>NZ_JODC01000010.1 GCF_000720765.1 Streptomyces sp. NRRL S-646
GCCCCCCGGCCGTCGGCGTGTTGAGTGAGATCACCACACCAACGACGAGGGGCTTCGCTACGTCACCCCACCTGACCAGCCTGTTTCACTCCTCAGACCCCAGGATGAAAGAGGTTCAGTGGGCTGATCTCGCAAGGCACCGCACGAGGAGCATGGCCATGGTGAGGTAGATGGCGTTCTCCGAACACACGCGCAGGTACTCGTAGTCCTTCGACAGGCGACGGCACCGTCCCAGCCAGGCGAATCTCTGCTCTACCACCCAACGCCGCGGGACAACCGCGAAGACGGGCACTGCCGGAGGCGGTGTCCCCACTCGAGTCCAGGTCGAGCGGAATCCTCCGTCGCGGCGCTGCACGACCTCCACGGTGATGCCGGTGGCCTCCCGGGCCCAGGCGTGGAAGTCGGCGCCGCGGTACCCCTGGTCCGCCCACACGTGACGCAGACGCGAAAAGGCATCGAGAACAGCACCGCGGCGCCGTCACGATCGCCGACGCTCGCCGGGCTCACACAGGCCACCAGGACAGTGCCGCGGGTATCGACGAGCAGGTGGCGTTTGATGCCGCTGACCTTCTTGCCACCGTCGTACCCGTGCAGGCCACTGCGCTCACTGGCTCGGACGCTCTGACTGTCCACGATGGCCGCGCTGGGCGTGGGATCACGGCCGAGTTGCACACGCTCGCGCTCGCGCAGCGCCGTCAACATCCGCTCCCACACGCCTTCTTGCTGCCATCGCCGCCAGTAGTGGTAGACGGTCTGCCACGGCGGCAGATCATGCGGCAACAGCCTCCAGGCGCAGCCGGCCCGCAGCCAGTACACCAACGCGTTGAGGATCTCCCGCCGGGTATGTCTCGCCGGTCGTCCACCAGGCTTCACCGCCGGAACCAGCGGACAGAGGATCTCCCACTCCGGATCGGACAGATCCGTCAAGTAGCGGGTGCGCAGCCCGCACACCTCAGCTCCCCGAAAGTGCGCACCACCCCGCTACCAGGAAACTTGCCCACTGACAGGCTTTTCAGACGCCCTCTAGTAATCCAGTTGTAGTTTTCTATTCCTGCTGGTCAGGGGCGTGTTCGTGGGAGTGCTCGGCTGACGCTGTGTCAGGTGTCTGGGAGTTCGTGGCCTCGGGTGCGGCTGGCCGTTTGTCGGCGACGCCTCAAAAGTGGACCGGTAACGGCGAACCCCAAGCGCCGTGGACGGTCCACTTTTCGCACGACGCCGACAGCCGTTGTGCCCAACGCGCAAGACCATGTGGTCGGTGCCGAGGGTCGAGCCGCACCGGCGAAGGGCCCCTGGGCCAAGTGTTTCGGCACGTGTTGGGCCGATGTGCCGGACTTCGTCGAGGTCGAGGGTGAGTGACACGGGAATGGGCGGAGGCACCGATGGCGTTGGCGGCGATCCGTGCCGCTTCGTCGTTCGGCTCTTCCTGCATGCACATCCCCCTACTCGGTCGGGCTTGTCACCGTTCCCTTGGTAGCGAGAGCTTGTCGCAGTCCGGGGCAAACGGCACGAAGATCCCCGTACCCAATTTCGCTCCCACAGACTCCCTGTTTCGTCGACGCCTACATTCCAGTGACGGAGGAACTCCGGCCGACCAAGGAACCAAGAGCATCCCCAAGGGTGTGGACAGTCAGGCGAAGTCAAGCGTCTCTTGAGCGGACGTCGCCTTGTACCAGCGGGATCGGGTATCGGGGCCCGAGGGTCCGTTCTGCCCGCACCGGGCCAATCTCGACACCGCCATGCCCGGCGAGGCTCTCGCCCACGCCCGCTACACCCTGTACGCCGACCACGCCGCTGGCCACCGCCCAGCCCCGGGCCGCCTGTTCCGGGGAACCGCACAAGTCGAGCTGTACGAGCACTTCGCCGGCGAAGCCGTCCTGTACTGCCTGGTCGGCACCACACGGGCCAACCTGACCAGGTCCATCGCTGGCGAACGCTACGAGGCCGAGGTCATGTATCCCACCTTCGCCCGCCGCGCCGACGCCATCCGCGACCACCAGGCCGCCCGCCTCTTCCGGCACAACGCCGCATGCCCGCCGCCGGAGATCGCGGCGCCGGTGACAAACCCGGACGCATGGGAGTCGCCGCCTTGCGACGAGGCCGAGCCAGCGCCGATCGCTGTCGGCGAGCCGGACCCGACGGGAGGTACGGCCGAGCCCGAGCAGGGGTCGGATGAGACCGGCGGCGCCGTAAAGAAGACGCCATCGCGTCGTACGAGGGCGCCGTCTGCGTAAGTACGCTCACCGCACGGTGTGGAGCCGGACCCTCCCCTCCGTCCGACTCTGCACTGTGCCTGACGATCTGGAGCGCAGGTTCTTCCGCCTGCGGTCGACGCGCGCGGTCGCACTCGAAGTGCTGGGGAGCGGCGAGCCAAGCTCATTGCTGACCCGCTGAAGGTCACCGTGGACGGCGTGGTCACGATGGATCTTCAGGAGAACCTGCGGGGGATCGAGCGGCAGATCGAGCAGGTCCGGCAAGCCCTCGCCCCTGACGATCCCGGTGACGAGGACGATGCAGCGGAAGCGTCGATGGCGGTGACCTGGTTGGCCCCCGCCCGCCGCTACCGGTAGTGGGCCACACGCCACTCTGCTGACGGTCGTGCCTCTGCTCACACGAGCTGGCAGTGGGTGCCGGAGGAGGCACGCCGAGGCGCCGACGACTTTCATGGAGACAGGGAAACTTTCTATGTCCCGCTACCTGTCGCCACGTATGTCGCCGTGGCTCTGTCGTAGATCCGCCCCACGGTTTCCCGTTCGTTCGAAGGCCCGAGTACGAGGACCACGTGGTAGCGCCCGTCGACGAGGAGGACGAGGTTCCGCGCGAACACCTCCTGTCCCCGCTCGTCCTTCTGCCAGGTGAACTGCCCTTCCGCCAAGGTCCGGTCGCCCGCCTCGACGAGGCGGATGCCCGAGGCCGTACCCCAGGTCGAGTCGCGATAGGGCTGCAATTCGGGTTCGTCGTCCCGCTGGTAGTCGATCGGACCACCCGCATACGCCTTCACGCTGTCCCGGCCGGGGACGACGACGAGCTCGTACGAGCCCTTTGTATAGCGGTACTGCCCGTCGGCGTTCTTGGCGTGCCGTTGCCATCCGGCCGGTACTTCGAGCCCGAACTCGTCTTCCCGGACGTGGACATAGCCCTTGGCGGCTGTGACCGTGGGCGTGGGAGTGGCAGTGTGAGACGGCGTGGGTGAGCCGTCGGCGCTCGGCTCCTTCTTGCCATTGCCCGGCCAGCCGTTCATCGCCAGGAGCACGAGCACGAAGGTTACGGCGATGGTGGCCGCCCCGAGCCACAGTCGCCGGCCGCTGCCGCCGCTCGTGGTCGGTATGTCGTGTCGGCCGACGCCCTCGCCCGCCACGCCGCGCAGCGCAACCACGACCTGGTCCGCCTCAGGCCGCTCGCCCGGCTCCTTGGACAACAGGTCGGCGATGACGGAGGCCAGCGCGTCTGCTCGCCGCGTCCCCGGAGTCTTTGCCGTGAGCACCGCACCGACCGTCCCCTCCACCGAATCCCGCTGGAACGGCGACCACCCCTCCACCATCTGGAAAAGCAGCACACCCAGCGACCACAGGTCGGAGGCGGGGCCCGGGCGGCTGCCGCCCATGCGCTCCGGCGCGGTGTAGGCCAGCGACCCCATGAACTCGCCGGACCGGGTCAGGGACTCCTCGCCCGCGATGTACGCGATGCCGAAGTCCGAGAGGACCACGCGACCGTCGGTGCCGAGCAGCACGTTCCCCGGTTTCACGTCGCGGTGCAGGACACCGCGGACATGAGCGGCGGAGAGGGCCTCCAGCACGCACAGGGCGATCCGTGCCACTTCCCGTTCGGGCAGGGGCCCCTGCCGTTCCAGGAGGTCCGCGAGGGACTCGCCGTGCACGCGCTCCATAACGATCCAGGGCCGGCCGTCCTCCATCACCACGTCATGGACGGTCACGACCGAGGGGTGGTTCACCCGGGCCGCGGCGCGCGCCTCGCGCAGGATCCGTTCGACGCGTGACGGGCCCTGGGCGACGTACGCCTCCTTCACAGCGACTTCCCGCCCGACGAGCACGTCGAGCCCGGCCCACACCGCCCCCATGCCGCCCGCGCCGAGCTGCTCGCCCAGCCGGTACCGCCCGCCGATCAGTCGCCCCTCGGACGTGGCGGCCTCCGCTTCTCCCCCCGACACCATGCAGGCATCATGCCCGAGCACGTGGCCGCCCGCCGGGCGATCACCAGTCTGCCCGCTGAAGGCAGGCCCTGATCGAGTTGGGCATGTCGTGGTGTAGACGACCTCGCCAATGTCCGCCGACTCTGAGCTGTTGCTGCGCGCCCTGGCCGTTGCTTGGCCGTTTGGAACTGCGCGAGCACGACAGGCCGCTGGGTAGGGTCATAGCGCACCTAGCTTGAGAGGCAGTGGCATGACCGAGGTCGTGATCGCGCAGACGACCATCGACGACGAAGCCCTCGCGATGGCGCTGGCACGAGGTGCGGTCGAGAGCAAGCTGGCAGCGGGCGTTCACATCGACGCGCCGATCACAGCCGTTTACTGGTGGAAGAACGAAGTCGAGACGGCGCGGGAGTGGCGGATCTCGTACATGACGACGACGGACCGTCTCCCGCAACTGGAGGCGTGGCTGTCCGAGAAGCACCCTCTTGGGGCGTGCTCTGTGTCTCCGGACGGACCTTCGGCGTGACCACGCTGAGGTTGCCCTCCTAGCGTAGAGACGTGACTGCAAGGGAAGTTGAGGGTGACCGGCATCCCACGGCGGCCTCGAGGCGGCCCTCCGATGCGCTGACGGCGAAGGAGGTCAGGGACTTCCTCCAGCGCTCCATCGACGCTCTGGCCCGACCTCCCAGACGTCGCAGCCCCGTTGGGCGGGCCCTACCCCTCCGGGGCAAACGGCTTGTGAGCTGGGGAACGTTGCGGAGGGCTGTTGAAGTCCACTCCAGCCCGCCTCATACTCGGTGGCTCGAGTACCACCATGAGTTGGCAGGCCGCGATGACTGCGAGCGCAATGCCGGGATGCCCCTCCCGGCGAGCCGCACCTGGCTTCTTTTCCTTGATCAACTGAGAGGTTGTCACTATGGGTCCCCCACAAGTGCCTTAGTGAACGCTCGCGTTCACTGTCGCGTCAACCGTAGTGAGTCCCCGATAGTGAACGCAAGCGTTCACTTAAATTGGTGTCACGTGGCGAATCCTCCGTTGTTGCCACGTGGTGCGGTCCCACCCCCCGAAAACCCCGCTCCCCCTGCTCGCTGGAGATACGCAGATGGTTACTTCGCGCTGGACGGCCGCCCCCGCTCAGGCGGCCTCCCTCCGTCGGCGCGGCGCCGTGCTCGAACGCGCGATCCTCGATGCCGCCCTGGAACAGCTCAGCACGGTCGGCTGGAACGGCCTCACCATGGAGGGTGTCGCTGCCGGCGCCCAGACCGGCAAGGCCGCCGTCTATCGACGCTGGCCGTCCAAGGAGGATCTCGTCGCTGACGCCCTGCAGGCCGGACTGCCGCGCATAGAGGAGACGCCCGACCTGGGCAGCGTGCGCGAAGATCTGCTTGCGCTGTGCCGGCAGGCGCGTGAGGCGATGTTCTCGCGACCCGGTTTCGCGGTCCGCTCCGTGATTCACGAGTGCGACCCGATTCAGGCGGAGCGCTTCCATGGCGTGATCTTCGACGGGATCGTGGAGCCCACCATCAAGCTGCTTCGCGAGGTCATCACCCGTGGAATAGAGCGGAATGAGGTGCGACCCGACGCGGCGAACAGCTATGTCTTCGATGTCATACCGGCCATGATGATGTACCGCTCCAAGCTACGCGGAAGCGAATGGGACGATCGTGATCTCGAGGAGATGATCGACCAGTTGATGGTTCCGCTGCTGCGCCCGGGTGTCGGCTGAGTGCGGGGCGCCGCAGTCCTGAAGTGGTAGGGGGAGCCGGGGTGTCGCCGAGTGATCCGCGGGGCGTAGGCTGAAGGCGCCATGCCGTACGAACCACCTACTCACACCGTCGAGCGCTCCCTCCGCGCCACGACCGGAGCGAAGATCATTGCCGGTGTCGACGAGGTGGGGCGCGGTGCGTGGGCCGGCCCCGTCACCGTCTGCGCGGCGGTCACGGGACTGCGTCGGCCTCCCGAGGGCCTCACCGACTCCAAGCTGCTCACCGTGAAGCGGCGCACCGTTCTTGCCGTGGAACTGCAGAAGTGGGTGACCTCGTACGCGCTGGGGCACGCCTCGCCTGAGGAGATCGACGAACTGGGCATGACCGCAGCACTGCGCCTCGCGGCGGGTCGCGCCCTGGAGGCTCTGCCGGTCCGTCCCGACGCGGTGATCCTCGACGGCAAGCACGACTATCTGGGCTCGCCCTGGCAGGTCCGTACGGTCATCAAGGGCGACCAGTCGTGCGTGGCGGTCGCGGCGGCCTCGGTGATCGCCAAGGTTCAGCGCGACAAAATGATGGCCGAACTGGGTATCGACCATGCAGACTTCGGTTTTGCGGACAACGCCGGGTATCCGTCGCCCGTGCACAAGGCCGCACTGGCGGAGCGGGGGCCCACCCCGTACCACCGGTTGTCGTGGGCGTATCTTGATGCGCTGCCCCAGTGGCGACATCTCAAGAAGGTCCGCAGTTGGGCGGACGGAGGCGTTCCGGAGATCGAGGGCCAGCTCGGCTTCGACTTCTGACGATTCCGCTCGCGCTCATGTGCCACCCGCCGACGCGAGCCGCACCAACGTTTGATAAATATCAGCCCATGCCTCTCATTCCCGAGGAGCCTCAGATTCACGAGAGTGCCCAGGGTCCCCGCACCGCGCCGACCCCCCGTCCCGTACCCGGTCCCCGTCCCGCGGCTCCGCCGCGTCCCGGTCGTCCTGGTCCGCTCCGGCCCACGCCGCCGGTGCAGCGCACGTCGCGTGACGTGGCCGTGGCCAAGCCCGGACCCTCGGTCCCGGCTGCCCCTGCCGCTGTCACTGCTGCGGCCAACCCGCAGATCCAGCTGATCCCGGCCTCGGCGGAGGGCGCGCTCGACGCCGCCGAGGAAGCCGTGGACCTGCTTCTGGACTCGGGTCGTGCCCCCGGCGACGTACTGGTGATCACCACCGGTGAGCAGCACCCGTGGGCCGCCCACGAGCTGTCCTTCGGTGAAGCCTCCTACTGGGCGCAGCACGACGCGGGCGACGACGTCTTCTACACGGACGCCTCTGCCGCTGGTCGCGCCGCCTCGCGTCCCGTGGTCGTGGTTGCCGTCAACGGCGGTCCCGACCCAGCCGCCGCCTCCGCCTTGCCGCTGGCCCTCACCCGGGCCGGAGCCCTGCTGATCGTCTGCGGCGACCCGCAGCAGATCAACTCGGTGCTGGGCGCGAGCGTCTGAGTCTGTTCCGGTACGCCCACGGGGATGCCGGAGCGACGAGGACGCCGCTGTGGCGGCATCGGCACAGCTGGCGTTTCGGCGTGCGCAGATACGGCAGGAATGCCCGGTGCGCGAGCGCTTCCGTCTGCTCCTGCGGCGGGTGACCAGGACGTGGGGGAACGTCGGAGCGCCAGGCGGACACCCGTCGTTCGTGCAGCGAACGTCCCCCACAGCATGCGGCGGTGGTTGCTCGGAGTGTCGACGGGGCCTTGACCGTTGCGTGCAACGCCCCTCGTGCGGTGGGCCGCGAAGCCGGCGTACGAGGGAAGCGTGCTGGTCGGTCGAGCGTGGCCCGTCGGTGTTCTCAGCGGGCCGCAGCGCGGCGCAGGACCTCCGAGGCGGCACCACCGGTGCGTGGCAGCGGGGGCGGCGCCTCGGACATGCCGAAGGGCTCCGGTGAGGAGTCCGCGCTGGGCCGGCGCCCGCCGCGGCCCTCCCCGAGCACCTGCCAGCCGTCCCGGGTCAGCGTGATGTACGCCCCGCAGCGCAGTCCGTGCAGTGTGCACGCGTCACGCAGGCCCCACATCCATGCGCCGTCCTCCTCGGTCCAACGCGCGTCGCCCTCACGGCAGTAGAGCAGCACCGCGGTGCGCACCGGTGTGCGGCGCCGCAGGTCGTGAGGGATGACCCGGCGAAGCTGCGCAAGCAGCGTGTTGCGGAACATCCAGCCGTCGGCGGGAGTCGGGCGGCGGGTGAACGAGGCGCTCGCGCACAGGCGTTCGTCCGGGTCGAGGACGGCCACCACCGCGGTCGCGGGCCTTGGGCGATGCCGGGAATGGAGTCCGCTGACGACCTCTCGGGGGTTGCGCAGCAGGGGAATTCCGGCGGCGGCCCACTCCGCGGGTTCGAGCATGCGGGTGAGAGGGTTGGCGGATGCGGCGGACAGGTCGGCAGACGTCGACGTGGATGCCGCCGAGGACGGAGCGAATCCGAAGGTCACGGTCCTCCCTTCGGCTACGCGCCCACACTGCGGGCGGGGGTCTTGTTCAGGGGAGCGCACGCCGCAGCAGAGCCCTACCGGACCACGGACGAGCCGTGCGGGGAGCGGACTTCAATTCTTCCTGTCGAACTTGGATGCGGCAACGAGCAATTGGGGCCACTGACCGAAACATGACGGTGTGCGGTTTATATCCCTACCCAGTGCGTTGCGTCACGACGCATGAGCTGACCGTTCACCCCGAGTTGGTGCGCCGTTGGGGCGGAGGGTTCAAGGCAGGGCTGCTGGGCGGGCGGGGCCGCGCCGCGGTCAGCTCTGGACGGCCAGGACGAGTGGCAACACCCCCTGCGCACCGGCACGTCGGAGCATGCGGGCCGCGACCGCGAGAGTCCAGCCCGTCTCGGTGAAGTCGTCCACGAGAAGGACCGGACCTCCGGCCTCGGATAGAGCGGAAGCGAGGGCGGGCGGCACGATCAGCGTGCCGGTCAGTGCCTTCAAGCGCTGTGCACTGTTGCTCCGGGAGACGTGGGGCGCGTCGCTCGTGTATTCCACGGAGCCGAGCAACGGCAGCCTGCCGATCTCCGCGATCCGCGCGCCCAGGGAGTTGATCAACTGAGGGCGGGTGCGCGAGGAGACGGTGACCACACCCACCGGGCGGGGCTGCGGGTCAGCCGCCCCCGAAGCCCATCCCCCCGGCCCCTTGGCCCAGTCGGCGAGCACGCCCACGACGGCCTTCGCCACGTCGTCCGGCACGGGGCCGTCGGGGGCGTGTGGCGCCAGCATCGGCCGCAGCCGGTTGCCCCAGCCGATGTCCGACAGGCGGCCCAACGCCCGCCCCGGAGCGGCCTGTTCACCGATCGGGATGCGGCCCTTGAGGTCGACGCCGATCGCCGGCAGGCCGGTCGGCCACATACGGCGTGGCTCCACCTCGACGCCCGCCCGGCCGAGATCGACACGCGCCGCGTCCAGTGCCGTCGTGGACATGTCCGTGGTGAACCGCGCGCCCGCGCAGTTGTCGCAGCGGCCGCAGGGCTTGGCGCCCTCGTCGTCCAGCTGGCGTTGCAGGAACTCCATACGGCACTCGGTCGTCGAGGAGTACTCGCGCATCGCCTGCTGCTCGGTGCTGCGCTGCCGCGCCACCCAGTCGTACCGCTCCGCCTCGTACGTCCACGGTTGCCCCGTTGCGATCCAGCCGCCCCTGACCCGCTTGACCGCCCCGTCCACGTCGAGAACCTTGAGCATGGTCTCCAGGCGGGAGCGGCGCAGCTCCACCAAGGGCTCCAGGGCGGGCAGCGACAAGGGCTTGTCCGCGTGCGCGATCACGTCGAGAGTGCGGCGCACCAGGTCTTCCGGCGGGAAGGCGAGCGACGCGAAGTAATCCCAGATCGCCTCGTCCTCCTTCCCCGGCAGCAGAAGCACCTCGGCGTGTTCGACGCCGCGTCCGGCGCGGCCCACCTGCTGGTAGTAGGCGATGGGCGAGGACGGCGAGCCGAGGTGCACCACGAATCCGAGATCCGGTTTGTCGAACCCCATGCCCAGTGCGGAGGTGGCGACCAGGGCCTTGACCCTGTTGGCGAGGAGGTCGTCCTCGGCCTGCTGCCGGTCGGCGTTCTCGGTCCTGCCCGTGTAGGAAGCGACCGTGTGGCCGCGATGCCGCAGGAAAGCAGTGACCTCCTCGGCCGCGGCCACGGTGAGTGTGTAGATGATCCCGGAACCCGGCAACTCGCCCAGGTGGTCGGCGAGCCAGGCCATACGGTGTGCGGCGTCCGGCAGCCGCAGGACGCTCAGGCTCAGGCTCTCCCGGTCCAACGGGCCTCGCAGCACCAGGGCGTCCGACGAGCCCCCGGTGCCGAGCTGTTCGGCGACGTCGGCGGTCACGCGCGCGTTGGCGGTGGCAGTGGTCGCGAGCACCGGGACGCCCGGCGGGAGATCACCGAGCATGGTGCGCAGCCGCCGGTAGTCCGGGCGGAAGTCGTGCCCCCAGTCGGAGATGCAGTGGGCCTCGTCCACCACGAGGAGTCCGGTGGCGGCGGCGAGCTTGGGCAGCACCTGATCCCGGAAGTCCGGGTTGTTGAGGCGCTCCGGACTGACCAGCAGGACGTCGACCTCACCGGCGGCGATCTCGTCCTGAACGGTGTCCCACTCCTCGGTGTTCGAGGAGTTGATCGTCCGTGCATGGATACCGGCCCGTGCTGCGGCCTCGACCTGGTTGCGCATCAGTGCGAGCAGCGGGGAGACGATGACCGTGGGCCCGCTGCCCCGGGCCCGCAGTAGTGACGTCGCCACGAAGTACACCGCAGACTTGCCCCACCCCGTGCGCTGCACGACGAGCGCCCGGCGTCTGTCGGCGACCAGCGCCTCGATCGCCCGCCACTGGTCCTCGCGCAGCCGGGCGCCCCCCGTGGCGTCCCCGACGAGGCGGGCGAGGACTGTGTCGGCGGCCGCCCGGAGTTCCGTGTTGCTCGTGTGCTCCATGCATCCCATCAAACAGGACGGCACTGACAAGCCCGGCCAGGTCCGTGGGGGAGAGGAGGTCTTGACGTGTCCCTGGCCCGACTTATCCACAGGGCAAACCGGAATATCGCGATCCGCGAGATCGTCTGCGCATGACGAATCACAGCGAAACCACTGGATCCCCCGAAAACGGCAAAGCCTCCGGATGTGAAGGCGCCGAGCGCCACGACGGTGACGGCGCACCCGGCCGACGGGAAAAGCACGTCGGCCCGGCCGCTTCGGACGACCACGGCGGACGCGACGACCAAGGCACGTACGGTGCGCAAGACACTAGCGAGGAGCGCCCGGGCCGTCCGGACCACGTCGACTGCACCGCCTACGACAGCCATGGCCCCGAGCACCAGGTCACGCTGCGCACCCCGGCCGAACTGGCCGATGCCCTCCCCTATCTGCTGGGGTACCGGCCCGAGGAAAGCATCGTCCTGGTCGCCCTGCACGACAGGGACGGCCGCGGTCGTTTCGGCGGCCGCGCCCGGCTCGGCATTCCGGCGAGTGCGGACGACTGGGCTTCGGTTGCCCAGCAGTTGGCCCACGGGCTGGTCACTGGCAGTGAGCGCAGGGGAGCCCGGCCCGAACAGATGGTGGCCTACCTCTGCCAGGAGCCGGCAAAGGGCGAGTCGGGTCGGCAGGTCATGGAACGATTGCGCCCGCTGGCCCAGAAACTGCGCGTCGAGTGCGGTCAGCTCGATGTGCCGGTGATCGAGGCGCTGTGCATCTCGGACGGCCGCTTCTGGTCCTACTGCTGCGGGCACGAAGCGTGCTGCCCGCCCGAGGGGCTTCCCATGGGCCTGCCCGGCACCTCCGTGCTGGCCGCCGCTGCCACCTACGCCGGCCTGCAGGTACGGGGCACGCTGCGCGAACTGCGCGCCAGGCTGCTGCCCTGGGAGACTGCGGCCGCCCTGGAGCAGGAGAGCGCCCTGGACACCGCGAGCATGGCGTTGGTCCCCAGGATCCTCGACGGCGCCGGCCGCGAGGGTGTCGCCGAAGAGACACTGGAGCTGTCCGCGCAGATCATGCGCCGACTTGCGGGCGTACCGCCCGTGTCCGGCACGCTGACGGCGGATCTCCGCGATGACGAACTGCTCGCACACGACGAAGCCGCGGCACTGATTCTCGGCTTGCAGGACCGTGCGACCCGAGACCGCGCGGCCGAGTGGATGGAGGGCGAGGAGGCCGCGCTCGCACTCCGGCTCTGGCGGGCCCTGGCCCGCCGGTGCGTCGGACCCTACGGCGAACACGCGGCGGCACCGCTGACGCTGGCCGGTTGGGTCGCCTGGTCCGCAGGTGACGACCTGGAAGCCCGGGAAGCCCTCGCCATGGCGCTCGGCGCGGATCCGGGCTACCTCTTCGCCCGCCTGCTGCACCAGGCCTGCAACGAAGGGCTGGAACCTGAGTCGATCCGCCGCTGCCTGCGCGCGGAGCGACAGGACCGGGGGCGGCCGGCAGCCCAGCAGTCGCACGGCAAGGAGGGAACCGCAGAGCCGGTGACGGCCCAGGCCATCGAGTCGGGGCGGACGTCGGAGCTGGTGTCCGACTCGGCCTCCGCATCGGTGTCGGAGTCGGTGTCGGAGTCGGTGTCGGTGTCGGAGGAGACCTCCCGCCTGCGACGCCGTGTCCGTTCCAGTGGCACGCTCCGCAGCCACTCCCGCTCGGCGCGGGCAGAGGGCCGGGGGAGCGGTACGAGCGTCCCTCGCGCACGGACGGCAGTGGCAAGCGCTAGCCGTCCCGACTCCGCACGGACTGGCCGCACGCGTCCGCGTACTCCCGGGAAGGGCGCGGCGCGCCGTGGCGACCAGTGCCCCGAAAGCCTGCGTCCCGGAAGCGACGGCACACAGGAGGAGGCGTGAGCAGGTGCTGGGCGAACGTTGGTCGGGGGGCCCGGATCGACGGCAGTTGCGGGGCGCCCCATGCGCGGGAACCAGAATTCGCCGGGGGCGGGCAGCGTCGCCGTCGCCCGTCCGGGCGGGCTCGCCGCGGGCGTGACCCGGAGGACTGCTCTGCCGTTCACCTGAGTGGCGGAACGCCTGAATGGGCGGGGCCGCCACACAGTCCACGTCCGTCCGGATCCCCCCACCCGGCGCCGCATACGCCCGAGGTGCACCAAGCGCAGAAGAAGCCGCCCCATGCATCAGCCGACTCAGCCCTCCGCTGCCGGCGACGGCACTCCCGGCTCAAGCCGGTCCACGCTGTCTCCCGGGACGGGGGCCCGCCTGCCGACACACGCGGACCGTGCCGCCCGGCGCGACGCCCGGTCCGCGGCCGACGCCACACGCGCCTCTCCACCGAGCGGCCAGGGCTGGTACCTGCCTGGGGCGACGGAACGACCCGGGCCCGCAACCGGGGCGACCGATCAGGACCGACTCTCTGGCAAGCAGACCGTCCAGGGCCTCACCGCCGTCCGCCCGCCCGACGCGGGGTCCTGTGCACTCGAGCCGAGCGAGCCGGGCTGCTCCACGCCCTTGCCGACGCCCTCGGACCAACTCCCGGCCGGGGCGGCCGATCGGGGCCGACCCTCCGACCCACTCACAGGCCGACAACGCTCATCGCCGTCACCCACAGGCCAGGCCCGGATTCTGCCCTCACCACCAGGCCAGACGCCCCGCTCGTCCGCCCTCCCACCCCCAGGAACAACTCCGTCGCCCCGAGCTGCAACGCTGCCGGCACCCCGCTGGTCCGTGGAACTGCCGTCCACGCATACCGCCATGATCTGCGTCGCGCTCCCTGGACTCGCCATCTCGTCGGAGCACGGGCAGATGACGGGCCAGGGACTGGAAGGGTTCTACCGCGCGGGCCGACGCGTGCTCTCCCGTTGCCAGGTCCGCGTGGCGGGGCGCGAACCGCTGGCGGTGCAAGCCCGGATGACCTCGGCCGACCGAGCCCGCTTCGTGGGCACGCTGCGTGCCTCGCCGCACTCCGGCCCGGACCCGGACGTCGTCGTCGAGCGCATTCGCCACGCGGACGGGACGGAGCGCATCACCTTGCACAGCGCGGCCCGGCGCCCCCTGCGAGTGCCTCTCGAAGTCGCTCTCGGTACGGACCTGGCCGACCTGGGCGCCATCGCATCGGGCACCGCTGGACCCGAACTGCCCGCCAGCGTCCACGACTCGGGCCTGCGCTGGTCCTGCGCCACCGGGAGCTCGTCGGTCACGGCAGATCCGCCGCCCGCGGACGCACTGGCCTCCGCCGGGTTGCTGCGCTGGGAGTTCGAGCTGTCCCCTGGCGGCAGCACAAGCGTGGAGCTGAGGGTACGGGCGGACGGAGCGGGGCCTGTCCGGGCCGCGAGCCGCACGGCCACGAGCCCTCTTGCCGCCGCTCGGGCGTCCGGTGACGACCCCAGGGTTCAGCCGCTGCTGCAGACAAGCGTCGGGGATCTCCATGCCCTCCTGCTGCGCGACCCCGCGCACCCTTCCGACATGCAACTCGCGGCAGGAGCCCCCTGGCGCTGCGGTCCGGCCCCGGCTGAGGCACTGGCGGCTGCGCGGATGACGCTGCCCCTCGGTACCCGGCTTGCCGTAGGCACGCTGCGTACCCTCGCACGCACCCAACTCAGGGGCGCGGGGCCGCAGTCCGGCATGCTCCCCGGGCCACGACGGGATGCGGGCATCCATCTGCCGCCGGGTTGTACCGGCACGGAAGCCACGCTGCTCTTCCCCGCGCTCCTCGCGGAGGCACGCCGCTGGGGCCTTTCCGAGGCCGAGACGGAGGAACTGCTGCCGGCGGCCGAGCGCTGTCTGGCCTGGCTGCGGACGACCGTCGGCGAGGGCACCTACCTGTGTGACCCGCATCCCGGCGGTCCCGTCCGCTGTGAGACGCAGGCCCACGCCCACCGCGCGGCCCTCCTGGGCGCCGATCTGCTCGATGGCTGCGGGAGACCGGGCGGCGCCGAGCTGCGGCGGTGGGCCCAGATGCTGCGGGCGCAGTTCAGGGAGGAATTCTGGGTCGACGACCGGGGTGGAGGCAGGCCGGCCGCTGCTCTCGCCCCCGACGGCACCCCGCTGCCGTACCTGGGTGCTGCCGCCGCCCATCTCCTCGACACCGGCCTGCTCGGCGGGGGCGAGCCGGCCCCTGGGCTGCTCGACAAGGTGCAGACCGAACAACTCGCCCGCTTGCTCGGCGGCCCGGGGATGGACTCGGGCTGGGGGCTGCGGGGACTGGGCGCGAAGGAGGCCGGATACAACCCGTTCGGCCACCGCAGCGGTGCCGTGCGGGTCCACGAGACGGCCATCGCCGTCGCAGGCCTGGCCGGCGCCGGCTACGAGAAGGAGGCAGGTTCGCTGCTGAAAGGGGCCCTGGCGGCGGCCGAGAGCTTCGGGCACCGGCTGCCCGAGATGTACGCGGGGGAGCAGCGCACCGCCGGGAGCGCGCCCCTCCCGCACCCGGCGGCCTGTCGTCCGGCCGCCACCGCGGCGGCCGCCGGCGTGCTGCTGCTGGTGACCCTCGCGGGTATCCGTCCGGACGCTCCGGCCGGGACGGTCACACTGCGGCCCATGCACAGTGCACCCCTGGGCGAGATCGTCCTGAGGGGACTTCGAATCGCCGGTGCCCCCTTCTCCGCACGGGTCAGCCGCCTCGGCCTCGCCATGGTCGAGGAGGCAGCCGACGGGCTGCAATTGGGAGTGTGACCTCGGACGACGTACCACCGCACAGCACCCGGAACCAGGGAGCGAGGCTCATACCGGACCGAAGTGGAAGCCGTCGAAGCGGCCGACGAAAGGAGTGTTTATCGTCAGGCAGACGACTATGATCGCCGCATGCCCTACGACCCGTCAGCATTTCCGCCCTTCGCCGTCACCGTGGACCTGGTCGTGCTGACCGTGCGCCGCCATGCCCTGTGCGCGCTGGCGGTCCGCAGGGGTGAACCACCGTTCCAGGGACGCTGGGCGCTCCCGGGCGGCTTCGTACGGGCCGACGAGGATCTGGCGCAGGCAGCCGCACGCGAGCTGGCCGAGGAGACCGGGTTGCGCGCCCACGACCCTGCCGTTCCCGCTCAGGACAACGGTGCACACCTGGAGCAACTCGCGACCTACGGAGACCCCAAGCGGGACCCGCGCATGCGCGTGGTCAGCGTCGCCCACCTGGCGCTCGCCCCCGACCTGCCCGCACCCCGAGCGGGCGGCGACGCCAGCAATGCGCGTTGGGCGCCGGTCGAGGAGCTGCTGCAGCAGGGCGGTTACGGCCGCGACGGCGAACCGGTGGCGCCGCTCGCCTTCGACCACGCGCAGATCCTGTCCGACGGTGTGGAGCGCGCCCGCTCCAAGATCGAGTACTCGTCCCTCGCCACGGCGTTCTGCCCCACCGAGTTCACCGTCGGCGAGCTGCGCCGGGTCTACGAGGCGGTGTGGGGAGTGGCCCTCGACCCGCGCAACTTCCACCGCAAGGTGACGGGCACGCCGGGCTTCCTCGTCCCCACCGGCGGGACCACCACACGCCAGGGCGGCCGCCCGGCCCAGTTGTTCCGGGCCGGCGGCGCCACACTGCTCAACCCCCCCATGCTGCGCCCCGAAGTGTGACGGCAGGGTGCCGGGCGGACCGGTCACGGCCTGCAGAGCGGGCCACGCTATACCCGAAAAATCGGACATAGCGCGCTATCTTGCTTCGGGTGATCCAGGCCTACGGATTGACCAGCAATCCCCGCAAGGAGCTTCCGCCCGCCGTCGACGACGTCTCCTTCGACGTACGCGCAGGCCGCGTCACCGCGCTGCTCGGCGCGCCGGGGGCGGGCAAGACGACCGCACTCAAACTCATGCTCGAACTCCAACAGGGCCGTGGCATCACCTACTTCAAGGGCCGCCCCTTGCACCGCATCGCCCATCCGGGGCGCGAAGTCGGCGTGCTCCTGGGTGATGTACCGGGACACCCGGCCCGTACCGTCCGTGGCCATCTCCGCATGCTGTGCGCCGCCGCAGGAGTCCCCGCCCGCCGCGCCGACGAGGTCCTCGAGGTGGTCGGCCTCGTCAGCCTGCGCGACGAACGCCTCGGCACCCTCTCCCGCGGCATGGACCGCCGCCTCGGCCTGGCCTGTGTCCTGCTGTCCGACCCGCACACGCTCGTGCTCGACGAACCCGCCGCTGGTCTCTCTCTTCGCGAGGCCCGCTGGCTGTACGGCATGCTCCACGCCCACGCCGCCCAGGGCGGCACCGTCCTGGTCACCACGGCCGACCCCAAGGAGGCCGCGCGCAGCGCCGACCGGGTCGTCACGCTGGAGCGGGGCAGGCTCGTCGCCGACCAGGACGCCGAGGACTTCGCCCGCACCCGGCTGCGCCCCCGCGTCGCCGTCCGCAGCCCGCACGTCGTGCGCCTCGCCGCCCTGCTCACCAAGGAGGCCCGCACCGCGCAGCGCTCCGTCGAAGTCGTACACGAGGGCGGCAACCGCCTCTCCGTCTACGGCAGTAGTTGCGCCGACATCGGAGAGACAGCCTTCCGCCACGGCATCCTCGTACATCAACTCGCCGACGAGATCGGGGACATGGGGCCCGGAGCGGTGGAATTCCCCGTCGGCGGAGCGGAATCCGCCGACGAGCCGCAGGTGCCGGACGAGCCACGTGCGGCGGACGCGGTCCCGGAACCCGGCGCGGCACAGCACTGCTCGGCCCCGGTCGACGCATCCCGGCCGGTAGGTGGCGAACCGACTTCCCCGACTGCGGCCGATGCGTCCCACGAAGCGCACCCCGCACCGCAACCCCCGGCTCCGGCTGAGACGCCCCGCAACATCGGCGCGCTGAAGCCACCCTTCAACCCGCCCCAGTCACGTGTGACGTCCGGGGGTGCCCCGACGCCGGCCGTACGCCCGACTGAAGCCGGCGCCCTCGATAGCCCTCCCTCCCTCCCTCCCCCCATCTCCGTCCGTCCGGCTCCCAGCCCCCTCCGCCCTCTGCGCTACGAAATCCGTCGCGCCGCCGGCATCGGTACGGGGTTCGTCACCGGCGCCGTCGTGCTCGTCGTGTCCGCCCTCGCCGCCGTCCTCCTGGCTCGGATCGGACACACCCCGCAGGCGCGCCTGCTGGCCGCGTGGCCGCGCGAGCTGCCGCTGCCGCCCGCCGCGCTCGGTGCGGGACTCCTCGGCGCGCTGGCATTCGGTGACGAGTTCCGCCATCCCGCACTTGCGGCGGATCGCGGCACCGTGCCCCGTCGGCTGGGGCTGCTCGCCGCAAAACTCCTCGTCGCCACGGCCACCGCGCTGATGCTGGCCTTCCTCACGGTCGGCTGCGACGCCGAAGTGCTCTACATCGTCTACGGACGGGGGCTCATGCAAGTTCCCGCGGACTGGCTTTCGATGAGCGCGAGTTGGCTCGGTCTCGTCGTCGGATGTGCCTGGGCCGGAGTGCTGGCCGCGGGCGTCTTCCGGTCCACCACGGCAGGACTCGCTGCCGTGATCTCCGTTCCGGTCCTCGTCGTTCCGCTCGTACAGAGGGCCTTGGCGGGATCGTCCGTGCGGATGGCGGCCGGGCTTCCACTGCGGTTGCGCGAGGTGTTCCTGCTGCAGTGGCCCTTCGGGGGAGAGCGCTATCTGTGGGCCGTGGCGAGGGTGATCGCCCAACCTGTGGGTGGTGCCCTGACGTTGTCGCTCACCGCTCTGCTCTGCGCGTATCTGCTCACCACCCTGCGCAGCAGGGTCCGATGACAACCGTCCGCGCGCTTTCGTCCTACCCTGCGCGCAACTCCCTGGGGAAAGCCCATTTCTTTCCGATAAGGCGTCAATTGCGACGGGGTGAGCGATCACCCTTTCGTGTGCTTTTCACCAAAGACCTCAAGGGAGTTGGAGACGACGCCGACAAAGGATCCGTGAGTACCCTTGCGCACACCATGATGACCGCCGCCCGCTCCGCCGACTCCGGTCTGGCCGGCCCGGGCGATCTCGATCGCTACCCCTACGCCGAGGCCCATGTGGTCGACCGCGTCGGAGCCCCCGCCTGGGAGAGCGCGGACCCGGAGCTGGGCCGCGTCGGCCGGCGCGCCGCCGGCAGCCGCGGACGCGGGCTGCACGGCCAACTCGTCCAGCAGCTGGGCCAGATGATCGTCTCCGGCGATCTGGGCGCCGACCGTCCGCTGGTGCCCGAGGAAATCGGCCAGCGTTTCGAGGTCTCCCGCACCGTCGTCCGTGAGTCGCTCCGGGTCCTGGAGGCCAAGGGCCTGGTCAGCGCTCGCCCGAACGTGGGTACGCGTGTGCGCCCGGTCAGCGACTGGAACCTCCTCGATCCGGACATCATCGAATGGCGCGCCTTCGGCCCGCAGCGCGACGACCAGCGCCGCGAGCTGAGCGAACTGCGCTGGACGATCGAACCGCTCGCCGCCCGCCTCGCCGCCGGGCACGGGCGGGAGGACGTCCAGCAGCGGCTCGCCGACATGGTGGAGATCATGGGCCACGCCATGGGGCAGGGTGACGCCATCACCTTCTCCCGCGCCGATGCCGAGTTCCACTCCCTGCTGATCCAGGTTGCGGGCAATCGGATGCTGGAGCACCTCTCCGGGATCGTCTCGGCCGCCCTCCAGGTCTCCGGCGGCCCGGTGACCGGCTGCGACCGGCCGAACGAGACGTCGCTGGCGCACCACGGCAGGATCGTCGACGCCCTCGGCGCAGGGGACGGCACGGCGGCCGAGACCGCCATGCGCCAGCTGCTGACCGTCCACCCCGAGGTGGAGCGTGTGGTGCCCGCGCCACGCGAACACTGACCGCACCCCGCGGGCGGCGCGGCCGGGAGATGCCTCCCCCTCCTGGGGCATGGCTCGGCCGCCGAACCGCCTCCGTCGGACCCCGCAGGATCTCCGGGATCCTGCGGGGTCCGACGGCGCCACGGGCCGCGAGCACCTTGGGAAAGCCCCGATCTCACCCGCGAGCGGCCCCGTCTGTCCCTGTCTGATCGCTTTTGGGTGCTTACAGGGTGTGATTCGGGCCACGCAGATTGGGCGTAACACTTGGGGAAACAGCGCGATGACCTAAGAGGTGACAGCCGAGGAGGGAATACGGACGCCGTTTGCGGCGCTGTGCATCTTCCCGGTCCCGCCCGCGCCGTCGGCCCAATCCCCAAGCCGGCGGTCGGCTCCTGTCCGTCCTGGACGGGGCCGGAAGCCGTTTTCCAACGTTCCGAGAGGTTGTTCGTGTCGGCCAGCACATCCCGTACGCTCCCGCCGGAGATCGCCGAGTCCGTCTCTGTCATGGCTCTGATTGAGCGGGGAAAGGCTGAGGGGCAGATCGCCGGCGACGATGTGCGTCGGGCCTTCGAAGCTGACCAGATTCCGGCCACTCAGTGGAAGAACGTACTGCGCAGCCTCAACCAGATCCTCGAGGAAGAGGGTGTGACGCTGATGGTCAGTGCCGCGGAGCCCAAGCGCACCCGAAAGAGCGTCGCAGCGAAGAGTCCGGCCAAGCGCACCGCCACCAAGACGGTCGCGGCGAAGACGGTGACCGCCAAGAAGGCCACCGCCACCGCCACCTCCGAGGCGCCCGCCGCCGACACGCCCGTCGAGGACGACGCCAAGCAGCTCGCTGCGAAGAAGGCGGTCGCCAAGAAGGCGGCGCCCGCGAAGAAGACCGTCGCCAAGAAGACGGCGGCCAAGAAGACCAGTGCCAAGAAGGACGACGCCGAGGTCATCGAGGAGGAGGTGCTCGAGGACACCCCCAAGGGTGCCGACGAGCCCGAGGGCGCCGAGAGCGCGGGCTTCGTCCTCTCCGACGAGGACGAGGACGACGCGCCGGCCCAGCAGGTCGCCGCGGCCGGCGCCACCGCCGACCCGGTCAAGGACTACCTCAAGCAGATCGGCAAGGTCCCCCTGCTCAACGCCGAGCAGGAGGTCGAACTCGCCAAGCGCATCGAGGCGGGCCTGTTCGCCGAGGACAAGCTGGCCAACGCCGACAAGCTCGCCCCCAAGCTCAAGCGCGAGCTGGAGATCATCGCCGAGGACGGCCGCCGCGCCAAGAACCACCTCCTGGAGGCCAACCTCCGTCTGGTGGTCTCCCTGGCCAAGCGCTACACCGGCCGCGGCATGCTCTTCCTGGACCTCATCCAGGAGGGCAACCTCGGTCTGATCCGCGCGGTCGAGAAGTTCGACTACACCAAGGGCTACAAGTTCTCCACGTACGCCACCTGGTGGATCCGTCAGGCGATCACCCGCGCCATGGCCGACCAGGCCCGCACCATCCGTATCCCGGTGCACATGGTCGAGGTCATCAACAAGCTGGCGCGCGTGCAGCGCCAGATGCTCCAGGACCTGGGCCGCGAGCCCACCCCGGAGGAGCTGGCCAAGGAACTCGACATGACCCCGGAGAAGGTCATCGAGGTCCAGAAGTACGGCCGCGAGCCCATCTCGCTGCATACCCCGCTGGGCGAGGACGGCGACAGCGAGTTCGGTGACCTCATCGAGGACTCCGAGGCCGTCGTCCCGGCCGACGCGGTCAGCTTCACGCTCCTGCAGGAGCAGCTGCACTCGGTGCTCGACACCCTGTCCGAGCGCGAGGCGGGCGTCGTCTCGATGCGCTTCGGTCTCACCGACGGTCAGCCGAAGACCCTCGACGAGATCGGCAAGGTGTACGGCGTCACGCGCGAGCGCATCCGCCAGATCGAGTCGAAGACCATGTCGAAGCTGCGCCACCCGTCGCGTTCCCAGGTGCTGCGCGACTACCTCGACTAGGTCGCCGTCGTACGACACCGAAGGCCCGGTTCTCCCGCGTGGGGAACCGGGCCTTCTCGTGCTCTCGCGCAGGTGCGGGGTGTGACGGGCTGGATCACTCTGGGTCTCCCACGACCATCCCAGAGTGAGGAGCCTGTATGCGCCGTCCCTTTGTCCGGGCGCTGGCCCGGCCGCTGGCCCTTGTGGCCGCGGCGACCGCAATACCGTTGCTTTCCACTGCTCCCGTGGCCGCCGACAGCGTTGTCATAGGGAGTTTCCCGATCGACGTGTCCGAGAGTCCGTGGACGGTGGCGCTCTCCAGCCGTGACCGGTTCGGGGGTACGCGTGCGGGGCAGTTCTGTGGAGGTGTGGCCATCAGCCGTACGACCGTGCTCACTGCCGCCCACTGCATGGGCGAGGACGTCCTGGGGGCGCCGCCGGAGCGCGTCCACGACCTCAAGGTCATCGCGAACCGCACGGACCTGCTCTCGGACCGCGGCCGGGAGATCCCGGTGCGTGACATCCAGGTGAGTCCGACCTTCGACAGCGACAGCAACGCCGAGGACTTCGCCGTGCTCACCCTCGCCAAACCGCTGCCGCGCCGGTCGGTCATCGAGATGGCGGCCGCCGGCGATCCTGCGTACAAGCCGGGCACGAGCGCGACCGTCTCCGGGTGGGGGGATCTCACCGGTGGTGGTGACTACGCACACAGTCTGCGGGCGACACGCGTGCACGTGCTGCCCGACGCCCGGTGCGAGGAGGCGTATCCGGGCAGCGCCGACGGCACGTACCAAGCCAAGAGCATGTTGTGCGCCGGGGAGGCGGGAGGAGGCCACGACGCCTGCCAGGGGGACAGCGGCGGGCCTCTGGTCGCCCAGGGGAAGCTCATCGGGCTCGTGTCCTGGGGGAGTGGCTGCGGTCGTGCGGGCAGCCCTGGCGTCTATACGCGCGTGTCCGAAGCCCTACGGGGGATGGACCGGCGGAGCGGGCCCGGCAGGGCCCACTGACGGTGCCTGGACGGCTTCTGCGGTACGAGCGCGGGCGGCGCGGTCCCTGAAGCAGGGGCCGCGCCGCCCGTACCGGCCTGTGCCGGAGCTGGCTCGTCGTAGGTGCGAGGTATCAGCGCTCTTCTTCGGAGGCGGATGCCGGAATGGACGTCAGCCGCTCCGTCTCGTCCTGTATCTCAGCGGCGATCTTCTTGAGTTCCGGCTCGAACTTGCGGCCGTGGTGGGCGCAGAAGAGCAGTTCTCCGCCGCTGAGCAGGACAACGCGCACGTAGGCCTGCGCGCCACAGCGGTCGCAGCGATCGGCGGCCGTCAGTGGGCTCGCGGGGGTCAGAACAGTAGTCACGTCGCCTCTTCTCTAGCTCGACGAGCTGTCGTACCAGGGTCAACATCCAACCAGCCCTAAAACGTTCCCGCCCCGGGCTTTTCCTCGAAAAAATCTTTCGAGGCCGGCTGTCTGCTGCCGGTTGGCGGCGAATGTGCCGTATTGCGTGTCTGTGTGTCGTACGGGTTCGCGCGGTCTGTCAATGTCTGGTCCTCCCGGCTGGCTTGCCGGTTGTTCATGAGGACGTGCCCGGAGCCTAAATGGTTCATGCCTGGAAGGGAACGTGATATGTACTTCACTCCATCGAGGGATCGAACACGCATGCGACTCTCGACTAGTCTTAACTCCAGACGAGGGTGGCGTTACAACGGCTCTACCAGGCCTCGGTACCCTCTTGACGGCGACCGAAGCCGGGTCCTTACCCACCAGGGCCCCACCTGAAATTCAGCGAGGAGCGAACCGCGTGACCGCCGAGACGTCCGTGCCGTCCACAGCGCTGCTGGCAGGAGCAGACCGGGACGGTTCCAACTACACCGCGCGGCACCTGCTCGTCCTTGAGGGGCTCGAGGCCGTGCGCAAGCGCCCGGGCATGTACATCGGGTCGACCGACAGCCGTGGTCTGATGCACTGCCTGTGGGAGATCATCGACAACTCCGTCGACGAAGCTCTCGGGAACTACTGCGACCACATCGAGGTGATCCTCCACGACGACGGCTCGGTGGAGGTCCGGGACAACGGCCGGGGCATCCCGGTCGACGTCGAGCCCAAGACCGGTCTCTCCGGCGTCGAGGTCGTCATGACCAAGCTGCACGCCGGCGGCAAGTTCGGCGGCGGCTCCTACGCCGCCTCCGGTGGTCTGCACGGTGTGGGTGCCTCCGTGGTGAACGCCCTGTCGGCCCGCCTGGACGTCGAGGTGGACCGCGGCGGCCACACCCACGCGATCAGCTTCCGCCGCGGAGTGCCGGGTGCCTTCGCCGCGAACGGCCCCGAGGCCAAGTTCGAGGCCACCAGCGGGCTGCGCAAGGCCAAGCGGATCCCCAAGACCCGCAGCGGCACGCGCGTGCGTTATTGGGCCGACCGCCAGATCTTCCTGAAGGACGCCAAGCTCTCCCTGGAGAACCTGCACCAGCGTGCCCGTCAGACGGCGTTCCTGGTGCCCGGGCTGACCATCGTCGTCCGTGACGAGTTCGGGCTCGGCGAGGGCGGCAGCAAGGGAGAGGAGTCCTTCCGCTTCGACGGCGGCATCAGCGAGTTCTGCGAGTACCTGGCGAGCGACAAGCCGGTCAACGACGTCCTCCGCTTCTCCGGCACGGGCACCTTCAAGGAGACGGTCCCGGTCCTGGACGACCACGGCCAGATGACGCCAACCGAGGTCACCCGCGAACTCGGCGTCGACGTCGCGATGCGCTGGGGCACCGGCTACGACACGACCCTGAAGTCGTTCGTCAACATCATCGCCACCCCCAAGGGAGGCACCCACGTCGCCGGCTTCGAGCAGGCGGTCACCAAGACGATGAACGAGGTGCTGCGCGCGAAGAAGCTGCTGCGCGTCGCCGAGGACGACATCGTCAAGGACGACGCCCTCGAGGGCCTCACCGCGGTCGTCACCGTCCGCCTCGCCGAGCCCCAGTTCGAGGGCCAGACCAAGGAGGTCCTCGGCACCTCGGCGGCCCGTCGCATCGTGAACACCGTGATCTCCAAGGAACTCAAGGCGTTCCTGACCTCCACGAAGCGGGACGCCGCCGCGCAGGCGCGTGTGGTCATGGAGAAGGCGGTCGCCGCCGCCCGGACGCGCATCGCGGCCCGCCAGCACAAGGATGCCCAGCGCCGGAAGACGGCTCTGGAGTCCTCGTCGCTGCCCGCGAAGCTCGCCGACTGCCGCAGCGACGACGTGGACCGCAGCGAGCTGTTCATCGTCGAGGGGGACTCCGCGCTGGGCACCGCCAAGCTCGCGCGGAACTCCGAGTTCCAGGCGCTGCTGCCGATCCGCGGCAAGATCCTCAATGTCCAGAAGTCGTCCGTGACCGACATGCTCAAGAACGCCGAGTGCGGCGCGATCATCCAGGTCATAGGAGCCGGCTCGGGCCGCACGTTCGACATCGACGCGGCGCGCTACGGCAAGATCATCATGATGACCGACGCCGATGTGGACGGCTCGCACATCCGGACCCTGCTGCTGACGCTGTTCCACCGGTACATGCGGCCCATGGTCGAGGCGGGCCGGGTGTTCGCCGCGGTGCCGCCGCTGCACCGTATCGAGATCGTCCAGCCGAAGAAGGGCCAGGACAAGTACGTCTACACGTACTCGGACCGTGAACTGCGCGACAAGCTGCTGGAGTTCCAGAGCAAGGGCATCCGGTACAAGGACTCCATCCAGCGGTACAAGGGCCTCGGCGAGATGGACGCCGACCAGCTGGCCGAGACGACGATGGACCCGCGGCACCGAACCCTGCGCCGGATCAACCTCTCCGACCTGGACTCCGCAGAGACGGTCTTCGATCTGCTGATGGGCAACGACGTGGCACCGCGCAAGGAGTTCATCTCCAGCTCGGCGGCGACGCTGGACCGGTCGCGCATCGACGCGTAGCCGCTGTACTCGGCCTGGGCCGGGGTGGGGCCCGGCCGGGGCGGCCAGGGTGGTTGTGCGTCGCCTCCACCCGTGGGTGGAGCCTGCAGCGGTCTGCGGGTCCACCCACGATCCACCCCTGCTCCGATCTGCTGACCTGCGAATTTCCGTAGCGTCGAGGGAGTCGACAGCATTCGCTGCCGACTCCCTTCTTCGCTCACGGAGGCTCTGATGTCCGGGCTCGTCAATGCGCTGGCGATCGCGGCTGTCGTCGTTCTCGTAGTCGTGCGGCAGTTCCGCGCGCAGCAGATCGGTGCGGGCAGGCGCTGGTGGCTGCTGCCCGTGATCCTCGCCTTCGTCGCCCTGCGTGAGCCCGGCATCGTCGACGCCCACCACCGCACGGAGTCGGTCGTCCTGCTGGGCGCCGAGCTGCTCATCGGCCTTGCCACCGGCGCCGGATGGGCCTGGACGACCCGCATATGGGTGGAGCCGGACGGCACCGTGTGGAGCAAGAGCACCAAGGCGAGCGTGACTGTCTGGGTCTTCGGCATCGCCCTGCGTGTCGGCCTCTTCGCGCTCGGTGCGACCCTCGGCGTCCACCAGGACAGCTCCGCCCTTCTCGTAGCCCTCGCGGCCACCCTCCTGGTCCGCTCCGGAACTCTGGTCTGGCGGGCGCAGTCCGTGGCTCCCGCGGGCGGTGGGGGCACGGCGTACGGTGACCCCATGGTCCGCCCGGCGCGGAAGGAGCGCGTGTGACGCAGAACGCCTGGATGCGCTGGCCCTCGCGGGAGGCGCTCGGGCGGGCAGGCACCTCGCGACCTCGGCGCATACTCGCCTGGGTGGTGAGATTGTTCGCCCTCGTCATCCTGCTGTGGGGTGCCTTCACCAGCAGTCGAGTCCACGGCTGGGTGACGGTCGTGGGTGCCCTCGGTGTGGTGGTGGCCGGATTGCTCGCCTGGGCCCTGTACCGGACCACGTTCCAGCACAGGCTCTGGCCCTCGCTCGGCATCCTGCTGCTGCTCCTGGGACTGGCCGTCGGGGCCCAGGCCGGGGGCTTCCGGGCACCGGCCCTCGTTCTCTGGTGCGGCTGCGCCATCACCGCGCTGGAACGGCTGCCGCTGGCCGTCGCCCTGCCGACGGCGTCCGTGGCACTCGCGTCCTACGCCGCGGTCAACAACGACGTGTGGCTGACCACCGCGGCCACGACGGCAGGCCTGGCCCTGGCAGGTTACGTCCTGCGCCTCGACGCCGAAGCCCGGGGCAGCGCCCAGCGTCTGCTCGCCCAGGAGCGTGCCGCCCGGGCCGCGGAGGCGGAGTCGGCGGCGCTCGCGGAGCGGGCCCGCATCGCACGGGAGATCCATGACGTGCTGGCGCACAGCCTCTCGGCCCAACTCGTGCACCTCGAGGCGGCCCGGCTGCTGATCGAGCGAGGCGCCGGCCGGGAGCAGATCCTGGAGCGGGTGGTGGCGGCAAGGGGGATGGCCCGTGACGGTCTCGACGAGACGAGGCAGGCGCTCTCGGCGCTGCGCGGAGAGCTGACTCCGCTGGAGGACTTCCTCTCGCAGCTCGTCGGTACGTCGGCCGGTGCCGAGGTCACCATTACGGGTGAGCGCAGACAGCTGCCCGCAGAGGCGTCGCAGGCCGTGCGCAGGGTCGCGCAGGAAGCCCTGACGAACGTGCGCAAGCACGCGCCGGGGGCCGAGGTGCGGATGCGGCTGGACTACGGCGACCATCAAGTGACGCTGGATGTAAGGGACTCCGGCGGTGCGCCGGGCGAACTCGCAGGGGCGGGCGCCGGGTACGGTCTGCTGGGCATGCGCGAGCGTGCCGAGCTGTTGGGCGGTTCGCTGGAGGCCGGACCGGACGAGGAGGGGTTCGCGGTGACGCTGAAGGTGCCCGTATGACGGAAGGGGCGGAGCAGCGGCCTGCGCGCGTGGTGGTCGCGGACGACCAGACCGTGGTGCGTGAGGGCATCGTGATGCTGCTGGGCCTGCTGCCCGGGATCGAGGTCGTCGGTGCCGCGGGGGACGGGGACGAGGCGGTGCAACTCGTCGCGGAACTCGCCCCGGACGTGGTGCTGATGGACCTGCGCATGCCGCGCTGCGACGGTGTGGAGGCGACCCGGCGCATTCGCGCGGAGTACCCCGGGACGCAGGTCGTGGTGCTCACGACGTACGCGGATGACGAGTCCTTGTTCCCGGCGTTGCGGGCTGGGGCACGGGGTTATCTCACCAAGGACGCAGGTGGGGACGAGATCGTACGGGCCGTGCACAGCGTGCTGTCCGGGGACGCCGGTCTGTCGCCGAGCATCCAACGGCGGCTGCTGGAGCGGCTGTCCGGCCCGGAGCCGCAGCCGCCGGCCGTGACCGAGGCGCCGGACGGGCTCACCGCGCGCGAGACCGAGGTGCTGCTGCTGATCGCCGACGGCCTCAGCAACCAGGAGATCGCCCGCAAGCTGCATGTCTCCACCGCGACCGTGAAGACCCACATCAACAACCTCTTCGCCAAGACGGGTCTCAAGGACCGTGCCCAGGCGGTGCGTTACGCGTATGCAAAGGGACTCGCGCGGCCACCGGCGGGATGAGTCACCTGATGGGGTGAAGAGCGCGGAGAAGAAGAGTCGGGGATCTTTCCGTTCTGTCCATCCTTGGGCATGCAGTCAAGCAACGGTCGTCCCCGCGGAAGCGGGGGTGGCGCCGATGGTTCGGCCGAGCACCGCGATCACGACTCGTCCTCTGCGAAGGCTTCGGGAGGTGCGAGGTACGACGACCCGTGGTACGACGCACTTGCCTCCGGGTGGGGCGAGTCTGACGGCGTCGGTGGTCCCGTGCCCGTGCCCGTGCCCGGGGCCGGGCCTGGGTGCCGGGCGAGCGAGGACGAGGCGGCCGCTGCGGCCGACGTGTATCTCGAGGTGCAGCGCAGCGCGGCGTTCCAGGAGGTGCGCAGCAGATACCTCAGGTTTGTCGTGCCGGGAGTCGCTGCCTTTTTCGTCTGGTACTTGGCGTACCTCGTGACCGCCACCACCGAGCCCGGGCTGATGGCGCATCCCGTGGCCGGCGCCATGAACGTGGCGATGCTCGCCGGGCTCGGGCAGTTCCTCAGCACCTTTCTGTTCGCCTGGGCCTACGCCCGGCATGCACGGCTGCGCCGGGACCGGGCCGCGCTCGAACTGCGGTGGAACACACAGGAATTGACGCGCGGAGTTCAGGGTGGTGCGCTGTGACGGGCGGCCATCAGACGCTTGCGCTGTTCCTGTTCAGCGTATTCGTCGCCATCACGCTGGCGATCACGACGTGGGTGAGCCGTAACCGGCAGGGCTCGGCGGAGGAGTTCTACGCGGGCGGACGTCTCTTCTCGCCCATGGAGAATGGATTTGCCATCGCGGGCGACTACATGTCGGCCGCTTCCTTCCTGGGCGTCACGGGGCTCATCGCGCTGTTCGGATACGACGGGCTGCTGTACGTGGTCGGCTTCCTCGTCGCCTGGCTGCTGGTGCTCTTCCTGGTCGCCGAACTGGTACGCAACTGCGGGCGGTTCACGCTCGCCGACGTGGTCGCGGCGCGCATGAACGAACGGCCCGTGCGGATCGCGGCGGGAACTTCCTCGGTCACCGTGTCCGTTCTGTATCTGGTGGCGCAGATGGTGGGGGCGGGCAGTCTGGTCGCGCTGCTCCTCGGGGGTACGAGCGCGGCGGCGCGGGCCTGGACGGTCATCGGTGTCGGCGCTCTCATGGTGATCTATGTGTCGCTGGGAGGGATGCGGGCCACCACCTGGATCCAGATCGTCAAGGCGGTGCTGCTGCTTGCGGGTACGGTCGCGTTGACTGTGCTCGTCCTGCTGCGGTTCCACGGCGACTTCGACCAGCTGCTGCTGACGGCGGCCGCGCGCAGTGGTCACGGCGATGCGTTCCTGGCCCCGGGGCTGAAGTACGGCGGGGACTGGACCGCCCGCTTCGATTTCATCAGCCTGGGGCTCGCCCTCGTACTGGGCACGGCAGGGCTGCCGCACATCCTGTCCCGCTTCTACACCGTGCCCACCGCCCGGGCGGCGCGGTGCTCGGCACTCTGGTCGATCGGGCTGATCGGCGGCTTCTACCTGATGACGATCATCCTCGGCTTCGGGGCGGCCGCGATCGTGGGGCCGGATGCCGTACGCGGGTCGAACGCGGCCGGGAACACGGCCGTCCCGCTCCTGGCGCTCGCCCTGGGCGGCGGTGCGAACTCCACCGCAGGAACGGTTCTCTTCGCGGTCGTCGCCGCCGTCGCCTTCGCCACCATCCTCGCGGTGGTCGCCGGAATCACGCTCGCCTCCTCGGCGTCCGTGGCCCACGACCTGTATGCGTCACTGCGGCGCAGCCGTGCCGAGCCGCGCAGCGAAGTGGCTGTGGCGCGCGTCGCCTCGGTCGGTATCGGCGTGGTCGCGATCGCCCTCGGCCTGCTGGCCCGTGACCTCAATGTCGCCTTTCTGGTGGGCCTCGCCTTCGCAGTTGCCGCGTCCGCGAACCTCCCCGTGCTGCTCTACTCGCTGTTCTGGCGCGGCTTCACCACCCGCGGTGCCGTGTGGGCCGTATACGGCGGGCTGGTCCCCGCACTCGCCCTCGTCGTGCTGTCACCGGTGGTGTCGGGCAGTCCCGAATCGCTGTTCCCGGCCGTCGACTTCCAGTACTTCCCGCTCCAGAATCCCGGCCTCGTGTCGATCCCGATGGGCTTCCTCGCGGGCTGGCTCGGGACGGTCACCTCCGACGAAGTCCCCGACGAGGCCAAGCACGCGGAGACCGAGGTGCGGGCGCTGACGGGGGCGGGGGCCGCGTAGGAAGCGCCGCCCTCACCGTCGTAGGGCGCAGGCCTCATCGTCGTCGTGCACCTGTCGCACAGCCGTACGGGACACAGCGCAGACTTCGGGCTACGGCGCCACCCATGCGTACAGGTGTTCAGGGCGTCCCGTGTCGCCGTACTTGAGGGAGAGGCGGAGGCGGCCGGCCTGTTCGAGGTGGCGGAGGTAACGCTGGGCGGTGGAGCGGCTGAGGCCGGTCTCCGCGGCCACCTCGTGGGCCGAGAGCGGGTGTTCGGCGTGGTGGAGTACCCGGCAGATCAGATCGGTCGTCGGTTCCGAGTGGCCGCTGGGCAGGCCTGGTGACGAGGGCGCCGGCGTCGTGCGCAGGGCACCGAAGATCCGGTCCACCTGCTCCTGGCCCGCGATGCCGCGGCCGCCGACCCGGTCGACGGTGCGGCGCAGCGCGGCGTACGAGTCGAGTCGGGTGCGCAGGGCGGCGAAGGTGAACGGCTTGACCAGATAGTGCAGCGCGCCGAGGCGCATCGCGGCCTGCACGGTCGCCACGTCGCTCGCCGCGGTGATCATGATGACGTCCGTGCCGAGGCCCTGTTCCCGCATACGGTGGACGAGTTCGAGACCCGTCTGGTCGGGCAGGTAGTGGTCGAGCAGGACCAGGTCGATGGCCCCGCGCTGCACGCTGGCCAGCGCCTGGGCAGCGCTGTGCGCGCGGGCGGCGACCCGGAAGCCGGGAACCTTTCCCACGTACTTGGCGTTGATCTCGGCAACGCGGAAGTCGTCGTCCACGACCAGGACGTCAATCATCGGGCCTCTTTCTGTCAAGGCCTGGCGAGCGTTTCGCCTGTGTTTCGGCTCCGCTGTTGTAGCGCGCGCAAAACGAGCACAACAGGCTGTTGCAAGCAAAAGAACGGCATGCGCTCACAAGGCTGCTGCTGTGGCCCGGGCCACATCTACCGTCCCCGGCCATGAGCGCAGACACCAGCCCCGCCATCCAGCTACGGGGCGCGAGCAAGATCTTCAGGACCCCGTCGGGGGGTCTGCACACCGCCGTGAGGGAGCTGGACCTCACGGTCGGGCGCGGCGAGTTCGTGGCGGTCGTCGGCCCCACGGGCTGCGGAAAGTCGACCACGTTGACCCTGGTCAGCGGGTTGGAGGAGCCCACCGAGGGCGAGGTCCTGGTCGCCGGGGAGCCGGTTCGCGGCGTCGGCGACAAGGTCGGTTTCGTCTTCCAGCAGGACGCCACCTTCCCCTGGCGCACCGTGCTGTCGAACGTCATGGCCGGCCCGCGTTTTCGGGGTGTGTCCAAGTCGGAGGCGAAGGAGAAGGCGCGCGAGTGGCTGGCCCGGGTCGGGCTCGCCGCCTTCGAGGACCGCTACCCGCACCAGCTTTCCGGCGGCCAGCGCAAGCGCGTCGCGCTCGCCGCGACCTTCGTCAACGACCCCGAGATCCTGCTGATGGACGAGCCCTTCTCGGCGCTCGACGTGCAGACCAGGGCGCTGATGTCGGACGAGCTGCTTGAGCTGTGGTCCGGCACGGGTGCCTCCGTGGTTTTCGTCACACACGACCTGGAGGAGTCCATCGCGCTGGCCGACAAGGTCGTCGTCATGACGGCCGGCCCGGCCACTGTGAAGCAGGTCTTCGACATCGACCTGCCGCGGCCGCGCAAGGTCGAGTCGGTGCGTCTGGAGCCGCGGTTCATCGAGATCTACCGCGAGATCTGGGAGTCCCTCGGCGAAGAGGTCCGGATCACCCGTGAGAGGGGTGCCGCCAATGTCGCCTGACGTCATGCCCGAAGCACAGGTCGCACCGACCGTGAGCGAGCCCGGCGGCAAGATGAGCCGTACGCACTCACGCGCGCGTGCCGCCCGTAGACGCAAGATCGTCGTCACGGTCACCCGCGTACTGCTCCTGGTCGCCGTCCTCGGCCTGTGGGAGGCGCTCTCCCGCGCGAAGGTCATCGATCCGTTCAACTTCTCGATGCCCTCGAAGATCTGGGACCAGATCTGGACCTGGGTGATGCACGGAACGGCGCAGGGGTCGCTGGGGGAGCAGATCTGGTACACGCTCTACGAGGCACTGCTCGGATGGGTGCTCGGCGTGGCAGCCGGTGTGGTCCTCGGCATCGCCCTGGGACGGATCACCTTCCTCGCCGATGTCCTTGGTCCATACATCAAGGTGCTCAACTCGATGCCGAGGATCATCCTCGCTCCGATCTTCCTGATCTGGTTCGGCCTCGGACCGGCCTCCAAAGTTGCCTCTGCGGTCGTCCTCGTCTTCTTCCCGGTCTTCTTCAACGCCTTCCAGGGCGCCCGCGAGGTGGACCGAAACCTGGTCGCCAACGCCCGCATCCTGGGCGCCAGCGACCGTCGGGTGACCCTTCAGGTCGTCATCCCGTCGGCCACTTCGTGGATCTTCACCAGCCTCCACGTCAGCTTCGGTTTCGCGCTCATCGGCGCCATCGTCGGCGAATACATCGGTGCCACCAAGGGCATCGGCCTGCTCGTCTCGCAGTCCCAGAACACCTTCAACCCGGCCGGTGTGTACGCCGCCATGGTCATCCTCGCCGTCGTCGCGCTGGCGGCCGAAGGACTGCTCACCTTCGTCGAGCACCGCGTCTTCCGCTGGAAGCCGACGAACTCCTAGCACCGGCCGCCCTCTTGGGTCCGTTTTCCCTCACTGCACCGCCACTCTCACAAGGACGTGAACCCTCATGCGCAAGTCCGCCAGATACACCACCCTGGCCGCCGCCGGCCTGCTCGCCCTCTCCTCCCTCACCGCCTGTGCCAACGACGCGGCCAGCACCACCTCCACCAGCAAGGGCGACGGCAAGGGGACGAAGGTCAAGATCATGGTCGGCGGCCTCGACAAGGTCATCTACCTGCCCGCCATGCTCTCCCAGCGGCTCGGCTACTTCGACGCCGAGGGCCTCGACGTGGAGCTGCTGAGCGAGCCCGCCGGTGTCCAGGCCGAGACCGCGCTCGTCTCCGGGCAGGTCCAAGGGGCTGTCGGCTTCTACGACCACACCCTCGACCTGCAGACCAAGGACAAGGCCGTGGAGTCCGTGGTGCAGTTCTCGCACGCGCCCGGCGAGGTGGAGATCGTCTCCAGCAAGGCGGCGGGCGACATCAAGTCACCCAAGGACTTCAAGGGCAAGAAGCTCGGCATCACCAGTCTGGGCTCGTCGACCGACTTCCTCACCAAGTACCTTGCCGTCAAGAACGGGGTGAACGTCAGCGACTTCACGCCGGTCGCGGTCGGAGCGGGACCGACCTTCATCGCGGCGCTCCAGAAGGGTGCCATCGACGGCGGCATGACGACAGACCCGACCGTCGCCACCGTCCTGGACAAGAAGGCGGGCAAGGTTCTGCTCGACATGCGCACCCCTGAGGGCTCTCAGGAGGCGCTCGGCGGCCCGTACCCGTCGTCAAGCCTGTACATGCAGACGGACTGGGTCAACAGTCACAAGGACACCGTCCAGAAGTTGGCCAATGCATTCGTCAAGACGCTCAAGTGGATGTCCACCCACAGCTCGACGCAGATCGCCGACAAGATGCCCGCCGACTACTCGCAGGGCAACAAGATCCTTTACGCGGCAGCCATCGAGAGCACCCTGCCGATGTTCACCAAGGACGGCGTCATGCCCAAGGCCGGCCCCGAGACCGTCGAGAAGGTCCTCAAGGCGTTCAACCCCAACATCAAGAACGCCAAGATCGATCTGAGCAAGACGTTCACCACCGAGTTCGTGGAGAAGGCCGCGGGCTGAATCCGTATGCAGGGAAGGGGCACGGCCCCTTCCCCCGCCCCACCGGCCGGGCCCTCAGGCGCGGGTCGCCCACACGTAACGGTGTTCAGGGCGGCCCGCGTCGCCGTATTTCAGGGTGAGCCGGGCCCGTCCCGTGCGCTCCAGGAGCTTCAGGTAGCGCTGGGCGGTCTGGCGGCTCACGCCGGTCCGGTCGGCGATCTCCTGGGCCGACAGCGGGCCTTCGGCGCTCATCAGGGACTGACGTACGAGCTCCGCGGTGGTGGGGGAGTGGCCCTTGGGCAGCCCCGGCTCCGAAGAGGCCGACAGGGCGCCGAAGATGCGGTCCACCTCCGCCTGCTCCGCCTCACCGCCGCCGTCGAGCGTGCGGCGCAGCTCCGCATACGCCTCGAGCTTGGCGCGCAGGCCCGCGAAGGCGAACGGCTTGACCAGGTACTGCAGCGCGCCGTGCCGCATCGCGGCCTGCACGGTCGACACGTCACGGGCCGCCGTCACCATGATCACGTCGGTCTGGTGGCCGCGCCGCCGCATCTCCTGGACGACCGCAAGACCCGTCTCGTCAGGCAGGTAGTGATCCATGAGGACCAGGTCCAGACGGGGCAGCGTCTCCAGCTGACGGAGGGCCTCGGCGGCGCTGTGCGCCTCGCCGGCGACGTGGAAGCCCGGCACCTTCTCGACGTAGGCGGCGTTGACGCGCGCGACCCTCATGTCGTCGTCCACGACCAGGACCTCGATCATCGCGACTCCTCCTTCACGGTCGTGTCCGCGGTGGCGGTCAGGGCGGGCGCCGGTGCCGGCTCGGTCAGTGCTTCCGGCAGGACGACGGTGAACTCCGCCCCGCCACCGTCCGCTTCACCGACCGTCGCGCTGCCGCCCTGCCGCTCCGCGAGCCTGCGCACCATGGACAGGCCGATGCCGCGCTTGCGGTGTGCGGGCGGCTCCTTCGTGGACCACCCGTCAGTGAAGATCAACTCGTGTTGTTCTGCCGGGATTCCGGGACCGGTGTCGCGCACCCTGAGGACGGCGGTACGCCCTTCGGCTCGCAACTCGACCTCCACACGCGCGTGGAGGGTGCCCGCGACCGCGTCGAGCGCGTTGTCCACCAGGTTCCCGACGATCGTGACCAGCCCCCTGGGGTCGATCAACCGGTCCGGAAGCCGCGTCCGGTCCGACACCCACAGGGCGGCACCGCGCTCGGCTGCGACCGTCGCCTTGCCGACCAGCAGAGCGGCGATCAGCGGGTCCTGGATCTTCTCGGTGACCTGTTCCGCCGTGACCCGGTGGTCGCCGACCACCTCGCCGACGAACTCGACGGCGTCGTCGTACATCTCCAGTTCGAGCAGCCCCAGGAGCGTGTGCATACGGTTGGCGTGCTCGTGGTCCTGGGCGCGCAGGGCGTCGATCAGGCCGCGCGTCGAGTCGAGTTCCCGGCCGAGCTGCTCCAGTTCGGTGCGGTCGCGCAGGGTGGCCACGGCGCCGCCGTCGTCGGTCGGCATGCGGTTGGCGACCAGGACGCGCTGACCGCGCACGGTGAGCAGGTCGGTGCCCGTCACCCGGCCGGCCAGGATGTCGGCAGTACGCCCTTCCCCGAGTGCCTCGTCCGGGGGCCGGCCGACGGCGTCTGCCTCGATGCTCAGCAGCCGGTGTGCCTCGTCGTTGAGGAGGCGTATCCGGCCGGCCCGGTCCAGGGCGACGACGCCCTCCCGGATGCCGTGCAGCATCGCCTCGCGCTCCGCGAGCAGCGCCGAGATGTCGGAGAAGGCAAGGTCGCGGGTCTGCCGCTGGACCCGCCGCGAGATCAGCCAGGCGGCCAGCGCACCGACCGCCAGTGCGCCGCCGGCGTAGGCGAGCAGCCCAGGGATCGCGCCGATGAGGTCGGCCCGCACGCTGTCGTACTTGATCCCGACAGAGACCGCCCCGATGATCTTGCCGGTGGAGTCCCGCAGCGGCACCTTGCCGCGGGCCGAGCGGCCCAGGGTGCCCCTGTCGATCTCCATGACCTCCTTGCCGGCCAGGGCGTCCTCGGGGTTCGTGGAGACAATGTCGCCTATCTCCGACTCAGTGGGGTGTGACCAGCGCACCCAGTGCCGGTCCAGCACCACGATGTACTCGGCGTGTGTGGCCCGCCGGATCCGCTCGGCCTCTTTCTGCACCGGGCCGTTGCTGGTCGGTGGGGTGTGCAGGACCCCCTCGGCGATCTGCGGGTTCTGCGCCGTGGTCTCGGCGATGGCCAGCGCCCGGCGCATCGCCTCCTGGTCGAGCTGCTTGCTCAACGGTGCCAGGAACAACCCGGTCGCGAGCACCGCGACTCCCGCGGCGATCGCCACCTGCATCAGCAGCACCTGCGAGAACACCCGCTTCGGCAGACCGAGGCGCAGACGGCGTGCGGGGGGAGTGGGGCTCATACCCACGACGGTACGTGGACGTGCCGGAACTGCCGTAGGGGTGTGGCATGCATCTCTTGATCAATGCTGAACCGAGCGGGACGAAGCATTGATCAGCGGGTCAACTCGCGAGCGCGGTCGTGCGCAGCTCGTGCACCGCCAAGACCTTCATATGCGCAGGTGAACCGAGAACCGACGTTCCGCAGCTCTCCGCGCGGGGCGGCAGGGAGGCGGCCTGGGCCACCTCGACGCGCCACCGGCGTCCGTCCGCGTGGACGACGGTCACCTGCCAGCGCGGCGCAGCTCCGTCCGTTCGTACGACGCTCAGGGCATCCGCGGCGTACTCGCGCGCGGCGGTGCGCACGGCCAGCTCGGCCGCCTGACCGGGCCGCTCCCAGGCGGAGCTCCCGCGGCAGCCTTCCACGACGATCCGTCCTTCCTGGACACCGTGCAGGACCTCCATGACGGCGCGGGCCTCGGCGCGGCCGTACGCGTAGCCGTACGGAAGGACGAGCAGTGTGGGCGAGAAGCGATGGCCACCCAGATGAGTGACCTCCCAGACCCCCTGCACCTCGGAGGCGGCGAGCTCGGCCGCGAGCGGGCGGCCGAGCAGCGCACAGCAGCGGTCGCGCTTGCCGTTGGTGCAGACGAGCGCGAGCGGACCACCGGCGTCCGGTCGGGCACCGAGCGCCGAGTCGAAGGTGTGGTGCTCGCCCCTGCCGAGCGCGCCGAAGTCGAGGTCGAGCAGAGCCCGCGGATCGCGGACCGTGGCGGAGTGCAGCCATGCGTTGCCGGGTGCGGTGTGGGCCGCGTACACGTGCCGCGTGGTGGGAGTGCCGCAGTCGGCGTGGCGTCCCGGGCGGCGGATCAGTGCGATGCGTACGCCTGTGCCCTTCGCGGCCGCCTCCAGGGCGCGGCCGAGTGCCGGATCGAGGTGGCTCGAAGTGAGCGCCTTGGCGCCCCAGGGGCCCGGCTGCTCGAGCAGCAGCCAGGTCCTCGCGGTGGCCGCGGTTCCCGAAAGGGGCTCGTCGAGAACCCGGGAGACGGTTGAGCACGTACTCACAGAGGTGAGCCTAACCTGACTCGGCGCACAGCGACTTCCGGCCGCGTCGGTGTCCTCGCGGCCGGGGCCGATCCTGCTACGGCAGCGGTTGGGGCGGCTTCGGGCCGACGTAGTGTCCACTGGGCCGCATGCGCAGCGGGCGTTCCCCGTACTCCTCGAGTGCGTGGGCGATCCAGCCCGCCGTACGTGCCACGGCGAAGATCGTCTCGCCGGCAGTGGAAGGCATGCCCGAGGACGCCGTGAGCACGGCCAGGGCCAGGTCGACGTTGGCATGAAGCGAGGTGTGGCGCGCGGTGGTGGCCACGATGTCGCGGGCCGCGGCGAGGGCCGGAGCGGCTCGGGGGATCTCCGCCAGAAGGTCGAACAGGACCCGCGCCCGTGGGTCCTCGCCGGGGTAGAGCCGGTGGCCGAGTCCCGGAATGCGGCGGCCCGCCCGCAGCTCTTCCGCGATGACCGGCGCCGCGTTGCCCTCGTCGAGCACGTCGAGCAGCAGCCGGTGGGCGAGGCCGCTGGCAGCTCCGTGCAGGGGGCCTTCCAGCACGCCGAGCCCGGCGGAGACGGCCGCGTAGGCGTGGGCGCGGGCCGAGGCGGCGACGCGCACGGCAAGCGTCGAGGCGGCGAGGTCGTGGTCGACGAGGAGGGCGAGTGCGGTGTCCAGCGCGCGCAGCGAGGCCTCGTCGGGGTCGACTCCGCTCAGCCGCGTCCACAGACGGTGCGCCAGCGGACCCTCGTCCCGGTGACCGCGCCGGGCCGGCGGCAGGGCCGCGACCAGGGTGGGGATGAGGGTTCGCGCTGTGCCCAGCACGGCGTCCTCGGAGAGGTCGAAGCGCAGCGGGTCCGCCACCGAAGCGGCGATCGCCGCAACCCGCAACCGGTCGGTCGGGCTGGTGTGTTCGGGCAGCGCGTCGACGGCGCGGCGGGCCACGGCGACGGAGGACTCGGGTGCGGTGAACGCGGTGCCGGGCTGCAGCCGGCCGGTCCACAGCCACTCGGCGACCTCTTCGTAGGAGTGGCGCGTGGCCAGTTCTGTGGCGTCGACGCCGCGGAAGAAGTACCGGTCCGTCTCGATGAGCGTGATGCGGGTCCGCACGGAGAGTTCGCCGCCCGACGGTGAACTCCCGCTGCTCTCCCGCCTGTTGCGCCGGGCGAGTGCCTCCACCTCCTTGACGTCGAAGGTGCTGCCCCGGCCGCCGGGCACGCGTCGGCTGCTGAGCTGGCCGCGGCTCACGTACGCGTACACGGTCTCGGGCTTCACGCCGAGCAGTTCGGCGGCTTCCTTGGTGGTCAGCCGGCGTTCGGCGTGACCGGCGGGAGGGTCTTGATCGCGCATGGGGTCACCGTATCCGCATCACGACGCATGGATTCAAAGCATTGATTCAGTCAATATTGACAGCGAATTAGTCAAGCATCGACAGTTGAATCAAGTCCAGGGAGGAATCATGTCCGTCAACAGGCCAGCCATCGCCACCGTCGACGTGCCACGGGGGCTCGCCGGCGTCGTCGTCACCGACACCGAGATCGGGGACGTCCGGGGGCTCGAGGGCTTCTATCACTACCGCCAGTACTCGGCCGTCGAACTCGCGCAGACCCGTGGCTTCGAGGACGTCTGGCATCTCCTAATCCACGGCGAACTGCCGGACGAGGCGCAGCGTGCGGCCTTCGTCTCCGGGACGGCGGCCCTGCGGCGACTGCCCGACGAGGTGCGGGCGGCCCTGCCCGCCATTGCGGCGGCGAGCGGGCGCTCGGGTCCGCTGGCCGGCATGCGCACCGCGCTGTCGTTGCTCGGCGCGGCGAAGGGCTTCCGGCCGGTGTACGACATCGACGCGTCCGAACGCCGTCAGGACGCCCTCGCGGCCGCCGCGGCCGTACCGACCCTGCTCACGGCGTTGCACCGGCTGGGCCGCGGTCTCGAACCGGTGGAGCCCCGGGACGACCTCTCCTATGCGGCCAACTACCTCTACATGCTTACGGGTTCGGTGCCGGAGCCGAAGCGGGCGCGGGCGGTCGAGCAGTACTTGATCTCAACTATTGATCACGGCTTCAATGCATCAACCTTCACGGCGCGAGTCATCGCTTCGACGGGAGCGGATGTTGCCGCGTGCCTGGTCGGAGCCGTGGGGGCGCTCTCCGGTCCGTTGCACGGTGGTGCGCCCAGCCGGGCGCTGGACACTCTGGACGCGATCGGCACCCCGGACCGTATCGACCCCTGGATCCGTGAACGCGTCCTCGCCGGCGACCGCATCATGGGCTTCGGTCATCCCGTCTACCGCACCGAGGACCCCCGTTCCCGGATGCTCCGCGAGGTGGCCCAGAGCTTCGGCGGGCCGCGCGTGGAGTTCGCCGTGGAGGTCGAGCGTCACGTCGAGACGATCCTTGCGGAACTGAAGCCCGGCCGCGAACTCCACACGAACGTCGAGTTCTACGCGGGCGTGGTCATGGAACTGTGCGGTCTGCCCCGCGAGATGTTCACGCCGACGTTCGCGGCGGCGCGGGTGGTGGGCTGGAGCGCGAACATCCTGGAACAGGCGGAGGACTCGAAGATCATCCGGCCGGTGGCGCGGTATGTGGGGCCGGGGGCGCCGGTGTCGGTGCCAGCGGCTTGACGGTCATCCTGCCCCCCTGTGGGGTGGGAACGGAGTCTTCGTCAACTTCCGTCACCCTTTGGGGCGTTCATTCGGTCCACAGGTGCGGCTCACCCCAATCGGTGAATAACGAAGCCGTAAATGGGCCCACCTCGTGGTGGATGGAAAGGTTGACTGCGGTGCGCACCGTCGGTGGTCTGCCCGGGTGGTCTGTCCGTGCCATGCGGTGGGGTCGGGGGTCAGGTTTGTGCTCAGGACTGCAAGGATGCCACCGCGCACGGCATTAGCGTGCGCAGGTGCTTGTGCCTTGTGTGCCTGAGACCAAAAGGAATTCAACAGTGAGTCAGATCGTCCGCCGCCTTGGCGTTGCTCCACGCCATCGAGGTAGCACAAATGGGGCAACATGCCCCGATATCTTCGAATTGGCAGATGGGAATTTCGCCATAATCGGCACGGATATGACTGATTCGCTGGAATCTGCGCTACCGCCCGATGCGGCTCGCGCCGACTATGAGCGAATTGTCGTGATTACTCGCGAGACCTTGGTCAAAGCAAAGGTGGACATTCCGGACGCCTAGTCCTGGCTGGTCGGGGAGGGCCGATCCGAGCGGCGCAGCTCCGCTCCGGGCCGGCCCTCGATGTCATGACGCATCCGGCCCGCCCGGTGGCTCGCCCACCACCCACCACTCCTCGGTGTCCGCCTCCTCGAGCTGCTGCAGCAGGTCGTCCACCAGCATGCCGAGTTCTGCCTCGTCGGTGTCCGCGATGCTTGCCCGCTGCTGCCGGGTGGCGTGCCAGTACTCCCTGACGATCGGGTTCTGGAATGTCCCCCGGACGTGCTTGAAGAACTCGTCCCTGCTCAGATTGCCGATGCGGTAGTAGAAGAGCAGGTTGGTGTAGAGCGCGTTTGCGAAGAGGTACTGGCGGCGCTGCTTGGGGGACACGCCCCCCTCGTAGAGGTCCAGCACCTCGGCGAGGTCGGGATCGTCGATCGCCTTGCTCAGCAGCTCCCAGTGCTGGCGTTGCTGAGTGGCGAGGTTGGTGTCCTGCTGGGTGTGTGCGCTCCGCTCCAGGTGCTCCAGGCGTATGCGCAACGACTCAAGCGCATGGCGCTGCGTCGCCAGCGTGGCGAGGACGCCTGTAGCTACGCCGATGCCGAGGGCGGCGGCGGACCTCAGTACCCGCGCCCCAAAGTTCTGTGTGGCCATGTCAACCCCCGAGTCAGGCGGCCGTTCCGCCGGTCGTCGGAATGCGGGTCGACTGATGGGGACCGGCGAGCGGTGGGCGGCGCTTGCCGTCTCCCAGGGTGCCGAGCGGCTCTGATCGGCGGGGAGGCGGAGAGGAGGCGCACGGAGGGAAGCGAGGGTCGCACACTCCGGCGCCTTGCCCAACGTCTGCCCCGCAAGTGCTGCTAACAATCGTTCACTTCGCAGTGATTATTCCGGCTCGTATCCTGGTCCGGCATTCAATTCTCCTATGTGCGCCGGGACCGCGATCCGGTGCACGCGTCGGTGTCAGAGAGGTCGCACGTTGAGTCAGCCGAGCCACAGCCTGCGGCAGATCCCGGTCGTCGTCCTCGCCGGATTCCTGGGCTCCGGCAAGACCACCCTCCTCAATCACCTCCTCCACCGCAGCGGTGGCAGCCGTATAGGTGCCGTCGTCAATGACTTCGGCTCCATCGAGATCGATGCCATGGCCGTGGCCGGAGCGCTCGGCGATTCCACCGTCTCGCTCGGCAACGGCTGCCTGTGCTGTGCGGTCGACGTCAGCGAGCTCGACCTCTATCTCGAGCGGCTCGCCCGGCCCTCCGCCGGCATCGACGTCATCGTGATCGAGGCCAGTGGCCTCGCCGAACCCCGGGAACTCGTGCGCATGGTGCTCGCCAGTGAGCAACCGGGGATCGTGTACGGCGGCCTCGTCGAGGTCGTCGACGCCGCCGAGTTCGACGACACGCGCGTGAAGCATCCGGAGATCGACCGGCATCTCGCCCTTGCCGACCTCGTCGTCGTCAACAAGCTCGACCGGGCGCCGGAGGCGGATCGCGTCCTCGGGCTCGTCCGCTCGCTCGTCGACCGTGCAGCCGTCGTCCCGGCCACCTACGGCCGCATCGATCCCGAGTTCCTCTTCGACTGCAGGCCGAGCGAGGAGCGCATCGGGCAGCTGTCCTTCGACGACCTGCACGAACACGGCGAGGACGGTCACGCCGATCATCTGCACGCGGCCTACGACAGCCTGTCCTTCAGCTCCGAAGTGCCCCTGGACCCACGCCGGTTGATGGAGTTCCTCGACAGCAGGCCCGAGGGGCTGTACCGGATCAAGGGGTACGTCGACTTCGGGGCCCACGACGTCCACAACCGCTACGCCGTGCACGCGGTGGGGCGCTTCCTCCGGTTCTACCCGGAGGCCTGGACGCCGGGCGACGCCCGCCTCACCCAGCTGGTTCTCATCGGCTCCGGCATCGACGCGCCCGCCCTCGGCAAGGAACTCGAGGCGTGCAGCAGCGACGCCCCGCACACCGCCGACGAGCACGGTATGTGGGGCGTCCTGCGCTACGTACAGGATCCGGAAGAGGATCTCGTGGAGCCGCCGGCCTAGACGGGGCCCGCCACCACCGCCACCGTCCTGGCCAGGGACACGCCCGAGCCGTCGCGGCGCGGGTCGAGCTCCGGGAGGTCGGCCGGGGTGCCGTTCTTCTGCGCCGCCTTGGCCGGGACGGTGCCCGCCCAGGCCAGGGAGAGACAGTCCTCGCCCTTCAGGAACCGCTGGCAGCGCACCCCGCCGGTGGCGCGGCCCTTGCGCGGGTACTGGTCGAACGGGGTCAGCTTCGCCGTCGTCTGGACCGAGTCGTCGAGCGTGCCGCGCGAGCCCGCGACTGTGAACACGACCGCGTCGGCCGCCGGGTCCACCGCCGTGAAGGAGATGACCTTCGCGCCCTCGGTGAGCTTGATGCCCGCCATACCGCCCGCCGGACGGCCCTGGGGGCGGACCTGCGCGGCCTGGTAGCGCAGCAGCTGCGCGTCGTCCGTGATGAAGACCAGGTCCTCCTCACCGGTGCGCAGCTCGACCGCGCCGACGATCCGGTCGCCGTCCTTGAGCGTGATGACCTCCAACTCCCCCTTGTTGGACGGGTAGTCGGGGACCACACGCTTGACGACGCCCTGTTCGGTGCCGAGAGCGAGACCGGGGGAGGACTCGTCCAGCGTGGTCAGGCAGACCACCGTCTCGTCGTCCTCCAGGGACAGGAACTCCGACAGCGGCGCCCCGCCGGAGAGGTTCGGTGCCGACGCCGTCTCCGGCAGCTGCGGAAGGTCGACGACGTTGATCCGCAGGAGGCGGCCGGAGGAGGTCACCGCGCCGATCTCGCCACGTGCCGTCGCCGGGACCGCCGACACGATCACGTCGTGCTTGGCGCGCCGGGCGTCGGCGTCCTCCGGGAAGGGCTCGCCGTTCGACGTGCGGGCCAGCAGACCGGTGGAGGAGAGCAGGACCCGGCACGGGTCGTCCGCGACCTGCAGCGGTACGGCGGCCGTCTGGGTGCCCGAGGCCTCCAGCAGGACCGTACGCCGCTCGGTGCCGAACTTCTTGGCCACCGCGGCCAGTTCGGAGGAGACCAGCTTGCGCAGCTCCGCGTCCGACTCCAGGATCCGGGTCAGCTCCGCGATCTCCGCGTTGAGCCTGTCCTTCTCCGACTCCAGCTCGATGCGGTCGTACTTGGTCAGACGGCGCAGCGGGGTGTCCAGGATGTACTGGGTCTGGATCTCCGACAGGGAGAAGCGCTCCATCAGACGCTCCTTGGCCTGCGCGCTGTTCTCGCTGGAGCGGATGAGACGGATGACCTCGTCGATGTCGACGAGCGCCGTGAGCAGGCCCTCCACCAGGTGCAGCCGGTCGCGGCGCTTGGTGCGGCGGAACTCGCTGCGGCGGCGCACGACCTCGAAGCGGTGGTCGAGGTAGACCTCCAGGAGCTCCTTGAGGCCCAGGGTGAGCGGCTGGCCGTCGACCAGTGCGACGTTGTTGATGCCGAAGGACTCCTCCATCGGCGTCAGCTTGTAGAGCTGCTCCAGGACGGCCTCCGGCACGAAGCCGTTCTTGATCTCGATGACCAGGCGCAGGCCGTGCGCGCGGTCGGTGAGGTCCTTGACGTCGGCGATGCCCTGGATCTTCTTGGAGCCGACCAGGTCCTTGATCTTGGCGATCACCTTCTCCGGGCCGACCGTGAAGGGCAGTTCGGTGACGACCAGGCCCTTGCGGCGGGCGGTGACGGTCTCGATCTCGACCGTCGCACGGATCTTGAAGGTGCCGCGGCCCGTCTCGTACGCGTCCCGGATGCCGGCGAGCCCGACGATGCGGCCGCCGGTGGGCAGATCGGGGCCGGGAACGTGCTTCATCAGGGTGTCGAGGTCCGCGCCCGGGTAGCGGATCAGGTGCCGGGCGGCCGAGATGACCTCGGACAGGTTGTGCGGCGGCATGTTCGTCGCCATGCCGACCGCGATGCCCGACGAGCCGTTCACCAGCAGGTTCGGGAAGGCTGCGGGCAGGGCGACCGGCTCCTGCTCCTGGCCGTCGTAGTTGGGCGTGAAGTCGACCGTGTCCTCGTCGATCGACTCCGTCATCAGGCTCGTCGCCTGGGCCTGGCGGCACTCCGTGTACCGCATGGCGGCCGGCGGGTCGTCGTTGCCCAGTGAGCCGAAGTTGCCGTGGCCGTCGACGAGCGGCACGCGCATGGAGAACGGCTGGGCCATGCGTACCAGGGCGTCGTAGATCGACGCGTCGCCGTGCGGGTGCAGCTTGCCCATCACCTCGCCGACCACGCGCGCGCACTTCACATAGCCGCGGTCGGGGCGCAGCCCCATCTCGTTCATCTGGTAGACGATGCGACGGTGGACCGGCTTGAGGCCGTCGCGGGCGTCGGGCAGGGCTCGGGAGTAGATGACCGAGTACGCGTACTCGAGGAAGGAGCCCTGCATCTCGTCGACGACGTCGATGTCGAGGATGCGCTCCTCGAACGAGTCGTCGGGCGGCGGGGTCTTCGTGCTGCGGCGGGCCATCGCTGCCGGCTCCTCTTTTCTGGCTGCTCGCCTACGGGTGCTCACGTCCCCTTCGGCTCGCTCATGCTGAAGCGTGAACGGTATCTGTCGCGGACCATTGTGGACCGCGGCACTGACAACGCGGCCCAGGACCCTGTGTCGGCGGTCCGGGCCGGTGCGCGGGGCCAACCTCGCCGCGACTGCCCGCAGGCTACGCGATCCGCTGTGGGCGTACGTCGCCCGGGAACTTCGCCGACGATCTGCGCGCTTGCATACAGTGGCAGGACCGGCAGGAAAACCGCGGTTCGAACCACCGCATCCGCGAGGCGAAGGGACGTACATGCCCATGGGTCACACGGCCACAGACCAGGCAGGCACCGGGGGCCTGACAGCGACCGAGCACCGCCTGGCCAACGGCCTGCGCGTGGTGCTCTCGGAGGATCACCTGACCCCGGTCGCAGCGGTGTGCCTCTGGTACGACGTCGGCTCGCGCCACGAAGTCAAGGGACGTACCGGCCTGGCTCACCTTTTCGAGCACTTGATGTTCCAGGGCTCCGGGCAGGTCAAGGGCAACGGGCACTTCGAGCTGGTGCAGGGCGCCGGCGGCTCGCTCAACGGCACCACCAGCTTCGAGCGCACCAACTACTTCGAGACCATGCCCGCCCACCAGTTGGAGCTCGCCCTCTGGCTGGAGGCCGACCGTATGGGCTCCCTGCTCGCCGCCCTCGACGACGAGTCCATGGAGAACCAGCGCGACGTCGTCAAGAACGAGCGCAGGCAGCGCTACGACAACGTGCCGTACGGCACCGCGTTCGAGAGGCTGACCGCCCTCGCCTACCCGGAGGGCCACCCCTACCACCACACGCCGATCGGCTCGATGGCCGACCTGGACGCGGCGACCCTGGAGGACGCGCGCGCGTTCTTCCGCACGTACTACGCGCCGGGCAACGCCGTCCTCTCCGTGGTCGGCGACATCGACCCGGAGCAGACGCTCGCCTGGATCGAGAAGTACTTCGGGTCCATCGCCTCGCACGACGGGAAGCCGGAGCCCCGCGACGGCTCGCTGCCCGAGATCATCGGTGAGCAGCTGCGCGAGGTCATCGAGGAGGAGGTCCCGGCGCGCGCCCTGATGGCGGCCTACCGGCTGCCCGAGGACGGCACGCGCGCGGCGGACGCCGCCGACCTGGCGCTGACCGTCCTCGGCGGCGGCGAGTCCTCCCGCCTCTACAACCGGCTGGTACGGCGCGACCGCACGGCCGTCGCGGCCGGATTCGGCCTGCTGCGGCTGGCCGGAGCGCCCTCCCTGGGCTGGCTGGACGTGAAGACCTCCGGTGACGTCGAGGTGCCGGTCATCGAGGCCGCCATCGACGAGGAGCTCGCCCGGTTCGCCGCGGAGGGCCCCACGGCCGAGGAAATGGAGCGCGCCCAGGCCCAGTTGGAGCGCGAGTGGCTGGACCGGCTCGGCACGGTCGCGGGCCGCGCCGACGAACTGTGCCGGTTCGCCGTCCTGTTCGGTGACCCGCAGCTCGCCCTCACCGCCGTCCAGCGCGTCCTGGAGGTGACGGCCGAGGAGGTCCAGGAGGTCGCCAAGGCCCGTCTGCGGCCCGACAACCGCGCGGTGCTCGTCTACGAGCCGCTCTCGCCCGAGTCCGCGGAGCACACCCAGGACGAGGACTTCCCCGAAGACCCCGAGTCCGAAGCCACGGTGGAAGCCACCGACCAGAACGAGGAGGCGGCCAAGTGACCGAGCTCGCCACGATGCAGTTCCACCCGCAGCCCCGGGCGGGCGAGGCCAAGCCGTGGGCGTTCCCGGCCCCCGAGCGCGGCGCGCTCGACAACGGCCTGACCGTCCTGCGCTGCCACCGCCCCGGCCAGCAGGTCGTCGCCGTCGAGGTGCTCCTGGACGCCCCCCTGGAGGCCGAGCCGGCCGGCTTCGAAGGCGTCGCCACGATCATGGCGCGGGCCTTCTCCGAGGGCACCGACAAGCACTCCGCCGAGGACTTCGCCGCCGAGCTGGAGCGCTGCGGCGCCACCCTCGACGCGCACGCCGACCACCCGGGCGTACGTCTGAGCCTCGAGGTCCCTGCCTCCCGTCTCGCCAAGGCGCTCGGCCTGCTCGCCGACGCCCTCAGGGCGCCCGCGTTCGCCGACAGCGAGGTCGAGCGGCTGGTCCGCAACCGCCTCGACGAGATCCCGCACGAGCTGGCCAACCCCTCGCGCCGTGCCGCCAAGGAACTCTCCAAGGAGCTGTTCCCGGCGACCTCGCGCATGTCGCGCCCGCGCCAGGGCACCGAGGAGACGGTCGAGAAGATCGACGCGGCGGCCGTACGCGCCTTCTACGACCGTCACGTCCGGCCCGCCACGGCCACCGCCGTCGTCGTCGGCGACCTCACCGGCATCGACCTGGACGCGCTGCTCGGCGACACGCTGGGTGCCTGGACCGGCTCCAAGGCCGACCCCCGCCCCGTGCCGCCGGTGACTGCCGACGACACCGGGCGCGTGATCATCGTGGACCGTCCCGGCGCTGTCCAGACGCAGCTGCTCATCGGCCGCGTCGGCGCCGACCGGCACGACCGCGTGTGGCCGGCCCAGGTGCTCGGCACGTACTGCCTCGGCGGCACCCTCACCTCCCGCCTGGACCGCGTCCTGCGCGAGGAGAAGGGCTACACCTACGGTGTGCGTGCGTTCGGCCAGGTCCTCAGGTCCGCCCCGGACGGCTCCGGTGCCGCGATGCTCGCCATCAGCGGCTCCGTGGACACCCCGAACACCGGCCCGGCGCTGCAGGACCTGTGGACGGTGCTGCGCACGCTCGCCGAGGGCGGCCTCACCGACGCCGAGCGCGACGTCGCCGTACAGAACCTCGTCGGTGTGGCACCGCTGAAGTACGAGACCGCTGCGGCCGTGGCCAGCACACTGGCCGACCAGGTCGAGCAGCACCTGCCCGACGACTACCAGGCGACGCTGTACCAGCAGCTCGCCGCGACCGGCACCGTGGAGGCCACCGCGGCGGCCGTGAGCGCCTTCCCGGTGGACCGTCTGGTGACGGTTCTCGTCGGTGACGCGGCCGAGATCAAGGAGCCCGTCGAGGCGCTCGGGATCGGCGAAGTCACCGTCGTGGCGGCCGAGTAGAGGCTCCCTCAGCGGCACGCGCGCGTAGGGGCCCTGGTGACTGATGCGTCACCAGGGCCCCTTAATGTCCGAATTGAGGGAGAGGTTGCCTGTCTGCCCTGTGGCATGCGCTACAAAAGGCCTGATCCGTTTGGGGATTGAAAGTGCTCCCGCTTAGCGTCGTCCGGGCTGTCCGTCAGGCACCGCGCCGCATCCGCGGCACCGGACAGCCATCGCCGAGTCCCCGTACGGCGCGAGCCAGGGGAGCCGGGGACCCATCGCAGTCCCTGGGGTGAATCGGACGCCCGCGCATGCAGCGAGGGGGTCCGTAGGAGACCTTCCTGCTCCGAACCCGTCAGCTAACCCGGTAGGCGAGAGGGAAGGAAAGGACCAGCCACTACATGGCGTTCACGCGCGCCACCGGGAAGCACCGTCGTCCCACGCGGATGCACCGCACCACCACCCGCGCCGCCGGGGTCGCGGCCCTCGCCACCACCGGCGTCATCGGCACCCTGGCAGCCCCCGCGCTCGCCGCCGACACCTCCGTCGAGCAGACCGGCCTCACCCCCGTCATCAGCATCGGCGACACGATCGCCGACAAGATCGACGCGCAGGCCGACGCCCAGAAGCAGGCCGCCGAGGAGGCCGCGCTCAAGAAGGCGGCCCAGGAGGCGGCACGCGAGAAGGCCGCCGCGAAGGCCAAGCAGGAGCGCGAGGCCAAGGAGCGCGCCGCCCGCGAGGCCGAGCGCAAGCGCCTCAACATGTTCGTGGCGCCGATCTCCAACTCGTACGTCTCCACCGGCTACAAGGCCAGCAGTTCCCTGTGGTCCTCCGGCAGCCACACCGGCATCGACTTCCACGCCGCGAGTGGCACGGCCGTCCACGCGGTCGGCGCCGGCACCGTCGTCGAGGCGGGCTGGGGCGGGGCGTACGGCAACCAGATAGTGATCAAGATGGCCGACGGCATGTACACCATGTACGGCCACCTGTCGTCCATCGGTGTCTCGGTGGGCCAGACGGTCACCCCGGGCCAGCAGATAGGCCTGTCCGGCTCGACGGGCAACACCACCGGACCGCACCTGCACTTCGAGGCCCGTACGACCTCCGAGTACGGCTCGGACATCGACCCCGTCGCCTACCTGCGTTCGCACGGCGTGAACGTCTGACGACGGATCGCAGGATCACCTTCAGGCCCCGGCTCCCGAGCCGGGGCTTTCGGTGTTTCTGTCGCCCCGCTGTCCAAAAAATATCCATGGATTCCGGCCCGCCGTCGGAAATTCCGGCTCCGTGCAATAGAGTCACCGATAGACGTCAATCATCGACGTTTCACGGGGATTAAGTCGGAGGTCGGTCATGCGTATTCCGGCGCACTCGGTGTGCACGGCGATCCGGGACGACATCGTCGCCGGTGTCTACGAGCGCGGCAGCCGGCTCACCGAGGAACTCCTCGCGCGCCGCTACGGCGTCTCGCGCGTCCCCGTGCGCGAGGCGCTGCGCACCCTGGAGGCCGAGGGCTTCGTGGTGACCCGGCGGCACGCGGGCGCGTGCGTCGCGGAACCGACCGAGCAGGAGGCCGCCGACCTGCTGGAGATGCGCATGCTCCTGGAACCGCTCGGCGCCTCCCGGGCCGCCCAGCGGCGCACCGATGCCCATCTCAAGGTCCTGCGCGGCCTGGTCAGGCTGGGCCAGGAGCGGGCCAGGAGGGGCAACAGCGAGGATCTGCGCTCCCTGGGGGGCTGGTTCCACGAGACGCTCGCCCAGGCCGCCGGCAGCCCCGCGCTGACCTCGATGCTGACCCAGCTGCGCCACAAGATCGCATGGATGTACGCCGTGGAGGCACCCGCCAACCCCGTGGAGTCCTGGGCCGAGCACGGCGCGATCGTCGACGCCGTGGCCCGCGGCGACAGCGAGCGCGCGCGAGCGGTCACGACGCTGCACACCGAGCGCTCGAGCGCGGTGCACCGGCTGCGGTTCGGCGGCCCGGAGCGGGCCAACGGTGTGAGGAACTCGCAACATGCCGTAAACATGTCGGGCCTGCGGCATTAACACGGGCGCCGTATACAAAGAGAGAACAATTTCGCGGGGCATTATTTCCGCTGCCCGCGATCGGAAATTCCACCGCCCTTGCGCGGGAAATGCGAAGGGCTCGCCCGGCAATTCGGACGAGCCCTTCTGTGGTGCCGTGATCAGACGGTCTCGGGAAGCTCCTCGAGCCCCTCGGAGACCAGCTTCGCCAGACGGTCGAGGGCGACGTCCGCACCCTCGGCCTCGGAGGCGAGGACGATCTCCTCGCCGCCCTGGGCGCCCAGGCCGAGAACGGCCAGCATGGAGGCCGCGTTGACGGGGGTGCCGTCGGCCTTGGCGATCGTCACCGGGATACCTGCGGCCGTGGCGGCCCGGACGAAGATGGAAGCGGGGCGGGCGTGGAGGCCCTCGGCCCAGCCGACGTTGACGCGGCGCTCAGCCATGTGATGCTGCCCTTCAGAGTCTCAGGGTTGTCTAGACCAGTTTCCCACAACGCGAAGCGTCTCCGGAGCGGTCCTGTGTCCCGTCCGGGGTGGGCAGTCGGACCGCGGCCTCGGCCCGACCTACGTCCTTGTTCTCTTCTCGACGGACTGCCGTGTTCTCCACAGACTGCCTCGCGCCGTTGTCGGACGCGAGCCGTACTCTGGGGCCCATGCAGACCTCGCCGGACCGGCACGAGTACCCCGCCCACTGGGAGGCCGACGTGGTGCTGCGCGACGGCGGCACCGCGCGCATCCGCCCCATCACCGTTGATGACGCCGAGCGCCTGGTCAGCTTCTACGAGCAGGTTTCGGACGAGTCGAAGTACTACCGCTTCTTCGCGCCCTACCCTCGTCTGTCCGCCAAGGACGTCCACCGCTTCACGCACCACGACTTTGTGGACCGGGTGGGACTCGCGGCCACAGTCGGCGGCGAGTTCATCGCCACCGTACGCTATGACCGCATCGGTGCCGATGGCATGCCCGCGTCAGCTCCGGCCGACGAGGCCGAGGTCGCCTTCCTTGTCCAGGACGCCCACCAGGGGCGCGGCGTCGCCTCCGCCCTCCTCGAACACATCGGCGCGGTCGCCCGGGAGCGCGGCATCCGCCGCTTCGCCGCCGAGGTGCTGCCCGCCAACAACAAGATGATCAAGGTGTTCACGGACGCCGGGTACACCCAGAAGCGCAGCTTCGAGGACGGCGTCGTACGCCTGGAGTTCGACCTCGAACCCACCGACCGCTCCCTCGCCGTCCAGCGCGCGCGTGAGCAGCGCGCCGAGGGGCGGTCCGTGCGACGGCTGCTCGTGCCCGGCTCCGTCGCCGTCGTCGGCGCCGGCCGCACCCCCGGGGGCGTCGGCCGCAGCATCCTCGACAACATCCGTGACGCCGGTTTCACCGGGGCGCTGTACGCCGTGAACAAGGCGCTCCCCGAAGACGTCAAAGAGCTCGACGGCGTCCCCGCCCACCGCTCCGTCCGGGACATCGACGGCCCCGTCGACCTCGCGGTCGTCGCCGTGCCCGCCGAGCACGTCCCCGAGGCCGTCACCGAGTGCGGCGAGCACGGCGTGCAGGGACTCGTCGTCGTCTCCGCCGGGTACGCCGAGAGCGGGCCCGAGGGGCGTGAGCGCCAGCGCGAACTCGTGCGGCACGCGCGCACGTACGGCATGCGGATCATCGGGCCGAACGCCTTCGGGATCATCAACACGTCCCCCGAGGTACGGCTGAACGCCTCACTCGCCCCCGAGATGCCCCGCCCCGGCCGGATCGGTCTGTTCGCCCAGTCCGGCGCCATCGGCATCGCGCTGCTGTCCCGGCTGCAGCGCCGCGGCGGCGGCGTCACAGGAGTCACGGGCGTGTCCACCTTCGTGTCGTCCGGCAACCGCGCGGACGTGTCCGGCAACGACGTCATCCAGTACTGGTACGACGACCCGGACACCGATGTCGTCCTCATGTACCTGGAGTCCATCGGCAACCCGCGCAAGTTCACCCGTCTCGTGCGGCGCACCGCAGCCGCGAAGCCGCTGGTCGTGGTCCAGGGCGCCGGTTCCGCCCCCCAGGGGCATGCCGTACGGGCCACGCGGCTGCCGCACGCGACGGTGTCCGCGCTGCTCAGGCAGGCCGGCGTGATCCGCGTGGACACGATCACGGAGCTGGTCGACGCGGGCCTGCTGCTCGCGCGCCAGCCGCTGCCGGCGGGGCCGCGCGTGGCGATCCTCGGGAACTCCGAGTCCCTCGGCCTGCTGACGTACGACGCGTGCCTCTCCGAGGGGCTCAGGCCGCTCAGGCCACTGGACCTGACCACCGGGGCCTCGGCGGAGGACTTCCACGCGGCGCTGCTGCGAGCCCTCGGGGACGACGCGTGCGATGCGGTGGTGGTGACCGCGATCCCGGCGATCGGGGAGGAGTCGCCGGGGGACGCCGAGCTCGCGGAGGCGCTGCGATCGGCCGCCGAGTCCGTTCCGGGCAAGCCCGTGCTGGTGGTGCACGTGGAGCTCGGGGGCCTTGCGGAGGCCCTGTCGGCCGCGACGAGCACCGCACCGCAGCCGGACACCGCAGCGACCGCCACCCGCCGGCTCCGCCCCTCACAGCAACTTCCCCCTCCGGTACGGGCACAGGAACCCGCAGCCCCCGCCACCTGCTCCCGCCTCATCCCCGCCTACCCCGCTGCCGAGCGCGCCGTCCGTGCCCTCGGTGAATCCGTGAAGTACGCGCAATGGCGCCGCGACAGCGCCGACCCAGGCAAGGTGCCCGAGTTCGAGGACATCGACGAGAAGGGAGCCGCCCGGCTCATCGACGGCATGCTCGCGCGCGGGCAGGGGCTCACGCTCGGCACCGAGGAGACCTGCGAGTTGCTCGGGCAGTACGGCATCCCGGTGCGCAGGGCGGTGCCGGCGTTCACCCCGGACGACGCCGCCCGCGCCGCCGAGACCCTCGGCTACCCCGTAGCACTCAAGGCCACCGCCCCGCACCTGCGCCACCGCGCCGACCTGGGCGGCGTACGACTGGATCTCGCCGACGAGGAACAACTGCGTCGCGCCTACGCCGAGTTGACCGAGCTGTTCGGGAAGCCGGAGGAGCTGCGGCCGGTGGTGCAGGGGATGGCACCACGCGGCGTGGACACGGTGGTACGGGCCGTCATCGACCCGGCGGCCGGGGCCGTCCTGTCGTTCGGGCTCGCCGGAGCCGCCTCCCAGCTGCTCGGCGACATGGCGCACCGGCTGGTCCCGGTCACCGACCGGGAGGCGGCCTCGCTGGTCCGGTCGATCCGGACGGCACCGCTCCTGTTCGGCTGGCGTGGCTCGACCCCGGTCGACACCCCTGCGCTGGAAGAGCTGCTGCTCAGGGTGTCCAGACTGGTCGACGACCACCCCGAGGTCGTCGCGGTGACCTTGGAGCCGGTCGTCGTCGCACCCCGTGGTCTGACCGTCCTCGGCGCCTCCGTCCGCCTCGCGCCGCCACCGGCCCGGGACGACCTCGGGCCGCGCACCCTTCCCGTCTACTGAGACGTCCTCCGGAGACAGCGCTGACCGGTGCCTCGCAGTCAGTGCACCCCCGTAGGATGGACGTCATGGCCAAGACCAGTACGACGACCCAGGGGCTGCGCGCGGCGATCGAGCGCAGCGGCTACTACCCGGCCCTCGTGGCCGAGGCGGTGGAGGCCGCCGTGGGCGGCGAGCCCATCCGGTCGTTCCTGGTCCACCAGGAGACCACGTTCGACGCGAACGAGGTGCGGCGGCACGTCACGGTGCTCGTCCTCACCGGCAACCGCTTCATCGTCAGCCACACCGACGAGCAGGCCGCGGACACCACCTCCCCGACGCCGTACGCCACGACCTCGACGGAGTCCGTGAAACTCGGCCGGATCTCCTCGGTCGTGGTCAGCCGCGTGGTGGCCAACCCGGAGCAGTACCAGCCGGGCACCCTGCCCCGCGAGGTCGTCCTCACCATCGGCTGGGGCGCGGTCTCCCGCATCGACCTCGAGCCGGCCGCCTGTGGCGACCCCAACTGCGAGGCCGACCACGGGTACACGGGCAGCTCGACGGCGGACGACCTCAGCCTGCGCGTCAGCGAAGCCGGGGACGGACCGGAGACGGTGCGCCAGGCGCTCGCCTTCGCCCAGTCCCTCTCCGAGGCCACCGCGGACACCACCCGCTGATGTCGCAGTCCGCCCCCTGGGACACCCACCCGGAACCCCTCGCCGTCGACTCCGCACCACTGCCCGAGTACGGCAGCGGCTCCCTTGCCGACCTGCTGCCCACCCTGGCCGCCGGTATGGCCGTGCCGGGCATGGCCGCCGCGATCACCGAGCTGACCCCCGCCGACCGGAACTGCGTGTTCCTGATCGACGGACTCGGCTGGGAGCAGCTGAAGGCGCACCCGGACGAGGCGCCCTTCCTGACCTCGCTCCTCGGCACCTCGCGAGGGGGCACCGGCCGCCCCCTGACCGCCGGCTACCCGGCGACCACCGCGACCTCCCTCGCCTCCGTCGGCACCGGCCTGCCGCCCGGCGCCCACGGTCTGCCCGGCTACACCGTGCGCAACCCGGACACCGGCGAGCTGATGAACCAGCTGCGCTGGCGGCCGTGGACCCCGCCGCGCACCTGGCAGCCGTATCCCACGGTCTTCCAGCTGGCCGACGGGGCCGGGGTGCACGTGGCCCAGGTGACGTCGCCGACCTTCGAGAACACCCCGCTGACCCAGGTCGCACTCAGCGGCGGAACGTTCCACGGCCGTCTGTCCGGCGAGGACCGCATGGACCTCGCGGCCCGGCAACTGGCCGCCGGAGACCGTTCCTTGGTCTACACGTACTACGCCGAACTCGACGGCGCCGGCCACCGCTACGGCGTCGAGTCGGACACCTGGCGCGGCCAGCTCATGCACGTCGACCGCCTCGTCCAGCGCCTCGCCGAGCAACTCCCGCCGCGCACCGCGCTGTACGTCACCGCCGACCACGGAATGGTCGACATCCTCTTCGACGAAGAGCACCGCATCGACTTCGACGAGGACTGGGAGCTGCGCGCCGGTGTCGCGCTGCTGGGCGGCGAGGGCCGAGCGCGGCACGTGTACGCCGTACCGGGCGCGGAGAACGACGTACTCACCTGCTGGCGCGAGGTGCTCGGCGAGCAGTTCTGGGTGGCCTCGCGGGACGAGGCGATCGCGGCGGGCTGGTTCGGACCGCACATCGACGAGCGTGTGTACGCCCGCATCGGCGACGTGGTCGCGGCCGCCCGCGACGACGTCCTGATCATCGCCTCGGAGCGGGAGCCCAAGGAGTCGGCGATGGTCGGCAACCACGGCTCGATGACCCCTGCCGAACAGCTGGTCCCCCTGCTCGAAGTACGCTCCTGACGCGCCCGCCCTCCGATCCACTCCACCGAAAGGTGTTCAACTCCCCATGCCCGAGCTGGTGTTCTTCTCCGGAACCATGGACTGCGGGAAGTCGACGCTGGCTCTGCAGATCGAGCACAACCGCTCGGCGCGCGGCCTGGCAGGGATGATCTTCACCCGTGACGACCGCGCGGGCGAGGGCAAGCTGTCCTCCCGCCTCGGCCTGGTCACGGACGCGGTGGAGGTCGAGGACGGACAGGACCTGTACGCCTACGTCGTCGACCACCTCTCGCAGGGCGGCCGCGCGGACTACGTCATCGCTGACGAGGCGCAGTTCCTGGCACCACAGCAGATAGACCAACTCGCGCGCGTGGTCGACGACCTGGGCCTGGACGTCTACGCCTTCGGCATCACGACCGACTTCCGCACCAAGCTGTTCCCCGGCTCCCAGCGCCTGGTCGAACTGGCCGACCGCGTCGAGGTCCTTCAGGTGGAGGCCCTGTGCTGGTGCGGCGCCCGGGCCACGCACAACGCCCGGACGGTAGGCGGCGCCATGGTCGTCGAGGGCGCGCAGGTCGTCGTCGGCGATGTCAACCAGTCCGAAGCCGTCGGCTACGAAGTCCTGTGCCGCCGCCACCACCGCCGCCGTATGACGGCGACGACGTCCGGCTCCGCGGCTCTGTCACCGGACGTACTGCCCGTGTCGCAGGCCTAGAAGGACTGCCAGGCTCTCACCGCGGGCTCTCGATCAGCGAGAAGCGGGCGCCCTCCGGGTCGGCGACCGTGGCCACGCGCCCGTGGGCGCTGTCCCTGGGGGACTTGAGGACATGGCCGCCCAGGTCCACGAGGCGGACGACGGCTTCGTCCGTGTCGGCGACTTCGAAGTAGGTGATCCAGTGCGGTCCCCGGTCGCGCGGCAGGGCGGTGCCCACGCCGTGGATGCCGGCGACCGGGTGGCCCTCGATGTGCAGGCTCACGTAGTCGAAGTCGGCGGAGACGACCGGCTCCTCCTCGTAGCCGAAGACGGTCTCGTAGAACTTGGCCACGCTCGCCGACTCGAAGGTCAGCAGCTCGTTCCAGGCCGGGGTGCCGGGCACGCCCGTGAGAGCGGTGCCGAGGTGCTCGGCCGCCTGCCAGATGCCGAAGACGGCACCGGCGGGGTCCGAGCCGATCGCGAGACGGCCGGCCTCGGCGGCGTCCAGGGGCCCCACCCCGATCGTGCCGCCGCACAGCCGTACCGTCTCGGCGGTCAGGTCCACGTCGTCCGAGGCGAGGTAGGGCGTCCAGGCGATCGGCAGATGGCGGTCCGGCGGCAGCTGGCCGATGCCCGCCACCTCGTAGCCGTCGAGCAGGGCCCGCGCGTACGGGCCCAGCTGCTGGGGGCCCGGCTGGAACTCCCAGCCGAACAGCGCACCGTAGAACTCCTGGGTCGCGGCCAGACCGTGCACCATCAGGCTCACCCAGCAGGGCGTGCCGGGCGCGTGCCGGGCGTGCGTCTCATCGCTCGGGCCGGCCGACCCCCGTGCCTCCGTCATCGTCACTCTCTCCTCGACCCCTCGCGGTCGCCGTGTCGCTTCCGCACTCCGGATCTCCGTGCAGATGCTCGCACCACAGATGCGACCCCGCGCTCCGGGCGCGCCGCATGCCAAGAGGATGCCCGGTGTGCGGTTTGTCGTCCGTTTCTGTGCGATTGCCGACGGATGTCGATCAGCTGTACAGCATGTGCCCGAACCCGTACGCCTCGTGATCGGGCCTGTCCGGCGGAGCAGAGTAGCCGGACATGGACGATGCGGCCACCCCGTGCGTAAGGATGGGGGACATGAACGCCATCATCTCCGCTTCCGAACTCACGAGCGCCCTGGCGGGGCCGCGCCCGCCCGTACTGCTCGATGTCCGCTGGCAGCTCAGTGTGGCCAAGGCGGCCGGCGAGCCGCCCTTCGACGGCCGGGCCGCATACACGGCCGGGCACATCCCCGGTGCCGTCTACGTCGACCTGGACTCGGAGCTCGCCTCCACGCCCGGGGAACGCGGCCGCCACCCGCTGCCCGACCTCGGGGTCTTCGGTGCCGCGATGCGACGGGCGGGCGTCTCGGCCGGGACGCCGGTGATCGCGTACGACGGCGGGCAGGGCTGGGCTGCGGCCCGTGCATGGTGGCTGCTGCGCTGGACGGGTCACCCGGACGTGCGGGTCCTCGACGGCGGGTTGCCGTCGTGGGAGGGGCCGCTGGAGACGTCGGCCCCCGCGCCGGCGGAGGGTGACTTCGAGCCGGTTCCGCGCGGTGCGGGGCTACTGGACGCCGACGACGCGGCGGCGCTCGCGCGGGCCGGAGTGCTGTTCGACGCGCGGGCGGGGGAGCGGTACCGCGGGGAGGTGGAGCCGATCGACCGGGTGGGCGGGCACATTCCCGGGGCGGTGTCGGCGCCCACGAACGAGAACGTGGGGGCGGACGGGCGGTTCCTGCCTGCGGCGGAACTCGCCCAGCGGTTCAAGGCACTTGGCGCGGCCGACGGTTCGCCGGTCGGCGTGTACTGCGGTTCGGGTGTCTCAGGGGCGCACGAGGTGCTGGCGCTGGCCGTGGCGGGGATCGACGCGGCGCTGTACGTGGGGTCTTGGTCGGAGTGGTCGGCGGACCCGGCGAGGCCGGTCGCTGTGGGGGCCGATCCGCAGTAGCGCGGGCTGACTGCGGGCGGGTCGGTCTCGCTCGCCGGCGCCTGCCGGGTGTCGCCTTTCCTCGGGTCGGGAGCCGCCCCAGTGGCACGACTGCCCGCAGGCTGCGCGTGCACGACGACAGGGGGCCGCGTCCAGCTGACGCGGCCCCCTCTCATTCACGTACGACCGACTACTCCTGCTTCTTGCGCCGCGTCCCGAACACGATCTCGTCCCAGCTGGGGACCGCCGCGCGGCGGCCCGGGCGGACGCCGTCGGCCTCGGCCTGGCGGTCCGTGGCGCCGACGAGGCGGTCGCGGTGGCTCGTGACGGAGCGGGGCATGAGGACGTCCGCGTAGGCGGAACCGGCCGAGGCCGCGGGGGCCGGGGGCTCCTCCTCCTCGGGTTCGGCGGTGGCGGGCTCCTCCGGCGGTGGCGGCGGAGGCGAGGCCTCCGCAGGACGTTCCGGCACCACCAGATCGCCGCGGAAGCTCGGTACCGCCTCCAACAGGCTGGTCAGCGAGTCCCGTTCACCGGTGCTCTCCTCGGCGGGCTCGGAGGCCTGCGCGGGCAGGCTCGGCCGGTCGAGGGAACGGTCCAGCGGACGGTCGCGCGGCAGCCGTGCGATGCGCGGCACGAACGGAAAGCTGGGCTCCGGCGCGGCGAGGTCCTCGGACTCGCCGATCAGCGAGCGCGCCTCCTCGTCGACGGCCTGGACGAGCCGCCGGGGCGGGTCGTACGTCCAGCTCGCCGAGTGCGGTTCGCCCGCGACCAGGTAGACCAGCAGGACCTCCCAGGTGCCGTCGTCGCGGCGCCACGAGTCCCACTGCACGGTGTCCTTCTCGGCGCCGCGCAGCAGCAGCCGCTCCTGGACGGCCTCGCCGAGCTGGGGTCCGGCGTTCTCGCCGGGCCGGCGGACGGGTGTCTTGCGGGCCCGCTCGGCCATGAACGCGCGCTCCGCGAGCACGGGGCCCTCGAAGCGTCGTACGCGGTCGACGGGGATACCGGCGAGCTGGGCGACTTCTTCAGCGGAGGCACCGGCGCGTATACGCGCCTGGATGTCACGGGGGCGGAGATGGCTCTCCACCTCGATCTCGATCTGGCCGAGGCGGGGCCGGTCGCCGCGGACGGCGGCGCGCAGCCGCTCGTCGATCGGAAGCGTGTACTCCGTTGCGTCGGCAGCCTTCAGCACCAGCCGTGTGCCGTCATTCGAGACGGCCACGACACGCAGTTCGGGCATGGGGACCTCCCGGGTGGTGCCTGCCGACGTCACGTGCGTCGCTGCTTCCGCTAGTCGAGTGTGGCCTGCCCGGGTGCAGCCTGCCACAACCTTGCCGAGTTGCCCGGCGTGTCGGGCCAGGGCCCTGGATCGCCGTTATGGCACGGTTACCTATTCGCAACGCTAAGTGACCAACTCCGTCACCCTGTGCAACTAGCCCCCTCCCGGCGGTCCTTGAAGGTCACGGACGCCCTGGCGGGAGACCGGACCCAGGGCTCGCAACAGTACTCCATTCGGGCCACGTGCGTGGATTGGCGCGCCGTCCAACTTCTGGCAACGGACCGGACCCGGCCGCCCGTTGCGGGGTTTCCGGGATCTTGAACGTGGCGTACTTCACGGAATCGGCAGAAACGGAACCAATGGCTACGGCCCCAACACCCGCCGCAGGTAGTCGTTCTGGAAGCGCCGGTCCGGATCCAGCCGGTCCCGCAGCCCAGTGAACTCGCCGAAGCGCGGATAGACCCGGGAGAAGTACTCGGCGTCCCGCGTGTGCACCTTGCCCCAGTGCGGTCGGCCCTCGTGGGCGGTGAATATGCGCTCGGCGGCGCTGAAGTACGCCTGATAAGGCGCCCCCCGGAACATGTGGACGGCGACGTACGCGCTGTCGCGGCCCGATGCCGTGGACAGCGTGATGTCGTCGGCGGGGGCCGTGCGCACCTCGACGGGGAAGCTGATCCGCAGACCGGAGCGCTCCACCATCGTCTTCAGTTCGCGCAGCGTCTCGGTGAGGGCCTCGCGCGGGACGGCGTATTCCATCTCCACGAAGCGCACCCGGCGTGGTGAAGTGAAGACCTTGTACGGAATGTCGGTGTAAGTGCGGGCGGAGAGGGCCTTGCTGGAGACCTGGGCGATCGTCGGGACGGTCGCGGGCGCCGCGCGGCCGACCCACTGGGCCACCTGGAAGACGCCGTTGGAGAGGAACTCGTCCTCGAACCAGCCCGCGAGCCGGCTCACCGGCTTCTCGGGGCCCGCGCTGCGGTTGTTGCGCTTGGTGTTGGTGGAGCCGGTGTGCGGGAACCAGTAGAACTCGAAGTGCTCGTTCTCGGCCCACAGTTCGTCGAACTCGGCGAGCACCCTGTCGAAGGGCATCGGTTCCTCGCGCGCCGTCAGCAGGAAGACCGGCTCCACGGCGAAGGTGATCGCGGTGACGATGCCGAGGGCGCCGAGGCCGATCCGGGCCGCCGCGAAGACGTCAGGGTTCTCCTTCTCGGAGCAGGTCAGCACCGAGCCGTCGGCCGTGACCAGCTCAAGTCCCTTGATCTGCGCGGCGATCGAGGCCGAATCGCGGCCGGTGCCGTGCGTGCCGGTGCTGGTGGCGCCGGAGACAGTCTGCTCCATGATGTCGCCCATGTTGGTCAGCGACAGACCCTCGCGGGCCAGCGCCATGTTGAGCCTCTTGAGCGGAGTGCCGGCCTCCACCGTGACCGTCATGGCGTCGCGATCAATCTTGCGGATGCCGGTCAACAGTTGAGGGCGGATCAACACACCGTCGGTGGCGGCGATGGACGTGAAGGAGTGGCCGGTGCCGACGGCCTTCACCGTCAGCCCCTCCTGAGCGGCCTGCCGTACGGCCTCGGACAGTTCCTCCACGGAGGCCGGCTCGACCTCCCGCGCGGGACGGGCCGTGACGTTCCCGCCCCAGTTACGCCACGTGCCGTTCTTCGCGCTCGTCGTGCTGCTCAACGGTGCCTCCCCGACGCGGAGCCGGCCTGCTGAGCCGGCGGTACCCCAGGAAACCGACCGCGACCGCGACGGCCCCGGACACCGCCGGAACCCCGTACCCGGCCCGCGCGCCGGCCGCGTCGATGACCCAGCCGGCCGCCGAGGAGCCGAGCGCGACACCGACCGCGAGGCCGGTGCTCACCCAGGTCATGCCCTCGGTCAACTGTGCGCGTGGTACGTGCTCTTCGATGAGGGACATCGTCGTGATCATCGTGGGAGCGATGGACAGACCCGCAACGAACAGCGCCACGGCCAGAAACGGCAAGTTTCCGACCAGTAGGAGGGGGATCATACTCACGGCCATCGCGCATATGCCCAGCAGCCAGCGACGCCCGGGCGCCCCCTTGAAGTGCAGCAGCCCGAAGACGACCCCCGCCACGCAGGAACCCGCCGCGTACAGCGCGAGCACGATGCTCGCCGCGGCCTTGTGGCCCCGCTCGTCGGCGAACGCCACGGTGACCACGTCGACGGAACCGAAGATCGTCCCGGTCGCCACGAAGGTGGCCACCAGGACCTGCAGGCCACGCGCGCGTAGCGCCGTACCGCCGCCGTGCTTCTCCCGGGGGTGCGGCTCGGGCTCGGTGGCACGCTGGGCGGTCAGCCAGAAGACGCCGGTCGCCAGGAAGCAGGCGGCGAGCAGCGGCCCCGCCTCCGGGAACCAGGCCGTGGACAGGCCGATGGAGATGATCGGCCCGAAGATGAAGCACACCTCGTCCACCACCGACTCGAAGGAGTACGCGGTGTGCAGCTGCGGAGTGCCCCGGTACAGGGCCGCCCAGCGGGCGCGGATCATCGCGCCGAGGCTCGGCACCGAGCCGATGCCCGCGGCGCACACGAACAGCAGCCAGTCCGGCCACCCGAAGTGTGCGGTGAGCAGCAGGCCGGCCGCCGAGGTGAGCGCGACGAGCGTCGCGGGCCGCAGCACCCTGCGCTGCCCGTACTGGTCCACCAGCCGGGAGATCTGCGGCCCGATCGCCGCGGCCGCGAGCGCGATGGTCGCCGAGAGGGCGCCCGCGAGCCCGTAGCGGCCGGTGAGCTGGGAGATCATCGTGACCACGCCGATGCCCATCATCGACAGCGGCATCCGGCCGAGGAGGCCCGCGGCGGAGAAGCCCTTGGTGCCGGGGGCGGCGAACAGGGCGCGGTAGGGGCTGGGCACGGGGTCTCCGATGGCTACGGCTCAGAAAGGTGCTGGCGACGGAAAGGTGCTGGCTGGAGCTCAGTAAGGTGCGAATGTGGCTGATACAGCTTACGAGTGAGGTCACCCTAATGCACCCGGCAATTCGGCCGGTGAACACGTCCGGAATGCGTCCCGCCCCCGCTCGTCACCCCGCCGTTTCCCGGCTGTCAGCGCCGGGTGGCAGGATCGACCCATGTCAGACGCGCTCGATGCCACCCCCTACGACGCCCTGCTCCTGCTCTCGTTCGGCGGCCCGGAGGGCCCGGACGACGTGGTCCCGTTCCTGGAGAACGTGACGCGCGGGCGGGGCATCCCCAAGGAACGCCTGAAGGAAGTCGGACAGCACTACTTCCTGTTCGGCGGGGTCAGCCCCATCAACGACCAGAACCGCGCCCTGCTGGACGCCCTCCGCAAGGACTTCGCGGACCACGGCCTGGACCTGCCGATCTTCTGGGGCAACCGCAACTGGGCGCCCTACCTGACGGACACCCTGCGCGAGATGGTCGCCGAGGGGCACCGCCGCATCCTGGTCCTCGCCACCAGCGCCTACGCCTCGTACTCGGGCTGCCGCCAGTACCGCGAGAACCTCGCCGACTCGCTCGCCGAGCTGGAGGCCGAGGGCCTGGAGCTGCCGAAGATCGACAAGATCCGGCACTACTTCAACCACGAAGGCTTTCTGGAGCCCATGGTCGAGGGTGTCCTGCAGTCCCTGGCCGATCTCCCCGAGGACGTCCGGGACGGCGCGCACCTCGCGTTCTCGACGCACTCGATCCCCACCGCGTCCGCGGACACCTCCGGCCCGGTCGAGGACCACGGCGACGGTGGCGCGTACGTCGAGCAGCACCTGGAGGTCGCTCAGCTGATCGCCGACGCGGTCCGCGAGCGCACCGGCATCGACCACTCCTGGCAGCTCGTCTACCAGTCACGCTCCGGCGCCCCGCACATCCCGTGGCTCGAGCCCGACATCTGCGACCACCTGGAGGAGCGGCACGCGGCCGGCGCCCCGGCGGTCGTCATCGCCCCCATCGGTTTCGTCTCCGACCACATGGAGGTCCTCTACGACCTCGACACGGAGGCCAAGGCGAAGGCCGAGGAACTGGGTCTGCCGATGCGCCGCTCGGCCACCGTCGGCGCCGACCCGCGCTTCGCCGCCGCGATCCGCGACCTCGTCCTGGAGCGGGCGTCCGTGGAACGCGGCGAGGAGGTCACGCCCTGCGCCCTGGGCGCGCTCGGCGCGAGCCACAACGTCTGCCCGGTCGGCTGCTGTCCGGCCCGTGCCCCCCGCCCGGCCGCGGCGGGCGTCGACAGCCCCTACGTGTGAGGAGCCCCGTGACCGACCCCCTGCATCAGGAACTGCTCGCACTGGCCCAGGAGGCCGCCCGCCGCGCCGGGGAACTGCTGCGGGACGGCCGCCCGGCCGACCTCGCGGTCGCCGCGACCAAGTCGAGTCCGATCGACGTGGTCACCGAGATGGACATCGCGGCGGAGAAGCTGATCACGGACATGATCTCCGAGCGCCGCCCGGACGACGGTTTCCTCGGCGAGGAGGGCGCCTCCACCGAGGGCACCAGCGGGATCCGCTGGGTGATCGACCCGCTCGACGGCACGGTCAACTACCTGTACGGGCTGCCCACTTGGGCCGTCTCGATCGCGGCCGAGCAGGACGGCGAGACCGTCGTCGGGGTCGTCGCGGCCCCGATGCGCGGCGAGACGTACCACGCGGTCCGCGGCGGCGGAGCCCGCGCCACGGGCGCCTGGGAGGGCGAGCGTGAGCTGACCTGCCGCCCCGCGCCGCCCCTCGACCAGGCCCTGGTCTCGACGGGCTTCAACTACGTCACCGCGGTCCGCACCCACCAGGCCGAGGTCGCACAGAAGCTGATCCCCCTGCTGCGCGACATCCGGCGCAGCGGCTCGGCCGCCGTCGACCTGTGCGACCTCGCAGCCGGCCGCCTCGACGGCTACTACGAGCGCGGGCTGCACCCGTGGGACCTCGCGGCCGGCGACCTCATCGCCCGGGAAGCGGGCGCGCTGACCGGTGGACGCCCCGGAGAGCGCCCCGCACACGCTCTGACGATCGCCGGCACCCCGGGCGTCTTCGAGCCCCTCCAGCGCCTCCTGGAGGACTTCGGCGCCTGGCACGACTGACTGGGCGGCTTCGTTCGCCTCCGGGGGCGCCTCAGCCGATGCACTCCCGTCGACCGCCAGAACCAGCAAACCCCCGGCGCTGGATTCGCCGGGGGCCCGCTGTCGTACGTAACGCGCTGATCAGACGCAGACGCTAGGCGCCGACCTCCACACCGTGCTCGGCGGCGAGGCGGCGCAGGTCGTCGAGCTCGCCCTGCTCCACCTCGACGAGGAAGTCGTCGCCCTCGTCGCGAGCCCGCGTCAGGTCGGACTCGGTCGTCCTTATGCGCTGCAGAAGTCCTGCGGTGAATGCGTCCATGCTGCGCCCCCTCGTCCTGGGTCGTGGGTCGGTGGCACGGGGGTGTGCCGTTGGGAAGGGGCGATCACGTCTCCATCAGGTGCCCGGCACACGGGCGCCGGGGGTGGCGACGGTGCCGGACACCCACGCCCACTCTGCGGAAAGCGGATTGCGCCGTACCGCATGGTGCTGCGGCACTAGCAGAGCGTGATCGCGGGGTATGAACCGTCCTCCCCCCGCTCCCTTCCACGGAAACCTCAACCCGGCGAGAAAATCTCGCATTCCCGGGTCTCACACCTGTCCTTCATCCTGCCCTCATCCCCCGCCCACCCGCCTTACCGCCGACTTATGACCGAAAAGGGCAGGATGGAGCCACACACTCATGCAGGCCCCTGCCCGCGTGTGCCCTTGTGGGCGCTACGCGGATGGACACAGGAAGGACAAGCGACGTGCGCGTACTCGTCGTCGAGGACGAGCAGCTGCTCGCCGATGCGGTGGCCACCGGACTGCGCCGGGAGGCCATGGCCGTCGACGTCGTGTACGACGGTGCGGCCGCCCTGGAGCGCATCGGCGTCAACGACTACGACGTGGTCGTCCTCGACCGCGACCTCCCGCTCGTCCACGGCGACGACGTCTGCCGCAAGATCGTGGAACTCGGCATGCCCACGCGCGTGCTGATGCTCACGGCCTCCGGCGACGTCAGCGACCGCGTCGAGGGCCTGGAGATCGGCGCCGACGACTATCTCCCCAAGCCCTTCGCGTTCAGTGAGCTCATCGCCCGCGTGCGTGCCCTCGGCCGGCGCACCAGTGTGCCGCTGCCGCCGGTCCTGGAGCGTGCGGGCATCAAGCTCGACCCCAACCGCCGCGAGGTCTTCCGCGACGGCAAGGAGGTCCAGCTCGCGCCCAAGGAGTTCGCCGTCCTGGAGGTGCTGATGCGCTCCGAGGGCGCGGTCGTCTCCGCGGAGCAGCTCCTGGAGAAGGCCTGGGACGAGAACACGGACCCGTTCACGAATGTGGTGCGCGTGACCGTCATGACCTTGCGCCGCAAGCTGGGCGAACCGCCCGTGATCGTCACCGTGCCCGGCTCCGGTTACCGGATCTGATGCGCGATGGCCGCAACACCCGCTCTCCCCACGGCACCCCCCAAGCCCACCTGGGACCCCAGGAAGCCAGAGCCGCCGTTCCCCTGGCTGCGCCCGACCATCCGCATACGGCTCACGCTGCTGTACGGCGGCATGTTCCTGATCGCCGGCATCCTGCTGCTGTCGATCATCTATCTGCTGGCGGCCCAGGCCCTCCATGAGGGCAGTGGCCAGGCGTTCTCGGTGTCCGGCAACTTCGACATCACCAGCACCACCTGCCCCGCCGTGAACTCGGCACCGCTGAGCGAGGTCAGCTCGATCCTCAAGAACTGCGACGCCATCCAGCGCCAGCACGCCCTCGACGACCTGCTCAGCCGCTCCCTGCTGGCCCTCCTCGGCCTCGCGATCATCGCCTTCGCCTTCGGCTACGCCATGGCCGGCCGCGTGCTGTCCCCGCTCGGCAGGATTCTGCGCACCGCGCGCGCGGTGGCCGGCTCGGACCTGTCCCGCCGGATCGAGCTGGACGGCCCGGACGACGAGATCAAGGAACTGGCCGACACCTTCGACGACATGCTGGAGCGCCTGCAGCGCGCCTTCACCGCCCAGCAGCGCTTCGTCGGCAACGCCTCGCACGAGCTGCGCACGCCCCTCGCGATCAACCGCACGCTCCTCGAGGTGCACCTGTCCGACCCGAACGCGCCGGCGGAGCTGCATCAGCTCGGCAAGACGCTGCTGGCCACCAACGAGCGCAGCGAGCAGCTCGTCGAGGGCCTGCTGCTGCTGGCCCGCAGCGACAACCAGATCGTCGAGCGCAAGCCGGTGGACCTCGCGGAGGTCGCCGAGCAGGCCGTCGACCAGGTGCGCTCGGAGGCGGACGCCAAGGGCGTGGTGATCCGCAGCGAGCAGAAGCCCGCGGTCGTGCAGGGCAACGGCGTGCTCCTGGAGCGGATCGCGCTGAACCTGGTACAGAACGCCGTGCGGTACAACGTGCCGGAGGACGGCTGGGTCGAGGTCACCACCGAGGTCCAGCACGGTCAGGCCGTCCTGGTCGTGTCGAACACCGGGCCCGTGGTGCCCGCGTACGAGATCGACAATCTTTTCGAGCCCTTCCGGCGGCTGCGCACGGAGCGGACAGGCAGCGACAAGGGCGTCGGCCTCGGTCTTTCCATCGTGCGGTCCGTGGCCCGGGCCCACGGCGGGCACATCTCGGCCCAGCCTCGTGAGGGGGGTGGGCTCGTGATGCGCGTCGCGCTGCCGATCTGAGATCATGTCGCCGACACACGGGGATGTTCGCTTTGCGCGGAATTTTCTGGCCGCCGAACGGCGCATCCCATGTGTGATCGATCACAAGGGCGATTTTCCAGCCATCTACTCTCCGTGATCATGGGGACTGCCGTAAAGCCGGGAAAATCCGGGTTTTCGGGTGTCCTGATCACGGGAAGTACAGGGTGAGGCGCCTTTGAAGAGCGGCAAGGGACCGTGTACGGTCCCGTTCGCCATCCAAGCCGATCACTCTTGAGGAGTCCGGTTGGGTGTCGATTGAGTAACAGACCTTGATGTGAGGCAAAATCTCCGCCTCGGGTCGGGCACAAGTCCGGCCTCTCACGCGTTACGTGCGCTGGAGACACCGCAGACACCCAGAGGGGGAGAGCGCGACATGGCAACGGATTACGACACCCCACGCAAGACCGACGACGACGTCGACTCGGACAGCCTTGAAGAACTCAAGGCCAGGCGTAATGACAAGTCGACCTCCGCAGTGGACGTCGACGAGTTCGAGGCCGCCGAAGGCCTGGAGCTGCCCGGTGCGGACCTCTCCAATGAGGAGCTGGCCGTCCGGGTGCTGCCCAAGCAGCAGGACGAGTTCACCTGCATGAGCTGCTTCCTGGTGCACCACCGCAGCCAGCTGGCCCGGGAGAAGAACGGTCAGCCGATCTGCCGCGACTGCGACTGAGGCCGGGTCGGCCGTGACTGGCTCGACCCCACCTTGGAAGCGCCGCTCCCTCATGCCGGGAGCGGACGAAGGGCCGTCCGACGGCCCTCACGGCGCGCGTGATGACGAGCGAGGCCCGTCCGGTACGACACCGGGCACCACAGGGCCCACAGGATCGGCCTCGCTCGAACCGGCGGCCGGCCGGGTTGACCTCCCGGCCCCGTCGCAGACACCCGTGCCCGTCGCCAGGCGACGGGCCGCGGTGTTCCGCGACAAGGCCAGGGAAGGTGTCCGCAAGGGCGGCAGCGCCGCCAGGGCGGGCCTGGCCTATGTCGCCGACCGGATCATCGAGAACGCCCCGCGGATCCCGGTACGGGATCTCGCGGCGCTCCGCAGACAGTTCCCGGGCCTGGGGCCCGAGCAGCTCGCGGACAAGCTCGTGGCGGGCGCAGCGGCCGCCACATCGACGGTCGGAGCGGGGGTGGGAGCGGCGGCGATGCTGCCCGTACCTCCCGCGATGCCGACGGAACTGGCCGCCGAGATCACCGGGGTCGCGGCGATCGAGCTGAAACTGATCGCCGAACTCCACGAGGTCTACGGCGTACGCCCGCCCGGCAACCTCAAGCAGCGCAGCACCGCGTATCTGAACTCCTGGTCGGGAGAGCGCGGGATCGACGTGACCAAGCCGTCGACCGTGAGTTCCGCGCTGAACGGACCCATGAAGCGCGAACTGCGCCAGCAGATCATGAAACGCATGGTCCGCGACCTGCCGAACCTCATGCCCTTCATGGTGGGCGCCGCCGTAGGGGCGGTCATGAACCGCCGGGACACGAAGAAGCTTGCGGCGCGGATCCGCAAGGACCTGAGAAAGATCCAGGTGCCCTGGGACGCGCTCCCCGAGCTCCCGCCCCTGGAAGCCCCGGAGCGGCCGCTGGAGCTGGGGGACGGCTCAGCGGGGTGAGAGCTGTTACGCCACGGCCTCCCTGGCCGTCCTCAGCGCCTGAGCCAGGCGCTCCGGCTCCCGCGTCGACAGGTACAGATACGGCGTCGGGTCCTCGGGGTCGGTGACCTCCACGCGCAGGGCCGTGGGGATGTAGGCGCGCAGCAGGAGGAAGGCGCGGGTGTCGGCCTTGTAGGTGCGCCAGGCGCGCGCCTCCTCCGGGTCCAGGACCTCCGCCTCGCCCAGCGCCGTGACCGGGATCCTCGCCTCGCCCGCGATCAGCGAGTCACCCACCACACGGATGCGGACCGAGCCGTACGCGCTCGCCGCGACCGCCATCGCCGCCGTGCCGCCGACCAGACCGCCGAGCAGCGGCAGAGTGCCGAAGGGCAGCAGGATCAGGGCGAAGGAGACGCCCACCAGGAAGGAGATCAGCCACCACGAGCGGGGGGCGGTGAGGCGTTCTTCGTAAGGGGTGGCGGAGAGCTGCATGCAGCCAAGCTTGGCACGGTGTCCGGATATGGCGCGGATCAGGGGGTGTCGGCGCGAAGCGCCGTCGAGTAGGGCGGCGGTGGGAGACGGGCGGGCGGGTAAGGTCTGCGGCTGTGAGTGGTACTTCCCCAGCTCTTCAGCCTCCCGCCGACGCGGTGCAACCGGTGCGGCACCCTGATGCTCCCGCGCCCGGTGAGCTGCTCGGTGCCCACTACGAACAGTGTTTCGGATGCGGCGGCGGGCAGCCCCACGGACTGCACCTGGAGGCGCGCGCCGGCGAAGGCGTCACGATCACCGCGGAGTTCACCGTGCAGCCCGCTCACCAGGGGGCGCCCGGCCTTGCCCACGGCGGGGTGCTGGCCACCGCCCTGGACGAGACCCTGGGCTCGCTGAACTGGCTGCTCAGGACGATCGCCGTGACCGGACGGCTGGAGACGGACTTCGTGCGGCCCGTTCCGGTCGGGACGGTGCTGTATCTGGAGGCCGAGGTCACGGCGGTGGCGGGGCGCAAGATCTACTCGTCCGCCACCGGACGCATCGGCGGCCCGGACGGGCCCGTGGCCGTGCGCGCCGACGCGCTCTTCATCGAGGTGAAGGTCGACCACTTCATCGACAACGGCCGCCCGCAGGAGATCCGGGCCGCCATGGACGACCCGGACCAGAGGCGGCGCGCCCGCGCCTTCGAGGTGAACCCGTGAGCCGTGACCCCGTGAACGTACTGATCCGGCGCGTCGACCCGGACGTACCGCTTCCGTCTTACGCACATCCCGGTGACGCGGGCGCCGATCTGCGTACCACCGAGTCGTGTGAACTGAAGCCGGGCGAGCGGGTCGTACTGCCCACGGGGGTGTCCATCGCCCTCCCGGAGGGGTACGCGGCCTTCGTGCACCCGCGGTCCGGGCTCGCTGCCCGCTGCGGTGTCGCCCTGGTGAATGCCCCGGGGACGGTTGATGCCGGGTACCGTGGGGAGATCAAGGTGATCGTGGTGAATCTCGACCCGCGCGAGGCCGTGCGGTTCGAGCGCTTCGACCGGATTGCCCAACTGGTCGTCCAGCAGGTCGAGAAGGTCCGCTTCCAGGAGGTCGCGGAGCTTCCCGGCTCGGCACGGGCCGAAGGGGGCTTCGGGTCCACCGGAGGTCATGCCGCGGTGGCCGGGACGAGCAGCACAAACGGTCAGGCCGCCATGAGCGGCACTACGGGTGGGAATCGATACGCTTCGGTCGTATCCGACCGGGAAGGACAGTGACGTGTTCGGACGTCGCAACAAGAAGGGTGCCGCCGAGGACGCGGCCGGCGAGGCCGAGCAGGTCGTCGACAGTGTCGACACTGAGGCGGACGACGAAGAGCGCGAGCGCGTGAGGCTCGAGCCCGAGCCGCGGCCGGACGGGCCGTGGGACGACTCGGAGGTGCGCGACCCGGCCGAGGGCCGCGTGGACCTGGGCGGGCTCTTCGTGCCCGGGGTCGACGGCATGGAGCTGCGGGTCGAGGTCGCGGGCGACGCGATCGTCGCGGCGACCGTCGTGCTGCGCGACAGCGCCATCCAGCTGCAGGCCTTCGCCGCTCCCAAGCGCGAGGGCATCTGGGGCGAGGTGCGCGAGGAGATCGGCTCGGGCATCACCCAGCAGGGTGGGATCATCGACGAGGTCGAGGGCCCGCTGGGCTGGGAGCTGCGGGCCCAGGTGCCGGTGCAGCTGCCGGACGGCACGGGCGGGTTCCAGGTCGTGCGGTTCGTCGGTGTGGACGGTCCCCGCTGGTTCCTGCGCGGTGTGATCTCGGGCCAGGGCGCGGTGCAGCCGCAGGCGGCCGGTCTGCTCGAGCAGATCTTCCGGGACACGGTCGTGGTCCGCGGCGAGGGCCCGATGGCGCCCCGGGACCCGATCGTCCTGAAGCTGCCGAACGACGCCCAGATGGTCCCCGAGGGCGTCCAGCAGGAGGAGGGCTCGCGCTTCTCCGGCGGCATGGGGCAGCTGCAGCGCGGCCCGGAGATCACCGAGGTCCGCTAGTCGCTCCGCTGTGCTGAGCGGATGGGCGGTGCCGCGGTTGGCCGTCGGTCGTCTGCTGGGCCGTCGTGGCTGGTCGCGCAGTTCCCCGCGCCCCTTCGGGGCGCGACTGTTCGAGAGCCGCACCCTTTGGGGTGCGGCTCTTTTGTATGCGTGAACTCTTGACGACGGATTGGTCTGTACCTACGGTCTCCGCTCAATGCGTCTGTTCATGGAGACGCTTCACGTTCGCATACGAGAACGGATGCCCCCACCATGCGCCGTACCGCACTCCTCGCGACCGCCTCCGCGCTTGTCGTGGGCATGATCGCCTGGCCTGCCGCCCGCCATGCCGACGCCGCCCCCACCGCCTTCGTGCACCCCGGAGTCACCGTCTCCAAGGCGCAGTTGGACTTCACCCGCAGCAAGGTCAATGCGGGCGCCCAGCCCTGGAAGGGCGCCTTCGACCAGATGCTGGCGAGCAAGTACGCCGACCTGAACCGCACGCCGAAGCCGCGGGCGACCGTCGAGTGCGGCTCGTACTCCAACCCCGACTACGGCTGCACGGACGAGCGCAAGGACGCGATAGCCGCGTACACCGACGCACTCGCCTGGTACATCACCCGCGACGACCGCTACGCGAAGAAGTCGATCGAGCTGATGGACGCCTGGTCCGCCGTGATCAAGGAGCACACCAACAGCAACGCGCCCCTGCAGACCGGCTGGGCGGGCTCCTCCTGGCCGAAGGCCGCCGAGATCATCAAGTACACGTACACCGGAAGCTGGGCCAACTCCGGCCGCTTCGCGACCATGCTCCGGAACGTCTACCTCCCCGAGATCATCAACGGCTCCAACTCCAACGGCAATTGGGAGCTGTCGATGATGGAGGCCGCGGTCGGCATCTCCGTCTTCCTGGAGGACAAGGCCTCGTACGACAAGGCCATGGCGAAGTTCCGGACGCGTACGGCCGCTTATGTCTATCTCTCCTCCGACGGTGACCTGCCCAGGACCGTGCCCAGCCAGAACCTCGACACCAAGGCGAAGATCGTGGGCTACTGGCAGGGGCAGTCCACCTTCGTCACCGGGCTCACCCAGGAGACCTGCCGCGACCTCACCCACACGGGCTACGGCATCTCCGCGATCTCGCACGTCGCCGAGACCAGCCGGATCCAGGGCCAGGACCTGTACGGCACCGACGTCGGCGAACGGCTGCGGCAGGCGCTCGGGTTCCAGGCCAAGTACGAGCTGGGTGCCGCCGTCCCGAGCTGGCTGTGCGGCGGCTCGCTGAAACTCGGGCTCGGGCCCGTCACCGAGGTCGGCTACAACGCCCTGCACAACCGCCTCGGTATCGCGATGACCAACACCCAGACGCTGACCCAGCAGCAGCGCCCGGCGGGCAGCAACAACCTCTTCGTGGCCTGGGAGACCCTCACCCACGGGGACAACCCGAGCTGAACCGTTGAACCGCCGGCGCCGGGCGGTGATACTGACGCCCGGCCGACGGCTGCACGGGGGAGGGCGCATGAGTCAGGTGGTCACCGGGACCATGGTGCGGGTCGAGAACGTCCACAAGTCCTACGGCCAGGGAGCGGCCGCCGTGCACGCCCTGCGCGGTGTCTCCTTCGAGGTGCCGCGCGGCGAACTCGTGGCCCTCAAGGGGCGCTCGGGGTCGGGCAAGACGACGCTCCTCAACATCGTCGGCGGACTCGACGTACCCGACGAGGGGCGCGTGAGCGTCGACGGCCTCGACCTGTCCGAGCTCGGCGAGGACGGACTCCTGGCCCTGCGGCGGGATCGCGTCGGCTTCGTGTTCCAGTCCTTCGGGCTCATCCCGATCCTCACGGCCGCCGAGAACGTCGGCGTGCCGATGCGGCTGCGCCGGGCCGAGGTGCGGGAGCGCGAGGAGCGCGTCGAGCTGCTGCTCGCCCTCGTCGGCCTCGCCGACCACGCGGCACAGCGGCCCGGCGAGCTGTCCGGCGGCCAGCAGCAGCGGGTCGCCATCGCCCGCGCCCTCGCCAACAGCCCCGCGCTCCTCGTCGCCGACGAGCCGACCGGCCAGCTGGACGCGGAGACCGGCCACGCCGTGATGGAGCTGCTGCGGGCCGTCGTCGACAGCGAACAGGTCACCGCCCTGGTGGCCACCCACGACGCGACCCTGCTGGACCTCGCCGACCGGGTGCTGGAGCTGGGCGACGGGGAGATCGTCGAGCACTGAGCGCCCCGGCGTCAGAGTTCCGTCAAAGACGGCTCCGAGGCCGCTCCCGGGACCTTTTGTCGCGATTGCTGGCCGTAAGGTCGACGCTGCGTGGGCAGCAGTGACCGGAAGACAATGGGGCCATGGGACGCGGCAAGCTTCGGATCTACCTCGGTGCGGCACCGGGCGTCGGCAAGACGTACGCGATGCTCTCCGAGGCGCACCGGCGGGTGGAACGGGGCACCGACTGCGTGGTGGCCTTCGTGGAGCACCACGGTCGGCCGCGCACCGAGGTGATGCTGCACGGCCTGGAGCAGGTGACCCGCAAGGAGCTGGCGTACCGGGGCACGGCCTTCACCGAGATGGACGTCGACGCCGTCCTCGCCCGCAGCCCCCAGGTGGCTCTGGTGGACGAGCTCGCCCACACCAACGTCCCCGGCTCCCGCAACGCCAAGCGCTGGCAGGACGTCGAGGAGCTGCTCACGGCCGGCATCGACGTCGTCTCGACCGTCAACATCCAGCACCTGGAGTCGCTGGGCGACGTGGTCGAGGCGATCACCGGGGTACGGCAGCGGGAGACCGTGCCGGACGAGGTGGTGCGGCGGGCGGACCAGATAGAGCTCGTCGACATGTCGCCCCAGGCGCTGCGCCGGCGCATGGCGCACGGCAACATCTACCAGCCCGACAAGGTCGACGCGGCCCTGTCGAACTACTTCCGGCCCGGCAACCTGACCGCCCTGCGGGAGCTGGCCCTGCTGTGGGTGGCGGACCGGGTCGACGAGTACCTGAAGCAATACCGCAGCGACCACCGGGTGTCGAAGATCTGGGGCTCCCGGGAGCGGATCGTGGTCGGCCTGACCGGCGGACCCGAGGGCCGGACCCTCATCCGGCGGGCCGCGCGCCTCGCCGAGAAGGGCGCGGGCGGCGAGGTGCTGGCCGTCTACATAGCCAGCAGCGACGGCCTGACGGCCGCCTCGCCGAAGGAACTGGCCGTACAGCGCACCCTCGTGGAAGACCTCGGCGGCACCTTCCACCACGTGGTCGGCGACGACATACCGGCGGCGCTGCTCGCCTTCGCGCGCGGGGCCAACGCCACCCAGATCGTGCTCGGCGTCTCACGGCGCAAGAGCTGGCAGTACGTCTTCGGGCCGGGCGTCGGCGCGACGGTCGCCCGCGATTCCGGGCCCGACCTCGACGTCCACCTGATCACGCACGACGAGGCGGGCAAGGGGCGCGGGCTGCCGGTGGCCCGGGGGGCGCGGCTGGGCCGGTCGCGGATCATCGGGGGCTGGCTGGTCGGCGTGCTCGGCCCCGCAGTCCTCGCCGCGCTCCTGAACACCGTCCACCTGGGGCTCGCCAACGACATGCTGCTCTTCCTGGCAGTGACGGTCGCGGCGGCGCTCCTCGGTGGCCTGCTGCCCGCGCTGGCCTCGGCCGCGGTGGGCTCGCTGCTGCTGAACTACTTCTACACACCTCCCCTGCACCGCTGGACCATCGCCGACCCGAAGAACATCGTCGCCATCGTGATCTTCGTGGGCGTCGGCATCTCGGTGGCCTCGGTGGTCGACCTCGCCGCCCGGCGCACCCACCAGGCGGCCCGGCTGCGCGCCGAGTCGGAGATCCTGTCCTTCCTCGCGGGCAACGTCCTGCGCGGCGAGACCGGCCTGGAGGAGCTCCTCGAACGGGTCCGCGAGACCTTCGGCATGGAGTCGGCGGCCCTCCTGGAACGGGCCGGCGACCACGACCCGTGGACCTGCGCGGGCCGCGCAGGCCTCGGCCCCGCGGTGCAGCGGCCGGACGAGGCGGACGTCGACGTGCCGGCCGGGGACCACATGGCGCTGGCGCTGACCGGCCGGGTGCTGCCCGCCGAGGACCGCCGGGTGCTGGCCGCGTTCGCCGCCCAGGCGGCCGTCGTACTGGACCGCCGGCGCCTCCAGGAGGAGGCCGAACAGGCCCGGACGCTGGCCGAGGGCAACCGCATCCGGACGGCGCTGCTGGCCGCCGTGAGCCATGACCTCCGTACCCCCCTGGCCGGGATCAAGGCGGCCGTGTCGTCACTGCGCTCGGACGACGTGGCGTGGTCCGACGAGGACCAGGCGGAGCTGCTGGAGGGCATCGAGGAGGGCGCCGACCGGCTCGACCACCTGGTGGGCAACCTCCTCGACATGTCCCGTCTGCAGACCGGCACGGTCACCCCGCTGATCCGCGAGGCCGACCTCGACGAGGTCGTACCCATGGCGCTGGTCGGGGTGCCCGAGGACAGCGTCGAGCTGGACGTGCCGGAGACCCTGCCCATGGTCGACGTGGACCCGGGCCTCCTGGAGCGGTCGGTGGCCAACCTGGTCGAGAACGCCGTCAAGTACAGCCCGCCGGGCCGGGCGGTACTGGTCGCCGCCAGCGCCATCGCCGACCGGGTCGAGGTGCGCGTGGTCGACCGCGGCCCCGGCGTCCCCGACGAGGCCAAGGAGCGCATCTTCGAGCCCTTCCAGCGCTACGGCGACGCCCCGCGCGGGGCCGGCGTGGGCCTCGGCCTCGCCGTGGCGCGCGGCTTCGCCGAGGCCATGGGCGGCACCCTCACCGCCGAGGACACACCCGGCGGCGGCCTCAGCATGGTCCTCACCCTGCGCGCGGCCGGACCGCGCTCGCCCGAGCTTCTCCACCCGGCGGAACCCGAAAGGCAGGCCACATGACCCGTGTGCTGGTCATCGATGACGAGCCGCAGATCGTGCGTGCCCTCGTGATCAACCTCAAGGCGCGCAAGTACGAGGTCGACGCGGCCCACGACGGCACCACCGCCCTCCAGCTCGCCGCCGCCCGCCACCCCGACGTGGTCGTCCTGGACCTGGGCCTGCCCGACATGGACGGCGTCGAAGTGATCCGCGGCCTGCGCGGCTGGACCCGCGTGCCGATCCTGGTGCTGTCCGCCCGGCACACCTCCGACGAGAAGGTCGAGGCCCTCGACGCGGGCGCCGACGACTACGTCACCAAGCCCTTCGGCATGGACGAACTGCTCGCCCGGCTGCGGGCCGCCGTCCGCCGCGCCGAGCCGGTCGGCGCCGGCGAGGACGACGTGACCACCGTGGAGACCGAGGAGTTCACCGTCGACCTGGCAGCGAAGAAGGTCAACCGGGGCGGGAAGGACGTACGGCTCACGCCCACGGAGTGGCATCTGCTCGAGGTGCTGGTGCGCAACACGGGCCGGCTGGTGAGCCAGAAGCAGCTCCTGCAGGAAGTGTGGGGTCCGTCATACGGGACGGAGACGAACTACCTGAGGGTGTACATGGCCCAGCTGAGGCGGAAGCTGGAAGCGGACCCGTCGCATCCCAAGCACTTCATCACCGAGCCTGGGATGGGGTACCGCTTTGAGGGGTGAGCTGCGCGGCAGGCCGGGGGTCCGGGGGTTGTCCCCCGGGAGATGCAGCATCACCGAGCCTGGGATGGGGTACCGCTTTGAGGGGTGAGCTGCGCGGCAAGGGCGTCGGTTCGAGCGCCGGAGCCGCGGGTACGTAGCTGTCAGTGCACCCCGGTACGCTTCAGATATGAGTGCTGTTCCTCGTTCCGAAAAGCCGGCGGGCCGGTTCCGGCGCATGCTCGACCGGCTCTCCTCGTCGCAGGAGGACCTGGAGTCCGAGGAGCTGCGGGAGGACACCGCGACAGCCGGATGTACCCGGATCGGTGACTGTCACGACCGACAGATCGTCACGGTTACTGGTACCTTGCGCACGGTCACCCTGCGGCCGCGTGCGGGCGTCCCGGCCCTGGAGGCCGAGCTGTTCGACGGTTCCGCCGCCCTGGACGTGGTGTGGCTCGGCAGGCGCTCCATCGTGGGCATAGAACCGGGGCGCAGGCTGATCGCATCGGGCCGCGTCTCGCTCAGCCGGGGCCGCCGGGTGCTGTTCAATCCGAAATACGAACTCAGACCCCTCGGACGGGAGTAGCCGGTGACGTCGCTCGACAAGCCGACCGAAGACACTCAAGCCGACGACGCCCGGGCGGTGACCGAGGCCGCCCTGTTCGAGGCGTTCGGCGGAGTGCGGGGCATGGTCGAGACGGTGCTGCCCGGCCTCCTCTTCGTCACCATCTTCACGATCAACAAGGACCTGCACTGGTCGGCCATCGCCGCCCTCGCCGTGTCCCTGCTGCTCGTGGTGGTCCGTCTGGTCATGCGGGACACCGTCAAGCACGCGTTCAGCGGTGTCTTCGGTGTCGCCTTCGGTGTCGTCTTCGCGATGATGACGGGCAACGCCAAGGACTTCTACCTCCCCGGCATGCTCTACACGCTGGGCCTGGCGCTGGCGTACATCGTCACGACCCTGTGCGGGGTGCCGCTGCTCGGGCTGATCCTCGGGCCGGTGTTCAAGGAGAACCTCTCCTGGCGGACGCGTAACCCGGGGCGCAAGAAGGCGTACGCGAAGGCCAGTTGGGCCTGGGGTCTGATTCTGCTCGCCAAGTGCGCGATTCTCTTCCCGCTGTACTGGTGGGCGAACACGGCGCAGTTGGGCTGGGTGCTGGTTGCGCTGAAGATTCCGCCGTTCCTGCTGGCTGTCTGGCTCACCTGGGTGTTCCTGGCGAAGGCGCCCGCGCCGATCGACGTGTTTGCGGAGATGGAGGCGGAGGAGCAGGCCGAGAAGGAGCGGGCCGCTGCCGCGGGGGCCGAGCCCAGCGGTGGGCGGCACCGGCGGGAGGCGTAGGGGCGTTTTCCGCCCCCGCCGCCCCTTCCCGTCCCGAACCTGGGGGCTGCGCCCCCAGACCCCCGCTTCGGCCTGAACGGCCTCGTCCTCAAACGCCGGACGGGCTGAAAAAAGGGCGCCCCACCTTCAGGGGGGCGCCCTTCGTCAGTTCGCCGTATCCTCGCGCCGCACCGAGAGCAGATCCTCCAGCTGCTCCTCTCGGGCCTGGGCGGCCACGAACAGGAGTTCGTCGCCCGGCTCCAGGGAGTCGTCGCGGGACGGGGTGAGGACCCGGGTGCCGCGGATGATGGTGACCAGGGACGTGTCCTCGGGCCATTCGACATCGCCGACCTGGGTGCCGGCCAGGGCCGACTCCTCCGGCAGCGTCAGCTCCACCAGGTTCGCGTCGCCGTGGCTGAAGCGGAGGAGGCGTACCAGGTCGCCGACCGAGACCGCTTCCTCGACCAGGGCCGACATCAGACGGGGGGTCGAGACCGCCACGTCGACGCCCCAGGACTCGTTGAAGAGCCACTCGTTCTTGGGGTTGTTCACGCGGGCCACGACGCGCGGGACGCCGTACTCCGTCTTGGCCAGGAGCGAGACGACCAGGTTCACCTTGTCGTCGCCCGTCGCGGCGATCACGACGTTGCAGCGCTGCAGCGCCGCCTCGTCCAGCGACGTGATCTCGCAGGCGTCGGCCAGCAGCCACTCCGCCTGCGGGACGCGCTCGACCGAGATGGCGGTCGGCGCCTTGTCGACGAGCAGGACCTCGTGGCCGTTCTCCAGCAGCTCGCCCGCGATCGAGCGGCCGACCGCGCCGGCACCGGCAATGGCGACCCTCATCAGTGACCGCCCTCCTCTTCGGGACCCTTGGCGAACGACGCCTCGACCTTGTCGACCTCGTCGGTGCGCATCATCACGTGCACCAGGTCGCCCTCCTGCAGCACTGTCTGCGAGCTGGGCAGGATCGCTTCACCGAGCCGGGTCAGGAACGCCACGCGGACGCCCGTCTCCTCCTGCAACTTGCTGATCTTGTGGCCGACCCAGGCGGCGGAGGCGTGCACCTCGGCGAGCTGGACACCGCCCGTGGGGTCGCGCCACAGCGGCTCGGCGCCCGAGGGCAGCAGCCGGCGCAGCATCTGGTCGGCCGTCCAGCGGACCGTCGCGACGGTGGGGATACCGAGGCGCTGGTAGACCTCGGCACGACGCGGATCGTAGATACGGGCGGCGACGTTCTCCACACCGAACATCTCGCGGGCCACGCGCGCGGAGATGATGTTCGAGTTGTCGCCGCTGGACACGGCGGCGAAGGCACCGGCCTCCTCGATACCGGCCTCGCGCAGGGTGTCCTGGTCGAATCCGATCCCGGTGACCCGGCGGCCGCCGAATCCGGGGCCGAGGCGGCGGAAGGCCGTGGGGTCCTGGTCGATCACTGCGACCGTGTGCCCCTGTTGCTCCAGGGTCTGGGCAAGCGCGGAACCCACTCTTCCGCAGCCCATGATGACGATGTGCACGACCGTCCTTCCAGTGTCAAGAGTTACTGCTCGGCCACATCAGGGTCTCAGACCGACGCCCAAGCTACACACGCGCGGTAGGACGTCGGCACCCCTGTGCACGGTTGCCGCACGGCGTGTGACCTCAGCGACGGCTGATGCTGCGGACGCTGGCAAGAGTCAGGATTCCGAGGCCGACGAGGGCCGCCGCGGCGCCGATCAACTCTGCGGTGGCGTGCATGGAACCTCCAAGGGGCGGCAACTGGGGCGGTGATTGTCATATAGGCATGAGGGCGCGGCGGCCTGCGGAATCCGTCGCCGGAGCCACCTTCGTTTTCACTCGGAGGGCAGATGGGTGGGGGAGGGTGGTTGGGTCCCCGTTCGAACGCCTACGATTACCTGTTGTGTCCAAACTGACCGACGTGCCCAAACGGATTCTGATCGGGCGCGCACTGCGCAGTGACCGGCTGGGCGAAACGCTCCTGCCGAAGCGCATCGCCCTCCCCGTCTTCGCCTCCGACCCGCTGTCCTCCGTGGCCTACGCCCCGGGAGAGGTGCTGCTGGTCCTGTCCATCGCGGGCGTGTCGGCGTACCACTTCAGCCCCTGGATCGCCCTCGCGGTCGTCGTGCTGATGTTCACCGTGGTTGCCTCCTACCGGCAGAACGTGCATGCCTACCCCAGCGGCGGCGGCGACTACGAGGTCGCGACCACCAACCTGGGTGCGAAGGCGGGCCTGACCGTGGCCAGCGCCCTGCTCGTTGACTACGTCCTCACCGTCGCTGTCTCGATCGCGTCCGGCATCGAGAACCTCGGCTCCGCGGTCCCGTTCGTGGTCGAGCACAAGGTGCTGTGCGCGGTCGCCGTGATCGTGCTGCTGACGCTGATGAACCTGCGCGGCGTGAAGGAGTCCGGCAAGCTCTTTGCGATCCCGACATATGTGTTCGTCGGCGGCGTGTTCGTCATGATCGCCTGGGGTGCGTTCCGCGGGCTGGTGCTCGACGACACCATGCGGGCGCCGACGGCTTCGTACACGATCAAGGCCGAGCACCAGGGGCTGGCCGGTTTCGCGCTGGTCTTCCTGATGCTGCGCGCCTTCTCCTCCGGCTGTGCCGCGCTCACCGGTGTCGAGGCGATCTCCAACGGTGTGCCGGCCTTCCGCAAGCCCAAGTCGAAGAACGCGGCGACCACGCTCGCGGCGATGGGTCTGCTCGCGGTCACCATGTTCTGCGGGATCATCGTCCTCGCCCTGACGACCAAGGTCCGCATGGCCGAGAACCCGGCCACCGACCTGCTCAAGCACGGCGTCGCGATCGGCTCCGGCTATGTGCAGAACCCGGTGATCACCCAGGTGGCCGAGGCCGTCTTCGGCAAGGGCAGCTTCCTGTTCGTGGTGCTCGCCGCGGCCACCGCCCTTGTTCTGTTCCTGGCCGCCAACACCGCCTACAACGGCTTCCCGGTGCTCGGCTCGATCCTCGCCCAGGACCGCTATCTGCCCCGCCAGCTGCACACCCGCGGCGACCGCCTCGCCTTCTCCAACGGCATCGTGCTCCTCGCGGGCGCGGCGACCCTGCTCGTCGTGATCTACGGCGCCGACTCGACCCGGCTGATCCAGCTGTACATCGTCGGCGTGTTCGTGTCCTTCACGCTCAGCCAGACCGGCATGGTCCGGCACTGGAACCGCCATCTGGCCGTCGAGAAGGACCAGGCCAAGCGGCGCCACATGGTGCGCTCCCGCGCGATCAACGCCTTCGGTGCCTTCTTCACCGGCCTGGTGCTGGTCGTCGTCCTGGTCACCAAGTTCACGCACGGCGCCTGGGTCGCCCTGCTCGGCATGGTGATCTTCTACGCGACGATGACCGCGATCCGTAAGCACTACGACCGCGTGGCCGCGGAGATCGTGGCGCCCGAGGGCCCGAGCGACGACAGCGTACGGCCGTCCCGCGTCCACTCGGTCGTCCTGATCTCGAAGATCCACCGCCCCACGCTGCGTGCCCTCGCCTACGCCAAGCTGATGCGCTCGGACAGCCTGGAGGCGCTCACCGTCAACGTCGACGCGGCGGAGACGAAGGCGTTGAAGGAGGAGTGGGAGCGGCGCGGCATCGACGTACCGCTGAAGGTGCTCGACTCGCCGTACCGCGAGATCACGCGGCCGATCATCGAGTACGTCAGGGGCCTGCGCAAGGAGTCGCCGCGCGACGCGGTGTCCGTGATCATCCCCGAGTACGTGGTCGGCCACTGGTACGAGCATCTGCTGCACAACCAGAGCGCGCTCAGGCTCAAGGGCCGGCTGCTGTTCACGCCGGGCATCATGGTGACGTCCGTGCCCTATCAGCTGCAGTCCTCGGAGGCGGCGAAGAGCAGGGCCCGCAAGCGGCAGGAGTGGAACGCGCCGGGCTCGGTGCGGCGCGGTCCGGCCCAGGAGGGCCGGCCGAAGCAGCCCTCGGACTCCAAGGGCTGAGACACGTCGGTCAACGGCCGGACGACACCCACGTAGACTGGTGGGCTGTTGTCCGGCCGTTTCCCTTTCGATGTTGTGGAGTCACCCCGCCATGCAGGCAGAACCGAAGAAGTCGCTGGTCGGGGAGGAGTACGAGGTCGAGATCGGCCCCGTCGCCCACGGCGGGCACTGCATCGCCCGTACCACCGAGGGCCAGGTGCTGTTCGTCCGGCACGCGCTGCCCGGTGAGCGGGTCGTGGCGCGGGTCACCGAGGGCGAGGAGGGGGCCCGGTTCCTGCGCGCGGACGCGGTCCAGGTCCTCTCGGCCTCCAAGGACCGCGTCGAGGCGCCCTGCCCCTACGCCGGCCCCGGCCGCTGCGGCGGTTGCGACTGGCAGCACGCCAAGCCGGGGGCGCAGCGGCGGCTGAAGGGCGAGGTGCTCGCCGAGCAGCTGCAGCGGCTCGCGGGCCTCACGCCCGAGGAGGCCGGCTGGGACGGCACGGTGATGCCGGCCGAGGGCGACAAGCTGCCCGCGGGTGAGGTGCCCGCCTGGCGGACGCGTGTGCAGTACGCGGTGGACGCCGACGGCCGTGCCGGTCTGCGCCGCCACCGCTCGCACGAGGTCGAGGCGATCGACCACTGCATGATCGCGGCCGAGGGTGTCAGCGAGCTGGGCATCGAGAAGCGCGACTGGGCGGGTATGGCGTCGATCGACGCCATCGCGGCGACGGGTTCGCAGGACCGCCAGGTGATCCTGACGCCGAAGCCGGGCGCGCGCCTGCCGATCGTCGAGCTGGACAAGCCGGTGTCCGTGATGCGGGTGGAGGAGAAGGACGGCGGGGTGCACCGCGTCCACGGCCGTCCCTTCGTGCGCGAACGCGCCGACGGGCGGACGCACCGGGTCGGCAGCGGCGGCTTCTGGCAGGTTCACCCGAAGGCCGCCGACACCCTGGTGACCGCGGTCATGCAGGGGCTGCTGCCGCGCAAGGGCGAGATGGCGCTCGACCTGTACTGCGGTGTGGGCCTGTTCGCGGGCGCCCTGGCCGACCGGCTCGGCGACAAGGGCGCGGTGCTCGGCATCGAGTCGGGCAAGCGGGCCGTCGAGGACGCCCGGCACAACCTCGCCGACTTCGAACGGGTGCGGATCGAACAGGGCAAGGTCGAAGCCGTACTGCCGCGCACCGGGATCACCGAGGTCGACCTCATCGTCCTGGACCCCCCGCGAGCGGGCGCCGGCCGCCAGACGGTCGCCCACCTGTCGTCACTGGGCGCCCGCCGGATCGCCTACGTGGCTTGCGACCCGGCGGCACTGGCGCGGGACCTGGGGTACTTCCGGGACGGGGGGTACCGGGTGCGGATGCTGCGGGCGTTCGATCTGTTTCCGATGACGCATCATGTGGAGTGCGTGGCGATTCTGGAGCCGGCTGCAAAGGGCTCCTGACGTGCTGTTCCATGGCTGATCGGGATGCTCGACCTGTTTCCGCTGATGCATCAGGTCGAGCGGGCAGTCCGCCCACGACGGCTGCACTGGCCTCCGGTTTTATGTGAATCAGCGGGCCTGCCCGCCCAGGCTGCACCGGACGTCTCATGACTCTTGACGCTCAAACGACGCTGGTTTTCGGGGGGTCATCGGAGCTGAGTTTCTGAGCTCGATCATGCTCGCGCCGCTTCGGCAACGACGAGGTTGTCGACTTTGCGGACGTGGTCGGTGTACGCCGTGAAGGTACGTTCGACCGGGCCGCCAGCGATCGGGTCCGGCGGCTTGAACCCCAGCCGTGGCCGACGGCACCGAATAAGCCGTGCGTTGTCCCGCAACCGTCGGCCCGAGGGTGCAGGGACACATGAAGAAAGAAAGCCCGTCGTCGCCGCTCCAATGTGCCCTCTCTTTCAGGCGGTTCGGCCGAAGAAGTACTGGTCGGAAAGGAAGCTTTCCGGGTACTCATGAAGGCTTGGTCGGGGGAACGGGGGATCCGGTGCTGCTTGTCATGGCACTACTGGTGATGGGTGGGGTCGTGCTGGTGTCGCGTTGTGGGGGGCCGACGGCCTTCCATCGACCGTGTCGCCGCAGGCGCAGGGGGCTTTTCGCGCGCTGCCGAGACCATGCCTCCACCTTGGTCACAATCACCGACGTGGCAGGCCTTGCGATGTTCGGTCTTGCCTTCGGTATGTGGGCACTCTTCGGGCCGGGCGCCTGATGCGGCGCAGGCGGAGTCAAGGCGGGTGGGCTGCGGTTCCCTGGTGGGTGTGGGGCGCGGGCGCCCTGGCTGGGGTCACTGGTCTGTGGAAGATGGCTGAGCAGTGGCCGGTGTGGACGGGCATAGCTCTGACGGCAGTGGCAGCGGGGCTGGGCCTGAAACCGGGACGGCTGGTCATACAGAGGCTGACCGGCCGTTCCTCGCTTCCCGCGGGGCCCGTGCGCTATTCATTGACGCATCTCGATGCCCTGGACCCCAGGGCGTTCGAGCTGGCGGTCTGCGCCTTGCTGCGCCGCGACGGACTGGCCGCAGAGCATGTGGGCAGAGCGGGGGACAAGGGCGCCGACGTACTAGTCGTCGATCGTTCGCGACGCCGGGTCGTCGTGCAGTGCAAGCGGCTGCGACCGGACCGAAGGGTCGGGGACCAGGATGTGCAGCGGATTAATGGCACCTATCGCCACGACCACGGTGCCCATTTCGCGGTGATCGTCACCACCGGCGGTTTTACGGCAGCCGCGAGAGCCAGCGGCCCACGCTATGGGATTCACCTCGTGGACCGGGACGCTCTGCGGAGGTGGGCGGACCTGGGCGAGCCGCTGTACGCGATCCTGCGGGTTCCGGACGAAGGCGCGAGGCGTAGGCGTTGGGCACCTGGATCATGGCGGACAGGAAGTGTCGCCAAGGTGACGGCACATCAGCAACGTTCCTAATTCTCTTACATCACAAGCAAGTTGGCGGTACGAGGGGAAACATGTCCGATGAGATCGAGTCCGCGCGGATCCAGGTGTTCGGCGCGGACCCGCGGCATGCGGAGCTCGAAGCGAAGGAGCTCCGTGAGGTGCTGAACCGGTTGGACGGCGCCCAAGTGCGCTTCGCACCGCCTGAAATGCAGCCGGGTACGGAGGGCACGAAAGGGGCGGAACTGCTGACCCCGGAAGTCGTGCTCGTCCTCACCACAGGCACCCTTGCGCTGGCAAGGACCGCCATCAAAGCGTGGGTCGAGGTCCGAAAAAGCCGCAAGGTGCGCGTGGTGCATTCCGATGGAACGGTTACGGAGTTCCAGGGCGGAGTATCCGGGCGTGAGGTGAAGGCGCTGCGAGCCGGCCAAGCCGACAGGTCGGATGCTGGACCGAGGGACGGGCGATGAGCCGAAAGCATGCCTTACTCGTGGGCACCGCTGCTTACGAGGACGGCACCTTCTCCGCCCTGCCCTCCGTGCGGGCAGATGTTCACTACCTGAGCCAGGTGCTGGAGATGCCCGCGGTCGGAGGGTACGAGGCGTGTGTACGGGTCGAGGACTCGTCGCGGGTGGCTGTCAAGCAGGCCGTCGAACGGTTTCTGGGGGAACGCGAGCCGGACGAACTGGTCGTGCTCTATCTCAGCGGCCATGGGGCGTACGACCGTGAAGACGGCCAGCTGTACTACATCACGACGGACACCGAGGCCAGCCGAATACAGGAGACCGCCCTCGAAGCCTCTTTCGTGACAGACCAGTTGGAGAAATGCGCGGCTCGACGCAAAGTCCTGCTGCTCGACTGCTGTTTCAGCGGCAGCGCGGTACAGGGCTTCCGCAGCAAGGGGGCCTCGCACTCGGCCACCGCACCGATCGTCGAGGCCGGCGGAGTGTACGTCATCACCGCGTCACAGCACTGGGAACAGGCGTTCACCACTGATGCGGATCAGCCCTCGCAGTTCACCAGAGCGATAGTCGAGGGTCTGCACTCGGGACAAGCCGACCTGGACGGTGACGGGCAGGTCTCCGCGAACGATCTGTTCCGGCACATCAGCCGTGACCTGCAAAAGGCACCTGACGGACGGCGGCAGACGCCGACCCAGTCCAGTCTTCACGTGACGGGCGACATCTACCTCGCGCGTGCCGCAGCCGGCCGCCAGATTCCCGCCCTCAAGCCGTTGCCTGCCCCGCTCACCGCAGTCAGCGATGGCACAGGAGGAATGACTCCGGCACCGGTCAAAGCCACCGAGGCAGCCCACGACGACTCCGCTTTCACCGACGTCGAATGGACACAGCTGCTGACGTACTACCAGCACTGCCTGGAGGCGGAGAACGGCACCGATGAACTACTTCCGCTGGTGGGCAGCGATCCTCCACGCGCGGTCTGGCCGGCCGGGGAGGAAGTCCTGCTCTCCGGTACGGAAGCCTCGGTGCAAGCGCCGGAACGCGTCATGGACCTTGCCGAGCGAGCTCGCCAGGACGGTACCGACCTTTGGTACGGATACCCTCTTGCCGTCCTTTACGACGGCAAGCGGCAGGTGTGTGCACCGCTCGCCATGCGTCAGATAGAGGTCGAACGAGGACCGCAGGGACGAAGCGTGGTCACCCCTACAGGGCCGATCGTCCTGCATCCGAAGCTCGTCCTCGACCGGCTGGGCAAGGACGAAGGCAAAGAATTGCTCGCCGCGTACCAGCCCAACTGGCGGCCGGGATTCCGGGAGGACATGGTCCGCGACCTGCGCAGTCTGCTGCAGGAATTGGGACTGGCCGACACGGAGCATCTCGACCCCGGATCGCTCGGCGACGGCAGCTCGCTGTACGCCGCGCATGAGGGCGCTCGCAACGTAGCGGTCGTCTTCGCCGCACGGTCGGACTCCGCGGCCACCGCACAGCTGATGAAGGACTACAGAACGCTGCAACAGAGCGTCGGGCAGTTCGCGGGCACCGCGCTCGGAGCGTTCACCGCGCGGGCGGCCTTAGGAGCGGACGCGGACGCCGAGCGAGAGGTGCAGATCGTCGCTCCCCTGGAACTGAACGAAGGGCAGGAAGCGGTCATCCGGGCGGCCATGGTCCGCAAACTCACGGTCGCCACCGGGCCACCCGGCACCGGGAAGAGCCAGCTCATCGTCAACGCGGTAGCCACGGCCAGAGCGGCCGGCCAGACAGTGCTCGTGGCATCGACCAACAACAAGGCGGTGGACGAGGTCTGGGAGCGTTGCGAAGCCCTGGCCCCGGGACTTCTCGTACGGACGGGCAACCAGACAGCCGTCGAACAGGAGTTGCGAACGCTGGAGCAGCTGACCGGCAGCGTCCGGCCCCACCAGTCTTCCCAGATGCACCGAGGCGAACTGCGGAACCATCTACGAGCTCAAGAAGTGCTACGTCGTCATCTCGCGGAAGTCTCCCGTCGAGAGCGAGAACTGGCTGACCTCGGCCGACTGCGCTTCTCCTACGCCGAACGACACAACGCCGACCCTCAGACGCTTGCCACGGCTCTGGGCGACGATGTTTCCCTCGGACGATGGCTGCGCCGGGCTCGCGCGGCAGTCCGCCTCCGGATCTTCGGAGGGTGGCTGCGAAGCCGATGCCTGCGCGGCCTCGCCTCGCTGTCCGTACGGGCTGCGGGGCGCCAGAGCTTCACCGATCTACTGTCTTTCGCGGAGGCCGAAGCCGCCTGGCGGCGGAAAATCACCGAAGCCGATGCGGCGCCGGAGGACGCCCAACTCCTTACGATGCTCCGGGAGGTCGATCGACAGGTCCGGGAGACAGCGGCAGCATTGCTGCGGGTGTCGGTGGCGGAGCAGGCAATGACTGCGCGTGCGGCCATCCACGACCGTATCGAAGCCGTGAAGTCACGATCACCGCGGCAGTGGTCGTCCTTGGAGCGGATCCTGCCGCAGGTCTGCGGCTGGGCCGTCACCGCGAGGTCCCCACGACGCTTCCGGGACCGGGCCGCTCTCTTCGACCTGGTCATCGTCGATGAAGCGAGCCAGTGCTCCACTCCGGATGTGCTGCCTCTGCTCTTCCGTGCCCGGCGGGCCCTCGTGATCGGTGACCCCATGCAGTTGCAGCACATCACCACACTTCAGCCTCGGCAGGAGGCAGAGGCACACCGTGGAGCCGGGCTGCGGGCGAGTTGGCTCGATGAGCACCGTTTCGAGCACCGCCGTTACTCCTCGTTCCATGCGGCTGCACGCGCGGCCGGAGAAACCCTGCTGCTGGACGAGCACTTCCGTTGTCACCCGGACATTGTCGGCATCTCGAACCGGCATTGTTATGGCGACCGGCTGACGGTTCTCACAGAGCCCCGGTCGTTGCGGCGCCTTGATGGAGTCGACGCTGTTCAGTGGCTCGATGTGGTGGGAACGGCGCGCAGAGGCAGGAACGGGTCGTGGGTGAACGAGGAGGAGGCAGATCGCGTCCATCTTTCGGTGGAGCGGTTGCTTATGCGTCTTCCTGAAGGTTCGACGGTAGGCGTCGTCACCCCCTTCCGGGCCCAGAAAGACCTGATCGCCGAGCGCTGGAAGCACGAAGCGCGGGTACGGGTCGGTACCGTGCACACATTCCAGGGAGGACAGCAGGACGTGATCCTCCTGTCCCTCGTCGCGGGCACGAGAATGCGCCCGAGCGCGGTCAACTGGCTCTGTCGCGAGGTCAATCTGTGGAACGTGGCCATCACACGCGCCCGTTCGCATCTCATCGTGTTCGGCGACCGCGATTTCTGGTCCGTGCGGGCCGGCATGCCGCATGCGCTGCTGGATGCGGCTGAGGCGAAAACGGGCCTGTCTTCGTTCGACGCGGACTCCGGTCAGCACGACGAGCTTGTCGGCGACCGGCTTCAACTCATGCTGGCGGACGCGATTCCCGGAGCTTTGCTCGACAGGAATGTCACGGCCGACGGCTACCCCTACGACTTCGACGTCCGCCGGGGTATGGGGGCTGCCCAGGTTCTGCTGGATCACGGGGCGTCCGTCGATGCGGAGGACGCTCACCACTTGAGGCTCGCCCTCAGCCACACGGCCTTGCTGCCGAACGGCGTGCGGCTGCCGGCCTGGCATGTGTGGGCCAGCCGAGCGGAGCGAGTGACGGGGCGGCTCAATCACTGAATGCCTCCATAGGCCAACTTCCGCGCTCTATCATAAGATTGGGGGATCTCGATGACTTGGTATGCCGGTGACCGGCACGTCAGCATGTCGCATGAGCTTCTCCAACGACCGACTTCTTCGTGTCAGCCAGGAGCCCAACGTGCCGTATACGGCAGAGATCAGCCGCAGCAATCCGACGAGCATCATCTTTCTCGTCGATCAGTCGACCTCCATGAGCGATCCCATCGGCGGTGAAGTACCTCAGCAGAAAGCCGATGTCGTTGCCGACGCCATCAATCGGCTCCTTACTGAACTCTCGGTCAAGTGCGCAAAAGAAGAAGGCGTACGCGACTACTTCCACGTCGCGGTCGTCGGCTACGGTGCCACCGTAGGTTCGGCGTTCGCGGGGTCGCTCGCAAGCCGGGATCTCGTACCGCTGAGTGAGGTGGCGGATAACCCGGCTCGTGTCGACGAGCGAAGCAAGAAGGTGCCCGACGGTGCCGGTGGTCTCGTGGAGACCGTGGTCAACTTCCCGCTGTGGATGGACCCGCTCGCCCATGGTGGGACCCCGATGAACCGTGCGCTGCAGTACGCGGAGGGTCTTGTCGCCGGCTGGACCGAGCGCTACCCGGCCGGTTTCCCTCCCATCGTCATCAACCTCACGGACGGCGAGTCCACCGACGGCGACCCCACCGCGGCCGCCGAGGCCATCACCTCGCACGCCACGGCCGACGGAGCGGCGCTGCTGTTCAACCTGCATGTGTCTGCCGCAGGCGGAACGCCCACGGCTTTCCCCGACTCGGCCGACGGCCTCCCCGACAGCTACGCCCGGACACTGTTCGCCATGTCGAGCCCGCTGCCCAGTCACATGCGTTCATATGCCGCCTCGCAGGGGCAGCGGGTCAGCGAGACCACCCGCGGCTTCGTCTACAACGCGGACATCACCACAGTCGTGCAGTTCCTCGACATCGGCACCCGGGCCACCGAACTGCGGTGACGACTTCCACCTCATGCGTGTACGTCACGCACCTCGTGGCCCCCAAGCATGGAAGCACGGAGGCGGAATGCGAAGACGCCGTCGCCGTGCTTCCCGGCCGCCCACACGACTACATGCTGCGGGAGCCGATCACCGCCGGCGTGTGCGATGGGGCTACGGAGAGCGCACTGGCCAAGGACTGGGCGCGTCTCCTGTCCCGCGCGGCGGCCGAGCGCGCCATGGAACTGCCGGACGTGGTGTCTGGAGGCACGCCGTTCGAGGAGTTCGCTTCGTCGGCGGTGGCCCAGTGGGAGCCCTGGCTCGTGCAGTACACGCAGACGCGCCATGCGGAAGGGCGCCCGTTGAAGTGGTACGAGCACACCAAGCTCGCAGAAGGCGCCTACGCGACGCTGCTCACGGTGCGCGTCGACCCGGACCCCGATTCCCACGCCGACACAATGGAACCGGCTTGGAGGTGGCGTGCTGCCGCCCTGGGGGACAGTTGCCTGTTCCACCTGCACGACAACCGGCTGGTACAAGCGTTCCCGGTGGCGGCCGTCGAGGAATTCGGCACAACTCCCCATCTCTTCGGCAGCCGCAACCACGACGTGGCATTGCTGGCTCGCCGCACGAGGTTCACGGAAGGCCGATGCCGCTCCGGGGACCGGCTGCTACTGATGACCGACGCCTTGGCCGCATGGCTCATGTCGGCTCCGGACCAGGAAGACGCCGTAAGCCAGCTGCTGGAGTTCGCCGGGCCCGATGACCTGGACGGGTTCAAGGACTGGCTGACTGGTCTGCGGGACTGCCGGCAACTGCGCAACGACGATGTGGCGTTCGTGCGGATTGATTTCGAGGGGCGGTGAACGTGGGCTCGGCCACCGGTCCGCAGCGTCAGTTCCCCAGCGGCGCCGACTACGCGGAAGCTCTGCAGCACACGCAGCTGTGCTTCCAACACCCCGAACTCAAAGGTGCACACCCGGAGTTGACCAGGCTCGGTCTACCTCGCGCCATCTCCGGTGCCTTCGCGAGCGTCTTCTCGCTGACCGCGGCCTCCTCGGGGCGGCGGTATGCGGTCAAGTGCTTCACCCGCCACGTCCCCGACCAGGAACGCCGATACGAGGCCATCAGCTCCCGACTCGCACAGCTGGACCCGGCAGAACTCTCACAATCGTGGAATCTGGGATTCGAGTACCTACCCGACGCCATCAGCGTCGGGCGGGATCGCTATCCGGTCCTGAAGATGGAATGGGTCGAGGCTGTCACTCTGTCCTCCTGGCTCGACGACAACCATGTTCACGGGTTCGCCGTCGATCGTCTGGCCGACCGCTTCGAGGCACTGACTCGTGATCTGGCAGACCACGAGATAGCTCATGGCGACCTTCAGCACGGCAACTTGCTCGTAGCCAGCGACGACACGTTGCGGCTGGTCGACTACGACGGCATGTACGTCCCGGCGCTGGCCGGCATGGGTGGCACTGAGCGAGGGCACCGCAATTACCAGTCGCCCATGCGGGGGAATGATGACTTCGGAGCAGCGCTGGACCGGTTCTCCGCTTGGGTCATCTACCTGTCGCTCAAGGCGATCGCAGCCGACCCTGCCTTGTGGAATCGACTGCACGAGCCCAGTGGCGAATTCCTGCTGCTCACCGAGGATGACTTCAAGAATCCGGGCGGTTCCACGAGACTGCAGGCTCTCCTGGCCCACCCCGACCAGACCGTGAGTGGCCTGGCCGACCAGGTGCGGTCTTTGGCCTTTCAGCCGTTGGACGTGTTGCCTCCGCTTGCCTTGGCGGTTCCCAGGCAACGGGCGGCTGCGACGACGACATCAACGGTATCGGCCCAAGGCACAGCCTCCGCTCCTGGTAGTGGCGGATTGCCCGGATGGATGGCCGGACACGTCTCTCCGCCACCCGCACCGACGCCGACCACCCTGTCGGTCACTTCACCGGACGGCTTCCATATCCGGGCACCGCTGGATGTCGCCACAGCCGTGCTCTGGCCGCTCACGCTGGCGGCGAGCGTCTTGATGGTCGTCCTGGGGCTCGCGGCGCCATCGATCGGGCCAGGTATACCCGTTCTTGTCGCCGTGGCGCTCACCGTGTTCGCCAGAAGCCGCCGCGCGGAGCGGATTCAGTCGCGGGCCGTCCTCACGAAGCTCACGAACGAACTGGCCCAGCTCGACGACCCGGTCAAGGCAGCTGAGAAGCTGCGCAAGGAGCGGGCGAAGTTCGACGCGGCAGAGGCGAAGCGGACCGCGGCCTACCCGAGAGCTCAGGCCAAGCGCACAGCGCAGTACCACGCCGAGCTCAAGGAGGCCGAGAAGCGGAAGGTCAGCAAACAGCGCGAGATGGACAAGAAGATCGACGGCCTTTCGGAAGAACTTCGTAGAGCCCTGGCCAAGGCACTCACAGACAAGCAGTCCGGGTACGTGCGCAATCAACTCGGCCAACGGCTGATCGCCCATGACCCGCCGCACGGCATAGGACCGAAACTCGCCGCGCGGCTGGCTGCGGCGGGTATCCGTACGGCAGCTGACTTCACCGGCTACCGCTCTGTGCAGAACACCCAATACAACAGCACCGGCGCCGTGCTCGTGCTGAGCAGCGGCCGTGTCGTCGATGTCCACGGCATCGGCGAAGCCAAGGCCATCGCTCTCGACGTCTGGCGCAGACAACTGGTCGCCTCGGCCGAGGCTCGGCAGCCGAACGCCCTCACCACGTCGGAGCGACAGCCGATCGAGCAGGGCGTCGCCCACCGCCGGGCCCAGCTGACTGCTCAGCGCAACGCTGTGGAGTCTGAGACCGATGCGTTGCGCGTGAAAGCGCGAAAGCAGATGGAGGACGATCAGGCGCAGCTCACTCGAGGAAACACGCTTGCCGGCGATCGGGCCCGACAGCAGCGCCAGGAGTTCAGCCGGCGCACGGTCGCACTCCAGCAGAACAGCGCGCTCCACGGGACACTGAGCGCCTCCTTCGAGGCTGCCAAGCTCAGCCGGCGTGGGCTCTCGTTGGTCTGCTACTTGCGGTTTCTCTACATCGGTCGCTGACGTAACGTTCGGCTGTCGGCGACAGCAGTGTGAATGGGGCGGATTTTGGCATTGCGCACCGCGATTGCGACTGGCCAAGCCCACCAGACACGACCTCGATCACTGCGCCGCGCTGAGCGCCCCCCTGAAACGGATGCAGTATCCGCTACACCTCGTTGGCGCCTTGTCGCCAAAGCCAAAGCAGGGGACGCACAACGGTAGGCGCCAATTGATCGCTCGTAGGTGTGATCTCATCCGGACACGATCAGTCGTAGTCCGGATCATCGCCCTCTTCGAGGAGGCGAGCCGCGAGGTCGTCGGCCCATTCCACGGCCCAAGCGCGGACAGCGGTGATCGTGGCGTCATCGAGCCCATAGGCGGCGAAGGCTTCATCGTCGGTCCACTCGGCGCCCGTGAGGTTCGCCTGCAGATCCTCGCGCTCGAAGCGGCCGCGCGCGTGACGGCGGCCGAACTCTTCGAGCTCGGAATTTGTCCATCGCCGCGAGGCTGCGAACACGTCGATCAGATCGCGGGGCGCTCCTCGGTCGGCGAGGGCGCGGACCTTGGTCCCGATGACGTCCTCCTCCGCGAGGACGGGTCCGTACGGGCTCTGGGTGACCGGCCGCCAGAAGATCTCCTTGAGGATGTCGACTTCGCATTCCTGCCCGGTGGTCGGGTCGGACACGGTGAAGCGGGCGGACAGCGGGGCAGTTTCCAGCGCGTGCACCTTCCAGCCGCGGGCTTCCAGGCCGGCGCGGAGCGTGGCGGCGATGTCGGCCATGGGCGCAGGGTTCTCGGTGGCGACGTCGAGGTCCTGGCTGGGGCGGTTCACGAGGCGGTGCGCCCGCACGGCGTAGCCGCCGGTGAGAACCAGTGGATACGGGAACCGAGCGCGATCACATCCGCCAGGAGCCGCGTGTGCAGCTCCGGCATGTCCGTCACGCGGCTGCCCGGGTGAGGGAGGCGAGCTGAGGGAAGGCGTCCTCCCATACGGCGCGCACGGTGCGGCCGACGAGAGTGCGCAGCACCGGCCACAGCTGGAGGAGCAGGTCCTGGTTGAGGTAGCGGGGCAGGTCGTCGTGCAGGCCCTCGTGCAGGACGGTGCGGTACAGGCCCATGCGCTGGCGTGGCTTGCCCAGGTCGTACGAAGTCAGCCCGGACCAGGCCATGTGCAGGGGCAGATCCACGACACCGTGGGTCGGCCCGTGCAGCTCGTCCAGCGACTCCGGCAGACGGCGGCGGAACTTCTCCCGGTACAGGGCGAGGTCCTCGGCGACCGCGCCCGAGAAGTCGCTCGGGGTGGGTGCGGAATGCTGTGGGCTGGAGGACATGAGTCCATTATGACGGCCGGAGAAGTGGCGCGGGTCATGATGAGACAGCTGGTGTTTGGAGTGGGGGCCGCCGTGTTGGACAGTTTCTCCTCCGGCTCCGTCCGCGTCGGCGACACCGAGCTGGGAGCCCTGACGGACAGGCAGCTCACCAAACTCCGCCGGGACAAGGTCGGCTTCATCTTCCAGGCGTTCAATCTGCTGCCGACCCTCACCGTGCTCGAGAACATCACGCTCCCGATGGACATCGCGGGCCGGACCCCGGACATGGAGTGGCTGGACAGCGTCGTCCAGATGGTCGGTCTGTCGGGCCGGCTCACGCACCGCCCCGCCCAGCTCTCGGGCGGCCAGCAGCAGCGTGTCGCTGTCGCCCGGGCGCTCGCGTCCAAGCCGGACATCGTCTTCGGGGACGAGCCGACCGGGAACCTGGACTCGCGTGCGGCGCTGAGGTCCTGGGGTTCCTGCGTGACTCCGGCCGGTTCGGCTCTTCCTGCTGCTGGCGGCGCTGGTCGGGCTGCTGGCCGCCATGTGGCCGGCCCGCAGGGCAGCCCGGCTGAACATGCTCAGGGCCATCAAGTCCGAGTAGTCGAGCGGGACACCGCGCCTTTGTCCGCCTCGCCGAACTCAGCGGTGCCGAAGCGGGCGACCGTGTCCTGGATGTCGGCTGCGGCACCGGCTACCTGAGCCGGCGCATGGCGGACCGGGTCGGCCCGGACGGGGAGGTGACCGGAGTCGACCCTTCGGCGCCGGTCCCGGAGTACGCGCGCCTCAAGAAGCCGAGCCCGGGCAGCGCGCCCTGCACGTACCGGGAGGGCATCGCCGAGTCCCTCGACCTGGCGGACGCGGCGAAGGCGGCGGTGTGGACCTCACCGGCGTGCTTGAAGCCAGGAACATTCGGTAGGTGCCGGTGCAGGGCACCGGGGCGGTGAACGGGATGTCCGGGCCCGGCCGGGTCGTTCCGTCACCGGGCTCACCGCCCGGGTGCACGTGCAGGTGGGCGAGGTCTCCGGAGCGCAGTGCCACCCACCGCGTGGCCGTAGGCACCGGGGGAGGGCTGGGGATCACGTGCCGGCTTCCACGGCGCGCCAAGGACGCGGCCGAAGCGGCATCATCGCCGTCAACCGAGACCTGCTCGGGTCGTGGAACCGCGGTGCCTCGCTGCCCTCGCTGACGGGTGTCAGCGGGTACGGACAGGGCGATGCCCGTCACCGGGCGTGGTGGCGGAAGACGTACGGGCAGAAAAGGCGACGTCCGGGCCGCCCCCTGCGGGACAGCCCGGACGTCGGTGGCCTTGCTCAGTGACCGAGCTCGGTGGCCGTGCGGATCAGGCGATGTCGAAGCGGTCCGCGTTCGACACCTTGACCCACGCCGCGACGAAGTCGTTCACGAACTTCTCCTTCGCGTCGTCGGCCGCGTAGACCTCGGCGAGCGCACGCAGCTCGGAGTTCGAGCCGAAGACCAGGTCGGCACGGGTGCCGGTCCACTTGACCTCGCCGGTCGCGTCGTCACGGCACTCGAAGACCGTCTGGTCCTCGGAGACCGGCGACCACGTGTGGCCCAGGTCGAGCAGGTTGACGAAGAAGTCGTTCGTCAGCTTGCCCGGGGTCTCGGTGAAGACGCCGTGCGCGGTCTGCTGGTGGTTGGCGCCGAGGACGCGCAGACCGCCGACGAGGACGGTCAGCTCGGGGGCGCTCAGGCCCAGCAGGTTCGCCTTGTCGAGCAGCAGGTACTCGGCCGGCAGACGGTTGCCCTTGCCCAGGTAGTTGCGGAAGCCGTCGGCGGTGGGCTCCAGCGCGGCGAAGGACTCCGCGTCGGTGTGCTCCTCCGTGGCGTCCACACGACCCGGGGTGAAGGGCACCTCGATGTCGTGACCGGCGTCCTTGGCGGCCTTCTCGACGGCGGCGGCACCACCGAGGACGATCAGGTCGGCCAGGGAGACCTTCTTGGCACCGGTGTTGAACTCCGACTGGATGCCCTCCAGGACGCGGAGGACCTGGGCCAGCTGGTCGGGCTCGTTGACGTCCCAGCCGGCCTGCGGCTGCAGACGGATACGGGCGCCGTTGGCACCGCCGCGCTTGTCGCTGTTGCGGTACGTCGAGGCCGACGCCCACGCGGTGGACACCAGCTGGGCCACGGACAGACCCGAGTCGAGCAGCTTGGCCTTCAGGGCCGTGACGTCGGCGGCGTCGATGGGCTCGCCCTCCGCCTGAGGCAGCGGGTCCTGCCACAGCAGGGTCTCCGCCGGGACCTCCGGGCCGAGGTACAGCGACTTCGGACCCATGTCACGGTGGGTCAGCTTGTACCAGGCGCGGGCGAAGGCGTCCGCGAACTCCTCCGGGTTCTCGTAGAAGCGGCGCGAGATCGGCCCGTAGACCGGGTCGAAGCGCAGCGACAGGTCGGTGGTGAGCATCGTGGGGAGCTTCTTCTTCGACGCGTCGTGCGCGTCGGGGATGATCGCCTCCGCGTCCTTCGCCACCCACTGGTTCGCGCCGGCCGGGCTCTGCGTGAGCTCGTACTCGTACTCGAAGAGGTTCTTGAAGAAGCCGTTGCCCCACTGGGTCGGCGTGGCGGTCCAGGTGACCTCCAGGCCGGAGGTGATCGCGTCGCCGGCCTTGCCGGAGCCGTAGGTGCTCTTCCAGCCGAGGCCCTGGGCCTCGATCGGGGCGGCCTCGGGGTCGGCGCCGACGTTGTCGGCCGGGCCCGCGCCGTGGGTCTTGCCGAAGGTGTGACCACCGGCGATGAGGGCGACGGTCTCCTCGTCGTTCATCGCCATGCGGCGGAAGGTCTCACGGATGTCGCGGGCAGCGGCGATCGGGTCCGGGTTGCCGTTCGGGCCCTCCGGGTTGACGTAGATCAGACCCATCTGGACCGCGCCGAGGGGGCTCTCCAGCTCACGGTCGCCGGTGTAGCGCTGGTCGTCGAGCCAGACCTTCTCGGGGCCCCAGTAGACGTCCTCCTCCGACTCCCAGACGTCCTCGCGGCCGCCGCCGAAGCCGAAGGTGGTGAAGCCCATGGACTCCAGCGCCACGTTGCCGGCGAGGATCATGAGGTCGGCCCAGGACAGGCTCTTGCCGTACTTCTTCTTGACCGGCCACAGCAGACGGCGGGCCTTGTCCAGGTTGCCGTTGTCCGGCCAGCTGTTCAGCGGGGCGAAGCGCTGCTGGCCGGCGCCGGCGCCGCCGCGGCCGTCGCTGATGCGGTAGGTGCCCGCGCTGTGCCAGGCCATACGGATCATGAACGGGCCGTAGTGCCCGAAGTCGGCAGGCCACCAGTCCTTGGAGTCCGTCAGGATCTCGGCGATGTCCTGTTTCACGGCCGGGAGGTCGAGGCTCTTGAACGCCTCGGCGTAGTCGAACTCCTCACCGAGCGGGTTGGCCACGGCAGGGTTCTTGGCAAGGATCTTCAGGTTCAGCCGCTCCGGCCACCACTGGCGGTTTCCTCCGCCCTGGGTCGGGTGCAGAGCGCGATCGTGCGCCACCGGGCACTTCGCTTCAGCGGCGTTGTTCTCAGACATGGGAATCCTTCCGGGGTTGGTGCTCAGGCCGTGCGAGCGGTGGAACAGTCGGGGCACAGGCCCCAGTAGATGACCTCGGCCTCGTCGATGGCGAAGCCTCGGTCGTCCGAAGCGGTGAGACAGGGGGCATGACCGACCGCGCAGTCGACGTCGAGGACGGCACTGCACGAGCGGCACACGAGGTGGTGGTGGTTGTCCCCGACCCTGCCCTCGAACCGGGCCGGGCTGCCCGGCGGCTCGATGCGGCGTACGAGTCCGGCCGTGGTGAGGGCGTGCAGTGCCTCGTACACGGCTTGCAGGGATATGTGGCCCACACGGTCCCGCACACCCGAGGCGATCGCCTCGACGCCGAGGTGGTCACCCTCGCGGACCGTCTCGAGCAGCGCGACGCGGGCGGCCGTCACCCGCAGGCCGGCACCGCGGAGCTCCTCGGCGGTGGTCGGAGTCTGGGGTGAAGTCATGGCACCCAAGCTACCCGCACAAACACGAATGATTCAAGAAAACGAACGAGACAGGTTTGGTGGCCGGTCGATGACGTCCGGGGGAATCCCCGCAGATCAAGGGCTGGCAAGGGATTCGCACCACTGTTCACGCCTACGGGTGAATCGGTGAATGGATGTCCGGCCTGCGCCCGTTCCCTGCGCTGTGCTGGAGCGCGTGGGTGTCTTCGTTCTGTGCGCGTGGCTGCTGACCGCGGGGCTCGGCGGCTATCTGGCCTCGGTGTGGATCCGCCACGGCGGCCTGCGGCAGCGCACGCCGGGGGTGACGCGGCTGCCGCTGTGGCTCGTCGTGGGGCATGTCGTGCTGGCCGTCACCGGTCTGGCCTGCTGGACGGCGTATCTCGCGGGCGCGGTCCGGGGCACGGCCTGGGCCGCCTGTGCCGTGGTGCTGGTGGTCGCCGCGTTCGGGTTCATGATGCTGCTGCGCTGGCTGCCCAGCTCGGGACGGCACTCCCGGGGCGGACGGACCGCCGAGCGCCACTTTCCGCTGACGGCGGTCGTCGCCCACGGGGCGAGCGCGGGCGCAACCGTGCTGCTGGTCGTGCTGGTGGTGCTGCGCCGGGCATGAGGCCGCCCGGTGCGAGGTCAGCTCGGCCCCGGCTCCTCGTTGCGGGACGCGGCGGCGGCAGAGCGGGAGCCGACCAGGAGCAGGCACAGGACAGCCACGCCCGCTACGACGCCGGTGAGGAGAAGGAGGGGGCTGAGGGAACGGGTGGCGGAGGCGGCGTTGTCCACGGGGGGCTGTGCTGCCGCGGGGGCGGCGGAGGCGGAGGCCGTGGGGGAGGGGGCGGGCGTCTTGGAGGCTCCGGGTGCGGCGGCCTCGGCGCTGTGGCCCATGTGCATGGACGACGGCATCGTGGTGGCCGGCCGGGTGGTGGGTGCGGCGGCCGTCGGGTGCTGGTGCCGATGGACGGTGGGCGCGGGTGCGGCGGCCGCCTTCACTACGAGCTGGGCCGTCATGTCCGGATGCACGGTGCAGACATAGCCGTAGGTCCCCGGCGTCGTGAACGTGTGGCTCCAGCTGCCGCCCTTGCTGAGCATCGGGGAGTGGACCGAGGCGGGACCGGAGGTGGTCTCGACGTCATGGGGCGCCTGGTCCTGGTTGGTCCAGGTGACGGTGTCCCCGGCGGTGATGGTCAGGGTGCGGGGCGAGAACGCGTAGCCCGACATGAGGACTTGGTGGCCGGTGGCCGCCTGCACCGCGGGGGCGGGCAGGACGAGGGCGGCGCCCGCCAGGAAGAGGGCGCCGAGGAGGGCGGTCAGACGGGGCATGTGAACTCCGCGGCTACGAGCAGCCGGATGCGGTCTGCGGGGCGGATGCGGGGCAGGGTGAGGCCGGTCGTACGGCGCAGGGGGCGGTACGGCAGCCGTAGTGTGCCGAGGACCAGGAGGCGGTCGGCGGTGCGCTCGACGACGCGGAAGCCGAAGATGGCCGGGGCCGGATCACCGGCCAGGGCGAGTTCGCCGGGGACGTGCAGCCGGGTGGCCTCGTCCGTGGGCGTGAGGCTGGTGCTGACGAAGGTGAGCAGCCTGCCGCCCAGCGGCCGGCCGGCCAGCTCCAAGGTCAGCACACAGTCGTCGGAGTCGGGCGCCACGGTGAGGGTCGCGTCCAGGGCGGTGAGCCGGCGGCGCAGGGTGGTCAACGGGCCGAACCGCGCGGTCAGTTCGACGATGCAGCGGTCCGGGGCGGCACCGTACGTGCCGGGGTCGGGCTCGCCCCCTGGAGGGGCGAGGGGAGTGAGGGGGGGGGAGAAGGGAGCCGGCGGCGGGCCGGCCGACTGCGCCTCGCCCGCCCCGCCGCGTCCTGCTGAGGAGAAGCCAGCAGGAAGTGGTTCAGCAGGAGTTGGTGATGTAGTTCTCGGTCGGGGCGAGCAGGTGCTCGGCCCAGACGGTGTGCATCTTGACGTAGGCGTCGGGGTTGAGGAGGTCGGAGACCTGCTGGCCGAGCGACTCCTCCAGGTGCGCCTTGTTGATGTGCTGCAGGAGCACGCTGAGGGTGTCGTCGGAGACGCTGCCGGCGCCGTTCACCGCGGGGGTGATGATCGACTCCAGCCAGACGGTGTGCATCTTGATGTAGTCGTCGAGCTTGAGCGCGTCCTGGACCTGCTGGCCCGGGGACTGCTCCAGGTGTGCCTTGTTGATGTGCTGCAGGATCGGCAGCAGGACCTGCTGGACGCTGACGCACTGCTCGTCGCCGCCGTCGCCCCCGCCGGAGCTGCTGCCCCCACCGGTCGATCCGCCCGTGGAGCCGCCGGTCGAGCCACCCGTGCTGCCGCCGGTGGAACCGCCCGTCGAGCCGCCGGTGGACCCTCCGGTCGAGCCGCCGGTGCTGCCCCCGGTGGAGCCGCCCGAGCCGCCGCCGCTGTCCGCGACCACGGTGACCGACGCCGTCATGTCCGGGTGGACCGCACAGTAGTAGTCGTACGTACCGGCCTTGGTGAAGGTGTACGACCAGCTGTCGCCCTTCTGCAGGGTCCCGGAGTCGAACTTGGCCGGGCCGCTGGTGGTGGTGACCGTGTGCGGAGCGGAGTCCTCGTTGACCCACTTCACCGTGTCGCCGACCTTCACCGTCAGCTTCGGCTGGGCGAACTTGTAGCTCTTGATCTCGATGGTGTGGTCGGCCGCCGCGGCCTTGCCTGACGAGTGGTCCATGTCCGACATCGACTGGGCCTCGGCCGCCGGCGTGGCGGTCTGCGGGGCCGCGGCCCCGGCGGACGCCTGGAGCAGGCCGAGGCCGGCGACGGCGGCGAGGCCGGCGCCGAGGCCGGTGGCCAGCAGCACCCGGTTGCCCGCACGGGAGCGCCGGTGGTGCGACGCGGGTGCGGTGGTTTCCTCTGTGTGCATGGTGGTGCTTCTCCCTTGTGAGATTCCCTGTGAGGGGAGGGTGGGGCACGCGCCGGTCAGCGGCCGGGGGCGGACGTGACCAGCAGACTCGTAGCGGCGAGAACGACGAGGACGAGCCCCGTCTCGGCCGCGACCGAGTGGACGAAGGGCCGTACGGTGGCGCGGTCGCCGCGCAGCAGTACGGCGATGTCGAGCCGCGTCTTCACCCAGCCGCGGCTGCGCTGGGCGATCAGCAACACCGCGGCCAGTACGGCGAGTTTGAGCAGCAGGAGCTGCCCGTAGCCGGTGTGGAAGAGGGCGTCGAGGGACCCGACCACCTGCCAGGTCAGCACCGCCCCCGCCGCCACGATCGCCGCGACCGACGCCCCGGCAAGCCGGGAGTAGCCGGACACGACGGCCGACAGTTCGTCGGGACGGCGCCGGGGCAGCACCCCGAGCAGCAGCACCGTCAGACCGCCGAGCCACAGCGAGACGCCGAGCAGATGGACCAGGTCGGCCACCGCGCCCCAACCGGGGTGCGTGCCCTCGGAGTTGTGGCCGGTCATGCTCGTCGTACGCAGCAGTCCGAGGCCGACGGCGAGCGCGCCGACGCGCCAGCCGGGCGACCGTGCGGCCCGGTCCCCGCCCTGCAGCAGGGCGGCCAGCGCGATGGCGGCGAGCACCCACATCAGCACCCGGCAGGCGGCCACGATGCCGACCTCGGTGTTCAACAGGTCGGTATAAGTGCCGGGTCGGAACACGTCGTCGAGCGTGCCCATCGTTCCGTATGCGCCCTGGAGTCCGGGCGCGAGCAGACTCGCCGCGAGACCGGTGGTCCAGGAGAGCGTGAGGACACGGCGGGTACGGCGGTCCCACGCGCCCTGCGGCCAGAGCAGCGCGAGGAACGCCAGACCGCCGACGAACAGGGCGAGCGAGAGATATCCGGCCCAGCGCACGGCGACCCAGGCGGAGTGCACCGTCTCGGACGGTTCCGGGATCGCCGCTGCTCCGGCCGAGTGGCCCGCATTCGCGGTGAGGCGGAAGGAGAGCGTCCCTGACGTGAGATGCCCGTCCTCCATGTCAAGTACCTGCCAGACCAGGGTCAGATCGCCCCGGTCCTTGCTCTGTTCCCGCTCCGAGATCTTCGGGACGGTGACCTCCACGGCGTTGTTGCCGTGGTCGCCCCGGGACACGGTCAGCCTCTTGCCCGCCGCCTTGATGCGGACGTCGGCCGGTTCGACCGGCTCGCTGAAGGTGAGCCGCACGGTGGCGGGGGTGTGGGAGAGCCGGGCGTCGTCCTTCGGGGCGGAGGACTCCAGCTCCGTGTGGGCCGAGGCGGGGGGTGCGGCGAGCAGCAGGGTCGCGAGGGCGGCCAGGAGGGCGGCGAGCAGGGACGGGGCGCGGCGTCTCATGAGAGCACCTCCGGAATGACCGAGGGTGACGCGGCGACACCGACGCACAGCGAGGAGAGGGTGTCGGTCGACGACGACGGCGACGGGGAGGGCGAAGGGCTCGGGGAAGCCGGCGTCAGGAGCCCGTTCAGCAGGCCGGTGACCTGAGTGGCCACGCCGTTCAACAGAGGCTGTACGAGCCGGACTTCACCCTCGTCGCAGTGGTCCGAGGGGGTGGGGGTCGGGGTGGGGGAAGGCGAGGGGGTGGTTGTGTGTCCGCCGCCCGTTCCACCCGTGCCGTGATCGTGGCCGTTTTCCCCGCCTGTGGACGGTGTGCTGCCCGCCGCGGGAATTCCGGCGCCGTTTCCCCCCGGCCAATAGCCGCCCGCCGGGCCGGACCCGTAATTCCCGGCGGTGGTGTCGGGAGGGCCGGTCTCGGAGCGGGCCGAGGGCTGGTGCGGCGTGGGAGAGGTCCCGGACGCCGGTGGGGATGCGGTGTCGATGGTCGTCGGTGCCTGGGCGCCGATGCCCGAGGCGTATCCGAGTACGACGACGACGGCCGCGACGAGCGTGCCCGCGACGAGCTCGTCGCGATGGTCTCCTGGCCAGGATGCCCTGGCGAAGAAGGACATGGTCCCTCCTGATGACGCTGTGCGTGAAGGACAGTGACCAGGAGTGCACCGGTGTGACGATTCCCGTCCGCTACGCGTCAGTTAATCGGTCGTTTCGTTGCCTCATTTCCGACCGGAGGGTGACTGTGAGAACGGACCTCCCCGCCCCAATGCACGCATTGCATTCCGGTGGCATTCCGTGGAGAAAACGAAGGGACCGTGAATTCGAACGCGCACGGCATTTCCCTGCCGGCCCTTGCCGTTTCTTACCGGTCGGTGCGCAACTCGACGCAGCAGATTCCCGGTTGGGGAGTCAGCACGGCAGTCGTCTCGGGGTGGCCGGACGCGGTGAGACAGCCGCGCAGGAAGGCCTGGTTCATGCCGCAGATCAGATCCGGTGCCTGGGCGGCCACCGGATGGAAGGGACAGTTGTGCAGCACCGTGCGGCCGGCTCCCTCCTCGGCGGGCTCGAACCCGAGCGATTCCAGGGTGGCCATGATGTCGCCGGCGCGGGCCTCGGCGCCCACTGCCTCGCCCCTTGCCTCGGCCACGCGCAAAGCCGCCTCCTGCGCGTTCTCCCCCTGCTTCTGTGCCGTCAGGGCCTCGGTCAGGAGCGAGGCCAGCAGGTCGTGGCGGCGCGGGGGGAGGCTCAGGGAGAGCGTGTGCGGGGTGGGCTCGTACACCTTCGGCGCGCGGCCGACCCGGCGCGGGCCGTGGCCGCCGTGCCGGGACTGCAGCAGACCCGAAGCGACCAGCTTGTCGAGGTGGAAGGCCGCGAGCTTGCGGGAGATCCCGACCGCCGCCGAGGCCTCCTCCCGGGTCACCGGCCGCCGGGCCCGCCGTACGAAGTCCAGCAGCCGGCGCCGCGACTCGTCGCCGAGGACGGCGAGCGCGGCAATGGGGTCGGAGCCGGAGGTCACGGGCTCACGGTAACTCCGATTCGGGGTACTCGGCGTTCGCGGTTGACCTCCGGGCAAATAAGACCAACACTTATTGGTGAAATGCCTCTCAGGCGAGGTGGCCCATGACGGTCGACAGTGAGCTACGTCAGGCGAAGCAGCCGGTCAGCGGTGCGCTGGCGGGACCGTACGGGCATCCGTTCCATCCGATCCTGGTCACCGTTCCGATCGGGGCCTGGGTGTGCAGTCTGGTCTTCGACATCGCCTCCAAGATCGTCGACCGGCCGGGCTTCCTGACCCATGGTTCGGCCTGGCTGATCGCGATCGGTGTGCTCGGCGCCCTGGCTGCGGCCAGCGTCGGCTTCCTCGACCTGTTCGCCATCCCCACCGGGACACCGGCCTTTCGTACGGCGCTGGTGCACATGGCCCTGAATCTCGCCGTGACCGCCGCATACGCGGCCGGTTTCGCCTGGCGTCAGGGCGACGGCTACGCGGGAGGGCAGAGCGTCGGCAACGGGCAGCTGACACTCTCCGCCGTCGCCCTGGCCACCCTCGGCGTCTCCGGATATCTGGGCGGCAAGCTCGCCTACCGCTACGGCGTCCGCGTGGCCGCCGAATCCGTGCAGGCGGAGGGCTACCGCAGTACCCGTACGACGCCCTGACCAGAACCACCGGGCCTGAGCCACCGGAGCCGGACATGGACATCGCCGCTCTCGTCGCCTGGATCGTCACCGCCCTCGGCGGATTCGTCCTCCTCGTCCGCTGGATCTCCGGCGGGGGTCTGCGCCAGCAGCAGACCCGGACCACCGGCTTCCCGGCGCCGCTCGTCTTCGGCCACTTCCTGCTGGCGGCCGCCGGACTGGTGGTGTGGATCGTCTATCTCGCCGCCGACAAGGACGCCCTGGCCTGGACGTCCTTCGGCGTGCTCGTCGCCGTCGCCCTGCTGGGCTTCACTCTGCTCGCCCGCTGGATCCCCGTGTACCGCGCGGCCCCCGCCGGGAGCGAGGCGATGACACCCGCCGAACGGCACCTGCCCGTGCCGGTCGTCGCCGGCCACGGCCTGCTCGGCGCCACCACCCTCGTGCTGGTGCTGCTGGCGTCCATCGGAGTCGGCAGCTGACCTCTCACGCCCCGATCCGCCTCCCGGAAGACCTCTCACACCGCCCGTCCGACCCCTGTGCGCCCGGCGTAACCCCTGATGACCGGCCCTGGAGACACCCGTGTAATGGGCATTTCGTACCGTCACGGAAGCTCCACCCGTACGGGACGATCATGAGAGGCAGGGGGTGCCCGTGGCCGCGCCGGACTCGCGGAACGCCGACACGAGGAAGGTGCGGACGGTCTGCTCGTACTGCGGGGTGGGCTGCGGCATCGTGCTGGACGTCGGGTTCGGACCGGACGGACGCCGTACGGTCCTGAAGGCGTCCGGCGACAAGGAGCACCCCGCGAACTTCGGCCGCCTGTGCACCAAGGGCGCGACCACCGCCGACCTGCTCGCCGCTCCCGGCCGGCTGACCACGGCCCTCGTCCGGCACGAGCGGGGCGAGGAGCCGGTGCCGGACGCCGTCCGAGCGGCCGTCAGCGAGACGGCCCGGCGCCTGCGCGCCATCGTCGACGAGCACGGGCCGGACGCGATCGCCTTCTACGTCTCCGGGCAGATGAGCCTGGAGGCGCAGTACCTGGCGAACAAACTGGCCAAGGGGTTCGTCAGGACGAACCAGATCGAGTCGAACTCCCGGCTGTGCATGGCCAGCGCGGGCACGGGTTACAAGCTGTCGCTCGGCGCCGACGGACCGCCCGGCTCGTACCAGGACCTCGACCGGGCCGACCTCTTCCTCGTCATCGGCTCCAACATGGCCGACTGCCATCCGATCCTCTTCCTGCGCATGATGGAACGGGTGAAATCGGCCGGCGCCAAGCTCGTCGTCGTCGACCCGCGCCGCACCGCCACCGCCGAGAAGGCCGACCTGTTCCTGCAGATCAAGCCGGGAACCGACCTCGCCCTGCTGAACGGGCTGCTGCACCTCCTGTACGAGAACGGCCACACGGACCCCGAGTTCATCGCCCGGTACACCGACGGCTGGGAGGAGATGCCCGCCTTCCTCGCCGACTACCCGCCGGCCGCCGTCGCCGAGATCACCGGCATCCACGAGGACGACATCCGGGAGGCCGCCCGGCTGATCGGCGAGGCGGGGGAGTGGACCAGCTGCTGGACCATGGGCCTCAACCAGTCCACGCACGGCACCTGGAACACCAACGCCCTGGTCAACCTGCATCTGGCGACGGGCGCGATCTGCCGTCCGGGCAGCGGCCCGTTCTCCCTCACCGGCCAGCCGAACGCCATGGGCGGCCGCGAAATGGGCTACATGGGCCCCGGCCTCCCCGGCCAGCGGTCCGTGCTCGTCGACGAGGAGCGGGCGTTCGTAGAGGAGCTCTGGGGACTGGAACCCGGCAGCATCCGCGCCGACGGGGTCGGCAAGGGCACCGTCGAGATGTTCCAGAAGATGGCCGACGGCGAGATCAAGGCCTGCTGGATCATCTGCACCAACCCGGTCGCCTCCGTCGGCAACCGCAAGACGGTCATCGAGGGCCTGGAGGCCGCCGAGTTCGTCGTCACCCAGGACGTCTTCGCCGACACCGAGACCAACGCCTACGCCGACATCGTCCTGCCCGCCGCCCTGTGGACCGAGACCGAGGGCGTCCTCATCAACAGCGAGCGCAACCTCACCCTCGCCCGGCCCGCCGCGGACCCGCCCGGCGAGGCCACGGCGGACTGGCGGATCATCGCGTCCGTGGCACGGGAGATGGGGTACGAGCAGGGGTTCTCGTACGGCGGCGCCGAGGAGATCTTCGAGGAGATCAAGCAGGCCTGGAACCCGAAGACCGGCTGGGACCTGCGCGGGGTGACGTACGAGCGGCTGCGGGAGACGCCCGTGCAGTGGCCCGCCGCGAGCGGCGCCGGACCCGACCGCAACCCCGTCCGCTACGTCGGCGAGGACGGCTCCCTCACCTTCCCCACCGCGAGCGGCCGTGCCGCCTTCTTCGCCCGCCCGCACCTTCCGGCCGCCGAGATGCCCGACGACGACTACCCGTTCGTACTGAACACCGGGCGGCTGCAGCACCAGTGGCACACGCTGACCAAGACGGCGAAGGTGCCCAAGCTGAACAAGCTCAACCCCGGACCGTTCGTGGAGCTCCACCCGCAGGACGCGGCTCAACTGGACGTCACCGACGGCGACTCGGTGGAGGTCGCCTCACGGCGCGGACGGGCCGTGCTGCCCGCGGTCGTCACCGACCGGGTACGGCCCGGGAGCTGCTTCGCGCCGTTCCACTGGAACGATCTGTTCGGGGAGTATCTGAGCGTCAACGCCGTGACGAGCGACGCCGTCGACCCGCTGTCCTTCCAGCCGGAGCTGAAGGTCTGCGCGGTGTCGCTGACCAAGGTGTCGACCCCTGTGACGGTGCGAACGCCGGGCGTGGAAGCGGCAGTCGAGGTCGCATCGGTTGCGGCTCCCGCTTCCGATCCCTTCGGGCTCGCGCCCGCTCCGCCGCCCGTGCTCACCGCGCAGGAACGGCAGTACCTCGTCGGGTTCCTCGCCGGCATCCCGTCCGGCGCCCCGGGCGTTCCGGTGCTGCCGCCCTCCGCGCCCTTCAGCCCCGAGCACGCCCTGTGGGTCAACGGGGTGCTGGCCGGCATGTACTCGAGGGCCGCCGACACGGCCGTACCGACCACGTCATCACCCGGCCGTGAGGTCGTGATCCTCTGGGCCTCGCAGACAGGCAACGCCGAGGAGTTCGCCGCCGCCGTCGCCGAGCGGGTCAAGTCCGACGGGCACGCCGCCTCGCTGCTGGGCATGGACGAGGCCGACCCCGCCGCGCTGCCGTCCGGCGCCGACCTGCTCCTGGTCACCAGCACCTTCGGCGACGGCGACGCGCCCGACAACGGCAGCGGGTTCTGGGAGACCCTCGCGGCGTCCGACACCCTGCGCATGGACGGGCGGCGCTATGCGGTGCTCGCCTTCGGCGACTCCTCCTACGACGACTTCTGCGGCCACGGCCGCCGCCTCGACCAGCGCCTCGACGAGCTCGGCGGACTGCGCCTCGCCCCGCGCACGGACTGCGAACCCGACTACGAGGACGCGGCCCACGCCTGGCTCGACCAGGTACTCACGGCCCTGTCCGGTACGCCGGAACGGCCTGCACCGGCTCCGCCGCCCCCCTCTGCTCCCCGTACGAAGAAACCCGCCCCCGTCACCGCCCGCCTCACCGGCAACCGTCTCCTGAGCCTCCCCGGCGCCGGCAAGGAGGTCCGCCGTTTCACCTTCGACACCCGGGACAGCGAGACCCCGCTGCTCTACGAGGCGGGCGACGCGCTCGGCGTCCGTCCGCTCAACTCCCGTGAACTGGTGGGCGAGTGGCTGACCGTCACCGGCCTGGACGCGGAGGCGGCGGTCGAGGTGAAGGGCGCCGGCGAGGTCCCCCTCGGCGAGGCCCTGCTGCGGCACCTCGACATCACCCGCATCAGCCCCGACCTGCTCCGCTTCGTCGCCGAACGGGCGCGCGACCCGAGGGAGTTGAAGAAGCTGCTGCGCCCCGACAACAAGGGCGAGCTGGCGAAGTGGTCCTGGGGCCGGCAGGCCGTGGACGTGGTCACCGAGCACCGGGTCAGGGCCGACGCCCAGGAGTGGGCCGACACGCTGGGCCGACTGCAGCCACGCCTGTACTCCATATCGTCCAGCCCGCTGACCGACCCCCACCTGGTCTCGCTGACCGTCTCCGTGGTCCGCTACGAGAACCTGCACGGCCGCCCCCGCCAGGGCGTCTGCTCCCCCTTTCTGGCCGACGCCGAGCAGGACACCCCGGTACCGGTCCACGTCCAGCGCTCCGCACACTTCCGCCCGCCCGCCGACCCGGCCACCCCGATGGTCATGGTCGGCCCCGGCACCGGCGTCGCCCCCTTCATCGGCTTCCTGGAACAGCGCCGAGCCCTCGGCCACCGAGGCCCGGGCTGGCTGTTCTTCGGCGAGCAGCACCGGGCCACCGACTTCTACTACGAGGAGGAGCTCACCGCCTTCCTCGCCGACGGCACCCTGGCCCGCCTGGACACCGCCTTCTCCCGCGACCAGCGCGCCAAGGTCTACGTCCAGGACCGGATGCGCGAACACGGCCCGCTGCTGTGGTCCTGGCTCCAGGACGGCGCGCACTTCTACGTCTGCGGCGACGCCTCCCGCATGGCCAAGGACGTCGACCAGGCCCTGCGCGACATCGCGGTGGTGCACGGCGGCCTGGACGAGGCGGGCGCGGCGGCGTACGTCAAGCAGCTCGCGAGCGAGAAGCGCTACGTCAGGGACGTGTACTGACCTGCGGACTACGCTGGATCCATGCGTGAACTGGCGGGTACGGCACGACAGCGGGCGGCGCAGGGCCGTGCGGCGGTCCTTGCGCGTCCGCTCAGCGAGCGGGGCTTCGGGCCGCGGCATCCGGCCGACGCGATCCTCGTCGACGAGGACGGGCACTGCCACGGCCGGCTCTACCGGGGCGCCTTCGACCGGCAGCTCGCCGCCGAGGCCGCCTCGCTTCCGCCCGGTCACACCGCCCGCGTGGTCGCGGTGGCGGTGCACGAGGACGGCGTGAAGGAGGCCGGGCTGACCTGCGGGGGCCAGGCCGAGATCCTGCTCCAGCCCCTGGCCGCCGTTCCGGCCCGCTGGTGGGAGCTGCTCGGACGGGGTGCCGACGCGGCGCTGGTGACCTGGCTGGACGAGCGGCGTACGCATGCCGTCAGCACCGTCGTCACCCTGGACGGCAGGGCCGACGGCCCGGACGTGCCGCCCCAGGCCGCCGCCAGCGCCCGCGACCTGCTCGCCCGCCACCACGCCGGCCGCGAGGTGCACGCGACCGAGGCCGGACTCTGCCTCGTCGAGACCTGCCCCGCCGTCCCCCACCTCGTCATCGTCGGCGGTGGCGAACTCGCCGAACTCCTGGTCGCCCAGGCCGGGTTGCTCGGCTGGCAGGCCACGGTGACGTCGGTCGCCCGGGATGCGGGCGCCCTGTGTGCCGAGCGTCCGGCCGCCGCCTGTCTGATCATGCTCAGTCACGAGCCGGACGTGGACGTCCCGACCCTTCATGCCGCGCTGACCTCGGGCATCCCGTACGTGGGTGCGCTGGGTTCGCGTCACACGCAGGAGCGTCGGGCCGCCGGGCTCGTCGAGGCGGGCCTGGACGAGGAGCACCTCGGGCGTATCCATGGTCCGATCGGTCTGGACATCGGTGCGCGTACGCCGGCGGAGACCGCCATGGCCATCTGCGCGGAGGTGCTGGCCGCGCTTGTGCGGTGAGGCCGTGGGGGGGCCGCGGTGCGTTTTTGTCTGCTGCGCCGTCGTGGCTGGTCGCGCCCACGCGGCGGAGCCGCATATGAATACAGCCCCGCGCCCCTATGGGGCGCGGGGGAGGGACCGGCAGCGGCCCCTCCCCAGGGGTGTCAGCCCTTGCCGAGGAGCTTGTTCATCTCAGTGATCTCGGCGGTCTGGCCGGTGATGATGGCGTCGGCCATGGAGGTGGCGGGGGCGTAGGCGCCCTTTGCCTTCTCCGTGCCGGCCATCTGCACGGCACCCTTGTGGTGTTCGATCATCATGGTCAGGAACATGGTGTCGAACTCCGCGCCGGTCGCCTTCTCCAGCATGGCCATGTCCTTGCTGTCCATCATTCCGGCCATGCCCGAGTGGGCCGAGTGGTCCATGCCGGGCATCGCCGAGGGCACGGACTGACCCCAGGACTTCAGCCAGCCGCTCATGGTGCGGATCTCCGGGTCCTGGGCCTTCTCGATGCGCGTGGCGAGATCCTTGACCTTGGCGGACGAGGCCCGGCCGGCGGCCAGCTTCGCCATTTCCAGGGCCTGCTGGTGGTGCGGGATCATGCCCTGCGCGAAGGACACGTCCTGCGCGTTGTGAGCGGCGGCGCTCGGCGAAGGCGAGGACGAGGACGAGCCGGAGGTGTGGCTGTCGTGGCCGCCGCTCCCGCTGTCGCTGTTGCCGCCGCAGGCGGCGAGGACGAGCCCGGCGGTGACGGTCGCGGCCACCAGGGCGGTGCGACGGGCCAGGGATGTACGGGTGTTGCGCATGGTGGAACTCCTGCGTTGCTGCGTGAAAGGGATCCGGACGTGCCGAGGCGCACCGCGTCGCCGGTGGTGCGTGGGCGCGGTGCAGGGTGGTGTCTAGATCCGCAGGAGCTGTAGTTCCGCCAGGGAGGGCGGCGCGCGTGCACTGTCCGGGGCCGTGCCCGCGTACGGGCAGGGGGCGTCGGAGAGTGCGGGTACGGCCACCGGGTCGGCGACGAGCGCGGGCAGCGTGGGTCCGCCGCTCAGGGCGCCGGACGCACAGGTCTGGTCGGCGTGATGGGCATGGCCGCCACCGCAGTCGTCGCCCGCACAGCCGCCGTGCACGGCGACCGCCGCCGTCATGTGCGGTGCGGCGGAGTGCTCGACGACGGCACCACCGGGCGCCAGGCCGTGCATGGCGAGCAGCCCGGCCAGTAGTCCGAGCACGATCAGCACCCGCCACCGCACAGAATGCGGCGGCGCATCGCGATGCTGTGCACGGGCTGTCACGGCGCCCATGGTACGCAGACCGCCGTGGGCCCCGGCCCTCACCCCTGTTCCGCGCTCCAGGCGATGCGCGGTGGCACCACCCGTGCGCACAGCGGGTTTCCGCCGGCGTCGGTCAGCCGCAGGCGCCCCACCAGCAGTCCCTCGCGCACGGCGGTGTCGAGCACGTCGGCCGGCACGGCGTCCAGCATCAGCTTGGCGCGCCGGAACATGCCGAAGGCACCCGAGTCGTCGACCGTCCCCCAGGACAGATAGACGAACCGCCCGCCCGGACGCCCTTGAACATACGGCCCCTTGACGTCCGTACCTGTGACCGTGCACTCCAGCGTCCAACTCGCGGTCACGGCGTCGCCGGGCTGCGGATCGAGAAGCTCGCCCGGCCGGTCCCGGCGCTGCACGGCCACATGGATGTCCGTGTACGACGGCATGCCGCCGTCGGGCCCACACGCACGACCCGGCAGATCGACGCCGTCGATACGGATGCGCAGTTGGGCCGTCACCCCGTCACCGCCTTTGCTCGGCACTTCTTCGAGGGTCTCCAGTCTGCACCTGTGCGCTTGGGGATCCGCCGGGCGGAGCCTTGCCGGCGCATGGCAGGATCGGGCGCCATGAGGGCGTCTCCTTCGGTACGCGTGCTGCGCGCTGCGGTGTTCGCCGCGCTGTGCGTGCTGCTCGCCGCCGGAGGACACGCGCTGTCGACCGGGACGGCGCCGCCCGTGTGGGTGCAGGCCGTGGGGTTCGTACCGGTCTTCGGGGCCGGGTGTCTGCTGGGCGCCCGGGAGCGCTCGCTGGCCGCGATCGGCGCGGGCACGCTCATGGCTCAGGGCGGGCTGCACCTCGCCTTCGACGCTGTACGCCCGCACCCCATGATGCTCATGCGTGGCATGTACGGCATGCACGACATGGGCGCCATGCACATGGGCCACTCCCACGCCCTGACCCCGCACGCCACCGCCGCCCATGTCGGCGCGGCCATGGTGCTGACCTGGTGGCTGCGGCGCGGTGAGGTCGCGCTGTGGTCGCTGCTGCGCCGGGCCGCCACGCTCGTACCGGGCCTCGCGGCCTGGTGGCGCGTGCGTGGCGGGGCCAAGACCCTGCCTGCCGCGCCGAACGCCGTACACCTGGGGGCGGAGAGCCCGCGGCCGCTGCGAGGGCTGCTGCTGCGGCACACGGTGCAGCGGCGCGGTCCGCCGCCGGGGATGTCGTACGCGATCTGACCTCGACATCCCTTCCTCAGTACGGAGATCGGCTCACCCATGTCCACTGCACGCACCGCCCTGCGCCGTGTCGGCACCGTCACCGCTCTGACCGCCGGCGGGCTCCTGGCCGCCGCGGGAATGGCCTCCGCGCACGTCACCGTCCACCCCGAGAGCTATGCGAAGGGCGCCACGGACGGCGTCCTCACCTTCCGCGTCCCCAACGAGGAGGACACCGCGAGCACCACCAAAGTGCAGGTGTACCTGCCCACCGACCACCCCGTCCTCGGCGTGCTCGTCTCGCCGCCGCAGAACGGCTGGACGGCGAAGGTCACGAACACCAAGCTGAAGACGCCCGTCAAGACGGACGACGGCACCATCACCGACGCCGTCTCCGAGATCACCTGGACGGGCGGAAGGATCGGGGCCGGGCAGTACCAGGACTTCAACGTCGCCTTCGGTCAACTGCCCGACGACACCGACCAGTTGACCTTCAAGACCCTGCAGACGTACTCCGACGGGAAGACCGTCCGCTGGATCGACGTGGCCCAGTCCGGCGCGGACGAGCCGGAGAACCCGGCACCGGTCCTCAAGCTGACCGCCAAGGGTGCCGAGGAGGGCAGCGCCTCGGCCTCGTCGTCGGCGGCGCCCAAGAGCGCCGGCAGCTCCGCGTCGAGCGCGCCCGGCAGCGACTCCACGGCCCGCGGACTCGGTGTCGCCGGGCTGGTCGTGGGCGTACTGGGCCTGGCGGCAGCGGCGTTCGCAATCGTCCGCAACCGCTCCGCCAAGGCCTCCTGACCGCGGCGGCCCTCACCGCCGCAGCCCGCGGGTCAGCCCCGCCACGACGGCTGCCGCGCTCAGCCCGACCCCGGCCAGGGCGAGGGACTGGGCGCGGCGTCCCGGCGGGGACGGCCGTACGTCCGCGCCGACGCCGTACGCGCTGCCGTGCGCACCGTCGGGCAGCGCCGAGGCCAGCAGTTCCGCGAGATGCACCGCCTCATGGCCGCCGCTGTCGAACTCGTGGACCTGGGTGCGGCAGCTGAAGCCGTCGGCCAGCAGGACTGTCGCCGGGTCCGTCTCGCGCAGCCGGGGCAGCAGCACGCGTTCCGCGCATGCCTCGCTGACGTCCAGGTGGCCGCGTTCGAAGCCGAAGTTGCCGGCCAGCCCGCAGCAGCCGGACTCCAGTTGTTCGGCGTCGACGCCGGCCCGCTTCAGCAGTTCCTGGTCGGCGTCCCAGCCGAGCACCGCATGCTGGTGGCAGTGCACCTGCGCCAGCGCCCGGGCCGAGCGGTCCGGCACCTGCGGGGGCTGGTAGCCGGGGGAGTGCTCGGTGAGCAGTTCGGCGAGCGTCACTGTCCGGTCGCGGAGCCTGCGCACGTCACGGTCGCCCGGGAAGAGCTCGCTCATGTCCGAACGGAACACGGTGGTGCAGCTCGGCTCCAGGCCGACCACCAGCCCGCCCGCCCGGACATGCCCGGCGAGATGACGCACGGTGCGGCTCAACACCCGTTCGGCGACGGCGAGTTGACCGGTGGAGATCCATGTCAGCCCGCAGCACAGCGGCTCCCGGGGCAGCTCGACCCGCCACCCCGCGCGCTCCAGCACCTCCACGGCCGCCTGCCCGACATGCGGGTGGAAGAAGTTGGTGAACGTGTCCGGCCACAGCAGGACACTCCCGCGGGACCCGTCGCCGTACGGCTCACGGCGGCCGGCGAACCACTGCTGCAGCGTCCGCCCCGCGAACAGCGGCACCTCCCGGTTCTCGACCCCGGCCACCGCCACGGCCGCCCGGGACAGCGGCGGGGTGTGGGTGAGCGCGTTGACGAGCGGTCCGAGCCGGGCCCGCCCGACGGCCTGGGCGACGGCCGGCAGCCAGCCCATGGACAGGTCGGAGCGGGGCCTGCGCCAGGGCCGGCCCGCGTAGTGGTGGGACAGGAACTCCGCCTTGTACGTGGCCATGTCCACATCGGCGGGGCAGTCCTTCTTGCACCCCTTGCAGGCCAGACAGAGGTCGAGCGCGTCCCGCACCGCCTCGGACCGCCAGCCGTCCCGGATCGCGCTGTCGCCGTGCCCGTCGAGCATCTCGAACAGCAGTCGCGCCCGCCCCCGCGTGGAGTGCTCCTCCTCCCGCGTCACCTGGTAGGAGGGGCACATCACCGAGCCGCCCTTGTTGGTCAGCTGCCGGCACTTGCCCACGCCGACGCACCGGTTGGCGGCCTCGGCGAAGGACCCGCCGTCGTCCGGGAAGCGGAAGTGCAGGTCACGGGGTGCGTACGGGGCCCAGTCGCCGCCCAGGCGCAGGTTCTCGTCCAGCCGGTACGGCGCCACGACCTTCCCGGGGTTCATCCGGTCGAGCGGGTCGAAGAGCGCCTTCAGCCGCCCGAAGGCCTCGACCAGCTCCTCGCCGAACATCCGCGGCAGCAGCTCACCGCGGCTCTGCCCGTCCCCGTGCTCCCCGGAGAAGGACCCGCCGAACTCGGCGACCAGATCCGCCGCCCGTTCCATGAACCGCCGGTAGGCCGCCACCCCGTCGGCCGAGTACAGGTCGAAGGGGATACGGGTGTGCACACAGCCCTGCCCGAAGTGGCCGTAGAGACTGGGCCCGGTGTCGCTGAGATACCCGAACTCGTCGTAGAGGCGGCGCAGTCGGCGCAGATAGTCGCCCAGCCGCTCCGGTGCCACCGCCGAGTCCTCCCAGCCCTCGAAGGTGTCGGGCTTGCCCGGGATGTGCGCGGTGGCGCCGAGGCCGGACTCGCGCACCTGCCACAGCTCCTCCTCGTGGGCGGGGTCGTCGAGGAAGGCGACCTCGGCGTCGTGCTCGGACTCGTGCAGGCCGTCGAGCATCCGGTGTGCCCGCTCGTCGGACTCCTGGAGGGTGTCCCCGCCGAACTGCACCATCAAGAAGGCGTTGCCTTCGGGCATCTGGGCGCGGGCCTTCGGATTGAGGTGCTTGATCCGCTCGTCCTTGATGAGCCGCGCGTCGACGCCCTCCAGCGCCATCGGCTCGTACGGCAGGATCGCCGGGACGGCGTCGGCGGCCACGGCGATCTCCGGGAACCCGAGCACGACCAGCGTCCGTTCCTTGACCACGGGCACCAGCTCCAGCTCTGCCCGCAGGACGGTGACCAGCGTCGACTCGCTGCCGACCAGCAGCCCCGCAACATCGAAGCCGTGCTCGGGCAGCAAGGAGTCCAGGTTGTAGCCGGAGACCCGGCGCGGGATGTCCGGGTAGCGGCGGCGGATCTCTTCGCCGTACCGGTCCCGCAGGGCGCGCAACTGCCGGTAGAGAGTGGCCCGCAGGTCCCCGTGCCGCTCGATCCCGGCGTACTCCTCGTCGCTCGTCTCCCCGCACCAGAAGCGGGTGCCGTCGTGGAGCAGCACCTCCAGACGGGCGATGTTGTCCACGACCTTGCCGGTCGCCTGGGCGGTGGCGCCGCAGGAGTTGTTGCCGATCATGCCGCCGATGGTGCAGTTCATATGAGTGGCGGGCTCGGGGCCGTAACGCAGGCCGGTCGGCGCGAGCTGCCGGTTCAGTTCGTCGAGGACGATGCCCGGCTGAACGATGCAGGTGCGGGCGTCCGGGTCCACGGACTCGAGGCGGTGGCAGTACTTCGACCAGTCGATCACCACGCCCGCGTTGGTGCACTGCCCGGCCAGGCTGGTCCCGCCGCCGCGCGACAGCACGGGCGCGTCGTGCTCGCGGGCGACGGCCACCGCCTCCGCGGCCGCCTCCGGGGTGCGGGGCACGACGACGCCGATCGGGGTCTGCCGGAAGTTGGAGGCGTCGGTGGAGTACGCGGCCCGGCTCCCGGCATCGAAGCGGACTTCGCCGTCGACCCGGTCACGCAGCGCGGCCTCCAGCCCCGCCGTGTCGACCGGCGGCGCGGCTCCGCTGCGGACGACGGGTTCGGGCAGGTCCAGTGCGCCCATGGAGCCCTCCTGCGATCGCCTGCGCGGGACCGCCGAGTACCCAGGAGCGTGCGGGTCACCCCGCGCGCTACGGCTCCTCGGACTCCTTGGCGAGCGCCGCCTCCTTGGCGAGTTCGGCCGCCTTGGCCAGCTCGGGCAGCAGACCGCACATCGCCTCGTGCTGGTCCGGGCCCATGACGTGGGTCAGGGCCCGGGTGACCGTCGAGGCCAGGGCGCCGGAGGCCTCCTCCAGGACGCGGCGGGCCTTGTCGGTGAGGGCCACCTCGATGCCCCGCTTGTCGCCGCAGACCGACTTGCGGGTGACAAGACCGGCGTGCTGGAGACAGGCGATCTGGTAGGTGAGCCGGGTTTTGGGACGGCCGAGGAGTTCCGCGATCCGCGTCATGCGCAGACCCGTCCGGGGCTGCTCGGCGAGCAGGCACAGGATCAGGAACTCGTCGTGCGAGACGTCGAGGCGCTCCTTCACGACCGACCGCAGTTCCTGCTCCACAGCACCCACTGCCCCCAGCATCACCATCCAGGCCCGCAGCTCCCTGGGCAGCAGTCCGCCACCCTGCGCGGAGGGGCATTCGGGCAGGTCGGTGGGGTGCTCCTCGGGGTCGGCCATGGTGTCGAGTCTACCCGTTGTTCAAATTTGGACCGAAGGGTTGTCCAGATTTGGATAATGGTCTACGGTCGTAGTCATCCAAATTTGAATCACTTGATTCCCCCGGATCCGGCTCACCGCTCACTGGAGAAGATCATGACCGTCGCCGTCGAAACCGGTGTCTGGCAGCTCGACGCCGCCGCTTCCACCGTCGCCCTGCGCCACAAGACGATGTGGGGCCTCGTCACCGTCAAGGGCGCCTTCGCCGCCGTCGGCGGACAGGGCGAGGTGCAGCCCGACGGTTCCGCCACCGGCACCCTGACCCTGGACGCCGCCACCCTCGACACCAAGAACAAGAAGCGGGACGAGCACCTGCGCTCGGCCGACTTCTTCGACACCGCGAACCACCCCGAGATCACCTTCGCCGTCCGCAGTGCGAAGGCGGGCGCCGGCGACACCGTCGAGGTCTCCGGTCAGCTGACCGTGCGCGGCATCAGCCGTCCGCAGACCCTCACCGCCCGCCTGGCCGGCGCGGACGCCGACGCGCTCACGCTGGACACCGAGTTCACCGTGGACCGCGCCGAGTTCGGCCTGGGCTGGAACCAGCTGGGCATGATCCGCGGCCTGACCACGGTCGCCGCCACGCTCCGCTTCGTGCGTACGGCGGCCTGACGCCCGTCAGCCGGACCGGTCGGCCCGCCCGCCGGTCCCGCCCACCCGCAGGTGGAGGTCCATGCTGGACAGCGTCTGCGGTGTGGGTGTGAAGACCCGTAGCCGAAGCCTGGCGTGCGGCCCCGGCAGGGGGAACTTCCCCTGTACCGGCGGCCGGATCACATAGCCGGCCGTGGCGTGGGCGGGCAGGGTGGCCGGTCCCTTGAGGATCGTCCAGTACTGGTTCAGGCCCTGGCCGACGCTGAGCATGAAGTGCGGTTCCAGTGCGCTGTCGTCCGTGTTGGTGACCCGCAGGGTCAGCCGGGTGAGGACGTTCGCGTCCGCCGCCGTCCGGCGCACGGAGGCGATCTCCATCCTGAGCGGCGGCTTCCCGGTGACCGCCACGACGGCGCTCACCAGCGCCGGGGCGACCAGTAGCGCGGCCGTCGCGACCAGCGCCGGACGCCGGTACCGGCCGGTCAGCAGACGTGGGCGCGGCTGCCAGGCCCGCGCGAACTCGGACGGGGGCGCGGTGATGGCGGTCGCCAGCCACAGCGGCGTCATCATCAGGTAGTAGCCGTCCTGGGAGCGGGTCGCCACAAAGAACGCGCACCAGGGCAGGACGGTCGCCGCCGGACCCAGCCGGCGCATGAACAGGATCAGCAGCCCGAGCAGGGCCGCGGCCAGCAGCATGCTCGCGTGCCCGTACCAGTCGACCCGGTCGCTGCCGTTCGTGTAGTACAGGGAGACGCCCACGAGGCCCTGCCCGTGCAGCGTCGCCCCCTGGATCAGCGGCAGCGCGATGCCACTGATCCAGGTGCCCGGCTCGCTCACGATGAAATACGTGTTGATCAGCAGCCACACGGTCGCGGCGACCCCGGCGATCCGCGCCACCACCAGCGCCGCGGCCCGCCCGCCCAGCTCACCGCGGCGCACCGCGTAGATCCCGGCCAGCAGGAACGGCGCCAGGAACCAGGGCAGTTGCTGTGTGGCGCACGCGGCACCCAGACAGGCGGCCCGCGCCACACCCGCCGCCCCGAGCCGCCCGCCCTGCCCGATCCGCGGCCAGCGCACCACCACGGGGATCAGCAGGGCCAGCGCGGTGATCGCCGGGTAGCCCTCACGGCCGTACGTCGGCAGAAACCCGAAGCCGAGGCACGCCATGGTCGCCGCCGACCGCCACTGCACCGGCAGCATCCGCCACAGCACCACCGTGCCGACGATCAGCGCGCCCGTGCTCACCGCCGTCGCCGGGGCACCGCCGTGGCCGATCCACAGCAGGGGCGCGGTGAGCAGCGGGGCGAGCGGGGGATAGCCGTAGGTGAAGTCGTAGCCGCCGTCGAAGGTCGTGGTGAGGGCGATGCCCTTCTGGAAGAGCCAGGGCCACGCATGACCGTAGACCTGGTGACCCGCGACCAGCTCCTTCGCGGCCTGAGTGGTCAGCACCGCCTCGTCCGAGCCGCCGTGGTTCATGGCCCACGCGCACAGGGCGAGGACCACGGCGGTGACCAGCACGGCCGCGTCGAGCCGCGCGAGCGACCGGGCCCGGCCCACGACGAGCGCCAGCACCCCGCACACCAGGATCGAGGCGTAGCAAACGGAGATGACTGCGGCCACCGGTGGCCGGTGACTGGCCGCCTGGGCCCAGATCGTGCGTGTGCCGATGAACAGGCTGATGTTCGCCAGGAGCGTCAGGACGCGGTGCCATTGCGCGGGAGGTTCCGGTACGGCGGACACCGCCGACTGCGTCCGCCGGCCGGGTGTCACCAGCTGTGTTTCTGCCAAGTGCACGTCAGGAGACGCTAGTCGCGCCCGGTGAGCAGGGCATGGCCGGAGGTGAAGAGTCCGGTGTGAGGCGGGTAAGAAGCCCCGTTCGGGAAGGAACCGGTCCATACCTGACCGCTGCTCGTCGCCGCCGGAACGGTTGTGACGGTCGCGGACCGTGTCGCAGTTGGGCCGAACGGGTGACGTGGCGTAAGAATTGGCCGGTGCAGGCAATCAGTGCGAGTCAGTTCGGGGGGAGCCGGTGAACAGCCACGACGTCACCGATGAACAGTGGGAAGGGCTCGCCCAGGTCGTGCCGCTGCGGGGACGCGACGCCTGGCCGTCCGCGGTGGACCACCGCGCGCACCCGGAAGCCCTGACGGAGGCCCGTCGCCGTTTCGTGGTCCTCAGGGTCAACGTCTTCGCCGACGCCCGCGAGGTCGCCGAGACCCTGATGGCCGGCGTCCCCGTCCTGCTCGACCTGAGCGGTGCGGAGAACGAAGTGGCCAAGCGTGTGCTCGACTTCAGCACCGGAGTCGTCTTCGGCCTCGGGAGCGGCATGCACCGCGTCGACCGCAACGTCTTCCTGCTGGCCCCGGCGGACACCGAGGTCACCGACCTGGTGGAGAGCGCCGGAGTGTCCGGCTCCTGACCCTGGTCCCCCGATCGTAGGAAGCTCCCGACGCCGTAACGGTTCGCCTTCCGGGCCGGGCCCTACGGTCCGGACATGACCGTGTCATCCGTGCCGCCCGAGGCGAACCCCGCTACGCCGTTCCCGATCCGTACCGTCGCGGACCGCCCGCGCCCGGAACGGCCCTGTGTCACCGAACTGCGGCTGTCCGCCTTCGCCGGGCACCGGCGGGCCGGGTTCGCGCTGGGGCCGGTCACCCTCTTCGCCGGGGGCAGCGGCTGCGGGAAGACGAGCGCGCTGCGGGCGTACGAGGCGCTGGCCCGGCTCGGTGGGGGCGCCGAGGTCGGGGAGGTGTTTCCCGACGCGGCCGACTGCGTGCCGCAGCGGGCGCGGCCCGATGCGCAGCGGCGGCGCGGATTCCGTATCGGCTGTACGGCCGACGGGCCCGAGGGACCGGTCCGGCTCGACGTCGCCGTGCAGGCCGAGCCCGAACTGCGCATCGTGGGCGAGCGGTTGACCGCGGGCGGGTTGGTGCTCCTGGAGACCGCCCTGCGCGACCCCTCCCGCCGCACCGTGCAGGCCGCCTGGCACACCGCGGGTTCGGCACCGGTGACGCGGGCGCCGCTGCCCGACGACCGGCTCGGCACCGCACTGCTGCCGCTGCGCGTGGCCGGCAAGACCCACGGACAGCGCCGCGTGCTCGCCGCCGCCGAACAGATGGTGGTCGCCCTGCGGTCCGTCTTCGCCTGCGATCCGCGCCCCGGCCGGATGCGGGCCCCCGCCCCGCTCGGCTCCGGACTGCTTCTCGGCGACTGCGACAACCTCGCCGACGTCCTGTGGCGCACCCGCGCCGAGTGCGCACGACGGCACGCCCAGCTCGTCGACGCGGTGCGCGCCGGATGTGCGGGGCCGGTGGCCGACGTGCTCGCCGAGCCGCTGGGCGACGGGACCGTCCAGGCCCTGCTCGACCGCGGCGACGGTTTCCGGACAGCTCTGCGGCGCCTGGGCGACGGCGAGTTGCGATATCTCGCCCTCGCGCTGGTCCTGCTGACCGGGCCGGGCGTCCTGGAGGTGGACACCGCAGGGGAGGTGCCCGCGGCCATGCAGACCCTCACCGTCCTCGCCGACGGCTTCGACCGCTCACTCGACCCACGGCAGCGACGGGAACTGCTGCGGCTGGCCCTGCGGACGGCCGACCGCGGCCACATCCGCGTCGTGGCCGCGGTCAGCGACGCCTCGTGGGCCGCCGGGGTGGACGGACCGGAGCCCGTCACGGTGGTACACCTGGAGCCGTGACCGATCATCTCGACGTGGCAAAACTGCAGCGCAGGCTGGCCGATTTCGCCGCCGCCCGCAACTGGCGGCCGTACCACACCCCCAAGAACCTCGTCGCCGCGCTCAGCGTGGAGGCCTCCGAACTGGTCGAGATCTTCCAGTGGTTGACGCCGGAGGAGTCGGCCCGGGTCATGGACGACCCGGACACCGCGCACCGCGTGACGGACGAAGTCGCGGACGTGCTCGCCTACTTGCTGCAGCTGTGCGACGTACTGGACATCGACCCGCTCGCGGCGCTGGACGCGAAGATCGACCGCAACGAGCGGAGGTTCCCGGCGCCGTAGCCGGGCACGGCAGCCGCCGGGAGTGGTTCAGTCCACTTTCACTCTCCGGAGTCAAAAACCAGCCTGAAATCGATTTGTTGTCCACAGATTTCGGTCTTCCTCTGGCTTTTCGTCCCGCACACCCTCACTCTGGGTAGTTGACAACGGAGTTCGGGCGGACGCGCGGGCAGCGCGTCCAGACAGACGGGGGCAGCGGCATGGACGCTGTGCGGCTCATCGTGACGAGCAGACGTGCCCTTGCAGGGAGCGGCGACGCTCCGGAGACCATGACCGAGGTGTGGCAGGCGCAGGCCCTGGCGCAGGCGATAGGCAGCCGCCTCGCGGTCTCCGGCCCGCCCGAACTGCGCGGCGAGGCACTGGGGTTGACGGAGCTGGCGGGCCGCGGCTGCGGCGTCCTCGACACCCCGCACCTCGCCACCGAGGACCTGCGCGCGGCCCAGCTCACCGACCTGGGCGACGCCCGCCAGGCCCTTCTCTGTCTCGGCGGCCTCCTGGGCGAGGTGGGCATCGCCCTGGTGGGACTCGCCTGCGCCGCGGACGACGAGAGCACCTACTGGCAGTGCATGGAGGCCATCGACGCGGCGGACGAGTCCAGGGACCGGGTGCGGGAGATGCTGCGCAGACTCGCGGACCGGGAGGAGGTGTTACCCGAGAGGGAGGCAGGTTAGAGCCGGGGTCTCAGCCCGCCTCGCTCTCCTCCACGCCCCGCCCCGCAGACTGCAGATCCGCGTCCAGGGCCGACAGGTCCGCGTTCAGCGCCGCCATCAGCTCCTCCATCTGCTGCAGCAAGCCCTTCGGCTGGCCGGGGCCCCCGCCCTGCTGCGGCACGGACTCTTCGGACATGACGGCCTCCTCGGCCCCGGGCCCCCTCGGGGAGGCCGCACGGGTGACACCCCGGCGACGACCGCCGGCGCGGGCGCCGGGCGGTCCGGCTCCGCACGAGCCAACGATCACCACCAGAACGGGTCACTGGCGCGGGTGGGTACCCGCCCGCCGATGACGGATTTTCACCCGACCGTGGACGGGAGTGCCCGGTGGGACCGGTGGGGTTGACCGGCACCGTTGCGTGCAGGATGGGGGCCTGGCTTCGAGCGCCTCATGGAGGACGCTAGGGCGCGCAAGTTCGACGTCGTGGTGATCTACATGCTGTCCCGCCTCACGCGCCAGGGGGCCGCGGAGGCACTGAAGATCCAACAGGAGTTGGCGAAGCACGGTGTTGCTCTCGTTTCGACGCAAGAGCCGTTTATTAACACGTCCGATGACAACCCGTTCGGCGTCGCTTTCTTCGCCTTGATTGCCGGCCTGGCTCACCAGGAGTCCAAGAACAAATCCAAGTTCATCCGAGACGCGTTCGCGGAGCTGAAGTCAAAGGGCTCCCATTCCTCCGGTCCCATTCCCTACGGATTCGACGCAGAGCCCGTCAACGTCGATGGCGTGACGATCCGCAAGCTGAAGCCTGGAGTCACGAGCGGCAAGGAAGTCGGTCCCGAGTCGACTCCGGCTGACAACGTGATGCACATGATTGAGGCCGTGGAATCGGGGCTGAAGGAGAACGCAGTCGCCAACGAACTGACCGAGTGCGGCGCTCCGACTCCACTCAGCAGCCTCGACGACGAAGCAGCGAAAGCCCGCCGGGAGGCTTCTCGAAAGCGTCGCAAGGGCAGTTCCGGCGATGACGCGGACAACGAATGGTCACCCACTGTGGTCCGACGAATCCTCCGGGACCCGAGACTTGCCGGGTTCGCAATCGGTCCCGTCGACCCGAAGACGCGAGTGAGGACGATCCTCCGCGACGAGGAGGGTCAACCTGTGCGCCCGCACGAGGGCTTCATCACTCCGAAGCGGTGGTACGACCTCCAAGCCATCCTCGACGGCCGCAAGCGGACACGAAGGATGGACCGCGCGGGGACCATGACGTTCCTCGGGTCCTGGGGCGCTCTCCGGTGTGGCATCTGCACGTCTGGCATGACGGTCGCCAACGCAGATGAGACCTATGTCTGCAACCTCAACCGAAGCGTGGGCGACGCTCCGAAGCATGTACTACGCATCGGCATGGATCTGGCCAACGCCATCGTCGCCGGCCGGTTGTGGGCGAAGGTCGCCAACCTCGACCCCGACGACCCGGATGACGTCGCCATCCTCACGGCTGCAGCCGAGCGGTTCGCCGTCCAGGGCACTGATCCCGAAGCGGCTGCAGAGTTGGCGGAGCAGGAGGCGCAGCTCGCCCACGTGCAGAAGAGCATGGAGGAGCTCTACCGTGATCGCAGTGACGGACTCTACGAGGGCACCACGGGACGCCAGGCCTTCAAGGACACGATCCTGAAGTATCAGCAGCACGAAGCGCGGTGCTTGGTGCGTATCGACGAGCTGAAGGCTGCCGCAACGACCGCAACCCGCCTCCCCCTCGAAGAGTGGTTTGCTGACACCGACGACGGTGACCCCTTTGCTCCCGGAGGACTCTGGGACCGGTGGGACGTCGAGACGAAGCGTTCCTTCCTCTCCCTCTTCGTGGACGCCGTGACGGTCAACCCGGCGACCACGCGGCGCGGGACGTCGCTCGAACGGGCGGACGGACGCATCGAGGTGGATTGGGCGAAGCCGAAGCCTGCCGAGGAGGATAACGAGTCAGTAACGGCTTAGGTGTCACTCGGGGTTCGTGCGGGCCCGGCGACCGTCCTCGTCGGCCTCCCGCGTCCGACTCGACGTCGACGGGCGGCCTCCACGTTGCCCACAGGATCCTGTGGGCAACTCCATGGCGTGAGCGTGAAGGCTCGTTTCGTCGCAGAGTGTCGCCACAAGTGCCGTTCTGGGGCCCAACTAGCCAAACTAACCCCCTATTCCCAACTCTCCTTAACGCGCGTTAGAGGGAAGTGAAAAAGGGGGTCAGTTTGGCAGTTTGCGTCAGCCCCACCAGAGGACGCTTCAAGATCAATACCGCGTCACACTTACGACATAACAATAGTAGGAGGGGAGGACGTGCGGCCGTCGCGAATGGCGGGCGGTCCGCTTCCCTCCTCGACGGCCGGCACTGCTCCCGCGCTCCCCGCTCTCTCCTACGGGTTGAAGCGCGGTCGTAGCGGTCCGGCCGTCCAAGACTTCCCGTCGACGCTCAGAGGCGGATGACGGGATCAAGCTACGTGCGGCATGACCTCCGCAGCGATCAACTCCAGTTGATCCAGGTCGTCAAGGTCCAGGAGCTGGAGATACACACGCTGCGAGCCGACAGCCTTGTACTGCTCCAGCTTCTCCACCACCTCTGCCGGCGACCCGGCGAGACCATTTAGCTTCAACTCGTCGGCCTCTCGCCCGATGACGCCCGCCCGACGCTTCACGTCGGCGTCGGTCTTCCCGACGCACACGACGAGGGCGTTGGAGTAGACGAGGTCGTCACCCTTTCGGCCGCGCTCCTCCGCGGCGGAGCGAACGCGGCCGAACTGACGCTCACTGTCCTCGACCGAGGCGAACGGCATGTTGAACTCGTCGGCGTACTGCGCTGCCAGTGCTGGCGTCCGCTTCGCACCATGGCCACCGATGAGGACGGGCACCTTGTCTTGTGTCGGCTTCGGCAGCGCCGGGGAGTCCTGAAGCTGGTAGTACTTACCGTCGAAGCCGAAGCGCTGCCCGACGGGAGTGCTCCACAACCCCGTCACCACGGCGAGCTGCTCCTCCAGACGGCCAATCTTCTCCTTCGGGAACGGGATGCCGTACGCCTTGTGCTCCTCCTCGTACCACCCAGCCCCGAGACCAAGCTCCACCCGACCACCGGACATCTGATCAACCTGCGCAACCTGAATCGCCAGGACGCCGGGGAGGCGGAAGGTACCGGCGGTCATCAGCGTCCCCAGACGGATGCGGCTCGTTTCGCGGGCAATGCCTGCAAGCGTGATCCAGGCGTCCGTAGGACCGGGGAGGCCGTCGACGTTGCCCATGTGGAGGTAGTGGTCCGACCGAAAGAACGCCCCATAGTGCAGCTCTTCAGCGGTCTTCGCGACACGGAGGAGCGTCTCGTACGTCGCACCTTGCTGGGGTTCAGTGAAAACTCGAAGATCCATGTACCAATCATGCATGTGAGAGCCCCGAGTCCGTCGGGCGACGTCCAGGGTTTTGCCTCCGTCGCTCAGTTGGCTAGAGCGCCGTCCTCGTAAGACGGAAGTCGCGCGTTCGAGTCGCGCCGGGGGCTCAAAAGAGTGTGGGCGGCATGCTCAATGAACACGCCGCCCGTGGTGGGCTAGTTGCGAACTGCTACGACGAGCAGAAGCACCATCGCCAATGCGAAGGCCAAAAGCTCCACCTCTCCACCTCCTCTCAGGGGGGATCCAGCTCGGACCACCCACCCGTAGCGGGCAAGGTCCGGCCCGGCCCCCGTCAAAATCGGAGGTGGAGCTACACACGAGTATGGAGCAACTGGCGTGAGACTGCACGCCGTTCGGGACGTAGTTCAGCGGTCAGAGCACCCGCTCTGGGAGCGGATAGTCGGAGGTTCGAATCCTCCCGCCCCGACGTGCTCACCGGCTCCAGAACCATGCGGCGGCGCCGGTTCCGACGCTCGACAGCAAGGTCAGCAAGCGCGCAGGGATCCGGTCCGCGGTGACGCGGAAGGTGCCGATCCTGATATCAAAGTAGGGGACGGAGACGTCCTGAACTGGCTCACGCGCCATGGCCGCACACTCCTCAGACGGTGCGCCTTCCATGGCGCGCTGATGGTGGGTTGTCGTCGGCCGGCCGGCCCCGACCCGGATGCGCCTGGACGCCGTCACCACCGAAGCCGCACGTCCCGGAGTGAGCGGTCTGGCCAGCGTCGACCGGTACGACCTGTACCAGTCCTTCCCCCGTGACTGGTACAACACCTCCCCGAGCCTGTGGCTGAACTCCATCACGCACTACGCCTACGAGCCCGGCGACACCAAGGGCTCCAAGATGCCCCGGTGACCTTCTCCGCGTACACCGTCGATGTGGGCGACCCACTCGGTGACTACCTGGCCGACAAGCACCTGCCCAACCTCGTCCCCCGTTACAGCGGCGACCCTCGCCCCCGGCTTCACCCGGCCCCGCATCGGCACGATCACCACTGAGGCGGGCGAGGACATCGAGGTGTCCTACGCCGGCGGCTGCAAGACCGAACCGTCGGTCGCCCCCGAGGACAACCACGGCACCTGCTTCCCTGTCCCCTTGCTCCCCCGACGGGGACGAGAAGAAGCCCGCCATCGCGTGGTTCAACAAGTACGTCGTCTCCTCGGTCCGCCAGCACGACAAGGTTTCCTCTGACGGCAGGGACGTCAACACGTCCTACGGCTACGACAACGCGGCCTGGGGCAAGGACGACGACGAGTTCAGCAAGCCGGATCTGCGCACCTACAGTGTGTGGCGCGGCTACCAGAAGGTCACCACCCTCAAGGGCGACGCCACGTCGGGCCCGGACGTTCCACAGACGCAGTCCAAGTCGGTCACCCGCTACTTCCGCGGCGCAGGAGGCACCCTGAAGGACTCCGTAGGCACGATTGAACTGGGCGAGGACAGACCGGAGTTCGCGGGCCTGGCCGCCGAGACACTCACCTACGACAACAGCACCGGCAGCACCGACCCAGTCAAGCGCACCCTCACCTTCCCGGACTCCCGACAGACCGCCTCGCGCACCCGGGACGGCGGGCTGGACCCGCTCCTCGCCCACCGCGTCTGGACGAAGCGCAGCGACGCGATCCAACGGGTCGGCTCCCGCTGGCGGTCTGTGCGCACCGAGACCGTGAGCATGGACACCGACCACGGCCTGCCGCTCGCCGTCGAGACCTCCGTCGTCCAGCCCGACAGCAGCGGGGCCGAGAAACACAGCAACTACACCTGCGCCAAGACGGACTACGCGAACAACGACGACGCCAATATCATCGGCCTTCCCAAGCAGGTCCGCACCACCGCCACTTCCTGCGACGGTGCGGCAACCGCCACCAAGGATCAGCTGATCTCCGCCGTGCGGGACACGTACGACAACAAGGCCTGGGGCGACACCCCCACGGCCGGGCTGGTCACCACCGAACAGACCAACGACGCTGCCGGCCCCGGCTGGATCCGCAGCGCCCTGAACACCTACGACCCGTTCGGCCGCATCCGCACCATCACCAACGCCAAGGGCGATCTCGTCTCCAGGACCGAATACACCCCCGGCGACGAGGGCGGCCCGGTCACGTCGATGAAGGTCATAGACGGCCTCGGTCACACCGTGACCACCACGCTCGACCCCGGGCGCGGCCTGGTCCTGACGCGCACCGACACCAACAGCCACGGCACCCGAAGCCAGTTCGACGCCTTCGGCCGCCTGATCAAGGGCTGGACGCCGTCCCACTCCTCTGGGACGCAGAACCCGGACGTCCAGATCTCCTAGCAGATCACCTCGGGCAGCAAGCCCACCGCCGTGACCGTCCAGTCCCTACGCGACGACGGAGGCTACGACAAGCAGATCACCCTGTACGAACCCAAAGGCTGCCCCTTGCCTGCCGTCATACCTCAATCCCGGTTCGCTGAAGCCGAGTTGAACGGTGGCACGCGGTCCTCCATGTCATGGCCGTTGTCTGGTTGTTCAGTGCCGGGAAGCGAGCAGCAGGAGTAGGAAGACGACCCCCAGGGCGATCAGGCAGCCGGAGCATCCCCCGGAAGATCCCTTGCGGACCTCGACCACGCCTCCGGTGAGGGTGTGCGGATGGCTTCGGGCGTAGTGGGTCTCCATCGTCTGCTCGCCCTGGGATTCGCTGCCCCAGGCGGTGCGGTACCCGCACTCGCCACACCGGTAGCGGTAGCTGTCGGCCATGCCGGTCTCCTTCTGGTCGTGTCCAGCGGTTGTGCTGGGTGGGTTGCGTGGGCTGCCGGCACGTCCACGGGACGGTAGGCACAGGCGATGAAATTGCGGTGAAACAAGGCGACTCACGTCGGCTGTCAGCCCGCCAGGAGCCCGGTCAGGGCATGGAAGACGAAGGGGTTCGGGATCCCGGAGGCCGCGAAACTCAGCACCTGCCATCGCCCGGCGACACGGATCACGACGGCACCCTTCAAGATCGTGATCTGCTGTACCCGCGACCATTGCAGGGACGTCTTTCGGGAACCGATCTCGCCCGCAGTGATCCATACGGGGCCGAAAGTGAGCCTCGCCCCCCTGGCCAGCGCGTCCAGCGCCTGCGGCACCTGGGCGGCGGTGACAGCCCGACGGATCTTGGGCCCCCATACCTGCGGGTGGCCGAAGTCGCCACAGCGCACCAAGATCCGCTCACCGTCGGTGTCGACGAGCGCGAGGGCTCGGGTGATGCCCTGCAAGGACAGAACCCTGCGCAGACGCACCACTGTCGTGTCGTAGCGGATGGCGTGGATCCGCCCGTCGACGGCGACCGTCATCCCATGCTCGTAGAAGTCCAGCCGTGAGCCCGCGGCCGTCCCCTCCCTGCCACCGGCCCGCGCCAAGCGGTACGTGACCCGCCCCTTGGACGCCGTGGGCGCCGGATAGGTGGCGCGGCGCCTGCCGAGGCGTGCCCGGCCGGCGGCTTCGGAAATCCGCGCCAGCACCAACTGTTCGGCTCGCTCCCGTGCGCTCCCGCCACTCATGCCGCCCCCGCCCGACCGTGACCGGCGTCCGCGTCGTTCCCGCGCAGGACAGCCCACCGTGCCCGCAGCAGCGGTTCGCCCGGGGCCACCCCCAGATCGGCGGCGAGTCGCCTGGCCGTGCGGTCGAAGACGGCCAGCGCCTCGCCCCGCCGATCACAGCGCTGCAGCGCGTGCATCAGCAGGGCTGCGACAGGTTCGTTCAGCGGCTCTGCCAGAGCCAGAGCGGACAGTTCGGCGATCGCGTCGGCGTCCCGGCCGAGCCTGAGCTGCCAGTCCGCCTTCCGTTGCGCCAGGGTGACCCTGCGTTCGGCGAGCCTCAGTTGCTCCAACTCGGCCCAGGGGCCGGGCAGTCCGGCCAGCGGCTCGCCCCGGAACAGTTCAAGCGCCTGCGCGCACAGCCGTACCGCCTCGGGCAGGTCACCGGCCTGCTCGGCCGCCCCGGCCGCGGCGACGTATTCCTCCACAGATGCCACGTCGACCTCGACCACACCGCGCACCAGTCCGTAGCCGTGGCGGTCGGTCCGGATCACCGAGTCCGGGCGCTCCCTGAGGCGCAGGCTCTTGCGCAGCCGGCACACATAGACGGGTACGACGTTCGCGCAGGGCGACTCCATTCCCCAGATGCCGTCGAGTAGTTCCTGCCGGCTGACCGAGCGGCCCGGGCTCAGTGCCAGCGCCGCGAGCACGGCCTGCTGCCGGAGCGGGCCGGGGTCCACGGGCCGCCCGTCGAGCCAGGCCCGCAACGGACCCAGCACAGAGATCCGAAGCCGCGGCTCGGACGCCGGGCCGCCCCCTGAGCGTGCGGTGATCCACACCACCTCGCCCACCGCCTGCCGGCGCGGGCCCCGTCCGGGCACGACCAGACCGCAGTCGAAGGCGTGGACAATGGCGGCGATACGGTCCCGCAACCCCAGCTTCTCCAGGATGCGGCCCAGTTGCCCGGCCACCACAGGCTCGGGCAGCGAGAGGACGTCGGCGATCTCGGCGTCCCCCAGGCCGCATCCGAGCGCGTAGAGCACCTCGCGTTCCTGAGCGGTGAGGGCCGAGAGGCTCGGGCGGCTCTGGATTGCGGTCGTCGAAGGCATAGCGGTTCCCCGTTCTCCGGACCTCGATGTACTTGGCCCGGTCGATCCCGTCGATGCCCTCGAAGGTCGCGAAGGTGGAGGGATTGGGGAAGGTCATCCAGCCGGTCATATGTGACCGGTGGCCGCGCTACAGTCCTCCACCTGCGGAAAGCGTTTTCTGAAGGGGAGGGGCCGTGACTGTGGCCAATGAGTTCGGCGATGAGTTACGGCGGCAGCGGCGCAACAAGGAGATGAGCCAGGAGAGACTGGCGGAGCGCTCCGAGGTGAGTGTGAGTACCATCCGGGGCCTGGAGACCGGCAGGCGCCCCAACCCCCGGTTGAGTACGGTGGAGCGGCTGGCCGACGCTCTGGAGCTGGGGCCCGAGGACCGGGCGGGGCTGATGATCGCCGCCGGTCTGCTCGATCCGGGGCAGCCCGCCCCGCACGCCCCGCACGCAGACCTGGCCGAGCAACTCGCGCAGTCGGTGGCCGCCCGCTGGCGGCACGAAGAAGAACAACGCCGGGTCCAGGACCCCTTCCCCCTGCAGGTCCGTTGGAAGACGGTCGCCGGGCCACTGACCGACCACTGGACCACCATCCTTCGGCCCGCAAAAGCCGGTACCGATCCCCTCGACCTGGACAGCCGGCTGGAGCAGATCGCCGCCGTCTTTCGGGACATCCCGTCCGGGCGACTGGTGGTCCTTGGCGAGCCCGGCTCGGGGAAAACGATCCTGGCCCTGCGCTTCGTCCTTGACTACCTGGCCTCACGCGACCCTGCGGATCCCGTGCCGGTGATCTTCAGCATCGGTGCCTGGAACCCCACAGAGATCACCCTGCGCGACTGGCTGACCGACAAGCTGACCCGGGACCACCCCGGCTACGCCGCACCGGGCCCCGGCGGGCAGAGCCTGGCCACCGCACTGGTCGAGTCCAACCGCATCCTGCCCGTCCTGGACGGCTTCGACGAGATCGCCGACGGCCTGCGCCGCCCCGCCCTGGAAGCCCTCAACGCCTTCCCCCATCCCCTGCTGCTCACCAGCCGCCCCGACGAATACGCCGCCGCGGTCGCCGAAACCGACGTACTGACCGCCGCCGCCGCGATCCGGCTCACCGACCTCACCCTCGGCGACCTGGCCGACTACCTTCCCCTCACCACCCGCAAGACCGGCGGCGCGCACCCGGCCGAGAACGCGTGGACCCCCGTACTGACCGCACTGCACAAGCAGCCCTCCTCCCCCCTCGCCACCGTCCTGAAGACCCCGCTGATGGTCTCCCTGGCCCGCACTGTCTACAGCGACACCCCCGACCACGACCCCACCTCCCTCCTCGACACCCAACGTTTCGACACCCCCGAGAAGCTGGAGGACCATCTCCTCGACAACTTCCTCCCCGCCGTCTACCGCGGTCCCCACGCCCGGGGTCCGGCCGACGAGCCACGGCGCGAGTTCGACCCCGACCGCGCCCGCCACTGGCTCGGCTACCTCGCCCACCACCTGACCCGGCAGAAGACCCCCGACCTCGCCTGGTGGCGGCTCGGCAACGGACTGCGGCCCGCCACGCGCACGCTGGTCACCGCGGTGTCGGCAGGGCTGGTCATGGCTCTCGTCGACTGCGCCGTCGGCTTCGCCATCGGCCTTCCGTTCCCTGTCCCATTCCTGGACGCGACAGCCGTCGGGCTGCTTTCCGCACTCGTGATCGGGATCGCGTACTGGCTCATGTTCGCGGTCAAGGACATGCCGGTGATGCCGTCCGCCATGCGCCTGCGCATTCGCGGCAGGCCTGTGACCATGCACGGGAAGACAGGGCCGCGGCACCTGATCGGGCTGTTGGGAGGGGTGGTCTTCGGTTTCGGTTACGGGTTCGCGGTCGGCTTGTTCTACGCGTTCCACCGCAAGGACGGGCTGTCGGCCGGGCTGCACCTGGGGCTCGCCGACGGGGTCGTGTTCAGCCTGGTCTTCGGCGGTGCCGTCGGGTTCACCTTCCACCTCCTCGATCTGATGGAAACTCCTCTCGACATCAGGTCCGCGGTCAATCCGCGCCGCCTACTGATCGTGAACCGCCGCGCGGCCACCACCCAACTGCTGGTGGGAGCACCCGTGTTCGGGGCGGTGGTCGGGGTTGGAGGCGACATAGTGGTCGACCTCCTGCAAGGGCCGCTGGGGCCGATCGTCTGGCTGCGCGCGGCCGGGCTCGTCAGCGGCCTCGGCTGCGCCCTCGCCTACACCGTCGCTGTGACCGCCTGGGGCCAGTGGCTCGTCCTCACCCGGATCTGGCTCCCGTTGACCGGACGCCTCCCCTGGGCCGTGATCACATTCCTCGACGATGCCTACCGGCGCGGTGTGTTGCGCCAGGCCGGCGCGGTCTACCAGTTCCGCCACGCGCGCCTGCAACACCACCTCGCCCAGGCCCACCAGACATTCCCGACGCCGGGTCGAGCGCCCCGTCAGAGACAGTGACAGCGTTTCAACGGATGAGGTCTCACGGCGATTTCATCGCCTCTCCCCAATGCCTGGCGCCGTCCCGCGAGGTAGGCCGGGTCAGGGCTCGCACCAGAAGACCCCGTCGGCGCCGTCCTCGGCAATGGTCTGGGTCATGACGTTTCCGTCGCGTGAGTAGAGCCGGTGCGTGTCGGTGAGGGCGAAGTTGCAGGCGGCCACGGGCGTCGTGGCGTCGCAGGCCAGGTCGGTGCGATTGCAGAAGCGAGCCACCGGGACACCCGGGTGCCCTTCACCAACTCCTCGGTGAGATGAGGACAGTCGGACCGGTGCGAGTACTGCGTAGGCGAGATGAGGATGGTGTCGGCGGGGAAGCGCCGCCACACGGCGACGCCACGGACCGCCTCCAGCGGCGAGGGCAGGCGCTCGGGTGTGCACAACTCCTCACCAGCGGGTCCGTATTGACCGGCAGGTTGGCGGGAGGCGGGCAGGTTGGCATCCGGGCGCGACCTTCCGGATCATGCGAGTGATGTCTACGTGATCATGGATGGTCGCAGCCTTCGTCGTTCATCCGTCCCCACCGCACGGCACCGTGTCGCGCAGCGAGCACGCATCACTCCTGCCTCAGGGGAGACCCATTTCATCGTAATTACATCGGCCCCTCTTACCTTCCTCCTCACAGCGCGCTCACGAGGGGGAGGCGAGGGTTCGATGACGAACTGGTTGGTGCCCGGGTTCACCGAGATCCGGCAGTTGGGCGTCGGAACGACGGGGCGGACAATGCTTGCCCGCGACGACGGGACCGGTGATCTGGTCGCGATCAAGTACCTTTGCGCGCAGCTCACCGACGACCACGCGGTCGTCGAGCGCATCCGGCGGGAAGCGGCCCTCGTGACCGGGGTACGGGCCCCAAACGTCGTACGGATCGACGCGGTGCTCGACTCGCCGGACGGCGAGGATGTCGCTCTGGTCATGGAGGCCGTGGACGGCCCCACTCTGCGCGCGCTGCTGACCGCGCGCCGCCCGCTGCCCGAGGCCGCGCTGGCACTGCTGCGCGGTTCGCTGCTGGGCCTCGCCGTCCTGCACGAACGGGGTGTGGTGCACCGGGACGTCAAGCCGGACAACGTCCTCGTCGACGCCGCGCGGCAGGGCAAGCTGATCAACATCGGCATCCCCGTGCCGGCCGGTGAGGACGCCGCCGAGGGCACCGCGGCCTACCGGGCGCCGGAACTGTGGCACGGGCGCCCCGCGACACCGGCCTCGGACACCTACGCCGCGGCCGTCACACTCCTCGAATGCCTGACTGGTGTCGCCCCGTTCCGCGCCGACAGCACAGACGGGCTGCGCGCGCTGCACCAGTCCGCCCCGCCGCCGCTGAACGACGTACCGGAGCCGCTGCGGCCGGTGCTGGAGCGCGCCATGTCCAAGGACCCGAGCAAGCGGTACTCCGACGCCCGGGCCTTCGCGGCCGACCTGGAGACCGCCGCCGCTGCCGCGTACGGGCCCGGCTGGCTGGAGCAGGGCGTGCTGGCCCTGACGGACGCGGCCGCCGTGATGACCAGCCCCCTCCCCGGCGCCGGAACGGGGCCCGCGACCCGTGGGCCCGGGTGGGCACACCTCGACACCCGGCGCAGGAAAGTACTCGCGGCCGTGGCGGGCGCGGTCGTCGTGATCATCGTCGCCGCGCTGCTCATGGACGGCGGAAGCGACGAACCGGCCGAGGTGCGGGCGCCGTTCGACCAGGCGCTGGCCGCGCTCGCGAAGTCGCCGGGAGTCCGGTACCAGGACCAGAAGACGTACTTCACCTACTTCGATGTCACGGTCACCGCCACCGGTGAGAAGCACGGAAACATGGGCAGCAAGAAGGACGCCTCGGGGAAGAGCGACCAGGCCTTCATGACCATCGGCGGCCGTGACTACACCAGCTTCAAGAACGACCCCGTCACCCGCGGCTGGACGTACGATCCGGTCGACGACGCGAAGAACACCGCCCCCGCCCTCAAGCCGTATCTGACCCCGGCCAAGCTGGCCGCCACCCTGAAGAAGGCGCTGGGCGAGAAGCCCCGTCTGCCGGAGGAAGGCGACAAGAAGGCGGCAGCGGTCACCGTCCACGGCACTCCCGCCTGGAAGGCGGACACGGTGAACGGGTACATCTACGTCACCCAGCGCGCGCCCTACCGCGTGCTGCGCTGGGAGCCACCGGGCGTGGAGACCGTGCACGACGCGGTGAAGGGGTACACCTCGGACGGCCAACTGCCGCGCTCCGTGGAGGCCAAGACGCCGCTGGCCGACTCCCGGGGCATGGACATCACCCCCGTCACCGACGCCGGGCCGCTGTACGCCACTGTCATCAAGAACACGAAGGACCTCGCCGACGCGACGACCGGCGGGTCGGTCCAGATACTGCAGCAGAACGGTGGGGCCAGCGGCGTCCGTTGCAGCTCCTCCGGCTGCCACGTCCATGTGTCGTTCTCCGGACCGGTGTACAACACCGCCCCCAAGGCCTACGCCCTGGACACGGTCTACATCGAACTCACCGTCGGATCGATCTCCACCGGCGGTCAGCAAGTGGGCGGCTGCACCAGCGGCCGTCAGCCCTACGAACTGACCGGAAAGACCCTCACCGGCGAGCTGACCTGCGACAACCCGGATGCCGGCGCCGCCTACGACGCAGCCTCGGCCCGGAGTCAGGAGCGAGCCAACGCCACAGGGCACAGCAGTTTCTGGGATTACGCGGACGACATCGATCTCGTCGTCCACCCGCTGAGCAGCGCCGAGGTCGACCGGCTGGTCGCCAAGGCGCAGCAGGAACTCAAGTCCTTCGACTGAGGGGAAGATCCCAGCATGACGTCACCAGGGGAACTCACCCCGAATCCAGGGGCCTTGCGGGACGACATCGTCAACGCCGTCGTCGCGAAGCTCGCCCCCGAGGAACTGCCGATGGCCGACGCGCTCCGCGGGCTCAACGACGCGGTGGCGCTGAAGCGGCTGACCGAGCGCCCCCGCCGGGACGAACCCCTGGGTTTCGGCCTGGAGGTCGCCGGCGCGCTGCTCACCCCCGTCCTCTGGATCGCCGTGGACGAGGCGGTGCGCCGTATCGTCTCGGCCGCCGAACAGGAGACGCGGACGAGGCTGGTGCGGCGCTGGCCGTTCGGCCGCCGCCGGGACCCGGTGCCCGTCAGCGCCCCCTCGCTCACGCGCGAACAACTGGAGACCGTCGAGCAGACCGTGCTCGCCGCGGCCCAGCAAGCACGGCTGTCGAGCGAGCGCGGGGAGCGGATCGCCGACGCGGTGGTCCGGCGGCTGGCGCTGGCCCAACCGGACGGCGGGCAGAGCGAGTTGCCGACCGGAGGCGATGAGTGAGGGCGACCGGCGCGGGAACCACGCAGCGTTTCGTCCTTCTCGTCGTCCTGTTCGTCGCCGGCACGCTGTCCATGCTCTCCAATCTGCTCTCCTTACTGACCGATCCGCGCAACACTCTGGGGGGCTGTGCGCTGGCCGCGGGCTTCAACGGCGAACGCAACGACCCGGCCAACGTTCTGGCCCAGGCTACGCCCGCCTACCACGCCTGCGTGGACCACTACGTCGGCCGGTGGAAGCTGCTCTGGCTTCCGCTGATCGCCACGCTCGTCGTGATGCTTCTCGCCGTCCTGCTGTATGTGCTGATTCCCCGCTGGAAAGGGCGACGCGCCCGGGTGGTGGCGTTGCAACAGGCCGATGTCGTCGAGTGGTTGACCGAGCTGGCGGCCACGAGCGCGTTGCGCCGGGCCCCTCGCTTCGTGATGGATCCGAAGACGTTGTTCGGTGCGAATGCGGTCGTCTTCGGGCGGCCGGGGCGCTACACCGTCCGGCTGGACCTCGGTCTCGTGAAGCTCTTCCACGAGGACCGCAGCGCGTTCGAGGCGACGCTGCTGCACGAGTTCGCGCACATTCGCAACCGAGACGTCGACATCGCCTATCTGACGGTCGCGGTCTGGCGGGTGTTCCTGATTGGGGTGCTGCTTCCGTTCGTCGCGGTGAACGGCTGGAAGCTGATCACAGCCGACCCGGCACCCGGCCTGGCGCGCAACCTGGTCCTGGCCGCCTTCATGGTCGTACTGATGTATCTGACCACAGCCGATGTGCTGCGCAGCCGGGAGATCCACGCCGACCTCGACGCGGTCGCGCAGGGCGCCGACGCGCGCTACTGGACCCGACACCAGGGACGGCGTCCGGTGCGCCGTAAGGTCGTCTCCCTCCTGCTCACCCATCCCGACTGGGAAGTACGGGTCGCCGCGCTGGCGGACGCCTCCGCACCCGTCGCGCTCGGGGCGCTGCCCATGGTCCTGACCGGTGTGTCGGTTCAGCTCCTCGGCTACCTGATCACTTTCACGCCCGGCCTGAACAACTACCTGCCGGCCTGGCTGGCCGATCCCGGTGTGTGGCCCGCTGCCGCGCTAGCCACCGCCGTGGGGGGCATCGCCGTATGGCGCGGCGTGGTGCACGACCGAGGGGGCGGGGCCAGGCCGTCCGGGCTGCGTGCGGGGCTCTGGCTGGGGGCCGGCCAGTTCGGGGGCGAGCTCGCCGTCAGTCAGTTCCTGGGGAACCAGTGGGCGCCCGAGTTCCCCGAGGCGTTTCTGCTGCTGTTGCTGCTCGTCGTGCCCGCGGCGGTCCTGTGGTGGACGGCCGGATGTGCCGCGCTGTTCGCCGGCCTGCCGTCCGGCTGGCGCTCGTCGGCCGGGGCGGTGACGCTCGCCGTCACGTGCCTGGCGTTCGCCTGGTGGCACGGCTCGTGGCAGGCCGTCGGCACGACCTTCAGCGGCGGCATGCCCTACTCGGCGTCCTCGGCGCTCGCGTTCCTCAACGACGGCTTCGCGCCTGCGGACAGACTGACGCCGTCGACCACCTCGCACGTCATCGCGGTCCTGACGGTGGTCGTCGTGTCTCTGGCGAGCCACGGGTGGGGCATGTGGCTGACGGCCGGCCTGTGGATCGTTCCGCTGGCCGGTCTCGCCCGGCGTCCGCGGTCGGCCGGTACGGCGTGCGGTCTGCTCTTCGGTGCCGCGGCGGGTGTCGGCGTCATCGCTGTCACGCACCGCGCCCAGGTGTGGATCTGGCACGATCGTCAGCCGTTCGTCCCGAGCGTGACCGTCTACACCGGCTGGCTCTTCGCGATCCTCCTGTGCGGTGCCGTCGGCGCCGCGCTGGCCGCCGTGTGGGTGAGCCGCGGGGACGCGGCGGCGACGACGGCCGCGGCGGGCTCCGCCATGGCGATCGGGCTGGCCGTGCTGCTCGTGGTCAACGGGACCGACGGCTGCGTTGGGCCGCTGAACATCGTGCGCTCCGGATGCGAGATCGCCGCCGACGGCGACTGGCAGGTACTCACCTTCTTCCTACCCGAACTCCTCGCGGTCGCCGGGATGGCCACCGTGGCGGCGGCACTCCCGGTCGCCGTCGCCGTCAAGCTTTCCCTGCGCGGCCGTCGCGTTCTCGATCGCCAGCGCTCCCCGCGGCGGCGCGACCTCCGCCTCATCGGCACCGTCGCGGCCTGCGGGGTGCTGGCGAGCCTCTGCGCGGCCACCTACGCCGACGTGCGGGCTTCGGGCGGGCGCTCGGACCGGGCCGGCTTCGACCCCTTCATCACACGGCTTCAGAGGGACCCGGTGTCGAGCCGGCGGCTCGGCATGCAGATCTGGGCCTGGGGGTACTTCGGCGGGGCGGATCTCATGGGCGACTATGAACGGGCGCTGGCGGACATCGACCGCAGCGTCAATCGGGACGGCAGCGTCGACGGTACGGCGATCAGACGCGGCTGCACGGACCTGCTCCGCACGATCGACCGGGCCGAGGCCTACTTCCCGATCCCCGCCTCCGCCGAGCAGTCCGTCTGGTCCGGCGTCCTGACCAGCAGCCGTACCTCCGCGCAGGACTGTCTCGGCGCCCTCCCGGTGACCAACTGGAAGGAACTCCGCCCCGTGCTCACGGAGTTGAATCCGCCAGTGGACCCAGTGGCCGCCCTGTTCGACAACCTGGTCGAGCTGGCGAAGCCGGCCGGAATGAGACTCAGGACTGGGTGACCTCCTCGGGCACTCCGACGTCCTCGAAGACGGCCAGCGCCTGCCGGCTGAACAGTTCGGCGGCGGTGCTGTCGGTTCTCCGCCGGATGCGGGCGAGTGCCATGAGGGTGCGGGCCTCGCCGAGGCGGTGGCCGGTCTCGCGATGGACGGTCAGCGCCTGCTCGGCGAGTTCGGCAGCGGTGGCGTGGTCCCGCTCGGACTCGGCTGTCCCGGCCAGGGCGGTCAGGGCCTGGCCCTCCACCACGCGGAAGGAGTGGGCGCGGGCCAGGCGCAGGGCCTGTTCGGCGTGGGTGCGGGCCTCGTCGTGCCGGCCGAGGTGCTGGTGGGTGACGGCGAGGCTCACGAGGGAGTCGGCCTCGCCGCGGCTGAAGGCCGCCTCGCGGGCCAAGGCGAGGGCCTCCTGGTCGGCCCTGAGGGCCCGGTCCGGACGCGCCAGTCCCCGGTGGGCGGCGGCGACCGTGTTGAGGATGCCGGGCATGATCCAGTACCGCTTCGTGTCCCCGACCATGGCCAGAGTTCGCTCGGCCTGTTCCAGCCCCTCCTCGTGGCGGCCGAGTTCGACACTGATCTTCGCGAGGATGTTGAGCATCATCATGCGGCCGTCGCGGTAACCGGCCCTCTTGTCCGAGATGGCCGCCGGGCCCAGGAGGTCGAGCCCGTCGGTGAGACGGCCGAGTTCCCAGTACACCCCGCCCAGCACCTGGAGGGCCGGGCCGTCGTCCCAGCGGGTGTGCTCCTCGTCGAGGTCGAGCGCACTCTCCAGGTGACCGGCGGCCTCGTGCAGCCTGCCCAGGTCCCGGCAGGCCATACCGAGGCCGACCAGCCCGAACCCGTCGAAGTGGGGATTGCCGACCGCCCGGAAGAGGCGCAGCCCGGTGGTGAGGTCGTCGTACGCGCTGCCGAGGCGCGCCATGCTCCACTTCGAGAAGGCCCTGAGGCCGAGAGCCGACGCCTCGCCCGCCACCCAGCCGAGCTCCCGGCTGATGTCCAGCGCGCGGGTGGCGTGCTCCATCGCCTGGCGGACATGCCCCCGGTCCCAGCGGGGCGCCGAGAGGCTGGAGTGCATTGCGGACTGGCCGAACAGGTCGCCTTCGGCCTCGGCCGCCTCCAGCGCCGTCTGCGCGATGGTCTGCCAGGTCGTCCGGGACAGATGAATCCAGAACTGGTTGAACAGCGCGGAGGTCAGGTACCAGGCCACGGGGCGAGGGCCGTTCCGGCCGGCGTGGTCGATGACGGCGAGGAGGTTCGCCCGTTCCGCGTCCAGCCATTGTCCGCGCTCCGCGGCCGACGGTAGGCCCGGATGCTCGCCGGGCCGCAGGCCGCCGGGTAACTCCGGGAACAGGCCGGTCCCCGCAGTGGCGCGAGCGGCGTGCAGATACCAGAGCAGCAGCCGTTCCAGCGCTGCCTCGCGCTCCACCGCCGTCTCCTCCACCAACGCCCGCTCCCCGGCGTACTCGCGAAGGAGGTCGTGGAACCGGTAGCGGCCCGCCGTCACCGGCTCGATCAGATGCGCCGCGGCCAGCGCGCCGAGCAGCCGGCGGGCCTGCGACAGCGGGGTGTCCAGGAAGGCCGCCGCGGCCTCGGCGGTGAAATCCGCTCCCGGGAACAGGCCGAGCAGCCGGAAGAGCCGTCGCGCGCCGGGCGCCAGGGCACCGTACGACACCGAGAAGGCCGTACGCAGCGGAGAGCCGACGTCGTCGTCCGGCTCCAGCGCGTCCAGCCGGTTGCCCTCAGCCATCTCTGCGACGAGGTCCGCCGTCCGCAGCGCCGGATCACCCGCCAGCCTCGCGGCGGCCACGCGCAGGGCCAGAGGGAGGCTGCCGCACAGTCGGATCAGTGCGTCGACCGCGGGTTTGTCCTCGTCGACCCGGTGGGCGCCGAGGGTCCCACTGAGCAGGGCACGGGCCGCGTCCGGCTGGAGGAGGTCCAGGGGCAGGGCGCGGGCGCCGTCGCGGGCGACGAGGCCGCCGAGGCGGTTGCGGCTGGTGACGAGGACGCAGCAGGTAGGGGCGGCGGGGAGCAGTGGTCGCACCTGATCGGCCGAGGCCGCGTTGTCCAGGAGGACGAGGACCCGCCGGCCGGCCAGCAGGGTGCGGAAGACGCGGGCCTGGGCCTCGTGGTCCGGGGGGATCTCCGAGGCGGCAAGGCCCAGGCCGGTCAGCAGCAGTTCGAGGGCCTCGCGCGGTTCGAGGGGGCGGCGGTCGTGGTCGAAGCCGTGCAGGTTGACGTAGAGCTGGCCGTCCGGGAAGCGGTCGCGGACCTGGTGGGCCCAGTGCACGGCCAGCGCCGTCTTGCCGATGCCGGCGGCGCCGCCGATGGCGGAGATGACGACGGTGTTCGCCGAGCCCTCGTGCTCCGGCTCGGGCGTCAGCAGGGCGTGGAGCCTGGTGAGTTCGTCGGCACGTCCGGCGAAACCCGGGGCGTCGTGCGGGAGTTCGGCGGGGACGGCGGCCTCTCGCGGTGCGGGCGCCGGAGTGGGCGGCAGCAGGAAGGCGTCATCCTGGAGCAGCAACGCCTCATGCACCCGGCGCAGTTCCTCACCGGGATCGGCGCCGAGCTCGTCGCGCAGGCGCAGGCGCAGGTCCTCGTAGGCCGTGAGCGCCTCCGCCTGGCGTCCACGCGCGTACAGGGCCCGGATGCGCAACGCCGTCAGCGACTCGTCGTACAGGTCGGCCACCGACGCGGACGGCCCGCCGAGGCCGTCGAGGGCATCGCCGAACCGGCCCAGCAGGACAAGGCACTTGAGCCACTCCAGCCGGAGCGTCCGCCGCTGTTCCTCCAGCCGCTGCCGCTCGGCCCGCGCGAACGGTCCCGGCAGGTTGGCCAGCGGCTCGCCCCGGAACAGTCCAATTGTGTCCGCCAGTTGGTCCGCAGCGGCGGTCAGATCTCCGGACGCGGCGGTGCGCAGCGCCGCACGGCCCCTCTCCTCCAGCTCCGCCGTGTCGATCCCGACGCCGTCGACAACGAAGCGGTACCAGCCCTTGCCGCTGCGGATCACCGACTTCGCGGGCGGAGTGCCGTCCGGATCGAGCGTCCTGCGAAGGGAGTTGACGTGCGTGGGTAACACCCTCACTCCGCCGGCGGGCGGCTCAGGGCCCCACACCGCGTCGAGCAGCCTCTCATGACTGACCACGACCCCGCGGCTCAGCAGCAGCGCGGCCAGCACGGCCTGCCGTTTGACCGGCCCCAGCTCCACCGGCGCCGCGCCGCGCCAGGCCCGTAACGGCCCGAGAACCTCGAATCGAAGCAGCTCAGGAGATCCCCCGTCCACAGCCAAGCCGCCACCCCCGTAGATCATCGGAATTCCATCAGCATTGCAGCACCCCGGCCATGGTGAGGGATGGAACATCGCACAACCCGCACAACCACAGGGGGTTCGCGGGAGCGCTACGGTGCGAAGGCTTCCATGCAGCGGCTTAAGGGCGTGCTGACCTCGCCGGGTCGGGGGAGCCGGACTGGACGCATGCCGTGCTGGTGTCGTGGCCGGGCTGCCGTCCGCCTGCGTCGCCCAGCCACCCGTGCGTCCCGCCCCCGCTCAGTCCGTCGGATGCGACAGCAACTCGGCGAAACGCGTGCCCGCGATGGCGTCCGGGGCCGCGGTGACCGACAACCCGTCGTGGAAGACCAGGGCGACGTGCGGCTCCACCCGGCCCTTCGCGCTTTTCTCGGTGGGGACGATCCGCACGGACGCAATCTCACCGGGGGCGTACTGGAGCAGCGGATACAGCGGCTCACGACTCTTGTACGCACGGCCGAAGACGAGGACCCTGCGGTCCTTCGCCGCTACGACGAAGTCGCCGCTGTAGCGGTCCAGTTGCCGCACCGCGAGGGCCAGCAGAATTAGCCGCGCGGCGGTGGTCGACCAGTCGGCGCGCCGGTCGACACCAGGTGGTCGATGACCTTGTCGGGCACGTACCACAGGGCATCGGCGACCGCGTCCGTGAGGACCTGTCCGGCGGCCTGGAAGGGGTGCGCAGCCACGTACGCCCAGCCCGCGGCACGGGAGGCCCGATGCCTCGGCCTGCTCGGCCGGCGCGGATGCGAGTGGCGGCAGGCGGGGGATGAGCCGGTACGGGGGTGTGGGGGCGCCGACCAGGTGGGCCTGGGCGGTGCCGACGAGGGTTTCGCCAGGTGCGAGGAACGCCGAGACGCGCGCGGCATGCTCGGCGAGGCGCTGCCCACGCAGTCGTTCGATGTCCTCGGGCGTCACGCCCGGCAGCCTGCGGATCATGCCCATGACCAGCAAGCCTATCCTTTGCGGCCGTAGCGGGAGTGCGGGGCTTGTGCCTGACTCCCACCGCCGTTGGCCCAGCCTTCCGCGGTGACCTTCTTCACCCGGCGCCGCAAGGTGCCCCTGTCGAACTACCGTATGGCGCCTCGGCGCCCCGGCTCACCGACCGCAACGGCTGGTACCCGCGCCGCAAGGCCCGGAGCCGTACCGCCCTGGTGGGCGACCGCACCTACGAACTCAGACCCACCGGTCTGCGCAGGACGCAGCTGCGCCGGAATGGGGAACTCCTCGCAGAGGCACTCGGCACCTGGGGCTCGTGCAACCCCTTCCGCTCGATCCCGGGCCCGGACGCCGGGCTCACCTGGGCCGGCTGGGCCGACCCGGCCGACGTGGCGATCGGCCAGTCCATGGTGGTCGCGTACGGCGCTGACGCGCCGAGCGCGATCGCCGGGATTCCGGGCAGCTTTCTGGACTGAAACGGCTGACGTCCCGTCCCGCGCCCTCCCTCACCGAGGACAAGTACGGTCTGCGGCTCGCCGACCGGGCCGACTCTGTGCCGAGCGACTGTGACCGAACGAAAAATCCTGAGTGTGTCCCAGGCATTCGATGTACGTTCAACGGGCGCGCCGAACCAGCGGCGCTCCCGTGGCCGACTGACCGTAGCGCAGCGTCGCTACCGTGTTGAGAAGGGTCCAGGAGCCGTGATCACAATGGCGCGATCTTCCATTGCTGTGGTTCATCAGCATCCTGCGGGTGTGCACCCGATGTGCACCGCACTGCAGGGCCCGGCGGTTAGTCGCAGCTCAGAACCCGTTTCGAGGTTTCCTCATAATGTTCCTGACCATCACCACCACCGGCACACCCGAACGCCCCGCCACCGACCTCGGCTTCCTGCTGCACAAGCACCCGGAGAAGGCGCAGGCGTTCTCCACCTCCTACGGCACGGCGCACGTCCTCTACCCCGAGGCCGATGCCCGGCGCTGCACGGCGGCGCTGCTGCTGGAGGTCGACGCGGTGGCGCTGGTGCGGCGGGGGAAGGGCAAGGGACGCGGCGGTGCCCCCGACGCGGCACTCGCGCAGTACGTCAACGACCGCCCGTACGCGGCCTCCTCGCTGCTCGCGGTGGCGCTGAGCGCTGTCTTCTCCAGCGCCATGAGAGGCGTGTGCAACGCCCGCCCCGAGCGCGCCGCGCAGCCGCTGCCCCTGCGCATCGAGGTGCCCGCGCTGCCCGCCCGCGGCGGCCCGGAGCTCGTGAGACATCTCTTCGAGCCGCTGGGCTGGACGGTCACCGTCGAACCGGTGGCACTGGACACCGAGTTCCCCGAGTGGGGCGACTCGCGGTACGTGCGGCTCGTCCTGGAGGGCGAGGACCGCACCCTCGCCGAGGCCCTGCGCCACCTCTACGTCCTGCTGCCGGTCCTCGACGACGCCAAGCACTACTGGGTGGCGTCCGACGAGGTCGACAAGCTGCTGCGGGCCGGTGAGGGCTGGCTGCCCGACCACCCGGAGCAGAAGCTGATCACCAGCCGTTATCTCTCGCGCCGCTGGTCGCTGACGCGTGAGGCGATGGAGCGGCTGGAGCTGGTGCGGCTCGCGGAGGCGGACGACAGCGAGGTCGAGGACATCGACAACGCCGTCGGGGCGGAGACCGAGACGGAGGAGAAGCCGACCCCGCTCGCCGTCCAGCGGCGCGACGCGATCATCGCCGCGCTCAGCGCGTCCGGTGCCGCCCGGGTGCTCGATCTCGGCTGCGGACAGGGCCAGTTGGTGCAGGCGCTGCTCAAGGACCCGCGGTTCACCGAGATCGTCGGCGTCGACGTGTCGATGCGCGCCCTGACCATCGCCTCCCGGCGGCTCAAGCTGGACCGCATGGGGGAGCGGCAGGCCTCGCGCGTCAAGCTCTTCCAGGGCTCGCTCGCCTACACCGACAACCGGCTCAAGGGGTACGACGCCGCCGTGCTCAGCGAGGTCGTCGAGCACCTCGACCTGCCGCGGCTGCCCGCCCTGGAGTACGCGGTGTTCGGCGCGGCCCGCCCCCGCACGGTCCTCGTGACCACCCCGAACGTCGAGTACAACGTCCGCTGGGAGTCCCTCCCGGCAGGCCACGTCCGGCACGGCGACCACCGCTTCGAATGGACCCGCGAGGAGTTCCGCACCTGGGCGCACACGGTGGCCGAACGGCACGGCTACGGCGTGGAGTTCGTGGCGGTCGGGCCGGACGACCCGGAGGTCGGACCGCCCACCCAGATGGCCGTCTTCACCATGAACAGCAACGCGACCGAGAAGGAGGCGAAGGCAGCATGACCGAGACAACAGAGAAGGCAGTGGAGCGCAGGGGACGGGTCCTCCCCGTCACCGACCTCTCCCTCGTCGTCCTCGTCGGCGCCTCCGGCTCCGGCAAGTCCACCTTCGCCCGCCGGCACTTCAAGCCGACCGAGGTGATCTCCTCCGACTTCTGCCGGGGCCTGGTCTCCGACGACGAGAACGACCAGAGCGCGACGAAGGACGCCTTCGACGTCCTGCACTACATCGCCGGCAAGCGCCTGGCGGCCGGCCGCCGCACCGTCGTCGACGCCACCAGCGTGCAGCAGGACTCGCGCCGTCAGCTGATCGACCTGGCCAAGCAGTACGACGTGCTGCCCATCGCGATCGTGCTGGACGTACCGGAGGAGGTGTGCGCCGAGCGCAACGCGGCCCGCACCGACCGGGCCGACATGCCGCGCCGCGTGATCCAGCGCCACATCCGCGAACTGCGCCGATCCATAAGGCGCTTGGAGCGCGAGGGCTTCCGCAAGGTCCACGTCCTGCGCGGGGTGGAGGACATCGAGAACGCCTCCGTCGTCACCGAGAAGCGCTTCAACGACCTGACCCACCTCACCGGCCCCTTCGACATCATCGGCGACATCCACGGCTGCGCCTCCGAACTGGAGTCGCTGCTCGGCAAGCTGGGCTACGTCGACGGCGTCCACGCCGAGGGCCGTACGGCCGTCTTCGTCGGCGACCTCGTCGACCGCGGCCCGGACAGCCCCGGCGTGCTGCGCCGCGTCATGTCGATGGTCGAGTCCGGCAACGCGCTGTGCGTACCCGGCAACCACGAGAACAAGTACGGGCGGTATCTCAAGGGCCGCAAGGTCCAGCACACCCACGGCCTCGCCGAGACCATCGAGCAGATGGAGGGCGAGAGCGACGAGTTCCGCGCTCGGGTACGGGAGTTCATCGACGGACTGGTCAGCCACTACGTCCTCGACGGCGGCCGGCTGGTGGTCTGCCACGCCGGTCTGCCCGAGAAGTACCACGGCCGCACCTCCGGCCGGGTCCGCTCGCACGCCCTGTACGGCGACACCACCGGCGAGACCGACGAGTTCGGGCTGCCCGTGCGCTACCCGTGGGCGGAGGACTACCGGGGCCGGGCCGCGGTCGTCTACGGCCACACACCCGTACCCGAGGCCACCTGGCTCAACAACACCATCTGCCTGGACACCGGCGCCGTCTTCGGCGGCAAGCTCACCGCGTTGCGCTGGCCGGAGCGTGAGCTGGTCGACGTACCGGCCGAGCAGGTCTGGTACGAGCCGACCAAGCCGCTGCGCACCGAGGCGCCCGGCGGTCACGACGGCCGGCCGCTCGACCTGAACGACGTGCACGGCCGCCGGGTGGTGGAGACACGGCACGCGGGCCGGGTGTCCGTCCGTGAGGAGAACGCGGCGGCGGCCCTGGAGGTCATGAGCCGCTTCGCGGTCGACCCGCGGCTGCTGCCGTACCTCCCGCCGACCATGGCGCCGACGGCCACCTCGCATGTCGACGGCTACCTGGAGCACCCGGTCGAGGCCTTCGCGCAGTACGCGGCCGACGGGGTCGCGCGGGTCGTGTGCGAGGAGAAGCACATGGGCTCGCGGGCGGTGGCCCTGGTGTGCCGGGACGCGGAGGCGGCGCGCAAGCGGTTCGGCGTCGAGGGTCCGACGGGGGCGCTGTACACCCGTACCGGACGGCCGTTCTTCGACGACGAGTCGGTGACGGAGGAGATCCTCGGGCGGGTACGGACGACCGTCGGCGAAGCCGGTCTCTGGGACGAGCTCGAGACGGACTGGCTCCTGCTGGACGCCGAGCTGATGCCGTGGTCGCTGAAGGCCGCCGGGCTTCTGCGGTCCCAGTACGCGGCCGTCGGCGCCGCCTCCGGCGCGGTGTTCCCGGGTGCGCTCGCCGCGCTGGAGGGTGCCGCGTCCCGGGGCGTCGACGTGGCCGACCTGTTGGGCCGCCAGCGTGAACGCGCCTCGAACGCGGCCGCGTTCACGGAGGCGTACCGCCGCTACTGCTGGGCGACGGAGGGGCTGGACGGCGTACGACTCGCCCCCTTCCAGATCCTGGCCGTACAGGGCCGCAGCCTCGCCGCGCTCCCGCACGACGAGCAGCTCACCCTGCTCGACCGGCTCGTCGAGCACGACGGCAGCGGCCTGCTGCAGACCACCCGACGGCTCTACGTCGACACCGGTGACCCGGAGTCGGTGCAGGCCGGCGTCGACTGGTGGCTGGAGATGACCGGCCGCGGCGGCGAGGGCATGGTCGTCAAGCCGCTCGGCGCGCTGGTGCGCAGCGCGGAGGGACGGCTCGTGCAGCCCGGCATCAAGTGCCGGGGCCGCGAGTACCTGCGGATCATCTACGGTCCGGAGTACACGCGCCCCGACAACCTCGTCCGGCTGCGCAGCCGCTTCCTGAACCACAAGCGGTCGCTGGCGATCCGCGAGTACGCCCTGGGCCTGGAGGCCCTGGACCGGCTGGCGGAGGGGGAGCCGCTGTGGCGGGTGCACGAGGCCGTGTTCGGGGTGCTGGCGCTGGAGTCGGAGCCGGTGGACCCGCGGCTTTGAGCCAATCGTGAGCCGTGTTCACACAAGCTCCATGGAAATCTTGTGTCACACACATAGCCCCGCCCAACTTGAACAACCTTGCGAGTCAGGGGAGGGCGGGGCAGGCGTGGAGATCAAGAAGGTAGTGGTGCGGGAGGAAGAGAAAACCACCCGGCAGCCGCGCATCGTGGAGAAACGGCCGCTCGCCACCTTCGACATCCTTCAGGAACCCACACCGCTCGCCGAGTTGAGCGACAGACAGCTGCAAGCGGCGAAACTGCTGGCGGACGAAGGGCTGGCCCTGCTCGCCGACGGCCGGGCGGTCGCCCTGCCACCCCGTCTCCGGAGCTGGCCCGTGCCCTGCACCGGAATCTGACGGGTGACCGCCCCGCCCGAGGCCAGTCCCCTGCGACGCCATCGCCCCTTCGTCCTGCTCTGCGCGGAACAGACGGCAGGCTCCGTCGGCCGCCAGATCACCGCGCTCGCCCTGACCCTGCTCGCCGTGACGGTCCTGGACGCCGGGCCGGTCGCCGCCTCCGTGATCCTCGCGCTGACCTATCTGCCCGGCGCGGTACTGAGCCCCGTCGCCGGAATGCTGGTCGACCGCGTACGCCTGCGCCGTCTGCTGGTCCTGGCCACCTCCCTCCAGCAATTGATCGCGCCGGCCGGGATACAGGGCCGCGTCGCGGGCTTCAACCAGGCGGCGCTCCTGGCGACGGTGCCGGTCGGCGCGCTGGGCGGCGGGGCGCTGGCGGCGGCGCTGGGGAACGTACCGGTGCCGGTCGCGGCAGCGGCGATCGCGCTGGCATCCGGTGCGACGCTGTGGGCGCCGGTGCGAGTGCGGGAGCACCCGCTACCCGACCAGGCGCAGTGACGTCCCCGCCACGCCCACCCGCACCGACTGCCCCCACGTCAGCTGCAGCGCGTCCCCCTCCATCCCGTCCCCGAAGGCGATCAGCCGCTCGGACTCGACGGTGAGAGTGAGACGGGCCGAGGCCGCGAGCTCGCCTGCGACCAGCGATGTCCCGGTGGCCGGTGACGGCCACGCCTCCCGTACGAACCACAGCAGCCGGTCGTCGGTCGGGCGGGGCAGCGACAGGGCGGTCAGGGCGGCGCCCCGCTCCTGCCACACCGACCGGATCCATCCGGTCGCGCCGGTCCCCGTCCCCACCAGCACCCCGGACGAAGCCTGGGCCTCGACGACACCCCCGTCGCCCTCGAGGCCCAGGCGGTACCTGGCCGTCTGATGTCCGGCGGCGCCCAGGTAGATCTCGTTGAGCGCGACGATCCGCTGTGTGTCGTCGGCGACGGCCTCGACCATGGTGAGTTCGTCCACGGCGCTCGTGCGGACCGCCGGGAGCAGCGCCGCCGCGTCCCCGGGCCGGTGCCGCACCAGGACGCCCGGGTTGCGCCCGGGGTCCGTGTCGATGCCCACCACCGGCTGCCCCGCGAGGTACTTGGCGACATTCGCCACCAGCCCGTCCTGCCCGACGACCACCACGACGTCCTCCGGTGCGAACAGGAAGCGGTCCAAGTCACCCCGTTCGACCAATGTCTGACGCCAGGTCAGCGGAATCGCGGAGGTCACCTCGGCGAGCGCACGCCGGGTGCGGCGGTGCCGCTCGGCGACCTCCGCGATGTCCCGGCCCCTGGAGGAGAGGAAGAAGGCGGCCTGCCCGTGCGTACCGTGGTGGGCCACCAGTTCCTCGTACTCCGTGGTGCGATGGACGAGGACGACCCGCGGGGCGAGGCTCACGCGGCGCGCTCCGCGAAGAGGACGGACCGGGCGAGCGCCCCCGTCAGTACGAAGACGGACAGCGGCTGCCCGGCACTCGGTCCCGCGCCGCGGAGCTCGGCCGGGCCGGCGGACGGCAGGCCGACCTCCCTCGCTCCGGGGAGTCCGGTCTGTCGGGCTGCCGCGTGCGCGCTCGCTCTCTGTTGGCGGGGCGGGCGAGCGGCTGTCGTCGGTGCGAGGGGGGACGGCGGTTGCTTGGCGTTGGGGCTGGTGCTGCGGAGTTCGGCCGGGCGGGCCGATGGCAGGCCGATCGCCTTCGTGTCGGGGAGTCCGGTCTGGCCGGATTCCGCCTTCATGCCCGCTCCTGCACGCCCAGCTTGGCCAACAACCCCGTCAGCACGTCCGGCGAGATGGTCACGCTGTCGATGTTCGGGAGGTTCTCCGCCAGCCGGGTTCCGGCGAGGGCGTGCAGGGTCGCCACGTCCACCTCTGCATGCACCCGCAGCCAGGCCGCCTGCGTCTGAGCCCGCGCGTCCCCCACCTCACGTGCCCCTTCGGCCTCCGCCCGCGCGAGCCGGACGGACCGAGCCGCCTCGGCATCGGCCATCCGCACCGTCCGCGCCGCCTCCGCCTCCGCCAGCCGCTCGGTACGCCGCGCCTCGGCGTCCGAGAGCTGCACGGACCGCGTGGCCTCCGCCTCCGCCAGCTTCACCGTCCGCGCGGCCTCCGCCTCGGCCCGTACCGCATCCGCCGCCGCGTGCTCCTCGGCCTCCCGCCGGGCGTTCGTACCGCGCTGCTCGACCAACTGCTCCTCGCGGCGGGCGAGTTCGATCTGGCTGGCCAGCTCGTTCTCGGCGATCGCCCGCTCCCGCTCGACGGCCACGGCCCGCCGCTCGTACGTCGCCCGGTCGGCCTCCTGCTGGATCTGCTCGCGGGCCGGTGTGCGCAGGGCCCGCTCCACCTCCGGCTCGGGACGCAGCGCGACCACACGGACGGCGACCACCTCGATGCCGGTCGCAGGCAGCCGCGGCTCGGCGCCGAGCCCCGCCGCGACCCGCTCCCGCACCGCCGCCACGCCGTCGACCAGCGCCGAGGACAGTGACGTACGGGCAAGGACATCCAGCGCATGCTGCTGTGCCGTCTCCGTCAGCAGCGTGCCCAGCTGTTCCAGCGGGGCACCCCGCCACACCCCCGTGTCCGGGTCGACGGAGAAGTCCAGCCGGGCCGCGGCGAGCCCCGGGTCGCTGATCCGGTACGTCACGGTCGCCTGCACCGCCACGTCCTGGAAGTCGGACGTACGGGCATGGAAGGTCATCGCCAACTCCCGGTCGTCGACCGGCACTTCGGAGAGCGCCGCGGTCAGCGCACGGAACCAGAAGCTGAGCCCCGGGCCGTCGTGCAGCAGCTTCCCGGCGCGGTGGTGCCGGATGTGCGCCGTCGGTGCCCCGCGCAGATGGCGCCAGCCCAGACGCCGTGTGATGTCGGCCATCGAACCCCCTCGGTTCTCGTCCGTTCGACGATAATCGTCGCGACCCTTTATCGTCAAGAGGACGAAAACAAGAAGGCGAAGAAACCGCCGACCGGCGGGTCAAGAGGCCCCCCGATGGTCAGGATGGAGGCATGGGAATGCATGTCGACTCCGAGGCCGGGCGGCTGCGCCGCGTCATACTCCACCGGCCGGATCTCGAGCTCAAAAGGCTCACCCCCAGCAACAAGGACGCCCTCCTCTTCGACGACGTGCTCTGGGTCCGCCGGGCCCGCGCCGAGCACGACGGCTTCGCCGACGTCCTGCGTGACCGCGGGGTCGCCGTCCACCTCTTCGGCGACCTGCTCACCGAGGCCCTGGAGATCCCGGCGGCCAGAACGCTCGTCCTGGACCGGGTCTTCGACGAAAAGGAGTACGGCGTCCTCGCCACCGACCACCTCAGAGCCGCCTTCGAGACCCTCCCCGCACAGGAGCTGGCCGAGGCACTGGTCGGCGGCATGACCAAACGCGAGTTCCTGGACGCCCACGCGGAGCCCACCTCCGTGCGCTTCCATGTCATGGACCTCGACGACTTCCTCCTCGCGCCGCTCCCCAATCACCTCTTCACCCGCGACACCTCCGCCTGGATCTACGACGGCGTCTGTGTCAACGCCATGCGCTGGCCGGCCCGGCAGCGCGAAACGGTCCACTTCGAGGCGATCTACCGCCACCACCCCCTCTTCCGTGACGAAACGTTCCGCGTCTGGTCCGAGGGCCAGGCCGACTACCCGTCCACCATCGAGGGCGGAGACGTCCTCGTCATCGGCAACGGCGCAGTCCTGATCGGCATGAGCGAGCGGACCACCCCGCAGGCGGTGGAGATGCTGGCGCACAAGCTGTTCGAGGCGGGCTCCGCGCAGACGATCGTGGCCCTCGACATGCCGAAGCGGCGCGCCTTCATGCATCTCGACACCGTGATGACGATGGTCGACGGCGACACCTTCACCCAGTACGCGGGCCTCGGCATGCTCCGCTCGTACACGATCGAGCCGGGGGCCGGCGACAAGGAACTCAAGGTCACCGACCACCCGCCGGAGCACATGCACCGCGCGATCGCCGCCGCCCTCGGCCTGAGCGAGATCCGGGTCCTGACCGCCACCCAGGACGTGCACGCCGCCGAGCGCGAGCAGTGGGACGACGGCTGTAACGTCCTCGCCGTCGAGCCGGGCGTCGTCGTCGCCTACGAACGCAACGTCACCACCAACACGCATCTGCGCAAGCAGGGCATCGAGGTCATCGAGATCCCCGGCAGCGAACTGGGCCGGGGCAGGGGCGGCCCGCGCTGTATGAGCTGTCCGGTCGAACGGGATGCCGTATAGGAGCCGTATAGAAATGCAATTCATCGTATAGACTTCCAGCGGTATACGTCCCCGCATTCCTGGAGCGCCCCCATGGCGACAGTCCCGACCGCCCTCGCCGGCCGCCACTTCCTCAAGGAGCTCGACTTCTCCCAGCAGGAGTTCCTCGGCCTGATCGAGCTGGCCGCCGAGCTGAAGGCCGCCAAGAAGGCCGGGACCGAGACCCAGTACCTGCGGGGCCGGAACATCGCGCTGATCTTCGAGAAGACCTCGACGCGCACGCGCTGCGCGTTCGAGGTCGCCGCCTCCGACCAGGGTGCCTCGACGACGTACCTCGACCCCGCGGGCTCCCAGATCGGGCACAAGGAGTCAGTGAAGGACACCGCGCGGGTGCTGGGGCGGATGTACGACGCGATCGAGTATCGCGGGCACGGTCAGGGTGTCGTCGAGGAGCTGGCCGCATACGCCGGCGTTCCCGTCTACAACGGCCTCACCGACGAGTGGCACCCCACCCAGATGCTCGCCGACGTGCTCACCATGACCGAGCACAGCGACAAGCCGCTCAGCGAGATGGTCTTCGCCTACCTCGGCGACTCCCGCTACAACATGGGCAACTCGTACCTGGTGACGGGCGCCCTGCTCGGCATGGACGTCCGTATCGTCGCGCCGCGGGTGCTGTGGCCGGACGAGACGATCGTCGAGTTGGCCCAGCAGCTCGCCGCCGCCTCCGGCGGCCAGGTCACTCTCACCGAGGACGTGAAGGAGGGCGTGCGCGGCGCCGACTTCGTCGCCACCGACGTCTGGGTGTCGATGGGGGAGCCCAAGGAGGTCTGGGACGAGCGCATAGCGCTGCTCGGCCCCTATGCCGTGACCATGGACGTGCTGCGCGCCACCGGCAACCCCGACGTGAAGTTCATGCACTGTCTGCCGGCCTTCCACGACCTCGGCACGCGCGTCGGCCGCGAGGTCCACGAGCGGCACGGTCTGACGGAGCTGGAGGTCACCGACGAGGTGTTCGAGTCGGAGCACTCCGTGGTCTTCGACGAGGCCGAGAACCGTATGCACACCATCAAGGCGGTCCTGGTCGCGACCCTGGCGTGACGCCAGGCACCGTACTCAGGCGGAACGCCGCTGCTGGGGCACCACCGGCAGACGGAACCACACGGCCTTGCCGGACGCTGTCGGCCGGTGACCGCAGGACGAACTGAGCGCGCGGATCAGCAGCAGCCCGCGCCCGTGCTCCTGCCAGGGGTCGGGCGGCTGAGCACCCGGGCAGGTGAGATCGAAGGGCGGCATCGGGTCGGGGTCGTGCACCTCGACCTGGCAGCCGCTCGGCAGCAGCTCCACCACGAGCTCTATCGGGGAGTCACCGACGGTGTGCTCCACGGCGTTCGCGACCAGCTCCGCCGTGAGCAGTTCTGCGGTGCCGCAGTCGGCCCCGTGCTCCAGCTCGGCCAGCGCCGTGCGCACGAGAGCACGGGCCACGGGCACGGCCGCGGCGGAGTGCGGCAGCGCGATGCGCCAGGAGGCGGCGGAGGCAGAGGGGCGGTCGTACAAGGCGGGTCCGTTCATGAGCAGGCTGTCCTGCTTTCAACTTTTACGAATGGTACGGCGCCGCCCGACGTCACGCCCGACGGGCACCGTGCGGGACCTTCGGCCCCGCTGACGGGCGGCTTACCCGTAGCAACGGCTTGCCTCGCAGCGCCGCTCCCACCGTTGCCTCCCTGTCGACGAGCCGTGACGAAAGTGACCGCGCCGGGTCGGATCCGCGGTGATGTCCGCACTCCACCGAAGGAGTTCTATCGCGCCGTCGTGACGACAGTCACGGATGGGTGATAGCTTCGAAGGGTAGAGCTCAGTGAGGCAGCGCCCGCCCCCCGAGGAGGCCGCACGTCATGAGTCCCTTCACCGGCTCCGCCGCCCGCACCTCCGACTGGCGGCATCTGCGCGTGGAGCACGCCGACGGGGTCGCCACGGTCACCCTCGCCCGCCCCGAGAAACTCAACGCGCTCACCTTCGGCGCCTACGCCGACCTGCGCGACCTGCTCGCCGAGCTCTCCCGCGAGCGGTCCGTACGGGCCCTGGTGCTGGCCGGCGAGGGCCGCGGCTTCTGCTCGGGCGGCGACGTCGACGAGATCATCGGCGCGACCCTGTCCATGGACACCGCCCAGCTCCTCGACTTCAACCGGATGACCGGCCAGACCGTGCGGGCGATACGGGAGTGCCCGTTCCCGGTGATCGCGGCGGTGCACGGGGTGGCGGCGGGTGCGGGGGCGGTCCTCGCCCTGGCGGCGGATTTCCGGGTCGCGGACCCGACGGCTCGCTTCGCGTTCCTGTTCACCCGGGTCGGGTTGTCCGGCGGCGACATGGGTGCGGCCTATCTGCTGCCCAGGGTCGTCGGCCTGGGCCACGCCACCCGCCTCCTGATGCTCGGCGAACCGGTCCGCGCCCCCGAGGCGGAGCGCATCGGCCTGATCAGCGAAGTGACGGACGAGGGCGGGGCGGACGAAGCCGCGCAGGAGCTCGCCCGCCGCCTGGCCGACGGCCCGGCCCTGGCGTACGCACAGACGAAGGCGCTACTGACGGCCGAGCTGGACATGCCGCTGGCGGCCGCCGTGGAACTCGACGCCTCCACCCAGGCCCTCCTGATGAACGGCGAGGACTACGCAGAGTTCCACGCGTCGTTCAAGGAAAAGCGCCCTCCCAAATGGAGGGGACGATGACCATGACCCCCCTAGAGGCGCGGGGCTGTGTTGAATCTGCGGCTACCGCCGCGCGGGCGCGACCAGCCACGACGAACTCGCACTCGCCTACGGAGCTCAGCCACCCCCTACGAGTCGCGATCATCGGCGGCGGCCCCGGTGGCCTGTACGCCGCCGCCCTCCTCAAACGCCTCGCCCCCGACCGGCAGGTCACCCTCTGGGAACGCAACGCCCCCGACGACACCTTCGGCTTCGGAGTAGTCCTCTCCGACGAAACCCTCGGCGGCATCGAACACGCCGACCCCGTCGTCTACGAGGCCCTCCAGAAGGACTTCATCCGCTGGGACGACATCGACATCGTCCACCGAAGCACCCGCCAGACCTCCTCAGGACACGGTTTCGCCGCACTCGGCAGAAAACGCCTCCTGGAGATACTGCACGACCGCTGCCGAAGCCTGGGCGTCGACCTGCGCTTCCGTTCCGAGGCCCCGTACCCCGACTGGCTGGCACAGGCATACGACCTGGTCATCGCCGCCGACGGAGTCAACAGCAGCACCCGCGAGGCATACGCCGATGTGTTCGGCCCCCAGGTCGCCACCCACCACTGCCGCTACATCTGGCTCGCCGCCGACTTCGCCTTCGACGCCTTCCGCTTCGAGATCGCCGAGACCGAACACGGCGTGATGCAGCTGCACGGCTACCCATACGCCCCCGACGCCTCGACGGTGATCGTCGAGATGCACGAGGACGTGTGGCGTGCCGCCGGTTTCGAGGACCTCGACGAGACGGAGTCCGTCGAACGCTGCGCCAAGATCTTCGCGGAGGCGCTCCGCGGCCGCCCGCTGCGCTCCAACAAGTCGGCGTGGACCACCTTCCGTACGGTCGTCAACGAGCGCTGGTCCCACGGCAACGTGGTCCTGCTCGGCGACGCCGCCCACACCGCCCACTTCTCCATCGGCTCCGGCACCAAGCTCGCCGTCGAGGACGCCCTCGCCCTCGCCGCCTGTCTGGAGGAACAGCCCACACTGGCCGAGGCGTTGACCGCCTACGAGGCGGAGCGCAAGCCCGTCGTCGCCTCCACCCAGCGCGCGGCCCGCGCCAGCCTGGAGTGGTTCGAGAACCTGGGGCTCCACCTCGACCAGCCGCCCCGCCAGTTCGCCTTCAACCTGCTCACCCGCAGCCGCCGCGTCACCCATGACAACCTGCGCCTGCGCGACGCCCGCTTCACCGGAGCGGTGGAGCGAGAGTTCGGCTGTCCGCCCGGTACGCCGCCCATGTTCACCCCGTTCCGGCTGCGCGGTCTGACCCTGCGCAACCGGGTCGTGGTCTCGCCCATGGACATGTACTCGGCGGTCGACGGCATCCCCGGCGACTTCCACCTCGTCCACCTGGGCGCCCGTGCCCTCGGCGGCGCCGGCCTGGTGATGACCGAGATGGTGTGCGTCAGCGCGGAGGGCCGGATCACCCCCGGCTGCACCGGCCTCTACACCGGCCGGCAGGCGGACTCCTGGAAACGGATCACCGAGTTCGTGCACGCCCAGTCGCCCGGCACCGCGATCGGCGTGCAGCTCGGCCACTCCGGACGCAAGGGCTCGACCAAGCTGATGTGGGAGGGCATGGACGAACCGCTGCCCGACGGCAACTGGCCCCTGGTGGCCGCCTCCCCGCTGCCGTACAAGCCGGACAGCCAGACCCCGCGCGAGCTGACCCGCGCCCAACTCACCGACATCCGCGAGCAGTTCACGGCCGCCGCCTGGCGGGCCGCCCGTGCGGGCTTCGACCTCCTCGAACTCCACTGCGCCCACGGCTATCTACTCTCCGGCTTCCTCTCCCCGCTCACCAACCGCCGCACCGACGCCTACGGCGGCTCGCTGGAGAAACGACTCCGCTTCCCACTGGAGGTCTTCGACGCCGTACGCGGGGTCTGGCCCGAGGAGAAGCCCATGACCGTCCGCATCTCGGCCACCGACTGGGCCGAGGGCGGCACGACGGCCGAGGACGCCGTCGAGATCGCCCGCGCCTTCGCCGCGCACGGCGTCGACGCCATCGACGTGTCGACCGGGCAGGTCGTGGCCGACGACCACCCGGAGTTCGGTCGCTCGTACCAGACGCCGTACGCGGACCGCATCCGCCACACCACCGGCCTCCCGGTGATCGCGGTCGGAGCGATCTCCTCCTGGGACGACGTCAACTCCCTGATCCTGGCAGGCCGCACGGACCTCTGCGCCCTCGCCCGCCCCCACCTCTACGACCCCCACTGGACCCTGCACGCGGCGGCCGAGCAGGGCTACGACGGCCCCGGTGTCGTCTGGCCGGCCCCGTACCGCGCGGGCAGCCGCCGCCCCCAGACCGGCCGCACGGATGCCCCCAAGCCCCGCCTGACGCTGGGGACTTGAGGAGATACCGACGCGGATTCCCTGCGGCCGCGCCGTCACACGCCCGCGAACTCGGCCCCCGCGTCCCTCAGCCGTGCATGCAGCTCCCGGAAGACGGCGGCCGAGCGGACGCCGGGCCAGTCCTCGGGGAGGAGGCCGGCGGGCAGGCCGGGGTCGGTGTAGGGGAGGTGGCGCCAGGAGTCGAGGGCGAGGAGGTAGTCGCGGTAGGCCTCCTCGGGCGGGGTGTCCACCCGGTGCTCCCACTCGTGCAGCACGGGCGCGTGCCGGTCGAGGAACGCCTCGTGCTCCTTGGCGATCGCGGCCAGGTCCCACCAGCGGGCGACCGCCTCCTCGGTCGCCGCGAACCCGAGGTGCTCGCCGCGGAACAGGTCCACGTACGGGTCGAGGTGCAGCCGCTGCAGCGTGTGCCGGGTCTCCTCGTACAGCCGGGCGGGGGCGATCCACACCCCGGGCGTAGCCGTGCCGAACCCGAGCCCCGCCAGCCGGGAGCGCAGCACGTGCCGCTTCTGCCGCTCCGACTCCGGTACGGAGAACACGGCGAGCACCCAGCCCTCGTCCTCGGGCGGGGCGGTCGCGTAGATGCGCCGGTCGCCGTCGTCGAGCAACTGGCGGGCGTCCGGCGACAGTTCGTACCCGGCGGCGCCCTGCGCCGTACGGCCCGGCAGCAGTAGTCCGCGGCGTTTGAGGCGGGAGACCGACGAGCGCACGGAGGGCGCGTCCACGCCGACCGCGGCAAGCAGCCGGATCAGTTCGGCGACGGGCACGGGGCCCGGCGCGAAGCGGCCGTACGCGCCGTAGAGCGTGACGATGAGAGACCGTGGTGCATGCTGGTCGGACACGTTGATCATCTTAGGTCTTCGGCATCAGTGCTGGTCACTTTCGGTGTCCCGTTCGACGACACCTTCGATGACACCCGCGACGGCTCCTTCGGCGTCAGGTCGGGTGTCACGGTCCGTGCGCAGTCTGAAGCGCTGCAGCTTGCCGGTCGCCGTGCGGGGCAGGGCGTCCAGGAAGACGATCTCGCGTGGGCACTTGTACGGCGCCAGCTCGGACTTGACGAAGGCGCGCAGGGGTTCGGCGTCCCGCTCGGCGCCCTCCTTGAGGACGACGTACGCCACGACGACCTGTCCGCGCGCCTCGTCGGGCCGTCCCACGACGGCCGTCTCCACCACGTCCGGGTGGCGCAGCAGGGCGTCCTCCACCTCCGGTCCCGCGATGTTGTACCCGGCCGAGATGATCATGTCGTCGGCGCGGGCGACATAGCGGAAGTAGCCGTCGCTTTCGCGAACGTATGTGTCACCGGTGACGTTCCAGCCGTCGCGCACGTAGACGCGCTGGCGCGGGTCGGTGAGGTAGTGGCAGCCGACGGGCCCGCGTACGGCGAGCAGCCCCGGCTGCCCGTCGGGGACGGGCCGGCCGGTCTCGTCCTGCACGCGCGCGTGCCAGCCGGGTACGGGCAAGCCCGTCGTGCCGGGCCTGATCTGCTCGTCGGCCGCGGAGATGAAGATGTGCAGCAGTTCGGTGGCGCCGATGCCGTTGATGATGCGCAGCCCGGTCCGCTCGTACCAGGCCTGCCAGGTGGCCGCGGGCAGGTTCTCGCCGGCCGAGACGCAGCGGCGCAGCGACGAGGTGTCGTGGGCGTCGAGCTCGTCGAGCATCGCCCGGTAGGCCGTCGGCGCGGTGAACAGCACGGAGACCCGGTGCTCGGCGACCGCCGCCAACAACTGCTGGGGATGGGCCTGTTCGAGCAGCAGCGCGCTGGCGCCGACCCGCATCGGGAAGACGACAAGACCGCCGAGCCCGAAGGTGAAGCCGAGCGGCGGGCTGCCCGCGAAGACGTCGTCCGCCTGGGGCTGCAGGACATGCTTGGCGAAGGTGTCGGCTATGGCGAGCACATCCCGGTGGAAGTGCATGCACCCCTTGGGGCGGCCGGTCGTGCCCGACGTGAACGCGATCAGCGCGACGTCGTCGGCCGCCGTGGCGACGGTGGGGTACGGGGTGTCGGGCGCCGTGCGGTGCAGGAGGTCGTCGGGGGCGTCGCCGCCGTACGTCGTGATCTGCAGGCCCGGTATCTCGGCCTTGGCGAGGTCGTCGACGGCGCGTATGTCGCACAGGGCGTGCCGGATCAGTGCCATGTCACATATCACTTCCAGCTCGTGCGGCCGCTGCTGGGCCAGCACGGTGACCGCCACCCCGCCCGCCTTCAGCACCGCCAGCCAGCAGGCCGCGAGCCAGGGCGTGGTCGGGCCGCGCAGCAGGACGCGGTTGCCGGGGAGGATGCCGAGGTCCCCCGTCAGGACATGGGCGATGCGGTCGACGCGGGCACGCAGGTCGCCGTACGTCCACGAAGGCCCGGCAGGGGTGTGGAACACCGGGCGGCCGGGGTCGGCGTGGTCCAGCAGTTCGGCGGCGCAGTTCAGCCGATCGGGGTAACGGAGCTCCGGCAGGTCGAACCGGAGTTCCGGCCACTCCTCGGGCGGCGGGAGGTGGTCGCGCGCGAAGGTGTCGACGTGGGCCGAGACGTTCATGGCGGTGCGCCCCCTTGCCGTTGTGGGCGTCCTGGTGGGCTCGCGCTTCGAGCGTATCGTGTTGGTGACGACAGTCAACGGTGCGCGATATCGTCGAGGGGTCATGTCGAGAAAGGGGACCGCCAATGCCCGTATTCTCGCTCGATCCCGTACAAACCGCCTGGTGTGCCGAGCTGCGCGCCCTCGCCGCCGAACGGCTGCGCCCGCTCGTGGAGAAGGCGGAGAAGAGCGAGCCGGGGCACGTCAACCGCCCCCTGATCGCCGAACTGGGCCAACTCGGCCTCCTGGAGAGGCTGTTCACCTCGGGGGCCCTCGACCTCTGTCTGATGCGGGAGTCGCTCGCGTACGCCTGCACGGAGGCGGAGACTGCCCTTGCGCTGCAGGGGCTGGGCGCCCACCCGGTCCATGCGTACGGCACACCGGCCCAGCGGGAGCGCTGGCTGCCCCGGGTGAGCGAGGGGAGCGCGGTCGCCGCGTTCGCGCTGAGCGAGCCGGGGGCCGGGTCGGATGCGGCGGCGCTGTCGCTGACCGCCGGTTCCGACGGCCCCGACCGCTGGCGGCTCACCGGGGAGAAGTGCTGGATCTCCAACGCCCCCGAGGCCGACTTCTACACCGTCTTCGCGCGCACCACCCCCGGCGCCGGCGCCCGCGGCGTCACCGCCTTCCTGGTGCCCGCCGACCGTCCCGGCCTGACCGGCAGGGCTCTCGACATGCTCTCGCCGCACCCCATCGGCGCCCTCGACTTCGATGCCGTTCCCGTCACCGCGGACGACGTGCTCGGCGAGGTCGACCGGGGCTTCCGGGTCGCGATGGGCACCCTCAACCTCTTCCGCCCCAGCGTCGGCGCGTTCGCCGTCGGCATGGCGCAGGCGGCGCTGGATGCGACCCTCGCCCACACGTCCCGGCGGGACGCGTTCGGCGGCAAGTTGAAGGACCTGCAGACCGTCGCCCACCAGGTCGCCGAGATGGCGCTGCGCACCGAGGCGGCCCGCCTCATGGTGTATGCGGCGGCGACCGCCTACGACGAGAACACCCCCGGTGTCCCGAAGCGCGCGGCGATGGCGAAGCTGCTCGCCACAGAGACCGCGCAGTACGTCGTCGACCAGGCCGTCCAGCTGCACGGTGCCCGCGCCCTGCGCCGCGGCCACCTCCTCGAACACCTCTACCGCGAGGTGCGCGCCCCCCGCATCTACGAGGGCGCGAGCGAGGTCCAACGCGGCATCATCGCCAAGGAGTTGTACGCCGACGCGGAGGCAACGGAGGAACCACGGTGAGCACGGAGCGCGTCAATCCGCCCGACCTCTCCCCGGCGACCGGCTTCTCGCACGCCGTCGTCGCCACCGGCACCCGGATCGTCTTCCTGGCCGGCCAGACCGCTCTGGACGCCGACGGGAAAGTCGTCGGCGACACCCTGCCCGAGCAGTTCGAGCGGGCCCTCACCAGTCTCCTCGCGGCCCTGAGCGCGGCGGGCGGCACTCCCGCGGACCTCGCCCGCGTCACGGCCTACGCCACGGATGTCGCCGCCTACCGCACCCACGCCCCCGAACTGGGGCGTATCTGGCGGGAGTTGGCGGGCCGTGACTACCCGGCGATGGCGGTCGTGGAGGTCGTACGCCTGTGGGACGAGGAGGCGATGATCGAGCTCGACGGGTTCGCGGTACTGCCCTGAGCGGGGCTCACGCCGCGACGGCCGGCCGCTCGGCCGGCAGCCGGTGCGGTGCGACGGCCCTGCCGTCGGGCGTCAGCTCACCGCTGTCGTCGAACACGATCGCGCCGTCGCACAGGAGGCTCCAGCCCTGCTCGGGGTGGGCGGCGACGACGTGCACGGCGAGCTCGTCGAAGGAAGGGCACGAAGTCTGGTGGGAACACATGGCGCACCTCCACGTCGGTCGGGACCGTCCGCCGGTCCCTATGGGTAGACCATCCTCCCGTCCCGAACTCATCGGAACGGCCGGACGTGAAGCGTGACAACACGCGGACAACACCAGGACGGTTCCAGGACCGTCGGGGCGGACTCGCCACCGAGTGGGTGACGGTCACGGCCGTGGGCACGCCCGCCGGGTACCAGTGGAAGCCCACCTACAGGAGGTTTCCCATGAACAAGCGACCCGCCCTGGCTCTCGCCGCCGGTGCTGCCCTGCTCCTGCTCGCCGCTCCCGCCGTGACCGCGGCCCCGTACAGGACCGCGGCCGTGGAGCTGGAGGAGACGGTGACCGTCGACCCGACGGGCCACGTCTCCGCGGACGGCACCGTCACCCTCTCCGGCACCTACCGCTGCACGGACAGCACGGGCGCGGCCTTCGTCAGCTCCTCCGTGAGCACCACGAAGGCCTCCGCGACCCACGGCACCTCGACCCTGATCCAGGGCATCGGCGGCACGGTCGCCGTGTGCGACGGTGTGACACACCGCTGGGAGAACACCAGCAGACCGTCGCCGGCCATCGGCCCGGGCAAGGTCAGCGTGGAGGCCACGGTCGCGGAACTCCGCTTCGAGGGCATCCTGCCGCTGCCCCGCATCCACGCCGACGAGCGGCACGAGGTCATCCTGGCCAAGGGCTGACCACCACGAGTTCGCGCCGCCGGACCCGCCCGGCGGCGCGCACACGCTCGACACTCTACGGATAGGTCGCGCAACGACAAGATATTGTGTAGGCATGCCGAAGGACGCATCCGCACGGCCGGTGGTCAGCCGCCGCCGGGAGGTCGGTGACACGAGCGCCCGGTCGCTGCTGATGACCCTGCTCGGCGAGTACGTCCTGCCCCGCGATCGCCCGGTGTGGACGTCCGCCCTGGTCGAGACCCTGGCACTGTTCGGGATCGAGGAGAAGTCGGCCCGCCAGGCGCTCGCCCGCACGGCCGCTGAGGGCTGGCTGGCCTCGGAGCGGGTGGGCCGCCGGGTGCGCTGGGCGCTCACCCCTCCCGGGCGGCGGCTGCTGACCGAGGGAGCGCAGCGCATCTACGACTTCGGCAGCGGGGAGCGCGTCTGGGACGGCACCTGGCTGGTGGTCCTCGTCTCCGTGCCGGAGTCCAAGCGCGACCTGCGGCACCGCCTCCGCACCCGGCTCAGCTGGGCCGGCTTCGGCTCCCCGGAGCCCGGCGTATGGATCACGCCCCGTACCGACCGTGAGGCGGAGGCGCTGGGCGTCCTGAAGGAACTCGGACTGGCCGACGGCGCGATGTCCTTCACCGCGGCCTACGGCGCCGTGGGCAGCGAGGCCGCCATGGTCGCCCGTGCCTGGGACCTGAGCGAGGTGGAGGAGCGGTACGAGGCGTTCATCGCCGAGTTCACCGGCCTGCACCCGGCGGACGGCGACGCCGTCCTGCACGACCTGACCATGCTGGTGCACGAGTGGCGCCGCTTCCCGTTCCTGGACCCGCGGCTCCCTCCGGAACTGCTCCCCGCGGGGTGGAGCGGCGCCAGGGCGACGGAGCTGTTCCATGGCAAGCACGGGGAATGGAGCACAGCAGCGCGACGGCGGTGGGAGGAGCTTGAGGGCTAGAACGTGGTGAAGCCGGGTACAGTTCGGCAGCGGCTTGTAAGGGGCGCGGGGCAGTATCAATGTGCGGCTCCGCCGCGTGGGCGCGACCAGCCACGACGCACCCGCAGACGGGATCGCCGATCACGCCCCACCATCTGACCGGATCATCTCCCTCAGTACATTGCGGCGGATCTTGCCCGTGGGCGTCCGGGGCAGTTCGGGCAGTGCGATGACCGCACGCGGTCGCTTGAAGGCGGCCAGGCCTTCCCGGCACCAGGCGATGAGTGCAGCCCCGTCGACCTCGCGGCCGGCGCTCGGCACCACGCACGCGACCGGCTTGTCCAGGCCGTCCGCGTCCCGCGCCCCGACCACTGCGGCCTCGGCCACGTCGGGATGGGCCAGCAGCCGCTCCTCGACCTCGGCGGGCGACACCCAGATCCCGCCCGCTTTCAGCAGGTCGTTGGTGCGCCCCAGGCAGGTGTAGGTGCCGTCGCCGTTGCGGACGTACGTGTCGCCGGTGCGCACCCACTCGCCGAGGAAGACCTGCCGGCTGGTCTCGGCCCGGCACCAGTAGCCGGTGGCGGCGGACGCCCCGCGCACATACAGCTCGCCGGGCGTGTCCGCGCCCTCCACGACGCGGCCGTCCACGTCCCGCAACTCCACGGCGTACCCCGGAACAGGTTCGCCGGAGGAACCGGGGTGGACCCGCCCCTGCCGGTTGGAGATGAAGATGTGCAGCAGTTCGGTCGACCCGATCCCGTCCAGGACCTCCACGCCGAACCGCTCCCGCATTCCCCGGTGGATCCGTGCCGGAAGTGCCTCACCGGCCGAGACACCCACGCGTACGGTCGCGAAGGCGTCGTCGGGAATGTCGGGGCTCGCGAGCAGCGCGCCGAGGAAGCCGGGCACGCCGAACAGGACGGTGGCCCGGTCGGCCGCCGCCCGCTTGGCGAACAGCGCGGGCGAGGGCCGCGCAGGCTCCAGCAGGGCCGTCCCGCCGGCGGCCAGCGGGAAGAACATCGAGTTGCCGAGGCCGTACGCGAAGAACAGCTTGGCGACCGACAGACACCGGTCCTCGGGGCCGATGCCCAGCACCTGCCGCCCGTAGTTCTCCGCCACGAACGCGATGTCGGCGTGCCGGTGCATCGCCGCCTTGGGCGTGCCCGTGGTGCCGGACGTGTAGAGCCACAGGGCGGGGGAGTCCGGCCAGGTGGCGTACGTCGTGCCGTCCGCGCCGGAGGTCTGCAACTGCTGCCAGTCGTCGCCCAGTACGAGTCGTTCGACCTCCGGGGCCTCCTGCACCGCCGACCGCACCACGGCGGCGAACTCCGCCGACCCCAGCACCACTCGGCTACGGCAGTCCGCCATCAGCCTGCCCAGTTCGCCGCCGGTGAGCATGGTCGAGGCGGGCACGGCCACCGCGCCGATGCGGAAGGCGGCGAGGATGCCGGTGAACAGTTCGATGTCGTCCGCCATGCAGAACAGGACACGCTCCTCGGGCCGTACCCCGAGGGCACGCAGCCCGGCGGCCACCCGCCGGACCTCGCCGGACAGCTCTTCGTAGGTCAGGCTCCGGGTGGGCGTGACGACGGCCGTGCGGCCGCCGTTCCCGTCCCTCACCTGCCGGTCGACCAGCCAGTCCGCCGCGTTGAACAGCTCGGGCATCAGGGCCGCCTCACACCAGTCGTACGTACTCGTAGTCGAACGGTTTGCCGTTGATGCCGTTCACCGGCGGCGCCACCCAGCTCGCGATCTTCCCGCGCTCGTACACGGGCTGCATCAACGACCGTACGAACGCCAGGTCCTCGGTGGTCGGCAGCCAGTGGTCGCGGCTCGCCTCCCAGGTCTTCTCGTCGACGATGGTGCCGTCGGGCGTGATGTGGTGTCCGGCGGCGAGGCCGACGTGGCGGTTGAAGCCGGGGTGCGGGAGCTGCAGCCGGAAGTCGATGCCGTGCTCGTCGAGGATGCGGTTCCAGCGGTTGACGCCGGTCCTGCAGTCGGCGATGTACTCGTCGCGCAGGTCGAGATTGAGGGCGAGCAGGGCCGGGACCTCGTCGACCGCCCAGGAAGCGTCGCCGTCCGGCTTGTCCAACCGGACGCCGTCGTCGGTGAGCCGGTGGTCGTCCTTGCGCCGCTCCTCCTGCCAGCGGCCCTTGAGCCCCGCGGTGTAGTAGTTCGCCGCGTTGGTGGAGGTCTCGCTGCCGAACAGGTCCAGGGACACCGTGTAGTGGAAGTTGATGTACTTCTGGACGACGTCGAGCGGGATGCCGCCGCAGGCGGCGATGTCCGACGTGTCGTGTTCGCGGGCGAGTTGGGCGCTCCTGGTGACCACCCGGTCGACGCCGGTCGTCCCGACCATCATGTGGTGGGCCTCCTCCTTCAGCATGAAGGTGCAGGTCCGCGACAGCGGATCGAAGGCGCTCTCCTTCAGCGAGCCGAGCTGGTACTTGCCGTCCCGGTCGGTGAAGTACGTGAACATGTAGAAGGCGAGCCAGTCGGCGGTCTCCTCGTTGAACGCGCCGAGAATGCGCGGCGAGTCGGGGCTGCCGGAGTTGCGGTGCAGCAGCGCCTCCGCCTCGTCACGGCCCTCCCGCCCGAAGTAGGCGTGCAGGAGGTACACCATCGCCCACAGATGCCGCCCCTCCTCCACGTTGACCTGGAAGAGGTTGCGCAGGTCGTACAGGCTCGGCGCGCTCAGCCCCAGCAGGCGCTGCTGCTCCACCGAGGCGGGCTCGGTGTCGCCCTGGACGACGATCAGCCGCTGCAGATCGGCGCGGTACTCGCCGGGCACCTGCTGCCACACCGGCTCGCCCTTGTGCTCCCCGAAGGCCACGCGCCGGTCGGGGGTGGGCTCCGCCAGGAAGATGCCCCACCGGTAGTCGGGCACGTTGACATGGTCGAAGTGCGCCCAGCCGTCCCGTCCGACCGACACGGCCGTCCGCAGATAGACGCCGTGGTTCTCCAGCGCCGGGCCCATCTCGCCCCACCAGCCGAGGAACTTGGGCTGCCAGCCCTCCAGGGCGCGCTGCAGCCGGCGGTCGTCGGCGAGGCCGACATTGTTGGGGATCTTGGAGTCGTAGTCGATGTCCGTGGGCATCGGGTCACACTCGCTTCCGGTCGTAGACCGCCCGCTGCCCGGTGCCGTAGCGGCGCAACGCACCTTCCGGACCCGAGGCGTTGGGGCGTACGAAGATCCAGTTCTGCCATGCGCTGAGCCGACCGAAGATCTTGGTCTCCATGGTTTCCGGTCCGACGAACCGGTGGTTGGCCTCCATCCCGGTCAGCGCGTCCGGGCTCAGCGCCGCCCGCTGCTCCAGGACGAGCCGGACCTCGTCCTCCCAGTCGATGTCGTCGGGCGCGTCGGTGACGAGTCCCAGTTCGCGTGCCTGGGCGGCGCTCAGCGGCTGCCCGGCCTCCCGGCGCAGCCAGTCGAGGTGGTCGTCCCGGCCGTAGAACCGGGACTGGAGCCGGGACAGCCCGTTGCCCATGGGGAAGACCCCGAAGTTGGCCTCGGACAGGGCGAGTTGCGCCCTCTTCCCGCTGTCCGGGTCCTCGATCGGCGGTCCGTCCAGCATGTACTGCAGATCGCAGGCCAGGGCGAGCTCCAGCAGCAGACCCGCAAAGCAGCTGCCCGGCTCGATCAGCGCGACGAGACTGCGGCTGGTGACGTCCAGCCGCTTCAGGGTGCGCTTGTAGTAGTGCAGGATCTCGTTCGCCAGCCAGTGGTCCCTCGTGCTCAACAGCCGCTGTTCATGCGCGAGTACGAGCGCGGGGTCGCCCTCGGTGCGCAGTACCCAGGTGCCCGGCTCGGGCTCATTCGTCCTCAGGTGCAGGATCACGTCGTCGAGTTCGCGGGTGAGGGTGAGCAGCCAGCCGTCCCCGCTGTCGTCTTCGGGTCCTCGTACGGTGAGGTGGACGACCCCGGCGGGACGGTCGAACTCGGCCCGCACATACCGATAGAAGACCCCTTGCTCATTGAACTCCCTTTCCAGCGGGTCGAGTCGGATCCCCTGAACATCCGCCGGACGGGGATTGCGGGCAGCCGCCTCCCTCGCCCGCTGCTCGACGACCGCACGGAACTCCCGCCGCGGCACGACCTCGTCCACCAGCCGCCAGTCCACCGCCGTCTTGCCCCGCACACCGTCACTGCGGGTGGCGAAGACGTCGGCCAGGTCCTTGCGCACCCGGCGCTTGTCGGTCAGCCGGGTCAGCCCGCCCGTGCCGGGCAGCACCCCGAGGAGCGGCACCTCGGGAAGCGCCACCGTCGAGGAGTTGTCGTCGATCAGCAGGATCCGGTCGCACGCGAGCGCGAGCTCGTAACCGCCGCCCGCGCAAGGGCCGTTGACCGCGGCGATGAAGGTGAGCCCCGAGTACTCGGAGGCATCCTCCATGCCATTGCGGGTCTCGTTCGTGAACTTGCAGAAGTTCACCTTCCACGCGTGCGGGGAGGCCGCGAGCATCCGGATGTTCGCCCCGGCGCAGAAGACCTTCTCCTTGGCGCTGGTCACCACCACCGCCCGCACCTCGGGGTGCTCGAACCGCAGCCGCTGCAGCGCGTCGTACAGCTCGATGTCGACGCCCAGGTCGTAGGAGTTGAGCTTCAGCTCGTACCCCGGAACCAGACCGCCCTGCTCGTCGACGTCCAGTTCGAGCCAGGCGACCGGCCCGTCGGTCCACAGTTTCCAGTGCCGGTACGTCTTGGGACTCCGGTCGAAGGACACCACCACCATGCCGAGCGCCTCCTCGCGCCGGTGCGGGTACCGATAGCTCGATGGTCTACAGAAGAACATCAGTGCGTCAAGGTTCTGTAGAACAAAAAGAGGGGGCCGAAACGACGATGATGTGATCGTGAGTGTCGGGAAGAGACCGAGGAAAGGGCCATGGCGAAAGAGCGAGTGACGGTGTGCGTTCCCCCGTGCGATCCGGGGGACGTCGTCGAGGCCATCGGCGCGGCCATGGCGCCCTACGACTACAACCGTGACGCCGGAGTGGGCGATCCGGACGTCGAGACCTGGTGGGACTACTGGCAGATCGACGGCCGGGGCTGCGAGTTCCTGGTCGTCCCCGGCCATGAGGACGACCCGCGCCTCATCCGGGGCGCCAAAGCCCTGTCCGGAGCGCCGCGCAATGTCCCGCCGTCACTGTGCGACGGCGGGCCACGCGCGCTGCTGGATCTCGAAACGCCGCGTGCGCAGGCGGCTGCTCAGGCGCGGCGGGCGTTCGAAGCGTGGCAGGACTTCTCCGCCGCCTATCCGCCCGCCCTGCCGTCGAGCCATTTCTGGGCCAGGCACTTCGCCGACCCCGAGGGCTACCCGCGGGCACAGCTCCTGGAGGACTACCGCACCCAGCCGGTCATCGTGGCGCTCGGCAACAACCCCGATCTTGAGGAGCTGATCGGCGGCAACCCGGTCGCCCGCCTGACCGGTGACGTCGAAGCGTACGTACGGTCAGCCGCCGACAAGGCCCTGCCCTCGAACGCCCTGCTGACCCTGGACGGCCACTGGCTGGACGTCGCGAACGCCGAGCGGCGCCGCCACTTCAACGACTACCTCGACGCCCTGCCGGCCGACACGCTCGTCGTGCGGGTCCTGTACCACGGGTGAGGCGGTGGCTCAGATGTCCCGGAAGATCTCGATCTGCGCCCCCACCGAGTTCAGCCGCTCCGCCAGATCCTCGTAACCCCGGTTGATGACGTACACGTTGCGCAGCACGGACGTGCCGTCGGCCGCCATCATCGCCAGCAGGACGACCACCGCGGGCCGCAGTGCGGGCGGGCACATCATCTCGGCGGCGCGCCAGCGGGTCGGGCCCTCGACCAGTACCCGGTGCGGGTCGAGGAGTTGGAGGCGGCCGCCCAGGCGGTTCAGGTCCGTCAGATAGATCGCGCGGTTGTCGTAGACCCAGTCGTGGATCAGGGTCTTGCCCTGCGCCACGGCGGCGATGGCGGCGAAGAACGGGACGTTGTCGATGTTCAGGCCGGGGAACGGCATCGGGTGGATCTTGTCGATCGGCGCCTCCAGCTTGGAGGGCCGCACGGTGAGGTCCACCAGCCGGGTACGGCCGTTGTCCGCGAAGTACTCGGGCGTGCGGTCGTGGTCGAGCCCCATCTCCTCCAGGACCGCCAGTTCGATCTCCAGGAACTCGATCGGCACGCGCCGCACGGTCAGTTCCGACTCCGTCACCACCGCGGCCGCCAGCAGGCTCATCGCCTCGACCGGGTCCTCGGAGGGGAAGTAGTCGACGTCGACGTCGATCTGCGGCACGCCGTGCACGGTGAGGGTCGTCGTACCGATGCCCTCGACCTTGACGCCCAGCGCCTCCAGGAAGAAGCACAGGTCCTGGACCATGTAGTTGGAGGACGCGTTGCGGATGACGCTGACACCGTCGTGGCGGGCGGCGGCCAGCAGCGCGTTCTCGGTGACGGTGTCCCCGCGCTCGGTCAGTACGATCGGCCGGTCGGGCCGCGCCGTCCGGTCCACCAGGGCGTGGTACTGCCCCTCGGTGGCGGTGATGTCGAGACCGAACCGGCGCAGCGCGATCATGTGCGGTTCGATGGTCCGCGTGCCCAGGTCGCAACCGCCCGCGTACGGCAGCTTGAAGTGGTCCATGCGGTGCAGCAGCGGACCGAAGAACATGATGATGGACCGCGTCCGTACGGCGGCGTCGGCGTCGATGGCCGCCATGTCCAGCTCGGCGGGCGGCACGATCTCCAGGTCCACACCGTCGTTGATCCAGCGGGTACGCACACCGATGGAGTTGAGCACTTCGAGGAGCCGGTAGACCTCCTCGATCCGCGCCACCCGGCGCAGCACCGTGCGGCCCTTGTTGAGCAGGGAGGCGCACAGCAGCGCGACACACGCGTTCTTGCTCGTCTTGACGTCGATGGCGCCGGACAGCCGACGGCCGCCGACCACCCGCAGATGCATCGGCCCCGCATAGCCCAACGAGACGATCTCGCTCTCCAGGGCTTCACCGATTCGGGCGATCATCTCAAGGCTGATGTTCTGATTGCCGCGCTCGATGCGGTTGACGGCACTCTGGCTGGTGCCGAGCGCCTCCGCGAGCTGGGCCTGTGTCCAGCCCCGATGTTGCCGGGCGTCACGGATGAGCTTGCCGATGCGTACGAGGTAGTCGTCTGCCATGGGGTTGAGGTTATCTCAGATATGAGATGAGGCATGTGAAGGGGGTCCATTCGGGTGACGGACCGTCAACGTCGCCTCATGGGAGGTCGGTGGGCGAATGCCTCCCTTCGGCCGGACGGGCTTCCCCGTGGCGGGTCGAGTACCCAGGCTTGACGCAGTGATGGGCGCTCGCGCCAAATATCCCTTTTCGCCAGATAATCGCCTAGCGGGCCCGGTCGTGCGAGCGGGGCGGGCGGAGTCGTCGGGGCGCGGTTGTGACGAGGCCGGGCATGACCATTCCGGCCCCATGTACTAGAGTTATCTCGACATCGAGATATCTGCCGAGGAGCACCACAGCCGCCATCCTCGGTAAGGCCTACCTAACTTAGCCTTACCTTAGCGGATCGGCCGAGATGCCGTGGCGGCAGGATCGTGGTGAGTACGCGCACATCAATGAAGGAGACTGTCGTGTCGGCGAACAGCTTCGACGCCCGCAGCACGCTGCAGGTGGGCGACGAGTCGTACGAGATCTTCCGGCTGGACAAGGTGGAGGGCTCGGCCCGACTGCCGTACAGCCTCAAGGTCCTGCTGGAGAACCTGCTCCGCACGGAGGACGGCGCGAACATCACCGCCGACCACATCCGCGCCCTCGGCGGCTGGGACTCCCAGGCGCAGCCCAGCCAGGAGATCCAGTTCACGCCCGCCCGCGTGATCATGCAGGACTTCACCGGCGTTCCCTGTGTCGTCGACCTCGCCACCATGCGTGAGGCCGTCAAGGAGCTCGGCGGCGACCCGGCGAAGGTCAACCCGCTCTCCCCGGCCGAGCTGGTCATCGACCACTCCGTCATCGCGGACAAGTTCGGCACCCACGAGGCGTTCGCGCAGAACGTCGAGCTGGAGTACGGCCGCAACCGTGAGCGCTACCAGTTCCTGCGCTGGGGCCAGACCGCCTTCGACGACTTCAAGGTCGTCCCGCCGGGCACCGGCATCGTCCACCAGGTCAACATCGAGCACCTCGCGCGTACCGTCATGGTCCGTAACGGCCAGGCGTACCCCGACACCCTCGTCGGCACCGACTCGCACACCACCATGGTCAACGGCCTCGGCGTGCTGGGCTGGGGCGTCGGCGGCATCGAGGCCGAGGCCGCCATGCTCGGCCAGCCGGTCTCGATGCTCATCCCGCGCGTCGTCGGCTTCAAGCTGACCGGTGAACTCAAGCCCGGCACCACCGCCACCGACCTCGTGCTGACCATCACCGAGATGCTCCGCAAGCACGGCGTCGTCGGCAAGTTCGTCGAGTTCTACGGCGAGGGCGTCGCTGCCACCTCCCTCGCGAACCGCGCCACCATCGGCAACATGTCGCCGGAGTTCGGCTCGACCGCCGCGATCTTCCCGATCGACGACGAGACCATCAAGTACCTCAAGCTCACCGGCCGCTCCGAGCAGCAGCTCGCGCTCGTCGAGGCGTACGCCAAGGAGCAGGGCCTCTGGCTGGACCCGAAGGCGGAGCCGGACTTCTCCGAGAAGCTCGAGCTGGACCTCTCCACGGTCGTCCCCTCCATCGCCGGCCCGAAGCGCCCGCAGGACCGCATCGTCCTCGCGAACGCCGCCGAGCAGTTCAAGCAGGATGTACGCAACTACGTCGACACCGTGGACGAGGCGGGCCAGGAGTCCTTCCCGGCCTCCGACGCCCCGGCCATCCACCCCAACGGCGCCCCGTCCAACCCGGTCACCGTGACCGCCCCCGACGGCTCGACGTACGAGATCGACCACGGCGCGGTGACGGTCGCGGCCATCACCTCCTGCACCAACACCTCCAACCCGTACGTCATGGTCGCCGCCGCGCTCGTCGCGAAGAAGGCCGTGGAGAAGGGCCTGACCCGCAAGCCGTGGGTCAAGACCACCCTCGCCCCGGGTTCGAAGGTCGTCACCGACTACTTCGACAAGGCGGGTCTGACCCCGTACCTGGACAAGGTCGGCTTCAACCTCGTCGGTTACGGCTGCACCACCTGCATCGGCAACTCCGGCCCGCTGCCGGAGGAGGTCTCCAAGGCCGTCAACGACCACGACCTCGCGGTCACCTCGGTCCTCTCCGGCAACCGGAACTTCGAGGGCCGTATCAACCCCGACGTCAAGATGAACTACCTGGCCTCCCCGCCGCTGGTCGTCGCATACGCCCTCGCCGGCTCCATGAAGGTGGACATCACCAAGGACGCCCTGGGCATCGACCAGGACGGCAACCCGGTCTTCCTCAAGGACATCTGGCCCTCCGAGGCCGAGGTCAACGACGTCGTGGCCAACGCCATCGGCGAGGACATGTTCAACAAGTCCTACCAGGACGTCTTCGCGGGCGACGCCCAGTGGCAGGCGCTGCCGATCCCGACCGGCAACACCTTCGAGTGGGACGCCGAGTCGACGTACGTCCGCAAGCCCCCGTACTTCGAGGGCATGACGATGGAGACCACCCCGGTCTCCGACATCACGGGCGCCCGCGTCCTCGCCAAGCTGGGCGACTCGGTCACCACCGACCACATCTCCCCGGCCGGTGCGATCAAGGCCGACACCCCGGCCGGCAAGTACCTCACGGAGCACGGCGTCGAGCGCCGCGACTTCAACAGCTACGGCTCCCGCCGCGGCAACCACGAGGTCATGATCCGCGGTACGTTCGCCAACATCCGCCTGCGCAACCAGATCGCGCCGGGCACCGAGGGCGGCTACACCCGCGACTTCACCCAGGCCGACGCCCCGGTGTCGTTCATCTACGACGCCTCGCGCAACTACATCGAGCAGGGCATCCCGCTGGTCGTCCTGGCCGGCAAGGAGTACGGCTCCGGCTCGTCCCGCGACTGGGCGGCCAAGGGCACCGCGCTCCTCGGCGTCAAGGCCGTCATCGCCGAGTCGTACGAGCGCATCCACCGCTCGAACCTCATCGGCATGGGCGTCCTGCCGCTGCAGTTCCCGGAGGGTGCGAACGCCGAGTCCCTCGGTCTGACCGGCGAGGAGACCTTCTCCTTCGCGGGCGTCGAGGAGCTCAACAACGGCACCACGCCGCGCACCGTCAAGGTCACCACCGACACCGGCGTCGAGTTCGACGCGGTCGTCCGCATCGACACCCCCGGTGAGGCCGACTACTACCGCAACGGCGGCATCATGCAGTACGTGCTGCGCAGCCTGATCCGCAAGTAAGCGGCGCAGCAGGGCAGTTGAGGGCCGCATCCCCGGTACGCCGGGGGTGCGGCCCTCGCCGCGTCCATGCCGGGAGATCCCAGGTCATCACCCACCCTCAGGTGGAACACAGGGTTCCCTCAGCGGACCGGGACAGTATCGAGACATGTCAGGCACCTCCGCGTCCCGAACCGGCCGGGTCCGTGTCCTCATCGTCGACGACGAACCCGCGCTCACCGAAGTGCTGTCCGTCGCCGTCACCGAGGCGGGCCGGCGGCCCTACCCGGCCGCCGACGGTCGCAGCGCCCTGCGGATCGCCCGCGGCTGCGCCCCGCACGCCGTCGTGCTCGACGGGATGCTGCCCGACCTGGACGGCATCCAGGTCCTGCGCCGGCTCCGGTACGAGAACCCGAAGCTCCCCGTCCTCATGCTCACCGCCCGCGACGCCGTGGAGCACCGCATCGACGGCCTCCACAACGGCGCCGACGACTACGTGACCAAGCCCTTCTCCCCGGAGGAGGTCGTCCTCCGGCTGCGCGGCCTGCTGCGCCGGGCCGGCACAGAGGGCACCCGGGCCGACGACTCCGTACGCGTCCTCGGCGACCTGGTGCTGAGCGGACAGACCCGTGAGGTGCACCGCGCAGGCCGGCCGATCAGGCTCACGGCCAGGGAGTTCGACCTGCTCAGCCTCCTCCTCGACCACCCGCGCCAGGTGCTCGGCAAGGACCGGATCCTCGACCACGTGTGGAACAGCTCCTTCGACGGCGGCGGCAACCTCGTCGAGGTCCACATCTCGAGCCTGCGCCGCAAGATCGACAAGGGCCGGGCGTCGATGATCCACACCGTGCGGGGGACGGGGTACACCATCAGGCCCACGGAGTACGGCAGATGACCGCCCGCCCGGTCGCCCGCTCCCTGCGCGCCCGCCTGCTGCTCTTCGTCGGCGCCACCCTCGTCGTCGTGTGCGCGGCGATGACGTTCACCACCGCCGTGGTCCAACGGTCCTCCCTCATGGGCGAGTTGGACGGCCGCGTCACCAACGCCGCCGAGCGCAGCCTGGGCGGGGCCGCTCTGCACCCGGGCGACGAGGCGAACCTCTCCTTCCTCACCGAGAACGGCCAGCCCGTCGGCATGCTCGCCGCCCGCCTCGACGACCACGGCAGGGTCATCTCGGCGGCGATCGTCAGCCAGGACGCCCCGCCGCAGAACCTGACCACCGCCCAGCGCACCGCCCTGAAGGGCATCGCGCCGGGCGGCTCCAAGCACACCGTCGCCGTCCCCGGCCTCGGCACCTACCGGATCGCCGGGCTCGACTCGGACGGGATCCGCGTCCTCGCCGGACTCCCCATGGACGACGTACAGAACATGATCGACGGACTGCTCGAGGCGGAGGCGGTCGTCGCGGCCGCCGGCCTGTCCCTCGCGGGCATCGTCTGCGCGGTGGTCATACGACGCCAGCTGCGCCCCCTCGGCCGGGTCGCCGCCACCGCGGTGGAGGTCTCCCGCTCCCCGCTCGGCCGCGGCGAGGTCACCGGCCTCACCCGCGTCCCCACCCGGGACACCGACCCCGCCAGCGAGGTCGGCCAGGTCGGCGCCGCCCTCAACCGGATGATCGACCACGTCGAGTCCTCCCTCGCCGAACGTCGGCGCAGCGAGGAACGCATGCGGCGCTTCCTGTCCGACGCGAGCCACGAACTGCGGACCCCCCTCGCGTCCATCGCGGGCTACGCGGAACTGATGAACCGCGGCACGGACCGCATCGAGCCGGTGCTGGCCTGGCGCCGCGTCTCGGCGGAGTCGGCCCGTATGACAGGGCTGGTGGAGGACCTGCTGCTGCTTGCTCGCCTTGACGAGGGCCGGCCCCTCCAGTCCGCCGAGGTCGACCTCGCGGCCGTGGTCGCCGAGGCCCTCTGGGACGCCCGAGCGGCAGGCAGCGGCCACGACTGGCAACTCGCCCTCTCCCTCGACGAGGCCCCGGCCCTGGTCACCGGCGACGAGGCCCGTCTCCACCAGGTGCTGGCCAACCTGCTGGCCAACGCCCGTGTGCACACGCCCGCGGGCACGACGGTGGTCGCGGAGGTTGAAGCGACGCCGGAACGGTGTGTCGTCCGGGTGCGGGACGACGGGCCCGGTATTCCGGCCGAATTGCTGCCGAGGGTTTTCGAGCGGTTCACCCGTGCGGACATGTCCCGTACCCGGACGCCGGGGGCGGACGGCGGGTCGGGGCTGGGGCTGGCGATTGTGGAGTCCATCGTCTCGGCGCACGGGGGCCGCAGCGAGGTGCAGAGCGCCCCGGGGCGCACCGAGTTCACCATCGAGCTACCGCCGGCGGGCGTCGCGTGCGCGGAACGGACAAGAGCTGTTGCCTCCAGGTGACAACTCGATCACGCACTTCACCGGCGACATGGAACACTGTCAGCGGCGTGTTGATGCCGGAATGAGGTGCGGAAGATGAGCAGCGGGTTACTGGGACGCGCACTCCACGACCGCGGCGACCCGCCCCTGCGCCCTCTGCCCGACCAAGTGACCCAGCTCCTGCGCGACTTGGACGCGCCGCCCCGCCTGGCGGCCCATCTCAGAGCCGTCCACGACGTGACGCATCAACTCCTGGACTGGATGGCACGGGAGCATCCGTCGATCCGACTGGACCGCGATGCGACACTGTTCGGGGCGGCCACGCACGACATCGGGAAGACGGCCCACCCCGCCGAGCTGTCGGGCCCCGGTTCCTCTCACGAGGCCGCCGGGCGCGAGTTGTTGCTGGCCCATGGCACAGCCCCGGAGCTGGCCCGGTTCGCGGCGACGCACGCCACCTGGACCCGGCCGGACGTCGACCTCGAAGAGCTGCTGGTGAGCGTCGCCGACAAGATCTGGAAGGGCAAGCGGGTCCAGGAGCTGGAGGACCTGGTCGTCGCGCGTCTCGCGGAAGCGAGCGGACGGACGGTCTGGGAAGAGTTCCTGTCCTTTGACGACCTGCTCACGGCCATCGGCCAGGACGCCGACGCGCGATTGGCCTTCCAGGCGGCGTATCCGGTGGAGCGAGTGCGCTGAGCCGGCGGGATCAGAAGCCGAGGAGTGCGGCGAGGTCGATCTCGACGGGGAACGGCAACTCGGTGACCAGCTTGTCGTGGTGCACCGGATGCGACGGCGCGGGAAAGTACGAGAGCGTGTCCGCGTTGAGCCAGTACTCGTGCACCGCCAGCTTCTGGTCCCGGTCCAGTTCCACGCGCCAGTAGTAGGGGACCTTGCTCGCGGAGAAGAGCGCGGGCTTGCGTACGCGGTCGTCCTGGCGGGAGCCGGGGGAGACCACTTCCACGACGAGCGACACCTTCCCCACGGGGACACACTCAAGCTCGAAGAAGTCCAGCTTCCGTGGATCGAAGACGATCACGTCGGGCTTGGGCGTGTTCTGGTCATCGACCATGACGCATTGCTCGGCCACGACCTCGTAGGGCTGGGTACGTGCCGCCTCCAGGGCGGCCGCGATCTTGTCCCGTACACGGTTGTGCCAGAACTTGGTCTGTCCTCGAACCACGATCCGTCCGTCCACGAGTTCCCAGTCGAAGGGCAGCTCCAAGTCCTTGACCTGGTCGAAGGTCCAGCCGTCGGCCGGCGGGAACATCCAGGTCTCCTCGGTGGCCCGTCCCTGCTGGGGTGTGGTCATCACTGCTCCCATGGACGCCAGTGTGGACGCCGATACGCGGCATGATCGTACGTACGAAGGTACCGCCACCCGAAGCGGATGGGGGTACCTCCCAGGCCCTTAAGGCCCTGGGGGAGCCACGGCACACGGTTGACGCGCGTCGAGCCCCCCGTCACGCCATACGGCCCCCGCGCCCCCCGTTTACAACTGACCCAACCAGCGCTATTTTCCCCACACGCGGGGTGGGAGCGCTCCCATACGGCGACGGACCGGAACCCGACGCCCTCGGGTCGCCCCCGCCCCGCCCATACCTGCACACCCGCATCCACCCGGCCGTACCTGAAGGGCTCAGATGTCATGATCCTGACAAAAGTGCGCCGACCGGCGCGCCGATTAACCACCAGGGCTCTCTTCTTCGTCCTCGTCTCGCTCCTCGCCGCCATCCCCGCCTTCGCCCTCGTCGTCACGGCGGGCGGCGAGGCGGAAGCCCACGGCACTCCCATGAAACCCGGCAGCCGTACCTTCCTCTGCTGGCAGGACGGCCTCACCGGCACCGGTCAGATCAAGCCGATCAACCCGGCCTGCAAGGCGGCCCAACAGGTCAGCGGCACCACGCCGTTCTACAACTGGTTCTCCGTGCTGCGCTCCGACGGCGCCGGCCGCACCCGCGGCTTCGTCCCGGACGGGCAGCTGTGCAGCGGCGGCAATCCCAACTTCACGGGCTTCAACCTCCCGCGCAACGACTGGCCGCTCACCCATCTGACCTCCGGCGCGACCGTCGACTTCTCGTACAACGCCTGGGCGGCGCACCCGGGTTGGTTCCACGTCTACATCACCAAGGACGGCTTCGACCCGACCAAGCCGCTCTCCTGGGACGCCATCGAGGACAAGCCCTTCCTCAGCGTCGACCACCCGCCCCTCAACGGCACCCCGGGCACGGTCGAGGCCAACTACTCCTGGACGGGGCAGCTGCCCGCCAACAAGTCGGGCCGCCACATCATCTACATGGTCTGGCAGCGCTCGGACAGCGCGGAGACCTTCTACTCCTGCTCCGACGTCGTCTTCGACGGCGGCAACGGCGAAGTCACGGGCATCCACGACCCCGGCAACCCGACCGACCCCGTGCCGGGCAAGTGCGAGGCCGTCCGCAGGACCACCAACAGCTGGAGCGGCGGCTACGAGTCCGAGGTGACCGTCACCAACACCGGCGACGTCCCGATGCTGGGCTGGATGGTCGACTGGACGCTGCCGAGCGGCCAGAAGGTCGACAGCCTGTGGAACGGCAACGCGACCTACAACGGCCAGGGCGTGATGGTCCACAACGCCGACTGGAACGGCTCGCTGGATCCGGGGAAGAGCACGACCTTCGGATACGTCGTCGCGGGCGCCGGCGGTGACCCGGCGACGAGCCTGCCCTGCCGGGTGGGCTGAACCGCCGCTCAGGGCGGACCCGGTGGTGGTGGGTCGTTCCACCGGGTCCGCGAGCCGGTGCAGGCCGGGGGAGTACCTGCCCGGGGGGTGCTGGCTTGGGGCGACACCGAAGTGGCGACGACAACGTTGTCGCGTGGCCTGCATCAAACCCTACCGCCTCAACCGACAACGCTGTCAAACCAGTTGACGCGGACGGGCCCCCCAACGCGGCTGCTCAGGCGAGCAGTTCGACCTCCGACACCACCGCCTCGCCGTCCAGGACCAGCCGGTACTTCCCGTACGTTCCCGGGGATGCCACGGTGAACGCGCGTGTCTGCCGGTCCCATGGGAAGGACTCGCCGGACCGCTTGTCGAGGGTCTGCCAGGTGGTGCCGTCGTCGGAGCCCTGGAGCGTCCAGCCGGTCGGCGCCTTCGTGTGGTCCGACGACGAAGTCACCGTGTACTGAAGGCCCTTGACCGGCCCGGAGACCGGCAGGTCCACGGAGGTGACCGTCGCGTGTGTCGCCGAAGTGTTGTCGAACAGCGGCCCGGCACCCTTCAGCACGTCCGCCCGCGGCGTCGGCACCTTGTCGTCCTGGGTGATCGACACGGGCGCCGCGTTCCTGCCGGTGCCCCAGGAGGAGGGCTTCGAGCTCATCTCGAACTCCAGGACCCCGCCCCGCGAGAGCAACGAGTGCGGAAGCGAAGTCGACGTCCACGTACGGCCGTTGACCCGCAGTCCCTGCACGTACACGTTCCTCGTGCTGTTCCTCGGTGCCTTGACGACCAGGTCCTCGCCGTTCTCCAGATGCACTGTCGCCTTCTTGAACAGCGGGGATCCGACGGCGTACTCGCCGCTGCCCATCACCAGCGGGTAGAAGCCGAGCGCGGAGAAGAGGTACCAGGCCGACTGCTCGCCGTTGTCCTCGTCGCCGTGGTAGCCCTGCCCGATCTCGCTGCCGGTGTAGAGCCGCGAGAGCACCTCGCGGACGTTCTTCTGCGCCTTGTAGGGCTGCCCGGCCGCGTCGTACATGTAGATCACGTGGTGCGCGACCTGGTTGGAGTGCCCGTACATGCCCAGCCGGACGTCCCTCGCCTCCGTCATCTCGTGGATGACACCGCCGTACGAGCCGACGAAGTCCGGGGACGCCGTCTCGGGGGTGGCGAAGTACTCGTCGAGCTTGTCCGCGAGGCCGCTGCGGCCGCCGTAGAGGTTGGCGAGGCCCCGGCTGTCCTGCGGGGCGGTGAAGGCGTAGCCCCAGCCGTTGGTCTCCGTGTAGTCGTAGCCCCACACGCGGGGGTCGTACTTGGACGAGTCCACCCGCCAGTCGCCCTTGGCGTCCTTCCCCTGGAAGAAACCGGCCTTGGAATCAAACAGATCCACATAGTCCTGGGCGCGGTTGAGGAAGTACTCCGACTCCTCCTTGTAGTGCTTCTCGCCCGTCTTCCTGTAGAGGGCCTGGCCCATCCGCGCGATGCCGTAGTCGTTGACGTAGCCCTCCATCGCCCACGACAGGCCCTCGTGCGTGTCGGTGCTCGTGTAGCCGAGGAAGGGGGAGGTGCCCATCCCCTTGCGGCCCACGCCCGACTCCGGGGGCACGACCGTCGCGTTCTTCAGGGCCGCGTCGTACGCCGCCTTCGCGTCGAAGTTCACGCCTTTGACGTACGCGTCCGCGAACGCCACGTCCGAGGAGGTGCCCGTCATCAGGTCCGCGTAGCCGGGGGAGGACCAGCGTGAGGTCCAGCCGCCGTCCTTGTACTGCTGCACGAACCCGTCGACCATCTCGCCCGCCTGAGAGGGCGTCAGGAAGGAGTACGCGGGCCAGGTGGTCCGATAGGTGTCCCAGAAGCCGTTGTTGACGTACACCTTGCCGTCCACGATCTTCGCGCCGGTGTGCGTCGGTGTGTCCTGGCTGGGCATCGGCGAGAACGGGGAGGCGTACTGGTACGTCGAACCGACCTTCTCGAAGCCGGAGTTGGGGTACAGGTACAGCCGGTACATGGACGAGTACAGCGTGGTCAGCTGGTCCTGCGTCGCACCCTCGACCTCGACCTTGCCGAGCAGCCGGTCCCACGTCCGCCGGGCGCGGTCCTTCACCGTGTCGAAGGACGTGCCGTCCGGGATCTCCTGGCGGAGGTTGTCCTTGGCCTGGTCGACGCTGATGAGCGAGGTGGCGAGGCGGAGGGTGACCGTGTGGTCGTCGCCGGCGTCGAGGCGCAGATAGCCCTTGACCCCGCTCGAAGAGCCGTCCGTCACCTTCTTGTCGAACACGCCGTACACGAACAGCCGGGTCGCGCCCGTCGACAGCCCGGACTTCACGTCCGAGTAGCCGGTGACGATCCCGTTGTCCTTGTCGAGCGTGAGCCCCGCCTGCTCCGTCACGTTGTCGAAGATCACGCTCGCGTCGTCGCCGGGGTAGGTGAACCGGAGCGCCGCCGCATGGTCGGTCGGGGCCATCTCGGCCTTAAGGCCGTTCTCGAACCGCACCCCGTAGTAGTACGGCCGCGCGGTCTCGTTCTCGTGCCGGAAGGCCAGCTCACGGGCCTGACGGCCGGTGTCAGGGGTGCCGGGGGCGACCGACGGCATCACCTGGAAGGTCTGCCGGTCACCCATCCACGGGCTCGGCTCGTGGCTGGCACTGAACGCCTGGATCGTCGGCAGGTTGTCGGCGTTGTTCGCGCGTGCATAGTCGTACAGCCAGCTCAGCGAGGACGCGTTGGTCACCGGCGTCCAGAAGTTGAAGCCGTGCGGCAGGGCGGTCGCGGGGAAGTTGTTGCCGCGGGAGAACCCTCCGCTGGAGTTGGTTCCACGGGTGGTCAGCGCGTAGTCGGACAGGTGGGCCTTCGGCGGCTCGGGCGCGACCGGCTTGATCGCGATGTCGTCGAGCCAGCCGCGGAACTTCGCCGGGCCCTTGGGGGAGTCGTACGCCACCAGGATCCGGTCGACCGTCTTTCCGGCCGCGACCGACCCGATCCGCGCGGCCACGTTGTTCCACTGGTTGACGTAGAGGGCCTTCGAGGCGCCCTGGCCCTGCGGCGACAGAGTGAACCCGTGCTGGTCCGTGGCGCCCAGATCGCTCAGGTAGGAGCCGTCCGTGAAGGCGAGGTCCACCGACACGTTCGTGGCGTCGTAGTCGCGGTCCCTGTCCGCCATCGACGGGAAGATCCGGTACGAGAGCCGGGTGTCCCGGCCGACGGCCACGTTCACGTCGAAGACCTTGTTGTACGAGTACGCCCGCCCGTCGGCGGTGTGCCGGCCGGCGTAACGCAGGGCCCTCTTTCCGGTGAACCCGGCGCCCGCCTTCGCGGTGGGCGATCCGCTCGGGCCGCGGTCGACCAGCGAGAGCATGTCCTGTGGGACCGGACCGCCGCTGCCGCCCGTGGAGAACTGCACGTCGGCCAGTTGCAGGATGTCGTCCGCGCCGTTGTTCTTCGTGATGTCGAGCCGGAAGTGCTGGTACTCGGCCGGCTCGGCGAGATCGTACGACCTCGTCTGGAAGCGCTCGGAGAAGGACTCGCCGGAGCGGGTGTCGACGGTCTTCCAGTCCTTGCCGTCCGTGGAGCCCTGCAGGGTCCAGTCCCTCGGGTCGCGCTCGGCGAAGTCGTTGGCCGAGGTGAGCGCGTACGTCACCAGCTTGATCGGCTTGTCCGGGTCGAACTCCACCCAGCCGGTGGGATCGAAGGTCAGCCACTTGGTGCCGGACTCGCCGTCGACGAGGTTCTCCTTCACCTCGCCGCCGTCCGTGTTCTCGGCACTGGCGCGCACGTCCGTGACATGGTCGGTCACGTTGCCCGGGATGCCGGTGCTGTAGCCACCGTCGACGCCGGAGGCCCGCTTGCTGCCGTCCGCCGCGGTGTCGACGGTGTTGAGCCAGTCGGGTGCCGGATCGCCCGCCTCGAAGGAGGAGGCGAACTCCCGGTCGGCCTTGGACGGCGCGTCGGGCAGGGCGACCGCCGCCCCCTGCGAGCCCACCGCCATGACAAAGGCGGCCGTGATCACGACCGCCGGACTCCATCTGTGCCATCTGTCCCGAGCTCTGTGCCGCATACGCCGACACCACCCTCCCTGCGCTGTGGACAACGTTGTCAACTGCGACGCGCAGAGACCAGTAGTGGGTCAAGTGAGCAGTGATGTCAAGGGTGTTGACTGTGGCATTCGGGGCGTATGTCGCGGATTTTTCCGGCAAGGTGGCCACAGGCGGCTCATATTTCCTGGAGGTCTCAACTCGGATAAGACCATTGGCCAACCTTGCATTCGATCTTGCTCCGTTGGCGGGAAGTGGACTATACCTGTCGGCGATTCACCCGATCCGTTCTGCACCATCCGCACTTCCTGCACGACCCTGCTGACCTGACCGCGGTGCCGGGGAGGATCCGGTTCACCGCCTGAGTCCTGGAGAAGGCGAGGACTTGAGCATGGGATCCACTTCCGCCGAGAACACCGGCAACGCGGGTGTCGGCCGCCGCGACCTGATCAAGCGGTCCGCTGCGCTCGGACTGATCTCCGTACCCACCATGAGCTTCCTGTCGGCCTGCGCGAGCAGTGGCGGCGACGACAACGGGGGCAAGGCCAAGGCGGGCAAGAAGACCGCCAAGAACCCGCTGGGCGTGAACGACACCGCGGGCATGGAGTTCGTCCTGTTCGACGGCGGCTTCGGCAAGGAGTACGCCCAGGACGCCGTGAAGATCTACGAGAAGAACTTCCCCAAGGCGAAGGTGAAGTTCTCCGCCACCCAGAAGATCCAGTCCACGCTCCAGCCCCGCTTCAACCAGGGCACCCCGCCGGACCTCATCGACAACTCCGGCGCCGAGCAGATGGACATGGGCGTCCTGGTCGGCAAGAACCAGCTCGCCGACCTCACGCCGCTCCTCGACGCCCCGTCCTACGACGACCCGAACAAGAAGGTCCGCGACACGCTGCGCCCCGGCATCGTGGAGATGGGCCAGTTCGACGGCAACCCGGTCTGGATCATGTACTACGCCTACACGGTGTACGGCGTCTGGTACTCGCAGAAGGCGCTGGACTCGCTAGACGCCCAGTACCCGAAGACCTGGGACGAGATGCTCGCCGTGTGCGAGAAGGCCAAGAAGAAGGGCATGGCGGGTTGGACGTACGCGGGCAAGTACCCGTACTACCTCCCCTTCTCGCTCTACCCGATGATCGGCAAGGTCGGCGGCCGGGAGGTCCTCGACGCCATCGACAACCTCGAGCCGAACGCCTGGAAGCACCCGGCCGTCAAGGCGTGTTTCGACGCCTACTACGAGCTCTACAAGAAGGGCTACATCCTCAAGGGCACCCCCGGCCTCGACCACATCCAGTCGCAGACCGCGTGGGCCAAGGGCAAGGCGCTGTTCATCCCGAACGGCTCCTGGGTGGAGAACGAGTCGGCGAACGTCATCCCCGCCGACTTCAACCTGGCGGTCTCCGCGCCCACCGGCATCGACAGCTCCGACAAGATGCCCTTCGGCACCATCTGGGCCTCCGGCGGCGAGCCCTTCATCGTCCCGGCCAAGGCGAAGAACCCCGAGGGGGGCATGGAGCAGCTGCGCATCATGCTCAGCGAGGCCTCCTCGAAGAACTTCACCACCAAGGTCAAGTCGCTGACCGCGTTCAATGGCGGCACCAGCGGGATCTCTTTGACCCCGGGTCTCAAGTCCGGAGTCGCGGCGCTGAAGCTGGCCGGGGACAACGTGCTGAATCCGCGCCTCCAGGACTGGTATGTCCAGTTGCAGAAGGAGCAGATCGGTGTGGCGGGCCTCGGCGAGATGATGGCCGGCCGTCTCACCCCGGCCGAAGCCATCAAGAAGATCCAGGGCTTCGCCGACGCGGCCGCCAAGGACTCGTCGATCAAGCACTACAAGCACCAGTGAGGGTCCGTCACCAGGGTCTGTCCGGCGGATCAGGCCGGCTGTAAGGTGCGGTGCTGCTTGGCCGCCCCGAGCGGGTTCACGGGGGTCAACCGCTCGATCGAAGTCGAGAGTGGGGGAGAGTGACGACAAGGCCGCAGATGTGCGTGCCAGACCCCGCTCGGGTCGGCATTATCCGCCAGGGCAGGCCCTGGCGGCAGCACAGGCAGCACCCGCCCAGAGATCGGGGTAGGTAGTAATGCAGCACGGCAAGTACCGGTTCATCGTGGGGTTTCTGGCGCTGCCCCTGGGGCTGTATGCGCTGTTCGTCGTCTGGCCGTTCATCCAGTCCATCTACTACTCGTTCACGGACTGGACCGGCCTGAGCCCCGAATTCAAGATGGTTGGCTTCGACAACTACAAAAGGATGCTCGACGACGAGATCTTCTGGAAGTCGTTGCAGCACAGCCTGCTGTTCGCGTTGGTGCTGCCGGTGGTGACGATCAGTCTGGCGTTGTTCTTCGCCTTCATGATCAATGTGGGCGGACGGAGAAGGCGGGGCGGCCCGGTGATTTCCGGGGTCCGCGGTTCGTCCTTCTACAAAATCGTCTATTTCTTCCCGCAGGTGCTCTCGATCGCGATCGTCGCCCTGCTGTTCGCCTTCGCGTACAACCCGGACAGCGGCGCGATCAACTCCCTGCTGCGCGGGATCGGGCTCGACAGCGTCCAGCCGCTCTGGCTGGGCGACCCGAGCCTGGCCCTGTGGTGCGTGATGGCCGTGCTGGTCTGGTCCTCGGTCGGCTTCTTCGTGGTCCTCTTCTCCGCCGGTATGGCCTCCATCCCGGCGGACCTGTACGAGGCCGCGCTGCTGGACGGGGCGAACCGCGTCAGCACCTTCTTCCGGATCACCCTGCCGCTGCTGTGGGACACCGTGCAGTCCGGCTGGGTCTACATGGGCATCCTCGCCCTGGGCGCCGAGTCGTTCGCGGTCGTACAGATCATGACGACCGGGCCCGGCGGTCCCGACTACTCGACCACCGTCATGGTCCTGTACGTGTACCAGAAGGCGTTCCGTGACGGACAGGCCGCCTACGCGACCACCATCGGCGTCGCCCTGCTCATCGTCACGCTGGCCTTCGCGGCGATCGTGATGCGGCTGGGCCGGCGCGAGCGGCTGGAGTACTGATCATGAAGACGACCGATACCCCCGCCTCCGTACCGGCCGGCTCCGGTGCCTCCGTCTCCAAGGTCGACGTGCCGTCCGCCGCGCCCGCCAAGGAGAAGAAGGAGGGCAACGTCCTCAACGTCTTCTCCCACGGGATGCTCGTCCTGTGGGCGTTCATGGTCGTCATGCCGCTGCTGTGGGCGGTGATGACGTCCTTCAAGGACGACAGCTCCATCTTCAGCTCGCCCTGGGCGCTGCCGGACAAGCTGCACTTCGACAACTGGGCGCGGGCCTGGACCGACGCCAACATGAGCGACTACTTCCTCAACACCATTCTGGTGGTGGGCGGTTCGCTCATCGGCACCCTGGTGCTGGGCTCGATGGCGGCGTACGTGCTCGCCCGGTTCGACTTCCCGGGCAACCGCTTCATCTACTTCCTCTTCATCGGTGGCATGAGCTTCCCGATCATGCTGGCGCTGGTCCCGTTGTTCTACGTCGTGAACAACATGGGTCTCCTGAACACCATCCACGGTTTGATCCTGGTCTACATCGCCTACTCGCTGCCGTTCACGGTCTTCTTCCTGACCGCGTTCTTCCGCACCCTGCCGACCTCGGTCGCGGAGGCGGCCTTCGTCGACGGGGCCTCGCACAGCCGGACGTTCTTCCAGATCATGCTGCCGATGGCCAAGCCCGGCCTGATCAGTGTGGGGATCTTCAACTTCCTCGGGCAGTGGAACCAGTACATGCTGCCGACCGTGCTCAACACCGACCCGGACAAGCGCGTGCTCACCCAGGGTCTGGTGCAGCTGGCGGCCAGCCAGGGGTACAAGGGCGACTGGTCCGGGCTCTTCGCCGGCCTGGTGATGGCGATGCTGCCGGTGCTGGCGGCGTACATCATCTTCCAGCGGCAGGTGGTGCAGGGGCTGACGGCGGGCGCGCTGAAGTAGCGCTCCGACGCCCGGCGTGCGCGCCGTACCCCGGATCCCGGGGGACGGCGCGCACACGTCTGTCTGCATTGCGTCCGGGTGTGTTCAAGCCCCCGGAAACAGTTCAACCTCTTGACGGGAGGCGACCCGAACGGCTCAGCTTAGAGTTCACTAGTTGGACATAGACGGGGCCTCATTGAAGCGGTCCCGCGCGCAGGAGGTCGTCGTGGAGACTCCGGGGTCGCAGTCGTCACTGCACCGAGCCAACCTGGAGCGGGTCGTACGGGCCGTCCGGCTGGCCGGGTCACTCACGCAGGCGGAGATCGCGAGGACCACAGGGCTGTCCGCGGCAACGGTCTCCAACATCGTCCGCGAGCTCAAGGACGGCGGAACGGTCGAGGTCACGCCCACATCGGCGGGCGGCCGAAGAGCCCGCAGCGTCTCCCTGAGCGGTGACGCCGGGATCGTCATCGGCGTGGACTTCGGGCACACGCATTTGCGCGTCGCGGTCGGGAACCTGGCCCACCAGGTGCTGGCCGAGGAGTCCGAGCCGCTGGACGTGGACGCCTCCTCGGCGCAGGGCTTCGACCGGGCGGAAGAGCTGGTCAATCGCCTGATTGCAGCAACCGGTGTCGACCGGTCCAAAGTCGCGGGCGTGGGCCTCGGCGTGCCCGGTCCGATCGACGTCGAGTCCGGCACCCTCGGCTCGTCCGCGATCCTTCCCGGCTGGGCCGGTACCAAGCCCGCCGAGGAGCTGCGGGGGCGGCTCGGCGTGCCTGTGCACGTGGACAACGACGCGAACCTCGGCGCCCTCGGCGAGCTGGTCTGGGGCAGTGGCCGGGGGGTCAGGGACCTGGCGTACATCAAGGTCGCGAGCGGTGTCGGAGCGGGTCTGGTGATCGACGGGAAGATCTACCGGGGACCCGGCGGCACTGCAGGAGAAATCGGACATATTACACTCGATGAATCCGGCCCCGTCTGCCGCTGCGGAAACCGGGGATGCCTGGAAACCTTTGCGGCAGCGCGCTATGTACTTCCGTTGCTCCAGCCGAGCCACGGCACCGACCTGACGATGGAAGGTGTCGTGCGGCTGGCCAGGGACGGAGACCCGGGCTGCCGTCGGGTGATCGCCGACGTCGGCCGCCACATCGGCAGTGGAGTCGCCAATCTCTGCAATTTGCTGAACCCGAGCCGGGTCGTCCTCGGCGGTGATCTCGCCGAGGCCGGTGAGCTGCTGCTCGGTCCGATCAGAGAGTCTGTCGGCCGCTATGCGATCCCCAGTGCGGCGCGCCAACTGTCCGTTCTCCCGGGGGCACTTGGGGGTCGTGCGGAGGTGCTCGGAGCGCTCGCTCTCGCACTCAGCGAGATGGGCGATTCGACCCTTTTGGACGGCACCTTGTCCACCGCGACACCTGCCTTCACTTAGAGAACGCATGACGCCGTTGCCATCTCGTTAAGTATTTACTTCTTGACGTCGCACGTGTGGCCGAGTTGACTTCCAGCCACCTCGGCCGCAGCGTTGCGGCCCTGTCAGGGAGGCACCCCTCATGAACGCAACGATGCGTAGAGTCGTGATCGGCACGGCTGCGGTTTCGATGGCTCTCTCCATGGCCGCCTGCGGCAAGGCCGGTGACAAGAAGAACGACTCCGGCAGCTCGAGCTCCGGCGGCACCAAGGCCTCGATCGGCCTGCTTCTTCCCGACAACACGCAGACCCGCTACGAGCAGTTCGACCGGCCGCTGTTCGAGGCCAAGGTCAAGGCGCTCTGCTCCGGCTGCTCGGTTCAGTACGCCAACGCCAACGCAGATGCCGCCAAGCAGGCGCAGCAGGTCAGCAGCATGATCACCAAGGGCGTCAAGGTCATTGTGATCAGCGCCCAGGACTCCGCGGCCATCAAGTCCTCGATCCAGACCGCGGTCAACAAGGGCATCAAGGTCGTCGCCTACGACCGCCTCGCGCAGGGCCCGGTCTCCGCGTACATCTCCTTCGACAACGTCAAGGTCGGCGAGCTGCAGGGCCAGGCGCTGCTCACCTCGCTGGGCTCCAAGGCGACCAAGAGCTCCAAGGTCGTCATGATCAACGGTGACGACGCCGACCCGAACGCCGCGCAGTTCAAGAAGGGCGCGCACCAGGCCCTCGACGGCAAGGTCAACATCGCCTACGAGCAGTCCGGTCTGTGGAAGGACACCGTGGCCGCCCAGAAGATGTCCGCGGCCATCACCCAGCTCGGGGCCAAGAACATCGCTGGCGTCTACTCCGCCAACGACAGCATGGCCGGTGGCATCGCCAACACCCTGAAGGGCGCGGGCATCGCCGGTATCCCGCTGACCGGTCAGGACGCGGAGCTCGCTGCCATCCAGCGCATCCTCGCGGGCAGCCAGTCCAGCACCGTCTACAAGGCCTACAAGCCGGAGGCCGAGGGCGCCGCGACGCTCGCCGTCGACCTGGCCCAGGGCAAGAGCATCTCCTCCCTCGCCACTGAGACGCTGACCAGCGGCTCCGGCGACAAGGTGCCCTCCCAGCTGCTGACCCCGGTCTCGGTCACCAAGGCCAACATCAAGGACACGGTCGTCAAGGACGGTCTGTACACCGTCAAGCAGATCTGCACCGCCGCCTACGCCAAGGCCTGCAAGGCCGCCGGCCTCGAGTAGGCACGTACCCGAGTGACTGCCCGGACTCCTGGGCAGTCACCCGAGCCGCGACCGCCCCGCGGTCCCGCGAAGCCTGTCCGGCGTCCGTCCCGGCCTTCATACCCCGCTACCGGGACGGGCGCCGGACGGAACCGTTGCCAAGGGCAGCGGATTCGCGCATGTTCATCCTGTAAACCTCGTGCGTTCTCGCACACCTCTCCGCGCACTACCCCAAGCGCGGCATCCCCGCCGGTCAGGCGGCGAAGGAGATGGTTCACGTGTCCGCTACGCCCGTGCTGGCGTTGCGCGGAGTCTCCAAGCGATTCGGTGCGGTTCAGGCCCTCACCGATGTCGAACTGGAGGTCCACGCCGGAGAAGTCGTCGCTTTGGTCGGCGACAACGGCGCAGGGAAGTCGACCCTGGTCAAGACGATCGCAGGTGTCCACCCCATCGATGACGGCGTCATCGAGTGGGAGGGCCGGCCGGTCAGCATCAACAAGCCGCACGACGCCCAGGGACTCGGCGTCGCGACCGTCTATCAGGACCTCGCCCTGTGCGACAACCTTGACGTGGTCGGCAACCTCTACCTCGGACGCGAGCTGCTGCACCGCGGTGTCATCGACGAGGTGTCGATGGAGAAGAAGGCCCGGGAGCTGCTGAGCACGCTCTCCATCCGCATCCCGAGCGTGCGCATCCCGATCGCCAGCCTCTCCGGTGGCCAGCGCCAGGTTGTCGCCATCGCCCGCGCCCTGATCGGCGAGCCCAAGGTCGTCATCCTCGACGAGCCCACCGCCGCCCTCGGCGTCGAGCAGACGGCCCAGGTCCTCGACCTCGTCGAGCGGCTGCGCGAGCAGAACCTCGCCGTCATCCTCATCAGCCACAACATGGCCGACGTGAAGGCCGTCGCAGACACCGTCGCCGTCCTTCGCCTGGGCAGGAACAACGGTTCCTTCCCCGTCAAGGACACCAGTCACGAAGAGATCATCGCCGCGATCACCGGAGCCACGGACAACGCCGTGACCCGTCGTGCGGGGCGTCGCACCACGGAGGCGGCACAGTGAGTGACACGTCCAAGGTTTCCAAGACGGGCACCGCACCGGAGCAGGGGACCGCGGCCCCGGCCGACGACCCGACGGCAGCCGGTGTCGCCGTCGTCGACCCGCGACTGCTGGTCCGTGAAGAGGGCTTCAAGGGCTACCTCACCGAGTTCAAGCGCAAGGTGAAGGGCGGCGAGCTGGGCTCGCTGCCGGTCGTCATCGGCCTGATCATCATCTGGACGATCTTCCAGCTGAAGAACGACCGCTTCCTCAGCGCCGACAACCTCTCCAACATCAGCTACTACCTGTCGGCCACCGGCATGCTCGCCATCGGCCTGGTGTTCGTGCTGCTGCTCGGCGAGATCGACCTCTCCGTCGGCTCGGTCAGTGGCCTGGCCTCGACGATCTTCGCCGTGTTCGTGGTCGAGCACGGGATGAACGACTGGCTCGCTCTGGTCCTGACGATCCTCACCGGTATCGGCATCGGTGCACTGCACGGCTTCTTCTTCGCGAGGATCGGCGTGCCGGCCTTCGTGGTGACACTCGCCGGCTTCCTGGGCTGGAACGGACTGATGCTGTGGCTGCTGGGCTCCAGCGGCACCATCAACATCCCGGCCGACACCGGCCCGGTGCACCTCTTCGGCCAGAACTCCTTCTTCATGGACCAGGCGATCGTCGGCGCCTATCTGCTGGCCGGCCTCGGTGTCGTCCTGTCGCTCGTGGGCCAGTTCAACGAGCAGCGCCGCCGCCGGGCGGCCGGGGTGCCCTTCCGCCCCACCAGCGAGATCCTGGTGCGGGTCGCTCTGCTTGCAGTGGCGTCCTTCGTGGCCGCGGCGGTGCTGAACAACGCCGCCGGTGTCTCCAACGCCCTGGTGATCTTCCTCGCCTGTCTCGTGGTCGTCGACTTCGTGCTGCGGCGCACCACCTTCGGGCGCAAGGTCTTCGCGGTCGGCGGCGGCATCGAGGCGGCCCGCCGTGCCGGTATCAGCGTGCCCGTGGTCCGGATCACCGTGTTCGCCATCTCCGGCATGTTCGCTGCGATCGGCGGCATGTTCTTCGCCGGCCAGACCGCGAGCGCGACGCTGACCGCCGGTGGCGGCAACACCCTGATGCTCGCCATCGCCGCTGCGGTCATCGGCGGTACAAGCCTGTTCGGCGGCCGAGGTTCGGTCTGGTCCGCCCTCCTGGGCATGCTGGTCATCCAGTCGATCCAGACCGGCCTGGACCTGCTCAACATGAACACGTCCATCCAGTACATGATCACGGGTGCGGTTCTGCTCGGTGCGGTTGTCATTGACTCCGTCTCTCGTAGGAGTCAGAAGGCTGCGGGTCGCGCGTAACGCGGTCGCGCCGTGGGGGTGCGGTGGATTGGCGGGTGCCGGCCGTGTGTGGCTGGTCGCGCAGTTCCCCGCGCCCCTGCAGGGCGCCCCTTGCGGCGGCCTTCCTCCCTCTACCTGTGCCCGGTGCCAATGGCGGTGCCGGGCACAGTCATGTCATAGGCCCGGCGGATCTTGGGTACAGCCGATCGCGTGACCTATCACGCACCGCCCGGGCGTCGGCCGCACAGGCGGAACATTAGACTCGACAAGCCCGGCAACAGCTCTACTGCAAGGAGGCACGGGTGCCGCTGCTGACCCGCATCAGGGGACCGCGCGATCTGGACCGGCTCAGCCTGGAGCAGCTGGACCAGCTGGCAGAGGAGATCCGGACCTTCCTCGTCGACGCCGTCTCCAAGACCGGCGGCCACCTCGGCCCCAACCTGGGCGTCGTCGAGCTCACCATCGCCCTGCACCGTGTCTTCGACTCCCCGAAGGACAAGGTGCTGTGGGACACGGGCCACCAGTCCTACGTGCACAAACTGCTCACCGGCCGCCAGGACTTCGCGAAGCTGAAGCAGAAGGGCGGCCTGTCCGGCTACCCCTCGCAGGCCGAGTCCGAGCACGACGTCATCGAGAACAGCCACGCCTCCACGGTGCTCGGCTGGGCCGACGGCCTCGCCAAGGCCAACCAGATCCTGGAGCGCGACGACCACGTGGTCGCCGTGATCGGTGACGGCGCGCTGACCGGCGGCATGGCCTGGGAGGCCCTCAACAACATCGCCGACGCCAAGGACCGGCCCCTCGTCATCGTCGTCAACGACAACGAGCGGTCCTACGCCCCGACCATCGGCGGCCTCGCCAATCACCTGGCCACCCTTCGTACGACCGACGGGTACGAGCGGTTCCTGGCCCGCGGCAAGGACCTGCTGGAGCGCACGCCCGTCGTCGGCAGGCCGCTCTACGAGACCCTGCACGGCGCGAAGAAGGGCCTGAAGGACTTCATCGCACCGCAGGGCATGTTCGAGGACCTCGGCCTGAAGTACGTCGGTCCCATCGACGGACACGACATCGAGGCCCTGGAGTCGGCGCTGGCGCGCGCCAAGCGGTTCGGCGGCCCGGTGATCGTCCACTGCCTCACCGAGAAGGGCCGCGGCTACCAGCCCGCCCTCCAGGACGAGGCCGACCGCTTCCACGGCATCGGCCCCATCCACCCCGACACCGGCCTGCCCATCAAGGCCTCCGGCGCCGACTGGACCTCCGTGTTCGGCGACGAGATGGTCCGGCTCGGCCAGGAGCGCAAGGACATCGTCGCCATCACCGCGGCGATGCTGCAGCCGGTCGGCCTGAAGAAGTTCGCGGACGCCTTCCCGAAGCGGATCTACGACGTCGGCATCGCCGAGCAGCACGCAGCCGTCTCCGCGGCGGGCCTCGCCACCGGCGGACTGCACCCCGTCTTCGCCGTCTACGCCACCTTCCTCAACCGCGCCTTCGACCAGGTCCTGATGGACGTCGCCCTGCACAAGTGCGGTGTCACCTTCGTCCTGGACCGGGCCGGCATCACCGGCACCGACGGAGCCTCCCACAACGGCATGTGGGACATGTCGATCCTGCAGGTCGTGCCCGGACTCAGGCTCGCCGCGCCACGCGATGCCGACCAGGTGCGGGCGCAGCTGCGGGAGGCCGTCGAGGTCAAGGACGCGCCGACCGTGGTGCGCTTCTCCAAGGGCGCCGTCGGCCCCGCCGTGGCCGCCGTGGGACGGGTGGGCGGCATGGACGTCCTGCGCGAGCCGGGGACGGACACGCCGGACGTGCTGCTCGTCTCCGTGGGCGCCCTGGCTCCCATGTGCCTGGAGATCGCCTCCCTGCTCGACAAGCAGGGCATCTCCACCACCGTCGTCGACCCGCGCTGGGTCAAGCCCGTCGACGAGGCCATGGCGCCCCTCGCGGAGCGGCACCGCGTGGTCGTCACCGTCGAGGACAACTCCCGGGTCGGCGGTGTCGGTTCGTCGATCGCACAGGCCCTGCGCGACGCGGGCGTCGACGTACCGCTGCGCGACTTCGGCATCCCGCCGCGCTTCCTCGACCACGCCTCCCGCGCCGAGGTGATGACGGAGATCGGGCTCACCGCTCCCGACATCGCCCGCCAGGTCACCGGCCTCGTGTCCAGGCTCGACGGCCGCTTCAACCGTGAGGCGGCGGAGGTCGACTCGGTGGAGCCCGCGCGCGACTGACCCGCCCAATACGACCGGATGGGCCGCTTCCATCACCGCGAAGGGTGGTGAAAGCGGCCCATCTGCGTGAATCCGCCTGCGCCGGGGCATACGCAGTACGCCCCCTCTCGATCATGTCGAGGACGACGAAGCGTGGGAGGTAAGCCCGTGAGCAGCACCCTCTTCCGGACGAAGAAGGTCGAGCAGTCCATCCTCGATACCGAGGAACCCGAGCACGCGCTCAGGAAATCCCTGTCCGCGCTCGATCTGACGGTCTTCGGCGTCGGCGTCATCATCGGTACCGGCATCTTCGTTCTCACCGGCACGGTGGCCAAGAACAACGCCGGCCCCGCCGTCGCCCTGGCCTTCGTCGCGGCCGGCGTCGCCTGCGGGCTCGCCGCGCTCTGCTACGCCGAGTTCGCCTCCACGGTCCCGGTGGCCGGCTCGGCGTACACCTTCTCGTACGCCTCCCTGGGCGAACTGCCCGCCTGGATCATCGGCTGGGACCTGGTCCTGGAGTTCGCGCTCGGTACGGCGGTGGTGGCCGTCGGCTGGTCCGGGTACATCGCCTCACTCCTCGACAACGCCGGCTGGCATCTGCCCGAGAGGCTGAGCGGCAGGGAGGGGGCGCACGGCTTCGGCTTCGACATCCTCGCCGCCGCCCTCGTCCTGGTGCTGACCGCGATCCTCGTGGTGGGTACGAAGCTCTCCGCGCGGGTCACCTCCGTCGTCGTCGCCATCAAGGTGACCGTCGTTCTGACCGTGATCGTCGCGGGTCTGTTCTTCGTCAAGGGCGACAACTACCAGCCGTTCGTCCCGAAGTCGCAGACGGTGGAGGCGGGCGGCAGCCTCAAGGCCCCGCTCATCCAGCTGATGTTCGGCTGGGCGCCCTCCAACTTCGGCGTGATGGGCATCTTCACCGCCGCGTCCGTCGTCTTCTTCGCGTTCATCGGTTTCGACGTGGTCGCCACGGCCGCCGAGGAGACCAGGAACCCGCAGCGGGACATGCCGCGCGGCATCCTCGGCTCGCTCGTCATCTGCACGGTGCTGTACGTCGCCGTGTCGCTCGTCGTCACCGGGATGGAGCACTACACCAGGCTGTCCGTGAGCGCCCCGCTCGCCGACGCCTTCAAGGCCACCGGACACCCCTGGTTCGCGGGCTTCATCAGCTTCGGCGCCGCCGTCGGCCTGACGACGGTCTGCATGATCCTGCTCCTCGGGCAGACCCGGGTCTTCTTCGCGATGAGCCGCGACGGACTGCTGCCGCGCTTCTTCTCGCACGTCCACCCGCGGTTCAGGACCCCGCACCGGCCGACCATCCTGCTCGGCGTGATCATCGCGATCGTCGCGGGCTTCACCAGCCTCAGCGAACTCGCGGAACTGGTGAACATCGGCACGCTGTTCGCGTTCATCGTCGTCGCGATCGGCGTGATCATCCTCCGCAACACCCGCCCCGACCTGCCCCGCGCCTTCCGCACCCCGTGGGTCCCGGTCATCCCGATCCTGTCGGTGTGCGCCTCGCTGTGGCTGATGCTCAACCTGCCCGCCGAGACCTGGCTCCGGTTCGCCATCTGGATGGTGATCGGCTTCTTCGTGTACTTCCTCTACGGCCGCTCCCACAGCCGTCTCGCACGCGGCGAGCAGACCGGGTCGGCGAGGTCTTGAAGCCGCCGGGCCGGGAGGGGGAGTGGTCAACTCCCTTGTCACGCAGGCCTGACGGTACGGGGGCCCGAGACCTCCGCCCCCAACTCCTGCACCCTGCACCGCAGTTCCCGGTCCGCTGTCACCACCAGGACCGGGCGTTCCCCCGCCCCGGCGACCAGGTCGACCATGTGGTCGTCCCCGCTGCCCGGCGCCGACTCGACCTGGACGCCGGGCACCGTCTCCACCCCGCGCGCCGCACCCTCCACCACGAGGACGATCTCCACGGGACCGGAGTGGCCGGGGAGACCGTCGGCCGCGAGCCGGTCGCGGAGGCGTTCCGCGGCCCCCCGCCGGTCACGCCACCAGCCGTCGGGCACCGACCCGACGACGTTCGCGGCGTCGACGATCACGAGCAGGGGGTCGCTCTCACTCATGCGGCAAGGTTCGCACAACCGCCGCTGCCGGCCGCTCAGTCCACCGGCTTCTCGTCGAAGCTGGCGTAGTACGCGGCGGCCATGTCCTCGTCGCCGTGTCCCTGCGCGGCGGCCCGCTCCATGCGCTCGGCGGTCGCGGCGGCCACGTCCAGGCGGACGCCGTTCTGGCGGCCTGCCTCGACGATCAGACGGGCGTCCTTGGCGGCCGTGGCCACCGCGAACTGGGCGGGAGACAGCTGGTCGTTCAGGACCAGTCCGGCCTTGGCCTTGAGGTAACCCATGTCGAGCGGACCGCCCGCGATCAGGTCGAAGAAGTTCTGCGGGTCGACGCCGAGCGCCTGGGACAGGGCCAGCACCTCACCGGTCGCCGCGGTCGCGGCGAGGACCCAGCTGTTGGCGACCAGCTTCAGCCGGGTCGCGCTGCCTGCCGCGCCGTCGTCCCCGGTCCACAGCGTGCGGGCGCCGACCGCGTCGAACACCGGCTGTACCGCCGCCCGGCCCTCGACGGGCCCGGCGGCCACCACTGTCAGCTGTCCGGCCTCAGCGGGCTGGCGGGTGCCGAGCACCGGGGCGTCGAAGAAGACGAGGCCGTGCTCGTCGGCGAACGCGGCCAGTTCCGCGATCGCCCCGATGCCGGCCGTGGTCGACTGCACCCAGGCGGCGCCGGGGCGCAGCGCGGGGGCGGCCTCGCGCATGGCGTCCAGGGCCGCGGGACCGTCGTAGAGCATGGTCAGGACGACATCGGCGCCCTGGACGGCCTCGGCGGGCGTGTCGGCGATGTGCGCTCCGTCGGCGGCGAGCGGCTCGGCCTTGGCGCGGGTGCGGTTCCAGACGCGGACCAAGTGGCCGGCGCGGGCAAGGTTGCGGGCCATGGCGGCGCCCATGATGCCGGTGCCGAGGACGCTCACGGTGAGCTGGTCGGTCATGAGATCGGCTTCCTTCTCACTGTTGCTGTGGTTGCTGAGGAACAGCCTGCCCGCTCTGCGTCCGGCCGCACGCACAGGACACAGGGGCCGGGCCGCGGCCCGCGTGTCGCCCCGCTTAGAGTGAAGCGGTGAACGGCGACTGGCTCCTACGCGGCCGTGACGGCCGGCTCAGTGTCTACCTCCCCACGGACGACGCCCTCCTGTGCCGGGCGGAACGCTCACCCGGCGGTCCCTGGACGGACGCGCACCGGGTCGGCGGCGAGCAGAGGCTGCACCCGTCACCCGCGGTCGGACAGGGCAGCGACTCCTACGCCCATCTGGTCTCCTGGCGGCCCACCGTGTCCGGCGAGGCGGGCCTCGTGCACTCCACCCACTTCCGGCCCCGGCTCGCGGCCCTCGACTGGGCGCCGGTCGGGCACCCCGACAAGAAGGGAGCCCGCACCGGCCCGCCCGCCATCGCGGTCGACGCCGAGGGACGCGCCCATGTCTTCGTCCGCAACAACGGCGGCGGGGTGAGCATGGTCGCGCAGAAGGAGAAGGGCGGCTGGGACCCCTGGCGGGACCTCAAGGGGCGTGACGTACAAGGGGAGTTGGCCGCGGTGACGGGGGAGTCGGGCCGCGTTGAGGTGTACGCGGCCGTCCCCGGCGGCATCCTGCACTGGCGGCAGGAGGAGGCGGGCGCCCAGCCGGGCCTGGAGGAGGCGATGGAGGCGCCGGTCCGCCCGGACACCCTGTACGCGCTGGCCACCTCCCCGGACGGTACGACCCTCTTCTACACCGACGAGTCGGGAGACCTGTGCGCCTGGCGCCCCGGCACCAAGCCCGTCACCCTGCTGCCCTCCGCCGGACCCGGCCCCGTCTCCGCAGTGCGCTGCGAACTCGACGGCCACGACTGCACGTTGCTCGCGCAGCGTTCTTCCAGTGGGCGGGTCGCCTTTGCCGCGTATCCGACGGAGCAGGAGTCGGCAGGGGCGTGGTGGGCGGAATCGGGACCACAGCTTCCGGCGGACGCCGTGGTGTCACTCGCGGTGGATGAGGATGGGCGGGTGGTGGCGGCAACGTTGTCCCCGTCGACCGGACAGCTCCTGCTCACCCGCCGCAAGGACGAGCCGGGACTGGCGCTGGAGGCCTGGCGGGAGGTCTGACGCCCCGCGGTTCAGCGCCTCGTCCGCTTCCGCTTACCGCTGTGGCCGGTTCCTGCCGTCGCCCGGCGAGTGCCTCAGGTCGTTCCGTTTACCAGCCGAACGGGATCACATGGGGGCAGTTAGTTACAGGAGACACTCAAGGTATGGAAAAGGTTGTACAGATGTGTGCGTGACAAGAGGCACTTGAGGCACTTGTGGTGACGATGTGAAGGTCTTGTTAACCTTCCCCAACTTGTTCGATTTTTTTCGCGCGGGTGGCCGAGAGCCGCCCGCGCTTCTGTTGCCGTGCCAACGGGGTTGGGAATGAGGCGGCATCCGTGCCGCGAAGAAGATGCGCCGCGAGTTCGAGGCCCGTGGTGTGAAGTACACCGTCAGCGTGCAGCCCGAGAACAAGGGCAAGCGCGAGGCCCTGGCGCTGGGCTTCGAGGCGGCGCCGTACTCGGACATCTTCCTGTGCGTGGACTCGGACACGGTTCTGTCCCGGGACACCGTCCGCGAGCTGCTGCTGCCGCTGGCCGACGAGAAGATCATGGCGTCCACCGGCATGGTGCTGGCGCTCAACCACGACAGCAACATCTTCACGCGCCTGCAGGACCTCAGGTACGGCAACTCCTTCCTCTTCGAGCGGGCCGCGTACTCCCGTCTGAAGTCGGTCCTGTGCTGCTGCGGCGCGCTCTCCGCGTACCGCGGCACGCTGGTGCGCAAGTACCTCCCGGACTTCCTCAACCAGCAGTTCCTGGGCAAGCCGGCCGTCTTCGGTGACGACCGCCGCATGACCAACTACTGCCTCATGGAAGGGCAGGTCGTCTTCCAGGAGACCGCCGTCGGCTACACGGCCGTCCCCGAGAAGCTGCCGCACTTCCTGCGCCAGCAGGTCCGCTGGAACAAGTCCTTCTTCCGCGAGTCCCTGTGGGCCTTCACGCACCAGAAGAAGTACCGCCCCGCCTTCTGGCTGACCTGTATGGAACTAGCGCTGTGGCTGGTCTTCGGCACGGCGATGTTCTACTCGATGGTCATCACGCCGATCGTGCATCCGGATCGCTTCGTCGCCCACATCGGTGACTACCTCGTCTTCATGGTGCTGATGGGCTACCTCCGCAACGTCCGCTACCTCGACTTCCCGCGCCGTGGCATGGGCTTCATCAAGCGCTTCGGCATGTTCCTGCTGGCACCGATCTACGGCGTGATCCAGCTGACGCTGCTGACCCCGCTCCGCTTCTATGCGCTGCTCACCCTGCACAAGGGCAGCTGGGGCACCCGGCAGGCCGGCGTCGAGGTGTCCGTGGCCGGCGATCACGAGGCCGACGTGACGGAGATCTTCGAGGAAGAGGACCCGTACTCCGACAAGAAGGTCACTGAGACGCTCCAGCTGATGCGTCTCGAGGGCGCGGCGCTGCGCCGCACGGCCCACCGCGTCGCCCCCGCCATCCCCAGCCAGCCGCAGCCGCTGCCCGGCTACGACGAGCAGCACGCCTACGCGCCCCAGCAGCGGGTGTCCTGGGGCACCCCGGAACCACAGTGGCAGGGCGGACAGCACGACCCGTACCACAACGGGCAGAACCCCAACTACCCGGACCACCAAGGCCAGTACGTCGATCCCTCCTGGCGGCAGGGCGGCCAGGGCTGGTGAGCGTGAGGGGGCGGTTGTGGCCGCCCCCTCGGCCGTTCCCTACGTGTAGTACGCCATCGCCTCGGCCACCGTCAGCACGGGAATCCCCCGGTCGGTGATCGCTTTCATCAGCGTGTCCAGGCCCGCCCTGCTGATTTCCGTGCTGGCCGCCGGAGCCCCGGCCACGATCCGGTGCAGACAGAGGATCAGCCAGTCGCCGCTGTGCGCGCACCGGTCGAGCCGGCCGCCGGCCGCGATCAGGTTCGCAAGCGCCGTACCGCCGATTCCCGAGCCGTCGTTGATGCCGGTGAGCGCCTTCAGGCGGTACGGCATCGCGGGCGCGAAGGACTCGATGGTCTCGGAGACGATCGACCGGGCCGTGGTGAAGTGCCGGCTCGCGATCCGGTCCACCGGCACGCCGTCCGTGGTCTTCTCGAAGGCGCCGTGCGGATAGGCGAAGTGCTCGCTGGTGAAGCCGTTGCCGACGAGCCATTCCCGCAGGGTCCGCAGATCGTCGTCCACCTGCTGAGCGGTGAGGGCGCTGTAGCTCGCCGTGTGGGCGCTCGTCGCGTACGCGTGCCCGGCCATCTCCCAGCCCGAGAAGTCCTGCAGCGACCGCATCTGATCAAGCGTCAGAAAGGTGTCGCTGCCGATGGCGTCGGCGATGTTGTAGACGGTGCCGGAGCAGCCGTACGCGTCCATCACCGGCCGGGCGAGCCCGTGCACGGAGGTGTGCGAGTCGTCGAAGGTGATCGAGACGACGCCCTTGGGGAAGACGGACGAGGTGTCCGGGATCAGCTCGACGGCCTGGAGGTGGTACGTCACCGGGCCGCCCGCGTTGTCGTACACCGCGAAGGACATGTCCGTGAAGCCGGTCGTGGTGGACGGCACTCCGGCGGACGAGATCGAGTACGTCCCGGCCGCGCTGGTGACGTCGGCCCACTGCAGGTGCACCGTGACCCACTCGCCGGACTGCACGTAGTTCGTGGCGGTGGCGGAGTGCGTGTGGAACTGCCAGAGGAAGTGGTTCGCGAGTGAGCCGGTGCCCAGGTAGAAGGACATCTTCGACAGGTGGGCGGTGTCGTCGACCCGGAGGACGAGCCGGACCGCCTTGCCGGTCAGGCTCGTCGCCGCACCGCCGAGCCTGCGGACGTACGACTGATTTCCTGTGCCCGTGGTGGTCACCCGCACCGACTGGGTACCGCGCACGAACAGCGAGGTGTCGTTCACGTCGGCGGAGGAGGTGCCGGTGCCGGCGGCACTCCAGCCGTGCCCGGACTGAAACTGCTGGGACCAGGTGGCGCGCCGGTATCTGGGACGGCGACCGGAAGGAGCGTATGGCGGTGGTGTGCCCAGGCTCCCCGGGCCGACAGCCGCCACCGGTCCGGCCGAGGCGGTACTGAGCGAGGCACCGCCGGCCGTCACCAGCCCCGCGGTTCCGGCCAGTCGCAGTGCGGACCGGCGGCTCAACCCCTGTGCGTCCAGGGCCTTTTCACGGCTCATGCGTGCCCCCCAATTCATACTGGCCCCCCGGCTCAGGATGTGGTGTTGAAGTAGTTCAGTCCGTTCTCGCTGTAGTTCTTGACCGCCGCGTCGATGCCGTCGAGCGACATCGCGTCCTTGGCGCTGTAGTAGAGCCAGTCGACCTTCATGTCCCAGGCGCGCTCGCCGCCCTTGAAGGGCAGGTCGATGAACCAGGTGTTGAAGTTCACGGACATGCCCGCGCGCGGGGCGTACTTGCCGCTGGTGCTGTAGATCTTCTTGCCGTCGACGCGGTAGGTCACCACGCCGTCCTTGACCGTCATCACGACGGTGCGCCAGCCGGCCAGGCTCTTGACGGTCGTGTTGTACACACGGTCCTCGACGGTGTGCCAGGTCACGTTGTCCAGCTTGGGGCCGAGCCGTCCCCAGCCCCCGTTCGGCAAGTACTCGTTGTCGAGCTCGCTGTATGTCGGGCCCTTGCCGCCGATGGTGTAGAAGGTCTGGTTGACGTGGTCGCCGTTCCTGCCGGACGTGGGGTCGTCGCTGAAGTGGATCCGGGCGGCGTACGTCCCGGAGCGGAATTCGCGTCCCGAAGTGCCCACACTGGCCTGCTTGGTGCCGGACTTCGTACCGTCCGTGCGGGCACGGAGATCGAGCACTTGGCCGTCGCCCAGGGCGTCCTTGTCGGAGGGGAAGGTGACGCCGTCGGCCGACCACGTGTCGTGGATGCCGGGCCCGCCGCCGCTCGTGCGGACCAGCCAGCCGTGCCTGAACAGCGCGGGGTCCTTCGGGCCGGTGTAGTGGAAGTTGTCGAAGAGGACACCGGAGGGGACGGTCGGCAGGGGACGGGCGGCGGTCTTTGAGGTGCCCTTGGAGTCGTCGGGCTTCGTGCCGTCCGGCTCCTCGCCCCAGGCGAGAACCCCGCGCTTGTACGCGGTGACCGTCTTCGACTCCTTGTACGTCGTCTTCCCTGCGTCGAAGGAGCGGTCGTTCGACTGGTCGAGCTTCTTGTGGTCGACGCGGTACAGCTGGACGTCGAGGCCCTTGCTGTTGGCGCCCGGCTGCAGCGTGCCCGCCCCGTCCGCGAACCTGAGCTCGAGACAGTGGTCGGCGGTCCCGGTGGGCTTGTCCAGCTCGACGACGCTCCCGGCGACGTCGGAGCAGCCGAAGGCGGCCTGGACGCAGTTGAAGGCGTACGAGCCGCCGTCCGCCGTGAAGTAGTACCGCAGCGTCACCTCACTCAGCGGCAGCGGCTTCTTCGACTCGTTGAAGATCTCAAGCGAGGGCTCGGCCGTCGTGGCCGCCGCGGGTGTGGCCGTCCGGTACCGGACGGTGAGCTCGGGCGGGTCCGGGTTCGCCTTGCGCCAGATCGGATACAGCGCCGTGGCGCCCGCGGCCACAACCGCAACGAGAAGGAGCAGCTTGACCTTGGGCCACACCCGACGTCGGGGTTGTTGGCGGCGGCGGGTGGACGCCACGGAGTTCCTCCGCAGGAAATCGATACGTTCCGACCCGTCTCTGATCAGGAACGGCAACTGAATGTGAAGAATGTGATCTGACTGTGTGGAGATCCTAACGGTAAACGCACGGTAAAGGGGGCGGACCGCCCGGATCGATACCGGGCGGCCCGCCCCCTTTCAGGGCAGTGCCGTTACGCAGGGACGCTTGCCACACCCGGCGCCAGGAACTTCTTGCCGTTCACGCGCTCCGAGACACCCTCGCGGTCCAGGTACGGCGTGATGCCGCCCAGGTGGAAGGGCCAGCCGGCGCCCGTGATCAGGCAGAGGTCGATGTCCTGGGCCTCGGCGACGACGCCCTCGTCGAGCATGAGCCCGATCTCCTGGGCGACGGCGTCGAGGACGCGGTCACGGACCTGCTCCTCGGTCAGGACGACATCGCCCTGCTTCAGCAGCGCGGCGACCTCCGGGTCCAGCTCCGGCTTCCCGCTGTCGTACACGTAGAAGCCGCGCTTGCCCGCCTTGACGACGGCCGCGAGGTTCGGGGAGACCGTGAAGCGGTCCGGGAAGGCCCGGTTGAGGGTCTCCGAGACGTGCAGACCGATCGCGGGACCGACCAGCTCCAGCAGCACCAGCGGGGACATCGGCAGACCGAGCGGCTCGACGGCCTTCTCGGCGACCTCGACCGGGGTGCCCTCGTCGATGACGTTCTGGATCTCGCCCATGAAGCGGGTGAGGATGCGGTTCACGACGAACGCCGGGGCGTCCTTGACCAGAACCGCGGTCTTCTTCAGCTTCTTGGCGACGGCGAAGGCGGTGGCCAGCGACGCGTCGTCGGTCTGCTCGCCGCGCACGATCTCCAGGAGCGGGAGGATCGCGACCGGGTTGAAGAAGTGGAAGCCCACGACCCGCTCGGGGTTCTTCAGCTTCGACGCCATCTCGGAGACGGACAGCGAGGAGGTGTTGGTGGCGAGGATCGCGTGCGCCGGGGCGACCGCCTCGACCTCCGCGAACACCTGCTGCTTGACGCCGATCTCCTCGAAGACGGCCTCGATGATGAAGTCGGCGTCGGAGAAGCCCTCGGCCTTGTCCAGCACACCGGTGACCAGGGCCTTGAGGCGGTTGGCCTTGTCCTGGTTGATACGGCCCTTGCCGAGCAGCTTCTCGATCTCGGCGTGGACGTAGCCCACACCCTTGTCGACGCGCTCCTGGTCGATGTCGGTCAGCACGACCGGCACCTCGAGGCGGCGCAGGAAGAGCAGGGCGAGCTGCGAGGCCATGAGGCCCGCGCCCACGACGCCCACCTTGGTGACCGGACGGGCCAGGTTCTTGTCCGGCGCACCCGCGGGGCGCTTGCCACGCTTCTGCACCAGGTTGAACGCGTAGATGCCGGCGCGCAGTTCGCCACCCATGATCAGGTCGGCGAGGGCCTTGTCCTCGGCGTCGTAGCCCTGCTGCAGGTCGCCGTTCTTGGCGGCGGCGATGATGTCCAGGGCGCGGTAGGCGGCCGGAGCGGCGCCGTGCACCTTGCTGTCCGCGATGAAGCGGCCCTTGGCGACGGCCTGGTCCCAGGCCTCACCGCGGTCGATCACCGGACGCTCGACCTCGACGTCGCCCTTCAGCACCTGAGCGGTCCAGATCAGCGACTGCTCCAGGAAGTCCGCGCCCTCGAAGATCGCGTCCGCGATACCGAGGTCGAAGACCTGCTGACCCTTGAGCTGCTTGTTCTGGTTCAGGCTGTTCTCGATGATCACCGAGACGGCCTTGTCGGCACCGATCAGGTTCGGCAGGATCGTGCAGCCGCCCCAGCCGGGAACCAGGCCCAGGAAGACCTCGGGCAGCGAGAACGCCGGGAGCGCCTTCGAGACGGTCCGGTACTTGCAGTGCAGACCGACCTCGACGCCACCGCCCATCGCGGCGCCGTTGTAGTACGCGAAGGTCGGGACCGCGAGGCCCGACAGGCGCTTGAAGACCTCGTGGCCGCCCTTGCCGATGGCGAGCGCGTCCTTGTGCTCCTTGAGGAGCTCGACGCCCTTCAGGTCCGCGCCGACGGCGAAGATGAACGGCTTGCCGGTGATGCCGACACCGACGATCTCGCCGGCCGAGGCCTCCTTCTCGACCTGGTCGATGGCGGTGTTGAGGTTCGCCAGCGAGGCCGGGCCGAAGGTGGTCGGCTTGGTGTGGTCGAAGCCGTTGTCCAGCGTGATGAGCGCGAAGCGCCCGGCGCCGTACGGCAGGTCGAGGTGGCGTACGTGCGCGGACGTCACGACCTCGTCCGGGAACAGCTCGGCCGCGCCCTTCAGGAGTTCGGTGGTGCTCACTTGTTGCCTCCGGCGTCCTTGTGGTTCGGGTTCTCCCAGATCACCGTGGCGCCCATGCCGAAGCCGACACACATGGTGGTGAGGCCGTAACGGACCTCCGGCTGCTCCTCGAACTGGCGGGCCAGCTGCGTCATCAGACGGACGCCGGAGGAGGCCAGCGGGTGGCCGTACGCGATCGCGCCGCCGTACTGGTTCACACGGGCGTCGTCGTCGGCGATGCCGTAGTGCTCCAGGAAGGCGAGCACCTGGACGGCGAAGGCCTCGTTGATCTCGAAGAGGTTGATGTCCTCGATCGACAGGCCCGCCTTGGCGAGGGCCTTCTCGGTCGCCGGGATCGGGCCGTAGCCCATGACCTCCGGCTCGACGCCCGCGAAGGCGTACGAGACCAGGCGCATCTTGACCGGCAGGTTGTTCTCGCGGGCGAAGTCCTCGGAGGCGATGATCGAGGCGGTCGCACCGTCGTTCAGACCGGCCGCGTTACCGGCGGTGACCCGGCCGTGCACACGGAACGGCGTCTTCAGACCCGACAGGTTCTCCAGGGTGGTCCCCGGGCGCATCGGCTCGTCGGCGGTGACCAGGCCCCAGCCCGTCTCACCGGCCTCCGGGTTGCTCCGGCGCACCGAGATCGGCACCAGGTCCTGCTGGATCTTGCCGTTGGCGTACGCCTTGGCGGCCTTCTCCTGCGAGCGCACCGCGTACTCGTCGGCGCGCTGCTTGGTGATCGTCGGGTAGCGGTCGTGCAGGTTCTCCGCGGTCATGCCCATGAACAGCGCGGACTCGTCGACCAGCTTCTCGCTGACGAAGCGCGGGTTCGGGTCCACGCCCTCGCCCATCGGGTGGCGGCCCATGTGCTCGACACCACCGGCGATGACGGCGTCGTACGCACCGAAGGCGATCGAACCGGCGGTGGTGGTGACCGCGGTCAGCGCACCGGCACACATGCGGTCGATGGAGTAGCCCGGGACCGACTGCGGCAGCCCGGCGAGGATGCCGGCCGTGCGGCCGAGGGTGAGCCCCTGGTCGCCGATCTGCGTGGTCGCGGCGATGGCGACCTCGTCGATCTTCTTCGGGTCGAGACCGGGATTGCGGCGCAGCAGCTCCCGGATCGCCTTCACGACGAGGTCGTCGGCGCGGGTCTCGTGGTAGATGCCCTTCGGGCCCGCCTTGCCGAACGGGGTACGGACGCCGTCGACGAAGACGACGTCCCTGACGGTACGAGGCACGATGGCTCTCCTCCAGATGCGGGATGGCACTGCTGCACGGCGCAAGCGCAAGCGCTGAGCGCGCGCTCAGGCCCATGCTACTTGCGGGTAACGTGCCTGCACACCCCTGCAGGCCGGAGCGGCGAAGGTCACACCCGAAGAGGGGCAGTCGAGCCTCTGGGAGTGAGTACCGGAGTGGGTACGGGGTGCGACCCCGCCCCCTCTCCCGTGATCACACCGAACAGCGTACGGGCCGCGTCCGCGCCGAATCCGTGCACGTCATGGCTTGATGGTGACGGCACCCGGCGTCAACGAGACGGCGAACTCGGGCCGCGGGTAGGGGACTTCACGGTCCGGCACCGGAAAGTGCAGTGCTCGCAGCCCGTCCGCGTCCGCCACCGGGAACTCCTTGGCACCGAGGGGGCCCGGCTCGCGGGGAACGGCGACGACACCGACCGCCCGCGCCCCGGCGGCCAGTCGCATCCCCGCCTCCCCGACCACGCCGCCGTCCACCGACATCCGCCGCAGGGTCGGCGTGCCCGTCCATGCCTCGGCCGGCTGGTTGACGGAGGCCAGAACCGGCTCACTGCCGACACTGATCGTCTTCCTGTGCCTGCAGCGCTACATCGACAACGGCTTCACGAGAGAGGCGGCCAGGTGGGGGTGTTCCTGGACGGAGGTGTTCCTAGGCGGACAACGCGGCGACCAGCACCGGCGTCACCTGCTCGATCTGCCAGGTCCGTGCGCCGAAACCTGCGAGCGCCGCACCGACCGAGTCCGCATCGACTACCTTCGGCGGCTCCCAGCACACCCGCCGCACCGTGTCCGGCGTGATCAGGTTCTCCTGGGGCATGTTCAGCTGCTCGGCCAGTGCGGACACCGCCGCCCGGGCCGCCGACAGGCGCGCCGCAGCAGCCGGGTCCTTGTCGGCCCACGCGCGCGGCGGCGGGGGCCCGGTCACCGGCTGTCCCGGCGCCGGCAACTGGACCTCCGCCAGAGCCTTCGCACGGTCCACCGCAGCCTGCCACTGCTCCAGCTGCCGGCGCCCCATCCGGTTCCCGAACCCGTTCAAGGCGGCCAGCGCGTGCACATTGCTGGGTAGCGACAGCGCCGCCTCCACGATGGCGGCGTCCCCGAGCACCTTCCCCGGCGACACGTCCCGCCGCTGGGCGATCCGGTCCCGCGTCTCCCACAGCTCCCGCACCACGGCGAGCTGCCGGCGCCGCCGTACCTTGTGCATGCCGGACGTACGCCGCCAGGGGTCCTTGCGGGGCTCCGGCGGCGGAGCCGAGGCGATCGCGTCGAACTCCTGCCGGGCCCACTCCAGCTTGCCCTGCCGGTCCAGCTCCTTCTCCAGCGCGTCGCGCAGATCGACGAGCAGCTCGACGTCCAGCGCCGCATACCGCAGCCACGGCTCGGGCAGCGGGCGGGTCGACCAGTCGACGGCGGAGTGGCCCTTTTCGAGTACGAAGCCGAGGACGTTCTCGACCATGGCGCCGAGGCCGACCCGGGGGAACCCGGCGAGGCGTCCCGCGAGTTCGGTGTCGAACAGCCGCGTCGGCACCATGCCTATCTCGCGCAGACACGGCAGGTCCTGAGTGGCCGCGTGCAGCACCCACTCGACACCGGAGAGCGCCTCACCGAGGGCCGAGAGATCGGGACAGGCCACGGGATCGATCAGCGCGGTCCCGGCGCCCTCGCGGCGCAGCTGCACGAGATAGGCGCGCTGGCCGTAGCGGTAGCCGGACGCTCGCTCGGCGTCGACGGCGACGGGGCCGGAACCGGCCGCGAAGGCGGCGACCACCTCGGCCAGCGCGTCCGCGTCGGCGATCACGGGCGGAATGCCCTCGCGCGGCTCGAGCAGAGGGATCGGTTCCGGGCTCGGTTCTGCGTTCGGCGCCCCCGTAACAGATGTTCCGCCGTCTTCCGGAGGGGCGCCTCCGGTGGTTCGCAGTGAGCTGTCTGCTGCGGTCTCTTGGGCGTCGGTCACGTGTCAAGGGTATCTGTGTATGGACAGCGCCCGCCGACGTAACGTTCCGTCGACGGGCGCCTGGGGGTCGTAAACCAGTCAGGTCGGTGAAAGATCCGGTTCACGACAGGTGGGACACGGGCGGGGAATCAGCGGCCGATCCTGTTCACGTCCGTGAATGGCAGAGATGTACAGGGGAGAGAGGCGAAGAGGGGGCGGGGGAAAGGGCAGGGGAAAGGGCGGGGGAGGGGGGAAGAGGTAAAGGGCGGAGACGTGGGGGTCAGTGGATGATGCCGGTCCGCAGGGCCACCGCGACCATTCCGGCGCGGTCACCCGTGCCGAGCTTGCGGGCGATGCGGGCGAGGTGGCTCTTGACGGTCAGCGCGGACAGGCCCATCGAAACGCCGATCGCCTTGTTCGACTGGCCCTCCGCGACCAGTCGCAGCACCTCGACCTCACGGCCGGAGAGCTCGCGGTAGCCACCCGGGTGACTCGGGGCACCCGGGGGGCGGCGGTGCATACGCGCGGCGGCGGATCCAATGGGGGCGGCGCCAGGCCGGGTGGGGAGCCCGACGTTGGTACGGGTGCCGGTGACGACATAGCCCTTGACGCCGCCCGCGAGGGCGTTGCGCACGGCACCGATGTCGTCGGCGGCCGACAGGGCGAGGCCGTTGGGCCAGCCCGCCGCGCGGGTCTCCGAGAGGATGGTGAGGCCGGAGCCGTCGGGCAGGTGGACGTCGGCGACGCAGATGTCGCGGGGGTTGCCGATGCGGGGACGAGCCTCCGCGATGGACGAGGCCTCGATGACGTCGCGCACACCGAGCGCCCACAGGTGGCGGGTGACGGTGGAGCGGACGCGCGGGTCGGCCACGACCACCATGGCGGTCGGCTTGTTCGGGCGGTAGGCGACCAGGCTTGCGGGCTGCTCGAGGAGAACGGACACCAGGCCTCCTGGGGTGCGGGACGGCTTTCAAGGTCACAGTCGTCTTCGGCACCAAACCCGAAGTCCTTTAGGGAAAGATCACGATTTAGTGAGTATCAATTAGTGCAATTCGGACACGCGATCGATCGTGCGATGAACGAATCGGTTCGTTCGCGGCCCTATTCATGACCGAAAGTGGCCGTATCGACAAAGTGACGGTCAAGGCGACGGCCAAGCTGCCGTCAGCGTGACTGCGGGTCCCGCCGCTGCGGCAGCGTCACGACCGACGCATCACCCGGACCGGCCGGCGGCAGCCCCGCGACCTGGGCCAGCAGATCGCACCAGGAGGCCAGGTGGGATGCCGTGTCCGGTACCCCGCCCAGACCCTCGCGGGGCGTCCAGGAGGCGCGGATCTCGATCTGCGAGGCGGCCGGGCGCTCCGCCAGACCGCCGAAGTAGTGGGAGCTCGCCCGGGTGACAGTGCCGCTCGCTTCGCCGTACGACAGGCTGCGCGCCTGCAGCGCGCCGGTCAGCCAGGACCAGCAGACGTCCGGCAGCAGCGGGTCGGCGGCCATCTCCGGCTCCAGCTCCGCACGCACCAGCGTCACCAGCCGGAAGGAGCCCCGCCAGGCCTCGTGCCCGTCCGGGTCGTACAGCAGCACCAGACGGCCGTCGGCCAGGTCCTGGTCGCCGTCGACGACGGTGGCCTCCAACGCATACGCGAAGGGCGCGAGCCGCTTGGGAGCCGGCGCCGGCTCGATCTCGATCTGCGGCCGCAGCCGCGCGGTCCGCAGCGCGTCGACGGCAGCCCTGAAGGGCAACGGAGGCGTACCGCCACCATTCCGATCCCCCTCCTTGGTGTCGTCCATTCCGTCAGCGCCGTCCGACAGTCGTCCCTGAGCCGCAGCCATGCGGGGAAGATTAAGGGGAACCGGGGCTTCGCGCAGGGAGGGACACCCGTGCGGGGTCCGCATGTCCGGATAGTGCCCCATGAACCCCGGCCGTAGCGCCTCGGGCGCCGTGCGAGACTTGCGGTCGTGAGTGCGAACGAGAGCCCCGCGGGCCAGGCCCGGACACAGCAGGCAGCGACGTACGAATCGGCCTTCCTCAAGGCGTGCAGGCGCGAGCCCGTGCCGCACACGCCCGTGTGGTTCATGCGGCAGGCCGGGCGCTCCCTGCCCGAGTACCGCAAGGTCCGCGAGGGCATCCCGATGCTGGAGTCCTGCACCCGCCCCGAACTCATCACGGAGATCACCCTCCAGCCGGTGCGCCGGCACGGCGTGGACGCGGCGATCTACTTCAGCGACATCGTCGTCCCGCTCAAGGCCATCGGCATCGACCTCGACATCAAGCCGGGCGTCGGCCCGGTCGTCGAGCACCCGATCCGCACCCGCGCCGACCTGGCCCAGCTCCGCGACCTCACCCCCGAGGACGTCTCGTACGTCACCGAGGCGATCGGCATGCTGACGCGCGAGCTCGGCTCGACCCCCCTCATCGGTTTCGCCGGGGCGCCTTTCACCCTGGCGAGCTACCTCGTCGAGGGCGGCCCGTCGCGCACCTACGAGAACGCCAAGGCGATGATGTACGGCGACCCCGAGCTCTGGGCCGACCTGCTCGACCGCCTCGCGGAGATCACCTCCACGTTCCTCAAGGTGCAGATCGAGGCGGGCGCCTCGGCCGTCCAGCTCTTCGACTCGTGGGCCGGCGCCCTCGCCCCGGCCGACTACCGCCGCTCCGTGCTGCCCGCCTCCGCGAAGGTCCTCGACTCCGTCGCCGGGTACGGCGTGCCGCGCATCCACTTCGGTGTCGGCACGGGCGAGCTGCTGCACCTGATGGGCGAGGCGGGCGCGGACGTCGTGGGCGTCGACTTCCGTGTCCCGCTCGACGAGGCGGCCCGCCGGGTCGGCCCCGGCAAGGCGCTCCAGGGCAACCTCGACCCGACCGTCCTGTTCGCCTCCACGGAGGCCGTCGAGGCCAAGACCCGCGAGGTCCTCGAATCGGCCGCCGGCCTCGAGGGCCACGTCTTCAACCTCGGCCACGGCGTCATGCCGACCACCGACCCGGACGCGCTGACCCGGCTCGTGGATTACGTCCACACGCAGACGGCCCGCTAGACCTCTCTTCGACGGCTCACCACGTGTGCCGGGGCCGCGCCCTCCTGCCGAACAGCAGGCCGCGCGGTTCCGGCGGCGGGGGTGTGCCCGGTTTGAGCGGCCAGGCGAGCAGCATGCCGACGAGGAAGCCGACGACGTGCGCCGCGTACGCCACCGTCCCCGCGGTGGAGACGCCCTCGCCGGACGAGTACAGGGCCTGCAGCACGAACCAGAAGCCCAGCACCAGCCAGGCCGGCAGCCTCAGCGGCAGGAAGACCAGGAACGGCACGAGGACCCAGACCCTGGCCTTCGGGTACAGCACCAGATAGGCGCCCAGGACCCCGGCGATCGCCCCCGACGCACCGATCAGCGGGTCGGACGAGTCGGCGTTGAGCAGCGCGAAGCCGTACGACGCGGCGTAACCGCAGACGACGTAGAACAGCGCGTACCTGATGTGCCCCATGCGGTCCTCGACGTTGTTGCCGAAGATCAGCAGGAAGAGCATGTTGCCGAGCAGGTGCAGCCAGCTGCCGTGCAGGAACATCGCGGTGAAGACCGACACGGCGGGCGACTTGTCGTAACTCGGAGGGGCCACCACACAGCCCGCTCCGTGAGTGCCCACCCCTACGTCGCCGGTGGGGACCACCCTGGGCATCTGATGGTGGATCAACTCCCGCGGTACGGCCGCGTAGTGGTCCAGGAACGCCTGCAGGTGGCACAGCTGGGACAGGCTGCTGTCGCCCGCCACGGAACCGGCGAGGCCGGGCGTGGACAGGAAGACGTACACGTTCGCGGCGATCAGTGCGTAGGTCACCCAGGGGGTGCGGCGCACCGGGTTCACGTCATGGACGGGTATGACCACAAGGAATTAGTGCCCCCCGTGGACCGGCCGAATCGGTGAACGCGGCCACACGCGCGTGCGTATGTCTCGTCAACCACCCGCGGCACGGGGAAGGCGGGTCGCGGGGACGACGTGAGGAACAGACGATGAACGACCGAGTTACTCCTCCGATGCACGCCACGCCCGACGGGGAGGCGGAGCTCTCCCTGGTGGTGAGGTTGCCGTGGGAGGACGTCGCCCGGCTCGGCCAGGAGGCCGGACGGCTGGCTTCGCAGATGCACCGGCCGGTGACGCTGGACGAGGCGGTGAGCCACCGGCTGCGGTCCGTACGGAATGCTGCGCATGCGAAACCGGCGGGGGAGCAGCCGGCGGCTGTGACGGCCACGGCGTCGGTGTCGTCACTGCCGCCGCGGCCTCCGGCGGAGCAGGCGCGGCAGGCGATCGAGCGGATCAACGGGTCGGCGTAGGTTGTTTGCGGGGTGCGCCGTAGGGGTGCTGGTGTGTTGCCGGCTGCGGGTTCGTCGTGGCTGGTCGCGCCCCGCGGCGGAGCCGCATGTCGATGCAGTCCCGCGCCCCATTGGGGCGCTGCCCGCGGCCCCCCGTTATGAGGTGCCCTTCCTCACCGCCGCCGTCGCCTTGCGGGCGGCGACCAGGACCGGGTCCCAGACCGGGCTGAACGGTGGGGCGTAGCCCAGGTCCAGGGCCGTCATCTGTTCCACCGTCATTCCGGCCGTGAGGGCGACCGCTGCGATGTCGACGCGCTTGCCGGCGCCCTCGCGGCCGACGATCTGCACGCCGAGCAGGCGGCCCGTCCGCCGCTCGGCGAGCATCTTCACCGTCATCGGGGAGGAGCTCGGGTAGTAGCCGGCGCGGCTGGTGGACTCGATGGTGACCGTCTCGAACTGCAATCCGACCCTGCGCGCGTCCTTCTCCCGCAGGCCCGTGCGGGCGATCTCCAGGTCGCAGACCTTCGACACCGCGGTGCCGACGACGCCCGGGAAGGTGGCGTAGCCGCCGCCGACATTGGTGCCGATGACCTGGCCGTGCTTGTTGGCGTGGGTGCCGAGGGCGATGTGGCGCTCCTGTCCTGAGACCAGGTCGAGGACCTCCACGCAGTCGCCGCCGGCCCAGATGTTCTCGTGCCCGCGCACCCGCATGGACAGGTCGGTGAGCAGGCCGCCGTGGGTGCCGAGGGGCAGTCCGGCCGCCTTGGCCAGCGCCGTTTCCGGGCGTACGCCGATGCCCAGGACCACCACGTCCGCCGGGTACTCGGCGTCCTCCGTGGCCACCGCCCGCACCCGGCCGTCCTCGCCGGTGTGCACCTTGGTGACCTCGGCGTCGTCGACCATGGTGATGCCCATGCCCTCCATGGCCTCGTGCACCAGGCGGCCCATGTCGGGGTCGAGCGTGGACATCGGCTCGCTGCCGCGGTTGACGACGGTCACCTCGTAGCCGCGGTTGATGAGCGCCTCCGCCATCTCCACGCCGATGTAGCCCGCTCCGACGACCACCGCGCGACGGCCAAGCGTGCGCGTGAGCGAGTCGATGAGCGCCTGGCCGTCGTCCAGCGTCTGCACGCCGTGCACACCGGGGGCGTCGGCGCCCGGCATGTCCGGACGGATCGGCTGCGCGCCGGTCGCGATCACGAGTTTGTCGTACGGCGTCCAGGACTCCTCGCCGGAATCGACGTCACGCGCGCGTACCCGGCCGCCCGCCACGTCGATCTCGGTGACCTCCGTCCGCATACGCAGGTCGATGTCCCGCGCGCGGTGCTCCTCGGGCGTACGGGCGATCAGCTGGTCCCGTTCGTCGACGTCGCCGCCCACCCAGTACGGGATGCCGCACGCCGAGTAGGAGGTGAAGTGGCCGCGCTCGAACGCCACGATCTCCAGCTCGTCGGGGCTCTTCAGACGGCGTGCCTGCGACGCCGCGGACATCCCCGCGGCGTCGCCGCCGATCACGACCAGTCGTTCCCTCGCAGCGCTCATGTCCATGCGAACACGCTACGGGGGCGCGGCATTTCAGGCCCGTGCCGGTGCCGCTCAGTCCTCGTCGTTCTGGCGTGTGCTCGGGGCCTGCGGTGCCGGACGGGCCGTCGGCAGCGGGCCCAGTGCGCCGGCCGCGGGTGCGGGAGCCGGGCGGTGCGGCAGCCGGGGCCGGACGAGCCGCAGCCACGCCAGTGCGATCAGGGCCGCCACCGCGGCGAACGGCAGCACCGCGCCGAACGCCACCGCGAGCCAGCGCAGCATCGTCAAGAACGCGTTCCAGCCGCCGGCCAGCGCGTCCACGAACCCGGGACTGTCGTCCTTCGCGGCCGCCTTCACCGGTGTCTCCGAAAGCGACAGGGTGATCGTCGCGAGGCTCGTGCGGTCCTTCAGGGACGCCTGCTGGGCGAGCAGCGCCTCCAGGTCGGCCTCCCGGTTGCTCAGCTCGCCCTCCAACTCCACCACGTCGCCGATCTTGGTGGCCCGGTCCATCAGTTCCCGGACCCGTGCCACGCTGGCCCGCTGCGACTTGATACGGCTGTCCACGTCGACGACCTGGTCGGTGACGTCCTCGGCCTTGGCGGTGCGGTCGAGGAGCTTGCCCGCGCCCTGGAGGCCGGCGAGGACCTCGTCGTACTTGTCGACCGGCACGCGCAGGACGACACGGGTGCGCTCGCGGCCCTTCTCGTCCCGGCTGGTGGTCTCGTTGCCGACATAGCCGCCGGCGCTCTCCGTGGTGGTCCGGGCCTCGTCGAGTGCCTTCGGTACGTCCTTGACCTGCACGGTCAGTGAGGCGGTGCGGATGATGCTGCTCGCGGTGAGCTTCGGCGCCCGCTTGGCCCCGGCGCCGCTCGCGTTCTTCTCACCGCCCGGCGCGGCTGCCTTCCCGTCGCTCTGGACGGCCTTGTCGGCGGCGCTGCTGCCGCCGGAATCGGAGCTCCCGCTGCATCCGGTGAGCGCGAGTGCCGCGGCGAGCAGGATCGCGGCCAGGGCCGGGACAGGTCGTACGGGACGTCGTGCGCGCATGTGGGTGTACCCCCGGGGTTCGTGACGACTGACGCTCCTTCGACGCCCGGAGGGGCCGGGACGTTGGACCCGGACGGTCCCGATGCGGTCACGGTCAGGACTCGTGAAGGACACCGGGGCGCGGACTGGCTGTCAGAGGGGTCTGAGAGGCTTGAGGACATGCGCGAAGTGGAGAGTCGTACGGGCACCGGGCGGGTCGTCGTCGTCGGGGCCGGGATCGCCGGGCTGGCCGCGGCCCACCGGCTGCTGCAGCGGGGCGCGCGGGTGACCGTGCTGGAGGCGTCGGACCGCGTCGGCGGCAAGCTGCTGCCCGGCGAGATCGCGGGCGCGCGGGTGGACTTCGGCGCCGAGTCGATGCTGGCGCGCAGACCCGAAGCGGTGGCCCTCGCGCGCGAGGTGGGCCTCGACGACCGGCTGCAGCCGCCGGCCACGGCGACGGCCTCGATCTGGACCCGCGGCGCCCTGCGTCCCATGCCCAAGGGCCACGTCATGGGCGTCCCCGGCACCGCCGCCGCGCTGACCGGTGTCCTGTCCGACGAGGGCCTGGCCCGCATCGAGCGCGACGCCGACCTGCCGCGCACGGAGGTCGGCGACGACGTGGCGGTCGGGGAGTATGTGGCGGCCCGGCTCGGCCGCGAGGTCGTCGACCGCCTGGTGGAACCCCTCCTGGGCGGCGTCTATGCGGGCGATGCGTACCGCATCTCGATGCGCTCGGCGGTCCCGCAGCTCTACCAGGTCGCGAAGACCCACGACTCGCTCACGGAGGGCGTCCGTGAGCTCCAGGCCAGGATGGCCGCCGCCCAGCAGACCGGCCCCGTCTTCATGGGCATCCAGGGCGGCATCGGCAGCCTGCCCCTCGCGGTGGCGGACTCCGTCCGCGCGCGCGGCGGCGAGATCCTGACCGGGACGCCGGTGACCGAGCTGCGCCGCGAGACACCCGGCGGCTGGCGCGTCGTCGCCGGAGACCGCGTGCTGCACGCGGACGCCGTCGTCGTGGCCGTCCCCGCCCCCGCGGCCGCCGGCCTCCTGCGCCCGGAAGCCCCGGAGGCGGCCACGGAACTCGCCGCCGTCGAGTACGCCTCCATGGCCCTGGTCACCCTCGCCTACCGCCGCACCGATACCGCCCTCCCACAGGGCAGCGGCTTCCTCGTCCCGCCGGTCGACGGGCGCACCATCAAGGCGTCGACGTTCGCCTCCCAGAAGTGGGGCTGGATCGCCGAGGAGAACCCGGACACGGTCGTCCTGCGCACCTCCGTCGGCCGGTACGGCGAGACCGAGATCCTCCAGCGCGAGGACGCCGGCCTGGTGGATGTCTCCCGGCACGACCTGCGCGAGGCCACCGGCCTTGACGCCACGCCCCTCGAAACCCGCGTCACGCGCTGGACCGACGGCCTGCCCCAGTACCCCGTCGGCCACCACGCGCGCGTCGCCCGCATCCGTGAGCACGTCGCCAAGCTGCCCGGCCTCGCCGTCTGTGGCGCCCAGTACGACGGCGTCGGTATCCCGGCCTGCATCGCGAGCGCGTACGCAGCCGTCGACCAGATCGGCGGTGACCTGAGCGGGGTGGAGGAGCTCACCGCCAACCCGGTGCAGAGTCTGCACGGCGGAGCGGGAGAATAGCCGCATGAGTGACGACGCCCCCACCACCGCCCCGGACCGCATCGCGAACAAGGGCAAGCTGGCCAAGGACCTCAACGAGGTCATCCGCTACACCCTGTGGTCCGTCTTCAGGCTGAAGGACGTGCTGCCCGAGGACCGCGCGGGCTACGCCGACGAGGTCCAGGAGCTGTTCGACCAGCTCGCCGCCAAGGACGTGACGATCCGCGGCACCTACGACGTGTCGGGCCTGCGCGCCGACGCCGACCTCATGATCTGGTGGCACGCGGAGACCAGCGACCAGCTGCAGGAGGCGTACAACCTCTTCCGCCGCACCAAGCTCGGCCGCGCCCTGGAGCCGGTCTGGTCGAACATGGCGCTGCACCGCCCCGCCGAGTTCAACCGCTCGCACATCCCGGCGTTCCTCGCCGACGAGACGCCCCGCAACTACGTCAGCGTCTACCCCTTCGTGCGCAGCTACGACTGGTACCTGCTGCCCGATGAGGACCGCCGCCGCATGCTCGCCGACCACGGCAAGATGGCCCGCGGCTACCCGGACGTGCGCGCCAACACGGTCGCCTCGTTCTCTCTCGGCGACTACGAGTGGATCCTGGCCTTCGAGGCCGACGAGCTGTACCGCATCGTCGACCTCATGCGCCACCTGCGCGCCTCCGAGGCCCGGATGCACGTCCGCGAGGAGGTTCCGTTCTACACCGGGCGCCGCAAGTCCGTGGCCGAGCTGGTCGAAGGGCTCGCCTGACCGTAGGCGGCGCTCTGTGCCCGGCCGGGGGTCCGGCCCGCCGCGCAGCGGCTGACGATTGCGGCGTCCCCCGGAAGATGCAGCACCGGGCGCCGCCAGGACCTCGCGGAGCTCATCGCGGGTCTGGCGCAGGCAGCGCCTGGTTGTCGCGTGGCGGTCAGGGCCGGGCGGTCTTTTCCTTCAGGTTCTCCTTGACGGGGGCCGGGCGGGAACGGCCGCCCGTTGCGGCGGGGTTCGGCTCCGTGTGCGGGGCGCAGGACGCCTGCTCCACCGGCAGCCGGCCCTCCAGCAGATACGAGTCCAGATAGCCGTTGACGCACCGGTTCGGGCCGCCCGCGATGCCGTGTGTGCCCGCCTCCCGCTCGGTCACCAGGACCGAGCCGCTCAGCCGCCGGTGCAACTCCACGGCGCCGTCGTACGGCGTCGCCGCGTCCCGCTCGGCGGCGAGGATCAGCGTCGGCGGCAGCTCACCCGGCCCGGTCCGCACATCGAGGGGCTGCTGCCGGGGCGCCGGCCAGTAGGCGCACGGCAGGTTCATCCACGCGTTGTCCCAGGTCTCGAACGGCGCCACACGCGCCAGCTGTGTGTTGTCCTCGTCCCAGACCTTCCAGTCCGTCGGCCAGGGAGCGTCGTTGCACTCGACTGCGGTGTACACCGCGTTGGTGTTCTCCGCCTCGGCGGCCGTCTCGGTGGCCGGACCGGCCTGCTCGACCAGCGGCTTCTCATCACCCTTCAGATACGCCGACAGCGCCTTCGCGCGGGTCGGCCAGTAGTCGTCGTAGTACCCGGCCGACAGGAACGCCGCCTGCAGTTCCGCCGGCCCCACCCTGCCGCCCGCAGGCTTCGCCGCAAGCTGCTCGCTCGCCTTCTCGTAACTGGCCTGCACCTCGTCGGCCGTCTTCCCCAGCCCGTACACGTCGTCGTGCCGGGCGATCCACTCCCGGAAGTCCGCCCAGCGGTGCTCGAACGCGGCCGACTGGTCGAGGTTGTTGCGGTACCAGATCTGCTCGGGAGCCGGGTTCACCGCCGAGTCGAACACCATCCGCCGCACGTGCGAGGGGAACAGCGTCGCGTACAACGCCCCGAAGTAGGTGCCGTACGACGCACCCATGAACGTCAGCTTACCCTCGCCCAGGGCAGCCCGCACGACGTCCAGGTCACGGGCGTTGTTGAGCGAGTTGAAGTACTGCAGCCCGCCACCGGACCTCTTGGCGCAGCCCGTCGCGTAGGCCTTCGCCTGCTTGATGCGCTCCTGCTTGTACGCCTCGGAGGGGTACGTCGGAGCCTGCGAGGGTGCCTTGAAGAAGAGCTTGGGTTCCTCGCAGGACAGGGGCGAGGACTTGCCGACGCCCCGCGGGGAGTAGCCGACCAGGTCGTAGGCCGCCGCGAGCCGCTTCCACTCCGGGAGCATCCCGACGAGCGGGAAGTACAGGCCGTCGCCGCCGGGCCCGCCGGGGTTGTAGACCAGGGCGCCCTGCCGGGGCACCCGTCGCTTGCTGTTGTGGGGGTCCTTGTGAGTGGCCGTGACCCGGCTGACGGTCAGCTTGATCTGCTTGCCGCGGGGATGCGCGTAGTCGAGCGGGACGGACACCGTGCCGCACTCCATGGTGCCCGGCATGTCCTGCGCGGCGGAGCACTTCCCGAACTCGATGCCGGCCGCCCTGGCGCGCGCGGCGGCCACCGCCGTTCCGTGCAGCTCGGCCGCGTCCGGGGCGACAGGGGTGCTGCCGGCCGGGGCGGCCGCGAGGGCGGTCAGGAGCAAGGATCCGGCGGCCGAGTAGAGGGCGGCAGCTCTCATGACGTATCCCTTCGGTGCATGGCAGCGACAAAAGGGATGTTTCGTTCGGTGCATGCAGAAGGCAAGCACCGCCTCGGCGGTGTCGGCCTCAATGCCCCCTATGCGCCCCTGGCGTGTGGTTCACGCCAGGACTGGTCGCGGTGCGCGAAGGCCGCGCGCAGGTCCGGTTCGCCGATCGCGCGGACGCCTCGTACGGCGACGGAGGTGAGGTACGTACGGTCGTCGCCGTACGAGACGCGCCGGGTCAGGGCGCCGAGCAGTCGCTGCCCGGCCGGGGAGGCCCAGCGCGAGTACGGGTGGGCCTCGACCCGGGCGATGGCCAGGCAGCTCAGCGTCAGCGCGAGCGGCAGGGCGAACCACAGGGCGACCAGGCCGCGCGGCATGTCCGGCTGGGCGGGCACCAGCAGCGCGACAGCCCCCAGCACCAGCACGGCCACCGCGGCGAGTTGCACTTGGCGCACTGCGGCCGCGACGGTGGTCCGGGCGCCGGCGGGCACGGCCAGGCCCGCGTCGACGAGCCGGTCGCCGAGACCGGCGACTGCGTCCGCGGAGGCCGCCGCGGCCCGGACCGGGGCGATGCGGCTCTGTCCCTCGGGCCCGATGGCCCCAATGACGGACCGCTCCATGTCGTCCCGGCCGCGTGGGTCGACCACCGTCGCCCAGCCCGTGTGGGCGAGCAGCAGGCGCCGCTGCCGGGCCATGGAGACCATGGTCAGATCGGCGACCCGGCCGGGCCCGCCGGACAGGAAGGCGGCCTCGTAGAGCGTCAGGTCATGACGCCGGGCATGCGCTTTGACGTCCGCGTCACCGGCCGCCGCACGTACGGCGGCCAGGCACAACCGCGTGCACGCGGTGCCGGCGGCGGCCCAGGCCAGCAGCAGGAGAACGACCCAGAACATGCCGTGTTTCTATGCCAGATGCCCGGGGAAAATCCATGGTCTGTTCACGATGCGGACGGAGTGTTGTCGGTATGTGACGTTCCGTTTGGTGGCCGGGCAGAGATCACGGCGGCGGGCTGGAGGCGGCCGGCGGGAGCGTGTAGGTCGCGGACGAGGACGGCTCGAGCGGGACGACGGGGCCGGGGCCCGTGGTCGGGTCGGCCGGCGGGGGAGTGCTCGCTGAGGCCATGTCCTGGGCGAGCGCGTCCCAGTCGACGTAGCCCGTGGCCTCCAGGACCTTGATGTGGTCCAGCACGGTCGTGTTCGCGTCGTCGGCGAGCGCGCGCACCAGCGAGTTGCGGGTACTCGCGCGGACCTGGGCGACGACCGAGAACACCTTGCCGTGGGCCAGTCGCAGAATGTTGGCGAACTTGCTGTCGTAGTCCGTGCCCTGCGCCGCGTTCAGGGTCGCCAGCCACTGCTTCTGCTGGTCGTTGGGTTCGTTGGGCAGCTCCAGCCCGAGCTTGGCCGCCACCTCCCGTACCCGCTGGTCGAGGAAGGTGTGCCCCAGGACGAGATGCTGCCCCGCGGTCCGTACGGCCTGGGTGGTGCCCTTCTGCTCGGCCTGCTGCCCGGCGGGCAGCTCCCACAGGCCGGCCAGCCGGACCTTCGTGACGAAGTCGCGGTCGAGCGCGGACAGCGGCCCGTACTGCGTCGACACGGTCTCGGCGTTGAGCACGTCGACGCCGGTTCCGGACCGGTCGGCGTACGACCAGATCGGGAAGATCAACGCCAACAGGGTGGCCGTCAGGCCGATGATGATGACCCCGGTGCCGCTGAATATGCCTCGGCCGGTGACGGGTGGTCGCGGTCGCATGGTGCCTCCTACGGCACCGCATATTACTAAGGAGTTCGAACGCCTTCGAGGGACGCGGGCTCAGCGGTGCAGCAGCACCCGCCGCGCCGCCCTGGCCATCCTCACCGCCGGCCGCTGCGAGCGCGGTACTGGCCCCGACCGCTCCAGCCACCACTGCCTGAGCTCCCGCCGGGCCCGGCCCTCCTCCAGGCGCCCGTCGAGCAGCAGCTGCCCGGCGAAGTCCAGGGCATCCCGGCGATAGCCGCCGGTCATCGGGTGCCGGTGGGCGTACGCGAGGAAGGCGGGCCGGTACGTGTCCCCGAGAATCTCCGGCAGCTCGGGCGCGACCTTGGCCACCACATCCGCCCGCTTCCCGGCGAGCGCCCGCGCCTGCACCCCCAGCCGCACCCGGTCGAACCCCTCCGGCACGGGCGTCCCGGCGACGAGCGCGGACAGCAGGGCGGCCTGAGCGAGCCCGAGCCGCTGACGGGCGGCGTCGAAGGCAGGAGCGACGGAGCCCGTCAGCGGCTCGGGCTCCGCCGCAACCTCTGCCGCTGTCTCTTCCCGTATCGCCCGTCCTTTCTCCACGGCCCCCCGGATCGCCTCCAACTCCCCCTCCAGCTCGGCCGGTTCGGGAAAGTTCTCGTCCCTCTCCAGCAGGACCCCGGGCGGCGAGACCCGAGCGGCGAGGTCGGTCAGGATGTCGAGGACCGGCTGCGGCACCGGGTGGGCGTGGCTGTCGTGCCAGACGCCGTCGCGTTCGAAGCCGCCCGCTACATGGACGTACGCGATGGCCTCCAGGGGGAGTTCCGCGAGCGCCTTGGCCGGGTCCTCGCCGCGGTTGAGGTGGTTGGTGTGCAGGTTGGCCACGTCGATCAGGAGCCGTACGCCCGTCCGGTCGGCCAGCTCGTACAGGAACTGTCCCTCGGTCATCTCCTCGCCCGGCCAGGAGATCAGCGCGGCGATGTTCTCGACGGCGAGCGGCACCGGCAGCGCGTCCTGTGCGATCCGGACGTTCTCGCACAGCACGTCGAGGGCGTCCCGGGTGCGCGGCACGGGCAGCAGATGCCCGGCCTCCAGCAGCGGGGACGCCGTCAGCGGCCCGCCGGCCCGTACGAACGCGATGTGCTCGGTGACCAGCGGCGCACCGAGCGCCTCGGCCCGCTCGGCGAGTGCGGTGAGCCGGTGCTCGTCGGGCCGGTCGGCGCCGCCGAGGCCGAGCGAGACACCGTGCGGGACGACGGTCACCCCACGGGCGCGCAGCCGCCGCAGCGACTCGGGGAGGTGCCCGGGGCACACGTTCTCGGCCACGGCCTCGACCCAGTCGATGCCCGGCATGCACTCCACGGCGTCGGCGATCTCCGGCCGCCACCCGATGCCCGTTCCCAGTCGCTCCATGGTCCGTCCCCTCCTCGGCGTTCATCCGGTCCGCCCTGCGTTCGTCTCCTTCGACGTCGTCTTCTCGGACGTGACGGGGGTATGGCCCCGGCGACCGGCGGCGAACCCGGCCCCGCGCACCTTCAGAGGAAGATTTGAGGTTGGGCCCGCCCGGGCCCCCGTCCCGGTCCGCTCACTCCAGCACGCCCGCCGAGTCCTGCGGATCCGGCCGGTTCGTGTTGACCGTGCCCGGCGCGCCCGGCGACGGCCGGGAGGTCGTGCCGATGTCGCCGGTGGCCTCGGCGGCCGGCGCCGAGGGCGCCACCTGGCCGGGGATCGGTGCCGACGGGCCGGTCGGGCTGGCGGTCGTGGTGGCCACCGCGTCGTTGGCGATGGCGTCGAAGTCGACCCGGCCGGTCTTCTCCAGCACCGTGATGTGGTCGAGGACCGTCTGGTTGGCGTCCGAGGCCAGCTGCCGTACGAGCGTGTTGCGGGTGGAGTTCCGGACGGTGCCGATGGCCGGGAAAATCTTGCCGTGCGCCGAGCGCAGCAGGTTCACGAACTTGTACTCGTACTCCGCGCCCGTCGCCGCGGTCATCTCCTGCAGCCAGCCCTGCTGTTGCTCGTTCGGCTGGTTCGGCAGTGCGACGCCGAGCTGGGCCGCGACGATCCGCACCCGCTTGTCGAGGTCGGTGTGGCCGACGATGAGATGGTCGCCCGCCTCCTTGATCGCCTGGCTTGGCGCGCGCTCGACCGCCTGCTGGCCGGCGGGCAGCTCCCACAGACCGGCCAGCCGCACCCGCACGATCAGATCGCGGTCGGCGGCGGTCAGCGGACCCCACTGGGTGTTCACGGTCCCCGCCGCGACGTTCGCCTGACCGGTGCCCAACCGGTCGGCGTACGACCACATGGGGAACGCGATTGCTCCGAGGGTGACGACGATGGCCGCGACTAGCAGGGCCGTACCGTTGATCCGCATGCCAGGAGGTACGCGCGGGACGCCCGCAGTGTTCAAAAACAGGTAAAAAACCAAACGGAATGGTAAAGCTGCACGTCCAGCGCGGGCGTCCGGCATTCCGATCCGGGTCAGCGCAGCGCCGGATGATCGGCCACCACCGTGCAGGAGCCGGGCGCGATCTCCGTGAAGCCCGCGTCACGCACCAACGGCAGCCCGCTCGTGGTCAGTTCGGCCCAGCGGCCCGGGTCGGCGCTCCGTACGGCGAGCGGGAAACCCGCGTCCCGCCAGGCTCCCCGCTCCTCGTCCGACAGCTCCCACCAGGCCAGTTGGGCGCCGTGCCCCGCCTGTGCCATCGCCTTGCCGGCGGACATGTCGAGGTCGGGGTTGAGCCAGAGCACGGGCACCGCGGGATCCGCCTCTGCCGGCGGCTCCGGGTCGTCGAGATCGGTGCCGGAGACCTGCAACTTGGCCAGGTCCTTGGGCCATCCGTCGAGAGGTACGGGCGGAAACACCCGTACCTCGGCCGACTTGCCGCTCACCGTGATCCCGGGCAGCGCCCCGGCCCGCCGCCACTCGGCGCCGCGGGCGCGCCGCACCACCTTGCGGATCCGGGCGTCCTGCCAGTCCCGCATGACCTGGGCCCACTCCCCGTCCCCGAGGGACCGCTCGTCGCTGAGCATCACCAGAACGGCCCGGGCGGCGGTCTCCAGCGCGTCGGTACGGGCGGGCGGCGCGGCCTTCTCGATGTGCACGACGAGAGGCAGCACGAACTGCGGTGCCTGATCCCGCTCGTTGGGCTCGGACCGGAAAGGGCTGTCACTGGTGGACGTCACATCTTGGCTCACATCAGCCAACCTTAAGGGGGTGCCGGGCAGTGCCACTTTGCGAAGATGCCGCTATGCGACGTGATCTTCGGCTCGACAATGTCGGCCGCCGCTACGGCATCCGCGGCCCCTGGGTCTTACGCGGCGTCCACCTCGCGGTGACGCCCGGCACGCTGACCCGCGTCGAAGGACCGAACGGCACCGGCAAGTCCACCCTCCTGCGCCTGCTGGCCGGCCTGGACGCCCCCAGCGAGGGCCGCATCACCGGCCGTCCCCGCACGGCCTACGTCCCCGAACGCTTCCCCTCGGCCCTCCCGTTCACCCCGCACGGCTACCTCACCCACCTCGGCACCATCCACGGTCTCTCCCGGCGCACGGCGACCCGCGCCGCAGGCGAATGGCTGGACCGCTTCGGAGCCTCCGCCTACGCCCGCACCCCCATGGCCCAGCTGTCGAAGGGCAGCAGCCAGAAGGTCGCCGTCGCACAGGCCCTGCTCGCCGAGCCGGAGCTGCTCGTCCTCGACGAGGCCTGGACCGGCCTGGACGCCGCCGCCCGTACCGAGCTGGAGCGGGCCGTCGCGGAGCGCACCGCCGCGGGCTGCGCCGTGGTCTTCGTCGACCATGATCCACGCCGCCTCGCCGGGGCGCCCGACAGCACGTACACCGTGCGCGACGGCGGCCTCGAACGCCGTACGCGCGAGACCACCGCACCGGCCGACAGCGGCCCTCAGATGGTGGTCGAGGTGCAGGGCCCGCAGGGCGGGCAGCCGCCCGTCGAGGCACTGGGCGCCCTGGTCTCGGCCGAGGAGGCCGCGCCGGGCACATACCGCCTCACCGTCCCCGCCTCCCACTCGGACGTCGTGCTGCGCACCCTGCTGACAGCCCGCCCTCCGTGGCACGTGGTCAGCGTGCACGCCCTCGACAAGGACAGCCGCCGATGACAGCTCTCCTGCGCTACCAGGCCGCCCTTCTCCTGCGGTCGCAACGCTGGCTGCCGCCGGTCATCCTGTACGCGGCGTTCCTCGGCATCGGTGTGCAGAGCGGGCAGCCCGTCCTCGACTCGCTCGGTTACGCGGCCGCGGCCCTGCTGCCCGTCGCCGCCTGGCTGGTACGGATCTGCGTCACCGTCGAACCGCCCGCGGCACGCGCGTGCGTGGCCGCGGGCTCCGGGCCCGGGCGGGCGCATCTGGCCCGGCTGCTGGTGGCACTGATCGCGGCGGCGGCGCTCGGTACGGCCGCGGTCCTCGTCGTGACCCTGATCAGCGCCCCGGTGAGCACCGACAACCGGACCCGGATCGCAGTGCTCCCGGCTGCCTTGGCCGGGCTCCTCGCCACGCAGGCCTGCGCGCTGCTCGGCACCGCCGTCGGCGCGCTCACCAACTGGCCGGTGCTGCGGGCGCCCGGCCGGGCGGTCCCGGCGATGCTGCTCGCGGCGCTGCTGTCGGCGGTGACGACGGGCTCGCCGGCGCAGGCGGCGGTCAGCGGCCTGGTCGCCGGCTCGCAGTCCGGCAGGGTCCCCGTGCCCCTGGTGCCACTGGCCGCATCAGCCGTCATCGCGGCGGCGGCGATGGGGGCTGCCTGCGCCCTCGTGTCCCGCCGCTCGCCCTGAGCGGGCGGTCGGCTGGGAGCAGTGATGACGCTGCGGGTCGGTGGGGGCTGTTCCGACCACGCGGCGGAGCCGATATCGACGCAGCCCTGCGCCGCTCACGGGGCAGGGCGGCCTGAGCGCTCAGCTCCCGCGGGTCACCCTGAGCACGCCGTGCGCTGAGCCTCCTGCCACTCGCACACCGGGCACAGCGTGACCCCCTTGTACGACTCCGGGTACTCGGTCGGCTCGCGGCACAGCACGCACTCGGCGTACGGCGGCCCCTCCGCCCGGGGCGGCTCGGCCGCGTCGCGGATGGTGCAGTGGTCCTCGCTCACACCTCCAGCGTAAGCCGCTCACTGCTGCCCCCTCGTGGCCCCGATCAGCTGGGACACCTTCACGAAGCGGAAGCCCTTCCTGCGCAGCTCGGGCACGATCTGGCGGACCGCCTGCCCGGTCACCGGGGCGGCGCTGCGCGTGCAGTGCATCACGACGACCGAGCCCGGCCGCACCCCCTCCAGCACCTGCCGGGCCACCGCGTCCGCGTCCGTCGCGAACGCGTCCCCGCTCACCACGTCCCACTGCACGGCGGTGACGCCGGTCGCGGCGAGCGCCCTCAGGGCCTGCCGGTCGTAACAGCCGCCCGGGAAGCGGAAGTACGGCATCGCGTCCGGCACCCCGGCCCTGCGGAACGCGGCGTAGGCCCGCTCCACGTCCGACCGCATCCGGTCCCCGGAGACGGTCGGCAGCCCGTAGCAGTCCCCGGTGAAGCTGTAGTGGCTGTAGGAGTGATTGGCGACCTCGAAGAGCGGGTCCCGCCCGATGGACCGCGCCTGCACCGGGTACTCGTCCGCCCACCGCCCTGTCATGAACACGGTCGCCGGAACCTTCAGCGCGCGCAGCGTCGCGATCAGCTCCGGATTGTCGAACCGCTCGCCGGCCGCGGCGCGCGCCCCCTCGTCGGCGGTCATGTCGGCATCGAAGGTGAGCGCGACCGTCCTGCCCTGCGTGCGCGGGCCGTTCTTGAAGACGGGGGTGAGACCGGCGGGGCCGGGTGCGAGGGTCGGGGGCCGGGACGGCACGACGGAGGTCGCGGAGGGAGCCGGGCGAGCGGCATGGGGCGCGTCGGGTGCGCCACAGGCGGTGAGCACGGCGCCGAGTGCACAGGCGGCGGCTGCATGGTGTACGCGTACAGGTCGTACGGGACTGATCATCGTACGAACATAAATGGATGAAACGGGCGAATCGCGTATCGCCGCACCACTCCGTGGTCAGCGCCCGGCGGTCAGCGCCCGTAGCGGCCGGTCAGGGTGCCGGAAGCCGCCGTATGGCCGGTCAGTGCGCGCCTGACGTCGTCGGCCGTGGCGTCGGCGGACAGGGTGAGGGCCTTGTCGGTGGCGTAGACCGAGAAGACGTAGTGGTGGGGCTTCCCCTTGGGCGGGCAGGGGCCGCCGTACGCGTTCTTCTTGAAGCCGTTGCGGCCCTGGGTGGCGCCCTTCGGTACCTCTCCGGCGGCCCAGTGGGTGTCGTGCGGGTCGATTCCCCACATCAGCCAGTGCACGAAGGTGCCGTGCGGGGCGTCCGGGTCCTCGACCAGCACGACCAGTTCGGCGGCGGTGTCCGGGACGCCGGACAGGTCCAGCGGCGGTGAGACGTCCGCCCCGTCGCACGTGTAGCGGCGGGGGACGGTGCCGCCCTCGGAGAAGGCGCCGCTCGTCACGGTGATCCGCCGCGCGGCGCTGGGCGCGGGGACCGACGTACCGCCGCCGTCCCCGCACCCCGAGGAGAGCCCCACTGCCGCCGCGGCGGCGAAGATCACGAGCCTGCGGTGCATGTACGAAACGCTAGTCGCGCCCCTGCGCCCCCGCTACCTGCGCCAGGGCCCCGTCACAGCGAACGTCGTGCCGGTTGTGCAGCAGTTGACATACATCGTGCGCCCGTCGGGGGAGAAGGTGACACCGGCGAACTCGCCCCACTCGGGGCCTCGCGCGGGTAGCACGCGTCACTGCTCGATGGTCTTCCGGGGCGGCGCCTGCTGTGGCGTCTCCTGCGGTGTCTGCGGAGCCGCCCTCTCCAGGAAGCGCAGCAGCTCCACCGGGAAGGGGAGCACCAGCGTCGAGTTCTTCTCGGCGGCCACCGCCACCACGGTCTGGAGCAGCCGCAGCTGGAGCGCGGCGGGCTGCTCGGACATCACACCGGCCGCCTGCGCCAGCTTCTTGGAGGCCTGCAGCTCCGCGTCCGCGTTGATGACCCGGGCCCGCCGCTCCCGGTCGGCCTCCGCCTGCCGGGCCATCGACCGCTTCATCGATTCCGGCAGCGACACGTCCTTGATCTCCACGCGGTCGATCTGCACGCCCCAGCCGACGGCAGGGCTGTCGATCATCAGCTCCAGGCCCTGGTTGAGCTTCTCCCGGTTGGACAGCAGATCGTCCAGGTCGCTCTTGCCGATGATCGAACGCAACGACGTCTGCGCCATCTGCGAGACGGCGAAACGGTAGTCCTCGACGTTGATGAGCGCGGCTGCTGCGTCCACGACCTTGAAGTACACGACCGCGTCGACCCGTACGGTCACGTTGTCGCAGGTGATGCCCTCCTGCGCGGGCACCGGCATCGTCACGATCTGCATGTTGACCTTACGCAGCCGGTCCACACCGGGGATGATCAGCGTGAACCCCGGTGGTCGCACCCCGCCACGCAGTCGTCCGAGCCGGAGGACCACCCCGCGCTCGTACTGCTTGACGACCCGTGCCGCGGCCGAGACATACACAAGGCCCGCGGCACCGACGGCCACGGCCGCTCCCAGCAGCTCTTCGACCATCACGACCTCCTCGTCGAGAGGCCCTTCGCATCCGCGCGCGCCGCTATGTGCGCTCATGTAACGATATGCCCGGTCCGAGACTCTGGGCGAGTTTCGGACCGGGCATTGTCATACGGCTACTGCGCCGTGACCCGCACGGGTTCCGTGCCGACCGCGCTGTGCCGCTCGGCCCAGTTCTCCAGGGCCGTACGGCAGGCGTGGTCGAGGTGGTGCAGCCCGGACAGGTCCAGTTCCACCGGGCGGTCCTGGGGCAGCGCCTCCAGGCTGTCGAGGATCTTCGGCAGCCGCAGGAAGGTCGCATTGCCCGAGAGGTACGCCTGTACGGGCCCTGCGCCCTTGTCGACGACCTCCAGCTTGATGTGCGAGGCCTCCCAGGCGGTCTTGACGACCGCGAGTGCCAGGCCGATGAGCACGCCCTCGAACATGCTGACCGCGACGATCGACACGGCCGTGACGACCAGGATCAGCGACTCGCCGCGGTGCTCACGCCACAGCGACACGATCTCGCGCACGGGGATCAGCTTGGCACCGGAGTACACCAGGATGCCCGCGAGGGCCGGGATCGGGATGTAGCCGAGGACGTTCGGCAGCAGCGCGGCGAACAGCAGCAGCCACACGCCGTGCATGACGCGGGACGCCTTCGTCCGCGCGCCCGCCTGGACGTTCGCCGCGCTGCGCACGATCACCGCGGTCATCGGCAGCGCGCCGAGCACACCGCACAGCGCGTTGCCCGCGCCCTGCGCGACCAGTTCCCTGTCGTACTCGGTACGCGGCCCGTCGTGCAGCCGGTCCACGGCCGCCGCGCTGAACAGCGACTCGGCGGACGCGATCAGGGTGAAGGCGACGATCGTGCCGAGCAGACCGATGCTCGCGAGGTCGCCGAAGGCGCTCAGCGGGGGCGGCTGGATGGAGCCCAGCAGACCCTGTACCTCCACGGTGGCGACCGGCAGCGAGAACACCAGGGCGACGACGGTCGCGAGTCCGACCGCGGCGAGCGGACCGGGGACCGTGCGCACCTGCTTCGGCATCCGCTTCCACAGCACGAGTACGGCGATGGTGCCGGCGCCGAGCAGGAGCGAGGCGAGGGCGTCCGTCTTCCCGACGGCGTCGAAGAGCGCGCCGGGGAGCTCGGCTATCTTCGCCAGGCCGGAGGCGGGCGCCTTGGCGTCCGCCATCGAGTAGAGCTGCCCGGCGATCAGCACGAGTCCGATGCCGGCCAGCATGCCCTCGACGACCGAGACCGAGATGGCCCGGAAGTAGCGCCCCAGCTTCAGGGCGCCCATGAGGATCTGGAGGACGCCGGTGGCGAGGACGATCACGCCGAGGGCCGGCAGCCCGAACTCCTGCACGGCCTCGAAGACCAGCACGGTCAGACCCGCCGCGGGCCCGGAGACCTGGAGGCTGCTGCCGCGCATCAGGCCCGTGACGATGCCGCCCACGATCCCGGTGACCAGGCCGAGTTCGGCCGGGACACCGGAGGCGACGGCCACGCCCACGCACAGCGGGAGCGCGACCAGGAAGACGACCAGGGAGGCGGCGAAGTCCTGCCGCAGATGAGGGTTCCTCGATATCGCGGTCATCATGGCGCTCACAGGGCCTTGAAGACGTCGGAGGCGGTGTCGTGCGCCAGGACGGCGCCGGTGTGGACCTCGTAGTACCAGGCGTGCAGGGTCAGTTGACGGTCCTTCAGTTTCTTCTCGATGAACGGGTAGGAGCGCAGCCGCAGAAGCTGCGTCAGGACGTGGCTCTGCACGCCCTCGGTGACGGCCGGGTCCTCGACCGCGCCTGCCGGGCGCGGGGTGGCGTGCGCGAGCCAGTCGCGCACGGCGGGGACGGCGGTCAGGTCGTCGCCGCGTACGAGGGCGCCGACGGCGCCGCAGTGCGAGTGACCGCAGACGACGATGTCGTCGACCCCGAGCACCTCCACCGCGTACTCGATGGTGGCCGCCTCGCTGGTGGGGTGCTCGGAGGCGAACGGCGGGACGATGTTGCCCGCGGTGCGCAGCTCGAAGAGCTCGCCCGGGCGGGCGCCGGTGATCAGGGCCGGGACGACCCTGGAGTCGGAGCAGGTGATGAACAGCACCTGCGGGGACTGGCCTTCGGCGAGTTTGGCGAACTCCTCAGGGCGTTGTCCGAACGTACGGGCGTTGTCGATGAGGGGCTGCATGATGTGGTGACTCCTCCTGGCGCGCCGCGACGGCGCGTCGGTGTGGGCAGGACAGGTGTGGGGAACTGCGCTGTTCTGCTTCTCCCTCAGCAGCGGAAGACCTGAAGTGCCGCCGGAGAGTGGGATGTCGAGGGTCTCGACAGGTGATGGGCGCGGTTCGCGACCGGCATGTGGACGGAGGCCGGGTCCTGCGCCGGCAGTGGGCGCTCGGGCTCCTCCGGCGTGCATCCGGGGTTCACATGACGCTCTCGAGGGCGCAGGGGGCCGGTCGGGGCCCCGGAGACTCCGCAGTCGCGGAACGTCGCGGCCTCGTCACGCAGTGCCTTGCCCGAGAGCTTGGTTCCGGGCAGATCCTTGGCTACGGCATGACGGACCGTGTGCGCGGCTGCGAAGGACGTGGTGGGCGCGAAGAAGGTGAAGGCGAGCAGGGCGGCGGCGAGCAGAGCCAGGACCGTACGGGTCGTCGTACCTCGGAACATGCGCCCCCCTTCCTGCCACTCACGCCTCTTGCATCGACCAAGGAATGGTCAATCACCGGTCAAGAAACACGTTAACCCTGCAAAGTTGTTTGCAGGGTTAACTTAACGTTTCCAGCTGAAGAGAGCCTGAAATGCGCTGGTGGGGTGGCGTGAACTAGTCGCTCTCGGCGAGTCCCTTGCCATCCCGCGCCAGCGCGGTGAGCCGGGAGATCGCCCGGAAGTACTTCTTGCGGTAGCCGCCGTTCAGCATCTCCTCGCTGAACAGCCGGTCGAAGGGCAGCCCGGAGGCCAGCACCGGCACCTCGCGGTCGTAGAGCCGGTCCGCGAGCACCACGAGCCGCAGAGCGGTCGACTGGTCGGGGACGGGGCGGACGTCGGTGAGGCAGACCGCCTTCAGGCCGTCGGTCAGCGCGCCGTACCTGCTGGGGTGGACCTTGGCGAGGTGGTCCAGGAGGCGCGGGAAGTCGTCGAGCGAGGCCCCCGGGGTGGCGTACGCCGCCTTCGTCACCTGCTCGTCCGAGAAGGGCGCCGGCGCCTCGGGCAGGCCGCGGTGGCGGTAGTCCTCACCGTCGATGCGCAGAGCGCGGAAGTGGGCGGACAGGCCCTGGATCTCGCGCAGGAAGTCGGCCGCCGCGAAACGGCCCTCGCCGAGCTTGCCGGGGAGGGTGTTGGAGGTGGCGGCGAGGGCCACTCCGGCGTCGACGAGCCTGCCGAGCAGGGTCGATACGAGGACCGTGTCGCCGGGGTCGTCGAGCTCGAACTCGTCGATGCACAGCAGGCGGTGGCCGCCCAGGGTCTGCACGGTCTGCTGGAAGCCGAGGGCGCCGACCAGATTGGTGAGCTCGACGAACGTGCCGAACGCCTTGAGCGCGGGCTCCGCCGGGGTGGCGTGCCAGAGGGAGGCGAGGAGGTGGGTCTTGCCGACGCCGTAACCGCCGTCGAGGTAGACGCCGCGGGGGCCGGCCGGGATCTTCGGCGCCTTGGGCTTCCCGAATCCGAAGAAGCCGCGCTTTCCGCCGCCGACGGCGTGCGCTCCGCCGAGGCCGCCCGCGAAGCCCTCGAGGACCCGGACGGCCTCGGTCTGGCTGGGCTGGTTCGGGTCCGGAATGTAGGTGCTGAAGCGGACCGAGTCGAAGCGCGGCGGCGGCACCATCTCGGCGACCAGGCGGTCCGCGGGGACGTGCGGTGCACGGGCGCACAGGGACAGCGGGGCCGCGTCGGCTATCGGGCTGAGGCCGGGGGCGGAAGGGGAGGACGACACGGTTCCCCATGCTAAGGGCCGTGCCACACTGCACGACATGCGACGCCTGTTCCCTGTGACCGACGAGACAGTGCCGAAAGCCTCTGCAACTCCCGGCGAGGAGGGTGTGACAGCTGGGGCCGGTGTTCCCGAAGTCCCGGCCGACCGCGAGTGGAGCCTCGCCGAGCTCGCCGCCGCCTATGCCTACCCCGAGCCCACCGCCGGCGGACGGCCCGTCCCGTGGCTGCGCGCGAACATGGTGTCCACACTCGACGGAGCCGCCCAGCACGACGGGCGGTCGCAGCCGATCTCCAGCGCGGCCGACATGCGGATCTTCGGCACCCTGCGCGGGCTCGCGGACGTCGTGGTCGTCGGTGCGGAAACGGTACGTCAGGAGGGGTACCGGCCCGCACGCGCGCGTGCGGAGTTCGCGGAGCTGCGGCAGGCGGCCGGGCAGCCGCCGGCGCCGGCGATCGCGGTGGTCAGCGCCAGCCTGGACCTGGACTTCTCCCTTCCGCTGTTCACCTCGCCGGTGGTGCCGACCCTGGTCCTCACGGGCGCCGCGGCGGCCCCGGACCGGGTCGCCGCCGCCGAGAAGGCCGGCGCCCGGGTGGTGATCGCCGGTGACGGCGTCGGCGTGGAGCCCGCCCGCGCCGTACGGGCCCTGGGCGATCTCGGGTACACCCGGCTGCTGACCGAGGGCGGCCCCCGGCTGCTCGGCCAGCTGGTGGCCGCCGGAGTGCTCGACGAGCTCTGCCTCGCCGTCTCCCCGATGCTCACCGCCGGCGACGCACAGCGCATCGCGGGCGGGCCGTCGGTCGCGGTTCCGCAACGCTTCGTCCTCGCCTCGCTGCTGGAGGAGGAGGGTTTTCTCTTCACCCGCTACCAGCGGCCCTGACAATCGTTCAGCGGTACCGCCGGTCCCGAAAACGGCGGAACCTACCGTTCCGCTTTGCTCGGGGCGGGCACACTGAATCTCGCAGTCCCCGTGACATCACGGGGCAGGATGGTTTCCGCAGAAGGGGCGCCCGGTGTTCACAAGCGTATTGATGATCGAGAAGGCCCTGACGTCCGCAGACGTGGAGTTCGTCACCAGCTTGCACGGGGACGAGGAGGTCTCCTTCCATGTGCTGCTCCAGCCCCGCGGCGACCAGGCGGACCGCCTGCTGCGGGCCATCGACGACGTCGCGCTCGGCGAGCTGGACGAGGTCGCGCGCGAGCGGGACGTCCCCGAGGGAGAGGCCGCGAGGCCCTTCGGGGAGCGGGCGTTGGAGGTGTCGCTGCAGGCGTTGCAGGTTGCGGGCAGTGGGGCCGAGGGGCGGCTGATCGAGGATCATCCGTTGGATGCGCTCAAGGCCCTCGTGGACGAGGTCGACGCCGATGAGGTGATCGTGCTGACCGATCCCCACTACGTGGAGGAGTTCTTTCATCGGGACTGGGCGTCTCGGGCGCGGCACAAGGTGGGGGTGCCGGTGCTGAAGCTGTTCTCGCACAGTAAGGCCTAGTCGCCGTGGGGGGTGCGGTGCGTTTGCGGGTGCGGGTTCGTTGTGGCTGGTCGCGCCCACGCGGCGGAGCCGCAAATTGATACAACCCGGCGCTCCTGGGGGAGTGCAGGGCCCGGCGCCTGATGGTCTGCGTGGGACCTCGTACCGAATAGGCTGGCCGCTGAAAGTTCGCCGTACCGCACGCACAGGGAGACAACACATGGCACCCGGCCTTCCCCCCGCCATGGACCGACCGCACTTCATCGGGATCGGCGGCGCCGGAATGTCGGGGATTGCGAAGATTCTTGCGCAGCGTGGGGCCAAGGTGGCCGGGAGTGATGCCAAGGAGTCGGAGACCGCGGCGGCGCTGCGGGAGCTGGGTGCGACCGTGCATGTCGGGCATGCGGCGGAGCATCTTGCCGACGACGCCAGCTGTGTGGTCGTGTCGTCGGCGATCCGCAAGGACAACCCGGAGCTGGCCCGCGCGGCCGAGCTCGGGATTCCGGTGGTGCACCGGTCCGACGCCCTCGCCGCGCTGATGGACGGCCTGCGGCCGATCGCGGTCGCCGGTACGCACGGGAAGACGACCACGACGTCGATGCTGGCCGTCTCGCTGAGCGAGCTGGGGCTGAAGCCCTCGTACGCGATCGGCGGCGACCTGGACGCGCCCGGCTCCAACGCCCTGCACGGCGAGGGCGAGATCTTCGTCGCCGAGGCCGACGAATCGGACCGCAGCTTCCACAAGTACGCGCCCGAGGTCGCGATCGTCCTCAACGTCGAGCTCGACCACCACGCCAACTACGCGTCCATGGACGAGATCTACGAGTCCTTCGAGACGTTCGCCGGACGGATCGTGCCGGGCGGAACGCTGGTGATCAACGCCGATCACGAGGGTGCGCGGGAGCTGACCCGTCGGCTGGCCGGTTCGGTGAGGACGGTGACGTACGGAGACGCCGAGGACGCCGACGTACGTGTCCTGTCCGTGGTCCCGCAGGGGCTGAAGAGCGAGGTCACGGTCCTGCTGGACGGACAGGAGCTCACCTTCGCCGTCTCCGTGCCCGGCCGGCACTACGCGCACAACGCCGTGGCCGCGCTCGCGGCGGGCGTCGCGCTGGGCGTCCCCGCCGCCGAGCTGGCCCCGGCCCTGGCCGCGTACACCGGTGTGAAGCGCCGACTGCAGCTGAAGGGCGAGGCGGCCGGAGTCCAGGTCATCGACTCCTACGCCCACCACCCGACGGAGATGACGGCCGACCTGGAGGCCATGCGCGCCGCGGCCGGCGAGGCGCGGATCCTGGTCGTCTTCCAGCCGCACCTGTTCTCCCGGACGCAGGAGCTCGGCAAGGAGATGGGGCAGTCGCTGGCCCTGGCGGACGCGTCGGTGGTCCTCGACATCTATCCCGCCCGCGAGGACCCGATCCCCGGGGTGACGAGCGAGCTGATCATCGAGGCGGCGCGGGCCGCGGGCGCGGACGTGACGCCCGTCCACGACAAGGCGGAGGTGCCCGAGGTCGTGGCGGGAATGGCGAAGGCGGGTGATCTCGTTCTCACCATGGGCGCGGGCGATGTCACCGACCTCGGACCGCGCATCCTGGACCATCTCGCGAAGTAAGGGGCTGAGCTTCATGTCGTACGACGTCGAAAAGCCGGACGAGCAGTGGCGTGCGGAGCTGACCCCGGCCGAGTACGCCGTGTTGCGCCAGGCCGCGACCGAGCCCGCCTTCACGGGTGAGTACACCGACACCAAGACCGCGGGCGTGTACTCGTGCCGCGCCTGCGGCGCCGAACTGTTCACCTCCACCACGAAGTTCGAGTCGCACTGCGGCTGGCCGAGCTTCTACGATGCACGCGACTCGGATGCGGTGGAACTGGTGTCCGACCATTCACACGGGATGGTGCGGACCGAGGTGCGGTGCGCCAAGTGCGGCTCTCACCTTGGGCACGTCTTTGAGGGTGAGGGTTATCAGACGCCTACCGACCAGCGGTATTGCATCAACTCGATCTCGATGCGCTTGATCCCCGACGAAGAATAGACGTGCTTGTGCATCGTCGCCTGTTGAAGGCGGCGGCGTGGGCTCGTGGGGCGGAGGTTCGGCGACCGGGATTTTTTAGGGGCGTCCCGGGGGTCCTAGGCTGCAGGTTCGACTTCTGAGCGGCCGCACCCGGCGGGGGTATGGAGCACCGGAATGAGTAGATCCGCTGGTCGGGGGCGGTGACTCGGTGATTCGAGAGCATCCGGCTGGGCGGTAGTCCGTGCCGTTCATGCCGACAGGTGTGCCGAGGAGTGTTGTTCTGAACGTGGTGGAGTTCCGCTTCAATGTATAGGCCACGCATTAGCATGGACCTGGCGAACTAGACAAATATGCAGATCAGGCGGGGTCGATCCGATTCCAGGTCGGCCCCGTTGGCGTACCCGCGGCTGGATGTTGGCTGGATGAACTGACGGATTGTCATTTGTCGTCATCCGTCGTTCTCTGTACGGCGGCTGGATTCTGGCTGGGGTGGGCTGAACGAAGAGTCAGCAAGCCGGTATGTGCGGCGAGGTGGCGTCGTGCCCGTGTGGGGCGAGGGTTTCGGGGCTCGCATGGCGGGGGCCGGGGGCAGTGCCAGCGGGGCTGCCGCCGCCCGTGGTGGCCGTGTGCGGGGCGCCGGGCATGGGGGTGGCGCGGTTGGCCGCAGGTGCGAGTCCCCGGCGGGGCCACGCGCAGAAGGTCGCAGGGCCGACCAGCAGCCCTGCTCAAGACCGTGCGGCAGCTGATCGAGTTGGTCAACGACACCCTCAAGGGCCAGCTCGACCTCGAACAGCACGGAGGCCGCACCATCGAAGGTGTCGGCGTCCGGGTGGCCCAGCGGATCCTGGCGATGACTGCGCGATCTGGCACAACCGCACCATCGGCGCCCCCATCACCAGGTCACTGATCGCCTACGACCACTGAGCCATATCGGAACTATTCGTCTAGAAGATCACTGAAAATCTTGCCAGGTCAGCTGGGATTTGAGGGCGGGGTGCGCCCCCGAGTCAGGGATTCGCCACCTTGATCGTCCAGGTGTCCGCGGTGCGGGTGAGTCCGAGGTTGATCAGTCGGCGGAGGTTGAGGGCGGCGGCCCGGTGATGGAGCCAGGTGTCGTTCTTGATCACTCCCCGGTAGGGCACTCTGCGGTTGCCGCCCGCGACCAGCCAGGCGATCGCCCGCTCGACCGGGGGCCGCCAACGCTTGTACTCGGCCTGCCAGGCGGCATCGGTGGCGGCCTGGCGGCGGGCGGCGGCCAGCTCCGCGTGCCGGGGATGGATGTTGATCAGCCGTCCGGTCTTACACGTGGTGCAGCGTTCCCGCAGCGGACAGGGGCCGCAGACGCTCTTGAACTGGGCGGTGCGGGCGCCGTCAGTGTGTGGGCGGCCGAGGTTGGCCGTCTGTCCGGCCGGGCAGACGGCCTTGCCCGCGGCCGCGTCGATGACGAAGTCGTCGACGGTGAAACCGCCGGGGACGGCCTGCCGTTTCGCAGCCGGTTTGATGACCGCCCGGTGGCCCCGTTCGTCCAGGTGAGCACGCAGATCGCCGGTTCCGTAGGCGGAATCGCCCAGCACCGTCAGAGTGCCGCTCTCCTCGGCCAGCAACTGGGCTGCCACGGCGGCCTCATGGTGGTCCGCGCCGCCGCCACCGATGAGGGCGACCGCGGTGAACAGGCCCGTTTCCGGCTCGAAGGACGCATGCCCCTTGAAGCCGTCCTGGTGATGGGTGCGGTTCTTGTGGATGTGCCGGGAGGCGGGATCGACGGTGGACACGATCCGGTCGCGGGCGGTGCGGCGGGCGATCCGCCACCGGCCGGTGCCGCCGTCGGAACCCTCGGCGGGTTCCATGTCCTGCCCGGCCACCAGGGCCAGGATGCCGACCGCGTTCGCGCCGGCCTCGCCGAGCTGCTGGTCGGGTGAGTGCCCCAGCACGTTGAGCGCGTCGGTGACCAGCGCGTCCACCAAAGCCGCGCGGGCAGCCTCGTCGTTCCAGGCAATCGTGGGTTTGCCTGGGTCGGTGTAGTCGTGCGCAGTGCAGTACGCGGCGACGACCCGGTCGGCCCCGGGGACTTCGTGGAGCACCGCACGGGTAGCGGCGATGAGCTGAGTGATGGTGTCCTGGGTGGCCACCGCGTCGTCGAAGACGGTGGAGTCCAGCGCCCGGCGCTGCCTTCCCTTGAGCGCACCGGTCGCCATGATGGCCTCCTTGACCTTCGCGAACAGCCGGTTCGGGTCTCGCGAGTGCTGAAGCCGACGCCGGAAGTAGGTCAGCAACGACGGGTCGAAGGCGGTGTCGAGCAGCCCCGGCCCGCAGGCCGCTTTCCACCGCAGTTCGCAGCGCAGTTCCAGCACCGCCTCGAAGTCCGAGCGCCGGTACAGGCTCTGCAGTATCACCGCCGCGGCCAGCACCTGCGGTGGCATTGACGGGCGCCCGTTGGCCGACGGATACATGTCCGCGAACATCTCCGGCGGGAAGAGCACCTCACGGTGCTCGGCCAGGAACGCGAAGACACTGCCCGGCGGGATCAACTCTCGGCAGGTCTCCCATACATCAGGCCCGACCGGCTCCCCGGTCCACTCGCCCTGCATACCCACGAGACTGGCCCCGGACCGCATGATCCGGAGCCAGAACCCGCAACATTTTCAGTGATCTTCTAGTGACCTGAGTCGTTGATGCGTCGGCAGTAACCGGCGAGGCTGTCGAGGATCTGGTTGGCGGTCTTGTGCCATACGTACGGGCGGGGGTTGGTGTTCCAGTCCTTGATCCACGCGCGGATGTCGCGTTCGAGGGCGGGGACGGAGCGGTGGACGCTGCGCTGGAGCTTCTTGCAGGTCAATTCGGCGAACCACCGCTCGACCAGGTTCAGCCAGGACGAGCCGGTCGGGGTGAAGTGCAGGTGGAAGCGGGGATGAGACAGCAGCCACCGCCGGACTGGCTCGGTCTTGTGGGTGCCGTAGTTGTCCACGATCAGGTGCACGTCCAGGCTGGCCGGGACCTCCCGGTCGAGCTTGGCGAGGAACTTGTTGAACTCCGCGGTGCGGTGGCGGCGGTGGAGCGAGCCGATCACCTTCCCGCTCGCCGCATCCAACGCGGCGAACAGGGTGGTGGCGCCCGCGCGCAGGTAGTCGTGGCTGCGGCGCTCGGGCACCCCGGGCATCATCGGCAGCACCGGCTGCGACCGGTCCAGCGCCTGGATCTGCGACTTCTCATCCACACACAGCACTAGCGCCCGCTCCGGCGGATCGAGGTACAGACCCACCACGTCGTGCACCCCGTCCACGAAGAACGGATCGGTGGACAGCTTGGACGACTCAGTGCGGTGTGGCTTGAGGCCGAACGCCCGCCAGATCCTCGACACCGTCGACTGCGACATCCCGGCCCTGCGGACCATCGATCCGGTTGACCAGTGGGTGGCGTTCTTCGGCTTCGTCTCGAGGGTGAGCCGCAGCAGTTCAGCGACGTGCTCGTCGGTGACCGTGCGCCCCCGGCCGGGCCGGGGGCGCGTCCCCGAGTCCGTCCAGCCGGTGGGTGACGAACCGGGCCCGCCACTTGGAGACCGTCTCGGTGGTCACCCCGACCTGCCGGGCCACCGAACTGGCCGACCGCGGCAGCCCGTCCGGCTCGATTTCGGCACACGCCAGCACGATCCTTGCCCTCAACGCCAGTGCCTGCGGCGTGGATTGAGCCGGACCCACCCACCGAGCACCTCACGCTCATGCTCCGACAACACCAACTCGGCCAATTGCGGCCCCGGACGCCCCATGCATATCAAACGACGCATCAGCGACTCAGGTCACTAGTGCTCGACGGATACGGTGCAAACCCACCGTCCACGGCTAGGCCGCGCAGCTCGGGGGCCCGGCTCGCCCAACTCGTCCGCGACCACTGAACGGTTGAGGCCCTGCACGACGTCCGCGGCGCCACCTTCACCGAAGCCCTGGTAACAGCCGGAAACGGTGTAGCGATGAGCCGGTCATCACGGATGAGGGGGCAGTCGCCGTACGGCGGGACACTTTCGCACAGGAGGCTGTGGAGGAATCTGATCCTCTGCTGCAAGCTGCTCGCAAGGCGGGGCTGCCGTCTGCGGCTGCCTTGCGATCGCTGTAACCGTTGGACTCCTGCTGAAGGCGATCAATGGGGGCGAGCGCGTCTGGCTCGTCCGAGCAGTCGCCGTTGGTGCTGTGGTCCGAGAGCCATGAATTGCATATCCGTCTAGAATCACAAAGACGCATAGCCTCGGGCGCCTCACTTGACCCATGCCTCCCGGCGAAGTGCCTGTCGTAACGCCGTGGTGACAGATGGGGGAGAAAACTGCGTGCATGCCTCCCGAACAGAAGAGAGTCGGAGTGTGTGTGGTGCGGGTGGAGGCCCAGCCCTACGGTCCGCTGATCACGGTGCGGGTGAAGCCTGACCTTGGGCAGGCCCTGACCGCCAAGGCCACCACCACTGATACCGAGGCCGCTGTCACTCTTGTGCGTGAATTCCTGCAGACATTCATTGCCGACACCCCACCTCGCTGATAAATCCCGACTGAGAGGGCTGGTGACGGATCGGTGACGCGCCGGAACTACCCTCTGTTGCCGGAACCAACCCTCCGCTCACGCGAATTGCCCCCTTTAGAGGGAGGGCAGGATGGTCGTTTTCCCAGCGGGCCCGGCGAACCCGATGGTCTTTCCAGCGAATCTCGTCCCGATCGGGGGTGATGAACCCCCGCCCGTACTGCACCTCTTCGGTGAGCCCTGTGTGACCCTTGGGCTCCGGACCCTGGAAGTGCCGCGCAGCTGCCAGCGGCTGGTGGTCTTCGTGGCGCTGAGACGGTGCCGGGTGGGACGTACCCATGTGGCCGGGACGCTCTGGCCGGTCAAGGACGAGGCCCGGGCCGGCGGCAATCTGCGGTCGGCGCTCTGGCGGCTCAACCGGATGGACGTCCCGCTGCTCGACAGTGACAGGAACGGCTTCCTCATGCGCCACGAGGTCGTCGTCGACACTCACACCGTCAGCGCCTGGGCGAGTCGCGTCATCGACGGCAGCGCCACGCTGCCCGAGCTGCGGACCGTACCCGACAACCTGGCCGCGCTGGAGCTGCTGCCGGGCTGGTACGACGACTGGGCGCTGATCGAGCGGGAACGCCTGCGACAGCGGCTGCTGCATGCCCTGGAGGCGCAGAGCCGTCAGCTGTCCACCCTCGGACTGCACGCCGAGGCCATCGAAGCCGCGATCGTAGCGGTCGGCGCTGAGCCCCTGCGGGAGAGCGCACAGCGGGTCCTGGCCGAGGCACATCTGGCCGCGGGCAACTGGGTGGAGACACGTCGCTGCCTGCACCTGTACGCCGAACTACTGGACCGTGAACTGGGGGTACGGCTCGCGCCGGATCTGGCCGAGCTGGTCCGCGACGCGCCAGTGACGCGGCGGTGACGGCACCGGCCGACGATGACGTGCGGATGGTTTCCCCAGCGTCGGGAGGGTCGGCATGGCCGTCAGGATCAGCAGCCTGCTGGTGTCGGGACCCGTCACAGTGCCCCTGGTCAGCGGGGAGACCGTGCGGCTGTCGCCGGGCGAGGAGTCGGCGGACCTGCCCGAGGTCGAAGTGACCGGCAGTGCGAAGGTGACCAAGCTGCGCGAGCGCGGCCTGATCAAGGTCGAGACCGTGTCGGAAGCCGACGCAACCGAACGGGAAGCCGACGAGATCGTAGGGAAGCCGACAAGGCGCACAAGGTCGCCGAAGACGACGGGGAGTGGGTGACCACCATGGTGACGCCGAGCTATCCGGGCGTGTACGTGGCGGAGACGGCGGGCGGGGTGCGCCCTTTGGACGTCGCCTCCACCTCCACCGCCGCCTTCGTCGGGCTCGCGGAGCGTGGCCCGGACGAGGCAACCCTGGTCACCAGCTGGACCCAGTTCCAGCGTAACTACGGGTCGTTCATCGGCGAGGGGTACCTGGCGCACAGCGTGTTCCAGTACTTCAACAACGGCGGCCGGCAATGCTACGTCGTCCGGGTCGCCAGGGCCGACGCGGCCCTGGCATCGGTGACGGTCGTCAACCGGGCCGACACCCCGACGGCCGGAGTGACGTTCACGGCACGGAGCAAAGGCGTGTGGGGCAACTCGCTGCTGCTGCAGATCCAGGACGGAACGCTGGAACCGGGCCGGGAGTTCCGGCTGCGGATCCGGCGCCAGCGCGACCCCGGCACGGTCCCGGAGGCGCTCGACACTCTCCCGTTGCTGGAGGACTTCGACAATCTGAGCGTCGACCCGGCCTCGCCCCGCTTCGCCGCGACCGTGCTCGCCGATGGTTCGGCCCTGCTTGACGCTGCCCTGGACGCGGCCGACGTCGCGCTCGCCCGCGGCCGTCAGACGGCGGGCGGCCCCCCGTCACTGCCTCTGAACGACAAACTCAACATCCGGATCAGCCTGGACGACGACGGCTTCCAGACCATCCAGCTGCCCGCCGCGGCCGGCGCCGCGACCGCGACCGCGGACCAGGTGGCGGCGGCGATCCAGACTGCCGTACGGGCACTGACAAAGAAACACCAGTCCACACCCGACGCGGCCTTCTCCGGTTTCACCTGTGCCGTGGAGTCGACCCGGCTGGTCCTGCGGTCCGGCACCACCTCCGCGACCTCGTCCGTACGGATCCAGCCCGCCGCGCAGAAAGACGCGACGATGCTGCTCAAGCTCGGCTCGTCCGGAGGCGGCCAGTCGCAGGACGGGATCGGAGTACGGCGGCCGGCCGTCGCGGACGCCATCCAGGTCGGCGACGCCGTAACCGGCGGTGTCGTCGGCGCCGCCGCGCCGGGCGGCGACGGCACAAGTCCCATCACGGACGCCCTGTTCACGGATGCGTTCGCCCGACTCGACACGGTCACGGACGCGAGCCTGCTGGCCGTACCTGGCGTGAGCGGAGCGGCCCTCACCAGCCAGGGCATGTCCTACTGCGCCAACAGGCCGCTGCAGGACATGTTCTTCATCGGTGAGACCTTCTCCCACGACGACGCCAGGGAGGAGGCCGAGAACTTCCGCAAGAGCCTGACCGTGGCCAACTCCTATGGCGCGCTGTACTTCCCATGGGTGAAGGCCATCGACCCGGCCGGCGCGAGCAACAGCCCGGTCCTTCTGCCACCGTCGGGGTACGTCGCCGGTCTCTACGCCCGGATCGATGCCTCGCGCGGCGTGTGGAAGGCTCCCGCGGGAACCGAAGCGTCGCTGAACGGCACTGTCGGTCTGGCCGTCGAACTCAGCGACGTGGAGCACGGCACCCTGAACCTGATCGGCGTCAACGTCATCCGACGTTTCCCCACCGCAGGCGTGGTCGCCTTCGGTGCCCGTACGGTCTCCGCCGATCCCGCCTGGCGGTACGTCCCGGTACGGCGCACCGCGATCATGCTGCGGACCAGCATCTACCAGGGCATCCAGTGGGCGGTGTTCGAACCCAACGACGAGCCCCTCTGGTCCCAACTACGGCTGAGTATCGGAGCGTTCATGATGACGCTGTTCAGGCGGCAGGCGTTCCAGGGAGCGACTCCGTCGGAGGCGTTCTTCGTCAAGTGCGACGGCGAGAGCACCACCCAGGCGGACATCGACGCCGGGATCGTCAACGTGCTGGTGGGCTTCGCACCACTGAAACCGGCCGAGTTCGTCGTCGTACGGATCAGCCAGCAGGCCGGGCTGGCCGCCGGCTAGCTCCCAGGAGTCCGAGGAGGGCGGCCGATGGCCAGGTTCACCGTCAACAGCACCCGGTTCGACCCGTACCTGGGGTACAAGTTCAAGATCATGATCGACGGGCAGTACGTGGCGGCGCTCAACAAGTGCAGCGCGCTCAAGCGGACCACGGAGGTCACGCCCTGGTACGAGGCGGGCGACCCGAGCGCGCCGCGGCAGATTCCGGGCAAGACCAAGTACGACCCGATCACCCTGGAGGCCGGGGTCACCCACGACACGACGTTCGAGCTGTGGGCGAACAAGGTCAACAACTTCCAGGGCGAGGCGGCGATGTCGCTGGCCGGGTTCCGCAAGGACATCAGCATCGAGGTCTACAACCCGGCGGGGCAGAAGGTGCTGGCCTACCTCGTCTACCGCTGCTGGGTGTCGGAATACCAGGCGCTGCCCCAACTCGACGCGGGCGGCAACGCCGTGATGATCACCTCGATCAAGCTGGAGAACGAAGGCTGGGTCCGCGACGTCTCGGTGGCCGAGCCGAAGGAGACCTGACCGATGGAGGACGAGCTGCCGGGCGGCTACTGGGACGCGGCCGGTCAACTGCACCGCACGTTCGAGCTCTCCCCGCTCACCGGCTACGACGAGGAGCTGCTCGCGGGCGTGGATGGTGCCGCCCTGGTCTCCACCGTGCTGAGCCGCTGCGTCCGCCGTCTGGGCACCATCAGTCCGGTTCCGGCGGAGGTGGCCGAGGATCTCCTGGTGGCCGATCGCCTTTACCTGCTGCTGCGGCTGCGCCGGGCGACCTTCGGTGACGCCGTCAACGCCAGTCTGATCTGCCCGTGGCCCGAGTGCGGTCGGCGCATCTCGCTCGCCTTCTCCGTCGACGACGTTCCGGTCGTCCGCTCCGCCTCCCCTGCCGCCACGTACACGGTCGCGCTCGGCGACCCTTGCGTCGGCGAGGCCGAGTTCCGCCTGCCGACCGGCGCCGACCAGGAGGCGCTGGCCGACGAGGTCGACCGGAACGAGGCACGCGCGCTGACCGGGCTGCTGACCCGCTGTCTGCTCCGCCTGGGCACCGTTCACTCGCCCGCCTCGGAGCAGATCACGGCTCTCCCCTCCGCCACCCGCGCCGAGATCGAGCGGCGCATGCACGACGTGGCTCCGCGGGTCGAGCAGACGCTGGAGACGACGTGCCCCGAATGCGGCCGCGCGTTGATCGCGCCATTCGACATCCACCGTTTCCTCTTCGGTGATCTGCGTACCGACGCCCGGCTCCTCTACCAGGAGGTCCACTACCTCGCGTTCCACTACCACTGGAGCGAACGGGACGTCCTGGACATGCCGCGTGATCGCCGCCGCGTCTACATCGACGCGATCGCCGAGACGATCGGGGCGATGAACGATGGCACCTGACACCTTCCGCCACCGCGCCACCGTCCGCGCCCTGCTGGGCCTCCCGGACGACGACGTCCCCCACATCACCTTCGCCGGTCCCCTGGCGCCCCCGCTGTTCCGCTACCTCCACACCTCCCTCACGCTGCAGGATCCCCTCACCGCGTGGCAGACGCCGTACGCCGGCCACGCCCGCATTCAACAGTCGGCACCCCCAGTCGACTTGCCGGCCCCGCCCCCGCCCCCAAGCGGCCCCGTTGCCTCAGGGCGGGTGCCGCAGACCAACTTCCGCCCGCGAAAGGGGACTTCGCAGCTGACGCCCGGCGAGCCGGGTACGGCACCAGCAGTGAGCACCGAGCCACAGCGTTCCCCGGCCCCGGACCGGCCGACACGCCCGGAGCCGCCGGGCCCCGGCCTCGCGGCCTTCGACTCCGAGCGCGAAGAGGCTCGGCCCTCCTCCCCCGGCATGCCGCGTGCCGCGCCGACCGGCGAACTCGCCCGTTCCTCCGCTCACCCCGCCGACAGCGCTCCGCCACACGTCGAGTCCTGGCTCATCCTGGACGACAGCGGCCCGAACACCCGGGATCGCAACGGCGGCACCCGTATGTCCTCAACGGCACCTGCCCCCACCCCGTCCCGGCAAATGCCGAGCTCGGACGGCGTGCACCCCGGATCGGCACCGGACAGGACGCCCACCGCTGCCAGTTCGAGCTGGGAGGTGCCGCACGCCGAGACGGACTCAAGCCGAGACATTCCGCGCGCCCCTACCGGATCGGGCAGCGAGACTCCGCGCAACGCCACCGGGGACGTCGCGGCCCGGCCGGTGCCTCTCCCCAAGTCATGGCAAGGGCCGGACCCCGCGGTCACGGCGAGCCCCGACGAGGAGCACGCACCACCCCCCGGACCAGCCGCACTCGACTTCGCCGAAGAGGTCTTCGTGACGGCCCCGCCGGAGGAACACAGGCCCCCGGAACCCACTCAGGATCCCGAACCCGTAAGACCTGAGGCCCGGCGCCGCACGTCGAACCCCGTCGACGCGGACGACGACGCGGAACTGCCCGTGGCGTTCTGGGAACGGCGGTATCTGGGGCGCCAGCGCGGAAGGATCCTGCGATGAGCGAAGCAACGGCTCTTGGCATGGTCAGCTCTTCGCTGCGGACCCTGTTGACGCATGAACTGGGGATCACTCCGCCACCCGACGTCACCGTGCTGTCCCCCGACGAGACCGGCGGTGCACGGCGGCTCAATCTGTTTCTGTTCCGCGTGGTGGAGCACCCGTTCTTCAGGAACCAGGACTGGGAGATCAGGCCGGGAACTCCGCCGCACCTCACCCGGCCTCCGCTGTCGCTGTCCCTGTCGTACCTGCTGACGGCGTACGCCCCCAATGATCCGCAGACCGGGAATGCCGCCGCGCACCAGCTGCTCGGCGAGGCGATGCGGGTCTTCCACGAGCATCCGGAGATCCCCGAGGAGTATCTGGACACAGGGCTTCTGGGGGCGAAGGAGAAACTGCAGATCGTCGGCGAGAACCTGGACCCCGACGGTGTGGGGCGGCTGTGGTCGTCCCTGGACGAGCCGTTCCGGCTGTCGGTGGCGTACCAGGTTTCGCCCGTTCAGCTCGATGTGTCTCAGGCGGCGCAGCGGCCGATGCCCCAGCGGGTACGACGGATCGGTGTGCCCGATGTGCGGGCGCCGCTGGATCCGCCGGTGGTCACGGAGATGAGCCCTGTCTCCGCAACGGCCGGGACCCCGCTGACGTTCACCGGGAAGCACCTCGCGGGATGGCGTGCCCGGGTCTGGGTGGGCGGTCATCCGGTGGTGTCCGAGCAACTGCTGGGCGAGGACCGGTTCACGGCACAGCCGGCAGGCGATCTGGGGCCGGGGCTGTACGAGGTGAGGGTAGACGTGTCCGGGATCTTTCGCCGTACGTTCCTGTTCGAGGTGACGTCATGAGCGGCGGGTACCGGGACAATGCCGAGCATCTGGCCGACGAACTTCGCCGGTTGGACCTGCTGGGCGAGCGGGACATGGCCGGGTTCGACGAGCTCTCCGCCAAGATCGAGACGAGGGTGGATCACGGGCTCGCGGAGGGCGTGTGGCTCGGGCTGCCGCTGCTGGGCAGGCTGTTCGGGCTCGGTTCGGTGGAACTGCTCGCCGTCGTGGCCTGCCTCGCCCCCGACCTGCGGGACGGGTACGAACGGCCCGGCCCGGCGGCGCTGTTGCAGCTGCTCTGGCCGGACGAGCGCGCCCGGTGGGTCGGCCGGGACCTGCTCGACGACTCGGCGCCGCTGCTCCGGATGGAGGTACTGGGGCAGGACGAGCGCGGGGCGTGGGCGCTCGACCCGCGGATCCGCCGTTTCCTGCTGGGCTCCCCGGGCATCGACGCCCGGCTGCGCGGCTCGGTCCGCCGGCACTCCCCGGACGGCCTCGACACCGATCCGCGGCTGGTCGACGGGCTGCTGCGGCTGATCGACCACCACTGGTCGGGGGATGAACGGCCGACCCTGGTCTTCGAACTCCGCGGTGCGGAGGGAACGGCCGGCCTCGCCGGGGAGGTCTGTGCCCGGCTGGGCGTTCCGCTGCTGGAGGTGGACCTCGAGGAACGGACCGACCTGGTGCGGGCGGCCGTACGCGAGGGGCTGTTGCAGCGGGGCGGGGTCCACCTGAGCGGGGCCGGGCCCGCACATCTGCTGCGTACGGCCGTGGCGGACTTCGGGTGGCTGGTGTTCCTCACGGACGGCGACCTGGGCGAGTTGCCCGGGGTAGTGGTGCACCGGGTGACCGTACCGGCGCCGGATCCCGCGCACCGGGCGGCCGCGTGGCGCGCGGCACTGGGCGGCCACGAGGAGTGGGCGGACGAGCTGGCCGGGCGGTTCCGGCTGCCGCCCTCGCGCATCAGGGCGGCCGCACAACTGGCCGAGCAGCGGCGGATCATGGCGGGCGATCCCGGCGAGCCGACCCTGGCGGACCTGACGGAGGCCTGCCGGGCCGAGTCGCAGCACCGGCTCGGCCCGCTCGCGGCCAAGGTGACGCCTCGGGTCGGCTGGGACGATCTTGTCCTTCCCGCGGACCGGCTGGAACTGCTCGCCGACATTCGGAACCAGATCCGCCACCATCACCGCGTCCACACGGACTGGGGCTTCGGCGAGCGCACGAAACAAGGGCTCAGCGCCCTGTTCAGCGGTCCGTCCGGGACCGGCAAGACGATGGCCGCCGAGGTGCTGGCCGGCGACCTCGGTCTCGACCTGTACAAGGTGGATCTGTCCGGCGTGGTCAGCAAGTACATCGGTGAGACCGAGAAGAATCTCGCCCGGCTGTTCGCCGAGGCCGCCGCGGCCGACGCGATCCTGTTCTTCGACGAGGCCGACGCCCTGTTCGGCAAGCGCACCGAGGTGTCGGACGCGCACGACCGCTACGCCAACATCGAGACCAGCTATCTGCTGCAGAAGCTGGAGGATCACGACGGCCCGGTGATCCTCGCGACCAACCTGCGGCAAAACCTCGACGAGGCCTTCACCCGCCGTATCCGATTCACCGTGGAGTTCCCGTTCCCCGAGGCCGACAGCAGACTGCGGATCTGGCACGCCCACTTCCCGGTCCAGGCACCCGTCGCCCCAGACCTCGATCTCGGAGTGCTGGCCAGGGACTTCCCGGTGAGCGGCGGCAGCATCCACACGATCGTACTCAACGCCGCGTTCCTCGCCGCCGCCGACGGGGGCGTCATCCGCCAGGGGCATCTGGTGCGCGGTACCCGCTGGGAATACGACAAAATCGGCCGGCTCTGGCCGGAGCGGAGGGCGTCATGACCGACGGATTCCCGGGGCGGCCGAAGATCCTGCGAGGTGCGTTCGTGGAGTTCGGGCTGAGCCTGCCGCCACTGCTGGTGGTCTTCCAGTTCAACCCGCTGCAGCTGACTCGCAACCGGTCGCTGTCCGTCACCTTCCCGGGCGCGCGGGCCGACGGGGCGGGCTCGTCGCTGCGCGACTACCACGCGACCGTGGACAATCTGCTGGACCTGCAGAAGCAGCAGGTCGTGTCGGTGCAGGAACAGACCGTCGCCTTCGACATCCGGCTCGACGCCACTGACGGCCTGGGCGACGGTGAGGTCCTGGCCAAGCAGTTTGGGGTAGGCCCGCAACTGGCCACCCTGGAGCTGATGGTGCAGCCCAAGAGCGAGAGCATGCTCGGGCTGGTCGCCGACAAGCTGCTCGGGCTGGGCGGCAAGCCGAAGGGCTTCAGCTTCACGCGGAGTGCGAACCCGCCGTTGGTGCTGTTCATCTTCGGCCGCAAACGCGTCCTGCCCGTGAACATCAACGCGCTGAACATCACCGAGACCGAGTTCAGCGCCGATCTCAACCCGATCCGGGCCACCGCGGCGGTCAGCCTCACCGTCATCGAGGGGCGCAGTGTGCCGTACCTGTACTCCAAGGCCGCCACGGAGGTGATGTCGGCGCTCAACCTCGCCAACGTCACCGACGTCGCCAACGTGGTCATCCCGGGGTGATGCGCCATGCCGTCCCGCTACCAGTCCGTACCCGGCTCCGAGCTGCGGCGCCTGCCGGTGACCGACGGCGAGTTCCGGCACATCCTCGCCGAGGGCGAGCGGCTGGATCACCTCGCCTACACCTACTACGGCGACCCCCAGGCCTATTGGCGCATCTGCGACGCCAACCCCGAGATCCTCTCCCCCCTCGCGCTCGTCGACGACGAACCGGTCCGCACCACCTTCTTCCCCGTCGAACGGCCGGAGCCCAAGCTGCTGACCGCCCTCGCGCGGCAGTTCGGAGTCCTGGCGGTCAAACCGGCCGACGGCGGTGTCGTGGTGGACCACAACATCCTCAACGCCGATACGGTCGCGGTCCGGAAGGCGATCGAAGCGGCGGGATTTGTGACCGGGCTGCCCCAGGAACGCGGCCGGATCGGCGCGTCGATCGTCATTCCTCCTGCTACGGGGGGAGGCCGGTGATGGTCCACGACCAGCTGCGGATCGAGGTCGACGGGGACGAGCCGACCGGACTGACCGCCGATCTGCTCGGACTGGAGGTCGAGCTCGACGACCAGCTGGCCGGAATGTTCCGGCTGACCCTGGCCCTGCGCATGCAGCCGGACGGCTCCTGGCCGTATCTCGACGACGACCGCTTCGCGCTGTGGCGCAGGGTGGACATCATCGGGGGTCCGCAGGACGGAACCCGGCAGCTGATCATCGGCTATGTCACTCATCTGCGCCCTGATTTCGGCCCCGACCTCGACCGCTGCCGGCTGGAGGTCTGGGGCCTGGACGCCACCGTACTGATGGACCGGGCCGACCGGCTCAGGGCCTGGCCCAACAAGACCGACAGCGACATCGCCACCGAGGTGCTGCGCTCCTACGGGCTGACGCCGGAGGTGACCGGCACCGACGTGGTGCACGACGAGCGGGTGTCGACCGTCGTCCAGCGGGAGAGCGACATCCGGCTGCTGCGCCGCCTCGCGTTCCGCAACGGCTTCAGCTGCTACGTCGACGGCGACACCGCGTACTTCGGCCCGCCCCGCCTGGAGGGCGGCCAACTGCCGCCCATGGCCGTGCAGTTCGGTCCGCGAACCAACGTCGAACGGTTCACGCTGGAGGTCAACGCGTTCACGCCGACCGACGTGACGATGACCCAGACCGACCGGCTCACCGGGGACGTCCTCCGCGCCGAGGGCCGCGCCGAACTGCAGCGAGCCCTGGGCAGTCGCCCCCCGGACGACCTGGGCACGCTCCAGGTCGGGCAGACGGTCAGCACGGGCGAGCAGGAGATGTCGGCGCTCTGCCAGAGCCTGTACGACGAGGGCCAGTGGTTCGTGACGGGCGAGGGCGAGGTGCTGGGCAACGCCTACCCCGCGGTCCTCGTCCCGCACGCCCTCGTCCCGATCAAGGGGATCGGTGCGACCCACAGCGGAGTCTACGAGGTCACCCACGTCACCCATGTCTTCACTCCGGCCGGTTACCGGCAGCGGTTCCGGGTCCGGCGCAACGCCACGCAGCCGACCGGCGAGGAGGACTTCGGATGAGCGCGCTCGAACGGGTGGTGGCCAAGCTCCTGGAACGGGCCGAGCACCGCTTCTACGGCAAGTACCGGGGCACGGTCGTCGACAACGAGGACCCGGCCCTGCTCGGCCGCCTCAAACTCAGCGTCCCCAGCGTCCTGGGTCCGGACGTGGTCACCGGCTGGGCGACCCCCTGCGCCCCGTACGGCGGGGCCGCGCAGCAGGGCTTCCTGTTCGTCCCCGAGCGCGAGGCCAGGGTCTGGGTGGAGTTCGAGGAGGGCGACCTGGAGTTCCCGATCTGGACGGGCGCTTTCTGGTGCAGTCCCGGGGAGGAGTCCGAGCTGCCGGGTGATCCGCAGCAACGCCCCACCCGGAAGATCATCAGGACGTTGAAGGGCCACACGATCGAGCTGGAGGACGCCGACGGCGGCGAGCGGATCGTCATCTCCGACGCCACGGGGAACGCGATCGAGATGACCGCCGACGCCATGACGCTGACCGCCAAGGTCCCACTCACCCTCCGGGCGGAAGGCCAACCGGTCAGGATCGTCTGCTCCGCCCTCGACGTGGAGAAGGGGTGACCGCCGTGCTGATCGTCGTCCACCGCGACCCCGTCGAGGGCACGGACACCCACAAGGTCACCGGGACGCTGCCGGACGGCTCGCCGTACACCGGGAAGGGCAGCTTCACGTACACCGGCTCGATGACGGACGGTCTCAGCGACTTCGTGCGCGTCGGCGGTCACCCGGTGGCGCTTACAAGCAGTCGGAGCTCGCTCGATCCCGGCGAGAGCGCACCGGGCGGCGGCCACTCCGGCCCGAAGGGCACGGACTTCGATCCCGCAGGGCCCAACGTGTTGAGCCTCAGCATCGTCGACACGCCGCTCGGCAGCGGCTCCCCCGCCGCCGATGCGGGCAGCGCGTTCGTGACGATCGGCGGCACTCCCGTGCTGCTGGACGGCGACCCCATCGACAGCTGCGGCGGCCACTCCACGGTGACCGCCGCCGGACAGTCCTTCGTGACCTGCGCAGAGTAAGGAGCGGCAGTGGCAACCGGGTTCGGCTTTCCCTTCGGCGTCAGCGCGGCGGGCACCATCGCGCCGGATCCCGACGCCGCCGACGACCTGCGCGGGCGCATCGTCCAGGTGCTGTTCACCGCGCCGGGCGAGCGGGTCAACCAGCCGGAGTTCGGCTGTGGGCTGTTCAACCTGGTCTTCGACCCGGACAACAGCATCCTGGCCGCCGCCACCGAGTTCACCATCGGCCAGGCACTGACCCGCTGGCTGGGCGACGAACTGATCGTGACCGGCGTCGACGTGGCCGCCGACGACGGGACCATCACGGTCGAGGTCGCCTATGTGAGCCGCCGTGGTCGGGTCCAGCGCGCGGTACGGGTGAGTTTCCGATGAGCGACGAGATCGACTACACCGCGCGGGACTACCAACGCCTGCTGGACGCCATGCGGGCCAGGATCCCGGACCGGCTGGGCGAGTGGACCGACTACGCCAACGAGGCGGACTTCGGCAATGTGCTGCTGGAGCTGTTCGCCTACATGGGCGACATCCTCAGCTACTACCAGGACCGGGTGGCCAACGAGTCGTTCCTGGGTACGGCCCGTACGCGCGCCGCCGTCATCCAGCATCTACGGCTGATCGGCTACGAGTTGGGCACCGCCGTACCCGCCGCCGTCGAACTGTTCGTCAGCGTCCCCGGGAACGTCGACGGCGCCATCACCGTCACCCGTGGCAACGCGTTCTCCACCAGGAGCCGCCGGGGAGCGCCGAGCGTGCGTTTCGAGTACACCGACCCGGCCCCGCTGACCATCGACTTCGCCACCGTCGAGCCCGATCTCAAGACCGGGCGCAAGGTGAGCGAGAAGGGCATCCCGGTCGAGGAGGGACGGCTCATCGAGGGCGAGGTGCTGGGCAGTTCGGACGGCCGCGCGGACCAGCGCTTCCCACTCGGCCACACCGGCGTGATCCTTCGGCCCGGAGTGATCGCGGACGTCCAGATCACGGCCGAGCCGCCGCAGCTTGCCTGGGAGCGACGCGACAGTCTGGCGCTCAGCCAGGGCGGACAGCCCCACTTCGTCGTGGAGGTCGACGCCGACGACCACGCGACCGTCGTCTTCGGCGACGGCGTCTTCGGCCGCATCCCCACCGGCCGGCTGCGCGCGACCTACCGGGTGGGCGGCGGACCGGGGGGCAACGTCGGCGCACGGGAGATCACCACGATCCTCGACTGTCCACCGCTCGCCCAGCTCGGCGCGACCGTCTTCAACCAGGACGCGGGCACCGGCGGGGCCGCCCGCGAGGACCCCGCCCATGCCGTACGGCAGGCGCCAGCGGTGTTCCGCTCGCAGCACCGCGCCGTCACCGCCGCCGACTACGAGGCGCTCGCGCTCAGCTTCAAGGGCGTCGCCAAGGTACGGGCGACCGCCGGGGTGTGGAACGACATCACGCTCCATGTCGCCCCCGAGGGTGGCGGCCACGTCAGCGATGTGCTGCGCAGCGGGCTGCTCTCCTACCTGGAGGACAAACGGATGCTCGGCCAGATCGTGGGTGTCGAAGGTGTGCTGTACATCCCCGTGTTGCTCACCGCCCAGATCGGGGTGGAGCCCCGGTACCCGAGGGACGATGTGCAGGAACGCGTCCGGCAGACAACCAGGGAACTGCTGGCCTTCGACCGGACAGATTTCGGCCAGACCGTCTATCTGAGCCGGTTCTACGAGGAGATCCAGAACACTCCGGGGGTCCGGTACGCCAACATCACCGAGTTCCGCCGCGGTCCGGCGGACCCGGTGTTCGAGCCCTCCGGAAAGCTGGAGTTCGAGCAGTTCGAGCTGCCCGTACCGGCCGACGACAGCGAGCATCCAGGGGGGATCGCCCTGAGTGTCATCGACCGAGGGAGGCGGTGACACATGCGGCTCGGACATCTCGCGGCCGGCGCCGGGACCAACCGCGTCGACCTCTCCTGGACCAACCCCGACCCGGAAGGCTTCCCGGACATTCGGGTTGTACGGCGCATCGGCACCCATCCGGTACGACCCGATGACGGCGTGATCGTGGCCGAGGGAAGGGGACTCACCACGGCCGCCGACACGGGCCTGCCCGGCGAGACCGTCCACTACTACGCGCTGTTCCCGTTCAAGAACACCCTGCCCGCCGACACGGCCCCCGACCCGTACCACCTGCTGAGCGCGATGCCCACCGAGCCGTATGGCTTCGCCGAGCGGCTGTACGGCTCGCTCCCGGCGCTCTATCGACGCTACGACACCGACCGCGAACAGCTGCGCCGCTTCCTGGAGTTGCCCGGTGACGAGCTGGACCGGCTGTACAGCCTCGCCACCGCCTCGCTGGCGCTGACCGATCCCGGCCGGGTGGACGGCCGGTTGCTGCCGCTGCTGGCCGACTGGATCGGCTGGCGGACGGACTACACGGTGCCGGTCGCCGCGCAGCGGACCGAGATCCGCGCGGCGCCCAGGCTCTACCAGAGCGTCGGCACCCTGCCCGCGCTGGGTGCGACGACCGCGCGGCTCACGCAATGGCCCAGCCGGAACAGGGAGTTCGTCCACAACGTGGCGCGCACCAACCAGCCGGAGCGGCTCGTCCTGTGGTCGCGGCTGCGGGACGGGGCGGGCCAGTGGTCCGAGCCGGTGTTCACGTCGAGCGACCACGCGTATGACGGGCGGCCGGCCGGGATCGTCCTGCCGGACGGAACGGCTGAGATCTTCTACCACACCGACCCCGGCCACGGCTGGGAGATCTGGACCAAACAGTGGACGGCCGACGGGTGGCAGGCCAGTCGGCCCGTGGTCAGCGCAAGCGGCAGCGACAAACACCCGGCCGCCGCCCGGCAGGGAGACCGACTGTGGTTGTTCTGGCAGCGGTACGACCCCCGGCTCGGCCGGTGGCGGCTGTGGTCCACCACGCGCACCGGCGGTCAACTGGCCTCGCCTGCCCCGCTGTTCGACGACGAGGTCGAGCGGACGCAGCCGGCCGCCGTGGCCGACGGCTCCGGCGGGGTGTGGCTGTTCTGGCTGGAGAGCGGTGAGCTGCGGTGGGCGCGCAACGACGGGAACGAGTGGCGGCGCGGAACAGTACCCGCGGGTGAACCGCCGGTCCACGACGACGTCTTCGTCCTGCACCACCCGGTCGCGCCCCGGCTGTGGGTGCTGTGGGCGTCCCGGCAAGAGCGGTGGACCGTGGCGTACCGCACCAAGCAGAGCCTCGATCCGGCAGCCGCGGACTGGTCACCCGTCCGGACCTTGCCCAAGGCCGCCCCGACCGACCACGACCGGCAGCCCGCGGCGCTGCCGAGTGGCAACGGCATCGAGTTGTTCTGGTCGACCGCACGGCACGGTGCCTGGTCGGTCGACCGGGCCACTCTGGCCGGCACCACGTGGAGCCTCACCGGCACGGTCGAGGGCGGACCGTACAACCATCGCGGGCCGCTGGCACTGCCCCTTCCGCCGAACCAGGTGCTGCTGGCCCACCGGTCCCACCAGGGCGAGCCCGGCACCACCACGGTCGACACAAGGGCGACCGCCAAGCTGGCGCTGCAGGGGAGCGCCGATGACTTCCAGACCTACACACCAGACGGCCGCTTTGCCCGCAACACCGTCGGGGTGTTCCTCACCCCGGGCGCCGACGAGCCCGCCGAGCAGGTCGCCGAGGTGTCCGAGCGGCTCGCCGAAGTGCTGCGCGACGTGCTCCCGCTGACCTGCCGACCCGTGATCATCAGCTGACCGAGGAGGAACGATGGCCGACTACTCGGTGCCGCCGGACCAGATGCTGGCGGCGGCGACGGCACCTGAGCACGGCTATATCGGCCTGCACATCGAGCAGGGGGTGCCGATCCTCGACCGCGATCTCAACCTCCTGCACGATCTGATCACGGCCACGGTGCGGAGCATCGCCGCCCGCTTCATCGGCGACGGCACGCACGCTGACGCGTCCGGTTTCCTGGTCTCCGCGCTGCCCGCCGGGCAGACCAGCCAGGACTTCCAGATCACCGCCGACGGCGGGCACTTCCCGGGAAGCTGCATGGTCGGCGGCATCCAGGTGAGCCTGCCCGCGGCGATCAGGTACAGCAGCCAGCAGGTGGGAGTTCTCACCACGCCCGCCGACGATCGTACCGACGTGGTCTACCTCGACGTCACGGTGGTCGAGGTGGACTCCGTCGGGGCCACCGGGGACACCGATCTCCGTAATGAGCACGACGTCGGGATGCAGACATCGGTACGGCTCAAGCCCGTCTGGGTGGTGCGGGTGGCGGAGGGCGTGACCGTGCCCCCGGCCGCCGCCGGGCACGCCCGCTGCGCACTGGCACTGCTCAAGCGCAAGAAGGGCAAGGCGACCATCGAGGCAGACATGATCAAGGACCAGCGGCGCACCCGGCTCACGGTCGCGGACATCGAGCGGCGCCTGTCGGTGGTGGAGCAGGCGCTGCTGCTGCCCGCGTTCACCGGGACCGAGTTCACCCCGCGCAGCGGCGCGAAGGGGGACCCCGTGCACATCACCGGCAGCAACCTCGACTTCTCGCCGAAGGTGCTCTTCGGGGACCAGCCCGCGACTCTCTCCAGCCAGTCGGCCACCGACATCGTCGCCGCCGTGCCGTCCACGATCACCGTGCCCGTCGGCGGAGTGACCAAGGTCCGCATCACCGTGACCACCGGCCACGGGTCCATCACCAGCGTCAACGAGTTCAGCGTCACCGAATAGGGGCTGTCCGCCATGACCTTCCACGTGTATCCCGACCCGCAGACGGCTCCCCGGACGGTGGCACCGAGCGCCACCGAGGCGATCTCGATCAACCAGCTCACCGGCACCGCCGTACCGGCCGGCAGCTACACCAAGATGATGTTCATCCGAGTGGCCGCGAACGGCGGCGGCACTACGCCCACCCTGTTCCTGAAGGCGGGCAACGGCGCTCCCGTGGAGGCCAAGTCGCTGCCCACGGGCGTGCTGCGCGGACCCGACCCGACGGCCGACTATGTCGGGGACGTGAGGCTGCTGGGCGACGCGAACAACGTCCAGCGGCTCCGTATGGGGTTCATCGACGTCGACGCCGTGGAGTCCTGGGAGCTCAGGGTCCGGAACAACGGCGTCGCCGCCATCCAGGTCACCGCCGTGGCCGCCGAGTCGGAGGCGGAGACGGCCCAGCCGTGGATCTCGGTCGGCGGCGGGCTGCTGGCCTATCACGCGCTCGTCAACGAGACCGTCCCGCAGCGCCTCACGGTGGCCAACAAGGGCACCGGTCCGCTCAATTTCACCGCGCCCGGCCCGACCCTGCCGAGCGGCTTCACCATCACCTCGACGCTGCCGCTGTCCATCCCTCCAACCGGCAGCGCCCAGTTGGAGATCACCTTCACCTCCCCGGCCAGTCCGCCACCCCCGCTCGGAGCATCATCGGCCTCGGCGCTGCTGACGGCCGACCCGGCCGACACCACCGCGGGAACGAGCCCGGAACACAACCAGCAGGTGACGCTGTCCACGACGACACAGCGGCTGGAGGTCGTGCTGCTTCTCGACGACTCGGGCAGCATGGCGTGGGACGCGCTCGGCCAGGATCCCGCCAACAAGGCGGGGTCGCGATGGGGCGAACTGACGTCGGCGGTGAACCAGTTTCTGGACATGCTGGCGCACTTCGGGGAGAAGCGCGGCCGGTTCGGCATCGCCCGTTTCCCCGCCGCCGACGAGCTCAATCCGGCCACCTTCGACATCGTGCCGATGACCGACATCCCCGGCGCGATGAGCGCCGCCCAGAACGCCGTGGCCGCGATCACTCCGGCCGGAGGCACCCCCATGGGGGACGGGTTCGATCGCGTCCTGTCCCCGGCCACCAGCTACTTCGGCACGGACCAGCTCAGTCGTGCGGTGGACCGGCGCTGGCTGATCCTGCTCAGCGACGGCGCGCACAACTCCGGCACCCACAACCCGATCGAGTTCATCGGCAGCCCGGGTACGGCCCCGCCCGGCACGTCCCTCGCCGATCTCAAGGTCCACCTGTTCGCCGTCGCGTACGGCATCGACGGTCACAGCGACGTGGACCACGTCCTGATGAAGACGCTCGCCACCGGGTCGCTGGGCGGCGGCAAGGTGCGCAATGTGGACGAGGAGGGTACGACAGCAGCCGAGCTGGCGGTCGCGCTGCGGGACGCCCTCAAGGCCGGGCTGACCCCGACAGCCGCGCCACGCGATCCACGGGGCGCCTATCCCGGCCAGGGCGAGGTGCGGCACGAGGCCCTGCTCACCCAGTACGACGGCAAGGTGGCCTTCGTGATCAGCTGGAACACGTCCGAGGCGGGACGGCTCAGCCTCGCGTTGCTGACCCCGGCGGGCGAGGAGGTCTCCGCGGACTTCACTCCGCCCGGGGTGGAGATGAGGCTCGGTGACCGCTCGCACATGTACCTGGTCGACCGGGACTTCCTCCGCGGCAGGCACGGCACCTGGACGCTCACCGTCACCGGTAACGGCCCGGAGGACTACGTCTACGACGTACTGACCGAGACGAGTCTGCGGCTGTCGATCGAACTGGACCGGCCCACCTACTACGCCGGCGAGCCGATCACCGTCTCCGCCCGGCTGACCGCCGCGGGCGGGCCCGTCCTCGGCGCCTCGGTCACCCTGGGCATCGACTCGCCGGCCACGGCGCTGGCCAACTGGCTCGCCACCGTGCAGATCCCGCAGGATTCGCTGAACCGTGCCGCCGAGCTGCTGAGCGGCAAGGACGTCACGCCCGTCCTGGTGAAGCAGTACGGTGCGAGGCTGGCCCAACTGCCCTACCCGGGCGGTCGGTTCACCAACGACGTGCCGATGACCGACGTGGACGGTACCGGCGTCTACCAGGCCACCCTCGCCGGGAACACCGTCCCCGGGAACTACGCGTTCACGGTGACCGCGCTGGGCCTCAGCGACGGCGGGGCCTTCCGTCGCGAGGGGGCCGCGCAGACCACCGTACTGGTCCGCCCGAACCCCGAGTTCAGCCACGTCGAGGTCCAGTACGGCAGGCGGGGCAAGGCCATGGTCACCCTCATCCCGCGCGACGAGTACGGCAACGTACTGCTCGTCGATCCGCAGACGGCGACCTGGCTCGAACCGCTCGGCCACGGTGATTTCGGCGAACTGGACAGCAACCTCGACGGGACCTACACCTGCCCCGCCAGCTTCGATCCCGATGTCGTCGACGGGATCGAGGTGGGGTTCCAGTTCGGCGAGGACGCTGTCGTAGCACCGTCCAGGTTCCCATTGCCGGAGCAACTGACCTTTCCGGACCAGGTGGTGTCGTTCACTCCCGGCCGCGTGATCGACAAGGAGCGCGTACCCCGGGTCGACGACGTGCTGGGCAGCGTCATCCACAAGGGCCGCGCGACTGCCCTGGCGCTGGGCGCCGGCGGAAGTGTCACTGTCGGTTTCAAGGGCCAGGTGGTCCTGGCGGGCGACGGCGGCCCCGATATCACCGTCTTCGTACGACGGGACGGCGATCTGCGTGCCTACCGTCTGGAGGCCCTGGACGAGGGGCGGGGCACCTGGATGACGGTGGGCGAGTCCATCGGCATCACCCAGCCGTTCAGCCTCTCCTCGACCGGACTGGCGGCCACTCCCGCGCTGCGCGTCACCGATCTCAGCGGGCGGGCCCGTGGCGCCGACGACAGGCTGCTGCGCGATCCGGGCGTGAACGTCCGCGGGCTGGGCGTCGCGCGCACCGACGGTACGAGGGGATGACGGCGATGTTCACCTGGTCGGTCAGCAGGCCGCGTGACCCCGATGAGGTGGCCGCCGACCGGCATGCCGATGAGGCTCTGGAACGGCTCGGCGACGCTCCTCACGCGCCGTCGCCGTCCGTTCCGGAACCGTTCGCGCGTGCCTTCGGCCAGGACTTCGGTCAGGTACGGCTCCATACGGACTCCGAGGCCGCGGAGTTCGCCCGCGACCTGGGCGCGGACGCCGTCACGGTGGGCCACGAGATCCTGTTCGGCGCGGGTGCCTACCAGCCGCACACGCCCAGTGGGAGGCGGCTGCTCGCTCATGAGCTGGCGCATGTCGTCCAGCACGAACGCGACCCGCGACCGCGGATCCGCCGGCACTGCGTGGAGGCGATCGCGGAGCTGGTGGGCAGCGCGGTCAAGCTCAGCGGGAGCTTGGTGCACGAGATCATCCTGCTGGACTTCGAGTGCCAGGTGGCCGGAGCACGGCGCGTGCGGATCCCGGGCGGGTCGGCCGGCCCGCTGCGCACCGGCGGGCTGTGCGGCAAGGACAGCCCGGTCATCCCGGGCCAGTCGATCGGCGGACGGGCCGGGGCGGGCATTCCCGATCTGGCTCGGCAGAACACCTCCGGGGTGCTGTCGGTGGCCGAGGTCAAGCCGGCCTCGCCGGAATGCCTCGTCGACGGCGAGGAACAACTCCTGCGCTACATCGACCAGGGCAACGCCCAGGACGACCAGCAGAAGGCCTGGCGGGCGAGCCAGAACATCACGGTGGTGTCCCCCATGCTGCCGACGGTGTACCCGGGGAAGCTGATCGTGGCCGGTCCCCTGCTGATCAAGACCGACTGGTTCGGCGCCGGTCTGCTCGGCTACACCGTCCTCACCCCGCCTCCCGTGCCCGTCCCTCAGGAGGAACGCGAGAAGGAGCGGAAGCGGCTGGAGGAGGAGGCGAGGCGCCGGAAGGCCGCCGTGGCCTTCGGGGCGGCGGTGGGCGCCGGGGTCGTGGCGCGGGAGGTCGTGAAGCGGGCGCTGTGGCGGCACTTCTGGCGGGTGGTCGCCGAACGTTTCGCGATCCGGGGCGCCGCCGCGCTGGCCCTCGCCGCCGCGGACGGACCGCTCCCCTTCGGCGAGTTGGTCGACGTCGGGCTCGCCATCGTCACCATCGTCCAGATCGGCATCGAGTGGAACGACCTGTGGCGCAAGGCCGACGAGGTCGCCGCCAAGGAGGCATGACCCGGTTCGGCACAGCTGGCGGCCCGGCAATCAAACTGGAAATCAGGAGCCTTAACTTGATTCTGAAGCTCCTATAGATCGTCAGGTGCCTTAAGCGTTTCGTCGCGCGAGAGGTCTACCGCCACCTCACCAGCGCACCATAGACATCTCCAGCCACTTGACGATCTATACGAGCTTCAGAATCAAGCTAAGGGCTCGCAGAAGAACAACCTGCGCGTGAGCAGCGCGTTGAGCTGGGAAGTCAAGTCCCGGAACCCGCAAGTTAATTCTCTGCGAGCCCTAAGCGTTGTCCCATAAATGATCTATGATGTGTTTCGTTGACCTGCCTGTTCGTCGTCACCCGGCGAGGGTGAGGTTGTGCAGGCGGGCGATGCCGAGCATGGCGTGGTGGACGCCGTCGCCCTTGAGGCGGCAGTCGCGGAGGATCTTCTGGGTCTTCCTCCGGGCGAAGGCGTGCTCGACGCGGGCGCGGATCTTGCGGTGGGAGGTGCTGTGCTCCTCTTAGCCTCGAGTTCGCTCTGGCCGGGTTCCCGGCGGTGCGGGATGACCAGGCCGGTCCCCCTGGTGAGTGGGTTTGCGCTGCGCTTAGCCGTCCGGACCGGGTCTGCCGGGCTGATTGCGCCAAACGTACTGCGCGGAAGGGGTGTCCCTGGAACGATTTGTGCATATCGGCGGGATGAGTCCTCGCACACCCTCTGCTCATGGGGAAGAGCGCGGACTACGGGGGAGGGTGCTTCTGTGGAGGGACAAATCAATGCAGGGCCGGTCCACATCAACACCGTCCTGCTGCAGCAAGTCCTCGTCGAGCCCTTGCCCCGGCTCCTGGCTACCAAGGACCAGCGTCGACTGTCGCCGCTGTTCTACGGCGCATCAACCCACTGTGGCCGGTTCCGCCTTGATATGGATGCTCGCCAGAAGCTCGCCAATCCGCCCGGAGCGTGGGCATGAGATCGGTGCGTTTGGCGGCGCGGGCTGGTGCCGCAGCCATACTCGGATTTGCAGTGGGGTTCGCCGTCGGCCAAGTCCTCAACGGCGGTTACGGACGCGGGCGGGCCTTGATGCGGCTACCGGGACTCAGGGGGTCGTTCTGTTGGGCGGACCGATGGGCGGAACGAGCCCGGCGGCTTGCCGAGTTGGATCGACTGGAGGAGGCAGAGGAACTGCTGTGGCGCGGACTGACCCGAGTAGACACAGCGGGCGATGGCTGGAACGACGCCCGGTACAAGGCGTTTGTTCGCCTTGGTGAGGTCCTTGACGGCGTCATCAATGAACTCGGCGATCTGGCTGGTCTCCGGCGGCTCCTGATCTGGCTGCGCGTCCGGGCGGGGACGGCCGGCCGCCTCGAGGGCGAGATGTTCGCCCTGGCCAGGCTTGCTCTGGTCGATGGCTGGGCGGGGGACTTCGCCACGGCTGTCACCCGTGGACGCGAGCTGCTCACGTTGTGGCCGGGCAAGGGGGGCTTGGAAGAGGCGGCCGAGGAGTGGGGCGCCTGGCTCGGCCAGACCGCCCGCGAGGCCTACCACGCGGGCGAGTACGAGTGCGCCGCCGAGCTGGCCGACCTGGCACTCGCCCTGAAGCCGGACCAGCCGTTCGCCCTGTTCGCCGCCTCCTACGGTGCCCACCGCCTGGGCCGTCTGGAGCGGTCGCTGGAGTTCTTCGACCGGTTCATCGCCGCCCACCCCGAACGTATGGGTTCCCACGAGGGCAAGGCGGTGGTGCTGTCAGACTTGGGCCGCAAAGCTGAGGCGGTCGAGGCGATCGGGGCCGCCGTGCTGCACGATCCCGATCAGCCGCGCTACAGGCTTACGCGGGCGCAGCTCCTCGCTGACGCCGACCGTCCTGCTGAGGCTCTGCCGGACCTCAACATCTGCGTCGACCTAGCCGCGGCCGAAGCCGCTGTGCTGGCCGCGGATCCTGACGCCGATCTGCCTTACCTCGACACCCTCCCGACCGAGGACTTGGTCGAAAGAGCGGTGGGACTCCGGATCGCCCTGCTGGAGGAGTTGGACCGTCCAGCCGACGCCGTGCTCTGCCTGCATGAGGCCCTCGCCGACCCGCGGCTGCGCCGTTTCGAGCGGCTCCGAGACGCTTTGACGGCCTTGGCTGGCGACGGCGCCGCCGTGATCCGCGACCGGCTGACCACCCGAATCGCCGCGGGTGCCGAGGAGGGGCCACTGCGGCTCACGCTGGCCCGTTGCCTGATCGTGCTGGACGAGGTGGACAGGGCGCTTGAGGTGCTGGAAAGGATGCGTCTGGAGCCTTACGACCTTGAGTCCTACGACGCGATGCCGGGCCTGCTGAACCTGTTGGCTATCCGGCACCCCGATGCACCAGGTGTCCGGCGGCTCCTGGCCGATGTCCTCATCGCCCGCCACCGCCCGCAGGCCGCCCTCACACACCTGGACATCTTGCTGAGCCTGAAACCGGGCGACTGGTACGGGCTGCTGCTACATGGCATGGCTCAGGTCACCCACAGCGAGCCCGGCTGGACCGAGTCGCTGAGCGGCGCGAGCGTCATGGCAGCTCTCAAGGACCTGGTCGACTCCGTCGAGGCTGCCCCGGCCGGCGAGAGGCGCCCCCTGAACGCCCTGCGCTGGCTGTTGCAGCTCTCACTGGCGATCCCCGACCTCCGGGACGGCCTGCTTGTCCTTCTCGGCAAGGAGGCCGAGCCGTATGACCGGATCCTCGCCGCCCTGCCCGGGCTGGAGACGGTCGTCCACCGGCTCATTCTCTTCGAGTACGCCCTGAGCCCAGCCCAGGCTCTCACCGAGAGCGACGAACAGCTCGGCTTTGCCCGCGCCGAGGCGGCAGCACTGGGCCTGCCGCAGCTCGCCGCCCAACTTGACCTACTGCACGCCGACGTCCTGCTGCGCCGCTCTGAGGTACAGGCCGCGATGGACCATCTGGCGGCTGCCGAAGCCGTTGTCGCCTCGCTGGGAGAGATACCGAACGCCGAGTACCTGCCCAGCCTGAACTCCGAGGAGACCCAGGCTGCAGTGGCGCAGAGCCACCACCTGGGCCGAACGCACATGGTCTTCGATTTCGACCACATCGAAGTGATGATGACCGCCCTCGGCTTCCTGCAGAAGTACATCGACCTGATCGGAGCCGACATCCAGGCCCGGCTCGGCGATGTGCCCGGCGCGCTCGCGCTGCTGACGGCGCGGCCCCCGTGGGAAGGCCCGCCCGAGCACCTCACCCGCACCAGGCGCCTGCTTACCGCGCGGCTGCTCCGCGATACCCGACGTTGCGACGACGCCCTCGCAATCCTGGGGGACACAGCGAACGACTCCGAGGCCGCCAACATCGAGGCCACGATCCTCCGGCTTCAGGGCGACCTGACCGGCGCGGTACGCATCCAGCGCAGAATCCTCGACGACCCGCAGCTCGACGCCAGCCACCGTATGCTCGCGGCGGCCAACCTCGCCGACGCCCTGCGGGCAGGCGGCGACGCGCTCGCCGCGCTGCGCACGCTGGACGGCCATCCGCCACCTGCCGACGCCCAAGCTCAGGCCAGGGCCAGCTGGCATCAAGAGCGTGGCTGGGTACTCAAGGCGCTCGGCCGCCCCGAAGAGGCCCTCGCCGACCTGCTCACTGCCCTCGACCTGCGGGACCAGGTACGGGGCCGGTTCCGCGCCGAGGACGACCGGATCGGCTGGCAGGTCCGCAATCTGCCGCTGTTCGCCGACGCCGAATCCGTTGCGGTCGCTGCGGGCCGCCTTGACACGGCCCTTGAACTCGCCGAACGCGCCAGAGCCAGAGCGTTCGTCGACGGACTCGCGCTTGGTCCAGTCCCGCGCGGACCAGAGGCCGAAGATTTGGAAGCTCCGGTCGCCGCCGCCCGCGAGCGACGCCGCCTCCTGCTGGACCTAGCCGCCGATCCTGGCGCTGACACGGCTGCAGCGACCGTCGAGCGACTCCGCGTGCTCGGAACCAACCTGGGCGCCGACCTCCCCGTCCCCGGCGAGCGGATCGCCGAGGAGATCTCCCAGGAGGGTCCGGCGCTTCGCCGACTGGAGCAGCGGCTGCTCCAGGCCACGCTCGGTGCCCGCGAATCCCTGGCCGGACCGGTCAGCACGGCCGCCGAGATCCGCGCGCTGCTGGAGCCCGGCGTCCTGCTGGCCGAGTTCACCACCTCCGGTCTGCTTCTGGTCACCTCTGCCGTCACCACCTGGCGCCCGGCCGAGACCCCGGACGAGGGCCTTGTCCACCTGCGCGAGAACAGCCGCCCGGACGACCTGATCTGCCTCGTGCCCTCCGGCCCGCTTCACCACCGGCCCCTGCACACCTCACTGATCGACCGCAACCCCGTCTGTTACCTGCCGAGCGCCTCGGTGCTCGCGCACGGCCGTGCGCGCCGCCCCCACCGGCAGCCGCGCTCCTTCACGGCCATCGTCCTCGGCGACTCCCGCAATGACCTGCCGAACGCCAGGGTCGAGGCGACGACCGTCGCGCGGCTGCTCGGCACCCGCCCTCACCTCGGCGCCGCTGCCACCCGGAATCTCCTGACCGACGTCTACGACGTCGTCCACATTGCTTGCCACGCCGCCTTCGATAAGGACCACCCCGAGCAGTCCGGCATTCTGCTCGGCGCCGGGCGGCTCACAGTCGAGGATGTCTACGACCTCCGGTTGAATGCTGGGCTCGTCGTACTCAGCGCCTGCGAGAGCGGCCTCGCCGACAATCGCCCTGGCGACGAGCTGATGGGGCTGGTCCGGGCGTTCCTCCGCGCGGGCGCCGCCGCGCTCGTCGTCAGCCTCTGGCCCGTCGACGACTTGTCTACGGCCCTGCTCATGTCGGAGTTCTACCGGCGCTGGCGTGGCGAGGGCACCGCCCCTGCGCGGGCGCTTGCCGCAGCGCAGCTGACGATCAGGGATCTGACGTGTGCTGATGCCATCGGCAGGATTGACGCCGAGGCTGTTTCCGGCACGGACCACACCGCAGCCCTGCTGGAGACGTCTCGGCTGCGTGCCCGCGCCGGAGACCTCACCGCCGCGATCGAAAGCTACGAGACGCTCCTCACGGCACCCGACACCCCTACTGATCTGATCCGGCGCCGTCTACGGCTGCTGAGGCTGAAGGCGGAGGCCCCGGAGACCGTCGACTACGGGCGCCGTCCCTTCGCTGACCCGTACCACTGGGCGGCCTTCATGCTTGTCGGAGATTGGCGGACTGGATGATCGCCGTACGGATCAGCACCTTCCCCGACGGCGCCGTCCTCGCGCCGGCCGAAGGCCTCCCGCCCCGCCCCGGCCCCTTCCTCGTCGCTGTGACGCTCGAGGACAAGGTCATCTCGATCGTCCCCCGGGACATCCTGGAACCGCTGGCCGCCACGCCACCCAGCGACCTCCTCACCCGCCTTCCTCCGCTGGTCACCGTCGAATTGGACGACGACCGTATCGAGGAGGCCGTGTTGTTGGAACTCGCCGACTTGTTCGGCCTCCTGCCGGAGGTGCCAGGAGCCCTCGTTGAGCGCGACGGCGCCCCGGGCGGCGTTCTGACAAGGGCCGACACCGCTGCGGCGCTGCCCTTGGAGCTGCTCGACGAGAGCGCCACCCGCCTCGGAAACGCCCCCAACGTCCAGTCTCGACGCTACATCTGCCGTCGCTGCGCCCCGCCCTCCCGCCGCCTGCCCCGCTCCACCACGGCTGGCCCGCCGGTGTGCGGTTTGGTCTGGTCCCATGGCCCGATGGAGCTCGAAGGAGGCTGACGGTTCCGTTGTTCGCCACCGTCCTGAAAGAGATCACCGGGTACTTCGACCGGCGTGCCCTGCTGTCGACGTTCCTGCCGACTTTGGTTGCCGCTGGCTCGCTCGTCCTGGCTGCCGTACTGGCGTCCCAGGACGCAAAAGTCGTTGCACATACCTGGGGCGGCCTGCCCGGCACGGTCCAGGCCGTCGCGATCGCAGGCTTCCTCGTCGCGGTCGCGCTATGGTCGTTCGCCCTGGCCAACCTGCGCCCCCTACTGGACCAGCTCTTCCAGGGCCGCTGGGGCAATTCCGTCTCCGCTGCCGCGCTGGTCCGCCGCCGCACCGCCCGGCTCCGCACGGAACGGACCTGCGACAGCACCGAGGACGAGCGCCTCGAAAGGATCGAAGCGGCCCTGCTGACCGCCGCCGAGTCGCTGCCTCGCCCCGGTGGACCGGTCCGCCCCTTCCCTGGCGACCCGACCGCCGAACTGTCCGACGCCGAGACCGCCTGGTCCAGCGCTGCCCCTCTCTCGGCGGACGCCGCGGCCGACGTCCTGCCCGGCCTGAGCATCCGGCTGGCCGACCTGGCCGGCAGCGGCGACCCTGTCCTGGACGACCCGCGCTTCCCTCGGCTGGTGGCCTTTGCCACAGAACTCACCGAGCGCCGCCTCCAGGACGTTCGCTCCCGAAGGGCGTCGGTCCAGCAGCGGTTGTTCGTGCTCTATCCCGCCGACCCTGTCGAGGTGGCTCCCACCCGGATCGGCAACATCCTCCTGGCCGCCGAGCAGCATCCGCGTCTGCGCTATGGGCTGGACCCGGTCGTTGTCTGGTCCCGCCTTCAGCCGCTGCTACCAGACGCTTTTGCTGCCTCGCTCAAGGATGCTAAGGCCGCCCTTGACCTGATGCTCACCTTGACCGTCTACCTGCCGGCCGTTGGCGCCCCGATCGCGCTCCTCGCTGCAGTGAACGCCCGCCTCGACGGAAACGCTCTGGCCTGGGCAACGTTCATTGCGGCGCTGCTCACAGGCGCTGCCCTGCCCCGGCTAGGCCGCCCCCGTCCTGCCGCGGCTGTCAGCGTGCTCGTCCTGGCCATCCCGGCCCTCCTCGCAAGCCTGACTGGCCCCCCGACCGGCTTGGCTTCCTCCCTGCTGCGCACGGCCGTAGCGGTCACGCTGCTGGCCGGCCTCGCCGGGCTCACCTCTATCGTCCACGCGGGTGCCCGGGAGGCTGCGCTGGCCTTCTCCGACCAGCTCAAATCGGCTTTCGACCTGCACCGCCGTCGGGTGTTGCAAGAATTTGGCCTTGCATTCCCCGCCGACCTCGCGGCCGAACGCGCGCTCTGGCTGGACCTCTGCCAGTTCCTCTATCGGGGCGACCAGCCTGTCTCGGCGGCCTTCCGCTACCGTGACGACCCGCCACCTGACCCGTGAGCCCCGGCAACGGGGCTGCGTCGCCCTACGGAAACAGTCCACGTATCACCCCTGGTGACGCCTTGCAGGCGTGAAAATCGGGTTGGCGGCTGCCCGTCGACGTCGGTAGTGCCTTGGGGGGTCGATCCCGCGAAACAGTCTGATGCCGGAGCTGGCTTGAGGGGCTGTGCCCTGTTGCTGTGAGCACGCCGTTCAGAATCTCGTGTCCCCTCCCGCTCCACGGGCAGCCGCCGCCCGTCGGCATGATCGTGGAAGTGGGGTGGGACCGTTGGCGGAACCCGAAGAGATCAGCAGAGCTGAAGACCTGGTGGAACGGGTCGCGGCGATCGACACCGCGAAGGCCTCGGGCAAGACATCAGCAGACCGCCGATCACCTTCACGTCGAACACCCAACAAACCTGCCGATACCACGCATCACGCGCTGATGGAGTTCTTGTGGCTGAAGATCGCGCTCCGCCCGAAGCAGATACGCGCCCGGTGTCGTACGCATCTGGGCGTCACGTACCTGGGCGGCGTTGGGGCGGAGCGCGGTCAGGCCGAGAGCCACCGCACCTGCCGTCACAAGCGGCTGACCGGCCGGGATGCTGCCGAGAGCAACGGTGGCCGCGGTGCCCAGCTCGAATTTCGAGCTCATGGCGCTGAAGGCTGTGTCCATCTTCAGTCCGCGCATGGCCTTGCGGAGTTCCTCCAGTGGCGTCTCGAACGTCTCGGCTACCTTGAGGCTCAGGTACTTCTGGCGGGCGTCGGGATCCTCGATGGCCCCGAAGGAGTCACGGAATTCCGCAGCCGCGGTGCTTACCGCGTTGGCGAAGGCTTGGAACTCGGCTTTGTGCCCCTCGCGTAGCTGGATGATCTTCTTCACCGGTACGGCGTCGAGGTTGTCTGGCACTACGAGACATATCGACATCAGACCGATCGCCTCGGTGAGGTCCTCATCCGCGGTCGGCACGGAGGAGCGCGGATCCAGCAGGGCCTGAGCAAGACGATCGGAGTCCCAGCCGTAGATGCCATGGGAAGCAGCCTGGTCGGTGAGCGGGATGTAGCGGCTGCGTCCGGCCAGCTCCTCCGTCAGGACGCACTTGTAGATCCACGCAAGGGTGGGTCGCATGGCGATCCACCTGATCTCGGATGTTGCATGGGTCCAGGAGTTCTGAGCGAGTGTTCTGTGGACCAAGAACTGCTGGGCGAACCGGCTTCGCTCGGTGTTCAGTGCAAGGCCGGCGTCGACGAGAGCATTCCTCAGCTCGGGCGCGACCTCGTCCTCGTGGAGTCCGGCGAGGCTGCTCCGCGGCAGAACGCCGATGGTCTCTCCAGGCTCCCAGTCAGGGCCGGGCTCGGCCGTGACACTGAACTCGCTGTCTTCGGCGGCCTGCTGGATGCCGTGCTCAGCCTCGAGTGCGGCTCCGTGTTCCCGGAGTAGATCCAGGAAGAGCGGCGCTATCGCCCTGGCCGCGGCGTCCGGCCGAGTAGTGATCATGAAGTCGAGTTTGTCGTTGAGGGCCGCCGCGGTGTCTGAGTCGGCGACCGGATAGCCCGCCGGGACTACCCGGGCGAGGTGCGGCCAGTACAGGGCGGTCAGCTTGACTCACTGTTCGTCGCGGCAGTGGATGTACGGGTAGTACAGGCCGATGCGCTGCACGGATCAGGTCCCTCCCCTGGACGATCGCGATCGAGATCACCAGCATCTCACCCGGCGCGGAGGCGTATGCGGCATCTCCCGGCGTCACCCCTGAGCCTCGGGCTGCGCCGCCCTCGTCCCTGGAACGGAGACGACCGTGAGCTGCTGGCACAATCTGATCACCGATGCGTGGGGTGCCCTGTCGTACAAGTCGGCGTTCCAACTGGCGACCAAAGGCCGGTCCGGCCGTCTGCCCGGTCACGCGGGAGCGAGCTGGATCCCATAGGACGGTACGGTCCCGGGAGCCGCTCAGACTCCAACCGTCCTCATCTAGGCCTACCTCCGGTCGGAACTCGGAGAGCCGGATCGCACCGACCTAGACATCCGCTATCAGCGGCTTGGATTGCTCCAGGCCGTAGTCGTAGAAGTGCTGCGTGAGCGGAAGGCGGTTCTCGTTGCCGATCCTCTGGCTGTCACCGTCCAGCGGATCGCCCCGTCAACAACGTGGAGAACGTCAAGCACTCGAGCGTCAGATCGCGACGCTCGAGGACCTCGTACCGGATGATGGCGCTTACGGTTCCCGTGCCCATGCGGCGCAGGAGGAGCCGCTGACCTTGCGCCTAGGCGGCCGCCGCCGGGTGTTTGAAGACCTGCTGGCCGTCCTTCTACGACCCGAAGGACACCGACGCGGTCGAGCTGATCGAGGACCGCTCGCACGGCATGGTGCGGACCGAGGTGCGGTGCGCGCGGTGCGGGTCGCATCTCGGGCACGTCTTCGAGGGCGAGGGGTATCAGACGCCCACGGACCAGCGGTACTGCATCAACTCCATTTCCCTGCGTCTGGCCGCTGACGAGGGCTGACCGTCCTAGTCCGCCGTCTTGGCGTACGTGTAGGGGGCGGCGACGGCGCCGCTGTGGTGGTCGGCCGCACGCAGGGCGGTGGTGAGGCGTTCGCGTGGTTTCATGCCGAGGCCGGCGGTGGCGTGGAGGGCGCCGAGGGCGTACTCGTCGCCACAGCCGACCGCGGCGTACCCGTCGGCGGACTCGCTGACCTGGTAGTCGCCGTGGATGGCGAAGAGCCGGCCGTGGATGCCCACGAGGAAGCTGCCGGCCTGTTCCTGCTCGGACTCCTTGCGCGCCCAGCCGCCGTCCTTGAGGCAGGTGCGGACCGCGTTGACGAAGGTCGTGGCCATGAAGCGGTAGAGGGCACCTTCCGGGTGCGGGGCATCGAGGGCGTACTGCAGCAACTGCCCCATGCGGAAGGAGGTGGTGTATCCGAGGACGTAGGGGCCGTTGGTGAACACCTTGGGGTCGCGGCAGATGGTGAGCCGATATCCGTCACTGCCTGCGGAGTCTCCGGCCAGATGTACTCGCTTGCGATTGACCAGGCCGACGATGACCGTCAAGTCAGCACCCCCGTCACGGTGTTGAGGCGTCGGTGTCCGCCTCGGGGGAGTTCTGCCCGCCCGCGGCGCGGACTCACCGCTTCCGTTCAGCGGTACCGTGTCAACAGCTCTGTGGTGCGTCCGACTCCGCACGACGGCTTTGCGGGATCACGGGGTGTGGGCGGCCCTGTGCCCTGCGCCCATGGCGTCTGCTGCGGGGCGGGCGTTGGGGCCACCAGAGGACGTAGGCGGCGGAACCGGCCGCGAAAGCCAGGCGGATGAGGCCCTGGACGGAGTCCGAGGGGACGAGCAGGGCGCTGCCGTACAGGGAGATGAGGGCGAGCCAGCTGACCCAGGGGACCAGACGGCGCTGGCCGATCGAGTCCCAGATCAGGGTGCCGAGGAGGACCGAGGCGTTGTAGTACGTGTACACGCTCGGGTCCAGGACGATGCGGGCGTCGGCGGCGAGCAGCACGACGGCCGGCCAGCGTTGCCGGCGGACGGCGAGAGCGCCGAGGGCGATACCGAGGGCCATCTGGGCGGGGCGGTCCCACCAGGGGGTGGCGGCGTCGTGCACGCCGAACCAGCGCAGGGCCGAGGCGGGCTGGTTCGGGATGGTGAAGCGGGCGGCGGCGAGGGTGTCCAGGTGGGTGAGGTAGAAGGGCAGCCACGCGGCGGCCACCAGGCCCACGGTCCAGGCGGCGGAGCGCAGGCGGGCGGGGCGCGGCAGCGCCAGCAGCAGGGGCAGGAAGCCGACCGCCCAGGGTTTGGAGTCCACCGCGAGGGCCAGGAAGACGCCCACGGCCGTGGCCTTGCCGCGAACCAGAGCACGAACGGCGAGGGTGGTGAAGAACAGCGCCAGGACGTCGTCCAGATGCGCGAACCGCACTGCGACCTCCACCCACATGGGGATGAAGGCCGCTCCGGCGATCAGTACGCGCTGCTGGAGGCGTTTGTGGTTGAGTCCGGTGCCCCGGTAGTGGTCGGCGGCGGCGCGTCCGACCAGCACCAGCATGTACAGGCCCAGGCCGGACATGAACGCGTCGGCGAGCTTCTCGCCGAGTTCGGCGGGGAAGGGTGCGAAAAGCCCGGCGACCAGGAAGCTGATCGGGCCGATCTGCAGATCCGGGTGGTTGGCGTAGAGGGCGAGGCCGCCGCCGGGGACCTGGTGGAAGAGCAGTTGCTGCCCTTCCCGCAGATAGTGCCAGGACACGGCTCCGTGGCGTTCGGCCACGAAGAACCAGACGGTCGTCCACAGCGCCAGCAGGGCGTTGTGCCAGCGCACCGGATAGCGGCCGATACGGCCGATCCGTGCCCCGTCCCCGGGCACGGCTGTCACCGTCTTCCGCTTCCCCACGTTCCGTCCTCCCCCTAGGGCCTGGTCATCCCTGTAGAGGGGGGCTCGGCGCTGTGGGTTGCCTGTCCGGGGCCGGAAGCCAGGCCCTAGACGAGGGACACGAGGGCCGTACGGGCGTCGACGACGGTGGGGTTGCCGACGGAGGCGAGCAGGCCGAGGCCGTCGGTGCGGGTGCCGTAGCCGAAGCAGTCCAGGGGTGCCGCGCCGTGCTCGGCCGCGGCGCGGACCACGGCCCGGGTCTTGGCCGCCGCCGTCATCGGGTGGCGTACCTCGCCGGTCAGGCACCCCTCGCTGTCCACGACGGGTTCGGTGCACAGGACGAGGTCGGCGCCGAGATCCTCGCGCAGCGGGGCCAGGCAGGGCGTGAACGCCTCGGAGACCAGGGCGGTGAGGTGCCCGGCGTCCTGGTGGGCGCGGAGCGCGGTCAGGGCCCGGGCGATGAACGGCGGGCCTGTTCGGCGTCCCTGGCGGACCTCCTCGTACCAGCGCCGCCCCTGTTCCATCAGCTCGGCCGACGAGGTTCCCGCATAGAGACGGTAGTACGCCCGCAGCAGGTCGGAAGGGTCGATGCCGAGTGCGGCCATGGCGCCCAACTGGTCCACTTCGTAGGCGTATTGCGTCTCGCCGAATCGGTAGCGGAGGAAGTCGTACCGGGCGGGGGTGGTGAGCAGTGTCTCGTCCACGTCGAAGAACGCGATCACAGGGGAGGGGCGACGGGTCTTGATGGTCAGGTCCTTCCAGGGCGGAATCGGCGGACGGGCAGGGGCACGAATCTTCTGCACGCTTCGTGCACGGATCTGACACATACAGAAGCGCAGAGTTACCATTCGATGTCACTTCGGTCGTCGCCTGTGGACGGCATTGCGCCAGCCCGATCCGGCCGGAAGCCGTCGTTGCCTTCTCATCTGGCGGTACGGCCCCTGCTTGGCGCGCCGGCCTCGGGAAGCGCCTCGCAGGCAACCGTGCAGGTCGGACGCCCGCCTGCAGGTCGGCCGGATACACGCTTGCCCGCGCTGCCACCCCGCCCGTCCGACCGGTCGGACGGGCGCGCGTAACGGCCAGAACGGCCGAAGTCCGACGCTCTCCTCACAGCACCTTCCGCTGCACCAGTGCCGACAGCACCAGCGCCCCCGGCAGTAGCGGCAGCCAGACCGTCAGGACGCGGTAGCCGATGACGGCGGTCGCCGACAGGTCCATGGGTGCGCCGAGCGCGACCATGGCGAACACGACCGCCGCGTCCACCGGCCCGATGCCGCCCGGTGCGGGCACGGCCCCGACCGCCGTACTCGCGGCCAGGAACGCGAAGGCGACCTGCACCCAGGACAGCGACAGACCGAGCGCCGCCCCGACCGCGAAGAGCACGCTCGCCTGGATCAGCGGGGCGGCGGCCGCCCCGCCCCACAGGGCGAGGATCCGCGCGGGCCGGGTGTGCAGTACCCGTACGTCGGTGAGGGCGCAGCGCAGTGCGTCGAGGAGGGGGCGGCGCAGCGGTCGCACGGTCGTCACGAGCACGGCCGTGCCGGCGAGGGCGAGGGTCACGGCTCCGGCGACCAGGAGTGCCGTCCGCTGGTCCGGCACGAGTCTGCCGGTGAGCAGCAGGTCGGGGAAGGCCACCAGGAAGACGAGGAGCACCAGCGTCCTCGCGATCGGCTTGACCGCCGAGTACAGGGCGAGCGAGGCGGTGGCCCGGGCCAGGGGTATGCCGCGGCCCTGCAGGAAGCGCAGGGTGACGGCGTGGGCGCCGATACTCGCCGGCAGTACGTGGTTGGCGGCGCCCGCGGCGAACTGCGAGGCGATCAGCAGCCCGGCCGGGAGTCGTTCCGGCAGCGCGCCCTGGCGGATGCAAGGGGCGGACAGCCAGCCCAGGCAGGTGAAGAACAGCGCGACCAGCAGCCACCAGGGGTCGGCGGAACCCAGCCGTGTGGTGCCGTTGTACGCGGTCTGCCAGTCGACCGCCGCCCACACACCGATCAGGAGCAGGGGGAGCGTGACCAGGGCGCTGCGGAGCAGGCGGGGGGCGCGGGCGCGGAAGCGGACAGGGGGCGGGGTGAGGGAGCGGCCGGTGGGGAGCCGGCCGGGGGCGTCGTCGAGCGGGAGCAGGGACACGGCGGAACCGTTCCCGCCGGGTGTGACGCCATGGTGTCCGGGAGCCTACGGGGCGCGGGCGGGCGGGCGACGGCCACCCTCCCGGTCCTCTGACGATGAATCATTCATCCAATGAAGTGTTGACTTCAGGATCAATAAGCCAGAACAATCCATTGGGTGACCTCCGAGCAGCTGTCCGTGGGCCCGGCCCTGTCCTCCGTCTCCTCCGACCTGGACGAGGCGGTCCACCGCTGTCTCGTCGCCGGCTTCGAGGGCACGACGGCCTTCCCCGGCACCCTCAAGCGGCTCATCGACCGCGGTCTGGGCGGCGTCATCCTGTTCACCCGGAACGTGCGCGACGCGGAGCAGGTCCGTGAGCTCACCGACGCACTGCGGGCGATCCGCCCCGATCTGCTGGTCGCCATCGACAACGAGGGCGGCGGTATCGGTCACCTGGTCGGCGCGGGCGCCCCCGAGGTCCCCGGCTCGTACGCCCTCGGCGTCGCCGACGACCCGAACCTGACGGCCCGCTGCGCCGACGCCCTCGCCGGTCACCTCGCCACCCTCGGCATCACCGCCTCGTACGCACCCGTCGCCGACCTCCAGCGCAGGGCGGACAACCCGATCGTGCGCACCCGCTCCTTCGGCGCCGACCCCGGGCTCGCCGCCCGCCATCTGCACGCCTGGATCACCGCCACCGAGGCCCGCGGCATTGCCTCCTGCGCCAAGCACTTCCCCGGCCACGGCGGCACCGAGACCGACAGCCACCACGACCTCGCCGTCGACCCGCGGCCGTCCGACGAACTCCGTGCCGACCTGGAACCCTTCCGCGCGGCCGTCGCCGCGGGCGTGCCCATGCTGATGAGCGCGCACGTCGTCTATCCGGCACTGGACGCCAACCGCCCCGCCACCCTCAGCCGCCGCATCCTCGGCGACCTGCTCCGCCACGAGATCGGCTTCGACGGTGTGCTGGTCAGCGACGCCCTGGAGATGAAGGCCATCGCCGACCGCTACGGCGAGGCGGCAGGGGCGCGCATAGCCCTCGCCGCGGGCGCGGACCAGGTGATCGTCGCCGTGCCGGACCTGGAGGTCACGCTGGGCTGCCGGGACGCGGTGCTCGACGCGGTGGACTCCGGCCGGCTGTCCGAGGAGCGGATATGGGAGGCGGCCGGGCGGGTGCGGCGGCTCGCCCAGCGGTATGCGACCCCCGCCGGGGTGGTGGCCGCCTGGGACGCCGGGGCCGGTCTGGAGGCGGCGCGGCGCGCCGTGCGCAGCAGGGCCCTGCCGCGTGCCGTGCGCGGCGCCCACGTCGTCGACCTCTTCCCGCCCCCGCATCCCGCCCTCAACTGGGGTGGCGAGGACCTCCTGACCGAGCTGCGCCCCCTCGACCCCACGGCGAGCGGTACGGCGGTGAGCGGGGAGCCCTGCGATCAGAGTGCCCTGGTCGACGGCATCCTGCGCCTGGCCGCGGATTCGCCGCTGGTTGTCGCCACGTGTGACGCGGGGATCCATCCCTGGCAGGCGAGCTTCCGTGACGCCCTGCTGGCCCGGCGTCCGGACGCGGTACGCGTGGACACCGGGCTGCCGGAGGGCGGCGATCTGTGCTCGTTCGGTCGGGGGCGGGTCAATCTGCGGGCGGTGGCGGAGGTGCTCAGCGCTTCGCTGTGAGTGCCGGGATGGGGCGTTGGTTGTCTGCGGCGCCGTTGTGGCCGGTCGCGCCCACGCGGCGGAGCCGCATATCGACACAGCCCCGAGCCCCTTTGGGGCGCAGCGGCCTACGGCAGTTGTACGGTCTGCGTGATTCCCCGCGTCGCCAAGTACGCCTGGTCGTCGGCCCGTTCGGCCAGTAGTGCCGCTGGGCGCTCGCCCTGCATGCGCAGGCGCATCCACGCATCGAAGTACGTGCCGCCCGGGCCGGAGATGGAGCGGGTCGAGGGCGTGCAGTCCAACACCAGGCCGGTGGTGCGCGGTCGGGGGGAGACAGGATTCGCGCGCAGTTCGGCGATCGTGTCGGCGAGGGCGGTGGCGATCGGCTTGGGGCGGCCCGTGGAGTCGAAGAGACCCAGGGTGTACTCCAGCTCCGGATAGTCGGACAGTGAGCGGTCCACGTCGTGGGAGCACCACCAGGTCACTCCCCAAAGGCCTTCACAGTCGGCCGCGTTGAGGACCGTGGCGCGGGCGAAGTCCGGGGCGTCGGCCGCCGGGATGTGCGGTTCGGGGGCGCCCGTCTCCTGGACCCAGACGGGGCGGGACGGATCGTCGGCGTAGGCCTTCGCGAGTTCCGTGCCGTACTCGGCGAGGTGCTGCACCTCGAAGGAGCCGGGCCCGTAGCGGCGGGCGCAGTCGGCGGAGAACACCCAGGGGTGGACGGTCGTCACGTCGCCCTTGCGGGCCGAGGCCTCGGGCGTGAACGGGTGGTCGTCGCCGTACCAGGCGGCGTCGTACGCGGAGTGCGTGGCCAGCTGCCCGGGGCGCAGGCCCTCGCGAGCGGCCGCCAGCAGCGTGTCGAGGTAGTGGTCGACCTCGGTCGCCGTCACCGGGTTGTGCTCGACCAGGTTGTTGAGTTCGTTGCCGAGCTGGAGGCCGATGAGGTTCGGGCGGCCGGCGAGGGCGCGGGCGAGCGTGCGCAGCAGCTCCGCCTGGGCCTGGACGGCCTCCGGGTCGGTGAAGACGTTGCGGTGGTGCCAGCTGCGGGTCCACTCCGGGTAGAAGTCGAAGCCGGACAGATGGCCCTGTACGCCGTCCACCATGACGTCGAGGCCCGCCTCGGCCGCCAGGTCGACGAGTTGTGCCAGCTGGTCGACGGCGGCGGTGCGGATGAGGGTGCGGTTGGGCTGGAGCAGCGGCCAGAGGTGAAAGACGCGGATGTGGTCGAGGCCCAGCCCGGCGATCTGGGCCAGGTCCTCGCGGGCGTGCTGCGGGTCGAAGTCGTGCCAGGCGTGGAACCAGCCACGGCGGGGCGTGTAGTTGACGCCGAAGCGGAGCGTAGGGATGGGATCCTCCTCGGGTCGCCGACCCTCCGGGGTCGGGGGCTTGTCCTCGCTGAATGTATCAACCACCATGGTCGATGATGAATAACGATTTCAACCAGGAGTCCGGCGGTAATCGGAACTCCGGTGAACCGGAACTGGTGGTAGGCCTCGACGCCGGCGGCACCCGCACCCGAGCGGTCCTCGCCGCCGCGGCGGACGGCCGCGTGCTCGGCGAGGGCTCCGCCGGTCCGGGCAACGCCCTCACCGTCCCGCTGCCCCGGCTCACCGACCACCTCGCCGAGGCCGTCGCCCAGGCGGTGCCGGCGTCCGCGCGAGGCCGTGTCGCGGCGGTGGCCGGCGGTTTCGCGGGCGCCACGGGGGCGACGGAGGACGACCCGGGCCGCCTCAATGCGCTCACCGCCCTGACCGCCGCCCTCCGCCGGGTCGGCATCGCCACCGGCTCGATCGGCATCAGCAGCGACATCGAGGCGGCCTTCGCCTCCGCCCCCGGCGCCCCGGCCGACGGCCTCGCCCTGGTCGCCGGCACGGGAGCGGTCGCCATGCGCATCACCGGCCGCCGCTGCACGGCCACCGTCGACGGCGACGGCTGGCTCCTCGGCGACGACGGCAGCGGCTTCTGGATCGGCCGGGAGGCGGTCAGGGCCGCCCTGCGGATGGCGGACGGTCGGGGCGGGGCGACGGCGCTGGCGGTGACGGTGGGCCGGGCACTGGGGCTACCGGGCGAGGTGCTGCCGTACGGCGGCTCCGGGGCTCCCGAGAAGTCGTACGAAGGCGCCCCCGACTGGTCCCGCGCCCGCCGCGAGGCCTACCGCATGCGTCTGCTCCCCGCCGTCATGGCCGAACCCCCGACCCGGCTCGCCCGGCTCGCCCCGCTGGTCGCCGAGTCGGCCCGGGAGAAGGACCCCGTGGCGGAGGCGATCCTCGTCGAGGCGGTGGCGCGGCTGACCGACACCATCAGGGCGTTGGAGCCCCGTCCCGGGGAACGTGTCGTCGCCACCGGTGGTCTGCTCGGCCCCGACGGCCCCCTGACGGCACCCCTGACCGCCGCGCTCCGGAACCACCTCGGACTCACCCTCGACTGGGTGGCTGACGGCTGCGGGGGCGCCGTGGCCCTCGCCCGCCTCCTCGTCTGACTGCCCACGCGACCTCCTCGTCCGACTGCCCAAACGAAAGGAACGGCCGCATGCCGACTCCGGAACCAGCGGCCGACCGTGCCGAACGCAGCCACCGGGACCGCCCCCTCTACCGCGATCCGACGGCCCCCCTCGACGCCCGCGTCCATGACCTCCTCGCCCGTATGACCCTCCGCGAGAAGGCCGGTCAGCTCAACCAGCGGATGTACGGCTGGGACGCCTACCGCCGTACGCCCGACGGTGGCTACGAACTCACCGACGCCCTGTACGCCGAGACCGACCGTTTCGAAGGGCTCGGTGCTCTCTACGGGCTGATGCGTGCCGACGCCTGGTCCGGTGTCGACCACGGCAGTGGGCCCGGCGGCCAGGACAGCGCCGCCCTCGCGGAGCTGGTGCAGCGGCACGTTCTCGAGCGCAGCCGGCTCGGCATACCCGCCTTGTTCGTCGAGGAGGTGCCGCACGGCCACATGGCCCTGGACGGCACCGTCCTGCCCGTCAACCTGGCGGTCGGCGCCACCTGGGACCCCGAGCTGTACGAGCGCGCCGCCGCCCACGCCGCCGCCGAACTCCGCGCCCGTGGTGGCCACTTGGCCCTGGTCTCGGCGCTCGACATCGCGCGCGATCCCCGCTGGGGCCGCACCGAGGAGTGCTTCGGCGAGGACCCGTACCTCGCCGCCAGGCTGACGGAGGCACTTGTGCGCGGCATGCAGGGGGAGCCCGCCGAGTTCTTCGCCGACGACAGCGCACCCGTCGTCCTCAAGCACTTCGCCGGGCAGGGAGCCACCGTCGGCGGCCGCAACTCCGCCGAGTCGGAGCTCGGATGGAGGGAGCTGGACGAGATCCACCTCCTTGCCGCCCGCGCGGGCGTCCGCGCCGGAGCCGCCGCCGTCATGGCCGCGTACAACGAGGTCGACGGGATGCCGTGCTCCGGCAACCGCGCCCTGCTCACCGGTCTGCTGCGGGAGAGCTGGGGGTTCGACGGGCTGGTCATGGCCGACGGGCTGGCCGTGGACCGGCTGGCCCGCATCACCGGCGACAAGGTCTCCGCCGGCGCCCTCGCCCTCAACGCCGGGGTCGACCTGAGCCTGTGGGACGAGGGCTTCACGCATCTGGAGGAGGCAGTGGAGAAGGGACTCGTCGAGGAGTCCGGCCTCGACGCCGCCGTCGCCCGCGTGCTGCGCCTGAAGTTCCGCCTCGGACTCTTCGAACGCCCCTACGGCGGGGGCGAGTTGCCGTCCGCCCAGCAGGGCCGCGCCCTGAGCACCGCCCTCGCGCGTGCCTCGGTCACCCTCCTCCACGACAACGGCGGCGCCCTCCCGATCCCGGCCACCGTCTCCCGTATCGCCGTCCTGGGACCCCAGTCCGCCACCTCCGCCCACCAGTCGGGCGACTACACCGCCCCGCAGCGCACCGGCAGCAGCGTCCTCGACGGGCTTCGCAAGCTCGCACCGCCCGGCACCGACATCCGGCACGCCCGCGGCTGCGCGCTCACCGGAGGCGACCTCTCCGGCATCCCCGAGGCGGTCGCCGCGGCCGCCGCCTCCGACGTCGCCGTGCTGGTGCTGGGCGGCAGCAGCGCCCGCAGCCCCGAGACGGACTTCGCCGCCAACGGGGCCGCACTCACGGCCGTTTCGGAGATGACCTGTGGCGAAGGCGTCGACCTCGCCGGACTGCGGCTGGGCAGGGCGCAGTACGTCCTCCTGGGCGCCGTCGTGGCGACGGGCACACCGACCGTCGTCGTCCTCGTCCAGGGCCGCCCGCACATCGTGCCCGAGACCGCGGCCGCCCTGCTCACCGCCTGGTACCCGGGCCCCTGGGGCGGCGACGCGATCGCCGAGGTACTGCTCGGACACGCGGCACCCGTCGGCCGGCTCCCCGTCTCGATGCCCCGCTCGGCGGCCCAGCTCCCCGTCCACTACAACCACAAGGACACCGAGTACGGCGGCTACGTGGACGAGAGCGCCGAGCCGCTGTACTCCTTCGGGCACGGGCTGTCGTACACGAGCTTCGCGTACGGCCCGCCGCGCACGGACGGGCACACCGTCACGGTCGACGTCACCAACACCGGTGCGCGGCAGGGCCGTACCGTCGTGCAGGTCTATCTGCGGCGCCTGATCACGTCCACCTGGCCGCGCACCCTCGAACTGTTCGCGTTCGAGGGTGTCGACCTGGTGCCCGGCGAGTGCCGTTCGGTCACCTTGCCGCTCGACAGGGACCGACTCGCCGGGACCAGGACCGTGGAGATCCGGGTCGCCGAGTCCGCGCGGGCCGCGCTCACCGCCGTACCCGCCGTACTGGACGTCAGAGCTTGACGGCTCCCGCCGAGACGCCCTTGTAGAACCAGCGCTGGGTGATCACGAACAGCACAAGCACCGGGATGACGGAGATCACCGAACCGGCCATGACCACCCGCTGGTCGTAGCCGAACGACGAGCTCTGCAGCCGGGACAGGCCCAGCGTCAGCGTCATGTGGCTCTCCGAGCGGAGCACGATCAGCGGCCAGAGGAAGTCGTCCCAGGCGCTGATGAAGGTGTTGATGGTGACCACCATGATCGCGCCCCACGCGGACGGCAGATACAGGTACCTGAACCGCTGCCACTCGTTCGCGCCGTCGAGCATCGCCGAGTCCTCGATCTCGCGCGGTACGGCCAGGAACGCGCCGCGCATCAGCAGGACGTTGATGGCGCCGACGAACCCGGGCAGCCACACGCCCGCCAGGTTGTCGACCAGGCCCAGGTCGCGGATGCTCAGGAACAGCGACACCATGATCGACTCGAAGGGGAACATCATGGAGGCGACCAGCACCACCCAGACCGCCTTGCGGCCCTTCCAGCCGGGCTTGGAGAGCATGTAGCCGGCCGTGGTGGAGAACACCAGCTGGCTGGTGACGGACAGGACGACCACGATCAGGCTGTTGCGGATGTACGTGGCGACCGGCACCTGGTCGAAGACCTCGCGGTAGGCCCGCAGGGTCGGGTGGTGCGGCAGCAGCGAGGCGTCCGCGCCGAAGACGTCCTCCCCGACGCCCTTGAGCGAGGCCAGGAACTGCCAGACCAGCGGGCCGACCGTGATGCCCAGCACGAGGAGCAGCAGCAGGTAGCGGACGACCAGTTCGCGGGGGCGGCCGTACTCCCGCCAGCGCGGCATCAGCCGCCGGGGCTTGTCGACGGCGGTCGTCATGCCTCGTCCTCCTTCGTCAGGCGCTGCGCGAGCAGGGTCAGGCCGAGGGTGAGTACGAACAGGGCGACGCTGACCGCGGAGCCGTAGCCGGCGTTGCCGGTGATCGGGTCCAGACCGACGTCGCGGATGTAGAAGGGCAGGGTGCGGTCGGCGCCGCCGGGGCCGCCGGTGGAGCTGCCCAGCATGAAGATCTCGGTGAACACCCTCAGGCAGCCGATGCCGGTGAGCGTGCCGACCAGCATCATCGCCTGGCGCACGCCCGGCACGGTGATGTGCCAGAAGCGGCGGACCGCGCCGGCGCCGTCCATCTGCGCCGCCTCGTGGAGCTCCTTCGGCACGTTCCCGAGCGCGGCCAGGTAGAAGATCATGTACCAGCCGAGTCCCTTCCACAGCGTCAGGCCCATCGCGGAGAAGAGGATGAGCCAGGAGTCGGAGAGAAAGGGGACGGCGGACCTGATCAAGTGGGCCTTCTGCAGCCAGGTGTTGACCAGCCCGTCGTCGGCCAGCAGCCACTGCCAGCTCAGGCCCACGACCACGCTGGAGGCGAGGACGGGCGTGTAGAAGGCGGAGCGGAAGAAGCCGATGCCGGGCAGGTTCCTCTCCACCAGCACGGCCAGCATCAGCGGCAGCAGCACCATCAGCGGGACGACGATGACGGCGTACAGGACGCTGTTGCGAGTGGCCAGCCAGAAGTCCGAGTCGTCCAGCATCCGGGTGTAGTTGTCCAGCCCGACGAAGCTTGCGGCGCCGCCGAGCGGCTTGGCGTTCGTGAACGACAGGATGACGGTGTTGAGGAACGGGAACACCCCGAACACCACCGCGCACACGATCGCTGGCGCGGTCCACAGCCAGGGCAGCCACCAACGGCGGTACAGCGCCGCGCCGTTGGCGCCCGGCACGGGGCCGGGCAGCACGGCCCGGACGAGGCGGCGGATACGGGACGGGGCCGTGCCCGGCACGGCGGCAGTGCGCTCCGTACCAGGCACGATCACCGGCTCAGCGGTCTCGGTCGCCACGCTCAGCCCGCCTGCTTCAGCAGGTCGTCGGCCTTCGCCTGGGCGTCCTTGACGGCCTGCTCGGGGCTCTTCTTGCCCTGCATGGCCAGCTGCACCTGCGCCACGATCGCGTTCTGCACGGCCGGGGAGAGGTTCGTCTGGTTGGTGTCGGCCGTCTTGAGCTGGTCGGCGACGAGCTTGCGGGCCTGGGAGAACGGGTCGCTCCCGGTGACGTTCTGGAAGAACGGGTCGTTCAGCGAGTCCGTGGTCGTCGGGAAGATCACCACGTTCGGGTCCTTGCACCAGGCCGTCTGGTTCTCGGCGTTGGTCAGGTACTCGGCGAAGGCGAGCGCCACGGGTGCGTGCTTGCTGGTCGCGGCGACCGATATGTACTGGGGGGCGCCGGCGGAGGCGCGGCCGAGCGCGTCATAGGGCTGCTGGCCGACAGCCGTCCTGTCGTAGATCGAGGGGCTGTTCTGCTTCACGAAGCGCACGAAACTCGGGTTCGTCGAGCCGTAGGCGACCTTGCCCTGGCTGTACAGCGTCGACGGGTCGTTGCTGGAGGACAGCGAGTCCTTCGGCATCGCGCCCTCCTTGTACAGCTTCGCCATCCAGGCCACCCACTGGGTAGTCCTCGGATCATTGGCGAAGACCGCGGATTTGCCGTCCGCGGACAGCGTCTTGATGTTCATCTGGTCGAAGTCCGCCGGGATCCGCCAGATCGGGTTGGCCATCGTCGCGTAGAACTTGCCCTTGCCCGCCTTGGCGATCTTCTCGTAGTCGGCGAACAGTCCGAAGAGCGTCGTCGGCGGCTTCGCCGGGTCGATGCCCGCCTTGTTCAGCAGGGCCTTGTTGTACGTCAGCAGGACGCCGCCGGTGTACCAGGGGAGGGTGGTGTGGAGGGCCTTCCCGGAGGCGTCCTTGAAGGTGGCGGACTTCCAGAACGACGGGACGAACGGCTTCGCGACCTGCGGGTCCTTCACGCTCAGGTCGAGCAGGTAGCCGGCCTTGGTGAGGGCGGTCGCGGTCGGGGCGTTGACGTTGATGACGTCCGGCAACGTACAGGCCTGGGCGTCGGCGACGGTGCGCTGGGTGAAGGTGTTGTCGCCCGGGTCGTCGATCCACTTGACCTCGGCGCCGGGGTGGGCCTTCTCGAAGGACTTGATCACTCCGTTGAAGAAGCCCCCGAAGTCTTTCTTCAGGTTCGTCGTCTGGAAGGTGATCTGTCCCTTGACGTCACCCGTCAGCCTGCCCGAGCCGACGTTGCCCTTGTCCACCTTGCAGCCCCCGGCGGTGCCGTCCCCGCCGCCGGAGCCGCCGGACAGGCCGCAGCCGGCCGCCGTCAGCGTCAGGGCGATGATTCCCGCCACGGATGCGGTGAGTCTTCCAGCGCGCATGTCCACCCTCCTGGGACCAGCCGAGAGGCTGGTTCAATCAACCAACTTCGACTCCGATTGATGAAAAGGTGGACCAGAATTCATCGGAGGTCAATGGTTTGCCGTGTTGCGTTTCGGTTCCGCCCCTGAGTCAGTGGCGGTGCTCGTGGTCCGGGTGCGAGGGGTCGCCGGGGTGCTCGTGCCCCGCGGCGTACACCACGTCGGCCCGCGCCCGGTCGAACCAGGCGAAGAAGGCGCGTCGGCCCGCCGCGCGCCTGAGTTCCTGTGCGATGCGCTCGCGGGCCTGTTCGTACGGCAGGAAGTCTGTAGGTGCCGCCGGTCCGAACGGGTCGACTCCGCGCCGTAGCGCGTCCGGGGTGAGGAAGCGGTCCCGGTTGCGGTCGTAGTAGTCGCGTACGGCTTCCTCGGGGACGTCCTGCTCGGCCTCCAGTTCGGCGAGGAGGGTACGGGCGGCGGGGGAGTGGGCGAGGGCTGCGGCGATGATGCTGCCGAGGTCTGCGACGTCTTTTTCGGCCACGGTCAGGAGAAGTGTGGGCGACACCTCTGCCACCGGGGCCAGCCCCCGTTCTGCGCATGCCCGCCGGGCCAGTTCGTCGGCTACGACCACCTGGGTGGCCCAGCGCCTTCGCTGCCGTTCGGCTCGTGCCGGAGCAGATAGTGCCGCGTCATGTCGGTGGTTGCCTGCCGCGCCGACGTGGCTTGTCGCGCAGTTCCCCGCGCCCCTGGAGGGGCGCTCCGGCACGGTCTGTAGAAAGGCGTCGACGCGGTTTTTTGGGACCGGTTCACCCTGTACGACGGCTGCGTGGTCCGTCATCGCCTTACCTCCAGCTCCACGGCCTTCGTGTACGCGACCCGCCCATGCCAGGCGATCTTCGCCATCAGCCAGTACGAGCCCGGTGGGATCGCCACGCCGTCCACGTCGATGGTGCAGTCCAGTTGCTGCCCGGCTGCGATCGTGAAGCCCTGGCAGCCCGGGGCGACCCCAGGCCAGGTGCCCCAGGAGGACACCGCCCACAGGGTGCCGTTGACAGGGCCACGGGTGGTGTTGTGCAGGGTCACCGGGACGCGGACGTGATCGCCGCTCCTGACCGTGATCCGGTCAACTCCCAGATCTGTCAGCAGAGTTGGCCCGGACGGCTCGCCCGGTACGTCGACGGCCACGACGTCCTCGTATGTCTGCCCCTCGTACGACAGCCGTGCCGCCAGCCAGTGTCGGCCAGGTGTCGCGTCGGGCGGGGGCGTCACCGTGAGCTCGGTGAGGGTGAAGCCGCCGGGGCCCAGTGCGTACGGGAGGGCGGCGGGCTCGGTGGACCAGCCGGGGGGTGCCTCGACGGTCACCGTGCCCGAGACGGGTGCGTCGGTGAGCTCCGAGGAGATCCGGACGGTCACGTTGAAGGGGCCGCCGGAGGCGGTGAGCGTCGTCGGTGAGATGTACACGGCCACCGGCATGTTGCCGCGGGGTGCGGGGCCGGAGTTGTGGAGCCAGTAGCGGGTGTGGACCGGCTGCGCGGGCTCGTGGGCGGCGATGCCGGGGTCGTACGAGCTCCGGGGGCCCTCGGTGGGCGTGGCCAGGACCGTCGTGACCTCGAACCCGGTCAGGCCGATGGAGAGCACTCCCTGGTCGTCCGGCGCCAGTTGCTCCCCGGGTTTTTCCAGTACGTCCGTGCGGGCGCCCCGTGCCCAGGCGCGTGGGCCGTGCACTCGCGCCCGTACCGGACGTCCGTTGACCTCGTGCATCCGCACGACGACCCCGCGCTCCGGATCCGCCGGCGCCATGCTCCCGCGGGCGAGCGGTGAACCGGCCGGCTTGAAGGCGTCGAGCAGGACTTCGCCCGCAGGTTCGAGCCGCAGCAGGCTCAACTCCCTTGGCAGGCAGGCCACTTCCGACGTCTGTCGTACTCGGGCGCTCAGCGGGTGGTTGAACTCATGGCCGACGCGGGGCAGTTGCTGCTCCCGCCAGTCGCCTTCGCCGCCGACCACCGCGTACTCGAAGGTGTGGGACCAGCGCTGGAGCTGGAACCCCGAGCCGTCGGGGGCCGTGCGGCGGGGCGGGTCGACCCAGATGCCGGACGGCCAGCCCGTGCAGGAGCGCATCAGGGACATGTAGAGGTCCCCGGAGGAGGTGACGACACAGCCCGGCGTGCCGCGGTTGAGTACGGCGAAGCCGCTCCCGTCCCAGGCGTCACCCGGTGGGAGGGCCTCGCCGCCGCCGGCTGCCGTGGCCGTGACGGTCGCGTCGTCCAGGTCGGCGATCAGCGCGTCGACCGCCTTCGCATCACCCTCGGAGTCGGCACCCGCCACCACCAGCAGCGGCAGCCGTTCGAGGTCGCGCAGGTCGGCCCCGGGCACCCACTCCTCGCGCAGCGAGGCGCGCGGCGCGACCCAGACGGCGGCCACGCCGCCCTCGGCGAGCTGCCGCTGCAGTTCGCGCCCGGCGGCCGGATCCCAGCCCAGCGCCTCGGCGACGAGGGAATTGCGGTCCGGGCCGCCGACGGCGATCCGGATGTCGGGCAGGTTGGAGTCGACCTCCAGGTCGCCGTAGCGCGGACCGTCGGCGATCGTCGAGGTCGCCGTGACCCCGGCACGCACCAGGGCGGCCGCGAGCGGCGTCCCCAGCTCACCGGCCTCGTCCCAGGAGGCGTACACCAGCTCGGCGACCCCGATCGACCGCCGGCCGAGCAACGCGCCCGTGTCGTCGCGCAGTTCGACCCGTGCCGTGGACCCGAGCCCGAACCAGGTGTTGGCCGGGTTGTCCAGCGTCCACGGGAACTGCTCGCTGTCCACGTCGACGAAGCCGAACCCGCGCCCGATCACCGCGTCCGCCACCTCGTGCACCGGCAGCCCGCCCTGCACGTCGGAGGGCCAGCGGACGCGGATCAGCCGGTCGGCGCCGTCGTAGCCGTCGATGGTCGTCGTCACGTCGACGCGCGGAACGCCGCTCCACAGCGTCAGACGCTGTGTGTACCGGAACAGCCCGAGGTCGGCGCGGACGGTGATCCGTGCGCCGGCGGGGGAGTGCTCGACCTCGGACTCCGCGACCACGTCACGGCTGCGGGCGGCGGTGGTGCCCGTCGGCGTGAGGTGCCAGGGGCCCTCGCCGAAGCGCGGGTGCCTGGGGTACTCCTCCTGCACGACGAGCTCGTTGCCGATGTCCCCGGCGCGCAGCAGCTCCCGGCCGCCCTCGGTGAGCGCGCGGAGGCTGCTGACGCCGCCACCGCGCGCGGGGTCGACCGTCACCTCGTAGAACTCGTTGCGGATGGTGGCGCCCTCGCCGGGTGCCCACTCGGGGACGGTGCCCTCGGCCAGGGGGAGGGCCTTGAGTCCCATGCCGGGCAACTCCGGTACTACGACGTGGAGTTGACCGTTCTCGCGGACGGCTGGGAGGCCGAGGGGGACGAGTCCCGGGTCGTCGACCGTCAGCACGTCCCGTCGCTGCCAGGTCGCGGAGTTGAAGACGACCAGGTCGGCGCCGTCGCCCGGGGTGACCTGGTCGGCCAGTGCCTGCGTGGCGTCGGCGTGCACGGTCTCGGCCAGGTCGGCCAGCTCGCGCCAGCCGGTCATCAGGTCGATGTAGACCTGGTCGGACTCGGAGCCCGTGATGGCGTCGTGGTGGGCGCCGTAGATCAGCTGCCGCCAGGCCTTGTCGAGCGCCGCGTCCGGGTACGGGTGCCCGGTGACCAGCGAGGCGAGCGTCGCCCAGGCCTCCGCGTCGGCGAGCAGCGTCTCGCCGTACCGCTGGGCCTGCTTGGTGTCGATGTAGGAGACGTCCTTACCGGTGTAGACGGGGTTCATGTCCCGTGTCTGCGGGGACGCCTTGCGGCCCTCCGCGTCCAGCTGCGCGCGCACGGCGGCGAAGAAGTCGCGCGGGGTGCCGCTGATGAAGCGCGGCCAGACGTAACGGGCGTTCCAGTCCCGGTGGATGTCCATCACCCAGCGGCACGGGGGCGCGTAGTCGCCGCCGACCGGGAGCAGGACGTTGCGCGTGAGGGCGACCGACCTCAAGCCCCGGAACAGCTTGAGGGCGGCCGCCTCCGCCGCCGGCAGGGTGGGTGCGTTGTCGATCGCCCAGCCGGCGCCGTAGTGGTTGACCATGTAGGCCGTCAGCAGCCCGCGCCCGGAGGGGGCGATCCAGCTGAACTCGGCCGGGAACTGCATGCGTCCGGGATCGCGCGGCTCCTCGCCGAAGACGGAGAGAGTGGGCCCCCACTGGTGGAACGGCCCGCGCGCCCACGAACTGGAGCTGATCCCCGCGTCCGCCATCAGCCCCGGGAACTGCGGATCGTGCCCGAAGGCGTCCAGCTGCCAGGCCGTCTCCGGCGACCCGCCCATGATCCCGCGCTGGAACCCGTCGCCGTACAGAGCGTTGCGTACGGTCGCCTCGGCGCCGGTGAGGTTGGTGTTGGGCTCGTTGTAGGTACCGCCCATGATCTCGACGCGGCCGGTGCGCATCAGCTCGCGCAGGAAGGCGCGCTCCTCCGGGAAGGAGTCCCAGTACGGCTTCAGGTAGTCGACCTCGGCGAGCACGAAGGTGTAAGCCGGGTCGCGGCGGGCCAGGTCGCAGTGGGCGCGGACCAGGCTCATCCCGGACTGGCCGCGCGAGTCGAAGGTGCGGGCGGGCAGTCCGGTGGAGGCAGGGTCGTCGGCGACGTCCCAGGTCTCGGTGTAGGCGGCCTGGGTGTTCCACCACACGGGGTCGTAGTGGAAGTGGCTGACCATGAACATGGTCCAGCCGGGCTCGGCGGCCGTGAAGGCGACCGTGAGCGCACCGGTCTGCTCGGGGTCCACGGCGTCCTCGGCGGTGACCGTGACATGGGTGCCGTCGCCGGGCGCGAGGTCGGTCGTCACGGGTATCTCGGCGCGGACCTTGCCGTCGTCGCCCGTGGTCGCGACCGTCGTCCCGGAGACGCCCGGGCCGGCGACGACGATGCGGACCGTGCGGCCCGGCGCGTGGCTCAGCTCGACGGCCATCACCTGGTGCGGATGCTCGCTCGTCCCGACGAAGAGCTCGGTCGACTCGGCAGAGGTGACGCGCATGGGTCTCCTACGAGGATGCTCGGGGGAGCCCCATCCTGGCATCGCCGGGATGATTCAAACAACCACCCTCACGCATTCTCGGTGGTTCATCCATGCAATCGCGTCCGGTTTCACCTCGTCCGGCGCGACTTCACCGCATGCTGCGGTGCGATGTGGTCCGTGAGGGCGAGCGAGGCGCTGGCGCGCTGGTAGGAGAGCTGGCCGACCCGGACGTAGAGGCAGTCGACGATCATCAGGACCGAGTGGCGGCCGCCGATGCTGCCCGTGCGGAAGCTGGTCTCCGAGGTGGCCGAGATGAGCCGGATGTCGGCGGCCCGGGCGAGCGGCGAGCGCGGGTCGGTGGTGATGGCGACGGTGGTGGCGCCGCGCTCCTTGGCCATCTCGAAGGGTTCGAGGGTCTCGCGGGTGGCGCCGGAGTGGGAGATGCCGATGGCCACGTCCGCCGGGGTGAGCAGCGCCGCGGAGGTGGCCGCCCCGTGCACCTCGGTCCAGCCGCGGACCGCGCAGCCGATGCGGAACAGGCGGGTCTCGGTCTCCTGCGCCACCGTGCCGCTGCCGCCGACGCCGTACACATCGATCCGCCGGGCCTTGGCCAGCGCCTGGGCCGCACGCTCGACCGCGTCGAGGTCGATCCGGTCGATGGTCTGCTGGATCGCGCGCAGGTCGGCGCTGCCGACGACCTGGACGACCCGCTCCAGGCTGTCGTCCGGCGAGATGTCCGGCCCGATCTCGGCGGAACCCCAGTCGGAGACCTCGCCGCGGCCGCGCTCCTGGGCCAGTTCGATCAGCAGATGCTGGTAGGAGTCGAGCCCGATGGCGCGGCAGAAGCGGGTCACGGTCGCCTGCGAGGTGCCGGTGCGGCGGCCCAGTTCGGCGGCCGAACAGTGGGTCACGGCGGCCGGATCCTCAAGGATCAGGTCGCCGACCTTGCGGAGGGATCCGGCCAGCCGGGGAAGCTCCGTGCGGATCAGTGTGGTGACGTCCGTCGAGGGCATGAGGAGAAGGTACCAGCCACCCGTCAGGGGGCGGATTGAATACCAGTACCGCAGAGGTGAGCGATGTTCGCACGTTGGGCCGTTGCATTGCTCGCTGCATGACCCATGTGATTTATTGATTCACCTGTGGAGTCGGATGGGGTGGTTCAATCCACCGGTGGGGAGTGTCGTGTGTCCGTCGAGTCTGTGAGCGCCGAAGGCTTCGCACAGGAGAGCCTGGCCGTCCTGGCGAACATCACCGAATCCGCCCGCGAAGAGGTGACGGGCGCCGCCGGACTGATCGCCGACTGCGTCCGCTCGGACGGCGTGATCCAGGCCTTCGGCACCGGACACTCCCAGGCCATCGTCCTCGAACTCGCGGGCCGGGCAGGCGGGCTGGTGCCGACGAATCGGCTGAGCATCGCCGACCTCGTTCTTTACGGCGGCGACGACCCGAGTGTCCTCGACGACCCGCTCCTGGAGCGCAGCGAAGGGGTGGCCGAGCGGCTCTATCGCCTCGCCGGGCCGAGCCCGCAGGACCTCTTCGTGATCATCTCCAACTCGGGTGTCAACAACGTGATCGTCGAGATGGCGCTGCAGGCCAAGGAACGGGGGCATCGGGTTCTTGCCATCACCTCCCTCACTCATACGCGGGCCGTCCCTGCGGGACATCCGAGCGGGGAGAAGCTGGCCGATCTGGCTGATGTCGTACTCGACAATCGCGCTCCGCGCGGGGATGCGCTGCTGGAGCTTCCCGGCGGGGGGTCTGTCTGTGCGTTGTCGACGCTGACCGGGGTGATGCTGGTGCAGATGGCGGTGGCCGAGGCGTCGAGGTTGCTGCTCGACTCCGGTGAGCGGCCGCCCGTCTATGTTTCGGCGAACGTGCCCGGTGGGTTCGAGGGCAACCTTGAATTGGAGAAGCGGTACGCCGGGAGGATTCGGCGTACCGCGAGTTGACTCCGTCGGTTGGGCAGTGAGTTGTCTGCGGTCCGGTGGGGGCTGGTCGCGCCCACACGGCGGAGCCGCAGATCGACACAGCCCCGCGCCCCTTATGGCGTCACTGTTACCGCCAGTGGGTAGGCGCCGGTAGTGAAGGAGGCCTCTACCTTCCGTTCCGCCACGTCGATCGGTACCAGGGTGTTTTCGTCGGCTGTTGTGACATAGGCCTTGGTGCCGTTCCAGTTCAGGGCTATGTCGAAGGCCGACTTGCCGACCTGGATCTGTTTGCCGGGGGCGCCCGTGACCGTGTCCACGGGGGTTACGGAGTTGCCGTTGCTGGGGCTGACCCAGAGTGTGCGGCCGTCCGGGGAGAGGGCGAGGCCGTAGGCCTGGCCTGAGACGAGCAGGGTCGGTTCGGTGTCGTTCGTGGCGGTGTCGATCGGGGTGACCGTGGAGCCGCCGGAGTCGGACACGTACACCGTCCTCCCGTCGGGCGAGGCGACCACGTTGAAGGGGCTCGGGCCGACCGGGACGGGGGGCTCGGCCTTGCCGGTGGTGAGGTCGACGGGCGAGACCGTGTTGTCGTGGATGTCGGCGACGTACAGGGTCCTGCCGTCGGGTGTGATCGCCATGTTCTCCGGTCCGGAACCGACCGGGACGGGTGTCCCTGCTGTCAGGGTGGTCGTGTCCACGGGCTGGACCGTGCCGTCCGTGTAGTTGGCGACCCAGAGCGTACGGCCGTCAGGGGTGAGGGCGAGCCCGGCCGGGACGCGGCCCACGGAGACCGTCGCGGTGACCTTGCCGGTGGTCACGTCGATCACGCTGACCGTGTTCGAACCCTGATCGGCGGCGTAGGCGGTGCGTCCGTCGGTGCTCACGACCACCTCACCGGGGTTGGCGCCCACGCCGATGTCGGTGCTCTTCCCGGAGGAGAGGTCGATCGAACTCACCGAAGCACCACTGAAGTTGGCTGTCAGCGCCCTGGGCGTTCCCGTCCCGTCGGCGACCCGGACCGGGAGTGCCCGGCTGAGGATTCCGGTGCCGGATACGACGAGTGAGCGGACTCCCCGGGCCGTCCCGGCGGTGACCGTGACGGTCGCCGAGGCGCTGCCCCCGGCCGGGACGGTGGCACTGCCCTCGGTGGGCGAGGCGGTGACGCCGTCGGGCACGGCGAGCTTCCAGGAGACCGTGCGGGAGGTGGTGGAGCGTTTGTCGGAGAGGTTGAGCGTTACCGTGCCGGTCGCGCCCGGCTCGAGGCTCAGCGAACCCGGGGTGAAGGACGCGTCGACGCCGGGGTCGGGTGCCGTGTCCAGCATCGTCGTATAGAGGAACTGGTCCATCACGCCCGGCGAGACCTGCTGGGGGATCGCGTCGAGTTCCTTGCGCTCGGCCCTCAGCCGGTTCCAGTACGTGGTGACGGCGCCGGTGTCGCCCTTCTTGTCGGCCAGCAGCAGGGCCACGGCGGTCCGGCCCGCGGTGCCGTAGCGGCCGAGCTTGTCCAGCCAGGCCGAAGTCTTCTCCAGGAAGGCCGAGTTGGAGAGGTGGGCGCGCAGCTCGGCGGGCGTGGCGGCCATGTCGGTGAAGTACGCCGTCAGTGCGGCGGCCGCCCGGTCGAGACCGTCGTCGTCGGCGTAGGCCTTGCGGAAGGTTGAGATGAGCTTGGTGAGCGTGGGTGATTCGGTCGGGTCCAGCTGGGAGGAGTAGTTGTTCTCGGCGAAGATGCGCAGCGATTTCGCGGCCGAGGGCCCGGCCAGGTCGCGGACGGAGGCGAGGAAGGCCGCGCGAGGGTCGTAGGCGTGCGGGTTCCAGAGGTACGCGGCGGAGGTGAACAGGGCCAGGCGGCTGGCCTCGCCCTGGATCATCGGGTTGGCGGTCACGCCGACCGCCTCGCTCGCCACACCGGGTTCGCGGCCGGTGTAGGGGCCGAGCAGGAGACGGCTGGTGACGTAGTCGTTCACCGGATAGTTGTCCCAGACCAGGATCGGGTGACCGTAGACCGTGCGGGCCTGCTTCAGCTGCTCGGTGGTGATGGTCGGTGCGATCACGCCGACACCGGTCCACTCCACGACGACGGACCGGTCCAGCTTCTCGCGCAGAGCCTTCTTGTACGGGGAGTCGGCGAGGTCGGAGTACTCCGTGGGGACCATCTCCAGGGGCCGGAGGCCGGTGTGCTGGGCGGAGAAGTTCTTCCACGCCTGGTTGAGGAGGTAGGCCTGGGCCGCGCCCGCCGCACCCCCTCCCGTGCCGAACTCCTTCTCGTCGGCGTCGCAGTTCCACTTCGTGTAGCTGATGTCGTCCAGCGGGATCGCGAACGACCGCACGCCGATGTCGTACAGCGAGTCGAACTTGCGGGTGAGGGCGGCGATGTCGGACGCGGAGGAGTAGCAGACCGACAAGCCGGGGGAGAGGGCGTAGGTGAAGCGGACGTGGTTGGCGTCGGCGCGGTCGACCAGTTCCCCCAGCCGGGCCAGCTCGGCGGCCGGGTACTCGTCGCGCCAGCGGGCACGCAGGTAGACATCGTCCTTGGGGGAGTAGACGTAGACGTTCTGTTTCGTACGGCCGTAGAAGTCGAGCTGGTTGAGGCGCTCGGTGTGGGTCCAGGGGGTGCCGTAGAAGCCCTCGACGACTCCGCGCAGGGCGGCCGTGGGCCAGTCGCGGACGGTGACCTGGGGCAACTCGTGCCGCCCGGCCACCAGTTGGCGCAGGGTCTGGGCGGCGTAGAAGGTGCCGGTGGTGTCGACGCCGGACAGGGCGAGAAGTCGGCGGCCCGAGGCCAGGGTGTAGCCGCCGGAGGGGAGGCCCGCCGGGGACTTGGCGTGCAGCTTCTTCAACGCATCCGTGGTGGCCGGGTTTTCGGAGGGGCCACCGAGAAAGACGGTGAGGTCGGCCCTCGGAGGTCTGTCGTCGGCGCCGACTTCGATGATGTGCCTGGCGCCCGCTGCGCGCAGCACGGACTCCACGAGGCGGCGGGCGGACCGGTCGGTGCCGGAGCCCACGACCTCCACCACCCTTGTCGGAACGGTGAGTTGACCGGGTCTGGTCTCGATCTGCCGGGGAGTCGGCCATATCCGGGCCTGTGTGGCTGTCGTGGCCGCCGTCGCCGAGGTGATGGCCGGGGCGGTGAGGCCGGCGGCGAGTACGAGGGTGGCGGCCGCAAGGCACCACGGACGTCTGGCTGGGAACATGTATTCTCCTGAGCCAATGGTGAATCTATCCGCCGCAAGATGCTAGAGATGCTGAATGCATCATTCAATGGGGCACCGGTCCGCTGCTGTGTCGATCTCTTCGTGGAGGGCGTGCAGGGCGCCGAGTGCAACGTGCCTGACGTTGTGGTGTGGGTCACAGCAGAGCTAGGGTGAAAGCGCTTGGAGGACCACGCCCGGGCGTACCGATCGGCGGCGCGCGACCGGGCCTGCTCCAGGTGAGGAAGTGATCTCGGTGTCCGTCGCCTGGGACGACATCGGCGGACTCGTCGATGCCCACGAACGTTTCCTGGCAGGTGCGCGGGTCGAGGCGGACGTCCGGGGTTCGGTGCTCGAATCCTGGAAGCGCTGCCGCTCCGCGGGGCTGGAACCCAACCATCTGCTCGTCCCCTACGAGCAGGGCCTGACGCTGGACGAACGGTTCCTGCGCGCGGCCGACCCGGTGCTGAGGAAACTGAGCGCCTCCCTGGCGGAAATGGGCATGTCGATCGCGCTGTGCGACGCGCGGGGCCGCATGGTGCGGCGCCTCGACGGCGATCTGCGGCTGCGCGACCGGCTGGACGAGGTGAACTTCGCCCCGGGGTTCGACGCCTCCGAGCCGGTGGTCGGCACCAACGGCGTCGGCACCGCACTCGCCGAGCGCGGCCCGATCTATGTCGTCGGCCGTGAGCACTTCGCCGACTGCCTGCAGCCCTTCGCCTGCGCGGGCTCGCCCGTCCGCAATCCGCTGAGCGGCCGGATCGAGGCCGTCCTGGACCTCACCTGCCTGCGCGACGACGGCGACCCCACCATGCTGCGGCTGGTCCGGGCGGCCGCCCGGGACATCGAGGGCCGCCTCCTCGAACAGGCAACGGAACGAGAACGCGCACTCCTCGCCGCCTACCGGCGGGCCGCCCTCGACGTGCGCGGGGCAGCACGGCCGACCGACCGTCCGGCGCCGGGCGACGGCGACGGACACGACGGCGACGGCCTCGGCCGGATCGACCTCGCCGTACTGCGCGAGCGGGCCGAGGAACTCATCGCCTCGCCGGGCCGCACCCTCGACGAGGTTCCGCTGTCGGGCGGCCGTATCGCCACGCTGCTGCGGCGTCAGGTCATGGGCGCGGCCGGGGAGACGGGCGTCGCGGTGGAGGCGCGCATCCTGGGCGGGCCGCGGCTGAGCGGGCTCGGACTGCCGACGTCGCCACCGGTCGCCGGGCCGGTGCCGGTGGCGACCCCGGGGGCGAGCGGGCCGCCGGTGACCGCGCGCGAGGCGACGGCCCCGACGGCGGCCCCACCCGCCGTCGTCGTACGAGCCGTCGCGCCCCCGCCCCAGGCCCCGGCACTACAGCCCGCCGAAACCGTCGGCGACATCCTCGACGGTGCAGAGAGCCGGCTGCTGCTCGTGGGGGAACCCGGCGTCGGCCGGCTCGCCGTACTCGCGCGCAGGCGGCTGGAGTTGCTGCATGACGCCGGATTGCGGATCGGCACCACCCTCGACGTCACCCGTACCGCGGAGGAACTGGCCGAGGTGACCGTGCCCCGGTTCGCCGACTTCGTCGCCGTCGACCTGCCCGACGCGGTGCTGCGCGGCGAGGAGCCGGTGGCGCTCGACGGCCGGACGCCACTGCGCCGTGTCGCCATCCGCGCCGTACGCAAGCAGCCCGCCAATCTGTACGACGTCGGCGACACCGTCGAATACGTCCCGTCCACGCCGCAGGCCCGCTGCCTCGAACTCACGCAGTCCGTCATGGAACCCGTCCTGGCTCAGGCGGGCGGCTGGCTCGCACAGGATCCCGAGCGGATGGGGCGGGTGCTCGCGGCGGGCGTCCACTCCCTGATCACCGTGCCGCTGCGAGCCCGCGGCACCACGCTCGGCGTGGTCAGCTTCTACCGCTCCGAGCGGCCCGCCCCCTTCGAGGACGACGACCTCTCCCTCGCCCAGGAGCTGGTCCTGCGCGCCGCGACCTGCATCGACAACGCCCGCCGCTACACCCGCGAGCACAACACCGCACTCGCCCTGCAGCGCAGCCTGCTGCCCAAGGGCCGCCCCGAGCAGAGCGCCGTCGAGGTCGCCTACCGCTATCTGCCCGCGCAGGCCGGCGTCGGCGGCGACTGGTTCGACGTCATCCCGCTGTCCGGCGCCCGTGTCGCCCTGGTGGTCGGGGATGTCGTCGGCCACGGCCTGCACGCCGCGGCCACGATGGGCCGGCTGCGCACCGCCGTGCACAACTTCTGCTCCCTGGACCTGCCGCCCGACGACCTCCTCACTCACCTCGACGACCTGGTGGGGCGCCTGGACCGGGGCGAGGGCTGGGCGGTGGAGAGCACCCAGGCCGACTCCGGCATCGTCGGAGCGACCTGCCTCTACGCCGTCTACGATCCGGTGTCCCGGCGCTGCACCCTCACCCGCGCCGGGCACCCCCTGCCCGCGGTCGTCGCACCGGACGGCACCGTCGAGTTCGTCGACCTGCCCCCCGGCCAGCCCCTGGGCCTCGGCGGCATGCCCTTCGAGACCGTCGAGCTGGAACTCGCCGAGGGCAGCCAACTCGTGCTGTACACCGACGGGTTGGTCGAGGACCGGCTGCGCGACATGGACTCCGGCATGGACCGGCTCCGTAGCGTCCTGGGCGTGCCCGGCCGGGCCCCGGAGGACACCTGCGAGGCCGTCCTCGACGCGCTGCTGCCGGAGCGGCCGAGCGACGACGTGGCTCTGCTGGTCGCCCGCACCCACGTTCTCGGCCGGGAACGGGTGGCCGAGTGGGTCCTGCCCAGCGACCCGGCGGTCGTCTCCCGCGCCCGCACCGCGGTCACCGGACAGCTCGCCGCCTGGGGGCTGGACGAACTGGCCTTCACCACCGAACTGGTCGCCAGCGAACTCGTCACCAACGCCATCCGTCATGCCACCGGGCCCGTGCAGCTCCGTCTTCTGCGTGACCGTGCGCTGCTCTGCGAGGTCTCCGACGGGAGCAGTACGTCGCCGCGGCTGCGGCGTGCTCTTACGGAGGACGAGGGCGGGCGTGGGTTGTTCCTGGTTGCTCAGCTCACTGAGAGGTGGGGGACTCGGTATACGCCTTACGGCAAGGTGATTTGGACAGAGCAGTCGTTGCCTTGATACCGCGGGCCGGTGGGGGCTTGTCGCGCCCACGCGGCGGGGCTGCATATCGATGCAGCCCCGCGCCCCTTTGGGGCGCGTTACCGCACCGGAGCTCGCCAGGGCCGCATGGTCACCAGCCCGTCAACAGCAGGTGATTGACGAGCAGCGCGAGTACTCCCTGTGCCGCGAGCCAGCCGCGTGCCCCGGTCAGGAATGCGCAGCTCGGCAGTAGCCACATTGCGAAGGGGAGCCAGATGCGCTCCGTTTCCGCCTTGCTCATGCCGGAGGCGTCGGCGATCAGGAGGGCGAGGAGGGTGGCGGCCACCAGGACGGCGAGGCGGAAGGCGGGGGCCTGGGTGCGGTGGGTGAGGGTTGTGGCCGTGCGGCGCAGGCCTGCGGCGGTGGCCGGGCCGACGATGAACACCGTGCAGGCGAGGTTCGCCCACACCCAGTAGCCGTACGGGCGGACGCCGCCCGCGCCCTGGTAGTAGCGGGTGACCAGCAGGTGGTAGGCCTCCCACCAGTCGAAGCCCAGCGCCGTGAACACGGCCGGGACGACTGCCAGTCCGGCGAGGAGGAAGGGGAGGGGACGGGGGATGGGGGTCCCCCCGCTCGAGCGGAGCCGAGAGTGGGGGAGGCTGCCGAGGAGGACGGCGGCGGCGATCAGGGCGAAGAGGGTGAGGCCGTAGGAGAGATAGGCGGTCAGGCCGAAGAGGAGGCCCGAGGCGAGGCCCGTCCAGCGGGGGTGGTGGCCCGTCACCGCCAGAGCCAGGAACGCGACCGCCCAGGCGGCGACCGCCGTGAAGTAACCGTCGGCGGAGGTGCCCACCCACACCGCCGCCGGGGCCAGGGCGAGGAAGGGGGCCGCGCGCCGGGCGAGGTGGTCGTCGGTCAGTGTCCGTACGGCGACCAGGACCGCCACCGTCGCGGTCGTACCGACGGTGATGACGAAGGCGCCCGCCCAGCCACCGCCGCGCAGCCCGATGTGGTCGAGGAGGACGAAGGTGACGGTGGCTCCAGGGGGATGGCCGGCCACGTGCGCGGGCCAGCTGCCGGGGAGGCCGCCGATGATGTGGTGGGTGAAGTCCCGCAGGGTGGCGGGGATGTCGTGGAAGCGGTCGATGACCCGCAGGTATTCGTATCGCGTCGTCAGCTGTTCGGCGATGCCGCGGTACCAGCCGTCGACCAGGGCGAGGGACCACGTCCAGGCCAGTGCCGTCCCCCAGGTCGCGAGGAGCAGGGGGCGCCAGGGGAGGCGGGCGGCGAGGGCGGGGCCGTACGCCACGACGGCCACCGCGACGGCGATCGCCGCCGGGGTGCCGGGGCCGACGTGCGGCTCCCAGGTCGCCAGAAGCGGGGGCCAGCCGACGCGGAGTGAGCCGTTGCGGTGCTCGATGCCGGTGCCGACGACCGCGGCGGTCACAACGAGCAGCGCTGCTGCGGCGGCGGCGTACAGGTCTCGGCGGAGGTCGCGGTTCACGGCGCACACGCTAGGCCGCGGGGCCTCCCCCGGACGGCTGACATGCACAGACGTCAGAGTTTCGTCATGGTTCGCGGAGCCGTTCCGGGGCCGGTCCGGACCTACGGTCGGGGCATGAGACGGACTCCCTTCTCGCCCTCCTTCTGGCGCAGCCCTCTTCGCGGCCCCTGGTTCACCTCGGTCCTCGGCATCGTCCTGCTCGGCGGCATCACGGTGCTGTTCGTGACGGGACTGCTGTCGTACGCGGCCTACAACCCGGACCTGGCGCGGGTGAACGACAAGACCCCCGACAAGGGGATCCTCGGCTTCTATCTCTTCTCCTGGCCGACCGATCCGCACTGGCTGTACCGGCTCACCCAGGGCGTCCACGTCACCCTCGGGATCACCCTGATCCCCGTCCTGCTGGCCAAGCTGTGGTCGGTGGTGCCGAAGCTGTTCACGCTGCCGCCCGCCCGCTCCCTCGCGCACGCCCTGGAGCGGATCTCGTTGCTGCTGCTGGTCGGCGGCGGCCTGTTCGAGTTCGTCACCGGTGTGCTGAACGTCCAGCTCGACTACGTCTTCCCCGGCTCCTTCTACCCGCTGCACTTCTACGGCGCCTGGGTCTTCTTCGCCGCGTTCGTCGCCCATGCGGTGCTGAAGACCCCGGCGGCCCTGCGCAATCTGCGCGGTATGCGTCAACCACCTCAAGTGGCAGAGGAGGAAAGCGAGTTGGTGTCCCCCGACCCCGATCCGCCGACCGTCTCCCGGCGGGGTGCCCTCGGGCTGGTCGGAGGCGGCTCGCTGCTGCTGTTCGGCACTACGGTCGGGCAGGGTTTCGACGGGCTGCGGTGGTCCGCCGTGCTCGCCCCGCACGGCGCTGATCCTGGCAGCGGGCCGGGCGGCTTCCAGATCAACAAGACCGCCGCGTACGCCGGCATCAGTGCGGCGGAGCGGAGCGAGGAGGCGTGGCGGCTGACCGTCGCCGGGCGCACGGGCACCGTCCGCCTCAGCCGCGCCGAACTGCTCCGACTGCCCCTCCACAGCTCGGCGTTGCCCATCGCCTGCGTCGAGGGCTGGTCGACCTCCGACCAGTGGTGGCGCGGCGTGCGGCTGCGGGACCTGGCGGCCCTCGTGGGGTACGACGGCGATCCCCCGGACGTCTTCGTGGAGTCGCTGCAACGGCACGGCGCGTTCCGGCGGGCCGCCCTGCGCGCCAACCAGGTCGCCGACCCGCGTTCCCTGCTCGCCCTGTTCGTCAACGGCGAGGAACTGACCCCCGACCACGGCCATCCGGCACGGGTCATCGTGCCCGCAGCGCCCGGTGTGCTCAACACCAAGTGGGTGGCGCGGATGACGTTCGGAGACCTGTGATGAGGCGCCCCCGGTTCGCGCTGCCGCTCGGCAGCCCGCTCCAGATCCTGCTGCTGGCCTGCTCGTTCGCACTCGCCGCCTACGCGGGGGTGCAACTGCTCGCGGGGGACTGGTTCGGCGTCGCGCTGTGGTTCGTGGGGGCGGCGCTGCTGCACGACCTGGTGCTGCTGCCGCTGTACGCGGCGGCGGACCGCGCCCTCGTGCTGGCGGCGGGTCCGCGGCGCAGGTGGGTGGGGTACGTCCGGGTGCCGGCCGCGCTGTCACTGCTGCTTCTGCTGGTCTGGTTCCCGCTGATCAGCGGCCAGGTGACGGCGCGCTACGCGTCCGCCACCGGCCTGTCCGCGGACCGTTTCCTGTCCCGCTGGCTACTGCTGACGGCCGTACTCTTCGGCGGCTCGGCGGTGTTGTTCGTGCTGCGGGTGCGCAGGGCGCCGAGGCAGCGGCCGCCGGCTGTCGACTGATCGGTGGCATGGGTGCCGTCGTGGTGTGGGTGTTGCAGGGGGGCGGCCTGTTTTCCAGTTCGAGTGGGGCAGCGTCCAGCGCGACGATTCAGGCGTGATGATGGGTGACGCCGTCGGCGAAGGGCAGACCGGGCTGCCACTGCCTCCGGTACCGGAGGCGATCGTCGACGGTCGGCATTGGCGGGGCGAAGTGTTCCGCGGCCGCAGGCCTGTCCGCCGGTGGCTATTTTTTCGGCCGCCGGGTGCCGGTGACGGCGGTGTTGTGTGTGCTGCGGCTGCGCAGGGCGACGAAGCAGCGGCCGCCGGCTGTCCACTGGTCGGCGGCATGCCAGCCCGCGCGGCGCGCGTGCCGCAGCAGGGCCGGCGTGCCGAGCCGGGCCCACGGGAAGGGGCTGCCGGCGGCGCCTCGCGCGTCGGTGACATGCACCCGGACCCGCTCGTCGACGTCCGGGTCCGGGACCGTCTCGGCGATCAACAGGCCGCCGGGGGCGAGTAGTTGGGCCATGCGGTCGAGCAGGGTGCGCGGGTCGCCGCCGATGCCGACATTGCCGTCGAGCAGGAGTGCGGTCCCCCACCGGCCCTCGGCGGGCAGCGGCTCGAAGGCGGAGCGGCGCAGCGCCTGTCCGCCGAGGGCGACCGTCCGGGCGACGGCCGCCTCACTCACGTCGATACCGAGTACCGGCAGCCCCCGCGCGCCCAGGGCGACGACCAGCCGCCCGGGCCCGCACCCCACGTCGAGCACGGCGCCCTCACACCGCCGCAGCACCTCCAGATCGACGGCATCGGCCTCCGCACACCACCGCTCGACCTCCAGCAGTAGCAGCCAGCCGTCGGCACGGCGCAGGAACAGCGGGCCGCGGCCGGTCCGCAGGGCGTAGGCATAAGGGTCGGCGGACCAGGTGCCGTCGTCCGCGGGGGCGAGTGGCGCCGGAGGGACGGCGCCGGGGCGCCGGCGGACTGTGGAGGGGCCCGGTGCGTGACGCAACGGGGCGTCGATGCCGGAGCTGTCGGCCTCCGCGGCCGGGCTTCGGAGGGCCATGGGGCCGCTCGCTGCGTCGGCGTCGGCGCCTGCGTTCGGCGGTCGCGTCTCCGATGGGGAGCCGGCCGTCTGCTGGGCCGGTCGGGAGTGTGCTGTGCCGGTGCCCGGCTGGCGTCCGATCCGTGTCGTCAGCTCTGGGGCGCCGCTCATCGGTCCGCCGCCGCGAGGTGTGCCAGCTGGGCCGCGAAGCGGCCGGTGGGTGCGGTCTTGGCGACCCGTTCGGCGTCGTGGGCCGTATCGACGTCCCGCAGGCGCGGCAGGTCCCGTACTCGAAGTCCTTCCAGCCGGGCGCGCTGGACGGCGCCCGTGTGGGGTGTCGACATCGGGACGCCGAGAAGGAGCGCCGGGTCCGGGTCGGCCAGGCCCAGGGCCCAGAAGCCGCCGTCCTCCGCGGGCCCGAAGTACGCGTCGCAGTCGGCGAAGTCCACGTTCAGCAGCTCCGGGGTCACCTGAGGCGTGTCCATGCCGATCAGGAGGGCAGGCCCTTCGCAGCCCGCGAACGCCGCGGCCAGGCGTTCGTCGAGGCCGCCCGGGCACTGCCGCACGACCTCGAAGCCGGGCGGCAGCCAGGGGCCCGGTTCACCCTCCAGCACCAGGACCCGGCGGTGGGCCGGGGCCCGTGCGACGGTGTCCAGCGTGTCCGCCAGCGCCGCTTCGGCGAGCGCGGCCGCCTCCCGAGGGGTGAAGGGCGGTGTCAGCCGGGTCTTCACCCGCCCGGGCCTCGGTTCCTTCGCGATGACCAGGAGCGTGGGCAGGGAGGTCATGGGCGGACTCCTTCGCGCACCTGCGGTTCCACCGGCGGCTCGGCCAGGACCCGGCTCATGTCCCGCACCGCCTGCCAGGTGCCGCGCCAGGTGCCGGTCACCTTGGAGGCACCCGCGCGCGGGCGGTACGGAACGTCGTACTCGGCGATCCGCCAGCCCGCGTCGGCGGCGCGCACGACCATCTGCAGGGGGTAGCCGCTGCGGCGGTCCGTGAGGTCCAGGGAAAGCAGCGGCTCCCGGCGGGCGGCCCGCAGCGGCCCCAGGTCGTGCAGCCGCAGACCTGTGCGGCGGCGCAGCAGACGCGCGAGGGCGAGGTTGCCCGCGCGGGCGTGCAGCGGCCAGGCGCCACGCGTCCGCGGCCGGCGCCGGCCCAGCACCAGGTCGGCCTCACCGGCCCGGATCCGCTTCGCGAACGGCACCAGGTCGGCCGGGTCCAGCGAGGCGTCGCAGTCGCAGAAGCAGACGACGTCCGCCGTGGCCGCCGTCAGCCCCGCATGGCAGGCGGCACCGAAGCCGCGCCGCGCCTCGTGCACGACACTCGCGCCGAGCGCGCGGGCGATGTCCGCCGAGCCGTCGGTGGAACCGTTGTCCACGACGACCGCACGCCAGCCGGGCGGGATGCGGTCCAGCACCCAGGGCAGGGCCGCGGCCTCGTCGAGGCAGGGGAGTACGACGTCCACGGACGTCGCGCCCGGTTCTCGTACGTCTCGTACGTCGGATACGTCTTTGTCGGTAGGGGGCGTCACGGCACTCACCCTACGAATGAGAATCGGGCAAACCGGACTTCGGCTCCTTACGAAACACGGACGTCAGGTCCGGACGGCGGCGTATGCGCGTGCGCGGTGCGAGGCTGGCTCCATGGAGCAGCAGCAGTACGGACAGGGCGGCGGCGCCCGGGTGCTCGTCGTGGACGACGACCCCACCGTCGCCGAGGTCGTCACCGGGTACCTCGACCGCGCCGGGTATGTCGTGGACCGGGCCGGCGACGGGCCCGACGCGCTCGCCCGCGCCGCCGCCCACTGGCCGGACCTCGTCGTCCTCGATCTGATGCTGCCCGGCATGGACGGCCTGGAGGTGTGCCGGCGGATGCGGGGGCACGGACCGGTGCCGGTCATCATGCTCACCGCGCGCGGCGACGAGGACGACCGCATCCTGGGTCTGGAGGTCGGCGCCGACGACTACGTCACCAAGCCGTTCAGCCCCCGCGAGCTGGTCCTGCGCGTCGAGTCCGTGCTGCGCCGCACCCGGCCCTCCCAGCCTTCGGGCCTGCTGCGGGCGGCCGGGCTCTGCGTCGACCCGGCGTCCCGCCGTGCCCTCAAGAACGGCGCCGAACTCGCCCTCACCATCCGGGAGTTCGACCTCCTCGCCTTCTTCCTGCGGCACCCCGGCCGGGTCTACAGCCGCGAGGACCTGATGCACGAGGTGTGGGGCTGGGACTTCGGCGACCTGTCGACCGTCACCGTCCATGTGCGACGGTTGCGCGGCAAGGTCGAGGACGACCCGGCCAGGCCCCGGCTGATCCAGACCGTGTGGGGCGTCGGCTACCGCTTCGACGGCTCCCAAGGCGCCTCTGAAGACGTCTCCCGAGCGGAGGCGTGACCATGCACGACAACCTCCTCATCGCCCTGTTCGCCTTCCTCGGCGCCGCCGCGGCCGGACTGCTCGGCGCCTGTGTGCTGCTGCTGATCCGGCGGCGTTCGCTCGCCCTGCACCTCGGTGTGGTCGCCGCCGTCGCCGTCACCGCGATGTTCGCGGGCACCCTCGCCGTCGCGCAGGCCATGTTCCTGTCCGGGCACGACCTGAAGGTCGTCACGACCGTCGTCGCGATGGCCGCCGTGGTGTCCCTGGCCACCGCCCTGCTGCTCGGCCGCTGGGTCGCCGCGCGCAGCCGCGCCCTCACCCTCGCCGCCCGCTCCTTCGGCGACGGCGGCGACTTCACCTCGCCCGTCGGTCCCGCCACCGCCGAACTCGCCGCCCTCAGCCGGGAGTTGGAGGCCACCAGCGCCAAACTCGCCGAGTCCCGGGAACGCGAACGCGCCCTGGAGTCCTCCCGCCGCGAACTGGTCGCCTGGATCTCCCACGACCTGCGCACCCCCCTTGCCGGACTGCGCGCCATGTCCGAGGCCCTGGAGGACGGCGTCGCCGCCGACCCCGGCCGCTACCTCAAACAGATCCGCACCGAGGTCGAGCGGCTCAACGACATGGTCGGCGACCTCTTCGAACTCTCCCGCATCCACGCGGGCACACTGGCGCTCAGCCCCAGCCGGATCTCCCTCTACGACCTCGTCGGCGACGCACTCGCGGGCGCCGACCCCCTGGCCCGCGAGCACGGCGTACGGCTGGTCGGCACCCGGGTCGAGCCACTACCGGTCGAGGTGGACGGCAGGGAGATGAGCCGGGTGCTGGGCAATCTGCTGGTCAACGCCATCCGGCGGACTCCGGCCGACGGCACGGTGGCGATCGCCGCGGAGCGCACGCCGGACGGTGTGGTCGTGTCCGTGACGGACGCCTGCGGCGGCATCCCGGAGGATGACCTGCCCCGCGTCTTCGACACCGGATGGCGGGGCACGCATGCCCGGACTCCCCCTGCGGGCGCGGGACTCGGCCTCGCCATCGTGCGGGGCATCGTGGAGGCGCACCAGGGACGGGCGAGCGTCCGCAACATCCCGGGCGGCTGCCGGTTCGAGGTGACCCTGCCGGTCGCGGAGGCGTGAAAGGTCACCTTTCGGGGCGGCACTCGATGTCGGTCGGCGACACGCTGCGGCAGGTGAGCCCGCTCCCGGGGCCGATGGCATGCGAGAGGAGCGGTGCGATGAGCTTCTCGCAGGACGGACCCGCGCCGTCCTCGGAGTCCTCGCTCGCGTGCTTGCAGGCCCTGTCGATGACTTCGCTGCTGTCGATCTTCTCGCCGGGCGGCGGCGTGTCCGCGAACGCCGACGGGGCGAGGAGGAACACGCCGGCCACCGGTGCGGTGAGCAGTGCGGCGATCCGGGTGCGGGAGGGCTTGAGAGTACGCCGGAGCATTCTGCGGTCCTTTCAACTGATTTGTGCCGAACAGCGCCATGATCGACGACAACGACGTCGTCCAGGCGTGGACACGCTCAGTGCGTCCGCGTGAACTCCGGCATCCCCGGCGGCCCCGTTTGTGGTGGTGCTGCCCGCTGCCGCTTCGTGAATGCGGGCAGCACCACCGGTCCATCGGGGGGTCCGTCCAGGGCCTACGTGTCACGCATTCCGGCCCGCGCGAACTCCCGCATGCCCTCCTCGAAGCCCACCTCGGCCTTCCAGCCCAGCTCGGCCCGCAGCCGCGCCGAGTCCGCCGTGATGTGCCGTACGTCGCCCAGCCGGTACTCCCCGGTGACGACCGGCTCCGGGCCGCCGTACGCCGCGGCCAGCGCACGGGCCATCTCGCCGACCGTGTGCACCTCGCCGCTGCCCGTGTTGTACGCGGTCAGAGCCCCCTCGCGGGAACCCGCCTCCAGTGCCGCCACGTTGGCCGCGGCCACGTCCCGCACATGCACGAAGTCCCGCCGCTGACGGCCGTCCTCGAAGACCCGCGGGGACTCGCCGCGGGCCAGCGCCGAGCGGAAGAAGGAGGCGACGCCCGCGTACGGGGTGTCGCGGGGCATCCCCGGCCCGTACACGTTGTGGTAGCGCAGCGACACCGCCGAACCGCCCGTGGCGCGTGCCCACGCCGCCGCCAGATGCTCCTGGGTGAGCTTGGTCGTCGCGTACACATTGCGCGGGTCGACCGGGGCGTCCTCCACGACCAGGCCGGGCGACAGTTCGGCGCCGCACACCGGGCACGGCGGTTCGAAGCGGCCCGCGTCCAGGTCGGCCACGGTGCGCGGGCCCGGCCGTACCACCCCGTGCCGCGGGCAGCCGTACCGTCCCTCGCCGTAGACCACCATCGACCCGGCGAGCACAAGCCGCCGTACGCCCGCCTCGGCCATGGCGGTGAGCAGGACGGCGGTGCCGAGGTCGTTGTGGGAGACGTAGTCGGCCGCGTCCGCGAAGCCGGTGCCGAGCCCGACCATCGCCGCCTGGTGGCACACGGCATCGACACCGGTGAGGGCGCGGCGGGCGGCCGTGGGGCTGCGTACGTCCGAGGCGGGATCGGCCCGGACGTCGTACACGACGGGCTCGTGCCCGTGTGCCTCCAGTGCCCGCACGACTTGGGACCCGATGAACCCGGCACCGCCGGTGACCAGTACTCGCATGCGGCCACGCTAGGGCCGTGAACAGGCGGGACACGTGGGCCGCGCCCGGGACGTCACGGGTCCGTAAGACCTCCGCGCCCCCCGCAGCTAGCCGCGCGCCGGCAGTGACACCGTGAACACCGTCGACCCCGGTTCACTGCGCAGCTCGATCGTGCCGCCGTGGGCGCGGACCAGGGAACGGGCGACCGACAGCCCGAGCCCGCTGCCGCCGCGGTCCCGGGTGCGGGCCTTGTCGACGCGGTAGAAGCGGTCGAAGACCCGCTCCTGGTCGGCGGCCGGAATGCCGGGGCCGGCGTCCTCGACCCGTACGACGGCCTGGTCTCCGGCCACCTCGACCGCCATCGACACCGGCGTACCGGCCGGCGTGTGCACGGCCGCGTTGGTGAGCAGGTTGTCCAGGACCTGGCGGATGCGGTGCGGGTCCAGACGCAGCTTCAGCGAGGGCGGGCCTGACGTCACCTTCAGGGGGCGCTGCGGATGGCTCGCCCGGAAAGCCGCGGCCGCCTCGTCCACCAGCTCCACCAGATCCGTGTCCTGCATCCGCAGCGGCGCGTCCACCTCCGCCGCGTCCAGGCGCGCGAGCAGCAGCAGATCGTCCAGCAGAACGCCCATCCGGGCCGCCTCGGCGCGCAGCCGGGCCAGGTGCTTGTCCCGTTCCTCGGGGGCGTTGGCGGCGGCGTACTGGAAGAGGTCCGCGTAGCCCCGTACGGACATCAGGGGCGTGCGCAGCTCGTGCGAGGCGTCCGCGACGAAACGGCGCAGGCGTTGTTCCGCCTCCGCGCGGACCGCGAGGGAGTCGTCGATGTGCTCCAGCATGGTGTTGAAGGCGGTGCGCAGCTCCTCGACCTCCGGGCCGCCGCCCCGCTTGTCGGCGCGCAGCGGCAGCCGGGCCGCCGACTCGGTGAAGTCGTGGGAGGCGATGCCGTGGGCGGTGTGGGCCATGTCGCTCAGCGGGTTCAGGCCCCGCCGCAGCATCCGCCGGCCCGCCAGCACCAGCGCCAGCAGGGCCAGCCCGAAGGCGACCACCTGGACCGTGACCAGCCGCCGTACCGTGTCGTCGATGTCGTCCGTCGGAGCCCCGCTGACCAGGATCAGGCCGGGCTTGACCTCGCAGCTGCGCAGCCGGTACTCGCCCTGGCCCGCGATGTCCTCGGTGCGCAGCACCTCCGTGTCCGCGGAGATCTGCGCCTTGGCCACGGCGGTGAGGCCGGCGACGTCCTTGGGCAGGTCGCTCGGCTCCTCTGGCTTGCGGAGCACGGGGGAGCCGTGCGACACGTCGTACACCGCGTAGTACCAGCCCCAGTACTTCTTGCCCGCGAGCGTGCCGGTCTCCGCGATGCTCCTGGACTGCGCGACCTGGGCGAGCCCCAGCTGGTCGTCGAGCTGGTTCGACAGGTAGTCCCGCATATACGTCGTCAGGGCCGTGCCGACGACGGCGAACACCACAAGCGCCAGCACCCCGAGTCCCAGCGCCAGCCGGGTGCCGAGCCGCAGCCTCCGGTACGACTGCAGGAACCGGCGGATCACTCGGCCGCCTGCCGGATCACGTACCCGAAGCCCCGTACCGTCTGGATCAGCGGCTCCCCCGTGTCGTCGAGCTTGCGGCGCAGCCGGCTGACGACCAGCTCGACGACGTTCGAGCGGCCCCCGAAGCCGTACTCCCACACATGGTCGAGGATCTGCGCCTTGGTCATCACGGTCGGCGACTTGCGCATCAGGAAGCGCAGCACCTCGTACTCGGTGGGGGTGAGCGTGAGCAGCTTGTCGGCGCGCCGCACCTCACGGGTGTCCTCGTCCATCGTCAGGTCCGCGACCTGGAGGACGGACCGCTGGAAACCGGGTCCGGCGCTGCGCCGCAGCACCGTGCGCAGCCGGGCCATCAGCTCCTCCACCGCGAACGGCTTGACCAGGTAGTCGTCACCGCCCCGGGTCAGGCCCGCCACCCGGTCGGCGACGCCGTCCCGAGCGGTCAGGAACACCACGGGCACCATCGTGCCCGAGCCGCGCAGCCGGTCCAGGACGCCGAAGCCGTCCACGTCGGGCAGCATCAGGTCGAGCACCACTATGTCCGGGCGGAACTCCCCGGCCAGCCGCAGCGCCTCCTCACCGGAGTTCGCGGTGACCGCGTCCCAGCCCTCGTAACGGGCCACGGTCGCGACGAGATCGGCGATGGGCGGGTCGTCGTCCACGACCAGGAGGCGTACTTTTTCCACCCGCTCATAGTGCGGTACGCGACCGGCCTGGCCATGTGGTCGGGCACACAGCCGGCACATCGATAAGTACTTGTAAGTTGTACGACAGGTTATCGACAGCTCCCGCCAGCCAAGCTCGGTACCCCAGGATCCGATCAAGGAGCTGCCGTCCCGTGACGACCGTCCAATCAGCCCCTGCGCCCCCCACGGCGATACGCCCCAGGGTGGTGGCCCGCGCGGGCCTGTACGCCGTGCTCGCCGCGAACGCGGCCGTGGTCGCCTACTTCTTCGCCCAGGCGGGCTTCGCCTCCAACGCCCTGATCGTCATCGGCCGCCTTGCCGGCCTGTACGGCGCCCTCGTCATGGCCTTCCAGCTGGTGCTGGTGGCCCGACTGCCCTGGCTCGACCGCCGGATCGGCATGGACCGGCTGACCTCCTGGCACCGCTGGACCGGCTTCGCCCTGCTGTGGACGCTGCTGGCGCACGCCGTCTTCATCAGCTTCGGCTACGCCGACGGCGCGGGCGTCGGCCCGATCAGCGAGCTCGTGGACCTCGCCGAGACGACGGAGGGCGTGCTCCGCACGATCGTCGCGCTCGGCATCATCCTCGTGGTCGGCGCCGTCTCGGCCCGCTACGCCCGCCGCCGCCTCGCCTACGAGACCTGGCACTTCATCCACCTCTACACCTACGTCGCCGTGGTGCTCGCGTTCACGCACCAGGTCGCGGTCGGTACGACGTTCACCGCGTCGTCCGCCGCCAAGACGTACTGGTACGGCGTGTGGGGCGTGGCCCTCGGCGCGGTGGTCCTCGGCCGCCTCGTGCTGCCGCTGTGGCGGAACCTGCGCCACCAGCTGCGTGTCTCCGCGGTCGTCCACGAGTCCGACAACGTCGTCTCGATCTACATGACCGGGCGCGACCTGGACCGGATGCCCGCGCAGGCCGGCCAGTTCTTCCTGTGGCGGTTCCTGACCCGCGACCGCTGGTGGCAGGCGAACCCCTTCTCCCTCTCGGCCGCCCCCGACGGCCGCACCCTGCGCCTCACCGCCAAGGCTGCGGGCGACGGCAGCGCGGCCCTGCGGCATGTGAAGGTCGGCACGCGCGTGTTCGCCGAGGGGCCCTACGGCGCCTTCACCACGCTGCACCGCACGAAGCCCGAGTCCCTGCTGATCGCGGGCGGTGTCGGTGTCACCCCCATCCGGGCCATCCTGGAGGACATCGAGGGCCATGCGGTCGTCATCTACCGCGTGGCCTCGGACCGCGACGCCGTCCTCTACGACGAGCTGCGTGAACTCGCCCTCGCCAAAGGCGCCGAGCTGCACCTGGTGACCGGACCGGCCCTCCCCGACAAGCTGGCGCCGCGCGAGCTGGCCCGGCTGGTGCCGGACATCGGCGAGCGGGACGTCTTCCTGTGCGGGCCGCCGCCGATGATGAACGCGGTGCTGCGCAGCCTGGACGACCTGGGCGTGCCCAAGCAGCAGATCCACTTCGAGCGCTTCAGCCTGGCCGGATGAGGAAGACGGGAAAGACATCGTGAAGCGAGCCATACCTGTCGTCGTCCTCAGCATCGCGGGCCTGGTCCCGGTCTGGCGCTACGAGCCGTCCGTCGGCGGTACCACGTCCACGGCCGAGTCGGCGTCGACATCGTCCGGATCCTCCTCCGGCACGATCGTCAAGGGCACGACGATCAACACGGAGAAGGGGCCTGTGCAGGTCCAGGTGACCTTCTCCGGCGACAAGATCACGGCTGTGAAGATGCTGCAGCAGCCGAACCATCCGCAGACCACGGCCGCGGTGCCGAAGCTGGTCGCGGAGACGCTGAAGGCGCAGAGCGCGGACATCGACACCGTGTCCGGCGCGACGATCACCAGCGAGGCCTACAAGAAGTCCCTCCAGGCCGCGATCGACTCGAACGGTGCGAGCGCGAAGACGTCCGCGTCTCCCTCGGCCTCCGCCTCTTCCGCCTCCGCCGCGCAGACGGTGTCGGGTTCGCTGCTGAACACCGACAAGGGCCCCGTGCAGGTCCAGGTGACGTTCTCCGGCGATGAGATCACGGCTGTGAAGATGCTGCAGCAGCCGAACCATCCGCAGACCGCGGCCGCGGTGCCGAAGCTGGTGGCGGAGACGCTGAAGGCGCAGAGCGCGGACATCGACACGGTGTCGGGTGCGACGATCACCAGCGAGGCCTACAAGAAGTCACTCCAGGCCGCGATCGACGCGAAGGGCTGATCCGATGCACCGCGTCGAACACGTCATGAGCTTCCCCGTCTCGCTCCGGGTCGACGACGAGGACGTCCCGGAGTCGGCCGCCGACGCGGTCTTCGCGTGGCTGCGCGAGGTCGACGCCCGGTTCAGCCCGTTCAAGCCCGACAGCGAGGTGTCCCGCCACGGCCGGGGCGAGCTGGCCTCCCACGAGCTCAGCGACGACCTCGTCGAGGTCCTCGACCTGTGCGAGCACTACCGGATCGCGACGGGCGGAGCCTTCGACGTACGGCTGCCCGGCCGCGGGCTAGACCCCTGTGCGGTGGTCAAGGGCTGGTCGGTGCAGCGGGCGGCGGAGCTGCTGAAGGCGGCCGGCGCGAAGAGGTTCGTCCTGAACGCCGGCGGTGACGTGGTCGCCGCCGGCGGCCCCTGGCGGGTCGGCGTACGCCACCCCGAACACGCCGACAAGCTGTGCACCGTCCTCGAGCTCACCGACGGGGCGGTCGCGACCTCCGCGCGCTACGAACGCGGCGACCACATCATCGACGGCCGTACGGGACTCCCGGCGACCGGGCTGCTCAGCCTGACCGTCGTGGCCGCCACCCTGACCGAGGCCGACTCGGTTGCGACGGCGGCGTTCGCGATGGGCGTGCAGGGCATCGAGTGGGCCGCCTTGCTGCCGGGCTGCGAGGTGTTCGCCGTGGACGCCGGGGGGCAGGTGCTGCGGACGGAGGGGTTTCCGGTCGCGGGGGAGGCCTCGGCGGCGGCGTGACCGACAGCCGCCCTCCATTGGTTTTTCGCCCCCGCCGCCCCTTCCCGTCCCGACCCTGGGGGCTGCGCCCCCCCAGACCCCCGCTTCGGCCTGAACGGCCTCGTCCTCAAACGCCGGACGGGCTGCAAGACTGACTAACCTGGCGCGGTGACCATCGAGTTGACGCTGCTGCCGTCCGTCGCCCACCGGGGGCAGGAGATCACCGCACCCCGGCTGCGGGGACTGCTCGCGCTGCTGGCGGGGGAGTTGCGGGCGGGGTGCGGTGCCGGGTGGCTCGTCGACGGGCTGTGGCCGGACGAGCAGCCCGAGAACCCGGTCAAGGCGTTGCAGATCCTGGTGTCCAGGGCCCGCCGTCAGCTCGGCGCCGAGGTCATCGCCAGCACCCCCACCGGCTACCGGCTCGCCCTGCGCGAGGACCAGGTCGACACCTCCGCCGTCCTGCTGTTCGCCGCCGCCTGCGCCGAGAAGGCGCGTGCGGGGGACCACGCGGGTGCCCTCGCCGAGGCGGAGGAGGGGCTCGGGCTGTGGGACGGCGCCCCGGTCGAGGAAGCGGGCGGCTTCGGTGATCCCGTCGGCGAGCTGCGCGCCGAGCGAGCCGTGACCCACCGCGCGCTCGTCCGCTGCCGCGCACTCTCCCTCGCCCGCACCGGCCGCCGGGACGAAGCCGTCGGCCCGCTCACCGAACTGGCCGCCGAACGGCCCCACGACGAGGAACTGCTCCTCGAACTGATGCGCTGCCGGGCGGCCGTCGCGGGACCTGCCGCCGCCCTGGCCACGTACGACGCCCACCGCCGCCGCCTGCGCGACGAACTCGGCACCGACCCCGGGCCCGCCCTCCAGGAACTCCACCAGGAACTGCTGCGTGGCGAGGCCCCCGTCGTACGGCGGGGGGTACCGCACGAGCCCAACCCCCTCCTCGGCCGGGACGCCGATGTCGCCGCCGTCACCCGGCTGCTGCACAGCGCCCGCGTGACCTCGGTCGTCGGACCCGGCGGCCTCGGCAAGACCCGCCTGGCGAGCGCCGTCGCCCGGGACGCCGAGCAGCGCGTCGTGCACCTGGTGCCGCTCGCCGGTGTCCGCCAGGACTCCGATGTCGCCGCCGAGGTCGCCTCCGCACTGGGCGTCGGCGAGAGCCTGCGGGCCGCCGCGGGCGGCGAGGCGGTCGCCGGGATCGTGGGTGCCCTGGGCTCCGGGCCCGCCCTGCTCGTCCTGGACAACTGCGAACAGGTGGTCCGAGGGGTCGCCGACCTCGTGCAGGCCCTGGTGTCGCGGACCAGGGACCTGCGCGTCCTCACCACCAGCCGCGCCCCGCTCGGCCTGACCTCCGAGACCGTCTACCCGCTGCCCGAGCTGGACCTCGCCACCACAGTCGAGCTGTTCGAGCAGCGTGCCCGTGCCGCCCGGCCCGACGCCGACCTGCCCGCCGACACCGTGGCCGCCCTCTGCCGCCGCCTCGACGGCCTGCCCCTGGCCGCCGAACTCGCCGCCGCCCGCGTGCGGGTGATGTCGGTCGCCGAGATCGCCCGCCGTCTGGAGGACCGCTTCGCGCTGCTGCGCGGCGGCCCCCGCGACACCCCCCAGCGCCACCGCACCCTGCACGCCGTCGTCGACTGGAGCTGGAACCTCCTCGACGAGGAGGGACAGTGCGCCCTGCGCTCCCTGTCCGTCTTCCCGGACGGCTTCACCGCCGACGCCGCGGAGCAACTCGCCGACGGCTTCGACGCGTTGGAGGTCCTGGCGGATCTCGTCGACCAGTCGCTGCTCAAGGTGGCCGACACCGCGCACGGCACCCGCTTCCGGATGCTGGAGACAGTACGGGAGTTCGCCGCCGCCCACCGGGAGCGGGCCGGCGAGGAGGCCGCCGTCACGGAGCGGTTCCTCGGCTGGGCCAGGGACTTCGGGGTCGCCCACCACGACGCCCCCTTCGGCGCCCGTCCCTTCGCCTCCTGGCAGCTGATCCGCGCCGAGCAGGACAACCTCGTCCACGCGCTCCGGCTTGCGCTGGCCCGCGAGGACCTCGACACCGTCGCCGCGATCTCCGCCGTACTCGCCGGCCTGTGGACCACGGAGGCCCACTACCCCCGGCTGATCGCCCTCACCGAGGACTGCGCCCGGCCGCTGTCCCACTACCGGCCCGGCCCCGCATACGTAGAGCCGACCCGCACCGCCGCCGCTCTGCTGGCCGCCAACCTGTTCCTGGGCGTCGGGCCGGGTGCCGCCCGCACCCTGGTCACCCTGCGCCGCCTGCCGCCCGCCGAGCCGGACACCCTGGTGCGGGCCGTCGCGGCGGTGCTGCGGGCCTTCCCACAGGTGCTCACGGACCGGGACGCGCTGGCCGAACTGTGCGCCGCCGAGCAGCCGCTGCTCGCGGGCGTCGCCGGCTGCGTCGCCAGTTACGTGTGGGAGGGCGAGCACCGGCCGGACCTCGCCCTCGCCGCCGCCCGCCGCATGGTCGAACTGCTCGGCGACCGGGACATCCCGCTGCTGCGGATCTGGCCCGCCTCCCGGCTCGCCGAACTCTGCCTGCAGACCGAGCGCGGCGCCGAGGCCCTGGTCCACCTGCGGGCGGCACTGGACGCCCTGGAGAGCCTCGGCGAGTGGAACGACGCGATCGGCATGCGGTGGGGCCTGATGCTCGCCCATCTGCAGACCGGCGACCTCGACGCCGCCGAGCACTGGCTGGAGGAGGCGCTGCGGCACCAGCCGGAGGGCGCCGGCTCCGACGCCTTCACCCCCGACCTGGGCGCCCGGGCCGAGATGGCCCTCGCCCGCGGCGACGTCGAGACCGGGCTCGGCCTGTGGCGCCGGGCCCTGGAACGGCTGGAGAACGGCCGCGCGGCCCCGGTCTTCGGCGACGAACTCCTCATGGAGGGCTGGGTGCTGGAGCTCCAGTCGGTCGCCCTCGTCGCACACGCCCGGCACGGTCGCACCGACCTGGTGGCTCCCCTGGCCGCGGCGCTGCCCGGCCGCCTCACCACCCTGCTGACCCGTCCCAGGCCGGCCCCGCAGCATGTCACCGCCGAGTACCCGGTGTGCGGCGCCATGCTGCTCGCCCTGGCCACGGTCGCCCTCGCGGCAGGCGAGAGCGGGCGCGGGGCGCGGCTGACCGCCCTCGCCGAACGCTTCCGCGCCCTGCGCAACTTCCAGCCCACGATGTCCTCGGAGCACGCCCGCGAGGCCGCCCAGAACGCCGACAAGGCGGCGTACGAGGACGCGGAGTCCACGTACGCCGCCCTGGACGGGGACGGGTTGCGCGAGGTCGCACTCGGCCTGGTGCGGGCCGGGCTCACAGCCTGACGGGCAGGTTCAGCAGATGGAACCCGTCGCCGGGCCAGTGCCCGAACTGCACGTCCGCGCGGTCCACGGCCAGCTCCGGTGCCGCTGACCGCCGTACCAGCAGTTCCTCGAACACCACGCCCGTCACGAGTCGGCCGAGCGCCGCGCCGATGCAGTAGTGCGGGCCGTGGCCGAACGCCAGGTGCCCGTCCCCGCGGCCGAACTCCCTCGTCACGTCGAGGTGTTCGGGGGCGTCGTACGCGGCCGGGTCGTGGTCCGCGGCGAACAGCGCGACCGTCACCGCCTCGCCCATCCTCAGCCGGGTGCCGGCGAACACGAAGTCCTCGGTGGCGTACAGCGTGGCGCCCATGCGCACCAGGGTGACGTACCGCAGGAGTTCGGGAACCGCCCGGCCCAGCAGCTCGGGCTCGGCGCGCAGCCGCTCCAGCTGGTCCGGGTGGTCGAGGAGTGCCAGGACGGCGTGGGCGAGGAACAGGGCGGGCGGGGTGATCCCGGTGTTGATCAGCAGGAAGAAGACGGTGACGATCTCGTCGTCGGTCATCCCGCCGTCCGCCAGCAGCGCCGACACCAGGTCGTCCGCGGGCTCCGCACGCCGCCGGGCCACCAGGTCCTTGGTGTACTGCACGACACCGCCGAGCCCTTCGAGGACGCGGCTGCCGTCGCCGTACGCGAAGTCCCGGATCCATCCGCAGACCTTGTCCTGGTCGGCCGCGTCCACGCCGACGAGCGCGCAGATGACGGCGGTGCTCAGCGGGTAGGCGAACTCGCCCAGCAGATCGGCCTGTTCGCGCCCGGCGAGGGTCTCGATCAGCTCCTGTGCGGTCTTCTCCACGAAGGGGCGCAGTGCGGCGACCCGGCGGGCGGTGAAGGCGCGGGTGAGCGGGTTGCGGCGTCTGGTGTGCTCGTCGCCGTCGAAGAGCGCCAGGTGGCCCGAGAGGTACTGCGCGTACTCGGGCGGGAGGCCGTCTGTCCCCTGGGCCAGCAACTCGGCCTGCGGATCAGGCATTTCGGAGTCCGGGATCGTCGAGCGGTCCCGGACCAGACGCGGTTCGGTGAGCGCGGCCTTCACGTCCTCGTGGCGGGTGACGAGCCGTACGGCGGTGTCCAGGCCGGGGAGGACGACGTGGCCGAGGCCGGGCCGGGTGCGCAGGGCGGCGTAGGCGCCGACGGGGTTCTCGACGAGTTCGGGGGTGAGATGGACGGCAGTGGTGGTCATGTCGGTTGCCTTTTCCAGTAGTCGAAGAGGGGGCAGCTTCCAGTAGTTGACGAGGAGTCAGCTGGGGTCGCGGTCGAACAGGCGGAGCGACCATACGAACCCGAGGACCGCGATCCCCACGCTCCACGCCACCGCCATCCAGCCGTTGTGCCCGATCCCTGTTCCGGTCAGCAGTCCCCGCAGGGTCTCGATGACCGTGGTGAACGGCTGGTACTCGGCGAACCAGCGGATCCAGGACGGCATCGAGCCGACCGGTACGAAGGTGCTGCTGACGAAGGGCAGCAGGAACGAGATCGGCAGCGGGGCGTTGCTGGCCCCCTCCGGCGTCCTGCTGATCAGCCCGAGGGCGACCGACAGCCAGGTCAGGCCGAAGACGAAGAGCAGGAGCAGCCCGCCGGCCGCCAGCCACTCCAAGGGGCTCGCGTCGGGACGGAAGCCGATGGCGAGGGCGACGGCGGTCACCAGGACCAGGTTGAACACCGACTGGATGACACTGCCGACGACATGGCCGACCAGGATCGACGCCCGGGAGATCGCCATCGTGCGGAAGCGGGTGACGATGCCCTCGGTCATGTCCGTGCACACGGCGACCGCCGTCGGCACGCTCCCGGTGCCCGCGGTCATCAGCAGGATGCCGGGGACGAGGTAGGCCAGGTACGCGGTGCGGCCGCCGCCCTGGCCGATTCCGGCGCCGAGCGCCGAACCGAAGACGTACACGAACAGGAGCAGCAGGAAGACGGGGATGAGCGCGACCTGGAGCGTCATCGAGGGGTAGCGGCGGGCGTGCAGCAGATTGCGCCGCAGCATGGTGAGCGAGTCGCGGACGTGCGGGGCGGGCGGGGCGGCGGTGGTCATCGGGCCTGCACCTTCTCGTGGCCGGGGCGGTCGGTGACCGCGAAGAAGACGTCGTCGAGGTCGGGGGTGTGCACGGTCAGGGAGTCGACGTCGACGCGGGCGCTGTCGAGGACGTCGAGCAGGGCGCGCAGGGTGCGCACGCTGCCGTCGCCGGGGACCTGGAGGGTCAGCGCCTCGTCGTCGCGCAGTCCGAGGCCCAGCACCTCGGCGCCGCGGTCGAGTTGAGCGGGGTCGAGGAACCGGAGCCGGACGTGGCCGCCGGGGACCAGACGCTTGAGCTCGTCCGGTGTGCCCTCGGCGACGATCCGGCCGCCGCTGAGCACCGCGATGCGGTCGGCGAGCTGGTCGGCCTCCTCCAGGTACTGCGTGGTGAGGAAGACGGTGACTCCGCCGTCGACGAGATCGCGGATGATCTGCCACATGGTGTGCCGGGAGCGCGGGTCGAGACCGGTGGTCGGCTCGTCGAGGAAGATCACCTCGGGGGAGCCGACGAGTGTCATCGCGATGTCGAGGCGCCGCCGCATACCGCCCGAGTAGGTGGCGGCGGGCTTCTGCGCGGCCTCCAACAGGTCGAAGCGCTCCAGGAGTTCGGCGGTGACGCGCCTGCCCTCCGGGCGGGGGAGGTGGTGCAGGTCCGCCATGAGCGCCATGTTCTCCTCGCCGGTGATCAGGTTGTCGACGGCGGAGAACTGGCCGGTGACGCCGATCGCGGCCCGTACGGCCTGCGGTGCGGCGGCGACACCGTGCCCGGCGACCCGGGCCTCGCCGCCGTCGGCGCGGATCAGGGTGGAGAGGATCTGGACGGTGGTGGTCTTGCCGGCTCCGTTCGGACCGAGCAGCGCGAAGACCGTGCCGCGCGGGACGTGCAGGTCGATGCCGTCGAGGACGACCTTGTCGCCGTACGCCTTGCGGAGGCCGGTGGCCTCGATGGCCGGTGGTGTCGTCGGGTTCATGCCGCAGAGCGTGCGGGACACCGGATTCAGGACGGCTTCACTGCGGTTTCAGCGAGCCGGACCCACTGAAACCCGGGCATGGGAAAGGGCGGGCCGCCGGTAGGGGAGTCCGGCGGCCCGCCCGTTGGGGGGGATGGAGGTCAGCTGACGTCGGAGGCGTCCAGGCGGTACAGGCCGCTGTAGGCGCTCACGGCCGCGCCGTGCTTTTTGACCCAGGTCGAGATCTCGGAGTTGGTGCCCTGGCCGCCCTGACTGCTGACGACGATGTAGTGCAGCTTGCCCGACTTCACCAGGCCCTTGAGCTTGGTTAGCGTCATCGCGTTGTCGCTGCCGGACCAGCCGCCCATGGAGATCACCGGCTGACCGGACTCCAGGATGATCGAGGACGCGGTCTGGTCGGTGGCCACCGCCACAAGCCAGGTGGCGCCGTCCTGGTGCTTCTTCAGGTACGTGACCATCGCGGAGCTGACCTGACCGCCCATGCCGCCGCCCATGCCTCCGGCGGTACGACCGGTCTGCGACTCGCTGCTTGCCTTGGTGCCGGTGCTTCCCGTACCGGAGGGCGGCTGCCCCATGGACTGTCCACCGGAGCTTCCGGAGCCACTTGGGGCGTTCCCACTGGGCTTGCTGCCGCTCATGCTCGGCGCACCGCCCTTGCTGCCGCTCGGACCGCCGCCCATACCGCCCCCGGTGCCTGGCCCGGCCGTCGGGTTGGTGCCGTTGCTGCTCGCGGTGGTCGCTGCGGAGGCGGAGTACGCGGAGGGCCCGGCGAGCAGGGCCACGATCGCGGCCAGCGCCGCGAAGCCGACCAGCTTCTGCCGCCGCATGAACCGTCCGACCAGTAGACCGAGCACGGCTGCCGCCCCCGCGAGGCCGACGACGATCTCCGCGACCGTGTAGATCGTGCCGGAGCCGGAGACCCGCTGGAGCAGGACGACCGCCCAGACCGAGCTGACCGCGACCGCGGCCGGCAGCACCCAGGCCCTCCCCCACGCTCGAATCCGCTCGCGCGGGGGGACCCCCACCGCCGCCGAGCCTTCCTTGAAGGCGCGGTACAGCATGACCCCGCCCGCACCGGCCAGCGCCGCGATACCGGGGGCCATGGCGGTGACGTAGTACGGGTGGAAGGTGCCCTCGGCCAGGGAGAACGTCAGGTAGTGCAGGACGAACCAGCCGCCCCAGAGCATGAGCGCCGCCCGCCTGGCGTCCGTACGCGGGGCCCGGCCGCGCAGCACCAGCCCGCCGACGAGGGCGATCGCGGCGAAGGGGATCAGCCAGGAGATCTGGCCGCCCATGATGTCGTTGAACATCCGGTAGGTGCTCGCGCTGCCACCGAAGCTCGCACCGTTGCCCTGCGAGCCGACCGACGAACTCGCCCCGAAGATACGGCCGAAGCCGTTGTAGCCGATGACGAGGTCCCAGACGGTGTTGTCCGTCGAGCCGCCGATGTAGGGCCGGTCCGCAGCCGGAATCAGGTCGACGATCACCATCCACCAGGCGCTGGAGGCGATCAACGCCACCGTGCCGACGGCCAGGTTGCGCACCCGGCGCCCCAGCGAGATGTTCGCGGCCCACAGATACACCAGGAAGAACGCGGGCAGCACGACGTACGCCTGCATCATCTTCGTGTTGAAGGCGAAGCCGATCGCGACGCCGGACCACACCAGCGGCATCAGCCGGCCGGAGCGCACGGCCTTCAGCAGGGCGGCGGCGCCGAGCAGCATCAGGAAGACGAGGATCGGGTCCGGGTTGGTGTCACGGTTGATGGCGACCGTGATGGGCGTGAGGGTGAGCGTGAGCGCGGCGATCGCGCCGGCCACGACTCCGAAGTCCCGCTTGACCAGCCGGTACAGAAGTGCCACCGAGCCCGTGCCGACCGCCACCATCGGCAGCATCAACTGCCAGGTGCCGTATCCGAAGACGCGGGCCGACAGGCCCATCACCCACAGCGCGAACGGCGGTTTGTCGACCGTGATGAAGCTGCCGGAGTCCAGCGCGCCGAAGAAGAACGCCTTCCAGCTCTTGGTGCCGGAGTAGACGGCCGCGTTGTAGAAGGTGTTGCCGGTGATCGAGGACAAGGTTCCAGGCGTACAGGGCCGTGGCCAGGACCAGGATCGCCCACAGGGCGGGGCGGGCCCAGCGCGGGTCCTCGGGGGCGCCGGCGAACAGCCTTCTCGCACGGGACGCGACGGGCGGGGCGGCGGCCCGGTGCCTGCCCTCCTGGGCGGGCGCGGGAGGCGGGGCGAGGGTCGTCTCGTTCATGGCCATGACCATCGGGGCCCCGCCTGTGGGATCACTGAGCGCGTTCTGAGCGAAGGGTGAGAATCAGCGGACTCACAGGTTGGGCACAGCCGGGTGAGGGCGGATACCGAGGCTGGGGCCGGATCTGGCCAAACTCCCGAAGGAAACGCGAAACACAGGAGGTCTAGACTCTGCCTGCAACTGCCCAGACCGAAGGGTGTTCGGCGTCTTGATACGCATAGATTCAGTCACCAAGCGCTACCCCGACGGTACGGTCGCGGTCGACAACCTCTCGCTGGAGATACTCGACCGCTCCATCACCGTCTTCGTCGGACCGTCGGGCTGCGGCAAGACGACGACCCTGCGCATGATCAACCGGATGATCGAGCCGAGCGAGGGCACGATCACCCTCGACGGCAAGGACGTCACCCAGCAGCCGGTCAACACGCTCCGGCGGTCCATGGGATACGTCATCCAGAACGCCGGCCTCTTCCAGCACCGGACGATCGTCGACAACATCGCCACCGTGCCCCGGCTGCTCGGCTGGAGCAAGGACAAGGCGCGGGCGCGGGCCCGGGAGCTGATGGAGCGGGTCGGACTGGACGGCGCGCTCGCCAAGCGCTACCCGTACCAGCTGTCCGGAGGCCAGCAGCAGCGCGTCGGCGTGGCGCGGGCGCTCGCCGCGGATCCGCCGGTGCTGCTGATGGACGAGCCGTTCTCGGCCGTCGACCCGGTGGTGCGCAAGGGGCTGCAGGACGAACTGCTCCGAATACAGGAGGAGTTGGGCAAGACCATCGTCTTCGTCACTCACGACATCGACGAGGCCGTCAAGATCGGCACCATGGTCGCCGTGATGCGTACCGGCGGTCACCTCGCCCAGTTCGCGCCGCCCGCCGAGCTGCTGTCCAATCCCGCGGACGCGTTCGTCGAGGACTTCCTCGGTGCGGACCGCGGCATCCGGCGGCTGTCGTTCTTCTCCTCCGCCGGACTCGACCTGCTGACCACCCCCATCGTGGCCGTCGACGCCACCGCCGAGCAGATCGCCGAGCGCAGTGCGAAGGGCGCGCCGTACCTGCTGGTCACCGATGTGGACGGCAAGCCGCTCGGCTGGAGCGAGCCGGGCGCCCTGACCGCGGGGGCCATCGACCCCGCCCGGCTGCTCGCCCACGGGCGCCCCTTCGAGCACGGCAAGGACTCGCTGCGCGCCGCACTCGACTGCGCCGTGCTCTCGCCCACCGGGTGGGCCGTCGCGGTGGGCGCCGACGGCCGGGTCGCCGGCGTCGTCTCACAGCAGACCATCGGCGAGGCGATCCGCACCGCCCACGCCGAGGGCCGCAGCGGCGCGGACGACGCGGACGACGCAGAGGTCGTGGGATGAGCGGCGGCTTCTTCGACATCCCGAGCGACCTGCAGAACACGTACTGGGGTCTGGTCGGGCTGCATCTGCGCGAGGCACTGATCCCCGTCGTGGCCGGACTGGCCGTGGCGCTGCCCATCGCCCAGCTGTGCGTGCGGCTGCGCTGGCTGTACCCGCCCGTGCTGTGGGTGACGACGATCCTGTACGCGATCCCGTCGCTCGCCTTCTTCGTCGTCCTCATCGACTACACCGGCCAGACCGAGACGACGGTGATGATCCCGCTGGGCGTCTACAGCCTGGTGGTGTTCGTCCCGGCGATCGTGGACGGCGTCCGGTCCGTGCCGCAGGAGACCCTCGACGCGGCCACGGCGATGGGCCTGGGGCCCGTACGCCGCTATTTCCAGGTCCAGTTGCCGATCGCGGCGCCCGCGATCATCGCGGGACTCCGGGTGGCGACCGTCTCCAGCATCTCCCTGGTCAGCGTCGGCATGCTGATCGGCAACCAGGGCGGCCTGGGCAATCTGCTCAACGACGGCATGATCTACCACCAGCCGCGCCTGGTCTGGCTGTCCGTCGTCGGTACGGCCGTCCTCGCCATCCTCGCGGACGCCCTGCTCGTCCTCGTACGCGTCCTCGTGACCCCCTGGATGCCGCGCGGCACTCGCAGACCCCGTCCCGTCGACGAACCCGAACCGATGCAGGCCGCACTGGAGGACGCCGCCCGATGAACGTCCTCCACTTCATCAACGCCTTCTTCAGCGACAGCGCCCACTGGCACGGCTACGACGGCATCCCCACCCGGCTGCGCGAGCACCTCCAGTACTCGCTGACCGCGCTCGCCATCGCCGCCGCGATCGGTCTGCCGGTCGGACTGCTCACCGGCCACACCGGCCGCGGCGGCAACACCGTGGCGTTCATCGCCACCGCGGGCCGGGCCCTGCCCAGCTTCGGCCTGCTGGTGCTGATGTTCGTGCTGCTCGGGCTCGGCCTGACGCCGGTGATGATCCCGCTGGTCGTCCTCGCCGTCCCGCCGATCCTCGTCACCACGTACGAGGCGGTGCGCTCCGTCGACCCGTCCCCGGTGGACGCGGCCCGCGGCATGGGCATGGCCGAGCCGCGCATCCTCTTCCAGGTCGAACTCCCGGTCGCGCTCCCACTGATCCTCAGCGGCCTGCGCTCGGCGGCCATCCAGATCGTCTCGACTGCCACCATCGCCGCGTACGTCGCGCTCGGCGGCCTCGGCCGGTACATCGTGGACGGCCTCTACCAGCGCAACTACGAGAAGGTGGTGGGCGGCGCGACCCTGGTGGCCGTCCTGGCCCTGGTCACGCTCGGGTTCTTCTGGGCGGTGGCGCGGTTCACGGTGTCCCCGGGCGTGCGGCGCGGCAACTGACCCCGGCCGGCAGGACCGCCTCGCCCAGCAGGCCGGGAAGCTCGTGCATGTCGTGGAAGAGAAGGGTTCCGGGGCCCGCGAGCCGCTCGGCCGTGTTCACCCCTCCGGCGGAGGTCAGCCTTCGGTGCGTGCCAGCGCCAGCTCCAGTACGACCAGCAGCGCGTCCCGCACCGAGCCGCGCTCGCGGGCGTCGAACACGATCACCGGGACCCGCTCGGACACGTCGAGCGCCCAGCGGACCTCGTCCAGGGTGTGCTCGACCTTGCCGTCGAAGGCGTTGACGGCGACGGCGAACGGGATCTGGCGGTGCTCGAAGTAGTCCACGGCGGCGTAGCAGTCGTCGAGGCGGCGGGTGTCCACGATGACCAGGCCGCCGACGGCGCCCTCGACGATGTCGTCCCACATGAACCCGAACCGCTCCTGTCCGGGCGTGCCGAACAGGTACAGCTTCAGCGTCGGATCGATGGTGATGCACCCGAAGTCCATCGCCACCGTGGTCGTGGTCTTGCGCGGGGTGTGGCTGAGGTCGTCCACGCCCGCCGCGACCTCCGTGATGGCGGCCTCGGTGGTCAGCGGCTCGATCTCGGAGATCGCACCCACGGCGGTGGTCTTGCCCACGCCGAAACCGCCCGCGATCACCATCTTGACCGGCAGCGGCGGTCGTACGGCGGCCCCCTGGTCGGCCGGGGCGAGGGTGGCCGGTTCAGTCGGTGTCACGCAGTACCCCTCGGGAGTTCGGGATGGCACGGAGGCCATCGATCACTCTGCGCAGGACGGATGCGTCGTGGGTGACGTCGACGTCGGGCACGTACACCGTCAGATGCCCGGCGGCGCGCAGGTCCTCGGCGAGAACCCGCACGACGTTGAGGTGCAGCCGCAGCCGGGCCGCCAGTTCCGCGACGGACTGCGGCAGCCGGCAGGCGGCGACGATGTCGTGCTGCTCGAAGGAGAGCCCGTCGAGGACGGCGAGGCCCTCGACGGTGGCCACCACCTGGGTCTCGACCGGCATCGGGCGGCCGGACGCCGTCGGCGCCACCCGGCCGGCGGTGACCAGGAAGGGCCGTACGGCGGGGGCCGGACCGACCGGGTCCGGGCCCGGAGGTGGGGAGCCGTCCGCCATGGGTCTTCTTCCTCCTCGACCGGTTCTGCCGCGTCCCTGAAAGGGGCGCGGGGCGGTGGCATTTACGGCTCCGCCGCAGTTGAACAACCACCCCTCGCGGCACGTCCAGCGGAGCGTTACCGTGCCGACGCGGAGCCGACGCTGTTCTTGAGCTGGAGCACGAGCTGCGGGCTGAGCGCGCTGCCGGCCCGGTTGGCGAACAGCGTCATTTCGTAGGCGATGTTGCCCAGCTTGGCCTCCTTGTCGGTGACGACGCCGAGCACGGCGCCGCTGCCGATCGCGGAGACCAGGACATGGCCGCCCTCCAGGTCGATGATGACCTTGTTGAGGCCGCCCAGGCCGTAGTTGCCGGATGCGCCGGCGGCCAGGCTGGTGATTCCGGAGACGATCGCGGCCAGCCGCTCGGAGTCTGCGGGTTCGCGCAGTTCGGACACGGCGATGAGCAGCCCGTCGGACGACACCGCGATGGCGTCGACGACGCCCGCGGTCTCCGTCGCAAAACGGTTGAGCAGCCAGGTGAAGTCGGCTGCGGCGGCCTGCAGTTCGGCGGGGGTGGCGCCAGTCGGCGTACTCACTGCTCGGCTCCTTCCGGGAGGTGCTTCTGGTCGTGCGGGTCGGTGGTCGCGGGCCGGCCGGTGGCGGCGCTGTCGCGGTGCGCGCGCTCCACGGCCGCCTCGAACTCGTCGAGTGCGTCCCGCACGGCGTCCGCATCGGCGAGCCGCGGGGCCTGCCGCGCCGCCTGCTGGGCAGTGGTGTCGGCGGTCGTACGGAGAGTGGCACCGCGGACACGGCGCCGCAGAGGCCGCGAGGAGCCGTCGCCCACGGGCGCCCGGCCGGTCCCGCCCTGAGCGGACAGCGTTGGCGCGCCCGGGACGACCTGGGAAGACGATACCTCCGGGCCAACCCCCGAAGCGCGTCCGGGGGTTACGTCCTCGGTCCGCGAGTGGCTCACACCGCCGGACGCATCGACACGGGCTTGGGGGACCTGTCCGGACCCGGACGGCGAGCGAAGAACAGCCCCGGCACCTGCCGACGGCACCGGGACGGGTGCGCTCGGTGTCGCGTCCGCAGCCGTGCCTCGCGCGGGTGCGTTCGGTGCGCTCGGTGTCGTGTCCGCGGCGGGTGGGGTCGGTGCTATGTCCGCTGCCGTGCCCGGCGCGGGTGCGTTCGGTGTCGCGTCCGGCGTCGCCCCCGTGGCGGGTGGGGTCGGTGTTACGTCCGATGCGGGTGCGGTGGTTGTCGTGTCCGCCGCCGTTTCCGGTGCGGTCGTGCTCGGAGTTTCGGCAGGGGCCGGCTCCCGGCGGGGCACGCGGCGCGGGAGCGGACCCGGGTGGCCGGCGTGTGTGGCGTCGTTCGATGCTCCCGCGGCTTCGGCTGCCGCGGTGGGCCGGCGCGGGCCGGAGGCGGTGCCGGACACGGGCAGTTCGGCGGCCGGCCGGTCCACCGTGGTGGCGACCGGGCTCATCGTCAGCAGCAGTGACGAGGGGACCGTCACCTCCGCCGTCATGCCGCCGCCCGGTGTGCGGGACAGCAGCACACTGACGTCCCAGCGGCGCGCCAGGGTGCCCACCACGAACAGGCCGAGCACCTTCGTCGGCACCACGTCCAGTCGCTCGCGACGGATCAGGCGGGCGTTCTCCTCGGCGAGCCGCTCGGCGCTCATGCCGAGGCCGTGGTCGGAGATGACGATGGAGGCACCGCCCGTGAGGGCTGCTTCCTCGCCGGAGGTGTTCCGTACGTACACCTCGACCGGGCTGTCCGCGGGCGAGAACGACACGGCGTTCTCGAGCAGTTCTGCCACCATCAGCGTCAGGTCGCCGATGATGTCGGGCTCCACCATGACCTCGGTGCGCGCATGCAGCCGTACCCGCTGGAAGCCCTCGATCTGTCCGAGCGCGGCGCGTACGACGTTGGTGAGGGCGGTGGGCCCGGAGTCGAGGACCGTCTCACGGATGCCGGCCAGCAGCATCAGGCTGTCCGCGTTGCGGCGCAGACGGACCGCGATGTGGTCGATGGAGTAGAGGCGTTCCAGGAGGGCGGGGTCCGTCTCGCCTCGTTCCACCGCGTCGATCAACGCCAACTGGCGGGTCGTCAGGTTGCTGACGCGGCGGCCGACGTTGCCGAACATCTCGGCGACGTTGCGACGGCTCAGCACCTGCCGTTCAAGGAGCGCGATCGCGGTGGTCTGCACGCGGTTGATCACCTCGGCCAGCTCGCCGATCTCGTCGTCCGCGGTGACCGGCATCTCGCGCAGCTTCGGCGGGCTGTCGTCCTCGGCGTCGTCGTCGGCCACCCGGGCCAGTTCCCGGCCCGCCACGTCGGCGACCTCCCGCGCGGCGCCGGTGAGGGCCTGCACGGGCCCGACCACCGAGCGGCGCACCAGCACCGAGAAGGCGAGCCACAGGACGAAGCCGAGCAGGGCCCCGGCCAGCAGCAGACCCGCGCGCCACCAGGCCTTGGTGGAGGCGTGGTCCGCGCCGTCGGCGATCTGGCCGATGAGCGACGAGGTGATCTTCAGCCGGGCCGCGGCCTGCTCCGGGTAGGCGGGATAGTCGCGCAGGGCGGTCTGGAACGTCGCCTTGATCTCCGCCGGTGTGGCGGCCTGCAGGGCGCCGGGGGCCACCTGGAGCTCGGCATACGTCAGGGCGATGTCCTGCTGGGCGGCGGTGTGCTCGATGCCGGAGAGCTCGTCGGCCTGCTGCTCGGTGGCGAACCGGGAGAAGCGTTCGGCCTGGTTGGTGTAGAGCTGGTACGCGCCGACCGCGGTCGTGAACTCGATCTGCGCGTTCGTGTCACCGGTCGTCGCGGAGAACACGCCGGTCTCGAAGGAGCCGTGCGCGGCGTCGGCACGCAGCAGCGAGTCCAGCAGGTTGCCGGTGAAGGTGGTCGCCAGCCCCGCGTTGCGGTCGAGGCCCAGACCGTCGATCACGGTCCTTGCGGCGTTGTCGTACGCGGGGTCGATGTTGCTCGCGGGCAGATAGCTCTGCTCGACCGTCCCGCGCAGGCTGGTGAGGCCCTCGACCTCCTTGAGTGCCTGCGCCTCGCTGTCCGGCAGCCCGCCGCCGAAGGACGCGCGCACCTTCGCGATCTGCGCGTCGACCGCGTCCTGCGCCTTGCGGTAGGCGGTGAGCGTGGACTGGACGCCGCGGCCTCCGGCCTCGTAGCGCACGGAGAGCAGGATCGCCAGCTGGTGCTCGCTCTCCAGGTCCTTGACCAGCGAGGCCACCTGCTCGCTGTGGCGCACGAGGTCCGCCGCGGACGCCGCGGCCCGCGCCTGGCCCACCTGGCCGGCGATGAGATAGGAGAGCAGGGCGGCCACGACCGCCAGCGGTACACCGACCAGGAGGTTGAGCTTGCGCCGGAACGACCACCGGTCGGCGAAGCCCCGTATGCCGGCCACCGGGCCTCCTTTTGACCGATTCTGATCGCCAACTGCGTGGAGACTACCGTCCCATTGAACGATCAAGCACGTTGCCCTTAGTCAAGAATCCATTACAAAGAGCCTCCGATTCCGCCCCCGTCTGTTTACACAGCATTTACAACTGATCACGCATCGACGCCAATTGGTGACCCGGCTGCTCTTGACTGAGTAAAACAGGCTGGATTGGATCAGTTCCAGAGCTTGCTTCTCATCAATCCCCAAGGTCCGGAACGGGAATCGTGACTTCCAACGCCCCACGCAGCAGGTCCATCAGGAGCTACCCCGCGGCGGCCGTCGCGCTTGCCGCGACCACGGCCCTGCTGGCGGGATGTGGCTCCTCCGACGGCAACAAGTCCTCCGATCCGCTCCAGGACGGGGGGTCCGACGGCAAGAGCGTCGTCGTCGGCTCGAACAACTTCGTCGAGAGCACCCTGCTCGCCGACATCTACGGCGAGGCACTGAAGGCCAAGGGTGTCAAGGTCACCTACAAGCCGAACATCGGCAGCCGCGAGACGACGTACGGGCTGCTGAAGAACGGCTCCATCACCGTGCTGCCGGAGTACAACGGCGCGCTGCTGGCCTACCTCGACCCGAAGGCCGCACCGAAGACCGTCGAGGCGACCACCGCCGCGATCGAGGCCAAGCTGGACTCCAAGCTGACGCTCCTCGACCCCGCCGCCGCGCAGGACAAGGACTCGGTCACGGTCAACAAGGCCACCGCCGACAAGTACAAGCTGACGTCCCAGTCCAGCATCGCGGACCTCAAGGACATCGCGAAGGAACTGACCATCGGCGCCTCGCCGGAGTTCCAGACCCGGCAGCAGGGCCTGGTGGGCCTGAAGTCGGTGTACGGCCTGGAGTTCGAGTCCTTCAAGGCGCTGGACGCGGGCGGCCCGCTGACCCAGGCGGCGCTGAAGAAGAACACGGTGCAGGTCGCGGACCTCTTCACCACCGACCCGTCCATCGTCAAGGAGAAGCACGTCGTCCTCCAGGACCCGAAGAACCTCTTCGGCTTCGAGAACGTGCAGCCGCTCGTCTACAAGAGCGGCCTGTCCTCGGCGGGCACCGCCGCGCTCAACGCGGTCTCGGCGAAGCTCGACACCAAGGCCCTGCTGGAGCTGGACTTGCAGGTCCAGCTCGACAACAAGGACCCGCTGGACGTCGCCAAGGCCTGGCTGAAGTCGGTCGGCCTGGGCTGACCCTCGAACGACTGCGACGCGGGCGTCCCCTCTCCGGGGGCGCCCGCGTCGTATGCGTGGACCGGCTCAGTAGCCGACGTAGAAGGTCGCGTCCTGCTTCTCGGTGGCGGTCGAGACCGGGTCGATGCGCAGGACGTAGTCGTAGTGGCGGATGTACCGGGTCGGGTTGTTGTACGAGCGGAAGGACGACCAGGAGGAGTCGGCCAGCCCGGCGGTCCTGTAGAACGTGGCGTCCGCGGCGAACGTCGACGTGCCGTCGTTCACGTCGAGCTGGAGCGCGTAGTTGTAGTGCCGCAGGTAGCGGGTCGGGTAGTTGACCGACTGGAAGGACACCCCCGCGCTGTCGGCGAGGCCCGGCACCAGCTTCCACTGGGAGTCGGTGTACGGGTCGAAGGCGTACGGGTCGATCCGGCCGACGTAGTCGGCGTGGCGGACGTAACGGGCCGGGTAGTTGTAGGACTTCAGCCGGTTCCAGGCGGGGGTGCCCCACTTGGCGAGCAGGTTGTTGTACTCGGTCGAGGTGATCGGCTGGATGCCGCAGTGCTTGGAGTTGAGCGGCTGGGTGTAGGTCTTCTGGTCGAGGGCCGTCCAGGTGCCGGCGGCCAGATCGCTGGTCTGCCAGGCGTAGAAGACGCCGTTCGGCGACCATGTGTCGCCCCACAGGTACCAGGTGCTGCTCGACGTGAGGGACTTGACCAGGGTCGGGGCCTCGGTGCCGCCGTGCGAGACGGCGGTGCTGAACGGGGTGAAACTGCCGGGGTCCAGTGAGGTGGAGCGCGCGCCGACCAGGGTCGAGTTCTTCTTGAAGTAGAGGTAGTTGACGCCGTTCACGCCGATCGCGAGGTCACCGTCGATGATGTCGTAGCCGGGGTCGAAGAAGACCTGCGGGCTGCCCGCGGTCACGAAGTCGCTGGTGTAGTTCACCATGATCACGTTGTGGCCGCTGGAGTTCACGGCCGAGTAGATCACGCCGTACGTGCCGCGGCTCGCGTCCCAGTAGGCCTCGGGCGCCCAGCTGTGGGTGTTCATGTCGTGCAGCTTCATCCGCCGGTAGCCGGTGAAGGTGCGCAGGTCGGTGGAGTCCCAGACGTGGATGTACTGGCTGACGTACGTCCAGTCGGTGCCCTTGAGGTCGGTGGCGAGGACGACGAACGTGCCGTCCTGCTTGCGCAGGATGAACGGGTCGCGCAGGCCGAGGGAACCCGCGGTGGGGGTGGCGACGGGGTTGTTCTGGTTCAGCGGGGTCCACTGCAGGCCGTCGGGGCTGACGGCCAGGTGCAGGCCGTAGTTGGCGGCCAGCATGTCCGGCGACTCGGTGAAGTAGCACATGACGAAGGCCGAGTTGGTGGCGGCCCGCGCGGTTCCCGCGCCGAGGGCCAGCGCACCGGAGGCGGCGAGGGGGACGGTCGCCGCCATGCCGAGGAAGGAGCGGCGGGAGGGGTGGGGGTGCTCGGGGTGCGGCGTCGCGTTCATGCGTGCTCCATGGGGGCGTGCGGGGGTGCCCGACACAGCGGCCTGCTGGTCGATATCTCGAACTAGGTTCGGTAAATCGATCAGAAGGTAAGGAGGTGGCGCGTGTGCGTCAATGAAACGGTCGTGCTTGGCTGATTTTCGCCGTTCACTTTTCCGTCGGCCCTGGACCACCTGTGTGGACCGCCGTCGCGATCAACTGGTCGATCAGGGCGATCAGTACGTCCCGGGACGACTCCCGCTCACGTGCGTCGCACAGCAGCACCTGGACGTGGTCCGGGAGGGCGAGTGCCTCGCGGATCTCCTCTGGCGGGTACGGGTGGTCGCCGTAGAAGCCGTTGACGCCCACCACGAAGGGGATGCGCCGGCGTTCGAAGAAGTCGATGGCGGCGAAGCTGGTCTCCGGGCGGCGGACGTCGATGAGGACGACCGCGCCCAGGGCGCCCAGGGCGAGGTCGTTCCACATGAACCAGAAGCGCTGCTGGCCGGGCGTTCCGAAGAGATAGAGGACGAGGTCGCTGCCGATGCTGATGCGGCCGAAGTCCAGGGCCACGGTGGTGGCCTTCTTCTCCTCGATGCCGTCCAGGTCGTCCACGCCGAGGCCGGCGGCCGTCAGCGGCTCCTCGGTGCGCAGCGGGGCGATCTCGCTCACCGAGCCGACCATGGTGGTCTTGCCGACGCCGAAGCCCCCGGCGATCAGGATCTTCACCGTGTCGGGCGCCGCCCGGGTGATGACGTCAGAGCCGGCCAAGGCCGTCCCTCACTTTCTGCAGCAGGTCCAGGTCTTCCGGTTGGCAGGAGACGGGGTGCGGGGGGCGGGCGGTGATCCGGCCGCTCTCCAACAGATCGCAGAGCATGATCACGACCACGCTCACCGGCAGATCGAGCAGCGCGGCGAGTTCCGCGACGGCGACCGGCTCGGCGCAGCGGCGCAGGATGCGCTGGTGCTCGGGCTGCGGTCGGGTGGCCCAGGTCGGCGGCGGGTCCACCGCGGTCACCGTCGTGATGAGCGTGAAGTCGGCACGGCTGGGCCGGGTCCGTCCTCCGGTGAGCGCGAACAGCCGTACCAGGCGGCCGTCCGTGTCGCCTCCGCTCACCTCACGCGCCGGACTCGGCGGTCGGGCCGAGACCCGCCCGCGGTGCCGCGCTGAGATGCTCGCCGATCTTCTTCACCAGCATGTTCATCTGGTACGCCACCACGCCGACGTCCGCGCCCTGACTGGTGAGGACGACGAGGTGAGCGCCTGGGCCCGCCGAGGTCAGTATCAGATAGCTGTGGGCCATCTCGATCAGCGCCTGCCGCACCGGGCCGCCACGGAAGTCCATGCTGACGCCCTTGCTCAGGCTCATCAGACCGGACGCGGTCGCCGCCAGCCGCTCGGCGTCGTCGCGCAGGAACCCGGTGGACTTGCTGACGACCAGCCCGTCCTCGGAGAGCACCACGGCGTGGTTCACCTCGGCGACCCGCTCCACGAGTCCGGTCAGCAGCTGGTCGAGCTGGGTATGGGTGGCTGGGATGGGGCGTGTCATGGCGGTGTTCCTTCGTCAGCGGTCGGCGGGCGGAGTCGAGGGGACGGTGGTGCCTTCTTCGGCCAGGTGCGCACCCGGTTCCCGAGTTACGGGTGCGTCCTCCTGACCCTGGTCGTACTGCGTCTCTGTGTCGTCGTCACGTGCCTGGAGCGTGCCGCGCTGGAAACCGGCGAGCGAGGAGGCGGCCCGCTCGGCGGTGAACTCCTCGGCGTGGCCTTCCTGTTCGTCGCCGGGCGCCTCCTCGCGCAGCTCGGCGGCCAGGCTGGTCTGGGGGACACGGCGCGGCAGCGGGGCGAGGCCTCCCCCACTCTCGGCTGCGCTCGAGCGGGGGGACCCCCATCGCCGGGTGGAGGTCGCAGCGGCGGCGGGGGCGGTGCGTGCCGGGGTGGCGGGGCGGGGATCCCGTACGGGCTGAGCGGGCTCCTCCGCAGGGGCCGGCTCCTCCTTGGCGGGGGTGTCCTCGGCGGGGGCCGGGATCGGCTCCCTTACGACGATCTCGTGCGGCAGCAGCACGATCGCCGTCGTTCCGCCGTACGGCGACGGGCGCAGGGTGACCGCGATGCCGTGCCGGGTGGCTAGGCGGGCGATCACGAACATGCCGAGCCGGAGGTCGTCGGCCAGCGCCACCACGTCGAACTGCGGCTGAACCGCCAACTGCGCGTTGAAGGAGGCGTAGTCCTCCTCCGACAGACCGAGACCGCGGTCCTCCACCTCCACGGCCAGACCCCTGGCCACCATCGCGGCCCGCACGTCGACCGGCGCCGGAGCGGGCGAGTACGCCGTCGCGTTGTCGATCAGCTCGGCCAGCAGATGGATCACGTCGGCCACCGCGGGCGGCGCGATGCACACGTCCTCGTCGGTGTGCACCTCGACCCGCTGGTACTCCGCGACCTCGCCGACGGCACTGCGCAGGATGTCGATCAGCGCGACCGGCTCCCGCCAGCTGCGCCGCGGCTGCTCGCCGCTGATGATGACCAGGTTCTCCTCGTAGCGGCGCAACTGGCTGGCGGTGGAATCCAGTTCGTACAGGCCCTTGAGGACGTCCGGGTCGGAGTGGCTGCGCTCCAGCGCGTCCAGCTTGGTGAGCTGCAGGTTGACCAGGTTCTGGCTCTGCCGGGCGATGCCGAGGATGACCTTCTGGAAGCCGCGCCGGGTGTCGGCGAGTTCCACCGCGGTGTGCACCGCCGTGCGCTGCGCCTTGTTGAACGCCCGTGCCACCTGGCCGAGTTCGTCCCCGCCGTAGTCCAGCGGCGGGGTCGCCAGGTCCGCGTCGACCTTCTCGCCCCGGTCGAGGCGGGCCACGACGTCCGGCAGCCGTTCCTCGGCCAGGCTCAGGGTGGCCTCCCTGAGGCCGCGCAGCCGCCGCGACAGGGAGCGGGTGATCCGCCAGGACATGCCCACGCACAGCAGCAGTGCGATCAGGCCGCCCGCGCTCAGCGAGGCGGCGGTGAGCAGCAGGCTGTCGGCCTTGTCGGCGCTGCGGTCGAGCAGTCCGGACGTCTGGGCCCGGATCATCTGCCCGTACTCGTCGCCGACCTTGGCGAAGGCGGCCGCCCACTGGTTCCGTGCGTCGGGCAGCGTCACCTTCCCGTCCGCACCCGGCCGGGCCGCGAGCACCTTGTCCTCGATCTCCTGGACGGCCTGCCACTCGGGGCTCTGCAGGATCCGCTCGGTCTGCGTCTTCGCGCCGCCCTGCAGCGAGGGCACGATCTGGTCCTCGACCAGCCAGCGCCGGGTGTCGACCAGCTGTGTGAACGCGGCCCACGACTTGTCGCTCAGCCGCCCCGACGGCCAGGCCAGCGTGAGCTGTGCGTCCTCCTGTGCGACCAGCTCCGCTGCATGCTCCAGTGCGACCAGCGGTCCGGCCTGCGAGGTGAGGTCGCCGTCGTCGACCTGGGAGAGCTCCTGGAAGGCGTGTATCTGGTCGTCGATGATCGAGCTGTACTGGTCCAGCGCCTGCGACGAGGTGATGTCGGTGGGGTCGTCCACCTGGCTCCGGTAGTACTCCAGACTGCCCACCGAACCGAGCACCGAGTACAGCCGGTCCGAGATGCGCCCGGGCGCCTTCTTGATCGCGTCGGACCGGCCGACCAGCTTCGCGACCGCCTTGTCCGTCTCCTTGCGCTGGGCGACCAGCGCGGTGCGGGAGCCGCGCGGGTCGCCGGCCAGCCAGGCCGCCGACAGGCTGCGCTCGCGCTGCAGCGCGAGCGTCGCTTCCGTGCCCATGGCCCCGGTGGACCGGCTCAGTTCCGTCTGCCCCCGCAGCCGCAGCCCCTCGTTGAACATCTGCGTCGTCGTCAGGGCCCACATCGCGGCGAGGGTGACGCTGGGCACCAGGGCCAGCAGGATCAGGGAGAGACGTATGGAGCCGAGACGGCGCCGGGCACCTGTCCGTGGAGACATCGTCGTCCTAGGCGGTCAGCGGAGCGGAAGGGGCGGAGGGTGAAACACGGGGGTGGCCGTGAGCGGGGAGAGAAGGGGGTGCACAGGATGCTATCCGTACAAGTGACCGCACGTGCCACAGGTCTCCGAAACTTTCGCGACATTGAGGTACGAAGTGTCGCGCGGCGTACGGCTCAGCGTGTGCCGCGCGCCGCGTACCTGGCGACGGAGGCCACGTTCCCCTTGGTCACGAAGGCGGGGCCGGTGAGCACGGGGGACACCCCACCCCCGCTGGTGTTGCCGTTGGTCCTGTACAGCCACAGTGCGTCCACCGCGAGATAGCCCTGCAGATACGGCTGTTGATCCACCGCGAACTGCACGGCACCGCTCTGGACGGCCCTCACCAGGTCCTGGTTGAGATCGAAGGTCGCGACATGGGCCCTGCTGCCCGACTGCTGCACCGACTTCACCGCCGTGAGCGCGAACTGGGCGCCCAGGGTGACCACTTCGTCGATCGTCGGGTCCTGCCGCAGCTTCGCGGTGATCGCGGCGGCGGTCGCGTTCGTGTCGGTGCCCTCGACGTAGAGCATGTCGGTCCTGCCGTCGAAGGTCTTCTTCACGCCGGCGCAGCGGGCCTCCAGGGCCACGTTGCCGCGCTCGTGGATCACGCACAGGGCGTGCTTGGCCTTGAGGGCGTCCAGCTTGTCGCCGACGGCCCGCCCGGCGAGGCTCTCGTCCTGGCCGAAGAACTCCAGCACCCCCTCGGACTGCCAGGAGTCGATGCCGGAGTTGAGGCCGACCACGGGTGTGTCGGCGGCCTTGGCCGCCGCTATCGGGCCCTTCATCGCTTGCGGCTTGGCGAGCGTCACCGCGATGCCGTCGACCTTCTGGCGGACCGCGTCCCGCACCAGTTCGGCCTGCCCCGCCGCGTCGGAGTCATTGGCGTAGGTCAGGTCGATGTTGTCCTTCGCCGCGGCGTCCTCGGCGCCCTTCTTCACCAGGTCCCAGAAGGTGTCGCCCGGCGAGGCGTGTGTGACGAGGGCGACCTTGAGACGGGCGGTGCCCGCCCTGCCGACGCCGCCCTTGGCGGAGTCGGACGTGGCGTCGGCCGCGGAGCAGCCGGCCGCAAGCAGGCACACGGCCGCGACCAGGGCGGCGACGCGCGCGGATCTGTGGGAAGCGGGGGGTGGGGGAGGAGTGTTCATGAGGGTGCGGCACCTCGCTGTGCGGCCGAGCAAGCGGAACGGCGAGAGGAGTCCCCGAACGGCGTCCGACACGTCGTACACCGTCCGGATGACTCTCGCTGGCCGGAGCCAATCGCGTGGGACCGCCGGTAGTCAAGTGATCAGCAACATTGAGTGAGTTGTTGCTGCCGCATCGTGATGATGCATTCCGGCCGGCAGGGGGTATCCACGGCCTGCGGGCCGCGGCGGACCTCGTCATGGCTTACGGGCCACCGCCCCGTACATGGCGATGTCCTCGTCGCGGATCACTTCGCCGTCCGTCCCGTCCGGATGCCACTTGTGGACCTGGACGATGCCCGGCGCGACGAGTTCGAGGCCCTCGAAGAACTCCTCGGCCTCCGCGAAGGTGCGCAGCCGCATCGGCATGTCGCGGGCCGCGTACTCACGGGCGACCCGGCCGACCTCCTCCGGTGCGAACTCGGCCGTACCGATGGACATCGCGAGATGGCTGCCCGAGGGGAGGGGTTCGAGGAGGCGGCGGACGATGCCGACGGCGTCGTGCTCGTCGAGGAGGAAGTGCACGATCGCGACGACGGTCAGGGCGACCGGCTCACCCAGGTCCAGGGTGTCACGGAAGGCGGCACTGCCGAGGATGGCCTGCGGATCCCGCATGTCCGCCTCGACATACGAGGTCCTGCCCTCCGGCGTGCTGTTGAGCAGCCCCTGGGAGAGGGCGAGGACGAGCGGGTCGTTGTCGACGTACACGACCCGGGAGGAGGGGGCCGCCGACTGGGCGATCTCATGGATGTTGGGTGAGGTCGGAATGCCGGTGCCGATGTCGAGGAACTGCCGTACCCCCGCCTCCGCGGCCAGCCACCGCACGGCACGGTTCATCCAGTCGCGGTTGGCCCGCATGTGAACCGGCAGGGCGGGCCACTCCCGGCACATGGCGTCGCCCGCCTCCTGGTCCGCGGGGTAGTAGTCCTTTCCGCCCAGGATGTAGTCGTAGATCCGCGCGGCGTGCGCCGTTCTTGTGTCGATGCGGCCGATCGGCCGGGCGCTGTCCTCGGGCACGGCGGGCCCCTCCCGTAACGTCGTCGATCCCCACGAAACCTCGACAACCAACTTCGTCAACTCGTAGGCCGCGCAAACCACTTGGCCCACATCTGTCACCTGCTCACCCCTGGCGGGCCAGGGGTCGTGCGGGCGTGATCGTTCCCACCGCCTTCAGCGTCCGCAGCACCGGGGCGGTCTCCAGGGTGCGGATCGCCTTGACGGCGCCCAGGCCGTGCGTGAGGTAGTGGTACAGGGCCGTGGTGTCCCTGCACAGCGCGTGCGCCACCAGGTTGGTGGGGCCGGTGGTGTGGGCGACAAAGGCCAGCTCGTCGTGGTGGGACAGGGTGGTGGCGACCTCGTCGAGGTGGGCCGGGGCCACCGCCATCCACAGCAGAGTCTTGGCGCTGCCGCCCAGCAGGCCGGGGTCGAGCTCGATGTCGAAGAAGATCGCCCCGCAGTCGCGCAGATGGTCGAGGCGGCGTGAGACCGTCGCCGGCGACCAGCCGGTACCGGCGGCGAGTTCACCGACGGCGGCGCGTCCGTCCTGCCGTAGCGCCTCCATCAGGGCGTGGTCGGCGGGGGTGAGGTGCAACTGGCAGCGGTGGCCCGGGTGCGGTGGCCCGCCGTGCCCGTCGGACCTCAGTGCGCCCAGCATCCGTTGCTGCCGTGCGGTCAGCGCGTTGGCGCTCATCCGCCACGGGGTGCGCCAGCCCAGGTAGGTGTGCAGCAGATGGTGGGCGGAGACGGCGGTGAGGCCGACGCTGGGCGGCAGTTCGTGCAACAGCAGCGAGTGGCCGTGCGCCATGCCCAGCGGGGTCTCCAGCACGGCCACGATCTCGGTGCCGCCGCCGGTCAGATACACCCACGAGGTGTCCGGGCGGCGGACGAGGGCGTGCGCGAGGTCGACGGCGGTCTCGGGCCCGGCGGTCAGCCGCAGCAGCCACTGCTCGTGCCCTGTGAGCTGTGGGTCGGGCAGCCCGACCACGCGCAGGGCCGCCTGCTCGCGCAGCCGTTCGTAGCGGCGGGAGACCGTCTGCGGGGAGACTGCCAGCACGGCGCCCAGCTGGGTGAAGGAGGCGCGTCCGTCGATGTGCAGGGCGTGGATCAGGGCGCGGTCGATGTCGTCGAGCATGCGCACACCATCCTTCGGGCGCCCTGTCTGCAGGGCGCGGACACGGCCGCCGACGGGAAGGACCCTCCCGCAGGATCTCCCCGTCGGCGGAGGCGGTGGTCGGGCACCGCCGTGGACAACGGCACTCGGTCAGTCCCTGATCACCGACTTGCAGCACATCAGGAAATCGGCGAGGTGGCCGTCGTGCGGCAGTCCCGGCTCCATCCGGTGGGTCGGCCGGCCCCCCACGTACACGTTGCCGATGGACGGCTCCTGCACCAGCTCGGCCACCAGCCCGTCGTCGTCCGTGATCGCAGTGAGGACCAGGCTGTTCCTGAGCGGCTCCAGGCCGGCCTCGCGGCTCCAGGGCGCCACCCACACGCAGGGGAACGGCAGTTCCACGGCGGCCTGCGGTGCTTCGGGGGCTGCCAACTGGTGCACTGCGGCGCGCAGTACGGCGCTGCCGTCGCCCAGGTCGCCGAGGATGCCGTCGCCGCCGAGCCACGGCCGGGTGCCGGCCGCCCGGTGCAGGAGATGGGCCTCGAGCGCCTTGGCCGTGGCGAGCGGCTGGACGGGGAAGACCGCCGCCGGATCCTCGGGCGGCAGACTCGGCACCGCCGCCAGCCGCTCGGCGAGCGCGGCGCACAGCTCGGCCGGATCACCCTCCACGAAGACGGCCGTCGTGTTGACGCACCCCGTGCCGCCGTGGCCGCTCACCGAGTCGACGATCGTGTCGAGGTGCCCCCGCCAGTCGGCCTCCCGGGTCAGCAGGATCTTCGACCGGCCCGGCCCCTGCGGCAGCACCGACGGATCCCCGGCGTACTTGCGCACCACGTCCTCGCCGCCGTACACCAGCCCGAGATCCGCACCCCGCAGCAGCGCGTCCGCGGTGCTGTGGTCGGTGGGCAGCAGCGCCACCTGATCGTCGTCGAAGCCCGCCGCCCGCAGCGCGGTGACCAGTCGGTGCGGGGTGAACGGCTCGCGCCGGGACGGTCGTACGGCGACGCGATAGCCGAGCACCAGCGCCTCCGGCCACAGGCTGTGCGGGCCGGGGTGGTTGCCGGCGGAGTGCACGGCGAACACGTTCCCCCGCCGCACCCACACCGCGCGCCCGGTACGGGTCAGCGGATCGTCCCATCGGTTCACCGCGCCGGTCGGCCGGGCGTTGTCCACACTGTGATGGGCCTTGCGCAGCCGGGCCGCGATCGCTGCGAGGGTCGCTCGCACCACACTGATCGGCGTCCCGCCGACCCGGCTGACCCGGTAGGCGTACTCCTCGGGTGTCAGCCCGTTCAGGACGGCGGTGGCGAAGAGATCCGCGGCCCGGCCGATCATGCCGATCCGCTCGTCGGGGGCGGGGGAGCCGGCCCGGTGCAGGGCCTTGAGCGTCCGGTCGACGAACAGCGGTGGTACGAGGCTGAGTTCGGCGCTCTCCCGGCCCGCGACGTCGGTCACGGTGAGGCGATTGCGGGCACGGTAGGGCCCCTGGGCGCCCAGGGCGTCGAGCGCGACCACCTCCGTGTGCGTCCCCGCCATCAGTACACCCCCTCGATCACGGTCTCGTTGTCGAAGGTGGCCACCGGGGCGATGTCCGCAACCGCGTCCCCGGCCTGTCCGTCGAGGGGCTCGATCCGCGTCGCCGTGTCCCGCTCGAGGTTGTTGGGCAGGAAGAAGGACTTGCTGACGTGATGCACGAGCACGCGCCCTCGCTCCCCGTATCCGACCCGGTGCAGCGTCTCGGGATCGACGACGGAGAACGTCACATACGGGCTGTACGGGTCGAAGACGCAGCCGGCGTCGTCGGGCAGGCCCGGGCGCTCGCCGGCGAAGCCGAGGATCATCGTGCTGCCGTAGTTCCCGCACAGCACGGTGTCCGGGAAGACCTCCGTCTTGTACAGGTACCGGGAGTCGGCGTCCAGCTGGGTGCCGCCCCAACGGATCGCCTGCACCTTCTCGTTGACGAGTCCGGCCAGGTCGTCACGCCTGGCGATGCGTTCGAGCAGCGGGGGAGTGATCGTCAGGACGCCGATGTCCTGGGTGCGCAGCACGAACGCGGCCTGGTCGACGAGGTGTTCGGCGTACGCGTCGGCGTCGGCGCCGCGGCCGGAGGCGATCAGCTTCTTCACCCACCGCGGATCCAGGTCGACGGTGAAGCCGTGCCGCCCGTGGGTGGCCGCGGACCGGCGGAAGTACTCGCCCACGATGTGCGGGCCGGTCGGCACGAGGCCGAGCCAGTCGGCGCCGCGCGGGAAGCCGTGGGCGTCGAGGTTGCGGTTGCTCCAGTGGAGCATCCGCTCAAGCCAGTCCCGCAGCAGTACGACCCGCTTCGGGGCTCCGGTGGTCCCGCCGCTCTCGAACACCCCGACCACGTCCGGGGACCGGCCGTACCCGCGCGGTATGAGATCCCGCACCGGCACGTCCCGCAGCTCGGCCGTCACATTGGGGAAGAGCGTCAGGTCCTCGTGCGTCCTGATGTCGGTCAGCGGGTCGAAGGGCAGGCTCCTGGCCCGCTCCAGCCAGAACGGCGATCCCGTCCCGGGGCCGAAATGCCATTCCATGGCGGCACGGATCAGCTCGTCCGGCTCGGGCCGGACGTCGAGTGGAAGGTCGAGGATCTCGGTGGCGGCTCGCGACACTGGGAACTCCTGAACTTGGTTGAGGTACACGGCGGTTACGGAGCTACAGCTCGACGACGACGGCACCGATGTGCCGCCCCTCGATCACCTCCAGCAGGGTCCGGGGCGCGTTCTCGATGCCCTTCACCCGCACATGGGGAAAGATGATCTCCCCCGCCCTGAGCCAGGCGCCGAACCGCTCGGTCCACTCGTCCTTGTCCGCGAAGTCGTCCGAGCTGAAGCCGCGCATCTCGATCCGCTTGTGGATCAGCGGCAGTGAGTCGAGCTCCACGGGCGCCGTCGTCCCGGTGCCGTTCTCGGCCAACTGCCCGGACAGCGCGCCGATCAGCACGAACCGGGCACCGGGCCGGGCCGCGTCGACCGCCGCCCGCAGCTGCTCGCCGCCGACGTTGTCGAAGCAGACGTCGATGCCTTCGGGTGCCGCCTTGGCCAGCTGCTCGGCAAGGGGGCCCGCACCGCGGACCACCACGTCGTCGTAGCCGAGTTCGGCGCGCAGCCGCTCGGCCTTCTCCCGGGAGCCTGCGCTGGCGATGACCCGCCCGGCCCCCAGCCGCCGAGCGATCAGCCCGGCCATCGAGCCGATCCCACTGCCGCCGGCGGACACGAACACCGTGTCCCCGGGCCGGAGTTCGACGCCGCGGGTGAGTGCCGCGTACGCCGTCCAGCCCTGCTGGAGATGGGCGGCCGGGTCCGGCAGCACCGTACGGTCGATTCGACGGCACTCGGCGGCCGGCACGACGGCGTACTCGCGCCAGCCCTGCCAGTGCTGGACCAGGTCGCCGGGCATCAGGCCGCCGTCCTCGGGGGCCTGGACGACCTCGCCGATCGCCGTCCCGACGAGGGTGTCGCCGGGGTTCAGCACCGGGAACGGGGTGTCCCGGGTCGCCCCCGCGATGAGGATGCGCAGGGTGGCGAAGACATGGAAGAAGAGGTTGCGCACCAGTACCTCGCCCTCTCCGGGCGGCACTACGGGTGTCTCCACGACGCCGAAGTGCTCCGGCCGGGGCAGCCCGGTCGGCTTGGCCAGCAGACGGACTTCTCTCTGGGTGGCGGGCAGGACTGCCATGCACGCTCCTGAACGGGATGGACGTGAGGGAGTGAACCCCCGGAGCACAGGGGGTGACCGAGGGACTCCAGCGTGAAGCGATCCGGGCCGTCCGCTCCAGTCGCGGCCTCGGACTGGAGCATTTCTTCCATCCGGGGCGTCCCGCTGAAGGAACCTGACACCGTGCGCGGAGGCGGCCGCCCGGTCCGTGGTTGCGGCGACGACGTACGCGCACCGGGGCGGGCTGTGGGAAATCGTCATCGCGGACGGCGGCGATGGAAGGAATCCTCCATCTCCCGGCGTTGGCTGGAGGACCTCCTTGCCCCGCCTCCACGCTGGGTCGTGGTCGGCCGGCGTGCCCCGCTCACGGGGGCCGGGCCGGCGTGTCGACAACGGTGGAGAGGAACCCCGATGACTGCTGAGCGTGTGCTGACGCCGACTCCCACGGCGTACCGATGGCGGTGGCTGGCGCTCACCGCCCTGCTCCTCGGTGAGGCGATGAACCTGCTGGACGCGACCATCGTGCAGGTCGCCGCACCGGCGATCCACGCCGACCTGGGTGGGTCGGTGTCCGACATCCAGTGGTTCACGACCGCTTACACCCTGCCGTTCGCGGTGCTGCTGATCACCGGTGGCCGGCTGGGGGACATCGCCGGCCGGAAGCGGCTGTTCGTGATCGGTGTCACCGGATTCATGCTCGCGTCCGCCGCGTGCGCCGTGGCGCCCTCGGTGGGGCTGCTGATCGCCTTCCGGGTGGTGCAGGGAGCGGCGGCGGCCGTGATCATTCCCCAGACCATCGGTCTGATCAAGACGATGTTCGCCGGGCCCGAGATGTCCAAGGCTCTCGGCAGCATCGGCCCCGTGATGGGTCTGGCCGCCGTCTGCGGCCCGGTGCTCGGCGGTGTACTGACGCACGCCGACCTGTTCGGCTCGTCGTGGCGTGCGGCGTTCCTGGTGAACGTGCCCGTCTCGCTCGTCGTGCTCGCGATCTCGCCCAAGCTGATGGAGAACCGGGCGCCCAGGCGGCCCACCCTCGACGTGGCCGGCACGCTGCTGGCCATGGCCGGGATCGGGCTCGTCGTCTACCCGCTGATCGGTGCGGACCTCGCGGCGCTGTCGGGGTGGAGCTGGGGTGCCATCGCGGCCGGGCTGTTCCTGATGGTGGTGTTCTCGGTGCACCAGCGCGGGGTGGCGATCAACGGGCGCAGCCCGTTGGTGGAGCGGAGCCTGTTCGCCCACCGCGGGTTCCCGGCCGCGCTGGTGACCTCGACGGCCTTCTTCGCCGTCACCAACGGTCTGATGATGGTCATCGTGCTGCAGCTCCAGCTGGGCCTGGGGACGGACGTGCTGAAGGCGGGCCTGACGCTGGCGCCGTGGTCGGTGGGGCTGGCCGTCGCGTCCTGGATCGCCGGTGCGCACCTGGTCAGGCGCTACGGGCACCGCATGATGTCCCTCGGCCTGGCGGTGCTGCTGGTGGGCGCACTGGCCGCCATCGCGGTCTACCACGAGGCGGACCCGGACGCATATCCCACGCTGCTGCTGTTCGCGCTGGGAGTCGTCGGGCTCGGCGTGGGCCTGTTCAGTCCCGCGTTCTTCACGATCGCCCTGAAGCCGCTCCAGCCGCAGGAGATCGGCTCGGCCGCCGGGCTGCTCAACGCGGTGCAGCAGCTGGGTGCGACGCTCGGGGTGGCGGTCCTCGGCAGTGTCTACCTGGGCAGCGCGCACTCCGGTGACGGGGCGTCGGCACTGCACGCCGTGCAGCTGGCGTTCTGGGTCGCGGTCGCGCTGATCGTCGTGAGCTTCGTGACGAGCCGGATGATGATCGACAAGAACGCGGTCGCGGACGCGGGGGCGGGACACTAGCCGGACCCTTCGGGACGGAATGCCTACGGCAACGGCGAGCAAGTGCGGGAAACGGCGGCGGCCTTCGGGTCGCCGCTTCGGCGTGTACGTCGGCTCGTGGCCGGCCACTGCTTCCTCGCCCCCGCCGCCCCTACCCGTCCCGTCCCGTCCCGTCCCCGGGGGCTCCGCCCCCGGACCCCCGCTCCTCAAACGCCGGAGGGGCTGAACTCAGGCACCGTCAGCCACGACTGCGCGGCGGTGTCGCGGAGCGTCTTGTGCGGGACAGGTCCGTGATGATCGGGCTTGCCGCCTTGAGGTTCTGCAGGACCGGGCTGGTTTCCAGGGTGTGGATCGCGTCCAGCGATCCCAGGCGGCGGGCCAGGTAGTGGTGGAGGTCGGCCGGGTCGCGGCACAGCGCCTGGGCGACCAGGTTCGTGGGGCCGGTCGTCGCTGCCACGAAGGCCAGTTCGTCGTGGCCCGCCAGCGTCGTCGCGACGTGTTCCAGGTGGGCCGGGCTCACCGACATCCACAGCAGCGCCCGTGTGTTGGCGCCGAAATGGCCCGTGTCGACCTCGACATCGAAGAAGATCGCGCCGCCCGCCTGCAGATCCGCGAGCCGGCGCGCGACGGTCACCGGAGACCAGCCCGTCGCCTGCGCGAGCTCCGCGTGCGTGGCCCGCCCGTCCTTCTGCAGCGCGACCAGCAAGTCGGCGTCGCCCTCGGCGAGTTGGCGCGGCACGGGCACGTACGAGGTGTCGGCCGCCTCGTGCTCCCGCAGGACGGCCTGTTGATGCTCGGCCAGCGTGTTGGCGCTGCGGCGCCAGTTCGTCGGACCCCCGAGGTACGTGTGCAGCAGGCAGTGCGCGGACACTGCGGTGATGTTGTTCGTGCGTGGAATGTCGCGCAGGAGGAGCGAGTTGTGCGCCGCAGCGTCCGTCGGTGTGTGGATGATCGCCACGATCTCCGTACCGCCGGACGTGAGTTTCACCCATGAGGTGTCCTGCCGGCGTACGAGCGCATGGGCCAGATCCTGCGCGGAACTCGCTGCCGCGGTGAGCCGGACGATCCACTGCGTCTGCCCCGCCTGATGGGGGTCCGACAGCCCCACGACCCGCAGGGACGCCTCCGTGCGCAGCCGTCGATAGCGGCGCGCGACGGTCTGCGGCGACACGTCCAGCGCGTCGGCGATCTGACTGAAAGGTGCGCGGCCGTCGATGTGCAGCGCGTGGATCAGGGCACGGTCCAGGTCGTCCAGCATGCACACATCCTTCAGTGGGGGCCTGCTCCGTGGAATAAAGTTGAAGATAACGCAGAGCACGCTACCATCGCAGCCGCAAGGCCCCACAGAATTCCATCAGTTCACCTGGTTCAGTGCTCGGTGCGGAGATGAGCGGACTTTAACGCTTCAGCCGCCAGGAAAAGATTCGGCACTTTTGGCGGATTCTTGCATCCTTGATGATCCGCCTGCGCAGATCGCGCCTTTCCGTTGAATTGAACTCGTCTTGGGGAGGATTTTATGATGGAGCTGAAGACGCCTTCCGTCGGGGTCGGGCAGACCGCGCTGTTCATCGCCTGGATGCGGCAACTGGAAAGCGAGCGTCCGGATCCGTTGTTCCGGGATCCGCTCGCCGCAGCGATGCTCGCGGCGCTGGCCGAGGACCCCGTCCTGGCCGACGTCGCCGCGGTGATCAAGCAGACCCACACCAGTGCGGCGGGCTTCCCCACCTACTTCGCGGTCCGCACGCGCTTCTTCGACGACGAGATCCTCGCCGGGGTCCGCACCGGGATCCGCCAGGTCGTCACGCTCGCCGCCGGCGTCGACGGACGTACCGTACGGCTGGACCTGCCGTCCGGAACCCGCTGGTTCGAGGTCGAGCTGCCGGAGATGACGGAGTTCAAGGACGCCCTCATCGAGCGCTCCGGACTGCCACTGGCGTGTGAGCGCCACGGAGTCGCCGCGGACCTGCGCGAGGACTGGCAATCGGCGCTGCGAGCTGCGGGTTTCGATCCGGCGCAGCCGACCGTCTGGCTGATCGAGGGACTGCTCATGTACCTCACCGACGAGGCCGGCGAGGCGCTCCTGGCCGGTGTGAGCGGGCTGTCCGCGCCGGGCAGCAGGCTCATGCTGGAGCACCTCAAGGCGGCCATGCTCCAGGAGGAGGGCAGGCCGGTGCGCGAGCGGGTGGAGGAGCAGGGAGCCACCTGGCTGTCCGCGCGCGACGACCTCGAGCAGTGGCTCGGCGGCCACGGCTGGCAGGCCAGGGTGTACGCCGGTGACGACCCGCGCATCGGCCACGGGCGCACGGTCGCGCCCCTGCCGGCGTGCTGGCTGACCACGGCGACACTCACCGGTCCTGCGGACTGACCGGAACTCGACGGCCCCTGGCCGAGAAATTCGGAATTCGATATTCCGGTGTCGGCTTCATCGCCGGGGACTTGTTTTCCGCCACCGTGCGGAAACTTTTCCGGCGATTGGCCGAGACGGATCGTACGCCTCGGGTTTGCCGGAGGTGACGAAAGGGGAAAGAGTCGCGTTCGACGGCGCGCGACGTCTTTCCGTGAGGTTCATCTCACCGTTAATCGAGGCAACTTCGCCGCGGGTTATGGCGTCTGCCGGTGAAGGGTTTCCGATATTGCCCGACACCTCTCTTTTCCGGAAGGATTCCCATGTCTGACGACACCGCACGCCCGCACGGCCCCAAGGAGCCGCGCGCCCGCAGCAGCGGGCACTGCGTGGTCCTCGGGGCGAGCATCGCCGGTCTCTTCGCGGCCCGGGTGCTGTCCGGCACGTTCGGCCGGGTCACGGTGGTCGACCGGGACGAGCTGCCGGCGGTGGACGACAACCGCCGTGGAGTGCCGCAGGGCCGGCACGCCCACGCGATCCTGCCCGCCGGCACCCGGGGGCTGCAGGAGATGTTCCCCGGCCTGCTCGAGGAACTGGAGGCGGCGGGCGTCCCCGTGGTGCGCGAACCCACCGAGATGCACTTCGCACCCGGCGGCCATCTCCTGTGCCAGGAAGGCCGTTACGCCGACCCCACCCCCACCTACCAGCCGACCCGGCCCCAACTGGAGCGCCAAGTCCGGCTCCGGGTGGGGAAGTTGCCCGGGGTCGAGATCATCGACCGGTGCGAGGCGGCGGGACTGCTCAGCACCCCGGACGGCACCCGCGTCACCGGCGTACGCCTGGTGCGGCGGGACGAGGGCACGGAGCGGGAGCTGGCCGCCGACCTCGTCGTCGACGCGACCGGCCGCGGCGGCCGCACCACCCGCTGGCTCGCCGACCTCGGCTACACACCGCCCCGCGAGGACAAGCTCGCCGTCGACATCAAGTACGTCAGCCGGAACCTGCGCCTGGCACCCGGCGCCCTCGGCCGCCGGAAGGTCGTGATTGTCGGCGCCGAACCGCAACGCCCCACCGGCGCCACCTTCCTCCAACACGGCGAGGACCACTGGATGCTCACCCTGATCGGCTACGGCGGCCACCACCCGCCGACCGATCCCAGCGACTTCCTCGAGTTCGCCAAGCCCATCCTCCCCTCGGACGTCTTCGAGGCGCTGTGTGCCGCCCAGCCGCTCGACGATCTGGTGGCCCACCGCTACCCGGCGAGCGTCCGCCGCCGCTACGAACGCCTCGACCGCTTCCCCGAAGGGCTGCTCGTCTTCGGCGACGCGATCTGCAGCTTCAACCCCGTCTACGGGCAGGGCATGTCGGCCGCCGCCCTCCAGGCCGAGGTCCTGCGCGAGTGTCTCGCCGGCGGGCCGGACCGGCTCGCCCACCGCTTCTTCCGGGCGGCCGCCCGCCGTATCGAGGTGGCCTGGCAGATGGCCGTCGGCAGCGACCTGGCGCTCCCCGAGGTCGCCGGACCCCGGCCGCTCCCGGTTCGCCTGACCAACGCCTACTTCGAGCGGCTGCTGACCGCCGCCGAGCGGGACCCGGCGCTCACCCAGGAGTTCGTCAAGGTCAGCTCGCTCCTGGCGTCCCCCCTGATCCTGCTCAACCCCGTCACTGTCGGCCGGGTGGTGCTCGGGAACCTGCTCCGACGCCCCTGACAATGCACCCGTAAAACGCGGTCCGTAAAACGCGCCGCGTGGCTGAAACCTGCCAATTTTCGGCATTCTGAATTCCCGGTGAAGTAAAAAGTGAGTACTTGACTTCCGGGTTTTCGGACCCATAGCGTGCCGATCGTCCGAGAAATTCGAAAGGAATGATTCGGAATGACAAATTCCGTGATCCCTGTCGACGTACGGATTCCCGACCGTGCGGAACTCGTCGCACGGGCCGAAAGCCTGCGGGGCCTGCTGTGGGACGACGCCGTCGAGTGCGAGCGCGAGCGTCGGATTTCCGACCGGGTCGTCACCGCCATGACGGAGGCCGGGCTGCTGCGCCTGCAGACCCCGCGCCGTCTCGGCGGCTACGAGACGGACATGCGCACCCTCCTGGACGTCGCCACGGCGCTCGGCCGGGGCTGCCCGTCCGCCGCCTGGATCGCGGGCGTCCTGAACGCCGGCAACTTCATGGCCGCCCTGTTCCCGGCCGCCGCCGGCGACGAGGTCTGGGGCGACGACCCCGACGCCCGCTGCGCACTGGTCCTCGGCCTGCCCTCGCCCGCCGTGGAGCCGGTGGACGGCGGCCTGATCGTCAGCGGCGAGTGGGCGTACGTCTCCGGCTGTCTGCACGCCCAGTGGGTCAGCGCCCTGATCGCCGTACCGACCGACGGGGGCCGCCCCGACGTGCGGTTCGCCCTGCTGCCGGCCGACGAGGTCGCCGTGAAGGACACCTGGTACTTCGCCGGGATGCGCGGCACCGGCTCCAACACCGTCGTCGCCGACCGGATCTTCGTGCCCGACCACCGGCTCGTGCCCTACCTGCCGATCCTCAACGGCGAGACCGACGGCGTCGTCGACCCGGCCCTGCCCTACCGCAACAGCCTGACCGGACTGTTCGCCATCGGACTGATCGGCGCGCTGATCGGCGGTGCCGAGGCCGCCCTCGACTTCGTCCGCGCCAAGGGCCCCACCCGGCCCGTGGCCGGCAGCACCTACCGCGACCAGACGCAGTCCCCGACCTTCCAGCTCGACCTCGCCGAGGCCACCTCGAAGATCGACACCGCCAAGCTCGTCGCCGCCCGCATCGCGGACACCGTCGACGAGCTCGCCCGGGCCGGTGTCAACGCCGACCTCACCGTCCGCGCCCGCAACCGCCTGGAGTCCGCGCAGGTCGGCCGGTTGTGCCGGGAGGCCGTCGACACCCTGCTCACCGCCCACGGCTCCTCCGCGTTCAACGAGTCCAACCCGCTGCAGCGGCTGTGGCGCGACATCAACGTCGGCAGCCGCCACGCCGGCTTCGGCATGGGCATCCCCGAGCAGGTCTACGGCCGCGCCCTCGTCGGCGGCGACCCGCGCGACATCAGCTTCATCGTCTGAACCCGCACCTCAAACCCCCCACCGTTAAGGACACGCATGTCTGACAGTCGAATACCCACCGACCAGACCGAACTGCGCGCCCACAACCGGGCGATCGTCGAGCAGTACATGAACACCCGTGGCGAGGACCGGCTCCGTCGCCACCTGCTGTTCACCGAGGACGGCACGGGCGGCCTGTGGACCACGGAGAGCGGCGAACCGATCGTCATCCGCGGCCGGGACCGGCTGGGCGAGCACGCCGTCTGGTCGCTCAAGTGCTTCCCCGACTGGGCCTGGACCAACATCGAGATCTTCGACACCCAGGACCCGAACCGCTTCTGGGTCGAATGCGACGGCGAGGGAAAGATTCTCTTCCCCGGATATCCGGACGGGTACTACCGGAATCACTTCCTGCACTCCTTCCTCTTCGAGGAAGGAAAAATCAGGCAGCAGCGCGAGTTCATGAATCCCTGCCAGCAGTTCAAGGCTCTGGGAATCGACGTCCCGCGCGTCCAGCGTGAAGGAATCCCGACCTGACGCGGCGCCCCGCACAGGCGGCCCGTCATAACCCGAACGTAAACCCTCTCCGTCCACGGGGGAATTGTTGTGGGACAAGCACTGTCCGAAATGCACAGGGCCGAAATCCAGCGGGCCAAGGCCCTGCAACAGCCCGAGTGGCCCGACCCCGCCCAGGTCCAGCGGGTGCGGGAGATCCTCGGCTCCCGGCCTCCGCTGGTCCGCTTCGACGACGTCCGCACTCTGCGCTCGCTGCTCGCGTCCGTCACCACGGGCGAGGCGCTCGTGGTCCAGGCGGGCGACTGCGCCGAGGACCCGGAGGAGTGCACGGCCGAGCACGTACGCCGTAAGACCGCGGTGCTCGACCTGCTGGCCAGCACCCTGAAGATGCTCACCGGCAAGCCCGTCCTGCGGGTGGGACGGATGGCCGGCCAGTTCGCCAAGCCCCGCTCCAACAACTACGAGCAGATCGGCGAACAGGCCCTGCCCGTCTACCGCGGGCACATGGTCAACAGCCCCGAGCCCGACCCCGAGAGCCGCCGCCCCGACCCGCTGCGCATCCTCACCGGCTACATGGCGGCCGGCGACATCGTCGAACACCTCGGCTGGCGCGCCCCCGCACTGCGCGCCTGGCCCGGCATCGAGCCCCTGGTGTGGACGAGCCACGAGGCGCTCCTGCTCGACTACGAGGTGCCGATGATCCGCGAACTCGGCGACTCCACCCGCTGGTTGGGGTCCACCCACTGGCCGTGGATCGGCGAGCGCACCCGTCAGCTCGACGGCGCCCACGTCGACCTGCTCGCGGATGTGGTGAACCCGGTCGCCTGCAAGGTCGGCCCCTCCATGACGGTCGAGGAGATCACCTCGCTGTGCGAGCGTCTCGACCCGCTGCGCGAACCCGGCCGGCTCACCCTGATCTCCCGCATGGGCGCCGACACGGTCGGCGAGCGGCTGCCGTCGCTGGTGGCGGCGGTCCGCTCCGCGGGCCACCCGGTGATCTGGCTGTGCGACCCTATGCACGGCAACACCATCACCGCGCCCGGCGGCAAGAAGACCCGGCTGCTGACCACCATGGCCCGCGAGGTCCAGGGCTTCGGCCACGCGGTCGCGGCGGCCGGCGGCGTCGCGGGCGGGCTCCACCTGGAGACCACCCCGGACGACGTGGCCGAGTGCGCAGCCGACGCCTCGGCACTCGGCCGGATCGGCGAGCGGCACACCACCTTCTGCGACCCGCGCCTCAACTCCCGGCAGGCCGTCTCCCTGGTCACGGCCTGGGCCGACGCCCTGTGAAAGGAGCTCCCCCCATGCCCGGCCTACCGCCCATCGCGCCGTACCACCTGCCCACCCCGGCGAGCCTGCCGCAGAACGTGGCGGACTGGACCCCGGACCCGGACCGCGCCGTCCTGCTGGTCCACGACATGCAGCGCTACTTCCTGCGCGCCCTGCCCGACCCGCTCCGAACCGAACTCATTGACAACGCTGCCATGTTGCGCGGACGGGCCGCCGCCCTCGGCGTCCCCGTGGCCTACACCGCGCAGCCCGGCCGGATGACCGACGAACAGCGCGGCCTGCTGAGGGACTTCTGGGGCCCGGGCATGCGCACCGACCCCGCCGACCGTGAGGTGACCGGAAAGCTGGCGCCCGCCGAGGAGGACTGGGTGCTCACCAAGTGGCGCTACAGCGCCTTCTTCCGCTCCGACCTCCTCGACCGTATGCGCGCGGCGGGCCGCGATCAGCTCGTCCTGTGCGGGGTGTACGCGCACGTCGGCGTCCTCGCCACCGCCCTGGAGGCCTACACCAACGACATCCAGGCCTTCCTCGCCGCCGACGCGCTCGGCGACTTCTCCGAGGACCACCACCGGCTCGCCCTGGACTACGCGGCCCAGCGCTGCGCGGTGGTCCTCCCGTCCGCGGAGGTGTTCGCATGAGTGCACCGCACGGCGATCTCCTGGGCCGGGTACTGGACCTCCAGGTCCCCGCCTTCGCCCTCCTGCACCGGCCCGAGACCGGCGTCCCGGACACCGTCGACATCCTCGTCGGCGATGTGACGCTGCCCCGGACACTGGCCGGCATCCCCCTCACCGCGAACTCCGGCGCCGACGACACCGAGCACGACGTCCTGGTCGTGGTGCCCTACCGGCAGCTCACCGAGCGCGGGTTCACCGCCCCCGACGACAGCGCTCCCCTCGTCGCGCTGTCCGTCACCGCGCAGGACCGGGTGCCCCTGCCCGAACTCCTGCTGCGGCTCCCGGACACACCGACGTCCGTGACCGCGCACGGCTTCGACGTCGACGACGAGCGGTACGCCGAGACCGTGCGCCGGGTCGTCGCCGACGAGATCGGCACCGGCGAGGGCGCCAACTTCGTCGTCAAGCGGTCCTTCCTGGCCGACATCGGCGACTACTCGCTCCGGGACGCGCTGGTGTTCTTCCGCCGGCTGCTGGAGCGCGAGCAGGGCGTGTACTGGACGTTCGTCATCCACACCGGCGAACGCACCTTCGTCGGGGCCACGCCCGAGCGGCACATCTCGGTGAGCGGCGGGAGCGCGGTGATGAACCCGATCAGCGGCACCTACCGCTACCCGCCGGCCGGCCCCACCCTCCAGGGGGTCACCGAGTTCCTCGCCGACCCCAAGGAGACCGACGAGCTGTACATGGTCGTCGACGAGGAACTGAAGATGATGGCCCGCATCTGCGAGGGCGGCGGCCGGGTCCTCGGCCCCTACCTCAAGGAGATGGCCCGCCTCGCCCACACCGAGTACTTCATCGAGGGCCGCACCGACCGCGACGTGCGCGACATCCTGCGCGAGACCCTGTTCGCCCCGACCGTCACCGGCAGTCCGCTGGAGAGCGCCGCCCGCGTCATCGCCAAGTACGAGCCGGAGGGCCGCGGCTACTACAGCGGTGTGGCCGCGCTGATCGGCCACGACCGAGGCGGCGAGCGCGCTCTCGACTCGGCCATCCTCATCCGCACGGCCGACATCGACACCACCGGTCGCGTCCGCATCGGTGTGGGCGCCACTCTGGTACGGCACTCCGACCCGCACTCGGAGGTCGCCGAGACCCGCGCCAAGGCGGCCGGCCTGCTCGGCGCCCTGGAGTCCGGCCGGGGCGTCCGCTACGGCAGCCATCCGGACGTCCGTGCCGCCCTGGACCGCCGCAACGACGGCATCGCGGAGTTCTGGCTGAAGAACAACCGCCGACCACGCCACGCCATACCGGAGTTGACGGGACTGAGCGCCCTGGTCGTCGACGCGGAGGACACCTTCACCGCGATGATCGGACACCAGCTCCGCGCGCTGGGCCTGGAGGTGACGGTACGTCGCTTCGACGAGCCGTACGCCTTCGACGGCCATGACCTCGTCGTCATGGGCCCGGGCCCCGGCGACCCCCGGGCGGCCGACGAGCCCAAGATCGACCATCTCCGCACGGCGATCGGTCAACTCCTGGCCGAACGCCGGCCGTTCGTCGCCGTATGCCTCAGTCACCAGGTGCTCAGCCTGAGCCTCGGCCTCGAACTGGTGCGCCGGGACGTGCCGAACCAGGGGGTGCAGCAGGAGATCGACCTGTTCGGCAGCCGGGAACGCGTCGGCTTCTACAACACGTTCGCCGCCCGCAGCGCCGAGGACAAGCTGGACCTCCTGGGGACCGGGCTCGTGGAAGTCAGCCGGGACCCGGTGACCCGGGAGGTGCACGCTCTGCGCGGGCCGGGCTTCGCCTCGATGCAGTTCCACGCCGAATCGGTGCTCACCGTCGACGGACCGCGCATCGTCGGCGGCATCATCCGGGAGGTGCTCGGCCGTGCGGGTTGACATCGCCTGGTGGGACCTCGACGGCACCGGGCAGACCATCGACTCGCTGCGCGCGGACCTCGGCGACGGAGCGGTCGCCGAGTGGAAGGACGTACCGGGGCTGCGGCTGAAGCTGTGGCTGGCGGACCGGGAGTCCAACCGGTGGGGCGCGGTGATGCTGTGGGAGGCGGACCGCCCGGACGAGCTGCCGCCCAACCGGGCCGCGCAGCTGATCGGCGGCCCGCCCACGCACCGCGGCCGCTTCGACGTCCAGGCAACGGCAGCTACTCGGGGGGTTGAGCAACCGTGCACGAATACATAGTCGTCGACGCCTTCGCGCGCACCCCGCTCGAAGGCAACCCGGTGGCGGTGTTCTTCGACGCCGCCGACCTGAGCGCCGAGCTGATGCAGCGCATCGCCCGGGAGATGAACCTCTCCGAGGTGACCTTCGTCCTGCCGGCCGAGCAGGGCGGTGACGCCCGTATCCGCATCTTCACGCCGGTCAACGAGCTGCCGTTCGCGGGCCATCCGCTGCTCGGCACGGCGGTGGCGCTGGGCCGCACGCTCAAGGAGGACCGGCTGCGGCTGGAGACCGCCATGGGCGTCATCCCCTTCGAACTCGCCCACGACGAGGACGCGTCGACCGTACGCATGCAACAGCCCGTGCCCACCTGGGAGCCGTACGAACACCGTGACGAGCTCCTCGCGGCGCTCGGGGTCGAGGAGACGATCGCGCCCGTCGAGATCTACCGCAACGGGCCCCGGCACGTCTTCGTGGGCGTCGGGAGCGTGGCCGCGCTGTCCGCCCTCCGGCCCGACCACCGCGCCCTGAGCGCCTTCCCGGACATGGCCGCGAACTGTTTCGCCGGTTCGGGCACCCACTGGCGGGCCCGTATGTTCTCGCCCGCCTACGGCGTGGTCGAGGACGCCGCGACGGGCTCGGCAGCCGGCCCCCTCGCCATCCACCTGGCCCGGCACCGACTGGCCGAGTACGGGCGGCAGTTGGAGGTCCTCCAGGGCGTCGAGATGGGCCGTCCCTCCCTCATGCTCGCCACCGCGGAGGGCACCGGCGACACGGTCCGCTCGGTCGAGGTCGGCGGCCACGGCGTCGTCGCCGCGCACGGCACCCTCCGCGTCTGAACCCGCGTTCAACCTCCGTGAGGAACTCGTGAACAGCAGCCGATTCGAAAGCCTCACCGGCGAAGTCGACCTGGACTTCCCCGAGTACGACGACCCGCCGGCCGAGCCGATGGGCCTCGTCCACCAGTGGATCGCCGAGGCGACTGCCCGCGGGGTGCGCGAGCCGCGCGCTCTGGCCCTCGCCACCGCCGACAGCCGGGGACGCGCCTCCAACCGCATCATCTCCGTCACCGACATCAACTCCCGCGGGCTGGTGTTCGCCAGCCACTCCACCAGCCAGAAGGGCCGCGAGATGGCCGCCAGCGGCTGGGCGTCGGGCCTGCTCTACTGGCGCGAGACCGGCCAGCAGCTCATCCTGTCCGGTCCCGTGTCCCGGTTGAGTGAGACCGACTCCGACGCCCTCTGGTCCGGCCGCCCGATCCCCATGCACCCCATGTCCGCGGCCTCCCGGCAGAGCGAACCCCTGCGCGACCCGACCGCCCTGCGCGCCGAGGCCGACCGCCTCGCCGCCCCCGGCACCCCGCTGCCGCGCCCCGCACGCTTTGTCGGCTACCTGCTCGCGCCGGTCGCCGTGGAGTTCTGGGCCGCCGACTCCGACCGACTGCACCGCAGGCTGCGCTACGACCGCCGCGACCGCGGCTGGCACTCGAGCCGCCTCCAGCCCTGACCGCCACGACACCGGAGAGTGAGCAACCCATGTCTGCCGCAAGCGGCAAGGCCCTGACCCGCGCCATGTCCAGGGTGCCCGGACCGGTGACCGTCGTGACGACCGTCGACGGCACCGGACGGCGCCGGGGGTTCACCGCGACCTCCTTCGCCTCCCTGTCCCTGGACCCGCCCCTCGTCCTGGTCTGCCTCAACAAGACCGCCAGCACGCACGTCGCGTTCACGACCACCGACCGCTTCCTGGTCAACCTCCTGGCGCACGGCCAGGAGCAGGTGGCCCGGCGCTTCGCCCGCTCCGGCGTCGACCGCTTCGCCGAGGGGGACATGCGGCCCTGCGAACTGGGCCTGCCCGGCTCGCCGGACGCCTGCGCCCGCGTCGCCTGCAGCCTGCACGAGGTCCTCGACGGCGGCGACCACAGCATCCTCGTCGGCCGCGTCCTGGACACGTACGTCGACGACGACCGCACCCCGCTCCTCTATTACGACCGGACGTTCACCCATCCGGCCTCCGTCCTCGAGGTACCGGATCCGCTCGCCTCGCTCCACCTGGCGGACTGGTGAGCCCCGGGACGGACAGGGACGCCGTGCGGGTGGCCGTCGTCTACTACTCCGCCACCGGCCACGTCGCCGACATCGCCCGCGAACTCGCCGACACCGCCGAGAAGTCGGGTGCCGAGGTCCGCCTGCGCAGGGTCGCCGAACTGGCGCCGCGCGAGGCCGTCGAGTCCCAGCCGGCCTGGGCCGCCAACGAGGCGGCGACCGCCGACATCCCCCTCGCCGCCGTCGGGGACGTCGTCTGGGCCGACGCCGTGCTGTTCGGCTCCCCGACCCGGTTCGGCAACGTCGCCGCCCAGCTCAAGCAGTTCCTCGACACCCTGGGCGGAGTCTGGAAGAAGGGCGAACTGGCCGACAAGGTCTACAGCGCCTTCACCTCCACGGGCAGCCCGCACGGCGGAAACGAGTCCACACTGCTCGCCCTCATGCACTCCTTCCACCACTTCGGCGGCATCGTCGTCGCGCCCGGATTCACCCATCCCGACAAGTTCGCCGACGGTAACCCGTACGGCACCGCGCACCATGACGCGGGCGGCACTCTCCCGGTCGGCGACGTCACCCGCAACGCGGCCCGCGTCCAGGCCGAGCGAGTGGTGCGCGTTGCCAGGGCGCTGGCGACCGCCGCCCCCTGACCCCCCAGCCGGGCCGGAGAGCTTCCACGTCCCCCGAGGAGCTCTCCGGCCCCATCTCACACCCTTCGCACCGCCCTTCATCAGTCAGCAGCCGCTGCGACCCAGGGAGAGCCATGTCCCGCCGCCTGTTCACCTCGGAGTCCGTCACCGAGGGACACCCCGACAAGATCGCCGACCGGATCAGCGACACGGTCCTCGACGCCCTGCTCAGCGAGGATCCCCGCTCGCGCGTCGCCGTCGAGACACTGATCACCACCGGCCAGGTGCACATCGCCGGAGAGGTCACGACCACGGCGTACGCGGACATCCCCGCCCTGGTCCGGAGCGCCGTCCTCGACATCGGCTACGACGCCTCCCAGAAGGGCTTCGACGGCCGCTCCTGCGGGGTGTCCGTGTCGATCGGCGCCCAGTCCCCGGACATTGCGCAGGGCGTCGACACCGGCGGCGCGGGCGACCAGGGCCTGATGTTCGGCTACGCCTGCGACGAAACCCCCGAACTGATGCCCCTGCCCATCCAGTTGGCGCACCGCCTGTCCCACCGCCTCTCCCAGGTCCGCAAGCAGGGCGTCACCCCTTACCTCCGCCCGGACGGCAAGACCCAGGTCACCATCGAGTACCTCGGCAGCCGGGCGGCCCGCCTGGACACGGTCGTCGTCTCCACCCAGCACGCCGCCGACGTGGACCTCGACGGCCTCCTCGCCCCCGACATCCACACCCACGTCGTCGAACACGAACTGGCCCGCCTCGCCGACGACGGCATCAAGCTCGACACCGAGGACTACCGCCTCCTGGTCAACCCCACCGGCCGTTTCGAGATCGGCGGCCCGATGGGCGACGCAGGCCTCACCGGGCGGAAGATCATCATCGACACCTACGGCGGCATGGCCCGCCACGGCGGCGGCGCCTTCTCCGGCAAGGACCCCTCCAAGGTGGACCGTTCGGCGGCGTACGCGATGCGCTGGGTCGCCAAGAACGTCGTCGCCGCGGGCCTGGCCCGCCGCTGCGAGGTCCAGGTCGCCTACGCCATCGGCAAGGCGGAGCCCGTCGGCCTGTTCGTGGAGACCTTCGGCACCGCCGCCGTAGCGCGGACGGCGATCGAACAGGCCATCCGTCAGGTCTTCGACCTGCGCCCGGCCGCGATCATCCGCGACCTCGACCTGCTCCGCCCGATCTACGCCCAGACGGCCGCCTACGGTCACTTCGGCCGCGAACTGGCCGACTTCACCTGGGAGAAGACCGACCGCGTCGACGCACTGCGGCTGGTGGCAGGGGCCTGACATGCGGATCGCCGTCACCGGCTCCATCGCCACCGACCACCTGATGACCTTCCCCGGCCGCATCGCCGACCAGCTCCTCGCCGACCGCCTCGACCATGTCTCGCTGTCCTTCCTGGTCGACACTCTGGAGATCCGCGACGGGGGAGTGGCCGCCAACATCGCCTACGGCCTGGCCCAACTCGGCCACAGGCCCCTGTTGTTGGGGGCGGTGGGCGCGGACTTCACCCCGTACGGAGAACGGCTCGCGGCGCTCGGCGTGGACGTCTCGGGCGTCCATGTCTCCCGCACCCGGCACACCGCCCGCTTCCTGTGCACCACCGACCAGGACGGCAACCAGATCGCCTCCTTCTACCCGGGCGCGATGAGCGAAGCAGCCGACATCGATCTCACCGTGGCTCTCCGCCGCCAGGGCGGCGCCGATCTCGTCCTCGTCGGCGCCGACGACCCGGCCGCGATGCTCCGGCACACACGCGCGTGCCGCACCCACGGCATCCCCTTCGCCGCCGATCCCGCCCAGCAGCTGGCCCGTCTCGACGGCGCGCAGATCCGCGAACTCGTCGACGGTGCCGACCACTTGTTCACCAACGAGTACGAACACGCCCTGCTGCTCACCAAGACGGGCTGGAGTCACGCCGACGTCCTGCAGCGGGTCGGCACCTGGATCACCACCCTCGGTGAGAAGGGCAGCCGCGTCGAGCGCGCCGGTGAGCCCCCGCTGGACGTCCCCGCCGTCCCCGCCGACGACGCCGTCGACCCGACCGGCGTGGGCGACGCCTTCCGCGCCGGATACCTCGCCGCCCTGGCCGCCGGTCACGACACCGCCCGCCGCGCGCAGTGGGGTGCGGCCCTGGCCACCCTCGCCCTGTCCCACATCGGCACCCAGACCTACACCGCGCCAGGAGGCGACCTGACATGACGGCAGCACCCGCACTCGAGGCCACCCGCCCCCGCCGGGGCCCCGCCGAACTGATCGCGGCAGGCCGGCGCTCGTACTCCTTCGAGTTCTTCCCGCCCAAGACCGGCAAGGGACAGCGGGCCCTGTGGAGCGCACTGCGCCGCGTCGAAACCCTCAACCCCTCCTTCGTGTCGGTCACTTACGGCGCCGGAGGCACCTCCCGCGAACGCACCACCGAGCTCACCCGCAGCATCGCCGAGGACACCACCCTGCGCCCGGTCGCCCACCTCACCGCCGTCGAACACTCCACGGCCCAACTCCGCGGGATAATCGGCCGCTACGCCGACGCGGGCATCCGCGACGTCCTCGCCCTGCGCGGCGACCCGCCCGGCGACCCGCAGGGCCCCTGGATCCCGCACCCCCACGGCCTGCGTCACGCGGCAGAACTCGTCGAACTCATCCGTTCCTGTGGCGCGTTCTCCATCGGAGTGGCCGCCTTCCCGGAACGACACCCGCGCTCACCCGACTGGGACAGCGACATCCGCCACTTCGCCGCCAAGTGCCGGGCCGGCGCCGACTACGCCATCACCCAGATGTTCTTCCGTGCCGAGGACTACCTCCGCCTGCGCGACCGTCTCGCCGCCTCAGGCTGCCACACCCCCGTCATCCCCGGCATCATGCCCGCCACCCGTTACGAGCAGATCGCCCGCTTCGCCCGCCTCAGCAACGCGGCCTTCCCCGACGACCTCGCCCTGCGCCTGCGGACCGCGCAGTACGACCCGGCCGAGTCCCACCGCATCGGCGTGGACCACGCGACCGCCCTCGCCCAGCGCCTCCTCGACGAGGGCGCCCCCGGCCTGCACTACATCACCCTCAACCACTCCTCGGCCGCCATGGACATCCACCGCGGGCTGCGCCTGCCCGCCTCGCCCGAGGAGCACCGTTGAGCAGGTTGCGCTGGCTGACCGCGGGGGAGTCCCACGGTCCCGCACTCGTGGCGACGCTGGAGGGTCTTCCCGCCGGTGTGCCGGACGAGATCACCTTCCTCGGCGGCGTCCGGCACGGTCTCACGCTCGGCTCCCCGGTTGCGATCATGGTGGGCAACACCGAGTGGCCCAAGTGGGAGCAGGTCATGGCGGCCGACCCGGTCGACCCGGAGATCCTCGCCGGGCTGGCCCGTAACGTCCCGCTGACCCGTCCGCGTCCCGGTCACGCGGATCTGGCGGGCATGCAGAAGTACGGCTTCGACGAGGCCCGGCCGATCCTGGAGCGCGCGTCGGCACGGGAGAAGCTGGATGCCGATCCGGTGCGCTGCCGGGACGCGGACGCGTCGAAGGCGATGGTCGCGGAGATCGACCAGGCCCACAAGGACGGCGACACGCTCGGTGGTGTGGTCGAGGTGCTGGCGTACGGCGTGCCGGTCGGACTGGGTTCGCACGTGCACTGGGACCGGAGGCTGGACGCCCGGCTCGCGGGCGCGCTGATGGGCATCCAGGCGATCAAGGGTGTGGAGATCGGCGACGGGTTCGAGCTGGCGCGGGTACCGGGTTCGCGGGCGCACGACGAGATGGTGAACACCGACGAAGGCATCCGGCGGTCCTCCGGACGCTCCGGCGGCACCGAAGGGGGCCTCACCACAGGGGAGTTGCTGCGGGTGCGGGCGGCGATGAAGCCGATCGCCACCGTGCCGCGCGCCCTGCAGACGGTCGACGTGGCCACCGGGGAACCCGCCGTCGCCCACCACCAGCGCTCCGACGTGTGCGCGGTGCCGGCCGCCGGGATCGTCGCCGAGGCGATGGTCGCGCTCGTCCTTGCGGACGCGGTGGCGGAGAAGTTCGGCGGCGACAGCGTCATCGAGACCCGCCGCAACGTGCGGTCGTATCTGGACCACTCGGTCATCCGATGAGCGATCCGTCGAACGGCCCGCTGGTCGTCCTGGTCGGGCCGATGGGCGTGGGCAAGTCGACGGTCGGGCGGCTGCTGGCCGAGCGGCTCGGCGTCCGGTTCCGGGACACCGACGACGACATCGTGGCGGCCGAGGGGCGGTCCGTCGCCGAGCTCTTCCGCGACTTCGGCGAGGCAGCGTTCCGGGCGGCCGAGAAACGGGCCGTGCGCCGCGCGCTGGCCGAGCACAACGGCGTCCTCGCCCTCGGCGGCGGCTCCGTCCTCGACGCCGGCACCCGCGCCCTCCTGGCCGGACGGCATGTCATACACCTCACGATGGGCGTCGAAGAGGCCGTACGGCGGCCCGGGTTGACCGCCGAACGGCCCCTGCTCGCCGCCGATGCGCGCCGCCGGTGGCGCGAGCTGGCCCAGGCCCGCCGGCACCTGTACGAGGAGGTCGCGACGGCCGTCGTGGCGACCGACGGCCATACGCCCGAAGAGGTGGCCGAGGCGATCGCGGTGGACGAATTCACCATGAAGGGCCGCGTGCCTGGAAGGAATCCGCGAGTTGCCGGCGCCGGCTGGAGCGGTCGGGAGGGTGCCGCCACGCTGGACGAAGATCGACCGCTTGCGACCCGAGGAGAACCGATGAAGATCTCTCGCCACCCGGCCGGCGCCCCCTGCTGGGCGGACCTCGACACCCCCGACGTCGACTCCGCCCGCGAGTTCTACGGCTCCCTCTTCGGTTGGGAGGCCCTCCAACTCCCCACCGGATACGTCAACTTCACACTCAGTGGGGAGAAGATCGTGGGAGCGGTCCGGCTCCGGGAGGGGCAGGAGCACTCGGCCGGCTGGAGTGTCTACTTCATGTCCGACGACCTGAGCGCGACCTCCAAGGCCGTCGAGGCCGCCGGCGGACGCGTCGTCAGCCCGCCCACCAAGGTGTCCGTCGCCGGCAGCGCCGCCGTCTACCGGGCCCCCGACGGCGCCCTGTTCGGCGCCTGGGAGCCGGACAAGCATGTCGGCTCCGGTCTGGTGCGCGAGCCCGGCACGCCGTCCTGGTTCGGGCTGAGCACCCCGGACACCGAGGGCGCCAAGGCCTTCTACGGTCAGGTCTTCGGCTGGACGGCCGCTGCAGCGCCGGCCGGGGGCGCGGCCGCCCACCTGACCTTCGTCGGCGGCAGGGCGGAGTTCGCCGGCATCACCGGCGGGCCCGAGGGTGCGGCCGGCTGGACCCTGCACTTCGGTGTCGAGGACATCGACGGCACGGCGGTCGCGGCGGCCGCACTCGGCGGCACCGTCCTGACCCCGCCCACCGAACTGCCCGGCGTCGGACGCGTCGCCGTGCTCCGGGACCCGGCAGGCGTGACCTTCGCCCTCGTCCAACTCGCCTGACACCGCGCCCCGCACCGCCCCGGTGGGCCCGCGCTCCCCACCGGGGCGGCACTGCGCCATCGAGGGGACAGGGAGAGGGCGGCCTGCTCCGCAAGGGACGGGAACCCCCGCCCTGCCGACGCCCTACAACTGCGCCGCCTCCGCCGCCCGCACCTGCTTCCTGCGCCGGCGCCGGCTGACGCGCGGCTCCTGTTCGGGCAGCCAGCCGAAGGCGAGGCAACTGCCGACGGCTCCCAGGAGCAGACCGACGAAGAAGCCGCCCAGGTTGGAGGTGAGCCAGGTGCCCAGGGAGGCCAGGACGCCGATGATCGAGTAGAACAGGCGCTGCGTGGGGTTGAAGAGGATCAGCAGCCCGCACAACAACATCACGGTGGGCAGGAGGTAGCCGGCCAGGTTCTGCGTGGCGGCGTGCATCATGACCTTCACAGAGGCCTTCTCGGTGAGCAGGATCTCCGCCCCGCCCAGGGCGAGCAGCAGCCCGCCCCAGAACGGACGGCGGGCCCGCCACTCACGAAAAGCGGGCCGCGCGCCTTGCTTCGGAATGTCCGACATCAGCAACCCGAGTCGCTGAAGCTGAGTTTCAGGCCCGGCAGCTTGAACACCCCGGCCGTCGTCGCATAGTTGGTCTGCCGCAGGTTGTCGATGTGCACCGTGTCGGCCTGCTGGCTGAAGACGCCTGCCGGTCCCTTGACGCCGGCCTTGTTGAGCGTGCTCGCGTCGTTGCCGATCTCAATGTTCTTGAAGGCGGCGTCGCCGGTCAGCTCGGTCGAGTCCGTGGTCAGGTCGGTCGCCTGCACCTTCGACGAGCCGCTGCCCGCCTTGATCAGCAGGTTGGTGCCGCCCAGGTCGACGCTCTGGCACAGACTGTCCAGCGTTGCGCTCTTGATGGCGGAGGTGACGATCAGCACCTGACCGCCCGTGTCGCCCGCGTTGGGGCTGTTGTCGATCATGCTGTCGAGCCCGCCGAACTGCTCGAAGCCGGTGCCGTCGAGCGACTTGGCGGTCACCGTGAAGGGCATTCCGGAGATCGAGAACGAGACCCCCAGCGCCCCCTCGGCGGTCATGATCGCGAGGCCGGCCGCGACCGCGACGGCCGGGACCGCCATCACAGCGGCGCGGCGCAGCCGGACCCGCCCGCGTCTCGCGGGGGCGGGCGAGGAACCGCTTTCTGGGTTCCCGGTGGTGAGTTCGGCGGACGAGGCCATTTCTGCTCCCATGTGCATAGTCAGTGCGGGTTGGGCATCATCGGCGCGTTGTCCTGGCGCGGACAGCGGCTGCAGGCGCACGCCTCCTCCCAAACTCCCGGCGGGTGGAAGGGCTTTCTCGTACTCCGCAGTAGCCAGCGAGGAAGTTACCCGTGGTTACTTTCAAGGGTCAAGGGAGTTGTGAAAAAAGGGTGTTGGTTGTGCCCCACCTGTGGCTCAGCAGGTCGGGCAGGTCGCACCAGGTTCTTGAATGATCGTCAACTCCCTTGCTCCGCCTTGACGTTGACTGACACTCAGGTCTACAACTGCCCCTGGCTTCCCCCAGATCCGTGGCGCCGGATCCAGCCACGCGGCCCTGTCCGCGTCTCCCGGACCCCTCCTGTCCGCACGGGCCCTTCACAGCTCGAGATCCCCCAGACGGTCCGGTACGGGCCCTTCCCCCCTGGTCCATGCCAGGCCGTCGCTTCCGCCCGGCCCGGCCGGAGGCCCACCCCCCGGGTCTGCGGCCGGTCACCGGCCGGTCGTCGTTGCCGGTCCGTGGCGTACGGAGAAGGCGTCACGGACCGGCAACGGCGGACGCCGACCGCGTCCCCCCGCCATCCTCGCGCCACATCGGAAGCCCCCAACCCTCGACCCCCGCACCAGAAAGAGGTACGTCCGCATGCGCACTCGCACCCTCCTCACCCTCGTCGGCACCGTTGCCGCCCTCTCGCTCCCCGCTGCCGTCCCGGCCTCGGCGGCCGACACCCCCGTCCTCACCACCGGTTCGGCCGGCGGCACCGCCGTCGCGGTCGGCGACGTCCTTTCCGCACCGCTGGCCAGCGGCACCAGCGCCACGCTCTACTCCAGCGCGACCGGCACCAGCGGCGTGAGCTGCACCTCCTCGACGTTCACCGCCACGGTCACGGACAACCCGGCCGCGCCGGGCACGGCCACCGAGTCCGTCGGCGCGCAGACCTTCGACAGCAGCAGCTGCACCAGCAACGTCCTCGGCGTGACGGGTGTCACCAGCATCACGGTCGACAACCTGCCGTACACCACCACCGTGGCTTCCGGTGGCGGGCTGACCGTGACCCCGGCGAGCGGCTCCACCATCCAGACCACGGTCAAGCTGAAGACCCTGCTGGGTTCCATCAACTGCGTCTACCAGGCCCCCAGCCTGACCGGCACGACCAGCAACAGCGACGCCAGCATCAACTTCACCAACCAGCAGTTCACCAAGACGTCCGGCTCGTCGCTCTGCTTCAGCAGCGGCTACTTCACCGCCAAGTACGCCCCGGTGACCGACAACGGCGCGACCGTGTACGTCAACTGACGTTCAAGTAGGCGTAGTTCAGCGTCGACGCAGACGCAGCGCCAGGGCGGCGCCGCCGGTGAGCACCAGCACCGCAGCGGCGCCGCCCGCAAGCATGGGCGCGGACGGTCCCGAGCCCGCGGCGGAGGTCGAGGCCACCGGGGTGCTGTCGGGGCCGGTGGACTCCTGTCGTGGACTCGCGGCCGCCCCGGCCGTACGGGAAGGGGGCGTACGGGGTTCGGGCGTGGCCGTGGGGCTGCTGCTCACGCTCTTCCTGCCACCGCCCGCGGACGTCGACGCCGATGCAGCCGCACCGCCGCTCTTGCTGCTCCCGGCAGTCCCGAACACCACGTCGGAGCACGAGTAGTACGTGTCCGTCGTGCTGCTGTTCTGCCAGATGGTGAAGAGCACGTGGTGCCCGGTCCGGTCGGACGGCAGCTTCGCGGTGATGCGGTACGCGCCGTTCGTCAGCGCCGGGTCCTTGACCGAGGCGAACGGTCTGTCCGGCAGCTCGGCCCAGGTTAGCGGCTTCTTCGGGTCGTAACCGGGCTTGGTGAGGTAGAGCTTGAACGTGCCGGTGTGCGGGATCGTCGAGGCGTATTTCATCGCCAGGGTCGCGCCCGGCTTCAGGGTCGTCGACGGCCAGTCGGAGCGGGCGAGGTCGAGGCCCTTGTAGGCGGGCAGGCCGCCGCTGCACAGCTTTCCGTCGGGAATGACCTGCCGGTCCCTGCCGCCCACGTCCGCGACCCGCAGGTTGTCCCAGAACGTGAAGGGGGCGCCGTTCGCGGCGACGGCCGCCTTGCAGGCCGCCGACTGCGCGTTGCTGCCGCCGTCGGGCGAGCAGGCGTAGGCCCTGCTGACCGGATCCGTGGGCGCGCCGTGCGCCTGCGCGGGGCCCGCCGCCCACAGAGGCAGCAGGAACGGGGTCACGAGGGCGGCCGCCAGGGCGGTGCGGTGTGCGGTCATCCGGGGCATCCGGAACGTCTCCTCGGCCGGCGTGGAACGATGTGCTCCCGTGAAGTACGGGCGACCGGCCCCGCGCGTTCAGCGCGTGACGCTTCGGGAGTGGTCCGGAGCGAACAGCTCCTTGAACCTTGACCGTTCACCTGCTTCGTACGCCCCCGGACCCACCGGGGTCACATTGAAAACCAACCGGTTGCCTCGTACTCTGGCGGTCGCCGGCACGGGCACCTCGCCGTCTGGTCTGTCATCCGTTTCCGGCGGGACCGAGGGAGGGACATGCTCCAACCGACCATGCCTCGACCGGCCTTGACGGCCACCGTGCCTCGTCGGCTCGTCCACCGTGCCGCCGTAGCGGAAACGATTCTCAGCGACTGGGAGCACACCGGTCCCGACCGGTTCACGCTGTTTGCACAGCGGCCGCGAGCACATCGGTTACACGTGTCGCCGGACCGGTCGCCGTACGAGCCACTGCGCGTCGCGGAGACCGTCCGCCGGCGCGGAGCGCTCCTCGCACACGCCGAGTACGACGCCCCGTTCGACCACTGCCTCGTGCTGAAAAAGCTGCAGCTCACCACGGTTCCCGAGTACCTCGCCGTCGCCGCCGTGCCCGTCGAACCCCTTCTGCACGGCACCGTGTCCGACGTCCGCCATCGCGCCGGCCGCCCCACCGCACTTCGCCACGACACCGACGTACGCCTCGTCGGCGAACGCGTCGCCACCGCGCACATCGCCGTCAGCTGGACCGGCGAGTCCGTCCACCGCCGACTGCGGGGCGGCCGCACCGCGGCCACCGTCACCGCGCTGCCATTCCCGCCCGCCCTGCCGGCCGCCGCCGTGGACCGTGCCCTGCCCGTGGACGTCGTGCCGGCCCCACCGGACCGACCCGGCCGTCGGCAGCTGCGAGTAGATACCGCCCATCCCGTTTTCTTCGATCATCCACCCGATCACATCTCCGGCATGCTGCTCCTGGAGGCGGCCCGGCAGGCCGCCCGCGTCCGGGCCGCCGGTCCGGCGGGGGGTGGGTCCTTCCGTGCGGCCTGCCCTCAGTATGCTGAGCTGGACAGACCCACCTGGATCGAGGTGCCCGACGCGACCGGGACGGGTCTGGAGACCCGCGGATTCCAGGGCGAGTCGTCCGTGTTCGAGTGCGCCGTCGGCGCCGCCGCACGGTGAGATATCGTTCACTGGGAGTGAGAAAAACAAACAGTACGGCCCGTTTCCAGCCCCAGGAGTGTTCAGTCGATGGCGAGGCAGTTACGCGCCGAGCAGACCCGCGCGACGATCATCACGGCCGCAGCAGACCTGTTCGACCGCCGCGGCTACGAATCGACCAGTCTGAGCGACATCGTCGAACACGCCCAGGTCACCAAGGGCGCGCTCTACTTCCACTTCGCGGCCAAGGAGGACCTCGCCCACGCCATCATGGAGCTGCAGTCCAAGGCCTCGCGCGAGGTGACCGACGAGGTGGACGGCCGGGGTTACTCCTCGCTCGAAACCCTGATGCGCATCACCTTCGGCATCGCCCGCCTCTCCGTCGAGGGCCCCATCCCACGGGCCGGGCTCCGGCTCGCCACCGGGGAAGTCGCCGTGCGGCCACCGCTCCAGCACCCCTTCACCGAGTGGCGGGACATCGCCACTCGCAAACTCCTCGGCGCCGTCAAGGAGTCCGACGTCCACCCGGACATCGACGTCGACGCCGTCGCCCACTCCCTCGTCAGCTTCTTCGTAGGCACCCGCGTCGTGGGCCGCTCCCTCGAGCCCGTCGCCCACCAGCCCCGCAGACTGGCCGAGATGTGGCACCTCACGATCCGCGGCCTGGTCCCGGTGACCCGCCGTGCCCGCTATGTGAGCCTCGCCGCCCGGCTGGAGCGGGAGCGCTCCGCTTGAGGGCGCGAGGGGTTGTTGTTTGTCTGCGGCGCCGTTGTGGCTGGTCGCGCCCGCGCGGCGGAGCCGCAGATCGACACAGCCCCGCACCCAGATAGGGACGCTTTCGAACCGGTGCGGACTTCGCTCGGCCAGGGGCGCTGCCGAGCCGGAGCGGTTTGGCTCGGTCCGATTAGGGTGGGCGCATGCCTCACGCCCCGTCCGCGCCCGTGATCCTCGGCAACGAGCCGGGGTCGTTCCCCCACAGCGTGCTCGCCGAGCGGCACCCCGCGATCATCCGGCAGGTACGGGAGGCCTTCCCGTACGGCCCGGCACAGCACCGCGCTCTCGACGCGCTCCTCGCGAGCTGCACCAAGGGCGTGGTCGAACCGCTCCCCGCCGACGCGCACGACCGGGCCCGCTGGGAGGCGTGGGGCATGGCCGACTACGCCGGGCGTTCCTGGTACGACATCCCCTGGCTCTGGTCGGAGAGCTACTTCTACCGCCAACTACTCGACGCCGTCGGCTACTTCGGATCCGGCCCCTGGCAGGGCATCGACCCGTTCCGTCCCTTCAAGCTGGCCGAACTCGACTCCCCGGAGACGGACGAGGAACTGGCCGCCCTCGACGCCCTGTCCGCCGACGACCAGGACCGCGCCCTGCTGCACGGCTCCCTCTGGGGCAACCGCGCCGACCTCGGCTTCCGCCTCTCCGCCGTCGGCGCCGGCACCGCGGAGACCGCCCCGGGCCTGGTCGCCGACGACAGCGAGGCCTTCTGGTCGCTGCTCCCGCCGACCGGCGCGGGCACGCTCTGCCTCATCGCCGACAACGCGGGCCGTGAACTCGTCCCCGACCTGCTCCTCATCGCCCACCTCCTCGAACGCGGGCGCATCGGGCGCGCCGTCCTGCACATCAAGCCGTACCCCTACTACGTCTCCGACGCGACGACGGCCGACGTGCTCGACGCGCTCAGGAGACTGACCGGGGCGCAGGGCGCAGCCCTCGAGTACGGCCGTATCCTGTGGGCGGCGATGACCGACGGCCGCCTCAGCCTCCGCGCCCACCCGTTCTCCGCCGGACCGCTGCCGTACGCGGACATGCCGGGCGACCTGCGCGCGGAACTCGCCACGGCCGCGCTGACCGTCGTGAAGGGCGACCTCAACTACCGTCGCCTGGTGGGCGATCGGCTGTGGGCCCCGACCACACCCTTCGCGGACGTCACAGCCCACTTCCCCGGCCCGGTCGCCGCCCTGCGCACCCTGAAGTCCGATGTGATCACCGGCCTGGACCTGGACACCGAGGCCGCGCTCGTGGCGGCCGAGGACCAGCGGTGGCGGACGGGCGGCACCCACGCACTGATCCAGGTGCGGACCTGAAGGCTTCGCCCTTGAACCTCAAGTCACCTGCATCGGCAGTGACTTGAGCCCATTGATGAAGTTGGACGTCAGCCGCCTGGCCGGCCCCGCAGTGCGCAGGACCGGCAGGGCGCGCAGTGCCTCCCCGTACAGCACCCGCAGCTGCAACCGGGCGAAGTGCGCGCCCAGGCAGACGTGCGGACCGTCCCCGAAGGAGACGTGCGGGTTCGGCGTACGGGACAGGTCGAGGCGGTCCGGCGCGGCGAAGACCCTTTCGTCGTGGTTCGCGGAGGCATGGAAGACGACCACCTTGTCGCCCGCACGGATGCGCCGCCCCGCCAGCTCGGTGTCGCGGGCGGCGGTCCGGCGGAAGGTGAGGACGGGCGGATGCCGTCGGAGCAACTCCTCCACCGCGAGATGCAGTTCGGCCTTTCCGGCGCGTAGCAGCTGGTACGCCTCCGGGTGCTCGGCCAGGGCCAGCAGCCCGCCGGGGGCCGCGCTGCGGACGGTGTCGTTGCCCGCGACGGTGAGCAGGAAGAAGAACATCTCCAGTTCGGCGTCGCCGAGTTCGGGGTCATGCGCGAGCGTCGTCATCACGTCGTCGGCGGGATGGCGGCGCTTGTGCGCGGCGAGCTGCTGGGCGTAGGCGAACATGTCCCGGAGCATCGCGGGGGAGCGCGGGTTGACCGGTTTGCCCGCCGCGTCGAGCACGGGGGTGCCGGCCTCGTCCGGGTCCTGGTAACCGATGACCCGCTGCGTCCAGTGCAGCAGCAGGCCGCGGTCGCCGTCCGGGACGCCGAGCAGGTCGGCGAGGTTGAGCAGGGCGTAGTCGTCGGTCACGGCGGCGACGAGGTCGACGGTGCCGTCGGTTGCACGGGCCGCCTCCAGCGCCTGCGCGAACAGGGCCCGGGCCCGCTCCTGCGCCACCGTCGTGAAGCGGTCGATGCGGCCCGGGGTGAAGGCGCGGCTGACCAGTCGCCGCAACCGCCCGTGCTGCGGCGGGTCCTGATTGAGCATCATGCGGCGAATGAAGGGGAGGTCGGCCGGGTCGGGATCGCGGATCTGGGTCGCGCCGAGGCGCGAGGAATATGTCGCCGAGTCCTTGAGGACGCGTACGACGTCCGCGTGCCGGGTCACCGCCCAGAACCCGGGCCCGGCCGGCCAGCCCAGCACCTCGGGCTCGTTCTGCCAGGCCACGGGGTGGTGGTCGCGCAGCACGCGGTAGGCGGCGTGGGGCACCCCGGCGGCGTACTGCCGCGGATCGAAGACGTCCGGGACCGGTGGGGCCTCGCGCACATTCATGCGACCACGGTGAGGTTCCCTGCGGGGCTTCGGCAAGGGGACACGAAGCGTGTCGCGGGATGTGCAGCACCTGTGGTGATCATGACAATAATCGGGTAGTCATGGCGCATGGCGTTACGGGGATTGCGGACGGGAATCGGGAAAACGGTGGCTGTCGCGGCCGCCCTGACACTGCTCCTCGCGGCTTGCGACGACGGCGGGGGCTCCACCTCCGCCGGTGGACGCACGAAGATCACCGTGGCCGCCCTGCCGCTGACGGACTCCGCGGCGCTCTACCTCGCACGGGACCGCGGGCTGTTCACCAAGGAGGGGCTGGACGTCAGGATCCAGCCCGTCCAGCAGAGCATCCAGGCACTGCCCGCCCTGGCCAAGGGGCAGGTCGACGTGATCGCGAGCGCGAACTACGTGACGTTCCTGCAGGCCGACGAGAAGGGCACCCTCGACCTCCGCATCCTCGCCGAGGGCGTACGGGTCGCGCCGCACATGATGGACGTCCTGGTACCGAAGGACTCGGGCATCAAGAGCGTCGCCGACCTCGCGGGCAAGAAGGTCGCCGTCAACATCCTCAACAACATCCAGTCGCTCACTCTCAATGCGATCCTCGACGCGAAGGGCGTCGGCCGGCCCGTCTACCGGCAGATCGCCTTCCCGCAGATGGGGCCGGCCCTGGAACGGGGGCAGGTGGACGCCGTGCACGCCGTGGAGCCCTTCGACAGCGCGATCCAGGGGGAGCTGAAGGCGAAGGTGCTGCTGGACGGCGGCTCGGCGCCCGTCCAGTCGCTGCCCATCAGCGGGTATGTCACCACACAGAAGTTCGCCACCGGGCACCCCAAGGAGGCCGCGGCCTTTCAGCGTGCCATCGAGGCTGCCTCGAAGATCGCGGCGCAGGACCCGGGCGCCGTACGGGAAGAGCTCCCGAAGTACACCAAGGTGACCGCTGACCAGTCCAGGTCGATCGGGCTGCCGACGTATCCGGCCTCCACCGATGCGGCACAGCTGCGGCGGCTGACCGAACTCATGGCGAAACAGGGCCTGTTGAAGAAGGCCGTCGACCCGTCGACGCTGCTGGTCAAGTGACGCCCAGGTGAAGCGACTGAAACGGCCGGAACGGCTTGCCCGGCATCAGGAGCTGTGGCTCGGCCTGCTCGGGGTGCTGCTGGCCTTCGCGGTCTGCGAGGCGGTGGGCAGGGCGGGCATCGTCCGGCGCAGCTACCTTCCGCCCGCATCCGAAGTCCTCGCCCGTGCCGTCGAGTTGGCGGGTGACGGCACCTTCCTGGACGGGATCGGCGCCACCCTGCGGGCCTGGGCGCTCGGGCTCGGCCTCGCCGTTGCGATCGCCGTGCCGCTCGGGCTGCTGCTCGGCAGCGTGCCGGTCGTCGACTCCGCCGTACGCATGATCGTGGAGTTCCTGCGGCCACTGCCGTCGGTCGCGCTGATCCCCCTGGTCTCGCTGCTCCTCGGCACCGGCACCGAGACCAAGGTCGCGCTGATCACCTATGCGTCGGTCTGGCCCGTCCTCTTCAACACGATCTACGGCCTCGGCGAGACCGACCCGCTCGCCAAGGACACCCTGCGGGCCTTCGGCTTCGGCCGGCTGTCGGTCCTGCTGCGGGTCGAACTGCCCGGCACGGCCCCGTTCATCGCCGCCGGCATCCGTATCTCGGCGGCCGTCGCCCTCATCCTCGCCGTGGCCACCGAGCTCCTCTCCGGCTTCGGCGAGGGCCTCGGCATCTTCATCGCCCAGGCGAGCCTGTCCACCGACGGCACCCGGGACGTCCTGGCCGGCGTGGTGTGGGCGGGCGCCCTCGGGCTGGTCATCAACGGCGTCCTGGTCCAGGGCGAACGCCGGTTGTTCCCGTGGACACCGGAGCGGCGGGCGGACGGGCGCGGGGTGCGGTCGTGAGGCAGGTGATGCGGCGGGACGGAAACGCGGCGCGCCCGGGATCGAGGAACCCCGCCCGGAGGACGTCCCTCCGCCACGTCCTCCTGCGCGTCCTGGTCCTCCTCCTCGCCCTCGCACTGTGGCAGACGGCCGCGCAGGCCCACGGCAGCGTCTACTTCCCGCCCCCGGGCCGCATCGCGCACCGCGCCCACGAGTTGTGGTTCTCGGGGCCCGTCCGGCGCGCGTTTCTCACCGAGGCCGCCGTGGGGGACGTACTGCCGAGCCTCGGACGGATGGCGGCCGGGTTCGGTATCGCCGCCGTCGCCGGGATCGGGGCGGGGGTCGCGGTCGGACGCTCGCGCCGGGCGTACGCACTCTGCAATCCCGTCCTGCAGTTCGCGCGGGCCGTGCCGCCGCCCGCGCTGGTGCCCGTCTTCGTCGTCGTCCTCGACTTCGGCACGCCGATGCAGGTTGCGTCGATCGCCTTCAGCGCCGTCTGGCCGGTGCTGGTCAACACGGCGGAAGGGGCACGCAACACCGACCCGCTGCGCCTCGACGTCGCCGCCGTGCTGCGCCTGAACCCCGTCGAACGGCTCCGCTTCCTGATCCTGCCCTCCGCACTGCCCCGCATCTTCGCGGGCCTGCGCCTCAGCCTCTCGCTCTCGCTCATCCTCATGGTGTTCTCCGAACTGCTGCCGGGCACCGCCAACGGCATCGGCTACACCCTCACCGACGCCCAGTCCCGCTCCGACCTGCTCACCGTATGGGCCGTCCTGCTCCTCCTCGGGGTCCTCGGGTACCTCCTCAACGCCGCGCTGCTGGCGGTCGAGAAACGGTTCCTCGGACGGGGAAGGAGCACGGCATGACGCTCCGCCTCGACTCCCTCGGCCAGCGCTACGGCGACCAGCGCGTCCTGCACGACATCACCCTCACCGTGCCCGACGGCCAACTCCTGTGCGTCGTGGGCCCGTCCGGATGCGGCAAGTCCACGCTCCTGCGCACCGTCGCGGGACTGCAGCCCGCCCACGAGGGCACCGTCACCGTCGACGGAACCCCGGTCACCGGCGTACCCGACCAGCTGGCCGTCGTCTTCCAGGACTACGGCCGCTCCCTCTTCCCCTGGCTCACCGTGCGCGACAACGTCGCCCTCCCGCTGCGCCGCCGAGGCCTCAGAGCCCGTGTCACATCCCTGGCCGAACGCCGCGCCGAGGCCGAGCGGATCCTGGAACGCGTCGGCCTCCACGGCGTCGCCCGCCGCCACCCCTGGCAGCTGTCCGGCGGCATGCAGCAACGCGTCGCCATCGCCCGCGCCCTGGTGTGCCGCCCCTCCCTGCTGCTCATGGACGAACCCTTCGGCTCCCTGGACGCACAGACCCGCGAGGACCTCGAGGACCTTCTGCTGGAGGTCCACCGCACCGAGGGCACGACCATCGTGTTCGTCACCCATGACATCGACGAGAGCGTCTACGTCGGCGACCGCGTCGTCGTCCTCTCCCCGGCCCCCGCCTCCCACATCGTCCTCGACCTGCCCGTCGAACTCCCCGGAAAGCGCGACCAGATCGCCACCCGGAGCCTGCCCGGGTTCGTGGCGCTGCGGGCGGAGGTGGGACGGGCCGTGCGGGGTTCCTAGGGCCGCCCTGTTCCCGGTTCGCCCCCGATTCACGCGATGGTGTGATCATGTCCCGGCCCGCGGATGGTGCCGGAGGGGCACGGGTAGAGCCCGGCCATGACGCAGCAGCCCTTCGACCTCCCGCACTTCTACATGCCGTACCCCGCGCGGCTGAACCCGCATGTCGACGAGGCGCGTGCCCATTCGACCGAGTGGGCGCGGGGGATGGGCATGCTGGAGGGGTCCGGGATCTGGGAGCAGGCCGACCTCGACGCACACGACTACGGCCTGCTCTGCGCCTATGCCCACCCCGAATGCGACGGCCCCGCCCTCTCCCTGATCACCGACTGGTACGTGTGGGTCTTCTTCTTCGACGACCACTTCCTGGAGACCTTCAAACGCAGCCAGGACCGCGTCGGCGGCAAGGCGTACCTGGACCGGCTGCCCCTGTTCATGCCCCTCGACCTCGCAACTCCCGTACCGGAGCCGCAGAACCCGGTCGAGGCCGGGCTCGCCGACTTGTGGGCACGCACCGTTCCGTCGATGTCGGTGGACTGGCGCCGCCGCTTCGCCGTGGCGACCGAACACCTTCTCAACGAGTCCCTGTGGGAGCTGTCCAACATCAACGAGGGGCGGATCGCCAACCCCGTCGAGTACATCGAGATGCGCCGCAAGGTGGGCGGCGCCCCCTGGTCCGCCGGGCTCGTGGAGTACGCGACCGCCGAGGTCCCCGCGTGCGTTGCCGGTTCGAGGCCGCTCAGGGTGCTGATGGAGACGTTCTCGGACGCCGTCCACCTGCGCAACGACCTGTTCTCCTACCAGCGGGAAGTCGAGGACGAGGGTGAGAACAGCAACGGCGTGCTCGTCCTGGAGACCTTCTTCGACTGCACCACCCAGGAAGCCGCCGACACCGTCAACGACGTCCTCACCTCCCGCCTCCACCAGTTCGAGCACACCGCCCTCACCGAAGTGCCCGCACTGGCCCTGGACAAGGGCCTGACCCCGGACCAGGTCGCCGCCGTCGCCAAGTACACCCAGGGCCTGCAGGACTGGCAGTCCGGCGGCCACGAATGGCACATGCGCTCCAGCCGCTACATGAACGCCCGCGCACAGGCCACGCATCCGTGGCACGGCCTGACCGGCCCCGGCACCTCCGCCGCCGATGTCGGTGCCCTGCTCGCGGCGGCCGGCGCCGAGCGCCTGCGCGCCTACACGCATGTGCCGTACCAGAAGGTCGGCCCCTCCCTGCTGCCCGACTTCCACATGCCCTTCGAGGTCGAACTCAGCCCCCACCTGGACCGCGCCCGGCACCGCCTGACCGACTGGATGCACGCCATGGGCATGCTCCAAGAGGGCGTCTGGGACGAGGACAGGCTCGCTGCCGCCGACCTTCCCCTGTGCTCCGCGGGCCTCGACCCCGACGCGACACCCGAGGCCCTCGAGCTCAGCTCGCAGTGGCTCGCCTGGGGCACATACGGCGACGACTACTACCCGCTCGTGTACGGCCGCCGCCACGACCTGGCCGCCGCCCGGCTGACCACCCGGCGCCTTTCGGACTGCATGCCCGTCGACGGCGAGGAGGCCCCCGCCCCGCTCAACGGCATGGAGCGCGGCCTCATCGACCTGTGGGCGCGCACCACGGCGCAGATGACCCCCGACCAGCGGCGCACCCTCAAGGACTCGGTCAACGTCATGACCGAGAGCTGGGTGTGGGAGCTGTCCAACCAGCTGCAGAACCGCATCCCCGACCCGGTCGACTATCTGGAGATGCGCCGCGCCACCTTCGGCTCCGACCTCACCCTGAGCATGTGCCGGATGGGTCACGGCCCCGCGGTCCCGCCCGAGATCTACCGCAGCGGCACCGTGCGCGCCCTGGAGAACGCCGCCATCGACTACGGGTGCCTCATCAACGACGTCTTCTCGTACCAGAAGGAGATCGAGTACGAGGGCGAGATCCACAACGCGATCCTCGTCGTGCAGAACTTCTTCGGCATCGACTACCCGACCGCACTCTCCGTCGTCCACGACCTGATGACCCAGCGCATGCAGCAGTTCGAACACATCGCCGCACACGAACTGCCCGTCGTCTACGACGACTTCAACCTCTCCGGCGAGGCGCGCGAGGCGATGGACGGCTATGTGAAGGACCTGCAGAACTGGATGGCGGGCATCCTCAACTGGCACCGGGGAGTGGACCGTTACAAGCCGGACCATCTGGCCCGCCGCACTCACGGCTTCCTTCCGGACCGGCCTGCCGTCATGACCGCGCGTTGAACTTTTTCGTGCGGAACGGGACATTCAGGGAACTTGGGCGAGGGGCGTCGAGAGTCTTCTGAGGTAAGGGGAACAGACCACAGAACACGGTGGTGTTCGAGCCTTGACCGAAATCATCGAGAGGATCACCGAGGGCGGCACGGGGGAGACGGCGCCGACTCCGGACGAACTGGCGCCGTATGTCGCGCCGTTACCCGTGCCGCTCGTCGTACGTCCCGGAGCGGACGGCATGACGAAGACGTATCGGCGCACGTCCCGGATGTTCAACGACGGCCTCGGGTTCACCATCGCCGAGGGCTCCTACGAGCAGTGGAGCTTCGTCAACTACCCGGGCGCTAAGGCGCCGGGCTTGCACAACGGGCATCACTGGGTGTGATGCTGCGTCTGCGTCTGCGTCCAGCCCCGCCCCGGCGCTTGTGCTCCGGTGGTGGGGCAGGGGCCGTTGACGGGGCCCCGCATCACCACAACTCCCACGCTCTGGCGCGGGTGTTGCGGGAGCCTCCCCCACTCTCGGCTTCGCTCGAGCGGGAGGTGCCCCCATCGGTCTGCGTGATCAACGAATCCGCAGTTCCGGCACGCGAACCAGGCCTGGGAGACCCGGTTCGCCTTGTCTACGTGTCCGCATTCGGCGCAGGTGCGGGAGGTGTACGCCGGATCGACATGCACCACCGGCACTCCCGCCCTGCGGGCCTTGTACGCGATGAACTGCCCCAGCTGGGCGAAGGACCAGCTGGAGTGGGTGGCCCTCCCCCACTGCCTTAAGGGCGTGGGAGGTGCCCCCAGGCTTTGCAAGCCGTACCCGTTCGCGGATGCCAGTGAGGTCTTCCAGGGCGATTCCGCGACCCGTGCGTTCTGCCTCGGCCACTACATGTTTCGCGATCTTGTGGTTGATGTCCTTCGCCCGCCGCGCCTCCTTACGTCGCCGCTTCTTCAGCCGGCGCTTGGCGGACGGGGTGTTCTTCTTCTGGAGCTTGCGACGCAGGCCGCGTTCCCGGGCCCGGATGCGGTTGATTTCACGTCCGGCCATGATCTCGCCGTCGCTGGTGGTGGCGATGTTGACGATGCCCAGGTCGATGCCGAGGAAGTCCACCGGGTCGGTGTTCGGCGCCACCTCGGGGCGGCGCTCCGTGCCGCACACCCGGGAGGCATCCCGCTGAGCCCGGGCATCACGGCGCGCACGGCGGCCAGCGGGGTCACACGGGCTGACCCTCGGCCTGCGTCGCGTGCGCAACCGCGGCTCGCGCCAGCGCCCGGACCATCGTGTGCGGGCGCGAGCCGTCGCCGGCCAGCTCCGGCTGGAAGAGAGAGGCCAGAAAGAAGGGGTGGCCGGGGAGTTCGGCCATACGGACGTGGCCGTCCTCGTCCACGCCGGAGAAACGCATGCCGTGTGCGCGCAGTGTGTCGAGGTGCCGACCGGGCCCGTACTTGCAGAAGTAGCGCTCGACCGTCCGCTCTGAACCGAGCACGGACTGGGCGAGGGAGCCCGCCTCGAGCACGACCGTGCCCTCATGGCCCACGAGTGAGCAGGCCAGCGGCTCGATGAGAAGGTCCTCGGCCTCCGGGTCGCTCTCCGCGTGGGCCACCCGGGTCAGTCCGCACACGTTGCGGGCGAACTCCAGCAGGGCGTGCTGGAATCCTCCGCACGTTCCGAGGAAGGGGATGCCCTCCTCGCGCGCGGTGCGGATGGCCGTGAGGACGCCCGCCTGGCTGCGGTAGGGGCTGCCCGGCACCACCCACACCGCGTCGAATCCGTGCACGGCGTCCGCGGCCTCGGCGTCCTCGGAAGGGGTCCAGTAGGCGTCGAGGACGAGCCGCTCGCGCTCGGCGAGGGCGTCGAGCAGACGAGGGATGCGCGTGTGCGCCACGACATTGGGGGAGCGGTCGCCGACGAGGGCGACCCGGGCGGTCCGAGCTGCGGTGTTCGTCATGTCCTCATCCTGAGTGCGGCCGCCGGATCGCGTCCAACGATGATTTCTGCACCCGCGATAAGGAGATCTGATGCGACCCTGGGGTGCATGGACCCGCACCTCCTGCGCACCTACGTCACCGTCGTCCGTCTCGCCTCCTTCTCCGAGGCCGCGCGTGAACTGGGCTACACCCAGTCGGCGGTGTCCCAGCACATCGCCGCACTGGAACAGGACCTCGGTACGCCGCTCCTCACCCGCCGCCCCGTCGCACCGACCCCGGCCGGCGAGAGGCTCCTGGAACACGCGGATCCGCTGCTGCTGCGCCTGGACGCGGCCCGCGCGGACGTCCTGCGGATGGCGGCCGCACCCGCACACGGCCTGACGCTCGCCGCGGCCCCCACCGCGCTCGTCCCGCGGGCCGTCGCCGTGCTCCCGGCCGCGGGCGTGACCGTGCGCGTGCTGCCCCGCGACGAGATCCCGGCCGCCGTCGCCACCGGCACGACGGATCTCGGCCTGGTCGACGGCCTGGCCGCCCCCAGCGACCCTCTGCGGCTGCCCGACGTGGCTCCTTTGATCACGCACGGCGTGGCGGAGGAACCGGTGTGCGTCCTCCTGCCGGCCACGCACCCGCTGGCCCGCCGTCGCGGCCTGCGCCTCGGGGACCTCGCCGACGCCCGCTGGTTGGACGCCCCCGACGCCGGCCTGCCGCTGGCCCACCTCCGCGCCGCGAACGGCGGCCACGGCTTCCGCCCCGCCCTGCGCTACGAGGGCACCGACGTCCGTACCCTCACCGCCCTCGCCGCCGCCGGCCACGGCCTGACCCTGCTGCCGGGCTCGGTGGCCACGGACGTGCCGGGCACGGTCTCCGTCCCCCTCGCACACCCGCGCGTGGTGCACCGCACCGAACTGCTGCACACGGGCTCACTCGCCGGAGCGGCAGCGACGCTGGCGGGGGTGCTGGAGGACCGGGCGTGAGCCGCTCAGTCTCACTCGTTCGTGGCTCGTCGGGCGCCGGGGCTCCGGGTAGAGCTCCAGCCGGAGGCGATCCATGGAACAGACTGCGTTGCGTCCCAAGCCGATGCCCGGTGGGGAGCCCGGCGGCGGCACCGAACCCGGCACGGCCCGGCGCCCGCACGCCGCGCGCCGGCGCGGCCGACGGCTCAGGGCCGCGCTGTTCGGCCTGCTCGTCGGAACGGTCCTGGTGCTGTCCGGGGTCGGCCTCGGCACGGTCGGCGCCACGGTGATCGGCATGAGCAAACTCGCCGACCTGCAACGCCAGGCGCAGGCCAGCCCGTCGGCCACGGCGCACCCCAGTCCGTCGTCCCCGACAGCGCCTGCGTCCCCGGCACCCGCCGCAGCGACCCTGGGCCTGGAGGCCGTGGACGCGTACAAGGCGGGCGCCCTGGTCGTCGGCGTCCATGTGCCCGGCCCGGGCTATGCGGCGGGCCTTGTCCGGGGAGACGTACTCCTCGCGTTCGGCAGGACCCGCATCGACTCGGCCGCCGACCTCGCACGCGCCGTCGCTCGGGCCCGCCCAGGTGTCGGGATCACGCTGACGGTCCGTCACCGAAGCGGCGGGTACCAGCAGTTGACGGCGATCCCGGGGGTCGTCACGTGACCACCCGGAAGTGGGTGACGAGCCGGCCGTAGTCGGCCGGCACATGGTTCGTGCCGCGGGGCGCCCCACACCTGCCCGCGATGCTGGGTCTCGCCGCGCTCTGGGCGGTCTACGAGGTCGGCTACTACGGTCTGTACGTGTGGTTCGTCGGCCGGATGCGGGCCGTCCTGTCCCGTGCCGGGGTGCGCCGGCGCCTGGAGCAGGTCTCCGGGGGCGTGCTGCTGCTCCTCGGTGCCCACCTCGCCCTGGAAAGCTGACGCCATGGCCCATGGAGCACCCGAAACACCCGCAGACCGGTCGCGCTGCCCCCTCTGTACGGGCAGGATGCTGCCCGTAGTCCTTTGTGGTCCCTTCACCCGCCCAGGGAGGCCCGGATGACCGGCAGCACGCGCGCGCCCTTCACCGCCGACGACTACCGGGCCCGGATGGACCGCGCCGCGCGGGCCGCCGCCGACGCCGGTCTCGCCGGGCTGCTGGTGGCACCGGGCCCGGACCTGGTGTGGCTGACCGGCTATGCGCCCACCGCGGTCACCGAACGGCTCACCCTGCTGGTCCTCGTCCAGGGACGCACCCCCGTCCTGGTCGTCCCCACCCTGGAGGCCCCGGACGCCGCACAGGCCGTCGGCGCGCCCGCCCTGGCCCTGCGCGACTGGACCGACGGCAAGGACCCCTACGCCGCGACCGCCGCCCTGCTCGCCGGCACCGGCCGCTTCGGCATCAGCGACAACGCCTGGGCGATGCACCTGCTCGGGCTGCAGCGGGCGCTGCCCGACACCGAATACGCCTCCCTCACCGACGCCCTGCCGATGCTCCGCGCCGTCAAGGACCCGGCGGAACTGGAACTGATGGCGGCCGCGGGCGCGGCCGCAGATGCAACGTTCGAGGAGATCCGCAAGGTTCCCTTCGCCGGCCGCAGGGAGTCCGACGTGGGCGCGGACCTCGCCGACCTGCTGCGGCAGTTCGGCCATTCGCAGGTCGACTTCACCATCGTCGCCTCCGGCCCGAACGGCGCCAACCCGCACCACGAGGTCGGCGAGCGCGTCATCGAACGCGGCGACATGGTCGTCCTCGACTTCGGCGGACTCAAGGACGGCTACGGCTCCGACACCTCCCGCACCGTCCACGTCGGCGACCCCACCGACGAGGAGCGCCGGGTGCACGACCTGGTGCGCGAGGCCCAGGAGGCGGGCTTCCGGGCGGTCCGGCCCGGCGTCGCCTGCCAGGAGGTCGACCGCGCGGCCCGGGCGGTCATCGCGGAGGCCGGGTACGGCGAGTACTTCATCCACCGCACCGGGCACGGCATCGGCGTCACCACGCACGAGCCGCCGTACATGATCGAGGGCGAGCGGCAGCCCCTCGTGCCCGGCATGTGCTTCTCCGTGGAGCCCGGGATCTATCTGCCCGGCCGCTTCGGCGTGCGCATCGAGGACATCGTCACGGTCACCGAGGACGGCGGCCGCCGCCTCAACGACACCGACCGCGAGATGGTCATAGTGGACTGAGCGACCCCAGGAGCCCCAGCACACCTTCGAGTGACTACGGCGCGACCATGACCCAGGCACCGACACCCACCGCGGACACCGTCCGCCGACTGGTCAGTTCCCTGCTGAAGGACGGCGCGGGCACCGGACTCGAGGTGCGGCCCGTCGCCGAGGGCGGCGAGCACTCCACCTGGTGGGTCGGCGCCCGCCATGTGCTGCGCCTCGCCCCCGACCGTGAGGCCGCCCTGCGCCAGCGCCGCGAACTGCGCCTGCGCGACCTTGTACGCCCGCATCTGCCGGTCGCCGTGCCGACCAGCGTGGCGCACGGCGAGTGGGCACCCGGGCTGACGTACACGCTCGACACCAAGGTGCCCGGCGGGACGGCGGAGCAGCACGACGTCTCCGCCGTCGGCGAGACCGACCTCGCGGGGCTGCTCACCGGGCTGCGCGAGGTGCCCGCACGGCAGGCCGAGACGCTCGGCGTCCCGCGCACCGCCCCGCGCTCCCTGGAGGCGCTGCGCCGGGCCGCCGGGCGGGCCGCCGATCGCCTCGCCGCGGCCGACGAGTTCGACCCCGTCCGCCTCCACCAGCTCACCCCGCAGGCCGCCGTACAGCTCGCCGCGCAGCCCGGCACCGCGGTCCTCGTCCACCACGACCTCAGGGGCGAGCACCTCGTGGTCAGCGCCGACGGCCGGGTGCGCGGCATCCTCGACTGGACCGGCGCGGCCGTCGGCGACCCCGCCGAGGACATCGCAGGACTCGCGATCGCGGTCGGCTCACCCGCCGCCGTCCGCGCCGCCACACTCGCCGGCTACGCAGCCCGCCCCTGCCTCCGCGGCCTCTGGCTGGCCCGCTGCGACACCGTCGTACGCCTGGCCGAACACCTCGGAGGCCATGACACCGGCCCCCTGCCCCTCCTCAGGCTCCAGCTCCGGCGCGCCTGGGAGGCGATCCTGCTGGAGAGGGTGACGGAGTTCCGGGACGAGGACGTGGACGACGAGGTCTAGGCGGCCGGCCTCGGCGAAGTCCGGTGCGGTTCGCGTGGGGCAGTATCCAGATGTGGCTTCGCCGCGCGGGCACGACCAGCCACGACGGACCCGCAGACGGCAGACGGCCGATCGCGGCGCAGTCCGCGGAGCGCCCAGCAGCCGTTTCACGCCTGCAGCAGCACCACGGCCGACTCCGCGGGCACATGCAGCACCCCGTCCGCCCCTGGCGCCTCGACGGGCTCCCATGCGGCGAGCACGCGCGCGTGACGGGGGCCCAGGGGGATCGCCGCCGGCTCCTTGGCGAGGTTCACGGCCACGCGGACGTCCCCGCGGCGGAAGGCCAGCCAGCGCTCCCGTTCGTCGAACGCCACCTTGGTGTCGGCGAGGTCGGGATCGGTCAGGTCGGCCTGCTCGTGCCGCAGGGCGATGAGCCTGCGGTACCAGTCCAGCACGCGCGCGTGGGGCTCGTCCGCGAGCTCCGCCCAGTCGAGGCAGGAGCGGTCGCGGGTCGCCGGGTCCTGCGGGTCGGGCACGTCCTCCTCGGCCCAGCCGTGCGCCGCGAACTCCCGCCGCCTGCCCCGCCGTACGGCCTCGGCGAGTTCCGGATCGGTGTGGTCGGTGAAGAACTGCCAGGGCGTACCGGCCGCCCATTCCTCGCCCATGAACAGCATCGGGGTGAAGGGCGCGGTGAGCGTGAGGGCGGCCGCGCAGGCGAGCAGGCCGGGGGAGAGGACTGCCGAAAGGCGGTCGCCCTGGGCGCGGTTGCCCACCTGGTCGTGGGTCTGGCTGTAGCCCAGCAGCCGGTGGGCGGCCACCCGCGTGTTGTCCAGGGGCCGCCCGTGGCGCCGGCCGCGGAAGCTGGAGTACGTGCCGTCGTGGAAGTAGCCGCGGGTGAGGGTCCGGGCCACGGCGGCGAGTGGCGCGCGGCCGAAGTCCGCGTAGTAGCCCTGGGACTCGCCGGTCAGCGCGGTGTGCAGGGCGTGATGGAAGTCGTCGTTCCACTGGGCCTGCAGCCCGAACCCGCCCTGCGCGCGGGGCGTGATGAGCCGCGGGTCGTTGAGGTCGGACTCGGCGATCAGGAACAGCGGTCGGCCCAGGCCGGCCGCGAGGGCGTCCACGGCCGTCGACAGTTCTTCGAGGAAGTGGCACGCGCGCGTGTCCGCCAGCGCGTGCACCGCGTCCAGGCGCAGCCCGTCGATCCGGTAGTCACGCAGCCACGCCAGTGCGCTGCCCAGCAGGAACGCCCGCACCTCGTCCGAGCCGGGGGCGTCCAGGTTGACCGCGGAACCCCAGGGCGTGTGGTGCGTGTCCGTGAAGTACGGGCCGAAGGCGGGCAGGTAGTTGCCCGACGGACCGAGGTGGTTGTGCACCACGTCCAGGATCACGCCCAGGCCGAGTTCGTGCGCCCGGTCGACGAACCGTTTCAGCGCCTCGGGGCCGCCGTACGGCTCGTGCACGGCCCACAGCGATACGCCCTCGTAGCCCCAGCCGTGCCGGCCCGGGAAGGGGCACAGCGGCATCAACTCGACGTGGGTGATGCCCAGTTCGACCAGATGCCCGAGCCGCTCGGCGGCCGCGTCCAGGGTGCCTTCACTGGTGTACGTGCCCACATGGAGCTCGTACAGCACCGAACCCGGCAGCGGGCGCCCGGCCCACTCGGTGCGCCAGGTGTACCGCTCGTGCTCGACGACCGCGCTCAGCCCGTCCGGGCCGTCCGGCTGCCGGCGCGAACGCGGGTCGGGCAGTACGGGGCCGTCGTCCACCGCGAACCCGTACCGCGAGCCGTCCCGCGCCGCGGCCTCCGTCCGCCACCAGCCCTCCCGGTCCGGATCACGCTCCAACGCGCGCGTGGCGCCGTCGCACTGGAGCGTCACTCGGCCGGCCTGTGGTGCCCACACCTGGAACTGCACGGACGGTTCCCCTTCGTCTGCTCACCGTGATGTAGCCCGTCCATGGTGCTTCAAACGAGATCAATCCGCTTTTGAATCACCCCTTTTACGGCGGGTGTCGTCAGGTACGCGCGCGTGGCGGCCGTTTTCTCGTTTTCTGGACACCCGGGGTTCACTGACCGACAATCACCAACGTGACGTCGTCTTTCGAGTTCAACACGTACCCCGCGCGGCTGTCCGACGTGGAGCGCGACAAGGCGCTGAAGGTGCTGCGTGACGGCGTCGCCATGGGACGGTTGTCGCACGACACGTTCATCCGCCGCATGGAGCTGGCCCTCACTGCCCGGCGCTCCGAGGAGCTCGCCGCACTCACCGCCGACCTCCCGCAGGAAAGCCGTGTCGCGCGCCTGGTGTTCGGCACCGTGGAGGCGGTCTCCGGCTTCACCGTACGGCTGCGCAGGGCCTGGCAGGCCGAGCGCCTCCCGAAGCTGCTGCTGCCCCACCCGGCGAGCGGCTACCCGCTGCGCATAGGACGCGATCCGGCCAACGGACTGCGCCTCACGCATGAAACCGTGTCCCGTGTGCACGCCGAGCTCAGCCGCCAGGGCGGCATGTGGGTGCTGCGCGACCTCGGCTCGACCAACGGCACGACGGTGAACGGCCGGCGGGTCATCGGAGCCGCCGTCGTGCGCGAAGGCGATCAGGTGGGCTTCGGGCGGATGGCGTTCCGGCTCGCCGTCGACTGAGCCCCGACTGAGTCACGCCTTAGCTTTGGCCTGAGCATGACACCGCGTTGACGTGCGGTGATGGCGCAAATCGCTTTCCCTTCCATGGTGTTGACGTACCCCTCAAGTCGTGACTGACTGTGCGTACACCATGCACATCAGGTGAACCGACGGCACCACATTGTGGAGGTGTGCCCTGCCGCCCCTCCTCCGCTACCCGACCGTCGACGAGCTCGGCGCGCGGGCGGCAGCACTCGTCTCCCGGCGTCCGAGCGACGCCCGTCTGCGCCGCGTCGGCACCTCGCGCGCGGGTAACCCCATGTGGCTGCTTTCCGTCGGTCACGGCAGCCGCCAGGCCCTCGTCGTCGCAGGGCCCCACGCCAACGAACCCGTCGGCGGGGCCACCGTGCTGCGCCTGGCCGAACGCGCCCTCGCCGACCCCAGGTTCACCGAGGGTGCCGACGCCACCTGGAACCTGCTGCTGAGCCTCGACCCCGACGGTCTGCGCCGCAACGAGGGCTGGCTGCCGGGCCCGTACTCCCTCGGCCGGTACTTCCGGAACTTCTTCCGGCCCGGCTTCCTGGAACAGCCCGAATGGCTGCCCGACGGCGCGGCCGGCGCCGCCCTGCCGGAGACCCGCACCCTGATCGACCTCCAGGACGAACTGCGGCCCTTCCTGCAGTGCTCCCTGCACGGCGTCGACGTCGGCGGCGGCTTCGTCGAGCTCACCCGCGACCTGCCGGGCCTCGCGGGGCGCGTCGCGCACACCGCCGCCCGCCTCGGCATCCCGCGCGAACTCGGGCCCTACGACACCCTGTACTGGCCGAGCCTGGGACCCGCCGTCTACCGCATCCCGCCGCCCCGCATCGGCGACCTGGCCGCGGCCATCACCGAGGCAGCCGTCGAGTCGACGTGGTTCCATCCCTACCGGCACGGCACGGTCACGGCGGTCGTCGAGGCCCCCATGTGGGGCGTGGCGGCCGTGGAGGACGGCTCCGTGCCCGCCGACGCGGCCGCCGTGCTGCGGACCGTCAGCCACACGCTGCGCCACGACGCACGGCTCCTGGAGGTGCTCCTCGCGCGGCTGCGGCCCCATCTCGCAGGTGTGCCGGACGCGGCCCGCCTGCTCGCTCCGGTGGACGACTATTTACTGGTCTGCCCCGGGCTCGCCGACGCATGGGATCCCGACGTCGCCGGCGGTGCGCGCCCCCTCCCGCCGCTCAGCACCGCCCACCTGGCCGCCCTGCGCATCGCCGGACGGCGTCTGGCGCTGCGCACGGCGGGGCTGCTGCACCAGCTCGTGACCCGCGCCGGCCGCGACCCGGCCGGCGTGCTGCCGGACCTCGACCGTCTCATCGACGACTGGTGCACCGACTACCGCGACGGCATGGGGGCGCGCTGGATACCGGTCGCGCGCCAGGTGGAGTACCAGTCGCGCGTGGTGCTCGCCGCGTTCGAACTCGCCCTGCGGTACACGCCCGCATGCTCCCGTTCGGGTGAGTCGGGGTGGGGTTCCCAGGCCGCCGTGCCGATGCATCGGGAATGACGATCAGCACCACAGTGAAAGCGGTACGGGGCTCGCTGCTGGCGGCCGCCCTCCTCGCCGGCGCGGCCCCGGCACAGGCTGCCTCCCCGGGCTTCCCGCCGACCGACTGGCTCTACCTCACGGTCACCAAGGGCGACGCCCGGTCCCCGCACACGCGCGACACCCTGCTGCTGTGCGACCCGCCCCAGGGGCACGCGCGAGCGGCCGACGCGTGTACGGAGCTGGCAGCGGCGGACGGCGACATCGCCCGCATCCCCTCGAAGAAGAACATCTTCTGCCCGATGATCTACGCGCCGGTGACGGTCCACGCGCGCGGGGAGTGGAACGGCCGGCGGGTCGAGTACACACAGACCTTCTCCAGCGCCTGCGTCATGGCCGGACGTACGGGATCGGTGTTCGCACTGGACGCCTGACAGCGGCACTGCGGCGGCCTGCTCCGCGCGTGGCAGAGCAGGCCGGGCGAAGTCCGCTGCGCCGGCCCGCGCCCTGACGGGGCGCGGGGCAAGGTCCATATGCGGCTCCGCCGCGCGGGCGGGACCAGCCACGACGGTGCCGCAGACGACTGACGGCTCGTCCGTCTGCACCTCCAGCGGAGCGCTTCGCGCAGGTCAGGCCGCCCGGTCGCGCGCGTGCAGCGCTGCCGCGACGACCGTGCGGGACTGGTGCTCGACCTGGTGCTCCAAAGGCACCCAGCGCGCGCGGAAGCGCTCCGCGAAGGCGTCGCTCCAGGTCGCCACCAGCCGCTCCAGGCCCGGGGCCGCCCGGTCGTCGGTCTCCTGCAGGACACGCAGCAGCATGGCCGCCGCCCGCAGCGGCAGGCGGCGGCCGAACGCGTCGACGCTGCCGACGTACGCCATCGTGTTGTCGGCGGGCGGCGTGTGCATCCAGTCCGCGGCCAGGCCCGGAACCAGCTCCAGCGCCCACTTGGCGGCCCGCAGCAGCGGACCGTCGAGGCCCTCCAGACGCGGCAGCGCCTCGGCGAGCACCCGCTCCACCTCCAGCGCGTCCCGCAGCAGCCGGCGCGCCAGCCGTCGCATCGCCGCGGCCGGAGCGGGATGCGGAGCGGGGTCGTCCACCAGGTCGCTCGCCCACATCGGCACCTCGACCACCGCCGTCAGACCGCCGTGGCGGTGGGGGGCGTACCAGGTGCTGTGGCGCGCGTCGTCCGGCATGCTCGGATATGCGGCGCCCGCACCGGGGGAGGGCATCACATGCACCCCGGGCCCGGACGCGGCCCAGCCCGCGGCGTCCGAGGCGCCCGTCTCCACCGGGATGTGCAGCTCGGCCGCGGACTTCGCGAACGGCTCGGCGAGACCCGGTATGTCCTTGGTCAACTGGACCCAGCTGCCGCCCAGGTCGGTCCCGTGCAGGGTCGCCTGGAGGTAGGGGCGCAGCTCGTCGATGACCCGGGTCAGCGCGCGCGTCTCGGGCGGCAGCCGGTGCGGCGGCAGCACCGACGGCGACCACTCCGGCTGCTCCTCGGCCGCCGGCCGGAAGAACCCGAGGTGGTAGTCGAACAGGCTGCGCGGCGCCGGGGTGCGGTGCAGGCTCGCCCCGTCGGGGTCGGCGCACAGCAGGAAGTGCCAGGACGTGTCCGCACGCAACTGCCGCTCGGACAGTACACGTTCGGCGAGCGCGAGCAGCGTGGGACCGCCGGTCGGCTCATTGGCGTGGGCGCCCGCGACGACGAGCACGGCACGCCGCGCGTGGCCCACGGACAGTAGGTGCAGGGGTCTGCCCGCCCGGGAGACGCCGATCTGCCTCAGTGTGCACAGACCGGGCCTGTGAGCGGCCAACGCGCATGCGGACGCGACGAGTTGGGTCAGGGTGGGGTAGCGCAGCTGCGGCAGGAGACTCACCCCCGTCACGTCCGCCCGGCTTCGCAATCCGCAGTACCCCACGCTCTAGGTGAACTGTCAATAACGCCTAGGGGGAGGCTCCAGGGGGCGCCCAGATGCATTCACCGCCGACGACGAGGGGCATTGCTGCCGATGGGGGCGCGGACACCGGCGCTCACTGCTGGTGCAGCCCGCGTCCGGCCAGCGTCAGGAAGGTCTCGCCGACCGCCTCCGACAGCGTCGGGTGCGGGTGGATGTGGCGGGCCACGTCCGAGGGGTACGCGTCCCAGCCGACGATCAGCTGGCTCTCCGCGATCATCTCGGACACGTGCGGGCCCACCAGGTGCACACCGAGCACTGGTCCGCCGTCTGCCTCTGCGACGACCTTCACCATCCCGCCCTGCCCGTGCACCAGGCCCTTCGCGACCGCCGTCAGGGGCATGGTGTTGACGGCCACCTCGTACCCACGCGCGCGTGCCTCCGCCTCGCTGAGGCCCACGGCCGCGGTCTGCGGCGACGAGTAGGTCACCCGGGGCACGGCCGCGTAGTCGACCGGCACGGCCGCCACGCCGGCCAGCGTCTCGGCCACCAGCAGGCCCTCCGCGAACGAGGCGTGCGCCAGGCCGAGTGACGGCGGTGGCAGCAGGTCACCGACGACGTGAACGCCGCCCACCGGCGTCTCCAGCCGGCTCCAGTCGGCCGGTTCGACGAAGCCGCGCGCGTCCGCCGCGAGCCCCGCCGCGGCCAGGTCCAGGCCGTCGGTGACCGGGGCCCGGCCGACCGCCACCAGGAGCCGCTCCACCTCGACGGTACGGGTCTCGCCGCGGGCGGTGCGCACGCGCGCGCGTACGCCGTCCTCGAGCAGCTCGGCGTCCAGCAGCCGGGCGCCCGCCTGCACGTCGATGCCGCGCTTCTTGAGACCGCGCGTCAGGTGACGGCTCACGTCCGCGTCCTCGAGCGGTACGAGCCGGTCGGCGGCCTCCACGAGGGTGACCTCCGCACCCATCGAGCGGTGGAACGAGGCGTACTCCACGCCGATCGCGCCACCGCCGAGCACCAGGACGGACCCCGGCAGACCCGGCGCGAAGAGCGCGTCGTCGCTCGTCACCACGCGCCGGCCGTCCGGCTCGAGCCCCGGGAGCGTGCGCGGCCGTGAGCCGGTGGCCAGGACGATCCCACGGCGTGCGGCGAAGCCCCGTACACCCGGCGCGCGTTCCCCGTCCGGCCCCTGCACATGTACGGTGCGCGGCCCCGTCAGCCGGGCGCTGCCCCGCACGACCCGTACGCCGGCCTGTGCGAGATGCGCCTCCACGCCACGGTGGTTGCGCGTCACGATGTCGTCGCGCGTGGCGACCAGCGCCGGCCAGTCGACGGCGTCCAGGCTCGCCTTCACCCCCCAGCGCTCGCGCGCCTCGGCGATGCCGTCGACGAGTTCGGCGGCGTGCAGCATCGCCTTGCTGGGGATGCAGCCGCGGTGCAGGCAGGTCCCCCCGATCTTGTCGCGCTCGGCGAGCACGACATCGAGCCCGAGGGCGGCGGCGCGCAGGGCGGTGCTGTATCCGCCGGTGCCGCCGCCGATGACGATGACATCCGCAGTGCTCAGATCCCGTGTGTCGTCCATGCCCCCAGCCTCCGTCCACCTCTTGCCATAAGTCCAAGGCAATGTTCTTGTGGAACCGATGCAGAATGTTTATGAGGGGTGGGTCATGAGTCTGCGGCAGATGGAGTACTTCCTGGCGGTCGTCGACGAGGCGTCCTTCACGCGCGCGGCCGAGGTCCTGCACGTCTCGCAGCCGGCGCTCTCGCACCAGATCAAGGCCCTGGAGCGATCGGTCGGCGGCGCCCTTCTGGAGCGTATGCCGCGTGGAGTGCGCCTCACGCCGATGGGCCGCGCCTTCCGGCCGCACGCCGAACGTGCCGTGCGCAGCGCCGCGCAGGCCCGCCGCGCGGCGCGTGCCGCCGCCGGCGCCGAGGGCGGCGAACTGCATATCGCCGCCGTCCACTCCGTCGCGGTCGGCGTCCTGCCGGACGTGTTCGCCCGCTGGCGCGCCGCCCACCCCCACGTGGTGCTTCACCTGCACGAGTACGCCACCTCCCAGGCACTGGAGGAGGAGGTCGAGCGCGGCACCGCGGACCTCGCCGTCGGTCCCGCACCCGCCGACTGGCCCGGCACCGTCGTGCCGGTCGGCGAGGAGGAGGCCGTCCTCGTGGTCCCTTTCGACGACCGCTTCGCGGGCCGCACGACGGTGACCCTGCCCGAACTCACCGACCGCCACTGGATCCGCTGCGCCATGGAACCCGTCGTACACGGCGAACGCTTCCTCGACTGGGCTTGCGGACTGGCCGGTTTCGCCCCGCGCACGGCCGTGTGGACCGAGCACACGTCGACGGCCGTACGGATGGCCGCGGCCGGAGTCGGCGTCTGCGTCGCACCCTCGCACATCGTGCGCGGAGCGGTGGGCGAGGACTGCACGGTCCTCTCCCACGCCCCGTCCTGGCGCCGCCCCATGACCGTCTTCGCCCGCGTCCCACCAACGGGCGCGGCAGAGGCCTTCGTAGAGCTTCTGAGGTCGTCATGGCCGACGCCGGGAACGTCGACCTCCCTGGCAGCCCAAACAGGGTGAGCAAGGCCCACCGGGACCGGCAGCGCCCCAAAGGGGCGCGGGAACTGCGCGACCAGCCACGACGGGCCCGCAGACGATCGACGCTCAATCGCCCCCCCCGCGGCGGAGCCGCAAAGTGACACAGCCCGCGGAGGCTCAGTCCGCGTCAACCCGCTCCAGCAACACCACCGGAAGCCGCGCGAAAAGTTCCTCCACGCGCGCGTGTCCCACGAACTCCCGCCCGGGAGACAGCACATCGGACCAGCGCCCGGCCGGCAGCGGCAGCACGGTGTCCCGCCAGCCGCCCGCCTCCGCCAGCCGCAGCGACAGCCGCGTCACGGCCGTGACGACCTCTCCGGAGCGCGCGAACGCCACGCAGTGGGCCGCCGCCGGGCCCTCGGCGGTCAGCGGCGCGTACGTCGCCGCGTCCCCGAAGGCGCCGGGCCGCCGCGCGCGCAGCCGCAGCGCCGCCGCGGTCACCTCGCCCTTCTCGCCGGGGTCCGCCGAGGGCGGAAACCGCACAGGACGCCGGTTGTCCGGGTCCACCAGCGCCAAGTACTCACCCTCGGTGCCCTGGTAGACGTCCGGCACGCCCGGCATCGTCAGATGGACCAGCGCGGTGCCCAGCACGTTCGCCCGGATGTGGGGCTCCAGCGCACCGCGGAGGGCCACCACGTGCTCGCCCGGAGCCCCGCACGGCCCCGCCGAGACGAACGCCGCCACCGCCTCCTCGTAGGCGGGCTCCTGCTCCGTCCAGCTCGTCAGCAGCCCCGCCTCGCGCACATGCTTCAACAGGGCCTGCTGAACGCGCTCCTCGGCCGCTGCGCCGAGCCCGAACACCGTCTGCCACGCCGCCCACGCCACCTGGGCGTCCGGCACGCCCTCATCCGCCCGCGTCACCTCCGCCAGCACGTCCGCCCAGCGCTGCGGGCACTCGGTGAGCACGGCCAGCGCCGCCCTTACGTCGGCACTGCGCTTCGTGTCGTGCGTCGACGCGACGGTCCCGGTCGCGGGCCAGTCGCGCTGCACGCGCCCGCAGTAGGCGTGAAAGTCCTCCGGGGACACCGCCGGGCTCCCCGGGTTGCCGCCCACCTCGGTCGCCGACAGCAGGGGTACGTAGCGGTAGAAGGCCGTGTCCTCCACGGACTTGGCGCGCAGCGCGGAGGCGGTCTGTGCGAACCGTGCCCGGAACTCCACGTGGTCGGGTCCGTCGCCGTGGCGCCCGAGGACCAGATTCCTTACGACGTCGACCGCGCCGGACTCCTCCGGGACGACGAAGGCGAGCCGGGCCTCGGCGGCGGCCTCCTCGGTGACCACCAAGGCCGCGTCCCCGGAGGCGTACGGCCGGTAGACGTCCAGGCGCACCAGAAGCTCCTGCAGCGCCGTGCGCAGCGCCCAGGGAGCGCGGTCGCGCAGCGCGGGGTCCGGTGCGGCGGCGCACAGTCTGCCGGCCACCCGGGTCAGCCGGTCGATCTCGGTGGCGAGCTCGTGCGTGAGCACCTTGTACGCGGCCCGCCGTACCGTCGCCGCCCAGTCGCCGCCGCGGTCGGTCTGCGGGGCCGCGAACCGCCGGTACTGGCCGAGGAGTTCCCCGAACCCTGCTGGGTCCGTGAAAAGGCCGTCGATGTGCCGCAGGGCGTCGTAACCGGTGGTGCCCGCCACGGGCCAGGAAGCCGGCAGGGGCTCCCCGTCCGACAGGATCTTCTCCACGACCGTCCAGCGGCCTCCGGTCGCCTCGTGCAGCCGCTGCAGATACGCGTCGGGGTCGGCGAGCCCGTCGGGATGGTCGACACGCAGCCCGTCGACCACGTCCTCGTGCAGCAGCTGCAGGATCTTCGCGTGCGTGGCCTCGAACACCTCCGGGTCCTCGACCCGCACCCCGATGAGCTCCGAAATGCTGAAGAAACGCCGGTAGTTGAGCTCGGTGCGGGCCAGCCGCCACCACACCGGCCGGTACCACTGCGCGTCCAGGAGCTGCGGCAGCGGCAGCTTCTCGGTGCCCTCGCGCAGCGGGAACACATGGTCGTAGTAGCGCAGCACGTCCCCGTCGACCCGCAGCTCACCGATGACCGAGCCGAGCGGGCCGCCCAGCACCGGCAGCAGCATCTGGCCGCCCTGCGCCTCCCAGTCGATGTCGAACCAGCGCGCGTACGGCGACTTGGGGCCCTCCCGCAGCACCTCCCACAGGGCGTGGTTGTGGCGCGGAGCCATCGCCATGTGGTTCGGCACGATGTCCACCACCAGGCCGAGACCGTGCTCCCGCGCGGTGCGCGCCAGCGCACGCAGCCCCTCCTCGCCGCCCAGTTCCCCCCGCACGCGCGCGTGGTCGACGACGTCGTAGCCGTGCGCCGAGCCCGGTACGGCCTCCAGCACGGGGGACAGGTGCAGGTGCGAGACGCCGAGCGAGGCCAGGTAGGGCACGGCGTCGGCCGCGGCCGCGAACGGGAACTCGGGCTGCAGCTGCAGTCGGTAGGTGGCCGTGGGCACCAGGGGGTCGGGTCGCTCAGGTGTCATGCAAACCTACGTACCCGCCCTGCCGCCCTTCGTGTCATCGTCCCCTCCACGGGTGCACGCGCGCGTGGCCGGCGTCGAGCGATGGGGAGCACCGGGCGAACGTACAGGGACGTCATCGGCCTGACAGGGCCGCTGCTGCCGGTGGCGTCCTTCCTGTGACGGCTGCCGACGGCCACGATCCAGTTCGGCAGCGTGCTGCTGGTCGCCCGGACCAGCGGGTCGCCGGCCGCTGCGGGGCTGACGGGCGGGGCGCCGGCCGGGCAGGTGGCCTGCGGTCCGCTGGTGGGGCAGCTCGCGGACCGGCACGGCCGGCGGACGGTCGTGCTCGCCTTCTCCCTCGCCAACGCCGCCGCGATCGCCGCCCTCGTCGCCGGGGCGCTCGACGGCCTGTCCGTCCCCTCGCCGGCACTCCTCGGGGCGGTGGCGGGCGCGACCGTACCGCTGATCGGCCCCCTGGGCCGCGCCCGCCTGGTGGCGCCGGTCCGCAGCCCCCGAGTCCACGGTCGGCGCGGCGCTCTCCTTCGAGAGCACCCTCGACGAGATCTCCTTCGTCCTGGGCCCGGCCCTGGTGGGCCCGGCCGCCGTGCCCGCGCACCCCGCCCGCCCCGCTCCGTCCTCCCCCTCCGCGCCGCCCTGGCCCTCCAGGGAGCGATGTTCGGAGCCTGTCAGGCCGGCGTCACAGCACTCACCGAGCGGCTGGGACAGGAGCAGCAGGCCGGTCTCGTGTACGCCGCCATGGGGGTGATGAGTGCGGTGGCGGGCCTTTCCATGACCGCCGTGCCCGCACGCATCCCCCTCACGGCTCGCTGACGGGCGGCGGCCGCGGCCGCGTTCCTGCTCGCCCTGCCCCTGCTGCGGACACGGAGCATGGGCGGCCTCTATGCGGTCGTCACCGTCCCCGGTGTCGCCTACGCCCCGCACCTGGTGACGGTGTTCGGCCTCACCGAGCGCGCGGTGCCGCCCACCCGGCCGGCCGAGGCGATGGCGTTCGCGACGAGCGCGATCGTCGGCGGCCAGGCCCTCGCGGTCGCCGTCACCGGCCGCCCCGCCGAGTCGTACGACCCCGCGGCCGCCTTCGCCGCGGCGAGCACGGCTGCCGCACTCGCCTGCGCCATCGCCCTGACGGCGCGCCCGTCCTCGTACACCGGGCCCACCACCGAACCGGCCCAGCACGCGCGCGTACCCGGCCGGCAGCCGACCACACCGACGCACGAACAGGACCTGGAGCAGACCTAGACCGGCCGCTGCAGCACCGTCAGGCTCCGGTCCACCAGCGTCAGCCGGTCGCCCGCCTGCACCTTCGGGCCGGTGTGCGGCGGCACCCCGTCCGAGCGGGCGGTGTCGACCACCACTTCCCACTGGCGGCCGTGGTTGACGGGCACCACGAAGTCGAGCGGCCTGGGCGAGGCGTTGAACATCAGCAGGAACGAGTCGTCGGTGATCCGCTCCCCGCGCGTACCCGGCTCGGAGATCGCGTTGCCGTTGAGGAACACCGTCAGTGCCGAGGCCGGCGCCGAGTCCCAGTCGCGCTGGGCCATCTCCTTGCCCTCCGGCGTGAACCAGGCGATGTCCGACAGTTCGTCGTGGGTGCCCTCCACCGGCCGCCCGTGGAAGAAGCGGCGCCTGCGGAAGACCGGATGGTCCTTGCGCAGCCACACCATCGCGCGCGTGAAGGCCAGCAGCTCGCTCTCGGCCCCGTCCTCCTCCGCCCCGGGGGCCGGCCATTTCACCCAGGCCAGCTCGTTGTCCTGGCAGTAGGCGTTGTTGTTGCCGCGCTGGGTGCGCGCGAACTCGTCGCCGTGGCTGATCATCGGCACGCCCTGGGAGAGCATCAGCGTGGCGACGAAGTTCCGCATCTGGCGCGCCCGCAGCTTCAGCACCTCGGCGTTGTCGGTCTCGCCCTCCTCCCCGCAGTTCCAGGACCGGTTGTGGCTCTCGCCGTCCCGGTTTTCCTCGCCGTTGCCCTTGTTGTGCTTCTGGTTGTACGAGACGAGGTCGTGCAGGGTGAAACCGTCGTGGCAGGTGACGAAGTTGATCGAGGCGAGCGGGCGCCGCCCGTCGTCCTGGTAGAGGTCCGAGGAGCCCGTCAGCCGGGACGCGAACTCCGCGAGCGCGCGCTGCTCGCCGCGCCACATGTCCCGTACGGTGTCGCGGTACTTGCCGTTCCACTCGGTCCACAGCGGTGGGAAGTTGCCCACCTGGTAGCCGCCCTCGCCGACATCCCACGGCTCGGCGATCAGCTTCACCTGGGAGACCACCGGGTCCTGCTGCACCAGGTCGAAGAACGACGACAGCCGGTCCACCTCGTGGAACTGCCGGGCCAGGGTGGCTGCGAGGTCGAAGCGGAAGCCGTCGACGTGCATCTCGGTGACCCAGTAGCGCAGCGAGTCCATGATCAGCTGCAGGACGTGCGGGGACCGCATGAGCAGCGAGTTCCCGGTGCCCGTGGTGTCCATGTAGTAGCGCGGGTCGTCGGTGAGCCGGTAGTACTGCGGGTTGTCGATGCCCTTGAAGGACAGCGTCGGGCCCAGGTGGTTGCCCTCGGCCGTGTGGTTGTAGACGACATCCAGGATGACCTCGATGCCCGCCTCGTGCAGCGCCCGGACCGCCGACTTGAACTCCAGGACCTGCTGGCCGCGGTCGCCCCAGGAGGCGAACGCGTTGTGCGGGGCGAAGAAGCCGATCGTGTTGTAGCCCCAGTAGTTGTTCAGGCCCATGTCGACCAGCCGGTGGTCGTTGACGAACTGGTGCACCGGCATCAGCTCCAGCGTCGTCACGCCGAGCTCCACCAGATGCTCGATGATCACCGGGTGCGCGAGCGCCGCGTAGGTGCCGCGCAGCTCTTCCGGCAGCCCCGGGTGCTGCATGGTGAGGCCCTTGACATGAGCCTCGTAGATCACCGTCTCGTGGTATCCGCGCCGCGGCCGCCGGTCGTCGCCCCAGTCGAAGTACGGGTTGACCACGACCGACGTCATCGTGTGCGGCGCCGAGTCCAGGTCGTTGCGCCTGTCGGGCGCGTCGAAGTGGTAGCCGTAGACCTCCTCGCCCCAGCGGATGGAGCCGCTGATCGCGCGCGCGTACGGGTCGAGCAGCAGCTTCGCCGAGTTGCAGCGCAGGCCGCGCTCTGGGGCGTACGGGCCGTGCACCCGGAAGCCGTAGCGCTGTCCCGGCATGATGCCGGGCACGTACGCGTGCCGTACGAATGCGTCGCTCTCGCGCAGTTCCACCGCCGTCTCCGAGCCGTCGTCGTGCAGCAGACACAGCTCTACTCGGTCCGCGGCCTCCGTGAAGACCGCGAAATTGGTGCCGGCGCCGTCGTACGTGGCACCGAGCGGATACGCCTCGCCAGGCCAGACCTGCATGGACACGACTCTTTCAGGTGGAGCGCGCCCCAGGGGGCGCCTTGGCGTCGAGTGTCCCCGAAAGTGATGGAACCACCTATGACTTACGTCCCTCTTACCGATCGACCTGTGCATACGCCGTATGTCAACGCCGTATGCCAATCAGTGGGGCAGAAAAGTACTCCCGGGGATGAAGGGGGAGTAGGGGGCAAATGTGCGCAAGATAGTGCACCGCCATCTGGGCAAGATGGTGGCCGGTGCGGCCATAGCGGTCGCCGGAACTGCCGTGATGGTCGGGATCACGCTGCCGGGGACGGCGGGAGCCGACGATTCGGGAGGAACCAAGGGAGGGCAGGCGGCCCAGCAGGCGGCTCAGGCGAACGGCACGCCCGCTCCGGGTGTCGTCGAGCAGGCGCCGGCCGAGGGCGAGAAGGGCAAGGGTCTCGACCCGCTGACCGACGACGAGACGAAGCGCGTCGAGAAGATCGCGCTGAACCAGCAACTGCTGAACACCGGTGAGAACGTCAAGGGCGCCCGCGGACCGCAGCGCCTCACCGTGGAGCTGACCGAGCCGGACACCGACCAGCCGGACAGCGCGAACGCGCCCCGGCGCGCGGATGTGACGTTCTACGACTACCGGAACGACAGCGTCGTCACCAAGACCGTCAACCTGGACACCGGCAAGGTCGAGGAGACGAGCACCCAGCACGACGTCCAGCCGCCGCTCGGCGTCGCCGAGCAGACCGAGGCGGCCCGGCTGCTGATCGCCGACCCGCTGGGCGCGGGCCTGAAGGCGGACTACAAGGACGCCACGGGCAAGGAGCTCACCTCCCCTGACCAGCTGACGCTCACCAGCATGGTGTTCCGGGCGACCCCGGGCGTGCAGCCGGCCGAGCTCGGCAAGTGCGGCGAACACCGCTGCACCCGGCTGTTCCCGAAGGTCAAGAACGGCGCCTGGATCGACACCCGGGACTTCGTGATCGACCTGAGCGCCCGCAAGGTCGTCAAGCTCGGCTGAACCGGGCTCCGTTCACTTTTCACACTTGCTCCTCCTGTAAGGGAGTCACTTCGTCATGCACGTCAACAGAGACAGCCGTGCCCGCCGTAGCGCGCTGCGCAGGCGGGCCATGGTGGGCCCGCTCGCGGTCGGGCTCGCCCTCGGCGGCACGGCAGCGGCACCGGCCTTCGCCCAGCACAAGGAGGCGACCGCCGCCGCGGCCCCCCAGTGCAGCGCGGCCTACCAGATCGAGCAGAAGCTCTCCACCGGCACCACCTGGCGGATGTGCTGGCGCTTCGAGAGCAGGTCCGGGGTCATCCTGGACGACATCTCCTACCAGCCGCCCGGCGAGTCCCAGCCGATCAAGGTCCTCAACAGCGCCAAACTCGCCCAGATCGACGTGCCGTACGACGACGGAAGTGTCGAGTACAACGACGTCACGGACTACAACTTCGGCAACGGCCTGCTGAACCTCACGCCCGCCGAGTGTCCGGGCGGCACCATCAAGTCGGTCAAGGTCGCCGAACCCTTCTACTCGGAGTCGCAGAACGTCAAGGGCCTGTGCGCCACGACCCGTTCCCGCGGCCACGCCTACCACCTGCTGTCCGACACCAACAAGACCTACCAGGCGCAGGGCAAGGACCTGCTCCTCTACACGGTCAACAAGGTCGGCTGGTACGAGTACATCACCGAGTGGCGCTTCCAGGACGACGGCACGATGAGCATGAACGCCGGCGCCACCGGCAGCCTCTCGCCCGACGACTACGACGCCGGCGACGGCCGCGGCTGGCCCCTCGGCAAGGGCGCCAAGGCCTATGCCACCAGCCACAGCCACAACGTCTTCTGGCGGCTCGACTTCGGCCTCGACGGCTCCTCCAAGACCAAGGTCGAGCAGTACGACTCGAAGGTCAGCGCCCCGGTCAACGGCCAGCAGGCGCCGACCAACAAGACGACCCTCACCAAGGTCACCAAGGAACTCGCGGGCGACACCAAGGACATGCGCTGGTGGCGCGTGGTGAGCACGGCCGGCAAGAACAAGGACGACCACCCGCGCTCGTACGAGATCGTCCAGGGCCCGACCGCGAAGTACCCGGGCCACGGCTTCACCAAGCACGACGTGTACTTCACCGAGTACAACAAGTGCGAGCAGTACGCCAGCGGCAACCCGCTCAACTGCGGTGCCGGGCACGGCAAGTCCGTCGACACATGGGTCAACGGGCAGACTCTCACCCACCCCATAGTCTGGGTGAATGTGGGCTTCCACCACATAGCCCGGGACGAGGACCAGCAGCCGATGCCGGTCCACTGGCAGGGCTTCTCCATCGCCCCGCGCGACGTCACGGCTATGAATCCGCTCACTCCGGCCGCCCTGGCCGGTCAGAACGGGCACTGGCACTAGGGCAGTTGAGAATCGACCTGTCCATCCGGCTGCACCGCTGACTGCTCCCGGAGTACCCTTCCTTGATCGTTGACACGGGGATGCTCGGGGGAGCGGAAGGCGGTGCGCGGGTGGGGTCGGGAGGGCTGGAGTTGCCCCCTGGTGACGAGGGTCACGAGGGGAACTCCACAGATGTCCCGCCCGGCACGGTGTCCCTGGCCCGGCCGATGGCGACGAGTTCCATCGGGCCGGAGCTGGACTGGGATGCCGACGCCTGGCGCGAGGTGCGTACGCGCGCCCAGCGAGCCGGCCGGGCCTACATCTGGCTGAACCTCGTCGAACAGCGGCTGCGCGCGGTCGTGGCCGCTGTTCTGCGGCCCATCTACGAACCCGTCCACGGCGACGACTGGGTGGTCGCCGCGGCCGGTCCGGCCGGCCAGGAATGGGTGCAGCGCGCGGTCGCCGTACGCGAAGTCAGCCGCCGCAAGGGTTACTTGCTCGACCCGGCCGACGACAACGTGCTCAGCTTCCTCACCCTGCCCCAGCTGCGCGAGCTGATGGTGCAGCACTGGCCCTGCTTCGAGCCGTACGTCGACGACCGCCGCGACGTCGAACTCGCCCTGGACGAGCTCGAGGTCACCCGCAACGTCGTCTCCCGCAACCGGGCCCTTTCCGAGGCCGTCCTGGGCCAGGCCGAGCGGGCCTCGGCGAAGCTGCTGGACGTCCTCGGCGCGGCCGGGGACGTGCCGTCGGCCCGACGGCTGCCCGTGGACGCGGTGGAGGAAATGGTCGGCGACCGGTACGCGGACGTGGTCGCCGTGCACCCCGACCGGGTGCGGCTGCTGCGCCAGTTCCCGGCCGAGGACATCTTCGGCGGCGCCCGCCGCCTCGACGCCGTCGGCATCGGCCTCAACCTGCTCGTGCAGAACTTCTCCGGGCGCCGGCTGGTGCGTCTGGCCGAGGCGGGCTGCCGCGTCCGGCTGCTGTTCCTCAACCCGGCCTCCAGCGCCGTCAAACGGCGCGAGCGCGAACTCGGCATGAAGCGCGGCGAGTTGAGCCGCGCGGTCGAGATGAACATCCTGCACATGCGTCGCGTCCGGTCCAGGCTGCGCGACCCGGCCGCCTTCCAGATCCAGGTCTACGACGAGACCCCGCGCTTCACCGCCTACCTCGTCGACGGCGACGGCTCGGACGGCGTCGCCGTCCTCCAGTCCTATCTGCGGCGCTCGCGCGGCATGGAGGCTCCGGTGCTGGTCCTGCGCAACGGCAGCCGAGTGGTCAAGCCGGACGACATGGACAAGGGAGTCGAGAGCGGGCTCTTCCCGACATACCGCGAGGAGTTCGAAACCTCCTGGGCGGATTCGCGACCTGTGTCCTGAACTGTCGCCGGGGCCAAGCGGAATGCGGTCCTCGGATTGTCAGTGGCCCATGGGAAGGTGGAGACCACTGGGGGAAAGCACCACCGAGAAGGGGGGCCACGCATGGGCTGGCACCGGGAGCTGCTGATCGGCTTCGACCTGGAGACGACCGGGACCGATCCGCGTGAGGCGCGCATCGTCACGGGAGCCGTGATCGAGGTCAGGGGCGGACAGCCCCTTGGGCGCCGGGAGTGGCTGGCGGATCCGGGCGTGGAGATCCCGGCGGACGCCGTGGCGGTCCACGGGATCAGCAACGAACGCGCGGCCGCCGAGGGCCGCCCGGCCGACGAGGTGGCGGACGCCATCGCGGACGTCCTTGCGGCGTTCTGGAAGACGGGCGTCCCGGTCGTCGCCTACAACGCGGCCTTCGACCTGAGCCTGCTCTCCGCGGAACTGCGCAGATACGGACTGCCGTCCCTGCGCGACCGACTGGGCGGCCTCGACCCCGCCCCGGTCATCGACCCGTACACCATCGACCGCTGGGTCGACCGCTACCGCCGCGGCAAGCGCAACCTCGAAGCGGTCTGCACGGAATACGGCGTCACCCTCGACGCCGCCCACAACGCCTCCGCCGACGCCCTGGCCGCAGCCGGCCTGGCCTGCGCAATAGCCACCCGCCACCCCAAGATCGCAGTCCTCGGCCCGGCGGAACTGCACCGCCGCCAGATCGAGTGGTACGCGGAGTGGGCGGCGGACTTCCAGAAGTTCCTGCGCGGCAAGGGGGACGCGACGGCGGTGGTGGACGGGACGTGGCCTTTGCGGGAGCTGACGGACGAGCCGGTCTGACCGCCGGGCGCCGGAGGCGCCCCAAAGGGGCGCGGGGCCGTGTCGATTTGCGGCTCCGCCGCGTGGGCGCGACCAGCCACATAGGGCCTGCAGTCGCCCGACAACAACAAGCCCCTGCCCACTAGGCGCTCAGAACGAATACCACCGCACCGTCTCGTCCCCGTCCCGCAACGACGCCACCCGCCGCTCGAACTCGGCGAGCGCCGCGGGGTTGCTCGGCGCATGCTGAGCCACCCACGCACAGCTCGCCGTCTCGCGCGCACCGCGCAGCACACCGCAGCCCTCCCACTCCCGCACATCCCACCCGTACGCCTCGGTGAAGGAGTCGTAGGCCTCGGCCGGCATGCCATACCGGTCGCGGGAGAGCGCCATGACGACCAGGTCGTGCTCGCGCAGGTCCGCGGAGAAGGTCTCCAGGTCGACCAGGACGGGCCCGTCCGGCCCGACATGGACATTGCGCGGCAGCGCATCGCCGTGGATGGGCCCAGGCGGCAGATGAGGGGTGAGCGCGGCGGCGGCCGCCGCAAAACCGTCGCGGCGCTCGCGCAGATACGCCGCGTCCGCGGGGTCGATCGCGTCGCCCGCGAGCCGCAGCCAGCGTTCCACACCGCCCAGCAACTCGCGGGGCGGCAGCTCGAAGGCATCGACAGGGGGAGTGGGCAGTGCGTGGACGACCCGTAGCAGTTCGGCCAAATCCCGGGGCTCGGCCGGCCGTACGGCATCCGGGATCCGGTGCCACACCGTCACCGGGTGCCCCTCGACCAGCAGTGGCTTGGGCTCCGCCGGCCGCACCGCGGGCACGCCCGCCTCGGCGAGCCACAATGCGATGTCCAGCTCGCGGCGCGCCCGGTCCAGGAGTTCGGCGTCACGGCCCACCTTGACGACCAGGTCGCCGGAGGCGAACACCGCGTTCTCGCCCAGGGCGAGGAGCCGCGCGTCCCGCGCCGGGCCGGGCAGTACCCGCGCCGCGGCCAGTACGTCCCGCGCCCGTGACTCGTCCATCGCCTTCCTCCCACGTCCGCGTATGCATCGGTGAACGGCGTCGAGATCGCGCCACCCACCGGCCCAGTCTCGCATTCGCACAGGTCGGACAGTGTGCCTACTGCCTTGACGGTGCATACCCCCTTCACGACCATGACCAAGGCCCACCGGGTCCGAACGTCACGAGCCGCGCAAAGGAGCCGATCACGTGACATTGGTGACCGCGACGAGGCGGTCGGCGCAGGGCGTGCCACGCACCGCCGGGGACCGACGGCTCCCCGACCGCGGGGCCTGGTTCCTGGTGCTGCCCGCGCTGCTCCCGATCCTCGTGCTGAGCGTCGGACCACTGCTCTACGGGATCCTGCTGGCCTTCACCGACGCCCAGTCGGGCCGCACCCGGTCCACCCAGTGGATCGGGGGTCTCAATTTCCAGGACCTGCTGCACGACACGCTGTTCTGGGAGTCGTTCCGGATCGGGCTGGTGTGGGCGGTCGGTGTGACCGTGCCGCAGTTCCTGCTCGCGCTCGGCCTCGCCCTGCTGCTCAACCAGGACCTGCGGCTGCGCTGGCTCGCCCGGGCCCTCGCGATCGTCCCGTGGGCCATGCCCGAGGTCGTGGTCGGCATCATGTGGCGGCTGGTCTACAACCCGGACGCGGGCGTCCTCAACGAGACCCTGCACGACCTCGGCCTCGGCGGCGGGCGGGACTGGCTCAGCAGCCTCGGGTCCGCCCTGCCCGCGGTGATCGTCGTCGGCATCTGGGCGGGCATGCCGCAGACCACGGTGGCGCTGCTGGCCGGGCTGCAGAACACCCCGCGGGAACTGCACGAGGCGGCGGCGGTCGACGGGGCGGGTGCCTGGCGGCGCTTCCGCACGGTCACCTGGCCCGCCCTCAGACCGGTCGCCCTCGCCATCACCGCGCTCAACCTGATCTGGAACTTCAACTCCTTCGCCCTGGTCTACGTGCTGACGGGCGGCGGGCCCGGCGGCCGCACCCGGCTGCCCATGCTGTTCGCCTACGAAGAGGCCTTCCGCTACGGGCAGTTCGGGTACGCGGCGGCGATGGGATGCGTCATGGTCGCCTTGATCTCGGTGCTCCTCGCCGTCTTCCTGGCCGGCCGGCTCAGGGGAGGGGACGACACATGAGGACCAGGACCGGCACCCGCGTCGGCCAGTACGCCGCCCTGCTCGCCTATCTCGTCTTCCTCACGTTCCCCTTCCTCTGGCTGGTCTCCACCGCCTTCAAGTCGCCGCGCGAGCTGGGGAGCCTGCACCCCACCTGGATCCCCCGGCACCCCACCCTGGACAACTTTCGCCAGGCCTTCGACGAGCAGCCACTGCTGCACGCCGCGCTCAACTCCCTGCTCGCGGCGGCCGGGGCGGCGCTGATCGCCGTACTGATCGCGACCCCGCTGGCATACGTCATGGCCCGGCACCGCACTCCGCTGACCCGGGCCGCCACCGGCTGGGTGGTCGTCAGCCAGGCGTTTCCGCTGGTCCTGGTGATCATCCCGCTGTTCCTCGTGCTGAAGAACCTGCGCCTGATCAACTCGCCGGCGGGGCTGACGCTGGTGTACGTGGTCTGGGCGCTGCCGTTCGCGCTGTGGATGCTGGCCGGGTATGTCAGGGCGGTGCCGGCCGAGGTCGAGGAGGCGGCCGCGGTCGACGGGGCGGGGCGGGTGCGGACGCTGGTGTCGGTGGTGGCGCCGCTGCTCGCGCCCGGGATCGCGGCGACGGGGCTGTTCGCGTTCGTCACCGCGTGGAACGAGTTCTTCTTCGCGCTGGTCCTGCTGAAAACGCCGGACAGACAGACCCTGCCGGTCGTGCTCAGCCACTTCATCGGAGCAGAAGGCGTCGCGGATCTAGGCCCGCTGGCCGCTGCCGCGTTCCTCGCCACCCTTCCCTCACTGGTCGTCTTCGCGGTCATCCAGCGGCGGATCACGGGCGGCATGCTCACCGGGGCGGTGAAGAACTGATGCGCAGCCGAACCGGATTCAGGGGACGCGCAGGAGGTGTTCTGGCCCTCGTCCTCACGCTGCTGCTGGCCGGTTGCAGCAGCGGCGGCAGCGGAGGCCCGGCGAACGGACGGATCACCCTCCGCTTCCAGTCCCTGGCCTGGCAGCAGGAGTCCGTCGAGGCCAACAAGGAGCTGGTGAAGGAGTGGAACGCGAGTCATTCGGACATCAAGGTCGAGTATGTGCAGGGGAGTTGGGACAGCGTCCATGACCAGCTCCTCACCTCCTTCGAGGGTGGCGAGGCACCCGACATCATCCACGACGCCTCGGACGACCTCGCGGACTTCGCCTACGGCGGCTACCTCGCCGATCTGACCGACCTGCTGCCCCAGCGGCTCAAGTCGGACATCCCACAGCGGAGCTGGCAGGCGGCGACCTTCGGCGACGGCATCTACGGCGTGCCCTTCCTCCAGGAGCCGCGTGTCCTCATCGCCAACGCGACCTGGCTGAAGAAGTCGGGGGTACGGATACCGACGCCCGAACGGCCATGGAGCTGGGCGGAGTTCCGGAATGTGACGAAGAGGCTGAGCGGCGACGGGAAATACGGTGTCGCCTGGCCGCTCAAGGAGCCCGTCTCAGCCACTCTGAACCTGTCCCTGTCGACGGGCGGCCAGCTCTTCCACCGGGGTACGGACGGCAAGGTCACGGTCCGCTTCGAGGCGGCCGACCAGGTGGTGCCGCGGACGATCCACGACCAGGCGAACACCGACCGCAGCGCCTCGCCCACCACCCTGGGCAGCGGCGGCTCGGACACCCTGCCCGGCTTCTTCGGCGGCAAGTACGCGATGGTGCCGCTCGGCTTCTCCTACCGCCAGCAGATCGTCCAGCAGGCGCCGAAGGGCTTCGACTGGCAGGTGCTGCCCGCCCCGGCCGGCACCGACGGACTCACCCAGGGCGTCAGCCCGCAGACCCTGTCCATCGCCGACGACAGCCCGCACAAGAAGGAGGCCGCCGAGTTCGTCGACTACCTGCTCCGGCCGAAGAACATGGTGCGGCTGGCGCTGGGGGACTGGATGCTGCCGACGGGCACCCAGGCGCTCGAGGACCCCGCCCTGCACGCGGCCAAGAACGGCTGGGCGACCGGCACCGCCCTGGCCGCCCACCTCCGCCCGGCGCCCGCCCAGTCCGTCCGCGGCTACCCCGAGTGGAAGGACAAGGTGGCGACGCCCGCGTTCCAGGAGTACTACAGCGGGGCGATCGGCCTCGACGAACTGCGCAGACGGCTGGAGCAGGACGGCAACCTGGTGCTCGCCCGCTACCAGCGCTGACAGCCGCCGGGGCGGCCGCCACGGAAAACCCGTTGCCCGGCGTACGGCCGTCCGCCTAGCGTGCCGTTCGTGGCAGCGAACAACGCGATCATCAACTCCGGTCTCGGCCGGGGCTGCACGTACTCCATCCGGATGCGTCGTGGCCTCGGAGCCCTGACCGGCCCGGGGAGCCCCACCCGCTGATCACACGCGGTGCGATCCGCCCCCGTTCTTTCTCTTCCTTTCTTGCCTTCCGGTCAGGGCCTTCGGCTGCCCTCTCCCCCTTCACGGAAGACAAGGACCGCAGGCCATGGCCCGCCCCACCCCCGTTTCCCGCGCGCTCTCGCAGAACTTTCTCGCCGACCGCGCCACCGCCGAACACATCGCCCGGCTCGCCGTCCCGCACGGGCGGCAGGCACCTGCACCCCTGCTGCTCGAAGTCGGTGCAGGAAAAGGCGCGTTGACCGAACGGCTGGCCCCGCGCTGCCGTGAGCTGCGCGCGTACGAGATCGACCGACGGCTCCTCCCCGTCCTGCGTACCCGGTTCTCCGGCACCGCCCATGTGCGGGTGATCGGCGGGGACTTCCTCGCCGCGCGGCCCCCGCGCACCCCGTTCTCCGTCGCCGGAAACGTGCCCTTCTCCCGCACCGCCGCCATCGTCGAATGGTGCCTGCGGGCCCATGCTCTCACCGATGCCACCCTGCTCACCCAGCTCGAGTACGCCCGCAAACGCACCGGCGACTACGGGAGTTGGACCTTGCTCACCGTCCGCAGCTGGCCCCGCCACGAGTGGCGGCTGGTCGGCCGGGTCGCCCGGACACGGTTCAGGCCCGTACCCCGCGTCGACGCAGGGATCGTACGCATCGAACGGCGCCGCACCCCGCTGCTCGAACCCGCCGCGTACGACAGCTGGCGGTGCCTCGTCGAGCTGGGTTTCTCGGGGATCGGCGGCTCGCTGCACGCCTCGTTGCGACGTGCACATCCGAGGCGCCGGGTGGACGCCGCCTTCCGGGCGGCGGATCTGGATCCCCGGGTGCTGGTCGGGGAAGTGGCACCGGGGCGGTGGCTGAGGCTGCACGAGGTGCTGGCCGGGTGACCTTCAAAATGATTGGACGAGACGTATCGTCTCGTCTACCTTCGGCGACATGCCTACCCCGACTCCCACCCGCACACCCCGTCCCGCCCACATCGCCATGTTCTCCGTCGCCGCCCACGGTCATGTGAACCCCAGCCTCGAGGTGATCCGCGAGCTCGTCGCCCGCGGACACCGAGTCACGTATGCGATCCCGCCCGCGTTCGCGGAGAAGGTCGCCGAGACCGGCGCCGAGCCGAAGCTGTGGCACTCCACGCTGCCCGGGCCCGACGCGGACCCGGCGGCGTGGGGGAGCGAACTGCTGGACCACGTCGAGCTGTTCCTCGAAGACGCGATCCAGGCGCTGCCGCAGCTGGCCGAGGCGTACGACGGGGACGTACCGGACCTCGTGCTGCACGACATCACGGCGTATCCGGCCCGCGTCCTCGCCCACCGCTGGGGCGTCCCCGCGATCTCGCTCTCGCCGAACCTCGTCGCCTGGGAGGGGTACGAGAAGGAAGTCGCCGAGCCGATGTGGGCGGAGCCGAAGCGGACCGAGCGGGGGCGGGCGTACTACGCGCGCTTCCGGGCCTGGCTGGAGGAGAACGGGATCACACAGCACCCGGACCACTTCGCGGGCCACCCCGACCGCTCGCTCGTCCTGATCCCCAAGGCGCTTCAGCCCAACGCCGACCGGGTCGACGAGACCCGGTACACCTTCGTCGGCGCCTGCCAGGGCGACCGCACCGCGGAGGGCGACTGGCAGCGGCCGGCCGGAGCCGAGAAGGTGGCGCTGGTGTCGTTGGGCTCGACCTTCACCGACCGGCCCGGCTTCTACCGGGAGTGTGTCGAGGCGTTCGGCGGCCTGCCCGACTGGCACCTCGTCCTGCAGATCGGCAGGCGCGTGGACCCCGAGGCGCTCGGGGACGTACCGGCGAACGTGGAAGTGCGTTCCTGGGTGCCGCAGTTGGCGGTACTTCGGCAGGCCGACCTGTTCGTCACCCACGCCGGGGCGGGCGGCAGCCAGGAGGGTCTGGCCACCGCCACACCGATGATCGCCGTACCGCAGGCCGTCGACCAGTTCGGCAACGCGGACATGCTGCAGGCCCTCGGCGTCGCCCGACACGTCCCCACGGTGGAGGCCACCGCAGACACCCTGCGCAGGACCGCCCTCGCTCTGGTCGACGATCCCGAGGTCGCCCGCAGGCTGAAGGAGATCCAGGCCGACATGGCGAAGGAGGGCGGCACCCGGCGGGCGGCCGATCTGATCGAGGCCGAGCTGAACGCGCAGCGGGCATGAGCGAGGGCCCGCCGGCTCCCCTGTGGCCGGCGGGCCCTCGGTCGGTAGGGGTCAGACGCCCAGTCGCTCACCCTCGTCGCGCCGCACCGAGTGCGTGATGACCTCCGCCGACTCGTCGTGCGTCAGGTCCGGCAGCCGGTGCAGCCACCTCGGCAGATACCAGTTGCGCTCGCCCAGCAGCGCCATCACCGCCGGGAGCAGCACACCCCGGATGATCGTCGCGTCGATGAGCACCGCGGCCGCGAGGCCGACGCCCATCTGCTTCATGGACTGCATGGACAGCGTGCCGAAGATCGCGAACACGGCGACCATGATGACCGCGGCGCTGGTGACGACACCGGCCGTGGTGACCACACCGTGCTGGATCGCGTCCCTGGTCGTACGGCCGCGCAGCCGGGCCTCGCGGATCCGGGAGACCACGAACACGTGGTAGTCCATGCTCAGCCCGAACAGGATCACGAACAGGAACAGCGGCAGCCAGGTGATGATCGCGCCGACACCCTCCGCGCCCACCAGCGAGGCACCCCAGCCGTGCTGGAATACGGCGACGAGGATGCCGTAGGCCGCGCCCACCGACAGCAGGTTGAGCAGGATCGACGTGATCGCGACCGTCAGCGAGCGGAACGACAGGAGCATCAGCAGGAAGGCGAAGACCACGACGAACGCGAACACCGGGAGCACGGCGCCGCCGAGCTGGTCGTTGAAGTCCTGCGAGCCGGCGACCTGTCCGGTGATCGGCGCCTGGACGCCGTCGACCTTGCCGAGCGTGGCCGGCCGCACCTCGTCGCGCAGCTTCTCCAGGCTGGCGCCCGCCTTGTCCAGGTCGGAGCCGCCGACCAGCGGGACGTAGACGTAGGCGATGTTCTGTGCATCGTGCAGCTTGATCTCGACCGGGCCGCGCGAGGCACCCGAACTGATCGCCCGCGCCTTGAAGTCGGCGAGCGCGGACTTCACCTCGGGCGCGTTGATGTCCTTCGCCTTGACGACGACCTCGGCCGGGTCGGAGCCGCCCGGGAAGGCGTCGTTGACCCGGTTGTACGTCTGCACGATCGGCAGCGAGTCGCCGAACTCCTGGTCCAGCGTGAGGTTCTGGGTCTTCATGCCGAGTGCCGGAGCCGCGATGGCCAGCAGTGCACCGGCCGCGACGAGCACGGAGACCAGCGGCTTGGCGAGCACACCGCGCAGGACCGCGGTCCAGAACCGGCTCTCCCCGCCCGTGCGGGCGGCCCGACGCTCCATCGCCTTGCGCAGGAAGGGAATCCGCCCCTTCTCGACCCGCTCGCCCAGCAGCGAGAGCAGCGCGGGCAGCACCGTCACCGACCCGACCATGGCGACCGCCACGACGATCAGCGAGGCCAGACCCATCCCCTGGAACGTGACGAGCCCGGTGAACAGCATGCCCGCCATCGCCACGCACACGGTGATGCCGGAGACGACGATCGCCCGGCCGCTGGTGGCGGCGGCGATCTGCAGAGCGGTCTGCGCGTCCCTCCCGGCCGCGCGCTCCTCGCGCTCACGGCGCAGATAGAACAGGCAGTAGTCGACGCCGACCGCCAGACCGACCAGCAGCATTACGGAGTTGGCGGTGTCGCTCATCGGCATCACATGGCTGACGACACCCATCAGACCCATCGTCGCCATGATCGCGGTGATCGCCAGCGCCACCGGCAGCAGCGCGGCCACCAGCGCACCGAAGGCGATGAGCAGAATGCCGAGAGCCACCGGCACCGCGGAGAGCTCGGCCTTCTTGAAGTCGTCGCCGAACGCGTCCTTGAACGTCTTGTTCATGCTGGCGCTGCCGATCTCCTCGATCCGCAGCGTCCCGTGCTCCTTCTGCGCCCCCGCGACGGCCTTCAGCACCGGCTCCACGCGCTCGTACGCGGTCTCGGAGTCGCCGCGCATGTCGAACTGCACCAGCGCGCTGCGCCCGTCCTTGGAGATCGTGTTCGTGACGTACGGCGACTTCACGTCCGTGACCTTGCCGGTCCCGTCGACGGCCTTCACGACTGCGTCGACGGCGGACTTGAACTCGGCGTCGGTGGCCTTGAGCCGGCCGCCCTTCGCCTGGATCAGGACCGTCTCGCTCGCCGGCTCCTTGATCCCCGCATCTTCGATGATCTTGGCGGCGGTGTGTGTCTCGCCCTTGAGCTGGTCGCTCTCCTTGACGTCGACCCGGCCGGCAGCCGAACCGAGCCCCATCGCCAGGACGACGAACAGCACCCAGATGCCGACGGCAGCCCATCGGTGCCGGGCGCTCCAGCCGCCGGCCCGGGCGGCGATGCCCCGCACCCGTGAATCTCCGTTCCCCATGACGGGCTTGCCCCCTCGTATACGGTCGCGGCCCCCTGCCGCCACCTTTCGCTTCGAAGGTATGCGCCGGATAAGAGCGTCTCGTCGTGCTGCCCGGTGAAGTGCGGCGGGAGCGGGTCCTCCCCTCGTACGCCGCTGTCTCATCGCTGGGGAGGACGTCGGCCCCTTACATCTATCGGGAGTTCTCGGGGATGAAGATCAGGGATGAAGATCGGGGACAAGGACCGTGTCCGGTCCGTCGGCATCGCTCCTCTTTGTCATTGCTGGTTATTGCGAAACCTTGTTGAACAAGTCACAGGTGCGTGTATCGGTTGATCCGGACCCCGGGTTCGGACAGAGTTTCGGGCAGTCCGCCCCGCGCGGACGCGGCGGCCGTCGTGCCCACCCCCACGGGGCACGACGGCCGCTTTATGGTGTGCGCCATGACGACGACGTATGCGGCGCTGCTGCGCGGGATCAACGTGGGCGGCAAGAAGAAGCTCCCGATGGCCGAACTCCGGCAGCTGATGGACGGCCTCGGCTACGACGGCGTACGCACCCATCTGCAGAGCGGCCAGGCCGTGTTCGCCAGCGATCACGGTGACGAGGAGTCGTTGGCCGCCGAACTCGCGCAGGCGATCCAGAAGCACTTCGGCTTCGCCGTGGATGTGATCGTGCGCGACCACGCCTACCTCAAGGCGGTCGCCGAGGCCTGCCCGTTCCCGGCGGCCGAACTGGAGGCCAAACAGCTCCACGTCACCTACTTCTCCGCGCCGGTCGACGCCGAACGGTTCGCGGAGATCGACCGTGAGGCGTACCTCCCGGAGGAGTTCCGGCTCGGCGACCGCGCGCTGTACCTGTACGCGCCGGACGGCCTCGGCCGCTCCCAGCTCGCCGTCCACCTCGCCAAACCCCGCATCAACAAAGGCCTGATCGCCACGAGCCGCAACTGGAACACCGTCATGAAACTGGTGGAGCTCACCGCGGAGTGACCGCGCGCCCTGGCCCTTCATGGCTGGTACACACGACTGTGCGAGGCTCGTCCCATGCGCTACATCATTATCGGAGCAGGGGCTGTCGGCGGTTCGATCGGCGGGCGTCTCGCGCAGGCGGGGCACGAGGTGGTTCTGGTCGCGCGGGGCGCGCACCACGCGGCGCTGCGGGACGGCGGGCTGCGGCTGAAGGTGCCGGACGGCGCGTACACCTACCGGCTGCCGGCCGTCGAAGGGCCGGGCGAACTGGGCGAGTTGAGGGCCGACGACGTGCTCGTCCTCGCCGTGAAGACCCAGGACACCGTGACCGCGCTGCATGCCTGGGGTCCGGCACCGGTCGCAGGCGGCGGCACGGCGGCCGAGCGGCTGCCGTTGTTCTGTGCGCAGAACGGGGTGGAGGGCCAGCGTCTCGCCCTGCGGGTCTTCCGGCGGGTGTACGGCGTCTGCGTCTGGCTGCCCGCGACCTTCGTCGAACCGGGACACGTCTTCGCGGCCTGTGCTCCCCTCACCGGCATCCTGCACCTCGGCCGCCATCCGCACGGCACCGACGAGACAGCCCGGCTGGTCGCCGCCGACCTGGAGAAGACGGGGTTCTTCGAGGCACCGGTCGTGCCGGACGTGGCGCGCTGGCAGTACGCCAAGCTGCTGACCAACCTCAACAACACCGTCATGGCGGTGAGCGGGCCGGCCGACGGCACCGAGGCCGCGACGGCGCTGCGGACGCGCGTGCGCGCCGAGGGCGAGGCCGTGCTCGACGCCGCCGGGATTGCGTACGCGAGTGTCGAGGAGCAGCAGGCGGTGCGCGGCCACAAGGTGGACCTGGTCCCGCTGGAGGGCGCCCCACGTGGCGGCGGCTCCACCTGGCAGTCCCTAGCCCGCGGCACCGGCACCATCGAGGCCGACTACCTCAACGGCGAGATCGCACTCCTCGGCCGCCTGCACGGCGTACCCACCCCGCTCAACGACCTCCTCCAGCAGCTCGCGAACACCTTCGCGCACGAGCACCGGGCCCCCGGATCGATGCCGATCGGCGACCTCGTCCGCCTCGCCGACGAGGCTGTCGCGTTTGTTCAAGAAGCCTGAGCGGCCCCTTCCTAACGTGTGGTGCATGACGTACGACGACGACCCGAAGCACCTGCACACGTTCATGACCGAGTGTGCCGCCGAGGCGGCGCGCGTTGCGCGCGGCGTCCCGGCGGACCGGCTCGGCAATTCCACCCACTGCGACGACTGGGACGTCCGTGCCCTGGTCAACCACTGGGTCCTCTACACCTCCCACGGCCTGGAGCACCGCGCCCTGCGCAAGCAGCTCCCCGAGGAGCTGACCGGCCGCGACTTCACCGCCGACCCCGACTGGCCCGCCGCCTACGCCGCCCAGCTGGACCGCGCCGTCGCGGCCTGGGCCGACCCCGCGGTGTGGGAGGGCGAGGTCGACCTCGGCATGGCGAAGATGCCTGCCGCTGAGATCGCCTCGATGGTCATCAAGGAGATGGCGGTGCACGGCTGGGACGTCGCCACCGCCACCGGCCAGAAGTTCCACGTCTCGGACGACGCGGCCCGCTTCGTCCTCGGGGTGGTCGAGAAGCACGGCGAGCTCTACCGGCAGTACGACGGCTTCGCCGACCCGGTGACGGTGCCGGACGACGCGCCCGTGTTCGACCGGGCGCTCGCCGCCAGTGGACGGGACCCGGAATTGGGCCAGTGAACAAGCCTGGGATTGGGCCGGGACACTGCACCACCTGACCACTAGCGTCGGCTTCATGACGAACACCTCGCCCGCCGCCCCTCCCACCCGAGTCGACTTCTGGTTCGACCCCGCCTGCCCCTTCGCCTGGATCACCTCCCGCTGGCTCCTGGAGGTCGAGCGCGAGCGCCCGCTCGACCTCCGCTTCCACGCGATGAGCCTCTACCTGCACAACCTCGGCAATGAACTCCCCGACTGGTACCGGGAGTTGGTCGACAAGTCGATCGGTCCGGTACGGGTCGCAGTGGCCGCAGCCGAGCGGCACGGCGAGAAGGTCCTGCGTGACATGTACACGGCTTTCGGCACCCGTATCCACGAATGCAAGACGGACGACTTCGACGCGGTGATCACCGATTCCCTCGCCGAACTCGGCCTCCCCGCGGATCTCGCGTCCGCCGCGCACGACCCGTCGTACGACGAGGCCGTACGCCGCAGCCACGAGGCGGGCACCGAGTCGGAATCGGGCGGCTATGTGGGCACGCCCACCATCCATGTCGACGGAACGGTGTGGTTCGGGCCCGTACTGCGGGCCATTCCGCGCGGCGCGCGAGCGGCCGAACTCTTCGACAGCTTCCGGGTGTTGGCGACGGACCCCGACTTCTTCGAGCTGAAGCGCACCCGAACGGGCGGGTTGTCCTTCGACTAGCCCCCGTCGTCCCTCAGGCGCTCGCCGGCACCGGCAGCAGCGCACGAGCGGACGCCTCGTCGTACCTGTGCAGAAGCACCCGTGCGACTTCCGGCGCCGCTCCCAGCACGTCGGCGAGGACATCCGCCTGTGCCGCGCCCCGTGCGATGCGGTCCGGCAGGAAACCGGGTGCCAGGACGTACGGCGCCACGGCCACCTGCTTGCAGCCCAGCGCCCGGAGTTCGCGGACGGCGTCCTCGGTGCGCGGCAGGGATGCGGAGGCGAACGCGGGCCGCACGGCGCACCAACCGGTGTGCCGCCACTCCCGCGCGATTTCTGCGATCACCGCGATCGCCTCCGGGTCGGTGGACCCCGCCGAGGCCAGCACGACCCCGGTCGAGGACTTGTCGGCGGGGCTCAGCCCTGCCTCGTACAGACGGCGTTCCAGTGCGGACAGCAACAGCGGCGACGGGCCGAGGACGTCCGCCTGCCGGATCCGCAGCTGCGGCGGCGCGTCTCGCAGGACCGCCGGGATGTCCGCCTTGGCGTGGAACGCGCGTGTCAGGAGCAGGGGGAGGGCTACGACGTCACGAACGCCCTCCGCCGCCAGGGACTCCAGCACCCCGTGCACCGAGGGGACGTTGAAGTCCAGGAAGCCCGTCTCCACCCGTACGTCCGGGCGCAGCGAGCGCACCCGGCGTACGAGCGTGTGCACCGTCGCGGCGTGCCGCGGGTCGCGGCTGCCGTGGGCGATGACGAGGAGGACGGGCTTCGAAGGGTGCATGGGACTCAGCTCTTCACCAGCAGACCGCGGCTGCGCAGCACCCACCGCTCCAGCGGGCTGAAGATCAGCAGGTCGATGGCTATGCCGACGAACAGGATGAGCAGGATGGCGAGGAAGACCGTCGCCATGCTGCTGTTGGTGCGGCCCACCTCCAGCAGCTGGCCCAGACCCATGCCCATGTCCGGGGACTGGGCGATGATCTCGGCGGCCATCAGCGAGCGCCAGGAGAACGCCCAGCCCTGCTTCAGGCCGGCCACATAGCCGGGCAGCGCCGCCGGCATCACGATGTGCCACGTGCCACGCAGGCCCGTCGCCCCGAGGGTGCGGCCCGCGCGCAGGAACAGCGGGGGCACCTGGTCGACGCCCGACACCAGGCCGTTGGCGATCGAGGGGACGGCGCCCAGCAGGATCACCGTGAACATCACGGAGTTGTTCAGGCCCAGCCAGATCACCGCCGGCGCGACCCAGGCCACCGAGGGCAGCGACTGCAGGCCGGAGAGGATCGGGCCGATCGCCGCGCGAACGAACCTCACCCGCGCCACCACCAGGCCCAACGGCGTACCGATGACCAGTGCGAGCAGGAAGCCCAGCAGACCGCGGGAGACACTGCCCCATATGTAGTCGAGCAGGGTCCCCTTGAGCCACTGGTCCTCGACCTCGGCCCACACATCGCCGGGAGAGGGCAGCTTCGACGGGTTGTCGACGACCGGGTAGAGCAGGGTCCAGGCCACCAGCACCACGGCGATGGCGATGATGGGCGGCAGGATCTTGTTCTTGAAGGTCTGGCTGAAGGGCGTACGGCCGGTGGCCCTGGTCTCCAGCGCGTCGAGGCCCGCCTCGACGCTTCCGGCGTCCTGGGCCGGCGTCGTATCAGTGCTGGCCATGACGGCGGATCTCCCCACGCAGTACATCGGTGATCTCAAGGGACAGTTCGGCCACGGGCGCGTCCTCGATGCGCCGCGGCTGCGGAATTCCGACCGTCCACTCGCGCGCGATCCGGCCCGGCCGGGACGACAGCAGGATGACCCGCTGCGCGAGCCGTACTGCCTCACGCACGTTGTGCGTGACGAAGAGGACGGACACGCCGGTCTCCGCCCAGATGCGGGTCAGCTCGTCGTGCAGCACATCCCGCGTGATGGCGTCGAGGGCCGCGAACGGCTCGTCCATCAGCAGCAGGTTGCTCTCCTGGGCGAGCGCGCGGGCCAGCGCCACGCGCTGGCGCATACCGCCCGACAGCTCGTGCACGCGCTTGCCGTGCGCGCCCTTCAGCCGTACGAGTTCGAGCAGCTCCTCGGCCTTCTCGCGCCGCTCGTTCTTCTGAACTCCCCTGAGTTTGAGGGCGAGTTCGATGTTCTTGCCCGCGGTCAGCCACGGGAAGAGGGCGTGCTCCTGGAACATCAAAGCCGGGCGGCCGTCCGTCGCGATGGAGCCGACGGTCGGCCGGTCCAGGCCCGCCACCAGGTTCAGCAGGGTGGACTTGCCGCAGCCCGAGGCCCCCAGGAGGGTGACGAACTCACCTGGTGCGACATCGATGCTGATGTCGTCCAGGACGAGCTGCTGCCCGCCCGGTCCTGCGAAGGACTTCGAGACATGCTCAAGGCGAGCGGCGTACTCCACCGACTCCTCGGCCTTGGCGAGCGTCGTGGTCGTTGCCATGGTCGTCACCTCCTGGGAACTCATCGGGCGGGTATCAGCTGGCGCCGAGACCGGCGTCGTCCACCGTGCTCTCGCCCTCGGCCTTGAGGACCTTGTTGAGGATCGTGAGGTCGTAGATGCCCTTCAGGCTGGGGTTCTCCAGCAGACCGGCCTTGACGGCGTGCTCCGCCTCGGTGTTGAGGGTGGAGGCCAGCGGGTCGTTGGTGAACTGGATCGACTTCCAGGCCGGGTCCAAAACCTTCGCCTTGAGCGCCTTGCCGGAGTCGGCCTCCAGCCGCTGGTTCGCCACCGCCTTCGCCTTGTCAGGGTTGGCGTTGATCCACTTGTTGGCCTCGACCGATGCCTTCAGCACGGCCTCGACGGCCTTCGGGTGCTCCTTGAGGAATGCCTGTCGCACGACGATGTTCGTGATCACGAACTTCTTGTCGGGCCACAGCGAGGCCTCGTCGAGCAGCACCTTGCCGCCCTCTGCGACCAGCTTGGACGCGGTCGGCTCCGGCACCCAGGCACCGTCGATGGCGCCGGACGCGTATGCATCCGGGGTGATCTTGTTGTCGGTGCGGACCACCGACACATCGCCCTTGCCGGTGTTCGCGTCGACCTTCCAGCCCTGGTCGGCGACCCAGTTGAGGAACGCCACGTCCTGGGTGTTGCCGAGCTGCGGGGTCGCGATCTTCTTGCCCTTGACGTCCTTCAGGGACTTGATCTTCTTCGGGTTCACGACGAGCTTCACGCCGCCGGAGGCCGAACCGCCGATGATCTTCAGGCCCTTGCCGTTGGACTTGACGTAACCGTTGATCGCCGGGGACGGGCCGATCCAACCGATGTCGATGGAGCCCGAGTTGAGGGCCTCGATCTCCGAGGGGCCGGCGTTGAAGATCTGGTAGTCCGCCTTGGTGGCGCCCAGTTCCTTCTGGAAGAGGCCCTGCTGACGGGCGACGAGCGCGGTGCCGTGGGTCAGGTTGCCGAAGTAGCCGATCTTGACGGAGCCGAGACCGTCGATCTTCGACGACCCCGCGGCGACCTTCTCCTTGGCGTTGTCGCTCGTGGACTTGGACCCGTAGCTGCAAGCGGCGAGTGTGAGGAGCGGAAGTGCGGTCACTACGGCGATGCCGCGGCGAAGGAACGTTGAGCGGTTGACAGGCACGGGAGGTGTTCCTCTCGGAGGCCCGGCGGTCACGGTCTTTCAGGTCGTGGCCGGGAGGTCGGCAGGTCTTCGTCGCTTCCGGGACGTCGGGTGGGGGGACGGGGCGCGCAGGCAGTGCGCGTACGTCAACGCACACATCGCGCCACTCCGCCCTGCCCGCTGCCCAGAGCGCCGCTGCCGACGCGGCCGCCCTCCTTCGCGAACGTGGAGAAGTAATCGGTGGAGCTCATGTCAGAAGTCCCACCCGTCGTCCTCGGCCTCGTCCTTGACCGGCTCCGGGGACGCGAACGACTCGCCGACCATGCCCGCGGTGAGCGTGGTGCCGTCGTTCGGGTCGATGAGGATGAAGGAGCCGGTGCGGCGCGAGTCGGCGTAGGAGTCCACCGGCAGCGGTTCCGCCGTGCGGATCTTCACGCGGCCGATGTCGTTGGCGACGAGCTGTCCCGGGTGCGGGTGCAGGGACAGGTCGTCGAGCGTGAGCCGGGACGGGATGTCCTTGACGATGGCCTTGACCGTGCGGGTGCCGTGCTTGAGCAGCACCCGGTGGTTGATGGTCAGCGCCTGGTCCGCCACGTGGCAGACGGTCGCCTCGATGTCCTGCGTGGTCGCCGGGGCGTCCTTGCTGGGCACGATCAGGTCGCCGCGCGAGATGTCGATGTCGTCCTCCAGGAGGATCGTCACCGACTGGGTGGTCCAGGCGACGTCGACCGGCTCGCCGAGCAGGTCGATGCCGGAGATGCGGGAGGCACGGCCCGAGGGGAGCACCGTGACGGCCTCGCCGACGTGGAAGGACCCGGCCGCGATCTGGCCCGCGTAACCCCGGTAGTCCGGGTGGTCGGCGGTCTGCGGGCGGATCACGTACTGCACGGGAAGGCGCGCGTGGCAGTGGCTCAGGTCGTGGGTGACCGGGACCGTCTCCAGGTGCTCCAGGAAGGTCGGGCCGCCGTACCAGTCCATGTTCGCGGACGGCTCCACCACGTTGTCACCGGCGAGCGCCGAGATCGGGATCGCGGTGATCTCCGGGACGCCCAGCTCGAGCGCGTACGCCGTGAACTCCTCGGCGATCGCTGCGAAGACCGACTCCTGGTACTCGACCAGGTCCATCTTGTTGACCGCCAGCACCACGTGCGGGACGCGGAGCAGGGCCGCGATCGCGGCGTGCCGCCGGGTCTGCTCGACGACGCCGTTGCGGGCGTCGACCAGGATCACGGTCAGCTCGGCGGTGGAGGCACCCGTCACCATGTTGCGGGTGTACTGCACATGGCCGGGGGTGTCGGCGAGGATGAACCGCCGCTGGGGCGTGGCGAAGTAGCGGTACGCCACGTCGATCGTGATGCCCTGCTCGCGCTCGGCGCGCAGACCGTCCGTCAGCAGCGCGAGGTCCGGGGCGTCCTGGCCGCGGCTCGCGGAGGCGCGTTCGACGGCCTCCAGCTGGTCGACCAGGACCGACTTGGAGTCGTGCAGCAGCCGGCCGACGAGCGTGGACTTGCCGTCGTCGACCGAACCGGCGGTCGCGAACCGCAGAAGGGTGGTCTCGGTGAGTTCCGTGGTGGTGCTCATGCTTAGAAGTACCCCTCGCGCTTACGGTCTTCCATCGCGGCCTCGGACATCTTGTCGTCGGCGCGGGTGGCGCCGCGCTCGGTGAGCCGGGAGGCGGCGATCTCCGTGATGACCTGCTCCAGCGTCACGGCGTCCGAGTCGACGGCACCCGTGCAGGACATGTCACCGACGGTCCGGTACCGGACGAGCCGCTTCTCGACGGTCTCGCCGTCCTTGGGCCCGCCCCACTCGCCCGCGGTCAGCCACATGCCGCTGCGGGCGAACACCTCGCGCTCGTGCGCGAAGTAGATGTCCGGCAGCTCGATGCCCTCACGGGCGATGTACTGCCACACGTCCAGCTCGGTCCAGTTGGACAGCGGGAAGACGCGGACGTGCTCGCCGGGTGCGTGTCGGCCGTTGTACAGGTTCCACAGCTCGGGGCGCTGGCGGCGCGGGTCCCACTGCGAGAACTCGTCCCGCAGGGAGAACACCCGCTCCTTGGCCCGGGCCTTCTCCTCGTCGCGGCGTCCGCCGCCGAAGACCGCGTCGAACCTCTCCGCCTGGATCTTCTCCGTCAGCGGCAGCGTCTGCAGCGGGTTGCGGGTCCCGTCCGGGCGCTCCTTGAGCACACCGCGGTCGATGTAGTCCTGCACCGACGCGACATGCAGCCGCAGCCCGTGCTTCGCCACCGTCCGGTCGCGGTACTCCAGGACCTCGGGGAAGTTGTGCCCGGTGTCCACGTGCAGCAGCGAGAAGGGAACCGCGGCCGGCGCGAAGGCCTTCAGCGCCAGGTGCAGCATGACGATGGAGTCCTTGCCGCCGGAGAACAGGATCACCGGCCGCTCGAACTCGCCCGCCACCTCGCGGAAGATGTGCACCGCCTCGGACTCCAGCGCGTCCAGGTGCGAGAGGGTGTACGGGGCCGCCGTACCCTCCTCGACAGCAGCGACGGTCGTCGTCATGCCAGTCCCCTTTCGGTGAGCAGCGCGTGGACCGCGGCCGCGGACTCCTGGACGGTCTGGTCCTGCGACTCGATGCGCAGGTCGGGAGACTCGGGCTCCTCGTACGGGTCGTCCACACCCGTCAGCCCCGTCAGCTCGCCGGCCGCCTGCTTGGCGTACAGACCCTTCACATCACGTACGGAGCACACCTCGACCGGAGTGGCCACGTGCACCTCGATGTACGCCGCCCCGCCCTCCTGGTGGCGCTTGCGCACTGCCTCGCGGCTGTCCGCGTACGGCGCGATCACCGGGACGAGCGCCTTGACGCCGTTGCGGGCGAGCAGTTCGGCGAGAAAGCCGATGCGCTGCACGTTGGTGTGCCGGTCCTCGCGGCTGAAGCCGAGGCCCGCGGAGATGAACTCGCGGATCTCGTCGCCGTCGAGCACCTCGACGAGGTGGCCCTCCTCGCGCAGCCGGCCGGCCAGCTCGTACGCGATGGTGGTCTTGCCGGCACTCGGCAGACCCGTGAGCCAGACGGTGGCTCCGGTCGTCACGTTCGTCTCCTGAATCGTCGTGGTCATCCGTGCAGCCCGCACTCGGTCTTGGCGCTGCCCGCCCAGCGGCCCGCGCGCGCGTCCTCGCCCTCCAGGACGCGGCGGGTGCAGGGCGCGCAGCCGACGGACGCGTAGCCGTCCATCAGCAGCGGGTTGGTCAGTACGCCGTGTTCGGCGACGTAGGCGTCCACGTCGTCCTGGGTCCAGCGGGCGATCGGGGAGATCTTGATCTTCTGGCGCTTCTCGTCCCAGCCGACGACCGGGGTGTTCGCCCGGGTCGGGGACTCGTCGCGGCGCAGACCGGTCGCCCAGGCCACATAGTTCTTCAGGCCCTGTTCCAGCGGCTGGACCTTGCGCAGCTTGCAGCACAGGTCGGGGTCGCGGTCGTGCAGCTTGGGGCCGTACTCCGCGTCCTGCTCGGCGACCGTCTGGCGCGGGGTGAGCGTGATGACGTTGACGTCCATCACCGCCTCCACTGCGTCCCTCGTGCCGATCGTCTCGGGAAAGTGGTAGCCGGTGTCGAGGAATACCACGTCCACGCCGGGCATCGCGCGCGAGGCGAGGTGTGCGACGACGGCGTCCTCCATGGACGAGGTCACGCAGAAGCGCTTGCCGAAGGTCTCGGCCGCCCACTGGAGGATCTCCAGCGCGGAGGCGTCCTCCAGGTCGCGGCCGGCCTGCTCGGCGAGCGCCTTCAGGTCCTCGGTCGTCCGTTCTTCCTGCACCGCGGTCATATTTCGTCTCCCCCTGCTTCGGAGTGCTGAAGACCCCGGGCGAGCAGCCCGAGGAACTTCAGCTGAAAAGCCCGGTTGCAAGCGGCGCATTCCCACGCGCCATGGCCCTGCTCGGACGGACGGAGGTCCTCGTCGCCGCAGTAGGGGCAGTAGAAGGGGGCGGCCCGCTCGCTCATGAGAGGGCCTCCTCGGACGCACGGGAGGCCCAGGCGGCGAACCGCTCGCCGTCCTCGCGCTCGGCCTGGAACCGCTTGAGGACACGCTCGACGTAGTCGGGCAGCTCCTCGGACGTGACCTTCAGGCCGCGGACCTTGCGGCCGAACCCGGCCTCCAGGCCCAGCGCACCGCCGAGGTGCACCTGGTAGCCCTCGACCTGCTCGCCCTGGTCGTTGAGGACGAGCTGGCCCTTGAGACCGATGTCCGCCACCTGGATACGGGCGCAGGCGTTCGGGCAGCCGTTGATGTTGATGGTGATGGGCTCGTCGAACTCCGGGATGCGGCGCTCCAGTTCGTCGATCAGGGACGAACCACGCTGCTTGGTCTCGACGATGGCGAGCTTGCAGTACTCGATACCGGTGCAGGCCATGGTGCCGCGCCGGAAGGGGGACGGCTTGGCCGTGAGGTCGAGCGCCTCCAGGGCCTCGACCAGCGGCTCGACCTGCGCCTCCTCGACATCGAGGACGATCATCTTCTGCTCGACGGTCGTACGCACCCGGCCAGAGCCGTGGGCCTCGGCGACCTCGGCGATCTTCGTGAGGGTGGCGCCGTCGACGCGGCCGACGCGCGGGGCGAAACCGACGTAGAACCGGCCGTCCTTCTGCCGGTGCACACCGACGTGGTCGCGCCAGCGGCCCGAGGGCTCGGCGGGCGCGGGACCGTCGACCAGCTTGCGCTTGAGGTAGTCGTCCTCCAGGACCTGGCGGAACTTCTCCGGGCCCCAGTCGGCGACCAGGAACTTCAGACGGGCGCGGGTGCGCAGGCGCCGGTAGCCCCAGTCGCGGAAGATGCCGACCACGCCGGCCCACACCTCCGGGACCTCCTCCAGCGGCACCCAGGCGCCGAGGCGGACGCCGAGCTTCGGGTTGGTGGACAGACCGCCGCCGACCCACAGGTCGAAGCCGGGGCCGTGCTCGGGGTGCTCGACGCCGACGAACGCGATGTCGTTGATCTCGTGGACCACGTCGAGCAGCGGGGAGCCGGAGATCGCCGTCTTGAACTTGCGGGGCAGGTTGGAGAACTCCTTGCTGCCGATGTAGCGCTCGTGGATCTCGTCGACCGCCCAGGTGCCGTCGATGATCTCGTCCTCGGCGATCCCGGCGACCGGCGAGCCGATGATGACGCGGGGGGTGTCGCCGCAGGCCTCGGTCGTGGACAGCCCGACGGCCTCCAGCCGGTTCCAGATCTCCGGGACGTCCTCGATGCGGATCCAGTGCAGCTGGATGTTCTGCCGGTCGGTGATGTCCGCGCTGCCGCGCGCGAACTCCTCCGAGATCTCGCCGATCACGCGCAGCTGCTGGGTGGTCAGGCGGCCGCCGTCGATGCGCACCCGCAGCATGAAGTACTTGTCGTCCAGCTCCTCCGGCTCCAGGATCGCGGTCTTGCCGCCGTCGATCCCGGGCTTGCGCTGGGTGTACAGACCCCACCAGCGCATACGTCCGCGCAGGTCGTTCGGGTCGATCGAGTCGAAGCCCCGCTTGGAGTAGATCGTCTCAATGCGTGTCCGCACATTGAGACCGTCGTCGTCCTTCTTGAACTGCTCGTTGCCGTTGAGCGGGGTGTGGTGCCCCGCGGCCCACTGGCCCTCACCGCGGTGACGGCTCACCTTGCGGCGGGGCGCTGCGGCTGCAGGGTTCTGCGGGGTGGCGGCCATGGTTCTACGTCCTTCGGGACAGGCGGGAAAGCGGCTCTGACCTGCGCGTTCGGGCGCATGGGCATACGTGCGCGTCGTTGCGCGATCGGACTGAGGAAGAGATGTCGGCTGTGCTGCACCCGCGGCCGGAGGCCGCTGATGGGCTACGTCAGCTTGCCGGACAGATGGCGCTGGACATGCGGCCGAGGTCGACGTGCCGCCGACTCACCAAGGCAATTCCAGTTCCAGACATGACGGAAGCGTGTCATGGCAATCTGGACACAGTCCAGCTTCGTCCATGATGCGGACATCCTTGTCCCGGAATGTGGGACAAGGGTGTCGTCGATCACATCGGCTGCCGCCGGTCTTGTCCGTGCAGGTCAGGCGCGGTATGCCCCGGGCCACGGGCCAGGCGCCGCCACCTCCGCCTCCTCCTCGACCTTGGTGTCGAAGAGCTTGAAGCCCCGGCGCAGATAGTTGTCCATGGCGTGCTCCCCGTCCAGGCTGCATGTATGCAGCCAGACCCGCTTCGTCTGCGCCAGTGCGGGCCAGCGCTCCGCCAGGTCCCAGGCGCGGGCGGCGCCGTACGACAGCAGGTGTCCGCCGATGCGCCGGCCCCGGAAGGCGGGCACCAGACCGAAGTAGACGATCTCCACGACCCCGTCGTCCTGCGGGTCCAGCTCCACGTATCCCGCGGGCGTTCCCCGGTCGTATGCGACCCAGGTCTCCACGCCCGGCCGGTCCAGGTGCTCCTGCCACTGCGCGTACGTCCAGCCCAGCCGGTCGATCCAGCGGATGTCGCCGCCGACGGACGCGTACAGGAATCGGCTGAACTCGGGCGAGGGGACCTCGGAACGGACGGTCCGCACGTCTCCCTCCGGCGCGGCGGCCGGAAGCAGGTCGGTCGGTGCGGTCTGCTCCAGGGACCAGGTGGTCACGGGAATGTTGGTCATGGCGGTCAGGGAATCATCCGTCCGGCGGCTGTGTCGATCGCCGTCCACCTGACCGCGCCCCGATAGGGGCGCGGGGAACTGCGCGACCAGCCACGATGACGCCGCAGGCGATCGTCGGCCGATCCCACGGGGCCCGTGCGCCTAGCTCAGGGCTCTGTCGATCGAGCTCAGCGGCAGCGTATAAAGCATCCGCCCGGACTCCGACCAGACCTCACCGGTCTCCTCCCAGTAGGAGAGGGACCCGGAGGGTCCGGTCCAGCAGCGGTTCGTCCCGTCCGAGCCGCACCGCGTGGCCTTCGCCGCGTGCGCGTTCTGCCGCCACAGGGTGCCGTGGCCGTCCGCGGTGTCCGCCGCGCGGGCCAGGTACCACTGTGAGCCGTACGACAGGACGCCGCCGACGCCTGCTGTCTTCGTCTCGTACGCCTCGGTCGCGACCGCGTGTCCCGCGGCGTCGGTGGCCAGCAGGCCGGCGCGGGCCGGGTCGCTGCTGAACGCATAGCGCCACAGCCGGGTGTGCCGTCCGCTGTCCGCGGGGACCCATTCGCTCGCCACCAGGCTGTCGGGGGCGGTGCTGCGGTCGAGCGAGATTGCCGCCGGACGCGCGCTCCCACCGGTGACCCGGTACGAGCCGACGGCCGGCAGGACGTACCGCGCGCCCTGCGCCGCCCAGCCGCCGCGCACCCTGCCGACCGCGCCGCTGTCGACGGTGGCCCGCTGGATGCGGTGCATGTCGTACACGTACAGCCCGTCGGCGGCGGTGACCAGGAGCTTGCCCTGGTACCAGACCATGCCGGAGACGGGGGAGGCCAGCCCGCGGTAGTCGCGGCCGCCGTCGACCGGGACGGCGAGGGTCGCCCAGGCGTAGGTGAGGCGGTCGGGGTCGCTCGCGTCGACGAGGGCGACCCGGGCGAGGCCGGGCTTCCCCGACCTGCCCGCCTGGTGGGTCCAGCCGGAGAGGATCACGCGACGGGCGCCCCAGTGGCCGTCGTCGTCGGCGTCCCCGGAGGTGGTGACAGCCCCGGCCCGCCAGCCGCGGGTGTCGGCGGCGTCCCAGCAGTACGCGCGTGTGGCCGCGGGCGCCACGGGCAGTGCTGTGCGCTCCGTGGTCGTACAGTCGGCCGCGCCCAGCAGGGAGTGGTCGGCGTCGTCGAGGACGGTGCTCACGCCGACGGGCCTGCCCATGGCGGCGGCGAGCCGGTCGAGGGTGCTCTGCGGCACCAGGCGCTCCTGGAGCCGCAGTCCGGCCGTCCGGTCGGACGCGGCGAGCGCCTTCAGGGCTCCCGGCCTGTCACCGACCGTGGCCTGCGAGGCGCTGATCATGGTGGCGGCGGCGGTGAGTGCGAGGGCGGTTCCGGCGAGGAAGGCGCGCAGCGCACGACCCCGCTTCTGCCTGCGGTGTCGGCCACGTTGCTTCATACGTCCTCCCGAGGCGGGCCAACTGCGGTCATTGGTCCGTGTGTTGACCAAAGGAGCAGGTGGGGTGGCCCGTAGAGGGATGCTACGGCAGTCCGGCACGGTAGGGCACGAAGACCGTGCAAATATGCGGAAGATACGGCCGTGTGGTCACTCAGGGGCATGTGTCGGACACGCTCAGGGCAGATCGGCCGGCTGCCGTAGGTTGATCACCGCCGGTGCCGTCGACTGCGGCAGCAGATCGCGCGGGTCGGCCGGCAGGAGCAGCTCGACCTCCGCGTCCTCCGCGAAGCGGTACGGCCGGTGTTCCAGCAACCCGCCGAGATAGCGCCGTACTCGGGACATCTCGGCGCGCACCGTCACCGTCCGGGCTCCGTCGCCGAACATCTCCTCGGCCAGGCCCGCCGCGCTGCGGCCGCCGCGGTGCAGGGCGAGCAGATACAGCAACTCGGCGTGCCGGGGGCTCAGTTCATGGCTCCAGGAGCCCGCGGACCCGGACACCGTGACGGACCAGCGGCGCGGCTGCGTCAGGTCCAGCACGACACGCGTGGCGCCGCGCGGCACCGGCTCGTCCGTGGCCCGGACCAGCCAGCCCTCGGCCAGCGGCTCCACCGAGCACAGGCCGAGCGGCGGCAGCCACCGGCGGCCCGCCGTCAGGGACTTGGGCAGGGCGATCCGGCTGGTGTAGGGCATCCCGGTCACCGCGGCGGTCCAGCCGTTCCGGTCCACCGCGAGGGCTCGGCCGCCCACCCGGGCCAGCACCGGTGCGGCCACCGCGCGCAGCCGCTCCAGAGAGGTCAGATGCAGCTCGCGCAGCCGGGCCTCGGCGAGCTTGGCCACCGAGTCCACCCAGGCGAGCGTGGCCGGGTGCATCGTCTCCAGCGGTCCGCTGACGTCCACGACACCGATCAGCCGGCCGTCGCGCGGGTCGGTGATGGGCGCGCCGGTACAGGTCCAGGAGGTCTGCGAGCGCACGAAGTGCTCGGAGGCGAAGACCTGCACGGGCCGGCGCACCACCGCCGGGGTGCCGATGCCGTTCGTCCCGACGACGTCCTCGCGCCAGTCGGCGCCCAGTTCGAAGCCGAGCCCGTCCGCCTTGCGCAGCACGGCCGAACTGCCCTCGCGCCACAGCACCCGGCCGTCCTCGTCGGCGACCACCATGATGTGGTGGGCGACGTCCGCGACCGACAGCAGCCCCTCCCGCAGCACCGGCAGGACGTGCCGCAGCGTCGTGGACGCCCGGCGGCGCCGCACCTCGTCGGCGGGCAGCAGCCCGGAACGGTGGTCGCGTTCGGGGTCGATGCCGCTGCGCAGCATGCGCCCCCAGGACTGCTCGATCACCGGACGGGGCGCGACGGGGGTGCGCTGCCCGGAGAGCCGGGCGGCGCGGACCTCGCTGAGTACCCGCGCCGCGCGCGCCGTGTCGACCACGGCGAGCTGCGTCACGTCCGTCGGCGGGTGCACCACTTGGCCTCCCGGAAGAAGGGCTCGGGACAACCGGTTTCTCGTCGCGTTTCGGCCACGGAGCCGGAGTCGTCCGCACTGTCCGTCTCATAGTGCCGTCCGTTCCCGGCGGACGGGTCCAGTCCAGCCGCAGACAGCAGCAAGTTGCAACCCCTTGCAACCCTGGTGGACCGGCTCCTGCTTGATTGAATATTGAGCAACGCCGTCCCGAGCGGCGTTCGTGGCCTCGAACGGGCCGGTTGGGCGGGGGTGGTGCCGTGTCGGCGCAGCACCACCCCCGTACGACATAAGCGCAGTTCAGGACACCGGCCGGGCCCGTTCCACCACCGACGCCAGGTCCAGGGTGTGGGGCAGTGTCCCGAAGGCCGCGCCCCCGTCGCCGCCCAGTCGCGAGGCGCAGAAGGCGTCGGCCACCTCCGGTGGGGCGAACCGGACGAGCAGCGAACCCTGGAGCACCAGCGCGAGCCGCTCCGTCAGCCGCCGGGCCCGCGCCTCGATCCCGTCCAGGTCGGACAGCTCGGTCAACAGGTCCTTGATCGCGCCGTCCAGGCGGTGGTCGGCACCGCGGGCCTTTCCGACCTCCTGGAGGTAGGCGTTGAGCGCCTGCGGCTCCCGCTGCAGGGCACGCAGCACATCCAGCGCCTGGACATTGCCCGCCCCCTCCCAGATCGAGTTGAGCGGCGACTCGCGCAGCAGCCGCGGCAGCCCCGACTCCTCGACGTACCCGTTGCCGCCCAGGCACTCGGCGGCCTCGACCGCCACCGGCGTACAGCGCTTGGTCACCCAGTACTTGGCGGCCGGTACGGCGATCCGCAGCAGCGCCCGCTCGTGCTCGCTCCCGTCGTCGCAGGCGGCGGCGAGACGCAGCGCGAGGGTGGTCGCCGCCTCGGACTCCAGCGCCAGGTCGGCCAGGACGTTGCGCATCAGCGGCTTGTCGACCAGCTTCGCGCCGAACGCCTCCCGGTACGTGCAGTGGTGCACGGCCTGCGCGACCGCCTGCCGCATCAGGCCGGCCGAGCCCAGCACGCAGTCAAGGCGGGTCGCCGCCACCATGTCGATGATGGTCCGCACCCCGCGCCCCTCCTCGCCGACCCGGCGGGCCCAGGTGCCGTCGAACTCGACCTCGCTGGAGGCGTTGGAGCGGTTGCCGAGCTTGTCCTTGAGCCGCTGGATCAGGAAGACGTTGCGGGAGCCGTCCTCCAGTACGCGCGGCACGAGGAAGCAGGTGAGACCGTCCGGAGCCTGGGCGAGCACCAGGAACCCGTCGGACATCGGGGCCGAGCAGAACCACTTGTGCCCGGTGAGCTCGTAGGTTCCCTCCTCGGCGAGGGGCCGTGCGGCCGTCGTGTTGGCGCGTACGTCGCTGCCGCCCTGCTTCTCCGTCATGCCCATCCCGAACAGCGCCCCGGCCTTGAGGCGGGCGGGCCGCAGCTCGCGGTCGTAGACCATGGAAGTGAGCCGCGGCTCCCACTCGGCGGCGAGGTCAGGGTCGGTGCGCAGGGCGGGGACGGCGGCGTGGGTCATCGACAGGGGGCAGAGGTTCCCGGCCTCGACCTGTGTCCACACCAGGAACGCGGCGGCTCTGCGGACATGACCGCCGGGGCGGGCCCAGGCCGCGGTCAGCCCCGCGGCGACACCCTTGCCGAGCAGGCGGTGCCAGGCGGGGTGGAAGTCGACCTCGTCGATGCGGTGGCCGTGGCGGTCGTGTGTCCGCAGCCGGGGCGGGTTCTCGTTGGCCTGGACCGCCCACTCCTGCAACTGTGCGGAACCGGAGGCGCGGCCGAGCGCGGCAAGGTCGCCGTGTGCCTCGTCGAGGAGCTCGGGGGCCAGGTGCCGTTCGACGGCTGCGGTGAGGGCACGGTCGGCGCCGAAGAGGTCGTAGTCGGCCAGGGGTGGGGGTTGGTTGGACACGGTGTGCGTGGTGCCTGCCATGCGGCGAAAGTACCCCCGGCGGGGGTACTGGGCCACCAGGGGGCTGTGCCCCCTGGACCCCCCCATCGGCCTGAACGGCCTCGTCCTCAAACGCCGGACGGGCTGAATTACGCCGACCGGCGTGAAAGGACACCGCCTGGCGTGAAAGAAGAACCGACCGGCGTCGAAGAAGCTATGCCGGCCGTGCCATCGCCGGTGTCGCCTCGTGTTCGATCGCGCCCGCCGGCCAGCCCTCCCGGTACACCGTGTCCAGACAGCGCTCGCCGAGGTCCGGGGCGATGGCCACCGAGGTGAGGCCCTGGTGGCCGTGTTCGGCGAGCCACTGGCCGGCGCCGCTGATCACGGTGCCCGTGGAGCCGCCGAACATGAAGCCGCGGGCGGCCAGTCGGCGGCAGGCGAGGACGGCGTCGCTCTCCTCGACGCGGACCAGGTGGTCCACGTACGACTCGTCGAGCAGCGCCGGCGGCACGCTCGTCCCGAGCCCCGGGATCATCCGGCGCCCCGGTGCCCCGCCGAAACTCACCGAGCCGACACTGTCGACGGCGACGATGCGCACCCGACGCCGCCACTGCCAGAACCAGCGGGCGCATGTTCGCCGGTCAGTGCGGCCAGCACCCTGGCGTGCGCGGCCGCCAGGTCGGGCGGCTGTACCGATGTGCCTTCCGGCAGCGGGACTTGGTGTTCCGCGAGGCCGGGGACCGGGTCGAGCGTCCATCGCGGGATCGTTTCCATGAGTTCGGTTCCCCCTGTTGCTGTCATGCGTGCCGCGGAGCGACCGCCGGGTTCCCGCCCCAGTGCGCCCCGGGCGGCATCTCCTCGCCCTTCATCAGGAAGGAGTCGGGCGCGAGGACGGCGCCGTCACCCATCGAGACGCCGTAGTGCACGAGTGGTCCGGTGCCGAGCGTGCAGCCGGCGCCGATGGTGATGTGGTCGGACTTGAAGGTGCCGTCCTCCTGCGAGTGGGCCTGCACCTTGGTGTGGGCGGCGAGCGTGCAGTCGTCGCCGATCGCCGTGAGTGTGCGGTCGGTGAGGTAGCAGCCGTCGTCGAAGACCCGGCGCCCGATGCGGACGCCCAGCAGCCGCCAGACGAAGCTCTTGAACGGTGTCCCGTTGAACACCACGAGGTGGTTGTCGGGCACCTTCCACAGACGCTCCACCCACCAGAAGTGCGGGTCGTAGATCGACACCAGCCGCGGCTCGAGCGGCCGGAAGCGGGTGATCAGCCGCTCCACCAGCACGTAGTAGCCGGTGCTGAACGCCAGGCCCACGATCAGGGACGCGCCGATCAGCAGACCGCCGACGGTGCCGCCACCGCCGTACAGGTCGAAGGCGGCGAAGCCGATCACGCTGAGGGCGAACCAGTGCAGCCAGCGCACGAACAGGAACAGGCCCATCGAGCGCAGGTTGTAGCGGTTCTTCGCCGCCAGCCGGCGGTGCAGTTCCGCGCCCTCGCGCAGATGGTCGAAGCGGCTGTCGCGCTCCACCGAGCGCGGGATCTCGAAGGCGGGCGAGCCCAGCAGACCCACGCCCTCGCGGAGGTGGCCGTCCAGCGGGACCATCACCTTCGTCGCCAGCAGGACGTTCTCGCCGGTGCGGCCGCCGCTGGGGTAGACGATGTTGTTCCCGAGGAAGTTGTGCGGTCCGATCGTCGCGCGCGAGACGCGGAAGGACGTACCGGAGAAGTCGGCGTTCACGATCGACAGGCCGTCGGCGACCATCGTGCCGCTGCCCACGGTCACCAGGTGCGGTGTCTCGTGCTGGACCTCCGTGCCGAAGTTCGAGCCGGTCTGCTCGACGTGCGGACAGGATCAGCGGGTTGGCGTGCAGCAGCGCCTTGACGGTCCAGAAGCGGATGTAGGCGAGGCTCCAGACCGGGAAGTCGGTCTCCTTCCAGCGGCCGACCAGCAGCCACTTGGCGGCGATCGGGAGGAGACAGGCGCCGACGAAGACCGCGGCCCCGAAGACCAGCGACCGGAGATAGACGTCGGCGACCCCGTCCACGGCCGAGATCCACTCGTAGCCCCGGCCCATGACGATTCCGGCGAGCGCGCAGTAGGTGGCGAAGACCAGAAACTGCAGCGCGCCGCACAGGAAAAAGCGCGGGGTGCTGCCGGGCAGGGGCGCGGGCGCCTCGATCCCGGCCGACGCGGGGGCGGGAGCCGGTGCGGTGTCGAGGGCCGCCGCCGGCCTGCGGATCGTCGGATGGCCGTACACGTCCTTCATCGACACCGACGGAAGATCCGGGTGCTTCCTGACGCGGGCGCAGAAGTGGGCCATGGTCAGGGAATTGGCGCCGAGATCGTCGAAGAAGTGGCTGTCGACCGGTATGTGTTCCTTGCTGACGACACCCGACAGAACCTCGGCCAGGACATTTTCGGTGCCGGTGTCGATATTTCCCACCATAGGCGCTCCGTGCAGGTTTTACAGGCTTTACGACTTTTGCCGCTCGCCCGGTTCCGGCGCCGACCGGGCTGTTGCCGGGAGCGGACATTCCGCTGCCGGGCGATCAGGGACGGCCCGCGCGGCCTCGGTGGGCTTTGGTGGTGTACGCATCAATGGCTGCGGAGCAGGCATGAGAATTCCCCCGAGATCAATACGGCGGAACTCTGCCCGCTGTTCACGACCGGGCGGAATTCAATGACATTGGGAAACAGTGGAATTCGAGTTCAGAATGTTGCGGAAGTGTATGAGGTGGTCGCGTGAAAGGGGCGCAGGGCAGCATGGCGTGATCCACGTGGATCCCACCAATGGTGTTTCGGTCATTGGTGGGATCGGGACCCCTTGGATTTGCCGATCAGGCTGACGACGTGTGCCGTTTACACGGGAGCCCGGGATGGGCACCGAACAGTCCGGCCAACGCGGACATGACAGAAAAATGGGGTGTATCCCTCCGGTGGCCGCCGGGCCGGGGGATGAGTGCACTCGGCCACGGCGGATACCGTTAGGTCGTGCAGTCAGCAAGTGAATCGCCGCAGAGCCCCTCCGGGCGTCTCCACCGGGCGCGTGCCCTCTATCGGAACGTCTCGAAGCGCAGGACTGCCTGGCTGCTGCTCAAGGACACCGTCAACTCGTGCATGGAGTACCGCATCCTGGGCCTCGCGGCCGAGGCCGCGTTCTTCACGCTGCTGTCCGTGCCACCGCTGCTGCTGAGCATGATCGGTCTGCTGGGCTACGTCGACGCCTGGACCGGCGCCGACTCCATCGCCAGCCTGGAGAACAACCTTCTGGAGGCGTCCCGCACCGTCCTGTCCGACAAGGGAGTGTCGGAGATCGCCCAGCCGATCCTGCACGACGTCATGAAGGGCGGCCGGCCCGACGTCATCTCCATCGGCTTCCTGTTCGCCCTGTGGTCGGGCTCCCGCGCCGTGAACGTCTTCATCGACACCATCACCGTGATGTACGGCCTCGACGGCGTCCGGGGCATCGTCAAGACCCGCCTGGTGTCCTTCGTGCTGTTCATCGTGGCGCTGCTGATCGGCTCGATCGCGCTGCCCCTGATGGTGGCCGGGCCGGACGCGGTGGTGAACGTCGTGCCGTGGTCGACGACCGTCGTACAGGTCCTGTACTGGCCCGTCGTCATCGTCCTGTCCATCGTCTTCCTGACCACGCTGTACCACGTGTCCGTGCCGGTCCGCTCCCCGTGGATCGAGGACGTGCCCGGCGCCTTGGTCGCCCTCGCGATGTGGGTGCTCGGCAGCTTCCTGCTGCGCATCTACCTGACCAGCACGGTCGAGGGCCCCACCATCTACGGCTCGCTGGCCGCGCCCGTCGCCGTGCTGCTGTGGATCGGTGTGTCCGCGTTCGCCGTGCTCGTCGGGGCCGCGGTCAACGCCGCGATCGACCGGGTCTGGCCGGCTGCCGCGACCGCTGCGGCCCGCGCCGCGAACGAGCGGCTGCGCGAGGCCCAGCTGGCCGAGCACGTGGCCCGCGCGGCCGCCGGCCACGAGACCGACCCGGGCGACCCGGACATGCCCTCCGAGTTCCCGGAACGCTGGTCCCGCTTCCTGCCGCCGGAGGACGTGACGTCGAGGCTGCGGACGCACGTCAAGAGCACCCACCCGCACCACAAACACGACGGTCAGTGAAGCGCCCCGAAGGGGCGCGGGGCCCCGCCGCGGCAGCGGCTGATGTCACAGCCGATATGCGGCTCCGCCGCATGGGCGCGACCAGCCACACACAAGCCGCACTCCGCAGAAGTCCGTACCTCTACGGTGCGCCCCGCCAAGCGTTCCACGCCCCCGCCGCGGCAGCGTCCCTCACGAACTCCCCGAAATCACGCGGCGCACGGCCGAGAACCTGACGCACACCATCCGTGAGATGCGCATTCCGCCCGTCGAGCAGCCCCTCAAACACCTCCACCAGGAACTCCGCCTCCTCGGGCGGCACCCCGAACCCGGGCAGTGCTTCTCCATAGGCGCGCGCCGGAACCGGCGTGTACTTGAGCTCCCTGCCGCTCGCCTCGGAAATCTCCGCGACCGCCTCCCGGAAGGACAGCAGCCTCGGCCCCGTCACCTCAACCGTCCGTCCGACAAACCGCTCCCCGGACGTCAGCGCCGCCGCGACGACGTCCGCGATGTCCCGCACATCGACGAAAGGCTCCCGCACCTCACCCGCCGGAAACACCAGCTCCCCCCTGCGCAACTCCTCCACCAGCGGCCCCTCGCTGAAGTTCTGCGCGAACCACGCGGCCCGTATCACCGTCCAGTCCGCCCCCGATGCCTTCAGCGCCTCCTCCGTAGCCAGCGCCTGCGTCTCGCCGCGCGCCGACAGCAGCACCAGCCGCCGCACCCCGAGCCCGACCGCCTCCCGGGAGAGCGCCCCGACGCCCGCCGTCGCCGCGGGGGCGCCGACGTCGGACGGGTACATGAGGTACGCCGCGGCGGCGCCCCGCAGTGCCTCGGCCCAGGTCGTCGGGTCCTCCCAGTCGAAACCGTGGGCTCGGGAGGCGGCCCGCACTGCGAGCCCTGCCGCCCGTGCCGCCTGCGCCACGCGGCTCCCGGTGCGCCCCGAGGCACCGGTCACCACAACCGTCATGTCCTGTGTGTTCGCTGCGTTGTCCGCCATGCCTCCAGTCAAGGGCCGCACGCCCCAGGACCCCATCGCTGAACGGCTCATTCCCATGCGCGGGCGTCTACGCTCACGGCATGGACCCCCTTGCAGGTCTCCTCGACGGACCCCGTGCGCGGGGCGCCTTCATGATCCGGGCGTGTTTCGAACCGCCCTGGTGCGTGCGCATCGAGGACCGCGCCCCGCTCACCGTCATGCTGATGGCCCGAGGCGAGGCGTGGATCATGTCGGACGCGGGGGAGCGGGTGCTGCTGCGGCCCGGCGACCTCGCCATCGCCCGCGGCCCGGACCCGTACACCTGCGCCGACGACCCCGAGACGCAGCCGCAGGCGCTGATCCTGCCGGGTGCCGAGTGCCGCTACCCCGACGGGCGTTCCCTCAACGGCGTGATGGACCTCGGCGTGCGCACCTGGGGCGACCGGCTCGACGGCTCGGCCGTCATGCTGATCGGCACCTACCTGTGGCAGGGCGAGGTCAGCGGGCGGCTGCTGGACGCCCTGCCGCCGCTGCTGTCCCTCACCCCCGAGGTCTGGGACTGCCCGCTCACCCCGCTCCTCATGGAGGAGATCGTGCGGGACGAGCCGGGCCAGGAGGTCGTCCTGGACCGCCTCCTCGACCTGCTGGTGATCGCCGCGCTCAGGGCCTGGTTCGCCCGCCCGGAGGCGGCTGCACCGGCCTGGTACCAGGCGCTGGCGGACCCCGTGGTGGGCCGGGTCGTCCGGCTGCTCCACGACGACCCCGCCCACCCCTGGACGGTCGCCACGCTCGCGGCCAAGGCGGGAGTCTCCCGGGCGGCCCTCGCCCGCCGCTTCACCGGCCTCGTGGGCGAGCCCCCGATGACATACCTGACCGGCCGACGCCTCGCCCTGGCCGCCGACCGGCTGCGCGACACCGACGACACCCTGGAGGCGATCGCCCGCCAGGTCGGCTACGGCAGCGCGTTCGCACTGTCCAGCGCCTTCAAGCGGGTGTACGGCGTGAGCCCGCAGGAGCACCGGACGCGGACGGCGTAGCCTTCCGTACGTGTACACGGAGAGGGCGTCCCGGCTGACCGGGGCCGTCGTGTGGACGAACACCCCGTCCGAGGCGGGAGCCGGACGGGTGCTCCCCGACGGCTGCATGGACCTGCTGTGGCACCAGGGCCGGCTGCTGGTCGCGGGGCCCGACACGCACGCGTACGTCACCGCGGGCGAGCCCGGAGTGTGGGTGGGCGTCCGCTTCTACCCCGGCACCGCGCCCGCCCTCCTGGGCGTGCCCGCGCACGAGCTGCGCGACCGGCGCGTCCCGCTCGACGAACTGCGTCCGGCGGCGGAGGTCCGCCGCCTCACGGCGCGCGTGAACGCCGCCGCCGAACCGGAAAGCGGGCTGGAGGAGTTGGCGCTGCGCCTGGCCGCCGACGCCGAACCCCCCGACCCGCTGCTACGGCACCTGGTGACCGCCCTCGACGAGGGCCGCCCGGTCGCGGCCACCGCGGACGAACTCGGCCTCGGCGCCCGCCAGTTGCACCGCCGTTCCCTGGCCGCCTTCGGCTACGGGCCCAAGATGCTGGCCCGAGTGCTGCGGCTGCAGCGGGCGCTGGGGCTGGCCCGGGAAGGGGTGCCGTTCGCGGAGACGGCGGCCCGGGCCGGGTTCGCCGACCAGGCCCATCTGGCCCGGGACGTGAAGGAGTTGGCGGGGCTGCGGCTCGGGCAGCTACTCGGCCGCGGGTAGCTGCGCGAACAGGTCGACGCCGTTGCCGTCCGGGTCGTGCACGACGGCGTACCGCATCCCCCAGAAGGCGTCCCACGGCTTCAGCTCGCCGTGGTACCCGGCGCCCACGAGGTCCTCGTAGACGGAGTCGACCTCGGCGGGCGACCCGCACCGGAAGGCGAGCGAGATCCGGCCGCCGCCGGACGGCGGCTGCCACCCGGGGGAGAAGGAACGGACGGTTTCCTCGGGGTCCAGGGCTAGGGTCAGCCCGCCGGGCAGTTCGGCCTCGACATGCGGCTGGTCCTCCGAGCCCTCGGGGAAGACGAGCCCGAGACGACGGTAGAAGGCGAGCGAGGCGGCCATGTCGGAGACGACCAGGCCGACCACGGTGAATCGTGGAGTCATGCCGTCACCGTAGGCAGCACCCCGGCGGCCGGTCTTGAAGGAATCGGACAGGGCGGGCGGGAGCCGTGGCGCGGGCGGGAAACGATGTTGCCGGGGTGGACGCGTGCCTCGCATCCTGACCGGATGGACGGCACTCCGAGCCGCCTGCCGGCCGCCCTGTCCGCCTCCGAGGGGTTCATCATGTCCTGCGAAGAGCGCACGGGAAGCCTTCTGGCGGCCCTCGCCGCGACCCCGGCCGGGGGCAGGATCCTGGAGCTCGGTACCGGCGTGGGGAAGGGCACGGCCTTGCTCCTCAGCGGTATGGACCGCGATGGCCGTCTGGTCACCGTGGAACTCGACTCCGCTCTACAGGCCGTCGGGCGACGGCAGTTGGGTGAGGAACCGCGGGTCATCGTCGTGTCCGGGGACGGCGGCAGCCGGCTGGAGGAGTACGAGAGGGGAGCGCTTCGACCTCGTCTTCGCCGACATCTGGCTGGGCGAGTTCACGCACCTGGAACAGGCCCTGGGCCTGGTGGCTCCGGGCGGTGTCTGCCTGATCGACGACCTCGACCCGTAATCGGGCCGGCCCGAGGGCCACGAGGCCTCCGTAGCACGCCTGTTGGCCGAACTGGAGGGACACAAGGACTTCCACAGCGTGCGTCCGGCGTGGGCGAGCGGGCTGCTGATGGCGGTACGGGCCACACCTTGAATGCTTCTGCCGCTCACCCGAACGTGACGGGCCCGCGCGGAGTGTCCACGGTGAAGGTGAGCCCCAACGGCCCCTCGGACAGGGCGAGTTCTGCGTCGACGGCGGAGAGCAGGGGGCGGATCTCGTCGGGATCGGGAGCACTCGCGGACAACTCCAGCAGCGGGGTGACGGGCAGCCCGGTCGCCGTCGGATGGACCGACGCCCCCCAGTCGATGAGGAAGGGCACCAGACCGGAGGGGTGCTGGGTGTCGCCGTCGGTCAGCCGCCACTCCAGCAGCGTGCCGTCGGGCCGGCGGCGGCTCATCGGGCGGATCGAGCCGGGGTCGTAGCCCCGGGCGCGGGCGGCCTCGACCGCCGCGTCGAGGTCGGGCGGGCTGATGGCCCAGGTCACCGTCCGCGCGGAGGGCAGCTCGTCGACCGTGAACGGTCGGGGACCGTCCGGCTCCGACTGCTCAGGGTCCGGCCCGATGATCTCCAGGTAGCTCGAACCGCCCAGCGACACCAGGAAGTTGCGCGTACCGAGCCCGACATGCGCGCCACCGGGCGCGGGCGCCACACCGGTACGCCGGGTGAAGTCGGCGACCGTCGCGGCCAGTTCGGGCGTCGCGAGGACCAGGTGGTCCAGATGCGCGGGGATGAGGTCCATCGCAGCCGAGACTACGCGGCGCCGAGCCCGCGATGGAACACCTGTGCGGCAGCCTTCGCCGGTCGTCCGCGCTCGGCAGTCCGTGTTCCCGACAACCTCGCGGGCCTCGAGACGGAAGCCCCTGACCGTCCGGTAGAGGATCCGCTCCTGTTCCTCGGCGAGGGCGGAGTCCTCGGCTCCCTGCGGCCGGTGTCGCCCGCGCGGGCATCGTCGGCCGTCCGCCGCATGACGAGCGAGAGGTCGGCGGAGGCGTGGGTGACGCGCACGGCGACCTCCGCCAGGGCGGCCGGTCCTTCGAGGACGACGACCTCGGCGGCGCGGTGGACCTCGCGGGCCGGCGTGACGAAGCGATGTGTCCTCTCGGCGACGACGGCGAGGTCGGGGTGTCCGCTCGCGGCGCTCCGAGGACCGCGTCCACGGCGATGCCGCGGTCGTGGAGCGCGCTGAGACAACCGGCGTACGCGTCGCGGCGGTGCTGACGGCGCCACTGGTCGTGCCGTGCCCGTGCCTGCGCCCGGCCGCTCACGACCGCGGCGCCGAGCGTGGCGGCACAGCCGACGGCGGCAGGCCGAGCGGCGAGTCCTGCGTCCGCGGGCCCGGTCTGCCTCCCGTACTGGCCCACCCGCACCGGGAGTTGGCCCGCCACCTGCACAGGCTCGCCGCGTACCTGGAGGCGGGCGGGGGGTTCGTCGGCGTGCATGCGGCGGCCTGCACGGAGTACGAGTGCGCCCAGCAACTCCCCGTAGTACGGCCCCGTCTGGGAGTTCATCGACGAGTGGTACGACTTCCGGACCAATTCGCGTGGCACGGTACGGATTCTCGTGCGGGGCCGACGAGTCGTCGTACGGGGAAGGCGGCATGGGCGAGGACCACCCGCCGGCCTGGTGCCGTGAGCAGGGAAGCGGCGGGCGGGAGTTCTACACGGCCCTGGGACATGCCGCGCAGGCGTACGACGACGCCGGCTTCTGCGTCCATCTGCTGGGCGGGATCAACTGGGCGGCGGCGGGCCTGGCTTGAACTGTGCTGCCCGGCAGCACGTCGTGCCGGCCAGTGGCCGGTCGGCCGAGCTGTCGGGGAAGAACGGGCCTGAACGGGCGCGCGTGACGGCGCGTGCCGGATCCCCCGAACGGCCCGCACGGCGCGACAGGCGCCGGGGGAGGGACTCCCATGGAAGACATGCCCCGACTCGACAGTGCATGTCCCCGATCGCTTCGCTCTGCCACGGCACTGGGCCTGGTAGCGGTCCTGGCCGTCGGCTGCACCGGATCCGATGCCGACGACACCGCCGTCGCCGGGCGCGCGGCCGTCGGGACGTCGCCGCTGCCCACCGTCCCACCCGCCCAGCCACCGGCACAGCTCACTCGGGCCAAGGTCGAGACCGCGGTGAGCCAGCTCGACGGCGTCGTAAAGGACGCCATGCACCGCACCGGTGTGCCCGGAATCGCCGTGGGAGTGGTCTACGACGACAAGGTGGTGTATCTGAAGGGGTTCGGCCTGCGGAAGGCCGGCACGAAGGACGGGGTCGGACCGGACACCGTCTTCCAGCTCGCCTCGGTCTCCAAGCCCGTCGCGTCCACCGTGGTCGCCGCGGCCGTGGGTGACAAGACCGTCGCTTGGGACGACCCGGTCGTCGAGCACAGCCCCGGCTTCAAGCTGAAGGACCCGTGGGTCACCAGCCATGTCACGCTGGCCGACCTGTTCTCGCATCGCAGCGGACTGCCCGACCACGCCGGAGACCAGCTGGAGGACCTCGGCTACGACCGCTCGTACATCCTGGACCACCTCCGCTACGAACCGCTGGCTCCCTTCCGTGCCCACTACGCGTACACCAACTTCGGGCTGACCGAAGCCGCCGTCGCCACCGCGCGAGCAGCCGGGACCAGCTGGGAGAAGCTGTCCGACGAGAAGCTGTACCGGCCGCTCGGCATGGACTCCACCAGCTCTTCCTTCGCCGACTACGAGAAAGCGGGCAACAAGGCCGCCCTGCATGTGAAGACCGGGGACACCTGGAGCGCCGAGCACGTGCGCCAACCGGACGCCCAGAGCCCGGCGGGCGGGGCCAGCTCCACGGCCCGGGACATGACGAAGTGGCTGCGCCTGCAACTGGCCAACGGCAAGTTCGAGGGGCGGCAGGTCGTCGACGCCGCCGCGCTGGATCAGACCCACCTGCCGTACATGCTCTCCGCGCCGCCGCACTCGCCCGCGGGCAGGGCCGGGTTCTACGGGCTCGGCTGGAACGTGAGCTACGACGACCAGGGCAGGCTGAAACTCGGCCACTCCGGCGGCTTCGCGCTGGGAGCGGCCACCAACGTCGCGTTGTTGCCCTCGGAGAAGCTCGGCATCGTCGTCCTGACGAACGGCGAGCCCATCGGCGTACCCGAGGCGATCTCCGCCACGTTCCTGGACACCGCGCAGACGGGCGGGCCGACCGTCGACTGGCTGAAGTTCCTCGGGCCGGTCTTCCAGCAGACCCTGCAGGGGGAACGCTCGAAGGTCGACTACAGCAAGCCGCCGGCCTCGCCCGCACCCGCCAGGGCGAACAGCGCCTACACCGGAACGTACGCCAATGACTACTACGGCCCGATGACCGTCAGCGACCAGGGCGGCAAGCTCGTCATGCAACTCGGGCCCAAGAAGGAACGGTTCGTCCTGCACCACTACAACGGTGACACCTTCAGCTACAGCACCACCGGCGAAATGGCCGTCGGCCTGTCCGGCGTGACCTTCACCGTCGGCTCGGGCGGACACGCCGACAAGGTCCGGGTCGAGAACCTCGACACGAGCGGTCTCGGCACCTTCACGAGGAAGGACTAGCCCGCACCTCGGCCCGAGGCGTGTGGCGACCACCGGCGCCTCCGCGTGCCCTACGCGCGCGGAGGCGCCGTGCTCTCCCGTTCCACCAGCCGCGTCGACAGCTCCGTGCGGGTGCCCTCCGGGCGGTCACCGTCCATCATGCGGACCAGCAGGTGGAGGGCCGTCGCCGCCATTTCGGAGAGGGGCTGGCGGACGGTCGTGAGCGCGGGGTTGATCCAGCGGGACTCGGGCAGGTCGTCGAAGCCGACCACGCTGATGTCGTCCGGTACGGACAGCCCCCGCTCGGTCAGCGCCCCGTACACACCCAGCGTCATACGGTCCGAGCAGACGAACACCGCGGTCGGCGGCTCGCGCAGGTCGAGCAGGTCCAGCATCCGGCGCCTGGCGATCGCCTCGTCGAATCCGGCATGGCGGACGTACTCCGGACGGTGCCGCACCCCGGCCGACGCGAGTGCCGAACGGTACCCGGCGACCCGCGCGCTGCTGCACATCTTGCGCTGGTGACCGGCGATGACGGCAATCCGCTCGTGTCCCAGGGACAGCAGATGCTCGGTCGCCGTCACACCGCCCTGCCAGTTCGCGGCGCCCACCGACACCACGCCCGGCGGCGGCTCCAGGACCGGGTCGATCAGGACGTACGGAATCCGGTGCTGGTCCAGCCAGGCGTACTGCGAGGCCGTCAGCTCGGCCAGGTTGAACAGCACCCCGGACGAGCCGCGCGCGATGAGCTTGTCCAGCCAGCCGCGCTCCGGCCGCCCGCACCGCGTCCTGGTCAGGCCCGCCGAGACCACGACCTCGAGGCCCGCGTCATGCGCCGCCGCCTCCACCCCGTGCAGCACCGCCCCCGACCAGGAACTGTCCAGCGAGTGCACGACCAGGTCGACCAGCCCCGGCGCCTTCGCCGCGTCGAACCGGGGTCTGCGGACATAGCCGAGCCGGTCCAGCGCCTCCGTCACCCGGCGGCGCGTCTCCGGCGCCACGTCCTCGCGGCCGTTGACCACCTTGGACGCGGTCGGCACGGAAACACCCGCCTCACGGGCCACGACGGCCAGAGTCGGCCCGACCGCAGTGCTCGCACTCCCCGTACGGACCATCGGGAACCACCTCTCCGGCCCGCCCGAGGGCCATGAAAAGTTTCGACCAGCGCGAAATGGTAAGCGCTTCCTACCCTAGGTTCACCGGATCAGGTGGGGAAGAGGCCGGACTTCGCAGGTCTTCGAGGTCCCGAGCTTTCGAAACTTCGAACGTGGCGGCGTTCAGCGGCGGTCAGCCTACGGCTGGGAGTTCTGCCGGGCGGCCGAGCTCATGCGGGGCTACGCCGGGTTCGACCTGGCGGCCTTCCAGGAGATGATGGTGGGCGTCTTCTACCCGCTCAACCAGGCGGTCACCTACTTCAAGTCCGGCGCCGGCAACGGCTCCATCGCGCACGCGGTGCCGTACCCCTACACCGACTCCGACGGCTACGACCTCGGCCAGTGGCGGGAGTCCGGCCGCGACCAGGGCCACACCATGATGGGCATGGGCCAGCCAGGACGTGCCCTACACCACCTACACCTGGGGCACCGGACAGAACTGCGCCCAGTCCTCCCGGACGGTGATCTCCTCCGGCTCCCGCGGCCGGATCCGCCCGGTGTGGGCCATGCTCCACTTCCACTACAACCGGCGCCTGCACCTCGACGACAAGTGCATCTCGGCCATGTACTACGACCTCGTCGCCCCCGAGGGCGGAGGAGGTGGCTACGGTTCCACCAGCGGCGGCTACGACCAGCTCGGCTTCGGCACGCTGATGTACGCCAAGTAGTCGCCGAATCGCGCACTGCACCGGAATACCGGGCGGATCTGTGGTGCTCTGGTGTTACCGGTGCAGGAGCGCGGTGAGGAGGCTGATGGTCGTATGACGGCAGCAGTCCAGGCAGACCCGGTGGTCAGCACGCCGTACGGGGCCGTACGAGGCCGGTACGAGCACGGAATCGCGGTGTTCCGGGGCGTCCCGTACGCCGCACCTCCCTTCGGCCCCCGCCGGTTCCGGCCGCCCGTGCCGCCCGAGCCCTGGGACGGCGTGCGCGACGCGGGCGCGTTCGGGCCGACGCCGCCGAAGCCGCCGTACTCCGAGGCCTTCGAGAAGTACCTGTCCGACCCCGTCGTCCCTGGTGACGACTGCCTCAATCTGAACGTGTGGACGCCGGAGCCGGGCCCCGGGGCCCGGCTCCCGGTTCTGGTGTGGCTGCACGGCGGCGCCCTGACCAGGGGATCATCCGCGGTTCCCGTGTACGACGGGCGGAACTTCGCCCGGGACGGCGTCGTCCTCGTCTCGGTCAACTACCGACTGGGCGTCGAGGGCTACGGACTGTTTCCGGACGCCCCCGCCAACCCCGGCCTGCGCGACCAGCTCGCCGCCCTGCAGTGGGTGCACGAGTCGATCGAGGCCTTCGGCGGCGACCCCGACCGCATCACCCTCGCCGGCCAGTCCGCGGGGGCGATCAGCATCGGCGCCCTGCTGGCCGCCCCGCAGGCGCAGGGGCTGGCACGGCGGGCGGTCCTGCAGAGCGGGCCGCCCGAGGCGTTCGAACGGGACAAGGTGCGGCGCATGGTGCGCCGCATGGCGACCCGCCTGAAGATCCCCGCCACCGCCGCGGCCTTCGCCGACGTCGACCGTGAACTGCTCCTGCGCACCCAGGCCGACGTGGGCAAACTCAGCAGTCCGGTGCTCGGCGGCCCCTCCTTCGGCATCGTCGTCGACGGCGACATCGTGCCGCGCGACCCCCTGGAGGCCCTGGTCGACGGCGACGCGGCCCGGGGCGTCGATCTGATGATGGGCTGGACCAGCGACGAGTACCGCCTCTGGCTCGTCCCCGGCGGCCTCGTGGAACGCGTCGACCGGCTCGGCGCGGTCGCCCTCGCCGGTGCCATGGCCCGCTGCCACTGCAACACCGAGGTACCCCGCGGCTACCGCACCCTGCACCCCGAGGCCGGCACCGCCGAGATCGTCGGCCAGATGGTCACCGACCACCTGCTGCGCCTCCCCATGCACCGGCTGGCCGACGCCCGCCCCGACACCTCGTACGTGTACGAGTTCGCCTGGCCTTCCAGCCTCCCCGACCTCGGCGCCTGCCACGCCCTGGAGCTCGGCTTCGTCTTCGACACCGGCGACGTACCGGAGTCACGCAAACTGGCCGGCGAGGGCGCGCCTCAGGAGCTGGCCGACACCATGCACGCGGCGTGGGTGCGGTTCGCGGCCGACGGGAACCCCGGCTGGGAGCCCTGGGACGCCAGGCATCCGGTGCGGATCTTCGACGCGGGCGAGCCCCGCACGGTCTTCGGGCCGCGGGACGCCGAAATCGCGCTGTGGACCGCCGACGCCCTCAGGCCTCCGCCATCCGCACCCGCATCGGTCCGGGTCGACGGCTCGCCCATGCGCAGCACGGAACTGCGGTCCGTCGTACGTCGGCTGCGGCTGCCCGGCTCGGTCCGCCGACAGTGACCACCAGGAGCGGCTACGGCTCCACTGCCGCCACCGAGTCCCGCACCACCACATGCGTCCCCAGCAGCAGATGCTCGTCCGGAGCGTCCGGGGTGCGGCCCAGGGCGGTACGGACGGCGAGGCGGCCCAGTTCCTCGTACGGGACGTGCACCGTGGTCAGGGCGGGATGCAGGTCACGGGCGAACGGGATGTCGTCGTAGCCGGCCAGGGAGACATCGCCCGGGACGTCCAGGTCCGCCTCGTGCAGAGCGGTCAGGGCGCCGGCCGCGACCATGTCGGTGGCGGCGACCACGGCCGTGAACTCCAGCCCGTCCTTGAGGGCTTCGCGCATCAGCCGGTGGCCCGCGTCACGGGTGAAGTCGCCGTGCAGGAGCAGCGCCGGGTCGGGCTCCAGGCCGCGGGCGCGATGGGCGGCGAGATAGCCGCGCTCCCGCCCCTGAGCCGTGGTGTGGTCCGGTTTGCCGCCGAGGAACAGAATCCGCCGGTGGCCCTGGGAGAGCACATGGGCGACCAGGGCGTGGGCGCCGCCCTCGTTGTCGTACTCGATGACCGTGACGGGCGCGCCGGGCCCGAGCGGCGGCCGTCCGCACAGCACCAGCCGCGACCCCGCCGACGCCAGGGAGTCGGCCATGCGGCGGGTGCGCTCGCGGTACTCGGCCGTGTCGGCGGCGCCGCCCACCAGGATCACGGAGGCGGCACGCTGGGCCCGCATCATCTCCACGAACTCCAGTTCGTGCTGCACATCCCCCTCCGTGCTGCACACCAGGCACAGATGGCCGAGCCGGGTCGCCTCGCGCTCCACGCCGTACGCCATGTGTGCGAACGAGGGCCCGGTGATGTCCTCGAGTACGAAGGCAAGGGTGGGCGTCCCGACCCCGGCGACCGCCTTGGCCCGCGCGTCGGCGACGTAGTCCATCTCCCGCACGGCCCGCATCACGCGCGTGCGGGTCGCCGAACTCACGGGGTAGACCCCACCGAGCACCCGCGACACGGTCGACGCGGACACCCCGGCCCGGGCCGCCACGTCCCGGATCGTGCTCCGGCTAGCGTCCTCACTCTTCCTCGTCACCCGACCCCCCACCCGTAGACAACAGCGGAAACACTACGGCAACCGGTTGCCACCGGCGAGGGAAAGCGCCCCTTCAGGGGCGCGGGGCTGTGTCAATATGCGGCTCCGCCGCGTGGGCGCGAACAACCACAACGAAGCTGCAGCCGCAAGACAAGAAAACCCCCACGGCGGGAAGGCGAACCGCTCAGCCCGCGCCGCCGCGCAGCACACCGGCGATCCCCGCAATGGCCTCCGGCCCAACCCTGCAGCACCCGCCGATCAGCCGCGCCCCCGACGCCCGCCAGCCCGTCACCTGCTCGGAGGTGAACGAGGAGCGCCCCCTCCAGGCACGCGCCTGCGCGTCCCAAGCCTCCCCACTGTTGGGATAGACAACAACCGGCTTGCCGGTAACGCGCGCCGCGGTCGCAACCGCTCCGTCCACATCCTCCGGCGCGCAGCAGTTGACGCCGACAGCGATCACCTCGTCCACATCGGCGGCAAGGCCGAAGGCCTCCTCCAGCGGCTGGCCGGCCCGAGTCCGTCCGCCCTCGACGGAGTAGGAGAGCCACGCGGGCACCCCCAGCCCGCGAACCGCCCGCAGCAGTGCAGCCGCCTCGTCGGAATCCGGCACCGTCTCCAGCGCCAGCACGTCGGGACGTGCAGTGGCCAGCACCTCCAGCCGCGGCCGGTGGAACCGCTCCAGCTCCTCGACGCTCAGCCCGTACCGCCCCCGGTACTCGGAGCCGTCCGCGAGCATCGCCCCGTACGGGCCGACGGAAGCGGCCACCCACAGCGGCCGCGCAACCCCCTTCGCCTGCGCCTGCAGCGCCGCCTCACGGGCCAACTCGACGCTCAGGGACAGCAGTTCGGCCGCCCTCTCCCGCCCGATCCCGCGCCCCGCGAACCCCTCGAACGTGGCCTGGTAGCTCGACGTGATCGCCACGTCCGCACCCGCCTCGTAGTACGCGAGGTGGGCCTCGGTGATCGCCTCTGGCCGCTCGGCGAGCAGCCGCGCCGACCACAGTTCGTCGCTCAGGTCGTGCCCGGCGGACTCGAGCTGGTTGGACATGCCGCCGTCGAGCACGACGGTTCCGGCGGCGAGGGCTTCGGCGAGAGTGGTGTTGCTGGTCATGACTTGACGCTAGTCGACGTGCCCGTGAGAGGCCGATTGTGTCCAGTAAATGAACTGGTTGCCCACCATGTGGGATGCCGGGTTACGATCACGCCCTTCCCCGTCCCCGCTCCTCCCCTGGAACCGCCATGACCGCGCCCAGCCCCGCCGAGGCCACGGACCCGTCCGGGCCCACCGAACCCGCGGCGAAGCCGACTCCCCGCCGCACCTTCGGCCTGGCCGCCGCCACCGCGCTCGTGATGGGCAACATCATCGGCGGCGGCATCTTCGCCCTGCCGGCCGCCGTCGCCCCGTACGGCACGGTGAGTCTGCTGGCGTTCGTCGTGCTGTCGGTCGCCGCGGTGCTGCTCGCCCTGCTCTTCGGGAAGCTGGCCCGGCGCAGCCCGGTCACCGGCGGGCTGTACGTGTACCCGCGCGACGCGTTCGGCCCGTTCGCCGGGTTCCTGTCGGCCTGGTCGTACTGGACGATGTGCTGGGTCAGCATCGCCGCCCTCGCCGTCGCGGTCGTCGGCTACGTCGACGTCCTGATCCCCCTGCACGGCAACCACGCCCTCGAAGCGGTAGTAGCGCTCGCCGCGCTGTGGCTGCCGGCGGCCGCGAACTTCGCCGGGACCCGCTGGGTCGGTGCGGTCCAGCTGGTGTCGACGATCCTGAAGTTCGTGCCGCTGCTGCTCGTCTCCACGATCGGGCTCTTCTTCGTCGACGCGGACAACTTCGGCCCGTTCAACGCCTCCGGCGAGAGCACGCCCGGCGCGCTCGCCGCCGCGGCCGCCCTGCTCCTCTACAGCTTCCTCGGCGTCGAGTCCGCCGCGGTCAGCGCGGGCGAGGTGGAGAACCCGGAGCGCAACGTCGGCCGCGCGAGCGTCCTCGGCACCCTGGGCTCCGCCCTCGTCTACCTCCTCGGCACGGTCGCCGTCTTCGGTCTCGTCCCGCACGACAAGCTGGTGAACTCCGGTGCCCCCTTCGCCGACGCCGTGAACGCGGTCACCGGTGGCTCCTGGGGCGGCACGGCCATCGCCCTGGTCGCCGTCGCCTCGATCACCGGTTGCCTCAACGGCTGGATCCTGATGGCCGCGCAGATGCCGTACGCCGCCGCGCGCGACGGCCTCTTCCCGGCACCGTTCGCCAAGGTCGGCAAGGGCGGGGTGCCCGGCTTCGGGGTCTGGGCCGTCACCGTCCTCGGCACGCTCCTGATCGCCCTGAACTACACGGCGGGCCCCGACACCACCTTCCGCGTCCTCGTCCTGATCACGACCTTCACCGGCTGCGTGCCCTACCTTCTGTCCGCCGCAGCGCAGCTGTACTGGCTGGCCCAGGGCACCCGCGAGCTCGTCCGCCCGGCCGGACTCGCCCGCGACCTGATCGTCGCCGCCCTGTCCTTCGCGTTCTCGTTCTGGCTGATCGCGGGCGCCGGTTACGCGGCCGTATACCAGGGCGTGCTGTTCCTGTTCGCGGGGATTCCGGTGTACGTGTGGCTACAGGGGCGGAAGCGGGAACCGGCGGGGGAGACGTCCGCGCTGTCCGTGTGAGGCGGTGAAGCGGCGGCTAACCGTGCGCCGCATGCCGTCCACCCCTCCGCTGCCCACCCCGCCCGCGCTTGACCGCGGGCACCACGAGCCCGGCGAGCAGCCCCGCCGCGAGCACGTACGGCCACCAACCGAGGCCGCTGCTCGCGCTGTTCGCGGTGCCGGCTGCCGCCGCCCCGGACGATGCCCTGTCCGGGTGGGCGGCGGCCGGGGAGGGGCTCCCGTGGGTCGCGGTCAGGGTGACGTCATTGCCGTCGCCGCCGCGGTAACTGATCCGGTACGTGATGTCGGCCAGCTTCAGCCGTGTGCCGTCCTTCAGCCCCCTGAAGGCACCGGTGGTCTTCGACTTCCCCGAGTGCTCGATGACGGTGATCGCACGGGAGGGCTTCGCTCCGGCGGCCGACAGGTCGAGGTCTCCGGCCAGTCGGACCGACGATCCCTTCACCTTCAACGGCTCGGCGCCCAGGACGAGTTCGCCCTTCGCGCTCTGCGTGTAGCTCCCGGAGACCGTGACCCCGCCCGCCACGACACCGTCGTTGGTCACCGCCCCCTTCACGGTGCCCTTGCCGGTGAGCGTGGTCGCCACGCGCAGTCCGGACGGCCCGGGGTCGAGCCGCGAGCCCGTCGAGCCGAGTCTGATCGTCTTGCTGCGGGCGAGGGTTGCGCCGGAGTGCAGCGCCAGGGTGCCCTTCTTGACCGTCGTCGTGCCGGTGTACGTCACCCCGCTTCCCGTCAGAGTCGCCGTGGCGGGCCCGGTCTGCGTCAGCGACCCGCTGCTGCTGATCCGGGACAGGGCCAGGGCCTTGCCCGTGTTGTTGAGCACCAGCGAGCCGTTGTCGACCACCTTGTAGAGGTCACCCTTGGTGTAGAGCCCGCCGTCCCCGCCCCGCTTGCCGCTGCCCAGTCGCAGTACCGCGCCCTTCTCGACCGTCGTCGAGCCGTTGTAGTACTGGACGGCGGCGAAGGTCACGTCGTTGCCCTTCGTCCCCTTGATGACGATGTCCCCGGCGCCGGGCGCGGCGAGCGTGTCGTGGAACCTGCCGCCGCCGATGGGGGCGCCCAGCGTCACCGGCCCGTCGTAGTCGAAGGTGAGCAGCGAACGGGAGCGTGCCGCGAGCAGGTTGATGTAAACGGTCTCTGCCGTGCCCGGCATGAAGATCTTGTCGGTCGTGCCGTTGCCCCACTGGACGTTCGCGCCCTTGATGTTGGTGCCGCGCTTGTTGACGTTCTTGTGCGCGGGCGTCCAGTTCAGGGACGGGTCGCTGAGTGAGGGGTTGGTGTCGCCGCCCTGGTTCGACCAGCTGTACTGGCCGGTCAGGACCACCTTGCTGCCCGGCCGGGACTGGATGTTGATGTCACTGCCGTACTCGCGCTGGTAGAAGTCCATGCCCATGGTCACGGTCTGGCCCAGCGGGGTGTCGACCGTGTACGTGCCCTGGTTGAGGATCTTGCGCACGTTCGGCAGCGATGTGGCGTACTCCGGGCGTCCGGCGTTCATCTGCGTGCCGTTGTCGATCACTCCGGAGAAGGTGTGGGTGCCCGACAGGTCCCAGGTGCCCCAGAGGAAGCGGGGCTGCGTGATCAGGCCCGAGCCGCTGATCGTGCCCAGGTTGTAGGCGCTCGTCAGCGACAGCCGTAGCGTGCCGTCGACCCGGATGTTGTCCTGGTTGAGCCGGAACGCCGGGGTGTTGTACGGGAAGTGCCCGATCAGCCCGGTCGTCCCGCCGGTGCCGTACTGCAGGGTCGCGCCCCGCTCGACGGTGATCGCGGGCGGGTCGGCGTCGGCCGTGGTGACGTACGGGTGGTTGCCGCCCTGCGTCTTCACCACCTGCCGCTGACGGGACCTGGGGAGCGTGAAGTCGCTGTCCTTGGTGAGGACCAGCGTCCCGCCGCCGCGCACGGTGAGCGCGCCCTCGCCGCGGAACACTCCGTCGTACGTCGTCGTCCCGGACGGCACGGTGACCACGGTGTCGCCGGTGAGCGTCACGTCCCGGTCGGCGAGCACATCGGCGGTGACGTCACGGGGACCGGCGGCCGCGGCGGGGGGAGCGGTGGAGAGCAGGGCGGCGACCGCCGCGAGGGCTCCGGCGACGGCTGCTGTCTGGTGGGTATGGCTGCGCACGTCGGAGGAGACGGCTGCGGAGGGCTGCGGATAACAGAAAATCCGCGGTGCGGCGGAAATGGCGAAAGCGCTCTCTGTCAGTCGCGTCAGACCCGTTGACCTCCTCGTTCCACACCCTTACCTTTTCGGCGTTCGTAATGACAGATGGTGTTCGCTACCTCGAACGTCCCCCGTCGAGAGGCAGCCGCATGAGCCGCAACAACGACCTGCCCCAACTCCCCAGCCGTCGCCTGATGCTGAAGGGAGCCGCCCTCGCCGCGGGCGCCCTGGCGGCCACCCCCGCCGTGGCCACCGCCGCGCCGACCCCGAAGGCGGCCCCGTTCGTGAACCCCCTCGTCCGTCAGCGTGCCGACCCCTACATCCACCGCCACGCCGACGGCCACTACTACTTCACGGCCACCGTCCCCGAGTACGACCGCATCGTCCTGCGCCGCTCCCGCACCCTGAACGGGCTTGCGACCGCCGCCGAGTCCGTGATCTGGACCAAGCACGCCACGGGTGTGATGGGCGCGCACATCTGGGCGCCGGAGATCCACCGCATCGGCGGCAAGTGGTACATCTACTTCGCCTCCGCGCCCGCCGAGAGCATCTGGGACATCCGCATCTGGGTCCTGGAGAACGCCAACGCCGATCCCTTCAGGGGAACCTGGGTGGAGAAGGGCCAGGTGAAGACCGCCTGGGAGACCTTCTCCCTGGACGCCACCACCTTCAGCCACCGCGGCACCCGCTATCTCGTCTGGGCCCAGCACGAGCCCGGCATGGACAACAACACCGCTCTCTGGCTGTCGAAGATGGCGAACCCATGGACCCTGACGGGTCCTCAAGTGCGGCTCTCGACCCCGGAGTTCGACTGGGAGACGGTCGGCTACAAGGTCAACGAGGGCCCCGCGGTCCTCGCCCGCAACGGCCGCCTCTTCCTCTCCTACTCGGCCAGCGCCACCGACTACCACTACTGCATGGGCCTGCTGACCGTCGACGCGAACGCCGACCTGATGGACCCCGCCAACTGGTCCAAGTCGCCGACCCCGGTCTTCACCAGCAACGACTCCACCAAGCAGTACGGCCCCGGCCACAACTGCTTCACGGTCGCCGAGGACGGCCGCAGTGACGTCCTCGTCTACCACGCCCGCCAGTACAAGGAGATCACCGGCGACCCCCTGAACGACCCCAACCGCCACACCCGGATCCAGAAGCTGGGCTGGAACCCGGACGGCACCCCCCACTTCGGCATCCCCGTGGCCGACACGGTCGCCGGCTCCGCGAAAGAGAGTGCGTGAGATGAGACGTGCGTACGCGGTACTGCTCGCCCTCTGCCTGGGCCTGTTCGGCGCCCTCGCGACCGCCGGCCCGGCGCTGGCCGCCGCCCAGACCGTCCCCAACGGCGTCCAGTTCACGGACACTTCGGGCAACGCCGTCCACGCCCACGGCGGCGGCGTCATCAAGGTCGGCTCGTACTACTACTGGTTCGGCGAGGACCGGAACAGCGACAACACCTTCAAGTACGTGGACGCCTACCGCTCCACCGACCTGAAGAACTGGGAGTTCACGAACCACGTCCTGACCCAGTCGTCCGCCTCCGAGCTGGGCACCGCCTACATCGAGCGCCCGAAAGTCATCTACAACGCCTCCACCGGCAAGTTCGTGATGTGGATGCACAAGGAGAACGGCGTCGACTACAGCCAGGCCCGCGCGGCCGTCGCCGTCTCCGACACCGTCGACGGGAACTACACCTACCAGGGAAGCTTCCAGCCGCTCGGGCAGTACATGTCCCGGGACATCACGACCTTCGTCGACACCGACGGAACCGCTTACATGGTCTCGGCCGCCAACGAGAACTACGACCTGCACATCTACAAGCTCACCGCCGACTACACCGGCATCGCCGGTCTGGTCGCCAACCCGTGGCCGGGCGGCCACCGCGAGGCCCCGGCCCTCTTCAAGCGCAACGGCGTCTACTTCATGCTGACTTCGGCCGCCACCGGCTGGAACCCCAACCAGCAGCAGTACGCCACCGCGACCAGCCTCTCCGGCCCGTGGACCTCGATGACGAACGTCGGCGACTCCACCGCCTACGGCTCGCAGACCGCGTACGTCCTGCCCGTCCAGGGCACTTCGGGCACCTCGTACCTCTACATGGGCGACCGCTGGGGCAACTCCTTCGGCGGTACGGTCAACGACTCCCGGTACGTCTGGCTGCCGCTGACCTTCCCGAGCTCCACCTCGATGTCCATGTCCTGGTCCCCGGAGGTCACCGTCGACACGGCCGCCGGGACCGTCACCGGCACCAGCGCCACGTACAACACGCTGATCGCGCGGCACAGCAGCAAGTGCGCCGACGTGACCAGCCAGTCGCTGTGGCAGGGTGCCCAGATCAAGCAGTACGACTGCAACGGCGGCACCAACCAGAAGTACTGGTTCAAGTCCCTGGGCAGCGGCTACTACCAGCTGGTGGTCAGGAACAGCTCCCTGTGCGTGCAGGAGAACGCGAGCACGGTCACCCAGGAGAACTGCAGCAGCGCGGCCACCACCCAGCAGTGGTCGCTGACCACCTCGGGCTCCTACGTCAACGTCAAGTCCCGCGCGAGCGGCGAGTGCCTGGACGTGTCCGGCGCGTCCACCGCCAACTCCGCCGCGATCATCACGTACACCTGCAATGGCGGTACCAACCAGCAGTGGACGCGCGGGACCTGACGTCAGATCAGCAGATCGATCGCATCGATTGACGTTCCCGCACTGAGGAAGGAGGTCGTCCCCGAGCCGCTCACCACGTTGATCTTCAGCACGTTGTACTGGCTGGTGTCCGTGAGCCAGGCACTCGCCGGCACGCTGTAGGTGAACGTGTAGTTGTTGCCCCGGTAGGAGCCCACGGTCAGCGACCGGGTGCTCGGCTGGGAGGGCGGCGAGGGGATCGACGACGTCCAGTCGTTGACGGAGATCTGCGGTCGGCCGTTCGCGTAGGCCGTCGTCACGCCGATGCGCAGGGTGTGCGCGGCGGCGGCCTGCGCGGCGGTCAGCTTGAAGTAGACGAGGAGGCCGCTGTTGACGTCCTTCCAGAGGTAGCAGGGGAAGGCCGAGGTCTCGGTGCCGCTGCCGATGACGACGTTGCCGGTCCAGGACGCGGCCCGGCTGTCGGACGGGTGCGCGTACGTCATCAGGTCCGCGTTCTTGAACCCGCTCGGCGAGCCGTTCCAGTCCCCGATCCGCCAGATCGCGCTCGCGTTGCCGGGGTCGTTGGAGGACGGGATCGCGATGGTGTTGAGGGTGGTCGTACCGCCCGCGGTGACCGTCACCGAGCTGGTGTAGACGGCCAGTTCACCCTTGAAGACGGTCAGGGTGTACGTCCCCGGCAGCACGCCCGGGATGGAGAAGTAGCCGTCCGAGGAGCGGGCCGACCCCCAGTACTGGGCGGCCGAGTTGGCGAGCCCGACGGTGTACGGGAACGCCGTGTTCCGCCCGGTGATCCCGACGCCGGCGACCTTGCCGCGGCCGCTCGCCGCGACGTATCCCGAGATGCCGAGCGAGTCCGCCCACGAGGTCGTGAGGTTCGCGTGGTACAGCCCGGAGGAGGGCGCGCCGCCGTCCGTGAAGGCGATGACGTACGGGCCCTGGAGGCCGAAGCGCTGGGCCTCCGTCTGGTTCTCTCCGTAGTAGAGGATCTCGTACAGGCCGCCGCCGTCGGCGCTCTGGTGGCGCAGGAGGGAGCGGTAGAAGGGGCCGCCGGAGGCCTTCTCGTGGTTGGAGCGGACCACGTACAGGCCGACGCTCCCCGTCGACCAGCCGATGTAGTCGTAGTCGACGACGCGCAGCTTCGAGTAGTGCTTGGAGCGGGTCTGGCCGTCGGACTTCTCGAAGACGTCCGAGGCCTCGACGGTGGTCGGCGCGTAGGTGTACGAGTCGGGCTCGTCGTTGAGGAACATGCCGGCCTTGACGCGCACGATGTAGCGGGTGGCGCTGACCGAGTCGTCGGCCTTGTTGGTCCACAGGTAGACGTTGTTCTCGCCGCTGCGGGCCGCGTAGTAGTGCTTGAGGGTGCCGTAGGTGACGGAGATCAGGATCGTTGAACCGGACTGTTTGACGGTCACCGTGGAGGTGCCGAGGCCGGACTCGATGTGCGAGTTCTTGCCGCCGTAGCCCTGGTACTCGGTGCCTTTGTAGACCAGCGAGGTCAGGTCGCCGTTGGTCTTGCTGACCTTGAAGACCAGGCTCGCGCCGGTGTCGACGACGTAGTTCGACCCGTCGTCGGAGTAGCCGAAGCTCGCGGCCGACGCCGGGACGGCGAGCGGCCCGGCGAGGGCGGCCGTCCCGGCGGCAGCGGCGGAACCGAGGACGAAGGTGCGGCGGCCGACCGGTCTGTTCGCGGTTTCGGACATGGGGGGTGCCTCCTCCGGAAGCCATGTGGGGATGGTGCGAGTGGTTGTGAGGGTGACAGTTGAATCGATTTCGCGAAAGGGCTTTCGCGCGCAGGAGGTTGGCAATCTTGTGAAATCGGTCCAGAAGCTAGAAAGCGCTTGCGGAGAGCGGTACGGTCCCTGCCGCCAGGCCTTGTCGTCCGGTCGTTTCTCGGAGGGACACGCGAATGAGACGTTTCAACCTCGCCCTGCTGGCAGCGCTGACACTGAGCGCCGGCCTTGTGGCCGCACCGGCCCAGGCCCACGAGGGGCACCGGCCCCTCGGTATCGAGAACTGCACTGCCGGCGACTGCCATTTCGACGTGCCGCCCGGCACGTACGACGTGAAGGTCCTCCTCGGCGGCGAGGCCGCATCCAGCACGAGCATCAGCGGCGAGACCCGGCGCTCCCTGCTCCCCGAGACACCCGCGGCGGCCGGCGAGCACGTGGCCCGCGGCTTCAGTTTTTGTTGGGGCCCGGTCGCTGGCGAGCGAGAAGCCGGGCCTTCGGCATGTGCTGGATGGGCTGGCCCCTGTCGGTCTGGTGCTGGAACACCGGCGTGGTGGGGGCCGTTTCTAGGCGGCGATTGGCTTCGACTCGGTCGGCTTGCGCCGGAGCAGGGCTTGCACGCGGTCCCGCTGCTCGGGGGTGAGTGGGGGTGCCTGGTTGGCCAGTTCCTGAGCGTAGAGCCGAACGTCCCGCCCAACCGCCGGTCGCTGCTCGTCGCCGTCCTCGGACTCCCACCACTCGGCGACAATGCGCAGCGCGTGGGCGTCTGAAGTCCTGGCCCGCTCGTACGACCACAGTTCGTAGCGCTCCTGCGGCTTGCTGAGGGGATGGTACGAGCGCAGGTTGCATACGATCACGCCAGTGCGGTCCAGGTCACTTGCCAGATCGTCGGGGGGCTGGAGGTCAGTGCCGTAGAAGGGATTCACCGCCAGGAGGCCGACGACCCAGTCTTCCTCGTCCCCGCGTTGATCGGCGGGCTCGATGATGTACCCGAGCACGTGCAGCGGGAGGCGGCCGTCGAATCGCTGTCGGGTGACTGACCGTTCGACCAGCGGACGGAAGTAGCCGCGGCTGGGGACGTCGAACTGCCGGTAGAGCTGCTGCAGCGAGCCAGGGTCCAGCGGTATTCCGATGAGCTGGAAGGAGACATTGCAGCGCATGACGTGGCGTGTTTCTTCTGCGGAGATGCTGCCTGACACGGTGTAGAAGCCGCCGTCACAGACTTCGAAGTAGACGAACTCCTCGCTGTGGTGGGGATCTTCAAGCTCACTGGTCCGTTCTTCCCAGTTCTTGAGGGCCTCGGCAAAGCCATCGGCGCCACAGCCATGCCAGTTCCGGCCATGCTGCTGGATGCTCCATTGACTCCGCTCTCCCATCCACCCCAGTTCGTTCAGCGCGTCAAGGAGGCGGAGGAGGTCAGGCTGGCCCCATGCGGTGACTGGCATATCCAGGCACACGCCGCTTCCCGCAGCCGGCACCCAGTCGACATCGGGCAGGTCGAGGCAGAAGACCCCGGGGCTGAACCCTCCTGCTCCGTAAAACCATGGCTCCGTGTCCCCGCTGCCGTTGAGCAGCCTGTAGCGGCTCCTAGGCAGCTTCCCTGCCGTCTTGCGCGAACTGCGGGCGGCCTTCTCGGCCTCACGCTCCTTTTCGCCGCGATGGACACGCCCGTGGACAACGAGTTCATCGTGTTTCAGGCGAAGAAGGCGGTCCAACTCTTGCGGGTCCCTCAGAACCCTGAGGATGTCGACCTTGTCGAAGACGAGGACCAGTCCATCCCTGCGGTCTCTGACGATCTCCCCGTCCGCTTCCCCGGTGATCCCGGACATAGTGAAGAGCAAGCCCACAACAGTGCCGTCAAGATGGCGCAGTCGGGTGCGGACCTCACCGATGACCTTGCTACCGGAGCGTCGGCTCTCCCACTTCGCTTCAACGAGATAGTGGCGGCTGTGGGAGATGACTGCGAAGTCGGTCTGCCGGGGGCGCGCCATCCTCGGATTGTGCACGACCTGGTAGTGAGCCCGTCGAAACATCCGCTCCAGCAGTGATTCGAGCTTGTAGCCGCGGCGCTGCGTGTTGGAGACCGACCGCAGGGCGGCCAGATCCCGGAGCAGATCCGACTCGTGCCAAGGCTCGATTTCGAGGTCGTCGTCCGCTGCGTCAGGGGGTTCCTCTTCATGGATGGCCATGACTGGTCATCTTGGCGCACGGCTACGACAACGCGGCCCCTCCAGCGGGGCTGGCTGCCCCAACCCACTTGTTGTTCAAGGCCCGTCATCACGAGGTGGCGGGCTGCCCTCTTGCCCGTCACATGTCGAGACGGGTGGCTGTGGCCGCGTTGACGGGCTGGGCGTCACGTGCCGATCCTCCTGCCTACGCCGACGCCGGCCGGCTCAGAGCCGGACCGCGCCCGTCTGGCCGGTCCGCGGCGATCCGGTCGAACTGCACAAGGCCGGGGTGCCCCGGCAAACCTTCGCAGCCATCTGGTTGTTGAGGAGTGAACTCCTGCTTCCCGTGTGGACGCCCGCGTTCGCGACCCGAGACCGCGGCACTTCCAAGGCGTCCAGTACCTCCCTGACGACCTGGCCCGGTTCCGCCCCCTGCGAGCCCTGAGCCCGCATCACTCGGGCTCCCCCCCCCGCGGCGGCACGTCGGGCCAGCAGGCCCAGCAGGCTCGTCTTACCGATCCCGGGATCGCCGGTGATCTCCAACACCGCGCCCTGACCGGTACGCCGACGGCGCACCACCCCGGAAAGGTACTCGGTCTCCATGCGTCTGCCCGCGAGCACGGCGTCATTCTCGCGTCCCGGAGTCTCGACGAGCACGCGGTCCTTCTCGTCTCTCCGCAGGCAGCGCGACTACCAGGTCGTCGGTCGTGCGTCTCGGATCGCGTTCATGCCTGCTGTGGATCGTATGAGGGACATTTCCCAACAGGCCACGGTCATCGGCGCTGTGCGGCCAGACGTACGGGGGCGTTGACGGCGCCGTAACCGCGGTAGCCGCCGGTGCGCTGGACGATCTCGAAGAAGACGCGGCCCACGGTGGCCGTGTAGCAGTGCCGGAACTCGCCTCCGTGTTCGTCACGGTCGTAGAGGATGTCGAGTTCCCGGTACATGTCCAACTCACCGGGGGCGAACACGTAGCGGGCGTCGAGATCGTCGTAGTAGTTGGCGGGGATCGCCAGCAGTTCCGCTCCGGCGGCCCGGATGCGGCGTACGGCGGAGGTGATGTCGTCGGTGGCGAGGGCGATGTGCTGGGCCCTGGTCCGGGTCTCCGCCGCCGGGCTGGGGGCAAGGTTGAGGACGAGACGGAAGGCGCCGGTCTCGTCGGACAGGGCGCGGCTGCGGAAGAGGCCGTAGGGGTCGGCGAGGTCGACGCTCTCGTGCGGGCGCAGCCCGAGGACGGTGCGGTGGAAGAGGACTGCCTCGTCGAAGTGGTGCCAGGGCTGGGTCAGGGCCACGTGGTCGACGCCGGTGACGATGCCGTCCGCCGAGCCGACGGTGGGAGTGAAATCGCTTGTCCAGTCGGGGTGTTCGGGACGCCGGGTGGCGCAGAAGAACAGTTCGGTTCCGTCGGGGGCGGCGACGGCGTCCAGGGAGATGTCCGCTTCGCGGCGGCGGCGGGGCAGCACCGGGGCGAGCAGGGACTCGGCGCGGTCGGCGGCGGAGCGGGGGTCGGGGGTCTCAAGACCGATGGCGGCCAGCGCCGTGCCGTCGATGGGGGTGTCCCCGCTCGAGCGAAGCCGAGAGTGGGGGGTGTCGGTGCCGTGGTTCAGGAGGATGCGGGCGTTGCCCTGTTCCCACAGCTCGACCGGCTTTCCGGCGTGCCGTCCGGTCCGTTGGAAGCCCAGCCCGGCCAGCAGTTCGGTCACCGGTTGCGGGTCGGCGGTGGCGAGTTCGGCGAAGGCGACGCCGGACGGGACGACGAGGGCGGGGAGGGGGGCAATGCCCGCGCTCTCCTCCAGGGCGATCAGCGAGCGCAGCGCGTCGACGGCGGTGCTGCCCGCGTCCGCCTGGCGGAACACGTCGTTGAAGACCTCCAGCGAGAGCGGGCCGCGGTACCCGGCGTTCACGACATGGCGGACGAGGGAGGTCACGTCGAGGCCGCCCTGGCCGGGGAAGCAGCGGTAGTGGCGGCTCCACTGCAGGACGTCCATGGCCATCAGCGGGGCGTCGGCGAGCTGGAGGAAGAAGATCTTCTCGCCGGGGATGTTTTCGACGCCTTCGAGATCCTTCGGTTCCGAGCCGCGGGAGAGGATGTGGAAGCTGTCCAGGCAGACGCCGAGCGCGGGGTGGTCCGCCTGTTCGACGATGCGCCAGCCGTGGTCGTACGTGCTGACGTGCCGTCCCCAGGCGAGCGCCTCGTAGGCGACTCGGATGCCGAACTCCTGGGCCAGATCGGCCAGTCGGCCAAGCTGATCGGCCGCCAGGGTGTCGTCGTCCAGAGCATGCGGGGAGACGTTGGAGCACACCAGGAGCGTGTCGGTCCCGAGCCTGCGCATCACGTCGAACTTGCGCTCGGCGCGGCGCAGGTTCCGTACGAAGTCCTCCTCGGGAACGGCCTCCACGTCCCGCATCGGCTGGTAGAGGTCGATACCCAGTCCCAGGTCAGCGGTGCGGGCGCGGACCTCCTCGGGGCTGAGCAGGCTCGCCAGCAGGTCGTTCTCGAAGATCTCGACGCCGTCGAAGCCCGCGCGGGCGGCCGCGGTCAGCTTCTCGGTCAGCGAACCGCTCAGGCAAACGGTCGCGATGGACTTACGCATCCTGGTCGCCCCTGATCGTGATCCACGTCTTCCCGGCGCGTTCGGCGGCGCCGGCGAACGCCTGCTGGGCCTCGTCGAGCGGGAAGCACGCCTCGACGACGGCTCCGGGGCGGGCCACGGACAGCTCGGCGATCGCGGTGGTGAAGTCGCCGGGGTGGTCGTAGATCATCGACCCCCGGATCACCAGCTGCCGGCGGACCACGTCGTCGGTGGTCAGCGGCAGATGCTGGGCATTGAGGCCGATCAGGACGACGGTGGCACCGGGGGCGGCGCGCTCCACGGCAGGGCCCAGCGCGGGTCCGTGGCCGGAGGTCTCGAAGACATAGGTGAACCCGGTGCGGCCGTCGTCGTGTGTCGCGCCCAACCGCTCGGCGTGGGCGAGCCGTTGCGGATGCGGTTCGGTGACGACCGGCTCGATGCCGAGGCGGGACAGAATCAGGCAGACCAGCAGCCCCTGGGCGCCGGCGCCGACGACCAGGCAGCGGTCCGCTGCCGTGACGCCGCTGCGCCGTACGGCGGCCAGTGCCACCGTGTACGGCTCGGTAGCGGCGAGGTCGGCGCCGGTCAGACCGTCGGGGACGGGATGGGAGAAGTGCGCGGGCAGGGCCACGCGTTCGGCGAGGACGCCCGGGGTGTTCAGTCCGACGATGGCCCGGTGCGGGCAGGCCGAGGTCAGGCCGGTGAGGCAGTCGGCGCACTTCAGACAGGCGTAGTTGGGTTCGATGACCACGCTCTGGCCCACCTGACGGTCGCGCACCTCGGTGCCCACGGCGGCGATCCTGCCGAAGCCCTCGTGGCCCATGACCCATGGCATCGCCGGCGGCCGCCGCCTGCCGTGGAAGACGGCGAGGTCGGTACCGCACAGCCCGACACCGTCCATGTCCACGACGACGTCGTACGGTCCGCAGTGGGGCTCCGGCTGGTCGTCGACGATCTCAATCCGGTCCGGTGCGGTGAGGACAGCTGCTTTCACCAGAACTCCAAGCGGTCCACTAGACGGTTCAAATATTCCGCTGTGCGGTCACCCTACGGCGCGAAAGGTGCCCCCAACAAGAGTTGGGGGCACCTTTGACGGTCAGGCGGTCGCGTCCGCCGCCGCGTGGTCTCGTACGCCCTCCGGCGCACCGGCGGCCACGTCGTCGCCCCGCATGCGCAGCGCGACGACGAAGGAGACCGCACAGCCGAGAGCGATGTATCCCGCGACCAGACCCCAGCCGCCGCCCGCCCAGATCACCAGGGAGCTGGCGATGAACGGGGTGAAACCGCCGCCGATCGCGCTGGCGAGCTGGTAGCCCACGCCGGCGCCGCTGTAGCGGTACTCCGGGCCGAACATGTCGGTGAACAGGGACTGCTGGACGGAGACCGCCATGTCGTGCGCGACGTTCACCAGCAGCACCGCGCAGGCGACGATCAGCACCATCGATCCGGACTCCATCGCCCAGAAGTACGGCACCGCGCTCACGGCACCCGCAAGGGCGCCCCAGCAGTAGACCCGGCGGCGGCCGAAACGATCGGCGAGGTAGGCGAAGGCCGGGATGGTCAGTACGGCGAGCCCGCCGACGGCCAGGTTGACGTTGAGCAGGCTGTCGCGGTTCAGACCGAGTTCGCCGGTGCCGTACGCGAGGCCGAAGGTCGTCACGCCGTAGAAAGTGAACAGCTCCACGAGGCGCAGCCCGATGATCGCGAAGAAGCCGGTCGGATGGGAGCGGACCGCGCTGAGCAGCGGGACGCGCGGTCGCGCGGTCTCCGCCATCGTGGCGACCCGCTCGGTGAAGACCGGAGACTCCTCGACCCTAGCCCGGACGATCAGGCCGACGATCACCAGGGCGGCACTGACCAGGAAGGGCACCCGCCAGCCCCAGGAGCGGAAGGCGGCGTCCGAGACAGTGCCCGACATGACCTTGGTGATCAGCGTGGCGAGCAGCAGGCCGACGGACGCGCCGACCTGGACTCCGCTGCTGTAGAGGGAGCGCCACTTGCGGGGCGCGTTCTCCACCGCCATGAGCGCGGCGCCGCCCCACTCGCCGCCGACCGCGAAGCCCTGCGTGGCGCGCAGCAGCACGAGCAGCGCGGGCGCCCAGACCCCGGCCTGCGCATAGGTGGGCAGAACGCCGATCAGGGTGCTGGCCGTACCCATGATCAGCATGGTGAGGACCAGCATCCGCTTGCGGCCGAGCCGGTCCCCGAAGTGGCCGAAGACGATGCCGCCCAGCGGACGGAAGAGGAAGCCGACGCCGAAGGTGGCCCAGGCCGCCAGGGTGCCCACAGCCGGGGAGGAGCCGGGGAAGAACAGGTCGGGGAAGAAGAGGCCCGCGACGATGCCGTAGAGGAAGAAGTCGTACCAGTCGACGACAGCTCCCATGAAGCTCGCAATCGCCGCCCGCTTCGCCAGGCCGGCGTCACCGGCCTGGGTCGCCTGCTGAGTACTGCTCATCTCACACACTCCGTTGTATGGGCTGGACCGGTGGCCGCCGGCCACGTGAGAGTCACGCGGGGCGGGACCGCCGGGATGGCTGCGGTGGGGACAGACGCGACGCGACGGCGAGGAGCCCTGGGGTGCGAGCACACGGTCTCGTGCGTACCGGGCCATCGCCACGGAGGTGCGGGCGGCGACCCTCGATCACTTGGTCCACAGTGCGGATCAAAAGGACCGATGAGCGGCACCATAGGGGGGCGGATTCGCCGCATCAAGGGTTACGCCAAGATTGCTTCGACATTGCAGTTCACTTGGTCCGCCTAGCGGACTATGGTCGAGGTGCCACAGACGGACAAGCGCGGCGGACAGGGCATGGCCGTCACGACGGGGAGGTAGCAGGTGAGCGACGGAGAGCCGCAAACGGAAGTCGAGCAGCACGGCACCGGCGTGCGCAGCGTGCGACGGGCGTTCGACATCCTCAACCTCCTCAGCGAGGAGCGTCCCGTCATCACCCTGCGCGAAATCACCGAGGGCACCGGGCTGGCGAAGACCACCGTGCTGCGCCTGATGCAGACGCTGGAGGAGACCGGCCTGCTGCGGTCCCACCCCTCCGGATACGCCGCTGGTCCCAGCCTGTGGCGCTGGGCCTACCTCGCCCGCAGTCAATGGGAGGTGCCGCAGGAGACCCGCAAGGTCATGCGCGACCTCGCCGACCGGCTCGGGGAGACCGTCAACCTCTTCGTCGCCCGGGACCTCCACCGGATCTGCGTCGCCCACGAAGAGAGCCCCCGCCCACTGCGCCACGTCGTCGATGTCGGCGACGAGCAGCCACTGTGGGCCGGCGCCTCCTCCAAGATCCTTCTGCGCGACGCCTCCGACGCGCTCCTTCGCCGAGTCGCTCTCGCCTCGCCCCACGGCGAGGCCCACGTCGAACGCCTGCGGGCCTGGGCGGCGGAGGCGGCAGAGCGCGGCTACGCCGTCAGCAGCAGCGAGTTCGACGAGGGCCTGACCGCCGTGGCGGTACCCATCGTCGGCCGCACCGGCAAGGCCGTCGCCTCCCTCTCCCTGAGCGGGCCCAGCCACCGTTTCCCGTACGAGGCCGTCGAGCACTTCGCCACCGACCTCGCCGAAGCTGCCGCCCTCATCTCGGCCCAGGGCTTCGACCACCCCCTCAGCCAGGCCCACTGACCCGGGGCAACGGCCATCCCCGGCCCCGATCGAGTGGGCGAGGCCGGCGTTTGCTTCCAGTACCACCTGGCGCCGGCAGTGCGCGGGCGGACCTGCCCGGGCCCTGCTCCGGCCACAGCCCGCCCAGGTCCTCGCCGCGGCCTTGACGACGTCGGCGACCCGGGCGAGCGGTTCCACCACGGACCGGCAGGCGGGGCAGTCGGGTTCCACGGCAGGGCGGACAGTGAGATCCACCGCCGCCGTGCGGCCCGGACGGCCGTGCAGCTGTCGGCAGGCTCGCAGTACCTGCTCTGCGCCGGGCTCCATGTGGGTCGCGTCGCGGCGGGGCCTGGCAGGACCGGAACGGCGCGCACGCTGAGCGATCAATCTCCGGTCCACCCGCCGACCGGACCTCAGATGCCGTCGGCGGCGAAGGCGATGAACTGGGTCACCTGCCGTGAAGCGAAGTTGTCGTCCGAGACGAGCACGACCGTGCGACGGCCGTCGGGCAGGCGCGGGCCGAGGGTGATGCCTTCGACGTTGTCCACCCTGGGCAGCCCGGGAATGTCGGACAGGTCCGACACGAGTGTCTTGTGGACGGGCCTGACGGGGCCGTCGGCCAGGGAGTCGCGGCCGAGGACGTTGGTGGCGCCGTGGAGGTCGACCAGGTAGAGGCGGGCCTTCCAGGTGTTGGTGCTGAAGACGGAGGCGCGTTCGAGGACCAGGAAGCGGTCGTCGCCGAGGGCGACCAGGTCGCTGACGCCGTTGGTGTCCGTGCTGCCTGCGGGAGGCGTGGCGAACATCGGCTCCAGGGGGTACGCGTACTGCGCCCTGGGCAGACCGGTGCGTGCGTCGTGGACGGTGATGCGGGTGAGGGCGCCGTGGGCGGGGGTGGGGTCGTCGCCGTCCTGGTAGAGGGGGTCCTCCATGGCGGTGACGAGTTGGCGGCCGTCGGGGGTGAAGGTGACGCCTTCCAGGGTCTGGTTCCGGCGGGGGCCGACGGCCTGGGAGTTCATGTGCAGCTGTGGGGGCAGCGGGAGCTGTCCGCTGTACTCGCCGGTGGTGGTGGCACGCCGGATCCAGGGGTCGCCGAGGACCGCGGGGCCGTCGGACGGCACGATGCGCTCGCCCTCGCTCGTCCAGACCAGACTGCCGTCGGACGGGTCGACGGCGATCCCCTCCGGATCCGGGGCCACCGTGGCGGTCTGCCCGGCGGGGGTGGAAGTGGGCGGGTAGGTGGTGCCGTCCGGCCGCAACCATGAGTGGGTGCCTATGAGTTCGGCGCCGGTGAGGTGGCCGCCGCCGAAGGTGACACGGGCGCTGTAGAAGCGGGCGGGGCCGGTCTGCGACCGGTCGTCGCTGATCAGGTAGTACAAGCCCGTCCGGATGTCGTAGCTGATGGCGGAGAGCCCGCCGACGGTGGTGCCCTGGAACGCCATGGCGTTCGGCAGTTCTTGCTCGCCGATGAAGTCCAGTTGTACGGCGCTGTCGTGCCCGGCAGCCGGTGAGGCGCCGGAGACGGCCGTCACGGACGCGAGAGCGACGGCGGAAGCGATGATCCGGGCGCGGGTGGCACGGATGCTCATGGAGGCTCCTTGGCAGGGCATGCGGGACAGGGCATGCGGGAGGGAACAAGGGAGGGACGGCGAAGAAACAGGGGGCGAGGTTCAGCTGGTCGCCGGATCCGCGGCCACGCCGGAGACCGGGGAAGCCGGGCGGGCCGGGCGACGGCGGCGCCAGGCGAAGAACGCCAGGGCGAGCAGGGTGAGGGCGTACGGGATGGCGGAGACCAGCTGCGAGGGGATGCTCAGGTTGCCGAGCTGGACGGCCAGGGCCTCGGCCGCGCCGAAGCCGAGCGCGGCCAGGAAGACGCCCCAGGGACGCAGCGCGCCGAGGAAGACGGCGGCCAGGGCGATGTAGCCGCGGCCGGCCGTCATGCCGGTGACGAAGAAGGACACGGCGCCCATGCTGAGGAAGACCCCGGCGGCGCCGGCCAGCGCACCGCTGAGTGCCAGGGTGGCGAACTGGACGCGGCGGACGGGGATGCCGACCGAGCGGGCCGCGTCCTGGAACTCGCCGACGGCGCGGAGGTGGAAGCCGAACCGGGTGCGGTGCAGCAGCCAGGCGACCGCCGGGGCGGCGGCGAGGGCGATCCAGGTCATCAGGTTCTGCCCGCTCACCACCGTGCCGAGGCCCGGGATGTCCTCGATCAGCGGAAGGCGGACTTCGGGGAGGGCTCCGCTGTGCAACCGGCTGGTGCCGCCCTTGTCGCCGAGCAGCGCGTACACGGCGTACGCGGTCACGCCGGACGCCAGCAGGTTGAGGCCGATGCCCGCGATGATCGCGTCGGCGCCCAGGTACAGGTGGAGTACGCCCAGCAGCAGGGTGAGCAGCGCGCCGGTGGCGATCCCGCAGACGGCCCCGGCCGCTACCGAGCCGCTGTATCCGGCGACCAGGGCCCCGGTGCACGCGGCGGCCAGCATCGAGCCCTCCAGGGCGATGTTCGGCACGCCGGCCCGTTCGGCGAGCAGTCCGCCGAGGGCGGCGAGGACATAGGGGGTCGACACCCGCAGGATCGCGGCGAGGAAGCCGGCGCTGAGCACGACGTCGAGGACGGGGCCCATCAGCGGGCCTCCCTTCGGGCAAGCCTTCTGGCGAGCTGGCGCTTGACGAGTTCTGGCAGCGTCCGGGCCGTCACCAGCAGCACGATGACCGCCTGGATGATGGTCACGGCCTCGGAACCGACGTCCGTCTGCTGCTCCATCACGTCACCGCCGACGCGCAGGTACGAGTAGAGGAGCGCGGCGGCGACCACGGCGACCGGGTTGTTGCGGGCCAGCAGGGCGACCACGATGCCCTCGAAGGCGAGGCCGCCGGCCATGTCGGGCTGGAGCCCGCCGTACACGCCGAGGGCGAGATGAGCGCCGGCCAGTCCGGCCAGCGCGCCGCCGATGACGAAGCTCCACTCGATGGTGCGGGGCACGTCGATGCCGCCGTACCGTGCGAATTCGGGGTTGGAGCCGGTCATGCGGATGCGGTAGCCCAGGGGCGTCCTTGCGAGCAGGAACCACACGGCGGCGGTCACCGCGAGCATGCCGAACAGTCCGATGTTGGCCTGGTCCAGGGGGACGCCGAAGAAGTCCGAGAGCAGCGGGAGCGCCGAGTCGGGCCGGATGGGAGCCGACTGCACGGCGGCGCTGGCGGGGGCCTTGAGGTGGTCGGTGAGCAGCCAGTCGAAGACCCGTACGACGATGGCGTTGAGCATGAGCGTGGCGACGATCTCGCTGGCCCCGAGGCGGGCCTTCATCACCCCGGGCACCGCGCCCAGCGCGCCGCCCGCCAGAGCGGCTGCGCACAGCGGTACGACCATGGCGGCGAGCGGGGGCAGGGGGACGTTGATCGCCACCAGGGCGCCCGCCAGGGCACCCGCGTACACCTGGCCCTCCGCGCCGAGGCTGATCTGCCGGGCCCGGAAGGGGATGGCGACGGACAGGCCGAGTAGCGAGAGCGTCGTGGCGTCGGCGAGCCAGCGGCCGATGCGCGGGGTGCGGTCCAGGGGGCCGGTGAGGAGCGCGTTCAGGGCGCCCGGGGCGTCCTTGCCGGTCGCCAGGATCACCAGGAAGGCGATGAGGACGGCGACGGCGACAGTGAGCACGGTCATCGTCAGCTCGACGGCGGTGGACTGGCGCCTGGCGGCGAGGAACTCGCGGCGGCCTTCCAGCTCGACGGTGGTCGTCATCGTGCACCTGCCGTGATCCGCTGTTGTGAGTGCTGTTCGACGCCGAGCATGTACAGCCCGGTCTCTTCCTCCGTGAGTCCGGCCGGATCGTCGAAGCGACCGACCAGCCGGCCGTCCTTGATCACCAGAAGCCGATCGGAGAGCGCGAGCAGTTCGCCGAGGTCCGCGGAGACCAGAAGGATTGCCGCGCCCGCGTCGCGGGCTTCGACGAGCCGCTCGTACATGAAGTGCATGGCGCCGATGTCGACGCCCCGGGTGAGCTGGGCGGCCAGCAACAGGCGCGGCTCGGAGGACAGTTCGCGGGCGACGACAACCTTCTGCAGATTGCCGCCGGACAGCGCTCCGGCCGGTACGGCGGGGTGCGGGGCCCGGATCGCGTAACGGCGGATCAGGTCCTCGGCCAGCTCCCGTATGCGGCGGATGTGCAGCGCGCCGCGCCGGGCGAGCGGGGGACTGGAGAAGCGGTCGACGATCAGGTTGTCGGCGATGGACTGGTCCAGGGCCGCCCCGTTGGACAGCCGGTCCTCCGGGACGTGGGCGATACCGGCCGCGCGGTGCGACGCCGCATCCAGGTGGGTGACATCGGTGCCGTCGACGGTGACGGAGCCGGCGGCCGGGCGGCGCAGCCCGGCGAGGAGCTCCACCAGTTCGGTCTGGCCGTTTCCTTCGATGCCCGCCAGGCCGACGATCTCCCCGGCGGCGATGTCGAGGGAGACACCGTGCAGGGGCTGTCCCGCGTCCGCCCCGGAAGCCAGGTTCCGCACCTTGAGCACGGTCGCACCGGGGTGCGCGGGGGGCCTCGGGACGTCCAGGGACATCTCCCGCCCGACCATCATGGACGCCAGCTGCGCGGGGGACGCGTCCTCGGTGCGTACGGTGCCGACCACGGACCCGGCACGCATTACGGTGACGCGGTCGCTGATCTCCCGCACCTCTTTGAGCTTGTGTGAGATGAAGAGCACGGTCATGCCCTGGTCGCGGAGTCCGCGTACGGCTTCGAAGAGGTCGGTGGTCTCCTGTGGGGTGAGGACGGCGGTGGGCTCGTCCAGGATGAGGATGCGGGCGCCGCGGTGCAGTGCCTTGAGGATCTCTGCTCGCTGCCGCATCCCCACGGAGACGTCGCTGACCCTGGCCCCGGGGTCGACGGCCAGGCCCGCCTCCTTTGCCAGCGCGGCGGTGCGCTCGACGGCTGCGGATCGGTCGACCCGGGCGGCCGGGCCGGGTTCCACGCCGAGGACGACGTTCTCGGCGATGGTGAAGGACGGCACCAGCATGAGGTTCTGGTGGACCATGCCCACCCCGAGGGCGATGGCGTCCTGGGGTCCGGAGAGCCTGACCGCCTCGCCGTGGACACGGATCTGTCCGGCGGACGGCTGCTCCAGGCCGTACAGCAGCTTCATCAGGGTCGACTTGCCGGCGCCGTTCTGTCCGACGATCGCCCGGATCTCGCCGCCGGGTACCTCGAGGTCGACGTCTCTGACGGCGCGGGTGCCGTTGGGGTACGTCTTTCCCAGGCCGGTGACTTCCAGGGCGAGGGCGGGGCGGGGCGGGGGGTGCTGGTCCACGGGGGCTCCTTCCGTACCAGGGCCGCAGGTCAGAAGGCGGACGGGACCTGGACCGCGCCGGACGCGATCTTCGCCGCCTGTGCCTTGAGCTCGGCGCGTACGGCGGTGGGCACGAGCTTGTCGAAGTTGGCGTTGTCGACGTAGCCCACGCCGTCCTCGGCGAGGCCGACCGCGGAGGACTTGCCGTAGGCCAGGGTGCCGGCCTTGTTCTCCTTGGCCGCCAGGTAGAGGGCGTTGCCGGCGTTCTTGAGGATGGAGGTGACCACGGTCTGCTGCTGGGCGGGGTCATTTAGGGTCTTGTATTGGTCGGAGTCGACGCCGAAGGTGTAGCGCTTGGCGGTGACGGCAGACTCGAACACGCCGAGGCCGGAGGAGCCCGCCACCGGCCACACCAGGGCGGCCCCCTGCGAGTACATGGACGAGGCGATCTCCTTGCCCTTTGCGGGGTCGCCGAAGGGGTTGTCGCCGCCCACGTACTGCACCAGGACACCGGACGACGGATTTCCGCCGGCCGCCTTGAATCCGGCCTTGAATCCCACGACGAAGTCCTCGATCACGGGGATCTTCACCCCGCCCATCAGGCCCACCTTCTTGCTGCCGGAGGCGCCGGGGAGGGAATGGGCGGCGACCAGTTTGTCGGCGAGGAATCCTGCAAGATAGGCGGCCTCGTTCTGCTTGAAGGTGACGGAGTACACATTGGCGCACTTGTTGGAACAGCCGCTCTTGCCCGTGTAGTCGACGGTGGAGTCGAAAAGCCAGAACTTCTTCTTCGGGTATTCGGGCGCCAGCTTGGAGATGAAGGCAGCGGTGTCCACGGTGCCCGCCGCGAGCACGTCGTAGTCGTCGCCCGAGGCCGCGTCCTCGAAGCCGGACTGCCACTTCGTGCGGTCGCCGCCCAGCTCGACGACCTTGAGGCTGTAGCCGAGGTCCTTCTCCGTCTTCTTCAGACCCGCATAGGCGGAGTCGAAGAACGAACGATCACCGAGGTTTCCGTTGACCACGAACTTGATTCTCAGTTTTCCGGCCGAAGAGCCGGAAGAAGTCGAAGATCCGGTCGATGATCCGCATCCGGCGAGCAGTGCGGAGAGCGCTGTTATGGCTCCGAGGGCTTTGATCTTGTTCATCGTTCTTTTCTCCTTCGCGTTGGCCGAAAGCTATGCAATGCAAAACGTTTTGGCCATACCTCTTCGTACGCCTCTGTGTTAGGAGCTTGTTTCCAGTGCGGTGGCGGCGACGGTGACGGCACGCTCGAAATCGGCCTCGCGCTCGGCCGGCGTGAGAGCCTCCGCCCGGCGTATGTGGTCGCTGACCGTCAGCACGGCCAGGGCCCGGCCGCCCTCTGCGGCGGCGGTGGCGTACAGACCGGCGGCCTCCATCTCGACGGCCAGCGTGCCGTGCGCCTCCAACTGGTCGAACAGACCGGGGCGGGCGAGGTAGAAATGGTCACTCGTGAAGACCGGACCGACGTGCACGGCCGTCCCGGCGGCCCCTGCCGCTGCATCCACGGCGGCTTTCGCCAGGTCGAACGATGCGGCGTGGCTCAGATGCACACCCTCGATGCGGCGGCCGCTCATCGCCGAGTCCGTGTGGGCGGCGGTGGCCACCACCACGTCGCGCAGCCCCACCGCCTGCGGTATCCCGCCGGCCGTGCCGACGCGGACGATGCTGCGCACTCCGTAGAAGCGGAAGAGCTCGGTGGCATAGATGGTCACGGACGGCATGCCCATACCGGAGGCCAGGACGGACAGCGGTCTGCCCCGGTGGGTGCCTGTCCAGCCCTCGATGCCGCGTACTTCGGTGACCAGGCGAGCGTCTTGCAGGAAAGTTTCAGCGATCCGTCGGGCCCGGCGTGGGTCGCCGGGCATCAGCACATCCGGGGCGAAGTCGCCGGGTGCGGCGGAAATGTGTGGAGTGACCATCAGCCTTCCTCCCCCGCCGGGTCGGTTGCCGCAGCAGTGTCGGCTGCCGCCAGCCAGCGGACCAGTCGATCCCAGAGTTCCGGGTATCCCTCCCACGCGAGGAAGTCCGGCGGCGCCCAGTGCGGCGCGAGGTCGGAGGTGAAGGCCGCCGACCGCCCGGCGCCGTACCCACCGACCACCAGCAGCGGGTGACCGCCGCATTCGGCGAGCAGCTCGGCCCCGTCCCGTACCCGCACCTCGTTGAGACCCAGCAGAGACGGCCAGGTCGCGCCCAGCCCGTCGACCACCCGGTGCCGGGCGACGACTCGGGGCGAGGCACCGGCGGGCAGCTCCACCCGGTCGTCGCGGTCGTGCAGCGCGACCGGCAGTGCGGCGGCCAGCGGGGTGCGCCCCCAGCGGGCCTTGGCGTCGATGCCGGTGAAGGTGAGGTAGCCGCCCACCATCAGCAGGCCGCCGCCGCCCTCGACGTACGCCCGCAGCAGTTCGGTGCGATCCGGCGCGGGAACGGAGCGGGCGAAGGTCTCCGGCGGGAGCTGGAAGCTGTTGGCCCCGACGTCGCTGATCACCACCACGTCGTACGCGGCGAATCCCTCGGCCGAGGAGGGCAGCCGATGGGGTATCTCGTGCGCCGGTATGTACGTCACCTCGTGGCCGCGATCGCGCAGCGCGCCCAGGAAGGCGCCCGCCCCCTCGACGTACTCGGAGGTGTGGAAGGAGTCGAACCCCTTGTGGTGGATGGAATGGGTGAACCAGGACTCACCCACGACGAGGACATGCGTCATCGCTGCGCCGTGCCTTTCAGTTCGGGTTATGGGTTACGGGATTTCTGGGTTCCGGGCGGTGTCAGCGCAGGGCGGCCGTGCTGGCGCGGGCTTTCAGCCGGACCGGGAGGATGTGACGGGAGGCGGGGGGTACCTCGCCCCGGTGGACGTACTGCAGCAACTGGGCGGCGGCCGTGCGGCCGATGTCATACGCGGGCTGATGGACGGTGGTGAGCGGGGGGTGGACGCGGGCGGCGAGCATGATGTCGTCGAAGCCCGCCACCGACACGTCGTGCGGGACGCTCAGCCCCGCGTCCTCCAGGGCGGCGACCGCGCCGAGCGCCATGAGGTCGTTGGCCGCGAACACCGCGGTGAAGCGGCGCGGGCCGCCCCCGTCGAGGGCCGCGGCCACCATGTCGTAACCGGACCGCTCGACGAAGGCGCCCTCGACCTCGGTGACGCCCTCGTCGCCGAACGCCTCCCGGAATCCCGCGATCCGCTCCGCGCTGCTGACCAAGTCTCCCGGGCCGCTCACCGCCAGTGCCCGGCGGTGCCCCAGCTCCCGCAGGTGCTGCCCGACCAGCCGGCCGCCCGCGCGGTGGTCGGCGGTGACGAGGATCGTCTGTTCCAGCAGCCCAGGGACCACTTCGTCGGCCAGGGCTATGGGGAAGCGGCCGAGCAGCGATGCCAGCCGGTCGCGGGAGGGTGGTGAGCCCGACGCGTAGACCATCCCGTCGATGAACCGGCCCCGCAGCAGCTCCAGGTAGCGGTCCTCGCGCTCGGGGTCGAACTCGGTGTTGCACAGGATGACCCCGTAACCCAGGTCGTGGGCGGCGTCCTCGACGCCCTTGGCCAGCTCCGCGAAGAACTGGTTGGTGATGTCGGGAACGAGTAGGCCGATGACGTTCGTGGAACCCGCCTGCAGGTTGCGGGCGGTCGAGGCCGGCACGAAGCCCAGCCTGGCGACCACCGCGCGCACCCGGTCCGCGGTCTCCTGGGCGACCGGCCGGTTGCCGCTCAGCACGTGCGAGACCGTGGTCGGGCTCACCCGGGCAGCGGCCGCGACGTCCTTGATCGACGCGGGTCGCCGCACCCGGCGTCTGCCCTCGTCGGCGTCTGTGTCAGGGGTCATAGCGCTGAACCGCCCTGCCGTGCGAGGTGTCCAGCAGCGCGGGCACCCGTGCCTCGATCTCGGCCAGCAGCCCAGGCACGTCCACGGTCAGCAGGCGCCCGTCGCGCACCACGACCCGCCCGTCCACGACCACCGTGCGCACATCACTCGCCCGGGTGCTGTAGACCAGAGCCGCCACCGGGTCGTGCAGCGGCCGGCAGTGGAGGCCGGACAGATCGACCAGCACGATGTCTGCCCGGCGGCCGGGTTCCAGGGCACCGATCCGGTCGCCCAGCCCCAGCGCCAGTGCCCCGCCGCGCGTGGCCAGCCGAATGGTGTCGGAGACCGTCATCCAGGTGGCGTCCCGCTCCGCCTGCTTCTGGGTCAGTGCCACCAGCCGCATGGCCTCCCACACGTCGAGTGTGTTGTGTCCGGCGGCTCCGTCCGTCCCCGCCGCGACGGTCACCCCGGCTCCGAGCAGGCCCCGTACCGGGGTGAGCGGGTGCAGGGCGTGCTTCAGGTACACCTTCGGGCAGCACGCCACCGCCGTCCGGTCGCGGTACCGCGACAGCACCTCGAGATCCGGTTCCGTGATCCCGCATCCGTGGGCGATCAGCGCCCCGGCGTCCAGAACGCCGGTCCGCTCCAGCACCCCGATGGGGGTGATGCCGCGCCGCGCGAGACTCGATTCCGTCTGCTCCAGGTGCTCGGCGGCGTGGATGTGGATCCGTACACCCATGGCACGGGCCCGCTCCGCGATCCGAGCCAGGTCCTCGTCGTCCACGGTGTACGGCGCGTGCGGCCCGAGCGACGCGGTGACCCGCCCGCCGCCCGCGCCGTGCAGCGCCCCGGCGGTCTCGATGCTCTCCTCCAGCGCCCTGCCGCCACGGCTGCTGAAGTATGTGGGCGCGATGTCGGCGCGGATCCCGGTCCGTACCACGGTCTCGGCGATCCGTTCGGCGTGGAAGTAGTGGTCGGCGAACGCGGTCACCCCGCTGAGCAGCATCTCCGCACAGGCGAGTTCGGCACCGAGGCCGATGTCGGCAGGCGTCAGGTTGACCTCCATCGGCCACACCCGCTCGTTGAACCACGCCTCGACGCTGACGTCCTCGGCGGCACCCCGCATCAACACCATCGCGCTGTGCGTATGGGAGTTCACCAACCCTGGCATGGCCAACAGCCCGGTCCCGTCGACCGTCTCAGCTCCGGAGAAGCTCGCGACCCCGGCGGCCTCCGGCCGGGTACCCGCGGGACCCAGCCACACGATCACCCCGTCCTCGACCACGATGTCCTGGTCCGCTTCCACCCGGCACGGGCCCTGCTCGGGCACCACAAGCACCGAGCAGGACGTCACGATCAGTCGCCGCATCCTGGAATCCTTCCGTCAAACCGGACGCTAAGGATCCAAAACGTTTTGCACAACCCTCGTCCGAGTTGTGTTTCAAGCCCTGTCGACAGCCGGCGGCACGGCCCCTGCATCGCTGTTCGGTCGTGGCGAGCAGCGCGGGGACGGGCACGCCTTGCAGACCGTCGCGGTCGAGGCCGGCGCAGCTTCTGTCCGTCCAACGCGCTTCACACGGGCGCCCCGGACCTCGGGGTGTCCACCAGCGCGATCCGCGCGGCGACGCGCACCAGCGCGGAGACTGCAGTCGGCGACCAGCGTTCGGCCGCATCACCTGGGAGTTGGGTGAACGCACAGTGTGAAGCCGTCACCCGAACACCCGGACTCGTCGACCACTCCTCGCCGCGGGACGCCACTCGCAGGCCCGTGATCACAGTTGCCACCTCGGGCATCGTCGCGGCAGACGTGGCGAACGAACCGGTGGGGATCAATTCGACGACTCCCCTTGCTGGCATCCCTGGAGAGGCGTAACTTCTGCGCAGCGGATCTGCGGGTCCGCCACACGGACCATTGCCCGTGGTTGTCTGGTCGCCTGTCACCAAGTGGGCTCATCGGACCGCTGGACGCTCACGGAGCGCCCAAACGATCCCTCACGCACTCACGGCCTGTGCTCGGGGCATTTCGTGTTCCCCAGACCGGGCAGCGCGCTGCCCGAGTATTCCCATCATCAACCCCACAGACGGCCTTCGGCCGTCCCCTCCTCATCAACACCTGGACGTTGAAATGAGCCGGACATCACCTCATGCAAAGCGCGCGGCTGTCGCCGGCTTGATGGGGGCGGTCGTCGACTGGTACGACTTCTTCCTTTACGGCATCGTGGCCGGGCTCCTGTTCAACGATCTCTTCTTCCCCGAAGTGAGTCCCACCGTCGGAACCCTCGCCGCATGGGCCACCTTCGGTGTCGGATTCCTCTTCAGACCCTTGGGCGGCATTGTCTTCGGCCACTTCGGCGACCGGGTGGGCCGCAAGAAGATGCTCGTCCTCACCATCGTGATCATGGGGCTCGCCTCCACCCTGATCGGTCTCCTGCCCACCTACGGTGAAGTGGGCATCTGGGCCCCGGTCCTGCTCGTCGCTCTACGTGCCGTCCAGGGCTTCGCCGTCGGCGGTGAGTGGGGCGGCGCAGCTCTGATGGCGGTCGAGAGCGCTCCTCGAAAGTGGCGCAGCCTCTACGGCAGCGGCGTCCAGGTCGGTGCCTCGGTTGGGCTTCTGCTGGCTACCGCGGCCATCAAAATCGTTTCCGGACGCCTGCCCGAAGCGGACTTCCAGCAATGGGGCTGGCGCGTCCCGTTCGTCTTCAGCGCGGCCCTCGTCATCGTCGGGCTGATCGTGCGTATCTCGGTCGAGGAATCCACCGTCTTCACCGAGCGGATCGCCGCCCGATCCAAAGACCAACCTCTGCGGCTGCCACTGCTCGCGGCCATCAAGGCCAACCCCGGCGGATTCCTCGCCATCATCGGCCTGCGGTTCGTCGAACTCTTCACCTTCTACGGTGTGACCACGTTCGGCGTGAGCTATGGCACCGCGGAATTCGGTCTGAACCGCGACAGCATGCTCACCGTCAACCTCGTGGTGGGCGCAGCGGCCATCGTCACCATTCCCGTCTTCGCCTACCTCGCCGACCGCTACGGCCGCGGCACCATATACGCGTGGGGCGCCGGGCTGGGTGTTCTGGGCTCCCTCCCCTTCTTCGTGGCACTGCAGTCCGGCTCCATGGTCCTGATCCTGGTGGCCTCGATTCTGCTGGTCAACGGTGCGCACGACATGGCCGTCTCGGTCCAGCAGTCCTTGTTCACCGACATGTTCGGCGCCGAATACCGCTACAGCGGTGCAGGCGTCGGCTATCAACTCGCCAGCGCCATCGGCGGGGGCTTCACTCCGCTCATCGCCGGCGTCCTCGTGCTGTGGGCCGACGGCGGCTGGTACCTCGTCGCTATGTACATGCTGATCGGCTGCGGGATCTCCTTCACAGTCGCCATCGGACTGAACGCCAACCGCACCATGGACGACGCGCCCGAGCCCACGAAACCGCCCGCACGCGCGACCTTCTGACCGGCTGTGCAACCGCAGCTGACGACGAAGCGGTGCCAGCGGGTCGAGACGTGGGCGACAGCCAACAACGTGGAGATCGCCTAAGACCGTGTCCTACGTGGTGAGGCGGAGGAGTCGCTTGTAGCAGCAGAGCGCGGCGGCAAGCCCGAGAAAGGCCAGGTAGTTGCGGGAATGGCGCTCGTAGCGGGGGCTGAGTCTGCGGTAGCCGGACAACCATGACGTTGAGTTGGCCGCGCGGCGAGGTGTCTGCCGTGGCAGATCCTTTTCCTCGCGGCCTCCCGCCGAACCGGACTTGACGCTTTCGCTATCATCCGGCTCTCCAGTGATCACGGCGTGAATGATCTGGCCGTTTGTGCCTCGTGGATGCGGTCGTGGCAGGTGTCGCAGGCCACGACCGTTTTGCGGCGCCGGTCGAGCATGACGCGCGCCCAGTCGGACGGCGGCCATCTGGCATGAGCGAGGTTGGCAAGGGCGCGGATGTGATGCACCGTGACATCACCAGTGCTCCCGCAGATCTCGCAGGTGTCCGCCAAGAGCCGTGTGACCAGCTCTTTGTGCGGATAGTCCACCCAGACGGGCCGGCGGTCCACGATCTTCGCCGACCGCTGGCGATAAAGGGGGATTCCTCCGAACCGTGCCACCAGCGGCTTCCTGTTCGTCCGCTCGATATGGGCCTCGAAACAGACTCGGGGCCCTTGTTCCGTGTCGATCCTGGTCTTGTGCTTGGCGGCCATCTTCGGCACGGTCGAGCGGTGCTTTGCTGCGAGGGTCTTGAGCATGGATGTCTCCATGACCCAGCGCAGACGGTGCAGCCGGGAGACATCCCCGGCGAGCAGGTAGTACTGGACGATGCCCCGGTAAAAGGCCCCGAACGTGGCAACGATCGCGTGATCGGTGCTGTTGACGAGGTCCTTTCGCTTCGCGGGCTTTCCACGGGCGAGATAGGGCACGCATTTGGCTTTGATCACGTCCCGGGGGACACGAAGGGCGATCTGTCCGTTGACGCGTCGGTAACGGCCGGTCTTCTTCGTGTCGTTGTGCTGGACCGTGATCTCATAGCCGAGGAACCTCGCTGCCCCGGTACGGGCATGAGTGATCAGCGTCTTCTCCCGGGAGAGTTCCAGCCTGAGTTCATCATGCAGGAATGCTGCCAGGCGTTGCTTGATCTGCTCGGCCTCGACTCTTGGTCCGGTGAAACCAAGGAGATGATCGTCCGCGTAGCGGGTGTAACGAAGCCTCCGGTAGTGCGGATCATTCGGGTCCGCACTCGGCAGACTGGTCATCCGTCGACGCACGGCACGAGCCAAAGGCCGGTCGCCGTGTTGACGGACTGTCCGCAGCAGACTCTGTAACTCCAAATACGCCGGGTTACGGGCCCGACGTTCCCCTCGGGTGTACTCCGGAATCAGTACTGTCTCTACGAACTCGTCCAACTTGTGCAGGTAAATGTTGGACAGAATCGGGGAGGCCACTCCGCCCTGCGGTGCCCCGGAGAGCGTGGCTCCCCACCTCCAGTCCTCCAGATATCCGGCTGTCAGCATGTTCCGTACCAGCCGCAGAAACCGCTGGTCACGGATCTTCTCGCCGAGAATCGTCAGAAGGGCCTGGTGGTCCAGACTGCCGAAGCAATCGGCGATGTCGCCCTCGATGAACCAGGCTGTCCCGGTCCAGGTATGGGCCACCTCCCGCAAAGCGGCCTGGAATACGGCGTCTTCCTCCACCCACGCCGACAGACGGCCCCACTCCCTGATGAGGGCTTCGTGCGCGATCTCCGCAGTCTCCGGGCCACCGCTGCCGAGGACGACGAGACGACCGACGAGGCGACGTACCGGGCCAACTTGGAGACACTGGTGGCAGGTGTACGGGAGAAGGGCGGCGAACCGGTGCTCGTGACTCCCGTCGTGCGGCGCTGGTTCAACGCGGACGGCACTCTGAACAACAACACCGCACTGCTGGTCAACAGCCTCGGAGTGGACCATCCTGCTGTCATCCGCTCGGTCGCCGCGGCCGGGAAGGTGCCGTTGATCGACCTGACGGCCAAGACGAAGGCGCTGGTGGAGTCCCTGGGCGTCGAGGGCTCCAAGGCGATCTATCTCTACAACGAGAAGAAGGACAACACCCACACCTCCGTCCACGGCGCCACGGTGTACGCAGGACTTGTCCGCGACGCACTTGTCGCCGAGCATCTGGTACCGGAGGGTCTGGTGCGGGTGGGATGAACTCCTGGGGCGTCTCGACCGGAACCGGGGCGCCCCAGGTCCCGCCCTTCGTCCGTCGCCGCAGCGCCTGAAAGAGAACCGATGCACCTGCCCGCCGAGGACCGCACCGTCAGTCCCCACACCGGCTACACCCGCGCCCACTGGGAGGCGGCCGCGGACGCCCTGCTCGCCGCGGTCGAGCCGTACGCCGCGGAGGGCGGCGCGCTCTACCACCTCCCCGGCGACCGGACGAGCTGGTCCGGCCGGCTCTCCGACGGCCTGGAGGGCTACGCCCGTACGCTGCTCGCCGCGGCCTTCCGCCGCGACGAGACCGCGCTGCAGCGCTACGCAGACGGGCTCGCGGCCGGTGTCGCGGGCGTCTGGCCGCGGATCGAGAGCCGCAGCCAGCCCCTGGTCGAGGCGGCATCGATCGCGCTCGCGCTGCGGCTGACCCGCCCGTTGCTGTGGGACCGCCTTGACGACGGCGTACGACAGCGGGCGGTCGCCTGGCTCGGGGACGCGCTGACCGCCGAAGCCTGGCCCTGCAACTGGGAGTTGTTCCCGGTGACGGTGGGCGGATTCCTCGACGAGATCGGCTACGAGACAGAGGCGTCCCGCAAGGCGGTCGACCGCGGCCTGGAGCGCATCGAGGCGTGGTACGTCGGCGACGGCTGGTACACCGACGGCGACGGCCGCAAGTTCGACTACTACAACGGCTGGGCGATGCACCTGTACCCGGTGCTGCACGCCTGGCTGGCGCACGACCCGGCACTGCTCGACCTGTACGGCAGCAGGCTCTCGCGTCATCTCGAGGACTACGCCCGTCTGTTCGGCGGCGACGGCGCCCCGATGCACCAGGGCCGCTCGCTCACCTACCGCTTCGCGACGACGGTCCCGCTGTGGCTGGGCGCGCTGACGGGACACACGCCGCTGCCGCCGGGGGAGACGCGGCGGCTGGCGTCGGGGACCCTGAAGTACTTCCTGGAGCGGGGGGCGACGGACTCCCGCGGTCTGCTCACCCTCGGCTGGCACGGCCCCGACCCGGCGGTCCTGCAAGGCTATTCGGGCCCCGCCTCCCCGTACTGGGCGAGCAAGGGCTTCCTCGGCCTGCTCCTGCCGCCGGACCACCCGGTGTGGACGGCACCGGAGGAGCCGGGCCCGGCGGAGCGCTCCGACGCTCTCACCCCGATCGCGGCCCCCAACTGGCTCCTGCAGTCCACGAGTTCGGACGGCGTCGTCCGCCTCCACAACCACGGCAGCGAGGACGTCCGCTACGACCCGTACTACACGCGCCTCGCCTACTCGACGGTCACGGAGCCCGCTTCGGCGTACGACAACAGCGTGATCGTCGGCGACGATCCGAGCCGCACGGACATCGAGCCGCTGGGCGTGGGCGACGGGTGGGTGGCGTCCCGGCACACGGCGGGCGGGGGCGCGCGGGTGACGAGTGTCGTGCTGGCGCGCGGGGCCCTGGAGGTGCGGGCTCATCTCGTGACCGGTGCCGAGCCGGGGACGGCGGTGCGGGTGACCGGATGGGCGGCGGCAGAGGGGCTGCGGGCCGAACTGTCGCCCGCCGTCGGACTCTCCGACGAGCTCACCGGGGTCTGCGGCGAGGAGGACAGCCTGTTCGTCGCGCTGGTGAGGCTCACCGGTGTGGAGGGTCCCGTGCCGCTGGAAGAGATGGTGAGCGTACGGGCCGACGGAGCGGGGGAGTTGACGGTGCGGTGGAGCGAGGGGCCCGAGGTGCGGGTGTCGCTCGGCGGCCCCGGAGCCGAGATCGTCGTGGAGGAGTCCCGCCCCGCAGGGTGAGACCCCGTGACGAGGGGGAGGGACGAGCTCACGACGGGTGGCGGCGCGCAGGGCTGAACCCCGCGCGCCGCCCGGGCCCGCCGGTTGCCGCCGGACGTCGTCCAGTGCCAGGCCGGGAGCAAGGCCGTGTCCTGCCTCGTCCTCGCCAAGCCCTGCGACAACGTGCCGGCCTGTCTGCCCATGGGTGTGTGGCAGTGGTGGCCGGACAGCCTCACCTGCCCGGACCACTTCGGCGGACACCCGTTCTTCGCCCTCACGGACCTGCGTCCGTCAGGGAGTCAGCCGGGCGATCCTCAGCGTCTTCGAGGTCGGGGACGCGCCGTTGAGTGCCGTCGCATACGACGGTGTGACCGGCGCGTGGCACCGACGAGCGCGGCGGTCGCGGCGAGTCCGGCGGCGACGGGCTTACGGGCGGCCCGGACCCGGCGGTGCGTTGTCGCACGTCTTGCTGAAGTCATGTCCCCGTGTCGCCGCGGGCCGGCGAAAGGGTTGCCGCCCCGGTTTTCCGGGGCGGCGGGCACGGAGGTCGTCGTCGGGGTCAGCCGCCGAGCACGGGCAGGGACAGACCGCAGCTGACGGGCTGGGCGTGGGCGGGATCGAGGGCGTTGCGCACGAGCTGGGCGGCGTTGGCGTCGTACGCGATCGAGACGTGCTCGGAGAGGTCCTGGGGGCAGACGTTCTGGATCAGGATGTTCTTGACGGTCGCGCCCGGTCCCGGGGTCAGGAACTGGTGTGTGTAGGGGGTGACGACCTCGTCGAACCTGGTGGAGATGACGGTGTAGGAGACCCCTGGCTGAGTGTCCCCGCCCCGGTCCAGCGTGGTGTTCACCTGGGAGCCGACCATCTGGTCCTCGTAGGCCTCGCCCAGCACCAGCGACACCGGCTTGTTGAGACCCAGCTTCGTTGTCAGCGTGCCGAGACCCATGGCGGTGGTGCCGTGGTTGGACGGGGCCAGCCCGATGAGGCTGTGCACCTTGTTCTGCTTGGGGTGCGCGACGTTGGTGCCGCCGTCGAACCGCAGGTACCAGCGGGGTGTCAGCCCGCCGCCCTGGGAGTGGCCGACGAGGTCGACCTGGTGGGCGCCGGTGGCCTTGAGCACGCGGTCGACGTAGACCGCGATCTGCTGCGCGGACACCGGGATGTGCGCGGTGGCCTTGATCGGATTGCCCGGTGTGCCGCCGTAATTGACGGCGAAGACGCAGTAGCCCAGCTGCTTCAGGTACGGGGCCATCATGCCCCAGTTGAGATAGGCGTTCGCCCAGGTTCCGTGGAGGAGGACGACCGGGCGCGGATGCTCACGCGTCGGCTTGCAGTTCCAGTCGTTGGCCCCGGACGGCGACGCCTCGGGGTTGAGGAGCCCCCCGGCGGCCGCCAGCGGGAGGGAGAGGATGTTCCGCGGTGGCTCCGGAGGCGCGGAGTTGCCGGACGCGGACGCCTCGCCCTGCTGCCCCACGGCCAGCGTCAGGGCGAACCCCACACAGACCGCAGCCCACTTGGCGCGCCGCCGGACCGACCGCCTCCGGGAAACCATCCGATCCGACATCGGGCCCTCCTCGTCTCAGAGTCGGCCGAGCGCCGACGCCGAGATGATCGGGAGCGGCGTGCGTACGGTGGGCGACAGCCGCGCGCAACACCCCTCATGGAGCAGCCCGTTTTCACCCGTTCACGCGTCCAGACCGTCTTCCGCCCGTCCGGACCGTCTTCGGAACCGCACACTTCGGCGGGCACCGAAACGATGCGCTCCTAACCTGCCGGTATGAGCGAAACCCCGCAGGAAACACCCGCACGGGCCGTCACCGGCATGGTCGACCACGTCCTCGAACTGGCCGCCACCTGGACGAACTGGGACGGCAAGCCCGCCCACGTCGACGACCGCGTCCACACCCCGCACAAGGCGATCCGCCGAGTCGCCGACCATCTCGTCGACCACCTCGCCGAGCTGGAGGCCCGGTTGGCGGGCGAGGAGCCGGAGCCGGATCACTGGCACGCGTCCGCCGTGACGACCGAAGCGGACCTCGCCCCCTTCACCGCGGAGGACCTCGACGAGGCCCGCAGCCGCCTCACCCGCCTCGCCCGCATCTGGGCGAACCGCCTCGACGCCCTCACCGACGACCAGCTCGACCACTCACCCGGCAAGGGCTGGAGCTTTCGCGAACTCGCCCTGCACCTCAAGGGATCGACGTACTACGCCGACTCGCTCGGCGACCTCTCATGACCCGGCTCACAGCGCTCGGCGGTGAGTCCTTGGTAGAGTGGAGACTTTCGTGGGTATCAGACCCTTTGGACTCATCTCCGGCGAGGGACCGAGGAACCATGGACATGGACATCCCCGGCGACAAGCGACTGGCGGCTGCCGTCGTCATGGACGACGAGGGCCGGGTGCTCCTGGTCCGCCGCAGTGAGACGGAGAAGTTCCTGCCCCGGGTGTGGGGCGTCCCCTGCGGCAAACTCGATCCGGACGAGAGCGCCCGGGACGGCGCGCTGCGGGAGCTGAAGGAGGAGACGGGGCTCCTCGGGGAGGTCGTCCGCAAGGTCGGCGAGTCGTCCTTCGTCAGCGAGTACCGAGGTCACGAGATCAAGAACTGGCAGGAGAACTTCCTCGTCAGGCCGTTGAGCGAGCAGATCACCCTGCCTCGGGCCGACCAGTCCTATGCCTGGCTCGCGCGCTCCGAGCTGACCACGGTCGAGATCGACGAGTACAACCTCGACATCGTCGACCAGGCCTTCATGAACTCATGAGCTCCTGAGCAGCTCGGCGAGTCCGTCCAGCGCTGCCAGATAGTCGTCCGTCTCCAGCGACACCTTCGGTACGGCGCCCGGATGCGGGCCCGCCGCGGTGAACACATCGGTGTGCTGCCGCCGTCCGCTCCCCGTCTCCAGGAACAGCGTCACCGTGGGTACGTCCGTGTCGCACCAGGCGCGGTGCAGGGTGTGCGCCGGCAGGGCGTATGCGCTGCCCGCCGCGTACTGCCCCACATGCGTCAGCCGCAGCCGCGCCGGACCGGCCGGCTCCAGCAGCCAGTCCGCCGAACCCTCCTTCAGCGACTCCTCGTACCGGGCGGCCGGGATCCCGCCCCTGCCGCCGCCCTCGACGTCGTACAACTCCATGGCGAGCCGCCCGCGCACGACGTAAGAGGCGAGCGGGGAACGGTGGTTGTGGATGTCCTCCTTGCCGATCGCGCCGGCGCCGGGGTGCCACAGGTGGGCGCGCAGCATGTGCTTCGGTCCGCCGTCGATCAGCAGCAGCTTGTCGAAGCCGAGGACGTGCCGGTACGAGAGCCGGGCGCACCCTTCCGGATCGCCCTCGCCGGAGGCCAGCTCGGCGATCAGCTCCAACAGCCGCTCGGGTGAGCCGAGTTCGGCGACGACCCAGCGGGCGGCGGCGACCCGTTCGTGCTCGGGCAGTTCACCGTCCAGCGTCCCGGCCAGCAGTCGTCGCGCCGCCAGAACCTGCCGACCGCCCATGCACACATACCTCCGGGTTGACTGCTCTCGGGTCACTGCTTCCGGTTCATTCTTCCGGTCGATACATCCATACGGCATGTGCCCGCAGCGCCGAAAGACCCTGATAGGTCATCCACATGGGATGGCGCAGCTCACTGCTGTCGGTGCGGCCCCAGGACCAGATGCCGTCCGTCTGGCCTGCCCACACGGCCGCCGCCGCACCGTCCAGCCGCTCCCGCCACGCCTCCTCCAGCCCGTCCTGCGCCGCGACCTCGCGGGCGCCCGGCGTCATCAGGGCGCGCAGCACCCAGGAGGCGGTGAAGTGCCGTACGTTCAGCACCTCGTGGCGCTCGGGGTCGTCGGAGCGGGGGCGGCGCACCTCCTCGCGCAGGTTCCGCAGGTCCGGGCAGCGGGTGTGGCCCGCGCCGGTGCAGGCCAGCAGCCAGCGGACGCCGTCCTCGCGGGCGGAGCGGGCGCCCGCGCCCTCGGGTTCGTCCAGCACCCGGGCGGCCCGGTCGAGGGCCACCACCGCCTGCGCCGTGTGCAGTGCGGAGGGCATGCCGTACGGCGGGTCGAGACGGTAGCTCCAGCAGCGCAGATGTTCACGGCGCGGATCGCTGATCGCGCCGTCGGCCAGGGCCTCGCGCAGCACGGGCAGGACGGCGGAACCGGGCGCGGCGCGCAGCAGTCCGCGCAGCACGGTCGTCACGACGTGGGTCGACTCCCGCCCGGCGCGGTCGAGTTCGCGGGTGAAGCCGGCCGTGCAGCGGCCCACCTCCTCCGCCAGCCGCTCGCCGGACGCCCCCGCCCGGGCCAGCGCACCCAGCACCAGCGCCGTGACCTCGGGCCGTGCCTCCGAGCCCTGCGACCGTGCGGACCAGCCCCCGTGGGGCAGCCGCAGCCGCCACAGCGTGTCCACGAGATCCCCGGTGCGCAGCCGTCCGTCGGGCACGCCGAAGTCGAGCATGATGTGCAGGCCGTACGCGGTGCCGACGGAGGTGGGGCGGGGTGGGCTGCTCTCGCCGAGGGAGTGCGACCAGCCGGTGAGCCGGCCGCGGGCCGGGTCGTCGACCATGCACACCTTGTCGACGAGCGTTCCGTACGCGGCGCCGAAGACCTGGGGGAGCGGGCCCGGCCCGGAGGGCTCCGCGGCGACGGGGGCTGTGACGGCGGGCCGGGAGGGTCCTGCCGCGGCCCGGGCCCGGAGCAGTGCCGCCGCGAGCCAGGCGGCCACGCCGGTGCCGATCCCGCTGACCCCTGAGACCAGGTATTTGGCGGCCTCCCCGCCGAGGGAGCCGGGCAGCACCCCGAACAGGAACTGGAACACGGCATACCCGGCGGCAGCGCAGCCGAGGCTCCCCAGCCAGCCGACGAACCGTGCGGCCTCGCTCGGCCCGCCGGGTTCCGGTGCGGTGCCGTCCGATCTCAAGGGACCGCGTCCCAGCTGCTGTTGAGACAAGGCACGCTCCCTCTCCCGAAGCTTCCAGTCTAAGTGGTCAGCGGGACAGGTGTGCCGCCACCTCCGAGCAGCGTCTCGCCGAGCAGCTCGGCGAACGCGAGAGGATGCTCGGCCACCCCGACATGCCCGCCGGGGAACTCGACGAAGCGGCTGCCGCTGTGCTCGGAGAGGAACCGGGCGGTGCGGTGGAGGAGTTGACCGCGGGAGTCGGAGCCCGCGGCGAGGGTGAGGCGGTCGGAGGAGGCGGCCAGGGCCTTCGTGTCGGGCGCGTAGGAGGAGAACTGCCGTAGGACATGGACGAGGAAGAGGGCCATGGGATTGCTCAACTCCTCGTCAGCGGGCAGGGGTTGACCCGACGGGCTCTCCTCCGGCTCCTGCCCGGCCAGCCCGGCTCCCAGCCGGACGGCGGCCGCCTGCAGCCCGGCGGCGCGATAAGTGTCGTACACCTCCCGGAACATGGCCTGCTGCCGTGCCCCGTCGGGCAGCACCCTCACGCACGGCGGCTCGTGTGCGACGACGTGCCGCAGCCGCTGCGGATGCCTGGCCAGCAGGTCGAGCACCGCGATTCCACCGGAGCTGGTTCCCAGGACATACGCCGACTCGCCCTCGGGAAGCACCTTTTCGAGCACCCGGGACGCCCCGTCGCTCCACTCCTCGACCCGCTGATCGGCCACCGGCTCTCCGAGCCGTCCGTGCGCGAGGCCGAGCGGGTCGTACGTCACGACCGTGAACCGGTGGGCGAGCGCGTCCGTCAGCGGGCCGAACCCCATGGGGTGCCCGGCGCCGCCGGGGACGATCAGCAGGAGGGGCCCGCTGCCCCGTACGTCGTAATGGAGGTCAGTCATCGGTGTGCGTTCCTTCCCGTGGCCAGTGTTCGAGCGTGATGTGCAGGGCGTCGACGGCCTTGTCCCAGGACTTCTGCACATCGCGTGCGGCGCCGAAGCCGCCGGTGGCCTCCAGAGCGCAGTAGCCGTGGAAGGTGCTGCGCAACAGGCGTACGGCATCGGTGAGATCGGGCTCCTCGAGGCCGTAGGCGCGGAGCATGCCGTAGGTGATCTCGGCGGTGCGGCGGAAGTCGGGGGAGGCGGCGATCAGGGCCTGGTCCATACGGATCTGAGTGGCGGCGTACCGCCCGGGCCGCTCCAGCGCGTACTGCCGGTAGGCGCCGGCGAATGCGGCCAGCGCGTCCTTGCCGGCACGTCCCGCGACCGCGACGGCGATTCGGTCGATCAACTCGGCGCCCGCGAACAGTGCGAGGCGCGTGCGGAGGTCGTCGAGGTTCCTGACGTGCGAGTAGAGGCTCGCGTCCTTCACGCCGAAGTGGCGGGCCAGGGCGGACAGGGTGACGTTCTCGAACCCGACCTCGTCGGCGAGGTCGGCTGCCGCCGCGACGATGCGGGCGGGGGTCAGGCCGGCTCTGACCATGGATGACCTCCGAAGTCTGATGATTCCCGGAACTCCTCCCTAGGGTCCCTAGGAAGAAAGCTAGTATGCCCAGCTAGTTCTTGGCGACCGAATTTACCTCCCGTGTCACAGGCGGGCGGGCTGTCTCGTCCCAGGTCTCGAAGACAGGCTGAAGACAGGCTTCGGGATCAGGAAGGTGATGGTCATGCGGGTGTTCGTGGCAGGCGGGAGCGGGGTCCTCGGGCGGCGGCTGGTGGGGCAGTTGGTGGCCCGGGGGCATCAGGTGACGGCCACGACGACGAGTCCGGCCAAGCTGGACCTGCTGAGGCAGCTTGGCGCCGAAGGGGTCGTGATGGACGGGCTCGACGCGGTGTCGGTCGGCCAGACGGTGGCCGGGGCCCGGCCGGACGTGATCGTGCACCAGATGACGGGCCTTTCCGAGGGGCACGCCGGCAGGCCCGACATGAGGAAGGCCGAGCGGTTCTTCGCCACCACCAACCGGCTCCGCACCGAGGGGATCGACCATCTGCTGGCCGCTGCCGAGGCCACCGGCGTCTCCCACGTCGTCGCGCAGAGCCACGCCAGCTTCAACGGGAACCGCGAGGGCGGCTGGATCAAGACCGAGGAGGAGCCGCTGCAGGTGGTGGAGGGGACCAAGGCGATCAGCCACCTCGAGAACGCCGTGGTCGGGGCCGGCGGCGCGGCCCTGCGCTACGGCGCGTTCTACGGGCCGGGCGCCAACGACGACCAGGTCGGCATGGTGCGCAAGCGGATGTTCCCGCTCGTCGGGGGCGGCACCGGCTACACCTCGTGGGTGCATCTCGACGACGCGGCGAGCGCGACCGTCCTGGCCGTGGAGCAGAAGGCCAGGGGTGTCTTCAACATCGTCGACGACGAGCCGGCGCCGGTCCATGAGTGGCTGCCGTATCTCGCGCAGTGTGCCGGTGCCAAACCGCCGCGGCGGCTCCCGGCGTGGCTGGCGCGGCTGCTGGCCGGCGAGATGCTGGTCGGGATGATGACCGAGGGCCGCGGCTTCTCCAACGCCAAGGCGAGGCGGGAACTGGGCTGGGAACCGCGGTACCCGTCGTGGCGCCAGGGGTTCCGCGAGGAGTTGGCGTGATCACCGCCCGCTGTGGACGGTGTCGAGCTCTCCGACCGACGCCCGTACGTGCTGTGGGTCCCGGCCGGCTCCGGCGCAGCGCCACACGGGCCGCCCCTCCGCCTCGCCCAGATGCATCCCGAGGTCGTGCACGGTGCACACCGGCCAGGCCTGCCACAGGCACTCGGTGACGGTGTCCTGCGCCGCCTCCGCGACGGCGGCGAGGGCGGCGAGGGCGGTGGGGGGTTCCTCGCGGGGGGAGTCGGGGGAGCCTGACCAGAGCTCGTTGCCCCACCACTCCCCGTTGGGAAGGGTGACGTACACGTTCTCCGGTGCGCCCTCTTCCCAGTGCGGCAGGGCCATCAGCCGGAGCGGCCCCTGATCCGGCAGGGTCGCGGCAACGTCCCGGTTGACCAGGGCGAGGGCCTCGTCCAGCGCGGGGTACTCGCCGGGCTTGACCTGACGGGGTGTGGGGTTGTCGAAGGGCGTGTACATGGCCCCATCCTGTGCGGCGAGTGCCGCCCCGCATATGTGAATGTGAGCTACGGCACATCAGTTGGGGGACGTACCAAGTCACGTTCGCGCAAACGGCGTTCGAAGTTCTTCGCTTTCGGTGGATGCGCAGTTCGGCAGGGGTGGCGCATGAGGCGCGAGGGCTGGCGTGCCATGGCGGTGCGCGCCTGTGAATTCGCCCCTGCCCAACAGTCAGCGGAAAGCTACCCTCCGTTAGAAAGATCTGTTCGAAGGACTGCACGTTTTCCGGGTCGCGTCCGCTTATCTGTTTCCCAGAGCAACGAGGCTCTAGGTGCCAGGCCCGTCCAGTGCGGGGGACCGGGCGGTAACGGCACTGTCTGAAAGAGAAGGAAAACAGTCACTGTGAACTACGACGTAGTCAGCCTCGTGCTGGCCTTCGCCGCCGTGGCGCGCTCGTACGCGCCCGACGTGTGGTTCTTAGTGCGGCGTCTGCTCGGCGCCGGAGTCCGCGTCGGGGCCCTCGCCCTGAGCGAACAGCAGCCTCCCCCCGCTCCGACAACCCCCGCCCCGGCCTCCTGGACCGAAGGAGGCCACCGATGACCAGCCCGCAACCCGATCCCGCAGGACGCACGACGCGCAGTTCCGACTTCGTCATGCCGCCCGAGTTCTGGGACTTCCACGCCCGCTACGACCGCGCGTGCTTCGAGTACAGCCGCATCCACCTCGGCGGCAACGCCCTCGCAGCCCGTCGGTTGGTCAACCGCACCTTCCTGTACCTGGCCACGATCTGGCCCCGCCTGGAGGCCATGGAGAATCCCGGCGCCTACGCCTGGGCGCTGTTCAAGCAGCGCGTCCACGGCGAACTCACCGCCCAGGGCCGCAGCCCCGCCACGACCGAGACCCTTGCCTTCGGGCGGGCCATCCGCGCGGCCAGCGCGCCCCTGCTCGGTGCCTTCCGCAGCGCCTTCCAGGCCGAGTACGGAGAGGAGATCGCCGAACTCGAGGAGGGGCTCGGCCTGTTCCGGCAGATGTCACGGCTGAGCGAGCGCCAGTTCGACGTGATCCTGCTGCGTGACGTGCTCGAGTTCGACACCAAGGACACGGCGCTGATCATGGGCATCCGTGAGGCCACCGTCCGGTCCACCCGGCGCACCGCGATCCACCGGCTCGCGACCGCCATGGGGTACCGGACCGAGAACACCCCCGGCACCGCTGCGGACACCGCCGACGACGAGAAGGAGTGACCCACCCGTGAACCGCACCCCGCGCAGCATCGAGGAGGCCCTGCGCCGTTCCTGCGTCTTCCGGGGCGAGTACAGCTACGCCGACCTGGAAGCCGCCCGGCACGACCTTGCCCGCGACCTGCACGAGCTGCGCTGGATGCGGTTCCTCAACACCGCCGCGCACTGCGGCCACACCGCCGGGGCCAACCCGCTCCCGGCCGCCCTGCACGAACAGGCGGCGCACGATCTGCGCCTGCTGTGCCGCGGCACCGTCCACGACCACGGTGCCGCTCGCCGCATCACCGCCTTCGACACCGACCGCGACCCCGACGGCGCTCTCACCTTCGCCTGTCTGCTGTACCTCGCCGACCAGGAGGAGGGCGCCCAGTTCTGGTGGCGCTACACCGCAGGCTCCGGCAATGTCACCGCCGCCCTGTGCCTGTATCTGCTCCATCTGCGCTGCGGTGACATGCGTGACGCCCAGCACTGGGCCGACCAGATCCACCGCCTCAACAGCCTCGGCTGGACCAGCTACACACCCGTGGCGCACCATGCCGACACCACCCCCCACACCTGCGACGGCCCGGGCGTCCGCTACACGCTTCCTCCCCTGCCGCCGGCCGTCTCCGAACGGGCCGTCAAGCACGCGGTCGACGAGCTCGAGGCGCCGTACGACGGAGGCCTCGGCCCCGTCCCGCAGCCCATTCCCGCGCTCGCCGACCACTGGGACGACCTGGTCACCGCGTGAACGTCGGCCGAGCGTGGCTCAGGCGTTCGGGAGCCTCCGACAGCCGCGAGCCCGGAAGCAGCACATCGGACACCGCACCCCCAGCCGTTCAACCCCTCTGGCAGCAGCGGGACTTCGGCATCTTCTGGACCGCCCAGACCCTGTCCGTCCTCGGCGACTCCTTCGCCCTGATCGCGCTGCCCCTGCTGGTCCTCCGGGCCACCGGGTCGGTCGCCCGCATGGGTCTGCTGACGGCGGTGGGCTCGGCCGCCGCCGTGCTCGCGGCGGTGTTCGCCGGGGTCGTGGTGGACCGTGCCGACCGCCGCAGACTCCTCATCGCCTGCGACCTCGTACGGATGGTGCTGTACGGACTGATCCCCGTCGTATGGCTGTTCGGGCCCCAGTTGTGGCTGCTGTACGCGGTCCTGCCGCTGTGCGAGGCCGTCGGCACGTTCTTCGCCGTCGGCTACGTCACCGTCGTCCGGAGCCTGGTCGGCGGCGACCGGCTGACGGAGGCCAACGGCCGCCTGAACGCCACGGCCGCCGCAGCCGGGGTGCTGGGACCGCTGGGCGCGGGACTCGTGGCCGCCTGGACCGGGCCGGCCGCCGCCGTCGGCGTGGACGCGGCGAGCTTCGGGGTGTCGGCGGCCTGCATGTTCCTCGTACGCTTCCGCGCCCGCCCCGTCGACGACCGCCCGGCCGAGCGCACCGGCCTCTGGCGGGACCTGCGCACGGGGGTGTCCTTCCTCTACGGCCACCCCGTCCTGCGCTCCCTCACCGCCCTGCTCTTCGTCTTCAGCTTCCTCACCCTCGGCCTGACCGACCTGGTCATCTACCACCTCAAGCACGACCTCGGCCACGACGACGGCACGGTCGGCACCGTCATGGCCTGCGGCGCGCTCGGCACCATCACCGGTTCTCTGCTGGTCGCCCGGATCCGCCGCCGGCTCGGCTTCGGGCGGACCTGGACGGGCGCGGTCGCGGTGTGCGGCCTGGCCTTCGCCGGCCTGGGCCGGGCGCCGGACGTACGCGTGGTGGCTGCCCTGGGCGCGGCCTTCCTGGCCTGCATCGCCGTCGCGGGCACCTGCTCCATGTCCCTGCGTCAGGAGCTCACCCCCGAGCCCCTGCTCGGCCGTGTCACCTCCGCGTTCTGGACCCTCCACTACTCCGCGGCCCCGATCGGTGCGGCCGTCCTCACCTGGTCGGCGGAACGGCAGGGCACGGCCGCGGTGGGGGTGGTGGCGGGCGGCTGCTGCGTACTGGTCGCGGTCGCCGCCCTGTTCACGCCGATACGGCGGTCGGGGCGCAGCGGCTGACCGTCGTATCGGCATGCGGATGCGGCGGCTCAGGCGTCGCCGGGCATCGCCACCCACCTCACGAGCACGGCCGCGCAGACACCCGACACGATCAGCGCCGCCAGCGCCCCCCGCAGGCCGGCGGCCCCCGCCAGCAGGCCGACGGCCGGGCCCGCCAGCAGAAAGCCGGGCCACTGGCCGATGGTGATCACCGACACGCCCTCGCCGGCCGGGACGTCCGGTTGCCGGCCGGCCAGGGCGATCGCCGCCGGGAGCACGCACGCGATGCCCAGGCCGACGAGGACGAAGCCGCTGACGGCGAGCCACACGCCGGGGTGTACGACCGCCACCGTCCCGCCCGCGGCCACCGTCAGCAACGAGACGCGCAGGAAGCCCCGCCGACCCAGCCGGGCCGTGAAACGGTCGCCCAGGAGTCGTCCCGCGAGGATCGCGACCGAGAAGGACGTGTACGTCGCCGCGCCCAGCGCCGCCCCCTCGTCCAGGTAGTCGGCCGTGTACACGGAACTCCACTGGGATGCGGCCCCCTCGACGAAGGAGCCGAGGAAGGCGATACCGGCGAGCAGGACCAGCTGGGGAGTGAACCGGTTCCGAAGCGGCTGACGTTGTTCCTTCTGCACCGCCGCGTCCTGTGGCAGCCGGGCGCCCAGCAGCAGGAGCAGCGCTCCGAGGACACCACTGCTGCCCGCCATCTGGACGCCCGGTGCGATGTCCGCGGCCGCGGCGAGCGTGCCCAGCGTGCCGCCCGCCAGTACGCCCACGCTGTAGCAGGCGTGGAAGCCGGACATCAAGGGGCGGCCGTGGGCGCGCTCGACCGCGACCGCGAGCGCGTTGACCGGCGTCGCCAGGAAGGTCGCCCCGACTCCCCACACCGTCAGGCCCAGCACCACGGCCGGCACGGATGAAGCCCCGGCCAGCACGGGCGCGTTCACCAGGACGACGGACGCGGCCGCCAGGGCGAGCAGCCGCGTGCTCACCCGCCCGATCAGGACGGTGATCAGGACGATCGCGACCAGGTCACCGGCCGCCGAGGAACTGCTCAGCAGCCCCCAGCAGGCCGTGTCCACGCCGACCTGGTCCCGGATCGCCGGGATCCGGGCCATCCAGCCGCCTTGCGTACCACCGAGGACGACGAACACGAGACGTACCGCGAGGCGGGCTCGTAAGTCGGCGGATGACGTCGCGATGGCCGTCATCCGTTCACCCCCGTGTAGTGGTTGAGGCTCCAGCGCCACAGGAGCCGCGCGACGAGGTACGCGAGCACTCCCAGCAGCGGGGAGGCCGCCGCCAGCCAGTACGGGACGCCCGTGTCGTGGCCGTGCCCCGTGAGTACCGCGGCCGGGAAATAGGCGACGAATGCGAGCGGGAGGCCGAAGGTGAGGAAGCCGCCCACCGCCTTGGGCAGCACGTTCAGCGGGTAGCTGCCGAAGGTGCCGAGCAGCTCCTCCAGCCAGCGGCCCCAGTAGTCGGCGGCCGGGAAGCGGAGCGCGGCGCACGCAACCGCCGTGAACAGGGCGGCCTCCAGCAGCATGGCGCCCAGCACACAGGCGATGAGATACGTGATCCGTCCCGCCGTCCAGTCGAGGTGGCTGCGGGACAGGGCGCCGACCGTCAGGCCGACGGCGACCGTCAGGTCACCGAAGGCGTTGGTGGGGAAGAACTCCAGCTGCACCTGCCGGTGGACCGGCAACGGCCGCAGCAGATAGATGTCGATCTTCCCTTCCTGGATGAACCGGCCCAGCTGGTGCACGCGGCCCAGGCACAGCACGAACAACCCGTGTGCCAGCATCCGTGTCGCCGGGATCAGCAGCACCTCCGAGCTGTCCCAGCCGCCCATCCCGGTGAACCGGGTCAGCAGCACGGTCGCGAACACGATCACCGACACCTGCCAGATCGCGCCGATCGCGATGTTCAGCAGGAACTCGATGCGGTACTCCATCTGGGCGCGAATGTTCAGGCGGGTGATGCGCCAGGCGATCCGGACGGCATTCATAGGCATCAGCCTCCCTGGGAGATGACCCGGTGGGCGGCCCGCCGCCACAGGAACCGGGTGAGGAAGAAGAGCAGGACGACCCAGACGGCCTGGATCGCCAACTGCCCGCCCGCGTCGGCCAGTTGGATCCGGCCCACGTACAGCGACAGGGGCACGCTGAGCGTCGCCTGGAAGGGCAGGAAGGTGCTCATGGTGCGGAACCAGCCGGGGAAGAACCACAGCGGCGCGTACACCCCGGACAGCAGGTTCTGCGCGAAGAGCAGGATGAGCATCGCGGAGGAGTTGCGGATGGTCCAGAAGCACAGCTGGTCCAGGAGCAGCATCACGAAGTAGAGGACCAACTGGCCGAGCAGCAGGCTGACCACGAACACCCCGGCCACGGCCGCCGACCCGGGCGGCTCGATCACCCCGGCCGCGAGACACACCGCATATCCGGCGAGCGCCCACGCGGCCCCGTAGACCTGCTCGCCGAGCGCGCGCAGCGCGTGGTAGCGGGCGGGCGGCAGCGGACGCAGATACCAGTAGACGATGGTGCCGAAGTGCATGTGCTGCAGGACTGTGTCCCGGCCCGCGTACTGGTCCAGCTCCCGCAGCCGGGAGGCGAGTACGGCCAGCACGGCGTAGGTGATGGCCTGCTCGCGGGTCATGCCGGCGGTGGCGCCGGCGTGCGCGTACAGGCCGCCCCACAGGGACGCGACCAGGACCACCTGGACGGTCAGCCGGACCAGGACGGCCGTCATTCGGGGCGGGGCGTGCAGCTCGCCGAGCGGGGTGACGCGGGCGGCCCGCCACGCGTGCAGAACGGCCATGTCAGACCCCTTCTGCCGCGGGCGCCGCATGCGCGTACGCGACCCGCATCACGTCCTCCAGGTCCGCCTCGTCGATGGCGATGCCCGTCACCTCGTACCGCTCGATGACCGCCTTGAGCGCCTGGTGGACCGTGGGGGCCTCGGGCCCGTCCGGGCCGAACACCACCTGCGGGCCGTCCTGCCGCAGCAGTGCGATGCCCGGGGGCGGTACGACGTCGGTGTGCCCGTCGGCGAGCGTCGCCCGCACCTGCCAGGTCGAGCCGAACTTGCGGCGGATCTCGTCGAGAGAGCCGTCGAGGACGAGCCGCCCGTGATTGATCAGCACGACCCGCTCGGCGAGCCGCTCGACCTCCGTCATGTCGTGCGTCGTCAGCAGTACCGTACGGCCGCGCTCCTCGACCTGGTGGCGCAGGAACTCGCGGACCTGCTCCTTGACCACCACGTCCATGCCGATGGTCGGCTCGTCGAGGAAGACGACCGGCGGGTCGTGCAGCAGCGCGGCGGCCAGGTCGCAGCGCACGCGCTGGCCGAGGGAGAGGTGGCGTACGCGGGTGTCCCAGAAGGCGGACAGTTCGAGGATGCCGTCGAACTCCCGCAGCCGGGCGGCATGTTCGTCCTTCGACACGTCGTAGATGTCCCGCAGGATCGCGAAGGACTCCTTCACCGGCAGGTCCCACCACAGCTGGGTGCGCTGCCCGAACACGGCGCCGATGTTGCGGGCGTTGCGCTCCCGCTCCTGGTACGGCACCACGCCCGCGACCCGGGCCTCGCCGGAGGTGGGGGTGAGGATGCCGGTGAGCATCTTGATGGTGGTGGACTTGCCGGCGCCGTTCGGGCCCAGCAGGGCGAGGAGTTCGCCCGGTGCCACGTCGAAGCTGATGTCGGAGACGGCGTGCTTGACGGCCCGCTCCGGGTTGACGAGAGATCTGAGCGTGCCGGCGAAACCCGGACGGCGCACGGTGGTGTGGAAGGAACGGGAGAGGGAGCGGACCTCGATACTGCCGATCACTCGATGGACCTCCGGGTGAGTTGGATCAGCCAGACGGTCGCCGCGAGCGATGCGGCGGAGAGTGCGGTGAGCAGCCAGGGGACGGCGTGGATGCCCCAGGCCTCGATGCCCGCTCCCAGCAGCGGGGGAGCCGCCACTCCACCGGTCATCGACGCGGCGATGACCCAGGCACCTGCGCGCCTCGCCTGGGGAAGCGCCCTGTTCAGCCAGGGCAGTCCGGTCGGGAAGACCGGCGCGATGAACAACCCAACACCGGCGTAGGCCACCGGCGCCACTCCTTTTACACGTGCCAGCAGCAGACACACGGTCATGCCGGCCGCGCAGATCGTCAGGATCCGCTCGGGGGAGTACTTCAGGGTGACCGGCACGACGAGGAAACGGCCCGCCGTCATCATCAGCCAGTACACGGAGGTCGCCGAGGCGGCCACGGTCGCGCTGTAGCCGACGGTCTCCAGATGCGTGGGCTCCCAGCCGCCGACGCCCGCCTCCACGCCGACGTTCAGGATGTAGAGGGCGAGGAAGCCCACGAGAATGCCGGGGAGGCGGCCGCCCGGCGATCCGGGTTGCTGCTGCTTCTCGGGCGGCTCAACAGGGTGTGTCCGCACGCCACTTGAGCCCAGCGGGACCAGTACGGCCGCCAGCACCGCACACGCCCCGAAGGCGTACGCGTAGGCGTCCGGACCCAGCCATGCCACCACCGCCGGGCCGAGCACCGCACCGATGCCGAAGTGCGCGTTGAGCACGTTCAGCATGGCCGTGGAGCGGTCGCCGAAGCCGACCGCGAACAGCTGGTTGAGGCCGTAGTCGATACCGCCGAAGCCGAGGCCGCCGAGGAAGGCGGCGGCGAGGGCCAGGGGCCAGTCGGGGGCCAGTGCGAAGCCCGCGCCGCCCAGCGCCATCAGCCCGTAACTCGCCGCCAGCAGCGCCCTGTTGCTGATCCGGGAGTGGATCGCATTGAAGGCCAGAACGCCCGCGACGCCGCCCGCGAAGTGCAGGCTCAGACCGAGCCCGGCACCGGACGGGGACAGGCCGAACTCCGCGCGCAGGCCCGGCACCGCGGGGCCGTACAGCGCCTGGAGGATGCCGATGAGGACGAAACCGAGGCAGGACGCGACCGCGGCCGGCCGACTGAAGAGCCGGCCGGCCGCGGTGGACCGTATGTCCGTGTCCGTCAACTGATCTCCGAGAAGACGAAGGAGAACTCGGCCGGCTCGGCATGCAGCTGGTACTGCGGCAGCACGCCCGGGCCGCAGGACCCGGTGCCGATGCCGTGCAGGCCGTGGTCGAGGTTCACCCACACCGTCTCGCCCGGTGTGAGGTCGGTGCGGTGGGTGGCCGCGTCCAACTGCTCGGTGGTCCAGCGGCGGGCGGTGAGGAAGAACTCCGGGTCGCCGTCGATGCGCAGCCCGCCGAGCTCGGCCCAGCGGACGTCGGCGCGGGCGCCGTTCTCCTGCGGGCGGAGGTACGGGGTCTGCAGTCCGTCCACGGTGGACTCCCAACGACCCACCCTGGAGGCCGCCTTGGTGTCCGGGTAGCCCTCGCCGGGTCCGCCGCCGTACCACTTCACGGTGTCGGCCCGGGTGAGCCCGAAGCGCACGCCGAGGCGCGGCAGCGGCACCGGCCACTCACCCTCCGGGCCCACGGACACGGTCAGCCTGAGGCGGCTGCCGTCCGAGGTCCAGCGGTACACCGCGGCGAGGCCGAACTCCCAGGCGGCCGGGGCGACCCGGGTCCGCACGGTCAGCGCGTCGTCGCCGATCTCCACGCCGTCGAGCCGGTGCCGCATGCGGTGCAGGCCGTACTTGCGCCACAGGGTGGCCCAGCGGGTGTCGGTCTGCCACTCGGCGCCCTCGTCGTTGTCGGTGGTCGCCCGCCACACGTCCAGGCGCAGGCCGCTCACCTCGACGCCGCCGATCGTCTTCAGCGCACCGGTGCGGGCGTCGAAGGAAGCGGGTCCGAGTGTGATCACACCGTCGCCGGCGACCGGACCGTCGGTCGCGGCCACGGACGGCAACGTCCGTGCGGTGACCGGGACCTGCCCCCAGGCCACCTCGTGGCCCTTGGGCCCCCAGTCGGTGTCGGCGGCCAGCAGCGCCCGTACCGTCCACTGCGTCTCGCCGCCACCATGGTCGGCGGCCGGCTCGGGCAGCTTGACGTCCGCGGACTCGCCCGGGGCGAGCGCGGGCAGCGACAAGGAGCCCGACTCGACCGTCTCGCCGTCCACTTGGTAGGACCACTCGAAGGCGAACGCGGACAGGTCGGCGAAGTCCTGCTTGTTCGTGATCCGTACGGCGGTGTCGGCGCCCTCGATGGAGACGGGCTCGATGACCTTCTTGAACTCCAGCAGGCCCGGGGAGGGCTGCCGGTCGGGGAAGATCAGGCCGTCGCAGACGAAGTTGCCGTCGTGCAGCTCCTCGCCGAAGTCGCCGCCGTAGGCGTAGCCCAGCTCCGGGTGCCTGACGCCGTGGTCGATCCACTCCCAGATGAAGCCGCCCTGGAGCCGCTCGTACTTCTCGAACAGCTCCTGGTAGTCGGCGATGCCGCCCGGGCCGTTGCCCATGGCGTGGCCGTACTCGCAGAGGATGAAGGGGAGTTGGCGCCGCTTGTGCGTGCCGCCGTCCAGCTCCTTGCCGATCTGCTCGACCTCGGCGTGATTGGCGTACATCCGCGAGTACATGTCCGTGTCACGGGAGTTCCAGTCGCCCTCGTAGTGCACGAGGCGGGAGGCGTCCCGGCCGTGGATCCACTCGGCCATGGCGGTGAGGCCGCGTCCGGTGCCGGCCTCGTTGCCGAGCGACCAGATGACGACCGACGGGTGGTTCTTGTCCCGCTCGACCATGCGGGCCGCGCGGTCCAGGAGGGCCGGCGTCCAGCGGCCGTCGTCGACCGGGTTGTCCCGCCAGGCCTGCTCCGTGAAGCCGTGGGTCTCCAGGTCGCACTCGTCGATGACCCACAGGCCGTACTCGTCGCACAGGTCCAGGAAGGCCGGGTGCGGCGGGTAGTGGGAGGTGCGGACGGCGTTGAGGTTGTGCCGCTTCATCAGCAGCACGTCCTCGCGCATGGTCTCCAGGTCGAGCGCACGGCCCTTCTCGGGGTGCCACTCGTGGCGGTTGACGCCCTTGAAGAGGACCGCCTTGCCGTTGACCTTGATGAGGCCGTCGGCCAGCTCGACCGTCCGGAAGCCGATGCGCAGCGGGACGCGCTCGCCCTCGGTGACCAGCTCGCCGTCGTACAGCTTCGGCGTCTCGGCCGTCCACGCCTCGACCGGGACCGTCACCGGCTCACCGGTCGCCACATCGATGTCCAGTGCGGGCACGGTCACCCGCCCGTCGACGTCGGAGTCGACGCGCAGGGTGCCCTCGCCCGTGAGGTGGTCGTAGGAGGCGTGCACGAAGAAGTCGAGGGCGCTGCCCGCCGGGCGGTGCAGCAGCGTCACGTCACGGAAGATGCCGGGCAGCCACCACTGGTCCTGGTCCTCCAGGTACGAGCCCGCGGACCACTGGTGCACGCGTACGGCGAGCACGTTGCCGCTCGGCTTCAGCAGGTGCCCGACCGCGAACTCGTGCGGCAGCCGGGAGCCCTTGAACTCGCCGATGTCCGTGCCGTTCAGCCAGACGCGGGCGCAGGACTCGACACCGTCGAAGCGGATCACGGCCCCGCCGTCGGCCGGCCAGTCCTCGGGCAGGTCGAAGACGCGCAGGTGGTCGCCGGTCGGGTTCTCCGTCGGTACGTGCGGCGGGTCGACCGGGAAGGGGTAGAGGTGGTTGGTGTAGATGGGCAGGCCGAAGGCGCCGTCGCCCTGGAGGACCCAGTGGCCGGGAACCGTGACCTCGGCCCAGCCTCCGGCGTCGTACCCCTCCTCCGCGAAGGAGTCGTCCTCGGCGTCGGCGGTCGGTGAGACGCGCAGGCGCCAACTCCCGTTCAGAGAAAGAGACTTGGCGTCGGAGGACGCGTACCGGGCGCGGGGCGGGAGGGCCCCGCTGCCCGGTGAGACGTCCTCTACATAGTCGGTGGCCGTGGTGGTGCGGAAAGACATCGGTCTCCCGGTCGTGAGTGGAGGGCGTCAGCCCTTGATGCCGGTCTGTGCGATTCCCTGGACCAGCCAGCGCTGGAGGAAGAGGAAGACGAAGATCAGGGGCAGGATGGAGATGGCGGTGGCCATGAAGATCAGATGGAAGTTGACGGTCTGGTTGGTCATGAAGGACGAGAGCGCGATCTGGACGGTCCAGGAGCTCGGGTCCTGGCCGATGACCAGCGGCCACAGGAACGAGTTCCAGGCGCTGATGAACGTGATCGTGGCGATCGCCGCGAAGAAGTTCAGCGAGTTGGGTACGACGATCCGCCAGTACGCGCCCCAGTAGCCGAGCCCGTCCACGCGCGCTGCCTCCTCCAGCTCCTTGGGGAATCCCAGGAAGTACTGCCGGAAAAGGAAGCAGGTGAAACCACTGAACAGGCCCGGGATGATCAGACCTCGGTAGGTGTCCACCCAGCCGAGTGACGAGACCAGCACGAAGCTCGGCACGAAGGTGACAGCTGTCGGGACCATCAGGGTCGCCAGGACGGCGTAGAAGACCTTGTTGGCGTGCTTGTACGGGATGCGGGCCAGGCCGTAGCCGGCCAGGGAGCAGACCAGCAGGGTGCCGAACGTGGTCAGGACGGCGACGACCAGCGAGTTGATCATGGAGCGGCTGAAGTCGACCGTGGGGTCGTCGAACAGTTCGGAGATGTTGCCCCACTGGAAGGAGGGCAGCACCTTCCAGTTCTCGCCCGTGATCTCCAGGTCGGTGGAGAGGGAGTTGCGGACGATCAGGTAGAAGGGGATCAGGAAGAGCAGAGCGGCGACGCCGACGGCGATGTACAGCCCCGTGTTGCCGAAGACGCCCCGGCCCTTCTTGCGCTGCTTGCCGACCTGAGGTGCGGTGGTGGTCACTTGGACTCATCCCCCCTTCCGAAGCCCATGAACTTGCCCTGGATCAGGGTGACGAGGCAGATGAGCAGCGACAGGATGACCGCGCCCGCGCTGCCGGCGCCGTAGTCCTGGCTGGTGCCGAGGGCCGATTTGTAGAGCACCATGAGCGGTGTCTGCGCCCACGTCGCCTTCTGCCCGATGATGTTGAAGAACTCGTCGAACGCCTGGTACGCGGCGATGAGCAGCAGCAGGATGACCGCGGTCGAGGTGGCCCGAAGCTGCGGCAGTGTGATGTACCGGAAGGTCTGCCAGCCCTTCTTCGCCCCGTCGATGGCGGCGGCCTCGTACAGCTCGGCCGGGATGTTCTGGAGCGCCGCCAGGAACAGGATCATGTAGAAGCCCGACTGGATCCACAGGCGCAGGGTCACGATGACCAGCCAGTACCAGGGCGGAGTGGGGTTGGACATCCATGCGATCGTGTCGGCGCCGAACCAGCCGATGACCGTGTTCGCGAGTCCGAACCGGACGCCGCTGAAGATGGACATCTTCCAGATCAGGGCGGCGGCCACGTACGAGACGGCGGTCGGCAGGAAGAACACCGAGCGGAAGAACGCCCGCATGAACCGCAGCCGGTTGACCAGCAGCGCAAGGCCCAGTGACAGTGCCCAGGTGGTCGGCACGATGAACGCGGCGAACACGGTGAACGTCACCAGCGAGCCGGGGAATTCGCTGTTGGTCAGGATCTGCTTGTAGTTGTCGAAACCGATGAAATGGCTCGGCGTGACCGTGTAGCGGGCGTCGAAGAAGCTGAGCCAGACGCTCCAGACGATCGGCACGAAGACGAAGATCGCCAGGCCGATCAGGAAGGGCCCGGTGAAGAGCCAGAAGTTCAGGGTGGCGTTGCCCCGCAGGCCCCGCCGCGGCCGGGCCGGGGAGGCCTTGGCCGGGGCGGGCTGGGCGACCCCGCGTGTGGTGGTGGTCGACATGTCGTGGTCTTCCCGGCGGCCTATCCGAACAGCTTCTTGAGCTCGACGTTGACCTTCTTGTCGCAGGTGTCGAGCGCCTTCTCCGGGTCGCCGTTCTTCCGGACGGAGGACGCGATCACCTCGGCGAACGCGGTTTGCATGGTCTGGTCGTAGGCGATGTTGTCGAAGTGGCCGTAGTCGGTGAAGAGCTTCACGCCCTCGGCCGGCAGACCCGACTTGAGCTTGGTGGCCGTGTTGGCGATCGAGGTGCGTGGCGGGATGTGGAAGCCGTACGAGGTGGCCCAGTCCTCCTGGTACTGCTTCTGGTCGAGCCACAGCCACTTGACGTATTCCTTGGCCGCGTCGACGTTCTTGCCCTTGGCGTTGACGAAGATCGACCAGCCGCCGTTGTAGACGGACTGCTTGCCTGCGCTGCCGATCTTCGGGAACGGGAAGATGCCGAGGTCGTCGCCGAGCGCCTTCTGCATGGCCGGCATGGACCACATGCCACCCCACTGGATGGCGCACAGGCCCTGGTTGAGCGAGGACGGGTCCCAGAAGTCGGTCGGGGCGTCGAGGAGCACGTTGCCGCTGGTGAACAGCGTGCGAAGCTTCTTGAGGCCCTCGGCGACGCCGTCCGTGTGGTAGGCGATCTCGTTCTTCTCGTTGATGGTGTCGGCGCCGGCCGACCAGATGATCACGTTCTGGATCGGGGTGAAGTCGTTGCCGAGGAAGACACCCTTGACCTTGCTGGTGGTGAGCTTGGCGGCGGCCTCGATCAGCTCGTCGAGCGTGGTCGGGACGTCGACCTTCGCCTTCTCCAGCATCGACTTGCGGTAGTAGAAGAACTGCGGGTCGTCGATCATCCGTATCCCGTAGATCTTCCCGTCGACCGTGTGGGACTTGATGTCGTTCTGGTTGAAGTCGTTCTTGACCGGGTCGATGATGTCGCTCAGGTCCGCCACCTGGCCGCTCTTGACGAGCTGCAGCTGCGGGTGGAACTCGAAGACGTCGGGCGCCTTCGAGGTGAGCAGCGCCGCAAAGAGCGCGGACTCGAAGTTGTTGCCCGTGATCCAGTTGGTGTTGACGTTGGCCTTCTTGTAGGCCGCCGCGTACCGCTTGAGGGCCTGTTCCGTGCCGGCCTCACCGTAGGCGTGGAAGTACTGGGTGAGCTGAGTGCCCGACCCCCCACCGCTTCCGCCTCGCCCGTTGTTGCTGCCGCACGCGGCCAGCGTGCCGGCGGCGGCCATGCCCGCGGCGGCCCGGAAGATCGACCGGCGGGAGAAGTTGCTGTTGCTCATTGCCGACATGCTGACGTCCTTGTCTCGATTCCGGCTGCGGCTGAGGCTGCGGCTCCACGGCTTCAGCGCCAGGTGGCTCAAATTGCGTTGCGGTGCGGGACGTTAACCTTCGGCTAAGGCTTCGGCAAGGGGTTGGACGAAGTCTGTTCGAAGCGTTAAATCCGGTTCGGAATCCCGAACGTGGGGTGGTGCGGGGGGTGAGGGCCGCCGGGTCAGGGTGTGGCCGGCGGCCCTCGGTGCAGGGGACTAGGCCTTGTTCCAGACTTCGTTGGTGCCGCCGTTGCAGCTGTACAGGATCGCTTTGCTGCCGTCGGTGGTCGCCTGCCCGCTGACGTCCAGGCACTTGCCGGACGCCTCACTGAGGATCTGGCCGTTGGCGTTCAGCAGCCAGCGCTGGCCTGCGTCACCGGTGTAGTCGGCGGTCGTCGTCAGGCCCGAACTCCCGGCCGTGAGATAGCCGTTCACGCCCTTCAGGGCGCCCTTGCCGTCGTACGACCACGACTGCTCGCTCCCGCCCGTGCATGTGCTGATGGCGGCCCCGGAGGTGCCCGCGGTCAGGCACTTGCCGGACTGCTTGCCCTGCAGCGCACCCGTGACCGCCGAGCTGCCGCGGCCCTTCTGGTCGAAGACGTACGTCGTGACGGAGCGGGCCGCGAGGGTCGTGGACGCCGTGCCGCCGCTCACCGTCGGCCTGGCGACGTTCGCCCAGTCCTCGGTGGCCGAGGTCCGGACGGCCTGCGCGGCCGCCACCGGCGTCTTGCTGTTGAAGTGCAAACTCAGCGGCGTGTCGGTGGAGTTGTGGTTGTTGACCACGACCACCCACTTGCCGTCCCGGTCGTACGACGACACCTCGACACCGTCCGGCGCCCCGGTCACGTTGTGCGCGACCGAGCCCGGCCGGACGAACCTGCTGTACTGGCCGAGCGCGTAGTACCGCTTGGTGAAGTACAGCTTCTGGTTGCCGTTCGTCGCGTAGTCGGGGTCGTAGTAGATCAGGCCGTCGTTCCAGCCCGTGTCGTTCCTCTCGGTGGGAGAGGTGCCGTAGCCGCTGGCCAGGGCCACCCACCACTGGAACGCCGAGTCGTGCGAGCTCGCGAAGTCCTTGTAGATGATCCGTGACATCAGCAGGGCGTTGTCGATGGTCGGGTCGTACTCCTGGTTCCAGCCCGTGCTGCCCTTGCCGAAGCAGCAGATCTCCGTGGCCCAGGACTTCTTGCCGACCGTCCTCGACGTCTCGTAGACATTGCCCAGCCGGCCGTCGTCGGGGTTGTTGTACGTGTGGTGCGCGAGCGCGGACACGTACTGCGCGGTGCCCGGCTGTGAGATCCACTGCGGCAGCTCGTCGACGAACTGGGTCGTCTTGCTGGACTCGTCGGCGATGACCGACGTCTGCTGCTTCCGGGCCCGCTGCTCGGCACCCAACGCCCGCACGATGTCGTCGCGTTGGTCGGGCGTGACCTTCATGCCTTCCTGGCCGCAGTCCCCGAAGTCGTTGTCCGGCTCGTTGAACGGGCTGATGTAGTCGAGCTTCACGCCCTGCTCGGCGAAGTGGTCGGTCACGTCCGCCACGTACTTGGCGAAGTCCGACTCGCTGCCCGCCTTCAACTGGCCGCCGCAGCTCTGGCCGTTGGTCGTCCACTGCGCGGGCGCGCTGTTGACGAAGCCGATGAGGTCCTTGACGCCGTACTTCGCGGCGTACTTGAGGAACGTACGGCCGCCCTTGTCATTGCTCCAGTTGTACGAGCCGTCGGGGTTGAGGAAGTCCTCGGCGGCGCGGGCCGGCGTGGTGACCGCGACGCCGCCACCGCCGATGTTGTAGCGGTACGAGGAGAGGCCCAGGCCCTGCTGGGAGAAGAGCAGGCCTGCGATCCGGGCCTGCACCTCGGGCTTGAAGTGCTGCAGGTCGTTGACCCACCAGGCGCCCGACGCACCGATGTCGTCGATGGTCTGGGCGGCGTGCGGGGAGACCTCGGCCGCCGTGGGGGTGGCGGCCGAGGAGGGCGGGGCGGATATCAGGGGACCCGCGACGGCGAATGCGGCTGCGGCCGTCAGCAAGGCGGATCTGCGGGGGTGGGGGTGAGACACGTGCATCCCTTCGGTCGTCATGAAGGTGGTGCGGTACGGCTCCTTGTGGGGGTGGTGCGTTTCGCATTCCTCTGCCCGACGGACTGCAGCGCGCCTTCCAGCGCGAACGTCGCCGCACCCAGGCACGCCGGGTCGGTGGGGATCGGGGAGAGGACGATCTCGGTGGCGGCCATCGGCCGCGGCAGCGCGTGCCGGGCGACGGCCTCGCGCACCTCCGCGACCAGGGGCTCGCCGAGGGCGGCCGCGACCCAGCTGCTGAGCACGACCACCTCGGGGTTGAACAGGTTGACCAGGTCGGCGATGCCGGCGCCGAGGTAACGGGCGGTGTCCCGGACCACCTTGACCGCCACCGGGTCCTGCTCCCGCATCCCCTGGGCCAGCGCGGCGATGGTGGCCGTCTGGTCCTCCGGGTGCAGCAGCGGGCTGCGGGGGCTCAACTCCCGCAGATTCAGCATGATTCCGGGCGCTCCGACATACGTCTCCACGCAGCCGTGGTTCCCGCAGTGGCACAGCCGGCCGTCGAGGACGATCGTGTTGTGACCCCACTCGCCGGCGCTGTTGCTGATCCCGCGGTGCAGCCCGCCGCCCAGGACGAGCCCGGCGCCCACGCCGGTCCCGAGGGTGACCACGACGGCGTCCCCGCGCCCGCGGGCGGCCCCGAACCACAGCTCGGCGACGGCGACGGCGCGCAGCGGGTTGTCCAGGTAGAGGGGGTAGGCGATGTGCTCGGTGAGCAGGTCGAGCAGCGGCACGTCGTGCCAGTCCCAGTTGGGCGCGTACTCGGCGATGCCGGTGGCGCGGTCGACCTGCCCCGGCACGCTCACGCCCACGCCCAGCACCCGCGCGCCCTCGATGCCGGCCTGCGCGACCACCGAGCCGACGGCGGCCGCGACATGGCCGACCATCTGCGCGGGGAGGCTCTCGCCGGGGCGGACGTCCTCCTCGGCGCGGGCCAGCACGTTCAGCGCCAGGTCGAACAGCTCGACATGGACGTACGTCTCCGCGATGTCGACGCCGATCAACGCGCCCCCCGACGCGTTGACCGCCACGAGCCCCCGGGGGCGGCCGCCCGCCGAGTCCTCGAACCCGACCTCGGTGATCATCCGCAGATCGAGGAGTTCGCCGACGAGCGTGGCGACCGTGGCGAGGCTCAGACCGGTGGCGGCCGCCAGCTCCTGCCGGGAGGTGGGAGACGCGGCGATGATCTGGCGCAGCACCTCGTAGCGGTTCGCGGTGCGGATGTCACGTGATGTGCGCTTCACTGGTCGGTCGCCCCCCGGTGCTTTCAGGCCAAGGGCACCGGGCACGTCGGCACCGGCGCGGCGCAAGGCTATGGCCTGCGGGGGACTTTCGACAAGGGGTTAGGAAAGGGGGTTTATAAAGCCCTCCGGATATCAGTCGCCCAGTACAGTCCGCACGAAGGGGTTGGCGAATTTTCCGTCCGGGTCCAGGGCCCGCGCAAGCACCCGGAAGTCTGCGAGTCGGGGGTACCGGCCGCGCAGGACCGGCGCGGGCGTGGTGAAGACCTTGCCCCAGTGCGGGCGGGCGTCGAACGGGTCCAGCGCCTCCTCCACCCGCCGCACCACCGGCAGCACGGCCTGCGTGTCCTCGACCCAGGTGAAGTGCACCGCCACGGTGTCCCGCCCGTACGCCGGGCTCAGCCACTGCTGGTCGGCGGCGACCGTGCGTATCTCGCAGGTCTGCAGCACGGGGGCCACTGTCGCCCGGATCCCGTCGAGGGCGTGCAGGACGTCGACGGCGTGCTCTCGGGGCAGCAGATACTCCGACTGCAGCTCGGCCCCGCTGCTCGGCGTGAACTCAGCCCGGAAGTGCGGCAGCCGCTCGTGCCACGGCCCCGGCACCCCGAACTGTTCCGTGCAGTTCACGGCCGGCATTCCTGGCACGGGGTGCAGCTTCTCGGTCGCGGGCGCGGCCCACGGGAAGTCCGGGAGCGGCTGGTCGGTGCGCCGCTTGAGCCACACCTGCCGGAACCCGGGCTCCCGCCAGTCGGTGAACAGGCTCACGCTGTACGCCGCCGCCGCGATCGTCTCGTACGCCTCCAGGTCCAGCCCCGCGAGGGGGAGTTCGGTGAACACGTGCTGCTCGACCTCGAAGGCCGGCTCCAGGTCGAGGGTGAGGGCGACCACGACGCCGAGCGCGCCCAGGGAGGTGACGGCCCCGTCGAACCGCGCGTCGCCCCGCCCGATCCGCACCGTGTCCCCGTCGGCCGTGACCAGTTCCACCTCGCGCACCGGTGCCGCCAGCGATCCGTTGGCCACCCCCGAGCCGTGCGTGCCGGTCGCCACCGAACCGGCCACGGAGATGTGCGGCAGGGACGCCATGTTGGGCAGCGCGAGCCCGTGCGTGTGCACCACGCGGGCGAGTTCCGCGTACCGGACGCCGCCCGAGACCCGTACCGTGCGGGCCGTGGTGTCCACGTCGATCACCGGCGGCAGTCCGGCGATCGAGAGCAGGGTGCCCTCGGGGCCCGGCTCGGCGATCTCGTTGAAGGAGTGGCCGCTGCCCAGGACGCGGACCTTCGAGCTGTCGGCCACGAGGGTCCTGAGCGCGTCGAGCGAGTGGGGGCGGTGCAACTCCTTCGCCGCATAGGTGATGTTGCCTGCCCAGTTGGTGACCGTCTCCGTCATTCCCTGTCGTCCCTCCGGCGAGTGCGTGTGCATTGACCCTCTCATCTGCCGCGACCTACCGTGGAGAGCGTTTTCTACAACTTCCTCGCCGAAGCCGGAGGGCCACCCCCTTGCCCGAGCGTCCCCAGGCTCTGTTCGCCATGACCGCCGAGAACCTGCCGCTCGTCTTCCCTCCGAGCGTCCTCGCGCGACTGCGCGAGGCGGTGGACATCGATCCGGACCTGATCGCCGAGGACTTCACCGAACCGCGCGTCCGTGAGGTGCTCGCGCGCACCGAGATCCTGGTCACCGGCTGGGGCTGCCCCCGCCTGGACGCGGCCGTCCTCGACGCGGCTCCGAAACTGCGCGCGATCCTGCACTCGGCCGGCTCGGTCAAGGGCTTCACCACGCCCGAGGTCTGGCGGCGCGGCATCGCGGTCTCCTCGGCCGCCGCGGCCAACGCGCTGCCGGTCGCGGAGTACACGCTCGCGATGATCCTGCTCGCCGGGAAGGACCTCCTCGGCGCTCGGGAACGCCTGCGCACGACACGGGCCCACCCCGGCTGGGGCGTCGTCCCCGGCATCGGCAACCATGGCCGCCGTGTCGGCGTGATCGGCGCCTCCCGCATCGGCCGCCGCGTCATCGAGTTGCTGTCACCCTTCGACCTGCGCGTGAGCCTCGCCGACCCATATGTCGCCGAGCCGCGAGCAGCCGAACTCGGCGTACGACTACTGCCGTTGGACGACCTTCTGCGTACGTCGGACATCGTCACGATCCACGCGCCCGAAACCCCTCGGACCCACCACCTGATCGGTCACCGGGAACTCGCCCTCATGCCCGACGGGGCGACCCTGATCAACACCGCGCGCGGCGGCCTGGTCGACCACGAGGCCCTGGTCGACGAGGTGCGCACCGGCCGTCTGAACGCCGTCCTCGACGTCACCGACCCCGAGCCCCTCCCCGCCGACTCTCCCCTCTACGACCTCCCGGGCGCCTTCGTGACCCCCCACCTCGCGGGCTCCCAGGGCAACGAGCTGTCCCGCCTCGGCATGACGGTCGCCGAGGAGGCCGCACGTCTGGTGGCGGGCGGAGAGCCGGCCCATCCGGTTGATCCAGAGGCCCTGGAGAGACAAGCGTGAGCTGCGGATTTCGTCGAAGTCGGCGCATTGGGCGAGGCTTTCCGTAAATCTGTCGCGCAGTAGCTGCGATATCGGTAGCGTCCATTCGTGTGACGCTCGAACCGCTCCCCGAGACCGACCTCACCCGCCACCGCCGCCTGCGCGAGCAGGGCAGCCTGGACCGTACGGACCTGGACGCGATCCTCGACGCCGGGTTCGTCTGTCACCTGGGTGTGGTGGTCGCGGGGCGTCCGCTGGTCGTGCCGACCGTCTACGGGCGTGACGAACGGCAGCTCTATCTGCACGGTTCCGTGGCCAGCCGCAGCCTGGCGGGCGGCACCCCGGTCTGCGTCACCGTCACGCACTTCGACGGCCTCGTCCTGGCCCGCTCGGTCTTCGAGCACGGCGTCAACTACCGCAGCGCGATGATCCACGGCGAGGCCCGCAAGGTCACCGACCCCGAGGAGAAGCTGGAGGGCCTGCGCCGGCTCACCGAGCACGCGGCGCCCGGCCAGTGGTCGTACGCCCGTCTGCCGAACCGCAAGGAACTCGCCGCCACCACCCTGCTCGCCCTGTCCCTCGAAGAGGCCTCGGTCAAGATCCGCACCGGCCCGCCCGACGACGGCGACGGACCCGACGCCGAGCTGGGCCTGTGGGCCGGAACCCTGCCGCTGACCTCGGCCTGGGGCACCCCCGTGCCCGACCCGCTGCTGCCGCCGGGCACCTCCGTACCAGGACACATCGCGCGCCGCGGGGGGACCCGGCACGGCTGATCCGCACGCGGGGGCATACCGTGAGGAGCCGAACGCCTGAGCCGGAAGGAGAGTCGGGATGGGCAGCCGTACCGCACTGGTCGAGGATCTGATGGAGCGGTTCCCGCACGTACCGCGGGAAGCCGTCTTCAAAGAGGACCTGCTGCGTGGAGGCGTGGCCTTCGATCCGTCCGCGCTCAGCGACAACGAGTCCGGCGAGGTCAAGCCGAAGTCGTACTTCATCTTCTCCTTCGACCACGGCACTCTGCCGGAGCTGGGCGAGGCCGCGCTCAGGCGTCCCCCGGAGGAGATCATCCTCACCGGCGGCCCGTACGACCTGCGGCGCACCGTCGTCTCCGTACGCGTGAACCCGACCTCGCCCTACCGCGTCGCCGCCGACGACGAGGGGGTGCTCGGGCTGTACCTCGACGGCAAGCGCATCGCGGATGTCGGTGTGCCGCCGATGCCGGAGTACTACCGGCACACCCTCTCCAACGGGAAATCGGTCATGGAGGTCGCCCCGACCATCCAGTGGGGCTATCTGATCTACCTGACCGTCTTCCGGGTCTGCCAGTACTTCGGCGCCAAGGAGGAGTGCCAGTACTGCGACATCAACCACAACTGGCGCCAGCACAAGGCGGCCGGGCGGCCGTACACGGGAGTCAAGGACGTCGACGAGGTCCTGGAAGCCCTGGAGATCATCAACCGTTACGACACGGCGAAGGCGTCCACCGCCTACACCCTCACCGGCGGCGCCATCACCTCCAGGCTCCAGGGCCGTGACGAGGCCGACTTCTACGGCATGTACGCCAAGGCCATCGAGGAGCACTTCCCGGGCCGCTGGATCGGCAAGGTCGTCGCCCAGGCGCTGCCCAAGGACGACGTGCAGCGGTTCAAGGACTACGGCGTGCAGATCTACCACCCCAACTACGAGGTGTGGGACGAGTATCTGTTCAAGATGTACTGCCCGGGCAAGGAGCGTTACGTCGGCCGGGACGAGTGGCACAAGCGGATCCTGGACTCGGCGGACGTCTTCGGTGCGCGCAACGTGATCCCCAACTTCGTTGCGGGCGTGGAGATGGCGGAGCCCTTCGGGTTCAAGACGGTCGACGAGGCGATCGCCTCGACCACCGAGGGCCTGCGCTTCTTCATGTCGCACGGCATCACGCCCCGCTTCACCACCTGGTGCCCCGAGCCCACCACCCCGCTCGGCAAGGCCAACCCGCAGGGCGCGCCGCTGGAGTACCACATCCGGCTGCTGCAGGCCTATCGCCAGACGATGGACGACTTCGGGCTTTCCTCGCCCCCCGGATACGGTCCGCCCGGACCCGGTCGCGCGGTCTTCTCCGTCAGCTCGTTCATGGACAGCCTTCCGGCGCAGGACACGGCAGAGGTGTGAGTGACGGCCGGGGGCAGTGAGCCAAACACGGTCCCCGTCCGTACAAGAGACTGGAGTTGTGCCTCCCGGTCGGTTCGCAGGGGTCTGTCAGGGTTCTGCCAGGACAACTGAACAGAGCGCTTGTCAGTTGTGTTGAAAACGTGAAAGGCTCCTGCCCTGCCGCGAGGTTCCCCCCAACTCCTCCGCCGAAAATGGTGAGTTGACCTCGCTTGTGGATGCAGGAGACTCATGCCCGACCTGCCGACCCCGAAGGACGCCGCCGAGGCCGCGCTGTTCTCCGAGTGCTGGGACGCGGTGCTTTCCTACGCCGATCTGTGCACGGCCGGCGCCACCGCGGCCACGCAGCTGGCCACGGAGGCGTTCGCGCTCGGTATGCGCGAGGTCCGTGCCACCGAGACCGGAGCCGCCCGGAGCAACGGCCGCCGCTCGCCCCGGCTCCCCGTGATCCCCCTGCTGCTGACCGCCGTACGCACCACGGCGGCGGCCTGGGAGGCCGACGGGCAGGGCGACGACCTCGACCCCGACCTGCGCCTGTGGCTCAACTCGGACAAGGGCGCCCGCTACACCGGTCCACCGTTGCGCCGCCCGATCGCCCTGCGCGGTCTGCGCGACCTGCAGGAGGCGGATGCGGCGCTGCTGTGGCTGGCCGAGGTGGAGTCGTTGCCGCGGTCCGTGGTGGCCCGCCGGCTCGGCCTCGACCCGGCCCTCGTGGGCGACGAACTCGACCAGGTGCGTGGCCTGTTCAGGGACCGCTGCCATCGCAACCATCTCGACACGCCGATGGACGCGCAGTGCCGCAGCTATGCGCGCCTCCTCGACGCGATCACCAGGTCGCCCGCCGCCGACATCCCGCCGGACCTCTCGCGGCACCTCGCCACGTGCGTGGACTGCGCGGAGGCCGCCGCCTGTCTGCGTCCGCAGGGCGGCGGGCTGCCCGCGGCCCTGGCCGGCGGTGTGATCGGCTGGGGCGGCCTCGCCTACCTGGAGCGCCGCCGCCGGGCCGCCGAGGTGCGCCTCGGTGTCGGGCGACCGGAGGCGGCAGACGGGCAGAGCGGCGAACCGAGGACCGTCACCGACCGCGCACGCGTCATCCGCGGCGGGCTGCTCGTGGCCGCCGTCATGGTGTCGCTGCTGGCGCTGGCCACGTCGATGATGCCGTTCGGCGGCAGCGAGAACGAAGCCGCGAGCGGCGACTCACCGACCGACAGCAGCCCGGTGGCGGCCCCGCGCCCGTCCCTCCCGTCCGCCACCCCGACGCCGAAGAGTGCCTCCCCGACCCCCTCCGCCACCACCCCGACGAAACCCGGCGGGGGCAAGCACTCCGACCCGGAACCCCAGGGCACCTCCGCCACCACGCAGAGCAGCGCCCCGGATCCCGGCAAGAGCGCGTCCGCCACCTGCAAGGCGGCCTACCACCTCGACAACCAGTGGACGGACGGCTTCCAGGCCACCGTCACCGTCACCACCGTCGACGCCCTCGACACCTGGCGCGTCGCCTGGTCCTACCGCGACGGCCAGAAGGTCGGCCAGATGTGGGACGCGAGCGTCGCCCAGAACGGCTCCCGGGTCACGGCGACCGCAGCCGACTACAACAAGGCGGTCCCCGCCGACGGCAGGATCACCTTCGGCTTCCTCGGATCCTGGCAGGGCAAGAACTCCTCGCCGTACGACTTCACGCTCAACGGACTGGCCTGCGCGAAGAGCTGACCTCGTACGGCCCGTGACAGGCGCCGCGACCGGGTGAACTCGACCGAGTCACCCGGTCGTTCGGCGCCCCCGGTCAGCAGCCCGACTTGTAGAAGTACTTGCTGACCGAAGGGTCGTTCATGTTCGCCTTGGTGATGGCGACCATGTTGGTGCCGATCGACTTCTGGACGCTCTTGCCGTCGAAGGCGGCCGCCAGCTGGTCGACGGCCTCCCTGCCGATCGCCGCCGGGTCCTGGGCGACGAGGACCTGGAGCGTGCCCGCCTTGAGCGAGGCGACCTCGTCGGGTTCGGCGTCGAAGGCGGCGACCTTCACCACGCCCTCCTTGCCGGCCTGCTTGAGACCGGTGGCGATGCCCTGGCCGGTGTTGGTGTTGCCCGCGAAGACACCGCCCAGGTCGGGGTGGGCCGCCAGCGTCGACTGGATCTGGGAGGCGGCGGTCGCCGGAAGGTCGTTGTCGTAGAGCGTGGGCAGCATCTTGATCTTGGGGTACTTCTTCATCTCCTCCGTGAAGCCCTTGATCCGGGCGTCAGTTGTCGAGACGCCCGGCTTGACGCTGATCACGATGGCCGAGCCCTTCTCGCCCATCAGCTTGGCGAGCGCGTCGGCGGCGACCCGGCCGCCCTTCTCGTTGTCGGACGAGATACGGGTGATGCCGATCGAGTCGTCGGTGACCGTGGTGTCGACCAGCGCGACCTTGGTGCCGGCCGACTGGATCTGCTTCAGCGACGGCGTGAGCGCGCTGGTGTCCACCGGCGAGATCAACAGCCCGTCCGGCCGGGATGCCGCCACCGAGTCCAGGAGCGGGCGCTGCACCGACACGTCCCACTGCGCGGAACCGTCCGCGCCGAAGTCCATCCCCTTCGCCTTCGCCTCCGTCTTGGCCGCGCAGGTCATGGTGATGTAGAAGGGGTCGCTCTTCACGCCGGTGATCAGCCGCACCTTCTTGTGCGCGGCCCCGCCCGACGACCCCGACCCGCTGTCGGACGAACTGCACGCGGCGGCCCCGGTGAGGGCCAGTACGGTGCCCGCGGCGACCAGTGCGCTGCGCCTGCTGCGAATGCTCAACATCGAGACATCTCCTTAAGCTTGCTCTCGGGTCTTCCTGCGCATCTGGTCGACGTAGACGGCCGCGACGAGCACGACGCCCACCGCGACGTCCTGCCAGTACTGCTGAACGCCGATGACGATCAGTCCGGTGGTGAGCACGGCGGGGATGAACACACCGATCACGGTGCCCAGCACCGAGCCCCGCCCGCCGAAGAGGCTGGTGCCGCCGAGCACCACGGCGGTGATCACCTTCAGGTTGTCGGTGGAGTGCCCGGCGATCGACGTGGTGCCGTACGAGGCCAGCCACATCACCGCCCCGAGCCCGGCCAGCAGCCCCATCAGGCCGTACACCTTCACCAGGTGCCGTCCCACCCCGACTCCCGCGCGTCGTACGGCAGTCGGATTGGAGCCGATCGCCAGGGTGTGCGTGCCGAACCTCGTCGCGCCCAGCACCAGGCCGAACACGGCCGTGACCACGGCGGCCAGGACCACCAGCCACGGAATGCCGAGCACCTTGCCGAAGCCGAGGCTGTTCTGCAGATGCGTGGCCGCCGCACCGGCCGGGTCCTGGCCCCCGGTGGCGAGTTCGGCGATCCCCAGTGCCGCCCCCAGACCGCCGAGCGTCACGATCAGCGGGGGCACCTTTCCGGTCGCCACCACCGCGCCCTGCAGCACACCCCAACCGGCGCCCACCGCAAGGGCGATGACCACACAGACCGCGACCGTGCCCCAGCCGGCGTCCGGCCCGCCGTGGTGGATGTTGTACTCGCCCGCCGCCACCGCGGCCAGCACCAGCACCGAACCGATCGACAGATCGATCCCCGCCGTGATGATCACGAACGTCATGCCGACGCCCAGCACCAGATAGATGGCCGCGTTCACGGCGATCTGCGTGAGGTCGTACTGGGTGAAGAACTTGCCCGGCGCGGCGATGGTGAAGAACGCGACCAGCACCACCAGGATCACGAAGGTCCACAGTTCGCTGATGCCGGCCGCCCGCCGCAGCCAGTCGGGTACGGTCCGGTGCGCACCCTCCGACGCGGGCGGGTCCTGCTTCTGCGCCGCGGTCGGCCGGACTTCCTTGCTGTCGGCGGTCATCGCCCGTCCTCCGCTTTCCTCAAGGACCCGTTCTGCTGGGCGGGTTCGTCCAGCGACCCCGTCATGGCCCCGACGAGCTCCTCGATCGTCGTGTCCGCCGCGGTGAACGAGGCGACCCGTCGCCCGAGCCGCAGCACCTCCACCCGGTCCGAGACCGACAGCACCTCGGGCATGTTGTGACTGATCAGCACGACGCAGATGCCCCGGTCGGCGACCCTGCGCACGGTCTCCAGGACCCGGGCGCGCTGCACGACACCCAGCGCGGCCGTCGGCTCGTCCATGAAGATGACCTTGTTCGCGAACGCGACCGCACGCGCCACGGCCACCGACTGTCGCTGACCGCCGGACAACGTTGTCACGGGAGCCGTCACATCTTTCAGTTCGACGCCCAGCTCGGCGAACGCCTTGACCGCCTCCCGTCGCATCGCGGGCCGGTCGAGCACTCCCAGGCGGCCGAGCAGTCCGCCGCGCACAACCTCCCTGCCCAGATACAGATTGGCCGCCGCATCCAGATCCGGTGCCAGCGACAGATCCTGGTAGACGGTCTCAAGTCCGTGCCGTTGGGCGTCCATCGGCCCGCCGAACCGCACCGCCTGCCCCGCCACCCGCACCTCGCCCTCGTCGGGTGCGAGCACTCCCGACAGGACGTTCACCAGAGTCGACTTGCCTGCGCCGTTGTCGCCGATCAGGGCGACGACCTCGCCCGCGTACGCCGTGAAGTCGGCGCCCTGCAGCGCCTGGACGTGACCGAAACGCTTGACCACACCGTGTGCCGCGAGAAGTGGTTCCCTTGCAGAGGCCATGTTGTGCCTTCGCGTTGGTGTCGTTAACAGTTCGTCGATTCTGGGAGCCCCATGGGTGGGCGTCAAGGGTCGTGTGTGACCCGTTCTCAAGAGGTTGCACAGCAGCCCGAAGCCGCCCGCCCGACTGCCGAGGAGGACTGCGGCGTGGCCGGCCGCCCCACGATGAAGGACGTCGCCGCCGAGGCGGGCGTCAGCGCGATGACGGTGTCCCGGGTGGTCAACGGAGAGGGGAGCGTGGCACCGCGGACCGCCGCGAGAGTCGAGGCCGCCGTCCGTAAACTGGGCTACCAGCGCGACGAGTTGGCGCGTCAGCTGCGCCGAGCGGACCAACCGAGCCGGACGATAGGCCTGTTGGTCGACAACGTGGCCGACCCGTTCATGGCCGCCGTCGCCTCCGCCGCCGAGGACGTCGCCCGCCGGCGCGGCAGCGTCGTGCTGATCGGCTCCAGCCGCGCCGACCCGCGCCGGGAGCGCGAGGTCGTCGCCGCCTTCACCGCCCGCCGCGTCGACGGCCTCATCCTCACGCCGGCCGCGGGCAGCCACCGTTTCCTGCGCCCGGCCCAGGCGCAGGGCACCAAGATCGTGTGCGTGGACCGGGCCGCACCGGGCTTGGAGGCGGACACCGTGGTGGTGGACAACCGCGCCGCGGTCGAGGAGGCCGTACGGCACCTGATCGCGCACGGCCACCGCCGCATCGGCTACCTCGGTGGCCGGCAGGACATCTGGACCAACGGCGAGCGCCACCGGGGCTACCGGGCGGCACTGCGGGCCGCGGGTATCGCCTCCGACCCCGGGCTCATCCGCCACGGTCTGCGCTCGGCGCCGTCCGCCGCCGAGGCCGTCACGGCCCTCCTTGCCGCCGCCGAGCCGCCCACCGCCCTGCTCGCCGACAACGAGAACCTCGCCCTCGGCGCGCTGACGGTCCTGCCGCCCGGGATCGCCTTCGTCGCCTTCGACGACTTCCCGCTGGCCGAGCGGCTGACCCCGCCCGTCACCGTCATCGCCCAGGACCCCGTCGCGCTCGCCACCACGGCCGCGCACGTGCTGTTCGCCCGCATCCACGGGGACACCTCACCGCCCCGCACCGTCGTCATGCCGACGGAACTGATCAGGCGGGGGTCGGGGGAGGTGCCCGGGCCCTTTGCGGGGCAGGGCCTTTGAGTCGGGTCGGGGGCTGTCGAGAGGCTTCCGGAATATTCCGTGGCGCCCGGCGGACGTATGGCTCTATGGTGAGCGGGCATTGAGCGGTGGCCGGTGGCCGCCGCTGCCGAACGAGTGCGGAACCGGGAGGTGTTGACCGATGGCTGTCTTTGCGACGAGCGCTGCCCGCATCCAGATCATCAAGTCCACCTCCGTGGCCGTCGGCTGACCTCAACTCCTTTCGCCGGGGCCACCCTTGTGAAGGGTCACCCTTGACTTCCAGCTCAGCTTCCCCTGCTTTCTCCGCGCTCGCTCCCTACGGCTGGGACGACGCTTGGGCGGACGAGTTCGCCCCCTACGAGCCCGAGGGGCTCCTGCCCGGACGTGTGATCCGGGTCGACCGCGGCCAGTGCGACGTGGTCACCGCCGACGGCGTCCTGCGGGCCGACACCGCGTTCGTCACCCCGCACGACCCGATGCGGGTCGTGTGCACCGGCGACTGGGTCGCCGTCGAACCCGGCGGCAACCCGCGCTACGTACGGACGTATCTGCCGCGCCGTACCGCCTTCGTGCGCTCCACCTCCTCCAAGCGGTCCGAGGGGCAGATCCTCGCCGCCAACGTCGACCACGCGATCGTCGCCGTGTCCCTTGCAGTCGAACTCGACCTCGGGCGCATCGAACGCTTTCTGGCCCTGGCCTGGGAGTCGGGCGCGCAGCCGCTGGTCGTGCTCACCAAGGCCGACCTGGTGCCGGACGCGGTGACGCGGGCGCATCTCGTCCAGGACGTCGAACTGTCGGCGCCGGGCGTGACCGTGCTGACGGTCAGTGCCGTGGAGGGGGACGGGCTCGACGTTCTCGTCGGTCTTGTCTCCGGCGGTACGTCCGTGCTGCTCGGGCAGTCCGGTGCGGGCAAGTCGACCCTCGCCAACGCCCTGCTCGGCGACGAGGTGATGGAGGTGCAGGCCGCTCGGGACGTCGATGGCAAGGGACGTCATACGACGACCACCCGCAACCTGCTCGCACTGCCCGGCGGGGGTGTCCTCATCGACACACCAGGGCTCAGGGGCGTCGGCCTCTGGGACGCCGAGAGCGGGGTCGGGCAGGTCTTCTCCGAGATCGAGGAACTGGCCGAGCGGTGCCGCTTCCATGACTGCGCGCATGATGCGGAGCCGGGGTGTGCGGTGCGGGATGCTGTCGAGAGCGGTGAGTTGTCGCATCGGCGGCTGGAGAGCTATCGCAAGCTGATGCGGGAGAATCAGTGGATCGTGGCGAAGACCGATGCGCGGGTCCGTGCGGAGCTTCGGCGGGAGTGGAAGCGGAGGGGCTCCGCCGGGCGGGCGGCGATGGAGCTGAAGCGGGGGCGGCGCTAGGTGCCGGGGGTGGGGGTGCCGTCCGGGGGCTGCCGCCCCCAGGCCCCCGCTTCGGCCTGAACGGCCTCGTCCTCAAACGCCGGACGGGCTGAGATGGGCTGATGTGGCCTTGTGTGTGCTCGCCGGGCGGGCTGAGAGTGTCGGCCGGTGCTGACAGCGCTGGGCGGTAGTTCAGCTCCACGTCCGATTTCCGCTAGCCCGGCAGTCTCGTCCGGCGGAGACTGGAGGGCGTGATGGACGAAGACAGCAGGTACGAAGCTGTGCGGAGTCGGGATGGCCGGTTCGACGGGGAGTTTTTCTTCGCTGTCGAGACTACCGGGATCTATTGCCGGCCCAGTTGCCCGGCGGTGACGCCGAAGCGGCGCAACGTTCGGTTCTTTGCCACGGCCGCCGCCGCGCAGGGCTCGGGGTTCCGGGCCTGCCGGCGGTGTCGGCCGGATGCCGTGCCGGGGTCGGCCGAGTGGAATGTACGGGCGGATGTGGTGGGGCGGGCCATGCGGCTCATCGGGGACGGGGTCGTCGACCGGGAGGGGGTCACCGGGCTGGCCGCGCGGCTCGGGTACAGCGCACGGCAGGTTCAGCGGCAGCTCACCGGTGAGCTCGGTGCCGGGCCCGTCGCCCTCGCCCGGGCGCAGCGGGCGCACACCGCGCGGGTCCTGGTGCAGACGACGGAGCTGCCGATCACGGAGATCGCATTTGCGTCGGGGTTCGCCAGTGTCCGGCAGTTCAACGACACGATCCGGGACGTGTACGCGTCGACGCCGAGCGAGCTGCGCGAGGCCGCTCCGAGGGCCGGCCGGCGTGCTGCCGCCCCGACCGCGGGGATTCCGCTGCGGCTCGCCCATCGAGGGCCGTACCAGGCCGGTGCCGTCTTCGATCAGCTGGCGGACGAGGCCGTGGACGGTGTCGAGGAGGTCAGCGGGGAGCGTGGGCGGCGGACGTACCGGCGGACCCTGCGGCTTCCGCACGGTACCGGCATCGTCTCCGTCGGCGAGCGGCCGGGGGTGGCCAGGTCCGCGTCCGGTGCCCATCCCGGTGGCTGGCTGGACGCCCGGCTGCATCTCACCGACCCCCGTGATCTGACCACCGCCGTGGGGCGGCTGCGGCGGCTCTTCGACCTCGACGCCGATCCGTACGCCGTGGACGAGCGGCTCGCCGATGACGAGCGGCTCGCGCCGCTGGTCGCCGCCCGACCGGGGCTGCGGTCGCCGGGGGCCGCCGATCCCGAGGAACTGGCCGTGCGCGCGCTGGTGGGGCGGGCAGAGGCCGAGCGGCTCGTACGGCGGTACGGGAAGGCGCTCGACGCACCGTGTGGCAGCCTCACCCGACTGTTTCCCGAGCCCGGCGTCCTTGCGGAGGCCGAACCGGACGGCACCCTGGGCGCGCTCACCGCAGCCCTCGCCGACGGCGCCGTACGCCTGGATCCGGGCGCCGACCGCGACGAGGCCGAGGCCGCGCTGCTCGCCGTGCCCGGCATGGACGCCGGCACGGTCGCGGTGATCCGCACCCGGGCGCTCGGCGATCCCGACGTCGCCCCGCCCGGGCCGGACGTTCCCGACAGCTGGCGCCCCTGGCGCTCGTACGCCCTGCAACACCTGCGCGCAGGAGAGTTGGACTGACAACGATGAGTGTTCTCTGGAGCCGCTTCGACAGTCCTGTCGGGCCCCTTCTCCTCACCGCCGACCCGGCCGGTGCTCTGACCTCGGTGTCCGTGCCCGGACAGAAGAACGGGCTTGAGGTACAGGCGGGTTGGCGGCACGAGGCCGCACCCTTCCGTGCTGCCGAGGAGCAGTTGGCGGCCTACTTCGCCGGTGAACTGAAGGAATTCCGGCTGGAGTTCAGCACCGCCGGGAGCGAGTTCAGGGAGCGGGTGTGGGCGGCCCTCGACAGCGTTCCCTACGGGGCGACCACCACCTACGGGGAGATCGCCGCGCGGATCGGCGCCTCACGGGCCGCCGTGCGGGCCGTGGGCGGCGCGATCGGCGCCAATCCGCTGCTGATCGTCCGGCCGTGCCACCGCGTGATCGGAGCGGACGGTTCGCTGACCGGGTATGCGGGCGGCCTCGAACGGAAGGTGCAGCTGTTGACGCTGGAAGGTGTCCTCCGGCCTCCGTCGGCCCCTCCGGCTCAAGCCCTCTAGTCCTCCAGGCCCCAGCTGTGGATCCGTCGCGGGTGGATCCGGATCAGCTCCTCGCTGAAATGCGGGCCCAACTCGTGGGGGCCGGTGAGGAGTTCGGCCTCGCCCCGGATGTCGACGCCTCGTACCTTCCACGGGCGCAGGCTCACGATGTCGTCGACGACCAGGGCGACCTTCGGGTTCTCCTGGAGGTTGCGCCACTTCTTGGTGCGGCCCATGGCGTAGCCGCCGATCAGGATGGTGCCGTCGTCCTGGGGGAAGAAGCCGACCGGGTTGGCCTGCGGCTGCCCCTGCGGGTCGACGGTGGCCAGCCGCCCCAGGCGCTGCGACTTCAGGTACGCGCGTTCCGCCTCGCTGAATTCCGTCATGGGAGCAGCGAAGCACGCCCGGCCGCTCCGCACATCGGATCCTCGGCCTACTCCCCTGGCCCTACGTCAGCCCCAGATCACCGCGCCCAGCCAGGCTCCCACGATCAGCAGACAGGTGAACAGCTCCGCCAGCACGCTGGAGCCGCCCGAGCGCATCACGGTGCGCAGTGCCGCCTTCGCCTCGCCGTGCCGGCCGAGGCGGAGGCGTTCGTAGAGGTAGATACCGCCCATGAAGCCGGGGATCGCGCCGAGCACGGGTACGAGGACGAAGCCCAGGAACGCGCCCGCCCCCGCGTAGACCCCCATCCGGGGGGTGGCACCGCTCTCGCGCAGCCGTCTGGGCGGCAGGGCCCAGCGCACGACCTGCGAGAGGAACATCGCGAGGGTCGCGCCCACCAGGATCCACCAGGACACCGGCTGTTTGGCCTTCAGAGCCCACCACAGGACCGCGGCCCACACGAGCCACGACCCCGGCACCCCGGGCACCAGCACTCCGCACAGGCCGAGCAGGAGGACCAGTCCGACCAGCAGGAGGTCCCACACTCCCATCTCACCAGAGTGCCGGAGGGAGGGAGGAGACGCAGGTCAGCCTTCCGGGCCCAGGGCACTCCGCCGTCGTCGGGCGGTTCTCCCGTGGGGCGTGGAGCCGCCCGGCCAGCATGTTCCGTACCTCCGTTCGACCGCTCACCCGATGCGCGTCACCCGACGCGGAGTGCTGTGCCGGTTTTTCCTGATGCCCCGTTTTCATACCGCCGATGCGGTGGACAATTAGGGGCATGAGCCAGCAGGGGGGAAGTCCCACCGGTCATGAGGACGACTGGTGGGGGCAGCTGTACGACGACTCCACCGAGGACACGGGTCCCGCACCCGCACCCGACACCGTGGACGACCGGTTCGCCTCGGTGACCGGTGCCGTGGGTGCCGATGCCGGGGTGGAGGCCGCGGACGAGGGGTTCGCCCAGCCGCGGGTGCCGCGGGACCCCCCGGACCCGCCCGGCGGTCGTACCTCCACGGAAACGCCCGTCACGACGGTGCCGGCATCGCGCATGCCCCCCGAGGCGACCAGCCCCGGCGGCGGGGCGGGCGCAGACTCCGCCCGGGGCGACTCACCGGCCGCGGAGCACCGCCCGCGCCATGCCGCAGACACTTCGCCGCAGGTCGCTGACGGTACGCTCCCGCACACCGCGCGTCATCGTGCCGCCGCCGAGAAGCCCGTCCCGCAGCAGGCCGCCTCCTCGCCGACGCCGGCCCCCGCGGCGGACGCCGTACCCGCCCGTACCGCCACCCACCTCGACCTGCCCACCCTCCCCCCGGCCTCCGTCGACTACGTCGGCTCGGGCCCGCCCACCTACGACGCCGAACCCACCGCGCTCCCGCCCGCCGACCCCGACGACCTCGACGACCTGGTCGCGGACACCGTGCTGGACGGCGCCCGCTACGGCGCCTGCACCCTCCGTGCCGTCTCCGTCCGCGGGGACTCCGCCCGCTACCGGGGCGAGCCGCGCCGGGACTCGCTCCTCACCGCCCGCTTCGGCACCGGAGAACACGCACTGGTCCTGGTGGCGATGGCCACCGGTGCCCGCGCCACACCCGGGGCGCACCGGGCGGCCGCCGAGGCCTGCCACTGGATCGGCCGGGCCGTCGGCCGCAGTCACGCCCGGCTCGCGGAGGACATAAGGGCGGCCCGGCGCGGCGACCTCAAGTCGGGCCTGCACCGCCTCACCGACCGCAGCCTCGGCAAACTCCGCGCCAGCGCCGCCGAGCAGGGCATCGAGCCCGAGGAGTACGCGGCCACCCTGCGCTGCCTGCTCCTGCCCGCGGACCCCGATTGCCGTACCCGCGTCTTCTTCGGCGTGGGCGCCGGCGGACTGTTCCGCCTCCGGGACGGCGACTGGCAGGACATCGAGCCGAGGGTCAGCGATGTCACCGGCGAACCCGTCGTCGGCTTCGGCTCGCTGCCCGCCGAGACGCCCGAGGGCGACCGGCTCACCATGGACCTCGGGATTCCGACCCCGCCGAGCCCGTACGAGCCCGCTCCCGAGCCGCCTCGCGAACCCTTCCGGTTCCGTGCCTCCGTCGCCCGCCCGGGGGACACGCTCCTGATGTGCTCGGACGGTCTCGCGGAGCCGTTGCGCGGCGAACCCGATCTGTGCCGGTATCTGACGACCCGGTGGTCCGGGCCCACCCCGCCCGGCCTCGCCGCGTTCCTCGCCGACACCCAGGTCAGGGTCAAGGGGTACGCGGACGACCGTACGGCCGCCGCCGTTTGGGAGGCGTGACCGCCCGGCGTATGAATTCATGGACCCACAGGGATCCGCGGAGACCGAAGGGCATGAGTGCGCCATGGCCAAGCAGAACGTCGCCGAACAGTTCGTCGACATCCTCGTCCGCGCCGGAGTCAAGCGCCTCTACAGCGTCGTCGGCGACAGCCTCAACCCGGTCGTGGACGCGGTGCGCCGCAACGCCGCCATCGACTGGGTGCACGTCCGGCACGAGGAGACCGCCGCCTTCGCGGCCGGCGCGGAGGCGCAGATCACCGGGAAGCTGACCGCGTGCGCCGGCTCCTGCGGCCCCGGCAACCTCCACCTCATCAACGGCCTGTACGACGCGCACCGTTCGATGGCCCCGGTCCTCGCCCTCGCCTCGCACATCCCCTCCAGCGAGATCGGCCTGGGGTACTTCCAGGAGACCCACCCCGACCAGCTGTTCCGCGAGTGCAGCCACTACAGCGAACTCATCTCCAGCCCCAAGCAGATGCCGCGGCTGCTGCAGACCGCCATCCAGAACGCCGTCGGCCGCAGCGGCGTCAGCGTCGTGTCCCTGCCCGGCGACATCGCCGACCAGCCCGCCCCCGAACGGGCCGCCGAGACCGCCCTCGTCACCTCGCGGCCCACCGTCCGCCCCGGCGACGCCGAGATCGACCGTCTCGTCGAGATGATCGACCAGGCGGAGAGGGTCACGCTGTTCTGCGGCAGCGGCACGGCGGGCGCGCACGCCGAGGTCATGGAGTTCGCCGGGAAGATCAAGTCGCCGGTCGGACATGCGCTGCGGGGCAAGGAGTGGATCCAGTACGACAACCCGTACGACGTCGGAATGAGCGGGCTGCTCGGTTACGGCGCCGCCTACGAGGCCACCCACGAGTGCGACCTGCTGATCCTGCTCGGCACCGACTTCCCGTACAACGCGTTCCTCCCCGACGACGTCAAGATCGCTCAGATCGACGTCAGGCCCGAGCACCTGGGCCGCCGCTCCAAGCTCGACCTGGCCGTGTGGGGCGACGTACGGGAGACGCTGCGCTGTCTGATCCCGCGGGTCACGGCGAAGGAGAACCGGCGCTTCCTCGACCGGATGCTCAAGAAGCACGCGGACGCGCTGGAGGGAGTGGTAAAGGCCTACACGCGCAAGGTGGACAAGCACGTTCCCATCCACCCCGAGTACGTGGCGTCCGTACTCGACGAACTCGCCGACGACGACACGGTCTTCACGGTCGACACCGGCATGTGCAACGTCTGGGCCGCCCGCTACATCTCACCCAACGGCCGCCGCCGCGTCATCGGTTCCTTCTCCCACGGCTCGATGGCGAATGCGCTGCCGATGGCGATCGGCGCCCAGTTCACCGACCGGAAGAGGCAGGTCGTGTCGATGTCGGGGGATGGCGGGTTCTCCATGCTGATGGGCGACTTCCTGACCCTGGTGCAGCACGACCTCCCCGTGAAGGTCGTCCTCTTCAACAACTCCTCACTGGGAATGGTCGAGTTGGAGATGCTGGTCGCGGGACTTCCCTCGTACGGCACCGCGAACAAGAACCCCGACTTCGCGGCCGTCGCCCGTGCCTGCGGCGCCCACGGCGTCCGCGTCGAGAAGCCCAAGGACCTCCCCGGCGCCCTCAAGGAGGCCTTCAAGCACAAGGGCCCGGCCCTCGTCGACATCGTCACCGACCCCAACGCCCTGTCCATCCCGCCGAAGATCAGCGCCGAGATGGTGACCGGGTTCGCCCTGTCCGCCTCGAAGATCGTGCTGGACGGCGGGGTCGGCCGCATGCTGCAGATGGCCCGCTCGAACCTCCGCAACGTGCCTCGGCCCTAACTGTCGGCCGGTACCCACTGGCGTACGCCGTGGCCGTTCGTGCCGTACCAGTAGCGGGGCAGGCCCTTGATGCTGCTGGTGCGGAACGGGCGGCCGTGGTCGTCGATACGGACCGTGCCGGTGCGGCCCTGGGAGGACCAGTCGAGTTCCAGGTACCAGCTGCAGTCGTACGTCTCGGTCGTCGCGGTGACCAGCAGCACCTCCGGGTCCTGGGCGGAGACACGGTAGGGGAACTGCACCGCGGGGGCGGGGTCTCCTCTGTCGTCGGCGCCCGGGACCGCGCGGGCGATGGGGCGGTTGATGTCGAGGTTCACGTCGAAGTAGCGCGGACCGAGGCCGCCGCCGCAGCCCTGTGCCATGTCGTAGGTGGTGCCGGTGACCGGGGTGCCGCGGCCGACGATGCGGACCCGGAGGGCCTCCAGGACCACGGCCGTGGACGACTTCCCCTGCACCGAGACCTGCACCATCGTCTGCCGCCCGTGCACCGCCCCCTGCGTCGCCGCCCATGCCGCAGCGTCCTGCGGCACCGGCGGCGGGGGCACCTGGTCCGGCTTCTTGCCGATGACGTAGTCGTGCGCGCAACCGCCGTCCCAGATCTGCGAGTCGGCGCTCCAGGCGAGGGGCACACCGGTGGCCGCCTTCCCGGCACCGGTGGTGCCCGTGCCCGTGCCCGCGGCCGACGAGGCCGGAGGCTTGTTCTCGGCGCCGGGTGAGGACGAGTTGTCGCCGCCGGTGGTGGGGGAGGGGCTCGCGGACGGCTTCGGCTTCGGCTTCGACGAGTGGCCGGGCGCGGTGGACTCCGTCGTCCGGGGGCCGGAGGACGAGTGAGAACCCGCCGTGTCCGAGGAGCGGTCGGCCGACAGGGCGGACAGGCTGCCGAGAGTGGCGAGCAGCGCGCAGGCGAGGGCGGTGGACACCAGAATCCGTCGGCGGCGGTACCAGGGGCGAGGAGCGGAGGCGCGGACAGGCTCGCTCGACTCCGGTTCGTCCAGGGGCTGCGACGGGCCGCTCGACCGGCCGCTCTCCTCGGTGGGTTCCGCATCCGGCGCCGGAACCGCGACCTCCGCCGAGCCGTTCGGCCGCACCCGCTGCCGGGCCGCCACCGCGAGCAGCCACAGCCGGTGCAGTTCGAGCCGTTCCTCCGGCGTTGCCGCGCAGAAGGCCGCGAGCCGCTCCACCGGAGCGAAGTCCTGCGGTACGGCCTCGCCCGCGCAGTAACGGTGGAGCGTGGAGGTGTTCATGTTGAGGCGGCGGGCCAGGGAGCCGTAGCTCCGGTCCGTGCGGTCCTTCAGCTGCCGTAACAGCGCCGCGAACGCCTCGACGTCGTCCCGAGTCTCCACTGTTCCCCCGTCGTCCACTGCATCGCCCATCCCAGGCACTCATGTATCTGCACGTCAGAAGGGCTGGGATGGTTCCACCGTCGCCGAACGGGCCTTGAGCGTTGCGCCGGGCTCCCGTGACGGCCGATGCTCTTGGTGTCGCACCGACCAGGGCCGGACCGACCAACCGGCGTCGGCGCGACATCCGACACCCATGCACTCATTCACGGGGGACATCCATGCCCAAGCGCACCCGAGCAGGCGCGCTCCTCGCCATCGCCGTCACGGGGCTGACCGCGGCGCTCGCCGGATCGGCAGCCGCCGCTCCGAAGGCGCCCGGCTTCCTCGCGGCGGCCGACCTGCCGGCGCACCCGAGCTCGTCGTGGACGGCCGGGAAGGTCACCGTCGGCGTACCGGAGGAGACGGACCGGGACACCTGCCTGCGGGCGCTGCCGGGCCACGAGTCCGCCTGGCACCGCGACTTCCGCACCGATCTCGACACGAACGCCCGGCAGATCACCGTGGTCCTGCCGGACACCCGTGCGGCCAAGCAGCTGACCTCGTGGCTGAACAAGGACATCAAGTCCTGCGCGGCCCGGATCGAGCAGCGGGACCCGGACACCGAGGCCACCGGCAAGGACTACGGGAAGCTCGCCGTGGAGGAGGGCGCCCATGTGTACGGCGTCCACACCGAGACCTCCGGGGGCGCGAGCGACGTCCGCCTGCTGTCGGTCGGCCGGGACGGCCGCACCGTCACGGTCGTGAACTGGGCCCAGCTGGGCGACTTCAGGGGCGCTCCGGTGAAGGCCTTCAAGAAGACGACCACAACGGCCGTGAACAAGCTCCACTGACCGCACGACCAGGGCCGCCCTCCCGCCTCGGGGGAGGGGAGGGTGGCCCGCAACAACACATCTCGACCACTCGATCACACTCGACTACTGGATCACTCGAAACGGGGAACCGAACATGAGCAGCAAGACCCGCACCGCCCTCACCGCCGGCCTTCTCGCCGTCGCCCTCGGCCTCGGCGCCACCGCCCAGGCCTCCGCCGGTGCCGCGCACAGCGTCAGTGGCAAGCCGTCCGACAACATCACCCGTATCGCCGACTTCTACGGCGCCTACATCGACGCGGTGACCGACGAGGACAGCGGCAACCTCGGCGAGGCGCTGCGCGCCCACTACCTCACCCCTGCCTTCCAGAAGGAACTGGCGGCCTGGGAGGACAGGGAGCACGCCGACGGCGTCCTGCGCGCCCAGAACGTCCCGCTCGCCTGGAAGGTCACCGACAACGGCAGCACCGCGAACCGCACGGAGGCCATTGTCACCCTCACGTGGAGCCGGAACTCCACCAGCAAGCTGGTGGTGGACATGGCCCGCGACAGCCGCAAGATCTTCCACATCGGCGAGAAGGCCGCGGCAGCCAAGTAGTCACGCCGGTCGCAGCCGCACCGTGAGGATCTGGAACGGCCGCAGCTCGAAGCGCAAGTCGCTTTCGTGCTGCGGCCGTTCCAGCAGGTCCGTCACCTCGGCCCGGCCCACCGGGAACCCGGGCGCCAGCGTGGCCCGCGCCCGCCCGCCCCGGGACTCGTACAGCCGTACCACCACATCCCCGCTGCGGTCCTCTGCGAGCTTCACCGACTCCACGGTCACGGCGGGGTGGTCGACACGGACCAGCGGCTCCACGACCGGCGCCTGCGCCACCCGCAGCGGCAGGTTCAGCGCGAGCCCCTCCGCGACCGCGTGCCCGACGTCCCCGCCCGGCAGCAGCGCGTACGTGAACCGGTGCGGGCCCAGATCCGTCTCGGGGTCCGGGCTGTGCGGGGCACGCAGCAGCGTCAGGCGTACGGTCGTGCCGAGGCCGCCCTCGTGCGGGGTACGGGTCACGTCGTGGCCGTACGTCGAGTCGTTGAGGACCGCCACGCCGTAGCCCTCCTCCGCGACCCTGAGCCAGCGGTGCGCGCAGATCTCGAAGCGGGCCGCGTCCCAGGACGTGTTGCTGTGCGTCGGCCGGTGGAGGTGCCCGAACTGGATCTCCGCCGTGGAGCGTTCGGCGTGCACGTCGAGCGGGAAGGCGGCCTTCAGCACCTTCTCGGACTCCTGCCAGTCGACGTCCGTGCCGATGTCGAGGCGCCGGGCACCGGCCGCGAGGCGGATCTCCTGGGTGATCCGCGACTTCCCGAACGTCCGCGTCACCCGCACCGCCGCCGTCAGCGGCCCGTCCTGCACCAGCTGCACCGACTCGACGTCCGTCAGGTCCGTGTGCCGGCGCCGGTAGTGCCGGTCGATGTCCCAGGCGTCCCAGGCGTTGGGATGGTCGGGGTGCAGCTGGAGGAGATTGCCGGGGCCGGACAGCACTTCGCGGTCGGCGGCCAGGTCGCGTACGGAGGTGAGCAGGCCGTCCGCGTCCACGACCACCCGCAGCCGGGAGTTCTCCAGCACGTGGGTGCCGCCGTCCCGTTCCGCCCGTACGGTCTCGCCCGCGCTGTCCGCCACCGGTGCGCTGCCCAGCCCCGGCACCGTCACCAGCCCTTCCCCCACGACCTCCGTCCGCCGGTACGGCGAGGCGTTGAACACCGCAGGTCCGCCCGTTCCCAGCGCGGCCACCGCCGCTGCCGTGATCATCTCCAGCTCGGCCAGCACCCGCGCGTACGTGTCCCGTGCCTCCCGGTGCACCCAGGCGATCGACGACCCGGGCAGGATGTCGTGGAACTGGTGCAGCAGCACCGTCTTCCACAGCCGGTCCAGGGCGTCGTACGGGTAGGCGTACGACGGATTGCGTACGGCCGCGGTGGTGCACCACAACTCGGCCTCGCGCAGGGCGTGTTCAGAGCGCCGGTTGCCCTGCTTGGTCTTCGCCTGGGTGGTGTACGTGGCCCGGTGCAGCTCCAGGTAGAGCTCGCCCGACCACACCGGGGCCTCGGGCCCGTACTCCTGCTCGGCGGCTGCGAAGAACGTGGACGGCTTCTCGATCCCGACCCGAGGTGAGCCCTCCAGGGAGCGCAGCCGCCGGGCCTTCTCGAGCATTTCGCGGGTCGGGCCGCCGCCCCCGTCGCCCCACCCGAACGGCACCAGCGACCGGGTGGCCCGTCCCTTCTCGGCGAAGTTGCGTTCCGCGCGGGCGAGTTCGCGGCCGTGAAACTGCGAGTTGTACGTGTCGACGGGCGGGAAGTGCGTGAAGACGCGGGTGCCGTCGATGCCCTCCCACCAGAAGGTGTGGTGGGGCATCTTGTTCGACTGGTTCCAGCTGAGTTTCTGCGTGAGGAACCATCGGATTCCGGCCAGTTTCGCGAGCTGCGGGAAGGCGGCGGTGTAGCCGAAGGAGTCCGGCAGCCAGATCTCCTCCGTCTCCACCCCGAGTTCCTCGGCGAAGAACCGCTTTCCGTGCACGATCTGCCGGGCCAGCGCCTCACCACCGGGCATGTTGGCGTCGGACTCGACCCACATCGAGCCGACGGGTGCCCAGTTGCCGTCCGCCACCACCTTCTTGATGCGCTCCCAGATGTGCGGCTGGTGCTCCTTCACCCAGGCGTACTGCTGGGCCTGTGAGCACGAGAACACCAGCTCGGGGTAGTCGGCGGCGAGCGCGGTGACGTTGGCGAAGGTGCGTGAGGCCTTGCGGACCGTCTCGCGCAGTGGCCACAGCCAGGCCGAGTCGATGTGCGCGTGCCCGGTCGCGGAGATCCGGTGCGCGCTCGCCGAGGCCGGGCGGGACAGTACGTCCGTCAGCGCGGCCCGGGCGGCGGCCGCCGTACCGGAGACGTCGTGCAGGTCGAGGGCGTCGAGCATGTCCTCCAGTGCCCGCAGGATCTCGTGTCGCCGGGGCCGGTCCATGGGCAGCTCGTGCATCAGTTCCGAAAGCACCTCGACGTCCAGCACCAACTGCCACACGGCTTCGTCGAGTACGGCGAGGTCGGCAGAGCGGAATCGGTAGACGGGCCGATCCCCGGCGGTCAGGACGTCCCCCAGGGGCGTGGGTTCGAAGCCGTGCAGCACGGCCGGATTGGCGGCCGCCTCCAGAAGCAGATGCACCGGTTCGCCTCCGCTCGCGGGGGAGCCGACGGGGAGGTGACGGTTGCGCGGGTGAATGCCCTTCAGGGGGACGCCCGCGGCGTCGTAGAGCAGTCCCTCGGCCTGGAAACCGGGCCCGTCGCCCGTGAACCCGGGGTCGATCACCGCCTCGACCCGGCGCCCGGCCCACTCCTCGGGGACCCGCCCCGTCAACCGGAACCAACTCGTCGACCAGGGCTTTCCCCAGGCCGTTCCGGTTGTGAAGGTCTCGTAGTCGGCCTGCAGCGCCTGGTCCACCGGCACCGGCTCGCCGGGCACATGCCACACGGACAGCGCCAGCGGCACGCGCTCCGCGTACTGCGCGGGCCGCACGAACTGCCCCATGGCGCGCTCCAGGCGCGCCTCCACCAGCGTTCGGTCGTCGTGCACGGCGGCTCCCTCGGCGCTCGGACGGCTGTGGTGCCTCTCTCCAAAGAGTCCCTCTACCCGGCCGGAACTGCTGCATCCGTGGCCGAACACCTGGCCGCCCGAGGATTCGACATGACTGCCGCGTGCCCAGTGGGGCATGGATCCCGTGAACGTGTTCGACAAGGAGGGGACCGACATCGGCACGCGGGCGGGGGTCATGAAGAGGCAGGCACGAGGGGGCGGTCCCATAGCGATCGGGGCCTTCTCGGCGAAGACGGAGGAAAAGACCGACGGCGACGCGGACCAGGCGCAGCCGTCCCAGATACGGAAGCTGCGGCAGAGACTGGGCCGGGCGGACCTGAAGGCGGTGCCCGAAGCACGGCGGGCGCTGCGTGAGCTGCTACGGCAGTGGGGCAGGCCCGGTCGCTCGGAGATAGCGGAGCTGCTCACCAGCGAACTCGTCACCAACGCACTCATCCACACCGACCACGACGCGGTGCTGACCGCCACCGTCGGACCCCGCGGACTGCGGGTGGAGGTGAGGGACTTCGTGGGCCGCAGGCCCAGACTGCGCGTACCGAACGCCGACGACGGCACGCACGGCCGAGGTCTGGTCCTGGTGCAGTCCCTCGCGGACGCGTGGGGAGTACGGGCGCACGGGGTGGGGAAGGTGGTGTGGTTCGAACTCGACGCCGGACCGGCGTAGCACGGGAAGGGGGGCGCGGCCCACAGGGCGCGCCCCCCTTCCCATGTACGGCCGTTCTAGCCGAACTGCTGCTCGAGGTCCTTGAGCTTGCGCTCCAGGGAGTCGAGGCGCGGCAGGGCCATGGTGTCGTCCTCCGCGGTGAGGTCGACGGTCACCGGTTCAGAGCCGGCCTTGCGGACGGGCTGCAGGGACGGGCGTGAGCGCACGGGCAGCGGTTCCGCGCTCGATATGGCAGGCTCCGCGGAGACCGAAGCGGAGGCTCGCTCCAGGGCCTGGGGCTCCACCTGACGTCCCCCGCCGCCACGGCCGATGAACCCGCGGTGGCCTCGGCTGATGGCCTTGAGCTGGGCGCGCTCCAGGCGGTCCGCCTCGCGGCGCCGCAGCCGGTTCGTCTCCTTCTGCCGCTGGTCCTCGCGCACCTCTTCGACCGCCTCGTCCAGGCTGCGCACGTTCTCCAGCAGCATCAGCGACCAGGCCTTGTAGGTCTCGCGAGGGGCCCGCAGCCAGCGGACGATACGGATCTGCGGCAGCGGACGCGGCACCAGACCCTGCTCGCGCAGCGCGGCCCGGCGGGTCTGCTTGAGTGCGCGGTCGAAGAGGACGGCCGCGGACAGGGACATGCCGGAGAAGAACTGGGGCGCACCGTCGTGACCGATGCCCCTGGGCGCGTGCACCCAGTTGAACCAGGCCGCGGCGCCCGCGAACGTCCACACAAGTATCCGGGAGCCGAGGGCCGCGTCACCGTGGCTGGCCTCGCGCACCGCGAGCACGGAACAGAACATGGCCGCACCGTCCAGGCCGAACGGCACCAGGTATTCCCAGCCGTTGGTCAGGCCGAGGTTCTGCTGGCCGAAGCCGACCAGACCGTGGAAGGAGAGGGCGGCGGCGACCGCCGCACAGCAGAACAGCAGGACATAGGAGGCGGTGCCATATATGGCCTCCTTGCGCCGGCGGCGCTCCTCGCTGCGCTCCCACGAATCGTCAGTCTTCGCGTGCTCCCCGGACCGCTTGCTGCGCGCGAGCACCGCCACCGCCGCCAGCATGCCCAGGAGCAGTACGGCGCCCGGAAGCAGCCAGTCCAGCGATATGTCGGTCAGTCTCATCTGGGGTCCCTTGCATTGGGATAGGGCGTAACGCCCGCCATAGTGGCCCAATCCCACCGGCCCTCAGGGGGTTTCGGGGCAAGAGGCCGCCAAGGAAGTGCAAGGGGATGCCCAGGGCGGCGTTCTGCTCGAACTGCCGCTTGAGGGGCGGGAGTTGAGTTCGAATAAGACTACCCGTACGGATGGTTCCACGGAAAGTTCCTGCGGCAAGTGAGGAAGTTGTGAATTGCCTGTAACCGGGCGGGCGCCTTGTTCGCGCCGATCTTACGGGACGATCCACGGCCGGTGCGCCTGAGGGTGCCTCAACTCGCGTCGGCGGCCGACAGCTTGCCCGCCCGGTCCGGGTCACAGGTGCGCGGGCAGGTGGCACAGGTGTCCTCGGGGGCGCACCGTGTAGAACATGCAGCAGCTCACCCGGTCGCGGGTGGGCAGCGGGGCCCCGTCCGGGCCGTTCAGTTCCCGGAAGGCCGCGGACCCGGCGTACGGCTTGGTGGTGCCCGGCAGCAGCGCCTCCAGTTCGCGCACGGCCCGCCGCTTCTCGCCGAGCAGCCGGGCGACGTACCAGAGCCCCTCCACCACCTCGTCGGTCACCATCCCCCACAGGGCCCGCCCGCGCCGCCGCATGGGCGGCCCGAACCGGGCGAGGATGGGTTCGAGATGCTCGGCCATCGCGGCCCGCACCTCCCCCCGCAGTGCCTCCTCGCCGTCGACGACGTGCGCGCCGGGCAGTGCCGCGGCCGGATCGCCCGGCAGGCAGGCGAAGCCTGCGGGCCGCACGGCCATGCGGCAGGAACCACGGCACGGTGATCAACAGGCAGACGGGCCACGCATGCCGATGCAGCCCGAAGCTCGCGACGGCGTCCGGCCGGGCGCGCACTCCGTAGTCGCGCAGCACCTGTGCGTCGTCCCGTGCCAGAAATGTGTCGAGACCGACCCCGCCCTCCCGGAGCGAGGCGGCGGCGACCCTTCCACCACCCGTTGCCGACGCCCACCTCCATGACGGGCGGCCCGGGGAAGACCCTGTTCAGGCGGGCGTAGGCGCCGCTGAGCGCCGAGTGGGGCGCAGGCGTGCGAGGACCACCGATCCACGTCGGATGCATGGCGACTAAGAAGGCAAGCCTACCCTTACTCGGGCTGAATGGGATTTGAACTGATGACAACTGCGCCTAAGGTGCTTGACGGACGAGTAACAACCCGCCGTAATGACCCCAAGTACCGACACGTCCGGAGGAGGACCCGTGCAGCAGAGCACCCACGGCTCCGCGGGGACGGGGATTCCGGAGGCCCGGACCGGCGGGGTGCCCCGGGTTCCGGCGCAGCCCAGGGCCCAGGACGTGGACCGGGAGCGGGGCGTCGCCGCGGGGGCCACCCGTGGTGAGCACACGCACAGTGAGCCGCCGATGCCCCGGCCCCGCCTGGTCCAGCGGGCCTCCGTGCGCGGGCAGATCCTCGACGCGCTGCGCACCGCGCTGGTCGCGGGCGAACTGACGCCCGGCGAGGTGTACTCGGCGCCCGCGCTCGGGGAGCGGTTCGGGGTCTCCGCGACGCCGGTGCGGGAGGCCATGCAGCAACTTGCCCTCGAAGGCGCCGTCGAGGTCGTGCCCAACCGGGGCTTCCGGGTGGTCGAGCGCGGCGCCCGCGAACTGGCCGAGCTGGCCGAGGTCCGCGCACTGATCGAGATCCCCGTGATGCTGCGCCTGGCCCGCACGGTGTCCGCCGAACGCTGGACCGCACTGCGCCCCCTCGCCGAGGCGACCCTCCGCGCCGCGTCCTCCGGCTGCCGCGCGACCTACGCCGAGTCCGACCGCACCTTCCACCGCGCCCTGTTCGCCCTCTCCGGCAACGAACAACTGGTCCAGATCGCCGACGACCTCCACCGCCGGGCCCAGTGGCCCCTGGTCGGCGCCCCGTCCTCCCGGGCCCGCACCGACCTCCTGACAGACGCAACCGAACACACGACCTTGCTGGACGCACTGATCGCCCGGGACCTGGACATGGTGCGGTCACTGGTGGGCGGGCACTTCGCGGGTACGTCCTGAGTGCGGTCCGGGTGGCCTTCTCTCAGCGCCGGTCGGCGTCTCTCAGGCGGGCGCCGTCGGCTAGGCCGTCGCCGCCCCGGTCGCAGGCGGCGCCAACTGCCGTGCCAACCACGTAGGCACACCCCCGAGCAACTGGAACAGCCGCCGGGCCTCCTCCCGCAGGCGCGAAGCCTCAGGCTCCGCCTCCGCATCCGCCAGGGACACCAGCGCCGGCGCCGTACCGACGAGATACCCCAGCTCCTCACGGATCCGCAGAGACTCGGCGAACCCGTGCCGCGCCTCCGCCAACTCCCCCTCCCGCAGCGCGAGTCCCGCCAGATGCCGCCAGGTGAACGAGAGCAGCAGGAGATCGCCGTGCGCGGTCGCACCCGCATGGGCGCGTCGGAACGCGGCACGCGCCGCCTGGGGCGCGTCGGCGAGGTTCTGCGCCACCAGCCCGCGCCGGAAGTCCAGCAACGCCCGCCCCGCCGTCCCCGGAGGGATCAGCGCCGCCGTCCGCCCGAGCGCGGCGCGCGCCTCGTCGGCCCGGTCCCGCACCCCCAGCAGCGTCGCTGCGTACGCCAAGTACCCGCGTTCACAAGCGGCCGCGCCCCGCTCGTCGTCGGTGTGGGCCAGCGCCTCGGCCGTACGCAGTGCGTCCTCGGCCTCCTCCCAGCCCTGTTCGGTGTACAGACACCGTTCGACCAGCAGCGCGGCCCGCTGCAGCGCGGCGTCCGCGGTGCCGGGCTGGAGCAGGGCTGCCGCGTCGGCCCAGCAGGCGCGTGAGCGCAGCCGCCATACCGCGGTCTGGAGGGGATCGTCACCAGCGGTCGTTCCGTTACCAGACATGGCGGTATGCGCCACGTTGCCCTCCCCGAGCACGCCATCGAGCTATGAGTGGTGGCGGCATCTCAGCACGAATCGCAGCGCCCGGCCAAGGGGGTGGGTGAAGGATTTCACAAAGTCGTGGGACAGCGACGGCACTTGGTGCCTCTCCCGTGGCATGCCCCGGTGACCTCAGCTCATCCGCAACGCCAGGAAGAAATCAAGCTTGTCCTCCAGCCGCGACAGGTCACGGCTCGTCAACTGCTCGATCCGCCCGACCCGGTAGCGCAGCGTGTTGACGTGCAGGTGCAGCCGGGTCGCGCAGCGCGTCCAGGAGCCGTCGCAGTCGAGGAACGCCTCCAGGGTGGGGATCAGCTCGGCGCGGTGCCGGCGGTCGTAGTCCCGCAGCGGGTCCAGCAGCCGCGCGGTGAACGCCCGCCGCACGTCGTCCGGGACGAACGGCAGCAGCAGGACGTGCGAGGCCAGTTCCTGGTGGCCCGCCGCGCACACCCGCCCGGGCCGCGCCGCCGCCACCCGCCGCGCGTGCCGGGCCTCCTCCAGCGCCCCGCGCAGCCCCTCCGCCGAGTGCACGGCCGCGCTGACGCCCAGCGTGACCTGCCCGTCGCCGTCCAGACCGGCCGACAGCGGGTCCCGTACGGACTCCAGCAGCGCATCCGCGAGGATGCCGGACTCCGAGCCGTCGTGCTCGGTGGAGACGGCCGGCAGCGGTACGAGTGCGATGGCCTCGTCGCCCGTGTGGGCCACGGCGATGCGGTCGGAGGGCTCGGGACCCGTGGCGAGCGGGTCGACGAGGATCTCCTCCAGGAGCGACTGGGCGACCGGCCCCGCCTCGATCTGGCCACCCTCCCACTCGACCCGGGCCACGACCACCTGCCAGTGCGGGGCGGCCCCCAGGCCGGGCAGCAGCACCGGGGCGGCCACCCGCAGCCGGGCGGCGATCTCGGCGGGCGCGGCACCCGTCTGCACCAGCTCCAGGACCTCCTGCGCCAGCCGCCTGCGCACCGTGCGCGCCGCGTCCCGGCGGTCCCGCTCGACCGAGATCAGCTGGGTGACGCCCTGGAGCAGGTCCAGGCGCTCCGCGGGCCAGTCCCCGGCGTCCGCCTCGACGGCCAGCAGCCAGTCCGACAGGACCGTCTCGCGGACGTCCCGGAAGGCCTGCGGGGAGCGCCCTGCCCCGGCCGCCACCGGGCGGTGCCCCGAGCTGCGGATCGGGAAGAGGCTGTACGTGGCCGGACCGAGCGTCACACGGTGGGGTCCGCGGCGGCCCGTGCGGGCGGCGGCGAGGTGCTCGGCGGCCAGCTCGGCGCAGGTGTCGGCGGGCAGCCCGGAGCCGGCGACCTTCGGGCCCGCGATCAGCCGCCCGGTGGGGGACAGCACCCAGGCCCGCAGGTCCAGGTCGGAACCGAGCAGGTCGAGGACCACGTCCGGGCCGCCGCCCGCCGGGCCGGAGGTCATCATCCGCCGGTGCCGGTCGACGACGGCCGCGAGGTCCCCGGCGCGCTCCCCGGACACCTGCCGTACCACGTGCTCGGTGATCGTCGCGAACGCCACCGACTCGTGCACCGCGAACAGCGGCAGGCGGTGCCGGGCGCAGGCCACGACCAGGTCGTCCGGGATGTCCCCGAGCTCCGCCTCGCCGGCGGCCAGCGCGACCACCCCGGCCTGCGCCAGGATCCGTACGAATGCCTCGGAGTCGTCGGCGTCGCGGCGCCAGGCCAGCCCCGTGAGGACCAGCTCCCCGCCCGAGAGGTAGCGGCTGGGGTCCCTGAGGTCGGTGGTCATCACACCGCGTACGGTGCGGTCCAGCTCGTCCTCGCCGCCGAGCAGCCGCAGGCCCAGCGCGTCGGTGTCCAGCAGTGCGCGCAGCCGCATTCTCGTCGCCGCCGTTCTTTGTCTCGAAATCTACGATGAGTCGTGAGGATGGTCGGTGGGAGGAGCCCGGCGACCGGTGCGCACGGCGCATCCTTTGATTGCCAGGCTGTTTCCTGCGTTTCTACAGGAAAACGAAGAGGTTACTGATGACCTCCGTTCATACGAATCTACAAGATGCCCGGCCTGGCCAGCCAACTCCTTCATGGTTTCCGTGACTGACCTGGGTGGAGCACGGCGCTGTGTACTGGCTCCACTCCGCGTAAACAGCACATGAACAAGCCGGGCCCGCCGCACCAGATCTGGCTTGATCCGTACGACTCACGAGACGAAGAAGAGAGCCGGTCATGGACTTCCTTCGCCCCGCCAGCTGGGAGGAGGCGCTCGCCGCCAAGGCTGAGCACCCCACCGCTGTGCCCATTGCGGGCGGCACCGATGTGATGGTCGAGATCAACTTCGACCACCGCCGGCCCGAGTACCTGCTCGACCTGAACCGCATCGGCGACCTCTACGAGTGGGAGGTCGGCGACGACACCGTGCGGCTGGGTGCCTCCGTCCCGTACTCGAAGATCATGGAGAGCCTCCGCGCCGAGCTGCCGGGGCTCGCCCTCGCCTCGCACACGGTCGCCTCCCCGCAGATCCGCAACCGCGGCGGCGTAGGCGGCAACCTCGGCACCGCCTCCCCGGCCGGCGACGCCCACCCCGCGCTGCTCGCGGCGGGCGCCGAGGTCGAGGTCGAGTCGGTGCGCGGCTCCCGGCTGATCCCGATCGACGAGTTCTACACCGGCGTGAAGCGCAACGCGCTCGCCGCCGACGAGCTCATCAAGAGCGTGCACATCAAGAAGGCCGACGGCCCGCAGCAGTACTCCAAGGTCGGCACGCGCAACGCGATGGTCATCGCCGTGTGCGCCTTCGGGCTCGCCCTGCACCCCGAGACCCGTACGGTCCGCACCGGCATCGGCTCGGCCGCCCCGACCCCCGTCCGGGCGAAGGCCGCGGAGGAGTTCCTGAACGCGGCGCTCGAAGAGGGCGGCTTCTGGGACAACGGAAAGATCATCACCCCGTCGGTCGCCAAGCAGTTCGCGGAGCTGTGCTCCGGCGCCTGCAACCCGATCGACGACGTCCGGGGCACGGCGAGCTACCGCCGGCACGCGGTGGGCGTCATGGCGCGCCGCACGCTGACCTGGACGTGGGAGTCGTACCGCGGCGCCCGCCGCACCACCGAGGGAGCTGCGTAATGCGCGTCAACTTCACCGTCAACGGACGTCCGCAGGAAGCCGACGACGTCTGGGAGGGCGAGTCCCTGCTGTACGTCCTGCGTGAGCGCCTGGGTCTGCCCGGTTCAAAGAACGCCTGCGAGCAGGGCGAGTGCGGGTCCTGCACGGTCCGTCTGGACGGCGTGCCCGTGTGTGCCTGCCTGGTGGCCGCCGGTCAGGTCGAGGGCCGTGAGGTCGTGACCGTCGAGGGTCTGGCGGACTTCGCCAAGCAGCGCGCCGAGCACGGCGGTTGCGCCTCAGGTGCCTGCGGTACGTCGTTGCAGGACTCCCAGCAGTGGGCCGCCAAGGGCCAGGACTCGCAGACCGGTGAGGGCACCGAACTCTCCCCGATCCAGCAGGCGTTCATCGACGCCGGCGCCGTCCAGTGCGGCTTCTGCACCCCGGGTCTGCTGGTCGCCGCCGACGAGATGCTCGAGCGCAACCCGAACCCGACCGACGCGGACATCCGCGAGGCCCTGTCGGGCAACCTGTGCCGCTGCACGGGCTACGAGAAGATCATGGACGCGGTCCGTCTGGCGGCCGCCCGGCAGGGAGAGGCGGTCTGACGATGCCCACCAACGGTGCTCCACTCGGCACTCCCACCAAGGTCACCCAGGGTTCGAAGACCAAGGGCGGCATCGGCGAGTCCACGCTCCGCCCGGACGGCACCCTCAAGGTCACCGGCGAGTTCGCGTACTCGTCCGACATGTGGCACGAGGACATGCTCTGGGGCCAGATCCTGCGCTCCACCGTCGCCCACGCGGAGATCGTGTCCATCGACACGAGCGAGGCGCTGAAGACGCCGGGCGTGTACGCCGTCATGACGTACGACGACCTGCCGACCGAGGTGAAGAACTACGGCCTGGAGATCCAGGACACCCCGGTGCTCGCGCACGGCAGGGTACGCCACCACGGTGAGCCGGTCGCCATCGTCGCCGCGGACCATCCGGAGACCGCGCGCCGCGCCGCCGCCAAGATCAAGGTCGACTACCGCGAACTCCCGGTCATCACCGACGAGGCCTCCGCGACCGCGCCGGACGCGATTCTCATCCACGAGAACCGCGACGACCACCACATCGGCCACGTCCCGCACCCGAACATCGTCCACCGCCAGCCGATCGTGCGCGGCAACGCCGAAGAGGCCGCCAAGAAGGCCGACTTCATCGTCAGGGGCGAGTACACCTTCGGCATGCAGGACCAGGCCTTCCTCGGTCCCGAGTCCGGTCTCGCGGTCCCCTCGGAGGACGGCGGTGTCGACCTCTACATCGCCACCCAGTGGCTCCACTCCGACCTGCGCCAGATCGCCCCGGTCCTGGGCCTGCCCGAGGACAAGGTCCGGATGACGCTCGCCGGTGTCGGCGGCGCCTTCGGCGGCCGCGAGGACCTGTCGATGCAGATCCACGCCTGTCTGCTCGCGCTGCGCACCGGCAAGCCGGTCAAGATCGTCTACAACCGCTTCGAGTCCTTCTTCGGGCACGTGCACCGCCACCCCGCCAAGCTCTACTACGAGCACGGGGCGACCAAGGACGGCAAGCTCACCCACATGAAGTGCCGGATCGTCCTGGACGGCGGCGCCTATGCCTCCGCCTCCCCGGCCGTCGTCGGCAACGCCTCCTCGCTCTCCGTCGGCCCGTACGTCATCGACGACGTCGACATCGAGGCCATCGCCCTCTACACCAACAACCCGCCCTGCGGCGCCATGCGCGGCTTCGGCGCGGTCCAGGCGTGCTTCGCCTACGAGGCGCAGATGGACAAGCTCGCCGACAAGGTGGGCATGGACCGGGTGGAGTTCCGTCAGCTCAACGCGATGGAGCAGGGCACGATCATGCCGACCGGACAGCCGGTCGACTCGCCCGCCCCGGTCGCCGAACTCCTGCGCCGCGTCAAGGCGATGCCCATGCCGCCGGAGCGCCAGTGGGAGTCCAGCGAGGGCTCCGACGTACGGCAGCTGCCCGGCGGTCTGTCCAACACCACCCACGGCGAAGGCGTCGTGCGCGGTGTCGGCTATGCGGTCGGCATCAAGAACGTCGGTTTCTCCGAGGGCTTCGACGACTACTCCACCGCCAAGGTCCGCATGGAGGTCGTCGGCGGCGAGCCGGTCGCCACCGTCCACACGGCCATGGCGGAGGTCGGCCAGGGCGGTGTCACCGTCCACGCGCAGATCGCCCGCACCGAGCTGGGCGTCGCGCAGGTGACGATCCAACCGGCGGACACACAGGTCGGTTCCGCCGGCTCGACGTCCGCCTCGCGGCAGACGTACGTCACCGGTGGCGCCGTCAAGAACTCCTGCGAGCTGGTGCGCGAGAAGGTCCTGGAGATCGGGCGCCGCAAGTTCGGCACGTACCACCCGGCCTGGGCCACCGCGGAACTCCTGCTGGAGGGTGGCAAGGTCGTCACCGACGGCGGCGAGGTCCTCGCCGACCTGGCCGACGTGCTGGAGGGCGAGACCGTCGAGATCGAGGCCGAGTGGCGGCACCGCCCCACCGAGGCCTTCGACCTGCGCACCGGCCAGGGCAACGGGCACGTCCAGTACTCCTTCGCCGCGCACCGCGCCGTCGTCGAGGTCGACACCGAGCTCGGCCTGGTCAAGGTCATCGAGCTGGCCTGCGCCCAGGACGTCGGCAAGGCGCTCAACCCGCTGTCCGTCCTCGGCCAGATCCAGGGCGGCACCCTCCAGGGCATGGGCATCGCGGTGATGGAGGAGATCATCGTCGACCCCAAGACCGCGAAGGTCAGGAACCCCTCCTTCACGGACTACCTGCTGCCGACCATCCTCGACACGCCGATCATCCCGGTCGACGTGCTCGAACTCGCCGACGACCACGCCCCGTACGGGCTGCGGGGCATCGGCGAGGCCCCCACCCTGTCGTCCACTCCGGCCGTCCTCGCGGCGATCCGGAACGCGACCGGGCTGGAGCTCAACCGCACGCCGGTACGTCCGGAGCACCTGACCGGAACGGCGTAGGCACCGTCTCTCCGGGCGGCGCCGGGAACGTCACACTTCGCCGCGCCGCCCGGAGTACTCAAGCACCGCACCGCTCGCGGCACTTGAAGCACCACAGCACCACGGCACCACCGTCAGTACCAGAGAGTTCGTTCGTCTCGGGCCGTCCCCCGGGTCGTGCGGCCGAAGCACCTTCCCAAATCCCGCAAACCCATAGAACAACCGCGGGTGCCCCTGTGAACCTTGGGAGTAGGCCCACATGACCCAGCAGTCACTTGAGCCGTCGACCACCGCCGACGATGCGGGTGAAGGAACCCGTATCCCGGCCGGCAGGTCCTGGCTCGACCGGTACTTTCACATATCCAAGCGAGGATCCACGGTCGCGCGCGAGGTGCGCGGCGGCATCACCACCTTCATGGCGATGGCGTACATCCTCCTGCTCAACCCCCTGATCCTGTCCGGCAAGGACGCGGCGGGGGACACGCTCGGCCAGAAGGCCCTCATCACCGCGACCGCGTTCGCGGCGGCCTTCACCACGCTGCTGATGGGCTTCTTCGGCAAGGTGCCGCTCGCCCTGGCCGCCGGCCTCTCCGTCTCCGGTGTGCTCTCCTCGCAGGTCGCGCCCCAGATGACCTGGCCGCAGGCCATGGGCATGTGCGTGATGTACGGCGTCGTCATCATGCTGCTGGTCGTCACCGGCCTGCGCGAGATGATCATGAATGCGATTCCGCTCGCGCTCAAGCACGCGATCACCATGGGCATAGGCCTGTTCGTCGCCCTGATCGGCCTGGTCAAGGCGGGCTTCGTGCACCAGGGCAAGGCGACCCCGGTCACCCTCGGCCCGACCGGTGAACTCGCCGGCTGGCCGGTGCTGCTCTTCGCGGCGACCCTCCTCGTCATCTTCATGCTCCAGGCGCGCGCCGTCCCCGGCGCCATCCTGATCGGCATCGTCGGCGGCACCGTGATCGCCGTACTGCTCAACGCACTTGGCGTCATCGACCCCAAGCAGTGGGCCAGCGGGGCTCCCGAACTGCACGGCAGCGCGGTGTCCATGCCGGACTTCTCGATCTTCGGGAAGGTCGAGTTCGGCGGCTGGGGCAGCGTGGGCGCGATGACGGTCGGCATGATCGTGTTCACGCTGGTGCTCGCCGGTTTCTTCGACGCGATGGCCACCATCATCGGCGTCGGCACCGAGGCCAAGCTGGCCGACGAGCAGGGCCGGATGCCGGGCCTGTCCAAGGCGCTGTTCATCGACGGCGCGGGCGGCGCGATCGGCGGCATCGCGGGCGCCTCCGGCCAGACCGTGTTCGTCGAGTCCGCCACGGGCGTCGGCGAGGGGGCCCGTACCGGTCTCTCCTCCGTCGTCACCGGACTGTTCTTCGCGGCCTGTCTGTTCTTCACCCCGCTGACGGCGATCGTCCCCGGTGAGGTCGCGGCCGCGGCCCTCGTGGTCATCGGCGCCATGATGATGATGAACGCCCGCCATGTGGACTGGGCCGACCGCGCCACCGCCATCCCGGTCTTCCTGACCGTCGTGATCATGCCCTTCACGTACTCCATCACGGCGGGCGTCGCGGCCGGAGTCATCTCCTACGTCGCCATCAAGATCGCCCAGGGCAAGGCACGGGAGATCGGGGCGTTCATGTGGGGGCTGACGGTGATCTTCCTGGTGTACTTCGCCCTCAACCCGATCGAGAGCTGGATGGGCGTCCACTAGACGTCCTTGAATGGCCCTCCACACCAACCCCGTTAGGAGACCGAGAGATGCTGGACATCGCCGAGGAGCTGAACCGGTGGGTCGAGCAGGGACGTGACTTCGCCGTGGCCACCGTGGTGGCCGTCGGCGGCAGCGCACCCCGCCAGCCGGGCGCCGCCCTCGCGGTGGACGCCGACGGCACGGCGATCGGCTCGGTCTCCGGCGGCTGTGTGGAGGGCGCCGTGTACGACCTGTGCCAACAGGCGCTTCAGGACGGCGAAACCGTCCTGGAGCGCTTCGGGTACAGCGACGAGGACGCCTTCGCAGTCGGCCTGACCTGCGGCGGCATCATCGACATCCTCGTCACGCCGGTACGGGCCGGTGATCCCGCCCGCCCGGTGGTCGCGTCCGCGCTGGCCGCCGCCGCCCGTGGGGAGGCGGCGGCGGTGGCGCGGATCGTGTCGGGACCGGCCGAACTTCGGGGCCGGGCGCTCGTGGTGCGCTCCGACGGCTCGTACGAGGGCGGCTTCGGCGCACATCCGGAACTGGACCGCACGGTGGTCGGGGAGGCGGCGGCCTTCCTGGACGCCGGGCGGACCGGCACCCTGGAGATCGGTGAGCAGGGCTCACGCTGCGGAGCCCCGCTCACGGTCCTGGTGGAGTCCTCCGTCCCCCCGCCCCGGATGATCGTGTTCGGTGCGATCGACTTCGCGTCCGCGCTGGTGCGGATCGGCAAGTTCCTGAACTACCACGTGACGGTGTGCGACGCGCGCCCCGTCTTCGCGACGAGGACCCGCTTCCCGGAGGCGGACGAGATCGTCGTCGAGTGGCCCCACAAATACCTCGAGCAGACCTCCGTGGACGCCCGCACCGTCCTGTGCGTCCTCACCCACGACGCCAAGTTCGACATACCGCTGCTGCAGCTGGCCCTGCGCCTCCCGGTGGCCTACGTCGGCGCAATGGGCTCCCGCCGCACCCACCTGGACCGCAACGAACGCCTCCGCGAAGTCGGCGTCACCGAACTGGAGCTGGCACGCCTGCGATCCCCGATCGGCCTGGACCTCGGCGCGCGTACACCTGAGGAGACGGCCCTGTCGATCGCCTCGGAGATCGTCGCCAACCGGCGGGGCGGCAGCGGGGTTTCGCTCACCGGGGCACACACGCCGATCCATCGCGACACGGCGTCCGAACCGGCGGGGCGGATCGGGTCGGTGGCCTGAGAGCCGCTGCACGTGCCCGCCGGCCGTCGGCTCAGTCGTCCTGTGCCCGCAGCACGAAGACGCGCAGCCCGTCCGGCTCCAGGTCGTACCAGTGTCCCCGGCTCCAGCCACCCAGAAGGCTGCCGGCCTCGGCAGCTGTGAGCCCGATGCAGCGAAGCTCCTCGGGCAGCCGCTGAGCCGGCGATGTCGTGACCACCCATGCCCCGCCGGGCGCCAACAGTCCGCGCACGCGCTCGGCGGCCCGCCTTTTTGTCCGCCATGAACGCGAAGACGAGCCGCATGGTCACCAATTGAAGGCCGCACGCGGCAGGCGCGCCGTCGCGTCCTCGAAGTCCAGCCGGGCGGCCTCCAACCGAGGCTCCAGGTCCGCGTACCGGTCCCGCGTCGCCGCCGCGTCGGCCCAGTCGACGGCCAGGGTGCGGTAGCCGAGGCCGGTCAGTGCGGCGGCGTACGTGCCCAGGCCGCAGCCGACGTCCAGGGCCCGGGCTCCGCGGGCCGGTCGTAACGCCTCGCCGAGCAGACGTGTCTCGCGGGCGTCGGCGCGGAGCAAGCCGTTGCCCGCCGCGAAGTGGTCCTCCCAGTGGTCCCGGCCGGCGGGCATCACGGCATCCTGAGGAGGCGGTTCGCCGCTCGCCCGAAGACGTACCGGGCCGCCCGCAGGGGGAGCGGGTCGAGGAACCCCGGCAGCAGCCGGACCCCGAGCTCCTCCCGCCAGACCACCCGGCTGCGGCCCCCGGGCCCCGGCCGCACCTCGATCTCCGCCCAGCCTGTCACGACCCGTCCCCGCTTCTCCAGCCGGCACAGACCAGGTGCGTCGTCCGTCGGCGGCCGCCACACCGTGACCTCCATCCGGTCGTCGAAGGCGAGCGGCCCGAGTCCCGAACGGGCCACGACCACCGTGCCCTCGCGGGTCGGCGGGGGAGTGGTCACCGTGACGCGGGTCAGCGGGACCACTTCGCCGTGCCGGGGCCACTCGGTCAGGCGGCGCCACGCCTCGTCGAGAGGGAGCGGTGCCGTGCGTTCGAGGAGGAAGTTGACCACGTAACGAATCGTAAGGAATCAAGGCTGCTCAGAGGGGTGTTCATCCGCACGTCACGCACTTGGCCCAGCGGCGTAATGCCGGAAGGCGTAGACAGGACGGTGGCTGCGGAATGCCGCAAGGGTGGGGTCACATAAGTCCCATCCCCCTACCATTCCTCACATGGGCGGGCAATCCGCCTGCCCCCGGGGGAAGTTGGACGTCATGCCACTCAAAGCCTACGGCGTGCTGATCGCACGCGCGGTCGACACCCGGCGCGAGGGCGCCACGAACACACCGCACTACCAGATCCACCTCCAGGACGACGCCGGCACGAACTACCGCGCCGCCGTCAACGTCCTCTCCCAGGAACGCCCCTCCGAGCTGCTGTACCTGGTTGACGAGGACCTCCGGCACCCGGTCACCGCCCGTCTGGACGGCCTGCCGAGCGGCTGGAACACCCTGCCGCCCGGCCCCGGCGGCCCGAACCTCGACTTCGTGCGCGGCAACCTCTTCGACCCGGCGAAGATGCGCACCCTGCCCCCGGACGTCTCCGGTCCCGACAACGACCTGGCCGACCTCCTGGACCACTACGTACGCCGCGCGGTCGACGACCGGCAGGCCCGGCTGTACGTCTTCGGCGAGCGCTTCGGCCCCGAACCGGCCGTCAAGGACAAGGTGTTCGGCTTCCTGCCCGGCAACGGCGTCCACGACATCCACATGAACCAGGGCAACAGCCGGAAGTTCCAGGGCGACGACGGCGTCTGGCAGGACGGCGGGCTGCTCCTGCACTTCCCGGCGCAGGAACGCTGGGTCGGCGTCTTCCTCGCCTTCCAGAGCCAGTCCTGGCACACGGACGACGTGACCGGGCATTCCCAGGACGACGTCGACGGCAATCGCCCGCAGCCGGGCACCCAGCCCGTCCGGATCGTCGCGGCGTTGGTCAACCCGGCCGGCCCGGCGCCCGAGTCGGAGACGGTGACCCTGCTCAACGCCTCGCCCGCCCAGGTCGATCTGACCGGCTGGCACCTCGTCGACCGCATCGGCCAGGGCTCCGCCGTGCCACCCGGGCCGCTCGCCGCCGGAGCCTGTCTGCTCGTTCCTCTGATCGGCGGCGCCCAACTCGGCAACCACGGCGGCGAGATCACCCTGAAGAACGCCGACGGCCTCAAGGTGCACGGGGTGTCATACACCGCTGAGCAGGCCGCCCGCGAAGGCTGGTCCGTGGTGTTCTGACGGCACCCGGAAGCCCTCTACCGCACTCGCACACCCGTACGGCACGATGAGCCCGACCCGCACCACCGCCGGCCGGGAGGGTGTCCCGTGGACCGTGAACTGCACGGCAGGCTCGACGAGTTGCAGCGTGACCCCTACCCGCACTACGAGCGGGCGCGACATGCCGAGGGCCTGACGTACGTCGCCGAGCTCGACGCGTGGCTGGTCGCCCGGGACGCCGACGTACGGGAAGTCCTGCGCCGGCCCGAGGACTTCTCGTCGGCGAACGCCCTTGTCCCCGACGTGCTGCCCGGGCCCGCCGCACTCGCCGTCCTCGGCGGCGGGTTCGGCGGGCGGCCCGTCGTCGTCACCGCCGACGGCGCCCGGCATCAGCAGCTACGGGCGCCGATCGTCCGCGGGCTCTCACCGGCGCGTGTCGCGGCCGTGCTGCCGTACGCCGCCGAGCGGGCCGCAGCCCTGGTCGACGCCTTCGTGAAGGACGGGCACGTCGAGCTGATGTCGGCGTATGCCGGGAAGCTGCCCGGAGACGTCATCGGCCGTGTCGTCGGCCTCGACCCCGCCGACGTGCCCGCCGTCGTGCACGGCGGCCATCGCGCCGAGGAACTGCTGTTCCGCCCCCTGGCGGAGGACGAGCAGATCGCCGCGGCCGAGGACGTGGTCGCGATGCAGCACATCCTCGACCGGTACGCCCGGGAGCGGCACGCCGCGCCCCGCGAGGATCTCTGCACGGAGCTCGTCACCTCGGTCGTCGGCGAGGGCGAGCTCACCCTGGAACACCGGCACGAACTCGTCGCCCATCTCCAGAACCTGCTGATCGCCGGGCATCTGACGACGACTGCCCTCATCGGAACGGCCGTTCTGCACCTGCTCCGGCACCCCCGCCAGTGGGAGCTGCTGTGCGCCGAGCCCGAGCGCATCGCGGCGGCCGTCGAGGAGGCCGCCCGCCATGACAGCGCCTTGCAGGGTTTCCGCCGTGTCACCACCGGTCCGGTCACCCTCGCCGGTACCGAACTCCCGCCCGGTGCAACGCTGTTCGTGGCTTTCGGCGCCGCCAACCGGGACTCCGCCCGGCACCCCCGCCCCGACGAGTTCGACATCACCCGCACCCCCGGCCGCCACCTCGCCTTCGGCTACGGCGTGCACGGCTGCCCCGGCTCCCAGCTCGCCCGCGAGCAACTCCGCCTCACCCTGGCGGAGTTGACCCGCAGGCTGCCGGGCCTGCGACTGGCGGACGACCGTCCGGTCACCATGCGGCCGACGATGATCCACCGGTCACCGGAGAGCCTGCACCTCACCTGGTGACGCGCAGCTCTGTCCGGCTACTGGCCGTAGAACGTGGCGTCCCCCTTGTCCGTGGCCGTGCTCGGGGTCTGCACGTACAGCAGGTAGTTGTAGTGCCGGATGCAGCGCCCGGCGTAGTTGTACGACTCGTAGGAGATCCCGGCGGAGTCGGCGAGACCGGCCCGCTGGTAGAACGTCGCGTCGGAGGCGAACGTCGTCGTCCCGTCGTTCTTCTCCAGCCACACCTCGAAGTTCTTGTGCCGCAGGTAGTAGCCGGGGTGGTCGGCCGACTCCAGCGAGACGGTGCCGCTGCCCGCCAGGCCCGTCACGACCCGGAACTGCGAGTCCGCGAGCGGGCTGACGTTCGCCTCGATGCGGGCGCGGTAGTCGTAGTGCCGGATGAAACGGTCCGGGTAGTTGTACGAGGAGAAGCGCTGAGGGGTGACCCCGTCGGCGACGGGGATGCCGAAGTCGGGGGTGCCGTCCGCCTTCCAGTAGATCTTCTGGACGCGGGTGCGGCGGTTGGGGTCGTTGAGCGGGTCGCCGGTGATGTCCTTGTACCGCCCGCGACTGCATGACAGGGCCGTCGGCTACCTTGACCGACGTCGACGCCCGACGATCCGCCGTAACGACCGCCGAGATGCGGGAAGCAGGAACACCGTATGCCGCTCATCTGCCTCGTCCGCCACGGCCAGGCCTCCTTCGGTGCGCAGGACTACGACGCGCTGTCGGCCCTGGGCCGCGAACAGGGCACCGCCGTCGGCAGGGAACTCGCCCGCCGCGGCCTGCGCGACCCGCAGGTCGTCTCCGGCACGCTCACCCGCCAGCGCGACACCGCCCAACTCCTCGCCGAAGCTGCGGGTTTCGAAAAGCCCTCCCCCGAGGATCCGCGCTGGAACGAGTACGACCACACCAGCCTGCTGTCCCGCTACCCCCAGCACCCGGGGTCCGACGACCAGGCGGACTCCCGGGCAGTGCAAGTGGTCCTCGACCGGGCCCTGGGGCGGTGGATCGAGGACGCCGCCGAGACGGGCCCCACCGGCTGGACGGCGTTCGCGGGCGGCGCGAGCGCGGCGCTGGCCGAGTTGACCACGACCCTCGGCCAGGGCCGCGACGCGGTCGTGGTCACCTCGGGCGGCGTCCTCGCCGCGCTCTGCGGCACCCTGCTGTCGCTGCCGCCCGCCTCGGTGGTCGCCCTCAACCGCGTCGTCGTGAACGCCTCCGTCACCACCCTCGTCGTGGGCGGCTCCGGGACCAACCTCCTCACCTTCAACGACCACGCCCACTTCACCGGCGACGGCCGCCGACTGCTCACCTACCGCTGAGCTGTAGGAGCCCCCGCCGCTTCGACGGTCGCTCAGTGGTGCGGTTGGGCGTGATAGAGGTGGTCCAGCACCGAGACGGTGTCGGCGGCACTGCCGACCAGCATGGGGGTGGTGCGGAAACGTCCGCCCACGACCACAGTGGGCATTTCGGTCACCTGGTAGTGCTCACGGAGCGCGGGCGCCGCCTCGACGGAGGCGTCGACCTCCTTGGACGTGTAAGCCGCTCGTACCGCCGCCACGTCGAGCCCCTCTGCCGCCGCCCATCTCACGACAGTCCGCTCGGAGGTGAGCTCCTTGCCCTCCTCCCGCACGGCCTGGAACACGGGAAGCGCCTCCTTCTCCGCGAGGTGGAGCTTGTCCAGCGTGTAGAACAGGCGGGCGTACGCGACCATGTCGGTCTGGTCCGCCCAGACTGCGGGGATTCGCACCAGCTTCACCGCGGGGTGCTGCTGTGCGGCCCAGTCCTCCAACGGCTTCTCGAGCTCGTAGGAGTGCGGGCAGTCGTAGTAGAACACCTCCGCCACTTCCCGGGGGGCGACACCGGTGACCCGGTGCTTGAGCTTGAGGTACTGCTCGCCCTCCTTCGGCTGGCCGTCGGCGGCACCGAGCAGACAGGTCAGGACGGTCGACAGCGCGAACAGGCGCATGATCTTCTTCTTCATGGCGGCCACCTTGGCGCTCCGCGCCTCGGCGGACCTCGGTGACACTCGCAATGTCCCTCGTTCGGACCGCCCAACTGCCCGGAACCGTCCTGGAAGAGCCTTGGAAGGGGAAAGTGTTGACCGCTGACGTCGCAGCAGTGCAGAGATCCCGTCTCTGGTCGCACCCGGAACTCGGACTCCACGCCTTCGCGGACGCCACCGGCTCGGTCAGGCTGGGCACGTCCGACCAGGACTGGGCCTCCCTCGTCCCCCTGGTCGAGGTCACCGCCACCGGCCACGGACGCCTGTGGTCGGGCGAACGCTTCATCGAGACGGCCATCGGCGACCGCCTGGCCTACCGCGGCCACGAGACGGCCGAGGACGGAACCCGCGAGCGTACGACGATCCGACTGGCGGACCCTGTGACCGAACTGGCCGCCGACGTCGTCCTGGAGACCGGTCCGGGCGCCGGTTTCCTGCGCGCCCGGGTGCGCCTGGTCAACGAGGGCGGGGCACCGCTCCGGCTGGAGAGCGTGACCACCCTGACCCTCGGCGGCATCACCGATGCCGACGGCGGCTCCGACGGTCTGACCCTGCACTGGGCCGACAACGACTGGCTCGCCGAATGCCGCTGGCGGCAGGCCGCCTTCCGCGACCGGGTCGTCCCGCTCAGCCGGTCCGCCCACGGACACGAGGGGCGCGGCTGCTTCGAGCGCTATTCGCAGGGCAGTTGGTCCACCGGCCGGCATCTCCCCGTCGGCGCACTCACCGACGGGGACGGTCGCGCCTGGCTGTGGCAGATCGAGTCCAGCGCGGGCTGGCGCTTCGAGACCGGTGAACGCGAAGGCGCGGCCTACGCAGCCCTGTTCGGCCCCGACGACGCCCACCACCAGTGGCACCACACCCTCGCGCCAGGCGAGGAGTTCCACACCGTTCCCGCCGTCCTCGTCCGGGTCGAGACGGGCGGTCTCGACGCCGCGTTCGGTCAACTCACCGACTGCCGCCGCGTTTTCCGCCGCGACCACCCCGATCACCGCACACTTCCGGTGATCTACAACGACTACATGAACACCCTCATGGGCGACCCCACCACCGAGAGGCTCATGCCGCTCATCGAGGCAGCGGGCGCGGCCGGTGCCGAGGTCTTCGTCGTCGACGCGGGTTGGTACGACGACGACGCCCAGGGCTGGTGGGACGCGGTCGGCGCGTGGGAGCCCGCGCAGCGGCGCTTCCCCGGCGGCATCAAGGAGGTCCTGGACGCCGTCCGGGACCACGGCATGACCCCGGGGCTGTGGCTGGAACCCGAAGTCGTCGGTGTGCGCAGCCCGTTGGCCCGCACCCTGCCGCCCGAGGCGTTCTTCCGGCGCGGCGGCATCCGCGTCACCGAACACGGCCGGCACCACCTGGACCTGCGTCACCCCGCGGCCCGCGACCATCTCGACTCGGTCGTGGACCGGCTGGCCGGCGAATGGGGTGTCGGCTATCTCAAGCTCGACTACAACATCAACATCGGCCCCGGTACGGAGAACGGCGTCGAGAGCCCGGGTGCCGGACTGCTCGGGCACCATCGCGCCCACCTCGACTGGATGGCCTCCGTCCTCGACCGGCACCCCGGCCTGGTCCTGGAGAACTGCGGGTCGGGCGGCCTGCGCATGGACTACGCCCAACTGGCCGTGGCCCAGCTGCAGTCCACCAGCGACCAGCAGGACCTGCGGCGCTACCCGCCCATCGCCGCCGCGGCCGCCACCGCCGTGGCCCCCGAACAGGCCGCCGTGTGGGCCTATCCGCAGCCCGGCCACACCCTCGACGAGATCGCCTTCACCCTCGCCGGGGCGCTGCTCGGCCGGATCCACCTCTCCGGCTTCCTCGACCGAATGAACGACGACCAGTCCGCCCTCGTACGCTCGGCGCTCGACGTGTACAAGGACATCCGGCGGGAGATCGCCGAGGCGCACCCCTTCTGGCCGCTCGGCCTGCCCGGCTGGGACGACACCTGGATCGCCCAGGGACTGCGCGGCCCGCAGTCCACGTTCGTCACGGTGTGGCGCAGGGGCCCCGCCGACGGAACGACCCGCGAGCTCACCGTCCCCCACCTGCGCGGCGCACAGCTCCACCCGTCCGTGCTCCACCCCACCGCGTCCGGCGGCACCGCACAGTGGAACGCGGCAGAAGGGAAGCTCACCGTCTCCCTGCCCCGCTCCGACACGGCCGTCCTCCTCCGGCTCAGCTGAAGATCACCTCGGCGCTCGCGTGCCGGGCCTCGCGAGGGGTGGCGATGTGCAGTTGGGCCTGCCCGTCGCAGGGCGCGCCGTCGGCGAGGAGGTGTTCGCCCACGAACGTCGGACGGTGCAGCCGGTAGGACAGTGACCGCACCTGCCGCTGCGGGGCGTTCCTGCGGACCAGCTCCAGCATCAGCAGCGCCAGCAGCGGGCCGTGCACGACGAGGCCGGGGTAGCCCTCGACGTCACGGCAGTACGGGGTGTCGTAATGAATGCGGTGCGCATTGGCCGTGAGCGCACTGAAGCGGAAGAGCAGGGTTTCGTCCGGCTGCAGGCGCAGGTACCACGAGCCCTCCGGCTCCGGTACGGCAGAGTCGTCGAGGGCGGCCGGGTGCCGGGGAGCGGGGCCCGCGCCCGACCTGTAGACGATGTCCTGTTCCTCGACCAGGCAGGTGCGGCCGTGCTGCCGGAACTCCTGGCGCTCGGTGACGAACAGCAGCTCCCCGCTGCGGCCCTGCTTCGGGGCGACCGCGGCCAGACTGCTGACCCGCTCGGCCGGTTCGCCGAGGCGCAGGGGCTCGCCGATCGTGCAGCGCCCGCCGGCGAACATCCGCCGACGGCTCGGGACGGGCGGCAGGAAGCGCGCGTCGCGCAGATGCCCGTCCGGGCCCAGGGACTCCTGGGGCGGCCAGTGCAGGAAGTACAGCCACTGCCACAGCGGAGGCAGCGGATCACCGTCCTCGGCGGCGGTGCCGGGCAGGTCCAGCACCGCCGACAGAGCCGCCGCCGGCCCGGCCGGCAGAGCGTCCCCGTCCGTGACCGGCTCGGGACGCCAGGACTCGACGTAGGAGGCAAGGGGGGCGGGGGAGGAGGACATGGGCTTGATTTCCTCAGGTCGGCGGGGCGGTTGGCAAGCTCACCGGAGCCAGTCGCAGGTGAGCGGCCGTGGCCCGCAGTTCCCGCACGCAGGCGCGCACGACAGCCGCTCCGGCCAGTTCGGAGGTGGTGACGTAGCCGACCCGGCGCGTCGGGCGCTCGGGGCCGAGATCGGCGATCGCGACCGAGTCCGGTGCTCCGGCCAGCGAGAGCGCGGGCATGATCGCCATTCCGTGCCCTCCGCTCACCAAGGAGAGCACCGCTCCGTCGTCCTCGGCCTCGACGGTCGCCTTCGGGATCCAGTCCTGTGCCGCCCACCAGTCACGGGTGTACGAACCGCAGTTCTCCGCCCAGTCGACCAGAGGCAGCGAACGCGGGGCGGCGTGTCCCGCCGCGTGCACCAGGGCGTACGGCTCCTCGAAGAGGCCGCCGGTGACCAGACCCGGCGGCAGCGGCGCGGAGCCGCCCAGCGTGGCGATGGCGATGTCGGCCTTCCCGTCGGCCACTTCGCCCGCGGTGCCGCGCCCCACCTCCCGGACGATCCGCACCCGCGGCTCGATCCCGCGATGCCGGGCGCGCAACCGCTCGAGGACGGGCGGAAGCAGATGGAGAGCCGCGCTGCGGAAGGCCGCGATCCGCAACGGCCCCTCCGCCGCGTCGGACATGGCCGCACCGCGCGCCTCGGCGGTCAGGACGTCCAGCAGGCGCAGGATGCGGCGGGCGTGCGCCACGGCCTTCTCTCCGGCAGGGGTGGGGCGGGCGCCGGTACGGCCGCGGTCGAAGAGCACGGCACCGATCTTGCGCTCGCTGCCGCGCACCGAGTGGGAGACCGCGGACTGCGTCAGACCGAGTGCCCGGGCCGCGGCCGAGAAGCCGTCGGTGTCCGCGACCGCCACCAGGACGCGCAGTTCGTGCGGGGCGAGATCGGAGTCTGTCGTGCGGGCCACGGGGCGCTCACCTCAACGTATGAGAAATGCTCATGGAACGGGGCGTCGCATGAGCCCAACCGGCTGCCCGGCAGGGGCATTCCCGCCCTACGGTCCGCTCATGAACGAGACCGCGCTCACCGTGCACCAGACGGGCCGCCCGCACGGCTTCCCCACCGCCGAACACTTTGCTTTCGTGGAGTCCGCGCTTCCCGCCCCCACCCCCGGCAGCGCCCTGGTGGAGAACCTCTACTGGTCCGTCGACCCCTATCACCGCGAGATGATGGACGACGTGCCCGGCGGCTTCGCGCTGCACGCGCCCCTGGAGGGCCGCACCATCGGGCGGGTCATCGCCTCGCGCACGCCCCGGCTGCCCGAGGGAGAGATCGTGTTCCACCGGCAGGGCTGGCGCACGCACGCGCTCGTCACGCCCGAGGAGATCCGGCAGCTTCCCCGCTTCGACGGTGTGCCCCTGACCGCGTACCTGAGCATCCTCGGTGGCACCGGCCTGACCGCCTATGTGGGCCTGACCCGGATCGCCCGGCTCCGGGAGGGCGAGGACCTGTTCGTGTCGGCCGCGGCGGGCGGGGTCGGCACGGCCACCGGGCGGTTCGCGCGGCTCCTCGGCGCCGGACGGCTCGTGGGCAGCGCAGGCTCGGCTGCGAAGGCCGACCACCTCACGCGGGAGGTCGGCTACGACGCCGTCTTCGACTACCACGACGGCCCCGCCGCCGACCTTCTCGGCAAGGTCGCACCGGACGGCATCGACGTGTTCGTCGACAACGTCGGCGGCGAGCAACTGGCCGTGGCCGTGGGGGCGTTGCGCGAGTTCGGGCGCATCGTCCGCATCGGCACGATCAGCCAGTACAACACCCCTGACGCGCCGCCGCCGCGCTTCGACTACGCGGACATCGTGGAGAAGAGCCTCCGCATGGAGGGCTTCCTGGTCAGCAACTACCGCGACATGCAGGAGGAGTTGTACGAGTTCGCGGTACCGCATCTGCAGAGCGGCCGGCTCGCTCTGGACGAGACGGTGGTCGACGGGTTCGAGCACATCGTGGACGCGTTCCTGGGAATGCTGCGCGGCCGGAACACCGGCAAGATCATCGTGCGGGCGAGTCCGGCGGTACTCGGAGCCGGACCAGCCATTTGAAGATCACGTACAGACCGGTGCATACGACCGCCATCAGCCCGATGGCGAAGGGGTGTCCCGGAGCGGCTCGTACTCCGGCAGCCCGACGGCTTCGGGAAAGGCTGATGCGGTCTAGTCACGCATCAGGCCGGCCTGCTGTGCGGTGACGAAGACGTCGGATCCGCTGTCCATGCCGTTCGCGATGCGGTTGGCGATGGGGCGGAACCGGGAGGCCTCGGTGATGGCCATGATGTAGCGCAGCATGCCGCGGGCCTGGGCCGTGCGGTCCGTGCCGCGGGCGCCGAGGTCCCTGAGGCTGTTCTCGAGGCTGGACTCGCACAGGTTGACTTCGGTCAGCGACTGGTCCGCGACGCGGGCGAGGGCGTCGTAGCCCTTGCCGAGAAACCAGTTGTCGTCGGTGGCGTCCTCCTTGCCGGGGACGTCGGAGACGAGGTTCAGGACGAAGTTGTGCGGGGTGTCGCTGGAGAAGAACCGCACGACGCAGAAGTCGCTGAGCCGCACGATCGCATGCACGGCGGGGATGTGGCTGCCGGTGCTGATCACGACGTCGGCGAAACTCCGGGTCTCCGTGTTGTCGGTGATGACGGCGTTCACCCCGGTGTCGACGTTGCGCATGACGCGGCCGTCGGCCGAGGTCTCGGCGAGGTTGCGCAGCTGGTCGAGCATTGTCAGATAGGAGCCCGAGCCGCGCTTGATGTTCCAGCGGACCTGTGGAAAGTCGATGTGTTTCTCGCCGGCGCCGGTCTCCGCGTCGATCGTCACCTGGTCCTCCGCCGTCGAGGCGGATGTGTCGGTGTCCCTCGGCGCCAGCATGATCACCAGGAATCCGAGAAGGACGGACAAGGCGACCACCATGAGGACGCTGGTGGGCATGGTGTGCTCCGGTTGTTCGACGTGCAGCGAGGTCAGGACCGACGCTCACAGCCGGGAGGTTGTTTGGCAGGCCCCTTTTGCCGCCGCAGACAATTCCGGAGGATCGAGTTCCGCATGACTTGTCCGGACGTAACGCTGTCGTTGCCCCACGTCTCTACCTCACTCCCACCGCGAGGCTCGGTATCGACACCGTCGGGCAACAGCCGGCGGGCGAACGCAGGTGCAGGACGCCACCGGCGTACGGCGGCTGCTCGGCAACCTGCTCGGCGCCCCGCCCGCCTCTTCGCGCAGGGCGCCGAAGCCCTCGCCCGCGCGGTCGCCCCGCGCACGTTTCCCGGAGCGACGGCGACGCCTTGCGGCAAGACGGTGATCTTGCGGTTGCGGCGTCGCGGTGGCCCCGGCGCGGGCTGTTGAGGCGCTCTCGATTCAGGGATCGTCGTCGCGTCCGTGGCGGCCATGCGCTGTTCCTCGGATGACTCGGTGTGCCGGGAGCCGGCCTTGCTGCACCGACGCTCGCAACCGGAATGTTGTTTGGCACCTCCCTTTTGCCAGGTCGGACAACCCTGTGGACGTCGGCGGACCGGCCGGCCGCAGCGGCTGGGATTGTCCGACCTGGGGGGACGGCTGGAGGGACAACTCCCGGGCCCCTGAAGATCGACCCGTCGCTGCCTCGGTCCGACTCCCCCCTCGGCCGGGGCAGCAGCCCGACCCGGTCTGCGGGTCGAGGAATCCGACGGGAGAGCTGTCCATGAAGGTCCGGAAGACCGTCCGCCGCCGAGCGGCCGTGCTGGCATCGGCCCTGTCCCTCGCGCTGATCCCCCTCTCCACGGGGACGACCGACGCCAACACCGGCGCTGGCCGGGGCGACGACAAGCCCGACGTGCTCCGGGACTGCAACACCGCCAAGGTGCGGACCGAACCGGGCAAGGGGCATCAGGGCGGCAACCCGGTGTCCAACTGCGCGGGCACCTCCCCCGTGCGGTTCGCCCCCGTGTCCGCCGGCGTCTCGCAGACCGAGAAACGGGAGGTGGGCAAGACCGCCGGCGCCACCACCACGCTCAGTGGACACATCAAAAAAGGTGAGGCGGGCGAGCATTGCTTCGCCCCCTACCGGCGCAAGTCCCAGGGCTGGGCCGAGGTCCACTACGGCAAGCGAAAGAGGGGCCACTGCTGCCGGTACCACCCACGGAGACGGTCAGGGACAGATCCGCCTGTAGGGCCGGTCCGGAACGTAGGTGCGCCACTGCGCCCGGGTCAGCTCCGTGTTCCCGGCACGGGCGCAGACAAGGGATACCGCTCGGTCCGGATCCACCACGTACCGCTGGAGCGGGACGTGCTCGCCGCCCGCGTACAGCATGCTGCTGTCCGGGCTGAAGGCGAGCGTGTCGATGCTCTCACCGTGGGTGGGCAGAGGAGGACCGAGAGGTTGCTGGGTTGCGATGTCCCAGAGCTGGACGGTGCCCGCGTCGCCGCCCACGGCGAGCGTGCTGCCGTCCGGGCTGAAGGCGAGAGCCTTGATCGCCTCGGCCGAGCCGGAGGACGGATCGGCGGGCGCCGGAAAGACGTTCCTCAGGATGCCGGCTCGGTGCCGGAGGTCGCCGTCCCAGATGGCCACCCGCCCGGTTTCGTCGCCGGCCGCCATGCGGGAGCCGTCGGGGGCGAAGGCGATTTCTTCGATGCCGTCGTGCTGGACGAGGTCCTGGACGTGGGACCGGCCGGCTCGGACGACGCGGTTGTCGGTCACGAGAAGCCCGCCGTCCCGGCTGACGGCCGGAATGCGGCCGCCCGGGCCGGGGAGGAGCGCCGTCCTGCGCTGCCGCGTGGTGTCCCATGTCTCGTTGAAGTAGCCGTCCTCGGTCAAACGTGCGGTGAGGAGCGTACGACCGCCCGGTCCCAGAGCGATCGCGTCCGTAGACGTCGTGGACGCCGTCGCCAGGTCCACAGTGGTCTTCGCGTGTCCGCCGGCCACGTCCCACACCGTCACACGCTGAGGCGCCGTGTCCCAGGGGGCGGAGACTCCGTACGCGACCATGCCTCCGTCGGGGCTGAAGGACAGCAAAGGCTCGGTGACCTCCCCCGGGACCGTCCGGTTGCCGGGGCGGAAGAAGGAACGTGACGGGGGCGGCAGGGTTCGCAGCAGACGGCCGTCGCGCGTGTTCCGCAGCTGGAAGACGTAGCGGTCACCGACACGTTCGGCGGTGGCGAGCGTCCTGCCGTCGGGGCTGAGCCGAACCCCGGCGAGCGGACTCTTGCGCCAGGCGCGGTTGAGCGTCGTGGTGAGGTCGAGGGTGTGGACCGTGCCTCCTTCGAGGTACCGCAGCAGGGGCCGCGAGGAGTCCCAGGCGAGACCGGAGAGCGACTCGTTGTCCAGGGAGTGACGGAAAACAGGGGCGCCGCCCTTGGACAGACGCCACACGCTGATCTCCTGGCCGCCGCCGGTCGCCAGGAACGAGCCGTCCGCGCTCACGACGGCCGAAAGGACACCCGGGTGGGCGACGTCGGCGAGCTTTCGTCCCGACGTGGTGTCCCATACCCGCACCCGGCCCCCGGTGAGAGCGAGGAGCCGGCCGCCGGTGAGGCCGAAGAGAGTGCGGTCACCATCACAGACGCCGCGAGCGCTCGTCCAGGCACCGGTCCGGACGCTGCGCGCGGAGGTGTCCCAGACCTGCGGGGCCCGACCGTGCGGGCAGACGGCCAGCAGCCGGTCGTCGTCGGCTGCCGCGGCGGCGAGCTCCCCGCTGCCGGCCGAGGGGGTTCGGAAGACCAGATGGCCGTCGGTGGAGGAGTAGAGCCCAGCCCGGTCGCCGAACATGCTCGTCACCAGGTAATTGCGGCCACTCGCGCCGAAGCTCACGGTGTCCTCGAACGGCAGGGGATCCCCGATCCAGCGTTTCGTTCGGGTGTCCCACAGCCGCTGGGTCTGCCGGGCGGTCTGGATGACGAGCACCCGGCCGCCCGGACCCGCGCCGAGCAGCGTCCCGTGCGGTACCGACCCCGAGGCGATACGGCGGTGGGTGTCCACATCCCAAGTCCGCCAGGTGGTGTCGCCGAGGCTGAGCAGAGTGCGCCCGGAGCTGTCGAGGATCCGGGTCGGTTCGTCACCGGGCGCCGGGTCGGTGAAGTTGTCCAGTTCGGGCTGGGCCAGTGCGCCCAGCAGGGCTCGGCGGGACTCCGGCAGCTCAGAAGTGCGCCATGCGGCGACGCCGAGCAGCATCGCGGTGCGCGGGTCGGTGGTGCGCAGCGCGTCGGCGACCGCGGCGACCCGGCGGGCCGCCGTGTCGGTGGTCTGCTTCTCGCTGTCCTGACGCAGTCGCAGCGCGGTCAGGCCGACGACCAGGGCCACCACCAGCACGGCGCAGAGCGAGGCCGTGAGCGTGCGGCTCCGGCGCCGGGCCCGGGTGGCGGCCCGCTCCTCCGCCGCCCGCTGCTCCGCCGCGGTGACCAGGAAGGCCGTCTCCTCGGACGTCAGACCGTCGTAGCCGCGGTCCTCGCCCGCGAACAGTTCCTCGGCCCGCGCCAGGCGGGTGCCCCGGTAGAGCGTGCCCGGGTCGCGGTCGTGCTCCAGCCAGGTGCGGGCGGCGTCGGTCAGCTGCCGGTGGTGGCGCAGCCGCTCCCGGTCCGCGTCGATCCACTCGCGCAGCCGCGGCCAGCAGGTGATGAGCGCCTCGTGGGCGAGCTGCACTCCGTCGTCGTCGGTGGTCAGCAGCCGGGCCCGGGTCAGCCGCCCGGCGACGGCCCGCACTTCGGGGTCCTCCCACCCGGCCATTTCCTCCCAGCCGAGCGGGCGGCGCGTGTCGGCGTTGCCCTGGCCGGGCTCGACCATCCTCAGGAGCAGGTGCCGGGCAGCGTGCGCCTGTGCCGGTGAGAGTTCCCCGTACGCCTCCTCGGCGCTGGCCGCGATCGCGCCGCGCACCCCGCCGGCCGCTTCGTACGCGGCCAGGGTCAGCATCCGTCCCTTGCGCCGGCGCCAGGTCTCCAGCAGGGCGTGCGACAGCATCGGCAGTCCGCCGGGCTCGTCGAGCACGTCCTCGACGATCCGCGCCGTCAGCGTCCGCTCCACGATGAGCCCGGCCGCCTGCGCGGGACCGACCACCGCCTCGCGCAGTTCGTCCGCGGTCATCGGCCTGACCAGGAGCCCGCTGCCGTGCAGCGCCTCCGCCAGTCGCGGGTGCTCGGCGCACCGCGCATAGAAGTCGGAGCGTACGGCGATGAGCACGCGCAGTCGGCTGCCCGGGTCGCGTGCGGCGAGCAGAAGGTCGAGGAAGCGGTCACGCTCGGCGCGCTCGCGGCAGAGGGTGAAGACCTCCTCGAACTGATCGACCACCACCCAGCTCTCCGGCTCGTCGGCCTCGGGCGTCAGCAGATGGCCGTAGGTGGTGGCGGGCCGGGCTCCCGGAGTGAGGATCCGAAGGACCGCCGAACGCCCCTGCTTCGCGATCCTCTCCCGCAGCAGGGGAATCAGACCGGCCCGCAGCAGGGAGGACTTGCCGCTGCCGGACGCCCCGAACACCACGGCGAACGGAGACCCGGACCCCAGCTCGCTCAGCTCGTCGATCAGCCGGTCCCGGCCGAAGAACAGCTCACGGTCATCCGGCTCGAAACGCGCGAGGCCACGGTAGGGCGGGGCGGCGTCGGCACCCTCCTGCCTCTCCTCCCCGGACAGCGCCTCGGCCTCCGCCCACCGTGCCTCCCAGGCAGCGGGGTCCTCCCCGCACGCCTGGACGTACGCCTGGAGCACGGCCAACGACGGCAGTCGCTCGCCGCTCGCGGCCTTCGCCAGGGTCGTCACCGAGAAGCCGGCCTTCTTCGCCATGGCCCGGTACGACACGCCACCCGCCGAACGGCGCAGCTCCCGAAGATCATGGGCGAGCCGCTGCACCGGACCGGCCGCCGGGTCGACCGGTAGTTCGGGACGCCCCACCGCGAAGCCTCTTTCGCACACAAGAAGAAAAAGCTGATCAGCAGCACAAGGTACGTTTCGTCCCCCTCGGGCGAAAACCCTTTCCGACTGTGATGTCCGTCGAAGAGGCCGCCGCGCGGACCACGCCGTGGCCGGACGTCGTCCGGCTCTTCACCGAGCGCGCCGCCGCGGGTGCGCGGTCCTGCCGCCGCCATCGCCATCGCCGCCACCAACACCCGCTCTTCCTGCGGAGCAACCACCACGTGGTACAGAAGTGCTCATGGCTACCGGAATACCTGGTCTTACCGAGTTGTGGCAGCGCTTCGACGATTGGCTGGCCGAGCATGCTCCGGGAGACCATGGGGCCTTGCGACCGGGTTGTCCGGTCGGCGGGATCAAGCGTCTGGAAGATGGCCTCGGCTTCTCCCTCCACGAGGATGTGAGGACAATCCTCGGACTGCACAATGGCGTCACCATGCGGAGGGCCAGTACGGAGCCGGGAGCCTTTCTCCTCGGCTACAGCCTCCTTGACGTCGACGGAATCCTGGAAGCTCATCGAGATCTCGTCTCGATGGTGGAGGACGCCCGCGAGGAGGGCAGGAGGACTTGGTCCTCGGCCGCATCGCCGACGGCCAATGGGTTCCCCTCGCCCGGAACATCGCCGGCGATCTGCTGTTCGTGGACCACCGGCATCATCACTGGGGAGAGATCGGGGAGATGTCGTTCGGCGATCCCGAGTACCGCATGCTGTGGCCGCGGATGGATCTCATGCTCGCGGATCTGTGCGACTCGGTGGAGAACAGCGCTCCGGTGACCCCCGTACCGCGAGTGCCCGTTGTGTATGAGGGGCGGATGCTCGAGTGGCACATCCGCCCCCCACAAAAGGTCAGGGACGGCCTCTAGAGCCAGTCCCGTCGCTTGAAAATCACATACAAACTCACGCAGACCGCCCCCATCAGGCCGATCGCGAAGGGGTATCCGAAGCTCCAACTCAGCTCCGGCATGTGCTTGAAGTTCATGCCGTAGATGGTTCCCACGAGTGTGGGAGCAAAGAGAATCGCCGCCCACGAGGAGATCCGCTTGATCTCCTCGTTCTGCTCGAACCCCGCCTCCGCGAGCGCCCGCATCTCCGCGTTCTGCTGCTGGGTCACCAGCGTCGCGTTCACCGTGAGGATGTCGGTGAGGGCCTGGCGGAAGCCGTCGACGCGTTCGCTGGTGTGGGTGACGTGGTCGGCGACGTCCCGGAGGTAGCGCTGGAGTTCGTCGTCCGTGCCGTATTTGGAGAACCCGGCGATCAGACCGTGCAGCATGCCGACCAGGGGGCGGGTGGCGCGCTGGAACTCGACCATTTCGCGGGAGAGTTCGTAGATGCGGCGCGAGACCTCCGGGTCGCCACGGAAGACCTCGGTCTCGATCTCGTCGATGTCGTTCTGGACGCCGGCGACCACCGGGGCGTAACCGTCGACGACTGCGTCGAGTATGGCGTACAGGACGGCCTCCGGGCCCAGCTTCAGCAGCTCCGGCGACTCCTCCATACGGCGGCGGACCGCGGAGAGGTCGGGGGCGGCGCCATGGCGGACCGTGATGACGAAGTCGGGTCCCACGAACACGTGCAGCTCGCCGAAGTCGACCTCCTCCGGGGCGTCGAGATACCGGGCCGCCCGCAGTACGACGAAGAGCGTGTCGCCGTATCGTTCCAGCTTCGGGCGCTGGTGGGCCTCCATCGCGTCCTCGACCGACAGCGGGTGCAGGTCGAACTCGGCGGCCAGGGAGAGGAGTTCTCCCTCGGTGGGGCGGGCGAGGCCGATCCAGGCCATGCCGGACGGCTGGTCGCGCAGTTCGCGGAAGGTCTCGGCGAGGGTGGCGGGGGCGGAGACGCGGACGCCGTCCCGGTACAGCGCCGCCTGGACGACGCTGGCCACCTCCGACGGCTCCGGGGGTGCCGGTTCGGCCGGGGCCGGTGTGCTGTTCGATGCCGGCGGCTGCGGTGGGGTCAGCGCACGGCGCCAGACGGATTTCCTCCCATTACCGGAGGCCATGGGGGTACCTCCCGCTCGAGCGAAGTCGAGAGTGGGGGAGGGTGCGTCGCTCGGACATGCGGCTGCCTCCCGGGTCGAACCTGCGGCTGCGTGATCCCCGGCAGGATATACGGGGCAAACGGCGCCGGGGTGACCCGGGCGTCCGGGGCTCGGTGAGAGTTGCGGACAGCAGGTGTCCGCAAGCACGGCTAGCGTGCGGGGCATGACGAAGACGACAGCGACGGCTCCTGTGCTCGGCACCCGCGCTCTCAACCGAGCGACCCTCGGACGGCAGCTGCTCCTGCGCCGGTCGCCGCTCTCCGCCAAGGCCGCCGTCGAGCATCTTCTCGGGCTCCAGGCGCAGAACGTCAAGCCGCCGTACTACGCGCTCGCCGCCCGCCTCGACGGCTTCACCCCCGAGGAGCTGTCCGGGCTGATGGCGGACCGCGAGGTCGTCCGTATCGTCACCATGCGCTCGACCATCCACACCCACACCGCCGCCGACGCCCTCACCCTGCGTCCGCTCGTCCAGCCGGCCCGTGACCGTGAACTCACCAACTTCCGCAGGGGACTTGTCGGCGTGGACCTCGAACGGCTCGCTGCCCTCGCCCGCGATCTCGTCGAGGCCGAGCCGCGCACCATGAAGCAACTGCGCGATGCCCTGCAGACCGAGTGGCCCGACGCCGACCCACAGGCCCTCGCCATCGCAGCCCGCTGCAAGCTCCCGCTCGTCCAGGTCACCCCGCGCGGCCTGTGGGGCCGAAGCGGTCAGGTCGCCCTGACCACCGCGGAGCACTGGCTGGGTCGCGGCCCGGCCGCGCGCCCGGCCACGCCGACCGCGACTTCGCCGGCCGAGACCGCCCCGGGCACGGCTGCGTCGGCGGCGACTGCCCCGGCGCCGGGCATGCCGTTCGCCGAAGGCGTCCCGTCGACTTCGGCGGCTGCGATTCCTCCGGCCGGGGGCGAACCGGCCGAGACCGCGTCAGCCGTGACGCCGTCGGGCGTGGCTGCGTCGGCGGAGACTGCTCCGCCGTCGGATGTACCGTTCGCCGAAGGCGTCCCGTCGGCCGAGACCGCGTCGGCCGTGACTGCGCCTGGCGCGGCATCATCGGCCGCGTCCGCCCCGGCGCCGGGCGCCGGAGCCGCGCCCGCCCCCGACGCCACGGTGCTCCGCTATCTCGCCGCCTTCGGTCCCGCCTCCGTCAAGGACATGCAGACCTGGGCCGGTCTGACCCGGCTGCGCGAGGCCTTCGAGCGGCTTAGTCCGCAGCTCGTCACCTTTCGGGACGAGCGCGGCGTCGAGCTCTTCGATCTGCCGGAGGCACCGCGTCCCGACGCCGACACTCCGGCCCCGCCCCGTTTCCTCCCCGAGTTCGACAACCTGCTCCTCTCGCATGCCGACCGCACCCGGGTCGTCCCGGCCGAGTACTGGGGCCGCAGCTGGGTGGGCAACCAGGCCTACTGCACGTTCCTCGTCGACGGCTTCCTGGCGGGGGTGTGGAGGCTGGCGGAGGGCGCCCTCGTCATCGAGCCGTTCGGCACACTCACCAAGGCCCAGCGCGCGGACCTCGCGGAAGAAGGGGTGAGGATGCTGGACACCATGCACCCCGGGTCGTCGTACGACATCCGCTTCGGGACCGTGGTTGCGTGACCGTCAGTCCGCCCGGCCCGTCACCGCCACCGTCAGGCCCAGCCCGATCATCGCGAAGCCGCCCGCGCCGCCGATCATCGACAGACGGCGGTCGGAGCCGGCGAACCAGGTGCGGGCGGCCGAGGCGGTCAGGCCCCACAGGGTGTCCGTGACCAGGCCGATCGAGATCGGGATCAGGCCGAGCAGCAGCATCTGCAGCGGTACGTGGCCCGCCGCGTGGTTCACGAACTGGGGAAGTACGGCGGCGAAGAAGACCACTCCCTTCGGGTTGGTCACCCCGACGAGCACACCGTCGAGCACCGTGCGCAGATCGCCGCGCGCCGGTCCCGCCGGCTGCGTCCGGATCGCCGACGCCTTCAGCTGCCCCCGGTGCCGGAAGGCCTGCACACCGAGGTACACCAGATAGGCGGCGCCTGCGAGCTTCACCGCCAGGTACACCGCCACGGAGCGCTCCACCAGCGAGCCGATGCCGATCGCGACCGCCACCACCAGCAGATACGAGCCGAAGACATTGCCGACGGCCGTCGCCACCGCCGTACGGCGGCCGTGGGCCAGCGCGCGGCCGATGACGAACAGGACGCTGGGTCCCGGAATCACGATCACCAGCAGGGACATCGCGGCGAAGGCGAGGAAACGGTCCGTGGACACCATGCGTATCGCTCCCTCGGGTCGGTGCCTTCCGGCGCTCATTCAAACAGCTCCCCGCGGGGCCCCTCTAGAGTCGAGCCCATGGAACTGCGGCAGCTCACCTATTTCGTGACCGTCGCCGAGGAGCTGCACTTCGGACGGGCGGCCGAGCGGCTGCACATCGTGCAGTCCGCGGTGAGCATGCAGATACAGCGTCTGGAGCGGGAGCTGGGCGCCGAGCTGTTCGACCGGACGCCGCGCCGGGTGCGGCTCACGGCGGCGGGGGAGCGGCTGCTGCCCGAGGCGCGGGAGGTGCTGGCGGCGGCCGACCGGGCGCGTGCCGCGGTCGCCCCGCTGCCCGGCCTGAGGATCGGCACCAGTACGGGCCTGGGCGTGCATCTCGACCGTGTGCTCGCGGCGTTCGCGCGCCGTGCGCCGGACGTGCCCGTGGAGCTGTTCTCGCTGCCGGTCGCCGAACGCCTGGCCCGGGTCGCGGGCGGCCAGTTGGATGCCGCTTTCGTACGGGCCGTCGAACCGGTGCCGGGTGTACGCGTGCTGCCCCTGTGGCCCGACCCGTTGGTGGCCGCCCTCCCCGCCACGCATCCCCTTGCCGGCCGCGAGGAGATCGGCATCGAGGAGCTGGCCGAGCTGCCGCTCGCCCTCACCGAACGCCGCAACAACCCCGCCCTGGTCGACCTGGTCGTCGGCGCCTGTCACGAGGCCGGGTTCGAGCCGCTGCCCGGGCCGGCGAGCGGCTCCCTCCAGAACATCCTCGCCACCATCGGCAGCCGCCCCCTGTGGACCGTCGTGTACGCGTCCCACGCGCGCGTGCTGCACAGCCTCCGCGTCGCCTTCGTGCCGTTCCGCGCGCCGGGCCTCGCCCTGTCCACGGGCCTCGCCGTGCCCGTCAGTGCCCCGCCCCCGCACCTGGACACCCTGCTGCTGGCCTGCGGCGATCACGAGAACTGATCGCTGCGGTCGCGGTCTGATTCTTGGTCGCGGACGCCCGACGCGATGGACTGGACTCACCGAAAGGGACCGCAACAGGCCCCAACAGGCAAGTCACTCAAGGGAGTTCAGCCATGCCGATCGTCACCGTCCAGCAGGGTCCCCGCGACACCGAGCTCAAGCGGGACCTCGTCAAGCGCATCACCGATGCCTTCGTCGACGCGTACAGGATCCCGGCCGAGACCGTTCAGGTGTGGATCCACGAGGTGCCGACGGACAGCTGGGGCGCGGCGGGGAAGCTCACCGCCGACAAGTAGTGCCCCATGCGCGACAAGTAGCGCATGGAAAGGGGGCGCTGCGAGCTGCTCGTGGTAGCCCGCAACGCCCCCTTGTCTGTCACCTGAGGAGTGCTCAGGAGATCTTCTGGGGTACCCGTCCTACGAGTTGACCTGTGCGGTCACCAGGCTGGAGAAGGTGGTCAGCCGGGTGTAGACACCCGGGTACCCGGCCTCCGCACAGCCGTTGCCCCAAGAAGTAATCCCTGCCAGGACGCCCCCGATGAGCAGGGGACCGCCGCTGTCGCCCTGGCAGGTGTCTGTGCCGCCGGATGTGTATCCGGCGCAAACCATGTCGGTCTGGACGAAGTCAGACCCGTAGGAGCTCTTGCAGCTGGAGTCGGCCGTGATCGGCACGGTCGCGGTCCGCAGCTGGTTGGAGGAGCTGCCGTTCTCCGAGGTGGTGCCCCATCCGAGGATGCGGGCGGTGGTGCCGGCCGCGTACACCGAGGTGTCCGACGACGAGACGTACGAGGCCGTCGTGTACGGCATCGACGTCGACAGCGTCAGTACGGCCACGTCGTCGCCGTTGGTGGCGTCCGTGTAGTCCGGGTTGATCCAGATCTTGCTGACCTTGCTGACCGTACCGTTGGTGCCGTTCAGATAGGTGCGGCCGCCGACGACTCTGACGCTGCTGGTGGTCTCGCCGACCATGCAGTGAGCGGCGGTGATCACCTTGGTGGCCGAGACGAGGGTGCCGCCGCAGAACTGGTTCTGCGAGGCGTCCGTGATCTGCATGACGAACGGGTAGGCCGTGGTCGTGGTCGTGGTGCCGCCCACGATGGGCTGGGGCGCGGCTGCCGCGGAAGGAGCGCCGAGCAGTGCGGTGGCGGCCGCTGCAGCGGTCGCCGTGAGTACCGCGGCGGTCTTCCTGGCACGGTTGGACCCGAACATGAGTCTCCTCAGTGGGGGTTGCCGGTGGGGGGTCGCGCGGGTGTGGGGGGTTGTGCACGGGGGTCGCGGGACCGACCCCCGTATGCCCGGGCGAGCGGCACGTCCTCAAGCTAGGACGCGGAACCCCCGGCTCCCAATGAGGGAACCCCCTAGGGGGTTGCGTGAGGGAAAACCCTCGGTCGGGTTCAGTTAACCTGGCGCGCCGTCACTTCGCTCGCCGTGCCGCCGCCAAACGGACGATATCCACGCGCGAGCGGATCCCCAGCTTGCGGTAGACCCGGGTCAGTGTTGCCTCGACCGTCTTCACGCTGATGAACAGCCGCGCGGCGATCTCCCGGTTGGTCGCGCCCTCCATGACGAGCGCGGCGACCTGGCGTTCCATCGCGGCGAGCCCTTCCAGGCCCTCTGACGCGGCGGTGAGGGGGATCGGTTCCACCGGGTTCGCCACGGCGGCCGCCTCCACCTGACGCACCCACGGCAGCGCCCGGCAACGCCGGAACAGCCGGGCCGCCTCGTCGTACGACGTGCGACCCGGCCGGCCGGGACGCAGCGACGCCAGCGCGAACGCGGCGCGTGCCTCCTCCAGGCCGTACCCCAGTGTGGCGAGCCGGTCCTGGGCCGACGTCAGTTGGGTGAGTGCGGCCTCGTGCTCCCCGCGTGCGGCACGCACCAGTGCCTCGGCCCGGTCCAGCACGGCCAGCACGCCCTCGCGCCCGAGCCGCAGGGCGTGTTCGCGCGCCATGTCGAGGAGTTGCTGCGCCTCGTCGGTCTCGCCGATACGGACGAGGGCCTCGGCGAGGTCGCCGTGCCAGCGGCCGCGCGCGGGGTCGGTGATGCCGAGCCCGTTCTCCAGGTCCCGCACCCGGCGCAGGGAGCGGACCGCACCCTCGGCGTCCCCGGCGACCAGCTGGGCGTGGCCGAGCGCGGTCAGCCCCCGGGAGATGTACATCTGGTCGCCGGCCCGCTCGGCCTGCTCCACCGCCTCGCGGCCCAGCGTCAGCGCCCGCTCCACGTCCCCGCCGGAGGCCTCCGTGAGGGAGGCGAGCACGGCGGAGGGCACCTCGCCGATCCCCGAGTCGCGGGCCAGCCGCATGCTCTCCCGGGCCAGGTCGAGGGCCCGGCCGCAGTGCCCGGAGCGCAGTTCGGTCTCGGCGAGCAGACGCACGAAGTGCACCTCGCTCTCGACCATGCCGCGCCGGCGCGCCTCGCGCAGCAGCGCGTTGACGGTGGAGCGGGCCTCGGGCAGCTGGTCGCTCATGATCAGCCAGCGGTAGCGGGTCGCGCCCGCCCCGTTGTGGTGGCAGGCCACGTCTGGGAGCTGAGGTTCCTTCAGCGCGCGTTTGATGGTCGCGGGGGCGTCCGGGTGGCCCATCAGGGTCTCGGTCGTCGCCTGGAAGGCCAGCGCGAGGAGTTCGGTGCGCCGGTCGCCGGCCCGGGCCGCCAGCTCGGCGGCGTGCGCGGCCTCCTCCCGGCCGATGGCGAAGTCGCCCTCCACGACCAGGCCGCGCCAGGCCAGCTGGTAGTGGACCAGGGCCAGCAGCCCGGGGTCGTCGCCGGCGTCGGCCAGCGCCTGCGGGTAGACGGTGTCGACCTCGCCGAGGGCCTGCCCCGCGGCCTCGATGACGACCATCCAGGCCCGCACCCGGTCCGCGGGCTCGGCGGCCCGGGTCAGCACGTCGCGGGCGATGTCCCGGGCGAGGTCCACCTCGCCGGCGGTGATCGCGTCCTCGGCGGCCTGCAGTCGGTGCTCGTCCGGGCCCGGTTCGCCATCGGCCGGAGTGTGCCGGGCGGCGAGCAGTCCGAGCGAGGCGGCGACCGAGGGTGCCCCGCGGTCCCGGGCCAGGGCGGCGGCCTCGGCGAGCCGGGCCGCGGCCTCCGGATCGGTGCCGGTGGTCGCGAGCGCGAGGTGGCGGGCACGCTCGATCGGGTCGGAGGCCGCCGTGGACAGCGCGGCGTGCGCGGCGCGCCGCTCCTGCGCGGGCGCCTCCGCGTACAGGGCGGCCGAGATCAGCGGATGCGCGAAGCGTACGGCGGGGCCCTCCGGCTCGGTGGCCAGCAGCCCGAGGTCGGCAGCCTGCGCGGTCTCGGCCTCGGCGTTCTCCCGGCCGGCGTCGTGCAGCAGGGCCAGGGTGGGGCGGGCGCCCACGCTGGCCACCAGGAGGGTGCGGCGGGCCTCGACGGAGAGCATGTCGAGCCGGTTCAGGACGAGGGCGCGCAGCGAGGTGGGCACCGGCAGCGGCTCGCCCGGCCGCGGCGGGGTCGGGCTCTCGGCCAGGGCGCGGCCCAGTTCGAGGGCGAAGAACGGGTTGCCGCCGCTGGTGCGGTGGATGTCCCGGACGGTGGAACGTGGCAGTCCGGTGTAGCCGCGGTGGTCGAGCAGGGACGACACCTGGGCGCGGGAGAGCGCGCCGAGCCGTACGGCCAGGGTGTCGGGCGGCGACGCGTGCAGGTGGCGGTCGTACTCCTCGCCCTCCGTGCGCACCGCGCACAGCAGTTGCACCGGGGTGTCGCCCAGGCGGCGGGCGGCGAAGCCGAGGAGCTCCGCGCTCGCCGGGTCCAGCCACTGCAGGTCGTCCGCGACGACGAGGACGGGGCCCTGCGCGGCGAGCGCGCGCAGCGCGGACAGGACGGCCAGGCGCAGGGCGAGGCCGTCGCGCTGGAGGGTGGACTCGCCGCGGCCGGTGAGCGCCGACTCCAGTGCCGTGCGCTGGGCGGTGGGCAGCTTGTCGTACACCTGGTCGACGACCAGGCCGAGCAGGTCGGCGAGGGCCAGGAACGGGAGGTGGGATTCCGACTCGGTCGCCGAGCAGCGCAGCACGGTGCGGGCGGCTGTCCCGTATTCGGATGCCAATGCCCGCAGAGCGGTCGACTTTCCTATTCCGGCGGGGCCGTGGAGCAGCACGCTGCCGCCCTGCGCGAGCTGCTCGCGCGCCGCGCTGAGCAGTTCGTCCCGGCCGATGACCAGGTCGGGGTGGCGTCTGGCAGGCTCCCTCAAGTCCCCTCGCACAGGCACGCTCCCCTCCAAGTGTCGTGTTCGGGCCAAATTCTAGGCAATCTCTCCTTGAATTTCGGACGGAGCACGTGGTGAGGGATATAACAACAGTCAGGCATGGTGAAATTCAAAGCTCCGGTGAACGAATAGAGCGCTACGGCAGCAGCCCCGCCCGACGCGCCGCGACCACCGCCTCGCCCCGCGTGTGAGCACCCAGTTTCCGCATCGCCGACCGCAGGTACCCCTTGACCGTCTCGGCACGCAGACCGAGCCGCTCGGCGGCCACCGCGTTCGTGGCTCCCGCTGCCACACAGGCCAGCACGTCCAGCTCACGGGGGGCCAGGTCCAGCCCCTCGGAAAGGCCGCCCCGGGCCTTCGGGGCCAGCAGCCCGCACACGCCGAGCAGTTCCGCCCGCAGCGCGGGGTCCGCGATCCGCGGCGCCAGCGCCCGCAGGGCCGCATGGGCCTCCCGCACCTGCTCCCAGGCGGCACCCGCCACCGGATCCCGGTCCCGCTCGGTGCGGGCGGTCGCCGCCAGCAGCCCCCGCGCCTCGTCCCCCACGGCCAGCGCCTGCTCCACGTCCCGCGCGGCCTCCATCGCCGCGCCCAGCGTCCGGTCACCGAGCGGCTGCGCCGTGCGCAGGGCGCCGTAGAGCACACCCCGCACCCGGCGTCGCACCACCACCGGCACCGCGAGGATCGAACGCAGTCCCTCCGTGGCGACCGGGATGTCGTACTCGTGGCTGATCTGCCGCGACGAGGAGTAGTCCGTCACCGCGCACGCCCTGGCGAGCGCGACCGCCCGGCCGCCCAGGCCGTTGCCGGAGGTCACCGGCAGTCCGCTCAGCGCGGGTGTCTCGGTGCCGCTGAGTTCGCTGATGCGCATGTGCCGGCGCCCCGGCTCCACCAGGCCGCCGAAGGCGACCGGGAGCCCGGTCGTGCGCCGCAGCCGTACCAGCGCATTGCGTATCTCGACCGCCCCGGCCGCGTCTGCTGTCACCTGCTTGCCCTTTCCCTGCAGCGCACACCCCCGTTCGGGGGTAGTGAGACCTGCATCACGGATTACACGATGGCAGAGAGCCGCCCGGCAATGGTCCGGTGATGAGGAGGAACGACGATGACGACGGCGACGGAGCTCTTCCGCAGTGCGCGGGACTTCCTGCTGGAGCACCGCGAGGACTACGCGAAGGCGTACGAGGGTTTCAGCTGGCCCCGGCCCGAGCGTTTCAACTGGGCGCTCGACTGGTTCGACGTCATCGCCGACGGCAACGACCGGACCGCCCTGCACATCGTCGAGGAGGACGGGAGCGAGGTCCGGGTCTCGTTCGCGGAGATGTCCGACCGCTCCGACCGGGTGGCGAGCCGGCTGCGTGAGCGCGGTGTCCGCGCCGAGGACCGCATCCTCGTCATGCTCGGCAACCAGGCCGAGCTGTGGGAGACGGCCCTCGCGGCGATGAAGCTGCGCGCCGTCGTCATCCCGGCCACCCCGCTGCTCGGCCCCGCCGACCTGCGCGACCGTGTCGAGCGGGGACGCGTGAAGCACGTGATCGTACGGGCCGAGGACACCCCCAAGTTCGACGACGTCCCCGGCGCCTACACCCGCATCTCCGTCGGTGGTCTGCCGGAGGAGGGCTGGGAGCCGTACGAGGACGCGTACGCCCTCGGCCCCGCCGAGTTCCTCCCCGACGGCCCCACGCTCGCGGACGACCCGATCATGCTGTACTTCACCTCGGGCACCACCGCCCGGCCCAAGCTGGTCGAGCACACCCACACCTCCTACCCGATCGGCCACCTGGCGACCCTGTACTGGATCGGCCTCAAGCCCGGTGACGTCCACCTCAACATCTCCTCGCCCGGCTGGGCCAAGCACGCCTGGTCGAACCTGTTCGCCCCGTGGAACGCGGAGGCAACCGTCTTCATCCACAACTACACCCGCTTCGACGCGGGCCGGCTGATGGCCGAGATGGACCGGGCAGGGGTCACCACCTTCTGCGCCCCGCCCACCGTGTGGCGGATGCTCATCCAGGCCGACCTGACCCAGCTGCGCACCCCGCCGCGCGAGGTCGTGGCGGCGGGCGAGCCCCTCAACCCCGAGGTCATCGAGCAGGTCCGGCGCGCCTGGGGCGTCACCATCCGGGACGGCTTCGGGCAGACCGAGACGGCCGTGCAGGTCGCCAACAGCCCGGGCCAGGAGCTCAAGACCGGCTCGATGGGGCGGCCCAGCCCGGGCTACAAGGTGGAGCTCCTCGACCCGGTGACGGGCGCGCCCGGAGCCACCGAGGGCGAGATCGCCCTCGACCTGTCGGCGCAGCCCGTCGGCCTGATGACCGGCTACCACGGCGACCCGGACCGTACGGCGGAGGCGATGGCCGGCGGCTACTACCGCACCGGCGACATCGGCTCCCGCGACGCCGACGGCTACATCACCTACGTCGGCCGCGCCGACGACGTCTTCAAGGCCTCCGACTACAAGATCAGCCCCTTCGAGCTGGAGAGCGCGCTCCTTGAGCACGAGGCGGTGGCCGAGGCGGCCGTCGTGCCCGCCCCTGACGAACTGCGCCTCGCCGTCCCCAAGGCGTACGTCGTCCTCGCCGAGGGCTGGCAGCCGGGCCCCGACACCGCGAAGGTGCTGTTCGAGCACTCCCGCGAGGTCCTCGCACCGTACAAGCGGATCCGCCGCCTGGAGTTCGCGCCGCTGCCCAAGACCGTCTCCGGCAAGATCCGCCGGATCGAGCTGCGCGAGGCGACCGCCGCGGGCTCGGCCGACGAGTACCGCGAGGAGGACTTCCGGTGACCGGACTGTCGTACACGCACGGGACGAGCCCGACCGTCCTGCTCGGGGACACCATCGGCGCCAACCTGGACCGGGCGGTGGCGACCTGGCCGGACCGCGAGGCGCTCGTCGACGTGCCGTCCGGGCGGCGCTGGACATACGCCCAATTCGGCGCGGACGTCGACGAGTTGGCGCGGGCGCTGGTCGCGAGCGGGGTCGCCAAGGGCGATCGGGTGGGCATCTGGGCGGTCAACTGCCCGGAGTGGGTGCTCGTCCAGTACGCCACCGCCCGCATCGGCGCGATCATGGTGAACATCAACCCGGCCTACCGCACCCACGAGGTCGAGTACGTCCTCAAGCAGGCCGGGATCTCACTGCTCTTCGCCTCCCTCAGCCACAAGACGAGCGACTACCGGGCGATGGTCGACCAAGTGCGCGGCAGCTGCCCCGAGTTGCGCGAGGTCGTGTACATCGGCGACCCGGGCTGGCAGGCGCTGCTCGGCCGCGGGATGGCCGAGGCCTCGTACGAGGAGCTGTCCTGCGACGACCCCATCAACATCCAGTACACCTCGGGCACGACGGGCTTCCCCAAGGGGGCCACCCTCTCCCACCACAACATCCTCAACAACGGTTATTTCGTGGGCGAGTTGATCGCCTACACCGAACAGGACCGGATCTGCATCCCCGTGCCCTTCTACCACTGTTTCGGCATGGTGATGGGCAACCTCGCGGCGACCTCGCACGGTGCGTGCATGGTGATCCCGGCGCCGTCCTTCGACCCGAAGGCCACGCTGGAGGCCGTCCAGCAGGAACGCTGCACATCCCTGTACGGCGTCCCCACCATGTTCATCGCGGAGCTGAACCTCCCCGACTTCGCGAGCTACGACCTCTCCACCCTCCGCACCGGCATCATGGCGGGCTCGCCGTGCCCGGTCGAGGTGATGAAGCGGGTGGTCGCCGAGATGCACATGGAGGAGGTCTCCATCTGCTACGGCATGACGGAGACGTCCCCGGTCTCCCTCCAGACCCGCAGGGACGACGACCTGGAACACCGCACCGGAACGGTCGGCCGGGTCCTGCCGCACATCGAGGTGAAGGTCGTCGACCCGGCGACCGGAGTGACCCAGTCCCGCGGTGTCCCGGGCGAGTTGTGCACCCGCGGCTACAGCGTGATGCTCGGCTACTGGAACGAGCCCGAGAAGACCGCCGAGGCCGTCGACCCCGGCCGCTGGATGCACACCGGGGACCTGGCGGTGATGCGCGAGGACGGCTACGTCGAGATCGTCGGCCGCATCAAGGACATGATCATCCGGGGTGGTGAGAACATCTACCCGCGCGAGATCGAGGAGTTCCTCTACGGCCACCCGAAGATCGCGGACGTCCAGGTCGTGGGCGTACCGCACGAGCGCTACGGCGAGGAGGTCCTCGCCTGCGTCATCCCTCGCGACCCGGCCGACCCGCCGACCCTTCAGGACGTGCGCGCCTTCTGCGAGGGCCGGCTGGCCCACTACAAGGTCCCGAGCCGGCTGCAGATCCTGGAGGCCTTCCCGATGACGGTGTCGGGGAAGGTGCGGAAGGTGGAGCTGCGGGAGAAGTACGCCCTGTAGTTCCGTGAACGTCGTTCGAGCGGGGGTGCCCACGGCGCCCCCGCTTTTTCCGTGCGGAACTACCGCACCCCGGTGGCGTCCAGCTCGTCGGCGAGGCTGTTGACCGGCTGCGGTGTACCCGTGAGGTCGAGGACGAACAGGGGGACGCCGAGGGTGTCCGCTCGGGTGCGGGCGTCGGTGGCGTAGCCGGCCAGGGAGAAGTAGACGCAGGCCGCCGACTCCGTCATGGCGGTCAGCCACAGGCACTCCACGTCCCGCAGCGAGGCCGGTCGTACGGTCGGGTCGACCTGGGCCAGCAGGCCACGGGCGGCGATTCCTATGCCGGACGGGGGCCGCTGGTCGGCCCGGCGGATGTCCCGGCAGCCGAGCCAGCGCAGATACACGGCGGCGGCCGTCACCGCGTCCCGGGCGGTGCGGATCGTGACGGGCTGGAAGGGCCGGCGGCGCCTCGGCGGGGCGGGCGCGGCCCCGGTGCCCGCCTCCGCCGCGGCGGTCTGCCCGGCCACCGCGATCCGCAGCACCGTCCCGCACGGACAGCCCAGCTCCGGGCGCGGCCACTGGTCCCGGCGGCCGCAGGAGCCGCACTGCAGCGTGACCCAGTCCTCCGCCCAGGCCCGATGGGTGACGGCCGTCGCCGTCCCGTGCCGGTCCAGCTGCGGGGCGACGGGCGCCCCGCAGGTGCACGGATACGACGGCGCCGCATAGAGGTGCTCGCGCCGGCAGGCCGGACAGCGCACCGAGACGCTCTCTGACATGGCCCACATCGTCCCCCAGTGGGCCCCCGCTTGTCCGTCTCTTGACGGCCTTCCCTCGCCCACCTACATTGTTTCCAGATAGTAGAAAATAGTTTCCGCAATGTGGAAACTAGATAGGGAAGTCGATTACGGAAGAGCCCACCGCGGGGCGCGACGGGAGGGCTGGTCCGACAGCCGAAGCAGGAGTACTCGATGGCACGTATGACCGCTGCCCGTGCGGCAGTTGAGATCCTCAAGCGCGAGGGCATCACCAACGCGTTCGGTGTGCCCGGCGCGGCGATCAACCCGTTCTACGCGGCGCTGAAGGCCTCCGGCGGCATCAACCACACCCTCGCCCGCCATGTCGAGGGCGCCTCGCACATGGCCGAGGGCTACACCCGCACGCACCCGGGCAACATCGGTGTCTGCATGGGCACTTCGGGGCCCGCGGGGACCGACATGATCACCGGCCTGTACTCGGCGATCGGGGACTCCATTCCGATCCTGTGCATCACGGGCCAGGCCCCGACCGCCGTGATCCACAAAGAGGACTTCCAGGCCGTCGACATCGCCTCGATCGCCAAGCCGGTCGCGAAAATGGCGGTCACGGTGCTCGAGGCCGCACAGGTCCCCGGCGTCTTCCAGCAGGCCTTCCACCTGATGCGCTCCGGCCGTCCCGGCCCGGTCCTCATCGACCTGCCGATCGACGTGCAGCTCACCGAGATCGAGTTCGACCCGGAGACGTACGAGCCGCTCAAGGCGTACAAGCCGGCCGCGACCCGCGCCCAGATCGAGAAGGCGATCGGGCTGCTGAACGAGTCCGAGCGGCCGCTGATCGTCGCGGGCGGCGGAGTCATCAACGCCGACGCGGCCGAACTCCTCGTCGAGTTCGCCGAGTTGACCGGCATCCCGGTCGTCCCGACCCTGATGGGCTGGGGCGTCCTGCCCGACGATCATGAGCTGAACGCCGGCATGGTCGGCCTGCAGACCTCGCACCGCTACGGCAACGCGACCTTCCTGGAGTCCGACTTCGTCCTCGGCATCGGCAACCGCTGGGCCAACCGCCACACCGGCAAGCTGGACGTCTACACGGCCGGCCGCAAGTTCGTCCACGTCGACATCGAGCCCACCCAGATCGGCAAGATCTTCGCCCCGGACTACGGCATCGCGTCCGACGCGAAGGCGGCTCTCGAGCTCTTCGTCGAGGTGGCAAGGGAGCTGAAGGCGGCCGGCAGGCTCCCCGACCGCTCCGCGTGGGCGGCCTCGGCACAGGAGAAGAAGGCAACTCTCCAGCGCCGTACGCACTTCGACGACATCCCGATCAAGCCGCAGCGCGTCTACGAGGAGATGAACAAGGCCTTCGGACCCGAGACCCGCTATGTCTCGACGATCGGCCTGTCCCAGATCGCAGGCGCCCAGATGCTGCACGTCTTCAAGCCGCGCCACTGGATCAACTGCGGCCAGGCGGGCCCCCTCGGCTGGACCATCCCGGCCGCGCTCGGTGTCGCGAAGGCAGACCCGGAGGCACAGGTCGTCGCCCTGTCCGGCGACTACGACTTCCAGTTCATGATCGAGGAACTGGCGGTCGGCGCACAGCACAGGATCCCGTACGTCCACGTCCTGGTGAACAACGCCTACCTGGGCCTGATCCGGCAGGCGCAGCGGGCGTTCGACATCGACTTCCAGGTCAAGCTGGAGTTCGAGAACATCAACTCGCCCGAGCTCGGCGTCTACGGCGTCGACCACGTCAAGGTCGCCGAGGGCCTGGGCTGCAAGGCGATCCGGGTGACCGACCCGAACGAGCTGGGTGCGGCCCTGGAGCAGGCCAAGAAGCTCGCCGCCGAGTTCCAGGTGCCGGTCGTCGTCGAGGCGATCCTGGAGCGCGTCACCAACATCGCCATGTCGACCACCAACGACATCAGCAACATCGTCGAGTTCGAGGAGCTCGCGACGGAGCCGGGGCACGCCCCGACGTCGATCAGGACGCTGAAGGTCTGACCCGGCCGACAGCTGAGGGGCGGTCCAACCTGCCGGTTGGGCCGCCCCTTTCGCGTGCCCGGCTCCCAGGAGCCGTCCCCCGTTTCCCCCGTGCGATCCCCCGTTTCCCCCGGCATGGGGCCCGCCGCCCCCGTGCCGACGGGCCCCATGTGACGTGAATATCCCCTCGGGTGGGGGCGGCTGAAGCCTCTTGAACCATGTTCAGAGCAGGATTTGAGGTTTGCGTAGACGTCCTACGTTCCCGGATGTACGTACGTGTTCACGGCCCCTCGTGGTGTTCCGACAGCCCGGGCCAGTCGTCCGGGCCGCCGCCCTGCCACTCGATGAGGTCGCTCTCCTCGACGTCCGTGACGTACAGGTCGGCCAGGCGCAGGATCTCGCTGACGTCGTCCACGTGGGTGGCGATCCCCAGCGTCTCGTCGCCCTCCGTCACTCGTCGGGAGCCGTCCAGGGCCGGCGAGTGCACCACGATGTGCGGATGCTCCGTTGGATGTGCCATGCCTTCAGCGTCCTGCGGGCCGCGCCGATCCGCACCCCCACGAACGCCGAAAGGCGCCGGATGCGGGACCGTCCGCATCCGGCGCCGCTCGGCCGGTGAGGTCTTCGGTTGTGGCCGTCCGGCGGTGCGAGGCTGGGCGCGACAGGACGTTCGCGCCGCCGGACGGAGTCGGTGGGTTGTGGGGAAGGTGGCTGGGACCGCGGCGGGTGCGACGGAACCGCGGCGCCGCTTCCCTCAGGTCGAAGAAGCAGTGCCCGGGACCTTCACCACCGCACTGGCTCGCACGCCGCCGCGGTCCTTGCCTCGCCCGCCACCGCCGGCCGGCCACCCCTCATCCGGGCCGTCCGGCGGTCGCGGGCCGCCTGTGGGTCAGTCCTCGCGCAGGGCGCGGACCGCCTCCTCCACGCGCTTGCCGTACTCGGGGTCGGCGGCGTGGAAGTGGGCCAGGTTCTTCTCGATCACGTCGTCGCGGGAGACCTGGGAGAGGCCGCCGGCGATGTTGGCGATCAGACGGGACTTCTCGTCCGAGGACATCAGGCGGTACAGCTCGCCCGCCTGGAAGAAGTCGTCGTCCTTGGTGTGCAGCGGGGCCTCGTGGGTGCCGGTGTGGCCGGTCAGCGCCAGCGGGGCCGACAGGGGTCGGCCGGTCTCCACCGGGCCGTCGTAGGAGTTCGGCTCGTAGTTCTTCGCCCCGCGGCCCTGGGAGTTGGTCGCCATGAAGCCGTCGCGGCCGTAGTTCTGCGCGGTCGTCGCCTTCGGCGCGTTCACCGCGAGCAGGGTGTGGTTGACGCCCAGGCGGTAGCGGTGGGCGTCCGCGTAGGCGAACAGGCGGCCCTGGAGCATCTTGTCCGGCGAGGGGCCGATGCCCGGGACGAAGTTGTTCGGGGAGAACGCTGCCTGCTCGACCTCGGCGAAGACGTTGTCCGGGTTGCGGTCGAGGACCAGGCGGCCCACGCGCTGCAGCGGGTAGTCCTTGTGCGGCCACACCTTGGTGAGGTCGAAGGGGTTGAAGCGGTAGTCCGCCGCCTCGGCCGCCGGCATGACCTGCACGTACAGCGTCCAGGACGGGTTCACCCCGCGCTCGATGGCCTGCAGCAGGTCCGTCTGGTGCGAGTTCGGGTCCTTGCCCGCGATCTCGGCGGCCTGCTCGGAGGACAGGGAGCGGACGCCCTGGTTGGTCTTGAAGTGGTACTTGACGAAGAAGGCCTCACCCTCGGCGTTCGTCCACTGGTAGGTGTGCGAGCCGTAGCCGTTCATGTGGCGGTACGAGGCCGGGATGCCGCGGTCGCCCATCAGCCAGGTCACCTGGTGCGTGGCCTCGGGGGCGTGCGCCCAGAAGTCCCAGACGTTGTCCGGCTCCTGGCGGCCGGTGAACGGGTCGCGCTTCTGCGAGTGGATGAAGTCCGGGAACTTGATCGGGTCCTTGATGAAGAACACCGGGGTGTTGTTCCCGACGAGGTCGTAATTGCCCTCTTCCGTATAGAACTTGACCGCGAAGCCGCGCGGGTCGCGGACCGCGTCCGCACCGCCCAGCGAGTCGGCCACCGTCGAGAAGCGCAGGAAGACCTCGGTGCGCTTGCCGACCGTGCCCAGGAAGTCGGCGTACGTGAACCCGGTGACGTCGTCCGTCACCTCGAAGTAGCCGTATGCGCCCGAGCCGCGGGCGTGCACCACGCGCTCCGGGATGCGCTCGCGGTTGAAGCGCGCCAGCTTCTCCAGGAGGTGCTGGTCCTGGAGGAGGAGCGGTCCGCCGATGCCGGCGGAGGCGGAATTCTGGTTGTCGGCGACCGGGGCGCCGGACTCGGTCGTGAGCACGCGCTTCGACATCGTGGACCTTCCGTGCGGTAGCACTTCCGTGCGGGTGGCAGCGGAAAACTTCTTCCGCTTGGTGGAGCCTAGGAGTGGGAGAAACCGAACGTCAACAGTTTGTTGAAGTTGATTCCGGGCCGCGGCGCCACCTGGGCGCGACAGGACAGATGTCAGCGGCGCCGCGACCCGGAAGTCTCAGAGCTGAGCGCCGGAGAGGCGCTCCACGGCCCGCAGCAGGGCCGAGTGGTCCAGGCCGCCGTCGCCCTGCGCACGCAGGCTGGCGACCAGCTGGGCGACCACGGCGCCGACGGGCAGGGCGGCGCCGACGTTGCGGGCGGCGTCGGTGACGATGCCCATGTCCTTGTGGTGCAGGTCGATGCGGAAGCCCGGCTTGAAGTCGCGGGCGAGGAAGTTGTCCTTCTTCCGGGTCAGCACGGTCGAGCCCGCGAGGCCGCCGTTGAGGACGTCCAGCGCGGCCTTGAGGTCCACGCCGGACTTCTCCAGGAAGACCACGGCCTCGGCGCACGCCTGGATGTTCACGGCGACGATCAGCTGGTTGGCGGCCTTCACGGTCTGGCCGGAGCCGTGCGGACCGCACAGCACGATGGTCTTGCCGAGCGCCTCGAGGATCGGCTTCGCCAGGTCGAAGTCGGCCTGCTCGCCACCGACCATGATCGACAGTACGGCCTCGACGGCCCCGGCCTCACCGCCGGACACCGGCGCGTCCAGTACCCGGATGCCCTTGTCCTTGGCGGCCTTCGCCAGGTCGACGGAGGTCTGCGGCGTGATGGACGACATGTCGATCAGCAGCGCGCCGGAGCGCGCGTTCTCCAGGATGCCGTCGGGACCGTACGCGATCGCCTCGACCTGCGGCGACGCGGGCACCATCGTGATGATCACGTCGGCGTCCCGCACGGCCTCGGCGATCGAACCGGCAACGGTACCGCCGGCGGCCGCCAGGCGGTCCAGCTTGTCCTGCTCCAGGGTGAAGCCGGTGACGTCGTAACCCGCCTTGATCAGGTTCTCGGACATGGGGGAGCCCATGATGCCGAGGCCGATCCAGGCGATCTTGGGGAGGGTGCTCATGATGGGGTACCTCTCTGAACTGCACTGCTACGTCAGTGAATTGACGCCGGTTGGTGAAACCCAGCCCGTCCGGCGATTGAGGACGAGGCCGTTCAGGCCGAAAAGCGGGGGTCTGGGGGCGGCAGCCCCCAGACGACGGCAAGTCAGCGGGCGGCGCGGTGCTCCACCGGCAGCCAGCCGAAGGCCTCCGCACTGGGCCGGTCGCCCGGCTTGTACTCCAGCCCGACCCACCCCTCGTAACCGGACTTCTTCAGCTGGTCGAGGAGTTCCTCCAGCGGGAGCGAGCCCGTTCCCGGCGCCCCGCGGCCCGGGTTGTCCGCGATCTGCACGTGACCCGTCTGTGCCGCGTACTGCTCGATCACCGACGGGAGGTCCTCGCCGTTCATGGACAGGTGGTACAGGTCCATGAGGAACTTGGCGTTGCCGAGCCCCGTCGCAGCGTTGACCTTGTCGACGATGCCGATGCCGGCCGGAGCGGACACCAGCGGGTAGAGCGGCGACTCGGGCTGGTTGAGCGTCTCGATCAGCAGGACCGCGCCGATGCGGTCGGCGGCACGGGCCGCGAGGACCAGGTTCTCCAGGGCCAGCGCGTCCTGTTCGGCCGGGTCCACGCCCTCGACGCGGTTGCCGTACAACGCGTTGAGTGCCTTGGTGCCGAGCGACTGGGCGAAGCCCGCGGCCACCTCGATGTTGGCGCGGAACTTCTCCGACTCCTCACCCGGGATCGACAGGGCGCCGCGGTCGGGGCCGGGGAGCTGTCCGGCGTAGAAGTTCAGGCCCGTGAGCTGGACGCCCGCGTCCTCGATCGCCTTCTTCAGGGCGTCGAGCTCGGACAGCTCGGGGGTGGGGGAGTCGACCCAGGGCCACCACAGCTCGACCGCCGTGAAGCCGGCGGCGGCGGCGGCCGCGGGGCGCTCCAGAAGCGGGAGTTCCGTGAAGAGGATCGACAGGTTGACGTTGAAGCGCTGCTCTGCAAATCCCATGGGGTCGGCGCTCCCTTCCGTGGCGACTGTGGCTGCTCGGCTATTCCGTATAGCGGAAGTTGATTTCTGCTTAATGGAAGACTGCCTGTGGACAGGGAGGACTGTCAAGAGCGCCCGCCGAAGGGCCGACAAAAAAGTGCCCCCGCGCGGAATGCGCGGGGGCACGGTGAAGCGGCTGATCACAGGGCGTCGACGGCGCTCACCTTCCAGCCCTCGGAGGTACGGCTCATCGTCATCCGCACCCGGTTCAGATCCAGCCGGGAGCCCGAGACCTGGGTGCTCTGCGTGACCTGGTTGACGAAGAGCAGGACGGTGACCTTGTCCGGTGACGCAGAGGCGACGGAGGCCGCGGGAACGGTCGCCTTCACCACCCCGTGGTACTTCTTCGCCGTCGGCCCGACCACCGTCCTAGTGGTCTTGCCGTACTGGTCCTTGAAGTGCCCGTTCAGCAGCGTGCGGGCCCGGGCGAAGTCCTGATCCAGATGCCGGTAGTCGTACGACAGCACGACCGGCGCCGCCTTCTTCGCGGCCGCGAGCGCCTGCGACCGCGCGCTCTCCGCATGCTGTCCCTGCGCGTACTGCCGGCCGAGCAACGAGGCGGCGACCAGAGCCGCGACCAGCAGGACGCCGAGGACCACGGTGAGCAGCCTCCGCCCGGACCGGGGCGCAGGCGCGCTGCCCTCCGGCTCCGCCAAGGTGTCCGGGTCCTGTTCCAGAGTCTCCGGCGAGGGCGCCGGCGGGTCTTCCCAGCTGTCCGGGGCCGGCGGCTCGGGCCGCTTCAGGTACTCCACCCGCTTGGCGCGCTTGGCCGCCGCACGGGCGGCCGCGCTCATCGTGCGGCTCCGGGTGGTCGGGTTCGCCATGGTCGTACTCCTCACTGGGGCCCGTCAGCCCACGAACTCGACGTCGGACGTCAGCCAGCGCCCGCCCCGGTACACCAGGTCGAGCTGCAGCCGGTAGGTGCGCGCCTCCCCCTGGGGCGCGGCGGTGTTGGTGACCTTGCTGTCGGCGACCACCAGGACGCGGCCCGAGTGTGCGTCGGAGCGGACGATGCCGGCATCCAGGACCTGCCCCTCGGACACCGATTTGTTCTCGGCGACGAGCTTGGTCAGCTGTGCCGTCTGCGCGGTGAACTGCTTCTTGAAGTCACCGGTGGCGCCCTTGAGGACGTTCGCGCTGTCCCGGTCGTAGTGCCGGTAGTCGAGCGAGGTGAAGTTCAGCGCGGACTGACGGGCCGCGGCCAGGATGTCCTGGCGCCGCTGTTCCGTCTCGTGCCGGTCGTGCAGGGCGAAGCCCAGCCATCCCGCGACCGCGGCGGTGAGGACGGTCGCCACGACCAGCCCCACCGCGAGGACCCTGTTCATGCCATCGGGCCGACGAGCAGCCATTGCCACGACTCCTTTCCGAACACCGTCTGCTGGCCGCCCGTCGAGCCGATCTCGACGGGCCTTCCGTCCGGACCGGTCGCGGTGCCGGTGTCCGGGTCGTACGGCGTGATGTACGCCGCCTGGTTCGCGCCGCCGGACGACGCGCCGGGGGCGTTCTGTGCGCCCCGCACCGACGTCTTGCCGCCGCGCGGGGCGGCGCAGTGCGCGTCGGTGTCGGCCGCACGGGTACTGGTGTCCGAGGGGTCCCGCCAGGTGGTGCCGTATCCCTTGGTGCACGGCGGCGGGTCGCCCGCGTTCACCACCAGCCCGAAGTGGGTGGTCCCGTCGCCCGGGACGACCGTGTAGCTGCCCGCGACCAGCGCCGGGAAGGTGACGAGGGCCTGCTCCACGCCGGGCAGGTGCGCCAGCGTGACCCGGCCGCCGCTGATCAGGTTGGCCAGTAGGACCGACAGCCCGGGGCCGGTCGACTTCAGCAGCGAGTCGACCTGCTGGGCGGCCGGTGTCGCGTTGCCGATCACCTTGCGCAGGTCCCCGTCGCTCGATTTCAACTGCGCGCTGAGCGCCGCCAGATCGTGCGCGAACGACTTGATGGACGAGCCCTGGTCGGCCTGCGTCTTCAGGACCTTACGCGAGTTCTCGATCAGCGAGATCGTCTCGGGCAGGGACTGGGACGCCGACTCCACGAGCGCGTTGCCCGAGTCCACCAGGCGGCTCAGGTCGGGGCCGGTGCCGTCGAAGGCCTTGCCCAGCTCGTCGACGGTGACCCGCAGGTCGTTCTTGCCGACCGAGTTCACCAGCCGGTCCAGGCTGAGGACCAGGTCGGTGGTGGGCAGCGGCACGCGGGTGCTGCCGCGCGGGATGGCGCTGCCGTCGAGGAGATACGGGCCGTGGGAGGTGCGCGGCTGCAGATCGACGTACTGCTCGCCCACCGCCGACCGGTCCGCCACCACGGCCAGGGTGTCCGCCGGGATGCGCGGCGCCCCGTCCTTGATGTCGAGGGCGACCGAGACGCCGTCGGCGCCGCTCAGCCGCAGCGCGCCGACCTTGCCCACGGGCACCCCGCGGTAGGTGACCTCCGCGCCGGGGAAGATGCCCCCGGAGTCGGCGAAGTCGGCCCGCACGGTGTAGCCGCGGCCCAGGACGTCGTCCACCAGGCCGGTGTACTCGGCGCCGACGTAGGACACCCCGACCGCGGTGACGGCTGCGAAGGCCACCAGCTGGGCCTTGACCGTACGAGTGATCACGGCTGGACCCCCTTCAGCATCAGCTCGGCGAGCGCGAGGTCGATGCCCTCGGGCGGCTTCGCTCCGGTGGTGTAGCTGCTCGTGCACACCGGCGGACACAGCGGCCCGCCGCCGCCCGAGGGTGACGACGGCACGGAGGGCGACGACGGCAGGCTCGGTGTGCTCGGCAGCGGGGCCGGCGTCGGGACGCTCGGCACATCCGGGAGGCCCGGCGGGGCCGAGCTGCCGGGTGTCGGCGAACTGCCGTTGCCGTGGCCGGAGTTGCCGTCCGCCACATTCCCGTACAGGTCCGCCAGATCGAGATCCGCGGTGATGTGCAGGTTGACGTAGTCGCCCTTGACGGCGTCCACGGCATTGCGCGGGAACGGGTAAGTGGTCAGCAGCTCAAGGGAGTTGGGCAGGTCGTTGCCCGACTTGTTCAGCTGTTGCAGGATCGGCCGGAGCTTTTTGAGGTTCGCGACCGTGTCGTCGTGCGAGGCATCGACCACCTTGGTGCCCGCCTTGCCGAGCTTCGACAGGGAGGTGAGCATCTTCGTCAGGTTGCGCCGCTGGTCGGCCAGGACCTTCAGGGCGGGCGGCATCGTGTCGACGGCCTCGGCGATGGTCTTCTTCTCCTTGCCGAGCCGCCCCGCGAGCCGGTCGACGGCCTTGATCGCGCGGACGATGTCCGCCTTCTGCTTGTCCAGTCCGCCGACGAACGTGTTCAGCTCCTTCAGCAGTGACCTGACCCGGTTCTCCCGGCCGTCCAGGGCCTTGTTCAGCTCCACGGTGATCGTCTTCAGCTGGGCGACCCCACCCCCGTTGAGCAGGGCGGACAGTGCGGACAGCACCTCCTCGACCTCCGGGTTGCGGCCGCTGCGGGAGAGCGGGATGCGGTCGCCGTCGCGGAGCCGGCCCACGGGGGCGGTGCCGGCCGGGGCCGCGAGCGCCACGTACTTCTCGCCGAGCAGACTGGTCTGCCGCAGCTCGGCGACCGCGTTCGCGGGCAGCTTCACCGAGTCGGCGACCCGCAGCCGTACACGCGCGTGCCAGCCGTCCAGCTCCACCTTCTCCACCGCGCCCACGGTGACGTCGTCGACCTTCACCGCCGACTGCGGCACCAGGTCGAGGACGTCACGGAAGTCGACGGTGACGTGGTAGGCGTGCCCGTCGTCGGCGGCACCCCCTGGCAATGGGACGTCGTACCAGCCGTTGAACTCGCAGCCGGACAGCAGCAGCGACCCCACCGCCGCCCAGGCGAGCGTCCCGGCCTTGCGTCGTACGCTCATGCGCTCGCCCCCAGGATCCCGCCGAGCGTCCGGTCGACGGTGCCCGTCACCGCGGTGCCCTGCGTGGGCAGTTCGGGCAGCGAGTCGAAGAGCTTCTTCAGCTCCTTGCAGTCGGGGTTCCTGCCGCCCTCGTCGCCGGTCGTCCGCAGGATCGAGCACAGCAGCGAGGCCGGGTCCTGAGCCTGCTGGGCGTTGTTGCGGGTGTCGAGGGTGCCGGAGGACGGGTTGTAGGCGTTGTTGAGGTTCGACATGCCCGTGGGCGCGACCCGCAACAGCTCGTCCAGGGCGGCCCGTTGGGTGACGAGCACCTTGGTCACCTTGCTGAGCCCCTTCACGTCCGTGGTCAGCGACTTCTTGTTGTTCTTCACGAACGCGGACACGTCGCCGAGCGCTGTCCCCAGGTTCGTCAGCGCGTCCGCGAGGTCCTGACGCTCGCCCGAGAGCTGCTGCGCGACGTCGGCGAGACTGGTGTTGAAGGACCGCACGCTCTTGTCGTCGGCCGCGAGTGCGGCGGTGAACACCTGGAGGTTCCGCACCGTCCCGAACAGGTCCTTGCGGCCGTCGGACAGGGTGGTGACGGCCTGCGACAGGTCCTGGACGGTCCGGTTGAGGTTCGCGCCCTGCCCGTCGAGGTTGTCGGCGCTCACCCCGAGCAGCCGGGAGAGGGAGCCGTCCTTGTTGGCGCCCTTGGGGCCCAGCGCCTCGGCCGTGGTGTGCAGGCTGTCGAAGATCCGGTCCAGTTCCACGGGTACGGCGGTGCGGTTCTCGGGGATGACGGTACCGCTGTGCATGACCGGGCCCTTCCGGTACACCGGCAGGAGCTGCACGTAACGGTCGCTGACCACCGAGGAGTTGATGATCGCGGCCCGGGCGCCGGCGGGGACCTTGCGCCCGTGGTCGTACTCCAGCTCCACCCGCACCCGCTCTCCCTCGGGCGTGATCTTCTTGACCTCGCCGATGCGGACGCCGAGGACGCGGACGTCCGAGCCGGGGTAGATGCCGACGGTCCGCGGGAAGTACGCGGTGACCTGCACCGGCTCGGGCCGCGGCCACAGCACATAGGTGAGGGCGGCGACCAGGACCAGTGCGGTCAGCACCGCCAGTCGTCTCGTCAGGCGCTTCACGGGGTGCCTCCCGTCCGCGGCGTCACCGGAGCGGCGACGAGGTTCTGGACGTAGGAGTCGAACCAACGGCCGTTGCCCAGGGCGTTGGTGAAGACCCGCACATACGGAGCGAGCAACTGCACGCTGCGGTCGAGGCTTGCCTGGTTGCGTTCGAGCATCTGCACCACACGCTTCAGGCCCTGCAGCGCGGGCCCGATCTCCTTCTCGTTGTCCTGGACCAGGCCGGAGAGCTCGATGCCGAGCGCGGCGGAGGTCTTCAGCAGCTTGTGGATGGCCTCGCGCCGCCTGCTGATCTCCTTGAACAGCTGGTCGCCGTCCTTGACCAGGGCGGTGAAGTCCTTGGAGCGGTCGGCGAGCACGCCGGTCGTGCCCCTCGCGTGGTCGAGGAGTTCACCGAGGGCCTGGTCGCGGGAGGCGACCGTGCGGGAGATCTCCGACAGGCCCTTGATGGACGCGCGCACCTCGGCGGGCGAGTCCTGGAAGGTGGTCGAGATGGTGTCCAGGGCCTTCGCCAGCCGCCCGGTGTCGACCTTCTCCGTGGTGGTGGTCAGGTCGCTGAACGCCTGCACGACGTCGTACGCCGGGACGGTGCGCCTGAGCGGGATCTCGCTGCCCGGCCGCAACTGGCCCGGCCCCTGGGGCTGCAGCGCGAGGTACTTGGCGCCGAGGATCGTCTTGATGCGGATCGACGCGCCGGTGTCGGTGCCGAAGCGCGGATCGCCCTTGACCTTGAAGGTGACCTTGACATGGTCGCCGTCCAGGTCGACGGTCTCGACCTTGCCGACCTTCACCCCGGCGATCCGCACCTCGTCACCGGGCTTGAGCCCGCCCGCCTCCGAGAAGGCCGCGCTGTACGTGTTCCCGCCGCCGATGAACGGCAGGCTGTCGGCGTTGAACGCGGCCACGGTCAGCAGCGCGAGGACGGTGAGACCGACGGCTCCGATGACGACCGGGTTTCGTTCGCGGAACGGGATCAGGTGTGGCCGCCGTATCCGTATGCGCGGCAGCTTGGGCGGGTCGATGCGCACCTTCATCATGGGCTGCGGGCGCGGCGTCGCACGGGGCGGCAGCGGCCGTGGTTTCCGGAGCCGTAGGCGAGGCGGCTCGATGCGCACCTTCATCAACGGTTCCGGCTTGCGCGGCCGGGGCGCACGCCGGGGCAGCCGTGGCCTCGGTAGCTTCGGCGGGTCGATACGCACCTTCACCAGCGGTTCCGGGCGGTTCCTGCGGGTCATGAGCCGCACCTCGCCCTCGCCACGTGCAGGTCGGGGGTGAGCGCCTGCTTCGTCTTCGGCAGCACGATCCGGCCGTCGAAGTCGCAGAGGTAGAAGTTGAACCAGGAGCCGTAGGACGCGGTCCCCGTCAGTGCGTTGAGCTTGTTCGGCAGCCGCTGCAGGACGCCCTCCACGGTCTTCTCGTTGTCGTTCAGCGTGCCGGTGAGATCCGTCAGCCGGGCGATGTCGTCCTTCAGCGGCGGCCGCGCGTCCTTCAGCAGCCCCGAGGTGGCGTCCGTCAGATCGCCGATGTTCGCCAGCGACTGGCCGATGGGCCCCCGGTCGGCGGACAGACCGGAGATCACCCGCCGCAGCTGCTGGAGCAGTTCGGAGAAGCGCGTGCCGCGCTTGTCGAGCGTCTTCAGCACGGTGTTGAGGTTGTCGATCACCGACCCGATCAGCTTGTCCCGGCCGGCCAGGGTCGTGGTGAGGGAAGCCGTGTGTGCCAGCAGGCTGTTGACCGTGCCGCCCTCGCCCTGCAGCGTCTTGATGATCTCGGTGGCGAGCTGGTTGACGTCCGACGGGCTGAGCGCGGCGAACAGCGGCTTGAAGCCGTTCAGCAGCGCGTTCAGGTCCAGCGCGGGCTGTGTCCGCTTCAGCGGGATCGTGCCGCCCGGCTTCAGCGGGGTGCCGTCGCCCGCACCCTCGGTGAGGGCGACGTACCGCTGCCCGACCAGGTTGCGGTAGCGGATGACGGCATGGGTGCTGGTGAGCAGCGGCCGGTGGGCACCGACGGTGAAGGTGATCTCCGCCAGCGTACGGTCCTTGATCCGGATGCCCTGGACCTGGCCGACCCGCACTCCGGCGACCCGGATGTCGTCGCCCTTCTCCAGGCCGGTGACATCGCTGAAGACGGCACGGTAGGTGCGGTCGGGCGTGAACGAGAGGTTCACGATGGTGGCGGCGAGCAGGGCCGTCGCCACGATCGTCACCAGTGCGAAGAGGCTGAACTTGATGAGGGGAGCGGCGGTCTGCCGCGCTGCCGAGGTCCTCATACGACGCTCACCGCCGTCCCGCGGGCCATCGGCCCGAACAGCAGCGTCGCGACCGGCGGCACTTCGTCGGCGGGCACCCCCAGCACGGGCGACACGAGCGAGCCGACGGCCCGCTGTTCGGCCCGGGTGGCGGAGACACCGAGCGGACCGGACGAACTGCCCCTCCGGGAGCCGTCGTTGAGGTGGAACCCCGGTGCGGGCACCGAAGGGTGCGGCAGATCCCGGCAGTTCGGCCCGGACCGGTCCGCGTACCGAGGCTCCTCGCCGGGCCGGTACGCCCCCTGCTGCCGTACGACCTCGAGCGTGATGTGCATCTTGCCGCCCCGGAACGCCTGCTCGGAGGCCTGCTCCTCGTGGACCAGGCCCGCGAAGAGGCACGGGTACTCGGGGGAGTAGCGGGCGAAGAGTTCGAGGGTCGGGCGGGAGACCCGCCCCAGAGTGATCAACCGGTCGCCGTTCGCGTCGAGGAAGTCCTGAGCGGTGCCGGCGGCGCCGGCTGTCGTGGTGAGGGCAGTCGCGAGCCGGTCCCGCTCCGCGACCAGCGTGCGGCTGGTGGTCACGGTGTTGCGCAGGATCTCCATCAGGTCCGGCGCCGCGTCGCCGTACACCTGGGCGACCTCGGCCAGCCGGGCGAAGTCCTCGGTGAGGGACGGCAGATGAGGATTGAGGCGGTGCAGATAGTCCTCCACGCGCGTGAGGTTGTCGCCGATCCGGTCGCCGCGGCCTTCGAGGGCGGTGGCGAACGCGGAGAGCGTGGCGTTGAGCTTGCCGGGCTGCACGGTCCGCAGCAGCGGCAGCAGGTCGTTCATCACCTGCTGCAGTTCGATGCCGACGCGGGTGCGGTCCTGGGTGATGACGTCACCGGCGCGGATGGGCCGGGCCGAGGAACGGGCGGGCGCGACCAGGTCGACGTACTTCTCGCCGAACAGCGTCTTGGGCAGCAGCCGGGCCCGCACGTCCGACGGGATGTCGGCGGCGTACTCCGGCTTCAGCGCGATGTCGAGCGTCGCCCTCCGCCCGTCGGCATGCACCGAGCGCACTTCGCCGACCAGCAGGCCGCGCAGTTTGACGTCGGCGCGCGGGTCGAGCTGGTTGCCCAGGCGGTCGGCCTCCAGCCTGATCCGCACGGCCGGGGTGAACGCCTGCCGGTACACGGCGACGGACAACGACAGCAGCAGGGCGAGTACGGCGAGGAACACCACGCCGTACAACCGCAGTCTCCACACCCTCATACGGTTCACCCCGCAATCCGCACGGTCGTGTTGGCGCCCCAGATGGCCAACGAAAGGAAGAAGTCGAGGACGTTGATCGCCACGATCGAGGTCCGCACGGCACGCCCCACCGCGACGCCGACACCCGCCGGGCCGCCGCTGGCGTAGTAGCCGTAGAAGCAGTGCACGAGGATGATCAGGACGGCGAAGACCAGCACCTTCCCGAAGGACCACAGCACGTCGACCGGCGGCAGGTACTGCTGGAAGTAGTGGTCGTAGGTGCCCGCCGACTGCCCGTAGTAGCCGGTGGTGATGGTGCGCGCGGCGAGGTAGGAGGACAGCAGCCCGATCACGTACAGCGGGATCACGGCGACGAACCCGGCGATCATCCGTGTGGTCACCAGGAACGGCAGCGAGGGCACGCCCATGACCTCCAGGGCGTCGGTCTCCTCGCTGATCCGCATCGCGCCGAGCTGGGCGGTGAAGCCGGCGCCGACGGTCGCGGACAGCGCGAGTCCGGCGACCAGCGGGGCGATCTCCCGCGTGTTGAAGTACGCCGAGAGGAACGCCACGAAGTTGGAGGTGCCGAGCTGGTTGAGCGCCGCGTACCCCTGGAGCCCCACCTCGGTGCCGGTGAAGAAGGACAGGAAGGCGATCACACCCACCGTGCCGCCCACGACGGCGAGGGCACCACGGCCGAAGCTCACCTCGGCGAGCAGCCGCAGGATCTCCTTCTTGTACCGGCGCACGGTACGGCCCGTCCACGCCAACGACCGCCCGTAGAAGGAGAGTTGACGGCCGAGCTCCTCCAGGCTCCTCAAGACTGCCATGTCTGTGCCTCAGCCCCTCTGCGGGACGACCTGGAAATACACCGCGGTCATCACGAAGTTCGTCACGAACAGCAACATGAAGGTGATCACCACCGACTGGTTCACGGCGTCGCCCACACCCTTCGGACCGCCCTTCGCGGTCAGTCCCTTGTACGAGGCGACGATCGCCGCGATCGCCCCGAAGACCAGCGCCTTGATCTCGGCCGCCCACAGGTCGGAGAGCTGGGCGAGGGTGGTGAAGGAGGCGAGGTAGGCGCCCGGGGTGCCGTTCTGCAGGACGACGTTGAAGAAGTAGCCGCCGGCGACGCCGACCACCGACACCAGCCCGTTGAGCAGCACCGCCACCACCATCGAGGCCAGCACCCGTGGCACGACCAGCCGATGGATGGGATCGATGCCGAGGACCTGCATGGCGTCGATCTCGTCGCGGATCTTCCGGGCCCCGAGGTCCGCGCAGATGGCGGTGCCGCCGGCGCCCGCGATCAGCAGAGCGGTCACGATCGGCGAGGCCTCGCGCAGCACCGCCAGAACGGAGGCGGCCCCGGAGAAGGACTGGGCGCCGAGCTGCCGGGTGAGGCTGCCGATCTGCAGCGCGATGACCGCCCCGAAGGGGATCGACACAAGTGCCGTCGGCAGGATGGTCACACTGGCGACGAACCAGGCCTGCTGGATGAACTCCCTTGCCTGGAACGGCCGTCGGGGCATCGTCCGGACGACGTCCAGCGCCATCGCGAACAGGTTCCCCGACTGCCGCAGCGCTCCGGTCGGCGACAGTCTCATACGTCCGCCACCGCCTTACGGCGCCTGAGCTCCGCCTCCCGCCGGGCGATCGCCTCCCAGCGTGGTGGCCGGGTGATGGCGGGCCCCGGCAGCAGGCGGGGAGTCAGAGCCTGGCTGCCGGGTGTCTGTGTGGGGTCACCCAGTTGCGCCAGCTCCTGTTCGACCTGGGCCGCGTCCTTCTCCTCCGCCATGCCGATGGGACCCTGCATCCGCCCGTTCAGGAACTGCCTGACGACCGGCTCGTCACTGGTCAGCAGCTCCTCCCGCGGCCCGAACATGACCAGCTCGCGGCGGAACAGCAGCCCGATGTTGTCCGGTACCTGGCGGGCGGAGGCGATGTCGTGCGTGACGATCAGGAAGGTCGCGTCGATCTGGGCGTTGAGGTCGACGATGAGCTGGTTGAGATAGGCGACGCGGACAGGGTCGAGCCCGGAGTCGGGCTCGTCGAAAAGAATGATCTCGGGGTCGAGGACCAGTGCCCGCGCCAGCCCCGCCCGCTTGCGCATGCCCCCGGATATCTCCCCGGGCAGCTTCGGCTCCGCTCCGATGAGCCCGACCATGTCCATCTTCTCCAGCACGATGCGCCGGATCTCGCTCTCGGACTTACGGGTGTGCTCGCGCAGCGGGAACGCGATGTTGTCGTAGAGGTTCATCGAGCCGAACAGTGCGCCGTCCTGGAACAGCACACCGAACAGCTTCCGCACCTCGTACAGCTCGTGCTCGCGCAGCCGTGTGATGTCCCGACCCGCGATCTTCACGCTGCCCCGGTCCGGCTTCAGCAGCCCGACGAGCGTCTTGAGGAACACCGACTTGCCGGTGCCGGAGGGACCGAGCATGACGGACACCTCCCCGGCGGGCAGCGTCAGCGAGACGTCCTGCCAGATGACCTGGTGACCGAAGGACTTGGTCAGCCCTTCCACACAGATCTCGACACCCATCCGGTCCACCTCTCGGCCCGTGGAGCAGCTCCGACATCTGCTCTACGGGGAGGGGCGGGGGGTCCGTCGCGGGGGAGGAGGATTTTTTTCAGAGGGGGCGTCCGGCAGGGCTGGCGGGCGGGTGCGGTCGGCTGGTTCGGTACGCCGGATGTGCGTAACGGCCCGGGGCCCGGCAGGGGTGGTGCTGACAGGCGGGCCGGGCCGGGCGCACTCGGCAGGTTCGACGCACCCCGAACGCAGGGATGGCTCGGGCCGGTCGCAGCCAGGCCCCCTGGCAGGGCGCGGCATCGAGCGGGGTTGCTGCGGTCTGTTGCGGAGGTGCGGGGGACTCCGGAGGAGTGGGGGCGTTACGGCAGGTCGGGCGGCGTCGGTGTGGGGACCGAGACCGGTAGGGACGGGGCGGCGGGAGTTGAGGGGAGGCTGGGCAGGGCCGCAGTCGGGGTGGGGACGTCCGGCAGGGGGGAGAGGTCGGGTGCGCTCGGCAGGGCCGGGACGCCGGGGACCTCGGGGACGGCCGGGACCGGTGACAGTGACGCCTTCGGGAGCGGCGGTACCGACAGGGGGAGCAGAGAGCGGTCGTGGGTGCCGGTCGACGGTGCCGACGTGGTCGACAGTTCGCGGGCGTTCGCGGCGGGCGTGCGGCCGGCGTTTTCGGGGCGTACCGTTTCGGCGGCCTTCCCGGGGGCGGGGGACGTGGCAGGCGGGCTGGTCGTGGCCGGGCGGCCGCCGTCCAGGGCGTACGGCAGGACGAAACCCGCCACCGCCAGCGTGGCCGCCGTCGACGCGGCCGCCACCGCCTGCGCCTTGCCGCCCGCCCGCAGCCGCCCCCGCCCGAACAGGAACAGCACGAACCCGAGCGTCCCGGCGAGCGAGGCGCGCAACGTCCGCCGGGCCCGGGCCAGCAGCGACTCGACGGTCCGGTAGCTCAGCCCCATCCGCACGGCGACCTGGCTCACGTCCAGGTCCTCGGACTTCAGCCGCAGCGCCTCCGCCTGCCGCGCAGGCAGCTCACCGCTGCGCACCGCCAGCCACCTGGCCTCCGCCCGGTCGCACACGGCCTCCTCCACCGGCACCGGTCCGGGCGCGATCAGCGTCGGGCTGGTGCGGACCTCGGCCTCCCGGTTGACCTGCCGGTACCGGTCCACGCACAACCGCATGGTCACCGTCGTCAGCCACGCCCCGAGCCGCTCGTCGTCCAGGTCCGGCCGCTCGGCCGCGCGCAGCATGGCCTCGTGCACCGCGTCCTCGGCGTCCTCCTGGCTCATCGACCTGCGCCGGGCCACCCTGAGCAACTGCTCACGGTGGCTCCACATGCGGCGCCAACGTTCGTCGGCAGCTCTTGCCTCCGCAGGCATCTCCGTCGCCATGAGGGCCCCTTTGCGCTCACCCACCGGTCTCGTCCCAGCCCGGCGGAGGGCGACATTACCGCCCGGTAGCGGCGGTTGTGGAGGGGGGAGCGGTCATCGAGTCCGCGCCGTTACTGGTCAGCCACTGGTCAGCGGGAGGCCGCTGGGCAGCACGTTCTCGGTCGGCAGGGCGATGGACGGGGTGGGCATCGGGGCGATGGGCTCGGGTGAAGTGCCGGTTACCGGACGGGAGTTGGAGGGGGTCGGGGAGGCGGGCGCGGACGGGGTGGTGCTCGGCCGACGGGACGGCTCCCGGGTCGGTTTCGGGGCCGGGGCGGGTTTCGCGGGGTGCGAGGGTTCGGGACGCGCCGAGGACCGTACCGACGGACCCGCGGAGCCGTCCGGCACCACCGTGTGCCCCTCCAGGAAGTACGCGTACCAAGCCCTCACCGTGCGCAGATAGGCCTCCGAGTGGTTGTAGCCGAGGATCGCCCGGTCCAGTCCCGCGGGCTCGGACAGATCCCCTCCGGCCGCGCACAGATACCGCCCGGCAGCGAGCGCCGCGTCGAAGACGTTGCCCGGGTCGGCCCGCCCGTCGCCGTTTCCGTCCGCTCCCCAGCGGGCCCAGGTGGACGGAATGAACTGCATCGGGCCCACCGCACGGTCGTACACCGTGTCCCCGTCGTACGCGCCACCGTCCGTGTCCGGTACGACGGCGAAGGCACCCCCGTCCAGACGCGGACCCAGGATCGGCGTCACGGTCGTGCCGTCCGCTCTCACCCGGCCGCCGTCCGCCTGCCCCGACTCCACCTGCCCGATCGCGGCCAGCAGCTGCCAGCGCAGCCCGCAGCCGGGCGCGGTACGCGCGAGCTCCGCCTCGGCCCGGCGGTACGCGGCGAAGACCGTCGCGGGCACCGCGCCGCCCGCGACCGCCGGTGCCCCGCCCTCGTGGCCCTTGTGCTTCCGCGCGAGCGGGGGCAGCTCCGTGCGGTACGGGGCGTCGCCGGACACGCTCGGCCCGTGCTCCGCGGGCTGCGCCACCGGCGCCTGTGCCCCTGCCGGGGTCGCCCCCGGCGCCTGCGACGCGGTCAGCGCCGCCATCGCCGCCGCTGCCACTGCCGTACCCCTGACTCGTCTGGCCCTGCGCCCTGTCACCTTGCGGTCCCCTCCCTGAGAGCTCCTGTCATCTGCTCTACGGGGGAGGACGGCACGTCCGTCGCGGCATGCCTACCCTGAAGGTGTGGCCCGGTCCAACGACGAGGTCGCCGCGCTGCTGCAGGAGTACGCGGACCTGATCTCGATCACCGGAGGAGACGCGTTCAAGGCACGCGTCTACGAGAAGGCTGCCCGGTCGGTCGGCGGCCACCACGGCGACGTCGCCACGCTCGACCTCAAGGGCCTGCAGCAGATCCCGAACGTCGGGAAGTCGATCGCGCAGAAGGTGCTGGAGTACTTCGACAACGGAAGCGTCTCGGCCGTCGAGGAACTGCGCGCGAAGATCCCCGCCGGGGTCCGGCGGCTGACCGCCATCCCCACGCTCGGCCCGAAGAAGGCCCTGACGGTCTACGAGGAGCTGGGCATCTCCTCGGTCGACGAACTCGCCGACGCCATCCACGAGGAGCGGCTGCGCGACCTGAAGGGCTTCGGGCCGAAAACGGAGGAGAACATCCTCCACGGCATCTCGCTCCTGCAGTCCTCCGGGGGACGCGTCCACATCGACCTGGCCATGGGCCTCGCCGACGACATCGTCGCCGAGCTGTCCGCCGTGCCGGGCTGCCTCCGCTGTGCCTACGCGGGGTCGCTGCGGCGGATGCGCGAGACGATCGGCGACATCGACATCCTCGCCGCGGCCACGAAACCGGCCCCGATCATGCGGGCGTTCACCGAGCTGCCGTACGTCACCGAGGTGATCGGCACGGGCGAGAAGAAGACGTCCGTGCGCACCAGCAAAGGCCTCAACGTCGATCTGCGGGTCGTACCGCCGGACTCCTGGGGTGCGGCACTGCAGTACTTCACCGGCTCCAAGGCGCACAACATCCGTACCCGCGAACTGGCCGTGCACCAGAAGCTGAAGCTCTCCGAGTACGGGCTCTTCGACGTCGAGAGCGGCAAGAAGATCGTCTCCGAGACCGAGGAGGAGGTGTACGCCCGGCTCGGGCTGCCCTGGATCCCGCCGGCGCTGCGCGAGGACCGCGGGGAGATCGAGGCCGGGCTGCACGGCGAACTGCCCGACCTGGTGACGGAGGCGGACCTGCACGGCGATCTGCACTCGCACACCGACCTCACCGACGGCCTGGCCCCGCTGGAGGAGATGGCGCAGGCCGCAGCCGCGCGGGGCTGGGCCTACTACGCGATCACCGACCACGGCCCGGACATGGCCATGCAGCGCATGACCGACGAGCGGATCCTGGCCCAGCGCGAACGCGTGCGCGAGCTCGACGGGACGTACGCCACCCGGGGCAGGCGCGGCGGTCTGCGGCTGCTGCACGGCGTCGAGCTGAACATCGGCCCGGACGGCGAGGTGGACTGGCCCGAGGAATTCCTCGCCGGCTTCGACCTCTGCGTGGCCTCCGTGCACTCGCACTTCAACCAGGGGCGCGAGGCCCTGACCCGGCGGATCGTAAGGGCCTGCGAGAACCCGTACGTCAACATCATCGGCCACCCCACCACCCGCATCATCGGCAAGCGGCCCGGCATCGACGCCGACCTCGACGCGATCTTCGCCGCCTGCGCCCGCACCGGCACGGCCCTGGAGGTCAACGCCCACCCGGACCGCCTCGACCTGCGTGACGAGGACATCCTGCGGGCCGCGCGGCACGGCGTGAAGTTCGCCGTCGACAGCGACGCCCACGCCGTCCCCCACCTGGCCAACATGCGCTACGGCATCGGCACCGCCCAGCGCGGCCGGCTCACCCGGGAGGACGTGGTCAACACCTGGCCGGAGCGCCGACTGCGGAGCTTCCTGCGGAAAGGGCGGCAGGCCCCCTGAACGGCCTGTAGGTGACAGGTTCTGGTCAAGGCTTGTCCAAAAAGCGGACGTCTATCACCGCTCATGATCGGGTCTCCTGCGACGGCTGTACGACCACCCGTTTGGGAGGATCTGGTGTCCGCACCAACCCGTAAGAGACGATGGTTCACGATCTGTGCCATCACCGCGTCCGCCGCACTCGTGGCGATACCCGCAGGCGCCGCGTCCGGCAGGACGAAGACTCCCTTCGGAGCCCGCAACCTTTCTCAACTCGCCGCCGAGCGGACGCAGTCGGTCGGCACCATGAGCCCGCGGCTGAAGGGCGAGGACGGCGACGACGGCAATGAGGCGGACGAGATAGCCGAGGGCGCGGACCAGTACGCCGAGGCCCGCACCTCACCCGGCATCGTCGCCCCCGGCGCGTACGGCGCCGCCTGGACGAGCCTGACCAACCTGCCGAGCAGCGGCGGCAGTTGGCGCGACATCACCGACCTGCCGTACAACTCCGACGACTCCCGCTACCGCGACATCGACTCCAACTCCAGTGGCGGCTCGGGCAATGTCACCGGCCGTATGGCCGCGATCGCCGCAGACGACGACGGGTACGTGTACGCCGGCAGTGCGGGCGGCGGCGTATGGCGGTCCAAGCGCGGCGGTGGGCACTGGAAGCCCATCAGCGACAGACTGCCCTCGCAGTCCACCGGCGCGCTCGCGCTGGACGGCGGCGGACGACTGTGGCTGGGCACCGGCGAGGCGACCACCAACGCGGACGCGTATCTCGGCAGCGGCGTCTACGTCCTGTCCCACCCGCACCACGGCACCTTCTCCGCCCGCAGCCGGGTCGGCGGCGACGAGCTGGAGTCCACCACCATCCACGAACTGCGCTTCGGCGGCGGCAAGGTGTGGGCGGCGACCAGCGAGGGCGTGTGGAGTCACTCCACGAAGACGCTCAAGGGCGCCTGGAAGCTGGAGTTCGCGCCCAACCCCGACTATCTGCCGGGCGGTTCGAAGGCGACGGACGACTCGGCCGCGTACAAGAACATCGCCAACGACATCGCGATCGACCCCAAGGATCCCTCCAAGGTGATCCTGGCGGTCGGCTGGCGCAGCGGTGACGACTACAACGGCTTCTACACCAAGGACTCGAGCGGCGCCTGGACGCGGATCACCAGCGGCTTCGGCGACCTGCCGACCGACGCGGACAACGTCGGCAACGTCACCTTCGCCCGCTCCGCCGACGGCTCGCGCTACTACGCCATCGACCAGTCGCCGGAGCAGCTGAACACCAACCCTGACAGCGGACTCGAGGGCATCTACAGCTCCGCCTCGCCGTTCGGCCCCTGGACGAAGATCGCCGACTACAAGGGTCTGGCCGCCGACGGCTCCGCGCTGACCACCAGCGGCTACATGCCCGGCGTACAGGCCTGGTACAACCAGTTCCTGACCGTGGACCCGAGCGACCCCAAGCACGTCTATGCGGGCCTGGAGGAGGTCTACGAGACCAAGGACGGCGGCACCACCTGGTCGACCGTGGGCCCGTACTGGAACTTCACCTTCTCCTGCTGGTCCGTCGACCCGGCCAAGCAGACCGGTGACTGCAACCAGACCACCCACTCCGACCAGCACGGCGTCGCGATCGGCAGCTACCACGGCAAGAGCTTCGTGTACGTGGGCAACGACGGCGGCGTCTACAAGCGCCCGGTCTCCGGCGCCCAGGACGCCTCCGGTCACGCCACCGACTGGACCTCCCTCAACGACGGCACCATCGACACCCTCCAGTACTACTCGGTGGGCATCGGCAAGGACCTCGACCACGGCGGTGTCTCCGTCACCGGCGGCCTGCAGGACAACGGCCAGTCCGTCCTGCGCAGCAACGACAAGGTGATGGGCTCCAACTTCGGCGGCGACGGCGGCGACACGCTCACCGACCCCGCCAACGGCTGCAACATCGCCGAGGAGTACGTCTACCTCGCGATCCAGGTGACCCAGAACTGCGCGGTCAACGACGGCAGTTGGACCACCGACGCGAGCAAGGCCACCTCGTACAACGTCGCCCCGGCCGACAACGCCACCAACGAGGCCCGCTTCATCGCCCCGCTCGCGACCGACCTGAAGAGCTCCTCGACATGGATCGCGGGCGGACGCCATGTGTGGGTGCAGACCCACGGCTACGGCATCCGCAGCGGCAAGGAGTGGACGAGCCTGTACGACCTCGGCGCCGGCCGCACCGCGACCGCCGTGGCGGCATCGGGCGGCAAGGTGTACGCGGCCTGGTGCGGGCCGTGCAACAACCAGGGCTTCGCCCGCGGCATCTCCGTCGGCAACGCGGACGGCACCGGCTGGCACGACATCACCCTGCCCGTCGACGGGACCGTACCGAACCGCTACCTCAGCGGCTTCGCCGTCGACCCGAAGAACGCCGACCACGTCTTCCTGGCCGTCAACGGCTTCTCCCGGCACTGGACGGAGGGCCCCGGCGCCGGCGTCGGCCATGTCTTCGAGTCCGCCGACGGCGGCACCACCTGGAAGGACATCTCCGCGAACCTGCCCGACGTGCCGACCAACTCCGCGATCGTCACGCCCAACGGCGGCCTCGCCGTCGCGACCGACCTGGGCGTCGTCTACCGCGCCCCGGGCCACACCAAGTGGCAGCGCGTCGGAAACCTCCCGGCCGTCGCCGTCCTCCAGCTGAAGCTGGGCCCCGACGGCAGCACCCTGTACGCGGCCACCCACGGTCGCGGTATCTACACCATCAAGGTGCGCGACTGCGACTGACGCACGACCGCATGGTGAGAGGGGTGCCTCCCGGTTTCTCGGGGGCACCCCTCCCGCGCTGAGCAGCGGAAAGCGCCTGGAGCTGCTCGATCTGCCGGGCCAGGGGGAGCGCACCGCCGACGCCCTCGCCCAGGCCGCCGGCCTGCATCTGACGACCGCCTCGGCGCACCTGCAGACCCTCAAGCAGGCCGGTCCGGTCGCCGCCCGGCGGGACGGCGTGCGCATCCACTACCGGCTCGCGGGCGACGACGTCGCCGCCCTGTACGCCTTGCTCCGCCATGTCGCCCGGGCCCACCAGGACGCGGTCGAGCCTGCCCGGACCGCCTGCCTCGGTCCCGCCGACGGGGAGGAGGCCGGCCGCGAGGAGCCGCTCGCCCGTGTGGCGGGCGGCGAGGTCGTCGTCCTGGACGTGCGGCCCGCCGCGGGGGACGAGGCCGGCGTGCTCGCCCACGACGCCGTACGACTGCTGCACGCACGCGGCCGCCGGGCGCTGCTGCTGGTGGACGGAATGCCGGAGTGGCGGCCGGCCGAGCTGCCCGTGGAGAGGGAGCGCGCGGGGTTATCCCCGCGTCCGAAAGCGTGCGTGGCTTCCCGGGCGAGGGCGGCGTGGCGACTGCGGGGCGGAGGGATGCCCTGGTCGGTTAGGGTCGCCTCGTGACGGACGAACCGGCTCGGCGCAGTGAATCTGTCGGCCTGCGGTGGTGCTCTGGGGGCACAGTGCGATTGAGAGTGGAGTTCACGACCGAGCCCTTCGACCTCGACGAGGCGCCCGCGCACGCGGTGGTCGCCCGCCAGGTCATCGAGGCTGCCGAGCTGGACGAGGTGGACGTCGGCCCGTTCGGCAACACGGCGGAGGGTGCCGCCGACGCCGTGCTGACCGCCGTGGAGGCGCTGCTCCGCCAGACGCTCCAGGCCGGTGCCACCCGGGTCTCGCTGCAGGTCAACGTCGTCGGCGCGGGCGAGGGGGACGCGGAGTGACCGGCACCGGGGACGAGCCGTTCATCACGGCCGTGAAACCACTGGTCGACGCCATGGGAGGCGAGCTGCTCCCGCCCGACGAGGCCGGGCCCGACGACGTCGTGCTCGCCTGGGAGGGCGCCGACGTGGTCGCCGTGCGCCTGCCCCAGCTGGCCGACTCCCTCGACCACATCCTCGCCGCGATGGAGCGCAAACAGGGCAAGCCCCTGGCCGACCTGGACCGCAAGGCCAAGCAGGAGGTCGTACGGATACTCGAGGCGCGCGGCGCCTTCTCGGTACGGCACGGCGTGGAGACCGTCGCGGGCGCGCTCGGCGTCAGCCGGTTCACGGTCTACAACTACCTGAACCGGGAGAAGGAGGGCTGAGGCAGCCTCCGGAGGGTCGCCGCCCGGACGGGTTTGTTACCCCGAATTTTCAACAAAGTGTTGACGTGGTGTTGTGTGGGGGCGTTAGCTAACGGCAGCCAGTTCAGCACGAAGGCCGTTCTCGCGGCCACGGAGGCACCCGTGACGTCGACTTCCACGCCCCCGGGCCTGGCCCGGTTCAACGTACTGGAGGAGCACGCGGCCTTCGCCGTCCTCCACGAGGCGTGTGCCTCCACCACCTGGGCGCGGCGGCTGCTCGCCGCCCGCCCGTACGCCACCGCCGACGACCTCTTCGCCGCCAGTGACGCCGCCATGGCCGACCTGGGCGCCGAGGACCTGGCCGAGGCGATGGCCGGACACCCGCCGATCGGCCGCCCCAAGCCGGGGGACCCCACCTCGGCCCGGGAGCAGCGCGGCATGGCCGGCGCGTCCGAGGAACTCCAGTCGGAGATGCTCGAACTGAACCTGGCCTACCAGGACAGGTTCGGCCATGTCTTCCTCATCTGCGCCACCGGCCGGACCGGCGAGCAGATGCGGGACGCGGTCAAGGAGCGGATCGGCAACTCGCCGGAGCAGGAGCGGGAGATCGTCCGCACCGAGCTGGGCAAGATCAACCGCATCCGACTGGCCCGACTCGTCGAAGAGGAAGCCTGACACCATGAGCACCAGCACCACCGCCTCCGTGTCCACGCACATTCTGGACACCAGCATCGGCCGCCCCGCCGAGGGCGTCGCCATCGAGCTCTCCGCCCGCAGTGGGCGGGACGCCTCGTGGCAGGCGCTCGGCGGTTCCGCGACCGACGCGGACGGACGGTGCAAGGACCTGCCGGCGCTGCCGGAAGGGACGACCCACGTACGGCTCGACTTCGCGGTGGAGCCGTACTTCGAGAAGAAGCAAGCCGATGCGCAGCAGGACGCCCCCGCGAATCGGGACAGCGGTGCGTTTTTTCCAGAGGTAGCGATCACCTTCGCCGTCAAGCCCGGCGAGCACTACCACGTACCGCTGCTGCTCAACCCGTTCGGCTACTCCGTTTACCGAGGGAGCTAGCAGACATGCCCACGATCCTGGGACAGAACCAGTACGGCAAGGCCGAGAACCGAGTCGTAAAGATCACGCGGGACGGCGCCACCCACCACATCAAGGACCTGAACGTGTCCGTCGCGCTGAGCGGCGACATGGACGAGGTCCACTACTCCGGCTCCAACGCCAACGTGCTGCCGACCGACACCACCAAGAACACGGTGTACGCGTTCGCCAAGGAGCACGGCATCGAGTCGGCCGAGCAGTTCGGCATCCACCTGGCCAGGCACTTCGTGACCAGCCAGGAGCCCATCCAGACGGCCCGGATCCGAATCGAGGAGTACGCCTGGGAGCGGATCGCCGCGTCCGACGCCAACTCCCAGTTCATCGGCGCGGACGAGGTCAAGCACTCCTTCGTCCGCAAGGGCCAGGAGACCCGGCTGACCCAGATCACCTACGACGGCTCGTCGTGGGAGGTCGTCTCCGGTCTCAAGGACCTGACGGTGATGAACTCGACCAACTCCGAGTTCTGGGGCTACGTCAAGGACAAGTACACGACGCTGCAGGAGGCGTACGACCGCATCCTGGCCACGTCGGTCTCGGCCCGCTGGCGGTTCAACTGGACCGACGACGAGCAGCGGATGCCCAACTGGGAGAAGTCCTACGAGCAGACCAGGAAGCACATGCTCCAGGCCTTCGCCGAGACGTACTCGCTCTCGCTGCAGCAGACCCTCTACCAAATGGGTTCGCGGATCATCAACAACCGCAGCGAGATCGACGAGGTCCGCTTCTCGCTGCCGAACAAGCACCACTTCCTGGTCGATCTGGAGCCCTTCGGGCTGAAGAACGACAACGAGGTGTACTTCGCCGCCGACCGCCCCTACGGCCTGATCGAGGCGACGATCCTGCGGGACGGCTGCGAGCCGAAGATCCCGGTGGACCTCACCAACCTCTGAGCACCTTCCGGGCAGCTCGATATTCGGCACCCGTGACCGGGGAACCCGCCTCCCCGGTCACGGCACTCAAAACTCCTAGGGTCCTGCCGTGCCCTCTCCACAAAGTCCACTGAGCGAAAAGGACGAATCATGGCAGCAGCCCAGCGCATCGTCATCGAGAACTGTTCGATCGCAACGGTCGACGCCAACGACACCGAGTACGCCAACGGCTACGTCGTCATCGCCGGCAACCGCATCGAGGCGCTCGGCGCGGGCAAGGCCCCCGAGGGCCTGGAGAACGTCGTACGCCGTATCGACGCCTCCGGCCATCTGGTGACCCCCGGCCTGGTCAACACCCACCACCACTTCTACCAGTGGATCACCCGGGGCCTGGCGACCGACCACAACCTGTTCAACTGGCTGGTCGCCCTGTATCCGACCTGGGCGCGCATCGACGAGCAGATGTGCTACTCGGCGGCCCAGGGTTCCCTGGGAATGATGGCCCGCGGTGGCGTGACCACCGCCATGGACCACCACTACGTCTTCCCGAAGGACTCCGGCGACCTGTCCGGCGCCATCATCCGCGCCGCCCGCGAGATGGGCGTCCGCTTCACCCTCGCCCGCGGCTCCATGGACCGCAGCGAGAAGGACGGCGGCCTGCCCCCGGACTTCGCCGTCGAGACCCTCGAAGGTGCCCTCGCCGCCACCGAGGCGACCGTCAAGGAGCACCACGACGCCTCCTTCGACGCGATGACCCAGGTGGCCGTCGCGCCCTGCTCGCCCTTCTCCGTCTCCACCGAACTCCTGCGTGAGGGTGCCCAGTTGGCCCGCCGTCTCGGTGTGCGCCTGCACACCCACGGCTCGGAGACCGTCGAGGAGGAGCAGTTCTGCAAGGAGCTGTTCGGCATGGGCCCGACCGACTACTTCGAGTCCACCGGCTGGCTCGGCGAGGACGTGTGGATGGCGCACTGCGTCCACATGAACGACTCCGACATCGCCGCCTTCGCCCGTACGAAGACCGGTGTCGCCCACTGCCCGTCCTCCAACGCCCGCCTCGCGGCCGGTATCGCGCGGGTCCCCGACATGCTGGCGGCCGGCGTCCCGGTCGGCCTCGGCGTCGACGGTACGGCGTCCAACGAGTCCGGCGAGCTGCACACCGAGCTGCGCAACGCCCTGCTCATCAACCGTCTCGGCGCCCACCGCGAGGCCGCCCTGAACGCCCGCCAGGCGCTGCGCCTGGGCACCTACGGCGGCGCCCAGGTCCTCGGCCGCAGCGCCGAGATCGGCTCCCTGGAGGCCGGCAAGCTGGCCGACCTGGTGCTGTGGAAGCTGGACACCATCGCCCACGCCTCCATCGCCGACCCGGTCACCGCGCTGGTCTTCGGCGCGGCCGCCCCGGTCACCGCCTCCTTCGTGAACGGCCGGCAGATCGTCGAGGCGGGCCGCCTGCTGCATGTCGACGAGGACGCCATCGCCCGCTCCACACGGGCCGAGGCCCAGCGCCTGGCGCAGATCACCGCGCAGGCCTGAGCGGTCGAAGATCTCCGGTCGAGGGGGACGGCCCTCGACCGGTAGCCGTGGACCCCAGGTGGTTCCATGGCGGCCGTCTCCGGGGCGCGCATCGACGTGCGCGCCCCGGAACGGTCACCGTCAGGCACCCCCGGTCCCTCCCCCACTCTCGAATTCGCTCGAGCGGGAGGTGCCCCCATGACCGCGCACCACCTCCAAGAAACCCACGTCAGAGCCGACGTGTTAGCTGACCCGGAGGAACCGCCGTGACCGCCCACCCCGTCGACGAAAAACTCCCCGCACTCAAAATGGCCACCACCGGCCTCCAGCACGTGGCCGCCATGTACGCGGGGGTCGTCGCCCCGCCCCTGATCGTCGGCGCGGCCATCGGCCTGACCGGCAGCGAACTCACCTTTCTCACCGGTGCCTGCCTCTTCACCGCGGGCCTCGCCACCTTCCTGCAGACCCTCGGCATCTGGAAGATCGGCGCCCGGCTGCCCTTCGTCAACGGCGTCACCTTCGCCGGTGTCGCCCCCATGACCGCGGTGGTCGCCTCCACCAAGGACAAGTCCGACGCCCTGCCGATCATCTTCGGCGCGGTCATCGTCGCCGGGCTGCTCGGCTTCATCGCCGCCCCCTTCTTCAGCAAGGCGGTCCGCTTCTTCCCACCGGTCGTCACCGGCACGGTCATCACGCTCATAGGCGTGTCCCTGCTGCCGGTCGCCTTCGGCTGGGCGCAGGGGCCCGTCCCCACCGCCGACGACTACGGCTCCACGACCAACCTCGGCCTGGCAGCCGCAACGCTCCTGATCGTGCTGGTGCTGCGCCGCTTCACCCGCGGCTTCGTCAAACAGATCGCCGTGCTGCTCGGCCTGGTCGCCGGCACGCTGCTTGCGATCCCCCTCGGTGCCACGGACTTCGGGCCCGTCACCGACGCAGCCGTCATCGGCTTCCCCACCCCGTTCCACTTCGGGGCGCCCCGGTTCCAGCTCGCCGCGATCCTCTCCCTGTGCGTGGTGATGGTGGTCTCGATGACCGAATCGACCGCGGACATGCTGGCGTTGGGCGAGATCGTCGAACGCCCGGCGGACGAGAAAACCATCGCCGCGGGCCTGCGCGCCGACACCCTCGGCTCGGCGCTCAGCCCCCTGTTCAACGGCTTCATGTGCAGCGCCTTCGCCCAGAACATCGGCCTGGTCGCGATGACGAGGATCCGCAGCCGCTACGTCGTCGCCACCGGCGGCGGCTTCCTGGTCCTGATGGGCCTGTGCCCGATGGCCGCCTCACTCATCGCCGTCGTACCGCGCCCGGTCCTCGGCGGCGCGGGCGTGGTCCTGTTCGGCTCGGTCGCGGCCAGCGGCATCCAGACCCTCGTCAAGGCCGGCCTGGACAAGGACAACAACGTCCTGATCGTCGCCGTGTCGCTGGCCGTCGGCATGATCCCGATCACCGCGCCGGACTTCTACCACGCCTTCCCGCAGACCGCGAAGATCGTCCTCGACTCGGGCATCTCCACGGGCTGCGTGGCGGCGGTGCTGCTGAACCTGGTCTTCAACCACCTCGGCAGGAACCGTGACGACCAGGACGTCACCCATCCCATGGAGGCCGGCGAGCAGATCGCCGCCGCCCACTGATCCGCTGCGGCGGGGCACGGTTTTGGCCGTGCCCCGCGCCGGCGATGGGGCAGGCTGTCTCCCATGAATGAGTCCGGTCGCGTCGAGGCCTTCAGCGACGGCGTGTTCGCCATCGCCATCACCCTGCTCATCCTGGAGATCAAGGTCCCCGAGGTCGGCGAACACGGCGGTCTGTGGCATGCACTGGGCGCCCAGTGGCCCTCGTACGCCGCCTACGTCGTGAGCTTCCTGGTCATCGGCATCATGTGGATCAACCACCACCAGCTGTTCAGCTACGTCGCCCGCGTCGACCGCACGCTGATGTTCCTGAACCTGCTGGTCCTGATGGTGGTGGCCGCGGTGCCGTGGCCGACCGCGATGCTCGCCGAGTATCTGCGCGAGGACGCGGCCTCGCATGTGGCGGCGGCCGTCTACAGCCTGGTCATGGTCCTGATGGCGCTCACCTTCCAGGCTCTGTGGTGGCATCTGACCCGCACCGGTCACCTCTTCGACTCCCGTGTCGACCTCCCGGCGGCCAGAGCCACCCGCGCCCGCTTCGCCCTGGGTTCCCTGGGATACCCGGTCACGGTGGGTCTCGCCTTCGTCTCGGCTCCGCTGACCCTGGCGGCCCACGGCCTGCTCGCCCTGTACTACGGCTTCAACCAGGTACCGGTGCCGACCCGGCAGGACCCGGCCAGTTCATGAGGTTGGCGAGCAGCTCGGCCTGCTCGATCGCGTCGTCCAGAGCATGGTGCGTATGCCGCCGCCGGGACAGTAGGTGGCGAGGCATCGTGCCCTTGGCCACTGCCCGCAGCGGCAGCCCCGCCTTCGTCGCATACAGCGTCTTCATGTCCAGGCAGCCCGAGTGCCCGAAGGGGCTCGCCCCGGTGAAGCGGATCAGGTACCAGTACAGGAACGTCCAGTCGTACGAGGCCGGGTAGCCGCACATCACGGGCTGCGCGCCCGCGCTCACCTCGCGCACCCAGTCGCTGAACTCGCCCAGCGCGACGGCAGGTTCGGCGCCTTCGCTCTTCAGGCGCTCCCGGTCGAGCCCGCTGACCGAAAGCGCCTCCGGGACGAACTCCTCGCTGATCGGACGCAGTTCGCGGTAGAAGGTCTGCAGCTGCGGGTCGACAGCCGTGAACCCGTCGGCTTCCTGTGTCCCCGCCACCGACGCGCCGAAGCTCAGCATCGAGTACGGGCCGGGGATGGGGCCGTCCGCCTCGATGTCGAGGGAGATGTAGCGGCTGGGTCTGATACGTCGTGCGGCCATGAGGGTGGAGCATCGCAGGTGGGCGGGGTTGCCCGCATCCGAATTCAGCCCCGGCGGAATGCCTGGCACGGCGTCGCGTCCGGCAGTCGGCCGGTGAAGTACGAGCGCGGCGGTACGCCCATCAGGGTGCGGAAGTCGGTCGTCATGTGAGACTGGTCGTAGTAACCGATGGCGGCCGCCAGTTCGGCCCACGGGCAGGTGGCGGCGAAGTCCAGTACCGTGCGCACCCGGTTGATACGGGCGTAGTGCTTGGGGGAGAGGCCGACGCCCTCGGCGAACAGGTTGCGCAACTGCCGCTCGCTGACGGCGAGTTCGCGCGCCACGTCGCCCACCGGGGCGGGGGTGCGACCGGTGCGGACCGACATCGCGTCGACGCCGGCGCGCACCAGCTCGGTGCGCGAACGGTCCGCGGCGGCCGCGAGCCACTCGGGAAGCACCTCAGCGAGGTGGTCCAGGGCCTCCTCGGGCTCCAACTTCCGCAATACATCGGCCAGTTGGCGAGCCGACGAAGTCGGAAGCTCGTCCAATCGCACCGCACGGCCGACGAGGTCGACGGCCGGGATGCCGAGCAGAGGACGGACGGTTCCCGGCGCGAGCCGCAGCTCCACGCAGGACGTGCGAGGCTTGCCCCGGTGGTAGGAGGCACGGGCGCGCGGGCCCACGACCAGGACGCTGCGGGTGCCGTGTTCCCCGGTGCGGACGACCACCTTGGTGGCGGCCTCGGGGAGACGGATGAAGGGCTCCGTCGGCACGTCGCCGACGGTCACGAACCCGATGCCCGCGATCCACGGGCGCAGCACCTCGGGAGTGGGCAGGACCTCTCGGGACACGATGTTCGTCACCCCTCCACCGTAGGCGCGCCGCACGGCCGTCCGGGCCCCGCAACCGTGCCGGATTTTCCAAGAGTTCCGGGCCGACCGCAGCCCACCGTGGTGGACATGATCCTTGTGACGGGTGCCACGGGCACCATCGGCAGTGAAGTCGTACGACAGCTCGCGGCACGCGGCGAGAAGGTCCGCGCCCTGACCCGGGAGCCGGCGCAGGCGCAGGTGCCGTCTGGAGTGGAGACCGCGCCGGGCCACCACCGCGACCGGGTCTCGGTGGAGGCCGCGATGGCGGGTGCGGAAGCCGCCTTCCTGGTGGGGGTGTTCGGGCCGGACGACGCCGAGCACGACCGCGGGCTGGTGGAGGCGGCGCGGGCCGCGGGTGTACGGCGCATCGTGAAGCTCTCCTCGATCGGCACCGGCGACCCCGACCTGGGAGTGTTCGCGACCTGGCACATGCCCGGCGAGCAGGCCGTACGGGACAGCGGCCTGCAGTGGACGGTCCTGCGCCCCTCCTCCTTCGCCTCCAACACCCTGACCTGGGCCGCGGCCGTCCGCGAGGGCACTGCCGCGCCGAACATGATGGGCGACGGCAAGCAGGGTGTCGTGGACCCGCGGGACGTGGCCGAGATCGCCGTGGCCGCACTGCTCGACCTCGGCCACGCGGGACGCACGTACACCCTGACCGGCCCCGAGACCCTCAGCGCCCACGAGCAGGCCACCGTCCTCGGTGAGGTGCTCGGCCGCCCGGTGCCGCTCCACGACCTCTCGCCCGCCGAACGCCGCGAACAGGCGCTCGCGGCCGGTCTGGGCGAGACGTACGCGGACAGCCTCATGGCCGCCGCCCGGTTCATCGAGGACGGCGGCAACGACATCGTCACCGAGGACGTACGGGAGGTCCTGGGGCGGCGGGCGCGGACCTACCGGGAGTGGGCCGAGGACCACAAGGGGGCGTTTGGGGAGGCCTGAGACGAGGGGGCGTCACAGCCCGAACAGCGCCGGGTCCGCGGAGAGTTCCTTGAAGAACTCCCGCGGGTTCGGCACCAGCCGTCGCTGCTTCAGGTCCATCAGGCCGACGACCGCGGTGACCTCCGCCGCCACCGTGCCGTCGGCCTTCCGTATCGTCTGCTCGATGTGGAAGGTCTTGCCGCCGCCCCACTCGAAGGCGCAGGTCACCTCGACCTCGTCGCCTGCGACCAGCTCACGCCTGAAGCGCAGGGTGGTCTCCAGGGCCGCCGGGCCCACACCCTTGGCCACCAGCTTCGCCTGGGTCACACCGGCCGCATGCAGTAACGACCAGCGGGCGTGCTCCGCGTAGTTCAGGTACACGGCCTGGTTGAGGTGCCCCAGTACATCGGTCTCGTACCCGCGCACGGTCACCGGGACGGAAAACGGTTCGGTCACTTGCTTTCTCTCCTTGAACAGCTCGCAGTACAGCTCGCACTGATGGACGATGTGACCGACCGATCTTGGCATGCCCGGCTATGCGCGGCGGGGCGACGCCAGCACATAACGCGCCCTGGAACGGGGGTCGTTGTGCTCGCCGACCTGCCATCCCGCCGCCTCCAGCGTGGCCGCGCACTCCCGCAGCGCCCCCGGATCCGGCTCGTGCACGGCGACGGCCTCCGGCTGCGGGGTGGCGCGCACCCGGTACCCGACCATGTCCGCACCAGCGGGACGGCGACCGGCCGCCTCCAGGGCGAGCGCGGCGGCCTGCACCAGATGCGTACGCTCCCAGCCGCACGGCCGGTCCATGGCCCCGTCCGGATTCGTCATGCGACGCAACTCCAGCAACCCCTCCCAGGCGCTGCGTACCTCGCGCTCGCGGGCGGGACCGGCCTGCGGCGGCTCCTCCTCGCCGCCGACGCGCGCGGCGAACACACCGGTGGCGGCGGGCTTGGGCTCGGGGCCCGGCTCAGGTGTCCCCGGCTCCTCGGTCTCCCGTATCCGATGCCCGGCGGGCGTCAGAAAGTGGTCGTGCGGGGGCCGCGGATGCCGGAAGGCGAACCCCCACTTCACCAGTGCCGCCAGCTGCGCCTCCGTACCCCGCAGCCGCCCGGTCACCGGATCGGCGGCATCGATCACACGCCGCTGAGCGGCGGTCGGCGGTCGTGTCACGGCATGCTCCTTCCCGTCGCCGGGCCCCCTCTCCCACCTCCTCCGAGGCTACGACGAGGGTCTGACAACGCCGGTGCGGCCGGTGACCGGCGCTCACGCCCCGGGCCGCACGTTCCAGCCGGCGATCACCGGCCGCCCGTGCTCCGTCCCCAGCCGGCACACGGTCCCCGTGGCCAGCTGGAACAGGGCCCCGCCCGAGGGCGGCAGCCCAAGCCGACGGGCCGTGAGCACCCGTAGAAAATGACCGTGCGCCACGAGGACCACACAGCCCTCCGTGTTGGCGAGGGCCGCGTCCACCTTGGCCAGCATGCGGTCCGCGCGCTCGCCGACCTGCTCGGGGGTCTCCCCGGGGTGGTCCGGCGGCCCGGGCTCCACCCCGTCCCGGAACAGGAACCAGTCCGGCCGGGTGCGCTGGATCTCGACGGTCGTGATCCCCTCGTAGCCGCCGTAGTCCCACTCCCGCAGATCCGGGTCGAGCCGCACGTCCCGCAGGCCGATCAGCTCCGCCGTCTCCCGTGCCCGCTGCAGTGGACTGGCGAACGCGGCCCCGATCCGGTGCGAGCGGATCAGCGGCACCAGCTGCCGGGCCTCCGCGCGGCCGCGCTCGGTCAGCGGCACGTCCGTCCAGCCGGTGTGCCGCCCGGACCGCGACCACTCGGTCTCACCGTGCCGGACGAGAAACACGTCACTCATGCCCGCACCCTTCCCGCTCGGCTCCACCGGACACGGCCGTCCAGGCCTTGCAGCCTGGTCACATCCCCGGCCGGGCGCACGACGCCCGGCACGCACGCTCCCCACGCTCGAACAACCTCGCGAGGGGGCCCATGACGCCGCGCGCTCATCCGGCCGGGGATGTGACACAGGCTCTACCGGCACCGTGTCACACGCCCGAGGCCGCCCGCAGTACGGCATCGGCCAGACGGCCGTTCTCGGGGGACGCGCCGACGCCCGAGGGGAAGGCGAAGCGGCGCCGTGTGTAGGCGTAGGCCACCCCGCTCGCCGGGTCGGCGAAGGCGAGCGAGCCCGTGGCGCCGCTGTGTCCGAAGGAGTCCTCGCCGAGGAGCGGATAGCGGCCGGCCAGGTACTCGAAGCCCACCGCGAAGTGGTCGTCGCCGCCGGTCACCAGGTCGGGGCCGGGCGTCCGCAGCCCGCCGAACAGGGCCGCCGTCTCGCGGGTGAGCAGGGGCGCCCTGCCGTCCACCGTGCTGATCGCGGCCGCGTACATCCCGGCCACCCCGCGCGCGTTGCCCACACCGCCCGAGGAGGCCGGGCCGAGGGCCCGCGTCCGGCGGTCGTTCGCGAAGGAGAGCAGGTCGGTGGGCTCGGGGGCGTTCAGGTTGAAGGCGATGTACCGGATGCTCCCGGGGGCGGCCGCCCGGGCCGCCAGCGCGGCGGCCTCCTCGGGAGTGGGAAGGAGCGGCTGCACCTCCAGCCACCGAGGCTCCAGCGCCTCGGGCTGGCCGAGGTGGAAGTCGAGGCCGTAGGGCGCCCGGACGCGCTCCTCGTACAGCTCCTGGATCGACTTCCCGGTGGCCCGGCGCACCACCTCGCCGGTGAGCGCACCGATGACGAGCCCGTGGTAGCCGTATCCGCTCTCCGGGTCCCACAGCGGCTTCTGCCCGGCGAGGCGTGCCGCCATGAGCCGGTCGTCGGCCAACTCCTCGGTGCTGAAACCGCCGTCGGGGATGCCGACCAGCCCGGCCCGGTGCTCCAGCAGCTCGCGCAGCGTCAGCCGTTCCTTGCCCTCCACCCCGAACTCGGGCCAGTACGCGGCCACTTCACGGTCCAGATCCAGTACGCCGTCCTGCACCAGCAGCGCGACGACCAGATGCGCCGCGCCCTTGGTGATGGAGAACAGGCTGGTCAGCGAGGACCCGTCGATCCCCTCCCCGGCCCACAGGTCCACCACCCGCCGCCCGTGGTGGTACGCCACCAGCTGTGCGCCGGGCTCGTGCCGCTCCCCGGCGAGGAAGGCTGCGAACTCCTCGAGCACGCCCTCGAATCCCTCGGACACCGTTCCCTGTACGTCGTGCGACATGCAAAGCCCCCTGTTCGGTGATCGGATACGGAATCCACCAACAGAGGGCCTCGGCACGGCATTCCCGCTACTGCCGGTATCCGCTCAGGAACCGTCCGATCCGCCCGATCGCCGCCTCCAGATCGTCCGCGTAGGGAAGCGTCAAGATGCGGAAGTGGTCCGGTGTCGGCCAGTTGAAGCCGGTGCCCTGCACCACCTGGATCTTCTCCCGGAGCAGCAGGTCCAGGACGAACTTCTCGTCGTCGTGGATCCTGTGCACCTTGGGGTCGATGCGCGGGAACGCGTACAGCGCGCCCTTCGGTTTCACACAGGACACGCCCGGGATCTCGTTCAGCTTCTCCCAGGCCACGTTGCGCTGCTCGTACAACCGCCCACCGGAGGTGGTCAGTTCGCGGATCGACTGGCGGCCGCCGAGCGCGGCCTGGATGGCGTACTGGGCGGGCGCGTTGGCGCACAGCCGCATGGAGGCCAGCATCGTCAGGCCCTCCAGGTAGTTGCGCGCGTGCTGCTTCGGGCCGGTCACCACCAGCCAGCCCGAGCGGAATCCGGCCACCCGGTACGTCTTCGACAGGCCGCAGAAGGTGAGGACCACCAGGTCGGGGGCGAGCGCCGCGGCCGAGTGGTGCACGGCGTCGTCGTAGAGGATCTGGTCGTAGATCTCGTCGGCGAAGACCATCAGCCCGTGGCGGCGGGCGAGGTCGAGGATGCCCTCGATGATCTCCTTGGGGTAGACCGCGCCAGTGGGATTGTTCGGGTTGATGATGACGACGGCCTTGGTGCGGTCGGTGATCTTCGAGGCCATGTCGTCCAGGTCCGGGTACCAGTCGGCCTGTTCGTCGCAGAGGTAGTGGACGGCCTTGCCGCCGGCGAGGGTCGTCACCGCGGTCCAGAGGGGGAAGTCCGGGGCGGGGATGAGGATTTCGTCGCCGTCCTCGACCAGTGCCTGTACGGCCATCGAGACCAGCTCGGAGACGCCGTTGCCGAGGAAGACGTCGTCGACGTCGACTGCCAGGCCCAGGGTCTGGTAGCGCTGGGCGACCGCGCGGCGGGCGGAGAGGATGCCGCGGGAGTCCGTGTAGCCGTGCGCCTGCGGGAGCATCCGGATCATGTCCTGGAGGATCTCCTCCGGCGCCTCGAAGCCGAACACCGCGGGGTTGCCGGTGTTCAGGCGCAGCACACTGTGGCCCGCCTCCTCCAGTGCGTTGGCGTGCTCGATCACCGGGCCGCGGATCTCGTAACAGACCTCGCTGAGCTTGTTCGACTGCCGGAACTCCATGCTCGCTCGCCCCTCCGCTTTCGTGTGTTGCTTGGTTTTACCAAGTTCGAGCTTGGAAAGTCCAACAACATGTCTAGACTGCGTCGCATGTCACGACGCCGAAGCTACGACCAGTACTGTTCCGCCGCCCGCGCCCTCGATCTCGTCGGCGACCGCTGGACCCTGCTGATCGTCCGCGAGCTCCTGGCGGGCCCGCGCCGCTACACGGACCTGCACGCGGATCTGCCGGGCGTCAGCACAGACGTACTCGCCTCACGGCTGAAGGACATGGAACGCGACGGGCTCAGCACTCGCCGCCGGCTGCCCCCGCCCGGCGCGGCATACGTCTACGAACTCACCTCACGGGGGCGGGAGTTGCTGCCCGTGCTGCAGGCGCTGAGCGTGTGGGGCCAGGAAGAGCTGGGGGAGCGGCGGCCCACGGACGCCCTGCGCGCCCACTGGTTCGCGCTGCCGTTGCTGCGCTCGCTGGAGGGCGAGGGGCTCGTCGAGGTCCGGCTGGAGGAGGGGGACTTCCATCTGTACGTCGGTGCCGAGGACGGGCCGTTGTACGGCGACGGGCCCGCCCCCGGGGAACCCGACGCGCGGCTGGCCTTGGACGCGGAGACAGGTGGGGCCCTCGCACGCGGGGAGCTGAGCCTGGCCGACGCGGTGCGGCAGGGGCGGGTCACCGTCACCGGCGACGGCACCCTGGCGAAGGGGCTGCGCGAGGTCTGAGACGGCAGAAGGCCCGCTCGGGGCGGGCCTTCTGCTGGGGTGTCAGGCGCCCGGCGGCACCCGAGAGGGCCGTCCCGGACCGCGCGTCAGCGCATACCCGCCGACGCCGGCGAGCGCGGCCAGCATGCCGCCGATCGCGGTCCACACCCACCGGTCCGACCACCAGCCGGATGCCCAGCCGTCCTCGGGCTCGATGCTCGACAGCACGGCGGACTTGGACGAATCCCCGTCTTCCGCCTCGGACTTGGAGGTCACCGCGATCCCCGGTACCAGCGGCTTCGCCAGCGAGCCGTCCACCGCCGCCGAGCCGCCGACGTCCTTGGAGCCGACCCGGACCGAGGCGCGGATCGGCTGGCCGAGGTCGGCCGGCGCCAGGTTCACCACCGTCAGCCGTATGTAGTACGTCCCCGGCAGCGGGTCATCGGCCCACGGCTCCGACCAGGCGCGCACGGTACGCAGGGTGCAGGCCAGGTCGACCCTGGCCGTGCCCTGGGCCGCGGTGCGGGTCTGCGCCCCGTACTGGCAGGCCTGGCGGCGCCGCAGTCCGTCGTACACGTCGATCTGCCAGGTCTGCGCGGCATGCGTGGCCGGCAGCTTCACCGTCGCCTCGACGGTGGGGCGCTGACCGGCGTCCGCGGGGAACGACCAGTACAGGTAGTCGCCCGTGGAGCCGACCGCCGTGGCCTGCTGCCCCTGCTCGAACTCGGTCGCCGTACGGAAGGACGTACCCGCCGAGGTCGGCGCCGAGCTGCCGTCGGAGGCACTGGGCGAGGGCGAGGAGTCGGCCGCCGCGGGAGCGGCCGCCAGCCCCAGCGTCAGCAGGGCCGCGCTCAACACATGTGTGATCCGCATCAGTTGGTCCTCCAGACCGCGACCCGCCAGCGCGACAGCCAGCCCCAGATCAGACCGGCCAGGAAACCGACCAGCACCAGTACGCCGAGCAGCCACCAACCGCGGCCGAGGCCGAAGGAGGCCACGTCGCCCGAGTGGGACGGGCCGTCGACCACGTCCACGGTCAGCTCCAGCGGCAGACCGGGCGTGGTCTTCACACCGGAGGCCGCCGAGAAGGAGTTGGTGACCTGAAGGCACACGGTCTCCGCGGCGGGCTTGTCGCTGTCGTCGTCGTCCCGTTCGGGCTTCGGATAGCGCAGGCCGGTGGAGATGACGTCCGTGCGCCCGTTGCCCGCGGCCTCCCCGCGCACGATCTCGCGGCCGTGCACGGTGACGGCCCGCAGCAGAGCCCCGTAGTCCGGACCGACGGCCCGGTCGGCCGCCACACTCACCGAGGCGCGCAGCTCCTGGCCCGCCATGACCTCCACGCGGTACCAGCGCTCCTGCCCGAACTCCTCGCGGTCGGTGAACAGGCCCGACTTCAGGGTCGGCGCGTCCGTGCACTGCGCGGCGCCCTCGGTGGCGACCGGCGTCACCACCGGGTCGGCCGCCCGGTCCACCAACTGGTTGACCTTGTCGGTGAGTTCGTCGGTGTGCTCGACCGAGGTGTAGGTGCCGCCGGTCGCCTCGGCGATGCAGCTGAGCTGCTTGTTCAGCTTGGTGTTCGGGACCAGGCCGAGGGTGTCGATGGTCATCCCGATGCCCTTGGCGGCGATCTCGCGGGCCACCTCGCACGGGTCGAGGGGGGCGCAGGTGTCCTCGCCGTCGGTGATCAGCACGATCCGCTTGGAGCCGTCGCCGGCCTGCAGGTCGCCGGCCGCCTTCAGGAGGGCCGGGCCGATCGGGGTCCAGCCGGTGGGCGAGAGCGTCGCGACCGCCGTCTTCGCCTCGGTCCGGTCCAGCGTGCTGACCGGGTAGAGCTGCGCGGTGTCCTTGCAGCCCGTCTGCCGGTCGTTGCCCGGGTAGTTGGCGCCGAGCGTGCGGATGCCGAGCTGGACCTCCTCGGGCGTCGCGTCGAGGACCTCGTTGAACGCCTGCTTCGCCGCGGCCATCCGGGTCCCGCCGTCGATGTCCCGGGTCCGCATGGAACCACTGACGTCGAGGACGAGATCGACCTTCGCGGTGGCCTCGCCCGTGGGTTCGCCGGCGGTCGCCGCGGCCGGGAAAGCAATCCCGGCCGCCAGGGCGGCGAGCAGGGCGCACACCCCTGCCGCCAGCCGTTGTCTTCTGATCATCGGCGGATCTTATTGATCAGAGGTGCCGCGCTCCAAAACGAGCGTCAGCGGGCCTGCGGGCGCAGGGGATTGGGCAGCTCGGCCCACTGGTCGCCGGGCGTCCCCGGTGACATCCGCATCAGTGTCAGAGCCTTCGCGGGCAGCGGTTCTTCGAGCAGCGCGAGCAGGTCGGGGGTGTGCGGCAGATCCCGTACGGCCGTCTCCAGCGCCGTTCCGAGCACCGGCGCCGAACCCGCCGTACCGGCGAGGGCGCCCGCCACCAGCGACCCGAACAGCTTGCGCCGCAGCGTCGTCACGTCGTCCGTGACGATCCGTCCGGCCAGGTCCGGGACCGGGATGCCGTGCCGGGCCAGCCGCGCCGGGCTGACGCGGATGTCGGCGAGGTCGCGGTAGACCAGCCGCAGCGGGGCACCCGTCGCCGAGAGGACGACGAGGAGGTTCTGGCCGTGCGCCTCAAGAGCCACACCCAGCTCCAGCAGGCGCAGGCCGACGGTGAGGGTGAGGCGGGTGAAGTCGGCGAGCCAGGCGGGGGATTCGGGCAGCGCGGTGGTGGCGAGCGCGGCCACCGGCACGACCCGCTCGCCGCGGGCCGTCGAGGCGTACGTCTGCGGCGACTCCCGCACCACGGCGGCGAGGTCCGCGGACTCGGCCGCGGCCGCACCCCAGGTGCGTGTGACGTGCAGGAGGCCGTCGGAGCGCGCGGCCAGTGACTCCGCGAACGCCGACAACGTCGCCGACAGCGCGATCGAGTAGAGCGAGATGTCCCGCACCGAGGACGTCAGCCGGGCACTCAGGGCCGTCTTGACATGTGGACCGCCGGGCACCGCGAGCGTGCGCAGGGACATCAGCGGATGCGCGGTGAGCCGCTCGTCGCAGGTCCGCTTCAGCACATGCGCCGCCTGCCACGGGTGCACCGGCAGCAACAGCCGTTCCCCGTCCCGCATGTCGTCCGGCCACACCCCCGTCACCAGGCACTCGTCGACCCGGACCGGCAGCATCCCCAGCTCGACCCGCGGCCGGTGCTCCGGCCCGTAGGCCAGCTGCTCGGCCACCGAGAAGCCGGGCCGGGAACGGCAGCCCGGATGGAAGGGATGCCCGTCGACCACCCGCTGCTCCCACTCCCAGTCCTGCGCGGGCCACTCGTCCGTGGGGCGCTCCTGATCGGCCCGCGACAGCGCCAACGATGCCACGCTGTGCCCGAGTTCGGCCGCGAAGTCCACGCAGTGCGGCACGGCGAGGTCGGTCATCAGCTGCGCCGGATGGTCGTACGCCACGCTGTCCAGATGTACGGCGGTGACGTAGGCGGCGGTGGCGTACGGATCCGCGGCCGGCCCGTGCAGCCGGCGCCCGTCGCGAAGGCGCAGGGTCAGGCCCTCCCGGTCCCGGTCCCGGCCGGTGATCCACGGCAGTGGCTCATGGGCGAGCGCCCGCCACAGCCGGGTCAGCACGGCCGCCCGGGCACCGGGCAGCTCGGCCGCGTACCGTGACTCAAGCGCGGGGCGTACGGCGGCCAGCTCGTCGGCGACGTCGGCCTCCGCCGGGTGGGGACGGTGCACGGGCGGGCTCCTCGGGTACGAGTAGGGCGTCACGGACGGGAGGTGACGGCATACATACTGATCGTCTCCGCCCGAACGGACCTCAGGGAACGAGTGGATCGCGTGGATCTCATCCCCCCGCACACCTGTGACGACCCCGCCCGCAGTGCCGACGCATACGCGGCCGCACCGCTCCTCAACTGTCTGCTGCGCGAGGTCGCAGAGCCGGTCACGGAACCTGGTGCCCCCCGCCCGTCCGGGCTGTCCGGCGCGACTGCCGGGGCTGACGGTGCGCCCGCGCGATCCGGCTCCGAGGCGGAGGCCTGCGGTGCGCCCGCACGATCCGGCTCCGAGGCGGGGGGCTGCGGTGCGTCTGGGCGGTCCGGCTCCGAAGCGGGGGGCTGCGGTGGGTCCGGGCGATGTGGTTGCGTGGCGGGGGTCTGCGGTGCGTCTGGGCGGTGTGGTTGCGAGGCGGGGGCCGATGGTGCGCCCGCGCGATCCGGCTCCGAGGCGGGGGGCTGCGGTGCGTCTGGGCGGTCCGGCTCCGAAGCGGGGGGCTGCGGTGGGTCCGGGCGATGTGGTTGCGTGGCTGGGGTCTGCGGTGCGTCTGGGCGGTGTGGTTGCGAGGCGGGGGCCGATGGTGCGGCCGCGCGGTCCGGCTCCGAGACGGGAGCCTGCGGTGCGTCCGGGCCGTCCGGCTCGGACACCCGCGCACTTCGCACCTACCGTCTGCGCGGCAGCGGCCGCCTGCTGCGGGTGCGCGGGGAGCGGCGGCCCGCCGACCCCGAGGTCTTCGCCGCCGGCCACTGGCACCACATCGGGCACACCGAACTCGTCAAGCTCGTCGCCGAGGAGCTGCGCCGTCACACGGGCCTGTCGAACCACGAACTCCCCGCCGAGATGATCGACAGCCGGGACGCCGTGGCCGCACTGCTGGCCGCCCGAGCCGGGGCGACGGCGCCCGAGGACCCGTACCAGCGCTCCGAGCAGTCCCTGATCACGGGCCATCCCTACCACCCGGCCCCCAAGGCACGCGGCGGCGGCCCGGTCGCCGGCTGGCTGCCGTACGCCCCCGAGGCCCACGCCCGCTTCCCGCTGGTGCTGCTCGGCGTGCGCGAGGACCTGGTCGTCGAGGAGGGCGACACCGCGGCGCTGGACGCCCTCGGCGAGGCCCCGCCCGGCTACCGCCTGCTGCCCGCCCACCCCTGGCAGCTCGACCTCCTGGACCTCGAGCCCGCCTTCGCCGACGGCCGCCTGATCCGGCTGGGGACGACCGGCTTCGAGGCCTGGCCGACGGCCGCGATCCGCACCCTCCACGTCCCCGGGCGTGACCTCTTCCTGAAGTTCAGCCTCGACGTCCGCATCACCAACGACATCCGGCGGCTGTGGCGCCACGACCTGCTGAAGCTCCGCCGGACGGACGCGGCGGCGGCCGCCGCCCTCGCCGCAACGGACGGCCCGGCGGCCTGGCTCGGCGACCGCGGCTACCGCACCGCCGACTTCGCCTTCGAGGAACTCGCCGTCCTGGTCCGCGACGGACTGCGCCCCCATCTGCTGCCCGGCGCGACCCCGCTGCTCGCCGCGGGCCTGGTGGAGGGCTTCGCGGGCAGCCCGCTCGACGGGACCTCCGACCCGGAGGCCTGGTGGGAGGCGTACCTGAGGGTCGTCGTGCCTCCGGCCCTGGCCGCCTTCGCCGACCACGGCGTCGTACTCGAAGCCCACCTGCAGAACACGCTGGTCGCCGTCGACACGGACGGCACCCCGGTACAGGCGCTGTTCCGGGACGCCGAGGGCGTGAAGCTGCTGCCGGACGTCTCGCGCGCGGCCGGCTGGGAACGGCTGGTCTACTGCCTGGTCGTCAACCACCTCGCGGAGGTCGCCGCCGCCCTGGCCGAACGCCACCCCGGCCTCGACCCCTGGCCCGCCGCACGCCGCGCACTCGCCCGCCACGACCTCCCCGAGACCGCCGCCCTGCTCACCGCACCGACTCTCCCCGGCAAGACGAACCTGCTGCTGCGCTGGACGGGCGCGGACGGCGCGGACGCCCGCTACCTGCCGCTGCCGAATCCGCTGGCCGGGTGAGGGCCGACCTACATACCCTGGCGGGTGTGCTGCGCGATGTGACTGCTGTTCGATACGTGACCCCGTTGCGGTCCGGCGGCTCCGTACCCGGAGTCGTCGAGGCCGATGACCTGGGGACGTACGTGGTGAAGTTCACCGGGTCCGCGCAGGGCCGCAAGGCGCTGGTCGCCGAGGTGATCGTGGGCGAGCTGGCCCGCGCGCTCGGGCTGCGCTTCCCCGAGCTGGTCCTTGTGCACTTCGACCCGGCGATCGCCGACGGCGAGCCCCACCAGGAGGTGCGGGAGCTCCACAGCGCCAGCGCGGGCATCAACCTCGGCATGGACTACCTGCCGGGCGCGAGGGACTTCACCCCGGAGGTCGCGAAGTCGTTCCCGGTCGATGCCCTGGAGGCGGGCCGGATCGTCTGGCTCGACGCGCTGACCGTGAACGTGGACCGCACGGTCCACAGCTCGAACCTGATGGTCTGGCCGACGCTCGGGATCGCGCCCCCGCGCCTGTGGCTGATCGACCACGGGGCGGCCCTCGTCTTCCACCACCGCTGGGACAGCTCGGACCCCACCAAGGCGTACGACTTCCGGCATCACGCCCTCGGCCACTACGCCCCCGACGTGCGGGCGGCCGACGCGGAGCTGGCGCCGAAGGTCACGCGGGAGCTGCTGCGGGACATCGCCGCGGAGGTCCCCGACGCCTGGCTGGCCGGGGAGGAGGGCTTCGCGACCCCGGACGACATCCGGGCCGCGTACGTGGACTACCTCCACGCGCGCGTGGAGGCCTCCGCGGCCTGGCTCCCCACCGACTTCCCCACCCGGGAGGAACTCGCCGCCGAGGAGGCCCTGCGGACGGCGCGCACACAGGAAGGCCGCCCGAAGTGGCTGAAGCGGGTCCCCGACCTGCACGGCAAACCGGCGGCGGAACAGGATTGGTCGGTGCACCTCGGATGAACCGCGTGGGACAGGTAGTACAGATCGAGTACTGCACCCAGTGCCGCTGGCTGCCCCGCGCGGCCTGGCTGGCACAGGAGCTGCTCACCACCTTCGAGGCGGAGCTGACCGAGCTGTCGCTCAAGCCCGGAACCGGCGGTGTCTTCGTGGTGCGGGTCAACGACGAGGTGGTCTGGGACCGCCGCGAACAGGGCTTCCCGGAGCCGACGGCCGTGAAGCAGGCCGTACGCGACCGAGTGGCCCCGGGAAGGTCCCTGGGCCACTCGGACAAGGCGTCTCAGGAGTAGGTCAGCCCTTGAGCTGCTCGTACGCGGGCAGCGTGAGGAAGTCCGCGTAGTTGTCGTCCAGGGAGACCTGCAGCAGCAGGTCGTGGGCCTGCTGCCAGTGACCGGCCGCGAAGGCCTCCTCGCCGATCTCCTGGCGGATGTTGGAGAGCTCCTCGGCGGCGACCTTGCGGGCCAGCTCCGGGGTGGCCTTCTCGCCGTTCTCGAACTCGACGCCCGCGTTGATCCACTGCCAGATCTGCGAGCGGGAGATCTCGGCGGTCGCCGCGTCCTCCATGAGGTTGAAGATGGCGACCGCGCCGAGACCGCGCAGCCAGGCCTCGATGTAACGGATGCCGACCTGTACGGCGTTGACCAGGCCGTTGTACGTCGGCCTGGCGTCCAGCGAGTCGACGGCGATCAGGTCGGCGGCCTCGACGTGGACGTCCTCGCGCAGACGGTCCTTCTGGTTGGGCTTGTCGCCGAGCACCCTGTCGAAGGACTCCATGGCGATCGGGACCAGGTCCGGGTGCGCGACCCAGGAGCCGTCGAAGCCGTCGCCCGCCTCGCGGTCCTTGTCGGCGCGGACCTTCTCGAACGCGACCTTGTTGACCTCGGCGTCCCGGCGGGACGGGATGAAGGCCGCCATGCCGCCGATCGCGTGCGCCCCGCGCTTGTGGCAGGTGCGGACGAGGAGTTCGGTGTACGCCCGCATGAACGGCGCCGTCATCGTCACCGCGTTGCGGTCCGGCAGGACGAACTTGGCTCCGCCGTCACGGAAGTTCTTGACGATCGAGAACAGGTAGTCCCAGCGGCCCGCGTTCAACCCCGAGGCGTGGTCGCGGAGTTCGTAGAGGATCTCCTCCATCTCGTACGCGGCCGTGATCGTCTCGATCAGAACGGTGGCGCGGATGGTGCCCTGGGGGATGCCGACGTAGTCCTGCGCGAAGACGAACACCTCGTTCCACAGGCGGGCTTCGAGGTGGGACTCCGTCTTCGGGAGGTAGAAGTAGGGGCCCTTGCCGAGGTCGAGCAGCCGCTGGGCGTTGTGGAAGAAGTACAGGCCGAAGTCGACGAAGGCGCCCGGGACCTGCTTGCCGTCGGCGTCGACGAGGTGGCGCTCGTTCAGATGCCAGCCGCGCGGGCGCATGACGACCGTCGCCAGCTCCTCGTTCGGGCGCAGGGCGTACGACTTGCCGCTCGCCGGGTCGGTGAAGTCGATGTTGCGGGTGTACGCGTCGGCCAGGTTGACCTGACCGAGGACCACGTTCTCCCAGGTCGGCGCGGAGGCGTCCTCGAAGTCCGCGAGCCAGACCCTGGCGCCCGAGTTGAGGGCGTTGATGGTCATCTTGCGGTCGGTGGGGCCGGTGATCTCCACCCGGCGGTCGTTCAGGGCGGCGGGGGAGGGGGCCACCTTCCAGGAGTCGTCCGCGCGGATGGCGGCCGTCTCCGGGAGGAAGTCGAGCGCGGAGGTGCGGGCGATCTCGGCGCGGCGCTCCGCGCGGCGGGCGAGGAGTTCGTCACGCCGGGGCGTGAACCGCCGGTGCAGCTCGGCCACGAAGGCCAGGGCCGCCTCCGTGAGGACCTCCTCCTGCCGCGGCAGCGGCTCGGCGTCGACGATGGCCAGCGGGGACGGCGCTGGTGCGGACATGAGCTGTCACTTCCTTCAGCGGTGGCACCGGGTGCCAGTCGAACCGGGTACGGCGAGCGGCGCCCCTGGAGCGGTAGGGCGCTTCTGAACAGTGGATACTAGTTTCCTCATTGTGGAAGTTCAATGGTTTGTTGATGTCGAGATTCTCCGGGTCGAGGGAAGGTGGCGCTCAGTGCCACCCTGCTCACTCAAGGTTCACTCAAGGTGGACCAGATCGGCTTCCGTGTCGATGTCGTACGGCTGTGCCACGTCCCCGCACTCGATGAGCGTGATCGCCGGCTCGTGCGCCTTCAGATAGGCGCGGGCCCCGCGCTCCCCGGTCGCGGTCTCGGCGATCTGTGCCCAGTGGGCGCTGCCGAAGAGGACGGGATGGCCGCGTACGCCGTCGTAGGCGGCCGAGGCGAGGGACGTCTCGTCCCGGTACGCGGCCAGTACCCGCCCTGCTGCCTCGGGTCCGATCCCCGGCTGGTCGACGAGCGAGACGAGGGCGGCCCGGGCCCCCGTCCCGGCGAGCGAGTCCAGCCCGGCCCGCAGCGAGGTCCCCATGCCCTGCTCCCACTGCGGGTTCTCCACGAGCACGCACCCCTCCAGTTCCGCCTGCTCCCGTACGGCCTCGGCCCGCGCCCCCAGGACCACGTGGACGCGGGTGCAGCCGGCCGCGAGCAGCACGCCGACGGCGTGCTCGACCAGCGGCCGTCCATGGTGCTGAAGCAGCGCCTTGGGGCGTCCGCCGAGCCGCCGCCCGCCGCCGGCGGCGAGGACCAGCCCGGCCACCTGCTGTTCGTTCTCCGTCATGGGTCCTGCATACCTGACGCCAGGGCGAGTGCCCGGTTTCCGGGGGCTGAATTTCCGTCCGCACAGTGGCGCACCGGGTATCGGGTGGCGTTTACTGACCCGCGTCCCCCGGCGCCCGACCAGCGCCACGGGGCTTTTGCGGGTGCACGAGGAGACTGCGCACGAGGGCGTGCAAGGGGGAGAGCTGTGTTGCGGAGCTTGGGGCAGAGGCCAGTGACCGGCAGCGACGAGGACCCGAGAGTGGCGGAACTGCGGACCGCGGTGTCCCGGCTGCGCCGCGAACTCGCCGCGCACCCCGCCGAGTTCCCCGACCGTGGCATAGCCGAGGACGAACTCGCCGCCCTCGCCGCGATGACGATCGACGGCGCCCCCGAAATCCCCCGCCTGCGCCGGTCCCTGCTGCTGATCGCCGGGGCGATCGGCTCCGTGAGCGCGCTGGCCAGGGGGTTGTCGGACGTACGCAACGCAGTGGACCTGTTCGGGGAACCACCGCGCTGAGTGCTGCGCGGGGTGCCGGATCAGGTGTGCGGCGGCTGCAGGCTGGTGCGGGGTTGCCCTTGGCTGATCAAGTGTCAGCTGCCGCCGGACCGAGGGCGGATGTCTTCATCGCCGGGCCCCGGCCACCCGTCGAACACGACGTGCTGCAAGGGCCCCCGCCGGGGGCCGCGCCGGCGTCGCGGCGCCCTCACGCCGGATTCTGGCTGACCAGTGCCTCCGACAGCTCCGCCGCCACCTGCTGCAGCACCGGCACGATCTTGTCCGTCGCCGCCTCCGTGACCCGGCCCGCGGGTCCCGAGATCGAAATGGCGGCGGCGGTGGGGGAGTTGGGCACGGAGACGGCGAGGCAGCGCACCCCCATCTCCTGCTCGTTGTCGTCGACCGCGTAGCCGTCCCGGCGCACGTCCTCCAGGGCGGCGAGGAAGCCCTCCGGCGTGGTGATCGTCCTGTCCGTCGCGGCGGGCATGCCGGTGCGGGAGAGCAGGGCGCGGACCTCGTCGTCCGGGGTGTTCGCGAGCAGGGCCTTGCCGACGCCCGTGGAGTGCGGGAGGACCCGGCGGCCGACCTCGGTGAACATCCGCATCGAGTGCTTGGACGGCACCTGGGCGACGTAGACGATCTCGTCGCCGTCGAGCAGCGCCATGTTCGCCGTCTCGCCGGTCTCCTCGACCAGGCGGGCCAGATAGGGGCGCGCCCAGGTGCCGAGCAGCCGGGCGGCGGACTCGCCGAGACGGATCAGGCGCGGGCCGAGTGCATACCGGCGGTTGGCCTGCTGGCGGACGTATCCGCAGGCCACGAGTGTGCGCATCAGTCGGTGAATGGTGGGCAGCGGCAGTCCGCTGCTCGCGGAGAGCTCGCTCAGCCCGACCTCGCCGCCCGCGTCCGCCATCCGTTCCAGCAGATCGAAGGCGCGCTCGAGGGACTGGACGCCGCCGCCGTTGGATTTGGCGGCGTCGGTGGTGCTGGCGCTGGACGTCGGCACGGCGCGTTCCTTTCGGGACTGGCGGGAAGGGCAGAAGCCTACCCGCCGGTCGGTTGACTCCCCGCTTGTGCGTAGCTCCGTTCTGCTTGCTGGAATTCTAATTCCGCTTTGTGGAAACGTCCAGAGTGGGCTCGGGGGGTGCACTGTGGAGAAGTGTGCCCTTGACGGCGCGGAAGCGGGAGTGAAGACTCCTTCAACAGAAAGTTGAATTCCGTTACGTGGAAGTAAATCGCGGCGGCTGAGAGGGGTCCGGGTGTCCGACACAGAGCTGGTGCTGCGCTCGACGCGCGTCATCACACCCGAGGGAACGCGTCCCGCCACGGTCACGGTCGCGGGCGGCAGGATCACGGCCGTACTGCCGTACGTCGCCGCCGTACCCTCGGGCGTCCGGTTCGAGGACTTCGGCGACGACGTCCTGCTGCCCGGCCTGGTCGACACGCACGTGCATGTCAACGACCCCGGCCGCACCGAGTGGGAAGGCTTTTGGACCGCGACCCGCGCGGCGGCGGCCGGCGGCATCACCACCCTCGTCGACATGCCGCTCAACTCCCTCCCGCCGACGACGACGGTCGACAACCTCCGTACGAAGAAGGACGTCGCCGCCGACAAGGCGCACATCGACGTCGGCTTCTGGGGCGGCGCCCTGCCCGACAACGTCAAGGACCTGCGCCCGCTGCACGAGGCCGGCGTCTTCGGCTTCAAGGCGTTCCTGTCGCCGTCCGGGGTGGACGAGTTCCCGCACCTCGACCAGGAGCGGCTCGCCCAGTCCCTGGCCGAGATCGCCTCCTTCGGCGGCCTGCTGATCGTGCACGCCGAGGACCCGCACCACCTGGACGCGGCCCCGCAGCACGGCGGCCCCAAGTACGCCGACTTCCTGGCCTCCCGCCCGCGCGACGCCGAGGACACGGCGATCGCCCAGCTCATCGCCCAGGCGAAACGCCTGGGCGCGCGCGTGCACGTACTGCACCTGTCGTCGAGCGACGCGCTCCCGCTGATCGCCGAGGCGAAGGCCGAGGGCGTGCGCATCACGGTCGAGACCTGCCCCCACTACCTCACCCTCACCGCCGAGGAAGTACCGGACGGCGCAAGCGAGTTCAAGTGCTGCCCGCCCATCCGCGAGGCCGCCAACCAGGACCGGCTGTGGCAGGCGCTGGCGGAGGGCACCATCGACTGCGTGGTCACCGACCACTCCCCGTCCACGGCCGACCTCAAGACGGACGACTTCGCGACCGCCTGGGGCGGCATCTCCGGACTCCAGCTGAGCCTGGCCGCGGTGTGGACCGAGGCGCGCAGACGCGGGCACGGCCTGGAGGACGTGGTCCGCTGGATGTCCTCGCGCACGGCGGAACTGGTGGGCCTGGACGCACGCAAGGGCGCCATCAAAGCGGGCCGCGACGCCGATTTCGCGGTCCTCGCACCCGACGAGACGTTCACCGTGGACCCGGCGGCCCTCCAGCACCGCAACCGCGTGACGGCGTACGCGGGCAAGACCCTGTACGGCGTCGTGAAGTCGACCTGGCTGCGCGGCGAGCGCGTCGTCGCGGACGGCGAGTTCACCGAGCCGAAGGGGCAGCTGCTCACCCGCGACCACTGACCGAACCTCCCGCACCCGCAGCGGCCGACCCCGAAAGGACGATCTGATCACCGTGACGGCGCAGCATCCATCCCGTTTGGCCAGTTTCACCGGCGACGCGAACCCGTACGGAGGCGGTGACCCGTACGCCGACTACCGCACCGCCGACTTCCCCTTCACCCAGTACGCCAACCTCGCCGACCGGCGCCTCGGCGCCGGAGTGATCGCCGCCAACGACGAGTTCTTCGCCCAGCGCGAGAACCTGCTGGTGCCCGAGCAGGCCGAGTTCGACCCCGAGCACTTCGGGCACAAGGGCAAGATCATGGACGGCTGGGAGACGCGCCGCCGCCGTGGAGCCTCCGCCGACCACCCGTGGCCGACGGCCGAGGACCACGACTGGGCGCTGGTCCGGCTGGGAGCGCCGGGTGTCGTACGGGGGATCGTGGTCGACACGGCCCACTTCCGCGGCAACTACCCGCAGGCGGTGTCGGTCGAGGGCACCTCGGTACCCGGTTCCCCGTCCCCGGAGGAGCTCCTGGGCGACGACGTGAAGTGGACGACCCTCGTCCCGCGCACCCCGGTCGGCGGCCACGCGGCCAACGGCTTCGCCGTCTCGGCCGAACAGCGTTTCACCCACCTGCGCGTCAACCAGCACCCCGACGGCGGCATCGCGCGCCTGCGCGTGTACGGCGAGGTCGTCCCGGACCCCGAGTGGCTGGCGACCCTGGGCACCTTCGACGTCGTCGCCCTGGAGAACGGCGGCCAGGCCGAGGACGCCTCCAACCTCTTCTACTCCCCGGCCACGAACACCATCCAGCCGGGCCGCTCCCGCAAGATGGACGACGGCTGGGAGACCCGCCGCCGGCGCGACCAGGGCAACGACTGGATCCGCTACCGCCTGGCGGCCCAGTCCCAGATCCGCGCGATCGAGATCGACACGGCGTATCTGAAGGGCAACAGCGCGGGCTGGGCGTCGGTGTCGGTGAAGGACGGCGAGGACGGTGACTGGCGCGAGATCCTCCCGCGCACCCGTCTGCAGCCCGACACCAACCACCGCTTCGTCCTGCCGGCCCCGGCAGTCGGCACGCACGCGCGCGTGGACATCTACCCCGACGGGGGCATCTCGCGCCTGCGGCTGCACGGCTCACTGACGGAGGAGGGGGCGAACCGTCTCTCCGCCCGCCACCAGGAGCTGGGCGGCTGACCTGCGCTACCGTGAACACCCCATGGCGAACGGGGTGTTCACGGGGAGGCGTGTTGGCGGTTCTGCTCTACTACCCGTTGGTGAAGCCACCGACGGAGGTGCTGCATCAGGCGCTGCTGTACTGGGACGGCATCGGTTCGGTCGTACCCGCGGATCCGCAGGTCTACGAGGCCGCCGTGCCTCGGGAGTTGAAGGACCTGAAGGATCGTGGCCTCTACACGCCGTTGGGGCTGACCGGGCAGTACATGGACATCCTCAGGGATCCCGACGACATCCTCCCTTGGCTGGATGCCGAGGAACAGCGGTGTGCGGCCTCCCTGGCGCTGAGACGCGAGCTGCGGCGTCTGGCGGCCAGTCCGGACCGGCCTCGCTTGTCGTTTCCACCGCAATCCTTTCTCTACGAGTCGAAGATGAGCAGTTGGCTGCCCTGGGAGCTGCAGCGGCTCGGTCTGGCCACATCGCGCGACGAGCGTCGTTGGACGGTGGGTGTGCCGAACCGGGTCCAGGAAATCGTCGTAGGCGCCATGGCGCGTGAACTGGCCCGGCACGCCGACGTCTCGTACACCCCGTACACCGATCGTGCGGACGCCTACCGCCTGTCCTTGAGCGCGCCCGAGCTGTCCGTGGCCGCCTGGGAGGTGGAACTCGGCCGTCTCCTGCCCGTTCCCGCTCCGGGCACGGAGACCGCCAACGTCCTCGCCTTCCGCGAAAGCCACAGCGACGAACGCGACCGGCTGATGCGCGCCCTGCACCGACTGCTCGGCAACCTCCGCCGCGACTACGAGCACCCGGCCGACGTCCTGGCCCAGCTGCGCCGCGAGATCGAGCAGTCCGTCGATGACTACCGCAAGGCGGCGAAGAGCAGCCGTATGGCCTGGGTGGAACGGTCGGTGATGGTGACCGTGGGTCTGGCCGCCGGGGCCGGTGAAGTGGCGCAGCCCGGTCTGGGCTGGGCCCTGTCGGCCGTGGGCGGCATCGCACTGAACGTGGCCACCCGCGAGATACGCCCCCTTGCCAGGGCCCGCGAGGGCCACGACTTCAGCTACCTGCACCGGGCGAGAGAGACATTCACCTGACCGTCACGCCGCGAAGCCACCGTCCACCGCGAACTCCGCTCCGGTGACGTAATCCGCCGCCGCCAGATACGCGACCGTCGAGGCCACCTCGTGGGCCGCCCCGAAACGCCCCATCGCCGTCATCGCCGCCTGGTCGGCGGCGGACGGTCCGTCCGCCGGATTCATGTCCGTGTCGACCGGACCCGGATGCACGATGTTCGCCGTGATCCCGCGCCCGCCCAACTCCCGGGCCAGTGCCTTTGTCAGGCCGATCAGCGCGGCCTTGCTGGTCGCGTACAGCGTTCCGCCCGGCCCCGGCACACGCTGGGTCATGCACGTACCGATCGTGATGATCCGCCCGCCGGACGGCATCCGTGCGGCCGCCGCCTGCGAGGTCAGAAACACCCCGCGCACGTTCACCGCCAGCACGCGGTCGACGTCGGCGAGGGTCAGGCCCTCCAGTGGACCCAGCACGCCCACCCCGGCGTTGTTCACCAGCACGTCGAGCCGGCCCAGCGCCTGAGCGGTATGTTCCGCCGCCCTCGCAGCCTCCTCCGCGTCCCCGGAGTCCGCACGCAGGGCCACCGCCCGGCGCCCCAGCGCTTCGATCCGCCGTACGACGTCTTCGGCCGCCTCCTTGCCGTTCACGTAGGTGACGGCCACGTCCGCGCCGTCCCGGGCGAGCCGAAGTGCGGTCGCCGCGCCGATGCCGCGGCTGCCGCCGGTCACCAGAGCCGCCTTGCCGTTCAGGGTTCCGTAAGTCGTTGTCATGGGTCCATCCCAGCGCCGCCCGCACCAGGGTGCTGGCGGCGAACGGACACCGAGATCGAGTGACCGGATCGAGTGGCCGGAACTCTTTCCTCCACCTCCGACGTTCTGCCCACGTGACACTTCAGCAAGAGATCGTCGGCAACGCCATGCAGATGGCGGTCGTCAACCTGCACCCCGGCCAGACCGTGTACTGCGAAGCCGGAAAGTTCCTGTTCAAGACCACGAACGTGACCATGGAGACCCGCCTGTCCGGTCCGTCGAACGGCGGCGGGCAGTCCCAAGGCGGCTCAGGCGGCGGCATGGGCGGCATGCTGCGCCAGGCCATGGGCACGGCCATGCAGGTCGGCCAGCGCATGCTCGCGGGCGAGTCGATGGCGTTCCAGTACTTCAGCGCGCAGGGCGGCGAGGGCACCGTCGGCTTCGCGGGCGTGCTCCCGGGCGAGATGCGCGCCCTGGAACTCGACGGCACGCGCGCGTGGTTCGCCGAGAAGGACGCCTTCGTCGCCGCCGAGTCCACCGTCGACTTCGGCATCGCCTTCCAGGGCGGCCGCACCGGCATGAGCGGCGGCGAGGGCTTCATCCTGGAGAAGTTCACCGGGCACGGCACGGTGATCATCGCGGGCGCCGGCAACTTCATCGACCTGAACCCCGCCGACTTCGGCGGCCGCATCGAGGTCGACACGGGCTGCGTCGTCGCCTTCGAGGAGGGCATCCAGTACGGCGTCCAGCGCATCGGCGGGCTCAACCGCCAGGGCATGATGAACGCCGTCTTCGGCGGCGAGGGCCTGTCCCTGGCCACCCTGGAGGGCAACGGCCGGGTGATCCTGCAGTCCCTCACCATCGAGAGCCTGGCGAATGCCCTGAAGAAGGCCCAGGGCGGCGACAAGCAGGGCCCGACGGGCGGTCTGTTCTCGACGCACGCCGGGTAGGCCGGAGCGCCGTACGACCGACCGATGAGTTGCGGGCGCCGGTGGGGTCTGAGGTGATGACAACAGACCCCACACCAGGAAGCAGGCACCCGCCATGGGCAAGCTCGTCTCCACGATCTTCGTCACCCTCGACGGCGTCTACCAGGCACCCGGCGGCCCCCAGGAGGACACCCGGGGCGGCTTCGAGCACGGCGGCTGGAGTTTCGTCTACGGCGACGACGACTTCGGCCGGTTCGTCGGCGAGGTCTTCGAGCGCCCCGCCGCGTTCCTCCTCGGCCGCCGCACGTACGACATCTTCGCCTCGTACTGGCCGAAGGTGACCGACCCCGCCAACCGCATCGCCTCCCAGCTGAACGCGCTGCCGAAGTACGTCCCGTCGTCCACCCTCAGCGACCCCGCCTGGTCCGGCACGACGGTGATCAGCGGCGACCTCGCCAAGGAGGTCACCGCCCTCAAGGAGCGCACCGAGGGCGAGCTCCAGGTGCACGGCAGTGGCGCCCTCGTCCAGTCCCTGCTGGACCTCGGCCTCGTCGACACCCTCCACCTGGTGACGTTCCCGGTGGTGCTCGGCACGGGCCTCCGTCTCTTCAGGGAGGGCGCCGTACCGACCAAGTTCCGCCACACGGGCGGCCGCACCACCCCTGCCGGGGTCTCCATCCAGTCGTACGACGTGGCCGGACGACCCGACTACGGCTCGTACGAGCTCCCGGAAAACGCCTAGCCGAAGATCACCCGCGCCGGTACGGTGATCGCTCCCCGTGGGAGCCGCCGAGGTCTCCGCACACCCGCCGGAGACCGGGAGAGCCGCCCCCATGTCGTCGATCGCCGTACCACGCCCGTTCGCCCCCCGCCGGGCCTGGCTCACCGACCTGCCCGTGCTTCTCGTCGCGGTCGTGTGGGGCTCGAGCTACCTCGCCGCCAAGGACATCACCACCGCGCGGACGGTGCTCGCCGTCCTGGTGCTGCGTTTCGCCGTCGTCCTGCCCGTGCTCGCCGTCGTCGCACGGCGCTCCCTGCGTGCCCTCACCGCCGCCCAGTGGCGCGGCGCCGCTCTGCTCGGGCTGATCCTCGGCGGGATCTTCCTGCTGGAGACGTACGGCGTCGTCCACACCTCGGCGACCAACGCCGGCCTCGTCATCAGCCTCACGATGATCTTCACCCCGCTCGCCGAGGCCGCCGTCACGCGCGTCCGGCCCCCGCGGGCATTCCTTACTGCGGCCGGTCTCTCCGTGCTCGGCGTCGTGCTGCTCACCCAGGGCGGCGGCTTCACCCGCCCCTCCCTCGGCGACCTGCTGATGCTGTTCGCCGCCCTCGCCCGTACCGTGCACGTCCTCGCCATGTCCCGCATCAGGGCCGTCCGGGGCGCCGACGCGCTGTCGCTCACCACGGTCCAACTGGGCGCCGCCGTCGTGGTGTTCGCGGTCCTGTCCGCGGGCGCCGACACCACGCCGTGGGGCGCGGCGGCCGGCTTCGGGGCGCGGGAGTGGGCCGGGCTGCTCTTCCTGTCCGTGTGCTGCACGTTGTTCGCGTTCTTCGTGCAGATGTGGGCCGTGCGCCGGACGTCCCCCTCGCGCGTCAGCCTGCTGCTCGGCACCGAACCCCTGTGGGCCGCCGGGGCCGGCATCGCGCTCGGCGGGGAACGGCTCGGGGTGGTCGGACTGGCGGGTGGCGCGCTGGTGCTTGTGGGGACCGCGTGGGGACGAAGGGCTGCAAGTTAACGTGCGGAAAACTCATCGGACTTGACGGGAAATTCTCCGGACTTGACATTGACATGCCACTGTCTACGCGCGTCATCATGACGGCATGACATCCCCCACACGCACCACTCGCATCGGTGCCGCAGCCGTTCTTCTGTCCGCCCTCCTCGTGGGCGGCGCCGTCACCGCCACCACTGCGGACGCCGCCGCCGACTCCGTCGGCAGCATCTGCTACAACTCCCTGCCCTCCCAGGCCCACGACACCCTCGACCTGATCGCGCAGGGCGGGCCCTACCCGTACTCGCAGGACGGCACCGTCTTCTCGAACCGTGAAGGCGTCCTGCCCAGCCAGTCGTCCGGGTACTACCACGAGTACACGGTCATCACGCCCGGTTCGTCCACGCGCGGAGCTCGCCGCATCGTGACCGGCGAGCAGTCCCAGGAGGACTACTACACCTCGGACCACTACGCCACGTTCGACCTGATCGACTTCGGCTGCTGAGCGACTTCCCCCGCTCAGTCACTCCGAGGGAACAGTGCGACCAGCCGGAAGTCCGGTCGGCGCTCATCCGGACTTCCGGCTCTCCGCGGCGGCGAACAGCGCGAACGCCAGCACCAGCAGCGCGACGCTCGTGTAGACCCCGTAGCCGTCGAGGAGGCCGAGCCGTTGCACGAGGCCCACATGCCAGTCGGTGAACTCGTGCACCAGGCCCAGCACGCCCTGCACCAGGGCGATGAATCCGAGTAGCTCCAGCAGCTGCTTCATGCTCCGACCCTCGCCCCGCGGACCCCCCACAGACATCGGCCGCGGGGCGAGTCGTCCCCGCCGGAAGTCCACCGTCCGGCGGCGGCGCGCGCCGAAAGTCTCCAGTGGTGCGACTTTGGTCGGGGATCCTCCGCATGGAGGGGTGGCGGCACGCCTCACTGCGTAGATTTGGCGACCGTGAGGGATGACAAGCCGACACCGGCCGCAAGGGTCATCGGCCGCAGATGGCTGTTCCCGTCGGCCGTACTGCACGAGATCGACCCCGACGCCGGGCGGTCCGGGCGGCCCCGGCGCACCGTGCGGGACTGGGTCGTCGATTTCACCTGCTTCCTGCTCGCCGTGGCCATCGGTCTGGCGGCCGCCGACACCCTGAACAGCGACACGCACACCCCGCACGCCCTCGCCGTCGTCGACCAGTTGCTCGGTGCGCTGGCCTGCGCCGCGGTGTGGGCGCGCCGCCGCTGGCCGCTCGGGCTCGCCGTCGCGATGATCCCCGTCGGCCTGCTGTCGAACACGGCGGGCGGCGCCGGCATGATCGCGATCTTCACCCTCGCCGTGCACCGGCCCTTCCGGTACGTCGCCTGGATCGGTGGCATCTCCGTCGCGCTGATCCCGTTGTTCTTCTGGCTGCGCCCGGACCCGGACCTGCCGTACGCGGGGGCGGTCGCGTTCGCGGAGCTGTTCAGTCTCGCCGTCATCGGCTGGGGCATGTTCGTACGGTCCAAGCGCCAGCTCATGGTGAGCCTGCGCGACCGCGCCCGGCGGGCCGAGACGGAGGCGCAGCTGCGCGCCGAGCAGGCGCAGCGGCTCGCCCGCGAGGCCATCGCCCGCGAGATGCACGACGTCCTCGCGCACCGGCTGACGCTGCTGAGCGTGCACGCGGGCGCTCTGGAGTTCCGGCCCGACGCACCTCGGGAGGAGGTCGCGCGGGCGGCCGGTGTCATCCGTGAGAGTGCGCACGAGGCACTCCAGGACCTGCGGGAGATCATCGGTGTCCTGCGCGCGGGCGAGCCCGACGACGCGGGCCGTCCGCAGCCGACGCTCGCCGCGCTGGACGCGCTGGTCACCGAGTGCCGCGAGGCCGGCATGAAGGTCACCCTCGCAAGCCGCGTCACCGACCCCGCCGCCGTCCCGTCCTCCGTCGGCCGCACCGCTTACCGCATCGCTCAGGAGGCCCTGACCAACGCCCGCAAACACGCTCCCGGCACGGAGGTCACCGTCTCCGTCACGGGCACCCCGGGCGAGGGGCTCGTCGTGGACGTGCGCAACCCCGCCCCGGAGGGGGAGGTGCCCGCCGTGCCTGGCTCCGGGCAGGGCCTGATCGGGCTGACGGAACGGGCCACCCTGACCGGCGGCCGGCTCGAGCACGGGCCGGAATCGGACGGCGGGTTCCGGGTGCGGGCCTGGCTGCCCTGGGGATGAGGCGACCCGGGCGCGGCGGCCCCGCCCGCCGTGATTACGTAAGGCCCATGACTGCGATCAGACTGCTCCTCGTCGACGACGACCCCCTGGTGCGGGCCGGGCTGTCCCTGATGATGGGCGGCGCCGACGACATCGAGATCGTCGGCGAGGCCGCCGACGGCGCCGAGGTCGAGGAACTCGTCGACCGCACCCGTCCCGACGTGGTCCTCATGGACATCCGGATGCCGTCGGTGGACGGCCTCACGGCCACCGAGCGGCTGCGGGACCGCAAGGACGCCCCGCAGGTCGTGGTCCTCACCACCTTCCACGCCGACGAACAGGTGCTGCGCGCCCTGCGTGCGGGCGCCGCCGGGTTCGTCCTGAAGGACACCCCGCCCGCCGAGATCGTCGATGCCGTGCGCCGGGTCGCGGTCGGCGACCCCGTGCTGTCGCCCACCGTCACACGGCAGTTGATGGAGCACGCCGCGGGCTCCGGCGCCGACACCCGGCGCATGCACGCGCGCGTGCGCATCGACGCCCTCAACGACCGCGAACGCGAGGTCGCCGTCGCGGTCGGCCGCGGCCTGTCCAACGCCGAGATCGCCGCCACGCTCTTCATGAGCGTCGCCACCGTCAAGACCCATGTCTCCCGCATCCTGGCCAAGCTCGACCTCAACAACCGTGTGCAGATCGCCCTGTTGGCGTACGACGCGGGCCTTCTGGAGGAACCGGACGGCGACGGGCACTAGCGGCACCCGCCGTGCGTTGTCGGTGCACCGGGAGAAAACCGGGCGGGGGACGGGGTGGGACGGGGTGAACATGACGGAAGTGATCGACCTGGGGGAGTTCGGCGACGGGTTCCGCGAGGACCCGCATCCCGTGTACGCGCGACTGCGCGAGCGCGGGCCGGTGCACCGGGTGCGGCTGCCCGTACCGGACCAGCACCACGAGACCTGGCTCGTCGTCGGGTACGAGGAGGCGCGCACGGCGCTCGCCGACCCGCGGCTGGCCAAGAACGGCAGCAGAATCGGCATGATGTTCCTCGACGAGGAGTTGATCGGGAAGCACCTGCTGGCTTCCGACCCGCCCCAGCACACTCGCCTGCGTGCCTTGGTCTCGCGCGCCTTCACCGTGCGCCGCGTGGAGGAACTGCGGCCCAGGATCCAGGAGATCACCGACGAACTGCTCGACGCGATGCTGCCGCACGGCCGCGCCGACCTCGTGGACTCCTTGGCGTATCCGCTGCCGATCACCGTCATCTGCGAGCTGCTCGGCGTACCGGAGCTGGACCGCGGCGAGTTCCGCAAGATGTCGTCGGAGGCGGTCGCGCCGACCGACGCGGACCTCGAACACCACGCGTTCGCGCGGCTCGCCGAGTACCTCACCGAGCTGATCGAGGACAAGCGGAGCGCCGGGCCGAGCGGCGACCTGCTCAGCGACCTGATCCGCACCACCGCCGAGGACGGCGACAGGCTCTCCCCGGGCGAACTGCGCGGCATGGCCTTCATCCTGCTCATCGCCGGGCACGAGACGACGGTCAATCTCATCAGCAACGCCGTCCACGCCCTGCTCACGCACCCGGACCAACTCGCCTCTCTGCGCGCCGACATGAGCCTCGTCGACGCTGCGGTCGAGGAGACGCTGCGCTACGAAGGACCGGTGGAGAACGCCACGTTCCGGTTCGCCGTCGAACCCCTGGAGATCGGCGGCACCCACGTCGAGAAGGGCGACTTCGTGATGGTCGGCCTCACCGCCGCCGACCGCGACGGACTGCGCCATCCCGCCCCGGACCGCTTCGACATCCGCCGCGACACCCGCAGCCACCTCGCCTTCGGCCACGGCATCCACTACTGCCTCGGCGCCCCCTTGGCCCGCCTCGAAGCCCGCACGGCGATCCACACCCTCCTGGAGCGCGCCCCCGGCCTGTCCCTCGACGGCCCGCCCGGCGACTGGCTCCCCGGCATGCTGATGCGCGGGGTGCGCAGCCTGCCGGTGCGCTGGTAGCCGGCCGACGGGACCTCCGCGAGCGCCACTTACCTGCGTTCCCGTCGGGAGGCCTCGCAGGCCTCGGGCTTCCGTAGCGCCTGCAGGGCCTTGCGGCCGTTGCAGGGGTTGGCCCGCTGGGCGCGTCCTGTCCGTCGACGGTCCGCCTGGCGGCTGGTTGCCGGGCGTGTTGATGCG
>NZ_JODC01000011.1 GCF_000720765.1 Streptomyces sp. NRRL S-646
GGACGGGGGTGCTGCGGGGGGTGGGATCAGTGGGGACGGAGGCGGGGCCGGGACTGCGCCTTCCCGGGGGACGGCCCCCGGACCCCCGGCCGAAAAGCAGGTCAGCCTGAGTGACCGGTGCGGACATCGCGACTGCAATCCTGAGTAACAGGGAGCCTCGCCACTTGCGAGCCTGCGGCGGTCCGCACAGCACGGGACACGTCATGACACCGGCTCCTTGAGTACGAGGTCCACCGGCACGTCGGCCGTCACCGTGACCGCCGCCGGATCCAGGTCCCGTGGGGTCGGCATCACGCTGCCCGGCAACTGGACGGCCGCCGCGCCGTGTGCGACCGCCGAGGCGAGGGCCTCCGGGCCGCTGCCGCCTGCGATCAGGAAACCTGCCAGGGAGGAATCGCCGGCACCCACATTGCTGCGTACGGCGTCCACTCGCGCGCTGCCGAACCAGACGCCCGAGGCGTCCACGAGCAGCTGCCCGTCGGCGCCCAGGCTCGCGAGGACGGCACATGCGCCCATCTCGCGCAGTTCCTCGGCCGCCTTCACCGCGTCGCCCACGGTGAACAGGGGGCGCCCGACGGCCTCGGAGAGCTCCTCGGCGTTCGGCTTCACCACGTCGGGCCGCTCGCGCAGCGCCGCCAGCAGGGCGGGCCCGGAGGTGTCCAGGGCGATCCGTGCACCCCCGGCGTGCACCCGGGCGACGACATCGGCGTACCACGCCGGCGCGAGCCCCCGCGGCAGACTCCCGCAGCAGGCGATCCAGTCCGCGTCGGGCGACTGCCGGTGCACGGTGTTCAGCAGCAGCTCCTGCTCCCGGGCCGACAGCTCAGGACCGGGGGCGTTGATCTTCGTGAGCACCCCGTCCGCCTCCGCGAGCGCGATGTTCGAGCGGGTGGCCCCGGCGACCGGGACCGGCGCGACCTCGATGCCCTGCGCGTCGAGCAGTTCGGCGACGAGCGCGCCCGGCGCACCGCCCAGGGGCAGCACCGCGACCGTGCGCCGCCCGGCGGCCGCGACCGCACGCGAGACGTTCACACCCTTGCCGCCCGGGTCCATGCGCTCGCCGGTGGCGCGGATGACCTCGCCACGGTCGAGCGAGGGGACCTCGTACGTACGGTCCAGGGACGGGTTCGGGGTGACGGTGAGGATCATGCGCACTCGTTTCTACAGACACAACACACAGCACTTCCGTGCCGCTCTACACACACAGCACTTCAGTGCCGCCGCGCTCGATGGCGGTGGCGTCTTGCGGGCTCAGCCCGCTGTCGGTGATCAGCAGGTCCACGTCGCTCAGGTCGCCGAAGCGGGCGAAGTGCTCCTGGCCGTGCTTGGACGAGTCGGCGAGCAGCACCACCCGGCGGGCCGCGGCCACCGCCGCGCGCTTGACCGCGGCCTCGGCGAGGTCGGGGGTGGTCAGCCCATGCTCGGCGGAGAAGCCGTTGGCCGCCACGAACAGCACGTCCGCCCGGATCTCGCTGTAGGCACGCAGCGCCCAGGCGTCCACGGCGGCGCGTGTACGGTGCCGTACGCGCCCTCCGACCAGGTGGAGCTGGATGCCGGGGTGGTCCGCGAGGCGGGCCGCGATCGGCAGGCTGTGCGTGACGACGGTGAGCGACGCCTCCAGGGGCAGCGCGGCAGCGAGCCTCGCCACCGTCGTACCGGCGTCGAGGATCATCGTGCCCTCGCTCGGCAGCTCCGTGAGGGCGGCCTTGGCGATGCGGTCCTTCTCGTCGGTCGAGGTGCCCTCGCGCTCGGCGAGGTCCGGCTCGAAGTCGAGCCGCCCGGCCGGTATGGCACCGCCGTGCACCCGCCGGACGAGCCCCGCGCGGTCGAGGGCCTTCAGGTCCCGGCGGATCGTCTCCGCCGTCACCTGGAACTCCTCGGCCAGCGACAGCACGTCCACCCGCCCGCCGTCACGGGCAAGCCGGAGAATCTCCTGCTGCCGCTCCGGTGCGTACATGTCCGTTCGCCTCCGACTCATGCCCGAACTTGTGGTTTCACCCGGAGGCTACGCCCGGATTTCTGGAAAGTAAACAGGTTCGGGCGCAACCCAGACACAAACGGGCATCGATACGGGACAGACCAGCAGCATCACCCTGGTCTTCGACCGAAGAAGCCGACACCTTCCACCATCGACACCCCAGAACGCCTCAGCCGCAAACTCGGCAGCAGCCACCACGCGAGCCGCCGACCGGGAATGCCGCGCCGACTGCGCCATCGACCCCATGCCGTTATGAGCCGACTGCGGAAGCCCTGACGGGCTGTCACCCCGTCCGTATCCTGGACTCCGGGACGCAACTTCTTCGGGGGGTGTTGTGGACACGGACGACCCCAACGCGCTTGGCCGGGCGGACGGCGGTCGCAACTGGCCCATCAATGTGGTCCAGGCGCTGCTCGCCTCGCCCAAGCTCGCGGACGATCTGACCCGGGCACTGTTGTTCGAGCTGGTGGGGGCAGAGCTGGAGCAGCCGCTGGAGGCGGCGGACCAGCCGAGCCTGATGCGCGAGTTCCTGGAGCTGGTGCGGTACTGCGAGGAGCAGCAGGGTGGTCTGATGGCGTTGGCGCACGCGGTGGAGCAGATCGAAGGTACGAGCTGGACCTCCCATGTGGTGGGCGAGCTGGTGCGGCAGCGGCTGGCCCGGCCGCCGTCGGCCGGGGTCAACGGGGCTGCCGTGCCGGCGCACCGGCGGATCGACGACCGCCGGGACTTCTTCGTCTCGTACACCGCCACGGACCGCCGGTGGGCCGTGTGGATCTCGTGGCAGCTGGAGAAGGCGGGTTACAGCGTCCTGGTGCAGGAATGGGACTTCGTCCCGGGCACCAACTGGCTGTTCGGCATGGACGGGGGCGTGACACAGTGCGAACGCACCATCGCGGTCCTCTCCCCGGCATATCTGGACTCCGTCTACGGCCGGCTGGAGTGGCAGGCGGTCCAGGGCGGCGACCCGGCCGGTCTGCTGCGCAATCTCGTGCCGGTGATGGTGGACCGGTGTGCTCCGCCGGGCCTGCTGCGCTCGGTCGTGTACATCGATCTGTCGCCGCCGGAGCTGGGCGACGAGGCCGCCCGGGAGCTCCTGCTGGCGGGCGTCGGCGGTGCGCGCACCGGCCGCTCCAAACCGGCCGTCGCGCCGCCCTTCCCCCGCTCGGAGGGGCCGCGTTGACGGAGCCGGGCGGCGAGGACCGCAACGCCTCCCGGATACGCCGCCGGATCGGCGCACAGACGGCGCGGACGCTGCTCGGGATGCGTGCCCTGGGTACGTTCGAGGGGCGCGCCGAGCTGGCCGCCGCGGTGGGCCGGGAGACCGGGCGTCCGCTCGCGACGCGGGACGAGGACACCGTCGCGCAGCAGTTCCTGAACGTGTTCCGGCACTGCTCTCTGGCCCCGGACGGGCTGTCGGTGCTGGCGGGCGTGCTGCACGGCATGGATCCGTACTGTTCGCAGGTGTTCGCCGTGCAGCGGCTCGCCGACGAGTGGACCGCGGTGGGCTCGCTGGAGGGGCTGGCGGTCCTCGGGTCCTGGAGGTATCTCGCCGAGGCGCTGCACCCGCTGCAGCCGTTGCCGTACCCGTACAAGATGCGGTCCGCACTGGTCTGGCTCGCCACCGGAAAGCGGCTGACCGAACCGCCGCCGCACGCCGAGAACCCGTGGCACGACTTCCTCTATCTCGCCGGGCAGAACACGGCCCCCGGTGAGCTGCCCCCGTGGATGCTCCACCTGGACGTCTGCGCCCCGTACATGAGCCGGGAGCTCAGCGAGGAGATCATCGCCCGCAACCGGCACTGGTCGCTGGGCCTGGGGCTGTCCGAGCTGCTGGACGAGGAGCGGAACAGGGCCCGGGGGTCGTCGGTGTCCGGGGTGGCCCGGCAGCTGAGGCGGTATCTGGCGATCCGTATCGAGACGGACCCGCTGAACAACACCCAGTACAACGTGTTCCCGTCGCACATGTCGGACGGGCCGGGCCGCGGCTGGGTGCAGGGGCAGCCGCGGCACCAGGTGCCGGTGGAGCAACTGGAGGACGTGGTCGGCTCGATCGTCCGGCAGACCGAGCGGCACCGGCGGGCGGGGCCGGCCGGTGCGGCCGAACCGGCCCCGCTCTTCCTGGAGTTCGTGCTGCCGTTCGAGCTGCTGAACCTGCCCGTGGAGTGGTGGCCGCACGACTGGGACTGGGCCTCGCAGGTGACGTCGGCGAGCGAGTTCTCGGTGGTCATCCGCAGCCTGGACCGCTTGCAGACCCGGGAGTGGCACGAGTTCTGGAACGCCCGCTGGCAGCAGCTCGGCGCGGACGAACCGCCGTCGCGCTCGGTCTGCTACGCGGCCGACACCCGGGTCCGGTCCGGTGCGGCGCAGACCCTGGAGCAGCGCCTCGACGAGGACGAGCACCTGGTCGCCCTGGTGCTGAGCGAACCGCCGCTGACCGGCACCGGGCACGGCGGCCAGGAGTTGCAGACCGCCTTGCGCATGGGGCTGCCGGTGGTGATCTGGAACCGGGCCGACCGGGCCACGACGGGGCTGCGGGAGGTCCTGGACGATCTGCTCGGCGGTGGCCTGAAGCGGTTCCCGGCCAGAGTCGACGCGTATCGCCGCGAGGCCGCCGGCCAGAACGGCGACGCCGCCTCCGCGGGTCACACCGGCCACATTGGCCGCCATCTGACGGTCCTGTGGGACGACGCCGAACGCAACCCGATGGATCCGGACCCGGCCTGACGGCTCTTCGGGGGGTCTGGGGCACGTGCACAGCCGTACGACCGGACCGCGCAGTGCGGCCGGCAACCGGAGAGGACACCGCTGATGTCGCCGACCGCCGAGCCCTGGGGCGTCTACCGAGGAACGGGCCTGCCCGGCTCCGCGGCCGCCGGCCCCTGGCCGGAGCCGCCACCCTGGCGCCGGTTCCACAACGGCCCCTGCCTGCCCCCGCCACCCGCCGACCCGTATGCGGCCGCCGTGCTCGGCGACGGAACGAAGCCGCTGCCGGCCGCCCCCGGCGAGGTCGAGCGGGTCAACGCGGCACTGGCACTGTGCCGTCCACTGCTGGTGACCGGCGAGCCCGGCACCGGCAGGTCGGCACTCGCGTACCGGATCAGCCGCGAACTGGACCTCGGCCGGGTGCTGCGCTGGCGCATCACCAGCATGTCCACACTCCAGGAGGGGCTCTACGACGGGGCCGGCCGGCTCGGACCGCTGGGCACCGCCTTTCTGCCGTACCGCAGACCGCGGGTACTGCTCCTCGACCGGCTGGACCGGGCGGAGATCGCGCTGCCGGAGGACCTGTGCACGGTGCTGGACGCGGGCGGCTTCACGGTGCCCGGGGCTCCCGCGCACGTGGCGACCGACGACGACTCGGAGGCCGCGGTGCCGCTGCGCGGCGGCGCCGTGCAGTGTCACGCCTTCCCCCTCGTGGTGATCACCACCGGCGGCGACCGCGACGTGTCGCCTGCGCTGGCCGAGCGGTGCGTGCCGTTGACGCTGGCGCGGCCGAACCGGGCGGCCCTGGAGGCCGTCGCGGCCGCGCGCTTCCCGGACGGCGTGGCGGAGGACATCCTGACCGCCTTCCTCGACCGGGCCGAGGCGGCCCAGGGGCCGGTGGTGGGGCGGCTGCTCGATGCGCTGCATCTGGCGGGGCAGGGTGCGGTGGCCGCTCTCGCCGAGGGGCGCAGCTGGCAGGAGGCACTGGACACGGTGTGGGCGTGGACGGGGGAAGAGCAGCTGTGATGAACACTCCACGGGGAGTGCCACGGTCGGCCGTCGATCGTCTTGAGGCTCGTCGTGGCTGGTCGCGCCCCGCGGCGGAGCCGCAACTCGATACAGCCCCGCGCCCCTTTGGGGCGCTACCGGCAACGGAGGCCGCCACACCATGACCCCGCCTCCCACCTGGCCCCCGCTGCCCCCCGAGCTACCCGACGCGCTCCTCCGCACGGGCGCAGCTCTACGCCGACCCGCCGGCCACCCCCCAGGAACCCGCTGGGACATCGCCGTGGTCGCCGACTCCGGGCCCACCATGGGGATCTGGGAGCCGACGGTACGGGCGTTCACCCGTGCACTGCACCGCACCGGGTGCTTCGGCCGGATCACCGCGCACCGGTTCCCGTACGGGCGTGGAAGGGCTCCGGCGACACTGCCGCAGCACGGCGCGGCGGGGCGGCTGACTCTGCTGCTCACCGACGGTGCCGGGCCGCACTGGCGTGACCACGGCGTGGAGCCCTTGCTGCGGCGCTGGGCGCAGGCCGGGCCGGTCTGTCTGATCCATCTCCTGCCGCATCCGGTGTGGCCGGTGACGGGTCTGCGCGGCTGGCAGGTGCAGCTGCGCGCCCCCGCGCCGGGAGCACCCAACAACCGGCTGCGCTGGCGGGCCCGCGGGCTGGTCCCCGACCCGTACGATCTGCCGCCGGCGCCGGGGCGGCCCGACGTGCCGGTCCCCGTGCTGGAGCTGTCCGCCCGCTGGCTGGACGCCTGGGCCTGCCTGCTGGGCGGTGCGCCCCCGCGCTGGTTGCCGCTCACCGTGACCTTCCCCCGCGCGCACGTACCCGCCCCTCCCGAACCGGACCCGCTGCAGCAGGACGCCCCGGCGCAGGTGGCCCGTCTGCGGTCGGCGGCACCCCAGCAGGTGTTCACGCTGGCCACCATGCTCGCCGCGATCCCCCTCACCGACCCGCTGGTCCGGCAGGTGCAGGACGCGCTGCTGCCGGGCAGCTCGCTCACGGACTTCGCGCTGCTGCTCGCACAGGGGATCGTCCGCCCGGCCGACCGCGCGTTCCCCGCCTACGAGTTCGCGCCCGGTGTGCGCGAGGAGCTGCTGGCCGCCGGACGCCGTACCGACCTGGTCCGGGTTGTCGAACTGGTGGGGGATCGCCGGGGACCCGGCGGGGAACACTTGTGGCGACTGCCCCGGTTGCTGCGCGGCGAGTCCGTGTCCCGAGTCCCTCCGGTGGACGCGGAGTCCGGTCCGTGGCTGCTGGCGGAAAGCGCCGTGCTCCACGCCCTGTCCGGGCCGTTCCTGAAACCGGCCGGAGAGGTGGACAAGGCGGTCGCGGACCTCCGGGAGGAGCCTGCGCACCGGCACACGTCCCGCACCAGCACCACCGCACCGTTCACACTCAGCGACCCCGTCGCCCGCACCCCGGGCGACGCCGACCACCCGACGCATCAGGGGAACAGGAGGCCGGCGATGCCAGAGCAGGCCCCGGCGAACACGGCGGGTACCGAACGCACCAGGAACACCCCCACGGTCTGGGGGAACATTCCGCCGCGCAACCCGAACTTCACCGGCCGCAAGGAGCTCCTGGAGGCCCTCCACCAGCGGCTGCTGCAGGAGAAGACGACAGCTGTCCTGCCCCACGCCCTGCACGGCATGGGAGGCGTCGGCAAGAGTCTGCTGGCGGTGGAGTACCTGTATCGCCGGATGTCCGAGTACGACGTGGTGTGGTGGATCTCCGCCGAGCGCACCGCGCAGATCTCCCTGTCCCTGGTGGAGCTCGCCCCGCGCCTGGGCATCAGCGCCGGCAGCGACGCCTCCTCGACGGTCGCGGCCGTCCTGGAGGCGCTGCGCATCGGACGGCCGTACGCCAACTGGCTGTTGGTGTTCGACAACGCCGAAAGCCCGGAGGCGGTACGGGCGTTCTTCCCGGCCGGCGGCCCCGGCAACATCCTCATCACCTCCCGAAACCCCCAATGGGCGTCCATCGCCCGCCCGTTGGAGGTCGACGTCTTCCTCCGCGAAGAGAGCAAGCAGCTGCTGCGGCTGCGCGGCCCGGAGATCAGCGACGAGGACGCCGACCGGCTGGCCCAGGCGCTGGGCGACCTGCCGCTGGCCATCGAGCAGGCGGCCGCCTGGCATGCGGAGACCGGCATGCTGGTCGACGAATACCTGCGCCTGCTGACCGAGAAACGCGTGGACCTGCTGCGCGGCACGGCACCGCTGGACAACCAGCACCCGGTCATCGCGGCCTGGAACATCTCCCTGGACCAGCTGGAGACCAAGAACCCGGCCGCCTACCAGCTCCTCCAGGTCTGCTCCTTCTACGCCCCCGAGCCCATCGCCCGCTCCCTCTTCGCCCGTATGCCACGCGGCTCGATCGCACCGGAACTGGACCTGGCGCTGGAGGACCCGATCCGGCTCGGCCAGGTCATACGGGAGATAGGCCGCTACTCCCTGGCCCGCTTCAACCACCGCAACAACTCCCTGCAGATGCACCGCCTGGTCCAGGCCGCCCTGCTGTACCGGATGACGGAGGAGGACCGTTCGACGATGCGTCGGGGGGCGCATCTGCTGCTGGCGGCGAGTGATCCCAACGACCCGGACAACGTGCTGCGCTGGGACCGGTACGGCGCGCTCTATCCGCATGTCCTCGTCTCCGACGCGGCCCAGTCCGACGAGGGCTGGGTGCGCAACCTCGTCGTCAACGAGGTCATCTACCTCCTGCGGTTCGGCGACTACCAGCCCTGCCTGGAACTGGCCCGCACCGCGCACGAGACCTGGTCCGTAAAACTCGGCCAGGACCACCCCCAGACCCTCCAGGTGGCCCGCTGGCTGGGCTTCCTGCTCTTCAGCCTGGGCCGCTACCGGGAGGCCGCCGAGCTCAACTCGGCCACCCTGGAGGCCTACCGGCGCACCGTCGGCCCCGACGCCCAGGACACCGCCGACGCCCTCGGCAACGTCGCCATCGACCATCGCGTGAGCGGCGCCTTCAGCGAGGCCCTCAGCCTCTCGCAATCCGTCCACCAGCAGTACCTGCGACTGCTGGGTCCCGACGACCCCGAAACCCTGCGTGCCGCCCACAACCTCGGCGTCAGCCTCCGCCTCGTCGGCGACTTCGCCCGCGCCCGCGACCTCGACCAGCAGACCTGGAATGGCTACACCGAGATCTACGGCCAGGACCACGTCCTGTCGCTGCTCAGCTGGCTCGGCTACATCCTCGACACCCGGGAACTGGGCGAGTACGCCGTCGCGCTGACGTACCACCGGGAGCTCGTCGACCGGTCCAACTCCCTGCTGGGCAGCACCAACCCACTCAGCCTCTCCTGCTACCGCCACCTCGCGGTGGCCCTGCGCAAGGCCGGCGAGCACCAGGAGGCCATGGAGACGGCCGAGCAGGCCCGCACCGACCTCATCCACCGGTACGGCACGGACAATCCCGAATCCATGGCCGCCACCCTGGAGTTGTCGGTGCATCTGCGGCACAGCGGCGACCTTCCGGAGGCGCTGCGGCTGGGCACCGACATCTGCGAGCAGTACGAGAAGACGTACGGCAAACACCATCCGCACGCCCTGTCGGCCGCGCTGAACCTGGCGATCACCTACCGGCTGCTGGGCAACGCGGCGGCCTCGCAGTACATCAACTCACTGGTGCTGGAGGAGTTCACGGCGACCCTGGGCGACATGCATCCCTCGACCCTGGTGTGCCGCACCAACCTCGCCAGCGACCACTACGCCCTCGGCGACCCCGCCACCGCCCGCGAACTGGACACCGAAACCCTCCGCCGCTCCCGCGAGGTCTTCGACGACGACCACCCCTCCACCCTGGCCTGCGCCGCCAACCTCGCCATGGACCTGCGCGCGCTCGGCCACACCGAGGAGGCGGCCACGCTGCATACGGACACGCATGAACGTCTCAGCCGGAAGCTGGGCAGCAGCCACCCCGCGGTGCGGCTGGCCGCCGACTGGGAACACCGGGCCGATTGCGACATCGACCCGATGCCGTTGTAGCAGCGGCTTGGCCGTCCCTATCGGGGCGCCAGCCAATGCGCCAGCGCTACCGGATCCGGTGGTTCCGGCAACAAACGGCTTACGGCTACGGCCAGTTCGGGGCGGCTGGTCAGGGCGGCCCCGGCGGCCTCCTCGCCCGTCTCGGTCAACGCCAGGCCGAGGCCGGCCCAGGCGGCGGGTCTGGCGCCGGTGACGGCCAGCTCCTCGGCGTAGAGCTTGACCGCGGTCTTCGCGTCGCCCGCCACCAGTGCCAGATCGGCCGAGGCGGCGCCGGGCACCTGGGCGGCGGGGTCGTCGTCGGCGAGCAGTCTCGCGTACTCCGCGGGGTCGACGAGGCTGAGGCGGGCCAGCAGCGCCAGGGTGTCGAGCCGGCAGGCGCCGGGGTCCGTGCGCAGTTCGGGCTCCGGCTCCGGCACCGGAGGAGTGCCCGAATCGTCGACGTGAGCCCGGTGGCCGTGCTGCCATGCCTGCGCCAGCGCCTGTGCGTAGGCCTTGGGGGTGTGCAGGTGGTGGGCGCGCCAGGTCGCGTGGTGGTGGGCGGACGCCAGCCGGGCGAGGTTCACCTCGTGCTGCCCCACCGGCTCCGCGCGCCAGGGCGCGGTCTGCTCCGTGAGCGCCTCGCAGAGCCGGCGCCCGAGCGGGGTCAGCAGGGGGTGGTCCCGCAGGGTGGTGAGCACCTGGTCCAGGGCGTCCCGCAACAGCGCGAACTCGAAGCCCGCGAGGCCCTCCTCCCCTCGCGCACGCCAGTAGCGTGCGACCCCCGAAAAGGCGTACGCCCCGTGCACCAGCCCGCCCAGCGGACGCGGATCGTCGCGCCAGGGGGCGTAGAACAGGTCTCCGCAGTCCTCGAAGAGCGGGGCGAGGAAGATGAGGCCGTTGAGCAGGGTGTGCCGGAACTCATGGATGAGGGCCACGCCGAGCTGGGCCGGCAGCACCGCCGTGTCCTCGTCCGGCTCGGTCAGCAGTACGCAGCCGAAGGCGTCGCTGGACGAGGCGGTGCGCCCGCGCAGGCGTTCCCGGTGGGGCAGCGGGACGAGGGACAGCAGTCCGGTGCAGAGCGCACGGGCGTCGGCCCGGTGGTCGGCCACCAGAAGGGGCCACATGGCGGAGACCCAGCGCTGCCAGTCGGCGAACCCCTCGGGTGCCAGCCGCCGGGACGCGGCCAGCCCGCTCACCGCCGGGTAGGAGCCGAGGTCGTCGATCGCGAGCGTGAGGGTCAGGCCTTCGGCGGTGGCGCGCAGCCGGCGCAGCCCCTCCCAGCCGGGAGCGTCGCGCTCGGGATCCTCCGGCAGCGTCACCGCCGTACCGCCCCCGACCATGCTCACCACGCCGTCCTGCGCCCGCACCTCGGCGGTCCCCCAGCGCTCGGCGGTGTCCAGGCGCGCACGCCCCAGGCACGGCAGGAACACGGTCCCCTCCCGCACCGGGACCCGCACCCGGAAGGGGGCGCCCGCCATGATCGACACGGTGGCCGCGAGCTGGGCGAGGAAACCCAGTTCCACCCACAGCGGCACGTCCTGCGCGCTCTCGTCCCGCTCGGCCCGGGACAGCCGCCGGAACAGGGCGGCCGCCCACAGTCCGACCTGCGGATCGAGCAGTACGGCGCGAACGGCCTCGGGGGCCCGCTTCTCGACGCTCTCCAGCAGCCGCCACGCCTCCCCGACCCGGGCGGCCTCGGCCTCGGGGGTGCCGGCGCAGGAGTCCAGGATTCCGCGCATGAGCAGCAGCCGACGGCTGTACTCCACGTCCAGGAGCACGGCGACCGCCGTGTCGTCCTCGGTGGTGGCCAGCAGGGACCGCAGCACGGACACGGACAGCTGGTGATGGTGCATCGGCACGATTTCCTCGTTCCCGGCCGGGAGGGTGACGTGCCGTGAAATTTAACCGGTCAGACCCTGCACGGAGACTGTGTTGCCAATTCTTACGGGGACTCCTGCGGGCCTGGGCGGCAACTAGCTACCGCTGCTGCCACCGATGGTGGAAAGCGGTTGGTTGACGCAGCGCCTCAGATGCTTGACGGAGGATTCCAGAACCATGCTGTCCAGGCTGCTGAGCTCTCCGAGGGAAAGCCCCGAGAGGTCGGGAAGCCAACTGGACATGGCCGTTTCCGACGCCGCCGCCTCGGATGGAGTGGCCTGATTCCTCGATGCCATGACGCCCCGTTGCTTCCCGGTTTCTACGACACGCGGACCGGTCGCCCGCGCAGGATAGATAAGTGTGGCACAAAACACAACCACCTGCCCCGATACGAGCTCGGGGCAGGTGGTGTTTCAGCGGACAGGAACAAGTTCCTCCTGGCCCACGGGCACATCCTGCGCACGCTCCGGGCGTCCGTCATCGGCGCCCTCCTCCGCGGCCGGCGCACTCGCGCGTACCGGCAGCGCGAACATCAGCAGGAAGATCGCCCCCATCACCGCGGCAACCCACCCCAGCGCATGCTGGAAGGCGTTCACGAAGGCCGGGCCCACCTCGGACCGCGTCAGCCGGTCGCCGATCTCCCCGAAGAACACCACCGAGACCAGCCCGAGCCCCAGCGCATTGCCCATCTGCTGCACGGTGTTGATGAGCCCCGACGCCGAGCCGGCGTGCTCGCGCGGCACGTCCGACAGCACCGCGTCCGTCAGCGGGGCGACGATCAGGCCCATGCCCACGCCCATCACGATCAGGGGCAGCGCCATCTGCCAGGAGGCGATGGCGAGGCCGTAGCGGCCGGACTCCCAGATGTAGAGCAGGACGCCCGCGGCCATGAGCAGTGCGCCCGCCTGGAGCACCTTGCGGCCGAAGCGCGGCACCAGCTTCTGCACGGACAGGCCGGCCGCGGTGGAGACGGAGATCGAGAACGGCACACCGGTCAGCCCCGCCCGCAGCGGGCTCCAGCCCAGGCCGGTCTGCATGTACAGCGTCCACACCAGGAAGAACACCCCGAGCGCGATCCCGAACACGGTCTGCACGGCGATACCGGCCGCGAAGCTCTTCACCCGGAACAGCGAGAGCTCCACCAGCGGAGATCCGTCCCGTCCGGCCTTGCGCCTCTCGTACGCCACCAGCGCCGCGAAGACGACCAGCGCGCCCGCCATCGAGAGGTACCCCCACAGCGGCCAGCCCAGCTCACGACCGCGAGTGAGCGGGTACAGCAGCATCGTCAGACCGAGGGTGACGAGGGCGACCCCGACCAGGTCCAGCTTCAGCGCCCGCGGTGCCTTCGACTCGGTGATGAAGCGGCTGCCGAGGACCAGGCCTGCGATGCCGACCGGGAGATTGATGAGGAAGATCGGCCGCCACTGAAGACCCCACAGGTTCCACTCCGTCAGCAGCGCGCCGAGCAGCGGACCCGAGACGGCCCCGAGCCCCACGATCGCGCCGAACAGCCCGAACACCTTGCCCCGCTCGTGCGCCGGGAAGGTGGCGTGCACGATCGACAGGACCTGCGGCACCATCATCGCCGCCATACCGCCCTGCAGGATCCGGGAGGCGACGAGCATCTCCGGGTTCGCGGCGAAGCCGCACAGCGCGGAGGCGAGGGTGAAGCCGCCGATGCCGACGAGGAACAGCCGCTTGCGGCCGTGGATGTCGCCGAGGCGTCCGCCGGTGATCAGTCCCGCGGCGAAGGCGAGCGCGTAACCGGCGGTGATCCACTGGATCTGGCTGACGGAGGCGCCGGCCTCCCGCTGGATCGACGGGATCGCGATGTTGACGATCGTGACGTCGACGAGGTCCATGAAGGCCGCGGTCATCACGATGGCAAGGGCGAACCAGCGCCTGCGGTCGCCTGCGGCGGGCCGGGCACCCGGGGTGCCCGCGGAAACGGATGGGATCTCGGTGGAGGTCATACCCCGAAGCTAGACCCCTACTAGGTCAGATCGTGTCCTACTTCTGCGGCATGCTCTCACCATGACGACGGACACCCCGGCCCGACTCCTCCAACTCCTCTCCCTCCTCCAGACTCCCCGCGAATGGCCCGGCGGCGAGCTCGCCGACCGGCTGGGCGTGTCGCGGCGGACGGTCCGGCGGGACATCGACCGGCTGCGCGAGCTCGGCTACCCGGTACAGGCGACCCTGGGTGCCGAGGGCGGCTACCGGCTGGTCGCGGGCAAGGCGATGCCGCCGCTCGTCCTCGACGACGAGGAGGCCGTGGCGATCGCGGTCGGCCTGCGGGCGGGTGCCGGGCACGCCCTGGAGGGCGTGGACGAGGCGTCCGTACGGGCCCTGGCCAAGCTGGAACAGGTGCTGCCCTCCCGCCTGCGCCACCGCGTCTCCACGCTCCAGGCCGCGACCACGCCGCTGACCAGCGGGGACGGGGCGAGCATCGCGCCCGAGACGCTGACGGTCATGGCGTCCACGGTGGCCGGGCACGAGCGCCTGCGCTTCGCCTACCGCGCCGGCGACGGCACCGAGTCACGACGCCTGACGGAGCCGTACCGCCTCGTCTCGACCGGCCGCCGCTGGTACCTCGTCGCATACGACCTCGACCGCGCCGACTGGCGCACGTTCCGCGTCGACCGGGTGAGGGATCCCTTCGCAACCGGCGCACGGTTCACCCCGCGGGAGCTGCCGACAGGAAGCGCGGCGGAGTACCTGCGCCGCTCGATGCAACGACACCAGGAGTCGTACGACTTCGAGGTCACCTTCACGGCCCCCGCGGAAACGGTCGCGACCCGCGTCCCGTCCTGGCTGGGCACACCGGAGCCGATCGCCGAGGGCACCTGCCGCCTGCGGGGCCGAACGGGCGACGCGGCGGACTGGCTGGCAGTACGGCTGGCCCTGCTGGGCTTCGAGTTCACGGTACGAGAGCCGGCCGAACTGGCGGAGTGCGTACGAGAGTTGGGCGGACGGCTCATGCGGGCCGGGGGTGGGTGAGGCGCGCCCCGAAGGTGCGCGGGGCTGTATCGGTCTGCGGCTCCGCCGCGCGGGCGCGACCAGCCGCACCGGCGACCGCGGCAGCGAAACGCAGTGCGTGCTCCGGAGCCTGCGGGACCGAGAGGTCGGCGGGGCGAGGGGGAACCGTCTCACCTTGGGCGGGTTAGCGAAACGTGACGATCATATGGCAGAGTGTCACGCGCATGTCCGGCGCCCAGGCGACGCCGGGCACCCTCCTCGATCGGGCCGCACGGCCTGTTTGACCAGCGTCCGGAGGGACGTGCCACGCGGGCTGACGGCTCCTGCCGTTCGGCACCAGGGCACGAAGACGACTGGCCACCCGTCCTGAGCAACGCTCAGAACTTCCGGCGAGTCAGAGACGCTGTGCCGCTGTGGCACACATGACGGCGGGGCCCCCCCCCCGTTTGGTCTGGGGGGGGGCCCCGCCCTGTGTGGCACAACCGGCCAGCGGCTGCCCGCCCCCGCCAGCTCCGAGCGGGCTGTGCCCTGAAGTCTTGTTCCCTGCGTTCTGACGGTTGAAGCGGCGTTGTACCGCCATGTTTGCGCGGTCTTTCGCCACCCGGCGTGCGCGGCCGCGGGCGTCGTACGCCACCCGGCACTCACCGGGTGCCGTACGCGCCCCCGCGACTGTTCGTCAGGCCGCCGCCTCGAAGCCCGTGCTGCGCGCCAGCTTCTTCAGCTCCAGCAGGGCATGCTTCTCGATCTGCCGGATCCGCTCGCGGGTCAGACCGTGCTCCTTGCCGACCTCCGTCAGGGTGCGCTCGCGGCCGTCGTCGATGCCGTAGCGCATCTTGATGATGGACGCCGTGCGCGGGTCGAGGCGGCCGATGAGGTGGTCGAGTTCCTCGCTGCGGAGCAGGGTGAGGACGGACTGCTCGGGGGAGACCGCGGAGGTGTCCTCGAGCAGGTCGCCGAACTGGGTCTCGCCCTCGTCGTCCACCGCCATGTTCAGCGAGACCGGGTCGCGGGCCCAGTCCAGGACGTCGATCACACGGTCCGGGTTCGAGCCGAGCTCGGCGGCGATCTCCGCGGGCTCCGGGTCGCGGCCGTGCTCGCGGTTGAACTCCCGCTGCACACGGCGGATCCGGCCCAGCTCCTCCACCAGGTGGACGGGCAGGCGGATGGTGCGCGACTGGTCCGCTATCGAGCGGGTGATCGCCTGACGGATCCACCAGGTCGCGTACGTCGAGAACTTGAAGCCCTTGCGGTAGTCGAACTTCTCGACCGCGCGCACCAGACCGGCATTGCCCTCCTGGATCAGGTCGAGCAGGGGCAGACCGCTACGGGGGTAACGGCGCGCCACGGCCACGACCAGGCGGAGGTTGGAGCGGATGAAGATGTCCTTGGCGCGCTCACTGTCGTCGACGAGGGCCTGCAGCTCCTCGCGGGTGGCCTCGGCCTTGGACTCCTCGTACCCGTCGAGAACCTGTCGCGCGAACACACCCGCCTCAATGATCTGGGACAGCTCGACCTCCTTGGCGGCGTCGAGCAGCGGTGTGCGCGCGATCTCGTCGAGGTACATGCCGACCAGGTCACGGTCGGCGATTTCGCCGGCGTGGGCGCGAACACTGCTTGCCGCGTCGGCCGTCTCGCCGGTGGCGGACTTACGACGGGCGACGGCACGGGTTGCCATGCGTGCTCCCTTGCGATGGTGGGCTGGCGGGTGGTCTCTCAGACGCCGGGCACTCGCCTTCGAGTGCCGCTGAGCACTTTGGTCGGGTGCCCTGCATCCGATGGAAACAACGACTGGAATCCGGACAGAATTCCCAACCCGCACCCCGATTTTTCTGATCATGCAGTACCCTGTCCGGCCACGGAGGGAGGCCTGATGGTGTCGGAACGTACAGAGGTGCAGGTCAGGCCGGGAGCCGAGGAGGACCTCGACGCTCTCACCGACCTCTACAACCACTATGTACGTGAGACGCCCATCACATTCGATACCGCCACCTTCACTCCGGAAGAGCGCCGTCCTTGGCTGCTCTCCCACCCTGTAGACGGGCCGCACAGGCTGATGGTTGCCACGGATGCGGACACACAGGAAATTCTGGGCTACGCCACATCCAGCCCTTATCGCGTGAAGCCGGCCTACCAGACGTCGGTCGAGGTCACGGTGTACGTGGCCCCGGACGCGGTCCGTCGCGGCATCGGCACGCTCCTGTACAAGGCGCTCTTCGAGGCCCTGGCGGACGAGGACCTGCACCGCGCCTACGCGGGCATCGCACAGCCCAACGAAGCGTCCACGCGGCTGCATGAACGCTTCGGGTTCCGGTACGTCGGCACATACCGGGAGGTGGGCCGGAAGTTCGGCAGGTACTGGGACGTCGCCTGGTACGAGAAGGACCTGTAGGCCCGCACGGGCCCCGAGGCCTCAGCCGAACTGCACCGACCGCTTCGCCATGCCCATCCAGAAGCCGTCGATCACGGACTTCTGCGCGTCCAGCTCGCCGGTGACGTCCGCCGCACCCATGGTGACGAACAGCGGGGCGAAGTGCTCGGTGCGCGGGTGGGCGTAGCGGCCGGCCGGGGCCTTGTGGAGGAAGTCGAGCAGGCCGTCCCAGTCCCGGGCTTCCAGTGCCTTGCGGCCCCAGTCGTCGAACTCCGAGGACCAGGTCGGCACTCCCCCGCCCGTGTGGCGCAGCGCGGCCAGGTTGTGGGTGAAGAAGCCGGAGCCGACGATCAGCACGCCCTCCTCGCGCAGCGGCGCGAGCTTGCGGCCGATCTCCATCAGCTTCACCGGGTCGAGGGTCGGCATCGAGATCTGCAGGACCGGGATGTCGGCGGCCGGGAACATCTCGACGAGCGGGACGTAGGCGCCGTGGTCGAGGCCGCGGTCCGGGATGTCCTGCACGGGTATGCCCGGGGCACGCAGCAACTTCCGTACGGACTCGGCGAGTTCGGGTGCGCCCGGAGCCGCGTACTTCACCTGGTAGTAGTGCTCGGGGAAGCCCCAGAAGTCGTAGACGAGCGGGATCGTCTGCACCGCGCCCAGCGCGAGCGGGGCCTCCTCCCAGTGGGCGGAGACCATGAGGATCGCCTTGGGGCGCGGCAGGTCGGCGGACCAGGCGGCGAGTTCGCCGGGCCAGACCGGGTCGTCCGCGAGTGGCGGCGCGCCGTGGCTGAGATAGAGGGCGGGCATGCGCTCCTGAGTGGCGGCGGACATGGCAGTGACTCCCAATGCTTGAACTCTCAAACTCCCTGCTTCAGAGCATACGCCGCGTTTGTTTAATATTCAAGGAGAGCTCTCGTACGATGGATACATGAATACGGCACCCACATCCGCTGAAGAAGCAGCCCCCGCAGCGAAACCCGCCGAGCAGACCCGCTGGCTCAGTGACGACGAGCAGCGCATCTGGCGCTCCTACCTGCACGCCACCACACTCCTCGAGGACCACCTCGACCGCCAGCTGCAGCGGGACGCGGGCATGCCGCACATCTACTACGGGCTGCTGGTCGGGCTCGCCGAGGCCCCCCGCCGGCGGCTGCGGATGACCGAGCTTGCCATGAAGTCGAAGATCACCCGGTCCCGTCTCTCGCACGCGATCGCGCGGCTGGAGAAGAACGGCTGGGTGCGGCGCGAGGACTGTCCCTCCGACAAGCGGGGGCAGTTCGCGGTGCTGACGGACGCGGGCGCCGAGGTGCTGGGGCGGACCGCGCCGGGCCATGTGACGGCCGTACGGCAGGCCGTGTTCGAGCGGCTCACCCCGCAGCAGCAGGAGACCCTCGGCGAGATCATGCAGATCGTCGCCGAGGGCCTCCAGCCCACCGATGCGGGCGCGGACCTGCCCTGGCTCCGCTGAGCCGCTCACTCAGCAGAGACCAGGGCAGGTCTCGGGTTCGTACGCGGGAGGCGTCCCCTTCCTCTCGCGTACGGATGGTTCCGAAGGGGTACGGCCGGACGGCCGCCGTCAGTGGGCGACCACCGGGACGGCCAGCTCGTCCTCGACACCGTCCTCGGAGGACGACACCGTCGTCGAGCCCGGGCGGCCGGCGTTCACGAAGGTCACGACGATCGCGGAGGCGAGCACCAGCATGCCGACGGCGAACCAGATCGCGTTGGTGTAGCCGTGCACCGCGCCCTGCATCTGGACCAGCTGCGCCTGCGACTTGGAGGTCGCGCCGGCGATGTGGTCCTTGATGTACGACGCCGTCGCGGAGGCGGCGATCGTGTTCAGCAGGGCCGTACCGATCGCGCCGCCCACCTGCTGCGAGGTGTTGACCATCGCGGAGGCGACACCGGCGTCACGGGGCTCGACGCCCAGGGTGGCCAGGGACATGGCGGGCATGAACGCCGTACCCATGCCGAGACCGAGCAGCAGCATCGCCGGCAGGACCGTCGAGGCGTACGACGAGCCGATCTCCAGCTGCGTCAGCAGCAGCATGCCGATCGCGGCGACCAGGAAACCGGGGCCCATCAGCAGCCGCGCCGGGACCCGGGTCATCAGACGGGTGCCGATCTGGGTCGAGCCGATCATCATGCCCGCGATCATCGGCAGGAAGGCGAAGCCGGTGTTGATCGGCGAGTAGCCCTTGATGACCTGCAGGTAGTAGGTCAGGAAGAGGAACGTGCCGAACATCGCGATGATGGCGATGCCGAGGGAGAGGTAGATGCCGCCGCGGTTGCGGTCGGTGACCACGCGCAGGGGCAGCAGCGGGGCCTTGACCCTGGTCTCGGTGATGACGAACGCGATCAGCAGGACCGCGGACGCGACGAACAGGGAGACGGTCGTGGTGTCGCCCCAGCCGTCGGACTCGGCGCGGGTGAAGCCGTAGACCAGCGAGACCAGGCCGAGGGTGGAGAGCAGGACGCCGGGGATGTCGAGCGGGTTGCGGTTGCGGCCGCCCTCCGGCTCACGGATGACGAAGTACGCGCCCAGCGCGGCCACGATGGCGAACGGGATGTTGACGAAGAACGTCCAGCGCCAGTCCAGGTACTCGGTGAGCACGCCGCCGAGGATGAAGCCGACGGCGCCACCGCCACCGGCGATCGCACCGTAGATGCCGAACGCCTTGGCGCGCTCCTTGGCGTCCGTGAACATCACGGCGAGCAGGGAGAGCGCGGCGGGCGCGAGCATGGCGCCGAAGACACCCTGGAGGGCGCGGGCGCCGAACATCATGGCGCCGGAGGTCGCCGCACCGCCGAGCGCGGAGGCGGCGGCGAAGCCGGTCAGACCGATGACGAAGGCGCGCTTGCGGCCCCACAGGTCGGCGATCCGGCCGCCGAACAGGAGCAGACCGCCGAAGGCGAGGGCGTAGGCCGTGACGACCCACTGCCGGTTGCCGTCCGAGATGCCCAGGTCGGTCTGGGCGGACGGCAGGGCGATGTTCACGATGGTCGCGTCCAGCACGACCATCAGCTGGGCGAGCGCTATGAAGACGAGCGCTTTCCAGCGATTGGCGTCGCCGGTGTTCTCGACGGCGCCTGAAGCCTTTGAGGCTGTTGCAGACATGGAGGTACCCACTTCGGGACTTCGTGACGGAAAAAAGGCGTCTTACGGGGACGGCTCGTCCACGGGCTTCCGGTGACGGCCTGTGAATCGGTGTTCGGCGTAGTGACTGGCTTGGTGTGCGGAACTAATCGCAGGGCCGGCGCAGATCCTCCACGGTCACGGGTGCGCCCGGCAGGACCGAGCGGGCCGGGGCCCGCAGTCCGTCCAGGAACAGCTGCAGATGGCGGTGTACGAAGCGGTCGTTGACGAGGCAGTCGGTGCCGGCCGGGGGTCGGCTGAGCTGCGCCACGACGATCATGAGGTCCCCGACGGCGACGTCGGGGCGGAGCTGGCCGGCCTCCTTGGCGCGGTCCATCAGCTCCTTGACGGTCTGCTCGACCCGCTCACGGGCCGCTTCGAGATCGGGATGGTTCTTGTCGAAGGTGCTCTGGACCATCGGGCACAGCGCGCTGATCCGCTCGTCGGCGGCGGTGTGCACAAAGCGCTCGAGCGCCTCGAAGGCATCCCCGGTCTCGGCGAGCGCTTGCTCGGCCGCCTCCGACGTCCGGTCCATGACGGAGCAGACGACTTCGCGGACGAGTGCGTCGCGGTCGGGGAAGTTGCGGTACACCGTGGCATTGCCCACGCCGGCCCGGCGGGCGATCTCGTCGAGCGGCACCTCGGGGCCGAACTCGGTGAACATCTCCCGGGCGGCGGCGACGATCCGCTCCCGGTTGCGCAGGGCGTCGGCGCGCGGCCGGGTCACCTTCCGCTGCGGGGGCTTCGCGGTCGTCGTGGCGGTCACGGCGGACTCCTCGGGTGGCTGGTCTGAAATTCTGCGATCCGGGGAGTCGGTCCCCGTTTCGCTCGTACACGTGACTAAACGGGGAGACGCTCCCCGCTTATTTCAGGTTGACAGAGAGATTTGATGTGACCTGAGTCACACCACCACCCGTCTCGCCTCTCGCCGCCCGCCTCTCGCCGAAACCCACGTTCGGGCTCCTCCAGCGCGCGCCCGCGCAGCCCCCCGATCAGGGTGATCGAGAGGGCGCAGTCCGATGCCGCCGGCTGCCATGGACGAAGGACGCGTGCATGCAGCTCTGCCGTCGGATACGTCCACGCCGCGCGGCCGCCCTCGCGTCCGTGACCGCCCTGACCTTCGCGGTCAGCACCTCGGCCGGCACCGGACATCTGACGGCGCGCTCCACGACGGCCGGGGCGGGCCCGATCGCCCCGGCCCGCAGCGCCGTGCTCGACCCCTGCATGATCAGAGGCGGTCACGCCATCCAGTTGTCGGAGGGCGTCCCGACCGGCACCGGCTACTCCCGCTCCACGGGCACCGTCCGCGCCCTGACCCTGATGGTCGACTTCTCCGACGCACCCGGCCCCGGCAACGCCCTCGACCGCTTCCACGAGTTCTTTCCCAAGACCCGCCAGTGGTTCCGCACCGCCTCCTACGGCCGTCTGGACTACCGCCCCGAGACCCCCGTCCCGCACTGGCTCCGCATGCCGAAGCCGTTCAAGGCGTACGGCATAGAGCGCGGCGCCCCCTTCGACTCCGGCTACCGCGAGCTCGTCCAGGACATCGTGAGCGCCGCCGACCCCAAGGTGAACTTCCAGGAGTACGACTTCCTGAACGTGCTGGTCACGCCGAACGCCGGCCCGTCCGCCCTGGACACGGTCCTGTCGGTGACCTTCGCCGGCAACACGGAGGCACCGGTCGCCGACGGCGTCCCCGTCGCCAACGCCTCCTTCGTCTACTCCCGCCAGGACGACGGCTCCGGCTCCTACGGCAGAACCGGCTACCGGGTGCTGCCGCACGAGAACGGCCATGTCTTCGGCCTGCCCGACCTCTACACCCAGGCGGGCGGCGGTGCGGTCGGGCACTGGGACATCATGAGCGAGGACTGGGGGGCCAACAACGACCTGCTCGGCTGGCACAAGTGGAAGCTCGGCTGGCTGGACCCGTCCCAGGTCAGCTGTGCCTCGCTGCACGGCACCACGGAGCACACGCTGACGCCGCTGGAGCGCGCGGGCGGCCCGAAGATGGTCTTCGTACCGCTCAGCAGCCGCACCGGGTACGCCGTGGAGGTACGCGTCCGCGCGGGCAACGACGAGGCCGTGTGCCGCCCGGGCGTACTGATCTACAAGGTGGACGCAAGCGTGGACACCGGCATGGGACCGGTGAAGGTCTACGACTCCCGGCGCGACAGCGGCGGCTGCACCCGCAGCCCCAACGTCCACGCGGAACTCTCGGACGCGCCCTTCACCCCGGGCGAGGTCTTCAAGGACCCGAAGCGGGGGATCCGGATCACGGTGGCGGGGGCGGCCGGCTCCGGAAGCTCCCGCAGCTACCGGGTGCTGGTGACCCGGCGGTGAGCGGCCCGCGGTGGACGAACAGCCCGCGGTGGACGAACAGCCCGCGGTGGACTGGTGAGACGCCTGCAGTGATCCGGTGAGGCGCCGGCAGTGATCCGGTGAGGCGCCCGGAGTGACCCGGTGAGAAGCCCGGAGTGCCCCGGTGAGAAGCCCGGCGTGAAGGTGACGGTTCTCCGCATTACGGTAGGCGTGCCCCGACCGCCGTACCGGAGACCCGATGCCCGCGAAGCCCACGATGGACGCCGACGCCGCTTCTCCTGCCGTACGGACCACTTCTCCCGCCGTACGGACCACTTCTGCCGCCGTACCGGCCGGCTCTTCCGGCGTACCGGCCGAGGCGGTCGCGCCGCTCATCCGTGGGGTCGCCGTGCTGCGACAGCTGACCGAGGCCGGCGGGACGCTGAGCCCGAGTGCCCTGGAGCGGACCACCGGCCTCGCCCGCTCCACGGTCGACCGGATCACCGCCACCCTCGCCCGTATGGGATACGTCCGCCTCGACGGCCGGGACGTGATCCTGACCCCCCGCCTGATGGAACTGGGCAACGCCTACCTCTCCGCCCTGCGGCTGCCCGCCCTGCTGGACGCACGCGCCGACGCCCTCGCCGACGAACTCGACGAGTCCGTGTCGCTGGCGGTCGCCGACCGCGACGGCATCCGCTTCATCCACCAGGCCACCCGCCGCCGCGCGATGTCCCTCAGCTTCCGCATCGGCGACCTGCTGCCGGCCGAACGCACCGCGCCGGGTTCCCTGTTCGCAACGGAATGGACTCAGAACGACTGGCGGGAATGGCGGCAGCGCACGGCGGCGGACCCGGAGGGAACGCTCTTCCCGGCCGTACCACCAACCCAACATGCCTCCCCCGACGAGGACTTCGAGCAGCGCGTGGCCGAATCGGCCGCGAACGGCTGGGCCTTGGACGACCAGCTGATCGAACCGGGTCTGGTCGCGGTGTCCGTCCCCGTACGAGACCCCCGCACCGGCCGTATCGTCTGCGCGGCGAACGTGGTCAGCCACACCAGCCGGCACACCGCGGCGGACCTGCGCGACACCCTGCTTCCCCGGCTGCGGACGGCGGTACGGGCGATGGAGGACGACCTGCGCGAGGTGCCGCCGCCTCAGCCGTCCGCCGCGCCCTCCGGCCTCGCGACCTGGACCGGCGCCTCGAAGCAGGAACTGGGCAGGGAGTTCGTCGAGTCCCTGGCACGCGGCCTGACGGTCCTGACGGCCTTCAGTGAGGGCCGCGCCGCCCTGACCCTGACAGAGGTCGCAAAGGCGACGGGCCTGGCCCGGGCGACGGCACGCCGAGCCCTGATCACATACGAACACCTCGGTCTGGTCCACGCGCAGGACCGCACCTTCGCCCTGACCCCCCGCGTCCTGTCCCTCGGCTTCCCGCCCCTCTCCCGCACGTCCCTCCCCGAGATCGCGGCCCCGCACATGGCCGAACTGGCCCAGAGGGTCCACGAGTCGACGTCCCTGGCCGTGCTGTCGGGCGACGAGATCCAGTACACGGCCCGAGTCGCCACGAGCCGCATCATGAGCGTCAACATCACGGTGGGCACACGACTACCGGCCTACGCGACATCAATGGGCCGCGTACTGCTGTCGGACCTCCCCCCGGCGGACCGCCCCCTCCCCACCCCTCTCCTCCCCCTCACACCCCACACCCTGACCGACCCGGAGGCCCTCACCCGCCTCCTCACCGAGGTCAAGTCCCAGGGCCACGCCCTGGTGGACGAGGAACTCGAGGAGGGCCTCCGCTCGATCGCAGTCCCGGTCCGCGACCGCACGGGCCGAGCGGTCGCCGCCCTGAACGTGGCCATGCACGTGGCCCGCCACACGCCCGAGGAGTGCGAACAGGACATCCTGCCCCAGCTCCGGGCCACAGCGACCCGCATCGAACAGGACCTCCACGTGGCAGGCCGCTTCACCCGAGTACCGTTGGCCTGACCCCACACTCCGCCCCACCAGATCCGGTACGCTGACGCCAGTGACCTTCACGGCCACGACCTCGCCTTCGTAGCTCAGGGGATAGAGCACCGCTCTCCTAAAGCGGGTGTCGCAGGTTCGAATCCTGCCGGGGGCACAGCAAAACACCAGGTCAGAGGCCCTTCCGTCCAATGGGCGGGAGGGCCTTCGTACTCGCAGCACACATATGGCACACATGCGGCTGCGGGCGGAGGTGGGGAGCTGTGCGAGATGCCTGCGAAGGACGAGCTGGCTCGGCGACGGTACGAGAGGCTGGTCGACCGGCTTGAGTCGCTGATGCAGACCGCGCTGAAGCCGGAGTACGAGGGGTACTACGGGCAGCTGATCCTTGGCGCTGACGATCTTGCGGAGATGGGCGAGCTCAAGGACGTCCGGCGTGCCGCCAGGGAGGCTGGACGGCGTCTCGGCTGGAAGACGACCACCCGTCTCGTCGGTGACCGGCTCTTCGTCCTCGACGAGCGGAAGGCTCCCGAGGAGATCGAGCGGCTGGCCGGAGATGCAGCCGCTGCCGCGATCGACCGGACCCGGCAGGAAAGCCACCGGCCGCGCGGCTGACCTGATCCGGCGGAAACGCAAGGCGCCGCCCCACCGCATCAGCGCGGTGGGGCGGCGCCCTGTTACAGCTCCCGGCACGGATCAGGCACACATCACGCGGCATCGTCCTCCAGGGTGGCCACTGCCTCGGCGGCCTCACGGGCCTTCCGCTCCGCCTTCTCCAGCTTGGCCTTCGCCTTGGCGAGTTGCTTGGCGCGGCGCTTGTGCATCTTCTTCGAGACCTCGTCCAGGCGGTCCGGGAAGAGGTGCCCGTACGTGTCCAGGGTCAGCGTCGCGGACTTGTGGCCAAGCATCGTCTGTACGACGTTGACGTCCGCGCCACTGGCGATGGCGAGCGAGGCCGCCGTATGGCGCAGCTTGTGCGGGGTGACCTTGAGGTGCCCCAGCCCGGCCTTCGCGACCGCCGGCGCGAAGAACCGCTGGCGGAAGTTGCGGGCCCGCAGCGGTCCGCCCTGCGGGGCAGTGAAGAGCAAGTCGGCATCTCCCCGCCCCTGGACGTGGGGCTTCAGCTCCTCGGCCAGGAACCGCGGGATCGGTACGGACCGGCGCTCGTGGTTCTTGGGGGTGTCGAGGTAGAGCTTGCCGTTGTCCTCGGCGTACGCCTCCACGATGTGGGCCCGGCAGGCGTCCAGGTCGACGCGGCCCACCTTCAGCGCGGACGCCTCGCCCCAGCGCAGGCCGGTGTAGGCCAGCAGCAGGATGAACACCCGGTAGCCGCCTGACGCGTTGGCCAGCGCGTCGACCTGCATGTCGTCGAGATACACGTGGTCAGCGGGCATCACCTTCGGTAGGGGCACGCCGACAGCCGGGTTGGCCGCCAGACGACGGGCCTTGACCGCATAGCCGAGAACTCGGCTGAGGACGACGTACGCCTTGCGGACCGACCGGGGGCTGAGCTTCCTACCGCCGGTCGCCTCGCCGGACAGCAGATCCGCGAGCCACTCGGCGATGTCCTCGAAGTGGATGCGGTCCAGTGGGGTTGTGCCCCACTTGGGGATCACGTGGACGTCGAGAACACCGCGGTACCGAGCCCGGGTTGAGCGCTTGAGGTGGAGCTGCGCCGCCAGCCAGGACTCCGCCACCTCGGCGAACTTCACCCGCGCGGCTGCAGGATCGCGGTAGGAGCCGTCGTTGAGACGCGACTCCATCTTCGTCCGCTCCGCCTCGGCGTCCACCTTGCGGGCGAAGGTCTTCATCTTCGGCTTGCCATCGGGGTCGTACCAGCGCACGCGGTAGCGCCCCGGTGGCGTACGCCCCGCCCGCTTGGCGTCCGCCACGGCCCGCACGTACGCCGCGTGCCCTATGCGGTCCTCAATCCAGACCCGCGCCAACTAGCACCCCCTCCGATCATCACCGGACACCGACGGGAGCGGCAGGAGCAGGGTCGTGGGAGAAACGCCGAGCGCGGTGGCGAGGGCGACGAGGTCGTCTACGTCGCATCGGCGGCGGGCGCGTTCGGTGCGGCTGAGGGCGGTGTTGGCCATCGGACGGCCCAGCGCGGTGCAGCGGGCGGCGAGCTGGTGCTGGGTCAGGCCGCGCACGAGACGTAGGTGCTCGATGGCGCGGGCGGTGTGGAGGCCGGCAGGGCCTATTTCGACAGGTCGGTTGGGCATGACAGATAGCTGTAACTTGCGTCCGGGCGTCATGGCAAGAGTTAGCTCTTAAACTCTCCAATAGCCGTTCGGAGGCGAAGTGGCGTTCGTCTCGTCGAATTCCGGTACATCGCGAGGCGTTTCGGCCGAGGTGCCGTGTTACCTTCCCTCGCCATTTTCGAGATGGGCGATTTGAACACACATCAGCTGCGATGCCCGGCGGGTCAGTCACGTCGCCCCTGACCGCCAGGTGTCACCTCTGAGCTGCGGAGGTACCGGATTCCGGCACCTCGACCGGTTGCTTCGCCGCAAGAAGATTTCGGGCCCGGCGGGAGCGATTTCGGCAACCGGGGATCCACCCTTACTGTTTCCCTCTCCCCGGCCACACCGAAAGAAGTAGTGAGGAGTTTCAGAACCAACTCTGGACTTTTCTCCGGGTGGTGTGGCTGTGTTGTCCAGCCCATTGTTCAAGACCGAAAAGGAGCCCTATGCCGAAGACCCCTCCCCGTAGCACCAACGCCCCTGCCACTGCTGCGGCTGCCCAGCGTGGCCCGCTTGCCACCCCTGCGGAGGTCGCCGCCTATCTCGGGGTACCGGTGAAGACCCTCTACCAGTGGAAGTACCGGGGCATCGGCCCCAGCGTCCACAAGGTCGGCCGTCACCTGCGCTACCGCTGGCCGGAGGTGGACGCGTGGCTGGACGCCCAGACGTCGTACGTCCTCACGGCCTGACCCCGCATCTGACGCGGACGACGAGGCCCCCGGCGCGCCAACGCCGAGGGCCGAAGACTCCCCTGCCGATCGCCCATACCTGAACGAACGAGCTGGTGAGGGGCGGGACCTTGCCCGTCCTGCCCCTCACCGGAGAGGAACGCCTATGGAGGACTCTACGTCCCCCAGCACCACGAACACCTCCCCCACCGGCTGGCCCACTCCCGCGGTCCCCGGCAAGGGCATCCCCTGGCGCCGCCAGGATCAGCAGGACACACAGTCCCCCGCGTCGGGGACCGTCGAACACCAGGCGGATGCGGAAGCACACGGGGACCGTCCCCAGCCGTCTGCTGATGCCGTTGTTGGGGACCGTCCCCGCGACGTGCCCGCTGCTCGGTCCCCGCATGTCCCGGTCCCCGTATCGACATCCGGTGCAAACCCGCAGGTCAGCGGCGGGAAATCGGGGACCGGTCCCCAAGAGACAGCCGTTTCACCAGGGGACCGTGATCACGGTCCCCGCCAGCCGGTGGGGGCCGACACCCCCGTAGCGGACACCGCCCAGCAGGAGGGGACCGGTCCCCTCGACGCGCGGGGACCGGATCACGAGGTCGGTCCCCGGCCTCCTCGGGGACCGGCAGGCCCCGGGGAACGGGGTTCCGGTGAGGGTGCGGAACTGCTGGATGAGTTGCGGGCGGCAATCGGCAAGTACGTCGTGCTGCCCAGTGACGAGGCGCTGACCGCGGTCACCCTGTGGGTGGCGGCCACGCACATCCAGAGCGTTCTGCAGCATGCGCCGCGCCTGGCGGTCGTCGGCCCGACGAAGGGCTGCGGCAAGTCCCGGGTGCTGGACGTGCTCCACGAGACCGTGCACCAGCCGATCATGACGGTGAACATGTCCACGGCGGTGCTCTTCCGTGTCATCGGCAAGAACCCGCGCACGATCCTGGTGGACGAGGCCGACACCATCTTCAGCAAGGCTGGCGAGAACGAGGAACTGCGCGGCCTGCTGAACGCCGGGCACCAACGCAACCGGCCCGCCTGGCGCATCTCCGGCCCGGAGCACAAGCCGACCCCGTATCCGACCTTCGCCATGGCCGCGCTGGCCTCGATCGGCGACCTGCCCGACACGATCACCGACCGGGCGGTCGTGCTCCGCATGCAAAAGCGCAAGCCAGGCGAGAAGGTGACCCCGTTCCGCTCGCGCTACGCCACACCGGAACTGAACGCGCTGCGGGACAAGCTGGCCGCCTGGCTGGGACCGCTGCGCGGCACGGCCGCCCGCATGGCGCCGACCATGCCGGTGGAGGACCGGGCGGCGGACACCTGGGAACCGCTGGTCATCATCGCCGACCTGGCCGGCGGCCACTGGCCCGCCCATGCCCGTGCGGCCTGCGTGGCGATGACCCGGTTCGAGGCCGTCCAGGACGAGCAGACCAACCTGAAGACGCGGCTGCTGCGCGACATCCACCGCATCTTCCAGGCACACGGCAACCCCGAAGCCATGTCCTCCCTGGATCTGGTCACCGCCCTGCTCCAGGACCCCGACGCCCCCTGGGCGGAACACGGCACCAAGGGACTCAACGCCCACCACCTGGGCAACATGCTGAGGGACTTCGGCATCAGCCCGGCCAACTACCGCTTCGACAACGGCCGGCAGGCCAAGGGGTACGCCCGGAACCGGTTCCTCGACAGCTGGGCCCGGCACTGCCCCGACCTCACCGAGACGGCGCCCGCCGCCGCGCACGACGCCACACCTGCGCACCGGGCTCAGGGCAAGCCGCCCGCCGCCCCGGCGGGCCAGCTGCCAGTCGGCCCGCCCGGCGGCCCCACCGGCCCCAAGCCCGCCCGCTGACTCGCCTCCCCCAGGGTCCGTATCAATGCGTCGCATCCGTCCCCGCGCAGGTCAGCGCGGGGACGGATGTCCTCGCCGGGACGGACTTCTCCGTACCTGCCCGAGTGTCCGTACCTGTCCTGACCAGGCATGGGACGGATGCGACGCACGTGACACACCTCCCGCCCCCTCACCAACGGAGTACTCCGATGCGCGACCTGCACCCCGAACACCCCATGCCTCAGAAGCAGATGCCCCGCACCCCCGTCACACGCGCAGCAAGTTGTCGGGTAAGGAGTCCTTACCCGGCCTCCGCTCTGGAGGGTGCGGAGGCATCCGGCGCAGGGGCACCGGAGTCGGTCGGCCCAGGGGAGCCGACCGGGACTGGGGGCAGCGAGCCGTCGTCGAACGTGCCGCAGCAGTCTGCGCCGCGTCGCCGTCTGCGTGACAAGCAGCTGCGCGAGCGCCGCGTCCACCCCCGTTACAACGACGACGAGTTCGCCCTCGTCCAGAAGGCCGCCGCCCTGAGCCGCATGCAGCCCGGCGGCTACGTCGCCGAGTGCGCGCTCGCCGCCGCCCGCGCCGACGATCCCACGGCCACCGTCGCCGACTACCGCGCCATGGTGCAGGCGCTGATGGCCGGCAACCGGCAGCTCGGCGGCATCGGCAACAACCTCAACCAGCTCACCTGGCACCTCAACAAGGACGGCGCCTGGCCCCACCCCGACACCGTCCAACGGCTCCTGGACCGCGTCGAGGCATCCATCGCCGAGGTGGACACCGCCGTCGCCCAGATCACCGAGGGTCGGTGAGCCATTGATCCCGAAGATCATCCTCGGCAAGGGGCCAGAAGCCACGCGCCGCACAATCGGCTACCTCTTCGGCAAGGGCCGGGCCAACGAGCACATCGACCCGCACCTGGTGGCCTCCTGGAACGACTTCGCCCCCGACCCCGGCCGCAGCCCCCACCGCGACCCCAAAGACGTGGAGGCCCAGCTCGCCGCGCAGCTCGACCAACCCGTGAAGATGCTCGGCGACAAGGCACCCAAGTACACCGTGTGGCACTGCCCCGTCCGCGCCGCACCCGAAGACCCGATCCTCACCGACGCCCAGTGGGCGGACATCGCCCGCCGGATCGTGGCCGCCGCCGGCATCGCCCCCGACGGCGACACCGAAGCCTGCCGCTGGGTGGCAGTCCGCCACGCCGACGACCACATCCACATCGCCGCCACCCTCGTCCGCCAGGACGGCCGACGCCCCCAGCGCGATTACGACCAGCGCGCCGTCCAGCGCGAAGCCCGCCAGATCGAAGTCGGCTACGGGCTGCGGCGGTTGAAGCCGGGCGACGGTACCGCCGCCAAACGCCCCACCAGCAAGGAACACTTCAAGGCCAAACGCCTGGGCCAGGACGCCACCTCCCGCGAGATCCTGCGCCAGCGGGTCCGCCATGCCGTCGCCGCCGCAGCGGACGAGGCCGAGTTCTTCACCCTGCTGGAGGCCACCGGCGTGAGCGTACGCCTCAAGCGCGGCCCGTCCGGCGACGCCCTCGGCTGCAACTTCGCCCTGCCCGGCGACACCAACGACAAGGGGGAGCCGGTGTTCTACTCCGGCTCCACCCTCGCGCCCGACCTCTCCCTCCCCCAGATCCGTCGACGCCTCGCCACCACCAGCCCCGAACCGGTCACCGTCCGGCCGGGCAACCCGTGGCACCAGGCCACCGCCGCCACCGAACGCATCCCCCACCACCTCACCCACGGCGACGACCCCACCGCCCAAGGGCAGCTGGTCGCGCTCGGGGCCGCACTGGACCTCCTGCCGGTCACCGCACCGGCGGCACTGAAGGCCGAACTCGAACATGCCGCGGCCGTCTTCGAGCGCGCCACCCGCTCCCGCATCGCCGCCGACCTCGACAGCACCCGCGTCCTGCGCCGCAGCGTCCAGGCGATCTGGAAGGACCCCACACAGCACGGGGACGGAGCCGGGCTAGCAATGCTGCTGGACGTCGCCCTCACCGCGGTCGCCTACGCGATGCACTGGCACCGCACCCGCCAGCACGCACAGCAAGAGGCGGCAGCAGAACAGGCACTCCTCCACTTGCAGGCCGCGTACGCGCAGGTCGCCGAGCCGGTCCTGGTCGGCCTCGCCAGCCGGGCGCCCAGCCCGCAGACCAAGCGCCGCTTCGCCCACCACCTCCATGAGGCGGTGCCGGAGCACGCCGAGCGCATCCTGGCCGACTCGGCCTGGGACGCACTCGCCACTGTGCTCGCCGAGGCAGAAGCAGCAGGACACAACGCGGCCACCGTCCTCGACCAGGCGCTTAGCCAGCGCACCCTGGACGACGCCCACTGCCCCGCCCGCGCACTCACCTGGCGCATCCGCCGCCTCGGCGAACGCCACGCCCCGGGTCCGCAAGCAGAGGCAGCCAGGGCTCGCAGCGTCACACCACGCCAGGCAGCTCCTGTCCAACCGGGGGCAGCCGCTCCGGCGCCGCAGCCGCCACCAGGACGGCGGCGCTGATCACGGCCACGCGGACACCTTGGGAGTGAGCAGTTCCAGCGCCTCCTCCCAGCGGTAGCGGTCGGCCCCGCCGCCGGCCTTCGGTCGATGCGGCTCGTACGAGCCGATCAGGACGCCCATCTCGCGCAGTCGCTCCAGGCTCTGCCGGTATGCGGGATGGGCGGCCTGGGCCGAGTTCACGTACGGCAGGACGGCCGTGGGGATGCCCATGCCGTACGCCTCGCACAGGATGCCCAGGGCCAGGGTGTCGGAGATCCCTGCCGCCCACTTGTTGACCGTGTTGAAGGTGGCCGGCGCCACCGCGATGGCGTCGGCGGGCGGCAGCGGACGAGGATCCCCGGGGGAGCGCCAGGCCGAGCGGATCGGGTAGCCGGTCTGGGCCTCGACCGCCTCCGTATAGACGAAGCCCAGGCCCTGCGGAGTGGCCACTATGCCCACGTCCCAGTTCGCCTCCTGAGCAGCCGTGATCAGCTTGCCGACGTCGCTGGCGACTCCGGCCGCGCACACTACGACGTACAGGAACGGCTTCTTGTCCGGTGCTTGCGGCTCGGTCACGTGAAGCCCCCCAGAGGCAGCTTGTGTCGATGGGCCGCCAGCATGGCAGCCAGGGCTTCCGGGCCAATCTGGCTCAGCGCCCAGAGGCTGCTGATCTCTCGGGACCGCCGCCAGAGTGGGCCTTCCGTATCCACAGGGGTGTGGAAAGCCAGCACAGGGATGCCATGGACATCGAACGGAGCCAGGTCGAGGTAGCGCCAGCCGCCCGTGCCGCAGAGATAGTGGGTGCTGCCGGTGGCCGCGGCTAGGTCGGCAAGTCGCTCCGAGCGGCCTCCTCGGGTCGGAATCGCGCTGCTGTCCAGTACCTCGCCGCTCCAGCCCAACGCGGTCAACAGGGCGACCGTCGATGCCCTGGCAACGTCGGAGACACGGTCGGTCGCCTCGAACTCATCGAGAACCGCCTCCAGGACTTCACGCACCGCGGGCCAGTGGCGGCTGCGGCCGTAGTACTGCCGAATCAAAAGACTCACGGTGCGACGGGAGCGGCCGGGGTCGGCGAGCTGCGCCTGGCTGATCAGCGTCGGGCGCCCGTCGGGCAGATGCGTAGGAAGCGTGAGCCACTGCTGATGTGCGGGCTCGTCCAGTGCCGCAAGGCGGGCCCGGTGCTGGTAGTCACGCCGGGCGAACTGGACGTCGCCGAGAACGATCCACCGACCGGCGGCGTACAGCTTGGCCAGCGTGGACAGCCGAGGGAACAGGTTCGGCTGGTGGATCGCACACACCCCGCCCGGCGACCCGACGCTGGGTGACTCAGGTACTGATGAGGCGGCTGTCGAAGCCCGCGCCCAGGAGGCGCTCGTAAGCGTCATGCACATCCCCCGGTACGTCCTGCTCGACGGCGAACCCGAGCTTCGGGTACTCGATCACCCGTTGCAGATCACCGACGAGCATGTCGACGACGAGCTTCTCGTCGCCGATCGACTTGATGTAGTCGTCCAACTCCAGCGGCTCGGACGCACAAACGACCTCGGCCTCCGGCCACAACTTGCGGCACGTCGCGTACGAGCGGCGCTCCATGTACGGCTTGGAGATCAGCAGCAGCGACTCGACCGCGATGCCGGCCTCGTCCAGCAGCTCGCGGGAGAAGGTGATGTTCTGGCCGGTGTTCGCGGCCTTCGGCTCGACCAGGATGGCCTCGTCCGGCACGCCCATGCTCAGTGCGTGCTCGCGGTAGTGCACAGCCTCCCCGCGCGGGAAGCGAGCGCGGGTGGTGGGGCTGTTGCCCCCGCTGAACACCACGACCGGGAAGAGGCCAGCGCGGTAGAGGTCGGCGGCCGCCGTGGCGACGCCGAGGTCGTGGCTGCCCAGACCGATCGCCGCCGAGCAGGGCCGCAGCTCGTGACCCATCTGGTGGTACTTCCAGATCAGCGTCGCGTCGTGGAACTGCTCGTCGGTGATCTGGCGCTGCTGGTGCTCCGGCACTGGCACTCCCTGGCTCATCCTTGCTGGCCCTTTCGGATGCCCTCAATACTGCGCAGCTGGTGGCTCAGCCCATACTGCCGAGCCACCTGTGCCGCCTGATCGAGGACGGACAGCCCATCATTCCGGGTTGCCGCATCCGACAGAAGGATGTGCCCGTACGCGGTGTCCAGCCTCACCTGCTGCATCGGGGAGTCGACCGTGCCGGTGGTTCGCGCGATGTCGATGTAGTGCAGGGCCTGCTTCAGGTCGCCGGCACCGCGGTGGGCCAGGGCCAGCTTCTGGTGGGCGACCGACCAGTCCTCCGGCTCGCCCAGATCCTCGAAGGCACGCGTGGCGGCCGTCATCGCGTTCGTGGCGTACTCGTTGTCGCCCTCCTTGCTCAGGGCCGTTCCCACCCAGAGTCGAGCCCTGGCGCGGTCACGAGGGCTCAAGCGCTCGTCTACAGCGAGGAGTTCGTACTGGCGGGCCGAGACCTCCAGCTGGCCGGACATCTCCTGGACCACGGCGAGTGAGAGCTCGATCTGGGCCACGCGGCGCGGGATGTCGAGCTCGGAGAACATGCCGCGGGCGCTCAGGTACGAGTGCCGGGCAGAGAGCGGGCCGAGGATCGATCCCTGGTCACGCTGAAGGTCGCCGAGAAGGACGAGGGAACGGCCGTAGAGGTAGAGGCCCTTGTCGTCCAGGCGATGCGGGTCATGGCTGCCCAGCCAGCGGTTCAACAGCGTGGCGGCAAAAGGGAAGTTCTGGCGGCTGACGCAGACGACAGCGCGCTCGATGTCCTCGGTCCAGGTCTCGTAGTCCGCCGGCCGCGCGCTCCTCCGCTCGGGGAACAACAGCGCCTCGAACCGTGAATGGGCGGCAGAGTCCGCACGGGCGAGGGCGGTGTCGAGGATGGCCTGCGTGTCCGGCCGGGGCTGCGTTTCGGCCCCGAGGCTCTCCCACTTGGCCACCGTGCGCAGTGCGACACCGAGGTGCTCGGCGAAAGCACGCGTGCTCATGCGCAGCGCGGCGCGCAGGGCGCTCGCCTCCCGACCCGTCCATTGCTGCACGCTGACCACGGATGACCTCCCTCCGTCACGTATGGAAGCACTCTCGGTGACGACATGGGGCGGGAAGTGCAACGGAAGTACAACAGCAGGTCATTTCAAGGCCGTTCCCAGCGATCGAAGCTGTGGGCATGGACGACGAACTCATCACCGAACGCCGCTCCGTAGCCTTCCCCCAGGTCTTCGGCTACCTGCGCCACGTGACCGGCGGCCTGGCCCGCCACGCGGCGCTCGTCGGCTGCCTCACCGAGTACTGCCGACAGCATGAGCTGACCTTGTGCGGCGTATTCACCGACCGCGACACGGCAGTGGCCGTCCGTTCCCCCGCCTTCGTCGGTCTCCTCGACGCGCTCGAACTACTCGATACCTATGGCGCCGTGGTTCCCGCCCTCAGCCACCTCGGCCCGAAGTGCGTTGCCGGCGAACGGAAGCGGCAGATAACGGTGTCGAGCGCCCGTCTGCTCGTGGTCCGCTCCACCACCAGGCCGACGATGGCCTCCGCGCCCTCCCTCGGAGCGAGTGCCGACCTCCAGCGCCTGGGAGATACCTGATGTCCGTTCGCGACGCGCTGCGCAGCGCCCCCATGGTCAACGACGTGCCCACACTGCGCCTGCTCCGCGTCGGCGACGGCTGGGACCTCGTACGAACCCCCGCAGAGATGGGCTTCCTGGCCCTGGCGCACCTGCGCGCCACTGGAGCGGCAATCGGCCCGGTGCTGTACGACGGGCTCAACGAACGCCTCTACTACGCCATCCAGACCGGCCCCTCCGACAGCTGGAGCGACCTGCCGGTACGGCACCTCTCCATCAACTCATGGCTCGTCGCGCCCAGCCTGGAGTTGATCGACGACTGGTTCGGCGGCTGGTGCGAACTCCCCAACGACGACACCCTCACCGACGCCGACACCCTCCACGCCGCCCTCCAGCACCCGTACATCGGCGCCTCTCTGGAAGAGGCGAGCCGGTGAACACCCACGCAGTCGTGTCGGAGGCCATCACCCGGACGCGGCAGGCGTGGTGGAAGCAGTGATGGACCGTGCAATGAACCGGCTGGCCCGCTACACAGGCCCGCTGCTGATCGTTCTGATCTCCACGTCGTGCGGTTTCGTGATCGGCGTCGCGGTCTCGACCGCCCAGGCCGGCCCCTGAGTCCCCGTCCCTGCCGGACGTAGCTGATCGGAAGGCTCCCTACCCCGAGAAGCCCCGGCAGGGGCGGGCCGCAAACCCCCGCCCCGGGCTGATCAACCGCCCGCGCCCTTGGACAGGTCGAGCGCCGTCCGGGGCGGGCCCGCAAGGCCACTTCATCCCAACCACAGGAGGACCAATGCAGAACAACACCGCCACCGCCCCGACGACCGGGCCGACCCCGGCCGGACTGGTCAAGGCACGCCGCCGCATCCAGGCCGCCCGCGAGCGCGGCGTCACTCCGTCCGACGGCGGCAGCACCGGCCGCACCGACGGCAACGACTGATCCGGGAGGAAACGCGTTGTCGCCGCTGAATCTGGCGGCGCGCCTGGGCCAGGACGAGTTCCTGGCCCAGGCGCTCCACCGCCGCTACCGCCACGTCCCCGCAGCCATCCAGGACCCGGACAAGCTGATCACCTGGGACGACGTCAACACCATCCTGGCCACCCACCGCCTGGAGCCACCTCGTTTCCGCCTGTCCGCGGACGGCGAGATGCTGCCGGCCTATCGCTACACCGCGCCGGTTACCACCCGCCGGCACACCATCTGGCAGCGCCTGCACCCCGCGGAGCTGCACGCCCGGCTCGCCGAGGGCGCCTCCCTGGTCATCGACGCCGTCGACGAACTACACCCGCCCGTCGCCCGCGCCGCCATGGAGCTGGAACGATGGCTGCGCACCGGGGTGCAGGCCAACCTGTACGCCTCGTGGACCGCGCGCGAGGGCTTCGGCGTGCACTGGGACGACCACGACATCGTCGTCACCCAGATCGACGGCGCCAAACGCTGGAAGCTGTACGGCCCCACCCGTACCGCCCCCATGTACAAGGACACCGACGAGCCCGAACCGCCGCCCGAGAAGCCGGTTGCGGAACTCGTGCTTCGGCCTGGAGACGTGCTGTATCTACCGCGCGGCTGGTGGCACTCGGTGGCGGCCTCCGAGGGCGAACACTCCCTCCACATCACCTTCGGCGTCCAGACCACCACCGGCGCCCAGCTCCTGTCATGGCTCGCGGACGACCTGCGCCGACATGACGTCCTGCGCGAAGACCTGCCCGTACACGCGACCGGCGCCGCGCAGGCGATTTATCTGGAGCGGCTGCGCAACGAGGTCACCACCGCCCTGGAGGACCCAGAGCTCATCGGCCGGTATGCGGCGATGCGCGACGGAACCGACCTCACCCGCCTGCGGCCGAGTCTCCCCCACCTCACCAGCGTCCCCGCAGTCCCGAACGTCCGTATCAGGCTCGCGACCGCCCGGGCGTATCTGGAGCCCGGCGAGGACGGGGTGGTTTTCCGGGCCTGCGACCACGAGTGGGAGATGGCGCAGGAGGCCATGCCGCTGCTCCAACAGTTGATGTCGGCCGCGCCGGCCGCCGTCTCCCTCGGCGAGCTGGCCGAGACAGCCGGAATCTCCGTCGCGGATGCGGCGGCCGTCGTCTCCGAACTCATGATCGGCCAAGCGATCACGGTGGAGAGGAAGGACGCGCGATGACGAAGGCAGCCCTGGGCCTGGGCACCTACCGCATACGGCCCTCCGCACTGAGCGACGCCGTGGCCCGGGTAGCCACAGATCCAGCGACAGCGTGGATCGACACCGCGCCCAACTACCTCAACGGGCAGGCACAGTCGCTACTGGAGTCGGCACTCGCTCGGCACCCGATCCCGGTGTCCACAAAGATCGGATTCCTCACCACGAAGACCGCTGAGGACGCCATTGACGACGGAGCCATCGCGACCGGCGACGCGGAGCGCGGGCACTGCCTGAGCCTCCCGTACGTCCGCTGGCAGTGCGCCCGCAACCGAGCCGAACTCGGCCGCGACCGCCTCGACCTCGTCTTCGCACACAACCCCGAACGCTCCGAAGGCGACCCGTACGATGCGCTGCGCCAAGCCGTCGCCGCTCTCGAAGCAGAAGCGGCAGTCGGCGCCCTGACCGCGTACGGCGTCGCCACCTGGGATGGTTTCGACACCGGTGCTCTGAGCGTCCCCGCCCTGCACCAGCTGGCCACCGAGGCGGCCGGCACGGAGCAGCACCACCTGCGAGCCGTCCAACTCCCCGTATCCCTCGTCACCGCCACCGCCTTCGTCCAAGCCCTGGACGGCGAAGGCCCCATTGCTCAGGCCGCCGAACTCGGATGGCGGGTGTACGCCTCGGCGCCCCTCTTCGGTGGCGAACTGCCGAACCTGGCGACGCGCGAACTCGCCGCACTGCTGGACCCCGAACTCACCACCGCCCAGGCATGCCTTCTCGCGGCAGCCTCCTGCCCGGGGGTGACACGAATTCTGCTCTCCGCCTCCACCCCGGCACACTGGGCCGAGGCACAAGAAGCCCTGCGGACACCCGCCATCCCGGCCCCCACGCTGCGAAAGGTGCTGGATGTACTCGCTCCCGACTAACCCCGTGGACCAGCAGCGCATGCGCCTGGCCTTCGCGCAGTCAGCGCAGGCCCTGGGCGCCACGGTGGCAGGCCCCGAAGTCTGGGGCTGGTACGGCCGAACCCTCAGCGCCCGCGCCCAATACTCAGACCAGAGAGCCTGCTGGCTCCGGCTGCTCTCGGCCCCCGAAGACAAAGCCGCCGGAAAGATCTGGGAAGGCAACCGCGAGGCCGCCGCGCTCTTCGACGGGCGCGTCCGCAAACCGCTGCTGTACGACACCACGCAGTCGAGCACCGATGGCTATTCGTACCGGGCCGAACTGCACCAGTACATCGCCGAGCCCGTCTCCTCCGCCAGCCCAGTCCTGCGCACGGATCCGGATCGTTCGACCCGTTGGTGGGAGTCACTGCGGACAGACCTGGAGTACGTCAACAGCACCCTGACCGACCGTGTGGCCGTACGGCAGGAGTGGGTGGATCGCACCGTCCCGCGCTTCCTCCACATGCCCGGCCCTCGGATCACGGACTGGACGACGGCCCACGGCGACCTGCACACCGCCAACCTCACCAGCCTCACCCCCTACCTCCTCGATTGGGAAGGATTCGGCAGGGCACCAGCCGGTTACGACGCCGCCATGTTGCTGGTGTACTCCCTGCTTGTCCCCGCATTCGCCCGCCGCGTGCGCGACACGTTTCCCGTGCTCAAGACAGAGCACGGACGCGTCGCGCAGATCATCGTCATCACCGAGCTGCTGCAGTCGGCCTCGCGCGGGGACCATCTCGAGCTTGTCCCCGCATTGCGCGACTTGGTCGCGGAGGTCGCTTGACCCAACAGTGCTCAAGAGTGTTTCCCCTCCATCGAGAAGCGCGGGTGCAATGCGGCTGCGCACCGCGCACATGGCCCTGAAAACGCTGCGACTGCCCGAGAACCATCGCAAGCCAGGTACAGCCACGAGCGGCACATGACATCTCCGGACGGCCGAGACGCCACCTAACCGCGGCAGGTTCAGTAGGGGATAGCCAGCCCGTCCGGCTGAGTCGATCAGCCGCACGTCGCGGCCCTGCACCTGCCGCATGCAGGACCACACACGATTGCAGGGGAATCTGTTACGGCGTGGTACCGACGTGGGAGCCCACAGACGCCGTCGGCTGCCGGCTGGGTGTGCCCTGCGTGCCCGTTCCACCGCCGCTCAGGAGCGCCAACAAAACGAGCACGAGTACCAGACCAACCCCTCCACCGGCTGCAACGGCAATAGGAGCACTGAGCCGACGACTCAGGTGCGAGACAGAAGCGGGGAACAGCCCAACCGGGCATTGACACGACGGTACAGGCGCCCACTGACACTCGCCGCTCATCCAACTCCCTTGATCTTCAATGGAGTTAGCCCTGTATACGCGCTCCTTCGCACGACCCCGCGGCGCATGCCGAGAACGGGCAGCCGACCAACGATCAAGCTGGAGCACGTGAAGACCTCATCGCGGCTCGAAACTGGCGCCTGCTCAGCGACTCTGTAACTCCCTGCCATTCCGGGCTCGAGTCAACTTGCCCATCCGGTCAGCCGCAAAGATCGTCGACGGCCTCGCACCACCAATTGGAGACCACCACGCAACCATGGCAGGCGCGAGGGAATGTTGAACTCACGAATCGGCAGCCACACTGACCACCAATCAGATAGCCTGATCGGCCCCGACGACAAGGAGACCAAGAAGCTGGCCCGGACGAGCCACCTCGACGGCCAGGAAGGCACAATATCGCCATGCAGTGAGCATTTCGAACAGTAGATCGAATATGATGGACGGCAGTCGATGATCCACATTATGGGTTACATGCAGGGCCCCACTGGGACCAGCCATTAAGCGCGGACACACATTGCCAACACAGGCTTCCAGGCACCCGAAAGTATTTTCGAATCCGCTTGAGGTGGCCACCGCGATCAGCAAAGGGTGCGCGCCGCAATAGGCAGTCCAAACAAACGAGGAAGTACAGGGGCCCGGTGCATATTAAGTCGTTTCGAGTTCAGAATTTTCGCCGTCTCAAGAATGTCCGAGTAGACCTCGATAAAGAGACAACGATTTTCGTCGGAGCGAACAACAGCGGCAAGACTTCTGCGACGCATGTCTTCCAGCGTTTCCTGGACCCCAAGGTCCGATTTCAGATCTACGACTTCACCGCTGACTGTTGGGACACGTTCAACAGATTCGATCCCACAACCAGTAGCGCGGAGACAGACCTACCCAAGATCTACTTCGATCTCTGGTTTGAGGTCGACAACGATAATGTGCACCGCGTGCTCGACCTACTACCAGGGCTTGACTGGAATGGTGAACCCGTAGGTGTACGCATGGTCTACGAGCCGAGGAACCCATCCTCATTAGTGGCGAATTACCAGAGTGCATGCAAGGACAGGAAACCGTCCGCGGAAAACCCTGATGCCACTTATAAGCCGTGGCCTCAGAATCTCACTGACTACCTTAAAAAACGACTGACAAACGAGTACGAGACTAACTATTACGTGCTCGACGCCCGGCAATGTGACACCGAACTGATCCCCAAACCCGAGTACGAGCCGTTCCATCTAGGATCGAATTCGACCGGCGCCGGCGCGATAGTCAGCGCGCTCATCAAAGTTGACTTCCTCAATGCCCAGCGGCATCTCACAGATTCAGAGTCGCATGGCCGCGCAGAGGACCTATCTCGACGGCTGAGCAAATACTACCAGCGCAATCTGCAAAAGTTCGAGGCGGACCTGGATGCTTTGAGCGCAATCGCCGACTCCGAATCTGCCCTCAACGAACACTTCGCTCAAGCCTTCGAATCAATCCTTAAGAGCATTGAGACCTTGGGCTACCCGGGAGCTACCAATCCCAGTCTTACGGTCAGGGCCTCTTTCAACGTGCAGAACGTCCTGAGCACGAGCGCCCGCGTCCACTACGCACTTCCTTCTATCAACGACGCCCCGTTCTCAGAATCGTCGCTGATCCTGCCTGACCAATACAACGGCCTTGGCTTCAAAAACCTCATCTACATGGCCGTTGAGATCTTGGACTTCCACCACGCATGGGAAGACGTCGAGGGTCAGCGTCCGCCTGTACACCTCATCATGATCGAGGAACCAGAGGCACATCTGCATGCCCAACTCCAGCAGGTTTTCATCCGCAAGGTATTCGAATTGCTACCCGGCGCGAAGCCGGGATTCCATACACAGCTAGTCGTTACCACCCACTCATCGCACATTTTGTACGAACGGAGCTTTAAACCGATCCGGTACTTTTGCCGAGACAAGGGTACTGGCTCACTGCATTGTAGTGAAGTTAAAAACCTCTCGGTGTTCTACCGTCAAGAAGAAGAGACAACACGCGATTTCCTCCAGCAGTACCTGAAGCTCACTCACTGCGACCTCTTCTTTGCTGACGCCGCAGTCCTGGTTGAGGGGAACGTCGAGCGCCTTTTGCTGCCGCTCATAATCGAACGCAATGTGCCTGACTTGCAAAAATGTCACCTGACAGTCCTAGAAGTCGGCGGTGCGTTCGCCCACAAGTTCCAAGAGTTGCTCGAATTCCTAGAAATCACAACACTCGTAATCACCGACCTGGATAGCGTCACGGCGGCCCAGGGCAATAAGACAGAAAAGGAAGATCTCGAGAGAGGCAAGGCGTGCATGACAACCGAGTCAGCCGCAATCACCTCCAACGAGGCACTCAAGCACTGGTTCCCGAAACTCGCTTCGATCGACGAATTACTCGGCCTTCCGGACAGCGAAAAGGTAGTCAAGGTTGACAACAATCGCGACGGCAGCATCCGGATCGCCTACCAGACCCGCCGCCCCGCTACATGGGGGACCGACGTGGCTGAGCTCGCCGGCCGGACACTCGAGGAAGCCTTTGCCCTCGAAAACCTGACCTGGACTCAAGAGCAGTCGAGAAAGATCATCGGACTTTCCATTCCGTCATCGGGCCGACTTAAACTCCAAGCCCTACATGAGGCAATTTTCACGCGAGTCCGAAACCTTGACAAGACCAGGTTTGCATTGGGCCTCATTGCCGAGCAGGACGATACATGGAAAGCTCCCCAATATATCCTCGACGGTTTGGGCTGGCTTCGTGACCGGTTGCTGCCCTCGTCGTCCGCGTCTGCCGTTCCCGCATCACCGCCAGAGCCTGGAGTGGACGAATGAGTTCACGCGCCTCTGCTCCCGACACGCCCGCCGATATCGAGCTGCGCGGTCTCATAGACGGAGATCACCTCAAATCCTTTGTCATGGTAGCTGGTGCTGGCTCTGGCAAGACGACGTCATTGGTCAAAGCACTTGACCATGTGGTGAATAGGCACGGTTCCCGCCTCAGAGCCCGAACACAGAACGTAGCCTGCATCACCTATACCGAAGTAGCCGCCAAAGAGATCCACGCGGACGTGGGTAACAACGCACTCGTTGAAGTGTCTACCATCCACAGCTTCCTGTGGTCCCTGATCAAACCTTTTCAGAGGGATATCGCGAAGTGGGTCAGACGCCATCTAGAGAATAAAATCCGGAAACTCACAGAGAAACAGGCGGCTTACTCGTCGCGGACCCGGAAGACGACTAGCGAGAAAGATACTGCCGACCTTAAGAAGTTCCACACCCAGATTGAACTCCTCGGCAAGGTCGAACACTACTCGTACGGGACCGGAAGCGACTACGTGAAGGGGGTATTGGGTCACGAGGATATCGTCACCATGGTTCCCGAGTTGATCATCAGCAGCAAGCTTCTCGCCCGGGTGGTCGCCAACAAGTTCCCATACATCTTCGTTGACGAGAGCCAGGACACATTCCCAAAGGTCGTTGAGGCTCTCAAGCATGTCTGCACCCAGGCGCAAGGAGCCGTCTGCCTGGGATTTTTCGGTGACCCAATGCAGCAAATCTACCAGCGCGGTGTGGGATTGATTTCCCGGGAGCCAGGCTGGGATCAGATTGAGAAGCCGGAAAACTTTCGCAGTTCGAACAAGGTGCTCGAAGTAATCAACCAAGTGCGCTCCGGAGCCGACGGTTTGGTCCAGGTGCCTGGTCGTTCGGCAGATAAGCGAGTAGAGGGTGAGTTCTTCTTCTTCGTTCTGCCTGCGGATGACCGGCGAAGTGAGCACCTGGAGCACGTAAGGATCTGGTTGGAGCAGCACAGCAACGCTGGTAGCTGGGCTGCGAACTCGACTGATGACGACGAGGGCGCGAAGATACTCGTGATCGTGCACCGGATGGTGGCCAGGCGTATGGGATTCAAGCAGCTCTACGCCGCATTCCATGACAGTGGCTCGAAGAGCTTGAAGGAGGCGTTTGACGAGGGAAACGCCTGGCCGCTTCGACCATTTGAAAAAGTGATTCTTCCCATCTGTGTAGCTGACACCGCTGACTCACCGTCCGTTATGGCCGTTCTCCGCGAGAACGGTGGTGTACTCGATATGGAGAATCCGGGCCCAGATATCAAGACGCGGATGAAGTTTGCGCGCGAGGCCGTAGAGCAACTCCGAAAGGCCGTAGAAGCCGGCGGGCCAGGCTCTGTGGGCACTGTCGTGAGACTGGCTGTCAAAGCAGGTCTCGTTGCTGCGGATCCACGGCTCTCCGCATACCTGGAGCCGGAGGGTGAGCACGCGGACATCGTCTTGCCGTCGGAGACAGTGGAGGTTCTGGATGCCTTCGCTGCTTGCGACATAGGCGAGCTGCCCGCCTATTTCCAATATATCGGACAGCAGTCGCCATACTCCACGCAACACGGAACCAAGGGCGCAGAGTTTCCCAAGGTCATCGTGGTACTGGATGACGAAGAGGGGAATTACAGCCTCTATTCCTACGAGAAATTGTTTGGGATCAAGGACCTCTCTGACGCTGACAGGCATAACTTGGCCGCCGGAAAGGACTCTGTCTTGGAACGCACTCGGCGACTTCTCTACGTGTGCGTGTCACGTGCGGTTGAATCACTCGCCGTTGTCCTATTCACGGGTGACGTGGCTGCGGCAAAATTGGCGATCGAACAGTCCGGAATCGCCCCTGGGGGGAGGGTTCTCACCGAGGCCGACCTTGCTCTGCTATGACGTTCCTGGGAAGCCCGCTGAAGCAGGATATTTACTGAGCAGCCGTGGGCTGAGGCAGATCTCAGCCTCGATCCTTCTTTCGGTTCACCGATAGAGGCGGCAGACCGTTTGGGCGCGGCACCGGAGACCTCACTCCGGCACGTCTTTCTAGGCAGCCCAACACCGCCCACTGCGCGGCAGCAGCAAGCACCATTAACAGCTACTCCACGGCACGCTGTTTACTGACCGAAGGGCATCCACTCACGAGAGGGCTGACACATGGGGAGAGCGTCCGCAGGAAAGAAGGCGGCCAAAGCTGGCGGAACGCGTGATCACACCGTCCCCCAGATGTACTTGAGGCACTTCGCCGAACATCGAGCACGCCGGCAGTACGAATTGCGCGTGCGACGCCTCGACAACCCGGATAGAGCCTTCCCCGCGGCACCGAGCGCGATCGGTGCCGAGCGTGGCTTCTACTGGGGCACGACCATTGACGGCGTTCCCCATCACGACTGCGAGGAGCTCTTCACCTCTCTGGAGGGCCATGCTGAGACAACCCTCAAGACGATCCTCGACGACAAGAACTGGGCTCTGACACCACAGTGGCCGCTTCCCTCCGAACAACGCAGTGCGCTCGCCTGGTGGATGGCCGCACAGATCCTGCGCACAACGCGCCAGCGCAAGCGGCTGTCTCATTCTCAGCAGCCGTCCGAGGGCGTCCATGACCTGCCCGACGACATGGCCCGGATCGCCGCGAACAACCCACACCTGCGCTACATAGTAGAGAACATCGCTGTCTTGGCCTTCGTACTCCACAACCGCCCATGGGGGCTGGGCTTCAGCGACATGTGTCTGCTCACCAGTGATGTACCAGTAGTCATTTGGAACCGCCCCGACGCTGACGATCAGGTCCTTGCTGTGGCTCAGAGCGACCTCATGCTCCCCTTGGACCCGCACCGACTCCTGTTCCTGCCGAGCCCGGCTGGCCAACTGGCCGACCCGTACAAGCGCGCAGACCACCTCCTGCACGTGACTGGTGCAATCGGAATGGCCCTGGTCGAAATCGCCTATGACGTAGCAGATCAGTTCGTCGTCCACCATCCGCAGCACGACCCCTGGCGTCACTGGAAGCCGAACAGTCCCCGCCACCCGAGGCCATGGGCCGGAGAGAACCATTCGTCGCCAGAGTACGCGTTTCAGTACCCGGTGTTCCCTCCGAACCAGAACATCGAACGTCGGTGGACCGTCGAGCATCCGCCACCCAAGAGTGCTGCATCCTGACGAGTTCCTCCGCGCACCGCCCCACCCCACACGGCGATCCGCGCTCCCTACCGCACCGGCCTGACTGGCCCACCGACGGCTTCTATTGACGGCGTCATCAGGGATCGACTTTCGATCCCAACACCCCCTTCACAGAACACCTGTTCGACGTGAAGGATGGGGGTGATCGCGTGCCAGTTCGGCACGTCGCTCGTTAGGCAGCGCAGTCGAAGCGCCGGGTGGGAAAGCGCTGATGACCAGTGTCCACCCGCTACGGGAGGGGACCCATGGGCGATCGCAGCACCATCGAGTGGACCGAGGCGACGTGGAATCCCACCACAGGATGCGACCGGATCTCCCCCGGGTGTGACAACTGCTACGCCTTGACGTTATCCAGGCGTCTCAAGGCCATGGGCGTTGCCAAGTACCAGACTGACGGGGATCCCAGGACATCAGGCCCTGGCTTCGGCCTCACGCCTCACCCTGACGCACTGGCCATTCCCCGTCAGTGGAAGGCCCCACGGATGGTCTTCGTCAATTCCATGAGCGACCTCTTCCACGCCAAGGTCCCCCTGGACTTCGTCCGGCAGGTCTTCCAGGTGATTGCCGAGACTCCCCAGCACACGTACCAGCTACTGACCAAGAGAACCCGCAGGCTGCGACGTGTGGCCGGCGACCTCGACTGGCCCTCCAACCTGTGGATGGGCGTGTCCGTCGAAGATGCAGAGCACCTGGATCGTGTAGACGACCTTCGACAGGTTCCCGCTGCCGTGCGCTTCCTGTCCTGTGAGCCGCTTCTCGGTCCGCTTACCGGTCTGCAACTGGACGGCATCGGTTGGGTTATCGCCGGAGGCGAGTCCGGGCCCCACCATCGCCCCGTACAGGAGCAGTGGCTGGTGGACATCCGCGACGCCTGCAACCACGCCGAAGTGCCCTTCTTCTTCAAGCAATGGGGTGGCCGCAGCCCGAAGTCAGGGGGCCGTGAACTCGACGGAGCAACCTGGGACGAGATGCCACCCCGACTGCCCGTCGCAGCCCACTAACGGCCAAAGTCCAGCAGACGCCGTACGCACTCTGGTGGCATATGGCAACGGTGTGTGACCCTCTCCCCAGCGGGGCCAACGGGAGTAGGGGGACCGATCGTGGCCGTACCGAAGGATGCCGTGTGGGAACGCGATCCGCACACGGCGGCCAAACATGACTTACTGAAGCGGTACTTGGAAGCCTGGGCGCCGATTCTGCTGTCACGGCTCGACGTGATCAGTTACGCCGAAGGCTTCGCGGGTGCCGGCGTCTACAAACAGGGCGAGCCCGGCTCCCCGGTCATCGCTTACGAAGTCTTCGCCGAGGCTCTGCACAGGTTCCCGAAACGCATGCGCGTGATCCTCATGGAGGAGGACACCCGGCGCGTCAAGGAGTTACAGCGCCAGATGGAGCTCGTCCGTTCCCGGCATACGGACGACATCACCAAACGAATAGCGGTGGACATCCGTCACGGAGATTTCCACCCGGCCCTCCTGCAGAAGCTGCGTGGCATCGGCGCATTGGGGAAACCTCTCTTCGTCCTGCTGGACAGCTTCGGCGGGCCCGACATCCCCTTCTCGCTCCTTCAAGAGCTGGGGCGCCACCCCAGCACCGAAGTCATGGTGACCTTCGAGCCCAGCTTCCTCACCCGGTTCGCCGAGAAGCACGACGGTCACCGTCAGCTCGGCGACGAAGCCTTCGGAAGCCAGGAATGGCAAGGCGTCTTCCAGCAACCGCCCTCAGGCAAGTTCACGTTCCTGCGGGAGCAGTACCGGAACACGCTGCGCCAGGCCGGCTTCACGCACACCCTGTACTTCGAGATGGTCGACGAGGGCGGCAGGATGCTCTACCTGATATTCGGCACCCAGCACGAGCTGGGGCTGGAGAAGATGAAGGATGCCATGTGGAAGGTGGACCCTTCCTATGGCGTCCGGTACCGCGACCCCAGGGACACTCAACAGCAGATGCTTGATCTCGTATTCGAACCGGATACGGCCCCGCTGCGACGGATCCTGCACGACTTCATCTCCGAAACGCCCGACGGGCGAACCATCCCCGAGCTCAAGCGATACGCCCTCTTGGAAACCGTCTACCGGCCCGCCCAAGTGATCGAGGCCGTCCGACAGCTGCGTGAGGCGGGCGCCGTGACAACGGAACCTCGTGCCATCAACGCCAAGACGCAAGTGAGCCTGGCAACGACGCCGCCCACTACCCGTCCGTCAGCCGAGCAAGGCGCCCTCTGGTGAGAGGCTGCGAGGGCACATCCAGGGCACATGAGCCTGGGAAGCGGCGTTGACCCGTGAGAACTACCGAGAGGACTTTTCCCAGGTCAACGCACATTTCTCTACGAATCACCAGGTCAACGCCCTCCCACCCCCAATCGCTGCACGACTGACAGGACGTCTGGCACCTGGCCGCGTAGTACGGGCCGGTAGCCGCTCCTCGGGTGGCCACCCGGCCAGAACGAATTCAACACACATGAAGACGGGAAATCCCGTGGCCACGCGAGAACTGTTCGTAGGCCGGGAGATTCAGCTCCACCAACCGCCAACGTCATGCAATGCCTTGAGGAACGCGCGGGATACGCCACCGTCGTCCGGAAGGAGCGCGGCACCCGCAGTTGCCAACAGTGCCATGTCCGTAACGACGAGCGGCCGGGGCATCCGCGCCAGCCCCCGCAGGGCGCGGTCCAGCGCCGTCACATCGACAGTGCCGGACGCGATCCCGTCCCTCAGGGCCGACACATGCGGTCGAAGCAACCGCTGCCGCCCGTCCGGCGGACGGATGCCGACGATCGCGTTCAACGTCCGTACCAGTGCGTCGGGCCTACCCGCGACACTCTGGACAACGGGCACAAGCGCGGCCGCACGCTGTTGGTCCTGCACGATCACCTCCACCGCGTCTAGGGCGGAAGCGAGGAGGGCGCCACGCACCGGGGTTCGGGCATGGCGGGCGAGGGCGCACAGAAGGGCTATCCGTGTTTCCGGATCAGCCACCGCTTCCACCGAAGAGCGAAGCTGGGCCACCCTGTAATCGTCGATGCTAGGCAAGTTCCGCTGGAGCAGGCCGAGCAGTCCATCAGTCGCAGATCCCGGTGAAGGGGCCGCTCGAACCACGTGCAGCACCTCCGTCCACAGCCGGTCCGGCGTGTGGCGCCCGGTCGCGGCGATCAATGCCCCAAGCGCGGTGAAGCGATGTTGGGTGGACTCGATGGCGAGCACCGCTTCCTCAACGTCTCCAAGGAGATCCACAGGCAGATCCGCAACGAGCGTTGCCAATTCCTCCGGCTCCAGGGCATTCCGTCGAAAGAGAATGCACGCAATCTTGCCCCGGTCTCCGGTCGGCAACCGGTCCAGGACATTGCGCCGCTCCGGCGGCCCGTAGTGTTCGAGTGCCACGGCGGCCATGTCGAGCAGGTGGTCACGGCTCTCGTCGTTCACGAGCTTGGCCAAGTCGATGAGAGGGACCAGCCTCACCCCCCGGTCGCCCCCTAAAGCGGCGTCCGTCAATGGCTTTAAGAAAGACGCGAAACGCTCGGTGTTGACGTGGTGGCGCACCGCCGCAGCGGCAGCAACACGGGCAGGGAAGGGCAATTCCTGTGCTTGGCTCAGGACGTCCTCGACCTGGTCGGCGGCCACCAGGGGAATCAGGGACTTGATTCTGGGCAGAGCGGGGATGCGGCCCAGGGCATCGCCCAGCAGCAAGGTTCGCGCATCCGGCGCCAAGAGACTGAATACTCTGGCTACTTCGTCGGCCAAAAGGTGCCGAAACCGCTTCTCGTCCTCGGGCGGCACGATCTCGCACGCGCGCACCCGGTTCACCGCCTCCGCGACGCGCCTTGCAGGGAGTCGGGACACGAGGCGGACCAATAGCCAGGGCCGAAGCCACGGCTGGGCCTGTTCCGCTACCCCCCACAGCAGCGCAGCGAGGTCATCAGAGAGCCGGTGTGGGAGAGCACCGAGCAACGCTTCCACCGCCGACCGTACGGACAGCTGCACCCGCTTATCGCCAAATGACGGATCCCTGGCAGCGATTCCTGCGAGCAATGGAATGACGCACTCGCGGATCAGCCGCTCCTTGTCAGCGGCCGTCGAAATCATGCCAGGTCCGGTGCGGTCTCCGCTGAGCATCGCCAGCCGGTACTCGACGCGCGTGAACCGCTCGAACGTCCTGCGCTGCTCAACCTCGACCTGGCATTTCAGCTCAGACGGGAGCGGAAGCTGTGCTAGTCGTTGCAGGGCGTCGGCGCGGATCGTGATGTTCTGCTCGGCAAGAACCTCCGTCAGCGCATACCGTCCCAACTCGGCACGGTGTCGCTCCGGCGCCCGCAAAAGGCACGCCATAACGGCTTGCAGTCGGGCACCATCCTCCGTAAAACGCGACACCCGCGCCATCGCTGCCTCGATCGCCTCGTCCGCCAAGGGCACGTCGTCACGGTCGAGAAAAGACAGCACCTCCCGGTCGCTAAGCCGGCCCGGCCGAAATACTAGATCACGCTCCAGGTCGGCCAGCACCTGTTCGGAGGCGTGCGTGCTCACGTCACTCAGCGCTTCAGCCCTGGCGTGCGCGTCGTCGATCAACTGGGCGCAGTCCAGCGCCTCGCGGAGCAAGACGTCAGCAGCCTCGCCGCGGTGGCAAACCGCCAGGGCAGTCAAAGTGGCTGCCCGAGCGGGGTGGTTCAGGTCACGTGCGCGTCGCAGGAGCCGCCGGACGGCGCCCGAAGACTCTCCGTGCCCCTCCGCAGCAAGCAGGTGGGAGTGGAAGAGCAGTGACTCGATCCGGTCACCACCGCCCGATGCCTCCAGGGCGCCGCACAAGTGCCGCCGGACCGGTCCGGGAAGAGCGGCTGCGAGGTCTTCCGAGTCGGCAGGCGGCATGTTCCGCAGACCGTCGTACACGGCGCTCGGCAAGGGCGCGTCGCTCCCAATCCAAGGTCGGGCTTCGATAAGGAGGCGGTGCCGGACCTGCGGAGTGACATTCACGAGCTCTGACAGGAGGTCGTAACGCTCGTCCGGACCCGCGAACTCCGCCAGAGCGAACCGTGCCCGCACGATATGGCTGACGCCCGCGACCTCGACCTGCCGACCAAGCGCCTCCTCGACTACCGCCTGTACTCCCGCCTCCGGAAGGCGACGGGCGAGGGCGCAGAGAGCCCGGATCGCGATTAGGGGATCCGGAGTCTGTCGCGCCAGTCGCACCGCCCGTGGCAGCAGGTTCTCCGGCAAATGACCGGCCATCAGCACCAGGGCACGGCCTCGCCGCACACCATCCTCATCGGCGGCGCAGGAATCCATAGCCTCCTGTGCCAGAGCCAGTCGTTCGTCCCGCGGCAGACGGACGCTCAGGGCTGCCAGGGCGATCGCACGCGGGCAGGGAGCCTCCAACAAACGTGCGACGGTCACCGCGCGCCGGGCCGACTGCTCTGACAGGTGAGGGCTCAGTCCGGCCAGCGTGGCAGAGCGGCGGGCCGTAGCCTGCACAGTGGCCGCGATGGCCACACACTCGTCGAGCCATTCCGGGCCGACGACTCCAGCCAACCGCACTATGGCAGCGGAGCGCCGATGCTCGTAGGTCATGCGGCGGCACAGCGCCAGCGCCTGCGCGGGCGGAAGGATTGCCGCACTGACAGCCGCGTCCAACAAAGGCACGGGAATTCCGTCGCTGCGGGCCGCCACACTCGCTCGGGCGAGGGCGCTGAGGAACCGCACCTCGAACGCCCGTTCATCACGCCGTGCTTCAGCGCGCCGCCAGGCCCGCTCACTGTCGTTGAGAAACGTGCTGTCGCCGCCCTCCAATGCCTGACAAGCGCGCAACCAACCGCCGTGGACGAGGGCGTAGAGGTCCTCATCGGGACCCTGGGCTCGCTCCAGATGCGCACCGTGAAAACGGATGGCGTATGGCGAGACTTCGGTCGTTCCCTCCCGGGACTGCGCCAGCGCGCGCCTGCCATGGGCAAGAAACCGTTCGTCCCAAGCATCGCGTTCGGCCTGTCCCATCAACTCCCGGAAGTACGTGCCAAGTCGGGGATGGGAGTAGACGAAGCCCGTCTCTCTGCCATCGCCGATGACGAAGCGTCCCACCTCCGTGGTCAGGGCACGCAGTCTCAGCCACGACAACGGCCGGGGCATGATGCCTGCCAGGTCGTCGTGGCCGAGCGGGCCGAGCGCGCAGGCCAGGACGTTCAGGAAGTCCTCAAGATCCTGCCGTTCGGCGGTCGGATTTCGGTTACGGTCGCGCCACTGCCGTTCCTGCTCGTCCCACCAGCGGGTGAAGTAGCCCTCCAGTCCCTTGCTGATTGACGGCAGTTCGTCCGCACTGATCGCTGCAGCGCGCTCGCCGTAAGGCAACAGCGCCTCGACGTAGAGCCGGACGAGCAAGGGGTCGCCTTCGCTGAGCCGGTAGAGCTCGCTGACGACGTCCACCTTGGTCGCCAGGCCAGCGAGGGGATCGCCCATGACGTGCAGTACCTGTCGGACTCCCTCCCGGTCCATGGGGGGCAGGGGCAGGCTGACCGCCAGGGAGTCCCAGTTCAGGCGGGTCAGCCAACCTCTGTCATCCGCATCACCGGCCAGATGGCGAGCCGACACCAGCACCCGCACGCCCCGCCCGGGAGCGGCAGGGAAGAGGTCGGGGCCCGGCTGCCAATCGGTCGCCTCGTCGAGGCCATCCATCACTACCAGCAGGGGGCGCCCATCAGGAGGCTGGCGCCGCAGGTAGCCATGGCATGTCTCCTTCCACTGCTCTGCGGACATGTCTGTGGCGCCGGGCGACTCTCCGTACACCTCGCCTAGCCGGGTCGCCAGCGCCGGAAACACCACGCCCGCCTGTGCGGTGTTAAAGCGAATGCTCACCGGTATGACGACAACGTGCGCCCGTTCCTGGCGCGTCACCTCCTGGGCCCAGCGCACCAGCAGCGCCGACTTTCCACGGCCAGCCTCCGCCGCAACCAGTGCGTAGGGCGGTGCCTGCGGATCCGCCAGCCATGACGTCAGCATGTTTATCTGCGCGTCCCGGCCCCCGAATGGCACAGGAGTGCCGTCCCGGCCCAGGTACTCCACTAGGAAGTTCTCGATACGGCCTGCGTAGCTGGCACTGAGCGCAGTGAGGCCAGCGAGCAGCGAGGGCACAGCGTCGGCGGCCTCCCGCCAGCGGTGGTCCCCGCGGTGGAAAGCATCGTGCGCGAAGACCACCTCGGGGTGGAGCTCACGCAGCAGTCCGACGGGCACGCCCCAGCCGCCGGCCGGCAGGACGGCGTCACGCGTCGTCTTGAGTACACCGCACACGCCCATGGTGCGCAGGCTGAGCAATGGCCCACCGCTCATGCCCGGCACCGCCTGTCCGCCCGCGAGTTTTAGCAGTCCATGGCCGACCTCATGCACACCTTCGTAGGTGAAGGTGACCGGCTCCAACTGAGCCTGCTCCCTGGACCAGGTGCGGGTGTATCCGCAACCGTGCACGCGGTCCTCCCATTGCGGCTCGTCGAAGTCGAGCCGCACGCAGGGGTGCCCACTACGCTCGACCTCGAGAACGGCCAGGTCCGGGTAGGGGTACGGGCCGGGAGCCACCTCACCCTCGGGAGTGGGATGTACAGCGATGAGCCGGGCCTGTGCTCCGCCTCCCTGCCACTCTGCCCACAGCGGCTGTCCGACCTCTGCGCCATACACGACATGGGCGCACGTCAATACCGTGCCGGGCGCCACAAAGAACCCGGTACCGCCTGCCGCTCCGGAACCGCTGATACGGACCAGGCAGTCAGCCAGAAGTCGTCTGATCCCCGGCATTCCTGGCGCCGCTCTCCCACTCCAGCGTGACTTTAAGTGACGCCTTGCTCCCGCTGTCCACGAAGACGCTCACGAGACTGCCCCCTTTCACCCCCAGTTCGAGACCGAACTCGACCGTGGCCTTGGAGGGCTTGATCCTTTCCAGGCTATCGACGATTACCGAGCCCACACCGTGCAGCGCCTCGCCAACGGCATCGAAGGAGAGCAGCCGATCAAGTCCGACATCCTGTGGCCCTCCTGGAAAGGTCGCATCCAGCTGCTGAACCCTGGCCATCATCAGCTTCCCGTTGGGAAGTTCGACGTCCACTGTCTTCTCTTCGCCCACTCCGCGCCCTCTCACCAGCGTGTGCAGCAAGTTTGGCGCCTGCCCGCCTAGTTGGCTACCGAAAGACGATCAGGGATCTGGTACCTCTGCTGGGCGGCAACCCCTCCGCTGGCAGTCCAACATCAGTTGCATGAGCAGTTGGTAGGGGTCAGACAGGTGCTGCGCAGAACGGATTCGGCACACATGAGGCCGGGAAACCCCGCAAACACATGAGAACTACGAAGGGGTGTTTTCCCAGGCCAGGCACCCCGCAGTCGGCGTTTCCGCAGGTCACAGCCCCGCCCAAGGAAAACTCCTAAAGCGGGTGTCGCAGGTTCGAATCCTGCCGGGGGCACAGAGAAACAACAGGTCAGAGGCTCTTTCGTCCGGCGGACGGAAGAGCCTTTGCGCTTGTGGCACGCATGCGGATCGTGCCGCGCCGGCCCAAGGGGCAACGAGGTGCTCGGGCCGGCGGGACAGGAGATACGCACACATCTTCGGCGTGATCACCCGATGGTGAGTTGTTCCTGGTTTCCCATCGGGGGGACGCGACGCTGTGAGCGGTGGCGGGTGACCGCGCCACCTCGTTGATCGGTTGGTGGGGGGATGGCGTGACTCAAGAAGCCGGGCGTAGCGGGGATGCGGCCGAGCAGGCGGTGCTGTGGGTGGCGGGCCTTGCCGACCTGGCGGTGTGTGCTCTCGGTTCGGCCACCGGCACCGTGCGGGGATTGCTGCGCCGCTCGGACGTGGCTGAGCTGGCGGCTGACGCGGAGCGGGATGTGAAGGCTCGCGGGCGGCTTGCGCTGGACCGGTATGCGGTGGTGCCGCCTGCCCATCTGGAGGTCCTCGCCCGGAAGGCCCTGGAGCGGCGGGCTGCCGACTGTGGATGACCGGTATGAGGCGGCCGTGTTCAAGTCCCGCGTTGATGAGGTGCTGAGCCGGTTCGTGGCGCACGAGGCGGATCAACTGCTGGCGATCGACGCGGACCTGGGCCAAGTGGCCGAGCAGGTCGAGGTTGCCGTGGCGCATGGCAAGCGGCTGAGGGCGGCGTTCTGCTACTGGGGCTGGCGGGCCGCCGGTCAGCCTGACAGCGACGCTCTGGTGCGGGCGGCGGCTTCCATGGAGCTGGTGCACGCCGCCGCGGTCGTGCACGACGACATCATCGACGACAGTCCATTGCGGCACGGCCGGCCCACCGCACATGTCGCCCTGCGAGCCGCGCTGCCTCGTCGCCCCCGTGCCACGACCGCGGCCAGGTCGCTGGCGATGCTGGTGGGGGATCTGCTGATGTCACTGGCCGGTCAGCTGTTTGCCACCAGTGGCTTGCCCGCGGCCTACCTGGCCCGAGCCCGTCCCCTGTGGGCGGCCCTGGCGCGGGAGCTGATCGCGGGTGAGTGCCTGGAGGTGCTGCGCACCGGTGCAGAGCCGGACACGGCGGAGTCGTTGCAGGTGATCCGGTACAAGACCGCGAAGTACACCGTCGAGCAGCCTTTACTGATCGGCGGTGCGCTGGCCGGCGCCGGGCAGCGGCTGCGCGAGGGCTATTCCTGCTACGGGCTGCCGCTGGGCGAGGCGTTCCAGCTGCGAGACGATCTGCTCGGTCTGTTCGGGGATCCGGCGCTGACCGGCAAGACCAACATGGACGACCTGCGCGCACACCGGCCCACCACCCTGCTGGCGGAGACCTGGCGCGTGGCCGACGAGACCGAGCGGGAGCAACTGCGCACGCTGCTGGGCCGGCGCGATCTGGGGCAGGACGGCCTGGACGCCGTACGCGCGGTGATGAGCCGGCTGAAGGCACCCGACCGGATCGAGCAGATGATCGGTGCACGGGTTGAGGAAGCCACCCGCGCTCTGGACGACATGGACATCCCGGCGCACGCCGCACGAGCCCTTACCGGCCTGGCGCGTTCCGCAGCCGTGCGCCGGCAGTGACCTTGGCGGAGGGCGCCGCGCCCGGTGCCTGTTCGGCCCCGCATGTTCCGCTCAGGACAAGGAGCTTGTGATGACCTACACCGATGCGTCGATGGACGCGCTGCGGCAGAGCGGTGACGAACTCGCCGACGCAACAGTGGCCACCCTCTTCGAGCGTGGGGAGGTGGGAAAGTTCAACACTCTGATGCGCTACGTGTCGACCGCCGGCGCACCGCTGCCAGATGGTCTTCCCGAGGTGGCACGGGAATACCTGCAGGCCACCAGCGCACCACCGGCGTGGGTCGACTGGGGTGAGATGGAGAAAGCCAGGCTGTTCTTCATCGACAACAACGTGCACATCTCCACAGCACTGTCCTTCGCCTCCATGCCCGCCTGCTACGTGGTCCCGCACGTGGCGAAGCTGCTGTCGGCGACGCACTCGCTGAAGTACCCCTCCAAGCGGATGGCGGAGACCGGGCAGTTCATCGTCCACCTCATGCAACCTGGGGCATTCGAGGCAGGCAGCAGCTTCATTCCCGCCGCCCAGAAAGTCCGCCTGCTGCACGCTTCCATCCGCCACCACCTCAAGCAGGAAAACCGCTGGGACGTCGACAGCCTGGGGGTGCCGATCTGTCAGGAGGACATGATCGGCGGTCAGATGTTGTTCTCGCTGCTTGTGCTGGACTCCCTGCACCGGCTGAACATCCACATGAGCGTCGACGGGGCCGAAGCGTACTTCTACGCCTGGCGGGTGGTCGGCGCCATGCTCGGCGTCGATCAGAGCCAGGCACCCAGGGACCTGGAGTCCGCCCGCCAGTTCCTGGACCTGTACATGACCCGATACATGGGGCCGAGCGAGGAAGGCGCGCATCTCACCCGGCAACTGATCGATCTGTACGAGGAAGTCGTCCCGGGCACCTTGTTCGACCCGATCGTCTCCGCCCTGATCCGCCACCTCATCGGCGACACCTGCGCCGACTGGCTGGACGTCCCGCGCACTGCCTGGGACACCGTCGTCAAGGCCGTCCCGCCCCTGCTCGGCGTCCTGGAGACCATCGAGGACCGCTTCCCCCTCGGTGCCTGGGCCCTGGACCGCCTCGGCCACCTCACCACGATCTTCGAACTGTCCTCGCTCACCCGCGGCCGCGTCATGCACTACGCGATTCCGGAGCAGCTGAAAAAAGACTACGGCGTCTCCTCTGCCGTTCCCCGCACCCACCGCTGGACCCCGCCCGCCCCCGCCGTCAGTCCGACCTGACCGGCCGCGCGGGCGGGCGCACCCCACCCCCGACACCGAACCGGTACTGCGCGCCCTGCGCGAGCGCGGACTGCCCGTCGCCATCGGGGCCGTTCGCGTGAGCCGGCGGGGAGTTGATCTCCCGCACGTCGCCCGACGGATCAGCATCCTCCGGCACGGACTCCGGTCCGGGCTTCTCCGCGTCGCCGGCCTCGGACTCCGCCTTGGGGGCCGTGTTCTCCGAGGTGGTGCGGGCGCTCGATACGAACCGGGCCGCGGCCTCGGCGATCGGCAGGTCCGTCGCGGGAAGTGATGGCCTGTGTCCTTCGTGCACGCCAACTGCGTCGACCTCTGCTACGAGGAATCCGGCGAGCAATTGACTTCACCCCTTGCGGACTCCTGCTGAAAGTGCCTCCGACCATTGCGGGAACAAGGAGGTCAGTGGTCCCTGTTCCTGCCGGTCGGAGGCACTCTCCCGACCTCGGAGGCAAGGTGAACAGTCACCCCGCGTGAAAGCCCGAGGTCAGCTGTAGACGGTCAATTCTGCGATTGACCACCAGTTACTCGCGACATCGCCTGTGTTGACGACCTTGAGGTAGCGAGCTGTCTGAGTCGGGAAGGAAATCAACTCGACTCGCTGGCCGTCCGCTATGGAGGAAACCTTGGTCCAGTCGGTGCCGTTCGAGGAGACGTACACGTCCGCGCTCCGCGCATAGTCGGCAATATTGCTGCCGGAATCCAGCAGAATCTTGCCGAACGTCTGCGTCTGCCCCATGTCCACCTGGATCCACAGGCCGTCGTACTGGCCCCTTCCGGAGCTGTACCGGGTGCCGGAATCGCCGTCCAGCATGTTCGCGGGACCGTCGTTGTACGGGCTTGTGTCGGAGGTCGTGGCGGTCCAGCCCGTGCGCGACAGCGCGGGCCCCAGGTCTATGACGTCGAACGAAGCTGAACCCGCGTCCGCTCCGCCGGCCCCGTTCACCGACACCTTGTACGTGCCCACTGCAAGACCGCTCGGCACGTACGCGCTGATGCTCGTGTCCGACCAGCTGTCGATTTCGGCAAAGAGCTTCCCGAAACGCACCGTACCCAGCCCCTGCGCGTCACCGAAGTGGGAACCGCTGATCGTGAACTTGGCGCGCGGTATGCCTTGCTTCGGCTTCAGGCTGCTGAAGACCGGTGCGGGGAAGCCGGACAGCTTCTGCGTGGTGAACATCGCCGACGTTCCGCTCGGCAGGGTGTAGGTGTACGAGCTGTCGGCGGACACCGGGAAGCTCCGGCTGCCGGCGGTGCCGTTGAACACCGTGGTGACCTGCGCCCCTTCCGGACTGGTCCAGGTCTTCAGCTGGAGGCCCTTGGGGACCGCTGTCGGGGCTGCGATGGAGCCCATGCCACCCGAGGATCCGTATACGTTGATTTCGGCGATGCTCCACCAGAAACCGGATGCCGCGACGCAGACGATGCGAATGTACCGTGCCGTCTGCTCCGGCAACGTGACGGCTGTCTTCCCTATGTTCCCGCTGCCGTTCGCGACCGCGCCGCCCCAGTCGGCCCCGTCGTCCGAGACGTATATCTGGTACTTGGTGACGTAGTCGAAGGAGTTGCTTTCTCCGGTGGCGAAGGCGATCTTGTTGAAGCTCGTCGGGCTCCCCAGATCGATCTGGAACCAGGCGCCGCTGGTTGTCCCCTGGCCGAGATTCCACCGGCTGTTGATGTCGCCGTCGAGCGCGTTCGAGGCTGCACCCCAGTCCGGGCTCGACGAGGCGGTGGCGGTCCACTTGCCACGGCTCAGTGACGTTCCGGGCGTCTTGATGGACGCTCCCATCGGCAGGGAGTACGTGAGCAGCTTGCTTCCGGTGCGGACGGCGTTCTGGTACTGCAGGAGTGCCGGGTCGTACGTGACCGTCATCGGCCCCAGCGACGACTTGAACGTGAAGTCATGGGTTGGGTCGAGGACATTGGTCGCCGCGGGGGTCCCGCCGCTGCGCACGCCCGTGTAGGTGAACGTGACGGCGTCGCCGGCGTTCAGGGTGTAGTCGAAGGACTGCGTCCCGTCCGCCACCCTGAAGTTCTTCGCGGCGCTACCGGAGTTGTACGCGATGAGGACCTTCGAGCCGTCCGGGTTTTGGAACGCGACGCTCTCGATGCTTCCTTCTCCGAAGGTGTTCGAGTAGATGCGATGCGCTCCGGGCTTCACGAACCGGCTGGCGTGAGCGAGTGCGTGGTAGTCCACGTTGTAGGACACCTGCCCGCTGTCCGGATCGACCGTGACCAGTCCCCGGCACATGGGGATGCCGTTGGTGTCGCTGTTGAGCGGACCCAATTTGGGGTCGAGGGCGGTGTTCCAGAGCATCACGCCGTTCGCCCAGTTGCGTATCCCCTTGATGATCCACGTGCCGAGTGCGTCATTGAACGCCGTCTCGTCGTCACCCTGCCAGACGCCCCCGCTGGCCTCCGTGATGTAGGTTTCCTTGTCCGGAAAGTCGTTGTGGACCAGGGTCTGGTACGTCGGGTTGCCGCTGTAGATGTGCCATCCGGTGCCGGCCGTGTACTGGGAGGCGGCGGGGTCGCTGAAGATCGTCTCGGGGTACGAGGGCACATCCCAGTTGTGGTCCCAGGCCAGGATCTTCGTGGAGATGCGGTTGGCCGCGAACGCCTGGCCGATCTCCTGGATCACCGCGGATTCCTGGTAGGCGGACAGGGACATGCCGGGCCAACTGGGGGTGCCCATGGGCTCGTTCTGCGGCGTGATGTAGGAGATGGGCACACCGGCCTTGTCGTAAGCCTTGATGAACTTCACGAAGTAGTCGGCCAGCGTGGAAGCGTTCTCGCTCTTGAGGGTGCCGCCGATCATGGAGTCCGAGGTCTTCATCCAGCCTGGCGGGCTCCATGGGTTGGCCAGGACCTTGGCGGACGGGTTTTGTGCGAGAGCCTGCCGCAGGACCGGAATGATGTACTTCTCGTCGTGCTGGACTGAGAAGTCGGACAGCGTCGGGTCTGTCTGTCCCGTCGGCATGTCGTCGTAGGAGTAGTTGCCGGACGCGTTGAAGTCCGTGGCGCCCATCGGCGTGCGGATCAGGCTGAGGCCGATGCCCTTCGAGGGGTCGTACAGCTGCTGCATCAGCTTCGCTCGGTCAGCGGTGGACAGCTTGTTGATGAGCCAGGCGGAAGAGTCGGTCATGGCCGCCCCGAAGCCCTGGATCTTCTGGTACTTGACGCTGTCGTCGACCTTGATCGTGAGCGGGTTGCTGGTGCTCTTCGTCCGGAACAGCACATCGCTCTGGCGGACGACCCACTTCTTGGCCGATATGTCGGTCAGCCAGACCTGCACGGACGAATTACGCGACGAGGTGGCGGCGGCAGCGTTGCCGGAAACCTGGGTCCAGGCGGCGGCGACGCCGATGGCGGTGGTGAGGAACTGACGTCGTCCAAAACCGTGCGAGCTCATTGAGGATCCTCCTTCAGACCTGTTGGTTCAGTACTGCTCTGCGGCGCCGGCGGTCGGCTTCTTGATCACGAGCGGGTGCAGCTCCCACGCGTCGACCGCGTAGCGAAGGCGCGTGCCCGGTGCGGTGCGGGCCTGAAGTCGCCAGGCGCCCTGCCCTGTCGGGTAGAACCGCAGTGTGAGGACCTGGCCGGTGGAGGTCAGGAAGACCTCGGCAATGGAGTGGTCGACGACCACGCGGAGGTCGACCGGCTGTCCGGTGGGGCAGGGCATCCGGTAGGCGCCGCCGTGGGCACGGGAGTCGAGGGAGGCGTGGTAGCGGTCGACGACCAGTTCGCCCGCGTCCGGATCGAGGCGGATGTCGAGGTACTCGGATCCGTCCGGGGTGGTGAGCAGTCGCAGGCCGGCGGTCCCGGTCGGCTCCAGACGGGCTGTCAGGTCGAAGGCCCGTCCCACGCTGCCCAGTTCCACCGGCTCGGGGCCATGGGTGGCACCCTCGGCCTGCACGGTGCGCTCACCGCGTAGCGCGAGCAGCTCCGGGGCGGGCCGCTGACGCAGCGTGCCGTCGCCGCCGACATGGATCTCGCGGGGCACGGTGAGGACGCCGGCCCATCCGCCGGCGACGGCCCAGGCTTGGTCGCGGGCTTCCCAGGACCAGCCCCACAGCAGCCATCTGCCGCCAGGTGCACGCAGCAGGGCGGGTGCGTAGCAGTCCGGGCCGTGGTCCGCCCACACCGGTGCGCCTGCCTTGAAGTGGCCGTCGTGCTCTTCGCCGATCAGGGCTGCGACGCGCATCGGGCCAGTGGGTTCGGTCCAGGTGCTGAAGATGAGGGCGGCCTGTCCGCCGGCTGCCGGGAGGTACTGGGGGCATTCCCAGCCCTCGCCGGTGAGCTCAAGGGTGTCGCCGATGGGCTCCGGGTGGCGGGCGACGAAGGGCCCTCGGTAGGTCCAGGTCTCCAGATCGGGTGAGTCGTACAGGAGGGTGGCGGCGCGGCCGTCGGCGAGAGCGGCACCGACCAGCATCCGCCAGCCGTCGCCGTCCCGCCAGACATACGGGTCGCGGTACATGGTGCAGCCCTCGGGCAGCTCGGGGATGAGCAGTTCGCCTCGCGGGCGGAAGGTCGCGCCGCCGTCGTGGGAGACGGCGCAGGTGACCGGCTGGTGCTGGGGGGAGCGCGCCACGAGGTGCGCGGAGTAGAAGGCGACGAGCCGGTCGCCGTCGGAGACGGCGTTGCCGGAGAAGCAGCCGTCGCCGTCCACGCCGCCGGGCGTAGGGGACAGGGCGATCGGCAGCGGCTCCCAGCTCAGCAGGTCGGGACTGCGGAAGTGGCCCCAGTGCAGGTTCGCGTGTGTGGCGCCGTACGGGTTGTACTGGTAGGAGACGTGGTAGTAACCGTCATGGAAAGCCAGCCCGTTGGGGTCGTTGAGCCAGTTACGGGGCGGGCGCAGGTGCGCCACGGGGAAGTGCACATCGCGGGGTGTGGTGGACACACGCGTGCCTTTCGATGGTTCAGAGGGGCCCGCCCAGCCGGGTCAGGGATCGGCTGGGCGGGGGCTTCGAGCGGCCTCCGTGTGGCCTTCGCACGACCTTCAAGCAACGTTCAGGCCCGGATGCGGAATCCCACGCTGAGCTGTTGCTCCCGCCGTGAGCTGCGGCCGACGCGGAGCATGAACTCGCCTGGTTCGACCACGCGACGGTTGTCGGCGGTGACGAGTGAGCAGTGCGCGGCGGGGATGCTGATGCCGACATCAAGGCTTTCACCGGGAGGGATCTCCACCTGGGTGAACGCCTTCAGCTCCTGCTCGGCCCACGTGACGCTGGTGGTCAGGTCACTGACGTACGCCTGGACCGTCTCCAGGGCCGGGCGGCTTCCGCTGTTGGTGAGCCGCACCGTGGCGTGGACGGTGCCGTCGGCCAAGACCTCGTCCTCGTGCACGGTGAGGTCGGAGTAGGTGACGGTGGTGTAGCTCAGGCCCTCGCCGAACGCGAACAGGGGGTCCTGGGTGAGGTCCGCGTAGCGGTCACCGTGCTGGCCCCGCACCTGGTTGTAGTAGACCGGCTGCTGCCCGACGTGACGTGCGAAGGAGACCGGGAGCCGGCCGCTGGGTTCGGTGAGTCCGAGAAGGAGTTCGGCGACGGCGCGGCCGCCGCGCATGCCCGGGTTGAACGCCTCGATGAGCGCTGCCGCGTTCAGTGCCGAGTCGGGGAGGGTGCTCGGCTTGGACTGCAGCAGTACGACGATCATGGGCGTGCCGGTGGCGGCGACCGCGTCCAGCAGCGCGATCTGGCCTCCCTGGAGGTCGAGGGTGGCCGTGGAGCGCACCTCACCCGTGAGGGCGATGGTGTCCCCCACCACCACGACGGCGTAGTCCGCGGCCTCGGCGGCGGCGGTGGCCTCCCGAAGCTGTGCCTCATCGACCGGGGCGGGGAGGAACACGGGCGGCTGCGGCTGGCCGTCGGGCCCGGCGACCCACTGGTCGGGGTCGAAGGCGGGGCTTTCGATGTCGGCTCCGCGGGCGTGTGTGACAGTCCAGTCGGCGGGGACGACGGCGCGCAGGCCGTCCAGCACCGTCTCGACCAACTCGCGTGGATGTCCTTCGGGCATCCACGGCACCTGGCCGGTGGCACCCGCCCAGTCGCCGAGCATGGCCTCCGGGCTGTCGGCGTTGGGGCCGATGACCGCGATGGTGCGTGGCGTGACCTGGCCTGTGGCGCGGCCGGTTCCGTCCGCAGTCAGCCCGCCTTCGAGGGGCAGGACCCCCTCGTTGCGCAGCAGTACGAGGGAACGTCGGGCGGTCTCCAGGTTGAGGTCGGCGTGTTCGCGGCAGCCGATCACCTGCGCCTGCCGCTCGGGGTCGGGGGCACGGGGGTCCTCGAACAGCCCGAGTTCGAACTTCAGCCGCAACACCCGCCGTACCGCGTCGTCGATCTGCTTCTCCTCGATCAGGCCGCGGGCGACCGCCTCCTGGGCGCCCTCGAAGAACGCCGGCGTGGCCATGATCAGATCGTTCCCGGAGTTGACCGCGACCGCCGCCGCCTCGGCGTAGTCGGCGCAGGTCCGCTGGTCGTAAACCATCCTGCCGACGTTGTCCCAGTCGGTCACCAGCGTGCCGGTGAAGCCCCATTCACCCTTGAGCACGTCGTTGATCAGCCACTCGTTGGCGGTGATGGGCACCCCGTCGATCGACTGGTAGCCCAGCATGAAGGCGCGGCAGCCGGCCCGGGCCACCCGCTCGAACGGGGGCAGGAACCACGAGCGCAGCTTGCGCGGACTGAGATCCGCCTCGCTGGCGTCGCGTCCGCCCAGGGTCTCGGAGTAGCCCGCGAAGTGCTTGGCGTAGGCCAGCACGGCTGTCGGGTCGCCGAGGCCGTCGCCCTGGTAGCCGCGCACCATCGCGGCCCCCAACTCGCCTATCAGGTACGGGTCTTCGCCGAACGTCTCGTTGATCCGGCCCCAGCGCAGGTCCCGCGTGATGCACAGCACCGGGGAGAACGTCCCGTGGATCCCGGTCGTCGAGATCTCGATCGCGGATGCACGGGCGACCCGGTGGATCAGAGAGGGGTCCCAGGTGCAGGCCATGCCGAGCTGTGTGGGGAAGATGGTCGCGCCCGGCCAGAATGAGTGGCCGTGGATGCAGTCGTCGGCGGTCAGCAGCGGAATGCCGAGCCGTGTCCGCCGGGCCCGTTCCATGGCCTCCGGCATCCGCTCGGGCATCACATGCAGGACCGACCCGGCCAGCTTGGCCGACACGATGTCCTCCAGGTCCCCGTGCTGGGCGTCGAGCATCAGCAGCTGCCCGACCTTCTCCGCAAGGGTCATCCGGGACAGCAGGTCCTCGGTTCTCGCTTCCACGGAGGCGTCCGGATCCAGGTACACGGCAGCGCGGACCGGCTGTCCCACGGTGGTCTCCAAGTCATGAGTCATTGCAGGTCAGAGAGTTGATGAGGGCGAGCGACGGAGGTCACTTCAGGCCGGTGGTGGCGATTCCGGCGACGAACTGGCGCTGGAAGCGGAGGAAGACGAGCATCACCGGCAGCAGGACGACCACGGCGCCGGCGAGCAGGATGCCGTAGCGGGTGAAGGACTGGCCGCTGCTGGCCAGGGCGAGGCCGACGGGGAGGGTGTACTGGTCCTGGTTCTGGGCCACGACCAGGGGCCACAGGAAGCTGTTCCACGAGCCGAGGAAGGCGATGATCCCGAGCGTGGCCAGGGCCGGCTTGGTCAGCGGAAGGATGATCCGCCAGAAGATGGCCAGCTCTCCGCAGCCGTCGACGCGGGCGGCGTCGATGAGTTCGTCGGGCAGGGTGGAGATGAACTGCCGCATCAGGAACACCCCGAACGGGCCGGCCAGGAACGGCAGGATCAGTCCGACCAGCGAGCCGGTCAGCTTCATATTGGCCACCAGCACGTACAGCGGTACGAAGGTGACCAGGGCGGGGACCATGAGGGTGCCGATGACCAGGCTGAACACGACGCGTCGGCCGCGGAAGTCCAGCTTGGCCAGGGCGTAGCCGAGCATCGAGCAGAAGAGCAGGTTGCCCGCGGTGATGGCCAGGGAGACGATCACGGAGTTCGCGAACATGCTCGTGAAGTCGAGGCTGCGGAACAGCTGGCTGTAGTTGGCGGTCGTGGGTGCGGTGGGGATCAGAACGGGCGGCAGTCTGCGGATGTCGGCCTCGGGCTTGAAGGAGCCGGACAGCATCCACAGGAACGGCGCGATCATCAGCAGGAGGCAGCCGGTGAGCGGCAGATACAGCCATGGGTTGCCCCAGTTCTGCCGGATGCGGCGGCGCCGCACGGACCGGTCCGTGTCCGCGTGTCCGGTGCCAGGGTGCGTGAAGGTACTCATGGGATCAGTCCTTGTCTCGCAGTACCCGGAACTGCAGAACAGTCAGCGCGACGATGAGGACGAAGACGACGTAGCCGGCGGCCGACGCCATGTCGTAGTTGCCGTTGCCGAACTGGTTGTAGCTGTACAACGTGGCCGACAGGGTCGAGTCCAGCGGTCCGCCGTTGGTCATCACGAACGGCTCGTCGAAGAACTGCAGATAGTTGATGCCGGTGGTCACCGCGGTGAGCAGCAGGGCGGGGCGCAGGAGCGGGAAGGTGACCCGCCAGAACCGCTGCCAGACCCCGGCCCCGTCGAGTTCGGCCGCTTCCATCAGGGACTGGGGTACGGACTGCAGCCCGGCCAGCATGATGATCATGACGGTACCGAGGTTGCGCCACACGGCCATCAGGATCATGACGGGAAGCGCGAACCGGGTGTCCGCCAGCCAGGCCGGGCCATTGATCCCGAACCAGGCCAGGACGGTGTTCACCAGCCCCGCGCGCGGGTCCAGGAGCGTCTTCCAGATCACGGCTACGGCCACCACGCTGGTGATCACCGGCAGGTAGAAGCCGACCCGGAAGACGGCACGGAAGCGGCGGATGCCGCGGTCGAGGGCGACCGCCGCGGCGAGCCCCGCGGCCAGGGTCAGGGGCAGGCCGACCAGGACGAACACGCCGGTGTTGCGCAGCGCGTGAACGAACTGCTCGTCCTCGAAGAGCCGTACGTAGTTGTCGAAGCCGATGAACGAGACGTTCAGCGGAGTCCGCAGGTCGGCGCTCTGGGTGTCGGTCATGCTCATCAGCAGCGACCAGACCACCGGCAACACCATGAAGGCCGCGAACAGAGCGAGGAAGGGCGCGCCGAGGATCCAGGCGGCCCGGGCCTGCGCCCGCGCCGTGCGGCGGACGGCGGAGTGCCGACGGCCGGCACTCCCGTCCGGCCGCCCGGTGATCGGCTCATGGACGTCGCCCCGCCCGGGGAGCGTTTTCGTGGACATGGATGTCATCCGTCCGTAAGAAAGCCAAGAAGGCTGAGAAGGCTGCTGGAGGGCTGCTCACGCGCCGGCGCTCAGCGGCCGGTGCCGATGCTGGTGGCCTTGGACTGCAGCGTCTGCTGCACCTGGACGACGGTGGCCTTGCCGAGGGACAGCTTCTCCAGTTCGGAGTCGATGGCGTCGGCGATCTGCTGCCAGGTCGTGATGGCGGGCGGCGCCTTGCTGACCTTCAGCTGCTCCTCGAACGCCTTCTTCGTCTCGTCCTCGGTCAGCTTCCCCTCCGACCAGGCGGCGGGCGACGGGGGCAGGTTGCCGGTGGCCCTGCTGTAGGCGGCGAGGTTGGCGGGCTGGGTGAGGAACTGGGCGAACTTCCATGCCGCCTTGGAGTTCTTGGCGCCCTTGAACACAGCCAGGTCGCTGCCGCCGGCGAACCCGGCAGGCTGCTTGCTGTACGGCACCGGCATGGTCTTCCACTTGCCGTCCAGCTTCGGGGAGTCCTTGTGGAAGGCACCGCCGGCCCAGGCAGCCTCCTGGTAGACGGCGAGCAACCCGTCCTGGAAGCCCTGGACATTGTCCTCCTTGTCGGTCGGCGCCAGGTGCTGCCGGGGGACGCTCGCGTAGTACTGCAGTGCCTTGGCGACCTCCGGCGTGTCGAAGGTGAACTTCTTGGTCTTGGCGTCGTAGATGTCACCGCCCTGCTGCCAGACCATCGGCACCCAGAAGAGCCAGGAGTTGAAGCCGATCAACCACCCGCTGGCATAGCGCAGCTTGGGGTTCTGCTTGCCGGCGGTCGCCTGGATGGCCTTGAGATCCTTGATGTATCCCTCACGGTCACCGGCCAGGGGGCCCTTGATGCCTGCCTTCTCGGTGAGGTCGGCCCGGTAGTAGACCGCCGAGGTGTCGGCGACGAACGGCACACCGTAGGCGGTGTTCTTGTACTTGGTGGTGTCCCACTGGCCGGCGTAGAAGTCCGACGACTTGAACGTCGTCGGGGTGGCCTGGAAGGCATTCATGGAGGCCATCTCGGCCATCCACGTGGATCCGACCACGGACATGTCCGGGGTGTTGCCGCCGGCGATCGCGGTGGTCAGCTTGTCGTGGGCGGAGGCCCAGGGAATCGGGGTGATCTGGACCTTGACCCCGGGGTTCTCCTTCTCGAACTTCTTGGCCAGGCTCAACAGGGCCGGGTCGGTGTCGCCCATGGACCACATGACGACCTTCCCCGTGGCCTTGCCACTGCCGATCTTCGCGGGCGCGTCCTTGCCCGGCCCGGAATCGGCACTGCGGCCGCAGCCGGTGGCCACCAGGGCTGCCGTGACGGTGATGCACAGGGCCTGGACGGTTCTGACGGTGTGACGAGTAGACGTACGCATGGGGCGGCTCCTTGCCGTTGAACGAAAAAGGGCGCGGGGGGCGGCGAAGAGGTGGAGGCGGGCAGGCACCCGGATGGGCCGGCCCAAGAGGTGAGTTCGTCTGCAGCGGCATCGGCCGTCAGCCGCGGGTCGCGGCCGGCACGTCCGACCCGGAGTGGGCAGCGTCCGGGCGGGGTGTGCCCGGCGTGCCGTTCGTGTGCCGGATCAGGAAGGCACCGAGGGAAACTGCACCTCGGTGGTGACGCGTGAACACGGTTCCGCGTGGAGGGTGATGAAGTCGGCCGGCAGGCGAACAGGCCGGTCGGGTCCGCTGCGTGGAGCGGCTTTCGATTGAGCTCAGGTGGAGCTGGGCGACTCACCGCCCTGCCCGAGAGCCGGTAGGTCAGTTCATTGGGCGGATGGGGTCCGTCCCCGCCTGCGGGGCTGGGCAGGAGCGGCGGAGACGGACAGTTGGTGAGACGGCGACGCCGTACACATCTGGATGACGCAGCGTCAGTTCAGGCCCGGCTTTAACGTCGAGCCACGGACCACCAGGCTGGTGGGGACGATGCACGAGGGGGCGGCCTTCGGCGATCCGCGCACGTGGTCCAGCAGCAGCCGCGCCGCCGCCTCACCCATCTCCCGCATCGGCTGGCGGATGGTCGTCAGTGCCGGGTAGGTGTACGACGCCATCTCAAGGTCGTCGAAGCCCACCACGGCGACATCCTGCGGAACCCACAGACCGGCCTCGTGCAGTGCGGCCAGCACGCCGGCCGCCGAGGGATCGTTGTGCGCGAAGACCGAGTCGAACTCCACGCCGTCCGCACGAGCGCGCGCCACTGCGCCACGGCAGCGTTCGAAATCGAAGTCGCCGGGGATGATGCTGCGTTGGCCAATCTCGATCCCGGCTTCGGCGTACACCTCGACGAAGCCGTCCAGCCGTTCCCGGGTACAACCGAACGTCTCGGGACCGGTGATCACCAGGGGACGACGGCGCCCGATCTCCAGCAGGTGCCGCGCCGCCTGCGCACCCCCCTCCCGATTGGTGGTGGCCACGTAGGGGAATCCCGGCCGCTGGAAGCGATCGTCGATCAGCACGACCGGCAGCCCCGCTTCGTGCAGCTCCGTGATGTACCCCATGGCACCCTCGGGCTCTATCACCAGCAGACCGTCGAACGACTTGGCGGCGACCTGCAGACCGAGCCTGCGCAGTGACTCCTCACCGCGGTTCCAGGTCAGCATGCGCAGCCCGAAGCCCTCGGCCTCCAGCGTTTCGACGACCGCCTGCACGATTCCCGCCCAGGCCCAGGCCATGTCCGGGACCAGCATGCCGATCATCTGGGTGGTGCCGCGTGCGAGCCCGACTGCTCCGGCGCTCGGCACATAGCCCAGCTCCGATATCGCCTTGCGGACCTTCAGGACGGTGTTCTCGTTGATCTCGCCTTTGCCGTTCAGCACTCGCGAGACCGTCGTCTTGCTGACGCCGGCCCGTGAGGCCACGTCGGCGATGGTGACTCCCATGCCACCTCCTCTCACTCCACGCAGAGGCGGAAGACGTTCTCCCGCACCGAAGAGCCGATCGTACAGAGATCGGTGGAACCGGTACCGGCAGCGGTTCCGGAACCGGTTTCGGTACCGGTTCCGGCAGTGAAGCACCGAGAAGCCCGACCCGTCAACACACCGGAAACAACTCGTTCACGGGGAAGTAGGGGGAAGTCGTCAGCGCCCGGGAGCGGGGAGTTCGCCGGAACCGCGGGCGAGGTAGCGGGTGGGCAGCACGCGGTGACGGGCGGGCCCGCCCTCGCCGTCGAGCCGGTCGAACAGCAGGTCCGCGGCCTCCCGGCCGATGGCGGAGTGATCCTGGGCGATCACCGAGATGCCCGGTTCGAGCAGGTCGGCGAGGGGAAGGTCGTCGAAGCCGACCAGCGCGACGCGGCGCTGCAGCTGACGCTCCTGCAGGGCCATGCGGGCCCCGATGGTCAGGAGGTTCTGGCCGGAGACGAGTGCCGTGGGCGCATGGGCGAGCGCCAGGAGTGCGCGGGTGGCCTCCTGGGCGGCGTCCGCGCCGTGCAGGTCGCGCCTCACGAGAGAGGGATGCAGGACGCAGCCCACCGAGGCGAGCCCCTCCACGAACCCGGCGTAGCGCTCTTCGGCGGTCCAGATCGAGCGGAGGTCGCCGAGGAAGGCGATGCGCCGGTGACCCGCCTCGTACAGCCTCTTCACCGCTGCCCGTACGCCCGCCCGGTTGTCCACCGTCACGGTGTCCACCTGCGGCGCTGTGGTGCGGCGGTCCACACAGACGACGGGTGTGCCGGCGCGGCGGGCCGCGTCGAGGTCGGTGTCGTTCTGCCCGGTGGGCACCACGATGAGGCCGTCGACCCGGCGGGCCGTGAACGTCTTCAGCAGGCCGCGTTCGCGGACCGGGTCCTCGTCGGTGGACCCCGCCAGGAGCAGCATGCCGCGCTCGGCGGCAGCGTCCTCCACCGCCCGGTGCAGCGCGGCGGAGAAGGGGTTGGCCGCGTCCTCCAGGACCAGGCCGAGGGTGTGTGTGCGGCGGTCGGCCCGGCGCAGGCTGCTGGCCGTCAGGTCCTGGCGGTAACCGAGCTGCTCGGCGGCGCGCGTCACCCGTTCCGCCAGGTCAGGGGTGACGGGCTTGCCGTTGATGACCCGCGAGACAGTGGCGATGCCGACCCCGGCCATGGTCGCGACGTCGTGTATGGTCGCCGCTCGCCGACCTGTGTCGTTCTGCTCGCTGGACAACGTTTTCTCCCGGGGATCACTGGCACCGTGCAGCCGCCTTCATCCTCGCATTCAGGAGTTTTCCCGCACAGGGTCTGGACTTCGGCGACATGTTGCCCGTACGTTCTGCGAAACGTTTCCAGCCCTGGCTGGAGCTGCCGGTGCCGTGCTGCCCCCACAGCCGGGCTCGCCCGTGGCCTTGGACGAGGCCACGGCGCAACCGCCGCCCGCACCTGACACGCGTCAAGCGTCACTCGTCACGCGTAAGTCCCCTACGGCTGAGCCGAAGCCCGCCCGCCTGCAAGGAGCGCCATGTCCAGAACCCTTCGTCCGCGCCGCAGACTCCTGGCCGCACTGGCCGTCCTGTCCGGGCTCGGCCTGGTCGCCGCCTCCCCAGCAACGGCCGACACCGGCCTCTACCACGAGCAGTACCGCCCCCAGTTCCACTTCACCCCGGCCCAGAACTGGATGAACGACCCCAACGGCCTCATCTACTACAAGGGCAAGTACCACCTGTTCTTCCAGTACAACCCGTCCGGCAACAGCTGGGGCAACATGTCCTGGGGCCACGCGGTCAGCACCGACCTCGTGCACTGGAAGCAGCTCCCGGTGGCCATCCCGCAGGACGACCAGGAGATGATCTTCTCCGGCAGCGTGGTGCTGGACAGGAACAACACCACCGGCTTCGGGACGAAGAAGAACCCTCCGCTCGTCGCCGTCTACACCAGCGCGCAGAAAGCCTCCGGCAAGCAGCAGCAGGCCCTCGCCTACAGCACCGACGGCGGCACCACCTGGACCAAGTACGACGACAACCCGGTTCTCGACATCGGCTCGAACAACTTCCGCGACCCCAAGGTCTTCTGGTACGCCCCCACGCAGCGCTGGCTGATGGCGGTCTCCCTCGCCGACCAGCACAAGATCGCCTTCTACAGCTCGGCCGACCTCAAGCACTGGACCCACCAGAGCGACTTCGGCCCGGCCGGCGCCACCGGCGGGGTGTGGGAGTGCCCGGACCTGTTCCCGCTCCCGGTCGACGGCGATCCGAAGCAGACGAAGTGGGTACTGGCCGTCAACCTCAACCCCGGCGGAATCGCGGGCGGTTCCGGCGCCCAGTACTTCGTCGGCGACTTCAACGGCAAGAAGTTCACCTCCGACGACGACGGCACCACGTACACCCCGCCGAGCGGCACCGTCACGCAGGACTTCGAGTCCGGCTCGTTCGGCGACTGGACGACCACTGGCAACGCCTTCGGCAGCGCGCCGGCGACCGGGGCGGTGGACGGGCAGTCACAGGTCACCGGCATCGAGGGCAAGGCTTTCGCCGACAGCTTCCATGGCGGCGACGCCTCCACCGGCGCCCTGACCTCGCCCGAGTTCACCGTGACGAGCAACTACATCAACTTCAAGGTCGGCGGCGGAAACCACCCGTACCAGCCCGGCACCGTCATCGGCGACCAACCGACCCCCACCGGCGAAACCCTCGCCGACTTCGAGGGCAGCACCTACGCCAGCCCCATCGGCGACTGGACCACCACCGGCGACGCCTTCGGCACCGGACCCGCCCAGGGCACCCTCCCGGGCCAGCAGCAGGTCTCCGGCTACCTCGGCAACGGCCTGGCCAACACCTTCCTGGGCGGCGACGCCGGCACCGGCACCCTCACCTCCCCGACGTTCACCATCGACAAGAAGTACCTGGACTTCCTCATCGGCGGCGGCTACCACCCCGCCAGCTCCGACGCCCCCACCGCGGTGGAGCTCATCGTGGACGGCAAGGTGGTCCGCTCCGCCACCGGATCCAACGGCGAAGCCCTGAACTGGTCTTCCTGGGACCTGTCCGACCTGCAGGGCAAGCAGGCCCAGATCAAGGTCGTGGACGACAACACGGGCGGCTGGGGTCACCTGAACCTCGACCAGGTCCTCCTCTCCGACACCCAGGCGAAGCCGCCCTCCATCGAGACCGGCGTCAACCTGCTGGTCGACGGCAAGGTCGTGCAGAACGCCACCGGCGCCGACTCCGAGAACCTCGACTGGGCCTCCTTCAACACCACCGCCTACAGGGGCAAGAAGGTCCAGATCCAGATCGTGGACGCCAACTCCGGCGGCTGGGGACACGTCCTCGCCGACGAGTTCACCACTGCCGACAAGCCGGCTCTGAACACCACCCAGCGCGCCCACTGGCTCGACTACGGCGCGGACTTCTACGCCGCCAACACGTGGAACGACGCACCCGGCGGCCGCCGCGTCATGATCGCCTGGATGAACAACTGGAACTACGGGCAGGCCATCCCCACCACCCCGTGGCGCAGCGCAGACTCCTTCCCCCGCCAGCTCTCCCTGAAGACCGTGAACGGCAAGGTCCAGCTGATCCAGCAGCCGGTCGGTGAACTGACCACGCTGCGCGGCGCCGGCACCAAGGTGCCCAGCACGCGCGTCACGAACACCACCACCCCGCTCGCGGTGCACGGCAGCACCCTGGACCTTCAGGCCGATCTCACCCCGGGCACCGCCGACCGCTCCGGCCTGGACGTCCGCACCGGCGCCGGACAGCGCACCCGCATCGGCTACGACACCGCCACCGGCGAGGTCTACATCGACCGCACCGCCTCCGGCGCCACCGACTTCGACCCCACCTTCTCCGGCGTCCAGCGCGCCCCCCTCGACCTGCACGGCGGCCAACTGAGCCTGCACGTCCTCGTCGACGCCTCCTCCGTCGAGGTCTATGCCCAGAACAGCCGTGGCGAACAGGTCACCCTCACCGACCAGATCTTCCCGGACCCGTCCAGCACGGGTGTCGGCGCCTTCGCCGAAGGTGGCACCGCCACCATCGACCACATGCAGGCGTGGCGGCTGAAGTCCATCTGGCCGTGACCGGCCCTCACGTCACCGCGCCGGACGTCATGAAGCGGCTTCCGGCCTGCCGCTCTCCCTCGCCTGCGTGAGCGATGCGCGAGCGGACCGCCCAAGTCATCAATGTCGTGCCCCGCGACGCGAGTCAGGTGCCGTAGCAGCAGAGCCCCGCTCATCGACGCCCAGAACGCATTCAGCACACATGAGGCCGGGAAGCGCCGTGAACCCATGAGAACTAGGGAGGGGTGTTTTCCCAGCTCAGACACCTCAGCGTCGACGTTTTCGCAGGTCACAGCCCCGCCCAAGGAAAACTCCTAAAGCGGGTGTCGCAGGTTCGAATCCTGCCGGGGCACAGCGAAATGCCTGGTCAGAGGCTGCATCGACCCTCCATGGACACCATGGAGGGTCTTTTGCATGCCCGATGGGAACATTCTGGGAACGGAACAATGGGGCATTTATGCGCCTTTACGTTGACCGGAAAGTCGCACACGTTTTCTTCGGATTCACGCCGTGGCCGCGACCGCCCTGACTGCATCGTGCCCGATCATCACGGATGAGGTCTGCAGCATCCGAGCCACCCGGGTGTTGAAGGATGCCGGCGTTGGGCTCCTCGTCGACTGCGAGGCGGGCAAATCCCTGGCCGAGATGGACTGCGGGCCAGATCAGGAGCACGCCGAAGGGCACTTCGCCGGGGATGGCGACGCGATCCAGCACTCACCTGGCGCGCAGCGAGGATCGAATAAGTCCAGATATAATAAGCGCACCTATCCATACAGAGGTGCGCAGTGGACAAACCCGCCGAGATGTTCGACCGCGACTTCGAGTGGGCCGAGCTGACCCGCTTCGCCGCCCTGCCCGGCCCGCGCGCCACCCTCGGCGTGGTCTCCGGTCGCCGCCGCCAGGGCAAGACCTTCCTCCTGGACGCCGTCACACGGGCAAGCGGTGGATTCATGTTCACCGCCACCGAGACCACCGAGGCCGACGCCCTGCGCCAGTTCGGCGAAGCCCTCGCCCGCCACCGCGACCAGCCCACTCCATTCCGCTTCGCCCACTGGGACGAGGCCGTCACCGAGCTCATGCGCATCGCCGACAGGGGCGGCCCCACCGTAGCGGTCATCGACGAGTTCCCCTTCCTCGCCAAGGCCTCCCCCGCCCTCCCCTCGATCATCCAGCGCGCCCTCGACCCCGCCGCCCAGCACACCAACACCCCCGTACGGCTCCTGCTGTGCGGCTCCGCCCTGTCCTTCATGGGCGGGCTCCTCGCCGGCAACGCCCCGCTGCGCGGCCGCGCCGGCCTGGAACTCGTCGTCCCCACCCTGGACTTCCGCCTCGCCGCCGAGTTCTGGGAGATCACCGACCCGCGCACCGCACTGCTCACCCACGCCATCGTCGGCGGCACCCCCGCCTACCGCCGCGAGTTCACTCAGGGCGACATCCCCGCCGGACCCGACGACTTCGACGCCTGGGTCACCCGCGCCGTCCTCAATCCCGCCCGTCCACTCTTCCGCGAGGCCCGCTACCTACTCGCAGAGGAACCCGAACTCCACGACACCGCGCTCTATCACTCCGTCCTGGCCGCCATCGCCGACGGAAACGCCGCACGCGGCGGCATCGCCGACTACCTCGGCCGCAAGTCCACCGACCTCGCCCACCCGCTCAGCGTCCTCCAGGACGTCGGCGTGATCACCCACGAGGCCGACGCCTTCCGCCGTAACCGCTCCGCCTACCGCATCGCCGAACCCCTCATCGCCTTCTACCACTCGGTCATGCGCCCCGCCTGGGGCGATCTGGAACGCCCCGGACGCGCCCCCACCGTCTGGCGCCGCGCCCAGTCCACCTTCCGCAGCAAGGTCGTCGGCCCGCACTTCGAACAGGTCTGCCGCGAATGGGCCCGCTGGCACGCGTCCGCCCCAACCCACGGGGGGCAGGTCACAAGGGTCGCCAGCGGTACCGTCAACGATCCTGCCGCGAAGACCAGCCACGAAGTCGACGTCGCGGTCCATGGCGAGACCGACAGCGGCCGTGAAGCCCTGCTCGCCATCGGCGAAGCCAAATGGAACGACGTCATGGGAAACGGCCACCTCGAACGTCTCCAGCACATCCGTGCTCTCCTCACAGCACGCGGTACCGCCACCGACGTCACCCGGCTCCAGTGCTACAGCGGCGCCGGTTTCACCGACGAATTGCGCCACCTCGCCGAGAACGACCCCACCATCCAGCTGATTGATCCGACGCGCCTCTACCACGGCGACTGACCCGGTCGCGGCACCGCCCCTGCGCCCCCCTCAAAGCAGCTGCGGTGCTCAATGGAACCCGACTGGGCAACGGACCTGTGTAGACGCTTCTACGACCCGCCAAGACCAGTTCCCAAGACCTCCGTTGGGAACCTGCTGGGAACAGCAGGACCAAGAAGCCCCATGAAGGATCACGAAAGATTACTGCCCCAGCCGCCCTCAGTAGGTCGCTGACCTGCGTAAACAGAGAAACATCAAGCCTGCGGAGGACGGATCAGTAAACGAATGATCATGCTCCTAAAGCGGGTGTCGCAGGTTCGAATCCTGCCGGGGCACAGTGTCTGACCAGCGCGTTTACCTCTCCGCGGTAGGCGCGCTGTTCGTCGTAGCCATGGCATTGACCATGAATAGGTTCCAGAAGCATGGCGAACACCAAGAGCAAGCGACGTCAACGCGGCAGCACCGCCCCAACGGGGCCGGCTTCCAGGTCCGGGTCTACGCCGGCGTTACCCGCTCACATAGCCATAATCGTGCCGCAGCGGTGAGCTGCGGAGCACTGGATTCCACTTGCGACAACCGAGACCAGCCAGCGGGATTTCACAGGTGCGACGGGACCGCCATGTCCGGTCGGCAACCCGGGGGTGAGGCATCCGGTGATCTTCGCTCAGGCTCCGGCGACGGCTATCCAGCCGCGCTGGGCCGCTTTCACGCCAGCCTGGAACCTGCTTCGGGCACCGAGCTTCTCATGGCCCATGACCTCAGCGGCCATTCGGCTGGCGGTACGGGGGAAACTCCGAGGAGTCTGGCGATCACCTCGTCGGTGTGACCGTCGGAGAGAATCCGGAGATACTCCGTCTCCACCGCGCTCGGCCGATGCTCGTCGGTTTCGTCGCGCACATCACCGAGCGGGACAGCTCGCTGCCACACGGAATCGAATAGTTCAGAAAGGGCCGCGAGAATTCCCTTCCCCTTGAGGAAAAGGGCACCGTCCGCGTCGAGAACCGCACCCTTGCGGTTGATCAAGTGACTGTGTCGGAAGAAACGGCACCGAAGGGCGTCGGGCTTCTCGCGACGAGCCATCTCCCCATGTCGGTGGTCGCAGGCTCAGCCATCACCCAGAAGGGCACGGGGCCCGGCGGAACGTACGCTCACCCTGCCGAACTTGGGTACAGGCCAGGGCACTTCCGCGAAGAGATCCGCTCACGCATGCCGGTGAAGCACGAGGCGACGGCGTTCAGCATCTCCGCAGGTACGCCAGTGATCCTCATTTGCCGGACCGCCGTTCGCGCGTCCGTAGTGGCCTGTGTGGAGAGCTCCCATCCCGTACACCATCGACCCAGGCAGAGCCGAGCAGACGCGGCCCATGGCGGACGGGATGGAAGCTGGGGAGAGTGGTTGGTTGAGGGAACCGTTCGACCTAGATCGTCGGGTAATTGAACACGTCGCCGTTCGGGCAGTTGTTGGAGTGGATGGGGACGAAGTCAGTCAGAATCGGCAGCACCGACACCTCCGCCCCTTCCAGCCCGCAGACGGATCCCGGCGCGAAGGTCCAGTGGGGGGTCGACTTGTCGTCCGCATGAGCAGGAACTGCCATGGCGACGGCAGCCACGGCCAGCGTGGCGGCCATGATGATCTTTCGCATGCTCGCTCCAACGACCATGACAATCACCAGACACGGCTCACCGTAGGCGTGTCCCCCAGGTGCCCGAACCAGCGAGCACCAACGGGGAACAGCGGGGACTTGCAGGTCACTTCCAAACTGGTGCTTCGGTTCGCCTATTGGGGCATGGATGGACGAGTCCTCCGGTAAGCGATGAGCTCCGCACCGAATCCGACAGCCGCGAGAGCGACACCCAGCCAGAAGAGCAGCGAGCTGTGCCGTTCCACTCCGCCGAACAGCATCACATCCACACCGAGGATGGGGAGAAAGATCCCTCCTGCGGTGTACCACTGTCCTTTGCGTGCCTGGTTGATCGCCGAAGCGGCACCGAGCAAAAGGATCAAGGACATCAGCGCCATCCACACGGCGACACCCTCGCAACGAATGATCTCCTTTGCAATAGGCCCGGTTCACGTGATCGCCCAACCTCGCTCCTGAAGCGGGTGTCGCAGGTTCGAATCCTGCCGGGGCACAACGATTTACCGCTCCGACCTGGGGTTTCTCCCCCAGGCGGCTCCTACTCGACCTCGGACTCCTTGAGCTCGTCTGCGGTGAAATAGCCGTTGTTGATCAGAAGTTCATAGTTGGCCTTGTCGATGCCGGTCGGCTGCAGCAAGCGGGCGGGCACGACTTTGACGCCGTTGTTGTAGTCACTTCTGTTGTCCACCCACGGCGCCCTGTCGCTGAGGATGTCGTCGGCCATGTCTGCGGCGGCTCTGGCGAGGTCGCGGACGTCCTTGAACACGGTCTGCGACTGCTGACCGGCGATGATTGACCTCACCGAGGGCAGTTCGGCGTCCTGACCGGTGATGACCGGGAGGGGCTTGCCGGCGGAGCCGTAGCCGTCCTGCTTCAGCGCGGACAGGACGCCCCTGGAGATGCCGTCGTACGGCGACAGGACTGCGTCGACCTTCTTGCTGCCGTACCACTTGGCGAGGAGGCTGCCCATGCGCTTTTGCGCGGTCGGCCCGTCCCAGCGCAGGGTGGTGATCTCGCTGAGTTCGGTCTGGCCGGACGGGACGACCAACTGCCTGCTGTCCAGGAACGGCTGCAGGAGCGTCATCGAACCATTGAAGAAGTACTTGGTGTTGTTGTCGTCGGGGGAGCCGGCGAACAGCTCGATGTTGAACGGGCCCTTGCCGTGCTCCAGACCGAGCTTCTTGATGATGTGGTGGGCCTGGATCAGGCCCACCATCTCGTTGTCGAAGCTGACGTAGTAGTCGACGTTCTTGGTGCCGAGGATGAGCCGGTCGTAGCAGATCACCGGAATGTGCACATCGGCGGCCTGTTGAAGCACGGCGTTCAGCGATCTGGCGTCGATGGCCGCGATGATCAGTGCGTCGACGCGCTGCTTGATCAGGTTCTCGATCTGTGAGACCTGGGCTTTCGGGTCGTCGTCGCCGTAGACCAGCTTGGTCTTGTAGCCACTGCCCTTCAGGTCCTCGACGAGGCTCTTGCCGTCGGTGAGCCAGCGTTCGGAGGCCCGCGTCGGCATGGCGATGCCGACGGTACCGCGCCCGGACCTGCGCACGGAGCTGCTCTCGCCGTTCTGGCTGCAGGCGGACAAGGCGAGGGCCAGGCCGGCGGCTCCAGCGAGGGCGGATCTTCGGTTGAGCATGGTGATCGTTCCTTGTTCTGCTCGTCGTTGGGGGGATGACGGCGTATCAGCGTCGAGGGGGGCGGCGGAGCGGGGGGCAAGGCAGACGCGTCGCGAGCGAGCCGGACGCGCCGTACCCGCTCCCGGGGTCCGGAGTCAGGTCCCGCAGATGGGTGCCGTACGGGTAGAGGCCCGGGCGCCCTGGACGGACCGAGCTCGGACAGAGCGGTGCGCCGGGGCGGATCAGCTCTGCGCCCTCGTGGATCCGCATGTAGCCACCGACGTCGTCGGGGGTCTGGGAGAACAGGTTCCAAGGCGAGTGAGCAACCGGCAGGCCTCACTCAAGCGGTTGAGGCCAGGTTGGCCCGGCACGTTGCTCGAGTCGGTGCTCAGGTGCCTCGATGTCCCGCGGATCGCCGATCTTGTCGCCGGTGTGTTCCTGTGCGTACGTCAGGCTGCGCCACGGTGTTCCGGCCACGTGCGTGCTGATTCCGGGGATGCACAGGGCAATCGCCTTTCGAACGTTCGAAATCTCGTCATATGTTCGGAATGCTGGCGCGACGTTAAGGGTGGCCATGCAGGGTGTCAACGGGGCGAACTGGATCGGTTACAGAACGAGTTGGGAGATCGCTTTCGGTCTCCGATGGAACGGCGGAGTAGACAGCCACGACCGGCGAGACGCCTGTTCGTGTGCCTGCCGTCGGTCGGCGTGCCGCCGGGGCTACCTGTTGAACCGCTCGTTCGACGGTTCCCCGGCTCTCGCCGACTTCCCGTCGGCCGTCCGCCGACAGGCAGCGCCGCCGACGAAGGCGAACTGGGGGCGAATTCCGCCTTCTCCATGCCTCGAAGTACCAGGTCAGCGGCGTGACACGGAGGTGCCCGCGCGGATCTGTGCCGACGGCCACAGCGGGCGGGAGGAACGTGGGCTCATACTGAGCCATGACCAAGCCTGCGGCGCCGAAGCGTCATTTGCCCACCAGCCCCTTCAAGGCCCCGGTCACACCGGCCCCCAAGCACTTCGCCATGGGCGACCAAGTGACACACGACATGTACGGCCTCGGCCGGGTGATCGGCATCGAGGACGGGATCGCGGCGCTCGTCGATTTCGGCTCGACGCAGATGCGGATCTTGAGCCCGTACGCCAAGATGACCAAGCTGTAGCGCCGCCGTGCCCGGTCGCGGCACGCCAGGCCCCACCAGGGACCTGTAACGAAAGGCAGACCTGTCATCGACTCCACGTCGCTGTTCTCCACCCCCCTGGAAGGGCAACCCCGCCGTTCCACGGCACCATCGCCGCCTCCGACGACGACACCCTTCCAGGCCCCGGACTTCGGAGAAGACGAGATCTTCCGGTCCGAGGATGCGCAGGACCCCGCCCCGGACACGCGCGTGACGCGGCCCAAGGCTGCCTGAGAAAAACCAGGTCAAGGGCTGCATGAGCATGAGGAAGGCCCTCCGTGGGGATCACGGAGGGCCTTCCTCGTGTGTGCCGGGGTGGGCTACTTGCCGAAACTGACGGTGTTGTTGCAGCCCAGGCTCGAGCCGACGTTGGTGTTCTGCGTCTCGGGTCGGCCGTCCGGGCCGAACGCGGCGGTCTCGCCCTGTACGTCGGTGTTGTCTTCGGTGACCGTGCACGTGGTGCTCTGGTTGACACGGATCGTCTGGGTCTGGCCGTGGTGCTCGCGCGCGTGTCCGTGGCCGTGTTTGTGCCCGTCCCCGTGGGCGTAAGCGGTGCCGGCACCGAGGAAGCCGACGGTGCCGAGGAGGACTGCCACGACAACGGTCTTGCGAGGCTTGCGCATGTCTTCTCCGGGTGTTGAAACGGACGCGAACGAGATCCGCCACGTCTTAGGGTGACTGGAGGTTAATGCGCAAATTTCCTATATCTGCTCGTCGGCACGCCGGATCGTCCGATCAACGAGGACAGGCGTCCGGCCGGCTCCTGGCCCAAGTCCCCTGTGCCGAAAGGGCATCGCGGGGCCGAAGCGGTCGTAGGCGCTCCGCGCGGAACCACCCGTGCGGCGGCGCCTTGGGCGTGAGGCGGCTTGGGCCGTTCGGCTCCCCGGCCGGCCGGTTGCGACTGTCCGCTCCTGACTTGCTCGGGGCGACGGGTGTTCGCCGTGGTGAACGACCGTGATGAGGGGGTCGGCGACCCGGGCGATGCAGGCGGTTACGGCCGGTCAGGTTCGTCGATCGGCTGCGAAAACCTCCCCAAGGCAGATGAAATCGCCTAAATTGCTCGGGGCAGAATGAATACGACGGATGCAGCGGCGGATGCAGCTTGCTGCGAGTCCCGATCGCAGCGGCCCAGCGGATACCCGAGCGGTGAGCGGAGGTGACAGTCGGGCGTGGTGAATGCCAGAGGCGCCGTGCGGCCCTTGGAGCGGCAACGCATGCGGATGCGACTGCTCGGCGCCGTGGACGAGGACCGGCGCGATGTCGAGGTACTGCTGACCGCGCTCCAGCAGGCGGTGGCCGAGGTGCACGGCCTGGGCGGCATGGTGCATCTGCCGGGCGGCGGAATGGGCGGGATTCTCTATCTGGTCGCCGACAGTGGGCTGCCGGAGTCGATGACCCGGCCCTGGCTGATCATCCCGGCCCGGGGCAAGGCACCGCCCAGCAGGGCCGCCCGCAGCGACATCGTCGCCTGGCAGCCCGACCTGGCCCCGCCCGACCCGGTGCCCGGCCGGGACCCCGCCGCCCTGTGGCCCTCCGGGCTCCCCGCCGGCATCGGGCACCTGGCCGTTCCCATTCCGGGCGGCGGTGGGCGACGCGGCGCGCTCTCCGTCCTCTTCGCCCCGGGCGCCGGGCCCGGCGCGGCGGAGCACGCCTTTCTGAACGAGGTGGCGGCCTGGATGTCCGAGAGGCTCAGGTCGTCCGGGACTCTCTATCCGTCCCCCACGCTGCTGCAGGCCCTGGAGAACGGGCCGGTCCCGCGGGAGGGCTCCCCACGGGACGTGGAAGACGTGGAAGGGGCGCCCTCCGTCACGTACACCTGGGATCTGCGGACCGGCGAGCTGGCTTCCGAGGGGCCGGTCGAGGAGGTGCTGGGCGACATCGATCCACAGGTGTTGAGCGACGGCATCGAGGCCTGGGCGGCGCTGATCCACCCGAAGGACCTGCCGGGGGCGGTGGCCGGCTTCGACGCGGGCATCCAGCAGCGCGGCGGTTTCCAGAGCGAGTACCGAATCCGGCGCCAGGACGGCACGTACCTCTGGATCGAGGCCTGCGCCCGGACGATCGCGGACGAGGACGGGACACCGCTGAAGGTGATCGGCACCCTCCGCAACAGCGACGAGACGCACGACGCCGCCGAGTCGGTGGGGCGGGCGCTGCGGCACATGAGCGACGGCTTCGTCTCCCTGGACACGGACTGGCGCATCGGTTTTCTGAACAAGGCCGCCGAGCGGCTCTTCGGCGCCGCCGGAGACGTGGCCGGAGCCCTGCTCTGGAACGTTCCCGCGATTCGCGCGGTGCCCGGGCTTGAGCAGCGGTGCCGGGCCATCGCGGCCGAGGGCCGGCCCGCCGGCTTCGACGTGCCGTGGCCGGACGGGAGGTCCTGGTACCACCTGCGGCTGGTCCCGCTGCCGGAAGGCCTCACGCTGTACATCACCGACACCACCGAGCGGCATCTGCGGGAGGTCGAGCGGGCCGCCGCGGAACGGGCGGCCGGGGAGCGGGCGGCTCTGGTACAGCGGATCACGCGGGAGCTGGCCGAGGCGGTCACCGCCCAGGACGTGATGGCGGCGCTGGCCGACGGCGTGATGACCCCCCTCGGGGCCACCGGACTCATCATGCTCGGCGTGGTCGGCGACCGGCTGACCGTGATCGGCTCCCGGGGGTATTCGCAGCGCTTCACCCGGCTGCTGGACGGACAGTGGACCGTGCGCGACACCACGAACCCGGTGGGGGACGCCCTGCGCACCCGCGCCCCGCTCTACATCGCCTCCCCGGAGGAGTTCCTGGAGCGTTACCCCGAGGCCGGGGCCCTGATCCGGGAGGGCTGCCAGGAAGCGTGGGTCTTTCTGCCGCTCACGGTGTCGGGGCGCGGGATCGGCGCGGCGGTGATCTGCTTCGACCGGCCGCGGGGGCTGGACGACGACGAACGCACGCTGCTGACCGTGCTCAGCGGACTGATCGGGCAGGCCCTGGAACGGGCCGGGCTCTACGACGAGGCGACGACCCGGGCCCGTACGCTCCAGCGCAGCCTGTTGCCGCAGGCACTGCCCGAGCTGCCCGAGGTGACGGTGGCCGCGCGCTACCAGCCGGCGAAGCAGGGAGCCGACGTCGGCGGCGACTGGTACGACGTGATCCCGCTCTCCGCGGCCCGGGTGGCGCTCGTGATCGGCGACGTCATGGGCCACGGCATGGCCGAGGCCGCCACGATGGGCGGGCTCAGGACAGCCGTCCGCACCCTCTCGGAGCTGGAGCTGCCGCCCGACGAGATCCTCGTCCATCTCAACGACATCGTGGGCGAGTTGGGCACCGACGTGTTCGTCACCTGCCTCTACGGCATCTACGACCCCGTGACCCGGCAGCTGTCGTACGCCAGTGCCGGTCAGCCGCCTCCGGCGGTGGCCCGGCCCGACGGCACCGTCACCTTCCTGCCCATGACCCCGGACCCACCGCTGGGGGTGGCCACTCCCCCCTTCGAGACCCTTGAGATCCTGCTGCCCGCCGACAGCCTGCTCGCCCTTTACAGCGACGGGCTGGTGGAGAGCAAGGACAGGGACGTCACGAGCGGCATGAACCGCCTCGCCGAGTTCCTCGTCGAGTCCGTGAACGCCCTGCCGGCCGCACCGGCGGACGGCTCCGACCTGGACGCCCTCTGCGCCGCCATCACCTCCGCCCTGCTCCCCGACCAGGGCGCGCTGACGGACGACGCCGCCCTGCTGCTGGCCCGCACCCACCCGCTGGCCGCGGAGAACGTCGCCGAGTGGCCGTTGCCGGAGGACCCGGTGGCGGCGGGCCAGGCCCGCGAGCTGGTCCGCGCCCAGCTCACCGACTGGGACCTGACCGACGATGACCTGGTCATGACCACCGAACTCCTGGTCAGCGAGCTGGTCGGGAACGTCGTCCGGCACGCCTACGGCCCCATCCGGCTGCGCATGCTCCGCAGCCGCGCACTGATCTGCGAGGTCTCCGACGCCAGCCTGACCACCCCGCACATCAGGCACACCTCCGCCACCGACGAGGACGGCCGCGGCCTGCAGCTCATCTCCGCCCTCTGCCGGCGCTGGGGCACCCGCCACACCCGCACCGGAAAGTCCATCTGGACCGAACAGTCCCTCCCCGCCGCGTCAGGTGATGTCTGACCTCGCGAGCGGGTCAGGTCAGGTCAGGTCAGCGGATCGAGGAACGTCAGTACGGAGGCGTCCTCCTCGATCAGCGGGGCGAGGGCGGCGTTGAAGGGGGCGCCGTAGGGCTGCTTCAGGTGCGCCTGGAAGGCGTCCTCGTCGCGGTACACCTCGAAGATCCAGAAGGCGCGCGGGCTGGACGCCTTGGTGTAGGCGTCGAAGGCGAGGTTGCCTTCCTCATCGCGGACCTTCTTGGCGTACTCCCGCAGCAGGCGGGCGACCTCGTCCTCCGTTCCCTCGCGGGCGGTGAACTCGGCGAACAGGGTCTTGGTCACTGGGGTGTCTCCTTGCGTTGTCGGGGAGTGTCCGGTGGGTGATCAGCGCTCGGCCAGCTCGCTCTGCCACGGCGGGTTGGGGCCGGCGACGGCGCAGGTCAGGGCCGCGACCCGGGTGGCGAACACGCAGGCTTCGGCGACGGCGGCCAGGTCCAGGTCCGGGAGCCGGCCGCCGAGGAATCCGCGGGCGCCGAGGTGGTGCAGCAGGCCGGCCGTGAAGGAGTCCCCGGCCCCGACCGTGTCGACCACCTGCGTCGCGACTGCGGGCACCTGGATCCGTTCGCCGTCGAGGGAGGCCAGGGCCCCGTCGGCGCCGCGCGTGATCACGACGAGCCGCGCTCCGGCGGTGTGCCAGATGTCGCAGGCCTTCTCGGGAGGCGTGTCCGGCAGGAGGAGTGCCAGGTCGTCCTCGCTCAGCCGCAGTACGTCGGCGAGGCTGCACCAGTGCTCCAGCCGGGCGCGGTAGACCTCGGGACGCACCAGCAGTGGCCGTACGTTGGGGTCGATGCTGATGGTGGTCCGGGGAGCGGCGGCCGCCAGGAAGTCCTCCACCACCGCGGCGCCGGGCTCGCGTACCAGCGCAAGGGAACCGGTGTGCAGACAGGCCGTTTCGGACAGGTCCACCCTTGCCAGTTCCGGTGGGGTCCACTGCCAGTCGGCCGTGTTCTGGGCGTGGAAGGAGAACGCGGCCTGCCCCTGGGCGTCCAGTTCCGCGACCGCCAGCGTGCTGGGTTCGGCGGCCGCGACGGCGTGGGAGAGGTCCACCCCGGACGCCTCAAGACGAGCCCGGAACAGGCGTCCGAACACGTCGCCGGAGAACCGGGCGAGGAAGCGGGCCGGGGTGCCAAGACGCGCCAACGCCACCGCCGTATTCGCAGGTCCGCCGCCCGGCAGCACGCGCAGGGCGAGCTCGTGCGGGGCGGCTGCCGGTTCGGTGAAGGCGTCCGCGACGCACTCTCCCAGGACGGTGATCTGACGCGGGCTCATGGGCTGGCCTTCTTTCCGGCTGCCTTCCGGCTGCTTTCCGGCTGCGGACCTGCAGCGGAGGGGACGTTGCCGATTTGTGACGAGTACAAGGCATTGACGTTGCCGCGAGCCGGAGTCCATCATCCTCGCCATGCGGTGTCAACGTTGACATAAGTCAACGATGACACTGGGCAACACCGGGCAACATGCGCACATGCTCTGATGCCGACCCCGCCGCTCGCTATCCCGCAGGAGTCGTTCATGTCTCGCACCACTCGTCTGTCACCCACCCTCGTCAGAGCCGCTGCGGTCACGGGCATCGCGGCCCTCACCCTGACGGCCTGCGGTTCCGGCTCCGGGTCGAGTTCCACCAGCTCCGGTTCTGGCAAGGTCAAGGTCGGTCTGATCACCAAGACCGACACCAACCCGTTCTTCGTGAAGATGAAGGAGGGCGCGGAGAAGGCCGCCAAGGCGGACGGCGCCCAGCTGATGACCGCCGCCGGCAAGTTCGACGGCGACAACGCCGGGCAGGTCACCGCCATCGAGAACATGGTCGCCGCCGGCGTGAAGGGCATCCTGATCACCCCGAGCGACTCCAAAGCGATCGTGCCCGCCATCGCCAAGGCCCGCGCCAAGGGGGTCCTGGTCATCGCCCTGGACACCCCGACCGAGCCGCAGAGCGCGGTCGACGCCCTCTTCGCCACCAACAACCTCGACGCCGGCAAGCTCATCGGCCAGTACGCCAAGGCCGCCATGAAGGGCAAGGCGGCCAAGATAGCCACCCTCGACCTCGCGCCGGGCGTCTCCGTCGGCGTGCAGCGTCACAACGGCTTCCTGCAGGGCTTCGGCGCCACCGACAAGGACGTCGCCTGCGCCCAGGACACCGGCGGCGACCAGGCCAAGGGCCAGACCGCCATGGAGAACTGTCTCCAGAAGGACCCGAGCATCAACCTCGTCTACACGATCAACGAGCCCGCCGCGCTGGGCGCTTACACCGCGCTCAAGGCCAAGGGCCGCGAGAAGGACGTCCTGATCGTCTCCGTCGACGGCGGCTGCACGGGAACCCAGGCGGTCAAGGACGGCAAGATCGCCGCGACCTCGCAGCAGTACCCGCTGAAGATGGCCTCCCAGGGCGTCCAGGCCGTCGTGGACTACGCCAAGAACGGCAAGAAGGCGTCCGGTTACACCGACACCGGCGTCAACCTGATCACCGACAAGGCGCAGACCGGCGTCACGTCCAAGGACACCGCGTTCGGCCTGCAGAACTGCTGGGGGTAAGCGCTGCGGGGTTGTGCCGCGATGTGCCGTCTTTCGTCTGCGGCGCCGTCGTGGCTGGCCGCGCCCACGCGGCGGAGCCGCAAATCGACACAGCCCCGCGCCCCTTTGGGGCGCCCCCAGCACCGCACGACGGGCCTCTCCCCTGAGCGGGGCGGCCGGCCCCACCCCCTCCCCGACCCGGGACGGCCGCCCCCCTTGGTCCTCCCACAAGGGCTTCTGTCTTCCGACAAGGACTTCGCATGACTGCCACGACCACGCCTCCGGGCACGTCCTCGCCGTATGCCGGACTCAAGGCGCCGACCACGCTCCGCAGACTGCTCACGGCACCGACCACCGGCCCCCTGGTCGCGCTCCTCCTGGCCTGCGCCTTCTTCTCGATCTCGACCGACCAGTTCCTCACCGGCGGGAACTTCTCGCTGATCGTGCAGCAGGTCATGGTCGTGGGCACCCTCGCCATCGGCCAGACCCTGATCATCCTCACCGCGGGCATCGACCTGTCGTGCGGTGCCGTGATGGCGTTCGGCAGCATCGTGATCGCCAAGATGGCCGCGGGCGGCACCTTGCCCCCGCTCGTCGCCATCGCCCTGGGCATCGCCGTATGCGCCGGATTCGGCCTGCTCAACGGGCTGTTGGTGCAGAAGATCCCGCTGCCGCCGTTCATCGTCACGCTCGGCATGCTCAACGTAGCCTTCGCACTGACCCACATCTACTCCAACGAACAGACCATCACGAGCCTGCCCGGCCCGCTGACCGCTCTCGGCCAGACCTTCCCGCTCGGCCACACCGACATCACCTACGGCTCCCTGGTCACCATCGCCCTGTTCCTGCTGCTCGCCTACGCGCTGAGCAACACCGGCTGGGGCCGGCACGTCTACGCCCTGGGCAACAGCCAGGAAGCCGCCCGCCTCAACGGCATCCGCACCTCCCGCCTGACCATCGGCATCTACGCCGTCGCGGGCCTGCTCTACGGCATCGCCGCCCTGCTGCTCATCTCCCGCACCGGAGTCGGCGACCCGCAGGCGGGCCAGACCGACAACCTCGACAGCATCACCGCCGTCGTCCTCGGCGGCACCAGCCTCTTCGGCGGTCGCGGCTCGGTCCTGGGCACCTTCATCGGCGTCCTGATCGTCGGTGTGTTCCGCAACGGCCTGCAGCTGATGGGCGTCGCCTCCATCTACCAGACCCTGATCACCGGCGTGCTGGTGATCCTCGCCGTGACCGTCGACCAGATCTCCCGGAAGAAGGCACGATGACCGCCACCTCCTCCCCCACGCCCGTGCTGCAGGCCCGCGGTCTGGTCAAGCGCTACGGCCATGTCACCGCCATCGACGGCGCCGACTTCGACCTGCTGCCCGGCGAGGTCCTCGCCGTCATCGGCGACAACGGCGCCGGGAAGACCAGCCTCATCAAGGCCCTCACCGGCGCGCTGGTCCCCGACGCGGGCGAGATACGGCTCAACGGCAAGCCCATCACCTTCTCCGGTCCGCAGAGCGCCCGCGCCCACGGCATCGAGACCGTCTACCAGGACCTCGCCGTGGCCGCCTCCATGGACATCGCCTCGAACATGTTCCTGGGGCGCGAGCTGCGCCGTCCCGGTGTCCTCGGCAGTGTCTTCCGCATGCTCGACAAGAAGCGCATGCGCGAGGAGGCCTCCGCGCACATGGCCGACCTGAAGATCGGCCTGCGCTCGCTGACGCAGTCGGTCGAGACCCTCTCCGGCGGACAGCGCCAGGCCGTCGCGGTCGCCCGGTCCGTCGCCTGGGCCGGCAGCGTCGTCGTCATGGACGAACCGACCGCCGCCCTCGGCGTCAAGGAGTCCGGCCAGGTCCTCGACCTGATCCGGCGCGTCCGCGACAAGGGCCTGCCGGTGGTCCTGATCAGCCACAACATGCCGCACGTCTTCGAGATCGCCGACCGCATCCACGTCCACCGGCTGGGCAAGCGGGCTGCCGTGATCAAGCCGTCCGACTACTCCATGGCGGAGGTCGTCGCCATCATGACCGGCGCGCTCACCGTCGATTCGGCCGGAGGTACCGTCGTAGCGGACTCCGAGGCTGCGAAGGCGGCCGGAGTCCAGGCCAACTGACACCACGACCCAGCTCCCGCATGTTCCGGCCGAGGCCGCGGCCGGAACCCGGGAGCTGACAGGAGACGTTCCTCCATGGCTGCGAGCCGCCGCCCCACCCTGGCCGACGTCGCCCGGGAAGTAGGTGTCAGTGCCAAGACGGTTTCCCGGGTCCTCAACGAGGACGGCCCCGTGTCGCCCCGGACCAGGGAGCAGGTCCTCGCCGCCGTCGCCGAACTCGGCTTCCAGCCGAACCTGATGGCCCGCAACATCCGCGTCGGGGGCCCGGACACCACCATCGGTCTGGTCATCCCCGACCTCGCCAACCCCTTCTTCGGGGCCGTGGCCCGCGCCATCGAGGACACGGTCGGCGAGCGCGGGCTGACGCTGCTCATGGGCTCCTCCGCGGACGACCCCGGCCGTGAACGCGCCCTGACCGACAAGTTCCTGGCCCGGCGCGTCAGCATCCTGATGATCGTGCCGTCCGTGGGCGCCGACCACTCCCACCTCAAGAGCCACCGCGCGGCCGGGCTGCCCGTGGTCTTCCTCGACCGTCCGGGAGTCGGCCTGTCCACGGACAGCATCGTCAGCTCCAACCGTGCGGGCACCCATGACGGTGTCGCCCATCTGATCGCCCACGGCCACCGCCGTATCGGCTTCATCGGCGACCTGCCCGTGAAGCTGTACACCCGCCGCGAGCGTCTGGCCGGATACCGTACGGCCCTGCAGGAGGCCGATCTCGCCTACGACCGCTCGCTGGTCACCAACGCCCACGACCAGCCGGCGGCCGCGACGGCGACCGCCCAGCTGCTCGCCCTGTCCGATCCGCCCACGGCCCTGTTCGCCGGCAACAACATGGTCGCGCTCGGCATGGTCGCCGAACTCGCCCGCAGGGGGCGGAAGGACATCGCCGTCGTCGCCTTCGACGACGTCCCGCTCGCCGAGGCGCTCGAACCGGCCCTGACCGTCGTCGCCCAGGACCCCGAGGAGATCGGCCGGGCGGCCGCGGCGACCGCGCTGGCGCGGCTCGACGGGGACCGGTCGCGGGCCCGGACGATCACCGTGCCCACGCGGCTGATCGTTCGGGGGTCGGGGGAACGCCCCGCGCAGGCGCTGCAGGAGGCCTGAGCAGGTGTCACAGGTCCGCATCCCACACCTCAAGATGCCGCTATAGCGGCACCTCCAGATGCCGGCGTACCGGCACCCGCAGCAGTGTCTCCGTCCGTACACCCCCGCCCATTCGGGCCAGCAGCCAGCCCCAAGTGCCCACCAGCACCGGCCGGATGCGCTCGGCCGCGCAGTGGGTCGCGTTCCGGACGATCCAGACGGTCGTGTCGGGGCGGGAGGCCAGAGCGGTGGTGTCACCGCGCGGGATGTACTGGTCGTGCTCGCCGTTGACTGCAAGCAGAGGGGCACCGCCGGTCGCATCCAACAGTCCCTGACGGCGCAGCGAGAAGCCGGACAGGAGAGCTTCGGCGGTTGCCGCGTCGGGGGGCCCGTCCAGGTGGAGGGCGTTTCCGATGATGCCCGCCATGCCGTGCGGGAGGGACGGTACGTCGATGTCCTGGCCGGCGGCTCCGGTGGGACCGCCCAGGCCGACGGCGGCGTCGACGACACCCCGGGCGGCCAGTTTGACCGCCCAGTGACCGCCGAAACTCACGCCGAAGCAGGCCACCGGGACACCCGGGAACCGTTCGCGCAGCACCTCGACGAGCCCGGCCAGCAGCGCATCGCCGTCCGGCGCGAGCGGGAGCGGTGACTCGCCGGTCCCCGGCATATCGATGACGACGACCGTCAGGCCGGTGGCCAGTGCTGTGGCCACCGCCATCCGATGCAGTTCCACCTTCCAGGTGTCGACTCCACCCGACAGCACCAGCACACCGCGCACCCTGCGACCACGGGTGACTCGGGCGATACGGGTGACCAGGTGCACGGGGAGGGCCAGTGCCCGAGCACCCTGCGCCGACGGGACGGCCAGAACCTCGCGCACGGTGCGCACCGGAAAGCGCCCGACCGCGCGTGCGAAGCACTCCCGCTGGCGTTCGTACGCCGCCAGCCGGTCGTCCGTGGCCAGTGCCGGGAAGCGTGCCGCGCCCCACAGCTGGGCGGCGCGCAGCCACCGCCCGTCCCGTTCCGCCTCGCGGGCGAGCCCGCTCCACACCGGCACCCAACTCCCCTGGCCGGTACCCCACATGTCGGTGATCCGACCGCGGGCGCGGGCCACGGCACTCCCCGGGATACCCCAGGCCGTGAACTGGCGGGCGCGTTCCTCGAACAGCGCCGCGGGGTCGACGTCGAAGGTGAACATGCCCTCAAGGGTCCGAGCAATACTGAGCGTTGACAACTCGCATACCCACCTCGGAACGGTCGTGTCCACACCCCGCAAAAGACCACGTCAGCAGCGGTCCAAGGAGACGTACGACGCCATTCTGGAGGCGGCTGCTCAGCTTTTCGAGCGTGACGGCCGGGCGAAGGCGACGACGAACCGCATCGCCGAACGGGCCGGTGTGTCGATCGGCTCGCTGTATCAGTACTTCCCCGACAAGGACGCACTGCTGTACGCCCTCGGCGAGCGGCACATGCTCCGGCTCGTGGCAGGGCTGTCGGCAACCCTGTCCGGACTGCGCACGAGCAACCCGCCCCTGCCGCAGACCGTCACAGCCCTCGTGCACGCCGTCGCCGACGTGCACACCACCGAACCCGGGCTGCACCGTCTGCTGTACGACCAGGCACCGCGCCCGAAGGAGACGGCAGCCCGGCTGCGCGAGGTCCAGAAATGGATCGCCGCCGAGGTCGAACACCACCTCCACCGCTTGGCCGTCGGCGGCCCGGACCGGCGACTCACCGCACTGCTGCTGGTCCAGAGCATCGAGGCACAGGTGCACGGCGCGCTGCTGGACCCGCCCGAGGGGTGCACCACAGCCCAAGTGGTCTCCGCCATCGAGCAGTTGTGCCTTGGCGCGCTGGGCCGGCCATAAAGGCATTAGGAGCATTGAAGGCACTAGGGCCTGTCCTGTCGATCTCGGCCGGCCAGCGGTCACACTCCGATGAATCTCACCGTTTCTGTCATCTCCGCCCGCCCGGTGCGCAGTTGCGGCGCGCCCTCCTTCTCGAACCCCACTGAGACGCCGCAGAACAGCACGAGTCCGTCATCGGCTCCGACTGCCCGGCTGACAGTCTCCCGGTACACGGTCCACATCACCTGGGGGCAGCTGTGCAGCCCCTCGGCCCTCAACAACAACATGACCGTCTGCAGGTACATCCCGGCGTCAGCCCACTGCCCCGGCCCCATCGTCCGGTCGAGGTAGCAGAACAGAACGGCCGGCGCCCCGAACGCCTCCGAGTTTAAGGTGGCGATCTTCCTGGGCCGGTCTGGGGCGTCGCGCTCGATCCCCAGCGATTCGTACCGCTGGGCGGCGGCAGCAGCAAAACGGTCCAGATACGGTGAGGCCAGCCCGTCCGGGTACATCGGGTACTCACGCTCGTCGCCGGGGTCCCCCGCCAGTGCCCTGGCTGTCGCGGTCCGCTTGAGTTCCGCCAAGGGCTCACCGGTCACGACGTACAGATGCCACGGCTGGAGGTTCCCGCTGGACGGAGCCCTCGTCGCTGCGGTCAGCACTCGTTCGAGTACCTCCTTGGGCACGGGCTCATCGCTAAACGCCCGCACGGCCCGGCGACTGTCCACGGCCTCATACACATCCACGTCTTCGCGTCCTCTCATTCAACCGGGCCCCTCCACCGTATTCAGCCGTCAGTACCGAGCATCGCCGGGGTGTTGGAAGACGCCCCGACGACCAGTCCAGTCGTTGATAGGACCGTGGGAGACAGAGGTGACTTGACGGATGCTCAGTGGGATCGGCTGGAGCCGCTTCTACCGGTCAGCAATGGGCGCTGTGGCAGGTGGCGGGACCACCGCCAGGTCGTGAACGGGGTGCTGTACCGGATCCGCACGGGCGTGCACTGGCGCGATCTGCCGGAGCGGTACGGACCGTGGAAGACGGTGCACGAGCGGCATCGCCGCTGGTCGGCGGACGGAATGTGGGAGATGCTCCTGCGGCGGATCCAGGCCGAGGCGGACGCGGCTGGCGAGATCGACTGGGACGCCTCAATCGACTCGACGTCCGTGCGCGCACACCACCAGGCCGCCGGCGCCCGGCACGCTCCGCCGCCCGCCATCAAAGGGGGCTCCGCCCAGGCGGTCAGAGCCGCTCGGGTTTGGGCGGAACTGATCGACCGGCTGGCGGAGGTGGTGAGGGAGGTGAGGCGCTCGGCCGATCGCGCGGCGGGTTCACTACCAAGATCCACCTGAGCGCGGACGGCCGCTGCAGGGTGCTCTCGCTGGTCATCACGCCCGGGCAGTGCGCCGACTGCACCCAGTTCGAGGCAGTCATGGACCGGATCTGCGTACCGCGGCTGGCCTGTGGCAGGCCACGTACGAAGCCGGACAGCGTCAGTGCGGACAAGGGCTACAGCAACCGCCGGACTCGCCGCTATCTGCGCAAACGCGGAATCCGGCACGTCATCCCGGAGAAGGCCGACCAGGCAGCCAACCGGGTGCGACGCGGCAGCTCCGGGGGCCGACCGCCCGGTTTCGACAAGGACCGCTACAAGAAGCGCAACACCGTCGAACGGGCGATCAACAAACTGAAGATCTTCCGCGCGGTTGCAACCAGGTTCGACAAGCGCGGCTACGTCTACCTCGGAACCGTTACCGCAGCCGCACTCGTCATCTGGCTCCGCTCATGATCGCCAGGACACTGCCTAACGGCATTACCCGCCGTGCCCGTCGCAGCAGCCGTCCCTGCGCATCAGGCGCCCCATCCCCAGCCAGTCCTCCTCCGCCGCCGTCGCAGCCCCGGCCGTCGGCTCGAACGCGGCGACCAACTCCTCAGTCGTGTACGGCACTCCGCCCCTGAGCACCGAGACCGTACGGACGAGGGTGGCGAAGTCCGTGAACGGGTCGCCGTCGATCACCGTCAGGTCGGCGAGCCTGCCCTCCTCGACCGTGCCGAGGTCGCCGTCCACGCCGAAGAGGCGGGCGGGCAGGACGGTGGCGGTGCGCAGGGCCTGAGCAGGGGTGAGGCCGCCCCGGTGCAGGGCGCGCAGGCCGAGGTGGAGGGAGAGGCCGACCGGGACGAGCGGCTGGTCCGTGCCGAGGGCGACCAGGCCGCCGGCGGCCAGGATGCGACGGTAGATGTCGGTCTCGGTGCGGAGGGTGGCGAGTTGGGCCGGGGTGGGCGGGACGCCCGCCGACTGGCGGACGGCGGCCGTGTCCCACGGGGGCATCACCACCGTGACCCGCGGGTCGTCGGCGAGGGCGGGGTCCGCGCCGAGGAGGGGTGCGGAGGTGAAGGGGGTGGCGATCATGGAGAAGTGCACCGCGGGCGCGGTGTAGATCTCCGTCACGTCCTCGTAGGCGCGGCCCCTCGCCGTGATGGCGTGCCCGAACTCGGCGCGCTGAGTGGCCTGCAGATGGGTCGTCAGGTCCTGGCCGAGTTGTACACCGGGGGACAACAGGTGGCCGCCCGTTCGCACCCCGAGGCGTTCGTGGGCGAAACGCGCCGCCTCCTCCATGACCCAACCAGGCGCCCGTACATACGTCTTGACGAAATCCCAGTCCAGTTCGGCACCCCGCTCCAGTGACCGGCGCAGACCCTCCCGGGTCCGGTGGGCACGCCCCATGCTGTACGCGACGCGGGCCCCGTCGAGGAGTTCGCCGGTGGTCAGCAGCCGCGGCCCGGCGAGCTGTCCGGTGGCCACGGCCTCGCGGATGCGGGCCTGCTCGTAGGCGAAACCGCCGAGGGAGACGGCCGTGGTGATGCCGTAGGTGAGCTGGCCGGCGGTCTGGCGGCCGCCGTAGGTGGTCTGCCAGGGGTGGGTGTGGGTGTCCCAGAGGCCGGGGATCACGGTGTGCGCGGAGGCGTCGATGCGGCGGAGGGAAGCACGGCGGCCGGACCGGTGCGGCTCGACTGCCGTAATGCGCCCACCGCTTACGACGATGTCGGCGTCCTCGCGGGTCGTCTCACCCGTGCCGTCCCAGAGGCGCCCGGCGTGCACCACGACGTCGGCGGGTGTGGGCCTGGGGGCGTCGAGGGGGACGCGGACGGTACGGGCGGGCCCGCCGTCGACGCCGACGAGCCGCATTCGGCTGCCGGAGAGGTAGAGCAGGGTGGTGGAGTCGGCGGACCAGGACGGGTGGTCGGCGGGTTCGGTGGTGAGGGTGCGCAGGTCGCCGGTCGGGGTGCCGTCGGGGCCGACGGGCAGCAGGCACAGCGCCGACTCGACGATCACCGCCATCCAGCGGCCGTCGGGCGACCAGACGGGCCCGGAGTCGTACCGGTCGGAGATCGAGGTGTGGGGCGCCACCGCATGCAGGCGGTCGGCGCCCGTCGCCGTGTCGACGATCCGGACGAGGTTGTAGCCCTCCCGGAAGCGGGAGTTGAGCCGGTTGCGGTCGCAGAGGGCGAGGTGGCGGCCGTCGGGCGACCAGCTGGGACGGCCGGGCAGACCGCCGGCGCCGAGAGGGGTGGCGAGGACGCGTTCCTCGCCGGAGGCCAGGTCGCGGACGAGGAGCCGGCCGGTCAGGTCGAGACAGGCGAGCCGCTGCCCGTCCGGGGAGAGCGCGGGGTGGACCCGGCCGCCGGTCGCGAGCGCGGTCTCCTCGCCGGTGGCGAGATCGTGACGGTACACACCGAGGAGTCCGTCGCGGTCGTCGGCGTAGACGAGCGACCGGCCGTCGGGGGCCCAGGCGGGCGCGAGCAGATACCGGGTGCGGGACGCGGTGTGCAGCCGCCGGGGCGGACGTCCACCCGAACTACCGGCCAGCCAGAGCGAGTTGAGAGCAGCAAAGGCGATCTGACGCCCGTCGGGCGAGAGCGCGGGCAGATGAATGGCCCGGACGGGACGGGCCCGGCCCGGCTCCCCGAGGTCGTACTTCTTGGTCGCGTACCGCGGCCGCTGCACGGGGAGCACTCCCTCGAAGGGGAGGGTCTGCGGCTGCTCCGGGCTCTCCGGTCGTACGAGGGTGAAGGCGCCGTCGAGGGTCAGGAGCAGTTGCCCTGCCGGTGTCCAGCGCGGGGGCACCGGAGCGATGTCGCCGGTGACCGGGACGGGGTGACCGTCGACGACCAGGGTGCAGGAGGCGTTCGGGGCGGCCGTGGTGCGCAGATACGCCAGGCGGCCGTCGGCGGCGACGGCGGGGGTCATGACCTGCGCGGCCTCGGTCTCGGTGTGGTTTACGACGACCGGGCCGGTGCCGTCGGCGGGGACGGCGGCGATCGTACGGGCTTCCACGGTCAGCCCCTGGGCGGTGGTGACCGTCTTCGCGCGGACGAAGAGGATGCGGCTGCCGTCCGGTGACCAGATGGGGTCGAAGTCCTCCCACGGACCGTCCTGGAGGGGGCCGTCCTGGCCGGTCAGGCCGGTGACGCGGGTGATACGACCGGTGCGCAGCTCAAGAACGTGGATGCGGTACGGGCTTCCGGCGACGGGGTCGCCCCCACGCTCTGAGGCGAACGCGAGCCGGGTGCCGTCGGGCGACCAGGCCGGGCCGCGGTCGTCCCAGGGGCCGTCGGTGCGCTGCCGAAGGTCGGAGCCGTCGGAGCGCATGGTCCAGAGGTGGAAACCGCCGCCCCGGTAGGCGCAGAAGGCGACGAGGGTGCCGTCCGGGGAGTACGTGGGGCGGTTGGGTTCGAGGTCGGCCGGGGTGAGGGGTCGGGCCTTGCCGCCGGTGCGGGGCAGGGACCACAGGGTGCCCTGCACCTCGGCGATCAGGCGGTCCCCGGCGAGGGTGGCGGAGCCGTTGGTGGCCCCGGTGAAGGCCAGGGAGGGGATACCGGTGCGGGGCCGTGCGACCGCCGCCGGGGCCACGCCCACGAGGGGCACGGCGCTTGCGGCGGCGAGGAGTTGACGACGGGTCGGACGAAAGGAGGAAGGAGAGGAGGAGGTCGCGGAGGTCCGGTCACAGTCCATGGCAGCAACACTGCTGCACCGGCAGCCTCGGGCTCAACGCTGTCCCCGGCCATCACTCTGTCGTGTAGCCGGCGCGTGGCCATGGTCGCGTATCAGCGCGGTGCGGGTTCTCGGCGGGCCTGCGGTGTGCGTCGTGGCGGGCTCAGCCGGACGTGGTGGCCGTGGAAATTCCGGTCCGGGGCGGCACGGGATTTGACGGTATCGCCGCTTCATGAGAAGCGGCGATACCGTGTTATTGCCGCTGCGGCCAAGACCTTTTTGGAACGGTCCCTCTAGTTTTCACCGTCCTGCGCGGCACGCTTATTCAATTTGTCTATGAGTAGTGCGTACGCGCCGGCGAGGAAGAATGTGGCCACGTACTGGGGCCAGTCGGTATCGGCGAGCAGTTTGTTTACGCCGATGAGTACGGCAATCCAGATGAGTGTGACAAGGATCTTGGCCGTCATTGGTGTGCTCCCGATGGGTTACGTGAAGGATGCCAGGCAGGCTGCGGACCCTGCCACAACGACCTTGGCGGCGATGTCCTTGGCTGCATCCTTGCTGATGTACCTGCCGACGACGAATGCGGCCGCCCCGCCGATACCGGCCTTCACCAGGAAGTTTTTGACGACGTTAGTCATCTTGTTGCGATGCAGGAGTGCGGCGCACGCGTACTTGTCGTGGTAGACGGTGCACAGCGACCGCACGTCTTCGACCGGGTCGACCTTGACCACCGGGTTCGAAGTCTTGGTGATGTGCTGCGTTTGCGTGGCGGCTGACGCGGTCCCCGCGCCCATCATGAGGGCGCCGCTGAGAAGCGTGACGGACAGCGTACTTGATATCACGCGCTTCACATTGAGAGAATCCCCGATTCTTCTTGCTTGGATAGGTGCGCTCTGGTCCGGAACCGCACCCTCCGGTCCCGCAAGACACTACGAGCAAGATTAATCAGGCAGAAGAGAGTTGAGGAAGATCTGAGACTCGTTGGGGGTGCAGGGATTCGGCGTAGTTGCGTGACGCACGGTTTGCGTTTATCCGGGTCTTCGGATCTGCGGGTGGGAAGGTCTTCTGCGACGCGACTTGCGTCGTCCCTTCGTGCCCTTGGAACCGCAGGCCGTCAGCGACGGTGGGTAGCTGGCTCCGCGAGAGCTCAGGAACTTGTGCTCACGCGGCGCGGACCTTGCGCGCAGGACGAAGTGACGTCCTCCTCGACGTCGGTGCCCCATCAGTCACTGCCTCATCGAGGGACGCCGGGCACGACGCATCGTCAGGGTGATCGACGAGGCCGATCAATGCGGCGAGGCGGCGGCCGGCCGCCTGCAGATCGGCGATCTCCGACTCCAGCCGTGCGTGCTCGACCAGCAGTCGCGCCGACAGCTCGGCATCGACGTGGCGGGCATCGATGGCCGGCAGGAGCGTGGCGAGCAGTGGACTGTTGAGCCCGGCGGTGAACAGCTGCTGGATGAGCTGCACCCGCGCCACGGCCGAGGCCGGGTAGAGGCGCTGGCCGCTGGTGGTGCGCTGCGGCTCCAGCAGTCCCTGCTCCTCGTAGTAGCGCAGAGCGCGGGTGCTGACCCCGGCCCGCTGGGCCACCTGCCCGATGCGTAGGTGCTCGATCGGCACGGCTCACTCCTTTCGGCTCACGACGGAACGGTGATCGACTTGACCTTCACGTCGACGTCAAGTCTTAGCGTACCCAGCGCTGGCGAGGGGACGTTCCCTCGTCTCTCCCACGTACGACGTCGATAGGACGATCATGCAGATCAACGGATCCATCGCGCTGGTGACCGGTGCCAACCGGGGCATTGGCCAGCGCTTCGTCGAGCAGCTGCTGGCTGAAGGAGCGCAGAAGGTCTACGCCGGCACCCGCCGGCCTGACCTGCTGGACGTCAGCGACTCCCGTGTCGTCCCGCTGCACCTGGACCTGCTGGACGAGACGTCGATCTCCCAGGCCGCGGTCACCGCCTCGGACGTCACCGTGCTGGTCAACAACGCCGGCATCACCACCGGAGCGAATTTGCTGACCTCCCCGGTCCAGGACATCCGCACCGACCTCGAGACGCACCTGTTCGGCACGCTGAGCGTCATCCGCGCCTTCGCTCCGGTCATGGTCGGCAACGGTGAGGGGGCCATCGTCAACGTCCTATCGGTCCTGTCCTGGGTGGCCACCGCGGCCGGGTCGGGGTCGTACTCGGTGGCCAAGGCCGCGGAGTGGAACATGACCAACGGTGTCCGAGTGGAGCTGGCCGGCAAGGACATCCTCGTGCAGGGAGTCCACCTGGGGCTGCTGATACCGACATGATGGCCGGCAACGACGGACCCAAGATCGACCCCGCCGAGGTCGCGCGAGCCAGCCTGGCCGGGATCGAGGCCGGAGCCATCGAGGTCCTGGTCGACGACCCTGCGCGGTTCGTCAAGGCCGCCCTCGGGGGCGACCCTGCTCAGCTGTACGGCTGACTTCCCGAGCAACCGGCGACCGATCCCACGCCCTGGGAATCCGTCGGACTCGACGCGGCGAATCGGCTCCCCCGGCGGCCCTCACAGCCCTTGATTCTGGGCGTGAGGGCGGCCGCTGGGGGGCTTCGGGCCTGGCCGACGCCGAGGCCGGTGTTCAGGTGACGGTCGAGACAGGCGCAGTGCGTTCTACCGCGCGATCACTGCACACCACCTGCGCCGCTGACCGTTCGCCCACGGCGTGCGCCATCGCTGACGAACTGCTGGGACTGGACGGTCTGCAGCTTGTTGCTGTTGACCGTTTCGATTCCGACGCTGAGCACCCACGCGGGCTGCTACGCCTGACAATCCAGACCCATCCACCTGCTGTGGTTGCGTGCCGCGGCCGTGGGGTGGTCGCGGCCGACCACGGTCGTCGCGAGCACCGCCTGGCCGACGCGCCCTGCTTCGGCATCCCGGTGCAGCTGATCTGGCGCAAGCGTCGCTGGCGCTGCCGCGAACAGCGCTGTCCGGTCGGGGTCTGGTCCGAGGAGCATCCCGCCCTTCCGCCGCGGGCCAAGCTCACTACCCGAGCGGTGGCCTGGGCGATCCCGACCCTGACCGGTACGGGATCAGCAACGGCGGCACCGAGGCCATCAACCTCATCATCGAGAAGACCCGCCGCTTGGCTCACGGCTTCCGCAACTTCGGCAACTACCGCATCCGCATCCTGCTCGCGGCCGACGGCACTCGCCCCTGGCGAAGACGCGAGCACGGGTCAGGGTGAACTACCCACCCACAACTCCGAAGAGCCGAAAAACCAGTAGAGAAAGTTGTAACTCAGTCGGGCGCGTGGGGCTTGTCCGATCCCGGTGATGCTTGACAGTTCGGTCCCAGCCGATGGTTGACAGTGGCCGTGATCGGCCGCCCTCGGAGCTCAGTTCAGCGACCCAGCCGGACCTTCCCTCCACTTCATGAAAGGCCTCCGACGGCCCCGAGACGGGTGCAAAGGCAGCAACAAACTTCTGTTCACGGAAATACCGCAAGCAGGGGACCTGATCGATACGGCCTGGATCCGGCCGTGCCTCAGCCGAACCAGCTCACCTGAACGAGCACGATCCGTTCACCACGGACATCGGTCAGGTAGGTGAGCATGAGGAGCCCGCGGCTCTCGGTCCGTACGCCAGGGCCCGGTCCGGTGTAGGCAGCTCCCTCCAGAAAGACCATCGACTCGCGTACGGCGATCTCGTTGGCCAGCCGGTCGGTCTCGGCGCGTGCCGTATCCGGGAGGCCGTCCAGCAGGTCGTCCTGGAACAGCTCCCAGCGCCAGTCAGCTACCGGCGACCTCGCGGTGTGCCGCTCGTACGATCTCTGCGGCCTCACGGATGGCGCGCTCGCGTACGTCCGGGTCGGGGCTGCTGATGGCCTGCTCGGCGGCGTGCAGGCGGTGGGCCGTATCGGGGTGACGCTCGATCTCCACCACTACGCCCCACTGCTGGTAGAACATGCGGATCGGTACGACGCTGTCCTCGTCCCCGGCGCGGACGAACGCCTTCTGCAGGTCCTCGAAGAATTCGGGGAGGCGGGAGGGGACCACCGTTGCCACGGCCTGTCGCAGAGCTGGCAGTGTCAGCTCGGGCCTGGGAATGAGCGGGCCGTTTCCGTCCGCGTGCGGCGTGGTCATGGGCCGCTCCTTCCGCTCGTCCAGCGCCCTTCCGGCACGAGCCCACGCTAGCGCCATTCCCGTCACTTCCGCGTGCGCGCGAGCGGATTGCCGCAGAGGGTGAGGCCGAGGCCCCATTCCGCCCAGACGGTCTTGCCGACTCCCACCCGTGGCCCCACGCCCCAGTCGTCCGCCAGCGCTCCGCCCAGCAGCAGTCCTCGCCCGAACTGATCCTCGTCGGTTGCCTCCCGCCGACACGGCGGCCGTTCACCGCGAGGGTCGCTGACCTCGACGCGGAGCGCGGCGGCCGTCGTGGTGATCCGCAGCCGGATGAGCCGGTCGCGCAGGCTGCCGTGCAGGAGAGCGTTGGTCATCAGTTCGCTGGCGACGAGGGCTACGTCTCCGGCGAGGTGCGTATGCCCCCAGTCGGTGACGACGCGTGCGGTGCGGCGGCGGGCGAGGGCGACGCTGCGGGGGACGGGGGTGTAGTCGAGCTGGTCTACGTGGCGGAGGGGTTCGGGGGTGGGATTGGCGTCGGGCATGGACGCGCGCCTCCTTGTGGGGGTGGGTGGGAGCCGCTGAGTGAGCGGTTGAGTACTGACCGTAGCGAGACGGATGGCACGAGTGCAACAAACTTGGAGACACTTGTCTCCAAGTTTGTTGAGAGGGCGGCGGAGGCGCGAGACTGATCCCGTGAACCGATCCGCGCTAACTGGTAACCGGGCGTCAACTGTCTTGGGGCGCCGACTCGGTGGGGAGCTGCTGCGCCTCCGCGATGCGGCGGGAAAGACCCAGCAGCAAGCCGCTGATGTCCTCAACGCGACCAACTCGAAGATCGTGAAGATGGAGCGGGGATGGGTGCCGATGCGGGACATCGACATCCGTGCCCTGTGCGAGCTCTACGGCTTGGACGACCCCGAAGCCCTGGCACGGCTGCTGAACCTGGCCCGGCTGGACCGGGAGCGCCGTAAGGCGAAGGGCTGGTGGCAGCACGCTCCGCAGGCCGGGGCGATCGCCGAGTACATCGCCATGGAGGACGTCGCCAGTCAGGTGCGGACATGGCAACAGGCGTTCGTTCCAGGCCTGTTGCAGACCCCTGAGTACACCAGGGCGGTTGTGGTAAGCGAAGGGCTGTGCACGGACCCCGACGAGATCGAAGGGGTCGTAGATGTACGGATGAAGCGCCAGGCCCGGCTATCGGGAGCCGAGCCGCTCCAGATGTATGCGGTGGTCTGGGAGGCCGCGCTCCGGCAACAGATCGGCGGTCCCGAGGTCATGCGCGCGCAGTTGCAGCACCTGCTCGACGTGGCCCAACTCCCCAACGTGCGGATCCAGGTGTTGCCCTTCCGTGCAGGCGGCCACGCCTGTATGGCAGGAGCCTTCAACATCATCTCCTTCGCCGAAGCCCAAGCCGTGGACGTAGTCCACGTTGACAGCATCGCGGCTACGGTGTGGGTCGAAAGCGAGTCCGAAAGCACCATGTACGGCTCTTTCTTCGACCGCACCGCGAGGCTGAGCCTGGCCCCCAAGGACTCGCTCAGCCTGATCGAGAGCATCAGAGAGGGTATGCATTGACCACCGGATTCGACTTCCTGAAGTCCAGCTACAGCAGCGGCAGCGGCGAATGCGTCGAGGTCGCCCGCAACATCCCCACCACTGTCGCCATACGCGACTCCAAAGACCCCGACGGCCCGATACTCCGCCTGCCCCCCAAGGCATGGACGGACTTCACAGCATTGTTGGCCACCAACTGATCCGGCTGATCCGGACAACCCTCCCTGTGTGACGTCTGTGACACTTGATCTTTGAGGTCTTCTGTCGGGCAGGTCGCCTTGAAAGGGTGCGAGGCGTACAACTCGGCCGTAAAAACACGGCCGTTGGACCCCTCACCCCCCACGAGGCGTTGAAATGGCGAGAGCCTCCTCATCGCGCGCAAGACGCGCGACCATACTCACCGCGGCGGCCGGCCTCACGCTGGCCGTCGCTTTTGTGCCCGGCGCCGCTAGCGCGGTCCCGGGTGGCCCGGCGGCCGACGGTCCGTCGCCCACGCCGTCCGCCACTCCGTCCGTGCCCTCGCAGCAGACGCTGGTGCGTCGCGATGCCAGGCTGGCGAAGGCTGAACAGCGGCCCGGTGTACGGCAGTTGCGCAAGCAGCTCGGGGCTCAGGGCGTGCTCGAACTGGACCCGGCCACCGGCACTGCACGGCAGGTGGCCAAGCTCGACGGGTATCTGACAGACAGCAGCGACAGCGGCAAGAGCCCGGAGAACGTCGTCCGGGAGTATCTGCGGGACCATCCCGATGTCTTCGGGCTCTCCGCCGGTCAGGTCCGTGATCTGACCCTGCGGAAGCAGTACAGCGACGTCGCCGGGATCCGTCATCTGTCGTTCGTCCAGTCTGTCGACGGTGTGCCGGTGTTCGGCAACGGCGTCAAGGCGAACGTCGCCCGTGACGGGCGGCTGATCAGTGTGCTCGGCTCTCCGGTGCCGAAGCTGCCCGCGCAGCTGGCGCCGGGGCGGATCACCTCGACGCAGGCCAGACACACGGCCGTTCGGGACATCGCCGGTGCCGAGGCCGGTGGCCTCGGCAAGGCGGACACCGCCAAGCAGGTCGTCTATACGGCGCCGGGCGGCACCTCACGGCGTGCGTGGCAGACGGTGACCGTGCCGGACGGCCACGGCATGTGGCTGCACGTCGTCGACGCGGCGACGGGGCGGGTTCTGTATCGGCAGAACCTCTCCGACGACCTGTCCGCGGCGACCAGGGAGGCGCCCTCCACCGGACAGCCCCTGTCCTCCTCGGCGGCCACGCCCCTGCGCACCGGCAAGGTCCTCGTCTGGGACCGGTACCCCGGCGCCCCCAAGGGCGGCAAGCAGCACACCCGCCACATCACCGCGCACGGCTGGCTGCCCGTCGGCGCCAAGACCCTCGACGGCCGTATCGCGCACGTCTTCAGCGATGTCGACGACAACAACAAGGTGGACGCGGGCGAGGAGATCACCCCGGCGGCCGACGGGACGTTCTCCTTCCCGTTCAAGCCCGTCACCGGTCCCGGCTGCGACGTCCCGCTGCCCTGCTCCTGGGACCAGAAGACGCCGTACTCCTGGAAGACCAACCGCGAGCAGAACGCCGCGCAGGTCTACTACTACCTCGGCACCTACCACGACCACCTGGAGGCCGGCCCGATCGGCTTCACCCGGGCCGCGGGCAACTTCGACGGCCGGGACGGCGACGCCGTGGACGCGCAGACCGACGACGGCGCCGCGGTCGAGCACGGGCTGCCCGACGAGAACCACCTGAACAACGCCAACATGGGGACGCCGCCGGACGGGCAGGCGCCCACGATGCAGATGTACCTGACCGGGACCGGCACGGTGCTGCAGGGCAACTGGGGCGACGACGCCGCCACCGTCTACCACGAGTACACGCACGGCCTGTCCAACCGGCTCGTCGTCGACGCGGCGGGGGTCTCGGCCCTCACCGGTCAGCAGGGCGGCGCGATGGGCGAGGCCTGGAGCGACTGGTACGCGCTCGACTTCCTCAACACCAAGGGGCTGCTGAAGGACAACCGGCACGTCGACGGTCAGGTGGCCCTCGACCCGCCGCACTGGACCGACGAACTGCCCTCGCGCTCCCAACCGTTGGACTGCCCCGTCGGCTCCACCTCCGCCAAGTGCCCCGGCACGGCGGCGGCGGGCAAGGGCGGGTACACCTACGGCGACTACGGGAAGATCTCGCGCCGCGGCGCCGAGGTGCACGCCGACGGCGAGATCTGGAGCGAGACGCTCTGGGACCTGCGGAACCGGCTCGGCAGCAGGCTCACCGAGTCGCTGCTGACCCGCGCGATGGAGCTGTCGCCCGCGAACCCCACCTTCCTCGACCAGCGCAACGCCATCCTGCAGGCCGACACCGTGGTCAACCGCGGCCGGGCCCACGACCGCATCTGGAAGGTGTTCGCGCACCGCGGCATGGGCTACTTCGCCGCCGCGCTGAGCGCCGACGACACCAAGCCCGACGAGGACTTCTCGCTGCCGCCCGGCCCGCACACCGCGGTGACCACCCTCACCGGCAAGGTCACCGACGACGCGTCCGGCGCCCCCGTCGGCGGGGTCGGCGTCAGCATCAGCGGCCATGCCTCCGGGTTCCCGGGTGCCGACTTCTCCGCCGTGACCAGGGCGGACGGCACGTACACGATCCACAACGTCCCCAAGGGCACGTACCGGAAGGTGTACGCGAGCGGCAACGGCTACGAGCCGCAGATCCGCACGGCCTCCGTCGGCTCCGGGAGCGGCGCCGACTGGTCGCTGCGCCGCGACTGGGCCGCCGCTTCCGGCGGCGCCACCGTCACGGAGTTCACCGGACCCGACAACACCGACTTCGGCTGCGGACCGAACGGCCTGATCGACATGTCGGGCACCGTCTGGGGCTCGGACGCCAAGGGCGGCAGCAACGGCACCGGGGTCGACCCGGTGCACAACACGGTCAAGCTGCCCTCGGCCGTCGACGTCACCGAACTGCGCATCGACCCGACGTCGGGCTGTGGGGACGACAAGACGGCCTCCCTCGGCGACTACCGGGTCGAGACCTCGACGGACGGCACCACCTGGGTCACCGCCGCCGAGGGCCACTTCAAGCCCGCCGACACCGGCCGCGAGAACGCTGTGCCCCTCAAGGCCGGCACCGGGCAGAACGTCCGCTACGTCCGCCTGACCATGCTCGGCAACCAGGCCGCCGACAACGGCGCCAAGTGCGCTACGGACCCGAGCCCCTCGGGCTGCAGCTACATGGACGTGACCGAGCTCCTGATCCACGGCTCCCCGCACCAGAGCTGACGGACTGGCACCCGACGACCTGGGGGCGGCGTACCGGAGACGGGACGCCGCCCTCGGGCGTTTCCGCAGCCACTGCGACTGGCGTCCCCAAGCGGGGCACGACCGGTCGGCCGCTCGGAGGGCGCCCGCTGCCTGCTGCAACTCGCCGACGCACTGCGCCGGTTCATCGCCCCCGGGACGGGAGGAACCGGAACTCCGCGAGCGTCACCCGCCGCGTCTGTGCCGCGTACTCCCCCATGTAGCCGGGCCAGTTGGCGACATTGCGGCCGTCGGGAGTGCGGTACCACGACGAGCAGGACTGCCAGGCCGTGCCCCCGAAACGTGCCCGCAGGGCCCGTAGCCCCGCCTCCTCGACCTCGGGCCGCACGTCCAGCGCCGCCGCTCCGGCGCGGCGGACCAGCTCCAGCGCCCGGCGGACATAGGCGGCCTGGGCCTCCAGGAAGAACAGGATGGAGCCACCGGAGGTGTTGGTGTTCGGGCCGTACATGAGAAACAGGGACGGGAAGCCGGGGACCATGATGCCGAGGTGTGCGCGGGCCCCCTCGGCCCACACCTCCCTGATCGAGCGTCCGCCCGCGCCCCGCACCTCCATCGGCAGCATGAAGGTGTTCGTACGGAAGCCGGTCGCGTGGATCACGCAGTCGACCTCGTGGAGCCGGCCGTCCTCCGTCACCGGGCCCTCGGGGGTCATACGGGCGATCGGGTCCGTCACCAGCTCCACGTTCGGGCGGCGCAGCGCGGGCAGGAAGTCGGAGCTGAGCAGGACGCGTTTGCAGCCGAAGGGGTAGTCGGGCCAGGCCTTGCGGCGCAGTTCGGGGTCGGGCAGCTGGCGGCGCATATGGGCGGCGGAGAGCACAGCGCCGATGCGGCCGGCGATTCGGGGGTGGCGGATGCAGAGGGTGAGCAGCTCGATGCCGTGGTGGAGGAGCCGACGCCAGGCGCGGCGTGCCCACGGCAGGCGCATCGCACGGTTCAGGAGCGCCGGCATCGGGCGGTCCCGACGCGGCAGGAACCAGTTCCCCGTGCGCTGGAACACCGTCAAGTGAGCGACCAGCGGCGCGATTTCGGGAACCAGCTGGGTTGCGCTCGCGCCCGTTCCGATGACCGCCACCCGCTTGCCCCGCAGGTCGTAGTCGTGGTCCCAGCGGGCGGAGTGGAAGCTGCGCCCGGCGAAGTCGGACAGCCCCTCCACGGCCGGGAGGGCCGGCTTGTCGAGCTGTCCGGTGGCGAGCACGACGGCATCGGCGACCCTCTCCTCCTCCGGCCCGTCCGATCCCCTACGACGGCTGTGCACCGTCCACGTACGCGTGCCGTCGTCCCATGTGCACGAGGTCACCGTGGTGTCCGTGACGATCCGCGGGGTGACCCCGAGCGCGTCCGCGGTCTCCTGTGCGTACCGCAGGATCTCGTCCTGGTGGGAGAACACATGGGCCCAGGAGGCGCGTTGGGCGAAGGAGTACGAGTACAGGTGGCTCGGCACGTCGCAGGCGGCGCCCGGGTAGCGGTTGTGGTGCCAGGTGCCGCCCAGCTGCGGTGCCGCCTCCAGCAGGGTCACGTCGGCCGGCCCGTGCCGCAGGAGCTCGGCGGCGACGGCGATCCCGCCGAAGCCCGCGCCCACGACGAGGACCCTCGGTACGGGGCCGTGTGCAGGACCGTGTGCAGGATCGATTTCTTGACGATCTCCTGACGCTTGCGGGCGCATCCGGCCAACTCCGTCCGGTGTCTACTTCCTTGTCTCAATCCTTACGGGGAATCCTTTCGAGGAATGGAGTGCCATGGAAGGCACTGTGGTCGCGGTCGTGCTGGTTGCTGTGGCGGCCCTGCTCGTGCTGCGCAGCGGTATGCGGGTGGTCAACCAGGTCGAGCGCGGGGTCGTGTTCCGGATGGGCAAGGCCCTGCCGTCGTACCGGCAGCCGGGCGTGACGTTCCTGATCCCGTTCGTCGACCGGATGCGGAAGGTGAACACCCAGGTGATCACCATGCCGGTGCCCACCCAGGAGGGCATCACCAAGGACAACGTCTCGGTGAAGGTCGACGCGGTCGTCTACTTCCGGGTGACCGATCCGCTCCGGGCCGCCATCGAGGTCCAGGACTACCACTTCGCCGTCGGCCAGGTCGCCCAGTCGTCGCTGCGTTCCATCATCGGCAAGAGCGACCTCGACGACCTGCTGTCCGACCGTGAGCGGCTGCACGAGGGGCTCGCCCTGATGATCGACAGCCCGGCCGCCGGCTGGGGCGTCCACATCGACCGCGTCGAGATCAAGGACGTACAGCTGCCGGAGTCGCTCAAGCGGTCCATGTCCCGGCAGGCCGAGGCGGAGCGGGAGCGGCGGGCCCGGGTCATCACCGCGGACGGCGAGTTCCAGGCCGCACAGCAGCTCGCCAACGCGTCGCGCATCATGTCCGACACCCCCGAGGCGATGCAGCTGCGTCTCCTCCAGACGGTCGTGGAGGTCGCGGCCGAGAAGAACTCGACGCTCGTGATGCCGTTTCCGGTGGAGCTGCTCAGGTACTTCGACCGGGCGGCGCAGAACATGGCGCCCGCCAGTCCGGCTCCCGTACCGGAGACCCGTCAGCCGTGACCTCGGCTCCGGCGGCGGTCCGCCCCTCCCGGGGCGGGGCCGTCGCCGGTCCGTCGGCCGTCCCGCTCAGGCCTTCCTCGCCCGAAGGATCCGGCCCATCCGCTCCTCCAGCTCGGCCCGTTCCTCCGCGGCCCGCTCCGCCTGGGCCCGTTGGAAGTCGTGTTCCACACGCCGCATACGGTCGGCCGTGTCCTGTGCCACGCCGTGGCGCTGCACCTCGTGCTCCATCCGTGCGCACTCCTGCTGCACCTGGAGCTCCTCGGTGTACGTCCGGCTGCTCGCCGTGAAGCGGGCGCCGAGCATGCGGTCGTACATCGTGGCGCCGCTCATCAGCTTGGCCAGCACGGGCATGGCGTCCAGGCAGATCAGCAGCAGATGCAGCACGAGGGTGATGAAGAGCGCGAAGCCGTCGGACTCCGCGACCTTCCTGAGCCCGTGGGCCCGGGTGAGGATGCCGTCGGTGTCCAGGTCGGCGGCCCGTGCCCGCGTCTTGGCCTCGATGGCCCGCTGCAGCAGCGGCTGGTAGGCGTCGGCGGCGGTGTCCTTCTTCGCGGCCAGGGTGCGGCTCTTGGCGACCAGCGCCGAGAGCTCCTTCTCGTATGTGTCGACCTTGCTGGTCCTGCGGTACTCGCTGGAGTCCTTCCGGGCCCTGTCGCAGGTGATGGTGACGTCCCGCACCCCGTTCCGCCAGATCCAGTTGGCCTTGCCGCACAGGCGCTGCTCGGCGGACATCTTGTCGTCGAGCGTCTTGTTGATGGCGTCGACCTGGGTCTGCAGGGCCTTGGTGCGGGCGGTGTTGCTCTTGATCTGCTCGGCCAGCTCGGCCGGGGAGCCCGCCACCTTCAGCTGGTAGCTCAGGCATTCGGGGCGGTCCGCGGTGGTCGCGCCGTCGGTGGGGTTGCAGGAGACGAGCATGCCGCGGTAGTCGGCGGTCTGCTGCTCGTTGCCGACGGCTATCTCCTGGCGTATCTCCTTGTCGAAGATCTGGAAGAGGATCGGCTCGGCGATGAACAGGCCGAGGAGCACGGAGAGAATGAAGCGGAGAAGAAGCGACCACTTCTTGACCATCGTGCCGTGGGTGCTGGACACCAGCCAGCTGTCCATCGCGAGAACCACCCAGAACCAGACGGCGGCCACCCCGATCACGGCGGCGAGGGGCAGGTCGGAGCGGAAGCTGCTCAGCGCCAACGTCATCGAGAGGGCGCCCACCAGGGCCGTGTTGACGACCAGGGCGCCGTACCAGGTGTAACGGGTGCGTTCCTCCGGCACCCAGGCCAGCAGCCCCTCGTCGATGCCGATCAGCCCGCGCAGCCGGACCGCCGGACCGCCTGCGCGCGGCACCGGACGGGCCGCGCCCGGGTCGTCGCCGAAGGAGGCGCTGTCGGCGTGGCGCAGCGGTGTGTCAGTGGCCAAGGCTGCCCTCCGAGTCCGTGCCGCCGAGGTCGGGTTCGGCGTCGCCCAGTTGGGCGTCGCCGCCGTCCTGGCTCTTCTGGACGATGCTCACGCGCGGGGTGTTCGTCACCGCGCTCGGGGCGGTGCCGTCCTGCGCGGGGCCCCGCTCGAAGGAGAAGTCGCCCACCCGGTTGATCTGCGCGCCCGGGTCGCTCAGCTGCCCGTCGAACAGGCCGCGGTCGAAGGCCTGCTTGGTCAGCTCCGTCCAGGCGCCCAGCTGCTGCCTGGCCCAGGTGTGCTGGTCCTGCAGCAACTGCTTCTTGTCCTGCCGGTCCTCGTCGCGTTGGCGCACCTCTTCCGCGTGCTCCACGTCCCAGCGACGGGCCGCCTCCTCGGCCTTGGCCGTCTCGCGTTGCAGGGTTTCCGCGCGGGTCGACGATTCCAGCTGGTTCTTCTGTTCGACCTTCCAGCGCTCCTCCTGCCGGTCCAGCTCGGCCCGCTTCTCCTGGAACTCACGCTCCAGCCGGGCTCGTTCGGCCTGCAGCTCGTCGTAACCCCGTACGCGCTTGGAGTACTCGTCGGAGGTGATGTCGCCGTGGTGGCGGGCGCTGAGGTCCGCGGCGAGCGGATTGGCGCCGAGAAGCTTCATGTCCTCCTGGACCTGATCGCGGACGAACCGGTTGAACTCGGCCCGCTGCGTGAGGTCGTGCTTCTGCTGCTCGGCCCCCGCCTCGCGGTCGAACCCGCCGCGCAGGGTCTCGTAGTCCTGCCGGCCCAGCTCCTTGTCCACCGCCTCCTGCTGCCGGTTGCGCTCCCTGCGCTGCTCCCGCACGAAGCGGATCTGCTCCCGCTTCAGTTCCAGCTCGGCCTCCCGCTCGGCCCGGTCCAGGGCCAGCTGCTGCTCCCGCTCCTCCCGCCGCTGCTGCTGTTGCTGCTCCCACCGCTCCTTCTCCAACTGGGCGATGTGCTGGGCGAGTTCGGCAGGAGTGAGTACCTCGACCAGACCGTGCCGGGCGCGCAGGCCGGACAGCACCGTCGGGCGCATCTCGTGGTACGCGGTCAGCCGTGCGTCGATGCGTTCCCGTACGGCGGCGGAGTTCATGATCGGCTGGTCGCTGCCGTCCTCGGTGAGTCCCGGCACCTCCCGCAGATGGCTCAGCAGCAGCGCCTCCACGTCCGTGATGCCGTCACGCACGACCGCCTTCGCGTCCGTGACGGTGCAGTAGAACGTCGCCCTTACGGTGAAGTCCCCCGCCTCGGCGGAGGGGATCCTCGTCTCCACGACGACCGGCACCTCGATCCGGCGGTCGACGACCGTGACGGAGCTGGCACCGATCACCACCGGGTCCTCGGCGTGCAGCTGCCCGTGGTCCTCGACGTACTCCGCGCCGACCCGGAAGACCCGTACGTGGTGCGGGGCGAGCCGGGGCAGTTCGCCCTCGTCCCGCATCACGCGCTTCTTCATCAGGCCGCCGCGCTTCTCCGGCCGCCCGTATTCCCGCTGCTCCACGAGCGGGTAATTGGCATTCATGCCTGTCAGTCCTCCGTGCTCAGTACAGCGTCGAGAAAGATGTCGATCAGAGGGGCCGCAGCCTCGTCGAAACGCCCCACGACCTGCCGCAGGGACGGCCCCAGCAGCGGGCGTTCGTCCGGCGGCAGTGCCGCGCCCAGGGAGCGGCCCAGCCGCTCGGCCGTCTGCTCCGGCTCGTCCGTCCCGGCGGACAGGTCGCGCAGGGTGAGGTGGAGGCACAGCAGCACACGGCGCCGGTACGGCCGGTTCGCCAGCAGCCCCGCCCACAACTCGCCGATCGGGTCGGCCTGCCGGGGGTCGCGGGCCGGCAGCGCTGCGCAGACCATCCGGCCCGTGCGCGTGTGCCGCGCCACGACGATCAGTGCGGCGTCGAGGGTGCGGTCCTTCTGATGTGCGGTGAGCTTTCCGCCCTCGTCCTTCAGCCGGTAGGCGAGCGGACGCAGCACAGCACCCGCGTCCTGGTCGCACTCCATGAGGACGACGACGAGACCGGCGAGGGCGACCATCGCCTCCAATGCCTGATCGTCGAACCGGCGGAGGGTGCGGTGCAGCAGCGCCTTGACCGCGTCCGTGGGGAAGCACACCCCGAGCGCCCCGCTGAACGCCGCGGTCGCCGTCGACGAGAGCTCCGGGTCGGGCGAGCGGGCCCAGCCGCGGGCGACGGACAGTGCGGTCGCGGCAAGGCCCTCGTCCAGACACATGCAGTGCAGCACCAGGGTGGCCGTGGACTGGCCGGCCGGGCCCGCCGCGCCGGCCGCCCAGGGGTGCAGATAGTTCTCCGCGACCTCGTCGAAGGCGGGCCGCGTGAGCAGGGCGAGGCCGGAGGCGACGGACAACTGGAGCCCCAGGCCGGGCTGGGTGGCCACGAGTTCGGTCAGCCAGTCCCGTACACCGTCCCAGTACGCCGTCGAGCGCTTGCTCCACAGCTCCTCCAGCACCCACCGCCGGTACTGCGAGTGCGGGAAGACCAGGGCGGACCGGGTGAGCGCGCCATCCTTGCGCTCCTCGACCGCGACCAGGCTGTTGCGGGACAGCGACAGCCTGCGGTCGGCGTCGCGCCGGGTGGCCTCGGCCGTCTCCTCGTCCTTGGCGAGCACCGGGAAGGTGGCCGCCACATGCTCCTCCAGACGCTCCTGACAGGTCTCGAAGTCGCGGTAGCCGAGGCCGGTGACGAAGGCCAGTGCCGTGACCTCGGTCCACTCCTGCGGCGAGCGCGGCTCGTCGAACCAGTCGCGTACGGGCTGGGCCGCTGCGGCGCCGTACTCCTGCCAGACCCCGGCGGGGTCCGCACCGTCCGCGATCCTGGCGGCCGCCGCGGCCACCTCCGCGATCCGGCATCCGGCGGGCATCAGGGAGGCGGCCTGCTCGACGGTGTCCTGCCCGCAGCCCGCCCGCACCAGCCGCAGCCGCAGGACGGCCGTGAGGTCCGGTGGCTGCCAGGGCATATGGCGTACGGATCCGGGGGCGTCGTCCTCGCCCTGGTACACGGTGGTGACCACGAGATGCGCCCCCTGCTCGCGCACGGTGTCGCGCACCCGCCGCCAGTCGAAGTCCGCGGTCCCGCCGACGGCTTCGTTCATACGGTCGATGAGCACATAGCCGACGCCCTTCTCGAACACCGGGCGCCCGCCCGCCAGGTCCTCCAGGCTGCGGCCGGGCGAGAGCACCACGTACTCCGTGCCCTCCGCGACCTTGGCGACGAGGGCCACCGCCGCGGACCGTTTGCCCGTGCCGGGCGGCCCGACGAGCACGACCACACCGTCCTGCTGGAGGGCGCGTACGGCTTCCTCGAAGCAGTCGGGTTCGACGTACGGCGCCAGGATCGCGTCGGCCTCACCGGCATCCAGGCGGCCGACGGCGCGGCGCCGGGCATTGGCGGAATCCGCGGTGCCGATGCCGAAGATGGCGCCGGGGGCGTCGAGGGCGCCGTAGAAGTACTGGTTGACGTTGTTCTGTGCCCGGGCCGTCTCGTCGGCCCGTTTCGCCCGGTCGGGCCTGGCGGGTTGTTCGGCCTCGTCGGGCTGTTCTGTTCCCCGGGGTGTGTCGGCGTTGTCGGCCGGCCGGTCGCCGCGGGGCTTCGGGTCGTCCCCGGGGGGCTCCTGCGGGGGAGCCGCCTCGGGTGAGTCACCCGGGTCCCGGGGTGTGTCCGGGGCTTCCGATCCGCCGTCGGCGTCCGGCGGTTCCGGGGTGCCCTGGAGTCTCTTCGCGCTCTCTTCCTCGTCCATTCTCAGCCGTCACTCGGAGGTCACTTGGAGATGCCGAAGACGGCGCCCGGAGCATGGACGGTTCCGGGGAACACCTGAACTACCGTGTCGCCAGGAGCAGTTGGCGCACTCGGGGGGCGCACGTCGGGCACTTCACCACCCCCGCTTGCGCCGTCATCCGCCCCACCACCATCCGCGCCGCTCCTGGCCGCCCCGCCGACGGACGGCGCCTCCGCCGCCCCGCCCAGGTCGAGCGCATGCACGTCGTACCCGGGCACCCGGATCCACGCCCGACCCGCGTACTCCTTCTCCGCGATCCGCACCTCGCGGAACTCTTGCGCCCGGATCGTCGTGTACGCCTCGCGGATCACGTCGTTGAAGACCGTCGAGGAGACCGCGAGGGCCAGACAGGCGTCGGGGGCGGCCGCCAGGGCCGACTTCAGGACCGCGCTGTCCAGCATGCGGCCGATCTCGACCGGGGCGCGGCCCTCGAAGCCGTTGGCGGCCGGGGACGCCGTGCCGAAGTGCACGGCCGCCCGCAGCCGCAGCCGGGCCTCGGGCAGCCGACCGTGGTTGAAGGCGCGCAGGCCGGCGTCCAGGTGCCGCATGAAGGTGTCCACGAGGTCGGGCTCAGAGGCGCCCTCGGGCAGCACGGCGAACACCGAGTCCCCGCCCACCTGTGTCTCCCACCGCTCCCGCGCCAGGCCGGCCGCGGCGGCCGACTCGCCCAGGAGCAGCTGGATGGCCTCCTGCAACTGGCGCTGCGTCAGCACGTCGACGCCGCCATAACCCTTCGCATCAACCGCCAGCAGCAGTCTGCGACCGAACGTTCCCATAGTCGAACTCCCCGCTCCCTGAATGGAACACACCGGCGCCCGCTCCCCCGAACATGCGGACGCCGGTAGGCCAGTGGTACACGCCCGGGCCGCCGTGAACCCCGTCGAAGTACGGGATGCGGAAAGGAGCAAAAAAATACCGGGATCCGGCCAAGTCGTAGGCGAATTCCACGAATTGGGGCGGATGGGGTTCTTGGTCCGATCCCGGATAAATGCAGGATTGCGTCGGCCGGACCGGTGTCTCCTGGAAGCGACGCGTCGTCCGTCGACCGCAGGAGGAGCCGAATGCCGCCCATTGCCGCCCAGCCGGACAGCCGTCCCGCGCAGTACATGTTCACCGCCCTGCAGACCACCCACCAGCACGCCGACACCAAGGCCGGGATCCTGGCCGCCGCACAGGCCGCGCTGGTCGGCACGGCCGGCGTCTGGAGCGGGCGGGCCCTGCACGCCGCCGAGCGCGGTGGTGCCACTGGTGTGCTCGCCGGCACCCTGCTCGCCCTGTTCCTGTGCGGGCTGTTCGGCGGCGCCGGATTCCTGGTGGCCACCCTGCGGCCCCGCGTGCTGCGGCCCGTCGGCGCCAACCGCTACAGCTTCGCCCACCTCGCCTCGGGCCCCGACATCCTGCCGTCCGACGGGGAGCCGGACACCACCGACCTTGCCCTGGAACGCCGTGAGTTGTCGCAGACGGTCCGGTTCCTGGCTCAGGTGGCCGTGCGCAAGTACCGGTGCCTGAGCGCCGTCGTGGTGTGCACTGCGGTGATGGGCGTCAGCGCCGGGCTGCTGGTGGTGTTGCGGCCGGTGCTGGCCTGAACACCGGCACCGCCGGCACGTATTCTCACCTCTCGGGTGCCTCGGGGCCCTCGGGCGCCAGATACCCAAGCCCGGGAGCCGCAACCCGCCGAAGCCGCACACGCCCCGGCCCCCCACCAGACCGCCGCCCGCAAGTACCGCTGTCCGACCACCACCGGAATGCGCACGGCCACCACGGACGTCAGCGCCGGGCTGCTGGTGGTGTTGCGGCCGGTGCTGGCCTGAACACCGGCACCGCCGGCACGTACTCTCACCTCTCGGGTGCCTCGGGGCCCTCGGGCGCCAGATCCGCCAGTTTCCGGAGCCGGGGCAGGTCACGGATCACCGTGGAGCCGTATCCGGTCTCCAGCAGGCCCTCCTGGCGCAACTCGCGCAGGCCTTTGTGGATCGTCGTCTCGGCGGCCCCGGTGAGCGCGGCGAGCTCCGGCTGGGTGAGCCGGCAGCCGAGGACCGCGCCGCCCTCGACCGGGTGGCCGTAGGACGTGGCAAGCTCCACCAGCAGCCGGGCGAGCCGCACCTTGGCCGGATATCCGCGGAAGTCCAGGCGCCGGCGGTTGGCCCAGCGCAGCCGCTGGGCGATGATCCCGGTCAGGGTCAGGTGCACGTCCGGTCGGCGCGCCAGCAGCGAGTGCAGTTCGGCGGGTTTCCATATCCGTGCGGTCACCAGGCCGCACGACGTCACGGTGGCGGAGCGCGGCGCCCCGTCCAGCGCCGCCATCTCTCCGACGGTGTCGCCGCCCACCCGGACCGCGAGCAGGGACTCCTCACCGTTCTCCACCCGGGCGGTCACCTTGGCGAAGCCGGAGAGCAGCAACAGCACATGCCGGTCGGGCCCGCCCTCCCGCAACAGCACGTCACCCGCTTCGAACCGGGTCTCCACCCCCAGCGCGAGCAACTCCTGCCGGGCCTGCGGGGACACCGCCCCCAGCAGACCGCGCGCGGGCCACTTCACAGGGTCGTACGACATGGGCGCTCTCCCCCGGACTTTTCGACGAACGCACCCTTCAATGCTGCCCGTTGCCGAGGCCTCAGGGACGGGAAACCACCGTACGCCGTGCTGCCCGGCCACCGGCTGGGGACTCGGTGCGCCGTCCCGCCCACGCCAGCGTCGATGTCACGACAGCCGACGCGGCCGCCATCACCGTCATCGCCGTGGCGGGCGAGGTGAGTTGGGCCACCGAACCCGCCAGGGCCGCGGCCACGCCCTGCATGGTGAGCATTCCGGCCGAGTGCAACCCCAGGGCGTGGCCGCTCAGTTCGTCCGGGGTGAGGGCCATCAGGCGCTCCTGCTGGACGAGGCTCGCGCCGAAGCCGGCGGAGGCGATCACGGCGAGGACGGCCGACCAGGGCAGCGCGGGCTGCAGGGCGAAGAACAGGTACGGCGTGGCCAGCAGGAGGAGCAGCGGGGTGGCGAGCCGGGGGCGCAGCGCGGGCGGCACCAGACGGCCGACGGTGACGTCGCCCACGAACATACCCAGCGCCCCGCAGGCGAACAGCGCGCCGGCCGCGTGGGGGTCGTAGGAGACGTAGAGGGATTCGCAGCCGACGACCAGGCCGTTGGGGAGCCACAGGCCGAGGTAGGTGAGGCGGCGTGGGCGCGAGGACCACAGGAGGGTGTTCGTGCGCCAGGTCGCCGCGGCGGACGGCCGGCCCGAGGAGCGCGGCGGGCGGGCGGTCAGGCCCAGCCGGGTGCCGAGGGCGGCGGTGGCGTAGAGCGCCGCCGAGATGAGCAGGCAGGCGTGCGGGGACAGGACCGTCAGCAGGGCGCCGCCGGTCGCGAACCCGGTGATCTGCATCAGGCCGGAGAGCATGTTGAACACCGAACGGCCCAGCAGATAGCCGTCCTTGGAGAGGATCTCGTTCAGCAGCCCCCAGCGCACTCCCCCGCCCAGCGAGGCGACCAGGCCCTGGACGAGGACGACGCCGAAGACGGCCGCGACCGGCAGCCCGGGCAGGGCGAGGACGGCCGTACCGGCCGCGAAGGCGAGACCGATGCCGGCCAGCGTCGACCTCGGCGGCAGCCGGTCGGCGCCCGAGAGGAGGAACGTGGCGCCGAGCACCTGCGCCAGCTGAGGGCCGAACATGCTCACCGCCGACAGCAGCGGCGAGTCGGTCATCCGGTAGACCAGCGTGCCGAGTGCCAGGGCGCCGATCGTCTGGGCCGCGGTGTGGGCGGCGGAGGCGAGGAAGAACGGGGTGAACTCCGGGGTGCGGAACAGGTCTCGGTAGCTGCGCATGCACGGAGTCTCGGGAGGGCCGGAGCCCGCGCGTTATTGTTTCGCGCCGACGCGAAAGGTCGTGGGAGGTCGGGGGTGGCTCCATGGGCTGGTGGCAGATCAACGCGGACACCCTCGCGGGCAGCCGGTTCGTGCTGTCGCCGATGGCCGAAACCCTCGCCTCCCTGAAGCTGCTGCACGCGGGCGAGGCCGCGCACCCGGGCGAGCGGGCCTGGCTGGACCGGCATCTGCCCGGCTACCGGGAGCGGCTGGCCGCCGATCCCGTCACCGCGCAGCTGCTGCGCGCAGGGCTCGGGCGGGTGTGGACCGCCGACTTCCTCGCGCCCACCCCCGGCGACGCGGAGAGCTTCGAGGAGGGGGTCGCACGGGTGCGGGCCACCGCCGCCGACCGGGCCCGCGCCGACCTCGTCGTCTCCCTGGCCGGCGGCCCGCTGCCCGCCGCCCTGGACCGAGACGACCTGCCCGAGCGTGCGGCCGGCCTCTTCTGCTACGTCTGGAACGAGACCGTACGGCCGGACTGGGACCGGCGCCGGCGCATCCTCGAGGCCGATGTCGTCGCCCGCACCGCGCAGGTCAGCCAGGGCGGCTGGGCGACCGTGCTCGACGCGCTGCGGCCCGGTCGGACGCGCTGGCTCGGCGACAACCGGCTGCAGGTGAACCTGCACGAGTACCCGCCGCGCGAGATCTCCGGCGCCGAACTCGTCTTCGTCCCGGTGACCCCGCAGCGCCAGGGCGGCTGGGTCTCCTGGGAGGACACCCGCCGGCGGTACGCCCTCGTCTACCCGTGCACCGGCGCCCTGGCCGGCGACCGACCGTCCGCCGTCCCCGCGAGCCTGGCCGCGCTCCTCGGAACCGCCCGCGCCGGAGTCCTCGTCCTTCTCGCCTCGCCCATGAGCACGAGCCAGCTCACGGCGGTGACCGGCCAGGGCCTCGGTTCGGTCGGCCGGCATCTGAAGGTGCTGCTGGACGCGGGGCTGGTGGAGCGGCGGCGGGCGGGCCGGTCGGTGCTGTACTCACGGACGGCGGCCGGCGGGGTTCTGGTGGAGGCCCAGAACCGGGACGACACGTACCGGAGTTAGCATCCGCTTATGACGACTGCAGACAGCAACGGCGCCGCCCCCCTCGACGTGGAGATCGGCGCCCTCAAGGGCGGATCCGCCGACCTCTCCCAGTACGAGGGCAAGGCCGTCCTCATTGTGAACGTGGCCTCCAAGTGCGGGCTGACCCCGCAGTACACCGGGCTTGAGCGCCTCCACGAGCGCTACGCCGAGCAGGGCTTCACCGTCCTCGGCGTGCCCTGCAACCAGTTCCTCGGGCAGGAGCCGGGCAGCGCCGAGGAGATCGCCGAGTTCTGCTCGGCGACGTACGGCGTGACCTTCCCGCTGACCGAGAAGGTCGAGGTGAACGGCGAGAACCGGCACCCCCTCTACGACCGTCTGACCGGCTTCGCCGACGCCGAGGGGCACAGCGGTGACATCCGCTGGAACTTCGAGAAGTTCCTGATCGGCAAGGACGGCAAGGTCGTCGCCCGCTTCTCCCCGCAGACCGAACCGGAGGCCGCGGAGGTCGTGGCGGCGGTGGAGAGCGCCCTCGCGTAGCCGGGCGTTGACCTTGCCCCTGGGGCAAGGACGAGCGTTCCCGTCACCGGGCGGAAAGGACCCGTCCGGTGACGGAGGATGCTCAGGTGGACGACGAACTGCTCACCATCGGTGCGTTCGCGACCCGGGCGCGCCTGTCGGCCAAGGCACTACGGCTCTACGACCGCCTCGGCCTGCTCGCACCCACGCACGTCGACGAGCTCAGCGGCTACCGCTACTACCGCGCCGACCAGGTGGAACGCGCCCGGCTGGTGGCATTGCTACGGCAGCTCGACATGCCGCTCGCCCGGATCGCCGAGGTGGTGGAGGCGGACGGCACCGAGGCCGCCGACCGGCTCGCCGCCTACTGGGCGGACGTCGAGACTCGCATCGCAGGGCAGCGGACGCTCGCCGAGTACCTCCGTGGACGACTGTCGGGGAGGAGCTCCGAGATGTACGGGAAGTTCGTGGTCGAGACGGTGGACGTGCCCGAGCAGGTGGTGATCACCCAGTCACGGCACACGCTGCAGGACGAGTTGCCGGCGTGGATCGATGCGTCGCTGGACCGGCTGGTGCCGGTGGCCGACGAGTGCGGGGGTGTCGCGGCGGCGCCCTACGTCGTCTACCACTCCGAGGTGTCCATGGAGAGCGACGGCCCCGCCGAGACCTGTGTGCCGGTCGCGGACGAGGCCGCGGCACGGGAGTGGGCCGAGCGGCACGGGCGGAGCTGGGACACGAAGGTGCGGGTGGAGCCGGCGCAGCGGCTGGCGTACACCCGGATCACCAAGGCGCAGGTGGCTGCGCCGCAGATCGGGGCCGCCTTCGAGGCGGTGGAGCAGTGGATCGCTGGGCAGGGGCTTGAGCAGGCGGGGCCGTGCCGGGAGGTGTACTTCGCGGACTGGGCTGCGGCGGGGCCGGAGGATGCGGTGTGTGATGTGGCGTTTCCGGTGAGGTGAGTGGCTTTGGGGCGGCGTCGGTTTTTTCGCCCCCGCCGCCCCTTCCCGTCCCATCCCTGGGGGCTGCGCCCCCAGACCCCGGCTTTCGGCCTGAACGGCCTCGTCCTCAGACGCCGGACGGGCTATTTGAGCTCGTCCGGACAGGGGGTCCCGCGAGGCAACTGGTACGGCGCGCCCAGCCGGTACGTTCCCGCCTTCGGGGCCAGCAGGATGGTCCACTTGTCGCCCTTGTCGTCCTCCTGCGTCTGCATCAGGCAGCCGTTGACGTTGTCGAACGACTTGGGCGTGCCGTCCGCGCGGTGCTTGGAGGCGTATGTCTCCTGCGGGGGTTTGACGCCCTTGCCCTTGGTGTCGACCAGGCCGAGCCACGGGGAGTAGGGGACGCGGATCAGGACGCGGCCGGGCTTCTTGACCTCGATGGTCAGCTCGCCCTGGGCCGCGCGGTCGACGGTGGCGGGCGGGTCGGCGAGCGGGGTGGGGTCGGTGACGCGGAACAGCTGCCAGTTGGCGTCGCCCCAGATCTGCTTCAGATACGGCATGCCCCGCTGCACGAGCTCCCGCTCGCGCTCCCCGCCGTCGCCGTCCGGCTCGCCCTTCGGCAGGACGACGAAGTGGACGGCCCAGCGCTGCAGCCACTCGTGGTAGTTCGCCGAATTGAGGGTGTCGTCGTAGAAGAGGGGGTTGCGCTCCATGTCGGCCTGGCGGTTCCAGCCGCGGGCCAGGTTGACGTACGGGGCGAGGGCGGAGGCCTCGCGGTGGGAGCGGGCGGGGACGACCTCGACGCGGCCCTTCTCGGCGCCGACGCCCTGGAGTTCGTTCACCAGGGGGGCGAGTTCGCGCGCCCAGGACGCGGCGGGCGACGTGTGGATGATGTCGTCGACCGACTTGAAGCCGATCCAGCCGGTGAACCCGAGGAACGCGAGCACGGTGACGTACCACTGGCGTGAGCGCGGGACCGTGAACGGGAGCGCCGCGACCAGCGTCACACCGGCGAAGAGCATCGCCAGCCGGGTGATGTTGGAGCCGATCTGCGAGCTGACCAGCCAGACCGCGAGGACTGAGAGGCCGTAGACCGCGGACGTCAACCGGACCGTCGTCCACTCCTTCGGGACGAGCACGAAGGAGAGGACCGCGTACAGGAACGGCAGGATCACCGACCAGAAGGTCATCGGCTGGGTCCCGGAGAAGGGGAACAGCCAGGCCGACACGGCCACCACCGCGGCCGGGGTGAGCCCCAGGGCCCAGGCGCCGGGACGGCGTTTCTGCAGGAACAGGGCGACGGCGACCAGCCCGACGAACAGGCCTGCGACCGGTGACGACATCGTCGCCAGCGCGGCCAGCGGGGCCGTGCACAGGGCCTTCGCCCAGCGCTTGTAGCGCCACTTGTACGGCCAGCAGAAGACGGTGGCGACCGCGCCCAGCGCGAACATCGTGCCCAGGCCGAAGGTCACCCGGCCCGAGACCGCGTTGCACAGGAACGCGAAAAGTCCCGCCAGCGACGCCCACAGCGGGTTCTTCACGCTCCGGCTGCGGATGAGGATCATCGTCAGCAGGCCGGCCGAGAAAGTCCCGGCGATCATCATCGTCGTACGGACGCCGAGCACCGACATCAGGTACGGCGAGACCACGCTGTACGACACCGGGTGCATACCGCCGTACCAGGCGAGGTTGTACGCCGAGTCCGGGTGCCGGCCGACGAACTCGGCCCATGCGTCCTGCGCCGCCAGATCGCCACCACTGTTCGCGAAGGTGAAGAACCAGACGATGTGGAGTACGCCGGACAGGGCGGTGAGGGAGAGCACCGGATGGCGCAGCAGACGCTCGCGCAGGGCGAGGAAGGCGGCCGTCGCACGTGACGTGCTGTCGCTGTTCGCCCGCTCGCTCACCTGCGGACGATCAGTGTCACTTCCGTACATACCGGGCACACCGTCCGTGCGCGGTGCGGGCACGCGTATTCGCGGGCCGGTTCCCGGTCCCGGATCGGCGTCGTCGGCGCGTGTCGGCTCCGCAGTGGCCACCTGAAGGCACTCCCCGTGGTGTCCCGTCTTCTGTTCTGGGACGCGTCCCGTTGTCCGCTGGTTCGCGGCTGCGTCCCCGGGGATTTCCCGGTCGCGTCCCGTGAGCGGCGGCCTGCCCCGTTTCGTGACGCTAGCACGCACCCCGCCGGGGGGCTCCCTGGTGGGCCCGCCGACGGGGTGCGACGGCATCCGCGGCTGCTGTCAGCCGAGGCGCTTGAGCTTCGCCGTGAAGCCGGGTTCTGCGAGGTCCTTCTGCAGCGCGACCGGGACCTTGACCGCGCCGCTGGTGCCGTCGCCCACGGTGAGCGTGCCCACCTTGGTGCCGGCCTTCGCGGTGTGCGGGACGTCGTCGGCGTCGAAGGACAGCTTCACCTTCAGGCCCGCCCAGCCGACCGCGGCGACGTCCTTGGTGAGCACTACCGGCGTGTGACCGCCGAGCTGGTCGTCCACGTACCCGACGACGTCGCCCTTCTTGAGTATCTTCGTCGAGGTCAGCGCGTCCCGGGCGGCGAGCATCGCGGTCTTGCTGACGTGGTTGACGGTGTCGATGATCGGCGCCGTTTGCTGGTCGAGGATCGCGCCGACGACGGTGACCGTCTCCCCGCCGACCTCCTTGGTGGCGGCGAACAGGAGATTGCCGCCGGCCTTGCTGGTCGTACCCGTCTTGATGCCGATGGCGCCGTCGAAGGGGACGAGCTTGTTGTAGTTGCCCCACTCCTTGCCGGAGGGGTCGACCCATTTGGGCAGCTTGGTGATGTCCATCAGGGCCGGGATCTTCACCAGCTCGTTGCCGAGCTTCACCTGGTCCTCGGCGGTGGAGACGGTGGTCTCCTTGAGGCCGGAGGCGTCGGTGTAGGTGGTGTTCTTCATCCCGAGCTCCTTGGCCGTGTCGTTCATCTTCTTGATGAACGCGGCCTCGGATCCCTCGTCCCAGCGGGCCAGCAGCCGTGCGATGTTGTTCGCGGACGGGATCATGACCGCCGACAGGGCCTGCTTCTCGGTGAGGACGTCACCCTTCTTGACGGTGTTGAGGGTGGACTCGTTGTGCTTGTCGTAGCCGCCCTCCTTCTCCGCCAGGGCGTCGACCGTGATCTTCTTGCCCTCCTCGCCGGGCTTCAGCGGGTGGTCCTTCAGGACGATGTACGCGGTCATCGCCTTGGCGACGGAGCCGATGGCGACGGGGGTCTGCTTGCCGAAGTTCCCCATCGTGCCGATGCCGTTGACGTCCATCCAGCCCTGGCCCTCGCTCGGCCAGGGAAGGCCGGCCTTGTTGCCGTCGAAGGTGTACGAGTCGTCGGCGGTGAGCGCGAGGGTGGGGGTGGGCAGGGGGCGCACGGCCTGCACGATCGCAAAGATGATCGCGAGGAGCAGCACCAGCGGGGTCCAGATCTTGACCCTGCGGATGAGCGTGCGGACCGGGGTCTGCGGCGGCGGAGGCGTGTTGGTCAGCTCGGCCAGCAGGTCCAGCGGCGGCTTCGGGGGCAGCGGCTGCTGGGCGGTGCGCTCGGGGCCGACCTGGGGGACGGGGGCAGTCGCGTCCGCGGGCTGGCGCGGCGTGCGCGGTTCGTCGAGGGGCTTGAGCGCTACGAATTTGCTGGTGCGCTCGGCTTCGGACGGCTCGGGGGTCTTGGGCGCCTTGGTGCCGCCGCCCAGCTTGAGCATGGTGGTGGGGTGGTCGAGCTGGGGCTTGGTGGGGCGCTTGAAGACGGCGGTGGGCTGGTCGACGGGCCGGTCCTCGGCCTCGGCCTCGCCTTCGGCCCCGGCGCTCCCACCCGCACCCCCCGTACCACTTTCGTCGTCACCTGCGGGTGCCCCCTCCGGGGCTCCCTCGCCGTCGGCGGCTGCGGGTCCGTCGTCGGCGACGGGTTCGCCGTCCGCTTCGGCTTCGCCGCCCGTTCCGGGCCCGTCGCCGGTGCCGGGGCCGTCGCCGGCTTCGGGCCCGTCGCCCGTCCCGGCGTCGGCGTCCGCTCGGGCATCAACATCCGTTTCGGAGTCGACGTCCGTTTCAGACTCGGCGTCCGTTTCGGAGCCGGCATCCGCGACGGAGTCAGCGCCCGCCTCGATCCCGGGGACAGCGTCCTCCGGGCCCTCTTCCGCTTCTGCCTCCGCCTCGTCGGAGTCGGCAGCAGCCCCGTCCTCGACATCGCTGTCGGCGTCGGGGCCTGCTTCCGCTTCCGGCTCCGCGGCAGCGTCCTCGTCGGCCTCAGCGGCCGTCTGAGCGTTCTCGGGCTCCTCGGGGTCCTTGGAGTCCCCGGAGCGGACCCACGCGGCCACAGCAGCCCGCAGCCGGGCGTCACCGGTCTCGTCGCCCTTGGTCGCGGCGGCGTCGGTGGCGACCGCGTCGTCGGCGGAATCCGCAGCATCGGCACCACCGGCCGCCGCGCCCTCGACGTCGGAGTCCTCCGCCTTCGCAGCCCCGGACTCCTCACCCGCGGTCCTCTGGGCCCCGGGCCGCGCGGCCGCGGGCTCCTCAGCCGCAGCCGCCTCGCCCTTCGCCTCCGCAGTCCTCGGCTTCTCAGCCGCGGCCTCCTCGGCCCCGGGCTGCGCGGCGGCGGGCTCCTCAGCGGCCGCCTTTCCGGCCTCCGCCTTCACGGTTCCGGGCTCCCCGCCCTCGGGCTCCTCAGCCCCAGACTCCTCGACCTCGGCCCCCTCAGCGGCGGCCCCGGCCACAGGCTCGTCGGCTTCCGCCATCGCAGCCCCGGACTTCACAGCCGCAACCTCTTCGGCCCCAGACCGCTTGGACGCGAGCTCCTGAGCAGCGGCCCCGGCAACAGCCTCGCCCGCCTCGGCGGCCGCCGGCTCCTCAGCCGCGGGCTTCTCGGCCCCAGGCCCCTCAGCCGCAGCCGCAGCCCCGGCCCCGGGCGTGTCCGCCACAGCCTCCCCGGCCTCCGCCTCCGCAGCCCCGGACTTCACAGCCGCAGCCCCCTCGGCCCCAGACCGCTCGGCCTCGGGACCCTCGGCCACAGCCTCCCCGGCCTCGGCCTCCGCAGTCCCCGGCTCCTCGGCCGCCGTCCCCCCGGCCTCCTCGACCGCGGTCTTCAGATCCCGTACCGAGAACACCCGTGTTGCCGTGTCGACGCCTCCGCGTGACTCCGGCGTATCGGAGGATGTGGACGGTGAGCCGGTTTCCCGGGCCACCGAGAGACGGGGATCGCGCGCCGGGCGCTCCTGGGTGCCGGACTCGGGAACCGGGCCCGTGTTCCCCGACGTCGGTTCTGCCGACGACTCGCGCTTCTTCGACCTGTCGGGGGACTCGCCCGCCACCGATGCCTCCTCCATGCCGCACGCCCTCCGTGCGGCTACCGAACCGTGAACCCGAACCGTGCACCGCCGCCCGAACACCGCTCAAACGCGCTGTCCGAACCATGTACCAGTGTCCTGTGTGCGGGCTTAACCCCTGCGGTAGACGAGAACGACATACCTACTGGTTCCCTCACAAACAGGTCACGCACCCTCGACAGACCAATGTGAGAGGGGTCACCCTGTCTTTCATCCACGCGGGGAGGCATGGATGGGCAGGAGCCGCAGAACACTTCCGGAGGAGCTTCTGCTGCTGGCGTTGGACCCGGCCACGGGTACCACTGCACAGCCGCAGTCGCTCGACCTCGGTCTGGCCGGAGCACAGCTAGTGGAGCTGGCGCTGGCCGGACGGATAGCCCCAGACGGGGATCGTATCGCCGTGGTAGCCCCACGGCCGACTGGAGATCCAACATTGGACTGTGCGTTGGAGCTGCTGCGCAGGCGTGGCGCTCCGGTGCGTGCAGTGAACTGGATTGGCGGGCCCCGGCTGGGACTGCGCCAGACCTACCTCTCGCATCTGGAGCGGTGCGGCATGGTGCATGCCGTGGCGGGTCAGATGTGCGGAGTGCTGCCGACGACTCGCTATCAGGCGACGGACAACGAGATCAGCCGGGAGATCAGAGCCCGGCTGGACACCGCGATCCGCACCGGCGTACCGCCGGACCCGCGGACCGCCGCACTCGCCGCACTGGCACACGCGGTCGGCCTCGGCAAGCACCTGTATCCGGGGAACGAGGGGCGTTCGTCCCGTTCCCGGCTGCGGGATCTGATCAGGCACGACCCCATGGGCGGTCTCGTCGCGCACGCCGTGATGGACGTCCAGAACGGCGTGGGCGCACAGCCACGCCGCAACCCGGCCCCGGCCGGCCGCCAGGCCGCCGCCGGACCGGCCAGGTCCGCACCGGAACCCGCTCGTGGCGTTCCGATGCAGCCGCGCCGCGGTTCCATGGCGCGCGTCGTGGCCCACTGAGCCGCAGTTCCACGACGGGCGGCACGAACCGCAGCAGTACCGCACGATGCACCGCAGCACCACGCACCGCCGAGCGCCGCACCGAGCCTGCAGAGGCAGTCCCCGAGACCCGGTACGGGAGCCGCTGGTCCGCGCGGGGCAGCGGGGCCGTACGTCATCCGTCCCTACGGATGCCGTAACGGTTCCGCTGCCCCGCGCGGCCGTTTTCCATGAACTCGTGAACTGGCATGTATGCAGCGCATATACGCCGTTTCCCAGCGGTACCAAGTCCCTTGGTGGCAGTCTGCTCAACAGCAGATACGCAAAGTGGCAAAGTACAGCTAGCGCAGGCACGCAGCCGGAGGTGCACGTCTCGTGGCGTCCAATGTCAATCCCACCGTCAGGCGACGCCGGCTGGGCCAGGAGCTGCGTCGGCTCCGCGAGCTCAAGGGCATGACGGCCGAAGAGGTCGCCGAGCGGCTGCTGGTGTCGCAGTCGAAGATCAGCCGGCTGGAGAACGGGCGGCGCAGCATCAGCCAGCGCGACGTCCGCGACCTGTGCGGGGTGTACGAGGTGGAGGACCACCGGATCGTCGACTCGCTGATGCAGATGGCCAAGGACAGCCGCCAGCAGGGATGGTGGCATTCCTTCGGCGACATCCCGTACAGCGTCTACATCGGGCTGGAGACGGATGCGGCGAGTCTGCGGGTGTACGACCCCCAGGTCGTCCCGGGGCTGTTGCAGACCCGGCAGTACGCGGAGGCGCTGATCGCGGGGGCGTTGCCGGAGACGGCGGCCACGGACGTCGAGAAGCGCGTGCAGGTGCGCCTGCGTCGGCAGGAACGAATCACCGCCCCGGAGAACCCGCTCCGGCTGTGGACGGTGATGGACGAGGCGGCCGTGCGCCGGGTCGTGGGCAATCGTTCCCTCATGCGCGACCAGCTGGAGTACCTCGTCGAGCAGTCCCAACTGCCGCACGTCACCGTGCAGGTGATCCCCTTCGACATGGGCGCCCACCCGGGGCTGAACGGCCAGTACGCGATCCTCGAGTTTCCGGACGCGGCGGACTCCAGCGTGGTCTACATCGAGGGCGTCACCAGCGACCTGTATCTCGAGAAGGCCAACGACGTGCAGAAATACAGCGTGATGTACGAGCACCTGCGCGCCCAGGCCCTGAATCCGGACCAGTCACGGCAGTTCATCGCGGACATCGCGAAGGAGTACGCGCGCTGAAGCGCCGAAAGGTACACCTTCCCCGGGTCGGACTGGAAGACCCATCTGGAATATGCCACCCGGTCGAGTGAATGGTCACTTCGTACGTCGAGGTTGGCGAGTAGCGTCGATCACGCCACCACACACCAAGGGTTGGCGCAAACCGCGCTGTGGGTTCGGAGTCGGATCCGTCGTGCGGTGACAGCAACTCAACAACTGGCATTCCGGAGCAAAAATGGCAATTCGTCAGGGCGCCACGGACACCTGGACCAAGTCCTCGTACTCCACGGGCAACGGCGCGTGCGTCGAGATCAAGTCACCGGTCCGCGCGGCTATGGCCGTCCGGGACTCCAAGGTCCCCGAGGGTCCCGTACTGGCCTTCCCGGCCGACGCGTGGAACACCTTCGTCGGCTCGATCAAGGCGTAGGGGGGGAGGATCTGCTGATCCTCGACTGCGTTCGCCTTCCACAATTTCACAAGCAGCACTTGAAGAGCCCTCTCGTCCAGCCCGCCGTCCTTGCCGAGGGGGCTCGGCTTGTGCCCCCTACCTGAGCCTGTCCACGTACTTGTCCGTCCCCGGCACCGTCGGGACGAAGGGCGCCACCAACTCCACCCGCCCCAGCCCCGCCTCCTGCACCGGCCCGTCCAGGTCCGCGAAATACGCCTCCCAGCACTCGCGCGGATCCGCCTCCAGGAACCACAGCAGGGTCAGCCTCGTCTCGACGCCCTCGACCTGCTTGACGTACGTCATGCGGTCGCCGGGCAGGGGCGTCGGGCGGAACACGGTCACCATCGCGGCCGGTGAGCCCGCCACCCGCCTGGGCAGGTGGCGGGAGCGCAGCCACTCCAGCAACTCGGCCCGCTGCTCCGCCGATTCGGCGTCGATCACCTCGACGACCAGGCCCGCGTACGGGTGGTCGAGGGCGTGGAAGTCGCGGGGCCCGGCGGCCCCGTCCCGGTAGACCGTCGCCTCGTGGTCCTGGAACGCCGTGAAGACGTGCGTACGGTCCTGGTAGACCCGGGCATCGCGGTTGAGGCGCTTGTTGATCGCGACGGTCCACCGCATGTGGTCGTCGTAGCGGCCGTCCGTGATCCAGTACGTCGAGATGTAGCAGCCCGCGGTGACCGGCTGGGCGATCGCCGACTTCTCGGGGTAGCGCAGGAGTTGGAGGTCGCGGGTCGCCACCCAGCGGCGCCCGGCGTACATCCACGGCATGGCCATCGCGCCGGCGTAGTAGTGGTCGTCCTCGTACCAGCGGTTGTACGCGTACTCGTGGCCGGGGTGCGGTTCGACCATGGTGATCAGCGCATGGCCGGGGCGGACCCCGTACGGCCCCACGGCGGCCAGCTCGGCGTACACGTCGCTACGGGTTTCCTCGCTCACGTCGCTCCCCTTCCGTCCTCCGCCGGTCGCCCATACTCTGACGCCCCGTCAGATAAATCGCCATACCCGGGAGGCTCCGATGTCACTGCTCACGGGCAAGACCGTCGTCGTGTCGGGGGTCGGCGCCGGGCTGGGTCACCAGGTCGCGGCGGCGGTCGTGCGCGACGGCGGCAATGCGGTGCTCGGGGCGCGCACGGAGGCCAACCTCGCCAAGACGGCCGCCGAGATCGACCCGGACGGGACGCACACGGCGTACCGGGCGACCGACATCAGGGACGAGGGGCAGTGCGAGGCGCTGGCGGCGCTCGCCCGGGAGCGGTTCGGGCGGATCGACGCGGTCGTCCATGTGGCCGCTCTGGACAGCCACTTCGGCGGCCTGGAGGACGCGGACTTCCTGACCTGGCAGTCGGTGATCGACGTGAATCTGCTGGGGTCGTTGCGGATGACGCGAGCCTGTCTGCCGGCGCTGAAGACGTGCGGGGGCTCGGTGGTGTTCATCGGGACGCAGTCGTCGGTCGCGGCCCCCACACAGGTGAAGCAGGCCGCGTACGCGGCCTCGAAGGGGGCACTGACGAGCGCGATGTACTCCCTGGCGCGGGAGCTCGGGCCGCATCGCATCCGGGTCAACACCGTACTGCCGGGCTGGATGTGGGGGCCGCCGGTGCAGGCGTACGTCCGGTTCACGGCACAGACGGAGGGCGTGCCGGAGGCCGACGTACTGCAGCGGCTGACCGGGCGGATGGCGCTGCCGGACCTGGCGACGGACGGGGACGTGGCGGACGCCGCGGTGTTCCTGGCCTCGGACCGGGCGCGGGCCATCACGGGGCAGTCGCTGCTGGTCAACGCGGGGGAGCTGATGCGCTGACCCCCGCACGAGCTGGTTCATGTGCATGAACGCAGGTCAACACAAGGAACATTTTTGCCTTCCTTTGACCTGACGCTTGCTTGTCGTGCCCATGTTGGCGCGCCCAGGATGAGCGAGCCGTTCACAAGGCGGACCCTGGGAGGGGGCACATGAACAGTCTCGACTGGGTCGTACTCATCGGCTACTTCGGTGTGATGGTCGCGATCGGCGTCTGGTCGCACAAGCGAGTGGACGACGTCAGCGACTTCTTCACGGCCGGCGGGAAGATGCCGTGGTGGCTGTCCGGCATCTCGCACCACATGTCGGGCTACAGCGCGGTGATGTTCACGGGCTATGCGGGCATCGCCTACACCTACGGTGTGACCTCCTTCGTCACCTGGTCCTTCCCGATCGCGCTGGGCATCGCCGTCGGCTCGAAACTGTTCGCGCCGCGCATCAACCGGCTGCGCTCCAGGCTCCATGTGGCCTCCCCGCTGGAGTACCTGAAGAACCGTTACGACCTGAAGACCCAACAGGCGCTGGCCTGGTCCGGCATGCTGCTGAAGATCGTGGACGTGGGCGCCAAGTGGGCGGCGATCGCGACGCTGCTGTCCGTCTTCACCGGCATCACCCTCAACCAGGGCATCCTCATCACCGGCGCGATCACCGCCGTCTACTGCACCATCGGCGGTCTGTGGGCGGACGCGCTGACCGAACTCGGCCAGTTCGTCATCCAGTTGCTGGCGGGCATCTCGATGTTCGTCGCCGTCGTACTGAAGCTGAACGACAAGGGCATCGGCTTCTTCGGCGCCTGGGACGAGCCGGCCCTGCACGGCCACGGCAAGCCGCTGGTCGGCCCGTACGGGACCGTCTTCCTCCTCGCCTTCCTCTTCATCAAGCTCTTCGAGTACAACGGCGGCATGCTCAACCAGGCCCAGCGCTACATGGCGACGGCCGGCCCGCGGGAGGCCGAGCGGTCGGCGCGGCTGTCCGCCGTCCTGTGGCTGGTCTGGCCGGTGGTCCTCTTCTTCCCGATGTGGATGTCCCCGCTGCTGGTCCACGCCCAGAAGCCGGACGGCTCCGACTCCTACGGCCTGATGACCGAACAGCTGCTGCCGCACGGCCTGTTGGGCCTGGTCATCGTCGGCTTCTTCTCGCACACCATGGCCATGTGCTCGTCCGACGCCAACGCGATCGCGGCCGTCTTCACCCGGGACGCGGCGCCGGTGCTGTCCCGTCGGGCCCGGGAGTGGGGCCCGCGCTCGGGCCTGATCGCGGCCCGAGTGACCACGGTGGTCTTCCTCGGCCTGTCGATGGCGGTGGCGACCCAGGTCAACTCCCCCACCTTCAAGGACATCATCACGGTGGTCATCAAGTGGGTCGCCGGACTGATGGGCCCGATCGCCATCCCGATGATGCTGGGCCTGCTCCGCCCGTTCCGCCGCTCCGGCCCCACGGCGGCCCTGACCAGCTGGTCGATGGGCCTGCTCGCCTTCTGGCTGGTCAACTACCCCATCAACTGGAACGTCAAGGGCGGCGTCCCGCTCCAGTACCAGGTCTCGATCCCGCTGGCGGTCTCCCTGGTCCTCTACATCCTCATCGGCTACCTGAAGCCGGAGGACACCCCGGAGCGCCTCGCCGTCATCGAACGCATCAACACGGACGACGACAGCGCGGCCGCGGCGGCGGTACCTGCGCCGGCCGGTCCTGCGGAGGGCGCCGTGGGCACCGCGGTGAAGGAGTAGCGCCCGCGGACGTGGTGGTGACGGGGTTGACGGGGTTGCAGCCGGGGGGCTGCAACCCCGTCGTTCGTCATGAGCCCTAGGCCCTCGGATAGCGGGCGAGCCACCCGGGGGACGACCCCGCCGGCCCGTGCAGTGCGGGCCCCTGTGTCATCTCCATGGCGAAGTCGTCGGCCAGCTCCAGAAGCGTCGGGCGGCCTTCCAGCTCGGCCAGCCAGCCCGGCGGAAGGGCCGTTTCGCCGTGCAGGGCGCCCAGGAGGCCGCCGGTCAGGGCGGCCGTCGCGCCCGAGGGGCCGTCCTGGTTCACGGCAAGGCACAGCCCGTGCCGGAAGTCCTCCCCCACCAGTGCGCAGTACACGGCGGCGGCCAGCACGCCCTCCGCCGACCCGTCCCCGGCCAGCTCCTCGACCCGCGCGGGCGTGGGCATGCCCTGCCGTACCGCGCCCAGCGCATGCTGCAGCGCGTCCGACACCGCCTGATGCCCCGGCCGTGCGGCGAGCAGCGCGAGCGCCCGCTGCACGGCCCCGTCGAGGGTCTCGCCACGGGCCAGACCGTGCACGATCACGGCGTACGCGCCCGCCGACAGATAGGCCACCGGATGCCCGTGGGTCTGCGCCGCGCACTCGACCGCCAGCTGGACCACCAGCTGCGGCTCCCAGCCGACCAGCAGCCCGAAGGGCGCGGAACGCGCTGTCGCCTCGGGGCCGATCTCACCGGGGCTCTTGGGCGCGTCCAGGGTCCCCATGTGCTCGTCCCCGAACCCGAGAAGCAGCGAACGCGCCGGATCCCGCCGGGCGTACAGCCACTCCTCCCTGGCCAGCCATCCATCATCCTTACGACGCTCGTCCGGCCCCCAGTCGCGCTGGGTGGCCGCCCAGCGCAGATACGCCCGGTGCAGATCGGTCGGCGGATGCCAGGCACCGGTGTCGCGGCGCACCTGCGCACGTATCAGCCCGTCGACGGTGAACAAGGTCAGCTGTGTGATGTGGGTGACGGCACCCCGTCTGCCGTACGCAAAGGCGAAGTCCGCGACGCCCTCGGCCCCGTACGCCTCCCGGATCCCGTCGAGATCCAGCGCGTCGACGGGCGCCCCGAGCGCATCTCCAACGGCAGCCCCGAGCAGCGTCCCCCGCACCCGGCTCCGGAAATCCTGCTGCTCGACACGGCCCCATATGGCCCCGGCTGGCGCATTCACCAAGACCTCCCCGATGGCTCCGCCCGACGCATGACAGTTCAGCACTGTAATCGAACGGGAACGGTCGGTTCAGAGGGCAGAGTGGTATGCGAGACATGACAGGAGTGGTCACGAGTGACCCCGAGTGCTCAGTTATCGGCTGATGCTGCGCGGCTCCGCGCCGCCGTCGACGCCCTGCCGCTGCGCGAAGGGATGCGGGTCCTGGAGATCGGCTGCGAACCCGGCGCCGCGGCCCGGGAGGTCGCCCGCAGGGTCGGCGACGGACACGTCCACGCCACCGACCGCTTCGCTCGCGCGATCGCCCAGGCCGTAGCCGGCTCCGAAGCCGAAATCTCGTCCTGGGGCCCTGGACGGCCGCCACCCGGAAGCGGCCGCCGCGCCCTGGACAGGATCGCGGCGGCGCTGACGCCGACGGGCCGGCTGCTGGTCGACGACGGTTCGTCCATGGTCGAGGTCCGGGCCGTTCCTCGTTCTGGTTCTGGCTGATTGATCTCGAACACGCCACCCCGTGAGGGAAGATGGCCGTCATGGCATCGACACCCCCACGCAGCGCACTCCATCTCACCGCCACCCTCCTCACCGCGAGTGTCGCCCTCTACATCGCCCTCGTGGCCTTCGGCAACATCACGGACTTCGGCACGAACCAGGCGTTCGTGCAGCATGTACTGGCCATGGACACGACGTTCAAGGACGACGACCTGATGTGGAGGGCCATCACCAGCAAGGGACTTCAGAACACGGCGTATGTCGCGATCATCGTCTGGGAGACCCTCGCGGCCCTCGTCCTCATATATGGCACCTGGCTCTGGGCGCGGCGCGACTACACCCGCGCCCGCAGCATCTCCACCTACGGCCTGCTGATGCTCCTGCTGCTCTTCGGTGCCGGGTTCATCGCGATCGGCGGTGAGTGGTTCTCCATGTGGCAGTCGAAGACCTGGAACGGACTGGAGGCGGCGACCCGTGTGATCGTGTTCACCGGGGTCGTGCTGCTCGTCGTACAGCTGACCGACCGGCGGACCGACTCGTCTGCCTGACCGCCGCCGCCTCGCCAAATACAGCTACAGCTAAGGCTGTTGCTTCTTCTCCACATAGAAGGAGTAGGCGAAACTTCCGTTGCCCGGACCGGTCGCATCGGCGTTGAAGCTGATGGGGCCGGGACCGGAGTCAGAGGCGGACACCTCCACACTCTGCTGGAAGATCGACCCGTCACATGTGCTGGTATGCGTCGCCGAAGGAACATACCTGCCGTCGACGGTGAACTTGACGACGGCCTTGCCCTTCCCTGTGCAGGCAAAGGCGAATGTCACACTCCGCACGTTTTCGGGTATCGCGGGCAGGGTGTTTCCGATCTGCGGCTGCAAGCGGCCATATCCGCTCCCGAGGGCCTCTCTGCCGGCGAACGCCTGGTTCAGAATCGCCTTTGCGCCCTTGCCGTCCGGTGCGGGGCTGACCGAAGTCGGGGTCGTACGGGACGCGCGTGCCGACGAGTCGGTCGGCTCACCGGAGTCGCAGGCGCTGCTCAGTGCCACCGCGGCCACGAGGCACAGCAGGGCCGCTTTCACTACTTGACCACCGCCACCTTCGTCCCCGCCGTCCCGAACGTCCACAGCGCAGTCCCGTCCGCCGTCCGCATCCGGATGCCGCCCGTCGCGGTGTTGGACGCGGGCGGCGGGGACGAGCCGTCCACCGCGTTGGAGAAGGCGACATTCACGCCGGATTTGACCGAAAAGTACACGATGTGTTCGATCTTCACGCCGTCGGAGCCGGTGATGGCGCCCCGGGTGCGGGCGCCGACCGTGTACGTGCCGGGGTCCGGGCTCACCGTCCCCGGCCACACCGCGAACGTACGGCGGGCCGCATCGCTCGCGTCGACCAGCCACACCGTCTTCTTCCCGAGGGAGTAGACGATGCGCCGCCCGGTCCCGGAGCCGTCCGGTACCGCGGCCGGTGCCGTGGACTTCGTGGGCGTGGGATGCGCGCCCGCCGACGCCGACGCGCTCGGCCGGGCGGCGACCGCGTGGGGCTTCGGCCCCTTGTCGGCCTGTACGGCCAGGACGACGACAGCGGCGATCGCTCCCACCGTCAGACCGGTCACCCAGACCTTCGGGGCTGGCACGGCACGCATCTCCTCAGCTCCACATCCCCATGTCCTCATGGAACAGGGGTCGGATCATCGTACTCAGTCCAGCACCGGCAAAAGTTCCGGCAAGTGCCCGTCGGACGCCGCCGCCGCCCGCTGCCGTTCCTCCGGCACCTCCCCGTACAGCGTCGTCCGCGGTTTCGCCGGGCGACCGGCCGCGTCCGCCACTGCGATCAGGTCCTTGACCGACTTGTACGAGCCGTAGGAGGAGCCCGCCATGCGGGAGATCGTCTCCTCCATGAGGGTGCCGCCCAGGTCGTTGGCGCCGGAGCGGAGCATCTCCGCCGCGCCCTCCGTGCCCAGCTTCACCCAGCTGGTCTGGATGTTCGGGATCCACGGGTGCAGGAGCAGGCGGGCCATCGCCGTCACCGCACGGTTGTCGCGCATGGTCGGGCCGGGGCGGGAGATCCCTGCCAGGTACACGGGGGCGTTCGTGTGGATGAAGGGGAGAGTGACGAACTCCGTGAAGCCGCCGGTGCGTTGCTGGATTCCGGCGAGGGTGCGCAGGTGGCCGAGCCAGTGGCGCGGCTGGTCCACATGCCCGTACATCATCGTCGAGCTCGACCGGATGCCCAGCTCGTGCGCCGTCGTGACGACCTCGATCCAGGTCGCCGTCGGCAGCTTGCCCTTGGTCAGGACCCAGCGGACCTCGTCGTCGAGGATCTCGGCGGCCGTGCCGGGGATGGTGTCCAGGCCCGCCTCCTTGGCCGCGCTCAGCCACTCCCGGATGGACATCCCCGTGCGCGTCGCACCGTTGACCACCTCCATGGGCGAGAAGGCGTGGACGTGCATCCCGGGGACGCGGGACTTCACCGCCTTCGCGATGTCGAAGTACGCCGTACCGGGCAGGTCGGGGTGGATGCCGCCCTGCATGCAGACCTCCACCGCGCCCACGTCCCAGGCCTGCTGGGCCCGGTCCGCGACCTGCTCCAGGGACAGGGTGTAGGCGTCGGCGTCCGTCCTGCGCTGGGCGAACGCGCAGAAGCGGCAGCCCGTGTAGCAGACATTGGTGAAGTTGATGTTGCGGGTGACGATGTACGTCACGTCGTCGCCGACGGCCGACTTCCGTACGTCGTCCGCGATCCGCGTGAGGGCGTCCAGTGCGGGGCCGTCGGCGTGCAGCAGGGCGAGGGCCTCCGCGTCCGTGAGGCGCGTCGGGTCGTCCGCCGCCGTCGCCAGGGCCGCCCGTACGTCCGTGTCGATGCGCTCCGGCAACATGCCGGGGGCGGCCGCCTCGCGCAGGGCGGCCCAGTCGCCGTACACCTCGTCGAAGTCGTCACGGCGGTCGGACGTACGGCCCTCGGTGTCGATGGAGGAGTGCAGATCCGTACGGCCGGAGGCGACGAAGGCCTCCTCCGGTTCCTGCCACGGAAGCCCCTGCGGGAGGACCTCGGGACGCGCGAGACCCGTCTCCGGGTCGGCCAGGGCGCGCACGTGCGGGCGCAGGCGCGGGTCCAGCCAGGGTTCGCCGCGCTGTACGAACTCCGGGTAGACGCAGAGGCGTTCACGCAGTTCGAAGCCGGCGGCGCGGGAGCGCTCGGTGAGTTCCTCGATCTGCGGCCAGGGGCGTTCCGGGTTCACGTGGTCGATGGTCAGGGGGGACACACCGCCCCAGTCGTCGATGCCTGCTCCTATCAGGCGCTCGTACTCGGAGTCGACGAGGTTGGGCGGGGCCTGGAGGTTGGCGGACGGGCCCATGATGTGGCGGGCTACGGCCACCGTGGCCACCAGTTCGTCCAGCTCCGCGTCCGGCATGCCGCGCATCGCGGTGTCCGGTTTGGCGCGGAAGTTCTGGATGATCAGTTCCTGGATGCCGTGGTAAGCGCGGGAGATCTTGCGGAGCGCGAAGAGGGACTCCGCCCGCTCCTCGTACGTCTCTCCGATGCCGATCAGGAGGCCGGAGGTGAAGGGGACCGAGGAGCGGCCCGCGTCCTCCAGCACCCGCAGCCGTACGGCGGGTTCCTTGTCCGGGGAGCCGTAGTGCGGGCCACCGGGCTCGGACCAGAGCCGGGTGGCGGTCGTCTCCAGCATCATGCCCATGCTCGGGGCGACCGGCTTCAGGCGCTGGAAGTCCGTCCAGGACATCACGCCGGGGTTGAGGTGGGGCAGCAGGCCCGTCTCCTCCAGGATGCGGATGGAGATGGCGCGGACGTAGGCGATGGTGTCGTCGTAGCCGTGCGCGTCGAGCCATTCGCGCGCCTCGGGCCAGCGGTCCTCGGGCTTGTCGCCCAGGGTGATCAGGGCTTCCTTGCAGCCGAGGGCCGCGCCCTTGCGGGCGATGTCGAGGACCTCGTCCGGGGACATGAACATGCCGTGACCGGCGCGGCGGAGCTTGCCGGGGACGGTGACGAAAGTGCAGTAGTGGCATTTGTCCCGGCACAGCCGGGTGAGGGGGATGAAGACGCTCTTCGAGTATGTGATGACGCCCGGACGCCCCGCCTGTTCGAGGCCGGCGTCTCGTACCCGGGCGGCGGACGCGGCGAGGTCGGTGAGGGCCTCGCCGCGGGCCTGGAGGAGCACGGCGGTCTCGGTGACGTCCAGGGCGACGCCGTCACGGGCGCGTTTGAGGGCGCGACGCATGGAGTTGTCGGTCGGTCCGGTTCCGGAGGTCGCGGAAGTCGTCATTCTTTGAGCATACGTTCGGGTTGATCAGGTCAAAGAGGCGCCGGCTCATCCACGGAAACGCCGTTCGTTACACGGTGTCACTGGAACCGGCCAGGAAGGTCCCGTACTCATCGAGCACCCGCAGCACCTCCGCCTCCCCCGCCGGCGGCAGCTGCACCACGACCTCCTCGATGCCGAGGTCCGCGTAGTGGGCCAGTTTGCCCGGGTTCGGGTACACGGCGTACGGGACCACCTGCAGCGCCGACGGGTCGCGGCCCGCGTCCGCCCAGGCGGCCCGCAGCACCGGCAGTGACTCCGTCAGCCCGCGCCCGCCGATCGGCAGCCACCCGTCGGCGTACTCGCAGATGTGGGAGAAGAGCTTGGGACCGGCGGCCCCGCCGACGAGGGTGCGCGGGCCGACGACCGGACCGCGCGGCTTCTGCACCGGCTTGGGGTGGGCATACGAAGCCCGTACGCTCCCGAACTCCCCTTCGTACGCGGCCGGTTCGTCACTCCACAGCGCACGCATCAGGGCCATCCTGTCCCGCACCAGCTCCCGCCGCGTACGCCACTCGACCCCGTGGTCGGCGGCCTCCTCGACGTTCCAGCCGAAGCCGAGGCCGAGGGTGAAGCGGCCGCCGGAGAGGTGGTCGAGGGTCGCGATCTGCTTGGCGAGGTCGATCGGGTCGTGCTGCGCGACCAGCGTGATGCCGGTGCCGAGGCCGAGCCGCTCGGTCACCGCGGCCGCCTGGCCGAGCGCGACGAAGGGGTCGAGGGTGCGGCCGTACTCCGGCGGCAGCTCACCGCCCGCCGGGTACGGGGTCACACGCTCCACCGGGATGTGCGTGTGCTCGGGCAGATACAGGCCGGCGAAGCCGCGCTGCTCCAGCTCACGGGCGAGCCGGACGGGGGCGATGGTCTCGTCGGTGAGGAAGATCGTGACGGCGATTCGCATGGGTCATCTGTACCGGGTGCGGCCCCATATGTCCATACCGACTGGTCGGTCGTTACCTGCAGCTGTCGCGCAGGCATGACATCGCGCAACCGGTCGGCCTACGTTGGAGACGTGACGACGATTCGCGGCACCCTGCCTCCGGGCTCCCCGGACTATGTGTACGTACCCGTCGAAGTACCGTCCGGTGTAAGCGAGTTGAAGGTCTCCTACACCTACGACCGCCCCTCCGTCCCACCCGGCACCCCGGGCAACGCGCTCGACATCGGCCTCTTCGACGAGCGCGGCACCGAGCTGGGCGGGAAGGGGTTCCGGGGATGGTCGGGCGGGGCGCGTACGGAGTTCTTCGTACGCGCGGACGACGCGACGCCCGGCTACCTCCCCGGTCCGATCCACCCCGGCACCTGGCACATCGCGCTGGGCCCGTACACGGTGGCCCCGCAGGGCCTGTCGTACGAGCTCACGGTCACGCTCACGCACGGGGAGCCCGGCGAGACACCTGAGCCGGTGTACCCACCCACACGGGCGAAGGGCCGGGGCCGCGCCTGGTACCGCGGCGACTGCCACCTCCACACCTGGTACTCCGACGGCCGCCGCACCCCGGCCGAGGTCGCGGCCCTCGCGCGGGCAGCCGGCCTGGACTTCATCAACTCCTCGGACCACAACACCCACTCCTCGCACCCGCATTGGGCCTCGGCGGCGGGCGACGACCTGCTGATCATGCTCGGCGAGGAGGTGACGACGAGGAACGGCCACGTCCTCGCCCTCGGCATCGATCCCGGCACCTTCGTCGACTGGCGCTACCGGGCCCGGGACAACCGCTGGGCCACGTCCGCCCGCCGGATCCACCGCGCCGGAGGCCTGGTCGTACCCGCCCACCCGCACGCCACCTGCGTCGGCTGCGGCTGGAAGTTCGGCTTCGCGGAGGCGGACGCGGTCGAGGTGTGGAACGGGCCGTGGACGCCGGACGACGAGGTGACGCTCGCGGAGTGGGACAACCAGCTGGTCGCTTCCGTGCGGGAGGGGCGCGACTGGATTCCGGCGATGGGCAACAGTGACGCTCACCGGAATCCGGACGTGGTCGGCATGCCCCAGTCAGTGGTCCTGGCCGAGGATCTGACCCGGGAGGCGATCCAGGACGGCATCCGGGCGGGGCGCTCGTACGTCGCCGAGTCCCGCAACGTCACACTGGCCTTCACGGCCTCCGCCGGCGGCCGGACCGCCGGTCCCGGCGAGCGGCTGGACACCGACCACGAGACGCCGGTGACCGTACGCCTGGAAGCGGCCGGCGCCCCGCGCTGCACGATCCGCTTCGTGACCGACCAGGGCGTCCTGTTCACGAGCGAACCGCTGCCGGTCACAGGCTCGGGCACGGTGGAGTGGCGGACGACACCGGCGTACGCGGCCTACGTACGGGCCGAGTTGCGGCACGAGACGGCGGTGGGGCCGCTGCCGGGGGTGATGGCGGCGTTGACGAATCCGGTCTTCCTCGGCCGCCCGTGACGGTGCCGCTGCGCAACGGGTCTGCGGCCGGTCACAGGAAGAAGGGCAGGTTCACGATCAGGGCGACGTATGCGATGCAGCCGAGCACCATGAGCACGGCGTACTGGACGAAGTGGACGTGACGCCACGGCGTGGGTATCCCGGGAAAGCGCTTCTTCAGTAGAGGCCATTTGAGGAAACCGTGGTCCTGGAAGACAAGATCCAGGTGCTGCCACAACTCCCGGAGCCCTTCCGCGTCCCAGAGCCGGGCGTCGATGAGCACCGGCCGGTGGTCTCTGGAGGTGATGACGATCCGGCTGCCGTGCGGACCGTCGACGGGCACCCTGACCGTGTGCAGCCCCGTCAGGGAGGACACCGGAGTGTGCAGAACCTTGCGGTTCCATCGGTCGCGCACCGTCAGGACGCCGTCTTCCAGGCGGATGCCGGCGTTGGCCCAGCGCAGGCCGATCAGCGCGCAGACCCAGAGCAGCGGGAACACGACTGCCAGGATCCCGATCACCAGCCCCGTCATCCCCGACCCTGCTGACGTACCGCGTCCCTTGGCCATCATGAGACCCATACGCAGCGCCCCGATGGCGATGAGGGGCGACGCCTTGATCAGCAGGGCCTTGCTGGGCCCGTTGTCGGGCCTGACGGAAACCCAGGGGAGGTCCACCTCGTCCGCCGGGTCGGTGAGCGGGGCATCGCCCGGTGGCCGCGTAGTCATGCGCATGTCCTCCTTCTGCGTCGCGCCGCGCTCCGCCGTATGTGCCGGCCAGGAATTGTGGGCAGGGACGCACGACCACTCTCCCGGAACGCCTGGATCGCCGGCATCGGGGAAACTACGTAAACGCACACGCGACCGACGGTGAAGACGTGCTCGCAGCAGCCTTCCGTCTCGCGTTGTCAGGGATTCTGTCCTCCCTTGGTGAGCAGGACATGCGTGAGGCTTGCTCGGTTCGCCACGCCCAGCTTCCGGTAGATCTGCCTCAGATGGGTCTCCACAGTGCGCACGCTGAGGAACAGGGCCTCCGCCACCCGTTGGTTCGTCATGCCCTTGCTGACCAGGCGGGCTATCTCCCGCTCCCGGCCCGACAGGAGACCCCAGGGACCCTCCGGCGCGAGTGACCGGGTCTGGTCCGTGAGTTCGTGGCGGCGGCGCGCGACCGTGTCGGCGAGCTGTGCCGAGCCGCATCGGCCGGCCAGTGCCTCAGCCCGGTCCAGCCAGTCGGCCACCTCCTGCGTGCGTCCCACGCTCAGCGCGACTTCGGCTGCGTCGAGCAAGGTGCGGCACAGCTCGATGCGTTCCTCACCGGCGGCGAATCCTTCGACGGCTTGCTGCGCACTGTGCAGGGCGCTGTCGATGTCGCCCCGTACCACGTGGTCCCACATGCGCGCCCGATGCGCGAAGGCCCGTCGGCCGGGCGACGGGAGCTGCCCGGCACAGGACTCGGCCAGCTCCGCCCAGTGCGCGGTGGCGGCCGAGTCGGACACGGCGGCGGCCGCTCTTGCCAGCGCGGCGCACCAGCGTGGCTTGCGCCAGCCCGCCACCCGAGGAAGCTCATCGCCCCCGGCGGCGTCCAGCAGCAGCCAGCGGGCCTGCGCCGCATTCGACTGGTCCGCGTGCAGCGTGAGTTCGGCGTGGAAGCAGCGAACGGAGATGGCCCAGGAGGCCCGCGAGCCGTCCACGCTTTCCAGTGCCCGGGCGGCCGACGCCTGCCAGGTTTTCTGGTCCCGCCCGCCCTGCCAGAAGAGCGCCTCGGCACGGACCATCGCGATGATCGCCTCCGTCACCGGTGCACCGCCGCCCGCCGTGATCGCATCGGCGCGGTCGAGTGTGGCCAGTGCGGCGCGCAGCCGCCCCGAACGCAACTGGGTGTTGGACAGTACCGTGAGGATGTTGGGCTCGATGTAGACCTGACCGGTACGCCCGCACAGCGCGGCGGCGCGCTGCAGATGGCGTTCGGCGTCATCGAGCCGTTCCAGCATCCCCTCGGTCATGCCCAGTTGCAGCAGGGCGTCCAGGTTCGTCGACAGCAGGGAATCGCCGGCCGCGTCCACGAGATCGGCGGCGGCCGTGGCCTGTCGGCGTGCTCTTTCCTGGTCGCCGAGGAACAGCGACGCGAGCGCGGCCTGTGCCAGGGCGTGGGACTCACCGGCCCGGTCGCGGTGGCCACGGGCCAGCGCGGCGGCCGTCTCGGCATGGTGGCGGGACGACTCGTAGTCCCGCACCGCGTAGGCGTGGTCGGCGAGTTCGACATGCAGGGCGGCAGCGATGGCGCCGTTGTGTTCTGTCATGGCGGCCAGCCCTGCCCGAGCCATGGCTCCGGCCTCCGTGTGCCTGCCGCGGTGGCGTTCCAGCCGGCTCGAATCGGCGAGTGCGGCCGCTTCGTGCGGGCCGGTGATGGCGGACCGCAGCGTGTCCAGCAGCGTGCGGACGTCGGCTGCCTTGCCGCTCAGCATCCGGGCCCGGGCAAGCAGGACCTGCGCCTCGTACCCGTGCTCCGCTCCCTCCGACAGCAGGGCGGTTGCGGCCTCCAGATGGTCGACAGCCGCAGACGGCGAGTCGAACAGTTCGCTGCGGGCCGCGCTGATGAGGGTGGTGGCGTGGTCCGGCCGGCTCGGGTCGGCGATCTGGGCGACATGCCGGGCTCGCAGCGTGACGGGTGCGGTGCGCCGTGCCAGTTCGGTATCTGCCCGCCTGTGCATGGCATGTCGCCGGCTCGGCGGCACCCGCTCGTACACGACCTCGCTCAGGGCGCGGTGACGGATGGCGAGATGAGCAGCGCGCTCGGCCGGCCGCACGAGGTCGAGGTGGGTCAGCATGTCCAGCGCTTCGAGAGTCGCCGGCAGGCCGAGGTCTGCCACCGCCGCCAGCAACTCCGGCTGGAACGGCCCGTCGAGAACCGCCGCTGCCCGTACGGCCGTGAGTGCGTCCTCGTCGAGCCCGGCCAGCTCGCCCAGGATCGCTGTCACGGCCTGGTCGTACGCCGGTCCTCGCGTGCCCAGCGCTTTGAGGTACAGCGGATTGCCCAGGGCGTCGTCGTAGAGGGTGTCCGCGCGCAGAGGATCGCCGAGCAGTTCCGCCGCCTCCTCCCGGGACAGCGGACCGAGCGGCACAGTGGCGAGGAGACCGGCCGCCACCGCGCGCGCCAGCGACTCGGCGCTCCCGGCCGGCAACTGGCGGGGGCGGTAGCCGAAGAGGCAGAGCGACGGGCTGGTGACAGTAGACCGCATGACCCGCTCTGCCAGGGCGATCTCTTCCTGGTGCAGAGCGTGCAGGTCGTCCACCACGACCACCAGGGGCGCGTCCGGACGAGGCTGCGCGTCGGCGACCGCCTCCACGGGCACGACCGGGATTCCGGCGGCTCGGGCCCGGGTCGCCACAGCGGCCAGGAGGGTGCTCTTTCCGATGCCGGGCTCACCGGTCACCGCAACGGCCCGCCCGGAACCGGCCCGCACCTCGCTGAGAGCCTTCAGGAGTTCGGCGGTCTCCGCGGTGCGGCCCACGAACGCAGACGTCGCCTCGGTGGCCCGGCCGGACGCGGACAGACCCCCAAACTGCCGATCATCAGACATGACCGCAGCGTAGTCGGGCAAACCGGTAGTTGGGGATGGTAGGTGACCAAGCCCGCACCGAAGGTTTGCCACCAAGGTGCCGTGCCGCGACGGTGGTTGCGGGCAGGACCGCGCGGCAGCCCTGGACGACGACCTGGTCCAGATCTGTGACCGCTGCCCATGGTCCGACGGCCACGCCCCCGTCGGCCGGCACGTATCCAGTCCACTCGGGCCGGGGTGTGAGGCAGGCTGCAGGTTGCTCCACGCCGGACGCGGGCGCCCGGCGCCGGACCCGGCATGACAAGCTGTGCTCACACTGCCCGAACCCAGGAGGTCACCATGACTGCAGAGTCTCCACGGCAAGAAGGTTCGGAGCCGGATGAGGCCGAGAGCCCTGCCCTGGCGCCCGATGAGGACGGCCAGTACGACCTGAAGGGCAAGTTCCGGGAGGCCCTGGCGCGCAAGCGCAGCAAGCAGGAGGAGGCCGCGGCGGCTCTGTCTGAGAACGCCGACGCGTCGAAGATTCGAGGCGCGCACGGCCCGGCTGCGAGTCAGCGGTCGTTCCGGCGAAAGAGCGGCGGCTGAGTCCGCTCCTCAGGCTCCTCCCGCTGCCGCGGGAGGAGCCGCTTCACACAACAGGAGATCCGGGAACGATGCCCCGTCGCGCCGAGAGCAAGTACCGAGCCGTCACGGCCTTCCAGCGCAAGCTCAACGCGGTCATGCGCCGCCTTCCGCTCCAGACCCTGCTGGAGACCACGGGCCGCACCTCCGGCCTGCCCCGCCGCACGCCCCTCGGCGGGCGCCGGGTCGGCGACTCGTTCTGGCTGGTTTCCGAGTTCGGCGAGCGCTCGCAGTACGTCCGCAACATCAAGGCCGATCCGCGGGTACGGGTCCGCCTCCGCGGCCGCTGGCACACCGGCACGGCCCACCTCCTGCCGGACGACGACACCGCGGCCCGACTGCGCGCCCTGCCCCGGCTCAACAGCGCGGCGGTACGGGTGATCGGCGTGGGACAGCTGACGGTGCGGGTGGATCTGGACGGGTGAGCCGGAGGCGCCCGTCGGGCCTGCTCACCCCGGCCACACGAGCGCCTGCACCTCGCTGTACGCATGCAGCGCGTACGAGCCGACGTCCCGCCCGACCCCGCTCTTCCTGAAGCCCCCGAACGGCGCCTCCATGTTGCGGCCGACGGTGTTGATCCCCACCCCGCCCGCCCGCAGCTGCCGGGCCACGCGGAAAGCGCGGGCGACATCCCCGGACCACACGTAGTCGATGAGCCCGTAGTCGCTGTCGTTGGCGAGGGCGATGCCTTCTTCCTCCTCGTCGAAGGGGATCACCGACACGACCGGGCCGAAGATCTCCTCCCGGGCCACGCGCATGTCGTTGGTGCAGTCGGCGAGGAGGGTGGGAGCGACGTAGAAGCCGCGGTCGGTCGCCGGGCGTTCACCGCCCGCCGCCACCACCGCGCCCTCCTTGCGGCCCAGTTCGACGTACGACTCCACGCGGTCCCGGTGGGCCGCGGAGATCACCGGGCCGACGATCGTGCCCGGCTCCCTCGGATCGCCGACCTTCAACCGGCCCGCGTACGAAGCCAGTTGCTCGACCAGGCGGTCGTACACGCCCCGCTGTGCCAGCACCCGCGTAGGTGCCGTGCAGATCTGGCCGCTGTAGAAGGAGAAGGTGGTGCCGATCCCCGCCACCGCCGAGCCGAGGTCCGCGTCGTCGAGGACGACCGCGGCGCCCTTCCCGCCCAGCTCCAGGAGCTGCCGCTTCAGGGACCGCCCGCAGACCTCGCCGATGCGCTGCCCGACCGCCGTGGAACCGGTGAAGCTCACCATGTCTACGTCGGCCGAATCCACCGCCGCCTCGCCGACCTCCACCGCCCGCCCGGAGACCACGTTCACCACACCCGCCGGGGCTCCTGCCGCCTCCAGCGCCTCCGCCATGCGGTAGACCGACAGGGGATCCTGCGGGGCCGGCTTCACCACCACCGTGTTGCCCATGGCGAGGGCGGGGGCGATCTTGCCGGCCGGGTTGGCCCACGGGTTGTTGTACGACGTGATGCAGGTGACCACGCCGACCGGCTGGCGGACGGCCAGCGCGCCCATCACGCCCGCCCTCCCCATCGGGCCCGCCTCGTTGATCTGCGGCGGGATCGGCCACTCGGCGGGCTCCACGCGCGCGTACCGCCGGAATCGGGCCCCCCCGACCCCGACCTGCATCGCCCGCGCCGTCCCCGTGGTCGCACCGGTCTCCGCCTGCGCCAGCTCGGCGTACGGCACGAACCGGCTCGCGATGATGTCAGCCGCGCGGCCGAGCACCGCCGCCCGTTCCTCGGGCGGGGTCCTCGACCACGGCCCGAAGGCCTCGCGGGCCGCGGCACACGCCGCGTGCACCTGATCCCGCGAGGCCTCCGGAGCCCACCCGATGGTCTCCTCGGTCGCCGGGTCGACGACCGCGTAGTGGCCGCCGTCCGGCTCGATCCAGCGGCCCCCGACGAAGAGCCGCTGCTCAGCGTTCAACGGGTGCTCACCGTCCTCGTGTCCCGCCCGGACCGCAGCACGCGCCCCGGCACGGCGCCGCTCACCACGTCGTCCCGGATCGCCTCGACCCCGTTGACCCACACGGCCCGCACCCCGATCGCCTTGGCGTCCAGCCGCGGACTGTCACCCGGCAGGTCGTGCAGCAGGGTGGCCGTACCCGCGTCGATCCGCTCCGGGTCGAAGAGGACCAGATCCGCATGGAAGCCCTCCTCCACCCGGCCCCGCTCACGCAGCCCGAAGAGCCGGGCCGGGTCGTCGGTCAGCATCTTCACCGCCTGCTCCAGACCCACCAGCTTCCGCCGGCGCAGACAGTCGCCCAGGAAACGGGTGGTGTACGGGGCTCCGCACATGCGGTCCAGGTGCGCACCGGCGTCGGATCCGCCGAGCAGCACGTCCTCGTGCTGCCAGGTCTCGGCGCGCAGCGCCCAGGACGCTGGGTCGTTGTCGGTGGGCATGGGCCACAGGACCGTACGCAGTTCGTCGGCCGCGCAGATCTCGACGAGGCACTGGAACGGGTCCTGCCCCCGCTCCTCCGCGATCTCCTCGACGACCCTGCCCGTCAGCCCCTCGTTCGCCTTGCTGTACGTGTCCCCGATGACGTACCGCCCGAAGTTCGTGAGCCGCCGGAAGACGCCGGCCTCCTTGGACGTGGCGTGCTCCAGCATCTCCGCGCGTACGTCAGGGTCGCGCAACCGGGCGAGCCGCTCCGGGACCGGCAGCCCGAGGACCGGACCCCAGCCCGGTATCAGGTTCAGCGCACAGAAAGTGCCCAGGGACATGTTCATCGGCGTCAGGATCGGCATGGTCAGCGCGACCACCCGGCCGCCCGCCTTCCGTGCCTGCTCACTCGCGTACAGCTGCCGGGGCACACGTTCGGGTACGGAGGCGTCGATGGTCAGGACGTTCCAGTTCAGGGGACGTCCTGCGACCGCGCTCATCTCCGCGAACAGGTCGATCTCGGCGTCACTGAACTGGTCCAGGCAGCCGGCGACGATCGCCTCGATCTGCGTGCCCTCGTGCTCGCCGACGGCGCGCGAGAGCGCCAGCAGCTCCGCCGGCTGAGCATGCCGGGAGGCGACCGGCTTCCCGTCGCCGTCGGAGTGGGTGGATGACTGGGTGGTGGAGAAACCCCAGGCCCCGGCGTCCATGGCCGCGTGCAGCAACCCCACGATCTCCGCCAGCTGCTCCTCACTGGGCTGCCCACCCACCGCATCCGGCCCCATCACATACCGGCGCAGGGCACAGTGCCCGACCATGAACCCCGCGTTGACCGCGATACGTCCCTCAAGGGCGTCCAGGTAGTCGCCGAAGGAGTGCCAGCTCCAGGGCGCCCCCTCCTCCAGCGCGACCAGCGACATGCCCTCGACCTTGGACATCATGCGGCGCGTGTAGTCGGCGTCCTCGGGCCGGGACGGATTCAAAGGCGCGAGCGTGAACCCACAGTTCCCGGCCGCGACGGTCGTCACCCCATGGTTCAGCGAGGGCGTCGCGTAGGGATCCCAGAACAACTGGGCGTCGTAGTGCGTGTGCGGGTCGACGAACCCGGGGGCGAGGACGAGCCCGGAAGCGTCCTCGCTGGTCCGGGCCTCCTCGGTGACGATACCGATGACGGCGATACGACCGTCTCGTATGCCTACGTCGGCGGTGTACGCGGGCGCACCCGTGCCGTCGACGACGGTCGCGCCTTTGATGAGGTGATCAAGCATGGAGCCTCCTTCTCAACTCCGGCGAGGGTGACGCGCCCCAAGGGGCGCGGGGCTGTGTTGAATTTGCGGCTACCGCCGCGCGGGCGCGACAAGCCACAACGCACCCGCACCCCGCAACGGCGATCAAGCAGCAGCCCGGAACCGGGACGTCCGATGAACAGGATCCGTGTCGATCTTCGGAATCACGTGCTCCCCGATCAGCCGAATCGTCTGCAGCGTCTCCTCCTTCGGCACCCCCACCGGCAGCCCGAAGCTCAGCTGGTCCGCCCCGGCCTGCTCCCACCGCTTGCACTGTGTGAGCACCTCGTCCGGATCCCCGCAGATCAGCAGCTCCTCCTCGATCAGCACCTCCACGAACTCGGGCGTGTACTCCGGCAGCGTCTCCGGCCACACGGGGAAGCCCTCCGGCCGCGGGAAGGTGTCGTGGTACCGGAACACCAGCGACGGCAGGTAGTGCAGCCCGCCGTTGGTGGCGATCCGTATCGCCTCGTCGTGTGTGGGCGCGCAGATGGCGGTCGTCGTGACCATCACGTTGTCGTTGACGAAGTCCCCGACCGGCTCCGCGTTCACGATCGCCGTCTTGTACTGCTCCAGCACCCACTCCATGTCGGAGACCTTCTGGATGCTGAACCCGAGCACACCGAGGCCCTTACGAGCGGCCATGGCATACGAGGGCGGAGACCCGGCGGCGTACCACATCGCCGGATGCGACTTCCCGTACGGCTTGGGCAGGACCTTGCGCGGCGGGAGCTGCCAGTGCTTGCCCTGGAAGCCGGCGTACTCGTCCTGGAGCCACATCTTCGGGAACTCGGCGATCGTCTCCTCCCAGATCTCCTTGGTGTAGTTCATGTCGGTCACACCCGGAATGAACCCGAGGATCTCGTGCGAACCGGCGCCCCGCCCGCTGCCGAACTCGAAGCGGTTGCCGGTGAGATGGTCGAGCATGGCGACCTTCTCGGCGACCTTCACCGGGTGGTTGACCTGGGCGAGCGGGTTGAAGATTCCCGAGCCGAGATGGATCCGGTCCGTCGCGTGCGCCAGGTACCCCAGGAACACATCGTTGGCGGAGAGGTGTGAGTACTCCTCCAGGAAGTGGTGCTCGGACGCCCAGGCGTACTTGAAGCCCGACTTGTCCGCCTGGATGACGTACTCGGTCTCCTCCATCAGTGCCTTGTGCTCGGCGAGCGGGTCGGTCTCGGCGCGCTTGCCCACGTATCCCTGTACAAAGAGCCCGAATTCCAAGGCGGGTCACCATCCCTACGTTCCTGACGCACCGTCAGATTCTCTGCCGCCCGACTGTTGCACCGCCCGCATGCACCGTCAATAGCTGACGGCCAGTCAGATGCACCGGCTGGGGTGACCGGTCAGAAGACCGACACCCCCGCGAGCCAGCCCCCGTCGATCACGAACGGCTGCCCCGTGATGTAGGAGGAGTCGTCGGAGGTCAGGAACAGGGCCAGTCGCGCGACCTCCTCCGGCCTCCCGATCCTGCCGAGCGGCACGAGCTTGCGGTACAGCTCGTCCAGGGCCCGGCCCGTCTCCTCCGCGTCCGCCGCCGGGTCCAGCTGGGCCGGGTTGGACATGGCGGTGTCGATGGCGCCGGGGCACATGGCGTTGACGCGGATGCGCCGGTCGGCGAGTTCCAGGGCTGCGACGCGGGTGAGGCCGAGGATGGCGTGCTTGGTGGCGGCGTACGTCCCGACGGCCGCCATGCCGGTCACGGCCGTGTAGGAGGCGGTGTTGACGATGGTGCCGCCGTCCTCCATCACCGGTGCGACGGTCTTGATGCCGAGGAAGCAGCCGACCTGGTTGACCTGGACGACCTGCATGAACTCGTCGAGGGGTGTGTCGAGGAGGGAGTTGAAGCGCAGGATGCCGGCGTTGTTGACCAGGCCGTCTATCCGCCCGAGGGAGTTCTTCACGGCGCTCACGGCCGACCGCCACTGGTCCTCCTGGCTCACGTCCAGGTGGACGTAGCGCGCGCCCAGTTCCTTCGCGAGGGCGCTGCCCTGGTCGTCGAGGACGTCGGCGATCACGACCTCGGCCCCCTCCGCTCCGAACAGGCGGGCCTCCTGCTCCCCCTGTCCGCGCGCCGCCCCGGTGACGATCACGACGCGTCCGTCCAGCTTGCCCATGCCATGACTCCTCAGAGAGTGGGCGCCACTTCGGCGCCGAAGGCCGCCATCTGGTCGGTGAGTTCGGTGCGGCTGCGGCTGCGGAACCGCACCTGGATCTGGTGCACGCCCATCGCGCGGTACGCCCGCAGGGACTCGGCGAGCGCGTCCGGAGGGCCGGTGAGAGTACGGCGGCCGACGTCCCAGGCGGGTGTGCCGAGGTAGAGCGGCTCGGTGATGGCACCCATGGTGAACGGCTCATCGAGGTCAGCCTCGTCCCGCAGCCGCCGTATCCGCTCGATCTGTGCGGGCAGCCGGTCCCGTGGGTCGCCCTGCGGCAGCCAGCCGTCGCCCTTGAGGGCGGCGCGGCGCACGGCTGCCGGGGACGATCCACCGACCCACACCGGCACGCACTCCTGGGCCGGCCGCGGCTGCTGCCCCAGCCCCTCGAAGTCGTAGAGCTTGCCGTGGTGTTCGGGGAACTCGTCCGGGCCGAGGGCGGCACGCAGCGCGTCGATCGACTCGTCGAGGACGGCCCCGCGCCGGTCGAATTCGACGCCGAGCACCTCGAACTCCTCCCGCACATGCCCGGCGCCGACGCCGAGGATCAGGCGGCCGCCCGCCAGATGGTCGAGGGTGGCGTACTGCTTGGCCGTCAGCAGCGGATGCCGTAGGCCCACGACGGCCACGTGGCTGAGCAGCCGTACCCGCTCGGTCACGCCCGCCAGGAAGCCGAGGGTGGCGACGGGGTCGTACCAGACCGTGCTCATGGCGGGGGCCAGCCGGCGCGGGATCGCGACGTGGTCGCAGCTCGCGAGGTAGCCGAAGCCGGCGCGGTCGGCGGTACGGGCGATCTCCACCAGGTCCTCGGGGCCGGCGCCGGCCTCCCAGCCCTCGGCGTAGATGGTGCTCTGGGACTGGACGGGCAGCTGCATCCCGTACGTCAGGGCACTCACCGCCAGAGCCCCTCAGGGGTGAGCCCCAGCAGTTCGACGGCGTTCCCGCGCACGATCCGCTCCACCACCGCCGGGTCGAGGTGGCCCATCTGCGCCTCGCCGACCTGCCTGGACTTCGGCCAGGTGGAGTCGGAGTGGGGGTAGTCGGTCTCGTAGAGGACGTTGCCGACGCCGATCGCATCGAGGTTCTTCAGCCCGAAGGCGTCGTCGAAGAAGCAGCCGTACACGTGCTCGGCGAAGAGTTCGGACGGCGGGCGGTGGACCTTGTCGGCGACGCCGCCCCAGCCGCGGTTCTCCTCCCAGACGACGTCGGCGCGTTCGAGGATGTACGGGATCCAGCCGATCTGGCCCTCCGCATACATGATCCTGAGATTCGGGAAGCGTTCGAACTTGCCGCTCATCAGCCAGTCGACCATCGAGAAACAGCAGTTGGCGAAGGTGATGGTGGAACCCACGGCGGGCGGGGCGTCCTTGGACGTCGAGGGCATACGGCTGCTGGAGCCGATGTGCATGGCGATGACCGTGCCCGTCTCGTCGCACGCGGCGAGGAAGGGGTCCCAGTCGTCGGAGTGGACGGAGGGGAGGCCGAGGTGCGGGGGTATCTCGGAGAAGGCGACGGCGCGGACCCCGCGGGCGGCGTTGCGCCGGACCTCCGCCGCCGCGAGTTCGGCGTCCCAGAGCGGGATGAGGGTGAGGGGTATGAGCCGGCCCTGGGCCTGCGGCCCGCACCACTCCTCCACCATCCAGTCGTTGTAGGCCTGGACACAGAGCAGGCCCAGCTCGTGGTCCTTCGCCTCGGTGAAGGTCTGGCCGCAGAAGCGCGGGAAGCTCGGGAAGCAGACGGAGGACTGGACGTGGTTGACGTCCATGTCGGCGAGGCGCTGCGGGACGTCGTACGAGCCCGGTCGCATCTGCTCGTAGGTGATGACCTCGAGTTTGATCTCGTCCCTGCTGTAGCCGACCGCGGTGTCGAGACGGGTGAGGGGACGCTGGAGGCCCTCGTACAGCCACCAGTCGCCGAGGGGTCCGTCGTCGCCGGGGGCGCCCATCACGGGACGGAAGCGGCCACCGAGGAAGGAGATCTCCTTCAGCGGGGCGCGGACTATGCGGGGGCCGGTGTCGAGGTACTTCTTCGGCAGGCGGCTCTGCCAGACGTCGGCGGGCTCCACGGTGTGGTCGTCGACGGAGATGATCAGCGGGAAGTCCGGGAAGTCCTTGGTGGTCTCCATGGCGGTCACGGTAGCGCCGATCTGACGGTCCGTCAGCTATGTGGTTGCGGGTGCTTGGAGGCTTCTTGTTGCTCGGGTCTGTCGGTATCTGTGCCAAGAGGTGTGCGAAGAGCAGGTGAGGGCCTTGTGATATCCCGCGCGTCTGCCTGTGTGAGCGCTCTCCACAGCTGACGCATCCGCCATGAACAAGGCAAACTGACGTAGTTGCCCACTGTGTCTAGGGAGACGGCGATGGACGGTGTACCGCGAGTGCCGGAACAGAGGCGGGCCGGCTCCTCTGCGGAGCCTGCCCCGCTGAGCTTCGGCGTGCTCGGTCCGGTACGAGCCCGACGCGGAACGGAGCAGCTGAGCACCGGCTCCCCGCAGCAACGTGCCCTGCTCGCCGCCCTGCTGCTGCGCGAGGGCCGCACGGCCACCGCGGGCGAGCTGATCGACGCCGTGTGGGGCGAGGAACCGCCTTCGCAGGCCCTCGCCGCGCTGCGGACGTACGCCTCCCGGCTGCGCAAGGTGCTGGACCCGGGGGTCCTGGTGAGCGAGTCCGGCGGGTACGCGGTGCGCGGGCTGGCCGAGGGCGCCCTCGACCTGGCCGTGGCACAGGACCTGGCGGCCGAGGCGGAGAAGGCGAGGAACGCCGGGGACCTGTGCCACGCCCGTGAGGCGCTCGGCCGCGCCCTGGCACTGTGGGACGGCGAGGTGCTGGCCGGCGTACCCGGCCCGTACGCGGAGGCACAGCGGGTCCGCCTGGAGGAGTGGCGGCTCCAACTCCTCGAATCCCGCCTGGACATGGACCTGGAGCAGGGCTGCCACGCGGAGGCGGTGTCGGAGCTGACCGCCCTCACCGCGGCCCACCCGCTGCGCGAGCGCCTGCGCGAACTGCTGATGCTGGCGCTGTATCGCAGCGGCCGCCAGGCGGAGGCACTGGCCGTGTACGCGGACACCCGCCGCCTGCTGGCGGACGAGCTGGGGGTGGACCCGCGGCCGGGGCTGCGGGAGCTGCAGCAGCGGATCCTGCGGGCGGACCCGGGTCTTGCGGAGCCGCCGTCCCCGCAGGCCGAGCCGGCCGCCGCCCCGGTCCGCCCCGCCCAACTGCCCGCCACCGTCCCCGACTTCACCGGGCGGGCGGCCTTCGTCCAAGAGCTCAGCGAGGTGCTGTCCTCGGCCGAGGGACGTGTGATGGCGGTGTCGGCGCTGGCGGGCATCGGCGGCGTCGGCAAGACGACCCTCGCGGTGCACGTCGCCCACCAGGCCCGGGCGGCCTTCCCGGACGGGCAGCTGTACGTCGACCTCCAGGGCGCCGGCGCCCGGTCGGCGGAGCCGGAGACCGTCCTCGGCTCCTTCCTGCGCGCCCTGGGCACGGCCGACTCGGCCATCCCGGACTCCCTGGCGGAGCGGGCGGCGCTGTACCGCTCGGTCCTGGACGGCCGCCGGGTCCTGGTCCTGCTCGACAACGCACGGGACGCGGCGCAGGTCCGCCCGCTGCTGCCCGGCACGGAGGGCTGTGCGGCGCTGGTGACCTCACGGGTGCGGATGGTCGACCTCGCCGGGGCCCATCTGGTGGACCTGGACGTGATGTCCCCCGACGAGGCGCTGTCGCTCTTCACGAAGATCGTGGGCGAGGAGCGGGTGGCGAGCGAGCGCGAGGCCGCCCTGGACGTGGTGGCGGCCTGCGGTTTCCTGCCGCTGGCGATCCGCATCGCGGCATCCCGGCTGGCGGCCCGACGCACCTGGACGGTTTCCGTACTGGCCGCGAAGCTCGCCGACGAGCGCAGGCGCCTGGACGAACTGCAGGCCGGCGACCTGGCGGTCAAGGCGACCTTCGAGCTGGGCTACGGCGCGCTGGAGCCCGCCCAGGCACGGGCGTTCCGGCTGCTGGGCCTCGCGGACGGGCCGGACATGTCGCTGGCGGCGGCCGCGGCGGTCCTCGACCTCCCCCTGGAGGAGACGGAGGACCTGCTGGAGTCGCTGGTCGACACCTCGCTGCTGGAGTCGGCGGCTCCCGGCCGCTACCGGTACCACGACCTGGTGCGGCTCTACGCGCGTGCGTGCGCCGAGCGGGACGAGTGGCCGCCCAGCGAGCGCGATGCCGCGATGTCGCGGCTGCTGGACTTCTACCTGGCGACGGCGTCGGAGGTCTATCTGATCGAACGGCCCGGGGACCGGCTGGTGGACCACCTTGAGCACGCCGCCCACCCGGGGCTGAGCTTCTCGGACCGGCACGCGGCGCAGGACTGGCTCTACTCCGAGGCGGTCTCCCTGCTGGCGTGCGTACGCCAGTCGGCACGGCCCGGGACCATCCGCAGGGCCGTCGACGTGCTGTGGGCGGCGGTCGACCTGGCGGAGTCGGGTGCCAACTCCCGGGAGTACGAGGCGGTCGCCGCACGTCTGCTGGAGGTGGCGCAGGAGGCACGGGAGCCGCGCGCCCAGGCCCGGGCACTGATCACCCTGGCCTACGCCCACAGCCTCACCGGCCGTTTCGACTCCGCCGACGAGGGAGCCGCCCAGGCCCACGAACTGGCCCTCGGCTCCCGCGACCGGCTGGCCGGCTGCTGGTCGTCCAACATCCTCGGCGTGATCGCGATGTACCAGAGCCGCTACGAGGACAGCGAACAGCACTTCACCCGCGCCGCGGAGAACTTCCGGGCCGTTGGGGACCGTTCGGGAGAGGCGAGCGCCCTGTGCAACCTGTCGCGCACGCATCTGGCCACCGGCCGCACGGACAGCGCGGTCGCCCTGGCCGAACAGGGCACCGCCATGTACGACGGCATGGGGCACGACCTGAAGGGCGCCAACGGCCGCTACGCGCTGGGCCTCGCGCTCACCAGCAGCGGGCGGCTGGGCGAGGCGACCGAGTGCCTGCAGCAGGCCCTGCTGGTGTTCCGGGAGAGCCGGCAGCGCCTGTGGGAGGGGATGACCCTCTTCCGTCTGGCCGAGCTCGGTCTCGCGGCCGGGCTCCCCGCCCAGGCGGCGGCGGACGCCGAGACGGCGCTGACGCTGCTGCGCGGCATCGGCGGGGAATGGCGGCGGGGCAACGTCCTCACGGTCCTCGGGCGCGCCCTCAACGGCATCGGCCACCTCGACCGGGCGCAGGTGTGCTGGCGTGAGGCCCTGGACATCTTCGAGGCGCTGGACGCGCCGGAGGCGGACGAGGTACGGGGGCTGCTGACACCGAAGGCGGTCGCCTGAGCGGCGTTCATCGTTCGTTTATCGCCGCCAGGCATTGTCTTCTGTGCCGGGCCGTCGCGTCGGGGGGCAGACGGAACGGCACGTGGCCGCGCCGTAAGGTGAACCGGCCTCAGGATCCGTCCGGCAGTCCTCGGGGGAGTTGCCGGGCGGATCTTGCCATCCAGCGCACCACTTCAGGGGAGATCGAGAGATGAGCGACCAGAACAGCACCGACAACATCCACGTGACGGACGAGCCGCTGAAGGCGACGGCCAAGGACACCGGCACGGTGACCACGGACAACATCCACGTCACGGACGAACCGCTCACCGCGACGGCCAAGGACACCGGCACGGTGACCACGGACAACATCCACGTCACGGACGAGCCCGCCTGACCGCACCACCTCCGGACGGGGAACGGCCGCGGTGGCTCGGAGGGGGAGCCACCGCGGCCGAGGTGCATGTCAGGATCTGCGCAGCTCCCCCTTGACCACCTTCCCGCTCGCGTTCCGCGGCAGTTCCGCCACGAACTCCACCCACCTCGGCACCTTGTAGTTCGCCATCTCGCGCCGGGCCCAGGCGATCAGGTCGTCCGAGGTCGTCGAGGAGTCCGGACGGCGCACCACGTACGCCTTCCCGACCTCGCCCAGCCGCGGATCCGGTACGCCGATCACGGCGACGTCGGCCACATCCGGGTGCAGGCCCAGCAGTTGCTCTATCTCCGCCGGGTAGGCGTTGAAGCCGCCGACGATGAACATGTCCTTGATCCGGTCGGTGATCCGCAGGTTCCCGTCCCCGTCGAGCACGCCCACGTCGCCGGTCCGCAGCCAGCCGTCCTCCGTCAGGACCTCCGCCGTGCCGGCCTCGTCCTCGTAGTAGCCGCGCATGACGTTGAAGCCGCGGACCAGGACCTCGCCGGGCTCGCCGATCGGCGCCTCGACCCGCACCTGGGTGCCCGGTATCGCGCGGCCGGACGTCGAGGCGATCACCGTGGGGTCGTCGCCGCGCCGGCACATCGTCACGATGCCGCTGGCCTCCGAGAGGCCGTACGCCGTCAGGACCGTCTCCACGCCCAGTTCCCCGCGCAGCCGCTCCACGAGTTGCAGCGGCACCACTGCCGCGCCCGTCACCACCAGCCGCAGCGCCGAGAGGTCGTGGGCGTCGCGGGCGGGGTGGTCCAGCAGGGACTGGTGCAGGGTCGGCGGGCCGGGCAGTACCGACACCCGTTCCGACGCGATGTTCGCGAGGGCCGTGTCGGTGTTGAACACCGGCTGGGGAATCATCGTCGCGCCGCGCATCAGACAGGCCAGGACTCCGGCCTTGTAACCGAAGGTGTGGAAGAAGGGGTTCACGATGAGGTAGCGGTCGCCCTGCCTCAACCCCGCCAGGTCGCACCAGATCTCGTACGCCCGCAGCGTCTGCGCATGTGTGATCACCGCGCCCTTGGGGCGGCCCGTCGTACCGGACGTGAAGACGATGTCCGACGGCGAGGAACCGTCCACCGCCGCCGAGCGCGCCCGCACTTCGGCCGGCCCGACCGCGTCCCCGCCCGCGAGGAAGTCCTTCCACGTGCGGAAGTCCTCGGGCGCGTCGTCCGACAGCACCACCACCTGATCGAGGTACGGCAGCCCGGGCCCCCGGTCGACCGCCCGCCGCAGCGAGGCCACGTACGACGTCCCCAGGAACGCCCCCGTCACGAACAGCAGCCGTGCCCCGCTCCTGCGCAGCACGTCCGCCGCCTCCGCGCCCTTGAAGCGCGTGTTGATCGGCACGAGCACCGCCCCGGCCGACACCGCGCCCAGCGCCGCCACGATCCAGGCCGGCGAGTTCGGGGCCCAGATCGCGACCCGGTCGCCCGGTGAGATGCCCGCCGCGACACAGGCCGCCGCCGACCGTTCGACGCGGGCGCCCAGTTCGCTGTACGAGATCCGGGTACGGCCCTCCACCACCGCCTCGGTGTCCGCGTACCGCTCGGCCGCCGACCGGACGAGTCCCGGAATGCTGCCCCACTCCACGTCACCGCGCACAACAGCCCCCTACGACCTACTAGCTGACTACCCGTCAGATTAGCTGTAGCCTGACGCCCTGTCAGCTGTCCTGGCACCCTGCGGAGGTCCCCACCATGGCCGGAATCAAGGACGCCACCGCGATCGTCGGCATCGGACGGACCCCCTTCGCCAAACGCCTCGACGAGGACGAACGGACCCTCGCCTGCCGTGCCGTCCTCGCCGCCCTCGACGACGCCGGTATCGCGCCCGGCGAGGTCGACGCGCTCGCCTCGTACACCATGGAGGAGACCGACGAGGTGGAGCTGGCGAAGGCCGTCGGCCTCGGTGACCTCACGTTCTTCAGCAGGATCGGGTACGGGGGCGGCGGTTCGTGCGCCACGGTCGCCCACCTCGCGGCCGCCATAGCCTCCGGTCAGGCCACGGTCGGCGTCGCCTGGCGCTCACGCAAACGGGGTTCCGGCCCCCGCCCCTGGAAGAACACCACCGTCCAACTGCCCACCCCCGCCCAGTGGACCCGCCCCTTCGGTCTGCTCCGCCCCGCGGACGAGATCGCCATGCTGACGCGCCGCTACATGCACGAGTACGGCGCGACCCGCGACCACCTCTTCAACGTCGCCCTCGCCTGCCGCAACCGCGCCAACCAGAACCCCGCCGCCGTGATGTACGAGCGGCCCCTGACCCGCGAGATGTACATGACCTCCCGCTGGATCAGCGAGCCGCTCTGCCTCTTCGACAACTGCCTGGAAACAGATGGCGCGTTGGCGTGCGTGGTGGTCTCCCGCGAGCGCGCCCGGGACTGCAGACGGGCGCCCGTCTACGTCCACTCCGCCGCCCAGGGCCTGCCCGCCCAGCACCACGGCATGGTCAACTACTGGAACGACGACCCGCTCACCGGCCCCGCCTGGACCGCCGCCCGGCACCTGTGGAAACACGCGGACTTCACGCCCCAGGACGTCGACGTGGCCCAGATCTACGACGCGTTCACCGCGCTCATACCGCTCTCCCTGGAGGGCTACGGCTTCTGCGGCCGCGGCGAGGGCGGAGCGTTCACCGAGCAGGGGGCCCTGGAGATCGGCGGGCGGCTGCCCCTCAACACCAGTGGCGGCGGGCTGAGCGAGGCCTACGTCCACGGGTTCAATCTCATCACCGAAGGCGTACGGCAGCTCCGCGGCACCAGCACCGCCCAGGTCCCGGACGCCGCCACCTGCCTCGTCACCGCCGGTGAAGGCGTCCCCACCTCCGCCCTTCTGCTGAGGAGTTGACCATGCTCGATCCCGTCATCGACTCCGACGGCGCCCCCTTCTGGGGCTACGCCCGCCAGGGCGAACTCCGCGTCCAGGCCTGCGCCGACTGCGGCGAACTCCGCTTCCCGCCCCGGCCCTGCTGCCCGCACTGCCAGTCCTTCGCGAGCGAATGGCGGCAGGTCGCCGGTCACGGTCGCATCTGGTCGTACGTCGTGCCCCACCCGCCGCTCCTGCCCGACTACGCGGACCAGGCCCCGTACAACGTCGTCGTCGTCGAGCTCACCGACGCCCCGCGCATCCGTCTCGTCGGCAACCTCGTCGCCGAGCCCGGTGCGCGGCTCGACTCGGTGCCGGCGGAGCGCATCCGGATCGGGGCCAAGGTGCAGGTGGTGTTCAGCGGCGAGGGCCTTCCGCAGTGGGTTCTGGAGCGCTCATGACTACTTCTGCTGTCCGTCTCACCACCGACAAGGACACCGGCGTCGCGGTCGTCACCCTCGACCGGCCCGAGCGGCTCAACGCCGTCGACCTGAACATGCGGGACGAACTGCAGGAGACCTGGCGGGAGTTGCGGTTCGACGACTCCGTACGAGCCGTCGTCCTCACCGGCGCCGGTGAGCGCGCCTTCTGTACGGGCCTCGACCGCACCGCCGTCGTCCCGCAGCCCAACTCCCCCTACATGGCCGACGATCCCCTCCTCCATGTCGGGCCCAAGGCGAACGACCTGTGGAAGCCGGTCATCGCCGCCGTACGGGGAATGGCCTGCGGGGGTGCCTTCTATCTCCTCGGCGAGTCGGACTTCGTCGTCGCCGACACCACAGCCGCCTTCTTCGACCCGCACACCACGTACGGCATGGTCAGCGCCTACGAGTCCGTGCTCATGGCGCAGCGCATGCCGTACGGCGAGGTCGCACGGATGATGCTGATGGGGACGGCGGAGCGGATCTCCGCGCAACGGGCCTTCGACATCGGGCTCGTCTCCGAACTCACCGAGCCCGGCGGGGCGTTGGCAGCCGCAACGGAGTGCGCCACCGTGATCGCCGGGTATCCGGTGGAGGGCGTCCAGGGGACCGTGCGGGCGCTGTGGGCGGCGAGGGAGAGCGCCGTCGCCCCGGGGTTCGCGCAGGCGGCCCACCTGGTCTCGCTCGGGAACCTCCCGGGCGAGCGGCAGGCGGAGCTGTTCGCCGAGCGGCGGAGGGAGTTCCGTACGCGGTAGGACGTCAGCTCGCGGCCGGTGCCTGGTCCTGCACCTCGCAGTGCTTGATGCGGGTGACGAGGGCGTTGCTGCCGCCCACGTTCACCCTCACGGTCGCCGTCCCGTTCGCGGGTACGTCCGCGATGTCGACCCGGGTGCCGGCGGCTGCGCCCTTGGCGTCCCGGAAGGTGACGGTGACCTCGAAGGTGCCCGCGGTGTCGTTCGGGTTGCTGACCTCGACGGTCGCGTACGGCTGCTTCACGGTCGCGCACTTCAGCAGGACCGCCATGGCGGGCGACAGCGCAGCGGCCGTGGACGGCGACGAGTACGATCCGCTGCCCCCGGTCGTGGTCGTCGTGTGCGACGACGTGTCGTGGTCCTGCGAGGAACTGCTGCACCCGCCGCTGCTGTGGTGGTGCTTGCCGATGCCGTGGTGCCGTCCCGAGAAGCCGGTCAGCGACAGGATCACGAACCCGATGACGGCCGTGTACTTGAGTGTGCGCCCCCGTGTGTTCACACGGTCACTCTAGCGAACCGCTGTCACGGCCATGTCACCGCGTGGCGACCGCCGCGCACCCGGCGTAGCGTCTAGGTGGACGGCCGCCGGCCACACCCTTCCGTGACATCGGTACGACGGCCGTCGCCAGCAACTCATGCGGGCCGGGCGGTCCCCGTCCCCTTCTCCGCGTCCAGCGCGTACACGCAGCGGTCCTTGCTGCACGCGTACACGACGCCGTCCTTCACGACCGGGGAGCCGGTGATCTCGCCGCCGGTCGCGAGTTTCCAGCGCAGCCGGCCGTCGTCGGCCTTCAGCGTGTAGAGCAGGTGGTCCGTGGAGCCGAAGTGGATGCGGCCCTCCGCCACCGCGGGGGCGCCCACGATGTCGCCGCCCGCCTGGAAGCGCCACTTGGGTGTGCCGGTGACCGCGTCCAGGGTGTACAGCCCCTTGCCGCTGCCGACGTGGACGTGCCCGGCCGCCACCAGAACGGGGTCGATCGACGCCCGGGACTCGGTGGCGATGCGCCAGCGGTCGCGGCCGTCGGTGGCGTCGAGGGCGTACACCGTGCCGAGGTAGTCGACCAGGTAGATGCCGCCGCCGGTGACCGCGGGGCCGGGTGCGAAGGTGGGCGGGCAGAGGAAGACCGCGGGGGCCTCGAAGTGCCATTTCACACGGCCGCTCGCCACGTCGATCGCCAGGACCCGGGTGCCGGCGGAGACGTACGCGTATCCGTCCGGAGCGTGCGTCACCCGTACCGGCACGCCGCCGCAGGAGGCCGCGTCGCCGATCGGGTAGGACCAGCGCTCCTTGCCGGTGCGGGCGTCCAGGGCGCGCAGCCGGGCGTCCTGCCAGACGTAGACCGTGCCCTCGTGGACGGCGGGCCCGGCCTCCGGCGACTCGAAGTCGGTCTGCGCCCCGGTGAGTTCCCACAGCTTCTGGCCGTTCGACGCCTCCCAGGCCTGGACGCTGCCGCCGCGCGTGCCGGTGACGACCGTGCCCCGGTCGGCCTTGAGGGAGTACACCCAGGCGTCCGTGGACAGCCGCCACAGGTCGGCGCCCTCACGGCAGTCCAGCGCGAACAGCGTCGGCCCGTCGGAGGCGTGGATACGGCCGTCGGCGACCGCCATCGACCAGGCCACATCCCGCGTCTTGAACCGCCTGCGGCCGGTGGCCACGTCCAGGGCGTGCACCTCGAAGGAGGTGACGTAGACGAGGTCGCCGGAGACCGACGGGGTGCCCCACACATCGTTCGACATGCGGAAACGCCAGGGGCGCCAGCCTGCCGCGGTCTCCGGCGGCGCGGGCGGCGACGCGGGGACGACAGGGCCTACGGCAGGATCCGCGCCGTTGACTCCGGGGCGCGGCTTGGACCAGGAGGCGGCCAGGGCGGCCTCCGGAGGAGGCGCCTTCACGGCGGCGGCGCGGACGTCGGAGACCCGCGGCCCGGGCCCGATGGGCACCTGGGCGCCGGCCAGCCGGACGGGACCGGTGTCGGGGGCGCCTACGGACACGGGGGACGCCGGTACGACGGGGTCGTGCGAGGGCGGGGGTGGCACGGGGGCGGGTCGTGCGCCGCCGCCGCTGCGGCCGCCGCCCTGGCCCGGCTTCCCCGCCGGACGGCCGTTACGGCGCGACTCGATCAGGCTCACCGCCCGCTCGGGCAGCCAGGCGGAGGCCGTACCGCTGTCGTCGGAGCCGGAGCCGAAGAGATGGGGGGCCAGCTGGGCCTGGAGGTCGGCCGGGTTGGGCCTGGCCGTGGCCTCCATCTGCATGAGGGACTCGATCAGCGGGCGCAGCTCCTCCGGGAGACCCTCCAGATCCGGGCCCTCCCGCAGCAGCATGAAGACCGTCTCGACGGGGTTGGCGCCGTGGAAGGGCGGATGCCCGGTGGCGGCGAAGACGAGCATCGAGCCGAGCGAGAACACGTCACTCGCGCCGGTCACGGACCGCGAGTCCTTCGCCTGCTCCGGCGACATATAGGCGGGCGTACCCACCGCGACGTTCGTCATCGTCAAACGCGTGTTCGAGACACCGGAGGCGATGCCGAAGTCGATCACCCGGGGACCGTCCTCGACGACGAGGACGTTCGAAGGCTTCAGGTCCCGGTGCACCAGACCGGCGCCGTGGATCGACTGCAGCGCCTCGGCCACACCCGCCGCGAGCCAGCGCACCGCCTGGGCCGGGAGCGGCCCGCACTCGTTCACTATCTCTTCGAGGGAGGGCGCGGGCACGTACGCGGTGGCCAGCCACGGCACGGCGGCGCGTGCGTCGGCGTCGACCACGGCCGCCGTGTAGAAGCCGGAGACCGCCCGGGCGGCCTCGACCTCGCGCGAGAAGCGGACGCGGAACAGCTGGTCCTCGGCGAGCTCCGTACGGACCGTCTTGATCGCCACACGCCGGCCGGACGCCGAGCGCGCGAGATAGACCAGTCCCATGCCGCCGGCACCGAGCCGCCCCAGCACCTCGAACGGACCGATACGCCGCGGATCGTGCTGTGTCAGCTGATCCACCACTTGCCTGCCACCTCCCCGTACGGCCGCGCCGGCCACATCTGTGCGCGACCCCGTGCAGCGTCTCACCACCGCACCGCCATGGCGGCACGCACCCTGATTCTTCCTGTCCCGGGCACTGGTTGCGAACCCGGGACCGAGTCGGGATGCCTCACCCCAAAACGGTACGTTTCACCGCGCGGTCTGTTTCAGTCGGTCTATTTCAGCAGTTTTCAGTCGCTCTGCTGCGGTCGTTCCATCGGTCGTTCCATGGATTGCTCCGGCGATCGCTCCAGCACCGCGAACGACGCCCCCTGATTGTCGGTGACGACGGCCACCCTTCCGTACGACGTCTCGAATACTGGCGCCCAGATCCGACCTCCGAGACGGCTCACCGTCCCGAGTGCTGCGTCACAGTCCTCGACGCCGAAGTGGACCAGGAAGTGGGGCGGCATCTCGGCCGGGAAGACCTCCGAGACGGCCGCCCTTCCGAAGTCGGGCCTGGCGTCCGGCCCGAACAGGGCGTCGTGGAAGAGATCACCGTAGAAGGTGTTGGCGACCTCCACGTCCCGGGCGTACAGCTCGGCCCAGGCGAAGGTGCCGGGCTCGTGCCGCCTGCCGAAGCCGGGGTGGCTGCCCGGCTCCCAGAGGCCGAAGACGGCACCCTCGGGGTCGGTGACCAGCGCGGCCGTGCCCAGCTCGGCGACCGGCGTGGGCGCCGTGACGACCTGCCCGCCGGCCGCCCAGATCCGGTCGGCCAGCGCCTCGGCGTCCGGCGTCGCGAAGTACACGGTCCACACGGTGGGCAGCCGCCCGTCCGTCTTGCGCGCGACCGCGGCGACCGGCTCCCCCTCCTGTCGGGCCCACACGATGCCGCCGGCCACCTCCGGCCGGTCATCGAAGGTCCACCCGAAGAGCTCGCCGTAGAACCGCTTGCCCGCCTCCACATCGGGAAGCTGCGCGTCCACCCAGCACGGGACGCCCTCTCCGTACGCGGATGCCCTGTTTTCGGCCATACCGCCAAACTAACGGCGACTCACGCACCCCGCAGGACCAGGCACACCTGCCTCCGCCCTCTCGTGCACCCCATTTGCAGTCGGCCGAATCGCGCTCCCATCACCCCTCGGTAAGCTGACGACATGACAGGACAAGTGCGTACCGTCGACGGCCGCGTGGCCGGCCGGCGTGGGCAGGCGACCCGGCAGAAGCTGCTCGACTGCCTCAGCGAGATGCTCAGCTCCTCCCCTTACCGGGACGTCAAAGTCATCGATGTCGCCCGGAAAGCGGGGACTTCGCCCGCGACCTTCTACCAGTACTTCCCGGACGTCGAGGGCGCCGTCCTGGAAATCGCCGAGCAAATGGCCACCGAGGGCGGTCAGTTGACCGCCCTTCTGGAGGACCGCTCCTGGGTCGGCAAGGCCGGCTGGCAGACCGCGCAGGAACTCGTGGACGGTTTCCTCGAGTTCTGGCGCAAGAACGACGCGATCCTGCGCGTCGTCGACCTCGGTGCGGCCGAGGGCGACAAACGGTTCTACAAGATCCGTATGAAGATCCTGAACTCGGTGAACAACTCCCTCACCGACTCGATCACCGAACTGCAGTCCAAGGGAAGGGTCGACAAGGACGTGAACCCGGCGGCGGTCGCCGGTTCACTGGTCGCGATGCTCGCGGCCGTCGCCTCGCACCAGAAGGGATTCCAGACCTGGGGCGTCAAACAGGCTGAACTCAAGCCGAATCTGGCGCTGTTGGTGCATCTGGGCGTGACCGGCAAGAAGCCGACGAAATAGATCTCTTCGCAGATCTCTCTTTTCTCCAGGCCCAAGTCCTGTCTGGCAGGCGGTGGTTCACCCGACGGTGAGCCGCCGCCTGCCGCGCTGTTCGGGCCTCTACGCGGGCGTCTGTGCAGGCAGCGGACGGTCCCGCACCACGTGCTTCATCACCAGCGTCGACGTCAGGCGCTGCACTCCCGGCAGTGTCGCCAGCCGCTCGTCGTACAGCCGCTGGAAGGCAGCGAGGTCGGCGGTGGCCACCCGCAGCAGATAGTCGGGTTCCCCGAACAGCCGCTGCGCGTCCAGCACATGCGGAATCTCCGCGATCGCCCGCTCGAACCCGGCGACCGTGTCCCGGTCCTCCTGCCGCATGGACACGAAGACCAACGCCTCGAAGGTCAGCCCCACAGCGGCCGGGTCCACCACCGCCCGGTACCCACTGATCGCCCCCGACCGCTCCAGCTCCCGCAGCCGCCGATGACACGGCGAGACACTCAGCCGCACCCGCCCGGCCAGCTCGGTCACGGTCAGCCGCCCGTCCTGCTGCAGCTCGGCAAGGATTTTGCGATCCACGTCGTCCATGGGGTAGATCCTTCCATGGATGTGCTGATGTCGAGCAAAATCCGGGAACACTTTCGAGCCAATCGCGCCTAATGTCGCTCTCGTGGACAACGGACTGCTGCTTTCCTTCCTCGCCCTCGATCTTCTGCTGGTGTGCGTGCCGGGTGCCGACTGGGCGTACGCGATATCGGCCGGTCTGCGCGGCCGTTCCGTGGGGTGGGCGGTGGGCGGTCTGGTCGCCGGGTATGCGCTGCACACGGTGCTGGCGGTGGCGGGACTCGCGGTACTGGTGGCGGGCGAGCCACGGCTGCTGACGGCGCTGACGGTGGCGGGAGCCGGGTATCTGGTGTGGCTGGGGTGGGGGGTGCTGCGGCGACCGGGCACCCCCGGCGCTACGGGCGAACCCGCCGAGGCCTCCCGCACCCGCGTCTTCCTGCGCGGCGCGACGATCAGCGGCCTGAACCCCAAGGGCCTGCTGCTGTATCTGTCGGTCCTGCCCCAGTTCCTGACCACCCAGGGCAACCTGCCCGTCCCCGTCCAGACCGCCACCCTCGGCCTGCTCCACATGGCGTGCTGCGCCGCGGTCTACCTCACGGTCGGCCTCGGCGCCCGGGCGGTCCTGGGCACCCGACCGTCCGCGGCGCGTGCGGTGGCGCGGACGTCGGGGGCGGCGATGTTGGGGATCGGGGCGTTTTTGCTGGTGCAGCGGTTGGCGACGCTGTGAACGTTGGACGCCCGGTTTACGTATGTATGGGGAGATAGATGCCCGTATGCCTCGCGAAAGGAGAGGCGATCATGAACATCCTGAAGCGTGCGGCGGTTGCTGTGGCTTCGGTGGCCCTCATGACCGGAGCCGCAGGGATTGCATTCGCCGATCAGACCCCACCGCCCAACGGCCAGCCCGGCGCGTCATGCGAGGACCCAAGCACCTCCACTCGCCCCGGGCATGCCTCGACCGCCCCCGGCTCCGCTTTCAACCCCACCGGCGTCTCCGGCACCAAGTACGCCGGTGAGCAGCCCCAGAACTCCAAGAACCCCAAGTCCGTCTCGCAGTACGACGTGGCCTGCTTCCAGGTCTCGAACCACTGAGGCCGACTTACCTCCACACAACCCTGAACACCCGTATCTCCCGCTCCACCCGAGCCTGATACGTCGCATACGGCGGCCAGAAGGCCAACAGCGCCTTCCAGGCCGCCGCCCTCTCCTCCCCCTCCAGCAGCCGGGCCGTGACCGGTATGTCCCGGCCCTTCCAGCTGATCTCGGCGTCGGGATGGGCGAGCAGGTTGTGGGTCCAGGCAGGGTGGTCGGTGCGGCCGAAGTTGGAGCCGATGAGAAGCCAGCCGCCCTCCTCCGGCATACAGGCGAGGGGCGTACGACGCGGGAGGCCGCTCCTCGCACCCGTGGACGTGAGGATCACCCCGGGCAGCATCTGGGCACTGAGCAGGTATTTTCCGCGCGTCAGCCGATGTACGGCCTTGTCGAGCTTCGGCACGACGTGCGGCGCCACCTTGGCGAAGCCCCTCGTCGACGACACCTTCTGCACCAGCCGTTCGCCGATCACACCGCCACCCCCAGGCCCTGTTCAAATAGGTGCGCCGCCTCGGCGGCGTGCGCCCGCAGCCGGTGTACCGGCCCGAACAGCAGCTCGTCGCCCGCGGCGCGCTTGAAGTACAGATGCGCCTCGTGCTCCCAGGTGAAACCGATGCCGCCGTGCAACTGGATCCCTTCGGCGGCGGCACCGCGCAGCGCCTCCAGGGCCTGCGCGAGGGCGAGCCCGCCCACCTTCTCGCCGTGGGCGGTGGCCCAGGCGGCGTAGTAGGCAGCCGAGCGCGCCGCCTGGACCTGGACGTACACGTCGGCCAGCCGGTGCTTCACAGCCTGGAAGGACCCGATCGCCCGCCCGAACTGCTCGCGCTGCTTGACGTATTCGACGGTGCGTTCCAGTGCGCGGTCGGCTGCCCCGACGGCTTCGCAGGCGAGTACGGCGGCGGCCGAGTCACCCACGGCGGAGAGGGCGCCGAGAACGTCAGTCCCGTCTTCCGTACCCAGCAACTCGGCTTCCACATCTCGCAGTTGGACACGCGCCTGCGGCCGGGTCGCATCAAGTGCGGTCTGCCGTACGCGTACGAGCCCGGCCGCATCCCCCGGCACGAGGAAGAGGAGGGTGCGCGAGCGGGCGAAGCCGCCGGTGTGGGCGGCGACCACCAGGAGCTGCGCGCTGTGGCCGTCCAGCACCTGGTCGACCTGCCCGTACAGCCGCCAGCCGTCGCCCGCCCGCCCGGCCTGGACGCCCCCCGCACGCCCCCCGCCCGCCCAGTCGCCGTCGCCCGCACCGGTGAGGGCGAGGGCGGTGGCGAGGGCAGCACCCGGCACGGCGAGGGCTGCGGTGAGGGTGCCGTCGGCGATACGGGGCAGCAGGGCGGCGCGCTGGGTGTCGGTGCCGAGGGCGAGGATCAGGGGTGCGGCGAGCACACAGGTCGCGAGGAGAGGTGAGGGGGCAAGGGTCCTGCCCGACTCCTCTGCCGCCAGGGCGAGTTCGGTCACGGTGCAGCCGATACCGCCGTACGCCTCCGGGAGGGCGAGTCCAGGCAGGCCGAGCTGGTCGGCGAGGGCGGTCCACAGGGCCGGGTCGTGTCCGGCGGGGGTGTCGAGGGCGGCGCGCAGCTCCTCGGGGCCGCAGCGCTTGCGGAGCAGTTCGCGCAGGGTGCGGCGGATCCCGTCCTGCTCGGCCGTGAAGCCGGCGTCCATGGCTACCCCTTCCCTCCAGATCTGACGGTCCGTCATATTAGGAGGGTCGGAGCGAGATGCACAGGGGGAGGAGACCTCTCATGACTGGCGGGACCCGCAAGGTGGCCGTGGTGGGCGTGGCCCTCTCCGACTGCGGCCGCGTGGACGACGCGACCCCGTACACCCTGCACGCGCAGGCGGCCCGCCGTGCGCTGGCCGACGCGGGACTGGGCCGTGAGGTGGTGGACGGCTTCGCCTCCGCCGGCCTGGGCACCCTCGCCCCCGTAGAGGTGGCCGAGTATCTGGGCCTGCGCCCCACGTGGGTGGACTCGACGTCGGTCGGAGGCTCGACCTGGGAGGTGATGGCGGCCCACGCGGCGGACGCGATAGCGGCGGGTCACGCGAACGCCGTCCTGCTGGCCTACGGCTCGACGGCCCGCGCGGACATCAAGGCGGGCCGCCGCACCGGCAACCTCTCCTTCGGCGCTCGCGGCCCACTGCAGTTCGAAGTCCCCTACGGCCACACGCTGATCGCCAAATACGCGATGGCGGCCCGCCGCCACATGATCGAACACGGCACGACGATCGAGCAGTTGGCGTCCGTCGCCGTGCAGGCGAGGGCGAACGCCGCGCTGAACCCGGACGCGATGTTCCACACCCCGATCACCCTGGACGAGGTCCTCTCCGGCCCGATGATCGCGGACCCCTTCACGAAGCTGCACTGCTGCCTGCGTTCCGACGGCGGGGCGGCGGTGCTGCTGGCCGCCGAGGAGTACGTACGGGACTGCCGTACGGCTCCGGTCTGGGTGCTCGGCACCGGGGAGCACGTCTCGCACGCCGCGATGTCCGAGTGGCCCGACTTCACGGTGTCGCCGGCGGCGGTGAGCGGGCGGCTGGCGTTCGAACGGGCGGGGGTGCGGGCGGAGGAGATGGACTTCGCGCAGATCTATGACGCGTTCACCTACATGACGCTGGTGACGCTCGAGGATCTCGGGTTCTGCGGGAAGGGGGAGGGTGGGGCGTTCGTGGAGAAGGGGCGGTTGAGGGTCGAGGGCGGGGAGCTGCCGGTGAACACGGACGGGGGTGGACTGTCGGCCCAACACCCCGGGATGCGGGGGCTGTTCCTGCTGGTGGAGGCGGTACGGCAGCTGCGGGGAGAGGCGGGGGCGCGGCAAGTCCGCGCACCGGACGGGGAGTTGCCGCGCCTGGGCGTGGCCTCCGGCACCGGGGGCTGGTTCTGCTCCGCCGGGACGGTGGTGCTGGGCAGGTGATCAGCCGGCTGCGAGGGCTACTCGGCAGGCAGCGTCTCCCGCATCGCACGCGCGGTGGAGGCAGGGTCGTAGTCCCCGGGAACGCCGTCGACCAGGATGATGTCGCCGTCGATGTGCCGCGAGCGCAGCGGTGCGATCTCCTGGTACTCGGGCGAGTCCCACCAGGTCCGCGCCTCTGTGATACCGGGAAAACCGATCACCACGACATGCCCGGGCCAGCTGCCCTCCTTCACCTCGTGCTGTGTGGCGTGCACCAGGAAACGGCCGCCGTACGGCTCGAAGGTGCCGGAGACCCGCTCGATGTACTCGGCGATCTCCGGGTGCGGGGCGGCTTCCTGCAGATGAGCTATGGCGTAGGCGGTCATGGGGAGTTGGCGTCCTTCCGGTCGAGGTCGGGCTCGTACGCAGACGATCTTGGCAGGTGGGGGCAGCGGGGTCGATGACCTGACAGGTAAGCGGCCTGGCTGTGCCCCGTAGGAATCCAGCCAAGGGCACGTCATCGTCCCGTCTTGATCCCGCAAACAGTCGTTTTGAACGAGCAAACAGTTCTTCCCGGCAAGTCAATGGCTCCGGTACTGCTGGTCTGTTCATGCATTCGACGACGGGGGAGCAGAATGAGCCAGTTCGGTGTCGACCCCGACACACTGAACGAGCTTGCCGGGAAGTTCGACAGAGAAGCCAAGGACCTGGCGAAGCCGATCGACGGCTTCGCGGCGACCGCGTCCCAGATCGGCGAAGCCTTCGGTCTGCTCGGCGCTTGCGACGGTGCGGCGCAGAAGTACCAGACGCTGCTGAACAGCACCCTCAAGGCGCTCGGGCAGCTGCCCGGCGTTCTCACCGGCGACGGCGACCGGCTGCGTCTCAACGCCACCAACTACAAGGCCTCCGACCAGACCGCCGTGGAGCACCTCCGTGCCGCGACCCGGCCGGCGGGAGGCCCGGCGTGAGCATCAACAGCTGGATCGACGGCAAGGTACTGGACATCCTCCAGGCCTGTGGCGTGGAACTCCCGGGCGGCAACGGCGACACGCTCCGCTCGATCGCCCACGCCTGGGACACCATGGGCAACGAGCTGACGGAAGTCGCGCATGCCCTCGACATCCAGATCCAGGGCGTCGACAAACAGGGCTGGCACGGTGAGGCACGCGATGCCTTCGAGAAGCACTGGGCGGAGCAGAAGCGCGTCATCGACGACGTCGCGCACAACTTCCACCAGGTGGCCGACGGACTGCGGGCGTACGCCGACGAGATCGACAAGATCAACGAGGAGATCATCGACATCTGCGTCGAGATCGCCGAGATGGAGATCGCCGGCGCCGCGCTGTCCTTCTTCACCGGTTTCCTCTCCGACCTCGTCGCGAACACGGCGGTGGCCACGCGGGTCGCCAAGATCATCGACCTGGTGAAGCTGTTCACTTCAGCGGCCGAGAAGGTGGCGGCGCTGCTGGAGCGGTTCGGCGCGCTCACCGAGGAAGGCGCGGCGAAGCTGGCGAAGGTGGCCGAGTTCGCCGCGAAGTTCCTCAAGAAGGGCGCCGAGAGCTTCGTCACCAACTTCGTGGCGGACTCGGGCAGCCAGATGCTCAACCAGGCGCTCACCGGGCAGCCGATCACGGTGGGCCAGGACTTCTCCACCGCCGGCAAGGAGGCCCTGGGAACGGCCGCGTTCACCGCAGGCGGCGGGGCGCTGGCCGAGGGCGCCAACCTGACGGGCGCGGTGGGCAAGGTCCTCGGCGGCGAGGGCCGGGTCGGCAACGCGTTCAACGGCGCGCTGGGCAACATCAGCGGGGGCCTCACGGCCGACGTGTGGAACCACCAGGACGGCGCGACGATCGGCTGGGACGTGGCGACGAACGCGCTGACGGGAGCGACCGGAAACGCGGCGAACGACGCCCACTTCCATCACATGGAGGAGAACGGCAGCCTCGGCGGCGAAAACCTCAGCGACAGGGGCAAGCTCACCGACGCCGCGTACAAGAACTCCTCGGGCACAGGCCTCAACGCGGCGGTCTACGCGGCAGGCTCCGGTATCGAGTCGGACGCCCAGAACCTGGCCAAGGACGTCAAGAAGGCGGGCGAGTGATCCGTGCACAGTGAGGTGGGGGGCATGATCCTTGCCGGGGTCGCGCACAACAACCCGAACTACGACCCGGGCTGGGTCTCCTTCTTCGCGGCGCTCGTCGTGCTCGCGGGGTGCGTGATCGTCCTTTTCGGTGGGGCCATGTCCGTCGGCATGCGGGGCTTGGTAGGTCCAAGGAAGTGGGCCGGTTACGCGATCGGGCCGGTGACCATCACGATCGGCCTCGCCGTCGCCGCCCTCGGCGTCTGGCTCTGGTGACCGCGGGACGTTGGACGACTGGGCCCATTGAGCCGGGCGTCCAGGTCCCGGCCAAGGGCGAGTGAGAGTGGTCGGCGACGTGAGACTTGCGGCCACGTGGACCCCCAACCCGAACCACCCCGCCACCTGGACCGGCTTCTTCTGGGCGCTCCTCGGGGTTGCCGGGTGCCTGATCGTCGTCATCGGCGCCACCCTGACCTTTGCTCTCTGGAACGTCAGCGATCAGAAGAAGGTGGGCAACTACGTTCTCGGGCCGGTGATCCTCGTGATCGGGCTTGCCATCGCCGGCTGGGGCTTCGGTCTGTGGTGACCGTGCACGATGGGCTCGGCGACATGATCCTTGCGGGGGTCGCGCACAACAACCCGAACTACGACCCGGGCTGGGTCTCCTTCTTCGCAGCGCTCGTCGTGCTCGCGGGGTGCGTGATCGTCCTCGCGGGAGTGCTCGCGGCCATCACCACGTGGCGCAGCGCCGAGGAGCCACGTCACCGAGGCCAGTGGCGTGTGCTCCTCGGCACGACGGGGTGCTTCACGATTGCGGGCCTTGCGATCACCGGCTTCGGCGTGTGGCTGTACTGAGGCGCACACGCCGCGCCTGGAACGGCTTCTTCTGGGCGCTTCTCGGGATTGTCCCTGCGAGCCGCCAGGTCAGTTACCGGCCTTCTTGTCGAACCATCCGAACGACCGGCCAAAGGACGCGCCGCCAAAGAGGATGCCGAGAGGAACGATCGTGAACCAGACGGCACCGGCTTTCATGGCCGCGAGCAGGGCGATGGCGCCGATGGCCAGCGCCAGGAGCACGAGCATGCCCAGAAGGACACGAATCTTGGAAACCAACGGATGACTCTCCAATGTTCAGCTTGGCTCTATTGACCAGACAGCGTTCGCTACCCGTCGGACCACTGGCGACGGTTGCCCGGTAGAGAGGCAGCAAGCTCCCCGGCCTGACACCACGGCCCCGTCAGGAAGCTCATGAGGCGAGTCTCCCAACGCTGCCTTCCGGAGGCGCCGGTGGAACTACGCAATCGAATACGTAGGTTCACCGGCCTGGGCGGGGCAAAGCAGCGGCCGGCCAGGGCGGGCGGTCCGGCGACCGGCGGCCGATACTCGACGCATGGGAACAGATCTTCACGAGCTGCTGAGGTCACTGCGGGTGTGGGATCCGGAGGTCACGGAACTACGCCCCTTCGACCCGACGGCCGCCCCAGCCGAACCGCTGCCCCTCTTCACGACGTGGTTTGCGGAGGCGGTGGCGGCGGGCCAGCGGGAACCGCACACGATGTCCCTGGCCACCTCGGATGCCGATGGGCACCCAGACGTACGGATCGTGATGCTGCACGGCGCGGACGCCGACGGCTGGGCCTTCGCGACGCACGCCACGAGCCGCAAGGGCGGGCAGCTGGCGGCACGGCCTTACGCGGCCCTCGCCTTCTACTGGCCGGTGCTGGGCCGCCAGGTCCGGGTACGCGGGCCGGTCACCGCCGCGCCGGCCCAGGAGTCGCAGGGCGACCTGCACGCCCGCTCGACCGGCGCCCTCGCCGCTGCCCTCACCGGACGTCAGAGTGAAATGCTGGGCTCTGTGGAGGAGTTGGCCCGGGAGTCCAAGGCCGCCTGGGAACGGGCCCAGAAGGAGCCCGACGCTCCGGTGCCGTCCTGGACCCTGTACCGCCTCCGACCGGACGAGGTGGAGTTCTTCCAGGGGGACGAGCGCAGACGGCATGTACGGCTGAACTACCGCCGGGAGGAGGGGGGTTGGGCCAAGGAGCTGCTGTGGCCATGAGGCTCGCGGCCACCCTCATGCCGTGAAGTCGTACACCCCGAAGTCCGCCACCGCCCGATACCCGATCCGCTGGTACAGGGCGTTGCTGGTCGGGTTGGCGAGGTCCGTGAACAGCAGCACCTCGGCCGCGCCCGCCGCGAGTGCCGCCCGGCTGACCTCGGCCGTGACCGCCCCGGCGTATCCGCGGCCGCGCAGGTGGGCCGGGGTGTAGACGGGGGCGACCCGGATCTGCCCGGCAACCATCGGTGTCACCCCCGCCATGGCCACGGGGGTCCCGTCGGCGTCCTCCCAGAACGTCGTCCCGCCGTAGGAGATACGCGAGTCGGCCCACCCCTCCGCACGCTCCGCGCCGCTCTCGCCGATGGCCTCCATGAACTCGCCGTACCACCGCACCAGTTGCTCCCGGTCCGCCTCTCCGGCGACCCTCGGCTGCCCCTGCGGCACCGGCTGCGGGACCGTCAGCGTGCCGAGCCGGTACAGCCGTTGCCGCTGGCTCAGCGTCGCCGTCGCGCCGGTGTGCTCCTCCCAGGAGCGGGCCACGGCATCGATGGTGGAGCGCTCGCCGATGACTCCGGGGACCGGGCGGCCCAGACCGGCCAGGTGGGCGGCGAGGGAGTCGGCCTCCTCGGGGGCGAGGGGCGTGACGTTCACGGGGTAGGGAGGGGTGCGGAGGTAGGCGGCGCGGATCGTTCCCGCCGACTCCAGCACGCCGAAGTAGGGCGCCTCGGAGCCGTAATAGCCCAATCCACGCGTCCGCAGCCCTTCGGTCACCGTCAGCGGGACGGTGTGCAGGGCGGGGCGGGAGCGGAGGAAATCCCCGGCGCGCGCGAGGAAGGCGTCCAGGTCGTCGATGAAGTGCCAGTCTTCGGGGCGCATGCTTCATGATTCCGCACGGCCCGAGCCCGGCGCGCGCGAATTACGGGAGCTGCGGCTCCGGGTCCGTGGCGATCCGCCCGTGCAGATGCACGTCCCGGAACGCGTCCTGCCTCCCCGCCTCCCACATCGCGCCCCGCAAGGTCCCCTCGTAACGGAACCCGCACCGCTCGGCGATACGGCACGAGGCCTCATGGCCGAGGGCATGACCGAGCTCCAGCCTGTGTATCCCCAGGTCGGTCAGCGCCCAGCGGGAGGCCAAGGCCAGGGCGCGGACGGCGACCCCTTGCCCGCGCGCCTCGGGCAGCACCCAGTACCCGACACGGGCGACGCTCAGGACGAGGTCGATCATGTTGACACCGATGTGCCCCAGCACCGCACCGCTCGCGGCGTCGGTCACGCAGTACGACGCCGCCGAACCGTCGGTCGAGGCCAGCGCCTTGGCCCGCAGCGACTCGCGGGCGTCGGCGAGGTCGTCGACCTGCTTGAGCGGTGTGTTCCAGCGCCGGAACTCCGGGTCCGTGAGCCCGCGCAACCAGGCCTCGACATCGGCGTCCGAGTCCGCGTCCCACAGGCGCAGGCGGATGCCGTGACCGTACAGATCAGGAAGGGAGAAGGATGAAGAAGGGGATGGTGAAGCCGGGTCGGTGTGCTGTGCGTCCACAGAGCTCATCAGCCCATTCAAACGCGTACGCCTCAGTCGCGCGGCCGGAATACCGGCGTCCCTTCCCGGAACGCCACCTCCAGCTCGGCACCCGCCCGCAGCTCACCCGCCCCGCACCCCACCACCTCCGTCATCATCCGCGGCCCTTCCGCCAGATCGACGACCGCGGCCACGTAGGGCGTCCGCTCGCCGAAGGGCGGCAGGTCGTTCCGGTGGACGACGGACCAGGTGTAGAGCACCGCCCGGCCGCTCGCCCGCTCCCACTGCACGTCCTCGCTCCAGCAGTGCGGGCAGAACTCGCGCGGGTAGTGGTGGGCCCGCCCGCACGCCCCGCAGCGGCGGATCAGCAGCCTGCCCTCGGCGGCCGCGTCCCAGTAGGTCCGAGTGAAGGCGTCGGCCTCCGGTACGTCGAACCGAGGACCGCTCACCTCACGGCCGGCCACTTCAGGACCGCTCGCACCACGGCCACCCATCAGAACAGCCCCAGCGCGCTGTCCAACGACCACGTCTGCCACGACATCCCGAACAGCGCGACCACCGACATCAGCGCCATCATCGAGTTCTGCCCCTGCTCGGCCACGTCGTGGATCATGAGCGTGAAGTAGAGGACATTCAGCAGCAGCCCTCCGACCAGCGCGACCGGGCTCAGGAACCCGACGACCAGCCCCAGCCCGACCGCCAACTCCGCGTACACCACGACGTACGCCATCGTCCGCGGGCGCGGCGCCACCATGACCTCGAAGCCCGACCGTACGGCGTTCCAGCGGTGCTTCGCCGCGATGCCCGCCGCCCACGCGATCCCGGTCCCGCGCTCGAACCAGGCCTTCCGGTCCTTGTGCCGCCAGCTTTCCAGCCACCACAGCCCGAGTCCTATGCGCAGCACGGCCAGCCATTCCGCGCCCGTGAGCCAGATCGCATCCATGAATCTGACGGTACGTCAGATAGCGCGTTCCCGGAAGTGCCGTACACCTCCCGCGAACCCCGTCAGAAGCTGTGCGGCCGCCATGAAACTGTGCGTCCCCCATGAATACCCACGGATTGTTGGCAATTTTGTCGGCATGCTCGCTACCTTCGCAGCCGCAGCCAAACACCGAGGGAGTCGAACCGTGAAGCACAGGGCAGTGAAGCGCAGGACCGTAGTGATGGGCATCGGCGCAACCGCCGGCGTCGCCGCGGCCGGGGGCATCGCCCTCAGCGCCCAGGCGTCAGGCAACTCGCCGTCGTCAGCGTCGTCCGCGTCCCCCTCGGACTCGCTGGTCTTCGACCCGGACGGCTACACGAAGCTCACGACGACCGTCACGGACACCGACGGCAACGACCACTCCGTGACGTATCACTTCTGGAAGGCGATCACGTACGTCGCCAAGCCGGTGGACGCGACCTACCAGTCGCTCATCGTCAGCGCGCCCGTCGAGATCGACGGCAAGACGGTCGACCCGACGAACGCGCCGATCCTGTTCGCGAACTCCGTCGGCGGCTACATGCCGTCCTCCGTGGCGGACGCCACCGGGGTCGGCGCCGGGGGCATGGACGGCGGCGGTGGCATGCCGAGCGGCGCGCCGACCGGGAGTGCCGCGCCCAGCGCCTCCGCCCCCAACGCGAACGGCAACACCAACGCCACCGGCGGCGCCACGGCCTCCAACCAGCTGCTGGCCCTCGCCGCCGGATACGTCGTGATCGAGCCCGGCGCCCGCGGCCGTACCCTCAAGAACTCCTCCGGCGAGTACTACGGCACCGCCCCGGCCGCCATCGTCGACCTCAAGGCGGCCGTGAGGTATGTGAAGTCCAACAAGGGGCGCATACCCGGCAACGTCGACCGGATCGTGTCGGCGGGCACCAGCGCAGGCGGCGCCCTGTCCTCCCTGCTCGGCGCGTCCGGCGACAGTCCGGTCTACGAGAAGTACCTCAGGGAACTCGGCGCCGCCGACGTCTCCGACGCGATCTTCGCGGTCGGCGCCTGGTGCCCGATCACCGACCTGGAGCACGCGGACGGCGCCTACGAGTGGAACTGGGGCACCAACGTCACCCAGTCCACCGGCAAGGTCGTCGACCAGACGGTGTCGAAGGAGCTGCGGGCCCAGTTCGCCGAGTACCAGGCGAAGTTGAGGCTGCACGGCCTGAAGGGTTCCGGCTTCGGTGCGCTCACTGCCCGCAACTACGACGAGTACCTGGTCAAGCAGTACCTTGAGCCGTCGGCGACCAAGTACCTGACCGCCCTGTCGGACTCGGACCGCGCGACCTACCTCGCCAAGAACACCTTCATCACCTGGTCGGGCGGCAAGGCCACCTTCACCTGGGACGACTTCCTCACCCACGTGGGCGCCCGCAAGAAGACCACCCCGGCCTTCGACGCCTTCGATCTGTCCGCCGGCGAGAACAACCTGTTCGGCGCGGGGACGACCGAGAACCGTCACTTCACCGCCTACAGCGCCAAGAACGACACCACCGGGCTCAGCAGCAAGCGCGTCGCCGCCGACATCCCCGAGAAGCTGCACCTGATGAACCCCATGTACCACCTGGTGGAGAAGGTCAACGGGCGGCGCTCGAAGCACTGGTGGATCCGCCTCGGCACCAACGACTCCGACACCTCGCACGTCATCTCCGCCAACCTTGCCGCCGCCGCGGCGGGTCTCGGCGACGAGGTCAACCACCTCTACTACTGGGACGAGGGCCACGGCGCCAACACCGACCCCGGCGACTTCATCACCTGGATCGCCAAGGTGACGGGCCACAAGGGCCCGAAGAAGTAGGCCCGCGGGCAGCAGGCCCGCGGCCGGTGGGGCTTCCCCGTACGGCCACAACCAGGTGTCCTACGCCACAAGCCCCACCCACTACTCATACACGCGTGATCAATCCGCAACCAATTCCCCTCTTGACCGAGACCCATCAACCCGGTGCGTGATTACGCTCGCGCACATGGCCGACTCCACACCGCCCGCGAGCCCCTCGGGGCGCCCCGTCTACGTGATCGGCGGCGGCCCGGCCGGGCTCTCCGCCGCATACGCGCTGCGGGCCCGGGGCATACGCGCGGTCGTCCTGGAGAAGTCCGACCAGGTGGGTGCGGCCTGGCGGCGGCACTACGACCGCCTGCACCTGCACACCACCCGCCGCCTGTCCGCTCTGCCCGGACTGCCGATACCGCGCCGCTTCGGACGCTGGGTCTCCCGGGACGACGTGGTGCGCTACCTGGAGAAGTACGCGGAGGTCCACGAACTGGAGATCGTCACCGGCGTCGAGGTCTCCCGCGTCGAACGCACCCCCGACGGCGACGGCTGGCTGCTGCACGCCACGGGCGGCCGCGAACTGACCGGCGCCGCGGTCGTGGTCGCCACCGGCTACAACCACACGCCGTACATCCCCGACTGGGCCGGACTCGAGAAGTACTCCGGCGACTTCGTCCATGCCGGCGAGTACCGCAGCCCCGCGCCCTACGCCGGCCGCGACGTCCTCGTCGTCGGCGTCGGCAACACCGGCGCCGAGATCGCCGTGGACCTGGTGGAGGGCGGCGCCTCGCGGGTGCGGCTGTCGGTGCGGACGGCTCCGCACATCGTGCGGCGCTCGACCGCCGGATGGGCCGCCCAGTACACGGGTGTGCTGGTACGGCGGCTGCCGACCGGGCTCGTCGACCGGCTCGCGCGGCCGATGGCGAAGCTGAGCGTCCCCGACCTCTCCGCGCAGGGGCTGCCCCGCCCCGACACCGGGCTGTACAGCAGGGTCAAGGAGGGCGCGATCCCGGTGCAGGACGTCGGTCTCATCGACGCGGTCCGCAAGGGGCGGGTCGAAGTCGTCGCCGCCGTCGACGGCTTCGAGGACGGCAAGGTCGTCCTCACCGACGGCACCCGTGTCTCACCGGAGGCCGTCGTCGCCGCCACCGGATACGTCCGCGCCCTGGAAGGCCTCGTCGGCCACCTCGACGTGCTCGACGACCGGGGCAGACCCGTGGCGCACGGCGCCCGCACTCCGCAGCAGGCCCCCGGCCTGTACTTCACCGGCTTCACCACCCCCATCAGCGGCACCCTCCGCGAGGTGGCGATGGACTCCGAGAAGATCGCGAAGACCATCGTGAAGAACGGCGGGGTCGCGCTCTCCCGTCTGCCCGGATGACGTAGAAGCGCTCAACCCCCTACAAACCCTCAACTCCCTTCCGCGGAACTCTTGTTACGCATGAGTCAGATGTGGCGGGAGCGTTGAAGCGTGCCGCCGTTCGGGGCCAGAATCTGAACACTGCTCACTTTCTGGCTCCACACTCTCTCCACACGGAGGACGCACGTGGCACGCGAAAGACAGCACCACCCGCAAGCCCTCTCCCGCCGCTCCCTGCTCGGCGGTGCCGCCGCCGCTGCCGGAGCCGTCACCCTCACCGGCACCGCCGCCGGTACGGCGTCCGCGGCCTCCACCCGGGATGTGGATGTCGCGATAATCGGCGGCGGCCTCGCCGGACTGACCGCCGCTCGCGACCTGGTGGCCGGCGGCAAGACGGTCGCCGTCCTGGAGGCCCGCGACCGCGTGGGCGGCCGGGTCGTCAACCTGTCCCTGGCGGGCGGCGGTTTCTCCGAGGGCGGCGGCGAGTTCATCGGCCCCACCCAGGACCGCATCAAGGCCCTCGCCGACTCCCTGGGTGTCGCCACCTTCACGACGTACAACACCGGCAAGAACCTCCTCTACAAGGACGGAACCCGGACCCCCTACGCCACCGACGGCATCCTCGGCTCGGTCCCGCCCGTCGACGCGGCCGGCCTCGCCAACGCAGCGATCGTGCAGGCGTCGTTGGACGACATGGCCAAGCAGGTCCCGGTCGACGCGCCCTGGACCGCCGCCAAGGCCGCCGAGTGGGACAAGCAGACCTTCGAGAGCTGGCTGAACGCCAACGCCGTGATCCCGTCGGCCAAGTTCCTCCTGGACGTGGCCTGCACCTCGATCTTCTCGGCGCAGCCCCGGGAGCTCTCCCTCCTCTTCGTGCTCTTCTACATCGCCGCCGCGGGCAACGAGTCCAACGCCGGCACCCTGGAGCGCCTCACCGACACCGCGAACGGCGCCCAGGAGTCCCGCTTCGTCGGTGGCTCCCAGCAGGTGCCGATCAAGCTGGCCGCCACGCTCGGCGACCGGGTGGTGCTGAGTGCGCCGGTGCGGTCGATCGCGCAGTCGGGCGGCAAGTACGTGGTGACCGCGGACGGGGTGACGGTGACGGCCAAGAAGGTCGTGGTCGCCGTACCGCCGCCACTGGCCGCGCGCATCACCTTCGATCCACTGCTGCCGGCCTCGCGGGACCAGCTGAGCCAGCGGCTGCCGATGGGCTCGATCGGCAAGGCGATCGCGGTCTACGACACCCCCTTCTGGCGGGCCGACGGCCTCAACGGCCAGGTCGTCAGCGACTCCGGCGTGGTCCGCTCGACGTTCGACAACTCACCGCCCGACGCCTCCTACGGCGCTCTGATGGGCTTCATCGAGGCCGACGAGATGCGGGCGTACGACGCGTCGAGCGTCGCCGAGGTCAAGGCCGCCGTGCTCAAGGACTACGTCAACTACTTCGGCGACAAGGCCAAGTCGCCCACCTCCTTCGTGCTGCAGCGCTGGGACAACGAGGGCTTCTCCCGCGGCGGCCCGGTCGCCTACGCCCCGCCCGGCGTCCTGACCGAGTACGGAGCCGCCCTGCGCAGGCCGGTCGGCGGCATCCACTGGGCGGGCACCGAGACCTCCACGTACTGGAACGGGTACATGGACGGGGCCGTGCGGTCGGGGGAGCGGGTGGCCAAGGAAGTGCTCGCGGAGCTGTGACAGGCCCTGCCGGAAGCGGCCGGCTTCCCGGTCGGGCTTGCCTGTCCGTTCAACTTTGCGTGCACAGCCGTTCCTGACATGGCGTCAGTTCAGTAATCTGACAGAGCGTCAGTTATTGGCTGTCTCTCAGAGGAGCGGGCGGACCGATGCTTGGATCAACCCACGGCACCCTCACCACCGACTCCCGCCGGGCCCGGGTCATCGCCTGTGGCGAGCAACCCGGGCCCGCCGTCCACGGCAGGCCCGCCGAGGCCGACGACCTCGACGTCAGCGGCCTGCCCCTGTACGCCGACGTACCCGATCTGGACCGGTTCTTCCGGCCCGGGTCCGTCGCCGTGGTCGGCGCCTCGGACACCGAGGGGCGGCCCAACACCGGCATCACCCGGCAGCTGGTGGCCTGGGCCGAACGGGTCGGGGCACGGCTGCACCCCGTCCACCCGAGCCGTCCGTCCGTCTTCGGCATACCCTGCTCCCCTTCCGTCGCCGACCTGCCCGAGCAGGTCGATCTCGCCGTACTGCTGATCGCCGATCCGCTTCCGGTGCTCGAGGAACTGGCCGAGGCCAAGGTGAAGTTCGCGGTCGTCTTCGCCTCCGGGTTCGCGGAGACCGGTGCGGAGGGTGCGGCCGCGCAGGAGCGCCTGACGGCGGCCGTGCGGCGTTCCGGGATGCGGCTGCTCGGACCCAACACCAACCTCAACGCCTTCGAGCGGTTCCGGGACGACCTCGACGGACCGGCCATCGCGCTCATCACCCAGTCCGGCCACCAGGGCCGGCCCGTCTTCTCCCTCCAGGAGCTCGGCATCCGGCTCTCCCACTGGGCGCCCACCGGCAACGAGGCCGACCTGGAGACCGCCGACTTCATCTCCTACTTCGCCGAGCAGCCCGAGGTCGGCGCCATCGCCTGCTACGTCGAGGGGCTGAAGGACGGCCGGTCCTTCCTGCTCGCCGCCGACCGGGCCGCCCGGCGCGGGGTGCCGGTCGTCGCGGTCAAGGTGGGCCGCACCGAGACGGGCGCCCGCACCGCCGCCTCGCACACCGGCAAGCTGACCGGCGCGGACACGGTGGTGGACGCGGCGATGCGGCAGTTCGGTGTGATCCGCGTGGACGGGCTCGACGAACTCCAGGACACCGCGGCCCTGTTGGCCCGCGCCCGGCCGCCGCGCGCGGACGGCGTAGTCGTCTATTCGATCTCTGGCGGCACGGGCGCGCACTTCGCCGACCTGGCGACCGAGGCGGGGCTGCGGCTGCCGGTCCTCTCTGAGGCCAAGCAGGCCGAGCTGCACGAGTGGATACCGGACTACCTGAGCGTGGCCAACCCGGTCGACAACGGCGGGCATCCGGTCGGCGACTGGCGCGGGCGGAAGATCATCGACGCGATCCTGGACGACCCTGAGGTGGGCGTCCTGATCTGCCCGATCACGGGGCCCTTCCCTCCCCTCAGCGACAAGCTCGTCCAGGACCTGGTGGACGCCGCCGAGCGGACGGACAAGCTGGTCTGCGTCGTGTGGGGCTCCCCGGTCGGCACCGAACCGGCCTACCGCGAGGTCCTCCTCGGCTCCTTGCGGGTGGCCACCTTCCGCACCGTCGCGAACTGCATCACCGCCGTCCGCGCCTACCTCGACCACCACCGCTTCACCACCGGCTACCGCTCCCCCTTCGACGAGGCCCCCCGCACCACCTCGCCCTCCTTCCGCAAGGCGCAGGCACTGATGCGCCCGGGCCGGCAGCTCAGCGAACACGCGGCGAAACAGCTCCTGCGGGCGTACGGGATCCGCGTGCCGCGCGAGCAGTTGGTGACCAGCGCGGCAGCGGCCGTACGCGCGGCGAGCCTGGTGGGCTACCCGGTGGTGATGAAGGCGTCCGGTGCGCAGATCGCCCACAAGACCGAGCTGGGGCTGGTGAAGATCGAGCTCACCTCCGCCAGCCAGGTCCGTGACGCCTACCGGGAGCTGACAGACATCGCGCGCTACGAGGGCGTCTCCCTGGACGGCGTCCTGGTGTGCCAGATGGTCGAGCGGGGCGTGGAGATGGTCGTCGGCGTCACGCACGACGAGCTGTTCGGCCCGACCGTGACCGTCGGGCTCGGCGGAGTGCTGGTCGAGGTGCTGCACGACGTGGCCGTACGCGTGCCGCCCTTCGGTGAGGAGCAGGCCCGGGACATGCTCTGCGACCTGCGCGGGCGGGCTCTGCTCGACGGGGTCCGGGGGCGCCCCCCGGCCGATCTCGACGCGCTCGTCGAAGTCGTCCTGCGGGTGCAGCGCATGGCACTGGAACTCGGGGACGGCCTCGCTGAGCTCGACATCAACCCGCTGATGGTGCTGCCCAGGGGGCAGGGCGCCGTGGCGCTGGACGCGCTGGCGGTGTGCCGGTGAGCGAGGTCCTGCAGACGACGGACGGCCAGGTCTCATACCTCACCCTCAACCGGCCGGAAGCCCTCAACGCCCTCGCTCCCGGTCAACGCGACCGGATCATCGACCTGTTGGCCGAGGCCTCGGCGGATCCGGACGTGCGGGCGGTGGTCCTCACGGGCACGGGCCGGGGCTTCTGCGCCGGGGCCGACCTCCGGGGAGCCTGCGTCGGCGGGGAGCGGACCCCCGGGGACGTGGCCCGCGTCCTGCGCCTGGGCGCCCAGCGCCTGATCGCCGCCGTCCTGGACTGCGAGAAGCCGGTGATCGCGGCGGTGAACGGCACGGCGGCCGGCCTCGGCGCCCATCTCGCGCTCGCCTGCGATCTCGTACTGGCCGCGGAATCGGCGAAGTTCATCGAGGTCTTCGTGCGCCGCGGGCTGGTACCGGACGGCGGGGGCGCCTTTCTCCTCCCCCGCCTGATCGGTCCGCACCGCGCCAAGGAGCTGATGTTCTTCGGCGACGCACTGTCCGCGACCGAGGCCGAACGACTGGGCCTGGTCAACCGGGTCGTCCCGGATGCCGAGTTGGACAAGACGGCCCGCGAGTGGGCGGCACGTCTCGCCACCGGCCCCACGCGCGCCCTGGCCCTCACCAAGCAGCTCGTCAACGCCTCCCTCGACAGCGACCGGGCCACGGCCTTCGCCGCCGAGGCGGCCGCACAGGAGATCAACATGACGACCGAGGACGCCCAGGAAGGCGTACGGAGCTTCGTGGAACGCAGAAGCCCCGAGTACAAGGGCCGCTGACCTTCCCATCTGACGCTCCGTCAGCTTCAATGGAGGGGTGATGGGACACGCAGGAGCGGCAGCCGCCGCCGTCCGCTACCTCAGGTCGGCCGGTACCCCGGCCCCCGTAGAAGCGCTGCCGCGCCCGGAGTTGCGGTGCGTCGGCGAGGACGAGCGCGCCCCCGTCGACCAGGCCGAGTTCCGGCAGGTGCTCGGCAGCTTCGCGACGGGTGTCACCGTCGTCACCGCGCCCGCCGCCGGCGGCGAGGACGGTCCCGCCGGCTTCGCCTGCCAGTCCTTCTCGTCCCTCTCCCTCGACCCGCCCCTGGTCGCCTTCATGGTCGGCCGTACGTCGACGACCTGGCCGCGTATCGCCCGCGCGGGCGTCTTCTGTGTCAACGTGCTCGGCGCCCACCAGGGCGATCTGTGCCGCGGCTTCGCGGTGAGCGGCGCGGACAAGTTCGCGGGGGTCGCCTACGACGCGGCACCGGTCTCCGGCTCACCGCGCCTCACCGGCGCCGTCGCCTGGATCGACTGCACGATCCATGCCGTCCACACCGGCGGCGACCACCTCATCGTGGTCGGCCGGGTGACCGCCCTGGGCACGGGCGACCAGGACGAAGCGCCCCTGCTGTTCCACAAGGGGCGCTTCCTCCAGGACTAGGACACCGGCAGTCCGTTCACTGGGCCACGGCGAGCGCGGCGGCAGCCGGCCTGCGCCGGATCACCAGCGCCATCAGCGCCGCCACCGCGCACAGCGCCCCGGACGCGTACCAGACCATGTCGTACGAGCCGAAGGTGTCCCGCGCGACACCCCCGAGGAAGGCGACCAGCGCGGCGCCGACCTGGTGGGAGGCGAGGACCCAGCCGAAGACGATCGCGCTGTCGTCGCCGTACTGCTCCCGGCACAGGGCGACGGTCGGCGGGACGGTGGCGACCCAGTCGAGGCCGTAGAAGACGATGAAGAACAGCATCGGCGGGTGGACGCTCGGGGCCAGGAGCATCGGCAGGAAGAGCAGCGAGATGCCGCGCAGGGCGTAGTAGACCGCCAGCAGCCGGCGCGCTTCGAAGCGGTCCGTGAACCAGCCGGAGGCGATCGTGCCGGCCACGTCGAACACACCGATGACCGCCAGCAGCGAGGCCGCCGCCGTGACAGGCATGCCGTGGTCGTGGGCGGCGGGCACGAAGTGCGTCTGGATCAGCCCGTTGGTGGAGGCGCCGCAGATCGCGAAGGTGCCGGCCAGCAGCCAGAAGGTGCCGGTGCGGGACGCCGAGAGCAGGACGTTCACGGCCCGGCGGGCAGCCCCGGCCGCGGGCTCCGGCTTCGGCACGAACTCCTTTGCGCCGTACGGCTTCAGGTCCACGTCCGCCGGATGGTCGCGCAGCAGCAGCCAGACGAAGGGGACGACCGCGAGGGCGGCGAGGGCCACCGTGACGGCCGCCGGGCGCCAGTCGTGCTTCTCGACGATCCAGGACAGCAGCGGCAGGAAGATCAGCTGGCCGGAGGCCGACGCGGCGGTGAGGATGCCGGTGACCAGGCCGCGCCGCTCGGTGAACCAGCGGTTGGTCACGGTCGCGGCGAAAGCCAGCGCCATCGACCCTGACCCCAGGCCGACCAGCAGGCCCCAGCACAGCAGCAGCTGCCAGGCGGCCGTCATCCACACCGTCAGGCCCGAGCCGACCGCGATCACGGTCAGGGCCACGGCCACGACCTTGCGGATGCCGAAGCGGTCCATCAGCGCCGCGGCGAACGGGGCGGTGAGTCCGTACAGCGCGAGGTTGACGGAGACCGCGGCCCCGATCGTGCCGCGCGACCAGCCGAACTCCTGGTGCAGCGGGTCGATGAGCAGGCCGGGAAGTGAGCGGAAGGCGGCCGCGCCGATGATCGTCACGAAGGTGACGGCGGCGACGAACCAGGCGCGGTGGATGCGCAGGCGTGGAGTTCGTCCGGACTCGGGAGCCGTGTCGACTGCTACGGGTTCGGTTGTCTGGGTCACGACATAGAGCATCCAGGCCGGAACCGTGCGCATCCATTGGCCCGAAGGACAGCGTTCGTTAGGATCGGGCCATGAGCAGTGAGCCGGCTGACCCGGAGTTCCGCCCGCACCGCGTGGTCGTCCTCGCCCTCGACGGCCTGCTCCCCTTCGAGCTGGGCATCCCGCACCGCATCTTCGGCCGCCCCACGGACGCCCGCGGACGGCACCTGTACGAGGTCGTCACCTGCTCGATCCGGCCACCAGGCCCGGTGCAGACGGATGCCGACTTCACGATCACGGTCGAGCACGGCCCGGAGGCCCTGGCCACGGCAGACACGGTCATCGTCCCGGCGCTGTACGAGTTCGGCCCGCTCTTCGAGGAGGGCGTCCTCACCGGCGAACTCGCCGCCGCCCTCGCGCACATCCGCCCTGGAACCCGGCTCACCTCCATCTGCACGGGCGTGTACGTCCTCGCCGCCGCCGGCTATCTGGACGGCCGCCCGGCGACCACGCACTGGGCCGACGCCGAGCACTTCCAGAAGCTCTTCCCGCAGATCGACGTCGACCCGAACGTCCTGTTCATCGACGACGGCGACGTCCTGACCTCGGCCGGCGTCGCGGCCGGCATCGACCTGTGCCTGCACATGGTGCGCCGCGACCACGGCAGCGCCGTCGCCAACGACATCGCCCGCCGCACCGTCGTACCGCCCCATCGCGACGGCGGCCAGGCGCAGTACATCCACCGCCCGGTCCCGGAGCCGCAGGTGGCGACCACGAGGAGCGCCCGCGCCTGGGCGCTTGGCCGCCTCCATGAGCCGATCCAGCTGCGCGACATGGCCGCCCAGGAGTCCATGTCCGTACGGACCTTCACGCGCCGTTTCCGCGAGGAGGTCGGGGTCAGCCCCGGCCAGTGGCTCACCCAGCAGCGGGTGGAGCGGGCACGGCACCTGCTGGAGTCGAGCGACCTGTCGGTGGACCAGGTGGCGCAGGACGCCGGGTTCGGCACGGCGCAGTCGATGCGGCAGCATCTGCAGGCGGCGCTGGGGGTGACGCCGACCGCCTATCGACGTACCTTCCGCACCGGCGTCAGAACGTGAGCACCCCGCGCGCCACCCGCCCCGCCTCCGCGTCGGCCTTCGCCTTCTCGAAGTCCTCGATCGGGTAAGTCTCGGTCACCAGCTCGTCCAGCAGCAACCGCCCCGCCCGGTACAGCTCGGCGTAGAGGGCAATGTCCCGCTGGGGACGCGAGGAACCGTACCGGCAGCCCAGGATGGACTTGTCGAGGTACATGGAGGAGACGAGGAAGGACGCCTCGGCGCTCGCCGGAGGCACCCCCAGCAGCACCGCCTGCCCATGCCGGTCCAGCAGGTCGATCGCCTGCCGGATCAGCTCCACGCGCCCGACGCACTCGAAGGCGTGGTCGGCCCCGGTCGGCAGGATCTCCCTCACCCCGGCCGTGGACGTCAGGAAGTGCGTCGCCCCGAACTGCCGGGCCACCGCCTCCTTCGCCGGGTTGGCGTCGACGGCGACGATCCGCAGTGCGCCCGCGATCCGCGCGCCCTGGATGACGTTGAGCCCGATGCCGCCGGTGCCGATGACCAGCACGCTGTCCCCGCGGTCCACCCTCGCCCGGTTGAGCACGGCGCCCACCCCGGTCAGCACCCCGCACCCGATCAGCGCGGCGGCCGGCAGGGGAATGTCCTTGGGAATCCGGACCGCCTGCACCGCCTTCACCACGGTCCGCTCCGCGAACGCCGAGTTCGAGGCGAACTGGTAGACGGCCCGCCCGCCCTGCACGAACGGCCGCCCGGGACGCCCGATCGCCTGCCGGCACATCGTCGGCCGCCCCCGGTCGCACTCCGCGCAGGTACCGCAGTTGGCCAGCGTGGAGAGCGCGACGTGATCACCCACCACCACATGCGTGACCCCGGCGCCGACGGCCTCCACCACCCCCGCCCCCTCATGCCCGAGCACCACAGGAACGGGGAAGGGTATGGTCCCGTCCACCACAGACAGATCGCTGTGGCACAACCCGGCTGCCGAGATGGCGACCTGCACCTCCCCCGGCCCCGGCTCCCGCACCTCCAGGTCGTCCACGACCTCGAGCCGCTTGCCGTCGAACACCACACCGCGCATCAGAAGACCCCCTTGGGCTCCCTGGGCAGGCCGAGCACACGCTCGGCGATGATTGTGCGCTGGACCTGGTCCGAACCGCCGTAGATCGTGTCGGCCCGGGAGAACAGGAACAGCTGCTGCAACGGGTCGAGTTCGTACGGCGCCGCCGGCGACCAGTCCACCGGCCCGACCCCCGCCGCGGCCCCGCGCACCTGCATCGCCAGCTCCCCGAGCCGCTGATGCCAGCCGCCCCACAACAGCTTGGCCACGCTGGATGCCCCCGCGTCCCCCGAACTCCCCAGCGTCTGCAGGGCGTTCCACCGCATGGCCCGCAGCTCGGCCCACTGCCGCACCAGCCGCTCCCGTACGACGGGATCGGCGACGGCGCCCGTCTCCACGGCGGCCCGCACCACGCGCCCCAACTCCTCGGCGAACCCGATCTGCTGGGCCAGTGTGGAAACCCCCCGCTCGAACCCGAGCAGGCTCATGGCGACCTTCCAGCCGCCCCCTTCACCCCCGACGACGTGCTCCACGCGCGCGCGTGCCCCGTCGAAGAAGACCTCGTTGAAGTCGCTGGTCCCGGTCAGCTGCCGAATGGGCCGCACCTCGATCCGCCCCGGCTGGTCCATGGGGACGAGGAGAAAGGTGAGTCCATGGTGCCGACGGGACCCGGGTTCGGTGCGGGCCAGCACGAAGCACCAGTCGGCCTCGTGCGCCAGCGAGGTCCAGATCTTCTGCCCGGTGATCCGATAGCCCGCCCCGTCACGTACGGCCGCGGTCCGAACCCCGGCCAGGTCGGATCCCGCACCGGGCTCGCTGTATCCCTGACACCAGAGCTCGTCACCGGCGGCGATCGGGGGGAGGAAGCGGCTCTTCTGGTCCGGTGTTCCGTGAGCAAGAAGGGTAGGGCCGAGCAGCTTCTCACCGATGTGCCCGGAGCGCGGGGGCGCCCCCGACCGCGCGTACTCCTCGGCCCAGACGACTTGCTGGGTGAGCGTGGCCTTCCGATTGCCGTACCCGGCTTCCCCCCACCCGAGCCCGATCCATCCGGCCTTCCCGAGAGTGCGCTCCCAGACACGCCGGTCCTGCCCTGCCTCGGCGTGCTCGGACAACCACACCCTCGCTTCCGTGCGGAACGCTTCATCCGCGCCACTGAACCCAAAGTCCACTGGGGGTCTCCTCTCACCGCCGGTCAGCATGAGCTCCCTGGGGGCGCGGGGCTGTATACATCAGCGGCTCCGCCGCGGGGCGCGACAAGCCACGAACAACCCGCACCCGCCAAACCACAAGGCCCCCGAGCTCTCAGGCGTTCGGCCTGTCGCCCCGCGCAGCGGCTTTCTCCATCGCCGCCAACCGTTCAAGCATCGGCATCGGATCCACCCCCACCGCCCCCGGCAAAATCTCCGCGATTGTTTCCGGCGTCCAACCGTCGGAGGCATACGCGGACCGCAGCTCACGAGGCTGAGCCCAAACCGCCAACTTCGGCCCGGCAATCGTGTACACCTGCCCGGTGATCCCCTGCTCCTTCGCCCGGTCGGACAGCAGATACACCACCAGGGCAGCCACATCCTCCGGCTCCCCGATCTCCGTCAGCTCCACAGGAACATTCGCCGACATCCGCGTACGAGCAACGGGCGCCACCGCATTGGCACTCACCCCGTACTTGTTCAGGCCCAGCGCAGCGCTCCGCACCAGCGAGATGATCCCGCCCTTCGCCGCGCTGTAGTTCGCCTGCGAGACCGACCCCTGATGATTGCCGCTGGTGAACCCGATCAAGGTTCCCGCCCGCTGCCCCCGCATCACCGCGGAGGCCGCCCGGAACACGGTGAACGTGCCCTTCAGATGGGTGGCCACGACCGGGTCCCACTCCTCCTCGGACATGTTGAACAGCATCCGCTCACGCAGGATCCCGGCGACGCACACCACGCCGTCCAGCCGCCCGTACGTCGAGACCGCGACGTCGACCACCCGCTGCCCGCCGGCCATCGTGGACACGTCGTCGGCCACCGCGACGGCTTCCCCGCCCGCCGCCTCGATCTCCTTGACGACGCCCTCGGCGACCTCGCTGGTGGGCGAGGCCCCGTCAATGCCGACCCCGTAGTCGTTGACGACGACCTTCGCCCCCTCGGCCGCCGCGGCCAGTGCCACCGCACGGCCGATGCCCCGTCCGGCGCCCGTCACGGCGACGACCTTGCCTGCCAAGAAGTTCCCCACGTCCGGCCCCTTCCCGCGGTTTCTGACGGACCGTTAGATTTTATGACCCGTCAGATACCTGGAGACAAGCCCCGGGGAGAGCCGATGTCGATGCCCGCCGAGTTCGACGAGATCGCGGGGCGCGTGAACAACTGGGGCCGTTGGGGCGCGGACGACGAGATCGGCACCCTCAACCTGATCACCGACGAGGTCGTCCGCGAGGCCGCCGCGACCGTCCGCACGGGCCGCCGCATCCCCCTCGCCCTGCCCCTGCAGCAGGACGGTGTGCAGACCGGGATGATTCCGGGGCGGGTCAATCCGCTGCACGCGATGGTGCAGATCAACCAGGAGCTGTTCGGCCCGGGGTCGGTGGCGTGCAGCGACGACACCGTGACCATGGGGCTGCAGGCCGCCACCCACTGGGACGCGCTGCCCCATGTCTCGCACTCGGGCCGGCTCTACAACGGCCGCCCCGCCGGCACCATCACCCCGCACGGCGGCGCCGAGTTCAGCGGCATCGACAAGGCACGGCACGTCGTCTCGCGCGGGGTGCTGCTGGACGTGGCACGCGCGCGTGGCGTCGACCGGCTGGAGGGCGGACACGCGGTCACCCCCGAAGACCTGGAGGCCGCCGAGGAAATGGCCGGTACGCGCGTGCGTGCCGGTGACGTCGTGCTCGTACGGACCGGGCAGATCCAGGTCTGTCTCGCCGGGGACAAGCACGCGTACGGCTATCCCTCCCCGGGCCTGTCGATCCGCACCCCGGAGTGGTTCCACGCGCGCGACGTCGCCGCCGTCGCGAACGACACCCTCACGTTCGAGATCTTCCCGCCGGAGATCGAGGACCTGTGGCTGCCCGTGCACGCGCTCGACCTGGTGGAGATGGGGATGCTGCAGGGACAGAACTGGAATCTCGAAAAGTTGTCCACAGCCTGTGGAGAAACTGGTCGGTACGCGTTCCTGCTGTCCGCGATGCCCGAGCCCTTCGTCGGCGCGACGGGGACTCCGGTGGCCCCCGTCGCCATCCTGTGAGGTTCGTCGACCGGCGGCGCGGTGCTCCCGCCCCGAGCACGGCACCACGCGCCGCCGACCGACTCCGGCGCACCCGCCCCGGCTCCTCTGGCCCTGAGGGAGCCGACGCCGAATCACGATCCGCACTCGTCGAGGGCTCCCGTCACCGAAGCCCTCGTCGTCCCCTCACGGCGAATCGCTGACCACAAGCGTGATCAAATGGACACGAAGCGTCAACACCCGTACGGGGATTTATTACTTAAGCCCAATTTGTCGCGGGCGCGCACAGAAGCACATCCCGGCGCATCGCCTCAGCCGGCCAGGACATGAGAGCGGTTTCTGCGACCGTGCACCGGAGCTGACGGATCTTCCGCAGCCGTGCGCCGGTCACACCGCCTCGAAGGCCAGCCCCTCGTACGCCGTTGCGCCGCCCACGCAGGTCTCTGCGGTCTGCCGGGTCTGTGCGCAGCGGTCGAGTTCGCACCAGATGCGCTTGCCAGCACCCTCGGGGCTCCAGCCCCAGCGGTCGGCGAGGCCGTCGACGAGGGCGAGGCCGCGGCCGCCGGTCGCGTCACCGTCGGCGCACCGGGGCACGGGGGCGCGGTCGCTGCTGTCGGCCACCTCGAGGCGGACGGTGGCCGATTCGGCGGCCACGCCGGGCAGGGAGAGCCGCAGCACGGCCGGACACCCGGTGTGCACGACGGCATTGGTGACCAGTTCGGAGACGAGCAGGATCAGCGTCTCGGCGAGCGGCTCGTCGGCCTCTATCCCGGACCCGGCAAGGCGGGAACGCGCCCACCGCCGGGCTCGCCCCACCTCAGCGGGGTCGGGCCGGACTTCCAGCTGCACCTGAAGCACCTGCACCGCTCACACCATCCGAACCGGCGGACACATGACCTCGCGCCACGCGCCCGCCGCAACGAGGGCCACGATCGTAGCCATTTTCTGCATGACCAGAACAACAGCCAGTGCAGAGCCCAGAGCAAGGGTCACGGACTGTGAATCCCTTAAGAGACAGCATGGTTGACGTACAGTCACCCCAACAAGCGCTTCGGGCATATTCCAGCGCGAAGGAGTACCCGTGCGGCATACTGTGCGACGCTCATTGCGGGGACTCGAACAGGCCAGTTCCGGCATCACCCCGGGGGCAACACCGGTACGGCTCATGCTCGGAACCACTCGCATCCCACAGAAGGTACCGGAGCGGGACGCCGACTCCAGGACGTGACGGGTCACGCATAGGACACAACCCGATATCAACGCTCCGTAATTCCGGTATGCCACAATCCGCGACAACTGCGGGGGCGGCTTCCACGACACCCCAGGCCGGAGCCGTTCAGGCCACCAGATCGTCCGCAAGCAGCTCCTCACTCTCCGTGATCGCGCCGCCACGTTGCGCCCGCACCCACGCCCGCTTCAGATGCAGATGCACCTCGGACTCCCAGGTGAAGCCCATGCCGCCGTGCACCTGGAGGCAGTCGCGGGCGCCGCGCACGGCGGCCTCGTCGGCGAGCAGCCGGGCCGCGGCGATGTCGCTCCGGTCGGCGGTGACGGCGGCCGCGTAGACCGCGGCGCGGGCCACCTCGGCACGCACCAGCATCTGCGCGCACAGGTGCTTGACCGCCTGGAAGGCCCCGATCGGCTGCCCGAACTGCTCCCGAGTCCGGGCGTGTTGCACGGCCAGCTCGCACACACGCGTGGCGGTGCCGAGCTGTTCTGCGGCAGTGAGGAGGACGGCGACGGGGTCGGTAGGGGCCGGCGCCGGCACCCGGTGCAGAGGCGTCAGCGGATCCACCGACTTCAGCGGTACGGCCCCCTCGGCGCCCGGCCGCACGACGTCCGCCTCGTCCAGCCACTCCACGAGCCTGCCGTCGGCGGCGGCCACGACCGTCTCCCCGGTGTCCGCACCGGGCACCTCCCCGGCCGCAAGATGCGTGGCCACCAGCGGCCCGGGCACCAGCGCCCACCCGGCTTCCTCGAACACCAACACGGCCTCCGGAAGCCCGAGTCCGGCTCCTCCGTCTGCTTCGGGCAACCGCAGCGAGAAGAACCCGAGCTCTCCAAGGGCCCGCCACAGCACCCGGTCGAGACTGGGCCCGGAATCAACAGTCGCCGGCCGGGAAGCGCCGCGCTGGGCAGCGCCCCTTGGGGGCGCGGGGCTGTATGAATCAGCGGCTCCGCCGCGGGGCGCGACCAGCCACAACGAACCCGCAGACGCTCGACGACCAATCACGCCCCGAACGGCCGCGCGCAACTCCCGCTGCTCCTCGGTCAGTTGAAACCGCACAGCTCACCGCCCCTTCGGCAACCCCAGAATCCGCTCGGCCACGATGTTCTGCTGGATCTGCGAGGTACCGGCCGCGATGGTGTACGACAACGACGACAGCCGATCAAGCATCCAGGGCCGCCCCAGGTCCAGGGAATCCACGCCCAGAACCTCCGCGGCAGCGTCGTAGAGCTCCTGCCGCGCATGCGAATACCGCAGCTTGAAAACCGAACCCCCGACACCCGGCACCCCGCCGGAGGCCTCCGCCTCGCTCACGTTCCACTGCGTCAACCGCCACAGCCCCCGGAAGTCGGCGTTCAGTCGCCCCAGCCGTCGCCGGAGCAGGGCGTCGTCCCAGCGCCCGTTCCGGCGTGCCTCCGCGGCGAGTTCCCCCAGCACCCGCCGACAGGCGACCACCTCCCCCACGAACGCCGTACCGCGTTCGAAAGACAGCGTCACCATGGTCACGCGCCAGCCGTCGTTCTCCTCCCCGACCCGGTTCGCCACCGGCACCCGCACCTCGTCGAGGAACACCTCCGCGAACTCCGCCGACCCGGCAAGGGTCGGCAGCGGCCGTACGGTGATGCCCGGCAAGGACATCGGCATGGCCAGCCAGGTGATCCCGCGATGCTTCGGCGCCGCCGGATCCGTACGGACCAACAGCTCGCACCAGTCGGCCACTTCGGCATGGGAGGTCCAGATCTTGGACCCGCTCACCACGTACTCGTCGCCGTCCCTACGCGCGCGCGTGCGCAGTGCCGCGAGGTCGGAGCCTGCGTCCGGTTCGCTGAAGCCCTGGCACCAGACCTCCTCGCCGCGCAGGATCGGCGGCAGCCAGCGCGCCCGCTGCTCGTCGGTCCCCTCGGCGGCGATCGTCGGCCCGGCGTGGAGCAGCCCGACGAAGTTCGCGCCCACGTAGGGGGCACCCGCCAGCTCCGTCTCCTCCAGGAAGATCAGCCGGACCGTCGGGGACGCGTCCCAGTGGACGTCCGCGTACCCGGCGTCGTACAGCATCCGCTGCCAGCCGACGTCGTACGCCCGGCGCCCCGGCCAGTCCTCCGGGGAGGGCTTCGGCGGCAGTGTCGGCAGCACCTTGCCGAGCCACTCCCGCAGCCGCGCCCGGAACTCCTCCTCCTCGGGCGTGTACGACAGGTCCATCAGCGGTCGAGGTCCAGGTCCAGCATGCGGATCGCGTTGCCCCGCATCAGCTTGTAGACCGTCTCTTCGTCGAGGCCCTTCACATGGTCGAGGGCGACCTCCTTGGTGTGCGGGAAGGTCGAGTCGACGTGCGGGTAGTCGGTCTCGAAGGTGGCGTTGTCGCGGCCCACCACGTCCAGCGAGGCGACCCCGTGCTTGTCGCGGAAGAAGCAGCAGAACATCTGCCGGTAGTAGTACGTCGACGGGGGCTCCGGGATCAGGTCCCGCACCCCGCCCCAGGCGCGGTGTTCCTCCCAGACGTCGTCGGCGCGTTCCAGGGCGTACGGGATCCAGCCCATCTGGCCCTCGGAGTAGGCGAGTTTGAGGGTCGGGAACTTCACCAGCACCCCGCTGAACAGGTAGTCCATCATCGAGGCCATGGCGTTGTTGAAGCTCAGTGACGCCTGTACGGCGGGGGGCGCGTCAGGGGAGGCGGCCGGCATCTGGGAGCTGCTGCCGATGTGCATGTTGACGACCGTCCCGGTCTCCTGGCACACCGCGAAGAAGGGGTCCCAGTAGCCGGAGTGGATGGAGGGCAGGCCGAGGTAGGTGGGGATCTCGGAGAAGGTCACCGCCTTCACTCCGCGCGCGGCGTTGCGCCGGATCTCCGCGACCGCCAGCTCCACGTCCCACAGCGGGATCAGGCAGAGCGGGATGAGCCGGCCGCCGCTGTCGCCGCACCACTCCTCGACCATCCAGTCGTTGTAGGCGCGTACACAGGCGAGCGCGACCTCCTTGTCGTGCGCCTCGGCGAAGGTCTGCCCGCAGAAGCGCGGGAAGGACGGGAAGCAGAGGCTGGCCTCGACGTGGTTGAGGTCCATGTCCTCCAGCCGGGCCTTCGGGTCCCAGCAGCCGCGCCGCATCTCGTCCCTGGTGATCCCGTCCAGGGTCATCTCGTCGCGGTCGAAGCCGACGGCGGCGATATTGCGCTTGTACGGGAACTTCAGGTCCTCGTAGATCCACCAGTCGGTCGGCTGGCCCTCAGGGTCCATCGTGATCCGGTACTTCCCGCCGACGTAGGCGAGCTCGCCGATCCCGGCGGTCAGGGCCTGCGGGCCCCGGTCGCGGTACTTCTCCGGCAGCCAGGTCTCGAAGAGGTGTGCGGGTTCGATCACGTGGTCGTCGACGCTGATGATGCGGGGCAGTTCGGTCATGGGTTCCCCACTCGGTAATCCGCCGTTATCTGATGGACCGTCAGATCTGCTTCATCGAGCAGGCTAGTCCCGCACCCCTGGACCGACAAGGCGCCGAGCCCTACGCTCTGCGCACTATCTGACTGTCCGTCAGCTCTGCACCAGTCCGTGTCAGCTCCACGAGGGGGCCGCCGTGAACGACACCGCCCATGCACTGAGCGCATCCCGCACCCTCTGGGACCTGGTCGCCCGCCGCGCCGACCTCACCCCCGACCGGCCGGTCCTCCTCCAGGACGACCGCTCCCTGAGCTTCGGCGAGCTGCGCGCGCGTGCCGAGCGCGTCGCGGCCGGTCTGTACGACATGGGTGTACGTCCCGGCACGGTGGTCGCCTGGCAGCTGCCCACCCGGATCGAAACGGCGCTGCTGTCCTTCGCGCTGGCCCGCCTGGGTGCCGTACAGACTCCGGTCATCCCCTTCTACCGGGACCGCGAGGTCGGCTTCGCGCTGCAGGAGTCCAAGGCCGAGTTCTTCGCCGTACCCGGTGAGTGGCGGGGCTTCGACCACACCGGGATGGCGCGGCGGCTCGGTGCGAAGGGAGTCTTCGAGGCGTACGACGTGCTGCCGGGCGGCGATCCGCGGGTGCTGCCTCCGCCGCCCTCCGAGGGCACCTCCGTGCGCTGGATCTACTGGACCTCGGGTACGACCTCCGACCCCAAGGGCGTGCTGCACACGGACCGTTCGCTGATCGCGGGCGGGTCGTGTCTCGCGCACGCGCTGCGGCTGTCGGCGGACGACGTGGGCTCGATGGCCTTCCCGTATGCGCATGTCGCCGGGCCCGACTACACGGTGATGCTCCTCCTGTACGGCTTCCCGGCGGTGATGTTCGAGCAGTTCGCGCTGCCGGGTGCGCTGGAGGGATACCGCAGGCACGGCGTGACGGTGGCGGGCGGGTCGACGGCGTTCTACTCGATGTTCCTGGCCGAGCAGCGCAAGCAGCCCGGCCGGAAGGTGATTCCCTCGCTACGGCTGCTCGCGGGCGGCGGGGCGCCGAAGCCGCCGGAGGTGTACCACTCCGTCGTACGGGAGATGGGGGTGCAGCTCACTCACGGGTACGGCATGACCGAGGTGCCGATGATCACCATGGGGGCGCCGGACGACACCGTGGAGAACCTGGCGACGACGGAGGGGCGGCCGCCGGAGGGGATGGAGATACGGATCGTGGACGGGGAGGTGCGGCTGCGCGGGGAGGCCGTCTGCCAGGGGTATCTGGATCCGGCGCAGACCGCGGAGGCCTTCGACGGGGAGGGGTTTCTGCGCACCGGTGACCTGGGGTTCGTGACGGACAGCGGGCATCTCGTCCTCACCGGGCGGCTCAAGGACGTGATCATCCGCAAGGGCGAGAACATCTCGGCGAAGGAGATCGAGGATCTGCTGGCCGCCCACCCGGCCGTCGGCGACGCCGCGGTGATCGGGCTGCCGGACGCCGAGCGCGGGGAGCGGGTGTGCGCGGTGGTGGAACAGCCGGAAGGCGCCGAGGAGTTAACCCTGGATGCCGTGACGTCGTACCTGCGCGCGGAAGGGTTGTCGGTGCACAAGCTGCCGGAGCAGCTGGAGGTGGTGGACGCCCTTCCGCGGGGCGAGACGCTGCGGAAGGTGCTCAAGTACAAGCTGCGGGAGCGGTACGCGCAGGGGGCCATCCAGGGGCAGGGGCCCTACTCGGGCACCGTGAAGTAGCGGGCGAACGCCGGGACGATCTCCGCCTCGCCGACCTTGCCGTCGCCGTCGGTGTCGAGCGCGGCGGCGACGCTCTGGACGATGCCCTCGTCGACCCCCAGGCTCCTCAGCACACGCGCGGTCTCCTCGACGGTGGCCGCCCCGTCGCCGTCGGTGTCGGCGATGTCGAGGGCGGCGTGCAGGAAGGGGCGGGCGATTTCGGCGAACCGCTCGGGGTTGTCGCGCAGGCGCTTGACCGCGCCGTACACGAACTCCTCGCGGTCGATGCGCTGGTCGTCGTCCCGGTCCGCTATGCCGGCCATGCCCTGCCAGAACGCCTCGGCTCCGACGTACAGCGCCTGGCCCTTGTCGGAGCGGGCCGCGACGGCGAACTCGGCGAGCAGCGCCTTGGCCGCCCCGCTGAAGTCCTCGCGGTCGATGTAGCCGTTGCCGTCCTGGTCGAAGGTGGCGAACCGGGCGGCGATCCTGCGCTCGTACTCGCTGCTGACCATGTCTTTCGGGCCGCCTTACGTCATCTCGGGTGCTTCTCGTCGGAGCGTACGACGCGGGAAGCCGTCCGGGCGCGGGAAAGCGGCGCTTGTGCCAAGACCGGGGGAATTTCGGGACAACTGTGTGGCACACAAAGGTGAGCCGTACGGCATTGTTCCGGGGGCTGTGACATCAGCGGCTCCGCCGCGGGCCCCCGGACCCCCGGCAGAAAAGCAGGTCAGGCGGACAGCGGATCGGCCTCTTCCGCGACTGCCGATGCCACGTCGGCGTACACGTCGAACAATCGGCGCACACCCAGGGCGCCCAGGACGCGGTTGACGTGGGAGCCCTCGACCGCGCCCTGTGCCGGAAGTATCAGGCGCAGGGTGCCCTGGCAGGAGCGGATGAGGCGACGGGCGGCGATGAGCACGCCGACGCCGCTGGAATCGCAGAAGAAGACCTCGGAGAGGTCGAGGACGAGACCGTGGCGGCCGTCGGCCACCACGTCGTGCACCCGCTGACGCAGCACCGGCGACGTCACCAGGTCCAGCTCGCCCGACACACGGAGCACGGTCCAGTCGCCCTGCTCGCCGCCGGTCACATAGAACGCCACCACCATGCCCTTCGCTCGCCGGATTCCCCGCCAAACGGAAGCCGTTCCTACACTTCCTTGCAGCGCGGCTGCCCAGCGGCCGTTCCCTGAAACACGACGCGAAAAACGGAAACCGATCGGAAGAGGCTTGTTTTAATCGACTTCGATCCTGTTCGATCAGGTCTGATCGAAGGTCGAGCGGGTAGGCAGGCACAGAACGCAGGCTGCACACATTGCGACAAAGCGACGTGCACTGTCGTAGGTGCCGACTACATTCGAGGAGACGATGGACGCAGGCCGGGCCGACGAACGGGCAGGGGTGAGGGGGCCGTATGACGAAGAAGGACGCACCGCCCCGCTGGGACCGCAAGATGCAGCAGCGACTTGCACGCGGTGAGGCGGCCGCCCTCGGCGAGCTCTACGACCGGTTCGCCTCCCTCGTGCACGGCCTGGCCCACCGCGTCCTCGGGGACGAGCGCGCGGCCGACGGCATCACCCGCGACGTCTTCGCCCACGTCTGGGAACACCCCGAGGCGTACGACCCCAAGCAGGGCCCGCTGCGCTCCTGGGTCGCCACGCTGACCCACCGCCTCGCCGTGCAGCGACTGCGCGCCACCGAGACCGCCGCCCTGGCCCAGGGCTCCGGCGGCTCCGCCGAGGACCTGGAGCGCAAGGTGCGCCGCGCCTCGGTCGCCGCCCGCGCCGACTACATCGTCACGTCCATGCCCGCCCCGCTGCGCGCCGCCCTGGACCTCGCCTACTTCCAGCGCCGCGACTACCGCCAGACCGCCGCCGACCTCGGCGTCACCGAGGACGAGGCCCGCCGCCGGCTGCGCCTGGGCCTGCAGCTCCTGTCCACCGCCCACGACGCCGGCGCACCCGGGGCACCGCCCGGTTACGGGGGTGCCGTGTGAACGACGCAGGCAGCGCGGACCGCTTCGACCACGGGGGATTCGACGGCGAGGACGACCCCGACGGCAAGAACGGCCCGGCGGGCACTGGCGGTTTCGACGACAAGAACGACAAACGCGACGAGCAGCACAAGTCCGAGCAGCAGGAGGGGTACGGCATCCCGGGCGGACCCGCGAACGACAAGGGCAACGACACCGGCCAGGGCCCCGACCAGCCGCCCCGCATACCGATGCCCCGCGCCTCCGTCGAGGACGGCGGAGGGCCGCTGCCCACGCTGGAGGACCTGGCAGAGGCGGCGGCGCAGCCCGCCCCGCTGGTCCTGGAGCACCGCGTTCTGAAGTCGCTGCTCGGCGCATGGGCGCTGGCCGCCTGCTCGCCGGACGAGACGGCGGCCGTCGAGGAGCACCTGGGCGACTGCGGCTCCTGCGCCGACGAGGCGCTCCGGCTGCGCGAGGCGGTCGGTCTGCTGCACCAGCCGGAGAGCCTCGACCTGGACCCGGGCCTGCGCACCCGCGTCCTGGACGGCTGCCTCGACCGGCGCCCGCCCCGCATCCCGGTGCCCGGCTGGGCGGCTCCGTACGACGCCGAGGCCGCCCGGCTCGACGCCCTGCTGCAGGACATCGGGGACGCCGAGTGGCACAGGCCCGTGCGGCTGCGCTGGTTCGAGGACGAGGGCCCGATGACCCGTCGTACGACGGTCGCCGGGGTCATCGCCCACCTGCTGTCGGTCGACGGGCTGGTCGCGGTCGCCCTCGGCCTGGGCGACCCGCTCGGCGACCTGGCCGCGGCGGGCCCCACACCCCGGGCCCGCACCGAGGCGTACTGGCGCACCTCGCACTTCCCGCCCAACCGTTCCGTACGGTCCCCCTGGCGCGAACAGACCCACGACCTCGTCCGCACGGTGTCCTTCACCAGCGACTCGGGACCGGCCCGGCCGGCCGTCTCCTACGGCGACTTCGAACTGCCGCTGCGGGACGCGATGCTGGACCGGGCCTTCGAGTGCTGGGTGCACGCCGAGGACATCGCCGAGGCCGTCGACTACCCGTACGAGCCGCCCGCCCCACGCCATATGCACCGGATGATCGACCTCGCGGCCCGCGTCCTTCCCGCCACGCTGGCTCAGCGGCGCCGGACAGGTCTCGCGACACCCGCCCACGGCCGCCACCTGGGCGTCGCCGGCGAGCCCGGCCGAAGCCTGCGCCTGGAGATCGAGGGGCTGGGCGGCGGCGAGTGGCTGATCCCTCTGGACTCCCCCGCAGCCGTGGGCTCCGCCGAGCACGAGGTGGCCCACATCGCCCTGGACGACGTGGAGTTCTGCCGCCTGACCGCGGGGCATGTGCCTCCGGCGGAGGCGGCGGCCGGCCAGGTCGGTGACCGGGAGGCCATCAAGGATGTGCTGTTCGCTGCTGCGTCTTTGAGCCGGATGTAGGGGCGGGTTACGGATTCGTCGGCGACTGCGGGCGAGTGGGGGCCGTTCGCGCAGTTCCCCGCGCCCCTGAAGGGGCGCGGGGGGGAACTGCGCGAGCAACCACAAACAACCCGCGCCCGCCCGACGGCAGAAGCTCCCGAGCTACTAGGCGAACACAACCGTCCGGCGCCCGTTGAGCAAGATGCGCCGCTCGGCATGCCACTTCACGGCCCGCGCCAGCGCCTGGCACTCCACATCCCGCCCGATCGCCACCAGCTGATCCGGCGTGACGTCATGCCCCACCCGCTCGACCTCCTGCTCGATGATCGGCCCCTCGTCCAGATCGGCCGTCACATAGTGAGCAGTCGCACCGATCAGCTTGACGCCCCTGGTGTGAGCCTGGTGGTACGGCTTCGCACCCTTGAAGCTCGGCAGGAAGGAATGGTGGATGTTGATGATCCGCCCGCTGAGCTGCTTGCACAGATCGTCGGAGAGGACCTGCATATAGCGGGCGAGCACGACCAGCTCGACATCCTCCTCGCGGACGATCTCCAGCAGCCGGGCCTCGGCCTCCGCCTTGGTGTCCTTCGTCACCGGAATGTGGTGGAAAGGAATGTTGTACGAGCCGACCAGCTCGGCAAAGTCCGTGTGGTTGGACACCACCGCCGCGATCTCCACCGGCAGCGCACCGATCCGCGCCCGGAACAGCAGGTCGTTCAGGCAGTGCCCGAACTTGCTGACCATGAGGACGATGCGCATCTTCTCGTCGGCCCGGTTGATCTGCCAGTCCATGTGGAAGGAGTCACCGATCGCCGCGAAGCTCGCCCGCAGCTTGTCCACCGTGACCGGCGCCTCGGCGGAGAAGTGGACGCGCATGAAGAACAGACCCGTGTCGTGGTCGCCGAACTGCTGGCTGTCCTCGATGTTGCAGCCGGTCATGAAGAGATAGCTCGACACGGCGTGCACGATGCCCTGCTTGTCGGGGCAGGAGAGCGTGAGGACGTACTGGTCATCGGGCGCCGCGGCTCGGGTGGACTGCTCGTTCATGCAGGACAGGGTCCCATAAGTGAGCCCCGGTACGGACCGGAGTCCGCTACGCGGACCTCGTCATGATCCGCAGCACCTCGAGCGTGCGCGGCGGCGCGTCCGGGTCCTCCCCGTCGGCTGTCGCCATCCGGACGTGGGCGTCCCGGGCCGCCCGGACCGCCTCCGGCCAGGCCTGGTTCTCGACGTACGCGGAGACCGGGGCGTCGGGCCCGACCTGGTGCATGATCCGCAGCACCCGGAGCACGGCGGTGTCGACGAGGGCCGCCTCCTGGGAGTCCCGGAATATCGTGCCGACGTACTTCTCGGCGGACCAGTTGTCCAGCCAGGTGTCCTCGACCAGGCGGTACACGGCGTCGGTCACGTCCCCGTATCCGTCGACACCGGCCAGCCAGACGTTCTGCTGGAACGCCGGGTCGGAGAGCATGTGCAGCGCGGAGCGCACATTGCTGCGCCAGCGCCACCACGGCATGTCGTTCAGTGGCATGTCGCCCATGGTGGAGGAGCGACGGCCGCGACGGGAAGAGTTCTCCGAACCTTGCACGGTCATCGATCGTACGTTCTTTCGTTCGGGCGTCTCACCGACCCCTGCAATTCACCTCGATGTCACTGATCAATAACCGAGGGTCATCCCCGGGTTGGCGATGTGGCGGAAACGTGTGTGCCCATGACCGGCAGGCGACGCAAGCGCAGCACCTTCCTCCCCACCCGCACCCGGCCCTTCAGAGCCACCGCTCTCCCGGCGGGGGCGCTGGTCGTGTGCGCGTCGCTCGCCGCCGGATGCGGGGTCATCCCCGGTACCACGGGGGGTTCCGGGGATGACCCGATCACCGTCATGACCTGGGCCCCCTCGGACACCAGTGCGACCAACAAGCCCGGCATGCCCGCCTTCGCGCAGGCCTACGCCCGCTGGATCAACGCCCACGGCGGCATCAACGGCCGCAAGCTGAACGTCCTGACCTGCAACGAGCACAACGACAGCGTGGCCGCCGCGAAGTGCGCCCGCCTCGCCGTCAAGGAGAACGTCGTCGCGGTCGTCGGCTCCTACAGCCAGTACGGCGACTCCTACCTCCCCGAGCTGGAGGGCTCCGGCATCCCCTACATCGGCGGCTACGGCGTCACGACCGCCGAGTTCACCAGCCCCATGTCCTACCCCGTCAACGGCGGCCAGCCCGCCCTGCTGGCCGGCCTGGGCAGGGAACTCGCCGGCAGCTGCGGCCCGGTGGCGCTCATACGGCCCGACAGCATCGCGGGCGACGAACTGCCCGCCATGCTCGACTCCGGCCTGAAGACGGGCGGGCACCGCCCCGCGATCGACCAGCGGGCGGCGGACGACACCACCGAGTACTCGGGGCCCTCGCAGCAGGCGCTGACGGCCACGACCGGCAGCCAGGCGAAGAAGGGGTGCGTGATCCCCGCGCTCGGGGACCGCACCGACACCTTCATGGACTCCTTCCGGCGCGACCGCGAGGACTTCCCGGCGGTGAAGACCGCCGCCACGCTCGACAGCGTCGACCAGACGGTGATCAACGAGTCCGGCGGGCAGTCGGGGCCGTACGAGGGGTCGTACGTCACCGGCTGGTACCCGGTGTCGAGCGACCCGCGCTGGGGCGCCATGAAGAAGGTGATCCAGGAGCAGGCCTTCGGCGACAACCGTATCGACGCCTCGGACACCGGGGTGCAGACGACGTGGATCGCGTACACGGTGTTCAGGTCCGTCGTCACGTCGCTGGGCAGCGGCGACGTGTCCGCCGACACGGTGCGCAAGGCCCTCGACGACGGGCTGAAGGTCGACACGGGCGGACTGACGCCGACGCTGCAGTGGTCCGCCGAGAGCCCGCTGGCCGCCATCGGCTTCTCCCGCCTGGTCAACGCCGACGTGACGCTCCAGGTCGTGCGTCAGGGCCAACTCGTGGCGGCGAACAAGGGGTTCGTGGACGTGACGAAGACGCTTCAGAGCGCGGACGTGAACTGAGGCTCACGTCCGCGCGTGCACGTCACAGCTGGACCGGCTGGCGCTGGGTCAGGCCGTAGGTCTTCGCGATGGCGTTCCACAGCTGGGCCGCCTTGACCTTCTGCTGGCTGGCGGTGCCGCTCTCGCGGTTGCCGGCCGCGGTCTGGCCGGTGGGGCGGGCCTGGCCCTTCTTGCAGCCCTTCTTGCCGCCGACCTGGTCGGCCCAGGCCGCGTAGTGGTTGTCGGCCGCCGCGGACGCCTGCCAGGCCCTGGTGAGTGCGGCGGTGAGCGCGGCGTGGTTCGGGAGCTTGTCGACGGACAGGCCGGACAGCCGGGTGACCAGCTCGGTGCGCTGCTTGGCCGCGTCGCGCAGGTCGGAGGCGGCCTGGCCGAGGTCCTTGCACCCCTTCACACCGGCCACCGCCCGGATCACCGAGGCCCGGCTGTCACCGCTGTCGGCGAGCAGCTTGTCCAGGGCGACGGCCTGCTGTTTCGCCGGATCGCCGGCCGACGAGGCGGAGCCGTCGGTCGCCGGGGCCGTGGCGGAGACGGGCTGGTTCTTGTCCTTGCTGTCGCCGCCCCCACTGTTGAGCAGCGCGCCGGCGCCGATGCCGAGCACCACGATGCCGACACCGATCGCGGCGATGAGCGGCACCCGCGAACGGCTCCGGCCGCCGCTGCCGCTCCGGCTGTCGTCGCCCGGCGGGGAGTACGCGGCCTGTGGGGAGTACGCGGCCTGCGGGGGCGGCTGCTGGAAACGCGGCATCTGCTGCGTGGCCTGAGCGGGGCTCTCGCCGCCCGGCCCGCTGCGGAACAGGCTGTCGAACTCGGCGGGCGGCTGCCGGTCCCCGCCCTGCGGCATGCCGTACGGCGCCTGCCCGGCCACGGGCGGTATGTACTGGGTGGCCTCGGAGTCGGGCCCGGCCGCCTGCGGCGCACGCCCCAGGAACTGCGTCGCCTCCGAGACCGATCCGCCCCCACTCACCTCGGGCGGCAGCGCCCCCGGCGCAACGGGCGGAATGTACTGCGTCGCCCCTTCCGTATTGGAAACAGCAGCGACGGGCGGTATGTACTGGGTCGCTCCCTCGTCGACAGCGGGTGGAAGAGGAGCGGCACCGAGGCCGCCGGGGACGGCGGAAGAGCCGTAGCCGCCCGCGGCGGCGGGAGGCAGCGGCGCGGCCGGGCCACCCTGCGACGCAGCCCCCGAAGCCGAGGCACCGTATGCGTCCGCACCCTGCGCGGCAGCAGAGCCGTAGCCGCCGGGGGCGGCGGGTGGGAGCGGCGCGGCCGATCCTCCCTGCCCGGCGGGCGGCAGGGCCGCGCCAGGGGTGGAAGCGCCGTACGTGTCGGCGGGCGGCAGGGGCGCGTTCGCCGGGGGCTGCGACGTGGCGGGCTGCCCGCCGTACGACGGGGCCGGGGGGCCCTCAGGGGGCAGTGCTCCGGACGTGGGCGCACCCCACTGGTCGGGGGGCGGCGACTGCTGCTGGTCGGGTGCTCCCCATCCCTGGGCCGGCGGCGTCGGCCAGCCCTGGCCCGGCGGCGGGGCCGGGCTGTGCTGCTGCTCGGGGCCCCACGGTGTGCCCCAGGCCTGACCGCCGGGCGGGGCCGCGCCCGGGGCCGCCTGCTGGCCGCCGTACGGGCCGCTCTGCTGGCCGCCGTAGGGGCCCGGCTGCTGACCGCCGTACGAGCCCGTCTGGCCGTTGTACTGGCCGGGCTGCGGGCCGTTGTACGGAGCGGACTGCTGCCCGGCGGAGTTACCGGGAGGCGGTCCGGCGTAGGGGCCGGACTGCGGGCCGTTCTGGCTCTGTGCGCCCAGCATGCCCGGCAGCAGGGGCTCGCCGCCGTCGGAGGGCAGCACGATGCCTTCGCGCGCTTCGCGCGGCGAGGGCTCCTCGCCCTGTCCACTCTGCGTCACCGGGACTCCTACGAATGGGGGACCTTCGGAATCGTCGGCTCACGCTACCGGGTCCCCCGAGCCGGGTGCCACGCAGCTCAGGGCGCAACCTCCTTCCCTGTGACAGCAGTAACAAAACCGCTCTACAGACCGCTGTATCTGTCACCCAATTCGACCGCCCCGCCCGGCCACCGGCCGTTTCCCGCAGGTTCACGCAGCCGCCTGCAAGTCGAGCCGCGCCCCGAACTCACGCACCACCGGCTCGTCCCGGTACGGGTCCAGCCGCTGCTGGAAGTCCTCCAGGTACTCGGCGCCCCGGTTGGAGCGCAGGGACTCCAGGAGCTCCACGGCCTTCAGCCCCGTGTTGCAGGCCTGCTCGATCTCACGCTGCTGCACCTGCGCGGTGGCCAGCAGCACGTAGCCGATGGCCCGCCTGCGCGCCTTGGTCTCGGGGAGCCCGGACAGGGACTCCTGCGCGCGCCGCGCCGCCGCCTCGGCCTGCCCGAGGTCGCGGTGGCAGTGCGCCAACTCGTCGGCCAGATACGCCTCGTCGAAGTGCGTGATCCACGCCGGGTCGTCCCCGGAGGCGGAATCGGCGGACTCCAGCGCCGAGACCGCCCGCCCGGAAGCCACCTGGGCCGCCCGCACATCGCCCATCAACGCGTGCCCGCGCGCCTCCGCCGCGTAGAACATCGCCTCCGCGCGCGGTGTCACGCGCCCACGCGCCCCCTCCTGCGCCGCCCGCGCCAACTGCGCGATCTCACGCGGGTTTCCGAGCTGCGCGGCGAGATGGCTCATGGAGGCGGCGAGGACGTACCCGCCGTAGCCGCGGTCCCCGGCGGCCTGCGCGAGCCGTAGCGCCTGGATGTAGTACCGCTGGGCCAGGCCCGGTTGGCCGGTGTCGACGGCCATGTAGCCCGCGAGCTCGGTCAGTCGGGCCACCGCGGCGAACAGGTCACGGCCGACGGCCTCCCGGTACGACCCCGCCAGCAGCCCCGAGACGACGCTGTTGAGGTAGTGCACGACGACCGGCCGCACATGCCCGCTGCCGTACTGATGGTCCAGATCCACCAGCGCCTGCGTCATGGCGCGCACGGCCGCCACGTCGGACTGCCCCACCCGCGGTCCCGCCGAGCGCGACACCTGCGAGTCGGGCGAGGAGATCAGCCAGTCCCGGCTCGGCTCGACCAGCGCGGACGCGGCGACGGACGAGCCGGACAGGAAGTCCCGGCGCCCCACGTCACTGCGCCACAGCTCGCAGACCTGCTCGATGGCCCCCAGTACCGTCGGCGAGAACTGGAGACCGACACCCGAGGCGAGGTTCTTGCCGTTGGCCATGCCGATCTCGTCGATCGTGACCGTGCGGCCGAGCTTGCGGCCCAGCGCCTCCGCGATGATCGCCGGGGCGCGCCCGCGCGGCTGCTGCCCGCGCAGCCAACGGGCCACGGACGTCTTGTCGTAGCGCAGGTCGAGGCCGTGCTCGGCGCCGCACATGTTGACCCGACGGGCGAGCCCGGCGTTCGAGCACCCCGCCTCCTGGATGAGCGCCTGCAACCGTTCGTTCGGCTGTCGCGCGACGAGAGGCCTTGCGGCCATGACGTACCCCCTGGGAACAATTCCCTGAAGCGAAAAGATCCGGCCGTGAAGATCAATGCCCCGCCGACAGACCTAAAATGCGAGGCTTGCGCGGATTGCCGGGGTAAAGGCGGAAGCCGACCCCACGGGTGGCTACCCAGCTCACGCCGAGGTTCCTCCCGCGCGCCCCCACACGTGCATCCATGCGCCCCAGATACGGAATCAATGCTCCTCCCCCGCGCGCGCTACCCCCGTAACTCCAGGTAGGTACGGGAGTTGAGTTCACCGTGGAAGAGACGATCGCCGGCCCCGAAGCCGCTCAGATTCCGAAGCAGCGTGGGGAATCGCTGCAGGAGACCGCCGTACGCTACGCCGAGGAGCGCCACTGGGACGTCTTCCCCGGCACCTGGCTGGAAGCCGTCGACGGGGTGTGGCACTGCTCCTGCGGCGACCCCGCGTGCGCCGCGCGCGGCGCACATCCGGCGGGCGACGACTGGGAGGCGCTGGCGACGGGCAGTGCGACCGTCGCCCGCCGAATGTGGCAGAAGCATCCGACGGCGTCGATCCTGCTGCCGACGGGGCGTACGTTCGACGCGATCGAGGTCGCCGAGACCGCGGGGTTCCTCGCGCTGGCGCGCATGGAGCGCATGGAGTTGACGCTCGGTCCTGTGACGTTGACGCCGGATCGTCGGATGCACTTCTTCGTGCTGCCCGGTGCGGCGGTGAAGATGCCCGAGCTGGTGCGGAAGTTGGGCTGGTCGCCCTCTTCGCTGGATCTCGTCGCGCTCGGGGAGGGCGCGTATGTGGCTGCGCCGCCTACGCGGTACGGGGCCCGTGGTGCCGTTCAGTGGGCCTGTCGGCCCACGCCCGCCAATCGGTGGCTGCCGGATGCGGAGGAACTGATTTCGCCGCTCGCCTATGCGTGTGGGCGGGATCGGTAATTTCGCGACTGCGGGTTCGTTGTGGTTGCTCGCGCCCACGCGGCGGAGCCGCATATCAGCAGCAGTCCCGCGCCCCTACGGGGCGCCACCCCACCGTAGGGTTCTTGCATGACGTCGGAAGCAGTGGTGGGCACAGCCGCCGTACGTGTGCAGGGACTGTGGAAACGATTCGGGCAGCAGGTTGCCGTTGCCGGGATTGATCTGGAGTTGCCCGCGGGGAAGTTCATCGGGCTCGTCGGGCCGAACGGGGCCGGGAAGACCACCACTCTGTCCATGGTGACCGGGCTGCTGCGGCCCGATCAGGGGAGTGTCGAGGTCGTCGGGCACGACGTGTGGCGGGACCCGGTGGCGGTGAAGGCCCGGATCGGGGTGCTGCCGGAGGGGCTGCGGCTCTTCGAGCGGCTGTCGGGGCGTGAACTGCTCGCGTACATCGGGCGGTTGCGCGGACTGCCCGGAGCCGAGGTCGACAAGCGGGCCACGCAGCTTCTCGATGTACTCGACCTGGCCGGCGCCCAGCACAAGCTCGTCGTCGACTATTCGACCGGCATGCGCAAGAAGATCGGCCTCGCGGCCGCGCTGCTCCACAACCCCGAAGTGCTCTTCCTCGACGAGCCGTTCGAAGGCGTCGACCCGGTGTCCGCCCAGACCATCCGCGGGGTCCTGGAGCGGTACACGGCGTCGGGCGCCACCGTCGTCTTCTCCTCCCATGTCATGGAGCTCGTCGAGTCCCTGTGCGACTGGGTGGCCGTGATGGCCGCCGGTCGTATCCGCGCCCACGGCACGCTCGCCGAGGTGCGCGGGGAGGCGGCCTCCCTGCAGCAGGCGTTCCTCGAACTCGTCGGCGCGGGCGGCCGCGACACCGGGTCGCACCTGGACTGGCTGGGCGGCGGCGCACGATGACGGGCGAAGCCAACCTCACTCCCGTCTTCGTACGGCTGAAGCTGTCCCTGCTGCGCAACGGGCTCAGGCAGTCCGCCGGGCGGCGGGCCGCCTATGTCGTCTCGGCCGTCGTCGTGGTGCTGTTCGGGGCGCTGCAGCTGCTCGGCCTGATCGCGCTGCACGGGAACACGCACGCCCTGCCCGTGGGCGCGCTGCTGGTGGCCGTACTGGCGCTGGGCTGGGCGGTGATGCCGCTGTTCTTTCCGAGCGGTGACGAGACGCTCGACCCGACGCGGCTGGTGATGCTGCCGCTGCGGCCCCGGCCGCTGGTGCGGGCGCTGCTCGCGGCCTCGCTGGTGGGCATCGGGCCGCTGTTCACGCTGCTTCTGCTGACCGGGGCGGTGATCGCGGTCGCGCACGGCGGGGCGGCCTACGCCGTCGGCGTCTTCGCCGTCGCCCTCGGGCTGCTGGTGTGCGTGGCCCTGGCGCGGGCCGTCGCCGCCGCCAACCTCCGCCTGCTGACCAGCCGCAAGGGCCGCGACCTGGCGGTGCTGAGCGGCCTGGTCATCGCGATCGGCGCGCAGCTGGTCAACTTCGGGGCGCAGCACCTGGGTTCCTCCGGGCTCTCGCAACTCGACCCGGTGGCGGACGTCCTGAAGTGGGTGCCGCCCGCGTCGGCCATCGGCGCGGTGGACTCGGCAAGCGACGGCTCGTACGGCGTCGCCGCCCTCCAACTCGCCCTGACAGTAGGCGCGTTGATGCTGCTGCTCGCCGTGTGGTCCCGCCATCTGACCCGGCTGATGACCTCGCCCGACGGCTCCACCCTCCAGGCCGCCGAACCCGCCGCCCGCGAACGGACCACCGGCGGCCTCGCCCGCCTGCTGCCCGCCGGACGCACCGGCACCGTCATGGAACGCAGCCTGCGCTACATCTGGCGCGACCCCAAGACCAAGGCGGCCTGGGTGACCTCGCTCGCCATCGGCCTGATCGTGCCCGTGTTCAACGCCCTTCAGGGCACCGGCTCGATCTACTTCGCGTGCTTCGCCGCGGGGATGCTCGGCATCCAGATGTACAACCAGTTCGGGCAGGACACCTCCGCGTTCTGGATGGTCGCCACGACCATCTCCTCCACGCACGACGCCTACGTCGAGCTGCGCGGGCGGGCCCTCACCCTGCTGGTGATCACCCTCCCGTACGCCACCCTCGTGACCGTCCTGACCACCGCGATGCTCGGCGACTGGCCCCGCCTGCCCGAGGTACTCGGCCTGTCCTTCGCGCTGCTCGGCGCGATGCTGGCGACCGGCGCATGGACGTCCGCCCGTTTCCCGTACTCCATCCCCCAGGAGGGCTACAAGAACGTGGCCCCCGGCCAGGCCGGCCTCGCCTGGATCTCCATCTTCGGCGGCATGGTCTCGGCGGCCCTGCTCTCCGCGCCCGTCATCGTGGCCACGATCTGGGTGAACGTGGCCAAGGACGGCGACGACTGGGGCTGGCTCCTGCTCCCGGTGGGCGCGGCATACGCCGCCACGATCACCTGGTCAGGCCTACGCCTGGCGGCCCCACGCACGGCGGCCCGCCTGCCGGAGATCCTTACGGCGGTGAGCAAGGGCTGACGGCACCTTCCTCGCCCGGGGGGCACTGCAACGCGCCCCAAAGGGGCGCGGGGCTGTGTCGATTTGCGGCTCCGCCGCGTGGGCGCGACAAGCCACAGACAACCTGCACACGCCAACGAACAAGGACCCCCGAGCTATTAGGCCCCCCGCCCAGCCTCACGCAGTGAGTACGGCATCCAGGAACGGCTCGATCGCCGCCCGCCAAGCCGCCGGCTGGTCGTAATGCACCAGATGACCGGCGTCAGCCACCTCCGCATACTCGCCGAGAGGCAACACCCGCACCATCTCCTGCGCCTCGGCCCGCCCCAGCTCCCCGTCGAGCCCGCGCACGACCAGCGCCGGGCACTGCACAGCGGCAAGTTCCTCCCAGTGCGCGTCGTACACCCAGGTCTCACGGGAGCGGAGCATCTGCTCGTAGTCGAAGACGGGGCGCCAGCCGTCGGGCGACTCGTGCATCACCTCGGCGTAGAACTCCCCCCGCGCCGGGTTCGGCCGCTCCACCCACGGATCGTCCTCACCGAACCACTTGCGAACATCGGCAAGCGTGGCAAAGGGAACCGGCCAGGCCTTGAACCAGTCCGCCCACTCACGCTGCGAGGCGGCACCCAGCGCGGAGGCCCGCATATCGCAGATGATCAGCCCCCGCACCAGATCGGGGCGCTTCGCGGCGAGCTGCCAGGCCGTCAGCGCGCCCATGGCGTGGCCGATGAGAACGGCCGGGGCGAGGCCGAGCTGCTCGAGCGCGGCCTCGGCGTCCTCGACGTAGGCCTCGCGGGTGAAGGAGGCCTGCGGGGGCTTGCCGCTCTGGCCGTGGCCGCGCTGGTCGAGCGCGACGGCGCGGTGCCGCCCGGAGAGCCAGCGGGCGGTGGACGCCCAGTGCGAGGCCCGGCCCATCAGGCCGTGCAGTAACAGCACACCGGGGGTGTCCTCGGGTGCGGGCTGCGCCGGGTCGGTCTTGGGAGGGTCGCCGAACTCCCAGGCCGCGAGGCGTACGCCGCCCGCCCCGGTCACGTCGATGCGTCGCGCCATGGTCCTGGCACCCCCCTAGCTCCGCTCGGACCGCTCGCTCCCGCTCGAGCCGGCCGGTCCTGTGAACCGTGTCCTGCCGTGCCGTGCAGCTGCCTGTTCGTGTGAGCTCAGTTCTCGTGCGCTCACTCCTGAAGCGCACATTCCGCGTGACCTGTCACCGAAGACTATCGAATGGGTATTCGAAAACGCTGAGTCTGCGGGCAACACCCCTCGTACGAGTGACCCCGCCCGAGGAATGATCGCCTCCGCCGAGGGGAGATCTTCAGCGGGAGGCGGACCGCTCGGGGAAAACGGTCCGAAGGGGATGACCCTGAGAGCTCGGGGCTCCGGGTCAGCACAGGGGAGGACAGGCCCCGGCGCCACACGGCGCCGGGGCCCTCCACACGTCTGCGGCACATCCTCCCGACCCCCCTCAGGTCATATGCCTCACGCGACAGCCTCGCACGCGAACCGTCCGAGCGCTGCGATTTCGACGCACCGAATCCCGGCGCCGAAGAGATCGACGACCAGCCCGCAGCACGCCTCAAACCCCCCTGGAACAACGGAAGTTGACGGTCAGCGCTTGGCGACGAACACATGGGAGGCGACATCCGCCTCCAGCTCGGCCGCCTCACCGCCGCTGCCCACCAGCACACCGCCCGCCGACTCCGTGACACTCACCACCGAACCGGGCTGCACACCCGCCCGCCGCAGCGTGTACATCAGCTGCGCATCCGTCTGGATCGGCTCACCGATACGGCGCACCACGACCGTCTTGCCATCGGCACCCGGGTCGAGGTCCGCCAGCGACACCATGCCCTCGTCCAGGAACGGGTCCGCGCCGTCCTTCTCGCCCAGCTCCTCCAGACCCGGGATCGGGTTGCCGTACGGCGACTCCGTCGGGTGCCGCAGCAGCTCCAGCACGCGCCGCTCCACCGCCTCGCTCATCACGTGCTCCCAGCGGCACGCCTCCGCATGCACCTGCTCCCACTCCAGGCCGATCACATCGACCAGCAGACACTCGGCGAGCCGGTGCTTGCGCATCACGCGCGTCGCCAGCCGACGGCCCTCGTCCGTGAGCTCCAGATGGCGGTCCGTCGCCACGGACACGAGACCGTCCCGCTCCATCCGCGCCACGGTCTGGCTGACGGTCGGCCCGCTCTGGTCCAGCCGCTCGGCGATCCGGGCGCGCATGGGGACCACACCTTCCTCCTCCAGCTCGAGGATGGTGCGGAGATACATCTCCGTGGTGTCGATCAGTCCGGACATACGTGCCCCTCGATGAGTACTGCCGGAAGCACGACAGCTTCCCGGCGCGTGCGCTGGCCCTGGATTCAATTCTGACGCATACCACCGACAACCGTGCCGCGCCGTGGAAACCACGGCGTTACGCCGGGCCGCTCACCCCCCGTATTGACACGGCACTGGTCCAGACCGCACGGTGATCCGCGACACATCCGCGCCCGGACCCCACACCGCCCCGGAAGGACCCGCATGAGCGACGGCAAACTGGCCGACCAGTTCTTCGACGCCGCGATCGACCTCCTGCAACGGGTCCGGGACGAGGAGGCACAGTCCATCACCGCGGCCGGCACCCTGCTCGCCGACACCGTCGCGAACGGCGGACGACTCTTCGCCTTCGGCGCCGGCCACTCCTCCCTCGCCGCCCAGGACGTCGTCTACCGCGCGGGCGGCCTCGCCCTGATGAACCTGCTCGCCGTACCGGGCGTCGTCGGCGTCGACGTGATGCCGGCCACGCTGGGCTCCGCCCTGGAGCGCGTCGACGGCCTCGCAACCGCCGTCCTCGACTCCTCGCCGCTCCGCTCCGGGGACACCCTGGTGATCATCTCCCTCTCCGGCCGCAACGCCCTCCCCGTCGAAATGGCCCTGCACGCCCGCACGCTCGGCGTGAAGGTCATCGGCGTGACCTCAGTGGCGTACGCGACCGAGACCCGGTCCCGGCACACCTCCGGCAGCTACCTGCGCGACCACTGCGACATCGTCCTCGACTCCAAGATCCCCATCGGCGACGCCACCCTCACCCTCGACACCATCCCGGCCCCCTTCGCCCCGGCATCGACCGTCGTCACCAGCGCAATCCTGCAGGCAGTCATGGCCACAGCAGCGGGCACACTCGCCGAGCGCGGCATCGAACCACCCCTACTGCGCTCCGGGAACGTGGACGGCGGCCACGAGTGGAACGCCCGGGTGATGGAGGAGTACGGGGACCGGATCTTCTACCAGCAGTAGGAACCGGCGCAGCCTGCGGGCTTCGTGCCGCCGGGCTGCGCTACCGCCCCACCACCTTCGCCAAATCCAACGCCGCAGCAATCCGAACAGCGACATCCTCCGCGTACACCGCATCCACCCGCTCGAACTGACTCCGCCCACTGCCCCGCAGAAACGTCACGACCCCGAGCGTCCGCCCCCGACTCCGCAGCACCGCACACAACGCGTGCACCGCATCCTCCGGCCACTGCCGAGCCAGCGCCCACTCCCGCGCCTTCTCCGCCGCCACCGCACCCACGCTCGCCCGCACGGACCCCGTCCGCTCCACGCACTGCAACGCCGGATGCCCCTGCCCGTACCGCACCGGCAACCCCGCCTGCCCGGTCAGCAGACTCGGCCCCGGCGCCCCGGACGGCGTCGCAGCGACCCGCACCAGCCGTACGGGCCCCTCCGCCGCCCCGTCCGCCACCGCACCGCCCGCCACCCGGTCGATCAGCGCATGGTCGGCGAACCCGGCGAGCGCGAAGTCAAGATGGACGGTCGCCGCCTCACCCGGGTCCTCGCACTCCGCGGCCGCCCGGGCCGCCCGGTGCAGCTGATTGGTCCGGAACCGCAGCAGCGCCGCCTCCTGCTCGCCCTGCTTGCCCTCCGTCACGTCCTGGAAGAGCCACGCGACACCCAACGGCACCGGCTCCTCCGCGAGCGGCGACGCCAGCCGTACGAAGCCGCAGCGCCAGCACCGCCGCTGATCGCCCTCCGGCGTCCGCACACTCACCCAGATCTCGGCCGGCGCCGGCGGCGCACCCTCCGCCAGCACATGCGTGAGCGCGCTCTCCAGCTCCTCCACACCCTGGGCGAGCAACTCCCCCAGCGGCCGCCCCAACGCCGACGTACGCCCGATGCCCAGCGCACGCGCCGCATGCGCATTCACCACGGCGGGCCGCAGATCGGCATCGACCAGCACGACACCCCAGCTCGCGTCCTCGAACAACGCCTCGCTCAGCGCGATCGACCGCTCCAGATCGATCTGCGCATGCACCTCACTGAAGGCGCAGTACACACCCGCGGGCTTCCCGTCGGGCCCCCGCACCGCCGCGGACTGCGTCCGCACCAGCACCCGCCCGCCGTCCTTCGTCAGCAGCGCGAACTCGTGCACCTGCCGCCCAGGAGCCTCCATGGCGGACATCAGCCGCCCTTCGACCTCCTCGGCATCCGCAGGACGCACGGCCCACCCCGCGAACCCGTGCCGCCCCACCGCCTCGGCCGCGGTCCACCCGAGAATCCGCTCGGCCTCACGATTCCAATGGGTTACGACCCCGCCCGCGTCGAAGGCACACAGCGCCGCATCCATGCCGTCGAGCAGCGCGGCCAGCAGATCGGAGCCGTCAGGGCCCACCGCACCGGCCCGCTCGGGCTCATCAGGCCCCAGCTCGTCGGTGGTCCCACTACGCCGGGAAGCACTCACCTGGACCCCCTGCCAAGCTGCGTCCGCACGTACGGCGCGTCGGTTCGCTCACTCGCAATCATCTAACTGGAACGTGACGCAGCACACACCGAGTTCCCCAAGATTGAAGGAATCGTTGTAAGCCACCTCCACCCCCCACGATCACCCCTACCCCAGCCGAAGATCAACCCAAAGATCGCTTTCCCCGTCGAGCACATACCGCTCGGCCTCGACGAACCCGCATTTCTCGGCAAACCGCAGCCCGTCGCCATTGGCCGCCAACACGCACGTCTCGACACCCTTGGCACCCAGCACGCGCGCGTACGCGAGCCCCCGCTCATACAGCGCGGCCCCGAACCCCCGCCGCCGGTATTCGGGCAGCACGCGCGCGATGACCGTCGCCACCGCCTCCTCCCCCTGCGGTGGCCGCACGGTGGAGCAGCCGACCAGCCGGTCCCCCAGGTACGCGTTCTCCAGCCGATAACGCCCCAGCCGCTCCCGCGCCTCGTCGAGGGACATGGCAGCGGGCGGCACGATCGCGTTGTGGACGTACTGCCACTCCCGCAGCATGTTCTCCCCGTGCACGGCCTCGATCCGCAGGCTCCTGTGCCGCGCGTACACCTCGATCTCGATCTTCATACGAGGATCGGACAACCCGCACACCATCATCGTCGCCGCAGGCCGCACCTCCCCGAACACCTTCCGCAGCACCGGCCAGCACGGCTCGAAGTCCTCCCGCTCAGGCAGCAGATACCGCACCCGGACGACATCGGAGAACCCGCACCCGGCCTCCGCGAGCGCCGCCCCTATGTTCCGCAGACACTGCTCCGCCTGCTCGACCACGTCGTCGGAGATCGTCATGGTGGCGTAGTCGAACCCGGTGGTCCCCGAGACGTGCACCCAGTCCCCGTCGACCACGGCCCGTGCGTAACCGATCTGCTCCTCGAAGGTCGATCCACTGAGAATCGCGCGTCGCTCCGTCATGGTCGAAAAGCTAGGTCACCGGCCCGCATCAAAAAAAGTGGTTGATCGTGCGCCGACCGGTTCTTAGGGTGTGGCTTACACGAGAAGGGAGGTGGTTCGGCAGATGTATGAATACCGGACGCGTGAGGTGACTGCGGGCTAGCGGCTCGCCACCACACCGAGTGCGGTGCCGGACCGGCACGGGAGAGAACCGTGCAGCCGGCCCAATCCCAAGCAGTCACCCGACCCGCGAGCTCGCCGGTACGTCCGGCCGGCTCCTCCGCCGAGGCGGAGGAACCAGAGCTCGCGGGTCGTCTGCGTTCTGCGCCGGGCCTCAGTGGGCGATGCCGTCGTACCCCTCGATCTCCGAAGGACGCCGCACACCCGGCCCCACATACCGCGCGGACGGCCGCACCAGCCGGCCCGTCCGCTTCTGCTCCAGAATGTGCGCCGACCAGCCCGCCGTGCGGGCGCAGGTGAACATCGACGTGAACATATGGGCCGGCACCTCGGCGAAGTCGAGCATGATCGCCGCCCAGAACTCGACGTTCGTGGCCAGGACACGATCCGGACGCCGAGCGTGCAGCTCCTCCAGCGCCGCCTTCTCCAGCGCCTCGGCCACCTCGAACCGCGGAGCGCCCAGCTCACGGGCCGTACGGCGCAGCACGCGCGCGCGTGGGTCCTCGGCGCGGTACACGCGGTGCCCGAAGCCCATGAGCCGCTCGCCCTTGTCGAGGGTCCGCTTGACGTACGCCTCCGCGTCCCCGGTCCGCTCGATCTCCTCGATCATGCCGAGGACACGGGAGGGCGCGCCGCCGTGCAGGGGACCGGACATCGCTCCTACGGCGCCGGAGAGCGCCGCGGCGACATCCGCCCCGGTGGAGGCGATGACGCGGGCCGTGAAGGTGGACGCGTTCATGCCGTGCTCGGCGGCGGAGGTCCAGTAGGCGTCGACGGCGGCGACATGCTTGGGGTCGGGCTCGCCCCGCCAGCGGATCATGAAGCGTTCGGTGATCGAGTGGGCCTTGTCGATCTCACGCTGCGGAACCATCGGCCGGCCCTGGCCGCGGGCCGACTGGGCGACGTAGGAGAGGGCCATGACGGCGGCTCGGGCGAGGTCCGCGCGGGCCTGCTCGGCGTCGATGTCGAGGAGAGGCCTGAGACCCCAGACGGGTGCCAGCATGGCCAGCGCCGACTGGACGTCCACCCGGATGTCGCCGGAGTGCACGGGGATCGGGAACGGCTCGGCGGGCGGCAGACCGGGGTTGAAGGCGCCGTCGACGAGCAGCCCCCAGACGTTCCCGAAGGAGACGTGACCGACCAGGTCCTCGATGTCGACGCCCCGATAACGGAGGGCGCCGCCCTCCTTGTCCGGTTCGGCGATCTCCGTCTCGAACGCGACGACTCCCTCGAGTCCGGGTACGAAGTCGGACATCAGGCGGCTCCTCATGATGTGTACGACAGATGTGTACGGCAGAAAAACGGCGGCTCGGCCGTTGGATCCCCGGTCGCTTTGTGCGACTCGTGGTCCTGGGTGGCCACCCTGGTGATGCCCCGTTCGGCTGGTCGCTCAACCAGAACGCACCTGCACGATATCCCCGAGTGCCACTCTTGGGGAGGCTTCGTGGCACTCAGTGCCGCAGGCACTCGGCTCCGCGACGAGTGCCCATGCCGAAATCATGACGGACGTCATGCCGAACGGCACCTGCACATACGGCAGGATGACGGGGTGACCGACCGAGACGCCGTCCCCCTCGATCCCGCCTCGATGCGCAAGCAGTACCGGGCCGAGGGCCTCGCCGAGTCCGATCTGGCCGCCACTCCGGTGGCGCAGTTCGCGCGCTGGTTCCAGCAGGCCGCGATGGAGGCCCACCTCTTCGAGCCGAACGCCGTGGTCGTCTCCACGGCGAACGCCGAAGGCCACCCCAGCTCACGCACCGTACTGCTGAAGCACTTCGACGAGCAGGGCTTCGTCTTCTACACCAACTACGACTCCCGCAAGGCCCGCGACCTCGCCGAGAACCCGTACGTCTCGCTCCTGTTCCCCTGGCATCCGATGGCCCGCCAGGTCATCGTCACGGGCATCGCCCGCCGCACCGGCCGTGACGAGACCGCCGCCTACTTCCGCACCCGCCCGCACGGTTCGCAGCTCGGTGCCTGGGCCAGCGCCCAGTCGAGCGTGATTTCCACCCGCGCCGACCTGGACGCCTCGTACGCCGAACTGGCCGCCCGCTACCCGGAGGGTGAGCAGGTCCCGGTCCCGCCGAACTGGGGCGGTTTCCGGATCGCCCCGCAGGCGGTGGAGTTCTGGCAGGGCCGTGAGAACCGGCTGCACGACCGGTTGCGGTATGTGGCTGAGGCGGACGGGGGATGGCGGGTGGAGCGGCTCAGCCCTTGATGATCAGCCCCTGAGCATCAGCGCCTGATGCCCCCGGCTCAGTCCGTGAGCACTTGGTCGAGGATCTCCGCCCACTGCGCCACAACCCCTTCCCGCCGCCCCCCGTCATCCGTCAGCAGGTTGGCGAGGCCCAGGCCTCGGGCCATGTCCAGGAGGCCCTGGACCGTTTCCCGGACGCCCGGGCGGGATTCGTCGGCGGCGAGGAGGTCCACGGCGATGCGGTGGGTTTCGCGGCCGACGCGGGCCTCCAGTTCTGTGACGCGGGGGCGGAGCTGTTCCTCGTTGGAGGCGGCGACCCACAGATGCAGGGCCGCCCGGAAAAGCGGACCGGTGTAGAGGTCGACGAGGGCCGACACGACCGCCCTTCGGTCGCCTGCCGCGCCCTGCGGGAACAGGGCGCGGAGGGCCGTCGAGCGTTCTTCTGCGACGTATTCGACTGCTGCCGTGAAGAGGTCCTCGCGGGTGGGGAAGTGGTGCTGGGCTGCGCCTCGGGAGACGCCGGCGCGTTCGGCGACGACGGAGACCGTGGAGCCCGCCCAGCCGTGTTCGGCGAGGCAGGCCACGGCGGCTTCCAGGAGGCGCTGCCGGGTGGCTCGGCTGCGGTCCTGTTTGGGCACGCGGTCGGCGCGGTCGACGCTGTTGTCGGTGGTCACAGCACCCATGTGGGATCCCGTCGTTCCAGGAAGGCCGTCATCCCCTCGCGGGCCTGCGGGGAGGCGAACAGCCGGGCCGAGAGTGCGGTGAGGTCGGCCGCGTCCCGGTCGAATGTTTCGAGCACCTTAGCTGTGAGCAGCGCTTTCGTCTCGGCCAGGCCCTGCGGTGCGGCTCGGCGCAGTCCGTCCAGGATCGGTTCCAGTACGGCGTCCACGTCGTCGCCGGTGGCGGTCAGGAGGCCGATGCGGGCCGCCTCGGTCGCGTCGAGGCGTTCGCCGGTGAGGTAGTAGCGGGCGAGGGCTCGGGGGTCCGTGCGCGGGAGCAGGGGCAGGGAGATGACCGCCGGGGCCACGCCGATCCGTACCTCGGTGAAGGCGAAGGTCGCCTCCGCGGATGCTGCTGCGATGTCGCAGGCCGCCAGGAGGCCGAGGCCGCCTGCGCGTACGTGGCCGGTGACGCGGGCCACGACCGGTTTGGGCAGCTCGACGATCTGTCTCAGCAGCCCGACGAATGCGTCCGGGGCCGGCGGGTCGCGGAGGTCGGCGCCCGCGCAAAAGGTGTTGCCGGTGTGGGTGAGGACGATCGCGCGTACGTCGGTGTCCTTGGTGCAGTCCGTCAGTGCGGCGGCCAGTTCTCCCACGAGTGCCGCGGAGAGCGCGTTGCGGTTGGCCGGGGAGTCGAGGCTGAGGGTTTTGATGCCACGCGCTTGTGTACGTCCGATCAATGTCATGTGCGCTCCTGCAGTTCCCGCAGTTCACGGCGGAGGATCTTGCCGGAGGCGGCCCGCGGGATGCTGTCGATGAAGGTGACCCGGCGGACGCGTTTGTAGGGGGCGACGCGTTCGGCGACGTACATCATGACCTCTCCTTCGGAGAGGTCGGTGGCGGTGGGCCGGCGGACGACGTAGGCGTGCGGGACTTCGTTGTTGTCGTCGTTGTAGACGCCGATGACGGCCGCGTCGGTGATGCCGGGGTGGGTGAGGAGGAGGGCTTCGAGTTCGGCGGGGGCCACCTGGAAGCCCTTGTACTTGATGAGTTCCTTGACGCGGTCGACGACGAACAGCCAGCCGTCGGCGTCGACGTGGCCCACGTCTCCGGTGTGCAGCCAGCCCTCCGGGTCGATCATCGCGGCGGTGTCGTCGGGGCGGCCGAGGTAGCCCTTCATGATCTGGAGGCCGCGGATGAGGATCTCGCCGGACTCGCCGATGCCGAGGTCCTTGTCGGGGTCGTCGAGGGAGACGATGCGCATCTCGGTGCCTGCGATGAGTTTGCCGACGGTTCCGGGGGGCGCCTCGTCCATGGCGTCGAGGGGGACGACGTGGGTGCCGGGTGACAGTTCCGTCATGCCGTAGGCCTGGCCGACGGGTGGCAGGCCGAGTCGCTGGGAGCAGGCGGCGGCGAGTGCGGCGTCCAGGGGGGCGGCGGCGCTGATGATGTGTTTCAGGGACGACAGGTCGTATTGGGCGACCAGGGGGTGTTTGGCGAGGGCCAGGACGATGGGCGGGGCCACGAACAGGCTGGTGATGCGGTGGTTCTGGATGGCTGCGAGGAAGGTTTCGAGTTCGAAGCGCGGGAGGACGACGACCGTGGCGCCCTGCCTGAGGGGTGCGTTCATGAGGGCCGTCAGGCCGTAGATGTGGAAGAAGGGCAGGACGGCGAGGATGCGTTCGCCGGGGCCGGCCGGCATGACGGGTTCGAGCTGGGCGAGGTTGGTGGCGATCTGGCGGTGCGTGAGCATGACGCCCTTGGGGATGCCGGTGGTGCCCGAGGAGTACGGCAGTGCGGCGACGTCCGCTGCGGGGTCGATGTCAACCTCCGGCTCGGGGGCGGCGGAGGCCAGCATGTCGATCAGGGAGCGGTGTCCGGGCGCGCTGTCGCAGACGAAGATCTCTTCGACGCCGCCGGCGAGTTCGGCGGCCCTGCGTGCCGTTTCCAGCAGGGGTGACACGGTGACGATCCAGCGGGTCGCCGAGTCCCCCAGTTGCTTGGCGAACTCCTCGGCGGTGGCCAGGGGGTGCACGGTGGTGACGGAGGCTCCCGCGCGGGTGGCCGCGTAGAAGGCGGTCGGGAAGGCGACGGTGTTGGGGCTGTGCAGGGCGAGCACGTCGCCCTTGCGTACGCCGGCCTCGGAGAGCGCGGCCGCGATGCGCCGGTGGAAGCGGTCCAGTTGTTCGTACGTGAGGGTGGTGCCGTCGGTTCCGTCGATGAGGGCGGGCGCGTCCCCGTACTCGGCGGCCCGGCCGAGCACCGCTTCGTGGATGGGGAGTTCTACGGGCGGGACGTCTGCGTACTCGCTGCGGAACACGGTTCCTCCAAGGCGGCCACGACGGTCTAGTACGACTTGGGAAGGCCCAGAGTCTGGTGGGAGACGTAGTTGAGAATCATCTCCCGGCTCACCGGAGCAATACGAGCCACGCGTGCGGCTGTTATCAACGAGGCGAGTCCGAATTCGCGGGTGAGGCCGTTTCCGCCGAGGGTGTGCACGGCCTGGTCGACGGCTCTCACGCAGGCCTCCCCGGCCGCGTACTTGGCCATGTTGGCGGCCTCACCTGCGCCGACGTCGTCTCCGGCGTCGTACAGGTATGCCGCTTTCTGCATCATGAGGCGGGCGAGTTCGAGGTCGATGTGCGCCTGGGCGAGGGGGTGGGCGATGGCCTGGTGGGCGCCGATGGGGGTTTTCCAGACGGTGCGGTCGCGGGCGTATGTGATCGCCTGCGCGAGGGCGTAGCGGCCCATGCCGATGGCGAAGGCGGCGGTCATGATGCGTTCGGGGTTGAGGCCGGCGAAGAGCTGGAGGAGGCCTGCGTCCTCGTCGCCCACGAGGGCGTCGGCGGGGAGGCGTACGTCGTCCAGGGTCAGCTCGAACTGCTTCTCCGCGGCTTGGAGTTCCATGTCGATCTGGCGGCGGGTGAAGCCGGGCGCGTCCCGCGGGACGATGAAGAGGCAGGGTTTCAGGGTGCCGGTGCGGGCGTCTTCTGTGCGGCCGACTATGAGGGTCGCGTCGGCGATGTCGACGCCGGAGATGAAGACCTTGCGGCCGGTCAGCAGCCAGTCGCCGGTGTCGGGGTCGCGGCGGGCCGTGGTGGTGATGCGGTGGCTGTTGGAGCCGGCGTCCGGTTCCGTGATGCCGAAGGCCATGGTTCGGGTGCCGTCCGCCAGGGCGGGGAGCCACTCCTGTTTCTGGGCGTCGGTGCCGAAGCGGGCGATCACTGTGCCGCAGATCGCCGGGGAGACGACCATCATGAGCAGGGGGCAGCCTGCGGCCCCCAATTCCTCCAGGACGATGGAGAGTTCTGCGATGCCGCTGCCTCCGCCGCCGTATGCCTCCGGCAGGTTGACGCCGAGGTAGCCGAGCTTGGCTGCTTCTGCCCAGAGGGCTTCTCGGTCGAAGGTGCGGCCGTGGCGCTTGCCGAGAGCGGCTACTGCTTCTCGTAGGGCCTTGTGTTCTTCGGATTCGATGAGGGCCATCACGGCTCCTTCGGGGTGCGGGTTGGATGTGGCTGGTCGCGCTCACGCGGCGGTAGCCGCATATCGATACGGCCCCGCGCCCCTTAGGTCTCCTCCACTACCGCCAGCAATTCGCCGACCGTTACCTGTTGGCCAGGTACTACTTCCAAGGCGGTCAGCGTGCCTGTCACCGGTGCTGTGATCTTGTGCTGCATCTTCATCGCCTCCAGCCAGAGCAGGGGCTCTCCGGCCTGGACAGCCGCTCCTACGGTCAGGCCCTCGGCCACCCGGACGACGGTGCCCGGCATGGGTGCCAGCAGGGAGCCGGGGGCATGCTGGGCGGTGGGGTCGGGGAAGCGGGGCAGGGCGGTCAGGCGGGTGGTGTTCACGTACACCTCGTCGCCGTACCGTGCCACTTCGAACTTCCGCTGTATGCCGTCCACTTCGAGTACGACGAGACTCGCGTCCGCGTGTACGACCCGCACCCCGTCGGCCGTCAGGCCCTCCCGCGTGTGGCGGTAGCGGACCTCGTGTTCCTCGCCTGCCGTCGCGTAGCGCTTGGTCTGCGGTTGGGAGGGGAGGTTGCGGAAGCCGCCGAAGCGGGAGGGGCGGGATCGGGCGTCGGCCAGGGCGGCGGCCAGGGGGGCGTAGGGGTCGCCCGTCCCACTGCTGGTCAGTTCGGGGAGGTGGTGGTCGTAGAAGGCCGTGTCCATGTCGGCCGACGTGAACTGCTTGTGGCGCAGGGAGCGGACGAGCAGGTCGCGGTTGGTGGTCGGGCCGTGGATCGTGGTGCGCTCCAGGGCTCCGGCCAGTCTGCGGACGGCCTCCGCGCGCGTGGGGGCGTGCGCGACGGCCTTCGCGAGCATCGGGTCGTAGTGGACGCCGATGTCGTCTCCGTCGCCGTAACCCGTGTCCAGGCGGATGCCTTCGGGGGCGGTCAGGCGGTGCAGCGTGCCGGTCTGCGGGGTCCAGTCGTGCGCCGGGTCCTCGGCGTAGAGGCGGGCCTCGATCGCATGGCCACGCGCGCGTGGAGGGTCGTTTTCCAGGCGGTGGCCTTCGGCCACCCGGATCTGCAGGGCCACGAGGTCGATGCCGAACACCGCCTCCGTGACGGGGTGTTCGACCTGGAGGCGGGTGTTCATCTCCAGGAAGTGTGCGCGGCCGTCGGCGACCAGGAACTCGACGGTGCCGGCGCCCTCGTAGGCGACGGCGCACACGGCCTGTGTCGAGAGCGCGTACAGGTCCTCGGTGAGGCTCTCCGGCAGGCCGGGCGCCGGTGCCTCCTCGATGACCTTCTGGTGGCGGCGCTGGAGGGAGCAGTCGCGGGTGCCCAGGGTCCAGATCGTGCCGTGGGTGTCCGCGAGGACCTGGACCTCGACGTGGCGGCCGTGCTCCAGGTACGGCTCGACGAAGACCTCGCCGTCGCCGAAGGCACTCGCGGCCTCGGCCCGTGCGCCCTCCAGGGCGGCGTCGAGATCCTCCAGGCGGCGCACGATGCGCATCCCGCGTCCTCCGCCGCCCGCGGCCGCCTTCACCAGGACGGGCAGATCGGCCTCGGTGATCCGCCCTCGTTCCAGGGACGCGATCCCCATGAGCTCCTTGGCACGTGTCTTGGACGCCATCGCCTCGATGGCCTCGGGGGGCGGTCCGATCCAGGTCAGGCCGGCGTCGATGACGGCGCGTGCGAAGTCGGCGTTCTCGGAGAGGAAGCCGTACCCGGGGTGTACGGCGTCCGCGCCGGAGGCGACGGCCGCCTTCACGATCAGGTCGCCACGCAGATACGTCTCCGCGGGCGCCGCGCCGGGCAGCCGTACCGCCGTGTCGGCCACGCGCGCGTGGAGCGCGTTTTCGTCGGCGTCGGAGTGCACCGCGACCGTCCGGATTCCCAACTCACGGCAGGTGCGGAAGACACGGCAGGCGATCTCGCCGCGGTTCGCCACCAGGACAGAAGTAATCATGAGCCTCACATCCGGAAGACGCCGAAGCCGCCGCGCGCACCCTCGTACGGCGCGGTGCGGATGGCCGACAGGCACAGGCCCAGGACCGTGCGGGTGTCGCGCGGGTCGATGACGCCGTCGTCGTAGAGCCGCCCGGACAGGAACATCGGCAGCGACTCGGACTCGATCTGCTGCTCCACCATGGCGCGCAGGGCGGCGTCCCCGTCCTCGTCGTACGGCTGCCCCTTGGCGGCCGCCGACTGCCGGGCGACGATGGAGAGGACGCCGGCGAGCTGCTGCGGGCCCATGACGGCCGACTTGGCGCTGGGCCAGGCGAAGAGGAAGCGGGGGTCGTAGGCGCGGCCGCACATGCCGTAGTGACCGGCGCCGTACGAGGCGCCCATCAGCACTGACAGATGGGGCACCTTCGAATTGGAGACCGCGTTGATCATCATTGCGCCGTGCTTGATGATGCCGCCCTGCTCGTACTCCTTGCCGACCATGTAGCCGGTGGTGTTGTGCAGGAAGAGGAGCGGGATGTCGCGCTGGTTGGCGAGCTGGATGAACTGGGTCGCCTTCTGCGACTCCTCGCTGAAGAGGACGCCCTGGGCGTTCGCGAGGATGCCGAGCGGATAGCCGTGCAGGGTGGCCCAGCCGGTCGCCAGGCTGGTCCCGTACAGCGGCTTGAACTCGTCGAAGTCGGAGGCGTCGACGATCCGGGCGATGACCTCGCGCGGGTCGAAGGGCGTCTTCAGGTCCTCCGGGACGATGCCGAGCAGCTCGTCGGCGGAGTACTTGGGGGGTTCGGCCGGTCCCGGATCGCCGTACGCCTTGCGGTGGTTGAGGCGGGCGACCACCCGCCGGGCCTGGCGCAGGGCGTCCGGCTCGTCGACGGCGAAGTAGTCGGCGAGACCTGACACGCGCGCGTGCATCTCGGCACCGCCCAGCGACTCGTCGTCGCTCTCCTCGCCGGTCGCCATCTTGACCAGGGGCGGGCCGCCGAGGAACACCTTCGCGCGTTCCTTGACCATGATCACGTGGTCGGACATGCCGGGGATGTACGCGCCCCCGGCGGTCGAGTTCCCGAACACGACGGCGACGGTGGGGATGCCGGCCGCCGACAGCCTCGTCAGGTCCCGGAAGATGGCGCCCCCGGGGATGAAGATCTCCTTCTGGGAGGGCAGATCGGCGCCGCCCGACTCCACCAGGCTGATGCAGGGGAGGCGGTTGGCGAGCGCGATGTCGTTCGCCCGCAGGGCCTTCTTCAGCGACCAGGGGTTGCTGGCGCCGCCGCGTACGGTCGGGTCATTGGCGGTGATCAGGCACTCCACGCCCGCCACCACACCGATGCCGGTGACGAGCGAGGCGCCCACCGCGTACTCGCTTCCCCAGGCTGCGAGCGGTGACAGTTCCAGGAAGGGCGTGTCCGGGTCGAGGAGCAGTTCGATGCGCTCGCGGGCGAGCAGCTTGCCGCGCTTCCGGTGCCGTTCGACGTACTTCTCACCGCCGCCCGCGAGGGCCTTGGCGTGCTCTGCGTCGAGGTCGGCGAGCTTGGCGAGCATGGCTTCTCGGCCCGCCCGGTACTCCGGCCCGGTGGTGTCCAGGGTGGTCGGCAGAACGGTCAAAGGAGGGCCTCCGGGATGTCCAGGTGGCGGGAGCGCAGCCATTCGCCGAGGGCCTTGGCCTGCGGGTCGAAACGGTGCTGGGCGGCGACGCCCGCGCCGAGGATGCCCCCGACGACGAAGTTGAGGGCGCGGAGGTTCGGCAGGACGTGGCGGGTGACGGGCAGGTCGCGGCTCTCCGGGAGCAGCTCGCGGAAACGGTCCGCCGTCAGCTCGTGGGCGAGCCACCGCCAGGCCTCGTCCGTACGGACCCACACGCCGACGTTGGCGTCTCCGCCCTTGTCCCCGCTGCGGGCGCCGGCGACCAGACCGAGCGGGGCGCGCCGGCTGGGTCCGCCCGGGAGCGGTTCGGGCAGCTCAGGGCTCGGCAGGTTTTCGAGTACGAGGGTGTCGTGTGCCGGGGGCACAGGAACCCGGCGCCCGTCGTGGAGCACCGCCACATGGTCGACGGCACCATGGTGGACGTACCCATCCTCGAAGACCCCATAAGGCGCGCCCTTTCCGGGTGGCGCCAGCACATGGAAGCCGGGGTAGCCGGCCAGTGCCAGTTCTACGGCGGCTCCGCTCAGCGCCCGCCCGACGAGCCGCTCGTCCGAGTCCCGTACGACGAGCCGGAGCAGCGCGCTCGCCGTCTCCTCCGTCGGCGCGTCGGGACGGTCGGTGCGGACGAGATCCCAACGGACCTCGCCCGGCCGGGACTTGGACTCCTCGAAAGCGGCCTCCATCTGTTCCCGTACGAGGGCGGCCTTGGCTTCGATGTCGAGGCCGGTGAGGACGAAGGCGACCTCGTTGCGGAAGCCGCCGAGGCGGTTGAGGCCGACCTTGAGGGTGGGCGGCGGGGCCTCGCCGCGCACGCCCTCGATGCGGACGCGGTCGGGGCCGTCCTGGGTGAGGCGGATCGTGTCCAGGCGGGCCGTCACGTCCGGTCCCGCGTACCGGGCACCGGCCGTCTCGTACAACAGCTGCGCGGTGACCGTGCCGATGTCGACGAAGCCGCCGGTGCCGGGGTGTTTGGTGATGACGCAGGTGCCGTCCTCGTGGATCTCGGCGAGGGGGAAGCCGGGGTGCAGGAGGTCACCCGCGCGTTCGTTGAAGAAGGCGTAGTTGCCCCCGGTGGCCTGTGTCCCGCACTCCAGCACATGCCCGGCGACGACGGCTCCCGCGAGCCGGTCGTACTCCCTGGTCCCCCACCCGAAGTGCGCGGCGGCGGGCCCGGTGACCAGCGCCGCGTCCGTTACACGCCCGGTGACGACCACGTCCGCGCCCTCCCGGAGGCAGGCCGCGATGCCGAAGCCGCCGAGGTAGGCGTGGGCGGCCAGGCTGTCCGGGTGGCAGGCCTTGAGATCGTCGCCCTCGACGTGGGCGACGCGGACGGGATTGCCGAGCCGGTCGGCCAACTGCCGTACGGCGTCGGCGAGTCCGGCGGGGTTGAGACCGCCGGCGTTGGCGACGATCCGGACGCCGCGTTCGTGCGCGAGGCCGAGGCACTCCTCCAGCTGGCGGAGGAAGGTGCGGGCGTATCCGGCCGCGGGGTCCTTCAGGCGGTCGCGCCCCAGGATGAGCATGGTCAACTCAGCCAGATAGTCCCCGGTGAGCACGTCCAGCTCACCGCCGGTGAGCATCTCGCGCATGGCGGCGAAACGGTCGCCGTAGAAGCCGGAGGCGTTGCCGATACGGAGGGTCGTCATGCGGTGCCGCCCTTCGGCGGGCGCCCGTCACCCGGGGGGCCCGCGAAGGCCTGCGCGATGTCCAGCCAGCGATCGGCCTCGGAGCCCTCCGCGTGCAGGGCGAGGTCGGTGCGGTGGGCGCGCTGGGTGACCAGGCGGCAGAAGTCGAGGGCAGGGCCGGTGACGCGGTCCGTGGCGTCCTCGGGGCCGTAGACCCAAAACTCGCCTGAAGGAGCGGTGAGTTCGATGCGGAACTCCTCGAACGGCGGGGTCAGTCCGTGCACACCGAAGGCGAAGTCGCGGGTGCGGACGCCGAGGCGGACGATGTGCCGGAGCCGGTCGGTGGGGATGCGTGCCACGCCCAGTGCGTCCGCCACGTCTCCGCCGTGCGCCCAGGTCTCCATGAGGCGGGCGGTGGCCATGGAAGCGACGGACATCGGGGGGCCGTACCAGGGGAAACGCACCCCCGTCGGCGCCGCCCGCAGGGCGTCCGCCAGGGCCTTGCGCCCGGCCCTCCAGTCCGCGAGCAACTGCTCGGGAGGCTTCCCCGCCCCCTCCTCCGCACCGTTGTCCACGAAGTCCCCGGGCGCGGCCAGCGCCTTCTCGACCTCGCGGGCGAAGGCGTCCTGGTCGGTCACGGCCAGCACGGAGGAGTGGTCGGTCCAGGCGAGATGCGCGATCTGGTGGGCGACGGTCCAGCCGGGCGCCGGGGTCGCGAGCGCCCACTGCTCCGGGCTCAACCCGGCCACGAGCAGGTCGAGTTCCTCGCTCTCCGCGCAGAGATCGTCGATCACGGGCGTCGGGTCAGCCATGGGGCGAGCATGGCAGGGGGTACAGAAACAAGCAAGCGTGCTTGCATTAATTAGTTTTCCACAGGCCCGGACCTGTCCGCGTTCAAGTGGCTACCCTCGGTTATTGGAGGTGGTCGCCGTGCATATCCGCGAACTTGATCCCAGTGCGTCGCCGCTGGACTACTACGGCTTCGAGCTTCGGCGTGCTCGGGAGGCGGCGGGGCTGACTCAAGCGGCGCTCGGTTCGATCGTGTTCTGTACCGGGTCGCTGATCGGCCAGATCGAGACGACACTGAAGGTGCCGACCCGCGAGTTCTCCGAGCGGGTGGATGCGGCGCTGGGGACGGACGGGACGTTTTCGAGGTTGGTGGGGCTGGTTCTGCGGAATCAGTTGCCGAGTTGGTTTCAGCCGTATGCGGAGATGGAGGCGCGGGCGGCGTACATCTCCACGTATCAGTGCCAGTTGATCTACGGGCTGCTGCAGACGGAGGAGTATGCGCGGGCGGTCATCGGCGTGGAGCACACGGAACGGCTCGACGAGTTGGTCGCCGCGCGCCAGGACCGACAGCACATCCTGCAGCGGAAGGAGCCGCCTGTGCTGTGGGTCGTACTGGACGAGGCCGTGCTGTACAGGGAGATCGGCAGCCGAGAGGTCATGAGGAACCAACTGGTGTATCTCCTCAGCCTGTTCGGCCGTCCATGGCTGGAGATCCAGGTGCTGCCGTTCTCTGCGGGACAGCATGCAGCGATGATGGGCTCGTTCAACCTCCTGCGCTTCGAGAACGACCCGGATCTGCACTACTGCGAGAGCTACGACCAAGGGCACATGACGGCCAATCCAGCCGTGATCAAGGAGCGTTCGGTCGGTTACGCTCGCTTGCAGGCCGCCGCCCTCTCGCCGAGGGACTCGGCCGCACTGATCGCCCGCGTGATGGAGGAACGCTATGGGGAGCAACCTGGACGTGACGCGAGTGCAGTGGCGTAAGTCGTCTCACAGCGGCGACACCGGAGGCCAGTGCGTCGAATGCGCCCCACTTGGCACCGCGACGTGGCGTAAGTCCTCGTACAGCGGCAGCAGCGGCGGTGATTGTGTCGAGGTCGCCGACCTCACCCCCCACACAGCCGTCATAGCCATCCGCGACTCCAAGAACCCCCCGGCAGGGGTCCTCACGCTCACCCCGGCCGCCTTCTCCGCCTTCGTCCGAGGTGCCGTCGAGAACCCTCGCGGCTGAGTACGGGTGCTCATGCGTGTCAGCGCCCCGCGCGACACGCTGCACCCATGACCGACACCCTCATACGCCCGGGCCGCCGGCGCCCGTGGTCGCGCAGAACGCGGCTCGGCGTGGACCTCGCCCTCGCGATCCCCCTGTTCCTCCTGGAGGCCGGGTGGCTCGTGCTGGACTGGATATACGGCTACGGCCTGGAGGTGTGGGCAGCGCAGGGCGAGCAGGCGCGGATCGACGCGGCCGCCCTCGCGCACATGGAGCGGTTACGCGAACTGCTGATCGCCGTACTCGTCCTCGCGGTTGTCGCGGGAGTCTTCCGTGCCCGCTGGACCGTGGTCGCGCACCTGCTGGTGGCGCTCCTGGCCGGCGGAGCGCTGACGGCCGCGCAGCGGGAGTGGAACCACGACCACTCGCCACCGCCCGGTTGTGTCCGCTACAGCGCCAACTGCTGAACGCACACTGCTGAACGCGAACCGCTGAAGTTGAGGCGCGCCCTCCCTGGCGCCGTTGATCCCTTCAGCTGAGCGGATCAGGGGTTACTTGCCAGATGGTGATGAGTTCCGAGCGCGGAGTGATCATGTAGACGAAGAAAGAGGGCTTCGGCGGCGCGGACCAGTTCATCGGCTTTCTTCTCCACCTCGGCCAGGAACGCGGGCGGCGCCCCGGCCGCCACGGTTTCCTCGTCCGGGACATACTCCCAGCACCAGCTCACTCCGCGCGCACCGCTTCAGCTGCGGCTCGGTAGATACCGCTGGCGACGGTCAGGTGCTCGCGGGCCTCAGTAGGCTCTGCCGCGATGTGGCCGAGATACTCGGCGCGGTGGTACGCCTTCGCCGCCCCCGGATGGCGTTCGATCTCGATCAGGGCCGCCCAGTGGGCAAGGTAGGCGTGAACGGGCCCCAAGGAGCCGTGTGCGACGGCTTCCGCAAGTGCCTGATCCTTGGCCTGGTCGTACGCGGCCACCAGCTGAGGAGCAACGACGGCACAGGCAGCGCGCAACGCTGCCGGGGTGCGCTCGGGCCGAGGGATCAGCGGCGCGTCGCCCGACGCCTCGGTGTGCTGCAAACCCATGCGCCGTTCCCTTCTCGGCCCCTGTCTTGCTACCCGGCCACGAGCCCGACTCTAATGCCGCAGCACCCCGCCACGCCCCCGCAACCGTCAGGAATCCACCTCGGGCGGCTTCACCCGCCCCCGCCCCACCTGCGTCCGCACCGCCCCCATGCTCGCCCCGATGACCAGGGCGATCGCGGCGGCCTGCCAGGCGGAGAGGGACTGGCCGAGGATGAGGAAGCCGGCCGTTGCGGCGAGGGCCGGTTCCAGGCTCATCATGATCGCGAAGGTGGACGCGGGGAGGCGGCGCAGGGCCAGGAGTTCCAGGGTGTACGGAAGCACCGAGGACATGATGGCCACCGCCGAGCCCAGCGCGATCGTCGTCGGGTCGATGAGCTTCGCGCCCGATTCGGCGATCCCCAGCGGGAGCATGAGCAGCGCCCCGACCGCCATGGCCAGCGCCAGCCCGTCCGCCTGCGGGAACCGTCGGCCCGTACGCGCACTGAACACGATGTACGTCGCCCACATGGCGCCCGCCCCGAGCGCGAAGGCGACGCCGAGCGGGTCGAGGCCGTCGAAGCCCCCGCCGCCGAGCAGGAAGACGCCGGTGAGGGCGAGTCCGGCCCAGACGGCGTTGACCGCGCGGCGCGAGGCCAGGACCGACAGGGCGAGCGGGCCGAGGACCTCCAGGGTGACCGCCGGGCCCAGCGGGATACGGGCGACCGCCTGGTAGAAGAGGCCGTTCATCGCGCCGAGGGTGATGCCGAAGGCGATCACCGTGCCCCAGTCGGTGCGCGAGTGGCCGCGCAGTTTGGGGCGGCAGACCAGCAGCAGGACGACGGCCGCGGCGAGGAGGCGGAGGGTGACCACGCCTAGGGCGCCCGCCCGCGGCATCAGGTTCACCGCCAGCGCGGCGCCGAACTGCACCGACACACCGCCGGCCAGGACCAGCCCGACCGGGCCGAGGGAGCCCAGGCGGTGCGGGGCCGTAGCGGTGTGCACCGCTGAGGGTGAGGTGGTGGTGCTGGGGCTGGTCACGGGCGGTCCAGGTGCTCGGCTCGGGGTTCAGGTTTTGTTCATCGCGATGCACTGCCAGGTCCAGGGTAGTGGACTCGGTCAGGCGTGTGAACCTATTTTGCAGCTGTCCTGAATGGTGGACATCGCAGCCTCAGATGCCGGGCCAGGGCTCCTCGTCACGGAAGAGGGGGCGGCCGTCGGGGAGGGTGGTGGGGGCCGGCGCAGGTACGTACTGGTCGTAGGCGTACGACGGCGCCTGCCACGCCTCGTACGGTCCGTGACCCTCGTACCCCTCATGAGCCTCGTACCCCTCGTACCCCTGATACCCGTACGCGGGCTGCACCACGGCCGCCGGCGCCTCGGCGAACCCTTCCGTGAAGAGCGGCATCCGCAGCTCCCCCGTGTCCGTCACCGCGTTGTTCTGCGAGCGGTGCAGCCGCGCGTACGCCCCGCCCCGCGCGAGCAGTTCCTCGTGCCGGCCGGACTCCACGATGCGGCCGCGGTCGACGACCAGGATGCGGTCGGCGTCGGGGGCGAGGTTCAGGTCGTGGGTGATCATGATGGTCGTGCGGCCGGTCATCAGGCGGCGCAGCGGCTTCACGACCCGGCGGGCGGCCATGGCGTCGAGGCCGGTGGTCGGTTCGTCGAGGACCAGTACGGGGGCGTCGCGCAGGATGGCGCGGGCGATGGCGAGGCGCTGGAGCTGACCGCCGGACAGCCGGGCCGAGTTGGGGTCGACCTTGGTGTCGTAGCCGTCGGGGAGGCCGCGGATGAACTCGTGGGCGTCGGCGGCCTTCGCCGCGTCCTCGATCGCCTGGTCGCTGGCGCCGGGGCGGCCGCAGGCGATGTTGGCGCGGACGGTGTCGTGCAGGACGAGGGTCTCCTGCGGGAGCAGGGTGACGTATGCGCGCAGGCGGGCCAGCGGGAAGTCGCGCAGCGGGACGCCGTCGAGGAGGAGGTCGCCGGCGTCGGGGTCGTAGAAGCGCAGCAGCAGTTTGGAGACCGTCGACTTGCCGGCGCCGCTCGGGCCGGTGACGATCACCAGCTCGCCGGGGCTGACGGTGAAGGAGAGGTTCTGGAGGGCCAGGGAGTCGGCGCCGGGGTAGGCGAAGGAGACGCCCCGGACCTCGACCGCGCCGTCGGGGCGGCCGGTCTCGGTGCCCCGGCGCGGGTCGGTGACCGACGGCCTGACGTCCAGGATCTCGATCAGCCGTTCCGCGCCCGCCGTGGCGGCCGTGACGGTGAGACCCAGCTGGGCCAGGCCCCGCACCGGCGGATAGAGATAGCCGAGGAAGGCGGCAAAGGCGAGGAGCTGGCCGAGGGTCATCCGGCCGGTGGAGATCTCCCAGGCGCCGATGCCGATCACGGCGAGGACGCACACCGTCTCGATGACCTGGACGAGCTGCTCGTACGCCTCGTTGAGGCGGGTGGAGCGGACCGAGGCGCGGAACCAGGCGCTCGCCTCTTCGTTCAAGCGGCGGCGCTCGGCGTCCCGGCGGTCATAGGCCTGCGTGAGCACGATGTTGCCGAGCGACTCCTCGACGACGGAGGTGATGGCGCCGTCCGCGACCCGCCCCTGGCGCGACACGTCCTTGATGGAACCCGAGAAACGGCGGGCCGCCAGCCAGAACAGGGGAGCGAGGACGAAGGTGGCGGCCGCCAGGTCCCAGCGCAGCCAGAAGGCGGCGACCGCGTAGAACAGGGCGGAGAAGACGGCGGAGGCGGCGCCGACAAGCCCGGAGACGACCATGGTCTCGATCGCGTCGACGTCACTGGTCAGGCGGGACAACAGATCGCCCTGGCGGTGACGCTGGAAGAAGTGCGGCGGCAACTGCTGTACGTGGTCGAAGACATGCTCGCGCAGTCTCATCACGAAGCGTTCGGTGGTCCAGGCGGCGAGGGAGTTGCCGGCGTATGCGACGACCGCGCCGACGACTGCCACCCCCAGCCATTTCACGGCCGGAGCCCAGAACGCGGCCGGCGACCCCTTCTGCAGGGCATTGTCGGTGAGGTCGCTGAAGACCAGGATGGCCTCGGTCTCGGCGAGCGCGGCGAGCACCGTGCACACCCAGACGGCGATCAGCCATTTTCTGAGGCCCTTGGTCAGCGGCCAGAAGCGGCGGAAAGCGATGCGGGCGGGAATGGTGGGTGTGTCCTCGTAGTAGTCGAGTTCCTCATCCTCTTCCATATCCATGCCACACACCCTCCGAAATTCCTGAATTCAACGACCCTTGAATTCCGCGAAAAACGAGGACCGACGGCATGCCGTCGGTCCTCTCACAGCTCACTCAGTTGTCGTCGCCGGGGATCGGCTTCGGCACCGGCGGCTTGGGGTGCTTCTTCTTGGGCTTCGGCGGGGGCGGCGGCGGGAGCTGCTTGTTCTTGGACTTCGGGGGCAGTGGGGCGAGCTTCTTGAGGCTCATTCCGACTCCTGGTGTTTCGCAGTTCATTGGGTTCGGGAATTCCGCGTCCGGCTCCCGACATCGATGAACCTACACGCCCGGAAACTCAAGAAACGGTAAAGTCGGCGAGGTAACGGCAAACAGGGGCTGTGAATACCTGGGTGAATCCTGAGTGAGCCCCGCCGAACCTGAGAGTTCTCTTATGAAGCTGAGAGCGGGCTTATGAACCCTGTGAAACAGCCCAGAATTCGTGCTCACGGGCGACGCTCCTTCGGCCCCTCCTCCAGTCCCTCCGCCAACACCTCCGCCAGATGCCTCCCCCGCACCCCCGCCAGCTGCTCCAACTGCGTCCGGCAGGAGAAGCCGTCCGCCAGTACGACCGTCCCGTCCGCCGCGTCTCGAACCGCCGGCAGCAGCTGTTCCTCCGCGCAGGCCGCCGACACCTGGTAATGGCCCTTCTCGAAGCCGAAGTTGCCCGCGAGACCGCAGCACCCGCCCGCCAACTCACCGGTGAGCCCGGCCGCTTCGCGCAGACGACGGTCCGCGCCGTCACCGAGGACCGCGTGCTGGTGGCAGTGGGTCTGGCCGGTGACCGGGCGGTCGAGGGCGGGCGGCGCCCAGTCGGGGGCGTACCGCTCCAGCGCCTCAGCGAAGGTCACGACCGAGGCGGCGAGCCGGGCGGCGCGCGGGTCGTCGTGCAGCAGCTCCGGCAGGTCCGTGCGCAGGGCCGCGGCACAGCTCGGCTCAAGGACGACGAAGGCCGGCACGTGCTCGCCCAGTCTCGGGTCCAGGAACAGGTCCAGCAGGTCGAGGGTGCGACGCAGCACCTTGCGGGCGCGGTCGAGTTGGCCGGTCGAGATGTACGTCAGCCCGCAGCAGACGCGGGCACGGCGGCTCGTCAGGGGATTCACGCTGACCCCCCACTCCTCACCGTCGGGGGACTCCTCCGCCTTCCACCTCATCCACGGCGTCGGCATCACCGACATCCCGGCCGCCTCCAGCACCCGCAGGGCGGCCTTGCCGACGTCCGGTGCCAAGTACTCGGTGAAGGTGTCGGGCCAGAGGGCGACGATGGGCGGGAAGTCGTCGGTGTCGGTCTCTTCCTCCTCGTCTTCGTCCTCACCCTCGGACAGCATTCCCTCGTCCTCGTCGTCCTCGTCGTCCTCGACGCGGAACCACGGACGGCGGCCCAGCCGCCCCTGTTCCTTCAACTCGGCCAGCATCCGCCGGGACTGTTCCGCCGTCCTCCTGCGCCACCAGCGGCTGAACGTCTCCGGCGCCAGCCGCGGAAGCTCCCGCTCGGGTGCGATCCCGCCCAGCCGCTTGGCGAGCGCCGCCAACGGGCCTACGGAGGCAAGCGAGTTGACGAGCGCGGCGGTGCGTGTGCGGTCCACCAGCCGCAGCCACTCCGGCAGCCGGCCCATGCTGTGGTGCGCGGCCGGGCGGCGGCGCCCCGCGTAGTGGTGGTGCAGGAACTCCGCCTTGTACGTGGCCATGTCGACCCCGACCGGGCAGTCGGAGCGGCACCCCTTGCAGGACAGGCACAGGTCGAGCGCGTCCCGCACCTCCGTGGACCGCCAGCCGTCGGTGACCAGTTCACCGGCCAGCATCTCGTGCAGCAGCCGGGCACGACCGCGCGTCGAGTGCTCCTCCTCGCCGGTCGCCCTGAAGGACGGGCACATCACGGACGCGCCGGACACAGAGGTCGTACGGCACTTGGCGACGCCCACGCAGCGCCGCACCGCCGCCGAGAAGTCGCCGCCGTCCGACGGGTACCCGAAGGCCACGTCGACCGGCTCCCGGGGCAGGACCGAGAAGCGGAGGTTCGTGTCGAGCGGGGCCGGACGGACCAGCATGCCGGGGTTGAGGAGGTCGTCCGGGTCCCAGACGCCCTTCACCCTCTCGAAGAGGGCGACCATGTCCTCGCCGTACATCTTCGGAAGCAGTTCCGCCCGCGCCTGCCCGTCCCCGTGCTCCCCGGACAGTGATCCGCCGTGCGCCACGACCACGTCCGCGAGCTCCTCCGAGAAGCGCCGGAAACGGCCGACGCCGGCCTCGCTCAGCAGGTCGAAGTCGATACGGACGTGGATGCAGCCGTCCCCGAAGTGCCCGTACGGGGTGCCGCGCAGCCCGTGGGAGGTCAGCAGCTGCCTGAAGTCGCGCAGATAGGCGCCGAGCCGCGCGGGCGGCACCGCGCAGTCCTCCCAGCCCGGCCAGGCCTCGCTCCCGTCCGGCATCCGGGTCGCCGTACCACTGGCGTCCTCCCGGATCCGCCACAGCGCCCGCTGCCCGCCCGGATCGGTGACGACGAGCGAGTCGAGGACATCGGCGGCCCGCACGACGGCCTCCGCACGCGCGCGTGCGTCCGCCTCCGTGTCCCCGCCGGTCTCCACGAACAGCCAGGCCCCGCCCCGTGGCAGCCCGGCCGTGGGTGGCACCAGATCGGCCGCCATCCCCTCCACCGTCAGCGGCCCGTACGGCAGCAGCCCGGCCGCGGCCTCGGCGGCGGCGCTCTCGTCGGCGTACGCCAGCACGGCCAGGGCACGCGCGCGTGGCGCCTCGACGAGCCGTACGACGGCCTCCGTCAGCACCCCCAGCGTGCCCTCGCTCCCGCAGAAGGAACGGGCGACATCGACGCCCTTCTCCGGCAGCAGCGCGTCCACCGCATACCCGGAGATACGGCGGGGCAGCTCGGGAAACCCGGTCCGCAGCCGCGCCAACTCCCCCTCCACCAGCCCCCGCAACCCGTCCGGCGCCCCGGCCCACCCCCGCCCGAGCCGCAGCCGCTCACCGCGCGCGGTGACCACGTCCAGCTCCCGCACGCTGTCCGCGGTGGTCCCCCACGCCACCGAGTGCGAACCGCACGAGTTGTTGCCGATCATCCCGCCGAGCGTGCAGCGGCTGTGCGTGGACGGATCGGGCCCGAACCGGAGCCCGTGCGGCGCGGCGGTCTCCTGCAGCCGGTCCAGGACGAGCCCCGGCTGGACGACGGCGGTACGCGCGTCCGGGTCGATGGACACCAGCCGGTTCATGTGGCGGGTGAAGTCCAGGACGACGCCGGTACCGGTGGCCTGCCCGGCGATGGAGGTGCCGCCACCGCGCGGCACGACGGGCACACCGTGCGCTCGGCAGACCTCCAGCACGGCGGCCACGTCGTCGACGTCTCTCGGGGCCACCACCCCCAACGGGACACGCCGATAGTTGGACGCGTCCATGGTCGTCAATGCCCGAGGGGTGACACCGAACCCGACCTCACCCCGGACGACAGCACGCAGCGCAGCCTCGAGATCCGTCATCCGTCCAGCAAACCAGCCGAGGCTCAGCAGTCCAGCCCCCGTTCGGCATTCCAGCCCGTCCGGCGTTTGAGGACGAGGCCGTTCAGGCCGAAGGGGGGTCTGGTGGCGCAGCCCCCAGGTCCGACGCGCACGACACCGCCGTCTCATCCGACGGACGACGTTTCACCCAGGTTTCCGGAAACGGCTAACCTCACCCCGTGGCTGAGATCCAGATTCCCGCTGACATCAAGCCCGCCGACGGACGTTTCGGCGCGGGCCCCTCCAAGGTGCGGACGGAAGCGCTGGACGCGCTGGCCGCGACCGGTACCTCCCTCCTCGGCACCTCCCACCGCCAGGCCCCGGTCAAGAACCTGGTCGGCAAGGTGCGCGAGGGCATCAGTGAGCTGTTCTCCCTCCCCGAGGGCTACGAGGTCGTCCTCGGCAACGGCGGCTCCACCGCGTTCTGGGACATCGCGACGCACGGCCTGATCGAGAACAAGTCGCAGCACCTCAACTTCGGCGAGTTCTCCTCGAAGTTCGCCAAGGCGGCCAAGCTGGCCCCCTGGCTGGCCGAGCCGACCGTCATCGCGAGTGACCCCGGCACGCACCCGGAGCCGGAGGCCGAGGCGGGCGTCGACGTCTACGCGTTCACCCACAACGAGACCTCCACCGGTGTCGCCATGCCGATCAGGCGCGTGGCCGGCGCCGACGAGGGCGCGCTGGTCCTGGTCGACGCCACCTCCGGCGCCGGCGGCCTCCCGGTGGACGTGTCCGAGACGGACGTCTACTACTTCGCCCCGCAGAAGTCCTTCGCCTCCGACGGCGGCCTGTGGATCGGCGTCTTCTCCCCGGCTGCGATCGAGCGCGCCGAGCGCATCCACGCCTCCGGCCGTCACGTGCCCGAGTTCTTCTCGCTCCCCACGGCGATCGACAACTCGCGCAAGAACCAGACGTACAACACCCCGGCCCTCGCCACCCTCTTCCTGCTGAACCAGCAGCTGGAGTGGCTCAACGGCCAGGGCGGCCTGGACTGGTCGGTCCGCCGCACGGCGACCTCCGCCCGCACGCTCTACGGCTGGGCCGAGGACATCAAGTACGCCAACCCGTTCGTCACCGACCCGGCCAAGCGCTCGGCGGTCATCGGCACGATCGACTTCACCGACGAGGTGGACGCGGCTGCCGTCGCCAAGGTCCTGCGCGCCAACGGCATCGTCGACACCGAGCCCTACCGCAAGCTGGGCCGCAACCAGCTGCGCGTCGCGATGTTCCCGGCGGTCGACCCGGCGGACGTCGAGGCGCTGACGAAGTGCATCGACTACGTGATCGAGAAGCTGTAACGGCTTCCACCACGACCTGAAGGGGCGCCCGGTACCAGTACCGGGCGCCCTTTGCGTTTCCGCTCAACTCACCTTCAGCCGCGGAAGCCGATCAGGCCGTGCAGGGTGCCGGCGTTCGGCGCGGTGGCCGGCTGCTGCGAGGACAGCGCGGACTTCGCCGTGCTCACCGGCTTGGGGTCGGGGGTCTTCTGGCACACCGCGTCGGCCGTGCCGTGGCCGCGCGGCACCGTGCCGTCGGTCAGGTACTTCGTCAGGTACTTGTCCAGGCAGGCGTTGCCGCTCAGCGAGATGCCGTGGTTGCCGCCGCCCTGCTCGACCACCAGGCTGGAGTTCTTGAGCAGACGGTGGACGGTGACGCCGCCCTGGTACGGGGTGGCCGCGTCGTTCGTCGCCTGGAACAGCAGCACCGGCGGCAGCTGGGAGTTGGCGACGTTCACCGGCTTCAGCGACTTGGTGGGCCAGAACACGCACGGCGCGTTGTACCAGGCGTTGTTCCAGGCGTTGAAGGGCGCCTTGGCGTACACCGCCCAGTTGTCCTTCTCCCACTGCTTCCAGTCACGCGGCCAGGCCACGTCCCGGCACTGCACGGCGGCGTAGATGCTGTAGCCGTTGTCGCCGGAGGCGTCGATGGCGGCGAGGCTCTGGTACGTCTTCACCAGCGGGGCGGGGTTGTGGTCGTTGACGTAGGCGGCGAACGCCTGGGCGAGCTGGGGCCAGTAGCCGTTGTAGTAGCCGCCGGGCAGGAAGGTGTCCTCCACCTCCGCGGCGCCCACCTTGCCGCCCGCGGGCTTCTTGGCGAGCTCGGCCTGCATCGCGTACCACTTGGCCTCGATCTTGGCCGGGTCGGTGCCGAGCTTGTACGTGGAGTTGTACTTGGCGATCCACGCCATGAGCGCCTTGTGACGGGCGTCGAAGGCGTAGTCCTGGCCGATGTTGTCGTCGTACCAGACCCCGTCGGGGTTGACGATCGAGTCCAGGACCAGGCGGCGCACCCGGTGCGGGAAGAGCTTGGCGTAGACCTGGCCCAGGTAGGTGCCGTACGAGTAGCCGAAGTAGTTGATCTTCTTGGCGCCGAGGGACTTGCGGATCGAGTCCATGTCCTTCACGGCGCTGACCGTGTTGATGTACGGCAGGACGTCCGCGTACTTCCTGCCGCAGGCGGCGGCGAAGGACTTGGCGCGCTCCAGGTTGGCCTTCTCGATGGCCGGGGTGCTGGGGACGCTCTCCGGGCGGACGGGGTTGAAGTAGCCGGGTTTGCAGTCGAGCGCGGGCGTGCTCTTGCCCACGCCCCGCGGGTCGAAGCCGATGACGTCGTACTGGGCCGCGACCGCCTTGGGCAGCGCGGACGCGACGAATGGGGCGAGCGTGAGGCCGCTGCCTCCGGGACCGCCCGGGTTGACCAGCAGCGGGCCCTGGAACTTCCGCGCGGTGTGCGGGACCCGGGTCAGGGCCAGGGTTATCTTCCGCCCCTGCGGCCTGGCGTAGTCGAGCGGCACCTTCACCGTCCCGCACTGGAGGGTCGGGGAGGCGTCCGTGGCGCACTTCTTCCAGGTGACCTTCGCCGTCTGGACGGCGTTCGCCGAGGACGTAGTGCCGGCCTCGGCGGGAGCGGCCGTGAGCGTCCCGGCCAGGACGACGGCGGTGCCGCACAGCACAGCTGCGCTTGTCTTCATGAACTTCTCTCAGAAGGTGGGGGGTTGGGACAGGATCGGAAAGTTCATGATCCTGGCCGGATTTTTTCGGAGAAGGACGAAGACGAGAAACACATGAGGCGAAGATTTGAGATTCCTGTGACCTGGGGGGCGCCCGGCACACACCGGGCGCCCCCGGCTCACGGCCATCACGCAGCCGTACAGCTCACACTCGGCGCACCCCCGCCCCCAGGAGCTCCCCCGAAACCGAAACTCACCGAACCACCCACCGGCACACTTCCGTTGTGAGCGGCGTTCACAGCGGTGACCGTCGATCCCGTCTGCGTGTACGACGCGTTCCACATGTTCGTCACCTGCTGGGACCCGCCCCAGGTCCAGGTCACCTTCCAGGAACCGATGGCGCTCGTCCCGGTGTTGGTCACCTTCACCTCGGCGTTGAAGCCGCTGCCCCAGTCGCTGCTGACGCTGTAGGAGGCCGAGCACGCGGCCGTACTCCCGCCACCGCCACCGCCGCCCCCGCCACCTGTACCGGTGCCGGGAAAGAGCGGTGCCTTGACGCTCGCCAGATAGCCGTCCTTCACGCTGTCGACGCTCACCCAGTCGTCCTTCAGGATCCCGCCGGTGTCACCGGAGTTGGGGTTCCAGGACCAGAACGTCCAGTGGAAGGAGTCGGCCCCGTACGTCGACGTCGGCCGCAGATAACTCACCAGCGCCGCCAGCCACTTCTGGTCGACGGCCGAGGCCAGCGTCGTACCGAACTCCCCGACCCACACGGGCGCGATGTTCTGCTTGAAGACGTAGCCCCAGTACTTGTCCCAGACGCCCGGCATGTTGGCGGGGAATGACGGATCGCTGAACCAGGGCTGCTGGGCCACGCTGGTCGCGTAGTCGTGCGCGGAGTACACGACCCGGTTCGCCACGTCGAGCCGCACCGGGTACTGGGCGACGCCCATCAGGTTGCCGCCCCACCACCCCGACACACCGCCGTACGTCTGCACGCCCTCGACGAAGATCAGCAGGTCGGGGTTGGCGGAGAGCACCGCGTTACCGGCCCGCTCGGCGGCCAGCCGCCAGTCGGTCGCCGTGTCGCCGCAGCCCCAGCAGGCCGGGTCGTGGGGCTCGTTGTGCAGGTCGATGCCGATGACGGTGTCCTGGCCCTTGTAGCGGGCCGCCAGCGCCTTCAGGTCGGCGATCCACGTGGACTCCGGGACCGCCGAGGTGTACCAGAGCGCCGACTGCCCGCCCGAGTCCGGCCGGTGCCGGTCGAGGATGACCTTGAGGCCGTCCTGGCCGGCGTACGCCACGAGCTTGTCCATGACCTGCAGGGAGTTGAGTCCCTGCAGGTCGGCGTTCTTGCCGCTGCTGAAGTCGATGCTGTTGGGGACGGTCGAGGACTTGAAGATGTCGTCGCTGTAGGGCAGTCGGATGGTGTTGTAGCCCAGCGACTTCATCTGGTCGATCATGGACTTGTAGTCGCGGGACCAGAGACCGTGGACGACGTGGTTGCCGGTCTCGAAGCCGAACCAGTTGATCCCGGCGATCCGGACCGGCTGCCCGGCCGCGTCGAGGATCTGACGGCCGCCGGTGTGCCAGTAGCCGGTGCCGGGGACGGCGGCCGCGTGCGCGGTGTGCGCACCGGCCCCCAGCGGTATCAGGAGCGCCGCGGCAACAGCGCACAGCGCTCTTCGCAGGCTGCGGTACATGTCGCTGCTTCCTCTCGGGAGGCGCGGGCCCGGAACGAGTGGGAGCGCTCCCACAACCCGGCACCTCCATGGAAGCCACATCACATGAACACGTCAAGCGCTACGACGTCGGTCAGCGGCGCAGCAGCCGCCGGATTCCGAAGACGACCGCTGCCGCGACGGCGACGGCGAGCGCGCCGATCTTGAGGCTGCCGCCCGCGCTGCCGCCGCTCCCGCTCGACGCACCCGAACTCCCGCCCTCGGAGGGCGACTTGGTGCCTCCGCCGCCCGGAGCGTCCTGCGCCTGCACGGAGCTGTCGGCGCCCTCACTGCCGTACAGGAGCTTCGAGCCGTCGACGGAGTAGGTGACGGACTCGCCCTGCCCCTGCAGCGGCACGTTCAGCCGCCCCTTGCGTTTGATCTTCCCGCCGTTCCAGTCGTAGTAGATCCCGCCGAAGTAGCCGCGCACGGCGAGCTGCCTGTCGTCCGGGGAGATCGCGGCGTCGGTGGCCCAGAGGTCGACGGCGGCGACGCGCTTGAAGTAGTTCGTGCCGGAGGCGGAGAGCCTGGCCGGCCCCTCGTACAGGTGCCCGCCGTTCTCGTTCTTGTCGATGATGTAGGCGCGCCCGGTCTTCGGGTCGACGACGAGCGACTCGGCGTTGCGCGCCCCGTCCGTGTACTTGACCACGTACTGCGTGGCCCGCACGGTCTGGTCGACCAGTTTCTTCGGCTCGGGCAGCCGGTAGATCCACACGTACGGCCACTTGCCGCCGAGGTTGTCGCCGATGTCGCCGACGTAGATCTGGTTGTCGGGGCCGATGGAGATGGCCTCGACGTCGCGGGGTGAGCCGATGCCGCTGAGGGTGACGCGGGCGACCGTCCTGCCCGTGCTGCTGTCGACGGCGTAGATGTACGGGCCGTCGTCGCTGTCGTTGTGGGTCCAGTAGATGCCGGGGTGCAGGTGGGAGGCGGCGAGGCCGCTGGACTCGGTGATGCGCGAGTCCTTGATGGTGAACCCCTGGTCACCCTTGCCGTCGCCGTCGGCGGCGGATGCGGGCGCGGCGAAGGCACCCACGAGAAGGACCCCGGCGAGGAGAGCGAACGGTCGGCGCATGTCCCCAAGCCTGCCATCCCGGCCCCGTGTTCACGGACTGGTGACGGGGAGGCGCGCGTGGCAGGCCTCACACCTCACCCGTCCCATTGGTCCCTCCCTGATCCCTCCCCGATCGTCCATCATGAGCGGATGCTTAGGTTCATGCCGGTCGGCGACTCCATGACGATCGGAAGCACGGGCGAGCACACCTGGCGTTACCGGATGTGGGAGCACCTGCGCGAGACGTACGGCGGCCCGTTCGCCCTGGTCGGCCCGCGCGAGACGCTGTACGACAAGGCGACGGACGCGCCGGTGTCGTACGAGTACGCCGACCCCGACTTCCCGCGCGCCCATCTGGCGGGCTGGGGCGAGGGGTGGCTGCACATGGCGCCGCTGATCGGCGATGCGGTGCGCTCCTGCGACGCGGACGTCCTGCTCGTCTCCCTCGGCCTGATCGACCTGGGCTTCTATACGAACGCGGAGCAGACGGCGGAGAACGTGCACCGCTTCGTGGCGGCGGCCCGCTCGGCCAACCCGCGCATCCGCATGGTCGTCCTGCCGGTGATCCCGAACGTCCGCGCCACCTCGGACGCCCCCTTCGCCACGCAGGTGACCCGCTTCAACGAACTCCTGGCCAAGGCGGTCGCCGACCTGGACGAGCCCCGCTCCCCGCTCCTGCTGGCCTCGCCCCCGCCCTCGTACGACATCCATCTCGACACCTACGACGGCACGCACCCGAACGCGAGCGGCGAGCACAAGATCGCGGCGGCTTTCGCGGACGCGATCTATCAGGCGTGGGACGTCGGGGAGCCCTACGCGGGCTGACCCTCGACGGCGTCGGGATCGGGCATGTGTTTGTCTCCGCGTGTCCTGGTCACCGTGCGTATCGTTGGACTGCGCGGCTGTGCCTGTCCGTGGGGCAGCCGAGGAGGAGCGCCACGATGACCGTCCTTGAAGACAGGATCGAGATGGCCGACGCCGACGCCAACACCAAGCGTTTGGACGAGTGGTTCGAGCGGCTTGAGCGCCTGCCCGTCCCCGAGGGATTCAGGGTCGAGATCGTCGGGGGCAACGTCTTCATGACACCGCAGCGGGACACTCATTGGCTGCTCATCCGCAAGTTCCTTTGGGCTCTGGAGGACAGATTCGGGAGGAAGGCCAAGGTGTTCTCGGACGTCCGCATCGACTTCCCCGGCCGTGAGAACGGCTTCTGCCCGGACGTCGCCCTTCTGAAGGACTCGGCAAAGAAGGACGACACAGGCCACTGGCGTTACCAGGACGTCGAGTTCGTCGCCGAGGTCATCTCAGAGGGCACAGCCCAAAACGACTACGGCCCGAAGAGGCTCGCGTACGCGGAGGCCGAGGTCCCCCTGTACATCGTCGCCGATCCCTACCAGGGGCGCTGCTACGTCTACACCGATCCCAAGGACGGCGACTACGAGAACAGGACGCCGGTCGACTACGGCACCGATGTCGACCTGACCGGCACCGTGGTCGATCTCGTGCTCAAAACCGACGACTTCCCTCGCGACTGACCCCGGCGCACTCCCACGAGCGGCAGAAGGACGCTGGGAAAAGCCGGTGCCCAAAGATCGCGCCGGCGGCAGACTGCCCCCATGACCTCCCCCACCCCTGATGCCAAGGCCGACCTCCACTTCTACCTGCAGTCCGCCCGCGATGCCCTGCTGTGGAAACTCGAAGGGCTCTCGGAGTACGACATCCGCCGCCCGCGCACACCGACCGGCACCAACCTCCTGGGCCTGGTGAAGCACGCGACGGGCGTGGAGCTGGGCTATCTCGGCGACACCTTCGGGCGGCCGCTGTCCGGCGGGCCGCTTCCCTGGATGGCAGCGGGCGGTGAACCCAACGCCGACATGTGGGCCACCGCCGACGAGTCCCGGGAGTACATCGTGGACCTCTACCGCCGGGTGTGGGCACACGCGGACGCGACGATCGACGCGCTGCCGCTGGACACGGTCGGCAGGGTGCCGTGGTGGCCCGACGGCAGGGACGAGGTGACCTTGCATCACGTCGTCGTCCGTGTGATCGCCGACACGCACCGGCACGCCGGGCACGCCGACATCCTCCGCGAACTCACGGACGGCGCGGTGGGGATGAACCAGGGCAACGACAGCATGCCGTCGGGCGACGCGGCCTGGTGGGAGAACCACCGGGACCGGCTGGAGCGTGCGGCGCGGGAGGCCGACCGGAAGCCGGCCTGATCCCCGGTCAGCTTCGGGACGCCGAGCCGCCACCGGTGGGACGCGGCTTCGAGGTGGCCGAACCGCTCTTGGACGCAGGAGATTTGGCACTTGCGGGCGTCTGGCGATGACGGTGGCGGGAGATGTTTCTGCGCGGTGGCCGGGTCAGCGTGATCTGGCGGACCAGTTGCTGGAAGCACGCCAGGGACGCGAGCGTCGGCAGGGCTGCTGCGGCGACACCGGTGAAGCTTCTGTCGGCCTCGGCCACGCAGAGTGACATCGCAAGGAAGGAGAAGAGCAGAACGACGAACCAGGAGTGCACGGCCCTGCGTTGGTGAAGGGCGCTGCGCAGGATGGAGAGCGAGGCCACCATCCAGGGGCCGTAGACCAGAAGCGGCCACCAGGTCAGTATTCCGCCCTGCGTGGCCGATGCGACGTGCCGCAGAGGTGCATAGGCCACCATGCCGCCGAAGACGCTCACCATCGAAACGATCACGGCGGCGAGCGCGGCGATCAGAAAGCTGACGGTCTGCAGCCATGTGAAGCGGAAGCGCAGCCGGAACCGCACTTTCCGATGCCGGACGGTACGGCGCCGAATGGGGGGCAACTCGGCTGTGATTCTCGCCAGGTTGTCCATCGACTCGCCCGTGAAGTCGACGTCGGACGGCGGCGGCTCGCGACGGGGCGGCGACACCGTGCCCGCCTGCTCCGCCGTCACGGCGTTCTGCAGGAGGGACGTGAGTTCCTCGACCGGGTCCCAGCCCTCTACCAGAGGGCCGGTGGCGTACATGTCCTCTGCGGGACCCCGGTGGCGGCCGGTGGCCAGTCCGGTGGGGTAGTCACCGGGATACCGTTCGTGCGGGGTGAAGGACAGATCCAGGTATTCGTCGTTCATGGAGGTCCGCCCCCGTCATGTAACCGCGTGGCAGCCGGACCGTCCCTGATCGTTCCACCGCCGCCCGAGTTCCTCCTGAGCCGTGTCCAGGATTCCCAGGAACTCGCTGAACAGGGTCCCGGTGACCTGCAGTTCGATCCGCGCGCCGTCCCCGTGCAAGGTGCTGCAGGCATCGGCCGCCGAGTACGCCGCGGCGGGCGTGAAGGTGTAGCGCCCTACTGCAACCGCACGGGCGGGGGGATCCTCCGCTGTCGCTCCGGAACGGTACGGGTTAAGGAACCTTGCTTTCGCCATATTCCGCTAACGCCGCGTCCCCTCCTCCGGATGCGCGGCAAACGAGTGAGGCCAATTTGACGAAAACATCGACTAGATCGTTTGTCATGAGAGCCGACCAGTCCGTGCTCAATACGTTAAGAGTCCAGCATTTTGTCTTTTGAATTCTTCTCGCACAGCGAAGATCATTTCCGGGGAAAGATCACTTTCGGGGATCCCTTGCATAGAGCGCACTCCAGGCCGTTGGCTAGGTGGTCATGAAGTACACGCAGCTCGGACGCACGGGACTCAAGGTCAGCCGACTGGTCCTCGGCACGATGAACTTCGGACCGCAGACGGACGAGGCCGACAGCCACGCGATCATGGACGCGGCGCTGGACGCCGGCATCAACTTCTTCGACACCGCCAACGTGTACGGCTGGGGCGAGAACAAGGGCCGTACGGAAGAGATCATCGGCAACTGGTTCGCCAAGAGCGCGGCCCACCGCGACAAGGTCGTCCTCGCCACGAAGGTGTACGGCAACATGGCCGCGGACGGCGACGCCTGGCCCAACCACGACAAGCTCTCCGCGCTGAACATCCGGCGCGCGGTCGACGCCAGCCTGAAGCGGCTGCAGACGGACCACATCGACGTCTACCAGTTCCACCACGTCGACCGCCGGACCCCCTTCGAGGAGATCTGGCAGGCGATCGACGTCCTGGTCCAGCAGGGCAAGATCCTCTACGTCGGCTCCTCGAACTTCCCCGGCTACAAGATCGCCCAGGCCAACGAGATCGCAGCCCGCCGCGGCGGCACCATCGGTCTCGTCAGCGAACAGTGCCTCTACAACCTCGCCGAGCGCCGCGCCGAGATGGAGGTCATTCCGGCCGCGCAGGAGTACGGCCTCGGGGTCATCCCCTGGTCACCGCTGCACGGCGGCCTGCTCGGCGGTGTGATCAAGAAGGAGGTCGAGGGCGGGCGCCGGGCGAGCGGCCGGGCCGCGGACTCCCTCGCCAACACCACCATCCGCGCCCAGATCCAGGCGTACGAGGACCTGCTCGACAAGCACGGCGTGGAACCGGGCGAGGCCGCCCTGGCCTGGCTCCTGACCCGCCCCGGCGTGACGGGTCCGATCGTGGGCCCGCGTACGGCCGAGCAGCTGGAGTCGGCGATCAGGGCGGCGGAGCTGGAGCTGAGCGAGGAACTGCTCTCCGGCCTCGACGAGATCTTCCCGGGCCCAGGCCCGTCCCCGGAGGCCTTCGCCTGGTAGGGCCCCTTCAGGGGCGCGGGGCGGAGTCGACATGCGGCTCCGCCGCGCGGGCGCGACCCAGCCACGAACAACCCGCACCCGGCAACGAACGCGCAGTTCCCCGCCGCTTCCGCGTAAAGAGCTACCTACCGAGCGCAGCCGCGAGGGCAACAACGACGAACAACAGCACAAGCGCACCGGCCATGATCCGGTTCCGGGTCTTCGGGTCCACGTACCCGAGCCTAACCGGCACCCCCGAGCGCCCAACGGGCGACCGCCTCGTAACGCGGTTGCTCCCCCGGCACCCCGGACCTCGGCAGGTTGCTCCGCACCAGCACCAGCCCCTCCACGGTCCACGTGCGGCTCGCGAAGTCCCGCAGACTGTCGACGTAGGGCCGTACGTCCACCGCATCCCGGCTGCGGGCCACCGTCAGATGGGCCTTGTACCGCCGGTGCTCCCCCATCGACACACCCGCCTTCATCGCCGCCGCCTCCGCCCGCTCGGCCAGCAGCCGAAGGGTCCGGATGTCGCCGCACGCCCCCACCCACAGCGCCCGCCCGTGCCCGAACTGCCCACCGCCGCGCAGGGCCAGTTCAAAGGGACCGGTGCGCCCGGCAGCCCGCTCCAGGCGGGCCGACAGATCCGGTACGACGTCGTCGTCGACCTCGCCGTAGAAGGCGAGCGTGAAGTGCCAGCCGGGAGGGTTGGTCCAGCGCAGCTTCTTCGCGCCGGACAGCTTCTTCAACTCGGCTACTTCCCGGGCGAGTTCGCGGACGGCGCCCTCAGGCGGCAGCACGGCGGCGAAGAGTCTCATGAGGCCAGTGTGCACACCGCGCTGCCAACCGGGCGGGTCCCGGTCACCGTGCGTATCGTTGTACTGCGCGGCTGTCAGTGACCGAGCGACAGCCGGGGAGGAGCGCCACGATGACCGTCCTTGACGACAGGATCGAGATGGCCGAGGAGTGCGACGAGCTGACGCTGGACGTCCTGTTCGAGTGGCTCGAGAAGATGCCCATCCCCGAGGGAACGAAGGTCGAGATCGTCGGGGGGAACATCTTCATGTCACCGCAGCGGCAGAGCCACTGGGAGATCATCTTCAGCATTGCGAAACAGTTGGACGCCAAGTACTCGCAGAAGCGGTTGGCATCGGACGTGCGGATCGACTTCCCCGGGCATCTGAACGGCTTCGCCTGCGACCTGGCGGCCATGGCCGAACGGTCGGTGAAGGACGGCAAGGGCCGCTGGCGCTATCAGGACGTCGAATTCGTGGCCGAGGTCATCTCCAAGGACACGGCGGCCAACGACTACGGTCCGAAAAAGGACGCCTACGCCGCGGCCGAAGTGCCGGTGTACCTGGTCGTGGACCCGTACACCGGCGAGTGGCACCTGCACACCCTGCCGAAGGACGGCAAGTACCACAGCGACGTCAGCTTTCCCTTCGGAGAGGACGTCGACCTGACGCGAACCGCGGTCGGCCTGGTCCTCAGGACCGACGAGTTCCCCCGCGACTGACCCGCCCCCGGCCGCCTACGCCACCGCCGCCAGCTCCTCCTGCCGCTCCCGTGGCACGAACCGCACATGCGGGTGGCCGCGGTTCCAGCCGACCGACAGGCGCAGGTTGCCCACCCTGGCGAGGATCACCCCGATGGTGACGGCCGCCGCCGCGGCGATCACGCCGCCCACGGCCAGGCCCGCCCGGACGCCGTAGGAGTCCGTGATCCAGCCCGCGATGGGTGCGCCGATCGGGGATCCGCCGAGGAAGACCATCATGTAGAGGGCCATCACCCGGCCGCGCATGGCCGGATCGGTTGCCATCTGGATGCTGGTGTTGGCGGTGACGTTGACCGTCATGCCGAACATGCCGAGGGGGGCCATCAGCAGGGCGAACAGCCACAGCGAGGGGGCGGTCGCGGCGACGATCTCCATCGCGCCGAAGGCCACCGCCGCCGCGATCAGGACGCGCATCCGGGCGGTGCCGCGCCGCGCGGCGAGCAGGGCGCCCGCCAGTGAACCGACCGCCATCAGCGTGTTGAAGAGGCTGTAGGAGCCGGCGCCCGCGTGGAAGACGTCGTCCGCGAAGGCCGAGAGATAGACCGGGAAGTTGAAGCCGAAGGTGCCGATGAACCCGACGAGGACGATCGTCCAGATCAGGTCCGGGCGCCCGGCGACATAGTGGAGCCCCTCCCGCAGCTGGCCCTTCCCGCGCGGTGCCCGCTCGACGACGTACAGCTCGCGCGCCCGCATCAGCAGCAGGCCGGCCACCGGGGCGACGAAGGACAGACCGTTGAAGAGGAACGCCCAGCCGGTGCCCACGCCGGTGATCATCAGGCCGGCCACGGCGGGGCCGACCAGACGGGCGGACTGGAAGTTCGCGGAGTTGAGGCTCACCGCGTTCTGCAACTGGTCCGGGCCGACCATCTCGGAGACGAAGGACTGGCGGGCCGGGTTGTCGACGACCGTGGCGAGGCCGACGGCGAGGGCGGCGAGGTAGACGTGCCAGACCTGGACGTGGCCGGAGAGGGTGAGCGCGGCGAGCGCGATACCGCTGACGGCCATCGAGGTCTGGGTGACGAGCAGCGTACGGCGCTTGGGCAGGCGGTCGACGAGGACGCCGCCGTAGAGGCCGAGGAGCAGCATCGGCAGGAACTGCAGGGCCGTCGTGACGCCGACGGCCGTGGCGGAGCCGGTGAGGCTCAGGACCAGCCAGTCCTGGGCGATGCGCTGCATCCAGGTGCCTATGTTGGAGACGACCTGGCCCATGAAGAACAGGCGGTAGTTCCTGACCTTCAGCGAGCTGAACATCGAGGACTTGCGGGAAGGCGGGGGTGAAACGGGGGTAGTAGGTGTCGGTGCGGGGGCGGAATCTGCTCCGGGTCCCGTACTCAAAAGGGTTCGCCTCCTCGATGTGGCTTACAGATGCGCGAGTTTCTCCAGCACGGGGGCGGCGGCGCGCAGTTTGGCCCACTCGTCCTCGTCGAGGCCGTCGACCAGGTTGGCCAGGAAAGCGTTCCGCTTGGCGCGGCTCTCCGCGAGCATGGCCTCGGCCTGTTCGGTCTTGGTGACGACCTTCTGGCGCCGGTCCTCGGGGTGCGGCTCCAGCCGGACCAGGCCCTTGGCCTCGAGCAGCGCGACGATGCGGGTCATCGACGGCGGCTGCACGTGCTCCTTGCGGGCGAGCTCGCCCGGCGTGGCGCTACCGCAGTTGGAGAGGGTGCCCAGCACCGACATCTCGGTGGGGCTGAGCGACTCGTCGACCCGCTGGTGCTTGAGTCGACGGGACAGCCGCATGACAGCTGATCGCAGGGAGTTCACGGCGGCAGCGTCGTCGCCATGGCTGAGGTCCGACATGTCCTTAGAGTAACTCATTACCCTCGCTAAAGACCACGAGTGACGCGCCGAATGCCCGTGACTCGCGCCACTGAGCCCCGAGGGACTGAACCCGGAGGGACTGGGGCGTGGGGGCCTGGGGACCTCCGCCAGGAAACATCACATCACTCATATGAGTGAGTCGGCTCCGGAAAGTGACCCGTTGCCCACCGGGGTGCGGCGAACCTCGTGTTCATGGGGACACACGTGCTCAGCCTGCGGATAGACGGAGAGCTGCTCGACCGCCTCCGGGACCGTGCCGCCAAAAGGGGAATGAGCGTCCAGGACTATGTGGTCCGGACGCTCATTCGGGACGACTTCGACGAGCGGTTCCAGGCCGCCGTCGAGGAGACGGAGAGGTTCTACGGCGTCACCTGACGCCCTTCGGTCAGGTCAGACCCAGCGCGGGCATCAGGTAGTAGAAGCCGAACACCGCCGCGACGACGTACATCGCCACCGGGACCTCCCGGCCCCGGCCGGCCGCCAGACGCAGCACCACGAAGGTGATGAAGCCCATGCCGATGCCGTTGGTGATCGAGTAGGTGAACGGCATCATCACCATCGTCACAAAGGCGGGGATGGCGATCGTGTAGTCGGCCCAGTCGATCTCCTTGACGGAGCCGGCCAGGATCAGGAAGCCCACCGCGAGCAGGGCCGGGGTCGCCGCCTGGGACGGGACCATCGTGGCGACGGGGGTCAGGAACAGGGCGACGGCGAACAGACCGCCGGTGACGACGTTCGCGAAGCCCGTACGGGCGCCCTCGCCGACGCCCGCCGTGGACTCCACGAACGCGGTGGTGGCCGAGGAGGAGCTGGCGCCGCCGGTCGCGACCGCGAGGCCGTCGATGAACAGGACCTTGTTGATGCCCGGCATATAGCCCTGGGCGTCGGTCAGCTTGGCCTCGTCGCTGACGCCCATGATCGTGCCCATCGCGTCGAAGAAGCACGACAGCAGCACGGTGAAGACGAAGAGGATGCCGGTCAGCACGCCGACGTGGGAGAAGCCGCCGAACAGGCTGACTTTTCCGATCAGGCCGAAGTCCGGGGTGGCGACCGGGTTGCCGGGCCACTTGGGCGTCGTCAGACCCCAGGTCGGGATCTTCGCGACGGCGTTGATGATCAGCGCGAGGACCGTCATCGTGACGATCGAGATCAGGATCGCGCCGGAGACCTTGCGGACGATCAGCGCGAGGGTGAGCAGCGCGCCCAGGATGAAGACCAGGACGGGCCAGCCGTTGAGGTGTCCGGTGGCGCCGAGCTGGAGCGGGACGGTGGTCTGGGCGACGTCCGGGATACGGGAGACGAAGCCCGAGTCGACCAGGCCGATCAGCATGATGAACAGGCCGATACCGATGGAGATCGCCTTGCGCAGGCTGTAGGGCACGGCGTTCATGACGCGCTCGCGCAGTCCGGTGGCGACCAGCAGCATCACGATGAAGCCGGCCAGGACCACCATGCCCATGGCGTCCGGCCAGGACATCCGGGGAGCGAGCTGGAGCGCGACAACCGAGTTCACACCCAGACCGGCGGCGAGCGCGATCGGCACGTTGCCGACGACACCCATGAGGAGCGTGGTGAACGCCGCTGTCACGGCCGTCGCCGTGACCAGCTGGCCGTTGTCGAGCTGGTGCCCGTACATGTCCTTCGCGCTGCCCAGGATGATCGGGTTCAGCACGATGATGTAGGCCATCGCGAAGAAGGTGGCGAAACCGCCGCGGATCTCGCGCGGCAGGGTGCTGCCCCGCTCGGAGATCTTGAAGTAGCGGTCGAGGGCACCGAACGCGGGCTGGGCCCCGGGTCGGTCGGGAGCGGGGACCTTGGTGGGGGCCGAGCTGGACATTGGATGTTCCTACGAGCAGATATGGACACAGGGAAACCGTTTCAGTATGAACATATGAGAGTGCCGGCGCTATCTCCGCGCGTAGATGTGATCGCCTCGTAAGCTTGGGCGCATGGCGAAGTGGACCCCCCAGCACGAGGCGCCGGAGCCCCTTGAGGGCCCCGTGGTCGCCACCATCACCGGCGGCACGATCCTCTGGTTCGTCCTCTTCCTGGTGCAGCTTCCCTTCTACGGCTGGTTCGACGACCACGGGCACACATGGTGGCTGTGGACGTGCCTGGCCGGGGGCGTGCTCGGGCTGTACGGCGTGTGGTTCGTGAGGAAGCGGGACGCTGCCATCAAGAGGGCCGCTGACGCGGGGTCTGCGCCGGCGGAACAGGCGACGTCGGCGGATTAGGCACCCGGCGGTGTGCACGCCCTGCTGGGGGCTGCCGCCCCCCAGACCCCCGCTTTTCGGCCTGAACGGCCTCGTCCTCAAACGCCGGACGGGCCGAGTGACGCCCCCACGTACACCCACCGCACGAGTTCGCTCCTCCCCAGGTCGGATCTTCCGGGCCCTCGGCGGGTGAAGCCGTAAATCCACACGTACCGTCGAATGCATGACGCACATCGACGCGGGCGCGGAGCTCGACCCTGTGCACCCCGTACCCGTTCCGGTGACGGCGCGGGGGCTGACCGCGGCCGAGGTGGCCGAGCGGGTCGCGCGGGGGCAGGTCAACGACGTTCCGGTGCGCAGCAGCCGGTCGATGGGCGAGATCGTCCGGGCGAACGTCTTCACCCGGTTCAACGCGATCATCGGTGCGCTCTGGCTGATCATGCTGTTCGTCGCGCCGTTCCAGGACAGCCTGTTCGGGTACGTGATCATCGCCAACACCGGCATCGGCATCATCCAGGAGTGGCGGGCGAAGAAGACCCTGGACTCGCTGGCGGTGATCGGGGAGGCACGGCCCACGGTGCGGCGGGACGGGGTGGCCGCCGCGATCAGCACCTCGGAGATCGTGCTCGACGACCTGATCGAGTTCGGGCCGGGGGACAAGGCCGTGGTCGACGGGGTGTGCGTCGAGGCCGACGGGCTGGAGATCGACGAGTCGCTGCTCACAGGCGAGGCCGACCCGGTGGTCAAGAAGCCCGGGGACCAGGTCATGTCGGGCAGCTTCGTGGTGGCCGGCGGCGGCGCCTTCAAGGCCACCAAGGTGGGCCGCGAGGCCTACGCCGCCCAGCTCGCCGAGGAGGCCTCCCGCTTCACCCTGGTCCACTCCGAGCTGCGTACCGGTATCTCGACGATCCTCAAGTACGTGACGTGGATGATGATCCCGACCGCGATCGGCCTGGTCGTCAGCCAGCTGGTGGTCAAGCAGCACGGCTTCAAGGACTCGATCGCGCGCACGGTCGGCGGCATCGTCCCCATGGTCCCGGAGGGCCTGGTCCTGCTGACCTCGGTGGCCTTCGCGATAGGTGTCATCCGCCTTGGCCGAAAACAGTGCCTGGTCCAGGAACTCCCCGCCATCGAGGGCCTCGCCCGTATCGACACCGTCTGCCTCGACAAGACCGGCACCCTCACCGAGGGCGGCATGGACGTCACCGAGCTCAGGCCGCTGCAGGGCGCCGACGAGTCGTACGTACGCAAGGTCCTCGGCGCCCTCGGCGAGTCCGACCCGCGGCCGAACGCCTCACTCCAGGCGATCATCGACGCCTACCCGGACGTGGAGGACTGGCGCTGCACCGAATCACTCCCCTTCTCCTCCGCCCGCAAGTACAGCGGCGCCACGTTCAGCGAGGGCAACGGCGAGTCGAGTACGTGGCTGCTGGGGGCGCCCGACGTGCTGCTGGCCGCCGGCGACCCGGCCCTCAAGGAGACCGGGCGGCTCAACGAACAGGGTCTGCGGGTGCTGCTGCTCGCCCGGGCCGGCCGCGACCTGGACGATCCCGAGCCCGCGAACGGGGCCAGGCCCGCCGCCCTCGTCGTCCTCGAACAGCGCCTGCGCCCCGACGCGGCCGACACCCTGCGCTACTTCGCCGACCAGGACGTCCGCGCCAAGGTCATCTCCGGCGACAACGCGGTGTCGGTCGGCGCGGTGGCCGCCAAGCTGGGCCTGACCGGCACGACCGTGGACGCACGCCACCTCCCCCCGGAGCAGGAGGAAATGGCGAAGTCCCTCGACAAGGGCACGGTGTTCGGACGGGTCACCCCGCAGCAGAAGCGGGACATGGTCGGCGCCCTGCAGTCCCGTGGGCACACGGTCGCGATGACCGGCGACGGCGTGAACGACGTCCTCGCCCTCAAGGACGCCGACATCGGCGTGTCCATGGGCTCGGGTTCGGAGGCCACCCGGGCGGTCGCGCAGATCGTGCTGCTGAACAACAGCTTCGCGACGCTGCCCTCGGTGGTCGCGGAGGGCCGACGGGTCATCGGCAACATCACGCGCGTGGCGACCCTGTTCCTGGTGAAGACGGTCTACTCGGTGCTACTGGCGGTGCTGGTGGTGTGCTGGCAGGTGGAATATCCCTTCCTGCCGCGCCACTTGACGCTCCTGTCGACCTTGACGATCGGCATTCCGGCGTTCTTCCTCGCCCTGGCCCCCAACAAGGAACGGGCGAAACCCCACTTCGTACGGCGGGTGATGCGGTACTCGATCCCGGGCGGGGTGGTGGCCGCGGTGGCGACCTTCGTGACGTATCTGATGGCCCGTCACTACTACACGGGCCCGGGGCAGTTGGACGCGGAGACCAGTGCGGCAACCCTGACTCTGTTCCTGATCTCCATGTGGGTCCTGGCGATCATCGCCCGCCCGTACACCTGGTGGCGGATCGCCCTGGTGGCCTCGATGGGCGTGGCGTTCCTCTTCGTACTGATCGTGCCGTCGCTCCAGCACTTCTTCGCGCTGAAGCTGGTCGGCGAGACGATGCCGTGGGTCGCGGTCGGCATCGCGGCGGTGGCGGCGGTCGCCCTGGAGATGCTGTGGAAGTGGGTCGACCGCCGCTTTCCTGCCTAGGCCCGGGCCTGCTTACTGCACGTCGACGAAGTCACCCGTGGCGTTGACCGCCGGGGTGGTCGTGGTGCCTGCGAAGGAGTAGCGGTAGTAGCCGTCGACTGTGGCCGTGGTCGTCGTCTTCAGGTCACCCGTGGTGCTCGTCTTGATGGTCTTCAGCGTGGTGTAGGTGCTGGAGCCCTTCTTGCGGAACTGCAGCTTCACCGGCTGGGTGCTGTAGCCGTGGTACTTGTTGTCCTCCCAGTTGGCGCGGGAGAGCTTGCCGACGACGGTGATGGTCTTGCCCTTCTTCACCGGCTCCGGGGTGGCGTTGACCGTCAGCTTGGAGTTGCGCTGGACGAGGGTGGTGCCGAGGCCGCCCTGCAAGGAGTGGTCCCCGGTGCTGTACTGCAGCGCGAGCGCGCCGGCCGACCATGTGCCCGCGTCCGAGTTGAGCAGGTCACCGGCGGTGTCGTCTTCGTTCAGCGGGAAGATGTCGATGTTTCCCGTGCAGTTGGCAGTGGTGTCCGAGGTGGCCGTGCAGGTGGCCGGCAGCTCGCCGCCGAGCACGTTCTGGGCGCTGTCGATCGAGCTGCCCTTGTAGATGATCGGGCCGCTGTCGAAGTCGCTGGAGTTGATCTTGTAGTTCGCCCCGTGGGTCAGCGTGTAGGTGACCGTGGTGGCGACGTGGTTCGTGGTGCCGACCTTGACCGCCTTGGCGATCTTGAGGTTGGAGAAGGTGACGCCGAGGTCCGCGGCGGCGGCGTCACTGCTGAACGCGGTCTTGCCGGGCTGCGCGGCAAGAAGCTTCGCGGCCTCCGTCTTGTACGACGGGGCGTCGGCGGCGTGCGCGGCCGGCAGGGCGAAGGCGGAGATGGCCAGGGCGCCGGAGACGGCGGCCACGGTGGCACGTATGCGCATGTGTTCCCCAAGTGGAGAAAGTGATCGTGGAGCCTGTTGGCTCAGGGGGTCAGATCCGTGACGGTTGTGAAAAGTTGTACGAAGGAAGGGGATTTTTGACGGGAATTGCGATCCCCTTGCCAAGATCGGAAAAACGGCCGCCCCGGGATCCCCGGCCTGACAGGTCGTGCCCCTCAGTCCGTGCCCCTCAGTCGAACCACCGGTCCCGCGCCAGCTCCTCCGTCCGCGAAGGATCCTCCAGCAGTGCCGCCACCTCGAACCGCCGCGGCCACTGGCCGGACGCCCAGGCAAGGCCCGCCGCGACGCCCTCCAGGGTGGCCGCGTGCAGCATCCCGTCGGTCGTCAGGCGCCAGTCCAACTCCACGCCGTCGACGAAGAGTTCCTCGTGTTCGACGTACGTCGCAGGGGTACCGGCGCCCAGCAGCACCTGCACCGAGTCCGGTACGTCGTGTTCCGTGCCCTCGGAGTCCACCGACCCCGTGACGGACTCGCTCAGGCGCCGTACCTGGAACAGTTCCGCCAGCTCGGCCGCCCGGGCGGGGCGGACCGGAAGCAGGGGGACGCCCTCCGTGAAGGGCAGCAGATCCGGGGAGTCGACGACCACGGCGTCGGCGGCGTCCACCACCTCGACCCGGCCGTCGACGACGGCTCGGAGGTCGTCGGGGAGGGTGACCTGCTCGGGGTCCAGGTCGGCCAACGCGCCGTAGAGGGCGTGCAGTTGGGCGCCGGTGACCGGGCGGTCCGGGTCGGCGAGGCGGTCCAGGAGTTCTGCCGCGCCGCCGGGCTCGTCGAGGAGCGCCGCCACCGACGTGCGTACGCCGAGCGCCCGTAGGACCTGCTCGTCGTCGAAGCCCGTCGCGTCGGCCTCGTCGTAGAGGCCACGGAGGAGGGGGTCGCCGCCGGACGCCAGCAGGCCGGCCGGGCGGCGGCCGTCCAGGACCGGGTGGCCGCGCAGCCACCAGGCCGTGTAGGGGCGTACCACCTCGTGCGTGCCGTCGGGGAGGAGGATGCGGACCGGCTGGGTCAGCGCGTCGCGCAGGGGCGGCTGAGCCAGCATGGCCAGGGCCTGCGGCCATTTGTCGTCGTCCACCAGGTCCAGATCGCGGACGGCGACCAGCTCCGTGGCGACCGGCGGTACCGGCGTGTCCGGGAAGCGGTCGAGGACGTCCTCGCTCCACACGTCCACGGCGTCCAGCAGGCCGGCGTCGTCGGGTTCGGCGAAGTCGCCTTCCCTGGGTTCGAGTTCGTCCGGGTCGAGGACCACGTCGGTGGCCCGTACGAGGGCGAAGTTGGCGAGCACCCCGCAGGCTGCCAGTGGTTGTTCGCCCCACTTGTCGGCCAGCTCGGCGTCCACGGCTGCGAGTTCGTCCTCGCGGATGACCTGAGCGAAGGGACTGCCGGGGAGGACGAGTTCGCCGGCGGGGGCGAGTTCGCCGTCCTCGTCGGGGAGGGCAAGCGCGCCGAGCCACGGCTCGTCGCCCGGCTCCAGACCGGCGTCCCGTACGAGCGCGAGGACGGTGTCGGCCAGTTCCTCCGCGTCGGGCGCGTCCTGCTCCCAGTCCAGTCCGCCCTCGTCGTCCAGGGAGGCGGCCACGGCGGCCCGTACCTGGGGAGTGGTGAGGACGGCGCGGGGGGTTGCGGGCAGGGCGCCGAGCTTCTCCAGGAGGGGGTGGGCCGCGTCCGGGTGGGCGACCTTCAGGCCGAGCCGGGCGAGCACCTCCGGGTCGATACGAACGGCATCCGGGGCGGGGAGCAGGACCTGCCGGGGGCCGATGGTCGTACGTCCGTCGGCGAGCGGCACGGGAAGGCCGGACAGCCGGTCCGGGTCGACGCCGGCGAGGCTGTCGTAGAGGCGCCGCCACCAGCCGGGCTCCTTCTCCAGGCCGGCCAGCCGGTCCACGGCGTCGGTGAGGGGCACCCGCGCGACGCCCAACGTCCGTAGCTCCACGCGCCGTTCGAGTCCGGCGGGGAGGAGGGTCGGAAGCACCTCGGCGAGGACCCGCACGGTGTCGGCACCGGCGCCCTCGACGATCTCAGCGTCGCGCGGGCGGAGGGCCTCGGGCAGTTCGTCGTCGTCTGCGCGGGGCTCGGCGGCGGGCGGGAGGAACTCGGTCCGCGGGAGCCGGTCGAGGATGGCCGCGCGCAGGGCGCCGTCCAGCTCGCCCTTGCCCAGCGGGCCGGGGACGAGTCCGATGATGCCCTCGCTCACCGGCCGCCAGTCGGCGAGGAGTTCGGCGTACGTGTCCGCCGCGCGCTGGACGAGGAAGTCGGTGAGAGGGCCGGGGGACGCGTGCCGGCGGGTGGTGTCGAGGGGGAAGGAGGCGATGAGGAGTGCGGGGACGCCGAGGGGCTCGTCGCTGGGGGTGGGGGCGTGCACGACGGGGCTGGTGCGGGGGCGGGCGGGGGCGCTGTCCGTCGCGTTGACCGGTACGGCCCAGGTGAGGGACCAGTGCGGGCGGAGGCGTTCCTCCACGGGGCGGTCGGCGAGGAGGTCGGGGGTGAGGGGGCCGTGGGCGGAGGCGGTACGCCAGTGGGTGGTGCCGCCGAGGGAGTCGTCGACAACGGTGACGGAGCCGTTGGTGCTGCGGCTGAGGGTGCGGGGGCTGTCCCCGTTGATCTCGACGACGACCTCTTCGAGGCCCGGGAGGGCGAGGAGGAGTGCGTCGTCGACGGCGCCCAGGAGGCGTTCCGCGAGGTCGGTGGCGGCCGTGTCGCGCAGGGGGAGGATGACGGCCGTGTCGTACGGGTCGGGGGCGGTGCCCTCGGCGGCGAAGGGGAGCCGCAGGAGCGGGACATGGCCGTCCCGGCGCCGGATTTCGTCGCCCAGTCCCGGGCTGTGCCGTGCCGTGTCGGCGGCCAGTTCGCGGGCCTCGGCGAGGGACCAGCGGACGCCGCCGTGGCGGCCGACCAGGGCGGGTTCGTCGGTGACGGCGAGTACGGCGGCGAAGCCGACGCCGAAGCGGCCGACGGCGGTGTCGTGGGCGTCGCGTTTGGCGGAGGCGCGGAGGGTGGAGAGCGACTCGACGCCCGTTGCGTCCAGGGGGGCGCCGGTGTTGGCTGCGACGAGGACGCCGTCGCGGAGGGTGAGGCGGAGACGGCCGGGGACGCCTGCGCGGGCTGCGGCGTCGGCGGCGTTCTGGGCGAGCTCGACGACGAGCCGGTCACGGTAGCCGCCGAGGACGAGGTCCTCCTCGGCGTTGGCGTCCTCGCGGAAGCGGGCGGGGCTGGTGGCCCAGGCGTCGAGTACGCCTCGCCTGAGGCGGGCGGTCCCGAAGGGGTCCGCGCCCTCGGGTGCAGGCCGCACGAACATGCTCACGTTGGCTCTCCTCATCGGCCCTCATCGGCGTGAGCTCGAAGGTACCGCGAGTTGTTCTTCGCCCCCGCCGCCCCTACCCGTCCCGTCCCCAGGGGCGCTGCCCCTTCGACCCCGCCGGGGCTCGCCCCGGACCCCGATCGGCCTGAACGGTCTCGTCGTCAAACGCCGGACGGGCTGAAAGATCAGCCCGTCCGGGGCCTGGGGGCGGCAGCCCCCAGCAGACACCTCCGGGCTTACGAGTGGCCCAGCTCCGCCGCGTCCTCGTCGGAGACGACCGGTACGGAGCCCGAGTCCGGCGCCGGGCGCAGGGGGAACGGGTCCACCCGGGTCTCGTCGATCACCGGCGGAGCCGGCTGCGGTGGCTTCGGCATGACCGCGGCCTCGGAGTGGCCTCCGCAGCCGTAGGACAGAGAGACCACGCGGCCGTCGGCCGGGGAGAACTCGTTCGCGCAGACGCCGAAGGCCTGCCCCAGGGAACCGCCGATCGGCTGCAGGAAGCCGCAGCTCACGCAGGACGCCGGTGCCGCCTGCGCCATCGGCGTCTTGGCGCCGTACGACTCCTCCCAGCGGTCCGCGGCGACATGCAGGCCGTAGCGGGACAGGACCCGGGCGCGGCGCATGCCTAGTTCTTCGGCGACCGACGCGATGGAGCCGCGGGACGGGACGACGGGCAGGCTCGACGGGGCGCCCGCCGTGACCTCCGCGTCCTCCGCCTCCACCAGCTCCGCCATCTCCTCCGAGACGGCCGAGGTCGGTACGGGCTCCTCCTCGCCGGAGTAGCCGGGCTCCAGGCGGAGGTCCTCGGCGTCGGTCGGGAGCAGGTCGCCGGGGCCCATGTCGCCGGGGCGCAGGCGTTCGCTCCAGGGGACCCACTCGGGGGCGAGCAGCGCGTCCGGCCCGGGGAGGAGGACGACCTCGTCCAGCGTGACGAACTTGGCGCGGGAGGCGCGGGCGACCGTCACGGCCCAGCGCCAGCCGCGGTACCCGAGTTCCTTGCACTCGAAGAAGTGCGTGACAACGCGGTCGCCCTCGGACTCCAGCCCGACATGCTCGCCGACCACGCCTGGCGCGGCCGCCTCCTCGGCGGCGGCGCGGGCGAGGTCGACGGCCTCGGCGCACAGGCGGTCGGGGGTGCGGCTTCGCGTGGTCGCTGCGCTCACAGGTATCGCTTCTCTCCTACGCCGTCACTCGGGTGCGCCGGCCTGAAGGCGGTGGGAGCGGACGGAGCGGACCAGGGGACCGCGTCGACGTCCGCGCCCGATCGCACTCGGGCGCACCTCATGCATCCATTCTGCGGGATGTCCGAGAGGCGCGCGGCCGAGAACGTTCGCCACGACGCGCTACGCACGCTACCTTCTCCCGACCGCTCGGCCTACACCGACGGGAGGTTTCCCCCTGCCGACCCGGCAACTATCTGGCATGTACCTGGGAAGCAGACGGGCCCGTACCCGGGAAATGCTGAGGAACTACGCGCCCATACGCGCGGTAACCGCACTACACACAGGTTTCTCGGGGCACTATGACGGAGTGGCAGCCGCAAGGACGCCCCCAGGGGCCACCGGGGTCGGTGGGATCAAGGGCAGCAGTCGTGGTGGCGGTTCGGGCCGGTTCGGCGGGTCCGTCCGCGCGGTCGGCCGTGCGCTGCACTTCCCGGTGACCGGAACCGCCCGCGGGATCAGAAAGGCCACGCATGCGCACGGCGCCGGTGAGTCCGGCCTGGGCAAGCTGATCGAACTGCACGCCGTGAACGGTGCCGGTGACGTCATGGTCACCGTCGCCCTCGCCTCCACCGTCTTCTTCTCCGTGCCGACCGACGAGGCACGGGGGCGCGTCGCGCTCTACCTCGCCATCACCATGGCGCCCTTCACCGTCCTCGCCCCCGTCGTCGGCCCGCTCCTCGACCGGCTCCCGCACGGCCGCCGCGCCGCGATGGCGGGCTCGATGCTCGCCCGGGCGCTGCTGGCGCTGATCATCGCCGGGGCCGTCGCCAGCGGCAGCCTGGAGCTGTATCCGGCCGCGCTGGGCGTGCTGGTCGCGTCGAAGGCGTACGGGGTGGTCAGAAGCGCGGTCGTGCCCCGGCTGCTGCCACCCAAGTTCTCCCTGGTGAAGGCCAACTCCAGAGTCACGCTCGGCGGTCTCCTCGCCACCGGTGTCGCGGCACCGATCGGGGCGGGGCTGCATGCCATCGGTCCACGCTGGCCGCTGTACGGCGCCTTCGTGATCTACGTCTGGGGCATGTTCCTGTCCTTCACGCTGGCGCCGAAGGTCGACTCGGCCAAGGGCGAGGACACGGCGCTGCTCGCGGCGGACGAGCAGCATCTGCACGGACCGCACCTCAAGCCGGTCAAGCGGCCGGGCCTCAGAACCGTCGGCATCGCGGTCACCCATGCGCTCGGCGCCAACGCGGCCCTGCGCTGGCTGTCCGGGTTCCTGACCTTCTTCCTCGCCTTCCTGCTGCGCGAGCATCCGCTGACGGGCGAGAGCGCGGCGGTGTCGCTGGGCCTGGTGGCCGTCTCGGCGGGCGTGGGCAACGCGCTCGGTACGGCGGTCGGGGCGTGGCTGCGGCAGCGGGCGCCGGAGATCATCGTCGTGACGGTGCTGCCGATCGTGCTCGGCGTGGCGATCACGGCCGCGATCTTCTTCGGCGCGTTCCTGGTGGCGTGCCTCGCCGCGTTCGCCGGGTTCTCGCAGGCTCTGGCCAAGCTGGCGCTGGACGCGCTGATCCAGCGGGACGTGCCCGAGACGGTGCGCCCGTCGGCGTTCGCGCGCTCCGAGACCATGCTGCAGATGGCCTGGGTGCTGGGCGGCGCGATCGGCATCGTGATGCCGCTCAACGGCCCGGCGGGGCTGTCCCTGGCCGCCGCGGTGATCGCCTTCGGCTGGGCCACCACGGTCCGCGGGCTGCTCGGCTCGGCCCGGCAGGGAAGCGCGCAGAAGCCTCGCGTGGCGTAACACACGGGCACGCCGCCCCCCACGTAAAGAGAGCGTCGGACGGGCCCTATAACCTTCCGCCATGACCTCGATGCCTCGCGGCGGAGCCGCAAATGTCCGCGCCGCTGTGCGACGCCGCCGCGCCGTCGCCGCCGCCGGCGCCGTTTCTGCCGGACTGCTCGTCCTGTCGGCGTGCGACAAGCCGACGCCGCTGTCCACCATCACGGTCGGCCGCTCCTCCGTCAGCTCGGAGGCCACCTGCGGCGGCGAGGGCAAGTCCCTGCAGACCGCGGACCTGGCGAAGTGCCTGAAGGACAAGGACATCAAGTCCATCAAGGTCGACCCCGACGACACCGTCCGCTTCGGCGTCGACCCCAAGATCGCCGACAAGCGGTGGACGATCCTGATGAACGGTCAGCCCCTGACCGAGGACAGCAACAAGACCTACCGCACCATCCCGGGCAGCGTCTTCTTCAACGCCCAGTACGGCGCCCAGGGCAACTCCACCCTGGTCTCGATCAAGGCGGGCGACGGCAAGAAGAGCGGCAGCACGGTGACCGGTCTGTGGTCCTTCAAGCTCAAGAAGAACGACTGACCCCGCCTGCCGAGCCGGCCGAGTCCTTCGTGTCTTTGGTACGTGTCCTCGTGGCCACCGCGGTTCCCGCAGAACGGGACGCGGTGGCCCAGGCGTTCACGGGAGACGGCCCCCTCACGGCTGACGTGATCGCCGCCGGTGTGGGGCCCGCCCTCGCCGCGGCCTCCACCGCGACGGCCCTGACCACCGCCGCCCTGAGCGGCACTCCCTACCACCTCGTGGTCTCCGCCGGGATCGCCGGCGGTTTCCAGCCCGAGGCCCCCGTCGGCTCCCTCGTGATCGCCGACGAGATCACCGCGGCCGACCTGGGGGCTCAGACGCCCGACGGCTTCGTCCCGGTGACGGAGCTCGGCTTCGGGACCGTCACCCATCGTCCGCCGAAAGCACTCGTACGAGACCTCGCGGCCGCGACCGGGGCCCGTCCCGGCGCCGTACTCACCGTCTCCACCGTGACCGGCACCGCCGAGCGCGCCGCCGCCCTGCGCGCCCGCCACCCCCGCGCCCTCGCCGAGGCCATGGAGGGCTTCGGGGTGGCCGAGGCGGCCGCCGCGCACGGTGTGCCGGTGCTGGAGATACGCGCGGTCTCCAACCCCGTCGGCCCGCGCGACCGCGCCGCCTGGCGCATCGGCGACGCCCTCACGGCCCTGACGGAGGCCTTCGGGAAGCTTGCGCCCGTCCTGGAGAGTTGGAAACAGCATGAGCAGCATGACCAGTGAGCCCGGACAGCCCGTGCAGCCCGCACAGACCCTGCAGATCGCGTACTCCCCCTGCCCGAACGACACCTTCGTCTTCGACGCCGTCGCCCACGGCCGCGTCCCCGGTGCGCCCGCGCTCGACGTGACCTTCGCGGACATCGACATCACCAACGGCATGGCCGAGCGCGGCGAGTTCGACGTGCTGAAGGTGTCGTACGCCGTGCTGCCGTACGTCCTCGACGAGTACGCGCTGCTGCCGTGCGGGGGTGCGCTTGGGCGGGGCTGCGGGCCGCTGGTGCTCACCCGTGGGCCCGGAGATCTGACAGGCCGTACCGTCGCCGTCCCGAGCGAGAAGTCGACGGCGTATCTGCTGTTCCGGCTGTGGGCGGCCGACACGGTCCCCGGCGGCGTCGGCGAGATCGTGGTCATGCCGTTCCACGAGATCATGCCCGCCGTGCGGGACGGGAAGGTCGACGCGGGGCTCGTCATCCACGAGGCGCGCTTCACGTACCAGAACTACGGGCTGCACAAGCTCGCCGACATGGGCGAGCACTGGGAGGACACCACCGGGCTGCCGATCCCGCTGGGCGCGATCATCGCGAAGCGGTCGCTGGGGGCGGAGACGCTGACGGGGCTCGCCGAGTCGATCCGCTCGTCGGTGCGGGCCGCCTGGGACGAGCCCGAGGTCTCCCGCCCGTACGTCATGGAGCACGCCCAGGAGATGGACCCGGCCGTCGCCGACCAGCACATCGGCCTGTACGTCAACGAGTTCACCCACGACCTCGGCGTGGACGGCTACGCGGCCGTACGCGGGCTGCTCACCCGTGCGGCGGCCGAAGGTCTCGTACCTGCACTCGGGCCCGAAGCCCTGTCGTTTCCCTGAGCAGCGACGGGCCGAGGGGCTGTTGCCGCCCCTCGGCCCGGATGCGCTCGAATTCCCGTAGTGGACACGGGGGTTGTCGAGGGTTATACGTCCAGCTGGTCTGCGACCGCGCGCAGCAGGCCCGCGATCTTCGCGCCGGAGGCCTTGTCGGGGTAGCGGCCCTTCTCGAGCATCGGGGTGATGTTCTCCAGGAGGGTCGTCAGGTCCTGGACGATGGAGGCCAGTTCGTCCGGCTTCTTGCGGGTGGCGGCCGCGATCGAGGGGGTCGGGTCCAGGACGGTGACCGAAAGCGCCTGGTCGCCGCGCTGTCCGGCGACGACGCCGAACTCCACTCGCTGGCCCGGCTTGAGCGTCTCGACTCCGGCGGGGAGGACCGAGGAATGGACGAAGACGTCGCCGCCGTCGTCACGGGAGAGAAAGCCGAAGCCCTTCTCGCTGTTGAACCACTTGACCTTGCCGGTAGGCACGTCTGTCCTCGTCCTCGTACTCGTCGGAAAACTGCTTCGGAAACGGCTCTTGATAGCACTTGGGCGGGTCGTCACGGACCCGCCGGTACCAAGGCTAATGGTCTTCAGGCCGGTGACAAGACGTCGCCGGGTTGTTCCTTCGCGCAGGGAACTACCCTGGTCCGGTGCGTGACAAAACCCAAACGAATTCCGCCGAGCCCGGTGACCGACTGATCCGTGCCGGTGCCATCGTGTTCTTCCTCGGTGCGCTGGCCACACTCGTCACAGTGGCTCCGCTGTTCCTCCACGCGAAGCCATTTCCGACGTACATGTTCGGACTGAGCATGCTCATGGGCGTCGGCTTCCTGATCGCCGGCGCCGGAGTGCTGCGGTCGATTGCGGCGGGCCGCCGTCAGGCGCGCGCCGGGCGGTAGTCCGCCAGCCAGCCGGGGAACTCCGTGAGGTCCGCGAGGACGACGTCCGCCCCGGCCGTGCTCAGTTCCTCCGCACTGCACGGACCGGTCGCCACCGCCACCGACAGCGCTTCGGCCTTGCGTGCGCCGCGCACGTCGCCGATGTGGTCGCCGACGTAGACCCCGGCCCCGTGCTCGCGCAGCGCCTCCGCCTTCTGCTCCGCCCACAGGTCGCCCACGACCTCGTCGGGGTGGATGCCGAGGTGTTCCAGGTGCAGCTTGGCGTTCGGCTCGTACTTGGCCGTTACGACGATCGCGCGTCCGCCGGCCGCCTGTACGGCGGCGATGGCCTCGCGGGCGCCCGGCATCGCCGGCGTGGCGGCGATGGCGATCGTCGGGTACATCGAGCGGTACAGGTCTGCCATCTCGGCCAGTTGGTCTTCCGGGAACCAGTTGATCAGCTCCTCGGCGAGGGGTGGTCCCAGCCGGGTGATCGCGAGGTCGGCGTCGATGTACGTTCCCGTTCGCTCGGACAGTGCGACGTAGCAGGCATGGATGCCTGGGCGGGAGTCGATGAGGGTCATGTCCAGGTCGAAGCCGACGGTTGCTGGGAGCTGGGTTGTGTAGGCCATATGGGCCATTGTGCCTAGTGGCTCGGTCCTACCTGTTGCGTTGCGGCTGCGGGTTTGTGGGGGTTTCTCGCGCCCACGCGGCGGAGCCGCATATCGACACAGCCCCGCGCCCCTTCAGGGGCGCTTCTGTGAGCGCCAAGCGATGAATAGTGCCGAGGCCAGCGCCGCGCCCCTCACCACCCACGGCCACGTCTCCGCGAGCGCCTCGTTCATGTGGCCCTGGGCTATGGGGGTGCCCCAGCGGCCGTCGTTTCTGCCCCAGAGCCAGACGAGGCCGGCGGTGACGGCGAGGCCGGGCATGCCGATGACCGCCCACTTCGACTCGTTGCGGGTGAGCCGGCGGGAGGCGTAGGCGATGAGCCAGCCGAGCAGCAGGGCGAACCAGTTGCCGAGGATCGCGCCGACGACCAGCAGTCCGGCGGCGATCAGGAGGAGCGGGTTGCTCCAGCCGCCGGCGGGGAGCGCGAGGCGGCGACGCGGGGCGGGGGCCTCGGGTGCGGCCTCCTCCTCGGCTTCCGGGGCCTGCTCGACGGCCGGTGGCGGTTCCTTCTCGGGTTCCTTCGGGCGCGGCGGCCTGAGCAGGTCCGGGATCTCCACGCCGCCGGTGAATCCGGGGACGCTTTCGCCGAAGGGGGTGCTGTCGACCCGCCACCAGTCGGGCTGGGTCGCGCTGTTGCCGAGTTCCTCGGCGCTCGCCATGTGCGGTGGGGAGGGGGCGTCGAAGGGCTTCGCGGGCTGGGCCGGCTGGGCGGGGCGTGGGCGCGGTACGACCCGGCGCAGGCTCTTCGGCAGCCGCCTGCTGTCGTCCGGTTCGTCGTCCCGCTGCACCGGCACATGGGTGGGGGTCGACTGGGGTGCCGAGGCGTTGCTTCCCGCCGCGGCGACGACCTCGTCGGGGGTGCCGAGCCGGGAGAGGATGCGGCGGACGGCGGCGGGGCTGTCGACGGTGGCCTTCGCCCGGCGGCGGTCGATCTCGCCCCGCAGCTCCGACACCAGGCGCATACGTGCGGCCGACGGCAGTTGCCGCTGCTGCGCCACGTCGCCGACGCGGCTCAGATACTCGTAGACGACCTTGTCGCTCTCGATACCCACGAAGTCCCCTTTGGGGTGGGTGCGTTGGATTTCCCGTGGTGCTTCCCGTGACGACGGTAGCGCAGGCCGCGGGTCACGTCGGACGGCACACCAGCGGGTATCGCGTCTCCGAGCAGGGGCGGTTGCCGTACGCGCGCAGGACGTCCTTGCCGCCCTGGTCGGTGAGGTAGCGCAGGAAGGCGGCGGCGATGGAGTCGGCGGGCGGTTCGCCGTAGGTGTAGGCGTACTCGGTCTGCCAGTACGGGTAGGTGCCCTTCTCGACGCCGTCGAGGGTGGGCGGCATGTCGTCGATGCGGAGCTTGACGAGCCGGCCGGAGGGCACGCTGCTGACCTCGCTGTAGCCGAGGGCGCCCGGGATGGTGGCCGCGCGGTCCAGCAGGTTGTCGGTGCCGTCGGCCTCGCAGACGCCGGGCTTGTTCCGGTCCAGGGCGGTGCAGTCGTTCACGTCGGCCTCCGGGACGGACCGGCCCTTGAGGAGGCGCTGCTCGAGGGCGTTGCGGGTGCCGGAGTTGCGGTAGCGGTCGACGAGGTGGACGGGGAGGTCGGCGCCGCCCACCTCGGACCAGTTGGTGATCTTCTTGGCGTAGATGTTCCGGACCTGCTGCAGGGAGAGGTTGCGGACCTTGGCGTCCGCGTTGACGACGAGCGTGAACAGCGTGTACGCGACCGGGCGCGGCAGGATCTGGGGGTGGTTGCCCTCCGCCGGGCCGTCGGTGAAGGCGATGTGGTCGCGGAGCCCTTCTTGGCCCGAGATCCCGGCGTCCGCGCCGGTCTTCTCCAGGGCGGCGACGCCGTTCCCGCTGCCCTGGAAGGTGCCGGCGTCGACGGGGATCTGCACGCCCGTGGCCGCGCACAGCTTGGCGTACTGGTCGGCGGCGGCCTTCACCGCGGGTGCGAAGGCGGTGGAGCCGCCGAGGTGGAGGGTGCCGCCGACACAGTCCAGCGGGGCGGACTCGTCGCGTACGAACAGGGTCAGGCCCGCCTGGACCATGACGGCCAGGGCCAGCAGGATGATGCCGAACCAGGCCGGCCGGGACGCGAAGACATGGCTCTCGGTCCTGGCCACCTTGAACCGGAAGAACCGGAGCACCGGGTCGAACCAGCGGCGGCGGCCACCGACGGCACCGCGGAAGACGGGCTTGGGGAAGGGCTCCCTGCTCTGGTCGTCGGGCCAGCGCTCCAGCACAACCAGCACCTTGTACTCGGCCCGCACCGGGAGCTTCACCTTCGGCAGCCGGATGACGCCCTGCCGCTGGGGCAGGTGGTTGTCGTGACCGAAGCCGGGGACGGCCTGGTTGTCCCGGATGAAGGAGTCGTGCAGTTCGTCCTGGCTCAGTTCCGTGACGACCAGGGCCACGACCTGGCGCTCCCGGAACGTGACGCGTATGCCGCACGGGTCGCTGTCGGGGGTGAGGTAGTCGCCCTCCTCGATGGGGGCGGTGCCGGCGTTCTCGATCCGCAGCAGGACGAAGGAAGGATCCTTCAGGTTGTGGCCGTCCTGCTGCATGTCCCGCAGCACTCCGGCGTACGGCGACTGGGTCGCGTCCGCGGCGAGCGTGTCCATCTGCACGCGGTAGCCGAGCCGCTTTCGGCCGACGACGGCGAACTCCCACAGGAACGCGGCGAACGGGAAGCCGACGCTGACGAGAGCAACCCACTTGTCGAAGTCGAGGTTCACCCCGGGCCCCCAGTTCCCCCTGTGCCGCCACCCAATGGCCTGTAACCGCCGCGCAGTTGACAGGGAGCCCAGGGTGACCAGAGGGTGCCGGGTGGAGCCAGGGTTGCCGCAATCATCCGGCTGAAGTTCATCCGGAGGTCAACTGCGAAACGTCCCGTTAGCCAAACTCAGCCCGTCCGGCGTTTGAGGACGAGGCCTTTCGGGCCGACGGGGGTCTGGGGGCGGAGCCCCCAGGGACGCCAGGCGACCCGCTACCGTGGGTCGGATGAGCACCCCGGCCGCTCCGCGTTCACTCGCAGAGGCACTGCGCAACAGGGACGACGCCTCCCTGGCGGCACTGCTGCGCGCCCGTCCCGATCTCATCACGCCCGTCCCCACCGACCTCACCCAGCTGGCGACCCGGGCCGGCACGCGCGCATCGGTCGTGCGGGCGCTGGAGCGGCTGGACCGTTTCGCGCTGCAGACGGCCGAGGCGCTGGCGGTGGCCGCGGATCCGGCCGGGTACGACGAGCTGCTGGGGCTGATGAGCGGTGACGGCGGCGATCCGGCGGTCGCCGCGGCGCTCCCCCGGGCCCTGGGCACCCTGCGTGAGCAGGCCCTGGTGTGGGGTGGCGACGACCGGCTGCGGCTGGTGCGGACGGCCCGTGAGCTGCTCGCGCCGTCGCCGCAGCATCCGTCGCCGACGGGGCTCGGACCCACGGTGCAGGAGGCGACGGCGGGTATGTCGCCGGGCCGGATCCAGGAGCTCGTCACCGCGGTCGGGCTGCCCTCGACGCACGACTCCGTCTCCGCCGTGGCCTCGCTGACCGCCCTGTACGGCGATCGCGCACGGATGACGGCGCTGCTGGCCGAGGCGCCCCCGGAGTCCCGGGAGGTGCTGGACCGCCTGGTGTGGGGGCCGCCGTACGGGCAGGTCACGGCCGATCCGGCGCCCCGGCTGCGCTGGCTCCTGGACCGCGGGCTGCTGCTGCCGACGGCGCCCGGGACCGTCGTACTCCCCCGTGAAGTGGCCCTGCATCTGCGCGGCGGCCGTGCGCATCGTGCCGCCGAGCCGTTGCCACCCGCCCCGGAGGCGGCGGCCACCCACCGTCCACAGGTTGTGGACACGACGGCGGCCGGGCAGGCCTACACGGCGCTGGCGACCGTGGAGGAGCTGCTGAAGGACTGGGACGAGGGCGGGCCCACCGTGCTGCGGTCGGGCGGTCTCAGCGTGCGCGACCTCAAGCGCACCGCGGTCGCGCTCGACGTGTCCGAGCCCGTCGCCGCCTTCTGGGTCGAGCTTGCGTACGCGGCGGGGCTGCTGGCGTCCGACGGGGAGGCCGACGAGCGGTATGCGGCGACCCCGGCCTACGACGAGTGGCTGGAGCTGCCGGCCGCCGAGCGCTGGGCGCAGCTGGCGCAGGCGTGGCTGACGGCGACGCGGACCGCGGGCGTCGTCGGGGGGCGGGACGTGAAGGAACGCACCTTGTCGGCGCTCGGACCGGGCCTCGACCGCTCCGCGGCCCCGGAGGTACGGCACCGGGTGCTGAGCCTGCTGGCCGGACTGCCGGAGGGTGCCTCCCCGTCCGCCGAGTCCGTCCTCGCCCGGCTGCGCTGGGAACGGCCCTTGCGCGGCCCCCAGCAGAGCGACGACCTGCGTGGACGGCTCGCCACCTGGGCGCTGTCGGAGGCGGAGATGCTGGGCGTGACGGGGCGGGGCGCGCTGTCGGCGCACGGCAGGGCGCTGCTCGGGGCGCCCGCGCCCGCCCCTTCACCTGCGCCGAAGGACGCCGAACCCGCCCAGGAGGGCCCCGGCGACAAGCTCCCCGTCCATCACGTGCCGGTCGCCCTGGAACCCCTCTCCCCCACCGAACAGGCCACCGCCTCCGCCGCGGCCGTCCGTCTCCTCGCCCCTCTCCTCCCCGAACCGCTGGACCACGTCCTGCTCCAGGCGGACCTGACGGCGGTGGCCCCCGGCCCGTTGAAGCGCCCGCTGGCCGACACGCTGAACGTGCTGGCGGACGTGGAGTCGAAGGGCGGGGCCACGGTCTACCGCTTCACACCGGGTTCGGTGCGGCGCGCCCTGGACGCGGGCCGTACAGCCACCGACCTGCATGCGTTCCTGACCGCGCACTCCCGCACCCCCGTCCCGCAGCCGCTGACGTATCTGATCGACGACGTGGCCCGCAAACACGGGCATCTGCGGGTGGGCGCGGCCTCGGCGTACGTGCGCTGCGACGACGACACGCTGCTCAACGAGATCATGGCCGACAAGCGCGCCGCGGCCCTGCGCCTGCGCCGCCTCGCCCCCACCGTCCTCGCCACCCAGGCCGACCCCGCGACCCTCCTCGACGGTCTGCGCGCGATGGGCTTCGCACCGGCCGCCGAGTCGGCGGAGGGAGACGTCCTGATCAGCCGCGCCGACGCCTACCGCACCCCGCCCCGCACCGCCCCCGAGCCGGTCCCGGACGGTCCGCCGACCCCCGACACCACACTCCTGGCAGCGGCGATCCGCGCGATCCGGGCCGGCGACCTGGCCTCCACGACCCCCCGCAAGCAGACCGCGTCGGCCACTCCGAGCGGCGACCTCCCCCGCACCACCTCCGCCGAGACCCTCGCCACCATGCAGGCCGCCGTCCTCACCGGCGAGGCCCTGTGGATCGGCTACGTCAACGCCGAGGGCGCCGCCAGCCAGCGCGTCATCGCCCCGATCCGCGTCGAGGGCGGCTTCGTGACGGCGTACGACCACACGGCGGACGAGGTGCGGACGTATCCGCTGCACCGGGTCACCGGGGTCGCCGAGCTCGCGGAAGACTGACCACGGCCGGACTCGACCGTCCGTGACCGGCCGCGGCCGGGCATTGCTGATTCACGACCGCCCGTGATCATCCGTGGATGCGGCACACTGGACGTTTGGCCGAGACGTTTGGCCAAGACGTCCGGCCCACGGAAAGGGTGCCCCGCGTGAATGGTCCACTCATCGTCCAGTCCGACAAGACCCTGCTCCTCGAGGTCGACCACGAGCAGGCCGGCGAGTGCCGTCGGGCCATCGCGGTGTTCGCGGAGCTGGAGCGGGCACCCGAGCACATTCACACGTACCGGGTGACGCCGCTGGGGCTGTGGAACGCGCGGGCGGCCGGGCACGACGCCGAGCAGGTCGTGGACGCGCTGGTGACGTACAGCCGCTATCCCGTGCCGCATGCCCTGCTGGTCGACATCGCCGACACGATGGACCGGTACGGCAGGCTGACGCTCTCCAAGCACCCCACGCACGGGCTGGTGCTCACCACCACCGACCGGCCGGTGCTGGAGGAGATCCTGCGGTCGAAGCGGGTCGCTCCGCTGGTCGGGGCGCGGATCGACCCGGACACCGTCGCCGTGCATCCGTCCGAGCGCGGGCAGATCAAGCAGACGCTGCTGAAGCTGGGCTGGCCCGCCGAGGACCTCGCGGGATACGTCGACGGCGAGGCGCACCCGATCGAGCTGAACGAGGACGGCTGGGCGCTGCGGCCGTACCAGAAGCAGGCCGTGGAGAACTTCTGGCACGGCGGCTCCGGGGTCGTCGTCCTGCCCTGTGGGGCGGGCAAGACGCTCGTCGGCGCCGGGTCCATGGCGCAGGCGAAGTCGACGACCCTGATCCTCGTCACCAACACCGTCTCGGCGCGGCAGTGGAAGCACGAGCTCGTGAAGCGCACGAGTCTCACCGAGGACGAGATCGGTGAGTACAGCGGTACGCGCAAGGAGATCCGGCCGGTCACCATCGCCACGTACCAGGTGCTGACCACCAGGCGGAAGGGCATCTACCCGCACCTCGAACTCTTCGACTCCCGCGACTGGGGGCTGATCGTCTACGACGAGGTGCATCTGCTGCCCGCGCCGGTCTTCAAGTTCACTGCGGATCTGCAGGCCCGGCGGCGGCTGGGTCTGACCGCGACCCTCGTACGCGAGGACGGACGCGAGTCGGACGTGTTCTCGCTGATCGGCCCCAAGCGGTTCGACGCGCCGTGGAAGGAGATCGAGGCGCAGGGGTACATCGCGCCCGCCGACTGTGTGGAGGTCCGGGTCAACCTGACCGACTCCGAGCGGCTCGCCTACGCCACCGCCGAGCAGGAGGAGAAGTACCGCTACTGCGCGACGACGGAGACGAAGCGGAAGGTCACCGAGGCGCTCGTCCGCCGTTTCGCGGGCCAGCAGATCCTTGTCATCGGGCAGTACATCGACCAACTCGACGAGCTGGGCGAGCACTTGAACGCGCCCGTCATCAAGGGCGAGACCTCCAACGCCCAGCGCGAGAAGCTCTTCGACGCCTTCCGGGAGGGCGAGATCAGCGTCCTCGTCGTCTCCAAGGTCGCGAACTTCTCCATCGACCTGCCCGAGGCGACCGTCGCCATCCAGGTGTCGGGCACCTTCGGATCACGGCAGGAGGAGGCCCAGCGGCTCGGACGGGTACTGCGCCCCAAGGCCGACGGCCACCAGGCGCACTTCTACTCGGTCGTCGCCCGCGACACCCTCGACCAGGACTTCGCCGCCCACCGCCAGCGCTTCCTGGCGGAACAGGGCTACGCATACCGGATCGTGGACGCGGACGAGATCCTGGCGGAGGGCTGAGCCGGGCCGGTCAGGGCGCGGGCAGCGTGAACACCATCAGCAGGACGAACAGCGACGGCAGCAGCGAGGCGACCGCGGCGCCTGCGCGCCAGGGCAGCCAGCGCAGCCGCCAGGGGAGCAGCCACGCGGTGACGAGGGCAGCGAGCGTGGGCAGGGTGCCGTAGGAGAGCGTGCCGTGGATCACGGACAGCCGGGAGTTGAGCGCCGCAGAGCAGTGGTCGGGGCCGCAGGCGTCGGTCGCCATCGCGGAGAGCCCGCCGAAGAGCAGCGCGGCGGGGCCGAGGAACATCAGGAGCACGGTCGCGACGAGGGGTGCCACCCAGGCCCGGCGGTCCGGCTCTGCGCTGCCGGAGGGGCTCGTGGGCTGTGCCGCGGTGTGCTGTGTCGTCATACGGGCAGTGAAGCGGTCCGGCAGGGGCCGGGACACCGGTGCGGGTACTCATCCGGCGTTTGATCGCGTACTCAGGCCGGGGACCTGATCGGCGACGGCTACCTACGGCGTACGCCCGCTTCCTCGCCGTACTCACCGAGGACGACCACGTCGAAGACCGCGCCCGCGAACACCTTCATGGCGCGCAGGGCGTCGCCGAGGCGGTGGCGGTGGCTGCCGAGGACGGGGGTGGCGCCGGGCGGGCCCGGCCGGCCGGGGGCTGGGGTGAAGGTTGCTGCGCTCATGTATCCATGGTGGATCGGCAGGCATAAAGAGGGCATCGGCCTGCGGACCGAACCTCCTCCCTCACCGCGTACGACTCCGGTCGTGGCCCTCCCCCTCTGGTATTACGGGGAGATCCCCTAGGGGGTCCTGAGAGGGAGAGCAGGGGAGGACGGGCGGAGGACAGGGGACAGGGGACAGGGGACAGGGGAGGAAAAATCGTTGGCGTCCGTCTTCCCCGTTCACCTAGAATCTCCGCTCTTGCCCGCCTCCCTCCACGGAGCGCCGCCGCCCGGACGGAAACCGGTCGGCATCTCGCAGCCCAGCCCGCAGCACCTTCGGAGGCACCCCCTTGTCCACGCCCGTCGACGACCCCGCCCCTCTCGACGACCCCCTCTCCCGCGAGCGCACCCACCTCGCCGAATCCCGTGCCGCCCTGCGCGCCATGCGCAAGGACGTCGAGTCGCTCGACATCAGCGACGTCACCGCGAACTGGGTCAACGCCGCGGTCCTGGCCCGCCAGATCGACGAGCGCATCAAGGCACTGGCCGACCTCAGCGACACCCCGCTGTTCTTCGGCCGCCTCGACTACCTGCACTCGCCCGGCGCCGACCAGGCCGAGGGCGCGGACGGCGAGAGGTTCTACATCGGGCGCCGGCACGTGCACGACCACGACGGCGACCCCATGGTCATCGACTGGCGGGCACCGGTCTCCCAGCCGTTCTACCGGGCGTCGAAGAAGGACCCGCTGGACATCGCGCTGCGCCGCCGCTTCGGGTACACCCGCGGCGACATCACCGCATACGAGGACGAGCACCTCTCCGACCCGGCCGAGGCCGCCCGCACCAGCAAACTGCTCCAGCAGGAGATCGAGCGCCCACGTGTGGGCCCGATGCGGGACATCGTGGCGACCATCCAGCCCGAGCAGGACGAGATCGTACGGTCCGGGCTGGGCGGGACGGTGTGCGTGCAGGGAGGACCGGGGACGGGGAAGACCGCCGTCGGCCTCCACCGCGTCGCGTATCTGCTCTACGCCCACCGTGAGCGGCTCGCCCGCACCGGCACGCTCGTCATCGGGCCGAACAGATCGTTCCTGCACTACATCGAGCAAGTCCTGCCCGCGCTGGGCGAGTTGACGGTGCAGCAGGCCACCGTCGACGACCTCGTGGCGGGGGGCATCGAGGTCCGGGGCACCGACGACGCGCCGGCCGCGATCATCAAGGGCGACGCGAGGATGGCGGAGGTGCTGCGGCGGGCCGTCCACTCCCACGTCACCATGCCGACCGAACCCGTCGTCGTGGTGCGCGGCTCACGCCGCTGGCGGGTGCCCGCGTACGAACTAGAGGACATCGTCCGGGAGCTGCTCGACCGCGGCATCCGCTACGGCGCCGCCCGCGAGGCCCTCCCGCAGCGCATCGCGCACGCCGTGCTGGTGCAGATGGAGCGGTCGGGGGAGGCGCCGGACGACCGGGTGCAGGACGCGGTGGCCCGCAACGCTGCGGTGAAGGCGGCCGTCAAGGCGATCTGGCCGCCCGTCGACCCGGCCAAGCTCGTCCTGCGTCTGCTCACGGACGCGGACTTCCTCGCCGTACACGCGGACGGAGTCCTCGACGGGGACGAGCAGAAGACGATCCTCTGGGCCAAGCCGGCGCGATCGGTGAAGGCCGCCAAGTGGTCTGCCGCGGACGCGGTGTTGATCGACGAGACGACGGACCTGGTCCAGCGCACGCACTCCCTCGGGCATGTGGTCCTGGACGAGGCGCAGGACCTCTCCCCCATGCAGTACCGCGCGGTCGGCCGCCGCTGCACCACCGGTTCGGCGACCGTCCTCGGCGACCTGGCGCAGGGCACCACGCCGTGGGCGACGAGGAGTTGGGACGAGGCGCTCGCCCACCTCGGCAAGTCGGACGGCGTGATCGAGGAGCTGACGGCCGGTTTCCGCGTCCCGACGGACGTCATCACCTACGCCTCCCGTCTGCTGCCGCACATCGCACCCGGCCTGACCCCGGTCGCGTCGGTCCGTGAGAACCCCGGTTTCTTCGCCCTCCGCCCGGTCTCCGGGACGGCCGAAGTCGTCGCCGCCTGCGAGGAGTTGCTACGCAACGAGGGGTCGACTGGCCTGATCGCGGCCGACGTCCGCGTCCCGGCCCTGGCAGAGGCTCTGACGGCGGCCGGGATCACCTGCCTGGCCCCCGGTGAGGAGACGACCGCCGAGACCCGTCTCACCCTGGTCCCGGCCTCGCTGGCCAAGGGCCTGGAGTACGACTACGTGGTCCTGGACGAGCCGCAGGCGGTGGTGGACGGCGAGCCCGACGAGCGGACGGGCCTGCGCCGCCTGTACGTGGCACTGACCCGGGCGGTGTCCGGGCTGATCGTGACGCATGCGGCGCCGCTGCCGCCGCAGCTCGCCGGGTAGGGTGCTGCTCCGCTGTGTCATGTCCCCCCGGAAAGGCCCCCGTTGAGCACGCCGCCGCCCTCGCATCCCGCCTACCAGCCGGTTCCGGGGCCGTATCAGCACCCTTCCGGGCCGTATCAGCAGACGCCGGGCCCGGGTCCGTACCAGCAGACACCGGGCCCGGGTCCGTACCCGCAGACGCCGGGTCCAGGGCCGTACCCGCAGGCCCCCGGGGCGCACTCGCCCGCTCCCGCCTGGCCGCAGCAGTACGGCGATGGCGCCTGGGGACCGGTGGGCGGGCCGGGGGCGGCCTGCCGGCTGTGCGGGGCGATGCCTGCCGCTCCGGTGACGATCCGTGGCCACCAGGGCATGGTGGTGATGATGCGGTTCCTGCGGCGGGAGGGGATGTTCTGCCGTACCTGCGCGCTGGCGAGCTTCCGGGACATGCAGGCGGACACCATGGTGATGGGCTGGTGGGGACCGCTGTCGGTGCTCATCACGCCCTTCACGCTGCTGGGCAACCTCAGCGCCCTGTCCGGCATCCGGCGCATCCCGGAGCCGGTCACGCCGGGCTTCCGGCCGCCGCTGGATCCGGGCAAACCGGTGTTCCGGCGGCCGGCGGGCATCCTCGCGCTGATCCCGCTGTGCCTGGTCGGCCTCGTGATGGTCGCGATTCCGCTGCTTCTGATCATCGGCCTGGTGGTCGGGCCGAGTCACAGCAGCGACGGGGACAGCAGCGACAGCGGCGTCGACTACCCGACCCTGACGGTCGGCTCCTGCGCCCGTAACGCCGTGGACTGGCCCGCACAGGATCTCAGGCCCGAGCCCTGCGACTCTCCCGCCGCGGAGCTTCGCGTCTACGCCCCGGCGAAGGTCTCGTGCGCACCCGGGGACTACGGGGCCTACCTGGAGTACAGCAAGGACGGCGATACGTCTCTGTGCCTGCACCCCCTGAAGCGCTAGTGGGCCCGGGGAGTCTCGCTCAACTCCCGTCCAGGACCTGCCGCCACTCCCGTACCGACTCCGCCGACACCGGGTGTTCCCAGCCCCCCGGTCTGGCAGCCCCGCCGATGTGGAACGCGTCGATGCCGGCGGCCTTGAGCTGCGGCACATGCTCCAGCCGCAGACCCCCGCCCACCATGATCTGCGGCTCATAGCCGGGCTCCCCGCACCGCGCCGCCTCGGCGAGCAGTGTGGGGAGCCCGTCGTCCACCCCGGCGGCCGAACCGGCCGTGAGGTAGGTGTCGTGACCCGGCAGCCCGTCCAGCTGCTTGCGCAGTGCGTCCCGGTCCGCGGCCCGGTCGATCGCGCGGTGGAAGGTCCAGCGGCAGCCGTCCAGTTCCTCCACGAGCCGCTCCACGGCCTCCAGGTCGACCTGCCCGTCCGCGTCGAGGAACCCGAGCACGAACTCGTCGGCCCCGGCAGCCCGCATCTCCCGGGCGACCCGGACCAGCCGCGCGACACCCTCGGCGTCCCCCGCGGCGAAGCCGTCCGCCAGCCGCAGCATCACGCGCAGGTCGATGTCGACGGCGGCCCGGATCCCGGCGAAGGTCTCGACCGGCGGGGTCAGCCCGTCGGCCGCCATGTCGGCGACCAGCTCCAGCCGGTCCGCGCCTCCGGCCTGGGCGGCGACCGCGTCCTCGACACCGAGGGCGATCACCTCCAGGACTGCACGCATGCTCATAGGGCCCCTTCCGTCGGTGTTCCCCTGGAGCGACTACAGGTCTAGTCCAATCTCAGGGTACGACGGCGGGGTGCACGGCCGCGAGATCGCCCCCGGGCCGGAGGGGATCCGCGTTCCGTCAGCCGAACATGTTCAGCTCCGCCGGCTCCGCCCCCACCAGCTCGTACGCCGTGCCCTCCGGCACCGAACGGCCCGCGTAGAGCCGTACGAGGGTTGCTGCGTCGCCGATGAAGCGCGCCGGGTTCCGCTCCCCGCTCGTCTCTCCCAGCAGCAGCGGCTCGTCCTCCCCCACTGCCTTAAAGGCGTGGGAGGTGCCCCCATCGTCGAGATCGGCGTGCAGCGGCAACCGGCCCCTGTCGCGGGTGATCCGGGCGAGGAGGGCGAGGGCGTCCGGGAGTCCGGGGCCCCCGTACGCCTCCGGCTCACCCCACACGTCCCGTACGTCGCCCGCGTGCACCCTCCCCCACTGCCTTAAGGGCGTGGGGGGACCCCCACCCCCAGCGCGACCCGGTCCAGCACACCGCCCGCCTTGCCGATCACCGGTCCCGCCTCGGTCATCCCGCGCTCCAGCTCGTCCACGACCTGCTGGTTCGTCCAGTCGGCGCGCTCGGCGATGTCCCGGTCGTTGGAGGCGGGCGAGAAGACGCCCTCCTCGAAACGGCTCTCCACCACCCGGAGCAGCGCGGAGGAACAGTGCGCGAGCACGTCCCGGACCGTCCACCCCGGACACGCGGTGGTCGGCAGTGTGAAGTCCGCGTCCGGGCGGGCGCGGAGGACCGGGATCAGGGCGTCACGCTCGACGGCCAGGAGGCGTCCGGGGAGGCCGGAGAGGCGGGAGAATGAGGGCATGGCCGATCACGCCCGTCTCGATGTCGAAGCCCTGCGCACCCGCTGGACCCGCGCCCTGGAAGGGGCCCGGTCCCCCGCCGCCGGCCCCGACCCGGCCCCGTACGCGGACAACCTCCTCGCCCGCTGGCAGGAACCGCAGCGCCACTACCACACGCTTGCGCACCTCACGGCGGTCCTCGACCACGTCGACGTCCTGGAGAAGTACGCGGCCGACCCGGACGTCGTGCGCCTGGCCGCCTGGTTCCACGACGCGGTCTACTTCCCCGACCGCTCCGAGAACGAGGAACGCTCGGCCCGCCTCGCCGAGCGCGCCCTCCCCGAGGCGGGTGTCTCGGGGGCGAAGACCGCCGAGGTGGCGCGCCTGGTCCGCCTCACGGTCGGCCACGACCCGGCCGACGACGACCGCGACGGCCAGGTCCTGTGCGACGCGGACCTCGCGATCCTGGCCTCGCCCCCGTCCGCGTACGCCGCGTACACGGCCGCCGTACGCGAGGAGTACCACTTCGTCCCGAGCGACGCCTTCCGCACCGGCCGGGCCGCGATCCTGCGCCAACTCCTCGACCTGCCAAGGCTGTTCAGGACGCCGTACGGACAGGCGCAGTGGGAGGCGACGGCCCGCTACAACCTCACCTCCGAGCTGGAAATGCTGTCGCTTCCGCCGGGACCGGCCGCATAGTCTGCGCCCCATGCATGCATGGGGCGGGGACCAGGTGACAGAGGCCGTGGCGGGCTGCGTGGCGGCGCTGCGGCCGGCGGTGGACCGGAACTGGACGGAGGTGCGGGCGGCCGGGCTGGAGTGGAACTGCCACGAGACGGCGTTCCACATCGCCGAGGACCTCATCGCGTACGCCGCCAACCTGGCCGGAGGCGCGAAGGACGACTACGTCCCCTTCGAGATCACCCTCGACGACGGCACCGACAACACCGGCCTGCTGCATGTGATCGAGACGACCGGTGCCCTGCTCGCCGCGGCCGTCCGCACCGCGCCGCGCGAGGCCCGCGGCTTCCACCCGTATCCGTTCCGCAGCGCGAACCGCGAGGGCTTCGCCGCGATGGGCATCGCCGAGGTCCTCGCCCACACGTACGACATCGCGGGCGGCCTGGGTCTGGAGTACGAACCCCCGGCCGCACTGGCCGAGTCCGTCCTCACCCGCATCTTCCCGCACGTCCAGCCGGGCCCCGACCACTGGCGCACCTTCCTGTGGGCCACCGGCCGCGGTGAACTCCCCGGCCGTGCCCGCCTCACCGAGTGGCGCTGGAACAACAACCTGGCCCTTCCCACCGACCGCCTCACCCTGCAGGGCATCACGCCCGCGGCCGCGCGCGACCTGGCGGCGGGCGGCGACGGCGGCTTCGAGTGGCTCGACGGCGGCCCGTTCGAGGGCACCCGGGAGGCGTCGGGCTTCATGCTGAAGGCGTACGAAGAGGGCGTGCACCGCCCGGAGTTCGGCGTCTTCGCCCTCGTACGCCGCGAGGACGGCCGCGCGATCGGCGGCATCGGCTTCCACGGCGTCCCCGACGAGGAGGGCCGCACCGAGATCGGCTACGACCTCACCGAGGCGGCCCGCGGCAACGGCTACGCGACCGAGGCCCTGCGCGCACTGTCGGACTGGGCCCTGGCAAGGGACGACGTACACACCCTCTTCGCCACGGTCGAACGGGACAACCTCCCGTCCCAGGCAGTGGTCACCCGCGCCGGCTTCAGGAAGGCGGGCGAGGACGAGGAGGGACTCGCCTACGAACTGGGGCGCTGAGGTCGCCGCCCCCTCAACGCCCCGGCCAGGCCCGCCCCTTGGGTCTGCGGAGCCCGGAGCCGGTCAGTAGGCGGACCACCTCACGGCTGCTGACCTCCACGGCCCCCGCCGCCACCACATCCGCATACCGGTGCGACGGAATGTCGTAGTGATCCCTCTCGAAGGCACGTGAGGGCACGCCCAATTTCTCGGCGAACGCGTGTAGTTCGTCGTACGACACATCACTGATCAGGTGCGACCACATGCGCCCGTGTCCGGGCCAGGTCGGTGGGTCGATGTACACGGTCACGAGGACGACGACCCGCCCGTGGCCGACGCCAGCGTCCCGACCGCCGCGACCTTCACGCCCGCCTTGTGGCAGACCCAGTGCGGGTCGGGGCCGAGTTCAGGCTCGACGTCGAGGGCGTGCGGGTCACCGCCGCCGCAGACCGGGCACAGGGGCCAGCGGCCGTATGCCTCCAGCAGGGCGTCCTGGACGTCCTGCGCGACCAGCCCGGCGACGTACTCGACGCCCTCCGGCCACTGCTCCACCCACCATCGCCGCTGGACGACGGACTCCTCGACCATGGACACCACGTCCGCCGCGGCGACCTCGCCCGCGGCCAGATCGGCGAGTACGAGGGCGCGTGCCGCGTGCAGCGCCTGCTCCAGGGGACTGATGGGGTGCATGCCCCCATTGTGCGCACTCTTGACCGGGACACCGAGCCGAAAATATCTTTCATGTGTGACCCAGGACGTGAAGGAAATTTTCGCCGGCTCGGCGGGCCGGGCGAGTGCGCCTCCCGCTCCCGCCGCCCTCGCCGCGAAGGTGCGCACGCTCGCGCCCTCGATGACCCGCTCCATGCAGCGCGTCGCCGAGGCCGTCGCGGGTGATCCGGCGGGCTGCGCGGCCCTCACGGTCACCGGTCTCGCCGAGCTCACCGGCACCAGCGAGGCGACGGTCGTACGGACGGCCCGGCTGCTCGGGTATCCGGGATACCGGGACCTGCGGCTCGCCCTCGCCGGGCTGGCGGCGCAGCAGCAGTCGGGGGGGGGGGCCCCCCCCCCCGCCGCGGCGGCGGTCGCGCGACGCATCGACGTGTACGGGGTCGGGGCATCCGGCCTCGTCGCCCAGGACCTCACGCAGAAGCTGCTGCGGATAGGGCTGATAGCCCAGGCGCACAGTGATCCGCATCTGGCCGTGACGAACGCCGTGCAGTTGCGGTCGGGGGACGTCGCCATCGCGATCACGCACTCCGGGTCCACCGGGGACGTCATCGAGCCGTTGCGGGTCGCCTTCGAGCGTGGGGCCACGACGGTGGCGATCACGGGGCGGCCGGACGGGGCGGTCGCCCAGTACGCCGACCATGTGCTGACCACGTCCACCGCGCGGGAGAGCGAGTTGCGTCCGGCGGCGATGTCCTCCCGGACCAGCCAACTCCTCGTCGTGGACTGCCTGTTCGTGGGGGTGGCGCAGAAGACGTACGAGACGGCGGCGCCCGCGCTGGCCGCTTCGTACGAGGCATTGGCGCATCGGCACCGGCGGTAGACCTCAGGCCCAATGGTTGTGGGTCATCTGCGGGTCCGTTGTGGCTGGTCGCGCCCCGCGGCGGAGCCGCTGACGGATGCAGCCCCGCGCCCCTGAGAACCCTGCCCGAACCGCACACTTGAAAGAGCCGCCCCTCATGACCTCAACCTCCAACCCCCGTGATCTCCGCGCCGAGTTGGAATCGCTGACCACCGAGGCCTTCCGGCCCGAGCTCGCCGACATCGACCGGCTGCCCACTCTCGACATCGCCCGGCTCATGAACGGCGAGGACGCCACCGTCCCGGCGGCCGTGGCCCGGCAGCTTCCGTCCATCGCCGCCGCCATCGACGCCGTCGCCGAGCGGATGGCGCGGGGCGGTCGGCTGATCTACGCCGGTGCCGGGACCGCAGGCCGGCTCGGCGTGCTGGACGCCTCCGAGTGCCCGCCGACCTTCAACACCGACCCCGAGCAGGTCGTGGGCCTGATCGCGGGCGGCCCCGACGCCATGGTCACCTCCGTCGAGGGCGCCGAGGACTCCGCGGAGCTCGCCCGCAGCGACCTCGACGCCCTGCGCCTCCTCGCCGCCGACACCGTGGTCGGCATCTCCGCCTCCGGCCGCACCCCGTACGCGATCGCCGCCGTGCAGCACGCCCGCGCGCTGGGCGCGTTGACCATCGGCCTCGCCTGCAACGCGGACAGCGCGCTCGCAGCGGCCGCCGAGCACGGCATCGAGGTCGTCGTCGGTCCGGAGCTGCTGACCGGCTCCACCCGCCTCAAGGCGGGCACGGCGCAGAAGCTCGTCCTCAACATGCTCTCCACGATCACGATGATCCGGCTCGGCAAGACGTACGGGAACCTGATGGTCGACGTACGCGCCTCGAACGAGAAGCTGCGCGCCCGCTCGCGGCGGATCGTCGCCCTCGCCACGGGCGCCCCGGACGACGAGATCGAGCGCGCCCTCGCGGCCACCGACGGCGAGGTGAAGAACGCGATCCTCACCATCCTGGCCGGTGTGGACGGCCCCACGGCGGCGCGTCTCCTGGAGGACTCGGACGGGCATCTGCGAGCGGCGCTGGCTGCCGCTCGCTGACACTCCGCCAGGCAGGGTGCGTCGTTACGGCGCCACGGTGAGCACGGCGTTCGCCGTGATCCGCCGGTCACGCAGGTCGCCGAGGGCTGTCGCGGTGTGCCGCCAGTCCTCCAGACGGCCGATCTGGGGGTGCAGCCGGCCGCTGTCGACGAGCCGGACCAGCGCGGCCAGGTCGGTGCCGAACGGCTCGTCGAAGTGCTCGTAGTGGAAGTGGCGCACGGTGGCCGAGCGCGGGCCCTTGAAGAACGCGAAGAAGCTGAGCTCGGCGGGCTGCCGGGAGGCCTGCCCGAACCAGACCAACTGTCCGCGCTCACGCAGCAGGGCGAGAGCACGCGGCGTGGAGGTGTCACCGACGGACTCGAGAACGACGTCGAAGGGGCCGACGGCGTCGTCGAGGTCGTGCACGACGGTGGCGCCGAACTCGGCAAGCAGCTTGCCCCGTTCGGGGGTCGCGGTGACCGCGGTGACCTCGGCGCCCTCACCGACAGCGAGTTCGGTGACGTAGTGGCCGACCCCGCCGGACGCCCCGGTGAGCAGGATCCGCCGACCGGCGACGGAGCCCGCCACGCGCAGCAGTCGCAGGGCGGTGAGCCCGGCCAGCGGCAGCGCGGCCGCGGTCTCGAAGGAGACGCCCTCGGGGAGTACGGCCAGGGAGTGGGTGGGTACGGCGGCGTACTGGGCCCAGCCGTTCGCCGGCGGGTGGCCGACGACGCGGGTGCCGACGGCGGGCCCGGAGCCGTCCGCGGCCGCCTGAACGACGACTCCGGCGATGTCCTTGCCCGGCCGGCCACGCAGCCCCAGCGGCCCGTGGAGCTGGAAGACCTCGCCGCGGTTGATGGAGAACGCCCGTACCTCGACGAGGGCCTCGTCCGGTGCCGGCTGCGGCACCTCGGCCTCGCCGAGCTCGACCATCTCCTCGGGTCGTCCGGTGGGCAGCAGGGCCTTCATCGGGTGACCTCCTGCGGGCGGGGCTGCGGGCATGACTGACTCCTGTGTCCTGTGTCGGGTGGTGCTCAGCACGCTAGGGGCGGTCTTCTGCGCTGCTCAACGCATGTGCTCCGCAAGTGCGTTCGCCGTGTGCCGAAAGTGACACGCCCGGGTCGGGGCCGTGCTCATCCGCGTGGGCGCGGACCGGGTGCGCGCCAGGTGCCGGCTGGCGGCTGCCGGGTCGGTCTGCTCCAGGCCGCTCTGGCCGGGGCGGCGGGCGGGTGGCTCCGGGCGGCGGCACGGCGGGCGGCCACGGCCTGCAGCACCGCGAGGACCGCGGCGAGTTCGTCGGCGTCGGCGCTGCCGCGCACCAGCCGCACCGTGGGGGCGGGGGTGGGGTCGGGGTGTCCGGCGCTCATACCGGCTGGTTCCCGTGCTTGCGCTCGGGCAGCTGCGCATGTTTGGCGCGCAGCATCCGCAGCGACCTGATCAGCACCTCCCGGGTGCGCCGGGGGTCGATGACGTCGTCGACGAGGCCGCGCTCGGCCGCGTAGTACGGATGCATGAGTTCCTCCCTGTACTCGGCCACGCGCCGCGCCCGGGCGCGTTCCGGGTCGTCGGCCGCGGCGATCTCACGGCGGAAGACGACGTTGGCCGCGCCCTCCGCGCCCATCACGGCGATCTCGTTGGTGGGCCAGGCGAACGACAGGTCGCAGCCGATGGAGCGGGAGTCCATGACGATGTAGGCGCCGCCGTACGCCTTGCGCAGGATGACCTGGACCCGTGGCACGGTGGCGTTGCAGTAGGCGTAGAGCAGTTTGGCGCCGCGCCTGATGATGCCGTCGTGCTCCTGGTCGGTGCCGGGCAGGAAGCCGGGCACGTCGACCAGGGTCACCAGGGGGATGTTGAAGGAGTCGCAGAACTGCACGAACCGGGCGCCCTTCTCGGAGGCCGCGATGTCCAGGGCGCCGGCACCCGCCATGGGCTGGTTGGCGACGATGCCGACCACCTGGCCGCCGAGCCGGGCCAGGGCCACGACCAGGTTGGGCGCCCACAGCTCGTGCACTTCGAACAGGTCGCCGTCGTCGACGACTTCCTCGATGACCCGGCGTATGTCGTAGACCTGCTGCGGGTCGGCCGGCACCAGGTCGAGCAGGGCGTCCCCGCTTCGGTCCGCGGGGTCGTCGCTCACCGCGTCGGGCGGCAGCTCGCGGTTGTTGGCGGGCAGCATCGACAGCAGATGCCGTACGTCCTGGAGGCAGGACTCCTCGTCGTCGTACAGGAAGGCGGAGACGCCGGAGCGCACCGAGTGGACGTCGGCGCCGCCGAGTTCGTCGTGGCCGACCCGCTCGCCGGTGACGGCGTGCACCACGTCGGGGCCGGTGATGTACATCTGCGCGGTGCCGCGCACCATGAACACGAAGTCGGTGAGGGCAGGCGAGTACGCCGCGCCGCCGGCGCACGGTCCGAGGATCACGCTGATCTGCGGGATCACCCCGGAGCTGCGCACATTGCGGGTGAAGATGCCGCCGTACCCGGCGAGCGCGGTCACCCCTTCCTGGATACGGGCGCCCGCCCCGTCGCTGAGCGCGATCAGCGGTGCCCCGGCGGCCTCGGCCAGGTCCATGATCTTGTGGATCTTCTGGGCGTGGGCCTCGCCGAGCGCCCCGCCGAAGATCCTGAAGTCGTGTCCGTAGACGAACACCTGCCGTCCGTCGACGGTGCCCCAGCCGGTGACGACGCCGTCGCCGTGCGGTTTCCTCGCCTCCAGGCCGAAGCCGGTGGCGCGATGCCGCCGCAATCCCTCGACCTCGGTGAACGAGCCCTTGTCCAGGAGGAGCGCGAGGCGCTCGCGGACGGTGAGCTTGCCCCGGGCGTGCTGGCGCTCGGTGGCCGCCGGATCGGGACCTGTCAGCAACTCGCCTTGAAGAGCGGCAAGTTCACCCAGGCGTTCGCGCATGGAGAACTCCTTTTCTGCGCACCGGAAATCAGCTGTCCGCCCACGCTAGGCAGACACGTCCCCGGTCGGACAGAACGCGCTCCGAAAGGGCGGCGAGGGGATTCCTAGGTGACAAGGCGCCCGGGCACTCTGGTGGCATTGCCGGTTCAATCCCTCTCCTCTGCCGTTAGGTTCGGTTTCCCCCGGCCCGTTTCCCCCACCCGCCGGAAGGAGTCGCGCATTCACCGCCCCTCTCTACCTGGAGACAGAACATGAGCGAGGAGAAAACACTCTCGGCCCGTCATATCGCCGTGATCGCCGACCCGTTCCCGATATCCCGCGCCGCGGTGGCCTCACTGCTGCGCCGCTCCGGAGCGGTCGACGAGGCCGAGGAGGCGAAGACCCGGCAGGGTGCCCTGGATCTGGTACGACGGCTTCGGGCCGACATACTGGTCACCGAGGTCGATCTGGCGGGCCGGGGCGACGGGGTGCAGCTGTGCCGGCAGGTCAAGGGGCTCGCCCGGCCGCCGACCGTCCTGATGTTCACCGGCGCCGACGACCCCGCGGTGGTCGCCGCATGTCTGGCCGGCGGGGCCGACGGTTTCGTGCACCGCACGGCGTCGCCCGAGCGGCTTGTGCGGGCCGTGGAGGCCCTCGCGGCGGGACGGCACGTCTGGTATCTGCGCGAGCACGCCGGCCTTGCCCCGGAATCGGGAACGCAGCCGCGCGTGCCCGGAATGACCGCACGCGAACAGCAGATACTGGGACTGCTTCTGGGCCGGTACTCGAACGACGAGATCGCGGCCGAACTCCATCTGGCCCGGCAGACCGTCAAGAACCATGTCAGCAACGTGCTCGCCAAACTCGGCGTGGCGAACCGGCGCGAATTGCTGGCCCGTCGGGACCCTCTCGTGACCGCTTCCTGAAAGGCGCCTTGCACAAAGGGAATGAGCAGGACAGTGAACGTCCTGCTCATTCCCCTTTGCTCATGTTTATGAGTTCAGCACAGCGGCCCGCCTGCGACGTACAGCACCTGGCCGGAGACGAAGCCCGTCCGCTCGCCGACGAAGAACGAGACCGCCTCGGCCACGTCCTCGGGCACGCCCACCCGCCGCACCGGGATCCCGGCGGCGCAGTTCTCCTTGAACTGCTCGAAGGTGATGCCCATCCGCGCGGCCGTCGCGGCGGTCATGTCGGTGGCGACGAAGCCGGGGGCGACGGCGTTCGCGGTGATGCCGAACCTGCCGAGCTCCAGCGCCAGGGTCTTGGTGAAGCCCTGCAGACCGGCCTTGGCGGCCGCGTAGTTGGCCTGGCCGCGGTTGCCGAGCGCCGAGGAGGAGGACAGGTTGACGATCCGGCCGAAGCCCGCGTCGACCATGTGCTTCTGGCAGGCCTTCGCCATCAGGAAGGCGCCGCGCAGATGGACGTCCATGACGGTGTCCCAGTCGGAGACGCTCATCTTGAACAGCAGGTTGTCGCGCAGCACGCCCGCGTTGTTGACGAGGACGGTGGGCGGCCCGAGTTCCTCGGCCACCCGCGCGACGGCGGCCGTCACCTGTGCCTCGTCGCCGACGTCCGCCGCGACGGCAAGCGCCCGGCCGCCGTTGTGGGCGATGCGTTGTGCGGTCTCGGCGGCGGCCGCCGCGTCCAGGTCGAGCACGGCGACCGCGTGTCCGTCGGCGGCGAGGCGCTCGGCGGTGGCCGCTCCGATACCGCGGGCCGCTCCGGTCACCAGGGCGATGCGCTCAGGGGATGTCGATGTCATGTCCGGGAATTTATTCGGCCCGCCCCGAATTCCGAGGCGCGATGTCTCCTACGGAACACAGTGCGGTGCCCTAGGAGTCATTCTCCTTGAAAGCTCTCACGGGCCGCGCCTAGCGTTCCGGTCATGCCGAGGCCGTCGCCGAAAAGCACGGCGGGTCGGACCATAAATCCCCAAGAGAAACCCCAAGCAAAACCCCCAGGAGGTTGAAATGCCCATCGTGACCGTTCAGCAGGGTCCGCGTGACGTCGAGCTCAAGCGTGACCTGGTCGCCCGTATCACGGACGCCTTCGTCGACGCCTACAAGATCCCGGCGGAGACGGTTCAGGTGTGGATCCAGGAGGTTCCGGCGGACAGCTGGGGCGCCGCGGGCAAGCTCATCGCCGACAGCTGACACCTGCCTCTTTCTTCCCCTTCCCCCAGCACGGTCCCGGCCGCCCTCGTCGGCGGCCGGGACCGTGCCGTATCGCCGCAGACCCCCATCGCCGCAGTCCCGTACCGCCGGAAACGGAGAGCACCGTGACGACACCGACCACCACGACGGCGCCCGGTGCCCTCGACGGCATCGACACCGCGCGCCTCGCACACTGGCTGGAGAGCAGGCTGCCGGGCCACGGTCCGCTGGCCGGGGTGACCCCCCTGGCGGGCGGGCGGTCCAACCTGACGTACCGGCTCTCCTGGGGCGGCCGCACCCTCGTGCTGCGCCGGCCGCCGCTCGGGCATGTTCTGGCCACCGCCCACGACATGGCACGCGAGTACCGGGTGCTGAGCGCGCTCGGTCCGGCCGGCGTGCCCGTGCCGCGGACGTATGCGCTGTGCCGGGACGCGGACGTGCTGGGCGCCCCGTTCTACGTCATGGGGTTCGCCGAGGGCATCACCTACCGCAGCGACGCGGAACTCGCGCCGCTGGGAGAGCACTCGGCGCAGCGCACCACCCATGCGCTGGTCGACACCCTTGCCCTGCTGCACTCCGTGGACCCCCAGGCGGCGGGGCTGGCCGACTTCGGACGCCCCGAAGGCTTCATGGCCCGGCAGGTGCGGCGCTGGCGCCGCCAGTGGGACGCCTCGCGCACCCGGGAGGTGGACGGCGCCGACCAGCTCAACGACCGCCTGGCGGCGACCTGTCCTCCGTCCGGGGCGGTGGCGGTCGTGCACGGCGACTACAAGCTGGACAACGTGCTGCTCGACCGGGCGGACCCGGGCCGGGTCACCGCGGTGCTCGACTGGGAGATGTCCACGCTCGGCGACCCGCTGGCCGACCTCGGCATGCTCTGCATGTACTGGGACGGCTTCGCCGGCGTCGACCGCCCGCCGGTCGCCTCCCCCGGCACCCTGCCCGGCTGGCCCGGCCGCGAGGCGCTGGTGGAGCGGTACGCCGCGCACAGCACGGCCGGCCTCGAACGGCTCGGCTGGTACACCGCGTTCGCCTTCTACAAGCTCGCCGCGATCCTCGAGGGCATCCACTGCCGCACCGTGCAGGGCCTCACCGTCGGCGAGGAGTCCGCGAACCTCGCCGACGCCGTACCGCTGCTCGTGGCCCGCGGCCACGACGCCCTGCGCACGGCCGGCTGACCCCCTGCACCCAGAACCCTCCCTGTCTGCAACGGAGTTGCCCCTATGGACTTTTCCTACGACGCCCGTACCGAAGACCTGCGCACCAGGATGCTCGCCTTCCTGGACGAGCAGGTGCTGCCCGCCGAGCCCGTCTTCCACGCCCAGCACGCCGCAGGCCACCCATGGGGGCGCCCCCCGGTGCTGCAGGAACTCAAGAACGAGGCCCGCCGCCGGGGCCTGTGGAACCTGTTCCTGCCGGACGACCGGTTCGGCGCGGGGCTGACCAACCTGCAGTACGCCCCGCTCGCCGAGATCACCGGACGCAGCCCCTTCATCGCGCCGGAGGCGGTCAACTGCGCGGCCCCCGACACCGGCAACATGGAGGTCCTCGCCCTGTTCGGCACCCCCGGGCAGCAGGACCGCTGGCTCAAACCGCTGCTCGACGGGGCGATCCGCTCGGCCTTCTGCATGACCGAGCCGGACGTCGCCTCCTCGGACGCCGCGAACATCACCACCCGGATCGAACGGGACGGCGACAGCTATGTCGTGAACGGCCGCAAGTGGTGGTCGTCGGGGGCGCTGGCGCCGGAGTGCGAGCTGCTGATCGTGATGGGCAAGACCGACCCGGAGGGGCCGCGCCACCGGCAGCAGTCGATGATCCTGGTGCCGCGCGACACCCCGGGAGTGCGGGTCGAGCGCGGTGTGCACGTCTTCGGCTACACCGACGGTCCGCACGGCGGGCACGGCGAGGTCGTCTTCGACGACGTCCGGGTGCCGGCCGAGAACATCATCGCGGGCGAGGGCGAGGGCTTCGCCATCGCGCAGGCCCGCCTCGGCCCCGGCCGCATCCACCACTGCATGCGGCTGATCGGCATGGCCGAGCGGGCCTTCGACCTGATGTGCGAGCGTGCCGGCAGCCGGGTCGCCTTCGGCCGACCCCTCGCCGAGCAGGGTGTGGTCCGCGAGTGGATCGCCGAGGCGCGCGTGCGCATCGAACAGGCCCGCCTGCTGGTGCTGAAGACCGCCTATCTGATGGACACGATCGGCAACAAGGGCGCCCACACCGAGATCCAGGCCATCAAGATCGCGGTGCCGGCGATGGCCGAGTGGGTCATCGACAAGGCCATCCAGACGCACGGCGGCGGCGGGGTCTCCCAGGACTTCCCGCTGGCCGAACTGTGGGCCCACGCCCGCACGCTGCGCCTGGCCGACGGCCCCGACGAGGTGCACCGCGCCTCGCTCGCCCGCCGCGAACTGCGCCGCTACCAGAACACCTGACGACCGGTCGTTGCCGAGCCGCCCTTCCTTTCCGGAAGGGCGGCTTTCTCTTTTCCTCACGGAATTTCGAGGCGGTACCGCGAGTACTGATTTCTCCTTGAAAAGGTACCCGACGGCCCATGGCTGATTATCCGGCCGCGCCTACCGTTTTCTGTATGACGAACAGTGAATTCGAGATACCCGACGAACGCGTCGTCGTCACCGGAATCGGTGTCGTACTCCCGGGCACCCTCTCCGTCGACCGGTTCTGGGCGAACGTCTCGGGCGGCAGGTCCCAGGTGGGCCGGCTCACCCGGTTCGACGCGGAGCAGGCGGGCCTTCCGGTGTACGCGGCGGCCGAGATCGACGACTTCGACCATCACCCCTTCCTCCCGGAGCTGACGGACGCACACGCGGCCAAGTACTCCCGGGAGATCCTCATCGCCATGTCGGCCCTCGCCGAGGCCCGCCGGGACGCCGGGCTCGGTCCGGGCGCCCTGGACCCGCGCCGGCTGGGCATTGTCATGTCCTCCTCCCGCGGTCCGTTCAGCTGGTGGCGCGACGTGCTCACCGGCGCCGACCCGGACGCCTTCGGCGACAAGGGCGCGATGTTCCGCGGCCTGCCCGGCTGCCCGGCCTCCCTGTCCGCCGTCTACACCGGCGCCCAGGGCCTGGTCACCACCGTCAGCAACGCCTGCGTCGGCGGCCACCAGGCCATCCAGCTCGCGCTGCGGGAGCTGCGCTCCGGTGCCGCGGACGCCATGCTGGTCGGCGGCCACGAGTTCCCGATCGTGCCCGAGGTCGCCGCCTGCTACCGGGCGATGGGCCACGGGGTGCTCTCCTCCGAGCGCGAGGAGCCGAGCCGCGCGGTGCGCCCCTACAGCAACGACCGCGAGGGCTTCGCGCTCGGCGAGGGCTCCGTCGTGCTGTGCCTGGAGCGGGAGTCGGTCGCCCGGCGGCGCGGCGCCCGCGTCTACTCAGAGATCCTCTCGGCCGCCTCCCTGAACGAGGCCGCCCACCCCACCACCATGGACCTGACCGGCAAGGTCACCGCCTCGGTCATCGAGGACGCCCTGGCAGGCGCGGGCCGCAGCGCGGCCGACGTCGACTACTTCTGCGCGCACGGCACCGCCACCCGGTACAACGACATCGCCGAGTCGCGTGCGCTGCGCGCCCTCTACCCCGAGCGCACGACCGCCGCCCTCCCGCCGCTGAGCTCCAACAAGCCCATCTACGGGCACACGTTCGGCCTGGCGGGCATCATCAACGTCGCCGCGACCAGCCTGATGATCCACCACCAGACGCTCGCGCCCACCATCAACTTCACCACGCCCGACCCCGAGTGCGACCACGACCACGTCTTCGAGGGACCGCGTCCGGCCGAGCTCGGCCTCGCGGTGTCCATGTCGTTCGCCTTCGGCAGCCAGACGGCGGTCGTCGCGCTGGGAGCCCCGGCATGAGCCGGCCCCTGATCGCCGCCGACGTGGACGAACTGGTCCGCGCCCTGGTCAGGCCCGGCGACCACGTCCATCTGGCCGGCACCCCGTCCCGCCCCAACGCCCTCACCTACGCCCTGTGCCGGGTCTTCGGCGCCGACGGCCGTCTGACGGTCTCCACGACCGCCGTGCACTCCTCGGCCCACGCGCTCGCGCTGTCCGGTGTCGCCGACAAGGTCATCGCCGGTTTCGCCGGGGACACCTATCCCTCGCCCCGCCCCAACCCCCTCTACGCGGACCTGGAGAAGGGCGAACCGTTCACCTTCGAGGCCTGGTCGCTGCTCAGTTACGTCCAGCGGCTCATCGCCGGCGCGCAGGGAGCCCCGTACGCGGTCACCGGTTCGCTGGCCGGCACGGATCTCGCCGCGGACAAGCCGGACGTGCTGCACCGGGTGCCCGACCCCGCCCGCCCGGGCGAGGAGATCACCCTGCTCGCCCCGCTCCGCCCCGACGTGACGCTCGTCCACGGCGTGGCCGCCGACGAGGACGGCAACATCGCCCTGGTGCCGCCGCTCGGCGAGGGCGCCTGGGCCGCATACGCAGCCGAACGCGGCGTCATCGCCTCGGTCGAGAAGATCGTCACCCGCGAAGAACTGCGCGCCGTCAACGACCGCGTGGTCATCCCCGGCCAACGCGTCCTGGGCCTGACCGAGGCCCGCCTGGGCGCCCACCCCCAGGCCCTGCGCACCGACCAACTGCTCGGCGTGGACGGCTACCTGGACGACTACGCCTTCCTGGAGGAGATCGTCGCCTCCTGCCACGGCGAGGAACGCGGCCAGGACTGGTACCGCACGTGGGTCACCGCCCCAGGCTCGCACAAGGAGTACGTCCACCGCCTGGGCCCCCGACGCCGCAGCGCCCTGCGCATCCCGGATCCCACCCGGGCGGACGACGACTACGACGCCGAGACGGAGACCTGGGCGGAGATCTTCCGCTGCGAGAAGGAGGCCGTCGCCAGGGCCGGTTCCACGTCGGCCCTCGCACCGCCCACCGCACCACCCTCCGCACCCAGTACGCCCACCGAGCAGCTCCCCCCGGCTCCCCCGACCCGCCAGGAACGCCTGATCGTGCTCGGCGCCCGGGCCGTTGCCGAGCAGGTCCGCGCGCACGGTTACGACACCCTGCTCGCCGGGATCGGCACCTCGCACATGGCGGCCTGGCTCGCGGCCGAGCTGCTGCGGGCCGGCGGACAGGACGTCAAGGTCGTCGCCGAGCTGGGCATGTACGGCTTCCGGCCCGAGGGCGGGGACACCTTCCTGTTCAGCCTGCTGCACGCGAGGGGCAGCGAGATGCTGGCCGGCATCCCGGAGATCCTCGGCGGCATGGTCGCGGCCAACCCTCGGGCGCTGGGAGTCCTGGCGGCCGCCGAGATCGACGAGAGCGGCACGATCAACACCAGCCGCGGCGCGGACGGCCGCTGGCTGACCGGCTCGGGCGGAGCCAACGACATCGCGTCCAGCACGGACTGCGTGGTGATCGCCCCGTCCTCCCGCCGCCGCTACGTCACCGAGGTCGCCTACCGCACCAGCCCCGGCCACCGGGTCCGCGAGGTGGTCAGCGACTTCGGCCGCTTCACCCGAGCCGAGCCCGGCTTCCGCCTGGCGACCTACCTCCCCGCGGACGACGCCCCCGACGGCCCCCAGGAACTGGCCCGGCAGGCCGCGGAGGCCGTAGCGACCCGTACATCGTGGACCGCCGACACCACCCACGTAACCGCCGAAAAGCCCATAACAGCCGAGGAGTTGACAGCGCTACGCACCCTCGACCCCCAGAGCCGCTTCACCTGACGGCGACTCCAGCGCCCCTTAAGGGGCGCGGGGAACTGCGCGACCAGCCACAACGAACCCGCACCAACCCCACAACATCCCGTGGCACCCCCTAAAACCACCCACCCACACAAGGAGCCAGAAAAATGCACACCCGCACCGAATCCCGAACCTGGACCAACTCCGGCCTCAAGTTCACCGGCCTCGGCCATTACTACCCCCGAACCCACCGCACCCACGACGGCGAAGTCACCCTCGACGGCCGCACCTACCCGCCCGAGACCGCACAAGAACTCGGCGTCCGCGCCCTCCACGTCGCCGACGAGGACGAGACCCTGGAGTTCATGGCCGTCCAGGCCGCCACCTCCGCCCTGGCGAACGCCGGTCGCGAGGCCGACGACCTCGACCTGGTGGTCCTCGCCAACTGGACCGACCGCCAGTGGATACCGGAGATAGCCCCAGGAGTCGCCGCCGCGCTCGGCGCACACGGCGCCCTCGCCTTCGACGTCTGCGGCGCCTGCACCGGCTTCGTGCACGGCGTGCAGACCGCCGCCTCGATGCTCACCGCCCACCCCGGCTGGAAGCGCGCCGTCGTAGTGGCGGCAGACCGCTTCACCCGCCGCGCCCGCCCCGGCACCCGCGGCCAGCTGGTCTTCGGGGACGCGGCCGGCGCGGTGGTCCTGGAGAAGGGCGACCCGGACGACCCGAGCGGTCTGATCGACTCGGTCCTGGACTGCGACGCCGCCGAGGCCGACACCGTCGCCGCCCGGCCCCCCGAGGGCTTCCTGCGCCCGAAGCCGGAGCTCATCGACCTGGCGGTGCGCTCCAGCCTGAAGGTCGCCGGCAACCTCCTCACCCGCAGCGACCTCAAGACCTCCGACATCGACTGGCTCGTCCCGCACCCCGGCAACAACGCCATCCACGCCGGCGTACGCGACGGCCTCGACCTGGAGCCGGCCAGGTTCCTCACCAACTTCGCCGAGCGCGGCAACACGGGCTGCGCCTCGATCCCGATCGCCCTGTCCGAGTACGCCGAGAAGGGCGTCGTCAGGAGCGGCGATCTGGTGCTGTCCACGGCGGTCGGCTCCGGCTGGTACTACGGCGGGCTCCTGTACCGCCTGTGACCCGGACCCGCCCTCTGCCCGCCCGAACCACTCACCTCAAGGACCCGTCATGAGCCTCACCGGCCCCACCCCCGCTCCCTCCTCCTCCCTGGCCGTATGGACCGACTTCGGCGGTGTGCTCACCCCGCCGGTCGGCGTCACCTTCAACGAGTTCGCGGACCGCGTCGGCGTCCCGCTGTGGGCGCTGAAGGAGTCGATGCGCCTGGTCGGGGAGAAGTACGGCACCGACTCGATGGGTGCCATAGACATCCCGCTGATCGACGAGGCCACCTGGTCCGACGAACTGGAGGACGTCCTGGGCGGCACTTTCGGGGTCGTCGCCGACCTGCAGCACTTCGGCGACCGCTGGTTCGCCGGGCGCCCCGCCAACCAGGCCTGGACGGCGCATCTGGAGGCGTTCCGGGCCCGGGGCGCATTCGTCGGACTGCTCTCCAACCTGCCGCCGTCGTGGGACCGCCACCGCCGGTTCATGATCGACGACTCGCACTTCGACGACATCGTCCTCTCCCACGCCGTGGGCAGCCGCAAGCCCGAGCCCATGATCTTCGAACTCGCCGCGAAGCGGGCCGGGCTCGAACCGCATCAGTGCGTGCTCGTGGACGACCTGGAGAAGAACGTGGTGGGTGCGATCGCCGCCGGCTGGCAGGCCGTGCACTTCCACGACGCCGACCAGGCCGCCCGTCAGGTCTCCCGCCTCCTCGACACGGCCGCCCCGGCCGCCGTCTGAGCCCCGCCACCCGCCCCCGACGAACGGCAAAGGAGCCCGTCATGTCCGTACTGAGCCAGGTCGAGCCGGTCCACGCCACCGAAGCGGCCCAGATCCTGTCCACCCAGCGCACGCTGTCCCGCCGGCTGGTGCACCGTTCGGCGATCTCCGAGGTGTTCCTCACCGACTTCCAGTCCGTCGACGAGAACACCTTCCGGGCGGCGGCCCAACTGCCGCCGCGCCACTTCTACTACGGCGACCACACCGCCCGACCGGCGATGCACGACCCGCTCGCGGTGTTCGAGAGCGTGCGCCAGATGCTGCTGTGCGCGATGCACCTGCAGCACGACGCGGGCCACGACACCAAGTCCATCACCGCGACCGCCTCCCTGGAGATCACCGACCCCGGCCCGCTCAGGGCCCGCGGCGCACTGGACCTGCTCCTGCTCGGCAGCGTGCAGCTCGCCAAGAACTACCGGGACGCCATCGCCCGCGTGGTGCACCAGGTCCGGGTCATGGCCGGCGGGCGGCAGGTGGGCGTCGTCACCGTCGACACCGCGCAGCGCCCCGACACCGTGTACGAGAAGCTGCGCATGAGCCACCGCGCCACACCACCGCCGATGTCCGACGCCGTGCCCGTACGCACCGACGGCGTCGCCCCGCCTCCCCGGCTGGTGGGCCGCGAGCAGGCGGAGAACGTGGTCCTGGAGAACGCCGACGTGACGGACGGCGCCGTACACGCGCGACTGCGGGTGCCGACCGCGCATCCCAGCATGTTCGAGCACGCCCAGGACCATGTGCCGGGACCGGTGATGATGGAGGCCGCCCGGCAGGCCGCGCTGCTGCTCGCCGCCGACGGACAGGGCCCGTCCCCGGCCGGGTTCCACCCCCAGTACATGGACGCCGAGTATCTGCGCTTCGCGGAGCTGGACAGCGACATCACCGTCGTCACCCGGCGCGTGCCCGACCCGGTGGACGGCGGCCTGCGGACCGAGACCGCCTTCGTCCAGCAGGACGAGACCGTCGCCCGGATGCGGGTCCGGCTGGCAGCGGCCCACACCACCGGAGCCGGCGATGCGGTTTGACACGCCCGTCCACCTCAGCGCCCCCGTCCTCGTGCTCGGCGAGCACGCCCAGCCGGTGGCGGACGCGGTCGCCGGCCTGCTGATCGACGAGGAGAACGCCGAGCGGTACGCCTATACGGCACTGCGTACCAGCGCCCTCGCGCCGGTCCGGCTCGCCGCGCTCGCCGCCGTCAAGTCCCTTGAGTCGTCCGGTGTTTCACCTGAGCGGATCGGCCAACTGCTGCATGCGTGGACGTACCACCAGGGCCACGAGTTCTGGTCCCCGGCCCACTACCTCGCCCAGCAGACCGGGGCGGTGGCCGCGGAGCCCGTCGGCATCCAGCAGATGTGCAACGGCGGGGCGGCCGCGATCGTGCAGGCCGGCTGCCGGCTCCTCGCCTCCCCGGCGGCCGGCCCCGCCCTGGTGACCACCGCCGACTGTTTCCCGCAGCCCGGCTTCGACCGCTGGGGTGGCGACTACGGGGTCTGCTACGGCGACGGCGCCACCTCGGTCCTGGTCGACCGGGCCCCGCACGGCCGCTCCGTGCGCCTGCTGTCGGCGGCGACCGTGGCGGCCCCGGTGCTGGAGGGCATGCACCGCGGCGACGCTCCCTTCAGCCCGGCTCCCACCAGCGGCTTCAAGCCGCTGCTGCCGAAGCTCGCCAAGAAGGAGTTCCTCACGGCCAACCCGACCCTGCCGTTCGGCCCGATCGCGCACGACGCGGTCACCACCGTGGTGGCGCGGGCTCTGCGCGACGCCGGGGTTGCCGCCGACGACGAGCGGCTGCGCGCTGCGGCGCTGCCCCGGCTCGCCCGGCATGTCATGGCCGAGGCGTACGAACCCGCGTTCCGCGAGGTGTGCGCCGCGCCGATCGTCCAACTGGGCGCGGACACCGGGCACTTGGGTGCCGGTGACGCCGTCGCCAACCTGTCCGATCTGCTCGCCCGGGACGACGTACGGCCCGGAGATCTGCTCGTCCTGCTCAGTGCCGGCGCCGGGTTCACCTGGTCCGCCGTGATCGTGGAGGTGAACCGCCCGTGACGAACCCGACCGCACACGTCGAAGACCCGACGGCACACGTCGAGGACCCGACCGCACGCATCGAAGATGCGACCGCCCCGGCCGAGGATCCGACCGCGCTGTTCCGGCTGGACGGCCGGGTGGCCGTGGTCACCGGCGCCTCCAGCGGCATCGGCGCGCATGTGGCCCGGCTGCTCACCGCTGCGGGCGCCAGGGTGGCCCTGGCCGCGCGCCGCGAGGGCCCGCTGAAGGAGCTCGCGGCCGAGCTGCCCGGCTCGCTCGCCGTGCCGTGCGACGTGACCTCGGCCGAGGACCGTGAGCGCCTGGTGCGCACGGTCACCGGGGAACTCGGCCCGATCGACATCCTGGTCAACAACGCGGGGCTGTCCGAGACCGTGCCCGCGGAGACGCAGACCGTGGAGAGTTTCAGTTCCATCGTGGCGCTGAATCTGACGGCGGTGTTCGCGCTGAGCCAGGCGGTCGGCGTGGGCATGCTGGAGCGGGGCCGGGGTTCCGTCGTCAACATCGCCTCCATCTACGGGCTGGTGGCCAGCGGCAGCCTTCCGCAGGCCGCGTACACCGCCTCCAAGGGCGGGGTGGTGAACCTGACCCGGGAGCTGGCCGCCGAGTGGAGCGCGCGGGGTGTCCGCGTCAACGCGGTGTGCCCGGGCTGGTTCTGGTCGGAGATGACCGAGTCGATGCTCGGCAGCGACAAGGGCCGGGCCTGGGTGGAGCGCCGCACCCCGATGCGCCGGGCCGGCCGGCTCAGCGAACTGAACGGGGTGCTGCTGCTGCTCGCCTCGGACGCGGGCTCCTATGTCACCGGAGCGGCCGTGCCCGTGGACGGGGGCTATCTGGCCCTGTGACCTCACCGCCACGACAGACCGGCCGCACCCCGTGTCGCTTCAGAGGCACGGGGGCACTCCTCGAAGAGGGAATGGCCTGGTCAGCGCGTGCTTCATAGCATCGACAGAGCGCGGGGAGGGGATCCATCAGGACCCGGCTACCCGGTTCTGCTTCCGGAAACGCGACCGCCCGTCCATCCCCCGCCCGGGCGCCCGCGACCGGCGGACTCCCTCCCCGCGCCTCAGAGCCTGTGCATACGACGACGACCGCCGGCCCCTGCCGTGCGGTCGTCGCCTGTCTGCTCGCAATCCATGTCATCACCCATGTCGCAGTCCCTGGAGGGCACCATCGTGAGCACAGCTGTTTCCCCCGCTCGTTTCCGAGGCCGGGTCGCCCTGGTCACCGGGGCGAGCCGGGGCATCGGGTACGCCGTCGCCGAGCGCCTGGTCGCCGAGGGCGCCAGGGTCTGCGTCACCGCCCGCTCGGCCGGCCCGCTGGCGGAGGCGGTCGAGCGCCTCGGCGGTCCCCGCCACGCCGTGGGCGTGGCCGGCAAGGCGGACGACGACGCCCACCGGGCCGAGGCCGTCGAGCGGACGGTGGCGGCCTTCGGGCGGCTGGACGTCCTGGTCAACAACACGGGAATCAACCCGGTGTTCGGCCCGGTCCTCGATCTGACGGAGTCCGCCTGGCGCAAGGTGTTCGACGTCAATGTGCTGGCGGCGCTGGGCTGGCTGCGCCGCGCCCGCGAGGCGTGGATGGGCGAGCACGGCGGCAGCGTGGTGAACATGACGGCCGTGGCCGGGCTGAAGCCCGCGTCCGGGATCGGCGTCTACGGTGCCAGCAAGGCCGCGCTGATCCACCTCACCGAGCAGCTGGGCCAGGAGCTCGGCCCGCACATCCGCGTCAACTCGGTGGCCCCCGCCGTCGTGAAGACCCGCTTCGCGTCGAAGCTCTACGAGGACCGCGAGCAGCAGCTCACCGCGGACTACGCGCTGCGGCGCCTCGGCACCCCCGAGGACATCGCGGCGGCGGTCGCGTACCTGGCCTCGGACGACGCCTCCTGGGTGACCGGCCAGACCCTGGTCGTCGACGGCGGGCTGACCACGGTGGGCGGCGGCATCTGAACCGGTCCTGCGTGCATACGACTTCGGGCCCTTCCCCAGTGGGGAAGGGCCCGAGTCGTGTCCGGGCGGGGGTCAGACCCCGCGGCGCGAGCCGTCCTGGTTGATCGGGGACCACCACAGGGCCGAGGTCGAGCCGCCGTCACCGAGGATGACCCCGCGGCCCTCCACGATGCGGCCGTCCCGCCAGCGCAGGAAGTGCAGCGCCGTCACGTCGAGCAGGTCGTACGGCGAGGTGCTGTCCTCCGGCGCGCCCGCCCGCAGCGCCCGGTTGGTGTTGACGTCGACCGAGTACCCGTCCTCGGCGTTGACCATGATGGTCACGTTCTCGGCGGTGTAGGTGCCTCCGGACAGCTCGCCCACGGTCTTGAGGAACCCGAGGAAGCTGTCCAGCCCCTCGTGCCGGCCGGCGTGCGCGTGGTTGCCGGGTATCTCGAAGGTGACGTCCTCGTCCCAGTACTCCAGCATGGCCTGGCGGTCTCCCGACGCCAGGGCGCCGAAGGCCTCACGGACTCGTTCGACGGTCAGCTCGCTCATGATGTTCTCCCTCGTTCGTTGTTCTGCAGGTGGGTGGGAACAGGCGGCTGCCGGGGCGGCCGGCTGTCCCGGCAGCCGCCCCGGCAACCTGTCGGTGCGTCAGGCCGCGACCTTGTCCGGCTCGGCCTGCGGTGCGGCCTCGGCCGCGGGTGCCGTCTGACGGGACTTGGCGCCGACGGCCGCGACGAGCACCGTCGCGGCGGCGCAGAAGCCGGCCATGATCCACAGGGCGGTGTGCAGACCGCCGGTGTAGGCCGACGTGGCGACCTGGTGGAAGGCGGTGCGCGCGCTCGCCGGCACGGTGGACTCCGGCCCGGACAGCTGCCCCTGGTTCAGCGCGTTGGCCAGCGCGTCCGGCTTCCCGCCGTACGGGCCGCCGAAGGCGTCGAGCTTGCTGCCGATCTCCACCCGGGTGAAGTTGACGAGCAGTGAGCCGACCACCGCGATGCCGGTGGCCTCGCCCGCCAGCCGCATGGTGTTGAACATGCCCGCGGCCATCCCGGCCCGCTCCGGCTCGACGCTGGAGACCGCCGCGCCGTCCATCACGCCGAAGGAGACGCCGATCCCGATGCCGATCACCGCGTACGGGCCCAGCGCGGCCCAGTTGCCGATGCCGGGGTGCACCACCGTCAGCCAGGCCGTGCCGATCGCGGTCAGGCCCACCGAGGCGGTGACCATGTGCCGCACCGGGATCCAGCGCAGCAGATACCCGGTGATCAGCGGGAAGAAGATGGTCGGCACGGTGAGCATCAGCATGTCGACGCCGGCGTGCATGGTGGTCTGGCCGTTGACGGCGGTGAGGTAGCTGGGCAGGTAGACCAGCAGCGGGGTGAAGGCCAGGACCAGGGCGACCACGCCGACGCACAGCGACACGAACTGCGGCTGCCGGAACAGGCCCAGGTCGAACATCGGCCGCTCCTGCCGCTTCTCCACCACGACGAACAGGGCGAAGAGCACGGCGCAGGCGACGTACATGACCACGTTGAAGGCGGAGGTCCAGCCGAGCGCTGAGCCCTCGATCAGGGCGGCGATCAGCGCGGTCAGTGCGCCGCTGAAGGTGATGGTCCCGGCCCAGTCGACACGGCCCGCCTGCGGGTCGCGGGACTCGGGCAGCCGGGTGGCGAGGACGAGCACCAGCGCGCCCGCGATCGCGGGGACCAGGAAGACGGACCGCCAGCCGAAGTTGGTGGACAGGGCACCGGCGATGAACGGTCCGAAGGCCATGCCCACGCCCACGGTGGTGCCGAAGACGCCGAACGCCTTTGCCCGGGCGGGCCCGTCGAAGACCTGGGCGAGCGTGGCGCTGCCGGACGTCAGCACGGCGGCCGCGCCGACACCGGCGACGACCCGCGAGGCGTCCAGCAGCGCGATGTTGCCGGCCAGCGCGGAGACCAGCGAGCACAGCGTGAAGACGGCGGTGCCCAGGACGAAGACCTTGCGGCGCCCGAACCGGTCGGCGAAGGCGCCGGAGGCGAGCATGAAGCCGGCGAAGGTCAGGTCGTAGCCGTTCACGATCCACTCGTCGGCGGCCAGGCTGCTGTGGAAGTCGGCGGCGACACCGGGTATGGCCACGGACGCGCCGGTCAGCGAGATCGGCAGCAGCAGCGATGCGAGCACCACGGTGACGAGACTTACGACGGGACTGCGGGACGTATTCGGGGACGGATCCCTCATGATTCTCTTCCTCCAGAAAAACTGCCGGTGTCCATGGCAATTCCACGCTAGGGACCGGGAATGGGGTCCGTACATTCCCCTTGTGGTCCGGCGAGTGTTTCCTTAGAGGCACGCTCCAGCATCCGCCCAGGTCAGAGTGTCACTTTCGTTTCCCGGTAGCGGCACGTTCGGACAATATCCGCACTTTATCCGGAGCTGCGGAACTAGCGTCCGTAATTGCCCGCGCCCCGCGCCCATCGGCCGGTGCGAGTATCCGAAATGCTGGGAGAGCGCACATGTCCAAGGTCAACCCCGTCCTGGTGGTCGGCGCCGGGCCGATCGGCCTGGTGATCGCCTGTGAACTGCTCGGTCAGGGCGTCCCCGTCCGGATCGTCGACGCCGAACGCGACCACTCGGCCCACTCCAGGGCCACCACCATCTGGCCACGCCCGCTCGAACTCCTGCGCAGGATCGGCGTTGCGGACCGCCTGGTCGACAGCGGGCACCGTATCCAGGGCGTGGCGTACTACTCGGACCGCCGTCATCTCGCGACGGCCTGGCTGAACCGCCTGGAGGACACCCCGTACCCCTTCGCCGTCGGCCTGCCCCAGGACCGCACCGAGGAACTGCTGGAGCAGCGTCTGTCGGAGCTCGGCGGCAAGGTCGAGCGCGGGGTGCGGCTTGAGACGCTGGACGCGACCGGGACGCGCGCCCGTGCGGTGCTCGCCCTGCCCGACGGCCTCACCGAGGAGATCGAGGCGGACTGGGTCGTCGGCGCCGACGGCGCGCACAGCACGGTGCGCAAGGAGCTGGGCCTCGGCTTCGAGGGCTCCAAACTGCCCATCAACTTCGCCATCACCGACGCCGAGTTGTCCGGAGAGATACCGGCGGACCTGGTGAGCTACTGCTACACGGCACAGGGCGGCCTGGGGCTCGCCCCGGTCTCCCCCGGCGTCCACCGCATCGCCGTCGCGGTGCCGCCCGAGATGGCCCAGGCCACGCCCACCCGCGCGTTCTTCCAGCAGGTGGTGTCCGACCGCGCGCCCGGTGGCGTCGAGGTGGGCGAGCTGCGCTTCAGCACGGTCTTCCAGGTCCACGTCCGCAGCGCGCCGAGCTTCCGCAGCGGCCGGGCCTTCCTCGCGGGCGACGCCGCCCACCTCATGAGTCCGGCGGGCGGGCAGGGCATGAACACCGGCCTGCTGGACGCAGCGAACCTGGGCTGGAAGCTGGCGGGCGTCCTGCGCGGCACCCTCGACGAGGCCATTCTCGACAGCTACGACGCCGAGCGGCGCCCCGCGGTGCACACGGTGACCCGTTCCACCTCCCTGCAGACCCGCTGGGGAGCCCTGACCAGGCCCGCCCAACTCGCGCTGCGCGACACGGCGGTACGGGCCGCGGGCCGCACCGGCGTCCTGCAGCGGACCCTGGCGCCGGCCATCGGCCAGCTCACGTCGGGCTACCGCGGCCCCACCGCACGGAGGACCTCCCCCGCGGGGGCGAAGGCCGTCCCCGGGGACCGGCTGCCCGTCCTGCTCGGCGAGGAACCGGTCCGCACCGGGGCGCCCTGGACCCGGATCACCGGCCGCTCGTACGCCGTACTGCTGCACCCCGGCCGCACCAGGCCGGCCGACTGGCGCAGGACCTGCGCGGCGATCCGCGCGGCCGTCGGCGACGAGGCCGAGGTGGTCGAGGCCCCCAGCCGCCCTCGGGGCCCGCTCGCCACCGCGCTCGGCCGCCACCCCGTCGCGGCGATCGTCCGCCCCGACGGCCACCTCCACACCACCCTGACCGACCTGAGCCCCACCACAATCCTGACCACCCTCACCCGAGCCCGCCGGGAGGCCCTCCCCAACACCGGACCCGCCTGACCCCCACCACCTCGCCGACGACCAGACCGAGGCAGTCGAGGCCCCGCCGCCCGCGGGGCCCCCTCGCCACTCGGCCGCCACCCCGCCGCGGCGGCCACCAACCCCTGCCCGACACCGGGCCCGCCTGACGGGCGCCGGCCCCGAGGGGCCGTCAGCCCCTCACGCCGCACAAGCGGACAGCGGCACGCAAACGGCCCTTGCCGACAACGGGCAGGGGACGCAAGGCACTTCACCCCCATCGCCCCACTGCCGGACGCCGACAGCACCGCCCCACCCCGCCCCCCAACCAGCAGGCGCCAAGGCGGACAACTCATCACCGGCTCCCCACACACGCCAACGGCCCCCGCCTCACAACCGGCAGGGGGCCGCAGCACGCAGTACGTCGACGAGTCACCCGGCCATCGGCAGGGAGTGCTTGCTCTGCGGGCGGATGAGCTGGAGTGCCGCCGCCTTGTTCACCGCGTCGAGGCGGGAGACCGCGTCGAGCTTGTCGAAGATCTTCCTCAGATGGCGCTTGACGGTGCCCTCGGTGATGCCGAGGCGGGCGCCGATCTGCCGGTTGCTCAGAGCCTCGGCCACCAGGGTGAGCACCTCCGTCTCGCGCTCGGAGATGACGGCGGCCCGCCGGCCGGCTCCCTCGGCGGCGGCGAGCGACGGCATCGACACCGTGACCACGGTGCGCCCACTGCCGGGCCGCTCCCGGATGGCCGCGAGCAGGGACTGGCGGCTGGCACTCTTGTGGAGATAACCGCGCACTCCGAGCGCGAGCAGCCCGCGCACGAGCGCCGGGTGGTCGTCCATGCTCAGGACGATGATCCGCAGCCCCGGCCGGCGCTCCAGAAGCCGGCGCACGGTGGCTCCCGGGTCCTCGTTGTACGGCATCTGCACATCGATCAGCGCGACGTCGGGCCGCAGCTCCGCGGCGGCCCGCACGGCCGCACGGGCGTCGCCGACCTCCGCGACCACCTCGATGTCGGGCTCGCTCTGCAGGAGTTCGACCATCGCCTCGCGCAGCAGGGTGTGGTCGTCGGCGACGAGTATGCGGGTCGGGGTGTCAGACATGGCGGGTGTTCCTCTCCTTGACCGGAACCCAGAGCGTGATCCGGGTGCCGCGCCTGAGTGCGCTGGTGACCGTGGTGACGCCGCCGGCTGCCTGGATCCGCTCCTGCATGCCGAGCAGCCCGTTGGTCGAACCGCGTTCGCCGACCCCGGCGGGGTCGAAGCCGTCCCCGTCGTCGGCCACCGAGGCGTGCAGTTCGTCGGCATCCCAGGCGATGTGGACGGCGACGTGCCGGGCGTGCGCGTGGGCCACGGCGTTGCGCATCGCCTCGCGGACCGCGAGGAACACGGCGTCCGCCACCGTGGCCGGCAGCAGACCGTCCACGCCGTCGACCCGCAGGTCCACCCTCGGCTCACTGATCTCCATGGCCTGTACGAAGCCGCGCAGTGCGTCCTCGATCGAGAAGGCAGCGACCGTCGGCGGCGAGTCCCGCAGCACCGAGGTCACCTGCCGGGTCGCGCACAGCACGTCCACCACGGCGGCCCGTACCTGCTGCAGACGGGCTGCGGCCTCCGGGTCGGACCCCACCGCCGTGGTCTCCAGCATGTCCAGACGGCGCAGTGCCAGCGCCAGTCCGCTGCCGATCCGGTCGTGCACCTCCCGTGCGAGCATCTTGCAGACATCCGTCTGCGCCGACTGTGCTGTCCCTGCTGTCTCTGTATCCCTCACCGGGTCCTCGCTCTCCCCCGTACGGTCTCCTGGCCGAGTAGGCCCTACCCCAAGAAGAATATAGAGAGCTCTCTTTTTTTCTAGTCAGATCGAGCCCGATCGAGTACATAGATGGCAAAGAAAACAGAGCACTCTCTTTGCTTTAGGCGGCGGCCGCGGCGATGCCGTGACAGACGAAGGGCCACAGGCGCGACATGGCGCCCGCCGCACCCCTGAACCGCTCCTGCCCCGGCGCGGTGCGCGGGTGCACCTCGACAGCGGTGAGCAGGTACGTCACCAGTCCCGCCACCGCGGGCGGCCGGACTCCGTGCCGCAGCTCCCCCGCAGCCTCCGCCTCCTCGAGCAACTGCGACAGCGTCGGCATCCAGGAGGAGTGCCAGGCCGGGACGATGTCCGGCCGCTCCCGCGCGAGCAGCGAGGCGGCACGCACGACGACGTCCTCGTCCAGGAGCCGGGCGAGCGCCTGCAGCAGCACCCCTACGGCCCGCAGCGGGGACGCCTGCCCGGCGGCGGCGGACACGGTCTGCTTGCCGGCAACGCTCGCGGCGCGTTCGACCACGGCTTCGGCAAGTTCGCTCTTGCTGGCGAAATGAAAGGTCAGCGCCCCCATGGAGACCTGCGCGGACCTGCTGATCGCGACCAGGGTGGCCCCGTTGTAGCCCTTGTCGTCCACGACATCGGCCGCGGCCCTGATGAGAGCTTCGCGCGTGCGCTCCGCCCTGGCCTGCACTGCCATGCATCCTCCAAAGTTCCGAGGCCGACCGGCCGCCCCGCGGTCGGCACCGGCCGGAGCGTGGACGTAAATAAAAGAGATCTCTCTATATTATTCCGACAGTAGCGACCGCTTCGCAACAGGCGGAATGAGCCACTCCACCACCGGTCGCACGACGGGGACCAGGAGCGAGAACAGGCCCCCCTGCCTCACCGAGACAGAGGGGCCTGAGGGAGTCGCCCTGGCGCCAGGACCGGCCCTAGGAGGTACCCAGTCGCTCGAGCGGGCCCGGGCCCGGGTCGGTGGCGAGCAGTTCCCAGATCAGGTCACTGCGGTAGTAGTGGTCCCGGCCCAGCAGCTCCAACTGCCGTTGCCCCCAACGACCTTGCGTATGCGCCAGCAGCGCGGTGCACTGCGCCCAGTCGGCGTCGCCGCGCGCGGGCTCGGCGAGACCGTGTCCGGCCAGGACCCGTCTGAGGCGACCGCTCGCCACCGGGACGGGATGAGCCGCGTGATGCACCCCCCGCACCGGCATGTCCACGGTGACGGCGGCCGCGGCCAGCCGCGCCAGGTCGTCCACGTCCACGAGGGACAGCAGCCCCGTGCCACCGTCCCACTCGGGCGGAACGCGCCGGGTCAGTTCGGCGAAGGCCGGCCCCACCCAGCGGTCCCCCTCGCCGAGCACCAGACCCGGCCGCAGCACGAGCGCACCGGCCGCCAGGGCCGGCCCTTCGGCGGCGAGGCGGCTGCGGCTGGCCTCGGACACGGGCTCCGCGTCGACCTCGTCGACGTCGATCCCGCGGTGCGGGCCGGCGCCGTAGACGGCGGCCGTGGAGAAGTGGACTATCCGGTCGACCCCGGCCTCCCGGGCGGCCGCCATGACGGCAGCGGTCCCGTCGAGGTTCACCGACCAGGCCTGCCGGGCATCGGAACCGACGTAGGAGACGGCGTGCACGACGGCGTCGGCGCCCTTGAAAGCAGCGTGCAGTGACGCCGCGTCAGTGACATCGGCCCGAACCCGCTCCACCGTGCCCTCGCCCGGCGCTTCGGCACCCGCGCCGCGGGCCAGTGCACGCACCCGCAGCGGCCCTCCGCCGGGAGCCGTGCAGACGGCCAGCCGGCGCACCACCGCGGAGCCGATGAAGCCCGTGGAGCCCGTCACCGCGACGGTCCAGGGCCTCGCCTCGCCGTCCGGGCTCACTGCGCCGCCTCCGGTCCCCGCATCCCGAAGTCGAGCTTGCCGATCACGTCGGGCGTGGCGACGGCGGGCAGGAAGTACCGCCACAGTTCGACGATCCTCTCCCGGAGGTCCTCGTGGCCGGTGCTGATCCGGGACAGCAGCTGGGTTCCGCTGTAGGCGGCCACCAGCACGCGGGCGAACCCGGCGGGGTCCACGCCCTCGCGCAGCTCGCCGAGCGCGTCGGCGACGATGAGCTCCTCCTTGAACCGGGTGATCCACAGCTGGTAGGCGGTGTCGTCCTGGATGCCGAAGGCGCCCTGCTCGACGGCCAGCCGCACACCGGCCCGCAGCAGGACGTTGCTCCGCAGCTCCTGGGCCAGTTCGAGGGTGAGGTCGACCAGGCGCTGGAGTCCGCTGCGCCCGACCAGCTCCGGCAGGTCGGCGGCCTGTTCGGCCATGACCGCCCTGGCCACGCCCTCCTTGGAGCCGAAGTGGAAGTACAGGGCCCCCATGGTGGACCCGGCCCGCTTGATGATCTTCGTGGTGCTCGTGCCGGCGTACCCCGCGAGGTCGAACTCCTCGGCGGCCGCCTTGATGAGAGCCGCCCTTGTCCGCACGGCACGCTCCTGCTGAGGCTGCGCCACTGGACCTCCTTGCCAAATAAACAGAGCACTCTCTTGGTTAGAACAGGCACCAGGTTACGCACGGGCCTTCAGGGGTGTCCAGTGCACCGGTCAGCCCCTCCGTTCGCCCACGAAACGACCTCGATCCGGAAGCCGTTGCCCCACATGGCTTGATCGGTCCATGAGTGACCCTTTACCGGGCCTTGAGCCAAACAAACAGAGCACTCTTTATGTTTATGGGGCTGCGGCTGCCAGCCGCAGCGCTCACATACGTCTCAGGGGGATTCCGTATGTCCAGCACCATCCAGCACGTCCACGCCACCGCCCCGACCTGGGTGCCGGTGACCCAGGAGCAGGTGCACAAGCTCACCGCCTCGGAAGTACTGCTGACTCAGTGGTGCCAGAACGGGAACGACGTCTTCACCGTCCACGCCGACTGGCCGCAGGACCACGCCTTCTACGGACCGCAGCACGGCCTGCACGACCCCATGCTGCTCGCCGAGTCGATCCGCCAGTGCATACCGCTGCTCAGCCACGCCGCCTACGACGCCCCGGCGGGGCACCGCCAGGCATGGAGCCACTTCAGCTTCGCTCTGACTCCCGCCGCACTGGCCACCACCGCCGGTACGACCGCGGTCGAACTCCGCGTCAGCTGCCACGAAGTCGTCCGGCGCATGGGCCGTCTGGCCTCCATGCTGATGAAGGTCGACGTGATCCGGGACGGTGTCCAGGTGGGCACCGCCCAGACCCGGTTCGCCAACACCGCCCCCGCGCTCTACCAACGCCTGCGGGGCACCTACGCCGACCTCGACGCCTCGATCGCCCGCGCGCTGCCCCTGCCCCCACCGGCCGCACCCGCCCAGGTCGCCCGCGAGGACTTCGCCGACGTCGTCCTCTCGCCGACCGACTCGCCGCGCCGCCACCAGCTGCGCGTCGACCTCAACCACCCCGTGCTCTTCGACCACCCCGTCGACCACGCCCCCGGCATGCTGCTCCTCGAAGCGGCACGCCAGGCCAGCCACACGGCGGTGCAGCCGCCGGCCGCGATGCTCTCCATGGATGTGGTCTTCGCCCGTTACGCCGAGCTCGACGCCCCCTGCTGGATCCACACCGACCCGTTCCCGACGGACCAGCCCGGTCAGCACCGGGTCCTGATCACCGCCGTACAGAACGACGTCTGCGTCTTCTCCAGCATCATCACGCTCCTGAGCGTCCCGCAGGACTGATCCTTCCCGGCCCGGCGCACGCCCCGCGGACCCCATCGGCCCGCGGGGCACGCGCAACCAGCGTGTACCGCCAGAAGAGACGGCGGCGCAGGCGGGCGCCGGGCAGGACCCGTCGGGCTTCGCGCACGATTTCGGCGTACGTGACGTCCGCGGGCCGCGTCACGGCGGTCATGGAGGGGGGCCGGGCCGCGGTACGGCCGCGGTTCTTCAGCCACCCGGTGGCGGCGTTGAGCGGAATCGACGCGTAGCTCAGCAGGCGGTCGCCGAAGGTCTCCTCCCGGGCAAGCCCGACGACCAACAGCGTGCCGCCGGGCGCGAGTTGCTGCCGGAAGCGCGTGAGCGCCTCGGCGAGCGGCAGGTGATGAAGAACGGCGACGCAGGTGATGACGTCGTACGGCCCCGGAGGCAGCCCACCTGGCGCGTCGGCGACGGAGTAGGTGACGTGGCCGTACCGATCGCCGCTCAACTCCCTCGCCCTGCCCACGATCCCCGGATCCGAGTCGACCCCGTGCACTTCCCTCGCCCGCCCCGCCAGCAGCCGCACCAGGTCACCGGTCCCGCAGCCCACGTCGAGAGCACGGCCGAAGCTGCCGGGCAACTGCCGTATCAGCCACGGGTGGTAGTGGGCGTTGTGGTCCCAGGGGTGCGCGGAGTTGAAGCGTTCGAGGGCATGGAGTGCGCGGGGTGTGAGGATCTTCATGCGGCCAGTTCACCAAAGTGCGGCCCCGTTGAGCGCTGAAGTAGCGTGCGGCGACAGGTCCGGGCGACGAGGAGTCACAGGTTTTCATGGGTGGGTTGATCGGGGCGGGTGTTCCGCTGCTGCTCGGGACGGTGTTCATGACCGTCGGTGTCGTCGTGGGGCGTCGGGCACGCAGGCTGCGGCAGGAAGGGGCGCAGACCAGCGCGACGGTCGTCGGGTTCAAGACCCACCGCAACTTCGATTCGAACCGCACGATGTACCAGCCGGTGGTTCGGTGGGTGACCGGGGACGGTCAGACGGTGGAGACCGTGTCGTCGGTCGCGAGCAACTCGGTCGGCGACCTCCGCCCGGGCGCGGCCGTGACCGTCTTCTACGACCCGGACAACCCGAAGCGGATGCTCATCGACGGCCACGACGGCGGCGCCCTGGCTGTCGTCTTCTGCATCCTGGGTGCCGTGGGCCTGGCGGCCGCCCTGCTCGTCGCCTGGTTCACCCTCACCTGACGGGTCGCGGCGCCGGGCCCTCACGAAAGGCGAGCCTCCCGGTTACGGCTGCGCACCCGAGCCCGCAGCACCTCCTCCGGCGGCGCGGCCCCCACCGCCTCCGGTGGGCACTCCCACTCCCGCCCGCCGCCGACCGGCCGCAACTGCACCCGCCCACCGACATGCCCCATGACCTCACCGACCCGCCCGTCCCGCACATCGGTTGCGTACGCACCGACCGCCGGCCGCTCCCCCCGCAGCACGGACGCCAGCTTCTCCGCGGTACGGACATTGCAGCGGCCGAGGTCGACGAGCGCGAACGGCTCCTCGCTCGCGCCGGTCACGGGATCGACGCAGAGGGACGGCAGGGCCACCCCGACGCCCGTGAGGGCCTCCCGCAGGTTCTCGACGACTTCTTCGGTCGACCGCACGTCGCTCATACCTCCACGCTGAGTTTGCTGTTCGCAACACAGCGTGTCCGCAACGCCCCTAACCTGGCCATACGACACGTTCCAACAACGCCCGATGTCCGACAGGGAGTTGCACATGCCGGGACCCAAGGACCTCGATCCGTCGTCTTCGCCGCGGGCGTTGCTGGGCGCGGAGTTGCGTCACGCGCGCGAGAAGGTCGGACTGAGCCAGGACGAACTGGGGCTACGGCTGTTCGTGAGCGGCTCGTTCATCGGGCAGCTGGAGGCGGGGACTCGGCGGATGCAGCCGGAGTATGCGCGGTTGCTGGATGAGGAGTTGGGAACGGGGGGCTTCTTTCTGCGGAACTGCGGGGCGGCGGCCAAGTCGAAGTATGAGGAGCATTTCGCCGAGGCGGCGGAGGCCGAGGCGCAAGCCACGGCGATCAGGCAGTACGTGCCGCTCCTGATCCCCGGGCTGCTGCAGACACCCGCCTACGCACGGGCCGTGAACCGGGCGTACGACCCGACGACACCGGAGGAGACCGTCGAGGAGTGGACGGAAGGCCGGATGGAGCGGACTCGTCTACTGGACCACCCAACAAAGCCGTTGTTGTGGGTGGTACTTGACGAGGCGGCGCTGCGTCGGGAGACCGGCGACCGCGGGGTCATGGCAGAGGCCCTGCGTCACGTCGCAGGTCTGGGCCGCCGGAACCGGGTCATCATTCAGGTACTGCCGTTCAGCGCAGGTGCGCACGCGGCGATGCAGGGTGCCCTGAAGCTGATGGAGTTCAAGGACGCCCCACCGCTGGTCTACTACGAGGGCGTGGCCATCGGACGTCTGGAGGACGACCCCGCCACGGTCACCCAACAGAGGTTCAGGTTTGACCTCCTCGTGGCCTCCGCACTCTCGCAGGAGAAGTCCCTGGCCCTGATCGAGGCGTTGGCACAGGATTACGCCTATGAGGAACACCCCTGACTACGACCTGAGCACGGCCACCTGGCACAAGTCGAGCTACAGCCAAGGCGGTAGTGACTGCCTGGAAGTCGCCCGCTGGCGCAAGTCGACGTACAGCGGCGGCAGCGGTGGCAACTGCCTGGAAGTCACCGACGCCCACCCCGGCGTCGTCCCCGTCCGCGACTCCAAGAACCCCCTCGGCCCGAAGCTCGTGTTCCGAGCCGAGGCATGGGCCGCGTTCGTCGAGGGCGTGCGGGCCCGCTAACCAACCGTTGCCGCCTGATGGGCGTGCAGAGCGGAGCGGATCTCGTCCTCGTCCGCCTGGCTGAGTGAGGTGTGCAGGACCTCGCCGCCGAAGCGGGCGATACGCGGCAGCGCCTTGTCCGCGGTGGCGTCGTAGATCACCGCGATCACTGCGGCGTGCCCGGGTGCCAGGCGCTGGCCGAGGCTCTTGATGAACTGGGTCCGTTCGTCGTCCTCGGCCGTCGCGCCGACCGCTCCGCCGGCAGCGGCGCCGATGGCGGCGCCCAGCAGGGGCTGCAGGAGCAGCAGCCCGATCAGACCTCCCCACAGCGCACCGCCCATGGCACCGGAGGCGGCGGGATGGGGCTTGCCGGGGATCTTCACCTCACCGTTGTGGTCACGGGTGAGCAGCACCGCGTCGGCGACGTGCACCGTGTGTTCGGTGTGCAGGGCGCGCAGTTCGATGAGCGCCTGCTCGGCAACGGTCTCACTGGGGTACGCGACGGCGATCATGTCGGTCATCGGAGTTCCTCCTGGTCGGTGCGGAGTGGGGCGAGACGCGAACCGACGGCCTTGCGAGCGTTCCCGGCCTTCGATCCACAGCGCCTTGCGATGGCTTCATCATGGAGTTTGTCAACTGCTCAAGTCAAGCGACAAAGTCGAGTTACTGAATGTCAGTGGTGTCTGCGAAGGTGTGGGTACGGAGATCGACGAGCCGGAGGGGGCACGGGATGACGCGCACAGACGGCGGCGGCTGGGCCGGCATGGACTACCGGGGCTGGCAGGACCACGAGGACGTGCGGCGGCGCCTCGACGCGGGCGCCGATCCCGAGCGGTGGGGCGTCGGCGGCTCGCGCCCCCTGCACCGGGCTGCGCTGTTCGGCTCGCCCGAGGTCGTCGCGGAACTGGCCCGGCGCGTGGCGGACGCGGACGCGCTGGAGGGCGGGACGACGGCACTGTGGGAGGCGGTGGTGGCAGGCCGGTCGGACAACGCGCGAGCGCTGGTCGCCACCGGAGCCGACCCCGGGTGGGCCGGGCCCGGCGGCTGGACACCGGCCCGCCTGAGCCTCGCCGGGCCGGATCCCGACCTGTTCGCCGCCCTGCCCGAGGCTCAGCCCGGTCTGACGAAGGCCGAGCGCGCGGTGGCGGAGGAGGGCCGACGGCTCATCGCGGCCCTCGGCGACTTCTACGACGACGGCCTGGGGCTGGCGTGCGTGGCCGGGATCGACGCCGCGGAGGCGATACGCCGCCTGGAGGCCACCCCGGCCGACCCCGAGCTGATGGCCGAGCTGGAGGAGGAACCCTACGCCTACGACCTGGACGAGACGCTGAGGCTCGTGGGCGTGACGACCGTGCCCGGCGGATGCGTCGTCACCCAGCCGTGGGGATACGGCCCTTCGATGCCCGGCGTACACGCCCTCCTCTCCGCGGGCACCGCCTCCTACGGCCTGTACGCGAATCCCAAGAGCGGCAACCAGGGCAGCATCTACCGCGACGGCGTCTGCGAGGGCTGGGACCTGCACCCGGGCGGCGGCCCGGACGTCGGCGAGAGCTCTGAGGAGGTCCTGTTCTCGTACGTGTACTGCAACCAGGCGGTGGCCTACTCGCTCGCGTACGCCGGTCTGCGCCCGACCGGCGCCCGAGGGGTCGTCGGCCCGCCGGACCACTGGGTGGAATTGCCGGACCGCGACTACTGGGCGACCTGACGAACCCTCCCGAAGCTCAAGCCGCCAGCCCCGAGCCCCCTTTTCAAGGAATGACTGGAGGGCCTCAACCCGCCCTCCCACCCTGCGAGTTGACGTGACGCGTTCGGTTTGCCACGCAGAGTCACGATCGTCTAGCGTGCCCGCATAACGAACAGCCCCCGCCAGGTGCTACCAACACCTGCGGGGGCTTGACCTACAAGATCGAAGGACAAGTTCGATCCCATGGCTGATGCCCAGCTTAGTGCCGCCTCCCTGCCCGCGCACGCCTCCCCACACCCCGTGGCCAATCCGGGTTACGGAAAGCGCAGCGCCCCCGATCAACACCGCCGCACGGCCCACGACTTCGCCCACCTCCCACCCCGCGAAGCCGCCATCGCCGCGTACATCGACCGCCTCGCCGACGGTGCTGACATCTCCGTAAAGACGCTGGCCAAGCAGTTGCCGTACGGCCAGTGCGCCCTGCGAACCGCGCTCAACCGCCTTCAACAGGCGGGGCACTTGCAGCGCGGACGCGAGCGACTGCCCGGCACCGAGAACGTCCGCTGGATCACCCGATCGTGGTTCTCCCGCACCGCACGGGGCGATGACTGGTGGGCGGCCTTCACCCGGGGCGACGTACCGGAAGAACCGCCGGACCGGCCCCGCCGCACCCGTTCCCGCGCCCACATCCTCCTGGCCGCCCTCGGCCGTACGGCCCCCGCGCTCTCCCTCTCGCAGGCCGATTGCGCCGCCCTCGCCCCGCTGGTGGCGGAGTGGTTCACCCGCGGGGCCACCGAGGAGGTCGTACTCCACGCCCTGACCAGCGGCCTGCCCACCCCGGTCCACCATCCCGCGGCCCTGGTCCGCCGCCGCCTGACCGACAAGCTCCCGCCGGAGCGCCCTGCTCCGCGACCACCCCGCCGCTTCCTGGAGTGCGCCGAGTGCGGGGTCCCGGGCCGACCGGAGGCGCTCCCCGGGGGCGTGTGCAGCGGCTGTCGGAGCGAACGCGCCCCCGCACACCCCTCCGCACTACCGCCCGCCCCAGTGATCCACGCACGCGCAGCCGAGATCCGCGCTGCCATGTCACTGAAGCGACAAGAGAAACCACAAGAGAGAACACCCGTATGACCGCTCCTACGGTCCGACGACACCACCCCGGGGCACGATGGAGGGGAGGAGGCGACGCCATGACCCCCAGCACCGCTCAGCGCCCACAGATGTCCGTCGAGGACTTCGAGGAACTTGCCCGCAGGGCCCCGCGAAACGTGCGGCTCGAATTCATCAACGGGCGGGTCCGCACGAAGGCCCCACTCAGCGTCGAGGACTTCGAGGAGCTGGAGCATCGGTCGCCGGAGACCGTCCGGCTGGAGTACATCAACGGAAAACTAGAGGTCAAGGCGATGCCGGATGGCAAGCACCGTTCGATTTACATGTGGCTGGTGCGCCAGTTCCTGCTCCACCGCCCTGACCTTGATCTCGTACCCGAGTCCGGGGTCAAGGCTGAGGCATACCGGAAGGGTCGTGCCCGCACGGACGCGGCACTCGCCCCTGTGGATCACTTCGTTGAGCATGGCGAGTGGTCCGAGACCGACGGCATCCTGATGGCCCTGGAGATCACCTCCCACGACCGCGACACCGACCAACGCGACCGCATCGACAAGCCCATCGGCTACGCCGAAGCCGACATCCCCATCTACCTCCTCATCGACCGCGAGAACAACACCATCACCGTTTTCAGCGAGCCCAAAGACGGCCGGTACCAGCAGTCTCCCAGCTACGCGTGGGGCGCCACCGTCGAGATCCCTTCCCCCGTGAACATCACCCTGGATACCGAGAAACTCAAGGACTACGCAGACTGATACCCATGAACCACGCCCAACTGACCGCCCTGGGCCGAGCCCTCCGCCTCCTCGGCGAACACGGCGAGGCCCTCACCGGCGACACCCCCGACGGCAAGCTCCACGAGGTCAAGGCCGACCTCCGCCGCGCCCTGGACCTCCTCGACGAGAGCGTCACCGGCGCCGCGCCCGCCACCCGCTGCCCCGAGCACCCGAACGGCCCGGTCGACGAGAACGCCCACGACCTCTGCCTGCTCTGCGAGACCCGGCGCCGGGCGGCCCGCCGCGCCGAGTTCAACGGCGGCCCCGTGCCCCCGCACACCACCGAGACCGCCCCCTCCCGCTACGGCGTCAGCGCCGACCGCCCGCAGCCCCAGCAGCGCTGGCTGCCGGAGGCGTGGAACGGCCAGACCTGGCACCTGTGCGGGACGCCGAGGCGGGACCGGCGCGAGGCCGAGCTGTATCTGGCCGCTCAGCGCCGCGGGCCCCGCCCCGCGATGGCGTACCGGCTGGTGCACGAGTTCACCGACTACGAGGTGCTGCGCGTCTGGGGCACACCGGTGAAGGTCGACATCGAGCCGTTGGGAAACCTGTAGCCCGGCCCTCGTCCTACTTGAGGAGCGGGAGCGGCGCGAACTCGTACCCCTCCCACAGCCGCCGCGAAGTCTCCTCCTGATACGGCCCGACCTGCGCCTTCGGCTCCGCATCCAGCACCTGGACCAGGCGCTCCTCCGTCTCGAACGCCGGCCAGCCCGGATTCCCCGTCCGCGCGAACGCCGTCCACGACTCGCGGAACCGGGACGACAGCGCCTCCCCCTCCGCGGTGGCCCCCGTACCCGCGAAGAGCAGCTGCCCCAGGTCCGCTTCGAACGTGCCGAACAGCAGCGGGATGTCCAGGCCGTGGCACGCGCCGAGGCCGCCCCCGCCACCGGGGGCCGGCCAGGTCAGCTCGTAGAGGTGAGCGCGACCGCCGCCCGCGACCTGCGCCTCCGCCAGGTGCAGTGAGGGCATGTTGAACAGCCAGTCCGTCTGGACGCGTTCGAACAGCTCGCCCGGGGTCGCCTCCGGGAAGGCCGCGCGATACGCCCGCTCCCCGTCCGGCCCCGGCCCGAACGTCCGCAGCGCCCAGCCCGCCTGCTCCTCCCCGATCTTGCCGAGCATCCCGCCGAGCGCGAGGAACAGCCGGAACTCGTCCCGGTTGTGCCCGACGAGCAGGTCGATGTCCTTCCCCGCGCCCGCCTTCAGCGCCTGCCAGGGCATGCACGGCAGCACCTCGCCGTCGACCACCGGGGAGAAGGGCGTGGCCGTAGGAGCCACCTGCCCCCACCGGTCCGCGTACGACATCATCTTCGCGCTCAACGCCTCGCCCACCGAGGTCAGTTGACGGGGTTCGACGGTCGCGAGATCGGCCGCCGTCGGCCGCAGCCCCGCCTCCTCCGCGATGGCGGACGCGATGTCACGGGCCAGTTCGCCGGAGAAGTAGGTCCCCGGCACGCTCTGTGCGACCGCCCGCCGGAAGAGCCCCCGCGCGCTCGGCATGGCCAGCAGCGAGGCCACCGACCCAGCCCCCGCCGACTCGCCGAAGACGGTCACCTGCCCAGGATCCCCGCCGAACTCGGCGATGTTCTCCCGCACCCACTCCAGCGCAGCCACCTGATCGAGCAGCCCCCGATTGGCAGGCGCCCCCTCGATGAGCGAAAACCCCTCGATCCCCACCCGGTAGTTGAGCGTCACGACGACCAAGTCACCGTCACGCGCAATGCGTTGGGCGTCGTAGCCGGGACTGCCGGAATGCCCAAGCTTGTAGGCCCCGCCGTAGACCCACACCATCACCGGCCGCCGAGTGGCCGAATCCGCTTCCGGTGTCCAGACGTTGACAGTCAGCCAGTCGTCGCCCTCGGGCGCGTCCTGCACACCCGCACGGCCCCGGAAGCCCGACTCCTGCGGGGGCGGCGGACCGAAGGCGTACGCCTCCCTCGTCCCCTCCCAGGCGCGTACGGGACGCGGCGCCTGGAACCGGGCCTCGCCTACGGGCGGCTCGGCGAACGGTATGCCGCGGAACACCGTCAGCCCGTTCTCCTGGCGCCCACGCACCGCACCGGCGGCGGTGCGCACGACTGTCATCATCATCGACTCCTTGTTGGAAGGCTGGGAGGTGGGAAGGCTCGGAGGCTTCCGGCGTGCTAGCCGTGCCGCTCGATAAAGGCCCGCGTCTGCTGCTCGTCGATCTCGTACACCGTCTCGTGGGCCCGCGGGTCACGCGCATGGAAGGTGTGGAACATCGGGCCCGCCGAGCCGTCGCCCAGCTCCACCAACGACGCCGACGCCCCGCGCACCGCACGCTCGGTGCCCGGAGGTGTCGTCAGGTCGATGCGGTTGACCACGCCCGGCGTGACCCAGACCGGGACCGCCTCGAGCAGCCCGAAGAGCTGAAGGTGGAAGTGGCCGGTCAGGACGGCGCGGACATCGGTGCCACGGATCGCCTCGGCCAGGGCCGACGGATTACGGAGGCCGAAGGCACGCTGAGTCCCGACGTCGAGCGCGATGGGCGGGTGATGGAGCGAGAGGACCGTGCCCTTCCCCGCGGGGGTCGCCAACACGCGCCGCAGCCAGGCCAGTTGCTCCGCGCCGAGCCACCCGTGCACCTTGCCCGGCACGAGCGAGTCCAGCGTGACGAGACGCCACCCGTCCACCGTGCTGACCGCGGCCCGCTCGCCCGCCGCGGACTCCAGAACCGTCTCGGCCCGCTCGGCCCCGTCCGCCGCCAGATGCCCGCTCCCCAGCACCTTGCCGAAGGCCTCGCGCTCGTCGTGGTTGCCGGTCGTGCAGATCACGGGCGCGTTCAGCGGCAGCGCGAACTCGGTCAGCAGCTCTCGTACGGTCGTGTACGCCTCCACCGCCCCGTCGTTGGCGATGTCACCGGTGACGACGATCGCGTCCACGCCCCGCTGGTGGCGCAGCTCGGCGAGCATGAGGCGGAGGGATTCGGTGGCGTTGACGCCGTGCCTGTTGGGGGCGTCGGTGCGCTCGATGTGGGTGTCGGAGAGGTGCAGGATCCTCATGCCCGGAACGCTAGCCGTAGTTGACCTCGGCAACCAGAGTGTCAGGCCGCCGGCCGCCACATGGTCGTCACGACCTGGCCGGTGGCGGTGACGATCTCGTCGCGTGCGCTGAAGCCGACGTTCTCGTACCGCTTGAGGTTGGCGGGGTTGGTCGACTCCAGGTAGGCGGGGGCGCCGACGGCGTCGACACGGGCGAGGCTCTCGGCGAGCAGGGCCATGCCGAGGCCCTTGCCGCGGTGGTCGGTGTGGGTGCCGAGGATGGTGAGGTAGAAGAACGGCTCGCTGGGATGGGCCGCCTCGAACTGCTCCCCGATCCTCATGATCGCCCGGGCAGTGTCAGGGCTCGTGGCGCGAGCAAGACGGCCCTCCAGCCCCTCCGTCTCCTCGGACGTGAGCTCGACCCCGTCCGGCGGAATCCAGACCGCGGCGGCCTCGGCACCCGGCGTCACCAGCGTCCAGGGGTAACGCAGGGCGGAGGTCACGTAGACCCGCCACATCACGGCTGCTTGCGCGGCGCGCCGCTCTTCGTCGGGGAAGACGGGCCCCCACACCGGGTCGTGGAAGAAGGCGGTGGTGAAGGCGGAGACGATGTCGTCGAGGTCGGCGGGGGTGGCGGTACGGGCAAGAACGTTTGGCATGCGCCCATTGTCGGCCTGCCCAGAAAATTCCAGCCCGTCCGGCACCCCCCAGCCCGTCCGGCACCCCCCAGCCCGTCCGGCGTTTGAGGACGAGGCCGAAGGCCGATGGGGGTCTGGGGGCGCAGCCCCCAGGGACAGCAACCCCCACCACCCCGCACGGAATGTCAGCTCAGCGAGCGCAGCGCAGCCGCGTCATACGGCTTCAGCTCCGAGACCCGTCCCGCCAGCACCTTCGCCGCCCACTCCGGATCCTGCAGCAGCGCCCGCCCGACCGCGACAAGGTCGTACTCGTCGCGCTCCAGCCGGTCCAGCAGGTCGTCGATGCCCCGCACCGGCGACCCCTCCCCCGCGAACCCCCGGATGAAGTCCCCGTCGAGCCCGACCGACCCGACAGTGATCGTGGTCTTGCCCGTGAGCTTCTTCGTCCACCCGGCGAGGTTGAGGTCGGAGCCGTCGAACTCCGGCAGCCAGTACCGCCGCGTAGAGGCGTGGAACGCATCGACACCGGCCGCGGCCAGCGGCGCGAGGATGGCCTCCAGCTCCTCCGGCGTCTCGGCGAGACGCGCGTCGTACGCCTCCTGCTTCCACTGCGAGTACCGGAACAGCACCGGGAACTCGGGCGAGACGGCCTCCCGCACGGCCGCCACTATCTCCGCCGCGAACTTCGTACGGGCCACGGGGTCGCCGCCGTACGCGTCCGTACGACGGTTGGTGCCGGACCACAGGAACTGGTCGAGGAGGTAGCCGTGCGCGCCGTGCAGTTCGACTCCGTCGAAGCCGATGCGCTCGGCCGCGACCGCTGCCTCGACGAACGCACCTATGACGGCGTCGATGTCGGCCTGGGTCATGGGGGTCGCGTCCTCGACGCCGGTGACGCGCAGACCGGAGGGGCCGTGCGAGGGGGCGTCCGGGTAGGGGGCGTCGCCCTGGTTGCGGACCGTGCCGATGTGCCACAGCTGCGGAACGATCGTGCCGCCCGCCGCATGCACCGCCTCGGCGACCTTCTGCCAGCCGGCGAGCTGGTCCTCGCCGTGGAACCGGGGGACGCGGCCGCTGTTGCCGGCCGAATCGTGGCCGACGTAGGTGCCCTCGGTGACGATCAGTCCTACGCCGGCGGCGGCCCGGCGGGCGTAGTACGACACCACGTCCTCGCCGGGGATGCCGCCCGGGGAGAACATGCGCGTCATGGGCGCCATCACGATGCGGTTGGGGACGGTCAGGCCGTTGATCGCGGTGGGCCGGGAGAGGATCTCGGCTGCGCGGGAGGGGGCGGTGGTCACGTGGGTGGGCTCCTCGTGCAGGGGCTGCGTTAACCGAAGGGTATGTGCACACGCATTATTGCACCCGCTTAAGCAATTCCCCTGTGACCTCGAACACGCCCGAGGGCGACACCCCCTGTTTCCAGGGAGTGCCGCCCTCGGTGGAACCCGGATCAGCCAGAGGCCGATCAGAAGTCCATGTCACCGCCCGGCATACCGCCACCGGCAGGCGCGGCGGCCTTCTCCGGCTTGTCGGCGATGACGGCCTCGGTGGTGAGGAAGAGCGCGGCGATGGAGGCGGCGTTCTGCAGGGCAGAGCGCGTGACCTTCGCCGGGTCGATGATGCCTTCCTTGATCATGTCGACGTACTCACCGGTCGCGGCGTTGAGGCCGTGGCCGACGGGCAGGTTGCGCACCTTCTCGACGATGACGCCACCCTCGAGACCACCGTTGACGGCGATCTGCTTGAGCGGGGCCTCCAGCGCGAGCTTCACGGCGTTGGCGCCGGTCAGCTCGTCACCCTCCAGGTCCAGCTTCTCGAAGACCGAGGAGGCCTGGATGAGGGCCACGCCACCACCGGCGACGATGCCCTCCTCGACGGCCGCCTTGGCGTTGCGCACGGCGTCCTCGATGCGGTGCTTGCGCTCCTTGAGCTCCACCTCGGTGGCGGCACCGGCCTTGATGACCGCGACACCGCCGGCGAGCTTCGCCAGGCGCTCCTGCAGCTTCTCGCGGTCGTAGTCCGAGTCGCTGTTCTCGATCTCGGCGCGGATCTGGTTGACCCGGCCCTGCACCTGCTCCGTGGAGCCGGCGCCGTCGACGATGGTGGTCTCGTCCTTGGTGATGACCACCTTGCGGGCGCGGCCCAGCAGGTCGAGGGAGGTGTTCTCGAGCTTGAGACCGACCTCCTCGGAGATGACCTCGCCACCGGTGAGGATGGCGATGTCGTTCAGCATCGCCTTGCGGCGGTCGCCGAAGCCCGGGGCCTTCACCGCGACGGACTTGAAGGTGCCGCGGATCTTGTTGACGACCAGGGTCGACAGGGCCTCGCCCTCGACGTCCTCGGCGATGATCAGCAGCGGCTTGCCCGACTGCATGACCTTCTCCAGGAGCGGGAGCAGGTCCTTGACGGAACCGATCTTGGAGTTGGCGATCAGGATGTACGGGTCGTCGAGCGACGCCTCCATCCGCTCCATGTCGGTGGCGAAGTACGCCGAGATGTAGCCCTTGTCGAAGCGCATACCCTCGGTGAGCTCCAGCTCCAGACCGAAGGTCTGGGACTCCTCGACGGTGATGACGCCTTCCTTGCCGACCTTGTCCATGGCCTCGGCGATGAGCTCGCCGATCTGGGTGTCGGCGGCGGAGATGGAGGCCGTCGAAGCGATCTGCTCCTTGGTCTCGACATCCTTGGCCTGCTCGAGCAGGGCACCGGAGACGGCCTCGACGGCCTTCTCGATACCGCGCTTGAGGGCCATCGGGTTGGCGCCGGCGGCTACGTTGCGCAGGCCTTCCTTGACGAGGGCCTGGGCGAGAACGGTCGCGGTGGTCGTACCGTCACCGGCGACGTCGTCCGTCTTCTTGGCGACTTCCTTGACCAGCTCGGCGCCGATCTTCTCGAACGGGTCCTCGAGCTCGATCTCCTTGGCGATGGAGACACCATCGTTGGTGATCGTGGGGGCGCCCCACTTCTTCTCGAGGACGACGTTGCGGCCCTTGGGGCCGAGCGTCACCTTCACGGCGTCCGCGAGCTGGTTCATGCCGCGCTCGAGGCCGCGCCGCGCCTCCTCGTCGAACGCGATGATCTTGGCCATGTGAAGTGGTCCCTCCAGGACTGGGGGTGATTCCTTCGGACCGCGCCCGCGCCCGCGACGGACGGCTCGCACACCTCGTGGTTCCTTGCCCCACCTGGCCTGCGGGCCTCACCGACCCGGTCCATCTTTGTCACTCTCACCTTCAGAGTGCTAACGCCAATGATTAGCACTCGCCCCCTGCGAGTGCAAGCGGCTCTCGGGTACTGGCCTGGTCCCCCAGAGGCACTCCGGGGGACCGGCCAGGCCGCGGACCCAGCCCCTCCGGACATGCCGAAGGGCCCGTACCCTGAGGTACGGACCCTTCGATCAAGAAAAGAAGAACGTCGCTGCAGTTAACCCGGCGCGTGCTTCAGCCGGCCGCCAGTCGGACCATGTCCGCCTGCGGCCCCTTCTGGCCCTGCGAGATCTCGAAATCGACCCGCTGACCCTCTTCCAGGGTGCGGTAGCCGTCCATCTGAATCGCACTGTAGTGGACGAAAACATCCGCACCACCGTCGACCGCGATGAAGCCGTACCCCTTCTCCGCGTTGAACCACTTGACGGTGCCCTGAGCCATGCCTAACTCCCCTATTACTGGCCCTTGCACAGATCCACACTTCGCGGATCCGGGTCAGACCTCACCCCCCACGGTTGGGGGCGTGCGCCGGAACGCGTCGACCGCGGCTGAATGTATCTGTCCAACTGCCGTCTGCAACAGGTCAATCGGACGAGAATTCCGGGCACGACCGGTCGGGACTTTAAGGAGAATTCGCCTGAATTCAGGGCAAGTCGGGCCCCATAAATGGAGCATAAGACGCAAAAAACCTGCACACTTTGGCTACTTCTCGCTGCCCGAGAAGCGAGAACTCATATGCATCCGGCAAGCGGAGTCGAGCAGGTTCCCCAACTGTACCGTGCTCAACCATGCAGAATTGCCCCCTCCGCTTCTCTCACGGAGGGGGCAATTCGATGAACTCTTGGTAACCGACGTTACCGACGGTAATAATCGGCCGTCCGACCTGTTTCCGTCAGCCTCCGGCGACGGCCGGGATGATCGAGACGCCCGCCCCGTCCGGAGTCGCCGTCTCCAGCCCCTGCTCGAACCGCACGTCGTCGTCGTTCACGTACACGTTGACGAACCGCCGCAGCTTGCCCTGGTCGTCCAGAACACGGGCGGCGATACCGGTGTGGTTCTTCTCCAGATCGGCAATGACCTCGCCGAGGGTCCCACCTTCGGCGGTGACCTCGGCCTGCCCGCCGGTGTAGGTACGCAGGATGGTGGGGATGCGGACGTTGACACTCATTGCTTATGACCTCCGGTCAGGTGGAGCGCCCCAAAGGGGCGCGGGGCTGTGTCTATTTGCGGCTCCGCCGCGGGGCGCGACCAGCCCCCACAGGCCCGCAGACGAACAACGACCTCTTAGGCGAGCCCAGCTTCCCGGAAGGACTCGAGGCTCGGGCGAATAGTCGCCGTGAGCCCCGTGCCGGCCACGGCGTCCAGCGTCTTGAGACCGTCCCCGGTGTTGAGCACGACCGTAGTCAGGGTCGGGTCGAGGACACCGGTCTCGATCAGCTTGCGCGTCACACCAACGGTCACCCCACCGGCGGTCTCCGCAAAGATCCCCTCAGTGCGCGCGAGCAGCCGAATCGCATCGACGATCTGCTCGTCGTTGACATCCTCCACCGCCCCGCCGGTACGGCGAGCAATGTCGAGGACATAGGGCCCGTCCGCCGGGTTCCCGATCGCCAGCGACTTGGCGATCGTGTTCGGCTTCTGCGGCCGCACCACGTCGTGCCCGGCCTTGTAGGCCACCGACACCGGCGAACACCCCTCCGCCTGGGCCCCGAAGATCTTGTACGGCTTGTCCTCGACGAGCCCGAGCTTGATCAGCTCCTGCAGACCCTTGTCGATCTTCGTGAGCTGCGAGCCGGAGGCGATCGGCACGACCAGCTGGTCCGGCAGCTGCCAGCCGAGCTGCTCGCAGATCTCGTACGCCAGGGTCTTGGAGCCCTCCGCGTAGTACGGCCGCAGGTTGACGTTGACGAAGCCCCAGCCCTCGCCGGCCGGGTCGCCGATCAGCTCGGAGCAGAAGCGGTTCACGTCGTCGTAGTTGCCGTCGATGCCGACGAGCTCGCCGCCGTAGACCGCGGCCATGACGACCTTGCCCTGCTCCAGGTCGTGCGGGATGAACACGCAGGAACGGAAGCCGGCGCGGGCGGCCGCGGCACCCACCGCACCGGCCAGGTTGCCGGTGGACGAGCAGGACAGGGTGGTGAAGTCGAAGGCGCGGGCGGCCTCGATGGCCTGGGCGACGACCCGGTCCTTGAAGGAGTGCGTCGGGTTGCCGGAGTCGTCCTTCACGAAGAGCTTGCCGGACTCGACGCCCAGCTCGCGGGCGAGGTTGTCGGCCTTGACGAGCTTGGTCCAGCCGGGGTTGATGTTCGGCTTGTCCGCCACGTCCGCCGGGACGGGCAGCAGGGGCGCGTAACGCCAGATGTTCGCGGGACCCGCCTCGATCTGCTTGCGGAGCTCCTCGGTGTCGTAGGCCGAGAAGTCGTACGCGATCTCGAGCGGGCCGAAACACTCCTCGCAGGCGAAGACCGGACCGAGGGGTACCCGGTGACCGCACTCGCGGCAGCTCAACGCCGCGGCGGGACCGAGGTCGACGGTCGTGGAGTCGGTGGTGCTTGCAACAGTCTGCGCAGCCATGTGAGGCGAGGCCCTTTCTCCTCATCTTCCTCACGACGCATCTCGCCGTGAGACGGATTTGGCACCTTCCCTAGCCGGGAGCCTCGCGTAATGATCAACATTGATCTACGAGACCGGCTGGAGGGTTGCCGGGGCTTCATCGGGCCGTATCCCTCTGCCCCTCTGGATGAGCGGTATTCGGTTGTTTGACTCGTTCAACGCGGGACGACCCCCGACATGCGATGGTCACCAGCGTTGTTCAAGACTGTAACCGAAGGCCAGGACAGTTGAGATAGCCGTCCGAACCGCGAGATGGATCACATGATGATCCGGTATCGCCGAGAGAACGCAGAGGAGCCGCCTACGTGCTGGAAGAAGTCGAGCGCTGGCTGAGCACCCGCTCCTGGTCGCTGACCGATCGCCCGCTGCACAAGATCCTGGCCGCAAAGCAGCGCACAGGCCAGTCGGTCAGTGTCGTGCTGCCCGCGCTCAACGAGGAGGAGACGGTCGGCGACATCGTCGCGATCATCCGTCACGACCTCATGCAACAGGTCCCGCTCGTCGACGAGATCGTCGTCGTCGACTCCGGGTCCACCGACCGCACGTCCGAGGTCGCCGCGGCGGCCGGGGCCAGGGTCGTCCACCGTGACGACATCCTGCCGCGCATCCCGACCGTCCCCGGCAAGGGCGAGGTGCTGTGGCGCTCGCTCCTCGTCACCGGCGGGGACATCGTCTGCTTCATCGATGCCGACCTGAAGGAGTTCTCCTCCGACTTCGTCTCCGGGATCGTCGGACCGCTGCTCACCGACCCGGGGATCGACCTCGTCAAGGGCATGTACGACCGTCCGCTGGGCGGCGCCCAGGGCCAGGGCGGCCGGGTCACCGAGCTGATGGCGCGCCCGCTGCTCAACATGCACTGGCCGCAGCTGGCCGGCTTCGTGCAGCCGCTCGGCGGCGAGTACGCGGCCCGGCGCACCCTGCTGGAACAGCTGCCGTTCCCCGTCGGGTACGGCGTCGAGCTGGGCATGCTGGTCGACGCCCTGCACCTGGTGGGCCTCGACGCGCTCGCCCAGGTGGACGTCGGGGTGCGCAAGCACCGGCACCAGGACGGGCAGGCGCTGGGCCGGATGTCCGCCGCGATCTACCGCACGGCGCAGCTTCGGCTGGCCCGCGGCCACCTCATCCGTCCCTCCCTCACCCAGTTCGAACGGAGCGAGGACGGCTTCGAGCCGCGCACCTACTCCGTGGACACGGAGGAGCGGCCGCCGATGGTGGAGATCGCCGAGTACGCGTCCCGCAAGGTCGCCTGAGGCGGCGCGTTACGCGGTGCAGGCGGTGTATACGGTCCACCCGCAGAGCCCATACGTACGTTTGAGCGTTTCCGGGCCGGGCTAGGTTGAGGCGTATGGCTTCCAGGCACGGCGTTGGTCATCAGGTGCTGGTCGCGTCCAACCGCGGCCCGGTCTCGTACGAGGTGGAGGAGGACGGCTCGCTGGCCGCCAGGCGCGGCGGCGGCGGGCTGGTCTCCGGTCTGTCCGCGATCGGGCCCGACGCGGACGCCCTGTGGGTGTGCTCGGCGCTGTCCGACGGCGACCGCGAGGCGGTGCGGCGCGGGGTCGGCGAGGACGGTGTGCGGATGCTGGACATCCCGGCCGACGTGCATTCCGACGCGTACAACGGCATCGCGAACTCGGTGCTGTGGTTCGTCCACCACATGCTGTACCAGACGCCGCTGGAGCCGGTCTTCGACGCGGAGTTCCGGCGGCAGTGGGCCTCGTACGAGACCTACAACCGGGCCTTCGCCGAGGCGCTCGCCCAGGAGGCGGCCGAGGGCGCGGCGGTGCTCGTGCAGGACTACCACCTGTGTCTGGTGCCGGGCATGCTCCGCGAGCTCCGTCCCGACCTGCGCATCGGGCACTTCTCGCACACCCCGTGGGCGCCGGTGGACTACTTCCGGATGCTGCCGGACGACATCGCCGAGCAGCTCCTGCACGGCATGCTGGGCGCCGACCGGCTGGGCTTCCTGACCCGGCGCTGGGCGGACGCTTTCACGGCGTGCTGTACGGCGGTGGTGGGCGGCCTCGGGGGCACGGAGATCGGCGTGCACGGCCTCGGCGCGGACGCGGACTTCCTGCGGAAGCGTTCGCAGGAGGCGGACGTCGACGAGCGGATGGCTGCCCTGCGGGCACAGATCGGCGAGGGCCGGAAGACGATCGTGCGCGTCGACCGCACCGAGCTGTCCAAGAACATCGTGCGCGGGCTGCTGGCGTACAAGCAGCTGCTCGACGACCGCCCCGAGTGGCGGGAGCGGGTCGTGCACGTCGCCTTCGCCTATCCGTCGCGGCAGGACCTGGCCGTGTACCGGGACTACATGGCCGAGGTGCAGAGGGTCGCGGAGGACATCAACTCCCGGTACGGAACGCCGGATTGGACCCCGGTCGTGCTCCACCTGAAGGACGACTTCGCCCGCTCGCTGGCCGCGTACCGACTGGGGGACGTGGCCCTGGTGAACCCCATCCGGGACGGTATGAACCTCGTCGCGAAGGAGGTGCCGGTGATCTCCGAAGCGGGGTGCGCGCTGGTGCTCTCGCGGGAGGCGGGTGCCCACGCGGAGCTGGGCGAGGACGCGATCACCGTGAACCCGTACGACGTGATGGAGACGTCGCGGGCACTGCACGAGGCGCTGTGCCTGCCGGCGGCTGAGCGGGCCGAGCGGTCGAAGCGGCTTGCTGCGGCGGCTACGGCGTTGCCGCCGGCGCAGTGGTTTCTTGAGCAGCTGGAGGCTCTGCGGGGGTGAGGTCTGGGGGCTGCCGCCCCCAGACCCCCGCCTTTTGGCCCTTAAGGGGCCTCGTCCTCAAACGCCGGACGGGCTGAGATGTCCTCGCCCGGGCTGAAATGCGCAGCCAGCGCTCGCAGCAGGCGTACGACCCCCTCAGGGCCGTCCACCACCAGGTCCGCCCGCTCGCGCAGTTCCGTCACCTCGTCGCTGCCGCTGCAGACCAGGAGGCCGGGGGTGCCGTCGGAGCGGAGTTTGTCCACGGCGGCGAAGGCGGGGAGGTCGCCCAGGTCGTCGCCCGCGTAGAGGACCGCCGACGCGTTGATCTCGCGGACGTACTCCAGGAGGGCCACTCCCTTGTCCATACCCGGGGGGCGCAGTTCGAGGACCAGGCGGCCGGGTTCGACGATCAGGCCGTGTCGGGTGGCCAGGTCGGTGAGGGGGGCGCGCAGGGCTTCGAAGGCGGCCTGGGGGTCCAAGGCGCGGCGGGTGTGGACCGCGACGGCGCGGCCCTTCTCCTCGATCCAGGTGCCCTGCCAGGCGCCGATGCGGTCGAGGAAGCCGGGGAGTTCGGCGCGGACGGCGGCGACGCCGGGGTGGGGGGCGGGCGCGCTGACGTTGCCGCTGACCGCGTCCCAGCGTTCGGCGCCGTAGTGGCCGAGGACGACCAGGTGCTCCAGGCCGGGGACCCCGGCGAAGCCGCCGTGCCGTACGGCGACGCCGGCCGGGCGGCCGGTGACGACCGCGACGGAGGCGATCCTCGGGGCGAGGGCGGCGAGCACGGGCACCGCGTCCGGATGGGCGCGGGCCTGCTCGGGGTCCGGCACGATCGGGGCGAGGGTGCCGTCGAAGTCGAGGCCGACCACCGATTTCCCGGGGTTCGCGAGGATCGCGGCGAGTCCGTCCCGGCCTGCCTGCGTGGCGGGTGTCGGCAGGGGGTCCATGGAGTGCGTCGAGTCCGTGTCCGTATGGGTGCCCATACGGTGACGATAACCGCGGAGGGCAGGGCGCACCCATGGCTCAGGGGAGCGCCGGCCGTCAGCGTTCCGCTCGCCGTGTCTCCCGCACCCTGCGCAACCTGTTCACCGTCACCGGGTCGTGGGCCAGGGCCCGCTCGTCGTCCAGCAGGGCGTTGAGCAGCTGGTAGTAGCGGACGGGGGCCAGGCCGAGCTCCTCGCGTATGGCGCGCTCCTTGGCGCCGGGGCCCGGAAAGCCCCGGCGTTCGAGGGCGAGGACGGCCTGCTCGCGGTCGCCCAGCGGCTCGCGGTCGCCCCACTGCTCCTGGTCCATGTCCTGCACGGTAACCCCCGCCACTGACAACGCCCCGCGGCTACTGCGCGTTCTCCGCCATGGACGCCGTCGACTCCAGCTGCGCGAGGGTGGCCGCGGGGTTGCCGCCGGGGGCCACCGCGCTGCCTATGCGCTTCTTGACGGCCACGGCGACCGAGGCCCAGGAGGTCTTGTCGACGGGGTAGAGCTCAGACAGCGGCAGCTGCTTCAGGAACGGCTCCAGGGCGGCGTCCTGCTTGTCCGTGCTCATGACGTCGGAGGCGGAGGTGGTGACCGGCAGCAGGTCGTACTCGCGGGAGAAGGCGAGCACGTTCTTCTCGTCGTAGACGAAGTCGAGGAACTTGCCGACCTGCTCGGCGTGGCCGTTCTTCTTGAAGGCCATCATCCAGTCGGCGACTCCCATGGCGGTCTTGCTCTCGCCGGCCACGCCGGGCATCGGCACCATGCCGTACTTCACGCCCTTCTTCGCGGCGATCTTCATCAGCGAGGGGTGCCCGTTGAGCATGCCGACCTCGCCCTTGGCGAAGGCGGCGAAAGCGGCGGCGCGGTTGAGGCTGCCGGGCGCGACGGGACCGGTGAGGCCCTTGCCGACCAGGTCGTTCTTGAGCCAGGTGAAGGTGTCGACGTTCTGCGCGGAGTCGAGGCCGTAGGTGCCGACGGTGTCGGTGTAACCGCCGCCGCCGCTCAGCAGCCACTGCATCGTCTCGGCCTGGGCCTCCTCCGGGCCGAGCGGCAGCGCGTACGGGTACTTCACGCCGTGCGCCTTGAGCGCCTTGGCGTCGGAGGCGAGCTCGTTCCAGGTCTTCGGCGGGGTGAGCCCGGCGTCCTTGAAGAGGGTCTTGTTGTAGAAGAGCAGCCGCGTGGAGGCGGCGAACGGCAGTCCGTACTGCACGCCCTTCACCTGCCCGGCGGTGGCCAGCTGCGAGGCGAAGTCGGCCTGGGTGCTGATGGAGAGCATGTCGTCGGCCGAGTAGAGCAGCCCCTTGTTCGCGTAGTCGGCGTACGCGCCTATCTGCGCCATGTCGGGTGCCTGGCCGGCGTCGACGAGCTCCTTCACCTTCCGGTCGACGTCGTTCCAGGAATAGACGGTGACGTCGATCTTCACGCCGGAGTGCTTGCTCTCGTACTCCTTGACCAGCCCGTCCCAGTACTTCTGGGAGCTGTTGTCGGCGGAGTCGCCGTAGTCCGCGGCGATCAGTTTCAGGGTGACGTCCCCCGAGCCGCCGCCGGTCAGGCCGCAGCCGCCGAGGACCGCCGTCATGCCCAGTGCGGACACCGCCGCGATCGTTCCTGTCCTACCCCGCCGCTGCACTGCTTTTGACCCCAACCCTACTGTCTCGCTGTTCAACATGTGGACAAGATAGGTCTACACCACGTAAGTGGACTAGACCTCTTGCGGGTCCTGGGGCCACACTGTCCCCCGTGAGACATGTCATCGCCCTGGATGTGGGCGGCACCGGGATGAAGGCCGCGCTGGTCGCGCAGGACGGCGCCCTCCTCCATCAGGCCCGCCGGGCGACCGGCCGCGAACGCGGGCCGGACGCGGTCGTCGAGGGCATCCTCGACTTCGCCGCCGAGCTCAGCGCCCACGGCGCCGAACACCTCGGCGGGCCCGCGTCCGCCGCCGGCGTCGCCGTCCCCGGCATCGTCGACGCCGACCGGGGCATCGCCTCCTACGCGGCCAACCTCGGCTGGCGCGACGTCCCCCTGCGCGATCTGCTCACAGAGCGGCTGGGCATCCCGGTCGCCCTCGGCCATGACGTACGCACCGGCGGGCTGGCGGAGGGCCGCATCGGCGCCGGACAGGGTGCCGACCGCTTCCTCTTCGTCCCCCTCGGCACCGGTATCGCGGGCGCGATCGGCATCGCGGGCCGGGTGGAGGCGGGCGCCCACGGCTTCGCGGGCGAGATCGGCCACATCGTCGTACGGCCCGGGGGCAGCCCCTGTCCCTGCGGCCAACGGGGCTGTCTGGAGCGCTACGCCTCCGCGGCGGCGGTCAGCGAGGCCTGGGCGGCGGCCACCGGCGACCCCGACGCGGACGCCGCCGACTGCGCCAAGTCCGTCGCGTCCGGCGACCCGAACGCCGTACGAGTCTGGCAGCACGCGGTCGACGCCCTGGCCGACGGCCTGGTCACCGCCCTCACCCTGCTGGACCCCCGCACCCTGATCATCGGTGGCGGCCTCGCGGAGGCGGGGGAAACCCTGTTCACACCGCTGAGGGAGGCCGTCGAGCGGCGGGTCACCTTCCAGAAGCTGCCATCGATCGTCCCTGCGGCGCTGGGGGACAGCGCCGGATGCCTCGGTGCCGGGCTACTGGCCTGGGATCTCCTAGCCACTACTGACAGCACGGAGGAGCCGACGTGACGCCAACCCCCCTAGGGGCGCGGGGAACTGCGCGACCAGCCACGACGCACCCGCAGGTGCTGACCGGCGCAAGCTTGGTACTTCCTACGGGCACAGTGCACGACAGCCGCCTGGCAATCGACGGCACCCAAATCACCGCAGAAGAGACCCCGCACGCAAACGTCGTAGACGTCCGCGGGCACTGGCTGGTGCCCGGCTTCGTCGACCTCCACAACCACGGCGGCGGCGGAGCCTCCTTCACCTCGGGCACGGTCGAGGACGTCCTCACAGGCATCCACACTCACCGCCTGCACGGCACGACCACCCTCGTCGCCTCGACGGTCACCGACGACATGGACCTCCTCGCCCAGCGAGCCGGCCTGCTGAGCGAGCTCGCCGAACAGGGCGACATCGCCGGCATCCACTTCGAGGGCCCGTTCATCTCCCCGTGCCGCAAGGGCGCGCACTCCGAGAAGCTGCTGCGCGACCCGGAGCCGGCGGAGGTGCGCAAGCTGATCGACGCGGCACGCGGCACGGCCAAGATGGTCACCCTCGCCACCGAACTCCCCGGCGGCCTCGACTCCGTACGCCTGCTCGCCGAACACGGCGTCATCGCGGCGATCGGGCACACCGACGCGACGTACGAGCAGACGGTGGCGGCGATCGACGCGGGCGCCACGGTCGCGACCCACCTGTTCAACGCGATGCCGCAGATCGGCCACCGGGCCCCCGGCCCGATCACAGCCCTCCTCGAAGACGACCGCATCACCGTCGAGCTGATCAACGACGGCACACATCTGCACCCGGCCGCCCTGCAGCTGGCGTTCCATCACGCCGGCGCGGCCCGGGTCGCCCTCATCACGGACGCGATGGACGCGGCCGGTTTCGGCGACGGGCGCTATCTGCTGGGCCCCTTGGAGGTCGAGGTCACCGAGGGTGTGGCGCGGCTGGTGGAGGGTGGCTCGATCGCAGGGTCGACGCTCACGCTGGACCGGGCGTTCCAGCGGGCGGTGACGGTGGACGGGCTGCCGGTGGAGAACGTGGTGGCGGCGATCTCGGCCAACCCGGCCCGACTGCTCGGGATGTACGACAGGATCGGCTCCCTGGAGCCCGGAAAGGACGCCGACCTGGTGGTTCTTGACCATCAATTCGCCCTCAAAGGCGTGATGCGCCGCGGTGAATGGGTGATCGATCCCCAACTTGGCTGATCTGTCCTGCTGTTGAGGGCGGCGGTTGTCCTGCGAGACTGGGACGACCGCCGTCCGTTTCGGCGTGTGTTCCGCATTCGTCTTCGGGGGAGGTCGGCCCAGGTGATCCTCACGGTCACACTGAACACCGCTCTCGACCTCACGTACCGCGTACCGGCGCTCAAGCCGCACGCCTCGCACCGGATCACCGAGGTGACCGAACGGCCCGGCGGCAAGGGCGTGAACGTGGCGCGCGTGCTCGCAGCCCTCGGCCACGAGGTGACGGTCACCGGCTTCACGGGCGGCGCCACGGGCCGCACCGTCCAGGACCAACTGACCACCACTCCCGGCCTGGTGGACGCTCTCGTCCCGGTCACGGGCTCGACCAGGCGCACGATCGCCGTGGTGGACGATCAAACAGGCGACACAACACAGCTCAACGAGCCCGGCCCCACCATCACGCCCGCCGAGTGGTCCGCCTTCCAGGAGACCTACGAGGACCTGCTCGCCCCGGCGTCCGCGGTGGCCCTGTGCGGCAGCCTGCCGCCGGGGGTCCCGGTGGGCGCGTACGCGGGCCTGATACGTCTCGCGAAGGCCGCCGGGGTGCCCGTACTCCTGGACACCAGCGGCGAACCGCTACGCCGGGGAATCGCCGCCCGCCCGGACATCATCAAGCCGAATCTCGACGAACTCTCCGAACTCACCGGCTCCCACGAGCCCCTGCGCGGCGCCCAGGACGCCCGCCGCCGGGGCGCCCAGTCGGTGGTCGCCTCCCTCGGCACGGAAGGCCTCCTGGCGGTCACCCCGGAGGGCCGCTGGCGCGCCACCCCACCGGCCCGCATCCACGGCAACCCGACGGGCGCGGGCGACTCGGCAGTCGCGGGCCTGCTGTCGGGGTTGGCGGAACAACTCCCGTGGCCGGAACGGCTGGCACGGGCGGCGGCACTGTCGGCGGCGACCGTGCTGGCGCCGGTGGCGGGGGAGTTCGACCGGGGGGCCTACGAGAAGCTCCTGGCACCGGTGGCAGTGACCGCGGCGTGAGAGCTTTCAGCTGCCTTAGCTCGGCTGCACCCACAGCTGGTCGATGAGGGCGTTGCACTGGTTCCCCTGACCGCAGGAGACCGTCAACGTGTTGGAGCCCTTGGTGAGGGTCACCGGGGCCCAGGTGTTCTGCCAGTTCTTCGCGAGGTCAGTGTTCGACGACTTGATGAAGTTCTTCATGCCCAGCGGCTGCTGGTTGGGCTTGCCGTTGACCGTCAGCGTCGCGTTGGCGTCCACAGCGGGAATGCTGTACTGCACGTACAAGCGGTAGGAGCCGGCCTTCTGGATGTCGACGGTCCAGGTGATCGAGGCGCCGACGTTGTTGAACCCCGTCACATAGGCCCCGCCGTCCGCTTTGGCCCCCTTGACGTCCGACGCCGTGGTCGCGCCGCCACCCAGCTGTAGATCCTTCGCATCGGTCTTCGGCAGTTCCGCCGAAGCGCTACTGCTCGCCGACTGGCTCGGCTTGGAGCTCTGCGAGGTGGACGGCGTGCCGGAGGAGCCGCCGCCCGCCTTGTCGTCCTTGGAGTTGCCGTTCATCATCGCCACACCGATGCCGATCACGACCGCGGCGACCACCGCGACGGCGCCGATCAGCAGGCCCTTGGTGTTGGGGCCGCGGCGGCCACCACCACCGCCGCCGTACGCCGGCTGCTGCGGGGCCGTGGGGACGCCGCCGCCGGGCTGCGTCTCCGGCGCCGCGTAGTGGGCGTTCGGCTGGCCGTACCCGCCCTGCTGCTGCGGGACCTGACCGTAGGCGGCGGTCTGCTGGGGCTGGGCCGGCTGGCCGTACTGCCGCTGGCCGACGGCGCGCACGCGGTTGACGGAGCCCGGGTAGCCGTAGCCGCCGCCACCGGACGGCGGCTGCGCTCCGTTGGCCTGCCCGTCGGCGTAGAGGTAGCCGAACGGGTCGTCGTCCTCGGGCGTGCTGGCGCCGTTGTTGCCGGACGTCATCTCCGTGGTACTCCTCAGCGGTGCGGGTCGAACGCGATACGTGGGGTCAGAATGGCGAGCCTACCCGCTCCAGCTGCCCCAAACGGGTGACTCGGATCGCATCCGCCCGCAGACCCGGCCCCTGACCTGGAGATCAGCCCGCGCGTCTGTGCTGTTTGGGACGAGATCGTTTCTCTACGTACATCCGTTCGTCGGCAGACTTCAACACTTCGTCCGCAGTCATGCCGCAGTGCGCCCACCCGATGCCGAAGCTGGCGCCCACGCGCACGGCCCGCCCCTCGGCCCGGATCGGCTGGATGATCTCGTTGCGCAGGCGTACGGCCAGGTCCTGGGCGTCGGCCCGACCCAGTCCGTCCGCGAGGATCACGAACTCGTCGCCGCCGAGCCGCGCGACCGTGTCGCCGTCGCGCACGGCCCGCGACAGCCGCCGGGCGACCTCGATGAGAACCGCGTCACCCGCGTTGTGCCCGAACCGGTCGTTGATCGACTTGAAGCCGTCGAGGTCGCAGAAGAGGACCGCGAGCCCCTTGGTGCCGTCGTCGTGATCGGTCGCGGGGGCGGCGGTGTGCACATGGTGGTCGTAGCCGTCGAAGACCTCGACGGCACCGCCCGGCCGGAAGTCGAAGCCGTGGCCGCCGGCGTCGTAGACGGGATGGCCGTAGGCCGCGTCCAGGGATTCCAGCGCACCGGGGTGGCCGGCGCGCTGACAGAGCCGGGAGGAGAGGCGGGAGCGCAGCTCGGCGGAGTTCGGCAGGCCGGTGAGCGAGTCGTGGGAGGCGCGGTGGGCGAGCTGCAGCTCGCGGCGCTTGCGATCCTCTATGTCCTCGACGTGGGTGAGCAGGAAGCGGGGCCCGTCGGCGGCGTCCGCGACGACCGAGTTGCGCAGGCTGACCCAGACGTACGTGCCGTCGCGGCGGCCGAGGCGGAGCTCCGCGCGCCCGCCCTCGGCAGACGTCCTGAGCAGGGTGCCGATGTCCTCGGGGTGGACGAGGTCGGAGAAGGCGTAGCGGCGCATCGCGGAGGCGGGGCGGCCGAGCAGGCGGCACAGCGCGTCGTTGGTCCTGAGGATCCGGCCGTGCTGGTCGCCGCCCATCTCGGCTATCGCCATGCCGGAGGGGGCGTACTCGAAGGCCTGCCTGAAGCTTTCCTCACTTGCCCGCAGGGCCTGCTGCTCCCTTTCGAGTCTGACCAGTGCCCGCTGCATATTCGCACGTAGACGCGCGTTGCTGATCGCGATGGCGGCCTGGAACGCATACATCTGGAGCGCTTCGCGACCCCATGCGCCCGGCATCCGGCCGTTGCGCGGACGGTCCACGGACAGGACGCCGATCAGCTCGCCGCAGCTGCCGCCGGGCGCGGCAGGCGTGTACATGGGCGCGAACAACCGGTCCGACGGATGCCACTCGTCCTCGAAGCGGGGCGCGGGGCCGTCGGTGTACCACTGCGGGACGTCGTCGTCGTCGAGGATCCAGCCCTCGGTGTGCGGTATGAAGACCAGGTCGCCCCAGTGCTCGCCCATGCTCAGGCGGCGCTCCCAGGACTCGCGGGAGCCGACACGGCCCGTGATGAGCGCCTCGGCCGCCGGGTTTCCGGCGAAGGCGGCGACGACGAGGTCGCCGTCGGGGCGGACGAGGTTGACGCACGCCAGCTCGTACCCGAGGCCGTTGACCACTCCGTCCGCGACGGTCTGCAGTGTGTCCGCCAGGCTTCGGGCCGTGTTCATGTCAGCCATGACCTGGTGAAGTTGTCGCAGGGTCGCAAGACGGACGTAAGGCTCCGACTCGGTCTCCATGCTCGCCCTCCCCCCGAGACCTCGCAGCGAATCAAGGGTTCTCATCGGCGTATCGTCATTGGCAGCTTCCCAGCCACTGAATCACAGCGCGCTGCCCACTCGGTACACAGGGTCAACAATTAATGGCTCTTGTGACTCAAGTCACTACCAAAGATGAACAATTGAGTGGTCTTTCTGTGTTTTCGCTGTGCATTTAGTCGACCGTTCGTCAGAGAACTCCGTCGGTGGTCCTAGGTCGTCCTGGGTCCGGTATCGGCCTGGGGCCCGATGCGCCCCGCGCAGGCCGGACACTAGCGTCTCGGGCGTGCCGAACACTCCCGCTGCCACGTTCCCGATCACTGCCCCGCCCGCCTCCGGGCATGCTGAGGGGGTGAGCAACGAGGAGTTCCGTGCCGCCATGTCCCGGCTGGCCGCCGGTGTGGTCCTGGTGACCGCGCAGGAGCCGCCGCTCGACCCGGACGACCCGACGGCACCGGGCGGCGAGGACGTCGGCATGACGGCGACCGCCTTCATGTCCGTCTCCCTCGACCCGCCCCTGGTCCTGGTCAGCCTGCGCGAGGGCTCCCGCATGGACGACCTGCTCGACGAGCAGCCCATGTGGGCGGTCTCCGTCCTCTCCGAGAGCCAGCGCCACATCGCCGGCCGCTTCGCCATGAAGGGCCGCATCAGCGACCGCCTGCTCTTCGAGGACATCCCCTACGTCCGCGGCGAGGCCACCGGCGCCCCCCTGGTCGGCGGCGCCCTGGCCACCCTGGAGTGCCGCACGGAACAACGGGTCCGGGCCGGGGACCACACGCTGGTGATCGGCCGGGTGCTGACGGCGGGGGTGCCGAGCGCGGACGGGGGCCCGCTGGCGTATTTCCGGGGGCGGTATCGGCAGTTGGGGTGAGCAGGTAATTCCCGTGGCACGCGCGCGTGGGTGGCTTCTAGGGTGCGCGCATGACGATCACCGGGCCCCACCTCGAAGAGATCACCTCGCGCAATCTCGACGCCGCCCTAGGCATCCGTGTCCGCCCCGACCAGGAGCACGCGGTCGAGCCGGTGGCGCATTCGCTGGCCGAGGCGTACGTCCGCCCCGCCGGGGTCGCCTGGCCGCGCCTGATCGTCGACGGTGACCGCCCCGTCGGCTTCCTGATGGCCTTCATCGACATCGACTGGCACCAGGACGGCACCGACTTCCGCTCCGGCCTGTGGCGCCTGAACATCGCCGCTGAGGAGCAGGGCCACGGATACGGCCGGTTCGCGGTCGAGTCCGTGGCCGCGGAGATCCGCCGCCGGGGCGGCAAGGAGTTGTACGTCACCTGGCACCCCGGCCCGGACGGCCCCGAGGGCTTCTACCTGGGGCTCGGCTTCCGTACGACCGGGGAGACGAGCGGCGGTCAGACGGTCGGGGTGCTGGATCTGTCCTAGGGCCTGCCCTCGTCCACGAGGGTGACGCGCTGCTCCGCCACCCGCGCAGCGTCCAGCACGATGTCGATCACAGCAATCCGCTCCCGCACAAAGGTGAAGGCCAGCGTCCGGTCCAGCCGCCCGTCGATGAACACCGCGAGCCCCGTGGCACCGTCGACCAGCGCAGGCCGCGACACGGCCGCGATGTGCCGGAAGCTCGACGCCCCCTTGGCGACGGCCTCCGCGCCCGTGGTCACACCGACCTCCGTGCGCGCAACCACATCCGGATCCAGCAGCTCGACCAGCGCCTCGAAGTCCCCCTCCCGAGCGGCCGCCAGAAACGCGTCCACGACCTCCCGCTGCTGCACCAGATCGGCATCGTGAGCCTCAGCACCCTGCACCCGCCGCCGCGCCCGACTGGCCAACTGCCGCGCCGCCACCGGGCTCCGCCCCACGATCTCCGCGACCTCCTCGTACGACACCGCGAACAGATCGTGCAGCACGAACGCCAGCCGCTCAGCAGGCGTCAACGTCTCGAGTACGACGAGCAGCGCGACGCCCACGGAGTCGGCGAGCAGCGCGTCCTGCTCGGGGTCGGCAGCGAAGGCATCCGCCACGCGCGCGGTGGCCGTACCGCTCTCCAACGGCTCCTCCGCGCGGGATTTGCGAGAGCGCAGCATGTCCAGACAGACCCGCCCGACCACGGTCGTGAGCCAGCCCCCGAGGTTGTCCACCCGCCGGGTGTCGCTGCGGCTCAGCCGGAACCACGCCTCCTGCACCGCGTCATCGGCCTCGGCGCTCGAACCGAGCATTCGGTAGGCGACGGCCCGCAGATGACTTCGGTGTGATTCGAATCGCCGGGCGAGAAATTCGTTGTCCGCCGAAGGGTCGTTCGGAACTTCGCTTTCGCTCATCACCACAGCTCCCCGCTCACAGGTCCGTTGTCGGCTCTCACTGACATGACGGACCGGGTGGCGGGGATGTGACAGCGGGAAAGGGGATATGACAAAGGACGTTCTACGAATGCTTTCCGCGCCCGTCCTTACGAGCACTCGTCCTCAGGACCACTCCCGCCCGGACCGCCCCCGCTTCGTCTCGGAGCGCTGCTTCTTCTCCCGCAGCCGCCGCTCGTTGATCCCCCGGGGAATCCGGGTCGCCCGGCGCGGCTTGGGCGGCGGCGCGGTGGCCTCGGCGAGCAGGGCGGCGAGCCGTACGGCGGCGGTCTCGCGATTACGCCACTGGGACCGGTGCTCGGAGGCACGGACGACGACGACCCCGTCGACGAGCCGGCCGGCCAGCCGCTCCAGCGCCCGCTGCTTCCACACCTCGGGCAGGGCTTCGGTCTTCGCCAGGTCGAAGCGCAGCTCCACCTGTGAGTCACTGGTGTTGACGTGCTGTCCGCCCGGCCCCGAGGACCGCGAGAAACGCCAGTTGAGCTCGGCCTCGGGGAGCGAGACGGAGCCGCGGATGAGGTAGGGACCGGACATGCCCACCATGGTCTCGCGGCTGACCGGCACACGTCACGCGAATATCGTTCACCCGAAGTTCGGTAAAGAAAGTAAAGACACGTGGAACCTTCGGTGCCCCTCTTGGCGTTGGTAGGGGTAGCTGTAGCTTCAAGCCCGTACGTCGTACCGCCGTACGCAAACGAGGGAAAGGACTCCCAACCATGGCTGTAAGCCTGTCCAAGGGTGGCAACGTCTCGCTCACCAAGGAGGCTCCGGGCCTGACCGCCGTCACCGTGGGCCTCGGCTGGGACGTCCGCACCACCACCGGCACGGACTTCGACCTCGACGCCTCCGCGATCGCGGTCAACACTCAGGGCAAGGTCTTCTCGGACGCCCACTTCGTCTTCTTCAACAACAAGCAGACCCCGGACAACACCATCGTCCACACCGGTGACAACCGCACCGGCGAGGGCGAGGGCGACGACGAGGCGATCAACGTCAACCTGGCAGGCCTCCCGGCCGACATCGACAAGATCGTCTTCCCGGTCTCCATCTACGACGCGGAGAACCGCTCGCAGAACTTCGGCCAGGTCCGCAACGCCTACATCCGCATCATCAACCAGGCCGGCGGCGCCGAGATCGCCCGCTACGACCTCTCGGAGGACGCGGCCACGGAGACGGCCATGGTCTTCGGCGAGCTCTACCGCAACGGCGCGGAGTGGAAGTTCCGCGCGGTCGGCCAGGGCTACGCCTCGGGCCTGGTGGGCATCGCGCAGGACTTCGGCGTGAACGTCTGACACGCGCTGCACTGAGCGGGAGCCCCTGGCTGCGGATTGCTGCGGCCGGGGGCTCCGGCGTTCGGCCAGTTCGCAGAGGCGTACGGCACGAAGGCCGTCCAAGCGGAGGGGCCGAAGGCCGGGCAAGGGCCGTCGATGTTCTTGGAGTCGCGGACGCGGAAGAGGAGACCGCAGTTCCGTGAAGGATCTTGGGGCGGCCTGGCCTGACAGCGGTGGCGAGTAAAAGACTCGGCCCTGGTTCTCCGCGTGACTACTGTGCAGCTGATAGATCGTTCACCGACGAGGGGGCCGAGCCGTGCTGACCACTTCGCACCCGCCGTAGGTACCTCTGGAGAGCCCAGAGGGCCCTACGGAGGCTCTCGATGTCCAGGACTGTTCGCACAATTCCCTGGCGACTCCGCGTCCGAGACGGCGCATCGGAGTCCATGTCCCTGTACGACCTGCGCTACACACGCGCCGAATTGGCCCAGGCTGCCCGCGAAGGCCGTCGCCCCGTTCCAACGAAGACGCTGCGCCGGATCACCTCCTGGCAGCCGATGGTGCTCTACTGCAGGACAGGCTCATTCTCCGCCGAGATCGCTACGGCTGAAGGTCGGGCCCGGCTCCAGGGTCGGCTCGAAGCCCAACGGATCCGCGGACTGCACCACGCCGGCCACGACCTTGACGACGTAGACATCCCTCCGGTCCGCCACCGTCACGGTGAGCTCTGGCATGCCTGGTAGAGACAAAGCACCCAGGCCCGACGGGCACGTGCGAGCGCAGGAGGTGCATACGGCGGGGCGCTACCAGCCCATCGGCCGGTAGTAACCCAGCACCGCCGCCAACTGCGCAAACCACTCCCCCAGCTGTGCCCTCGGCTTCGCCTGGACCACGCACTCGTAGAACTGGCCGCTCGGCAGCACCACCGCCACCATCAGCGCCTTGCCGTTCGGGCTCGCCTTGTAGTGGATGCTGCCGATCTCCTGCCAGGAGAACTCGATGGCCGCACCATGATCCTCGAAGGCGACGCCCGCGATGTCGACCACGATCGAGTTGTGGACGTCGACCGCCATGAACTCGGGCCCCTCGGCGGGCGGTTGGGCCGCGGTCGGGGCATACGCGCCTGCGCCCGGACCCGGGGCGGCGTACTGCGGCGGCGGCGGGCCGAAGCCGGCCGGAGCCGTGGCAGGTGGGTGCGGTGGCGGGGGCGGTGGCTGCTGACCGTACTGGGGCTGACTGCCGTACGGCGGCTGCGGTGGTGTCGTCATCGTCTTCCGTCCCCCGGATCGTGGTGTGGCTGCCGGGAAATCTTCGCAGAACGCGCCGCACCGTCCGAGGTTCGTGCACTCGTCCACCTCGGGTGTGACGGATCAACCGCCAACTGCGCTTACGTAGCAAGGAGTTGACCCGACCCCGCCCGTCCGGATAGCGGATCCCCAGCAACGGCTTTCGGATACAAACACGTAAAGTCTTGACGGCGGCCTGTCAAACAGGCCGTTTCGGGTGTCACCCTCTCCTCGCTCGCCGCAACTCTGTGCCCCACCTGTGCCACGTCTATGTCACGTCTGTGCCTCCACCATGAGGCCGGCCCGAAGGAGACCGAGTGAGACAGCAGACCCGCGCCACCCGCACCTCCCGCACCTCCCGCAAGAGCGCACTCCGCACCGCCGCCCTGATCGGCTCAGCAGCGATGGTCGTACTCGCCCTGCAGAACGGCGCCGCCACCGCGGCCCCCGCCCACGACAGCGGCGCCAACGCCCTTCCCCTCAGCGCCTCGGCTCGCGCCGCCGCCATCAAGTCCGCCCAGGAGGCGACCGGTTCCACGGCCCGGAAGCTCGGGCTCGGCGCCCAGGAAAAGCTCGTCGTGCAGGACGTCGTGAAGGACGCCGACGGCACCGTCCACACCCGCTACCAGCGCACCTACGCCGGTCTGCCCGTCCTCGGCGGCGACCTGGTCACCCATGTGACGAAGAGCGGCGCCCTCAAGGGCGTCAGCCGGGCGGCCAAGGCTCGAATATCCGTGGCTTCCACGGACGCCGCCGTCTCCGCAGCCGCCGCGAGGAAGACGGCTCTCGCGGGCACGCACTCCTCGACGGCCACCGCCCGCAAGGTCGTCTGGGCGGCCGGAGCCAAGCCCGTCCTCGCCTACGAGTCCGTCGTCAAGGGGCTGCAGGACGACGGTACGCCGAGCGAGCTGCACGTCATCACGGACGCCACCACCGGCAAGAAGATCTACGAGTACCAGGCCGTCGACACCGGCACGGGCACCAGCGAGTACAGCGGCACGGTCGCCCTCGGCACCACGGCCTCCGGCTCCGGCGGCTACGACCTGATCGACGGCGGCCGCGGCGGCCACAAGACGTACGACCTGAACGGCGGTACGTCCGGCACCGGCACCCTCTTCCACGACGCCGACGACACCTGGGGCGACGGCACCCCGGCCAACCGCCAGACCGCCGGCGTCGACGCGGCCTACGGCGCCGCCGTGACCTGGGACTTCTACAAATCCGCGTTCAACCGCAACGGCATCGCGGGCGACGGCAAGGCCGCCTACTCCCGGGTCCACTACGGCAACGCATACGTCAACGCCTTCTGGGACGACAGCTGCTTCTGCATGACGTACGGCGACGGGCAGGGCAACGTCAAGCCGCTGACCTCGCTCGACGTCGCCGGACACGAGATGAGCCACGGGCTGACCGCCGCCACAGCGGGCCTGAAGTACAGCCGGGAGTCCGGCGGGCTCAACGAAGCCACCTCCGACATCTTCGGCACCTCGGTGGAGTTCTTCGCGAACAACTCCTCCGACCCCGGTGACTACCTCATCGGCGAGAAGATCGACATCAACGGCAACGGCACCCCGCTGCGCTACATGGACAAGCCCAGCAAGGACGGCAGCTCGGCGGACTACTGGTCGCGCAACGTCGGCCGCCTCGACGTCCACAACTCCTCGGGCGTCGCGAACCACTTCTTCTACCTGCTGAGCGAGGGCAGCGGCGCGAAGACCATCAACGGGGTCTCCTACAACTCCCCGACGTACGACGGCTCGACGGTCACCGGCATCGGCCGCGCCAAGGCCGACCAGATCTGGTACAAGGCCCTGAGCACGTACTTCACCTCCTCGACCAACTACGCGGGCGCCCGCACCGCCACCCTCCAGGCGGCGAGCGACCTGTACGGCGCGGGCAGCGCGGAGTACAACGCGGTGGCGGCAGCCTGGAAGGCCGTCAACGTCAACTGACGTCCCGTTACGGGGACTCGACCGGCCGGATCATCCCTCTCGTGGCCTTCTCTCATGGCCTCCTCAGGGGTGGTCCGGCTTCCCTTCCCCGTAAAGCCAGTCCTTCCAGATCTCCTTGAAGTCCTTGTCCGGTGCCTTCTTCTCGACGTACGCCGTGAAGTCGTCGGTGTCCGCATTTCCGTGGCGGTGGGTGGCTGCCCAGCCCTGGATGATGTCGTAGAAGGTGTCGTCGCCGACGGCCTGCCGGATCTTGTGCAGGACCATCGCGCCGCGCTCGTAGACGGGGCTGTCGGAGATGTGCGCGGCGCTGCTCGGCTCGGCCGGCGGGTACGCCCAGATCTCCTTGTCGCCGTCCTTGTAGCGGGATTCGAAGGTCTGCTGGCAGGTGTCTCCGCCGTGGTCCTCGTCCCACAGCCACTCCGCGTACGTGGCGAAGCCCTCGTTGAGCCACATGTCCCGCCAGCTCTTCGGCGTGACGGAGTCGCCGTACCACTGGTGGGCGAGTTCGTGGACGAGGGTCCCGGTGTCGGGGGCGCCGGGGAAGACGGGCCGGTTCTGGGTCTCCAGGGCGTATCCGGCGTCGTCCGGGCGGTCGACGATCGCTCCGGTGGAGGAGAAGGGGTACGGCCCGAAGTTGTACTCCTCCCACTCGATGATCTCGGGGAGCTTCGCGAGCACCTTCCGGCTCGCCTTCGCCTGGGTCGGGTCGACGGCGACGTACACGGGCAGGTGCCTGCTGCCGATGGTGTAGCGGCTGATGTCGTAGTGGCCGATGGCGAGGGTGGCGAGGTAGGTGGCCATCGGTTCGGCGGTGTGCCAGGTGAAGGTCGTACGGCCTCTGCTGCTGGTCTCGCCCGTCAGCTCCCCGTTGGAGACGGCCTGCAGGCCCTTCGGCACCGTGATGTCGATGTTGTACGACGCCTTGTCGGAGGGGTGGTCGTTGCCGGGGAACCACGCCATGGAGCCGATGGGTTCGCCGAGCGCGAGCGCGCCGTCGGCGGTGCGCAGCCAGCCCTCCTCGGACTCGTCGGGGTCGGTGATGGTCACCGGGCTGCCGGAGTAGCGGACGGTGACGCGGAAGGTCTCCTCGTCGCGGAGGTCGTCGTGCGGGCGGACGGTGAGCTCCTGCCCGGTGCGGTTCCAGCGGGCGCGTCTGCCCTCCACGGTGACCTCGTCGACGTGCAGCCCCTTGAGGTCGAGGTCGAAGGCGGAGAGGTCCTGGGTGGCGCGGGCGGTGATGGTCGCGGTGCCGGTGAGGCGGTGCCCGCCGGCGGGGTCGTAGGCCAGCTTCAGGTCGTAGTGGCTGACGTCGTATCCGCCGTTGCCCGCCTTCGGGAAGTACGGGTCACGGAGGCCGGAGCCGCCCGGCGTGCCGTGGACACCGCCGCCGCACGCGCTCAGAGCCGGCGCCAGGAGAACGGCGAGGGCGCAGAGAACTGCGGGGGCCCGGCGGACCATGGGGGCGCGGCGGGCTGCGGGGGCGACGGGTACGGGTCTGGGCACGCCGGTGATCCTATGGCGGCGTGACACCATCTCGTACGTGCTCGACATCGGCTACGCCCTCTCCAACCGTTTCCCGGACCCCCCGCAGACGGACTACCGCCGCGCGGACGTCCATGCGCTGCGGCACGACCTGTTCTGCGGCGATGTCTACCTCGCCGACACCAAGGCGGACCGGGAACTGTCCACAGCCTGGGGATGGGTGCCGGTGCTCGACTTCGCGTGGGCGCTGTGCGACATCGTGGAACGCATCGACCGCGACCCGGCGGGGTCCCGCGCGTCCCGGCCCCAGCACGCCGAACTCGACTTCACCGAGTCGACCGACCGCATGCTCTTCGAGCGGCGCTTCGGATGGGTGGATGTGGAGGCCGACTGGATGCCGGCGGAGGAACCGCCGCTCAGCTTCTCCCACAGTGAGCTGCGGCGTGAGGCGCGGGACTTTCTGCACGATCTGATTGCCGACCTGGTCGACCTTCATGAGGACCTTGCGGAGAACCCGGCGATCTGGACATTGCAGGCCCGTTTTCCCAGGCTCCCGTGAGTTGGCGCGACCCTCCTGGGGGCTGCCGCCCCCAGACCCCCGCTTCGGCCTGAACGGCCTCGTCCTCAAACTCCCCCACTCTCGGCTTCGCTCGAGCGGGGGGACCCCCACGACAGGCTGAAAAGACCAATCTCCGCCCGGCACCGAGAAGTCCCCCTCAGCCCTCCACCCGAATCCCCATCTCCGCCGCCAACACCGGCGCCAGATCCATCAGCTGACTCGGACTGATCACAGCCCCCGCCAGCCGGTCCACCCCCCGCGCGATGCCGAGCTCGGCCGCCGCTCTCAGGTCGACGTCCTTCAGGGCCACCGCGGTGAGGTCCGCCTCCTTCAGGACGCAGTCCACGAACTCCACGCGCTCGAGCCGGGCGCCCCCGAAGTCCGGCTCCACCAGCACGCAGCTCTCGAAGACGACGTCCTTGAGTCTGGCCGCGCGCAGGTTGAGGTAGTCGATCTTGCCGCCGCGGACCACCACCCGCTCCAGGACCGCCCCGTGCAACTGCACCCCGCCGAGGCGGGCGTCGACCACCTCGACGTCCCGCAAGGTCGCCTCGGCGAGGTTCGTGCCGACCCCGCGCAGCCCCGTCAGGACCGAGTCCAGGATCCGGGCGTGCTGCAGGCTCGTCTCGTCCACCGCGCACCCCGTCAGTGCGCAGTCCATGAAGCGGGCGCCCCCGCCGTCCTGCCCCGCGAGATCCGCCTCCCGGAACTCCAGCCCGTCGTAGTCCCCGTCCGGCTCCAACTCCCCGCCGCCGAACGGCTCCAGTGCAGGCAGCCGCACCTCCGGCCGCCGTGCCCCCTTCACCGCCGTACCGCTGGAACCGCCCATCCCGCCCGCCTCTCTCCTCGCCATGCCCCCATGGTGCACTCCGCCACTGACAACCACTCTGACCAGGCAGAACGCAGCTCATGTCACATTCCGGGGGCCCAATGCGTCGTATGCACAGAAAGGCGGACCCGACACGAGGGAGAGCCCGACCCATGCACCGCATCACCGTCATCGGCGGCGGACTCGCCGGACTGACCGCGGCCGTCACCGCTGCCGAGGCCGGCGCCAAGGTGACCGTTTTCGAAGCCCACCACACCCTCGGCGGGCGAGCCCGGACCGCCGAGGGCCCGTACCGGACGAACGACGGACCGCACGCCCTCTACAACGGCGGCCCGCACTGGACCTGGCTGAAGCAGCGGAACCTGATCGGACCGCTCGCCCCGATCCCGCCCCTGGAGGCGGCCCGGCTACGGCTCCGCCACCAGGGCGGCCTGCGCCGCACACCGCCCTTCGCGATGCTCAAGCTGCTGCGCCCCGGCCTCCAACAGGCGCCGGTCGACGTCGACTTCATGACCTGGGCCACCGGCATCGCGGGCGAGGAGGCCGCCCGCGCCGCCGCCTCCTACTCCGCCGTAGCCGTCTTCCATCACGACCCCGGCGCTCTGTCCGCCGCGTTCGTGCAGGAGCGGCTGCGCCGTGCCACCAAACTCCCGCCGGAGGCGCACTATCCGCGCGGCGGCTGGGCGAACGTCATCGACCGGATGGCCGCCCGGGCGTGGAACCTGGGCGTGCGGATGGAGACCCTGTCCCGCGTCGACACCCTCGACGCCCTTCCGGCGACCGGCGGCCCCGTCGTCGTCGCCACCTCCCTCGACGCCGCCCGCAGGCTGCTGGGGGACGACTCCCTGACGTGGACGAGCGGCCGTACGACACTCGTCGATCTCGCGGTGCGGACCCGGCGCGGGGACGCCTTCGCCGTGTGCGACCTCGACTCCCCGGGGTGGCTGGAGAGGTTCACGGCGCAGGACCGCTCGCTCGCCCCGGCCGGCGAGCAGCTCATCCAGTGCCAGCTCCCCATCGCGCCGCACGAGACGAAGGCCGACGGTGTCGCCCGTGCCGAGGAACTCCTCGACCTGGCTTTCGAGGGCTGGCGCGGACGCGTCACCTGGCGGCGCGAGGCTGTCGCGAACGGCCGTACGGGCGCCGTCGACCTGCCGGGCACCAGCTGGCGCGACCGCCCCGCCATCGACCGCGGCGACGGCGTGTATCTGGCCGGCGACCAGGTCGCGGCCCCCGGCGTCCTCTCGGAGGTCTCCTTCAACAGCGCCCTGGCCGCGGTGTCGCTGGCGCTCGGCCGTCGGGCCACCGGCCCCCTTGACCTCAAGCATGCTTGAGGTTGAAGGCTGGGGTTCCTGACAAGCAATCGATGTCGAAGCAATCGATACCAATGGGGGATTTCACCATGCACGCCATCCGGCTCCATGCCTTCGGTCCGGCCGAGAACCTCGTCCACGAGGAGGTGGCGGACCCGCTGCCGGGCCCGGGCCAGGTCCGTGTCGCCGTAGCGGCGGCCGGAGTACACCTGCTCGACACCGCCCTCCGGGAGGGCGAGCAGGGTCCGCTGCCCGAGCCGCCCGCCCTGCCGACCATCCCCGGCCGCGAGGTCGCCGGGGTCGTCGAGTCTCTGGGCGAGGGCGTCGCCACGCTCTGGCTCGGCAGGCGCGTGGTCGCCCACCTCGGATTCGCCCCCGGAGGCTACGCCGAGCTGGCCGTCACCGACGTCGACGGCGTGCACGAGATCCCCGCGAACCTGGACTTCGCCGCGGCCGTCGCCATGATCGGGACGGGTCGTACGGCAATGGGAATCCTGCAGTTCGCCGAGCTCGGTCCGGGCGCCGTGGCCGTGATCCCGGCCGCGGCGGGCGGCATCGGCACCCTCCTCGTGCAGTATGCGAAGAACGCCGGCGCCACCGTCGTCGGCCTGGCGGGCGGCCCGGAGAAGACGGCACGCGTGGCGGCCAACGGCGCCGACCTCGCCGTCGACTACAAGGAACCGGGATGGCCGGACAAGGTCCGCGCCCATCTGGCCGGACGTCCCGCCACCGTCGTCTTCGACGGCGTGGGCGGCGAGGTCGCACGCCACAGCACACAGCTCCTCGGACCCGGCGGCAGACACCTCGTCTTCGGCTGGTCGGCCGCGGGCATCCGCGGCGGCGAGCCCTATCTCGTGGACGGCGTCTCCGAACGGGTCCTGGGCCCCGTGATGATGCGGAAGGCCGGCGGCCCCAACCCCGTACGGACCCTGGAACTGCGCGCCCTCGCCGAAGCGGCCGCAGGCAGGCTCACCCCCGCCGTGCAGCGCTTCCCGCTCGCCGAGGCGGCGGCCGCGCACCGGGCTCTCGAGACGCGCAGGACAACCGGAAAGGTGGTACTGGAGCCATGACCAGGCACAAGGCATCCGCAGATGCGATACGTACCGATTCATGGTCTTCTGGCCGAGTGAGCGTCACCCGTACAGGCGAGCCCACTCCGCCCGTGGACGCCGACCCCCGCCGCTGGTGGGGCCTGGTGATCATCGCGCTCGCGCAGCTCATGGTCGTCCTCGACGCGACCATCGTGAACATCGCGCTCCCGTCCGCACAGCGCGACCTGGGCATGTCCGACGGCAACCGCCAGTGGGTGATCACCGCCTACACGCTGGCCTTCGGCGGACTGCTCCTGCTCGGCGGCCGTATCGCGGACCTGGTGGGGCGCAAGCGGACGTTCATCTTCGGGCTGATCGGCTTCGCCGCCGCCTCCGCGCTCGGCGGCGCCGCCACCGGCTCCGGCATGCTCTTCGGCGCCCGCGCGCTGCAGGGAGTCTTCGCCGCCGTCCTCGCGCCCTCCGCGCTGTCCCTCCTCACCACGACCTTCACCGACCCGAAGGAGCGCGGAAAGGCCTTCGGCATCTACGGCGCCCTGGCCGGCAGCGGATCGGCGATCGGGTTCATCGTCGGCGGCCTGCTCACCGAGTACCTGAACTGGCGCTGGTGCCTGTACGTCAACGTGCCCATCGCGATCATCGCCGTCTTCGGCGCTTTCGCGCTGCTCCACGACCGCCCGGGCCACAAGGGCGCCCGCCTCGACGTTCCGGGTGCGGTGCTGGGCTGCGGCGGACTGGTGGCGATCGTCTACGGCTTCAGCGAGGCCGAGCCGCGGGGCTGGACCGACCCCCTGGTGCTGGCGCTGTTCGCGGGCGGTGTCGTACTCCTCGTCGCCTTCGTCTGGTGGCAGAACCGGGCCCCGATGCCCCTGCTCCCGCTCCACATCGTCAAGGACCGCAACCGTGCGGGCTGCTTCCTGACCATGATGCTCGCCGTCATCGGCATGTTCGGGCTCTTCCTGTTCATGACGTACTACCTGCAGGTGGTGCTCGACTACTCGCCGGTGAAGACCGGCCTGGCCTATCTGCCGCTGACCGCCGCGATCATCACCGGCTCCACGCAGATCTCCGCCCGGCTGCTGCAGCACGTGGCGCCGCGCATGCTGATGGTCCCGGGCATGGTCCTCGCATCCGGCGGCATGATGCTCCTGACCCGGATGACCACCCACTCGTCGTACGCGACCGAGGTCATGCCCGGGCTGATCCTGATGGGCCTCGGCATGGGTCTGACCTTCATGCCGGTCTTCGCCACCGCGACCGCGGGCGTCGCCCCGCACGACTCCGGTGTGACCTCGGCGACCGTCAACACCTCGCAGCAGGTGGGCGGTTCCATCGGTACGGCCCTGCTGAACACGATCGCCACCACCAGCAGCACGGCCTACATCGCCGCCCACCTCCACAACCCCGCCCAGAAGGCCCTGATCGCCAAGCAGGGCGTCGTCCACGGCTACACGGTCGCCATCTGGTGGGCCGCCGGGATCATGCTGCTGGCCGGCCTGGTCGCGGGCTTGATGGTGACGGCGAAGGCCCCGAAGCACGGGGCGACCGCCCAGGAAGTCGTACCGGAGCCGGTGGCGTAGGACCGCCCACAAAAGCGGGGAGGGGCCGCACGGACCGCGGGCCCCTCCCCTTTCAACCGCTGGTTCAGCTTTCAGCCGCCGGTGCAGCAGCGCCCCGTCAGGGGCGCGGGGAACTGCGCGACAAGCCACGACGCAGCCGCAGACCGACGAGTAATCGCACCCCCGCGGCGGAGCCGCATATCTCGCTAACGCAACCGACGCACGTCGATAGCCCAGATCCCCCGCCCATGCGTGGCCGCATACAACCGCCCGTCCGGTCCAACCCGCAGCTGCAGCACAGCCGTGGTCGGCAAATTACCCCCGGCAACCTTCCAGCTCGCCGAGCCAGGCAACCGCACGAGCACCCCGAGATCCGTGCCCAGCGCGATCGTGCCGCCCTTCAGCAGGGCCACCGAGTTGGCCGGTACGTCGGGCAGGTTCCCGGAGGCGTCCTTCCAGGTGACCCCGCCGTCCCGGGTCTCGAAGAGGTGCCCGACACCCGCGCCCGGACCCTCCGTCCACTTCCGCGAGAAGCCGTTGACGGCGAGCAGGACATGGTCGGAGTCGGCCGGGTCGATCGTCAGGCCGGAGAGGTAGCGGTTCGGGACGGTCCCGTCGACCGGCAGGCTCAGCTGGTGCCAGCCCGTGCCGTCGGCGTTGCCGACCGCGATGCCGCGCGTGAAGCCCTGGTTGTTGCAGGGCCCGCACCAGGCCGCGTAGACCTTGCCGCCGGAGGAGGCCACCGCCGTGGCCGTGTGCCCCGCACCCAGGTCGTATGCACCGACCCACTCGCTCCCGCTGCGGATCGCGTACCCCTTGGTGTTGATCCACACATGCCGGCCGCCCGCGACCCAGACCTTCGGGTCCTTGATGTCGGCGTTCAGCGGGGCGATGAAGCGTGCCTCACCGGTCGCGTTGTCGGGCGGAGCGACGGAGTACGTCGTCGCCTTCGACGGGTCGGTGACCCAGCTTCCGTCGTTCACCGCGCAGTTGTTGGTGACGGACACAGCGAGGTAGACGTACTCCTGGGCGATGTTGCACCCGTTCGCCGGGTCGGTGATCGTGTCGCCACCGTCACCGCCGAAGTTGGAGCCCATCGCACGGTCGCCGGGCCGCAGTTGGGACTGGCCGTTGTCCTGCAGCCCACCGGTGATGGCGAGCCCCCGCTTGGACGGGTCGACGCCGACACCCACCGAGTAGTACTGCAGGACGTCCATCGTGCCGTCGTTCAGGGAGGTCCAGTCGGTCGCGTGGCCGGAGGCGTCCGCGCTGCCGTTCAGCGGCCGGCGGAAGGTGCCGCCGTCGTCGCCGACGATCACGTACGGCGCTCCCCCGTTGCTGCCGATCGCCACGGAGTGCTGGTCGGCGTGGACGGTCTGGTGGCAGTCACCGGTCTGCTTGCTCGGGTCGATGGACCAGCAGGGGAAACCGAAGTTCCAGTACGGCCCCGGCACGGACCACGACTTGCCGCCGTCCTTGGTCTCGAAGACCTCCTCCAGACCGGCGTACACATGGTCCGGGTTCTTCGGATCGACCGTGAGGAACTGGTCGTACCAGGACTGGATGCCGGGCTGGTATCCGGCACCGGTGAGCGCGGAGCCGGAGTCCCGCAGCTGCTTGTAGTCGGCGATCTTCGTCCAGGGGCCGGTCGGCGAACCGGACTTGGAGACGAAGATGCCCTCAAGACCGCTGTCCGGGTTCTCCGCGGTCTGCTCGGGCGACTGATCGATGGCGTAGTACCGCGATCCGTCCGCGCTGCGTGCGAAGGTCACATTGCCGACGTCCTCGGCGTTGCCCGGCAGGTCACCGAGACCGGTCAGCCGCTGCCAGCTGCCGCCGGACCTGGCGTAGAAGCCGTTGTAGGTGTCCCCGCCGCGCCAGCCGACGGCCAGCACGACCTTGCCCGGGTCCTTCGGGTCGATCGCGATGTCGCTGGTGATGTTCTTGTACGCGGCAGACGGGTCGCTCGCCTTCGAACCACCCGGCAGATAGTCCGGGTTGGGCGCGAACTCCAGCTTCCAGTGGCCCTTCAGCGTCTTCGTGGAGTGGCTCCACACACCTTCGGTGGTCGCGGCCCACACCTTGTCGCCGGCGAAGCGCAGGGCGTTGATGGACGTCGACTCCAGTTCGTCGCCGCCGACCCGGTCGCTCGGGCTGAAGCTGCCCTTGCGCGGATCGGCGAGGACGTACACGCCCGTCCCCAGGAAGGAGGTCGCGCTGGTGTTGGCCTCACCCGTGGCGTACCAGAGCCGCCCCCGGCCGTCGAGCTGCAGATCGCCCGTCGACAGCGCGGGCAGCCCGTCGGAGATGTTCGTCCAGTGACCGCCACCGGTACGCGACCGGAAGACCCCGCCGTTGGCGGAACCGGCGTACACATACCCGTGCCGGTCGGCCGCGAGCCCGGTCACCCGGCCGGTCACCTTCCCGGCCCCGCCGCTGGAGTTGGAGTTGATGTCCCGGTACCGCGGGTCGTCGGAGTCGTAGGGCAGCCGCGTCAGATCGCTCCAGCTCCCCTTGGTGTGCGGCAGATCCACCAGATCGTCGTACGCCGCCCCGTACGCGCCCGGCGCCACGATCCCCGGCGAGGTGCGCGCCTCGGCGTACTGGTCCGCCTGCTCGGCCTCCTCCTGTGCCTCTCCCCCGTCATCGTCGTCCCCGGCCTGCGCAAAAGCCGACAGGCCCGTCTGCTGCTGATGCAGAAGGGCCTGTCTGTGAAGTTCCCGCACACCGAAGGGGTCTTTGCCACCGTTCGCCGCCTGAGCCTGAGTGACTGTCAGGCCCAGCGCGGCAGTGGTGGCAAGCACCGCCCACATCCGTCTTCTTCGCCAGCCGTTGGCCGCCATGAAGTGCCCTCCCCTGGGAGCAGTGGCGTACATGACACGAGCTGGCCAACAGCATTGGCGGGAATGCTGCGATGAGAGATTCCTGTGAACGCAATCAAAGGGTAAAAAATCCTCAGTGCCGCCCCGCCACCCGATCGGCGAACTGCGCCAGCTTCGACGACTCCGCGCTGTATGTGGCGCGTTCCCGCCGGTCCGCGGCCCGGTAGGTGGCGTACATCCCCTGCACCCCGAGCCACCGCAACGGCTCCGGCTCCCACTTGCGCACCTTGTGCCCCACCCACGGCAGATCGGTCAGCTCGGTCCGGCCGCCCTGCCCCGAGTCGAACTGCACCAGATCCCTGAGCGTGCGCGCCGCGAGATTCGTGGTGGCCACCCCCGACCCCACATAGCCGCCGGCCCAGCCGAGCCCCGTCGACCGGTCCAGGGTCACCGTCGCGCACCAGTCCCGGGGCACCCCGAGCACCCCCGACCAGGCATGTTCGATCCCCACCCCCGCCAGTGAGGGGAAGAACCGCACCAGGATCTCCCGCAGCGCCTCGACCGTCTCCGCCTGCGTCCGCCCGTCGTTGTCGGTCTTCGACCCGAAGCGGTACGGCACTCCGCGCCCGCCGAGCGCGATCCGCCCGTCGGCGGTCCGCTGCGCGTACATGTACGCGTGCGCCATGTCCCCGAGCGTCTCCAGCCCGTCCCACCCCACCGACTCCCACTGCGCGTCGGTGAGCGGCTCGGTCGCGATCATCGAGGAGTTCATGGGCAGCCAGGTGCGCCGCTGCCCCTTCAGACTCGCGGTGAACCCCTCCGTGCAGCGCAGGACGTAGGGCGCCCGGACCGTCCCGTACGGCGTCACGGCATGCTTCGGCCGGATCTCCGCCACGGGCGTCAGCTCGTGAATCGTCACCCCGAGCGCCTCGACGGCGGCCGCCAGCCCCTTCACCAGCTTCACCGGGTGCAGCCGCGCCCCGTGCGGGGTCCACGTCGACCCGACCGCGTCCGCGACCCGGATCCGCTCGGCGGTCTCCCCGGCCCCGTACAGCTCACGGTCCTTCTCCCCGTACGACAGCTCGAGCTCGTGAAAGGCCTTGAGCCGCGCCAACTGGGCGGATGTGGTGGCGACTTCGAGCACCCCGCCCTTGTGGACATCGGCCTCGACGGCTTCCTCTTGCGCCACCCGGACGACCTCGTCCACGGTCTCGTTCATGGCCTTCTGCAGCCGTACGGCGGCCTCGCGCCCGTGCAGCTTCGCGTACCGGTCGCGCCCGGCGATCCCGTTGTACAGCCAGCCGCCGTTGCGCCCCGAGGCCCCGTACCCGCAGAACTTCTGCTCCAGGACGGTGATACGGAGGAAGGGCGCCGCCTTCTTCAGGTAGTACGCGGTCCACAGCCCCGTGTACCCGCCCCCGACGATCACGACGTCGGCGGACGCGTCACCGCCGAGCGGCTCCCGCACCGCAGGGAAACCGTCGTCCGCGTACCAGTAGGAGATACCGCCGTTCACGACACTGCTCACCGAGCTGCTCATGGCCGGAAAGCTAACCCCTCAGGGCGGAAACTGTCTCCCTCGGATTCCAGGCCTTCCCCCGCCCCCTGACCAGCGGATAACACGCGAGCCCGATCAGCACCGACACAAAATGCCCGAAGTCGGTGAAGGTCGGCGAGTCCGCGAGCGGAGCCCCGTACACGAAGAACACGCCCGCCAGATACAGATACCGCCAGGGCGCCGCGATCCGGTACGTCAGCACCCCCACCACCCCGGCCAACGCGTAACTCACCCCGAAATCCAGGGAGTAGACGACCGAGTGCGACACCATCCCGTCCCGCACCGCCTTCAGCAACGCGCCCTCGCTGATCAGCGTCGCGAGCACATGCGCGGCCACGCACACCATCAGCCACCGCAGTGTCCCCAGCCACCGCTCGGCCTGCGCATGGAAGACGGTGTACTGGAAGGCGGTGTAGAGGAACTCATACGGAAACCAGTCACCCCCGTCGATCCACATCGCACTCTGCAGGAGCACTCGCCCCGGGTCGTTCGACAGCTCATGGATGTTCGTGGACCGCTGCCGCAGGAACTCCTGCTCGAAGTGCGGCGACATGTGGTGCAGCGCGACGGTGGTGACGAACAGGATCGCCAGCCAGAGATACGTGCCCGGTGCGCTGCAGACGTAGGCCCACACCCGCTGCCCGAGCCCCCGGTCAATTCGCATGAGGCGATTCACGCACGTAAGTATGGTCGCAAGGGTGATCGACATTCCGGGCGAGCTGGCGGCGGCACAGGAGAAGTTCAACGGCGAGGCGGGACGGGCCTTCATCGCAGGCCTGCCCCACCTGGCGCAGGAGTTCCTCGATCGCTGGGAGCTACGGCTCGACGGCCGCCCCATGCACGGAGTCACCGCCCTCGTCCTCCCGGTGCTGCGCTCCGACGGCACCCCGGCCGTGCTGAAGCTGCAACTGCTGGACGAGGAGAGCGAGGGCGAGCCCGTGGCCCTGCGCCTGTGGGACGGCGACGGCGCGGTCCGCCTCCTCGCCCACGACGAGACGACCCACACCATGCTCCTGGAACGCCTCGACCACACCCGTATGCTCTCCCGGCTCCCCGACACCCGCGAGGCCGTCCTGGTCATCGCCCGCCTGCTCGCCCACCTGACCGCCGCCCCGGCCCCGGAAGGCATGCGCCGCCTCGGCGACATCGCCCAGGCCATGCTGGACCGGACCCCTTGGGCGTTGAAGCGCATCCCGGACCCCGAAACCCGCAGCCAGATCGCGGACTGCGCGGCCGCCGTACGAGAGGTTGTGAACGAACCGGGCGACCGCCTCCTCCACTGGGACCTGCACGACGAGAACGTCCTCGCCTCCGCCCGCGCCCCCTGGCTGGCCATCGACCCCAAACCCCTGTCGGGCGACCCGGCCTTCGACCTCTGGCCGGCTCTCGCCAACCGCTTCGACCCCACAGAAATCCACTGGCGCTTCGACGCGATGACGGACGTACTCGGCCTGGACCGCGCACGCGCCCGCGCCTGGACCCTGGGCAGACTCCTCCAGAACACCCTCTGGGACGTGGAGGACGGCCGCGCCCCAGAACTCCGCGACCTGGAAATCGCCAGGCGTCTGCGCTGAGCGGGGGGCGCGAGGAACTGCGCGACCAGCCACGACGCAGCCGCAGACAAAAACCAACCCCACTCGGCGCCCCCAGCGGAGCGTAACCTCACGGGAGTGATCCGCACAGCAACCCCCGCCGACATCCCCGTCATCCACACCCTGATCCAGGAACTGGCCGCCTACGAAAAGGCCCCGCACGAGGCAAGGGCCACCGAGCCCCAACTCCACGAGGCCCTCTTCGGCGACCGCCCCGCCGCCTACGCCCACATCGCGACCGACGACACCACCGGGACCCCCGTCGGCTTCGCCCTCTGGTTCCTGAACTTCTCCACCTGGCGCGGCGTCCACGGCATCTACCTGGAGGACCTCTACGTCCGCCCCACCGCCCGAGGCGCCGGCCACGGCAAGGCGCTCCTCACCGAACTGGCCCGCATCTGCACGGAGCGCGGCTACGAGCGCCTCGAATGGTCCGTCCTGAACTGGAACACCCCGGCCATCGGCTTCTACGAGTCCCTCGGCGCCCGCCCGCAGGACGAGTGGACGGTGTACCGACTGACGGACGGCCCGCTCAAGGACCTGGCTGGACAGGCCAACTGACTGTGTGAAGGCGAAAACGTCACGAAGCGGATGACGTCGTGAAGGTGTGAAGGCACCCCGCATGACCCCTCACCGAATGGGCACGGCTTCCTGGCATGAGCACTACGAATATGCCACCGTTCGTCCCCGGCATCCCCCACTCGGCCGCCCGGCTGGGCAGCGGCTCCGAAGTACTCGGCTTCGACACCCCGCGCCCGGCCGGCCACGCCCGGGGCCCGCGCCTCCAGCTCTTCCTCCACCGCCGGGACGTCTCCCGCCATGCGGGCCGCGTCAGACACATCCTCGCCGCGCACCTGCCGAAGACCTTCCACGGCCACCCCGTCCGCCACGGTCGAAGTCACCCACATCGCGGCCTGGTTCACCACCGAGCTCGGCTTCACGCCCGCCCCGGACCTCACCCCCGCCGACTGGCTCGCCACCCCACCCAGCTCCTCGCCGAGGTCACCGCGGGCGCCGTCTTCCATGACGGCCTGCGCGAACTCACCCCGATACGGCACGCGCTGCGCTGGTACCCCCACGACATCTGGCTCCACGTCCTGGCCTGCCAGTGGCGGCGTATCTCCCGGGAGCTGCCCCTCGTCGCGCGCTGCGGCGGGGTCGGCGACGAACTGGGCTCCGCGGTCGCCGCCGCCCGCCTCGTCCGCTTGCGCAGGCTTACGAGAGCGTCGCGGACCTGCACAACCAGCTCGAACTGACGGACCGGGTCGCCCCGTCCGGCCCGCCTGCACGGTTCACCGAGGCGCTGATCGCCCGTATCTCCGACCCGGCGGTCAGGGAACTGCCGACAGCCGGCTCCGTGGATCAGTTCGTCGACGGCACGGAGGTCCTGACCCGCCCCGAGCTCGCCCGGGCCGTTCACCAGGAAGTGCGAAAGCCCAGGCCGGATTGCTCCTGACCTGGGCGGGAAACGTGTGGCGCGGCTGCTCAGAAGGCCTTGCTGTTGCAGCCCATGTCCGCACCGAGGTGGCTCTCCTGGGCACCCGGGTTGCCTTCGCCGTTCAGCGCGCCGCCCAGCAGGCCGTTGATCGCACCGACGTCGCCGAGAACATCGATGTTCATGTCGTGCGAGCGGCACTCGATGCCCTGGGTGATGTCGAAGCCGTCGTGCCCCGGCTCGCCGTGTGCGAAGGCCGGTCCGACCCCGAAGGAGCCGATGCTGCCGAGGACAGCGGCGCCCACGATGGCGACCTTCTGAAGCTTGCGCATTTCTTCTCCATTGATCGAGCGGAAGTGATCTGCAGCAGATCGAGTTGGGACGATGGACAACTACCGGGAGGCCATCAGCCGAGTCGGGGCAGACCCAGGTTCCCGACGGGAGGCGCCGCGACCTGTCCGAGACCGAGCCCGGGCACCTGCGGTGCTGCGCCGGCGGGCGAGACCAGCGGGTCGATGAGCGGGTTCACCTGGGGGTTGAACTGCGGGTTCACCTGGGGGGCGACATGCGGAGCCGGCTCCGGGTTGAAGACCTGGGGCATGGCGACCTGCGGGGCGACCTTCGGCATGACCTCGGGCGAGGACTGCGGGGCGACCTGCGGCTGGACCAGCGGCTGCTGCTGAGGAGCGGACTGCGGGGCGGACGCCGGTGCACCGGCCTGCGCTCCACCCACCGACGAGGCGACAGCGGTGGCCTGGCTCGGCTGCGGAGCGGCCTGCGGGGCGGCCTGCGGGGCGGGCGCCGGGGGCGCGTACTGCGGCGCCGGCTGGGAGTACGACTGCGGGCCACCGGACTGCGCGGTGCTGTCCGCGGTGGACGCGGCAACGGCCCGCATCGGTGCGCTCTGCGGGGGTGCCGGGTAGTACTGGGGAGCCGGGGCCGGGGGCGCGTAGTACTGCGGGGGCGGTGCCGGGGCCGGGTAGTACGCGGGCGCCGGGGCCGCGTACTGGGGCGCCGGGTAGTACTGGGGCGCCGGGGCCGGGTAGTAGGGAGCAGCCGGAGCGCCACCGATGTACCCGGGGTACGAGTCGGCATGGCTGACGCCGGCGCCGATGGCGGACAGACCGCCGGCCGCTGCTACGACGAGCGCGGCCTTGTGAATCTTTCGCATGGAACCCTCGGCCCTTCAATACCTGTGCAGGGAAATCCGTTGTATTCAGTGCTGTGTTGCGTGCGCTCAGTCTGATGTTCACGCCGGAGCCGACAGCGGATCCCCTTGCCCCTCTCACCGGTTCATGGTCGCTGCCCTCTCCCTGCTGGCAACGACATTTACTTCTGTGCGGTCACGGGATCCAGAATTCCGTCACCCATTTGGCATTGATCTGATTACCGGCCCGCCGGGGGCGAATGGGTGACTGCTTCCCGACTGCCGTGACTGGCCCCGAACTTGCTTCGTTCCCCACGGGGACAGAGCGATGATCCATCACCCACCGCAGCCGCCCAGGTCAGCAAGAGCAGCCACAACTCCACTGGCTCATCTGCTATTTCAGTACGTTCCATGCCAGGTCAATGAAGGGCCGAAGGTTCCATGCGCAAGTTCCAGCACGTCGCGCTCGTCGTAGCAGCGGCCGGCGGTCTGTCCGCCATCGGCGTCGGCCCCAGCGTCGCCGACGCCCCTGTCGCCTACGGCAACAGCGCTCCGCCCCCGGGTCCCGCCATGGCCGGCGCCTTCACCGCCACCCAGGCCACCGCCCACACCTCCGGCGGGCCCGTCCAGCGGCAGGCGGCCCCGGCGCAGCCCGCCGAGGTCAATCCGCAGGTCAATCCGCAGTTCAACCCGCAGCTCAACCCGCACATCGGCTCGCCGTCGGCCCCGGCGCAGTCCGGCGGCAACGCCGACCAGTTCAACCTCTTCCGCCCGGCCCAGGAGTGCAGCCCGCAGTCCGTGCTCAACGCCAACCTCCCGGTCGCCGTGCTCGCCGCCGCCGAGACCAAGGGCGTCGCCTGCACCCAGGCCAACAGCCAGGCGAACGCCCTCGCCAAGGCCCACTAGGAGCCACAGAGGCCCACGGGGATCGCCGGACGACTTCAGGGAGCTGCCGCAACACGATCACAGGACACGGCGCGTCGCTAGGTGATTGTCGGTTATTTCCTATTATTCTCCGTAACTGTAAGAAGTCGATCTGTTACAGATCGCACCCACTCACTCCACCGGAGATGACATGCACCAGCTTCGCAAGGCTGCCGTCCTGGTCGCCGCCCTCAGCACCGTCGGACTCCTCGGTGCCGGCACCGCTCAGGCTCACGACGACGGGGGCAAGGGCGGCAAGGGTGGCGACAAGTTCAACGTGCTGCAGAGCTCCAACTGCAAGTCGCACGACCTGAACGTCGACGTCCTCGGCCAGGTCGGCATCCTCAACGGCCTGCTCGGCAACGCGCTCAACGGCGAGGGCAACGCCGGCGGCCAGGACACCCACATCGGCTCGAGCATGGGCTGCAACAACAGCGCCTTCTAGTCGAATGACGGCCGCATAGACGGCCGAGAGCGGGAAGCAGGTCCCGGCACCGAGCTCCAGACTCGGTGCCGGGGCCGCCTTTTTTGTCACGGCAGCAGCATTTCCAGGGCATCGACCAGGACAGTGAGGATTCCCCCGAATTCGGCGCGCCGCACAGTCTTTTACGGGTATTTCTTATTAACCTCCGTAACTGCACGAAGTCGATCTGTCACGGATCGCATCCACTTCACTCCACCGGAGATGTCATGCACAAGCTTCGCAAGGCTGCCGTCCTGGTCGCTGCCCTCAGCAGCGTCGGACTCCTGAGCGCCGGCGCCGCCCACGCCGATCAGGGCGGCTTCGGCTCGGGCGAAGGCGGCCATCGCGGCGGTGGCTTCAACATCATGCAGAGCACCACCTGCCGTTCGCACGACGCCAACGTCGACGTCCTCGGCCAGGTCGGCATCCTCAACGGCGCTGCAGGCAACCTGCTGAACGGCGAGGGCAACCCGGGCGCTCAGGAAACCCACCTGGGCTCGGACATGGGCTGCAACAACAGCGTCGGCAAGTAAGTCGGCAAGTCAGAACCGTCCTTGGTGCCCCGGCCGCTCGGCCGGGGCACCAAGGCGTTCACAGCGCCGGAATGCGGAAATGCCGGATCGGGAACAACCCCGATCCGGCACTCGCCGATTGCACCTCAGAAATCGAAGTGCGGCGTCGTGACATGGAGCGCCTTGACGTGCGGCGCACTGATGTGGGGCGCCCTGATGTGGGGCCGCTTGAACCCCCTGGGCGTCGGCGCCTTGTTGGTGCAGTCCAGCACCGGCCCGACGTGCGTCGACCCGTTGTTGAGCATGCCGTCCTCGGGCAGCACCAGGCGCGGCCGCGTGGTCGTCGAGCAGCTCTGCGTCTGCTTGACGACGAACGTGCCGTGCTTGCCCCTGTGGACGCTTTCGCTCTTGTGCACGCAGACGGTTTCCCCTGCGGCGTTGGTCTTGCAGCCACGCGGGTTCTCGTCAGCCTGCGCGTGCACGGCTCCGACGCAGATCACGGCGAGACTTCCGAGGATCCCCGTGACGGTTGCGATTTTCTGCCGACTGAACATGCGCTGTGTTCCTTTGATCGATATATCGGCACAGCCCGGACGCGCACCCTGATGGGTTTGCTGCGCGTCCGGGCTGCCTTTGCCGTTGAGGGTTTTGTTCAGGTCGTTGCGCCGGGGGCTTCTTTACCTGGAGCCGTACGGGGCGGCGTACTGCGGCGCGTACTGCGGGGCGTACTGCGGCGCGGCCTGAGGTGCGGCGTACTGCGGCGCGTACTGCGGCGCGACGATGTACTGGGGCACGAGGTACTGGGGCGCGGGCTGAGGTGCAGCCATCGGGGCGGCCTGCGGCGCGGACGGCGGCGCGAAGTTGACGTTCATCGGCGCGAAGTACGGAGCCGCCTGCGGGGCGCCATACGGGGCCGCCTGCGGGGCGTCGTGCGGGCCCCATCCCCCGCCGCCCCCGTAGGCCACGGCGTTGGCCTGCGAGGAGGCCACCGCGGTGGCCCCGCCTCCCCAGCCGTCGGTGGCGCTGCTGACGCCGGCCCCGAGGGCGGAGAGCCCCGCGACCGCTGCAATTACTGCCGCGGCCCGCTGAAACTTGCGCATGATTAGACCCTTTCCTAGCTGGGCGGGAAGCCCTGGCTCGACTACTTAATGTGAGCATATACACACGAAACGTAGTCATTTGGGATCTTGGGCCCTTCTGTGCACCGTGTCGGCTTATGCCAAAGCAGCCTTCCGCCCGCTCGGCCGCGGACTGGGAGAGGGAAAAGGGAAAGGGATGTTGCGGGACGGGCAGTTGGTGATGGGGGGCGGTCGCGCACTCGGCGCTCTCCTGTAAAACGACGATTCCCCCGGCTCAAGTCACGGGCAGCATGCGGCAGTCACCCATCTGCCGCGGACAGAGAAAAAACCGGCATACAAAAGCGGACGGCCGGACCGGGTCGCCCCGGTCCGGCCGTCCGCCGTTTGGAAGTGCGGGCCTCAGCCCAGCAGGCCACCGGGCAATTCCGAGGGGGTGTCCTTGTCGTCGACCCCCGGGTCGTTGGGGGAACAGGTCACCGCGGGCCCGATCTTGGTGCTGCCGCTGTTCAGCAGGGGGATGACGGGCAACTCCATGGGCTTCTGCGGTGTGCAGGTGTTGGCCCGGCGGACGATGAAGTCCTCACCGTCGGACGTCTTGCCCGCGAACCGCTGGACGCAGGTGACATCGCCCGACGCGCTCACCGTGCAGGCACCCGGGCCCGCTGCCGCAGACGCCTGAGTGACTCCGGTACAGGTCACGGCGAGGCCGCACAGAAGCCCCGAGACGGCCGCGATCTTCTTCCTACTGAGCATGTGATCCGTTTCCTTTGTGAGGGGCACCCGGGCGCCGCGCGCCACGGGCCGGCCCGTTTCGCCTACGAAGTGAAGGGCTGATCTGCTGAAGGAACTTCCAGAGCCATCACGAACGCATGCGGGCCACTGGAGCGGCCTCGCGCTCCGGGCGGCCACACGTGAACGGGCCCCTGCGGGGGGTGACCCCGAGGGGCTCGCGGAAAGCGTCGTCCACGATCACCCAGTGAAGGCGTTGTTGAACTGACCGCAGGTGGTGTCAAACGTCTCGGAGAGACCGAGAACGCCGATCGGGAGGTCGCCGTCAGCCACCGTCTGCGGGCTGCACTCCTGGTACGGGCGGTACTGCTCGGTCACCTTCGGCTTGGCGCCGTGGCCGTGGCCGTGGCCGTGGGCGTAGGCGGTGCCGGCGCCGGCACCGATGACGGAGAGACCGCCAGCCGCCACTGCTGCTGCGATCATGGCCTGTTGAAGCTTGCGCATGAAACCCTCGGTCCTTCATTGCCTGGATGTCGAGGCAGATTGCCTACTGTGACTGGACGAACACTAGCAGTAACGACTAGGCATTCCACACTGCCGGATATCCCGTGTCCACTCGACGCGCGGCAACTCCGGCTTCCGCAAAGTCCGTTCGAAGGAGGGCGTATTCTCCCCGTACGAGAATGGGGGCTGCTCGCCCCCGGCCGGGGTGAACTCCGGTTTCTTGAGCGCGACTTGTTCGTATGTTGAAATGCCCGGCACAGTGAATAGGGGTGTTCCGCACCCCGATTGGCGCACATCCGCCGATCACTCAATCCACTCAAAAGTGGGAACACCTCATGTTCCGGGTATCTCATTTCGCGGTCGCGGCATTCCCTTGATCGGGTCCGCCCGATTCGGGCTCCAACTGCGACAGGAGACGCCCGTGCGAATCACCGACATCCAGCGCTGCGAAGTCCGGCCCGGACAGCTCGTCGAGTGGGCGCTCAGTCCGGCGACCGTCACAGTGGCGGCGGGCCTTCCGGAGGACCCCCGCCCGCCGGCGTACGTCCAGGAGTCGCACATCAGGACCGCCCGATCGGTGCACGAGGACGGCCTGTTCGTGCCCACGTGGGTCGGTACGGCATTCGACATCCCGGGCAGGGTCGACCTCGACGCGCTGCAGGACGCCCTGCGCAGCTGGACGCTCCGGCACGAGACGCTGCGCAGCGGATTCCGCTGGGACGGCGACGAGATGCGCCGTTTCACGCTCGACACCGAGGACGTGTTCCTCCACCGGGAGGACATCGGCGACTTCCCCGACGCTGCGCAGCTCGTCCAGCACCTCCAGGACCGCTTCGACGCCTCCGCGAGCGCGCTGAGCTGGCCCAACTTCCTCTACGCGGCGGTCGTCAGGGACGACAGCGCGAGCCTGTACATCGCGTTCGACCACAGCAATGTCGACTCCTACTCCATCCAGCGCATGCCCGCCGAGATCAACGAGCTCTACACGGCGGCCGCCGAGGGACGCCCGGTCGAGGAGTCGCCGGTCGGCAGCTACGTCGACTTCTGCGAGATCGAGCGGGCGGACGCGGACCGGATCGACGGCACCCACGAAATCGTCGGCCGCTGGCGGGACTTCATCCGGCGGTGCAACGGGAAGCTGCCCAACTTCCCCGTCGACCTGGGGCTTGAGCCCGGCGGCGAGCTGCCCAGGCAGAAGCTGATGCGCGAGATGCTGGTCGACGCCGACACCGCCGCGGCGTTCGAGTCGTACTGCCGGCCCTTCGGCGGCAGCCTCGTCGGCGTCCTGGCCGCCACCAGCCTCATCGTCCACGAGATCGGCGGACAGCCCGTCTACCGCGCCGTCGTGCCGTTCCACACGCGGGTGAAGTCCAAGTGGTCCGACTCCGTGGGCTGGTACGTCGGCGGGGCCCCGATCGAGGTCGCCATCGACGAGGCGCCGGACTTCCCCGCCGCCCTGACCGCCGTGCGCGCCGAACTGCAGGCCAACAGGTCGCTGGCGCGCATGCCCCTCGCCCGCGTACTGCGACTGCTCGGCGAGGACTTCCGGCCGACCTCGCCCGACCTGTACTCGATCGTCTCGTTCGTCGACGCACGAGGCATCCCCGGGGCCGAGCGCTGGGACGAGCTGGCGGCCTACGGACTGGTGCGGGTGTCCTACGGCGACCAGGTGTGCATCTGGCTGAACCGGCTCCACGAGGGCCTGTGGTTCACCTGCCGCTACCCCGACACCGACATCGCGTACAAGAACATGCGGCTGTACGTCGAGCGGCTGCGGGACGTCATCCTCACCGTGGCCGGCGAGCAGCGCGTCAGCGAACTCGCGCCGCACGATCTCGCCGGGTGAACGGCATGAACAGGGGCGGCCGGAACCGGGCTGCCCCTGTTCGGAGTCACACGACGCACGCACTCACCGCGGGGAGCCTGTCGGCCGGCGCCGCGTCGACGAGGTCTGCCACGACGAGCTCCGCCTCCCGGGCACCACTCCGCGATCAGTTGGACGGTGGCGTCGCTGTTCGCCTCGAAGAGCCGCTCGACCGCGTCGAGGTGTCGGGGCCGCCGTAGCGCAGGGTCTCGGGGCAGTAGCTGTGCATGTCGCGGCAGAGTGAGATGGTGCCCCTGCGACCGCCGGGTGCCAGGCCGGATCACACTGCCCGTCACCCATGGCAATGTGATCCGGTCCAGATGGCATGCTCAAGTCGGCGCCGCACGGACGACTCACGGTCGGGGTGCTCCGCATCCTCGCGCTGCAACCGGCCGGAGTGAGTGACTGCGACCGGTGCCCGACAGGATCGCTCTAGAAGTCCCACCCGTCATCGGCGACACCCGACTTGACGGTCTTGGCTGCGAACGGCTCGCCCGCCATGCACGCCGTGAGAGTGGTGCCGTCGACCGGGTCGATCAGGAGAAACGAGCCGGTGTGCCGCGAGTCGACATAGGAGTCGAGGGCGAGCGGCTCTGCGGTGCGCACCTTGACGTGACCGATGTCGTTGGCGACGAGCTGCCCCGGGTCGGGGTGCTGGGAGAGGTCGTCGAGCGTGAGCCGCGACGGGATCTCCTCGACGATCACCTTGACGGTACGGGTGGTGTGCTTGAGCAGCAACCGCTGGCCGACGGTGAGCGGTGTGTCCGCGACATGGCATGCGGTCGCCTCGACCACCTTGGCAGGGCGGGGCGACTGCGGGCCGGTGGTGATCATGTCGCCACGCCCGACGTCGATCTCGTCGGCGAGCCGGACGCTGAGGGACGAACCCGCGGACACGACGTCGGCCGGTCGTCCGAGGACGTCGAGTGCGGTGATGGTGGTGACGCGGCCGGAGGGCTGCACGGTCACCGTGTCACCGACCCGGAGGCGGCCGGTGAGCAACTGCCCCGCGTAATGGCGCTCTCCGTCGTGCCGGATGACCATCTGTACGGGAAGGCGAGAGGGCCTGCTCGTCGCATCGTCCGCCAGCGGTACCGATTCCAGGTGCTCCAGGATGGTGGGGCCGCCGTACCAGTCCATGTGGGCGGAGGCCGCCACGACATTGTCGCCTACGAGTGCGGAGATCGGGATCGCTGTGATCTCCGGTACGCCCAGCTCCGTCGCGAAGTTCGTGAACTCCTCAGTGACTGCGGCGAAGACGGGCTCCTGGTAGTCGACCAGGTCCATCTTGTTCACGGCGAGGACGACGTGCGGGACACGCAGGAGCGCGGCGATGGCGGCGTGGCGGCGGGTCTGCTCGACTACGCCCTTGCGGGCGTCGACCAGGATGATCGTCAGCTCGGCCGTGGAGGCGCCGGTGACCATGTTGCGGGTGTACTGCACATGGCCCGGCGTGTCGGCGAGGATGAACCGGCGCAGGGGGGTGGCGAAGTAGCGGTAGGCCACGTCGATGGTGATGCCCTGCTCGCGCTCGGCCCGGAGGCCGTCGGTGAGCAGCGCGAGGTCCGGGCCCTCGGCGCCGCGGCCGCGGGACGCCTGCTCCACGGCTTCCATCTGGTCGGCGAGCACCGACTTGGAGTCGTGCAGCAGCCGTCCGACGAGCGTGGACTTGCCGTCGTCGACGGAGCCGGCGGTTGCGAAACGCAGCAGGGTGGTGGCCGAGACGTCGGCGAACTGCTCGGTGGACGTGCTCATTAGAAGTACCCTTCGCGCTTGCGGTCTTCCATCGCCGCTTCGGAGAGCTTGTCGTCGGCCCGGGTGGCACCGCGCTCGGTCAGCCGGGAGGCGGCGATCTCGGAGATGACTTTCTCGATGGTGGTCGCGTCGGAGTCGACGGCGCCGGTGCAGGACATGTCACCGACCGTGCGGTACCGCACCAGTCGGTGCTCGACCGGCTCGTCCGTGGTGGGGCCGCCCCATGCGCCGGCCGTGAGCCACATGCTGCTGCGCCGGAATACCGGGCGCCGGTGGGCGTAGTAGATCGACGGGAGATCGATCCCCTCGCGGGCGATGTACTGCCACACGTCCAGCTCGGTCCAGTTGGACAGCGGAAAGACACGGACGTGTTCGCCGGGGGCGTGGCGGCCGTTGTACAGGCGCCACAGTTCCGGTCGCTGGCGGCGGGGATTCCACTGGGAGAACTCGTCGCGAAGGCTGAAGATCCGCTCCTTGGCGCGGGCCTTCTCCTCGTCACGGCGCCCGCCGCCGAAGACGGCGTCGAACTTCTCCTGCCGGATCGTCTCCGTCAGCGGCACGGTCTGGAGCGGGTTCCGGGTGCCGTCCAGGCGTTCCTTGAGCAGGCCGCGGTCGATGTAGTCCTGCACGGAGGCCACGTGCAGCCGCAGTCCGTGCTCGGCGACCACGCGGTCGCGGTACTCGATGACCTCGGGGAAGTTGTGCCCGGTGTCGACGTGCAGCAGCGCGAAGGGGACAGGAGTCGGGGCGAACGCCTTCAGCGCCAGGTGCAGCATGACGATGGAGTCCTTGCCCCCGGAGAAGAGGATCACCGGCCGCGCGAACTCGCCCGCCACCTCCCGGATGATGTGCACGGCCTCGGACTCGAGCACGTCCAGGTGGCTGAGGGCGGAGCGGTGGTCCGCGACGGTGTCGAGGGAGCGGGAACTCATATCAGACGCCTTTCCTCAAGGAGGCTCAGCAGGGACGCGGCGGACTCGGCGACGGTCTGCGCGTGTGCGGGTATGCGCAGGTCTGGGAGGTCGGGGGCCTCGTACGGGTCGTCGACGCCGGTCAGTCCTGAGATCTCACCGGCTGCCTGCATCGCGTAGAGCCCCTTCACGTCGCGCTCGGAGCAGGTGCTCGACGGCGTTGCGACGTGGACCTCCAGGTAGGGGGTGTGGGAGGCCTGGTGCCGTTCCCGCACCGCCCGCCGACTGTCGGCATAGGGGGCGATGGAGGGCACCAGTGCCAGCACGCCGTTGCGGGCCAGCACTTCCGCGACCAGGCCGATGCGCTGAACGTTCGTGTGCCGGTCCTCGCGGCTGAAGCCGAGCCCCGCCGACAGGGTTTCGCGGAACTCGTCGCCGTCGAGCACCTCTACCCGGTGCCCCTGGCCGCGGAGGTGATCGGCCACGGCCTTGGCTATCGTCGTCTTCCCTGAACTGGGCAGGCCCGTCAGCCATACCGTCGCACCGCACGCGCAGTCGCGCGTCGCCAGACTGGATCGCGGTTCCGTTTTCACCGGCGTGTCACTCTCTTTCTTGACGTCCGCTCACATCGGGGAGGGGCGTCGCCGACGGGCGACGCACACAGGGCCGGGACATGGCCGGTCCGCCCACTGCATCATTTGGTCCGGGCCAGCCGGTCGAACACGGTGCGCACCGGCACCCGGGGGTCTTCCGCGACCGCGGCGAGCACAGTCAGCCATTGCCGCAGCACCATCGCCGCCTCGTCGGCGGTGAAGCATGAGGTGGCGTAGTCGGCACGTACGTCCCAGCCGTCGCCATCGGCGACCACGTACTGGAGCCAGTCGGACTTCGCCGCGGCAGCTCCGACGTGCACCCGCCGGCAGCGCAGGCCGGGGAGGGACAGATCGCCGGGGGACTCGTCGAGCACGAGGGCGACGCGGTTGAGGCGCGCGCCGGACATCATGCCTCGCGCGCGGTTGACGCCGCCGATCATGCCGTACGGCACGTGCCGGTGGCGCAGTACGTCGAGCAAGACGCGCTTCGCAGCTGCGCACACCTCGGCGAAGGTGGCGTCGGCGGGGACCCGGTAGCGCACCGGAAGCAGATCGGTGAGGCAGCCGAAGACGCCGTCGAGCTCCGGCGCACCGCGCCGGGAGACGGGGCTGCAGATGATGACGTCCTCGCCGTTCACCGCCGCGACGGTGAGCGCCATGCAGGTGCTCATCAGCACGTTCGGGGTAATGCGCAGCGACCGGGCCGTCGCGCGGACGGCCTGTCCGAGCTCGGCGGGGATGGTGGCGCGGACGCAGTCGCACGCGGTCTCCCGGCGTTCCGGCAGCGGGCGGGCCCGGGGCGGCAGCTGGGTGAGGGGCGGCACCCCGTCAAGGAAGCCGTCCCAGAACGCGAGGTCCTCCGGGGCGATCCCGGCCTCCCGCGTCCGGAGGGCGTAGGCGCCGAGCGTCGTTTCCGGCGGGGGGAGCTCCGCCGGCTCGCCGCCGGTCTCCTCGGTGTACAGGGCGGACAGTTCGTGGTCGAGCAGCGCCAGGGATGCGTCGTCGATGGCGACGTGGTGGATCTGCAGCAGCAGCGCGTACTCGTCCGGCGCGTAGTCGTACAGCGTCATCCGGGCGGGCGACTCGGTGAGGTCGAGCGGGCGCTGCCCGGCCCGGCGCAGGGTCTCGTACAGGTCTCCGCCGGGCCACGGGAGCCGTTCGAAGGGGACGGCGCCGGCCGGGTGGACGTGCTGGACGGCGCCGGTCTCGTCATGGGTGAAGGTGGTGCGAAGCACTTCGTGCCGCCGCACCAGTGCACTCAGGGCGCGCTCCAGGGCGGGGACGTCGAGGGGGCCCGTGATGTGTTGGGCCCAGGTCTCGAGGAACGGCGAGGGGGCTCCCATGAACTGGTCGGCGAGCCAGAGCGCTTCCTGTTCGAAGGTCTGAGGGAATGCGCGCATCAAACCGGGCGCCTCTCCAGAGCTGTGAGGTCGACCTTGCCGTTGTCGCGTCGCGGCAGCTCGTCCATCGGCTCGAACCTGGCGGGCACGGCGTACGCCGGGAGCAGGGTGGCGAGGTGCTTGCGCACCTCCCGCGGGGTCGGCGCATGGCCCTCGACGAGGGTGTAGACCAGCGCGATGTGGTCGACCGTGCCGCCTTCGTCCGTCCGCGCGACGGCGGCGCAGGTGCGGATTCCGGGGGTGGCTGCGGCGGCGGCCTCGATGTCGCCCAGCTCGATCCGGTTGCCGCTGAGCTTGACCTGCCGGTCGCCGCGGCCGTGGTAGTGCAGGATGCCGCGGTCGTCGAAGAGTCCAAGGTCGCCGGTGCGGTAGGCGCGGCGCTTCTCGCCCGCCACCTCCAGCTCCGGGAACCGTTCGCCGGTCAGCTGCTCGTTGTTGAGGTAGCCCAGGGCCACTCCGGGGCCGAAGGTGACGATCTCGCCGCGCTCGCCGCGTGCCGCGGGGGAGCCGTCCTCCCGAAGGAGGACCACTGTCGTGCCGGGGACGGGCACGCCGACGGGGATGCCGGAGGGTACGTCGGCGTCGGCCGGCACCATCCGGTGCACCGACGTCAGCATGCAGTTCTCGGCCGGTCCGAAGCCGTTCCAGAGCGGCAGATCGGGGAAGCGTTCCAGGAACATCCGGACATGCCGGGAGGACTGCTTCTCGCCGCCGACGTAGAGGGTCTTCAGTCCTTCGAAGGCGTCGAGGTCCTCGTCGACGATCAGGTTGAACAGGGAGGTCGTCAGCCACATCGTGTCGACGTGCTCGTCGGCGACGAGGGTGCGCAGTCGGCCGGGCATCAGGTGGTTGTCGTCGACGACGACGACGGCGCCGCCGGCGGTCAGCTGGCCCCAGAGCTCGAAGGCGTACATGTCCCAGGCCGCGGGCGCGACCTGCGCGGCGGTGCGACCCGGGCCGAAGCCGTCCAGTCCGCCCGGGCCGAACAGGCGGGTGACGGCTCGGTGGGGGGTGAGTACCCCCTTCGGGACGCCCGTGCTGCCCGAGGTGAAGAACACCATCGCCGGGTCGTCCAGCTCGACGGGCAGGGGCTCGAACCGGTCCGCGGCCCCAGTCCGCGCCAGGTCGGCCAAGGGCGCCGGGGCGATCGTCCGGGTGGCGCCGAGGGGCTCACTGCCCGGCAGGCCGAGGACGACCGGGTCGTCGAGCTGGGACAGGATCGCCTCGATGCGGCTCGCCGGCCAGCGCGGGTCGAGGGTGGCGTATGCGGCTCCGCTCATCAGCACGGCGAGCTGGACGGCGACGAGGTGGGCGCCGCGCGGCACCAGCAGGGGGACGATGTCGCCGGGCTGCACGCCCCATCCGACGAGGCGGCCGGCCAGGGCCGCCGACGCCTCTGTGAGCGTCCGGTAGTCGACGCGCTCGTCGCCGTGGACCACGGCGGGGGCGTGGGGGGTCGCTTCGGCGTGCTGGAGCACCGCTGCGTGCACACCGCGCAGTGGCGGCGGGGCTTTCTCGGTCATTCCGCACCCAGCCGGATCTGCTCGGCGAAGTCGGCCAGCTCGTCGTGGTCGAGAAGCCACATGGGATTGACGCGGAGTCCGAGCCTCCGCTCGATGCGGGTGCAGATGCGGATGGCGGACAGCGAGGTGCCGCCGAGGTCGTAGAAGCTGTCGCCCCGGCCGACCCGGTCGACGGACAGGACCTCTGCCATGACGGCGGCGATCTCCTCCTCCAGTTCGTCCGTCGGCTGCTCGTACTCGGCCTCGCGCACACCGTGATTCTCGGTCACGGGATCTCCTGTTCTCAGCTGTTGGTCTTCACTTGGCTCATGGGGCCGCGGGCCCCCTATTTCTGGGACAGGATGCAGAACTCGTTGCCCTCCGGATCGGCCATGACCACCCAGCCGTGCGAGCCCCGGAAGTCGGTGACGACGCTCGCTCCCAGGGCGATCGCGCGGTCCACCTCCTCGTCCTGCGAGCGGCCCTCGGGGCGCATGCAGAAGTGGACGCGGTTCTTCACGGTCTTCTCGTCGGGCACGAGGATGAAGAGCACCCTGTGTCCGTGCTCGCTGATCACGTAGCACTCGTCCGATCCCGGACGCACGCCCTCGTGCGGGGTGAACTCCGCCATTTCGCACCACCAGCGCGCCATCGCGTAGGGGTCGCGTGCGTCGACCGTGGTGTGCGACAGGGTCAGGCTCATCAGGACGTTCTCTTTCTGGAAGGGATACGGTCCTGTTCAAGGGACCGGTTCGGGCGTCCGGTTCAGGCGACCGGTTCGGGGGCCTCGGTCCGGGCGGTCTCCTCCGCCTCGCGCAGGGCGCGGGTCGTGACCCGGGAGGCGAAGACGATCGCCGCCGCCGCCAGTCCGACGCCGCAGACGACGAAGGTGGTCGCCGGGCCAAGCCAGCGCCCCAGTCCGCCGCCGAGGAGCCCCCCGACCGGCACCGCGCCGAGCACGATCAGGCGGTAACCGGCGGTGACCCGGCCGAGGAGCCCGTCGGGGACGACGGCCTGCCGGAGCGTGCTGACCACGATCTGGTTCAGGGCCGTGGCGACCGCGGCGAGGAACATGGCGACCTCGGAGAGGACGAAGCTGCCGCTGAGACCGAGGACTACGTAGCTGGCGGCGGGCACGAGCGCGGCCAGCCAGGTGACCGGTCCGCCGCCGATTGCCGGGACCACCCGCGCGGCGATCAGCGAGCCGAGGACGGCGCCCACGGCCGGGACGGCGATGAAGAGGCCGTACCACGACGCGGACACGCCCAGCGGGCCGGTTACCAGGAGGACGAGCAGACCGCCGGTGGCGGACGAGAACAGGTTGATCGAACCGGAGATGAACGCCACCCGCCGCAGCAGGCGGTGGTTCCAGAAGTACGACCAGCCTTCCCTGATGCTGCGCACGACCTCGCCGGGCGTGTGCTTGTCGCCGCTCGTGTCGCTCGCTATCGGCATCATCCGCGGCAGCAGGAGGGCGGCCAGCGCGCCGAGTGTGAAGAGTCCCGCCGTGGAGGAGAAGACCATGACCGCCGACATGGCGAACAGAGCGGCGCCCGCGGTGGGTCCGATGAAGTTGTTGATGGCCGACTGGGTGGCGAAGAGCCGTCCGTTCGCCCGCTCCAGGTCACTGCGCTGCACCAGGCGCGGCGGCACCGTGAGTGCCGCGTTGTCCACGAGGGTCTCGGCCGTGCCGGCGAGGAAGACCGCGAGGTAGAGGACCGCGATGCTGCGTACGTCGGCCATGAGCGTCAGAACGAGAAGGCCGAAGCCCACCGCGCGGACCAAATTTCCCGCCACCATGATGAGGCGCCGGTCGATGCGGTCGGCGAGGGCTCCCGCCGGCAGGGTGAAGACGACCCACGGCAGGAACTGCGCCACGGTCATCCCCGCGACCAACATCGGGTCGCGGGTCATCGTGACGGCGAGGAGGGGTGCGGCGGCCAGCACCAGACCGTCACCGAGATTCGACAGGCCCTGTGACCACCAGAGCTTGGTGAAATTTCGACCCAACGTCATATCCGATCCCCTGTCATCCTCAACTCGCATTCTCATGCGTTATTCGCATCGTCACGCCATAGCCTTCGGCGCTCGCCGGTCTTGACGCCGGTCAATTTCGGTGCCGGTGCACGGGATCAGCGGCTCGGGACGCTAAGCGCCGACTCCGCCGAGCGTTTCCCTGATGCGTTCGTAGTACGGCAGCTGATCCCGCTCGAAAGCGAGGGCGATGTCCTCCAGCTCGCCCGACAGCTGCTTCTTCCCGGCGTGGGACGCCCCCAGTGCGTTCGACTCGCTCGCGCCGACGTGCCAGCGCTCGGTCGCTTTCCAGCTCGCCGGGGGCTCCCGCCGGAACGCGAGGGACTCGGCCATGAACGCGATCCCGACGGCCTCGCAGTACTGCCGCATCTCCGCCTCCGGGCCGTCGGCCAGTCGGTCGCCGTCGACCAGGTGCATCGGCAGACCCGCGTCTGTCACCGCCGAGACGATGTCCCACAGGTTCCCGAACCCCATGGCCTCGGACGGGGCGTCGGCCTGCATCACAAGATGCGAGCGCACGGTGTCGCCGGGGTTGCGGACCATGGCCGCGTGCCGGCAACGCTTCAGGAAGTCGGGGTTCGCGCCCAGGGCGTCGATGCGGAAGTCGGTCGTGTCCTTGAAGAAGACCGGCCGGTCAGCCGCCAGCTCGACGAGCGCGGCCATCACCTGCTCCTGGCTCGTGCACGTACGGCCCTCGACGTCGACCTCGCCGAAGTCGGACACGCGCGAGAACGGCTCGTGTATCACCAGGAAGTCGCCGCGTTCGTACATCGCACGCTCGAATGCCGTGGACCGCGATCGCGGCACGGACCACAGAGCCAGAAGCATCGGCTTTTCCGTCATGATGCCACCCCCCTCAGAGTGGTTTCGATTTCACGCAGGGCTGTTTGCAGAATGCGAATACCGGCGAGATATTCCTGCACAAGAATGTGCTCGCTGTCGGTGTGGTCCTCGCGGGAATCCCCGGGCCCGTAGGTTGCCATGGGGACCCGCCAGGTCCTGCTCAAGGTGTTCATGTCGCTCGTGCCGGTCTTGAGCTTGTGGGCGGGCTGGAATCCTTCGAGCCGGATCGCGCGGGACAGGGCTCGGACGCACAGGGAACTCCGGGAGGCCACGACAGGCGGCACTTCGTACAACATCGCCACCTCGACCTCCTCGCCGAGGATCTCTGAGACGTTCCGGAGCAGTTCGCCGGAGACCGTTCCCTCAGGGGTGCGGAAGGTGAGCGAGCACGAACTCGTGAACGGCTCGAACCGGCCGTCCTTGATGATCATGCCGACGTCCTTGAAGTGCGCGTTTCCGTCGGCCGCGTAGGTGTCGAGGAGACCGTCGAGAGCCCGGATCAGGATCTCGCTGGACTTCGGCCCGGGGGTCGCGGTGTGCGTGCGCGGAACGTCGCACGTCACCTTGAGCTCGACCATGCCCTTATAGCCCAGGGTCACCGCCGACGCCCCGCTGGGTTCCCCGACGATCACGGCGTCGGGCACGGGGACGGTCTCGCGGATGTGTTCGGCCCCCTGCGACCACAGCGTCTCCTCCTCGACGACACCCACCCAGTGGATGCGGATGCCGAGGTCGCGGCTGTTCAGCGCGGCGACGAGCATCGCTGTCAGGGGTCCCTTGGCGTCGACGGCGCCGCGGCCCCGGATCAACCGGTCCGTCTGCTCGAAGGGCACCGCGCCGGGCACGGTGTCCAGGTGGCTGAGCAGCATGACCGTGTGCGCGCCGTGCCCGACGACGGCGTGCACGTTCCCCACATCGTCGAGGTGGCTTTCGGCCCCGAAGCCGAGGGCGATGTTCCGCAGCCGCTCGGCAAGCTCCCGTTCACCGCCGGAGACGGAGGGGGTGGCCACGACCTCGGCGAGCAGCGCGACGGCTTCGGCGTCGGTCAACTCCTGGTTCGGAGCACTGAGATGTCGGATCGTCACGGCGAGCCAAGGCCCTTTCCTATGAGGGTGCCGGCCCCGCGCAGAGCTGCTGCGAGGGGCGAGTCCACGCGGCCGTCGCAGACCTGGACCGTCTGCGCTCCGTTGTCGAGCGCCTCGACGGCGGCGGCGATCTTCATCCGCATGCCACCGCTGAGGCGGGGCACCAGTTCCTCGGCCTCGTCCCGGCTCAGCGAGCGGATGGTCGAGGAGGGGTCGTCCCGATCGGCGAGCAGACCGGGGGTGTCCGTGCACAGCAGCAGCCGGTCGGCGCGCCAGGCCGCCGCGATCGCGCAGGCCATGCGGTCGGCGTCGACGTTGGTTGCCTGGCCGTCGGCCGTCATGCCCGGAGGGCAGACGACCGGCACCATGCCGCGGTCGTGGACGGCGTCCATGAGGCTCGTGTCCACCTCGACGACGCGGCCGGCGAAGTTGTCGCGCACCACGCGGACGCTGTCGCCGAAGACCGCGCGCACCGCCGCCTTGCGCTTGGTGCGGACCAGTCCCCCGTCCATGCCCGACAGCCCGACCGCCACGACGCCACGTGCGCCCAGCTCCGAGACGATCCGCGCCTGGGTCCGTCCGCGCATCGCCATCATGAGGGCGGTCAGGGTCTTCGCGTCCGTGTACCGGGTCACCATCCCGTCCGGGGACTGGAGGGTGCGTCGCGGCAGGCCCAGTTCACGGATGGTGTCGTCGATATCCCGGGACCCGCCGTGCACCACGGTGACCTGGTGGTCCCGGCACAGGGCGGCGATATCGTCCGCGATCGCCTTGCTGTTGTCCTGGAGGCTGCCGCCCCACTTCACCACGATTCTCATCATGCTCACACCGGATGCAGGCCGGGAAACGTGAGTCCACACGTCTCCGGGAGACCGAGCATGAGGTTCATGCACTGCACCGCGCCGCCCGCCGCTCCCTTCACCAGGTTGTCGAGGCTGCCCATCGCGAGCGCCTTGCCGCGGTTGTCCGCGACGATCCCGACATCGCAGAAGTTCGAGCCGAGCAGCACCTTCGGGTCCGGATAGCGGTACGTCCCGCGCGAGCCGTTCACCAGGCGGACGAACGGTTCCGCTCCGTAGTCCTCGCGGTACATGGCCAGGAGCTCGCGCTCGCTCACCGCCCCGACGCCGACCTTCGTCACGGTCTGGACGCCCCGCACCTGCGGCGTCGCGGTGACGGTCATGGACACATCCACGCCGAGCGCCTCGATCACCTCGGCCTCGTGCCGGTGGTCGAACGGCGCGAAGACGCGCATCACCCCACTGCGCAGGGCATGCGAATTGGCCGAGCCGCTGGACGCCCCGGAGCCGCTGCTGCCGGTCCGCGCGTCGACCTGGACCTCGCGGAGCAGCCCTCGGGAGGCCAGCGGAGCGAGACTGAGGATCGCGCTCGTGGCCATGCACCCGGGGACGGCGACCCGGTCCGCGTCGGCGATCTCCTTACGGTGGAGTTCGGGCAGACCGCGGACGAACGCCTCGGCCCGCTCCCCCTCCCGCCGCCAGCCGTAATAGCGCTCCATGAGTTCCGGATCCTGGATCCGGAAGTCGGCGGTCAGATCGACGAGCTTCGGCGCGAGCGTGCTGATCTCGTCGAGGATCTCCGCCGTGGAGCCATGGACACCGGCGAGGAAGACGAGGTCGGCCGGCTCCAGGTCCGCCCGCCGGCGGTACCGCAGGCCGCTCCCCCGCAGCGGGGGGTGCGCGCTCTCCACCGCACGGCCGGCCTGGGTGTCGGAGGTGACGCCCGTGACCTGCACCTCGGGGTGGTGGACGAGCAGGCGAAGCAACTCACCGCCCACGAAACCCCTGCCGCCCACCACGACGACGCGCTTCATATCGTTTCCTTCACGTCGATCACTTGTGATACGCACGCCTCGACGATCCTCGCGGCCACATCGACCCCCGTCGCACCTTCGAATCCCTGGAACTCCACACGGGAGTTCACCTCGAGCACCATGAAGCCTCCGTTCACGCCCTGGACCAGATCCACTCCGGCGATCCGCGCACCCACGGCGGCTGCCGCCCGGACGCACAGCCCGTAGATCTCCTCGTTCGGCGCGATGCACTCCACCGTCGCTCCCCTGGCCACGTTGTTGCGCCAGTCGCCGCCCGACCGGGAGATGACGCCCACGCAGACGCCATCGACCACGATCCCCCGCAGGTCCGGGGCACCCGGACGGATCGCCTCCTGGACGATCACGGTCCTCGCGACCGCCGACGGCATCGCCGCGCAGTGCTCCAGGACGGCGTCCGCCGCGTGCCGATCGGTGATCAGGCCGACGCGGTTGCCCCAGGAGGCGCTCAGCGGCTTGACCACGGCGGGGTAGCCCAGCGATTCGATCGCCTTCATCCCCGCTTCTGCGGACGGCGCCAGCAGGGTGGTCGGCGTGGGGATGCCGCACTGCTTCAGTCGCAGGTACGTGGACCACTTGTTGCCGCACACCCGGGTCGACGACGCGTCGTTCACCGGACGGGCGCCGAAGGCTTCCAGCGACTCGGCCGCGAGCGCCGCCCGCTGGCTGGAGATCTCACGGTTGAGCACCGTCATGCCCCGGAACCGCTCCGTGTCCTTCGGGCCGAAGGAGAGGTTCCGGGGGTCCAGCCGGACCGCGTGGAGACCACGTTGGTCCAGCTCGGACAGGAGCCGGCGCTCCTCGTAGCGAACGGTGGAGAGAAGAAGTCCGAAACTCATCGGCCGTCCTCCCAACTCGCCCCGGTCACTCACCCCAGTCCTCTTCGGGCTCCGGGGCGATCACGAGCTTCAGCGGGTTCGTCGAGTAGATCTCGAGCTCCGTCGCACAGCCGGGGCAGTCCACGATCTCGCCCTCGTAGGTGTCCTTGGCTATCTGCAGCGTGTCGGAGCAGCTGACGCACTGTGTGTCCATGTCCTCTTTCCTTTCTCGATCACTGCGATTCGGTGACGAACTTCAGCACTCGGCCGAGTACGGCCTCCGTGGTGAGTCCGCTTTCTTCCAGCAGGGACGCGTGCGTCCCCGGCGGAAGGAAACCGTTGACGCCGATGGGCAGCCACGGGATGCCCCGGCGCCCGATCGCCGCGGAGACCTGCGCGCCCATGCCGCCCGAGGTCCACGCCTCCTCGAGCGTGACCACCCACCGGGCCTCCTTGGCGAGCGTCCGGCCGACGGCGTCGGCGGATTCCGGGTCGACGGTGTGCACGTTGACGACCTGGGCGCTGTACCCCTCGTCGGCGAGCCGATCGGCGACCTCCAGGGCCATGGCCAGGATTTCGGGGCCCGTGGCGATCAGGGCGATGTCCTGTCCCGGGCGTACTTCCTGCGGGATTCCGAGCTCCGGTTCGGGGAGTCCCGCGAAGACCGGCGAATCCTTGCGTCCGAGCCTCAGGTAGGTCGGGCCGTCGTACTGGAGGCACTGCTCCAACAGCGACACGGCCTGGTGCGCGTCGGCCGGGACGACCACCCGCATGTGCGGCAGCGCGTTCATCAGCGCGAGGTCCTCGGTGGCGTGGTGCGTCGGCCCCAGCCAGCCGCCGCTCGCGCCCCCGTGGGTGCCGACGACACAGACCCGGCGCCGCGGGTAGGAGATGTCGAGCTTGATGAACTCGTACGCCCGGCTCACCGAGAAGGCCGCGAACGTGCAGACCAGGGCACGCCGTCCCCAGCGTTCGGCACCGGCGGCGAGCCCGATGGCGGCGTTCTCCGCGATGCCGACGTTGAGGTAGTCCATCCCGGCCGTCGGCTTGATGCTGCCCGTGTCGGTGTCGACGACGAGCACGTCGTGCCGTACAACGAGTTCCGGCAGGGCTTCGGTGAAGGCGGCGCGGGTGCTCACCCGCTCCGGTGCGAGCTCAGGCACGGCCGGCCTCCTCCGTCATCGCAGTGAGTGGGGCGGGGCGGCGCATGCCGGCCCTGATCCGCCTGAGCTTCGCCTCGTCGAGACGGACGAAGTGGGAGACGGCCCGGCCGGCGAGGGCGCCCACGCCCTTCGCCTTCTGCGTCTGGCAGACCACGGCTGTCGGCCCCTTCGTCCGTGTCGCCTCGTCGAAGGCCGAGCAGAGTGCCGCCAGGTCGTGCCCGTCCACCTCGACGGTGTGCCAGCCGAAGCCGGCCCACCGGTCGGCGATCGGCGCGCCGTCGCTCACATCACGGACGGCGCCGGTCTGCTGGAACTCGTTGGCGTCGATCACCACCACGAGGTTGTCGGCGTTCAGAGCCCGACCCACCTGGGCGGCCTCCCAGACCGAGCCCTCCTGGAGCTCGCCGTCACCGACGAGGACGAAGGTGCGCGCGGGCCGGTCGCCGGCCTGGCGCTGTGCCCAGGCCGTGCCGTTGGCCAGGGCGAGTCCGTGGCCGAGGGAGCCGGTGGCGAACTCGACCCCCGGGACGGCCGCGTTGACGTGCGTGGCCAGTCTGCTACCGGGCCGGCAGAACGTGCCGACCTCCTCCGGTTCGATGAAGTTCCGTTCCGCGAGTGTGGCGTAGAGGGCCATCGCCGCGTGTCCCTTGCTGAGCACGAAGGCGTCCCTCTCCTTCCACTCCGGATCGGCGGGGTCGAGGTTCATGGTGTGGAAGAACAGCGCCACCAGGATCTCGACGGCGGACAGCGAGCCCCCCAGGTGGCCGCCCTCGGGCCCCGAGCACATCTCGACGACATGCTCGCGGACGCGGTGGGCATGGACTTCCATCTCTTCGAGCGCCGGCTTGTCCACAGTCCTGGTCAGCGGTCCGCACCTTCCGCGAGTTCCGCCAGGGCCTTCCGGTGCGACCAGACCTTCTCGATGACGTCGGCGAAGCCCTGGAGCAGGGGTCCGGCGTCCGGCGACAGGTGGCGCTGCTGGATGGTGAAGCTCCGGTCGACCACGTCCTGGGTGACCGGCCAGGAACCACGCTCCTGCCGGCATATCGACCGCAGGGCGGGCTGCTCGGGAAGCGGCATCATCTGGTACCGGGTCGCCGGCAGGCCCTCCGCGCGCAGGGCCCTGATCAGCAGGTTCCTCGCGGTCGCGGTGTCCGTGCCGGGGAAGAAACGGTCGAGGTCCGGGACGAAGCGCAGGATGTGCCATGCGTGCTCGTAGCCGTCCGGTTCCGAGGGGCACATCAGGCCGTCCAGGTCCCGCAGCCGGTCCAGGAAGGCCGCGACGTTGGCCCGCCGGGCCTCGTGGTACTCGGTGAAACGCTCCAGCTGGCTGGAGGTGTAGGCCGCCTGGACGTTGTTGAGCTTTGCGTTGAAGCCCAGTCGGTGGCTCACGTAGCGGCGCGGTCGGTCGGGGCGGATCGTCTCGCCGAACTGGCGCAGCTGGACGATGCGGTCGGCCACGCCGTCGTCGTCGGTCACGACGAGGCCGCCCTCCCCGCACGTGGGGAGGTTCTTGGTCATCTGCAGGCTGAACGTCGCCGTGTTGCCGGACGCGCCGACCGGGGTGTCCCGGTAGCGGGCGCCCTGGGCCTGCGCGGCGTCCTCGATCACCACGAGGCCGTACCGATGCGCGATTGCGTTCATCACGTCCGTGTCGGCGCTGAGGCCGTGCAGGTGGACCGGGACGACGGCCTTCGTGCGCTCCGTGATCAGCGCGGTCAGGCTGTCCGCGGACATGTTGAAGGTCACCGGGTCGATGTCGGCGTACACCGGCGTCGCCCCGACGTGCACGACGGCCATCGCCGTCGCGACGAAGGTCAGGGCGGGGACCACGACCTCGTCGCCGGGACCCACCCCGTGCGCGAGGAGGGCCAGTTCGATGGCGGTGGTGCCGTTGCTCACGCCGACGCAGCGCCGAACTCCCAGGTACTCGGCCCAGGACCGCTCCAACCGCTCGACCGCGGTCGCCTCGTTCGGCCGGTCGGAGACGAAGACGTTCGACTCCAGGACCGAGAGCACCGCCGCCCGGTCGGCGTCGGTCGTCATCGGCCAGCCGACCGGGGCCAGTTCACCGAGGACGGGCTCGCCTCCGGTGAGCGCGAGCTCCCCCACAGACCCGTCGTTCATCGGACGTCCGTCCATTCTCTCGACGAGGCGAGTCGCCAGTCGACAGCCAGCTGCTCGTAGGCGTGCAGCAGCTCCTCGCCGCGACGCAGGATCAATTCGGCTATCTCGGGAACGTTCGCCGCGTGCGCGCACAGCAGCCGGACGTTGGACCAGGCCGACACCACGCGGTCCGCCGATGCCGCGACCGCGGCCAGCAGGGCGTCGTTCGTCCGGAACGCGTGCTCCCGGACGAACCGCCCGTGCAGGAACGCCTGGGCCTGCATGGACCAGCCGAAGGTGTAGGCGGGCCGCAGCGACGGCGGGGCGACGGCCTGCTCGGACAGGCGGTCGACGAACCGGCGCAGACCGCTCCTGCCTGCCCAGAGGCGGTCCGTGGGCCCGGCCACGCCGTCGTTCCAGCGGTCGAGGTTGCCCCGGAGCGCCCTGACCACCTGCTCGGTGGTGGGCTCCTCCGGTCGCTGCCGCACCTTCGTCGTCAGTACCCGGCCGCCGATCTCCCGGCTGGAGAAGAAGACGTCCTGGGTGTCGGAGGGATTGCCGGAGGTCCAGCCGGCCACCAGGTGCTCGGCGGACAACCAGCCCTGAAAGGCCGGGGGTTGTGCGTCGGAGACGTAGAACTCCACGCCCCCGTCCGGGGTCCGCCGCCAGGCCGGCACCACGACGAGATGGGCCGCGTGCACGTCCTGGTAGGCGGGGCGGAACGGCAGGTAGTAGTTGTCCACTGCCACGATGACGCCGGAGTGCTCCTCGATGAGGGCGATCAGGTCGTCCGTGGTCGATCCCGTAGTCCAGGCGGACTCCACATCGTGGTACGGGCACAGGTCGGCCGCCACGCCCCGGCTGCTCTGAATGGGGCGGTAGAACTCCTCGCACATGACGTCGTCGGGGGCGAATACGAACTCGCAGGACTGGCCGAGGACGTCGACGGGCCGCAGCCCGTGCTCCAGGAGGACGCTTCCCAGGGTGGTCTGCAGGCAGCTCAGGGGGTCCTCGTACCACTGCGGATACGTGCCGGCGGCGCCGTTCCAGCGCGGCGGGCGCACTGTCGTGCCGACGGTGCTGGCGATGGTCACTGCTGATCCCCCTCTGTGGGCCAGAGCTCTTCGGAGCCGGCGCTTGCGGACTGCCCGACGAGCGTCATCGCGAAGAGATGGACGGCCGGGTTCATTGGCAGCGACATGGCGCTGAGCGGCTGCCGCGAGGTGATCGGTACGCGCTGGCACCAGAGCGTGATCCCGATGCGTTCCTGTACGTGGTACGGGTAATGGATGACATCCGTGCGCAGGGCGAGTTCCTCGCCCTGGTCCGACCGGCCCTCCCACAGGTCGGAGAGCGTGAGGTGGTCGCGGTCCACGGAACCGTCGGAGAAGTGCCAGGTGATGACGTCCCTCACCCGCCGCTCGCCGCAGCCGATGACGTAGAGCCAGTCCCACCGCCGCTCCGGGACCTCGATCCGCTGGCCCGCGCACAGCACGTTGTCCGGCCCGTTTCCGTCGAGCCGGGCGCTGCGCAGCGGGACGCCGTCGACCACGCGCTCCAGTGGTCCGGGCTGGGCCGGAATCGAGTTGCGCCAGACGTTCAGCCGCCCGTCGGCGAGGTTGTCCGGGGTGGTGGCCGCTTGATTGTTGAGGAACGGTTCAAGCGCAAGCGTCGTGTGAACAGTCAACGGAGATCCTTACGTACCAGCGCTCTGCGCTGCAGCCTGGGTTCGACCACGGTGAATCCGCAGGATTCGAAGGTGCTGACCCGGCCGTGGAAGCTTGAGCGGTCGATCTCGACCGCGGGGTCGCGGTCGTCCTCGGGATATGCCTCGATCACGTCTGCCTTCTCGTCCCGGGCCCACCGGACCGCCCTGTCGACGAGTGCCTGGGCCAGTCCCCGGCCCCGGTGCTCGCGTGCCACGTAGAGGCACACGACCGACCAGATGCGCTCCAGGTCGTCGCCCTCGACCGGCTTCGCCGCGCGGGACCCGCGCAGCCGCGGGAAACCCTGTCGGGGGCCGACGCCGATCCAGCCGGCCGGAGCGCCGTCGGCCCAGCCGAGGACGCCGACCCGCTCGCCGGCCTCGACCAGATCGCGGAGTCTGTCCCTGCGTCCCGCCGGGTCGCAGGAGGCCCGGTCCTTCGCTGTCATGCGGAAGTACGTGCACCAGCAGTTCTCCACCGGGCCTTTCGGCTCGAAGAGTTCGCTGATCGCGGGCCAGTCGTCCGGTCCGACAACGCTGACGACGAATTCACTCATCGGTTCCGCCTTCCGGGCTTTTCCACCGTCGGTCTGGGAGCAACTCTCTACTTCCAGGTCACGGCCAGAGGCAGACTCACCACACCGTTCAGGAAGTTGGAGATGAGGTGCTTGGGGTCGCCGTCCAGCCGCACGGATCGCACATTCTGGCGCCAGAGGTCGAGGAACTGCTTGATGCCGGCGGAGGCGACGTGCTGACCGATGCACCGGTGCACACCGAGTCCGAAGGCGAGGTGCTGGTTCGGGGAGCGGTCGGGAACGAACCGGTACGGATCCTTGAACACCTCCTCGTCACGGTTGGCCGAGGCGATCCAGGCGGAGACCAGGGACCCGGCCGGCACGTCGGTGCCACCGATCGTGGTGTCCTCCGTGGCGCGGCGCAGCACGTGGTTGACCGGGCTCGCCCAGCGGAGCGCCTCGTCGATAAACCGCTGGTCGGTCTCCTCCTGGCGCTGGAACCACGACCACAGGTCGTCGTCGCCGGCCAGCAGCAGCAGCGTCTGGTTGATGGTCTGGGGAACGGTCGGATTGGCGCCCATGAGGAACGCATACGCGTTCAGCAGGGGAACGTTCCTCTCACCGTCCGCCACGGCGTGGGCGGTGGCCGGGCAGCGGCCGCTCACCGAGTCGGCAGGCGGGTCGGACTCCAGGACCTCTCCGAGCACCGACATGATCGTGGTGTGGGCCTCGAAGAGCTGGAAGCGACGCTCGTACTCCGAGACGTCCGGGTCGACGCCCCCCATCGCCCGGACCGTCGCCCTGCCCGTGACGGTCCACTCCTCCTGGGGAATGCCCATGAGCTCGCCGGTGATCGTCATCGGCAGCGTGAGCATGGCGTCGCAGAAGTCGAAAGTCTCCCGCCCGCGGACGGCGTCGAACAGCTCGGACATGCGGACGCGGATCCCTTCCTGAAGGCGGAGGGTCGCCTGTCGCGTCATCAGGGGGGTGAAGTTGCGCTTGATGTCGGAGTGCAGCGGCGGGTCGGTGAGGTGGATCGCCGCCCCTGCCGCAACGTCCCCGTCCCCGCGTACGGTCAGCATGGTGCTGTACGCCGAGGAGAACGTCTTGTGGTCGTTCAGAACCTCGCGGACGTCCGCGTACCGCATCGCCGAGAAGAAGTCCTCGCCGTCGGGGGTCTGCTGACGGTGGAGTACGTCATGCCCGCGCAGCTCCTGCCACACGGGATGCATGTCCCGGGCCCCGTACTGCGACTCCTCGTAGATGTCCGAGGAGATCATATCGGTGAATTCGGAACCTTCAGGGGAAAGTCGCATGGAAAAAACCTTTGTATGGGAGTGACAGCATTCGAAGAGCGCTCGTGCGATCCGGCCCGGGTCAGCCGTCGTCCTCCATGCCCTCGTGGTCGAGAGATCCGATGCTCTCCGCGCACCGCATGTAGAAGCGCGAGGCGACCGACCACTCCGTGATGCCCTGGGCCCCCAGCACCTGCATTGCGCTGCGGACCACGCGCACCAGCGCGTCCTGCTCGACGAGTTCGAAGCGCCGGACGACTCCCTCGTCCCCGCCCGCTTCCGCGAGCTCGTGGAGTCGCGCGCCGAGCGCGCTCAGTTCGGCGTAGGAACGGATCAGGGGGAACATCAGCGCGTCGGCGTCGACGAGCTTCTTCCCGAACTGCTCCCGGGTGGAGGCGTACTCCCAGGCGGTCCGGAACATCCCGATTCCGAGTCCCAGCACGTAGGCCGCGTGCCGCAGCCTGCACTCGTGCGAGGAGCACCGGTCGTGGCAGGCTCCGTCGTCACTGATCCCGGCCCGGCACGGCCGGTAGGCGTTCTCGTACCCGAGGTACCCCATGGCCAGGCTGATGGCACAGCCGACCGTGAGACCGAGTCCGAGACCCCCCTCCTGCTCGGGGCGCTCGACCTGGTCGAAGCCAAGTTCGGCCAGGGTCTTCTCCAGGGCCTCCCGCCGCGTCGGCGAGTGGGCGAACAGGGGCTCGGCCTTGATGCCCGCGCCGGTGGCTTCGAGGACCTCGATAACGGTGTCGACGAGCTCTCCGCCGAAGCGGTGCAGGATCTCCAGGCAGCGCCGGGAGGACTCCTCCCTGAGGTCCGTCCCGATGGTGGACAGCATCATCTCCGACGTGCCGGCGGACAAGGTCAGTCCAGGCGACTCGGTCAGCCCCGAGAACAGCTCCTCGTAGGCGAGCTCGTCGAGCCCGGACGCCTTTCCGAGCGTGCTCCAGCGGCGGAGCACCTCGTGGCCCACCTGCTGACAGGTCTCGCTCGTGTAGAGCTTGGCCACAGCGGTATCGGTCGCCTTGACGTCGGTACGCAGGAACACCTCGGCAGCCGCGCGGGCCAGCGTCGTGGCGCACTCGACCTGTCCCTCGAGCCGCTGGAGGCTCGTGGGCCGACCAGACGTCCCGCGCAGTGCCCTCAGCCAGCGTGCCGCCCTGACGACGTGGTCGATGCCGGTACGTTCGATGGCCAGGGCCCCGTCGAGCAGGGCCCAACCGCGGCCCTCCTCGCCCACCCGGCGCCAGCTCTCGACCTCGACGTCGCGCAGGCGGACCCGGCACATCCGTTCACGCTGGAGCGTGTCGACGAGCTCGACGCTCACACCCTCGGCAGCCAGGTCGATCACGAAAAGCGTGATGCCGTCGTATTTGTGCCCCTCCTGCCCGGTGCGCGCGGCCACCAGCGCCGAACCGGCGATGTCGCTGTAGATGCTGAACACCTTGACGCCGTTGAGCACATAGCGGTCGCCACGCCGCTCCGCCCTGGTGCGGAGCGCGGCGAGGTCGCTGCCGGCGCGGGGTTCGCTGTAGAGGACGGTGGCGAACTCCTCGCCCCGGCTGATACGCGGAAGCAGATCGCACTTCAGCCGGTCCGAACCGGACTTCAGGACGAAGTTGCCCACGATCTGCACCGTGAGCGCGTACACGAGGTCCGGCAGGCCGCTCGCTGCGAAGCCTTCGAAGAGCTCGATGGCGAGGCGCGTCGGCGTTCCCGCGCCGCCGAACTCGCTCGGCCAGTCCGGTGTGAGCAAGCCGCGGGTGCCGAGCTCCCGGTACGCCTCGGCGATGGCGTCCGGGTCCATCCGCCGGGACCTGATCACCAGGTCGCGCCAGTGGGGCGTGTCCATGAGCTTCGCCAGAGAGGCCTGGAGAGCAGCCGCGTCGGCCTCGCCGGGCTTCTCGTGCGGGACCGGGACGGGCGGCGCCGCCGGGTGGTCGTCCCTGATGGCCCGTTCGATCTCGGCGACGTTCCCGTTGGCTCCGAGCAGGCCGTAATGGTCGCCGGGGAGGTCCTGCACGTGCACGTTGCCCGAGGTCACTGTCGACCAATCCGACTTGAGGGACTCCACCGCGCGTACGGACACGACGTCGAGCTCGCCCGGAGTCGGCTTCCACTTGGCGATGAGCCGCCTGTTGCGCTCAAAGATCTCGAAGCGCTCGCTGAAGGCATCCAGGTCCATGCCGAGCACCGCGGCGGCCTCGGCCTCCGTCTTCACCTCGGCCTCACCGTCACGTCCGCTCAGCCGCAGCGCGTCGTGCACGAAGCTCCGCAGCGCCTGCGCGGGCGTCGCGTCCGGGTGGTGCCCCTCCGGCCACGTCGAGTCGATGAGGACCACCTTCGGCCGCACTCCCCGTTCCGCGAGCAGGCACGCGATCTCCCATGCGAGAGCGCCACCGAACGACCAGCCGCAGACCACGTCGATCTGGGGGCCGTCGTCGGCGAAGCCCGCGACGTACTGCCACGCGAGCTCCTGGACCGACTCGACGGGCCCGTCAACGGCGAGCGTCTTCGGCGAAGCCTCCAGTCCGAGGCACCGGTGGTCGGTGAGCCGCCGGACGAGCGGCTGGTAGGCCAGCAGACTGCCGCCCACCGGATGAGCGAACAGGAGCACCCGTCCGGACGGTGCCGACTGGCTCAGTTCGATGAGATTCGATGTGTCCGTCCTCGCCGATCTCGCACGGAGATAGGCGTTCAGACGGTGCCCTTCAGGTTGCATCACGCGTTCCCTGTCGTCCCGATCCATATCCAGCTGTTCACTCGGCCAGGAGTCGGACGACGTCCTCTTCGGTCATCTGCTCGATGGCCTTTTCCAGTTCATCGGGGGACAGGCCGGCGAGCCTGGAGCGTTCGACCTCCAGAGCCATGCTCTGCACGCTCGAGTCCGCGAAGAACGCGGCCAGCGAGACTTCGGTCGAGAAGATCTTCCTGATCTTGGAGACCAACTGGGCGGCCTGCAGGCTCGTCCCGCCCAGGTCGAAGAAGCTGACGTTCTTCGCGAAGTCGCTGCGCCCGAGGATCGGCTCGAAGGCCTTGGTCATCATCTGACGCTCGAGATCGGTGAGGGTTTCCGCCGGCTCCGCCTCGACCGTGGAATCGACGCTGGGCAGGGCCCGCTCGTCAATCTTTCCGCTCGCGTTGATCGGCAGTTCGTCGAGCATCACGAAGGTGCTCGGCACCATCGTGGACACGAGGTACCTGCGGCAGTGGTCCCGGAGGGCAGCCTCGGACACGTCGGGGGCTCCACCGGTCGCGCAGTACGCGACGACCCTCTTCTGGTCCTGGTCCTGCTGGACCCGCACGTACACATTGCGGATGCCGCGGGCGCTGCGGATGACGCTCTCGATCTCGCCGATCTCGATCCGTACACCGTTGATCTTGACCTGCTTGTCGGCCCGTCCGACGTACACCAGGCGGCCGTCGCCGGTGTGTCGCGCCAGGTCACCGGTCAAGTAGAGGCGCGCCTCGGGGTCGTCCGCGAACGGGTCCGGGATGAAGCGCCGCTGGTTGTCCTCGTCCCGGTTCCAGTAGCCGGACGTCAGCCCGACTCCGCCGATGGCCAGCTGCCCGATGACACCCTGCGGCACCGGTACGTGCTGATCGTCCAGTACGTACGCGACGTGGTTGTCCATCGGGCCGCCGATGGGCAGGGCCGCCGCCGCCAGCGGCTCCTTCAGCTCTTCGACGATGCTGGTGACGGTGCACTCGGTGACGCCGTATCCGTTGAAGATGCGCCGGCCCTTGCCCCAGGCCCGTACGAGCTCGTGGGAGAAGGCCTCGCCGCCCACGAAGACAATACGCAGGTCGTTCAGCGGAGCCGGATCGAGCAGCTTCATGACCGACGGCGGCAGATCGGTCACCGTGATGCGGTGCTCCTCCAGGAACCGCTGGACGCCCGACATGTCGAGACGCATCGCGGACGGTACGAGATGGAGCGAAGCACCGGTCAGCAGCGCGCCGAACATCTCGAAGACCGAGACGTCGAACCCACAGGACGCATAACCGAGAAAGCGTTCCTGTGACGTGAGATCGAACAGCGTCCGGACGTTCTGGACGAACCCCAGAACACTGTCGTGGCTGATGAGCACGCCCTTCGGCGTACCCGTGCTGCCCGAGGTGTACATCAGGTACGCGGTCGCGCTCCCGCCGGGAACCGCCTCGAACGCGTCGGCCGCGTCCGGAAGGTCCGTCGGCAGCCGGAACTCCAGCCCGGGCGCGATTCCCGCCGTCGTGGCGTCGCAGACCACCCACTGGACGGCGGCGTTCTGGATGATCGTCTCGATGCGGCCCGGCGGGTTCATGGCGTCGACCGGCACGTACACGGCGCCCAGCGCCATCAGTGCCAGCACGGTGGCGGGGAAGTCGGACGAGGGCGCGAGCGAGACGCCCACCCGATCGCCTGCACCGACCCCGTTCGCCGCCAGGTGGACGCGGATCGCCTCCACACGCCGCCGCAGCTCGTCGTAGGTCAACACCGCGTCGGGGGCGTTGACGGCCACGTTCTGCCCGTGCTCGTCCGCGACCCGCGAGAAGTGCGTGAACACGTTGCCCGTGGGCGTCGGAGCTTCGCTGCCCTTGCCCCAGCGCGCCTGCGCGGCGCGGGACTCCTCGTCCTGGGCCCACGACTGCCGGATGCTGGCGTCCGGCATGGAGATCGCCCTGCGCAGGATCCCCACGAACACCCGCTGCATGGTCGCGATGGTCGCAGCGTCGAAGATGTCGGTGTTGTACGCGGTGTGGATCTCCAGGTCCATGCCCTTCTGGGTGACCGTCCAGGACTGGAAGAACTTCGCCTGGGTGGTCTCCCACTCCCGCTCCACCGCGGATATTCCGTCGAGTCGGAGCGGCTCGGCCCACTCGTTCATCGTCAGCGTGTACTGGAACAGCGTGGAGCGCGAGGACTCACGCTTCACTCCGGCGCTGGCGACGATCTCCTCGAGGGGCAGCTGCCCGTGTGACTGCCCCTCGCGGAACCGTCGCTGAACCCCCGCGAGACATTCCCGGAACGTCGCGTCGGGATTGACCTCGCAGCGGAGCGGCAACATGTTGATGAAGAAGCCGAGGGTTCGTTCACATTCGATTTCGCCGCGGTTGGCGGTGGGCATTCCGAAGATGACTTCCTCGGAACCCGAGTACCGGCGGAAGAGAGAGGCCATCGCCGTGGCGTAGACCGTGATCGGCGTGGTCGAGAGGGACGACGCGAGCTCGTTGACCTGTATCGCGAGCCCCGGCCAGGTGCTCACCTCCGCGGCCCCCGCGTATGTCACCTCGGGCGAGAGGGGACGGTCGCCGGGAATATCCATGACATCGACGTCGCTGAGGATTTCGGACCAGTAGTCGACACTCTCCTGCCACGCGCCTGTGCTCATCCGCTTGCGCTGCCACTCACTGAAGTCGGCGAACTGGACAGCGGGGGCCTCGACCTTGGGCGTGGTTCCCGAACGCCGCGCGTTGTACTCCTCTTCGAGTTCCTCGAAGAAGATCGACGTCGACACTCCGTCGAAAATGATGTGGTGGACGACGAAACCGAAGTAATGGAGATCGTCGCGAACCGTGACGAGAGAGGCGCGCCACAATGGGAACTCTGTCAGCGTGAACCCGCTTCCGGCGAATTCCGTCATCATCCGATCGGCTTCGCCTTCGGATTCCACGGTCGCCTTCTCGATCGTGACCCGCGGGTCCTCGACGATTCCCTGGAAGTACTCGTCGTTCTCCACTAGAACATGGGTCCGCAGCGCCTCGTGACGCCTGACGATGCTCGTGAAGGCATCGGTCAGGGCCTCGACGTCGAGATCGCCTTCGAGACGGAACAGGAAGGGGACGTTGTAGGTCGAGGTGCCGGCCTGCAGCCGGTCGACGAACCACAGCGTGTTCTGCGAGTGGGAGAGCGCGACGTTGTTCCGGTTCTGGCGAGGACGGGGCCCTTCGGTGACCTTGGCACGGGCGCGCGCCAGCATGCCTGCCAGCGACTGCTTCTTGTCCATAGCTGTTCGATCGTGCGCTGAACTCACACAAATCCCCCCTTGGTGTCGATGGGCGATACGAAGAATTAGTTCTGCGGCGTCTGCGTGGCGCAGCAGCAGAATCCCGTGACGCCAAGCACGTCCTTCGGCGCGTCGGGAGGCAGATAGCGGCGCTGCATCAGCGCGGAAGCCTCGTGGCAGCGGCGCAGCAGGGAACTGGCGCGGTACACCGCGCTGCAGAATCCGAGAGCGCCGCAATCGTTGGTGAGCAGGTACATCAGAAAGTCGACACGGTCCCACTCGGAACGGCCGGACACATGCTCCAGACCATCCTCGAGCGTCGCATGAGCCCACAGGGTGCTCAGCGCCTCTACCAGCTCGCTCGCCGGCTCGTCAGGGGCTCTGGTGCGACGGCGCAGGCTGGTGTAGACGATGTCCATATGGAGGGATCAGCCACCCCAGGTGCCGGTCTGCGGGAACAGGGGCTCGGCCGCCGAGTCCACCACGACCACGTGCGCGGGGGAGGGGAAGAGCGTGGCGGTGCCCATCACAAGGGTGACGACCGCGGCGGCCTGGGCTATGCGGATGCGAATCATGGCGATCACTCCTTCGGAATCACGAAGCGGGCGCCCTGCTCCGGTCTCGCGTCACGGCCAGACGCTTCGTACGTCGGCCATTCGGGCTATTACCGGCGGGCGATGAATAGCTTCGCCGCGGATTCACGCCTCCGGAAGGCTTTCCGGGGGTCCTGAACAGGACCTATCCGGTTCAGGACATGGAGCCGGTCCTATCTTGCCGAAATGGTCGACTTTACCCGAGTTTTAAGCAGTGGGGGCGCGTCTGTACATCAATCGACTGGTCGCATGCAGGACCCGCACCTGGGGAAACGCCGAGGCAAACACTTGCTCGGACGGGCGACTGACTGAAACCATGATCCCCAGTCTGGGACTCGGAGGAGAACGTTCCAGAGGGGGGATCGTAGGACGATGCTGCAAGCACTCGGATTGACCACCGAAGCTGCTGACGTCTATCAGGCCATGCTCGACCACCCTGGCCACGGCGTCGACCAGCTCGCGAAGATATGCGGCCTAACTCCGTCGCGCGTCCATGAGTGCCTTGACGAGCTCGGAGAGCTGATGCTCGTGCGTGCCTCCAACCAACACCCGGGGCAGATGCGTGCCGTCGATCCCGATGTCGGCCTGGCCGAGATCGTGGCCCGCCAGGAAGCCGACCTCGCCGACCGTTTGGCGGAGCTGGCCGCCTCGCGCGCGGCGGTCACCCGCATGCTCGCCGACCGCGTCCAGCACCGCTCCTCCCAAGGCGAGCGTCTGCTCGGCATGGACGCCATCCACAACTGCCTCGAACGCCTGTGCCGCACCGCCCACACCGAGATCATCGGCGTCCAGCCCGGCATTCAGAGCGCCGACGACCTCGCCGCCGGCCGTGAGCACGACCTCGCCGCCCTCGACCGCGGCGTGTCCATGCGCAGCCTCTTCCAGAAGCTCGCCCGCCGCCACGCCCATATCGCCGACTACGCCCGCGTGCTGCTCAGCCACGGCGGGGAGGTACGCACCGCGCCGACCGTCCCCCAGCGGATGGTCATCGTCGACCGCACCCACGCCCTGGTACCGATCGACCCGGCGGACAACCGCAAAGGCGCGCTTCACGTCACCGAACCCGGCATCGTCTCCGCCCTGCTCGAACTCTTCGAGCATGCCTGGAACACCGCGGTCCCGCTGGGAACCACCCGCCCTGGCGACCCACAGGACGGCCTCACCGACCACGAGCGCGAACTGCTGCGCCTGCTCGGCACCGGTCTCACCGACGAAGCGGCCGGCCAGCGCCTCGGCCTCACGGATCGCACCATCCGGCGGCAGGTCGCCTCGATCATGGAGCGCCTCGGCGCCTCCAGCCGTTTCGAGGCCGGCACCAAAGCCGCACAACGCGGCTGGCTCTGACCTCCACCCACGGGAGGGTGCAGTCGGGCCGGCCTTCAGCATGACCGTGGTAGCGGCACCCGCGCCCGACGCCACCGATGTACACCGTGAGCAGTTCCTTATCGAACGAGTGATCCGGCTCCAGGAGGAGACGGGCCGCCTCAGTACGCTCCCCGCACGGCACCACTTCAGCCGTCAAATGAGAGCCCCCGCGTGAGCGCCCAGCCCGACCAGCTCGCCCAGCACGCCAAGAAGCCGTTCCTGTACGTCGTCGTGTGCGCGGCCGGGGTCGCCGACAGCATCGGCAAGCTGATCACGGCGGCTCAGGAGGCGAACTGGAACGTCGGCGTGGTGGCCACTCCGCAGTGCCTCGGCATCATCGACACGGAGGCTGTCGAGGCCCAGACCGGCTACCCGATCCGCTCGGCCTGGCGCTCCCCCGGCGATCCTCGCCCGCTGCCGCCCGCCGACGCCATCGCGGTGGCGCCGGCCACCTTCAACACGGTCAACCAGTGGGCGGCAGGGATCTCCGACACCCTCGCCCGGGGCATCCTGTGCGAGGCATACGGCATGGGCATCCCCACGGCCGTCCTGCCGCATGTGAACTCGGCCCGGGCCGCCCATCCCGCATACCGGCAGCGCCTGGAGAGGTTGCGCGAGATGGGCGTCCTGACCGGCTCGTACGATCCGCACCGGCCGAAGGCCGGCGGCGGGGCCGACAGCTCCCGCCGGCAGGAGGCGCTGGAACTGCTCACTCCCACGGTGTCCACGCGGCCGTGATCAGCGCCGCCGTACTGGTGGCGGCTGCATCGCCAGAGTGACGGACGACCGACCCGGCAAAAGATGTGACGGCATCCGTGATTCCGTCACGCTGGTCGGACGGGAGCGGCCGGGCGTGGTGTGGCGCTGCTGGTCCTGGCTGCCTCGGCTTGCGGGTGGCCTTCTCGGCTTTGAGGGCACTGAGGACCTTTGTGACGGCCCGCTGGCGGCCTTGCGCTCGCGCCTTTTGCGCTCCACTCACACGGCGCTTCCCGGAGCTGTACGAAGAGATCGCCCCCCGCCGATCCGGCTCCACGGCACAGCGACACCGGCCCCGCGGCCGGTGCCGACCTGAAGGGCCGGGCGACGCATCCGCGCACGCAAACGGCCCCGGACGAGGAGTCCGAGACCGCGTAGGGCGCGCCATTGGGGAGAGATCCCAGGTCAGCGCGGCAAAGACAGAGCCCCCTGTCGGATTCGAACCGACGACCTTCGCTTTACAAGAGCGGCGCTCTGACCAGCTGAGCTAAGGAGGCCTGCACGCAAGCTTCGCGTGCGTGCCCGTGCAGTGTACCCAGGTCCGGTGCGGCCCCTGTCGAAAATTTCCGCGAAGTTCACAGCCTCGGGGGTACTGACAGATCAGGCGAACGCCGGGTAGCGTCCTGAGCCAGTTCACTGTCGTGGACTACACCACCTTCCTACAACGGATCGTCCGGCACGTTCCTGCCGGTAGAAGGGGGCCCATCACCATGGCCACTGTTACGTTCGACAAGGCGACCCGGATCTACCCGGGCACCGAGAAGCCCGCCGTCGACGGTCTGGAGATCGAAGTCGGGGACGGCGAGTTCCTCGTCCTCGTCGGTCCGTCCGGCTGCGGCAAGTCCACCTCGCTCCGCATGCTCGCGGGGCTCGAGGACGTGAACGCCGGCGCCATCCGCATCGGTGACCGCGACGTCACGCACCTGCCGCCGAAGGACCGGGACATCGCCATGGTGTTCCAGAACTACGCGCTGTACCCGCACATGACCGTCGCCGACAACATGGGCTTCGCGCTCAAGATCGCCGGCGTCAACAAGGCGGAGATCCGCAAGAAGGTCGAAGAGGCCGCGAAGATCCTCGACCTCAGCGAGTACCTGGACCGCAAGCCGAAGGCCCTCTCCGGTGGTCAGCGCCAGCGTGTCGCCATGGGCCGCGCCATCGTCCGTGAGCCGCAGGTCTTCCTCATGGACGAGCCGCTGTCGAACCTCGACGCCAAGCTCCGTGTCTCCACCCGTACGCAGATCGCGTCGCTGCAGCGCCGTCTCGGCATCACCACCGTCTACGTCACCCACGACCAGGTCGAGGCCATGACGATGGGCGACCGTGTGGCCGTGCTCAAGGACGGTCTGCTCCAGCAGGTCGACTCGCCGCGCAACATGTACGACAAGCCCGCCAACCTCTTCGTCGCCGGCTTCATCGGCTCCCCGGCCATGAACCTGGTCGAGGTGCCGATCACCGACGGCGGCGTGAAGTTCGGCAACAGTGTCGTCCCGGTCAACCGTGACGCCCTGAAGGCCGCCTCCGACAAGGGCGACCGCACGGTCACCGTCGGCGTCCGCCCCGAGCACTTCGACATCGTCGAGGAGAACGGCGCCGCCGCCAACGCCCTCTCGAAGGACACCGAGGACAAGCCGGCCGGTCTCGCGGTCTCCGTGAACGTCGTCGAGGAGCTCGGCGCCGACGGCTACGTCTACGGCACCGCCGAGGTCGGCGGCGAGACCAAGGACCTGGTCGTCCGCGTCGAGGGCCGCCGAGTGCCGGAGAAGGGCTCGACCCTGCACGTGGTGCCCCGCCCGGGCGAGACCCACGTGTTCTCGACCTCCACCGGCGAGCGTCTCACCGACTGAGGCCACTCGGCCGAGCGGCAACTCCTGAAACACCCATCCCGGGTAATTCACCCAGGTTGACGAAGATGGGCCCCGCAGACCCCTGCGGGGCCCTTCTTGTTGTCGACATTTACCCCGGCAGACCGGTCATTTCGAGCAGCGTGCGTCAACTTCGCGCCCCATTCGAAGCGGCTTTTCGTCCCCCGAATTGATTACTAAATGTCGCCAAATCATCACCTGGCGCTACTCTCACTCGCGTGAAGCACTCCACTAACCAACAGACGCGACGCGGCCGGGGCCCCGCCCGCCGGATCGGCCGCACGCTCGCCCTCGTCCTGCCCGTCGTCCTGGTGCTTTCCGGGACCCTCGCGGTCACCCGAGTCAACTGGACGGGAAACCCCTCGGACTCCGTCCTCACCGCCTCGGACGCGTCCGCCATCACCTCGGACGCCAAGGCCGCCCACCGCGCCCCGCAGGACGTGCTGCGCGACAAGCTTCTGGGCGAGCTCCAGGAGGAGGACCCGGGCACGGTCCTGACGCACCTCCAGCAGGCCGTGAACGAGCGCCCGTCGCTCGCCAAGCACTGCGTGTCCATCGCCCGGTCCCTGGGCCGCGCCGCGGTCCGCATGTACGGCCCCACGCGCGCCCAGTCCTACGCCCGCCCGGTCTGCGACACGTCCTTCGCCTCGGGCGTCGCGGCCGCGCTCGGCTGAGACCGAACCCGTCCCTCCTCCGCCGTGGACTCCACGGACCGTTCGGAGGAGGGTAACGGCTGATTAAGGAACGGTTGCAGGCTCCGGACGCGGGCGGGACGCACCGTACAGTTCGGTCATGACCCATCCGAGCGCCGCGTCCCGCCCCGTTCAAGCCGTCGTCCTGGCCGGTGGCCAGGGCTCCCGGCTGCGTCCCTACACCGACGACCGGCCCAAGCCGATGGTCGAGATTCCCGGTACGGGGACTCCGATCATCGGCCATCAGCTTGCCTGGCTGGCCGAGGAGGGCGTGACGGACGTGGTGGTCAGCTGCGGCCATCTCGCCGAGGTGCTGCAGGACTGGCTGAAGGCGGCCGACCTGCCGCTGAAGGTGACGACGGTCGTCGAGACGGAACCGCTCGGACGCGGCGGCGGACTGAAGTACGCCGCCGCCCACCTCCCGCATCCTGACCGGCCCTGGTACGCCACCAACGGCGACATCTGGACCCGCTTCTCGCTGCGGGACATGGCGGACTTCCACACGGAGCGGGACGCTGTCGCGACGCTGGCCCTGGCCCGTCCGCGCATCCCCTGGGGCGCGGTGAAGACGGACGGCTTCGGGCACATCACGGACTTCATCGAGTCGCCGCCGTCGACTTTCGAGATCAACGCGGGTGTGTACGTCTTCTCTCCCGAGTTCGCCGGGCTGCTCCCCGAGCGTGGGGATCATGAGCGTACGACGTTTCCGCATCTGGCCCGTGAGCGTCGGCTCGCCGGTTTCTCGCTCCCTCAGGGGGCGTACTGGCGCGCCATCGACACGGCGAAGGATCTGACCGAGGCGGCGAAGGAGCTGGCCGCTCTGGGGCGGTGAGGGCTCGGTCGACCAGGTTGTTGTGCGTCTGCGGGTGAATGGGGGCTTGTCGCGCCCACGCGGCGGAGCCGCAGATCGACACAGCCCCGCGCCCCCAAAAGCAGGGCGGTGCAACTCCCGTACGCAAAGGGGCCCCGCACGTTCTCCGTGCGGAGCCCCTTTTGTATGGACCCGGTGCTCGCCGGCTCTGTTCAGCCCAACAGGCCGCCCACCAGGCCCGGGTCACCGGAGGAGGAGCCGCCGGAGCCTGTGCCGCCGTCTCCGCCGCCGGAGGTGGGGCCGGAGCTGGTGCTGGGGGCGCCGCCGGACGGCGAGGAGTGCTGGGGCGGGGTGCGGCCCGCGGTGCCCTGGGTCTGGCTGGGCGTGCCGCCCGTCGCGGTGGCGCCCGGCGTGGTCGCCGCGCCGGAAGGCGTGGAACCGGCGGTGGCGCCGTGGGTCGGCGTGTTCGAGGCCGAGGGCGACTGGCTGTGCCGCTTGTGCGGCGCCTGCGGGAGCGGGGATCCCGGCAGTTCGTTGCGTGGGGCCTCGCCGGGACCGGGGACGATCACGCGGTCGGCGTCACGGACCGCACCGCCGAGCAGCGAGCCGACGAGCAGGGTGAGGCCGGTCACGATCGCCGTGATGAGGGCGCCGCGGCGCAGGACGTACGCGCGCAGGTCCCAGATGTCGGAGCAGGGTCCCAGGCGCCGCCAGGCGCTGCCGGCGAGGCGGCCGTCGACGGAGTAGACGGGGGCGCCGGCGATGATCAGCGGGGACCAGGCGGCGAGGTAGATGATGTCGGGGGCGTCGTAGGCGGGAACGGTCTTCCAGCTGACGGTGACGATCAGCGCGGCCGACAGCAGCGCGCCGAAGACGGCGGCGACCCGCTGCCAGCAGCCCAGGACCGTGAGCACGCCCACGACGACCTGTGCGAAGGCGATGACGAGTCCGGAGCCGACCGGGTGCTGCAGGGCGAACTGCCGCAGCGGCTCGGCGACTTCCCAGGGGTGCAGGGTGTTGAGCCACTTGACCATGGAGCCGCGCTTGCCGCCGTCGAAGTAGACGGGGTCGCACAGCTTGCCCATGCCTGCGTAGATGGAGATGAAGCCGAGGAAGATGCGCAGGGGCAGGAGGACGACGCCGAGGTTCATACGGCGGCCCGGGTAGTAGGCGTGCCGTGCCGGGTCGACGCCCTGGCGCCTGGCGGGCCGGTCGGCGTCCTCCTCGTCGAATTCGCCGAACTCGTCGGAGTCGTCGAACCCCTCGGGGTCGTCGAACTCGCCCGTCTCGTCGAAGTCCTCGAACTCCTGGGCGCCGTAGGCGTGTTCCTCGTCGTATCCGCTGCCGGCGGTGCGCATGCCGGGGAGGAGGCGGGTGCCGACGATGTCGTCGACGGGGCGGCCGCGCTGGGCTCCGACGATCGGGGTCTCTACGGTCTGTTCCAGCTCGTCGTAGGCCTCGTCGTAGCCGCCGACCTCCACGCGCGGGATGACCTGGGTGGCTCCTGCGTCGACGGACGGGTCGTCGCCGTGCCGGATGCTGCCTCCGCGCACGGCTTGGAGCAGGCGGTGCGCGCCGGTGTCGTCGGGGGCCGACCTGCCGCTCCAGACGACCGGCCGGCGGCGGGCGCCCGCGCCCGCTCTGCCCGCGGCGGTACCGGCGACGGGCGTGCGGGCGGCGTCCTGGGAGGCGGTCAAATGCCGTGCGATCCGCGGCGATCGGGTACGGGCCGAGGCGCCGAGCTGCACGCGGAAGCTCGCATGATTGACGATGACCTGCGCCGGGTCGCTCGGCACCTTCACCATGCTCAGCGCGGGAGCGTCATCGAATCCCGACGGGCCGTCCCCCGGGGGCGTGCGGGGTGTTCTGGTGTCCACACTCATCTAACCGAGTGACGTGTGGTTAGGACACTGCTTTGACCCGCCGGATGTGTCCGGATCGCGTCAACGTTGTCCGGGACGCCCAGATTGACCCGTACGAGTGATGGTGCGGACGCGTGTTCAGTCGCGCCGCCTGGCCGCCTCGGCCCCTCTCGTCTGCCGCCCTCGCACGCTACGCGGCTTCGAGACGGCTGCGCCGGCCTCCGACCGGCGGGCTCCGCCTGCCTACGCCGACTCCCGTCAGACCCGCCGCCGAGCCGCCTCGTACAGCACGATCCCGGCCGCCACACCGGCGTTCAGCGATTCGGCGCCGCCCGGCATCGGAATCCGCACCCGGAAGTCGCACGTTTCGCCGACGAGCCGGGACAGGCCCTTGCCCTCGCTGCCGACCACGATCACGACGGGGCCCTGCAGGGCCTCCAGTTCGCCGATCTCGTGCTCCCCGTCGGCGGCCAGACCGACAACCACGATGCCCTGCTTCTTGTACGCCTCCAGGGCGCGGGTCAGGTTGGTGGCGCGGGCGACGGGCGTACGGGCCGCCGTACCGGCCGACGTCTTCCAGGCGCCGGCGGTCATGCCGGCCGCGCGCCGCTCGGGCACGACGACCCCGTGGCCGCCGAAGGCGGAGACGGAGCGGACGACGGCGCCGAGGTTGCGCGGGTCGGTCACGCCGTCGAGCGCGACGATCAGCGGGTCCTCACCGTCGTCGTAGGCGGCGCTCGCCAGGTCCTCGGGGTGGGCGTACTCGTACGGCGGGACCTGGAGGACGAGCCCCTGGTGGTTGAGGCCGTTGGTCATGCGGTCGAGCTCGGGGCGGGGGGCCTCCATGAGGTTGATCCCGCCGCGCTCGGCAGCGAGCTGGAGGGCCTCGCGGACGCGCTCGTCGTTGTCGATGAACTGCTGGACGTAGAGAGTCGAGGCCGGTACGCCCTCGCGCAGCGCCTCGACCACCGGGTTGCGGCCCACGACCAGTTCGGACGACGACTTGCCGCCGCGGCCGCGCGGCACAGGACGGCGCTGCGTCTGCTTGGCCTTGACGGTCGCGATGCGGTTCTTCTTGTGCCCCTTGCGCATCTCGGCGGGCGGGGTCGGGCCCTTGCCTTCCAGGCCCTTGCGCCGCTGGCCGCCACTGCCGACCTGCGCGCCCTTCTTGCCGGACATGCGGCGGTTGTTGGCTGCCATGACCTACCTGTCTGCTCTCGAAAGGGTGAAGCGTGCGTTCGTACGTCTATGAAGTGTGCCGCCCGGACGGCCGGGCGGCACAATCGATCTTCAGATCAGCTGCAGGGCTCAGCGCGGGCCGAGGCTCCAGCGCGGACCCTGCGGGCCGTCCTCGATGGCCAGACCCGACTGGTTGAGCTGGTCGCGGATGGCGTCCGCGGTGGCCCAGTCCTTGCGACCGCGGGCCGCCTCGCGCTGGTCGAGGACCAGGCGCACGAGGCTGTCGACCACGCCGTGCAGGTCATCGCCGCGGTCGGTCTCGCCTGCCCAGTGCTCGTCGAGCGGGTCGAGTCCCAGGACGCCGAGCATGGCGCGCACCTCTGAGAGGCGGGCCACGGCGGCTTCCTTGTCGTCGGCGGCCAGGGCGGAGTTGCCCTGCCGGACCGTCGTGTGCACGATCGCGAGAGCCTGGGGCACGCCCAGGTCGTCGTCCATCGCCTCGGCGAAGGCGGGCGGCAACTCGGCGGACGGCTCGACGGGGCCGGCCTTCTCCACCACCCGCTGCACGAAGCCCTCGATGCGCGCGAACGCCGACTCGGCCTCGCGCAGCGACTCCTCGCTGTACTCGATCATCGAGCGGTAGTGCGGGGTGCCGAGGTAGTAGCGCAGCACGATCGGCCGCCAGGTCTTGACCATCTCGGAGACGAGGACGCTGTTGCCCAGCGACTTCGACATCTTGTCGCCCGCCATGGTCACCCAGGCGTTGTGCACCCAGTACCGCGCGAACTCGTCACCGAAGGCCTTGGCCTGGGCGATCTCGTTCTCGTGGTGCGGGAAGATCAGGTCGAGGCCACCGCCGTGGATGTCGAAGGCGCTGCCCAGGTACTTGTGCGCCATCGCCGAGCACTCCAGGTGCCAGCCGGGACGACCGCGGCCCCACGGCGTCGCCCAGGTCGGCTCGCCCGGCTTGGCCGTCTTCCACATCGCGAAGTCACGCGGGTCGCGCTTGCCGGTCTCACCCACGCCCGAGGGCTGCTGGAGGTTGTCGAGTTCCTGCCGGGACAGCTCCAGGTAGCCCGGGAAGGAGCGCACGTCGAAGTAGACGTTGCCGTCGGCCTCGTACGCGTGTCCGCGCTCGATGAGGCCCTGCATCATCTCGACCATCTCGGTGACATGGCCGGTCGCCCGCGGTTCGTACGTCGGCGGGAGGCAGCCCAGCGCGGTGTAACCGTCGTTGAACGCGCGCTCGTTCTCGTAACCGATCGACCACCACGGACGGTTCTGCTCGGCAGCCTTCGCGATGATCTTGTCGTCGATGTCCGTGACGTTCCTGATGAACGTCACGTCGTAGCCGCGGTACTCGAACCAGCGGCGCATGATGTCGAAGTTGAGGCCCGAGCGGATGTGCCCGATGTGCGGGGCCGCCTGCACGGTGGCACCACAGAGGTAGATCGAGACACAGCCCGCTGTGAGCGGGACGAAGTCACGGATCTGCCGGGCGTTGGTGTCGTACAGGCGAATGGTCACCACTCCAGGGTAGTGGTCGCAAGGGAGTGCCTTGCGACCCTTCCGCGCAAGGGGGACGGATTCGTGACGTTCACCCCCGGTCGGCCCGCACCACCAGCGCCGTCGCCACCGCCATCAGGCCCTCTTCCCGGCCCGGGAACCCGAGACCGTCCGTCGTGGCGCCCGACACCGACACCGGTGCTCCCGCCGCCTCCGACAGCAGCTTCTGCGCCTCGTCGCGGCGCTTGCCGATCTTCGGGCGGGGGCCCACCACCTGTACGGCGATGTTGCCGATGCGGAAGCCCGCCTCGCGGACGATGCGGGCGGCCTCCGTGAGGAGGGTGACGCCGGAGGCGCCCGACCATTCGGGGCGGCCCGTACCGAAGTGCTGTCCGAGGTCGCCGAGGCCGGCGGCGGAGAAGAGCGCGTTGCAGGCGGCGTGTGCGACGACGTCCGCGTCGGAGTGGCCGGCCAGCCCGGGGCCCTCGCCCTCCCACTTCAGGCCCGCGCACCACAGCTCGCGGCCCTCCTCGAAGGCGTGGATGTCGGTGCCGATGCCGACCTGGGGCAGCGGCCCGTCGAAGGGGTCAGAAGCCATCGTTCAGCCTCCTGCGGGCCAGGACCGCCTCTGCCAGGACCAGGTCCAGCGGGCGCGTGACCTTGAAGGCCTCCTCGTGGCCGGGTACGACCACGACCTGGAGGCCCAGCTGCTCGATCATGCCGGCGTCGTCGGTGACGTCGTCGGTGACGGTCTCGTGCGCGTGGATGAGCGTGGCCCGTTCGAAGCCCTGGGGGGTCTGCACGGCGCGGAGGCGGGAGCGCTCCGGGGTGGCCACCACCGGCTCCGGGTCGCCGGGTGTCGCCGCCGGCTCGACCTCCTTGACGGTGTCGGCGAGGGGCAGTGCGGGCACGACGGCCGGCGCACCTTCCCGTACCGCCTCGATCACGGCGTCCACCGTGTCCACCGGAACCAGTGGCCGTGCCGCGTCGTGCACCAGCACGATGTCGTAGTCGGGCGGCAGGGCGTCGAGGCCGAGTTTCACGGACTCCTGGCGCGAGTCGCCGCCCGGGACGACGAGGAAGTCGGTCCGCTCGGGCAGCGCATGGGCGTCGAGAAGCGACTTGACCTCGGGCGCGCCGTCGGGCGGGGCCACGACGACGACCAGGGAGACCGCGCGGGACGCGGCCATCGCACGCACCGCATGAATGAGCATGGGGGTGCCGCCCAGCGCGCGGAGCGCCTTGGGGGCGCCCGGACCGAGGCGTACGCCCCGTCCGGCGGCCGGAATCACCGCAGCCGTGCGGGTTCCGGCGAGCGAAGGGCGCGAATCGTCAGACATCGGTTCCTGTCAGGTTTGTGTGCTGGCCTTGCGTGGGTATGGCCTGGGAAGTGCCGGGCGCGACGCCTTGACCGGACCCTTCCGTGACACTGGTCGAGCCAGCTGCCCGGGCCCGGCACGCCAAGTATCACGGGGGAACCTCCCCGTCAGTGACGACGTATGCAAGGCGCACCTGGGTATGAACATGCCGCAGCGCCCGGCGACAGAAAATAGTCATCGGGCACCGCGGCATTTCAATGTACTGAGTGCTGAAGCGGGCTTGCGCCTGCTGTCAGGTTCAGGACGCGAGAACCTCGTCGAGCAGGGCCTCGGCCTTGTCCTCGTTCGTGTTCTCCGCGAGGGCGAGCTCGCTCACCAGGATCTGGCGGGCCTTGGCGAGCATCCGCTTCTCACCCGCGGACAGTCCGCGCTCACGCTCACGACGCCACAGGTCACGCACTACTTCCGCGACCTTGATGACATCGCCGGAGGCGAGCTTCTCCAGGTTTGCCTTGTAACGACGGGACCAGTTCGTGGGCTCCTCGGCATACGGCGCGCGCAGCACCTCGAAGACCCGGTCCAGCCCGTCCTGACCGACCACATCACGCACGCCGACGAACTCCGCATTGTCCGCTGGCACACGTACCGTCAGGTCACCCTGGGCGACCTTCAGCACCAAGTAGGTCTTGTCCACGCCTTTGATCTGGCGAGTTTCGATGGCCTCGATCAGCGCGGCCCCGTGATGGGGATAGACCACGGTGTCGCCAACCTTGAACGTCATGTGACAGGTACCCCTTCCGTGGCTATCCAGAGTAACACGGAAACCGCGGGTTCTGAATGGCGTTTTCGCAGGTCAGGGCATATCTCGGGGCTTGACAACAGCAACAGGAACGTGCTGCGCGGCCCGAGCGGAAGAAGGTATTCGCAGGTCGGAGCGGCTGTCCGGGGGAGGTGAAACGCGTACGTTACTCACATCCGGAGGCCCCTCCAAGCGGAGGAACATCCACATATGTCCGGTTCCAAGTGTGCGACTTCCGCTACTCCGTTCGGTGCCAGGAGCAGCTTCCGCGTCGATTCCGGAATTGATCACAGGCACCCGACTACGTGGCCTGTTGTTCTGTGGCTTGTTCCGCGTCGTGATCAATTCCGGGGGCGGTCGCGCATTCCTTCACGGAAATTTTGCGCCCCGCCGGACGGGGTATGCCGGAGGGACTTATGTGAATGCCGGACGGGCCTGGGCTACCCCCTGTGGACTACTCCCTGGTGAGCCATGCCGGGGCCAGAGGGAGGGTCGGGTGCGGCGACCCGGGAACGGCTCGGTAACCTAAGGCCGCTGACAGACACTTAGGGCGGCTTTATGAGTCGCCACGCTCGAGTCAAGGAGTTGCCGCCGCCGTGAGCAGCAGCCTTCGACGCGGCGCACTCGCCGCCGCCGCCATCGCGTTCTCGATCGCCTCGCTCGCCGCGTGCGGCGCGGGCGGCGATGCCCAGACGTTGGAGGTCAAGCCGGACAACGCGGCGGCCAAGGTCGGGAACCTCAAGGTCCAGAACGTCACCATCATCACGCAGCCCGATGTCCGGGCGGCCGGTCCGGCGGTGATCGCGGCCACCCTCTTCAACAACGGTGCCACCGCGCAGACCGTGGACTCGATCACCCTCCCCAACGTCAACCAGACCGCCGAACTCAAGCCGGCCAAGGGCAACGGCAAGATCGTCGTCCCGGCGCACGGATCCGTGGTGCTCGGCGGCAAGGGCAACGCCAGCGCCGTACTGCCCAACGGGCGCCAGGCCGTCCAGGACGCCAGCGTCCGCAAGGTCACCTTCACCTTCAGCGAGACCGGTGCGGTGAGCCTGCGCGCCTTCGTGGTCCCGGCCGAGAGCTACTTCAAGAAGTGGGGTCCGAGCGAGGTCCCGACGGGCGTCCCCAGCCCCACGCCGAGCAAGAGCACGACGGCGTCCCCGAACCCGTCCACCTCGGCGTCGAAGCCGTCCACCTCGGCAACCCCGACCGACGCGGCCTCCGCGAGCGTGTCGGCGTCGCAGCCGGCCGCCGGGCACTGAGTCACTCGTACGACGAAGGGCGGGACCTCTCCAGGAGGTGCCGCCCTTCGTCGTAAGGCCCGGTGGTCGGCCTACGGCTCGAACTTGTAACCGAGGCCGCGGACCGTCACCAGGTACCGGGGCGCGCCCGGGTCCGGCTCGATCTTGGCGCGCAGGCGCTTGACGTGGACGTCCAGGGTCTTGGTGTCGCCGACGTAGTCGGCGCCCCAGACCCGGTCGATGAGCTGCATGCGGGTCAGTACGCGGCCTGCGTTGCGCAGGAGCATCTCCAGGAGGTCGAACTCCTTGAGGGGGAGGTCGACCTTGGAGCCGGAGACCGTGACCACATGGCGGTCCACGTCCATGCGGACCGGGCCGGCCTCCAGGGCGGCCGGGGTGACCTCCTCGGGCTCGCCGCGGCGGCGCAGGACGGCCCGGATGCGGGCGACCAGCTCGCGCGAGGAGAACGGCTTGGTGACATAGTCATCGGCTCCTATTTCCAGGCCGACCACCTTGTCGATCTCGCTGTCCTTGGCGGTCACCATGATGACGGGGACGTTGGAGCGGCCGCGCAGCTGACGGCAGACTTCGGTGCCGGGCAGGCCCGGCAGCATCAGGTCGAGGAGGACGAGGTCGGCGCCGTTGCGCTCGAACTCGTCGAGTCCGTCGGGGCCCGTGGTCGCCACTGCGACCTCGAAGCCCTCTTTGCGGAGCATGTACGACAGGGCGTCGGAGAAGGACTCCTCGTCCTCGACGACGAGCACACGGGTCACGGAAGGACCTCCGGGGCGGGAAGCGGTTCGTACGGGGATGACTGGGGGGTGCTTTGGTCGGCCTCGTCGTCGAGATCGTCCAGGTCGGGGTGTTGGTTCGCGCGGTCGCGGGCAACCCCCGCCTCCGGCAGCCTCAGGGTGAACGTGGAGCCCTGACCCTCGGAGCTCCACACCGTGACCTCCCCGCCGTGCGAGGCGGCCACGTGCTTGACGATCGCGAGTCCCAGGCCCGTGCCGCCGGTGGCACGGGAGCGGGCGGGGTCGACGCGGTAGAAGCGCTCGAAGATGCGCTCCTTGTCCTTGTCGGAGATGCCGATGCCCTGATCGGTCACGGCGACCTCGATGTGGTCGCCGCCGGGTGCGGTCACCCGGCGGGCGGCTATGCCCACGCGGGTGCGGGCGGGCGAGTAGTTGACGGCGTTCTCGACAAGGTTGCCCAGGGCGGCGGCCAGCTGACCCCTGTTGCCCCAGACGTGCAGGTCGGCGGTGCCGCCGGCGGCCATGGTGATCTGCTTGGTGCCGGCCTGGTGGCGGCAGCGGTCGATGGCCTCGGCGACCAGTTCGTCCACGCGGACGGGTTCGGCGTCCTCGAGGGGGTCGTCGTTCTGCACCCGGGACAGGTCGATGAGTTCCTGCACCAGGCTGGTGAGCCGGGTGGCCTCGATCTGCATACGGCCGGCGAAACGCTCCACCGCCTCCGGGTCGTCCGAGGCGTCCATGACGGCCTCGGAGAGGAGGGAGAGAGCGCCGACGGGCGTCTTCAGCTCGTGGCTCACGTTGGCGACGAAGTCGCGTCGTACCGCCTCGATGCGGCGGGCCTCGGTGAGGTCCTCGACCAGCAGGAGCACCAGCCGGGAGCCGAGCGGGGCCACACGCGCGGAGACGGCGAGCGCCTCGCCGCCCCGCCCTGTGCCCCGCCGCGGCAGGTCCAGCTCCACCTGTCGTATCTCCCCGTCCCGCCGGGTGTCCCGGGCCATCTGGAGCATCGGTTCCACTGAGAGCCTGCCGCCGCGGACCAGGCCCAGGGCGTATGCCGCGGAGCTGGCCTTGACGACCGCGTCGGCCTCGTCGAGAACGACGGCCGAGGAGCGGAGCACGGAGAGGACGGTGTCCACACCCGGTGGAAGCACCGGGTCCGTGTGCAGGGAGGTGCGGGTGGGGCGCTTCTGCTCCCGCTCGCTCCAGCGGAACGCCAGCATGGCGATCACGCCGGTGAGCACCCCGGCGATCGCTGCCGCTGCGGCGACCGCCGCGTTCACGTCCATGCAAACAGGTTAGGCATGGGGTACGACATCCCCACAGCCGTCGACGTGCGAGCTCGAACACTCGTCGCCCAGAGTTCACCTTGGAGCCAGTGATGGTTCATTTGGGGTGACGGAAACGGACGCGTACGGGCCGGAACGTGGGAGCGTGGGGTGCGAAGCGCCGTTTCTGGACGACCGGTTTCGGCCGTCCAGACGTACGGGCCCCTGCCCCGGCAGCCCCGAAGGACACGTAAGAGAGGGATCCCTGATGCGGGACGCGTACCACGAGGAACTGGATTCGATCGGCGACGGTCTGGTGGAGATGGCCCGGCTGGTCGGGTCGGCGATCGGGCGCGCCACGACCGCCATCCTCGACTCCGACCTCAAGCTCGCCGAGAGCGTCATCGAGGGCGACCAGAAGGTCGACGGTCTCCAGCACGACCTGGAGGCCCGGGCCATAGCCCTGCTGGCCCGCCAGCAGCCGGTGGCCACGGATCTCCGTATCGTCGTCACCTCGCTCCGTATGTCGGCCGACCTGGAGCGTTCGGGCGACCTGGCGCAGCATGTCGCGAAGCTCGCCCGCCTCCGCTTCCCGGAGCGCGCGATCCCGCACGACCTGCACGCGACCATCCTGGAGATGGGCCAGCTCGCGCAGCGCCTGATGGCGAAGGCGGCCGAGGTGATCATCACCAAGGACGTCGACCTGGCGATGCAGATGGAGTCCGACGACGACGAGATGGACCTGCTGCACCGCACCCTCTTCCAGCACCTGCTGGACGACCGCTGGCAGCACGGCATCGAGACGGCGGTGGACGTCACCCTGCTCGGCCGCTACTACGAGCGGTACGCCGACCACGCGGTGGCCGTCGCCAAGCGCGTGGTGTTCCTGGTGACGGGTGAGCACGCGGACGAGCTGCAGGCCGACATCCAGCCGGAGATCCAGCCGGTGGCCGGGGGCGACGGGGCGTAAGGCCAGGGGATCCCGGGGGGCGTGAACCCCGACGGCAGGGCGTGTGGACGCCACAGTGCGCCGTTGATGCGCCCAGCACGGCGGGCATGCAATGGGCACAGGCACCAGCCTCTAGGCCTCCAGGAGGACCCATGGCCGAAGCGCCGACCACGCCCGACCCGACGCAGGAGCGCGAGACGGACCAGCCCGCCGAGATCAAGAGCCTCCCGCTCTTCGGCGCGTGCGGCTGCGGCTCGGGCTGCGGCTGCGGGTGCCAGTCGGGTAATCCCTGTCAGTGCGGCTGACCGCTCCGGTTGATTCCGTACGACTCGTACGACAGTGAAGGGCCCCGGTGACAGCGCCGGGGCCCTTCGCCATAGGTCGCCCCGGACTGCGTACGAGCGCAGCATGGAAGCAAGGGAAGCGAAGAAGTCGGCGTCGGGAAGATCGGAAGGAGGTGCGATGCCATGGCGCAGTTCATGGACGTACACCACGGGATGAAGGGCATCACGGCCGACCAGCTGCTGCAGGCCCACCAGGCCGACCTCGCCATAGAGAAGGACGAGGGCGTCCACTTCGAAAGGGCCTGGGCGGACCCCGAGTCCGGCACGGTCTACTGCCTCTCGGAGGCCCCCTCGGCGGAGGCGGTCCAGCGCATCCACGAGCGGACGGGTCACAAGGCGGACGAGGTGCATGCGGTGCCGCTGTCGGTCTGACCCCGGCACATCAGCTGCGAACGGCCCCCTGCCTGCGGAAGTACGCGGGCAGGGGGCAGGGGGCAGTAGGGGGCGCACCCGGAAGTGGGCGCGATTCAGTCGCCCTTCTGGGTGAACATGTCGATCAGACCGCGGGCGGTGTCGGCCTCGGAGTCGATCCCGGGCATCTCCCCGCCCTCGAAAGTGGCGGCCTCGGCGCTGCGGGGGAACATGGCCTGCTCGTACTCGGCGACTGCGGCCTCGGTGTCGTCGGGGTGCGAGGCTATGGCCTTGGCGAGTTCGGCGCCGTCGAGCATGGCGAGGTTGGCGCCTTCGCCGTTGGGGGCCTGGAGGTGGGCGGCGTCGCCGAGCAGGGTCACGCCCGGCATCCGGTCCCAGCGGTGCCCGGTCGGCAGGGCATGGATGGAACGTGGAACCGGCGCGGTGTCGCTTTCGGTGATCAGCCCGGTGAGTTCCGGCGCCCAGCCCTCGAACTCCGCCGCGATCCGCGCGGTCGCCGCGGCGGCATCGGTGAAGTCGATGGCGGCGAACCAGTCCAGCGGCTTGGACAGCCCCACGTACATGTGCAGGGTGTCGCCGCTCTCCCGGTGAGCGAAGATGTCCTTGCCCGGCGAGGGCGCGATCATCATCCCGCCGCCGACCGTCTTCGCGGCGGCGGGATGCCGGGTGTCCGCCTCGTACAGGTAGGTCTCGACGAACGACGTGCCGGTGTACGCGGGTGTGGCGTCGGAGAGCAAGGGCCGGACCCGTGACCATGCGCCGTCCGCGCCGACCAGCAGGCTCGTGACCACGGTGGTGCCGTCGGCGAAGGTGACCTCATGTCGGCTGTCGCCGAGGGCTCGTGTGCTGCTGACCTTGTGCCCCCACCGGACGGTGCCGGGCGGGAGCGAATCGATCAGCATCTGCCGCAGCTCGCCGCGCATCGCCTCGGGGCGTCCGCCGTTGCCGTCGTCGTCCTTGTCGAGCAGGACGGTCCCGTCCGGGTCGAGGACCCGCAGCGCCTCGCGGCCCTCCAGGACGATGGCGCGGAACTCGTCCATCAGACCGGCGGCCTGGAGGGCGAGCTGCCCGTTGTAGTCGTGGATGTCGAGCATCCCGCCCTGTGCGCGCGCCGACGGGGAGGCCTCCGCCTCGTAGACGGTGGCCGGGATGCCGTGGACGTGCAGAACGCGGGCCAGCGTGAGACCGCCGAGTCCGGCGCCGATGATCGTGACAGGTGTGTGCATGGTGGCTCCTCAGGGATCGGGCCGCCCGGCGAGCTCCGGCCGGCCCCGTCCCTGGAAGGTGTCAGCCCCCGCCGACGCGCCACCTACATCTGCCCGACAGCCGCCGACGGGTCGCCTACATCCACCCGACAGCGATCGGAGTGGCCCAGAAAATCGAACACATGCTTGAATTCGGTCATGCGACCGTTCCCCGACGACCTCGCCCAGGCGCAGCAGGACTGGAGCGCCACCTACCGCCGGCTCGCCGAGCAACCCGGCCGCACCGAGCTGCGCCGGCGTCTGCACCGGCTGTCGGCCCAGCTGTACTTCCACCCCTACTGGCAGCACCGGCGCCCGAGCCCCGCAGCCTGGCGGGACCTCCGTGACCTGGGCCGATCACACGGGAACGCCAGTGAACGGCTCCCTCGATGACGGGCTGGAATGCAGGCCCGCACATACCGGATGATCCTGAAGACATGTCCGGACCGATTCGCGTGATCGTCCATCCGCCGTCACCCACGGGCGGCCGACGCGTACGCGTGGACGGCGAGATCCTCGGCCTGGCGCACAACGTGGCCGACGTCGCGGAGTTCCTCCGCCGGGCCGGACTGGAGATCGATCCGGCGGACGTGGCGGAGTCGCCGTGGATCGACTGGCGGGGGGTGGGGCCGGAGCACTGGGGCCCGGAGACGTGACGGAAGCTGCGATCACCTGCGGGTCGTCACGGTGCCGGAAGACCTGCGCGACCTAGCCCTTCGCCGACGCCGGTGCCAGCGGTCCGACAGCTCCCCGGTCGCAATGGAAGCAGCCGCCATAGCGGCGCACGACAGCCAGCTCTTGAACTCGTCGATGACCAAGCCGACCAAGCGGATCACGACTGTCGTCAGGGCCCACGAGACAACAGCCCAGGCCACCGCCTTGATCCATCTGCTTCTGCCGCTCATGGGCAACCAGGTGACTGGCCTTCGAACGAGGATCGGGATGCGTCTGCAGGGCGGGATTATCCGCATACAGCCGCTGCGCTCGTCAGCCTCGCGGTGGCCGGCCTCGCGTACTGGATCGGGTTGAACAAGCCCCCTGCCGGCGCAGAGTCCGCAGGCAGGGGGCTTGATCAGTACTGCTTACTTCTTCTTGCCCTGGTTCTTGACCGCCTCGATGGCCGCCGCGGCCGCCTCCGGGTCGAGGTACTTGCCGCCAGGGGTGACCGGCTTGAAGTCGGCGTCGAGCTCGTAGGAGAGCGGGATGCCGGTCGGGATGTTCAGGCCCGCGATGTCCGCGTCCGAGATGCCGTCCAGGTGCTTGACCAGGGCGCGGAGGCTGTTGCCGTGGGCGGCGACGAGGACCGTGCGGCCGGCCAGGAGGTCCGGGACGATGCCGTCGTACCAGTACGGGAGCATGCGAACGACAACGTCCTTCAGGCACTCCGTACGGGGGCGCAGCTCCGGCGGGATCGACGCGTAGCGCGGGTCGTCCGACTGCGAGAACTCCGTGCCGTCCTCAAGCGGGGGCGGCGGGGTGTCGTACGAGCGGCGCCACAGCATGAACTGCTCCTCGCCGAACTCCGCGAGGGTCTGCGCCTTGTCCTTGCCCTGGAGGGCGCCGTAGTGGCGCTCGTTCAGGCGCCAGCTGCGGTGGACCGGGATCCAGTGGCGGTCCGCGGACTCCAGCGCGAGCTGCGCCGTGCGGATCGCGCGCTTCTGGAGGGACGTGTGGACCACGTCGGGGAGAAGGTCGGCGTCCTTCAGGAGCTCGCCACCGCGGACTGCCTCCTTCTCGCCCTTCTCGTTGAGGTTCACGTCCACCCAGCCGGTGAACAGGTTCTTCGCGTTCCACTCGCTCTCGCCGTGGCGGAGGAGGATCAGCTTGTACGGTGCGTCGGCCATGTCCCAGAGCGTAATCCACGCATTCGGGCCACAGGAGGCCCGCCCAGCAGACGGACAGTTGACGGCATCTGTTAATTGAGTGGCCGCACCCCTCCGCTCGTGCGTAAGTTGTGCCTGCTGTCTGCGCCACTTACATGCATGGGGGATCTCGATGTCAGTCGCCAGTCTGAGACGTGCCGCCCGGGAGACCGTCTCCGGACTGCCCCGCGAGTTCTGGTGGCTGTGGACCAGCACCCTCGTCAACCGGCTCGGGGCGTTCGTCGCCACCTTCATGGCTCTGTACCTGACGATCGACCGCGGGTACTCCGCCTCCTACGCCGGTCTCGTCGCGTCCCTGCACGGGCTCGGCGGGGTCGTCTCCTCGCTCGGCGGCGGAGTCATGACCGACCGGCTCGGGCGGCGGCCCACCCTGCTGATCGCCCAGTCCTCGACCGCCGTCTCCGTCGCCCTTCTCGGGTTCGTGCACGATCCCGTCGCCATCGCCGCCGTCGCGTTCCTGGTCGGCATGGCGTCCAACGCCTCCCGGCCCGCCGTCCAGGCGATGATGGCCGACATCGTGCGGCCCGAGGACCGGGTGCGGGCCTTCTCCCTCAACTACTGGGCCATCAACCTCGGCTTCGCCGTCTCATCCATGGCCGCGGGCTTCATCGCCGAGTTCAGCTATCTCGCCGGGTTCCTGATCGAGGCCGGGATGACGGGCCTCTGTGCCGTCGTCGTCTTTCTGAAGCTGCCCGAGTCACGGCCGGTCGCCGGCGTCTCCACGGGGGCGAAGGAGGACGTCGGCCTCGGTGCCGTCGTCCGCGACAAGCGGTACATGGGGGTCGTCGGGCTGTCGTTCCTGGTCGCGCTCGTCTTTCAGCAGGGGGCCGTCGGGTTGCCCGTCGCGATGGGCGAAGCCGGGTTCACTCCCGCCGACTACGGCATGGCCATCGCCGTCAACGGCGTGCTGATCGTCGCGCTGCAGATCCCCGTCACCCGGTTCATCGAGCGCCGGGATCCCCGGCGGCTGCTCGTCGTCTCGTCCCTGCTGGCCGGGTACGGCTTCGGGCTCACCGCCTTCGCCGGGTCGGTCGGCCTCTTCGCGCTGACTGTGTGCGTGTGGACTCTGGGCGAGATGGTCAACGCGCCGACGCAGACCGGGTTGGTCGTTCGGCTGTCGCCTGTGCACGGGCGCGGGCGCTACCAGGGTGTGTACACGTTGTCCTGGTCTCTTGCGGCGCTTGTCGCTCCGCTGATGTCCGGGGTGGTGATCGACCGGTTCGGGGCCGAGTGGTTGTGGGGGATGTGCGCGGTCGTCGGCTCGGCGGCGGCTGTTGGGTACGGCGCCCTGATGCGGCGCATTCCGGCGGCGGAGCCGGCGGCTACGGTTCCGGCTGCCGCCGGGGCGGAAGTCGCGGCGGGGTGAAGGTACGGTGCCTGCCGCCCGGGCCGGGTCAGACTTCGGAGGCGTACGTCACGAAGTCGGCCCAGGCCTGGGGGGCCAGGGCGAGCTGGGGGCCTGCGCCTGTGGTGTGCTTGGAGTCGCGGACGTGGATGGTGCGGGGCGCTACCGCGATCTCGACGCAGGAGTCGCCTTCGCTGCTGCTGCTGTAGCTGCTCTTGGACCAGTCCAGCGCGACTTCGACGCAGGAGTCGGCTTCACTGCTGCTGCTGTAGCTGCTCTTGAACCACGCCAGCTCGGAGGCGTTCCCAGCCGAGGCGTTGCGGATCATGTTTCCCCCAGCAGTTGCTCGATAAAGGCCGTCGACTCACGTGGTGCGAGCGCCTGAGCCCGGATGATGCCATACCGCAGTTCAAGGATACGGAGCTGCTTGGGTTCGGAGACCGGGCGGCCATTGGCCAGGGCAGGCGAACGCCCGACGGCCGCGCCGTCGTCGAACTTCAGCACCTCGATCCCGCCTGCTACTCCGGCATGCTCTTCGAGGTCCATCGGCATCACCTGGATCTCGACGTTCCGCAACTGCCCCACCTCAAGCAGATGTTCGAGCTGCCGACGCATCACCATCTTCCCTCCGAGCGGACGCCGAAGTGTCCACTCTTCATGGATGAAGCTGAGCTCAGGCGAGGGCTCCCGCTCGAAGACGGCCTTTCGGGCCACGCGAGCAGCCACACCCCGCTCCACCACGTCCTGGGTGTAAGCGGGCCGCCGCATCAGGAGCAGCGCCCGCGCATACTCCGGGGTCTGCAACAGGCCGTGGATGCCCAAGGGATCGTAGAGCTGCATCTCGACCGCCCTGGCCTCCAACTGCGCCAAGTCCCGCACCTTCTTCGGGTACCGGACCTTCTTCACGTCCTCCCACGTGGCGGAAATGAGCCCGCCCGCCCCCAGCACCTCGTCGGCCTTGTCCAAATACTCCTGGCGTGGAATCCGCTTCCCCGCCTCGATCTTGTAGACAAGGTCATCGCCGTATCCGATGGCCGTCCCGAAGTCGGGCACGCGCATCCCCACCGCCTCCCGCCGCAGCCTCAACTGCCGCCCCACGGTGGCGATGACGGCCACGCCCCACTCGTCGTCCGGGTCCACCTCCCAACCCGGTTCGTCCGCCTCGGTCCTGAGCCGTACCGACTCGCCGTCCACCGACATCCCGCACCCCTCCGTCGTACGACCGTGCCGCGACGCCCCTACCCGCACGCGCCGTCCCGACAGCTTGGACACACCTGGACAAGCGTTGGACAGTCGCTCTACGCAACCGCGTCGTCACTGTTCACGGTAAACAGATGTGGCCACGCTGAGTGATGTGAATCAAGAAACCGCCGCCTCCGTCCGCAACTTCAGCGTCCTGCTGTCACCGACGCCCCGCGGAGCCCGCCTCGCCCGTCTCCTCGCCACCGAGCAACTCCGCTCCTGGGGGCTGCCGTTGGACCCGGCGGCGCACATCGTGGCCGAGCTGGCGGCGAACGCGGCGACCCACGGCCGCGTACCGGGACGCGACTTCCGCCTCACGCTCTACGTCGTCGGCGGCACCCTCCGTATCGAGGTCACCGACACGCGCGGTGACCGGCCGCCCTGTGCCCAACTCCCCTCCGCCGACTGCGAGTCCGGCCGGGGGCTCGTCCTCGTCGACGCGCTGGCGGACCGCTGGGGCGCCGCACCGGGACCGTACCCGCGTAAGACCGTCTGGGCCGAAGTCGCCCTCCCGGAACCAGTACCGGCACCGGAACCCGACCGCCCGTGCTGCGGTGCGACGGGCGCTCTTTTCCAAGGAACTCCACGTTGAATGCTCCCCTTCCCTGAAGGGAGGGGATTCCTGGCTCAGGCCGCCGGGCGGAACTGCGTTCCGTCCGGTCTTATGCCCTCGGCACCAGCAGGGCTCAAACCCGCCCTGACGAGCATGACACGTGCGGAGTTCTTGTCTCTGGGCGAGACAAGTCCGCAGGCGGTGCAGGTGTAGGTGCGTTCACCCAGCGGGAGTCGGTGCTTGGTTCTCGCACCGCACTGTCCGCAGTCCATCGTGGTGTACGCGGGATGGACCAGCTGCACGATCCTGCCGTGCTTGCGGGCCATGTGGAGCAGGGCCTGCTTCGTGGCGCCGATGGCGGCGTCCGCGGCCTTCTTCGCCATGGTGGACTTGGCCAGGAACTGAGGCTTGAAGTCCTCCACTGCCAAGGCGTCGTGGTCGGCCACGACCTTCTTGGCCCACTTGCGGCCGGTGTCCTGACGCCGGCGGGCGACCTTCTTGTGCGCCTTGGCCCGCAGGTGCTTCGCCACCTGGTAGCCCTTGGAGGCGGCCTGTCCCTTCTTCGGTTTGCGGCGGGCCATCATCCGGTCATAGCGGGACAGCTTCGCCCGGGCCTTCTTGCCGTGCTCGGGGTGCGGCAGATCGTGGGCGTCAGACGTGGTGGTGGCGATTTCTTTCACGCCCCAGTCCACACCGATCACCGCACCGGTCTCCGGCAGCGGCCCGGCCACGGCGGGGACAACGAAGCTCGCGTACCAGTGGCCGAGGCTGTCTTGGTAGACGCGGACACTGGACGGGGCGGCGGGCAGCGGACGCGACCAGACCACGGTGAGTGTCAGGCCGCCCGCCAGGTGCAGCCGTCCGTCGTCTTTCAGCTGGAAGCCGCGCCGGGTGTAGTTCAGCGTCGGGCGCGTCTCGTGCCTCTTCTTGAAGCCGGGCATCCCGGCCCGCTGCCGCACCGGCAGCCGCTCCATGACGTCTTTCAGTGCCTTGGTGCGGGACTTGCCGAAGTCGCGGATGATCTGCTGCTGCGGCACCGAGGAACCCTCCCGCAGCCAGGGCTCGGTCGCGCGGGCCTGGGTGAGCATCTTGTCCAGCTGGGCCGGGCCACACGTCTGCCTGTCCTGCGGATGGGCTGCATTGTGTTGGTGGAGGGCCTTCGACTTGGCCACACACTCGTTCCAGATCCACCGGCACCGGCCCCACTCCGCGCCCAACACCGCCTGGGCACTGGCCGACACCCGCAGCCGGTACGTGAAGCGGGCATACTCCGCCCTCTCACCGCGCGTTGCCGCCCTGGCCGTCATGCCCTCGCCCCCGCCCGCGCCAGTTTTCCGGTACTCCGTGCTCTACTGCAGAGCGACCATACGTACGAGGCCCGCACACCCGCACCCACCTCCCGCCACGATCACCCCCGACAGTGACCACCAGTACACGCGTTCGCCTTCACCCGGCTCCGCCGGCCTCGCGAGCGGCGCTCCGCGTCACCGCCACACGATGCAATTCCTCCCCGGTGCGAACGCCCGGGCATCCTCGCAAGACGTCAGGTGAAAAACCCAACCAAGCCCCACCCCTCCCGCCCGCAGCGCGCACTCACCCTCGCGAGTGAACATCGCCAACTCAGCTGGATTTCGGGCCCGTTGCTTGCCCTAGTCTCGGCGCAACACAACCGCAGACATGCGACGGCCCCCGCCGGGACTGGCATCCCAATGCGAGGGCCTGACCACCGAGGAAGTAGGAGCCCCCCAGGACGCTGCCATGACTGCAGCACTCCCTGAAGGACACCCTGAGCACTCAGGCTGAGCAGCGCACGGAAGCGCCCTCGGGCGGCCACCGGTGTTCTCCGGTGGCCGTCCGAGGGCCGACGCTTCAGCCGTCCAGTGCGCGGATCACGAACGCTGATGCTGAGCACAGAGGCTGTCAGGTGGTTGCTTTGTACAACAGCATGAGGAAGTAGATGGCCGCGGTGTTGGCGATTGTCTGGAAGTTGTACCGGCCGATCGGGGCGGGCGGCTGCACATTCTGATTGTTGAGTCGCTGCTGGAAGTTGTCGCCGATCGCCTGCCAGTTGGTTGTCAGGCCGTCGTCTGCCCAGTCGAAGCTGTATCCCCAGTCGTCGTTCCACCCGTTGATGATCCGGTCGGAGATGGCGTTGAACCGGGCGCCCTCGGCGACAGCTTCAACGAACCACAGGAGCGCTCCGGCCCTGTTGCTGTCTGCTTGGTTCGTGTCGGCGAGCACGTTCGCGTTGTCGCGGGCATAGCGGGTGGCGAATATCGGGCTCGTCTTGGAGTTGCCGGAGAAGTTGGTCAGGCCCTGCGCCGTTGTGCCGTCCGGCAACCTGGTCGTGCCGGCATAGTTGCCCGAGAACGGGAGCTGGACTGCAATCCGCGGGTTCGCCGACGTGGACGGGAGCCAGTTCGCGTCCCGGAGGTCCGCGGTCGCGGTGTAGTGGTAGGTGCTGTCGTTGGGATTGTAGTAGCCCTGCACATACAGGTTGTGGGCGTTCAGGACGAGCCGGGTCAGCAGGTTGGGCCCGTCGAACACGTTGACGAGGAAGTAGTCCTGGGCGTTGGTGTCGGTGGTATACACCGTCCCCGACGAGCCGCTTCCGTAGATCGCCTGCTGCTCGACTCGGCCGCGGACATCTTTGATCATCTGCGCGTAGCCGGACCGGCCTTGGCTGATGTCCCAGGTGACGTCACGCGCGTCATCGATCGCGAAGGCTTTCGCGGCACCGAGGGGGCTGAGCAGGGCCAGGCACAGTGCGAGCAGTACCGCGCCGACGGTAGCTATGGTCATTCTCCTGCGTCGGCCGCGCAGAGGGCTGCCGACTGCGATCTCAGTACTCATGTGCTTCTCCTGATGTGGGATGGCGCACCGTGCCCGCGTTGTCCTGCGCTTGCCCGGACGTGCGGCAGCACGACGTGGCGTGCAGCGCGGACATGGGCGCCATGTGGGGGGCCCGGATCCTCCCTGTGGCGGGTGGGACCCAGGTGATGCACGGCGGTTGCCTCAGCGTGGGGTGCGAGGCGGACCGGCGTCTTGAGCAGTTCCGCTCAAGGTGGACATCTGCTCCCTTCTGTTCGGTTGGGAACGCAACCGACTTTCCGGGGGGCGGGGGTTGTTCAGCGAGCCGAATCGGGGGGCCAATCAAAATTCCGAGCGGCTAATCAACGCGTTTATCACCTGTGTGGAGTTGATTGATCACACTCGGTGGCGGAAATGCCTGGAAAATCCTCCGCCCCACACCGAACGTCACGGTGCGGGGCGGGGAAGAAATCACGGCCCGGCAGTCAGCGCCCGGAAGCCCAGTCGAAAGTCCCCCCGAGCTCGCGAGACTCGGCTGCGCCCGGGTTGAGATTGGCATTGGTGTGGGAGGCAGGACCAAAAACTTCGTCGCTGTCGCCCGCGACCCTGCCCACGTCGTTGGTCGACACGTCGTCAGGGCCGTCGGCGAGGGCCTGGGCCGCGCCTCCGAGCAGGACTGTCCCGGCGAGCGCGATGGCCGCCAGCACGGCAGGTGCACGCATAAGCGTCTCCTTCGGTAGGTGTGTGCTTGCCGGAGGTATGCCGCCAAGCCCCGGTGCCAGAAGCACCGATGTGCACACAAGCACCCGAATGCGGCGCACATGGCGCCACCCGCAGGGACGTAGAAGAAGACATGACAGAGCCCCCCACCTGCGGTTCTCCGCCGGTGGAGGGCTTTGTCGCCGTGGCTGTCGACCGGTGCCGGCGCTGTCAGGTCGCCGGCCGGGCGGTCAGATGCTGGCGTTCACGCCGACCTGGTGCGGGAGGGCACCGAGGGTGCCGCCGAGGGTACCCAGGGCCGTCGCCTTGAGCGAGTCGACCTCGGCGAGGACGTCCGCGGTGCCGAGCGTCGTGGAGCCGACGGTGAGGGAGACCTGCGGGGCCAGGCCGCCGGAGACGGCGTCGAGGTCGGCGTCGGAGATCTCGGCGGTCTGAACCTGGGGAGCGGAGTTCATGGGGAAACTGCCCTTCGCATGGATGTGCCAGAGGGGGAGCGGCCCCGCGGGGGACAGAAGGCGGGGCTCGGTGCAGAGGATCAAACCACGGAGCGTGCCCGGCATCCAGTGCGAAGGCGCCCGGAGCTGGGCTGTTGAAACGGTCTGCCACCGAAGCGTGTGGGCATGCACACGGATTGGGGGCAGCTTCTCTACACCGGGCGCCGCACAGGAAGGCGACAGCTATTGCCCCGGCCGCCGCGAACAGGACAACTCCGCATCAACAGAACCCACTCGCGCCGCGGTTGCGCATTCACTGTGCAGATTCGGTCACGGATGCATCCGCGCCCCTTTCAGCACCTTGTCCACAGCGTTCTTCGGCCCGTGGACCGCCATCCCCACCAGGTCCAGCTCACCCGTCCCCACGGCCCGTACCGCCGCCCGGTTGTCGCGGTCGTTGCCGGTCGTGAAGAGGTCGCTCGTGAAGATCGCCCGAGGGAGCGCCCGGGACAGCGCACGCCCGTGCGCCGCCGTCAGCGTCTCCTTCGTCCCCTCGAAGACCAGTACCGGCTGGCGGAACATCGGCAGGTACCCGACGCCGTCCGCGTCCTCGTACGGCTCGCCGATCACCTCGGGAACCGCCGTCCCCAGGCCGCTGACCAGGAAAGCGGTCACGTTCAGCCGCTGCCAGGGCTCCAGGTCCTCCCGCAGCAGGACGGCGATCTTGGTGTCGAAGCGCATCGGTTCAGTGCTCATGCACCGAGACTGCCGACCGCCGTACGACCCCGTCTTGTACGTTCTTTGCATGGCCGCTCAGCGCCCCCGGCAGGAGGTCTCCGCCTGGCGCCCCCGGATACCCGGTGTCGTGGAGGTCTTCCACGCGCACTTCACCGAGTACGCCTACCCGATGCACGTCCACGAGGCGTGGACACTGCTCATCGTGGACGACGGCGCCGTACGGTACGACCTCGACCGGCACGAGCACGGCACCCCGCACGACACGGTCACCCTCCTCCCGCCGCACGTCCCGCACAACGGCTCCCCCGCCACCCCGCACGGCTTCCGCAAGCGCGTCCTCTATCTCGACGCCACCCACCTGCGCGAGGACCTCATCGGGGCCGCCGTCGACCAGCCGGACCTGCGCGATCCCGTGCTGCGGCGGCGCGTCGGCCAGTTGCACACCGCCCTCGCGCACGCCGGGGACGAGCTGGAGGCCGAGAGCAGGCTGACGTTCATCGGGGAGCGGCTGCGGTCCCAGCTGCGGCCGAACGCCGGCGCCGAGATCCCCCGGCCCGATCCCGCCCTCGCCCGCCGCCTGCGCGAACTCCTCGACGAGCGTGTCGTCGACGGCCTCACCCTCGACGAGGCCGCGCGGCTCGTCCACGCCCATCCCGCCCACCTGGTACGGGCGTTCAGCACCGCGTACGGCATCGCACCGCACCAGTACCTGAACTCCCGCCGCGTCGACCGCGCCCGGCGGCTTCTCCTCGACGGCCGGTCGCCGGGGGAGGTCGCGTCCGCCACCGGGTTCTTCGACCAGTCCCATCTCACCCGGCATTTCCGGAAGTTGGTGGGGGTGACCCCGGGGCGTTATGCGAAGAAGGTGTGACAAGGACACCCTTGCGAGGCCCGCGGCCATATCGTCCGGCTCATGGACTGGCATGAGTGGCACGACGCGTACGACTCCCCCCACTCCTATTTCGCCCGACGCCTGGCCCTCGTCCGGGAACGCATCCGGCTCGCCCTCGACGAGGCCCCGCCCGGCCCGCTCACCGCGGTCAGCCTCTGTGCCGGCCAGGGCCGCGACCTGATCGGTGTGCTCCACGACCACCCCCGACGGGCCGACGTCCGCGCCCGGCTGGTCGAGCTGGACGAGCGGAACGTCACGGTGGCGCGGGCCGCGGCACGGGCCGCGGGGCTGCCGGACGTCGAAGTCCTCGCCGGGGACGCCTCGTTGACCGACCACTACGCCCCTCTCGTACCCGCCGACCTCGTCCTCGTCTGCGGGGTGCTGGGCAACCTGGTCGACGCCGATGTCGAGCGGACGATCGACCACCTCCCGCAACTCTGCCGACCCGGCGGCACTGTCGTATGGACCCGCACCCGGCATTTCGAGCCCGACCTGGTGCCCCAGATCTGCGCCTGGCTGGAGGAACGGGACTTCAAGCAGCTGTGGGTGTCCGACCCCAGCCTGGGCTACGGCGTCGGCTCCCACCGATTCACCGGTGAGCCCCGTCCGCTGAAGCCCGGGCAGCGCATGTTCGACTTCATCGGCTACGACACCCTCCGCCCGAGCTGACCGGCAGCCGGGGCCGGCTACAGCTCGCGCTGCGCCTCGTACAGGTTGCGCGGCCGGACCTCGTCCGTCGTGGGATACAGCTCCAGCCGCGCATGCAGGTCCCCGGTGAAGTCCGGGACGTCGGTCTGGTCGAACTCCGTGACCTCGTTGACGCCGACGGTCGCGGAGTACGGCGCGAGTCCGTCGATCTTCACCAGGCCCGCCCTGCCGTTGGTCACGCGGACGTTCCAGTGTGTGAAGCGGGCGCCGTAGAGGGGACCCGCGTTCGCGTCGCCGCCGTGGCGGCCGTTGTTGTCGACGGTGATGTCGGTGCGGACGTTGGCGAAGGGCAGGCCCCGGTGGGAGTCGAAGGTGCCCATCTGCATGTCGCCGCGCGACCAGACGTTGTAGGAGGACAGGCCCTCGACGTTGATGCCGTGCAACTGCGTCCCCTCCGGGGCCGGGACCGTGCGCTGTTCGATCGTGAAGTCCTCGATCAGGTTGTCGTGCGAGCCCTCGCGGCAGAAGTAGGGGTGGTGTTCGCCGCGGCCGCCGACCTTTGTGCGGCGCAGGGTGCAGGAGGACGCGGCGACCAGGCCGAACCCGTTGTCGACGTTGCGGACGGTCACGTCGTCCACCCAGCAGTCGTACGCGCACTGCAGCGCGACCCCGTTGTAGCCCTTGTCGAGAAGGTGCGGCGACTGCGGGGTGTCCATGACGTCGAGGGTGAGGCCTTCGACGCCGGCTCCGGTCAACTCACGTACGTGCGTGGTGAATTGGGGGTTCCACTCGGGACGCAGGTCGAGCGGGAGCGGGCGCTCCAGCGTGACTCTGCGGCCGCGGACGCGGGCCACCCGGACCGGCCACTCGTAGGGGACGTAAGACAGCAGCTTGGTCTTGTCCTGCCAGTAGTACGCCGCCGGGCCGGGGCCGCCGCCCGACATGTGCTGGAGGAGGGTGTGGCCGGCGTCGTCGGCGATGCGCAGGAGGACCAGGCGGCCTGGGCGCAGGCGCGACGGGTCGGCGACCGTCACCGTCCAGTCCCCTTGTCGCGCGGGCTGCACGGCCGTCAAGGGCTCCCACTCGTCCCGCCTGTTGCCGGTCCAGCCCTCGAAGGGCCAGGCCTGGGCCTTGATGGCGGCGACGAGTGAGTCCCAACGGGCCGTGGGCGCCAGCCAGATGAGGCCTCCCGCCCAGGACCAGGCCGACTTGGTGCCGCCGTACCGGGAGCCGTAGACACCGATCAGCTCGGTGAGGCTTTTCGTCGCGTACAGCGTCGTACGGCCGCTTCCGGCGCCACGCAGCACGACGTTGTCGTATCCGATGTGGATGAGGCCGTCGATGCGGAAGGTCCCCGGCGGGATGGTGACCGTGCCCCCGCCGGCCCTCCCGGCGGCGGCGACGGCGCGGTTGATCGCAGGAGCGCAGTCGGTCGAACCGTCCGGCTCGGCGCCGTAGTCGCATACGTCGGCCACGGCGGGGCGGCGGGGGAAGCGCGCCGCGCCGCCGTGGCAGCCGACGCGGCCGACGTACGGGATCTGGGGGTGGGTGAAGGGCGTGCGGGCGAACTCCCGCCAGATCCCGGGGACCTGACTGCCGGTCGGGGCGGCGGAGGCGGGTGTTCCGGTCGCTGTGGCGGCGGCCACCGCGGTGGCGCCGGCGAGAAGGCTCCGTCTGGTCATGCCCTGGTGCGCCGTGCTCATTCCGTACGTCCTTTCCATGCGAATTTCCATGGATGTGAACGACGTTCAGATCTGCGTCGGCCGTGAGCATGCCACGAGGGCCGGTGGTCGGAAAGGGGGTGTGCGGGAGTTATTCAGCAGAGCGCTGGGTCAGATGCGTGAACGCGTCCAGGTTCCGCGTCGACTCCCCCCGGGCCACCCGCCATGCGTACTCCTTGCGGATCGCGGACGCGAAGCCGAGTTCCAGGAGTGTGTTGAAGCTGCCGTCCGCCGCCTCCAGGACCTGGCCGAGGAGGCGGTCGATCTCGTCCGGGGTGACGGCGGAGAGGGGCAGCTTGCCCGCGACGTAGATGTCGCCCAGCTGGTCGACGGCGTAACTCACGCCGTACAGCTTGAGGTTGCGCTCCAGGAGCCAGCGGTGGACGCCGGTTTCGTTCTCGTCGGGGTGGCGGATGACGAAGGCGTTGACGGAGAGGGAGTGGCGGCCGACGAGGAGGGAGACTGTCGTCTTGAGCTTCCGGGTGCCGGGGAGCTGTACGACGTAGTTGCCGGGGGCGGGGCTCTCCCATTCGAGCTCGGCGTCCTTGAGGACACCCTCGATCACCTGGGCCGCTTTCTCTGCATCAGCCATGGTGGGAGCGTACGCGACGCCGGTACGACTGCATCGCGGCCGTGTAGACGTCCGCCGTCGTGGCGGCCGCGGTGTCCCAGCCGAAGGACTGCGCGTGCCGGGCGGCGGCCGCGCCCATGCGGGACGCGAGCGTCGGGTCGTCGGCGAAGTCGGACAGCACGCGCGCGTAGTCGGCCGGATCGTGGCCACGTACGAGGAAACCGGTCTCCCTGTCGCTCACGGCCACCGGGAGTCCGCCGACCGAGGCCGCGAGCACCGGGGTGCCGGCTGCCTGCGCCTCGATGGCGACCAGGCCGAAGGACTCGCTGTAGGACGGCATGACGAGGACGGACGCGGCCCGGAACCAGTCCGCGAGCTGGTCCTGGCCGACCGGCGGGTGGAAGCGCACCACGTCCGCGATGCCCAGGCGGGACGCCAGTTTCTGCAGGCCCTCGGGCTTGGCGAGGCCGCTGCCGCTGGGGCCGCCGACGATCGGGACGAGGATGCGGGAGCGGAGGTCCGGGCGCTCTTCGAGGAGCACGGCCACAGCGCGCAGCAGGATGTCCGGCGCCTTCAGGGGCTGGATGCGGCCCGCGAAGAGGGGGATCAGGGCGTCCTGCGGGAGGTCGAGGCGGGCGCGGGCGGCGGCGCGGCCGTCGGCCGGGCGGAAGCGGTCCAGGTTGACGCCCGGGTGGACCACGGCGACCTTGCCGGGGTCGGCCGAGTAGTGCCGTACGAGCTCGTCGGCCTCCTCGGCGGTGTTCGCGATGAGGCGGTCGGCGGCCTCGACGATCTGGGTCTCGCCGATGACGCGGGCCACGGGCTCGGGGGTGTCGCCGTCGGCCAGGTTGGCGTTCTTGACCTTGGCCATGGTGTGCATGGCGTGGACCAGGGGGGCGCCCCAGCGCTGGGCGGCGAGCCAGCCGACGTGGCCGGAGAGCCAGTAGTGGGAGTGCACGAGGTCGTAGTAGCCGGGGCGGTGGCCCGCCCAGGCCTGCATCACGCCGTGCGTGAAGGCACACAGCTGGGCCGGGAGCTCCTCCTTGGCCAGGCCCTCGTACGGGCCCGCGTCGACGTGGCGGACGAGGACGCCCGGGGCCAGCTCGACGGTCGGGGGGAGGGCCGCGGTGGTTGACCGCGTGAAGATCTCGACCTCGATATTGATCGCGGCGAGGCGCTGCGCCAGCTCCACGATGTAGACGTTCATGCCGCCGGCGTCGCCCGTGCCGGGCTGGTGGAGCGGTGAGGTGTGCACGGAGAGCATGGCTACGCGGCGGGGGCGGCGGTGCAGCCTCAGCCGCGGGGGCGTTGCCTGGGAGCGTCGCCCGAGCCTGCTGACGTACTGGCTCACGTGGCGGTCCTCCTTGTGCGGGCATGCCGGGGGGAGGGTGTGGGGCGCCCTCCAAGGGGGTGCAACATCGGGGGGAGGGCTCCCATTCCGGGGGCGGGGATTTTTGCCTGGACATTACCGTGGGTCGCTCAACTGTTCGGGGCTTGGGTGCGTTGAGGGCTTGGGTGCGTTGAGGGCTTGGGTGCGTTGAGGGCTTGGGTGCGTTGAGGGCTTGGGTGCGGATGCCTGCGGCGGCCTGTGCGGGTGAGTGGGGGTGTGCGTTGCGCACTACTCGGTCGTCGTGGGTCGGGGCCGCGCCGGGGGTGTCCGTCCTCGGTCGGGCGGTTGCCGGTTCGCGGTGACGTGCCGGCGGCGGACGCCCGCCGCTGCGGGCGGACACCCCCGGCACGTCCCCTGCTCGCCGTTGCGCCAGTGCGGGGCCCTTTACCCTCGTACGCATGACATCCCGCGCCCGTCCGGTGGGAACCGTGACACGCGGGACCACCAATCCCAATCGGCTGCGCCGCATGGATCGCTGGATCGCGGCCGTGCACGGCGGCGAGCTGCGCCGTGCCGTGGATCCCGTCGCCGTCGACCTCGGCTACGGCGCCGCGCCCTGGACGGCCGTCGAGCTCCTGGCCCGGCTGCGCACGGCGGCGCCCCGCACGCGCGTGGTCGGCGTCGAGATCGAACCGGCCCGGGTGACGGCGGCCAAGCCGTACGAGCGGGAGGGGCTCGTCTTCCGGCATGGCGGGTTCGAGATCCCGATTCCCCAGCGGCCTCATCTCGTACGCGCAGCCAATGTCCTGCGGCAGTACGACGAGGCCGAGGTTGCCGCGGTGTGGCGGCGGCTGTGCGCCCGGCTGGCCCCACCCACGGATTCCTCCCGCGGCGGGCTCCTGGTCGAGGGGACCTGTGACGAGATCGGGCGTCGGCATGTGTGGGTCGCGCTCGGGCCCGAGGGGCCGCGGACGGTCACCTTCGCCACTCGGCTCGGCTCGCTGGGCTGGCCGTCGGACCTCGCCGAGCGGCTGCCCAAGGCGCTCATCCACCGCAACGTTCCCGGCGAACCGGTGCATGCCTTTCTGCGCGACTTCGACCGGGCCTGGTCCGCCGCCGCGCCCTACGCCTCCTACGGCGCCCGCCAGCGCTGGATGCGTGCGGTGCGGGATCTGACGGCCGACTGGCCGGTGGCGGACGGGGCCGGGCGGTGGCGGCAGGGCGAAGTGACGGTGGCCTGGGAGGCGTTGGCGCCCCGCGGCTGACCGGTCCTCACCCCTGACCTGCGGGGAACGATCTCCGTGAGTCGTTCGTCACAAAGGCGGGGAGATCGCGTACGGCGAGGAGGGGGGAAATCCGACTTGCGTGCGGCTCTGTCGCTTTGCGCGTCGGCGTGGCACGATCCCCCAGGCGTCGTAAGTTACTGACGGTAAATCAGATTTGGGGGTAGCGGTATGGGTACGGGCAAGCGCGGCCTCATCGCGATGGCCGTGACCGTGGTCTGCGCGGTCACCGTGCTGGCAGCGCCGGGGACGGCGTTCGCGAATGCCGGCCGGACGCCCTCCCCCAGCACGTCTCCCTCTCCGGACGCGTCCGCCTCCGCGACTTCCGCGGCCGGCAAGGACCTTGAGGCGATCCGCCAGAAGCTCGACCAGCTCTACCACGACGCCGGCGTCGCCACGGACTCGTACAACGCGGCCGAGGAGAAGGCCAAGCAGCAGTCCGCCGCGATCGTCGACCTGGCGCAGAAGATCGTCAAGGGGCAGCAGAAGCTGGACGAGTTGAAGCAGCGGGCGGGCGCCGCGGCCGCCGCCCAGTACCGCACCGGCGGACTGCCCGACGAGGCCCAGCTGCTGCTCAGCAAAAACCCGCAGCAGTTCCTCGACGGGACGGGCCGGGTGCTGCAGGGTGAGCGCGCGACCAAGGGCCTGATCACGGAAATGACCCGCACCCAGCAGGACTTGAAGCAGTACGCCGCGGACGCCGCCGACCAGTGGAAGAGGCTGGAGGCCAACCGCAAGGCGAAGGACGCCGCCCGAAAGAAGATCAAGAAGCAGATCGCGGCCGCCGAGAAGCTCGAGAGCCGGCTGGAGAAGAAGGAGAAGGAGCGCCTCGCCAAGCTGGAGCAGGAGGCCGCCCTCGAGGCACAGACCGCCTGGCTCGACTCCGGGATCCTCGAGGAGATCAACGGCAAGGCGTCCGAGTTGGGCAAGAAGGCGGTCGCATACGCCACGGCCCAGATCGGAAAACCGTACGAATGGGGCGCCGAGGGCCCGAAGACGTACGACTGCTCCGGGCTGACCTCACAGGCCTGGGCGGCTGCGGGGCATGCCATTCCGCGCACCTCGCAGGAGCAGTGGAAGCAGCTGCAGCACGTCGACATCAAGGACATGCGGCCCGGCGACCTCATCATCTACTTCGACGACGCCAGCCATGTCGGGATGTACATCGGCGACGGCGCGATCGTGCACGCCCCACGGCCCGGGCGGACGGTGACGATCACGGGCGCGGGGTCGATGCCGATCCTCGGGGTGGTCCGGCCGGACGCGTGAGGACGGGCGGTTCAGGGACATATGAGGGCGGGTGGGGCGGACCGTGAACCCCGTCACGTGACCCACTGCACCCCGAACACCCCGGCAAACCCACGGCGGACGTGACGTTCGTCATTCCTGCCCCGTGCCCCTCCTGTCCAACTGCAGTACGGATCGCGGCATATGACAGTGGCGCCTGGCCAAGCAGCGTGTCTCACGCCATTCCTTTACGGCGTCGGCACCCGCTATGGTCCCCGTCGGTGGATCGAGATCTCTCGCTCCGCGTGCCCTCGGGGGGAGGGAAGGAACTCAACAAGATGCCCGTACCCATACCGCGGCAGAGAGCGATCCCGGCTGCGGAGAGTGGTCAGGCGCAGGCCGCGCAAGCAGGCGGCACCTCCATCCAGACCCCGCGCAAGGAAGCCACGGTCGACAAGAACGCCGCCACCACCACAAACCTGACGCTGCTGCTGATCGAGGACGATCCCGGCGGCTCCACCGTCATACCCGAACTGCAGGACTCGGCCGGACGTCCGATCCGCGTCCGCACCGCCCGCAACCTCACCGAGGCCGCGCGGCTGCTGACCGACGACGTCCACTGCATCCTGCTGGACCTCGCGCTGCCGGCCCCCGGCCGCAGCGATGACGACGACGAGCTCGCCGTGCTCAAGCACGTACTGGAGCTCGCGCCCCGGCACGCCGTCCTCGCGCTCACCGCGTCCGGCGACGCCGAGCGCGGTGCGGAGGCGGTGCGGGTCGGCGCCCAGGACTACCTCTTCCGGGACGAACTGGACGGCCGGCTGCTGAGCCGGGCGATCCGCTACGCCGTGGAGCGGAAACGTTCCGACACGGCCGAGCGACGGCTCGCCGAGGGCCGGGTGCGGGCGCAGGAGAACCGGCGCCTGGAGCGGGGGCTGCTGCCCACGCCGCTGCTGGAGGGCTCGTCGCTGCGGTTCGCCGCACGGTACCGGCCGGGGCGGTCGCGGGCGCTGCTCGGGGGTGACTTCTACGACGTCGTACGGACGCCGGACGGCACCGTGCACGCCATGATCGGCGACGTCTGCGGGCACGGCCCGGACGAGGCGGCGCTCGGCGTGGAGCTGCGGATCGCCTGGCGTGCGCTCACCCTGGCGGGGCTGTGCGGTGACGAGCTGCTCGGGACACTGCAGCAGGTGCTGGAGCACGAACGGTCCGACGACGAGATCTTCGCGACGCTGTGCACGGTGGACATTTCACCGGACGGGCGGCGGGCCGGCCTGTGTCTGGCCGGGCATCCGTCGCCGCTGGTCGCCCGGCCGGGGCGGACGGCCGAACTGCTGCCGTACGACAACAACGGGCCCGCCCTCGGGCTGCTGCCGGGTGCGCGGTGGCCTCGGATGCAGGTGGAGTTGGGGCGGGAGTGGAGTCTGATGCTCTACACCGACGGGCTGATCGAGGGCCGGATCGGGGAGGGGCTGGAACGTCTGGGCCAGGACGGGATGGTCGAGATGGTGAGGCGGCAGCTGGCCGAGGGGTTGCGGGGCGAAGCCTTGCTTCGGGCTGCCGTGAACGAGGTTCGTGAGCTCAATGGGGGCGAGCTGACGGATGATGTTGCGGTGCTGCTGCTGGACCGGGGGGTCTGAGCGGGAACCCGCCGTTGTGGGGTCTGTCGGATGCCGACTGCCCGTCCGTTGGGGCTGGTCGCTCCCCCACTCTCGACTTCGCTCGAGCGGGGGGACCCCCATCGCCGGCGGAGCCGCACATCGATACAGCCCCGCGCCCCTAATGGGGCGCGCTGCTAGCGGCCGCCGTTGTACGGGCCGTAAGGGCCGTCGCTGCTCGAGCCCCTGCGGTTACGGCCACCGCCTGCCAGGCCTCGTAGGGCCGGGCGGACGTCGACCATGTAGACGATGCTGGCCACCAGGCCTATGGCGGGCAGGAACGACAGGATCGGGAAGATGATGTTCACCACGAAGGCGATGGCGAGGATGATCAGCCAGAACGGCTTGGTCTGCTTGCCGACTGCGCGGTAGGCGTCCTCTCGGCGGACGGCCGCGTCGATCAGCGCGAAGCCGCTGAAAAGGATCAGGGCCATGCTCAGCAGCCACATCAACCCTGCAAAACCCTGCATCAGCACTACGTCCACCACCAGACTCGGCTTGTTCCTACGCGGTCACCGTACCCGTTCCCGAACACCGGCTACCCGCACAACGGGCCGGGCGCTCCAGGAGTGCCCGACCCGTTACCGATCACCCGTCCGTGTTACTTCGCGGGCGGCGTCGTCTTCTTGGCGGTGGTGGTCTTGCGGGCCGGCGCCTTCTTGGCGGCGGTCTTCTTCGCCGGAGCGGAGGCGGCCGTGGCCTCGGCCGGCTTGGCGGCGCCTTCCTCGGCCGGCTCGGCCTTCGGCTCGACGGCGACGGCCAGCTCCTCGATCTCCTCGGCCGCCTCGCCGCGCCAGGTCTTCACGGCCTGCTCGCCGTGCTCGGCGACCTTCTCGTAGGTCTCGCGGGCCTTCACGGCGTACTCGGCGGCGACGCCGACACCGCGCAGCGCGAAGTCCTGGGCCGACTCGCCGATCTTCTTGAGGTCGGCGTCGATGGTGGAGCCGAGCTTCTTGATGTCGCCGTCGAGGGTCGCCAGGAACTCGGTGACCTTGGACTGGAGGTTCTCCTGGGTCTCCTTGACCTTGGCGCCTGCCTCCTTGGCACGGGCCTGGGCCTTCTCCTGGACGGCCTTCGGGTCGGTGGTGCGGACGGCCTCGAAACGGGCCGGGGCCTCGGCGCGCAGCTGCTCCACGATGCCGGGCACCTTCTTGGCCTGCTGAAGGGCCAGGTCGGCGGTGCCCGCGGCGAAGTAGAGCGGCGTCGGGTCGCTGAGGGTCTTGCGGAGGTCGTCGGTGATGGCCATGGTGATGGTCCTCCCGGGTCGCTTGCAGCTGAGGGTTTTGGGTGCCGCGGGCAGCGTGGCCGGTCTGCTCAACCGGTGGGCTGCTGCGGGTCGTGCGGTTCGGCATCGTTGCCGTCGGACGTGCGGGTGCGGCGCGTGGCGGACCTGCGTCCGCCGGCCGTGCGGGTCTTGCGGGTGCGGCGCTCACCGGTCTGCTCGCCGTCGTCCTCGCGGGGACGGCGTATCGCGGTGTCGGTGTCCTGAGCGTCCCGTGTGTCCGTGGCACCCCGGCCGGGCTCGGCACTCAGGACCACCGCGCCGGCCTCCGGGGCCGCCTCGGTCATCTCGTCCGCCGCGCCGGCGATCCCGAACCCGTTCTCCTTGCGGAAGGACTCGTAGATCTGGAGCAGCACCTGCTTCTGCCGCTCGTTCAGCGTGGGATCGGCGAGGATGACGGCGCGCGTCTCCACCTCGTCCCGGTCCCGCTCGGCGTCGAGGATGCCGGCGCGGACGTACAGCGTCTCGGCGGAGATCCGCAGCGCCTTGGCGACCTGCTGCAACACCTCCGCGCTCGGCTTGCGCAGCCCGCGCTCGATCTGGCTCAGATACGGATTGGACACCCCGGCGGCATCGGCGAGCTGCCTGAGCGAGAGCTGCGCAGTGCGCCGCTGCTCACGCAGGTACTCACCGAGATTGCCGACGTTGAGCGATGCCATGCCTCCACCTTGCACCATCCCCGCTAACTATTGCAAGCAGCCGCTTGCAATAGTGCGCCACGCCACTCGGGCGGGTGCATCGGGGCGCGCGGGCGCCCGCAGCGGGACGGTGGCGGCCCGGTGGCGGGCCTACCTGGCGAGTTCGGCCGGGGTGTCCAGCCGGGTCAGCTTGCGCGGGTTTCTCACCACGTAGATCCGGGTGACCCGGCCGTTCTCCACCGCGAGGCTCACCGTGGACGGTTCACCGTCGAAGTCGATGCGGCCGGCGGGTGCGCCATTGAGCCATACGGTCGTCGTCCTGAGTGCCGCCACCTTCCGGTTCGCGCCCGCGAGCAGCTTCGCCACCACCTCGGCCCCGTGGAGCGGAGCCAGAGCCGCCGCCACGACCCCGCCGCCATCGGCGATCATCACGACGTCCGGCGCAAGGACCTCCAGGAGCTCCTGCAGCTGGCCGGTCCGCAAGGCGGCCAGGAACCGTTCCACCACGGCCTGCTGCTCCGACCTGCTGACCTGCACCCGCGGGCGCCGGGCCGCCACGTGCTCGCGGGCCCGGCGGGCGATCTGCCGTACCGCGGCCGCGGACTTGCCCGTCGCCTCGGCGATCTCGCCGTACGGCAGCTCGAAGACCTCGCGCAGCACGAACACCGCCCGCTCCGTCGGCCCGAGTGTTTCGAGAACGGTCAGCATCGCGATCGAGACGCTCTCCGCGAGTTCGACGTCCTCGGCGACGTCCGGGCTGGTCAGCAGCGGCTCGGGGAGCCACTCGCCGACGTACTCCTCGCGGCTGCGCGACAGCGTCCGCAGGCGGTTGAGTGCCTGCCGGGTCACGGTGCGGACGAGGTACGCCCGCGGATCGCGCACCTGCGCACGGTCGACGCCGGCCCACCGCAGCCAGGACTCCTGCAGCACGTCCTCCGCGTCGGCCGCCGAGCCGAGCATCTCGTAGGCGACCGTGAACAGCAGGCGACGGTGGGTGACGAACGGGTCCTCGGTCATGAACGTGCGGCCAGCGGGATCTCGCAGGCGGCGGAGAAGCCCTGTGACTCGATCCCGAGCGCCGTGTTGCTCCTGGTCGCGAGGTTGGCGTAGGCGATGCACCCGGTGATCTCGACCAGCGCCGCCGGGCCGAGCCGGTCCAGCAGACGCCCGGACAACTCGTCGGTGACGGTCGGCGGGGTGTTCGTCATGGCCTCGGCGTACTCCATGACGTCCCGCTCCAGCGGTGTGAACACCTCCGACTCGCGCCAGCGCGGCACCTGGCTCGCCTTGGCCAGGTCCAGGTCCAGGTTCTGCGCCTGGAAGTAGTTGATGTCGAGGCACCAGCTGCAGCCGACCTGTGCCGCGACGGCCATGTGGGCGAACGACTTGAGGCTCTCGTCGGCCGCATCCCAGGCGGCCACCCTGGCTCCCATTTCCGAGGCCGCCTCGGCGACCGGTGGGTTGTGCCAGGTCGCCTCGAGCGGTTCGGGCACGACACCGAACCGCTCGATCATGCTGTCGACGACCTCGCTGCTGATCTCGGCCTTCGGAACGCGTAGCGCCATGGTGATCTCCCTTTCCGGGTGCGGGCGTTGCCTGTTCGGCATGAAGACACCGCGCGGCCCGCGAATGTGACAGCCTCGGGCGCAGCGGGCCTCAGCGCCCGAGCCACTCCTCCACTACGGCGAAGTCCGCGTCGGTGAGCCCGTACCGGTGGTCGACCCGGTGCAGCAGGGCGGGCGCCGGATGGTGTGCGGCGACCCAGGTGACGTCGGCGGCGGTGATCTCGTCGTCGACCCAGACGAAGGGGCGGCCGTCCGCCCAGGCCACGAGCGGCCGGGTCTTCCAGTGCAGTGGTGTCGGCGGCTCGTCCTCGTCCGGCCAGTCCACCGACGGCAGCGGGGGCAGGCCGAGCCAGGGCGCGACGCACACGTTCGCGTCGTCCAGCCAGGTCGTCGCCCACACCAGCTCGCAGTCCAGCGCCACCAGCCGCGCGCCGAGCCCGGGGTCGATGCGGTTCAGCAGCGGTTGGCCCGCGACCGCCGCCTGCGGCAACGGAAATTGCGGCTCGTACGAGGGGTACGGGTGCGCCGAGCCGAAGGGGATCAGCGTGCCGTCGATGTCGAGGAAGAGCAGCATCAGCCCTCGAATCCCTGCTCCGCCAGGATCTTGTCGATGCGTGCCCGGTGCGCCGCCTCCCATGCGTCCAGCGACTCGTCGGCCTCCTTGGCGAGCTTGGCCCGGGCCGCCGTGAGCACCTCGTCGCGGCGGGCGGCGGGCACGGCGACGACGCCCTCCTCGTCGGCCACGACGATGTCGCCCGCCTCGATCCGTACGCCACCGCAGGTCACCGGCTCGCCCAGCGGCCGTACGACCGACTTGGCGCCCGGGATGGGGATGACGCCCCGGGCGAACACCGGGAACCGTGCCTCGCGCACCTCGGCGAGATCGCGGATCAGTCCGTCCAGCACGAAGGCCGCGACGCCGCGACGCTGGGCGACGGCGCAGACGTTGCCGCCCGCGAGCGCCCAGTCCAGGTCTCCGGACTCCGCGACGACGACCGATCCGGGCTCGGCGCGGTGGATGGCGGCGTGCAGCATCAGGTTGTCGCCGGGCGGGCAGCTGACGGTGAAGGCCGGTCCGGCCACCCGCCCGTGCGGTCCCCACAGGGGGCGGATCCCGATGTCCATGACCTGTCCGCGGCCCAGGAGGTCGGCGAGAGTGGTGGTGGGGATGGTCCGGAACTCGGTGGCATCAGTCATACGTCGGACGTTATCGTCCGGTGCATGACTGCCGGGTCGGCCTTGTGCCGTGAGCGAGTTGGGTGCCCGGCCTCTGAGTGAGGCCAGGGCGGGCGCGAAGCCCGCCTCTTTCTCTGCGCCGCCTTCGAACCCTTCGAAAGACACCAGCTGCAGAGAAAGAAGAGAATGCCCAACGGCGACAACAAGAAGTTCATCGACTTCAACCAGCAGGTCATCGACGAGTTCCGCGCCCACCAGGGCCGCGTCGGCGGCCCCTTCGAGGGTGGCCGGCTGCTCCTGCTGACCACCACCGGCGCCCGCACCGGTACCTCGCACACCACTCCCGTCGGCTACCTCCCCGACGGCGGGGAACGCGTCCTGGTCATCGCCTCCGCGGGCGGCTCCCCCAAGCACCCGGACTGGTACCACAACCTCCTGGCCAACCCCCAAGTCACCGTCGAGAGCGGTGTGTTCACGTACGAGGCGCGGGCCGTCGTACTCGCCGGCGAGGAGCGGGAGGAGGCCTGGGCGCGGGCGGTGGAGGCGGACCCCGGCTGGGCGGAGTACCAGAAGAAGACCGAACGGATCATCCCGGTGGTCGCCCTGCACGCGATCACGAACGGCGGCCCGGGGAAGATCAACGCCTCCTCGCCGGGCGAGGCGATCAAGGTGGTGCACGACGCCTTCCGCCGTGAACTCGCCCTGATCCGCAAGGAGATGGTGGCGGGCAACGGCACCCTCGGCGCCCAGCTGCGCGTCAACTGCCTGACCTTCTGCCAGGGCCTGCACAACCACCACACCGGCGAGGACACGATGATGTTCCCGTTCCTCGCCGACCGTCACCCCGAGGCGAACCCGGTGCTCAGGCGCCTGGGCGAGGAGCACGAGCAGATCGCCGCCCTGGTGGCGGAGTTGCGCCGCGCGATGACCGACGAGAACCCGACCGCGGCCGCCGCCGAGGTCGAGCGCCTCACCCTCGCCCTCGAAGCCCATCTGACGTACGAGGAGGATGAGCTGATCCCCCTCCTCGACGCCTCCGCCTGACCGGCGGGCGGCCGCTGCCGCTTTCCGATTCCCGGTTTCGGTGCCCCGGCGCCCGAGGTCCGGGCCCCGGCTCCGGGGCGCGAGCCGACGCCGACCGGGTGCCTCCTTTCTTGGGGGCGAAAGCCGCCCCGAAGACACGACTGCCCGCAGTTACGGCGGCGTCGGCGCCTGGTTCGGGCTTCGGCCTCGGGCTCCGGCTTCGGCTCCGGCTTCGGCTCCGGCTCCGGCTAGAACGGCAGCGGCCGCCCGTGCACCACCTCCAGCCGCGAGACGGCCCGGGTCAGCACGACGTACAGCCGGTGCAGGCCGCGTGCCTCCGCCTCCGCGATCGCCGCGGGCTCGACGGCGACGACATGGTCGTACTCGAGTCCCTTGACGAGCGCCGCCGGTACGACGGTCACGCGGGCGCCCAGCTCGTCCGGTCCCGCGGTCCTGATCCCGGCCGCGCGGAGCGCCCGTGTCACCCGGTCCATGTCGGCGTCAGCAGCCACGACTCCGACCGATCCCTCATGACCGAGCGCATCGCGTACGGCGTCCACGACCGCACCCGGCAGATCGGCTCCCGCCTCCCGCACCCTCAACTCGCCGTCCCGGCGCAGGGACCGCCCCGCCGGGACGTCGACGTCCAGCCGCTCCAGCAGCCGGTTGGCGAGTGCGACGACGGCCCCGGGCACCCGGAACCCGGTCGTCAGCGGCACCACGGCCGCGTCCGGTTTCCCCAGGTGCCGCAGGACCGTGTCCCAGGACCGCGCCGCCCAGGGCGTGGTCCCCTGCGCCAGGTCGCCGAGCACGGTGAGCGACCCGAAGGGTGCGCGCCGCGCGATGGCCCGGCATTCCATCGGGGAGAGGTCCTGCGCCTCGTCGACGACGACATGGCCGTACCCCTCGGGGTGCTCGACGAGCCCGGAGACCTCGTCGAGGAGCACCAGGTCGGCGGCCGACCAGCGAGCCGACTTCCACGACCGCGGGGGCTTGGCCCACAGCAGTGCCCGCTGCTCGTCGGCGTCCAGCAGCCCGTCGGCGGCGAATGCCAACATCCGTGCGTCTACGAGCAGTTGGGCAACGACCTCCTCGGGCCGCACCCGCGGCCACACGGCGTCGACATACGCCCCGACCGCCCGCGCCCGCGAGATCCTCTGCACCCAGGCGTTCGACTGCGGCCCGGCCCGCCGCTCGGCCTGCAGCTGGATACTCCGTACGACCCGCATCCGCACCCGTTCCCGCCCGATCCCGTACGGCGGCTCCTCGGCCAGCACACCCTCGACGATCCGTACGAGCTCGCCGGCCCCGACCCGCCACCGGTACGAGCCGTCGTCCACGGAAAGGGGTTCGACCCCGTCGCCGGAGACATTCGCGTACAGCGCCCGGCGCAGCACCTCCGCCATCCGGGCGTCGTGCTTGACGACGGCGGCCCGCTCGCTGTCGGTCCCCCTGACCGGGTGCGCGGCGATCTCCTCCTGGAGCGTCGACTGCCGTACGCCGGTCTCGCCGAGGGCGGGCAGAACCTGGGAGATGTAGGAGAGGAAGGTCCGGTTGGGGCCGAGGATGAGCAGTCCGCCGCGCTTGATGCGCTGCGGGTGGGTGTAGAGGAGGTAGGCGGCCCGGTGCAGCCCGACCGCGGTCTTGCCGGTGCCGGGAGCGCCCTGCACGCACACGGAAACGCCCAGGTCTCCTCGTACGAGATCGTCCTGCTCGGGCTGGATGGTCGCTGCGATGTCACGCATGGGGCCGACGCGGGGCCGTTCGATCTCCCGGGCGACGATGTCGCTCGCCCGGGACTCGCCCCGGTCGAGGTGCTCGTCCTCCAGACCGGTGAGGTCGGCGGAGTCGCCGCGGCTGCCGGGGGCCCAGCCGAACCGGCGCCGGACCGCGACGCCCTGCGGGTCGCCGGCGCTCGCCTGGTAGAAGGCGCGGGAGACGGGCGCCCGCCAGTCGACGACCAGCGGCGGGGCGGCGACGTCCTCACTGATCCGCAGCCGGCCGATGTGCAGTGACTGCTCGGCGGTGTCCAGCCGCCCGAAGAACAACGGCCCTTCGGGCAGCTCCCGCATCTCCTTCGCCCGGCTTCGCAGCCGGTACCCGAGCACTTCGGCGTCGGCCCCGGAGGCCGAGACGTCCTCGCCGGTGACGACCTGCTCCTGAGCGCCGTCGACCATGGCGGCGAGGGCGGTGCGGCAGCGGTCGTGGTGGGCGCGTTCGCGGTGGAGGGACTCTTTGAGGGCCGGCGGGGCGGGCGGGGCGGGCTCGGCTGACGTCATGGGACCGAGGGTACCCAATTGCACAACCGAGTTAAATATTTTACCGCGTCTCACCCATTGGGCTGTGCGAGATGCGGCAGCCCGGCCGCCAGCACATCGAACGCCCGCTCCGCCGCGGCCACGGCATCCGCCCGTACGTCCTCCACGCGCTCCCCCTCGGCGATCCGCCGCCAGTTCTCCATCGCGAGAATCCGCTGCACGGCAACGATCTGCCCGGCGGCGAGCCGCGCCTCGAGCCCACCGCCGAGTGCCTCGGCGAGCGCGGCCTCGGACCGCTGCTGGTAGGCGTACACGCGGGCGACCAGGGCGGGAGTCCCGTAGAGGAGGGAGTGAAAGGCGAGAACCTGCGGATGGTCGTTCAGCCCGGTGACCGGATCACCCCGCTCCAGCCCGTCGAGAAAATGCCGCCGCAGCGCGGCGAGCGGCGCGAGCCCCCCGGCCGCGACCCGGGCGGCCTCCCCCTCGTGATCCGCGATCCGGTGCAGGACGAGATCCTCCTTCGCCGGGAAGTACCGGAAGAGGGTCGGCTTGGAGATCTCGGCAGCGGCGGCGATCTCGGCGACGGACACGGCGTCGAAGCCGCGCTCCAGGAACAGCCGGATGGCGATCTCGGAGACCTCTTGGTACATCCGCTGCTTCTTGCGTTCACGCAGGCCGGGCTCGGTCATGCTGTGAGCCTACGCACCACGGTGCCGGCGCATCAGGGCCGCCATGATCTCCGAGTGGCTCGGCACCTCAGCGAGATCGAGCGGATGGGCCGCGGCAGTCAGGACTCTTTGGAGTTTCCGGGCGGCCCAAGGCAGAGCCGCCCATTTGAACCCCGTTCCATCGCTAAGCGACAACGACACCCGGATGACGTCGGTGAAGACCGACTGCGCTCTCTTGAAGTCGAGGAGCACGTCCAGGTCGTCCGCCAGGCCGTACGACCCGCCCGGGTTGGCCTTCTCGACGACCCGGCTCCATTCCGCGGCCATACGGCGTTGCTGATCCTCGGGGTATCGCATCAGATACAGATGGGTGGCGAGGTCGTAGAGGGGATCGCCCAGCATCGCCAACTCCCAGTCGATGGTCCAGAGTTGGCCCCGGGAGTCGACGACGAAGTTCTTACGGTGCAGATCCGCGTGCAGCAGGCCGAAAGGGCGCCGCCGCAGCCCGGACATCTTCTTCTTCAGGCGGACGAACGATTCACCGCCCACACCGAGTCGGTCGAAGAGGTCCCCGAACTCCGCCAGGTTCTTCTCGTAGACCTGATCCTCCATGAAGACGATCAGACGCTCCAGGAAACCGTCCGTGTCACCGTCGTCGACACGGTCCTTCTGCAGGCAACGCCGCGGCACACTCTCGAGCAGGTCGGGGCTGATCTGCGCCATCTGCCGGAAGAGCTCGACGATCTGGTCGAAGACGGCGTCGGAGACGCTCCGACCCACCCCCCGCCGTGTGGGGAGGGTGCGCCCCTCGATGAACCCCTGGAACCCCATGCCCGCGACATCGAGGACATCGGGAAGCCGGTCGACCTTCCCCTTCAGGGTGCGCAGCAGCTTCTCCTCCGACTCGAAGCACCGCCGGTCGAACCAGAGGATCTCAGCACGCGGCTCACGGACCTTGACGAACTGCGTCCCACCGTCCAGTCGAAGCACATAGGTTTCGTGGTGGTACCCCCTGAGCGGGCCCTTGATCACCCCACTGTCCGACTCCGGATTCATCACACCCCGTTCACGAAGGGTCCGGTCGTGCTGGGAGGCTACGTCGGCGTCAGTTCGTGCGCCACGTTCCAGAGCGTCTCGAAGAGCTCCCTGCGGCGACGGATGATCTCCCGGGCGTGGTCTCCGCCGTCCAGGGACCAGCGGGTCAGCAGGGAGTCGTAGCCGATGAGGTCCAGGAGATTCCCGTCACCGACCGCGGGGGTGGTGTTCGACGGGTCGGGACGCAGGTCGAGCCTGTCGTAGATCCCCTCGTACACCACGTCGTTGTTGATGAAGTAGAGCTTGAGCGAGGGCGACATGTGCAGGATGCGGAATTCGACCTTCAGCGTCCCCCGTCTGGCGACGGCCATCCGCCCTATCTGAGACCTCAGACTGCTCGCGTGCTCAGCGATCTGACGCCTCAGGTGTTCGCGGAAGTCCGGAGCATCGGAGATCTTGCCGCCCGAGCCAACCTGTCCGGGGACCTCGATCTCCTTGGTGAAGTCCGGTACCAGAACACGGAGGCTCACGGTGCGCAGCGGATCCGCGCCCAGGCTCTGCAGAATGTTCTTCAGGGGCACGGCGAACGTCTCTCCGGTGAATCCCATCGCTGTGAGTCGGACCTCTCCCCCGGCCTCGAGCGCCTCCTTGAATTCCCGCTCCAGCTCGCTCGGCGTGACCCCCGCTCCGCCTGTTGGGCGCAGCACCGTGTTCAGGCGCTGTACCTCGTCGTCGAGCCGCCGCACCACCTGGTCCAGGGCTTCCTCGTTCTCCCGCTGCGTCGCGTGCGCCGCGTTGAGGCGCTGCACCTCGGAGTAGAGCACGTAGCCCACCACGGTGAGCAGGGCGCCGCCCAGGTAGACCTTGCCCTCCAGCGCGTCACCTATGGGCTTCACGAACTGTGCCAAAAGTCCGAGTGCGAAGACGGCGGCCAGAAAGAGCTTCGTGACCGTGGACTCCGCGCGTCCCCATCCGGCAGCCACTCTGGCGCTCCAGGACGGCCTTGTGTCCGACACTGATTCCCCCTGCCAGCCCCCGACTTGAACCGAGCCTGCTCATGGTGCCCGGATGGACAGGCCGTCAGGAAGGGGCCGACGAAATCACCATGGAATCACCGCCGTTGGCCTGGCCCTGGCGTACCGTCAGGGCTTGGCGATCGGCGCCGGCGTCGCGTGCATGCTGTGCCACTTCCGCAGAGCTTCCACGATCTGCTCCGAGTCCGGTACTTGATCGAGTTCCAGAGGCTTCCGGGCTCGCTGCATGGCCCGGCTCACTCGATCCCCCGCCCCACGGAAGTGCAGTTCCCCGGCATCGGCCGGGAGAGCGAGCGCTGCCCGCATGATGTCCGGGAACACCGACTGCGCGTACTCGAAGTCCAAGTAGGTGCTGAGGTCGTCGTGCAGGCCCGCGGTCAGGGAGCCGAGGCCGGCCTCCTCCATGGCCTCGGCCCACAGGGCGATCATCCGCTGCTTTTCGTCTTCGCTGTAGCCCATGCGCACGACGTGCGTCGCCAGGTCGTGCAGGGGGTCTCCGTATATCGCCAGCTCCCAGTCGATCACCGCGATCCCCTTGCGGTGGAGGACGACATTGGCGCGATGGACGTCGGTGTGCAGGAGGACAAAGGGGCGGCGGGCCAGCTCACGGTGGTTCTTCTTGAACGTCGTCATCGCGTCCAGGGGGATCCCCACGGCATCGAAGAGGTCACCGAATCGGTCGCGGTTGGGCAGGTGTACGCGGTTCTCGGTGAAGTCGACGAGCCAGTGCAGGAATTTCTCGCTCTCGCCGTCGGCCGGCCAGTCCACGGGGCACGCTGGGAGCTCCTTGGCCGGTACCTGAGCAGTCCGGACGAAGAACGCCGCGAACTCACGCATCAGCTCGTCGTCGATACGGCCGTCGGGATTCCGCTCACTGAGCGCCTTGCCCCTGAGATATCGGTGCAGGGACCGGTCGCCGGGTACAGCTAGCCCGCGCGGCACTTCACTCAGATGGCGGCAGACGACCTCAAGCACATCGACCTCACTGGGCCAGATACGCGGAACGACCTCCACCGTCTTCAACGGCACCCGATACTTGAACCGCACGAAGGGCGCGATGCCGAGCAGCAGGGCCAGCAACAGGCCCACACGCAGTACGTAGTTGGTGTTGTGATGGCCTGTGAGCACAGCAGCCGTGCCTCGGCGCCGGCGGGCCTCCAAGAGGCGATGCGCCAGGCGATGCGCAATCGATTGGCGCTTTTCGTGAGGCTGCGGGGACATGATGGGGCGAGGTTAGCGGCTCCATCTGCGAGGCATGCTAAAGAGCTCATAACTTTGCATGTGCTGTGGCACGTTGCACAAACCTATTCGTGCAGGTCCGGTAAGCGATCGCCGGTTTGCCCCAACCTGTTCGGCGGCGCACAACGACTCGTACGAGACAACCCGTTCGGAGCCGTATGCTAATGGCCGAACAGCTCCCATACTGACGCGAACCAGGCCTGCTGCTTCTCCACGAACTCCGTGCCCTGGGAAGAGGGGTCGTCGTCCTTGACGTAGTGCGTGAGACCGGCGCCCAGACCGATCACGTCGGGGACCTCGATCTCCAGGCCGTCGTCCAGTTCGAAGGTGCGCATGTAGACCTCGTACGGGCCCTCCAGAGCCTGCACCTTGTTGACGAGGTAGAGCTTGGAGTACGGAACCAGTCCAATGTGACGAATCTCGAACTCCACCGAGGGGACCAGTTTCATGGCCCGCAGATCGCTCACGAGGGTCCGCAGTGTGGCCGTGTGCCGGCGCCTGAGGTCCAGATAGCGTTCCTTGAGGACCTCGTCGTGAGTGGTGTCGCCGGTGCGCCAGTACGGCATCTCGACCGACTCGGAGGGCAGTAGCACGCGCAGGGCTATCCCCTGCGGGGAAATGCGCCCCGCCTGGATCCGCTCCGCCTGCGTGCGGAGGTGTGCACCCAGGGACTCCGACGTCAGTGTGAAGACGTCCAGGGTCACTTCGGACTGCTCGAACGCTTCGGCGATGAGCTCCCCCAATGTGACCTGGTGGCCAGGCTCCTTCTCGCTTCTCGGCAAGTGGATACGCTGCTTCCAGATCACCCGGGATCCGCTGCCCTGACGCGACTCGATCCAGTGCTCGCTCTTGAGGTCCCTGAGCACCCGCTGCACGGTGTCGCGGGAGACGTCGAACTCGTCGGCCAGTTCACGCTGCGACGGCAGGCGTCCGTTCAGCGGATATTCGCCGCTGGTGATACGAGCCCGCAGCGCTGCGGCGACGCGGTCGTACTCCTTGCCGCCCCGCTCGCCGGTTGAGGTGCCGCCAGTCACGCCGCGACCGTACCTCAGCTTGACTGCCGCTAGGAATCAGTCAAACAGCCTAACCAGGCCGAGAGTTGACCACTCGACAGGAAGGGGCGATCGACGGAGTCACCTCCTCACCGCCTCCAACAACGGCTCCAACGACCCCACGATGTCGGTCGCCCCGGCGACCTGGAGCAGCTTCTCCTTGTGCTCGTTACGCGCGTAGCCGAGGAAGGGAACTCCGGCCTGGCGGGCCGCCTCGCAGTCGGTGGGGGTGTCGCCGATGAACAGGGCGCCGGTGGGGGCCACACCCATGGCTGTCAGGGCGCGGTTGAGGTAGTGGGGGTGGGGCTTGAGGTACTGCAGGTCGTGGGTGCGGCCGTAGATGTGGGGCAGGAAGCAGTCGAGCAGGCCGCGGCCGGCCAGGTAGGCGTGGACGACCTTCGGGGAGTTGTTCGTGGCTATCGCCAAGCGTGCGCCGACCGCCTTCCAGGTGCGGATCAGCGGGTCGGCGTACGGGGTCGGCTGGGCCTTGGGGACCGCCCGCAGTTCTTCCTGGGTGAGACGTTCCTCCACTTCCACCACCAGGTCGCTGGCGGGGTGCCGGCGGTCCACCGCGCGCAGCACCGCATGAGGGTCCTCGGTGTCCCGCTCGTCCTCCGTGAGGAGATCGTGCAGCCCCCGGCCTTCGAGCCAGCCCACCAGGTCGGTCGCCACCCCTTCCGCCGAGTGCCCGGCGAACAGCCGGCAGATCGGTCCGTCGAAGTCCCAGAGCACGACGCGGGCGTGCCCGATCAGCTCCTGCAGTCTCTCGGTCTGTGCCGCCATCGGATCAGTCTGCGTCGTATCACTAGTCACTAGGAGAGTGTCAGGTCCGTCGTGATGGTTTCCCAGAGGGCGTCGAACCACTTCTGGGATTCCTCCACGAACGCGGCGTCCCGGTAGCCGGCCCGCTTCAGGAAGGAGAAGAGGAGCGACTGGGAGCCGAGGGCGTCGTACATCTCCAGGGTCTGGCTCTGCCACTCCTCCTCCCGCTTGGTGGGGATGTAGTACCCGATCAGCGCTTCCTCTCCGTTGAACAGGTACAGCTTGACCGGCGGTGTGAAGGGCAGAGCACGGAAGGTGACTTGTACGTCGATGCCGTGCGTGGACCGGATGGCCTGCAGGTTGTGCTGGAGCACCCGCGCCTGCGCGTCGCGCATCTGCAACCACCGTTTATGGACCGTGTCGTCGTCGCCGCTGCCCTCGACCAGCACCGGGAACGCGAGGTTGATGTCGCGGCTCGGCAGCAGGACGCGGAAGGCTATCGAGTCGGGACGGATGCTGCCGTCGTGGATCCGGCGCAGCGGCTCGCCAAGGGCGAGCATCAGGGTCTCGGACGTGTGGCACACGACGTCGACGCGCACGCGCGGCGTCGCGAACGCCTCCGTCAGCCGCGGTGCCAGCCCCACTGTCGTCGGCTGCGGCTCGTCCCTGCCGAGGGCCGGCGGCTCCGCGATCCGTGGGGGGCTTCCCTTGCTGACGTTGGTGAGCAACCCGTCTTGCTGGAGGGCGCGCAGGGCCTGGCGGACGGCGCCGCGTTCCACGCCGAACTCGTCTGCCAGCTCGGCCTGAGTGGGCAGGCGGTCTCCGGCCTTGAGGTCGCCGCTGTTGATCCGTTCCCGCAGGACGTCGGCGATCTCCTGGGGCGAGAGCCTTCTGCTGCCGTTCACTGCCACGTTCTCCTGAGTCACGACCAAACGCTACAACTCGGATCCATCTACGGGGAGTTGTTTCTGACTTGTTTATGAGTGGCTGCCAAGTGGGGATAACTTAGTTGGAGTTGGTTGCCAACTTAGCTCAGTTGGCGGAAGTTTTGCTTCCTTGGACTTCCTTGGACTTGGACTTCCTCGGATCCGCCTCACCCCCCACGCACCGTCCCGCCCGCGAAGCCCGAAGGGGGAACCACCATGCCCGTCCTCGCCCTCCTCTCCGCCGTCTTCGTCGTCGGCATCGAGCAGACCGTTCAGTGGAAGTACGGCGTCACCGGCATCATCGGTCTGCTGCTGCTCACCATAGGCATCAAGGCGAAAAACCCGGCCGTCAGCTCCATCGGGGCCGTCGTGCTCGCCCTGCTGGTCGCGGGGCCCGCTCTATGAGCGGAAGGCGACCCGCGGCCCGGTCGGCCGCCGGCTCAGTCGCTGTGGGAGACATCAGCTCGTGAGCACAAGCTCCGAACTGATCGTCTCCCACAGTGCGTTGAACCACAGGTGCGACTGCTCGACAAAGGTGGTGTCGCGCAGGCCGGGGCCCTGTTCGAAGGCGAACAGCATCGACTGGGTGCCCTCGGCGTCGTACATCTCCAGGTACTCGTGGTCGATCTCCTCCTCGCGCCGCGTGAGCGTGTAGTACGCGAAGAGCGCCTCCATGCCGTTGAGCAGGTACAGCTTCACGGGCGGCGTGAAGGGCAGGGCGCGGAAGGTGACGTTCACGTCGATGCCGTGGGTGGCGCGCAGGGCCAGCAGGTTGTGCTGGAGCACCTGGCCCTGGGCATTGCGATTGGCCAGCCAGCGGCGCTGCAGCCGGCCGTCGGCGGACGGGTCCACCGGGATCGGGAAGGCCAGGTCGATGTCGCGGCTCGGCAGCAGTACGCGGACGTCCAGCTTGGCCGGTTTCAGCTGTCCGGCGTGGATCCGGCGCAGCGGTTCGCCGATCGCGAGGGTCAGCGAGACAGCGGTCAGACAGAGAGCGTCTATCTCCACGTGATGCGCTGCGAAGGCGTCCGCTATGCGCGGGGCCAGGGCCACCGTGGTCGGCAGCGGCGGCGCTCCGGGGCCGGTCAGGGCCTTGCTCAGGCCCAGGTCGGGGGCGACGGTCGCGGGGGCGCCCTTCGACACGTTGGTCAGCAGGTGCTCCGACTGCAGGATGCGCAGGGCCTGGCGTACCGCGCCGCGTTCGACGCCGAACTCGTCGGCCAGTTTCGCCTGCGTGGGCATGCGTTGACCCGGTTTGAGCTCGCCCGACCTGATGCGGGCGCGCAGCTCGTCTGCCACGTCTCGGTGCGACGTCTGTGACGTCTGTGGCCGCTGCGACCTCTTCCGCCCATTGACGGAGGCGTGTTTCGGGTCCACGACCAAACACTACAACTTCCCGCCATCTTTGGGCAGTTCCAGGGAAGGTGGTTATAAGCCGCTTCCAAGCGGAGATAAGTACAGAGAAGTTGGTCACCAACTTCAACAACATGGTCAAACTTCACGAGGGTTGGCCGCAACCAGGGGCCCGCCTCCCCGTCCCGAAGGAGGGACCGTCATGCCGCTCATCGCCCTCGCCGTCGCCGCCCTCGCCATCGGATTCGAGAACCTCGTCCAGTGGAAGTACGGGCCGATGGGCATCATCGCCTTCGCCGCCCTGTCCATCGGACTCAAGGCCAGGAACACCACGATCAGCGGCATCGGAGCGGTCATCCTCGTGATGCTGCTCGCCCAGTCCGGCTGACTCCGGCCCGGCGAGCCCGACGGGTTCGCCGACCCAGGATCCGGCTGGCCGAGCTCCCCTCCGGAGGGGAGCCGGGAGCTCGGTCAGTCTGCACCAAACGCACAGCCACAACTGAACACCGACAACTGAACAGCTCCATCAGTACAGCCACAACTGAACAGCTCCATCAGCACGGTCACAACTGAAGAGCACAGCTACGGATGAGTCATCAGTCAGTCGTTGTCGGAAGGAAGGAGGCTCAGAACATGTCCGGGCACCAAGGCCGCCTGGACGTACGCAGCAGGGCGTCGGCCACTCGGGCGGCGCCCGCTCGTTCTTCCTGCACCCGGCCCAGCGCCGCCAGCCGCACGACCGACTCGTCACCCAGCCACAGTCGCCCCAACTCGGCGATGTCCAGGGTGAGTTCGGCGCTGTCCGTGGTCGGCGTGCAGGACGCGCCCTGCGCCGACGCCTCCAGCCGGTAGCGGCCGCCCGCCAGACCGGCGCGGTCGGCGACCTCCAGCACCAGGGAGCCCGAACCCTCGTACGTCCGCGACTCCAGCGCCCGTACGACATCCAGGATCCGCACCCACAGCCAGTCCGCGGCGCTGGTGATGCGGGCGGCCCTCGGGTCGGGGAGGAGGAGGGGGAGCAGGTCGTCGGGGGCCCGATGGCCGCTCTTGACCTGGGTGACCCAGTCGATGGAGCACAGGTAGCTCCACAGGGCGCGCTCGGCGGCCGGGGTCGCCGCGATCAGGCTCCGTACGGTCGCCGTGTCCAGCGGCTGCTTGGCGTCGCCCCACTTGTCGTCGACCTCGTAGGCGACCAGGCCCTCGACCTCGCCGTCCGCTGCGCGGTAGACCGCGAAGAAAGGCTCGGTCCACTTCGGGTCGACCCGCACCTCGCCCGTGTGCTGCTGCCACCAGCGGTCGCCTCGGGTGACGGCGCCGGGGGTGGTGCGGCGGACGCGGTCGTGGAGTTCGGGGCCGAGTTTGCGTACGTCCTCGGGGTCCACGAGGTCGATACGGCCGCCGTCGGCCGGGCCGGACCAGCGGGGGTCGAGGCCTGAGCGCGGGACGTCCACGGTCCACTCGGCGGCGGTGGTGGCGGGGCCGAAGCCGTAGCGGCCGTAGATCGGGTACTCGGCGGCGATGAGCGTGGCCACGATGTCGCCGCGCTCCTTGGCGGTGGTGAGGTCCTGGCTCATCATGCGGGTGAGCAGGCCGCGGCGGCGGTGGGTGGCGGTGACGGTGACGGCGGAGATGGCGTCGGCGGGGACGGGGGTGCCGCCTACTGCGGTGACCTGCTGCTCGAAGGAGCGGAAGGTTGCTACGCAGCGGGTGCCGTCGAAGGCGCCGATGTACCGGTTCGGCTCGAACTGGGGGCGGCGGGCTTCGAGTTCGGGTTCCCAGACGTGGGGCTGCTGTACGAATCCCACTTTCACGGCGCGGAGCCACTCGGGGAACTCGGGCTCGGTGATCGGGCGGACGTCGATGTCGGGGTGCGCCTGGGTCATGGGATCACGGTAGGTCGGGCGTGGGGTGGTGTCGCGCGGATTTTCCTCGCCCCCGCCGCCCCTACCCGTCCCGTCCCCAGGGGCTGCCGCCCCTTCGACCCCACCAGGGGCTCCGCGCCCGCACCCCGTTTCGGGGCTCCGCCCCGGACCCCGATCGGCCTGAACGGCCACGTCCTCAAACGCCGGACGGGCTGAAGGGCACGCACCGGCGCTACGACGGCTACGCCCCGCGGGTGGGTGGGGGATCGGGACGGCAACCCCGACACCGGACGCCGGACGAGCTGAAGGGCACGCACCGGCGCTACGGCTGACACGCCTCACGGCGGCCCCTGCCGAAACGCCGCACCGGTCGGAGTGCACAAAGGGGTGCTACGGCGGGGGCCTGGGACGGCAATCCCGGCCCCGCCCTCCGGGGCTCAGGTCAGCAGGTCGTCGACCTGCGCCTCCCCCTCGCGGTAGCGGCGGGTGATTTCGCCGCTGCAGTTGTCCGTTGTCCGTTGGAGGCGTTGGCGCCTGAGGGACACCTGTTGCTCGTAGCGGACCAGTCGGCCCATTGCCGTGTTCAGTTCCAGGTCCGTGCGCGCGGCCAGGTCGGAGAGTTCGACCTCGGCGAGCATGTCCGCGGCCAGCTGCCCGTACTCCTCGTTGTACGGCGTGCCCAGCGTCACATGGCGGGCGGAGGAGCGATGGCGGGCCGGGGCGTCCGTGAGGATCTCCGAGAGCCGTTCGACCACGGAGCCCGCACCTGCCGGGGAGCGGCGGGCCAGTTCCGCCCGCAGGATGTCGATACGGCCCTGCAGCAGCCGCCGTACATAACTGAGGTCTGCCTCCTCGCGCTGGGCGTCCCGGCGCAGGGTGCGCAGTTCGGGCAGGCTCAGCACGGCCAGGTCGTGCTCGGGCGGCCCCGCGGGCAGCTGCGGGCGGTCCGGGCCCTCACCGCTGTCCCCGCCGGTCGCGCTGTCCGGGCTGTCCGTGCGCTGAGTGGGCGGACGCGGAGGCGTCCGCTCTCGTGTACGAATCAGTGAGACTGCCCCAGGAGGCTGCCCCATACTCGGTGTGCTCATGTGCCTCAACCGTCCCCTCGACCGGCGTGTGGAAGCATCGTGCCACCCCAAGTGGCCGCTATGTGACCGAGTGCCCCCGATCGGCCCCAGATGGGGGGTTAAGGATCAAAAAGAAGCCCTCCAAGGCCCCCTCGGACCTGATTCCGAGCAGACGGCATGATGGGTTCATGCGTGCAGTGGTGCAGAGAGTGGACGGCGCGAGTGTCGTCGTCGACGGTGAGACGGTCGGGGAGATCATCGGCGAGGGGCTTTGCGTCCTTGTCGGGGTGACGCATGAGGACACCAAGGAGAAGGCCGCCCAACTCGCGCGCAAACTCTGGTCGATCCGCATGCTGCAGGACGAGAAGTCCTGCAGTGATGTGGATGCGCCGCTGCTGGTGATCAGTCAGTTCACCCTGTACGGGGATGCCCGCAAGGGGCGGCGGCCCACCTGGAACGCCGCCGCCCCAGGCGATGTCGCCGAACCCCTCGTCGACGAGGTCGTCGCCCAGCTTCGGGCCCTCGGCGCGACGGTGGCGACAGGCCGTTTCGGCGCGCAGATGCGGGTGTCGTTGACCAACGACGGGCCCTTCACCGTGCTCGTGGAGATCTAGGGTCCGGACAGCCCGGACGGCCCGGACACAGCGCCTACGGTTCTACGACCGTCTCCTGCGCCGCCGCCGTGTCCCCCGCCACCAGCCGCGCGTCCACCGGCACGTTCCGCTTCACCAGGGCCAGCGCGACCGGGCCCAGCTCGTGGTGGCGTACGGAGGTCGTGATGAAGCCGATCTTGCGGCCGTCGGGGTCCTCGTCGGCGAGGCGGATCTCCGTGCCGGGGGTGGGGAGGTGGACCTCGCTGCCGTCGAGGTGGAGGAAGACCAGGCGGCGGGGGGGCTTGCCGAGGTTCTGCACCCGCGCCACCGTCTCCTGGCCGCGGTAGCAGCCCTTCTGCAGGTGCACCGCCGTGCCGATCCAGCCCAGCTCGTGCGGGATGGTGCGGTGGTCGGTCTCGAAGCCCAGGCGCGGGCGGTGGTGTTCGACGCGGAGCGCCTCGTAGGCCAGGATCCCGGCCGGAGGGCCGGCCTTCTCCGCGTACGACTCAAGGTCCGCGCGCGGGAGGAACAGGTCGCGGCCGTACGGCGTCTCGCGTACGGCGACGCCATCCGGCACCTCCGCGATCGAACCGGCCGGCAGGTGCACGACCGCGAACTCGGCCGTCCGGTCGGCGACTTCGACCTTGTAGAAGAACTTCATCGACTCCAGGTAGGCGATGAGTGCGTCCTGGGTGCCCGGCTCGACGTGCGCCCAGACCGTCTCGCCGTCGTCGACCAGATACAGCGCATGCTCGATGTGGCCGTGCGCGGAGAGGATCAGCGCCTCGGTGGACTGGCCGGCCGGGAGGTCGCTGACGTGCTGGGTGAGGAGCAGGTGCAGCCAGCTCAGGCGGTCCTCGCCGGTCACGGTGACCACCCCGCGGTGCGAGAGGTCGACGAAGCCGGTGCCGTCGGCGAGGGCGCGCTGCTCGCGGAACAGTTCGCCGTAGTGGGCGGCGACGCCTTCGTCCACGCCCTCGGCGGGGACGGCGCCGGGCAGGGACAGGAGGGGGCTCTTCATATGCACAAGCCTACGACTCGGTAGTTGAACTCTTCAGCGAACAGTCCTGGCATCTGCCGAAGATCGCGAAGTGCTTCATGTCCGTCTCGAAGCCGAACTCCCGGCGCAGCTTCGCGGTGAACTCGGCGGCCACCGACACATCGGCCTCGATCACGTTCTGGCAGTCCCGGCAGACCAGGTGGATGTGGTGGTGGCGGTCCGCGAGGTGGTACGTCGGCGCGCCGTGCCCGAGGTGGGCGTGGCTCACCAGTCCCAGCTCCTCCAGCAGCTCCAGCGTCCGGTAGACGGTGGAAATGTTGACCCCCGACGCCGTCTTCTTCACTTCCGTGAGGATGTCGTCGGGGGTCGCGTGCTCAAGGGCGTCCACGGCTTCGAGCACGAGTTGCCGCTGCGGCGTCAGCCGGTAGCCGCGCTGCCTGAGGTCGCTCTTCCAGTCGGTGCTCACCACACCGAAGAGTCTAGAACTAGTTGTACTTGTCGGAACTACTTGAAAAACGCGGTGCCGTACTACTTGAAGAACGCGATGCCGTCGTCGGGCATGTCGTCCGGCAGGGCCTTGGCCCAGCGCTCGACGTCCTCCGGGGTGACGACCTTCTTCAGGTGCGCCGACATGTAGGGGCGCAGCTCGACCTCGGGGGTCTGCTTCTCGCCGACCCACATGAGGTCGCTCTTCACGTAGCCGTACAGGCGCTTGCCGCCGCTGTACGGGCCGGAGGCGGCCGTCCGGGCGACCGCGTCCGTGACCAGGTCGATCTGCGGCTTCTTGTCGGCCATCTCGCCGTACCAGACCTCGACGACGCCGTCGTCGCGGACCATCGTCACCTCGACCTTGCGGTCGGCGTCGATGCGCCAGAAGCCATGCTCGGTCTCCAGCGGCCGTACCTTGTTGCCGTCGTTGTCGAGCACCCAGGTGCGGGACTGGTACTCCAGGAAGTCCCGGCCGTCATGGCTGAAGGTGACCTCCTGCCCGAAGTTGCACTTCTCGGCACCGGGGAAGTCGTGCACGCCCGCGCCCGCCCAGTTGCCGAGCAGGAAGGCGAGGGGGACGAGGTCCTTGTGGAGGTCGGACGGGATCTCGATCATGGGTCGGCAGTTCCTTGATGGGACCTTGATGGGGGTCAGCGCTGGCCCTGGTACAGCTTCTTCACGGTCAGCCCGGCGAAGGCGAGGACGCCGACGCAGACCAGGACCAGCAGGGCTTCGAAGAATGCCTCAAGCACGGGGTGCTCCTTGATGAGCTGAGGATGGGCGGTACACAAAGGCCGGGCCCCAGCTTACGCGGCCGGGGCCCGGCACTCCTTGTGAGGTACGCCCAAGCGGGACTCAGCCGAGCAGCTCCCTCTGCAGGGCCACCGTCTGCCGGAAAGGTACGGCCTTCGCCGCGCCCTTCCTGGACTGCACGATCACCGCGAGGACCTCACCGGCGGACAGGTACCCCTGCCGGGTCTGCTCGGCGCGAGTTTCAGTTGATTACGATTCGGCCATGGCGAAGAAGCTCGTGATCAAGGTGACGGCGGGGGCCGATGCGCCCGAGCGGTGCTCGCAGGCGTTCACGGTGGCGGCGGTGGCCGTGGCCAGCGGTGTCGACGTCTCGCTGTGGCTGACCGGCGAGTCCGCATGGTTCGCCCTGCCGGGCCGCGCCGCCGAGTTCGAACTCCCGCACGCGGCCCCGCTGCCCGACCTGCTCGACGCGATCCTCGCCGCCGGGCACGTCACCCTGTGCACCCAGTGCGCGGCCCGCCGGGACATCACGGAGAAGGACGTCATCGAGGGCGTACGGATCGCGGGGGCTCAGGTGTTCGTCCAGGAGGCACTCGGCGACGAAACGCAGGCGCTGGTCTACTGAGACGGTCCACTGAGCCGGTCGACCGGGACGCTAGGGCCTCGGGCGCTTCTTGCCGTCCAGTTCGTCCCACCACTCGTCGGACTTCGGGTCGCCTGACGGGTCGTCCCACCAGCGGTCGTCCGGACCCCTGCGGTTGGCGACCATCGCGGCGACCGGGGGGATCAGCATCGCGACCACGCACATCCCGACCGCGACCGGGACAGACCAGATCCGTACGACTCCCCAGGCCAGGACGAACAGCCCGACGCAGGTGCCCATCATGGCGAAATACACGTGACGGCGACGTGCCAGCATGCCTCCAGGGTAGGCCTGGGCACGCCCATCGGGCGCGAGCAGCCCGGGCGGGAACGTCCACCCCAGGACCGGCCCACCGCCGAAGGCCGCCGGACGGAGTCCGGCGCAGCGCTCCGAAACTGCGAAGCAGTGCGAGGCGCGCATCAAAGAGGGGCCACGTGACGGCGACGTGCCAGCATGCCTCCAGAGTAGGCCCGTACATGCCGAGGGGCCGCACCCCGGAGGGTGCGGCCCCTGGTCGGGCAGGTCGTCAGACCGCGATCGCGACCTCCGCGAGGCCGCCCTGCTCGGCGACGACCGTGCGGTCCGCGGTGGCGCCGGGGACGAGGGCGCGGACGGTCCAGGTGCCCTGGGCGGCGTAGAAGCGGAACTGCCCGGTGGCGGAGGTCGGGACCTCCGCGGTGAACTCACCGGTCGAGTCCAGGAGGCGGACGTAGCCGACGACGGGCTCGCCGTCCTTCGTCACCTGGCCCTGGATGGTGGTCTCACCGGGCTTGATCGTCGAGGCGTCCGGGCCGCCGGCCTTCGCTCCACACATGTCTTTCTCCAAGAGGGGTCTGACCGGAGGAAGGCCGGTCGGGATTTGCGGGTCTGTTCGCTTGCTGCTGTGCCTGCGGCAGTTCTTACTTGTTGGCGCCGAGCTCGATCGGGACGCCGACGAGGCTGCCGTACTCGGTCCACGAGCCGTCGTAGTTCTTGACGTTCTCGACACCGAGCAGCTCGTGCAGGACGAACCAGGTCAGGGCAGAGCGCTCACCGATGCGGCAGTAGGCGATCGTGTCCTTGGCCAGGTCCACCTGCTCCTCGGCGTAGAGCTCCTTGAGCTCGTCGTCCGACTTGAAGGTGCCGTCGTCGTTGGCGTTCTTCGACCACGGGATGTTGCGCGCGGACGGGACGTGACCCGGACGCTGCGACTGCTCCTGCGGCAGGTGCGCGGGAGCGAGCAGCTTGCCGGAGAACTCGTCGGGCGAACGGACGTCGACCAGGTTCTGCGAACCGATGGCCGCGACCACGTCGTCGCGGAAGGCGCGGATCGCCTTGTTCTGCGGCTTGGCGGTGTAGGTGGTCTCGGGACGCTCCGGGACCTCCTCGACCAGCTCGCGGGCGTCCAGCTCCCACTTCTTGCGGCCGCCGTCGAGCAGCTTGACGCTCTCGTGGCCGTACAGCTTGAAGTACCAGTAGGCGTACGACGCGAACCAGTTGTTGTTGCCGCCGTAGAGGATCACCAGCGTGTCGTTGGCGATGCCCTTGGCCGACAGGAGCTTCTCGAAGCCCTCCTGGTCGATGAAGTCGCGGCGGACCGGGTCCTGCAGGTCCTTGGTCCAGTCGATGCGGATCGCGTTCTTGATGTGGTTCTTCTCGTAGGCGGACGTGTCCTCGTCCACCTCCACGATCGCGATGTTCGGGTTGTCGAGGTTGGCCTCGACCCAGTCGGCGTCGACCAGGACGTCGCTGCGGCTCATGCTCTTTCTCCTCCGGGGCAGTTGCGGCGGGGCGTGCGAGTGCAGGGGGTGCGGGGGGCCTCCGACGGTGGGCCGGGGCGCGCACGGGTGCCCTGAGCAGGGCGGGGGGATGCGGAGGTCTGGGCCTTCCGCTCAGAAGGGGCGACAGAGCATGGCGGCGACGCGGCACAGGTCGACTGCCCGCCGCTTCGTAAGGTCCGCCTGTCGCTTCATGGCCTCGATCGTAGGGACGTACGGCGGGGCGTGTCACCGCCATGTCGTATCCTGAGACGCGATCGTCCGGGATGTGAGAAACGATCACAGCCCGGGCCGCATCGGCGCAGCCTCCGGGCGTACGAATCGGTCATCACATCTACGGCGCGGACGCGAGCGTCTCGCCTTTCGGACACCTTGCGTCCACCGCCCGTGGTACTACCCCGCGAGCTTGACGTTCGAACCCTTCACCGTGATCTCCACACCGTTCTGCGCAGCCTGCACACTGTCCAGCTTCACGCCACCCGGCAGCTGGTGGATCGCCTGCTGGAAGTCGGTGATCGACCGGATGCGGGAGTCGGCGAGGTCGACGACCAGCTTGGGCAGGTTGTCCGCGTGCACCTTGACGGTGTCGCCGTCCACGGTCACCGAGCTGAGCACGGGATATGTCTGCGCGGCGCCCGCGGCGGTGACCTTGATGTCCACCTTGATCTTGCCGTTGCCGCCGTCGGAGAGGCCGACGACCTGGGCGTTGACGCCGGGGATGATCTGCGTCGGCTCGGACTTGGCCGCCTTGAGGAGTTCGTCGTAGGCGATCGTCGCGGTGCCCGTCGCGGTGGCCGCGGTGGCGGAGCTGTAGTCGCCGGAGAAGCTGACGCCCTTCATGTCGGCCTTCAGGTCGTCGATACGGATCGTCTTCGGGCCGCCGTTGCCGCCGGCGGCGGTGCCGGTGTCGGCCTCGTAGTCCTTGATGCCGATCTCGACGTCGTCCAGCTCGCCGGAGGCGACCTGGGTGAGGAAGGGGAAGCCCTTGATGGACACGTCCGGAGTGGTGGCGAGGTTCTCGGTGGTCCTCACCTTGTCCGCCGCCTCGTTCTCGGCGAAGTGGACCGCGACGCGGTCCGCGATGACGAAGAGGCCGCCCAGGACCACGACGACGATCAGAAGTATTCGCAGGGCGCGCATTCGGTGTTTCCCCCACCTGGCCGGACGACAATGACGGTCACGACGGCCGGGTGGCCGTCCAGCGCGAGACTAACCCTGCACCGGGGTTTGATCGGGGAGTTGTCGATCAGCTGTGACAGTTGTTGCCGGGGTTGGTCCGGCCGTGAGCCGGGGGCTGCCGCCCCAGGCCGGCCCTACGCCAGCGCCCGGCCCAGCACGAACACCACCGGTGCCGCCGCCGTCAGTGGCAGGGCCACGCCCGCTGTGAAGTGGACGAACCTCGACGGGTAGTCGTAGCTCGCCACCCGGTGGCCGATCAGGGCGCAGGCCGCCGCGCCCGCGCCGAGCAGGGCGCCCTTCGCGCCGAAGCCGGTCATCCCGCCGACCGCGATGCCCGCCCCCGCCGCGGCGAGCAGCGAGACCACGACCGACGCCGGGGTGGGCAGCGGCAGGGCGCGGGCCAGGACGGCCACCGCCACGGCGGCCGCGCCGACGGTCACCGCGTCCGGCTCGGCCGCGAGGTATCCGGCCGCGACGATGGACAGCGCCGCCGAGGCGACGGTCGCCATCAGGCCGTACATCCGCTCGTCCGGGTCCGCGTGCGAGCGCAGCTGGAGGACCAGGGAGAGCAGGACCCAGACGCCGAGGGTGCCCAGGATCGCCGCGGGGGCGTTCTCCCGGCCCGCCACCAGCAGCGCGACGTCCGCGGCCAGCGCGCCCAGGAACGCCAGCGCGATGCCCTGCCGGGCCGGCCACATGCCGTTCAGCCGGAACCAGCCCGCCGCGGTGACCGCCTGCAGGGCGATGAGCGGGACGAGCAGGGCGTACGAGCCGACCGCCGCCGCACCGGACACGAGCAGGCCCAGCAGCGCCGTGAGCCCGGCCGGCTGCATTCCCGGCTCGATGATCGGGGAACGTCCCTCCTCACGGGCGCGCTGGGCGTCCGTGATCCGGGAGTTGCCGGCGAGGGTCGCGGGGCCGTAGTCGGAGTCCTCCTCAGGCTCCGCACCGCCTTGGGCGAGGCCCGCACCGCCGGGTGCGTCGTACCCGGGCTCAGCTGCAGCGCCGGCGTACCCCTGCTGCGCGAGGTACGCCGTCTCCGCGGCCGACACCGGCACCTGCGGCTGTGCCTCCCAGGTCTGCCCCTGCCACTGCTGCGTGTACTGCTGGTACTGCTGAGCCTGGGCGGCGTGCGGGTCGTCGTACCCCTGGTAGCCCTGGTACGGCTGCTGCCCCTGCTCGCCGGTCCACGCCTGCTGCTGGGGCTGCTGCTGATACGGGTCGTACGCGTCGTACGGACCCTCGTACGGCTGGTTGGTCATCGTCACCCTCCTGCGAACGGCGGGAGCACCTCGACCGTGCCGCCGTCGGCCAGCCGTACCGTCTCATGTCCGCGGGTGCCCACGGGGTCACCGTCGATGAGGAACGAGCATCGCTGCAGGACGCGCGTGAGTTCTCCGGGGTGTCGCCCGCGCACGGCGTCGAGCGCCTCGGCGAGGGTGGCCGCGTCGTACGGCTCCTCGGCGACCCCGGCCGCGGCCTTCGCGGCAGCCCAGTAGCGCACCGTGACCTTCGGCATCCGGTTCCTCTGGTAGTGGATCGGCGGTGTACACGGTCAGGCTAGCCCGCCTGCGCGGCACCCCAGGTCCCGATACGGGCCAGCAGAGCGTCGGTGGCCGCGTGTTCCGCGTGGCCCATGCCGGGCTCCAGCCACAGTTCGCCCCGGTCACCGGCGGCGTCGGCCAGCATGCGGGGGTGGTCGACCGGGAAGTACCCGTCCCGGTCGCCGTGCACGATCAGCAACGGCGTGGGAGCGATCCGCGGTACGGCCTCCACGGGGGACAGCGGCACCGGGTCCCACTCCCGGTGGTGGATCCGGGTACGGAATCCGTAGCGGCCCACCAGCCGGCCCTCCGGCCGCGTTACCAGCCAGTGCAGCTTCCGCATAGGGGCCGTGCCCCGGTAGTACCAGCGGGCGGGTGCACTCACCGAAACCACGGCGTCCGTCGCCGCTTCGGTGCGCCCCTCGCGCCCCTTTCCGTACAGCGCCGCATGGCGCAGCACCACGGAGCCGCCCATCGAGAAGCCGACGGTCACCACGCGCGCGTGCCCGAAGCCCCGCGCCCACTCCACCGCGGCCGCCAGGTCGAGGACCTCACGGTCGCCGACCGTCGAGCGGCCGCCGGAGGCGCCGTGGCCGCGGAAGGAGAACGTGACCACGGCCCCGTACTGCGCGAACGCCTCCGCCACCCGCCGAACATGTGGCCGGTCCACGTCGCCGGTGAATCCGTGGGCGACGACGAACACCGGAACAACGGAAGGTGGCGTCGAGGCGTCGTATACGACGACACCCGGGTCGTATACGGAATCGATCGCAACCTCGTCGTCGGTGCGCAGAAACGTACGGAAAGGCCCCCGTCTGCCCGTCTCACGATTCGGACGAACGGTGGATCGCGCCACATGACCTGCCGGAGTGATGCTCATGTGGGCTATTCTGCTGGGCAGAGGACTCGGGCAGCGTAGCCCCCGGGTCCTTTTGTGCTTTCGGAAGCGTTGTATACGAAGCGGGAAACTCCAGTTGACCGCAGGTGTACGGGGCCTTTCGGGATCGCAGAGCAGGTGATGCACCACACACGTCCTCGCAGGGACCGAGGAGGAACCAGACGTATGAGTTCTCTGCTGCTCCTGACCAATGCCCTCCAGCCGTCGACGGAGGTGCTCCCCGCCCTCGGTCTGCTCCTGCACACCGTGCGAGTGGCTCCGGCGGAGGGCCCCGCCCTCGTCGACACCCCCGGTGCCGACGTCATCCTCGTCGACGGCCGCCGTGATCTGCCCCAGGTCCGCAGCCTCTGCCAGCTGCTGCGCTCCACGGGCCCCGGCTGTCCGCTCGTCCTCGTCGTCACCGAGGGCGGCCTCGCGGCCGTCACCGCCGACTGGGGCATCGACGACGTGCTCCTCGACACCGCCGGCCCGGCGGAGGTCGAGGCGCGACTGCGGCTGGCCATGGGCCGGCAGCAGATCGTCAACGACGACTCCCCCATGGAGATCCGCAACGGCGACCTGTCGGTCGACGAGGCGACGTACTCCGCGAAGCTCAAGGGGCGGGTTCTCGACCTCACCTTCAAGGAGTTCGAGCTCCTCAAGTACCTCGCACAGCACCCGGGCCGCGTCTTCACGCGTGCGCAGCTGCTGCAGGAGGTCTGGGGCTACGACTACTTCGGCGGCACCCGGACGGTCGACGTCCATGTACGACGCCTGCGCGCCAAGCTCGGCCCCGAGCACGAGTCGCTGATCGGGACCGTCAGGAACGTCGGTTATCGATTCGTTACTCCCGAGAAGGCCGATCGCGTCTCCGACGAGGCCAAGGCCAAGGCAGACCGGGCAAAGCCGGAGGATGCGGACGAGACCGCCGCTCTGGACAGCACCGAGGTGGCGGCCGAGGCATAGCGGACCGCCGGAAGGGGCATTGCTTCCGCACAGAGAGCGTGGAGGCAAGCTCCTTCTCGCCCTGCCCAGGGCCGGTATATCCGCGTAGACTCCGCGCGTGGCCAAGGTGACTCGGGATGATGTGGCGCGACTGGCGGGGACTTCGACCGCGGTCGTCAGTTACGTCATCAACAACGGACCCCGGCCGGTCGCCCCGGCCACGCGCGAGCGTGTCCTCGCCGCCATCAAGGAGCTGGGGTACCGGCCGGACCGGGTCGCCCAGGCGATGGCGTCCCGGCGCACCGACCTCATAGGCCTGATCATCCCGGACGCGCGCCAGCCCTTCTTCGGGGAGATGGCGCACGCGGTCGAACAGGCCGCCTCCGAGCGCGGAAAGATGGTGCTCGTCGGCAACACCGACTACGTCAGCGAGCGCGAGGTCCACTACCTGCGCGCTTTCCTGGGGATGCGGGTCTCCGGGCTCATCCTCGTCTCGCACGCCCTCAACGACCAGGCCGCCGCGGAGATCGAGGCCTGGGACGCCCGGGTGGTCCTGCTGCACGAGCGGCCCGAGGCCATCGACGACGTCGCCGTCGTCACCGACGACCTGGGCGGCGCCCAGCTCGCCGTACGCCACCTCATCGAGCACGGCTACGACTACGTCGCCTGTATGGGCGGCACCGCCGAGACCCCGGCGGTCGGCGACCCCGTCTCCGACCACGTCGAGGGCTGGCGGCGCGCGATGGACGAGGCCGGGATCTCGACCGAGGGGCGGCTCTTCGAGGCGCCGTACAACCGCTACGACGCCTACCGCGTGGCGCTGGAGATCCTCTCCGGGCCGCAGCGACCGCCCGCGATCTTCTGCTCCACCGACGACCAGGCGATCGGCGTGCTGCGGGCCGCCCGCGAGCTGCGCATCGACGTGCCGGGCCGGCTGGCGGTGGCCGGCTTCGACGACATCAAGGAGGCGGCGCTGGCGGATCCTCCGTTGACCACGATTGCGTCGGACCGCAGCGCCATGGCTCGGGCCGCGGTGGATCTTGTGCTTGATGATGGGTTGCGGGTGGCCGGGGCTCGGCGGGAGCGGTTGAAGACGTTTCCTTCGCGACTGGTGGCCCGGGGTTCCTGCGGATGCTCGTAGGCGTTCGGCTTGCGGTTTGTTCGTTGTGGCTGGTCGCTCCCCCACTCTCGACTTCGCTCGAGCGGGGGGACCCCCATCGCGGCGGAGCCGCATATCAGCACAGCCCCGCGCCCCTGATGGGGCGCCTGCATGAGGTCCGGCTGAGAAGCTGACCGAAGGCGCGAGAACGCTCTTTATATCGGGCAAACAAGGTTCTGCCGGGCTTCTCAGCCGGCACTCAGGAAGCTCTCATGGTCACGGTTCAAGCTCGTTGTCATGACCGAGAGCTTCCGCCGCAGCGGCGAGTACGAGAGCTATGACAGCTACGGGAACCCGCAGCAGGGCACCCCGCAGCACGCCTCCTCCCCTGTGAACCCCGAGTGGCCGCCCCCGCCGGCGCAGCCACCGGTGCAGCAGGTCATGGTCGAGCCCGCCGCTCCGGCACCGAAGAAGCGGGCCCGGGGCCCCATGGCCCTGCTGGCAGCCGTGGCGATCGTCGCCGCGGCGATCGGCGGCGGCACCGCGTACGGCTTCCAGGAGCTGACCGGCAACGACACCGTCGCCACCAGCAGCACCAGCACCAATGTGGTGCCGGCCGGCAAGAAGGGTGACGTCGCCACCATCGCCGCGGCGGTCAGCCCGAGCGTGGTCGAGATCAGCGCCACGCTGAGCAACGGCTCGTCGACCGGCTCCGGCGTGATCATCACCAGCGGCGGCGAGGTCGTCACCAACAACCACGTCATCTCCGGCGCCCAGTCGATCAAGGTGACGACCAGCAGCGGGAAGTCGTACACCGCGAAGGTCGTCGGCACCGACAGCAAGAAGGACCTCGCCCTGATCAAGCTGGAGGGCGCCTCCGGTCTCAGGCCGGCCACGCTCGGCAACTCCTCCGGCGTCCAGGTCGGCGACACGGTCGTGGCGATCGGCTCCCCCGAGGGCCTGAGCGGCACGGTCACCAGTGGCATCGTCTCGGCCCTGAACCGCGACGTGACCGTCTCGACCGACGAGGGCCAGAGCCAGGGACAGGGCCAGGGCGGCGGTGACGGCCGGTGGCCGTTCTCCTTCGGCGGCCAGCAGTTCAACGGCGACACGGGGTCCTCGACGACGACGTACAAGGCGATCCAGACCGACGCCTCCCTCAACCCGGGCAACTCCGGCGGCGCGCTGATCGACGCCGCGGGCAACATCATCGGCATCAACTCCGCGATGTACTCGGCCAGTTCGCAGTCGTCCTCGGGTTCGTCGGACGCCGGCAGCGTCGGCCTCGGCTTCGCCATCCCGATCAACACCGTCAAGTCCGACCTGGCCACGCTGCGGTCCGGTTCCACCAGCTGATCCAGGGGCCCCCGGTCCAGTAGGGAGTACGTCATGTTCCAGCAGGTTTCCCACACCGCCGCCGGCACCGACCCGGCCGGTCTCGCCCTGGCCCTCGAGGTGGCGTACGAACTGCACGCACCGACGACCCGGGCGCCCGAGGTGGCCCCGCAGCTGATGGGCCTGCACACCACGGCCGCCCGCCCGCACCGCCGCAAGGTGCCGCTGAACCGGCTCGCGACGATGCACGGCTGATCCCCGCCGCTGCTCCTGTCTTCACGTGCCCGCAGGGAAACATGCGACGCTGAGGGCGTTCAGCAGTGCCGGCCCCCTGAGCTCCTGTCGTCCCACCGCACCCGAGGAATCCGAATCCCATGAGCCCCGCCGATGGCGACCGTGACCCGCAGCGCATCCTGATCGTCGACGACGAGCCGGCCGTACGCGAAGCGCTCCAGCGCAGCCTCGCCTTCGAGGGCTACGAGACGGAGGTCGCGGTCGACGGTGCGGACGCCCTGGAGAAGGCGACGGCGTACCAGCCCGACCTGGTCGTCCTCGACATCCAGATGCCGCGCATGGACGGCCTGACCGCGGCACGCCGCATGCGGGGGGCGGGCACGACAACGCCGATCCTGATGCTGACGGCGCGCGACACCGTCGGCGACCGCGTGACGGGCCTGGACGCCGGCGCCGACGACTACCTGGTCAAGCCCTTCGAGCTGGACGAGCTGTTCGCGCGCGTCCGTGCCCTGCTGCGGCGCAGCTCGTACGCGGCCGCGGCGGCTGCCGGGGCCCTCCAGGAGGACGAGGCACTGACCTTCGCCGACCTGCGGATGGATCTGGCGACCCGGGAGGTGACGCGGGGCGGGCGCCCGGTGGAGCTGACCCGCACGGAGTTCACCCTCCTGGAGATGTTCATGGCCCACCCGCGTCAGGTGCTCACGCGTGAGCAGATCCTGAAGGCGGTGTGGGGCTTCGACTTCGAGCCGAGCTCCAATTCTCTGGACGTGTATGTGATGTACCTGCGCCGCAAGACGGAGGCGGGCGGGGAGCCGCGCCTCGTGCACACCGTGCGGGGCGTCGGGTACGTACTGCGGCAGGGCGGCGCGGAGTGAGGAAGGTTCTGCGCCGCTTCCAGACGCTGCCGATCCGCTCGCGGCTGGCGATGCTCGTCGCTGCCGCTGTGGCGTTTGCGGTGGCGGCGGTGTCGGTGACCTGTTGGTTCATTGTGCAGGGGAAGCTGTACGACCAGGTCAACGACGATCTCAACCAGATGGCGGGCAGGCCCGGCACGGTCAACCAGCTGCTGCAGAGGTGCACGCAGAACCCGCAGGAGAACACCCAGAACTATCCGGGCCGGAACAACTACGTTCAAGCGATCAAGGAGAGCGGCGCACCCTGCGTCGACCCGAGCTCCCCTGGCACGGTCCAGGTCACCGGCTCCGACAAGGACGTGATCAAGGCGGGGAAGTTCCTCCGGGGTACTTTCCGCAACGGCACCGACGACCACGGCAACGCCGTCCGCGTGCTGACCCTGTACCTGGGCGTCGACCAGAACGACTCACAGGGGGTCGCGCTGCAACTCGCGGTCCCGCTCAAGGGCACGCAGTCCACCCTCAACGAACTCGCCCTGATCCTCCTCCTCGTCTCCGGCGTCGGAGTCCTCGGCGCCGGCGCCGCAGGCCTCGCGGTCGCCCGCGCGGGACTGCGCCCAGTCGACAAACTCACCGAGGCCGTCGAACACGTGGCCCGGACCGAGGACCTGGGCATCCGCATCCCGGTGGAGGACGACGCCGAGGACGAGGTGGCCCGGCTGTCCCGCTCCTTCAACTCGATGACCGCGTCCCTCGCCAGCTCCCGCGACCTGCAGCAACAGCTCATCGCCGACGCCGGCCACGAACTCCGCACCCCCCTCACCTCCCTCCGCACCAACATCGAACTCCTCACCCGCAGCGAGGAGACCGGCCGCCCCCTCCCCCCGGCCGACCGCAAGGCGCTGCTCGCCTCTGTGAAGGCGCAGATGACCGAACTGGCCGCGCTGATCGGCGACTTGCAGGAGCTGTCGCGGTCGGCGGGCCAGCGGGGCGAGCGGGTGCAGGTGATCTCGCTGGAGGACACGGTGGAAGCGGCGCTGCGCCGGGCACGGCTGCGCGGGCCGGAGCTGACGATCACGGCGGACCTGCATCCCTGGTACGTACGGGCGGAGCCCTCCGCCCTGGAGCGGGCGGTCGTCAACATCCTCGACAACGCGGTGAAGTTCAGCCCCGAGGGCGGCACCATCGAGGTGGAGCTCGGCAGCGGCATCCTGACCGTCCGCGACCACGGCCCCGGCATCCCCGCCGAGGAACTCCCCTACGTCTTCGACCGCTTCTGGCGCTCACCGAGCGCACGGGCGCTGCCGGGCTCGGGCCTGGGTCTGTCGATAGTCGCGCGGACGGTGGAGCAGGCGGGCGGCGAGGTCACCCTGGCCCGCGCGGAGGGCGGCGGCACGGTGGCGACGGTACGGCTGCCGGGGGCGCCGACGCCGCCGCCGGAAGGGCCGTAGTCCGGCCGGCCTCAGCCGCGCTTCGGGCCGGTGATCGTCTCCCCGATCACGAATCCTTCGAGGGGCCTTCGGGAATGGTGACCTCGGTGCCGTAGGGGACGCGGTGGATGTCCTCCCAGTCGGAACACCGGTGCGGGGTCGGGTGCGGCGAGCAGTGACCGGCCGCAGCTGACCGACGCGCAGGCCGCGGACCAGGAGGTCGCGGACTGGCTGGCCGGCTGGACGCCGACCGCCTCCTGACTCCCTCAGCTCCCCGCTCTACGATCACCTCGGACATGGATGCCGGGGAGGGCGTATGGGCGGGGACACGGGCGGGATCGAGCGGGTGTACCGAAGACGGCGCGGGCTGCCGTGGCTGCAGCTGGGCCTTATGGCGGTGATCGGCGCGAACGCCCTCATCCAGGCGACCCGATTCGACGATCCGTACGCCTATCGCGACGGGCCGCCCGGATGGGCGCCGTTGGCGGTGTCACTGCTCATGGTGGCGACCTTCGTCCGTATCGCACTGGAGCAAGTGCGGGCGCACACCCGCGTCACGGCTTCCGGCATCACCGTTCAGGGGCGCCTGCGCTCTCGCTCCTGGACCTGGCACGAGGTGTACGACATCCGGGTCGAGCACGCTCCACGCGGAATGGGCTCGATGGGCCCCCGCTGGCTCAGCTTCCTCTACGACGAGGAGGGCCGCCGTCACCTGCTCTGGCATCTCGACGACTGGCAGCTGGCCGACCCGTATGCCGAGGTCTCGGAGCTGTGCCTGACGGCCGCCCCGTACCGCAGCCTGGCCTGGGAGCCACGTCCTGAGGTCGAGGCGCGGATCCTGCGCGGGGCGGCACGGCGCAAGGCGTGGACGTGGGCTGCATACGGGGCGCTCGCGGTGCTGATCGCCATGTCCGTGGTCGACTTCTGGGAGGCCGTCGACGGGCGGCCCGAGCATGCGTTCCTGCTGCTCGTCTGCGTACCGCTGGTCTCCTTCGGCGTCCTGGGCGCCGCACTCGACCGGTACTGGGGCGGTCGTCCGCCGGTCTCCCCCGTACCGCGGCCGTAGCGTCCGGTCAGTAGTTGCCGAGCATGCCTGGGGAGTCGATGTCGACGGTGAGGATGCCGGGCGGGTAGTCGCTGTCCCGGCCGGTCAGGATGATCGACATACCGCCGGACTCGTGGTGCGGAGTGGCGACGTAGAGCGCGTGACAGATGTCGGGACCGCCCCACCCGTCCCGGATCATCCCGCCGACCGTGGCCGCCGCAGTCTGGCCGAGCGGGTCGATCATGACCCCGGGGAGTGCGAGAACGTCGCTCGCCACCCCTTTCTCGGTCGACTCCGCGTACATCAGACACAGTGCCGGGATGTGCAGCCAGTCCCCCGGCGTGTGGGCGACGTTGTCGGCGAGGTGGTGCAGAGCGCGGTGCCCCTGGGACAGGGCGACAACCGCGCTCGTGTCGAGAATGATCACGCGGCCCCGCCCCGCAGGCCGTGCATCTTCTCGGCAGCCATCGCATAGATGTTGGCCAGGACATCCGGCCCTTGATCGAACTCCTCGTCGGTCAGCGTGCAGCCCATGCGCTCACGCAGCACCTTGCGGGTCGCGGCGACGCGCTCCGCGATCTGCTCCGCCGTGAGCTGCTCCGAGGCCAACTGCTCGACAAGCTGCCCCAAAGTCATCCCCCGCTCCTTGGCCACCTGGGCGAGATGGTCGCGGGCCTGCCGGGACACCTGAATGGTCGTGTGCTCTGCCATGGCTCCACCATAGGGCCGCTACTGCACCCCGGTGCCCATTCCGCACCCACATCACCCGAACATGTGGGCTACCACCTGAGGATCATCGTCTCGTCCTGCGTCGGCGGTACGTCGGCCACGGCGTCCGGCAGCGGCTCGGCGAGCCGGGCGTAGGCGCCCAAGCGGGCGAGGAGTTCCTGGTGGGTGCCCGCCTCCACCAGGCGGCCCCGGTCGACGACGAGGATCCGGTCCGCGTCCGGTGCGAGGCTCAGGTCGTGCGTGATCATGATCGTCGTACGGCCCGCCATCAGCTTGCGCAGCGGTGTCACCACCTGGCGGGCGGCCACCGCGTCCAGGCCCGCGGTCGGTTCGTCCAGGACCAGGACCGGTGCGGCGCGGAGCATCGCGCGGGCGATGGCGACGCGCTGCAGCTGGCCGCCGGAGAGGGCGGCCGTGCCGGGCGCGATGTGGGTGTCGTACCCCTCGGGCAGGGCGGTGATGAAGTTGTGCGCCGCCGCCTCGCGGGCCGCCTGCTCGATCTCCTCGTCGCTCGCGCCGGGCCGCCCGCAGGCGATGTTCTCCCGGATGGTGCCGCTGAGGACGAGGGTCTCCTGGGGCAGCAGCGCCACGTTCTCGCGCAGGAACTCCAGCGGTACGTCCGTGAGCGGGACGCCGTCCAGGGTGATCGTGCCCTGCGCGGGGTCGTAGAAGCGGGTGAGGAGCTTCGAGAGGGTCGACTTGCCTGCGCCGCTCGAACCGGTGACGATCACCAGCTCGCCGGGCCCCGCGGTGAAGGTCACGTCGCGCAGGGAGGCGCGGCGGGACTCGGGGTAGCGGAAGGACACGTCGTGGAAGGCGACCCAGCCGCGCACCGGCCATTCGGCGACCGGTTGGGCGGGGTCGGCCACGGCGGGCTTCGCGTCCAGGATCTCGTTCAGGCGCTGGGCGCCCGCGGTGGCCGCGGTGAGGGTGAGGCCGAGCCGGCCGAGGTTGCGGACCGGCGGGTAGAGGTAGCCCAGGAAGGCGGCGAAGGCGAGGAGCTGGCCGAGGGTCATACGGCCGGCCGAGATCTCCCAGACGCCCAGGCCGATGACGGCCAGCACGCAGAGGGTCTCCACGACCTCGACGAACTGCTCGTACATCTCGCTGAGGCGGGCCCCGCGGACCGATGCCGTCATCCAGGCGCGCGCCTCGCGGTCGAGGCGCTGCTCCTCGTCCCGGCGGCGGTTGTAGGCCTGGGTGAGGACGATGTTGCCGAGCGACTCCTCCACGACGGAGGTGATCGCGCCGTCGGCGACCCGTTCGTCCTGCGAGGCCGTCCTGATACGGCCGGAGAAGCGGCGGGCGGCGAGGAGGAAGAGGGGCGCGAGGACGAACGTGGCCAGGGCCAGGTCCCAGCGCAGGTAGAGGGCGGCGCAGGAGTAGAAGACCGCCGAGAAGGCGGCCGACGCCGTGCCGACGACGCCCGAGACGACCATCTGCTCGATGGCCTCGACGTCACCGGTCAGCCGCTCGACCAGGTCGCCCTGGCGGTGCTTCTGGAAGAAGTGCGGTGGCAGGCCCTGGACATGCCGGAAGACGCCCGCCCGTAGCCGCAGCACGAATCTCTCCGCGGTCCAGGTGGCAAGGGAGTTGCCGAGGTAGCCGACGAGCGCGCCGAGCGCGGCGACGGCCAGCCAGGCACCGGCCGGGCCCCAGAAGGCGGAGAGCGAGCCGGCCTTCAGGGCGTTGTCGGTGAGCTCCGCGAACAGCAGGATCGAGGCGGTCTCGGCGAGCGCGGACACCACCACGCACGCGACGATCGCCACGAGCCACTTGCGGTCGCCGCGGGTCAGCGGCCAGAAACGGCGGAAGGCCGCACGGACCTCGCTCATGGTCGACTCCCTTCGGGCACACGGCCCTTGATACGGCCATCGGACATGGCCGAGGCGGGGCCCCGGTGCGAGCAGGATGCTCGCCGACCGGTGACCCCGCCTCGTGGCCTGGCTCAGCCCTGGTGGCCGACGGGGCGGCGCTTCGGGGCCGGGGCGGGCTTCTTCGGCGCCTTCTTGCGGGGGGCCGGGGCACCCTTCTTGCAGTCGTTCTTCTTCACCGGGGCAATCTTGTGGAAGCTCATGGGATTCTGCCTTTCTGGCTGTGAATTGCTTTGATTTACCGAGCTAAATTCTGTGTCAGCACTTGTGGCCGACGGGGCGCTTCGGCGCGGGCTTCTTCGGGGCCTTCTTCTTGGGGGCCGGCGCGGGCTTGTGGGCCTTCTTGACCGGGGCGATCTTATGGAAGCTCATTATGTTCTCCTTCGTTTCGCGTCGTTCGCTTTCGACATGGAAAACATTACGGCATTCCCGAAGCAGGAAAAGTCCAATACCGCTTAGAGGTTCCTGAGTTGATGCTGTGAGAGATTCTTATGTAAATTGCGGAACCGAATCCGCACTCACACAGCTTTTATGGGGCGCCGGGGGTGCTGCCGACCGCAAGGCCCGAGCCCTCGATCCGCACCCGAATCCCGTCCTTCTCCACCCGCACATCCCGAAGCCGCAGCTCACCGCGGTGCGGTGTGGGCAGGCGGAAGCCCAGGGACAGGCGGTCGACCAGCACCGGGCGGGTGAGCCGGGGCAGGGCGTCCAGGAGGGACGGGTCGAAGCCGAGGCGCTTGAGCAGGGCCGGGTGTTCCAGTGCCAGGTCGATGAGGTTGAGCCGCATGGCCCGGTGGATGAAGCGCGGTGAGCCCGTCACGCGCGCCAGCTCGGTGTCGGAGCGCAGGGCCGTGCGTACGACGGAGTCGGGTACGCCGAGCCGCCGTATCACCGCCGGAACCGCGAACAGCGCCTTCGCCTTCTTCGTCTCGTGCGCGAGGCGTGCGGCGGAGGTGCGGGTCAGGTGCAGGCCCTCGGAGGCGCGGGTGCCGGGCCGGTAGGTGGCCAAGTCCCCGATGTCCAGGCGCATTCCGCCGATCTGGGTGGCGATGCCGTGCTCGCCGTCCCGGCCGATACGGGCGTCGGCCCGCAGCCGGAGGTCGTGGCCGGCCACCGGGAGCGTGCCGCGCGCCAGCACCCGGTCGTGGCCTTCTCCCGTGAACGTCACCTGGGACGCGCCGAGTTCGCGGTTCAGGTCGTCGAAGGAAAGCAGTACGTCGCCGTCGAGCCGGGGAATCCCCGCGCCACGTACGGAGGTCGGTCCGTCGGGCGCGTCCAGCCGTACGTCGTGTGCGGTCGCCGTCACCGTGGCCAGCGTGACCCGGTCGGCGGCGACGTCCGGCACGGTGACCTTCACCGACTTCACTCTGCCGTTGGCGAGTTGGGTGAGGAAGGGGAAGCCGTCGATGTCCACTTCGGGCGCCGCGCTCAGGTGCATCCGGGCCTTGAGCTCATCGGCCGCCCGGCGCTCGGCGTACAGGAGCGCCCAGCGGTCGGCGAGGGTGAGGAAGGCGGCGAGGACGACGACGCCCACCACCGCCTTCAGCGCGAGCGGCAGGCCCGCGAAGCGTTTTCGCCTGCGGCGGCCGCGGCGACGGTGGTTGGGCGGAGCCCAGGGCTCGTCCTCCTCTTCCTCGCTCGCGACGAACTCGACCTCGCTTGCGGCAGAGGCACCCTCGAAAAAGTCGTTGATGTTTGTACCAGGATGCGTCGTTATGTGGTGGGGGGCACGCATCGATCCATCCGACCATGCGAACGCCCCCCACCCGCAACCTCTACCTCAGGTATGCGATCTAGCTCACGATCGTGATCCGGTCGGCCGCCGGGGGCGAAATCGGGCCGCCGGCCGAGGAGTTGGCCGTCAGGTACTTCTCCAGCGCGGCCAGGTCGTCGGTGCCCACCAGGTCACCGGTGCCCTGCCCGAGCGTCGGGAAGCCGTCACCGCCGCCCGCGAGGAAGCTGTTGGTGGCGACACGGTAGGTGGCGGCCGGGTCGATCGCGGACCCGTTGAGCTTGATGGAGTCCGTCACCACCCGGTCCGCGCCCGTCTTCGTCAGGTCCAGCGTGTACGTCAGGCCCGACGAGGGCTGCAGGATCTTCGGCGCGGCGGCGTTCGTGCCGCTCACCTGCTCCTTCAGGACCTGGATCAACTGGGCGCCGGTGAAGTTCTGCAGATTCACGGTGTTGGAGAAGGGCTGGACGGTGAAGCCCTCGGCGTAGGTGACCACCCCGTCGCCCTCGCTGCCCTTGGCCGCGTAGGTCAGCCCGGCCCGCACCCCGCCCGGGTTCATCAGCGCGAGGTCGGTCTCCGGGTCGAGCTCCTTGCCGTACGCGAGCTGCGCGTCGGCGATCAGGTCGCCCATCGGGGACTCGGTGCCGGTGTTGGGGACGTCGGCGGAGATGTAGCCGATCGTACGGTTGCCGATGGGCGCGGCCAGGGTGTTCCACTTGCCGATCAGCTCGGTCATGTCCGGCGCCTTGGCGACGGTCCGGGTGACCACGTGGTTCGCCGACTTGACCGCGGTACGGGCGATGTCACCGGTGAAGCGGTCGTACGTCAGCGTGGTGTCCGTGTAGAGACGGCCGAAGGACGCGGCCGAGGTGACCATGCGTGGCCTGCCCGCCGGGTCGGGGATCGTGCAGACGTAGGCCGCGTGCGTGTGGCCCGTGACCAGAGCGTCCACCGACGGCGTGATGTTCTTCGCGATGTCGACGATCGGGCCGGAGATGCCGCTGCCCGCGCCCGCGGAGTCGCAGTTGTAGTTGTACGAGCCGGAGGCGGGCAGGCCGCCCTCGTGGATCAGCGCGACGATCGACTTCACGCCCTGTGCCTGGAGCACACGCGCGTACTTGTTGATCGTCTCGACCTCGTCCTTGAACTTGAGGCCCTTGACTCCTTCGGCGGAGACGACTCCCGGGGTGTCCTCCAGCGTGACGCCGATGAAGCCGATCTTGACGTCCTTCTTCTTCCACACCCAGTAGGGCTTGAGGATCGGCTTGTTCGTCTTCTCGTCGAGGACGTTCGCCGCCAGGTAGGGGAAGTCGGCGCCCTCGAACTCCTGGTCCGTGTAGCAGCCGGCCGTGGGGTGGCATCCGCCGTTCTGCAGCCGGGCCAGTTCCCTGGCGCCCTCGTCGAACTCGTGGTTGCCGACGGAGGTGACGTCCAGGTCGAGCTTGTTCAGCGCCTCGATGGTGGGCTCGTCGTGGAAGAGGCCCGAGATCAGCGGGGAGGCGCCGACCATGTCGCCGCCGGCCGCCGTGATGGAGTACGCCTTGCCCTTGCGGGCCTCGCGCAGATGGGTCGCGAGGTACTCGACACCACCGGCGTCGATGGTCTTCGTCGTACCGTCGGCCTGCAGCTCGGTGACCCGGCCGGACGAGCCCGACGGCGGCTCCAGGTTGCCGTGCAGGTCGTTGAAGGACAGCAGCTGTACGTCCTGGTAGCGGCTCGGGTGGTGACCGCCGCCCTTCGTCTCGTGCGCGTCCGCCGGAAGCGCGGCGGCAAGGGCGCCGGCGGTGGCGAGTCCGGCGGCTGCGGCGACGAGACGGAACGCCCGTCTGCGGCGCGGGTACGGCTGGGAAGTGGCTGGCATGCGCCCCCCTGAGGGTCCATTGAGGCCTGCGGGTCTGCTGAATGTCATGGCCTCGTCCGGCGCAGCCTAGAGTCAACGCGCGTAGCACGAAAAGGGATTCGTGGTTACATCCTGGTTTCCCTTTGCCCTTCCGTTGACCCCCACTTTGCGGGGCGCTCCGCTTACCCTCGTACGCATGACCAGCGACGACACCGCCCGGCCCGGCCGGACCCGCTCCATCGAGACCTACTCGGCGCTCTCCCCGGAGCAGACCGAGGCCGTGCTCTCCCTGCTCGCCGCGGCCGCCGAGGACGACGGCCAGCAGGCGGTGTCCGAACAGGGGCGGCTGCAGCTGCGCGGCGGCGAACGCGAGGGCGTGTCCCATCTGCTGCTCAGCGTCGGCGACGAGCTCGTGGGTTACGCGCAGCTGGAGGACACCGACCCGGTGGAGGCGCCGGCCGCCGAGCTGGTCGTGCACCCCGCGCACCGCGGGCACGGGCACGGGCGGGCGCTCGGCTCGGCACTGCTCGCGGCCTCCGGCAAGCGGCTGCGGGTGTGGGCGCACGGCGGGCACTCCGCGGCCCGGCATCTCGCGCAGGTCCTGGGGCTCACGCTCTTCCGCGAACTGCGGCAGATGCGGCGGCCGTTGACCGACCTGAACCTGCCCGAGCCGGTGCTGCCGTCGGCCGTGACGGTCCGTACCTTCGTCCCCGGCGAGGACGACGCCGCCTGGCTCGCGGTGAACGCCGCCGCCTTCGCCCACCACCCCGAGCAGGGCTCCCTCACCCAGCGCGGCCTCGACGACCGCAAGGCCGAGCCGTGGTTCGACCCCGCGGGCTTCTTCCTCGCCTTCCAGGGCGGCGAACTCATCGGCTTCCACTGGACGAAGGTGCATGCGGCCGACCGGCTGGGTGAGGTGTACGTCCTCGGGGTGCGTCCCGGGGCGCAGGGCGGGGGGCTGGGCAAGGCCCTGACGACGATCGGGCTGCGCCATCTGGAGGCGCAGGGGCTGCCGACCGCGATGCTGTACGTCGACGGGGACAACAAGGCGGCGGTGTCGGTGTACGAGCGGCTGGGGTTCACGACGTACGAGACGGATCTGATGTACCGCACGGAGACGTGAGCCAGCCTCCGGCGGTCGGGCGGAGTGTTGTGCGGGCCAGTCGGGGTGCGCGTCCCTGGGGGCTACGCCCCCAGACCCCCATCGGCCTCCGGCCTCGTCCTCAAACGCCGGACGGGCTGAAAGTGCCGCACCGGCTCCGGCAGACAGATCCCCAACGCCACCGCCGCAATCCCCAGCAGCACCCCCCACCGCTCATGCGCATCCCCCCAGCGGGGATCACCGGCGGTGGCGAGCAGGGTCCAGCGGCTGGGGATCAGCAGGGCCCCCAGCGTCGCCGCGGTCAGGACGGCGGCCGCCACCGACGGGCCCGGTTCGGGCTCGTCCGTGAGGCGTACGGCGATGGCCGCCGCGGCCAGGGCGAGGGCGGCGGTTGCGCCGGCCTCCAGGGTGACGGCGCCGACCGGGGGACGTACGCCGTGCGGGACGAGGGCCAGTGCGGCCGTCCACCACAGCGCGGCCACCGGCGCGACCAGCAGCACCCGCAGGCCCGTGCGCACCCAACGCGGGGTGGTGACGGGTGTGGTGAGGTGCCGGGCCGGGTCGTCCAGCAGGAACGTCAGGCCCAGCGCGAAGGCGAGGGCGGCGGCCCGCAGCAGGGTGAGCGCGAGCCAGGCACCCGGCGGGCCGTCGGACAGCCGTGGCAGGGTGACGAGCAGCAGCCCCACGGCCGCACCCGCCCCGAGCGCCCGCCACGGCACCGTGCGTGCCACGGCCGCCACCAGCGCCCCGCTCACCGGCACGGTTTTGCGCTCACTTCTCACACTCGTCCGCTCACCGCCCACACTCGTCCGCCCCCTTCGGCACCTTGGTCCCGAGCACCCGCGCCACCTCGGCCGTGGTCACCTTGGGAGCCGTCAGCTGCGACCAGTGGGCCTTGACCGCGGACGTCACCTCACCGCGCGGGCGGGAGAGCAACTCCCGTACGACATCGGTCTGTCCGGCCGACATCGACACCGGGTTGGTCGGTGTCAGAGCGATCGCCGGGCCGCTCAGGCTGTCGTCGAGGCGGACGTGCTTGAGGTCGGCGAACGGGTCCGCGTCGCGGCCCAGTGCCAGCCACATCACCGTCACCACGCGGCCGTCGCAGAGCTCGCTGCCCTTCTTCTCGTCGCCGCCGACCAGCACGGAGGCGACGCCGACCGCGAACTCGGGCACCCTGTTGCCGCCCCAGCGCGTGCCGACCGTCACCTGGCCGGGTGTGGTGGACGGTTCGATCGCCGCGTCGCCGTCGAGGCCGTAGCGGGCGTCGATCCGCTGCCGTACGAGCAGGGGCCGGCTCGCGGCCGTGCCACCGGCGAGGGCCTGGACGCGGTCGACGACCCCGGCCCAGGTACCGGTCCGGGCGTTCCACTCGTCGAAGGCGCAGTACTGCGAGGCGCCGTGACGTACGCACGACTGCTCCTTCTCCGGGGAGACCGTGGCCCGCTCCCGGGCCGCCGCCAGCTCCGGCGAGACGCCTCCGGACTGCCCGACCGCGCCGGTCAGCGCGAGGGCCAGCGCACCCGCGAGACCCGCCTTCAGCGGCCAGGACCGGCCGCCGGCCGCCACCACCGCGGCCATGGCCGCCAGCAGAACCAGCCCGGCGAGGTACAGGGCGTGCCAGGCCGCGGGGCGGCCGAGCAGGTCGGACGGCAGGGTCGAGCTGCTGGTCTCGCTCACGACCGGTGACAGCCAGCGGCTCCACTGCGCATCACCCGTCCCCGTGGAGACGAAGAGCAGGGCGGTGAAGAGACCGATCACCACGATCGGGGCGGCGAACGCGGACGGGATCAGCCGGGCGACCAGCAGGCCGAGGGCCCCGAAGAGCAGCACGTACAGCGGAGCCACGGCCAGTTCGGCCACCGACCCGTGGCCCACCGCGCCCGACCGCAGCGCCTGCCAGGTGAACTGGGTCAGCACGACAAGTGCGGTGAGCACGGCGAACGGCACCACGGACAGGACGTGCCCGACCGTGCGCCGCCACGGCTCCATGACCAGCACGTCGAAGTGGCGGTCGGTACCGCGCCGGCGGGAGCGCAGCGCGGCCCGGTTGACGCAGACGAACAGGGCGATGCCGAGCAGGATCGGCGTGGCCTGGGTCGCACGGTCGACGTCCTGGAGCGCCGGGTAGGCGGCCATGCCGTCCGAGGGGGACACCAGCTTCCAGCCGGTGTAGCCGACGTAGAACAGCAGGGTCGCCGCCACCGGGATGTACTGGAGCAGATCGCGTGCCTCGAAGCGGGCGAGGGCGAACACGGCCGCCCAGCTGCGGCGCTGTTCGCCGTCTACGACGGGCGGGGCCGTCGCCTCCATGAGCGTGCTCATGCGGCCGCCACCTCCGCGCCCGCGCCGTCCAGGGTGAGCAAGTAGCCGTCCTCCAGGGTGGGTTCGAGCAGGTCGGCGCCGACGGGCGGACTGCCGACGTTGCGGAAGGTGCCCGTGCCGGTGCGCCAGCCCGCCTTCGCGCCGGGGTCGCGTTCCGTACTGCTCCACACCCGTCCGGCCGCCCGTGCGGTCAGTTCGGCGGGCGTGCCGTCGAAGCGGATGCTGCCGCCCGCCATCACCAGCACACGGTGGCAGAGCATCGCCACGTCCTCGGTCTGGTGGGTGGAGAGGAGGACGGTGCGACCCTCCCCAGCCTGTGCGATCAACTCCCGGAAGCGCATGCGCTGTTCGGGGTCGAGCCCGACGGTCGGCTCGTCGAGCACGAGGAAACCGGGGTCGCCGACCAGCGCGGCGGCCAGCGCGACCCGCTGCCGCATCCCGCCGGACAGCTTCTTGATGCGCTTGGCACGTACGTCGCCGAGGTCGACCTCGTCCAGCACGCGCCGCACCTCCCGGTGCCGGGCACCCCGGTCCGTCACCTCCTTGAGGATCGCCACATAGTCGACGAACTCGAAGGCCGTGAAGTCCGGGTGGAAGCCGGGCGTCTGCGGCAGATAGCCGAGCCTGCGCCGCACCTCCTGCCGGCCGGCCGCCGTCGCCGGGTCGTGCCCGAGCACGGTGAAGGCACCCCGGTCCGGGGGCACGGCGGTGGCCAGCACACGCAACAGGGTGGTCTTTCCTGCCCCGTTGGGCCCGAGCAGCCCGGTGACGCCCGAGGTCAGCCGCAGCGACACCTCGTCGAGGGCCTGTGTCCCGCCGAAGCGGAGACTGAGCCCGGAAGCGGAAACGGTCGGTGTCATACGGCATCCCCCTGGAAGCGGTCGAAACGGTCACGTACGAAGAAGAGCAGCCCGCCGGCGAGCGCGGCGACCGCCGCCGCCACCCCCTGGCCGGCCGCGGTGAACGGCACGGGCGTGGCGCCCGCGTCGTAGGCGCGGGCCGCCAGGAGCAGCGCCACCCACACCCCGCCGACCAGCGACGGCGCGAGCACCGGGCCGAGCCGGGCGGTGAGGACCAGGCCGGTCGAGGTCAGGGCCAGCGCGGGCAGCAGCCAGGCGAGGGCGCCCAGTCCGTAGCCCGGCAGCGCGAGCGTCGCCAGGCCGCTGAGGCCGAGCACGGCGGTGAGCACGGCCACCGTCCGCACCATCAGCAGCCTGAACCCGTGCATCGGCGCGACCACCGCCATCTCGTACGTCGGGTCCAGCGCGGGTCCGTACGACAGCGCGACCCCGCCGAGGGGCAGCAGCGGCGCAAGGGCGAGGAAGAGCGTGGGCGAGGCGGCCGCCGTACCCGCGTGGGCCGCGACGACGCTCATCACCAGCACGGCGACGACCGCACCCAGCCAGGAACGGCGCAGCACGGGCGTGGCCGCGAGCAGCCGCGCGGTGTGATCGGCGACCCCCAGCCGCATCAGCAGCCCCTCGAACACCCCCGGCCGGGGCGCATCCAGCTCGGCGTCCAGCCGCTCCCAGCCGGCGTCGACCCGGTCCGGGTCACCGACCTCGGCGAGAACGCCACGGCACTGCGCGCACGCGACGAGATGGGTGTCGGCGGACCACAGCGCGGGTGGCGCCAACTCGCCCCGGGCGTAGGCCCGTAGGTCCTCTGCATCCACATGCCAGGTCATGCCGTCACCTCCAGCACCGGCACGCGGCCCGGCAGAGCCCGGTCGCGCACCTGCCTGCCCATGCCGCCGCTTCCCTGCCCGTGCGGCCGGCGCGCGGCCCGCCAGACCCGATTGCACATCCGCCCGCTCATGTCAGCGCCTCCCGCAGTTGCTTACGGGCCCGCATCGCCCGTGTCTTGACCGTCCCCGGCGGTATCCCGAGCAGGACGGCGGCCTCCCGGGTGGTCAGGCCGTCGATGACGGTGGCCTGGAGCACCGCGCGCAGCTCCGGTGAGAGCCGGACCAGGGCACCCGCGAGATCCCCGTGCTCCACCCCCGCGAGCACGCGTTCCTCCGCGGACGCCTCGTCCCGGTGCCGCAGCCTGGACAGTGCCTGCCTGAGGCGCCCCCGGGCCCCGTCGCTCCGCAGCGCGTCGATCAGCCGCCGGGAGCCGATCCGCCACAGCCATCCGGCGACGTCGCCGTCCTCCCGGTAGCGGGCCTTGCCCCGCCAGATCGCGAGGAACGTCTCCTGTACGACGTCGTCGACCACGCCCGCGTCGGCGCACCGGCCGCGCAGCCGGGCGGTCAGCCACGGCGCGTACCGCCGGTACAGCTCCTCGAAGGCGCGCCGGTCCCCGTCCGCGGCGGCCCGCAGCAGCTCACCGTCGCTTCTCGTTTCGCTCACGTCCCCTCATCGGACCGGCCCCGCGGATCGGTTCACACGGTTTCCCTCGACTTTCTCAGGCGGCTTGACTTTCACAGGCCACTTCAACCACCCTTTCACTACTCAATTAGTGAAAGGGTGGTTGTCCGCGTGGTCGAGTACCGCATCGACCGGCGCTCCGGCGTCGCCACCTACGTCCAGATCGTCCAGCAGACCAAGCAGGCCCTCCGTCTGGGCCTCCTGGAACCGGGGGACAAGCTGCCCACAGCCCGCGAGGTGGTCGAGGCCACCGCCATCAACCCGAACACGGTCCTGAAGGCCTACCGCGAGCTGGAACGCGAGGGCCTGGTCGAGGCCCGCCGGGGCCTGGGGACCTTCGTACGGCGGTCACTGGGCACCGCACCGGCCGAGTCCCCCCTGCACGGGGAGCTGGACGTCTGGGCCGCGAAGGCCCGCGCGGCCGGCCTGGACCGGGACGACGTGGCCGCGCTCTTCACCGCCGTACTCGAGAAGCACTTCGCCGACTTCCCGGCCCAGCACAGTTCGGACCAGCACAGCCAGGGGGACCTTTCATGACCGACACCACCGGCTTCGCCCTGGAGGCGGCCGCTGTGGGCAAGCGCTTCGGCAGGCGCCGGGGGGCCGGGGGCTGGGCGCTGCGCGACTGCGGCTTCCGGCTGCCCGCGGGCCGCGTGTGCGCCGTCGTCGGCCCGAACGGGGCGGGCAAGTCCACGCTCCTGGCGCTCGCCGCCGGGCTGCTGGTCCCTACCGAGGGCAGGGTCACCGTCCTCGGCACGGACCCGGCCTCGGCCCGCGCCCGCGTGGGCTTCGTCGCGCAGGACAAGCCGCTCTACCCGCACCTCACGGTCGCCGAGACGCTGCGCATGGGCGCCGACCTCAACCCCGACCGGTGGGACGCACCGACCGCCGAGCGGATCGTCGCCGACGGCGACCTCGACCCGAAGACGAAGATCCGCGCGCTCTCCGGCGGCCAGCGCACCCGCGTCGCGCTCGCCCTCGCCCTCGCCAAGCGGCCCGAACTGCTGCTCCTGGACGAGCCGATGGCCGACCTCGACCCGCTGGCCCGGCACGAACTGATGGGGGTGCTGATGGCGCAGGCCGCGCAGTACGGCACCACGATCGTGATGTCCTCGCACGTGGTCGCCGAACTGGAGGGCTCCTGCGACCACCTGCTGCTCATAGGCGGCGGCCGCGTCCGCCTCGCCGGGGAGATCGACGAGCTGCTGGAGGCGCATGTGCGCGTGTCCGGCCTCGCGACCTCCCTCGACCCGCACACCGTCGTCGAGTCCCGTACGACGGGCCGCCAGCTCAGCGCGCTGATCCGCCCGGCGGGCCCGCTCCCGGAGGGCCTGCGCACGAGCGCGCCCTCCCTGGAGGAGCTCGTCCTCTCCTACCTGCGCAACCCCCAGGCCCCGGGTACGACACCGGCCGAAGCCGCGTCCGAGTCCGAGAAGGCCGCGCTGTGAGCGCGCTCCGGGTGCCGGGACTGCCCCGGACGGTCCTGCGGCTGCACCGCCCGGCGCTGATCGTGTGGGGTGCCTTCGTGGCCGCCCTGATCGGCTGGCTGGTCTGGCTGAACACGGTGACGTCGAGCGCGGGCGAGCGGGAGCGGGCCTACTGCGACCATCACGGGACCTGCAACATCCTGGACCAGCTGAACTACGGCCAGCGGACCGTCTGGGGCGCGACGCTCGTCTGCTACAGCTCCCTGGCCGTGGCCGCCTGGGCGGGCGCCTCCCTGATCGGCCGCGAACTGGAGTCCGGTACCGCGCAGTTGGCGTGGACACAGGGCGTCTCCCCGGCCCGCTGGCTGGCCGCCAAGCTCGCCGTGCCCGCACTGCTGCTCACGCTCGGCTGCACGGCGCTGGTCCTGGCGTACCGCCACGCCTGGAACGCCCACCCCGGCCTGCGCGACGGCGCCTGGTTCTCCGTCGTCACCTTCGTGGCCCGCGGCCCGGCGACGGTCGCCTACGCCCTGTGCGCGCTCGCCGTCGGCACGCTCACCGCCCTGCTGCTGCGCCGCACACTGCCTGCCCTCGGCGCCTCCCTCGCCGTGACCTGGGCGCTGCACTTCGTCCTGGAACGCTTCCGCGAACACCTATGGCCGCCGGTGACCCGCGTCACGGCGACCGAGGCCCTGACGACCCGGCACGCCTGGCAGCTGGAGGACGGAGCCATCGAGCACGGCCACCGCGTCGCGTACACCGGCACCACGCCATGCGACGGCACCCCCGCCCAGGTCAAGCAGTGCGCCGCAGACCTGCACATCACCGGCTACTACCAGGTCTTCCACCCCCAGTCCCACTACTGGCCCCTGCACCTCGTGGAGACCGGCATCGTCCTGACCGTCGCCGCCCTCGCGACCTTCCTCGCCTTCCGTCTCCTGCCCGCCCCTGCTCGGGCCGCCCGCAAGGAAACCCTCGTATGACCGCCCTGACCACCGGCGCCGCTCGCGCCGTCATACGAGTGCACCGCACGACGCTGATCGTGTGGGCCGTGTTCATCGTGGGCGCCGTCGCGTGTCTGGTGTGGCTGAACGAGGTCACCGCACCTTCCGCCCGCCGGACGATCGCCGCCTGCAGCCGCATCGGGCACTGCGACACCCCTTTCACCGCCCTCGGCTTCACCGAGCTGATGGGCTGGGTCGTCACCCTGGCCTACTACACCTTCTGGGCCGTCGCCGCCTGGGCGGCCACCTCGTTGATCGGCCGCGAACTGGAGCACGGCACCGCGCAGCTCGCCTGGACGCAGGGCGTGAGCCCCGCCCGCTGGCTCGCCACCAAGCTCGCCCTGCCCGCGCTGGCGATCGTCCTCGGCGGCACGCTCTTCTCCCTCGTCTACGGCTGGGCCCGGTCGGCGAACCACGCCCTGTTGGGCGACGACTGGACCTTCCCCGAGGTGTTCGCCGACCGCGGCCCCACCCTGGCGGCGTGGAGCCTCGCCGCCCTCGCCGTCGGCACGCTCAGCGCGCTCGTGCTGCGCCGCTCGCTGCCCGCGCTGGGCGTCGCGGTCACCGTGATGATCGTGCTCAACCGCTGCCTGGAGCAGTACCGCGTGGACCTGTGGCCGACGGTGACACGCACCTTCGCGAGGCCGCTTCCGATGGGCAACGGCGTCTGGCAGGTCGAGCAGGCGGGCAAGGGCACATGGGGGGTCGAGACCGGCGTCCTCGTCCACGGGCAGCGGAACCCGAACATCGACGCCTACGGCCTCTGCGACGGCACCGCCGCAGAGGCCAGGCGCTGCCTCGACAGACTGGGCATCGACGGCTACTACACCGTCTACCACCCCCAGTCCCACTACTGGCCCATGAACCTCGTCGAGACCGGCATCCTCCTCACGATCGCCGCCCTCGCGACCGCCGCCGCCTTCCTCGTCCTCCGCCGCCGCACCGCTCGCACCGTGTGAGGCATCCGATGCGCGTACGTCCTTCCACGGGGGGATGGACGTACGTATTCTCGGGGCGGCTCCCAGCAGGCTCGTACGCCGGTCCCGCCGACGTAGACGTCTGGGAGCCGCCCCCAGATATCCCGCACGCCATGTCGCCGTAACCAACGGTTCAGACAGGCTTGCGACGCTCAGCCAATGACGCCCTCCGTGCCGAAGCCTTCGCCGCCCCCCGAGGGGCCCGCGGGGAACGGGGACGCCCTCCGCTCCGCAAAAGCACTCCCACCCGCGCTTTCCGACGCGCCCGTTTCGCTGGGAACGCGGAAGAATGGGTTCATGAGTCAGCCAGACACCGCCCAGGCACAGGTCCAGCACGCGCAGCCCTCCGTGGGCTCCATCGCCGCGCACCGCCCGCACACGGTGGCCGCCGCGGTCTCCGACCTGGAACCCGACATCGATGCCGATCTCGATGCCTACGAGGAGTCGCCGTACGACGGCCCTCAGTTGCCGCAGGGTCGTTTCCTCGACCGGGAGCGCAGCTGGCTGGCGTTCAACGAGCGGGTCCTCGAACTCGCCGAGGACCCCAACACCCCGCTGCTGGAGCGCGCCAACTTCCTCGCGATCTTCGCGAGCAACCTGGACGAGTTCTTCATGGTCCGGGTGGCCGGTCTGAAGCGCCGTATCGCGACCGGTGTCGCCACCCGCTCCGCCTCCGGCCTCCAGCCCCGCGAAGTCCTCGAGATGATCTGGGCCCGCTCGCGCGAACTCATGGCCCGGCACGCCGCCTGCTACCACGAGGACGTCGCCCCCGCGCTCGCGGAGGAGGGCATCCACCTGGTCCGCTGGAGCGAGCTGACGGAAAAGGAGCAGGCCCGCCTGTTCACTCTGTTCCGCCACCAGATCTTCCCGGTGCTCACCCCCCTCGCGGTCGACCCGGCGCACCCCTTCCCCTACATCTCGGGCCTCTCCCTGAACCTGGCCGTGGTCGTACGCAACCCGGTCACCGGCCACAAGCACTTCGCCCGCGTCAAGGTCCCGCCGCTGCTGTCCCGCTTCCTGGAGAGCTCCCCCGGCCGCTACGTCCCCATAGAGGACGTCATCGCCGCCCACCTGGAGGAGCTGTTCCCGGGCATGGAGGTGCTGGAGAGCCATGCCTTCCGGCTCACCCGCAACGAGGACCTGGAGGTCGAGGAGGACGACGCCGAGAACCTCCTGCAGGCCCTGGAGAAGGAGCTCATGCGGCGCCGCTTCGGGCCACCGGTGCGCCTGGAGGTCGAGGAGTCCATCGACCGCGAGGTCCTGGACCTGCTGGTCCGCGAGCTGAAGATCAGCGAGGCCGAGGTGTACCCGCTGCCGGGTCCGCTGGACCTCACGGGCCTCTTCCGTGTCGCCGGCCTCGACCGTCCCGAGCTGAAGTACCGGAAGTTCGTCGCCGGCGTCCACCGCGACCTCGCGGAGGTCGAGTCGGCGTCCGCGCCCGACATATTCGCCGCGCTGCGCAGCCGGGACGTGCTGCTGCACCACCCGTACGACTCCTTCTCCACGTCGGTGCAGGCGTTCCTGGAGCAGGCGGCCGAGGACGAGGACGTCCTCGCGATCAAGCAGACCCTGTACCGGACCTCCGGCGACTCCCCCATAGTCAACGCGCTCATCGACGCGGCCGAGGCCGGCAAGCAGGTCCTGGTCCTGGTCGAGATCAAGGCCCGCTTCGACGAGCACGCCAACATCAAGTGGGCGCGCAAGCTGGAGGAGGCCGGCTGCCATGTGGTCTACGGCCTGGTCGGCCTGAAGACCCACTGCAAGCTGTCCCTGGTGGTCCGCCAGGAGGGCGACACGCTACGGCGTTACAGCCATGTCGGCACGGGCAACTACCACCCGAAGACCGCGAGGTTGTACGAGGACCTCGGCCTGCTGACCGCCGACCCGCAGGTCGGCGCGGACCTCTCCGACCTCTTCAACCGCCTCTCCGGCTACTCGCGCCGCGAGACGTACCGCCGTCTCCTCGTCGCCCCCAAGTCCCTGCGCGACGGCCTGATCGCGCGGATCAACAAGGAGGCCCAGCACCACCGTGCGGGCCGCCCGGCCTTCATCCGCATCAAGGTCAACTCGATGGTCGACGAGGCCCTCATCGACGCCCTCTACCGAGCGTCCCAGGCCGGCGTACCGGTCGACATCTGGGTGCGCGGCATCTGCGCGATCCGCCCCGGCGTCACGGGCCTGTCGGAGAACATCCGGGTCCGCTCGATCCTCGGCCGCTTCCTCGAACACTCCCGGGTCTTCGCCTTCGGCAACGGCGGCGAACCCGAGGTGTGGATCGGCAGCGCCGACATGATGCACCGCAACCTCGACCGCCGTATCGAGGCCCTGGTCAGGGTTACCGACCCGGCCCACCGCGCAGCCCTGAACCGGCTGTTGGAGACCGGCATGTCCGACACCACCTCGTCCTGGCACCTCGGCCCGGACGGCGAGTGGATCCGGCACGCCACCGACGCGGACGGCGGGCCCCTGCGAAACATCCAGGAGATGCTCATAGACGCCCGGAGGCGCCGGCGTGGCACAGCAACACCTTGACCCGACGGTCCCCACAGGCGAAGCCCTCGCGGGCTACCTGAGGGCCCAGGCCACGGAGTTCCTCCGCGCCCTGCGGCTGCACCGGGAAACCGGCGGTGCGAGCGGCAACGGCACGGAGGACTCCGTCGACGCGGCCCGCGCCCTGCGCCGCTCGGTCCGCCGCATCAGCGGCAGCCTGCACACGTTCCGCCCCCTCCTGGAAACGGAATGGTCGGAGTCCCTCCAGCCCGAACTGGCCTGGCTGTCCGGCACCTTGGCCATGGAACACGCCTACGCGGCAAGGCAGGAACGGCTGTTGCTGGCGCTGCACAGGTTGTCGGGGGCGACGGCATTCCCGGCCCAGACGGCTGCTGCAACGCCGGCTGTCTCTGCGTCACCGGCCGCCGTTGTGGGCAGCCGTGCCGACGTAGCTGCGGGCAGTCGTGCCGCTGGGGCGGCACCCGTCCCACTGAAAGCGGCACCGTCCCACGCGGGCCCCCCACCCCCCACGCCCACAACAGACCGCGGGAACTTGACAGTTGGCGCCGCCAAAGCAGGCGCCCTACTGGAGCGCCAGCTGACCCTGGCCCGCACCCGAGCCCACAGCACCGCCCTCCAGGCCCTGGGTTCCTCCCGCTTCCACGCCGTAGCAGACAAGATCGCAGTCCTCGCCAGCGAAGTCCCCCTCACCCCCACCACCCCCCTCCACCCCCTCGCCACCGCAGCCGAGGAGCGCCTGACCGACGCCATCACCGCGCTCCCCCTCGTCACCGCAGGCAGCCCCTACAACGCGGAGGCCCTGATCCACGGCCTCTCCCCGGACCCGTCCCCGCACCCCCAGGACGCCCCCTGGCACCAGGTCCGCCTGCTGCTGCGCCTGCACCGCTATGCCCGCGAGGCCCTCCACGGCACCGGCGGCCCCATCGACGTCCGCCTGCTGACCGCGGGCCAGGCCCTGGACCGGCACCGCGACGCCTCGGAGGCGGCGGCGGCCGCGGCCTCGGCGGCCCGTACCCCCCGGATCGCCCCGGCGACGGCGTACGCGCTCGGGGTGCTCCACGCGGACCAGCGGCACGAGGTGGAGGCAGCCCGCTTCGCCTTCCAGCAGTGCTGGCAGAAGCAGGCGGTGAGCACGCCCTGAGCCGGTGACCCCGGCGCCCTCAACCCCTGTCGAAGGAGGCGGTGACCCACCCGTGACCCACACCAACGACACCATCGTCCAGGCAGCCGGCTGCGTCCTGTGGCGACGCTCACCGGTCGACGGCGAGCTGGAGATCTGCCTCGTCCACCGGCCGAAGTACGACGACTGGTCCCACCCCAAGGGCAAGCTGAAGCGGGGCGAGGACCACCTGACGGGCGCCCTGCGCGAAGTCGCCGAGGAGTCGGGCTACATTGCGGAGCCGGGCGCCGAGCTGTCCACCCTGCGCTACTTCGCCAACGGACGCCCCAAACAGGTCCGTTACTGGGCGGCCGAGGCGGTCTCGGGCGGCTTCACCCCCACCACGGAGGTGGACCGCATCCTGTGGCTCTCCCCCGCCGCGGCCCGCAGCCGGCTGACCCAGTACCGCGACCGCACCCTCGTCGACGAACTGCTGACGACGCTGCGTCACGCCTGAAGGCTCACGTGCCCTTCGGCGTCCGTCCGGGCCTGGCTGCGCGCTCTGCGGGCCGGTCCGCGCCATCCGCAGCTGCACCTGGCAAAACAGAAGCGACCCTGCTCGACGGTCGTCGTCCGATGTTCGTGCTGCGCCACACTGACAACGTTACCCACCCCACGGCTGCATTCATCAGCTGCCTCCGGCAGCGGAGCCGGTATGCGCGTGACGAGCCCACCCACCCGTCGTTATCCGGAACGACAGGGGGCCCGTGACGGACGTACCGGCTGGGGGTAGGCAGGCGATGGCGGAGCGGCAGCACAGGGGGACGGTCGTCACGGCAGGACTCATGGTCTGTGTCTGCCTGGGAGCCGGCGGATGCTCCGGCACCGGGTCCGCCGCCGAGGACCCCCGCGCCTCCGATCCCGTCGAGACCCTGCACCGCGCCGCCGAAACCCTGGTGGAAGCAGGCAGTTCAAGGGCGACCACGTCGATGGAGATGGCCATCGGCGGCACCCGCGTCACCATCCGCGGCGAGGGCGACTACGACTACCGCCGGCAGCTCGGCAGGCTGAAGGTGCAGCTCCCGCAGAACCCGTCCGGCACCGCCGACCACCGCCCGATCACCGAACTCCTCGCGCCCGGCGCCCTGTTCATGAAGAACCGGGGCGCAGGAGTGCCCGCCGACAAGTGGGTGCGCGTCGACACGGCCACCCTCTCCGACGGCAACCTGGTGACCGGCGGCGCCACCGACCCGTATGCCGCGGCCGAGTTGCTGCGCGGGACGCGCAGGGCGACGTATCTCGGCCGGACCGAGTTCGCCGGTGTCGAGGTGCGGCACTACCGCGGCACCGCCGACCTCACCACAGCGGCGCGGCACGCCTCGAAAGGCGTCCGGGAGGCCCTCGCCGCGGCGGCGAAAGGGTTCGCCACGGCCGAGGTCCCGTTCGATGTCTACCTCGACGACCAGGGCCGCATCCGCAAGATCCGGCACCGGTTCCGCTTCGTCAACGGCCTCCAGAAGGGCACCGTCGCGGTCGCCTCGACGACGCTGCTGTACGACTTCGGGGCCCCCGTCGACGTACGTCTTCCGGCCTCGAAGGACATCTACGCAGGGAAGATCGCCGAGCAGTAGCCCGTACTGGAGGATGACTGACGGGCGTCAAGAACTAGCCCGTCCGTGCCATGCGCGGCGTGTAGGCCGCTCCCTACTCTAGGAAGTCGGTAACGGCAGAGATGAGGTGATGCACGTGGCTCCGGTCGGCGGTACGGCAGTTCAGGACCACGTGGCCCTCGCCGAGATCGAGCTGTGCGGAGAGCTGATCATCGCGGCCTCGGCCGCGGAGGACCGGCTCAGCCTGGAGAGCATCGACGAGGTGCTGAAAGTGGCCGAAGAGCGCGACGCCTCCGGCGACTAGCCGGAGGCCCTGCACCGGCGGGTTCAGGTGCGCAGCAGCCGGGCGATCGCCTTCGTCGCCTCGTCCACCTTGGCATCGATCTCCTCACCGCCGCGGACCGCGGCATCGGCGACGCAGTGCCGCAGGTGTTCCTCCAGGAGCTGCAGCGCGAAGGACTGCAGGGCTTTGGTGGAGGCGGACACCTGGGTGAGTATGTCGATGCAGTAGACGTCCTCGTCGACCATCCGCTGCAGGCCGCGGATCTGGCCCTCGATCCGGCGCAGGCGCTTGAGGTGCTCGTCCTTCTGCTTGTGGTAGCCGTGCGTCGTGTTCGTCACGTTCTGCGTGCTGTCGTCGGAGGGCGCCGTCGCGCCGGCCTCGGTGGTCGTCATCGCGTCCTCCCGTAAGACATGCGGACATATACCCCTGGTGGGTATATGGTATCGAACTTTGCTGGGTATACGGCCCTTGGTCCTTGCCTGGACCGGGCCTCCGTACGGCCCCCGTGCCGACCACTCTGCCCGATGGGCGACACTGGGGGACGGCCCATTAGCCGTGGCCGGATGATGCGCCTAGCATCAGCCTGACCGAAACCGAAGCATCCCGAGGACCCCACGTGCGCTTTCGTCTGACCCCCAGGGAGACGAGCTTCTACGACATGTTCGCCGCCTCCGCGGACAACATCGTCACGGGCTCGAAGCTCCTGATGGAACTGCTCGGGGCGGACGCACCTGCCCGGGCCGAGATCGCAGAGCGTATGCGGGCCGCGGAACACGCGGGTGACGACGCCACACATGCGATCTTCCACCAGCTGAACTCCTCGTTCATCACGCCCTTCGACCGCGAGGACATCTACTCCCTCGCCTCGTCCCTCGACGACATCATGGACTTCATGGAGGAGGCCGTCGACCTGGTCGTCCTCTACAACGTCGAGGAACTCCCCAAGGGCGTCGAGCAGCAGATCGAGGTCCTTGCGCGGGCTGCCGAGCTGACGGCGGAAGCCATGCCGAACCTCCGCACTCTGGACAATCTGACCGAGTACTGGATCGAGGTCAACCGCCTCGAGAACCAGGCCGACCAGATCCACCGCAAGCTGCTCGCGCATCTCTTCAACGGCAAGTACGACGCGATCGAGGTGCTCAAGCTCAAGCAGATCGTGGACGTACTGGAGGAAGCGGCGGACGCGTTCGAGCACGTGGCGAACACGGTGGAGACCATCGCCGTCAAGGAGTCCTGACCCCTCCATGGACACCTTCGCTCTGGTCGTGACCATCGCGGTCGCGCTCTTCTTCACGTACACGAACGGCTTCCACGACTCGGCGAACGCGATCGCGACGTCGGTCTCGACCCGGGCGCTGACGCCGCGGGCGGCGCTGGCGATGGCCGCGGCGATGAACCTGCTGGGTGCGTTCCTGGGCAACGGAGTGGCCAAGACGGTCAGTGAGGGGCTGATCGAGACCCCGGCCGGATCGAAGGGGATGGGCATCCTCTTCGCGGCACTGGTCGGTGCCATCGTATGGAACCTGATCACCTGGTACTTCGGCCTGCCCTCCTCGTCCTCCCACGCGCTCTTCGGCGGCCTGGTCGGCGCGGCGCTGGCGGGCGGCACGGACGTCCTGTGGAACGGCGTGCTCGACAAGGTCGTCATCCCGATGTTCGCCTCGCCCGTCGTTGGCCTGATCGCCGGCTACCTGGTGATGACGGCCATCATGTGGCTGTTCCGCCGCTCCAACCCGCACAAGGCCAAGCGCGGCTTCCGTATCGCCCAGACCGTCTCCGCGGCCGGCATGGCGCTCGGCCACGGTCTCCAGGACGCCCAGAAGACCATGGGTGTCGTGGTGATGGCCCTGGTGATTTCCGGCCACCAGACGTACAGCGACCCGATCCCGGTCTGGGTCAAGATCGTCTGTGCGGTCATGCTCTCCCTGGGTACCTACGCGGGCGGCTGGCGCATCATGCGCACCCTCGGCCGCAAGATCATCGAACTGGACCCGCCGCAGGGCTTCGCCGCCGAGACGACCGGCGCCTCGATCATGTTCACCACCGCGTACCTCTTCAAGGCCCCCATCTCCACGACCCACGTCATCACGTCGGCCATCATGGGCGTCGGTGCGACGAAGCGGGTGAACGCGGTGCGCTGGGGCGTCGCCAAGAACATCATCCTGGGCTGGTTCATCACCATGCCGGCGGCGGCACTGGTCGCAGCGGGCGCCTTCGGCGTGGTCAACCTGGCATTCCTGTAGGGCGTTTCCTCGCCCCCGCCGCCCCTACCCGTCCCGTACCGGGGGCCGGCCCCCGGACCCCCGCTCCTCAAACGCCGGAGGGGCTGGATTGGCCCAGCCATCTCAGCCCGTCCGGCGTTTGAGGACAAGGCCGTTCAGGCCGATCGGGGGTCTGGGGGCGGAGCCCCCAGGGGACGTGCCGAACGACGACGGGCCCGCCCCCGGGAGCCAGGGGCGGGCCCTTCATCGTCCTCGCGGTGGCACCGCCATGCAGCACCGCGAGGGGTTCGTGGCGGCCTAGCCGAAGCGGCCGGAGATGTAGTCCTCCGTCGCCTGGACCGACGGGTTGGAGAAGATCCGCTCCGTGTCGTCGATCTCGATCAGCTTGCCGGGCTGCCCGACCGCCGCCAGGTTGAAGAAGGCCGTACGGTCCGAGACACGCGCCGCCTGCTGCATGTTGTGCGTCACGATGACGATCGTGAACCGCTCCTTCAGCTCACCGATCAGGTCCTCGATGGCGAGCGTCGAGATCGGGTCGAGCGCCGAGCAGGGCTCGTCCATGAGCAGGACCTTCGGCTCGACCGCGATCGCCCGCGCGATGCACAGACGCTGCTGCTGACCACCGGACAGACCCGAACCGGGCTTGTTGAGGCGGTCCTTCACCTCGTTCCAGAGGTTCGCGCCCTTGAGCGACTTCTCGACGACGTCCGCGAGCTCGGACTTCTTGTACGAGCCGTTCAGCCGCAGCCCCGCCGCCACGTTGTCGAAGATCGACATCGTCGGGAACGGGTTCGGCCGCTGGAACACCATGCCGACCTCGCGGCGCACGGACACCGGGTCTATGCCCTGTCCGTACAGGTCCTCGTCGTCCAGCAGCACCTTGCCCTCGACCCGGCCGCCGGGCGTGACCTCGTGCATACGGTTCAGCGTGCGCAGGAACGTCGACTTGCCGCAGCCGGAGGGGCCGATGAACGCCGTCACCGAACGCGGCTCGACGGTCATCGAGATGTCTTCGATCGCCTTGTGGGCGCTGTAGTAGGCGGTGAGCCCGCTTACGTCGATTCGCTTGGCCATGATTGCTTCACTTCCAGAAAGTCTTGATCGGTCGCTGTCGGCCGGTCAGCGACCGGTCTTCGGGGCCTTCCAGCGCGCAATGGCGCGGGCCACCAGGTTCAGGATCATCACGAAGGCGATCAGGGTGAGCGAGGCCGCCCACGCCCGGTCGAACGCCGCGTTCGCGCCTGCGCTGTTCGCGTACTGCTGGTAGATGTACAGCGGCAGCGACTGCTGCGCACCCTCGAAGGGGTTGTTGTTGATGAACCGGTTTCCGAACACCAACAGCAGCACCGGAGCGGTCTCACCGGCGATACGGGCGACCGCCAGCATGATGCCGGTCGTGATGCCGCCGATCGAGGTCGGCAGGACCACCTTCAGGATGGTGCGCCACTTGGGGACACCGAGCGCGAGAGACGCCTCACGCAGCTCGTTCGGGACGAGCTTGAGCATCTCCTCCGTGGAGCGCACGACCACCGGCATCATCAGGATGGCCAGGGCCATCGAACCGGCGAAGCCGAACGGCTCCATGTCGAAGATCAGCATCAGCGACAGGATGAACAGACCCGCGACGATCGACGGGACACCCGTCATCACGTCGACGAAGAAGGTGACGGACCGGGCGAGGCCGCCACGGCCGTACTCCACGAGGTAGATCGCCGTGAGCACGCCGATCGGCGCGGCGATGATCGTGGCAAGGCCGACCTGCTCGATGCTGCCGATGATGGCGTGGTAGATGCCACCGCCCGGCTGGGAGTCGGCGACGATGCCCATCGAGTGGGTCAGGAAGTAGATGTTGAGGACCTTCACACCGCGTGCGATGGTCGTCCAGACCAGGGAGACCAGCGGTACGACGGCGATCAGGAAGGCGACCCAGACCAGCGCGGTCGCGATGCGGTCCTTGGCCTGTCGGCGGCCCTCGACGCGCGCGGCGATGCCGTACGTGGCGAGGAGGAAGATCAGCCCGGCGAGCAGGCCCCACTGGACCTTGCTGTCGAGGCCGGCGCCCAGGCCGATGGCGACCGCGACGGCGATCGAGCCGACAGCGATCACCCAGGGCGACCACTTGGGCAGACGGGCGCCGCGCAGGGTGCTGGCGGGCTTTTCGGCGATGGCGGCGTGGCTCATGCGTTGGCCCCCGAGTACTCCTTGCGGCGGGCGATGATCATGCGGGCCGCGCCGTTGACCAGCAGGGTGATGACGAACAGGACCAGACCGGAGGCGATCAGCGCGTCACGGCCGAACTCGTCCGCCTCGCCGAACTTGCTGGCGATGTTCTGGGCGAAGGTGCCGCCACCCGGGTTGAGCAGGCTGCCGTGGATGAGGAAGTCCGGGGAGAGCACGGTGGCCACGGCCATCGTCTCGCCGAGCGCACGGCCGAGGCCGAGCATCGAGGCGGAGATCACACCGGAGCGGCCGAAGGGGATCACCGCCATGCGGATGACCTCCCAGCGCGTGGCACCGAGGGCGAGAGCCGCCTCCTCGTGCATCTGCGGGACCTGGCGGAAGACCTCGCGGCTCACGTTGGTGATGATCGGCAGGATCATGATCGCGAGCAGGATGCCGACGGTGAGCAGCGAACGCGCCGGGCCCTCGTCCCAGGAGAAGAGGCCGGTCCAGCTGAAGTAGTCGTTCAGCCAGCCGAAGAGGCCGTTCATGTGCGGTACGAGGATCAGCGCGCCCCAGAGGCCGTAGACGATCGACGGCACGGCGGCGAGCAGGTCGATCACATAGGCGATCGGGCCGGCCAGCTTGCGCGGGGCGTAGTGCGTGAGGAACAGCGCGATGGCCACCGCGACCGGGACCGCCAGGGCCATGGCGATGATCGAGGAGACCACCGTGCCGTAGGCCAGAACCGCGATGCCGAAGCTCGGCGGCTGGATGCTGGTGTTCCACTCGAAGGTGGTGAGGAAGTTGCCGTGGTCCTTGCTGATGGCGAGGGACGCACGGTAGGTGAGGAAGACCGCGATCGCGGCCATGATCACCAACAGGAAGATGCCCGACCCGCGGGAAAGACCGAGGAAGATCCGGTCACCGGGTCGGGTGGCGCCGCGAGCCGCGCGCTTCTGCTCGGCGGTGGGCTGCGGGGTGGGGGGTGGCGTGTCAGATATCTCTGTAGATGTGTCCATCGGGTTCTCCGGTCTGCGGAACCTCACGCGAGGTGCGGTTCTGCGAAGCCGTACGGGACGTACGGCTCGTGGCGGCGGTGCACCGGACGATGCGGTCCGGTCCCGGGTTTTCAGGCCCGGGACCGGACCGCACTCAGATCAGCTCAGGCCCTCGATGGTGGTGCGGACCTTGGCGTTGATGTCGGCGGGGATGGGGGCGTACTTCAGGTTGGGCAGCAGGCCCTGGCCGTCCTCGGAGGCGATGTAGCGCAGGAACGCCTTGGTCGCCGGGAGGGTGTCGGCCTTGTTGCCCTTGTCGCAGACGATCTCGTAGGTGACCAGGGTGATCGGGTAGGCGCCGTCGGCCTTGGTCGCGTAGTTCAGCTTGAGCGACAGGTCCTTGCCCACGCCCACGACCTTCGCGTCGGCGATGGCCTTGGTGGCGCTGTCGCTGCTCGGGGCGACCGGGGCGCTGGCACCGGTGTTGATGCTGACGGCCTTCACGCCGTCGGCGACGTAGGACAGCTCGAAGTAGCCGATGGCGCCGTTGGTCTGCTTGACCTGGGCGGCCACACCGGAGGACTGCGCGGCGGACTGGCCGCCCTTGGCCTGCCAGGCCTTACCACCGGAGTACGTCCAGTTGGTGGGCGTCGCGGCCTTGAGGTACTTGGTGAAGTTGTCCGTGGAGCCGGACTCGTCCGAGCGGTGGAACGCCTGGATCTTGAGGTCGGGCAGCTTGACGCCCTTGTTCAGCGCGGCGATCGCCGGGTCGTTCCACTTCGTGATCTTGCTGTCGAAGATCTTCGCAATGGTCGGAGCGTCCAGGACCAGGTTGTCCACGCCGGAGAGGTTGTAGCCGAGCGCGATCGGGCCGCCGACCATCGGGAGGTCGATGCCCTGGCCGCCAGTGCAGACCTTCTTGGAGGCGGTGACCTCTTCGGGCTTCAGCGCCGAGTCGGAACCGGCGAAGGCGAGCTGGCCCTGGGTGAAGGAGGTGACACCCGCACCGGAACCGCCGGCCTTGTAGTTGATCTGCACGCCGCAGGCCTTGGAGAACTGCGCCACCCACGCGTCGATCGCGTTCTTCTGCGCAGACGAGCCGTCGGACAGCAGCTGGCCCTTGGCGTTGTCGCACTTGATCGAGCTGGCGTTGCCCGTCGAGGACGCGCTGGCGCCGCCGCCGCTGCTGGTGTCGTCCGAGCCGCACGCCGTGAGGACCAGGGCGCTCGACGCGGCGATGGCACCGAGGGCGATGGCCCGCCGATTCATGCGCTGAAGCTTCACTTGAAAGAGTTCCTTCCAGGAGCCGCCGTCCTGAATTCGGCGGCGTGCAGGTTGAAGTCCTGGCGACGGAGGACGCACCTTCCCCAAGGCACGGCCCACATCGCGTAAGGCCGAAATTAGGCAGACCAGGTGAAGGCGCCTACGGCCGGAAATGAACGGCAGGTGAACCCCTGCCGACGGTGTGGTTAGGTCACGGAACGCTTACGGGGAGAGCACACGAAGGTTCCGGCCCAGCGGGTGTCTCCCTCCACGGTGACACAGGAGTGACACTTCCGCCGGAACCCATGTGGTCGGCGAGCCGTCTCGTTCCCCGAGAGCTATCGGGAGGCGCAACATGGAACGTCGTACGTTCATGGGAGGCGGCGCGGCCGCACTGGCGGCGGTCGCCACGGCCGCGTGCAGGGGCGGGTCCGCCGACGCGGACGCCAGCACCTCGTCGTCGTCCTCGTCCTCCTCCGGTACGGCGATCAGGTCCCAGTCCGCCGCGGCAGCCCCCGCGAACTGGACCGCGCTCTCCCGCGACCTCGACGGCGCCCTGATACGCCCGGGCGAGGCGACCTGGACCACGGCCCACCAGCTGTACAACACCCGCTTCGACGGCCTGAAGCCGGCGGCCGTGGCCTACGTCGCCCACGCCGACGACATACGCACGACCCTCGCCTACGCCCGCGCCCACAACATCAAGGTCGCGATCCGCAACGGCGGCCACTCCTACGCGGGATGGTCCTCCGGCAACGGCAAGCTGATCGTCGACGTCTCGAAGCTGAAGCAGATACGGGTGGGCGGCGGCCAGGCGGTGGTCGGCGCCGGCTCCAAGCTGATCGACGTCTACCGGGCGCTGACCGCGAAGGGCGTGACGATCCCCGCGGGCTCCTGCCCCTCGGTCGGTGTCTCGGGCCTGGTCCTGGGCGGCGGCCACGGCGTGGTCTCCCGGGCGTACGGCCTCACTTGCGACAGCCTCACCCAGGCAACCCTGATCACGGCCGACGGCAAGCAGCTCGTGGCCAACGCGACCGAGAACAAGGACCTGTTCTGGGCCCTGCGCGGCGCGGGCAACGGCAACTTCGGCGTCGTGACGGAACTGCACTTCAAGACCCACCCGGCACCGCAGGCCGTCTCCGCGTATCTGACCTGGCCCTGGTCGAAGGCCGCCGCCGTGCTGAAGGCCTGGCAGGAGTGGGGCCCCGACCAGCCCGACGAGATCTGGTCCTCCTGCCACCTGGAGAACGGCGGCTCGCCCACCGTCTCGGTGGCGGCGTTCTCCATCGGTACATACGGAGAACTGCAGAACGCCCTCGACCGCCTGGTCTCCGCGGTCGGCTCACCGGCCCGCAGCGAAACGCTCAAGCGGCACACCTACGAGGGCGCGATGGAGGCATACGCGGGCTGCTCGTCCTTCCGCACCGAGGCCCAGTGCCACCTCCCCGGCTCCACCCCGAACCGCAACCCGCAGGGCGCCCTGGGCCGGGAGACCTACACGGCCCGCTCGGACTTCTTCGACCGGTCGATCTCCTCGGCGGGCATCCAGACCCTGCTGCGGAACGTCAGCTCGGTCCCGGGCGGCGCGGGCAGCATCGCGCTGACGGCCCTGGGCGGCGCGGTCAACCGCGTCTCCCCCACCGCCACGGCCTTCGTCCACCGCCGCTCCCGGATGCTGGCCCAGTACCTGGCGTCCTGGCGCGCGGGCACCACAGGCTCAGCAGCCCAGACCTGGCTGACCAACACCCACAAGGCAATGCGCCCGTACGCCTCGGGAGCGGCCTACCAGAACTACACGGACCCGACGCTGACGGACTGGCGGAAGGCGTACTACGGGGATGCGGCGACCCGCCTGTCCCAGGTGAAGAACCAGTACGACCCGAACCGCTTCTTCACGTACCCGCAGGCGCTGTAGCCGCCCCGCCCGCCTTGGATGCGGGCGTCAGTGCCGCTAAGGGCGGCACCCGTCCCTAAGAGAGCGGCACCCCGCGCGCGGGCAAGCAACGCCCCCGTACGCCGGCCCACCCCGGGTCACCTATGCAGCGAGGTCCCGCTCATCCGCCCCCAGGGCCTCATTCCGCGCCCCGGGGATCAACGCGCCCTGCCCTACGGCCGCCCGCCCAGGCTTCCGCACGAACCACCCACCCCAAGCCGACCCCTCAACGGCCTTCACCACAGGCGTAAGCAGCAGCATGGCAACCGGCGACAACAGCAACGCCACAGCCGTCCCGAGCGCAAACCCCCCGACCACATCAGTCGGATAGTGCACACCCATATAAACCCGGCAAAACCCTTCGAGCAGCGCCAACCCGATCCCGACAGCCCCGAACTTCCGATTGGCGACAAACACCCCCACCGCCACAGCCATGGTGATGGTCGCGTGATCGCTCACAAACGAGTAGTCGGTCTTCCCGGACACCAGAACATCAAGCCCGTCATGGGTACGAAACGGCCGAGGCCGCTCGACAAACCCCCGTATCGGCACATTCACCAGCACCGCCAACGCCGCAGCAACCGGCGCCCATACCAACGCGGCCACGGACGAAGCAGCGTCCTCGTCCCCCCGCCGCCGCACGGACGACCAGCACCACACCACCAGCAGCACCATGGCCAGCAGCAGCCCGTACTCACCGACGAAGGAGACGACCCGGTCGAGCCAGTGCGGCGCGTCCTTGGCCAGGCCATTGATGTCGTAGAGCAGGTCGACGTCGGGGTTCGACCCGGATTCGGCGAGTCCAGCCATGGTGCTGCGGCCCCTTCGTCGTCTGCTGCCGGACGTACTCGCGCACGCCCGCTTACCCACCCCCGTGGTTGTAGGTCATGTCGTGGACAGCCACCGGGATGACTGTCGGATGACTACGAGAACAGGAACGCACGGTCCCAGTCACTACGTTCCACACTCCACCGAATGATCACGCAGACGTTATCGAAGAGAGACTCATCTCTGCAGCTCAGGGGGTGGGTTCACGCTCGGTTCACACCGTGGTGGGCAGTGCTTTCGCGCCATCTTCGGTGACTCGCGTGGCTCCGAAGTACTCGGAGGTGTCGATGGGGTCGAACCGGATCACCGCGCCCGTCCTCGGCGCGTCGATCATGTACCCGCCACCCACATAGATCCCCACGTGGTGGATGGCCCGGGAGTCGGTGGGGTCCTGGGAGAAGAACACGAGATCGCCGGGCAGTAGCTCGTCCCGCTTCGGGTGCGGTCCGGCGTTGTACTGGTCGTTGGCCACCCGCGGCAGCGTGATCCCGACACTCTCGTACGCGGCCTTGGTCAGCCCCGAGCAGTCAAAACGCCCGTTGTCCTCGGCGGTCCCGTTGCCGCCCCACAGATAGGGCGTGCCGAGCTTCTTCTGCGCGTAGTAGATGGCCCCCGCGGCCTGCTTGCTGGGATCCACCCGGCTGACGGGCGCGGCGAAGCTCTCCTCGAGCGTAGTGATCGTCTTGACGTAGTTCTGGGTCTCCTTGTACGGCGGCACGCCGCCGTACTTGATCACCGCGTAGGACCCCGCGTTGTACGAGGCGAGCATGTTTTCAGTCAGATTCCCGGGCACGTCCTTGACGTACGAGGCGAGCTGGCAGTCGTAGGAGGCGGCGGACGGAATGGCATCCGCCGGGTCCCAGACGTTCTTGACCCCGTCCCCGTTGCCGTCGACACCGTGCGTGGCCCAGGTGCCGGGGATGAACTGCGCTATCCCTTCCGCGGCCGCCGCACTCCTGGCGTTCGGATTGAACCCGCTCTCCTGGTAGAGCTGGGCGGCGAGCAGCGCGGGGTTGAGGGCGGGGCAGAGGTTGCCCCACCTCTGCACGATGGCCGAGTACGCGGCGGGCACGGCCCCCTTGGCCAACGCCTTGGTCCCGCCGCCCACCCCGTTGACGAGGTTCCCGGCGACGACGTACACCCCGACGACGAGCAGCATGACGAAGGACAGGGCAGAGCCGACGGAAACGCCGGCAATGATCCACGCCTTACGCACCGTCAGCCGCCCCTCACCGCCCGGTAGTCCGATAGCCCACGTCAGTCTAGGGGCGCGTCCGGTGTTTCCGGGTGATCACACAGAAGGAGAAACAGACGGAGAAACTGCACGCGGAAAGGCCATACCCATCCCCTGCCAACAGGCATGCACCGCAAGGTGGTTACGCGCCAAATGGCGCCCGATATCCGCCTTGTGGCGCGCCCCGCCGGCCGTCAGCCGGTCGCGTCCCGATACAGCTCGGCCACTTCCGCTCCGAACACCACGCTGTACGAGATGTCGTCCGTGCTCCCGCCCTTCTCGTGCCCGCCCAGGATCCCGACGACCGCCTTGTCCCCGTTGACCCAGGGACTGCCGCTGGTTCCTCCCGCAAGGCCGGGACAGTAGATCCGCTGCTGGGTACGGCTGTGCACGGTCGGTCTGTTGGTACAGCTGACGGGCACTTCCCGGGAGTTGGGATACCCGGTGATGGTGACGGCGGTGGCCCCGGTCGCCATACCGGCCACGAAGGGGTTCCCGCCGACGGCGTCCTCGACGCCCTTCCCGCCCTTGTTTTCGACGACGGCAAAGGCGACGTCACTGTCCTCGTGCTGCCCCTTGGCCCACCCGTCAGGCAGGAACACCTTCCGCACCGTCCACACCCCGTACGGCGCCCGGCCCGCCCGGTACCCGGGCACGAAGACGAGGTCCCCGTCCTTGCTCCCGCCCAGACAGTGGGCCGCGGTGACGATGAGATTGCGGCGCGGGCTGTACACGACGGAGGCGGTGCAGAAGTGCCCGCCGGCCAGTGAGGATCTTCGGTCGGCGTCGAAGAGGGCCCCGACCTTCCTGGACTGCGCGTTGTCCGACGCGACGGCGGTGACCCCGAGGGGTCCCGGCCCGTCATCCGCATTGGCGAGGGAAGCGGAGGTGAGCGCCGGCACAAGGAGCACGACGGCCGCGCACAGGGGACTGGTGACACGCCTGCTGATGCGTGGGATGCGCTTCATCGGCACCCACTGTGGCCGACGAAGGTGAGAAAAAGGTCTGCCGTTCACTTGGATCTCTCCGTGAACGATCCTTCCTGCGGCCGCGCCCTCAGGTACATGGAAGCCTCGGACGATACGGACATCGCTCGCTGCCTCCGTCCCTCCTCCTCGCCGGCTGCACGAGCGGGGTCACTGGGAGGTCCGAGATCCCGCTCAGCGTCGAATCCACCGTACTGTGCGACCTGCTCCCCCGCCTCCGCGTCACGCTCCGCACACGCGCCCGCAGCCCTCCTGCCCCACGACTCCACCTTTGCCACAACACCCTCCCATCACTCTCCGAACCCACACCATCACGTTAGGCCACCGGACTGACATTCGGCCCACAGCAGCTTCCCGCCCCTCGACGCGGCGAGCTCCCGCAGCACGGAAACCCCGACCGAGTCCGCAAAGGCCGCACGAGCTGCAGCCCACGCCCACCTTCGGCGCCTTCTGCGGCTACGGCGGGTTCAGCCCGGAACCCGTACGGGACGCGGAGGTCCGTGTCCCGTACGGCCACCCGGAGCCGCCCGGATTCCATGAGCACGACACGGAGGGCGTACGGGCCCCGGGTATGACACGGCGCGAACGCTAGGGATCACTCAGAAAACCGATTTCCCCCCGGCCGGAGTGACCGCATACCACTCCCCGTCCTTCCCCTGCCCGTTCAGCTGCCCCGCCCCCGTATCCCCCACATACCGGTACAACGGCCACCCCCCGAGGGTGAGTTGCTTCCTGCCGTCACGGTGGACCGTGCCGAGAAGACTCTTCTCCACACCCACCGTCTGCACGGAGTCAGGCACGATGACCGGAATCCACGTCTTCACGCATGCACCCGCACACGTCCACCTGGACGGATTCGGCCTGTCCTTGTCGTAGCGGTAGAGGGTCGCCCCGGTGCCGTCGGTGACCACGCTGCCCCCGCCCTTGACGGCCTCGGCCCTCACCGTGGCCGTCTGCCCGCTCCCGGAGTCCCCGCCACCGGCCGGCGCCGAGGTCGCCGGCGCCGACGCCGCCGACGTGACCGGCGCGACGCCGGCAGCGCTCGTACCGGAGGCGTCACTGTTCGACGAGTCGCACGCCGCCAGCAGGAAGGCGCAGACGAGGCCGGCGGCCGACGCGAGGACGATGCGGTGCTGGATCACAGGATTGCTCTTCTTCGGAGTCGCCATCCACATGCCAACTACATACGTAGGCCAACTCCCGCCCTCTCAGACGCCGATGCCACATGACACAGACTTGACCCCCGCCCTTCCCAAGCAGAGCCGACCACAGCCGGGGACGTGACGCGCGTAAACCTGTCCCCCACCTGTCCGAATGCTGTGCGCGAAGTCAAGCCACCCCCAACCCCCCTCCATCGCACCGCCATTGAGCAGCAATCCGCCAACCCCCTTCAGTAATGCGGAAGTCAGTATTCCGAAACTGCCTTGTTTGTCGCGTACTCAACAAGCGATGGTCTACGCGGGTCGCCGCCCCTGCCGGACACCCCCGGCAGTCCCCCCACCGCAGGCCTCTGCCCACCACTCCCAGGAGGCTGTACGTTGCGTACGACCACCCCCAACTCCCCCCACATATCCGACAGATGGCGCCGGATCGGCTCGGCCGCCGCGGCCACCGCAGCGCTGGTCCTCGCCGGATTCGGCACCGCGGTCCAGGCGAACGCCGCCACCACGACCACGACGGCCGCCCACAAGGTGAGCACCAAGGCGATCGCCGCGCAGGTCGCCAAGGCCCACGTGCAGTACACGAAGGCCTGTGGCGCGACCCCGAAGAAGGGCTACGCCGCGTGCAACGCCCTGCGCGTCACCGGCGGCACCACGGCCTTCATGGAGAAGCAGGCCGCGCTCAAGGGCGTCGCCCCCAAGACCATCAAGCCGAACGCCGCCACCGACGACCCGACGGGTTACGGCCCGAGCGACATCCAGTCGGCGTACGGCCTGACGGACGCGGCCTCCTCCAACGGCTCCGGCGAGACCGTCGCCATCGTCGACGCCTACGACGACCCGAACGCCGAGGCAGACCTGGCCACTTACCGTTCGTACTACGGCCTGTCGGACTGCACGACCGACAACGGCTGCTTCAGCAAGGTCTCCCAGACCGGCTCCACGACCTCCCTCCCCTCCGCCGACAGCGGCTGGGCCGGTGAGATCTCCCTCGACCTCGACATGGTCAGCGCGACCTGCCCGAACTGCAACATCCTCCTCGTCGAGGCCAAGTCGGCGTCCGACGCCAACCTGGGTACGGCCGTGAACGAGGCCGTCAAGCTCGGCGCCAAGTTCGTGTCCAACAGCTACGGCGGCTCCGAGTCCTCCTCGGACACGACGTACGACTCCTCGTACTACAACCACCCGGGCGTCGCCATCACGGCGAGCGCCGGCGACAGCGGCTACGGCGCCGAATACCCGGCCGCCTCGAAGTACGTGACAGCAGTCGGCGGCACCAAGCTCTCGACGTCCTCCAACAGCCGCGGCTGGACCGAGAGCGTCTGGAACACCAGCAGCACAGAAGGCACCGGCTCCGGCTGCTCCTCGTACGACGCGAAGCCCTCCTGGCAGACCGACACCGGCTGCACCAAGCGCATGATCGGTGACGTCTCCGCGGTCGCCGACCCCGCCACCGGCGTCTCCGTCTACGACACCTACGGCTCCGACGGCACCGGCTGGAACACCTACGGCGGCACCAGCGCCTCGTCCCCGCTCATCGCATCGGTCTACGCCCTCGCCGGCACCCCGGGCAGCAGCGACTACCCGGCGCAGTACCCCTACAAGGCGGCCGGCACCTCCGCCCTCAACGACGTGACGAGCGGCAGCAACGGCTCCTGCTCCACCAGCTACTTCTGCACCGCGAAGTCCGGCTACGACGGCCCGACCGGCTGGGGCACCCCCGAGGGCCTCGACGCCTTCACGGCGAGCTGACAGCAGTAGGCAGCACGACCACCCCGTCGGGTCACGGGGAGCCGCCGGAACGAGGGAGTACGTGGGGCCTCCTCGGCGGCACGGAAAGGGAAACGGGTCACGGCAGCCGGTCGCGGCCCGTTTTCCCGTGCGGCCCCGCCGTTCTGACACGACCGTGCATCGGGCACCATCTTCCGGAGAACGTCGCCGTCCGATCCACGACGCCCCGGGGGAAACACATGAAGCGCACGCTCGCAGTCCTGCTCACCGTCGCCGCACTCACCGCGCCACTGGCCGGTTGCAGCAGCAGCTCGAAGAACGTCACCGGCACCGTGGTCAGCAAGAACACGGACCACGAGTGCAAGACGAAGAAGAAGGGCACGAAGAGGACCCGCAGCTGCCACACCGAGTACGAGCTGATGGTCCGCCCGAAGAACGGCGACGAGCAGGAGGTCGACGTCAGCTACAGCGCCTACAGCAACTGCGCCGAGGGTTCGACCTACCCCAAGTGCACCACACGCTAGGGGAGCAGACACAGGCCCGGTTCAATGCAACTCCGGTGAATTGCCTGTGAGTTGAGTAAAGCCCAAGACCGCGTTCGGTAAGCCGGAAGTCAGGATTCCGAGCCTCACTTGTTGTCGCGTACTCAACAAGAGAGGCTCGGCAGCGCACCCGCACCGCCCCTGTCCCACCCCCATCGGAAACACCGGGAACATCAGGAGGCTGCACGATGCGTTCCGCTCCCCCCGACAGACCGGCCGGCCGCCGCGGTTGGCGTCGTATCACCACCGCAGCGGCCGCCACGGCCGCCCTGCTCCTCACCGGCTTCGGCACCGCCGTCCAGGCCGACGCGGCCCAGCAGGCCGCCTCCACCAAGGTCACCTGGACCGCAACCCCCTGCGCCATCCCCGCCCACAAGGGCGAACTGGCCTGCAACTCCTACCGCGTCACCGGCGGCCTCACCGCTTTCCAGAAGCAGCAGGCGGCAAAGACGGGCGTCACCCCCAAGGCAGCCGACGCGGCCACTCCCTCCGGCTACGGCCCCACCGACCTCCAGTCGGCCTACGGCCTCACCTCAGCCGCCGCCTCCAACGGCTCCGGCGAGACCATCGCCATCGTCGACGCCTACGACGACCCGAACGCCGAGGCCGACCTCGCCACCTACCGCTCGTACTACGGCCTCTCCGCCTGCACCACCGCCAACGGCTGCTTCAAGAAGGTCAGCCAGACGGGCTCGACGACCTCCCTGCCCTCCGCCGACAGCGGTTGGGCCGAGGAGATCTCCCTCGACCTCGACATGGCGTCCGCCATCTGCCCCAAGTGCAACATCCTGCTCGTCGAGGCGACCTCCGCCACGATGGCCAACCTCGGCACGGCGGTGAACCGCGCGGTCACCCTCGGCGCGAAGTACGTCTCCAACAGCTACGGCGGCTCGGAGTCCTCCTCCGACACGAGCTACGACTCCTCGTACTTCAACCACGCGGGCGTCGCCATCACCGTCAGCGCGGGCGACAGCGGCTACGGCGCCGAATACCCGGCGGCCTCCCGCTACGTGACCTCGGTGGGCGGCACCGCGCTCTCCAAGTCCACCTCCACCACCCGAGGCTGGACGGAAACCGTCTGGAAGACGTCAAGCACCGAAGGCACAGGATCCGGCTGCTCCTCCTACGACGCCAAGCCGACCTGGCAGACCGACACCGGCTGCACCAAGCGCACGATCTCCGACGTCTCCGCCGTCGCCGACCCCGCCACCGGCGTCTCCGTCTACGACTCCTACGGCATCACCGCCGGCTGGTACACCTTCGGCGGCACCAGCGCCTCGTCCCCGATCATCGCGGGCGTCTACGCCCTCGCCGGCACCCCCTCGTCCTCCTCCTACCCGGCCTCCTTCCCCTACGCGAAGGCCGGCACCTCCGCCCTCAACGACGTCACCAGCGGCAACAACGGCAGCTGCTCCACCAGCTACCTGTGCACCGCCCGGTCGGGGTACGACGGCCCGACCGGTTGGGGCACCCCTGAGGGGGTCTCCGCCTTCACCGGCTGACGACTGACTCTCCGTCACCGAGCGGGCCGTGGCCACCAGCCGCGGCCCGTTCGCCGTACCGGATACTCTTCATGCGTTCGTCCGTCACCCGGAGAACATCGGCTCGACCCCTCGCCCGACCCCCCGTCAGGAACGATTCAGGTCGTAAGAGAGATCAACGACGGAACCCCACCACAGGTTCCGCTCAGGCCTCATTGCCCGGCGTGACCTGCCGTGATACACAGAGTGACCTAACAGCTATTCGTACGAAACCCGCCAAGCAATGACGCCAAGTCGACATACGAAGGCAGCATTGTCGGCGAGAATGAGCCTGACCTCTGCATCCCCGCAGGGGACTGCGGAACTACCCACCAGGGGCGGTGACTTACATGCTCTTTGCGGCCGACAAGGGAGACATCAACACCATCATCGGCGGGATCGCTCCGGACTGGGGCCCCTTCGGCAGCCTGGGCAACGAGGCGAAGGTCATGATCGAGGTGGTGATGGCCGTCGCCATTCTCCTCTGCCTCGGCATCGCCGTCTGGGGCGCCGCGAAGCAGCGCATCGGCGCGACCGCGCTCCGCGACACCTTCAGCGCGGAACAAGGCAAAGGCCTCATCATCGCCGGTCTCACCGGGGTATTCATCATCGGTTCGCTGGGCACGCTCTTCACCATCGTGTACGGCATGGCCGTCTAGCAGGCCTTTTACGGCAGGCGTCCTCCAGTCCCCGCCGGGCCCGCCCGGTCCCCTCTACCCCCACCCGCCCGTCGTGCCCACCGGCTGAGGTTGCGTTTCCCTGATGTCGAGTCACCACACCGCGCCCGCGCGGGAACCAGCACGGCTACCGTCGTATGTCTACGAGCTGGAGAGGGCGTACACGGCATGAGTCTCGGAGACGAGCACGAGGCCTCCGGCGGTTACGGCGGCACGGGCCAGACCCGGACCAGGCTGCCCGAGGGGGGCGGCGATGTGTACGGGGGCGCACGGCGCGGCGGCCGGTCGTCGTCCCGGAGCCTGATCACGGTGGTGGGCGTGGTGGTCCTGCTCATCGCCGCGATCGCCTTCGCGAACCGTGGAGGAGGCGATTCCTCTTCGGACAGCGGGAGCGGGAGCAAGCCGGACGCTGCGTCTACGGCTGCGAGCGGCACGAAGCCGGTACGGACGACGGCGGGCGGGATCCCGACGGGGTTCGCACATGACCAGCAGGGGGCGCAGAGCGCTGCGGCGAACTACTCGGTCGCGCTGGGCTCATCCGACATGTTCAACAAGACCAGGCGGGACGCCATCCTGCAGGCCGTGATCACGCCTTCCCGCGTCGCAGGCTTCGAGTCGAAGCTGGACCAGGCGTACACGCCGGAGTTCAACAAGAACGTTGGGCTCAACGAGGACGGTTCTACACCGTCGGGCTATACCTTCGTTTCCCGCACAAGCCCGATCGGCACCAAGGTCACCGCGTCCTCCGAGAACAACGCGACCGTCGAGGTCTGGTGCAGCGGCCTCCTCGGCCTTGCCGGTGAGAACTCCACGAACCCGGTCACGAACAGCTGGTTCACCATCACCATCAAACTGGAGTGGACCGGCGGTGACTGGAAGATCGTGACGCACTCTCAGAAGGAAGGCCCCGCGCCCGTCCCAGGCGACGACAAGGCCTCCAACGCCGACGACATGGCGAAGGCCGTCGAGGAGTACGGAGGGTTCACGTATGCCCGCTAAGCGACGCGCACTCAAGCTGACCGCCCTTGTCGCGGCCGTACAAACCTCCGCAGTCCTCATGGCCACGCATGCCTTCGCGGCACCCACGCCCTCGCCCACGGCGAGCAACGACCCTTGCGACCTGATCCACGGCCCCGCCAAGGACTACTGCGAACGCGGCAACGGCGACAAAGGCCTCACCGGCACGGGCGGCGGCTCCCTCGACCCCACCTCCACCCTCGACCCCCTCTCCTCCCTCGCCAAGGGCTGTGCAAAGGCCGCCTCCTGGACCGTCGACAAGCTCAGCGAGGCCGTAAAAGAAACCGCGAACGTCGACTTCACCAACCAGAAGTTCCTTCAGCAGTACGCAGTGGTCTTCGCGGCCTCCACGATCCTCACCCTCCTGCTCTGGCTGCTGGCCGTGGCCAAGCGAGCCGTCCGAGGTGTCCCCCTCACGACGGCGATCTCGGAGGCGATCGGCTTCCTCTGGCTCACCGTCCTGGCCTCGGCCTTCACACCCCTGATCCTCTACACCGTCGTATCGGCGACCGACGGCGTGACCGACGTCCTCGCCAAGACGACCGGCGACCAGACGGACACCTTCTTCGGCACGTTCTCCGGCGCCCTCAACAAGGGCGAGAACATCGGCGGCGGCCCCATCATGCTGATCGTCGTGTCCCTGGTCAGCATCCTCGCCGCAGGCGTGCTCTGGCTGGAGCTCGTCATCCGCGCCGCCCTCCTCTACGTCGGCGCCCTCCTCGGCACCGTCGTCTACGCGGGCCTGGTCGACAAGAACCTGTGGAGCCACGTCCGCCGCTGGGCGGGCATCATGATCGCGGTGATCCTCGTCAAGCCGATCATCGTGATCGTGCTCGGCCTCGCCGGCGCCCTGTCCTCCGCGAACGGCCCGGACTCGTTCTCCGCCGTCGTCTCCGGCCTCGCCATCATCCTGCTGGCGATCTTCGCCTCGGCGATGATCTACCGCTTCGTCCCCGGCTTCGGCGACGAGATCGCCAGCGGCCGCAACAACCGCATCATGCAGGGCGCCGAGGGCAAGGCCGCCGCGGTCATCAGCTCCCCGGCGACCATGGTCGCGCAGGGCATCAAGACCCACAGCGCCCGCGCCAACGACAACGGAGGCGGCGGCCAGTCGTCCTCCAACGGCGGCCCCCGCCCGGCCAACCCGGCCTCCGGCGGCGTCGCCGCCCACAGCACCCGCCCCTCGAACGGTGGCGGCGGATCCGTCCCCTCCGCCGCACCCGCACCCCGTTCGTCGAGCCCGGTGAACACCCCGCACGCCAGCAACACCCGCAACAGCAGTACCAACCGCACGGGAGGTGAAGGGCGTTGACGACCGAGTCCCACCTGTCCCATCCGGTCACGCCCCGCCGTACATATCTCATCGGCCGCGCCCGGCCGAACGCGATCGTCGGCCGCAACCGCGAGTCCGGCGAGATCGCGCTGATCATCGCGGGTGCGTTCCTCGGCATGATGTGCGGGCTCCTCGTCCCCGTCCTCTCCCTGCGCATCGTGCTGCTGATGGGCTTCCCGCTGCTGGCGCTGATGGCGGTCTACGTGCCGTACAAGCACCGCACGTTCTACAAGTGGTTCGAGATCAACCGCAGTTACAAGCGCACCCTGAAGCAGGGCACCCTCTACCGCAGCGGTGTCATCGAGGCCGGTACGCGGCTCGACGGACGCGAGGTCGAGATCGGCCCGCCCCCCGGGATCGGCCGCATCACCTGGCTGGCCGCCCCCTTCGGCCCGGACGAGATCGCCGTACTCCTCCACGCGGACCGCCGCACGGTGACAGCAGCCATCGAAATCGAGGGCCCCGGAGTCGGCCTGCGCGACTCGGAGGACCAGGAAGCCCTCGTCGACCGCTTCGGCACGCTCCTCAAGCACGTCGCCAACGGGGACGGCTTCGTCACCCGCCTCCAGATGCTCGCCCGCACCCTCCCCGCCGACCCCGACGCCCACGCCAAGGACGTCGCCATCCGCGGGGACGAGAAGTCGCTGGGCTGGCTGCAGCAGTCGTACGACCAACTGCAGTCGATGGTGTCGACGAGCAGCGAGCAGCACCGCGCCTACCTCGTCGCCTGCATGCACTTCACCCGCGACCTCGCGGCCGAGGCACAGGCGATGGCCCGCGCCGCGCGCCCCCAGAACGGCCGCAAGGTGGACCGGGACGCCGGTCTCGCGGTCGTCATGGCCCGTGAGCTCACCGACATCTGCTCCCGCCTCCAGGAGGCGGACATCCGCGTACGCCAGCCCCTCGGGCAGGGCCGTCTCGCCTCCCTCATCCACTCCATGTACGACCCCGACCACCCGATCGACCACATCCAGGCGATGACCAAGCGCAACGCCTGGCCGGCCGAACTGGACGCCATGGAGCCGACGTTCCTCCAGGCCAAGACCCGGGAGTCGTCCACCCGCGCGCCCTGGTGCCACGCCACGGCCTGGGTGAAGGAATGGCCGATGACACCCGTCGGCGTCAACTTCCTGGCCCCGCTGCTCGTCCACACCCCGGACGTCATCCGAACGGTCGCCGTCACTATGGATCTCGAGCCCACCGAGGTAGCCATCGAACGCATGCTGACCGAGAAGACCAACGACGAGGCCGAGGCCTCCCGCGCCGCCAAGATGAACCGCACCGTCGACCCCCGCGACGTCGCCGCCCACAACCGTCTGGACCAGCGCGGCGAGGACCTGGCGAGCGGCGCGGCAGGCGTGAACCTGGTCGGCTACATCACCGTCTCCTCCCGCTCCCCCGAGTCCCTCGCCCGCGACAAGCGGACCATCCGCGCCTCGGCCGGAAAGTCGTACCTGAAGCTGGAGTGGTGCGACAGAGAACACCATCGCGCCTTCGTGAACACGCTCCCGTTCGCCACCGGCATCCGAAGGTAGGGGCTGAGCTCTGATGCGGGATCCGCTGTCCGTCCTGACCGACGCCTTCACGTCCTTCCTCTTCGGGAAGGTCGAGACGACCCGGCTGCCGGTGCGCACGTCGACAGGCCAGGCCCAGGCGGTCTACCTGCCCACGGCCGCCCCGGGCCTGGGCGACTCGGGCGTGATCATCGGCCGCGAGGTCTACTCCGGCAAGGGCTACATCTACGACCCCTTCCAGCTGTACGGCCAGCAGCTCCCGGCCCCCCACTGGCTGGTCCTCGGCGAGTCCGGCAACGGCAAGTCGGCCCTGGAGAAGACCTACGTCCTACGGCAGCTGCGCTTCCGCGACCGCCAGGTCGTCGTCCTCGACGCGCAGGGCGAGGACGGCGTCGGCGAATGGAACCTGATCGCGGAGGAGCTGGGGATAACTCCCATCCGGCTCGACCCGACGGCGGCCCTGGACCACGGCATCCGCCTCAACCCCCTCGACCCGGCGATCACGACGACGGGCCAGCTCGCGCTGCTCCGGACGATCATCGAGGTCGCGATGGGCCACGGCCTGGACGAGCGCTCCGGCTTCGCCCTGAAGGTCGCCCACGCCTACGTCAACGAGACGATCCTCGAACGCCAGCCGGTCCTCACCGACATCGTCGAGCAGCTACGGCACCCCGAACCGGAGTCGGCCGAGGCGATGAACGTCGCCATAGAGGACGTACGGGCCTGGGGCCTGGACGTGGCACTGGTCCTGGACCGTCTGGTCGACGGTGACCTCCGCGGCATGTTCGACGGCCCGACCACGGTCGGCATCGACCTCGACGCACCCCTCATCGTGTTCGATTTGTCCCACATCGACCGCAACTCCATCGCCATGCCGATCCTGATGGCGATCGTCGGCGTATGGCTGGAACACACCTGGATCCGCCCCGACCGGAAGAAGCGCATCTTCCTGGTCGAGGAGGCCTGGCACATCATCAACAGCCCCTTTGTGGCCCAGCTGTTCCAGCGGCTGCTGAAGTTCGGCCGCCGGCTCGGTCTGTCCTTCGTGGCGGTGGTCCACCACCTGTCGGACGTCGTCGACGGCGCGGCGGCAAAGGAAGCCGCGGCCATCCTGAAGATGGCGTCGACGAGGACGATCTACGCCCAGAAAGCCGACGAGGCGCGGGCGACGGGCCGCGTCCTGGGCCTCCCCCGCTGGGCGGTGGAGATCATCCCCACCCTCACCCCCGGCATCGCCGTCTGGGACGTCAACGGCAATGTCCAGGTCGTCAAACACCTGATCACCGAGACGGAACGCCCACTGGTCTTCACCGACCGCGCCATGACGGAGTCGTCCGCCGAGCGCCAACTGAACGACGACGCCCTGCGCGCCGCCGAGCTGGAGGCGGAGGAGCGCGCGGCCGCCTTCGTGGAGCAGCACCTGAGCGACTTCGAGGGGCCGTCCGAGTCGACGGTGGCGTAGCAGGGGAGGCGGGACGTGGTGAGACCGGACGACCGGCGAAGAGAAGCCCGGGACGGGCAGGGCGGCATCCCGGACGGGCTCCTGCTCGGCATACTCGCCTTCCTCCTCGGCATGACCCTGCTGGTGTGGACGGCCACGGGCCTCGCCGGCCTGTTCGCCAAGGGCAGCTGGCCAAATGGCGTCACCTTCACCCGCACCCCCCTCGCCATGCGCCACCTCATCGGCCAACCGCACGACATCCCGGGCGCCTGGCCCGAGACCCCGAGCACGCAGCTTTCCGGCTACGGCCTGTTCTGGGGCCTGTTCATCGGCCAGCTGATGGTGCTGTTCGTACTGACGGTGTTCGCGATGGGCACGTTCGCACGCTGGCGCGCAGGCCGCCTGAAGCGACGCACAGAACATCCGACGCCACTCGAACGCCCCACACCCGAGCCGCCGCACCACGAGGTCCCGACACCGAGGACGGTACCGCCCGAACCGCAGCCGACGGAACTCCTCCAGGAACCGGCACCCATGCCCGAACCCTCACCCTCCCTGTTCGCCGACGACCGGACGACGGTGGCCGGGGTGGGCGGAATGAGCGGCGCTCGGGAAACACTCGTCGTAGCCCCGAGAGAAACCCGCCAGGCGACCGCCACCCAGGCCGTACGCGACGCGGAAGGCCCGGCCCTCGTCATCACCTCGAACCCGGCGGTCTGGTCGGACACCAAGGACGCCCGGGCAAAACTGGGCCCCGTCCTCCTCTACGACCCCGCCCACCTCTGCGACACCCCGGCCCGGCTGCACTGGTCCCCCACCACGGGCTGCGAGGACAAACAGACGGCCACGGCCAGAGCGGACGCCCTCCTCGCCCCGATCCGCCCCACGGCGAAACTCGACCAGGCCCTGGCAGCAACAGCCGAAACGCTCCTGCGCAGCTATGTGCACGCGGCCGCCGTCGACGGCCGCACCATCCGCCACGTCCACCGCTGGTCCCAGGGCGCCCAGGTCCAGGACGCGGTCCGCATCCTCCGTACGAATCCCAAGGCGGCCCCCGGCTCCGCCGGCGAACTCGAGGCCGCGCTCACCGCACACCCCGAACGCCGCGACATGGCCCAGGAGTTGACCAGCCGAGCTCTCTCCGCCCTCTTCACGGTCAACATCCGCGAGGCATGCACTCCAAACCGAACAGATGCCCTCACCTTGGATTCCTTCGTCCATGAAGGGGGCACGCTTTATGTGGTGGGGGAATCCATCGAGGACCCCAGAACCAACCCGGGCGCGATGCCCCTTCTGACGGCCCTCGTCTCAAGCGTGGTCGAGCGCGGCCGGCGCATGGCCGAACGGTCATCCTCCGGTCGCCTCGACCCACCACTCACGCTCGTCCTCGACGACGTCGCAGCCGTGGCTCCGCTTCCCCAGCTCCCGGAGCTACTGGCCACCGGAGCGGACCGGGGCCTGCCGACCCTGGCCCTGCTCCGCTCCCGCGAACAGGGCCGCGCCCGCTGGCCACACGACGAACTGCCGGTATAGCCCTCCGGACAAGCCTCTAGAGCTGCTCGCGCTCGACAGCCATCTCCAGCTCGCGCTCCTCGGTGTCCTCACCGAGCGGCACGACTAGCCCGGTGAGGACGAAGCCGGCCTTGCCGTAGAAACGCCGGGCCCGGTCGTTGTCCTCGTGGACGATGAGCCGCACCCGCTCCACGTCACGCCCCCAGGCCCACTCCAGGCCGGCGTCGAAGAGCACTTCGGTCAGTCCGATCCCGCGGTATTCGGGCTGCACGAACACACCGACGATGTGCCCCTGCCTCCGCTCGACCGTGAGCCCGGTCCAGTCCTGAGTGCCGGCCTCCTCGATCAGCACGGTCAGAGTTCCGACCCATTCCCCGTCCGGACCCTCCGCGATGATCTGCTGTGCCCCGGTCGCACCTTCAGCACCGCCGATGGCCCGCTCCTGCCAGAAGGAGTCCGGCTGGGCAGTGGCCTGGTCGTAGGTCTCGAGGAACGCCAGATGCGCAACGGGATCCCGCAACGCCTCGAGCCTCAGCTCCTTGACCGCGGCCCACTCGTCGGCACGTATGGAACGGATCTTGTACGTCATGTCGGCCACCGTACCGGAAATGCAGAAAACCCCCGTACCGGTTATCGGTACGGGGGTTTTCTCAAATTTTGTTCGGCGGCGTCCTACTCTCCCACAGGGTCCCCCCTGCAGTACCATCGGCGCTGTAAGGCTTAGCTTCCGGGTTCGGAAT
>NZ_JODC01000012.1 GCF_000720765.1 Streptomyces sp. NRRL S-646
GTCTTGCGTTTCCGACTCTATCAGACCGTTTCCCGATCCGATTTCCTCGGTGCTTTCCAGGTTCCCGCTTTCGCGTTTCCCTTTCCGGCGGCTCCGACTTTATCAGAAGTTTCGAGCCGGACTGACCGGCCGCTCATTTTCCGATTCATCGGGAGTGGCTTCTTCGAAATCGATGTTTCCGAGAAGCAGACAGACACTCACTGTTGCCGACCGGACTAGATCCAGTTCCAGGCAACTGTTCGAATCTACCTCCCCACTTGGTCCGTGTCAACGGCTCCTGTGGGGCGAAGGAGAGACTAACAGGTCAGGAGGTGCGGCCGCACATCAGGCGGCCGTCGGCACCGTGGCGCTGCGCTCGGCTGCATCGACGTCACCCGTCTCTCCGGCACGGGCCGCTCGGCCGCCCAGGACGAAGACGTACACGAGGAACGCGAGCTCTACAGCGACCCCGATGCCTATTCGAGCCCACGTGGGCAGGCCCGACGGGGTGACGAAGCCTTCGATGGCGCCTGAGACGAAGAGGACGAGCGCGAGACCGATCGCCATGCCCACGGCGGCGCGGCCCTCCTCGGCGAGGGCCGTGCGTCGGGAGCGGGGGCCCGGGTCTATGAGGGTCCAGCCGAGGCGAAGGCCGGTGCCGGCGGCCACGAAGACAGCGGTCAGTTCGAGCAGGCCGTGTGGGAGGACGAGGCCGAGGAAGGTGTCGAGCCTGCCGGCCGAGGACATCAGCCCGAAGCCGACCCCGAGGTTGAGCATGTTCTGGAGGAGGATCCAGAGGACGGGCAGGCCGAGGAAGACGCCCAGGATCAGGCACTGGGCGGCGGCCCAGGCGTTGTTCGTCCAGACCTGGGCGGCGAAGGACGCCGCAGGGTGGCTCGAGTAGTACGTCTCGTACTGCCCCCCTGGGCGGGTGAGTTCACGCAGCTCGCTGGGTGCCGCAATCGTGGCCTGCACCTCTGGGTGGGTGCCTATCCACCAGCCCAGGAGGACGGCGACGACGGTGGACAGAAGCGCTGTGGGGATCCACCAGCGGCGCGATCTGTAGACCGCAGCAGGGAATCCCTGCGTCAGGAAGCGGATGACGTCTCGCCAGGAGGCGCGTCGGGTGCCTGTCACTGCGCTACGCGCGCGTGCCACGAGCTGGCTGAGGCGTCCGGTCAGCTGGGGGTCCGGGGCGCTGGACTGGATCAGAGAGAGGTGGGTGGCTGTGCGCTGGTAGAGCGCGACGAGTTCGTCGGCCTCCGCGCCGGTGAGACGGCGTTGCCGCCCGAGGAGGGCGTCGAGGCGATCCCATTCGGCTCGGTGGGCAGTGACGAAGACGTCGAGGTCCATCGGTTTGCCTGCTCCTCGGCTGTTCGTCGGCGGCTCGTCGTGGGGTCAGCTTTTCGTACTGCGGCGCGATGCGCCCTCAGCTTGGCAGACTGACCGTTCACGGGGCAGGCCAGGGGAAGGACTACGGGCGTGAGTGAGCTTGTGACGGGCGAGGCGGTGGCGCTGGAGTTGCGCCCCGCAAGGCTGCCCAGCAGGGCGCTTGCAGTGTTGCTCGACCTGGTCGTGGCCATGGTCGTCTACGTGGTGCTGACCATCGCTCTGGTCGCTGCCACCGCTTCGCTGGACGACGCGGCACAGATCGCGGTGTCGATCGCGACGTCCGTTCTGGTGCTGGTGGGCGGGCCGATCGCGGTCGAGACGCTCAGCCATGGGCGGTCGCTAGGAAAGTTGGCGTGTGGGCTGCGGGTAGTGCGGGACGACGGGGGGCCGATCCGGTTCCGGCATGCGCTGGTTCGGGGTGGGATCGGTGTGGTCGAGATCGTGATGACGTTCGGGGTCGTCGCCTGCATCGCATCCCTTGTGTCGGCTCGGGGACGTCGGCTCGGCGACGTGTTCGCCGGGACTCTCGTCGTTCGGGAAAGGGTGCCTGCGGTGCGGACGGGCTTCTTGCCTCCGCCGCCGCCCTGGCTGGCCGGGAGGTTCTCCGGGCTTGATCTGTCTGCGGTTCCCGACGGGTTGTGGCTCGCCATCCGTCAGTACCTGTCGCGCATGCAACAGCTGGACCCGCAGGTCGGCGGGGCGATGGCGCAGCGGCTCGCCTCGGATCTCTCGGCGCGTACGGGTACGCCGGTGCCGCAGGGGGTTCCGCCGGCGGCGTATCTGGCGGCTGTGGTGCAGGAGCGGCAGGCCCGGGAGGCACGACGGACCTTCGCGAATGGATCCGCGGTGGGGAGCCCGGCTGCGAGTGGGTGGCCTGCGGGTGCATTGCGCCCGGCTGGTTCGCCTGGCTCCTACGAACCTCCCGCCGGCTTCCCTCCGGTGACGGCACCGCCGGCTGCTCATGCGGCGCAGACGGCTGCCGTCGGACGGCAGGCTGAGGGGCCGACGCAGGAAGCTCCGGCACATGAGACGGCGCAGACCGCGGAGCAGCATGCGTCGTCGAGCCACCGTCCAGCCGGCAACGGGGGCGGAACCACCGAGTCCACCGGGTTCGTGCCACCGGCGTAGGGCCGTGGCGGCCGCCGTAGGAGCCGCCTGGCCCAGGCGGCTCTATCCGCGTGTTCCCCCTGCAACGCATGCGAACGTCTCGCTCAGGTGAATGTGGACGGCGGCGATTCGAGGTCTTCGAGCTCGATGCCGGGCGCGGCGAGCACCACGTCACCGGCGATGTGTACGGCGTACTGCTCGCCCGTGTCCAGGGCTGTGACCTGGTATTCGTCCACGGCCAGGGGGGCGTTGTCAGTGGCGTGTGTTTCTCTGTTCACCAAGGCCCAGGACTGGTCCACGGTGCGCGGGGCGAGGACAGGGTCGGTGAAGGTGACGAGGCGTACGCGGGTTGCTGTGGCGGAGGGGGTGAGGCGCAGGAGACGGGTGGTGGCGATGAGGAACGCGGGGGATGTGCCGGTGAAGGCGTGGGCGCGCACGTTGCCTTCGGTGGCATGTGTTCCGGTCGGGTCTGTCCGGACCCAGGTGACGCCGTCGAGGGCGGCACCGCGGACCTGCCAGCCTGCGGCGTGCAGCTCGAGACGGATGGGGCGCCCCAGCTCGTCGAGGGCGAGGTCGACGGAGCCCCGGTGATCGCCGGCGGGGGTGGTGAGTTGGGACACGTAGCGCCAGCCGGACGGTCCGGGGGCGCAGTGGAAGTGCTCTTCTGCGAGGGGGGTGTGATCGTGCGGATCGTGGAGCGAATAACGGCCGCGGGGCATGGGGGTCCTGGGTCTTGACGGGCTGGTCCGGCCGACGGGCCGCAGAGCCAAAGGGGCAGGCCCCCGGCACGGGGGTGCGGGGGCCTGCCTCGGAGGAACTGCTGCTGGTGAGCGCGTCAGCGCACCGACGCGCTCACCATCCGCTGTGCCGAGCCGCTCAGTAGCGGTAGTGGTCCGACTTGTACGGGCCCTCGACCTGGACGCCGATGTACGCGGCCTGCTCGGGGCGGAGCGTGGTCAGCTTCACGCCGAGCGAGTCCAGGTGGAGACGGGCGACCTTCTCGTCGAGGTGCTTGGGCAGCGTGTACACGCCGGTCGGGTACTCGTCGGGCTTGGTGAACAGCTCGATCTGGGCCAGGGTCTGGTCCGCGAAGGAGTTGGACATCACGAACGACGGGTGGCCGGTGGCGTTGCCCAGGTTCAGCAGACGGCCCTCGGACAGGATGATGATCACCTTGCCGTCGGGGAAGGTCCAGGTGTGGACCTGCGGCTTGACCTCGTCCTTGACGATGCCTGGGATCTTGGCGAGGCCGGCCATGTCGATCTCGTTGTCGAAGTGGCCGATGTTGCCCACGATCGCCTGGTGCTTCATCTTGGCCATGTCCGAGGCCATGATGATGTCCTTGTTGCCGGTCGTGGTGACGAAGATGTCGGCCTTGTCGACGACCTCGTCGAGCGTGGTGACCTGGTAGCCCGAGCTGGGTCCACTTCTGCGAGCCGTTGGTGATGGTGCGGTGCAGGAGCTCGAGGATGACGCGGTGCTCGTCGGACTCGGCGGTGTCGACGGAGGGGACCTTGCCGTCCTTCTCGTACTCGACGCCCTTGTGGACGAGGAGGGTGGCGTCACCGCCGTCGTCGAGGATCATGTTGGGGCCGCCGGTGGGGCTGTCCGGCCAGGTCAGCGCCTGCTCCGTGCACCACCAGTACTCCTCCAGGGTCTCGCCCTTCCAGGCGAAGACCGGGATGCCCTGCGGGTTCTCGGGCGTGCCGTTCGGGCCGACGGCGATGGCGGCGGCCGCGTGGTCCTGGGTGGAGAAGATGTTGCAGGACGCCCAGCGGACCTCGGCGCCCAGGGCGACCAGGGTCTCGATGAGCACGGCGGTCTGCACGGTCATGTGCAGGGAACCGGTGACACGGGCGCCGGCCAGCGGCTGGGTCTCGGCGTACTCCTTGCGGATCGCCATCAGGCCGGGCATCTCGTGCTCGGCGAGGGTGATCTCCTTGCGGCCGAAGGCGGCCAGGGAGAGGTCGGCGACCTTGAAGTCCTGTCGGTTCTCGACAGTCGTCATTGCGAGCTGCTCCTCGGGGTTGGGGCGAGGTGGGTACGGCTGGTCTGCGCGGCGGCTGGCACAGGGGTGCCCAAGAGGACACAGGATGCCCGCGTGCGCGCAGCGCAGTCCGTCGGAGGCCCTCTCTCCCTCGGTCGGTCCGCGGTGGGACCGCCCGACCGCCATCAGCAGCGACGTCTGGCTCGGTTCCAAGCTACACCGGCCGCCCCGGCGACCCCAGTCCGCCTTCGAACACATCGCGCCGGTCGAGCGTTCGGCGGGTGCCGGCCGCGAGGGTCGGGAGAGCGATAACAGGGCACCTACGAACGGGAGAACAGGAGGCAGCAGACCAGGTCGAACAGGGACTTCCGCGCCTTTGAGCAGGGCGGCGGATGTTGCAGGATGCCAGGAGATCGGGAACCACTGATCGATCTTGCGGGGCGCCCGGGACGGCGTTTCGCGCGACAAAGGCGTTAGGAGATCGATGTGACCAATCCGGCCGGCCCTCCCCCCACGGGCGGCGGCAGTGGCGAGCAGAGGCGGCTGAAGCTGCTCGCGGTGACCGCATGCCCGACCGGCATCGCACACACATATATGGCCGCGGAGAAGCTCGCGCAGGCTGCCGAGAGCCGTGGCATCGACATGAAGGTGGAGACGCAGGGGTCCATCGGGGCTGAAAACGTCCTCGGCGACAACGATGTCAGAACCGCGGACGGCGTCATCGTGGCCGCGGACAAGGATGTGGATCTGAGCCGCTTTGCAGGCAAGAGGGTGCTGACCGTGGGGGTGGCGGAGGGGATTCACCACCCTGAGCAGTTGATCGAACGAGTGCGCTCGGCGCCTGTCCATACGGCTGGTGGTGTGCCGACGGCGGCGTCTCTGGTGGACGGTGGCAAGCAGCGGAGCACGGTCTACAAGGCGCTGATGAACGGTGTCTCGTACATGATCCCGTTCGTCGTGGTCGGCGGTCTGCTGATCGCCGTATCGCTCGCGCTCGGAGGTGACGCGACGGCGAAGGGTTATGTCATCCCGGAGGGCACCTTCTGGGCCGACGTGAACCAGATCGGCGTCGTCGGCTTCCAGCTGATGATCCCGATCCTGTCCGGGTACATCGCCTACGCCATCGCCGACCGGCCCGCGCTCGTGCCGGGCATGATCGGTGGCTGGATCGCCAACACCGGGTCGTTGTACGACTCCAAGGCCGGTGCCGGGTTCATCGGGGCGATCGTGACCGGGTTTCTCGCCGGGTATCTGGTGCTGTGGATCAAGAAGGTCAGGGTCCCGAAGTTCGTACAGCCGATCATGCCGATCATCGTGATCCCGATTGTGGCGACGACGGTGCTCGGGATGTTCTTCATCTACGTCATCGGAAAGCCGATCTCGTGGGTGTTCGAGCATCTGACCAGCTGGCTCAGTGGAATGACGGGTACGAGTGCGGTTCTGCTCGGCGCGATTCTGGGGCTCATGATCGCGTTCGACATGGGCGGGCCGGTGAACAAGACGGCGTTCCTGTTCGGCGCCGGGCTCATCGCGACCGGCAACCAGACGGTCATGGGGATGTGCGCGGCCGCGATCCCGGTCATGCCGCTGGGTCAGGGGCTGGCGACGCTGATACGGCAACGGCTCTACACCGAGCAGGAGCGGGAGACCGGTTTCGCGTCCCTGTTCATGGGCTGTTTCGGTATCTCGGAGGGTGCGATCCCGTTCGCGGCGGCGCGGCCCGCGCAGGTCATTCCGGCCAACATGCTCGGCGGCGCGGTGGCCGGTGCGGTCGCCGGGATCGCGGGAGTGAAGGACGCGGTTCCGCACGGTGGGCCGATCGTGGCCCTGCTGGGCGCGGTGAGCGGCGTACCGATGTTCTTCGTGGCCGTGGTGATCGGCACGGTGGTCACGTCGCTGACCACGGTGACGCTGGTCGACCTCGCTGAGCGCAGGCGGAGCGGTGCGGCGGTGGTCGGTGCGGGGGTGGCGGATGCCGAGGCCGCGCTGGTCCCGGTCGGCGCTGGTGTGTCGTCGAGTTCGGGCGAGCATGCCGTCGTGGGGCCGCGGGCCGAGCATGGATCCACGCCGTCCGCTTCCGGTTCGGGGGGTGCGGGCTCAGCGCCCGCGGCCGATCCTGCCGGTGCCGCCGAACCCGGTGGCGAGGTCCTCTCCGGCTACCTCACCGAGCAGACCGTCAAGGTCCGGCTCGACGCGCAGGAGAAGGAGGCCGCCATCCGGGAGATGGCGGACCTGCTGGCCCGCAGCGGCGAGGTCGCGGACGTGGACGAGCTCGTGCGGACGGCGCTGCGGCGCGAGGAGCAGGGCAGCACCGGGCTCGGTGAGGAGATCGCGATTCCGCATGCCAAGACGGACGCGGTGACGGCGCCGGTGGTCGGGTTCGCACGCTCCGACGAGGGCGTCGAGTGGGGCTCGATGGACGGTACGAAGGCGCGGCTGGTGTTCATGATCGCCGTACCGGAGGCGGCCGCGGGCGATGAGCATCTGCGGATTCTGGCCTTGCTGTCGCGGAAGTTGACGGACGCCGGGTTCCGGGAACGGCTGACGGCGGCCACGGACGAGCGGGCGGTCCTCGGTGTGCTGAGCGAGATCCGGTAGCCGGCTCAGGGCCCGCGCCCGTCGAGGGCGCGGGCCAGCACAGCCGGTTCACAGCCGGCGGCTACCCTCTGCGCGGCGCGGATGTTCCGCGTGGGGAGGGAGTGGCGATGAGCAGGGCGCGGAAGCTCGGGATCTGGGCCGGGGTGCTGGGGCCGCTGGGGGTCGTGCTGGTGGTTGCGGCGCTGGTGAGCCTGTGGACGGGCTACCACGGCACCACGGTGGCCGGCGACAGCATGTCGCCGACGTACACACAGGGGCAGCAGCTGGTGTACGAGCGCATGGACGGGACCGGGGTGCGGCGGGGCGACGTCGTGCTCTACTCGGCGCCGGAGCGCTACCAGGGCGCCGTCGTCATGCAGCGCGTCATCGGTGTCGGCGGCGATCACATCGTCTGCTGTACGGGGGAAGGGCGAGGGTGAGCGGCTCCTAGTGAACGGCAAACCGCTCGACGAGCCGTACCTGGCAGGCGGCATCGCCGACGGGATGCACCAGACGTACGCCGTGAAGGTGCCCGAGGGCCGGCTCTTCCTGCTCGGTGATCACCGGTCGAACTCGCGGGACTCGCGGGCCTTTCCCGACGATCACGGCGGCACCGTCCCGGTGAGCGCGGTCCAGGGCCGTGTGACGGACGACTACACCGGGCCGGCCCTGCTCGGGGTGGCCGCGCTGGTGGGGGGCTTGATGGCGCTCACGGGGCTCGGCCTGGGGATCGCGGCCGTGGCCGTACGGAAGCGGATCGTGGTGCCCCCGTCTGTGCCCTGGGCCGTGCAGGTGTGACGGCGGGGCCCACCGAGTGTTCGGCGGGCCCCGTCGTCGTACGGCGAAGTGCCGTACGGCGCAGTGGTGTCAGTGGTCGGCAGGGTGCGGCGCCGGTCCGCCGGGCGTGGCCTCGCGGTCGGGGCCCTTCGCCGCCTCGGCCTCGCTGTAGATGTCCGGCTCGAGGTAGATGACACGGGCGATGGGGACCGCGGCGCGGATGCGGGCCTCGGCGGCGTTGATGGCGGAGGCGACCTCGGCGGCCGTGTCGTCGTGCTGGACGGCGATCTTGGCTGCGATCAGCAGTTCCTCGGGGCCGAGGTGGAGCGTGCGCATGTGGATGATGCCGGTGACGGTGTCGCCGTCGACGATGGCCGCCTCGATCTGCTTGACCTCGTCGATCCCGGCGGCCTCGCCGAGGAGGAGGGACTTGGTCTCGGCGGCGAGGACGAGGGCGATCAGCACGAGCAGGACGCCGATGCAGACTGTGCCGATGCCGTCCCAGACGCCGTCGCCGGTGAGCAGGGCGAGGCCGACACCGCCGAGCGCCAGGACCAGACCGATCAGGGCGCCGAAGTCCTCCAGGAGGACCACGGGCAGCTCGGGCGCCTTGGCGCGGCGGATGAACTGCGACCAGGACAGCTTGCCGCGCAGCTCGTTCGACTCCTTGATGGCCGTCTTGAAGGAGAAGCCTTCGGCGATGATCGCGAAGACGAGGACACCCACCGGCCAGTACCAGTGCTCCACGTCGTGCGGGTGGCGGATCTTCTCGTAGCCCTCGTAGATGGCGAACATGCCGCCGACCGAGAAGAGGACGATGGAGACGAGGAAGGCGTAGATGTACCGCTCGCGGCCGTAGCCGAAGGGGTGCTGCGGGGTGGCCTCGCGCTGCGCCTTCTTGCCGCCGATCAGCAGCAGGAACTGGTTGCCCGAGTCGGCGAGCGAGTGGACGCCCTCGGCGAGCATCGACGACGAACCGCTGAACGCGAACGCCACGAACTTCGATGCCGCAATCGCGAGGTTGGCGCCGAGTGCCGCCACGATCGCCCTGGTGCCGCCTGACGCACTCATCTGTCCGCGTTGTCCCTTCGCCTTCGTACGTATGCCGTCCGGGGTCCCGCCTCGTCGCGGCTTTGCCCGTCCTTTGCCGGTGGGCCATTCTTGCAGCCCTGCCCGACGACGGCGCGTCAGGTATCCACAACCCCGGTCATACGATCACAGTGGCCCGGAAGACCGTACCCGCTCCGGACACCTCGGCCTTCTCGCCCGCCGGGACGAAGACCGACTGGCCGGGGCGCAGTTCGTGTTCGCCCGCATGCACAGAACCGGCCGTGCAGAGCAGGATCTGCGGGGTGGCGCGGGTGAGGTCGTGGGCGGAGCCGCCCTCGGGGAGGACATAGCGCGACAGCCGGAATTCGTCGATCGGGGTCTCGTAGACCTCTTCGCCGTCCGGGGACGCCTCGGGGCGCAGCACGCCGGGGTCACTGGCCTCGAAGCGGACGATGCGCAGGAGTTCGGGGACGTCGACGTGCTTGGGGGTCAGGCCGCAGCGCAGGACGTTGTCGGAGTTGGCCATGATCTCGACGCCGAGACCGTTGAGGTAGGCGTGCGGGATGCCGGCGCCGAGGAAAAGGGCCTCGCCGGGCTGCAGGCGGACGTAGTTGAGGAGCATGGCGGCGATGACGCCCGGGTCGCCCGGGTAGTGGTGGGCGATGTCCGCGTAGGGCGCGTAGTCGCCGCCGAGGCGGGTGCAGGCGGCCGCGGCTTCGGCGACCGTGTGGTGCATCTCCTCGGGGTCGGCGGTGAGGATCGCCGTGAGGACCTCGCGCAGGGCGGCGTCCTCGGGGTGGGCGTGCAGCAGGTCGACGTACGGCTTGAGGGAGTCGACACCCAGGCCGTCCAGCAGGTCAGCGGCCTGGAGCGGGTCGCGGAAGCCGCAGAGTCCGTCGAACTCGGTGAGCGCGCAGATCAGTTCGGGCTTGTGGTTGGCGTCCTTGTAGTTGCGGTGCGGGGCGTCGACGGGGATGTTGCGGCGCTCCTCGTCCTGGTAACCCTCCTTCGCCTGGGCCAGGTTGGGGTGCACCTGGAGGGAGAGGGGGGCGCCGGCGGCGAGGATCTTGAGGAGGAAGGGCAGGCGGGGGCCGAACTTGGCGACGGCGGCCGGGCCGAGTTCCTTCTCCGGGTCCGCGTCGACGACCTCGACGAGCGTGCCGCGTCCGGTGCGCGAGGGGGCGCCGGGGTGGGCGCCCATCCACATCTCCGCCTGCGGTTCACCGCTCGGTTCGACACCGAGCAGGTGCGGGATCGCGGTGGTCGAACCCCAGGCGTAGGGGCGGACGGTGTTGTCGAGGCGGTCCATGCTGTGTCTTCGTCTCCGTATGTACGCCGCGCTCGGCGGGCGCTGGTCAGTAGGCGCGGGTTGCGCGGGTCAACGTCAGGCCCCCGAGGCAAGCGCCAGGTAAACGGCGGCGAAATCCGTGATGGCGATCAGTTCGGCGAGGGTCTCCAGTTCGCCGCCGGGTTCCGGTTCCAGTTCGCTGATCGGCGTGTCGTGGCTGAGGGCCAGGTCACGAGCGGCGGGGGCGGCGGTGAGGCCTTCGATCGGGCGGTCGCGGAGCAGCACCACGCGCGCGTGCAGGGCGGGCGCTTCCTCTACGCGGTCGCGGAAGAAGTCGTCCGGGTCGGCGCTGGCGGCGAGCGGACCGGCCAGCAGGGCGCCGTGTGCGGCGAGTGCCTCGGGGAGCTCGGCGACGACCGCCGGGCGGCCCGCGAGTTCGGCGAGGGCGGCCGCGAAGCGCCGTCCCGCGGGGCCTGCCGAGACGCCCTCGGTCCATACGACGGGCAGCGTGTCCGCGAGTTCGGCGGCGAGCGTCTTGGCGGGGTTGCTGTAGGTCGCGATGGCGGGGCCGCAGCGTTCGGCGATGTGGTCGAGACGGTCGGCGATCTTCTCGACGGCCTCCGGCGGGGCGGTGACCAGGCCGGTGCGGTCGAGGAGGGCGAGGAGGGGCGTGAGCAGGGCCCACAGGACGCCGGGGGCGGAGGCGGCGAGCTCCTGCCCTTCCTCCTCGTAGGGGGCTGTAGCCATCGGCACGAAGAGGCCGTGGGCGCCTTCCACCGCCTCGGTGAGCGGGGTGCGGGCGGGGGCGACGGCGACGACCGTGCAGCCGCGGCGGTAGGCCGCGTCGGTGAGCAGGGACAGGCCCGGTTCGGTGCCGTCCGGGGTGGTGATCAGGAGCAGGTCGACGCTGCCGGCCCAGCCCGGGAGTTCCCAGCGCAGGGCGCCCGCGGCGGGGGCGACGCCGGTGGGGGCGAGCCGGATGACGGGACTGCCGGGGCCGGCGAGCGTGCCGAGGAGGTCGGCCACGCAGATCGCTGCGGCGCCGGGGCCAGCGATGAGGACCGCGCGGGGGCGGCCGTCGGGCTTGAGGTCGTCCACGCCGGCCTCTGCGGCGTGCCGGGCGGCCGTGCGGACGCGGGCGCCTGCCTCGGCGGCGCCGCGGAGCAGGCCGCGGCGGTCGGCCTCCGAGAGGGCCTCGGGAGTGTCGAGCAGCGATTCGTCGAGCATGGGCGGCAGCCTCCGATCGCCGGGGGTTCTTTGTGTGCGCGCCGGGGTCGTACCCGCGGCGGGGGCTTCCTGCGCGGGTGCCCTTTGCGGGCGCCTTCTTGCGCGGGTGGCCGGGCTCGGCGTTACGCGGGGCGGCGGGCCTCGTCGACGAGCAGGACGGGGATGCCGTCGCGGATGGGGTAGGCCAGGCCGCAGTCCTTGCCCGTGCAGACCAGCTCGGTTTCCTGCTCCTTGGTTTCCTGCCCCTCGGTTTCCTGCTCCTTGAGCGGGGCGTGGCAGGCCGGGCAGGCGAGGATCTCCAGGAGGCCGGCTTCGAGCGGCATGGGTGTGTCCCTTCGGGGGTGCGCGCGTGTGCGTGTGCGGATGTGCCTGGTCAGCGTACCGCCGTGGGGGGCGGGGTGCCGGGGTTGGGACGGGGTCGGGTCGGGTGGCTGTGGGAGGGGATCGCCCCCGCCGCCCCTACCCGTCCCGTCCCAGGGGCGCGGCCCCTTCGGCCCCGCCAGGGGGCTCCGCCCCTGGACCCCCTGTCGGTCTGAACGGCCTCGTCCTCAAACGCCGGACGGGCTGAAAACTCGAACGCCGGACGGGTTGAAAGACTTCAGACACCGGACGGGCTGAAAGACTCAGACACCGGACGGGCTGGGCGGTTCACCCTCGGATGATCGCCAGAGCCTCGTCCCGGATCTTCGTCATCGTCGCCTCGTCCCTCGCCTCTGCGTTCAGCCTGAGCAGCGGTTCCGTGTTGGAGGGGCGGACGTTGAACCACCAGTCGGTGGAGGTGACCGTCAGGCCGTCGAGTTCGTCGAGGGCGATGTCCTCGCGGGCGCCGTACGCCGCCTTGATGGCCGCCAGGCGGCCGGCCTGGTCGGCGACCGTGGAGTTGATCTCGCCGGAGCCTACGTAGCGGTCGTACTCGGCGACGAGTTCGGAAAGCGGGCCGTCCTGGCCGCCGAGGGCCGCGAGGACGTGGAGGGCGGCCAGCATGCCCGTGTCGGCGTTCCAGAAGTCCTTGAAGTAGTAGTGCGCCGAGTGTTCGCCGCCGAAGATCGCGCCCGACTTGGCCATTTCGGCCTTGATGAAGGAGTGGCCGACTCGGGTACGGGCCGGGGTGCCGCCGTGTTCGCGCACCACCTCGGGGACCGACCAGGAGGTGATCAGGTTGTGGATGATCACGCCCTTGCCGCCGTTCCTGGCCAGCTCGCGCGCGGCCACCAGGGCCGTGATGGCGGACGGTGGGACCGGGTCGCCGTGCTCGTCGACGACGAAGCAGCGGTCCGCGTCGCCGTCGAAGGCGATGCCCAGGTCGGCGGACTCCTCGCGCACGCGCTGCTGCAGGTCGACGAGGTTCGCCGGGTCCAGCGGGTTCGCCTCGTGGTTCGGGAACGTGCCGTCGAGTTCGAAGTACATGGGTACGACGGTCAGGGGCAGGCCCGCGAAGACCGTGGGGACGGTGTGGCCGCCCATGCCGTTGCCCGCGTCGACGACGACCTTCAGGGGGCGGACGGAGGTCAGGTCGACGAGGGAGCGGAGGTGGGCCGCGTAGTCCGACAACGTGTCGCGCGAGGTGATGGTTCCCGGCTCGGCTGCCGGCTCGGGAGCGCCCGACTCGCTCCACTGCTCGGCCAGTTCGCGGATCCGGGACAGGCCCGTGTCCTGGCCCACCGGCGCCGCGCCCGCGCGGCACAGCTTGATGCCGTTGTACTGCGCCGGATTGTGCGAGGCCGTGAACATCGCGCCCGGCAGGTTCAGGGCGCCCGAGGCGTAGTAGAGCTGGTCGGTCGAGCACAGGCCGATCTCGGTCACGTCGACGCCCTGTGCGGCCGCCCCGCGCGCGAAGGCGCGCGACAGGCCCGGCGACGAAGGCCGCATGTCGTGGCCGGTCACGATCGCGTCCGCCCCGGTCACCTGGACGAAGGCCGCCCCGAAGAGCTCGGCCAGCGACTCGTCCCACTGGTCCGGGACCACCCCGCGTACGTCGTACGCCTTCACGATCTGCGACAGATCAGCAGCCACGGCCAACCCTCCTGAAGTCCTATCGGTCGCCTCAAACTACCCGTACCGGTTGGCCGAGCGCTGCGCGGACTCAGAGTGGACTCCCAGCCGTAACCTCAGGTCAGAGCAGGGTGAGAAACCGGGAAGAACCGGGGCAGGATCCGGGAAGAGCGGGACAGGGTCCGCCACGGGTCAGGGCAGCATCCAGTCCAGGACCGGTGAGCTCTGGCCCACCACGATCAGGCACATCACCAGCAGCAGGCCTACGCTCCAGGGCAGCACCTTGCGCAGGAGGTCCCCCTCGCGGCCCGCGAGGCCCACGGCCGCGCACGCGATGGTGAGGTTCTGCGGCGAGATCATCTTGCCGAGGACGCCGCCCGAACTGTTGGCAGCGGCCAGGAGTTCGGGCGACAGGCCGGACTCGCGGGCCGCGGTCACCTGCAGGGCTCCGAAGAGCGCGTTGGCCGAGGTGTCCGAGCCGGAGACCGCCACCCCGAACCAGCCCAGGACGGGTGACAGGAAGGCCAGTCCGGCTCCCGCAGCCGCCACGAAGTGGCCGATGTGGCCCGCCTGTCCGGAGAGGTTCATGACGTACGCCGAGCGCCAGCACGGACGTCACGGTCAGGATCGCGAACCTCAGCTCGTGCACGGTCGCCAGCCACTCCTTGACGGCCACGCGCGCGTGCACGCCGAGTACGACCGCCGTGCAGACTCCGGCGAGCAGCACGAGCGTGCCGCCCGTCGACACGATCGGCCAGGTGAAGGCATTGCCGCCGACCGGCTTCCCGTCCGGCCCGGCGACATCCAGGTACGGCCGGTCGTACGTCTGCGTCACCCGGGCCAGCCGGTCCTTGACCGCCGGGATCTGCGCGACCCAGAAGATCGCGACGATGAGCGCGTACGGGGCGTAGGCGCGCAGGACTTCGCGCCGCGGGTCCTCCTCGTCCAGCTCCCCGCTGCGTACGCCGGTCAGCACGGACGTGCGCACCGACTCGGTGGCGGGCACGCGCGCGTGCGGCACGGCGACCAGGGCGCCCGCGCCCGCCAAGGACGCGCCGATGTCGGCGAGTTGTGCGGAGACGTAGTTGGAGGTGGCGAACTGGGCGACGGCGAAGGCCACTCCGCACACCAGGGCGGGCACCCAGGTCTCGCGCAGGCCGCGCCGCCCGTCCACGAGCCGGACCAGGACGAGCGGCACCACCAGTGCCAGCAGCGGCGTCTGACGCCCCACCACGGAGGCCACGGAGTCCAGCGGCAGCCCCGTCACCTGCGCGAGGGTCACGACCGGTGTGCCCATCGCCCCGAACGCGACCGGGGCCGTGTTGGCGACGAGCGCGACGACCGCGGCGCGCACGGGGTCGAAGCCGAGGGCGACGAGCATGACGGAGCAGATCGCGACCGGCGCACCGAATCCGGCGAGGGCCTCCAGGAGCGCGCCGAAGCAGAACGCGACCACGAGCGCCTGGATGCGCGGGTCGTCCGAGAGCCGTGCGAAGGAGCGGCGCAGGATGTCGAAGTGCCGGGTGCGGACCGTCATGCGGTACACCCACAGGGCGTTGACCACGATCCACAGGATGGGGAAGAGGCCGAAGACGGCCCCCTGGGCGGCGCTGGAGAGCGTTTGGTCGAGCGGCATGCGGTAGGCGAGCCGGGCGACCAGAACGGCCGCGAGAAGCCCTGTCAGGCCTGCCAGATGCGCTTTCGTGCGCACTCCGCCGAGCAGGATCAGGACGATCAACAGGGGCAGGACCGCGACGAGGGCGGACAGGCCGAGCGAGTCGGCGACGGGTTCCATTTCCTGGACGTACACGGGCGCCTCCCTGGATTCCGGCATGCGGAAAGCGATTTCCCGCCGGTGGCATCACCGGAATGGCCGTGTCCGCGACAAGGGCGCGTCAACGGGTGTGCATCACTGGGCGGAACGGGAGGATTGGACGGAGGCGCTCAGTTGTCCGGAGACCGCAGTACCCGCAGATGCCCGCGCCGCGCGACCTCCATCGGGTCCGCCGTGCGCGCCCCGCCACCGCCGGCGCCTGCCGCCCGCTCCTGGGGGCGGGCCGCCTCGCGCACCGCATTGGCAAGCGCTTCCAGGTCGTCGCCGCTGGGGCGGGCCGGAGCGGAACCGTCGAGCAGTCGGACGACCTCCCAGCCGCGCGGGGCGGTGAGGCGCTCGGAGTGCTCGGCACACAGGTCGTAGCAGTGGGGTTCGGCGTAGGTGGCGAGCGGGCCGAGGACCGCGGTCGAGTCGGCGTAGACGTACGTCAGCGTCGCGACGGCGGGACGGCCGCAAGCGGTGCGCGAACAGCGACGTACAGGGCTCACGACGTTGGACGGTACCGCACTCTTGAGCGGGCCGCGACGACTCTCCCCCAGGTCACTCCACCGTGTCGTACTGTGAAACACCCCACACACTTCCCGTGGAACACGCCGCTGACCTGCACGGACGCGCATTCACACGGCCTCGCGCACCCCTTCGCCCGATCAACACACCGTACAAACACCGTCAATTGCCCCAAGATCGCCGGTCTCGGAGAGATACGGAAACGAGCCCAACCTTGGCTGGAATGGTCATCCTGCGACAGGCCGTCCAGGGGGGTCCGAGGCACTCCGGCCGGCCGCGTGGGGCACGGCGTGCGGTCCCGGCGGGGACTACGCTTCACCAGTGATGGACAACCCCGTACCGCCCCGTGCCGCCCGCCCCGGGCCCCGCCGTCGTGATCGCCACGGCCGGGGCATGCGCGGCCCGATCGCGCCGCCCCAGGTACCGCTCGCCGCGAGCCGTGCAGAGGCGTTCGCGGATCTGGTGCAGGACTCCGTGGAGCGACTGGAACGGCGGTGGCCGCAGCTCGCCGAGATCGATTTCCTCGTCCTGGAGGTGCCGCGTCTGGACGGCCCGGCCGAGGCCTGGAGCGACGAGGCGGTGCCGTTGGGCGGCACGATTCCCTCCCGGGAGGGGCGGCCGGCACGGGTGGTCGTGTACCGGCGGCCCGTGGAGATCCGTACGAAGGGGCGCGACGAGCGGGCGGCTCTGGTGCACGAGGTCGTTGTCGAGCAGGTCGCCGAGTTGCTGGGGCTCACTCCGGAGACGGTGGATCCGCGGTACGGCGAGGACTGAGCCGGCGTTCAGCTGGCACCCGGCGGTGGTGTGGCCCTGCTGGGGGCTGCCGCCCCCAGACCCCCGCTTCGGCCTGAACGGCCTCGTCCTCAAACGCCGGACGGGCTGAAAAATCAAGCCCAGGCCGGCGCCTCGAAGTGCCGCTATTTCTGCAGCACAGACAGGTCCTGGTCCGCCTCCGGTACCGCCACCGTCCCCCGGTCGTCCGGGAGTGTCTGGACCGTGAAGCCCGGGACTCCCTCCTCGGTCGCCGCCAGTGTGCGTGCCGCGTAGACCGGGCCGCCGGACAGGGGCTCGACCGTCAGGGCGTAGGTGCCCTGCAGGCCGCTCGGGACGGGGGCGGCGATGTCCTGGGTGGTGCCGGCCTTGATCGTGTACGTCTTCGAGACCGCGGTGCCGCCGTCGCTGCCCGCGGACGCCGTGACCTTCACCTGGGCGGTGCGGGTGGGTGCCGCGAGGGACAGCGTGGTGCCCTTTCCGCTGTTGTCGGCGGACGTCGCGCGCGTGCCCACCGGGCTGGTGGCCGGGATGAACGCCGTCTCCTGCTTGTCGCCCTTGCCCCGTACGACGCGCAGCGCGGCGACCACCGGCACGGACTTGTCGGTGGGGGTGAGGACCAGGGAGCCCGCCTCGCCGCGGGTGACGGGGCCGAGGTCGACGGCGTTGGTCATGCCGGCCTTCACGTGCAGCGTCTCGTTCCCGGCGGGGGTGATCTGCCCGGACGGGGAGGCGAGCCGCACCTTGAGGTCGGCGTCCGCGTCGCCGGGCGTGAAGGCGATCAGGCGCACGGACGTGGCGTCCTTGGGGATGCCGGGCAGGACGAGGCTGCCCGCCGGGTCCGTGGACGCGGCCAGCCAGTCGCCGCCGACCTTGTCGTCGAGAGCCTGCACGGCGGCGCCCACGCGTCCGCTGCGGACGTTCACATGCACCGTGAGGTTGGTCTGCTTCTCGTCGGTGAGCGTGGACAGCAGAACCGGGTCGCTGGAGTGCGGTGCGACGGTGATGCCCTCCCCCACGGTCGACTTGAGGGCGCCGTCCTTGCCGTAGAGCTCGATGTCGACGACGGCGGCGGAGTCGTCCGGGTTGGTGAGGTGGACGTAGTCGGTGCGGGCGGCGTCCGTGCTGGCGCCCGGGAACCAGAACTCGGTGTCGGGCGCGGTGCAGTTGACGCCCTGGAGGCCGCGTCCGGTGCCCGCGGCGACCTCGGTGGTCTCCTGCACCGCCCAGCCGGGCGCGAACCTGCCCTCGGCGGTGCCGACGAGCGCGGGTGTACCGGAACCGGAGGTGTCGCCCGTGACGGGCTTGCCGGGCTCCTTGGGCGTGAGGACCGGCTTGTCGGTCTTCGGCTTGTCGGTCTTCGGCTTGTCGGTCTTCGGCTTGCCGGCCTTCTTCTTGCCGCTCTTCTTGCCGTCGGTCTTGCCGCTGTCCCCCGTTCCGTCGGCCGACTGCTCGGTGGCGGACCGGAGTTGGGCCGTGCCGTCGCCTCCCGCGCCCTTCGTGACGGGCGTGAAGGAGGTGTACGACGTGTCGGCGAGGTCGGAGGTGCTGGGCTGCGGGCACAGCAACGTGGTGCGTTCCACGGGCAGTTCGGCGGCCGCCTTGGCGGTGTCCGCGCCGGAGGCGCCCGGCGCGGTGAGCGAGGCGAAGCCCGTGATGGCGGCGAGCGCGGCCGTGCCGGCGATCAGGGAGATGGTGGTGCGGTTCACTGCTGACTCCCGTCGGGGCGCTCAGGGGCGTGCGGGTGCGGCTGCGCAGGGTCGTACGTCGGGTCGTAACCCTGCTGGTACGACGGGTCGTACGCGGTCTGGTCGTACGCCCCCTGGGAGGAGCCGCCGTACGCGTACGGGTCGTACTGGCCGCCCTGGTACGGGTCCGCCTGGTACGTCTGGTCGTAGGTGCCCGCCGGGTACTGCTGGGTGCCCTGGTACTGCTCGTTGCCGTAGCTGCCGTAGTCGGCGCCCTGGTAGCCCGCCGCATCCCAGTCGCCGTAGGACTGCTGATGCGGGACCGCCACCGGTGTCTCCTCCGCAGGAGGAGACGGGAACTCCTCGCTCCGGCCCGCCTCTTCGGCCTCGGCCTCCGCCTGGGCGCGCAGACGGCGGGCGCGGCGGCCCTCGCCTGCGACGGCCTCGGCGGGTACGGCCGGCTCCTCGGGGAGGTCGTCGTCGATGTCGCGGCGCCGGCCGGGCAGCGCCAGGACGACGAGGACGACGGCCAGGAAGCCCTGCGCCCACAGCCAGGCGGTGTGTGTGATCGGGTCGTCGAAGGTGACGTCCAACTTGCCGCCGGAGGCGGGGAGTTGGAAGCCCTGGGCCCAGCCGTCGAGCGTGGTGCGGGTGAGCGGCCTGCCGTCCAGGGTGGCCGTCCAGCCCTCGGCGGCGGTGTCGGCGAGGCGCAGGACGCGGCCGCCGGTGCCGGAGGGGACCGTGGTGTGGATCTCGACGGGTCCGGCGGCGACGGGCTGCGCCGCCCCGGAGCCGGAGGCGGGGACGATGGTGGCGCGCGCGACCTCCTGGTCGACCCGCCACAGGGCGCTGCCGCCCTGCTGGCTCAGGCGGGAGAGGCCGGGGGTGGCGTCCAGGACACGGGTGACCTCGCGGGGCGCGCCCTTGTGGACGAGGACGTAGCGGACGGCGAACTTGCCGAGCTGGTCGGCCTGGTCGGCGCCGGAGCCGGCGACGAGGTTGGCGACGACCTTGTCGAGTCTGGCGTTCTCGCCGTCGGCCGCGGCGCTCTCGGCGTCGCCGAGCCGGGCGCCGGAGCCGCGGACCAGGGTGTAGCCGACGCGGGCCGTGGAGTCGCTGTCGAGCACGAGCGTGCGTGCCTGGTCGCGGGTGCCGCTCTCCTCGGCGACGAACGCGGGGACCTGCACGGGGTCCTGCCGCTCGACCGGTCCGTCGGCGCCGCGGATCATCCAGCCGAAGGCGATGACCAGCGGGCCCGCGAGCGCGGCGAAGGCTATGAGTGCGGCAACCGGCTGGCGCCAGCCGAAACTCTGCTCGGCCACACGCGCGCGTGCACCGTCGGCGCCGAGGACGGCGGCGGTCAGGAGGGCGAGGCCGTAGACGAGGGTGGCCGGGCCGGCCCAGGTCGAGCTGTTGGACAGGACCGCAAAGACGAGGCCCACCAGGGCGACCGCCCAGGCCGTCCAGATTCCGAACTGGCGCTCCGAGCGCAGCAGGGCGGCCAGCGCGGCCAGGACGACGCCGATGAGCATCAGCCCGCTGACCGTGCCCGGGCCGCCGGGGCTCACGCCGAGCAGGTCGAGGGCGGAGGCGGCCGAGGGGCCGTAGTCGAGCCCGGCCTCCTTGAAGAAGCCGAACGGGAGCAGCGACAGCGACCAGGGTGCGAGGACCAGCAGGGGCGTGCCGAGCTGGGCCAGGAAGCGCAGGCCGTGGGCGGTGAGGCCGGTGCGCCGCACGGCCGGCAGCGCGAGACCGAGGACCAGCGCGACGGGCCAGACGATCGGGGTGAACGCCGTGGTGATCGTCAGCAGCAGCGTGTACGCCCAGGTGGCGCGCCAACTGCCGGGCGCGCCCGACTCGTTTGCGAGGCCGCTGGCGGCGATGCCCGCGCGCGCGATGAGCGGCAGCAGCACGGCCAGTACGGCGGTGCCGATGCGGCCGCCCGCGAGCGCGCCCGTGGCGGCCGGCAGGAAGGCGTAGACGACGGCGGCCCACGCGCGCAGCAGACGCGACTCGACGAGCGGGCGGGAGGCGAAGTACGCGGTGACGCCGGCCAGCGGCACCGAGCACACGAGCAGGACCGTGACCGCGAGCCCGGTCGAGCCGAACAGCACGGAGGCGAGCATCGCCACGATCGCGAGGTACGGCGGCGCGGACGGGGTGCCGCCCGCGCCCACGGCGTGCCAGGAGTCGAGGTAGCGCGACCACAGCTCACTGGAGTCGGCCGGGGCGGGCAGCAGGGCGCCGCCCGCGAGCGCGCCGCCGCCGAGCAGTGCACGGCAGGCGACCAGCGAGACGAACAGCAGCACCAGGAAGAGCATCGGGCCGGGCTTGCGGCCGATGCGCTTGAGGCGGGCGAACTGCTCGATCTCCAGGAAGTCCGCGTCGTCGCCGCCGGGCCCGGACTCGACCGCGCCGCCGTGCCGTCCGGCGCCGGAGGTCACTTCGGGGTCGGAGCGGCCGACGAGGTCGCCCGCGGCCTGTTCGACGGTGGCCCGTATGGTCGCGCCGGGCGGCGGGAACAGGGCGCGCAGTTCGCCCTTGTCGATCTGCGGGCTGCCGCGCCGGCGCCGTCCGGCGATGATCCGCTCGGGGCGCAGCAGCGTGCCCAGCAGGCCGCGGATCTCGTCGACGGCCTGCCCGGGGACCTTGCCGACGAGGTAGGCGACGGTCCGCAGGAGCGTGCCGAGCACGAGGCGCACCAGCACCCAGGGCAGCGCGGCCGTACGCGTGTTGACCAGGAGGGTGTAGGCGGCGCCGGCCTTGTCCACCTTGTGCGGGGAGGCGACGGTGCGGCCCGAGCAGTCGACGGTGCGGCGCTCGCGCGAGGCGGCCTCGGCGTGTCGTACGACCGCCTCGGGGGCGACGAGGACGCGGTGGCCGGCGGCGGTGGCGCGCCAGCACAGGTCGACGTCGTCACGCATCAGCGGCAGCCGGTTGTCGAAGCCGCCGAGCTGCTCGAAGACGTCGCGCCTGATCAGCATGCCGGCGGTGGACACGGACAGCACGGTCCGGACGTGGTCGTGCTGTCCCTGGTCCTGTTCGCGGCGGTCCAGACCGGTCCAGCGGCGGCCGGAGTTGGCGATGGTGACGCCGACCTCCAGGAGCTGGCGGCGGTCGTACCAGCCGCGGAGCTTGGGGCCCACGACGGCCACGTCGTCGCGGCCGAGCTCCAGTTCGTTCTCCACGACGCGCAGCAGCTGGGCCAGGGCGTCGGGTTCGGGCGCGCAGTCGTCGTGCAGCAGCCACAGCCACTGGACCGGCTCGCCGTGCGGGAGCTCCGGCATGTCGTACGCGTCGTCGCGCCAGCTGCGGGTGACCGGGTCCCAGCCGCTGGGCCGCTTCAGATAGGGCAGCTCGTCCGGGGTCAGGACGGGCGCGCTGCGTTCCGCCTCCTCGACGGCCTGGCCGAAGCCGGTGCGCCGGGCGAGGTGCAGCACGCGGTCGGCGCCGAGGGCGTCGGTGACCAGCTGGGCGGAGTCGTCCGCGCTGCCGGTGTCGGCGGCCACGGCGTACTGAACGGGGCGCTCCTGGCCGAGCAGCCCGGCGAGCGCGTCGGGCAGCCAGCGGGCGCCGTCGTGGGAGACGACGACCGCCGTCACCACGTGACGCGGAAACTCTGGTGTGGCAGCGAGGTCTTGGTGGGCTGCCGTGTGGCTGTGCGCGGACATCGAGGTACGGGCCCCGGTTCGATGGACTGCGGTGGACGTCTGTGCCCTCTGGGGGCAGCGAGGCGTCTCGGACGAGCGACCACACTATCGGCTGGGCATTACGGCGGCCCGCCGCCTGTGGATAACCCCACCTGCGACGGGCCGTTCGAATCTGTTTCGGTTGTGTGGGGCGACGGCCGCCCGGTCAGATTGCGGCCTTCTTCAGACGGCGTCGTTCACGCTCGGACAGCCCGCCCCAGATGCCGAAGCGCTCGTCGTTGGCGAGGGCGTATTCGAGGCACTCGGAGCGGACTTCACAGGCCAGGCAGACCTTCTTGGCCTCACGGGTGGAGCCGCCCTTCTCGGGGAAGAAGGACTCGGGGTCGGTCTGGGCGCACAGCGCGCGCTCCTGCCAGCCGAGTTCCTCGTCCGCGTCGTCGACCAGCAGTTGCTGCACCAGCTCGGTCATGTGCGCCCCTCGTCTGTCTTTCGCGTCCCCGTGATGTAGCCGTTACCGATTCCGGCTGAACGACACGAGTGAAATTACAAGTGTGCTGCTCCGGGCGAGTCAAGCCGAGATCTGCTATTGAGCCCCTTATTCACTCTGCGGAACCAAGGCCATGCGGAAAGTGTTCAAATCGGCATAAACCTTGACATGCAGACGAGGCCCGGACGGGCCTTCGACCCCGCGCAGAGCCTGTACGGGGAAGGACGCCCGCAGATCCGATCTCGTTCCACGCGCACCTCGAAGCAAACCGGATCACAGTCGGATCACAGGACCGCAACGAGGTTTGAGCGCCATGTGTCCGGAGCAGCGCATGCACAAACCTTTCGCCTCCGACATCAACCGGATGAGGTGAACCATGTCCCACATACCGGGCGTCGAGTTGACAGCAAAGGTGTGAACCGCTGTCCTTGGGGGCATGCTCGCGAACTTGGCGCCCACCTCGACCCGCACCGCCGGGTCCCACGGTGCTGCCCGCGCTCGCTGTAGCTGTTGTTGCTGTTCCAGCTGTTGAGCCACACCTGCTCCGGCTGTAGGCCCTGTCGTCCGTGACGGGGCTCCCGTTCCCCTCTGACCTTCTTTCACTGAGGAACCACGCACCCCTTATGAACAGCGACAACGACCTCCAGATCGCCGGCGACATCCTCGAAGTCCAGCACCTGCTGCAGCCCCCGCGCGAGCACCCGGCCACCGTCGCCGAGTTCGTGGGCCTGGCCCGCTCCATCGCCGCCGACCGCTCCCAGTGGGAGCACCTCGTCGAGTACGACGCGACGACACGCTGGTACCACCGGCTGCGCACCGGGCCGGGCTACGAGGTGTGGCTGCTGTCCTGGGTGCCCGGGCAGGGCAGCGGGCTGCACGACCACGGCCCCTCCTCCGGTGTGCTGACCGTCCTGGAGGGCACGCTGACCGAGCGGACCGGGCGGGGCACGCGCGCGTTGGGCGCGGGCGCGCAGCGGGTGTTCGCGCCGGGATATGTGCACGACGTCGTCAACGACGCGCTGGAGCCGGCGGTCAGCCTGCACGTCTACTACCCGGGCCTGACGGAGATGCCGATGCACTCCACCTGCACCGCGGCCCCCGCCGCGTACGACGAGGTGGACGTCGTAACCGCCTGACGCTTTGTCGTACCCGCCTGTAAGACTTGGCCCATGCGCATTGTGGTTCTGGCAGGCGGCATCGGTGGTGCCCGGTTCCTGCGCGGTCTGAAGAAGGCCGTGCCGGACGCGGACATCACCGTCATCGGCAACACCGGGGACGACATCCACCTCTTCGGACTGAAGGTCTGCCCGGACCTCGACACGGTGATGTACACGCTCGGTGGCGGCATCAACGAGGAGCAGGGCTGGGGGCGGGCCGACGAGACGTTCCATCTCAAGGAGGAGCTCGCGGCGTACGGCGTGGGGCCGGAGTGGTTCGGGCTCGGCGACCGGGACTTCGCCACGCACATCGTGCGGACGCAGATGATCGGCGCCGGGTATCCGCTGAGCGCGGTGACGGAGGCGTTGTGCGACCGGTGGAAGCCGGGCGTGCGGCTGATTCCCATGACGGACGACCGGGTCGAGACGCATGTGGCCGTCGAGGTCGACGGTGAGCGCAGGGCGGTGCACTTCCAGGAGTACTGGGTGCGGCTGCGGGCCTCGGTGCCGGCCGAGGCGGTCGTGCCCGTCGGGGCGGAGCAGGCCAAGCCGGCGCCCGGTGTGCTGGAGGCGATCGCGGAGGCGGACGTGGTGCTGTTCCCGCCCTCGAACCCGGTTGTCTCCGTCGGCACGATCCTCGCCGTGCCCGGCATCCGTGAGGCGATCGCCGATGCCGGGGTGCCCGTCGTCGGCCTCTCCCCCATCGTCGGGGACGCGCCCGTGCGGGGCATGGCCGACAAGGTGCTCGCGGCGGTCGGCGTGGAGTCGACGGCCGCGGCGGTGGCCGAGCACTACGGCTCCGGTCTGCTCGACGGCTGGCTCGTCGACACCGTGGACGCGGGCGCCGTGGACCGGGTGGAGGCCGCCGGGATCCGGTGCCGGGCCGTACCGCTGATGATGACCGACCTCGACGCGACCACCCGGATGGCACGTGAGGCCCTGGCACTGGCGGAGGAGGTGCGGGTGCCTTGAGCGACGGGATGTCCGAGGGCACGGCCGCGCGCGGCGGCGGGGACAGCGCGGGTGGGTACCGGGTCTGGGCTGTGGACGGGATTCCTGAGGTCGTGCCGGGGGACGACCTCGCCAAGTTGATCGCTGCCGCCGAGCCCGGGCTGGTCGACGGGGACGTGTTGCTCGTCACCTCGAAGATCGTGTCCAAGGCGGAGGGGCGGGTCGTCGAGGCGGCCGACCGGGAGGCCGCGATCGATGCCGAGACCGTGCGGGTCGTGGCGCGGCGCGGGGCCCTGCGGATCGTCGAGAACCGGCAGGGGCTGGTGATGGCCGCGGCAGGGGTCGACGCCTCGAACACCCCGTCCGGCACGGTGCTGCTGCTGCCCGAGGATCCGGACGCGTCCGCCCGGGCGATCCGGGAGGGGCTGCGGGACGCCCTCGGCGTCACCGTCGGGGTCGTCGTCACCGACACCTTCGGGCGGCCCTGGCGCTCGGGGCTCACGGACGTCGCGATCGGCGCCGCCGGAGTGCACGTACTCGACGATCTGCGCGGGGGCACGGACGCGTACGGCAATCCGCTCAGCGCGACGGTCGTGGCGACGGCGGACGAGCTGGCCGCCGCCGGCGATCTGGTCAAGGGCAAGGCCGCCGGGCTGCCCGTCGCCGTCGTGCGCGGGCTGCAGCACGTGGTGGCCGAGGACCACGGCGAGGGAGCGCGGGCCATGGTGCGCGGTGGGCGAGACGACATGTTCCGGCTGGGGACGTCCGAGGCGATACGGACGGCCGTGACCCAGCGGCGTACCGTGCGGGCCTTCACCGACGAGCCCGTCGACCCCGGTGCCGTACGGCGGGCGGTCGCCGCGGCCGTGACCGCGCCGGCGCCGCATCACACGACGCCGTGGCGGTTCGTGCTGCTGGAGTCGCAGGACGCGCGGACCGGCTTGCTGGACGCCATGCGCGACGCCTGGATCGCCGATCTGCGGCGGGACGGGAAGAGCGAGGAGTCCATCGCCAAGCGGGTGCGGCGCGGGGACGTACTGCGCAATGCGCCGTATCTGGTGGTGCCGTGTCTGGTGATGGACGGGTCCCACGCCTATGGGGACGCGCGGCGGGACGGGGCGGAGCGGGAGATGTTCGTGGTCGCCGCGGGGGCGGGGGTGCAGAACTTCTTGGTTGCGCTGGCCGGAGAACGGTTGGGGTCCGCGTGGGTTTCTTCGACGATGTTCTGCCGGGATGTTGTGCGGGGTGTGCTGGGACTGCCCGAGGACTGGGATCCGATGGGGGCGGTGGCGGTCGGGCATGCGGCGGAGGAGCCGCGGGCTCGGGCTGAGCGGGATGCGGAGGCCTTCATCGAGGTGCGATGAACACCCCCGCCGGGGAGGGCGCCTACGGATGTGGAGGGTTCGGGTCCTGTGTGCGAGTGCGGGCCTGTGGGGGCTGGTCGCACCCACGCGGCGGAGCCGCATGTCGGACACAGCCTCGCGCCCCTGAAGGAGTTGTGCGCACCGGCAGTCGTATGTACCGCCTAGTCTCGTAGGGCAGCTCTCACCCCCTAGGAACTCAGCCTTGGCAGGACGATTCGCTCCCCGGCCTTCGCGGCCCACTCGTACGACCGTGCGCGGTGGGCATGTTGCCGTACCGGCGCGCGGGAGTGTGCCGCCGCAGGCCGTGGCGCCCGGGCGGGTGCGGGTGGTCGTACCGGACGGGCCGCTTGATCTTGGTCTTGTGCTGGGACCGCTTCGGCGTGGTGGAGGGGATCCGACGTTTCGGGCCATGCCCGACGGGTCCGTGTGGCGGGCCAGTCTGACCCCCGGTGGGCCCGGGACGCTGCGGGTCTCCGTCCGTGGAGGCGAGGTGCGCGGGGAGGCCTGGGGGCCGGGGGCCGAGTGGTTGCTGGAGCGGTTGCCGGAGCTGCTCGGAGGCGCGGACGAGCCCGATGCGTTCGTACCGCGGCACCGGTTGGTGGCGCACACAGCGCATCGTCGGCCTGGGCTACGGCTGACGCGGACCGGGCTGGTGCTGGAGTCGCTGATTCCGTCGGTTCTGGAGCAGAAGGTCACGACCGGCGAGGCGTACCGGGCGTGGCGGCTGCTGGTGCGGAAGTACGGGGAGCCGGCGCCGGGACCCGCGGCCGGCGGACGGCTGTGGGTGATGCCGGCCCCGCGGACGTGGGCGCTGATCCCGTCCTGGGAATGGCACCGGGCCGGGGTCGACAACAAGCGGGCCTCGACCATCCTGCGTGCCGTGCGGGTCGCCGCCCGCTTGGAGGAGGCGGTGGGGATGGAGCCGGCGGCCGCGCAGGCGCGGTTGGAGGTCGTGCCGGGGATCGGCCCCTGGACGTCGGCGGAGACCGTGCAGCGCAGTCATGGGGCGCCGGATGCGGTGACCGTCGGGGATCTGCATCTGCCGGGCATTGTGGGGTGGGCGCTCGCCGGGGACCGGGATGCGGACGACGCGGCGATGCTGGAGTTGTTGGAGCCGTATGCGGGGCAGCGGCATCGCGCCGCGCGGTTCATTCTGCTGAGCGGGCGTACGCCGGCGCGGCGGATGCCGAAGATGCCCAAGACCGACATCGGACGGCTCTGACGCCGGCCTGCGCCCCGGTGAACCCGACTCGCCGGGCGAACCCGGTGACACGGCACGGACGAATCAGCCCGCGTTCACCGGTCGCTCGAAGAACGTCTCCAGGACGACCGTCGCCTGCGTGCCGCTAGACCCCCCTCGATGGCGTACAGGCGTCGTAGCACGTCCTGGAGCGTGACTACTGGTCCGAGGAGAACCGCACCGACCCCGCGGGGATCTGCGCGTCGCACCACACCCGTACGCCGTCGCGCAGTTCGTTGTCGGCGCCGATGACGGCGCCGTCGCCGATGACCGTGCCGGTGAGGACGGAGCGTTCGCCGACGCGGGCGCGGGTGCCGATGAGGGAGTCGGTGATGACGGCGCCGGGTTCGATGACGGCCCCGGGAAGGATGGTCGAGCCGAAGACCCGCGCGCCCTCCGCCACGAACGCGCCCTCGCCCACCACGGTTCCGCCCGTCAGCTTGGCGTCCGGGGCGACCCTCGCCGTCGGCAGGATCAGGCGGTCGCCGCAGCGGCCGGGGACCGCGGGGGACGGGGCGCGGCCGAGGACGAGGTCGGCGGAGCCGCGGACGAAGGCCGCGGGGGTACCGAGGTCCAGCCAGTACGTCGAGTCGACCATGCCCTGCAGGTGGGCTCCGGCCGAGAGGAGGTCGGGGAAGGTCTCGCGTTCGACCGAGACCGGGCGGCCCGCGGGGATCGTGTCGATGACCGAGCGACGGAAGACGTACGCCCCCGCGTTGATCTGGTCGGTGACGATCTCCTCGGGGGTCTGCGGCTTCTCCAGGAAGGCGAGGACACGGCCGGTCTCGTCCGTGGGGACCAGGCCGTAGGCGCGTGGGTCCGTGACCTTGGTGAGGTGGAGGGAGACGTCGGCGCCCGTCTTCTGGTGGGTGTCGACCAGGGCGCGGATGTTCAGGCCGGTGAGGATGTCGCCGTTGAAGATGAGGACCGGGTCGTCGGGGCCCGAGTGGAGGCGGGACGCGACGTTGCGGATGGCGCCGCCCGTGCCGAGGGGCTCCTCCTCCGTCACGTACTCGATGTGCAGGCCCAGGGAGGAGCCGTCGCCGAAGTACGGCTCGAAGACCTCGGCCAGATAGGACGTGGCCAGGACGATGTGGTCGACGCCCGCCGCTCTGGCTCTCGCCAGCTGGTGGGTGAGGAACGGGACGCCGGCCGCACGGACCATGGGCTTCGGGGTGTGGACCGTGAGCGGGCGCAAGCGCGTGCCCTTGCCGCCGACCAGGAGGATCGCTTCTGTCACCTGTCGTCTCTGCTTCCTGCCGGGACCGGCCGAACTGTCTTTCGGCCGGCCAGTTTATGCAGACCGTCGTGTGGTGATTTGGATGGTCGTGCGGCGTTCGCCGTTCCACCCGGTGCCCCGCTGTGGCGTGACTAACTCCTCCGTGCCCAACTCCCTGGCGGGTTGCGGCGGTCGCTCAACGGCGGCCCTGGTAGCGCGCCGCGGTGGAGCGGACAGTGCCGAGCTTTCGGTAGAGCTGCCAGCCCGGGCACGCCGTCGGGTAGCCGTCACGGTGGCCGGAGATCACATTCATTCGGACGTTCTTACCCTTTCGGTAGAGATTGCCACCGCTCGACTTCAGATATGTCTTTCCGCGCGGATTGGCACCGTAGAGGCCCAGTTTCCAGGCCGTGAGCCGGGCGATGGCCTTCAGGGCGGCCGCGGGCGGCTTGTTCTTGCTGAAGTTGCCGATGACGGCGATGCCCATGCTGTTGTTGTTGAAACCGAGGGTGTGGGCACCCCTGACCGCCTTCGCCACTCCCCCGGCGCGGCCCTCGTAGATGGTTCCGCACTTGTCGACGAGGAAGTTGTAGCCGATGTCACGCCAGCCCATGCTCACAACGTGGTAGCGGTAGATGGCACGGATGACGGAGGAGGCCTGCGAACAGCGGTAGGTGTTGCCGGACGACGTGTGGTGCACGAACGCCGCCTTGACCTTCTTCGTGTAGGCGAACCCCCTCTCGCGCAGGTCCTCGTCCGCGCCCCAGCCCCGGCGGGTGACGATGCGGGGGCGGGGGCCGATGTGCGGCTTCTTGCGCTGACCCTCCGTCAACTCGTGCCCGCGCAGAGTCCGCATCTCCCGCTCGGTCGCGGACCGGCTCAGCGCGGGGATCACGGTGGCGCCGAGCGGGACGAGATCGGCGTTGGCGGTGGAGGAGGCCAGGGCCTCGGCCGACTCGGAGTTGCCGGGCCCGGTGACGGGGGGCCCGGCCTGACTGCCGTGCGGCACGAGCGGTGCCGTACCCCGCATCGGGACCTCGTCGCCCCCGTCGTCCGGGTCTCCCGGGTCGCCCGGGTCCACGAGTTCCACACGCAGGCCCGAGGGGAGGGCGGAAGCGGCCGGGACGGCGCGGGTGCTCGGAGTGTGGCCTTCGGTACGGCGTCCGCCCTCGGGCTGGACCCGGACCTCCACGGCGTCCGAGTCGCCCACCCACAGCGGTGCGGTGGAGCCGCGGACGCGGCCCGAGGTGCGCTCGGCGGAGCCGGGGTCGGCCGCGTCGTCGTTGTGCGTCTCGAGGCTGCGCCAGCCGGACCAGACGCCGTTGCCGGTCGCGCGGGTGCGGACCTGGACCTGGCCGTGCAGTGCGGTGTCCGGGTTGTCCCAGATGACGCCGACCATCGAGAAGCGCCGTACGTCCCGGCGGGTCAGGCCCTGCTCCGCGAGGCCCGTTGAGGCCGTGGAGCCGAGGGCGCGGGTGAAGGGCGTCAGCGGCGCGAGGGGCAGCGACTGGGTGCTGCCGCGGATGTCGGGCCGGGCGGGCGCCGGCGCGGATCCTGCGCCGGCGAGCGCGGCCCTCGCCGTCGCCACGGGGACGGGCAGGGTCAGCGGAAGGGCGAGGGCGGCCGCGCAGGCGACGCCGATCGAGGAGGCGATCGAGGAGGCAAGGAATCCACGCATGCTCCTGATGTTGGACATAGTCATACATATCTGTCCATCCCGGAATTGACGGACCGTCGGTTTTCGTTCCTCCGAACCGGTGGCCCCACCAAGGGGTGCGCGAGCGGTCGCCCGCGTACCCTTGCGCGGGTGAACGCCACCGACCGCACCCCTGCCGACCTGCTGCGTTCCGCGCTCGCCGCGGACCCCGGACGCCCCCTGGTGACCTTCTACGACGACGCCACGGGCGAGCGCGTCGAACTGTCTGTGGCCACCTTCGCCAATTGGGTGGCCAAGACCGCCAATCTCCTCCAGGGCGACCTCTCCGCGGCCCCCGGCGACCGGGTCGCGCTGCTGCTGCCCGCGCACTGGCAGACCGCGGTGTGGCTGCTGGCGTGTGCGTCGGTGGGGGCGGTCGCCGATGTCGGCGGGGATCCGGCGGCGGCCGACGTGGTGGTGAGCGGGCCGGACACGCTGTCCGCCGCGAGGGCCTGTCGGGGGGAGCGGGTTGCGCTCGCCTTGCGGCCGCTGGGTGGTCGCTTCCCACAGGCGCCGGACGGCTTCGCCGATTACGCCGTGGAGGTGCCGGGTCAGGGGGATCGGTTTGTTCCGTTCGCGCCGGTGGATCCCGACGAGGCCGGGCTGATCGTGGCCGGGCGGGAGTTCAGTGGGGCGGAGGTTGTCGAGCGGGCTCGGGCGGAGGCGGCGGGGCTGGGCCTTGCCGGGCCGGGGTCGCGGATCCTGTCCGGGTTGCCGTACGACACCTGGGAGGGTCTGAATGCAGGGTTGTACGGGCCGCTTGCCACCGGGGGGTCTGTGGTGTTGTGCCGGCATCTGGAGCAGTTGGGGGAGGATGCGCTGGCCGCGCGGATCGAGAGTGAGCGGGTGAGCGTGGTGCGCCGCTGAGGGGTTGCTTTTCCGGTGCAGGTCCGTCGTGGCTGGTCGCTCCCCCACTCTCGGCTTCGCTCGAGCGGGGGGACCCCCATCGCGGCGGAGCCGCACATTGATACAGCCCCGCACCCCTCAAGGCGGTGCAGTCACCCGGATGGATCAGCACCGGACGCTTCCACCCGCCTCTCCACGCCATGCTCGTAAGGACTGCATGTTCCTACGCCATGAGGGGTGGAGCCGCACGTGAAAGGGCTGGTACGGCGGCGTCGGCGGCGGTGGGTGCGGTACGGGGGGCTTGCGGTTGCTGCCGTGGTGGTGGGGGCCGTCGCGGGCGGGTGGGTGGTGTACGCGAAGCTCGACGGGAACATCAGGGCCGACGATGCGGCGGCCCGGGAGCTCGCCCGGTACGAGAAGGAGCGGCCCACCTCGCTCGTCAAGGGCGCGCAGAACATCCTGCTGATCGGGTCGGACACCCGGTCCGGGGACGGGAACGCGCAGTACGGGCGGGACTCGGGGACCGAGCGGTCCGACACGACGATCCTGCTGCATCTCTCCGCCGGGCGGCACACCGCCACCGCGATCTCGCTGCCCCGTGACCTGATGGTGGACATCCCCGCCTGTCTGCGGTCCGACGGGAACCGCTCCGAGGCGATGTTCGCGATGTTCAACTCCGCCTTCGAGACGGGTGGTTCGGCCTGCACCATCCGGACCGTGGAAAAGCTGACGAACATCCGTGTCGACCACCACATCGTCGTCGACTTCCACGGCTTCAAGGAGATGGTCGACGCGGTCGACGGCGTCCAGGTGTGCCTGACGAAGCCGATCGACGACAAGGCGGCCAAGCTGAAGCTGCCCGCCGGACGGGTCACGCTCGACGGCGAGCAGGCCCTCGGCTACGTGCGCGCCCGCAAGACGCTCGGCGACGGCAGCGACACCGACCGGATGGACCGTCAGCAGCAGTTCCTCGGGGCGCTCGTCACCAAGGTCCAGAGCAACGACGTACTGCTGAACCCGGTGAAGCTCTATCCCGTGCTGGACGCCGCCACCTCGTCGCTCACCACCGACCCGGGGCTGGCGAGTCTGCGCGGGCTGTATCAACTCGTGCGCGGACTGCGCGACATCCCCACGAAAGCGGTGCAATTCCTCACGGTTCCGCGGGAGTCGTACCTCTACGACGCCAATCGCGACCAGCTCGTGGAGCCGGAGGCGGAGAAGTTGTTCGAACGGCTGCGCAGGGACGCGCCGTTGGCGGTCGCGGCGGAAGTTCCACGGGATTCCGACTCAAAGAGTCGCAATTCGGCCACGCGTGGCCTGGATAACTCGTACGGATATTCGGGCGGGGATTCGTATGAGCAGTCGCACGACTACGGCGCGTACGGACACGGCGACGGGAAGTCGGGCGGAAAGCGGTCCGGCGGGGCTTCGGCGTCCAGTTCGCCCGCACCGACGTTCCGCGGGAACACCGCCGACGAGGACGGCTGCAGGTAGGGCGAGCATCAACGCGACGAACAGCCGTCCCAAGAAAACCCAAGGAAATGGGCGGATTGCCCAGTTGTAGGGACGTGGAATTTGTCACCGACGTCGCTCCACGCCGAACTGGCCGGATAGTGTGAGCGATCCGGTGCACCGGTCCGCCAGGTCCTTCCTGGGGTCGCGCACTGTGTGACCGAGACCCGAGCGTCTTTGAGGGGGAAGGCGCCGCGTGGCCCAAACGGAGGATTCGGAAACCGTGGACGCGCAAAGCCGTGGGCGGGCGGAGAACATCGACCCCGCAGACCAGTGGGTGCTCAATCCGAACACCGGCGAATACGAACTGCGACTGACTCCTTCCGCACCGCAATCGGCGGTGCCCCGGCCGCGCAGATCCGCCCCCCGTGGCGCGAACGGCGCGGCGCGCGGCCGTACGGCGACTCCGCAGGCCCCGGGCCGCGGGGTGCCGCCGCAAAGGCGCCGCCGCGGCGCGCCCGAGGAGCCGCTGCCGGGGCGGCGCGGCCGGCGGCCGGTGCAGAAGAAGTCGAAGGCGAAGAAGGTCCTGCTGTGGACCGGTGGCACCATGGCGTTCGTGCTGGTCGCCGCGGCCGGCGCCGGGTACCTCTACATCAAGCACCTCAACGACAACATCACGTCCGTCTCCGACGACGGCGCGAGCACCGGTGGCTTCAGCAAGGGCAAGGCAATCAACATCCTGCTGATCGGCACCGACAAGCGCACCGGCAAGGGCAACGAGAAGTACGGCGACAGGAACAGTGTCGGTCACGCCGACACCACGATCCTGCTGCACCTCTCCAAGGACCGCTCGAACGCGACGGCGCTGAGCATCCCCCGGGACCTGATCACCGACATCCCGGACTGCCCGACCACCCAGGCCGACGGCTCCCAGAAGGTCATCGCGGGCACCAGCAACGTCCGCTTCAACACCAGCCTCGGCCAGGACGACCGTACGCCCAGCTGCGTCGCGCGCACGGTCACGGAGCTGACCGGCATCAAGCCGGACAACTTCATGGTGGCCGACTTCAACGCGGTGAAGACGCTGACCACCGCGGTGGGCGGCGTCGACGTCTGTCTCGGCAAGGACATCAACGACCCGGACTCGCACCTGAACCTGAAGAAGGGCATGCAGCACATCGCGGGCGAGACCGCACTCGCCTTCGTGCGCACCCGGCACGCGGTGGGCTTCGGCGGCGACCTGAGCCGGATCACGCTGCAGCAGAACTTCCTCAGCGCGCTGATGCGCAAGCTGAAGTCGAACGACACGCTCACCGACCCGACGAAGATGATCAAGGTGGCCGAGGCGGGCACCAAGGCGCTGACCGTCGACGACAACCTCGACAGCATCGGCAAGCTGAAGGACCTCGGCCTGGAGCTGGGCAAGCTCAACCCGAAGAACCTGACGTTCACCACGGTGCCGGTGATCGACAACCCGGCCGAGAAGGTGCACGCGACCGTCGTCCTCAAGCCCGGCGCGGCCCAGCCGGTGTTCGACGCGATCAAGAACGACGTCTCCTTCACCGCGGTGAAGGAGAAAAAGAAGAAGGAGGCGGCCGCGGTGGCCGCCCGCCTCAAGGGCACCAAGTCGGAAGCCTCCGCGGTGCGGGTGCGGGTCCTGAACGGCGGCGCCGAACCCGGCAGTGCGCAGGCCGAGCTCGAGTACCTGCAGAACGAGGCGGGCGTGCTGAAGTCCGAGAACGCCGGCAACGCGGACGCGCAGCTGAGCAAAACGACGCTGGAGTACGCCCCGGACCAGGCCGACCAGGCGCGCCGGCTGGCCGCCATCCTGGGGCTGTCCGGTTCCGCGATGAAGCCCGGCAAGAGCGTGACCAACTCACAGGGTCTGCCCGCCATCACGCTGACCCTCGGCAAGGACTTCCCGGGCGCGGGCGATTCCTTCACCGCGGCGAGCAAGGCGCCGGACGTGGACAAGACCACGGCCGACAAGGTTGAGTGCGCCAAGTAGTGACCTGACAGGCCTGTCGTACGTCTAACAGGGCGTACGGCAGGCCTGATGCATGGGCGCAGGGTGGGGAGGACGGGGAGATGGCGCAGAGCAGCGTGCAGGGGGAAGGGACGTTCCGGGGCGTTCCGCACACACGTGAACCCGAGCGGGACGGCCGGCGCGACGGCGGCGGGCGGGGCGGCGGCCTGCACGGCAGACCGGCCAGTCGCGGGCCCCGGCGGGGGCGCCGGGTGCTCAGATGGTCGGCGACCACGCTCTCGGTGCTGATACTCGGCACGGCCGGCGCCGGATACCTGTACTACCAGCACCTCAACGGCAACATCCAGAAGGGCGAGCGCAGCAGCGGCGACGGCAAGGCTCAGAAGACCGCTCCGAACGCGGCGGGGCAGACGCCGCTGAACATCCTGCTGATCGGCTCGGACAGCCGTAACTCCGACGAGAACGTGAAGCTCGGCGGCGCCAAGTACGACCGCGGCACCCCGCCGCTGGGCGATGTGCAGATGCTGATCCACCTCTCCGCGGACCGCAAGAGCGCCGCCATGGTGAGCATTCCGCGTGACACCCGGGTCGACATCCCCCAGTGCCGGGACCCGAAGACCGGCAAGACGTATCCCGAGACCACCAAGATCATCAATGAGTCGCTGGCCCGCGGTGGCGCCGGCTGCACGCTGGCCACCTGGGAGAAGCTCACCGGGGTCTACATCGACCACTGGATGACGATCGACTTCTCGGGTGTGGTGCGGATGGCCGACGCCATCGGCGGCGTCGACGTCTGTGTGAAGCAGAACGTATGGGACCACCCGACGGCCGCCGTGCCCGGCGGCTCCGGCCTGAAGCTGACGGCCGGCACCCACAAGGTCGAGGGCAAGCAGGCCCTGCAGTGGCTGCGCACCCGGCACGCCTGGGGCAGCGACCTGATGCGGGCCAGGGCCCAGCACATGTACCTCAACTCGATGATCCGCACGCTGAAGAACCAGAACGTCTTCACCGACACCGGGCGGCTGACCGACCTCGCCGAGGCGGCCACGAAGTCCCTGAAGGTCTCCGAGGAGATCGGCACCGTCAAGAAGCTGTACGACCTGGGCATGCAGCTCAAGTCGGTGCCCACGGACCGCATCACCTCGGTGACGATGCCGAACGTCGCGGACCCGCAGAACTCCGACCACGTCGTGCCGGACAGCACGGGCGCCGCGAAGCTCTGGGAGATGCTCCGCGACGACGTACCCCTCGACAACAAGGGCAAGGCCTCGGACGCGAAGCAGACGACCGCCAAGGAGGCGGCGACGAAGGCCCCTTCGGCGCCGGACGGCGACATCGGCGTCGTGGTGCAGAACGCCACCGGGACCTCCACCCTCGGCCCGGTCGCCGGACGCGCGGGCACGGTCGCCGAGGAACTCGTGCAGAAGGGGTTCACCAAGGCGTCCAAGGACGCGACCACGGGGCTCTCCGCGGACAAGACCGTCGTGCGCTACCCGAGCGCGGAACTGGAGGGCGACGCCCAGCGCATCGCCAAGTCGCTGGGGATTCCGCTGAGTTCCGTGCAGAGGTCGACGGACGTCTCCGGGGTCACCGTCGTGGTCGGCGCCGACTGGCGCACCGGCACGGCGTATCCGAAGCAGTCCAGGCCCAAGGCCGGCGAACTGCCCGGCAACGCCGACGCCATCAACGGCTCGGACAAGAGCCAGTGCATGGACGTGTACGCGCCCTACCGCTGGAGCTGATCTTCACCGATCCGCACAGGGAACTCCCAACTGACTGCACAATGATGAGGCGCGCTCACGTCCGAGGGGTTTCAGGGGGACGGCGCGCCCTCTCATTCGCCTGATCCGGGGGGACGGGCAGCGGGGAGGTCCGGCATGTCCAGGGGTGGGAGGGCAGGGAGTTGGCGCGGAGCAGTGTGCGCGGAGAGGTTCCCGCGGTCGAGGACACGATGTCCCTGACACCGCGGGAGCGGGACGCGACGGCCGAGCACGGCCGGCACGGCGGCGGCAGACGCAGAAAGGGCCCGGACGGCGACGGGAAGCGCCGCAGACGGCGTGTCCTGCGCTGGGCGGCGATGATCCTGGCGGTGGTGATACTCGGCACGGCGGGGGCCGGCTATCTCTACTACCAGCACCTCAACGCCAACCTCAAAAAGGATGCCCTCAACATCGGCGACGAGAAGGACAGGGCGGCCAGGTCGAAGGCCAACGCGGCCGGTCAGACGCCGCTGAACATCCTGCTGATCGGCTCCGACGCCCGGGACTCCAAGGAGAACCAGAAGCTCGGCGGTGCCAAGGACACCTTCAACACCGCGCCGCGCGCCGACGTCCAGATGCTGCTGCACGTCTCGGCGGACCGCACCAACATGTCGGTCGTCAGCATGCCGCGCGACACGCTCGTGAACATCCCCAAGTGCACGGATCCCGACAACGGCAAGGTCTACGGGGCGCTCACCTCGACGATCACCAACGACTCCCTGGGCCGCGGCGGCCCCGGCTGCACGGTGGCGACCTGGGAGAAGCTGACCGACATCCACATCGACCACTTCATGATGATCGACTTCGCGGGCGTGGTGTCCATGGCGGACGCCATCGGCGGCGTACCGGTCTGTGTGGACGCCAACATCCGCTCCAAGTCGTCCGACGGCCACGGTTCGGGCCTGAAGCTGAAGGAGGGCACCACGTACGTCAAGGGCATCCAGGCCCTGCAGTGGCTGCGCACACGGTACGGCTTCGAGGACAACACGGACATCGCCCGGGCCAAGGCCCAGCACCAGTACATGAACGCGATGGTCCGCCAGCTGCGCGAGAACGCCACGCTCGGCAACCCGAACGAGCTCCGCAAGCTCGCCGAGACGGCCACCAACGCACTGACCGTCGACGACGGCCTCGGCACCGTGGCGAAGCTGTACGACCTGAGCAAGGAGCTCAGGAAGGTCCCCACCAAGCGCATCACCATGACGACGATGCCCTGGCAGTACTCCACGACGAACAGCGGCCGGGTCGTGCCGAAGCCGGGTGACGCGGCGCAGCTGTTCCGGCTCGTCCGCGAGGACATCGCGCTGGACGGCAAGGACAAGAAGAAGTCCGCCGGCACGAAGGCGTCCTCGGACCCGGCCGCGGCGAACGACCGGATCGCCGTACAGGTGCAGAACGGCACCAGGTCCGGCACGCAGCTCGCGGTCACCGGACGGGCGCGTACGATCGCCCAGCTGCTCGTCGGCAAGGGGTTCACCGAGGCGGTGGCGGACACCACGACGGTCCTCAGCGAGGAGAAGACGGTGATCCGCTATCCGAGCGCGGACCTGGAGGGCGACGCCCAGCGGGTCGCCAAGTCGCTCGGGATTGCGCTGAGTTCGGTGAAGAAGTCGACCGAGGTCTCCGGGGTCACACTGGTCGTCGGCGCGGACTGGCGCTCCGGAACGACGTACACGGCCCCGGCGGACGACGACACAACGCCGGCGTCCGCCCAGGTCATCAACGGCTCGGACAAGAAGCAGTGCATGCACGTGAACCCGGCCTACACCTGGTAGTCCGGGTTCGACAGGGACGGCCCCCGGTGCTCAGTTGGAGGCGAGCACCGCGGGGCGCCGGGAGGCGATGACCTTCCTCGCCAGCGCCTTCGGGCTGGTCAGGAAGCCCCAGCCCCACGACATGTGCATGGTGGCGAGAGCCACCGGGATCTGCAGCCGCGCCTTCAGCGGCAGGCCCTTGCCCGCCGGGACGGAGCCCAGGGCTATGGCCGCGAGGTAGCCGCCGGGGATCACAAGACCCCAGGGCGTCAGCGCCGCGCCGACCACGAGACCGGCCGCGATCGCCAGGACCGCCGTCGGCGGCGCGAGGTAGCGCAGGTTGATGGAGCCCTCGTGGTAGCGGGCGACGACGTGCCGCCAGCGGCCGTAGTCCTTGTACTGCTTGGCGAGGGCTTTGACCGACGGCCGCGGCCGGTACGACACCTTCAGCTCCGGCGAGAACCAGATCAGCCCGCCGGCCTCGCGGATCCGGAAGTTCAGCTCCCAGTCCTGGGCGCGGATGAACTCCTCGTTGTACCCGCCCTGCTGCTCCAGCGCCTCGCGCCGGAACACCCCGAGGTAGACGGTCTCGGCCGCCTGGGCCTCGCCACCGGTGTGGAAGGCGGCGTTGCCGACGCCGATCTTCGAGGTCATGGCGGCGGCGACCGCGTGCTCCCAGTCGTTCTCGCCCTCGGCGTGCATGATGCCGCCGACGTTCTGCGCGCCGGTCTCCTCCAGGAGCCGTACGGCCGTCGCGATGTAGTTCGGCGAGAGCATGCCGTGCCCGTCGACGCGGACGACGATCGGGTGCCGGGAGGCCTTGATCGCGGCGTTGAGGGCAGCGGGCGTACGGCCGGCCGGATTGGGGACGGTGTGGACGCGCGGGTCTGCGGCCACGAGCTCGGCGGCGATCTCGTCCGTGCGGTCCGAGGACGGACCGAGGGCGAGGACGACCTCCATCTCGCCGGCGTACTCCTGCGCGAGGATCGCTTGGACGGCTCCGCGCAGATGCCGCTCCTCATCGAGGACAGGCATGATCACAGAAACGGCGGGGAGCGGCGCGTCGGGGTTGGCGTTCATCGCCCGTTACGTTACCGCGAACGGGGGACACCTTTGCGCCCCGCCGGGGCGGTGGCCCGGGCCACAGATCGTATCGGCCTACGGTGCTCACGGTCCCACGTACGGCCGTCGCCCGGAGGTGTCCCCCTTGCCCACGCAGCCTCGGTCCGCCGCGCCCGCCCCTCCGCAGCGCCGCCCCCAGCCCGCGCGCACCCCACCGCCGCGCGGGCCGCGGCCTCCCGTACCGCGGAGGAAGCCGCGCTGGGTGATGCGGGCGGCGACGACCCTGTCCGTGGTCGTCCTCGCCTCCGCCGGGATCGGGCATGCCGTGGTCACCAGCCTGGATGCGGGCATCGCCCGGGTCGACCCGTTCAAGGACATGAAGAACCGCCCCAAGGCCGGTCACGGCATGAACGTCCTGCTGGTCGGCACCGACGGCCGCGACCGGATCAGCGAGGAGGAGCGGCACCGCTACCACCTGGGCGGCGAACCCTGCCACTGCACCGACACGATCATGATCGTGCACATCTCGGCGGACCGGGAACGGGCGACCGTCGTGAGCCTGCCGCGCGACTCGTACGCCATGACGCCCGCGCACACCGACGACAAGACCGGCAAACGGATCCCCGGCCACCCCATCAAGATCAACGCGGCGTACGCCGAGGGCGGCCCGAACCTCACCGTCCAGACCGTCGAGGACATGACCCATGTGAAGATCGACCACTATCTGGAGGTCGACTTCACCAGCTTCATGAAGACGGTGGACGTGCTCGGCGGAGTCTCCGTCTGCACCGCCTTCCCCCTGAAGGACACGTACACCGGACTCGACCTCCCCGCCGGGACGCACGTCCTCAACGGCGGACAGGCCCTGCAGTTCGTCCGCGCCAGACATCTGGACGCGGCCTCCGACCTCGGCCGGATGAAGCGCCAGCAGCGGTTCCTGGCGGCGCTCATCGAGCGCGCCACGTCCTCCGGGATCCTGCTGAACCCGATGAAGTTCCGGGACGTGACGCGGGCCGTGCTGGGGTCGGTGCGTGCGGACAAAGGTTTCGGCACGGACGAACTGCTCGACCTCGGGCGGGCGATGCGCAACTTCTCCCCCTCGTCCTCGGAGTTCACGACGGTGCCCATCGGGCAGATGGGGTACGTCGTGCCGGGCATCGGCGAGACGCTGAAATGGGACACCGCCAAGGCCGAGCGGCTCTTCCAGTCGCTGCGCGACGACAAGCCGCTGGCCGTGCGCCCGTCCCGCCCCCAGCCGGTGCCGGTCGAGGTGGACCCGCAGCAGATCCACGTCCAGGTCGAGAACGGCACGCCCACGGAGGGACTCGGCAAGCGCGTGGACGCAGCCCTGGCGGCGACGGGCTTCCGCACGACCCGGATGCCGGCGGACGCGGAGGACCACAGCCTGAAGCGGACGGTCATCGTCTACGACCCCGGGTGGGACCGGTCCGCGAAGGCGCTGGCCACCGCGCTGCCCGGGAGCGAGCTGCGGGAGGTGCAGGGGCTCGGGCCGACATTGAAGGTGATCGCGGGGGCCGACTTCAAGCAGGTGCGGCAGGTGCGGGCGGAGGCCGCGGACCAGGGGGAGCCCGGAGTGATGACGGGGGACCAGGAGATGTGCTCGTAACCCGAACGGACCTGTGCTGCGACCCCTGACGGAATGTCGGGGGTCGTGCGCTGTGCGGCAAAGGTGCGGATTGTTGGCTTCCGCCCGATGGCGCGCGGCGCCCGGCAGGCGTAGGAACAGAAGGGCACGGGGCCCACCCCCGGGCCCCTCTGCCTCTCAGGAGGAGCCATGACCCAGCCCGGAACCATGACCGCCATGAGCAAGGAGATGCAGGACTGCGTCCAGGCGTGCATGTCCTGCCACACCGTCTGCGAGGAGACCATGAGCTCCTGCATGCAGATGGGCGGCCAGGCCCAGATGCAGATCATGCGCGCGCTCATGGACTGCTCCGAGACGACCCGTATGTGCGCGGACATGATGATGCGCCGCTCACCCATGGCGGCCGAGATGTGCGCGATGTGCGCCAAGGCGTGCGACATGTGCGCCGAGGCGTGTATGTCCATGCCGGACGACAAGCAGATGATGCGGTGCGCGGAGGCGTGTCGGCGGTGTGCCGAGATGTGTCGTTCGATGTCGGGCGCCACTATGTGACGAGCGCCTGAGCGAGTATCAAGGGCACCCGCGCGCTGGGTGCCCTTGGTCATGTGCGGGCGGGGCTGCTGGCGTTGGACGGTGCCCGGCGTTGGTGCAGGCCGGGGCGGTGCGCGGCCCGGCGGTGCGGGGTGCGCGGCCCGGCGGTGCGGGGTGCCGCCTGCGCCCACCCGTGCCGCCCTAGGCGGCACGAATGCCCGCAGGCCACGGCAGACACAGTCGCCCGCAGGCTACGGCGGGCACGGCCGCCTGCGGGCTACGGCGGGCACGGTCGCCCGCGGGCTACGCAGGGGCGGCTACGTCGTGAAGAGTGGTTCCAGGGCCCGTTCCAGGTCTGTCGCCGTGCGGAAGTGCACCGGCTGCATTCCCAGGGCTGCCGCCGCCTCGGTGTTCTCCTCTGTGTCGTCGATGAACAGGCAGCGTTCGGGGCGTACGCCCGCCAGGTCGGCCGCGAGGCGGTAGATGCGCGGGTCCGGCTTGGCGAGGCCGACGCGGGCGCTGTTGACGACCTCGTCCGCGAGGTCGGCGAGGCCGAGCGCGGTGAGGTCGTCCTCGAGGCGGACGGTGGCGTTGCTGACGAGGACGAGCGGCACCCGGGTGCGCGCCCGGCGCAGCAGCGCGACCACCGTCTCGTCGGCCGTGAAGGGCGACTCCAGCAGGGCCGTGCCCAGGTCCCAGGCCGTGGCTTCCGGAACCAGCCCGGACAGGCCCTCGGCGATGGCCTGCACCCACTCCTGCAGGTCGACCCGGCCCAGCAGCACCGGCAGAGCGGTCTCCCGCGCGAAGGCGACCTTCGCGGTGGTGCCCTCGGCGAGCCCGGCGGCCCGCTCCAGGGCGTGCAGCCCGGAGGGGTCGTAGGACCGGATCACGTTGTCCACGTCGCAGAGCACCGCGTCGAACGGTGCTCTGCCAGGCCGCTCAGTCACCCGCGACCGTGACCTTCTGGTCGTTGTTCAGCTCGTCCACCAGCGTCTTGACCTTCGCCTTGTCCCAGACGAGGTTGCCGCCGGTGGAGCCGGAGATCGGCATGTTCATCGACGTGCCGTCACCGCCGCTGACGCCCTTCATCGCCCAGAACATGGACGCCAGGTCCCACAGGCTCATGTCCTTGTCGACGGTGAGCGAGTCCAGGCCCGCGCCCATGGTGGGGTACAGCTTGAAGGGGTTCAGGACCGTCGACGGGGTCGCCACCTGGTGCGCCAGGGCGGAGAGGAACTTCTGCTGGTTCTTGGTGCGCTGCAGGTCGGAGGTGGCGAAGGCGTGCCGGGTACGGACGAAGGCCAGGGCCTGCTCGCCGTTGAGCGTCTGCTCGCCCGACTTGAAGTCGGCGCCCGAGTACTTGTCCTTGAAACCCTTGTCGATGTTGATCGTCACGCCGCCGACCGCGTCCACGATGTTCGCGAAGCCTGCGAAGCCGATCTCCACGTAGTGGTCGATGTGCAGGCCCATGTTGGCCTCGACCGTGCGGACGAGCAGCGTCGGCCCGTCCTCCGCGTACGCCGCGTTCAGCTTCGTCTGCCGGCCCGTGGCCGGGTAGGTCTTGCCGGAGGTCGACCCCTTGTAGGAGGGGATCGTCACGTTCGAGTCGCGGGGCAGCGATATGAGCGTGTCGCCGCTGTCGCCGACGTGCAGGATCATCATCGAGTCGGTCCGCTTGCCCTCCGCGGACCCGGTGTGCAGCTGCTTCTTCTGCTCGGAGGACAGCCCGGCCCGGCTGTCGGAGCCGACGATCAGGTAGTTCGTGCCGTCGCCCGTCGCCGGCCGGTCGATGACCGTGGACAGGTCGACGTCCCGGTGCAGCTTGCCGTCGGCCCAGAAGTACGTGGCGACCGACGTCACGGCCAGCGCCGTGACCAGGGTTATCGCCGTCCACTTGATACGGCGCCGCCAGTTCGGCCGCGGCCGGTACTCGCCCGGGTCACCGGGACCGCCCGGCCCTCCGCCGCCGGGCGAGCCGTAGACGTGGCCGGTGTTGTAGCCGCTGTCGTAGCCGTCGTTCGCGGTGTCGGCGCCGCCGTACCCCTGGCCGTTGACGTACGAGGGCTGCTGGGGCACCCCGCCGCCGTACGGCTGGGCGGACGGGCCGGAGCCCCCGTACGCGCCCGAGGCAGGCCGGCGGACCTGCCGCATCGCGCGGGCACCCTCAGGGTGTGCGCTCGCGCTGCCGCGTCCGTACCGGTTGCGGTTGTCGTCGGACCATGCCTCGGGCCAATCGTTCATGGGGCCCAGTGTGCAGGGAGCAGCCATGCCCTTCACAAGAGTCGTAGGAAAATCAGGGCACGGCTGTTGCGAAGCCAACACAAAGTCCGCGGATGTCACCTCGGCATAAGGTGGAGGCCATGACAGACCAGGCCCCCGCCACGGAATCGGATACTCCGGATATACCGGAGGTCCCTGGCAAGCCCACCTCGGCGTCCCGGACCACGCTCAGTCACATCATGACGCACAACGACACGAACCTTCTGGGCACGGTGCACGGTGGCGTGATCATGAAGCTGGTGGACGATGCGGCGGGCGCGGTGGCCGGCCGGCACAGCGGCGGCCCCGCCGTCACGGCGTCGATGGACGAGATGGTGTTCCTGGAGCCGGTCCGCGTCGGCGACCTGGTCCATGTGAAGGCCCAGGTCAACTGGACCGGCCGGACGTCGATGGAGGTCGGGGTCCGGGTCCTGGCCGAGCGCTGGAACGAGTCGACCCCGCCCACCCAGGTCGGCTCCGCCTACCTGGTCTTCGCCGCGGTGGACGCCGACGGCAAGCCCCGCCGGGTGCCGCCGGTGCTGCCGGAGACGGAGAAGGACAGGCGCCGCTACCAGGAGGCCCAGATCCGCCGCACCCACCGGCTGGCGCGGCGGCGGGCGATCGTGGAGCTGCGGGAGAAGCGGGCGGCGGAGGGGCTCGACGACTGAGCCGAAGCGCACGACAGCCCCCGGCAGACACCGGGGGCTGTCGCATGAGCGAGGAACCGCGGAGTGCTACGGCAGGTTCCGCGCCATCACGATCCGCTGGACCTGGTTGGTGCCCTCGTAGATCTGGGTGATCTTCGCGTCGCGCATCATGCGCTCCACCGGGTAGTCACGGGTGTAGCCGTAGCCGCCCAGCAGCTGCACCGCGTCCGTGGTGACCTCCATGGCCACGTCCGACGCGAAGCACTTGGCGGCGGCGCCCTGGAAGGTCAGGTCCTTGTCGCCGCGCTCCGAGGCCGCCGCGGCCTGGTACGTGAGGGCGCGGGCGGCGGAGACCTTCATGGCCATGTCGGCCAGCATGAACTGGATGCCCTGGAAGTCGGCGATCGGCTTGCCGAACTGCTTGCGCTCCTGGACATAGCCCTTGGCGTAGTCGAGGGCGCCCTGGGCGACACCGAGGGCCTGCGCGGCGATGGTGATGCGGGTGTGGTCGAGGGTCTTCATCGCCGTGGCGAAGCCGGTGCCCTCCTCGCCGATCATGCGGTCGGCGGGGATGCGGACGTTGTCGAGGTAGACCTCGCGGGTCGGGGAGCCCTTGATGCCGAGCTTCTTCTCCGGGGCACCGAAGGAGACACCCTCGTCCGATTTCTCGACGACGAAGGCCGATATGCCCTTCGAGCGCTTCGAGGGGTCCGTCACCGCCATCACCGTGTAGTACTCGGAGACGCCCGCGTTGGTGATCCAGCGCTTCACGCCGTTGAGGATCCAGTGGTCGCCGTCGCGCACCGCCTTCGTCTTCATGCCGGCCGCGTCCGAACCCGCGTCCGGCTCGGAGAGGCAGTACGAGAACATCGCGTCGCCCTTGGCGAGCGGGCTCATGTATTTCTTCTTCAGCTCCTCGGAGCCGGAGAGGATCACGGGGAGCGAGCCGAGCTTGTTCACGGCCGGGATCAGGGACGAGGAGACGCACACGCGCGCGACCTCCTCGATCACGATGACCGTCGCCAGCGCGTCGGCGCCCGCGCCGCCGTACTCCTCGGGGACGTGCACCGCGTGCAGGTCGTTCGCGACCAGGGCCTCCAGGGCTTCCTGCGGGAAGCGGGCCTCCTCGTCCACGACGGCGGCGTACGGCGCGATCTTCGCCTCGGCCAGTGAACGGATCGCGTCGCGGAGCATGTCGTGCTCCTCGGACGGGCGGTACAGGTCGAAATCAGCCGATCCGGCCAAGGTTTCTCACGCTCCAAGGACGCTTCTGACGCACTGTGGTGATGGCGCTAATTACCGTTAAGTAACTCAAATTTTAGGGGGCGGTCCACGGGAGTGATACGTGAGCTTGGCGACAGCGGGAAAGCTGCCCGTGGAACCGCCCGACTATGCTCGGCTCCGCACTACCCACGTCCCCCTTCTGGAGCACTCATGGCCCTCAAGATCACCGTGATCGGCATCGGCTATCTCGGCGCGACACACGCCGCCGCGATGGCCGAGCTGGGCTTCGAGGTGCTCGCCCTGGATGTCGTACCGGAGAAGATCGAGAAGCTGGCGCGGGGCGAGGCCCCGATGTTCGAGCCCGGCCTCGACGAGCTGCTGCGCAAGCATGTCGCCGGGATCGAGGGGTCCACCGGGCGGCTCCGCGTCACCATGGACTGGGCCGAGGTGGGGGCCTTCGGCGACGTCCACTTCCTGTGCATCAACACCCCGCAGAAGCACGGCGAGTACGCCTGCGACATGTCGTACGTCGACTCCGCCTTCGCCTCCCTCGCCCCGCATCTGACCAGGCCCGCCCTGGTCGTCGGCAAGTCGACCGTGCCGGTCGGGTCCGCCGACCGGCTGGCCCGCTTCCTCGTCGAGAACTCCCCGGCCGGCGAGGACGCCGAGCTGGCCTGGAACCCCGAGTTCCTGCGCGAGGGGTTCGCCGTGGACGACACCCTGCACCCCGACCGGATCGTGGTCGGCGTGCGCAGCGAGCGGGCGGAGAAGCTGCTGCGCGAGGTGTACGCGACGCCGCTGTCCGAGGGGACGCCGTTCGTCGTCACCGACTTCCCGACCGCCGAGCTGGTGAAGACGTCCGCCAACTCCTTCCTCGCCACCAAGATCTCCTTCATCAACGCGATGGCGGAGATGTGCGAGGCCTCTGGTGGCGACGTCACCAAGCTGGCGGAGGCCATCGGCTACGACGACCGGATCGGCAAGAAGTTCCTTCGGGCCGGCATCGGGTTCGGCGGCGGCTGTCTGCCCAAGGACATCCGGGCCTTCATGGCGCGCGCCGGTGAGCTCGGCGCCGACCAGGCGCTGACCTTCCTGCGCGAGATCGACTCGATCAACATGCGGCAGCGCGGGCAGATGGTGGAGCTGGCGCGGCAGGCACTCGGCGGCGGGCCCTTCCTGGGCAAGCGGGTCGCCGTGCTCGGCGCCACCTTCAAGCCGGACTCGGACGACGTACGTGACTCCCCCGCGCTGAACGTCGCCGGCCAGATCCACCTCCAGGGCGGCCAGGTCACGGTGTACGACCCGAAGGGCATGGACAACGCCCGCAAGGTCTTCCCGACGCTCGGCTACGCCGACACGGCGCGGGAGGCCGTGCGGGGCGCCGACGTGGTGCTGCATCTGACCGAGTGGCGGGAGTTCCGCGAGCTGGACCCCGCGGCGCTCGGCGAGGTCACGGCGGCCCGGGTGATCCTGGACGGGCGCAACGCCCTGGACCCGGAGCTGTGGCGCAAGGCGGGCTGGACGTACCGGGCGATGGGGCGCCCCACGGCCTGATCTCTCTGACGAGACTCGTGCAGGACGACGCCGGTTCGGCCGAGGCTCAGTCGGCCGAACCGGCGTCTTGTTGCATTCTGCACCACTGGCACCCGGTGCGGCCGCTGAACTACTTCGCCCGGTACCGGCGCATTTTCGCGCGCGCCCCGCACACCTGCATGGAGCACCAGCGGCCGCGGCCGGCCGGGCTGCGGTCGTAGTACGCCCAGTGGCAGGTGACCGACTCGCAGGCCTTGAGGCGGGTCCAGGTGCCGTCGACGAGGGACTGGGCGACGGCGGCGGCGATACGGGAGTGCAGTGGGCCTGCGTCGGCGGCGGCGAGGGCGGCCGAGCCGTCCGCGGGGTCGACCGTCAGGCGCAGGGGTGCGGACGACAGCAGGTCGTCCAGGGGCGTGACCCGGGCGTGCGGCGGATGGCCCGCGTGGGCCAGCAGCGCGGCTCGCAGTGATTCGCGCAGTTCGCGTGCCGCGGGGACCTCGTCCTCGGTGAGGCCGAAGGGCGCGCGGCCGTCCGCCGTGTCGAGGGCGTCGGCCCCCGACTCGATGTCCAGCGTGTTCACCAGGGACTCCACCAGAGCCAGGCTCCCCGGTGCGGCCGTCCGCTCACTCATGGCTGCGCGCCACCTCCCGAATTTCCCTTGCGACGTTACCTCCTATGCGGGAGCATGCAGTAACCGTTACCTGTTGCCCGGATCTACGGGTAACGTCGTCTTCGAGGAGGAGTCATGGCTCTCGCCAAGCTGGGTGCCGTAGTCCTGGACTGTCCCGACCCCGCCGCGCTCGCCGGTTTCTACGCCGGGATCCTGGGCGGCACCGTCGAGGCCGAGGAGGGCTGGGCCGACCTCACCACCCCCGACGGCCGGGCGCTGGCCTTCCAGGCCTCCCCCGGTTTCGTCGCCCCCGAGTGGCCCGCGCCCGACCACTCGCAGCAGTTCCACCTGGACCTGACCGTCGACGACCTGGACGCGGCCGAGGCGGGTGCGCTGGCTCTCGGCGCCAAGCCGCTGGACGCCGACGACCGCTCGCGGACCTGGCGGGTTTACGCGGATCCGGCCGGGCACCCGTTCTGTCTCTGCGCCTGCTGAACCGGGAGGACACCATGCCAGTGGCCCGCTTCCGCTCCGTCGTCCTCGACTGCCCCGACCCGCGCGGCCTCGCCCGTTTCTACGCGGGCGTCGCGGGCGGTACGCCCGAGGAGGAGGACCCCGACTGGGTCGTCCTGCACGTCCCCGGCGGGCCCCGGCTCGCCTTCCAGCGGGCGGAGGGCCTCACCCCGCCCGAGTGGCCGCGCGCGGACCGCAACTCGCAGCAGTTCCACCTCGACTTCGACGCCGGGTCGACGTGGGAGGAGATCGACGCGGCGCACGAGAAGGTGCTGGCACTGGGGGCGCGGCCGCTGGACCTGGAGGACCGGGAGAAGAAGGACTTCCAGGTGTACGCCGACCCGGCCGGGCATCCGTTCTGCCTGTGCCGGATCAGCGAGCCGTAGACCGGCCGTCGAGTTCCGCGATCGTCGCCGTCGAGGGCTCCCGGCGCTGCTGGAGCGCCCGGGCCGTGAAGTCGGCGGTGCGCAGGACGCGCTGGACGTTTCCCCAGGTCAGCAGGGCGATGTCGGGCTCGGACCAGCCGCGGTGCAGGAGTTCGGCGATGAGGTGCGGGTAGCAGGAGGCGTCGCCCAGGTCCTGGGGGTGGGCGGTGCCGGCGTCGTAGGTGCCGGACAGGCCGACGCACTCAGGTCCCGCCACCTCGCGCACATGGTCGAGGTGGTCGGCGACGTCGTTGACGGAGGGGCCCGTCTGTTCCGGCGTCAGCGGCACCATGCACAGGCCCTTGGCGGTGCCCACCCGGGCGAGCAGCTCGTCGGAGAGGTTGGCCGGGTGGGGGCGCAGGGTGCCGGCGGCGGAGCGGGTGAACAGGACCGGCGCCCTGGAGACCGCCAGGGTGCGGTCGACGGTGTCGGCGGAGGCGCCGGAGAGGTCGGCGAGCACACCGAGCCTGTTCATCTCCCGCACGACTTCCTCCCCGAACCGGGTGAGCCCGTCCTCGCTCGCCCAGGACACCCCGGACAGCGTGAGGATGCGCAGGCCGAGGGTGTACAGGGCGCGCAGGATGCCGAGGGAGTCGCCGAGCGCGGCGGCTTCGGCGGGGCCGAGCAGGAGGGCGATACGGCCGCAGTTGTGGGCGTCGGTGGCCTGCCCGGCGGTGCAGACGATGCGCAGCCCGTCGGGGTGGGCCCGCATCACGGTGTTCACGAGGTCCAGCTGCTCCAGGGTCTCGACGACGATCTGCTCCCCGGTGATGCCTTCCGGCAGGTGCAGCGAGCAGAAGAGCATGCCCACATGCCCTTCCTGCAGCCGCGGCACGTCCGTGTCGACGTCACTCTCGCCGAGTTCCAGGTCGTACCAGGACAGATGCCGGAGGGCCCATGGGAGCCCGCTGTAGCCGTCGGCGACGGGATGGACGGCGAGGATGGCGTGGGCGCGCTCCATCGGGGCGGCGCCCGGATCGGAGACGGGCTTGTACGGCCCGGCCTGGAAGGCTTCCGGCAGGCCGATGCCGTCAAGCTCCCCGACGGTGTGCAGTTCGTCGTCCTGGAGGTCTGCCATGGCGGGCTCCGTACGTCGTGAATCGTCCCCAAGGGGTACGGTCACCGTCGCACGGGGGCGCGGGGCGCTTCCTGGTGAGCGGGGCGTTCGGGGGTACGGGACCCGGCTCGGCGCTCCTGAGCCGCCTGGATGACCTCGTCCGGTCGCGTTCCGCGGTGAGGCCGGCGACCAACCGCGGTCGGCCGATCGCGCGGGTCGGCTGTGACAGCCCGTCCGGCGTTTGGGGACGAGGCCCGTTCAGGGCCGACAGCCGGGGCCTGGGGGCGGCAGCCCCCAGAGAGGGCGACACCGACGCCGGGCGACCACAGGGCCGGCGCCGGTCGCGGTCGCGCCCTCTCCCGTACCGCTCGCCACGCCGGACAGGGTGACGCGGCTGCGTCGGGGCGCTCCGATGTACGTGGGCGGGGCGGGCGGCCACACCGAACGCCCCGCCCTCGACGGTCAGCCGTCCAGCGACTCGATCGTCGCGTTGGACGCCGGGCGGGTCGCCTGGAGCTCGCGCGCCACGTCCTCCGCCGCGCCCAGTACCCGTACCGAGTTCTGCCAGGTCAGCTTGGCCAGGTCGGGCTTCGACCAGCCTCTGTCCAGGAGTTCGGCGATCAGGTTCGGGTAGCCCGAGACGTCGTTCAGGCCGTCCGGGGTGAAGGCCGTGCCGTCGTAGTCGCCGCCGATGCCGAGGTGGTCGATGCCGGCGACCTCACGCATGTGGTCCAGGTGGTCGGCGACCGTCGAGACCGTGGCGACCGGGCGCGGGGTGCGTTCCTCGAAGGCGCGGTGCACCTTCATCGCCTCGGGGGTCGTGTCGAGGTGGTGGAAGCCCTGGGAACGCAGGTTCTCGTCCGCCGCGGCCGTCCAGTCCACGGCGGCCTGGAGCACGAACTTCGGCACGAAGGTCACCATCGCCACCCCGCCGTTGCCCGGCAGGCGTTCGAGGACGTCGTCCGGGATGTTGCGCGGGTGGTCGCACACGGCACGCGACGAGGAGTGGGAGAAGATCACCGGCGCGGACGTGGCGTCCAGCGCGTCCCGCATCGTCGTCGCCGCCACGTGCGACAGGTCGACCAGCATGCCGAGGCGGTTCATCTCCCGGACCACCTCGCGGCCGAAGGCCGACAGACCGCCGACGTTCGGCTCGTCGGTCGCCGAGTCCGCCCACGGGTTGTTGTCGTTGTGGGTGAGCGTCATGTAGCGCACGCCCAGCCCGTACAGACCGCGCAGCGTGCCGAGCGAGCAGGCGATGGAGTGGCCGCCCTCCGCTCCCATGAGGGAGGCGATACGGCCCTCACCGCGCGCCCTCTCCATGTCGGCGGCCGTCAGCGCGGGCGCCAGGTCCGCGGGGTAGCGCGCCAGCAACTGCCGTACGCAGTCGATCTGTTCGAGCGTCGCGGGCACCGCGTCCGGCAGGTCCGAGGGGACGTACACCGACCAGTACTGCGCACCGACGCCGCCCTCGCGCAGGCGCGGGATGTCGGTGTGCAGATATGCGTTCTGGTGTGCGGCGATGTCGCGGGCGTCGAGGTCGTAGCGGACCTGCTTGCGCAGCGCCCAGGGCAGGTCGTTGTGGCCGTCGACGACCGGGAACTCGCGCAGGAGCTCCCGGGCCGCCGACGACGAGGCGGAGGTCATCGCCGTCACTTCCGCGAGCCGAAGCCGAAGCCGTTCGAGCCCTCGACCTTGGTGCGCAGGCGCTTGCCCTTCTCGGTGGCCTGGTCGTTCAGTTCCTGCTGGAACTCCCGCATGCGGCCGAGGAGTTCGTCGTCCTGCGTGGCCAGGATGCGGGCCGCGAGCAGGCCGGCGTTGCGGGCGCCGGCGACGGACACGGTCGCGACGGGCACGCCGGCCGGCATCTGCACGATCGAGAGGAGGGAGTCCATGCCGTCCAGGTACTTCAGCGGCACCGGGACGCCGATGACCGGCAGCGGGGTGACGGAGGCCAGCATCCCGGGGAGGTGGGCGGCGCCCCCGGCGCCCGCGATGATCACCTTGAGCCCCCGCTCGGCGGCCTGCTCGCCGTACGTGATCATCTCTCGCGGCATGCGGTGCGCGGAGACGACGTCGACCTCGTAGTCGATCTCGAACTCGTCGAGGGCCTGGGCGGCGGCCTCCATGACGGGCCAGTCGGAGTCCGAACCCATGACGATGCCCACGACCGGGCCGGAATCAAAGGGGTGCGCGTCAGCGCTCGTTGAGGGGCGGTGGTCGGGTGACGGGAGGGCGCTCATTCGGTGATCGTGCCTCTCAGGTAACCGGCTGCGTGACGTGCGCGCTCGAGGACGTCGTCCAGGTCGTCGCCGTAGGTGTTGACGTGGCCCACCTTGCGGCCGGGCTTCACGTCCTTGCCGTACATGTGGATCTTCAGCCGGGGATCGCGGGCCATGCAGTGCAGATACGCGGAGTACATGTCCGGGTAGTCCCCGCCGAGGACGTTGACCATCACGGTCCACTTGGTGCGCGGCCGCGGGTCGCCGAGCGGGAGGTCGAGGACCGCGCGGACGTGGTTGGCGAACTGCGAGGTGATCGCGCCGTCCTGGGTCCAGTGGCCGGAGTTGTGCGGGCGCATCGCGAGCTCGTTGACGAGGATGCGGCCGTCGCGGGTCTGGAACAGCTCGACGGCGAGGTGGCCGACGACGTCCAGTTCCTTGGCGATGCGCAGCGCCATCTCCTCCGCCTGCAGGGCGAGGGGCTCGTCGAGGTCGGGCGCGGGCGCGATCACGGTGTCGCACACGCCGTTCACCTGCTGGGACTCGACGACCGGGTACGCGACCGCCTGGCCGTGCGGGGAGCGCACGACGTTCGCCGCCAGCTCCCGTACGTAGTCGACCTTCTCCTCGGCGAGGACCGGGACGCCGGCGCGGAACGGGTCCGCAGCCTCCTCCGCGGACTCGACGACCCACACGCCCTTGCCGTCGTAGCCGCCGCGGACGGTCTTGAGGACGACCGGGAAGCCGTCGCCCTCCGCCGCGAAGGCCACCACGTCGGCCGGGTCGCTCACGATCCGGTGCCGCGGGCACGGCACCCCGATCGCGTCGAGCCGCGCGCGCATCACGCCCTTGTCCTGGGCGTGCACGAGCGCATCGGGGCCGGGGCGCACGGGGATGCCGTCCGCCTCCAGCGCCCTGAGGTGCTCGGTGGGTACGTGTTCGTGATCGAAAGTGATCACATCGCAGCCCCTCGCGAACTCACGCAGCGTGTCGAGGTCGCGATAGTCGCCGATGACGACATCGCCGACGACCTGCGCCGCGGAGTCCTGAGGGGTGTCACTGAGGAGCTTGAACCTGATGCCGAGCGGGATGCCTGCCTCGTGTGTCATACGAGCGAGCTGGCCTCCGCCGACCATGCCGACTACCGGGAACGTCACGCCCCTAGGGTATCGGCCGCGCCACCCTGGCCGGTTTCCGGCCGTTTCCGGGGCCTCTTACCCCCGCCTTTCCGGGCTTTTCCGGTCCTCTTCCCGACCTCTATCCGACCTGTGAACACAACCACGGGCGTTTGAGAAGGGGGGTGGTTAGCATGGCTGAGTTGACGAAACCGACCGAATGGGGGCCTGCACGGCCATGGGACATGGTTCCGGCGGGCTGCGAAGGCTCGCACACGAGGTTGCCAAGTTCGGTGCGGTGGGTGCCCTGGGCACCGTCGTGAACTTCGGAGTCTCCAATCTGCTCTGGCACCTCACGAGCCTGCAGGCCGTACGCGCCAACGTGATCGCCACCGTGGTCGCGATCGGCGTCAACTACCTGGGCTTCCGCTACTTCACCTACCGTGACCGCGACAAGAGCGCCCGGACCAAGGAGCTCTCGCTCTTCCTGGCCTTCAGCGCGGTCGGCCTGGTGATCGAGAACGGCATCCTGTACGCGGCCATCTACGGCTTCGGCTGGGAGAGCTCGCTGCAGCGCAACATCTTCAAGGTCGTCGGCATCGGGCTCGGCACGCTGTTCCGGTTCTGGTCGTACCGCACGTGGGTGTTCAAGGCACTGCCCGCCCACGAGGCCGTCGCAAGCGCCGAATCGTTCCTGGAGGCCCAGGCCGCCGAGGCCGACCGCCCGAAGCCCGAGGCACGCGTCAGCTGAGCGCCCCAAAGGGGCGCGGGGCTGTGACATGTGCGGCTCCGCCGCGCGGGCACGACCAGCCACGATGGCGCCGCAGACGACAGACGGCACATCGCGGAACTCCCTGGCGGAGCGTTTGGGCACCCCCCAGCGGAGCGCAGAGCGCTCAGCGGACCATCGGTTCCTCGTCCTCCGCCGGCGGCCGCTTCAGCGGCGTACGCGACAGGAACAGGCCGAACACCGGCGGCTGAGTCTGCAGCATCTCCAGACGGCCGCCGTCCGCCTCCGCCAGGTCCCGCGCCACCGCCAGCCCGATGCCCGTCGAGTTCCGTCCGCTGATCGTGCGCTCGAAGATCCGCGCACCGAGGTCGGCGGGCACGCCCGGCCCCTCGTCGGTGACCTCCACGACCGCCTGGTTGCCGGTCACCCGGGTCCGCAGCGCCACCGTGCCCCCGCCGTGCATCAGCGAGTTCTCGATCAGCGCCGCCAGAACCTGCGCGACCGCGCCCGGCGTGCCGACCGCCTGAAGATGCCGCTTGCCGGAGCTCACGATCGCCCGCCCCGTCTGGCGGTAGGCGGGCCGCCACTCGGCGAGCTGCTGCTGGATGACCTCGTCGAGGTCGAAGGAGACGGCGCTGCCGGTGCGGGGATCGCGCGCGTTGGTCAGCAGCCGCTCCACCACGTCCGTCAGCCGCTCGACCTGGGTGAGGGCGACGTTGGCCTCCTCCTTCACCGTGTCCGGGTCGTCGGTGAGGGTGATCTCCTCCAGCCGCATCGACAGCGCGGTCAGCGGCGTACGCAGCTGGTGGGAGGCGTCGGCGGCCAGGCGCCGCTCGGCGGTGAGCATACGGCCGATGCGCTCGGCGGAGGAGTCGAGGACGTCCGCCACCCGGTCCAGCTCGGGAACGCCGTACCGCTTGTGGCGGGGCCGCGGGTCGCCGGAGCCCAGCCGCTCGGCGGTCTCCGCGAGGTCGGTGAGCGGGGAGGCGAGCCGGTTGGCCTGCCGGATCGCCAGCAGTACGGCGGCCACCACGGCGAGCAGCGCGACCAGCCCGATGATCAGCAGCGTCCGGCCGACCTCCCGGCTCACGGTCGAACGCGGCTCCTCGACGACGACCCGCTCGCCCTCCTCGCCCGTCGCCCGCCCGCGGATGACCTCACCCTCGGGCTTGGTCCCGACCGCGATGGCCGACTGCCCCGGGATCTCGATCACGGCGTACCGCTCCCCCGTGACCTGCCCCTTCAGCACCTCCGCGCTGACGGCCCCGGCCCCGATGAGCCGGCTGTCCACGATGCTGGCCAGCCGCTGCGCCTCGGAGCTCACCCGCTCCTGGGCGCTGTTGCTGATGGTCCGCGTCTCGACAATGACGAGAGACACACCGAAGACGGCGATGACCACGAGCACGACGGCAAGCGTGGACTGGATGAGACGACGACGCACGGGGGCCCTCCGGGCAACGGTTTACGACGACCAGTGTGCCTGTGGGCGCCTGAAAACGCCGGGCCGGGGCAACGCCAAAGCCGCCCCGGCGCAACGCGCGTAGCCGCCTAACTCTTCTCGAACCGGAAACCCACACCCCGCACGGTGGCGATGTACCGCGGGTTCGCCGCGTCGTCGCCCAACTTCTTACGCAGCCACGAGATGTGCATGTCGAGCGTCTTGGTCGACGACCACCACGTCGTGTCCCAGACCTCGCGCATCAACTGGTCTCGGGTCACCACGCGGCCGGCGTCCCGCACCAGTACCCGCAGCAGGTCGAACTCCTTGGCGGTGAGCTGGAGTTCCTCGTCGCCCATCCACGCCCGGTGCGACTCGACGTCGATCCGCACGCCGTGCGTGGCGGGCGGCTGCGCCGGCTCGGCCGCACCGCGCCGCAGCAGGGCCCGGACACGGGCGAGCAGTTCGGCGAGCCGGAAGGGCTTGGTGACGTAGTCGTCGGCGCCGGCGTCGAGACCGACGACGGTGTCCACCTCGTCGGCACGCGCGGTCAGGATGAGGATCGGCACGGTGTGGCCTTCGGCCCGCAGCCGGCGGGCGACCTCGAGGCCGTCCATGCCGGGCAGACCGAGGTCCAGCACGACCAGGTCGATGCCGCCGGCGTTTCCGGCGTCGAGCGCGGTGGGTCCGTCCTCGCGCACCTCGACCTCGTAACCTTCCCGGCGCAGGGCACGGGCCAGCGGCTCCGAGATGGACGCGTCGTCCTCGGCGAGCAGTACACGGGTCATGAGGTGATGGTAGTCCGCTCTTGACAGGTGCTGTGGTGTGATCGGCACCCATGATTCTTACCTTTGGAGGCTGCGGGGCGAACCTGTGTCTGTGCGGTGCGATCCCCGAAGAGACCTTGGAAAAGGTGTGTATGGTTCCACCTCCACCTGTGATCCGCGTCTCAAGTCCTTCCATATCCGGCAGTGTCCTGCCGTATGGTGAAACAACGCCTGTAGCACTGCGGGGACCTTTGGCAAGCATTTGACGCCGAAGGTCTCTTTTGTGTGCGGTAAACCCCCACCAGCACAGCAAGGAACGACCATGGCGTCCAGCCTGACGAAGGACTCGGTCCGCCCGGACACCCCCGGCTCCGAGAAGACCTTCTTCGGCCACCCCCGCGGACTGGCCACTCTCTTCATGACCGAGATGTGGGAGCGATTCTCCTACTACGGCATGAAGGCCCTGCTCACCGTCTACCTCCTCTCCGGCGGCCCCGGTGCCGGCAAGGGGAGCATGGGCGGCGGCCTCGCTATGGACGTGGCCACCACCACGGTGATCGTCTCCGTCTACTCGGCGATGGTGTACCTGCTCGCCATGCCCGGCGGCTGGCTCGGCGACCGCGTCTGGGGCCCGCGCAAGACAGTGACCATCGCGGCCGTCACGATCATGGCCGGCCACATCACGCTGGCGCTGCCCGGCGGTCAGGCCCCGTTCTTCGCGGGTCTGGCGCTGGTCGCGGCCGGCTCGGGTCTGCTCAAGGCCAACATCTCCACGATGGTGGGCCATCTCTACGACGGCCCGGACGACCCGCGCCGTGACGGCGGCTTCACGATCTTCTACATGGGCATCAACGCCGGTGCGTTCTTCGCCCCGTTGGCCATCGGCACCGTCGGCCAGGAGGTCAGCTGGCACCTGGGCTTCGGCATGGCCGCGGTCGGCATGGCGATCGGCCTGGCCGCGTTCCTGCTCGGCACCCGCAACCTGAGCCCGAAGAGCAGCGTCGTCCCCAAGCCCCTGGCGGCCGAGGAGCGCGCTGCCTGGCTGCGCAAGGGCCTGCTCTGGCTGATCGCCGCGACCGTCTTCTACGGCGTCGTCGGGTTCACCGGCCACTTCACCCTGAACTGGGCGATGATCCCGCTCACCGTCATCGGTCTGGTCATCCCGGCCGGTGTGCTGCTGCGCATCAAGCGGGACAAGGAGCTCAACGCCACCGAGCAGTCGAAGATGACCGGCTACATCTGGTTCTTCGTCGCGGCCGCCGTGTTCTGGATGATCTACGACCAGGGCGCGTCCACCGTCCAGGCGTTCGGCGAGGGCAAGGCCGCCCACTCGATGCTCGGCTTCGACTTCCCGACCTCCTGGTACCAGTCGCTGAACCCGCTGTTCATCATGGCGCTGGCCCCGGTCTTCGCCTGGGTCTGGGTGTGGCTGAACCGCAAGGGCCAGGAGCCCAGCACCATCGTGAAGTTCTCGATGGGTCTGGTCCTGATCGGCGTCTCGTTCTTCTTCTTCCTGATCCCGCTGGCCATGGCGGCGAACGGCACCGCGGTCAGCCCGATGTGGCTGGTGGGCATCTACTTCATCCAGACCGTGGGTGAGCTGTGCCTGTCGCCGGTGGGTCTGTCGGTGACGACGAAGATGGCTCCGGCCAAGTACGCCAGCCAGATGATGGGCGTGTGGTTCCTCGCGGTCACCGCGGGCGACTCCATCACCGGCCTGCTGTCCAACCCGGCCATCGCCGGAGTCGACCTCGGCGGCACGGGAGCCGTGTTCGGGGAGGCGGCCCTCGCGGCCTTCGCCGGCTTTGCGGTGTGGATGTACCGCCGGAAGGTCAAGGCGCTGATGGGCGACGTGCACTGACGCACCGCCGTACAAACGGCTGAAGGCCGCCGCACACGATGTGCGGCGGCCTTCAGCGATTTGGTCCGTCGGTCACTTCGTCTCGACCGACCAGGACCGGGTGAAGCTGCGGAACCCGCACATCACCGTCGACTTCTCACCGGGCTTCTTCCAGGGACCCCACAGGTACCACGGGATGGTGTGCTCGGCGCCGGTGCCCGTGCCACGGACCACGTCGCAGACGAGCTTGACCCGGTGCTTGTGCACGGTCTTGCCCGAAGCGGACTTCTTGCACGACGACGTGGCCTTCGGCCGGCCGAGGTCGAGGTGCACCACTGAGGTGCACTTGTACTTGGCTCCGGCCGCCTCCGCGGTGCCCGCCGTGGCCAGGCCGGTCCCCGTCGCCATGAGAACGGCGGCGAGCGCGGCGCCCGCCGTCTTCTTCCCCCAGGTCATTTGCTTCCTCTTTCACTTGCCTCACAACGTGGTGGGCAATAGGTCTTTCACCTGCCACGTTGTTCAATGCGCAAACAATTTCTCGTGCTTGCTTACGCGAACGGAGAGGACGCTAAAGGACCTCCGGCCTTGGGAGCAAACTCATGCAGCAGATCTGAGCAAGAGTTGAGGAAGCATGGAAGGGCAGGTCAGCGGGGGTTTCGCCGCGGCATGAACGTGAACACCGCGCCGCCCAGCAACACCACCGTGCCCGCCACCAGGCCCAGGGCCTTCAGGGCGCCGTGGTCGCTGGAACCCGTCTCGGCCAAGCCGCCGCTCGACGATCCGCCGGACGACGAACCGCCCGAGGTCGACGAACCGCCCGACGCGCCGCTCGCCTGCTGTGTGGTGTCCAGGGTCAGGGAGACCTCCGTCCTGTCGGGCTTGCAGGTGGTCGTCGTGCCCAGGGCGTTGATCGTGAGGACGCCCGGGGACAGGGTCGACCTGCCGTCCGCGCCCGGCTTGTAGGTGCCCGTCAGGTCGGGGATCTCGATGGGCTCGCCGGACTTGATGTCCTTGGAGTTCGTCGGGCCCTCGACGTGCACCGTGCCCTTGTCCGCGCCACCCAGGGCCACCTCCATCGACGGCTTCACCGAGCCCTTGGGGATGTCGGCCGGGCTGTCCATCACGGACTTCTTGAACTGCACGGTGAGGCCGAAACTCCCGCCGTTCTTCTTGGCGTTGATCTGGATGGGCGAGGTCGCCTTCTTCTCACCGATGGGCGACTGACAGGTGTACGGGATCTCGACCTCCTTGCCGGTGAAGTCGGTCTGGTCGCTGCCGGTGCCGTCACTGGCGGAGGCCGACGCGGACGGTGAGGACGACTGGGAGGCCGAGTCCGTCGGCTCCGGTGTCGTGCTCGACGAGCTTCCGCCGCCCGGCGACACCTCGATCGTCGCCGCCTTCTGCACCGTCTCCTTCGGCGTGCACTTGGTGTCCGTCGACATGGCGTTGACGGTGTACGCGTCCGGGGTCAGCGTCACCTCGCCCGGCGCCGTCAGCTTCAGCGTGCCCTTCATGTCGGACAGCACCATGGCGCCGCCCTTGGGGATGGCCGGGTTCGTGCGCGTGCCCTGCATCGCGATGTCGGCGGCCTGCGCGCCGGCCGCCTTCAGCACCCCGGACGGCTGGACCGAGTTGGCGGGAAGGTCGATGATGTCCGGGTTCTTCGAGGCGGCCTGGACGAACTTCCATACGACGTCCACCGTGTCGCCCACCTTCGCCGTGGCCGGCGCGGTGATCTCGACCTTCGTGGTGCCGTCGACGGGGGTGATGCCCGCGGGCGGCACGCAGTGCGTCGCGAACGACACCTGAGCGGCCTGCGCGGGCCCGGCGGCCAGGCCCAGCAGGATGCCTGCCGAACCCAGTACCAGGGCGGCGCCCGCCGCACCCGCTCTCCCGCTGCCGACCGGTGTGACTCTCCTGCGCTTTCTCACGGGGGTCCCTTCCTGGTGGGAGTCGTAGGACTCGTCGGGCTGCCGTCCTGGTGCGGTGCGGAGAGCCGACCGGCCGTGCCCGGATCGGAGTCCGGGGTGAACCACGGCAGGGTCGAGTTCGAGGGGGGCTCCTGAGTAGCCGCCTTGGCGGTGAACTTCGGCATGTGCAGGGCCAGTTCGGGCAGGCGGAGGCCCCGGTGCCGCAGGCCGCCCGCGCGGCGCGGCCGTACCCGGTCCACGACCGCCATCCCCGCGCGGAACACCGCGGCCGGCACGACCACGCAGACCAGGAGCCAGAACAGGGTCACGCCCCACGGGCGGCCCACGCCCCAGGGCTGCTCGGCGAGGACCTTGCCGCCGTACTTGAGGGAGACGGTGTAGTCGCCGTGCGCTCCCGCCGTCAGCTCGACCGGGAGCTTGATCTGCGCCTTCTTGCCGGGTGCGATGGTCCCGCGCCACTCCTGGTCCTCCCACTGCGGGGCGAACACGCCATGAGAGGTGCCGAGTTGGAAGACCGGGTCCTTGATCGCGGTGGTGCCGGCGTTGCCGACGGTGAAGACGAGGGTGCGTGAGGGCGGTGCGCCGAACCAGGTGAGCAGGCCGCTCGACCCGTCGAGCCGGGTGTCCGTGAGGACCGACAGACGCCCGCCGGACGGCTCGGCCGGCAGCGGTTCGACGGCGTGCCCGGCCACCTGGAAGACCGCGTCCGCCTGCGCCTTCGCACCCTCGACCGTCGCCACGTGCACCACGCACGGGCACGGCACCGGCGGCTCCGCGACCGGCAGCTTCTTGCTGAAGGAGCCCTTGGCGTCGGTGGTGACGGCCCTTCCGTCCGAGTTGGCGCAGGAGTTGGTGCCGCCGGTCACCCCACGGGACGGCGTCGACTGTCCGCAGATCAGCATCATCAGCAGCGCGTGCGCACGCCAGCCACTGCCGCTGACGGTGATCGAACCGCCGGTACCGGCCTGGGACTTGGAGAGCCTGACGGCCGGACCGTCCGCCGCAGCCGTGCCCGCCAGGGGCAGCAGGAGCAGCGCGAGCACCGCCACCAGCGCCGTGATCCGCAGCTTGCCGTTCACGTCAGCGCTCCCGTCAACTCGACTTCCGTACGCGGGGGTTCGAGCGCCTCGCCGTCGGCCGTACGACGCCTGCGACGTCGTAGGCCTCGTACGAGAAGCGGCGCGCCCACTGCCGCCACCGCACCCGCGATCCCCGTCACCGCTCCCCACGGCACGAACCGCGCCGCCGCGCCGGCCGAGTCGTGAGCGCCGCCCGCCGCCGTCACGGTCAGCCGGACGTCGACCGATTCCAGGGCGGGGCGGCCGGGCCAGGGTTCGGCGAGGCTCAGGCGGTGGCCGGGGCGCAGGCGGACGGGCAGGGTGCGCGGGGCGCGGTCGAGGACCGGCCCGAAGACGCCGTCGGCGTGCACGGCGAGGCTCGGTACGAGGACCGTGGTGCCACGATTGACCAGGTCGTACGTGATGCGGTCACCGCGCACGGCGACGTGCTCGACGGTCAGCGCGGACAGAGCCGGTCCGCCCACCCGCAGCCGGACCGGAACCGCGGCCCGGCGGCCGTCCTGGTCACGGGCGACGATCTCGCCGCTGCGGTCGGCCCGCGCACTCACCGTGAACGGCACGTCGGCGCGAGTACGGGCGGGCACCCGCACCCGGTCGGCGGCAAAGGTGACCGGGACACCACTGCCACTCAGCCGCACCGTGACGGCCCGCCCACTCCGATTGACCACGGACACCGCGTCCTGCAGAACCGCCCCGGGCGCACCTTCGGCATAGACGGAGGGCCGCGACCCCCCGGAGGGCACGAGCGCCCAGCCGTCGGCGGCCGAGGCCGCCGGGGCAGTACTCATGACCAGCAGCAGGGACACGAGCAGGACACGTGCAGCGGTCGACATCCGGCGGCTCCAGCGGTCGTACGGCAGAGGTCTCGGCAGGGCGAGCGAAGTCCGCGACGGTTCGGCAGCGCCCCAAAGGGGCGCGGGGCTGTGACATGTGCGGCTCCGCCGCGTGGGCGCGACCAGCCACGATGAAGCCGCACACAACAGACGGCCCAACGCGGCACAGCCGACAAACCCCTACCGCCGGGCCACCTGATTCCTCCGCGTGATCCACAACGCCCCCGCCGCTCCGGCCAGGAGCACCGTGCCGCCGAGCGTGCCCAGCGCGATCGCGGAGTCGTCGGGCCCGGTCTGCGGAAGGGAGCCCCCGGAATCCGCACCGCTCTGGCTGGTCCCGCCGGAGCCACCCGCCGCCGTCACATCGAGGCTCAGCGCCGGCCCCGGGTTGTTCGACGGCGTGCACGTGGTCGTCGTACCGAGCGCCTTGATGGTGAGGATGCCCGGGGTGAAGGTGACCTTGCCGTTCTTCTTCGGCGTGTACGTGCCCGTCAAGTCGTTGATCTTGATGGGGGTGTTGGCGGGGATCGCGGCCTGGTTGGCGGGTCCGGAGACGGACACCGTGCCGCTGTCGGCGCCGCCCAGCTTGATGGTGGCGCTCGGGTTCATCGCGCCCTTGCCCAGTTCGACGGGGCTGGAGGAGACGCCCTTCTGCCACGACATGGTGAGCCTGTAGCCGCTGCCGCTCTTGACGCCCTTGATGTCGATGGGCGAGACGGCGCTCTTGTTGCCGATCGGCGTCTTGCACTGGTAGTTGACGTCGACGACATCGGCCTCGGCTGCGGGGGCGGCGAGCAGCACCGCAGAGCCGGCCAGGGCCGCGGCGGACGCGAGCGCGGCGGTTCGATTCCGGTACGACACGGTTCCGCTCCCTCTTCGAGATCCTCGGGTTCCTCTGCCATTTCCTGACGGCACATCAGATTCGGCCGTCAAGGTACGCCCGGCGTCTTGAGGAGGGAAGAGAAGATGCGCGCCGGAGTTGTGGGGATCCGGCGCGCACGGGAGGGGGTTCGAGTGGAGGGAGTGACCGTGGGTAACCCCGAGCTGGTGCGCTCGCAGGACGTCCGGCACACCCCACCGCCGCAGCACCTCCGGCACGGCCACCGTGCCGTCCGCCCGCTGGTGCTGTTCCAGGAGCGCGGGCAGCAGGCGGCTGGTGGCGAGGCCCGAGGCGTTGAGGGTGTGGACATGGACCGGTCTGCCGCCGCCGACCGGGCGATGGGGGTCCCCCCGTTCGAGCGAAGCCGAGAATGGGGGAGCATGGCCCCGCGCCGCGCCTGGTAGTCGCGGGCGTTCGACACCGAGCTGACCTCGGCGTACGCACCCAGGCTCGGCAGCCAGACCTCCACGTCGTACGTCTTGGCCTGGGCGGGGCTGGTGTCCCCGGCCGCGAGTTTGGTGAAGCGGTGGTGCAGGCCGAGTCCGGCGACCAACTCCTCGGCGCGGGCCAGCAGTTCGAGCTGGGCGGCGTCCGAGTCCTCGGGGCGCGTGTACTGGAAAAGCTCGACCTTGTTGAACTGGTGGCCGCGCAGGGTGCCCCGCTCCGCGGTGCGGTGGCCGCCGCTCTCCTTGCGGTAACAGGGCGTGTAGGCGACGTACTTGAGCGGCAGCTCCCGCTCGTCGAGGGTCTCGCCGCGGTGCAGGTTGACCAGGGCGGTCTCGGCGGTGGGGAGGAGGAAGTGATCGTCCACGCGGAAGACCTCGTCGGCGAACTTCGGGAACTGTCCGGCCGTATAGCCCGCCTCGTGGGTGAGCAGGTGCGGCGGCAGCACGAACTCGTAGCCCGCCCGGCGGTGGGTGTCGAGGAAGTGGTTGAGCAGCGCCCACTCCAGGGCGGCGCCCTCGCCGCGGTAGACCCAGTAGCCGTTCCCGGCGAGGGCCGCGCCCCGCTTGTAGTCGACCAGGCCGAGGTCCTCGGCGAGCTGGACATGGTCCTTTGCGGCGAAGTCGAAGGCGGGCAGGGCGCCGGCCGTCCGTACGACCCGGTTGTTCTCCTTGCCGCCCGCGACGACGTCGTCGTCCGGGAGGTTGGGCAGGGCGTCGAGGAAGTCCTGGTGCTGCCGTGCGAGCCGGTCGAGCCCGGCCTCGGCCTCCGCCAGCCGGTCGGCCAGGGTCCCGGCCGCGGCCCGGAGCTCCTCGGCGGCCTCGCCGGCCCGTCGTCGTACGGCGATGTCCGCCGAGATGCGCCGGCGCTCGCCGCGCAGCCGCTCCACGGCCGTCCGGGCCTCGCGGAAGTCGGCGTCCAGGGCGAGGAAGGCCGGGATGTCGGCGTCCACGGCGCGCTTGCGCAGGGCGTCGCGGACGGTGTCGGGGTGCTGTCGGATGAGGGTGACGTCGAGCATGGTGCGCGCTCCGTCCGGTTCTGCCGGAGCGGCACGCGCCGCCCCGGGGATGGTCCCTCGGGGCGTGGGCGAGAGGGTGCTCGCGGTGCCACCACGCCTTCACCGCCGTACGACGGTCTCGTTCGGGCCCGGTGACGGGGGCCGGCCGGCGGGGCATTTCCTCCCCGCACTCGGGAGTGGATTCGCCTCGGGACGCGAGGCCGCCGTCACACCTGCAGGCGGCTCTCTCGGCTCGCGTCGGTCTCGGGTACTTGTCTCCGTCAGCGCGTTGCCACGAGCGTAGAGAGCACGCCCGGCCGGCGGAAACGAATTACGCCGGGGCACCCAGTTCCGCCCACACGGTCTTGCCCGCCACTCCCGGCGTCCGTGCGACGCCCCAGTCCAGACAGAGCCGCTGCACGATGAACATGCCGTGCCCGCCGGGGCGGCCCGCGCGGTGCGGGGTGCGGGGGGCCGGCTGGCCCGGGCCCCTGTCCGAGACCTCGATGCGGATCACCTTGTTGTCGCAGGCGATCCACAGCTCGTCCGGGCCCTCGGCGTGCAGACAGGCGTTGGTGACCAGCTCGGAGACGACGAGCAGCACGTCCTCGGCGGCGGCCCGCTGGTCGGCCGTGGCGGCCGGCAGCCAACCCCACGCGTACAGCGCCTGGCGGGTGAAGTCGCGGGCGAGCGGCACGACGCCGCTCTCGCCGTCGAAGTTCAGCCTGCGGACCTGGCCGCCGCCCGCGGACGACGCGGGCGCAGCCGACGACGAGGCCTCGTCGCCCTCGGACGCCCCGGAAGCGCCGCTCGGCTCCGGGCCGCGGTCGCCCGGCGAGTAAGGCCGGGTGGTGCTCATCAGCGCTTCACCTCACCGATTCACCGATTCACCAGTTCACGATTCAAAAGTCAGTACGTACCTCGACGGTGGATCCGTCGCTGTGCCGCCGACATGTTGCTGCCGACATGTTCAGGATTCCCTGCCGACAGGATGTCTCCTGCCCGACCGAACCGGCAGAACACCCCCCTATTCGGCCCGGAACGCGTGGCGCCCCAAAAGTGCCGGTCACACAGGGGTGAATGGGGCAGGACACAGCGTCGGGCACGGCGGCCGGGATCAGCCGGCCTCAGCCGGCTTCATCGGCCAGGGCCGCCTCAAGCGTGTCATGGACGGTGAAGACCGCTTCCGCCCCGGTGATCTCGAAGACGCGCGCCACCACGGGCTGCATCCCCGCGAGATGCACCCCGCCCCCTGCGGCCTCCGCCTTGAGGCGCGCGCCGAGCAGCACATTGAGTCCGGTGGAGTCGCAGAACTCCAGCCGCGAGCAGTCCACCACCAGCCGGCTGAAACCCTTGGCGAGGCATTCCTCGAGTGGCTCACGCAACAGATCGGCGGTGTGGTGATCCAACTCACCCACCGGCGTCACGACGGCGCTGGAGCCCTCTTCCCTGACCTCCACCAGTAGCCGGCCAGACTGTGCGCTGCCGACCGTCCCACGGTCCATGCCGTCTTTCTCCCGACGTCGTGGCTGCTGACTCACGCCCTCGAACACTACGCCTTCCTCACACTCTCCGACACCCGAACAACCGCACGTAAACGGACATATCCCCACAGAACGCACTTGCGGCGAGCGCGGGAAAGCGGGTAGGGCTAGTAGGGATACGTAAACCGACACGGCCGGCTTTGGAGGCGCCGCACACCGCAGTGCACGCACTGGCTTCGGCAGCCATATGCCGAGAACGATGGAGGACATCATGTCACCCCGGCTCGACGCATCGCATACCCAGGAGGCGACGTCGGCATCCCCTCCGGAACATCTGGATCCCATCGAGAGCAACGACCCAGACACGCTTGCCGGGCTCCCCGGGCTGGCAGGCCTTCCGGAGATCCCCCCGTACGACGAAGTGGGACCGGTAGACGCAAGAGCGCTCTCCAAGACCCTCTTCGAGCGCCTTGAGTCCCTTGAGGAAGGCACGCACGAATACTCGTACGTCCGTAACACCCTCGTCGAGCTCAACCTCGCGCTGGTCAAGTTCGCCGCCTCCCGCTTCCGCTCACGGAGCGAGCCGATGGAGGACATCATCCAGGTCGGCACGATCGGCCTGATCAAGGCGATCGACCGGTTCGAACTGGCACGGGGCGTCGAGTTCCCCACGTTCGCCATGCCGACCATCGTCGGTGAGATCAAGCGCTTCTTCCGCGACACCTCGTGGTCCGTGCGCGTACCGCGCAGGCTGCAGGAGCTCCGGCTCGACCTGGCCAAGGCCGGCGACGAGCTGGCCCAGAAGCTCGACCGGGCGCCGACGGTGGCCGAGCTCGCGGAGCGCCTTGAGCTGACGAAGGACGAGGTCGTCGAGGGCATGGCGGCGTCGAACGCGTACACCGCCTCCTCGCTGGACGCCCAGCCCGAGGAGGACGACGCCGAGGGCGCGCTCGCGGACCGGATCGGGTACGAGGACCACGGACTCGAAGGCATCGAGTACGTCGAGTCGTTGAAACCGCTGATCGCCGAACTCCCGCCCCGGGACCGGCAGATCCTCTCCCTGCGTTTCGTCGCGGGCCTGACCCAGTCCGAGATAGGCGAAGAGCTCGGCATCTCACAGATGCATGTGTCGCGGCTGCTGTCGCGGACGCTGGTGCGGTTGCGCAAGGGCCTGACACTCGAGGAGTGACGGTCTCCTTGTGGGACCTCCCTGTGAACACTCCCTTGTGACGCCTCTTTCCGAGCGCGGTCCGTCCGGTTGCCGGGCGGGCCGCGCTCAGGCGTTCCCTGGGTTACCCACAGAAACTCTTTCCCCAGAGGTTTCCATCCATCACTATGGGCCCCCATACCCGCCGGTAGGTCAATATCCCGGCGGGCGGCAAGGGTGCAAGGAGGCGGGCGGATGGCTCGGGCCGACGGGACCGACGACGGAGTCGAGACCGGGGGCGGCCGGGGGTCCGGGGGTGTCCCCGAGACCGGGGCGCTTGCGGGCGCGTCCGACGCGCGGCTGACCGAACTGCTTCGCACCAGCACCCCTACCCTCTATCCGGCCCTGCAGGAACTCCGCTCCCGCCACCAGCCGTCGGTCCTCGCCTACGCCCGGCTGTGCACGGCGAGCGAGTCCGCCGCACGGGACCTGGCCGCGCAGGCGTTCACCCTGGCGGCCCGGCAGACGGCACGCGGCACCGAACCCCTGGTCCCGCTCCGTCTTCACCTCCTGCTGCTGACCGGGCACCTGGCGGCCTCCTGGGCGCCCGACGAGCGGGCCGGCGGTCTCGATCCGGGCCTGCTGCTCCTCCTGACCACGGCGGGCTCCGAGGTCCCCGTACCGCCCATGCTCACCGCCTTCCGGTCCCTTCCCTCCCGCGCCCAGGGCCTCGTCTGGTACGGCATCGTGGAGCAGGAGCCGGAGGACAGGACGGCCGCCTTCCTGGGCCTGACCCGCGAGGACGTGGGCCACGAGACCGTCTCCGCCCTCCAGGCCATGGGGCAGGCGTGTCTGCGCTCCCGTCTGGCCGCCTCGGCCGATCCGCGCTGCGGCAACTTCGGCCGGCTCATCGAGGAGTCGGTGCGGCCCGACAGCCCGCGCACCAGCGCCGACCTGCGAGCCCACATGGTGCACTGCGCCCACTGCACGACGGCCTACGAGGAACTGTCGGCCCTGCGCGACGCGCCGCGCACCGCACTGGCCGAGGGCCTGCTGCCCTGGGCGGGCAGGGCGTATGTCACGACACCCGAGGCACCGCACCCCAAGGCTCGCGCGAACGTCTCACCCTGGCCTCCGTCCCGGCGCCTGCTGCTGACCTCGATCGCCGTCGGCGTGGCCCTGGCGCCCCTGATCGTCTTCCTGCTCTCCCAGGCCTCTTCACCGTCCTCGCCGTCCCAGGAGGCGGCGGGCGCGGTGGGTACGCCGACGATTCCGACGCAGGTCACGGTGACGGCGACGGTCTCCGCCGTCCCTTCGCCGTCACCGTCACCGTCGGCGAAGAGCAAGTCGCCGTCACCGACGCAGAGTTCCTCCCCCGCCAAGCGGCCCTCGAAGTCGCCTCCGAAGTCTCCGAAACCCTCCCGCTCCCCCACTCATGCCCCGAACGGTGCGTTCGCGCAGATCGTGAACGTCGCCACCGGCCGGTGCCTGGACGTCCGCGACGGCGACTTCGAGAAGGGCACGGACGTCATCACGGCCCCCTGCTCCTCGTCCCGCACCCAGCGCTGGCGCGTCGACTCCGCGCGCGGACTGGTGCAGTCGTCCGCCGACCCGGACTTCTGCCTGGACAGCCGGGGTGATGTGGACAGGGGCGTGGGTATCTGGGAGTGCGACTCGGTGTACAGCAGCAACGGCCAGAACCTCATGTTCATGGTGGATGCCGACGGTGTGATCCGGCCCGCCATCGCCATCGAGACGGCGCTGACTCCGTACGGGGGCGACGGGCTGTCGCTGCGACCGCTGGACGGGGGCGCCGAGCAGCGCTGGCGGGCGGGGGCCTCCTGACCGGGGAAGCCCGGTCAGACCTCCTGAACGCCCCGGCGCCACACACCGGTGACCAGCGGCACACCCGGCCGGTAGGCGAGGTGTACGTGGCTCGGGGCATCGAGGGTGATGAGGTCCGCGCGGGCGCCCGGGCTCAGGCGGCCGATGTCGTCCCGGCGCAGGGCCCGCGCGCCGCCCGCGGTGGCCGACCAGACCGCCTCGTTTGGGGTCATGCCCATGTCCCGCACCGCGAGGGCGATGCAGAAGGGGACGGAGGAGGTGAAGGACGAGCCGGGGTTGCAGTCGGTGGAGAGGGCGACGGTGGCGCCCGCGTCCAGGAGACGGCGGGCGTTCGGCCACTCCGCGCGGGTGGAGAACTCGGCGCCGGGCAGGAGGGTGGCGACCGTTCGGCTGCCCGCGAGGGCGTCGACGTCCGCGTCCGTCAGGTGGGTGCAGTGGTCGGCGCTGGCCGCGTCCAGTTCCACGGCCAGCTGGACGCCGGGGCCGTAGGAGAGCTGGTTGGCGTGGATGCGCGGGTGCAGGCCCCTGGCCTTTCCGGCGGTGAGGATCGCGCGGGCCTGGTCGCCGTCGAAGGCGCCCTTCTCGCAGAAGACGTCGATCCAACGGGCGTACGGCGCACAGGCGTCGAGCATCTCGCCGGTGACCAGGGCGACATAGCCGGCGGGGTCGTCGGCGTAGTCGGGGGACACGATGTGGGCGCCGAGGTAGGTGACCTCGTCGGTGTGGGCGGCGGCGATGCGCAGGGCACGGGATTCGTCTTCCGTGGTCAGGCCGTAGCCGGACTTCGTCTCGAAGGTCGTGGTGCCCTGGCGGAGCGCCTCGGCGAGGTAGCGGGTGAGGTTGGCCTCCAGCTCCTCGTCGCTCGCGGCCCGGGTGGCGGCGACGGTGGTGCGGATGCCGCCCGCGCTGTACGAGCGCCCGGACATCCGGGCGTTGAACTCCTGTGTCCGGTCACCCGCGAAGACCAGGTGGGAGTGCGAGTCGACGAAGCCGGGGAGGACCGCACGGCCGCCGACGTCGACCCGGTTGTCAGTGGCGGGTGCTTTGCTTGATTCACCGGTCCACGCGATGCGGTCGCCGTCGATGACGAGCGCCGCGTCCTGGATCAGGCCGAGGGGGGAGCCGTCACCGAGGGAGGGGTCGTTGGTGACCAGCGTGGCGATGTTGGTGATGACGGTGCTGCTCATGGTGTCCTCGTGGGTGGCCGGGCGGGGGACGGTGGTCAGCCGCGCAGGTCTTCGACAGCCTGCGCGAGGGCCTGCGGCACATCCGGTACGAGCGCGTGCGCGCCGTCGCGTACGACGTGCCGGCCGCCCACGATCGTGTGCCGTACGTCCGCTGCGGTCGCCGCGAATACGGCGGTCTCGGCGCCGAGTCTGGGCAGCGGCCCGGCTGTCCTGACCGAGTCGAGCGCGATCGTGGTGAGGTCGGCGAGGGCGCCCTGTTCGATCCTGCCCGCCTCGTCCCAGCCGAGGGCGGCGTGACCGTCGGCGGAGGCGGCGCGCAGCAGGGCGGCGGCGGTCCAGTGGCCTCGGCTGCGGGTGCGCAGGCGCTCGTTGAGCTCCATCGCGCGTGCCTCTTCGAGCAGGTCGATGACGGCGTGGCTGTCGGAGCCGAGACAGAGCGGGGAGCCCTCGTTCTGCAGGGCGACGGCCGGTCCGATGCCGTCCGCGAGGTCCCGCTCGGTCGTCGGGCACATGCAGGTGCCGGTGCCTGAGCCGCCGATGAGGGAGATGTCCTCGGCGGTGAGGTGGGTGTTGTGGACGCCGGTGGTGCGCGGGCCGAGCACGCCGTGCAGGGCGAGGAGCTGGGTCGGGGTGCACCCGTGGACTTCCAGGCACGCCTCGTTCTCGGCGGTCTGCTCCGACAGGTGCACATGGAGCGGGGCCCGCCGCTCCTCGGCCCACTGCGCCACGGTCGCCAACTGGTCGGCGGGCACGGCCCGTACGGAGTGGATCGCCGCACCGATCCGCGCGTGATCCCGTTCCTTGAGAACTGAACAGCGTTCGGCCCAGGCCTCCGCGCTGCCGTCGGAGAAGCGCAGCTGGTGGGTGTTGGGCGGCTCCCCACCGGGCCGGTTCGAGAGGCCGGAGGAGAGGTAGAGGGTGTCGAGGAGGGTGATGCGGATGCCGGCGTCGGCGGCGGCCGCGATGAGGGCCTCGCCCATGGCGTTGGGGTCGGCGTAGGGGGTGCCGCCGCGTGCGTGGTGGACGTAGTGGAACTCCCCGACGGAGGTGACGCCCGCGAGTGCCATCTCGGCGTACACGGCGCGGGCGAGCGCGTGGTAGGTGTCCGGGGTCAGCCTGTCGGCGAAGGAGTACATGACCTCGCGCCAGGTCCAGAAGGTGCCGGAGCCGACCTGGACGGTGGAGCGCAGGGCGCGGTGGAAGGCGTGCGAGTGGGCGTTCGCCAGCCCCGGGAGCGTCAGTCCGTGCAGGATCTCGGCGCCGGGGGGCGGGGTGGGCACGTCGGTGCGGACGGCGGTGATGCGGCCGTCGCTCACGTCGAGGGCGACTCCGGGCTCGACGTGGGTGTCGAGCCAGGCGTGCTCCAGCCAGTACGTCCGCGTGTGGGGGTGCGTCACCTGCAGACCAGCCCTTCCAGTACGTCGGCGAGTGCGAGCACCCCGGCCACGCAGTCGTCCTCGGCGGCGAACTCGGCCGGGGAGTGCGAGACACCCGTGGGGTTGCGCACGAACAGCATGGCGGTCGGGATGCTCCCGGAGAGGATTCCGGCGTCGTGTCCGGCACCGGTACCCAGGACGGGGACCGTGATGTCGGTGTCCTTGCCGAGGATGCGGGCCAGTTCGTCGCGCAGGGCGTGGTCGAACTCGACGACGGGCGTGAAGGACTCCCGGACGACGTCGAGGTCGATGCCGTGTGCCGCGGCGTACTCGCGGGCGGCGTTCTCGATCCCGCCGACCACGGCGTCCAGCCGCTCCTGGTCCTCGGCGCGGGAGTCGAGCCAGCCGCGCACGAGCGAGGGGATGGCGTTGACGCCGTTCGGCTCGACGGCGATCTTGCCGAAGGTGGCGACGGCACCGGCGAGTTCGGCCTCCCGGCGGGCGGCGAGCACGGTCTCGGCGTACGACAGCATGGGGTCGCGCCGGTCGACGAGACGGGTCGTGCCGGCGTGGTTGGCCTCGCCCCGGAAGTCGAACCGCCAGCGCCCGTGCGGCCAGATGGCACTGGCGATGCCGACGCGGTCGCCGGACAGGTCCAGCGCCCGGCCCTGCTCGACGTGCAGTTCGACGAAGGCGCCGATCCGCGCCAGCCGCTCCGGGTCCGCCCCGATGGCGTCGGGGTCGTATCCGGCGGCCTCCATGGCACGCGGCAGGCTGATCCCGTCGCCGTCGGTCAGCTTGTGGGCGTTCTCGACGGTGAGTTGCCCTGCGGTGAGCCGCGACCCGACACAGGCCAGCCCGAACCGGGCGCCCTCCTCGTCACCGAAGTTGACGATGGCGAGCGGCCTGGTGAACTCCACGCCCCTGCCGCGGAGTTCGTCGAGAGCGGCGAAGGAGGACACGACGCCCAGGGGCCCGTCGAAGGCACCCCCGTCGGGCACGGAGTCGAGGTGCGACCCCGTGACGACGGCGTCCCCGGCCCCCGGATCCCCGACCCAGGCCCACTGATTCCCGTTCCGGTCCACCTCGTACGCCAACCCGCGCACCCGGGCCTGCGCCTTGAACCAGGCCCGACACTCGACGTCGGCACCGGTCCAGGCGAAGCGCCGGTATCCACGGGACTCGGCATGCCGCCCGATGGGAAGCAGCTCACGCCACATGGCGTGGAACGAGCCGCCGGCCCCGCCAGGCAGCGGCACGCCGACAGCCGCACCCCGCCCAGACTGCAGGCCGTCACCCCGCCCAGGCTGTGGGCAGTCGTTCCGCAGGGCGGAACGGGTGGGCACAGCCGAACCCGCAGTCGGCGACGAGGCCTCCGCCCCCACCGAAGAGCTGCCGTGCCCGCCCTCAACCTGCCTCACGCGTCGTCACCCTCGCGCATGGGAACCCGCACACCCCGCTCGTCGGCGACGGTCTCGGCGATCTCGTAGCCGGCGTCGACGTGCCGGATGACACCCATGCCGGGGTCGTTCGTGAGCACACGGCGGAGCTTCTCCCCGGCCAGCTTCGTGCCGTCGGCAACAGAGACCTGCCCAGCGTGAATGGACCGCCCCATACCGACGCCACCGCCATGGTGAATGGACACCCACGACGCACCGGAAGCCACGTTGACCATGGCGTTCAGCAGCGGCCAGTCCGCGATCGCGTCGGACCCGTCCAGCATGGCCTCGGTCTCGCGGTAGGGGGACGCCACGGAACCGCTGTCGAGGTGATCGCGCCCGATGGCCAGCGGAGCCGCCAGCTCGCCGCTCGCGACCATGTCGTTGAACCGCTCGCCCGCCTTGTCCCGCTCGCCGTAACCCAGCCAGCAGATACGCGCGGGCAGGCCCTGGAAGTGGACCCGCTCGCCCGCCATCTTGATCCAGCGGGCGAGGGATTCGTTCTCCGGGAACAGGTCCAGGATCGCCTTGTCGGTCTTGGCGATGTCGGAGGCCTCGCCGGACAGGGCGGCCCAGCGGAAGGGGCCCTTGCCCTCGGAGAACAGCGGCCTGATGTAGGCGGGGACGAAGCCCGGGAACGCGAACGCCCGCTCGTACCCCGCGAGTTGGGCCTCGCCGCGGATCGAGTTGCCGTAGTCGAAGACCTCCGCACCGGCGTCCATGAAGCCGACCATCGCCTCGACGTGCCTGGCCATCGACTCCCGCGCGCGCACCGTGAACCCGGCCGGGTCCTTCGCCGCCGCGTCCGCCATGTCGTCGAAGTCGACACCCAGCGGCAGGTACGACAGCGGGTCGTGGGCGGAGGTCTGGTCGGTGACGATGTCGATGGGGGCGCTCTCGGCGAGCATGCGGGGCAGCAGTTCGGCGGCGTTGCCCAGCAGGCCGATGGAGAGCGGGCGGCGGGCGTCGCGGGCCTCGACCGCGAGCTGGAGGGCGTGCTCCAGGTTGTCGGCCTTCACGTCCAGGTACCGGTGCTCGATACGCCGCTCGATGGCACGCGGGTCGCAGTCGATGCAGATGGCGACGCCGTCGTTCATGGTCACGGCGAGGGGCTGGGCGCCGCCCATGCCGCCGAGTCCGGCCGTCAGCGTGATGGTCCCGGCGAGGGTGCCGTTGAACTTCTTCGCGGCGACGGCGGCGAAGGTCTCGTAGGTGCCCTGCAGGATGCCCTGGGTGCCGATGTAGATCCAGGAGCCGGCGGTCATCTGCCCGTACATGGTCAGGCCGAGGGCCTCCAGGCGGCGGAACTCCTCCCAGTTGGCCCAGTCGCCGACGAGGTTGGAGTTGGCGATGAGGACACGCGGGGCCCACTCGTGGGTCTGCATGACGCCGACCGGGCGGCCGGACTGGACCAGCATGGTCTCGTCCTGCTTCAGCCCCTTCAGCGTCCGCACCATCGCATCGAAGGAGCGCCAGTCGCGGGCCGCCTTGCCCGTGCCGCCGTAGACGACGAGCTTGTCGGGGTGCTCGGCGACCTCCGGGTCGAGGTTGTTCTGCAGCATCCGCAGGGCGGCTTCCTGCTGCCATCCCAGGGCACTCAGTTCCGTACCGCGCGCTGCTCGGACGGGGCGGGGTCCTGACATGGTCTGCCTCCTAGCGGATTGTTGCTGCCGTTATTCACATCCTGACGTCCTGAATAGAACTAGTCAATACATCCGCGGGCCAGCGTGGGCCCGCCGCAGATGTTTGGCTGGAAGCACAGGCACGGACGGCGAGGAACGGGGGATCTGATGGACGGCAGGGACGGCAGGGACGGCAGGGACGGCAGGGACGGGGACGGGACCGAGCGGTCGGCCCGGCGTGACGACGCGGTACGGGCCGCCGTGGAGCAGGGGCTGCTGGGGCCCGGCACTCCCATCGTGGGGCTGCTCGACATCACCGGCATCCGGGAGGCGGCCGCCGAGCTGCGGGCGGCGTTCGACGCGGTCACGGCGCCCGGCACGCCGGTGCTGCACGCGTTCGCGGTGAAGGCGACCCCGCTGGTGCCGGTGCTGCGGCTGCTGCACACGGAGGGGATCGGCGCGGAAGTGGCGAGCCCGGGCGAGCTGGCGCTGGCACGGGCGGCGGGCGTACCGCCGAACCGCACGGTTCTGGACTCGCCCGCGAAGACCCCGGCCGAGCTGCGGGAGGCGCTGGCGCTGGGCATCGCCGTCAACGCGGACAATCCGCAGGAGCTGGACCGCATCGACGCCCTGATGCGGTCGGCGACCAGCCGCTCCCCGCTGGGGATCAGGGTGAACCCCCAGGTCGGCGGGGGTTCCATCGAAGCCACGTCGACCGCGACGGCGACCTCGAAGTTCGGGGTGGCACTGCGGGACGAGGGGGCGCACGAATGGGTCGTACGGGCGTATGCGGACCGCCCGTGGCTGACGCGGCTGCATGCGCACACCGGGTCCCAGGGCATTCCGCTCTCGCTGATGGTGCAGGGCGTGGCCGAGACGTATGCGCTCGCCGAGGAGATCAACCGGCGGCTCGGGCGCCCGCAGATCGACACGCTCGACATCGGCGGCGGGCTGCCGGTGAACTTCGGCTCGGACGACACGACACCGACGTACGCGCAGTACGCGCGGCTGCTGAGCGAGGCGGTGCCGGGGCTGTTCGACGGGCGGTACGGGCTGGTCACCGAGTTCGGGCGGTCGCTGCTGGCCAAGCACGGCACGGTGGTGGCCCGGGTGGAGTACGCCAAGAGCGCGGGCGGGCGGCCGGTCGCGATCACGCACGCGGGTGTGCAGGTGGCGACGCGGACGGTGTACGCGCCGGGGGCATGGCCGCTGCGGATCGCCGCCTACGACGGCAAGGGGCGCCCCAAGGAGGGCCCGGCGGTCGTGCAGGACGTCGCGGGGCCGGCCTGCTTCTCGGGCGACCTGCTGGCGGAGGGGCGGGCGCTGCCGCTGCTGGAGCAGGGGGACCATGCCGCGGCGCTGGACACGGGGGCGTACTACTTCGCGCACCACTACGCGTACAACTCCCTTGCCCGGCCCGGGATCTACGGCTTCGCGCCGGACGGGGCCGGGGGCATCGCCTTCGCGACCGTCCGGGAGCCGCAGAGCCTCGACGAGATCGTGGCCGAGTCGGGAGGGGCGCACACGGACTCGCTCACCACCCTCCGGGCACCTGACCACCGTTGACACAAAGCCGGTGGATCTGATGGTCAACTACTCGTGAATCAAGGCAAGTTGACCCACCTTAGTATCCCGCCGCATGTTCCACCGGAAAATGCCAGAACCCTCGCCCGTCGCACACACGTTGCGTAACTTCGGCGTCACTCAGCCGAACCCCAGGCGGGAGGGGAATCACGGTGCCCGGAATCGATGAGTGCCTGCTGGAAGCGATGCGACTGCCCGGTGCCCGGGGCGCCGCGCTGATCGACTGGACCAGCGGGCTGGCCCTGGGCACCGTCGGCGAGTCCCCCGGCGGCGACCAGGAGACGGCCGCCGTGGAGGCCGCCGAGATCGCGCGGCTTGCCGCCGAGCAGCACGCGTTCGCGCCGGACGACGATCCCGACGACGGGGCGGCCGCCGACGCGGATCCGCCGGTCGAGGACCTGATCGTCAGCAATCGGGACAGCTATCACGTGCTGCGGTTCGTGGGGGCCTCCTTCGACGGCAGTGTGTTCCTGCACCTGTGGCTGGCCCGCGCGGAGGGCAACCTCGCGCTGGCCCGCATCCGGCTGGGCGAGATGGCCGAACGGCTGGTGCTGGCATGACCGCGGTCCGGACGGCCGAACCCCCGCGTCTGCCCGTGCGCAGCAAGACCGCGGCCGGCGAGCGGGGGTGGGGCGGTGTCTCCCCGATGCTGACCCGGCTGGCCGCCGAGCGTGCCACCGGCGTCCTGGTCCGCGAGCGCGGCACCCTTCACCTCGCCGAGGGCCTGGTCGTGCACGCCGAGAGCCCGTCCGCCCCCGGCCTGGGCACACTCCTCACGGCCCACGGCACACTCGCCCCCGAGGCCTGGCAACGGGCGCTCACGGAGGCGGACGACGGTCACGGAGTCGGCATCCGTCTGGTCGACGGCGGTCATCTCGCCCCCGGCGCACTGGAGTTGTGCCAGCTGACGGCGCTGTACGACGCCGCATACTTCGCCCTCGCCCCCAGCAGCACGCCCGGCCGCTTCCGCTACGGCCCCGCACCCCGGCTCGGCCCGATCCACCCGGTCCCGGTGGCCGCCCTGGAGCACGAGACGCTGCGCCGCCGTGACCTCCTCCACCGCATCTGGCCCGATCCGAGGACGGACGAGGCCCCCCTGGTCCGCGCGGACCCCGTGGCCGCCCCTGCCCTCACCCGCCGCCAGCAGACGGTGCTGGACCAGGTGAACGGCGTGCGCACGGCACCGGACATCGCCCGCGAACTGGGCCGCCCGGCCTTCCACACGCTGGTGGACGTGCGACGGCTGATGGCGGCAGGGGTCGTATCACCCCTCCTGCCCGGGCCGGCACAGCCGAAGCCACCACAGCCCTCGACTGCCCGCGGCGAGCCGCCGCCGACCGGCCCCGAACAGCTGCCGCCCGATCCCCACACCATCTTGCTGAAGAGGCTCAGGGATGCGCTGGAGGCCCTTTGACTGGTTCGAGAGGAGACACCGGATGGCTGCCGACCCCCACATCCTCGAAGAGCTGCGCCGTCTGAGAGCCCGCGTCCCCCAGCTCACCGGCGCCCTCGCGACCGGCCTCGACGGGCGCGTCCTCGCCCACGACACCCCGGGCGTCGAACCGAACGGCATGGCCGCGCTCGTCGAGACCGCGCACGGGGCAGCCGGGAAGCTGGCGGACGCGACGGGACAGGGCGAGTTCCGCGAACTCGTCGTGCGGGGTGTGTACGGCTACGTGGCGGCGTACGCGGCGGGCGGCGCAGCCGTGCTGACGCTGCTCGCCCAGGACCGCGTGAACCTCGGCCGGCTCCTCCTGGAGGGCCGCCGGGCGGCCGCCCGCATCGGCGAGCTCGACGACAGGCGTACGACACCCGCGAACCAGACCCGACCGGCCAGGGAAGCCAAGGCCGCCAAACCCGAACCCGGATCCGACCCCAAGCCCGGCCCCAAACCGGCCGCCGCACGGACCAGAACCCCGCGCGCACCACGCACCACGACCACCAACACCAACGCGCGCACCACCACGGAAAGTTGAGAGGAACCGAGGAGCACAGTCATGGCCAACACCGAAACCGCACTGAAAGAGGCGCTCGCCTCCATCGAGGGCGCCACCGGCGTCGCGCTCGTCGACTACACCAGCGGCATGGCGCTGGGCACGATGGGCGGCAGCAAGGGCTTCGACCTGAATGTCGCCGCCGCCGGCAACACCGATGTCGTCCGCGCCAAGATGCGCACCATGGAGCACCTCGGGCTCAAGGGCCAGATCGAGGACATCCTGATCACGCTGAGCGACCAGTACCACCTGCTCCGCCTGCTCAGCGGCCGCGGCGGCAACGGTCTCTTCCTGTATCTGGTGCTCGACGCCAAGAGGTCCAACCTTGCGATGGCCCGCCATCAGCTGAAGAAGATCGAGGAGGATCTCGAAGTCTGAGTTCAGCAGTCCGAGTTCAGCCGTCCGAGTTCAGACGAGTGCCGCGGTGCGGCGCCGCGCTCCGCCCGGAGCCGCGTCGCCCGCCGCGATGCCCGTGCTGCGGTACGCCTTGACGGCCTTGCCGGCCGGGCGGCCGCCGTTCGCGGCGAGCCAGTCGACCCGTACCCACAACAGGACGTCGTCGGCCCGTTCGCGCCGCCCGAGCCAGGCGGCCTTCAGCCGCAGCCCGGTGCCGCATCCGGCGAGCAGCATGCCCCCGGCGGCAGGCACCGCGAACGCGCTGCCCACGGCCGCCGCGAACGCGAGCAGCAGCCACCAGCGGTGCCCGCGGCGCCAGTTGCGCACGCTCACCGCGCGGTCCTGGAGCACGTCGTGCCTGCCGGCGCGGGCGGCCGCCCGGGCGAGCCCGGCGTACCGCCTGCGGCGGGCGTACGAGACGACGGCCGCCGCGACGATGAACAACGCCGCTCCGGTCATGACCCCGATCCGCCGGCCCGTGACCCCCGGCACCAGCACCCCGACACCCGCCGCGAACACCCCGGCCCACCAAAGGGGTGCGGCTCCGGCCCGTATGACCACAGCCACCCGGGCCAGACCCTGAGCTCTGCCCTCTCCGCGTGCCACGTCTGTTCTCCCGTCTCACCTCTGTGCGGCATCCGTGAGACGCACGCTAACGAGGCAACGTGAGACGAATCTGAAAACGCCCGCCTACTCCACGAACAGCCCCCGCGCCGCCGCCCGTGCGTCGAACTCCTCCAGGCGGGCCTGGGCGTCCGGCAGGTCGTCGCACATCGCCTCCAGCAGGACGCGGCCCAGGAGCATCGGCGCGCAGGCGGTGTCGAAGGCGAGACCCGTGCCGACGGCGGCGGGCAGGAGCAGGTCGGAGACCTTGGCTACCGGTGCGAAGGCCGAGTCGGCGACCGTGACGACCGTGAGGCCGGCCTCCTTCGCGAAGGCCAGCGTGTCCACGACCTCGCGGGGGTGCCGGGGCAGGGCGAAGCACAGCAGCGCCGTCGCACCGGCCCGTACGGCGGCCTCGATGCGGTCGTGGATCATCGTGCCGCCCTCGTTGAGCAGCCGTACGTCCGGGTGGACCTTGGCGGCGAAGTAGCCGAAGCCGTAGGCCTGGGAGGCGGCGGCGCGCAGCCCGAGGACGGGCAGCGGCCGGGAGGCCGCCAGCAGACGGCCCGCCTTCTGCACGGGCCGGGGGTCGGCCAGCAGTTCGGCGAGGTGCCTGAGGTTCTCGATCTCGGCCTCCACGGCCTGCTGGTACTCGTTGTACGAGCCGGCGTCCGCGGCCTGTTCGGCGGGGGCGACCTCGCGCAGGTGCTTGCGCAGCGCCGGGTAGCCGTCGAAGCCGAGGGCGACGGCGAAGCGGGTCACGGACGGCTGGCTGACCCCGGCCAGTTCGGCCAGCTCCACGCTGGACAGGAACGGCACGTCGGCGGCCCGCCGCACCATGCTGTGCGCGATGCGCCGCTGGGTCGGCGTCAGCCGGTGCCCCTCGAAGAGCGTCTGCAGCCGCCCCGCCGGACTGTCCACCACGCTCAGGTCCCTCTCCGTGCTCATGACCCGCTCCCCCTCCAGATGTCCGTGAACCGGTCCAGCAGTGCGGCCGCCGCCGTCACGTCGTCCGTGAGCGGCCGGTCGGTCTGGTCCTCCGCCAGCACCGACTCGGCGAGCTCCTGCGCACGGCCCACCGGCAGGTCCGGGTCGGGCCGCAGGTAGCGCTGGCGCAATGCCCGTACGGCGGCGACGAGTTCGCAGCCCACGACGAGACGGTACGCGCGGCAGGCACGCAGCGTCTGACGTGCGGCGAGCGAGGCGAAGCTGGCCTGTTCCTCGACGCCCCGGGAGAGTACAGCGTGCCCGAGCGAGGCGGGAGCGGAGAAGGCCCGCAGATCGCCGAGGGCGGCCCCGGCGGCGTACTCGAGGATCATCACGCCGGAGGAGGCGGGCACCTCGTCGGCGAGGAAGGGCCGCAGGCGGGTGAAGGCGGGCTCGTTGAGCGTGGAGAGACGGGAGGTCGACAGGCGGGCCACCTGGGTGAGGGACAGCCTGAAGTGGTCCAGGGCGAGGGCGAGCTGGGCCTGGTAGAAGCCGCCGTGGTGGTAGGCGGCCATGTCCTCGGGTGAGATGAGCGGGTTCTCGGCGGCCGCGTTGATCTCGATCGCGACGACCTCCTCCAGGTCGTCCGCCGCATCCAGTGCGGGGCCGTGGATCTGGGGCAGACAGCGGAATCCGTACGGGTCCTGGATCCGGCCGAGGGGAGGCGTGGGCCGGTCCGCCGCGCCGATCAGTTCCCGCATCTGGCGGGCGACCTCGCTGGAGCCCCGGTGCGGACGTGCGGCGTGCACGGGCGCGGCGTACGCCTCGTGCGAGCCGTCGACGGCCAGCAGGGAGAGGGCCGCGACGACCTGGGTGGCCTGCACGAGCCCGCGCAGTTCGTGCAGGGCGAGGGCGGCCTGGCCGAGGGTGAGGGCGTTGCTGCTGATGAAGGCCAGCGCGTCGTTGTTGTCGAGCTGCAGCGGCTTGGGGGCGCCCGGCTCCCGCCAGGGGTGCTCCCCGGCGAGCGCGAGGCCCGCCTGGGCGAGTGCCGCGATGTCGCCGGTGCCGACCGAGCCGAACTCGTTGACGACCGGATGCGCCCCGCTCTCCAGCGCCTCGCACAGGGCGGTGACGACGGTGGGCCTGAGGCCCGCGCCGCCCGCGAGGAGCTGGTTGGCACGGACGGCGAGCATCGCCCGCACCTCCCGCGCGGGCAGTTCCTCGCCGATCGCGCCGGCATGGCTTCGCAGCAGTCTCAGGCCGTGCTCGGCGGCCGCCTCGGTGGGCACATCCTCGTTCCGGTTGGCGCCCACTCCGGTGGAGCGGCCGTAGACGCGCCCGGTCGCGGCGATCTGCCGGGCGGCGTCCCAGGACTCCTCGACGCGCCGCATCGCCTCGCTCCCGGGGACGGGCCGCGCGGCCCCGTCGGCGAGGCGCACGACGTCCGCGACGCCCAGACCGACCCCGTCGAGGACGACGAGACCGGTGCCGCCGGAAAAGGCCGTTGGCGGCGTGTCCACGATCCGAGACGACATAAGACCCCAATCTCCCCTCAATCCGGACACTCGATCTTGCTCTTCGGTCATCCGTTACCTCGGATTAACACGAACCCGTTGACAACCTATTCAGCTACCAAGAACTCTGCATGACGTTATACAGCCGGGCAAGGGACAACTCATGATCCAGTTCGACGCGGTCCACAAGCGCTTCCCCAACGGCACGACAGCTGTCCATGACCTCTCCCTGGAAATGCCGGAAGGGGGCGTGACGGTCCTCGTCGGATCTTCCGGTTGCGGCAAGACGACCACCCTGCGGATGATCAACCGCATGGTGGAGCCGACCTCCGGGACCATCCGGGTCGGCAGCAAGGACGTCACGCAGCAGGACGCCGCCGAGCTGCGCCGCTCCATCGGGTACGTCATCCAGCAGTCGGGCCTCTTCCCGCACCGCACGGTGCTGGACAACATCGCCACCGTGCCGCTCCTGCTCGGCTGGGGCCGCAGGAAGGCCCGCGCCCGGGCCGCCGAGCTGCTGGAGACGGTCGGCCTCGCCGCCGACGCCGGCAAGCGCTACCCGCACCAGCTCTCCGGCGGCCAGCAGCAGCGTGTGGGCGTGGCCCGCGCCCTGGCCGCCGACCCGCCCGTCCTGCTGATGGACGAGCCCTTCGGCGCGGTCGACCCCGTGGTGCGCACCCAGCTCCAGGACGAACTCCTGCGCCTGCAGAAGGAGCTGAGCAAGACCATCGTCTTTGTCACCCACGACGTCGACGAGGCCGTGCGGCTGGGCGACCAGATCGCGATCTTCCGCACCGGCGGCCATCTGGTGCAGTGCGCGGCACCCACCGAGCTCCTCGCCCGCCCGGCCGACGACTTCGTGGCCGACTTCCTCGGCGCCGAGCGCGGCCTGAAGCTGCTCTCGCTGAAGACCCTCGCGGACGTCCCGCAGGGCCCGGCCCCCGAGGGCGGCGCCTGGACCCTCGTGCTCGACGAGGCACGCAAGCCCCTGCACTGGGCCGGCAAGGACGCCGAACTCCCCGTACGCCCGCTCAAGGACACCGACTCCCTGCTGTCGGCCCTCAACGAGTCGGTCGCCTCCCCCACCGGCCTGATCGCCCGCGTCGACGCGGACGGCGTCCTCACCGGCGTCTCGTCCCGCGACGACATCCACGAGCACGCCGGCCAGGCGCACACGGAAGCCCGGGTGGCCGCATGACCATCGACTGGTCGTGGATAGGCGACCACACCGACGACCTCACCAGCCTCACCGTCTCCCACCTCCAGGCCGCGCTCACCGCCGTCTTCTTCGGCGTCCTGATCTCGCTGCCGCTCGCGGTGGTCGCGCACCGGATCCGCCCCCTGCGCGGCTTCCTGCTCGGCTTCTCGAACGTCCTGTTCACGATCCCCTCGATCGCGATCTTCGTTCTCCTGCTGCCGATCAGCGGCCTGACCCGCACCACCACGGTCATCGGCCTGACGGTCTACACCCTGGTCGTGCTGCTGCGGAACACGGTCGAGGGCCTCGACTCGGTCCCCGCCAAGACCAAGGAGGCGGCGAAGGCGATGGGCACGCGCCCCCTGCGCACGCTCCTCACCGTCGAGTTCCCGCTAGCACTCCCCGTGATCATGGCGGGCGTCCGTATCGCGACGGTCATGTCGATCTCCCTGGTGTCCGTCGCGACCTACATCGGCGACGGCGGCCTCGGCCAGCTCTTCACCGACGGCTTCCAGCGCAACTTCCCGACCCCGGTGATCGTGGGCGTGGTCCTCACGATCCTCCTCGCGGTGGTCGCGGACGCGCTGCTGGTGGCCCTCCAGTACGCCCTCACCCCGTGGAAGAGGCGGCGAGCCTGAGATGTACGAACTCTTCAAGAACCTCGGCAGCTGGCTGACCAGCGGATCACAGTGGACCGGCCCGGACGGCATCGCCCACCGCCTCGCCGAGCACCTCCAGTACTCGCTGCTCGCGACCCTCATCGCGGCCGCGATCGGCCTCCCCCTCGGCCTGCTGATCGGCCACACCGGCAAGGGCGCCTTCGTCGCGATCAACCTGTCGTCCTTCGGCCGCGCCCTGCCGACCGTCGGCCTGGTCGTGCTGGTCTTCCTGGCCGGCGGCCTGTCGATGCTGCCCGTCTACGTGGCCCTGGTCGCCCTCGCGGTCCCGGCGATCGTCACCAACACCTACGCGGGCATGACGGCCGTCGACCCGGACGTCCGCGACGCCGCCCGCGGTCAGGGCATGCGCGGCCACCAGGTCCTGTTCCAGGTCGAGTTGCCCCTCGCGCTCCCCCTGATCATGACGGGCCTGCGCCTGGCGCTGATCCAGGTCGTCGCCACCGCCACGATCGCCGCCTACGTCTCCTTCGGCGGCCTCGGACGCTACGTCTTCGACGGCCTCGCCCAGCGCGACCTCGTGCAGGTGCTGGGCGGCGCGGTGCTGGTCGCCGTGGTCGCCGTACTCCTCGACCTGCTGCTCAGCACCCTCCAGCGCTTCCTCTTCCGCCACCGCACCGCCTAGGGACTTTCCGATGAACCGACGCACCCTCCTCGGCGGCCTCTTCGCCGCGGCCTCCGTCCCCGCCCTCTCCGCCTGCGCAAGCGGCATCACCTCCCTCGACGGCCAGGGCTCCGCCTCCGGTGGCGGCGGCTCCAGCAAGGGCGGAGTCACCATCGGCACCGCCAACTTCACCGAGAACCAGGTACTCGGCTACCTCTACGCGGCCGTGCTCCAGCAGGCCGGTGTGAAGGTGAAGGTCCGCCCCAACCTCGGCACCCGCGAGATCGTGATCCCCGCCCTGAAGAGCGGCGACATCGACCTCCTCCCCGAGTACCAGGGCGCCCTCCTCAACTACCTCGCCCCGAAGGACAATTCGGCGGAGCCCGGCACCATGCAGAACGCGCTCACCGAGGCGATGCCCAGCGGCCTCCAGGTCCTGCCGTACGGCCAGGCCGCCGACTCCGACTGTTTCGTCGTCACCCGGGAGACGGCCCGGAAGTACGGCCTGACCACCCTCGCCGACCTGGCCAAGCAGAACGGCAAGCTGGTCATCGGCGCCGCACCCGAGGTGAAGAAGCGCCGGGTGGGCGCGATCGGTCTGAAGGACGTCTACGGCGTGGAGTTCAAGGAGTTCAAGTCGCTCGACTCCGACGGCCCGCTGGTCAAGGGCGCCCTGAAGAAGGGCGACGTGGACGTGGCGAACCTCTTCACCACCGACACGGACATCGCCGCCAACGACTGGGTGGTGCTGACCGACCCGAAGAACCTCATCCCCAGCCAGCACATCGTCCCGCTCATCGCCGACCGCAAGGCCGACGACAAGGTCCGCGAGGCCCTCGCCAGGCTCGGCAACGTCCTGACAACCGCCCAGCTCACCCAGCTCAACAGCCAGGTCGACAACGACAAGAAGGACCCGGAGGACGTGGCCGACGCGTACGCGAAGCAGCACGGGCTCGCCTGATCAGGAGATCGAGGGATCAAGAGGGGGTATCCCCGCGGCGATGATCTGACGACGAATCAACCAAGTGTCATTAAATGGGCACTCAGGGTGACTGATCGCATGCATACGGTGAATTCGCGCTATCAGCACGACACCTGAGGATGCGTCATGGCCTCGAACCGCAGGGCCTTTCTCACCGCCACCGCCGTCGGCGCGCTGGCCGCCGCACCAGCGTCGGCGGCCCCCGCCGCCCCCGACACCCGACCCCGCCCGCCCGTCACCGCCCGCTCCGCCCTGGCCGAACTGCTCGCCGGCAACCGGCGCTACGCCACCGGTGGATCCCGCCACCCGCACGAGAGCAACGGGCGGCGGCACGCGCTGGCGGCCGGACAGCACCCGTTCGCGGTGGTCGTCGGCTGCATCGACTCCCGCGTACCGCCGGAACTCGTCTTCGACCAGGGCCTCGGGGACCTGATCTGCATAAGGACGGCCGGCCAGGTGCTGGACGAGGCGGTGCTCGCCTCCATCCAGTACGGCGTCCAGGAACTGCACATCCCGCTGGTGCTGGTGCTCGGGCACGAGCGCTGCGGGGCGGTCGCGGCCACCCTGGACCATCTGCGAACCGACGCCCCGGTCCCCGGCCATCTGGAGCTGCTGGTGGACGAGATCGCCCCGGCCGCCCTGCGCACCCGGCACCTGCCCGGCGACTGGGCCGAACACACCATGCGGGCCAACACGGTCTGGGTACGGGACGCGATCCGCGCCGACCCGGCCTTCACTTCGGCCCATGTGACGGCGGCACGCTTCGACCTCGACACCGGGCTGGTCTCCCTGCTGCCCTGACCCACCTGTCACCCCCTCACGAAGAAGACCCATGAACCCCCCTCGCTCGGCCCTCTCCGTCCTGCCCTCCCTCGCCGACCTCCGCTCCATGACCCGCGCCCCGCGCCGCGACCTCCTGTGCGGCCTCACCGTCGCCGTCGTAGCCCTTCCCCTCGCCCTCGGCTTCGGGGTCACCTCCGGGCTCGGTGCCGCCTCCGGGCTGGTCACCGCGATCGTCGCCGGGTCGCTCGCCGCGCTCTTCGGCGGCAGCGCGCGCCAGGTCAGCGGCCCCACGGGCGCGATGACCGTCGTCCTCGTGCCGATCGTCCACCACTACGGCGCCGACGGCGTCCTCACCGTCGGCCTGCTCGCCGGGCTCATGCTGCTGGGGCTGGCCTTCGCCCGGGCCGGATCCGCCATGGCGTACGTGCCCGCACCCGTGATCGCCGGTTTCACCATCGGCATCGCGGCCGTGATCGCCCTGCAGCAGGTGCCGAACGCGCTCGGCGTGCCGCTCCCGCACGGCGAGCAGGTCGCGGTCGTCGCGGCGCGGGCGGCCGAGGAGTTCGGGGCCGCCCCGCAGTGGCCGGCCCTGCTGCTCGCCCTCGGCTCGGCGGCGCTGATGCTGGCGGGTGCCCGCTGGAAGCCCACCGTGCCCTTCTCCCTCGCCGCCGTGGCCGCGGCGACGGTCGTGGCCGAGGCCCTGCACCTCCACGTCACCCGCATCGGCACGCTCCCGCCCTCCCTGCCCGCGCCCTCCCTCGCCTTCCTCGACGTCACCCGGATCCCCACCCTCCTCGCGCCCGCAGCCGCGGTCGCCGCGCTCGCAGCCCTGGAGTCACTGCTGTCCGCGTCCGTGGCCGACGGGATGCGCCCGGGCGAACGCCACAACCCTGGCAAGGAGCTCTTCGGGCAGGGCATCGCCAACCTCGCGGCCCCGCTCTTCGGCGGCGTCCCGGCGACGGGCGCGATCGCCCGCACCGCGGTCAACGTCCGCACCGGCACCACCTCCCGCCTGGCCGCCCTCGCGCACGCCGTGATCCTGGCCGGGATCGTCGCGGTCGCCGCCCCGCTGGTGGGCCGTATCCCGCTGGCCGCGCTGGCGGGCGTCCTGCTCGCGACCGCCGTACGGATGGTGGAGACGGACGCCGTACGGGCCATGGCCCGCGCGACCCACGGCGACGCCCTGGTCCTGGTCCTCACCGCGGCCTCGACGCTCGCCCTTGACCTGGTACGAGCCGTAATGATCGGTCTCGGCGTCTCCGTCCTGCTGGCCCTGCGCGCGGCCGTCCGCGGCACCCGCCTCACCCCCGCCGCGGCCGACGAGGTGCCCGGGGGGACCAGCACGGTGACGTACCGCTTCGACGGCCCGCTCCTGTTCGCCGCCGCCCACCGTTTCCGCCGCAGCCTCGCCGACGTGCAGGGCGTCGCGGCCGTGGACCTGCGCCTGTCGGGTCTGACCGCGGTGGACGCGACCGGCGCGATGGCGCTCAAGGACGTGGTCGGCGACCTCCGCGCCCGCGGCATCGAGGTCAGCATCAGCGGCGTCGGCCAGGGCCACCGCAGGGTTCTGGAGTCGTTCGGTGTCCTCCCGGTGAACCCCAGCCCCGACAGGGGGGCTATCCCCAGTGCGGTGAGCGCCCCGGCTCCCTAACGTGGGTTCCCATGACGGGAATGGAGACGGGGATGGACGCGCGGGACGCCGAGCTCAAGAAGGAACTCAACGCCACCCTGCAGGCGCGCAGGGAACTGGGCGAGGAGTACGAGTCGGCGCTGGTCGACTCGTTCCTGGAGAAGGTCGACCAGCGCATCGACGGCGCGGTCGAGCGCCGGGTGCGCAGGCAGCTCGCCGAGCAGCAGATGGTGGTGGCCCGGGGCTCCCGGGCACCGAAGCCGCCGACGGACTCCTGGGGCGAGCGCTTCGGCTTCGGCATCGTCTCGCTGGTCCTGGCGATCCCGCTGTCCGCGATCGGCGGCGGCATCGGTCATCTGGCCGGCCTGTTCATCACCTGGGCCGGCATCGTCGGCGTGAACGCCTTCTCGGCCGCCCGCGTCAACCCGAACCTCTTCGGCCGCCGTCGCCGTGCCGCCAAGGACGAGGACCGCTGGGAGGACTGACCTCACGCCTGCCGGGTCGGCAGCACCATGATCTGCCGCAGGTTGACGTGCCGGGGACGGCTGCTGACGTAGGCCACGACATCGGCGACCTCCTCGGCCGCCAGCGAGCCCAGCGCCTCGACCATCCCCGCCACCTGCTCCTGCAGCGAGTCGCTGTCGATGTGCTGCGCCAGCTCGGTCTCGGTCAACCCGGGCTCGATGTTGGTGACACGCACGTCACGCGGCCCGAACTCGCCGCGCAGGGACTGCGAGAGATAGGTGACGGCGGCCTTGGTCGCCCCGTACACCGCGTAGTTGGGGAACGTGATGTGCGCGCCGATGGACGAGATGTTCACGAGGTCCGCGGTACGGCCGTCCGCGGCCGCACCCACCAGATCGCCGGTGAAGGCGCGGATCACCCGCAGCACACCGCTGACATTGGTGTCGAGCATCCGCTGCCACTCGTCTGCCCGCCCGTCGTCGACGGGGTTCGGCAACATGACTCCGGCCGAGTTCACGACCAGGTCGACGGTCCCGTAGGCGGCGTGGATCCGCTCGACGGCCGCGTCCACCGATCCGCCGTCGGTCACGTCGGCGACCACGGCGAGCGCCTGCCCGCCGTTCGCCCGGATCTTCTCCACGATCCCGTCCAGCCGTTCCCGGCGCCGGGCCAGCAGCGCGACCCTGGCGCCCTGCGCGGCCAGCAGCACGGCAACGGCCTCGCCGATCCCGCTCGCGGCCCCGGTGACGACAGCGGTACGGCCGGCCAGGTTCTCGTACGACATGAGTGCTCCTCCGCAAGGAAGTCGCCCGGGCGTTTCCCGGCGACACCGACCACCCTGCGCCGCGGCCGCGGCCCTACCCAGGGATGAGCTTTTCCTGGGTCTGCCAGTACCAGGTTCGAATTCCGCCCCTCCCCTACGATCGAACCCATGGACGGGGACCTCGGAGATTTCCTGCGCTCGCGCCGCGCCCGCATCCGGCCCGAGGAGGTGGGGCTGGCCTCGCACGGGCGGCGCCGCGTGCCCGGCCTGCGCCGCGAGGAGGTGGCGCAGCTGGCAGGTGTGAGCGTCGACTACTACATCCGCCTGGAACAGGGCCGCGGTCCGAGCGTCTCGGACGCGGTGCTGGACGCCATCTCGCGCGTACTGCGACTGGACGACGAGGAGCACGCGTACCTGTACGCGGTGGCCCGGCCGCAGAAGAAGCGCGAGCGGCGCCGGGCCGCGCCCCGGGTCCGCCCCGGCATCCAGGTGCTGCTCGACGGCATGGCGCACAACCCGGCGTTCGTCCTCGGGCCCGCCATGGACGTCCTGGCCTGGAACGCGCTCGCCGACGCCCTGAGCGGCTTCAGCCGGATGCCGCCCGCCCGGCGCAACGTCGTCCGCCACCTGTTCCTGGACCCCGACGGCCGTACCGTCTACCCCGACTGGGCCGCGGTCGCCGCCCAGACCGTCGCCCACCTGCGGCTGAACGCGGGCGCCCGCCCCGACGACCCCGGCCTGCGCGAACTGGTCGGCGAACTCTCCCTCAAGAGCGAGGACTTCCGCCGTCTGTGGGCCGACCACCAGGTCAAGGCCTGCATGTACGGCGTCAAGCGCGTCCGCCATCCGGTCGCGGGCCTGCTGACCCTCCCGTACGAGTCCCTGTCCCTTCCGTCGGAACCGGACCAGACGATCGTGGCGTACACACCGGAGCCGGGCTCGGAGACGGCGGAAAGGCTTGCCCTGCTGGGGAGTTGGGCCAGTACGAGCGCATAGCCGCGCCGAAAAAGATATGCGCGGGGACCGCCGCACCCCCGTTGCCGGGGGGCGGGACGACGGCGGTCCCCGCGAGGGACGTCGACCGGGTCAGGCCAGGTCTACGTCCGGGCGTCCATGGAGGTCCGGGAGCCGCTCCGGAGGTCCTTGGACGTTTCGGTGCCGGCCGGGGCGGGGAGCCGCTCCCGCCCTGCCGACACCCACTAATGTGCCGGACCCGTGTTAAGCGTGTGCTGCGTGGACGTGACACGCTCGTACCACTTCGAGGAAGTCCACCACTTCGGTAGGCAAACGGAAGTTCGCCTCCGGCACCCCCGGTTCACCGGACGTTTGCCGCTACTTCCCGCCCTTGGCGAGGAAGGCCAGCAGGTCCTGCCGGCTGACCACACCGGTCGGCTTGCCCTCGACCAGGACGATCGCCGCGTCCGCGGCACCGAGCACGGACATCAGGTCGCCGACCGGTTCGCCGGAGCCGACCTGGGGCAGCGGGGCGGACATGTGCTTCTCCAGCGGGTCGTCGAGCGAGGCCCGCTTGGTGAACAGGGCGTCGAGCAGCTCGCGCTCCACGACCGAGCCCACGACCTCGGCGGCCATGACGTCGGGGTGACCGGCGCCGGGCTTCACGATCGGCATCTGCGAGACGCCGTACTCGCGCAGCACCTCGATGGCCTCGCCGACGGTCTCGTCCGGGTGCATGTGGACGAGGGACGGGATCGCGCCGTGCTCCTTGTCGCTCAGGACGTCGCCGACGCGCGCGCTCGGGCCCTCGTCCTCGAGGAAGCCGTAGTCGGCCATCCACTCGTCGTTGAAGATCTTGCTGAGGTACCCGCGCCCGCTGTCCGGCAGGAGCACCACCACGACGCCGTTCTCGTCCAGCCGCTCGGCGACCCGCAGGGCCGCCACGACCGCCATGCCGCAGGAGCCGCCGACGAGCAGCCCCTCCTCCTTGGCGAGCCGGCGGGTCATCTGGAAGGAGTCCTTGTCCGAGACGGCGACGATCTCGTCGGCGACGGTCCGGTCGTAGGCGGTGGGCCAGAAGTCCTCGCCCACGCCCTCGACGAGATACGGCCGCCCTGAACCACCGGAGTACACGGAGCCCTCGGGGTCGGCGCCCACGACCTGGACGCCGCCGTCGCTCACGTCCTTGAGGTACCGCCCGGTACCGGAGATGGTGCCGCCGGTCCCCACACCCGCCACGAAGTGGGTGATCTTCCCCTCGGTCTGCTCCCACAGCTCAGGGCCGGTGGAGTGGTAGTGGGAGAGGGGGTTGTTGGGGTTGGAGTACTGGTCGGGCTTCCACGCTCCCGGGGTCTCACGCACGAGCCGGTCGGAGACGTTGTAGTACGAGTCCGGGTGCTCGGGATCGACGGCCGTCGGGCAGACGACGACCTCCGCGCCGTACGCCCGCAGCACATTGATCTTGTCCGTGCTCACCTTGTCGGGGCACACGAAGATGCACTTGTACCCCTTCTGCTGCGCCACGATGGCCAGGCCGACGCCGGTGTTCCCGCTGGTCGGCTCCACGATCGTCCCGCCGGGCTTGAGCGCGCCGCTCTCCTCCGCCGCCTCGATCATGCGCAGGGCGATGCGGTCCTTCACGGAGCCGCCGGGGTTGAAGTACTCGACCTTGGCCAGGACGGTCGCCCGGATGCCCTTGGTCACGTTGTTGAGCCTCACCAGCGGGGTGTTGCCGACGAGACTGATCATCGAGTCGTGGAAATGCACCGTTGTCTCCGGATGCTTGCAAAGAAGTGATCGTGATGGTGCAGCCAGCCTACGGCTCGGGAGGGCCGTTCACTTGTCGTTGAGATTGGCGAACGGTCGGTACGGGGCAAGGAGTGGATGTACGGCTTCGAGGAGGTGGCGGCGACGTATGACGAGCATGTCGAGGGCGAGGGTGGCCCGGCGGATCGCGGCCGGCGCGGCATACGGCGGTGGCGGGATCGGACTGGCCGGCGCGGCCGCCGTCGGTCTGCTGCTGGCGGAGGTCCGGATGGCCAGGCGCCATGTGGGCAACGGCTCCGGCGGCCGGGTCCCCGTGGCGGACGGCCTCTACGGCACCACGTACGCCACCCCCGACGAACCGCCCCTGCGCCTGACGATGCTCGGTGACTCCACGGCGGCGGGGCAGGGCGTGCACCGGGCGAGCCAGACCCCGGGCGCGCTCCTGGCCTCCGGGCTGTCCGCGGTGGCGGAACGCCCGGTGGAACTCCACAACGTGGCCCTCCCGGGGGCCACGTCGGACGACCTGGACCGCCAGGTGGCCCTGGTCCTGGCGAACCCCGCCCTGGTGCCGGACATCTGCGTGATCATGATCGGCGCCAACGACGTCACCCACCGCATGCCGCCGACCCGCTCGGTCCGCCACCTCTCGTCGACGGTACGGCGGCTGCGGACGGCCGGGGCGGAGGTGGTGGTCGGCACCTGCCCCGACCTGGGCACGGTGGAACGGGTCCAGCAACCGCTGCGCTGGCTGGCCCGCCGGGCCTCCCGCCAGCTGGCCGCGGCCCAGACGATCGGCACGGTGGAACAGGGCGGCCGCACGGTGTCGCTGGGCGACCTGCTCGGCCCCGAATTCGAGGCGAACCCCCGCGAGCTCTTCGGCCCCGACAACTACCACCCCTCAGCCGAGGGGTACGCCACGGCGGCAATGGCAGTACTGCCGACGGTCTGCGCGGCCCTGGAACTCTGGCCGGCCGAGGAGGAACGCCCCGACGTCACCCGCCGCGAAGGCTTCCTGCCGGTGGCCAAGGCAGCCGCAGAGGCCGCCTCGGAGGCAGGCACAGAGGTCACAGCGGCCATGCCCACAGGCCCCCGGGCCCCCTGGGCCCTCCTCAAACGAAGGCGCAGGCACCGGGTACCGGAACCGGAACGGGCCCCGGTACAACAGCCCTCGCAGTGATCCCGCCCCCGCCGCCCCTACCCGTCCCGTCCCGTCCCGGGGGCCAGCCCCCGGACCCCCGCTCCTCAAACGCCGGAGGGGCTGATTTTGATCTTTTCAGCCCGTCCGGCGTTTGAGGACGAGGCCGTTCAGGCCGAAAGCGGGGGTCTGGGGGCGGCAGCCCCCAGGTACGGGACGGGTAGGGGCGGCGGGGGCGAAAAAAGCAAGCGCTTAGAAAATTGCGGTCAGGGTCACACCCCGACACGGGTGACCCCGACGGTACGTACGGGTAACTTCCCAACCAGCCCTGCCAGGAAGAACACCCCCGTACGCCAATGGAGCCGTGATGCCCGAAGCCGTGATCGTCTCGACCGCCCGCTCCCCCATCGGCCGCGCCTTCAAGGGCTCCCTCAAAGACCTGCGCCCCGACGACCTCACCGCCACCATCATCCAGGCGGCCCTGGCCAAGGTCCCCGAGCTGGACCCCCGCGACATCGACGACCTCCACCTCGGCTGCGGCCTCCCCGGCGGCGAGCAGGGCAACAACCTCGGCCGCATCGTCGCCGTACAGATGGGAATGGACCACCTCCCGGGCTGCACCGTCACCCGCTACTGCTCCTCCTCCCTCCAGACGAGCCGCATGGCCCTGCACGCCATCAAGGCCGGCGAGGGCGACGTCTTCATCTCGGCGGGCGTCGAGATGGTCTCCCGCTACGTCAAGGGCAACTCGGACAGCCTCCCGGACACGCACAACCCCCTCTTCGCCGAGGCCGAGGCCCGCACCGAGGCCGTCGCCCAGCAGGAGGGCACCACCTGGCACGACCCGCGCGAGGACGGCCTCGTCCCCGACCCCTACATCGCCATGGGCCAGACCGCCGAGAACCTGGCCCGCGTCAAGGGCGTGACCCGCCAGGACATGGACGAGTTCGGCGTCCGCTCGCAGAACCTCGCCGAGGAAGCCATCAAGAACGGCTTCTGGGAGCGCGAGATCACCCCGGTCACCCTCCCCGACGGCACCGTCATCTCCAAGGACGACGGCCCCCGCCCGGGCGTGACCATGGAGGGCGTCCAGGGCCTCAAGCCGGTCTTCCGCCCGGACGGCCTGGTCACCGCCGCCAACTGCTGCCCCCTCAACGACGGCGCCGCCGCGGTCGTCATCATGTCCGACACCAAGGCCCGCGAGCTGGGCCTGACCCCGCTCGCCCGCATCGTGTCGACCGGCGTCTCCGGCCTGTCTCCCGAGATCATGGGCCTCGGCCCGGTCGAGGCCAGCAACCAGGCCCTGCGCCGCGCCGGCCTCACCATCGACGACATCGACCTGGTCGAGATCAACGAGGCGTTCGCCGCCCAGGTGATCCCCTCCTACCGCGACCTCGGCATCGACCTCGACAAGCTGAACGTCAACGGCGGCGCCATCGCCGTCGGCCACCCCTTCGGCATGACCGGCGCCCGCATCACCGGCACCCTCATCAACTCCCTCCAGTTCCACGACAAGCAGTTCGGTCTGGAGACGATGTGCGTCGGCGGCGGCCAGGGCATGGCGATGGTCATCGAGCGCCTCAGCTGAACCTCTGACCCCTCCAACCTCAACCTCTCGGTAGTCAACAAGGCACCCACCGTGAGCCGATGGCCCGGAGTCCGGGAAACCCCGGCCCTCCGGGCCATTTTGTGATCCAATCTCCCCCAGGATGTGACCTATCTCCCTTAGAAGGGGGATTTACGCAGGTCAAGGCCGCTGCGCCGCTAAACCCCGGACCCAAAGTCCTGCCCGTTTCGTGACGTTACGCACTGACAGCTGGTTAGTCCGCCCTTCAAGCTGATGTAGGAAGTCGGGGGTCGACTTTGAACCGGGAGTACGTCAGTGAGCGCCATGCCGATCACCTTGCTGGTCATCACGGCCGCCACGGGCGCCGTGGGTGTCGCCGTCCTGCGGACGCTCATGGTGTTGCGCCGTGAGGTCGCGGCACTGCACACCCAGCTCGCCGAGCACCGCACCACGCGCGGTCTCGTGCCTGCCGCCCGCCCCTCCTCGGAGGCCGACGACATACGCGCCGCGGTGGCCGAGGCGCTCGCCGAGGAGCGTGAGCGCGAACTGGCCGAGGCACGCGCCTTCTGGGCCGCCCAGGAGGCCCGTGACGCCTCCGACGCGCCCTCGCTGCTGGGCCTGGCGGACAGCGAGCTGTTCCTGCCCCGGCAGGCCGATTTCATGGGTCTGGAGCCGGTGAGCGAGCCGACCGCGGACGCCGACGATTTCGCGGGGGACTCCCCCGAACTGGCCGCGGCCCGCCGCCGCCACCCCTCCCACCCGGACTTCGTCCCGGTCCAGTCACCGGTCGTGAACGACCATGAGCGCACGGTGGCCACCCTCGAGGAACTCGCCGCCTCCCGTGTGGAACTGGCCGACGTCCGCCCGGGCCCCCTGGGCACCCTCGACGTCTACGTCTTCGCCGACGGCACCACCCTCTGCATGACCCCGGGCCACCGCGAAACGGCAGAACGCCTCGCCGCGGCCCTGCGGGCGGGCGAAACCCCGGTCCTGCTGGGCGGTTCGGGCATCTCGGGCGCGTACACGCTGACGTTCGAGTGCGGCGAGGAGAATGTCTACATCCTGGCGGACAGGGTCATAGCGTCCCTCTAGGGGTCACACCCCGGCGCGTTTCTGCGCCTCCTCCACCAACCGCACAGCTTCTTCCACCTGGCCCTCGTCACTGAGCACGAGGGCCAAGTCATGCACGGCGACGGTGATTTGGTCCGCGGCGGCGAACATCCCGGCGTCCGGCATCTCCCGGGGCTCCGTGCCGGGTTCCTCCACGGCCTGGGCCCGCCGGGCCATCTCCCGAGCCAGCGCCAGCGCTTCCGCGGCAGCGCCCCGCTGCAGCCGACTCTGAGGTGCGGCCCTCAGACGGTCGGCAAAGTGATCAACGGCACGAGTCAAAGGCGTCGTATCAACCACGGAGTGGAGCGTACGCGTCGCATCCCGACTGTTGCCAACGGGCGAACGCTCAGGCACGGTGACCTGAAGGACCGGCTTACATCCCCTTTGCGTCCGGAGGCGCCGATGTCCCAAGTCTTCTCCGAGGAGACCCATCGCAACCTGCTCGCCCGCATCCCCCACTGCACCGGCCGTGAAGTCTCCGACTGGCTTCGCGCCGTCGAAGATGGCCCGGCTCTCTTCAACTTCGAGGAGAAGGTCAGCTGGCTCCGCCACGAGCACAATCTGGCGTACGGCCATGCCAAGGCGATTGTTCATGAGTACGACCTGAGGAGGGCCGCGCGCAAATTCCTCTAGGCGCGCACTGTCTGGACGACGGCGAAGGGCCCCAGGTAGCCACGCGGCGGTAGCCGCAAATGTGACGCCGGGGCCCTTCTCATGTCAGCCGAACCAGCCGTACGGCTAGTCGTTGCTGTTGAGGATCGCGATGATCCGCAGGAACTCCATGTAGATCCACACCAGCGTGAGCGTCAGACCGAAGGCCGCCAGCCACGCCTCGTTCTTCGGCGCGCCGTAGGCGATGCCGTCCTCGACCTGCTTGAAGTCCAGGGCGAGGAAGCAGGCGCCGAGGATGACACCGATGACGCCGAAGAAGATGCCGAGACCGCCGCTGCGGAAGCCGAGGCCGTCACCGCCGCCGAAGACGGCGAACAGCATGTTCACCATCATCAGCAGCACGAAGCCGAGCGCGGCCGCCATCACGAAGCCGTAGAAGCGGCGGTTGACGCGGATCCAGCCGGCCTTGTAGGCGACCAGCACCGCGGCGAAGACCGCCATCGTGCCGATCACGGCCTGCATGGCCGCGCCGCTCGCGATGCGGTTGTCGACGATGCTGGAGACGACGCCGAGGAAGACGCCCTCGAACGCCGCGTACGACAGGATCAGGGCCGGCGAGGCCGTGCGCTTGAAGGACTGGACGAACGCCAGGACCATGCCGATCAGCGCGGCGCCGATGCCGATGCCGTAGGACCGGCCGATGTGGGCGTCGTCGACCGGCAGCAGCGCCCAGGCGAGCGCGGCCGTCACGATCAGCGTGCCGAGCGTGGTCGCCGTGCGCAGCACGACGTCGTCCATCGTCATCCGGCCGGTGGTGGCCGGCGCCTGCGGCGGGGCGCCCTGCTGCAGGTCCTGCTGGGCGTAGGGGTTCTGCGCGTACGGGTTGCCGGTCGGCTGGGCGTACGGGTTGCCCTGCGTGGCGACGGCGGGTCCCCCGGCCTGCGGCGCGGCGTTGAAGCCCGCGTAGCCGTTGTCGCGGCTGAACCCCCGTCGCGAGAAGACCGGGTTTCTGCTCCTCATTGCACTCCTCCATGGCCGCCGTGCGCGGCCTTGAGCATCAAGGGTAATGGGTAGGCAAAGGATTGACCCTAGTGCTTGGGGAGGATCTTTCCCTCGTCGTGGTGCGCAACACGCTACGCGGATCCGTGATTCCCCTCACCGCGGGGCCCCATTCATGACCAAGCTGCGACATGGCCGGAACCCGCCGGAGATCAGCTCCTTACGCCATCCGTACGCCGGCCGTCCGTACGTCAGTGGAGCGGGAAGCCCGTGTACCCCTCGGCGAGGTCGGTCTCGGCCGCCCGCGAGGAGGCGATGCGTTCCAGCCGGGCGAGCTGCAGCCGGTCCTCGAAGGGCATGGCGTCGGGGGTACGGTGCAGCAGGGTCGTCATGTCGTACGAGAACCGCTCGGCCTGCCAGACCCGGCGCAGACAGGTCTCGGAGTAGGCGTCGAGCAGCTCCGCCGAACCGGTGTCCTTCTGGTGCGTCAGTGCCCGCGCGAACGTCACGACGTCCCCCACGGCCAGGTTCAGCCCCTTCGCCCCGGTCGGCGGCACGATGTGCGCCGCGTCCCCGGCGAGGAAGAGCCGGCCGTACCGCATCGGCTCATGGACGTACGACCGCATCGGAGTCACCGACTTCTGGGTGATCGGCCCGCGCTCCAGCCGCCACCCGTCCTCGGTCTCGAAGCGGCGCTCCAGCTCGGCCCAGATCTCCTCGTCGCTCCAGCTCTCGGCGTCCGTGCCCTCGGGCACCTGGAGGTAGAGGCGGGAGACGGACGGGGAGCGCATGGACAGGAGGGCGAAGCCGCGGTCGTGGCGGGCGTAGACGAGCTCGTCGTGCGAGGGCGGCACGTCGGCGAGGATGCCGAGCCAGCCGAAGGGGTACGTCCGCTCGAAGACACGGGAGAGCGAGGCGGGGACCGCCTGCCGGGCCACGCCCCAGAAGCCGTCGCAGCCGACGACGTAGTCGCACTCCAGGACGGACTCACGGCCCTCGTGCCGGAACCGGACGCGCGGCCTGTCGCCGTCCGCGTCCTCGACGGCCAGTGCCTCCGCCTCGAACAGCAGCGGGCCGCCCTCCTTGAGCTGCAGGGCGATGAGGTCCTTGCACACCTCGGTCTGGGCGTACACCATCACGGACCGGCCGCCGGTGAGGGCGGGGAAGTCGACCCTGTGGCGCTTCTTCGCGTACCGCAGCTCGATGCCGTCGTGACGCAGCCCCTCGCGGTCCATGCGCTCGGCGGCGCCGGCCGCGCGCAGCACGTCCACCGTGCCCTGCTCCAGGATCCCGGCGCGCTGGCGCTGCTCGACGTAGGCGCGGTCGCGGCTCTCGAGCACGACCGAGTCGATGCCGGCGTTGTGGAGCAGCCGGGCGAGGAGGAGGCCGGCGGGGCCGGCTCCGATGATGCCGACGGTGGTGCGCATCCCTGCATCCTTTGGTCGTCGCGGCGTTGCGGTGACGTCAAGCAAGTTCGTACAGTGAAATTTACTTCACCAATTTTCTGACGTGAGTTTCCGTCCACTCACGCCCGATGTCAACGGGTCGCGCGGTGAAGTCTTCAATGCAGGATGCAGGGATCGCCACGGATCGACGACATGGTGGTGCCCGGAGCCGGACTTGAACCGGCACGCCCGCGTAGGGGCAGCGAGGTTTAAGCTCGCCGTGTCTGCATTCCACCATCCGGGCAGGCCATGGGCTCCGCGTCGAGGTTCCGAGCCTATCGGGATACATCCCCCGAACAGCGGAACGGGGGACCGATGTTGTCTTATTTTATTGACGTCTGAGGGTGCATCAGCCCATGGAACGGGCCATCCGCACTTGCCAATAGCCTTACGTGCGACGGTCGGCGGTGCATGCGGAATGACGGAATTTCACCGCCCGAACGAGGGTGCTCCACCGGTTCTCGACGCAAGCGCTTGCCGGGGCCGTCGGCGCACGGGCGTCAGGGGTCCCCGTCATCCCCAGGTATGACACGGCGGACCCGGGTCCCTCCGAAGTCGCCCCCGGGAACCGGAACAGCGGCTGACTACACGGCAGACTCCGGCCACCACGATGGGACACGTCCCCTTCAAGACGTCGTCCCGCGAGGAGTTCCTTTCCGTGACCACCACACCCGTCGCCGACCGGTCCACCAGCACCGTGGCCGCACGAGCCACGGATCTCTCGAAGATCTACGGACAGGGCGAGACCCAGGTGGTCGCCCTCGACCGGGTCTCCGTCGACTTCCGGCAGGCCGAGTTCACCGCGATCATGGGCCCCTCCGGCTCGGGCAAGTCCACCCTCATGCACTGCGTGGCCGGTCTCGACACCTTCTCCTCCGGCTCCGTGCGCATCGGCGACACCGAGCTGGGCTCGCTCAAGGACAAGCAGCTCACCAAGTTGCGCCGGGACAAGATCGGCTTCATCTTCCAGGCGTTCAACCTGCTGCCGACGCTGACGGCCCTGGAGAACATCACCCTCCCGATGGACATCGCGGGCCGCAAGCCCGACAAGCAGTGGCTGGAGAGGGTCATCGCGATGGTGGGGCTGCGGGACCGTCTCGGTCACCGCCCGGCCCAGCTCTCCGGCGGCCAGCAGCAGCGCGTCGCCGTGGCCCGCGCGCTCGCCTCCCGGCCCGACATCATCTTCGGCGACGAGCCGACCGGAAACCTCGACTCCCGCTCCGGCGCCGAGGTACTGGGCTTCCTGCGCAACTCCGTACGGGAGTTGGGACAGACGGTGGTCATGGTGACCCACGACCCGGTGGCGGCTGCGTACGCGGACCGGGTGGTCTTCCTGGCGGACGGTCGGATCGTCGACCACATGTACGGCCCGACGGCGGAGTCGGTCCTGGACTTCATGAAGCAGTTCGACGCGAAGGGCCGTACCAGCTGATGTTCCGCACCGCCCTGCGCAACGTATTCGCGCACAAGGCCAGGCTGCTGATGACCGTGCTCGCCGTGATGCTCGGCGTCGCGTTCGTGTCGGGAACCCTGGTCTTCACCAGCACCATCTCGGATGCCTACCAGAACAGTTCGGCCAAGGGCTTCGACCGGGTCGACGTGGCCGTGTCCGCCAAGTCCCAGGAGGACGAGGGCAACACGATCAGCAGGACGCCCGAGCTGACCCAGGCCATGCTCGACAAGAGCACGAAGGTACCGGGGGCCGCGTCCGCGGTCGGCGTCGTGAGCGGCTTCACCGCCATCGCCGACAAGGACGGCAAGCTCATCGGCGGCGGCTTCCAGTCCCAGGGCGGCAACTACTGGGGGGACAAGGACGCCCGGTACCCGCTGAAATCCGGTAGTGCGCCGCACGGCGCGAACCAGGTCGCCATCGACGCGAAGACGGCCGAGCGCGCCGGGTACAAGGTCGGCGACAAGGTCCGCCTCTCTGTGAACGGCCCGGTCCTGACCCCGACCATCAGCGGCATCTTCACCACCGACGACGGCAACGTCGCCGCGGGCGGCAGCCTCGCCCTCTACGACACGGCCACCGCACAGAAGCTGTTCGGCAAGCCCGGCACGTACGACGAGATCGATGTGAAGGCCGCCTCCGGCACCTCCCAGACCGCGCTGAAGGCCGGACTGGACAACGCCCTCGGGACGAAGCTCGTCGAGACCACGACCGGCAAGAAGCTCGCGGACGACCAGGCCGAGCAGATCTCCGCGTCGATGAGCGGGCTGAAGCAGGGCCTGCTGGTGTTCGCGGGTATCGCGCTGTTCGTCGGCACGTTCATCATCGCCAACACCTTCACCATGCTGGTCGCCCAGCGCACCAAGGAACTGGCCCTGCTGCGGGCCGTCGGAGCCTCCCGCCGCCAGGTCACCCGGTCCGTGCTGATCGAGGCCTTCGTGGTCGGCGTGGTCGCCGGCGTGACCGGACTGGTCGCGGGCATCGGCATCGGCGCCGGACTGCGCTCCCTGATGAACACGCTGGGCGCCACGGTCCCGGACGGGCCGCTGGTGATCTCGCCCGGCACGGTCGCGACCGCCCTCGCGGTCGGCGTCGTCATCACCATGCTGGCCGCCTGGCTGCCCGGCCGCCGGGCGGCGAAGATCCCGCCGGTCGCCGCGATGAGCAGCGTGCACGCGAAGGCGACCACCAAGTCGCTGGTGCTGCGCAACACGCTGGGCGCGCTGTTCAGCGCCGCGGGCGTCGCGACCGTCCTGGCGGCCACCACGATGGACGGCTCGGACGGCCAGGCCCCGATGGGTCTCGGCGCGGTCCTGCTCATCATCGGCGTCTTCATCCTCACGCCGTTGCTGTCCCGCCCGCTGATCGCTGCCGCGGCACCGGTCCTCAGGATCTTCGGCGTCTCGGGCAAGCTCGCCCGCCAGAACTCGGTGCGCAACCCGCGCCGCACGGCCGCCACCGCCTCCGCGCTGATGATCGGGCTCACCCTCATCACCGGCATGACGGTGATGGCGGGCAGCCTGCAGAAGTCGATCGACAAGATGGCCTCGTCCGCCATCAAGGCCGACTACGTCGTCTCCATGGCCAACGGCAACGAGCTCTCCCCGGACGTCGACAACAAGCTGGACACCACCGACGGAGTGACCGCCACCAGCCCCCTGCGCAACGTCTATTCGCGCATCGACGGCACGGGCGAGTCCCTGACCGGCGTGAACGGCTCGGCGATCGCCGACCTGACCGACCTCAAGGTCGCGGGCGGCACCTTCAAGGTGGGCGGCACGCAGGTCGTCGTCGACAAGGACACCGCCAAGTCCCATGGCTGGAAGGCGGGTTCGGCCTTCACCGCGCACTACGAGGACGGCAAGTCCTCCCGTCTGACGGTCTCCGGCGTCTACGAGGGCAACGACCTGATCCGGGGCATCCTGCTCGACAAGAACGTCGTCACCCCGCACATGACCGACCCCGGCGACATGCGGGTCCTGGTCAGGACCGCCGACGGCGCCTCCGACGCGACCAAGGACAAGCTGGAGAAGGCCCTCGGCACCAACCCGGCCATCAAGGTCCAGAGCAAGCAGGACCTGTCCGACGACATCGCGAAGATGTTCACCCTGATGCTGAACATGCTCTACGGCCTGCTCGCCATGGCGGTGATCGTCGCCGTCCTCGGTGTCATCAACACCCTGGCCATGTCGGTCTTCGAGCGCTCGCAGGAGATCGGCATGCTCCGCGCGATCGGCCTGGACCGCAAGGGCATCAAGCGGATGGTCCGTCTGGAGTCGCTCGTCATCTCGCTCTTCGGCGGGGTGCTCGGCATCGGCCTGGGCGTGTTCTTCGGCTGGGCGGCCGGGGAGCTCCTCGGCACGAAGATGGCGACGTACGAGCTGGTCCTGCCCTGGGCGCGGATGGCCGTCTTCCTCCTGCTGGCGGCGACGGTCGGCGTCCTGGCGGCCCTGTGGCCGGCCCGCCGGGCGGCGCGGCTGAACATGCTGACGGCGATCAAGTCCGAGTAGCCGTACCCGAGTCGGGGCCCCGTTCGCTCGCCGGACGGGGCCCCTTCGTACGTACGGGACTCACGCCCCCCAGGTGCGGGCGCGCAGCGGCATCCCGGAGTCGCCGCCCTCCGGTGTTCGCACGGCCAGCACCTGGTTGACGCCGATGCGGTTGCGCTCGAAGGCGAGGGCGCAGGCGGCCATGTACAGCCGCCAGACGCGGGCGCGGCCGGGCCCGGCCAGCCGCATCGCCCGGGCCCAGTCGGCCTCCAGGTTGGCCACCCAGCGGCGCAGGGTGAGCCCGTAGTGCTCGCGGATCGCCTCCACGTCGCGCACCTCGAACCCGGCGCGCTCCAGCTGCCCGACGGTGGAGCCGAGGGGGGCGAGTTCGCCGTCGGGGAAGACATAGGCGTCGATGAACTCGTCGACCCTGTACGAGGATTCGTCGCGCTGCGGCCGCCGCGCGATCTGGTGGTTGAGCAGCCGCCCGCCGGGCTTCAGGAGGCGGTACAGGTCCTCGGCGTACTCCAAGTACCTTTCGGCGCCCACGTGTTCGGCCATGCCGACGGAGGCGATGGCGTCGTACGGCCCGTCGGGGACGTCGCGGTAGTCCTGCACCCGGATCTCGACCCGGTCGGTCAGCCCCTCGCCCGCGACGCGCTTGCGGGCGTACGCGGCCTGCTCCTGCGACAGCGTGACGCCGACGACGCGCACCCCGTACTCGCGGGCGGCGTGGATGGCCAGCGAGCCCCAGCCGCAGCCCACGTCGAGCAGCCGCTGACCGGCTGTCAGATCGAGCTTGCGGCAGATGAGTTCGAGCTTGTCGCGCTGCGCGTCCTCGAGGGTGGCGTCGGGACTGGGCCAGTAGGCGCACGAGTAGACCATCGACGGGCCGAGGACGATCTCGTAGAAGTCGTTGCCGACGTCGTAGTGGTGGCTGATGGCGCGCCGGTCGCTGCGCTTGGTGTGCAGATGGGCGCGGGTCCTGCGGACCTCCTCGCGGGGCGGGGCGGGCGGCAGCGGGAGCCCGGCGACCTTCACCAGGCCGCGGGCGGCGGCGCGCACCTCGGGGTCGCGCACCATCTGCAGCAGGCTCCTGGCGTCCTCCCCACGCTCCCACACAAGCTCCGACATCAGGTCGAGGGCGGCGTAGAGATCCCCCTCGATGTCCAGGTCCCCGGCGACCCAGGCGCGTGCGAGCCCCAGCTCCCCCGGCTTGAACAGCAGCCGCCGTACCGCCCGCCGATTCCGCACGACCAGCGCCGGTGCGCCCGGCGGGCCTGCCTGCGAACCGTCCCAGGCGCGGATGCGCACCGGGAGCGGGATCCCCAGCAACTGTTCGACGAGGCTCTTCAGCCGCAGTGCGGCTTCGGCCATGGCGCACACCTCCGTGACAGCGCTCCCGGAAAGTCCAACACCACGTATAAACAAAATGGGGTCCCTGCGCAGTCCCCCATGCGCGTTACATATTCAGCCCGTCCGGCGTATGAGGACGAGGCCGTTCAGGCCGAAGGAGGGTCTGGGGGCGCAGCCCCCGGGAACGCCGAAGGACCTCCCGCACCACGGATGGCGGGAGGTCCTTCGGATGGTTCAGCGACCGCAGCCGGTCAGGAGGCCTTGGCCTCGGTCTTCTCCTTGGGCGCGGCAGCGACCGGGGCCGGCTTGGCGGCCTCGTAGAACTCCTCGCGAGGATGCTCCATCGCACCGAGGGAGACGACCTCGCGCTTGAGGAACATGCCGAGGGTCCAGTCGGCGAAGACGCGGACCTTGCGGTTCCAGGTCGGCATGGCCAGACCGTGGTAGCCGCGATGCATGTACCAGGCGAGACGGCCCTTGAGCTTGATCTTCATCTTGCCCATGACGATCATCGCGACGCCCTTGTGCAGGCCGAGACCCGCAACCGCGCCCTTGTTGCCGTGGCTGTAGTCCTTCTGCGGGAAGCCCCGCATACCGGAGATCACGTTGTCGCCGAGCACCTTGGCCTGACGCAGCGCGTGCTGTGCGTTCGGCGGGCACCAGGCGTTCTCGTTGCCCGCCTTGCGGCCGACGAGGTCCGGGACCTGGGCGTTGTCGCCGGCGGCCCAGATGTAGTCGGTGCCCTGGACCTGGAGGGTCGGGGCGCAGTCGACGTGACCGCGGGGGCCGAGCGGCAGGCCGTAGCGGGACAGGACCGGGTTCGGCTTGACGCCGGCGGTCCAGACGATCGTGTTGGAGTCGACCTCGAGGCCGTTCTTCAGCACGACGTGCCCGTCGACGCAGGAGTCCATGGAGGTGGAGAGGTAGATCTCCACACCGCGGCTCTCCAGGTGCTCCTTGCCGTAGGTGCCCAGCTTGGGGCCGACCTCGGGAAGGATCTTGTCGGCGGCGTCGACGAGGATGAAGCGCATGTCCTCACGGGACACGTTCTTGTAGTACTTGGCCGCGTCGCGGGCCAGGTCCTCGACCTCACCGATGGTCTCGGCACCGGCGAAGCCGCCGCCGACGAAGACGAAGGTGAGCGCCTTGCGGCGGATCTCCTCGTCGTTCGTGGAGTCGGCCTTGTCCAGCTGCTCGAGGACGTGGTTGCGCAGGCCGATGGCCTCCTCGATGCCCTTCATGCCGATGCCCTGCTCGGCGAGACCGGGGATCGGGAAGGTGCGGGAGACCGCGCCGAGCGCGATCACCAGGTAGTCGAAGGGCAGCTCGTAGGCCTCGCCGACCAGCGGCGAGACCGTGGCGACCTTGCGGTCCTGGTCGATGGTGGTGACCCGGCCGGTGAGAACCTCCGCCTTCGGCAGCACGCGTCGCAGCGGGACGACGACGTGGCGCGGGGAGATGTTGCCGGCGGCGGCTTCGGGGAGGAAGGGCTGGTAGGTCATGTACGACCGGGGGTCGACGACCGTGACGGTCGCCTCGCCGTAGCGCATCTTCTTGAGGATGCGCCGAGCTGCGTACAGGCCTACGTACCCACCGCCTACTACGAGGATCCTGGGACGCTCCGTGGTGCTCATGCCATCGAGTATCCACCTGCCCCAGGGGGGTCGCTCGTGCGCCCCTTCACAAGCTCTTGCAGGGGGTGTGTTATCCTCCGCGACTCGCTGTCGCGGGGCAGGTCACGGCGAGGACCGCGCGGGGCGGTACGTCCCGTTGTCAATGCCGCGTGAGCTGCCCCTCCGCGTCACCGGAGGTGTCGTGAGCCCTCCGCAACGCCCCTCCGTCGGCGCCCTCCAGAGAAGCTTCCCATACCCCTTCTGAACACGTTCAAGGGCCTGTTGGGCCCCCGGGAGGCCCAACCGGACCCTTTTCGTGCTTCCACAGGGCGGAATTCCTTGTGAAGAACTTCACGAACTTTCCTGGCGGCGTGTCGCCGAGAGGCCCCGAAAGGCCCCTCGGGCACGCTCATACGCTATCCGACCTGCTCGTCCGAGAGCTACCGATCGGTAACAATCGAGACCTACGCCACGGCCCGGCGAGCGGGGACGAAAAGCCGCCTCCATGACTTCTCCAACAAAGACCACAAGTCGTTCACACCGCTATAAGCTCCCGCTGCCAAGCACCACAAGGGGGAGGAACTCCTATGCGCGCACGTCTTGCTGCCTCGGCGATCACCGTCGCCCTCGCCGGCGTCCTCATCAGCGCACCGACGGCTTCCGCGGCGACTCTGCCGTCCACCAACACGTCCCACCACTGCGTCCACCACACCACCGGCGTGTGCGGCTGGACGCACCACCAGAGGCCGAAGGACAAGTACGAGACAGCGAAGTGCAAGGACGCCGCCCTGTCCTACTCGCGGCACTCGCAGGGCACCTGTTCGCACCACCACGGCGTCCGGTACTGGTTCAAGTAGGCCGCGGCCGGATCGTCAGACGCCTTCCGCCACCTTGAAGGCGATCCCGTCGAGGATGTCGTGCTCGCTGACCACGACTTCCTCGGCGTCGATCCGCTCCATGATCGACAGCAGTACGAGGGCCCCCGCGGCGATGACGTCGACGCGTCCCGGGTGCATGGAGGGGACGGCCGCGCGCTCGGCGTGGGTGGAGTGCAGCAGCCACTCGGTGATCTCGCGGACCTTGTCGAGGGAGATCCGGGAGTGGTGGATGCGCTCGGAGTCGTACTCGGGCAGCTCCTGCGCGATCGACGACACGGTCGTCACGGACCCGGCGAGCCCGACCAGCGTGCGCGCCTCGCGCAGCGGGACCGTCTCCTCGGCGAGGTCGAGAGCCCGCTCGATGTCGGCCCGCATGGCCGCGATCTGCTCCTCGGCGGGCGGGTCCGTCACGGCGCCGTCCCGAACAAGGTGCCGCTCGGTCATCCGCACGCACCCGACATCGACGGAGCGCGCCGCGCGCACCTGGTCGTCGCCCACGACGAACTCGGTCGAGCCGCCGCCGATGTCCACGACGAGGTACGGCTTGGCCAGGTCGTCACGGCCCGTCAGCTCCTTTGTCGCCCCCGTGAAGGAGAACTCGGCCTCCTGCTCGCCGGAGATGACCTCGGGCTCGACACCCAGGATGTCCACGACGCCCCGTACGAAGTCGTCGCGGTTCGAGGCGTCCCGGGAGGCCGACGTGGCCACGAACCGCACCTTCTCGGCGCCCAGTTCACGGATCACCTCCGCGTACTCCCGGCACGCCGCGAACGTCCGCTCCAGCGCCTCGGGGGCCAGCCGGCCGGTCCGGTCCACGTCCTGCCCGAGCCGCACGATCGTCATGCGCCGGTCGAGCTCCAGCAGTTCACCGGTGGTCGGATTGACGTCCGCAACAAGCAGCCGGATGGAGTTCGTACCGCAGTCGACGGCGGCGACCCGGCTGAAGCCGGCGGGGACGAGGGGGGCGTACGCGAAGAAGCCGCTGCGGACCTCGGTGGGGTCGGTGACCTCGCCCTCCTCCTCGGGGAGCTCGTCCGCCGGGTCGGGGGCAACCAACGGCTGCACGCACGGTCCCTTCAGCCACCACTCCGGCAGCATCGCGATCGCCTCGTCGCCCAGCGGGTTGACGCCGGGGCCCGCGGCCAGCGAGTGGCCCACCAGCACATGCAGGCACTTCACCCGGTCGGGCATGCCGCCCGCGCTGGGGAAGCCCTCCAGGACCTCGATGGCGTCACGGCGCGCGATGTAGTCCTCGTGCGCGGCGCGGTAGGCGGCGGCGAGTTCCGGGTCGGTCCCGAGCCGCTCCGTCATCTCCTTCATGACGCCGTTCGCCTCCAGCGTGCCGATCGCCGAGGCAGCGCGCGGACACGTCAGGTAGTACGTCGTCGGGAAGGGCGTCCCGTCCGGCAGCCGTGGCGCCGTTTCCACGACGTCCGGCTGGCCGCACGGGCACCGGTGCGCGATCGCACGCAACCCTCGCGGCGGGCGCCCGAGCTGCTGCTTGAAGGCCTCGACGTCGGCGTCGGTGGGCTCGGTGCGCGGGGTGGGCGGCGGGGGCGTATCCATGCCTCTACTGAATTCCTCTGTCGGTTCACTGGTCGGAGGTTCTGATCACTGGTCGGAGGCGTCCGACTTGTCGACCCCGTCCCAGACGTTCGTGTACCAGGGGCGGTGGCCCGCGCCCTGCTCGAAGCGCGACTGCTTGGCGGTGTTCGGGTCGATCACGACGTAACTGGTCTCCCCGGGCAGCACATAGTGCAGCCGCAGCCGGATCTGCTGCTCGGCGTACTCGTCGTCCTGCCAGCGCGCCTTCAGGTCGCGCAGCTGCTCGACCCGCGCCCTGGCCTGCTCCTTCTGCCGCTGGAGATCGGCGATCTGGGAGCGCTGGGAGACGTACTGCCTTATGGGGTACGCGAGGGCAACCACCATCGAGCACAGCACCAGGGCGAGCAGCGCCGCCCGGCCCGTCAGCCGCGACCGGCGGGCCTGCCGCTTGGTCTGGGAGCGGTAGACCCGGGCCGCCGTCTGCTCGCCGAGCAGCCTGATCCTGGTCGCGGTGGAGAACCGGTCCCGGTCCTTCACGGCCATGTCCCCGCCTCCCGTCACACGTGCGTACGTCCCCGCACACGGTACGGGACCGGTACGGGGACGTACGTACGACTGGCTAAGGCTTAGCCCAGAGTGGGTCAGCCGTTGGCTCAGCCCTTGAAGCGGGGGAAGGCGCTGCGGCCCGCGTACTCCGCGGCGTCGTCGAGGATCTCCTCGATGCGCAGCAGCTGGTTGTACTTGGCGACGCGGTCCGAACGGGCCGGGGCACCGGTCTTGATCTGGCCGCAGTTCACCGCGACGGCGAGGTCGGCGATGGTGACGTCCTCGGTCTCGCCGGAGCGGTGGGACATCATGCACTTGAAGCCGTTGCGCTGGGCCATCTCGACGGCGTCCAGGGTCTCGGTCAGCGAACCGATCTGGTTGACCTTGACGAGCAGGGCGTTCGCGGAGCCCTCCTCGATGCCGCGGGCCAGGCGCTCCGGGTTGGTGACGAAGAGGTCGTCGCCGACGATCTGGACCTTGTCGCCCAGCTTGTCGGTGATGACCTTCCAGCCGGCCCAGTCGTCCTCGAACAGCGGGTCCTCGATGGAGACGAGCGGGTAGGCCGCCACGAGCTCCTCGTAGTACTCGGTCATCTCGGCGGCCGAGCGGGACTTGCCCTCGAACTCGTACTTGCCGTCCTTGTAGAACTCGGACGCGGCGACGTCGAGCGCGAGCGCGATCTGCTCGCCGGGGACGTAGCCGGCCTGCTTGATGGCCTCGATGATGAGGTCGAGCGCGGCGCGGTTGGACTCCAGGTTCGGGGCGAAGCCGCCCTCGTCGCCGAGGCCGGTGGACAGGCCCTTGGTCTTCAGCACCTTCTTGAGGGTGTGGTAGACCTCGGCGCCCCAGCGCAGGGCCTCGGAGAAGGACTCCGCGCCGATCGGGGCGATCATGAACTCCTGGATGTCCACGTTGGAGTCGGCGTGCGAGCCGCCGTTCAGGATGTTCATCATCGGCACCGGCAGCAGGTGCGCGTTCGGGCCGCCCAGGTAGCGGAAGAGCGGCAGGTCGCTGGCCTCGGAGGCCGCGTGGGCGACGGCGAGGGAGACGCCGAGGATGGCGTTGGCGCCGAGGGAGCCCTTGTTGTCGGTGGCGTCCAGGTCGAACATGGCCTGGTCGATCAGGCGCTGCTCGGTGGCGTCGTAGCCGACCAGCTCCGGGCCGATCTGCTCGATGACGGCGAGGACGGCCTTCTCGACACCCTTGCCCTGGTAGCGGTTGGGGTCACCGTCGCGGAGCTCGATGGCCTCGAAGGCACCCGTGGAGGCGCCGGACGGGACGGCGGCACGACCCGTGCTGCCGTCGTCGAGGCCGACCTCGACCTCGACGGTGGGGTTCCCTCGCGAGTCGAGGATTTCCCGGGCTACGACGACGTCGATGGACGGCACGAGCATCTCCTTCTTGGATGTGACACGGCTACGGCAGTAGCGCAGCGGCTCTGCGGGATGAGCCTAACCGCCTGAGGCCGATCGGCCACGTTGCCGACCACCTCTTGGGCAGAACCGAGAGTAAATTGTTTCCGAACGGAACAAAGAGCGGGGGCAAAAAGAACCCCGCCCCGGTGCGTACGGGGGAACACGCACCGGAGCGGGGAGCCCGTGGGGGACGGGGGTGACCCTCACGTGTCCTCCATGATGGGGGACACGACTGTGAGGGCGCTGTGGTTCAGCAGGCCGTCAGCCCTGTGTCACTTCAGGTGCAGCTGCTGGCCCGGGTAGATGAGGTTGGCGTCCGAGACGATGTCCTTGTTCAGCTTGAACAGCTTCTGCCAGCCGCCCTTGACGCCGTGCTTCTCGGCGATCGAGCTGAGGGTGTCGCCCTTGACGACCTTGTACTCGCCGTCGCCCTTCTTGACCTTCTTGCCGGTCGGGGTGGTGACGGTCTTGGTCGACTTCTTGACCGTCGGGCGCTCGGTGGAGCGGGAGGCGCTCTGCTCGGAGGAGTGGCTGCTGCTGGAGGACGAGCTGCCGGAGCTGCCGGAGGCGCTGCCGCCGTTGTAGGCGGCGCCGGACAGGCCGGTGCCGCAGACCGGCCAGGCGCCCTTGCCCTGCGCGGCGAGGACCTTCTCGGCGACGGCTATCTGCTGGGACTTGCTGGCCTGGTTGGCCTGCGCGGCGTACTGCGTGCCGCCGTACGCGGCCCAGGTGGAGGCGGAGAACTGCAGGCCGCCGTAGTAGCCGTTCCCGGTGTTGATGGACCAGTTGCCGCCGGACTCGCACTGGGCGACCTTGTCCCACTCGGAGGCGGTGGCGGCGGAGGCGTTGCCGGCCGCCATCAGCGGAGCGGCGATGGCGACACCGGTCACGCCGGCCAGCGCGGCGGCGCGGGTGGCCTTGGACGGACGACGGTGCTTGCCCTTACCGGAAAACAGCATGGTTCGATCCCCTCACCGACGCCTGCGAGGTGAGCTGTCGGGTTCGGGCCGGTTGAGTTGCCCGGCCGTGCCCTCGCTTTCACGAGACACGGCTACACCCCTAGCCGTCCGTCAACTGCCCGGTACGGCGCCTACCTTGGGTCCCCCGCTCCTGCCTACGGCGCTGTTAAGCGACGACTGTTCCCGTACGGCCGCTGGCAGGATTCGGCGTTGCGGCAGCCGGGGCTCGTGTTGACGAGCGGTGACGACGGTAGACACGCGATCCGTCGAATTTCAAAGACGATCAGGGCTTCTGAGACTCATCCCACACTTTCACCAAACCGGACATTCGGTGGCGAAGTGTGACGTGAACTCCCGTTGCTTTTCGCCCTATTCGGTACCGAGTTTCAGGGTCTGACCGGCGAAGATGTGGTTCGGGTCGGCGCCGATGGCCTTCTTGTTCTCGGCGTAGAGCGCCCGCCACCCGCCGTCCAGGTCAAGGGAGTCGGCGATGGAGGCGAGGGTGTCACCGGCGTGGACGGTGTACGTGTCGTCCGTGCGGCTGTCGGTCTCTGTCTTGTCGGCGGCCTTGCCGGCAGTCTCTTCGGCGCTGGCACCACGGTGGCGGCCGGTGCCGATCGCACCGGTGTCGACGAGGTTCCAAGTGGCCGCCGGCGGCTCGGAATTGTCCGAGTCGTCACCCTTCACGTTGCCCGTGGACGAGCTGTCGCCACCCTGCGAGTTGCCCGTCGCCTTCTTGGACGGAGAGGTGGACGGCGAGGCAGATGTACCGGATTCGGTGGAGTTGTCCGACGCACTCGCGGAAGACGAAGGGGAGGCGCTGGAGGACGAGCCGGAGGACGAATCCGACGAAGAGGACTCATTGGAAGCGCTGCCCGAGGAGTTGGACAGACCAGTTGAGTCGGACGCCCCGGATGAATCGGACGAACCGGAACCGCCGTCCAGCACACCGGTGTCGATGTCGGCCGAACCCGAGTCCTTGGTCAGCCCGGAGGTCAGTCCGCAGGTGTGGAAGGCGCCGACGCCCTGGTCGTCCAGGAGCTTCTCGGCGACGGCTATCTGCTGGTTGCGGCTGGCGAGGTCGGCGCTGGGGGCGTAGTCGAGGCCGCCGTACTTCTCCCAGTTCTCCTGGGTGAACTTGAGCCCGCCGTAGAACCCGTTGCCGCTGTTCTCGCTCCAGGAGCCGCCCGTCTCGCACTGGGCCACCTTGTCCCACGTGGTGCCGTCGGCGGCGCTCGCGCCGCCCGCGGCGAAGAGCGGGATCGCGATGGCGGAGCCGGTCACTCCGGCCGCGACGAGGAGAGCCGGAGCCTGACGGGGGCGACGGTGTCGACCGTTCCCGGAGAGCATGCGGAGACCTTTCGCAAGACAGCAATAACCGCGCGGTGCATGACACCGACAGGCGTTCGAGACCACCGCGCTGGTCCGTGAACCTAACGGCTGCCGATCACTTGTCACAAGTTAATGCCGCGTAGATCACGTGAAGATCACAGACTTGAGCGCGCGTCACCATTGACCGGTTCGCCGCGGCGGCGCATCCACCAGCGGGCTCCCGATACGGTCGTCCTGTGAACGTCCCGAACACCGCTCCCGAACTCTTCACCTGGGAATTCGCCGGCGACCCGTATCCGGCCTACGCCTGGCTGCGCGAGCACTCCCCCGTCCACTGGACGAAACTTCCCAGCGGGGTCGAGGCATGGCTGGTGACCCGCTACGCCGACGCACGTCAGGCACTCGCGGACGGGCGGCTCTCGAAGAACCCCGAGCATCACGCCGAGGACGCGCAGGGCAAGAGCAGGACCGGTATCCCGGGTGAGCGCAGCGCCAATCTCATGACGCATCTGCTCAATATCGACCCGCCGGACCACACCCGGCTGCGCCGTCTCGTCTCCAAGGCGTTCACCCCCCGCCGGGTGGCCGAATTCGCGCCGCGCGTGCAGGAGTTGACGGACGACCTCATCGACCGGTTCGCGCCGCACGGCGAGGCCGATCTCATCCACGACTTCGCGTTCCCCCTCCCCATCCATGCGATCTGCGATCTGCTCGGGGTCCCGCGCGAGGACCAGGACGACTTCCGCGACTGGGCGGGGATGATGATCCGGCACGGCGGAGGCCCGCGCGGCGGCGTCGCCCGCTCCGTGAAGAAGATCCGCGGTTACCTCGCCGAACTCATCCACCGCAAGCGGGGCGACCTCGGCGAGGACCTGATCTCGGGCCTCATCCGCGCCTCCGACCACGGCGAGCACCTCACGGAGAACGAGGCCGCCGCGATGTGCTTCGTGCTTCTCTTCGCCGGCTTCGAGACCACCATCAACCTGATCGGCAACGGGACCTACGCGCTGTTGCGCAATCCGGGGCAGCGGCAGCGGCTCCAGGAATCGATCGGGCGCGGTGAGAGCGCACTGCTCGACACCGGTATAGAGGAACTGCTCCGCTTCGACGGTCCCGTGGAACTGGCCACCTGGCGCTTCGCCACCGAGCCGCTGACGATCGGCGGGCAGCGCATCGCCACCGGCGACCCCGTCCTGGTCGTCCTGGCCGCGGCGGACCGCGACCCCGCCCGCTTCTCGGAGCCCGACACCCTCGATCTCTCCCGCCGGGACAACCAGCACCTCGGATACGGCCACGGCATCCACTACTGTCTCGGCGCGCCCCTGGCCCGTCTCGAAGGCCGCACCGCCCTGGAGACCCTGCTGCGCCGCCTCCCCGACCTCGAGCTCGCCGCAGACCCCGCCGATCTGCGCTGGCGGGGCGGGCTCATCATGCGCGGACTACGAGACCTGCCCGTGCGGTTCACCGCCGCCTGACCGGCTCCGGCCCTCCGTCTCCTTGATCGCGTCCCGGTAGGCCCGGGCCGCCGCCCGCAGCGCGGCCTCCGGGTCCACGCCCGCCGCCTCGGCGCGCACCGCCAGCGCGAGCAACTCGTAACCGACGCCTTCGAGTTGGGGCAGCGGAACCTCCAGGCCCGCCGTCCGCACCCGCGAGGCCAGCTTCGCCGCGAGGGCCAGGCCCGGCTGGCCCAGCGGGATGCCCTCCGTCACCGAGGTGCGCTGCTTCTCGACCGCCTTGGTGCGCAGCCAGTGCTCCTTGACCTCCTCGGGTGTGGAGGCGGTCTCGTCACCGAAGACGTGCGGGTGGCGGTGGATGAGCTTGGTGACGATCCCGGCGGCCACGTCGTCGACGGAGAAGGGGGCGTCCGGGTCCTCCTCGGCTATACGGGCGTGGAAGACCACCTGGAGCAGGACGTCGCCCAGTTCCTCGCGCAGTTCGTCGCGGTCGCCCTCCTCGATCGCCTCGACGAGTTCGTACGCCTCCTCGATGCCGTACTTCGCCAGGCCCTTGTGGGTCTGCTGGGACGACCACGGGCACTCGGCGCGGATGCGGTCCATGACCTGGACGAGGTCCAGGAGGCGGGCGCCCGGGAGGTCGTAGGAGGCGGGGAGCAGCTCCAGGTCCGGCATCTGCACGCGTCCGGAGCCGGCGAGGCGGGCCAGGCCGTCGGTGAGGGCCGGCTCGCCCTCACCGGTCGCGACCACGACGACCGTGCGGCCGCCCGCGCACACGTCGACCAGTTCCTCGGCGGTGGGGGCGGCGTCGTCGATCCGTATGCCCGCCTCCCGCAGATACGGCAGCTGCGGGTGGGCGCCGTCCGAGCACAGCACACGGTCGGCGGCGTGCAGGGCCTGCCAGGCGGGCCAGGACAGCAGGCCGGGCGCGACGCGGTGGCTGGTGGTGAGCAGGACGATGCGGCCGGGGGCCTGTTCGGAGCTGGTTGCGTTCACGATCCGAACGTAACGCACAGCGCCGACAGCCCCAGAGGTTGTCCACAGGGCTGTGGTCCGCAGGGCCGCTGTCCACAGGGTCGGCGGCCCTGGAGGACCGTTACGCCGTCTGCTGTGTACCGGTCGCCGTGACCTCTCGCACCCACGGGGTCTTCGCGTCGACGCGGCTGCTCTTCTGGACGTCCCAGGTGCCGTAGCGCGGGTTGAGGTCGACGTGGAGTTCCTTGGACGCCTTGGACAGGGCGTTCCAGAAGGCCGGCTTGCTGGTGTCGGCGCCGAGGGCCTGGGCCAGCTTCTGGGCCTCCAGCTGCAGGCGCAGGTTCTCGTCCAGGCGCTGCGGGGCGACGCCGTACTGCTGGAGCCAGGCCGTCTGCAGTGCCTTGGAGCCGCCGACCTGCTGTTCCAGGCCGGTGCGCATCTGCTGGACCTCCTTGGGCGTGACGCTCACGCCCGCGTCCTGGGCGGCGCGGTGCAGCACCTTGTCGATGACCATCCCGTGCAGGGTGTCGCGGGTGAGGCCGGCGGTCTGCGAGACGGCCTGCTTGTACTGCGCCTCGTCCTTCACGGCCGCCCGCTGCGCCGTGCGCACCTCGTTCACCCGGGTCTCCAGCTGCGCCACGGTGATCCGCTGACCGCCGACGACGGCTGCCGCACCGGGGTGCGCATCGCTGCCGCAGGCGGTCAGGAGGGGGGCCGCGGCGGCGATCGCGGCGGTGAGGACGAGCGCGGTGCGACGGCGGCGGTGCAAGGAAGCCTCCCGAGGAGATTGTGCGACGGTGCACAAAGTCTTGCGGTGATCGATGGTAGGCAGTGGGTCGGCTGTGGCCAACCCATTCGACCAACGATTCACCGCGACTTCGGGCACCGCCGCGCCTCGGCGGGTGCCGGAGGTCAGCCGGTGATGGCCACCGGGGCGTCCCACGCATCGCGGTCCACGGTGATCGTGTAGCCGTTCCGCGTCTCCTTGCTGTTGACCAGGTACTGGTGACCGCGGCTGTGGCCGGTGTACTGGGTCGGGCCGAAGGGCCAGTCAGCGGTCGTGGTGTTCTGCTTGTCCCACAGGGCGTACCAGAGGTTGCCCGGCAGGTCGGTCTTGTCGGCGGCGTTCGCGATCGCCTTCGCGCTGGAGCTGGTGAAGCCGTAGTAGCCGGCGCGGTACACCTTGGCGCGCAGCTCCTTGTCGAAGGCGCGGACGTAGGTGAGCACGGCGTTGTTGCACGACGTGTTCGTGATGTCGTACGACTCCATGTCCAGGTAGATCGGGCTGCCGGCCTTCATGCCGAGTGCGGAGGACTTGGCGACGGCGTCGTCCGCGTCGGTCCTGCCGAGGGAGGCGGCCGTGGTGGCGGTGATCTTCTCGGGGCTGGAGCCGGACTGGCAGGGCGGCTGGGCGCCGACGTAGAGCGGGATGAGCTTCCAGCCGACCGTGCTGACCGACTTCACCCAGGAGGCGGTGAGGTTGGGCTGGGAGCAGCCGCGGTTCCTGCCGCCGACGTAGACGGCCGCGGCGCCGTAGAGGCCGCCCTTCCAGGCCTTCATCGCGGCGAGGGAGGGCGCGGCGCAGGTGTCGAAGGCGCGTCCGGTGTACGTCTTCTGCGCGGGCCAGGTCGTGGCGGCCATGGAGCTCTGAGCGGCGAGGCCGGCTCCCGCGACCACGGCGGCACCGGCGGCGGCCCAGGTGATGTATCTGCGCTTCTTGGACTGCCGATGACCGGCCATGTGTACCCCACCCCTGGTTGTGCCAAGCCCGGTTCTGCGTCGCCCGGCGTAAAACGAACGGCAACCTATCCGGCGCCGCTCATGTGTTCGGGAAACGTAAGCCCTCAGAGATCACAAGAATCTCCCAGGAATCGGCAAAATCTAGCCGCGCACCTGCCCCAACCACCCCAGGGTGCGGCGGATTTCGGCCGCGAGCGGGTGGCCGGGGCCGCGCAGGTGCTCCACGTCGAGCAGGAGCCGGGCGAGTGTGTCGTGGGCGGCGGCGCGGTCGCCGAGGGCGAGGAGGAGGTGGCCGATGCGGCGGCGGACGTCGTGGGCGAGCTCGGGGTCCCCGGCCACGTACTGGTTCTCGTAGTACGGCAGCAGTGCGCGGTACTCGGCGAGCGCGGCGGCCGGTTCGCCGAGGGACTCCAGGCACTGGGCGGCCTCGTAGCGGAAGCGCAGCGACTGCGGGTCCGCCTGGCCCGCCTCGGCGGCGCGTTCGTCGGCGAGGCGGCGCAGTTCGGGCAGCGCGCGCCGGTACTGGCCGTCGTCCATGAGGGTGGCCGCGTACTGCTTGCGCAGGGTGCGGACGACCGGGGAGTGCTCGCCGTGCTGTTCGGCGGCGGCGGGCAGGATCGCGCCGAGGATGTCGACGGCCTGGGTGATGCGGCCCTCGCCGAGGAGGCGCTTGACCTCGTCGACGGCGCGGGCGACGTCGGGTTTCTCCGCCTTCTCGACCGCCGGGGTGACCGGGGCGGGCTGGGGCGCGGGGGTGCGGGCGCGGTCCGGCCAGGGGGCGTGCGGGCGCAGGAAGGGGCGGGTGGGGTCGAGGGGCGCCCCGGTGGGCGTCCCGCGCGCGGGCAGGAGCAGCGCCAGGTGTTCGTAGACCTCCTGCGCGGAGGCGGGGCGGTGCATCGGGTCCTTGGCGAGCAGGCGCAGCACCAGGGCTTCGAGGGCCTCGGGGACCTCGGGGCGGATACGGCGCACGGGCACCGGCGGCTCGTACAGGTGCCGGTGCAGTACACCGAGTGCCGTGGAGCCCGCGAACGGGACGTCACCGCTGAGGAGTTCGTGCAGCAGCACACCGAGCGCGTACAGGTCGGTGTACGGGCCGACCGCGCCGCCCATCGCCTGCTCGGGCGCCATGTAGGCGGGCGAGCCGATGGGGGTGCCGGTGTGGGTGAGACGGGTGGTGTCGGCGTCCATGACGGAGGCGACGCCGAGGTCGAGGACGGTGACCGTGCCGTCCTGCTTCACCATCACATTGCGCGGCTTGAGGTCGCGGTGGACGATCGGCACGGCGTGCACGGCGCTCAGTACGGCGCACAGTTGCGCGGCGACCGCGACCGCCCACTGCCAGGGGTAGGGGTCGTGCTCGGCGAGGTGGTCGGAGAGGTCGGCGCCGTCGACGTACTGCATGACGAGGAACAGCTCCTCGCCCTCGCTGCCCGCGTCGTGCACGGTGACCAGCCCGGGGTGGTCGACCTGCGCGGTCACCCGGCACTCGCGCACGAAGCGGCGGCGCAGTTCGTCGGCCTCCTGCCCGGCGACCTTGTCGGGGCGCAGCAGCTTCACCGCCACACGCCGGTCGAGTCTTTGGTCGTACGCCGTCCAGACCTGGCCCATGCCGCCCTGCCCGATGAGCGTGGACAGCGCATAGCGGCCGGCGACGACCCGTCCTGCCGCCACGGTCACCTTCCGCCCTCGTGGTTGCCGTCGCTGTGGCCGGGGTGCTGGCGCAGATAGTCGCTCAGCTCGTCGAGTTCGGCGCGCACCTGGTCGATACGGGCGGGCGCGGGGCGCTGCGGCGGGGGCGGCGGTACGGGGGCGGGCGGCGCTGCCACCACGGGTGTCTGAGGCTGGGTGGCCGCGTACGGCGACGGGGGCTGCGGGTAGCCGTAGCCCATGCCTGGGGCCTGGGGCATCGCATAGCTAATGGGATGCGGAGCGAAGTGGCGTATGTCCGCGTACAGGTAGTAGCCGGCACAGGCCGCGGCGTTGAGCAGCAGGATGATCATGCCCGCGTTGCCGTTCGGCGTGCTGAAGTCGTCGGTGTGGTCGGTGGCGAGGAACCCGAAACTGATGCCGAGGACCGCCAGCGATCCGCCGAAGATCCACCAGTCGGTCCGCCTGCGGGTCACGATCGCCGCCCGCAGCGTCGCCACCCACGCCAGAAAGCCGATGCTGAGGATCGCCACCGCCACGAAGATCACGCGAAGCAGCACCAACACCGCGGTCGAGGGTCGACGCGGCTGGGGCGGGGCGTAGCCGTGGCCCTGCATGGCTGCTCCTGGAGACCTGATGGGACGAACGTAAGTACCGGGTCCGAGCGTATAGGCCGACAAGGACAACCGGTCCCGGGTTGTACCGAACCGTTGTCGTGCCGGGCACGTCCCACGACGGGGAACGCGTCAGTCCGGTGCGACCGTCCCGTCCGTCAGCCCGTCGTACATCCCGCGCACGAGTTGCTCCCCGAGGCGGCCGGCGTGCCTCAGGGCGCGCTCGAAGTCGTCGAGGGCGCGGAAGCGTTCGCCGTAGCGCCGCTGTTCGTCCAGGGGCAGGCGGGGCAGTTGGAGGCGGCGCACGTCGAGGCGGGTGGCTGTGGAGGCGTAGCTGCTGGCCTGGCGGTTGTTGGCGGTGCCGCGCAGGAAGCCGGCGAGGAACCAGGGGTCGAGCGCCGCGGGATCGGGGCGCAGGAGGACGAGGTTGCGCCCCAGGGCGGCGCCCGCGGTCGCGGCGTCGATCACGCGGGCCACCGAGCCGCCGCCGAGCACCGGCACGACGATGTCGCCCGGCTGCGTCAGCACGGCCTCCTCGTCGCTCTCGGGGAGGGCGCCGGAGGGGGCCGTTCCGGCGAAGACGTCGTGGTCGGTGAGGACGGGCACGCGCGCGTGACCGCCGTTTCCGCCGGTGCGCAGCACCAGGGCTCCCCCGCGCGCGAGTTCACCGACGGTGGTGAACGGCCAGCGGGGCGCGGGCTGAGCGTGGTCCGCGGGCGGCGGGGTGAGGTCTGCGGTCAGCTGCAGGGTCTCGCCGAGTCGTTCGCGTACGGCGGTGAGCGCGCCGGCGCCGTCCGCCGCGGCCGGGGGCGGCAGATGGCGGGCCGGGGCGAGGTCCACGTCGTCGTCGAGGAGGTCGATGACGGGCAGGGACCGCGCCAGGCCCGGGCGTTCGTCGAGCGTTCCGGCGCGGTCGAAGGCGCCCCAGGCGTCGAGCACGGCCTCGCGCACGGCACGCCAGTCGGGACCGCCGCGTCCCTCGGTGGCGTACTGCCCGGTGTCGGCTAGCAGCACCTCGGGCTGCGCCGGCGCCTTGCCGGGGCGGCGCAGCACCCACAGGTGGAGCGGGATGTTGTACGGGGGTGCAGCACCGAGGGGCAGGGCGACGACGGCGCGCAGGGCACCGCGGCGCAGCAGGTCGGCGCGGATACGGCGGCCTGAGCGGCGGGAGGCGGCGGCGGGCGGCATGAGCAGGACGGCGGTACCGCCGTCGCTCAGGCGGGCGAGCGCGTGCTGGGCCCAGGCCAGCTCGGATTCGTTCCGGGCCGGGAAGCCGTACTCCCAGCGGGGGTCGTAGGCGAGTTCGTCGTGGCCCCAGTTGCGTTCGTTGAACGGGGGGTGGCACAGCACGGCGTCGGCGCGCAGCTCGGGGTAGGCGTCGGCGCGCAGGGTGTCGCCCGCGGCGCCGCGCACGGTCGCCTGCGTGTGCAGGGCGAGGCGAAGAGCGGTGAGCGCGGCGAGGTCGGGGGCGCTGTCCTGGGCGTAGAGCTCCTGGTCGGGGCGGGAGGTGACGGCGCGCAGGAGGGCGCCGGTGCCGCAGGCGGGGTCGAGGAGGGTGCGGGCGGGACCTGCCAGGTCGGCCATCAGGCCGGCGAGTTCGGTGGGGGTGAGCGTGTACTGCCGGGGGTTGGCGTCGAGGTACCGGCCGAGCAGGAACTCGAAGGTCTGGCGGGCACCCGATTCGGCGGCGAGTTCGGCGACACCGCGCAGGAGGGGGGCGGAGGGGAGGAGCTGGGGGCCGGAGGGGGCTTGCACGGCGGGTGGTGTGGGGGCGGAGGCGGGGGCGTGGGCTGAGGTGGGGGTGTTCACGGCAAGCGGGGAGTTCACAGGAAGCGGGGAGTTCACACCCGTCGCCGCACCTCCGGTCGATCCGCTGTGAACACCGCGCCCTCGAACCGGCGCCCCGAAGCGCGGCACCAGGACTTCCTCCAATGCGCCCGTCAACATCGCCGCCAGCCGCTCGTCCGATCCCGCGCTCGCCTCCAGCCAGACCGTCGGCCGGTCATGGATGAGCAGCAGGGCGCAGCCGGCGTGGGTCAACGCGGTGACGGGACCTTCGGGATGCCCGGCGAGCTGCTGCCAGACGCGTTCGCGGAGTGGGACCTCGGCGAGTTTGCCCTGCTTGCGCAGCCAGGCCTCGACCTCGGCGAGGGCGAAGGACGGGCTCGTCTCGGTGCCGCCGACGGGCTTGGGGAAGTCGGCGTGGCGGCGGCGCCAGTTGCTGACGGCGGCGCGGCCGACGCCGGCCAGCCGGGCGATCCCGGCGGCGGTCACCTCTGTCGCGTTGTCCTGCACCCGCCGGCTCCCCTCGTTGTCGCAGTGTGACGCCGAGCATACCGACGCACGCAAGATCCATGCATTCACGGCCGTGTACACATCTGACTTCGTGAATCGTGTTGACTCGGTTCACAGCGTCTGCTCTTATTGACCCAGCGAACACCGTGAACCGCAACCGCCGGACAGCGGCAGTTCGCCACATCCGAACGTCCGAGGGGGGACAACGTCATGGGCATGAAGGGCAAGATCGCGCTGGGCGCCGTCGTGGGGGTCGTGGTCATCGGCGTCGTCTCGGCGAACGCAGGCGACAACGGAAGCGGCTCCGCCTCCGGCTCGAACTCCGGCGAGCACTCCTCGGCCTCCGCGCAGCACGGCTCCGGAGGCGGCAAGGCACAGGCCGCCGAGAAGAAGAAGCCCGCGTTCGCGGGCGACGGCGACTTCCGGGTCGGCTCGGACGTCAAGCCCGGCACCTACCGCACCACCGGCAACACCGACGGCATGTGCTACTGGGAGCGCGCCAAGGACGCCAAGGGCGAGACGGACTCGATCCTGGCCAACGACAATGTGAGCGGCACCAGTTACGTCACCGTCAAGGCGACGGACAAGCTCTTCAAGTCGAACGGCTGCAAGGACTGGGAGGCCGTCGACACCAAGGCGAAGGGCACGCCCGCCGCCAGGATGTCCGGTGACGGCGGGATGTTCGGAGTCGGCTCCGACATCGCCCCCGGCACCTACAGATCCACCGGCAACAAGGACGACTCCTGCTACTGGGAGCGGACCAAGGACGCCGACCACTCGCTCCACTCGATCATCGCGAACAACAACGTGACCGGCACGGCCGTCGTCACCATCAGCCCGGGCGACGCCTACTTCAAGACCACCGGCTGCGGCGACTGGAAGAAGGCGGCCTGACCCGGCCCTTCCCGTGACCGCCGGGGCCGCGGCCCGGGCCCCGCCTCGGATCGGGCCGCCCCCGCCCCCACGCTTACCATTACCGCTCCCCCACCCCCGGGCCGCTTCCGGCCCGCGTACGGCATGCCGTGCACTCCCCCGTCAACACCATCCTCTGAAGGACTGTCATGCGTCTCTCGCCTCGTGTCGCCACCCTGCTCGCCGTCGCGGCACTTCCCTTGGCCCTCACCGCCTGCTCGTCCGGCTCCTCCTCCGACGACGGGGGCGCGGCCTCCCCCGCGAAGGGCGCCGCGAAGGACCCCAACGCCGGTCTGCCCACCGGAACGCAGCTGAAGAAGGCGCTGGCGCCCGCGTCGGCCTTCCCCGCCGGGCTCACCATCGAGGCCGACGGTTCCTCGGACACCGGCGGCACCTTCCTCGCCCCGTCCGCCAGGAAGACCGCGAAGCCGGACTGCACCAGGCTGGAAGCCACGTCCTGGATCCAGGTGAGCGGCTACAAGGGGGGCGTGTCGTTCGCGCAGAACGACTACGCGAGCAAGGACAAGACGCAGGAGGTCGCCCAGGAGATCGACAGCTTCCAGGGCACCACGGCCGCCTCGGTGATGAAGGCCCTGCAGACCGTCGCCACCGAGTGCGCCACGTTCACGGACACCGACGCGCACGCCAAGGTGAAGGTCACCGGCAAGTCCACGGCCGGGCTCGGGGACGAGGCCTACACGATGACGCTGACGAGCGGCACCTGGGAGAACGGCACCACGCTGATCGCGGCCCGCTCCGGCAACTCGGTGGTCACCGTGCTGTCCACGGCGGGCAGCGACAACGGCGCCGTGTCCGCGAAGAAGGTGACGACGACGGTCCTCGCGGCGCTCAAGAAGCGGGCGTAGTCGAGCCCCTGCCCGTCCCCGTCAGTCCGCGTGGAACCGGGCCGGCGCCTGAGTCGGGTTGCCGCCGGAGGGGAGTTTCTGCCCCGGGCAGGTCCTGAGGACCTTCTCCATCGCAGCCTTCTCCGCGGCGGTCACCCACAGCCCGTACTTCTTCTTCACCGCGACCTGGGCGGCGACGTAGGTGCACCGGTAGGCCTTGGGCGGCACCCAGGTCGCGGTGTCGCCGTCGCCCTTGGACCGGTTGGCGCTCGCGCCGACGGCGAGGAGGTTGAGCGGGTCGTTGGCGAGGGCTATGCGCTTGCTCGCATCCCAGTACTTGGCGCCCTTCTGCCAGGCGTCGGAGAGGGCGACCAGGTGGTCGATGTCGACGAGGCTGCGGCCGCGCCGGTAGGTCACCTTCTGGCCGGAGTACGGATCCGACTCCAGGACGCCGTACGACACCTTGCACTTGCCGTCGCTGAACTTCACGTCGTCCAGGTCCCGTTTGAGGATGTCGTCACGGGTGTCGCAGCTGTTGGAGTCGGTGTCCGCCCAGGCGACGCCGAACCTGTCGCGGGCGTAACCCGTCTTCGGGGCGCGCCCCTTCACGGTCAGTTGCTCGGCGGCTGTGAGGGCCGCGCCCCCGCCCCCGCCCCCGGTCTCCTGCGGCCCGCCGGATCCCGTCTTGGTCTCCGCCTTGCACCCGGTCACGGCCAACACCAGCACGACGGCAGCCACGGCCCCGCCCCCAAGACGCCTCACGGTGCGCCCCTCCCCTTGCTTGAGCAGTCCGCCCCCGCACGGACGGTCTTCCCTCGTACGGGTTTGCGCACACCGTAGCGACAGGGCGCACGGTGGCACTCAGGAGGTCCAGACCGCGGCCGTTCTAAAGTGGGCATTCCACTCTTAACGGCCGTATCGTCGTTCCTGAGTCTCGTCGTTCCCGAGTCGTCTGCGGAAGGAGCTCTGGATGGGCATCTTCGACAGGTTCAAGAGCAACCGCCAGATGCAGGACAAGGCCAAGGACATGTCCGACGCGGCGGAACGGAAGGTCAACGAGAGAACGGGCAACAAGTACGAGAACCAGGTCGACGACGCCCAGCAGCGCATCGAGGGACAGCTCGGCATGGATCGCGACCGGCCCGAACAGCCATAAGGCCACAGCGCAACAGCCTTGAGGCCGCATACAAAGCCGTCCGCGGAATCCGCCTCCCGCGGACGGCTCTGTATGTGCAACAGGTGCTCGGCAGGACTGCTACGAACCGAGAATCGACGCCAGGAACTCGCCCACCCAGCCCAGCAACTCCCGCCCGACCAACGGCTTTCCACCCACCTTCGCCGTCTTCGGGCGTGGCACCAGCACCTGGTGGACCGCCGGCTTGATGACGGTGCCCGGGTACAGGCGCTTGAGCCTGAGCTCCTGGGACTCCCTCAACTCCACCGGCGCGAAGCGGATGTTGTTGCCCTGCAGGACGATCTCGCCGACCGAGCAGGCGCGGGCGAGCATGCGCAGGCCCGCCACCAGCAGCAGGTTCTCCACCGGTTCGGGCAACTTGCCGTAGCGGTCCACGAGTTCCTCGCGTACGGACTTGATGTCCTCCTCCGTGTTGGCGGAGGCGATGGCACGGTAGGCCTGCAGGCGCAGGCGCTCGCCGGGGGCGTAGTCGTGCGGGACGTGCGCGTCGACGGGGAGCTCGATCTTGACCTCCAGGGGCGGCTCCTCCTCCACCCCGCCCTCCAGGGAGGCCCGGTAGTCCGCGACCGCCTCGCCGACCATGCGGACGTACAGGTCGAAACCGACGCCGGCGATGTGGCCGGACTGCTCGCCGCCGAGGAGGTTGCCGGCCCCGCGGATCTCCAGGTCCTTCATCGCGACGTACATGCCCGCGCCCATCTCGGTGTGCTGGGCGATCGTCGCCAGACGCTCGTGGGCGGTCTCCGTCAGCGGCTTCTCCGGCGGGTACAGGAAGTACGCGTATCCGCGCTCGCGGCCACGGCCCACCCGGCCGCGCAGCTGGTGCAGCTGGGAGAGGCCGAAGTTGTCGCCGCGCTCCACGATCAGGGTGTTGGCGTTGGAGATGTCGATGCCGGACTCGACGATCGTGGTCGAGACGAGGACGTCGTACTTCTTCTCCCAGAAGTCGACGACGACCTGTTCGAGGGTCGACTCGGACATCTGGCCGTGGGCCGTGGCGATCCGCGCCTCGGGGACGATCTCGCGCAGGCGGGAGGCGGCCCGGTCGATGGACTCCACCCGGTTGTGGATGTAGAAGACCTGGCCCTCGCGCAGCAGTTCACGCCGGATCGCGGCGCCGATCTGCTTCTCCTCGTACGGCCCGACGAAGGTGAGGACGGGGTGGCGCTCCTCCGGGGGTGTCGTGATCGTGGACATCTCACGGATGCCGGTCACGGCCATTTCCAGCGTCCTGGGGATGGGAGTCGCGGACATCGTCAGTACGTCGACGTTCGCGCGCAGCTTCTTCAGCTGCTCCTTGTGCTCGACGCCGAAGCGCTGCTCCTCGTCGACGATGACCAGGCCCAGGTCCTTGAACTTGGTCTCCGAGGAGAACAGGCGGTGGGTGCCGATGACGACGTCCACCGAGCCCTCCCGCAGCCCCTCCAGAGTCGTCTTCGCCTCGGTGTCCGTCTGGAAGCGGCTCAACGCCCTCACGTTGACCGGGAATTGGGAGTAGCGCTCGGAGAACGTCCCGAAGTGCTGCTGGACCAGGAGGGTGGTGGGGACCAGGACCGCCACCTGCTTTCCGTCCTGTACGGCCTTGAAGGCGGCCCGGACCGCGATCTCCGTCTTGCCGTAGCCGACGTCGCCGCAGATCAGGCGGTCCATGGGGACCGACTTCTCCATGTCTTCCTTGACCTCGGCGATGGTGGTGAGCTGGTCGGGCGTCTCCGCGTACGGAAAGGCGTCCTCCAGCTCGCGCTGCCAGGGGGTGTCCGAGCCGAAGGTGTGGCCGGGGGCCGCCATGCGCGCGCTGTACAGCCTGATGAGGTCGGCCGCGATCTCCTTGACGGCCTTCTTCGCGCGTGCCTTGGTCTTGGTCCAGTCGGCGCCGCCCAGGCGGTGCAGGGTGGGGGCCTCGCCACCGACGTACTTGGTGATCTGCTCCAGCTGGTCGGTGGGGATGTAGAGGCGGTCGCCGGGCTGGCCGCGCTTGGCGGGGGCGTACTCGACGACCAGGTACTCGCGGGTCGCGCCCTGCACGGTGCGCTGCACCATCTCGATGTAGCGGCCGACGCCGTGCTGCTCGTGGACGATGTAGTCGCCCGCCTCCAGGGTGAGCGGGTCGATGGTCTTGCGGCGGCGGGCCGGCATCCGGGCGCCGTCCTTGCCGGCCGCCTTCTGGCCGGACAGGTCGGTCTCGGTGAGCACGGCCAGCTTCAGGGTCGTATCGACGAAGCCGTAGTCGATCGAGCCGCACGCCACGTGCACGACGGACGGGGAGATCGCCCCGAGTTCCACGTCGAGCCGGGCTGCGATGCCCTCGCCGCCGAGCACCTCGACGGTGCGGGCCGCCGGGCCGTGCGCCTCGGTGACGTACACCGTGCGCCAGCCGTCGGCGAGCCAGCCCTTGGTGTCGGCGAGGGCTTTCGCCGTGTCGCCGCGGTAGCTCTCGGGGGCGTGCATGCCGAGCTTGAGGGTGTCTGCGTCGCCCGCCGCGTCAGCGGCAAATGTGAACGTCTCGTCGGCGGCGAAGGGGGAGACCGACCACCACATCATGTCCAGCTCGCGGGCCCGGTCGCGGACGTCCGCGATGGACCAGAGGGAGGCCGCGTCGACGTCGATGGGGGCCTCGCCGCCGCCCGCGGTGGCCGCCCAGGACGCCTGCAGGAACTCCTGCGAGGTCGCCACCAGATCGGCGGCGCGCGTGCGTACCCGCTCCGGATCGCATACGACGGCCATGGCGCCCTTGGGCAGGACGTCGATCAGCAGCTCCATGTCGTCGACGAGGACGGGGGCGAGGGATTCCATGCCCTCGACCGCGATGCCCTCGGCGATCTTGCCCAGCAGCTCGCCCAGCTCCGGGTGCTCCTCGGCGAGGGCACGCGCACGCGCCCGTACGTCGTCCGTGAGCAGGAGTTCACGGCAGGGCGGGGCCCACAGCCCGTGGTCGGCGACTTCGAGGGAACGCTGGTCGGCGACCTTGAAGTAGCGGATCTCCTCGACGTCGTCGCCCCAGAACTCCACGCGCAGGGGGTGTTCCTCGGTGGGCGGGAAGACGTCCAGGATGCCGCCTCGTACGGCGAACTCGCCGCGCTTCTCGACGAGCTCCACGCGCGCGTACGCGGCGGCGGCGAGGGCCTCCACGATCTCGTTCAGGTCGGCGGTCTGGCCGGTGCGCAGAGCCACCGGTTCCAGGTCTCCGAGGCCCTTGACCTGCGGTTGCAGCACGGACCGCACGGGGGCCACGACGACGGAGACCGGGCCTGTCTCGGGGTCGTCGGGGCGGGGGTGGGCCAGGCGGCGCAGGACGGCGAGGCGTCGTCCGACGGTGTCGCTGCGGGGGCTCAGCCGCTCGTGCGGGAGCGTCTCCCAGGACGGGTAGTCCACGACGCCGTCCGAGGGGAGCAGCGAGCGAAGGGCGGCGGCCAGGTCCTCCGCCTCGCGTCCCGTCGCCGTCACCGCCAGCACGGGGCGGCCGGTCTCGCGGGCGAGTGCGGCGATCGCGAAGGGGCGGGCGGCGGGGGGACCGACGAGGTCGATGTGCATGCGGTTGCCGTCGGTGGCCGCCTTGACGGCTTCTGCGAGGGCGGTGTCCTTGACGACGGCGTCGAGCAGACCGTGCAGGCTCATTCGGGGCGGCTTTCGTCCGGGGGTGGGCAACGCGAATCGCCCGACGCGCGCGGCGGGCCGGGGGTCCCTCCAGCGTACGTCGCGCTCCGCGTGGGCGCCGGGCCTGTGGATGACGCCGGTTTCCTCTGTGCCCGGCATTGATGTGACCGCCCCTGGGGGCTGCGCCCCCAGACCCCCGCTTTCGGCCTGGACGGCCTCGTCCTCAGACGCCGGACGGGCTGAAAGAAACTGCCCGGCACCAGGGAGTCCCCCAAGACTCCCCGGCACCGGGCGCTCCCCCGCAACCCCCGTGTGCGGTGGCTGTGACCGATCGCTACTCGGTGGCGATCGCGTTCAGTACGTTCATGCGGCCTGCCCGGAAGGCCGGGATCAGTGCCGCGAACAGGCCCACGAAGGCCGAGCCGATGAAGACGCCGATGATCGTCGGCCAGGGCACTTCGAGGGTCTTCAGGCCCTCCAGGGCGAGGAGCTTCTGGGCGGTTGCACCCCAGCCCATGCCCAGGCCCAGGCCCAGCAGGGCGCCGAAGAGGGCGATCACGACCGACTCCATGCGGATCATGCGGCGCAGCTGGCGGCGGGAGAGGCCGATGGCGCGCATCAGGCCGATCTCGCGGGTCCGCTCGACCACCGAGAGGGCCAGGGTGTTCACCACACCCAGGATCGCCACGATGATCGCGAGTGCCAGCAGGCCGTAGACCATGTTCAGGAGCTGGCCGATCTGGTCCTTCAGTTCCTGCTTGTAGTCGGTCTGGTCCCGGACCTGGTACTGCGGGTACGGCTTCATCGCCGTCTTCAGGGCCGCGTACGCCTGCTTCTCCTGGCCGTCCTTGGCCTTGGCGAACATGATGATGTTCGGCGGGATCTTGCCGGCCGGGAGGTACTTCTTCATCGTCGCGATGCTGGTGTAGCGCGCGCCCTGGTCGATGGCGACGTCGTCGTCGGTGATGGCCGCGACCTTGAGCCTGGCCGTGGCGCCGCCCTTGAAGGCGACCGAGAGGGTGTCGCCGACGTGCACGCCGTGCTTCTTGGCGTACTTGGAGCCGACCGACATGGCGTCGGTGCCGTAGGCGGCCGTGAGGGTGCCGGCCGTGGTCGCGCGCCGCAGGTCCTGGGCGTAGGACGGGTCGGCGGCGGTGAGGCCGTCGGTGTCCTTCTGCCCGTCGGGCGAGGTCAGTGTGGCGTGGAGATCCTTGTAGCGGGTGACGTGGGCCAGGCCCGGCGTCTGCTCCATGGCCTTCTCGGCCTGCGGGACGATCCGCTGCTTGCCCGTGACGATGAAGTCCGCGCCGACCGACTTGTCGAGCTCGCCCGTCGCCGAGGCGACCATCGAGGAGCCGACCACCGACAGACAGGCCACCAGCGCCAGGCCGATCATCAGGGCCGCGCCCGTGGCACCCGTACGCCTGGGGTTGCGCAGCGCGTTGCGCTCGGCCATGCGGCCGACCGGGCCGAAGGCCCTCAGCAGCACCGCGCTGATCACCCGGACGACCCCGCCGGCCAGCAGCGGGCCGATGATCACGAAGCCGATCAGGGACAGTAGGACGCCCAGGCCCAGCATCCCCGATCCGTCGCTCGCCTTCTTCGCCGTGGCCGCCGCGTACAGGGCGGCGCCTCCGGCCCCGGTGAGGACGAGCCCGATCAGGGCGCGCACCCAGCCCGCCCTGCCGTCGGCCGGCGTACCGGCGTCGCGCAGTGCGGCCATCGGGGAGACCTTGCCGGCGCGGCGGGCCGGCAGGTAGGCGGCGAGGACGGTGACGACGATGCCGAGGAGCATGCCGGCCAGCGGGGTGGTCCACTTCACCGTGAGGTCCCGTGTCGACAGGTCCATGCCCATGGACCCCATGAGCTTCATCAGGCCGACCGCGATACCGACACCGGCGCCGACGCCGAGCGCGGATCCGACGACCCCGAGCAGCGTCGCCTCGACCAGCACCGAACGGTTGACCTGCTTGCGGGACGAACCGATCGCCCGCATCAGGCCGATCTCGCGGGTGCGCTGGGCGACCAGCATCGAGAAGGTGTTGATGATCAGGAAGATGCCCACCAGGAACGCGATCCCGGCGAAGCCGAGCATGGCGTACTTGATGACGTTCATGAACTGGCCGACGCCCTTGCGGTTCTCGTCGGCGTTCTCCTTGGCGGTCTGCAGTTTGTACGTCCCCGTACCGAGCGCCCGCGCCATGTTCTGCTTGAGCTGCGTGTCGGAGACGCCGGCCGCGGCGGTGACGCCGATCTGGGTGAACCGGCCGGTGGCGCCGAGCAGTTCGCGCTGTGCGGTGGCGGTGTCGAAGTAGACGACGGCGGCACCGGGGTTGGTCACCTTGAAGGTGGCGATGCCGACGATCCTCGCCTTGAAGTCACCGGTCTGCGCGATGGTGCGCAGTTCGTCGCCCATCTTGAGGTGGTGCTTGTCGGCGGTGTCGGCGTCGACCATCACCTCGGTCGGCCCGCGCGGGGCGTGCCCGGAGGTGATCTCCATCGAACGCAGCTCGTCGTTGGTCCAGTTGGCGGCGATGGTGGGCGCGCCGGTGCTGGATCCCATGTTGTCGTTGTGGCTGTTGACGACGGTCACGTTCATCGAACTGACCCCGCCCTCGGCCGACTTGACGCCCTCGGCCGTGCGGGCCCGCTGCAGCACGGAGGCGGGCAGCGACTCGGGCACCCCGTTCTGCGGTGTGTCGTCGCTCTTCGCGGCCTTCGGGGAGACGGTGACATCGGACGCGGTGACCGCGAACAGCTTGTCGAAGGTGGTGTTCATGGTGTCGGTGAAGACGAGCGTCCCGCAGACGAAGGCCACCGACAGCAGCACGGCGATCGCCGACAGGGCCATGCGTCCCTTGTGCGCAAAGAAGTTGCGCATCGAGGTCTTCAGCACGGTCATGACGTACGCCCCCGGGCGTCGAAGTCCTTCATACGGTCGAGGACGGCGTCCGCGGTCGGCTTGTACATCTCGTCGACGATCCGGCCGTCGGCGAGATACAGCACTCGGTCCGCGTAGGAGGCCGCAACCGGGTCGTGCGTCACCATCACGATGGTCTGCCCGAGCTCGTCGACCGACTGCCGCAGGAAGCCCAACACCTCTGCTCCCGCACGGGAGTCGAGGTTTCCGGTCGGCTCGTCACCGAAGATGATCTCGGGCCGTGCGGCCAGCGCACGGGCCACGGCGACGCGCTGCTGCTGACCGCCGGAGAGCTGGGTGGGCCGGTGCTTGAGCCGGTCGCTCAGCCCGACGGTGTCGACGACCCGCGCGAGCCACTGCTTGTCGGGCTTGCGCCCGGCGATGTCCATGGGCAGCGTGATGTTCTCAAGGGCGTTCAGCGTCGGCAGCAGGTTGAACGCCTGGAAGATGAACCCGATCCGGTCCCGGCGCAGCTGTGTGAGCTTCTTGTCCTTGAGTCCGGTGATCTCGGTCTCGTCGAGGTAGATCTGCCCCGACGAGACGGTGTCGAGCCCGGCCAGGCAGTGCATCAGGGTGGACTTGCCGGACCCCGAGGGGCCCATGATCGCGGTGAACTGCCCGCGGGCGATGTCCACATCCACATGGTCGAGGGCGACGACACGGGTCTCCCCGGACCCGTACGCCTTCACGACCTGGCGCGCCCGGGCGGCAACGGCCGTACGCCCTCCAGTGCCCCCGTGCCTGGGAATGGTCACGGCCGAAGTCATGGTAAGTCTCCTATGTCGGTTACGAAGATGACGCACGAGTGCTGCGTCGGCCTGGTCCTGCCGGTCGTGCTGTGCTGGTTACGTGGATGAGTCTGGCGTCGGAGAGGCATCCGGCGCGCTGGTGCTCGGCACCCTCTTGTGCTGGGGAAAACCCCACCCCCGCCGGTTCGGTCAACCACCCCTCACCGGCTCCCCAGCGACGTAAAACCAGGTTAAGGACGCCCCGAGCCGCTCTCCTCCTCCGGCGGTACGAACCCTCCCCGGGCCGTAGTACGGAGGAACCCCTAGGGGCAGTCCACCGACGGGTGGAGACGTTCTCGGGGTTCCGGTCCACCCTTCGGCGCAGTCAGCTTCCACCCTCCCGTCGCGTCAGGGTCAAGTGGGAAGCTGTTCGGCGGCGGATAGATGCAAGGGGAAGGAATCCTGTGGACCAGGGGGACACCGGGATACGGACGGCCGCGACCAAGCGCACGCAGGACACGCGCCGACGCCGCGCCGTGGTCGCCGCGCTCATGCTCGCCATGGCGCTGGCCGCCCTCGACGCCACGATCGTCTCGACGGCCGTCCCGCAGATCGTCGGTGACCTGGGCGGCTTCGCGGTCTTCTCCTGGCTGTTCTCGGGCTATCTGCTCGCCGTGACGGTGACGCTCCCGGTGTACGGCAAGCTGTCGGACACCTTCGGCCGCAAGCCGGTCCTGATAGCGGGCGCGTCGGTGTTCCTGGCCGGTTCGCTGCTGTGCGCGGTGGCCTGGAACATGGGGGCGTTGATCGCTTTCCGCATCCTCCAGGGCCTGGGCGGCGGGGCGCTGCAGGGCACGGTGCAGACGCTCGCCGCCGACCTCTACCCGCTCAAGGACCGCCCGAAGATCCAGTCCAAGCTGTCCACGGTGTGGGCGGTGTCGGCGGTGGCCGGCCCGGGCGTGGGCGGCGTCCTGGCGGCCTATGCCGACTGGCGCTGGATCTTCCTGGTGAACCTCCCGATCGGCGCGGTGGCGTTGTGGCTGATCGTCCGTCATCTGCACGAGCCGCAGCAAAAGCCGGCCGAGCGTCCCCGTATCGACTGGGCGGGCGCACTGGCGGTGTTCGCGTGCGGGGGCGTCCTGCTGACGGCCCTGGTGCAGGGCGGGGTGGCCTGGCCGTGGCTGTCGGTGCCGTCAACGGCCTTGTTCGGTACGGGACTTGTGCTGGTGGCGGTGGTGGTTCTGGTCGAACGCCGGGCGGCCGAGCCGATCATCCCCGGCTGGGTGTGGCGGCGCCGTACGATCGCGGCGGTCAATCTCGCCCTGGGTGCGCTGGGGCTGCTGATGGTGGCGCCGAGCGTGTTCCTGCCGACGTACGCGCAGTCGGTGCTGGGCCTGGCCCCGGTGGCGGCCGGCTTCGTGCTGTCGGTGTGGACGCTGAGCTGGCCGGTCTCGGCGGCCCTGAGCCAGCACGTGTACCGGCGGATCGGCTTCCGCAACACCGCGATGCTCGGCATCGGGACGGCGGCGCTGATCCTGTTCGCGTTCCCGTTCCTGCCCTACCCGGGCCGAGCCTGGCAGCCGGCCCTGCTGATGCTGCTCCTCGGCGCGGCCCTGGGTCTGTTCCAGCTCCCGCTGATCGTGGGCGTGCAGTCGACGGTGGGGTGGGCGGAACGCGGCACGACGACGGCGTCGGTGCTGTTCTGCCGCCAGACGGGCCAGACGATCGGGGCGTCGGTGTTCGGCGCGGTGGCCAACGGGGTGCTCGCCGACAGGCTGGGCGGCGCGAGCGACTTCGACTCGGTGACGCGGGGACTGGATGCGGGTCAGGTGCCGGACGCCACCCGGCGGGCGATCGCGGACGCGGTGCACGCGGTGTATCTGGGCGCCGGGTGCGCGGCCGCCGCGGCCTTCCTGGTGCTGCTGTTCCTGGCCCCGCGCCGCTTCCCGGTGCTCAAGGACTGACGGTCCCCGGCAGGGGCACCGGCCGCTCCCCGACCGCAAAAGTCCGAGTTAACGCGGGTAACACCGCAGGTCAGCATAGTAAGCGCATACCGACCGGCCAGTTTGGTGAAACCCTCGCGCGACCGGAAACCGGCGAGTAACGTGCGTGGCTCCGCACGCCCCCCACCCTCCCTGCGGTCCCCGCACAGGACCCGAGCCACGCAAGGAGCACCGGGATGTCCTACGACCGGCCCCCGTCGTACCCGCACCGCCATGCACCGCCGCACACGTCCCTGCCGTACGACGCCACGTACCCGTGGATGCCGCCCACCCCGCCGCCCGAACCGGCCAGACGGCGCCGCCCTCCGCAGCCCGCTCTCGGGCACCACAGCGACCTGAGGATCCTGCGCAGCGCGCACCGCTGGCAGCGGCGCACCGCCACCCTCACCGCGCTCGGCTACTTCACGCTGTTCCTGATCCTCTCGGCGTTCGCGCCGTCGTTCATGACGACCACCGTCACCGACGGACTGCCGACCGGGCTGCTGCTCGGCCTGCTCCAGATACCCGTCACCTGGCTGGCGATCGCCCTGTACGAGCACACGGCCCGCCGCTACGTCGACCCGATCGCGGACCGCATCCGCAAGCAGGCCGAACTGGACGCCAAGCGGGAGGCGGCGAGATGACCACCGGGTTCAGCGGAAACGCCCAGGCCATGTCCCTCGTCGCCTTCTCCACCGTCGCCGCGATCACCCTGCTGCTGTGCGTGATGACCGGCCCGGACGGCGACGACCTCGACGAGTTCTACACCGGCTACGGCTCCCTCTCCCCCATGCGCAACGGCCTCGCGATCGCCGGCGACTACATCTCCGCGGCGAGCGTGCTGGGCACGGGCGGCGTGATCGCCCTGTGCGGCTACGACGGGATCGCGCTCGCCCTGAGCACCGCCCTGTCGCTGATGCTGCTGATGTTCCTGCTGGCCGAACCCCTGCGCAACGCAGGCCGGTTCACGATGGGCGACGCGCTGGCCCGCCGTATGCCTGGCCGGGGGGTGCGTATCACCGCCTGTGTGGTCACCATCGCCGCACTGCTGCCGCTGATGCTGGTCCAACTGGCAGGCACGGGGCAGCTGTTGGCGTTCATCCTCGGCTTCTCCGGCGACTCGCTGAAGACCGGCTGCATCATCGGGCTCGGCGCCCTGATGATCAGCTACGCGGCGATCGGCGGCATGAAGGGCACCGCCCTCATCCAGATCCTGAAGATCGTGATGCTGCTCGGCTCGGGCGCCGTGGTCGCCCTGCTGGTGCTGCGGCGCTTCGACTGGGATCCGGGAGCGCTGTTCAACGCCGCGGCCGCGCAGAGCGGCGTCGGGTCCGCGTTCCTGCACTCCGGGGTCGAGTTCGCGGGCAGCCCCAACCCCCGCCTGGACATGATCACTTCGGAGCTCACGGTCGTGATCGGCGGCGCCTGCCTGCCGCACGTCACCATGCGCATGTACACCGCGCGCAGCGCCCGTCAGGTGCGGCGCTCGATGTCGTGGGCGGTGTCGTCGGTGGTGCTGTTCGTCCTGATCATGACGGTCGTCGGGTTCGGCGCGACGGCGCTGATCGGCCGGGCGGTCATCGCACAGGCCGACCCCCGGGGCAACACGGCGTACCTGCTCGGTTCGCGGGCGGCGTTCGGTACGGACGTGTCGGCGTCGGAGACGTTCCTGTTCACCACGGTCACCACGGCGATCTTCCTGACCCTGCTCGCCTCGGTCGCCGGGATGATCCTCGCCTGCGCCAACTCCCTCGCCCACGACGTCTTCGCCGCCCGTGTGCAGGAGATGTCGGAGCGCCGCGAGATGCTGCTCGCCCGTCTCTCGGCCCTCGCGGTGGGCATCCCGGCGATCCTGCTGGCCACCCTGGTCCAGCACCGCAGCCTGCAACCCCTGGTGACCCTGTCGTTCTGCCTGGGCGCCTCCGCGATCGCCCCCGCCCTGGTCTACAGCCTCTTCTGGCGCCGCTACACCCGCATGGGCCTGCTGTGCACCCTCATCGGCGGCACGCTCGCGGTGCTGCTCGTCATGCCGGGCACCAACCTGGTCTCCGGCTCCCCCGTCGCCGCCTTCCCCGGCGCCGACTTCAACTGGTTCCCGTTCACGACCACCGGCCTGGTGACGATCCCCCTGGGCTTCGCCTTCGGCTGGCTCGGCACGGTGGCCTCCGGCCGCCGGGCGTCGGAGGAACAGCGACGCCAGTACGAGGCCGTGGAGGGCTGGATTCTGGCGGGGGCGGTACGCAGGAGCGGGTGACGGCCGACGGCACGCGGGGCGGCGCCGGCCGTGGTCGGCGGGACGGAGGCGCGGCCGACGCCGGGCGCCTCCGTCCCGCCCGTCACTCCCCCGACGCCGAACCCGTCAACGCCGTAAGACTGCTGCGTACGTTGTCCATCTGCACCTGCATCTCGTCCGACTGCTCGCTGTGCTGCTGCAGCACCTGTTCCGTCTCCCGGGCGATCTGCTCCTCCTGCAGCCGCGCCGCCGCGAGGATCTCCGCGGCGCGCGCGTTCGCCTCGTCCTGGCAGCGGTGGGCGTACTCCTCCGCGTCCATGAACTCCCGCCTCGCCTCGGCCAGCTCGGCCTCCGCTCGAGCCATCCGCCCGGCCTCCCGCGCATCGATCGCCGCCGCGCGCTCGGCCTCGGCCCGCTCCACCTCGTCCCACCGCTCGGCGAACTCCTTGGCCTGCTCGGCGAGTTTCACGGTGGCGCGCTGCCGTGCCTCCCTGAGCACGCACAGCACCTCGCCCCGGCCCTCCTTCAGCGCACGCCGGGCGCCGATGCGGATCTCGTCGGCCTCGGCACGCGCCACGAGCAGCCGCTGACTGGCGTGCTCCTCGGCGTCGGCGAGTACGGACTCGGCGTGTGCCTGGGCGGCGTCGAGCACGCCGCTCGCGTGCGCCTGGGCGCCCTCCACCAGGCGCTGCGCCTCCTGCCGGGCGCGCTCCCGTACGGCCGCGGCCTCCTCCTGCACGTGCTGGAACAGGTCTCGGGCGCCTTCCCCGAGCGCCTCGTACGTCTGCGGGGACAGCTGCGACACGGTCTCCTGCAGCAACGCGGCCTCCGCCTCCATGTCCTTGGCGAGGACGGTGAGCCGGGCCGCCCGCTCCCAGGCGGCGTCCCGGTCCAGGGAGAGCGCCTCGGCGAACACTTCGACCTGTTCGGGACAGTAACCACGCCCCCGTACGGCCCCGAAGCCATGGGGCGAGATCGGTGTGCTGCTCATCCTGGAACCCCTCTCCGCCGAACTCTCCGCCGTACGGGCGCGCAATGATGATTTCGCGCACATCTTGATATATCGGGCAGAAGTGTTCATAACGCGACACTCCGTAGGCGGATTGCGATCGGGGTACGAACGCAAAGGGCCGGGCCGGTCATGACGACCGGCCCGGCCCCGCACCAAGCAGCTCACCTCAGCTGTGACACGTCACAGCAACCCGTCCCACATCTGCTCCAGCAGCACCGACCACCAGCTCTCCGGCGAACCGAGTGCCGCCGGGTCGAGAGAGGCCAGCTGGGCCTGGAAGTCGACGGTCCAACGGCCGGCCTGCTCCTGGTTCAGCCCGAACCTGAGCCGCCACATCCGGCCCAGCAGCGCCAGACACCGCTGGAACTCGGGCAGCCCCGTGTTCACGAACTGCGGCGGCACGGGCGCACCACCGGGCCCCGCCTCCACCGGCACGGCCACGATGTTCGCGGTGCCGTACTGCACACACACCGCCCGGCCGAAGTCACTGCCCATGACGAGATAAGAGCCCGCGTCCGGGGCCGGCTGCACACCGCGCTCCTGCGCGAGCTCGGCGAGCGTCGGCACCGGCCGCCCCGGCTGGGCCTGCGCCCAGAAGAACGGACCCATGTCCGCCGGCAGCCCCGCCGCCACCAGCGAGTGCGCCACGACCGGCGGCACACCCTGCCGGGACACGGCAGCCTGCTCGAACCGGAACACACCCGGCCCGAACGCACCCGCCAGCTCCTGCCCGACCGCCTCCGGCGGAATCGGCGGCGCCGACTGCACCGGCGGCAACGGCGCCCGCACCGGCGCAGGGCGGGCCGGCCCGTCCGCCACCTGGTGCAACTCACCCTGGTGCGCGAGCAGTTGCTGCATGCCCTGCTGCCGGCTCGCGTGATCCGTCCCGTACGGCGCGATGGACGTGATCCGCGCCTGCGGCCACTGCTCCCGGATCATCCGCGCACAGTACGCACCCGGCAGCTCGCACGACTCCAGCTCCGTGTGCAGCTCCAGCACCTGGTCCGGCGGCACGTTCATACCGCGCAGCTCGTGGAAGATCTGCCACTCCGGATGCGGCGTACCCGGCGCCGACCGCCGGATCAACTGCTGCTCGGACCCGTCCTGCGCACGGTACCGAAGCACGGCCTGGTAACCGGGCCCCACCGTCGGCTGCCCCTGCTGCGGCGGGTAGCCGTACGAGGGCGACTGCGGCACGCCGGGCGGCGGCACCGCTCCGGACGCCATACCGGGGCCCGGCGGCGGGGGCACGCCGGGCGCGCCTACGGGGGGCCCGGACAACACGGTCTCCGCATGATGCACGCCACCTCGGCCACCGGCACCACTGCCAGGAGCACCTGGGGCGCCGGGCATACCGGGGGCACCGGGCATGCCGGGGGGCGGCGGGGTGCCGGGGGCACCGGGAGCGCCCGGGGCACTCGGCGGCTGCGGGGCGGTCGGGGTACCCGGAGCACCGGGAGGCTGCGGGCCACCGGGACCACCCGGAGCAGCGGGAGGCTGCGGGAAGCCAGGGGCACCGGGACCACCAGGGGCACCGGGAGCGCCCGGAGGCTGCGGGCCACCGGGACCACCCGGGGCACCGGCAGGCTGCGGGAAGCCAGGACCACCAGGAGCACCGGGACCCACCGGAGGCTGCGGGGCGCCAGGACCACCAGGAGCACCGGGAGGCTGCGGGCCACCGGGGCCACCGGGGCCACCAGGAGCACCGGCAGGTTGCGGGAAGACAGAGCCACCCGGAGCACCCGGAGGCTGCGGGAAGCCAGGACCACCAGGAGCACCGGGAGCACCGGGAGCACCGGGAGGCTGCGGGCCACCAGGGCCACCCGGAGCACCGGCAGGCTGCGGGAAGCCAGGACCACCGGGAGCGCCAGGCGTACCCGGGGCCTGCGGGACACCAGGCGCACCAGGTGCCCCCGGAGCCGCAGGAGGCTGGGGCGGGGCACTCATGCCAGGAGCGCCGGGCGCGCTCGGTGCACCCGGGGCGCCGGGAAATGCCTGCGCGCCGGGCGCACCCGGAACACCGGGAGGACTCGGAGGCTGCGGCGCACCCGGAACACCGGGAGGCCCCGGAGGTTGCGGCGCACCCGGTCCCATCCGACCGGGGTCGGCGAGCATCGTGGCGGCTTGGTGCACGTTGGCCGGAGGCGTACCGCCGGGCGCGTTCGGCGCGCCGGGCGGGTGAGGGACGCCCGGTGGGTTCGGCGCACCCGGCGGATTCGGGGCGACGCCAGGCGGATTCGGCGCACCCCCCGCAGCCCCAGGCCCCGCAACGCCCTCAGGCCCCTCGGGACCGAGCGCCGACACCAGCTGCGTCGGAACGTACCCGCCCGCACCGGGCCCCGGCGGAGGCGGAGGCGCGCTCCCCGGTCGTGCACCCGGCGTCCCCGGAGCACTCGGCGGAGGCGGCGTGGCCGAACTCCGGCGCGGCGGAGCCGCCTTGCTCGTCGCGGCGTCGGCGATGTCCCCCGCGTTCGGCGCGAGCGGCCGCCCAGGGGCGCCCGGCGCCTGCGGGTAACCGTAAGAGGGCGCAGGCGGCACGGGCGGAGCCCCGGCACCCGGCGCCTGCGGATAGCCGTACGACGGAGGCGCCGGCGGCGGAGGCGGCGTCCCCTGCGCTGCCGCACCCTGCGGATACCCGTACCCCGGAGGCGGCGCAGGCGCACCACCCGGCACCGCGCCGGCACCCTGCGGATACCCGTAGCCAGGAGGCGACGCAGGCGCACCCCCCGGAGCCTCCGGCTCATCCACCGCCGGCTCCACCGCAGTCCGCGGAAGCCGGCTGCCGCCGGACATCAGCGCCGTCTCGGCATCCGGCGGCGTTTCCTCACCCGCATCGTTCAGCGGCGGCGCGAACACGGTCGCGGGCAACGGGACCGAAAGGTCCTCGCCGCCGCCGTTGGTGTCCGTCCCGGCCCAGGGAGTCGCCGCCCCCCGGGGCGTACCCGGCGCGCCATCACTCGCCCCGGCCTCCGGCCACCCCGCACCCTCACCCGACGAACCAGCCGCAGCCGCACCGGCACCCCGCCGATCCGCGAGCCCCAACTTGTCCGCCGCCTCCTGCAACCACTCCGGAGGACTCAGCAGAAACGACGTCTGATTCAGATCCACCCGCGCCGAAGCCGCAGGCACCGGCTCCGCAGCCTCGTCCCGACGGCCGTACTCCTCCTCGTACCGGCGAATCACCTCACCCACCGGCAACGACGGCCACAACGTCGCCTCACCGCTGTCCCTGGCGATCACCAACCGCTGCAGACCCCCGTCCGAACGCGGCCCCCCCTCCCGGTCCTCGGCCCACACCACAAACCCGAGACCGAACTCCCGCACCCGCACCTCACGATGCTGATACGACGGCACATCCCCGTTGATCCACTCCTCGGCGCGCTCCTGCGCCTGCGCGAAGGTCACCATCGCAACGCTCACTCCCCCACCGAAGAGACGGAAGAGACCGGAACGGAATGCGCGAACCCGCCGTCCACCATCAGATTCGCCACCGTCTCCAACTCCGGCGGATTGCCCGCAAGCCGCGACAAGAACACGTCGAAGTCCTCACCGCACGGCAACAGCAACCGCTCCACCCGGTCCGCCGGCGCCCACGAAGGATCCACGTCCCGAGCATCGTCATACGCACAGAACCACACCGAACCGAGCCGCTCGCCCTTCACCTTCACCGCCAGCAACCCGCCCTGCACAAACCCAACACCCAAGTAATCCTTGGTCAGATGGTCACGCAGACACTTGTTGACGTAGACCAGATCATTGACCGCCGCCTCCTCCCGCACCGTGAAGAACGGCTGGTCGATCAACAGCCCCAACTCGGCATCCAGCGCCGCACCCACCGGCGCACACCCACCCGCCGCCTTCAGAAACGAACGGTACGCACCCGGCAGCCGATACCCGAGGTCCTCCTCGACCCCCTGCACCTGCAACTCCGTCACCGCCACACCCGACTTCGGCAACCCGAAATGCGCCGGCCGCGTCTCCTGCAACGGCCGCGTCCCCCGCTTGCCCTGATCCACGGCCGCCGTCGCGATCCCACCGTGATGCCGCAGCAACGCCTTCACCTCGACCGGCACCAACTCCAGCCGCCGCGAACCCACCACGTGATGCCACGTCCAGCCATGCGGCGTCGCCACCGCCGGCACCGTGTCCCACAACTCGTGCCCCGTCGCCGCCAACGCCGCATTCGCCGACACATAGTCCGTCAGCCGCAGCTCATCGACACCGAAACCCTCCGGCGGCTCCGCAATCTCCGCAGCAGCACGCGCATAGACCGAGAAATCGGGGTAACCACCCTCGTCAACCCGTACCCCTCTCGGGTGACGTGCGGCCCGGACCGGATCCGGGAAATGCACGACCTGCCCGGCATAGGCCGCGTTCGGCGGCGCAGCCTGCCCCCCAGCCTGGCCGCTGGGCGGTGCCCCCAGCCCGAGCCGACCTGTCGTCATGGCGGTTGCCCCCTGCGGCACTCTGGTACGACCCGCAACGACCGGCCCAAACCGCCCGCCACGCCCCGTATCGACTGTCTCGTCCGTCTCGACTTCCGTCTCGACCGTCACCGCGCGTGTCACCACGCGCCGCCCGCACACATCGCGGTGCCGACAGCCTATGCGGTACGACCGCACCGGTCACCGGGCACCGGTCAGCCGCCCTCCGCTTCCGTGACCAGCCGTCACCCCGCGGTGACAGCCCGCCCAAACCCGGGCGTGTCGCACCGCCCCAGCTTCCGCACCAGCCACGGCATTTGGCACTCTGTGACGTCCGGGGGAGGCTCGGGAGGGGATGACGATCATGAACGCGACGCAGACGGGACCACACACGGCCCCGCACACCGGGCCATCCGGCGACCCCCGCATCGGCTGGAGCGCCACCGAAACCCCCCACGCACCCACCCTCCTCCACCGCCGCGACGGCATACTCCCCACCGTCGCCGCCGCCCTCTCCGTCCGCGGCGCCACCCTCACCGGCACCGCCGCCCGCGGCGACCAGCCCCCACCCCTGCACCCACTCGTCCAGGACTTCCTCGACACCCTCACCAGCGCCCAACGCGACCGCTTCACCGGCCGCTGCGCCGAAACCATCCTCATCTCCCGCCACATAGCCGCCGCGGACGCCGCCCGCAGCAAACGCGCCACCCGCAAACCCATGACCCACAGCGAAGCCCGCAAAGCCCTCAAACAGGCCAAACTCACCGCCCGCCGCATCCGCGAGGACGGCGACCCCCTCCACGGCAGCTTCGCCACCCCCTGCCGCGCCTGCACCGCCCTCAGCGCCCACTACGGCGTCCGCATCGTCAACCCCGCAGCAGACGACTAACCCCCCACCACCACACGCAAGACGGCCCCGCGCCGACCCACGACCCCGACGATCGAACGGCAGATGCACCCCGACCGCACATCGACCACACGCTTCCCCGTACCCGTCGACGCCGCCCTCCGCGCCGCCGGCTGGCAACCCGGACGCTGGGACATAAAACAGGCCGAGATCTGGGCCGACGCCCTCCGCGACCACACCTCACCCGCAGGCCACCGCCACGCCGTCTTCCCCGCCGCCGTAGAAGCCTGGGCCGAATTCGGCGGCCTCCACATCACCCCCACCGGACCCGGCCGCCAGATCGCCCCCGCAGCCCTCCACCTCGACCCCCTGCACGGCCTCCACATGGCCCGCACCCTCAACGACCTCGGCCGCGCCCTCGACACCGAAGTCAGCCCCCTCGGCACCGAGACAGACACCCACTCCCTCATCGCCGTCGACACCGAAGGCCGCATCTACGCCCTCGATCACACAGGCGACTGGTACCTCGGCCCCGACATCGACCAAGCCCTCGGCAGCCTCATCTCAGGCAACGAGCCAGTACGACTCACAGCGGGCTGAACCCCGGAAACGGACAGCGGCCCTACGCCGCCGGAATCACCGCCGACACCCGGAAACCCCCCGCATCCGTCGGCCCCGACACAAACACCCCACCCAGCGCCGTCACCCGCTCCTTCATCCCCACCAGCCCGTTCCCCCCGGACGGCAACCGCGCCGACGACGCCGAACCCACCTCCGGCGGCGGCTCGTTCTCCACCTGCATCGCAATCTCCGACACCCGATGCGCAAGCCGCACATACGTCTTCGCACCCGCCGCATGCTTGTGGACGTTCGTCAACGCCTCCTGCACCACGCGATACGCCGTCTGCTCCACCTCAGCGGCATACGACCGCACATCCCCCTCCACGGACAGATCCACCACCATGCCCGCAGCCGCCGACTGCCCGACGAGCTCCTCCAACTCCTCCAGGCAGGGCCCCTCCCCCTCATCGGCCGCCTTCGAAGCCGCCACCGCCGCCGCGACACCCACCGCCACCAACGGAACGGACCGCTCACCCCGCCCCGCGCCCCCACTCCTCAACACCCCGAGCATCTCCCGCAACTCGGTCAACGCCTGCCGCCCCATGTCCCCCACCAGCGCCGCATTCCTCACGGCCTTCTCGGGGTCCTTACGAGCAACAGCCTGCAGCGCAGCAGCATGCACAACCATCAGGCTCACCCGATGGGCCACCACGTCATGCATCTCCCGCGCAATCCGAGTCCGCTCCTCGTTCCGCGCCCACTCGGCCCGCTCCTCAGCCCGCTCGGCGAGCAACTGCAACTCCCGCTCAAGACTGTCCGCCCGCTCCCGGAGACTCTCCATGAGCCGCCGCCGCGCCCCCACATACAAACCCAGCAACAAAGGCGGCGCAGTCATCCCGATCGCCGTCGTGATCGCAGCAAACGGAACGAACCAGTCCCCCAGATCCCAGGACCCCTTGTCCATGTCCTGCCGCACCCGCACGAACATCACGATCAACATGCCGACCAGCGACATCCCCGCCAGCGACCCGATGATCCGCCGCGGCAACTCGGAAGCAGCGAGCGTGTACAGCCCGACGATCCCCATCAGATAGCCCATCTGGGCCGGAGTGATCGCGATCGAAACCAGCACAACAGCAATCGGCCACTGCCGCCTCACCAGCAGCGCCGAGCCCGCCAACACCCCGAACACAACCCCCGCGGCCACCGGAATCCCCGCGTCCCGCGCGAACCGAACCCCCTCGAACGCACACTCCAGCGCCGACGCCACCGCCAGACCGACATCCAACGCCGCACCGCGCCACCTGGCCCACCACCACGGCCCTCCCCGGGCCCTGGCGTCCTCTTCCCCCGTCGTGGTCATGCCTCCAGCCTAAGCGCGTCCGCGCCCCGTTTTCCGGCGAGTTTCCGTGATGGGTCTACACCACACTCCGTGACCGAGCAGGCACGAAACCACCCACTTTCCCTCGAACTGCTGAATCGCTCACCGTTCGACCCCGGAAGCGATCATTCCGCCCGGACGGTATGCCCATGGCACATTCATACGGCAAATACGCCGACTTCGAAGGGCTTCGGGAGCGGGCGGTGGCACTGCGGCGCCAGGGCTACAGCCTTCGGCAGATCCGCGACGAGCCGAAGATCTTCAACAACGACATCCTCAACCAGCTGGTGAAGGGGAGCCGCCGCCGGAGTGGACGAAGCGCCCGCGCGCAAAGGACGACCTACGGGCGAAGGCGCGGGAGCTTCGACTCCAGGGGTGGACGTACGACCAGATCGAGGCAGAGCTCGGGTGCTCCAGGAGTTCGGTCTCGCTCTGGGTGCGGGATCTGCCGAAGCCGGAGCGTCGCGATCCGACCGAACAAGCAAAGCTTGCGGCGCGGAAGCGGTGGGAGCACGAGCTAGCGATGCGGGACGAGGAGCGTCAGCGAACAAAGGCCTTGGCAGAACAGGAGATCGGCAAGCTGTCAGACCGCGAGCTGTTCCTGATCGGCGTTGGCCTGTACTGGGCGGAAGGCGCCAAGGACAAACCGTACAGCCGACGCGAACTCGTCCTCTTCGTCAACAGCGATCCAGGAATGATCGCCGTGTTCCTTGCATGGCTGAACCTTCTCGAAGTGGAGAAAGATCGCCTGCGGTTCCGCGTGATGATCCACGAGTCCGCGGAAGTGACCACCGCAGAGCAGTACTGGGCCGACATGGTCGGCGTGGACGGCAGCTCCTTCAACAAGACCACACTGAAGAAGCACAACCCGAAAACGGTTCGTAAGAACGTTGGCGACGCCTACCGAGGCTGCCTCGTGATCAGCGTCCTGCAGAGTGCCGATCTGTACCGTCGCATCGAAGGTTGGTGGACTGGGATAGTTGCCAGCTCCACCGCGTGTCTCCGGTAAGGTCTGAGGCGCTGTCCCCCGTGGTGTAACTGGCAGCACACTGGTTTTTGGTACCAGCAGGACAAGGTTCGAATCCTTGCGGGGGAGCCACAGCACACAAGACCTCAGTTCGGGCCCTGACAGCACCGTCAGGGCCCGCTCCCATGTCCCCCAAGAAACGCCCCGGTATCCTGCGGTTGTCCCCACCCACTCCACAGCCGAAGGGCAACCCCGTGAGCGCCATTCGCCCGGCAGCCGTCGTCGTTCTCGCAGCGGGTGAGGGCACCCGTATGAAGTCGGCCACACCCAAGGTCCTGCACGAGCTCTGCGGCCGCAGCCTCGTGGGTCATGTGCTCGCCGCCGCCCGTGAGTTGGAGCCCGAGAACCTGGTCGTCGTGGTCGGGCACGCTCGTGAGAAGGTCACCGCCCACCTCGCGGAGACCGACCCCGCCGTACGCACCACAGTGCAGGCGGAGCAGAACGGCACGGGTCACGCCGTACGCATCGCCCTGGACGAGCTCGGCGGCAGTGTCGACGGGACCGTGGTCGTCGTGTGCGGCGACACCCCTCTGCTCACCGGCGAGACTCTCCGGCAGCTCGCCGCGACGCACGCCGCCGACTCCAACGCCGTCACCGTGCTGACCGCCGAGGTCCCGGACGCCACCGGTTACGGCCGGATCGTCCGCGACGAGGCGACCGGTGCCGTCACCGAGATCGTCGAGCACAAGGACGCCACCGAGACGCAGCGCGCGATCCGTGAGATCAACTCCGGGGTGTTCGCGTTCGACGGTCTGCTGCTGGCCGATGCGCTGAAGAAGGTTCGTACGGACAACAGTCAGGGTGAGGAGTACCTGACGGACGTCCTCGGGATCCTCCGTGAGGCCGGTCATCGTGTCGGGGCGTCCGTCGCCGGTGATTACCGTGAGATCGCCGGGATCAACAACCGTGTGCAGTTGAGTGAGGCGCGCCGCATCCTGAACGACCGGCTGCTGACCAGTGCCATGCTCGCCGGCGTCACTGTTATCGACCCGGCGACGACCTGGGTCGACGTCACCGTCACCTTCGAGCAGGACGCGGTCGTCCACCCGGGTACGCAGCTGCATGGCTCCACGCATATCGGTGAGGGTGCGGAGGTCGGGCCCAATACTCGTCTCACCGACACTCGGGTGGATGCCGGGGCTCGTGTCGACAACACGGTGGCCGACGGTGCTCATGTGGGGCAGCAGGCCAAGGTCGGTCCGTTTGCCTATCTGCGCCCGGGGACCCGCCTGGGTGCGAAGGGCAAGATCGGTACGTACGTCGAGACGAAGAACGCTTCCATCGGTGAGGGGACGAAGATCCCCCATCTCTCCTATGTCGGTGACGCGACGATCGGTGATTACACCAACATCGGTGCTGCCAGTGTGTTCGTGAACTACGACGGTCAGGAGAAGCACCACTCGACTGTCGGGTCGCATTGCCGGACGGGTGCGGACAATATGTTTGTGGCTCCTGTCACTGTTGGGGATGGCTCGTACACCGCCGCGGGGTCCGTGATCACGAAGGATGTGCCGGCCGGTTCGTTGGCTGTGGCCCGTGGTCAGCAGCGGAATATCGAGGGTTGGGTGGTTCGTAAGCGTCCGGGGAGCGCGGCCGCGCAGGCGGCTGAGGCGGCGTCTCGGCAGGTCGAGAGCGAGGACTGACCGGAAACGGGTGCGCCGGACACGGCGTACCGTGATAAGTGCACACCCAGTTGAGACACCTCTGAGGAGACAGCTGTGACCGGGATCAAGACGACCGGCGAGAAGAAGATGATGTTCTTCTCCGGCCGCGCCCACCCCGAGCTTGCCGAGGAGGTCGCCCAGCAGCTGGGGGTCGGCGTCGTCCCGACGAAGGCTTTCGACTTCGCGAACGGTGAGATCTACGTCCGTTATCAGGAGTCGGCGCGTGGCGCGGACTGCTTTGTGATCCAGAGCCATACTGCTCCGATCAACCAGTGGATCATGGAGCAGTTGATCATGATCGACGCGCTGAAGCGTGCGTCGGCCCGCTCCATCACGGTGATCGTGCCGTTCTACGGTTACGCGCGGCAGGACAAGAAGCACCGTGGTCGTGAACCGATTTCGGCGCGGCTGGTGGCTGATCTGATGAAGACGGCGGGTGCGGACCGGATCCTGACTGTGGATCTGCACACGGACCAGATTCAGGGCTTCTTCGACGGGCCTGTGGACCATCTCTTCGCGCTTCCGCTGCTTGCGGACTATGTGGGCCGGAAGGTGGACCGGGACAAGCTGACGGTGGTTTCGCCGGATGCGGGTCGGGTGCGGGTGGCGGACCGGTGGTGTGACCGTTTGGGTGCGCCGCTGGCGATCGTGCACAAGCGGCGTGACAAGGACGTCGCGAACCAGGTCACCGTCCACGAGGTCGTGGGTGAGGTGAAGGGTCGGGTGTGTGTGCTGGTCGACGACATGATCGACACGGGTGGCACCATCTGTGCGGCGGCTGATGCGCTGTTTGCGCACGGTGCGGAGGACGTCATCGTGACGGCGACGCACGGCGTGCTCTCGGGCCCCGCCGCGGACCGGTTGAAGAACTCGCGGGTGAGTGAGTTCGTGTTCACGAACACGCTGCCGACGCCGGCTGAGCTGGGCCGGGATCTGGACAAGATCACGGTGTTGTCGATTGCGCCGACGATTGCGAGTGCGGTGCGTGAGGTGTTCGAGGATGGTTCGGTGACGAGCCTGTTCGACGAGCAGTAAGGGTTCTGCGCCGGCGGGCGTTGACTCTGGCGGAGATCGTTTTGGGTGTGGCCTCCTTGGCCGAGTAGACTGCTGCAGTTGCTCGGCGAGGGAGGCCGTACCCGTTTTTGGCGGGGTGTGGCTGTCCGTTATCGACGCGCTCTTCGTAGCAGGCCGTTCGTGGCCGGGTGACCACGTCCGTTTCTGTTTTCCACGAGGAGTGATCATGTCCGAGGTCAAGATCTCCGCTGAGTCCCGTACCGAGTTCGGTAAGGGTGCGGCCCGTCGTATCCGTCGTGACAGCAAGGTTCCCGGTGTCCTGTACGGCCACGGTTCGGACCCGCTGCACCTGACCCTTCCGGGTCACGAGCTGCTTCTTGCGCTGCGTACGCCGAATGTTCTGATCGCTCTGGACATCGACGGCAAGACGAACGAGCTGGCGATCCCGAAGTCGGTTCAGCGTGACCCGATCAAGGGTTTCCTGGAGCACGTCGACCTGCAGCTGGTGAAGCGTGGCGAGACCGTCACGGTGGAGATCCCGGTCCACACCGAGGGTGAGCTGGCCCCGGGTGGCAACCTGCTGGAGCACGTTCTGAACGCGCTTCCGGTCGAGGCCGAGGCCACGCACATCCCCGAGGCCGTCACGGTGTCCGTCGAGGGCCTGGAGGCCGGTGCCTCCGTCCTGGCGAAGGACATCACGCTGCCGAAGGGCACGAAGCTGGCCGTCGAGGATGACGCTGTCGTCCTGCAGGTTCTGGCCGCGCAGGCGGAGGAGGCTGCGGAGGGCGAGGAGGCCGCGGGCGAAGAGGTCGCCGAGGCCTGATCCTCACCCTGTTCGACCGTTTGTCAGCCGCTGTTCCCGTACGGGGCAGCGGCTGGCGCGTATCAAGGAGAGATGGACGTGACCAGCCCTGCCAATGGCCCCTGGCTTGTTGTGGGCCTCGGGAATCCTGGGCCCGAGTACGCCATGAACCGGCACAATGTCGGGTTCATGGTGGCCGATCTGCTGGCCGAGCGGATCGGGGGGAGGTTCAAGCGGGCGGGCAAGGCGCAGGCGCAGGTCGTGGAGGGGCGGATCGGGCCTCCGGGGCCGGCGAACCGGCGGGTGATTCTGGCGAAGCCGATGTCGTACATGAATCTCTCCGGCGGTCCGGTGAATGCTCTGCGGGACTTCTACAAGGTGCCGGTGGCGAACGTTGTGGCCGTGCATGACGAGTTGGACATCGATTACGGCGTGCTTCGTCTCAAGCTCGGTGGTGGGGACAACGGGCACAACGGGTTGAAGTCGATGACGAAGGCGTTCGGGGCGGATTATCACCGGGTGCGGTTCGGGATCGGGCGGCCTCCGGGTCGTATGCAGGTCGCTGATTTTGTGCTGAAGGATTTCTCCTCTGCCGAGCGCAAGGAGTTGGACTACTTCGTGGACCGGGCGGCGGATGCGGTGGAGTGTCTGGTGATCGAGGGGTTGGAGCGGGCGCAAAGCACGTACAACTCCTGACTTGTCGCCCGCCGGAACCGGCTGGAGTTGACCTGGCGTAGGGGCATGGCCAATGATCCCGGCCATGTCTGCCACTGCCACCTCGTCCCGTCAGGTTTCGCGCCGGGTCTCGGTTGCCGCGTTGCGGTTCGGGCGGTTTGCGGCGATGGGTGTGGTTGCGGTGCTGATTCTGATCGCCGGGGTGTGGGCGTCGTGGCGGACGGCTCCGTATGTGATGCTCACGAAGGGGCGGGAGCGCGGCACGATCGAGGTGGCGCGGTGCGGGAACGATTCGTGTTCGGGTCGCTATACGCCGATTTCACCGGGTTCTTCCGGTCGGGACCGGGTCTTCATCGAGAAGACGGTCGCGGTGCGGAAGGGGCAGACGTACACGGTGGTGGTGAAGCCGGGCAGCGATGAGGTCGTGCGGTCGGGGCCGGCGGGGATCCTTTATGCGTGGGTTCCGTTCGGTGGGGCGTTGTTGCTGGCTTCGGTGGTGGTGGCCGGGGGGCTGGGGCGGACGCGGGCCGGGTGGGTCATGGCGGGGTCGGGGATCGCGTTGCTCACGGCAGCTTTCGTGACTATCTGACGGCTTTTCCCGTTCTCCGTCTTGTGGAGAACCTGAGCGTTGTCTGTTCGTGATTGACCTTGGGTCAGGTCTGGCTGGATGCTGAGCCGCCCCCTCCACATCTTCCCGTCCGTAACTCGAAGATGGACTGCCCCATGCGTACCCTCTCCCGCGCCGGCGCTCTGACCGCCGTCGCCGCGGCGGCGCTGTTCTCGGCGCCTGTTGCCGCTCACGCCACTGCTCCCGGTGACAACGGGACCGTGAAGATCCATGACGCCACCACCGGCGAGGAGCTGAAGCGCAACGAGCCGCACGTCTGCACGTTCTATCTGGACGCGTTCGGTTTCGACGCGGTCCAGCAGGTCGACTGGCACATCGAGGCCTGGGCTCCGACGGCCGGTGTGAAGGGCGAGACGGTGAAGACCGGCGCCATCACGCTCGACTCCGAGGGTCATGGCCGTACGGAGAACCTGTCGCTGTCCGACGGGCACTACAAGCTGTTCTGGAACTTCGACGGTGAGAAGGGTGCCGCCAAGCACAAGGTGTTCTGGACGGACTGCAAGGACTCGGAGGGCGGCGGCAGCGGTTCGACGCCTTCCCCGTCGGCGTCTTCCTCGGCGTCTCCGTCTCCGTCTTCCTCTTCGTCTTCGTCCTCCCCGTCGTCGCCCGGGTCTTCGTCTTCGTCCGGGTCTGCTTCCGCGTCGCCGCAGGGCGGTTCCGGCGGTGACCTGGCCGAGACGGGTAACGGCGCTCCGGTGGGTCTGCTCTCGGGTGTTGCCGCCGCGCTGGTGGCCGGTGGCGGTTACCTGGTGGTGCGTCGCCGCAAGGCCTGATGTACGGCATGAGGGTGCCCCCGGGCTTCGTACGAGCCCGGGGGCACCCTCATGTCCGGGTGGGTGGGGTCAGCCGGTGTTGCGCAGGCCCGCTGCCACGCCGTTGACGGTGAGCAGGAGGGCGCGGGCGAGCAGCGGGTCGGGCTGTTCGTCGGCGGCCGCGGCGTCGCGCTGGCGCTTGAGGAGGGTGACCTGGAGGTAGGAGATCGGGTCCAGGTAGGCGTCGCGGATGGAGAAGGTCTGCTTCAACACCGGGGCGGCGTCGAGGAGTTCGTTCTCCCCGGTCACCTTGAGCACCTCGCTCACGGTGAGTTCGTGCTCGGCCTTGATGGTGTCGAAGACGTGCTTGAGTTCGTCGGGGACGAGGGTGTCGACGTAGTGGGCGGCGATCCGCAGGTCGGTCTTGGCGAGGGTCATCTCGACGTTGGAGATGAAGTTGCGGAAGAAGTGCCACTGTTCGTGCATCTCGTCGAGCACGCCCTCTCCTCCCAATGTTGCAGTCAGGCCCGCCTCGCGCAGGGCCTTCAGGCCGGATCCGACGCCGAACCAGCCGGGGACGATCTGCCGGGACTGGGTCCAGCCGAAGACCCACGGGATGGCACGCAGGCCGTCGAGGGAGACGCCGGAGCCGGGGCGGCGGGAGGGCCGGGAGCCCAGGTGCAGGTCGGCGAGCTGGTCCACCGGCGTCGACGCGAGGAAGTACGTCGGCAGGTCCGGGTCCTCGACGAGGGAGCGGTAGGCGGCGTGGGCGGCGTCGGAGATGACGTCCATGGCCGCGTCCCAGCGGGCGAGGGCCTCGTCGGACTGGCGGGGCGCGGTGTGCAGGGCGGAGGCCTGCAGGGTGGCGGCGACGGTCAGTTCCAGGTTCTCCCTGGCCAGGGAGGGGATGAGGTACTTGTCGGAGATGACCTCGCCCTGTTCGGTGACCTTGATCTCGCCTTCGAGGGTGCCCCAGGGCTGGGCGAGGATCGCGTCGTGGGAGGGGCCGCCGCCGCGTCCGACGGTGCCGCCGCGGCCGTGGAAGAGGCGCAGTCGTACGCCGTAGCGGTGGGCGACGTCGCGCAGGCGGCGCTGGGCGCGGTGGATCTCCCACTGGCTGGTGGTGATGCCGCCGAACTTGGAGGAGTCGGAGTAGCCGAGCATGACCTCCTGGACGTCGCCCCTGAGCGCGACGAGGCGCCGGTAGGACGGGTCGGAGAGCATGTCCTCGAGGATGGTGTCGGCGGCCTTGAGCTCGTCGGTGGTCTCCAGGAGAGGCACGATGCCGATCCTGGCCCAGCCGGCGTGCAGGTCGATCAGTCCGGCCTCGCGGGCGAGGACGGCGGCGGCGAAGACGTCGTCGGCGCCCTGGCACATGGAGATGATGTACGACTCGACGACCTCGGGTCCGAAGACCTCCAGGGCCCGCTTGACGGTCTGGAAGACGCCGAGGGTCTTCTCGCCGGGTGCGTCCACGGGCGCCGGGGTGGGGGCCAGCGGCCGCCTCGACCTGAGCTCCTTGGCGAGGAGCTTGGCGCGGTAGTCGCGGGGCATGTCGTCGTAGCGCCAGGACTCCTCGCCGAGGCGGTCGAAGAGCTGGCCGAGGGCGTGGTGGTGGGCGTCCGCGTGTTCGCGTACGTCCATGGTGGCGAGCTGCAGGCCGAACGCGGCGAGGGTGCGGATGGTGCGGTTCATGCGGCCGTCGGCGAAGAGGCCGCCGCGGTGCTCGCGCAGGGAGGTCTGGATGAGGGTGAGGTCCTGGAGGAGCTCGCCGGTGCCGAGGTAGTCGCGGCCCGTCTCGTGCGGGGTGCCCTTGGCGAGGCGCTGCTTGGTGTTCTCCAGCTTCTGCCGGATGCAGGTGGCCTTGAGGCGGTAGGGCTCCTCGGCGTTGAGGCGCTTGTAGCGGGGACTGATCTCGGGGAGGCGTTCGAGGTCGGCCTGGAGGGACTCCAGGAGCTCGTCCGTGGCGCCGGTGTAGCGGATGGAGTTCGACAGGAAGCCGCGCAGTTCGTCGATGAGCTCCAGGGCGTCGTTGATGCCGTGTTCGTGCTGGAGGATCAGGACGTCCCAGGTGACCTGTGGGGTGACGTTGGGGTTGCCGTCGCGGTCGCCGCCGATCCAGGTGCCGAAGGTGAGGGGGCGGGTGTCGTCGGGGAGCTTGACTCCCACCCGCTCCAGTTCGGCGGTGAGGTCTTCCAGGACGTCGCCGACGGCTCCGGCGTGGAGTTCGTCGAGGTAGTAGATGGCGTTGCGGGCCTCGTCGGCGGGCTCGGGGCGTACGACGCGCAGCTCGTCCGTCTGCCATACGAGGTCGATGTTCTCGGCCAGACGGGTGTCGTAGCGGCGGCGGTCGGCCTCGATGACCGGGGTCTCCAGGAGTGCTGCGATGCGCCGGAGCTTGTTGAGGACCGACCGGCGCGCGGCCTCGGTGGGGTGCGCCGTGAACACGGGGCGGACGTTGAGGTGGCGGACCGTCTGGCGCAGGTGTTCGGGGTCGGCGTCCTTGAGCCGGTCGGCGGTACGGGCCAGCAGGCCGCCCTCGGCGGCGCGCCGTTCGCGCAGTTCGCGGCCGCGGTGGACCTGTTCGGTGACGTTGGCCAGGTGGAAGTAGGTGGAGAAGGCGCGGACCAGCTTGGCTGCGGTCTCCAGTTCGGTGCCGCGCAGCAGTTCGGCGGCGGCCTCTCCGTCCTCGCGGGTGAGGCGGCGGACCTTTTCGACGAGTTCCAGCAGCTCGGGGCCCTCCTGCCTCACGAGGGTCTCGCCGAGGAGGTCTCCCAGCCGCCGGATGTCGGCGCGCAGTTCGCTGCTCGTCGTGGTCTGGTCGTCGGCACTGCTCACAGGTGCGGCTCCTTGCAGTGTTGAAGCTCGTCCGGGAGGGGAACCCGGTGCCCGGGGCCGCGCGGCGGGCGCCGCATACGGCCCTGACATCCGGGAATGAATTCAGAGCGGACCGCGCTGTCCGACCGACTCCAGGATAGGTGTCCATGCGGACGCGCATGATTTTGGGCTCTTGCCGCCGGGCGACTCGCTGCCATACTTACGACGCCGTAGGTTACGGAACCGTAGGGACGGTCGTAACGGAATCCGGGCACGGTTCCGATGGCCACCCCGGCATCACCCTCACAACCCTCGACCCCACAGGGGACGCCCCATGACCACAAGTTCCGATGTGATCGACGACGCCCCGAAAGCGAACAACACCCCGCTCTCGGCAACCCTCGGCGGCGAAAAGAAGGGGTCAGTCGAGCAGCTCGCACTTCTCCTCTTCATCGTCGTCCCCTTCCTGGCGCTCCTCGCGGCGGTCCCGCTGGCCTGGGGCTGGGGCGTGAGCGGGCTCGACCTCGGCCTGATGGTCTTCTTCTACTTCCTCGGCTGCCACGGTGTGACGATCGGCTACCACCGCTATTTCACCCACGGCTCCTTCAAGGCGAAGCGCCCGCTGCGCATCGCACTCGCCGTCGCCGGTTCGCTGGCGGTGGAGGGGCCGCTGGTCCGCTGGGTCGCCGACCACCGCAAGCACCACAAGTTCTCCGACGCGGAGGGCGACCCGCACTCCCCTTGGCGTTTCGGGGAGACGGTTCCGGCGCTGATGAAGGGCCTGTGGTGGGCGCACATCGGCTGGATGTTCGACGAGGAGCGGACGCCTCAGGACAAGTACGCGCCGGATCTGATCAAGGACCCGGCGATCCGTGCGATCTCCCGCCAGTTCATCCTCTGGACCGCGCTGTCCCTGGCCCTGCCGGCGCTGATCGGCGGTCTGGTGACGATGTCCTGGTGGGGTGCGTTCACCGGCTTCTTCTGGGGCTCACTCGTTCGGGTGGCTCTGCTGCACCATGTGACCTGGTCGATCAACTCGATCTGCCATGCGGTCGGCAAGCGGCCCTTCAAGTCGCGTGACAAGTCCGGCAACGTGTGGTGGCTGGCGGTGCTGTCCTGCGGCGAGTCCTGGCACAACCTGCACCACGCCGACCCGACCTCGGCGCGGCACGGTGTGATGCGCGGCCAGGTGGACTCCTCGGCGCGCATCATCCGCTGGTTCGAGGCGTTCGGCTGGGCGTACGACGTGCGCTGGCCGTCACGCTCGCGTATCGATTCACGCCGCAACACCGGCGAGGAAGGCTCTCAGCCCCGGAAGGAGTCGGCGAAGGCGGCATGATTGACGCCGTGGCGACCGACTCCAGCAGCACCCCGACGAATGAGAAGCCGCGGCGAGCGCGGCGCACCCGGATGACGGGGGCCGAGCGCCGTCAGCAGCTGCTCGAGATCGGTCGCACCCTGTTTGCCGCCAAGGGGTTCGAGGGCACGTCGGTGGAGGAGATCGCGGCGAAGGCCGGGGTGTCCAAACCGGTGGTGTACGAGCACTTCGGCGGCAAGGAGGGGCTGTACGCGGTGGTGGTGGACCGTGAGATGCGGCGCCTGCTGGACATGGTGACGAGTTCCCTGACGGCCGGCCACCCCCGTGAGCTCTGCGAGCAGGCGGCGTTCGCGCTCCTGGACTACATCGAGGAGTACACGGACGGTTTCCGCATCCTGGTCCGTGACTCGCCCATCCCGCAGTCGACGGGTTCCTTCGCCTCGTTGATCTCGGACATCGCCACCCAGGTGGAGGACATCCTGGGCCGTGAGTTCAAGTCCCGCGGCTTCGACCCGAAGCTGGCCCCGCTGTACGCGCAGGCCCTGGTCGGCATGGTCGCCCTGACCGGCCAGTGGTGGCTGGACGTGCGCCGTCCGAAGAAGGCGGAGGTCGCGGCGCATCTGGTGAACCTGGCGTGGCACGGCCTTGACGGGCTGGAGGCCAAGCCGCATCTGATCGGGCGCCGGAAGAGCTGACTCCGGCGCCCTGGGGTGCGCCCCGCTCAGTGCTTGAAGGTGTCCTTCCCCTTCTCCTTCGCCTGGCGTGCGTCGCCCTTCATCTGCTCGGCCTTGCCCTTGGTGGTCATGCGCTCGTTGCCGACCGCGCGACCCGTCATTTCCTTGGCCTTGCCCTTCATCTGTTCCTTCTTGCCCCTGACCTTCTCTTCCTTCGCCACGTCTCTCACCCCCTGCAGGGTTCGGTGTCGGTGTCACCTCAGCGGGTGACCTCTGCAGGGCCGCTCAAACAGCGGTCACCGGCTCCAGGAACTCCAGCCGGTTCCCCACGGGGTCCTCGGAGTAGAAGCGCCGATGGCCCGGCAGGTTCCCGTCCCACTCCACCTGCGTCCCGTGAGCCTGCAGCCGGGCGGCGTAACGCTCGATGTCGGTGACCCGCAGCCCGGGGTGGGCCTTCCTCGCGGGCCGACAGTGACATTTTCCGCCTCCGGCGGGGGCCGCCTCGACCCCCAGGTGCAGTTGCACGGCACCCGCCTGGAACCAGCACCCGCCCCGCGCCGCGAGCACATGCGGCTTGGGGATCTCGGTCATCCCGAGGACGTCGACGTAGTACGCCCGCAGCCGGTCCTCGGAGCCGGGCGGTGCGGCGAGCTGGACGTGGTCAATGGCGGTGATCATGGTCAGGCCTCCTTCACGGCCACCGCGAAGAGCCTGCGGAAGGGCAGCACCGTGCCGTACGGCGCGGTCGGGTAGGCCTCGCGCAGCAGGTCCCGGTACTCGGTGACGAAGGCGTCGCGGGCCTCGGGGTCGTCGCCGAGGACGGTGAGGGCGGGGCGCAGGCCGGTGCCCTTGACCCAGTCCAGGACCGGGTCCTCGCCCTGAAGGACGTGGAAGTACGTCGTCTGCCACACGTCGGTCGCGCAGCCGAGGCGGGCGAGGCGGTCGAGGTAGGTGCCGGGGGTGTGGACGGAGTCCTCGTGGCGCAGGACGTCGGCGAGGCGGGGCTTCCAGCGGGGGGTGGCGGCCAGTTCGCGCATCAGGGCGTGCAGCGGGGCGTCGATGTTGTCCGGGACCTGGAAGGCGAAGGTGCCGCCGGGCTTGAGGGCGGCGATCCAGTCGGCGAAGCGGTCGGCGTGACCGGGCACCCAGTGGAGGGTGGCATTGCTGACGATCAGGTCGTACGGCTGTGCGGGCGCCCAGGTCCGTACGTCGGCGGGGGCGAAGTCGAGGCGGCCGCCGCCGGGGGTGGGGCCGGCGTGGTCGACGTGGGCCTTGTCCAGCATCTCGGGCGAGTTGTCGTAGCCGGTGATGTGGGCGGAGGGCCAGCGGTCGGCCAGGAAGACGGTGACGTTGCCCGGGCCGCAGCCCAGGTCGGCAATGCGGGGCGATTGCGTGGGCAGGGCCGGGATGCGGGCGAGGAGATCGGCGAAGGGGCGGGCGCGGTGGCCGGCGTGGCGGAGGTACTGGGTGGGGTCCCAGGTGGGGGTGCTCATGTCTCCTACCTTCCCCGTCCACTTCTCTCGATGTCAAGAGACTTGATGTCAAGAGACTTCACATCGACACAACCACTACACTGATCGTCATGGAGGACGAGGTCGATCGACTGGTCGCAGCGTGGCGCCGGGAGCGTCCGGACCTCGACGTGGAACCGCTCGAGGTGCTCAGCCGGGTGAGCAGACTGGCCCGGCATCTGGACCGGGCCCGCCGGCTGGCCTTCGCCGAGCACAGCCTGGAGCCCTGGGAGTTCGACGTGCTGACGGCGCTCAGGCGCGCGGGCACGCCGTACCAGCTCTCGCCGGGGCAGCTGCTGACGCAGACCCTGGTCACCTCGGGCACGATGACGAACCGCATCGACCGCCTGGCGAAAAAGGGCCTGGTGGAGCGGCTGCCCGACCCGAGCGACCGCCGCGGTGTGCTGGTGCGGCTGACGGACGAGGGCCGGGACCGCGCGGACCAGGCCCTGGCCGGACTGCTCGACCAGGAGCGCGCGATCCTCGCCGAGCTGTCGCGTGCCCAGCGCGGTGAACTCGCAGGGCTGCTACGCCAGCTGACCGCCCCGTTCGACAACATCCCCGGCTAGGCGCTCCGCTGGGAGAGCCGAATGGGTAGTGCCGCGAGGAGTCGTCGGCTGTCTGCGGCTTCGTTGTGGCTGGTCGCTCCCCCACTCTCGACTTCGCTCGAGCGGGGGGACCCCCATCGCGGCGGTAGCCGCAAATCGGCACAGCCCCGCGCCCCTGATACGGCGTTGCCGCCCACCGGCGTTGATCAGGCGCTGCTGCTTTCCACCCGCCAGGGCCGGCCCCTCCCCTACGCCAGCTGACCGCCCCGTTCGACAACATCCCCGGCCAGATCGACCGGCCCCACGCCCGCGCGGCGCGCGAGCGCGACGGCGGCGAGCGTGGAGTGGACGCCCAGCTTGCCCAGGACGTTCTGCATATGGGTGCGGACGGTGTGCGGGGAGAGGAACAGGCGCTCGGCGACGGCCTTGCGCCCCAGCCCGGCGACCATGCACCTGAGCACTTCCCGCTCCCTCGGCGTGAGGGACTCCACCAGCCGCTCGCTCTCGGTGCGGTGCTTGCGCGCGGCCGTCAACTCCCTGAGGACGCCCGTGAGCAGGGCGGGCGGCAGATGTGTCTCGTCGCGCAGGACGCCCCGGATGACATTGAGCAGCCGGGACAGCGAGCAGTCCTTGGCGACCCAGCCGGAGGCCCCGGCCTGCAGGGCGAGCGCGGCACGCCGCGGATCGTCCTTCTCGGCGAGGACGACGATCCGTACGCCGGGCTGCCCGGAACGCACGCCGGCGACCAGCGAGATCCCGTCGACGAGCCCGTCCTCATTGCCTTCCTGGACGGGCACGGCGGGCCGTACGCCCGGCACGTTGCCCCCCAGGTCGGAGTCGACGAGCAGCACGTCGAACCGGCGGCCCTCGGCTGCCGCACGCTCCAGGCTGCGCAGCGCGGCGGGACCGCTGCCGGCCGCGGAGACGTCGACATCGGGCTCGGCCGCAAGAGCGGCGGCGAGCGACTCGGCGAAGATGCGATGGTCGTCGACGACCAGGACTCGGATGCGAACCACGAAACCCCCTTCCCCATGCTCTCCAAGAGCAGGGGATACCCCATTGTCGGGAGACGGCACGGGCGCAGGTACGGCGCCCGAAGCATCCCAGGTCGTCTGTGACCACCTGGGACCGGAACGGCACACCGCACGGCCGCCGCCGTGCGGAACTGCTACCCCCACTTCGGGCGTCGTACCCGACTGTCTCGCCCCCTGATCGGCACCGGCCCCCACCGGTGCTGCTCATCAGGGTACGGCCGGGGGCCGAGAGCGGAAGGTAATTTGCAGAACTGGCTGGCCGGCGCGTTTATCGTGAGCCGCATGTTTCGTCTTGAGACAGAAGTCGACAGGACCCGGCGCGATCTTCTCCGTTCCCGGCTGCGCGACACCAACACAAAGGCCTCCCCCGTGCTGCGCGCCCTGCGCAGAACCCCGGCCGAACGTGAACGTCCGCTCCACGTCTGGGTGTTGGACGAGCAGGACGAGCTGGCCGCCGGCCTGGTGGGCCACACCTGGACGACCTGGCTGCACGTCGCGTATTTGTGGGTCGACGAGCGATGGCGGGGCGCGGGTCTTGGCTCACGGCTGCTGGCGGAGGCGGAACGGATCGCGCACGACGAACGGGGCTGCACATCGGTCCGGCTGGAGACCTGGGACTTCCAGGCGCCGGGGTTCTACAAGAAGCGGGGGTACGAGGTGGTGTGCGTCATCCCCGACTACCCGCCGGGGATCACGGAGTACACCTTGACGAAGCAGCTGGGGTGACACCAATCAGCCCGTCCGGCGTTTGAGGACGAGGCCGTTCAGGCCGAAAGGCGGGGGTCTGGGGGCGGCAGCCCCCAGAGAGGGCTCAGCTCAAGCGCCGCGCACCTGCCGAAGGCACCGCTTCGAACACCCTCGGAGCCGCGTAACCGCCGGAGGCAAATGCCTCCTCGACCGCCTTGGTGATGGTGTCCACGTCGGACGCCTCCGCCAGGACGATCGCCGAGCCGCCGAAGCCGCCGCCGGTCATGCGGGCGCCGAGGGCGCCGGAGGCAAGGGCCGTGTCGACGACCAGGTCCAGTTCGGGGCAGGAGATGCGGAAGTCGTCGCGCAGGGACGCGTGGCCGGCGATCAGAACCGGGCCGATCGCCCGGGTCTCGCCCGCCTCCAGCAGGGCGACGGTCTTCTCCACCCGCTCGTCCTCGGTGACGATGTGGCGGACCAGGCGGACCGCCTCCTCGTCGTCACCGAGACGGGCGAGGGCCGCGTCCAGGTCGGCGTAGGGGACGTCCCGCAGCGCGTCCACGCCCAGCAGCGCCGCGCCCCGCTCGCAGCCCGCGCGGCGCTTGCCGTACTCGCCGTCGCTGTGGGCGTGCTTGACGCGGGTGTCCACGACCAGCAGCCGCATGCCCTCCGCGGCCAGGTCGAAGGGGATCTGCTTCTGGGAGAGGTCGCGGGTGTCGAGGAAGAGTGCGTGGCCCTCCTCGCAGCAGGCGGAGGCCGTCTGGTCCATGATGCCGGTGGGGGCGCCGACGTAGACGTTCTCGGCGCGCTGGCACAGGCGGGCCAACTGCCAGCGCTGCAGGCCCAGTTCGAAGAGGTCGTTCAGTGCGAGGACCACGACCACCTCGAGCGCCGCCGAGGAGGACAGGCCCGCGCCGGACGGGACCGTCGACGACAGGTGGATGTCCGCGCCGGTCACCGCGTGGCCGGCCTCGCGCAGGGCCCAGACGACACCCGCCGGGTAGGCCGTCCAGTTGCGGTCCGACTCCGGGGTCAGGTCGTCGAGGCGCAGCTCCACGACCCCGCCCTCGACGTCCGCCGAGTGCAGGCGCAGGACGCCGTCCGTGCGGCGCGAGACCGCCGCCACCGCCGTGTGCGGCAGCGCGAAGGGCATCACGAAGCCGTCGTTGTAGTCGGTGTGCTCACCGATGAGGTTGACGCGGCCCGGCGCCGACCAGACACCTTCGGGCGCGGCTGCGTAGAGCTCCACGAAACCGTCCCGCACCTGCTGTGCCTGCACTACTGCTCCCTTGCTGTGCTGATGGCCCGCGCGAACTCCCACGCGTCCGCGACGATTCCCGCGAGGTCCGCGCGGGACGGGTTCCAGCCCAGCTTCTCGCGGGCCGTGGCGGCCGAGGCCACCAGGACCGCCGGGTCACCGCCGCGGCGCGGGGCCACGACCTCCGGGATCGGGTGGCCGGTGACCTGCCGGACCGTCTCGATGACCTGGCGGACCGAGAAGCCCTCGCCGTTACCCAGGTTGCAGATGAGGTGCTCGCCCGGGGTGGCGGCCTGCAGCGCGAGCAGGTGGGCGTCGGCGAGGTCCGCGACGTGGATGTAGTCACGGACGCAGGTGCCGTCCGGGGTCGGGTAGTCGTCGCCGAAGACGGAGATCGCGTCCCGCCTGCCCTGCGCGACCTGCAGCACCAGCGGGATCAGGTGCGACTCGGGGTCGTGGCGCTCGCCCTGCTTGCCATAGGCGCCCGCCACGTTGAAGTAGCGCAGGGAGACCGCGCCCAGGCCGTGGGCCGCCGCCTCGCCGGTGATCATGTGGTCGACGGCGAGCTTCGAGGCGCCGTAGGGGTTGGTCGGCGAGGTGGGCGCCGACTCGACGATCGGGACCTCCTTCGGCTCGCCGTACGTGGCCGCCGTGGAGGAGAAGACCAGCTTGCGGACGCCCGCCTCGCGCATCGCGCCGAGCAGCGCCATGGTGCCGGCGACGTTGTTGTCCCAGTACTTCTCGGGCTTCACGACCGACTCGCCGACCTGCGAGAACGCGGCGAAGTGCAGAACCGCGTCGTAGGAGGAGTCCAGCCATTTGGCGGCATCGCGGATGTCGCCCTCGATGAAGGCGGCGCCCGCCGGGACCCCCTCGCGGAAGCCGGTCGACAGGTTGTCGAGGACCGTGACCTCGTGGCCCGCCTCCAGCAGATGCTGGGCGACCACACTGCCCACATAGCCCGCGCCCCCGGTGACCAGGTACTTACCGCTCATCAACTCGCTACCTCTCGCAGTCGCTCGGCCGCGCGCTCCGGCGGCACGTCGTTGATGAACACATTCATGCCGGACTCGGAACCCGCGAGGAACTTCAGCTTGCCGGAGGTTCGGCGGATGGTGAAAAGCTCGAGGTGGAGCGCGAAGTCGTCACGGTTGACGCCCTCGAACTCCTCCAGCGCGCCGAACGGGGCCTGGTGCCAGGCCGCGATGTAGGGCGTGGGCGGTTCACCTTCGCCGAAGATCCGGTCGAAGCGCCTCAAGAGTTCCAGATAGACCTTGGGGAACTCTGTGCGCGCCTCCTCGTCCAGGCCGAGCAGGTCGGGCACACGGCGCTTCGGGTACAGGTGGACCTCGTACGGCCAGTGCGCCGCGTACGGCACGAACGCCAGCCAGTGTTCACCCTCCAGGACGACCCGCTCACCGGCGAGTTCGCTCTCCAGGACGGCGTCGAAGAGGTTCTCCCCGCCCGTCGCCTCCTTGTGCTGGGCGAGCTGGCGCAACATCAGGGCGGTGCGGGGCGTGGTGAACGGGTAGGCGTAGATCTGGCCGTGCGGATGTCCGAGTGTCACGCCGATCTCCGCGCCCCGGTTCTCGAAGCAGAACACCTGCTCCACGGAGGGGAGATGCGACAGCTCGGACGTACGGTCCGTCCAGGCCTCCAGGACCAGCGCCGCCTGCTCCTCGGTGAGGTCGGCGAAGGACGCGTTGTGGTCGGAAGTGAAGCAGACGACCTCGCAGCGGCCCGAGTCGCCGGCCAGGGAGGGGAAGCGGTTCTCGAAGACGACGACGTCGTACGACGAGTCCGGGATCTCGCTCAGCCGGCCGTCCCGGGAGGGGCACAGCGGGCACTCGTCGGCCGGCGGGTGGTAGGTGCGGCCCTGGCGGTGCGAGGCGACGGCGATGGCGTCGCCGAGCAGCGGGTCACGGCGGATCTCGGAGGACGTGACGGTCCGCTCCAGCGGGCGCAGGTCCACCGCGTCGCGCACGTTGTCGTCGCGCAGGTCGTAGTAGATCAACTCGCGACCGTCGGCCAGGCGGGTCGAGGTCTTCTTCACTGCGGACTCCCTATTCGAGCCACATCAATCATCAAACAGAACCAAACACATTGGAACACGCACCCCCCCATCCGTCAACATCACAATCCAACAAAGAGCATCAACGGAAGTGTTCAATTACTGAACACGCAGGCGTAGGTTCCGCTCTGGATCAGTTCACGCGACGAAGCGAGTACTTATGCAAACCCCCACATACCAGGCCATGGAGCTGGCCGCCGAGCTACGACTCCCCACGAACGGGCTCGACTACACGATCCTCGCCATCTACTTCGCCGTCGTCCTCGGCATCGGATTCGCCGCCCGCAGATCGGTGAAGACCAGCCTCGACTTCTTCCTCTCCGGGCGCTCCCTGCCCGCCTGGATCACCGGTCTCGCATTCATCTCGGCCAACCTGGCCGCCACCGAGATCCTGGGCATGGCCGCAAACAGCGCGCAGTACGGCGCCTACACCGTGCACTGGTACTGGATCGGCGCCATCCCCGCCATGGTCTTCCTCGGCCTGGTGATGATGCCCTTCTACTACGGAAGCAAGGTGCGCTCGGTCCCCGAGATGCTGCTGCTCCGTTTCGACAAGTGGGCACATCTGCTCAGTTCGATCCTGTTCGCGTTTGCCGCCATCCTGATCGCCGGTGTGAACCTCTACGCCCTCGCCATCGTCGTCGAGGCGCTGCTGGGCTGGCCGCAGTGGGTGGCCATCGTGGTCGCCGGCGCCTTCGTGCTGGCGTACATCACGCTCGGCGGCCTGTCGTCGGCGATCTACAACGAGGTGCTGCAGTTCTTCGTGATCCTCGCGGCGCTGATCCCGATCGTGGTGCTGGGTCTGAAGAAGGTCGGCGGTTGGGGCGGGCTGACCGACAAGCTCACCGCGACCCACGGCGCGAACTTCACCACGGCGTGGGGAGGCACCGGCATCGGCAGCAGCAACCCGCTCGGCGCCAACTGGCTGACCATCGTGCTCGGCCTCGGTTTCGTGCTGTCCTTCGGCTACTGGACGACGAACTTCGCCGAGGTGCAGCGCGCCCTGTCCGCGAAGAACCTCTCCGCAGGGCAGCGCACCCCGCTGATCGCCGCGTACCCGAAGATCTTCATCGTGTTCCTGGTGATGATCCCGGGTCTGGTCGCCGCCGCGATCGTGCCGGGCTTCGGCACCTCCAAGTCCGGCTACCAGTACAACGACGCCATCCCCTACCTGATGCAGGAACTGCTGCCCAACGGCGTCCTCGGCATCGCCGTGACCGGACTGCTCGCCGCGTTCATGGCGGGCATGGCGGCCAACGTGTCGTCCTTCAACACCGTGTTCACCAACGACATCTGGGCCCGGTACGTGATCAAGGGCCGCGAGGACGGCTACTACGTCCGCTTCGGCCGCCTGATCACGGTGGTCGGCGTCTGCGCCTCGGTCGGCACGGCCTTCCTGGCCTCGTCGTTCTCGAACATCATGAGCTACCTCCAGACGCTGTTCTCCTTCTTCAACGTGCCGATGTTCGTCGTCTTCATCGTCGGCATGTTCTGGAAGCGCGCGTCCGCGAGGTCCGGCTTCTGGGGTCTGCTCGCGGGCACCGTGGCCGCGATGGTGAACTACTTCGTGATCTACAAGAGGGGCATCATCGACATCCCCTCCGACCAGGGCGCCAACTTCGTCTCCGCGATCGTCGGCTTCGTCGCCGGCGCGGTGGTGATGGTGGTCGTGTCCCTGTTCACCCGGCCCAAGCCGGCCGAGGAACTCCAGGGCCTGGTCTACGGCACCACCTCGCCCGGCATGTCCGAGCCGCCCGCCGCCGGAGACGACGCCTGGTACCGCCGGCCGGCCCTGCTGGGCTGGGGCGCGGTCGTCCTCGCAGCCGCCTGCTACATCCCGTTCTCGTTCTGAACGCGGGAGGATTGAAGAGTCATGTCTGAGTACTCCGGTTACTCCGAGAAGGACGTCCAGCGCGAGGTCACCGAGCTGCAGTCGCAGTCCGCTACCGCGGCCCGCATTTTTGACCTGCGGCGCATCATCGGCGGGCTGTTCGTGCTGTACGGGATCATCGTGACGATCGCCGGGATCACCGACGGTCAGGCCGCGATCGACAAGGCGCAGGGCGTCAACATCAATCTGTGGACCGGGATCGGGATGCTGCTGCTTGGCATCTTCTTCCTGGTGTGGCTGAGGCTGCGGCCGACGCCTCCGCCTGTGCCTCCGGCGGAGGAGCAGGCGGAATAGCGCCGTTGGATCCACGGTTGTGTGCCGTCCGCGGGTGCGTGGGGGCTGGTCGCGCACACGCGGCGGTAGCCGCACATCGACACAGCCCCGCGCCCCTGACGGCGCCTACGGCGCCTGGTCCGGGGCCGAGTTCACCGGCCCCGCCCGGTCCAGCAAGCCCGTCCGTGCCGCCAGGGCCGCTGCCTCCAGGCGGGAGCCCACGCCCAGTTTCATCAGCACCCTCTGCACATGGGTGCGCGCGGTGCTCGGGGCGATGCCCATGCCGGCCGCTATCAGGCGGGTGTCCTCGCCGTCGGCGACCCTGACCAGGACCTCGACCTCCCTCGGGGTGAGCATCTGGAGCAGGCGCTGGCCCTCGTCGTCCGGTTGGGCGGCGGGGTTGAGGAGTTCGCTGAAGGCTCCCTGGAGGAGCTGCGGGGCCACGGCCGCCTCGCCCGCCCTCGCCTTCATGATGGCGCGTTCGACGCCCTCTATGCGCTCGTCATGGCGTACGTAGCCCGAGGCGCCGGCGGCGAAGGCGGCGGCTATGCCGCGCGGGCTCGGCACCGGGCCCAGGACCAGGACCGCCACCTGCGGACGCTCCCGTTTGATCTTCACCACCGGGTCGAAGATGCCCGGCTCGGCCGGTGTGGCCGTACCCAGGAGGCACACCTCCGGAGCCCGGGTGATCACCAGCTCCGCCGCGCCCGCGGCAGGCGCCGCCGCGGCGAGCACCCGGTGCCCCCGCAGCTTCAACGCCGAGGCCAGCGCCTCGGCGAGCAGTCGGTGGTCGTCGACCACCATGAGCCGCACTCCCATCGAGCAACCCCCCAGTCCCCCCGATGGATCACCATGGATGCCGCACTATGGATGCCCACCGGTCCGCGCGGACAGGAGCCCCCTCCCGGCTCCCCCGCTCTTCATGCCCCCGGAAGCTACACGCTTGTTCGACATTGCGCTCCCCCTACCGGTGAGAAGTGCCCCTGATCGACGGAATTTCTGGCTTTCCACGCATTCGAGGGTGATGGGCGGTACGCGCACGGCCCCGCCCCTGACCAGGGACGGGGCCGTGGCCGCCGAGCAGTGGTTCAGCCGCCGGCGCCCAGCGCGAGCGCGAGGACCCTCTCTCCCGAGGCGGAACTCGTCAACTTGTCGGCGAACTTGCCGGCCAGGTACAGGTGGCCCTGCGAGTAGAGGATCTCGGAGTAGTCGGGCGACATGGCGCCCTCCAGATCCCGCACCGACCCCGCCGCCGGGTTCTCCAGCAGCTTGGTCTCCTTGAAGGAGCCGCCGTCGATGCTGACGACCTGGCCGCCCTTGTCGTACGGAGGGTGCTTGTACGCGATCACGTTGCCTCCGTCCATGCGCAGCGGGGTGATCGTGTAGCCGTCGCCGGCGTCGGCGCGCTGGCCGTTCTGCTTGCCGGTGGCCAGGTCGAACGCGACGATCTCGTTGGTCTGGCTGTAGTTCTCGGTGCCGTCGTGCTCCTCGGTGGGCAGGTACAGCCTGCCGTTGCCGACCGCGACACCGGTGCAGTGCTCCAGCTCGGAGATCGCGTCGCACTTGGCCGCGTAGTCCTTGCCCGGCGCCGAGATCCGGGTGATGAGCTTGCCGGTCTTGTTGTCGATGGAGAAGAAGTCCGAGATCTCACTGCCGTCACCCGCACTGTGGCCGACGTCGGCTGCCACGACCAGCGGGTTCGTCGACACGACAGCGGCGTACTCGATACCCGTGGCCAGCTTGTACTCCGAGATCGTCTCCCCGGACTGCGGGTCGATGGTCTGGATGTGCAGCTGCGGATCGTTGAACGAGCCGCACTTCAGCACCGCGACCAGCTTCTCGCCGCCGCCGTACCCGGCGTCGATGCAGGTGTCCTTGGGCTTCGGGGCCCACAGCTGCCGGCCGCCGGAGAGGTCGAAGGCGACGCCTCCGTAGTCGCCGCCCGCGGCGACCGTGTTCGCGCTGACGGTGACGTTCTCGAAGGTCATCGCCCGGCCGCCGGAGCCCAGCGCCTTCGTCCACAGCTTCCTGCCCGCGTCCAGGTCGATCGCGGCGACCTGGCTGCACCCCTCCGACCTGCCCTTCGGCGGCATCCTGGGCTGGAAGACGACGGCGGTCCGGTCGTCGTCGGTGGTGTGCGTGCTGACCGTGCAGACCGGGCCGGGCAGCTTGATCGTCCACAGCTTGCTGCCCTTGTCGCGGTCGTACGCGGTGATCTCGGCGACGCCGCTCTTCACATACGCCTTGTCCGTGAGCCACGAACCGGAGACGACGGTGGTGTCGTCGACCTGGGGCATCGGGACCTTGAACAGCAGCTGCGAGCCGGTGTGGGCGGGCACCTTCTCCTCGCCCTTGGCCGTGCTGCCGCCGGCGCCTCCGGTGTCGCCGCCCCCGGTGCCGCCACTGGAGCTCGCAGTGTCGTTCTTGCCGTCGTCCTTGCCGGACGAGGCGTACCAGACTCCGCCGGCGACGAGCAGGGCGACGGCGAGGACCGCCGCGAGGATGATCACCCCCTGCGCGCTGCCCTTGCGCCCGCCGCCGGGCTGCCCGGTCTGCGCGTACGGCGGCGCGGGCGGCTGCGGGTAGCCGTAACCGGGCTGCTGGCCGTAGGGGTTCGGCGGCTGCCCGTAGGGCGGTGCGGGCTGAAGGTAGGGGTTGGGCTGCTGTGGCGGCAGGCCCTGGGGTGCCTGGGGCGGTTGAGGCGCCTGCGGGTAGCCGTACCCGGGCTGCTGCGGAGCCTGCGGTGCCTGGGGATAGCCGTATCCCGGCTGCTGCGGGGGTGGCTGGGGCGGGCGCTGGTCCTGGGGCGGGCCGAAGCCGCCCTGCTGCGGGGGCTGTTGGGGTGGCGGGGGCTGGGTCATGGCGTGGGTACCTCGTGAGCGGGCGGCGGGGACGACGGGGCCTGGGGAGAGGTCACTTGCCGTAGGCGAGCATCAACTTGCCCTTCGAGTCGTCGTTTCCGCTGATCCGGGTGGGCGAGAGGTAGAAGCGTCCGTCGACCCAGTCGAAGGCCTTGGTGAAGACGGCGCTCTCCAGGCCCGCCGTGCTCTGCGGGTTCTGCAGCAGCTTCACCGGCGTGTGACCGGAGCCGCCCGTCGCGATCGACACGATCTGGCCGCCCGCGTCGTACGACGGCTGCACATAGGCGATGAGCCTGCCGCCCTCCACCTTGACCGGCAGCATCGACTCGTCCGCCGGGGACTTGACGCGCCACTTCTCCTTGCCGCTCGCGAGGTTGATCGCGACGATCTCGTTCGGCCCGGTGGTCGCATCGGTCGGCAGATAGAGGGTGTTAGCGTCCGCCGTCACGCCCTTGCAGCCCTGCAGGTCACGTTCGAGGAGCGCCCAGCCGCACTGGGGGGCGAAGTTCTCGTCGAAGCCGACCTGGGAGCGGAACTTGCCGTGCGCGTCGAAGGTCGAGATGTTCCAGGCCTTCTTGTCCTGGTTGGTGCTGTAGACGACGAGCGGGTCGACGGAGTACGTCCGCGCGACCGACCAGCCCTTGTCGAACTTCTGCGTCCATTTGACCCTGCCGGTCGCGGGGTCGAGCTCCTGGATCTCGTCGTGCTCGTTCGGCTCGCTGGCGGAGCAGGTCGCGACGGAGATCAGCCTGCTGCCGCCGGCGAAGGCGGTAGGGAAGCAGGCGCTGCCGTACTTCTTCTTGTCGAACAGCTTCTTTCCGCTGTCGATGTCGTACGCCACCCCGGACTGCGAGCGGCCCACCAGCACCGTCCGGCCGCTGATGGACAGGGAGATGTTGAGGGTGCTGTCGAACAGCGCGCCCTCGGGCAGCGTGCCGCTCCAGCCCTTGTCGCCGGTGCCCAGGTCGAGTTGCTGGAGCTGGTTGCACTTGGCGCGCTGGCCGGTGCCGCTCTCGTACGCCACCACGATCTTGTCGTCGGCCGACTTCTGCGGGGTGACCGCGCAGATCTTCTGCGGGAAGGTGACGGTGTCCCAGGCCGGACTGCCGTCGGCCACGTCGTAGGCGAAGACCTGCTTGTACGCCGCCTTCACGGCCGCCTTGTCGGTGATCCACATGCCGGGAGCCTCGGCACCCGCACCGGGCGCGTCCGGGGGCGACTTGTACCAGAGCACCTTCGCCTCGCCCGTCCTGCGGCGCGAGTTGAAGCCCTGCGGGTCGGAACCGCCGCCGCTGCCACCGGAGCCGCCCGAGCCGGACGCGGTGGGCTTGGCGTCGCCGCTCTGTTCGGCGACCGGCTTCTTGTCGTCGTCTCCCCCGCTCGTCACGGCGTAGACGGTGCCGCCGATGACGGCCAGCGCGGCGACGGCCGCCGCGATCACGAGGCCCGGCTTCCCCTTGAAGGGGTTGCCGGAGCCGGGCGGCGGGGTGCCGGGCGCGCCGGGGTACTGGGGCTGCGGCGGATAGCCGTAACCGGGCTGCGCGCCGTAAGGGCCGGGCTGCTGCGGTTGGCCGTACGGACCGGGCTGGCCGTACGGACCGGGTTGGCCGTAGGGGCCGGGCTGTTGGGGATAAGCGACCGGCTGGCCGTACGGGCCCGGCTGCTGAGGTGGCTGCGGCGCCTGCGGTGCCTGGGGGTAGCCGTAGCCGGGCTGCGGTGGGGGCGGCGGGCCCTGGGGTGGTGGGGGCGGCGGGGCCCCGAATCCGCCCTGCGGCGGCTGGTTGGGCGGCTGGGTCATCAGCGCGTTCCCCCGTTCAGTCACTGATTTTTAGCCACGCCCTGAGGTGCGCAAAAGACTCAGAGTCGTACTCAGAAAGTTCTCAGACGGCTCTTTGTACCACTCGCGACTGACAACGCACCGGGCCGGTTCAGCCCCTGTTCCCAAGGGAGAACCGGCCCGTGACGCCGTCGTTATGAGCCTTCACGCAGCTTTCACGCGTCTTCGGCGAGTTCCAGCCAGCGCAGCTCCAGGTCCTCGCGCTCGCCCGCCAAGTCCCGCAGCTGGGCGTCGAGTTCGGCCACCTTGGCGAAGTCGGTGGCGTTCTCGGCGATCTGGGCGTGCAGCTTGGTCTCCCTCTCGGAGACCTTGTCCAACTGCCGCTCGATCTTCTGGAGTTCCTTCTTCGCGGCGCGCTGGTCGGCGGCGCTCTTCTCGGCGGCGGGCCTGGCCGCGACGGGCGACGCGGCCGCGACCGCCTCCTCCATCTTCTGCCGCCGCTCCAGGTACTCGTCGATGCCGCGCGGCAGCATCCGCAGCGTGGCGTCGCCGAGCAGCGCGAACACGCGGTCGGTGGTGCGCTCGACGAAGAACCGGTCGTGGGAGATGACGATCATCGAGCCGGGCCAGCCGTCGAGGACGTCCTCCAGCTGGGTCAGGGTCTCGATGTCGAGGTCGTTGGTGGGCTCGTCGAGGAAGAGGACGTTGGGCTCGTCCATGAGCAGGCGCAGCAGCTGCAGGCGGCGGCGCTCACCGCCGGACAGGTCGCCGACGGGCGTCCACTGCTTCTCCTTGTTGAAGCCGAACGTCTCGCACAGCTGCCCGGCGGTCATCTCCCGCCCCTTGCCGAGGTCGACCCGCTCGCGCACCTGCTGCACGGCCTCCAGGACCCGCAGGTTCGGGTTGAGTTCGGCGACCTCCTGGGAGAGGTAGGCGAGCTTGACGGTCTTGCCGACGGCGACCCGCCCGCCGACGGGCTGTGTCTCGCCCTCGGTCCGTGCCGCCTCGGCCATGGCCCGCAGCAGGGAGGTCTTGCCCGCGCCGTTCACGCCCACCAGGCCGATACGGTCGCCGGGGCCGAGCTGCCAGGTGACGTGCTTGAGCAGCACCTTGGGTCCGGCCTGCACGGTGACGTCTTCCAGGTCGAAGACGGTCTTCCCGAGCCGGGTGGAGGCGAACTTCATCAGCTCGCTGGTGTCGCGGGGCGGCGGTACGTCCTTGATGAGCTCGTTGGCGGCCTCGACGCGGAAGCGGGGCTTCGACGTACGGGCGGGGGCGCCGCGCCGCAGCCACGCCAGCTCCTTACGGACCAGGTTCTGCCGCTTGACCTCCTCGGTGGCGGCGATGCGCTCACGCTCGGCACGCGCGAAGACGTAGTCGGAGTAGCCGCCCTCGTACTCGTAGACATCGCCCTTCTGCACGTCCCACATGCGCGTGCAGACCTGGTCGAGGAACCACCGGTCGTGCGTCACGCACACCAGGGCGGAGCGGCGCTCGCGCAGATGGCGGGCGAGCCAGGAGATGCCCTCGACGTCGAGGTGGTTGGTGGGCTCGTCGAGGACGATCAGGTCCTGTTCCTCGATGAGCAGCTTGGCGAGCGCGATACGGCGCCGCTCGCCGCCGGAGAGCGGCGCGATGACGGTGTCGAGCCCCTGCGGGAAGCCGGGCAGGTCGAGGCCGCCGAACAGGCCGGTGAGCACGTCCCGGATCTTGGCGTTGCCCGCCCACTCGTGGTCTTCCATGTCCCGGATGACCTCGTGGCGCACGGTGGCGTTCGGGTCGAGGGAGTCGTGCTGGGTGAGGACGCCGAGGCGGAGCCCGCCGGAGTGGGTGACCCGCCCGGTGTCGGCCTCCTCCAGCTTGGCCAGCATCCGGATCAGGGTGGTCTTGCCGTCGCCGTTACGCCCCACCACCCCGATCCGGTCGCCTTCGGAGACGCCGAGGGACACGCCGTCGAGGAGGGCACGAGTGCCGTACACCTTGCTGACGTTCTCGACATTGACCAGATTGACGGCCATTACGCTCCTGCCCAGAGGGCTGTTCGACATGCGGCTCCGCCGCGGGGGTCAGCCTCCCAGCCTAATGTGCGCCGGTCGGTGACCGATCCCACGGCGGATCACCGCAGATCAGCGAGCTGCGGCCGCGCGGATCTCGCCGAGCAGGTCGTACATCACCTGGCCGGGGCACTCGGTGGCGAAGTAGTCGCGGTGCCCGCCGATGGTGTTCGTGTCCTTCTTCGTGCCGTTGACGGGGTTCACATAGGTGACCCTCGCCTGGGGGTCGAGGCCCTTGAACCGGCAGATCACCTTGATCAGCCGGGTCAGGGACGCCTTGGCCGCGTCCGTGGGGCCGTTCTCCGTGAGTGTGCCGATGAGGGCGATGCCGAGGGCGCCGGAGTTGTAGCCCACGGAGTGGAAGCCGGTGACAAGGTCGCCGTCCGGGTTGAAGGCGGGGATGCCGTCGTCGCCCGAGTAACGGCCCTCGTAGACGGTGCCGGACTCGTCGATGAGGAAGTGGTAGCCGATGTCGCCCCAGTCGTTGGTGATCGCGTGGAGCTCGTAGATCGCGCGTACCGTCGCGGCCGGGTCGGGATCGTTGTTCGGCGTAGCGGTGTGGTGGACCGTGATGATCTGCAACGGGTAGTACGTCTCGGGCGAGTTGACCTTGCCGTCCTTGTACCGCTTGGACTCGTCGGCGCCCCACGCCGGGCGGGAGAGGTAGCGCACACCACGTACGCGTGTCGGCTCGCTGGGCACGTGGAAGGTGTGGCCGGGGCCGTCGGTGACGTCGATCGCCAGCGAGGACACGTCGGACACTGCGCCCGACGCCTTCACCTCATAGGCGGTGGCGTTCTGGGCCGCCACCAGCGCGCTGCCCCCGTCCTCGACGGCCGAGCAGCCCGCGGTCACGGTCTGCCAGCCACCGTCCGCGAGGCGGATCGCGGCGCCTTCCTTGGCACCGGACCAGCGCAGACCGACGTAGGAGGCGGCGAAGGCGGTGGTTGCCTCGCCGGTGCCGGTGGCGGCCTCGGTCCGGGTGGCGGGGAACTTCTCCGGGGTCGTGCCGGAGCCACCGGTTCCGGAGCCGGAACCGGTGCCGTCACCATCGGTGGAGCCGGAGTCCGTGGCCGCGAACACCGCCGGGGTCACGGCGGCCGCGCCGGCCACGGCCGCGGCGGCACCGATCACACCACGACGGGACAGAGAGCGCTTGCGACGGTGCGAGGGAGCGGGGGGTTGTTCGGACACGGACGTGCCTTGCCTTTCAAGGGGGTCACTCGACAGGGCGCCGGGCGGCGTTCGACAGGCCGGACACCGTGTGGCGCTCGAAATGTCAAGTGACACTAGAGGCCCTTGGTTTCCGTCACGTCTGCTTTCGCGGTACTTGGTGTGGAGATAGCGCGAAGACGCGATCACGCCCCGGCGCTGCCGAACCCCGGCCGCTGCTGCTGGATGAGCGCCGCCGCCGGCGCCAGTCCGCGTCCGCCGACGGCCTGTTCGCCCACCGGCATGTCGTCCCGCATGAGCGCCTCGGGGATGAGGACCGCGGCCGTGACACCGCCGCTCGGCGAGGGCCGCAACTCCACCCGCAGGCCCTGCCGCTCGCGCAGCCGGTTGACCACGAACAGGCCGATCTGCTTGGCGTCGAGGAGGTCGACCTTATCGGACTGGATCTTGCGGTTGGCGTCGGCGAAGGCCTGCTCGTTCATGCCGAAGCCACTGTCCTCGACCTCGATGAGCACACCGTCGCGCATCCGGGCCGCGCGCAGCTGCACCTTGGTGCTGGGCGGGGAGAACGCGGCGGCGTTCTCGACGAGCTCGGCGAGGAGGTGGATGACGTCGGCGACCGAACCGCCGACCACGGACACCTTCGGCACCGCCCAGATCTGCACGCGCGGCGTGTTCTCGATCTCGGCGACGGCCGCCCGCAGCACGTCCACCAGCGGGATCGGGTCCTGCCAGCCGCGGCCGGGGGCGATGCCGGACAGGATCAGCAGGGACTCGGAGTGGCGGCGCATGCGGGTCGCCAAGTAGTCGACGCGGTAGAGGTCCTGGAGCTCCTGCGGGTCCTGCAGGCGGCGCTGCATGCCGTCCAGCAGATCCAGCTGGCGGTGGAGCAGGACCTGGCTGCGGCGGGCGAGGCTGACGTAGACGCCGGATATGCCGCTGAGGAGCTCGGCGCGCTCGGAGGCCGCCTTGAGCGCGGCCCGCTGCACGGCGGTCAACGCGGTGCCCACCTGGGCGAGTTCGTCGCCGACGAGGCGGCGCATGGGGGCCTCGGCGTCGATGTCGACGCCCTGCCCGGCGTGCAACCTCCGCATGGCCTGCGGCAGTCGGCGACCGGCCACCTCCAGGGCGTCGTTGCGCAGGTCGAGCAGCTCGACGATGAGGCCGCGCCCGACGAGCACGGACACGAGCAGCGACAGCAGCACACCGACGAGACCGAGCACCACGGCGACACCGGAGGCGCCGAGGGTGTCCCAGCCGAACGGGTCGGCCTTGGCGGTGGCGCCCGTACCGGCGCCGGTCTCGGCGGCGGTCAGGTCCTTCAGCGTCCCGGTGACGTCCGTGTCCCAGCCGCTCAGCAGCCGCGACGCCACGGCGGAAGTCCCCGGACCGGCGCTCTGCACCCGGTTCTCCACGGCCTGGAGCCCGGCGTAGGCGTCGCCGTCCAGGATCTCCTTGTACGCCGCTTGGTGCTCGGGCTTGAGGTCGGCGACCGCCGGCCGCAGCAGCTGGCGCTGGGTGGCGACCGCGCCGACGAACTGCGTGTACTGCTGCCGGGTCAGCGTCTTGTCCGCCTGCGCCGCACCGAGCAGTGCCTGCTCACGGGCGAGCGCCTCACGCGCACGGGCGAGTTCGAGCACCACGCGCGCGTCGGACGCGGCATCGGTGCTCCGGTCCCCGGTGAGCCCGCCCGCGACGGCGAAGGCGTCCTCGATGATCGCGGAGTACAGCGTGTACGCCGTCGGGGACTTGGCGCCCTTCGCGGTCGCCTCGCTGCGCACCCGCGCGATCCCCCCGGCCTCGCCCTTCAGCGTCTTGATGCGCTGCGGCAGGCTCGCGTCGAGCAGCGCGGCGTCCGAGCTGGAGGCGTTGATGCCGTCGAGCAGCGCGGAGGCGGCCCGGTCGGTGGCCTTGCGGACATCGGCGGGCACGGACCGGTGCCCCATGACGGCGGTCCGCTCGGCCTGCAGTGCGGTGACGAACTCGCTGACGGGGGTGAGCAGTTCGACGTTGACGTCCTTGGCCCGCTCGGTGTCACCGATGCTGGACGCGGTCGTCACTGCGGCGAATCCCCACAGGGCCATGAGGGACACGATGGGCAGCATGAGCAGGGAGACGATCTTGGCCCGGACGGATCTTGGCCGGAGCCTGCCGGTGGCGGTACGGAGAGTGCGCATGAGGGGACCTCAGTCTGGTGGTTCGGGTGCGTATGGCGCCCCTCAAGGGGCGCGGGGCTGTGCCGATTTGCGGCTCCGCCGCGTGGGCGCGACCAGCCACAACGAACCCGCACACGCCAAACCTCATGGCGGGGCAGGCCCGTTGGCGCTCAAGCAGTCGCCAGCTCGACCTCGCGAAGAATCTCCGCAGCAACAGCCGACTCATGCCGCTTCCCGGTCGGCGACAACGCGACATACGCAGCGGCGAGGAACAGGAACGACCCCAGCACCACCGCCAACGGAAAGATGAATTCGGTCGGCGTAGCGCCGGCCAGCCCTGCGCTGCTGGGCCTCAGTTGAATGCTCACCGCGTACATCGCCGTGTAGTGCATGCTGCTCACCGCGAGCCCCATGACCAGCGCGGCCAGAGCGGCAAGCACCCCGCCCCGCACCACCAGCGTCAGCGTGAGCGCCGCCGTCGCGGCGACGACCGCGATCGCGACGGACGCGATGACGAGTGCGGGGTCGTAGTCGACCTCGCCGTGCAGATTGAGCGCGGCCATGCCGGTGTAGTGCATGGCGGCGACACCGACGCCGGTGCCGAGTCCGCCGAACGCGACCGAGGTGACGCGGGACTTGCCGTATCCGGCGGTGAAGACGCCGGCGGCGACCACGCCGATGGACATCAGCAGGCTGAGGACGGTGAGCGGGATGTCGTAGCGGATCGGGGTGCCCTCGACGCTGAAGCCCAGCATGGCGACGAAGTGCATCGTCCAGATGCCCGAGCCGATGGCGACGGAGGCGAGCGTCAGCCAGTTCCGTTTCGAGGCGCCTTCCGCTTCGAGCGCCCTGACGGTGCAGCGCAGCCCGAGCGCCGAGCCGACGCACGCCATGACATAGGAAAGGACGGGGGTGACCCAGCCGGCACTGAAGTGATCCATGTGGCCCATGGGGGATTTCCTCTCGCCCGTGGCGCGGACGGGGGGTGCCGCGCACACGAAGTACCACCGGTAGGGGGGACCGGAGTTGGCCGAATCATGTCAGCCGTTTTCAACGGTCAGAGGGTGCGAAAAGGGGCCATGGAGCGCATTATTGAACATTAAACCATTGTGGCGTACCTAACACCTGGCCTGCATGTTTATGCAGTCAACCACGAGATGGTGAAGGGCCTGAGGAGGTTAGGGGGATCCTCGGGAGGCTTTGACCGGAGGTCAGTTTCCGGCCACCACGGTGGCGCCCGGCGCGGGTCCCGACGCCACCCACACAGAACGGCACGTACCGGACGTGCGCAGCGCCTCGGCCACCTTCGCCGCGGACCCCGGATCGCGCGCGAGGAACGCCGTCGTCGGCCCCGACCCCGACACCAGCGCGGCGAGCGCACCGGCGGTGCGGCCCGCGGCGAGGGTGTCGGCGAGCTCCGGGAAGAGGGAAAGGGCCGCGGGCTGAAGGTCGTTGGAGACGGCCGCGGCGAGCGCGTCCGGGTCACCCCCGGCGAGCGCGTCGAGCAGCGGCTCGGAGGCGATGGGCTCGGGCACGTCCGCGTGCTCCGTGAGCCGGTCGAACTCGCGGAAGACCGCCGGGGTGGACAGCCCGCGCTCGGCCATCGCAAACACCCAGTGGAAGGTCCCGCCGACGTCGAGCGCGGTGAGCTTCTCGCCCCGCCCGGTCCCGAGCGCCGCCCCGCCGACCAGGCTGAACGGCACGTCACTGCCCAACTCGGCGCAGATGTCGAGGAGTTCCTCACGGGAGGCGTGGGTGCCCCACAGTGCGTCGCAGGCCAGCAGCGCACCGGCGCCGTCCGCGCTGCCGCCCGCCATGCCGCCCGCGACGGGGATGTCCTTGGCGATGTGGACATGAACCGCGGGCTCGATGCCCCGGCGCTCGGCGAGGAGCAGCGCGGCGCGCGCCGCGAGGTTCGTGCGGTCGAGTGGGACGAGGGCGGCGTCAGGGCCCTCGCAGGTGACGCTCAGCTCGTCGGCGGGCGTGACCGTCACCTCGTCGTACAGCCCGACGGCGAGGAAGACGTTGGCCAGGTCGTGGAACCCGTCGGGACGGGCGGCCCCGACGGCGAGCTGGACGTTGACCTTGGCGGGAACGCGGACGGTGACGCTCACTTCTGACCGGGCTCCTTGTTCGCAGTGGTCTCGGCGTGCTCGGCGATCCGCGCGAACTCCTCGACCGTGAGGGCCTCCCCGCGCGCCTGCGGCGACACCCCGGCGGCCACGAGCGCCGCCTCCGCCGCCGCGGGCGACCCTGCCCAGCCGGCGAGCGCGGCCCGCAGCGTCTTGCGCCGCTGGGCGAACGCCGCGTCGACCACGGCGAACACCTCGCGCCGCGAGGCGGTGGTCTTGAGCGGCTCGGTGCGGCGGACCAGCGAGACGAGGCCGCTGTCGACGTTCGGCGCGGGCCAGAAGACGTTGCGTCCGATGGCGCCGGCCCGCTTGACCTCGGCGTACCAGTTGGCCTTCACGGACGGGACGCCGTACACCTTCGAGCCGGGTGCGGCGGCGAGGCGGTCGGCGACCTCCGACTGGACCATCACCAGGGTGCGTTCGATGCTCGGGAAGGTCTCGAGCATGTGCAGGAGGACGGGGACGGCGACGTTGTAGGGAAGGTTCGCGACGAGCGCGGTCGGGGCGGGGCCCGGCAGGTCGGTCACTTGCATCGCGTCCGAGTGGACGAGTGCGAAACGGTCGGCACGCTCGGGCAAGCGGGCCGCGATGGTGGCGGGCAGCGCCCCGGCCAGTACGTCGTCGATCTCGACGGCGGTGACGCGGTCGGCGACCTCCAGCAGCGCGAGGGTGAGGGAGCCGAGCCCCGGGCCGACCTCGACGACCACGTCGTCCGGGCGAACCCCGGCGGTGCGGACGATACGGCGGACCGTGTTGGCGTCGATCACGAAGTTCTGACCGCGCTGCTTGGTGGGGCGGACGCCGAGGGCTGCCGCCAGTTCGCGGACGTCGGCGGGGCCCAGGAGGGCGTCGGGGGCTGGGCTGCTGCTCACGGCGACAAGGGTACGGGGGTGTGGAGCCGGGGGGCGCCAGGTGCCCTGCGCTGCAGGTGGCCGGGAAAGTGGGTTTGCCTGCCCGCGCGTGCGGGGTGCCGCTCTCTTTGGGTCGGGAGCCGCCCCTGGCGGCACGACTGCCCGCAGCTCCGCGGCTTTAGGGGCGCGGGGCTGTATCGATATGCGGCTCCGCCGCGTGGGCGCGATCAGCCCCCACCGGTCCGCAGCCGAAAAACGGCCCTCACCCGTGCAGCCGCGCCCCGCAATGGGGCCAGGGGCTCGCCCCTCGCCGTACATACAACTTCTTCGCGCGGGCCGTCTGCTCCGCCGGGGACGCGTCCTGCGGGCGGCCGCTGCCGCCGAGGCTCTGCCAGGTGCGTTCCTCCAGCTGGTAGAGGCCGCCGTAGCTTCCCGAGGGGTCGACGGCGTGCGGGCGGCCGCCCGACTCGCAGGCCGCGAGGCCCTTCCAGTTGAGGTCGTCGGCGCCGCGCACGGACGTCGGGAGCGGCTTCGTGCCCACCTTCACGATCTGCGGCTGCGGCTCGCGCACCACCTCGGTGCCGGCCAGGCGGGGCTTCTGCCTGACCCCGTTGACGATGCGCAGGGCGTACGTGATCCGCCGCAGCCCCGGCTGTCCCACCCGGTCGACGACCTCCGTCCCCTTGAACAGCCCGGGGTCCTCCTCCCGCTGCACCTTGAACGGGATCTCCTCCTCACGGACCTCCTTGGTGCCGGTGACCCGCAGCACGGTGATGGTCTGCCCGTCGCGCGGGAAGCTGTCCGCCGGGACGGAGGTGGTGTCCTCGCCGTGCAGGGAGATCCCGGCCTCCCCGACGACCTCCTGCACGGTCGCCGCGTTCGTACGGACCGTGCGTGCGTGACCGTCGGCCATGACCGTCACGGAGCGCTCGGTCCGCACGTCGAGCGAGAGCCCGGCGCGTCCGATGTGCCGGGAGCGCGCAGCGGACAGATACGCGCCCTGCGCCCGCACCCCCATCTCCTCCAGTGCCTCCTGCACCGTGTGCGCCGTCGTCCACACCTCGCGCCGGTGCCCGTCGATGGTGAGCCGTACGGGGCGCCCGTACTGCACCACGATCTCGTCACCGCTGCTGATCGCCGTGCCGGGGGCGGGCGCGATCACGTCGTGCGCCCCCACGTCGACGCTCTCCTGTGCGAGCAGTTCGGTCACGTCGTCGGCGAAGGTGTGCAGGGTGCGCGGCTTGCCGTCGACGTTCAGCTCGATGGCCTTGTCCTTGGCGACGAAGGCGGTGGTGCCGCCGGCCAGGAAGGCGACGACCAGCGCCTGCGGCAGCAGCCGGCGCATCGAGCCGTCCGGGAGCTCGATGGGTCGCGCCCTGCGTCGGCGTGCGGCCCGGCGCCTGCGTCCCGTTCCGGCGCGCGCGGCGGGCGCGGGCACTTCCTCGCCCGCCGCGCTCCCCACCTGCCGCGGAAGCGGCGGCTCGGGTACCTGGGCCGCCTCATAGGCGGGCCGGTACGTGTCCTCGTACGCCCCGGGCACCCCGTAGGCCAGGGTCTGCGCGCTGTGCACGTCGTAGGCGTACGCCGGCGGATACGCCGGGTCGTACGCCTCATACGTGCCGTACTGCGAGTACTGCGAGTACTGCGAGTTGCTCACGCCGACACGCTCCAGGGGCCGTAGGGGTCCAGAGGGGTCCGGATCGGGCACCAGAACCTAGCGGAGCCCGTATCACTCTCCAAAGCGGCGTGATCACAGAAAGTCACGATCGACGCGAAGGTGATCCCGCGTCGGCGTTATCGGAGGGTTATGAACGACTACGCTCAGTAGTCGAAGGCGCGGGCCGTGTTCGCCGCGAGGGCCGTCGCCAGCGTGTCCTCGTCGATGCCGCGCACGGCGGCCATGGCGCGCACCGTGACCGGAATGAGATACGGGGCGTTGGGCCGTCCGCGGTACGGCGCCGGTGTCAGGAAGGGCGCGTCGGTCTCCACCAGGACCAGCTCCAGGGGTGCCACGGCGAGCGCGTCCCGCAGATGCTGGGCGTTCTTGAAGGTGACGTTGCCGGCGAAGGACATGAAGTACCCGGCGCGGGCGCACACCTGAGCCATGTCCGCGTCCCCGGAGTAGCAGTGGAACACCGTACGTTCGGGGGCGCCCTCCTCCTTGAGGATGCGCAGCACGTCGGCGTGGGCGTCGCGGTCGTGGATGACGAGGGCCCTGCCGTGCCGCTTGGCGATCTCGATGTGGGCGCGGAAGGAGGCCTCCTGCGCCTCCTTGCCCTCGGGGCCGGTGCGGAAGTAGTCGAGGCCCGTCTCGCCGACGCCCTTGACCTGGGGGAGCGCGGCCAGTCGGTCGATCTCGGCGAGCGCCTCGTCGAGCGCCGCGGTGCCCCCTGCCTCCCGCGTGCCCTGCCTCGACCAGCCATCCGGGTCGCCGTGGACGATGCGCGGCGCCTCGTTGGGGTGCAGGGCGACGGTCGCGTGGACGGCCTCGTACCGCCCCGCCGCCTTCGCGGCCCACTGCGAGCCGGCCACGTCGCAGCCGACCTGCACGACCGTCGTCACGCCCACCGAAGCGGCCTTCGCGAGGCCCTCCTCGACCGTGCCGGACTGCATGTCGAGGTGGGTGTGGGAGTCGGCGACGGCCACCCGGAGGGGTTCCGGGAGCGGCGGCGCCTGCTTCTCGGCGGTCTTCTCGCTGGAGCTGGAGGAGGGCATGCTCCGATCCTACGAAAGGGGCATGCCCGCCCCGCCGCCGGAGCTGTCAGCTTGCCTTGCGGTGGAAGGGGTGCAGGAGATCGGAGAGATGCCAGTGGTGGTCCCGATCGCCGGCCTCGGCACCTTCGGCACCTTCCGCTGCGGCCTCCTGGGCCTCGGTCTGCGGTGTCCGCCGCTGCTGCTTGTGCACCGCGTCGCGCACCGACGAGACCTGCCCGGGCCGCATGATCCGTACGACGTGACTGTCGCAGTTCTGGCAGGTGGGCTTGGACAGCGGAGACGGCACGACCTGCCCCTCGGCCACGTACATCACGAACTCGTGGCCCTCGGCGTCGTTGTGGTGCTCTATCTCGTACGACTGCTCCCAGCCGTGCCCGCAGCGCATGCAGGCGAAGGAGTACGACTCGTGGACGACTGCGGTGGCCGCGCCGCGGAGGCCGGACTGTCCTGCGATCTCGCTCATGCCAGCTCCTCTTGATCTGCTGGACCAAGGGACGGGTGCGTCCCTTCAACCAGTGGACGCTTCCGGCGGAGCGAATGCATCAGCCCTGTCGACTGTTGGAGCCGATTTGGATTTTCCTTGCCATGCGACCCCGGTCAGGGGGTCTGGGCTTTGCATTTCACGACCTTGCTTTGCCTGTTTGTGGGGCGCTTGCTCAGGCGAGATGCGCCCTGCTCACAGGGGGTGTGGCCCACTTCACGAAAATCTCACGAACCACTTGCCGAATTGGCATTCTTCGCGGCCACAACCGCGTCGAACACCTCCCTTTTGGGCAGCCCGGCCTCCGCCGCAACCGCCGCAATGGCTTCTTTTCGCCGCTCCCCCGCCTCCTCCCGCACACGCACCCTGCGCACCAGCTCGGCGGCGTCGAGTTCCTCAGGCCCCTTCTCCGGGGCGCCCTCGACGACCACGGTGATCTCACCGCGCACACCCTCGGCGGCCCAGGCGGCCAGCTCGGCGAGCCCGCCCCGCCTGACCTCCTCGTACGTCTTGGTCAGCTCCCGGCAGACCGCGGCGCGCCGCTCGGCCCCGAAGACCTCGGCCATGGCGGCGAGGGTGTCGTCGAGGCGGTGCGGGGCCTCGAAGTAGACGAGGGTCCGGCGCTCCTCGGCGACCTCCTTCAGACGCGTCAGCCGCTCGCCCGCCTTGCGCGGCAGGAACCCCTCGAAGCAGAACCGGTCCACGGGCAGCCCGGACAGCGCCAGCGCGGTGAGCACGGCGGAGGGGCCGGGCACGGCGGTGACCCGGATGTCCTTCTCGACGGCGGCGGCGACCAGCCGGTATCCGGGGTCGGACACGGACGGCATCCCGGCGTCCGTGACGAGCAGCACACGCGCACCGCCGACGAGTTCCTCGACGAGTTCGGGTGTACGGGCGGTCTCGTTGCCCTCGAAGTACGACACGATCCGCCCCTTGGGTGTGACGCCCAGCGCCTGTGTCAGCCGCCTGAGCCGCCGCGTGTCCTCGGCGGCGACGACATCGGCCCCCGCCAGCTCCTCGGCCAGCCGGGGCGGCGCGTCCGCGATGTCGCCGATGGGGGTGCCTGCGAGTACGAGGGTTCCGGTCACGCTCCCCATCCTCCCAGGGGCACACCGATGGGGACGCATCCGAGCCCTTACCGCCCATGCACGGGACTCACACAGAACGGTTCCCTACGATGGCGCGGTGACCAGTACCGCGTCCTCCCCGGACACCCGGCAAGGCCAGAGCCCGCAGGACCAGCGGCCGTCGTGGCAGCAGCGGCTGCGCCGTTTCGGCTACACGGCCGGGCCGAGAAGCGACGTCCGCGAGCGTCTGGTGCCGCCGTATGTGCAGGCCGGCCCGCGGGTGTGGCAGGTCTTCGGGGTGCCGCCGGCGCTCGCCGAGCGGATCACTCGCTGGTCGGCCTGGGGCGGCCCGCTGCTGGTCACGCTGATGGCGGGCGTGATGCGGTTCTGGCACCTGGGCAGCCCGAAGGCGGTGATATTCGACGAGACGTACTACGCCAAGGACGCCTGGGCGCTCGTCCACCGCGGCTTCGAGGTCAACTGGGACAAGAACGCCAACGACCAGATCCTGGCGCTGAACGGGCACGTCACGATCCCGACGGACGCGGCGTACGTCGTGCACCCGCCGGTCGGCAAGTACGTCATCGGGCTCGGGGAGCTGATCTTCGGGTTCAACCCGTTCGGCTGGCGCTTCATGACGGCACTGCTGGGCACGCTGTCGGTCCTGATGCTGTGCCGCATCGGCCGCCGTATCTTCCGCTCGACCTTCCTCGGCTGCCTCGCTGGCGGGCTGATGGCGGTCGACGGGCTGGCCTTCGTGATGGCCCGCACCTCGCTGCTCGACGGCGTGCTGATGTTCTTCGTGCTGGCCGCGTTCGGCTGCCTGGTCATCGACCGTGACAAGGCGCGCGAGAAACTCGCGGCCGCGCTCCAGCCCGACGCCGACGGCCGTGTCCGCCCGGACGCGCACATCGCCGAGACCACCCGTCTCGGCTGGCGTCCGTGGCGCTGGCTGGCGGGCCTGATGCTGGGCCTGGCCATCGGCACCAAGTGGAACGGCCTGTACATCATGGTCGCGTTCTTCCTGATGGCGGTCCTGTGGGACATCGGCTCCCGCAAGGTGGCGGGCGCCGGGAACCCGTACAAGGCCGTGCTGCCGGACGCGGCCGTCACGTTCGTGGCCACGGTCCCGGTCGCGCTCGTGACCTACCTGGTCTCCTGGACCGGCTGGATCCTCTCCCCCACCGACGGCAAGGGCGGCTACTTCCGCAACTGGGCCGCCACCGACGGCAAGGGCGGCAACTGGACCTGGCTGTTCCCCGACTGGTGGCGCAGCCTGTGGCACTACGAGCACGAGGTCTACGAGTTCCACAAGAACCTGCACTCGCCGCACACCTACATGTCCAACCCCTGGAGCTGGCTCGTCGACGGCCGCCCGGTCTCGTACTTCTACGAGTCCCCCTCGCCCGGCAAGGACGGCTGCCCCGTCGACGCGGGCCAGAAGTGCGCCCGCGAGGTCCTGGCGATCGGCACCCCGCTGCTGTGGTGGGTGGCCTGCTTCGCGGTCCTGTACATCCTGTGGCGCTGGCTGCTGCGCCGCGACTGGCGGGCGGGCGCCATCGCCTGCGGCATCGCGGCCGGTTATCTGCCCTGGTTCCTGTACCAGGAGCGGACGATCTTCTTCTTCTACGCCGTCGTCTTCGTGCCGTTCCTCTGTCTGGCGGTGGCGATGCTGCTGGGCGCGATCGTCGGGCCACCGGGGTCGAGCGACACCCGCCGGGTCGCGGGAGCGACGGGAGCGGGCGTCCTGGTCCTGTTGATCGCGTGGAACTTCATCTACTTCTGGCCGCTGTACACCGGGACGGCGATCCCGATCGACGACTGGCGTTCACGTATGTGGCTTGATACCTGGGTATAGCGGACCTTCTGAGTCCCTTCTGCCTCTCCGATCGGACAACATACGGAAACACCCCTCACAGCTCCCCCTCACGCCACATACAGTGCGAGCACCAACGGGGAACGGGGAGGGGACCCTTCATGGCCAAGGGGGTAAAGGTCGCCGTCATCAGCAGCGTCTTCGCTGTGATGGTGGGCGGCGCCGGATACGGCGCGTACAACATCGTGTCCGCGCTGAACGGCGACGGGGGGTCGGGAGCAGCATCCGTGAAGACCGGTCCGCCGAGCAGCGACGAGATCAAGGAGACTTCGGCGAAGTTCTTCGCGGCCTGGGAGAAGGGCCGGGCGGCCCAGGCGGCGACGTACACGAACAACGACGCGGCGGCCGAACCACTGCTGACCTCCTTCGGCGACGCCGCGCACATCACCGGCGTGAAGATCACGCCCGGTACGGCGAACGGCGCGACGGTCCCTTACACGGTCAGGGCCACGGTGTCCTACGAGGGCAAGTCCAAGTCCCTGACCTACAAGAGCGAGCTGACCGTCGTGCGCGGGAAGACCACCGGGCGCGCGCTGGTCGACTGGCAGCCGTCCGTCGTCCATCCGCAGCTGCAGAAGGGCGACACCCTCTTCACCGGCGAGGCGGCGAACCCGCCGATCGAGGCCGTGGACCGGAACGGTGCCGTACTGACGAAGGAGAAGTACCCCTCGCTCGGCCCGGTCCTGGACACCCTGCGCGAGCGGTACGGCGACAAGGCGGGCGGCACCCCCGGCATCGAGCTGGCGATCAAGCACCAGTCCCCGGACGCGGGCGACACCTCGCTGCTCACCCTCGCCAAGGGCAGGGCCGGCAAGCTGCAGACCACGATCAGCGCGAGCGCGCAGGCGGCGGCCGAGACCGCGGTGAAGAGGTTCGCGCAGTCGTCGGTGGTGGCCGTCAAGCCCAGCACCGGTGAGGTGCTGGCGGTGGCCAACCACCGCAGGGACCAGTTCAACGCGGCCTTCCAGGGCGAGGTGGCGCCCGGCTCCACCATGAAGATCATCACCGCCGCGATGCTCATCGACAACGGCGTGACCTCGATGAACGGCCCGGCCCCCTGCACGCCGGACGCCGTATGGCAGGGGCAGACCTTCAAGAACCTCAAGAACATGAAGCCCAACGAGAACGCCACCCTCGCCAACAGCTTCCTGCGCTCCTGCAACACGGCCTTCATCAAGCTCATCGACGAGAAGCCGCTCTCGGACTCCTCGCTGACGACCGAGGCCCAGGACCGGTTCGGGCTCGGCCAGGACAATTGGAAGACCGGCATCGTCTCCTTCGACGGCAAGGTCCCCGCGGTCAGCGGCCCGGACCGGGCGGCGAACGCCATCGGCCAGGGCCAGGTCCAGATGAGCCCGCTGAACATGGCGTCGGTCACCGCGACCGCCATCACCGGCGCGTTCCGGCAGCCGTATCTTGTCTCCCCGAAGCTCGACGACCGTCAACTGGCCACCGCGAAGGGCCTGCCCGCGAGCACCGCCGCGCAGCTGAAGCAGATGATGCATCTCACCGCGACCCAGGGCACCGCGATGGAGGCGATGGCCGGGCTGCACGGCGACATCGGCGCGAAGACCGGCTCCGCGGAGGTCGACGGACAGGCCGTGTCCAACAGCTGGTTCACGGGCTTCAGCGGTGACATCGCGGCGGCGGCCATGACCGAGGAGGGCGGCCACGGCGGCACGGCGGCCGGGCCGATTGTCGCAGCTGTGCTACGGACCGGCTCCTGAAGTCACCCGTTGAGGACGGGACTCTAGGCTGTTGCCGTCGTTGGTTGGGATGGATGTGGGCAACGGGGACCCTGGGGATCTCTCGGAGGAACGGGAACAGTGGGCAACAGAAGGCGCGTCGCCGAGCGACGGAAGACCAAACCCGCCGTGGTCGGCGGGATGATCGCCGTGGTGGTCGTCGGCGCCGGAGTCGGCGTCTACGCGCTGACCGGCGGCTCCGCGGCCGACGACCGGTCGACAGCGACGTCCTCGTCCACCGACGACAAGCCCAAGGTCAAGACCGGCCCGCTGTCCGCGACCGAGGTGCAGACCGCGGCCGAGCGGTTCCTCACGGGCTGGCAGCAGGGCAAGGTGACGCAGGCCGCCGCCGCCACGAACGACCCGGCGGCGGCCACCACCCTGCTGACCGGCTTCACCAAGGACGCCCACATCACGGGCGCCACCCTCACCGAGGGCACCCGCACCGGCGACAAGGTCCCCTTCACCGTCAAGGGCACGGTCTCCTACAAGGGCACGAAGATGCCGCTCTCGTACCGGAGTGCGCTGACGGTCGTACGCAAGAAGGAGGACGGCAAGCCGTACGTCGACTGGCACTCCTCCGTCGTCCACCCCGACCTGAAGGACGGCGACACCCTGGTCACCGGCGAGGCCGGGACGCCGCCGGTCAAGGCGTACGATCGGCACGGCGGCGAGCTGACGACCGCCAAGTACCCCTCGCTCGGCCCGGTCCTGGACGGTCTGCGGGAGAAGTACGGCAAGACCGCCGGCGGCAAGGCGGGCGTGGAGCTGGACGTCGTACGGGGCAAGGCGTCACAGAAGGCCAAGCTGTCCGACAAGACGCTGCTGACGCTGACCAAGGGCACGCCGGGCAAGGTGAACACGACCCTGAGCCCGGTCTTCCAGGCCGCGGCCGAGAAGCAGGTTGCCGCGAAGGACAGGTCCTCGGTCGTCGTCATGCGCCCGTCGACCGGCGAGATCCTCGCCGTCGCGAACCACAGCCCCAGCTTCAACGTGGCGTTCCAGGGATCCCTGGCCCCCGGCTCCACGATGAAGATCGTGACCTCGACGATGCTGTTCGAGAAGGACCTCGTCCACCCCGACCAGTCGCACCCCTGCCCCAAGACGTACAAGCTCGCGGGCTGGACGTTCCACAACGACGACAACTCCGAGATCAAGCAGGGCTCGTTCAAGCTGGCCTTCGGGGCCTCCTGCAACAACGCCTTCATCAACTTCGCGCCGAAGCTGTCCAACAGCGACCTGACGCAGGAGGCGCAACAGGTCTACGGCCTCGGTCTGAACAACTGGGCCATCGGCGTCCCGACCTTCGACGGCTCGGTCCCCGTGATGAGCGGCGCACAGATGGGCGCCTCGCTGATCGGGCAGGGCGGGGTGCGGATGAACCCGCTGAACATGGCGTCGGTGTCGTCGACGGTGGCGACCGGCTCCTTCCACCAGCCGTACCTGGTCGCCCCGTCGGTGGACCACCGCACACTGGCGAAGGCCTCGCGCACCATGTCGTCGAAGACGCAGGCCGAGCTGAAGGAGGTCATGTCCTACACGGCCTCCTACGGCACGGCGGCCAAGGCGATGGCGGGCATGTCGGGCTGCGGCGCCAAGACGGGCTCGGCCGAGGTCGACGGTCAGAAGAAGCCGAACGGCTGGTTCACCGCGTACTGCGGCGACCTGGCCGCGTCGGGTGTCGTCCAGGCGGGCGGCCACGGCGGCGACACAGCAGGGCCCATCGTGGCGGCACTGCTGAAGATGGGCGGCTGATCAGCGGCTTGAAGGGGCGTCCCGAAGGGGCGCCCTGAAGGGGCGCGGGGCTGTGTCGATTTGCGGCTCCGCCGCGCGGGCGCGATCAGCCGCAATGGCGCGGCGGACGAACACTCAGCGACCAACAGGCGCCGCAGCCATATACGTGCGACGCAAGAACCGCAGCAGGGTCTTCGACTCGAACTGCACGACCGAAACACCCTGCGCCGAGTGGAACTCGACAACGGCCTGAACCCGGCCGCAAGGCCACACCCGCACCTCTCCGCTGCCGGCAGGTGCGCGCAGCCCCTGTTCCAGCAGGGAACGCGAGAAGCTCCATTCGTCCACCCCGGGCAGCCCGACCCGCACCTCACGCGGGTCGACCTCTGGGTCGTAGCGCAGGACCACCGGGACGGTCTCGTCCTCCGGTACCGCCGCATCCGTGACTATGTGGGCTCGTGCGTACTGCTCGACTACAGACATCGTGACGGCCCTCTCACGCTGCGTGTCCTGTGTGGAACCTGTGCGTCCACCCCCTCCCAATGTCCCACATTTTCCCGAGCGCGCCCCTTGGCGTCGGACAACTCACATGCACGGGGAACTCATGCGCAGGGAACTGTGCACCACGGAGGAGCCCCTCGCTCTTGCAAGTCGTTCGCAACAAGGCATTATCATCGAAAGGTGCATGTGCCTGACGGATTCATCAACGCCCCCGTCTCCGCCGCGACCGGAGTCCTCGCCGCGGGCGCCATCGCGGTGAGCCTGCGCGGCGCCCGCCGCGAGCTGGACGAGCGGACGGCGCCACTGGCGGGACTGGTGGCGGCGTTCATCTTCGCGGTGCAGATGCTGAACTTCCCCGTCGCAGCGGGGACCAGCGGGCATCTGCTCGGCGGTGCGCTCGCCGCGATCCTCGTCGGCCCCTTCACCGGTGTCCTGTGCGTGTCCGTCGTCCTGCTGATGCAGGGCATCCTCTTCGCGGACGGCGGCCTGACCGCGCTCGGCGTGAACATCACGGACATGGCGATCGTCACGACGGTCGTCGGATACGCCGTCTTCCGCGGCCTGGTGAAGGTGCTCCCGCGGGGGCGGCGCTCGGTGACCGTCGCCTCCTTCGTCGCCGCGCTCCTCTCGGTGCCGGGCGCGGCGGTCGCCTTCACGCTGATCTACGCCGTCGGCGGCACCACGGACGTCTCCATCGGCAAGGTCGCCACCGCGATGATCGGCGTACACGTACTGATCGGGATCGGCGAGGCGGCGATCACGGGGCTGACGGTGGGCGCGGTGATCGCCGTACGCCCGGATCTCGTGTACGGCGCGCGCGGCCTGGAGCAGAAGCTCAAGCTGCGGGTGAACGGCGAACTCGTGGACGCCCCGGCGCGCCCGGCGCCCGTCGCAGCGCGCACGTCCCGCCGCGCGCTGTGGATCACCGGCCTGGTCACCTCCCTCGTCCTGGCGGGCTTCGTCAGCTTCTACGCCTCCTCGAACCCCGACGGCCTGGAGAAGGTCGCCCACGACAAGGGCATCGACAGCAGGGCCCGGAAGCACGCCTCCGACGGCTCCCCGCTCGCCGGTTACGGCGTCAAGGACGTGGCGGACGCCCGCCTCTCCGGCGGCCTCGCGGGCGTGATCGGCGTCGGCGTGACCGTCGTCGCGGGCAGCACGGTGTTCTGGGTGGTGCGCAGGCGCCGTACGAACGACGCCTCTCCTGTCGGCACGGGCGTCTGACATGGGCGCCGGGCACGCACACAGGCTCTACCGGCACGGGCACTCCCCCGTGCACGCCCTGCCGCCGCACACCAAGCTCGCCGCCGCCTTCGCGTTCGTGGTGGTCGTGGTGTCGACGCCGCGGGAGGCGGTGTGGGCGTTCGGCGTCTACGCCGTGCTGCTCGCAGTCGTCGCGCAGCTCGCGCGCGTGCCCGCCGCCTTCCTGCTCAAGCGGCTGCTGATCGAGGTGCCGTTCGTCGCGTTCGCGGTGCTGATGCCGTTCGTGGCGGAGGGCGAGCGGGTGGACGTCCTGGGCCTCTCGCTGAGCGTGAACGGCCTGTGGGGCGCCTGGAACGTGCTCGCGAAGGGCACGCTGGGTGTCGCCGCGTCCGTCCTGCTGGCCTCCACGACCGAACTGCGCGAACTCCTCCTCGGCCTGCAGCGGTTGAAGCTCCCGCCATTGCTGGTGCAGATCGCGTCCTTCATGATCCGCTACGGCGACGTCATCACGGACGAGATGCGGCGGATGCGGATCGCCCGGGAGTCCCGGGGCTTCGAGGCGCGGGGCGTGCGGCACTGGGGCGTGCTCGCGAAGTCGGCCGGCGCCCTGTTCATCCGCTCCTACGAGCGCGGGGAGCGCGTCCACCTGGCCATGGTCAGCCGCGGTTACGCCGGTTCGATGCCGGTGATCGACGAAGTGACCGCGTCCAGAGCCCAGTGGTCGTACGCCCTCACGCTCCCCCTCGCCGCCCTCGCCGTCTGCCTGCTGGGATGGACCCTGTGAGTACTCCTTCTCTTGAGGTCTCCGGCCTCGCCTTCGCCTACCCCGACGGCCACCAGGCCCTGTTCGGCGTCGACTTCTCCATCGGGCGCGGCGAGCGGGTCGCGCTGCTCGGTCCCAACGGTGCCGGCAAGACGACCCTCGTGCTGCACCTCAACGGCATCCTGACCGGCGGCGCCGGCACCGTCACGGTCGCCGGGCTGCCCGTCGGCAAGCAGCACATGGCGGAGATCCGCCGAAGGGTCGGCATCGTCTTCCAGGACCCCGACGACCAGCTGTTCATGCCGACGGTCCGCGAGGACGTGGCCTTCGGGCCTGCGGCGGCCGGAATGAAGGGGCCGGAGCTGGAGGAGCGCGTCGACCGGGCGCTCACACAGGTCGGCATGGCGGAGTTCAAGGACCGCCCCCCGCACCACCTCTCCTTCGGGCAGCGGCGCCGGGTGGCCGTGGCGACCGTCCTCGCCATGGAGCCGGAGATCCTCGTCCTGGACGAGCCGTCCTCCAACCTCGACCCGGCCTCCCGGCGCGAACTGGCCGACATCCTGCGTTCGTTGGACGTCACCGTCCTCATGGTCACGCACGACCTGCCGTACGCCCTGGAGCTGTGCCCGCGCTCCCTGATCCTCAGCGAGGGGGTGATCGCGGCGGACGGGAAGACGGCCGAGCTGCTCTCGGACGAGGACCTGATGCGCGCCCACCGGCTGGAGCTGCCCTTCGGTTTCGACCCGCGGTCCGTGAGAATGGGTGCGTGACGCACGAGGACGATACGGCGGCCGAGCCCTCCGCTGAAGGTGCCGCGACGGGCCGTGGTTTGTCTGCAGCGCCATCGGGGCTGGTCGCGCCCCGCGGCGGAGCCGCAGATGGATACAGCCCCGCGCCCCTTCGGGGCGCTGCCGATCCGGCGCGGACTTCGCCCGGCCCTCCTGGGACAGGCTCTGAGCCTTCCCTGCTGCTCGACGACCAGCTGTGTTTCGCGCTCTACGCGGCCCAGCGCGCGGTGACGTCCTCCTACCGCCCGCTCCTCGACGAACTCGGCCTCACCTACCCGCAGTACCTGGTCCTGCTCGTCCTGTGGGAGCGCGGCCAGGTCCCGGTCAAGGAGCTGGCGACGGCGCTGCGGCTCGACTACGGCACGGTCTCGCCCCTGCTGAAGCGGCTGGAGGCGGCGGGCCTGGTGCGCCGGGAGCGCGCGGCGCACGACGAGCGCTCGGTGCTGGTCGCATGCACGGGGCGCGGGGAGGAACTGCGGGAGCGCGCGGCGTGCGTACCGGGCGCGCTGCTCGCGGCCACGGGCCTCGACGCCCCGGAGGTGGCGCGGCTGCGCGAGGACTTGTGGCGCCTGGCGGCGAAGGCCGAAGCGGCCGCACAACGCTGATCTCGGGTTACCCCCGGTTGCTACCCCCTGGTAACGGCTGCTGACCTACCAGCCAGTACCTTGTGCACGATGTACTTGCGCGCACTCGTTCTGGGGGGCCAACCATGAGTGACGATGTCGATGATGTCTCCGTCGACACCCGACCGACGAAAATCATGTACGTCGCCGAAGCGACCGCACACGGCGGCCGGGACGGCTACGTCACCAGCCAGGACGGGCAGATCGAGGTCAAGGTCGCGATGCCGCCGGAGCTGGGCGGCGACGGCAACGGCACCAACCCCGAGCAGCTGTTCGCGGCCGGATACAGCTCCTGCTTCCACAACGCGCTGGTGCTGGTGGGCCGCCGTGCCGGCCTCGACCTCACCGGTTCCACGGTCGCCGCGAAGGTCGGCATCGGCCCCAACAAGCAGCGCGGTTACGGCCTCGCGGTCGCCCTCAGCGTCTCGCTCCCGGTACTGGACCAGGACGTCGCGGCGAAGCTCGTGGACGCGGCACACGAGGTCTGCCCTTACTCGAACGCGACCCGCGGGAACATCGACGTGTCGATTCTGCTTGGGTGAGTAGGAAGTACACACAGGCAGGAGGAGCACGGGCGTGGACGTGAACGGTGCGGTGGCCGAGGGCTTCGAGCCGGTCAGGGAAGCGTTCGTACGGAACTTCGAGGTGCTCGGGGACCGGGGCGCGGCCGTCACCGTCTACCGGGACGGGCACAAGGTCGTCGACCTGTGGGGCGGCACGAAGGACGTCGACGGCACAGCCCCCTGGGAGCACGGCACCGCCCAGATCGTGCGCTCGGCGACCAAGGGGGTCGCCGCCGCCGTACTCCTGCTGCTGCAGCAGCGCGGGGAGCTGGACCTGGACGCGCCGGTCGGCGAGTACTGGCCGGAGTTCAAGGCGGCGGGCAAGGAACGGACGCGGGTGTGGCACCTGCTCGCCCACCGCGCCGGAGTGCCCGTCCTCGACCGCCCGCTCACGCCCGCCCAGGCCGCGGACCCGGACCTCGGCGCCGAGGCGGTCGCGGCGCAGGCACCGGCCTGGGAGCCGGGCACCGACCACGGGTATCACGCGCAGACGTACAGCTGGCTGACCGGCGAGCTGGTGCGGCGGATCACGGGACGCACCGTCGGCGAGTGGATCGCGGACGAGATGGCCGGGCCGGTCGGGGCGGACCTGTGGCTCGGGCTGCCGTCGGGTGAGCAGGCGCGCGTGGGCCGGGTGGCCCAGGTCGACCCCCCGGCGGACCCGCACGGACTGCGGACGCGCCCCAAGCGCGCGGTCTCCGAGGCCTACGCCGACCCCGGCTCCCTCACCCGCCGCGCCTTCGCCGCGATCACCCCGCTGCCCGACGAGAACGACCCCGCCTACCGCGCCGCGGCCCTGCCCGCCTCCAACGGCATCGCGACGGCGGAGGGCCTGGCGCGCTTCTACGCGTCCCTGATAGGCGAAGTGGACGGCGGAACAAGGCTGTTCACACCGGAGACCGTGGAGCTGGCCCGCACCGAACGCAGCGCGGGGCCGGACCGCGTGCTGGTCGTGCACACCCGGTTCGGCCTCGGCTACATGCTCCACGGCGCGGCGTCCCCGCTCCTGTCCCCCACCTCCTTCGGCCACCCGGGCCGCGGCGGCGCCCTGGGCTTCGCCGACCCCGACTCGGGCATCGCCTTCGGCTATGTGACGAACGGCTTCCGCAAGTCCGTGACGGCGGACCCCCGGGCACAGGCCTTGGTAAGGGCGGTACAGAGCGCCGTATCGGCATGACGCGACGGTCCGGCAGCTCCCCGACAGGGGCGCGGGGCTGTGCCGGATTGCGGCTCCGCCGCGTGGGCGCGACAAGCCACGACGGCGCAGCAGACAACCGACGTCAGACGTTGATGGAGTGCGACGTCCGCCCGGACGCCGAGTCGATCTCCCCATGCGCCTTCGTCAGCAGCTGCATGGCGAGTTCGTTCAGCGCCCGCGCGCCGGCGATCTCCTCCCCCACCCGTGGCTGATTCGAGTCGGTGTGGTGTCGGCTCGCGTGGCCGTGGGCCTTTACCTCGCTCCCGTCGGACAGGCGCACCAGCGCGACCGCCCGCGTGTGTGTGTCGTCCTCCTGGAACTCCAGCTCGACGTGCCATCCCACTGCGGTGTGCATCATGACGATCACCTCCGGAAGACCTGCTTCCAGGGTGCTCCTACGGGCCCGCGGATGCACGCAGACCCCAGGCCGACACTGATGTCGGCCCGGGGTCTGTCGGCGCGAGGGGCTGCGTCAGCCGTCGTTCTCCGCCGACGGGAGGTAGGCGCCGGGTACGTCGTTCGGCGCGTAGACCTTCTTGTCGCCGGGGTACGGCTTGGTCCAGTTGTGGGTCTGGTACCAGGTGTAGCGGTTCATCTGCTCGTTGTTGGCGTAGTCGGGCACGGCGTGCGGGCCGGTCAGCCGCTGGTGCGAGGCCCAGGTCTTCCACTCGGCCGCGAGGTCCTGCTTGGCCTCGGGGACCGCGGCGGAGGTCGGAGCGGCCGCCGCGGTGCGGTCCTGCGGGGCCGGGGTGTCCGAGCCGCAGGTGGGCTGGGGGCTCACGCCGAGGGTCAGCGAGGTCCGGTTGGGCTCGGCCGTGAACGGCGTGTTGTCCGGCTTCAGGGAGAACGCCCCGTACATCGGGGTGGCCGCGCTGTCGAGCTGGTTCATCGGGTGGACGCCGAGGATCTGCTCGATGGTGCGGACCATCGTGATCTGTGAGTAGTAGTGGCTGTCGACGGTGTCGTGCTTGGCCCAGGGGCTGATGATCTGGACCGGGGCGCGGTGGCCGTCGACGTGGTCGAGGCCGTTCTGGGAGTCGTCCTCGACGACGAAGATCGCGGAGTCCTTCCAGTACTTGCTGTGGGAGATCTCGTCGACCATCCGGCCGACCGCGAGGTCGTTGTCCGCGACCTCGGCCGCCGCGTTGGCCGGGCCGCCGGTGTGGTCGTTGGAGAACCAGAACATGTTCAGGTTCGCCGGGCCGTTCTTCTCGAAGTCCTGCTTCCAGATCTGTTCCTTGTAGATGTCCGGGACGTCGAGGTCGAACATCGGGAAGCCCTGCACGGACACCTTGTTGAGCGAGGGGATCGCCGAACCCGTCTGGATCGGGTACTGGGTCTGCGCCCCGGTGGCTTCCATGTTCTTGCTGTCGCAGTACAGGTTCTGCCAGTTCGCACCGGCCGGCTTGGTCTCCAGCGACTGGAACTCGCCGAAGTCCTTGACCGACCTGCCGGCCGCCTGCGCACCGCTCCAGATGAAGCCGGTCTTCTGGTGGCCGAGGGCGTCGTTCTCGGTGTCGTAGCTGCGCTGGTACTCGCCGGCGGAGGACTCGGTGTACTCCGGGTTGTCCGACTGCATCAGCCAGTTGTGGCCCTCGGCGGAGTTCGTGCCGACGTCGTAGAAGTTGTCGTAGAGCCCGAACTGCTCGGCCAGGGCGTGCTGGTTCGGCGTGACGTTCTCGCCGAACGTGGTGAGCGCGGAGTTGCCGTCTCCCTGCGGCAGGTCACCGAAGACCTGGTCGTAGGTCCGGTTCTCCTTGACGAGCAGGAAGACGTGCTTGATCGTCGAGGGGTCGCCGAGCCGCAGCGGGACCGGCAGGGCCTTCCCGGAGGTCTTGCCGCCGGCCGTCAGGACCGAGCCGGGCGTCCAGCCGTTCTGCTTGAAGACCTTGGCGGTCTGAGCCTTGATGGCCTTGTCGTCCGGCAGCGTGAACTGGGTCAGGCTCGACGTCGTGTCGTGCGTGCCGTGACCGGAGGCGGCGGTGGGGCGGCGGGCGTCGATGCCGCGGGTGTTGGAGACGACGACGTTCTTGCCGACGGTGGCGATCCCGGAAGGGAAGTAGTCGGTCGGGAGCAGGCCGACGTAACGAGCCGGTTCCTGCGGGGACTTGTACCGGTAGACGGCGACCGCGTTGGCGCGGCCGAGCGTCACCAGCAGACGGCCGTCGTCGGCGAGCGTCACCGCGTTCGGCTCGTAGCCGACCTTCGCCTCCGGCCAGGGCTGGGTGGCGATGGTCTGGACGACCTTGTCCTTGGCCGTGCTGATGACCGAGACACTGTTGTCGGCGGTGTTGGTGACGAACACCGCGCCCTTGTTCGCGTACACCGCGGTCGGGTGCAGGCCGACGTCGATGCTGCCGACCGCGGCGGACGGGTCCGCCGTGTCGATGACGCTGACGGTGCCGGTGGTGGCGGCGCCGGTGTCCGGGTTGGCGGGCACCTGGGTGCCGTAGGAGTTGATCGTGGTGTCGCAGTCCTTGGCCGGACGGCCGCCCTCGTTGCTGACGTAGAGCTTGCCGCCGACCAGGGCGATGCCCCGGGGGGCGTTGCCGACGGCCCAGCTCTGCTTGACGGTTCCGGTCGCCGCGTCGATGGCGACGACCCGGTTCTGGCCGTTGACCGCGGAGTACACGGTCGAGCCGTCGGCCGAGAACACCGCAGCAGCCACGAGCGCGTGCTTGGTGCCGTCGGCCGGGATCGGGACGCTCACCGGGCTGGAGAGGGTGCCGTCGGCGCCCACGGTGAACTTCGTGTAGCCGTCGGTCTGGCCAAGCCACAGCTGCGTGCCGTCGGGCGAGTACGTCGGGCCTTCCTGGCCGACGGATCCGCTCTTGATGCGCAGGTCGTCCGCCACGTTGGTGCCGACCTTCTGGATCACGTGACCGCTCGCGAGGTCCATGACGACCAGCGAGGCGTCACCGTCGGCGACCGAGGCCGCGAGCCGGCTGCCGTCCGGGCTGACCGTCGACGACATGATCTTGCCGTCGTTGATGACGCTGCGGCTGCCGTACGGCTTGATGTACTGGTCGCTGGAGATGACCTGGCCGTTCGAGGTCTCGTCGGCGACCTGCTGGGTGCCGAACTGCCACGTGGACGCGACCGCGGTGCCCGTGACGCCGAGGGCGACCGCGATGCCCGCCGTGACCAGCAGGGCGCGGCGGCCGACGCGTCTGCCGAAGAGGTTGATCTGATTCTTCTCGTTGATCCGGCGCTGGCGTGTTACCTGCACGGAGGTGTTCCCTTCAGTGAACCCTTCAGCGGAACCTTCAGTGGGGGGTGAGGAGTTCGACGTTGCCGTCGAACTGCCACAGCGGATTCGGGGCGTCGCCGGTCGAAGTCCGCAGCAGGAAGTAGCCGTTGACTTCCTTCGGACCGTCGCCGTCGGCCACGAACCGCCCGTCCGAGGTGATGTCGAGCTGATAGATCGCCGTCCCCGCGACCGGGACCCCGGGCAGATGCCAGGTCACGACGCACCGCCAGTCGTTGCCCGCGCCCTCCTGGGCCGCCTGGCCGTCGCTCTTGGTGCACGCCGCCGAGGCCCGCAGCTGCGCCTCGGTGACGGCGGGACGGTGAAGCTGCTCGGTCTGCATGCGGTAGAGGTGGGCGAACGCCGTGGCCACCGACCGCTGGACCTTGTCCTGCTTGATGCCGGAGCCCATGGAGGGGGTCGCCACGGCGACCACGCCGACGGTGAGGGCGGTCAGTCCGACCAGCGGCAGCGCGCCGATGGTGAGCGCCCGGCGCCCGGAACCGTCGTAGGCGAGGTTGGTGAAGTCGCGCCGCAGGAAGAGGAGATACGCCAGCGCGGTCGCGAGGACGGCCCACGCCAGGCTGACCGCGACACCGATCAGGAGCGGGCCGAGCTGGGTGGGGCTGGTGAACAGGCCGTTCCAGGCGATGAAGGCGTAGCCGGGCAGGGCGAGGCGCACGGCGACGGGCAGCGGCAGCATCTGGGCGACCGACATCGCGAGCGCGACGACCGGGGGAAGCAGCAGCCCCGTCGGAGACCGCCCCAGCGCGACCGACCCGAGCAGTCCGATCGCGGCGAGGGCCAGGGTCGGCGCGAGGGCCGCGACCCAGGCGAGCAGGACCCGGACGGCGGCGTCGGAGGGTGCCAGCAGGTGGCCGTCGAGCCCGACCAGAGGCTGGTTGCCGACCGACACCAGCCCGCCGACCGCGCTGGACACGGCCAGCCCGGCCACCAGCAGCAGGATGACGGTGAGGCTGGCGAGCGACTTCGCCACGAAGATCCGTCGCGGCGACCGCACGGCGACCAGCAGATGCCGCCAGGTGCCGAGCCGGTCCTCGGCGGCGAACACGTCACCGGCGACCACCGAAGAAAGCAACGGCAGCGCATAGGTGCCCGCGAACCCGAGCATGACCAGCGGTCCGGCCCAGCCCGTGGCGTGCATCCAACGCCCGAAGAGGGTGTCGGAGGGCAGGGTGCTCTGCCGGCTCACACCCGCCACGAAGAGGGCGGGAGCAATCCAACAGGCAAGCACCAGCAGCCGGATCCGCCACTGCGAGACCAGCTTGACCAGTTCGAAGCGGTAGCCGCGCGAGACGGGGACCCGGCGGGCCCTGACAACCTTGTCGGCGGCGACGGTCGCGGTCATCGGCCGGCCTCCTGCTCCTGCTCGGTGAGGGCGAGGAACGCGGCCTCCAGCGGCGATACGACGGGCGCGAGTTCGCGCACCGCGACGCCCGACCGCACGAGGCTCGCCACCAGTCCGTCGAGGGCGGGCACCAGGGCGCGCACGACGAGGAGTTCGTCGTCCTGCCGTATCCCGGCGTCGTCGACGACCCGGATGCCGTCCGCGCCGTCGGCCAGCCGTCGCGCGGCCTGCGGGTCGGAGGTCCGCACCCGGTAGTCGAGTTCACGGTTCTCGGCGGCCAGCTTGCCCAGCGGGCCGGAGAACACGACCCGTCCGGTGGCGAGGATGGTGACCTCGGAGCACAGCGCCTCGAGGTCGTCCATACGGTGGCTCGACAGCACCACGCTGGTTCCGTCCGCGGCGAGCCGGGTGAGGACACGGTGCACGTGCCGTTTCCCTGCCGGGTCGAGGCCGTTGGAGGGTTCGTCGAGCACGAGCAGCCGGGGCTTGGTGAGCAGGGCGGCTGCGAGCCCGAGCCGCTGCCGCATGCCGAGCGAGAAGCCGCGGGCCTTGTCGTCGGCGACGGCGGTGAGCCCGACCTGGTCGAGCACGTCGTCGATCCCCGCGGCGCCCGCGTCGAGCCCGCGGAGCCGGGCCAGCGCGGCGAGGTTCTGCCGGGCGGTGAGCGAGGGGTAGAGGCCCGGCCCGTCCACGAAACCGGAGACACCTTCAGGAGCGTCGAACGCCCGCCCCACCGGCGTACCGAGGATCTCGAGGCGCCCGCTGTCGGCGACGGCCAGACCCAGCAGCAGACCGAGCAGCGTCGTCTTGCCGGCGCCGTTCGGACCGACCAGGCCATGGATCTGCCCCTGCGTCACATCCAGGTCGACACCGTCGAGTGCGACGACGTCGCCGAAGCACTTGGTGATCCCGCGAGCCGCAACTGCGTGGAGTGTCCCCATGAGCCCCCCTTCTCCCGATGTCCGCTGGGACCATAGGGACAACACACAACCCAGGCACAAACGCAGAGTTGAACTCCCGCGGAACGGATCGTCAAGGCGTAGGCAAGTTGCGCTCCGCGGGTAGGGCCGGTTTCAGGCCGTTGGTCGTCTGCAGGCTCGCTGTGGCTGATCGCGCAGTTCCCCGCGCCCCTATCGGGGCGCTGCTCAGCCGCGCGCCGAGGATGCGCCCTGAAGGGGCGCGGGGAACTGCGCGACAAGCCACAACGGACCCCGCAGACGACCGACGGCCCATCGCCGCGCAGCCACGGCGCTCAGCCGGCCCGCAGCATCAAGCCGATCCCCGCCACCAACAACACCGCCGCCGCGATCCGCGGCGCCCCGAACCGCTCCTTGAAGAACACCGCCCCGATGGCCGCCCCGACGATGATCGACGACTCGCGCAGGGCCGCGATGGGCGCCAGTTCGGCCTTGGTCTGGGCCCACAGGACCAGGCCGTACGCGGCGACGGACATGGCGCCGCCCAGGAGACCCACGCCCGCGAACGGCCCGAGAACGGCGAGGAACTCGCCCCGCCAGCGGGTCAGCGCGTACAGCGGGATCGCGAAACCCTCCACGGCCATCAGCCAGGCGATGTACCCGAGGGAAGAGCCCGACGCCCGCACCCCCAGCCCGTCCACGACCGTGTACGCAGCGATGGTCAGCCCGGTGGCGAGGGCCGCGCCGATCGCCGCCCAGTTGGGCCGGCTGCCGCGCAGCCCCCACAGCGCGACACCGGTCAGGCCCGCGCAGGACAGGGCGATACCGGCGGCCGCCCACCCGTTGGGCACCTCGTGCGCGAACATCGCGGCGAGCACCGTGACCACAAGGGGCGCGGTGCCGCGGGCGATCGGATACGCCTGCCCGAAGTCGCCGAGCCGGAAGGACCGCATGAGCAGTACGTAGTACGCGAGGTGGATGAAGGCGGAGGCGGCGAGGTACGGCCACGCGCCGGACGCCGGGAAGGGGACGAACGGCACCATCGCCAGCCCGATCAGCATCCCGCCGCCCGCGATCAGCGTGAACCCGACCAGCTTGTCCGTGATGCGGTGGGCGATCGCGTTCCAGCCGGCGTGGGTGACCGCGGCGCACAGGACGGCCGTGGCGACCAGCGGCGTCACGAGCTGCGCTCGCGCACGTCCACCAGGGTGGCTCCGGCGCGGGTGACGAGCTCCTTGGGCTCCATGGGGAACACGGCGTGCGGATTCCCGGCGGCCGCCCACACGACGTCGTGCTCCAGCAGCGAGCGGTCGGCCAGCACCCGGGTCCTCGTACGGTGCCCGAAGGGCGGCACACCCCCGATCGCGTACCCGGTCGTCTCCCGTACGACGTCCGCCTTGGCCCGCGTCACCTTCTCGGCGCCGAGTTCCTCCCGCACCCGCTCGACGTCCACCCGCGACGCCCCGTCCATCAGCACCAGCACCGGGACCCCGTCCGCCGCGAAGATCAGCGACTTGCAGATCTCGCTCAGCTCGCACCCGATCGCGGCGGCGGCCTCGGCGGCGGTGCGGGTGGCGTCCGGGAAGCGGCGGATACGGGTGTGCAGGTCGCCGAGTCCCAGTTCGCTCAGGGCGGCGGTGAAACGGGGGTTGGCTCCGGAGCTTTCGGTGGCATCGGCGGTCGTCATGCACGGCACGCTAGCGCTGTGTGCATACGGCACGCGACCGCGTAGTCCGAGTGCCCCCGGCGCGCCCTGCCGCTGCGCCGTCCCACGCCGTAATCATGGGGACCCTCCCGCCGCACGGCCGGGAGCAAGCGCGAGGAAGCACCATGTCCCGCTACTTGTTCGACAACGCAGACGCCCAGTCCCCCGGCCGTTTCTCCGCCCTGGAGACCTGCTACGACCCGGTCTCCCGCCGCGAGCTGGAGCTGACCGGCCTGGCACCGGGCTGGAGATGTCTCGAAGTGGGCGGAGGCGGCGGCTCGCTGGGCGACTGGCTCGGCGAGCGGGTCGGCCCGGACGGCGAGGTTACCATCACCGACATCGACCCGCGCTGGGCGCGGCAGGGGCCTCAACGCCCGCCGCATGTACGCCTGTTGCGGCACGACATCGTGGCCGACCCGCTGCCCACCGCGCACTACGACCTGATCCACGCCCGCCTGGTCCTGCTGCATCTGCCGGAACGGCTGCCCGTGCTCGATCGCCTGGTGACGGCCCTGCGCCCCGGCGGCTCGCTGCTGCTGGAGGAGTTCGACTGCGGCTGGACGCCGGTCCTTGCGGCCACCACCGAGGCGGCGGCCCTCTTCGAGCGCGTCGTGACGGCCCTGCACACACAGCTGGAGAAGGCGGGAGCCGACCCGTTGTGGGGCCGCCGGGTGCTGGGCGCCATGGCCCGCGCAGGGCTCACGGACCTCACGGCGACGACACACGCCGAGTCCTGGCCGGGCGGCAGTCCCGGCATCGACCTGCACCGCGTCAACATCGAACAGACCGCGGACCGGTTGCGTGCGGACGGCATCGCGGACCCCGAACTCACCGCATTCCGGGCTCTGTTGCAGGACCCGGCCTTCGTCGTCAACTCCTACCCGCTGATCAGCGCCCGCGGCCGCCGCCCGGGGACGGACCCGGAGTCGGCACGATGACGACCACCCACCTGCGCTACCGCGAGGTCCGCCTCCCCCGCGCCGCCGAGAACCCCCTCGCCCTGATCGTGCGGCTCGTCCGCAGCGGCCTGTTCAATCCGTACGTCGTGTACGAGCGCGACGGCGCCTTCTCCCTGGCGGGCGGGTCACTGGCCTCCGTCCGGCTGGGCCCCGGCGCCCGTGATCTGTCGGAGGTCGAGCAGCGGTTCGCGACGATGCCGGTGACGGGCTGGCGGGCATACGGCTGGGCCGCGTTCGAACTGGGCGCCGCGCTGGCGGGAGCGGACCCGGGCCCCGACGCCGGTCCGGACCTCCTCCATCTGATCGTCCCGGCCGACGAGATCAGGACGTACGGCGACGATGTGCTGGTGCGCTGCGTGGATCCGGCCCGTCTGGACCGCATCGTCGCGCTCATCGACGCACCCCCCGCAGAAACGATCCCTGAGCCCCGCGCCCCCATCGACCTCCCCCTTGCCGACACCGGCAACTACCGCGCCGCGGTCGCGGCCGCCCTCGTCGAACTGAACGGCCCCGGCCCGCTGGAGAAGGTCATCCTGTCCCGCCGGGTGCCGGTCCCCGGCCCGGTCGACCTGATCACCTCGTACGCCCTCGGCCGCCGCGTCAACACCCCGGCGCGCTCCTTCCTCCTCGACCTCGGCGGCATCCGGGCGGCCGGCTTCAGCCCGGAGACGGTGGTCGAGGTGACGGCGGACGGACATGTACGGACCCACCCCCTGGCCGGCACCCGCGCGCGTACGGGTTCCCCGACCGAGGACGCCCGCCTCCGAGCCGAGCTGCTGAGCGACCCGAAGGAGATCCACGAACACGCGGTGTCCGTACGCCTGTCGGTGGAGGAGATGACCTCCGTCTGCGACGACACCTACGTCAGCGAGTACATGACGGTGGAGGAGCGGGGCACGGTCCAGCACCTGGCGTCCCGGGTCGTCGGCCACCTGCGCCCGGACCTGGGCCCCTGGCACGCCTTCGCCGCACTGTTCCCCGCGGTGACGGCGACGGGGATCCCCAAGGCTCCCGCCTACCCCTTGATCCGCGCCCTCGAAGGCCGCCCTCGGGGCCTCTACGCCGGTTCCGTCCTGACTTGCGACGCCTCCGGCACCCTCGATGCGGCGCTGGTGCTCCGCAGCGTGTACGAGCGCGACGGCGAGTGCTGGCTCCAGGCGGGCGCGGGCGTGGTGCGGCAGTCCCGCCCAGAGCGGGAGCACGAGGAGACGTGCGAGAAGCTCCGCGGGGTCAGTGTGTGGAGAGGTGCGTGAGGAACGTCGTCCACGTGGTGGGCGCCACCGTGAGGTGGGGGTTCTCGGGGGTCTTGGAGTCGCGGATGTGGATGGTGGCGGGGGTCGTGGCCACTTCGACGCAGTCGCCGGGTTCGCTGCTACTGCTGTAGCTGCTCTTGAACCAGTGGAGTTCGGTGGCGCTCATAGTCTCCCCAGCGCTTGCTCGATGAAGGCCTGCGACTCCCTCGGCGTGAGAGCCTGCGCCCGGATCATGCCATAGCGGAGTTCAAGGATACGAAGATCCATTGGACTTGAGACCGGGCGACCGTTGAACGCTCCGTCGGAACGCCCGACCGCCGTGCCGTCGTTGAACTTCAACACTTCGATCAGGCCCGACGCTCCGGCGTTGTCCTCCTGATCGGTCGGCACGACCTGGACGGTGACGTTCCACAACTGCGATACCTCCAAGAGGTGTTCGAGCTGTCGGCGCAACACCATCTTCCCACCGTACGGGCGTTCCAGCGTCACCTGTTCCTGGACGAAACCGAGCGTCGGGGCAGGCTCCCGGTCGAAGACGGACTTACGGGCCATGCGTGCGGCGGCCTCTCGTTCCACTACGTCCGGCGAGAGCGGGGGCTGCCTCATCCCGAACAGCGCCCGTGCGTACTCCGGCGTCTGCAACAGGCCATGGATGTTGTGGTTGCTGTACAGCAACATCTCCACCGCCCGCTCCTCCAGCTGCGCCAGCTCCCGCACCTTCTTCGGATACCGAGCCTTCCGCATGTCCTCCATGAACGCCCGCAGATGCCCCTGCGCCTTGAGCACCTGGTCCGCCCGGTCCAGGAACTCCGGCCGGGGAATCCGCTGCCCCCGCTCCATCTTCCGGATCATGTCCTCGCCGTAACCCATCACCTCGCCGAAGTCGGCAGCCCGCATCCCCACCGCCTCCCTGCAGACCTTGATCAACCGCCCGACCGCCTGGACCAACGGCTCGATCTCATCGCCCGGCTCGACGTCCCAACCCGCCTCGTCCGCAACCTCGTTCATGCCCCACCTCCAACGCGCTTCCGTACCCGTACAACCCCCGAGACAGCCAAGACAGCACGAGACAAAGCCGAGACAGTCACGCTACGCACAGGCACCATCACTCCCCCAGCAGAACAGAACCCGCCACGCTGAGTGACATGAATCACCTGCTCGCGGAGGAGCAACTCCGCGCATGGGGGCTCCCGTTGGAGAACGCCACGCAGATCGTCGCCGAGCCGGCGGCCAACGCGGCAACGCATGGCCGCGTCCCCGGAAGGGACTTCCGCCTGAGCCTCTACGTCGTCGCCGACACCCTCCGTATCGAGGTGACCGACACCCGCCCCGACCGCCTCCCCCCACCCCACCCCGGCAGGGCCCGGCGCCGAGTCGGGCCGGGGCCTGCTGCTGGTGGACGCCCTGGCGGACCGGTGGGGCATCGCTCCGGGGCCGTATCCGCGGAAGACGGTGTGGGCGGAGCTGAATGTATGAAGCATGGGCTACCTTTGTATGAAGCACATCTCATGGAGGTATCCATGTCCGCCACTCAGATCGACATCGACGACGAAGCGCTCGCCGAGGCGATGAAGCTGTCCGGCGCCAAGACGAAGAAGGAAATGGTCAACCTGGCGTTGCGCGAGTACGCCGAGCGCCGACGACGTACCGAGGCCCGACTGCGCTACCTGGAGATGGCCCAGAACTGGGACGAAGAGGGGTTCTGGCGCCGACACGCGGCCGAGAAGGGTTCCCCTGACCGGGACAGCACGGAGAAGGGCGTCGCCTGACCGTGATCCGCTACCTCGCCGACTCCACCGCCGTCTGGCGGCTGGAACGCGACCGGAAACTCAGCGACCTCTGGGCGCCGGAGGTGGACGACGGAGCGATCGGCTCCTGCGCAGCACAACGCACCGAGTTCCTGCAATCCGCGAGGGATCTTGACGAGTACGACGGCATGACGGACATGTTCGGCCACCTGTATCCGGATGTCCTGGTCCCGAAAGGCGCCTGGCGCTGGATCGAGTCGGCCCAGCACCGGCTTGCCCAGCGAGGTCAGCACAAGAGCCTGTCCGCCGTCGACTGGCTCGTCTGCGCCACTGCTGCCCACCACGGCCTGGTCGTGCTCCACGACGACAATGACTTCCGAGCCGCCGCCCGCGTCCTCGCCGACGTGAGCGAGCGGAGCGTCTTCGCCCCGCCCACCTGAACCGGTGCCTCAGTCGCCGAACGCCACGTCCTTCGTCTCCGCCACCCCGGCCGTCCGCCCCGGTGCCGAGTGGTACTGCCAGTACAGGTTCGTGTGGGCGATGACCTGGCCCGGAGGCGGGGCGCCCCACCTGCTGTTGTCGTTGGTGGTGTGCGCGTCGGCGACGAGCGTGACGTCGTAGCCCCGTACGAACGCGCCGTGGATCGTGGAGCGTATGCAGGCGTCGGTCTCCGCGCCCGTCACGACGAGACGGCCGACCCCGGCGGCGGCGAGGACCCGCTCCAGGTCCGTGCCCTCGAAGGAGTCTCCGTAGTTCTTGTGCACCAACGGTTCCGCGCCGCGGCGCGGAAGCTCGGGGACGTACTCCCAGTCCTCGCTGCCCTTCACCAGGCCGTCGTCGGAGTGCTGCACCCAGACAACCGGCACGTCCTCCGCGCGGGCCTTGTCGACGAGTGCGGCGATGTTGGCGACGACGGCGTCCCGCTCGTGCGCGGACGCCACGACGCCCCGCTGGACGTCGATCACCAGCAGGGCGGTGTGGGGTCGTTCCTGAAGAGTGGTCATGCCTGCCACGTTAGGCGGCGCCACTGACAACCGCCCTGCGCTTGCGGCGCTCGGCGACCAGACCGCCGGCCGCGCCCAGCGACACCAGGCCCATGGCGGCGGCGCCGATGATGCCCTTGACGCCGTCCATGGTGAGGTACATCGCCGCCGCCGTACCGCCGTTGAAGAGGAACAGGAACCACAGGGTGCCGGGGCGGCTCAGGAACGCCTTGATCTTCGGCTTCTTGGCGATGCGCGAGCCCGCGAGCAGCGCGATGACGCCTCCGACGGCCGCGGCGACGTTCTTCTGGGTGCTGTCGTCGAGAACGGCCCCCGCACCGGCGCTCGCGGCGAGACCCACGACGAAGCAGCCCCACAGCAGGACGTTGGCGAAGAACTTCTTGACGGTGGCGAAGGGAGAGCGCATGGCGTGGTCCTTGAGGGAGTACGGGAGGAGGTGGCGGGGAAGTCCCGCGATCTGCCCTCAACGATCCCGTCCGGCGCCTTCCGCAACGAGGGAGCGGCCTCCCGAACGCATGGTGTAGCGCACTACACCATGCAGCTCGGAAGGCCGCCCGCCACTGGTCGGAGCCTCAGGCGCGTACCAGCTCCCGTTCCTCGTCCGGATCGCTGTCGCTGTCCTTCGCGTCGCCGTCGCCGAGGGTCTTCAGGCCCTCGCCCTCGACGTCCACGTTCGGCACCGCCCGGTCCAGCCACTTCGGCAGCCACCAGGCCTTCTTGCCGAGCAGGCCGAGGACCGCCGGGACGATCGCCATCCGCACGACGAACGCGTCGAAGAAGACGGCGATCGCGAGGCCGAACCCGATCATCTTGATCATGGACTCGCTGGAGGTGATGAAGCCTCCGAAAACCGCGATCATGATGGCCGCGGCGGCCGCCACGACCCGTGCGCTGTACCGGAAGCCGGTCACCACGGCCTGGCCCGGCGTCTCGCCGTGGACGTACGCCTCGCGCATCCGGGTCACGAGGAACACCTCGTAGTCCATCGCGAGACCGAACACCACGCCCACCATGAAGATCGGCATCATCGACATGATCGGGCCGGTCTGCTCGACGCCCAGCAGGCCGCCGAGCCAGCCCCACTGGAAGACCGCGACCACGGCACCGAGCGCGGCGAGCACGCTGAGCAGGAAGCCGAGTGCCGCCTTCAGCGGGACCAGGATGGAGCGGAAGACCGCGATCAGGAGCAGGAAGGCGAGGCCCACCACCAGGCCCAGATACGGGATCAGGGCGTCGTTGAGCTTCTGCGAGAAGTCGATGTTCATCGCGGTGGTACCGGTGACCAGCACCTTCGCACCCGTGTCGGCCTTGATGCCGGCACCCTGGTCACGGATGGCGTGCACCAGGTCCTCGGTCTGCACCGAGGACGGCTTCGAGCCCGGGATCACGGTGATCGTCGCGGTGTCGCCGGCCTTGTTGAACACCGCCGGGGTCACGGTGGCGACGTCCTTGAGACCCTTGATCCCGTCCGTCACCTTGTCGGCCGCCGCCCTGGGGGCGTCGCTGTCCTTGGCGTCGACCACGATCATCAGAGGGCCGTTGAAGCCGGGGCCGAAGCCCTCCGAGAGGAGGTCGTAGGCGCGGCGCTGCGTCGTGGACGTCGGCTGCGAACCGTCGTCGGGCAGCCCCAGCTCCAGCTGGGTGGCCGGGACGGCGATCGTGCCCAGGCCGACCACACCGAGCAGCAGCACGGCGGCCGGACGGCGGATGACGAAGCTCGCCCAACGGGCGCCCAGACCGGGCTTCTCGGGGGTGCCGGCCGCGCTCTTGCGGCGCTTCTCGCCCGTCGCCTTGACCTTCCTGCCCGCGTAGCCCAGCAGCGCCGGGATCATGGTCAGCGCGATGAGGACGGCCACGACGACCGTGCCCGCCGCCGCAAGGCCCATCTTCGTCAGCATCGGGACGTTGACGACCGAGAGGCCCGCCAGGGCGATCACGACCGTCAGGCCCGCGAAGACCACCGCCGAACCGGCGGTCCCGGCCGCGCGTCCGACGGCCTCCTCGCGGTCGCGGCCCTCGGCCAGTTCGCTGCGGTAGCGGGAGACGATGAACAGCGCGTAGTCGATACCGACCGCGAGACCGATCATCAGGGCCAGAGTGGACGTGGTGTCGCCCAGGTCGAGCGCCTTGGCCAGAACGGTGATGGTGGAGACGCCGATTCCGACGCCGATGATCGCCGTCAGCAGCGGCAGTCCGGCCGCCACCAGTGAGCCCAGGGTGATGACGAGGACGACCGCGGCGATTGCGAGGCCCACGACCTCACCGGCCGCTCCCGGCTCGGCCCCGGCCTGCAGCGCGTCACCGCCGATCTCGACGGTCAGCCCGGCGTGCCGCGCGTCCTGCGCGGCCTCCTTCAGGGCGTCCCGGGAGGCGTCCTTGAGCTCCATGCCGGCGACCTTGTACTTCACGGACGCATAGGCGACCGTGCCGTTCTTGCTGACGGCGTGCGCCTGGTAGGGATCGGCGACGGAGACCACTTCGGAGCCGTCGGCCAGCTCCTTCACCGTCTTCTCGACGGTCGCCTTGTTGTCGGCGTCGGTCATCTTCTCGCCCGCGGGCGCCTTGAAGACGACGCGTCCGGTCGCGCCGTCGGCACTCATCCCGGGGAAGCGCTGTTCCAGCAGGTCGAAGGCCTTCTGCGCTTCGGTGCCGGGTATCGAGAAGGAGGTGGAGCCCGCGGCGGGGGCGCTGGCCGCGCCGACCCCCGCGAGGGTCAGCAGCGCCACCCAGAACAGGGCGACGAAGTGCCGTCGCCTGAAGGCGAACCGGCCGAGTTTGTAGAGGAACGTGGCCACGGAGACGTACTCCCGGTCAGGTCGTGGGGTCTTTCAGGGCAGGGGTGATCACCCGGCGGGGAGGCAGGGGTGATCGTCCCGACGACTTGAGCGGTGACGTCAGGTGGAAAAGGGAACTGCGGGGAAGGGTGAGGACCTACTGGACGCCGAGAGCGGGGAGGACCACGGCGTCGATGTACGAAATGAGGAAGGACTGCGTCGGCGGCAGCTCGTCGAGCATCGTGCGGGCGGCGAACCCGCCGAGCATCATGTGCATCATGTAGTCGATAGCCGGGTTGTCCGCACGGACCTCACCCCGGTCGATCGCCCGCTGCACCACTCGACGGAACTCCGCCATCTCGGGCTCGATAAGATGTTCCTTGAACGCCTTCAGCAGGTCGGGGTTGCTGTGGACCGCCATGGCCAGGCCCCGCATCAACGCGGAGTTCTGCTCCATCTCGCAGTCGTCCGACCGCATCGTGAGGGCATGCAGATCGCCCCGGATGGACCCGGTGTCGATCTCGCCGAGGGCCAGGCCGCCCGGCTTGTTGTGCCGCACCGCCTTCGCGACCAGCTCGGCCTTGCCGCCCCACTGGCGATAGAGCGTTGCCTTGCTGGACTTGGTGCGGGCCGCCACGGCGTCCATGGTGACGGCGTCGTAGCCCACTTCCCGCAGCAGGTCGAGCACGGCCTCGTACAACTCGGCCTCACGCTCGGGCGTGATCCGACTGCGACGCGCCGTTGCGACCTCAGTCATGCCACTCACCTTCCCGCTCGGGATGCGCCGTCCTGGCGCCTGCTTCGTACCTTCATGAAGATACCCTGTATGCCTGCGAAACGAAACCGTTTCGTACGTGCGCTGGCTCACGTATGTGAAGGATCCGTAAGTTCCCACGAGTTGCCCGGCCCCATCCGGCGGAAAAGCATGGGGAGGTGAGCTATCTGCGCCTGCCCCATCTCAGCGGTGACCTGTTGTGCTTCGTGGCCGAGGACGACCTCTGGCTCTCCCCCCTGGACGGCCCGGACCGCGCCTGGCGCCTCACGGTCGACCGTACGAAGGTCGGCCACCCCCGCTTCTCGCCGGACGGCCGCACCATCGCGTACACGAGCTGGCGCAGTCTGGTCCCCGAGATCCACACCGTCCCGGTGGACGGCGGCCCGGGGCGGCAGCTCACCTACTGGGGTTCCGCGGACACCCAGGTCTGCGGCTGGACACCCGCCCAAGGGGACAGCGGGGGCACCATCCTCGCCGTCGCCTCCCACGGCGAGCCCTTCTCGTACTTCACCTGGGCCTACAAGGTCTCCCCCGACGGCGACCCCGGCCGCAAACTCCCCTGGGGCCCGGTCTCCGACATCCAGGTCGCCGACATCGAAGGAGAGCGCAGGACCCTCCTCCTGACCGGCACCCCGCCCCACGAACCCGCCGCCTGGAAGCGCTACCGCGGCGGCGCCATGGGCCGCCTCTGGCTGCACGGCGAGCGCCTGCTGGCCGACCTGGAGGGCCATCTGCACTCCCCGATGTTCGTCGGCGGCCGGATCGCCTTCCTCTCCGACCACGAAGGCATCGGCAACCTCTACTCCTGCGCCCACGACGGCTCCGACCTGCGCCGCCACACCGACCACGACGCCTTCTACGCCCGCCACGCCTCGAGCGACGGCACCCGGGTGGTGTACCAGTGCGCCGGCGACCTGTGGATCGTCGACGACCTGGCCGCCGACTCCGGGCCGCGTCCCTTGGACGTACGGCTGAGCGGGCCGCGCGCGGGCCGGCGCACCTACCAGGTCCCGGCCGCCCAGCACGTCGACGGCATCTCGGTCGACGAGACGGGCCGCGCGAGCGCCGTCGTCGTACGCGGCAGCCTGTACTGGCTCACCCACCGGGACGGCCCGGCGCGCACGATCACCGACACCCCTGGCGTACGGATCCGCCTCCCGGAGATGCTCGGCTCCACCGGCCAGGTCGCCTATGTGACGGACGCGGAGGGCGAGGACGCGGTCGAGATCGCCTACCTGCCGCGCGCGACCGGCGACCGCGAACCGCGCCGACTGGCCTCCGGCGAGGTGGGACGCGTCCTGGAACTCGTCGCCGACCCGCAGGGCGAGCGCCTCGCCATCGCCTCGCACAACGGCCGCCTGCTGCTCCTCGACGCGACGGAGGACTCTGGGGGCACCTCCCGGACGGAGTCTGGGGGAGGCGAGGTGACCGAGCTGATCCACTCGGTCAACGGCCCGGTGCGCGACCTCGCCTTCTCCCCGGACGGCGCGTGGCTGACCTGGTCCCACCCGGGAATCGGCCGCTCCCTGCGGCAGATCAAGATGGCGCGTATCTCCCGGAAGGGACAGGGGGACCACCTGATCGTCGACGTGACCAACGGCCGCTTCGAGGACGAGAACCCGGTGTTCACGAGGGACGGCCGCTATCTCGCCTTCCTGTCCTGGCGCGGCTTCGACCCGGTGTACGACGTCCACACCGGGGACCTGTCCTTCCCCCTCGGCTGCCGCCCGTACCTGGTCCCCCTGTCCTCCGCGACCCCCTCCCCCTTCGCCCTCACCCCGGAGGGCCGGCCGGCCGCCGGCGGCCTCGACCCGGTGGAGGACGAGGAGGAGGGCGGCGACGGCGCGGTCACCGTCGAGATCGAAGGGCTGGAGAACCGGGTCACCCCCTTCCCGGTCACCGCCTCCAAGTACTCGGCGCTGTACCCGGTCGCGGGCGGCGGCCTGGTCTGGCTGCGCTGGCCGATCTCGGGGGCACTCGGCGAGACGTTCGCCAACCCGGACGACACCACCGGCCGCCCGACCCTCGAACACTTCAACATCAGCAAGGCGAAGAAGTCCGAACTCCTGGAGCACCTGGACTGGTTCGCACTCAGCGGCGACGGCACCCGCCTGGTCGTGGTCGACGAGAGCGACCTGCGGGCCGTCCCCTCCTCCGAGTCCGGCGACGGCGACACGACGGTCTGGATCGACCTGCGCCGCATCCTGCACGAGGTCGACCCGGCCGCCGAGTGGCGCCAGTCGTACGAGGAGGCAGGCCGTCTCATCCGCGCGTACTTCTGGGATCCGGGGATGTGCGGCATCGACTGGGACGCGGTGCTCGACCAGTACCGCCCGCTGGTCGAACGGGTCGCCTCCCCCGACGAGTTCGCGGACCTCCTGCGCGAAGTCCTCGGCGAGCTGGGCACCTCCCACGCCTACGTCACCGCCGCCCGCCGCAACGAGGGCCCGCCGCACTACCAGCGCCTGCAGGGCCTGCTCGGCGCCAACCTCGTCCGCAGGCAGGAGGGTTGGGTGGTCAAGCGGATCCTCCCGGGCGAGTCGTCGGACTCCAAGGCCCGCTCACCGCTGGCGGGCACCGGCATCAGGGACGGCGCTGTACTGACCCACGTCGACGGCCGCCCCGTGGACCCGCTGACCGGGCCGTACCCGCTGCTGGCGGGTGCGGGCGGCACCACGGTCGAGCTCACCTTCACCGCGGCCGAGGGCGAGGCGGGCCGCTCACGCCGCGTGGCCGTGGTTCCCCTGATCGACGAACGCCCCCTCCGCTACCAGGACTGGGTGGCCAAACGCCGTGCTGTCGTACGGGAGTTGAGCGGCGGCCGCTGCGGCTATCTGCACATCCCGGACATGGGCGGCTCGGGCTGGGCCCAGTTCAACAGGGACCTGCGGATGGAGGTGTCGAGGCCCGCCCTGATCGTCGACGTACGCGGCAACGCGGGCGGCCACATCAGCGAACTCGTCGTCGAGAAACTGTCCCGCACGATCCTGGGCTGGGACCTCACCCGCGACGCCCAGCCGGTCTCGTACGCGTCCAACGCGCCCAGGGGTCCGGTGGTCGCCCTGGCCGACGAGGCGACCTCCTCCGACGGCGACATGATCACGGCCGCCATCAAGCTCCTCAGGCTCGGCCCCGTCATCGGCCAGCGCACCTGGGGCGGAGTGGTCGGCATGACCGGCCGCCACCGCCTCGGCGACGGCACGGTCATCACCGTCCCGATGAACGCGGCCTGGTTCGACGCCTACGGCTGGACCGTGGAGAACAAGGGGGTGACTCCGGACCTGGAGATCCTCCGGACTCCGCTGGACTGGGCGGAGGGACGGCATGCGCAGCTGGACGATGCGGTCCAACTGGCGGTGCAGTTGCTGGAGTCCAACCCCCCGGCCACACCGCCGGATTACTCGAACGTCCCTGACCGCTCACGTCCGAAGCTGCCGCCCAGGGCGAAGTGAGAAAGGGTGCCCCTCGTCAGGGGCACCCTTTCCAGTCATCGCAGGACGTCGACGTCAGACGTCGTAGTCCTGGTCGAAGCGGTCCTGCTCTTCCCGCTGCAACCGCTCCGTCTCCTCGTCACGCATGCGCTCGCCCGGCTTGCCGCGCCGCTGACCCTGCTCCTGGCCCGGCCGGCCGCGCTCCTGTCCACGCTGCTGACCCTGCTCGCGGGCCTGCTGGGCCTTCTGCTTGGCCTGCTCCTGCCACTGTTCCGACTGGTCCTGGAACTTGTCCTTCATACCCATGTGGGTTCACTCCCGTAGTGGGTGGGGGGAAGGCCCTTGACCGGGCCTCGACCAGATTCACACGGCCCACCACGGAGCGCATTTCGATCAACTACGGTGCGTAGCGCGGGCTTCCTCGTCCGCCGCCCCACCTGCACCGACGAGCCCCGACCGCATGCCCTCCAACCGTGACCCGAACCGCCGCATCTCCCGCTGCCCCACCGTCCCGATGAGCCCCGGCAGATACCCCCGCACGCCCTGCATCCCGCGCAGCCACCACTGCCCGTACACATGACTGGAGCGCCGCTCGATCCCGGCGACGATCCGGTCGACGGCGGGCCCCAGCGGATACGTCTTGTTGGACGGCCACGGCAGCCGCTGCCGCAGCTCCCGCATCACCTCGTCCTGGTCGGCGCCCCGCACCATGTCGGTGTCGGTCCACGACAGATACCCGACCCCGACCCGTACGCCCTTGTACCCGACCTCGGCCCGCAGACTGTGCGCATACGCCTCCACACCGGACTTGGAGGCGCAGTACGCCGTCATCATCGGCGCCGGAGTGATCGCCGCGAGGGACGCGATCTGCAGCAGATAGCCGCGGCTCTGCATCAGAACCGGCAGGAACGCACGGGCAGTCACCGCGGACCCGATGAGATTCACCTCGATCACCCGCCGCCAGGCCTCGGGGTCCGAGTCGACGAAGGGACCGCCGGTGGCCACACCGGCGTTCGCCACGACGATGTCGACCTTCCCGAACCGCTCCTTGACCTCCTCCGCGACCCGCGCCATCGCCTGGTGGTCCGTCACATCGGCGTACCAGTGGTCGCTGTCGCTGTGCAGCCGCTCGGAGACCTGCTTGAGGGCGTCCTGCTCCAGCCCGACCAGCGCCACCTCGGCGCCCCGCGCGGACAGCTTGCGGGCGAGCAGCTCACCGACACCGCGCGCGGCGCCCGTGACGACGGCGACCTGTCCTTCGAGGCTGACCTTGCTCATGCGCCCTCCTTGATCGTTGCGTACGTCGTCACAAGCTCCCGGATACGGCCGCTGACCAGCTCCGGCGCCTCCACCGGGGTCATGTGGCCGAGCCCCGGCAGCTCGGTGCTGCCCACACAGTTCGGCAGCGCGGCCACCAGCGCCCGCGCCTGCACGGGTGGGGTGAGCCGGTCCGCCGTCCCGACGAGGACAGCCGTCGGCACCCTCAACTCCCGTACGCCGTGGTCGAGATCGAGCAGAGCGAGCACCTGTGACCAGGCGTGGCGCACCTTGCGCGGACATGCGTGCACGATCCGCGCGCACGCCTCCACCATGTGCGGCGCCGAACCCGGCCCCATCGTCCCGTACTTGAGGATCCGCCGCGCGAGAGGCGTGACCGGTCCGAGGGGCGCCCGCGCCCCCAGGATGTGCTTCGTCAGCCAGGTCCGCAGCCGCCCGGGCCCGAGGGGTACGACGGTCGACTCGGCGACCAGCCGCGAGGAGCCCGTGCTGCACAGCAGTACGGCCGCCGCATGCTCCCGGAAGCTCTTTCTCGTGGCCGCCGCCATCACCGTCATGCCGCCCATGGAGTGCCCGGCGATCACGGCCTTCTCGCCCGGCGCGAGGGTCGCCTCCAGTACGGCTTCCAGGTCGTCGGCGAGGGCGTCCGGACTGCACGCCGGGCTCACCGGACTGCGTCCGTGGCCGCGCTGGTCGTAGGCGATGACACGGTGGTCGGCGGCGAGGTCCCGTATCTGCGCGGCCCAGAAGGCGGTGGAGCAGGTCCAGCCGTGGGCGAGGACGACGGCGGGCGCGCTCTCCGGCCCGTGCACCTCCACGTGCAGCCGGGCGCCGTCGGCGGAGACGGCGACGAGTTCGCGGGCGGGGGTGGGCGGTGCGTACGGCCCGGACTTGACGTGCATGAGCCGGCTCACGCGTCCACCTCCGCCTTCTGCTCGGCGGGCGCCCGGAGCAGCTCGTACTCGGCGAGATCCACCTGCCGCGTGGCCCGCCGGAACTCGGTCGTCGTGCCCGGCCAGATGGTGGTGTTACGACCGCTCGGGTCGAGGTACCAGCTGGTGCAGCCGCCGGTGTTCCACACCGTCCGCTTCATGCGCTCCTGCACCCGGCGGTTCCAGGCGGCGACGGCGCTCGGCCGGGCCTCCAGGGCGGCTCGGCCGCCGAGGACGTCCAACTGCCGTACGAAATCGGCCATGTAGTTGAGCTGCGACTCGATCATCAGGATCATCGACGAGTTCCCGAGGCCGGTGTTGGGCCCGATGATGGTCATCCAGTTGGGGAACCCGGCAGCGCAGGCGCCCCGCAGCGACTCCATGCCGCCCTTCCAGGCCTCGGCGAGGGTCTTGCCCTCCGCCCCGACCACCCGCTCGGCGATCGGCATGTCGGTGACATGGAACCCGGTGCCGAAGATGATCGCGTCGACCTCGGCCTCGCTCCCGTCGGCAGCGACGACGGTCGAGCCGCGGATCTCGCTCAGCCCACTGGCCACGACGTCGACATTGGGCCGGGCGAGCGCCGGATAGTAGGTGCTGCTCAGCAGGATCCGCTTGCAGCCGATGCGGTAGTCGGGGGTGAGCTTGGCGCGCAGGGCCGGGTCCTTGATCGCCCGTGCCATGTTCCGCTTGGCCAACTGCTCCACGAAACCGAGCTCGTTGGGACGCTTGGTGAAGGCCTGGACCTGCAGCTCCCGGATCCCCCACAGCAGGCCGCGGCGGGCCTGCGCGGTGAAGGGCAGGGTGCGGTGCAGGGCCCGCTCGGCGCCGCTGATGGCGCGGTCGACGCGCGGCATGACCCACGGCGGGGTGCGCTGGAAGAGGGTGAGCCTGCCGACCTCGGGCTGGATGGCGGGCACGATCTGGATGGCGGAGGCGCCCGTCCCCACCATGGCGACGCGCTTGCCACGCAGGTCGTAGTCGTGGTCCCAGCGGGCGGAGTGGAAGACCTTGCCGGGGAACGAGTCGAGCCCCGGAACATCGGGCACCTTGGGATCGGACAGCGGCCCGGTCGCGGAGACGACCACATCCGCGGTCAGCGACCCGCTGCTGGTCTCGATCTCCCACCGCAGCTTCTCGCTGTCCCAGGTCATCATCTTCACTTCGGAGTCGAAGCGGATGTGGGGCCGGAGGTGGAAGACGTCCGTGACGTGCTCCAGGTAGGCACGGATGTGCTCCTGCCCGGAGAAGGTGCGCGGCCAGTCGGGATTGGGCGCGAAGGAGAAGGAGTAGAGGTGGGAGGGCACGTCGCAGGCGCACCCCGGGTAACTGTTGTCGCGCCAGGTGCCTCCCACGCTGTCGGCCCGTTCGAGGACGACGAAGTCGGTGACGCCCTCGCGCCGCAGCCGCACGGCGGCCCCGAGCCCGCCGAACCCGGACCCGATCACCGCCACCCGCACATGCTCCCGCTCAGCCATGCCGACGCCCTTCCTCACGCGACCCCGCCAGTGAACACTGGCGCAATGGGAGAGTAGAACACCTCCGTACCGATGGGTAGGGGTGGAGAGGAAGGAAGTTACCGGCGGTACAACATAGGCTGCGTTCGTGACCGAGAAGCGCGAGTACCGCATGGAGGAACTGGCCCGCCTGGCCGGCATCACCGTACGCACCCTGCGCTTCTACCGAGAACGCAAACTCATACCGCCACCCCGCCGCGAGGGCCGTATCGCCTGGTACGACGACCACCATCTGGCCCGCCTGCACACGATCGCGGCGATGCTGGAACGCGGCCACACCCTCACCGGCATCGCGGAACTGGCAGAGGCCCTCGACCACGGCCGGGACGTCGCCGACCTCCTGGGCGTCGAGCCGACCGAGGAGGAACCGGTCCGCCTCACCCCCGAGGAACTCGCCGCCCGCTTCGAGGGCCAGGTCACCCCCGAGAACCTCTCCGCCGCCCTCGACCTCGGCTACCTCGGCACCGACGGCGACGAGATCGTCCACATCAGCCGCCGCCTCCTGGACGTCTCCTCGGCCCTGGTCCGCGAGGGCATCCCCCTGGCCGAGGTCCTCAAGGCGGGCGCCCGGGTCCGCGAACACGTCGACGCCCTGGCAGAGATGTTTGCCGAGCTCGTCCTCCGCCACACCGGCGAGGAGGACCTCCAGCGCTTGCGCCCACTGGCCCGCAGCGTGGTGGAGGCAGAACTCTCACTGGCGCTGGACCGGCGGTTGCGCAAGCAGGGCTAGCGTCCTGAGGCACCCCTTGTCTGGTAGTTCCTGATCTTTCACACCATCGAGGCGCTTTCCGGATAATCCTGGGCGGAACCGCGTTCGTACTCCGAGAGTGAGATCGAGAAGGCCCCGGCGGCTGTGCCACCAGCCCCGGGGTGTGGCCGACACTTTCAAGGAGCGTCGACGTGCCCAAGGGTAGTCCTCAGCCTTCACAACCGACCTCGACTCCGACCGAAAGCCCGCGAGCTCTTGGAGCTGTGCGCCTCAGCAACGTGACCGAAGTGACCACCTCACCCGGCAGGCAGCGCGCCTGCATCCAGCAGTGCACCCAGCAACTGGGCTTCACTCTGATCGCCGAAGCCGAAGATCTGGGGGTATCCGCACGCAAGACGTCCCCTTCGATAGGCCTTCACTATCGCCGTGGCTGCAACGCCCGGACGACTACGACGCCATCGTGTGGTCACATGTGGACCGCGCCGTGCGTTCCGTCGCCCACATGTCCGAGTTGATCGAGTGGGGTCAGCAGCATGCGAAGACACTCGTCTTCGGGATGTCTGAAGAGCGTCAGCCGCTCGTGGTCACGCCGCAGGCAGATGGCGACGCCATTCGCCGTGGACGGCGAGGTGGCGCGGGAGCAACTCCTCGAGGACGGCGTTCGCGTCACAGTAGCCAAGGGGCGGTCGGGCGGCGGACCGAAGCGGCTGGCCGGACCGGATACGTCTCGCTTGACCTTCACAGTCGGCGAACGAGTCAACACGCCTCACATCTCGAAGACCACCGTCACAGGAGCATGATCCGACCACCGCTCCTCATGGCTGGCCGCCCGCTCCACAACAGCCTTGACCGCACGGGCGGCCAGCCCAGGCGTTGCGACGGCGAGGTCGATCCTCCAACCTGAATCCGCATCGAAGGCCCTCCCCCGATACGACCACCACGTGTACGGCCCCTCCACCTCCGGATGCAGAGCTCGTACGACGTCCACATAGCCGCCGTCGGCCTCGTCAAAGACCTGCGTGAGCCACTCCCGCTCCTCCGGCAGGAACCCGGAGTTCTTGGTGTTGCCGCGCCAGTTCTTGAGGTCGGCCTGCTGGTGGGCGATGTTCCAGTCGCCGCAGACGACCACCTCCCGGCCGTCGGCGGCAGCCCGCTCCCGCAGGGCCTTGAGGTACGCCAGGAACTCGCCCATGAAGCGGATCTTCTCGTCCTGGCGCCCGGTGCCGACCTCGCCCGAGGGGAGGTAGAGGGAGGCCACCGTGACACCCGGCAGGTCGACCTCGACATAGCGGCCGCTGGTCTCGAACTCCGCCGCGCCGAAGCCGACCTGGATGCGGTCGGGCTCGCGGCGGGTGTAGAGGGAGACGCCGGCCCGGCCCTTGGCGGCGGCCGGCGCATGGACGACATGCCAGCCGTCGGGCGTACGCACGTGCTCGGGCAGCTGCTGCGGCTCGGCGCGCACCTCCTGCAGGCAGAGCACATCGGCCGAGGTGCCTGCGAGCCACTCCACGAAGCCCTTCTTCGCGGCGGCGCGCAGTCCATTGACATTGACGGAAGTCACAGTGAGCACGCGGGAACGATACCGGCACACTGGATCGAGACCGGAACTCCATCAATGCATAGGTGTACGATCTCCGACATGGTTATACGTCGCGTCTCCTTCGATCACCCGGACGCCGTCAAGCTGAACGACGAGGTCCAGGCGGAGTACCACGTGCGCTACGGCGACGGCGGGGACGCCACGTCCCTGGACCCGACGGACTTCGAGCCGCCGAACGGCGTGTACTTCATCGCCTACGACGAGAACGACTCCCCCGTGGCCACGGGCGGCTGGCGCGCCCAGGACACCAACGACGAGGGCAACCTCGACGGGGACGCCGAGGTCAAGCGGATGTACGTGGTGCAGGCGGCGCGCGGCCGCGGGCTCGCGCGGCGCATCCTGGCCGCCCTGGAGGAGGACGCCCGAGCGGCCGGCCGGGCCAGGATGGTCCTGGAGACGGGCACGAAGCAGCCGGAGGCCATCGCCCTGTACACGTCCAGCGGGTACGCGCCCTGCGAGAAGTTCGGGTACTACCGGCACTACGAGAGCAGCCGGTGCTTCGCGAAGCAGCTCGGCTCCTGACCGTCCGCGACTCTTCCCGGCGTCACCAACTCGGCCCGTGGGACGCACTGGTGGCGCCGGACGGGGAGCAAAGCAAAGATCCCGCCCGATCAACCGATCGGACGGGATCTTTCCAACTCCCCCGAGTCTCCTCGGGTTAGTTGTTGCGGTGGACCTGAGGGGATTTGAACCCCTGGCCCCCTCGATGCGAACGAGGTGCGCTACCGGACTGCGCCACAGGCCCTTGCAACGAGTGAAACTCTAGCACCCCGATCCGCGTGCTTGGAAATCCGTTCCTGGCCCGCCGCCGGGGCAGCGGCACAGGTGGGGCGGGGGGCTACTCGTTGGCGGCCCGCGGCCGCTCGCCGTCCTCGTACTGGTCGAACAGCGGCGTACGCCCACGCTCCCGGGCCCGCCGCGCGGAAGCCGCCCGGCGGGCGTCACTGCGCCCGTCGTCGTCCGCCTTGTCCTCCGCGGGGGCCGCCGGGCCCGGTTCCGCGGCGTCGGCGGCCTGCGTCTCCTGGCCCCGGGCCACGGAGCCCGACCGCGCCGAGCTCCACGTGTCCGGCGCCCCGAGGTCGACGTCCGCGGTGGCCCGCGGAGCGACCGGAGCGGTCACATACGTCGGCAACGGCACCGGCACCGGGTCCCAGCTGTCCCCGTGCCCGGGCCGCCGCTGCCGCTCGCGCTGCTGGTCCACCCACTCGGCGTGGTCGGTCTGTTCGACGAGGGCGCGCCGGTCGGCGGCGAGTGCGGACAGCCCGGGGTCGGTCTCCTGCGCCGGTCCCTCGTCCGATTCGTCGGCATCCGCTTCGGTGGCGGCCGGGCGGCGGCGCGGCTGGCGGGCCCGCTCACGGAGCCGCTCGGCGGCGTCCTCGGCGCGGCGCCGGTCCATCTGGTAGGCGAAGCGGCGTCGCTCCTGGGAGCGCAGATACGCGATGTAGGCGCTGAGCAGCACGGCGGGCACGCCGGGCGCCCAGAGGAACGCGAGCCCTCCGACCGCGGCGACGACTGCGCCGAGCGTGAACGCGATGAAGAGCATCACGGTGGTGCGCCGGCGCCGCGCGAGCGCCTTCATACGCCGGGCGCGCGCCAGGGCCGCTTCCTCCGAGGGGGAGCGCCGGGCCGCGGGCACGCGCTTGCGCGCCGGTGCAGGCGCGGGCGTCGGGGCCGGGGCCGGTGCGGGCGCCGGGGGTTCCGCCTGTTCGCGCGCGGGTTGTGCGCGCCCGGACGCCTGTGCCTGTACCGGTACGTCCGCGCGCGCCTGGGGCCGGGCCGGAGGCACGGCGAAGGCCCGGACGTCCACCGAGTCGGTGACGGCGTCCGGACGACCGGCGCTGGACTCCCCCTCCTCGGTGGAGCGCGCCTGCAGGTCCTTGGCGTACCGGCGCTCCATACCCGCCCGTCCGGACAGCAGCCGGATGGCGGTGCTGAAGCGTTCCGTCGGACGGGCCTCGTTCAGCTCGTCCTGCCTACGGAGCCACATCGGCACCAAGTAGGCGGCCCAGGCCCCGACAATGACTGCGTAGATGAGGCCGCTGCTGCTCACGCCTCACACGGTAGAGGGGTTTGCGTGAGGCCATCTGCCAATTGAGCCGGTGTGTCGCACGATCTGGCTGATATTTCGAACTTTTTTTGTGACCGATGCGATCAGCACCCCACCGAGGGCGTGAATTTAGCGCCTTGAGGCGGTCGCCACTCGATCAATTTCGAACACGTATTCAATTTCCCGGGCTTCCTGGCTTCCCGGCTATGTGGGATTCCCCCGAGTACGTGCCCGCTGCCAGCGGTTGAGCAAACCGTCGGGGACCTCTTCCGCGGTGAGCGCGAAGACGAGGTGGTCGCGCCAGGCTCCGTCGATGTGGAGATAACGCGGTCTGAGGCCCTCCTCACGGAATCCGAGTTTCTCCACCACCCGGCGGCTCGGCCCGTTCTCCGGGCGAATGCAGACCTCGATGCGGTGCAGTCCGACGGTGCGGAAACAGTGGTCCACGACGAGCGCCACGGCGGTCGGCATCACTCCGCGTCCGGCCACCGACTCGTCCACCCAGTAGCCGACGTGGCCCGAGCACATGGAGCCCCAGGTGATTCCGGCAACCGTCAACTGGCCGACCAGACGCCCCTGGTACTCGATGACGAACGGAAGCATCCGGCCGGAGTTCGCTTCGGACCGCAGGTGCCGGACCATCTGGCGGTAGGTCGGCCGGTGCGCGATCGGCCCGCTCGGAGTGGGCGGCGGAATGGTCGCCTCCCAGGGGCGCAGCCAGTCCCGGTTGCGCCGGTTGACCTCGCGCCAGGCCCGCTGGTCGCGCAGCTTTATCGGCCTCAGGACGATGTCGCCGTCCGTCAGCACGACGGGCCAGGATGGGCTGTTCAGCTCGCACCCCCACTGGTGGAGCCGGGTCTGGGGTGGTCGCCGCCGCGGATCTGGTCGACGGCGTGGACCAGGACGGGTTCCAGGACGGCCAGTCCGTCCTTCACCCCGCCGGTGGAGCCCGGCAGATTGACGATCAGTGTGCTTCCCGCCACTCCGGCCAGGCCCCGGGAGAGCGCGGCGGTGGGCACCTTCTCACGTCCGAACGCCCTGATGGCCTCGGCGATGCCCGGCACCTCGTGGTCGATCACCTTGCGGGTGGCCTCGGGGGTGCGGTCGGTCGGTGAGATGCCGGTGCCTCCGGTGGTCACGACCACGTCGTACCCGGCGTCGACTGCGGCCCGCAGGGCGGCCTCCACCGGGTCACCGTCGGGGACGACCTGCGGTCCGTCGACGGCGAAGCCGAAGCCCTTCAGGCCGTCGGCGATCAGCGGGCCGCCCTTGTCCTCGTAGACACCGGCGGCCGCCCTGTTGGAGGCGGTGACGACAAGCGCGCGATAGGTCATGTCCGGCTCCAGTCGCCCGACTTGCCGCCCGTCTTCTCCTCCACCCGTACGTCCGTGATGACCGCTCCCTTGTCGACCGCCTTGACCATGTCGATCACGGTGAGGGCGGCGACGGAGACGGCGGTGAGGGCCTCCATCTCGACGCCCGTGCGGTCCGTGGTCTTGACGGTGGCCAGGATCTCGACGGCGTCGTCCGCGACCGACAGGTCCAGTTTCACACCGGACACCGACAACGGGTGGCACAGCGGGATCAGGTCCGGGGTGCGCTTGGCGCCCATGATGCCCGCGATGCGCGCGGTGGCGAGGGCGTCGCCCTTGGGGACCCCCTCGCCGCGCAGCAGCTCGACCACTCGGGGCGAGACGAGGACGCGTCCGCTGGCGCGGGCGGTGCGCGCGGTCACGTCCTTGCCGGACACGTCGACCATGCGGGCGGCGCCCGCGTCGTCGATGTGGGTCAGTCGATCGTCCGTACTCATTGGCTGTGTGGCGCTCCCGGTCCGGGCCCCTCGCGGTGCGGCGCGTGGGTCTGTTGTGCGCGACACGGTACCGCGGGCCGGGAGCACTCAGCCGAGCAGGACGACCTCGACCTCGGTGCCGGGCTCGACGGACTCCACGTCCTCGGGGACGACGATCAGTGCGTCGGCGTGCGCCAGGGCCGCGACCAGGTGGGATCCGGCGCCGCCGACCGGGGTCACGGAGCCGTCGGCGTACGTCCCCCGCAGGAACTGTCTGCGGCCCTTCGGCGAGGTCAGCGCCTTGCCGGCGGTGAGGGTCGCGCGGGTGCGCGGCCGGTGGACGTCGTCCAGTCCCATGAGGGTGCGGATGGCGGGGCGGACGAAGAGCTCGAAGGAGACGTACGACGACACCGGGTTGCCGGGGAGTGCCAGCAGCGGGGTGTGATCGGGGCCGATGGAGCCGAAGCCCTGGGGTTTACCGGGCTGCATGGCGAGCTTGCGGAAGTCGATGCCGCTGCCCGGCTCGTCCTGGTCGCCGACGTACGACAGGGCCTCCTTGACGACGTCGTACGCCCCGACGCTCACGCCGCCGGTGGTGACCATGAGGTCCGCGCGGACGAGCTGGTCCTCGATGGTGGAGCGGAGGGTCTCCGCGTCGTCGGCGACGGCGCCCACCCGGTAGGCGATGGCGCCGGCGTCGCGGGCGGCGGCGGTGAGGGCGAAGCTGTTCGAGTCGTAGATCTGGCCGCTGCCCAGCTTCTCGTCGGGCTGGACGAGTTCGCTGCCGGTGGACATGACGACCACGCGCGGGCGGGGGCGCACGCGTACCGTGCCGCGGCCGATCGCCGCGAGCAGGGCGATCTGCGGCGGCCCGAGGACCGTGCCGGCCTCGAGGGCGCGGTCGCCGGACTTCACGTCGCTGCCCTTCGCGCGTACGTGCGCGCGTGCCTCGGCCGGGCGGTACACGTGCACGTGTCCCTCGGCGCCCTCGGGGGCCAGGGCCCGGGCGCGCATGCCGGTCGCCGGGCCCTCGCCGAGGCCGCCGTCGGTCCACTCGACGGGGACGACGGTCTCCGCGCCGGGCGGCAGCGGAGCGCCGGTCATGATGCGGGCGGCCTGGCCGGGGCCCACGTGGAGCAGGTCGGCCTGGCCCGCCGCGACGTCCCCGACGACGGCCAGGACGGCGGGGAACTCCTCGCTCGCGCCCGCGACATCCGAGACCCGCACCGCGTACCCGTCCATGGAGCTGTTGTCGAACGGCGGCAGTGAGACAGGCACCGTGACGTCCTCGACCAGGACGCAGCCCTGGGCGTCGAGGAGCTGCAGCTCGATGGGTTCCAGGGGGCGGACGGTCGTGAGGATGTCCTCCAGGTGTTCGTCCACCGACCAGAGGTGGTCCTGGCCGGTGGTGCGGGGCGCGGCGCTGCTCAACGTTGCTACATCTCCTCGGCTACGTAACTGCGAAGCCAGGTCCGGAAGTCCGGGCCCAGGTCTTCACGTTCGCATGCGAGTCTGACAATGGCACGCAGGTAGTCGCCGCGGTCGCCGGTGTCATAGCGGCGGCCCTTGAAGACGACGCCGTGCACCGGGCCGCCGACCTTCTCGTCCGCGGCGAGCTGCTGGAGAGCGTCGGTCAGCTGGATCTCACCGCCGCGGCCGGGCTCGGTCTTGCGCAGTATGTCGAAGATGTGCGGGTCGAGGACGTACCGGCCGATGATCGCGTAGTTGGACGGGGCGTCCGCGGCGGCCGGCTTCTCGACCAGGTCGTGGACCTTGACCACGTCGGCGTCGCCGGTCGGGTCGACGGCCGCACAGCCGTAGAGGTGGATCTGCTCGGGCGCGACCTCCATGAGCGCGATGACGCTGCCGCCGCGCTGCTCCTGGACCTCGACCATGCGCGCGAGGAGCGGGTCGCGCGGGTCGATCAGGTCGTCGCCGAGGAGGACGGCGAAGGGCTCGTGGCCGACGTGCGGGGCGGCGCACAGCACCGCGTGGCCGAGGCCTCTGGGGTCACCCTGCCGCACGTAGTGCATGGTCGCGAGGTCGCTGGACTCCTGGACCTTGGCGAGCCGACCCGCGTCGCCCTTCTTCTGGAGGGCGGACTCGAGCTCGTAGTTGCGGTCGAAGTGGTCCTCGAGGGGGCGCTTGTTGCGGCCCGTGATCATGAGGACGTCGTCGAGGCCCGCCGACACTGCCTCTTCGACCACGTATTGGATCGCGGGCTTGTCGACGACCGGCAGCATCTCCTTGGGAGTGGCTTTGGTGGCCGGCAGGAACCGGGTGCCGAGGCCTGCTGCAGGGATGACAGCCTTGCTGATCCTGGGGTGCGACTGGGTCATGGCGGCAACCTTATCCGGTGCCTTTGCAGGGAATCTGTGGCTCCGGTTAATTGGCTCTCATATGAGCACATATGGAAGGGTACGGGTGCGACCTGTGAGTCACATCGGACGTGCGACCGAGGCTGACAAGCGAATGTTGCGGCGAGGACTCCTCGCGGTGAGAAACAGATTGACGGCGGATGACGTGCGGGAATCCGCGGAAGCGCTGGCCGGCCGCGCCCTCGAGCTGCCCGAGCTGGCGCATGCGCGCACGGTGGCGGCGTACGTCTCCGTCGGGAGCGAGCCGGGGACGCTCGCGCTGCTGGACGCGCTGCGCGAGCGGGGCGTGCGCGTCCTGCTTCCGGCCCTTCTCCCGGACAACGATCTCGACTGGGGCGCCTACGCCGGGGAGGGCTCCCTCGCGCGCATCCAACACGGCGGAAAAATGGCCCTCTTCGAGCCCGCCGGCGAACGTCTCGGACCGGACGCCGTGACCGGGGCCGACGTCGTGCTGCTGCCCGGTCTCGCGGTCGACGCCCGCGGGATGCGGCTGGGGCGCGGCGGAGGGTCGTACGACCGCGTCCTCGCGCGCCTGGAGCGCGCGGACGCCCACCCCGCGCTGGTGGTGCTGCTGTACGACTCGGAGGTCGTCGAGCACGTGCCGGAGGAGGCGCACGACCGGCCGGTGCATGCGGTGGTGACGCCGTCCGGGGTCCGGCGGTTCACATGAGAAGTGCCCTCCGCGCGCGCGTGGAGGGCACTTTCCGTGACTCGTGACCGTGGCCTGTGACCTAGGGCCGGTGGCTCATGGCTTCAGCACCAGGGTGTCGCTCGTGTTCTCGTCGACGGCCTTGTCCGAGAAGTTCCAGTCGAGCAGTTCGCCCTTGACCCACTTGCTCGTCTGGTCGGTGTAGTGGGCGCTGTAGGCGTGCCCCGAGGCGCCGGTGAGGTTGATCCACTTCGACTTGTCGAGGTCGTCGAGGTTGACCACCATGCGCATCGACGGCACCCAGACGACGCCGTAGCCGCCGGCGGCGTTCCAGCCGGTGGCGTTGACCGTCGCCTCGCCGCCGCTGAGCTTCCAGGGGCCGCGGTTGAGGATGTACTTCACGAAAGCCGGCCCGTCGGTGCCGAGGGTCTGGTTCTTCAGGAACAGACGGTGCAGCCGGCCCCAGCTCCAGGTGTCGATGTCCTTGCCGAGCTTGGCCGTCAGCTCCCAACGGGCGTCGATCATGGCTCGCTTGAAGAGGTCGTCGCGGTTGTCGCTCGCCCCGGGCCGGGTGAGCGACTTGGGCGTGGACCACCAGTCGCTCTTCTGGTCGTCCATGAGGTTGCGGACGACCTCGAACCAGCGGTCTCCGCCGTCCGGCTGCGCCTGGTCGGCGGCGCGCTCACCGCACTCGCGCACCTTGTTCGTCTCGTCCGCCGGGCCGGTGCTGTTGACCGGATCGACCCACAGGCACTGGCCCTCGACCCGTAGCTCCTTGGGCAGCTTGTTGCCGAAGGCGAGCTTGAGGATGTTGCGCCAGACCGAGTTGAAGTAGGCGGCCGCCGCCGAGTCGGCGTCCTGGGTGTAGTCCCAGCCCTCCAGCAGGTCCTGCGCCTCCCGGACGGCCTTCGCCCCGCGGACGTCCTTGTCCCTGATGTCGATCTTCAGCAGCTTGGGCACGAGCAGCTTGGCGATCTCACTGCTGTTGTCCAGCTGCATCTGGCGCATGTCGTCGGTGGAGATCTTGCCGCCGCCTCTGATCTTCGACTCGATCAGGTCGGTGATGCGCTGGCTGCGGGTGCCGTAGCCCCAGTCGGTGGTGAGCGTGTAGGGGTACTTGTCCTTGTCGATCACTGCCTGGTTGGCGGTGACGATGTAGCCGCGCTGGGGGTTGTACTCGTACGGCAGCGCGTCCTGCGGGATGTACCCGGTCCACTTGTAGCTGGAGTCCCAGCCCGGAGCCGGGATGGAGCCGTCGTCCTTCTTCGCGCGCGTGGGGATCTTTCCGGGCAGCGTGTAGCCGATGTTGTTCTTGTCGGCGTAGACGAGGTTCTGCGAGGGCACGTCGAACAGCGCGGCCGCGGAGCGGAAGTCGCTCCAGTTCGACGCCCTGTCCATGGCGAAGACGGCGTCCATGGAGGTGCCCGGGTCGAGCGCGGTCCAGCGCAGCGCGATGCCGTAGCCGTCGCCGCGGTCGGGTGCGGCGGTGTTGACGGTGGCCTTCTTGCCGACCGTCACGAGCTCGTCGTCGCGGTCGGAGAGCAGGGGCATCCCGTCGGCGGTCTGGCGCACGACGATCGTCTTGGACTTGCCGCCGGCGACCTTGATGGTCTCCTCGCGGGTCTTGAACGGACGCACCGTGCCGTCGTAGAGGTAGCCGTCGCCGGAGACCTTCTCCAGGTACAGGTCGGTGACGTCGACCCCGGAGTTGGTCATGCCCCAGGCGATGTCCTGGTTGTGGCCGATGACCACTCCGGGCATGCCCGCGAAGGTGTAACCGGTCACGTCGTACTGGCACTTGCTGGAGACGGTGCGGCAGTGCAGGCCCATCTGGTACCAGACGGACGGCAGCGAGGCCGACAGGTGCGGATCGTTGGCCAGCAGCGGCTTGCCGGTGATGGTGTGATCCCCGGCGACGACCCAGGAGTTGGAGCCGATGCCCTGGCCGTTCACGCCGACCGCCGTGGGCACGTTGTCCAGGACCTTGTAGAGACCCGACAGTTGGCTCGTCAGGGCCGAGCCGGCCGACGCCGAGGAGGACGTGCCGGTCGCGCCGCTCCCTGACGTACCTGACGTACCTGACGTACTGGACGCACCGGACGTACCGCTCGTCGACGAGCTGCCGTTCTGCTCGAACGTCTTGGCGAGCGCGTTGTACTGGCCCTCCTGGACGATCGCCTTGTTGCGGCTGTACGGGTAGTCCGGGTACAGATCGGCGATCTGCTTGGGGCCGAGACGGCTGGTCATCAGGGCGCGGTCGATCTCGTCCTGCATGTTGCCGCGCAGGTCCCAGGCCATCGCCTTCAGCCAGGAGACCGAGTCGACGGGGGTCCACTGCGCCGGCTTGTAGTCGTTGACGAAGCCCAGGGCCGCGTACTCCAGGGAGATGTCCTTGCCGTCCTTGCCCTGCAGGTAGGCGTTGACTCCCTTGGCGTACGCCTGGAGGTACTTCTTGGTGGAGGCCGACAACTTGGTGTCGTACTCCTTCTTCGCCACCCGGTCCCAGCCCAGGGTCCGCAGGAACTCGTCGTCCTTGACCTGGTCCTTGCCGAACATCTCCGACAGGCGGCCGGAGGTCATGTGGCGGCGCACGTCCATCTCGTAGAACCGGTCCTGCGCCTGGACGTAGCCCTGCGCCATGAACAGGTCCTCGTCGGAGGAGGCGTAGATCTGCGGGATGCCGTTGCCGTCGCGCTTCACGTCGACGGGCCCTGACAGGCCGTCGAGCGTGATCGAGCCCTTCGTCTGCGGGAACGACGCGCGGACGGTACTGATGGACCAGTACGCCCCGTAGGCGATGCCTCCGATGATGGCCAGGACCAGTACCAGCACGACCAATCGGGCTTTGCGCCCCTTCTTCCTGCCGGACTTGCCGGGCTTGTCACCCGTTGTGGCGGTGGTGTTGGGGGGCATCGCTGTCCTTGCTGTCCTAACGCGAGCGGCAGGCGGGGCTGTGACTTTGAATGAGCGCTGGAGCAACCATAGGCGCAGGGCCCTGCGCCCCTTGACGCGGAGTCGGGAACGAGAGCGGGCGGGCGTTCGATCCCGCCTCTCCGAGCGTCAAGAAATCGTCAAGAGTTAGGTAAGGTAACGAAGTACTTGGGTGCGGAGTCTCTCGGCTTCGTGTCCTATGTACGTGAGCTCCCGCGCGGGATGCGTGTGAGCCAGGGAAGGGAACGGCCGCTGACTGTCCACCACCTCAACCAGCTTCTGCTCGTCTGCTCGCTCGTCCTGCTCGTCGCCGTGGCAGCGGTCCGGATCTCCTCGCGCAGCGGGCTCCCCAGCCTGCTCGTATACCTGGGGATCGGGGTCCTCATGGGCCAGGACGGCATCGGCAACATCCACTTCAACAACGCCGAACTGACCCAGGTCATCGGATACGCGGCCCTGGTCGTGATCCTGGCCGAAGGTGGTCTGGGCACGAAGTGGAAGGAGATCAAGCCGGCCCTGCCGGCCGCCTCCGCGCTGGCACTGGGCGGGGTCGCGGTGAGCGTCGGGGTCACGGCATCGGCCGCGCACTTCCTGATCGGGCTGGAGTGGCGGCAGGCGCTCATCGTCGGGGCGGTGGTCTCCTCCACGGACGCGGCGGCGGTCTTCTCGGTGCTGCGGAAGATCCCCCTCCCCGCGCGCGTGACGGGCACGCTGGAGGCCGAGTCCGGCTTCAATGACGCCCCGGTCGTCATCCTGGTGGTCGCCTTCTCCACGGCCGGCCCGGTCGACCACTGGTACGTGCTGCTGGGCGAGATAGCTCTGGAGCTCGCCATCGGCGCGGCCATCGGCCTCGCGGTGGGCTGGCTCGGCACCTGGGGCCTTCGGCACGTGGCGCTGCCCGCCTCGGGCCTCTACCCGATCGCCGTGATGGCGATCGCCGTCACCGCCTACGCGGGCGGCGCACTGGCGCACGGCAGCGGCTTCCTGGGCGTCTACCTCGCCTCGATGATGATGGGCAACGCGAAACTGCCCCACTGGCCCGCCACCCGCGGCTTCGCCGACGGACTCGGCTGGATCGCCCAGATCGGCATGTTCGTCCTGCTCGGCCTGCTGGTCACCCCGCACGAGCTCGGGGACGACGTGGTGCCCGCGCTCGTCATCGGCCTGGCGCTGACCATGGTGGCGCGCCCGCTGAGCGTGATGCTGTGCCTGGTGCCCTTCCGGGTGCCGTGGCAGGAACAGACCCTGATGTCCTGGGCCGGGCTGCGCGGCGCGGTCCCCATCATCCTGGCGACGATCCCTATGGTGCAGGGCGTCGACGCCAGCCGCCGCATCTTCAACATCGTCTTCGTACTGGTCGTCGTCTACACCCTGGTCCAGGGGCCGACGCTGCCCTGGCTCGCCCGCAAGCTGCACCTGGGCGAGGACGCCGAGGCCGCCGACCTCGGCATCGAGTCCGCCCCGCTGGAGCGGCTGCGCGGGCATCTGCTGTCCGTCGCGATCCCCGAGGGGTCGAAGATGCACGGCGTCGAGGTGGCCGAGCTGCGCCTGCCGGCCGGCGCCGCCGTCACCCTCGTCGTACGCGAAGGAAAATCGTTTGTCCCCCTGCCCACGACGGTGCTGCGGCGCGGCGACGAACTGCTCGTCGTCGCCACGGACCCGGTGCGGGACGCGGCGGAGCGGCGGCTGCGCTCGGTCGGGCACGGCGGCAAGCTGGCCGGATGGCTCGGGACGAACGGGGCGGAAGCCGGAGCCGGCCGTTAACGGCGTGTTTCATACGATTCACACCATGGGTAATCGCAGGTGAACGCCCGCATGGTGCTCGTATTCACAGGCACATCAGCCTTTGATCCCTGTACGATGAAGGCGCACCCAGATCGAACCAACTCTGCCTGACGCAGTGCTGGCGCGACCGTATGGCGGCCGGGACGTCCCTGAGCAGTGGACCGCCGGTATCTACCGCAGATCCGCGCAAGAGGACAGCTCTCGGCGCCGCCCGCAAAAGGGGGCCGCGCTACCAGGCGGCAGAAAGGCACGGGCCGTGGCATCCACGGTCACCTCCCGCCCGGGCTACGGACAGCTGCTGCGCACCCGCGGCGTCTGGACGTTCCTGCTCCCCGGCTTCGCGGCACGCCAGCCGTTCGCGATGCTCACCATCTCCATCGTGCTGCTCGTGCAGCACACCACCGGCTCCTACGGCGCAGCGGGCGCCGCGGCTGCCGTCACCGGCGTCTCCATGGCCCTGTTCGCGCCCTACAGCGGCCGTCTCGCCGACCGCTACGGGCAGCGCACCGTGCTGATCCCCGGCGTTCTGCTGCACTCCCTGTCGGGCCTGACCCTCACCGCACTCGCGCTGGCCCACGCGCCCCTGTGGGCTCTGTTCGCGGCGGCCGTGCCGACGGGCGCCTCGGTACCGCAGGTCGGTCCCATGGTCCGCGCCCGCTGGGGCGTGAAGCTCCAGGGCTCGCCCCTGATGACCACCGCGGCCGCCTTCGAGTCCGTCACGGACGAGCTGACCTTCGTCTTCGGCCCGCTCCTTGCCACCGCCCTGTGCACCGCCGTCACCCCGGCCGCCGGCCTGGTGACCGAGGCCTCGCTGACGCTCGTCGGCGGTCTGCTGTTCGCGGCACAGAAGAGCACGCAGCCCGCGGTCACCGCCGCCGGGCACGCGCGCGTGGAGCACGGTTCCGCTCTGCGCGTCCCCGGTGTGCGCGTTCTGATCGTGGCCTTCCTGGGCATCGGCTCCGTCTTCGGCGGCATGCAGGTCTCGCTGGCCGCGTTCACCGAGTCGATCGGCGAGCCCGGACTGAACGGCGTCCTCTACGGCGTCTTCGCGGCGGGCAACATGCTCTCCGGCATCGTCTGCGGCGCCGTCGCCTGGAAGGTGGCCCCGCAGCGGCGCCTCGTCGTCGGGTACGGCGCCCTCGCGCTGGCGGCCTGCGGCCTGTGGGCCGCGCACTCGGTGCTCCTGCTGGCCGGCCTCGGCCTGCTCGTCGGCATGTGCATCGCGCCCGCGCTGATCACCGGCTACACGCTGGTCGAGGGCCTGGTCCCGGCCGGCGCCCGCACCGAGGCCTTCACCTGGCTGACCGGCGCGGTGGCGCTCGGCCAGGCCGCGGCCGTCACGGTCGCCGGACAGCTGGAGGACCGCTTCTGGGGAGGGGCCGGATTCCTGGTGCCGACGGCCGGTACCGTACTGGCGCTGACGACCCTCGTGGCCCTTCGGTCACGGCTCGCGGCACGCCCCCGCAGCCTGACCGTCGCACGTGGCGTCGGTCACCGCGTGCCGGTGACGGTGGACTGATCCTCAGGAATACGTCACTATGGACGCTCGTTAGCACTCATTGAGTGAGAGTGCCAGGAGGAAGACAGTGCCCACCTACCAGTACCAGTGCACCGAGTGCGGCGAGGGCCTCGAGGCGGTGCAGAAGTTCACCGACGACGCCCTCACCGACTGCCCCAACTGCGGTGGCCGCCTGAAGAAGGTGTTCTCCGCGGTCGGCATTGTCTTCAAGGGCTCCGGTTTCTACCGGAACGACAGCCGCGGCTCCTCTTCGAGCAGCTCACCGGCGTCGTCGTCGAAGTCGTCGACGTCCACCTCGTCGTCGGCCCCGTCTTCGTCGTCCTCGGACTCGAAGCCGTCGAGCACCGGCACCTCGTCCAGCAGCAGCTCCGCCGCCTAGGACGCTCCGGACTCGCTCACGGGACCCTGTCGTCGTACGACGGCAGGGTTCTCGTCGTATCCGGATCCCCCTCTCGGCACGCCGCCGGGGCCGGATACTGTGCCGCCATGGCGAACGCAGAGATCGGTGTAATCGGCGGCTCGGGCTTCTACTCGTTCCTCGACGACGTGACCGAGGTCCAGGTGGACACCCCTTACGGGCCGCCCAGTGACTCCCTCTTCCTCGGTGAGATCGCCGGCCGGCGGGTCGCCTTCCTGCCCCGCCACGGACGCGGCCACCACCTGCCGCCGCACCGGATCAACTACCGGGCCAACCTGTGGGCGCTGCGGTCGCTCGGCGTACGCCAGGTGCTCGGCCCGTGCGCGGTGGGGGGTCTGCGCCCCGAGTACGGGCCGGGCACGCTGCTCGTGCCGGACCAGCTGGTCGACCGTACGAAGTCCCGGGTGGGGACGTACTTCGACGGGCTGCCGCTGCCCGGCGGCAACATCCCGAACGTGGTGCACGTCTCCCTGGCCGATCCCTACTGCCCCGTCGGACGGGCTGCCGCTCTGAAGGCCGCGCGCGGCCGGGACTGGGAGCCGGTGGACGGCGGCACCCTGGTCGTGGTCGAGGGGCCGCGCTTCTCGACCCGCGCAGAATCGTTGTGGCACCAGGCGCAGGGCTGGTCGGTGGTCGGCATGACGGGCCATCCCGAGGCGGCGCTCGCCCGTGAACTGGAGCTGTGCTACTCGACGATGACGCTGGTCACCGACCTCGACGCGGGCGCCGAGACCGGTGAGGGCGTCTCGCACGACGAGGTGCTGCGGGTGTTCGCGGCGAATGTGGACCGGCTGCGGGGCGTGCTGTTCGACGCGGTGGCCGCCCTGCCCGCGAACGAGGACCGGGACTGCCTGTGCACGAAGGCGCTGGGCGGGATGGATCCGGGGTTCGAGCTGCAGTGACGGGGTGCCGGGGAGGAGCCTCAAGGGCTCGGGACTCCAGGACTCGTGCACTCCGGAACTCCCCGTTCCGGTGAGGGAGTTGTCCACAACCCGTCGGTAGTCCACCGGCGTCGGCAGAGATCGTCGCGAGGCCTCATCGTGGGCCTGCACGCCGATTCCTCGACGCAGGTGGTGATCCGCATGTCCCTCCCTCCCCCGCTCTTCTTCCCCTCCCCTTCCGCCCCGCGCCCGCCAGGCGACGACGCCCCCGCCACCTGCGAGGTCCCGCACTTCGCTCCCGTGCGGGTGCGCGGCGGGCGGTATCAGCTACGGCGGCTCGTACGGCACCGGAGGCGTGCCGTGGCCGCGGGCCTCGCCGTGACCGCGGCCGCGCTGGTGGCGGCGGGGCCACGGGCCACCGACCCGGCGCGCGGGCATCCGGTGGCGGATCCCGTACGCAAGCACCGCGCCGTCGAGATGGTGGCCGCGCCGGTGCGGATCGCCGACGGGGCCACGGTCCGGCTGCTGCGGCCCGGCGACCGGGTGGACGTCGTCGCCGCCCAGGAGACCGCGACGGGTGGCGACGCCCGCGTGGTCGCGCGCGGGGCTCGGGTGACCGAGGTGCCGGAGCCCCTGGACAACGGGGCCGACCGCGGGGCGCTGGTCGTGCTCTCGGTTCCTCGTGCCACCGCGGCGCACCTCGCCGGCGCGAGCGCGACGGCACGGCTGGCGGTGACGGTGTGCTGATCCACGATGTGCGCATCCTGCGCGGATTCCTGTCGAGTCCGTCGGTCGGGCCACCCGAACGGGCAGGGCGGTCCCGCGGTGCCGTAGGTTGCGGAACTGTTTGTTCCCCAACCTGTGCGTGCGAGAAGAGGACCCGAGGTGAGCGAGAAGAAGGAACCGAACATCTGGCAGGGCTTCAAGGCCTTCCTGATGCGCGGGAACGTCGTCGATCTGGCGGTGGCGGTGGTCATCGGCGCCGCGTTCACCAACATCGTGAGCTCGGTGGTGAAGGGGCTCATCAATCCGCTGGTCGGGGCGATCGGCACCACGAACCTCGACAACTACAAGTCGTGTCTGAGCGAGTCGTGCCCGGGCAACCACGGGATCCAGCTCATGTGGGGCTCGGTCCTCGGCGCCACCCTCAGCTTCGTGATCACGGCAGCCGTCGTCTACTTCCTGATGGTGCTGCCCATGGCGAAGTACCTCGCCCGCGTGGAGGCCCGCCGCAAGGCGCGGGAGGGCACGCACGAGGTGATCGAGGTGACCGAACTGGAGGTGCTGAAGGAGATCCGCGACGAGCTGGTCGCCCAGCGTGCGGCCGGGCGCGACGAGCGGTAGCGGCAGCGGTCCGCGCGGCTCAGAGGTGGTGGGGCGGCTTCTCGTCGAGGAAGCGCTTCAGGTCGGCCGCGGAGTCGCCGTCGGAGCCCGGCCGCTCGCCCCAGCCGCGGTCGGTGTCGTCCGAGGACTGCTGGTCCAACGGGTCGTCGAAGATCAGCGCGGGCTTCGGGGCGCGCGGCTCGGGGGCGGGGGCGGAGGTCATGCGTCCAGGGTACGGCCCCGGGGGTGCGCGACGGCCGGGTCGTGCCGGCGGTCCACCCGGCCTTCGGGCCGTGCGCCGTGCGGGCAGGTCCGCGCCTCCTGCCGAGGAATTCCCACCGGTTATCTGCTGTGCTTGGTCCCATGACGACCAGCTCGACTCCGCCGCCCGCGTCCTCCGGCACACCGGCGAACCGCCGACCACTGCGCAGGCTCGCGGCCCGGGGCCGCGGGGAGGCGCACCGCGTCGCCTCCCCGCTCGAGCTCTTCTTCGACCTTTGCTTCGTCGTGGCCGTCGCCCAGGCGGGCGTCGAGCTGGTGCACGCCATCACCGAGGGGCACGCGGGCGAGGGGATCATCAACTACGGGATGGTGTTCTTCGCCATCTGGTGGGCGTGGATGAACTTCACCTGGTTCGCCTCGGCGTACGACAACGACGACGTGCTCTACCGGGTCGTCACCCTGGTCCAGATCGCCGGGGTGCTGGTGTTGGCGGCCGGGATCTCGCGGGCGTTCGAGGAGCACGAGTTCCTGGTCGTCTGGCTGGGCTATGTGATCATGCGGGTCGCCATGACGGCGCAGTGGCTGCGCGCGGCGCGGTCGACCGAGGGCGCCGAGCGGACCATGGGGCGGCGCTACGCCGCGGGTGTGTCGCTGTGCATGGTCGGCTGGCTGGGGCTGGTGGTGCTGCCGGAGGGCGGCCGACCGTGGGTCTTCCTGGTGATGGCGATCCTGGAGATGTGCGTGCCTCCGTACGCGGAGAAGGACCACCCCACGTCCTGGCATCCGCACCACATCTCCGAGCGGTACGGGCTGTTCACGATCATCGTGCTCGGCGAGACCATCGCGGCGGCCACCGTCGCGGTGAAGTCGGGCATCGACGAGAACGACGCGCTGGGCGAGCTGCTGCCCATCTCGGCGGGCGGGCTGCTGATCATCTTCGCCGCCTGGTGGATCTACTTCGCGGTGCCGATCCACGGTCATCTGCGCACCAACCGGCAGGCTTTCCTGTGGGGTTACGGCCACTACCTGATCTTCGCCTCGGCGGCCGCGGTCGGGGCGGGCCTGGAGGTGGCCGTGGAGCAGGCGGTCGGCAAGGCACACATCTCCACGCTGGAGGCATCGGCGGCGGTGACCCTGCCGACGGCGTTGTATCTGCTCACCGTGTGGGCACTGCACTCCCGTTACTACAAGGTGGGCATCGCCCAGCAACTGGTGCTGCCGACGACGGCGTTGCTCGTGATCGTCTGCACCTTCCTGGGCGACTGGGCGGTGTTCGCTGCGGGCCTCGTGTCGGCGCTTGCGGTGGCGGGCGGGGTGACGCTGACGGCGCGCAGGGGCGCCGGGGAGCGTGGGGCGAGCGGATCGAGCGGGGAACGTGCGACGAGTCCGGCGGGCTGACCGGGTGCTGTCGTGCCGGGCCGGGCGAGACTGGCTCCATGACAGTTGACGCATTGACGGACGTCACCGGAGTGCGGGTGGGACACGCGACGCGCACCGGCGGCGGCTGGCTCACCGGCACCACGGTCGTCCTCGCCCCGGAAGGCGGCGCCGTCGCCGCCGTGGACGTGCGCGGCGGCGGTCCCGGCACCAAGGAGACCGACGCGCTGGACCCGCGCAACCTCGTGCAGAAGGTCGAGGCGATCGTGCTGACCGGGGGCAGCGCGTACGGGCTCGACGCGGCGTCGGGGGTGATGGCCTGGCTGGAGGAGAAGGGGCGCGGGGTGCGTGTGGGCGTGGACCCTGCGCACGTGGTGCCGGTGGTTCCCGCGGCCTGCGTCTTCGACCTCGGGCGGGGCGGCGACTTCCGGGCCAGGCCCGATGCCGCCACCGGCCGGGCGGCGGTCGAGGCGGCCGCGGCGAGCGAGGCCGGGGCACCGGTGCAGGAAGGGTGCGTGGGCGCCGGCACGGGCGCGGCCGTGGGGCCGATGAAGGGCGGGGTGGGCACCGCGAGCACGGTGCTCGGCTCGGGGATCACGGTGGCTGCCCTGGTGGTGGCCAACGCGGCGGGATCGGCGACGGATCCGGAAACGGGCGTCCTGTACGGGGAGTTGTTCCAGGGGCGGGTGAACCACCCCGAGCCGCACGTCCACGAGGCCGCGCGCGGCCGCCTCGCCGAGAGCGCTGCGAAGAACGCCCTCCCCCCGCTGAACACCACGCTCGCCGTGGTCGCCACCGACGCGGACCTGTCGAAGGCGCAGGCGCAGAAGCTCGCCGGTACGGCGCACGACGGCATCGCGCGCGCCGTGCGGCCGGTGCACCTGCTCAACGACGGGGACACGGTGTTCGCGCTGGCGACCGGAGCACGCCCGCTCGACGCCGGGCACCCCCTCGCGCTGAACGAGATCCTCGCGGCGGGCGCGGACCTGGTGACGCGGGCGATCGTGCGGGCCGTGCGCGCCGCCGAGCCGGTGGAGGGGCCCGGCGGAGTATGGCCCTCGTACGAGGAGTTGTACGGAGGTCGGTAACAACAAGGCTGCGTTCGCACGCGATTGTCCCGGTTCTGTCACGTGATCGCGTTCATCGCGGACGGAGGGAACCTCACGGTCCGCCGATTCCCTCCTTTCACACGCACTGGAACGGACAACGCACATCACACGAACCTGGAGCAGCCCGTGACAACGCCGGACATTGCCGCGCGGCGCGTACGCGTACTGGGGGCCTGTGCCGCCCTGATGGTCGGCGCCCTCACCCTGACCGCCTGCGGTGGCGACGCCAACGCCAACTCCTCGGGCTCGTCGAGCGACAGCAAGGGCGGCAAGAGCTCGGCCGGGACGTCGACGGCGAAGATCGTCATCTCGGCGAAGGACGGCTCGACCGCCGCGTCGATCAACACGACCGGCGTGAAGGTCAGCGACGGCAGGCTGACCGACGTGAAGATGACGGTGGCCGGGTCGGGACAGTCCGTTGCGGGGTCGATATCCGCTGACGGCGGGGTCTGGAAGCCCAAGGAGCAGCTGGAGCGCGGGACGAAGTACCAGATCTCGGCCACCGCGAAGGACGGGAACGGCCGTACGGCAGCCGCCAACTCCATCTTCACCACGGTCACTTCGGCCAACAGCTTCATCGGGACGTACACGCCGGACAACGGGACGACGGTCGGCGTGGGCATGCCGGTGTCGTTCGACTTCGACAAGGTGATCAGCGACAAGAAGGCCGTGCAGTCGCACATCACGGTCACGTCGAGCAGCGGGCAGAAGGTGGTCGGGCACTGGTTCGGGGCGCAGCGGCTCGACTTCCGGCCCGAGGAGTACTGGAAGGCCGGCTCCAAGGTCACGATGAAGATCGACCTGGACGGCGTCGAGGGCGCGAACGGCGTCTACGGGGTGCAGAGGAAGACCGTCACCTTCACCATTGGGCGCTCGCAGGTCTCCACCGTGGATGTGAACACGCAGACCATGACGGTCGTGCGGGACGGCAGGACGCTCAAGTCGGTGCCGATCTCCTCGGGCAGCCCGGAGCACACGACGTACAACGGGCAGATGGTGATCTCCGAGAAGTTCGTGCAGACGCGCATGAACAGCCAGACGGTGGGCCTCGGCGGCGAGTACGACATCCCGGACGTGCCGCACGCGATGCGCCTGACGTCCTCCGGCACCTTCATTCACGGCAACTACTGGTACAACAGGGGCAATCCGCCCTTCGGTCGCCAGGGCACCAGCCACGGCTGCGTCGGGCTCGCCGACGTGCAGGGCGCGGAGGGCGCCACGAACGCCAAGTGGTTCTACGACAACTCGCTCATCGGCGACGTCGTGATCGTCAAGAACTCCCCGGACAAGACGGTCTCCCCCGACAACGGGCTCAACGGCTGGAACATGTCGTGGAGCGAGTGGATGGCGGGGAGCGCCGCGTAATCGCCGTCTGAGCAACAACTTCTGACAGATCGTCGGGCCGTGTGGGAACTTCTCACACGGCCCGCGCGTTTTCTGTGCGTACGTTTTCTCGGTTCCCGGACATGATGTCCGACCGAGGGGCTACGGTATGCACCCACAAGGTGACATGCAGCAACGCCGGGAGAAACCTTGAGCGTTCCGTACGAGACGGCAGCGTACGAACCAGCCGAGTCGCCCGAGTCTCCGGAGGAGCATCTCGAGCGGCTCCTCGGCCGTGCCCTGAACTCCTTCGAGCTGCCGGACGAGACGATACAGCGGCTGGACTGCGCACTGGCGCACGACAGTTCGCTGCACTCCGCGCACCACAGCGCGGGGCTGCACCGTGAGACGTACCGGCACACCTGGCTGCTCGCCGACGGCTCGGCGCTCACGCTGTGGGAGCTCGTGCACAACACCGCGCCGGGCAGCGCGGCGCAGCACGAGGTGTATGTCGACGAGGAGGAGCTGCGTGCGGCCACCGCGCGGCTGCCGCTGTCGCCGGACGCACCGGACTTCGAGCTTCCGGTGACGGTGCAGCTCTCGCCGATCCCCGCGCCGCGGCACGCGTATGTGCCGGACGATTCCGCGGATCATGCGCGTCGGCTGCTGCGCCGCGCGGAGAACCCGGACCGGCCGGGCGCGGAGACGGCCGCGCTGCTCGCTACGGCGTTCGCGCACCAGATAACGCAGGCCTTCGGACGCCCGTGCCGGGCGGGCCGCGCGGGGCTGTGCTTCTCGCTCTACGAGCACGCGTTCCTGCTGCGTGACGGCGCGGAGATCTCCCTCTGGGAGGTCGAGCACACGGCGACGCCCGACGGGCGGCACATGTGCGAGGTGTACGTCAGCGAGGACGCGGCCCGGGATGCGATGGAGCGGCGGGCGGCTCAGGTCTCCTGAGCCCTGGAGCCGACAGTGCCGGTCGGCGAGGTCCGCTGCGGCTCGGCAGCGCCCCTTCAGGGGCGCGGGGCTGTGTCGATGTGCGGCTCCGCCGCGTGGGCGCGACCAGCCACGACGGTGTCGCAGACGGTCGACGTCATAGCCCCCGCGGCAAAGCCGCACCTCGGGACAACCAGCGAAGCGCTCAGCGCCTGCCGCTCAGCTGTCGTACCAGGCCCGCGAACGCGTCCCGCTCCGCCGGGGTCAGATCGACGGACTCCCGATGGGGAGGGGCCAGCCGCTGGTGCGGGAAGGCGCGCAGCGGGGTGCGGCCGGTGAACCACAGGGTGCGGCAGGTCAGCCACAGACCGGCCCCGGAACGGCCGCGGCGCACCAGGCCGACCAGGCCGAGCACCCAGACGACGGCGGCCAGGGCAAGGACGGCCAGGCCCAGCGACTGGAGGATCGAGACGTGCTCATCGGGCATGCGCCCCAGTAGACACCACGGTCCGGGACTTTGGTCCCGGACCGTGATGTATCCCACCAAAGCGACATGCGCACCCGGCGGTTACGCCGCGACTGGCTGCTTCGCAGTCGCCGTCGCCGTCGACGTGTCGTCCGCCGTGCCGGGGCTCACGGTCCCGGATGCCGGCTTGCGCATGCCCTTCAGGAAGACCACCAGCGCGGTGGTGACGCACACGCCGACCGCGATGGCGATCAGGTAGAGGAGGGCGTTGCCGATCAGCGGGACCACGAAGATGCCGCCGTGCGGAGCGCGCAGAGTGGCGCCGAAGGCCATCGACAGGGCGCCGGTGATCGCGCCGCCCACCATCGAGGAGGGGATGACGCGCAGCGGGTCGGCCGCGGCGAACGGGATCGCGCCCTCGGAGATGAAGGAGGCGCCCAGCACCCAGGCGGCCTTGCCGTTCTCGCGCTCGGTCTCGGTGAAGAGCTTCCCGCGGACCGTGGTGGCCAGCGCCATCGCGAGCGGCGGGACCATGCCGGCGGCCATCACCGCGGCCATGATCTTCATCGCGGAGTCGCTCGGGTTGGAGACCGCGATCCCGGCGGTGGCGAAGGTGTACGCGACCTTGTTGACGGGGCCGCCGAGGTCGAAGCACATCATCAGGCCGAGCAGCAGGCCGAGCAGGATGGCGTTGGAGCCGGAGAGACCGTTCAGCCAGTCGGTCATGCCCTTCTGGGCGGAGGCGATGGGCTTTCCGACCACGACGAACATCAGGAACCCGACGATCGCCGAGGAGATCAGCGGGATCACCACCACCGGCATGATGCCGCGCAGCACCGCCGGGATGTTGATCTTCTGGATCGCCATCACCACGCCGCCGGCGAGCAGACCGGCGACCAGGCCGCCGAGGAAGCCCGCGTTGATCGTGGAGGCGATCATGCCGCCCACGAAGCCGGGGACGAGACCTGGCCGGTCCGCCATGCCGTAGGCGATGTAGCCCGCCAGGACCGGGACCAGGAAGCCGAAGGCCACTGCGCCGATCTGGAACATCAGGGCGGCCCAGCTGTCGGTCTGCGTCCACACGAAGTGGTCCATGACCGAGGGCGCCGACTTGATCTTGTAGCCGCCGACCGCGAAGCCGAGGGCGATCAGCAGACCGCCGGCCGCGACGAACGGGACCATGTAGCTGACTCCGGACATCAGCCACTTGCGCAGCTTGGTGCCGTAGCCCTCGCCGGACTCACCGGCGCGCTCGACCGGGGTGCCGGGTGCGGCCCCCGCGGTGACCTCGCCGCGCTCGGCCTTGCCGCGCACCTCGGTGATCAGCTCGCCGGGCCGGTTGATGCCCGCCTTCACGCCGACGTCGACGGTCGGCTTGCCGGCGAAGCGTTCCTTCTCCCGTACGGGCACGTCGTGCGCGAAGATCACGGCGTCCGCCGCGGCGATGACGGCCGGGTCGAGCCGGGTGAAACCGGCCGAGCCCTGCGTCTCGACGACTACCTCGACGCCTGCCTCTCGGCCCGCGTTCTCCAGCGACTCGGCCGCCATGTACGTGTGCGCGATGCCGGTCGGACAGGAGGTGACGGCGACGATACGGAAGGGGCGCTCGTCCGCGGCGGGGGCGCCCGACGCCGGGGCGGACGCGTCCTCGACGCGCGCACCCGACGCCGGGGCCGTGCTGCCCGCTGCGGCGTCGGCGGAGGCCGCCCCCGACGCCGCAGCGGAGTCTTCGGAACCGGCCGCGGCCGGCTCGTCCCCGCGGATCAGTGCGGCCGCGGCCGCCGCGTCGCCCGCCGAGCGCAGTGCGTCGGTGAACTCGGCGTTCATCAGCTGCCGGGCCAGCGACGACAGGATCGTCAGGTGGGCGTCGTCGGCGCCGGCGGGGGCCGCGATCAGAAAGATCAGGTCGGCGGGGCCGTCCGCCGCGCCGAAGTCGATGCCGGCGGCGCTGCGCCCGAAGGCGAGCGTCGGCTCGGTGACGTGCTCGCTGCGGCAGTGCGGGATGCCGATGCCGCCGTCGAGGCCGGTGGGCATCTGTGCTTCGCGCGCGGCCACGTCGGCGAGGAAGCCCTCCAGGTCGGTCACCCGGCCCAGGGCCACCATGCGCTCGGCGAGGGCACGCGCCGCCGCTTCCTTCGTATCGGCGGACAGGTCGAGGTCGACCAGGTCCGCGGTGATCATGTCGCTCATCGCGGGCTCCTTCGCACGCGTATCGCCCGGGGGGTGGGGTGGGCGGGGGGGGGG
>NZ_JODC01000013.1 GCF_000720765.1 Streptomyces sp. NRRL S-646
TCCGATGCGACCGGAGCAACCAGCGTCGTCACCACGGGCTCGTGCCCGTCCAGGAACCAGACCTCCACGTCCAGGCCGACGCTATGGAAGAGAAGCCCATTGTCAGTCTGCTCCGGGCCCGAAAAGCCGGCGTCCTCGACCAGGAAGGCGAACTCAACGCGCACCTCCGCCCGAAACGCCTCGGCCGGATCCCCCCGATTCCCCATCCTTCGATACTCCGAGATCGTCAGCGCTGACGGGAGACCCAAACCCGGTGAACCTTCTCGGTCACAGCACTGGACAACAAATAAACCCCAGGTCATTGACCTGGGGTTTCATCATGGAGCGGGTGACGAGAATCGAACTCGCGCCCTCAGCTTGGGAAGCGACGGCGCTCGGGCGGCCACGTGACGGGGGAACCTGCCCCGCAGGCGGAGGCCCGGCAGTTCGCGGAGCGGGCGAACTGCCGGGCCCGCGCCCAGGGAGCTGGGTCCGGCAGCGGGCGACACCACGTCGCTGTTCCTCATGCGACGGCCCTATACCCCTGCCAGCCCGTCGCGATCTTCGTACGGCCGCCGAACGACCCCTTGCCGTCCCCACTGTTGCGGTACAGGTTGCCGCTGGTGTCGCGCGAGACGAGGTCCGTCCTGCCGTCGCCGGTGATGTCTCCGACTCCGACGACCGCATTGTAGGAAGCGCCCCAGTTCGAGAACACCTTCACGCGGGCCTTGAAAGTGCCGCTGCCGGTGCCGTCGTACCGGTACAGGTTGTTCGACGTGTCCTGGGCGAGGAGGTCGCCGATGCCGTCGCCGTTCAGGTCGCCGGCCCCGACGACCCTCTTGTACGTCTTCCAGTTGTCGTACAGCTTCACGCGCGCCGACAGCTCGCCCGTACTGGTGCCCTTGTACAGGTAGACCGTGCCGGTCGAGGCGTTGCGGGCGATCAGGTCCGGGCGACCGTCGCCGCTCACGTCACCCGGCGCGGTCAGCTCGTCGTACTGGCCCCAGCCGGAGGTGCCGAGTGAGGTGTACGGCGTCGAGGGCGTCGCCGCCTTGCCGCAGGAGGGGCGGTAGGCGCGGAGAGCGCCGCTGCTCAGCCGGACCAGGACGTCGTTGCACCGGTCGCCGCTGAGGTCGCCGAACGGCACGAACTTCGCGGTGGTCGGCCAGCCGGTACCGGAGACCGGGCTGCCCAGCGTGCCCGTGCCGGTGCCGCGCTGGATGGTGAGGGTGCCGGAGGAGTTGAGGGTGAGGACGTCGCCGACGCCGTCGTTGCCCGCGTAGTCGCGCGGTGCCGCCGCTCCGGCCGTCACCGCGAGGTTGCCGGAGAGGCTGAGGGCGGCGCCCTGGCCGTCGGCGGGTTGGGCGGTGAGTGTCCAGGTGTAGGTGCCGTTGATGACGAGGCGGCCCGCGGAGTCCTTGCCGTCCCAGGCGGCCGTCAGCAGACCGCGGGCGGTGGAGCCGGACACGGTACGCACGGTGGCGCCGGACGCCTTGTGGCGGACGATCACCTTCCAGGAGGCGGCGGGCTTCGACAGCCACCAGGTGCCGGACCAGCTCGCGGTCCCAGGGGTGACCGTGGAGTCGATGGCCGACAGTGCGGACGCCGGAACGCCGGTCTTCACGAGGTGGACGCGCTGCTCGTCGTCGGCATAGGCGACACCGCCGCCGAAGCGGTCCACGGTCCAGCTGGTGCGCACCCCGCTGACCCCGGTTCCGTACCGGCCGAGTTCGGTCCAGTTGACGAGCTTGCGGCTCGGCAGGTCGGTGTAGGACCCGCTGGACGGCAGACCGCCGTGCAGGTCGATGAGCGTCAGCCCGCTGTCCGAGTTGGTGCCGCCGACGTGTTGGACGAGGTAACCGTCTCCGAGGAGGACCCTGCTGGCCGGGGCGGTGGCGGTGAGCTTGGTCGTACGGTCGTAGACACCTGAGCCCTGGACGTCGCCCCAGGCGTCCACGCAGGTCCAGTACACCCAGCGGCCCACGGCCTGGAGGTCCGACGGGGTGCAGCCGTTGCGGGTGGTGAAGGACTCCACGGCGGTGCCGGACGGGAGCCGGGTGGCCGTGACCTTGCCTCCCGTGGCCGCGCCGCTCCACAGGGTGTTGCCCCAGACGGCCGCGGCGACCCGGTCGCGCTTCTGCAGGACCTTGCCCGCCGAGGCGTCGGGGAACTCGCTGACGTACTGGGTGCCGGAGGAGGCGCCGTCGACGACCGCGTACCGTCCGGAGAGGTCTTTGAGCTGCGGGCTGTCGTCCCCCGTGTCGAGGGTGGGGCCCCAGGTGGTGGCACCGTTGGTGCGCAGCATGGTCAGGCCGGACTCGGTGGCGTCGCGGCGGCCGTGGTGGCCGGTCCCGTCGGCGAACATCGGGATGCAGCGGGTGGCGCCGGCGGAGCAGTCGCCGTCCCATCCGCTGACCAGCCCGTCCACGGTGGTTCTGGCGGCGCTCGGCGTGCCGCTGGTAGTGAGCCAGGTGCTGCGATAGGCGCCGAGAATCGTCTGGGGTTCGTACAAAGTGCTGTTGTCGGCCGTGGTGAGGATGCCGCTGCCGAGCGAGAGGCCGTTGATCTGCGCGGGCATCGGCTGCACGGCGGTCAAGCGGCTGCGGGTGACCGAGCCGTCGGCGGCCGGGGCGATTCGGTACACGCCCCAGTCGAGGTCGCCCTGCTCGACGTACTGCGCGGCGCCCGCCACGAGGACCGAGCCGTCCGGCGCCTGGACGATCTGATGGGCGGCCGGGTCCATGACCTTGGTCAGGTCGGTGTCCGTGCCGTCGGACGTGAGGGCCCACAGCGGCTGGCCCCGGTACATGTTGTCGCCGGGCGACACCGGTTCGACACCGAGCAGCTTGTCGCCGACGATCCCGTACGCGGCTTGGTAGGTCAGGGCGCCCGTGTCGAAGGTACGAGGCGCGGCGGACAGGTCGTCGCGGTCGTACACGTCCACCTTGCCGCGCCCACTGCGCAGCCGCACCACCGAGTCGGCACCCAGCCGGAAGCCGGTCACCTCCCAGCCGTCCTCCGGGTTGACCCGGTCGGGCAGCGCGCCGAGCGCGCCGGTGGCGAGGTCGACGATGCCCCAGTGGCCCCAGCTTTCCTCGCTGTCGCCGGTGTTGTAGCGGAGGATGACGGACCGGGCGTCGCCGTCCTCGACCACCACGTTGGACGCGCCCTCCGGCAGCCCGGTCACGGGCGCCTCAGCGACCCCGCCCCCGTCCTGGACGCGCCACAGCTGGTAGGCGTTCGGGTTTCCGCTGACGCCGCTGGTGCTGGTGAGGACGGTGCTGCCGAAGGTGCCCTGGTAGGTGTGATGGTTGGGCACGGGCACCACGGCGGTGCTGCCCGAAGTGCCCGCGCCCTGGAGGAGGGTGACTTGGGAGTCCTCCTCCGAGTAGAGGGCGACGGTGTCGGACCCGTCCCCGTAGTAGCCGGGCTGGAAGGACGCGGCCTCACGGAAGTAGCCGCTGTCGATGTCGTACTGCACCGGGACGTCCAGCCGCTTCTCCAGTGCGGTTGTGGTGCCGGTGGCGTAGTCCGTCCACAGGAACCGGTCGTCGCCCTCCTGGGTCCAAAGGAATCCGCTGGTCCCCGCGTTGAGGATTTGCGTGGCCCTGGGGACGGCACGTGGGGCGGCAGGCAGCACGACCTCGTCGGCCGCGGCTGCCGACAGCGGAGCGGCTGCCGCCGAGGACGGTACAGCAGCGAGCGGAAGGCCGAGACTCAGTGCCGTCGCCAGGACGGCGGCGGTACGTGTCGCCGACGTGCCGAGGCGTGCTGAGCGTGAACCATGAGCCTGTCTGTGTCGGCGTCGGCCGAGTCGAGCCACCGTTCCTCCTGAAAGGCAAGAAGAAGGCATGACGGGACGTACGGCAACGCCTTGGCGCTTCCCCCCGGCCCCCCGGCCGCTCCCCCCATGCGCGTGACGGGAGCCTAACAGCATGTCCATGACCGACCGTCGTGACCTACCGTCTGCGGGAACGCTGCTCCGGGCGACGGTTGCGCAGAGCCTGACGGAAGCCCCGCGATGGTGCGTCGGTCCCTGACCTGACTGTGCCGCGAGCTCCCCGGTGCCCAAGTTCAGTCCACCGACGGCGACTTGGGTGGGTGATGCGTGCACGGCACCTGCCAAGCACTTGTGCCCTCTGTGTGCCCGTTCTTCCTGCGCTTGCCGGGTCGAAACCGATGCAGAATTCCCGCCAAACACCAGCCCCAGGCCGCTGACCTGGGGCTTCAAAAAGAGCGGGTGACGAGAATCGAACTCGCGCTCTCAGCTTGGGAAGCGACGGCGCTTGGATACGCACATGGCCTCTGACCTGCGTATACCCCCTCGGCTGTTCAGTTCGGAGGGTCGGCTTCGCACCGTTGTTTACCGCGGGTGTCCGGTCTTATGGGCACGCTTTGGGCACGAGCCCACGGAACGATGCCATGCGAGGGATCCAATGGTTCGTTGCGGTGCCGGCCCTCCGGGGGAGGGGCGCTGCTGACACGGCACGTTGCAGATGCACACTCCCGGCGCAGGGTGCTCAGTTCGACACGACCGGCGGCCAGAAGGATCGGTGTCTCGCACAGGTCCTCCAGCACCAGGTGGGGAATCACTTCGAGGGCCGTGTCCAGGGCGTACTCCAAGGCTGCGGCGTCGGAGGACTTGTCGATGGCCAGGGTCTCGGTCCATTTGCGCGGCTGGTAGCGGGATTCGCCGTCGAGCGGTGCCGGGTGGTGACCACCGGCACGCCGATATGTACGTCGTCCTAGGGGTGCTCCGGCTGGAATCCGCCGACTGACGTCTGGCCGTCGCGCTGAAGAGACGATGCCCTGCCCCGTAGGAAGTCGGGACAGGGCACCACCGATGGATCATGCGGTGTACGAGGCGGGAGATCGCCGTGCCGTCACCCTTGCTCAGGCCATGTCGAGCCCGAACTTGCAGGTGAGGGTCTGGCGGTAGGACTGCCCGGACTGGGTGTAGTCCGCCTCGCAGCCTGTGATGGGCTTGGTCACCTTTGCGGTGACCTTGAGCCGCACCACCGCGTATTTGTCGCTGAGCACCCCCGGCTTGATCGTGTACGGATGCCCGGCGTAGTTCGGGTACTTGTCGAGGTCCACGTCGCCGGCGGTGGGGTGGGTGGTCTCCTGGTAGCCCAGCCGGTAGCCGGGTGTGTCCTTCACCGAGTAGACCGCGTAACCAAGCACCTTGGCACCCGCCGGGACGTTGAGGAGCTTGACCCCGGTGACGGAGACGGCTTGTTTGGACGTGTTCCTCGTGAGGGGGAAGGCCATGCGGTAGACGTCGCCGACCTTCACGTTCGAGAAGCCGAGGGAACCGGATGTTCCCGGCCCCTCCGCCTGCAGCGCCGTCCCCGCCGTGACCCGGTCCGTGCCGGTGGCACCCGCGCAACCTGTCGCGAAAGCCAGCAGCGCTGTCACGGCGAGCGCCCAGGCGCGGCCGCGGCCGCTAGTACGAGTAGATGACACCGGGGTTCCCCGAAATCTTGCCCTTGGCGCCCCAGATGTCGTGCTCCTCGCCACCCGATCCCGCGGTGATTTTCTGGAAGTGCGAGGTGCCGTACTCGGTGTCGAGGCTGATCGTCACTCCGAACACCTTGGCGGCGTAGCCGATCGTGATGGAGGTTCCGGAGGTGATGGTCGCGTACTGCTTCTTTCCGAGAACCGCACGATAGGCCGGATTGGAGTTCCGGTACGCCGCCACTCCGTCCTTGTTGCGGACATCGCCGCCGTATCTCGCCGTGTCACCCCCGGCAGGAATGTCGTACTTGACCGGGAGGATGGAGTACGAATGCGTGACCTTGTGGTTGGGGCAGGCGAGCTGATGGTCGACGTCCTGGTATTCGACCGGAATCTGGAATCGCTTGGCCCAGTGCGGCCCCTGGTTCGCGAAGCCCACGGCGTGGCCGGTGCTGCTCTTGCGCGAGACCTTTCCGGTGATGGACCAGTGCTCGCCGTCGACGCTGGTTGCCACGCCCCAGGTGCTGGACAGGGTGTTGTTGTACTCGAAGGCGGCGGTGGTGTCGTAGTACGCGTGCGCTTCACCGACGGATGTGTAGTAGTCGTGCTGCTTGATGACGTGCTTGCTCGGCACGCAGGTCGGCACGCCGATCTTCGGCTTCACGGCGCTGTAGTCCACGCCGTCGACCACGTTCGGATTGAAGGTGGTGGCCGACGTGCCGTCCGCCGACTGCCAGGTGCTCATGGGCGTGTCGGAGGGGGTGTCCGCGGTGTCGACCAGGGTCGAGTCCGCTGGAGTCACCTGCGTCTCGTCCGTGTCGGGGTGGATCGCCACGGTGTCCGTCGCCTCGGCACGGGCCGCGGCCGAGCCCTCCGTGGTCGCGGAACCGGTGGCCACGCCCGCGTCCACGTAGTCGGTACCGGTCAGCACAGTGCCGTCCGGGGCCTGACCGTAGAAGGACGCTTCCAGGGAGAGCACGCCTCCGTTGTCGTCCGCGTAGGTCTGCAGATTGCTCGGGAGGGTCGAGGGCAGCGTGAACGACCAGCTGCCGTCCGCGGCCGTGGTCGCCGTGCCCACGGTCGTCGGCGTTATGGTGCTGCCGTCCGCCGGCAGCGCTTCGTCCACCGGGGTCAGGGTCACCGTGGCGCCGGCCAGCGGTGAGCCGTTGCCCAGGGTGAAGATGCCCTTGACCGTGGCGGCGCCGGACACGGGGGGCAGGGTGCTCGGGCTGGGCGCCGCGGTGATCGTCGGTCCGCTCGAGGGCAGTGCCCCGCCGTCCGTGGGCTTGTCGTCCGTCGTTGTGGTGGGGGCCGGGCTGCTGGTGCTGCCGCAACCCGGCGAGTCGGCGGTGCTCTGCGTGCAGACGGCGTGGGCCGGTGCGGCTATTGCCAGGCCGACCACGGCCGATGCGGCGACGACACTGAGTGCAGTGGCCAGGGTCAGCCGTCTGCCAGATATTTTGGACATGAAGGAAATCCCCGATTCCCCGAATTTATCGACGCTCCCCGGATTTCCGGGGCGCCCGACGGGTCAAGTGAGCCGTACGAAATACGGCTGTAAAATTCGGCGGGCACGGCCGATCGCCCTTGATTGTGCCCCCGCCTTGCGCCGCGTTGGTCTGGTCTGACCTGGTCTTTTGCGGCGTGACTGGAAGCTAGCGCGGCGAAACTTGAAAGGTCAACGTCCTTTGGGATCGCTTTGCCATCGAACTTCACCCGCTTTGCCGTAGAGCTCAAATAATGCTCAAGTCGCGCTCACCTTCATCCGTCGCGCCATTTCGTGACGGTCCGTCTAATCTTCCAGCAGGACGTTTCGGCTGGTTGGGCCGACCGTGAAGCGCGAGGGCCGGTCCAGGTAGGGCACGCGAAGGGCACGCAACCCTCGAATTGGACTAGACAACAAACAAACCCCAGGCCACTGACCTGGGGTTTCATCATGGAGCGGGTGACGAGAATCGAACTCGCGCTCTCAGCTTGGGAAACGACGGCGCTCGCACGGGCTCCATAGCTTGAAAGGGCGTTGCGGCTGCATAGCCATTTTTAATAGCACTCTTGGGGTGTGGCTGATGACGACGTGGACTTTCTGCCCGGCGACGGCCCCACCAGTGGTATCTCCGTCACGCTGACAGCCGGAACTCTGCAGGCGATCCGTGAGCGGGTCGGCAAGCGGGGCGTCTCGGCGTATCTGGAGAAGGCGGCCCAGCGGCAGATCGAGCGGGACAACCTGGACGAGCTGATCGCGGACTCCGACAAGGTGCACGGCCCGGCCGACCCCGAGGCCGTGGCGGCCAAGCGTGCCCGGTTGACCGGCGGCGCTTCGAATGCCGGGGCGGCCGCGTGAGTGGTGCCCTGGTCCTGGACAGCGAGGGCCTGGCGAAGGCCGTACAGCGTGATCGGGAAATCCACGAGTGGCTGACGGCGGCTCGTGACGCGGACCTGCCTGTGATCACCTCGGCCGCCGTGCTGGTAGAGGTGATCCACCCGAAGATCAACGACGCCGCCCTGAAGGGGACCCTGCCCCGCCTGAGCGTCGAGCCGGTGACCCAGGCCGTCGCGCAATCCGCTGCCGCTTTGCTGCGCGCAGCACGGCTAGATGGCCACAAGTACGCCATTGACGCCATGCTGTGTGCCACCGCCCTGCAGCATCCCGGCCGGGTGACGATCCTGACTTCCGATGTGGAAGACATCGGGCTGCTCACTGCCGAGCATCCACACGTGAGCGCGGAGAAGGTCTGAGCCGAGGCGCCTTGTGGAGACGGCGCTCGCTGAGAGCAGACCGGCAACCGTCCCGGCTCGGTCCCAGACCCCGCGCCGCCTCGAATCCACGCGCGGTCGGGTCTCGGTGATCTCCACCCCACCCGGGCGGCGCCCGACCTTCCCGTGCTAGGTTGCGCCCCTTGATCGTGAAGGTTGTGTGGGGGGCCTTTCATGAAGCTGGCGCGTTTCTCGCTGCCGACCGCCGCAGCGCTGTTCCTGGGACTGACGACTGTCATCGGTCCCGCCGCGGTCGACTCGTACGCGGCGTCGGATGTACCACTGCCGATCGCGCACTTCTCGCACATGGTGGTCGATGCTCCGCACGGACACCTGTTCATCAGCGGCGGCTCCGGCACCGACGGCATTCTCGTCACCGACCTCGACGGCGGAAACCCGACGATGATCAGTGGCGAGCCGGGGGTCACCGGTCTTGCCCTCTCCGACGACGGATCCGCACTGTACGCGGCTCTGCCGGACCAGGACGCGATCGCGGCGATCCGCACGGACAACCTGACGGAGTCTGCTCGTTACGGCACGGGCGCGGCCACCCATCCGGACTCGCTGGCCGTCGCCGGGGGCACTCTCTGGTTCGGGTACGGCACGGCGGGCGCCGGCGGCATCGGATCCGTCGACGGGGCCGGTACGGTCACTTTGCGGAAGGATTCCGGCAGTTGGGCAGCACCGCCCATGCTGGCGACGACCCCGACGCCCTCCGGCGTACTCGCGGCCGCCGCGCAGACGGGCGACACCTCCGCCTTCGTCACGTACCGGGCCGAGGGCGATGCGCTGACCCGGCAGGCCGCGAAGGCGCTGCCCGTCCCCGACCTGAGCGACTTCGCGGTCACGGCGGGCGGGCAGCACTTGGCGGTCTCGTCCTGGAAGGGCGCGAGCGACAATCGGTACCGCACCTCGGATCTGGCGGTGGACGGGCGATTTGCCATGCCTGTGGCCGCCAAAGCCGTCGCCGTGGCCGCGGACGGCACCCTGGCCGGCTGCGGCTGCAACGACTACGCGTTCGAGGCATTTCCGGAAACGGGCGAGGGCTTCTACAACGAGTACGAGTTCGAGACGCCGGTACGCCTGGCCGCACACGGCCTTGCCTGGGCACCGGACGGAAGCCGGCTCTACGCCGTGGGCGTGGACGCCGCCGGGGGAACACCGACGCTCCGGACAGCTCGGAACCCGGAAACCGCGCGGGTCAGGCTCCTCGGACGCTCAAACACGACTCCGCTCGCCCCCGGCGAGGCCTATTCCTTCCAAACAGGCTTCGATTCGCCCCTCAGTCTCAACGACGGAGTCTCCATGATGCCGGGCACCGTCCGGATCACGCGCTACGACGACGCCGATCCGGACGGCGCGCTCATCCCCGACCCGACAACCACCCGGGTCACGCCGGCCGACTTCTTCGGCTCCTACTACGTCGCCGGCACCGCTCCCCTCACCGGCTCACTGAGCTTCCGCGTCGACTACTCCGGAAGCGGCCACTACGCCCCGGCAAGCCAGACCTTCGACATCCCCGTCGCGAAGTACGCGCCCACCATGGCGCTGGCTGCTCCCTCCGCCGCCGACCGTGCCGCACCGATGACCGTCACCGGGCAACTCACCTGGCCGCATGCACATGTGACGACCGGCGCGGTCCACGTCGTCAAGACCGACTTGGCGCACCCCTCCGGCTACTCGGTGGGCACCGTGCCCGTCGCCGCCGACGGCAGCTTCGCCTTCCACGACACCCCGCAGGCCGGCGGCGCGAACACGTACGCCTTCACCTACGACGGTGGCACGTCCTACCTCCCGGTCGCGGCGTCGGCGAAGGTGCAGGTGTCCAGAGCCACTCCGAGCCTGAGTGTGGCGACCGACGCGAGGTCGTACCACTCCGGCGCGACGGTCAAGGTCACCGCGCATCTGGGGACGACGTACAACTCCCGTCTCGTGACGCTGTACGACCAACCTGCGGGCAAGTCGCGGACGCAGCTCAAGACCGGCAAGGTCGACGCGCAGGGGAACCTCGTCGCGTACTACAAGATCACCCGCAACACCGTCTTCAGCGCGGCCTTCGCCGGTGACTACCGCTACGAGCCGCGCACGGTGACCACCAGTGCGATCGTCGCGCCGACGGTCCGGACGCAGATGCAGTGGCCAATGGGGACCACCCGCATCGGAGCCACCACCTACCAGGTCTTCTACAAGTCCGAGGTCAACATGGGGTACAACGTCCAGGTCACCCCCCATCAGTCCGGCGGCTGCACGTCGGTGTACCTCGAGCACTACTCCTCGGGGGCCTGGCACCAGGTGACTTCGCAGAGTTGCGTGCCCTTGTATTCCGACGGCTGGTACGGCTACGGCCGGGCTCTGAAGCTGTTCGTGAGCAACGACCACTACCGCATCCGCGCTTACTACACGCCGCCGGCCACGGGCGCACAAACCGGTGGCGTATGGAGCCAGTGGACCTATCTGACGGTCCGCCCCGGGAGGCCCTCGTGAGACTCGACCGCTCGGGGCCGTCCGGCACCCGCAGCTGAGCCGAAGCGAATCCGCACGGGTTGCCGTCCTTACGTCTTGCGGGACCGAGGACCACCTGGGCGCCGCTCAGACAATTCGTTGGAGCGGTATTCGTCGAGGCGGTGCCGCTGTCGTGCCGGCCAGGGGAGGCTGGGAACTCAGACGGCCCCAGATCGCTGACCTGGGGCTTCAAGAAGAGCGGGCGACGAGAATCGAACTCGCGCTCTCAGCTTGGGAAGCGACGGTGTTTGGGCGGGCTCCACGGCTTTGGCCTGCGTGGATACCTTCCCTCTGAGGTGGTTGTGAGGGTCGGATCGCACCGTTATTGACCGCTGTTTTCCGCTCTTGCGGGCACGCGGATGGCACGGACCTCGGAAGGGGAGAGGCCGACGCTCCTGGCGGCACAACCGCGCATGGGCTGCCTCGTCCAGGGAGCAGGTGCTGAGGAGACGTTGCGGATGTAGGCAAACTCCCGGTGAGGTCCTGCCCGGGATCTTCGGGGCCCCTCGGCCGAGAGCCGTAGAACGCCGGGTGGCGTTCCGCGGCGGTGGCTCAGGTGTGGCGAGCGGTGAGTCGGCGGGGCCCCACGCCCGCCGCGCGAGCGTCTCGTCCGGGAGCGCGGCACCGAGCCCAGCGGCCAGGTCTTGGTGGGTGGCTGCGAAACGGGCGGCGCTGTCGAACACCTCGCGCAGTACGGGCAGATCGCGTACCACCAGCGGACCTACCGCGGCGAGTGCCTCCATCGCGGCGAGTCCGACGCCCTCCTTGACGGATGGCAAGGCGAAAGCACGTCCCAGACCCACACCCTTTCCGAGATGGGATGCGAACCCGGGATCGGTGTCTGCGCCGCGCTTGCTCAGTCGCCCTCGTCGATACGGCGCAGGAAGGCGCGTGTGCGTTCGTGGGCGGGGTCGGTCATGAGCTTCTCAGGGGGGCCTTCCTCCAGGACGGCCCCCTGGTCGAACATGACCAGCCGGTCCGCGGCCGAGCGGGCGAACCCCATCTCGTGTGTGACGACGATCATCGTCATGCCGTCGTCGACGAGTTCCTTCATCACGGCGATGACCTCGCCGACCATCTCGGGGTCGAGGGCGCTCGTCGGTTCGTCGAAGAGCATCAACTCCGGCTTCATGGCGAGGGCGCGGGCGATGGCGACGCGCTGCTGCTGGCCGCCGGACAGGGCCGACGGCCGCGACGACGCCTTGTGTTCGAGGCCCACCCTTGCCAGGAGCGCCTGCGACTGCTCCCTGGCCTCGGCCTTCGGCATGCCGAGGACCTTCATCGGCGCGACGGCCACGTTGTCGAGCGCGGTCAGATGGGGAAAGAGGTTGAAGCGCTGGAATACGAAACCGATGTTGCGGCGGCGCTCGGCCACCACCTTCGGCCGCTCCTCCACCGGCCGAGCGGACACCGGCTGATCGGAGCCGGACCGCCGCGGCCGGTAGCCGACCGGGAGGCCATGGATGAGGATCTCGCCCTCGTCGATTTGTTCGAGGTGGTTGAGGCAGCGGAGGAACGTGGTCTTGCCGGACCCTGACGGCCCCACCATGACCACGACCTCGCGGGCCCGGACGTCCATGGAGATGCCGTTCAGCACCCGTACGTCGCCGAAGCGCTTGACCACCCCGCGCGCCGACATCACTGCGGTCGCGTCGGCCGGAGTTGTGATGGGTTCCATGTCAGTGGGCCTCCTTGCCGACGAGCGTGGAGTCCTTGCCGCCGGTGCCGCGGCCCAGGCCGCCACCGGCGAGCCGCTCCCGCAGCGAGGGCGTGGCGATCGTCTGTCCGGGATCGGCGAGCTTGCGCTCGATGAACCGCTGGACGAACGACCACACCGTCGTCAGCGCGAGGTAGTAGCAGGCGACGACGAGGAAGATCTCGAAGGTCTTGAAGGTCGCCGAGTTGATCGACTGCGCGCTCAGGAACATCTCCTGCAGGCCGATGACCGACAGCAGCGAGGTCGACTTCATCATCAGGTTGAACTCGTTGCCCAGCGGCGGCACGATGATCCGGATCGCCTGCGGCAGCAGTACGACCCGCATGGTCATCGCCGGGGTCATGCCCAGCGCCTGCGCCGCCTCCGCCTGCCCGGGATCGATGGCGTCGAGGGCCGCGCGGAAGATCTCCGCCATGTACGCGGCCTCGTTCACGGCGAGTGTCAGAATCGCCGCCTGCACGACGCCGAGGAACACGAGCCCGCCCACCTGGAGGTCGCCGAAGCGGTAGATGCCCGCCGCGGCGAGGCCGTTGTAGACGAGGACGAGCTGGACGAGCAGGGGCGTGCCGCGGATCAGCCAGACATAGGTCCGGCCGCCCCAGCGCAGCGGGGCGAAGCGGCTGCGCTGGGCCAGGGCGACGGCGAACCCGAGGAGCACACCGAGCAGTTGGGCGATCACCGATATGTAGACGGTGCGCCAGAGCCCGTCGAGGAACACCCCGGAGGGCGAGAACAGGTAGTGCCAGAAGAACGGCCAGTCGAAGCCGGCCGGCTGCCCTGCGTCGGCGAGCACGGTTGCGTGGGTCACGTCGTCTTCTCTCTGCGCGCCTGCCGTGGCATCAGTCGGCGATGTCGTCGCCGGACAGGTTCCACTTCTTGAGGATCGCGTCGTACGTGCCGCTCTTGCTCACGGCTGCCAGCGCCTTCGTGAGCGCGTCGTGCAGGGCCGCGTCGTCCCTGCGGGTCGCGGCTCCCACCTTGATGCGGTTGAACGGGGCGCCGACGAGGCTGAAGGTGCCCGGCTGCTGCTTCAGCACATACGCGGCCGTCTCCAGCGTCGTGCCGTAGGAGTCCACCAGTCCGAGGCGCAGCTGCTGGAGGGCGTCGCTGTCCTTGGTGAACTGGCGGACGTCGATCTTCGGCTTCCCGGCCGCCGTGCACTTCTTGGACTGGTCGGTGAGGTACTGGACGACGGTCGTGCCGGTCTGCCCGGCCGCCTTCTTGCCGCACAGGTCGTCCGCGCTCTTGATCGCCTTGGCGTTCTTCTCGGCCACGACCAGGGTGTTGGAGGCGTACATGTACGGGACGAAGTCGACGACCTTCTCCCGCTCCGGCTTGATGTAGAGCTGGCTGATGATCGCGTCGCACTGCTTGGCCTGCAACGCCGGGATGATCCCGTTGAAGCTGGTGTTGGCCCAGTTCGCCTTGACCCCGAGCTCGGCGGCCAGCGCGCCGCCGAGTTCGATCTCCGCTCCCACCGGTTTCTGCGCGGCGTCGTAGTACGTCAGCGGGGGCGCGCTGATGTCCGAGCAGTAGGTGATCTGGCCGCTCTTCACGAGCGCACCCGAGGGCACCTTGACCGACGCCGGCTTCGCGGCGGCGTCGGTGTCGCCGGAACCGCCGGAGCAGCCGGCGAGGGCCAAGGCGGCCGCCGCGGTGGCGCCGGCCAGCACGGACACCGATCTACGGGAGAACGAGAGCGACCTGGCCATGTGCGAACCCCTTTGCGAGTTCTCGCTGTTGCGCGGCGATTTAGTCAGTGTCATAGTCGATAACGTTGACTATGACAGGGAAGCTAGGCCCGTCGCTCTCGGACTGTCAATAAGCCCCAGGTAACACGGGAGTTAACAGGGCGCACCGCAAGCGGCCGTCGGCGCACTCCCGTCGGCGCACTCATGCCCTTGGGCCCGGAAAGGGCTCATGTCTTTGGGGCCCGGAAAGGGAACGATGTCCGCACTCACCGAACGTCAGCTCGCCGCGAGGGGCGGGGAATGGGCCGTCGCGACGCCCCACGCCGCGGCGAGCGAGGTGGCAGCCGAGGTCCTGCGTAGTGGCGGCAACGCGGTCGACGCGGCGCTCGCCGCCGCCGCCATGCTGACGGTGGTGTACCCCAACCAGTGCTCGGTCGGCGGCGATCTGCTGGCCCTGGTGGGCACCCGGGACGGCGACGTCCGCTTCGTCAACGCCGGCGGCCGCTCCCCGCGCGCGGTCGACGTGGCGTCGCTGACGGCGTCGTACGACCTGATGCCGGTGCTCGGCGCCCTGCCGGTGACCGTTCCCGGCGCGGTCGCCGGGTGGGGCGTACTCGCCGAGACCTGGGGCAGCCGTCCGCTCGCCGCGGCCCTCGCGCCCGCCGAGGCCGCCGCTCGTGAGGGGGTGCCCGTGGCTTCCGGGCTGGCCCACGATCTCGCCCGCGAGAGCAGCCACTTGGCGCGCGATCCCGGCATGCGCGGCGTGTTCTTCGCCGACGGCGAGGTCCTCGCGGCCGGACAGACGCTGCGGCAGCCCCACCTCGCCCGCTCCCTGGCCCTGATCGGCGCGGAAGGCCCCGCCGCGATGTACGGCGGAGAGGTGGGCGCGAGCCTGGTGAAACTGCTCGCGGCTGGGGGCTCCGCGATGACGGAGGAGGATTTCGCCGCGCACACCGTGGAGCTCTCGCAGGCGCTCGCCGCGGAGTACGACGGTGTCGAGTACCTGTCGGCCGGTGCGAATTCGCAGGGCCTCTACTTCCTCCAGGGCCTCAAGGCACTCGACGTGGCCCGCACCGTCCGCGGGCCGCTCGACCCGCTGGGCCGCGACGCCGGCGTGGTCGCCTCCGTCCTCGCCTGGACCGCCGGCGACCGTGACCGCCACTGCGCCGACCCGGAGTGGAGCAGCGCCCCCGTCGACCACCTGCTGTCCGACGCGTACGCGCGGCGCGTCGCCGAGCACGCCCTGTCGGGCACGGCGGTCGACCTGCTCGCACAGCGCAAGGCGAGCGGTGACACCGTCGCGGTGGTGGTGGCCGACGCGGACGGCACCTGGGTCTCCCTGATCCAGAGCGTCTTCCACAGCTTCGGCGCCGCCGTGCTCGACCCCGGCACCGGGATCGTCCTGCACAACCGGGGTGCCTCGTTCTCCCTCGACCCCGCCTCGCCGAACGGGCTGGCCGGCGGGAAGCGGCCGCTGCACACGCTCATGCCGGTTCTGGTGCGCGAAGGAGGCAAACTCGTCGGCGCGCACGGCGCCATGGGCGGACGCGCGCAACCCCAGGTGCACACCCACATGGCCCTGCATCTCGCCGCCGGTTCCTCTCCCGAACACGCCGTGTCGGTGCCACGCTGGGTCCTCGGAGCCATGGAGGCGGGGGTGATGACCGGCGCGGGCGTCGTCAGCACCGAGCGGGACGTCCCTGCCGCCGGCGTCCACACGATCGAGGGGGCGGGCTTCACCGTCCGGTCGCTCGGCGTGAACGACGACGGGGTGGGCCACGGCCAGTTGGTCCGGTGGGTCCCCGGGGACGGCCGACCGCACCTGGCGGCGGCCACCGATCCGCGCGCGGACGGTTCGGCGGTGGCCGGCTGACGCCATGGCCGGATACGCGATCATGGGAGCGATCGACGTGAGGAAGGAAGCATGACCGACAGCAGTGCCAGGACGACCAAGAGGGCGAGCCGAAGCCGGCTGCCGCGAGGCACCCTGAGCCAGGAGCTGATCGTCCAGGCGGCGTTCCGGGTCGCGGACTCCTCCGGTATGGAGAAGCTGACGTTCCAGGCCCTCGGCCGTGAGCTGTCCGCCCACCCGACCGCGATCTACCGGCACTTCCGCAACAAGGACGAACTGCTGCTGGCACTCATCGACGCCCTGCACGAGGAGGCCCTGGCCAACATCCCACCGCCCACGGACGACTGGGCTCACGACCTCATGCAGATCGCGATCCACACCCACGAGGCGTTTCTCCGCCATCCCCGGGTCGGGGCCCTGGCCGCCGCGCGCACCGCCCGACGGGAAAACGAGTTCCGGTCCGTGGAACGCAAACTGGACTGCATGCGCCGGGCCGGCCTCGACGACGCCGAAGCCGCCCGCTACTACCGGGTCTTCGCCGACCTGGTGCTGGCCTACAGCGCCATGGACGCGAGCCTGGCCGCGCTGTCCCCGGAGCTCAGGGACGCCGACCTGCACGCCTGGGAGACGGACTACCGCATGCTGCCGTCCGACAAATACCCCAACATCGCGCGGGTCGCACCACGGTTCGTGGGCCTGGACGACCCCCAGAACTTCGTGACGGCCGTCCAGGCGGTCATCGACACGGTCCGGGCGAAGACGGAGTGCGAGGCCCGCCGCACCTGAGCCGCAGCGCGCCGGGTGCTTACGGCGCGGACACGACGCACGATGCCGGCGGTGTGCGCGGCGGGCGGATGACATAGGACGAGACGTCGGCGGCCACTCCTGGCTGGAGGGCAGCCGGATCGTCAAGCCACACGAGTAGACGCGAGAGATGTGGGTCCTTCTCGATGTCTGCGTTCACGGGTGAAGCAGGCGGGATTTCTGGGGGTATCCACCTGGACTGGGACGCGGATGGGATGCTTGCGGGCCGCGCGCTCGAATTCCTTCGCGATCTCTCGCTGCATATTCTCGATGGCCCGCTTGTTGATCTCGAACCCGGCCATGCGCGGCCTCCTGCCGTCGGGGACATCAAGAAGCCTCATGAGCACCACTGACAACGCGGCTCCCGATCAGCCATGGCGTGCCGTGGTCCGCACGTAACTGCCGCGAACTGCGGCTTTGCGTAAGCGACTTCGCAGGCGCAGTCCTTGGTGGTGACGCAGGTAACTCAAAATGCGTTTCGCCGTTTGAGGCGCCTGGGAGTCGAGTCACCCAAAGTGGCCGCCGAACGCCCATGAGATGCCACGTTGAGATCGACTTAGGGCACGCCGAGGGCGCACCACCCTCAAATTGGTCTAGACAACAAACAAACCCCAGGCCACTGACCTGGGGTTTCATCGTGGAGCGGGTGACGAGAATCGAACTCGCGCTCTCAGCTTGGGAAGCGACGGCGCTTGCGCGGCTGCAGGGCTGCTGACCTGCACGGATTCGTTGTGCTGGCGACGTTGCCCGGGCATGGCCGCGCCCCTGTTGACCATGGTTGTCCGCTCTTATGGGCACGCTGTGGGCACGGCTTTGAGGAACGGCGGGCAGAGTGCGTGCGGGAACGGGCTCTGCGCTTGGCTCGGCTGGTACGGATATCCGGTTCGGGCAGCCTTCGCGAGCGCACAGCCTCTCTGGCGAATCTGGGACCGGGCCCAGGAGGAGCCCGGTCTCCCCACCCGGCTCGGGCAGTGGCCGAGCCGGGGCGGCGGCGGGGAAAAGGGCGCCTGACCGGCATCACCCCAGGTCGGGCGCCCTACTCGGGTTGCTGGAAGAAGCTGACTGCTATGCCTTGGTCGCCTCCGGCGCTTCCGTTGCCCCCGTCCTCGCTGTGAGGGGGCTCTTGCCTCCGCTGAACGCGAAGTAGAGCACCCCGGCCACGACGACTCCGATGAACCAGGAGTACGGACCCAGCGTCGCCCCGTATCCGGACGGTCCGTAGACGGGGAGGATGCTGGAGAAGACGGCGCCCACCACCCCGGCGGCGAACGCCCGTACGTTCCAGCCGCCCTGGAAGCGGAACTCCCCGCCTTCGTCGTACAGAGCGGGCACGTTCAGCTGTGTCTTCCGGATGAGGTAGTAGTCGACGACGATCACACCGAAGATGGGGCCCATCGTCGAGCCGATGGCGTTGACGAAGCTGGGGGCGTTGTCCCAGGGGTGGAGCGGGTAGAGCAGCAGCGCGATGACGGCGGCGATGAGGCCGCCCCGCCGGAAGGTCACGTACTTCGGGGCCACGTTGGCGAAGTCGAAGGCGGGACTGACGAAGTTGGCGACGACGTTGATGCCGAGGGTCGCCACGGCGAAGGTCAGGGCGGCGAGCAGGACGAGGACCGCGCTGTCGAACTTGGCGGAGACCTTGGCCGGTTCCAGGATGACCTCCCCGTACACCTTGCTGGCGGCGGCCGTGGTGATCGCGGCGACGAGGGAGAAGAGGATCAGGTTGACGGGCAGGCCCCAGATGTTGCCCTTCTTCAGGGCCTTCGCGTCCGGGGCGAAGCGTGCGAAGTCACCGAAGTTGAGGAACAGGGCGGCGAAGTAGGTCACCCAGGTGGCGGCTATCGCCGCGATCGCGGCGAGTGAGCCCGGGCTGACGTCGAGCCCGGTGGCGCTCTTGGCGAGTGCGGCAAGGTCGCCGCTCGGCATGTCGACGGAGAAGGACAGCGCCCCGGCCTTCACGGACAGCGCGATCGCGAGGATCAGCATCATCAGCCAGACCGCCGGGCCGGCGAAGTCCTGGAAACGACGGACCGTTTCCATCCCCTTGCTGATGATGAGCAGCTGGGCGGCCCACACACCGAGGTAGCACAGCACTTCGAGGCCGCTGTGGTCGAAGAGCCGAGTGGTCTCGTGCAGATGCTTGGGTCCGTCGTAGCGGACGAGGAAGGCCACGATGGCGCCGGCGGCGGCGCTGGTCTGGGCGCCGTACCAGAAGGTGGCGACCACGGCCCGTACGAGAGCCGGGACGTTGGCGCCGAAGGTGCCGAACGAGGCGCGGGCGAGGACCGGGTAGGGGACACCGGTCTTGACGCCCGCCTTGCCGATGAGGGTCATCAGCCAGTAGATGATCAGCGAGCCCACACCGATGCCGATGAGGAACTTGAAGGTGTTGCCCGCGACGAGGAACAGGCTGGCGGCCAGGAAGTAGCCGTACAGACTGTGCACGTCCGAGGTCCAGACGTTGAAGATGCTGAAGGCGCCCCACTTGCGTTCGGTGGCGGGGGCGAGATCCTCGTTGTAGAGACGGGGGGAGTACCCGGGCGGGGTGGCGGTTCTGTCCGCGTCCGCGCTGTCCGTGGCCGGCATGTCCTGCTCCTTCTTGCGGTGCCCCTACCGGCGTCGCGCCGGCCGGTTGATGGGGCAGCTAACGGCCCCGATGTTGCATTGGCATGTCGGGCGCGTAGCAGACTCGTCAACGGAAAACTTCTTCCATTTCCGGATCGAGTCACCGGTTGATCAGTGCCCGTGGAGCGGTTGGACGAGGGGCGTGATCACAGGCGGGACGGACTCCCGCGGAGCTGTCGGTGACAAGGGCCCGAGGCGTGATGCGCGGCGCCTGCTCGTGCCGCCCGCTGCGGGTGACGACATCGATCGCATGCAATGGCGGCGGAGCCAAGTCCCTTTAAACGACAACGGAGTTGTGCCGTCGGCGGTCGCACGGCGGTCGCACGGCGACCGCACCGGCCCGGCGGCGAGGTGCCCCGACCGGTGGGTGATCGGGAACCCGATGAGCAGGGAAAGCCTGCAAGCGTGCGGGACCGGTCCCGGACGCTCCTCCTAGCCTCGGTACGCGCAAGCCCGGTCGTCATCACAGATGCGGTGTGTGCCGGAGATGCCTGTGAAGGGGTATGACCATGGGGCAGGTACGCGAGGGTGCACGGTTGGCGGCCTGGGCCGTCAGCGGGGTCATCGGCCTGGCGGTGTTGTACGTGATCGGGGTGCTCGCCTTCGGCGGCGCGGAGTGGATCACCGCCCCGTTCCGCGGTGCGGCGGACAAGCGCGAGAACACCGGCGGCTCGGGCGAGTTCCGGCAGACCACGTACGAGGAGTTCTTCGATCTGTGCGCGGCCGTGCAGAACGCCGAAGGGACGATCCAGGCGCTCCGGGAGGAGCGGGAGGTCGCTTCGGAGACTCGCCTGACGCAGATCGACCAGTCGATCACCGCGCTGAAGGCCACGCGGATCGAGTCGGTCAACACCTACAACGCGAAGGCCGCCCAGGAGCACCGCGCACCCTTCCGCGACAAGGATCTGCCGTACCGGCTGGATGCCGGCGCCGAGCGCACGACGTGCACCAACTGATCCCCATCTCATCCCGGGAAGAGGGCAGCACCGCATGAAGAAGTTCGCACGCATGGCCCTGGCCACCGTTGTCGCGCTCGTTGTGGGCCTTGCCCTGACGTCCTGCACCGGCGACTCCGGCCAGGACAAGGAGAACAAGGCCAAGCAGGACAACTACGACCGTCTCGTGGCCCAGCAGCCGGCGGGCCGCATGGAGTACTCGCCGACCCGCGAAGCGATCAACCAGTGGATCAGGACGTGGGGGAAGCGGGGCAAACTCTCGTACGTCTACATCCAGAACGCCAAGGGCGAGTACGGGTACTTCATCATGAAGGGCCTGCCGGTGCCGCGCTGCAAGATGCTCACTCCGACGGAGAGGGTGGAGTCCTCCTCCAACGGCGTCGCAGTCCTCGCGCAGCCCGGCATGGACGGCACGTATTCGTCGGGTTCCACCTGCAACGCCTACTACGGTTTCGATGCCATGACGGGCGTGTACATGGAATTCACGGTCGGCACGAACCAGTCGTTCTTCCTGTTCGACAAGCCCATGACGATGCCGGAGTACGCCAGTGCCAAGCAATTGGGGCCGACCTCGGTGAAGGACGTCGGGTAGCAATATGGCGCCGGTGATCCTGCTGGTAGTCAGTACGCCGACTTCAGCGTTCCGCCGGGGAGTTTCTTCCCGTCCTCCCGGCCCACGCCGCACAGCACCCACCGGAACCCGGCGTCCCACTCCTCGTCCGAGGAGTACCAGCCCCACATCTCGTGTCCCTGGCCACGGGCCCAGTTGACGCCGTACTTCTCGTCGCAGAGGTCTCCCGCGTCGACACTGTCCGCCGAGCCGTCGCCCGAGGCCCGGGTCCAGCCCACCATCTGCTGGTCGTGCGGTCCGTCGCAGTTCACCAGGGTCTTGGTGTACGTGTCGTCCTCGTCCTTCCGCGTGTCGACGCAGTCCCCCGGGCCCAGCTGCGTGACGAACACCTCGTTGCCGAACTTGCGGAAGTCGCCGAGCGGGCCGCCCGCGGTGGCGTTCCTCAGCAAGAGCAGGCAGGCCGAGGGCGGCGGTTCGCTCTGCCCGGGCCCGGGCGTGAGGACGTACAGCACCGGGTCCGCCATGGTCGCCCGCAGCCTGGCGGTGCGCCGGGTGCACTCGTCCCGCGCCGCCCGCGTGCCGTCGGCTGCGACGGTCGTGATGACCTGGCCGTCGGGATTGTCGTCGTAGCAGTCGACGACCTTCACCTTGGGCAGCTCCTTGAACTTCCCGTCCCTCCCGTCGGCGTCGACGCACTGTCCCGGTGTGAGCTCCTCGCGCAGCCCCGCCTGCCGTCCGTACGGGTACGCGTTTCGGGTCACGGTCGGGGAAGGGCTCGCGGCCACCTTCGTACCGACCTCCGGCCCCTTCACCCCGGCCTTCTCCGCCGGGTGCGTGGCGGCGCCCAGCGCGAATCCGCCGGCCCCCACCAGCACGGCAACGAGCGTCAGCAGTACGGACGTTCGCCGGCCGAGCGACCCGCGAGCGGCGGCCGAGGGGCTCCCGGAGCCGGTCGCGGCGGCGGGATCGGCGCCGGATCCGGTCCTCTCCCGGGCGGTTCCGGGAAGCGCGGGCAGCGGCGTACGAGGGGTCCCGGTTCCCCCGGCCTCCGCGAGCAGCTCACGCGCTCGCTCCACCCGCATACGCTCCGTCGGATCCTTGGCCAGCAGCCCCATGATCACGCGGCTCAGCGGGTCGCTCGCCCGCTGCGGTACGGCGGGTTCCGCGGTCAGCGCCGCCATGAGGGAGGCGTCGAGCGTGTCCCGCTCGAAGGGGGAGGCGCCCTCGACGGCGAAGTAGAGAGTGGCACCGAGCGAGAACAGGTCGGTCGCTTCCGTCGCTTCGCCGCCGGACAGTCGTTCCGGCGCCAGGTAGCCCGGGGTGCCCACCACCATGCCGCTCCGGGTGACCCGGGTTTCCCGGGGCCACAGCGAGATGCCGTAGTCCGTGAGCAGGACCCGTCGATCGGCGGCTCCGGACGGGTCCGGCGCCAGCAGGACGTTGGAGGGCTTCACGTCCCGGTGGATGATGCCGAGCCGGTGCCCGGCGGACAGCGCGTCGAGGGTGGCCGCCCCGATCCGGGCCACCTCCTCGCTCGGCAGCGGCCCGCGGTCCTCCACCACGGCCCGCAGATCCCGGGTGCCGGGCAGGTACTCCATCACGATCCACGGGCGGTCGTCGTCCTCCACCACGTCGTACACCGTGATCACGTTCGGGTGCTCGCGCAGCTGCGCCGCCTTCAGCGCCTCCCTGCGCCCGCGGTGGACGGGGTCGTCGCCGGGTCCGTCCGACTCGTACGGAACGGCGATCTCCTTGACCGCGACCCGGACCTGGAGGTCCTCGTCCTCGGCCAGCCACACGTGTCCGCCACCGCCGGAACCCAGCCGCTCCCGGAGCCGGTACCGCCCGGCGATGACCCCGCCGAAGCCACGGTCCGCGCCGCCGCTCACCGGACGACCAGCGGGCGGAAGGCGGAGCGCACATCGGACGTGGACGGGTCGACGTACATCGAGACCGTGTTCTCCGCGGTGAAGATGGTCGAGGGGCAGCTCGTACCGCTGATCTGGATCTTGCGGTCGGCGACCAGCCTTCCGGTGCGCAGCTCGTAGACCTTCACCGGGATCTCGATCTTGTGGAAGCTCACGTACCCGACGGCGCCGGAGGACTCGCTCCGGTACGGGCAGGTCTCGACGGAATCCCCGAAGGTGTCCTCGCCCATGCAGACCACCAGCACCGCGTCGGTGGCATCGTCCGCCTTCCAGGAGCCGGGGAACCGCTTCGGGTAGCCGGAGGCGGTGCCGTTCTCGTCGGAGGCGTAGAACAGCGCGGGGTTGGTGCCCTTGCTCATGGGCTTGGCGCCGCTGTACTTCGCCGGGGCGGCGCAGTACTCGGGCTGGGTGCCGGTCTCTGCGGAGAGCAGGTTGCTGACGTTCGCCAACTCGGCGCTCAGGGTGGCCTTCCTGGCTCCCTTCCGGGCCCGGTCCGCGAGGCCGCTGCCGGGATACCGGTCGAGCAGCCGCTCGTAGTACGTGCGCGCCTCCTCCCAACGGTCGTCCGCCAGGAGGTCGTCACCGCATCCGACGAGCGCCGCGGGCGCGGTCAGCGCGGCCGTGTCGGCCGCCCGGTCCAGTACGTCGTGGCTCCGCCCCCGGTCGCGGAGCCAGTCGGTGACGGCGGCGGTGTCGCAGGGGTCCTTGGCGGGCAGCCTGCCGAGGAATCCGTTCAAGGTCGCTTCGACCGTCTTCTCGTTGCCGTCCTTCGCCAGCACGGAAGCGAGCGTGCCGAAGCCGTCCGCCAGGGCCTCGGTGTCCCCGGTCAGCGCCCTGCTCAGCTCGGCCCGGGCCGTCCGCAGCCGGTCGCACGCCGCTACGGCCTCGTCACCGCGGGCGGTGAGCGGGGCGTCGGCTACGCGGTGCCCGAACCACACGCTGTCCTGGGCCGTCGACACCCGTGCGCAGTCGCCGCTTTCGCGCGCCTCGGTGACGCTGCGACCGATCCTGAACGCGTCGAAGCGCAACAGCCCCACCACCAGCAGCACCGGCAGCGTGATGCCGAGCGCGACCAGGCGCTGTCTGCGCGCCGTGCCTCGGCCGCCGCCTCCGCGCGCCAGGAAGCACCCGTGGACGACCACGGCCGCCCACCACACCAGCACGGCCACCTCGTACGACCGCGAGGCGGTCGTGACGAGCATGAAGACGAGTACGGCGCTGCCGGCCACGGCGGCGAGGGCGAGCCGGCGTCGCCGCAGCAGCAGATAGCCGACGCCGAGGAGCGAGGCATTGCCCAGGGCGGCGGCCACCGGGTCGGGTGCCCTGGGCTCGTCGGGCGCGGCATTCGGCATGGTGGGTAGGGCGTACGTCGGGTCGCTCATCCTGATCTCCCCCGGTCTCGGTCACGAACAGGTCCGGTGCCCGCATGGTGCGGCGCCGTTCCCGGGAGGGGTCCCGGGCGACCGCGGACCGGCCGCGCTGTGGGGGTTCTGGGCGACCGTGAACCGGCCGCGCTGTGGGGGTTCTGGACGGGTCCGCGCGAAGTCCGGTGAAAGAGATCACAGCCAGGTGCGGGCTGAGTACACTCCGTCGTCTGGCAGGACCATCGGCGGTGAGGCGAGGGGCGGGGCGGTGCTCGTGACACCGGAGGCCGGGGACAAGATCGCCGGCCGGTACCTCTTGCAGGAGCCCATCGGCAGAGGCGGGATGGGCGTCGTCTGGCTGGCCTGGGACGAGCGGCTCGAACGGCGGGTCGCGGTCAAGTGCGCACGCCTGGACGACGATCGGGCCACGCGACGGCTCATGGGCGAGGCGCGCAACGCCGGGCGGCTGCACCACCCGAACATCGTGGGCGTCTTCGACTTCGTCGACGAGGGCGCCACCTGCTGGATCATCATGGAGTACGTCCCCTCGCGCAGCCTCGCACAGATCCTGACGGAGAGCGGTCCGCTCACGCCCGAGGCCGCCTGCTCGATCGGCTGCCAGATCGCGGCCGCGCTTGCGAAGTCCCACCACGAGGGCGTGGTGCACGGCGATGTGACGCCGGAGAACATCCTCGTCACCGACGAAGGCGTCGCGAGACTGACCGACTTCGGGATCTCGCGGGCGCTGTGGAGCGACGTCACACAGAGCGGGACGAGCAGTGTGCCCGGCAAACCACCGTATCTGGCCCCGGAGTTGGCCAAGGGGCTGCCCGCGGGCGAGAAGTCCGACGTGTTCTCCCTGGGCGCCTCCCTGTTCATGGCGGTCGAGGGCCGGTCGCCGTACGGCGAGGTCGAACACCCCGCGGCCTACCTGGCCCGGGCCGTCGAGGGACACATCGAGCCCGCGCACCGGGTCGGCCCGCTGGCGGGGCCGCTCACCGCCCTGCTGGAGGTGGAGCCCCGGCGCCGGCCCGACGCCGCCAGGGCGCAGAGGCTGCTGACGCGCGCCGCGCCACCACCCCCGCACATAGCGGAGCTGTTGCACGACAGCCGTGTGCGGGACCTGACGTCCCCAACCCTCCGGCTACGGCGACTCGTCCGCCGGGCGCAGGACTCCACGCCCTTCGGGCCGCAGCCGCAACAGCCCCTGCGCCGACGCCGGTTGGTCATCACGGCGGTGGCGCTGGCCGCGGCGGGCGCGATCACGGCCGGGCTGGTCGTCTTCGGCCCGTGGGCCTCGAAGAACGAGGGAGACGAGGGCGGCCGTACGGGTACGACCGACGCGAAACCCTCGGCCACGTTGCCGGCCGGTGCCATCGGCGACGAGCGTACGGCGGACCCCTGCGGGCTGCTCGACGCCGCCTCGCTGAGCCGCTTCGGCGACACCGTACTCGACCCGGACTACGGGGAGTTCGACCGCTGCGACGTCCTGGTGCGCAACAACAGCGGTGACGACAACGCGGACGTCCAGGTCAACCTCGACTCGGACCGGGACGACTTCGAAGACATCGCATCCACCCACCTCGTCGGCGGCCTCACGGTCGTGACCCTCAAACGGGACGGGAGGGCCTGCGAGCGGGCCGTCCTGACCACCGACGGCAAGCAGATCCGCGTCATCGGGAAGCAACTGGGCGAAGCGGCGCCCGACCCGTGCCAGCTGGCCGACGCCGCCACCGACCACGTGGTCGGCGTGCTGGCCGACGGCCCGGTGCCCCGGCGTTCGTCGCCGCCGCCCGCGAACTCCCTGGCCCGGTTGGACACCTGCACCCTGCTCGACGCCACCGCGCTCAAGCGGCTGCCCGGCGTCGACGCGGACAACCGGGACCGCGGCTTCGGTTCCTGGAGTTGCGACTGGTCCAGCGACGACGGCACACGCGAGGTCGAGATCCAGTTCAGCCGGGACAACTCGCTGGACTCCGACGACGGAACGGCGGTGGACGTCGCCGGGACGCGGAGCTATTACGTGGCGGACGAGGCCGAGGACGACAGCTGCACCGTACGGACACCGCACCGTACGTACACGGACTCCGTCGGCGACCGCACCGTCGAGCTGCTCCAGCTGACCGTGTACGCGCCGCGGTCGACCGCCGAACTGTGCGACTCCGCCGCGGAGTTCGCGACCACCGCCGTACAGAACATCGCGAAGCGAGCGCAGGAGCGGTGACATGACCGATGGGGAAACGGCACGGAGTCGGCCCGGAGAGCGGGCCATGCCCGCCCCGGGCGGCCGGCTCCTGCCCGCCACCCATGGGAGCCTCGCCCGTGGCGCGTCCGCACCGCTGCCCGGCACCGTCTTCGCGCTCGCGCTGACCGGCGGTATGACGTTGGGGCCGGGGGAGGGCCGCGAGGTCCTGTTCGGCCGCAACCGCCCCGAGGTGCATGTCTGCCTCGGGGAGGACGACCCGCAGGTCAGCCGCCACCAGGGCACGCTCACGCACCGGGACGGCCGCTGGTGGGTGAGCAACTCCGGGCGGCTGCCGATCCGTTGTGCGGGGGCCCGGCTGCTGTTCCGGGATGAGGAGCCACTGCCGCTCGACACCGGCTACACCCCGCTGTTCGTCGGCGGCTCCCACGGGCGCGAGCACCTGCTGGAGGTCTTCGTCACCGGCCCCGAGGGCGACCGGCCGCAGCCGCGGCACGAGGACGTCACCCGCCCGCCCCGGGTGTGGACGCTCACCGAACAGGAGAAGCTCGCCCTCGTCGTCCTCGGCCGGCGCTACCTGCTGCACGAACCCCGGCCACAGCCGCTGACCTGGCGGCAGACCGCCGCCGAACTCGCCGAGGTGCAGCCCGGTGCCGGCTGGACGGACAAGCGCGTCGAGCACCTGGTCAACGGCGTGCGCACCAAGCTCTCCCGCGACGGGGTGCCCTGGCTGACCCGCGAGGAGCTCGGCGAGCCGGTGGGCAACGCGCTCAACGACCACCTGATCCGGGCCCTGCTGGCGTCGACCACGCTCGTACCGATGGACCTGGCACTGATCGACTCGGCCTGACGCAGTCACCATGGCCGCCGGCGGAAGTACGTGTTGCCTTCGCGACCGTAGAGCAGGGGCACACCCAGGCTGGTCAGGACCACCGCCATCAGGTCCATCACGGCGAACTCCCACCCGTAGGGGGACTCAATGAAGCCCGGCGCCCGGGACCCCTGTCCAACGACGAGCCAGACGGCAGCGGCCGTACCGAGGATCCTGGCTGTCCACCGGCCGCGACGGATGCGTGCGGCGGACCAGATGTAGACGCCGAGGATCGCACTGGCCCCCGGCAGGTCGCCCGGAGCGCTGCTCCCGCTCACCGGCACCCAGAACACCGCGGACGTGATCAACAGCCAGAACGCCACGGTGATCACCCGGGGCCTGCGGGCGTCCACCTCCAGCTCTTCCTCCTCGAACTCCTGGGGCTCCTGGGGCTCCTCGGGCAGGGGTTCCGCCGCACCCGGTTCGTTCGGCGAGCCGGTCACGGGCGTACCTCCCCTGTACGCCGGTGGGCCACGACGACCTTTCCTCCACTCGATACGGAGGTGATGTCGGCCCGCGTGAGGATCACGTCGTCCGAACCGAGCAGGTCGTGGTGATGGCGAAAGTCGTCCAGGCCACCTGAGTGGGTTCTGCCGCGGAAGCCGACGAGCGCCGTGACCGCCTGGCGGGCCGCTCCGCTCGGGGAGCTGTCGGCGTCGGCATCGCGTTGCCGGGCGAACAGTAGGGAGAACAGCAGGTCGGTCGGCATGCCGCGAGAGCCGAAGTTCGCGATCCGATCCGCACTCTTCCCGCCCTCGCCGCCCGACCAGTCGTTCTGCAGGTGGGTCGATCGGACGTACTCCTGGAACAACTCCTTCCGCGGCGTCTGCGGCGCCGCCGCGCCACACGCCGACACCAGTACGGCGACCAGGACCATGTCGGCCGGGAACGCCCCCGAGCGTGCTCGCACCATGCACTTCCCCCTTCACGAGTGTGTCGGGCAATGCCTACCGGCACAGCGTCGGGAGGGGTCCCGGTGGCCCCTCCCGACAGCAAACTCGCACTCCCCGCTTGGGAAGCGACGGCACCTGGACGTGCTCCATGGCTTTGACCTGCGGAAATGCCTTCCTTCCGAGGTGCTCGTGAGGGGGAAGCGTGGACCCGCGCATGTGTCCGTGACGTGGCCTGAGGCGGATTGTCGCCCGACGGATTGCGGATGGGGACGTTCTGCGAACACCTGGCCGTTGTCCCGTGCCAGGCTGACCAACGGCATGACATCACCAGCGGCCTTGATCGCTGCCGCTCCGGCCGGCACGGGTCACGGCTCACTACTGGGCCGGCGCCACCCCCCGGACACGGCCGCCGTGGCACTGCCGGGAGGTGGCCGAACAGGTCGTCTGCCGGATCATCCGGTCACGGGAGACCGCAGACCCTCAGCGGCGGTAACCACCGTCGATTCAAAGCTCTTCTGAAGCCAGGCGTGGGAACAGCAGGCTGAGGACTCAGGTCCGTGAACGCTTCCGGTGCGTCCCACGAAATCCCAGGCCAGCGGCGCGATGTGGAAACCGTCAGTGGTGCCTGCATGGCATCCGCCAAGCGCTCGTGCCCTTCGCATGCCCGACCTCTGCGTGCTCGAAGGGGCAGAATCTGCTGGGGAGCCTTGAGCAATGCATAAACCCCAGGTCGCTGACCTGGGGTTTCAATCTGGAGCGGGTGACGAGAATCGAACTCGCGCTCTCAGCTTGGGAAGCTGATGTTCTACCATTAAACTACACCCGCGTAAGACGCCGACCAGAGCCGGTGCCCGAACGCATCGTCACCTTACCTCATCCCCGGCCCCCGGCGCTGAAGCCGTGGGGCCGGCCTGTGTTTCGGGGGTCGATGAGGCTGCGGGGGGCCGGAGTTGGGGCGTACCGTGGCGGGGTGGGTGAGGGTCCGGGGGAGGTCGGAGAGCCCCCTGGAGAGTCGTTCCTTTGATCCCGTAATGTGGCATTTGTCGTCAGGTGAGCAGTAGCCAGACGCGGCTCTTGGGGAAGGGACTCTTGGACTTGATGGAGCGCACCGTCGTCCGTTGTGCCGATGGGCACGTGTTCAGCACCGCTTCGTTCCCGATGCAGCAGGCCGAGCGACTCGGCCCCGGCCGGCTCGTCCGGTGTCCACGGTGTGCCCGGCTCCGCAGTGTGGTGCCGGTCAGCCTTGAGAAGCATTAGGGACAGAGCAGGGCAGTGACGCAGCAGTAGCGGGCGCGTGGGCGGCACGATTGTGGCCGGTCCGCGCGCCTTGCGTATCCTCAGGGCGTGCTTCTCTCAGACAAGGACATCCGGGCCGAGATCGACGCCGGGCGGGTGGTGATCGATCCCTACGACCAATCCATGGTGCAGCCGTCGAGTGTCGACGTGCGGCTGGACCGGTATTTCCGGGTGTTCGAGAATCACCGCTACCCGCACATCGATCCCTCCGTCGAGCAGGGCGATCTGACGCGGCTCGTGGAGCCCGAGGGTGACGAGCCGTTCATTCTGCATCCCGGAGAGTTCGTCCTCGCCAGTACGTACGAGGTCATCACGCTCCCCGACGATCTCGCCTCGCGGCTCGAGGGGAAGAGCTCGCTCGGGCGGCTCGGACTGGTCACCCACTCCACCGCCGGGTTCATCGACCCCGGGTTCTCCGGGCATGTCACGCTCGAGCTCTCCAACCTCGCCACCCTGCCCATCAAGCTGTGGCCCGGCATGAAGATCGGCCAGCTGTGCATGTTCCGGCTGAGCTCGCCCGCCGAGTTCCCCTACGGGAGCGAGCGCTACGGCTCCCGGTACCAGGGGCAGCGCGGTCCCACCGCCTCCCGGTCCTACCTCAACTTCCACCGGACCCAAGTGTGAGTGGAGTGACTGCTGTGAGCGGTGTGCGGGAGAACCTGACCTACGAGGCGTTCGGGCACGCCGTGCGCGAGCTCGCGCAGGCCATCGCCGACGACGGGTACGAGCCGGACATCGTGCTCAGCATCGCGCGCGGGGGTGTGTTCGTCGCAGGCGGGCTCGCCTACGCCCTCGACTGCAAGAACCTCCACCTGGTGAATGTGGAGTTCTATACGGGGGTGGGCACCACCCTGGAGATGCCCGTCATGCTCGCCCCCGTTCCCAACGCCATCGACTTCTCCGACAAGAAGGTGCTCATCACCGATGACGTCGCCGACACGGGGAAGACGCTGAAGCTCGTACGCGACTTCTGTCTCGACACCGTCGCCGAGGTCCGGTCCGCCGTCGTCTACGAGAAGTCGCAGTCGCTGGTGAAGTGCGAGTACGTGTGGAAGCGGACCGACGACTGGATCAACTTCCCGTGGAGTGTCCTTCCTCCGGTGCACAGGTCGGGAGAGGCGGCCAAGGTGAACAAGGAAGCCCTCTGAGTGTGGAGTTGTTGAAACAACTGTGTGGTAAAGCCTTGGCCAAGGCCGTACGCTCCCTCTGACCGATCAAGGATTCAGTGGGGGGAACAGTTCATGCGCACAATCGCGCGCCTTGCCCTGCTCGGGACCAGTCTTGCGCTGGTTGCCGGGGCAGTCGGTGCCACCGCCGCCCAGGCGGATGACGGCGGCTCGGGCGACATCACGATCGACAAGGTCGTCGTCAACGGCGGCAAGCCGGTCGTGGTCGGTACCACCAACGCGGTGTCGGCCAAGGTCTCCGTGACCGCGACGGACAATTCCGGCATCAAGGAGACCACGTACATCAGCGCCTTCGGTCCCAACCCGAACTTCGCGCAGATCTGGTACGACGACGGTGACATCACCTGCGTCAAGCTGAGCGACACCACGTCGACCTGCACGGGCACGCTCACCTTCGACCCGCAGGCGGCGACCGGCTTCGTCGACAACAACGCGGCGGCCACCTGGAACCTCCGCACGCTGGTCTCCGCCAACGACTTCGACTACATCCACCGGGACGCGGCCACCACGTTCAAGGTGCAACGCGCGTCGAAGCTGACGGTCGACGCCTCGCCGGAGCCGGTGAAGAAGGGCAAGACCATCACGGTCACCGGCAAGCTCTCCCGGGCCAACTGGGAGGACAACCTGTACCACGGCTACGCGAACCAGCCGGTGAAGCTGCAGTTCCGCAAGAAGGGCAGCACCACCTACACCACGGTGAAGACGATCAGGACCAACTCGACGGGCGCCCTCAGGACGACCGTCACCGCCTCCACCGACGGCTACTTCCGCTACAGCTTCGCGGGCACGGCGACGACCCCGGCGGTCAACGCGGCCGGCGACTTCGTGGACGTCCAGTAGCCACGTACTGAGAGCAGCAGCGCGAAGGGCTCCCGGCAGTGCGCCGGGAGCCCTTCGCGTCGTACGGGGTCCTGTCAGAACGTGCCCAGCTTCACGATCGACAGCAGGGCGATCAGCTGGATCGAAGAGGCGCCCAGGGCCTTCGGCCAGGGGAGGTCGTGGGAGCGGCTGACCATGAGCGTCAGGAGGGCGCCTGCGGCCACCCAGGTCGCCCAGCCCAGGGCCTGGACGAAGGTCGCGTTGCCGCCGAAGAACATGGCGAAGACCAGGCGGGGCGCGTCCGTCAGGGACATGATCAGCATGGAGAGGCCGACGGTGGGCTGCCAGGCGCCGTCACCGCCGAGCTGGCGGGCCAGGGTGTGGGTGACCACGCCCAGGATGAAGGACGAGAGGACCAGCGCGACGGCCGTCGTCAGGACGATGGGTACCGCGTTCGCCAGGGTGGCGTTGATCGCGTCCGAGCGTGCCCCGTCGAAGCCGAAGACCGCGAGGAGGCCGTAGAGGAACGTCACGATGAGGGCCGGGCCCCACATCGTGTAGTCCCGCATCTGGAGGAAGGTCTGGGTGGGGGAGAGGATGATTCCTCTCAGGAGGTCCTTCCAGCGGAGGCGGGGGCCTGCGGGGGCCGCCGGGGCCGAGCCCGCGCGGTAGGTGCCGCCCTGGTTGTACGGGTCCTCGCCGACCGTGAACGCCTGGGTGTGGCCCGGGTTGTTGGCCGCGTACGGGTCCGGGTTGCCCTGCGGTGCGTAGCCGCCGCCGTCGCCGAAGTACTCCGGCTCGCCGTACCCGCCGCCGTTGCCCTGCGGCCACTGGCCGCCGCCGTTCCCGTACTGCTGCTGCCCGGGGTGGGGCTGCGGCGCCGGGGGTTGGCCGTACGACGGGCGGCCCTGCGGCGCCTGCTGTCCGTACGGGGGTTGTTGCGGTCGCGCTTGCGGAGCGCCGTTGTTCCGGGCGCCGCGTCCGATCCTGAATCCAGCCACGTCTTCGAACGTACCTGGTCCCGGAGAGTGACGTGGCGGGCCCGGCGGTTCGGGCCCGGCTTTGCTGCCGAGCTGTGACATCCCTTAAGGGGACGGTAAAGGAACCCCTAGGGAAGCTCTACGGCACCGGCCGCGCAGCGCAGGGAGGAGCCGGGCCCGAGGGTGAGGGCCCGGCTCCGGTACGGGGTGGGTCAGTCGGCGAAGTTGGCGCCGAAGGACGGCGTTCCGGTCGTCGAGACACCCGAGGTGCTCGGCGAGATCGCGCGCGAGCCGGTCGTGGTGATCACGGTGCCGTCGGAGGGCAGGTAGGTGACCGCGCCGTTGCCGTCGTTCTCGTACGAGCCCACGATCAGGTCGGCCCTGCCGTCGCCGGTGACGTCGTCGAGCTTGACGTCGGCGCCGAACATGTCGTCGTCCTCGTCGTTGCCGGGCACACCCGGGGCACTCTGGGCGAAGCCCTGGGCGCCGGAGGTGGTGTCCAGGCCGGTCGAGGTGCCGTAGAGGACCGTGACCGCGCCGGTGTTGGCGGCGCTACCGATGTTCTCGCCGGCGACGCCGATCGCGAGGTCGAGGAAGCCGTCGCCGTTGATGTCGCCGAGGTCGAGCTCGGAGCCGAACCAGTCCTTGTTCTCGGCGGTTCCGGGGACGTTGCCGGTGTCCTGGGTGATGCCCGTGGTGTTGCCGGGACCGCCGTCGGAGCCGTAGGTGACCCAGACCTTGCCGCCCTTGCCGGAGTCCGGGATCGACGTGCCGTCGCTGGTGGTCGTGTCCCAGTAGGCGCCGCTGACGATGTCGCCGTGGCCGTCGGCGTTGATGTCGCCGATCGCGGTGATCACACCGGGCTTGAGGGCCTGGGCGGAGGCGACGCTCAGGCCGCTCGCGGTGCCGGGGATGTAGTAGTTGCGGTTCCAGCCGTAGCTGGTTTCGGTCTCGTAGCCGTCGACGACCAGGTCCGTGCGCTTGTCGCCGTTGACGTCACCTGCGGTGAGGTTGAGCGGGCCGTTGGCGTCGCCGCCCGACTGGATGGGCGGCTTGATGGTGTAGCGGCCGCCCGCGGTGCCGGAGGAGTTGAAGCCGCCCTTGTAGACGTAAATGGTGGAGGCGGAGCTGCCGACGGCCAGGTCGGCCTTGCCGTCGCCGTCGAAGTCGCCGGCGGCGAGGTTCTTGCCCCAGAAGTCGTGGCTGGAGGGGGCCGGGTCGGCGATGCCGGAGCCCTTGCCGGTGATGCCCGAGGCCGAGCCCCACAGGATCACGAGGCCGCCGCCGTCGGTGTCGCTGCCCACGTCCTCGCCGGGGGAGCCGACCGCGAGGTCGTCGTAGCCGTCGCCGTTGAAGTCGGCGTACGCGGTCTCCGAGCCGAAGGCGTCGCCGGTCTCGGCGGTGCCGGGGTTGCCCGTGGTGTTCTGGCTGATCGTGGAGCGCTTGGCGGAGGACACGCCGGTGGCGGTGCCGTAGAGGACGACCACCTGGCCGGCGGTCTTGTGGCCGCTGACGTAGGCGCCGGCGGCCGAGAAGGCGACGTCGCCGGTCCCGTCGCCGTTGAAGTCGGCCTGCGGGACATGTGTGGAGTCCGCGGCCGTGGCGTTCACGGCCGAGAACGTGAGCAGACCGCCCGTCAGAGCGACGGCGGTGGCCGTCGCGAGGGCGAGTCGCAGAGGCTTGTGCATGCGGGTTTCTCCTGCGGCATGCGGGGATGCCTGGCGGGCATCCACAGTCAATGGGGTGCGCGCCGAATCGTGTTCGCCGGGAGTTGTCCTCGCGTTCACGATCGGGCGGCGATCAGGAGACCCGTGATGGGGTGTAAGGGTTGTACGTGATTTCAGTAAATTCCTGAGGTCGTTTCCCGGGTCAGTCGGCCAGGAACTCCGAGCTGGAGAAGGTGACCGCCGGCTCCGCGCCCACCAGCCCCTTCTTCGCGCCGGGGTAGACGGCGACGGTGTCCTGCGTCTCGCCGCGGTACGTCCGCACGGCGAGGTCCGCCCGCCCGTCCCCGTCGAAGTCGCCGACGGCCAGCACCCGGGTGGTGCCCCGGGCAGGTGGCTTCACGGTCACCATGCCCGCCTTCGACAAGCCCGTCGTACTACCTCGGAACACCCGCAGCCCCGACCCGCCGGCGACGAGTTCGCTCAGGCCGTCGCCGTCGAAGTCGGCGGCGTCGAGCAGGGAGCCGGGGGAGCGGAGGGTGGCGCGGGTGGCGGTCGGGAGGTCGTAGCGCAGGGACGTTTCGTCCAGAGTGCCGACGGCCGCGTCGAGGGCGGTGCCCCTGCCGAAGCGGCCGAGGGCCACGTCGATGCCCTCGGGCAGGACGGTGCCGGTGCGGGTGGGGCCGGCGGGGCCGCCGAGGACGACGGACGCCTTGCTCACGCCCTCCGCCGTACGGACCACCAGGTCGTCGAAGCCGTCGCGGTTGACGTCGGCCGCCGGGCCCGTGGGGACCTCGCCCGGCGAGGGGACAGGGGCGCCGGCCGCGCGGGGCGCCCCCTTGCGGCTGAACGGGCCGCGCAGATAGCTCAGTTGCTCCCTGGATGCGTGCAGGACCAGGTCCTGAGCGCCGTCGCCGTCGAAGTCGCCGCACACCGGCCGGTCTGGCCAGTCGTTGCCGAAGCGGGCGACGGCGGGGACGGTGAGTTCGACGGCACGGGTCAGGCCGCCGGGTGAGCCGAAGAGGACCTGCAGGGGGACCGGGGGCCGGCCCTGGCCGTCGTAGGGCGGGTCGGTCGAGACGATCAGGTCGGTGAAGCCGTCCTTGTCGAGGTCGCAGCTCGCCTCCGCGTCGAAGACGGCGGGAAGTCGGCCTTTTGTCCGGGTCGCGTACCTGGCGGGGCTGAGCAACTGCCGTGCCCCCGGGGTGAGTCCGTGGGCGCTGCCGTAGACGACGCCTATGCCCGCGTCGTCGGCATGGCTCTGCGCCTTCACGAGCGCGTCGAGGACGAGGTCGCGGTGGCCGTCGCCGTTGAAGTCGTCGGGGGTCCTGCTGCCCTTGCCGCCGGGTATCGGCAGTTCGGCCGGGGCGTCCGCGACCCGGACGGGGGTGGGGCGGGCGGCTCCGGCGTCCCCACCGGGGCCGCAGGCGGCGAGCAGAAGGCTGCCGCAGAGGGCCGCCGTACACATTCCGCCTCTTCGCACGCGCACCGTCCCCCTCGTCAGCACCGTCGACAACGCCTGGGCAATGATGCACATGTTCGGGGTGGGGCGGCAGCCGCCGGGATCGGTGCGGGGTCCAAGATGGGGGCATGAGCGTAGTCAAGATCAATGTGCTGACCGTGCCGGCCGAGCAGCGCGAGGTGCTGGAGAAGCGGTTCGCCTCGCGGGCCTCCGCCGTGGAGGGTTCCGACGGCTTCGAGTGGTTCGAGCTGCTGCGGCCGGTCGAGGGCACCGACCAGTACCTGGTGTACACACGGTGGCGTGACGAGGCGTCCTTCGAGGCCTGGATGCAGGGGTCGATGAAGTCCGCCCACCAGGGCGGCGGCGAGGGCGCCGAGCGCCCGAAGCCGGCGGCCTCCGGCTCGACGCTGTGGTCCTTCGACGTCGTGCAGTCCGCGGGCCCGAAGGGCGCGTAGACACACAGGGCGGCGCCCCCTGCCTCGTAGGAGACAGGGGGCGCCGTCGTGTTTGTACGGACTACTTCACCGGCTCCGGCTCCGGAGCGGTCTCCGTCTCCTCGTCGCCCGCCGGGTCGACCGGCGTCCTGACGGACTCGAGGAGCAGCTGGGCCACGTCCACCACCTGGATGGACTCCTTGGCCTTCCCCTCGTTCTTCTTGCCGTTCACGGAGTCCGTGAGCATGACCAGGCAGAACGGGCAGGCCGTCGAGACGATGTCCGGGTTCAACGAAAGAGCTTCGTCCACGCGCTCGTTGTTGATGCGCTTGCCGATCCGCTCCTCCATCCACATGCGGGCGCCGCCCGCGCCGCAGCAGAAGCCCCGCTCCTTGTGGCGGTGCATCTCCTCGTTGCGGAGGCCCGGCACGTTGGCGATGATCTCGCGCGGCGGCGTGTAGATCTTGTTGTGGCGGCCCAGGTAGCAGGGGTCGTGGTACGTGATGATGCCCTCGACCGGGGTGACCGGGACCAGCTTGCCCTCGTCCACCAGGTGCTGCAGCAGCTGGGTGTGGTGGATGACCTCGTAGTCGCCGCCGAGCTGCGGGTACTCGTTGCCGATCGTGTTGAGGCAGTGCGGGCAGGTGGCGACGATCTTCTTCGCCGACTTGGGCTTGGCGGACTCCGGGACCACCTTGCCGTCGTCGTCGAGCTCCTCGCCGAACGCCATGTTCAGTGCCATGACGTTCTCCATGCCGAGCTCCTGGAACAGGGGCTCGTTGCCGAGGCGGCGGGCGGAGTCACCGGTGCACTTCTCGTCGCCGCCCATGATCGCGAACTTGACGCCCGCGATGTGGAGGAGTTCCGCGAAGGCCTTGGTGGTCTTCTTGGCGCGGTCCTCCAGGGAGCCCGCGCAGCCGACCCAGTACAGGTACTCGACCTCGGTGAGGTCCTCGATGTCCTGGCCGACGACCGGGACCTCGAACTCGACCTCCTTGAGCCACTCCAGGCGCTGCTTCTTGGCCAGGCCCCAGGGGTTGCCCTTCTTCTCCAGGTTCTTGAGCATCGTGCCCGCCTCGGACGGGAACGCGGACTCGATCATGACCTGGTAGCGGCGCATGTCGACGATGTGGTCGATGTGCTCGATGTCCACCGGGCACTGCTCGACGCAGGCGCCGCAGGTGGTGCAGGACCACAGGACGTCCGGGTCGATGACGCCGTTCTCCTCGGCGGTGCCGATCAGCGGGCGCTCGGCCTCGGCGAGAGCCGCGGCGGGGACGTCCTTCAGCTGCTCCTCGGACGCCTTCTCCTCGCCCTCCATGCTCTTGCCGCCGCCGGCGAGCAGGTACGGGGCCTTGGCGTGGGCGTGGTCCCGCAGGGACATGATCAGGAGCTTGGGGGAGAGGGGCTTGCCCGTGTTCCAGGCCGGGCACTGCGACTGGCAGCGGCCGCACTCGGTGCAGGTGGAGAAGTCGAGGAGGCCCTTCCAGGAGAACTGCTCGACCTGGGAGACGCCGAAGACGTCGTCGTCACCGGGGTCGGTGAAGTCGATCGGCTTGCCGCCCGAGGTCATCGGCTGCAGGGCGCCCAGGGCCGTGGAGCCGTCGGCGTTGCGCTTGAACCAGATGTTCGGGAAGGCCAGGAAGCGGTGCCAGGCCACACCCATGTTGGTGTTCAGCGAGACCACGATCATCCAGATGAACGAGGTGCTGATCTTGATCATCGCGACCAGGTACACCAGGTTCTGCAGCGCGCTCACGCTCAGGCCCTTGAAGGCCAGGACCAGCGGGTACGACGCGAAGTACGAGGCGTCGTAGCCGTCCACGTGGTGGATCGCGCCCTCCAGGCCGCGCAGCACGTAGATCGCGAGACCGATGGTGAGGATGACGTACTCGACGAAGTACGCCTGACCCGACTTGGAGCCCGCGAAGCGGGACTTGCGGCCGGGGCGCGAGGGCAGGTTCGACAGGCGGATCGCGATGAGTACGACGATGCCGAGGACCGTCATCACACCGATGAACTCGGTGTACATCTCCAGCGGCAGCCAGTCGCCGACGACCGGTAGCGTCCAGTCGGCCTGGAAGAGCTGGCCGAAGGCCTGCGCCAGGGTCGGCGGCAGGGTCAGGAAGCCGACCGCCACGAACCAGTGGGCGAAGCCCACGATGCCCCAGCGGTTCATCCGCGTGTGGCCGAGGAACTCCCTGACAAGGGTCACGCTGCGCGCGTACGGGTTGTCGGTCCGGGTGCCGGCGGGCACCGGCTGGCCCAGTTTGAAGTACCGGACGAACTGACCGATGGCGCGTGCGAGCAGCGCAACGCCGACCACGGTCAGCACCAGCGACACGATGATCGCGGCGAGTTGCATTTGGGGGCTCCTCGGGACTGCGAGGGTCATTACTAAGCGGTAACTTATGTAGTCCGATTGAGACTACCCCCATCCTCCGTCGCACTGTAACCGGGCGTGCGGTGATCTGCGTCGCTGAGGGTTGCCTTAAGGGTCGCGACAGGGCCCGCGGCAAGGTCCGCGACCAGGCTTGTGACGATGCGATCGTGTTATTCATGCCAAATTGGTACATTTGCGCCTAACTTAGACCCGTGCTATACGGGATCGCCGCCGCCACCACCGCCCTGCTGCTCGCCGCCGTGCTCACCGCACTGCTGCGGGTGCCCGCGCTGCGCCTAGGGATCGTCGAGCGGAGACGTCAGCGGCAGCGGCCCGTGCCGCTGCTCGGCGGTGCGGCCGTGGTGCTCGCCACCTGTGGAGTGGCGGTGGCCATGGAACGGACCGGCGTCGCACCCCTTGGTGCCTGGGTGGGGCGGCTGCTCGTCGCCGGTGGTGCCGTCGCGGCGCTCGGGCTCGTCGCGGACGTGGGGCGGGTCAAGGCGCGGGTCCTCGTCGCCGGTACGGCCGTAGCGGCGGCCAGTGTCGTGCCGTACGAGGAGACCGGGGTGCCGGCCGGGCTGCTCGCCGTCGGGTGGATCGTCTTCGTCACCATCGGGTTCAAGGCGCTCGACCATGCGGACGCCCTCGCGGGGACCGTGGGCGTCCTCACCGCCTTCGGGGTGGGGGCCTGCGCGGCGGCCGAACTGATGGACGGGCTCGCGGTGCTGCTGAGCGTGCTGGCCGCCGCGCTGACCGGGTTCCTCATGCACAACTGGCCGCCCGCGCGCGTGGGGCTCGGTGCGTGCGGCTCGCTGTTCACGGGGTTCCTGCTCTCCGCGTCGGCGGTGTTCACCCGTGCGGGCTACGCGCTCGCCCCCAGTGCGGGAGTGCTGTTCTCGCTCACCGCCCTGGCGAGCGCCGATGTACTCCTCGTGGTCCTGTCGCGGCGGCTGGCCGGGCGGCCGTTGCTGCGCGGCGGGCCGGACCATGTCGCCCACCGGCTGCGGCGGTTGGGGCTCACCCCGCAGGGGGCGACCGTGCTGCCCGGAATCGGGGCCTTCGCCGCGGTGTTCGTCGGGGTGCTCATGCACATCGGGTGGACTGCTTTGTCCGGCGTGTACTGGGTGGGGGCGGTGGCGCTCGTCGTCGTACTCATGCTCCTTCGGGTGCCTGTGTACGGTCTCCGGCGGCCCGTGCCCACGCAATCGACGCAGGTCAGCGGCCCGTTGCGTGTAAGGAACGGATAAGAGTTGAGTCGGTCCGACTCAGGTCTGTTGACCCATCGGCGGGCGTCGTGCACACTTGAGTCCGTTCCACTCAAGTCAGCTGGAGGAATTCACCATGGCACGTGCGGTCGGCATCGACCTGGGCACGACTAACTCCGTCGTCAGCGTTCTGGAGGGCGGCGAGCCCACCGTCATCACCAACGCCGAGGGTGCCAGGACCACGCCGTCCGTCGTCGCCTTCGCGAAGAACGGTGAGGTGCTCGTCGGCGAGGTCGCCAAGCGCCAGGCGGTCACGAACGTGGACCGGACCATCCGTTCCGTGAAGCGCCACATGGGCACGGACTGGAAGATCGAGCTCGACGGGAAGCCCTTCAACCCGCAGCAGATCTCCGCGTTCATCCTGCAGAAGCTCAAGCGGGACGCCGAGGCCTACCTGGGCGAGAAGGTGACCGACGCGGTCATCACCGTCCCGGCCTACTTCAACGACTCCGAGCGCCAGGCGACGAAGGAGGCCGGCGAGATCGCCGGTCTGAACGTCCTTCGTATCGTCAACGAGCCCACCGCGGCCGCGCTCGCGTACGGCCTCGACAAGGACGACCAGACGATCCTCGTCTTCGACCTCGGTGGCGGCACCTTCGACGTGTCCCTGCTGGAGATCGGTGACGGCGTCGTCGAGGTGAAGGCCACCAACGGTGACAACCACCTCGGTGGTGACGACTGGGACCAGCGCATCGTCGACTACCTGGTCAAGCAGTTCGCCGGCGGTCACGGCGTGGACCTCGGCAAGGACAAGATGGCCCTGCAGCGTCTGCGTGAGGCTGCCGAGAAGGCCAAGATCGAGCTGTCCTCGTCCACCGAGACCTCGATCAACCTGCCCTACATCACCGCGTCCGCCGAGGGCCCGCTGCACCTGGACGAGAAGCTCACCCGGGCTCAGTTCCAGCAGCTGACGGCCGACCTGCTGGAGCGCTGCAAGACGCCGTTCCACAACGTCATCAAGGACGCCGGCATCTCCATCAACGAGATCGACCACGTCGTCCTCGTCGGCGGTTCCACCCGTATGCCCGCCGTCGCCGAGCTCGTCCGCGAGCTGACCGGCGGCAAGGACGCCAACAAGGGCGTCAACCCGGACGAGGTCGTCGCCATCGGCGCCGCCCTGCAGGCCGGTGTCCTCAAGGGTGAGGTCAAGGACGTCCTGCTCCTCGACGTGACCCCGCTGTCCCTCGGTATCGAGACCAAGGGCGGCATCATGACGAAGCTCATCGAGCGGAACACGACGATCCCGACCAAGCGGTCCGAGATCTTCACCACCGCCGAGGACAACCAGCCGTCCGTGCAGATCCAGGTCTACCAGGGCGAGCGCGAGATCGCGGCGTACAACAAGAAGCTCGGGATGTTCGAGCTGACCGGTCTGCCGCCGGCCCCGCGCGGTGTCCCGCAGATCGAGGTCGCCTTCGACATCGACGCCAACGGCATCATGCACGTGACCGCGAAGGACCTGGGCACGGGCAAGGAGCAGAAGATGACCGTCACCGGCGGCTCCTCGCTGCCGAAGGACGAGGTCGACCGGATGCGCCAGGAGGCCGAGAAGTACGCGGAGGAGGACCACGCCCGCCGCGAGGCCGCCGAGACCCGCAACCAGGGCGAGCAGCTCGTCTACCAGACGGAGAAGTTCCTCAAGGACAACGAGGACAAGGTCCCCGGCGAGATCAAGACCGAGGTCGAGGCGTCCGTCGAGGAGCTGAAGACCGCGCTCAAGGGCGAGGACACCGCCGAGATCCGCACGGCCACCGAGAAGGTCGCGGCCGTCTCGCAGAAGCTGGGCCAGGCCATGTACGCCGACGCCCAGTCCTCGCAGGCCGCCGCCGGCGGCGCCGCGGGCGCCGAGGCCCCCAAGGCCGACGACGACGTCGTGGACGCCGAGATCGTGGACGACGAGCGCAAGGACGGTGCCGCGTGACGGAGGAGACCCCGGGCTTCGACGAGAAGCCCGACGTCCCCTCCGGCGCCACCCCCGAAGACGCCGAGCCGCAGGCCGCCTCCCCCTCCTCGGGGGAGGGGGCGGCCCCGGCCGGGGACGCAGCACAGATCGCAGGCCTGACGGCCCAGCTGGACCAGGTGCGCAAGGCGCTCGAAGAGCGCACCGCGGACCTCCAGCGGCTCCAGGCCGAGTTCCAGAACTACCGCCGCCGCGTGGAGCGGGACCGGATCACGGTCAAGGAGATCGCCATCGCGAACCTCCTGACCGAGCTCCTGCCCGTGCTCGACGACATCGGCCGCGCGCGGGACCACGGCGAACTCGTCGGCGGCTTCAAGTCCGTCGCGGAGTCGCTGGAGACCGTCGCGGCGAAGATGGGACTGCAGCAGTTCGGCAAGGAGGGCGAGCCCTTCGACCCGACGATCCACGAGGCCCTGATGCACTCGTACGCGCCGGACGTCACGGAGACGACGTGCGTGGCGATTCTGCAGCCCGGGTATCGCTTCGGCGAGCGCACCATCCGCCCCGCGCGGGTGGCCGTCGCCGAACCCCAGCCGGGGGCGCAGACCGTCAAGGCCGACGAGGCGGAGACGGCCGACGACAAGGAGAGCGGTGGCCCGGACGAGGGCTGAGCTTGAACCGGTCGCAGTACCGACCGCTGTATCGATGAGAGAGGAGGGGCGTCGGGGATGAGCACCAAGGACTTCATCGAGAAGGACTACTACAAGGTCCTCGGCGTCCCCAAGGACGCCACCGAGGCCGAGATCAAGAAGGCGTACCGGAAGCTCGCCCGCGAGAACCACCCGGACGCCAACAAGGGCAACGCCAAGGCCGAGGAGCGCTTCAAGGAGATCTCCGAGGCGAACGACATACTCGGCGACCCCAAGAAGCGCAAGGAGTACGACGAGGCCCGCGCCCTGTTCGGCAACGGCGGCTTCCGCCCCGGGCCGGGCGGCGCAGGCGGCTCGTTCAACTTCGACCTGGGCGACCTCTTCGGAGGCGGCACCCAGGGCGGGGGTTCCGGAGGCTTCGGCGGCGGAATCGGTGATGTCTTCGGGGGCCTGTTCAACCGGGGCAGCTCCGGTACGACCCGGGTGCAGCCCAGGCGTGGCCAGGACATCGACACCGAGGTCAGCCTCAGTTTCACCGAGGCGATCGAGGGGGCGACGGTCCCGCTGCGCATGTCCTCGCAGGCACCCTGCAAGGCCTGTTCGGGCACCGGCGACGCGAACGGCAACCCGCGGGTGTGCCCGACGTGCGTCGGCACCGGCCAGGTCGCGCGGGGTTCCGGCGGCGGCTTCTCGCTCACCGACCCCTGCCCGGACTGCAAGGGCCGCGGTCTGATCGCGGAGAACCCCTGCGAGGTCTGCAAGGGCAGCGGCCGCGCCAAGTCCTCGCGCACCATGCAGGTCCGCATCCCGGCGGGGGTGTCGGACGGCCAGCGCATCCGGCTGCGCGGCAAGGGCGCACCGGGCGAGCGGGGCGGCCCGGCGGGCGACCTGTACGTCACGGTGCATGTCGACGCGCACCCCGTGTTCGGCCGCAAGGGCGACAACCTCACCGTCACCGTCCCCGTGACGTTCGCTGAGGCGGCGCTCGGCGGCGAGGTCAGGGTCCCCACCCTGGGCGGGCCGCCCGTCACCCTGAAGCTGCCCCCCGGCACGCCCAACGGCCGCACCATGCGCGCCCGCGGCAAGGGCGCGGTCCGCAAGGACGGCACCCGCGGCGACCTCCTGGTCACCGTCGAGGTGAGTGTCCCGGCGGACCTGACGGGGAAGGCTCGTGACGCACTCGAGGCGTATCGCGAGGCGACCGCGGGCGAGGACCCGCGGGCGGAGCTGTTCCAGGCCGCGAAGGGAGCATGACAGAGATGGACGGCCGTCGACGCAACCCGTACGAACTGACCGAGGAAACCCCGGTCTACGTCATCTCGGTGGCGGCCCAGCTCTCCGGCCTGCACCCGCAGACCCTGCGCCAGTACGACCGCCTCGGCCTGGTCTCGCCCGACCGCACCCCCGGCCGCGGCCGCCGCTACTCGGCCCGCGACATCGAACTGCTGCGCACCGTCCAGCAGTTGTCGCAGGACGAGGGCATCAACCTGGCCGGCATCAAGCGGATCATCGAACTGGAGAACCAGGTCGCCGCGCTCCAGCAGCGCGTCGTCGAACTCCAGTCGGCGGTCGAGGGCGCGGCAGCGGCGATGCAGCAGCGCGAGGCGGCGGTGCATGCGTCGTACCGCCGCGATCTGGTCCCGTACCAGGAGGTGCAGCAGACCAGCGCGCTGGTGGTGTGGCGGCCCAAGCGGCAGCAGGACTGAGGTAGGTATGTGACAGGGGCCCGGAGGCTGAACCTCCGGGCCCCTTCGCATGTCACCGGCCGACGAAGAACTCCAGGGACGAGCTCTGCCCGCTCTGCCGCCCATAGGGGTCCACGGCGTACACGGTGGCCGTGCACGGCCCGTTGTAGGGCGGTGTCCAGGAGATGGAGCCGGTCGTGGACAGCTGGGTGCCGCTGTCGCCGCAGGCGCCGCTGATCTGCCAGGAGTAGCCCTTCAGCACCCGCCCCTCGTCACCGGCGCCGGGCCTGGCCGTGACCTTGACGGGGGAGCGCGCCGGAATCCCGGCGAAGTCCAGCGTCAGCTGCGGTGCGGCCGGGCCGAACGGGGTGGCCCGGGCGAGCCGGTCGACGGTGATCTCCGCGGAGGGCGCCGACTCGGCACCCGTGCCGGCATCCACGGCGACGACGTAGTAGGACGCCTTGCCCGCCGGGGCGAGGCGGTCCTCCCACCAGCCGCCGTGCAGGTCGCCGATGGCCGTCCAGCCGCCGTCGGTGCGGCGGTAGACCCGGTACTGGGGGGCGTCCTCGGGGAGCACCCAGTGGATCTCGGTCCTGTCGTCGTGGAGGACGCCGGTGAGCCCGCTCGGGGCGGGCGTGCCGCTGGGCTCGGGGCGCGTGGCTGTCACCGGGGCGGAGACCGGGGAGACGTTCTGGGCGCCGTCGACCGCGTGCACCTTGTAGACGTAGGCAGTTCCCGTCCCGGCGGTGACGTCCGTGAAGGACGTGCCGGTCACGGTCTCGGGCCCGTCCGGATCCTGCTGCCCCTCCGGCGCGCCCCACACCTCGTAGTGGTGCACGTCCGCCGCCGAAGAGGGTTCCCACGCGACCGTGTTGCCCCCCGTGGTGCCCTTCGCCGTGAGGCCGGTGACCTGCCCGGGCGCCGTCCGGTCGGCGGTCGTCACGCCCTGGTCGGCCGAACCCGCCGAGGTGTTGCCCGCCCTGTCGTAGGCACGCACCTCGTAGTAGTACGTGTCGCCGGTCAGCGGCAGGCTCGTGTCGGTGTACGACGTCGAGGTCGTCGTCGCAAGCGGCGCAGCGCCGAACGACGTGCCCTTGAGCCGCCGGTAGACGCGGTAGCCCGCGAGGTCCATCTCCTGGCTCTTCGCCCAGGTCGGCTTCGCCCTGCCGGACGCGGGGTCGTACGCGACCGAAGTCCCCGTCGGGGCAAGGGGTTTGACCTTGTCGACGTCGGCGGAGGTGCGGGGCTTGTAGGCGAAGGAGACGTTCGCCGTGCCCGTCCAGTTGACGTAGTCGATGCGCAGGGTGTGCTTGCCGGACGGGATCGTGACGTTGACGGTCTTCTTCACCGTCGTCGACACGTTCTTCCAGAGGTCGACCTTGCGCACGCCGTCGAGGTGGACGCGGACGCCGTCCTGGGTCGCGACCGGCAGGGCGAAGGGGCCGCCCGAGCCGAAGTCCCTCGTCACCGTCCAGCGGACACCGAAGTTGTCCCTCGGCAGGCCGGAGGCGGGGGCGGAGGTGCCCCAGTTCTGGTCGATCGCAACATCGCAGTCCGTCTTCTTCGGGGTGCCGGAGAACGACGTGTTCGCGAAGAACTGGCGCTTGAAGACGGGCGAGGTGCAGGTGGTCGCGGCGGCGGCCGGAGCGGCCGTCGCGGAGAGCAGACCGGCCGCGGTGGCGAGCACGACGGCGGCCGTGGCCGCGGTGGTCGTGGGTCTGGCTGAGTTCATTCGGTCCTCTGGTCGGGATGGGAACGGCTGATGCAAGCTGCCGTGATCACGACTCGTGAGGAATCGCGTTGGTTGTACGGATCTTTGCCTGCCGATTGCCTGCCGTTGCATGGAGAGTCCGTAAAGGACCTTTGGAGGCGTTTCCGTCATGTCTTTACATGGTCGGCGGAGTGTTGCGTTGCGCACTCGTTAAGTAGTTGCGCTTGACGCCCGGGGGCCGCTCCGCGTTGGCTTTTCAGTCACCTGGGTCGCAAGTTGCGCCCATGTCCGGAAGACACCAGAAGTGAGCTCCTCCATGCGTTCCACGCGTCGTACCGCCATCGCCGTGGCAGCGTCCACGATGACCCTGTCGCTCTCCGCCTGCGGCGTGCTGAACGTGTCGGGGGACAGCAGCTCGGCGAGCCCCACGAAGGGCAACGACGTCACCATCGGGCTGCTGCTGCCGGAGACGGCCAACACCCGGTACGAGGACTTCGACTACCCCATCATCAAGAAGCAGGTCGCCTCGCTCACCAAGCAGCAGGGCAAGGTCGACTACCAGAACGCCGACCAGAACGCGGCCAAGCAGGCGGCCCAGATGCAGAAGATGATCGACGACAAGGCCGACATCATCCTGCTGGACGCCGTGGACTCGCATGCGATCGCCGGTGAGGTGCAGAAGGCGAAGGACGCCGGTATCCCGGTCATCGCCTACGACCGGCTGGCCGAGGGCCCGATCGACGCGTACATCTCCTTCGACAACGAACTCGTGGGCGAGGTCCAGGGCCGCACCCTGCTGGAGGCGCTGGGCAGCGAGGTCGACACCTCCGACAAGATCGTCATGATGAACGGCTCGCCCACCGACCCGAACGCCAAGCAGTTCAAGGCGGGCGCGCTGTCGGAGCTCAACGGCAAGGTGACGATCGCCAAGTCGTACGACACCAAGGACTGGGACCCGAAGAACGCCGAGGCCAACATGAAGGCGGCCATCGACGCCATCGGCAAGGGCAACATCGCCGGTGTCTACTCCGCCAACGACGGCATGGCAGGCGGCATCGTCAAGGCCCTGGAGGGCGCCGGCGTGACGAAGCTGCCGCCGCTCACCGGCCAGGACGCGGAACTCGCGGCCGTGCAGCGGATCGTCTCGGGCGAGCAGTACATGAGCGTGTACAAGTCGTACCCGCAGGAGGCCGCGGCGGCCGCGCAGATGGCGGTGGCCAAGGTGCAGGGCAAGGAGATCGAGTTCGACGCCCTCACCCAGGACACCGTCGACAGCCCCACCGACAAGGGCATCCCCGCGCAGCTCGTCACCGTGACCGCGCTGACGAGGAAGAACATCAAGTCGACGGTCGTCGCGGACGGCATCTACAAGGTCTCCCAGATCTGCACGTCGAAGTTCGCCTCGGAGTGCTCGGCGATCGGCCTCAAGTAGTCGCAGACGGGCAGCACTTGAAAGGGCCGGGGCGGCTGCGCCCCGGCCCTTGGCCGTCGGTTCGGTTCACCCCACCCGCGTGAACACCACCGACACGTCCGGCGGACCGCCCGCCACACCCCGGTAGATGCCCTTGTGCGGGGTGACGTCGTCGTAGTCGCGGCCGCGGGCCACCACGACATGGGACTCGTCGGCACGGGTGCGGTTGGTGGGGTCGTAGCCGCACCAGTCGCCCGCCCAGTACTCGATCCAGGCGTGGCTCTGCCCGGCGACGGGCCGGTGGAGCTCGGCCTCGCGCTCCGGGTGGAGATAGCCGGAGACGTAACGGGCCGGCAGGCCCACGCCCCGCAGCAGCGCGACGGTGAGGTGGGTGATGTCCTGGCAGACGCCCGCGCCCTGCTCCCAGGCCTCCGCGGGCGAGGTGTTCACGCTGGTGGCGCCCGGCAGATACGACACCCGGTCGGCGACCAGCTCCGAGACCGCGACCGCCGTCTCGTGCGGGTCGAGGCCGGCCGCCGCCTTCCGCGCCTTCTTCACCAGCTTCGCCGGGACCGTCGTACGGCCGGTGGGGCTCGCGAACTCCAACAGGCGGGAGGTCGCGGTGCGTTCGGTCACCTCGGCCCAGGTGGGCGCGGGCGGGAGCGCCTCCGGCGGGGACGTCTCGACCAGGCTGGAGGCCGTGATGGTGAGGTCGCCGTGCGGGTCCATCAGGTCGAAGCCGGTGACCTGGGTGCCCCAGTAGTCCCAGTACGACCAGGTGGGGGCGGTGGGGTTGACGGTGACCCGCGCGTCCAGGGTGGTCTGGCCCGGCAGCGTCAGCGGGGTCATGCGGACCTCGTTGTGCGAGGAGGCCGCGGGCTGGGCGTAGGAGACCCGGGTGGTGTGCTTGATACGGAGGCGGCGTGTGCCCGTGCTGCTCATGGTGGTCATCTCACGCTCCTTCCTGGGCCCACTCGATGGGCCCCTGGTACGGGAAGAACCGCTCGGCCACCGCGTCCGCGGAGGCCATGCAGGCATGCTGCAGGTCGCCCAGCAGCGCGGGCAGCTGGTTCTCCAGAGCGTGCGTGTCCAGATATTCGAGACGGGTGCGGAGCCGTCCGATGGGGCGGCGCGCGGGGTCCTGGCGGGGGCGGCCGAGAGCGGTGAGGCACTCTTCCGCCGTGGTCAGTGCGTGCAGGGCCGAGCGCGGGAAGTTCCGGTCCAGGAGAAGGAATTCGGCCACTCGCGGGGTGTCGCCGAAACCGCCGTACACGCGCGCGTACGCCTCGTCGGCGCCCGAAGCGCTCAGCAGTGTCGGCCAGTCGGGCGCGTGCACGGCGTCCAGCACGCGCACGGACAGCAGCCGTACGGTCATGTCCACCCGCTCCAGGCTGCGTCCCAGCACCACGAAACGCCAGCTGTCGTCCCGGCTCATGGTCGAGTCGGCGAGCCCGAAGAAGAGCGCGGCCCGGCGGCGCACCAGCTCCAGATAGGCGTACGGGCCGGTACGGCGGGCCGCCATCCGCTGGTCGGCCAGCGCGTGCCAGGTGGAGTTGAGGCACTCCCACATCTCGGACGAGATGGCCTCACGGGCGCTCCTCGCATTCAGCCGGGCGGCGCCCAGCGCCCCCTCGATGGAGCCCGTCGAGCGGGCGTCGAAGGCCAGCTGGTCCAGCACCTGCTGCATGTCGACGCGTGCGCCTCCCGCGTCCATGCCGAGGATCGCGTACAGCGACCGGCAGGCCGCGTCCTCGTCGCGCCAGGGGTCCTCCAGCAGGCGGTGCAGATACGCGTCGAGGATGCGGCCCGTGGCGTCGGCGCGCTCGACGTAGCGGCCGGTCCAGGTCAGGGCCTCGGCTATCCGGGACAGGATCACGTCGTTCACTGCTGTTGGGCCCCTTCCTGTACGACGGCACGGGTGCCGTCGGGTCCGAGCCGGCGCGGGGCGACGGAGGGGAGTGCGCCGGCCGGTTCGGGCACCGGCTGCTCGGCGGGGCCCTCCGCGAGCACCCAGGTGTCCTTGGAGCCGCCGCCCTGGCTGGAGTTGACGATCAGGTTGCCCTCCTGGAGGGCGACGCGGGTCAGCCCGCCGGGCAGCACCCAGACATCGTTGCCGTCGTTCACGGCGAACGGCCTGAGGTCGATGTGGCGGGGTGCCATGCGCTCGCCCGCGAGGGTGGGGGAGGTGGACAGGGCGACGGGCCGCTGGGCGATGAAGCCGCGCGGGTCCGCGGTCACTGCTTTGCGAGTGCGTTCGAGGGTGTCCTTGTCGGCCTTCGGGCCGATCACGATGCCCTGCCCTCCGGCGCCGTCGACCGGCTTGATGACCAACTGGTCGATCTGGTCGAGGACCGCCTCCAACTGTCCTGGCTCGTCGGGCCGGTAGGACTCGACATTGGGGAGGATCGGTTCCTCGGAGAGGTAGTAGCGGATCAGGTCCGGGACGTAGGTGTAGAGCAGCTTGTCGTCGGCGATCCCGTTGCCCACGGCGTTCGCGAGTGTGACGTTGCCCGCCATGGCGGCGCCCATGATGCCGGGGCAGCCGATCACCGAGTCGGGACGGAAGTGGAGCGGGTCGAGGAAGTCGTCGTCCAGGCGCCGGTATACGACATGGACGGGCACCTCGCCGCGCGTGGTGCGCATCCACACGCGGTTGCCCCGGCAGACCAGATCGTGCCCCTCGACCAGCTGCACGCCCATCAGCCGGGCGAGCAGGGCGTGTTCGAAGTAGGCGGCGTTGCTCGGGCCCGGGGTGAGGACGACGACCCGCGGGTCCTGCACGCCGTCGGGGGCGGCGGCGCGCAGGGCGGCGAGCAGCCGGTGGCAGTAGCCGTCGACGGGCAGGACGTGCTGCTCGGCGAAGAGCGACGGGAAGATCCGGGTCATGGCCCGGCGGTTCTCGATGACGTAACTGACCCCGCTGGGCACCCGTACGTTGTCCTCCAGCACCCGGAAGTCCCCGGCCTCGTCGCGTACGAGGTCGATGCCCGCGACGTGGATGCGGACACCGCCCGGTGGCTCGACGCCCTGTGCCGCCCGGTGGAAGTGCGGGGAGTTGAGCAGCAGCCGCCAGGGCACGACGCCGTCCTCGAAGGCGCGGGCGTGTCCGTAGGCGTCGGCGAGATAGGCCTCAAGGGCCCTGACTCTCTGGCTCACCCCGCGTTGTATGAGATCCCATTCGAGGGCGTCGAGGATGCGGGGCACCAGGTCGAGCGGCCAGGGCCGCTCCTCGCCCGCGAAGGCGTAGGTCACACCGCGGTCCGTGAAGGCGCGGGCCATCTGGTCGGCCCGGAATCTCAGTTCGCTCGGCTCGATGGGCTGGAGCGCTGCCAGTACCGGCTCGTAGGCGGTTCTGACCTCACCCGGCCGCTCAAACATCTCGTCCCACGCGTCGGCCAACGCGTATGCGTCAAATATGTCCGCCATGGCCCGACGTTAAGTGGGGTGTGTAACGGGGTGATCACTGACGTATTTCCTGCAGCTTGCGTGAGACAGCGGTTTCTGCGGGGCAACCCGCGGTTGCCGCGAACTGCCGTCAGCTTGTTGCAGGAAGGACCGCGGAGGGCTGGAAACAGCCGTATGTACCGGTGGTTTCGGGCGCTCGGTTCGGGCCGAGCCGTGTTGCGGAGCTGGTCCGGGCCGCGCATAGTTGCGCTGCGACAGACGGTGGAACCGGGGGTGGGATGGGCGATGGCCGGGCACGGGACGGATGAGCATCCACACGGTGCCGACCGACTGTGCGACGCCGGGGACCGCGTGTACTCCCGGGCCGTACGGCGGGGCCGGGTGGCGCGCCGGGACGCCGAACCGGTGCCGTGCCTGCTGGAGCTGGCCCTGCTGCACCCGGACCCCGACGACATGGACTGGCTGGTCCCGACGTCCCCGCAGGAGGTCATGACCAGACTGCTGCGCGGGGTATACGACGAGGTCAGCGCGAGCCAGCGGCGGGTGGGCGCGGCGGTCGCCGCCGTCGAGCGGTACTCGGGCCTCGGCCCCGCCACGCAGGCGGGCCCGGGCGTCGCGGAGGGTGCCGCGATCCGTGTCCTCGACGGGCTCTCCCGCATCCAGGCCGCCATGGACCAGGCGACGGAGGCGTGCACCACGGAGGTCCTCACCGTCCAGCCCGGCGGCATCCGCCCGGAGCACGAGCTGACCGAGGGGCTGCACAGGGCGCTGGCGCTGCGCGGACGGGGCGTACGGATGCGCGACCTGTACACGCATGTGGCCCGGCACGGTCAGGGCCTGCTCAACTACCTGGAGCTGATGGGCGGTTCGGTCGAGGCCCGCACGCTCGACGAGGTGATCGACCGGCTGATCCTCTTCGACCGCACGGTGGCGTTCATCCCGGCGAACGCGGACCGCACCCTGGCGCTGGAGCTGCGCCACCCGGCGCTGGTCGAGTACCTGGTCACCGTCTTCGAACGGCTCTGGCGCCTGGCGATCCCGCTGACCGCGCCGCTGCCCGACACCGGCATCGAGGGCATCTCGCACCGCGAGCAGTCCATCGCGGCGCTCCTCGCGGAGGGGCACCAGGACGCGGTGATCGCGGAGCGGCTCGGCATAAGCGTGCGCACCTGCCGTGCCCATATCGCGCGGCTCTCCGAGACCCTCGGCGCGGCCAGCCGCACCCAACTCGGCGTCCGTATCGCCCAGGTGGGCCTCGACGGGCCCCGCCATCCGGCGGACGTCACCCCTTCGGTCACTCTTCCCGGCCAAGAATCCCCGACCGTCCGATGAGGTAGCCGCACCTCCAGCGCGAGCGAGCGGTCCGCGTTCGCGGGCACGAAGGCGACTACCCGGTCGACGAGGAGCAGCCGGTCCGTCACTTCGTCCAGCACACACTCCGCCACGCGCCCTCGGTCCTCGGAGGTGCGCAGCAGCCGGCGCAGCGCGACGGCGGGAGAGACGGGCTCCAGCCGGCCGAGGTCCTCGACCAGGGGGTGCAGCAGCCCGAAGTCCAGCAGGCAGGGGGCCGGTGCGGCGTCCTCGGTGCGGACCCTGCCTTCCTTCACCGCCCGCTCGTACAGCCGTGCCCCGGCGGCACACAGGTCCTCCGCACCGTGCGCATGCGCCGCGGTCACGGGTGGTCCTCTCCTCCCGGTATCGGCTGGTCCGGCTTCAGGATCCCCGACTGAGCTATGAGAAAGCCGAGCTGGGCACGGCTGCCGCTGCCGAGGGCGGTCGCCAGCTTGGCTATGTGGGCCCGGCAGGTGCGTACGTTCATGCCGAGGCGGCGGGCTATCGCCTCGTCGACGTGGCCCTCCACGAGGAGTTTGGCGATGGAGTGCTGGATGTCCGTGATGCCGTCCGGAGCGGTCTCGTAGGGGGCGCCGGCGCTCAGCGGGACGGCACGGCTCCACATGAACTCGAACACCTTGATCAGGTACCGGACGAGACCGGGATGACGGAGTTCGAGGGCGACCTGCCGGTCGTCGCGGGTGGGGATGAACGCGACGGTCTCGTCGCAGATGATGAGGCGCTCCACCAGTTCGTCGATGGTGCGGTACTCCGCCTTCCCGTCGGCGAAATGGTCCACCCAGGCGAGCCGCTCCGGGCTGTAGCGGGCCGTGTGCTGGTAGAGGGTCCGGATCCGCACCCCTCGTTCGATCAGCGGCTTGTCGCGCTCCAGGGCTTCCATGAGCCTGCGCTCCGGGTGGCGTTGGCTCGGCTGGACGGTGAGCATCTCGTTCCGGCACTGCGAGATCGCCAGGTCGAGCGCCGCGTTGATGCGGTCGAGGCCCTCCAATACGCTGATCGAGTGAGTCGACGCCGTGACCTGGGCACTGAGAGCCATGAACGGCTCGAATGCGTCTGCCACCTGGATCGACAGCCGCCGGCGTTCCGTGATCTCGCGCTCTATGGGATTGAGCCGTTGGGCCAGGGCGATCCCCGGAGGAACGGGGCGCAGCCAGTTCGCGTCGTCGGGATCAGGGTGGAGCAGGGCGAACTCCATCAGACAAGGGGCGGTTTCCACGTCCGCGCGGGCGATACGTCCCGTGCGAAGCGCGTTCGCGTAGAGACGACTCCCTTCCTCACACAGCTCCGTCACCGCGTGGGGATGCGTCGCTTTAGTCCGATTCGCTTCCAAATCTCCACCCCCCAGGGTCCTGAACATGCAGGAACATGATGCACCGATCGTGTGGCCATGACGTGCCCGAATGAGCCATCGTCTTACTCGAGACGGGGGAAGAGGGGACCTTCAAGTGAGGACGAAGCCGACTATGCGTAAGAGAATGCTTCGCTCGGTGCTTGTCGCCGCCTTCTCCGCCGTTGTGGCCTTCGGAACGCTGAGTGGCCTTTCTGGCGCGAAGGGTGACGCACGGGCGGACAGTGTCTGGTCGTTGACAGCTGCCACCGCGGCTACAGGTGACACTCCTGTCCACGCGGACGACAGTGTGTGGAGCTGACGTGACCACCCCACCCGACGACCGCTCCTTCCGCCGCGAAATGGCCACGGCCTACCGCTCCGGCTGGCACTTCATCGACCTTGTCACCGCGATCCCCCACGCCGGTGACTCGCTGATGGTGACCGTCTTCGGTGAGCCGGTCGTCGTCACGCGCGACGAGGACGAGGACGTACGGGCGTACCGGTGTCTGCGGCGGCCTCGGGGGGCGCCGCAGCCAGTGCGATGTGCCATTCGGTACGGAATGATCTTTGTGAACCTCGACCAACGAGACCACCGGCTGGTGGAACCGGAAACCCCCGATGTTCGGACCATCTCAGCCACCCCCCGCAGTGCCTGACGCGATTCCCCCGTCGTAACAGATCGCTCAGGTGCTTCCCCCCGCAGCGGCGTCACCGTGACCTGAACACGGTGACGCCGCTGCAGTTTTGCGGGACATTTCCGGGTATCGGCATGTTCGGCCGTCGCCCGGTACTGACTGAAACCAGTCCCGGCCGCCACGGCCGTCATGCGAGGCCCATCGCCCGCGTCAGCTCGATCTCGATCACCACACGTGACGGGTTCGGCCCGGGCGTCCGCCGGTAGCGCTCGGCGTACCGGCGCACCGCCTCCGCGACCCGCTCCGGATCGGTCCGTACGACGGCCAGGCCCTCCAGCGTCGCCCAGCGCCGCCCGTCCACCTGGCACACCGCGACCCGGGCGCCCCCGTCTCCGGCGGCCAGCACGTTCAGCACCTTGGCGCTCGTCCTGTTCGTGATCACCCGGGCAAGGCCGGCGCCGGGATCGTAGGTGACCCCGACAGGCACCACGTGCGGGCTGCCGTCCGGGCGCGGGGTCGTCAGCGTGCACAGGTGCCGTTCCCGCCAGAAGTCGAGGTACGCGGCGTCGGGGGCACCCGGGTCCTGCGAATAGGTCGCCATGGCTCCGGAACTTAGCCCCCGGACTCTCCCGGTCGCCTCCTTGAGTGGAATAGACTCAACTTTGTGTACGCTGACTGAGTCAGTACTGGACTTGTGGCGGACGGCTGACCTCAGGAGGAGAACGCGACAGTGGACGCCGAGCTGACCAACCGGAGCCGGGACGCCCTCAGGGCGGCCGAACAGCGGGCCCTGACCGACGGGCACGCCGATCTCACCCCGGCCCATCTGCTGCTGGCCCTGCTCCAGGGCCAGGACAACGAGAACATCACCGACCTGCTGGCCGCCGTCGACGCCGACCAGGCGGCCGTACGCGCCGGGGCGGAGAAGATCCTCGCCGGGCTGCCCAGCGTGACCGGCTCCACCGTCGCGCCCCCGCAGGCCAACCGCGAGCTGCTCGCCGTGATCGCGGATGCCGCCGAGCGCGCCAGGGACCTCGGCGACGAGTACCTCTCCACCGAGCACCTGCTCATCGGCATCGCCGCGAAGGGCGGCGCCACCGGTGACGTACTGTCCGGGCAGGGGGCCGGTGCGAAGAAGCTGCAGGAGGCCTTCCAGCAGGCGAGGGGAGGACGACGGGTGACCACAGCCGACCCGGAGGGCCAGTACAAGGCCCTGGAGAAGTTCGGCACGGACTTCACGGCCGCGGCGCGCGAGGGCCGGCTCGACCCGGTCATCGGCCGCGACCAGGAGATCCGCCGCGTCGTGCAGGTGCTGTCGCGCCGGACGAAGAACAACCCCGTCCTCATCGGCGAGCCCGGCGTGGGCAAGACCGCCGTCGTCGAGGGGCTCGCCCAGCGGATCGTCAAGGGCGACGTACCGGAGTCCCTCAAGAACAAGCGGCTGGTCGCCCTCGACCTCGGCGCGATGGTCGCGGGCGCGAAGTACCGCGGAGAGTTCGAGGAGCGGCTGAAGACCGTCCTGGCCGAGATCAAGGACTCGGACGGCCAGATCATCACCTTCATCGACGAGCTGCACACCGTCGTGGGCGCGGGCGCAGGCGGCGACTCCGCCATGGACGCCGGCAACATGCTGAAGCCGATGCTCGCCCGCGGCGAACTGCGCATGGTCGGCGCCACCACCCTCGACGAGTACCGCGAGCGCATCGAGAAGGACCCCGCCCTGGAGCGCCGCTTCCAGCAGGTCCTGGTCTCCGAGCCCACCGTCGAGGACACCATCGCGATCCTGCGCGGACTCAAGGGCCGCTACGAGGCCCACCACAAGGTCCAGATCGCCGACAGCGCACTCGTCGCCTCCGCCACCCTCTCCGACCGCTACATCACCTCCCGCTTCCTGCCCGACAAGGCCATCGACCTCGTCGACGAGGCGGCCTCCCGCCTCCGCATGGAGATCGACTCGTCCCCCGTCGAGATCGACGAACTCCAGCGCGCCGTCGACCGGTTGAAGATGGAGGAGCTCGCCCTCGAGAAGGAGACCGACCCGGCCTCCCGCGAACGCCTGGAGCGGCTGCGCCGCGACCTCGCCGACAAGGAGGAGGAACTGCGCGGCCTGACCGCCCGCTGGGAGAAGGAGAAGCAGTCCCTCAACCGCGTCGGCGAACTGAAGGAGAAGCTCGACGAGTTGCGCGGACAGGCCGAACGAGCCCAGCGCGACGGCGACTTCGACACCGCCTCGAAACTCCTCTACGGCGAGATCCCCACCCTGGAAAGGGACTTGGAGGCCGCTTCCGAAGCCGAGGAGGAGGCCGCCAAGGACACCATGGTCAAGGACGAGGTCGGCTCCGACGACATCGCGGACGTCGTCGCCGCCTGGACCGGCATCCCGGCAGGCCGCCTCCTGGAGGGCGAGACGCAGAAACTCCTGCGCATGGAGGAGGAGCTGGGCCGCCGCCTGATCGGCCAGCAGGAGGCCGTGCAGGCCGTCTCGGACGCCGTCCGCCGCACCCGCGCAGGCATCGCCGACCCGGACCGCCCGACCGGCTCCTTCCTCTTCCTGGGCCCGACGGGCGTCGGCAAGACCGAACTCGCCAAGGCCCTCGCCGACTTCCTCTTCGACGACGAGCGGGCCATGGTCCGCATCGACATGTCGGAGTACGGCGAGAAGCACAGCGTGGCCCGCCTGGTCGGCGCCCCGCCCGGCTACGTCGGCTACGAGGAGGGCGGCCAGCTGACCGAGGCGGTCCGCCGCCGCCCGTACTCCGTGGTCCTGCTGGACGAGGTCGAGAAGGCCCACCCCGAGGTCTTCGACGTCCTCCTCCAGGTGCTGGACGACGGCCGTCTGACGGACGGCCAGGGCCGCACGGTCGACTTCCGCAACACGATCCTGGTCCTGACCTCCAACCTGGGCAGCCAGTTCCTGGTCGACCCGATGACCGGCGAGGAGGAGAAGAAGGAACAGGTCCTGGAGGTGGTCCGGACCTCCTTCAAGCCGGAGTTCCTCAACCGCCTCGACGACCTGGTCGTCTTCTCGGCCCTGTCCAAGGACGAGCTGAGCCGCATCGCCCGCCTCCAGATCGACCGGCTCGCCAAGCGCCTCGCGGAACGCCGCCTCACCCTGGAGGTCACCGACGAGGCCCTGGCCTGGCTCGCCGACGAGGGCATGGACCCGGCCTACGGCGCCCGCCCCCTGCGCCGCCTCGTCCAGACCGCCATCGGCGACCGCCTCGCCAAGGAGATCCTCTCCGGCGAGGTCAAGGACGGCGACACGGTCCGGGTGGACTCGTTCGGGGAGGGGCTGATCGTGGGACCTGCCACGGGCAAGACGCTGTGACCTGCCACGTGCCGCACGGGCCTGTCACCTTCCGGTGGCGGGCCCGCCGCACGTCATACGTCGGTCATGGCGAGGTACACGGTGACAAAGAACCAGACCGCGAACACCAGGCACCCCAGCCACAGGGTCCACAGCAACCAACGCAGCGCTCTCGGTGGACGCACCGAAGGATCATCGCACCGGCCGGGTATCCGCAGGACGCATTCCCGGGACACCGGATCGTGTCAGCCACGGGCTGACAGGACCGCCCGGGGTTGCCACCCCCCTCCCCGCATGGGGGAGGATGGCGGTATCCGTACGAAGGGAAAAACACGGTGAGCATCGACCCGTCCTCGATTCCGAACTTCGGGGGCCAGCCCGAGCCGCAGCCCCAAGGACCGGCGGGCCCCGTCGTCCCGGATCAGGACCTCGTGAAGCAGCTCCTCGACCAGATGGAGCTCAAGTACGTCGTCGACGACGAGGGTGACCTCGCGGCGCCGTGGGAGCAGTTCCGTACGTACTTCATGTTCCGTGGTGAGGGCGACCAGCAGGTCTTCTCGGTGCGGACGTTCTACGACCGGCCGCACCAGATCGACGAGAAGCCCCAGCTGCTGGAGTCCATCGACGACTGGAACCGGCGGACCCTGTGGCCCAAGGTCTACAGCCACACCCACGACGACGGCACCGTCCGTCTCATCGGCGAGGCGCAGATGCTGATCGGCACCGGCGTCGCCCTGGAGCACTTCGTGTCCTCCACGGTCAGCTGGGTGCGGGCCGCCATCGAGTTCGACAAGTGGCTCGTCGAGCAGCTCGGCCTCGAAGAGGAGATCAACGAGGCGGACGAGAAGCCCGGGGACGACGAGGAGTAGTCCTCCCGCCCGCTTCCACAGCGCCACAGCCCTACAGAGGCATGTTGGCGATCACGATCAGATACGCCCCGTAAGCGAACGAGAGCCCGGCCAGGGCACCGACCACCACGGTCGCGTGCCAGGGCCGGGCTCTCGCCGTACGCACGAGGGCCTGGGCGAGGGGCAGCAGGAGCGGGAAGGCGGGGAGCAGGAAACGGGGCTTCGACTCGAAGAAGCCGGAGCCGCCGAGGACGATCAGCAGCAGTACGCCGCTGTGGACGAGGAGCGGCAGCGGGGCGCGGTCGGCGAGGAGGAGGGCGTACAGCACGACGCCCGCCGCCACGATCACCATGGTCATCGGGAAGACGAACCGGTCCCCGTGCAGCAGCAGGTGCCGTACGAACTGGAGCGAGCCCTGCCCGAAGTCGAACCGGGACCCCCACCGGCGCTGCACCGCAAAGTACCCGCCGAGGAGATTGCCCTCGCGGTGCCCGACCCACAGGACGTATGCCGCCCACCCGGCCGGTGCGAGTGCAGCGCCCGTCCACAGCCTGTGGGAAACCTTGCGGCGCTCACGAAGGCACCGCCACACCTCGCAGGCGGCCGCCGCGAGCACCGCCGCGGCGACCGCGAACCCGTTGGGCCGGGCCAGCCCCGCAAGCGCCGCCAGCGAGCCCGCCCACAGCCAGCGCCCGGTGAGCACCGCGTACAGCGACCAGGCGGCGAACGCGGTCAGCAGGGGCTCGGTGTACGCCATGGACAGCACGACGGAGTGCGGCAGCAGCGCCCACAGCAGCACCAGCGTGAACGCGACGGCCCGTCCGTGCAGCCGGGCGCCGACCGCGTAGATCCCGCAGGCGGCGACGGCGGCCGCGGCCCAGGACACCACCAGTCCGGACGCGCCTCCGCCCAGTGGGCTCACGGCTCTCACGGCCCGTACCAGCGCCGGGTAGAGCGGGAAGAACGCCATGTCGCTGAACATGACACCCGTGTGGGGGTGCTGGATGCGGCCGTACCCGTGGGAGGCGATCCCCAGGTACCACACGGAGTCCCAGGACCGCCCGAGCAGACCGAGTGCGTCCCGCCCGGTCGTCGCCCTCGCCACCAGGGCGAGTGTGGCGACACCGAGCAGCCGGACGGCGAGGAACAGACCGAGCGCGGTGGCCATGGCCGCCACCCGGGTCGCATGGACACGCCCCTGGGCGGCAGGCTCCGCGACGGCGGAACGAGTGAGGGTGCTGGCGTGGGTCACACCGGCACATTGCAGGGTGAACGGGGCGTGCGCGAGCGCTGGGCGTCCGGCCGGGTACGGTCTCGCGGTGTTCGGCGTGGCGGCGTGACAGACCCCGGATCAGCCCGCCAGTGCCTTGAGCCGCTTCGCCGCCTCCTCCAGTACCGCAGTCTGCTTGCAGAAGGCGAACCGGACGAAGGGTGCGCCCTGGTCGCGGTGGTCGTAGAAGACCGCGTTGGGGATGGCGACGACACCTGCGCGTTCGGGGAGGGCCCGGCAGAAGGCGAAGCCGTCGCTCTCGCCGAGGGGGCGGATGTCCGTGGTGATGAAGTACGTGCCCGCGGTCCTGAAGACCTCGAAGCCCGCGTCCGCCAGGCCCGCCGCCAGCAGGTCGCGCTTGGCCAGCATGTCCTCGCGGAATGCGGTGAAGTAGCTGTCGGGGAGCGCCAGCGCCTCGGCGACGGCGTACTGGAAGGGGCCGGAGGAGACATACGTCAGGAACTGCTTCGCGGAGCGGACCGCCGAGACCAGTCCCGGGGCGGCCGTCACCCAGCCCACCTTCCAGCCGGTGAAGGAGAAGGTCTTGCCGGCCGACCCGATCGTGACCGTGCGCTCCCGCATGCCCGGGAAAGTCGCGAGCGGCAGGTGCTCGGCCTCGTCGAAGACCAGGTGCTCGTAGACCTCGTCCGTGACGACGAGCAGATCGCGCTCGACGGCCAGCTCGGCGATCGCGGTGAGCTCCTCACGGGTGAGGACCGTGCCGGTGGGGTTGTGCGGGGTGTTGATGAGCAGGAGCCGGGTCCGGTCGGTGACGGCCGCGCGCAGCTCGTCGAGGTCGAGCCGGAAGCTGCCCTCGTGCGGGCGCAGGGTGACCGGCACGCGCGTCCCGCCCGCCATGGCGATGCAGGCCGCGTACGAGTCGTAGTACGGCTCCAGGGCGATCACCTCGTCGCCGGGCTCCAGCAGGGCGAGGAGGGTGGCGGCGATGGCCTCCGTGGCGCCGGCGGTGACCAGGACCTCGGTGTCGGGGTCGTACGACAGGCCGTAGCGGCGCTCCTGGTGTGCGGCGATCGCCGTGCGCAGTTCGGGGACGCCGGGGCCCGGCGGGTACTGGTTGCCGCGGCCATCGCGCAGGGCGCGTACGGCGGCCTCGCGGACCTCCTCGGGGCCGTCCGTGTCGGGGAAGCCCTGGCCCAGGTTGATGGCGCCGGTCTGCACGGCCAGGGCCGACATCTCGGCGAAGATCGTCGTCCCGAACTCGGCGAGGCGGCGGTTGAGGAGGGGGCGGGTGCTGGAGGTCATGCCGGCCATCCTGCGCCCAGACTGCGGAGTTCCTCAACTCACCGTTTCCACGACCTGTACCGTGCGATCGCCCGCTGCAGTTCGATCCGCTCGGGCTGCGGAAGCTCGGCACCCTGGGTGAACGCCATGACATGTTCGGCGACGACGCGCAGCTTCGTGTTGGTGCGCTGCGACACGTCGCGCAGGACTCGCCAGGCTTCCTCCGGCGCTATCCGTCCGAGGACGACGACGGCGCCGATGGCCTGGTCGACGACGGCGTGCGAACTGACCGCCTGCTCCAGCTGGGCGCACTCCTCTTCGAGGCGCTCGTTCTCCACGGCCAGATCGGTGGCGGACAGGAACTTCAGGGGCTGCGATCGGGAGACCGCAAAGAAGGCCATGGCTGGCTCACCACTTATCGAGGGCGGGGACTGGGCTCAGATGTGCTGGTGCCCCCGGAAGGGCCTCGTACACGCCCCATCTGAAGGTCCTCCCGACGCCGGTGCCCGCCGAGCGGTGAGTGGAAGGTGCCTCAGGCCAGTCGCTTCCCCATACGCGCCGAAAGCATCTCCGTGTCCTTCGTGTGCCACCACTCGAACAGGTGGGTGCGCACGAGGAACCCGAGGTAGTTCAGAGCGTCCTCGGTGAGGTCTCCGCTCACCAGACTCGCTTCATGACCCTGGTAGTCAAGCGAGACTTCCCACAGCTGCCCTGAGACGCTGACCTGGATATCCAGAAGCAATTTCGGGAAGACCGACGGCACCGTTATCTCAAGGACCTCGAGGGAGGTTCCTCCTCCCTCGCTCTGCAGCCCTGAAAGCCTGCGGGTGAATGTTTCTCTCACTTGCTCCGGGGTGGCCATTCGGTCCTCTCAGCACCTTGCTGCGGCTGCGGCTGGGGTTGTGCACCCTACCGTGGCCTGAACTGCCGTTCTGTGCAGGTCAGGGGCCGTTGCCCGGAGAGAACCCGCTGCAGTTCCTCAACTCTGCTTTGGGGTTGATCGCGTGCGGCGAGGGAGGGCTGTTGCCGACTGTCGTCATCTGTCGTCGGCGGGCGGTGTCGGACGGCCCAGAGACGGCCCCAGATGGCGCCGGACCATGGCCTCCGACAGCCAGCGTCCCGTATGCAGGAGAGCCGGAGAGTACGGCTGTGGCTCGCCCTCGCACCGATGCCGACTGTCAGCACCCCCAGATAGTGTCCGCCTGCGCGCGGTCGGCTTCCGAGGAGTCCAGCTCTGTAGTGCAGCTGCATCCCTGGCTCTGTCCGGGGGCGGCCCGGGGCAAGCCCGGGACCTAACCGACGGCCAGGCTTTGCCGATGGCCAAGAGTGCCCTGCCAGCGCTGGCCGCGCGCGCTCTTTCCAACTGTGGTGGTGGGGGCTTGGAGTGCGTACGAAGTCGTTCACCTGGTTCCATGGGCGGCCGGACGCTTACTCGCCGTCGGCTTCCGGCCTGCCCTGAACGGCGGTGAGACGGCCCTCTGGTCGAGGGCAGCGCGTGCCTGGCTGATCCGTTGTTCTGGCCTGTGCATCTCGGCACCTCTTTGCGTGGGGAGGATGCGCAGGGAGCCGCGTTCGGTGCCGACTCGGACGCGGCCATGGAGCTGTATCGCGGGCTTTCCGTCAAGTGGGAGTGGCCGGTGTTCAGCGTGCCTCTGCGCTCCGGTCTCACGATCCACGTCGTCTACCGCAACATCGAGGGCGACCGCGGGGTGGACTACCTGACTAGTAGAGACAGTTGTAACTCAGTCGGAGGCGGGGGGTGTCCTGCGAGATGGACACCTCGCAGGGCTCAAGCGTGAGAGCGCTCCGCCTGCCTTGATGCGACCGTCGCGCAACTAATCCCTTGCCTCGTCTGAGGCCGATGTCTTGGTCATACGAGGGGGCAGGGCTGGTTGGGCGTCGAGTGGTTCGGGGAACAGGTCACCACGGCCAAGTGCAGGTACGAGGGGCGTTCGAGGTAGAAGCCGTACGACACGTCGGCTCCCGTATGGAGTTGTTCAGCGGCTGATCCGACGAGCATGGCGAGCCGAGCAGTGTTTCGGTCCTGCGCGGAGGCGAACCGATGCGCGTGGTCGGCGAGCTGCTGCCCGATCCAGGCCGCCGCGTCCTTGGCCTCGTCCCAGGTGCCGCGAACCAACGAGCGTGGCTTGATCAGCCAGTACGCCGTCTCCAGTGGTGGCAGATCGACGGTTGGGAACTCCGCGGCCACTTCCCGGTAGCGCTGGATCAGTTCCGGCTTGCTTCCGGCCGGGGGCGGGTCTGGATGCGGGGGCCGTCGTAGGGCCTCCTGGTCGTAGCGTTCTTTCGCCCCGGTCCACAGATAGCCGTGATGGTGCACCAGTTGTTCCCATTGAGAGTGTTGGGAGTTGGAGGGGGAGGAAGTCGGCCCCACCCGTTGGTGAAAGGAGGGGAGGGGCCGACCGGAGGGGCGAGGGTCAGGCGGACGCGCCGAACCGGGCCGGGTCGATGCCGGCCGCGTCTAGCTCCGCCGTGGTGAACCGCAGCGGTGGTGCGTCCGGCCGCTTGCTGTCACCGAGGGCCCAGGCGTCCTCGCCGATCCGGGCGAGGGCCACGCATCCCTCGGTGCAGGGGCCGCCGCACGCCTTCACGAAGGAGGCCCCGCTGATGTCGAGCGCGTACAGATCACTTCCGTCCAGCATCACTGCACCTTCCTGTTCAACTGATCGCGGCCATGACTGACCGCCGCCGCCCACGGGGACGGGAGTTCACGGGGAGAGCTGAGGGGGGGGTTCCCTCAGGCGCCGGCACCCTTACTGCGTTCCGCGCAGCGTCGGCATTGGCAAGGTGGCCATGCGGTCGTGGACAGGGGCGGCAGATCATCCGTGGGAAACACAGCTCGTTCGGGAGCCCAGGTTCTCCCGGAGTCATGAGAAACCCGCATGGTCATCAAGGGGTGGTCGGCAAAGAGGCTCGAATCCGTTTTCCGGCTCACGACGCGTGTGCCTCTGCCTGGTGCTTGCGCATCCTCACGTTGGCGTCGGATGCGGCGCTGTAGTCTGCTGTGGAGCGGGCGTTGTCGCGGGCCACCGATAGGGACAGGCAGTCAACGCAACCAGGCTTTGGCGACGGCTCACACAGCCGTTCCGACAGGCGCGCCCCGACAGCGGTCGAGATTTGTGAACCGGAAGTTCTGTCTTCGCTCTCCATGGCGCCATCTTCGGCGGGCTATGGATGCGGTTCTAGCCTGTTTCCTGTTCCCGCAAAAGGTCGTCGCGGATGCCCTCGATCAAGCTCCGCATTCCTTCACCAGACAGTGCCACCCGTTCAAATCCCTCGAATTTGTCGATGTACAGAGCGACATCTCGAGGATCGGTCACAGCCAACTCCGCATGGACGGTTTCCACCGTCACCATGCGGTCGTCCTTGATGGAGAAAGAGTGGCTGGGGAAGTCCGTCTGTCGCGCCGACAACGGCACGATCCGGAGGTCAACACTCGGAAGCCGGGATACGGAGATGAGCTTGTCGAGCTGCCCGGCCATCACCAGAGGCGATAGGACTCGCCAGCGCAGGACCGGTTCGGTCACGATGAAGCGAAGCTGCCGCCCGGGCTCATAGAGAATCCTCTGTCTGGCCAGCCTTGCCCCCACGGCACGTGCGAGCTGTTCGTCGCCGAGCTGCCTGCGTCCAAGGACCGCTTGTACGTACTCCGGTGTCTGCAACAGGCCTGGAATGAGAGCGGGTTGAAAGAGCCGCAGCAGAGTCGTCCTGGCCTCGATCGCCTTAATCTGCTGCTGCTTCCGGTGGTACCCGAGCCGCCGGTACAGGCGCCATGCCGTGGCTTCGGTCGCCGCTGCCCGAGCGACCGACATGTACTCGGCTTTGACGTCTTCGGAGACACCTATGGCGGTGAGGAGGTGCTCCATGTCCACGACGCTTGGCATGACGCTGCCGTTCTCAATCTTGGACAGCTTCGAAGCGGACATGGCCGCGCCACGGGCGACTGCTTTGGCTTCCTTCCCGGATGCCTGCCGCAGCGCCCGCAGCGCGGACCCCAGCTCAGCTCTGTTCACTCCCCGTGCTCTGTCCACCATTCCGTGAAGGGCACAGCCTGCGCGAGTGCCGTGTCGCGGTAATCCCGGAATGTGGGCAGCCGGTCGTCTTCCTCCAGGAGTTCACTCCCGAGGTACTTTCCATCCTCGTCGTATGCCATGACACCTGCTACCCGGTCGTCGAACAGCCAGAAGTCGGGTGCATCCGGGAGCGGGTTTTCCTGCTCAGTGGTGTCGAGGATGAAGAACTCCTCGCCAGCGGTCATGTTCCGGCGATATCCCCACGACAGTTCAAACCGGAGGTAATCCGTCAGCGGTCGGGACAGGACATGCACGCGGTACACGCGCTTGCCGACCGCGGTGGCGTTTCCCACCGTCGTCAGCCATGCGGATGTCTTGTACGACTCAGGCTGCTCCTCTCCCGCCAGGAACGCCTGATAGGCGTCGACCCCGCCCGACTGGCTGTAGTCGTCCAGCGTCTCCAGCCGGAAGGCTTCCCGCTCGAACACGGTGAACCAGTCCCCGAGGGAGCGGCTAGATGAGATTGCCACGGACAGCCTTCCGGATCAGCTCGACGGGGATTTCGACGAGGGCCTCGTGCTCCGGGACCTCTCTGTTGTGGTCCGTCAGAATGCCTCCCTGCACGACGAGAGTCCCGCGGTCGGTGGCGTACAGCGTCGGGCACTCACCCTCATCGCACTCACCCACCAGCCGTGTCAGCTCCACCACTGCGCACTCCTCGTGTCCGTGGGCCAGTTACTACGTCTGATCGTCCCGATCCCGTGGGAGAGCCTGCAAGGGGCCTTGGTTTCCGTTACTGGAAACCGTCAACATTCCTTGTTTCCGGAGAAGGCGGTTGAGGCGGCAGGAAGCCGCTCAGTGGCTCGCCTTCGCCGTGTGCGAGAGGAAGTTCGCCCAGGCGGTGGGCCGGAGGGCGAGGTGGGGGCCGGTGGGGGTCTTGGAGTCGCGGATATGGACGGCGGTCGGGGTCGTGGCTATCTCCACGCAGGCCGAACCTTCTTCGCTGTAGGTCGACTTCTGCCAGGTCAGTTCGGTCACGGTTCGCCTCTCAGATGTCTTGGGTGATGCGGTGGATGACGTCACGCGAGGGGGCGGGCTTCAGGGCGACGGCCTCCATGCGGTCCAGGACGAGTCGGTACTTCTCGAGTTGTCCCGCCGCGTCGACGAGTTCGCTGCCGTGTGCGGTGTCCACTTCGACGGTGTCGAGGGCGGGCACCGGGCCGTGGAAGTAGTCGATGGCGTGGCCGGTCGTGGGGAACGAGGTGCCGTCGAAGGGAATCACGCGGAGGCTGATGGTGGGGTGCTGGCTCATCTCGGTGAGGTGGAGCAGCTGGGCCCTGGCCACATCGCGACCGCCGAACTGCATCCGCAGGGCGGCCTCGTGGACGATCGCCGTGTACGGCGGCGGCTTCTCGCGATGAAGGATGCCCTGACGCTTGATGCGGTGGGAGATGCGGTACTCGATCTCGTGCGGGCGCAGGGTCGGAACGGCTTCGCGGAACAGCGCGCGGGCGAGTTCCGGAGTCTGGAGCAGACCGGGAATGTTGATGACCTGGGTCACGCGCAGCGCTGTGGCGTGGTGTTCCATCTCGGCCAGGTCGAGGAGACGGGGCGGCAGGGTGTCGCGGTACTCCTCCCACCAGCCACGTGTACGGTCCGCGGCCATGGCGGCGAGGGCATCGACCAGGGGCTGGTCCGTGCAGCCGTAGATCTGGGCGAGCGTGTGCACGCGGTCCGCGCTGATGCCGAAGCGGTTTGCCTCGATGTTGCTGATCTGGGCCTGAGTCGTACCCAGGGATCTGGCGGCCTCGGCGGCGGTCATACCGGCACGCTCCCGTAGCCGGCGCAGTTCCACCCCGATGCGGAGACGGCGGGCCGTGGGGACGGGCCTCGGTGCCATGGCCTCACTCCGTTTCATACACCTGGCGTAGTGGTCACCCACACGAAGGGAGATTGCTGAAGGTTTTGCCGAATTGAGCAAAACCTTCAGCACTTGCACTCTACGGTCAAACCCAAGCCGCTCAACACCCGGCCGACAAGCCGGAAGCGCACCGCGCCACCCTGCCCACGCGCGGCACTGCCACCGCCCGTCCGGGGCGTCGAGCGAACCAAGTCCCTCCACCGTAGGAGCCGTTCATGGTCACCGTAGCCCCGTCCGACACCTGGGCCTACGCCCTCCGCCTGCCCCACGACCCCCGCGCGGCACGGGTCGCACGTATGACCGTACGGTCGGTGCTCGACAGCCACGGCAGGCCCGAAGTCCTCGGCGCCGTCGAGCTGTTGATCTCCGAATTGGTGACGAACGCCTACCGGCACACCAACGGCCCCGCATCCCTCCGCCTGACCGCGCTCGCCGACGGTCGTCTGCGCGTCGGCGTCTGGGACAGCCATCCCCGCATTCCCGCACCCTTCGGGGAGCCGCCTCACAACCACGTCCCACCCGCGCCGCTGGATGCCGACGGGGGGCGCGGCCTGCGCCTCGTACAGGAATACGCCGACTGCTGGGGTGGGGTGTCCCTTGGCGACGGCCCGCTCGACCGCCGTGCCGGGAAGCTGTTGTGGTTCGAGGTGAATGGGTGAGCCCCTCGGTCCAGGGGCCAGTCCTCGCCCAGCCTCGCCCAGTGAGTCACTGACGGCCCCTGACCTGCTCCTCTATGCAGGTCAGGGGCTGTCTCTGGACGAGAACCCTCTGAAGTTCCTCAACTCTGCTTTGACCGCCGAGAGCGCCGGGCATCCCCCGTTCACGCAAGAAGCGAGGCACCCACGGGGGGCTGCTTCGGGGGAAAGAAAGGACGGTGGCGCCATGGTTACCGGCTTCATCGTGGTGGCGGTCGTGATCGCGTTCGTGGCGATCGTCGCGAAGGCGGCGGGCAAGGGCGGGGCGAAGTCGTTCGGCGGGGGGAGCCGGAGCGGCTCGTACAGCGGCGACCGCAGCAGTGGGAGCAGCAGCTGGTGGGCCGGGGATGGTGGCTCGTCGGGTGGGCACCACTCCGGAGGTCATCACTCCGGGGGGCACCACTCCTGCGGTGGCGGTCACTCCTCCTGTGGTGGCGGGTCGTCCTGCGGGGGCGGGTCGTCCTGCGGGGGTGGCGGTGGATGCGGTGGGGGAGGCAGCTGACACGGGGCAGCTGAACTCATCCAGGGGGAACCGCATATCCGCCTGTCACGCCCGTCGAGCACCCGCCGGAGGCCATGTCCCGGCGGGTGCTCGTGCGCTCCGGCGTACGCCTCGGCCGCCGTGGCGTACGCCGTGGTTGAACAGTTGAGCAGTGGAGCCCTCTGAGGGATGGAAACCCGACGAAGTTGGGTAAAAACGCTGTGACGGCGTCACCGTTCATGATTCCCTCTAAAACACCGGTGCGGCCCTCGGACGTCCTGCTGAGACCTTCCTGACCTCCTGACATCCCGACTGGGCCACCGGGCCGTCCGGGCCGATCCCCCGGCGTCGCCCGGGTGTGCCGGACCCCCCACACCTTCCTCCCCCTTACTTTCTTTGTGTGCCAGCGGAGAGCCGACCCATGCTCACGACCCTGAACACCTCATACACCGACACGCGCGCGGCCGACCTCGCCTGGGCTCTTGGGCGCGAGCCGCTTCCCGCCCTGGCCACGCTCGACCTCGAACTGGCCGGGGCCAAGCTCCAGTTGAGACTCCTGGGCGCGTCCCACCAGGTGCTCCTGGAGGAACAGCGAGGCAGTTGTTCGGAGACGGTGGCGTGCATGCCGGGCAGCAGCACACCGCTGCCGCTGGGCGTCGCCAAGCGGATGGGCGACTGGGAGTACGAGTTCGCGGCCCGGGTGGAGTTCCTGTCACCCGGCTCGTTCGCGGGGCGCGCGCAGGAGTTGCTCGCGCTGGTCTCCGACCATCCGCACGGCCTGGCGGGTGTCTTCCCCGGCAGCCCGCACGCCTTCACCGCGCTGCTGGCCCAGTGGCGCGAGGGCCAGGTCCACTGGCGGACCTGGCACGCGTACCCGCAGGACGGGCAGTTGGTGGCGACGCGGACGCGGGTGGGAGCGCGGGTTCCCGCCCCGCAGGTCAGTCCGATGGGTGCCTGACCCGAACACGCGGTCTCAAACGCGCGGTGTACGAACTGCCCGCAGTTCCACACGTGTGGGTGACGAAGCGTGAACTTGCAGTGACGTAACGTCGCAGTCGTGATCGAACCGCACGCGCCGGCACCACCCGGCTCCCCGCCCCCCTGGGCGGGCCCGGCGCGGCTGCCCGTCCAGCCGAGCACCGGACGGTTCCTGGTGCTCGCATGCGTCTTCGTGTGTGCGGCCTGTGGACTCGTGTACGAGCTCGAACTCGTCGCCCTGGCCTCGTACTTGATCGGCGACTCGGTCACCCAGGCCTCGGTCGTCCTGTCGGTCATGGTGTTCGCCATGGGCATCGGCTCGCTCGCGGCGAAGCGCCTGCGCTGGCGTGCCGCGGCCGCCTTCGGCGCGATCGAGGCGACGCTCGCGCTGGTCGGCGGCAGCAGCGCGATGGCCCTGTACGCGGTGTTCGCGTGGACCGGCGACTGGGGCGGCCTGTGGGCGAGCGGCCCACGCTGGCTGCTGGTCGCCTTCTCCCTCACCATCGGCCTGCTGATCGGCGCCGAGGTTCCTCTCCTCATGGAGCTGATCCAGCGCATCCGGCGGCAGGACGCGGGCGGCGCGGTGGCCGACCTGTTCGCCGCGGACTACGTCGGCGCGCTGGTCGGCGGTCTCGCCTTCCCGTTCCTGCTGCTGCCCCTGCTCGGCCAGTTGACCGGCGCGCTGATCACCGGCGCGGTCAACGCGGTGGCGGGCGGCACCCTCGTCCTCGGCCTGTTCCGCCGCGACCTCACCCGCCGCGCCCGCTGGCTGCTGCTGATCGCCAACCTCGCCGTGCTCGGCCTCCTCGCGGCCGCCGCCGTCCTGGTCGACGACTTCGAGCAGGCGGCCCGGCACGCGGTGTACGGCCACGACGTGCGCGTGGCGCTGCAGACCGGCACCCAGGAGGTCGTCCTCACCGGCGGCACCGACGGCCGCCCCCTCGACCTCTACCTCGACGGCCGCCTCCGAGTCGGCAGCGACGAACTCCGGTACCACGAAGCCCTGGTGCACCCCGCGATGAACGGCCCGCACGCGCGCGTGCTGATCCTCGGCGGCGGCGACGGCCTGGCCGCCCGCGAAGTGCTGCGCCACACGGGCGTGCGGCGGGTTGACATCGTCGAACTCGACGCGGGAATCGTCCGGTTGGCGCGCCGCGACCCGGCGCTGTCGAGGCTGAACCGCCACGCCTACGACGACCCACGCGTGCGCGTGACGACCGCCGACGCCTTCCGCTGGCTGCGCACGGCGCCCACCTCGACGTACGACGTGGTGATCTCCGACCTCCCCGACCCGGGCATCACGGCCAGCACCAAGCTGTACTCCCAGGAGTTCTACGGCCTCGCCCGGCGTGCCCTCGCGCCCGGTGGCCGCCTGGTGGTGCACGCCGGGCCGTTCGCCACCCGCCCGCGGGTGTTCTGGACGGTCGTCGCGACCCTGCGCGCCGCCGGCCTGCACACCGCCCCCTACCGGGTGGGCGGCCGCGACTCCGGATTCGCCGCGGGCCCCGACCGCACGGCCGACGGCTCCCGCGCCGCACGCGACTGGGGGTTCGTCCTGGCCTCGACCCGTACGGCCCCGCCCGTCGGCCTCGACCCGTATGCCCCGCCACCGCGGACCCTGGGCCCGGCGTCCCTCGCGGCGGATGCCCGGGCGGCGATCCGCACCCGGATCACGGACCTGCCGCCGTCGACACTGGTGCACCCCCGGTACTGAGCGAGCAGGGACGAGTTCGGGTACTCGAGAGTCGACCGACAACCCTGGTTGATCTCGGCAGGAACGGTAGGCTCGGCCGACATGGAGCATGAGGTGTTCGTTCCGGTTGTGGCCCGGCGGCTGAGGGAGGCCCTCGCCGACCCCGCGCAGGTGGCCCGGGCGGTTCCCGGGCTCCAGCAGGACGCGGGCGCCGAGCCCGTCACCGGACGGCTGAAAATGCGCGTCGGCAGCCACTCCGTCACCTACCGCGGCACCGTCCGTGTCACCCCGCAGGACGACGGTTCGTACGCCGCCGAGGGCGACGCCACCGAGACCCGCGGCACCGGTTCGGTGAAGCTCGCCCTCATCCTCCGCGTGGAGGACGCCGAAGGTGGCTCCCGGCTCACCTTCGAGGGCACGGCCTCCGCGGACGGCCGCCTCACCGAACTGCCGGCCGAACAGGTCGCATCGGCCGCGACCCGCCTGCTGAACCGTTTCGCGGAGAACCTGGCCGCGGCCGCGGAGGCCGAGGGCGCTCAGGAGCAGCCCGAGGCACTCCAAGACCCCGAGGAGGCCGAGGAGCCCGAACCCCTCGTCACCCAGGAGTTCGAGCCCAAGGCGACCAGCGACTTCGAAACGACCCCGGACGCCGACGACGCGCCCGCCCCCGCCGCCGAGCCCGCCGAACACACCTCGGTCCACGACACCGAGGTCCCCCCGCCGTCCCTCGACCCGCTCGCCGAGGACACGGAGGACACAGAGCACGCACACGACCCCGCCGAGGGCGTACCCCCCGCCGAAGCCGCCCACGCCCGCCGCACGATGATCGGCCGCAGCGCGGAGGAGGTCGACCACGCCCCGCCCCGCGGCCGCTACGCCCCGGTCCCCGCCCCGCAGACCGTCTCGGCCGGCTCCCCGCTGCGCTGGGCGGCCCCGGCGGCGGCCCTCGCAGTCGCGTCGGCGATCGTCGTGGGCCGGCTGCTGCGCCGACGCCACTGACGGCGGTCTTGATCGCCCCAGTAGGGTCGTCCCGTGAGTAACGAAGACATCACGCTGACCGCGGGCGACGCGGAGGTGACGGTGCAGCCGGGCAACGGCGGCCGGGTGGGAGGACTGCGCGTCGGCGGCATCGAACTGCTCCGCCAGGGCGAGCGGTTCGGGTGCTTCCCGATGGTCCCCTGGTGCGGGCGTATCCGCGACGGCCGGTTCCGGGACGGCGCCACCGTCCACCAGCTGCCGCTCAACTCCCCGCCGCACGCCATCCACGGCACCGTCCGCGACGGCGCCTGGCACCCCGCGCGTGTGAACGCCGACGAGGCCGTCCTCACGTACGACCTGGTCGAGCCCTGGCCCTACGCCGGCCGCGTCACACAGCAGTTCGCGCTCACGCCGGACGCGCTGACCCTGACGATGTCCGTGGAGACGATCGACTCGTCCTTCCCGGCCCAGATCGGCTGGCATCCCTGGTTCAACCGGAACCTCGGAGGCGAGGACGTACAGCTCGACTTCACCCCCGACTGGCAGGAGGAGCGCGGCGACGACCACCTGCCCACCGGCAATCGCGTCGACCCCCGCCCCGGCCCCTGGGACGACTGCTTCGGCATGCCCGGCGGCGTCGACGTCACCCTCACCTGGCCCGGTCAGCTGGAACTGAAGGTCACCAGCCGCGAGGAGTGGGTCGTCGTCTACGACGAGCAGAAGGAGGCCGTCTGCGTGGAACCGCAGACCGGCCCGCCCAACGGCCTGAACACCGTCCCCCGCCTGGTCACCCCGCTGGAGCCGCTCGAGGCCTCGACCACCTGGACTTGGCGTCGCCTTTAAGCTGGGCGGCATGACGGACGTACGTGGCGAGCTGCTGCAGCAGATCAAGGACAAGGCCGTGGTGCACGGCAAGGTGACCCTCTCCTCGGGTCTGGAGGCCGACTACTACGTCGACCTGCGCCGCATCACCCTTGACGGAGAGGCCGCCCCGCTGGTCGGGCAGGTGCTCCTGGACCTGACCGCCGACCTCGACTTCGACGCGGTGGGCGGTCTGACCATGGGCGCCGACCCGGTCGCGGCGGCCATCCTGCACGCCGCCGCCGCCCGCGGGAAGCGCGTCGACGCCTTCGTCGTGCGCAAGGCGGCCAAGGCACACGGGCTGCAGCGCCGCGTCGAGGGACCGGACATCGCGGGCCGCCGGGTGCTGGTCGTCGAGGACACCTCCACCACCGGCGGCTCGCCGCTGACCGCCGTCGAGGCGGTGCGCGAGGCGGGCGCCGAGGTCGTCGCCGTCGCGACCATCGTGGACCGTGCCACCGGCGCCGCCGAGAAGATCCAGGAGGGCGCCGGAGTGCCGTACCTCTTCGCCTACTCCAAGGACGAGCTGGGCCTCGACTGACGCCCCCGGCCGAGCTACTGGCGGGTACCTCGACCGCGTTGTCCACAAGCCGGACACGGCGGGCAAAGCATCAGGCCAAGTCTGGAAAGATGGGGCCGACGACGACGTCAGCCCCCAAGGTCTAGGTCAGGGCCGTAGTACGCAGCACGCCAACCCGCACATACCAAGGAGCGGACAGATGCCCATCGCAACTCCCGAGGTCTACAACGAGATGCTGGACCGGGCGAAGGCAGGCAAGTTCGCCTACCCGGCGATCAACGTGACCTCGACCCAGACCCTGCACGCGGCCCTGCGCGGTTTCGCGGAGGCGGAGAGCGACGGCATCATCCAGATCTCGACGGGTGGCGCCGAGTTCCTGGGCGGTCAGTACAGCAAGGAGATGGTGACCGGCTCGGTCGCCCTCGCCGAGTTCGCGCACATCGTGGCCGAGAAGTACCCGGTCACGGTCGCCCTGCACACGGACCACTGCCCCAAGGACAAGCTCGACGGGTACGTACGTCCGCTGCTCACGGTCTCCGAGGAGCGCGTGAAGGCCGGCGGCAACCCGCTCTTCCAGTCGCACATGTGGGACGGCTCCGCGGAGACCCTCGCCGACAACCTGTCCATCGCCCAGGAGCTGCTGGAGCGCGCCCGCGCCGCGAAGATCATCCTCGAGGTCGAGATCACCCCGACCGGCGGCGAGGAGGACGGCGTCTCGCACGAGATCAACGACTCCCTGTACACGACGGTCGACGACGCCATCCGCACCGCCGAGGCGCTCGGCCTGGGCGAGAAGGGCCGCTACCTGCTGGCCGCGTCCTTCGGCAATGTGCACGGCGTGTACAAGCCGGGCAACGTCGTGCTCCGCCCCGACCTGCTGAAGGAGCTGAACGACGGCGTGGCCGCCAAGTTCGGCAAGCAGTCCCCGTTCGACTTCGTCTTCCACGGCGGCTCCGGCTCCACGGAGGAGGAGATCCGCACCGCGCTGGAGAACGGCGTGGTCAAGATGAACATCGACACGGACACGCAGTACGCCTTCACGCGTCCCGTCGCCGACCACATGTTCCGCAACTACGACGGCGTCCTGAAGGTCGACGGCGAGGTCGGCTCCAAGAAGACCTACGACCCGCGCACCTGGGGCAAGCTGGCCGAGGCGAGCATGGCCGCCCGCGTCGTCGAGGCCACGCAGAACCTGCGCTCGGCCGGCACGAAGATCAAGTAACCGGCCTGCGGGATCGAGTCACCGACCTTCGGTGATCGACCAACCGACCTGCGGTCTTTGGCGAGCCCGGTGCTACGGCACCGGGCTCGCTGTACTGCATTGTTCCGGGGGCTGTGACAGCGGCGGCTTCGCCGCGGGCCCCCGGACCCCCAGCAGAAAGCAGGCCGGCAGCGCCGGCCGATGAGGACATCGCGAGGCGAACCTGGGTATACCTGGGGGCATGCCCGATGTCCGGATCGCCTCCCCGCAGGGCAAGTGGATCCTGCTGACCACCGTGCTCGGCTCCAGCATGGCCATGCTGGACTCGACCGTCGTCAATGTCGCCCTGCCGCGCATCGGCCGCGACCTGGACGCGAACCTCGCCGCCCTCCAGTGGACGGTCAACGCGTACATGCTCACGCTGGCCGGGCTGATCCTGCTCGGCGGCTCCCTCGGCGACCACTACGGCCGCCGCAAGGTCTTCGTGATCGGGGTGGTGTGGTTCGCGTCGGCGTCCCTGCTGTGCGGTCTGGCGCCCACCGCCGGTGTGCTCGTCGCCGCCCGCGCGCTGCAGGGGGTCGGCGGGGCGCTCCTCACCCCCGGTTCCCTCGCGCTGATCCAGGCGTCCTTCCACGCCGACGACCGGGGGCGGGCGGTGGGCCTGTGGTCCGGCTTCGGCGGGATCGGTGCGGCCGTCGGCCCGTTCCTGGGCGGCTGGCTGGTGGACGGCCCCGGCTGGCGCTGGGTCTTCCTGCTCAACGTCCCGCTGGCGCTGCTGTGCGCCCCCATCGCCGTACGCCACGTCCCCGAGTCCGCCGACGGCCGCTCGCACGGCCGCTTCGACGTGCTCGGCGCGGTCCTCGGCGCACTGGCGCTCGCGCTGGTGACGTACGCCCTGATCGAGGCCCGGCAGGGCTCGCTGGTGGTCGCCGTCACCGCGGTGGCCGGGCTGGTGGCGGGCGTCGCCTTCGTCTACGTCGAGAAGCGCCGCCCGGACCCGATGATGCCGCTGGACGTCTTCAAGTCCCGCGAGTTCACGGCGGTCAACCTGGTCACCCTCTGCGTCTACGCGGCCTTCGGCGGCTTCTTCTTCCTCACCGCCCTCCAGCTCCAGGTCGCCGTGGGCTGGTCCCCGCTCGCCGCCGGTACGGCCCTCCTCCCGACGACCGTCCTGATGCTGCTGTTCTCCGCCCGCTCGGGCGCCCTCGCCGACCGCATCGGGCCGCGCATCCCGCTCACCGTCGGCCCGCTCCTGTGCGCGGCCGGGATGCTGCTGATGCTGAGGGTCGGCCCGGGCGCCTCGTACGTGCTCGACGTCCTGCCCGCCGTACTGGTCCTCGGCTGCGGAATGGTCACGCTGGTGGCACCGCTGACGGCCACCGTCCTCGCCTCCGTGGACACCGCGCGGGCGGGCCTGGCCAGCGGCATCAACAACGCGGCGGCCCGCGCGGCCGGCCTGATCGCGGTCGCCGCACTGCCGCTGCTCGCCGGGATGGGCCCGGACGCGTACCTCTCCCCGAGCGCCTTCGACGACGCCTTCCACCGCGCGATGCTGCTGTGCGCGGGCGTCCTGGTGGTGGGATCGGTCGTCGCCTTCGCGACCATCCGGCCGCTGCCGCCCGGCTGCCGCCGCCCGGAGTGCCGCACGCACGGGGCGATCACGGCGCCGCCGCTGGAGGGGGAGCGGGCGCAGAAGCGGATCGCGTGACCGAGGCTCTTTCAGCCCCGGTCGGCACCACCAGCCCGTCCGGCGTTTGAGGACAGGGCCCCTCAAGGGCCGAAGCGGGGGCCTGGGGGCGGCAGCCCCCGGCAAGGGCGACACTGGTGAACATGTCGATTCACGAAAACCTCCTCGGGGGCCCGCCCCCGACCCACCTCCCCGACGACCCCGCGCCCCGCGAGCTGCTGGCGAACGGCACCGCGCCCGCGGACGTCGCCGCCAAGTACCCCACGTCCTCGCTGGCCTGGGCCCAGCTGGCCGACGACGCGTTCGAGCGGGGCAGCGTCGTGGAGTCGTACGCCTACGCCCGCACGGGCTACCACCGCGGCCTGGACGCCCTGCGCCGCAGCGGCTGGAAGGGCCACGGCCCGGTGCCGTGGGAGCACGAGCCGAACCGCGGCTTCCTGCGCGCCCTGCACGCCCTCGCCCGCGCCGCCGGATCCATCGGCGAGCAGGAGGAGTACGAGCGCTGCACCCAGTTCCTGAAGGACTCCTCGCCGACGGCGGCCCAGACCCTGGGCTAGCCGTCGGCCGCCGTTTCCTCTCGGCCCGCCCGGTGTGACCGGGCGGGCCTTGCGCTGCGCGGCCGGGCGCCGCGCCGAGCAGTGTGCCCAGGAGGGCACCGCCGGGTCAGTAGTAGCGGCTCATGATGTCGGTGGCCCAGTCCGGCTGGGTGGTGGTGCCCTGGGGGCCGAACTCGCTCATGTAGGGCTTGATGTCGAGGACGGGCGTACCGTCGACGGCGTCGAGGCCCTGGACGTGCAGGTCGAGTCCGTCGGTGCGCACCAGGCGGCAGCGGGAGACGCCGAGGCGGTTGGGGCGGTTCTTGCCGCGCTGCGCGAAGATGCCGACCACGGGCCAGTCGGTGTTGCCACGCGGATGACGGGCGCCGGTCTCGATCCTCGCCACGGGCACGCGGTCGAAGTGGTAGACGATCTCCAGGTGGGAGAAGGCGTCCAGACCCGCCAGCGCGTCCGCGTCGAACTGGTCGCCGTCCAGTCGGATGACGGCCTCGACCTTCCCCCAGTCGTCGTCACGGACCTCCTCGCGTCCGCCGACCACCCGGCCCACCGGAACGGAGACCACCTCGGACGAGGTGCTCTTCTCAGACATCAGCCGTGCCTTTCGTCAAAGGGTTCCTCAAGGGGTTCTGTGTCACGCGGCGCCCGAGCGTACTGCAGGTCCTCCAGCGACTCGGCGAGCCAGTGACCAGGCGGGCCTTGCGTTCCTGGCGGACCATCGAAGAGGATGCCCGGCGGAGACCGGGGCCCCCGTGTCGGTAACGGCAGGGGCGGACCGCTACCCGGAGCAACAACAGGAGACAGCGATGTCCCACCAGGCTCAGCCCCACGAGGCTTCGGAGCCCGAGACTCCGCATCTCGACTTCGCGGGCACGACGCCGTACGAGGACTACGTCAAGGCGGACGTGCTCACCCACCTCCAGCACACCCTCTCCGACGACCCCGGAGAGATGGTCTTCCTGGTCACGACCCAGGTGATGGAGCTGTGGTTCACGGTGATCGTCCACGAGTGGGAGACCGCCGCGCACGCCCTGCGCTCCGACGACGTGCCGACCGCGGTCGCCGCGCTGAAGCGTTCCGTACGGGAGCTGGAGGCGCTGAACGCCTCCTGGAAGCCGCTCGGCCAGCTGACCCCGGCCCAGTTCAACTCCTACCGGAGCGCACTGGGCGAGGGCTCCGGCTTCCAGTCGGCGATGTACCGCCGGATGGAGTTCCTGCTCGGCGAGAAGTCCGCGTCCATGCTGGTCCCGCACCGGGGCGCATCCCGCGTCCACGCCGAACTGGAGAAGGCACTCGCCGAGCCGAGCCTCTACGACGAGGTGCTGCGGCTGATGGCGCGGCGCGGCTGCGCGATCCCCGGGGCCGTGCTGCGCCGCGACGTCTCACGGCGGTACGAGCCGTCGGACGCCGTAGAGGCCGCCTGGACCGCGATCTACGCGGGCGACGAGAACGCCGAAATCGCCCGGCTCGGCGAGGCGCTGACCGACGTCGCCGAGCTGGTGTGGCGATGGCGCAACGACCACCTGGTCGCCACCCGCCGCGCGATGGGCTCCAAGCCCGGCACGGGCGGCTCGGCGGGCGTCGCCTGGCTGGAGAAGCGCGCGCAGAAGAACGTGTTCCCCGAGCTGTGGACGGCGAGGTCCCATGTCTGAGCTGACGGCAAGGGCAGCGGAACTGGACGCCGCCGACGAACTGGCCGGGACACGCAAGCAGTTCGTCCTCGATACTGCGTCCGATCATGCGGCTGACGCCGCGGGCGTCTACCTGGACGGGAACTCCCTCGGCGCCCTGCCGGCCGCGGTCCCGGGGCGGGTGGACGACGTCGTACGCAGGCAGTGGGGTGCGCTCCGCATACGTTCCTGGGACGAGAGCGGCTGGTGGACGGCGCCCGAGCGGATCGGCGACCGGATCGCTCCGCTGGTCGGGGCCGCGGCCGGGCAGATCGTCGTGGGCGACTCGACAAGTGTCAATGTTTTCAAGGCACTTGTGGGTGCGGTACGGCTGGTCTCCAGCGAGCACGGGGACGAGACGCGGGACGAGATCCTCGTGGACGCGACGACCTTCCCCACCGACGGCTACATCGCCGGGTCGGCGGCCCGCATGACGGGGTGCACGCTGCGTCCGGTGACTCCGGCGGAGGTGCCGGGTGCGCTGTCCGCTCGTACGGCCGCCGTCCTGCTGAACCATGTCGACTACCGCACGGGCCGCCTCCACGACCTGCCCTCGCTGACCGCCGCCGTGCACGCGGCGGGAGCCGTGGCCGTCTGGGACCTGTGCCACAGCGCGGGCGCGCTGCCGGTCGGGCTGGACGAGCACGGCGTCGACCTGGCGGTCGGCTGCACCTACAAGTACCTGAACGGCGGCCCCGGTTCACCGGCGTACCTGTACGTCCGCGAGGACCTCCAGGACCGCTTCGACTCCCCCCTGCCCGGCTGGAACTCCCACGCGGAGCCCTTCGGGATGCGGGACGCGTACGAACCGGCGTCCGGCGCTCTGCGCGGCCGGGTCGGCACGCCGGACATCCTCTCCATGCTCGCCCTGGAGGCGGCACTGGAGGTCTGGGGCGGCGTCTCGATCGAGGCCGTGCGCACCAAGTCCCTGGCGCTGACGGACTTCTTCCTGGAGTGCGTGTCGGCGTACGTCCCCCAGGGGCGGGTGGAGTCGCTGACCCCCCTCGCCCACGAGGAGCGCGGCAGCCAGGTGGCGCTGCGCTGCGACGACGCCGGTGACGTCATGAAGCGGCTGATCCAGCGGGGGGTGGTCGGGGACTTCCGGCACCCGGACGTCCTGCGGTTCGGGTTCACGCCGCTGTACGTCGGGTTCGGGGACGTGGAGCGGGCGGCCCGGGTGCTGGCGGAGACGCTCGGCGATCTCGCCGGATAGCCCCAGGGGGCTCGTGTTGGCAGTCCGCGGTGGCTTCGGTGGCCGCGGAACCGCCCGGCCCACGGGCTACAGAACCGTTTCCCCTCACCGAGCGTGACATCCCCGTGTCGGCGCACGTCACCGGCCTGATACCGTCCCCGCCAACGGCCGGTTTCCCTCCCTGGTCCGCCACACGTCAATCCTGTTATGTCGCTGAGAGGTTGGAGCATGCCGGACGACGCCGCAGCTGCCCGGGCCGCTGCCGAAGAGGAGTCGGCGTTCTCGCACCCGGTGGTCGATCCCGACTTCACCGCCGCGTACGGTGACCACCCCGACCAGCTGATCGACTTCTACCTCCCGCGCACCGAGCCGGCGCCCGGCGCCCTCGCCCCGCTGGTCGTCGTGCTGCACGGCGGCGCGTGGCGGGCACCGTACGACCGCCGGCACATCTCGCCGTTCGCGGGCTTCCTGGCCCGGCGGGGTTTCGCGGTCGCCAGTGTCGAGTACCGGCGGGGGAGCGCGATCCCCGCCCAGGGCGGCAGCGCCGTCGCGGGCCGCTGGCCGGAGACCTTCGACGACGTCGCGGCCGCGCTGGACGCGCTGCCCGCCCTCGTACGCGAGGCCCTTCCGCAGGCCGACCCGCGCCGCATGGTGATCACCGGGCACTCGGCCGGCGGCCACCTCGCCCTGTGGGCGGCGGCCCGCCATCTGCTGCCCGACGACGCCCCCTGGCGCATCGACCGCCCCGCACCGCTGCGCGGTGTCGTCGCCCTGGCCCCGATCGCCGACTTCGAGGTCGCCGACAAACTGGACGTGTGCGGGGGCGCTTCGCGTCAACTGCTGGGCGGCGACGAGAAGTTCGCCGAACGCCGCCCGTACGCCGACCCGTCGCTCCTGCTGCCGACGGGCATCGCGACCACCCTGGTCCAGGGCCGCACGGACGTCACCGTCCCGCAGGCGGTCGCCGAGTCGTACGCCGACGCGGCAGCGAAGGCCGGCGAGGTCGTGGGCCTCACGCTCCTGGAGGACGTCGGCCACTTCCCCCTGATCGACCCGGCGGTGGACGCCTGCGCGGTGGTGGCGGAGGAAATCGCCCAACTGGCCTGGTGACCCGCCCCCTTCATACCCGTAGTACCTGAGAGCTACGACTCAGGACAGCTCCCTGGCGTGACGCGGGCGACAGATCACGATCCGTAACTTCCCATCCAGACAAGCCCGATGGCCGGGCGAACTGGAGGGGGAGACCGTCATGGGGCTTGAGACAACTCTGCGGAGCCTGCGAGCGGTTGTGCGGTCTGGGGCGCCGGCGAACGGCCGCCGCAGCCTGCGGGCATTCGTGCCGCCTAGGGCGGCTCCCGACCCAAAGAAAGGCGGCACCCGGCAAGCGCCGGCAAGTGACACCCCGCCACCCAAGCCCAAGCGGCGCCGCACCCACAACTGGCGCCGAGCCACCCTCGCAGCCCTCATCACCGCCGCCGTGGTCGCCCCGCTCTCGGGCGCAGCCCGCCCGCAGATCCCCGCCCCACCCCCGGCAACCCTCGCCCCCCTCACCGCAGCCACCCTCGACGCGGCCTACAAGGCCAACCGCACCAACGCCACGCAAGCGTCCCGCATGGCCGCAGCCCACGGCGACCACAAACGCGCCGCAGCGGACCACTCCATGGCCTCCCCCACCCGCCGATTCCTCACCTTCGACGGCCGCGGCGAGGGCCAGGCCACCGAGGTCTTCGGCGACCTCACCCACGCCACCCGCATCGCCGTCCTGATCCCGGGCTCGGACACCTCCCTCGACACCTACGACCGCTTCCGCGCAACAGCAGTCGCCCTGCACAACCGCCTGCTCCGGCAGGCCCCGAAGGGCACCCGCACCGCCGTAGTCGCCTGGCTCGGCTACAGCACCCCCGGCACGGTCAGCACCACCGTCCTCACCACGGACCGCGCAGACGAAGCGGCCCCGCACCTGCGCGAGTTCATCGCCGGACTACGCCACATAGCAGGCCGGAAGGCGAACATCTCCCTCCTCTGCCACTCCTACGGCACGGTCGTCTGCGCCCGCGCCGCCGCCGGCCTGGACGTGCAGGACATCGCCTTCGTCGGCAGCCCCGGCACCGGCGCGGACACGGCGGCGGCCCTGCACACCAGGGCCCGCGTCTGGGCGGCCCGCGGCGCCGACGACTGGATCAAGGAGGTGCCGCACGTGAGGGCGGACCTCTTCGGCTGGACCGTCGGCTTCGGCACGGACCCCGTGTCCCCGGCCTTCGGCGCCCGAGTCTTCGCGGCGGGCCCCGGCGGCCACAGCGACTACTTCAGGCCGGGCTCGGTCTCCCTGGCCAACCTCACCCGCATCGTCCTGGGCGACACAAAGGAGGTGACCCGTGCGTGAGTCGAGCGTGCGCCACGCGTGGGACGGCATACGACCCCGCGCCGTACGAGAGCGCACCGTACGAGCGAGCGCCGTACGCGAAAGCACCGTAGGACAGGGCGCCGTACGAGAAAGCACCCTGGGACAGGGCGCCGCGGGACAGAGCGCCGTACGACAGAGCGCCGTACGACAGAGCGCCCTACGAGAGGCCGCCGGCCGCATCGACGCCGCCACCCCCATCGACCGCGACCGCGCCGTGGACGCCCTGCGTGCCTTCGCGATCCTCGGTGTGGTCCTCGGCCACTGGCTGGTCACGGCCCTGGTGGCGGACGGCGGCTCCCTGCACGCCTCGAGCCCCCTCCAGCACATGCCCTGGCTGGCCCCGATCTCCTGGGCCTTCCAGACCCTGGCCGTGTTCTTCCTGGTGGGCGGCCACGTGGCGACCCGTAGCCACACGGCGGCCCGGGCCAAGGGCACGCCGTACCGGCAGTGGCTGACCGCCCGTCTGTCGCGGCTGTTCAAGCCGGTGGCCGCGGTACTGGTCCTGTGGACGATCGCCGCGACGGCCCTGTTCCTCTCCGGCGCGGAACCCGACACGATCCACACGCTGGTCAAACTCGCCCTGTCCCCCCTCTGGTTCCTGCTGGTCTTCGCGGCGCTGACCGCGGCGACCCCGCTCCTCACCCGGCTCAACCCCCTGTGGCCGCTGGCCGTCGTCCTCCATGTGGACCTTCTCCGCTTCGGCCTCGGCGCCCCGCAGAGCCTCGGCTGGGTGAACCTGGCGGCGGGCTGGCTCGTGCCGTACACCCTGGGCGCGGCCTGGACCCGCGGCGAACTGGAACGCGCCCGCGCGGGCTGGATCCTGCTCGCCGGAGGTGCGGCGGCGACGGCCCTGCTGGTCGCCTTCGCGGGCTACCCGGCCTCGATGGTCGGCGTCCCGGGGCAGACGATCTCGAACCTCAACCCGCCGACGCTGGCCGCGGTCACCTTCGGCCTGGCCCAGTGCGGCCTGGCCCTGCTCCTGCGCGACCGGCTGCGCCGCACGATGCGGCGTCCCCTGGCCTGGGCGGCGGTGGCCTTCGTGAACCTCTCCGCGATGACGATCTTCCTCTGGCACCAGACGGCCATGATGGCGACCACGGCCACCGCCCTCACTGCGGGCCGTCTGCCAGGCCTGCACACCTCCCCCGACGGCCTCGGCTGGGTGGCGTTCCGCCTGGCCTGGCTCCCCGTGTTCGCCCTCGCGCTCACGGTCTGCTGGACGGCCTTCCACTCCTACGAACGCCGGGGCCCGCGCGGCAGAAGCACCGGCCCCTCCAGGGTGGTCCGCCGTCACCGCGGCCCGGACGGGACGGGAGCGAGGACCGCCCATCGTGCCTAGGGTTGGCCGCGTGACGGAAACGGGGATCCAGCGGGCGTTCGGCGGCCGCGTCCTGCGCTGGCTGCGCGTGCTCCGCGACGACCTGTGGACGGCCCGCGCGGACCCGTTGCCCGCCTTCGGGCGGCTGCGGCGGGTCCCGCACGGCGTGCTGTGTGTTGCCGCGTTCGGGATCACGTTCGGCGGTGTCGCGCAGCTCACCGACAACGGACATCTGGGCTTCGGCTACGGCTTCCTGATCGGACTCGCGCAGGGCGGCTCGGTGGCGCTGGCGCTGTGGCGGCCGATCCCGGCCTGGTGGCTGTCGACAACGGGCTCCGTCGTGGGGGCCGTTGTGGTGCACTTCAGCCTGACCGGAGGCGCGGCGCACGACTTCACCTGGCCCTGGACCGCGGCCGGGATCATCGCCCAGCTGCTGGTGCTGCTGCTCCTCGCCCTGCGTGTGCCTACCCGCGTGTCCGTGGAGGCACTGGCACTGACGGTGCTCGTCACCCTTGTCCTTGAGGGCCTGTGGGAGGCGCCGCACCCGCAGTCCGCCGGCCCGCAGCAGTCGACGGGCCCGCTCGCGATCGCCCTGTCCGCCGTCGCCGTCCTGCTCGGCATCGTGCTGCGCAGCCGCCGCGAGGCACGCGCGGAGGTCGGACGGCTGACCACGCTCACCGCCGAGGAGCGGGCCCGGCGCACCCTCCTTGAGGAGCGCAACCGCATCGCGCGCGAACTGCACGACGTGGTCGCCCACCACATGTCCGTCATCTCCATCCAGGCCCAGGTCGCCCCGCACCTCGTCGAGAACCCGCCCGACGAGCTCAGGGAGAACCTCGAAGGCATACGGCACAACGCGCTGGAGGCACTGACCGAACTGCGCCGGGTGCTGGGCGTGCTGCGCTCGGAGGACCCCGGCACGGACGCACCGGCCGACGGCGGCAACGACCCGCACAGCCCGCAGCCCACCCTGGACCGGCTCGACGCGCTCGTCGAGAACACCCGGGCCGCCGGACTGGCCGTGACCACGCGGACCACGGGGGACCGGCGCCCGCTGCCGTCGGGCGTGGAGCTGTCGGCGTACCGGATCGTGCAGGAGGCTCTCAGCAACGTGCTGCGCCACGCACCCGGCGCGAGCGCGAGCGTCGAAGTCGCCTACGTGCCCTTCGGACTGCGCGTGGAGGTCGTCAACTCGCGTCCGCTGCATGAGGCTCCGTCCTCGCCGGGCGCGGGGCATGGTCTGCTAGGTATGCGGGAACGGGCGGCGATGCTCGGCGGCGACCTGTCCGCACACCCCCGGCCGAACGGCGGCTACCAGGTCTCCGCCTTCCTGCCGGTCGACCCGCGTGCCGACGGCGCGGACCGGCCCGATGCCCCCGACCCCGCCACCGACCCGAAGGACCACACCGCATGACGAGCAGCAGCAACAGCCCCATCCGGGTAGTGATCGCCGACGACCAGCAGATGGTCCGGCAGGGCTTCACCGTGCTGCTCAACACCAAACCGGACATCGAGGTGGTCGGCCAGGCGGTCGACGGCCTGGACGCCGTCGCCAAGGTCGCCGAACTCGCCCCGGACGTCGTCCTCATGGACATCCGCATGCCCGAGCTCGGCGGCATCGAGGCCACCCGCCGCATCACCACCGAGACACCGCACATCAGGGTGCTGGTTCTCACCACCTTCGACCTCGACGAGTACGTGTACGAGGCGCTGCGCGCGGGGGCGTCCGGGTTCCTCCTCAAGGACGCGTCGGTGGACCAACTGGCGGAGGCGGTACGGGTGGTGGCGGCCGGTGACGCGCTGCTCGCGCCCGGCATCACCCGGCGGCTGATCGCCCAGTTCTCCCGCCTGGACGACAAGCCCCGCGCCCCGCTGAAGGAGCGCGTCGGCGACCTGACCGAGCGGGAGACGGAGGTCCTCGCACTGATCGCGCAGGGCCTGTCCAACGCGGAGATCGCCCAGCGCCTGGTCGTCGCCGAGCAGACAGTGAAGACCCACGTGGGCCGCATCCTGGTGAAGCTGGGCCTCAGGGACCGCACACAGGCGGCGGTGTTCGCGTACGAGTCGGGACTGGTACGCCCGTCCGGCTACTGACCCGTCCGTCCCGCAGCCCGTACCCGTAGTACCTGAGGGGGAGGCCGAAGGACCCTTCTCACTGGTGACGACCGCGACCCCCGCCGCGGCCTACCTTTTCCACGTGACCGAGACGCCCCACACGCAGCCGCTGCCCCCGGAGCCCACCAGACACGTGGAGCCGCCGGACAGCGTGTTCGAGTCGTACAAGCCGCGCAGCCCGGAGGCCCGGGCGGCGGCGGACGTCCTGCGCGGACTGCGGCAGGACCTGTTCCACGACGCCTTCGCCTACCGCCCGCTGCCGCGCGCGAGCGCCGACGGCCCGCTCGCCCGGCGGCTGGGGCGGATGCGGGAGTACGCGATCTGGGCCCCGCACGCCCTGATCACGGCGGCCGGCCTCTTCGCGACGCTGATCGCGTCGAACAGCAGCGTCACCGGCGCGGCCACCAACATGGTCCTGGGCCTGCTTGCCCTGGCCCCGGTCCTGCTGACCATGGTCCGGCCGGTCGGTGCGTTCTGGCTGTCGATGATCGCGACCCCCGTCGCCGCCGCAGTCGGCGGTGACTGGAGCAGCGAATGGCCGTGGCTGCCCGGCAGCTTCGCCTGCCACCTGATGGTGCTCACGATCGTGGCCATCCGCACGAGGCCGCGCACGGCGGCGTGGATGTGGGTCCTGACGGGGGTGTACGGCGCCGGGGCGGAGCTCTTCCCCAGCCGCTACAACCACTACAGCCCGTACGGCTCGGACACCATGGAGCTGCTGTTCGTCTCCGCCATGTTCCTCCTCGCCGTCTCCCTCAGGCACATCCGCCGCGAGGCGCGCCAGGAGGTGACCGCCCAGCAGACGGTGACCGCGCACGAGCGTTCCCGGCGCACCCTGCTGGAGGAGCGCACGACGATCGCCCGCGAGCTGCACGACGTGGTCGCCCACCACATGTCGGTGGTCGCCATCCAGGCGGAGGCAGCCCCCTACCGGGTCGAGAACCCGCCCCCGGAACTGGAGAAGGCGTTCGCCACGATCCGGGAGAACGCGGTGGCGGCGCTCACCGAACTGCGCCGCGTGCTGGGCGTGGTCCGCGCCGAGGACTACGAGGCCCCGGACGCCCCGCAGCCCACCCTCTGTGACCTGGACGCCCTGCTCGCCAATGTGCGCGAGACGGGCCTGAGCGTCGACAAGACGCAGACCGGAGCGGTACGGGAACTCCCGCAGGGCGTCGAGCTGTCGGCATACCGCATAGTGCAGGAGGCGCTGAGCAACACCCTGCGCCATGCACCGGGCGCCGCTGCCAAGGTGGAGGTCTCGTACGTCCTGGGCGGCCTGGGCCTGCGCATAGTGAACGGCCCGCCGCCCGAGCCGTCCCTGGTGAAGCCCTCACCGGGCGCCGGCCACGGCATCACCGGCATGCGGGAGCGCGTCACCATGCTGAACGGCGAGATGACAGCGGCCCGGACGGACGAGGGAGGCTATGAGGTGACGGTGTTCCTGCCGGTCGCCCCGGCGGGCGAAGGTGACGCATGACCATCCGTGTCCTGATCGCGGACGACCAGATGATGGTGCGCGAGGGCTTCTCGGTCCTGCTCAATGCGATGCCGGACATCGAGGTCGTTGGCGAGGCGGTGAACGGCCGCGAGGCCGTGGACCGCGTCCGCGAACTGTCCCCCGACGTCGTCCTGATGGACATCCGCATGCCGGAGCTGAACGGCATAGAGGCGACCCGCGAGATCGTGGCCGCCAACAGCACGGCAAAGGTCCTCGTCCTGACGACCTTCGACCTCGACGAGTATGTCTACCAGGCCCTGCGCGCAGGCGCCTCCGGCTTCCTCCTGAAGGACGCCTCGGCCCGCCAACTCGCCGACGGCGTAAGGGTGGTGGCCTCCGGCGAGGCCCTGCTCGCCCCCTCGGTGACGAAGCGCCTGATCACGGAGTTCTCCAAACTCTCCGAGTCCCCCCGCGCCATGCACTCCGCCCACCAGGCCTACGGCGACCTCACCGAACGCGAGACGGAGGTCCTGGTCCTCATCGCCCAGGGCCTGTCCAACGCGGAGATCGCCGAACAGCTGGTGGTCGCCGAGTCGACGATCAAGACCCACGTCAGCAGGATCCTGGTGAAACTGGGTCTGCGGGACCGGACACAGGCGGCGGTGTTCGCTTATGAGGCTCGGTTGGTGACGCCGGGCTGACGAAGACGGCCGGCCGTCCGCACCGGCTGTCGAGCCGCTTGGTCCAGACATATGCTGGAGTCATATCCGGAGAACGGATCCCGTCTGAGTACCGACGAGTAGTGAAGCGGAGCGGGCGATGGGATGGAGTCTGGAAGGCCGGTATTTCGAAGCATGTCCTTGTGACGTGGTGTGTCCGTGCACCGTCTCGGCCTTGGCGATGCCGGCGGATACCGAGCGGTGTCAGGTGACGCTGGTGTTCCACGTCGACCGGGGGGACGTCGAGGGTGTCGACGTCGGTGGGCTCACCGTCGCGCTGCTGGCGGACGCGCCAGGGCAGATGTCCCTGGGCGGCTGGCGTGTGGGGCTGTTCCTCGACGAGGCGGCCTCGGCCGAGCAGGCCGAGAAGCTGCAGGGGGTGTTCAGCGGAGCGATGGGCGGGCCGCCGGAGATCCTCACTCCTCTGGTGGGCGAGATCGTCGGGGTGGAAACCGCTCCGATCACGTTCGACTCCGAGGGTCGGGTCCACCGCGTCACCATCGGGGACGCGGTCGACATCGAGGTCGAGGACTTCTTCCATGAAGGCGCGAGCGAAGGCGCGACTCTGCATGGCATGACCATCACGCCCAACCCGGTCGTTACGATCGCGAAGTCCAATGTTGCCCGGATACGGGCGTTCGGTCTCGACCTCGACCTGGCGGGTCACAACGGGCACTCCGCGCCGTTCGCCTGGTCCGTCTGACGGCCTCGCCGGGGGGCGACTCACGCCGCGGCCAATTCGCACCACACGTACTTGCCCCGGCTGCCGTTCCTCGACTGCGGCTGCCAGCCCCACACGTCGGCGCAGGCGCGGACCAGGGCGAGGCCGCGGCCGTCCTCGGCGTCGGCGAGGCGGTCCAGCGGTCGCGGGGGCTCCGGCGGCTCGGGGTCCGCGTCCCACGCGCCGAGGTGCAGTGTGCCGGGCGGTGACCAGCGCACCCGTAGCGCGGCCGGGCCCTTCGTGTGCAGTACGGCGTTGGACACCAGCTCCGCTGTGTCGGCCAGGTGATCAGGCCGTGCAGGGTCAGGATCAAGCGGAGGGTGCGGCGGCAGACGGTGACGGCGCGGGGGTCGTTGGGGATGTGGAGGGTGTACTCCCACGGTTCGGATTCGTTTTCGGGCATGCGGCAACTCCGGTTCGCTGGTGGGGGTTTGGCGGTGGCATCGCCGCGACCGTCACGGCAGGACGAAGCGGTGCGCTTCCGCAGCGTGTGCGTTGCGTCACCGACGGTAGAGGAGTAATTACTCCTCGCGCAACTGGTTGGCGTAGCCTGACGCTCGAACGAGGCACCACAGCAAGGCTGTTGAGGAGGGCGTATGGCGCCGAGGAGTCACGCCACCGCGAGGCAGGTGCGGTTGGGCGCCGAGCTGCGTCGACTGCGTGAGGCAGCTGGGCTGAAGGCGCGTGAGGTGGCCGGGCTGCTGAACTCGACCTCCGCTCAGATAAGCCAGGTGGAACTGGGCCTCTCGGGTGCCAGCGAGGAGCGAGTGCGGCGGCTCGCGGCGCATTATGCCTGCACGGACCAGGCATTGATCGATGCCCTCGTGGCCATGGCGACCGACCGCACGCGTGGCTGGTGGGAGGAGTACCGGGGGGTGCTGCCACCGGCGTTCCAGGACACCGCCGAGACCGAACATCATGCGACGTCTCTGCGCGAGGTCGTGATCACGTACGTTCCAGGGCTGCTGCAGACCGCCGACTATGCTCGGGCGGTCTATGCGTACGTGCATCCCGGTCTGCCCGACAGCGAGTTGGAGCCTCGGGTGGAGCACCGGATCAGGCGGCGCGCTGTCATCGAAGGTGACAAGCCGACGCCGTACGAAACGTTGATCCACGAATTCGCGCTCCGGACCCGTGTGGCGGACCGTCGGGTCTGCCGCGCCCAACTCCGGCAGATCCTCGATCAGATCGAGCAGCGGCACGCCACAGTGCGGGTCATCCCCATCGATCAGGACGGGTTTGGCGGTGCAGGGATCTCGATGATGTACGCCGGGGGCCCGGTGCCTCGATTGGACACCGGACTACGGGACGCTCCCACCGGCGTGGCGTTCATCGATGCGGAGGCTCAGCTCAAACAGCTTCGAACACTCTTCCTTAAGATGCAGGCGGCGTCCCTGGAACCCGCTGAGTCGCGGGACTTCATCCACCGCCTGACAAAGGAGCTGTGATGCACTGGCGTAAGTCCACCTACTCCGGCGGCGGCGACGGCGACACCTGCGTCGAGATCGCCCCCCTCCCCACCCGCATAGCCGTCCGCGACTCCAAGGCCCCGGCTCGCGCCACCCTCTCCTTCCCGCCCGCCGCCTTCACCGCCCTCATCGACCATCTGAAGTATTTGTCACAGCTTGACCAGGCGTAGTTCCCCGACCCGTCTGCCATGTCCGTGTCACGGCTACGATTGGCCGACTTCGGGGGGTGGAGGGGGAATTGAGGATGATGGTGCGACGGAGATCGCTCGGCCTCGTCGGTGTGGCCGCGCTGGTGCCGCTGGTCGCTTCCGGTGTTTTCGCCGCTTCGGCGCAGGCGGCGTCGGCCTCGCTGGTCGTCACCACGCTGGGGCGGCACGGTGCCAAGGTCTCCACGACGGTCAACGTCGTCGCCGTGCCGTCCGGGCAGACGTACAGCGTGAAGTCCGGCAAGCGGATCAGCCTGCCGGCGGGGCGCTACCTCGCGATGACCGACATTTACGAGAGCACCACCGACGGTCTGGGCACCGACACCATCGGCGCGCAGGTCGTACAGGTCTCGGGCAGCAAGTCGGTGGCGCTCGACGCGCGCAAGGGCAAGGCCGTCAAGGTGTCGCTCGACACGCCCGCCGACGTGACCGAACCGCCGAAGATCTCCGCGCAGGTGTGCGCCGCCACCGTCGGCAACATGCCCTCCGCCTTCAGCACGGGCGGCTGGAACGACGAGGGAGCCCTCTACGCCATCCCGAACTCGTCCAGGCTGCTGCAGTTCGGGTATCTGGCGCAGTGGTCGGGCAACGACAGCTACGTCGCCGCGAAGAACACCACGGGCATCCCGGCCGCGCCCGGTGGGTCGTTCAAGCGGTCGAAGCTGGCGACGATGCGCTTCTCGGTACGCAGCGGTACACAGATGGCCCGTCAGAACGACACCGCGCTCCAGGCACAGCCGAAGACCGACGACTGCACGACCGACCTGATGGCCACGGTCCGCGACGACAACGCGCCGTACAGCGCCACCGTCCACGTGACTCCCGGGACCTGGCAGCCGCGTGACGACATCATGGCGAGCAACGGCGACGACGTCGGCGGCGGTTTCCCGAAGCTCAGGACGCTGAAGGCGGGGCAGAGCTTCACCCAGTCCTTCGGGCGGGCCGTGTGGAGTCCGATGCACTATCTGCCGTTGCTCGGACGGAAGTCCGTCACCTTCATTCCGGACGGCCTGATCGGTGACCCCGACGTCGGCGCCGGCTGGGGCGACCCGACGCAGGAGACGGTGGTCCTGTCCAAGGGCAGCACCACCATCAAGAAGAAGACGCTGACCAACTGGGGTGGCGACGCGGAGTTCTCCGCAGGCATCCGCTCGGCCGGCTGGTACCGCCTGACCGTTGACGCCCATCGCCACCGTCCGGGCATCACCTTCCCCGCCGGCATGCTGTCGTCTCGCGCCACCCTCGACTGGCACTTCAAGGTGGCCGATCCGGCCAGGGCGATCGTCGCCCCCGTCTTCCTGACCCGCTTCCTGCCCACCGGGCTGAACAGCCACAACCAGGCCGCAGCCAACAGCACCACGACCGTCGACGTGAGTGCCGGGCGCGGCTCCCAGGGCCCGGACGTGAAGTTCACCAACGTGACCGCCAAGTCCGTCCGGGTCTGGTCGTCCGCCGACGGCGGCAGGACCTGGCAGGCGGCGACCGTCAAGCACGTCGGCTCGACCTGGCAGGCGTCCGTCCACAACCCCGCCTCCGGCGCCGTCGCCCTGCGCTCCGAGGTGACCGACTCCGCCGGGGACCGCTCGGTGGAGACCGTGTACCGGGCGTACGCCGTCGGCTGAGGCCGTTGGTGTCGTCGCATGGGGTCGTCGTGGGCCACCGGTGGAAAACCTGGTGGCCTCGGCGTACCACCTGCGTAGGGTCGGGCAGGTGCCCGAGCTGAAACGGCTGCATGCCGGTCATGCCCCGGCGGTCCTGGCCTTCGAGCTGGCGAACCGCGCCTACTTCGCCGCCTCGATCACCGACCGCGGCGACGACTACTTCGAGCAGTTCACGGATCGGTACGACGCCTTGCTGGCCGAGCAGGAGGCCGGCATCTGCGCCTTCCACGTGCTCGTCGCGGAGGACGGTTCGGTACTCGGCCGGTTCAATCTGGTCGACATCGAAGACCACGGTGCGGAGCTCGGCTACCGGGTCGCGGAGCACGTCGCAGGCCGGGGCGTGGCGACCGCGACCGTCCAGGAGCTGTGCCGGCTGGCGGCGGACCGGCACGGGCTGCGCACCCTGCGGGCGGCCACCGCCCACCAGAACGTGGCGTCCCAGAAGGTCCTGACCAAGGCCGGGTTCGTTCCGGTCGGCCCGGCCGACCCGGCCCACGTCGGCGGCAATCCGGGGACCTGGTACCAGCGCCACCTCGTGCCGGAGTACTGACATCCCTGGTCAGGCGGGTGGATACCGGGTTAGCGTCCGTCCATGACCGCCTTCGACCCCTGGGACCCGGCGTTCCTCGCCGACCCCTACCCCGCCTACGCCGACCTCCGCGCCCGGGGCCGCGTGCACTACTACGAGCCCACGAACCAGTGGCTCGTCCCGCATCACGCCGACGTCTCCGCGCTGCTGCGTGACCGGCGGCTCGGGCGGACGTACCAGCACCGGTTCACGCACGAGGACTTCGGGCGGACCGCGCCGCCCGACGAACACGAGCCGTTCCACACCCTCAACGACCACGGGATGCTGGACCTGGAGCCGCCGGACCACACCCGGATCCGGCGGCTGGTGTCGAAGGCGTTCACACCGCGGACGGTCGAGCGGCTGGGGCCGTACGTCGGCAACCTCGCCGGGGAGCTCGTGGACCGGCTCGTCGAGAACGGCGGCGGCGACCTGCTCAGCGAGGTCGCCGAGCCGCTCCCCGTCGCCGTCATCGCCGAGATGCTGGGGTTCCCCGAGGCCGATCGCGGCCCTCTCCGCCCCTGGTCGGCCGACATCTGCGGGATGTACGAGCTGAACCCCTCCGAGGAGACGGCCACCCGCGCGGTGCGTGCCTCGGTCGAGTTCTCCGACTACCTCCGCGAGCTGATCGCCGAGCGGCGCAAGGATCCCGGCGACGATCTCATCTCCGGGCTCATCGCCGCCCACGACGAGGGTGACCGCCTCACCGAGCAGGAGATGATCTCGACCTGCGTTCTGCTGCTCAACGCCGGTCACGAGGCCACCGTGAACGCCACCGTGAACGGCTGGTACGCCCTGTTCCGGCACCCCGACCAGCTCTCACAGCTCCGCGCTGATCACTCCCTCGTCCCCACCGCCGTAGAAGAGCTCATGCGCTACGACACCCCGCTCCAGCTGTTCGAGCGCTGGGTGCTGGACGAGATCGAGATCGACGGGACCGTCATCCCGCGCGGTGCCGAGATCGCCATGCTCTTCGGCTCCGCCAACCATGACCCCGAGGTCTTCCGGGACCCCGAGCGGCTCGACCTGACCCGCACGGACAATCCGCACATCTCCTTCTCCGCCGGCATCCACTACTGCATCGGTGCCCCGCTGGCCCGCATCGAGTTGGCTGCCTCGATGACGGCTCTGCTGGAGAAGGCGCCGACGCTGCGGTTGGCGGCGGAGCCGGAGCGGAAGCCGAACTTTGTGATCCGGGGGTTGGAAGGGCTGAGCATCGAGGTGAGGTGATCACTCGTTCGGATGATCGCTGAGCGAATCCCGGTCGATGGTCGACAGCGGCTCGTCAAGCTGGTGCCTGCCTGCGAAGGGAGGCACCATGACGGTTATGGCAGAGCGTGCGTCGTCTCAGTTGTCGGTGGACATGTTCGAGCGGATCGCCGAGTTCGCCGAGAGGGAGGACGAGACCGTCAGGTTCGAGTTCATCGACGGACGGATCGGGCTCAAGAAAGTGACGAACGGCAACCACAACACGATCACCATGTGGCTGATCCGTCAGTGCATGCGTGCTCGGCCCGAGTTGGACCTCAACCCTCTGCAAGGGCTCAAGGTGGAGGCCTACCGCAAGGGCCGGGCCCGGCCGGATGGAGTGCTCGCCCCTGTCGATCACTTCGTGGGCCAGGGGGAGTGGGCCGATCCCCGCGGCGTGCTGATGGCAGTCGAGATCACGTCGTACGACTCGGACACCCACAAGCGTGACCGGGTCGAGAAGCCTCGGGCGTATGCCGAGGCGGGCATCCCGGTCTATCTGCTGATTGACCGGGACAACCTGTCCATTCTTGTTCATAGCGATCCGGATCTGGACGACGGCTATCGAGACATCCACGTGGTCAGGCTCGGTGGCAAGGTGACCCTCCCCGACCCCGTCCGCATCGAGCTGGACACCGAGGAGCTCAAGCAGTACGCCGACTGATCCCGGTCACGTGGTCAAGTCCCGCCGCCGCAACCCTGCGAGTCCCCCGGCTACCAGCACCACCGCCAGCCCCATCAGGACCAGCACCGCCCCCCACTCCATCCCCCCACCCGGCAGCTTCGGCAGATGCCCGAACGGCGACAGATCCAGCACCGCCTGCGGAGCATCCAGCGCAGGCCCCACCCAGCCGATCAGCAGCACCGCCCCCGCGACACCCCACGCCGCCATCGCCGCCCGCGGGACCAGGCCGTAGACCAGGACCGCCACCCCGCCGATCACCCACACCGCGGCCACCTGCACCAGGCACGCGCCGAGGATCGGCCCGGCCTCCTTGCCGTAGCCGACGATGAAGCCCAGCCCGGCGAGCAGCATGATCAGCACCGCCCCGCCGAACGCGACCGTCAAGTGGCCGCAGGCCCACCGCAGCCGTCCCACCGCGTTCGCCAGCACCGGCTCCGCCCGCCCCGACGTCTCCTCGCCGTACAGCCTCAGCACGCTCGACACGACGTAGAGCGCCGCGATCAGGCCCATCATGCCGATCATCGAGGCCAGGAAGGCGTCCGTCAGACCACTCTGGCCGCCCATCCGCTCGAAGATCTTCCGGGCGTTCTCGTTGTCGCCGACCAGGTTCGTCACGCCGTCCGTCAGGCCGCCGTAGACGACGCCCACGACGAAGAAGGCGATCGACCAGCCGGCGACAGCGCCCCGTTGCAGCCGCCAGGCCAGCGCTCCCGCCGTGCCCAGGCGGCCGGACGCCGGTCCGGGGCGCGTGGGAAGGAAACTCATGCCGACATCCCTGCGGCCCGCCAACTCGTAGGCCGCCCCGGCCTGGAGCGCCACCGCCGCCGCGAACAGCGCCAGCACCCACCAGCGTTCGTCGGCGTACGGGCGCAGGTTCTCCAGCCAGCCGAGTGGGGAGATCCAGGTCAGGGCCGAGGAGCCGTCGTCCGTCGCCGAGTCGCCGGCCGCGCGCAGAACGAAGGCCGCACCTAGGACGCCCGCGGTCAGCCCGCGGGCCAGCCGTGCGCTCTCCGTCAGCTGGGCGACGATCGCCGCCATCGTCGCGAAGACCATGCCGACGGCCGCGAGACCGAGGCCGAAGGCCACCGCACCGGACGCCCCCTGACCCGCCAGTCCGGCCGCAACCAGCAGTGCCAGTACGGCATTTGCGGCCCCCGCCGCCAGCAGAGCCGCCGTGAGGGAGGCCCTGCGGCCCACCATCCCGGACGCCACCAGTTCGTGCCGCCCGCTCTCCTCCTCGTCCCTGGTGTGCCGTACGACGATCATCAGGCTCATCGCGGCGGCCAGCGCACCCGCGTACACGCCGACGCGCCAGGCCGTCAGCGCGCCGACGGAGGTGTCGAAGACGGGACCGATCAGTGCGCGGAAGGAGGCGTTGGCCGCCACCTGGTGGACCAGGTCGGCGCGTTCGGCCGGGGTGCCGTAAAGGTTCTTCAGGGTGTTCGGCATGGAGAGGACCATCAGGGCGTTCACCGCCACCCACACCGGGATCATCAGCCGGTCGCGGCGCAGGTTGAAACGCAGCAGCACCCCGGTGCCCACGAGGGAGGTCATCGGGCCACCTCGTCCTGGTAGTGCCGCAGGAACAGCTCCTCCAGCGTCGGCGGCGTCGACGTCAGGGACCGAACGCCCGACTCGCTCAACGAGCGCAGCACCGCGTCGAGTTGGTCCGTGTCGACCTGCAGCCGCACCCGCTTTCCCTGTACGTCCAGGTCGTGGACGCCGGGCAGGTGCGCCAACCCGTTGGGCGGACCGGCGAGTTCGGCCGTCACGTTCGTCCGCGTCAGATGGCGCAGGTCGGCCAGCGAGCCGCTCTCCACCGTCCGGCCCCTGCGGATGATGCTCACGCGGTCGCACAGCTCCTCGATCTCGCTGAGGATGTGGGACGAGAGCAGGATCGTCCGGCCCCGGTCCCGCTCCTCCTCCACGCAGCGCTGGAAGACCTCCTCCATCAGCGGGTCCAGGCCGGACGTCGGCTCGTCCAGGATCAGCAGGTCCACGTCCGACGCGAACGCGGCCACCAGGGCGACCTTCTGCCGGTTGCCCTTCGAGTACGTACGGCCCTTCTTGGTGGGGTCCAGCTCGAAGCGCTCGATCAGATCGGCCCGGCGCCCGGCATCGAGGCCGCCGCGCAGACGGCCGTACAGGTCGATGACCTCGCCGCCGGACAGGTTCCGCCACAGGGTCACGTCCCCGGGGACGTACGCGATCCGGCGGTGCACCTCCACCGCGTCCTGCCACGGGTCGCGTCCCAGCACCTGCGCGGCGCCGGAGTCGGCGCGCAGCAGGCCGAGCAGGACGCGGATCGTCGTGGACTTGCCGGCGCCGTTCGGGCCGAGGAAGCCGTGGACCTCGCCGGACTCCACCTCCAGGTCGAGGCCGTCCAGGGCGGGGGTGCGGCCGAACGACTTGTGGAGGCCGGAGACGCTGATTGCCTTCGTCATTCTTCAGAATGTACGCTTCTTTCAGAAAATTGTGAAGTTAAGGAAGCCTGTGAAGCCCGGTTAGGGTGGTGACCATGACGGAGTCGAACGCGGTGGGGCGGGACCCGGAGGCGGTCTCCAAGTTCGTGGAGAGTTTCGCGGCGCAGCTGGTCGAGGCCGGGATGCAGCGGATGCCCGCCCGTGTCTTCGCCGCGTTGCTCTCCTCCGACGAAGGCTCGATGACCTCCGCCGAACTGGGTGAACAGCTGCAGATCAGCCCCGCGGCGGTCTCCGGGGCGGTGCGCTATCTGACCATGACGCACATGGTCTCGCGCGAGCGGGAGCCCGGTTCGCGCCGCGAGCGCTACCGGGTCCACGGCGATCAGTGGTACGAGGCCCTGACCAACCGCGAGGCCATCATCAAGCGGTGGGAGGGGGCCCTGCGGGAGGGTGTCAGCAGTCTGGGCGCCGAGACCCCGGCCGGACGCCGCATGGCCGAGACGCTCGCCTTCTTCGAGTTCGTCGAGGGCGAGGTCGCGGCCATGATGGAGCGGTGGCGGGTGCACCGCCGAGAGATGTTCGGGGACGGGTAGTTACCGCTCCTTGGTCTCCTCCAGCACCGTCCGCCCCAGCAGCGCGTACCGCTCCGGCGCCCGGTACTTCAGGTACTGCGCACAGCCGATGCCCGTCGCCGCGACCAGGGCCACCAGCCACGGCGTCGCCTTCAGCAGCAGCGAGCCGGACTCCGAGCCGGCCGCGACGCTCATGTTGGACACCAGGAGCAGCACCACTGCGAGCATCGCGATGCCGCCGACGAGCGGGGCGGTGAACGTCTTGAACCAGTGCCGGCTCTCGGGGTGGTTCTTGCGGAAGTAGACGAGGACCGCGAAGGAGCACACCGCCTGCACGATCAGGATCGCCATCGTGCCGAGGATGGCGAGCAGGACGTAGAGGGCGTTCGCCGGGTCCTTGCTCGTGGCCCAGAACACGAGGATCAGTACGGCGCTCACCACCGTCTGCACCAGGCCCGCGATGTGCGGGGAGCCGTGCCGGGGGTGGGTGCGGCCGATGGTGTTCCGCAGGGAGGGCAGGACTCCCTCGCGGCCCAGCGCGTACATGTAGCGGGCGGCGCAGTTGTGGAAGGCCATGCCGCAGGCGAGCGAGCCGGTGATCATCAGCCACTGCATGAGGTCGACCGCCCAGTGGCCGACGTAGTGCTCGGTGGGGTTGAAGAACAGGGCGAGGGGGTTCGCCGACGAGGCGACCTTGACGGCCTCGGTCTCGCCGTTGCCGATGATGGCCATCCAGGAGACGAAGACGTAGAAGACGCCGACGCCCAGGACGCTGATCATCGTGGCCTTGGGGATGATCCGCTTCGGGTCGCGGGACTCCTCGCCGTACATCGCCGTCGACTCGAAGCCGACCCAGGACCAGAAGGCGAAGAACAAGCCGAGACCGGCGGACGTGCCCTTGAAGGCGTTGATGGGGTTGACCGGGCCGAAGGTGAAGCCGTGCGGGCCGCCGCCGTGCAGGGCGACCGAGATCGCCATCGCCGCGAGGACCGTCACCTCGGTGCCGAGCAGGACCACGAGGAGCTTCTCGGCGACCGAGACGCCGAACCAGGTGCCCGTCGCGTTGACGGCGAGCATCAGCAGCGCGAAGGCCCACCACGGGATGTCGAGTCCCGTCTGGTCCTTGAGGGTTCCGGTGGCGAAGGTCGAGAAGATGCCGATCAGTGCGGGCTCGAACACGGCGTACGCGAAGGTCGCGAGGAGGCCCGACGCGAGGCCCGCGGTGCGGCCGAGGCCGTAGGAGATGAAGCCGTAGAAGGCGCCCGTCGACGTGATGTGCTTCGCCATCGAAGTGAAGCCGATGGAAAAGATTGCCAGGACGACCATTGCGACGAGATAGCTCGCCGGGGCGCCGATGCCGTTGCCCGACGACACCATGAAGGGCACGTTGCCCGTCATCGCCGTGATCGGGGCGGCGGTCGCGACGGCCATGAAGACCACCCCCAGCAGGCCCACGGCGTTGGGCTTGAGCCGGTGGACCGTGCCGTCGCCGTCCGTCTTCGTCGCCGGGGCGACGCCCTCATCCACTGCCATCGGGTGGCCCCTCTCCTGGTGGTCCGTTGCTGTACTGGACCGGAACTCTGTAGCCCGAATGAGTCGGTCAAGGGTGTCGGGGCGTTAAATGTTTGTCAACCAGACCTTTAGAAATCTGGCGGCAACACGCCCCTCGTACGGTCGCCGTCATGAGCACATACACGGCCACTGTCGGCGGCGAGCGCCACCGCTTCGACTCCCTCGCGCGGCTGCTCGCCGCCGCGAGCCCCGAGCGCTCCGGCGACCGTCTCGCCGGGCTCGCCGCCGGCAGCGCCCGGGAGCGGGTGGCCGCGCGGTGGGCCCTCGCGGAGGTGCCGCTGGCGACCTTCCTGACCGAGCCGGTGATCCCGTACGAGAGCGACGACGTGACCCGGCTGATCCTCGACACGCATGACGCGGCCGCCTTCGCGCCGGTGGCCGGGCTGACGGTCGGAGAGCTGCGGGAGTGGCTGCTGGCGGCGGACGGCCAGGCCCTGACGGCGCTGGCCCCCGGGCTGACGCCGGAAATGGTCGCGGCCGTGTCCAAGCTGATGGGGAACGCCGACCTGGTGGCCGTCGCCCGCAAGGTGCGGGTGGTCACCGCCTTCCGCTCGACGATCGGCCTGCCGGGCCGTCTGGCCACGCGACTGCAGCCCAACCACCCGACGGACGACCCGGCGGGAGTGGCGGCCGCGTTGCTCGACGGCCTGCTGCTCGGCTCCGGCGACGCGGTGATCGGCATCAACCCGGCGACGGACAGCCCGAAGGCCGTACGGGACCTGCTGGAGCTCCTCGACGGTGTCATCGGCCGGTACGCGATCCCCACCCAGTCCTGCGTCCTGTGCCATGTCACGACGAGCGTGGACCTGATGGAGCGGGGCGCACCGGTGGACCTGGTCTTCCAGTCCATCGCGGGCACGCAGGCGGCGAACGCGTCCTTCGGCGTCACGCTGGGCCTGCTCGACGAGGCGTACGAGGCGGCGCTCGCGCTGGACCGGGGGACGGTCGGCCGCAACGTCATGTACTTCGAGACCGGCCAGGGCAGCGCCCTGTCGGCGGACGCGCACCACGGGGTGGACCAGCAGACGGTGGAGGCGCGGGCGTACGCGGTGGCGCGCCGCTACGACCCGCTGCTGGTGAACACGGTGGTGGGCTTCATCGGCCCGGAGTACCTGTATGACGGCCGCCAGATCCTCCGGGCGGCCCTGGAGGACCACTTCTGCGGCAAGCTGCTCGGCCTGCCGATGGGCCTGGACATCTGCTACACGAACCACGCGGACGCCGATGACGACGACGTCGCGACCATGCTGACGATGCTCGGCGTCGCGGGCGCGTCCTTCGTGATCTGCACGCCGGGCGGCGACGACATCATGCTCAACTACCAATCGGCCTCGTACCACGACGCGTTGTACGTCCGCGAGGTGCTCGGTCTGCGCCCGGCACCGGAGTTCGAGGCCTGGCTGGAGTCGAGCGGGCTGCTGGACGAGGGGGGCGGGATCCGCGAGGTGGCGTCCCATCCGCTGACGGCGATCGGAAGGGAACTTGCGGCATGACGGAAACTCAAATCGCTGTGGCCACAGATGACTTGTGGGTCGCCATGCGCCGGCACACCCAGGCCCGTATCGGCCTCGGCCGCGCGGGCTCGGCGCTGCCGACCCGCCACCGCCTTGAACTCCAGACCGCGCACGCGGCGGCTCGGGACGCGGTGCACTCGCCGTTCGAGCCGGAGGTGGTCGCGGCGGGTCTGGGCGCGATGCCGACGGTACGGGTGCGCAGTGCGGCGGGTGACCGGCTGACGTATCTCCAACGTCCCGACCTGGGGCGGCGGTTGGATGCGACGGACCGCGCGCATCTCCCCGGCGGCGACTGGGATGTCGTGTTCGTCGTTGCGGACGGGCTGTCCAGCCGGGCGGTGCACGAGCACGCGGCAACGATGGTGCGGGAGACGGTGGCGCGGCTGCCGGGGTGGAGCGTCGCACCGGTGGTGCTGGCGGAACAGGCACGGGTCGCTCTCGGTGACGACATCGCGTCCGCGATGGGTGCGGCGATGGTGGTCGTCCTGGTCGGGGAGCGTCCCGGAATGTCGGCGGCGGACTCGCTGGGGGCGTATCTGACGTACCGGCCGGTCCCGGGTGTGACCACGGACGCGGACCGCAACTGCCTGAGCAACATCCGGCCGCCGCTGGGGCTGACGTATGAGGTGGCGGCGGGGAAGTTGGCGGGGTTGATGGGGAGGGGGCGGGAGTTGGGGCGGACGGGGGTGGAGCTCAAGGACGAAGACGATCAGATTGATGTGATCGATCGGCCACTCTGAGTGGTGGCTGGTCTGCATCAAGGGGAGGGCGCATCATGACACTGATGACTGAGCGACCGACGATAAGCCGCACCGAGCCCCGCAGCTTTGAGGGTCTTCTGGACGCCCTCGACGAGCTGGTTGTGCCCGACGGCTACAAGGCCGAGATCATCACGGGGAGCATCGTCTTGTCGCCGTGGTCGAAGTCTTATTACGAGGACGTCATGGAGCTGGTCTGTGATCAGCTGCGTCCGCATCTCCCCGAGGGACACCGCATCAGCGTCGGCCCGTTCCTCTACGTCTTTCCAGGGGACGAACGCGCGTACGGGCCGGATATCCACGTATCGCCCCGACGAATCTCCCGGACGACCAGTACCCGTCGGGACGGCGAGGCCTTGCTCCTGGCGTGTGAGCTGACATCCATGTCCACCCGAGACGACGACCTGACGGACAAGGTCATGGTCTACGGAAGGGCCGGAGTTCCCGTCTACCTCCTCCTCGACATGCAGGAGGAGCTGGCAACCGTGTTCTGGAACCCCTCGTCCAAGGGATACGAGTCACGGGACACCAGGCCGTTCGGGGAAAGGCTGTCCATCCCAGCTCCTTTCGACTGTGTCCTCGACACCTCGGGCTTCCAGGCCCCGCAAGCGGAACCCGAAGACCAGCCCGAGACCTGACGTACTCAACCGGTCATCGAGCCCCGCAGCACCCCGACCAGCCGCCGCACCCCCTCCGCCCGCCCCTCGACCTCGCTCCGCTCCGGCCACCGCACCTCGACCCCGACCTGCTCCGCGAGCGTCACCAGCGTGGCGATGAAGCCCTGGACGAGCGCGTCGATCACGACGCTCCCCGTGCGGTCCCACCACTCGAGCATGGCGTTCACGAACCCCTCGAAGGCGGGCGGGTCGATCTGGCACTCGTCGTTGCGCATCGGGCCGAACCCCGAGGGAACCTCCAGCAGCCCCTCGTAAACCCGCACGTTCGCCAGAAACATCTCCGACGACAAGGTCCCCGGATTCCAGACGGGCTCTCTGTCCACCTCGTAGTACTGGCTCATCGCGGCCCCCGTTTCGCTCGACGGCCGGGCAGCGTAACCGGGCCCCTCCCCGGATCGCCCCTGGTTTTCCGGTTCACGCCCCGGGCAGCACCAGCCCCAGCGCCCCCTCCCGCACCGTCCACGTCCGCCTCCGTACCGGCCCCCACACGCCCGCATCGGCCCGGTAGCGGAAGTCCGCGCCGGAGACGCTCACGGTCCGGCCCTGGGCCCGTAGCGGGGAGGCCTCCGCGCCCACCGACAGCGGGCGTACCTCCACCTCGGCCACCCCGCAGGAGCCCGGCGTCACCGACACCGCCTCCACCGGCTGGTCCAGGTCCAGCAGGGTCACGCCGTCGACCTCCACCCGCAGCCGGGCGGGCCGGGGTGGCGGGACCGTGGTCTCGCGGGCGGGGACCAGGGTGCGTACGAGGGACTGGGCCGTGCGCAGCCAGGGGCGACCCGCCTCCACCGACTGGGTGTGCCCGGTCACCGGCGGGATGTGGAGCGCGCCCAGCACCACCCCGTCGCTCTCGTCCACCAGCAGGTCCAGGCGCCGCTCGGCCCCGTCCAGGACCGCCCTCGCCGCCGCCACCGCCCCCGTGGGGACCCCCAGGGAACGCGCCACGGACAGCAGACTGCCCACCGGCACCACCGACAGTGCACAACCGGCCAGCTCCCGCTGCCGGTGCAAGAGGGACACCGCGCGGACCAGGGCACGGTCGTCGCCCACGACCACCGGCCGTCTCGACCCCCGCCGGGCCAGTGCCCGGGCGAACTCCTCCGGGCCGTCCGGCAGACACACCTTGGTGTGCGCACCCGCGCTGAGCACGTCTTTTGCGATGCGTACCGACTCCCCGTCCGTCCGCCGGGCGACCGGATCGATGACCACCAACAGCTGATCGGAAGTCGCGGAAGTCACCACCTCGGTCCTGCCTCGCTTCCTCGGGTAGCATCTTTGTGCAAGAGCCCCTTGCGCTATTGCGCCAGGGGCTTCGTCTATTCCGGGGCATCCGGTCCGACGGTTTGCGGCCAACGACGGCCGCGGTGCACGCGGCGGTGAACCTTACGCGTACGCCCCTGACCTTGGACATGCCCCGCCCGGAAGGGGTGTACGCGCGTGCCCGCACTTGTGCTGCTCGGTGCTCAGTGGGGTGACGAAGGCAAGGGAAAGGCGACGGACCTGCTAGGCGGATCCGTCGACTATGTGGTGCGCTACCAGGGCGGCAATAACGCCGGCCACACGGTAGTCGTGGGCGACCAGAAGTACGCCCTTCACCTGCTCCCTTCCGGAATCCTGTCCCCGGGGTGCACCCCGGTCATCGGCAACGGTGTCGTCGTCGACCCGTCGGTCCTGTTCTCCGAGCTGAACGGGCTGAACGAGCGCGGCGTCGACACGTCCAAGCTCCTGATCAGCGGTAACGCTCACATCATCACGCCGTACAACGTGACGGTGGACAAGGTGACCGAGCGCTTCCTCGGGAAGCGGAAGATCGGGACCACCGGGCGCGGCATCGGCCCGACCTACGCGGACAAGATCAACCGCGTCGGTATTCGTGTACAGGATCTCTACGACGAGTCCATCCTCACCCAGAAGGTGGAGGCGGCCCTCGACGTCAAGAACCAGATCCTCACCAAGCTCTACAACCGCCGCGCGATCGCCATCGACCAGGTGGTCGAGGAGCTGCTGGGCTACGCCGACAAGCTCGCGCCGTACGTCGCCGACACGGTCCTCGTCCTCAACCAGGCGCTGGAGCAGGACAAGGTGGTGCTGTTCGAGGGCGGCCAGGGCACGCTGCTCGACATCGACCACGGCACGTATCCCTTCGTGACGTCCAGCAACCCCACCGCGGGCGGCGCCTGCACCGGCGCCGGTGTCGGCCCCACGAAGATCAGCCGGGTCATCGGCATCCTGAAGGCGTACACGACCCGTGTCGGCTCCGGCCCCTTCCCGACCGAGCTGTTCGACGAGGACGGCGAGGCGCTGCGCCGCATCGGCGGCGAGCGGGGCGTGACGACCGGCCGTGACCGGCGTTGCGGCTGGTTCGACGCCGTCATCGCCCGCTACGCGACCCGGGTGAACGGCCTGACCGACTTCTTCCTTACCAAGCTGGACGTCCTGACCGGCTGGGAGGAGATCCCGGTCTGCGTGGCGTACGAGATCGACGGCAGGCGCGTCGAGGAACTCCCGTACTCGCAGTCGGACTTCCACCACGCGAAGCCGGTCTACGAGACCCTGCCCGGCTGGTCCGAGGACATCACCAAGGCGAAGTCCTTCTCCGACCTGCCGAAGAACGCGCAGAACTACGTCAAGGCGCTCGAGGAGATGTCGGGCGCGCCGATCTCCGCGATCGGCGTCGGCCCCGGCCGGGACGAGACGATCGAGATCAACTCGTTCATCTGACCGCATCCGCCCGCTGGGCGTCGTTCACCAGCCCACCGCCGTCCGGCCGTCCGTGCCGGGCGGCGGTGGGCTGTTCACTTTCCTGTCGGGAAAGTACGTGCTACTTTCCTGTTAGGAAAGTACGTCGGCCGTAGAAGGGCGGAAACCGATGGAGCCCGACGAGGCACAGGCCGCACTGGACCATGTGCGCCTGAGGCAGAAGCAGTCCCATGCCGAGTACCTGGGATACGAGTTCTCCCGCGGGCGGCTGCTGGTGTCGGCGCTGATCGTGTTCGTCTCCTTCGCCTCCTTCGACCTGCCGAACCCGTGGGGCGGCGCGGTCCTGTTCCCGGTGGCGGCGGTGCTGGCGTGGCAGTTCGCGCTCTATCTGCGCCGGGCACGCGTTCGTGTGACGCTCAGCGGACGTGCCGCTGTGCTGTCGGCCTGCGTCGGCGCGGCCCTGGTGGGGCTGTTCACCGTGCTGTCGGACGCCGCGCACGCCGGCGGAGTTCCCGTGCCGCACACGGTCGCCGCTGCCGTGGTGTGTGCACTGGGTCTACTGGTCGTGCGCCGCGCGCCGGCCGCCGGTGCGCCGCCCGGAGAGCGGGGCGACACCTGATGGACAGTGACTTCAACGAGTTCCTGCACGTGCCTGCGCGGCTGGCGATCGTCGCTCTGCTGGCGCCGGTGCGCTGGGCGGAGTTCGGGTTTCTGCGGGAGTCGCTGGAGACCAGCGACTCCGCACTCTCCAAGCAGCTGTCCGCGCTCGTCACCGAGGGGTACGTCGAGGTCCGCAAGGAACGGGGTGTGGGCATCCGCCGCACCCTGGCACGGCTGACCCCCGAGGGGCGCGCGGCGTTCCGGCGGCATGCCGCCGCACTCGAACGGATCGCCGCGCTGGCCCGCGTGAGCGAGCAGCCGGGCGAGGACTTCTGACCGACGTACGACGTACGAGACCGATGCATGGCTGATACGGGGATGAAAGGCATGATCGAGGTACAGGAACTGACCAAGTACTACGGGAGAACGCTCGCCGTCGATGCGCTCTCCTTCCGTGTCGAGCCGGGCCGGGTGACCGGGTTTCTCGGGCCCAACGGCGCGGGCAAGTCCACGACCATGCGTGCCATGACCGGCCTCGACCAGCCGACCTGACCGCGCGGCTGGAGCGGTACCGGCCACCCGTGACCGGCTGGTGCAAGGGCGCCGCCGGCGTCCTCCTCGCGGCGAGCGAGATCTGTCAGGCGGCCGGACGGGGTGACTGGCTGGCGGGCTAACCGCTCGGCTCCCTCGTTGCGGCCGCGACCGCTCTGGCCGACGGTCCGGTGGAGCTGTCGGTCTGCCACGGCACCAGCGGCGTGGTCCAGGCTCTGCTGACGGCCTCGGCGTTCACCGGCGCCACGGGGCTCGTCGACCGGGCCCGCGCCTACCAGGGCCGGGTGCTCGACCTCGCACGCCGCCACGGGTTCTACACCGGCGCCGCGGGCCGTACGTCGCTGGTCGGCTATCTGCTCGGCTGGTCCGGCGTGGCCGACACCGACCTGATGCTCGCCGCTCCGGCCGCCGCGCACGGGATACCGACCGCTCTGACCTGTTAAGCAGACACCGGCGTGCGCTGCTCGATCGTGCTGCCCATCGCCCCCACCCGGCCGGAACAGGCCGTCACCTTCGCCAACTTGGTCCACTGGACACGGGCCGAGCGGCTTTGGCAGGGGCAGTCCAGATCATCGACAACCACCAACTGGTCAGCTGGCTCGCGGGGATCGGCATCCGCGTCCCCAGCGGCTTCGGCGTCAACCTGACCCCGCTGCGGTCGCCCAGCCACGCGGCCATGGAGGCCCGGTCGACCGCGCTGACCACCGGCCTCCCGGTCGTCGCCGCGTACGGGCCCGGGGGCGTGGAGTACCAGCGCGGCGTCATGGGAGAGCCGTACGGCAGCCCGCTGAAGGCCGTGCGCGAGTACGTCCGGGAGGCTCCGGCGTGAGCTTCGCGGCATCCGCGGCGTACGCCGGGCCGACGGCGGTCTCCGAGGCCGTCCTCCCGCTGTCCGATCCCAACCTCGGCCTGAGCACGGCGGAAGCCGGGAACGTCCAGCAGTGGCTGAAGAGGTTCTGGGGTTTCAGCGGCCGCGTCGACGGGGTGCTGCGGCCCGACAGCTGGATGGCGTTCCAGCGCTGTCTGCGGGCGAACTGGGGTTACACGGGAGCGGTCAACGGCGTCGTAGGCACCGACACGGTGGCGGCGCTGCAGCGCATGCCGGCGGCCCGCTACGGCTACACGGGCCCGACCGAAGGCGTCGTCGACCAGGCCACCCGGACGGCGTTCAGACGGTTCGCCGACGGTGACGGACCGGTCGGCAGCCGTCCGGACTGACGGTCCGGGACCAGTCATGGACTTCTTTGACCGGTCCATGACCTGTTACTGGTTCTTTGCAGAGGGGGCGGGCGCAACTATCTACGCGGGTAGCCCGCCGCCGTCCCGCGTCCCTCTCCACCTCTCTCCAGTTCCAGGAGCCCCACATGCCCGTCAGTCCCCTGAACCGCCGGGAGTTCGTGAAGAAGTCGGCCGTCACCGGTGCGGCGGTGGCCGCCGCGGGAGCGATCGGCACCGGCACCGCCGAAGCCGCCGACCAGAAGCCGGGGAAGTCCCCCAAGACCTGGACCTTCTCCATCCTGGGCACCACCGACCTGCACAGCCACGTCTTCGACTGGGACTACTACAAGGACGCCGCCTACAGCGACAAGGCAGGCAACTCCGTCGGTGTGGCCCGTGTCGCCACCCTCATCAAGCAGCAGCGCGCGGCCAAGGGCGAAGAGCACGTCCTGCTCGTCGACGCCGGCGACATCATCCAGGGGACCTCCCTCGCGTACTACTTCGCCCGGGTCGACCCGATCACCGGCAAGGACGGCAAGAAGGGGCCGAGGCACCCCATGGCCGTCGCCATGAACCACATGCGCTACGACGCCGCCGCCCTCGGCAACCACGAGTTCAACTACGGCATCGACACGCTGCGCAAGTTCGAGAAGCAGTGCCACTTCCCGCTGCTCGGCGCGAACGCCCTCGACGCGAAGACCCTGCGGCCGGCCTTCCACCCGTACACGGTGAAGCGCATCTGCGTGCCCGGCGCCCCCGACATCAAGGTCGGCATCCTCGGCCTGACCAACCCCGGTATCGCGCTGTGGGACAAGGACAACGTCAGCGGAAAGATGGTCTTCCCGGGCCTGGTCGAGCAGGCGAAGAAGTACGTGCCGCGGCTGCGCGCGATGGGGTGTGACGTCGTCTTCCTGACGGACCACTCCGGGCTCGACGGGTCGACCTCCTGGGGCGACGCGCTCCCGTACGTCGAGAACGCCTCCAACCTCGTCGCCGAGCAGGTCCCCGGCATCGACGCGATCCTGGTCGGCCACACGCACAAGGAGGTCTCCTCGTACACCGTCAAGAACGAGGAGACCGGCGAGGACGTCCTCCTCTCCGAGCCGTACTGCTGGGGCTACCGCCTCACCGTCTTCGACTTCGAGCTCGAACTGCACCACGGGCAGTGGAAGGTGACGAAGAAGACGGCCCAGACCCTCGACCCGAAGGGCGTCGAGGAGGACCCGGAGATCACCAAGCTCCTCAAGGCCGACCACGACCTCGTCGTCAAGTACGTCAACACGGCCGTGGGCACCTGCACTCAGGACCTCCCGGCGGCGGAGTCCTGCTGGAAGGACGTCCCGATCATGGACTTCATCCACGAGGTCCAGATGCAGTCGGTGAAGGCGGGGCTGTCGACGAGCGACGCCGCGCTGCCCCTGATCTCGGTCGCCGCGCCGTTCAGCCGCACCGCCGACATCCCGGCCGGGAGCGTGACCATCAAGGACATCGCCGGGCTCTACATCTACGACAACACGCTCTACGGCAAGAAGCTCACGGGCGCCCAGCTCAAGGACTACCTGGAGTTCGCGGCGAAGTACTACTACCAGGTCCCCTCGGGCACGAAGGTCGACACCGCGACGCTGACCAACGCCAACAACTTCTGGGACTACATGTACGACACGGCCGCCGGCGTCTCGTACGACATCGACATCGCACAGGCGGAGGGTTCGCGGATCAAGAACCTCACGTACAACGGCAAGGCGGTCGCCGACGACCAGGTCTTCGTCGTCGCGGTCAACAACTACCGCGCGAACGGCGGCTCCGGCTACCCGCACATCGCCACCGCCGACATCGCGTACAGCTCGACCAACGAGATCCGCCAGCTGATGATCGACTACGTGACGGCCAAGGGTGCGTTGGACCCGAAGGACTTCGCGGTGACCAACTGGAAGCTGACGCAGGACGGGACGGCGGTGTTCTCGTAGCCCGCCCTTCCTCTCGTAGCCTTCTCTCATGATTCTGGCGACGGTTCGCGAATGGGACGACGAGGAGGGCTGGGGGGTCCTCGATTCCCCGGAGACGCCCGGCGGGTGCTGGGCCCACCTCTCCGCCGTGGAGGGGGAGGGATTCCGGTCTCTCGCGGCGGGGGAGAAGGTCACCCTGGAATGGGAAGCCGCTGAGCAGGACGGCTTTCAGTACCGGGCTGTCCGGGTGGTCGTCGGCGACTGAAGCAGTCTTGAGCCCGTGGTTGAGGGGCGCCCGTTCGGCGGGCGCCCCTCACTCGCGTCAGCGCGAAAACGCCCCCGCGTGCGCCCCTGCCCACTGGGCGAACGTCCGCGCCGGGCGGCCCAGGACCTTCTCCACCGTCGGGAGGACCTCCGCGCCACGGTCGCTCTCCAGCGTCCGCTGCATGATCGCGTCGACGACCTCGGGCGGGAATCCGTACTCGGTCATTCCCGCGCGGGCCGCGTCGTCCGGGACCGGGCGGACGTGCAGGTCGCGGCCCAGGGTCTCGCCCAGGATGGCCAGTTCCTGCCTCGGGGTCAGGGACTGCGGGCCGCTCAACTCGTAGGCTGCGCCCGCGTGTTCGTCGGCCGAGGCCGCCGTGAGGGCCAGTGCTGCCACCTCCGCCAGGTCCGCCGGGTCGATGCTCGCCGCCGGGCGGTCCGCGAAGGGGACGGCCACTTCGTCGCCCGCGCGCAACTGCCCCGCCCACTGCAGGGCGTTCGACATGAAGCGGCCGGGGCGCAGCAGGGTCCACGCCCAGTCGCGGGCCGGGTCCGTCACGGCGGCCTCCGCCTCTGCGTGCCAGCGGGCGATCACGTCCGCGCCCGCGTCGGCGCCCGCGTCCAGGACGGACAGCTTCACCAGGCGTCGCACCCCCGCCCTTGCCGCCGCCTCGGCGAGCGCGAGGTCGTGGGTCGGGCCGGGGGCCGTGCCGACGCCCTGCGCCGACATCAGGAAGGCGCCCTCCGCGCCCGCGAACGCGGCGTCCAGGCTCGCCGGGTCGTCCGCGTCGCCGTACACCGCCTCGGCGCCGGCCGGGAGCTCCGCCCCGGCCGGGCGGCGGGTCATCGCCCGTACCGGGTGGGCGGCGGCCGTCAGCCGCCGTACCAGCTCGCCGCCCACGTGCCCTGTCGCCCCGGTCACCAGGATCATCGCCGTCTCCTCTCGTCGTGACCCCAGCCTGCGCGCGCCGGCCGCCCGCCGCGTCGCACGCGGGGATGCAGCTGTTCTGCTCCTTGGGGAGTAGGGAGCACCCACGAGGCATAACAGGGCATGGTGTACAAGTCGGGCATACGGTGGACGTGTACACGTGTCTGCGCCGACCCGAAGAAGGTGAGAGTCATGCGTGTACTGCTCAGGGCGCACTTCGACACGGAGAAGTCGAACGAGGCCATCCGGAACGGCACCCTCGGGAAGATGATCCAGTCGTCGGTGGAGCAGATCAAGCCCGAAGCGGCCTACTTCACCGCCGACGAGGGCGAACGCACCGCCTTCCTGGTCTTCGACCTGCAGGACGTCGCCCAGATCCCGGTCATCAGCGAGCCGTTCTTCCTCAACCTGGGTGCCAAGATCGATTACACCCCGCTGATGAACCTCGAGGACGTGGAGAAGGGCCTCTCCCAGTCCCAGTTGCACTGATCGCGTGTGATCAGCCCGACCAGCCCCGCGCGACCTCGGCGAGCGCCGTGACCAGACGGGAGCGGGCCGCCGGGGTGGAGCGGAGGCTGTAGCTGTTCTCCACGTGCAGGAAGTCGACGCCCAGGTCGGCCGCCGTGCCGGCCTGGACGTTCGTCCTGCCCTCCAGCCCGCCGCAGTCGCCGGACCAGGCCCGGCAGACCGTGAAGCCCTGCGCCTCGATCCGGTCGGCCGCCGTGCGGGCCGTCGGTGTGCGGCCGGCGGGACCCGTCGAGAGCACCACGTCGTGGCCCGGGGAGCTGTCATCGGCGAACCCGTGCACCTGGAGGCCCGGGATACGCCGGGTGACCAGCGCGTCGCACACCTCGTTGAAGACCGTACGGCTGCGGTGGGCCATGTCGGCCGTGCGGCCCTGGGCGGCGTCGCGGGGTGCACCGGCGAGGACGAGCACGCCGCCGGGCACCCGGGCGAACAGGTCGGCGCCGATCAGCTCGGTGTGCAGGTCGGAGCGCGGGTGCGGGATCTGGACGCTCCAGCGGACCGGGGTGCTGAGGTCCACGTAGACCCTGCCCCAGCCGCGACCCGTCCCCACCCCGTGCTCGGTCGGCTCGGCGATCTCGGCCACCTCGCGGCCTGAGTCCGCCAGTTGATGCCTCGTCAGGCGGTAGTCGATCTGCCGTAGCAGGTGCTGCGCGGCGATGGAGCGACGGCCTCGCAGGGTGCCCGTCACGGCCTCGGCCACGGCCGTGCGTTCGCTGCGGGTGGGGGTGCGGTAGCCGCCGTTGCGGGGGAAGTGATCGACGTACTCACGGAGTTCGTCGGTGAGGCGGAGCCTCGGGCCGGGGGCGGGGGAGTCCGGGGTGAGAAGGGCGTATGTCGTCGGCACGGCGGCCGCCGTGCCGACCGCGGCGAGGGCGATCAGGAGCGCGCGGCGGCGCGGCTGGAATTCGCTCGCGAATTGCATGATGCGCCGAGCCTAGACCCTGGTTGCCCAGGAATGGCGTGGGGTCGATCACAGTGGCAACCGGGCATTGATTTGCTCGCGTTGATGAACCTGTCCGCTCTTTCCTTCGTCTTGCAGGATGCTTACCCGGGCCTTTCGGTCCGGGGAAATTCACCTGCCCTTCTGGTCCCCTGCTCAGGAGTGATTTCATGCAGGCATCAGTCGGGCCTGCCCGTCGCCGACGCCTGCTGCGGCGAAGGCGTGTGGACGTGCCGTTGCTCGGCGGTCTCCGGCCTCCCGCAGCGGTTCTGCTGCTCTTGTCGGTTTCTGTTTCCCTGCTTGCCCGGTGCGCGGTCGGGAAATCCGAAGACCAGGCGGTTTCAGGCGCGATCGTCGATTCACAGGGCGATATCGCCGTCGATTCCGCCCGTTCTCTTGGCCCCTGCCTGAAGCAGAGTTCGGCGGATCTGCACGACACCGTTTCGCTGCTGGAGCGGGGCGGGCGGCAGTCCCCGGACGCCGTGCCGGCCTCCCTTGCGTCTGCCTTCGGCAAGTGACGCGGACTCGCCGTCGTGGCCGCCGCCTCGCACTCGTCGAACGCAACGTCCGGATGGGCCGGCTCGTCCCTGGCCTCGACCTCGGCGGCGAGGACCGCGACCCCGACGCGCTCACCGCCGACCTGGGCGAGCGCCTCCTGGAGCGGCTCGCGCAGCTCCCGGCGGCCGACGGCCTCACCCTCTCCGCTCAGCGCACGCGCAGCACCGATTCCGGATACGGATACGGATACAACGAAGGCAACGACCTGTGACCCCCGCCGACCTCAGCCCCGACATGGCCGCGATCGCCATCGGACTCGGCTTGTTCTTCTCGCTGATCTGCTACCTCACCACGCACCTCTCGCCCGGCGGCATGATCACCCCCGGCTGGCTGACGCTGACCCTGTTCGCGGACTGGCGGCTGTTCATGATGGTGCTCGGGGTGAGCGCGGTGACGTACGGCTGCACACGGGTGCTGCAGCGCCTGGTGATCCTTTACGGCAAGCGGCTGTTCGCGGCCGTGCTGATGTGCGGTGTGCTGATCCAGGGGGCGCTGTCTCTCGCGCTCCGGCACCAGTTCCCGTACCTCTTCAGCCAGACGCTCGGCTACATCGTGCCCGGCCTGATCGCCTACCAGCTGGTGCGTCAGCCGCCGCGCGCCACGCTGCTGGCGACCACCTCGGTCACGGTCTGCGCGTACATCGTGCTGGCCACGGGCGCACTGCTGGCCGAGCTGCCCGGCGTCTGACGATCCTCCGAGCCTCAGCTGAAGACGATCATCGACCCCTGGGCCAGGCTCCGTGTCGCCGCCGCGTGCAGGCCGAGCCACACATGGCGTTCGCGGGCGAAGGGGCTGGGGTCGTACGGCGCGGGGACGGCGGGCTCCTCCAGCTCCGTGGGGGCGCGCGGTGGTTCCGGTGGCGTCGGAGGGTTGGCCGGATCTATGCCGATCGACGGGGCGACGTACTCCAGTTCACGCAGCAGGGCCTGGGCAGAGCCCAGCGGGCCGCCGCCGGCGAGGAGCTCGTCGTTCGACAGGGGCTGGGGGAAGTCCACGGGGACGTAGGCGCCCGCGTGGTCGTAGTGCCAGACGAGGTGCGACTGCTGGGCCGTCGCCTCGAACATCTCCAGCAACTGCTCGTAGTCGCCGCCCAGTTCGTCGACCGGCGTCACCGGCAGCCCGCACACCTGGAGCAGGTAGACACGGCGCAGGAAGTGCAGCGCGTCGTAGTCGAAGCCGGCCACCGGGGCGACCTCCCCGGACAGGCCGGGCATGTACTGGTACACCGGCACCGGAGGCAGCCCGGCGGCGGCGAGCACGTTGTTGTACTGCGCGAGTTCCTCGGCGAACGGATTGTCGGGGGTGTGGCACAACACGTCGACGAGCGGTACCAGCCACAGGTCACAGGCCAAAGAAGGCTCCTCACACGGCAAGTCGGTCAAGGCAGGGTAATCGGTGTCGCCTCAGGTCAGCTCCCATCGTGCAGGTCCCATACCCAGACCCCGGCCACCCACTTCCCGTCCCAGCCGACAAGTTCGGAAACGGCCCTGCGCAGTGCCTCGTCGTGCGGCCCGGGCGCCACGACCAGGGCTCCTGCCCTCCAGTAGGCGAAGTCGCGCCGGGCCTGTGCCCGCCAGGTCGCATCGAGCTTCGGGACCACGCCCGTGTCGCCGACGTCACGCAGCAGGTCGGAGGTGTAGCGGGGGGAGGCGCCGTAGATGCCGATGCGGTCGTTGCCGTAGGGGCCGTTGAAGTAGCCGCCGGGGAGCCTGAAGCCGAGGCCGGCCTGCTGCTGCCAGTGCAGCGCCTCCGCGTCGCCGGCGTCGGGCAGCGGCACCGTGACGAGGGACTCGCGCCCTCGGACGTACGACTGCCATGCCCCGTCGGTGAAGAAGGCGGGCGTCGCGGGGCGTTCGGCCGTCTTCAGCGGGGCCGGGACCAGCGGGAGCAGGGCCAGGCAGACGCCGAGCAGGCCGAGGTACTGGGTGCCCAGGGCGCGGGTCGCCGTCAGCCGGTCCAGCGCCACGGCGAGCAGCATGCCGAGCGCCGGGGCGCAGATCATCGCGACCCGGCCCTCGATGACCGACTCGAACAGCGGCAGCTTGGCGAGCAGCGCCCACGGCCCCGGGTAGACCTTGTCCGTCATCGGGATGCGGAACTCGGGGCCGAGCGAGAGCAGCGCTGCCCCGACCGCCGTCACCGCCAGCGCCTTCACCAGGGCCTGTTCCCATAGCCGTACGACGATCGCGAAGGCGAGGAGGACCAGCGGCCAGCCGTAGAAGGCGTTCTGCTCGGTGGGGTTGGGAGAGAGGGCGTTCGCCCGCTGGGCGCTGCCCGCGACCAGGGAGCGTTCGGCGAAGGAGAGCAACGCGAGGGGGCTGTTGCCCGAGTTGTTGCTGTGCGGCATGTGTGCGTAGCTCTGCGGCCCGGCGAACTGCCAGACCAGCGGATACGCGACGATCGGAAGACAGACGGCGGCGGCGATCGCGAGCCCTTTGAGGAGGGGCCTCCAGACAACGCGGGCCACATCCCTGCGGACCAGGCCGTAGGCGGCCGCGAAGAGGCCCATGCCGATAGCTGCGAGCAGCAGGGGCTCCTCCCCGAGAAAGACCTGGTACGCCACCATCAGGCCGAGCACGATCCCGTGCCGCACGACCGCGCCCTTCAGGGGCGCGGGGAACTGCGCGACCAGCCACGACCGGCCTGCAGACGACCGACGACCCATCCCGGCGCCATCCGCGAAGCGAAGCGCCCGATCAATGATCAGCGGGATCATGAACAGCACCACGAAGTTGGGGTGCGCGTTCGCGTGACTGACCATCGGCGGCGCAAACGCCGCCAACGCCGCACCGACGAAGGCCGCGGCCCGCCGCCGTACGACGCGTTTCACGATCAGCCAGTACCAGGCGGAGCCCGTCGCCGCGAGGCCCAGCGTCATCACGACGCTGAGGGAGACCGCCGGGCCCGCCAGGAGGGTGAGCGGGGCGAACGGCACGGTGAGGCCGAGCATGACCGTGTTGGCCATGAGGTTCACGCCGTCGGGGAAGCCCTGCAGGTCGGAGAAGAGGGGGTTGTGCAGGTGGGCGAGGTTGTGGGCGGTGACGTCGAAGAACCACTCCCACTGGTTCTGGTCCTGGAGGGAGTCGGGGAGGTAGCGGTGGTCCGGGTCGAACAGACGGCCCGAGTACAGGGCCATCGACATGAGGAGGAAGAGGGTGACGGCGAAGACGTCCGCGGGGCGCAGGGACCGGGCGCGTAGCCGGGTCAGTTCGGCGAGGACCCGGGCGTAGTCGAGGTGGCGCAGTTTCGAGCCGGGCTGGTGGGACCAGCGGACGGGGACCTCGGCGACCTGCCAGTCGGCGCGGTGGAAGTGCCGCAGGACCTCGACGTCTATGCCCCAGCCGTTGACCCGGGAGGCGGCGAAGGCCTCGCGGGCCTTCTCGCCGTCGAAGAGCTTGAAGCCGCACTGGGTGTCCCGTATGCCGGGCACGGTGGTGCGGCGTATGAGTAAGTTCCCTGCGCGGCCCAGCAGTTCGCGCAGTGGGTGCTGACGGTTCCCGATCGTCGCGCCGGGCACGGAGCGGGAGCCGATCGCCGCCGCGTTCCCCTCGCCGAGCGCCTTGTCGAGCTGCTCAAGCTCCTCGACCGGGGCCGCGAGATCGGCGTCCGTGACCAGTACGCGCCGTCCGCGGGAGGCGGCGACGCCCAGGCGCAGGGCGTTGCCCTTGCCGTGGTGACGAGCGCTGGTGACGAGCTGGACGCGGGGCTCCTTCAGTCCCGTGACGACGTCCCGCGTGGTGTCCGTCGACCCGTCGTCGGCGACGACGACCTCCCACTCGCCCCACCGGCCCTCGTTCTCGCGCAGATAGCGGATGACGGCGTCGAGGGTCGCGCCGAGGCGCTGTTCCTCGTTGAAGGCGGGGATGACGACGGTGAGGTCCACGGCCCAGGCAGGTGTGCTCCCGGCCGGCTTGCTCATCCGTCCGCCAGCCGCTCGATGAGGGCCAGCGAGTGTTGGTTGTACGAGGTGACGATCGCCCGCGCCGTCCTGGTGTCGCGTTTGGCCAGGGCGTCGACCAGGTCGGTGTGGCCGGACCACAGGGCCCCGCGCAGATCGGACAGCCGGCGCAGATGCTGCGCCGCGCACACCCAGGACTGGACGCGCAGCCGGTGCAGGAAGTCGGCCAGATAGGGGTTGCCGAAGAGGGTGCCGAGCTCGTGCCAGAAGCGCAGGTCGTAGCCGATCAGCACGGTGAGGTCGCCGGCCAGCGAGGCCCGCTGCGCCTCCTCGCCGCGGCGCCGGACCCCGGCGAGGGCGGCGACGGCACGGGTCTCGTCGTGCGGCGGGAATCGGTCCTGGTCCTTGTCCAGGGCGATGAACATGCCGTCGGTGACCAGGCTGCGGGCCTCGACGATGCCGCGGTAGTCGGCGACCGAGTACTCGTGGACGTGGAAGCCGCGGTGCTGGTCGGCGTCGAGGAGTCCCTGCGCGGACAGGTCGACGAGCGCCTCGCGCACGGGCGTCGCGGAGACCCCGTACTGCTCGGCGATCTCCTTCACCGTGAACTCCTGACCCGGCTGGAGCCGCCCCGCGAGAACCTCGTCGCGAAGCGCGTCGGCGATCTGCTGCCGCAGGGTGCTGCGGGTCACGGAGCCGTTGCCGCTGCTGCCGGGCATGTGTCGGGCGTCTCCTCGTCGCGGTCGGGTGGCGTACACGTACATATCTACGAGCACGCCACCTTACGCGTTCGACCTCCCGCTGTTTACCCGCGTAGCTGTGGTCGTCCGGTGCGGCACCTGAGCGGCCGCAGGCGGCTACGCCGTGTACTCGTCGGCCACCGACAGCGCCGCGTCCAGCGCCGCGAGGCCCTCCTTCAGCTCGGCCTCGCTCACGTTGCAGGGCGGCACGACGTGGGTGCGGTTCATGTTGATGAAGGGCCAGATGCCGTGCTTCTTCGCGGCGGCGCCGAAGGCGGCCATCGCCGCGTTCGCCTCACCGGCCGCGTTGTACGGCACCAGCGGCTCGCGCGTCTCCTTGTTCTTCACCAGGTCCAGCGCCCAGAACATGCCGACACCCCGCACCTCGCCGACACTCGGGTGCCGCTCGGCGAGCTCGCGCAGCGCCGGACCGAGGACGGTCACGCCCAGGTGCCCGGCGTTCTCGACCACACCCTCCTCCGCCATGACGTTGATCGTCGCGACGGCGGCGGCGCAGGCCAGCGGGTGCCCGGAGTACGTCAGACCGCCCGGGTAGGCGCGCTTGCCGAAGGTCTCGGCGATCGCGCCGGAGATGGCGACCCCGCCGAGGGGCACATAGCCGCTGTTCACGCCCTTGGCGAAGGTCATGAGGTCGGGTACGACACCGAACAGGTCGGCCGCGAACCACTCGCCGGTCCGCCCGAACCCGGCCATGACCTCGTCCAGGACGAAGACGATGCCGTACTTGTCGCAGATCTCCCGCACACCGGCGAGGTAGCCGGGCGGCGGCACCATGATCCCGGCGGTGCCCGGAATCGTCTCCAGGATGATCGCGGCGACCGTGGCCGGCCCCTCGAAGGCGATCGTGGTCTCCAGGTGCTCCAGCGCCCGCGCGCACTCCTGCTCCTCGGTCTCGGCGTAGAAGCGCGAGCGGTAGAGGTACGGCGCCCAGAAGTGCACGACCCCGGCGGCCGCACCGTCGGAGGCCCAACGGCGCGGGTCGCCGGTGAGGTTGATCGCCTGCTGGGTGCCGCCGTGGTAGGAGCGGTAGGCGGACAGGACCTTCGGCCGCCCGGTGTGCAGCCGCGCCATCCGTACGGCGTGTTCCACGGCGTCCGCGCCGCCGTTGGTGAAGAAGATCTTGTCCAGGTCGCCCGGGGTCCGCTCGGCGATCAGCCGGGCCGCCTCCGAACGGGCCTCGATCGCGAAGGCGGGCGCGAACGTCGTCAGGTGTGCGGCCTGCTCCTGTATCGCGGCGACGACCTTCGGGTGCTGGTAGCCGATGTTGGTGTAGACGAGCCCGCTGGTGAAGTCCAGGTACCGCTTGCCGTCGTAGTCCCAGAAGTACGACCCCTCCGCACCGGCGACGGCGAGCGGGTCGATGAGCTCCTGCGCGGACCAGGAGTGGAACACATGAGCACGGTCCGCGGCCTTCACTGCGGCGCCGGCCTCGGGGTTTGGCTGAGGGGTCATGACGGCGAGCGTAGGAGCCCGCGGTGCCTGCTCGGTATCGGCTTCCTGTCTGGCATGTGGGGGTTTCCGCGACAGGTTGTCGGGCCCGCGGCTCGGCGGGGGTGTCGGCCGCGGCGTTACGGAACCGTAGACACCGCTCCCGGCGACTACCCCCGCGACCGCACTATTCTCGGTCTGTTGCACCTACGGGGGGAAGGCGGCGCAGCCATGGAGAAGCTCGCAGCGGGGGACCCGCAGCGCATCGGGGCGTACCGGCTGCTGGCCCGGCTCGGCGCCGGGGGCATGGGGCATGTGTATCTCGCCCGTTCGGACCGGGGCCGTACCGTCGCCGTGAAGCTGGTGCGGGAGGAGCTGGCCGCGCAGGAGGAGTTCCGGGCGCGGTTCCGGCAGGAGGTGCAGTCCGCGCGGCAGGTCGGCGGGCACTGGACGGCGCCCGTGCTGGACGCCGACACGGAGGCCGCGGTGCCGTGGGTGGCCACCGGGTACGTCGCCGGGCCCAGCCTGCAGCAGGTCGTGGGGCGTGACCACGGGGCGCTGCCCGAGCGCTCGGTGGGCATCCTCGCGGCCGGGCTCGCGCACGCGCTGCAGGACATCCATGCCGCCGGGATCATCCACCGCGATCTGAAGCCGTCCAATGTGCTCGTCACCATCGATGGGCCGCGGGTCATCGACTTCGGGATCGCGCGGGCGCTGGAGACCGTCACGGACGGCGGGCTGACGCGGACCGGCGCGCTCGTCGGGTCGCCCGGCTTCATGGCCCCGGAGCAGGTGCGCGGCGACCGGATCACGCCCGCGTGCGACGTCTTCTGCCTGGGCTCCGTGCTGGCCTACGCCGCCACCGGCCACCTCCCCTTCGGCAGCGCCAACAGCGGTGTGCACGCCCTGATGTTCCGCATCGCCCAGGAGGAGCCCGACCTGGAGGGGGTGCCCGAGGGCATCGCCGACCTCGTACGGGACTGCCTGAAGAAGGACCCGGGCGCGCGGCCGACGCTGGAGGCGGTGCTGGAGCGCACGGGGGCCGAGGACACCGTGCTCGGCGGACGCTCGCGCGACCCCTGGCTCCCGAGCGCACTCGTCGCCCAACTCGGTCGTCACGCCGTGCAGTTGCTGGACGCGGAAGACCCCGAGGAGGGTGCGGCGGTGCCCGGCGGACCTTCGCTGCAGAAGGCGGCACCCGAGGCCCCGCCCGAGCACGCCTCCGCCGCCGACGACTCCGCACCGGAATCCGGCACACCCGCCGGACCGCCCCCGCCCGGGCAGCCGGGCAGCGGCGCCCCGCTGAACCACCTGCCCACGATGGTCTCGGGCCAGGGGGCACCGACACCGCCGCCCGCCCCCGAGCAGACACCCCCGGCCTACGGCTATCCGCAGCAGCACCCCCAGCAGCCCGCCTACGGCTACCCGCCGCAGCAGCCCGGCGCCTACGGCTACCCCCAACAACCCGGCGGCTACGGCGGCCTCGGCTCCACCCCGCCCTACGGCCCGTCCTACACCGGCCCGGTCCCGCACGCCCCGCAGGAACCGCCCCGCCGGAGCGGCCGTTCCACCGCGGCGCTGATCGCCGTCGCCCTGATCGTCGCGCTCGGCGCCGGCGGCTCGGTCTACGCCCTCATGAACGGCGGCGGCGACAAGGCGGACAACAAGCCGAGCCTGGCCCCGACCACCGGTGCACCCTCGCAGCCCGAGCCGAGCGGGACGACCCCGACGACCGCGCAGCCCACCACCTCCGCACCCTCGGACGGTGCGGTCCCCACCGGCTATCTGGGCACCTGGACGGCCACCATCACCAACGCCGACGGCGAGAACACCCGCGAACTCACCATCCAGCAGGGCAAGGTGGGCGACGCGGTCCTCTCCCTCGTCGCCGACGGCCCCACCAGCAGCGGCACCTATCACTGCGTGTTCCAGGCCGATCTGACCGCGGCACCGGGCAGCGACGGCCCCCTGGAGATCGGCCCGTCCACCGTGACGTCCGGCGACTCCGGCTACTGCAAGCCGGGCGACGCCACCGAGATCAGCTTGCTGCCGGACGGCAGCCTGCAGCGCGAGAACACCAGCAACGGCGAGAAGCTGGAGTACACCAGGCAGTGACGCGCGTCAGGGGCTGACGGGCACCCTTGTGCCGTAGTGGCGTGTCCATGACGATGAGTGGAGTGTCGGCATCGGCAGCCCCGGGAGGGCACATGCGTCCCAGCCCCACCAGGAGAACGGTACTGACCGCGACGGCGGCGGGCGCGGCAGCGCTCGGGGCGGCGGCGGGCCCGGCCGAAGCGGCCGCACAGGGCCACCGCCCGCCCGTCACCGCACAGCCCCCGAACCGTGAACTCCACTCGCTGCTGCGCGAGTTGGACGCCGACCGCATCGAAGCAACCATCCGCAAGTTGGTCTCCTTCGGTACCCGCCACACCCTCTCCGTCCAGGACGACCCGGACCGCGGCATCGGCGCCGCCCGCGACTGGCTCCTCGCCGAGCTGCGCTCCTGCGCCGCCGCCTCCGGCGGCCGGATGACGGCCGAACTCCAGTCGTACGTCCAGGAACCGGCGTCCCGCATCCCCACCGCCACGAAGATCACCAACGTGCTGGCGACCCTGCGCGGCTCGGTCACGCCCGAGCGCGTGTACGTCGTCTCCGGGCACTACGACTCCCGGGTCACGGACGTCATGAACGCCACCTCCGACGCGCCCGGCGCGGACGACGACGCGTCCGGGGTGGCCGTCGTACTGGAGCTGGCGCGGGTGATGGCGAAGAGGCGGCCCGCCTCGACGATCGTGTTCGCGGCGGTGGCGGGGGAGGAGCAGGGCCTGTACGGATCGACGTATCTGGCCCAGCAGTTGAAGGCGGCCGGCACGGACGTGCAGGGGATGTTCACCAACGACATCGTCGGCAGCTCGACGGCGGACGACGGCACGAAGGACCCGTACACCATCCGGCTGTTCGCGGAGGGCGTCCCGAGCTCGGAGACCCCGGAACAGGCCGCGGTCCGCAGGTCGGTGGGCGGCGAGAACGACTCCCCGTCCCGCCAGCTCGCCCGTTTCGTGCGGGACGTCGCCGACAACGACGCGACCGGCATGCACGTCCGTGTCGTGTACCGCCGCGACCGCTACCTCCGCGGCGGCGACCACATCCCCTTCCTCGAACGCGCCTACCCGGCCGCCCGCTTCACCGAACCGGCCGAGGACTTCGCCCACCAGCACCAGGACGTCCGCGTCGACGAGACCGGCAAGCAGTACGGCGACCTGCCGGATTTCTGCGACTTCGACTTCGTCGAGCGGGTCGCGCGGGTCAATGCGGCCGCCCTGTGGACCCTCGCCCAGGCCCCGGGCACACCCCGCGGAGCGAAGATCGTGACCTCTTCCCTGACCAACTCCACCCGGCTGGTGTGGACGCGGGGCACGGAACCCGACCTGGCGGGCTACGAGATCGTGTGGCGCGAGACGACGGCACCGGAGTGGACGCATGTGATCCCCGCCGGGGACGTCACGGCCTACGAGGTGGACCTGTCGAAGGACAACGTGTTCTTCGGAGTGCGGGCGGTGAACCGGGCGGGCAACAGGAGCCCGGTGGCGTTCCCCGCCCCGCAGTCCTAGCCGCCCGGCTCACTCCCGTGCGGTCACTGCGCGCAGGGAGACCGGCGGAGCGCCTTTCACCGCGGCTCGGGCGGCCGCTGACGCGGCATGTTGGGCCGTGAGCCCGCCGCCGGCGGCAGCGGGAAGCGCCCCTGCGCACTGCTCATCTCCTGCCGCCCGGACCCGGCCGAGGCGGACTGGATCCCCATCGGCGCGGAACCGGTCCGGAACTCCACCATCCAGTCGGCCGTCTCCGTGCGCACCAGCTCCGTCACGTCCTCCGAGAACCGCCGCAGCACCGCCAGACACCGCTCGGTGGCCTCGCTCGCCGTCCCCTCCGCGGGGCCCAGCACCTCCCGCACACTCTCCGAGGCCCAGTCGAACTGCAGCACCTGCAGCCGCCGCTGCACGGCCTGCGCGGTCGCCACGTCCCTTATCCAGCCCGACGTCACACCGAAGAACCGGTCCACGGCCACGCACGCCACCGCGAACAGCAGTGCCAGATACCCCCAGGCGGCCATCCCCGCGATCACCCCGGTCAGATCCAGCAGCGGCAGCGCGGCCCCGGCCACGGCCCCCAGCGCGGCCCCCGCGCGCAGCGCCCGCGCACCCCGCCGCTTCCACACCCGGTCCGCGAGATACCAGGCCGCCGTCTGCAGCGCCCCGCGCTCCACCCACAGGTACAGCTCGTGCAGCCGCTCGGCCGGCTCGCCCCAGTCCCCGAGCGGGAACGACCGCCCGATCAGATCGCCCGGCCGCAGCCCGGCCGCACCCTCGCCCCGCCCGTCCTGAGCCGGCCCCTCGGGCTGCATCTCCGGCTGACCCACACGGCACTCCCTACTGATCACGACGCTGATCACGAGACTGATCACGAGGCTGACCACGACCGAACACGTTGCGTGACACCCGATCCTGATGTGCCCGACCCTTCCTACCGCCCAATGGGTGGCTCAGCCCCTGAATTCACCTCTATTCCGCCCGGAAGGGGGTCTTGATCAGGTATAGGACTCGGCAACACCTCACTCGAAAGAGTGCTGGGGCGATGGCTGCCTGGACCACGTAGGCTCGTGCCAGGCGGGAAAACCTCGCCCATACAGCCGTACGAAACCAGGAGCTGATCGTGATTCCCGGTGGTGGCCAGCCCAATATGCAGCAGCTGCTCCAGCAGGCCCAGAAGATGCAGCAGGACCTGCAGCGGGCGCAGGAGGAGCTGGCACAGACGGAGGTCGACGGGCAGGCGGGCGGAGGCCTGGTGAAGGCCACCGTCACCGGCTCCGGCGAGCTGCGCGCGCTGAAGATCGACCCGAAGGCGGTCGACCCCGAGGACACGGAAACCCTCGCGGACCTGATCGTCGCGGCGGTCCAGGCGGCCAACGAGAACGCCCAGAACCTCCAGCAGCAGAAGCTGGGCCCGCTGGCCCAGGGCCTCGGCGGCGGCAGCGGCATCCCGGGCCTGCCGTTCTGAGACCTGGCCTGCCTTTCTAAGAGAGGCGTCCGCCAACTACCGTACGTACTTGTAAGGAACCCCGGGAAGGACGGCAGTCCGTGTACGAAGGCGTGGTGCAGGACCTCATCGACGAGCTGGGGCGGCTGCCCGGCGTCGGTCCCAAGAGCGCCCAGCGGATCGCCTTCCACATCCTGCAGGCGGAACCGACGGACGTACGGCGGCTCGCGCAGGCCCTGATGGAGGTCAAGGCGAAGGTCCGCTTCTGCGCGACCTGCGGCAATGTCGCACAGGAAGAGCTGTGCAACATCTGCCGCGACAGCCGCCGCGACCTCTCCGTCATCTGTGTGGTGGAGGAGCCGAAGGACGTGGTCGCGATCGAGCGGACCCGCGAGTTCCGCGGCCGTTACCACGTCCTGGGCGGAGCGATCAGCCCCATCGAGGGTGTGGGTCCCGACGACCTGCGTATACGGGAACTTCTCGCGAGGTTGGCCGACGGGACGGTTACGGAGCTGATCCTGGCCACCGACCCGAACCTGGAGGGCGAGGCGACAGCCACCTACCTCGCCCGCATGATCAAGCCCATGGGCCTCAAGGTCACCCGCCTGGCCAGCGGCCTCCCGGTGGGCGGAGACCTGGAATACGCGGACGAGGTGACCCTCGGCCGCGCCTTCGAGGGGAGACGACTCCTAGATGTCTGACGCCACGCTGCATGACGCGACGCAGGACCCGGACGACTTCGTGGTCCAGATCGCGGACCAGGTGGAGAGCTTCCTGGTCGCCGTCACGGAGGTGGCGAAGGGCGACGAACCCGACTCGGCCGTCCCCTTCCTCCTCCTGGAGGTCTCCCAGATCCTCCTGGCCGGCGGCCGCCTCGGCGCGCACGAGGACATCGTCCCCGACGAGCGCTACGAGCCCGACACGGGCCCGGACGCCGACGTGGACGAACTCCGCGAGAACCTCGCGCGCCTCCTGGACCCGATCGACGTGTACTCCGAGGTCTTCGACCCCTACGAGCCGCGCAAGGCCCCGGTCCCGGCCCGTATCTCCGACGACCTGACCGACGTCATCACCGATCTCCGCCACGGCATGGCCCACTACCGCGCGGGCCGCACCACGGAGGCCCTGTGGTGGTGGCAGTTCTCCTACTTCTCCAACTGGGGCTCAACGGCCTCGGCGACCCTGCGCGCCCTCCAGTCGGTGGTGGCCCACGTCCGCCTGAACCAGCCCCTGGAAGAACTGGACGGCCTGGACACGGACCAGACCCCGATGGGCGACGAGACGCTGGAGTTCGAGGCGGGCAGGGTCATGGCCGAGGAGATCGGGGAGCCGCTGGGGATGCGGTCGGCAGAGTAGCCTCCGGCTCGCTCGCCGCGGACCCGGACTTGGGACCGGGCTTGGGCTTCATGACGAGTCCGGGCACCTTGGGGAGGGCGGCCAGGACGGCTTTGCGGACGCGGTCCAGGTCTACGCCGAGGCGTTCCAGTCTTCGCGGGAGGTCGTCGGCAGGCACTCCGGACACGGCGATGCGCAGGAAGTCCGCGATGGGCTGAGTCAGGGAAAGAGGGCTGCCGAGCGTCGAGGTGGGCCTGCCGCGCAACTTGCACAGGCGGTGGTCAATGTCGTCCATGCGCCTCACAAGATCGCCACGGATCTGGAAGCCGAGCGCCGTCACTTGCTGCGCAAGCTCGCCCAGGTCGGCGGAGAGCTCCCATGCGGCTGACACCAACCGGTGGAGTGGCACTGGCCCAGGGATTTCGTCAGCCAGCCTCAGATAGCCCTCGTCGACAAGACGGATGTCGAACTTGTCCAGTTCGTCAGGGGGCGTTTCGAGCCGAGTGGTCAGGCCGTACTGGGCGAAGCGGTGGGAAGCCCCGTTCCGGTCGGCGGGGTCATCCGCTTCCGGCTCGATGAGGAGCGCGAGGTCGCCGAGTCCGACACCAGGTGTGTCCGCGGCCGAAAGGAGTTCCGCGAGCCCTCCCGGTTGCTGGTCCACCCATTGGTGGAACAGCCACCATCCGATCTCCGGCCGTCCGTCCCGGCGGTCCTTCAGGCCGCCCAACTCGGCTCGCCTGACCAGCCGTTCGTGCCCCCGCAGCAGTACCTCGTACATCCGACGGTCCTCGTCCGGCGCTGTCCGCTGCCGGAGATCCGTCGGGCCGACGTGGGACGTCGTGCCAGGGGTCGTCGGCGAGGGTGTGCCGTACTTCGCCGTACAACTCCGCCAGCCGGTCGGTGACCTCTTCCGCCTGTTCCCGAAGGTCCGAGCCGTGGCCCTCCTCATCGGAGCTGAGGCACTGCCACGCCAAGGACTTCGCGACCTCCTTCCGCCATTCCAGGCGGGGGTGGGCAGGGCGGGGCGGACTGGAGTCAGCGAGGCCGGCGTCCGGTCCGTCGTCGCCGCTGCGCCGGGCTTTTCGGGCCTGCGTCGCCATGTCGTGCCACTCCCGGTTCGGACGTCGTCGAACCGACTGTGAACGTCTGCGCGCGATGCCGTACAGCGCGGACAGGAACGGGTCCAGGATTATGTCCTGTCGGGGAATCCTCCCCGCCAGCCATTCCGAGATGGTGCTGTCTGCTGGCGGCTCTTGGCCGAGTGGCAGGTCTTTTCTCCACTCCGCGCGGACTGCGGCCGCTTCGGGATGTCCGGCCTGCTCCAGCAGAGTGCTCAGTGCTGTCCAGTACTTCTCCGCCATGGCTCCCCGTACCCGTACGACCTCGGTCCTGTGTCCCGAGTCGGGCTGACTCGGCCGACTCGTAAAGTCTCAAGTTACTGCTCTGACCTGCGGGACCACCGCCGATCGCGGAGACGGGACAGCGCGGCGGCCATACCGCCCCGGGCACTGTCGTCGACGTCATCGTCCGACGTCCCGAAGGAGCCCCGATGGATCCGGTTCTTGCTGTCGCCCTGTGCGGCGTTCTGTCCCTGCTCATCGTCGCCTCTGCCGCCGTGCTGATCGCCCGACTCGCCCTCGACGAGACCGACTCGAAGGACAGGCCGCGCATTCTGGCAGCCGCGGCCGAAGTGGTCCGGGCGCTACGAGGCAAGCGCTGAAGGCCGTGAATACGGTCACGGTGGGATGTCTGTAGAGCTACGCTCGGTGGCGACTGAGGTGATCCACGCCGGGTTGCCCCGGCCGGAGGTGCGTGCCGTGTCGAGCCAGTCCCACAACTCCAACTCCCAGCCGCCCGTTGCCTGGCGATACGCCGGTGACCAGCTGAAGCGATGGCGCATGGAGGCGGATGTCAGCCGCGAGCAACTGGCCTCCGCCGCCAACTACTCCCCGGACACCATCACGTCGATGGAACGCGGGGTACGCAGGCCGACGTCCCGCGTGCTGGACGTAGCGGACGAACTCTGCGACGCGAAGGGGATGTTGAGCGGCGCGAAGGAGTTCCTGAACCGGGAGCGGTTCCCCCGAGGGTCAGTTCGCCAGCGAATTGTCGGCCGATCCGGGGGTTGTCAGTCGCGTGACCGAGCGACTTAGCATGATCCGCACGCAGGCCCTCGACCCTGACGAGTCGGCCCGTTTCATCGAGCGGATGGTGGATCAGTCGTGAACGGCCAGCTGAAGTGGTTCAAGTCGAAGTACAGCGACGACGAGGGCGGCAACTGCGTCGAAGTTGCGTTCGCCGCCGCCATCTACGTTCGTGACTCCAAGCTCCCCGCGAGCTCCAGGTCGCCGCGCCCGCCTGGAAGGCGTTCGTTTCCGCAGTTCGGCCCGGAGCTTGAGCCCCGGGCTTCGAGCTCTTCCCATGGGTTTTTAGGCTTCTGGGCTGGTTGAAAATCCAACCCAACCCACCATGTCTGTACGTGAGTTGAGGCGTCTTACCTCGAATGGGTGACGTTCTGTGATCGGCTTGCTTCGGAACGTGTAGTCACTCTAGGTTCGCGGCAAACAAGCAAATAGTTCGGCCCCGGTCGGTGCGCCAACACCGGCTCCGGGGCCTGACCTAACGATCGAGGAACTTCGACCGTGGCTTACGCCCAGCCTATCGCTGCCCTGCCGTCCCCGTCTCATCCCATGGCCAAAACGGGTTACGGCAAACGCCCTGCCGGTGACGAAGACCCGTACGCAGACCCGGACTTCGCACATCTGAGCCCCCGTGACCGCGAGATCGCCGTCTTCGTCGACCATCTCGTAGAGGGCCACGCGATGGGCTACAAGGTCATCGCCGCCGCGCACCCCCGCTACGGCCAGCAGGCCGTGCGCAGCTCACTGGGCCGCATCACCCTCGCCGGCCATCTGCGCTGGATCAAGGAGCACATCACCGTCGAGGACAACTCGATGCGCTGGGTGACGCGCACGTACTGGTCGCGTACCCACAGGTCGGCCGAGTGGTGGGAGGACTTCGCGCGGGAACGGCACGGCAAGGACGTGACCGAGGATCACATGCCGGGGCTGGCGCGCATCGAGGACGAGGAGATCGAGGAACCGGCCCCGGAGGCCGAGGAGCCCGAGTCGAACGAACCCGCGGCCGAGCAGCCCAGCACCGCATACCAGGCCCTCGCCGAGGTACGTGCCGTCGACCCCCGTATGGCGCTGTCCGACAGCGACTGCCGTGCCCTTGAAACCCTCGCCGCCGAGTGGCTGTCGCTCGGCGCGACGCCTCACGACATCACCAAGGCCCTGACCGACGGGCTCCCGCCCGCCGTCACCAACCCGGGCGGACTCGCCCGCAACCGTTTGGAGAAGAAGATGCCCCCGAAGAAGGCGAAGATCCGGCAGAAGGCGGCCCGCCGGGCCCACGTCAGCCGCGTGATCATGGCTTGCGGCCTGTGCGACGCCGATGAGCGGACGACGAAGATCGTGAGCGGGTTGTGCGAGGAGTGCCTGGCCGAGATCGAAGCGGAAGGGCCCGTGCATGGGTACGGGGCCGTCCCGGAGACGTTTCTCCCCGGGCCGCGTGACGGCCGCGGAGGCCTGCCAGGCGCCGACGAGGTAATCGACGTCACCGACCGCGTTGACGCCCTCCGCCGTGCGGCGGGGCTGTTGTGAGCGTGCAGGACGTGCCGGTCAGGGCACCATGGAGTCGAGGAGGCGACGCCATGACCCCCAGGACCGAGCACCGGCCGCAGATGACCGTCGAGGAGTTCGAGGAGCTGGAACGCCATGCCCCGGAGAACGTGCGGCTGGAGTTCATCAGGGGAAAGGTCCAGGTCAAGCGCGTGACCGATGGCAACCATGACCAGATCATCGCCTGGTTGCAGAGGCTGTGCATGCAGCATCGCCCCGAACTGTGGCTGTACGGTGACCGTGGGGTGAAGGTCGAGCGCTACCGCAAGGGGCGGGCTCGCCCAGACGGCGTTCTGGCGCCATTCGGGTTCCCGGCCGGCCATGGGGACTGGTCCGAGGCGGGAGGCGTGCTCATGGCGGTGGAAGTGACATCGCACGATTCCGACACTCACCAGCGCGACCGGGTGGAGAAGCCTGAGGGCTATGCGTCTGCTGGAATCCCGGTCTACCTCCTGATCGACCGCGACGATTGCTCTGTCATCGTGTTCAGTCAGCCGGAGGATGGCCGTTACCGCCGTGAGGAGAAGCTCCCCTTCGGAGCGACTGTCAAGCTTCCGGACCCGGTGAGCATCACCTTCGACACCGAGCCATTGAAGGGGCTCGTGGACTGACCGACCCGGGGTTGTTCAGCGATTCTTTTACAGCCCCCACACCCCCTTCCCCACCGCCGTGACACCGCCCGTCAGGGCCAGTGACAGCACCAGCAGGCGGGCCCGCTTCTCCGGTGTCCGCTCGGCGAGCCCCCTGCCGATCACCGCCCCCACCATCATCGCGGCGACGACCCACCCCCACCGCCTCCCGCTCAGCTCCGGCACCCCGTTCGCCGCCACCGAGAACGCGTTCACGATCACCCCGTAGAACTGCGCGTTCGGCACGAACTCCCGCACCGTCCAGCCCGCGTTGACGGCGTAGAGGGAGATGGGCGGGCCGCCCACGCCCGCGGCCGAGTTCATGAAACCGCCCACCGCGCCCGCCGCGACGGCCCCCTTCGTGCCGCGCAGGGCAGGCACCCGGGCGCCGCGCATGACCAGAAGTACGGCGACCGTCACCAGCCCGCCCATCACCAACAGGAGTGCGGGCTCGGGGAGTTGACGGGTCAGCCAGGCGCCCGCCGGCACCGTGCACGCGGCCGCCGCGCACAGCGGCACCATCGCGCCCGGCCGCACCCGCCGCCAGCCGCCGGCCAGCCCCACGACGCTGATGGCCCCCGCCGCGCAGTTGGCGAGCACGACACCCTCGGCAGGCCCGAGCAACAGCACGAGCGCGGGCACGGCAACCAGCGCGAACCCCATACCGGTCAGCCACTGCACGCAGGAGCCGAGCAGCACGATGCCCGCCAGGAGTATGTCCGTCGTGGTCAAGTCGTCACTCCTGGTGAGTTGGATGGGTCTTGGATCTGCGCTGTACGACGGCTGCATGGGCCCTAACCAGCGAAAAGCGAGTCTGGAGTCACTTCCCCAGCAGGGAGGTGAAAGACCCGGAACCGCACCGAAACTGGAGACAGCGATGACCCGTCGTTCCCTCACCAAGCGCGCAGCCATCGTCACCGCCACGGCCGTCGTCGCCCTCGGCACGATCGGTACCGTCGCCGCCACCGCCGGGCCCAAGCCCGCCGTCAAGCACGCCGAGCCGACCAGGGCACAGATAGCCGGCCTGTTCGACACCTGGAACAAGGCGCTCAAGACCGGTGACTCGGAGAAGGTCGCGAACCTGTACGCGAAGGACGCGGTGCTCCTGCCCACCGTCTCCAACAAGGTCCGCACCAACCATGCCGAGATTGTCGACTACTTCGACAAGTTCCTGCAGAGCAAGCCGGTCGGCAAGAAGGTCAAGACGATCGTCGACGTCCTCGACAAGGACTCCGCGATCGACACCGGCATCTACGAGTTCACGCTCACCGACAAGGCGACCGGCAAGAAGAGGGTCGTCGAGGCCCGCTACACCTACGCGTACGAGAAGATCGCCGGCAAGTGGAAGATCGTCAACCACCACTCCTCGGCGATGCCCGAAGGCTGATCCTGACCTCCAGCCCGCCGCCGGGCGCGTCCCGCAGGACCACGGTCCCGCCGTCGTCGGTCACCAGCTGCTTGACGACGGCGAGGCCGAGGCCGGAACCGGAGCGCCCGGTCAGGCCCTGGCCGCGCCAGAAGCGGTCGAAGGCGCGCGACTTCTCCGCGTCGGTCATGCCGGGGCCCTGGTCGAGGACGGAGAGCAGCACTTCCTCGCCCTTCGGTTCGACCTGGACGGTGATCGCGGAACCGTCCGGCGAGACCTCCAGCGCATTCGAGAGCACGTTGTCCAGCACCTGGTCCAGATGACCGGGACTGGCCAGCACAGACGGCCGGCCGTCGACACCACTCCCCCTGAGCGCGATGGTGACTCCGCGCTCGTCGGCGGCCGGTCTCCACACCGACAACCGTTCCTCCACGATGTCCGTCAGGGGCAGGGGTTCGGCCGCGGTCACCTTCGCCTCTGCCCTCGCCAGCACCAGCAGGCCGTTGACCAGCCGGCTCATCCGGACCACCTCGGCGGTCGCCTGCTCCACGTCCTCCCGTACGAACTCGTCGTCCACGCCGTCCGCGATGTTGTCCAGCGACAGACGCAAGGCCGTGAGGGGCGTACGGAGTTGATGCGATGCGTCCGCCACGAAGATCCGCTGCGAGGCGACCAGCGTATCCAGGCGCTCGGCGCCCTGGTTCAGGGTGCGGGCCAGGGTCTGGGTCTCCGGCGGGCCCGTCACCGGGGAGCGGGCGGTCAGGTCGCCGTCGCTGAACTTGCTGGCCATGTCGTTGAGTTCGCGCAGCGGGGCGGTGATCCGGCGGGCCGCGACCGAGCCGATCAGCGCCGCCACCCCGAGCACCGCCACCGCGAGACCCGCCCGGAAGCCCCAGATCGTCCACAGCCTGTGGGTGAGGTGGGAGGTCGAGTACACGATCCGTACGGCGCCGACGGTCCCGCCGTCCTTCTTCGCGGGGACCGTGATCAGCAGGTTGCGGCCCCAGATGAAGTCCGAACCCCAGTCGGTGGTCGACTCGCCCTTCTCCAGGGCCCTGGTCAGGGCCGCGTCCCCCGTGGGGCGGGCCACGTCCGGCGCGCACCGGTCGGTGGGCGTGACCTGGACCTGGTCCTTCTTGTTCTCCTCGGTGTACGCCGAGGCCATCGTCGTCAGCGCCCGGCACGACGCCGCATCGCCGTTGCGCAGCAGCAGCGCCATGGTGGTCGCCTCGCGCTTGACGGACGCCTCGGTGTCGTCCCGCAGCTGCTTGGTGAGCGTGAAGGCCACCGGCACGGTGAACAGCAGGATGGCGACGGCCACGAGCAGGATGTAACTGCGGATGAGCCGGCGGTTCATGACGCCCCGGCGTCCTTGACGATCTCCAGCCGGAAGCCCACCCCGCGCACCGCCTCGATGGTGATGACCCCGGTGAACTTCCGCCGCAGCGCCGCCACATGGACATCGAGCGTCTTGGTCGGCCCGAACCAGTTCGCGTCCCAGACCGCTTCCATGATCTGCTCACGCGACATCAGCGCGCCCGGCTCCTCGGTGAGGAAGGCCAGCAGGTCGTACTCCTTGGGCGCGAGGGCGACCTCCTCGCCGTCCACATGCACCCGGGCCGCCTTGCGGTCGATCGTCAGCCGGGACCCGTACCGGTCCGGACCGCCCGCGGCCACCTCCGGCGTACGGGCCTGCACCCGTCGCATGACCGCCCTTATCCGCGCGATGACCTCCCGGACCCCGAACGGCTTGGAGACGTAGTCGTCGGCGCCCAGCTCCAGCCCGACCACCCGGTCCGTCTCGTCGCTGCGCGCGCTGATCACGATGATCGGTACGTCGCCGCGCTCGCGCAGCGCCTTGCAGACGTCCAGGCCGTCGGTGTCGGGCAGCCCGAGGTCGAGGAGTACGACGTCGTAGGGGTCCTCGTGACTCAGCGCCGCGCCGCCCGTGGTGACCCACGCCACCTCGAAGCCGTAACGCAGCAGTCCTCGCCGGAGCGACTCGGCGACCGGTTCGTCGTCTTCCACCAGCAGTACGCGCACAGCCGAACCCTAGTGGTTGAAACTTAAAGACGACGGTCGCGGAGCCGCGGGCACACGAAAGGGGCCCGCACCCGGCGGGCCCCTCAGATCGTGTTACCTCGTCAGCAGCCCGGGAAGGTCGCCGACGGGGTTTCGTAGACCTTGCCGTTCTCGAGCTTGAGCAGGCCGACGGCCGAGTTGCAGGGCCAGCTCATCGTCCAGGTGCTGGTGGCGCGGTCGTTCTTGTCGATCTTCTCCAGCTTGTCGTACGTGGACGTACCGCGCATCTTGTAACCCAGGTGCGCCTTGATGGAGTCGCCGTCCTTCTTGGTGTAGATGACGGTGATGGACTGCGGCCGGTTGTCCATGACGATGCAGAGCTGCCCGTTGTCCAGCGAGGTGCACTTGACGTGGTCCCCCGACCTCTGCGCCACCGGGTTGGGCGCCTGGGTGCCGGCTGCGTGAGCCGGAACCGAGAGAAGCGAGAAACCGACGGCCGCAGACGCGGCGACGGCCAGCGAGAAACGACGAATCATGGGAACTCCCCCGTTCAGTGGTGGTCTGACAACGCACGATACAAAGTTTCGATCACCAGTACGGGTTTGTTTCCGGCCAAGATTCAGCCTTTTTCGATCTTGTTCGATCCGAAGGTGCAGGGGGGGTGGCGGACCCGGCGACCGGCTCATGACCGGCCGCCGAGCGCGGGTGGATCACCACATGGCAGGCAGCCGCTCCGGAATCCGCTTCATGAACCCGGTCCGCCACACCAGCTGCTCGATCGGCACCGCGAGGCGCAGCCGCGGCATCCGCTCCAGCAGCCGCTCCAGTGCGATCTCGGCGTGCTTGCGGCCGAGGGCGGTGGCGGGGCAGTAGTGGCTGCCGCCGCCGAAGGAGAGGTGGGCCGTGGAGTTGGCGCGGGTCAGGTCGACGGTGTGCGGGTCGGGGAAGGCGGACGGGTCGAAGTTCGCGCCCTCGACGAGGACGAGGACCAGCTCGCCCGCCGCCACCTGCACGTCCCCGAGGAGCACGTCCTCGGTCGCCAGCCGCGGCAGCCCGTCGCCGATGGAGAGGTTGATGCGCAGCAGCTCGTCGACGGCCGCGGGGATCTTCCCGGGGTCCGCGACCAGCTCCTCCTGAAGCCCGGGGTGCTGGATCAGCGACACCAGGGCCATGGTCAGGAAGCCGGAGGTCGAGATGACGCCCGCGCCGAACATCGTCACGCCGACCGTGGCGAGCATCTCGTCGGTGAGGTGGGCATAGTCGGGGTCGGCGCGCAGGGCGGCGAGCTCGGCCATCAGACCCGTGGTCGCCGGGTCGTCCAGCCGCTGGGTCATGTACGCGATGTCGCGGTCCCAGTTGAGCCGGGCTCCGGTGACGGGACAGGCCGAGTTCATGAACGCGATGTCCAGGCTCCGCATCAGCCCGGGCGCGTCCGCCTGCGGGATGCCGAGGATGCGGCAGTGCATGCCCGCCGAGTACGGGTCGGCGAAACCGGCCCGCAGGTCCACGGGAGCGCCCTCGCGCACCAGGCCCTCGACCAGCTCGTCGGCGTACGACCGAAGCCACTCCACCAGCCCGGGGCTCTTCGGATTGAGCGCCTTGAGTACGGCCTTGCGCAGGCCGGCGCCCGTGATGTTCCCCATGTTGTTGACGACCTCGGGCGGGATCGTCAGCGCGTACTGGCGGGGAACCCCGGGTGCCGAGGTGTCCTTCAGGCTGAACCGGGGGTCTTCGAGCACCTGCTTGCACAGCTCGTACGACGACACCAGCCAGGCCTCGTCGCCGGCGATGGTGCGTACCCGCCGTACCGGGGTCGAGGACCTCAACTCCTCGACTTCCGAAGGGAGTTGGTCGCCACGCCAGGAGAACGGGAAATCGATGAGCAGGTCAGCGGACATCGGTGTGGTCCCCCTCGGCCGGCGTGACGATGGCGTGGCCCTGGTTGCGGGAGGCACGCAGCCCCGCGCCGGGCGAGTAGAGCAGCTCGGCCATCGGCAGGAGCTGGTGGTAGCAGTTGAGGGAGGAGGGCACGCCCAGGATCGCGGGGGTGTCGAGGAAGAGGGGCGCCTCCGCGGTGACGTACTCCATGCACACGGCCCGCTGGCGTGCGGTGACCTCCTGTGCCTTGGTCGACAGGAAGGAGTCGACGAGTTTCTCGCAGGTCGTGCGGAACTCGTCGTCGCGGGAGAGCCGGGCGCGCAGGTCCTCGTGGATCTGCCGGTACGCCGGGTTGTCGCGCAGCGCGGACATGGCGTGGGCCCTGAGGCGGTTGCCCTCGGGGTCGGCGGCCTCGACGGCCGCGAGGACCTTGGCGCGCACGCCCCGCAGGTTCTTCACCGCCTTGCGGCGCGCGTCGTCGGCCGTATAGCCGGAGGCCTCGTACATCTCGGCCACATGCAGGTCGGTGTAGACGAAGTCCACGCGCTCGAAGAGGGCGAGGCCCCAGCGGGCCAGGTCGTGTATGCGCTGTGCGGAGAAGTAGCTGTTGCCGGGGGAGACGCCGATGACGGCGTGGTCGGCGGCGGTGCGGATGACCTCGCAGTGCGGGGTGAAGGGGCGGACCAGGAAGAGGTCGGCCGGTGTGACGTGCTGGATCTCGGAAACGGTCGCAGTCGTCAAGGAAGGAGGATCCTTCGCGTCGCTAGTCCCGATGGAGCCGTGTGCTCCTGGTGTGGCGACGACGACGCGAAGTTATCGGTCGGCTACTCAGAGCGTCAACGGGTGACCTGGCCCACTTTGCGGACTGTTCATGTGCCAGGTGGGCAGGGGCTGGGCTGGAGCGCCGGGTCTCACCATGTGGTTTCCCCCAGGTCGGATTCGGGCGCTCGGTAAAATGAGCCGACACATACGGGACGAGCGAGGAGCGCACGTGGGCCTTGTCGTGCAGAAGTACGGAGGCTCCTCCGTAGCCGATGCCGAGGGCATCAAGCGCGTCGCCAAGCGAATCGTGGAAGCGAAGAAGAACGGCCACCAGGTGGTCGTCGTCGTTTCCGCGATGGGCGACACGACGGACGAGCTGATCGATCTCGCCGAGCAGGTATCTCCGATGCCGGCCGGGCGTGAGTTCGACATGCTGCTGACCGCCGGAGAGCGGATCTCCATGGCACTGCTGGCCATGGCGATCAAAAACCTGGGTCACGAGGCCCAGAGCTTCACCGGCAGCCAGGCAGGCGTCATCACCGACTCCGTTCACAACAAAGCCCGGATCATCGACGTCACGCCCGGCCGTATCCGGGACTCGGTGAACGAGGGCAACATCGCCATCGTCGCCGGATTCCAGGGCGTCAGCCAGGACAAGAAGGACATCACCACGCTCGGCCGCGGTGGTTCCGACACGACGGCCGTCGCGCTGGCCGCCGCACTCGACGCCGAGGTGTGCGAGATCTACACCGACGTCGACGGCGTGTTCACCGCCGACCCGCGCGTGGTGAAGAAGGCGAAGAAGATCGACTGGATCGCCTTCGAGGACATGCTGGAGCTCGCAGCCTCCGGCTCCAAGGTGCTGCTCCACCGCTGTGTGGAGTACGCCCGCCGCTACAACATCCCGATCCACGTCCGGTCCAGCTTCAGCGGGCTGCAGGGCACATGGGTCAGCAGTGAGCCGATCGAGCAAGGGGACAAGAAGGTGGAGCAGGCCATCATCTCCGGTGTCGCGCACGACACCTCGGAGGCCAAGGTCACGGTCGTCGGCGTCCCGGACAAGCCCGGCGAGGCCGCCTCGATCTTCCGCGCCATCGCCGACGCCGAGATCAACATCGACATGGTCGTACAGAACGTGTCCGCCGCCTCCACCGGGCTGACGGACATCTCCTTCACGCTCCCCAAGACCGAGGGCCGCAAGGCCATCGACGCCCTGGAGCGGGCGAAGACGGCCATCGGGTTCGACTCGCTGCGCTACGACGACCAGATCGGCAAGATCTCCCTCGTCGGCGCCGGCATGAAGACCAACCCGGGTGTCACGGCGTCCTTCTTCGAGGCGCTGTCCGACGCCGGCGTGAACATCGAGCTGATCTCGACCTCCGAGATCCGTATCTCGGTCGTCACCCGCGCCGACGACGTGCCGGAGGCCGTGCGCGCCGTCCACTCCGCCTTCGGCCTCGACTCCGACACCGCCGAGGCGGTCGTCTACGGGGGCACCGGGCGATGACCGTACGACCGACGCTCGCGGTCGTGGGTGCGACCGGAGCCGTCGGCACGGTCATGCTCCAGATCCTGTCCCAGCACGCGGACATCTGGGGCGAGATCCGTCTGATCGCCTCACCGCGCTCGGCCGGCCGCAAGCTGGCCGTGCGCGGTCAGGAGGTCGAGGTGGTGGCCCTGACCGAGGAGGCCTTCGACGGGGTCGACGTCGCCATGTTCGACGTACCCGACGAGGTGTCCGCGCACTGGGCGCCGATCGCCGCCGCCAAGGGCGCGGTGGTGGTGGACAACTCGGGCGCCTTCCGGATGGACCCGGAGGTGCCGCTGGTGGTCCCGGAGGTCAATCCGCACTGCGCCCGCCGCCGGCCCCGCGGGATCATCGCCAACCCCAACTGCACGACCCTCTCCATGATCGTGGCCCTGGGCGCGCTGCACGCCGAGTTCGGGCTGCGCGAGCTGGTGGTCTCCTCGTACCAGGCGGTCAGCGGGGCGGGGCGTGCCGGGGTGGAGACCCTGCGGCAGCAGCTGTCCCTCGTCGCCGGTACGGAGCTGGGGACCAGCCCCGGTGATGTGCGGCGGGCCGTCGGCGACAACACCGGGCCGTTCCCGGAGCCGGTCGCGCTGAACGTCGTACCGTGGGCCGGGTCCCTGCGCGAGGACGGCTGGTCCTCGGAGGAGATGAAGGTGCGGGACGAGTCCCGCAAGATCCTCGGCCTGCCCCGGCTGCCGGTCGCCGTGACCTGCGTACGGGTACCGGTGGTCACCACGCACTCCCTCACCGTCCACGCCCGCTTCCAGGGCGAGGTCACCGTCGACGGGGCCCGGGAGATCCTCGCCACCGCCCCCGGGGTCGTCCTCTTCGACGACCCGGCCGCCGGCGAGTTCCCCACGCCCGCCGACGTCGTGGGCACCGACCCGACCTGGGTGGGCCGGGTACGGCGCGCGCTCGACGACCCCACGGCGCTCGAACTCTTCGTTTGCGGTGACAATCTCCGCAAGGGCGCGGCCCTCAACACCGCACAGATCGCGGAGCTGGTGGCGACCGAGTTCCGGTAGTCCGTGTGACGGGGCGTGACGATGGTCGCGCTCCCATGACGTGCCGTGTTGCGTGCAACACATCCCGAAGAAAGGGGTTACCGCCGGAAAAGCCCTGGCTGTGGCCTGTTTGGTTTGTAGGATCTGTGGGCGGCACGTGGCCGGGCGAAGGTCCGTACCACTTGCCCCGGACCCGTTGGGCATCCGAAGATTTCCCTCCCCGCTCTCCGCAACCGCGCGAAGGGCGGGGAGCGTCTTTGCGAACGCCCTTCGAGGCTGCGGGGATGCGTGGTGAGGCGTGGGGACGCCTCGGACATTCGTGACATAGGGGAAGAGCGGGTAGGCATGAGGGCGTTTGACGCACGGTCAGTTGTGCTGCCTGACACCAGACGGCCGGCTGCGGCACATGACGCAAAAGTGACGCCCGGCACGTACAACCCTGACGGGGGGGAACGTGTCCAACTGGCGTGGCAGAGGTTCTCGACTTCCAAGCGGCGACCCGCGGTACGGCTCTACGGCCGCCCCGTCCGTCGCTCCGACCCCGCATGCCCGGCGCGCCCGGCGGCATGCCGGTGATCGCGCCCATGCCCGCAGCGCGGCCCGCCCGCATACCGAATCAGCGTGACGGCGCCGACTACGCCGAGGACACAGCGGCGGCCGGTACGACCGTCGACCACCTCACCGAGACCTACCGCGCGCACTACCGCTCGCTGCTGGGTCTCGCCGCCCTCCTGCTCGACGACACCGCCTCCTGCGAGGACGTCGTCCAGGAGGCGTTCATCCGCGTGCACTCGGCACGCAAACGGGTCCGCGACCCCGAGAAGACGCTCGCCTACCTGCGCCAGACGGTCGTCAATCTCTCCCGCTCCGCCCTGCGCCGCCGCATCCTGGGCCTCAAGCTCCTGTCCAAGCCGATGCCCGACATGGCGAGCGCCGAGGAGGGCGCGTACGACCAGCTGGAGCGCGACTCCCTGATCAAGGCGATGAAGGGCCTGCAGCGCCGCCAGCGCGAGGTCCTGGTGCTGCGCTACTTCGCGGACATGACCGAGGCGCAGGTCGCCGAGACGCTCGGGATATCCCTGGGCTCGGTGAAGGCGTACGGCTCCCGCGGTATCGCGGCCCTCCGTGTCGCGATGGAGGCACCGGCATGAACAAGGACGGCGAGGGACGTGATTCCCATGACCGCCATGAGCCCTTCGCATGGCACGAGCCGACGGCAACACAAGAGCAAGAGCACAGGCAATCGCACGCTGGGAACGGAACTGTGAACCACGGCCCCGACGACCAGAGCCCCGTGGACGGGCTCGACTCGGACGAGCTGGCTCTGCGCAGGATGCTGCACCAGGCGGTGCAGGCGGTCGAAGCGCGCGACGGCACGCTGGACCACCTGCGGCGGGCCGTACCCGCACGGCGGGCCCGCAAGCGGCAGGCCGTCGTAGGCATGGCGGCCGCCGCGCTGTTCATCGGCACCGCCGTCCCGGCCCTCGTGCACGTCTCCAACTCCACCGGCTCCGACGTCAACCCGTCCGTGGCCGGCCAGGCCTCGCAGGCCCAGGGCGGGGCGAGCCAGGGAAAAAACGCGGACGGCAGTGAGAGCACGGCCGGCGGCAACCCGGGCAAGTCCCCGGGCAAGGGCAAGGGCGACTCGAAGGGCGACGGCAAGGGCAAGGGCACCGCTACCGGCACGGGCAGCAGCGCCGGCATCGACCCCTCGGCCACCAGCGCCGCCGGTGCCCCCGTGTGCACGGCCGACCAGCTCGGTTCGCCCACAGACTCCGTCGCCGCCCCCGACGCCGGGGGCGCGGTCTACGGCACCTTCCGCGTCGTCAACATCTCGACCTCCGCCTGCACCGTGGGCGGCGTGGGCACCGTGAGCACGCTCGCGCAGGGCGCCGCGGACGCCACCAAGATCTCCACGGCACGCCATGTGTCCGGGGACGCGGCGGCCGGCCTGCCCGCCCCGTCGACCGAGATCACCGGGCTGCAGCTGCAGCCGGGCGCGGCCTACGAGGTGAAGTTCGCCTGGATCCCCTCGGAGACCTGCCCCACCACGGGCGGCACCCCCGGCGGCACCACCGACGGCGGCTCCACCCCCAGCCCGACCCCGACCCCCGACGCCGGCAGCTCGTCCGGCACCACCTCCACCGGCACGGACAGCGGTGTCACCACCCAGATGATGACGGCGGACGGCACGGCGGACGGCAGCGTGATCGTGTCCCACACGACGGAGGCAGGATCGCCCACCGTGTCGGCGACGGTGTCCAACGCGTGCGCGGGGCAGGTCATTTACACCGGGGTGCTGGCCGGGGCGTAGGCGCTCCGCTGGTAGTGCCGCGCTGTGCCGTCGATCGACTGCGACGCCATCGTGGCTGGTCGCTCCCCCACTCTCGGCTTCGCTCGAGCGGGGGGGGGGGGGGGGCCCCACCAGCACCAACCCCATCGCCGCATCCCGCGCGAACTCCGCCTCGCGCCGCAGCAACCGGAACCACATGAAGACCACAAACCCGGCGAAGACGAACCACTCCCCGGTGTAGCCGAGGTTCTGGAACGCCTTCAGATCCAGTCCGGAGTCCGCGGGCGCCGTAGCCGGCACGGCAGTCATCCCGGCATCGGCCTTGTCCAGCGTGACCCACGCGTCATACACGTCGTACGGCACCAGATTCACCAGCGACGCCGAGCTGATCGCCGCGGTCTGCCCGGACGGCAGGCCGCCCTGGGCGCTCACCCCGTTGTCCCCCGGCGTCTCGGACGCCTGCAGCGCACCGGTGACGGTGACCACGCCGGTCGGCGCCGCGGGCACCTTCGCCGGGTCCGCGGCACCCGGCAGCCAGCCCCGCACCACGGGCAGCGCCTTGCCGCCCTCGGTACGCAGCAGCGTCAGGACGTAGAAACCGCGCTTGCCGTCGAGCTGCCGGTCCGGGACGAGCAGCTGCTTGCCGTACCGCCCGGTCGCGGTGGCCTGTCTGCCGGAGGTCGCCTTGTCCACAGGCAGCAGCTCCCGCAGCGGCCGGGCCGCCTCGTGCCGGTCCGTCGTGACCTGCTCGGTCGCGTCCCGGTGGGCCTGCACCCGGTCCTCGAACCGGCTCAGCTGCCACGATCCCATGAAGATGCAGAAGGGGATGGCGAGCAGCACGAAGACGTTGATCCCCCACCAACGGGGCGTCAGCAGAAACCGGTACACGCCTTCAACGGTACGGGGCGGCCGCGCAGGGCTCGGCCGCGGGGGTTCGGACCATCAGGCCTTGGCGGCCCTCAGCGAGTACATCAGCGGAATCCGCGGCCGGTCCGCCGGAAGACGGAAGTAGCCGTCCCGCTGCTCGAAGGCCTCGAACCGCCGGAACAGCGAGACGTCGTGCTCGTGCAGGAACTCGATGCGCAGCCCCGCCGCGGCGAGCGCGGAGACGACCTCGCCGAGCGGGTGCGTCCACTGCACGGTCCGGTTGTGGACGGTGGCGGTGCTCTCCGCCGCGTACGTGCCGGGGAGGTCGTAGACCTGCGGCTCGCGGTCGAAGTAGTCCCGCACGACCCGCGAGCCGGTCTCGTCGTCGAGGACGTCGGTCAGCGGATGGAACTCGGCGAGATAGAGGAACCCGCCCGGCGCCACGAGTCCGGCGGCCGTCTCGGCCCAGCGCCGGATGTCGGGCAGCCAGCACAGCGCGCCGGTGCCGGTGTAGACGATGTCGTACGAGGGCTCCGGCAGCGCCGAGGCCGCGTCGTACACGTCGGACGTGACGAACTCCGCCCGCTCGGGTCCGAGGCCGAGGCCGGCGGCGAGATCGCGGGCGACCGCGACGGCCGGTTCGGAGAAGTCCAGGCCGACGACGCGGGTGGCGCCGTGCCGGGCCCAGGACAGGGTGTCGGTGCCGATGTGGCACTGCAGGTGCAGCAGCGACTTGCCGGTCACGTCGCCGACCTCGGCCAGCTCGAAGGGGCGCAGGGGGTCCTTGCCGGCCCGGAAGCCGTCGAGGTCGTAGTAGTCGCCGGCGGTGTGCAGCGGGACCCTCTCGTCCCAGTTGGCGCGGTTGGACTCGCGCCAGTCGGCGGGGGAGCGGGAATGGCTGGGAGAGGACATGAGTCGAGCTTCCTGACCTGCTTGGACGTGCGTTCGGTAAATGCCCGGTAGAAGTTATCCACAGGCTGGGGCCCCCGCCAGCGAATTGTCTGTGGGGGCAGGCACTATGGGGCCATGACTGAGAGCAACGGGTCGGCCGCGCCGGAGCGGAACGAGGACATGCCGGACTGGGAGAAGCGCTTCAGGGCGCCGCGGGTGTCACTGCCCGACTGGGCGGAGGACGCACCGGACCGCTCCCTGTTCGTGTCGAACGCGACGGGGACGTACGAGCTGTACGCCTGGGACCGGGCCACGGGCGGACAACGCCAGGTCACGGACCGGCCGAACGGCACGACGGACGGCCTTCTCACCCCCGACGGCGCATGGGTCTGGTGGTTCGACGACAAGGACGGCGACGAGTTCGGCGTCTGGCGCAGACAGCCCTTCGACGGCGGCGAGGACGAGCTCGCGGCACCCGGCCTGGAGGCCTCCTACCCGGCGGGCCTGGCCCTCGCCCGGGACGGCCGCACGGCGATCGTCGGCCGCTCCACGGACGAGGACGGTACGACGATCCATCTCGCGCGCGTGGGCGAGGACCCGGTGGAGATCTACCGCCACCGCGAGTCGGCGGGCGTCGGCGATCTCTCCCACGACGGTTCGCTGATCGCCATCGAGCACACGGAGCACGGCGACGCCATGCACTCCGCGCTGCGCGTCCTGCGCCCCGACGGCACGGCGGTCGCCGAACTGGACGACACCAAGGGAGGCACGGACGAGCTGGGCCTGGAGGTTCTGGGCTTCGCCCCCGTCGAGGGCGACACCCGGCTGCTCATCGGCCACCAGCGCCGCGGTCGCTGGGAGCCCCTGGTCTGGGACGTGGCGACCGGCGAGGAGACCGACCTGGCCCTGGAGCTGCCCGGCGACGTGAGCGCCGAGTGGTATCCGGACGGCACCGGCCTGCTCATCGTGCACAGCTTCGAGGCCCGCAGCGAGCTGTTCCGGTACGACCTGGCGAGCCGCGCCCTGACGGAGATCCCCACCCCGCCCGGCACGGTCTCCGGCGCGACGGCCCGCCCCGACGGCAGCGTGGAGTACCTCTGGTCCTCGGCCGCCGAGCCGTCGGCGGTCCGCTCGACCACGGGCGGGGTGGTCCTCGACCCGCCCGGCATGAAGTCCCCGGGCTCGGTGCCGGTGGAGGACGTGTGGGTGGACGGCCCCGGCGGCCGTATCCACGCCCTGGTCCAGAAGCCGGCGGGCGCCACCGGCCCCCTGCCCACCGTGTTCGACATCCACGGCGGCCCCACCTGGCACGACAGCGACGCCTTCGCGGCCGGCCCGGCGGCCTGGGTCGACCACGGGTACGCGGTGATCCGCGTCAACTACCGCGGCTCCACCGGCTACGGACGCGCCTGGACCGACGCCCTCAAACACCGCGTCGGCCTCATCGAACTGGAGGACATCGAGGCGGTCCGCGCCTGGGCGGTGAACTCCGGCCTCGCGGACCCCGACCGCCTCGTCCTCACCGGCGGCTCCTGGGGCGGCTACCTCACCCTCCTCGGCCTCGGCACCCAGCCGGGCGCCTGGACGCTCGGCATCGCGGCGGTCCCGGTCGCCGACTACGTCACGGCGTACCACGACGAGATGGAGGCCCTGAAGGCCATGGACCGCACCCTCCTCGGCGGCACCCCCGAGGAGGTCCCCGAACGCTTCGAGGCCTCGTCCCCCCTCACCTACGTCGACCAGGTCAGATCCCCGGTCTACATCTCGGCCGGTGTCAACGACCCCCGCTGCCCCATCCGCCAGATCGAGAACTACGTCAAACGCCTCGAAGCCCGCGGCGCCACCCACGAGGTGTACCGCTATGACGCGGGGCACGGTTCGTTGGTGGTGGACGAGAGAATCAAGCAGGTCCGGCTGGAACTGGAGTTCGCGGAGCGGTACCTGGCCTGACGGTGGCTCCTCGGCGCCGGGCAGGCATTTTCAGCCCGTCGTGGGGGTCCCCCCGCTCGAGCGAAGCCGAGAGTGGGGGAGTTTGAGGACGAGGCCCGTTCAGGGCCGAAGCGGAGGTCTGGGGGCGGCAGCCCCCAGCAACGCCCGCTCGGGCGGCCGCCGCCCCAGCAGCTCCGCCAACCCCCGCCGAGTAGCCGCCAGCACAACCCGGTCAGAGCCCTTCAGCACCCGGTCCTCCGGCAGATCCCACACCAGCCCCGGCCCCCGTACGTCCTCGTACGCCTCCTCCGCCGCCGGCTCCTCCCGGCGGCCACCCGCAGCCCCCGTATCCAGCGCCAACACCCGCCAAGCCCCCGCCCGAAACGCCTCCGCAACGGTCTTTCCCTCCAGCTGCGGATGCCCGGCCACATTCATCGCGGCGAACAGCAACACCCGCCGCTCCACCGGAATCGCCCCCAGAATCTGCCGCCCCATCATCGCCCCGGCAAATGCGGGCGCCGCCAGATGAGAAACACTCCGGCTCCGCGTGGACGCACGCGGATGAGCAGCCCGCAGTGTCCGGTACACGGCGGTCGCGAAGTCGTCGTCGTACAGCCGCAGCACGACCCGCAGATCGGGCCGCACGGACCGCGCGTACAGCGCGGCCTCGAGATTCGTGGTGTCCGCGCTGGTCACCGCCAGCAGCGCATGGGCACGGTGGATCTTGGCGGCCTCCAGAACGCCTTCCTGGGTGACGTCCCCGAGCACCACAGGAACCCGCAACCGCCGCGCCGTGGCCAGCCCCCGGGCATCGGGATCGGACTCGACGCACACCACGGGGATGTGCAGTTCCCGCAGCCTGGTCAGCACCCGTGTACCGATCTTGCCGAGACCGAGGAGGACCACATGCCCGCCCAGCCCCCGCGGCGGCTTCCGCAGCGCGGAAGCGGTCCGGAAGGTGCCCAGCGCCTCCAGCACCGCGGCCAGCAGAACCGGCAGCAGCAGCAACCCCGTCAGCCCGGACAGGAGTTGGAGGATCTGCCGCCCGATGGACGCCCCGATGGCCGGGTTGTCGATGGCGAAGAGATCGAGCAGCGTCAGATAGAACGCGCTCAGCGGATGCATCCCCGTCACCAGCCACAACGCCACCGCGAGCGCGACCACGCACCCGACCATGCCCGCCAGCGACCACCGAAGCCGCCGCGAGAACAGCGAGGAGAACGCCACGGCCCCGCGGGCCGGGGGCAGTTGGGGCCCGGCGTAGGACACCTGCTCCAGTACGACGGTGCCGCGGCCGGTCGCGGCGCGGACCGCCGCCGCGTCGGGCAGCAGCTCCGGCCCCTGCTCGCCGCCGCTGTCGGCGCCGTCCGCGGACAGCAGCGCCAGCGTGGCCAGCCCCGGCCGGGCCAACTGACCGACGAGCGGCGTCCGTTCCACCGCCCGCAGCAGCAGCCCGTCGGTCTGTACGACCTTGCTGGTGCCGGCGACGGCGGTGGCGGCCAGCGCGGGCGCGGCCGTATCGGCGTCGGAGAGCACGGTGGTGGAGGTGTCGCTGCCGGCGGAGGCGCCGTCGCCGGTCGCCAACGCGGCGGCCTGGTCGAGGAGTTCCTCGATGTGCTGGCCGAGCCGACGGTTGTAGAGCCTGAGGACGAGCCGCAGCCGGGGGTTGAGCCGGCGGGCGGTGAGGGCGGCGCGGATGTTGGTCTCGTCGTCGTCGTACACGAGCGCCAGCGCGGCGGCCCGCTCCACGCCCGCCGCGCCGAGCACCTCCTCGGTCGCCTCGGCGGCCTCCACGACCTGGGCGTTTCCGACGGGTTCGGCGGCGCCGCCGTTCGCCCGGTTGACGGCCGCGTTCACCATGCGGTCGAAGAGTGCCGCTGTCGTCGCCCGCGCGCGCCCGACCACCGGCGGTCGCACCCCGCGGTCGGCGGGCGGCACCACGAGCGTGACCTGTTCGCCGTACACCCCCCGCAGTTCGGCGGCCAGCCGATGCGCCAGTCCGTCGTCGCCGCACACCACCATGTGCGCCGACACCTCACCACTTGCCACACCTTGATTCGGAACGCTCCCCACGAGTGAGAAGACTGCCTCACCGGGAGAGGTGGTTCCAGAAGCAACAGGCATGAGCCATCAAGTCACTGAACGGGCGCACCTTCTCCACCGTATGGAAGGGGAGGGAAACCAGCGCCCTTCCCCACCACCGGAGGTACCACACCCGTGGCCATCACCAAAGCAGCCCCTACGGGGGCGGACAGCCATGAGCCGGTGGACGGCCTTCCCGCCACGAGATCACCCGACCCGAATCCTTCCGACCCGAAACCGTCCGAGTCGAAGTCCCCCCTCGTCCTGACCATGCTCCTGCTTCTGCTGGTGCTGCTGCAGGGCCCCATCCGCGGGGCGCTCTCCGCACCCGTCATGCAGAGCTGGATGACGGTGTTCGTGGCCGTGCTCGTGCAGGCGCTGCCCTTCCTCGTCCTAGGGGTGCTGCTGTCGGCGGCGATCGCGGTGTTCGTACCGGCGTCGTTCTTCGCCCGGGCGCTGCCGAAGCGGCCCGTGCTGGCGGTCCCGGTCGCCGGGCTGGCGGGCGCGGTGCTGCCGGGCTGCGAGTGCGCGTCGGTGCCGGTGGCAGGCGCGCTGGTGCGCCGGGGCGTCACCCCCGCCGCGGCCCTCGCCTTCCTCCTCTCCGCCCCGGCGATCAACCCGATCGTGCTGACGGCGACCGCGGTCGCCTTCCCCCGCAACCCGGAAATGGTCCTCGCCCGTTTCGTCGGCAGCCTGCTGGTGGCGTGCGTGATGGGCTGGCTGTGGCAACGCCTCGGCCGCACCGACTGGCTGCGCCCGCCGGAGCGCCCGCACTACGAGGGCCAGAGCAAGGGGGCCGCCTTCTGGGGCTCGGTCCGCCACGACGTGATGCACGCGGGCGGCTTCCTGGTCATCGGAGCGATGGCGGCCGCGACGCTCAAGGCGGTCGCCCCCGCGAGCTGGCTGCGCACGGCGGCGGCCAACCCGCTGGTCGCGATCCTGGCCCTGGCGATCCTCGCCGTCCTGCTGTCCATCTGCTCGGAGGCGGACGCGTTCGTGGCGGCGTCGCTGACCCAGTTCTCGCTCACGGCCAAGCTGGCGTTCCTGGTCGTGGGCCCCATGATCGACCTCAAGCTGTTCGCGATGCAGGCGGGCACCTTCGGCCGGGGCTTCGCCCTGCGCTTCGCCCCTGCCACCTTCGCCCTCGCGATCGCGGGCGCGGTCCTGACCGGGGCGGTGCTGCTGTGAACCGGCAGGCACAGGCGGCGGTCCTGTTCCTCACGGGTGCGGCCCTGCTGCACGCGGGCTTCACCAACCTGTACCTGCGGTACGTCAAGGCGGGGCTGCAGCCGCTGTTGCTGCTGTCCGGCGGGGTTCTGATCGCGGCGGCGCTGGCGACGGTCTGGTACGAGTGGCGGGGGCGGAAGGAAAACCGGGGCGAGGGACACGGCCACGATCACGGCGACGGTCATGTCCACCGCGAACCCCGCGTCTCCTGGCTCCTCGTCCTCCCTCTCCTCGCGCTCATCCTGGTCGCCCCGCCGGCCCTCGGCTCCTACAGCGCCATGCGCACCGGTACGGCCCTGCAGCAGCCGTACGGCTACAACCGGCTGCCCGCGAGCGGCCCGCTCGACCTCACCGTGGTCGACTACGCGAGCCGCGCGGTCTACGACCACGGCCGTTCCATCGACGGCCGCCAGATCAAGGTCACCGGATTCGTCGCGCTGGACCGTAGCGGCAGCCCGTACCTGGTCCGGATGGCCCTCAACTGCTGTGCCGCGGACGCCCAGCCGGTGAAGATCGCCCTGACCGGCACGATCCCGCCGGTCCTGCAACCGGACAAGTGGCTGCAGGTGACCGGTACTTACACCGCCAAGCAGACTAAGGACCCCGTCAACAACGGCCCGATCCCGTACCTCCGCGTCACCGCGGCGACGCCGGTGCCGACGCCGAAGGACCCGTACGACGAGTCCTGGAACAACTGACCCTGGATATCTGATGGTCAGTCAGTTAACGTCCCCTGCTGTACGGCCTGAACGCAGGTGAGGGAAACGGGTGAACGAAGGGGTGAGCGCAGTGGAGACGACGACCCGTCCCGCCAGTCCGCAGCCGACCGGGGCTCCCCGCTGGGTCGCGCAGTTCCACCGGCCCTCCTCGGCCTCCTGGGAGGTGTGTGCGGAGTCCCCGCACCGTGCTCCGGTGGAGTACGCGCTCGGCGAGATGGCCCACACGGTGCGGGCACGCGGCAGCGACCTCGTGGTCAGCCTGTGGGGTCCGAAGGACGGTGCCTGGCAGCGCTTCGACGTGTCGACCGCGAACGCCGCGACGCCCGAGCCGCCGTCCGCCGGCCCCGAGGAGCCGAGCACGCTGACGGAGCGGATGAGCGGCCGGCGGCAGCAGGTGCTCCTGGCCGGGCTGAGCAAGGCAGGGCTCTACGACCTCGCCCCGGACGACCACGCAGCCGTACAGGCCCTCGTCGAGCAACTCGACGAGACCACGGTGCGCAAGGTCGCCCAGTGGCTGACCGCCGGAAGGGCATGAGAATGCCCGACCGCTGGCGACGGGGGATGCACCAGCGATCGGGCTGTGGCCAAGCGTAACAAGGCCGCGGGCCCGACGGGAGTCGGCTGTTCCGCCGCGTCGCGGGGATGTGGCCGGGATCACTGGGTAGGCCCCGTTGACCAGGGGCTGTCACCAGGGCTTCCACCAGCTCGGACTATTGACCGCACGGAGGTTTGTACGAGAGCCGTGGCAGATATTCGTGCCATTTCTCCGGTGTCAGAACGCCCTGTGTGGTCGAGCAGATGTGCCGGATCGCGTCGTCCGTGTCCAGGTTCCACAGCCGTACGGTGTCGGCGCCGCTCGACACCCCCAGCAGATGGCTCCTGGGGCTGAACGCCAGGAAGTTGCCGGTCTTGGCGTTGGGGCTCATGGACTGCCCGATGGGGGCGGCCCCGGAGGGGTCGGCCACGTTCCAGAGGCGGACGGTGTTGTCGTTGCCGCCGCTGGCCAGGGTGCGGCCGTCCTGGCTGAGGGTGAGCGACACGACCGCTTCGGTGTGACCGGTCAGGGGGCTGCCGGCCTCGGTCGCCTCGCGGGGGTCGGTGACGTTCCACAGCCGGACCGTGTCGTCGTCGCTGCCGCTGGCCAGCGTGCGGCCGTCGGGACTGTAGACGAGGACGTTGACCGGTCCGCCGTGCCCGGTGAGCGGTGTGCCGAGGGGGGAGACACGGCGGGGGTCGGTGACGTTCCAGAACCGGATGGTGGCGTCCGCGCTGCCGCTGGCGAGGGTATGGCCGTCCGGACTGAAGACGAGGCTGTTGATGTAGCCCTTGTGACCGGTGAGCGGTGCGCCGAACCTGACGGCGCGGGACGGGTCGGCGACGTTCCACAGCTGGATGGTGCGGTCGTCGTAGGGGCTCGCCAGGATGCGTCCGTCCGGGCTGAAGGCCAGCGCGTCGGTGCCCGTGAAGCGGGTCCGTATGGTGAGGGGAGTCCTGTGGGAGACCGGCCGGGTCGGGTCGGTGACGTTCCACAGGTACAGCTTCCCGCGTCCGTTCATCACGGCGAGCGTGTGGCCGTCGGGGGAGAAGACCAGCTGGCGCTGGCCGCCGTCCGCGGGCATGAACGGTTTGCCCATGGCCACGGGCCGGCCGGGAACCTTCACGTTCCACAGCCGGATCCGCCCGTCGCGCGCGGCCATGGCGAGCACCTGCCCGTCCGGGCGGAAGGCCCCGAAGGCGCCGACCATGTCCGAGGTCGGCACCGACCACAGGCGGACCTTGCTGTCGCCGCTGCCGGTGGCGAGGGTGCGGCCGTCGGGGCTGAAGCCCACGGCGTACATCTCCCCGCTGCTGCCCGCGAGCGGCTCGCCGACCTGGGAGGGGGAAGCCGGGTCGCTGACGTTCCACAGACTCGCCGTGCTGTCCGCGCTGCCGGCCGCGAGCATGCCGCCCTTCGGGCTGAAGGCCACGGACCACACGGGACCGGTGTGGCCGGTGAGCGGCGAGCCGAGCTCGGTGGCGTGGCGCGGGTCGGTGACGTCCCACAGCCGGATGGTGTCGTCAGCGCTGCCGCTGGCGAGGGTGTGGCCGTCGGGGCTGAAGGCCACCGAGTGCACCGTGTCCGCGTGGCCCTTCAGCACGGTGTCGATCGGCTTCGGACGGCGCGGATCGGCCATGTCCCACAGCTTGATCGTGTTGTCGTCGCCTCCGGCTGCCAGCAGGTGTCCGTCGGGGCTGAAGGCCACGGACCGCACGGCCGCGGAGTGGCCGGTCAGGGCACCGAGCGGCTTCGGACGGCCCGGGTCGGTCATGTCCCACAGCCGTACGGTGTGGTCCTCGCCGGCAGCGGCGAGCGTGCGGCCGTCCGGGCTGAAGGCGAGCAGATAGATCGTGCCGGTGTGGCCGGTCAGGGGCGTGCCGAGCGGCCTGGGGTGGGCGGGATCCCGTACGTCCCACAGCCGGACGGTGCCGTCGTCGCCCGCGCTGGCGAGGGTGTGGCCGTCCGGGCTGAAGAGCGCGGTGCTCACCCAGCTGGTGTGGCCGGTGAGCGGCTTGCCCAACGGTTTCGGGTGCGAGCGGTCGCTGACGTCCCACAGCCGGACCGTGCGGTCGTAGCTGGCGGTGGCCAGGAGCTTGCCGTCCGGGCTGAACGAGGTGAGGTAGACGGCACCGGTGTGGCCGAGCAGCGGCGTGGCCAGCGGCGCGTTCACGATCGAGACCAGCCGGTTGTTGGTGCCCGCGTCGTCCGGCCGCAGATCATGGGCGACCAGGTCCAGCTGGGCGGAGAGCGAGGGGTCGGTGTACTGGACGCGGTCGGCCTCGGCGACCACCTGCTCGAACACCGCGTCGTTGCGCTGCTGCCAGGCGAGGACCGCCGCGCCGACGGCCAGGACGGACAGGACGACCAGCGCGGACACCGCCCCGCGCCGCATCACGAGGGTGCGCTTGCGCAGCCGTACCGAAGCGGCCAGGAACTCCACCGCGCTGCGGGTCAGGAAGGTGTCGCCGGCGGACTTCGCCCAGGTGCGGGCCTGGGCCAGCCGCGAACCCCGGTACAGCAGCGAGGAGTCGCGGTCCGAGCCCTCCCAGGCCCGGCCGTCCTCCTCCAGCTGCTGGCGCAGCAGATGGTCGTTGCGGCCCTCGTCGATCCAGTCGCGCAGCCGCGGCCATGCGGTCAGCAGCGCCTCGTGGGTGATCTCCACGGTCTCCGCGTCGAGCGTCACCAGCCGGGCGCGGACCAGCGCCTCCAGCGACTCCTCGGTCTTGCCTGGATCCGTCGACTCCTGCGCCAGCTGACGCCGGGTCCCGCGACGGCGGGTGGCCTGGGTGTCCTCGTTCAGCCGGACCAGCCGCAGCAGCAGCAGCCGCGCGGCCGTACGCGCCGGCGGGTCGAGGCTCGACCAGGCGCGTTCGGCGGTCGCGGCCACCGCGCCCTGGATCCCGCCCGCGGCCCGGTAACCGGCCAGCGTCAGCCGCCCCGCCTTACGTCGCTGCCAGGTGGCGAGCAGCGCGTGCGAGAGCAGCGGCAGCACCCCGGCGTCGTGCGCCCCGCGGGGCCCGTCGGCGCTCACCTCCCGGACGATCAGCTCCGCGAGACCCGGTTCGAGTTCGAGGCCCACGGCCTTGGCCGGACCGGTCACCGCCTCGCGCAGCTCGGCCGTGCTCAGCGGCCCGAGCACCATGTGCCGGTGCTGCAGCGCGTCGGCGAGTTCGGGATGGCGCAGGCACTGCTCGTAGAAGTCGGCGCGGATACCGAGGACCACGAGCAGGGCGGCCGGGTCGTCCGGTCCGGCAGCCGAGCACGCGGCGTGCAGGACCTGGACGAACGCGTGCCTGCTCGCTTCGTCGGCGCAGAGGGTGAAGGCCTCCTCGAACTGGTCCACGATGAGGACCGGACGCTCGCCGGAGGGCGCCTCGCGCCGGGCCCACTCGGCGACGGCACCCCGGACGGCGTGCGCGAACGCGGGAGTGCCGGGTTCCGTTGCCGCGGAGCCGTCCGCCTTGGACATGACGGGTACGAGCTCGGGGATGCACCGGGTCAGCTCGCCGACGGGATCGGCACCCGGCACGAGCTGGACGACCGTCCTCGGCCGGTTGTCGTCGTCGCCGAGTGCGCCGTTCTGCGCGGCGGGCACCAGCCCGGCGTTGAGCAGGGACGACTTCCCCGCCCCGGAAGCACCGACGAGCATGACGAGACCACCGGTCTTCTCCGCCGCGTGCAGCTGGTCGACGAGGGCGTTGGTGCTGCGCTCCCGGCCGAAGAACCACCGGGCGTCCTGCTGCCGGTAGGAGGCCAGCCCCCGGTACGGACACACACTGGGGACGGCCGGATCCTCGACCGGAGGCCGCTCGTCCGCTTCGGCGGCCGCCGCGGGACGGTCACCGGCCGGGTCGGCCAGCGCACGCTCCCACAGCCGCTGCCACTGACCCATGTCGTACAGCCCGGCGGAGACCGGCGTGGGCCGGGCGCGCCGGGCCTGAGGTACCAGGACGTGCAGCACCGCGGCGAGTGCGGCGAACTGGGCCGGCACGTTCTTGGCCCGTCGCCAGTCGCTGATGCGCTGGGCGGAGACCCGTACGGGCCGCCCGCGCTCGTCCACCCGCTGAAGCTGTACGACCGCCTCGGCCACCCGGGCGAGAGGAGGGTTGCCCGCCTCCTTGTACAGCAGAGCGAGCCGCTCCGCGAAGGCAGTACGTGCCCCTGAGTCGGATCCCAAGGCCTCCACCCCTTACTCCCCCCGCGCTTGGACATCCGGACCGGAAAACTCACTTTATACGGCTGACCTGCGGCGAAAGCCTCCGGACCGGCACCGGAATCTCCTCACCGGAAGCCACAGCTGGCAGGATCACGATGCAAGGGCGAGCCCGTCGGGCACCGTCCGCGCTGGCCATCAGCTCAGCGCTCAGGAAGACAGTCCACTGCGCCGAACCTTCTCAGCCGACTTCCGCGGGAGCCATGGGACGGCGGCGCCGGGCCCATCGCCTGAGCCTCCGAGATCCGCGCCGTTCGACACCGGTCCCCACGAGGGGAGGGACCGGAGCCGAACGGCGCGGAGTGCTTTTGATCACTGTGAGGTCGAGTCGCTGCGGGGTTGATCCCGCGGGGGACTTTTTTGATCATCGTTGACCCTCCTTTGCATCTGCTGTCACCGGCGTGACCTACGCTCCGCTGACGTCCCCGGTTCAGCAGGGGCTCTTTTTCGTTCCGGGGGGTTCGAAACCACCGTGCGCACACGCACTCTCACGGCTGCGACCGCACTCGCGGTCCTCTTCGGCTCGACGGCGCTCGCGGTCACGTCGGCCGCGCCCGCACTGGCCGACTCCAGCACCGTCCTGCCGGTCACCTCGACCGGTGACGTCGTCGTGGACGGCGTCCACCAGCGGGTCTTCATCAGCGACCCGAAGAGCGGGAAGGTCGTCGCGACCGACTACAGCGGCACCGTCGTCGGCACGGTCGAATCGCTTCCCGGCGTCCGCGGCCTGGAGCTCTCCGCCGACTCCGGCACCCTGTACGCGGCCGTCGAGGACGCCGACGCGATCGTCGCCGTCGACACCGCGACCGCCACCGAGGCCCACCGCTACCCGACGGGCGCCGGCACCCAGCCCGAATACCCGGCGCTCGCCGGCGGCAAGCTCTGGTTCGGCTATCGGGGCGGCGGCAGCGGAAACATCGGCTCGCTCGACCTCAGCGGCAGCGACCCGGTGGTCACGCTCCACCAGGACACCGACAAGACCTGGAACGACGCCCCGATCCTCGGCTCCTCGACGGGCGCCCCGGACACCGTAGTCGCGGGCACCTCCGGGCAGAGCCCGAACGAGCTCGCCGTGTTCGACGTGTCCTCGGGCTCGGCGACCCGCACCGCGTACGCCTGGGACCCGGGCAGCAGCAGTGACCTCAGCGACCTCGCCGTCACCCCCGACGGCAAGGACGTCGTCACGGCCAGCGGCGCCCCGTACAAGCAGCAGGTCTTCAAGCTCTCGGACCTCTCCGACGACGGCAGCTACACCAGCAACGCCTACCCGAACGCGGTCGACATCGCCCCGGACGGCGCGGTCGCCGCGGGCACCGACTCCTCGTACGACCCGGACGTCCACATCTTCCGGCCGGGCATCTCCGCGCCGGTGCGGCAGTACGACTTCCCGAACACCGGCGGCGGCAGCGGCGGCGACACCCTCGCGGCCTCGGGCCTGGCCTGGGCGCCGGACGCGAGCAAACTGTTCGCGGTGTCGTACAACGCCTCGGACATCTACTCGCTGCGCGTCCTCGACAACCCGGCCAAGGCGGACACCACCCTCACGGCGAGCGCCCCGGCCACCGCGCCGCGCGCCAAGGCCCTCTCCGTCACGGGCAAGCTGACCTCGAACGCGGCCTTCCCGTCCGGCACCACGGTCTCCGTCCGCCGCACGGACGCCGAGTCCCCGTCCGGCAAGCTGCTCGGCACGGCGACGGTCGGCGCCGACGGCTCGTACTCCTTCGCCGACACCCCGCCGGCCGGCGGCCAGGTCGTGTACACGGTCGGCTACGCGGGCGACGAGTACCACGCGAGCGCCACCGCCACCGGCACGGCGAACGTCACGAAGACGACGACCGCCCTCACCCTGGACAACAACGGCAAGGTGTACGCGTACAACACCCAGGTGAAGTTCACGGCGCACCTGGGCACGACGTACAAGAACCGGACCGTCGAGATCTACGCCGACCCGTACGGCGGCGACAAGCCCAACAAGCTGATCAAGTCCGGCACGGTCGATGCCTCCGGAAACCTGTCCGCGAGCGTCTACCTGACCCGCGACACCAAGCTCACGGCCAGGTTCACGGGCGACACCCGCTACGCGCCCGCGGCGGTCACGAGCACGGTGGGCGCACGGGTCAGGGTCTCGACCGCACTCAGCGGCTACTACACGACCCGGACGGCGTGGAACCAGACGTACCGCTACTTCCACAAGTCCAAGGACCCCGTCTTCGACACGACGATGACGCCCTACCCGAACCGCAAGTACAGGGTCGAGGTCCAGGGTTACCACGACGGCGCCTGGCGCGGCACGCACAGCGAGTACCTCGTGCTCGGCTCGGGCGGCCAGGACACGCTCGAACTCACCGGCACCCCGCCGACGGGCGTCCGCTTCCGCATCCGCTCGTCCTACATCGACACGACGTCGGGCGACAACGTGAACTCGACGACCTACGGGACGTGGAAGTACTTCATCTTCACGAGCTGAGACCCGGCGCGTCTCGCCACACGTGTGCTGACAGACAAGGAAACCGTGCGAATACCCACCCTTCGTGACGCGTTCGGAACCTGTGCCGCGATAGCGGCCTCCGCGCTCGTCCTCGCGGCGGCCGCTCCTGCCTCCGCGCGCCCCGACGCCGCCACCAGGACTGTGCCGACCGTGTCGGCCGCGCACGAGGCGGGCCGGGGAAGAGCATGGACGAGTGCGGAGGCCGAGAAGTTCTGGACCCCCGAGCGGATGGCCCTTGCCACCCCTGACAGCCCTCGTGGCGAGGCCCCGGTCGACGGGAAGGCCCAGTCCATCGTGAAGGGGGTGGCCGCACCGAAGAACGGCGCCTACTTCGGCGGTGTCCCCACGGTGGGAACGTTCTTCCACTACGTGCGAGACCCGGCCACCGACCAGCTGATGGGACGTTTCTGCTCCGCGAGCGTCGTCGACAGCCCGCAGGGCAACGTCGTCCTGACCGCCGCGCACTGCTCCGGCGGCTCCAAGGGCATGTTCGTGCCCCGCTACGACGGCAGCGCGAACAACCCCACCCCCTACGGCCGGTTCGCGGTGCAGCAGTGGATCCGTGACGCACGCTGGTACCAGGCCGGAGGCCACCCCACCCGCGACGCCTACTCCGACTTCGACTACGCCTTCGCCAGGGTCGCCGCCAATGGGCGGGGGCAGAGCGTGCAGAAGGCCGTCGGCGCGGCGCTCAAACTCGGCCAGGTGAACGGCCGGTACAAGCAGAACGTCACCGTCATCGGCTACCCCGGCAGCCACAACCCGAAGAACCGGCCCTTCATCTGTTCCGGCGTCAACACCCGCCGGCTGCCCGGCTACCACCAGATGCGCATGGACTGCGGCGGCTTCTACGGGGGCACCTCCGGAAGCCCCTGGATCACCGGCCTGAACAAGAGGACCGGCAGCGGAACCGTCATCGGCAACCTCGGCGGCTACTACGGCGGCGGCCTGGAGAACAACAGCGACCGCATCTCGTTCTCCACCACCTTCGACCAGCGGGCCCTCGAGATCTACGGTGCCGCGCAGAACAACACCACTCCGCCCCAGTACCCGCGCGGCTACAGCATGTACCCCACCGGCGGGGGCCTGTGGCAGAGCGCCATGAAGACCGCCTCCGGCGACTACACCGGCGACGGCAGGACCGACATGATCGTCGTCTGGTCGGACGGCGAAGTCACCCTCTACATCGGAGACGGCAGCGGCGGCTTCTCCGGCGAACACCGGATCGCGAAGTCCTCGACCTGGACGCACGCCAGGACCATCGCCGCCGGGGACTTCAACAGCGACAACACCTCCGACCTCATGGTGGTCTGGTCGGACGGCGAAGTCACCCTGTACACCGGAGACGGCAACGGTGGCTTCGCCGGGGAAACACAGATGGCCAAGCCCGGCAGCACCTGGAAGGCCGCCGTCCAGATCACTGCCGGGCGTTACAGCGCCAACCAGTCGACCGACGACCTCATGGTCCGCTGGGCCGACGGCAGGGTCACTCTCTTCACCGACGTCGACGGTCGCGGATTCCTGCACCAGCACAGGCTGCAGCCGCCCAACGACACCTGGCGCCACGCCACCCTCCTCGCCGCCGGAAACTTCACCGGAGGGGCCGACTGGGACCTCGTCGTGCGCTGGTCCGACGGCGGACTGACCCTCTACCGCGACTCCTCCGCCTCCGGTGTGGGAACGGAGACCAGGCTGAGGTCCTCTAACAAGCTGTGGACCCACGCGGCCGTCATGACCGCCGGCGCCTACACACCCGGCGGCCCCGACGACCTCCTCGTGCGCTGGTCCGACGGCGAGACCACGCTCTACACCGACACCACGACGACCCTCGGCCGAGAACACATGCTCGTCCCGCCCAAGGCGAGCTGATCACCTTTCAGGAAGGCGAGGTGCCACGGATGTACCTGCGCGTGGCCGGCATCCTCTGCACCGCAGCCGCCCTCGGACTCGCAGTCGCCCCGGGCGCTCACGCAGCCGATGACCCGGGCCTCGCCGTCAGCCTCGCCCCCACGGCCGGCGACAGCACCCCCGACGGGCCGATCCGGCCGGGCGCGCCCGTCGAGGTCACCTCAGGAGTCGACCTGACCTCCCTGGCCGCCGACGAGAACGGCAGCTTCACGGTGACCTCCCCGGCCTTCGGACACCCGGTCAAGGTGACCATGCAGAAGAACAGCTACGGCCAGGGCAAGGGGACCATCCGCTGCGGCATCGCACCGGGCAGCTACCCCGTTGTCATCGCCGCCCACCACAAAGGATCCGGACTCACCGCCCAGCAGACGCATACGACCATCACCGTCGCGGGAGGCGGCTCGTACTGCCCCCAGGCATCGGGATCCTCCGCGATGAACACCACCACTGTGGCGGCCACCGGCGGCGGCGCCGCCGTACTGGCACTCGCGGGGTTCGCCGTCGCCCGGCACCGGCGCGGCAGGACACGGACGTAGCCCGGTCATGGATTTGAGCGGCGATCCCTGGCTAGGAGGACGTCAGGGACGCGGCGAGCCGCAGCCTGTCGCGCAGTTGCTGCCGAGCCAGTTCAGGGTCTCGGCGTGGTCCTCGACGAGCCGTCGCTGGTATGCGGACTGGACCGCGTAGTACGTTCCGACCAGGTTGGTCTTCTTCTTGCAGGCTACGTCCAGCGTGGCCGCTGTGATCGCCTCGGATCCGCCGAGCTGCGCGTCGGTGAGGCCGAGTTCCTCGGCCGCCTTCATCGGTTCCTGGGCCTGATAGCCGGACTTGGCCATGCACGCGGACCAGCGTGCGTTCACCTGCTCGATGCGGGAGTCGGTGCGGGCCCTCGTCTGTGCCTCGGACTTGAGCTGGAAGACGTAGTGGACGTCCACACTGCGGCTGTTGCTGTACTTCGCCGCGGTACGACACCCAACGGCCGCCGCGTTCTCGTTAGCCTGAGAAGCCGGGCTGCTGTTCTCCCCAACACCTGGTCGCGTGACTCACCTTGCGCGTGACGCGCTCTGCAGTCGCACGGGCGGGTGCTGGGTCGCCGCATGCCCTCCGACGCTACCCACGAGGAGGTTGGCGGCGTCGTGGTCGAGAAAGTCCGACAGGCAGGGCAGTCGAACCTCCTTCCGTGCCCGTCTTTAAAGGGGAACGAGGGAGGGTGCATTGAACGCCGACGAGGAACGCCAGTTCCGTGAGTTCGTGGCGGCGCGGTCGAGATCGCTGCTGCACACGGCATACCTGCTGACCGGGGATTGGGAGCAGGGCCGGGACCTGCTCCAGACCGCGCTTGCCTCCACCGCTCGGCGTTGGTCGAAGCTGCGCGACCGGGAGCAGCCGGAGATCTATGTGCGCCGGGCGCTCTACCACGCCCAGGTGGATCGCTTCCGACTCCTCAGCTGGGGGCGGGAGACGGTCACGGACACCCTGCCGGACCAGCCGTCCGGGCAGGTCGCCGACTGGGCCGAGACCGTGGTCCAGCGGCAGGACATCATGGCCGCGCTGCGTCGGCTGCCCAAGCGCCAGCGTGCGGTGATCGTGCTGCGTTACTTCGAGGACCGGCCGGACAATGAGATCGCCGCGATTCTGGGCGTTGCTCAGGGGACGGTCCGCAGCCAGACCCACAAGGCCCTCGCCTCTCTCCGCACCACCCTGGCCGAGGCAGGGCCGTCGGCCTCCCCTTCCACTGCCTCCGGAAGGGGCGTCATCGCATGAACGGCATGACCGAACACCCTCTGCACGAAACGCTGCTGCACGATGCCCTGCACGCGCATGTCCGGGAGAGCGGCGGTGACGCCGCCGGCGCCCATCTGGTCGGGCTGGCCGACGGCGCGTTGCGGGTCGCCCGGCGGCGGCAGCGGCTGGCCCGCACCGGGGTCGGCGTCGCCGCCGTCGCCGTGGTCGCCACCGCATGGGTGGCCGTCGCGGACGGCGTGACCCCCCGCGCGCACGTGGTTCAGCCCGCGGTAGAGGGCGGTACCGGGAACACCGGGAAGGCGGCCCCGGTCTCCCTCCTGCCGGTCACCTCGGCCACGGAGCAGGCCTGCACCCATGGCAGCGGCGGCTACACCGTGCACGCCACCGCGACCCAACCGGCGTTGTGCGTCCGCGCCGACCGGGCCAGGGGCATGACCGACGTTCGTGTCACCTCCGCGAAGGCGGAGAAAAGCACCATCGACGGTACCTGGCAGGTCGAGGTGACCCTCAGCCCCGCCGACCGGACCCGCTTCGCCGCCCTCACCGGCTCCATCGCGGGGACCCCGGTCCCGCGCAACGAATTCGCCATCGTCATCGACGGCAAGCTCTGGGGCAGGCCGTCCGTGACCTCCTCGATCACCGGCGGCCGTTTCGAGATCGTCGGCGCCTACGTCGGAGACCTCACCAGCGCCACCGCCCACGACCTCGCCCACCGGCTGGATCCCGGCAGGTGACGGGCCACGACAGCGGCGGGACCTCTGCTTGGGAAGCTATGGGCAAGAGCCGTTCGATGGCGAACAAGCACCTGATCCCGTTCATCGGCAAGGCCAAGCTCAAGGAACTCGGCGCGGATAATGTCGACGACTGGTTGGACGACAGGGCCGAATTCCTCGCGACGCGAAGCCTGCGTGACCTGCTCGCCATCCTCCGCCGCTCCATTGCGCACGCTCAGCGCAGGGACAAGGCCGCGCGGAACGTCGCCCTACTCGTCACCGCACCGGAGGGGCGTCCCGGTCGACCGAGCAAGGCGCTGAACCTGGAGCAGGCGAAAGCCGTGCTCACCGCCGCGCTTCCGTCACGGTTGTACGCCTACCTCGTGCTCTCGCTCCTCAGCGGTGTGCGCACAGAAGAAGCGCGGCCCCTCACCTGGGATCACGTCTTCCTGGAGACGACGGACGGCATCCCCCCTCACGTCGCGGTGTGGCGTTCGGTGCGCAAGCACGGTGAGACCAAGACCAGGAAAAGCCGCCGGACCATCGCTCTGCCGAAGCAGGTGGTCGACGTCCTGGAAGAGCACATGGGGTGGCAGAAGCAGGAGCGGGCATCGAGGGGGGTGGAGTGGAGCCCGACTGGCCGTGTCTTCACGACTCGGAGCGGCGAGCCGCTTGACGCGGCCAACGTCCGGCGCGACTTCAAGGCCATCGTGAAGAAGGCCGGCCTGAAGCCTGAGTGGACATCGCGGGAGCTCCGGCACAGCTTCATATACCTGCTCTCCGACCACGGCATCCCGCTTGGAGCGGATCGCTCTCTTGGTCGGTCACAGCAGCCAGGCGACCACAGGGTTTACCGCAAGCAGCTCCGGCCCGTGATCACGCAGGGCGCCGAAGCGATGGACGACATCTTCGCCGATGAGGGCGACGCATTACTCGGAGTGCGTGAGTCTGCTCGTCTGTGCATGCCAGACCCCATCCTGCGGGGGTGGGGTCTGGCATGGATGGGTCACGGACTGCCCGCAGGCTGCCTTAGGCCGGAGGTCAGGTATCCAGCAGATGTCGGCAGAGGAGGATGAACGCATCAGACGCTTGGTAGCTCGACTCCTGGTGCGCAAACAGGTCCTCCATGGTCACTCTGGGCACGTCAGGAGTGGGCACAAAGGTTCCGGTCTCTATCGCGACGGCGAGTGACAGAGTGTTTGTCCATGTGTGCAAGCCTCCGACGAGTTCCATCGCCGCTGAGGCTGCCTCTTCAGGCCCTTCCAAGATCACGAGACTCATCGTGGTGTCCAGCCGACGCACCATCTCGCCGAACTCATCGGCAAGGCTCGCAGCAGTTGACTCGCCGTCTTGGTATGCGTCTTGGGCTGATGTGCCCAGCCTGAGCGCATCAGAGGTTTGGCTGACCAGCTGGCTGTAGGCGTCTCGCCGTTGCTGGCGACGCCAGTGCTCGTGTTGGGTCCTTCTCTGATCTTTCCCGGTTAGTCGGGCGGCTCCGAGAGTGCCGACTACGCCGATCAGTCCCCCGACTGCTGCCCCCGCTAGACCTGCTATGCCCTGATCCACAGCAGCAGTAAAGCTGGCCCAGGTTGCGCGATGGGCTAGATCAGCTTCCTTTGGCCCCCTGTTTGGCCCTCTGACCAGCGTCGGGGTGGCGGGATTTGAACCCACGATCTCTTCGTCCCGAATGAGGACCGGGCGTGATCGACACCTGCCAATTTCGCATTTTCGCAGGTCAGGGCGTCGGATTTGGCGGGTCTCGGGTGGTGTCGGGAGGGCTCGGGGAACGGGTCGGCTCCCAAACGGCTCCCGGCGGCTGGGCTTTTGCGGCGTACAGGGTGTCGTACGCTGCAAAAAACGCGGTGGCTCACGCATGTCCGAGGCACCGCACGGTATTCGCAGGCGAAACGCCCAAGCCGGCCGAGTGGGGCGGTCCGTGCCGCCGTACCGGTCCGGATGAGTCCCGCACTCGCCTGGGCACGATGCTGCCGACCGAGTCGGAACCCCGTGGCGAAACGATCGTCGCAGGCGGGGCGGCGGAGAAGATCCCCGGGATCGCCGCAGTCAGGCAGCGGGTCCCTGTGGCGTCGGCCCTGTCTTCGCCGGGCGGTTGTCGGCTCACTCCAGGAGCACGAGGTGGTCGGCGGCGCCCCCGCGCCATTCGATCAGGAAGAGGGTCGCGTCGTCGGTGGTGCGGCCGCCCCGTTGCTGCTTCAGGGTGTGGGAGAGTGAGCGCACCACCGCTCGTACCCCCTTCGTCGTGTGTTCGATGCGGTTGACCCAGTGGATGAGTTGTTCTTCGCCGAACTGTTCTTCGCCGGCTTCGTGCTCCTCGATCAGGCCGTCGGTGAAGCACAGCACCCGGTCGCCGCGTTGGAGCATCTGCCCGCTGATCCGAGGCTCTTCACCGCCGAAGCCGACGGGCAGGGTGGTAGGGCCTGCCAGTTGCCGGACGACCCGGTGGTCGCGGATCAGCAGCGGTGCGGGGTGGCCCGCGTTGACCCACTGCAGGTGGCCCGTCGCGATGTTCAGACGCATCATCTGGGCGGTGACGAAGTGGTCGGGCCCGAACTGCTCGGCGATGGCCCGGTCCATGAACGCGTAGATCTCGGACAGACCGATGTCGGCACGTCTGGCGTGCCGGTAGGCCCCGACGGCGACGGTCGCCATCGTGGCGGCGTCCAGGCCATGGCCCATCGCATCGACCATGGCCACGTGCAGGATGTCCTCGTTGAGGGCGTAGTCGAAGCTGTCGCCCGCGACGTCGTAGGCGGGCTCCAGGATTCCGGCCACCGCGACCTGCGGGACCGACATCGCCAGCGGCGGCAGCAGGGACCACTGGATCTCCGCGGCCACGCTCATCGGTTCACGGCGCCGGGCGCGGAAGAACTGATCGGTGTAGCTGTGCTTGGTGACCAGCATGTCGGCGACCAGGCCGGCGAGTCTGCGCAGCAGCCGCCGGTCGTTGTCATCGACGGTGTCCAGGGTGAGGGCCATCACGCCCACCTGGTCGCTGCCGTCCAGCAACGGCAGATACATCCGGACGCCGTCGGCCCCCGGCACCTCGACAGTGGTCGCCTGCAGAAAGGCCGTACCGGCGGGAGAGCCGTCGATCGGCTCGGGCTCGCCGACCATCAGCCGCCGACCTGACAGCGGCACCAACACCAGCTGGCCGTAGTCCTGCAGCAGGATCGAGACGTCGCGGCCACCGACCCTGGCCACCTCTTCCGCGATCAGCGGGGCGATCAGCTGCGGCGGCATCTCGTGTGCCCGGTCCAGCAGCACCCCCAGCAGCCGCTCACCGAACCCTTCCGACCGGTCCAGCATGACCTTGTCAGGTCGGCGCTCGCCTTCCGTCACAACCGCACCCCCGCACCGGCGTCGTCAAAGCATCGACGACCGTGTCCATGCCCACCTCGTGCCGCGAGTCCTGGGCCCGCACCGACACACGGGCTACTGACACGACCGTGATCAACCCGCACAGAGTGACGCGGCCGGTCACCCCGAACAGCCCATTACTCCAGAGAACGGCATGTCACACATGATCAGAAAAGGTGGCTCTCCGTACCGCTGTGCACCAGGTCTCTCCCGGAGCCGTCACAGGAGCAGAAGATCGGAGCCGGTGTCCGTGAGGAGCCGCGCGGTCTGCGGGGACGGGTGGTGCAGCCGCAGGGACGCGTGGCTCCCGGCGGCGTGCCGCGACGCGTCGAGGAAGACGCGCAGACCGCTGTTGTCGCAGCGGCCGACGGTGGTCAGATCCACGTCGATGGTGGTGATGCCGTCATGCAGGCACCGCTCCAGAGCGGCGCGCACCTGGGGCGCGGTGGCCGGGTCGATCTCACCGGCCAGGGTGATCAGCGCCCGACTGCCCCGGTCGTGCCGGTAGACGTTCAGCTGCGGAAGAGTCATGACGCCTCGGTTCGGATGCCTCGGTTCGGATGCCTCGGTTCATGGGTCCCGGCTGCTCCTCGCGCGGTCCAGGGCCCGGGTGCACGCGCTCGGGCACACGCGTCGCCACGGGTCGAGTCGACGGTCCGTACGCGCGGCCGGTGGGGGGAGACCGGCTGGTCACCTGTGGTGGGTGGTAGGGCTGCGACGGCGGCGCGGCGGGAAGCGGCCGCGGCCCCCGTCGCGGTGGTCCCGCCGTTCGCCGGCGGTCGGCGACTCGGACCGGTCCGGTGCCACCGGGGGCTGCGGCGTGCCGCGGCCGCGGCGGCCGGGCAGGCGGGCGCTGTACTGGTGCACGGCGATTCTGTCGGCGTGCTGGATGTTGAGCCGGTGGATCATGTACGCCGCCGCTGCGATGAGGACCGCGAAGGCGGCGGCTGTCAGGAAGGCGTTCATGGCGGCCACCTCACATACCGATGATCAGGCGGCTGGCCCGGCCGGGGGGACCGGCCTGTTGCGGAACGGCCGCCGACACTGACACCGCGGAGGCGCCGCCCTCGTACTCCCATGCCTCGTCCGGGTCCAGTGGCTCGTCGGTCGCCAAGACGCCGTGCCGGGCCTCGTCCGCGGCGATGAGCGCGCTCGCGGTCAGTGGCGGGCCGTCGTAGTCGGACGCGGCAGCCATCAGCCGGGCCGCCGACTCCGCCCCGGTTTCGGGCGGGATGATCAGCAGGTCCCAGCGGCCGGTGCCGTAGGAGAGCAGCAGCAGCTTGTGCGGGTCGATTTCCGGGGTGAACCAGCCGACCTTGACGATGTGGCCGTGCACGGGAACCTTGGGCGGGATGACCGGCCAGTGCTTCGGGTTGACGGCGATGCGGGTGATGCGGCCCCACAGGGGGTCCAATACGTCGGTCAGTGCGGGCAGTTCGCTCAGCAGATCCCGGGAGCGGGGCCACCAGGCACCGTCCAGGAGTCCGCGGGAGGTGCCGTCGGTCTTGAGGGTGAGACGCGCGGCCGGGGCTGCGACGGGCTCGGGATGCGGCAGGGGTGGAAGCAAGGTCGCCGACATGATGCGGACCCGTCTCCGGGCCGCTTCTGCTGCGGCCCGGGTTTCATGGTTCGCCGAGAACGACCCGGCGTGGAAGCCGGTGTGCGAAATGCTCTCGGTACTGTCCACACTACTCCGCGCTTCGAGGCAGCGCGGAGTAGTGGCCGCCTAGAGCTGGAGCAGTCGTCGGGTGATCTCCCGGTACTGCCTCAGCGCGTGCCGGAGTTCGTCGGACTGCGTCTCGGAGTCCTGGTCCTGCCAGTCGGCCCGCAGGAGACGCCGCCGTTCCGCGAGGGCGTTCACGAGCTGGGCGGTGGTTTCGTCGTAGGCGCTCGCGCGGACTGCTGGGCACGCGTCTGGTCGTACATCATCGGGGGCCGCTCCCGTTCCGCCGGAAGGCGTCCTTGGTCTTCTCGACGGCCTGTTTCAGGCTTCCGGAGACCCGGTCGTTCCTGCCCTTGCGTTGCAGTCGCCTGTCGTGGGTGACCCGACCGAGCTCTTCCGTGATCCTGCCCTTCATCGTCTGAGCCTTGTTCCTGATGGTCCGTGAAACGGTCATGGCCGGCCTCGCTGTTGTCCGGTAGGTGAGTTCCTGCGGGGTCCGGGCGAGGCGGGAAGGCGGAATGCCTCGCCGTGTGTTCGGGGGTGGCATGGCCCTGCACCGTGCTGCCAGTCAACGTCCGGCAATGGTCCGTGTCAACGCGATGGCCACGCGATCCGGCCTGCCTCGTCCCGGAGCGTGCGGGAGTACGGTGGAGGAAGCGAGGGCTCTTCGTCTGCCGGTGTCCGAACCGGCCCGTCCTCGCGACTCCCCTCCCATGGGCAGCCCGTGACCCCGGCCGTGCCATCCGCAGCCAGGCCGAGGAGCCACGCATGCCACTCAGTCCGACCACGCCCACGACGGTCACACCGTCGGACCCTGCCCCGGCGCCCCAAGGCTACGACGGGGCGTCCCCCTTCCCGCCGGACGGTCCGGTGCCCGCGCACAGCGGCGGTGAGCGTCTGTACGTTGCGGTGACGGCGCTGATCGTCGCCCTGCCGTTCGTGGCAATCGGTCTGGCCGGCTGGCTGCTGTGGGGGAGTCTCATCCATCCCGCCGACATCGTGCTCGCGCTCGTCCTCTACACGATCACGGGTCTCGGCGTCACGGTCGGCTTCCACCGCGGCCTCACCCACGGCGGTTACCGGGCCGTCCGTCCCGTGCGGATCGCGCTCGCGGTGGCCGGTTCGATGAGTTTCCAGGGCGACGTCATCGGCTGGGTCGCCACGCATCGCCGCCATCACGCCTTCACCGACCGGCCGGGTGACCCGCACTCCCCGTACCGCTACGGCACACATCTGCGAGGCCAGTTGCGCGGTCTGCTGCACGCGCACGTCGGCTGGCTCTTCCGCAACGACCCTACGCCGCCGGAGCGTTACGCCCCCGATCTCCTGGCCGACCGCGACATCCGTGCCGTCGCCCGCGCCTTCCCGGCGCTGTGCGTCCTCACGCTCGCCCTGCCGTTCGCTGTGGGCTGGGCCATCGGCGGTACGTGGCTGTACGGCGTGACCGCCCTGCTGTGGGCGGGACTTGTGCGTATCGCGCTGCTCCACCACGTCACCTGGAGCGTGAACTCCCTCTGCCACATGATCGGTGAGCGCCCGTTCCGCACCCGGCGCCACGACCGGGCCACCAATCTGTGGCCGCTGGCCCTGCTCTCGTTCGGCGAGAGCTGGCACAACCTCCACCACGCCGACCCCACCAGCGCCCGGCACGGCGTCGACCGCGGCCAGCTCGACCCCTCCGCCGCCGTGATCCGTCTCCTCGAACGCCTCGGCTGGGTGCACGACGTGCGCTGGCCGACGGCGGAGCGGGTCGCGGCCCGTCGCGCCTGACGTCAACCACTCAACTACTTACGGCAGTTGGCAGGAGCCTTCATGACCACCGCACTGCAGTCCCCGCTTCCCTCCCACCCCGTCCTGCGGATGCGTCTCGCATCCGGCAGCGGCATGCCCCGACCCATCGACGGAGCGTGGTGGCCCCGTTCGTACGACCTGCTCTCCGAACTCCCCCGGCTGCTTGCCGGGTTGCCGCGCGCATGGGGTCACATCACCAGCGTCACCGTCAACGGGGCGACGTGGCCCGCGGTGCCCGGCCGGATGCTCGTTTTCAACCAGGTCGTACGCCTGCGCAGGAGCGTGGCGGCATCCGCCCCGCACACGATCGTCCTGCTCGCCCCCGGCCGGGGGCGCTGGGACCTGCTGGTCGTGCCTCCGGATGCGACCGAGGAGGCAGCGGAACCGCTCATGGCGGCCGCGGCAGGTGGTCATGTGTGATCCGGCCCACCACGGACTGCCCGGCGAATCATCAGGCACCGACGGCCAGAGCGGCGACGACGACCGTCACACACCCACCACCACTCGGCCGGGCCGGCCGCTGGTGGCCTCGTACGAGGAGGAGGTCTCGCCGGCCTGTTCCGCCGTCATGAGGGCGGTCGCGGTCATCGGCGGGCCGGTGTTCGCGCTCGCGGCGGCCATCAGCCGGGCGGCCGAGGGAGCGCTGGTCTCCGGGGGTATCACCAAGAGGTCCCAGCGGCCTGCCGTATAGGACAGCAGCAGGATCTTGTGCGGATCCTGCTCCGACGTGAACCAACCGGCCTTCACCACATGGCCGTTGACGAAGATCTTGCGCGGGAGGATCGGCCAGTGGCGGGGGTTGACGGCGATATGGGTGATCCGTCCCCACAGCGGATCCAGCACGTCCGCCAGAGCGGAGAGTTCCTGTGTCAGGTCACGTGACCGAGGCCACCAGGCACCGTCCAACTCGACGTGCCCTGGTGAAGGACTCACGGCTTTCAGGGCGAGTCGCGCGGTCGGGGCCCTGAAGGGAACGGCCCGCAGCGAGGGATGAGAGGTGGTCGCGGACATCGCGCGAACCTGTCTCCGGACCTGCGCGAGGGCAGCCGTCCGGTGTCGTTGCTCACCGGGAACGAAACCGGCATCGGAGCCGGTGTGCGAAGTGCTCCCGATGAATTCACGCTACTCCCCGAAGAGGCCGAACGGACCGCTCCTGGACGTCGGCTCACTTCCGTCGGCGGTCGCCCTCCGAGGAGCGGCTGGTCTCACCGCCGCCGATTACCGTGCTCGCGGCCGTGGAAGAGGTCACCGAGTTCCCCGTCACCATCGGCGAACCGTCCGGCGACGAACTCGATGACACCCAGTGCTTCCACCAGCAAGAACGCGCCGAAGCCGGCGAAGTGTCCGGCGGAACCCGGCGCGATCCCGGTGATCAGGCCAACCGCGGCCATGCCCATCGCGCGCTCCTTGCTCGCCGTGGCTCCGGCAAGCGATTACTCGAGCCGCCGCTCTTGTTGTCCCTCGTCCTCGTCGAACAGATGCACATCGCCGACGGCGATATTGACCTCGACAACTTCCAGACCGGTCATCCGCTCGATGGCAGCGATCACGTTCTCTCTGACGTCGCCCGCGACCTCGATGATGGAGACGCCGTACTCGACGACGATCTCCAGGTCGACCGCGGTCTGCACATCGCCGACCTCGACCTTCACTCCGCTGGTGACGGACTTCCCGCCCGCACCGGGCATCCGTTCACGCATGGCCCCCATGCCACGGGCGAACCCACCGCCCATCGAATGGACGCCCGGCACATCCCGGGCCGCCATGCCGGCGATCTTCGCCACCACACCGTCGGCGATAGTCGTACGGCCACGCGACCCCGGATCGCTTCCGTGCGGCACCCCCGCACTCTTCCCGCCGCGCTCGCCCAATGACCCCGCGCGAGGAGTCTCGGGCCGGTTCGGCAGTCCGGTATCCGTCATTTTCGGTCACCACTTTCCGACGCAACAGGCGGCCTGTCGTGCCCCTTCCTTTCACGCTAACGGCGAGTGCCCGACCTCGCTCAGGCATGCGGCTTGTGAGCGATGTCGGGCATCGCGCCAGAAGGCGGTGGGGTACCCCGCACAGAAGGGCAGGTCGGGTGGCCGGTCGGACCGCCCTACCGGACAGCAGGACGTCAGCCTCCCGGTATCAGCGGCGGGCCGGCCGCTGTCCGCCGTCCACGTAGACGGTGCGTCTCCCCGCCCTTCAGGCAACGGTGTTCCAGTCGTGGCACTCGCGGAGGTCGGCCGGGTGGATCACACCATCTCTTCGTGTCAGTCACTGCCCCACCCGTCGGGGTGGATGTCCGGTAGTGGTGTCCGCTGATGCTCCGCTGGTGCCGTTAGGGTGCGCGACATGGCCCGTACTCGGCTGTACCGCGACGGCTCCCTGGTCGAGGAGGACTTCCCGGTCCGCGACATCTCCCGGCATCTGGCGGATCCGTCTTCGATCGTGTGGTTGGACCTGTACCGCCCGAACCGCGCCGAGTTCACAGCGGTCGGCGAGGAACTCGGTCTCCATGAGCTGGCTCTCGAGGACGCGCTGCACGAGGGACAACGGGCGAAACTCGACAGCTACCGCACCCATCACTTCCTCAGTGTCTACGCGGTCGCCGTCGCCGCGGACGGCGCAGGACTGACGATGAGCGAGCTCGCGGTCATCCTCACGCCGCAGGCGCTGATCACCGTCCGTAAGGACCCCGCGTTCGACCTCGACGAGCTGGTTGCCCGCTGGGACCGTACGCCGGCTCTGGCAGCACACGGGGTCGCCTTTCTGCTCCACGGCCTGCTCGACTACGTCGTCGACGGGCACTTCGCCGCGGTACGGCAACTCGACGAACGTATCGAGGAACTTGACGATCTGCTCTTCGCCGAAGGCGGCCGGCAGATCCAGACCGTACAGCGCCAGTCCTACGCCCTGCGGAAATCACTGGTTCGGCTCCGTCGCGTGGTCCTGCCCATGCGGGAGGTCGTCAACGCCCTCATGCGCCCCGACCTCGACATCGTCGACGGCCCCCTGCTGCCGTACTACCGCGATGTGTACGACCACGTGCTGCGTGCCGGCGAGTGGACGGAGTCGCTGCGCGACCTGGTGGCCTCGGTGATGGAGACCAACTTGTCGGTGCAGGCGAACCGGATGAACCTGATCATGAAGAAGGTGACGAGCTGGGCCGCCATCATCGCCGTGCCCACGGCGATCACTGGCTTCTACGGACAGAACCTTCCCTACCCCGGCTTCGGACAACAGTCGGGTTTCATCGTTTCCAGCGCCGTCATCGTCGTTGTCTCTCTGACGCTGTACTCCGCTTTCAGGCACTGGGACTGGCTCTGACCGCACACGCTGCTGTGTGCTCGCCGGCAGACGGGTCCTGACCGGCCGCCGATCGATCCCCGGGCGAGCATGCGTCAGGCGTCCAGGCGGCGCCCCGCGAGCCAGGTGACGATCTCGGGGTCGTGGTGGTCGAAGAACAGGGAGCTGCCGGTGTCGAGGCCGGCGATCCGGGCCATCTGCTCGTCGGTGAGCCGGAAGTCGAAGACGTCGATGTTCTCGGCCATGCGCTCGGCGCGTACGGACTTGGGGATGGCGATGACACCGCGCTGGGTGAGCCAGCGCAGGACGACCTGGGCGACCGACTTGCCGTACTCCTTGCCGATGCCGGCGAGCAGCGGGTTGGTGAACAGGTCGTTCTTGCCTTCGGCGAAGCCGCCCCAGGACTGGATCTGCACGCCGTGTTCGCGCATCAGTGCCTGGTAGTCGGCGCGCTGGAAGAAAGGGTGGGTCTCGATCTGGTTGACGGCCGGGGTGATCTCGTTGTTGACGATGAGGTCGACCAGCCGGTCGGGGTAGAAGTTGGCGACACCGATCGCCTTGGCCGTGCCCTCGCGGTTGAGGGCTTCCATGGCGTGCCACTGGCCGTAGACGTCGCCGAAGGGCTGGTGGATCAGATACAGGTCGAGGTGGTCCAGGCCCAGCTTGTTCAGGGATGTCTCGAACGCGCGGCGGGTGTTGTCCTGGGCGGGGGCGTCCTGCACCCAGAGCTTGGTGGTGACGAACAGGTCCTCGCGGGGGATGCCGCTGGACTTGATCGCGCGGCCCACGGCTTCCTCGTTGCCGTAGGCGGCGGCGGTGTCCAGCAGCCGGTAGCCGGCGGCGAGGGCGTCGGAGACGGCGCGCTCGGTGTCCTCGGTGGGGATCTGGTAGATGCCGAAGCCGAGGAGCGGCATCTCGACGCCGTTGTTGAGGGTGACGGTCTGCATGAGTGGGTGTCCTTCGTTGTGCGGGTGGGAGCAGGTGGTCAGGGGCGGATGAGGGCCTTGAGGACCTGGCGGTCGGCCATGGCCCGGTAGGCGTCCGGTGCCCGGTCGAGGGTGAATTCCTGGTCGAAGACGCGGCCGGGGGTGATGGTGCCGTCCAGGACGTCGGGCAGCAGCTGCTCGATGTAGGCGCGGGCGGGGCCGGCGCCGCCGGTCAGGGTGATGTTGCGCATGAACTCGGCCTGGCCGATCGGTCCCTGCTCGTACTGCGGGACGCCCAGTCGGCTGATGGTGCCGCCGTCCAGGACCGCGCCGAGCGCGGTGTCCAGGGCCGGGCGGGTGCCGACGGCCTCGATGACCTTGTCCACGCCCCCGGTCAGTTCGCGGATGCGGGCGACGCCCTCTTCACCGCGCTCGGCGACGACTTCGGTGGCGCCGAACCTGCGGCCCAGGTCGGTGCGGGCCGAGTGGCGTCCTGCGAGCACGATCCGCTCGGCCCCGAGTCGATGCGCGGCGATGACCGCGCACAGGCCGACCGCGCCGTCCCCGACCACGAGCACCGTGTCACCGCGGCCGACGCAGGCGGTGACGGCGCCGTGGTGGCCGGTGGTCATCACGTCGGAGAGTGCCAGCAGGGAGGGCAGCAGCGCGGAGTCGGCGGCCACCGGCAGCTTCACCAGGGTGCCGTCCGCGTACGGGACGCGGACGGCTTCGCCCTGTCCACCGTCGACGCCGTCGAAGCCGTACCGGCCGCCGTTGCGGCACGAGATGTGGAGGCCCTTGGCGCAGTAGTCGCAGGTGTTGTCGCTGTAGGTGAAGGGGGCGACGACCAGGTCGCCGGAGTTCAGGGCGGTCACGTCCGCGCCGGTCTCCTCCACGACGCCGAGGAACTCGTGGCCCATGGGGCGGCCGGTATCGGTGGCGGGCATGGCTGCATAGGGCCACAGGTCGCTGCCGCACACGCAGGAGGTGACCACGCGGACGACCGCGTCGGTCGGCTGGACGATCTTCGGGTCGGGCCGGTCCTCGACGCGGACGTCGCGGGCACCGTACATGACTGCTGCACGCATGAGGGAGGTTGCTCCAAACAGGGGGTGGGCCGGGGCCGCAGCGGGGCGCGGGTCAGCGTTCGAGCATCCGGGCCTGGGCCTCGGTGTGGGTGGCGCCGGCGGCGGGCGGCAGGCTGGAGAGCCGGTCGAGCTGCTCGGCAGTGAGGGTGACGGCGTCGGCGGCGATGTTCTCCTCGACCCGGCTGACGCGCTTGGTGCCGGGGATCGGGGCGATGTCGTCTCCCTGGGCGAGCAGCCAGGCCAGCGCCACTTGCCCGGGCGTGGCACCGGCCTCGTCGGCCAGGGCCTTGACCTCGTCGGCGAGCGCCAGGTTGTGCTGGAAGTTCTCGCCGGTGAAGCGCGGGTTGTCGCGCCGGAAGTCGTTCTCGTCGAACTCGTCGGTGGAGCGCACCGTGCCGGTCAGGAAGCCGCGGCCCAGCGGGGAGAACGGCACCAGCCCGATGTTCAGCTCCCGCAGCACGGGCAGGATCCTCTCCTCGATCCCGCGAGTGAACAGGGAGTACTCGGACTGGACCGCGGTGACCGGCTGCACCGCGTGGGCGCGGCGGATCGTGTCCGGGCCGGCCTCCGAGAGCCCGAAGGCACGCACCTTGCCCTCGGCGATCAGCTCCTTGACGGCGCCGGCGGTCTCCTCGATCCGCGTGTTCGCGTCGACGCGGTGCTGGTAGTAGAGGTCGATATGGTCGGTGCCGAGCCTCTTCAGGGAGCCCTCGACCGCGGTGCGGATGTTCGCCGGGCTGGAGTCCAGGTTCCAGGCGCCCTCGCCGCCGTGCGAGACCAGGCCGAACTTCGTGGCCAGGACCACTTGGCCCCGGCGCCCCTTCAGAGCCCGTCCGAGCAGTTCCTCGTTCGTGTACGGCCCGTAGATCTCGGCCGTGTCGATGAGCGTGACGCCCAGTTCCAGCGCCCGGTGCACGGTCCTGATCGACTCCGCGTCGTCGGTGCCGGAGCCCGTGTAGCCGTGGGACATACCCATCGCACCCAGACCGATCCGGGAAACCTCCAGGTCACGCAGCTTGATGTACCGCATCTCGCCCTCTTTCGATCCATGGCGTACCCGGCACCCCCACTCCCGCCCGGCCCGGTGGGTCGCGCCCGTGGTGACTGGGTAGGGGCCGGGGTACCGGCGTGTTGCTCATTCACCTTCGCCCGGATTGCGGAGATGTGGCAGGGCGGGCTCTTCGGGGGTAATGACAGGGCCCCCCTCACGCCTGCACTGCGGGCACCAACCGGACAAGACTGGAGCCATGGCATCCCAGAGCGCGCACTGCGAGGGCGCCGAGCTGGGGCGCTACCTGCGTGGCCGTCGGACCCAGACCAGCCCTGAGCACGTCGGCCTGACCGTCGGCGCCGGCGTACGCCGCACTCCCGGCCTGCGCCGCGAGGAGCTGGCCACCCTTGCCGGCATCAGCATCGACTACTACGTCCGTCTGGAGCGCGGCAAGGAGACCCGTCCCAGTCCGGCCGTGCTCGACTCCCTCGCCCGCGCGCTGAACATGGACGACCAGGAGCACCAGCACCTGCGCGAGCTCGCGGCCCGCGCCGCCCGCTACGTGTCCGAACCCCCGCCCGCGCCCAGTCGCACCGTGCGCCCGCATCTGAAGCTGCTGCTCGAGTCGCTGCGTCCGAACCCGGCCTACGTCATCAGCCGCAGCATGGACATGCTCGCCTGGAATCCCGGTGGCCTCGCCCTGTACGCGGGCCTGGACGACTGGCCCGTCAAGCACCGCAATCTCGCCCGCTACCTCTTCCTGCACCCCGCAGCCCGCGATCTCTTCCCCGACTGGGACCGGCAGATCACCGCCTGCGTCGCCCGCCTGCGCGCCGTTGCCGGCACTGCCCCGGACGCCCCCGACCTCACCAACCTCGTCGGCGAACTCCTCCTCAAGAGCCCCGACTTCGCCGGCCTGTGGGAACGATACGAGGTCACCGGACGCAAGCCCGCACAGAAGATCTTCCAGCACCCGCAGGTCGGCACACTCACCCTCACATCCCAGTCCCTGCACGTGGAAGGCACCCCCGGCCAGCGCATCGGCGTCTACACCGCCGAACCCGGCACCCCCGACCACGACGCTCTGCTCCTACTCGACATGACCGCACCACGGCCCGCCGAACGTCCGGCATCCGCCCCCCGGGCCACCGATCAGCAGTCGTAAGCAGCAGGCACCCCCGGCAGCCCCGGCCTTGTCACCCCCCATCCGGTGAAGGCCGTCGACAAGGCTCGTCGCGCGGGTTGAGCGAGCGGTCCTCGGGGGCGTTCCCCCGCTGAGGCCGTGGGCCGAATCTCATAGCGCGCTCTCAGATGCCAAAGAAGTGGCCCGCCCTCCGCGTACGGAAGGCGGGCCTCGCGGGATCGTCCTGACCTCGTCGGGCAAGGTTTGCGTGAGGTCGCCCACCCCCACGACCCCGGCAGATGTACCAGGTGCGGGTGCACACGCGCACCTCCCCTGTGGCACGGGGATCCCAGGCCATGCAGCTATGGGACTTGATTACCGGGTGAACTCTCTGCAAACAGCGTGTTGTTCTGGGCTGTTATCGCCTTCGTCACCCCACCTGACCTGAAGTCTGATCAACCGTAGGCGAGCTTCGCCGTGCGCAATGCCGTCTTTCCGCGCCAATCCGGCACCCAGGTAAGCCAAGACGTCAAGCACGAGCAATAGAGCCATGACGCTCACCGTATGGAGAGCGACCGTCTTGTAGGGAGCGCTTGCGATCCACTCGATGCCGGTGCCCCCTGGATGATCTAGCTCGTCAGGGCGCGACAGGGCAGCAAGTCATTCACCTGTCTTCAGTGTGTATCCCGGGCAGAATCAACATCGTTTGGCCCCCCCCGTTCGGCCCTCTGACCAGCGTCGGGGTGGCGGGATTTGAACCCACGACCTCTTCGTCCCGAATAATGTGCGGAAAGATCGCTGACCAGGAGCGCGTGGCTCCTGTGCAGGTCAGGGCGTTGGTACGAGTTGGTTCCGGTGGGTGGCGATCCGTACGGCTTCCTTGATCCACTCCCCGCGCACTCCCCAGGACTGACCCGTCAGGACGACCCTTGGTAGTTGTCCAGGACAGCTACCAGTGGGGGAAGAAGAGCGCTGGAACATCGACCGGAGCATCTCCCCGCTGTCCCGCTACCGTTGCTCATTCCCCGGGAGTGTAGGTCCCAGGTCCGTAGCCAGACCCCGCAAGGATCTGACAGATCCTCAGGTTGGTTAGGCACGTATTTGCACAATCACTATAAGGGCCGGCAAACTCGCAGTCCTGCATGCACTGGTGAAACCAGGCCATACAGTCGTCAAAAGTATAGGGTTCTACGTCGTGTTGCGCAGGAGCGGATGGCCGCCTTGCGCGAGCAGAACTTCCTCGCCAGACTGACTGTGCAACGGGTTCTCTTTGCGAGGCTCTTCCCGCACGTTCGCTCAACTGGCGGAAGATTCCCGCGACTGTATCGTTTACGAACTCAACTTCCGCCACAAGCAGTTTTTCGCCGCAACAGTTGTATACGTCACCAGTTGGGGTTACGAACTCAACGTCTGCCTTTTCGACAACAATTGAGTGTGCGCATGCGCATCCGCCTCCCGCAACTACCGGAGTGATTATCACGCGGTCGGCCGCGGCGGGCTTGATGATGGCGTGGAGGGGGAGTGCGCTTTGTCGGCTGAGCAGGTCATCGACGTTGATCTTTTTCTTGGCCATTATTTCTCCTTGTTGCCTGATGTGGATATTGCGCCCGGTTAGCTGCCCGCCCGGGTTCGATGCTGGTCGCCCTTGCTCGTACTTGTTGGTGTCAGCTACTGGTGTCAGCCAGCGCAGGCCTCTTGACAGCGCTAGCCAGGTGGCCAAGCACTGTTGCCGGTCGACCGGACGCCTTGTTTACGAAGTAGGTCGATGGTGATATGAACTCTCGCGGAGGCGCGGCTGTTGCGTTAGCTGCCGAAAGGAAGAGCGGCACTGCAGCGAGAAAGGCTGCGTAATGACTTCGCATGGGAGCGCCTGACCGAATGCGTACTGCTAAAAAACTTGAGGCGCCTCACTGGGGCATGGAAATCTGACCTACGTCCCTGAGATGCCGTCCTGCCCGCTACGGGTGGACTCTTGCATACGGGAGAGTCCATTCAGAGTCCCACAAACGCGATATGGATGCATCTCGAGACGACATTACGGCGGCATTAAGAACGCCCTCAGACGGTCCCGCAGCGGTGGATGACTGCGCTGGTGTAGGCGTGGGCGGTGGACTCGCTGATCCCGAACCCGCCGACGATCTCCCCTAGAGTGGTGTGTTCGCGCAGGTACACCAGTGCCACCACCGCGCGCTCAGACGGTCACGCTGCTCGGGGGCCTGGACACAAGATGCGACAAGGGCGCAACACTGTTTAACTGGAACTAGCCCTCTTCTGCGAGATCAGAATTCAGTTCCGCTGCGAGAAAAGCTAGCGCAGAGGACGGTTCGCTGCTCTTTGCGACCTCGCCACCGAGGCTCTCGCCTGCTGTCAATCTCAGTGAAATGCTTGGCGATATCTTCATCTTCAGAGAGGTGTTGGCGAACATGGGAACCCAGACCCTGACTGTAATTACTAATCGCAACGGGACGGTAATCGGTGCAACGGTGACCGGCCAGACTGAAGACGGTTTCACCGTGAGTATCACCCCGCTGGAAGGGCAAAGGATTCACGAAGTTGAGGTTCCGGAGTCCCTTGACGCGTCTTCACATGATGAGATGCTCAGGGGAGTGCTCGGATGGCGAATAAGCGGGGATGGCAGCCTTACCCCAGGAGAGGGATGAAGTTATGGCGTTCAATGGAGTTGGGAGATACTCCCTAAGTGCACCGAACGATACGGGCATCAACATAGACTTTGCGGGTACCGATCACGGATCGCAGTGGATCATGGCGGACCCTGTGGGGATCGGTGCATTCAAGGTGGACCACCAAACGAAGGAAAGGTACCTTGAAGGGGGGCAGCTCAAGGTTATCTACCGCGTAAATGTCCAATGCGTTCGGGATGACGGGATAGGTGGCATATTCACCCTTCAGGGTGGCGGCAACGTGTGACCCTGAGCGTTCAACGCGGTCCTTCGAAACGGTCTGCCGAGGAGTCGGCAGACCGTTTCGTGTATCCGCCCCGCGATCTTTGCAAGGTTGACCACAGCTTGATCGTGACAGGTGGCCGCCCAGGCTGCCAAGGGCGAAGGCCACCCACCACCGCGGCCCGGGACGCAGGGCGACATCCCAGCCGGCATACGTGGCCGGAGCAGGCGTGCGGGCCTGTGGATAACCGGCCCGCGCCAGGATGCCGCAGCGCCCCGGGGCTCATAGGCTGATTGTAGGGTCTCGCCGCGTCCGACATGTCAATCTTTTGCGACCTGGGCTTTCTTGGTCGTCTCACGGCCGTGTCACCATGATCAGTCTCAAGTCCGTGGCATTTCCTCGTCCGACACCGGGCAGGTCAGCGATCGTCCAGCCCACCACCGCTGTTGGCCCCTTCCAGGGCGCTCAGGGGCGCACGCGAATGACGGTCTTGCCCTTGCGCCGCTCGGTCGGGTTGAGCGCAGGGACGGCGTCGTCGAGGGCCGCGACGGTTCCGATGTGCGTGCGAAGGCGCCCGTCCCGCACCCGGTCAACGATCTCCACCAGCTGACTCGGAACGGACTCGACGACGAAGTCGACCGCCAAGCCGTCGACAGGGCGAGCCTCAACAGGCCCGACCACCGACACCAGCGTCCCGCCAGGCCGGATGATTCTCGCCGAGCGCCTTTGGATGTCAGCGCCGATGACATCGAAGACCACGTCGACCCCGCCGATGTCGTCGAGATCCTCGGTGGCGAGGTCGAGGAACTCGTTCGCGCCGAAGTCGAGCGCCGCCTGGCGGTCCGACGCCCGCCCGGTACCGATGACGTAGGCGCCGAACTCCCGGGCGAGCTGCGTAACCACGGACCCGACTGCGCCGGCGGCGCCGTGTGCGAGGACGCTCTGCCCCGCCTGAAGACGACCGTGCTGGAACAGACCTTGCCACGCGGTCAGGCCGGAGATCGGCAGGCTCGCACCCACCGTGAAGTCGACGTTCCCCGGCAGCGGCGCCAGGTTGCGTGCCTCCACGGCCGCGTACTCGGCCAGGGTTCCATCGCGGTGCCAGTCCGTGATCCCGAACACCCGCTGTCCCAGCGAGAGCCCCGTCGTGCCGTAGCCGAGGGAGGTGACCACTCCGGCGAACTCGTGGCCGATGATCGCCTGGGCTCGATCGCGACCGGCGCGATCGACCCACGTCGAGGGCCACTCCCACTCCGCGGGGACGAAGCCCGACGCATGGACTTCAACGACGACGTCGTTGATCGCCGGCGTCGGCTCAGGCCGCTCCGCGAGTGTGATCCCGGCTGCTTCCGCGGCCGGATCCGTCGCGACGATTGCCTTCACTGGTACCTCCGTATATCTCGTGCTCGCCGGCTCTGTGTGCCGCCCAAGCCATGGAGTGGGCTGATTAGCCCACAGAGGAACGGCAACAAGATCCGTCACCACAGACGGATGGACCACTGAAACGCGTCGAGTCCAACCGGAGCTCGACGAGCACCACACACCCAGGGCAGCAACACCCACCCACGCGCTAGTCTCACGGCTCTGTCGTATACGACATCGGTACGACACGGCTCGTGCGATTACGACATCAGCCGTAAGACCCAACAGCTGTTTGTAGGTTCGCGCCGTCCGCTGCACACGGCCGTGCTTTGACCTCCGCTGTGTCGTCGCAGCGCAGCCGTGGTGGCCGGGGCCAGTCTCAGAGATGAGTGCACTTCCTCGGAGCGAGGGGCACTCTCAGCGACTCGGCGGTTTGCCCTGCCGTGAAGTTAGACATCGGCGCCCAGGTCTTTACGCATGGCATCCCGAAGGGCCTGGTACGCCCGGTCGTAGCGATGTCGCCCGGTGACGTACTCGTTGCTGTCCCGGCTGAATCCGTCAGCGACCACGTCGCGCAGGTCGCGTAGCCGGCGGAATGAATCGTCAGACTTCTCGACCACGTAGCGCGGCGCGCAGATCGACAGCTCGTATCGCAGGCTTGTGCAGGCTTCGAATGGTTCCCACACTGCACGTCTGCGCTGCTGAGGGTCGGGCACTGGCTCACGAACGGTCACACGGCAAGCGTGTCGAGCCGATGCGAGAGCGGAGAGGTATGAGACGTAGAGAGAACGTCGGCTATCGGTGTGCTGGTCGCCTCGTTCGCGTCTCCACCGGCGATGATCGAGGATTCCGGCCGATGCTGTCGCAATTGCTCCGCCGACGACAGTGCTTGCCAGTGAGACCCATTCCATCGGCACCCCCAGGGCTGAGCTGTCAGCGCTCCAGCGTGCCCTTGCTGTCACGCGGCGTCGAGGTGTCCGTGTCCCTGCTGCCCTGACCTGCGGTGTCTCACCGCCGCTTCACAAGTGCAGTTGATATGAAGCGGGCCGTGAGATTGTGCAGCCGAACTTGAGATCCCACACTGATCGTGCTCGGGGTGTTCGCGGAGGTTGTGCCATGCCCCGAACCATCTGGTCAGGTGCGATCAGCTTCGGTCTGGTCACTTCTCTGAACCAACCATGGGCACGGCCTACATGTCGGCAGCCATGCCGGAGCCCAGGCCGCATAATCGCGCGCATGCGAACGACGCCGCAGAGTTTGAAGCCCGTGGTCCTAGGATGCGATCAGTGGTAGGCACTGACAGCTGTTAGGTACAAGGCGCAGGCGGTACCAAAGGTGCTGCCGCCGATCAGTAGAGCGCTCACGGGGTTGTTGCCTAAGCGCCAAGCGATGAAGGCGGCAGCGCAGCCGATGTGCAGAGCCACGGACAGCGCAAGCAGCAGCATCAGGACCTGGAGCGTAGACATCGCGGTCTCCCTGAACTAGTGGTCCCGTCCGTTGTGTGGACCAGGTGGAAGGGACACTGCCTGTCCGCAGGTGTGTCCTGCCGCTGCATGACACACAGTTGGACACGTGGGCTGCTGGGATGCTGGCAGCGGGCCTGCGGGCTTCTTGTCCTGTGATGTCCTAACCGGACACCGGCGCGTGCGGGGCGATAGATGAGCGAGACGCCGAACATATTCGAGGACTTGCGACGGATAGGTGTGCTAAAGCGCGAGCGGCTGGGCGGTCGGCCGTCGGACAATGCGCTGTCCAAGATTCCGCAATCACCAGGGTCACGGGACACGATCGGCGCGTGGCTGCGCGGGGAGCGCTTCCCTCAGCGGTTGGAGGCACTGTTGGCCGTGCTCCGGGAGATCCGCACGGAGGCAGTTCGCATCCTGGATACGCCGGCAGATGCCGAGTGTGGCGAGACGGTCGCCGAGTTGCTGGCCGAAGACCGCTGGCGCCGGACATGGATGGGCGAACAGAGGCGCCGCACGCAGGTAAACCAACAGAGCGCGGAACGACAACGCGCACGCCAGGCCCTCCTGGACGAAGAGCGACGGGCGCGGCAGGCAGCTCTGGCCGACCGTGCCCGCCCGATACGCTCCTGGACCCCGCAGCGGCTTGGAGTGCACCCCGCCATCTCTGGGCACCTAGTCATGCCGGATGTCGCCGACTTCGTGTTACCGCCGTACGTGAAGCGCCCTCATGACGACCGCTTGCGCGCACGACTCAAGAAAGCAGTGGCCGACAGCGCGTCGCTACTGGTGGTGGTGCGCGGGCAGTCTTGTACAGGCAAGACTCGTACCGCTGTGGAGGCCCTCACAGTATTGCCGAATGATTTCCAACTGCTCTTCCCCACAGACGCCGACAGTCTGCTGGCCATTCTGGCTGCGGACGCGCTGGGCCCGGGAACCGTGCTTTGGCTGAATGAGGCCCAGCACTACCTGGACGGCCCCGTTGGCGAGGCCGCCGCGGCCGGACTGCTTCGCCGCCTCGACGCGGACGGCCCGTTCATTGCACTCGCCACCCTATGGCCCGACCACGACAAGAAGTTCACCACTGCGTCCAGCTCCAGCAACAATGACCCCCACAAGCAAGCCCGGTCGCTGTTAGCCCAAGCCCACTACATCCATCTCCCGGACGCTTTCACTGAGCACTTGGACGCCGTCCGCCAGGTCGCCACCGACGACCCGTCGCTGACCGCCGCCCTTGAGGCTGGTGGCACCCGCATCACCCAGACCCTCGCAGCCGGCCCCGACCTCGTGGCCCACTATGAGCGTCCCGACGGCAAACACGGCATATATGGCAAGGCCCTGATCAGCGTGGCTATGGACGCACACCGTTTCGGTGTTACGGCGCCGCTTTCACTGGCATTTCTTCGCGATGCGGCACCTGGCTACCTCACTGACAGCGAGCGAGGCTCTGCTGACCCCGACACCTGGTTCGACGGCGCTCTCACTCACGCCCGAACCATCATCAAAAAGACTACGCAGCCGCTTCAGGACGTACCTCGCCCCTCAGGTATGGGTGCCTTGCCCGATGTGGTCGCTCTCGCTGACTACCTCCAGCAGCATGGCCGCCATACCCGGCAACGCTGCTGCCCTCCGAGCAGCTTCTGGGATGCCGCATCCCAGCACCTCACGAGCGAGATCGAGTTGAGTCGCCTAGGTAACGCTGCCCGCCGCCGGTACCGACTCCGCCATGCAGGGCATCTGTTTTGTGCTGCCATCAACGCTGGCGGCTCCCGTGTCGCTTGGGCGTGGCTTTCGGAAACGGCGGAGCTGGCCGGCTATTGGAGGGAGGCCGAACGGTTTGCTCGCCGCGGTAGTTACGCAGACTCTCTACGAAGACTGGTGTGGATGCGAGAAGAGAAGGGCGATTTGGAGGGCGCCGAACGGCTTCTCCGTTTGGCAAACGTCCATTTCGACCGCGGATGGCTCACGTCTCAACTAGCGCTGATGCGCGACAAGGCAGGTGATGCAGACGAAGCCGAACGCCTCGCCCTTGAGGCCGCGACCCTCAAGCCGCGTCCGGCGATGTACGGACTCGAGTGGCTGGCGAGCAGGCGGGATGAGGCAGGCAACCAAGAGGACGCCGAACGGCTTATCGCCCTAGCTGCCGACGCTGGAGAGCACTGGGCTGTGGTTCGGCTGGGGATAAAGCGGATAGATACTGGGGATTGGGAGGGAGCCCAACGCCTCATGCACCTGCTAGAAGGCTGGATGGAAAGGCATGCGCTGCAGGACAAGCGAGAGAAAGCTGAAGAGGCGATCAAAACACCAGTGCAGCTAGCCCTATGGGATCTGGCACGGGATCGTGAGAAAGCGGGCAACAGGGGTGAAGCTGAGCGACTGTATCGCACCGCCGCCAACGCCGGGGATTTAGATGCTGTGACCTGGTTGACGTGGGCGCGAGAGCAAACCGGAGATCGCTATGGCGCTGAACGGCTTGTCCAACAGACCGCCGGCGCGGATGGGTGGTCTTATCCGATGTGGGATCTTGCGCTGAGATGGGAGGAGGCTGGGCATCGAGAGAGGGCTGAAACGCTCGCCCGCCAGTCTCTGCAGTTACTCGCGGCGGCGGAGGCGTGGTGGCACCCAGAAGTGTCCGCCCGACGTACTTCTTTTCCGATATTCTGTTTTCAAGGTCTCTCAGGTGTTGAGCGGACAATTCCGCCCTCTTGGCGAGTTTGGCGGCACGAGCTGCAATTATGGCTGCCACAATGGAGGCTACAGCGGGAATTATTGCCACGATGAGTGATAATTTCCAATTCACCCCACTCTTGGCGGCGGCTTGTATTATCTCTGACATCACTTGATTGCTCCAATTGCGATCACTGCCATGGCGCTGCTGGAGTGCCGTCGGGGTCGATCCCGTAGGGCCACCATGCTTTCAGTAGCTGGCTGCTGATCAAGTGGGCATGTCCAGCGTCGGCGACTTGCCCAGCCAATGCGTACGCTCCTGGAGCGTTTCCAGCGCTTTTACGAATGGACACCAGGCGCGCCACAGCATCGGGGGTGCCAGCGTCAGCAGCCTGCCATGCCAGCTCTTCGGCCCCCTTAGAGTCTCCCGCTTCTTCCCGCCAGCCTCCCAGAACGTTCATGGCGGACGGGTCCCCTGCATCGGCACCCTGCTGAAATAGTGATTCAGCCCTTTTCTGTCCCCGCTCAATTCGCCACTGCAGGGCTTCAAAACCCAGCCAAGTCAGCGCATTTGGATTTCCGGCAGAGGCCTCTCGGGCCAGGGTTTCGGCTCCTTCGTGATCCCCTGCCTTCTCTCGCCGGACGGCCAGGAGTGTCAGGGCATTCCAATTGCCAGCGTCGGCAGCTTGCCGAGCCAGGTTTTCGGCTCGTTCGCAGTCTCCCGCCCTCTCTCGCCGAATGGACAATTCCTCCAGATATGTCGAATCAAGCGCAGCAGCTTGCCGGGCTAGTTTCTCGGCTTCCTCCGGATGGCCGGCCTCCTCATATCGGCGAGCCAGCATCAGGAGGGCCCGTGGGTCTCCAGCATCAGCCGCTCGCTGCGCTAGCGCCTCAGCCGTAGCACGGTCTCCCACCTCCTCGCGCCATTCAGCCAGAATCCTAATTCCCTCGATATCGCCAGCATCGGCGGCTTGCTGAGCCGCAGATTCGGCCCCTTCGAAATCACCTGCTGCCCTACGCCACTCAGCCAAAAGCACTAGAGCCTGAGGTTTCCCTGCATCAGCGAATTTCTGGACAAGGGCTTCGGACCCCTCATGATCCCCTGCCGCCCTACACCACTCGGCCAGGGTCCTCCAGGCAGAAGGGTGACCTGCGTCAACGGCTCGCCGGACTAGGGATTCAGCCCCGTCTTGGTCTCCCGCCTCCCTGCGGCGCTCGGCCAGCATGCTGAACACATTTACGTTGCCTGCATCGAACGCCTGCTGCAGCAGCTGTTCACCTTCTTGATGATCACCAGCATTCATCAGCCGGATAGCCAGATCGGTAAGGGCCTGCGGAGCACCTGTTTCAGCCGCTTGCCTTAGGACTGACTCAGCCTCCTCATGCCTTCCGGCTCCGTCTAGCCACACAACCAGGCTCTGGTGATCCGTTGGATCGCCGAGGCGGATGGCACGTCGCATTAGGCGATGTTCCCACTGAATGCGGTATCGCTGATGGGCCTCATACGCAACCCGCTTCAATTCGGCAGGATTCGTGAGGTTAGTGTGCGCCGACTGCCAGAAAGAGGCGGGTGGACACGTACGACGTCGGGCCTTCCGTCCATATTGTTCGAGATAATCCGCCAGACGGAAAACTGGTTCAAGATCGGAACCCGGCCCTTCCTCGCGGAGCAGTGCGCCAGACAGGCGGCTCATAACACGACGCAGTGGAGCCTGTTTCCCGTGCACTTGCTTGGTCAGTTCAGCAAACGCTGATTCCACCCAGTCCTCGGCGAGGTTGCCGTGATCAACATCGTTTAGGTAGTCATTTGTGGCGTCCACGAGAAACGATTGAGGCAGGTGGAGGCCGAATCCGAGCCTACGCGCGTCCATCGCGGCCTGCAGCAGTGCCCGAGCCGCAGGGGAGCCACTTTCGTAGCATCGAAGCAGCTGAGGAGCACCTGCCAGATCTTGAGTTACTCGCCCATGACTGTCGACTCGCGTTAGAGCGTCTGCCAGCAACTGGTCTCCAGCCCCCGCTAGTTGAGCGGCGGTGGCCAATTCCTCTGCGTTGAAGCATTCTGGGACGCTTATGGTGCGTCCAGCCAGGAGTTCTCGGACCCGGCTGTGCGCGTCGTCTCGCTGGCCAGCTGCGGGCAGGGAGGTGTACTGGCGCTCGTATTCAGGCCAAAGTGTGCCCAAGACTAGAACTGGGCCGCGTGCGGGGGTAGTGAGCAGCGCATGGATAGCGGCGGCGATCTGCTCACCTAGGGCGGGATCGCCAAGGTAGTGCTGGGCCTCGTTCAGCCACACGACAGTCTTCGGTCCCACCTGCGCAAGCGCATCATGCGCAGCTTCCACCCGCGTAGGATCGAACGGATGCCACAGCCGCCATTCCTTCGCCGCCAGTGGCTGCACAGCCTCCCAACATGCTCGCGTCTTGCCTGTCGAGGACTCACCGACAAGCACCAGCATCGTGCTGTGCCCATCCATAGCCGCGCTGACCGTATCTTCTAACATCCGGTCGTGGGCCCGAGGGATGTAGCTGGAGAGCACGGGTACTTGGTGGCGGTCGGTTCCAGGCCCTGCCGGATGTACCTCCAGGTCATGCGCATTCCAGTCTCGAATGGACTTGCCCAGCACATCGGCTATCTCTTGAGCCACGCTCGTTTCCCCGGCAGCTGTTCGGCGCAGGCGCAACAGCTCGACGTCTGACAGATCCAGCGCTCGGGCGAGAGCTGCGATGGTTTCAGCTGTCGGCACAGGTGCGTTCGTGTTAAACGCTTGCTGAACCGTAGTGCGGCTCAGCCTTGCGCGGGCTCCAAGCTGCGTCTTTGTCAGGCGAGCGAGTGCTAACCCATCTTCCAGCTGCCTGCGCATCTCAGTGAGCGCCTCGTCGCGCTCTCGACTTCGGCCCCTCACCTGCGCCGCCCTTTCGCCCTGCATGTTCAACGATGTTCATCATCCACCGCCTGAACCACGGCGAACACCTCTTTCGCGACCTTCGGACACGTCAACGCCCCTCTGCCTTCTTGGAGCTGCTGTCATGTCCCGCCTTCTCATCCTGCTGATCGCTGTCGCGCTGATCCTGATCCTTGCCTTGCTAACTGCCGCTGGCGCGGGCAAACTCGCCCGCCTTGACGGCGCCTCATACCCCGCTGCTCTGACCCGAGCCGCCGTCGCCTTCGCCAGCACACTGACACTCGCGGCCGCAATCACTGCGGCGCTGTCCACCGTCCTGTGAAAACTCGCGCGTGACTAGTTGTCATCATCTGTCAGCGTTGGCACGCCTCGCCTCGCATGGATTGCAGACGGCCCCGTACCGACACGCCCCCCAGCTCCCATCCCGTCCGCCGTCGACCCACACGGATGTGGAGCGGGCGTGGCCCCTGGTGTCCAGGTGGAGCGCGCCACTGTACGAACGACCTGGACACCAGGGGCCACGTCTGCTCGGCTTCGCCTGGGTCGACGGTGGACGGGATGGGAGCTCCCCGCAACCACTCCCTGATCCGCACCCGGCAGCGCTCCCCCGGCTCCCGGTGCCGGCCGATCCCCCGCCGGAGGCACCGTCTTTGACCGCCAGCCGAGCAGCGTGATCGTCCGCTTCACCACCCTGGCGCCGACCACATGGGCGGGCGTAGGCGTAGCGCCCGTAGCGCGGGCCGAAGGCATGAGCGCGAAGGGCGGCGGAGCCGGGAGCCCGTCCGGCGGAGCGGAGCGCAGCCGGTCTTGAACCCGTAGAGAAAGTTGTAACTCAGTCGGACGTGTGGGGCTTGAAGTCGTATGCGCATGCTGGAAGTTCGGCCCTCTGGCGGTGTGCGAGCGGCAGGAAGAGCACGGGTCTGATTGTCCAGGTGATGCGGGTGTCGGCTTGGGTCACTGACACGGTGCAGGGCTCGAAGCGCAGGAGGGCTCGTCTGGTCCTGATGCGGCCGAAGTACAGCCAGTGCCATGCCTTGTCGGAGGCGTCCGGGTCCAGGGCTGGTGTGATGGTGCGGAGTGCTATCGCGACCCATCTGTCTGCCTGGGGGACGGTGTAGGCGTCGAAGGAGGCTCGGAGGGTCGGCTGTCCCGTGGTGTCGGTGAGGTCTTCAGTCGAGCACTCGCACCAGAAGCCGGGCAGGGGCTTGTCCATCAGCACGGGTGACCTCCTGAGGAGCAGTCCGAGAAGAGCTCCGCGGTGATGGTGTGGCCGCCGTCGGTCTCGTGGACCACGACCCGGTGAGCGATCGCGCTGACCATGCCCAGACCCCGGCGGATACCGCAAGCGCCAGGTGGAAGCTGCCGGAATCCCGGCCGCTGGTTCGCGCTCAGCTCGCTCACGATCAGTTCGGCGTCCTCCGCCAATGGTGAGCCGCGCAGGATGTCGCGGGTCCAGCGGCGGGCCCGGCTGACCTCTTCCGGAAATCCTGGGCAAGTGAGCCCCCAGACCCGGGCTGTACACGTATACTCGTGCATACAAGTTCCTTCGTGCTGGTAGGCCGCCATGTGCAGCGGGTTCGGACTAGACGAGTTTCACGCCATCGTGAGCGCGGATGGCCGGCGGAGACGCCGCGTCGAGTGCGTCCAGGACGCGGATCGCGTACGCCTCGTCGGCAAGGTCGGACACTTCTTCACGGGTGACCCAGCGCAGGGCACGGGTCTCGTCGCCGGTGGTCGGCGTGCCGTCGGCGGCCTGGCAACGGAAGACCAGCGAGACGATCAGGCCCGTCATGTTCTTGTAGACGCCGGTCAGGGTCGCCGGGAGGGCGATCTTGATGCCGGTTTCTTCGAGGACTTCGCGTTGGAGGGCCTCGGGGATGGTTTCCTCGCGTTCGAGGACGCCGCCCGGGGGTTCCCACTTGCCGTTGTCGCGGCGCTGGATCAGGAGGGCGCGGTTGTGGGCGTCGACGATCACTCCGGCGACGCTCACGGAGTGCGGACGGTCCATGCTCACGTTCCTCGACCCTCTCGGCTGGCTAGGCTCTCCACCGTAGCAACAAGACTCGCCCACACGTCTAGATACCTAAAGGAGTACGCGCGTGAGCCCTTCTCTTCCTTCCGGCCTCCTCGGCGACCTCGACCCCACGAGTGATCGTGCGGTCTTCCGGCAGATCGCCGACCAGCTGCGCGAGGCCATCGACCGCGGGCGATTTCACGAGGGCGACAAGCTGCCCTCGGAAGCCGACCTTGTCGAGCATTACGGGGTATCCCGTATGACGGTTCGAAACTCCTTCTCCATCCTTCAGGGGGAAGGGCTCGTTCATGCCGAGCACGGCAAGGGCGTCTTCGTGCGGCCCCGGCCACCCGTGCGACGCCTGGCCTCGGACCGGTTCGCACGGCGGCACCGGGAGCAGGGCAAGTCCGCCTTCATCGTCGAGGCCGACGCCGCCGGCAGTCACCCGCAGGTCGACTCGCTGGAGGTCAAGGAGGAGAAGGCCAGTCCGGACGTCTCCGCCCGGCTCGGGTCCGTGCGGCGGGTGCTGGCCCGGCGGCGGCGGTATCTGCTGGACGGGCGGCCGGTCGAGTTCGCCACCTCCTACCTGCCGCTCGACATCGCCCGCGGTACGCAGATCGCCGAACCCAACCCCGGGCCCGGCGGCATCTACGCCCGTCTCGAAGAACTGGGCCACCGCCTCGACCACTTCGAGGAGGAGATCCGGGCCCGAATGCCCTCGCCCGCCGAGGTGAAGACGCTGCGGCTGGCCTCCGGCGTGCCGGTCATTCACCTCATCCGGACCGCCTTCGATGCCGAGGGGCGGGCCGTCGAGGTCTGCGACACGGTCATGGCGGCTGACGCGTACGTACTGTCGTACCAGCTCCCGGCGACCTGATCGCATGGGCGGCGGCGCAGTACTAGGCGGTCGGATCGTCCTCAACTTCGGGCTCTGGCGTGAACCAGTGGCCGATGCTGGTCCACGTGAAGCCCTCCCGCCAGGCGCGCTCGTCGGCCACCCAGTCGAGGAGTGCTTGCAGGACCTTGTCCTGCGACACCGTCTGCGTCTGGTAGTGCTCCGCGGGAACGCCGTCGCGGTACTCCAGTTGGTACGTGTTGTTGTCGCGGAACCAGACCTGGACGTACCAGTGGCCCGCGCGGTTCTCGTCCTGCCGCTCAAGGATCATGTGGTCGCCGCTTTGCAGGTTGGCGAGCATCGTGCCTATCGCCGGCTTCGAGGGGCGCTTCAGCACGTGGCCCCGACTGTTGGTCGCAATCAGCATGGGCAGAGCATGCCGCAAGGGTCTGACACCGGCCTGGTGCACGGGGCGTTTCCCGAACTCGTACACCCCAACAGGCATACTCGTATAGACGAGTGGGCAAGTTGTGAGGCATAGTGGTCCACGCGTTCCCGGGAGCGGGTTCGCAGGGCGCTACATGTATAGACGAGTAGATAGGGGAAGTTCCTTGCGTACCATCCGCGTTGAGACCTCGGCCGCGACGATCCTGCTGACCGAGGCTCCCGAGCCCAAGGTCCGCGACCGGCAGACCGGCGAGATCGCCAAGGACGCTGTCAGCGGTGAGGCGCTGATGACGATCGGCGTCGTCCACATCGAGGACGGCGAGTCCTCGCTGATCAAGGTCACGGTTCCGGAGAGCGGTGTCTCCGAGGGGCTGGCGCTGGGTGCGCCGGTCTCGCTGCCGGGACTGGTCGCCCGGCCGTGGGAAAGCGTCTTCAACGGGCAGCAGCGGCACGGCATCGCCTTCCGCGCCGCCGCCGTCACCCCGGCCGCCTTCCCGGCGGCTTCGACGGAGGCAGCCGCCTGATGTCCGACCTGACGACAATCCTGGAGGTGGGTGGTCCCCTCGCCGCGCTCGGCGGCGGGGCCGCCTACACCCGGGCCAAGCACCCGGGCGTGTACTGGTCCACCGTCGGCCTCCCGATATCCACCGCCAAGCTCCTCGGCTCGTACAGCTCGGTCATGGAGGCCTGCGGGCTGACCGTGGCGCCGTCCCGGCTGCGGGTCCTGGCGGTCAAGGCGACCACGAACCGTGAGATACGGCCCGTGCCGCCGCGCCGGGGCCTGATCCGGCCCACCTCGACCGGGCTGCGGATACGGCTCCGGCTCGCACAGGGGCAGGAACCCGCCGACGTAGCCGCCTCGGCCGAACGGCTGCGGCACGCCTGGGGCGTTCACGCCGTGTACGTCACCACCCGAGGACGCCATGCCGTTCGTGCGCGACTACCGCACCATTCCGCACCAACTCACCCTCGGCGCCACGCTGTCCGGCAAGTCCATGTACCTGCGCCACCTCATCACCGGTCTGGCTCCGCAGTCGGTCGCCCTGGTCGGCATTGATTGCAAGCGGGGCGTGGAGCTGGCGCCGTTCGCGGCCCGGCTCTCGGCGCTTGCCACCGACCCCGAGCAGGCCGCCGAGCTGCTGCCCGTGCTCGTCAAGGAAATGGAGGACCGATACGACCTGATCAAGACCCGGCAGGGCATCGCACCGGACACCCCCGACGAGGAGATCACCTCCGACATCTGGGGCCTGCCCGAGCACCAACGCCCCACTCCGATCGTGCTGTTCGTCGACGAGGTCGCCGAACTCTTCCTCGTCGCCACGAAGAAGGACGAGGAACGACGGGACGAGATGGTCACCCAGCTCATCCGCCTCGCCCAGCTCGGCCGCGCCGCCGGCATCTACCTGGAGGTGTGCGGGCAGCGCTTCGGCGCCGAACTCGGCAAGGGCGCCACCATGCTCCGAGCCCAACTCACCGGCCGAGTCTGCCACCGCGTCAACGACGAAGCCTCCGCCAAGATGGCGCTGGGCGACATTGCCCCGGAAGCAGTCATGGCGGCCTGCGCCATCGCCCCCGAGCGGCCCGGCCTCGCCGTGGCTGGCGATACATCCGGGGGCTGGTCCCGCATCCGCACCCCCTACCTCTCCCTCGGCGACGCCGCCGAGATCTGCCGACAGTCCGCGCACCTGGTCCCCGACCTGCCCGCGCTGAAGCCCTTCCGGCCCGACGCGCCCGTACGACCGGTCGAGGCCCCGGCCCCGGTCGTCAAGCCACGCCCGGTGACCGACTGACCTCCCACCCAACCCCGGCCAGCGTGACCGCCTCACGCCACGTCCCTACCCCCGCCATGCCCGAATCCCGGAAGGAGGCGCATCATGCGCGCCCTGCTGGCCCGCGTCGACGCGGTACTCGTCCAGGCGCTCATCGCCGCCGCGCTGTCCTTCGCCCACCTGCACGACATCGCTGCGGCGGCCGGACAGGACGGATGGAAAGCGTGGGCCTACCCCATCAGCGTCGACCTGCTGCTCGTCGCCGCCTGGCGCCGACTGCGCTCCGGGGGCGGCAAAGCGTCCTCCTGGTGCTGGTTCGTCATCGCCCTGACCGCGTCCCTCGGCGCCAACGTCGCCACCGCCGGACTGCTCGACATGACCCACGTGCCGGCCTGGCTTCGCATCCTCGTCGCGGGCTGGCCCGCCGTCGCCTTCCTCGGCGGAACGCTCCTTGCCCACTCCGTCCCAACAGCGGAACCGGACAACGACACCGAGCCTGACGTCGACGTCATCGAGGACCAAGAACCCGCCCCCGAACCACTCGCCCGCCCCGCCATCGAGGCACCCGAGCGTCCAGCCATCTCGGTCCCGGCCGCCTTGGTCGAGCACGCGCGCAAAGTCGCCGCCGAGCACCACACCCGTACCGGCAACCCGATCGACACCCCAACCCTTTGCGCTCGCCTCGGCGTCCCGGCCCCCATGGCTGAAGCCATCGCCGCACAACTCGCCTGAACAGGAGGACTGACCATGCCCGCCAATCGCCGCTTCCGGGACGTCGCCCGCATCGGCCCCGTCCAGGTCGCCACCGCCTACGACGGCCGGGGCCGCGAGAAGCACACCGCCGCCTGCACCGCTCCGCGCTGCGGCTTCTCTGCCGACTACGACAGCCGCGCCGCCGCCGAACTTGCTGCCCGCACCCACCGCTGCCCCGTCCGCTGAAAGGACCCGGAAGACCGTGACCGTCAGCCTGCCGCTCGTCTTCGTCCTCGGCTTCTTCGCCTGGGGAGCGGTCAAGTTCCTCGGCGTCCGCACCTGGGTCGTCGTCCTGATCGCCCTCTTCGGCTTCTGGCTCTCCACCCCGCCGCCCGTGCATACCCACGCCCCGACCGAACCGGCGTCCGTACAGCGCTCCCTGCCGTCGGTCTCGATCGACAAGAACACGGTCGCGGTCGTGCTCGTCGGCGGAGTCGTCCTGACCGCGCTGCTGGCCGCCGTCGCCGTCACGGCCATCTCCGTCGCAGTGGCCGCCGCCGTCCTGCGCTCCATGCTCCGCGACCACAACCGGCGCTGACCCCGCGCCCACTGGCCGCCGGGGCGGCGGCACACGACCAAGCATCTCGCCGCCCCGGGGCCTGTTCCTCCCGACCGAGCCAGCCAGAAGGAGAACCGCCATCTTCACCCGCACCACTCCGGCCCCCCTTCCGGAAGTCGCGAACCTGGCCGCACAGGGCACGCTCCCGGGTATCCTCCGCCAGCTCTCCACCCTCGGCGGCTGCACCCACCCCATCCGCCTCGACGGCCACCGCACCGAGTACGACGTCGACACCACCACCGGCGAGATCGGCACCGTCCTCCACCACCTCGACTCGACCGACCTTCCCGCCGGCCAACTCCTCGTCCGCTGCAACAACCGCCGCACTACCCGCTGTCCGGCGTGCGCGGAGCTCTACCGCCGCGACACCTTCCACCTGATCACCTCCGGGCTGCGCGGCGGCAAGGGCATCCCAGAACACGTCGCGGCCCACCCCCGAGTGTTCGCCACCTTCACCGCTCCGAGCTTCGGTCCAGTCCACAACCGCCCCTCCAGCGGCCGTACCTGCCGGTGCGGCGTCCACCACGACCAGGAGGACGACGCCCTCGGCACCCCGCTCAACCCGGACACCTACGACTATGAAGCGGCCGTGCTCTGGAACGCCCACGCCGGAGCCCTGTGGCGGCGCTTCTCGACCTACCTGCGCCGGGAAGTCGCCAAGCGCGCGGGCCTGTCCCAGCGCCGGTTCCGCGACCACGCCCGCGTCTCCTTCGCCAAGGTCGCCGAGTACCAAAAGCGCGGCGCCGTCCATTTCCACGCCGTCATCCGCATCGACGGACCGACTGGCGGAGACACCCCGCCTCCACCCTGGGCCACCGCCAACCTGCTCACCGATGCCATCCGCGCCGCCACACGCAAAGTCCGCGTGGACGGCCCCACCGTCGACCGCCGCACCCACACCTTCAACTTCGGCCGTCAGCTCGACGTCCGTACCATCCGCTCCGCTGACTTCAACGACGGTCAGGAGCTGACCGAGCGGGCCGTAGCGGCGTACATCGCCAAGTACGCCACCAAGGGCGCCGAGACAGCCACGGGAGCTCTCGACCGCCCCCTGAAGTTCGCGGCTGAACTCGCCCAACTCGACATCAGCGACCACGCCCGCCGCCTGATCCGAACCGCCTGGGACCTCGGAGCACGCAAGAGCCTCGAACACCCCCGCCTGCGCGCCTGGGCCCACATGCTCGGCTTCCGCGGCCACTTCTCCACCAAGTCCCGCCGCTACTCCACCACCCTCGGCACCCTCCGCGACGCCCGCGCCGAATGGCGCCGCGCCCAAGTAGCTGCCGCACAACCCGAACGCGCCACCGACACCACGTACGTCCTCGCGCACTGGGTCTTCGCCGGAACCGGCCTGTCCTCCGCCGAAGCCTGGCTCGCCGCATCCCTCGAACCCGCCCTCGGAACAGAAGGAGAGCCCACCGCATGACCACGGCCGCGCCCGAACTGCTCACCGTTCCGGAGGTCATGACGCGGCTCAAGGTCGGTCGCACGAAGGTCTACGACCTCATCCGTACCCGGCGCCTGGTCTCCATCAAGGTCGACGGCTGCCGCCGCATCCCCGATGACGCCGTACGTGCCTTCATCCGGGGTCAGATGGGAGAGGCGGCCTGATGTCGAAGCGTCGTAGCCGTGGTGACGGCGGCCTGCACTGGGACGAGAAGAGACAGCGTTGGATCGCCACGGCGAATCTCGGTTTTGATCCCAGCGGCAAACGGATCGTGAAACGGGGGAGTGGCAAGACCAAGACGGAGGCGAAAAACAAGCTGAAGGAGGTGTTGCGGGACCACGAGGACGGCCTTGCCATCGCCCCGACCAACTACACGGTCAAGGACGCGGTGACGGACTGGCTCGCCTACGGCCTGGCCGGCCTCGACCCCAGCACCGTCGAGACCACAACGCTCCTGAGCGAGAAGCACGTCATTCCGTCGCTCGGCGCACGCAAGCTCCGCGACCTCAGTGCGGAGGACGTGGACCGCTGGCTTGCCATCAAGGCCAGGACGCTCAGCACGCGCACTCTCCAGTCCCTCCACTCCTACCTGAACCGTGCGGTCAAGCGGGCCATGGCGCGGGACAAGGTGAAGCGCAACGTCGTCGAACTGTGCTCCGTGCCTCAGGGCCAGGCGGGGCGTCCCTCCAAGGCGCTCACCTTCGCCCAGGCTGAGGCGGTGCTCAAGGGGGCCGAAGGAACCTCGATGCACGCGTACATCGTCGTCGCGCTGCTGACAGGTGCTCGCACCGAGGAACTGCGCGCCCTCACCTGGGACCACGTCTTCCTGAAGGGCCGTCCCGAAATGGACCCGCCGCAGCCTCCCCACATCGCCGTGTGGCGTTCGGTTCGACGCAGCGGGGACACCAAGACTCGGAAGTCTCGGCGCACGCTCGCCCTGCCGGCGCGCTGCGCCGAGGCTCTCTGGCAGCAATTCGAAGATCAGGGCTGGGATCGGCTCGCCGCTGACGAGGCGTGGGAGGAACACGGGCTCGTCTTCTCCTCCGCCGTCGGCAAGCCGCTCAACGCTGCCAACGTCCGCCGCGCCTTCCGCCAGGCGCTCAAGGGCATCGACGGGATGAACGCCGACGAGTGGACTCCGCGGGAGCTCCGGCACAGCTTCGTGTCTCTGCTATCCGACCGTGGCGTCCCGCTGGAGGAGATCTCCCGGCTCGTCGGGCACTCTGGTACGGCGGTCACCGAGGAGGTCTACCGCAAGCAGATCCGGCCCGTGATCCAGACCGGCGCCGTCGTCATGGACGGCATCTTCGGAGCGGATCCGCGGAAGCCGTAGGCACTCAGGAATCGCCGTAGGCACTCAGGAATCGATAGTCACGCAGATAGACACGCAGCAACGCCAGAGGGCCCTTACCGACTCGGTAAGGGCCCTCTGAACTGCTATTTGGCTGTCGGGGTGGCGGGATTTGAACCCACGACCTCTTCGTCCCGAACGAAGCGCGCTGCCAAGCTGCGCTACACCCCGATGTCGTCGCATGTCCTGCTTGTCGCGGCGACGTCGTTTACTTTAGCCCACTGGTGGCTGGAGACGAAATCCGGTTTTCGCGCGGCGGCGGACGGGGTTCGGGCGGATGTGGTCGAGGGCGACCATGAGGACGGCGAGGCCGTAGAAGGCGAGGCCCAGGAGGAGGGCGTTGCCGAGGACGCTCTTGTAGCTGTGCAGGCCGGCGTCCAGGAACGGGTAGAGGTAGCGGCCCGGTGTGCCGGGGAGGATCAGTTCGCCCCGGACGAGGGAGAACGCCAGGTATGCCAGCGGGTAGAGCAGCCACGTCGGCGCCTGGCGGAGGTGGAGGTGGCCGCGGGCCGTCAGGAGGAGCCAGTCCAGCAGTGCGGCGATGGGGACCGCCGTATGCAGGATCTGGTTGCTGATCCACTGCCAGCCGGCCGGTGGTGTGGTGCCGCCCGTCATGGAGAACGGGGGCGAGGCGCCCCTCAGGAGCAGGTGGTACACCAGGCCGGTGATGGTGATGTACAGCAGCGTCGCACCGGTCAGGGCGGAGGGGAGCGGGCGGCGGGCCGTCCAGGCGCGGCGCGCTGCGAGCACGAAGACCAGGGCCAGCAGGATGTTGCTCTGGATCGCGAAGTAGCTCAGGACGTGGACCGGGCTGCCTAGGAACAGGTCGATCGCCACGCCTGCCGCTGCCGCCAGGGCCACCAGCAGGCGGTATACGGCGGCGAGGGGGCGGTGCACGGGGGCCAGCACCGCGGAGGCGGGGACGTAGGAGGGCGCCAGTACGGTCCCACCGGGCAGTGCCGGGAGGTCCGGTATGTCCCTGGGTATGGGAGCGGTCATGCCCCCAAGCTAGGCAAAGGGGGCATGTCGGGCGATGTGGGTGAGGCGACCGGGTTACGCCCTGGCCACCAGCGTCAGCAGCGTCGCCTCCGGCGGGCACGCGAACCGTACCGGTGTGTAGCGGTTGGTGCCGCAGCCCGCCGAGACGTGCAGGTATGACGTACGGCCTTCCGCCGTGTGCCTGGACAGGCCCTTCACCCGCGCCGGGTCCAGATCGCAGTTGGTGACCAGGGCCCCGTAGAAGGGGATGCAGAGCTGACCGCCGTGGGTGTGGCCGGCCAGGATCAGGGGGTAGTCGTCCGCCGTGAAGGAGTCCAGTACCCGCAGGTAGGGGGCGTGTACGACGCCCATCGAGAAGTCCGCCGTGGCCGACGGGCCGCCGGACACCTGCGGGTAGCGGTCGCGCTTGATGTGCGGGTCGTCCAGGCCCGTCAGCTCCAGGGTGACGCCCTCGATCTTCAGGGTGTCGCGGGTGTTCGTGAGATTCAGCCAGCCCGCCGCGTCGAAGCCGTCCCGCAGGTCCTCCCACGGGTTGTGGATCGCGCCGACGACCGGAGGGTTGCCGTTCAGGCCGTGGCGGCCCTGGACCTTCTCCAGCAGGTAGCGGGCGGGGTTGCGGGGCCTCGGGCCGTAGTAGTCGTTGGAGCCGAAGACGTACGCCCCAGGGAAGTCCATCAGGGGGCCGAGGGCGTCCAGGACCTCGGGAACGCCCTCCGGGTCGGACAGGTTGTCGCCCGTGTTGATCACGAGGTCGGGGCGCAGGCCGGCCAGGGAGCGCAGCCAGCGCTGCTTCTTGCGCTGGCCGCCGACCATGTGGATGTCGGAGACCTGGAGGACACGAAGGGGACGCATGCCGGCTGGCAGGACGGGAACCGTCACCCGTCGCAGCCGGAAGGAGCGGGCCTCGAATCCCGCCGCGTACACAACACCGGCGGCACCGGCCGCCGCGATCCCCAGAGGTACTCCGTATCGAGCGCGCATACATCCATCGTGTCAGACCCGGAAGACCCCTCGAGTCGCGCTGCCCCTTGGCGGCCCGGGTCTCACCGCCCTTTAAATGAGCGGGCGTCGGACGTTCCACACCTGCGACAATCAAATCCATGACCACCACGCTCAAGTCGAAGCTGCAGGAAGACCTCAACGCCGCGATCAAGGAGCGCAACGAGCTCCGCTCCTCGACGCTCCGGCTGACGCTCACCGCGATCACCAAGGAGGAGGTCGCGGGCAAGGAGAAGCGCGAGCTCTCCGACGACGAGGTGCTGAAGGTGATCACCAAGGAGGCGAAGAAGCGCCGGGAGGCGGCCGATGCCTTCGCGCAGGGTGGCCGGGCCGAGAGCGCCGAGCGGGAGAAGGCGGAGGGCGAGGTGCTCGCCGAGTACCTGCCCAAGCAGCTCAGCGACGAGGAGCTGGACGGGATCGTCGCCGCGGCCGTCGAGGAGGCCAAGGCCGCCGGCGCCGAGGGCCCGCGTGCCATGGGCGCCGTCATGAAGATCGTGAACCCGAAGGTCGCGGGCCTGGCTGAGGGCGGCAGGGTCGCCGCTGCGGTGAAGAAGCTGCTCGCGGGCTGAACGGCGCGGGGCGCGCCGACGGGAAACGCCTGTCAGGCCCGGGCCGCCCCGGCCCGGGCCTGCGCGTCAGCCGTGCCGCCCCCCGTTCCCGTTCCCGTTGCTCGTGCCCTGGAACAGGTTGTCCGGGATGGAGAAGGTGGGCGTCGGGAAGGTGGTGCCCCCGTTCGTGCCCCCGTCCGTGGCGCCGCCGGTCAGGCCGCCGATGAGGCCGCCGTCGGTGGTGCCGCCGTTGTCACCGTTGTTCCCGTCGTCATGGCCCTTCCCCTTGCCCTTGTTGGCGTCGGGGATGTTGACGAGGTTGAAGTCCTCCACCGCCCTGCCGTCCAGGGCGCCGGTCATCATGTCGCGCCAGATCGGGCCGGGGACCTTGCCGCCGTACACCTTCTCGTTCCAGACGCCGCCGATGGTGATGTCCTTCATCTGGCGCTTGTGGGCCGGGTCGCCGACCCAGACCGCGCCCGCCATGTTCGGGGTGTAGCCCACGAACCAGGCCGCGTACCGGTTGTCCGTCGTACCGGTCTTGCCGGCGCTCGGGCGGTTGTCGAGGCCCGCCTCCTGGCCCGTACCGTCCTCGACCACGCCCTTGAGGAGTGTGGTCACGGTGTCGGCGGTCTTCTGCGACATCGCGCGCGTGCAGGTCGACTTCGGCACCTGGAGGGACTTCTTCTGGCTGCCGACGGTCTGCGTGATGGACTCGATGGCGACCGGCGTGCAGTACATGCCGCGCGAGGCGAAGGTGGCGTACGCGTTCGCCATCGTCAGCGGGGACATCTCCTGCGTGCCGAGGGCGATGGACGGGGCCTGCTGGATCTTCTTGCCATCGGCCCGCTGGACGCCCATCTTCTGCGCCATCGTCGTCACCGGGCAGATGCCGATGTCGCTGATCAGCTGCACGTAGTAGGTGTTGACCGACTTGGCGGTCGCCTCCTTCATCGAGTACGGGCCGTGCTCCTCGATGTTCTCGTTGGTGAGCTTGACGCCCTTCTCGTTCCAGGTCTTGCCGTCGCAGGCCGGGACCGGGGCCGGGTAGTCCATCTCGTACGGCGAGGAGTACGTCTGCGTCGCCGGTGTGCCGCCCTCTATGGCGGCCGCGGCCACGATCGGCTTGAACGTCGAACCGGGCTGGTAGCCCGCACCGCCGCCCATGTCCGAGTTCACCGACAGGTCGATCTGCGTCTCGTGCTTGCCGAAGCCGTAGGGACGGGACTGGCCCATCGCGAGGATCTTGCCGGTGCCGGGCTCGACGATCGTCGCGGCGGTGGCCACGTCGTCGGTCTTGTAGACGTGCTCCTTGATGGACGCCTGGACCGAGGACTGGGACTGCGGGTCGAGCGTCGTACGGATCGTCAGACCGCCCTGGTTCCAGACCTTCGCCCGGGCCTCCTTGGTCTTGCCGAACATCGGGTTGGTGAGAAACACCTCGCGCACGTAATCGCAGAAGAAGCCGGCGCCCTTGACCGCGGTGATGCAGCCGTTCTTCGGCTGGCTGGGGTTGAGGCCCAGCGGCGTCTTCTTGGCCTTGTCGGCCTCCGCCTGCGAGATGTCGCCCATGTCGGCCATGCGCTGCAGGACGACGTTGCGGCGCCTGGTGGCCTCCGTGGAGTCGTTGACCGGGTCGTACCGGCTGGGTGACTGGACGATGCCCGCGAGGAGCGCCGACTCCTGGACGTTCAGGTCCTTGGCGTGCTTGGAGAAGTAGCGCTGGGAGGCGGCCTCGACGCCGTAGGCCTGCTCGCCGAAGAACGTGATGTTCAGGTAGTTCTCGAGGATCTTCTTCTTGCCGAGCTCTTCCTCGAGCTGGATCGCGTACTTCAGCTCCCTTATCTTGCGGCCGAGTGTCTGCTGTGTGGCCTGCGCGACCTTCGTCGGGTCGTCGCCGGCCTCCTCGATGGCGACGTTCTTCACGAGCTGCTGCGTGAGCGTGGAGGCGCCCTGGGCGACCCCGCTGCTCTGCACGTTCTTGTTGAGCGCGCGCAGGATGCCCTTCAGGTCGACCGCGCCGTGCTGGTAGTAGCGCGAGTCCTCGATCGCGACGATCGCCTTCTGCATGTACGGGGACATGTCCTTGAGGGGGACCACCGTACGGTCGCGCGAGTAGACCGTGGCGATCTGGCCGCCGTCGGCGTCGAGGATCGTGGTGCGCTGGCTCAGGGGTGGCGTCTTGAGGTTGGCGGGCAGCTCGTCGAAACTCTCCACCGAACCCTTGGCGGCAAGTCCCAGCGCGCCGACGGCAGGCAGCGCGATACCGGCCAGGACGGCCCCCGCGAGCACACTGACACCGAGGAACTTGGCGGCCTGCTGCGTGGGGGACAGGCCACCGCCCGAGCGCTTCTTTGGCATGAGGGCAGCCTACGTTCTCATTCGCCGGACACACGTATATGCCTTGGCCTAAGCTGCTCTCAACTGTCACAGCAGTAGGGCCACGTATCAATACGTCCGGCGACCCCGAATCGTTCCGGAGGTTCCCCAACTTTTTTGATGGGGACGTGTCCGAATCCGCCTTGTGTGTCACTTGGCGTCCGTTGTGACTCAACTGAACCGTCCCGTTTTGCCGGGAAGGTCACGTATGTCACCAGCTCACTCCCCCGGGTGATCTGCCGCTTACGCATAGTCCGTTCGGGCCATTCAAGATTGGGCCCGAAGGGGGTGTTGCGCTGTGCCCACCTTCCGTAACGTCCTCAACTGGCGGCGGTGAATATGCCGCTGCCGCCGTGGGGGAGCCTCGATTCGGGAGAGGACGGCGCCGGTATGGGCTGGGTAACCGACTGGAGTGCGCAGGCCGCCTGTCGCACTACCGATCCGGATGAACTGTTCGTTCAGGGAGCAGCGCAGAACAGGGCCAAGGCAGTGTGCACCGGATGTCCGGTACGCACGGAATGCCTGGCCGATGCGCTCGACAACCGCGTCGAGTTCGGCGTGTGGGGAGGCATGACGGAGCGGGAGCGTCGCGCACTGCTGCGCAGGCGACCCACCGTCACCTCCTGGCGCCGGCTTCTTGAGACGGCTCGTCTGGAGTACGAACGCGGCGTGGGGATCCTGCCGCTCGACGACGACGAGATGTACGAGAACTACGCGGCGGTGAGCTGAGGGCACCCCTCGGCTCAGTCGACGGCAGCCTCGGGCAGCTCCGGCCGGTTGGCCGCGAGCCGGTCCCCGATGTCCCTGAGCCCTGCGAGGTCGTGCACATCGCCGGGCAGCGCGGCCACTTCGGCCACCGCCACCTCGGGGTGGAGCGCGGTGAAGCGGTCACGCGTGCGCTGCTCGCGGGAGAGCAGCTGCATACGTTCGGCGTGCAACCTCAGCAGGCCTGCGGTGAGCCGCTCGACGCCCTGGGCGCCCTCGTCCTCCTGATCCGGACCGGGGGAGTGGTTCTCGGACGCGGGAGGCTCTGCGGACCCGTCAGCAGGGGATTCGGAAGCGGGGGAGTCTGAACTGCCGTACGTGTCGGGAGAGTTACGAAGTCCAGCTTTCCCGCCGTCCTGATCGACAATGCGAGGCTCCACAAGATTTTCCGCGGCGGCGAGCGCCCGCTCGGCCGACAGCCGGGCGGCGCCGCTGCCGTGGACCCGGTTGAGCACCAGACCGGCCAGCGGCATGTCCTCGGCGGCCAGCCGCTCCACGAAGTACGCGGCCTCCCGCAGCGCGTCCCGCTCCGGCGCCGCCACCACGAGGAACGCCGTCCCGGGCGCCTGCAGCAGCCGGTACGTCGCATCCGCGCGCGTGCGGAACCCGCCGAAGGTCGTGTCCATCGCGGCCACGAACGTCTGGACGTCCTTGAGGAGTTGACCGCCCAGCAGCTTGCCGAGGGTGCCGGTCATCATCGACATCCCGACGTTCAGGAACTTCATGCCCGCCCGCCCGCCGAGCTTGGCCGGGGCGGTGAGCAGCCGGATCAGCCGGCCGTCCAGGAACGAGCCGAGCCGCTTGGGCGCGTCCAGGAAGTCGAGCGCCGAGCGGGACGGCGGGGTGTCGACGACGATCAGGTCCCACTCGTCCCTGGCGCGCAGCTGCCCGAGCTTCTCCATCGCCATGTACTCCTGCGTGCCCGCGAAGCCCGCAGAGAGCGACTGGTAGAAGGGGTTGTTCAGGATCGCGGCGGCCCGCTCGCCGTCCGCGTGCGCCTCGACGATCTCGTCGAAGGTGCGCTTCATGTCGAGCATCATGGCGTGCAGCTCGCCGTCCCCGTCGACGCCCTTCACCCGGCGCGGGGTGTTGTCGAGCGAGTCGATGCCCATGGACTGGGCGAGCCGGCGCGCCGGGTCGATGGTCAGCACGACCACCTTGCGCCCGCGCTCGGCGGCCCTGAGGCCGAGGGCGGCCGCGGTCGTGGTCTTTCCCACCCCGCCCGAGCCGCAGCACACCACGATCCGCGTCTCGGGGTCGTCGAGCAGCGGGTCGACGTCGAGCACACGCGCGGGGGCCAGGTGGTGGCGGGCGGTGTCCTGTGTGTGGGCCGGCTCCGGACTCATGACATCCCCTGCTTCTGCTGCTTGTGCTGCTGACGGCTCGTGCTCCGCGTGCCCCGGCTCATGACAGGCCCTGCTCCCGCAGCTCGGTGGCCAGTTCGTACAGCCCCGCCAGGTCCATGCCCTCGGCGAGCAGCGGCAGTTCGTGCAGCGGCAGGCCCTGCTCGGCCAGCACCGCCCGCTGTTCGTGCTCCAGCGCGTACCGCTCGGCGTACTCGTCGGCCTGCTGCAGCAGCGGGTCCACCAGCTTCTCCGCGTTCCCACCGCGGCGCGCACCGCCGAGTCCCGCCGACGACAGCGACCTGGCAACAGAAGAACGCGGCACGCTGCGTACGAGTTCCAGATCCTCCGCGTCCAACACCTCGGGCCGCACCATGTTCACGATGATCCGGCCCACCGGCAGCTTCGCGGCGCGCAGTTCGGCGATCCCGTCCGCGGTCTCCTGGACGGGCATCTCCTCCAGCAGCGTCACCAGGTGCACGGCCGTTTCCGGCGACTTCAGCACCCGCATCACGGCCTGCGCCTGATTGTGTATCGGGCCGATCTTGGCGAGGCCCGCCACCTCGTCGTTCACGTTCAGGAAGCGGGTGATGCGGCCGGTGGGCGGCGCGTCCATGACGACGTAGTCGTACGCGAACCGCCCGGCCTTGTCCTTGCGCCGAACCGCTTCGCACGCCTTGCCGGTCAGGAGCACGTCCCTGAGACCCGGCGCGATGGTGGTGGCGAAGTCGATCGCGCCGAGCTTCTTCAGGGCTCTGCCTGCGCCCCCCAGCTTGTAGAACATCTGGAGATAGTCCAGAAGGGCCAGTTCGGGGTCGATGGCGAGGGCGTACACCTCCCCGCCCCCTGGAGCGACGGCGATCTTCCGCTCCTCGTAGGGCAGCGCTTCCGTCTCGAAGAGCTGCGCGATGCCCTGGCGCCCCTCGACCTCGACGAGAAGCGTCCGCTTCCCCTCGGTCGCGAGGGCCAGCGCGAGGGCGGCGGCGACCGTCGTCTTTCCGGTCCCGCCCTTGCCGCTGACGACCTGGAGCCTGCTCACGCCTTCGAGCCTAACCAGTCCGTGCGCCAACCACGCGACAGCCTGTGGACAACGCGACGGCAGGCGGTGGGCGGGCAGCGGCTAAAGTCGGCCACATGACCAAGTGGGAATACGCGACTGTGCCACTGCTCGTCCACGCAACGAAGCAGATTCTGGACACCTGGGGCGAGGACGGCTGGGAGCTCGTCCAGGTCGTGCCCGGGCCGAACAACCCCGAGCAGCTGGTGGCCTACCTGAAGCGGGAGAAGGCATGAGCGCCGTTGAGGCGAAGCTGGCCGAGCTCGGCCTGACCCTGCCCGAGGTCGTGCCGCCGCTGGCCGCGTACCAGCCGGCCGTGCAGTCCGGCTCCTACGTGTACACGGCCGGACAGCTCCCGATGGTGGAGGGCAAGCTGCCCGTCACCGGCAAGGTCGGCGCGGAGGTCACGCCCGAGGAGGCCAAGGAGCTCGCCCGCACCTGCGCGCTGAACGCCCTGGCCGCCGTGAAGTCCGTCACCGGCGACCTGGACCGCATCGCGCGCGTGGTGAAGGTCGTGGGCTTCGTCGCCTCGGCCTCGGACTTCACCGGTCAGCCCGGCGTGGTGAACGGTGCCAGCGAACTGCTCGGCGAGGTGCTCGGCGACAAGGGCGTGCACGCGCGCAGTGCCGTCGGCGTGGCGGTGCTGCCGCTCGACGCACCGGTCGAGGTCGAGATCCAGGTCGAGCTCGTCCCGTAGCGGCGCTCTGACCTCGGGGACCTCTCGAACATTCGCGCACCACGGGATAGCCTCCGCCCATGGCGAATGGGCAGTGGTTTCCCGAGGACTGGCCGGAACGCATCCGCGGGCTCGCGGACGGCACGCTCACCCCGGTCGTTCCGAAGCGCGCGGCCACCGTCATGCTCCTGAAGGACACCGACCGCGGCCCCGCCGTGCACATGCTGCGCAGACGCGCCTCCATGGCCTTCGCCGGAGGCGCGTACGCATATCCGGGCGGCGGCGTCGACCCCCGCGACGACGAGCACCACGTCCGCTGGGCGGGCCCCACGCGCGCGTGGTGGGCGGAGCGGTTCGGCGTCGACGAGAGTGCGGCCCAGGCGATCGTCTGCGCGGCCGTGCGCGAGACGTACGAGGAGGCGGGCGTCCTGCTCGCCGGACCGTCCGCGGACTCCGTGGTCGGTGACACCACGGGCGAGGACTGGGAGGCCGACCGTGCGGCCGTGGCCGCCCGTGAGTACTCCTTCGCGGAGTTCCTGGACCGCCGCGGCCTGGTCCTGCGCTCGGATCTCCTCGGCGCCTGGACCCGCTGGATCACCCCGGAGTTCGAATCCCGGCGCTACGACACCTGGTTCTTCGTGGCCGCCCTCCCGCACGGCCAGCGCACCCGCAACGCCTCCACGGAGGCCGACCGCACGGTGTGGATCCGCCCCGGGGACGCGGCAGCCTCGTACGACAAGGGCGAGCTGACGATGATGCCGCCCACCATTGCGACCCTGCGCCAGCTGGTCTCCTGTGCCACGGCCGCCGACGCGCTCGCCGCGGCCCCTGGCCGAGACCTCACGCCCGTCCTCGCGCAGGCCCGGCTGAAGGAAGGCGAGATCGAGCTGTACTGGCCCGGCCACGACGAGTTCACCAAGCACATCCCGACCGATCGTCCGACCGACAGTCCGACCGACCTTCCTACCGGTGGAGCCTCCGCATGACGGACGCAGCAGCCCTTCCGGGCCGGTCGCGCGGCGGGGGCGCGATCTCTCGTGTGCCGGCCTCCGACCGACGACTCGACCGCCCGACGACGCCGACGGAAGAGAACACCGCATGACCGACGCAGCAGCCCTTCCCGGCCAGCCGCGGGGCGGGGTTCTCACCGGCCCCGCCACCGTCCGGGCCGTCAACGTCCTGGCGCCCAACGCCTCGGCGATGACCCTCGACGGCACGAACACCTGGATCGTCTCCGAGCCCGACTCCGACCTGGCCGTCGTCGTCGACCCCGGCCCCCTGGACGAAGGCCACCTGCGCACCGTCGTGGACACGGCCGAGAAGGCCGGCAAGCGCATCGCGCTCACCCTGCTGACCCACGGCCACCCGGACCACGCGGAGGGCGCCGCCCGCTTCGCCGGGCTGACCGGCACGAAGGTGCGGGCCCTGGACCCGGCGCTGCGGCTGGGCGACGAGGGGCTAGCCGCCGGGGACGTCGTCACGGTCGGCGGTCTGGAGCTGAGGGTCGTGCCGACCCCGGGTCACACCTCGGACTCCCTCTGCTTCCATCTCCCGGCCGATCAGGCGGTCCTGACGGGCGACACCGTCCTGGGCCGCGGCACGACGGTCGTTGCGCACCCCGATGGCCGCCTGGGCGACTATCTGGACTCGCTACGGCGGCTGCGGTCGCTGACGGTCGACGACGGCGTCCACACGGTGCTGCCGGGCCATGGCCCCGTCCTGGAGGACGCCCAGGGAGCCGTCGAGTTCTACCTGGCCCACCGCGCCCACCGCCTCGCCCAGGTCGAGACGGCGGTCGAGGACGGCTACCGCACGCCGTCCGAGGTCGTCGCGCACGTGTACGCGGACGTGGACCGGTCCCTGTGGCCGGCGGCGGAGCTGTCGGTGCGGGCACAGATGGACTACCTGGAGGAGCACGGGCTCATCTAGTCCGGGCGCGGCGCCTTGATGCCGTGCACGCGCGCGTACTCCTCGGCGAGCCAGGGCCCGAGGTCGTCGACGTACGAGTGCAGTACGGCGGGATCGCCATGGGGCTCGTACCCGAGGACGGCCGCCGCGCGCAGCTGCTCGGCCCGCTCCGGGTAGTACGTGCCGAAGGCCTCGGCCATCTCCGTGAGGTCGCTGGTCCAGCCGTTCCAGCGGGGCATCACAAGCGTGAATCCGGTGCGGACGAGGTGACGCGACATGAACCGCACAAGCGGCCGCCGGGCCTCGTCGGTGTCCTCGGCGGCCGCGATCCGCTGCCGCCAGCGGGGCAGCAGCAGGGCCAGGTCCCCGTTGGTCTCGCGGGCGAGCAGGGAGTCGGGGCGGTAGCGCGGCAGGTACTCGGCGAGGTCCTCACCGAGCAGCGGCGTGCACAGGCAGGCGAGAAACCAGCCCAGGTCGTACGTCTCCGGCTCGCTCAGCAGCCGGGCCCGGCTGTACAGCAGCGTGCCGACCCCGTCGATCTGCGGGAACTCCTTGTCGACGGCCTCACCGAGTGCCCGGGTGGCCTCCCGGTCCGGGTCCGTGGGTTCCTCCCGCAGCGCGATCAGCAGATCCAGATCACTGCGCCCCACGCGCGCGGTCCCGCGCGGAACGGACCCGTAGAGGTACGCGCTGTCCAGCCGCGCCCCGAATGCTTCGAGCAGCCGGTCGCGCGCGGCGGCCACGACGGGCCGGAAGGCGTGCGGCACGCGCGCGAGGGATCCTTCGCGCTCGATGCAGCCCTGGGCGTCGAGGCCTCTGGAGGTCGCGTTTTCGGCCATGGGGTCACTACACCAGCCCGTCCGGCGTTTGCGGACGAGGCCGTTCAGGCCGAAGCGGGGGTCTGGGGGCGGCAGCCCCCAGGGACGGTCACCGCGAGCGCTTTGCGAGCCGCTCCACGTCCAGCAGGATGACCGCCCGCGCCTCCAGGCGGAGCCACCCACGCTGTGCGAAGTCGGCCAGCGCCTTGTTGACCGTCTCGCGCGAGGCGCCGACCAGCTGGGCCAGCTCCTCCTGCGTCAGGTCGTGGACGACGTGGATGCCCTCCTCGGACTGCACGCCGAAGCGGCGCGAGAGGTCCAGCAGCGCCCGGGCGACGCGGCCGGGAACGTCGGAGAAGACCAGGTCGGACATCGCGTCGTTCGTCTTGCGCAGCCGACGGGCGACGGCGCGCAGCAGGGCGCCGGCCACCTCGGGGCGGGCGCTCAGCCAGGGCTGCAGATCGCCGTGGCCGAGACCGAGCATCTTGACCTCGGTCAGGGCGGTGGCCGTGGCGGTGCGCGGGCCCGGGTCGAAGAGCGACAGCTCGCCGATCAGCTCGCTGGGGCCGACGACGGCGAGCATGTTCTCGCGGCCGTCGGGGGAGGTGCGGTGGAGCTTCACCTTGCCCTCGGTGACGACGTAAAGCCGGTCACCGGGGTCGCCCTCGTGGAAGAGCGCGTCGCCGCGCGCGAGGGTCACCTCGCTCATGGAGGCGCGGAGCTCCGCGGCCTGCTCGTCGTCGAGCGCCGCGAAGAGCGGGTTCCGCCGCAGAACGTCGTCCACGAGTTCTCTCCTTGTCGACCTGCTCAGGGGATCTTGCTCCCCCTTGGTACCAGGGGACCGTGTTCCCCGTTTTGCCGGACGGTCCAAACAGTGTGATCTGTCACAAGGATGCCGCACACCTGTCCCGAGGTAAGCGGCAGGGGTCCAATTGGGGGCCGATCTCCCGGGGCCGGGGCGGATGTCAGTGCCGGGCTTTAGGCTGGCCGGGTGTCCAAATCGCCGGTGAGAGCACAGGCCAAGGGGGCTGGGCGGGTGGTTGTACGTCGTGATTCCGCTGTGGGCGAACAGAACTCCGGCGGAGGAAAGAAACCGGCAAAAGTGACGAAAAGCGCTCCGGTGAAGAAGACAGCCGCGAAGAAGGCTGCCGCGAAGAAGACCGCGGTGAAAAAGGCCGCTGTGAAAAAGACTGAGGCCGTCAAGAAAGCCGCCGTCGCGCCCAAGAAGGCGTCCGCCGCGGTCGAGGGCGCCCCTCCCGCGAAGGCCGTCGCCAAGCCGCCGAAGAACGAGTCGCGCACCGCCCTGGTCCGCCGTGCCCGCCGTATCGACCGCGAGCTCGCCGAGGTGTATCCGTACGCCCACCCGGAGCTGGACTTCGGGAACCCCTTCCAGCTCGTGGTAGCCACCGTCCTGTCCGCCCAGACCACCGACCTCAGGGTCAACCAGACGACCCCCGGTCTGTTCGCCAAGTACCCGACCCCGGAGGACCTGGCCGCCGCGAACCCCGAGGAGGTCGAGGAGATCCTCCGTCCGACCGGGTTCTTCCGGGCCAAGACCAAGTCCGTCATGGGGCTGTCGAAGGCGTTGGTGGAGCAGTTCGGCGGAGAGGTCCCCGGCCGCCTCGAAGACCTGGTCAAGCTGCCCGGTGTGGGCCGCAAGACCGCCTTCGTCGTGCTCGGGAACGCCTTCGGACGGCCCGGCATCACCGTGGACACGCACTTCCAGCGACTGGTGCGGCGCTGGCAGTGGACGGAGGAGACCGACCCGGACAAGATCGAGGCCGCCGTCGGCGGGCTCTTCCCCAAGAGCGACTGGACGATGCTCTCGCACCACGTGATCTTCCACGGCCGCCGCATCTGCCACGCCCGCAAGCCCGCCTGCGGCGCCTGCCCCATCGCTCCGCTCTGCCCGGCGTACGGCGAGGGCGAGACGGATCCGGAGAAGGCGAAGAAGCTGCTCAAGTACGAGAAGGGCGGCTTCCCCGGTCAGCGCCTCAAGCCCCCGCAGTCGTACCTGGACGCGGGCGGCAAGCCGGCGCCGCCGCTGGGGGCCGGATGACGGGCGGCACGGCAGAGTCCCGGACCGGACGGGGCGGGCTCAGGAACGATCTCGGGCCTTCGGGGCGTTGGACTCGGCAGGACGGGGGTGGCGATGACGCGCGCGAGTAATGCGAGCAATACGCAGGGTGGTCCGGTGGTGCTCAGCAAGGAGGGGCTGCCCGAGTGGCTGGACCCGGTGGTCCGGGCCGTGGAGACGGTGCAGCCGCTGCAGCTGAGCCGCTTCCTGCCACCGGAGAACGGGGCGGGGCGGCAGTCCGCCGTACTGATCCTGTTCGGCGAGGGCGAGCGCGGCCCCGAGCTGCTGCTGATGGAGCGGGCGAGTTCGCTCAGGTCGCACGCCGGGCAGCCGTCCTTCCCCGGCGGCGCCCTCGACCCCGAGGACGGCGACCCGAAGGCCGACGGGCCGCTGCGGGCCGCTCTCCGCGAGGCCGAGGAGGAGACCGGGCTCGACCCCTCCGGCGTGCAGCTCTTCGGCGTGCTGCCCCGGCTTTACATCCCGGTCAGCGGCTTCGTGGTGACCCCCGTGCTGGGCTGGTGGCGTGAGCCGAGCCCGGTCGGGGTCGTCGATCCGAACGAGACGGCCCGGGTGTTCACCGTCCCCGTGGCGGATCTCACGGATCCGGACAACCGGGCCACCACCGTCCACCCCAGCGGCCACCGAGGTCCGGCATTTCTGGTCGAATCGGCCCTGGTCTGGGGCTTCACGGCCGGAATCATCGACCGTCTGTTCCACTACGCGGGCTGGGAGCGGCCCTGGGACCGGGAGAAGCAGGTCCCGCTCGACTGGCGGTCATGACAGGGTGTCTGCCGTGCTGTGTCTTTCCGGGGGACACTGTGATCGGTCGTCGCTGCGTGGCGGGCCGGCCCCCGGCCGACCTGAGGTGACCGCAGAGTGATGAGGCGAGGCTCGAACCGGTGAACGTGCTGGACATCCTGTTGCTGGTCGCCGCCGTGTGGTTCGCGATCGTGGGTTACCGCCAGGGCTTCGTCGTCGGCATCCTGTCGGTGATCGGCTTCCTGGGCGGCGGCCTCGTCGCCGTCTACGTCCTGCCCGTCATCTGGGACGCACTGACCGACAACGCCGAGGTGAGCACGACGGCCGCCGTCGTCGCGGTGGTCGTCGTCATCGTCTGCGCCTCCGTCGGCCAGGCCCTGACCACCCATCTCGGCAACAAGCTGCGCCGCTACATCACCTGGTCCCCGGCCCGCGCCCTGGACGCGACCGGCGGCGCCCTCGTCAACGTCGTGGCGATGCTCCTCGTGGCCTGGCTGATCGGCTCGGCCCTGGCCGGCACGACCCTGCCGACCCTCGGCAAGGAGGTCCGCGGCTCCAAGGTGCTCCTCGGTGTCGCCCGGGCCCTGCCCGACCAGGCCGACACCTGGTTCGCGGACTTCTCCTCGGTCCTCGCGCAGAACGGCTTCCCGCAGGTCTTCAGCCCGTTCTCGAACGAGCCGATCAACGACGTCCGTCCCCCCGACCCGGCCCTCGCGAACAGTCCCGTGGTCACGCGCGCGAAGCGCTCCATCGTCAAGGTCATGGGCACCGCGCAGAGCTGCGGCAAGGTCCTGGAAGGCAGCGGCTTCGTCTTCGGCGACCGCCGCGTCATGACCAACGCGCACGTGGTCGGAGGCGTCGACGAACCCACCGTCCAGATAGGCGGCGAGGGCAGGAAGTACGACGCGACGGTCGTCCTCTACGACTGGCACCGCGACATCGCCGTACTCGACGTACCCGATCTCAAGGCGCCCGCCCTGCAGTTCACGACCACGGACGCCCGCAGCGGCGACGACGCGATCATCGCGGGCTTCCCGGAGAACGGGTCGTACGACGTCCGTGCCGCACGCGTGCGTGGCCGCCTCCCGGCCAACGGCCCGGACATCTACCACCGCGGCACTGTCCGCCGGGACGTCTACTCGCTGTACACGACCGTCCGCCAGGGCAACTCCGGCGGCCCGCTGCTCACGCCCAAGGGCAATGTGTACGGCGTGGTGTTCGCGAAGTCCCTCGACGACGCCGAGACGGGGTACGCCCTCACCGCGGACGAGATCCAGGAGGACATCACCAAGGGGCGTACCGCGAACCAGCAGGTGGACAGCGACAGCTGCGCGCTGTGAGCCGCCGTTCCGGGAAAAAGAGGCGGGTCAGCCTCGGGGATGGCGCAGGCGTACCGAGACCCAGCGGGCCCGGCGGCGCAGAATGCGCGGAATGCCCACCCTGAGGTCCGTGCCCGCCATCTGCGGTGCACCGCCTCGCTGGTGGGAGCTCAGGCCACTGGCCGAGCGGCGATTGCGTGCTGCGTCACTGTAGTCGTGCGTCCAGCCCATACCCCGACGTCTGCCCCTGCCCCAAGGTCGATAACCGCCCCCTGGGCGCCCAATTGGCCTATGCGCCGGGCAATTGGCTGTTCGTAGGACACATGTTCAGATCCGGATACCGGGCGCATCGGCTCGGTCACCGATCGGGCTCGGGGTCTTTCGGTCAATTGACCGGTTCTGCACGGAAAGTGCGCGTCTCACCGGTCCGGTTCGGGATCCTTGAGCCAGTTGACCAACTCGGTTGAGAAGGCGACCGGATCCTCCTCGTGCGGAAAGTGCCCCAGCCCGTCGAACAGCCGCCAGCGGTACGGCGCTTCGACGTACTCGCCGGATCCGGCCGCGCTCCGCGTGCGCATCACCGGGTCGAGTGAGCCGTGCAGATGGAGGGTCGGGACCCTCAGGGGGCGCTTCATACGGCGGTTGAACTGGATGCCGTCCGGGCGGGCCATGGAGCGGACCATCCAGCGGTACGGCTCGACCGAGCAGTGCGCCGTCGACGGGATGCACATCGCGCGGCGGTACGTCTGAACCGCCTCGTCGTCCGGCAGGTTCGGCCCGGACCACTCCCGCATCAGCTCGCCGACGAGCGCACCGTCGTCCGCGGTGAGCTGCCGCTCCGGGATCCAGGGGCGCTGGAACCCCCAGATGTAGGAGCCCGCGCGGGTCTGCTTGACGTCCGAGAGCATCGCCGAGCGCCAGCGCCGGGGATGCGGCATCGAGGCGACCGCGAGCCGCCGGACCAGCTTGGGGCGCATCACGGCCGCCGTCCACGCCAGATATCCGCCCAGGTCGTGGCCGACCAGCGCGGCGTCCGGCTCGCCCAGGGAGCGGATCACACCGGTGATGTCGAGGGCGAGGTTCGCGGGGTCGTAGCCGCGTGGAGTGCGGTCGCTGCCGCCGACACCGCGCAGGTCCATGGCGACGGCCCGGAAGCCCGCCTCAGAAAGAGCGGTCAGCTGGTGCCGCCACGTCCACCAGAACTGCGGGAAGCCGTGCAGCAGCAGCACCATCGGCCCGTCGCCGGCCTCGGCGATGTGGAAACGGGCGCCGTTGGCGGCCACGTCCCGGTGGATCACCTTGGTCCCGTCGGGCAGGGCGTCCGGTCGTACGACCGAGGTGGGTTGCGCCCAAGGTGATTGCCCCGCAGGGGTGGAGGAGCCCGTCATGAGGACGAGCGTGCCACAGCCTCGATGGCCGCGGGGGCCCGGTCCTCGAGCGCCGGGGTTTCCGGAAGCTCCGGCCGCGGGTGCGGCTTGGCCTTCTGCAGGACCCCTGCGGTCTCCTTCATCGACGCCGCGACCTTCTGTGGGCCCTTGCCCTTCTTCGCCTTCTTCGCGAAGACCGTGCCGATCAGCGCGAGGGCGACCGCGACCAGCACGTTCGCCGCGAAGGACAGCAGGAAGCAGATCGCGAGGTTCCAGTCGCTCCAGGTCCGGATGCCGTACGCCAGCGCGAAGTTGAGCATCGGCAGGGAGAACACCAGGACCGCGCCGGCCGCGGTGAACGCGCCGCCGCTCGTCGCACCGCGCTTGACGTCCTGCTTGAGCTGCGCCTTGGCCAGCGCGATCTCGTCATGCACCAGCGCCGACATCTCGGTCGTCGCGGAGGCGAACAGCTGGCCGATGCTGCGTTCGGCGCCGACCGGGCTGCCGTCGGGTGCGCTCATCGCGGTCTCCCTCACTCTCTTTTTGTACCGTCAAGTCAGATCATGCCGGACGGTCGTCCTCGTCGCCTGCCCCGCCCTGCACTTCGGCAAGCGCGCGTCGTTCGGCGGCCTTCAGTTCGGCGGTCCGGCGGTGCTCGGCGGCCTTGTTCTCGTAGATCGCGGCCATCCGCAGGTGGTACGCCGGGTCGTCCTCCTCGTAGATGTCCGGGATGCCGTCGAGGTCCTCGTCGCGCTCCTCGGCCTCGCACAGCCTGCGGTACTTGGAGTTCCGGATCTTCAGCAGCACCGTCGCCAGGGCCGCCGCGATGAGGGAGCCCGTCAGCACGGCGGCCTTGACCTCGTCCGTCAGTACGGCGTCCCCGTCGAAGGCGAGTTCGCCGATCAGCAGCGACACGGTGAAGCCGATACCGGCCAGCGTCGCCACCGCGAACACGTCGGCCCAGGCGAGGTCGTCGCTGAGCGAGGCCCGGGTGAAACGGGCCGTCAGCCACGTACCGCCGAAGATCCCGAGCGCCTTGCCGACGACGAGCCCGAGGACCACGCCCAGTGTCTCCGGCTTGGTGAACACGTCCCCGAGCGCGCCGCCCGAGATGGCGACACCGGCGCTGAACAGGGCGAAGAGGGGGACGGCGAGGCCCGCCGACAGGGGCCGTACGAGATGCTCGATGTGCTCGCCCGGGGAGTGCGCCTCGCCCTCGTGGCGGTGGCAGCGCAGCATCAGGCCCATCGCCACGCCCGCGATCGTCGCGTGGACGCCGCTGTTGTACATCAGCGCCCAGATGACGAGCGCAAGCGGGACGTACACGTACCACCCGCGCACGCCCTTCCGCAGCAGCAGCCAGAAGACGGCGAGGCCCACGACGGCGCCGCCCAGCGCGGCGAAATTGATGGTGTTCGTGAAGAAGACCGCGATGATCAGGATCGCGAAGAGGTCGTCGACGACCGCGAGGGTGAGCAGGAAGGCCCGCAGGGCGCTCGGCAGTGACGTACCGATGACGGCGAGCACCGCCAGCGCGAACGCGATGTCGGTGGCGGTGGGAACCGCCCAGCCCTGGAGCGAGCCGCCGCCGCTCAGGTTGGTGAGGGTGTAGACGAGCGCCGGTACGGCCATCCCGCACAGGGCCGCGACGACCGGCAGCGCCGCCGCCCGGGGGTCCCGGAGATCACCGGCGACCAGCTCACGCTTGAGCTCGATGCCGGCGACGAAGAAGAACACCGCGAGCAGCCCGTCAGCGGCCCAGTGCGCGACCGACAGATGCAGGCCGAGGGCCTCGGGGCCGAAGTGGAAGTGGCTGACGCTCTCGTAGCCGTCGTGCAGCGCGGGTATGTTCGCCCAGATCAGCGCCGTGATCGCGGCCATGAGCAGCAGTACGCCGCCGACGGTCTCGGTGCGCAGCGCATCCGCCACGAAGGTGCGCTCGGGCAGGGACAGACGGCCGAGAACCTTGCGGGGGGCGGTGGTGCGGGGCGCGGTCACGAGGGAGACCTCCGGTCGGTGGGCAGGGGAGTGCTGCTTGCCGACCAGACTTCCCGGCACACCTTGAGGGTCACACAGTTTTGCTTAGTTTACCTAAAAGGGGCGCCTGGTGCGTTTCCGCGCCGGGCGCCCCCTGGGAGCTGGGAAAACCTCAGTCCTCGCTGGGCGCCGCCGGGAGCTTCGCCTGGATGAGGTCCATGACCGTCGAGTCCGTCAGCGTCGTCACGTCGCCGAGCTGGCGGTTCTCCGCGACGTCCCGCAGCAGGCGCCGCATGATCTTGCCGGAGCGGGTCTTCGGCAGCTCCGCCACCGGCAGGATCCGCTTCGGCTTGGCGATCGGGCCGAGGGTGGCGCCGACGTGGTTGCGGAGATCGGCGACGAGGCCCTCGTCCTCGGCGTTCGCCGTGCCGCGCAGGATCACGAAGGCGACGATCGCCTGACCCGTCGTCTCGTCCGCCGCGCCGACGACGGCCGCCTCGGCGACCGACGGGTGGGAGACGAGCGCGGACTCGACCTCGGTGGTGGAGATGTTGTGCCCGGAGACGAGCATGACGTCGTCCACGCGGCCCAGCAGCCAGATGTCGCCGTCGTCGTCCTTCTTCGCCCCGTCACCGGCGAAGTACTTGCCCTCGAACCGCGACCAGTAGGTGTCGAGGAAGCGCTGGTCGTCGCCCCAGATGGTGCGCAGCATGGACGGCCACGGCTCGGTCAGGACCAGGTAGCCACCGCCGCCGTTGGGCACCTCGTTCGCCTCGTCGTCGACGACGGTCGCGGAGATACCGGGCAGCGGCGTCTGCGCGGAGCCCGGCTTGGTCGCCGTGACGCCCGGCAGCGGCGAGATCATCATCGCGCCGGTCTCGGTCTGCCACCAGGTGTCCACGATCGGCGTCCGGTCGGCGCCGATGTGCTTGCGGTACCAGATCCAGGCCTCGGGGTTGATCGGCTCACCGACCGAGCCGAGGACGCGGAGGGAGGAGAGGTCGAACTTCGCGGGGATGTCGTCGCCCCACTTCATGAACGTACGGATCGCCGTCGGCGCCGTGTACAGGATCGTCACGCCGTACTTCTGCACGATCTCCCAGAACCTGCCCTGGTGCGGGGTGTCCGGGGTGCCCTCGTACATGACCTGGGTCGCGCCGTTGGCCAGCGGCCCGTAGACGATGTACGAGTGCCCGGTGACCCAGCCGACGTCGGCCGTGCACCAGTAGACGTCGGTCTCCGGCTTGAGGTCGAAGACGGCGTGGTGGGTGTACGCGGTCTGGGTGAGGTAGCCGCCGGAGGTGTGCAGGATGCCCTTCGGCTTACCCGTCGTACCGGACGTGTACAGGATGAACAGCGGGTGCTCGGCGTCGAACGGCTCCGGGGTGTGCTCGGCCGACTGCCGCTCGACGATCTCGTGCCACCACACGTCCCGGCCCTCGGTCCAGGCGACCTCCTGGCCGGTACGGCGGACCACCAGCACGTGGTCGACGTTGTCCACCTTGCCGATCGCCTCGTCGACGGCCGGCTTGAGCGCGGAGGGCTTGCCGCGCCGGTAGCCGCCGTCGGAGGTGATGACGACCTTGGCGTCGGCGTCCTGGATGCGCGTGGCGAGGGCGTCGGCGGAGAAACCGCCGAAGACGACGGAGTGTGCGGCACCGATCCGGGCGCAGGCCAGCATCGCGATCGCCGTCTCCGGGATCATCGGCATGTAGACGGCGACCCGGTCGCCCGCCTGGACACCGAGCTCCAGCAGCGCGTTGGCGGCCTTGCTCACCTCGTCCTTGAGCTCGGCATAGGTGAGGGCACGGCTGTCGCCGGGCTCGCCCTCGAAGTGGATGGCGACACGGTCGCCGTTGCCCGCCTCGACATGCCGGTCCACGCAGTTGTACGCGACGTTGAGCTCGCCGTCCTTGAACCACTTGGCGAACGGCGGGTTCGACCAGTCCAGCGTCTCGGTCGGTTCCTTGGCCCAGGTCAGCCGCCGGGCCTGCTCGGCCCAGAAGCCGAGCCTGTCAGCCTTGGCCTGTTCGTACGCCTCCGCGGTGACGTTGGCGTTCGCTGCCAGGTCCGCGGGCGGCGCGAACCTGCGCTCTTCCTTGAGCAGGTTGGCCAAGGATTCGTTGCTCACGACATCTCCCTTTCCCAGGGTGTCCGTTGTGTCCCAGGCCACAGCTCATCAGACCGAAGCCCCCGCTGACAAGGGGCGACGGAAAATTGGTTTAGACCTGTGGGGGACCTGTTCGTACGTCTCTCGCGGCGGCCGACGCCATCCGTACCCACGGACGCCGACCAGGCAGAGTTCAGTGCCTGTAACGCCTTTCACACTCCGGCCCAAGTACTGATGAAGCGCCACCGACATGAAGGAGGTACGTGTGGAAGGCATACGGGGCGGACCGCAGGCGGCGGTCCGCGACCCAGAGCTCTTCGAGGAGTTCTACCGACGCCATGTGGATGCGATGACATCGTTCGTGGCCCGGCGTGTCGACGACCCGCACACGGTCGCCGACCTGACCGCCGAGATCTTCCTCGCGGTCCTGGACTCCGCCCACACCTACCGCCCGGGCCGGGGCAGCGAGACGGCCTGGCTCTACGGCATCGCCCGCAATGTCGTCGCGGGGGAGCACCGCCGAGTGGCCCGCGAGACGGCCCGCGACCGGCGCATCTCCGGGCGGCGGCTGCTGGAGCCGGACGACATCACGCGTCTGGAGGACAAGCTCGACGCGGAGTCCCCTGGCCGCCGCGCCCTCGCCGCGCTGGAACGGCTCCCCGCGGGGGAGCGAGCCGTTCTGGAGCTGATCGTGGTCGACCAGCTGACGGTCCCCGAGACCGCCGCCGCACTGGGCATCACGCAGGTCACGGCCCGCGTACGGCTGCACCGGGCCCGCAAGTCGCTGCGCCGGGCGGCGGACGAGCCCGCCGACGGGCCGCGCGCCACATCCCTGTCGTACATCACCGGAGGAACCGGGGGAGAGGCATGACCACCAGGACGACATTCGAGGACCGGCTGCTGGCGGAACTGCGCCGCGAGATCGACCTGCGCGCGGACGACGGTACGACGGAGGCGGCGCCGATGTCCTCCGGGCGCCGCCGACTTGGGGCCCGGGGGGCTCTTACGGCGCCGAGGCTCGGGCTGGTCGCCCTGGCCTGCGCCGCCGTCGCGGGCGCCTTGGTGCTGATGCCGGGCTCCCCGGCCGAGAGCCCGGCCTACGCGGTGGTCTCGCACGCGGACGGGACCGTGACGGTCACCCTGAACGACATCGGCCTCGGCGGCACCCTGCCGGACGAATTCGTCGACCGGCTGGAAGCGAACGGTATCCACGTGGTCGTGGACAAGCTGCCGAACGGTTACGAGTGTGCCGAGGACCGGGGGAAGGGGGTCCCGGGCCGCCCCGATGCCGGTGAGGGCCTCAGCCAGGTGTTCGACCTGCGGCGCGGGGACTCCCTGGCCGTTGTGAAGATGGGGCAGCGCCAGCCCGACGGGAGTTTCATGCCGGTCACCGGCTTCTCCTTCATCCGCGGTGAGGTCGCCCCGTGCAATCCGATCCCCGCCCCGCCCCACCCTGCGGAGACGTCCGGTCTCCGCTGAGCGGGGCGTCATGGTGGGGTGGGACTGCGACGGTCACGCCGGGCTGCGCAGCTCTTCCGTGTCGACCACGTGATCCGTCACGTGGTCGAACACCCCCGGGTCCGAGGCCTCGGTGAGCAGGTACGCCTGCGCCTCGCCCACGTGGAAGTACATCCCGTGCAGCTCCAACTCCTGTCTGTGCAGCGCCCGGGCCACCGACTCGTGCGCCCGCAGATGCTCCAACTGCTGGACCACGTTGGTCAGACAGAGCTGCTCCACCGCGTCCGCGGGTGCCCGGCCGGCGAGTCTGGCCCACGGCCGGCTCTCGTCGGCCATGCGCTCCAGGCTCGGCAGCCCGTGCCGCAGCCACCGCTTCAGCGGCGTCCGGGCGCCGCCGGGCTCGGCGTCGAGCAGGGCCTGCATGGCCCCGCACCCGGAGTGCCCGCACACCGTGATGGACCGCACCTGCAGCACGTCCACCGCGTACTCGATCGCGGCCGCCACCGAGTCGTCGCCGCTCTCCTCGCCGGGCAGCGGCACCAGGTTCCCCACGTTGCGCACCACGAACAGGTCTCCGGGACCACTGGAGGTGATCATGGACGTGACGAGCCGCGAGTCGGCGCAGGTGAGGAAGAGCTGGGACGGCCGCTGCCCCTCCCGGGCAAGCCGGGCCAGCTCACTGCGCACGAGCGGTGCCGTATTGCGCTGGAACGCGCTGATGCCGCGCGCCAGTTGGTGCCCGCTCCGATCGCCGGGGCCGTGGGGCCCACCCGGCCCACCCGGCCCGCCGGGCGCACCGGCGTGATCGGAATCCGGCGCGGACTGCCGGCGCTCGCACTGGTGGTTGCGCCACGGCGTCCAGGGACGGCAGCGGCAGCCGACGGAGGACTCGCCGTGCTCCTCGTTGAGCGGGGTGGGTTCGGTGAGGGGTCGGACACCGGTCCGGCGGCCGGTCACCTCGGCGGAGCCGCCCTGTGCGGTGTGTGTGTTCTGCCAGTCCTGCAGTGACTCGTACGCCGCGTGGTCCATGAAGGACCCGTCCAACTCCACGACGGCGGGGGCGCCTTGGGGCACGAGATGCAGGGCACGGCTGAGCCGCGGCACCGCGAGGAACGTCAACTGCCCTCGGACGTGTACGTGATGGACTCCTTCCTTCTCTTCGTGGGTGATGCGGGTGCGGGCGAGGCGGTGCATGGCGACGGCGACTGCCACGGCGATCCCGAGGGTCACGCCCTCCAGGACGCCGAGGACCACCACGCCGAGTGTGGTGACGGCGTACACCAGCACTTCTCGGTGGCGGGTCACCGTGCGGATGTGGTGCAGGGACACCATCTGGATGCCGACGGCCATCACCAGGGCGGCGAGCGAGGCGAGCGGGATGAGCTCCAGGAGCGGGACCATCAGCAGCGCGGCGATCACTACGAGAACGCCGTGCAGCATCGTGGAGTTCCGGCTCACCGCGCCCGCGTTGACATTCGCCGAACTTCTCACGGCGACACCGGCGACCGGCAGTCCGCCGAGCGTGCCGGAGACGATGTTGGCGGCGCCCTGCCCCAGCAGTTCGCGGTCCAGGTCGGCGCGTCCGACGCGGGCGGTCAGGCCGGGTCTCGCGGCCACCAGCTTGTCCACGGCGACCGCGCCGAGCAGGGACTGCACGCTGCACACCAGCGTGGTGGTCAGCACGGCCGCGGTCAGGCCGAGCACAGGGCCCTCGGGCAGTCCGGCGAGGGCGTGGCTGCTCCAGGAGGGCAGATCGACCTTGGGCACGCCGAACCCCGAGAGCGAGGCGGCCGCGGTGGCGCCGGCCACGGCGACGAGCGCGGCCGGGATTCTGCGCAACAGGTGTCCCGCCCGGCCTGGGATGCGTGGCCAGAGCAGCAGCAGGGTCAGGGTCAGCAGGCTGACGGTCACGGCGACGGGGTGCACGTTCGCCAGCTGGGCGGGCAGGGCCCGGAGATTGGCGAGGACGGAGCTCTGCGGGGTGCCGCCGAGGACGATGTGCAGCTGGGCGACGGCGATGGTGACGCCGATTCCGGCGAGCATGCCGTGCACGATGGCGGGGCTGACGGCGAGCGCAGTGCGCGCCACGCGCAGGCAGCCGAGGCCCAGTTGGGCGAGGCCGGCGAGGACAGTGACAGCGCAGGTGCTACGCCAGCCGTAGCGGTGGATGAGGTCGGCGGTGACGACCGTGAGTCCCGCGGCGGGTCCACTGACCTGCAGCGGACAGCCGCCGATCCGGCCGGCGACGAGCCCGCCGACCCCGGCCGCCACCAGGCCGGCCTGGAGCGGGGCGCCGGTGGCGAGGGCGATGCCCAGGGACAGCGGGAGGGCGATCAGGAAGACCGCGACTGCGGCCGACAGGTCGGCGCCGGCGACAGGGAAGCGGCGGCGGGGGTTCGGGGGTGGGCTGTGGGGTTGGTGGTCGGGCTGGGGCCGGCTCGGGTCGGTGGCGCGGGTGGGGGCGCAGGCTGACATGTTTCCCGTCTCCTCCGGGCAGCGCGGTCGCGGATCAGGTCGTCCCCGCCGATGGGCGGGGGTCGGTCGCGGCCGTGGGTCACGGCGTGCAGCGGCGGGATGAATCAACGCTCGGTAAATGGATCGTAATTCAGAGTAAAGGCCAGGCATAGACTTTCCTGGCAAATGGGGTAATCAATCACTCCAATGAGTGAAGCGGTCATTTCATCGGCTTGTCGTACTAATTCCTTCTCGGCCCCGTGCGACCTTGGCGGCGCTGTCGGGCTGGCCCGGCACACCACCAGAAAACGCCCTCATCGGCGTTGGCCTGAGAGAAGGAAGAAGGTGAGCGGAACATGACCGCCACCCAGAGGATCGCCGTGGGCGTCGTGATCACCGCGTCCTGTGCCGCGTGGGTCGCCGGCTGTGCGATCGGCTCCAACGGTTCCAAGGCGGGTGCTCTCGGTCCGCAGAAGGCCCGTCCGGCCCATGCGCAGGGGAGCGCGGTCCGCCTGATCGGCGACGGCTCCACCGCCTACACCGGAGCCCAGCCCCACCTGCCCAGACCCGAGCGTCTGCGGCCCGGCCAGAAGCCCCCGCAGTTCGTCGTCTTCTCCTGGGACGGCGCGGGCGAGGACAGCCAGAAGCTGTTCTCCCACTTCCGCAAGCTCTCCAAGGCCAACCACGCGACCATGACGTACTTCCTCAGCGGCGTGTACATGCTGCCGGAGGAGAAACGCGACCTCTACAAGCCCCCGGAGCACTCACCGGGCAGCTCGGACATCGGCTTCAACGACGAGCAGGGCATCGCCGACACCGTGAAGCAGCTGCGCCTGGCGTGGCTGGAGGGCAACGAGATCGGCACCCACTTCAACGGCCACTTCTGCGGGAGGAACGGCGGTGTCGGCGAGTGGTCTGTCGCGCAGTGGATGAGCGAGATCGCCCAGGCCAAGAAGTTCGTGAAGAGCTGGAAGACCAACTCCGGCATGGAGAAGGCGGCCCCGCTTCCCTTCGACTACGACAAGGAGCTCATCGGCGCGCGCACGCCCTGTCTGGAGGGCCAGAAGAACTTCGTGAAGGCCGCGAGCCGGCTGGGCTTCCGCTACGACACCAGCGGGGTCAACGACCAGGTCTGGCCGAAGAAGAGGGAAGGGCTGTGGGATCTGTCGATGCAGCTCGTGCCCTTCCCCGGGCACTCCTACGAGCAGCTCACCATGGACTACAACTTCATGGTCAACCAGTCCGGCACGCAGACCCAGGGCGACCCCGACAAGTTCGACTACTGGGGCGACCAGATGCGCGACGGCCTGCTCAAGGGCTTCCGTCGCGCCTACGAGGGCAACCGCGCGCCCCTGGTCATCGGCAACCACTTCGAGTCCTGGAACGGCGGAACCTACATGCGGGCCGTCGACGAGGTCGTCGAGAACGTCTGCAACAAGCCCGACGTGCGCTGTGTGTCCTTCCACCAGCTGGCCGACTGGCTGGACGCCCAGGACCCGCAGACCCTGGCGAAGCTGCGCACCCTGAAGGTCGGCCAGGCCCCCGAGCAGGGCTGGGCGGCCTTCCTGTCGGGCCACCCCGCCCCGGCCCCGAAGGGCGTACCGGGGGCACCGGCCGCGAAGCAGTAGCCGTCAGGCGGAGGCGACGACACCCTCACCGAGCACGAACCCTGGGTCGACCTGCGCGGCCAGGTCGGCCCCGGTGCGGGCATCGCCCCACGTGGCCGCGTTCTTCAGGTGGAAGTGCACCATCTGCCGCGTGTAGCGCTCCCAGTCGCGCAGCTCGTACGTCGCGTCCGCGGCGACCTGGAGGGCGCGCAGGGCGCGGCGGTTGGCGTCCTCCAGGAGCTCGAACCGGGGCGGTCGGCCCTTCTCCATGGCGCGCACCCAGTCCGAGTGCCCGACGGTCATCAGCAGGTCGTCCCCGACCTCGGCGCGGAGGAAGTCGAGGTCGTCCTGCCCCTGCACCTTGTTGCCGACGACCTTCAGGACGACGCCGTAGTCGCGGGCGTACTCCTTGTACTGGCGATAGACGGAGACCCCCCTCCGGGTCGGCTCGGCGACGAGGAACGTCATGTCGAAGCGGGTGAACATGCCGGAGGCGAAGGAGTCCGAGCCCGCCGTCATGTCCACCACGATGTACTCGCCCCGTCCGTCCACCAGGTGGTTCAGGCACAGCTCCACCGCTCCCGTCTTGGAGTGGTAGCAGGCGACCCCCAGGTCGGCGTCGGTGAAGGGGCCGGTGACCATCAGGCGGACGGTGCCGCCGTCGAGTTCCACCGGGCGGGCGCAGGCCTCGTAGACCGGGTTGTCCTCGCACACCCGCAGCAGCCGCGAGCCCTCGCCGGGCGGTGTGGTCTTGATCATCGTCTCGGCGGAGGTGATGCGCGGGTTGGAGCCGCGCAGATGGTCCTTGATCAGCGGCAGCCGGTCGCCCATCGCGGGCAGTGCGGCGGCCTCCGCCTCGTCGAGGCCCAGCGCGGCGCCCAGGTGCTGGTTGATGTCCGCGTCCACGGCGACGACCGGTGCCCCGCTGGCCGCGAGATGACGGATGAACAGGGAGGACAGGGTCGTCTTGCCGCTGCCGCCCTTCCCGACGAAAGCAATTTTCATGTTCACGAAGGGTAGTGGGGTGATAGCTGTATGTGGCAGACGGGCGTGAAGAAGACCACTCAATCGTGGGGTGCGCCCCTGGTGTGGCTAGTGTCGTACTCATGAGTACGACAGGCGCGAACGCCGATCCGCTCGCGGCCCTGGGCTCGCTGCCCGGGGTGGCCGAGTCCGTGGAATCCGTGCGCAAGGCCGTGGACCGGGTCTACGGGCACCGGGTCATGCGGCGCCGCAGCAACGAGATCACCTCCGAGGCGGCACTGCGCGGTGCCCGCGGTTCCGCGGCGCTGTCCGGCGCCGACTGGGCCCTCGAAGAGGTGCGACGGCGCACCGACTTCAGCGGTGACGACGACGCGCGCGTGATGGGCGCGGCCCTCAGGCTGACCGCGGAGGCGGGCCAACTGCTGTCCGTCTGGCGGCAGTCGCCCCTGCGGGTGCTCGCCCGGCTGCATCTGGTGGCCGCCGCCACCAACGGGGACGAGGTCGGACGGCCGCGGCTGACGGGCGAGCCGGTCGACGAGCCGCTGATCGAGCTGCCGCTGCCGGGCGCCGACGAGGTGCACGGGCGGCTGGAGGGTCTCGCCGAGCTGATCATCACCGGCAGCTCCGCGCCCGCTCTGGTGACGGCCGCCGTCGTCCACGGCGAACTCCTCGCGCTGCGCCCCTTCACTTCCCGCAACGGCCTGGTCGCGCGCACCGCCGAGCGCATCGTCCTGGTGGGCAGCGGCCTCGACCCGAAGTCCGTCTGCCCGGCCGAGGTCGGCCACGCCGAGCTGGGGCGCGCGGCCTATCTGGCGGCGCTGGAGGGGTACGTCTCCGGTACGCCGGAGGGCATGGCCGCCTGGATCGCCCACTGCGGCAGGGCGGTCGAGCTGGGTGCGCGCGAGTCGACGGCCGTGTGCGAGGCACTGCAGCGCGGGGCGGCGTAGGAAGCTCTCCGGACTCCGGAAAAGGGTTGCGGCGGTACGAGGATTCGTACCGCCGCTGGCATGCTCACCGAGTTACCAAGCGTCCTCGAAATGTTGCCCATCAGGCCGGGAACTTTGCCCGTCACCTGGTGTGGCTGGCCCGTAATCGACGGGTCGACGTCGCGTGGGTGCCCGATGTTCATGCTTCGGTCCGTGGGGCCAAATGCGTTATTAAGGTGATCCTTTCGGATGTCCTTGGTCTCGCGGGCCGTTAACCCCTTTGTACTCCAGGTCCGAAGCAAGCGGAACCCCCGGCTGTACTTCTTTACTTTTAGTCTCAAATAGGCTGTAAACGGGCGCCGGGGATGTCGAACGGGGATCTTGGTGCCGGTGAATCGGCAGGTCACAGGAGCGCGGCCCGGCGTCGGCTGGCGTACCAGACAAGACCCGCAGTGGCGGCTGCGGCGCCTATTGCCGCGGCCGCGACGAGGGCCGGACGGGGCGGCACGGAGAATGCCGGGATCCGCTGCTTGAGCCGGACCGGCCGGTGGAAATCGAGAATCGGCCACCCGCGCGCGAGTGCCTCGCGGCGCAGCGCGCGGTCCGGGTTCACGGCGTGCGGAAGGCCGACCTCCCGCAGCATCGGCAGGTCCGTCGCCGAGTCGCTGTAGGCGTAGCAGCGGTCCAGGTCGTACCCCTCGGACTGGGCCAGTTCCTTGATCGCCTCGGCCTTCGTCGGGCCGTACGCGTAGTACTCCACCTCGCCGGTGTAGCAGCCGTCCTCGCCCACGACCATGCGCGTCGCCACCACGCGGTCCGCGCCGAGCAGCTCGCCGATCGGCTCCACCACCTCCGCACCCGACGTCGAGACGATGACGACGTCGCGGCCGGCGGCGTGATGCTCCTCGATGAGGGAGGCGGCCTCGTCGTAGATGATCGGGTCGATCAGGTCGTGCAGGGTCTCGGCGACGATCTCCTTGACCTGCTGGACGTTCCAGCCGCGGACGAGCGAGGACAGGTACTCGCGCGTCCGCTCCATCTGGGCGTGGTCCATGCCGCCGACAAGGAAGACGAACTGGGCATATGCGGTGCGCAAGGCGGCCCTGCGGTTGATCAGCCCGCCTTGGTAGAACGACTTGCTGAACGTGAGTGTGCTCGACTTCGCAATGACCGTCTTGTCCAGGTCGAAGAAGGCCGCTGTGCGGGGCAAGGAGTGGTTTTCCACGCCCCGAGCATAGGGGCAGCCCATTCGGCGTAAGGTGAGGCGTGTGGGTTTGCCTGAGAAGGGTCTCGGGTACACCATGGAAGTCACGGATCGTTCGCGACCGTGCTAACCCGGTCCGGCTCCTCCCCCCCCCGAGTCGGCCGTGGAGACGACCCCCACTCTCCCCCCCGGTGGGGGTCGTCGCATGTCCGGACGGGTTTTTCCGCTTCCTTCACTTCCTGGCGCGGCAGTACGGCCGTCCTGAGGCGGCTGCGGCCGCCTCTTCTGCATGCTCATGATCCGTCACAGTGTGTAGCCGTCAGGCTGCTCTGTGGAAGTCGTGCACGGGTTGGTACAGGGGTCACCGGTATGGGTGACGAGGTTATTCACAACCACCGACTTGTCCACAGTTATCGACCATGATCCGCAGGATTTCCGGGATCGCTGCACCGTGATTCAAACGCGTCCCGCTCGCGCCGAGTTCAAGACCGGTTCCGGTTTGTCGGGCGGGTTTGGCCGGTTCGTATCGGCCGCTCATATGGAGACCGGTTGCCGGTTCTTCACACGTTTGGGAATCGCGGGGCCGCAGGGGCTGCGCGAGAGATGCAGCGAAGGGGGACGGAGACCGTGGCCGGAGCCGTCACACATGAACCGCCGCCCGCCGCCTCGGGGCGGCAGGCCGGACCACTGATCGTCACGGAGGACGTCGAACTGCTCGACGACCTGCTGCGCCTGTGCGCCGCGGCCGGAGCGACACCCGAGGTCCACCACTCGGTGCCGGAGCGGGCGGGCGGCTGGGAAGCAGCACCGCTCGTCCTGGTCGGCGACGACGCCGCGCGGCGGCTGCGCGGGGCCGCCCGCAGACGAGGAGTGGTGCTGGTCGGCCGCGACCAGGACGACTCCGGGGTCTGGCGCCGGGCCGTCGAGATCGGCGCCGACCACGTCCTGGTGCTTCCGGACGGCGAACAGTGGCTGGTCGACCGCATCGCCGACGTGGCCGAAGGCGTGGGCCGGCCCGCCCTGACGGTCGGTGTCATCGGGGGCCGCGGCGGGGCCGGGGCGTCCACGCTCGCGTGCGCCCTCGCCGTCACCTCCGCACGCGAGGGGCTGCGCACCCTGCTCGTGGACGCCGATCCACTGGGCGGCGGACTCGACGTACTGCTCGGCGGCGAGAGCGCCGAGGGACTGCGCTGGCCCGCCTTCGCCGCCTCCCGTGGCCGGGTCGGCGGCGGTGCCCTGGAGGAGTCGCTGCCGCAGCTCCACTCCCTGCGGGTGCTCAGCTGGGACCGCGGCGACCGTATCGCCGTCCCGGCCCAGGCCGTCCGGGCGGTGCTGGCCGCGGCCAGACGGCGGGGCGGCACCGTCGTCGTCGACCTGCCGCGCCGCATCGACGACGGGGTGGCCGAGGCGCTCGCCCAGCTCGACCTCGGCCTCCTGGTCGCCCCCGGCGAACTGCGCGCCGTCGCCGCGGCCGGGCGGGTGGCGTCCGCCGTCGGCATGGTCCTGCGCGATCTGCGGGTCGCGGTACGAGGGCCGTACGCGCCCGGACTGGACGACCGCGAGGTGGCCCGGCTGCTCGGACTGCCCCTGGCCGGCGAGGTCCCCGTCGAGTCGGGGCTGCTGCGCCCGGGAGAGGGCCGGACGCCGCCCGCCGCGGACGGCCGCGGGCCCCTGGCGCGCTTCTGCAAGGAGTTCTGGGAGCGGGCGCTGTCGGAGGCGGGGAGCGCATGAGCAGGTATGCGGGCGGCGAAGGGACGGGCGGCTCGGTGGTCGCTTCGGCGCGGGGAGCCTCCGGAGCGGTGCGGCGGCCGGGCGACGGGCCGCGCGTGCCGTCGTGGGCCGGGCCGGGTGTGTCCTCGGAGTCGGCTGAGTGGCTGGGTGATGTGCCGGGTCCGGGTGATGTGCCGCGCTCCGGCTCGGCGGGGCCATGGCGGCCGGGCGACAGGCCGCGCGTGCGGTCGTGTGCCGGGTCGCGTGTGTCCTCGGAGAGGGCTGGGCGGCCGGCCGAGGTGCCGGGCCCGGGTGATGTGCCGCGCTCCGGCTCGGCGGGGCCATGGCGGCCGCGCGGCGATTCGGCCTCCGCGGCCGTAGCTCCGGAGATGCCCTCCGGGCTGCTGGACGGCGTACGGCAGTGGCTGGTCGAGAGCGGGGCCGAGCCGACACCCGCGCGCGTGGCGCAGGCCCTGCGGGAGCAGGGCCGGGTCCTGGGGGACGCCGAAGTCCTCGGCGCGGCCGAGCAGTTGCGGTCCGAGCTGATCGGCAGCGGGCCGCTCGAACCGCTGCTCGCCGATCCGGCGGTGACCGACGTGCTGGTGTCCGCCCCGGACCGGGTCTGGGTCGACCGGGGCGGCGGACTGGAGCTGACCTCGGTCTCCTTCCCGGACGCGGCCGCGGTACGACGTCTCGCGCAGCGCCTGGCCGCGGCGGCCGGACGGCGGCTCGACGACGCGCGGCCATGGGCCGATGCCCGGTTGCCCGACGGGACGCGGCTGCATGCGGTGCTGCCACCGGTGGCGGTGGGCTGCACCTGTCTGTCGCTGCGCGTCGTACGGCCCCGGGCGTTCACGCTCGACGAACTGGTCGCGGCGGGCACGGTGCCGCCGGGCGGTGACCGCGTGCTGCGGGCGCTGCTCGAGGCACGGCTGTCCTTCCTCGTCAGCGGCGGGACGGGCAGCGGCAAGACGACTCTGCTGAGCGCGCTGCTGGGACTGGTCGGACGCGGCGAGCGGATCGTGCTCGCCGAGGACTCCGCGGAGCTGCGGCCGGACCATCCGCACGTCGTACGGCTGGAGACCAGACCCGCCAACCAGGAGGGTGCGGGCCTCGTCACGCTCCAGGACCTGGTGCGGCAGGCACTGCGGATGCGGCCGGACCGGCTGGTGGTGGGCGAGGTGCGCGGGCCCGAAGTGGTGCATCTGCTGGCCGCGTTGAACACCGGCCACGAGGGCGGGTGCCTGGTCTAAGCGTACATGCAGGGGAACGGCTCAGCGAGGACACGCAACACGGGGTCAACTGCCCACCGTTCAGGGCTAGTTGGCGCACAGGACAAAGCCCCGCCCATGCGCCACGGGGGAACGATGCACGGACGGGGCAGCCGACACGCTGAGCCTTGATTGCCGTCCTCAGCGCGCCGGAGTCTTGTTGCGAGGGTCGTCCGGGTGGCCGTAGATCATGTGCGCGTGCATGCCGAGTACGACGGCCCGAGCCGCTTTCGCATTGCCGGTACTAACTGACTCGCTCAGGTCTGTTCGCAGCGAGAAACACACGGGACATGTCTCGGGGTCCACCCGGCCAGCGCGCGGGGTTCGAAGATCAAGGAGAAGCATTCCGTCCCCCTCTCTGGCACAGCGAGCAATCCGGACGGCATGGGGGCAGCGAGTTGGGCAGAAAGGCTATGACGCCGGACGCGAGATCGAGCCGCCCGCCGTACTGCTCCCACCAGTCCCGCTTAGACGGCCCGTTGCCGTCCTCAGGCAGGCTGACTAGCTCAGGCTCGGTTAAGGCGCTCACACGGGCGCGGACGCGCTTTGCCGGGGCGGTCACTGGGGGCACTCCACATGCCGATACCGAACAGCCGGACCCGCTGAGGACCGGTCACGCACAATGCGGCGGCATGGCTCAAGGGTCTTGATCGGTTTCTTGCAGTCGGGGCACGTCTCCCCGTTGGGCGCGTAAGTCGTGTACTCGACCTGTCGCGCGTCGGTGTCAGGCTCCTGTGTCTTGGTGGCCATCCTCGCCGTCCCCTCACGTGGTCCGATGGAAACCACGCTAGGAACGGTGGGCCCTCAACTCACAGCCGATTGCACGTGATTGCACGCCAATCACCCAAGGGAGTCCATGGCTGTTCTGATCAGCGCGCGAGCCTTCACGCCGTAGACCGCGCTGTCGGCCAACTCGGCGAAGGTGTCGGCGTACATGGCCACCTCTCGGGGCTGTGTGATCGTGAGGTACCCCGAGATCAATTCGACATTCACCTGTGCCGTGTCGAAGATCCAGAAACCCTCAACCGGCATTCGCGAACGACCGAGCCGCGTTCGCACAACACCCAAACTGACGTTAGGCAGCAAAGCAATCGTGAGCAGATGCTCAAGTTGCTCAAGCTGAGTTTCTGGCTCACCTGGCGCGTTCCGCAAAACTGACTCCTCGATCAAGAATGCGAAACGTCGGTGACCCTCGTACAGCACGCGCTGACGCTCCATACGCGCGGCTACTGCGTCCGCCACATCATCAATCTCAACCCGCCGTCGCTGTACTGCGCGCAACACGTCTTCGGTATAGCCGTAGGTCTGAATCAGTCCAGGAACAAGCCCCGGAGAATACGACCGGAAACGGCGCGTCCGTTCGTACAGTGGCAAACGCGATTCCTGCGCCTGTCGCAGCCCTGCGCGCTCCATCCGGCGCCATTCCACCCACATGCCCTCAACGGCCCGCAGAGAGGCAATCAGGTCCGCTGCTTGGTCATCTGCGCCGCACGCGTGACACCATGCGCGTATGTCGTCAGCGGATGGCGACGTTTTCGCGGACGAGATCCGAGACACCTTCGACGGATGCCACCCGCACGCCTCAGCGAGCCGCTTACCGTCCAACCCGGCGTCCTTGCAGATCTCCCGAAGACGATCAGCAAGGACTTTCCGGGCCGCTTGAACACTTGATGATCCTGATACGGGCATGGCATGGACCGGTTAGACCGGCTTGTACTCCTCGTGAGACGTAGCCCGTTCCCAGACCGTTTCGAATGCTGCGCTAACCAGCTCTACGACGGCCGGTTCGGTACACCATTCGCGGTCGACTACTTCCCCGATACCCGAGAAATAGGTGAACAGCACCGACGAATTGTCGAACATCCATAGGTCTGTGCCGGGAAGGGGAATATCAGCCGCCTTGCGCCGGGGCAGCCAGCGGACCAATTCACCCGCCGCAACGTTCGGAAACGTCACGTCGTACTCGTACTTGATGTAATCCGTCACCGGCTCCGAGACGATCCGAGCACGACGCATAACGACTCCGCGCGCTGTTATCTCGGTTACCACGTCCAGGAACGGGCGCCACCACGTCGACCGGTCAGCGGCAGGGTCGAGACGCTTGCCGTTCTGCCACGCGATGAACTCAGGGTCATTCGGCTGGTACGCGTCACGCATTTCCAAGTGCACGGCCGAGTGACGGGCTTTCGCCAGACCCTCAAGCACGGGATTCGTCATTGTTACTGCTCGCTGTCGGGGCGCGGGATGTACTGAAGCATGACCTTGGGAAGCCTGATGATCGTCTCGTGATCCGGCACGTCAGTTGAGTGACCGGGAATTGAGCCGATCTCCTGACACGCCTTCACCTCCGCTTCCGTGGCCTTGTACGACTGGATCAACAGGTCTCCCGTTTCCTCGTCCAGCCAGATGGTTGGCGAGTCCGTGTCCGGCGTGTTCGGGATGATCCCGAGGAACCGTAGCCCCATGCCTACTCCTTCAGTCGATGCGATTGCACCCGATTGCACGACCATCACCCGCCCGATGGATGACGTCAAGAGGGCATGTCCGCCCGGCACTTGGAGCCAGGGCCAGGTTGTCAATCTGACGGCCTGTCAGATAGGGCTCGCAGCTTGGCCAGTATTTCAGCTTTCGTCGCACGCCCCTCGGTCAAGTCGGTAAGACACTCGACTATCCCAGCGGTAGTGCCCGCAAGCCCGCTAAAACTTCCCTCAAGTGCGCCGAGTTTGTCCTTTAGGCCACTCAGCCGCTCGTCCATCTGGTCGAAATGGCCTTCCATTTCGCGCTGCATTTCTTCGATCTTGGCAACGATCGGGGCTGCATCCATGACCGGTATCCTACCGACAGCAAAGGTGACGGCCCATCAGAAAACAGGAAAGCCCCCGCCCTGCCGCCGGAAGCAGCAAGAGCGGGGGCATCCCCATTAATGGATTACGCCATTTCTGGCCAACCCCGGCCCGCCAAAGCCGGGGAGTCTTGATTACTGGCGAACGCCAGTCATTAGCTGCACGCCGTTCGGGTCCAGCGGAGCAACGTCCCAACGAGACGTAGACCGAATACCGGTCACGTCAGAGTCAAAGTAAGCGTCCTGGCTGTACGCCACGGAAACCTCAGCGCGACGACCCACGGCAATCTGACTCAGGTCAACCAGGCCAATCCACGAGCAGTCAGTAGACGTACCGACAGTCTCAGTGTTGCTGATCTGGTTAGAAATGTAGACCGGGATACCGAATAGACGCCGCTCGCCGTCCTGCGTCGGATCGGGAGAAACCTGGTACCGAGACTGACCATCCTTGGCCTTCCGGATAGAAGCCCAAGAACGACCGCTCATGAACCAAGCCGCGCCGTTAAGGTCGCCATTGGCGCTTTCCAGCCGCCCAACACCGTCAGCTAGCGCGTCTAGAGTCAGGCTCGCGCCATTGGTGCCCAGCGAGGTAACCGTCACGCCCGAGAAATTCCGTAGACCGCGCATGTTGTTGCCGGTGCCGTCACCAGCGAGGAACTGCGCATCGAGCAGACGCGCAACTTCCTTCATGTGGTCCTCGCCGACAATGCGGAGTAGCTCAGGGTTCGAGTCGAGAAGGCTTTCGTTAGTGGCCTTGGTGAGGACGGCTGCCTTCTTTGCAGTTAGCGTGACCGCCTGAAGCGTCATATCCGTGACCGGAATAGACGACCCTTCGGCAACCATGCTCGCGCTCGTGCTGGCCGAAATACGCGGCACGCTGAGCGTCTTGCCGTCCATCTTCAGAACGCGCGGGCCGGACGCGAGGAACACGCTCTTCTGACGCAGGAAGTCAAATACCTGGCCAAGCGTCTGCGTCGGGATCACAGCAGCCGCCGAAGTGGTGGTCATCTGCCGGAATTCAGCGGTGGAGGGGAGCATTCCGCCGTTTCGGAAGCTTTCACCGCCATCAAGAGCGCGCTCCTCGTTGCCGGTGAACGCAGCGCCACCGACGCGCCCGGCAAGGGAACGGGCCTCATTCTCACGCTCAGCGCGCTCAACGTAGTCCCGCGCCTCAGCGTCAAGCGCGTTGACGTGAGCGTCCATACCCTCGACACGCTTGCGCTTTTCAGCCTCAGAAAGCGCAGCGTCATTGAGAACGGCACGCATCTGGGAAATGACGCTGGCACGCCTTTCTAGCGCATTCTTCGCAAGCTTTGCATAGTCCATAAATGTCTCCTTGATGGAAAGGGCCCGGGATTTGGGCATGAAAAAACCGCCGAGCCGGCTTCCGGCCCAAGCGGTAGGCAATTAGCTATAGGGGAGGTCTATTCAGCGGTTCGCAGAGCAGCACGGACACGGCAGGAGAGGGAAAATCCGTGTCCGTGCTCTCTCTGTTTTGCGCCCGCCTAAGCGCTGACCATCACCCGGTCCCCCGGCGGCAAGCGCCGGAAGTCTTATTCCGAGCCTTCGGCTAGAAAAGCGCGAAGCTCCCGGATGCGTTTGTGCCATTCGGCGCGTGCTACCTCGCTGATGCATTCCTCAGCGCGACGACGCCAGATCTCAATCAGCGATTCAATCTGCTCTGAGTCGACATGCCATTCGAGGTGGAGGAAAAAGCCGTAGTCGATAGGGCCGGGCGATTCAATCCGATAGGCTTCTAGCTCGGACACGGGAGCGTCATCCCCCACTCGGCTACTCGCGCCCGCAATTCAGCGATGAGCGCCAACCAGGCAGCGCGTGTCTGCTCGTCCGGCGCAGAGTCGGCGGAAGCGTGCCATGCGTATATGAGCGCGGTGAGGTTCGGGCGGCTGTCGAGTACCGCGCCGACGTCGATAGAGGCGGGATCGGCAGACAGCGAGGGGTGCGAAAAACCACCCCGGCTCACGGGGCCGAAAGAAGCTGCCACAGCTCAACACCTCCCCAAAAGGAATCAGCGGCGCGGGGGAACCCAAATAGCGGGTCAGCGAGCAATACCGCGCAGGAATACAAAGAAATGCGGAGTTACGCACGAGAAAACGCGCTGACCTGCGACGATCCCACCAATTCGGGGAAATATGCGCGCGTTCATTTCGAGGGAAGGGCGGGGGTGCGGGAGGGGCAAGCCTTGCACTTTCGACCTCCCCCTATCCCCTTAGTGATCCCCGTATATCTCCCTGGTGGCCAGCTGTGGGCCGTTCACTGCTCATCCGTGGCCCGGAATCTGTGGGGCGCCTTTAGGGCTCCACAGAGCCGCACAGAGCCTCTCGGCTTTACTCCTCGTCAGCGCACCACAGCGTGAGTGGTTCGTGGGCACGCATTGCTGATCGCATTTCATAGACGAGTGACCAAAGCGTCAGCGGTTTCCTCGCCTGCTGTTGCATGATCGACACAAGACACGAACATTGCTCGCCTCGTTCGTCCCGCCCTTGCTGAGCGGAATTATGTGATCCCCGGTCAAGTCCTCAGCGCTACCGCAGAACGAGCAGTAAGGCTGTGCTCGTATGGCCTCAGCGCGTAGCCGTTGCCACTGGGCGTCATAGCGTCCAGCGGTACGGGTGTTCTTGCTGCGGTACTTCCTGGGGGCACCCTGCGCGGCACATAGGGGGCACCCATTCCCAAGGGGGTATAGCCGCTTGTGACGAGGGCATAGGTTGTAAGGCATAGGGGACCTACCGCCTTACTTGCGTCCGCTGAGTTTCTTGACTCGCGCGTCAGCCATCTGTGCAGCGCGAGCTATGAGAATGCAGCGTTTACAGCGGGATGCGCGGCCACCTCGAAGAGCCGGGGCCGGATAGAACGCTTCAGCGGGCAGCGTCTCGGCGCAGATAGCACACGTGCGATCAGTCACAATAGAACTTCTCCCACGCCTGCTTATCCAGCGCGGTCCATAGCTCGTTTAGCTCCGCTCGCTGCTCGGCAATCTGGCGCATAAAAGCTGTCGCTCGCTGCGGCTCGCCCTCGTCGTAGGCCGCTTGCACTGCACGCCACTGAATCTCTTCAAGCGCATTGTTTCGCTCTTCGGCGGCAGCAAGCCGGGAGCCATGCCACACACGGCAAGCCTCGTTATGCGCGCTGATCTTCGGTAGCAGTTCGTCGTACTCGTCGACCATGATTTATCCACCAAACAAAAAAGCCCGTATCTAAACGATCCCGCCTGGTGGCAACCTGGGATCATTTAGATACGGGCAAGTATTAGGGCACAGCGCGGGTTGCCATTCACGCTGAACTTTGGGTGGAACGGTCAACAAGAAGCCCCGGCCAGTGAGGAGAAACGACCGGGGGTTCTCGGACCTACAGAACCACTCGAATCGGAGAGGTGACCAGCCCCTCCACGAACCATTAGAGAGGGTCTCTCTAGTTTCGTGACGCTGACCAACAAGAAAACCCCCGCCGCTCCGAGTTAGGAACAACGGGGGTTTTAAGGGCCCTCAGCCGGCTCGTGGCGGCATTTCTCAGCCTTGGCGTACTTTCCCTCGCACTGGTGCGAGAAAGTAGCTCAGATTGGCGCACAGAGCTTCGCGCCATTATCCCAGCGATCGAGCCTTTACGCGCTGACGGTAGGCACGCGCCTTGCATGCGCCCGAGCAATAGAGCGTAGGGCGACCGTTACCGCACCATTTCCTAGCGCGGTTGCCGCATTGGCAGGCAGCCGACATGCGAGCAGCGTAAGCCTCAGAGCGAGTCATCTTGGTGCCTCCCAGATGGTGACGTCCTATGTTGGTTAGTGGTGGGATCTCTAGGCCGATACAGGCTCCGAGCTGGGATTAGTGACGGATGACGATTTTAGGTGTGATTCCAGATTCCCTATAGAGACTCTTAAGGGATACCTAGATCGCTGTAAGAACCGTCATTCGTCACGTAAGGCTCTGCCGCTGTCTTCTCGTTGCGTATGCCGCTCGGTCCCGACAGCGCCGCGAGCAGTACCGGGCCGGTCGTCCCTGCCCCCTGTACTCAACAGCGTTGCCGCACGCAGGAAGCTCGCATAGCGGAGCGTCAGCCGCCGACTCTGCCATGAGCAAGACCTGTCGGATGAGTTCGTGTGCGACTTCCCGGCTTTCCATACTGCCGCTGATTGCTTGCCAGGCTGCCTTTTCTGCCACGCGTAGCTGAGCTAGTAGTCCGTCGTAATTCGTTGAAACCATGGTCTGTTGTCCGCGTATTCCGTCGAAAGTGGTCTGTGGTCTCCGCGTAATACGTCGAAAGTGCGGGCGAGAGTCCGCGTAATTCGGCGTATGTCGCTGGTGATGTGCGTAGAAACTCGGCGAAAGTACGGGCCGTGTCCGCGTAATCCGTCGAAACTCCTACGGGGGGATTAGAGAGGGGTGCTCTAGTTGCGTGACGGCACCTGAGCCGCTGTACGGCCGTCTGCGGGCATGAAAAAGCCCCGCCGGGGGGAATTCCCACCGACGGGGCTGTAAGGGGCTCAGAGGGGCTTTCGGGGCCGTTTAATCGAGCATCCCGCTCTCAGTCATGGCGATACCGGCAAGCTCACCCGCCGCCGGATCGTCTCGGAACCAGGCCGGACCCTCGAAGGTGACCGCCACCCGCGCCGAGTTGAACCGCTTGGGGGCGCCCGGGGTTGCCGGACGGATGACCACGCGCGTGCCGAGATCAGCGAGCAAGCCCCGTCGCCCTTCGTCGTCCCGCCGTTTCCACTCGTCCGCCACGGTGCCGCCAGCGTCGACCCAGCGGCCCACGGCGTGGTCTGCTTCCGCCCGCAATTCGGCTTGTCGCTTTTCCAGTGCGGTCAGTTGGGAAATGACCACGCGTGCCGCTGTGCCGTTGGGTTCGAGTTGCGCCAGGTTCCCGGCCAGTCGCTCAATCTGTGTTGTTACGTCGGAGAGTTGGAGTACCGCGCTGCCGTCAGGCTCAGCCCAGCGCATTAGCGCCATGTTTCCAAACCGCTTGAGGTAATCGGCGGTCACAAGCTCATCGAGCATCGGGGCAGTGATTACGTTCGGCCGGTGAGTTCCTCGCTTGCCGACGCCATTTCGGCACACATACGTGCTGTAGTCCTTGCCGTTGACCGCTCGGCGCTGCCGGTACATCGGCCCGTCGCATTCGGAACACAGCGCGACGTGTAGAAGTAGCGCCTTACCGGTGCGCTCAGCTCCGCGCCCCTTGGACTTACCGTCGATGATGGCGCGCACTGCCCCCCAGGTCTCGCCGTCGAGTATTTCGGGACCGGCGGATACGGGGCGACCTTCGGCGTCAAGAACCGGTTGATTGTGTACGGCGCTGCGCTTCTTGCCGGGAACGGACTGCACAAGCCACCCGCGAATGCCGGGCGTGTAGAGAACATCCCTGAGTGTCGTTAGGTGCCATTTGTTGCCGCGCAGCTTGCGGCCGTCGCGCTGTCGGGCATGGTCGGCGGGCGGGAGTATGCCCCGCTCATTGAGTTCGCGGGTAAGGCCGGTCAGCGTCGCGCCGTGATTGATGAGCTTGTCGGCGCATTCGCGGATTACTGCTGCGGCGGTTTCGTCGATCACCCAACGCTTGTCGTTTATCGGGCCGGTAACCGCGTAGCCGTAGGGCGCCAATCCGCCCAGGTGGTTTCCGCGCTTACGGAAGTGCTCTTTGCTGTCCGTGATACGAGCCGTGATCATGTCGCGCTCGTACTCGGCGAATGCGGCCAGTACGTTGATGATTATGCTTGCGTTTTCCGGGCTTACCACGCCGTCCGCTGTGACGATCGTGGTGTGGGTCGACTTAGCGGCGTCGAGCAAACGCTGAAACTCCAGGACGCTGCGCGCGTACCGGTCCAGCTTCGCGGCGAGTACGTAGTCAGCGCGCGGGAGCCAAGAAAGGACTTCCCGCATACCGGGACGGTCTTCCAGGCGGCTAGCTCCGCTGACGTTGGTGTCGGTGGCGACGTGCACCACTTCCCACCCGCGCTGTTCGGCGTATGCCTTGCAGGCGGCAATGCGGTGGTCGGGTGCCTCTTCGGCGAACAGTCGTGACAGTCGGTCGTAGATGACCACAGTTTTTCTTCTCACGATGACCTTTAGAGAGGGGTTCTCGCCTGTGGATGGTTAGGCGAGGCACCCGGGCGGCTGCGGCACCGTCCACGCGAATGCCGCCTCCGGAGTGCCGGCCCGGCTGGAGGCGCTCGGTACGGCGGCCGGGCTCGACCGGGCCGCGCTGCACAGCCAGTTGGCGGCGGCGCTGTCGGTGGTCCTGCATCTCGTGCGGGACCGGACCGGGCGGCGGCGGATCGCCGAGGTGCACGTACTGGAGCGGGATCCGTCGGGGCTGGTGCGGACGGTACCGGCGCTTCGGTGGGGTGCGGAGGCGTTCGTGCACGAGCGCGGTTGGGAGCGGCTGCGGGAGCTGCTCCACAGCGAGTCCGGCGAGTCCGGCGAGTCCTTCGAAGGGGGACGTCATGGGTGAGACGGCGATGGGGGCGGGAGTGCTGTGCGTCGGTGCGGCGGCCCTGCTGATGGGCGGGTGGCACTCCGGGGCGCGGCGGGCGCAGCTGTTGCTCGCGGGCGGCGGGGCCGTGAGCGCCGGGCCGCCGTGTTGGCGGGAGGTCGCCGGAGGGCTGCGGCGGATCCGCGGGCGGCTGCGGCCCGAGTGGTGGGCGCTGGCCGTCGGAGTGGTGCTGACGCTGCTGGGTGCGTCGGTGCTGCCGGTCGTCGCGGGGGCGGCCGGGGTGCCGTTGCTGCGACGCATGCGGCTGGCAGGGGAGGCCCGGCGGGCCCGGGAGCGCCGCGGGGACGCGGTGATCGCGCTGTGCGGGGCGCTCGCCGGGGAGGTGCGGGCCGGGCGGCAGCCGGGAGAGGCCCTGCCGCGTGCCGCGCGGGACTCCGGCGGGCTCGGGGGCGCGCAGGCGGCGGTGCTGGCGGCGGCACGGTTCGGCGGCGACGTCCCGGACGCGCTCGTGGCGGCGGCACGGCAGCCGGGCGCCGAGGGACTGCTGGGCCTCGCCGCGTGCTGGCGGGTGGCCGTGGACCAGGGCGCGGGCCTCGCCGCCGGGCTCGACCGCCTCGAAGGGGCGCTGCGGGCCGAGCGGGACCAACGCGCCGATCTGCGGGCCCAGTTGGCTGGGGCGAAGTCCACGGCGGTGATGCTCGCGGGGCTGCCGTCTCTGGGCCTCGCCCTGGGGACCGCCCTCGGCGCCGACCCCCTGCACGTGCTGCTGCACACCGGGGGTGGGCTGGGCTGCCTGCTGGTCGGCGGTCTGCTGGAAGGCCTCGGGATGTGGTGGGCGATGCGGATCGTGCGGCGAGCGGAGGCGGCATGAGCACGGAAGTTGTCCACAGGCTGGGGGCGGCCGTGGGGATGCTGCTCGTCCTCGGGTGGCTGCTGCGCCGGCTGGAGAACGTACGGCGTGAGCGGAGAGTGCGCAGGCGGCTGGCCGGGCTGGTGGCCGACGTCGAGGCGATGCAGGGCCGGCCGCGCTTCGAGGTAAGGGATGCAGCGCGGCGGTTGCTGCCCGCGGCGGGGGTGGCGTGTGCCGGATGGGTACTGGTCGGCGGCCTCGCCGGAGTCGCGGTGGGGCTGGCCGTCGCGGGCGTGCTGTGGCGATGGCGTGGCCGGCAGGCAGCCGGGAGCACCCCGGAGGCGTACGACCCGGGGGAGGCGGCCCGTCAACTCCCGCTCTCGGCCGATCTGGTGGCCGCCTGCATCGCCGCCGGTGCGGGGCCCGTGGCCGCGGCGCAGGCCGTGGGCGAGGCACTGGGCGGCCCCGTCGGGGACGCGTTGGCGCGGGGTGCGGCCGAGGTGCGGCTCGGCGGCGAACCGGCCGAGGCCTGGCGGCGGCTGGCCGAGCTGCCGGGCGCCGGAGCCCTGGCCCGGCTGCTGGAACGGGCCGGCGTGTCCGGACTCCCCGCCGCCACACCGGTCGCACGGCTCGCGGCGGACGCCCGCGCCGACCGGTCCCGCACCGCGACGGCACGCGCCCGGCGGGCGGCCGTCATGGTCACCGCACCGGTGGGCCTGTGCTTCCTGCCCGCCTTCATCACGGTCGGCGTACTGCCCGTGGTGATCGGGCTCGCGGGTGGGGTGCTGGGCGGGGGTGGTGGATGACGGGGACCGGGCGGACGGCGCCATGACGCCGACATCGAGCAGTGAACGGTCAATCGAGCAGTGAATGGTCAACGGGACTGAACCTCACGGGGGTTGAGATGTGCAAGGCGGTACGGGCGCGGCTGCGTGCCCTGGTGTGCAGGGCGAGTGCGGCGCGCAGGGACGCGGGGATGGTCACCTCGGAGTACGCGATGGGGATCGTGGCGGCGGTGGCGTTCGCGGTGGTCCTCTACAAGGTGGTGACGAGCGGGCAGGTCAGCGCGGAGCTGCAGGGCATCGTGAAGCGGGCGCTCGATGCGCAGATGTGAGCAGGGCGGGGACAGGGGGTTCGTGACGGCGGAGTCGGCCATGGTGCTGCCCGTGCTGGTGATGTTCGCGATGGCCCTGGTGTGGGCGCTGCTGGTCGTGGCCGCGCAGATCCAGTGCGTGGACGCGGCACGGACCGGGGCTCGTGCGGCTGCCCGCCAGGACCCGGGCGACAAGGTCGTCCAGGTGGCCCGTGAGGCGGCCCCACGGGGCGCGAGGGTCACGGTTCACCGGGAGGGGGGCCTGGTCCGGGTGGCAGTGGTGGCCAGGCCGCCGGTGCTGCGCGGTCTGCCCTTCGACGTACGGGAGGAGGCCGTGGCCGCGGCGGAGGAGACCGTGGGGGTGGGGCCGTGACCGGCGGCTTCTTCAAATGCCGGTGGGCCGTCCTCCAGGGCGGGGACCGCGGTTCCGCCACCGTCTGGAGCGTCGGTGCGATCACCGTGCTGTGCGTGGTGTTCGGGGTCGTGCTCGCCCTGGGGCAGGCCGTCGTGGTCCGGCACCGTGCGGCCGGCGCTGCGGACCTCGCGGCACTCGCGGCGGCGGATCACTGGGCGGACGGCACTGCGGCGGCCTGCGCCCGGGCCGGCCGGGTCGCGCGGGCGCAGGGCACGCGGCTGGTGCGGTGCGTGATCGTCGGCGAGGTCTCGGACGTGACGGCGGCGTCGGGACGGGGGCCGTTCGCGGCGGAGGTCAGGGCACGGGCGGGACCTGCGGGGCCGCCGGTGCTCCCCGACCAGGCTCTGCCTCGGCCTTCTCCTCCGGCGCCCCCGGCCCAGTCTCGGCCTGCCCCTCCGGCATCCCCGCGACGGGCTCTGCCTTCTCCTGTGGCGCCCCCCGCAAAAGCACCGTGAGCAACCGCACCGCACCCCTCTTGTGCAGCGGATCGTTGCCGTTGCCGCACTTGGGGGACTGGATGCAGGACGGGCAGCCGGCTTCGCACCCGCAGGAGGCGATGGCCTGGCGGGTGGCGGTGAGCCAGGCGCGGGCGGTGTGGAAGGCGCGCTCGGCGAATCCCGCGCCGCCCGGGTGGCCGTCGTAGACGAAGACCGTGGGGAGAAGGGTGTCGGGGTGCAGCGGGATGGAGACCCCGCCGATGTCCCAGCGGTCGCAGGTCGCGAAGAGGGGCAGCATGCCGATCGACGCGTGCTCGGCGGCGTGCAGGGCGCCGCCGAGGATCTCCGGGTTGATCCGGGCCTCGTCCAGCTGGTCCTCGGTGACCGTCCACCACACGGCGCGTGTGCGCAGCGTACGAGGAGGGAGGTCGAGTTTCGTCTCGCCGAGCACTTCACCGGTGATGAGCCGTCGACGCAGGAAGGAGACCACTTGGTTGGTGACCTCGACGGAGCCGTAGCAAAGGCGTCCGTCCCCCCAGGGGATCTCGGTGTCCGTCTCCAGGACGGTGATGGACGTCGTGTCGCGGGCGACCGTCGAGTACGAGGGGCTCGCCTCCGTGACCAGGGCCACCGAGTCCTCCAGGTCCAGGGAGCGTACGAGATACGTGCGGCCCTGGTGGAGGTGGACCGCGCCCTCGTGGACCGTCGTGTGGGCGGCGCCCGCGTCGACCGTGCCGAGCAGGCGGCCCGTGCCGGACTCGACGACCTGTACCGGCCGACCGCCCTCGCCGCGGATGTCGGTGAGGTCGGCGGCCCGTTCCCGGCGAGTCCAGTGCCAGGCCTTCGTACGGCGACGGAGCAGCTTTGCGGCCTCCAACTGGGGCAGCAGTTCCTCGCAGGCGGGGCCGAAGAGTTCGAAGTCCTCGTCGGTGAGCGGCAGTTCAGCGGCGGCCGCGCACAGGTGCGGGGCCAGGACGTACGGGTTGTCGGGGTCGAGGACCGTGGACTCCACGGGCTGGTCGAACAGGGCCTCGGGGTGGTGGACGAGGAACGTGTCCAGCGGGTCGTCGCGGGCGACCAGGACCGCCAGGGCGCCCTGCCCGGAACGGCCCGCGCGGCCGGCCTGCTGCCACAGGGACGCGCGGGTGCCCGGATAGCCGGCGATCAGCACGGCGTCCAGCCCCGAGACGTCGATGCCGAGTTCGAGCGCGGTGGTCGCGGCGAGACCGAGGAGTTCGCCGGAGTGCAGGGCCTGTTCGAGGGCGCGGCGCTCCTCGGGGAGATAGCCGCCGCGGTACGCCGCGACACGCCGGGCGAGGGAGCGGTCGACCTCGGCGAGGCGCTCCTGGGCGATCACCGAGATCAGCTCGGCGCCGCGCCGGGACCGCACGAAGGCGACCGACCGGACCCCCTGTACGGCGAGGTCGGTCAGCAGGTCCGCCGTCTCGGCGGTGGCGGTACGGCGGACAGGGGCACCCTTCTCGCCCTGCAGCTCGGTGAGCGGGGGCTCCCAGAGGGCGAACACCAGTTCACCGCGCGGTGAGGCGTCGTCGGCCACCTCGACCACCGGGAGGCCGGTCAGGCGGCGGGCGGCGACCGAGGGCTCCGCGGCGGTCGCGGAGGCCAGCAGGAAGACCGGGGAGGCCCCGTAGCGGGCGCACAGACGGCGCAGGCGGCGCAGTACCTGGGCGACATGCGAGCCGAAGACACCGCGGTAGGTGTGGCACTCGTCGATGACGACGTACTTCAGCGACTTCAGGAAGGAGGACCAGCGGGGGTGGGACGGGAGTATGCCGCGGTGCAGCATGTCCGGGTTGGTCAGGACATAGTTGGCGTACTGGCGGACCCATTCGCGTTCCTCGAAGGGCGTGTCCCCGTCGTACACCGCAGGACGTACGGCATTTCCCAGAGGTTGTGAAAGTTCCTTCACGGATCGGCACTGGTCCGCCGCAAGAGCCTTCGTGGGAGCCAGGTAGAGGGCGGTGGTCCCGCGGCCGTTCGGGGCCTCGGAGCCGTCCAGGAGCGTCGAGAGCACCGGGACCAGATACGCCAGGGACTTGCCGGACGCCGTGCCCGTGGCGACGACCACCGAGTCGCCGTCCAGCGCGTGCTCGGCGGCCCGTGCCTGGTGGGCCCAGGGGTGCTCGATGCCGCACGCCTGCACCGCGGCGATGACCTCCGGGCGAATCCGGTCAGGCCAGACGGCATGGCGACCCTCGCGCGGGGGCAAGTGCTCCGTATGAGTGATGCGCGAAGCCCGGCTCGGCCCGGAGGCGAGCCGGCCCAGGATCGTGCCCGGTGCGAGCCGGGAGACGGGGTCCGTCGGGGATCGATCGGATCGGTGATTCTTGGCCATCGGCACCGAGTGTGTCACTGGCGTGACGGACAATGGGACCAAGGCGTCGTGCACGCCTGCCGTAAGTGATTGAATGCCATCGCGGCTGGCGAACCGTTCCGGGGGCTCTGCCGAGGTGTCCCGAGGGGCGACCGCTCGAGTAGCAAGGTGCTGGAGGATCCGTGGACCTGTCCCTGTCGACCCGTACCGTCGGCGATCGTACGGTCGTCGAGGTCGGTGGCGAAATCGACGTATATACCGCGCCCAAGCTGCGTGAGCAGCTGGTCGAGCTGGTGAACGACGGGAGTTTCCACCTCGTCGTCGACATGGAGGGCGTGGACTTCCTCGACTCCACCGGGCTCGGCGTGCTGGTCGGCGGCCTGAAGCGGGTGCGTGCCCATGAGGGCTCACTGCGCCTGGTCTGCAACCAGGAGCGCATTCTGAAGATCTTCCGCATCACCGGCCTCACCAAGGTGTTCCCGATCCACACCTCGGTCGAGGAAGCGGTGGCGGCCACCGACTGACCACCGCCTGACGGAGCGGGAAAGGACCGCTCCCAAGGCGGAAGAAGTTCAATGAGGGGGTCCGGGCTTTCGGCAGCCCGGTCCCCCGACAGCACGCCCGTAGGCCCGAGGGGGATGCATGGCCACCGTTGAACTCCGCTTCAGCGCGCTGCCCGAGCACGTCAGAACCGCCCGACTGGTGGCGGCAGCGGTGGCGCGCAGGGCCGGAGTGGACGAGGCCGTCCTCGACGAGGTCAGACTCGCCGTCGGCGAGGCCTGCAGCCGTGCCGTCGGACTGCACCAGAGTGCCGGGATCACCGCGCCGGTGAAGGTACAGCTGGTCGAGGAGGAGAAACAGTTCTCCATCGAGGTCGGCGACGAGGCACCGCGCTCGTCCCCCGGAGGCGGGGCGCCGGGCTCGGCCGGTGAGGACGTGGAGACCGAGGAGGACGAGATGGGCCTCGCGGTCATCAGCGGCCTTGTTGACGACGTGGAGGTGTCCGCCGGCGCGCACGGCGGGCTGATCCGCATGACCTGGCCGACCACGCCGCCCACCGCGGTGCTCACCTGACTCACCTTCGTACGATGTCCCAAGGGCCCTGCTGAGCAGGGCCCTTGGTGCTTTTCCGGCCGTTCCCGGGAATTAGTGAAGGAATTCACGATCAAACGCGTGACTGATCACGTGATAATTCGATCAAGCGTCAATGCAGGCGTCAATGCCTTTGAGGCATTACCTCTTTCGGGTTCTGTGGCGTGACGTCGATCATTTGCTGAAGAGCATGTGAAGGCTAATTCCGTTTACCGTGCTCTGTTTTGATCAGGTGCGGGTACCTAGAATCCGTCCACATCTTGAGCTCAGCACAGGCGTCAAGGAGGACGAATGGCGGGGCTTTCTACCCCTCATCAGTTTGACCACCCCACAACCCTCGCAGCCGCGGTACTGACGGACGACAACCGGATCATCGTGATGGTCATCGGAGTCGTCGCGCTGGCCGCGCTCGTGGTCGCAGGCATCCTGGTACGCCAGGTGCTCGCGGCGGGCGAGGGCACCGACAGTATGAAGAAGATCGCGACGGCGATTCAGGAAGGTGCGAACGCCTATCTGGCCAGGCAGCTGCGCACGCTCGGCGTATTCGCCGTGGTCGTGTTCTTCCTGCTCATGCTGTTGCCCGCGGACGACTGGAATCAGCGCGCCGGACGATCGATCTTCTTTCTGATCGGTGCGGCGTTCTCGGCAGCCACCGGCTATATCGGCATGTGGCTCGCCGTGCGCAGCAATGTCCGTGTCGCCGCGGCGGCCCGGGAAGCGACCCCGGCGGAGGGTGAGCCGGAAAAGGATCTCACCGCCGTCTCGCACAAAGCCATGAAGATCGCTTTCCGTACGGGCGGCGTCGTCGGCATGTTCACAGTGGGGCTCGGTCTGCTGGGCGCCTCCTGCGTGGTGCTGGTGTACGCGGCCAACGCGCCGAAAGTGCTCGAAGGCTTCGGCCTCGGGGCCGCCCTGATCGCCATGTTCATGCGTGTCGGCGGCGGCATCTTCACCAAGGCCGCCGACGTCGGCGCCGACCTGGTCGGCAAGGTCGAGCAGGGCATTCCGGAGGACGACCCGCGCAATGCCGCGACCATCGCCGACAACGTGGGCGACAACGTCGGCGACTGCGCGGGCATGGCGGCCGACCTGTTCGAGTCGTACGCCGTGACCCTGGTCGCCGCGTTGATCCTCGGCAAGGTCGCCTTCGGCGACTCCGGACTGGCCTTCCCGCTGATCGTGCCCGCGATCGGTGTCGTCACCGCCATGATCGGCATCTTCGCGGTCGCCCCGCGCCGGGCCGACCGCAGTGGCATGACCGCGATCAACCGGGGCTTCTTCATCTCCGCGGCGATCTCGCTCGTGCTGGTGGCGGCGGCCGTCTTCATCTATCTCCCGTCCAAGTACTCGGACCTCGACGGCGTCACCGATGCCGCCATCAAGGCCAAGGACGGCGATCCGCGGATCCTCGCGGTGGTCGCGGTGGCGATCGGCATTCTGCTGGCGGCCGTCATCCAGCAGCTGACCGGCTACTTCACCGAGACCAACCGTCGCCCTGTCATGGACATCGGCAAGACCTCGCTGACCGGCCCGGCCACCGTCGTCCTCGCCGGTATCTCGGTGGGTCTGGAATCGGCCGTCTACACCGCCCTGCTGATCGGCCTCGGCGTCTACGGGGCCTTCCTGCTCGGCGGCACGTCGATCATGCTCGCGCTGTTCGCTGTGGCGCTGGCCGGTACCGGCCTGCTCACCACCGTCGGCGTGATCGTCGCGATGGACACCTTCGGGCCCGTCTCCGACAACGCGCAGGGCATCGCCGAGATGTCCGGCGACGTCACGGGCGCGGGCGCCCAGGTGCTCACCAACCTGGACGCGGTCGGCAACACCACCAAGGCCATCACCAAGGGCATCGCCATCGCCACCGCGGTCCTCGCGGCATCGGCGCTCTTCGGGTCGTACCGTGACGCGATCACGACCGGCGCGCAGGACGTCGGCGAGAAGCTCGCCGGAGCGGGCGCCCCGATGAGCCTGATGATGGACATCTCGCAGCCCAACAACCTCGTCGGCCTCATCGCGGGCGCGGCGGTCGTCTTCCTCTTCTCGGGGCTGGCGATCAACGCGGTGTCGCGGTCGGCGGGTTCCGTGGTCTACGAGGTGCGGCGGCAGTTCCGCGAGCACCCCGGGATCATGGACTACACCGAGAAGCCGGAGTACGGGCGCGTCGTCGACATCTGCACCAAGGACGCGCTGCGGGAACTCACCACGCCCGGTCTGCTCGCCGTGCTGGCGCCCATCTTCATCGGGTTCACGCTCGGGGTCGGCGCCCTCGGCGCGTTCCTCGCCGGTGCGATCGGCGCGGGCACGCTGATGGCGGTGTTCCTCGCCAACTCCGGTGGTGCGTGGGACAACGCCAAGAAGCTCGTCGAGGACGGTCACCATGGCGGCAAGGGCAGCGAGGCCCATGCCGCGACGGTGATCGGCGACACGGTCGGCGACCCCTTCAAGGACACCGCCGGTCCCGCGATCAACCCGCTGCTCAAGGTGATGAACCTGGTCTCGCTGCTCATTGCGCCCGCGGTGATCAAGTTCAGCTACGGCGAGGACAAGAACCTCGGGGTACGGATCGCGATCGCGGTCCTCGCCCTGCTTGTCATCGTCGGGGCGGTCTACGTCTCCAAGCGGCGCGGGATCGCCGTGGGCGACGAGGGCGGCGCCGAGCGGGTGGCCAAGTCGGCCGATCCTGCGGTGGTTTCGTAGGCGGCCCCACGAGGACCGGCTCAAGAGGCGGGCGGGCGGCGCGTGTTGACGCGTCGCCCGCCCGCCTCGTGTTTTCACACCCTCACCGTGAGCCTTCTCTCGCCTGGTGTAATTAGTTACAAAAGGTGTCATAGTCGTCGTTCGGCATGCGGCTGTCACCCGCCCGGCGTGTATGTTCCGGGGCCGAGAGCCATGGAAGGGACCAATCCGGTGAACAAGAAGCTCGCGGCCGCACTGTCCGGCGGTGCGGTACTGGTACTGGCGCTGTCGGGGTGCACCAGCAGCGACAAGGGCAACGACAAGCTGGATGCCTGGGCCAAGCAGGTCTGCGACGCGGTGCAGCCGCAGGCCAAGAAGATCGAGGCCGCCAACGCCGCGATCCAGAAGCAGACCTCGGACAACAGCACGCCGGAGGCGGTCCGCAAGACCGACGCCCAGGCCTTCCAGGACATGTCGGACGCCTACAAGGCGATCGGCGACGCGGTCCAGAAGGCCGGGGCGCCCGATGTCGACAACGGTGCGAAGAAGCAGACGGACGCGGTCAAGGAACTCGACGACATCGCCGCGTCGTACGCCGCGCTGCAGAAGAAGGTCGACGCGCTCGACGTCAAGGACCAGGCCAAGTTCGCCGACGGTCTCAAGGGCATCGCGACCTCGCTGGACCAGCTGAGCACGAGCGGCAACGACGCCCTGAAGAACCTCGAGGCGGGCGACGTCGGCAAGGCGATGGCCAAGCAGGCCAGCTGCAAGAGTGCGTCCACCGCCCCCTCGCCGGCGGCGAGCTGAGCCGGAGCTGCAGCCGACCCCTCGGCCCCGCCACAATGGGGGGCGTGAGTACCTCAGGTCTGCCCGCCCTGCCCGCTGCCCCTGCTACCGGCCGTTCCGACGTCGTCGCCCGGCTGCGGGGCGCCCTCCTCGGGGCGTCCTTCACCGCCGACGGGCTGCTCGAGCTGCTCGGCGCCCCCGCGTACGCGGCGCTGGCCCGCAGCGAGACCGTGCCCGCGCTGCGGGCGACGCGCGGGGACACGCCGCTGGAGGTGCTCGTACGGTTGTTCCTGCTGCAGCAGCCCGTGCCGCACGCGCGCGTGGCCGACGTTCTGCCGGTCGAGGAGTGCCTGGAGAGCGGCTGGCTGGTGCGCGTCGGCGGAGACTCCGAGGACGACGTGGCCGCGACCGTGGATGTACGGCCGTACGGCGGGCCCGGCGGCGAGGACTGGTTCATCGTGTCGGACCTGGGGTGCGCGGTCGGTGGAGCGGGCGGGATCGGCAGCCGTGACGAAGGAGTCGTCCTCGGCGTCGGTGGCGCGTCCACGACCCTTGCGGGCATCACCGTCCGTACGCCCGTCTCCGCGGCCCTGGACCTCGGCACCGGCTCCGGCATCCAGGCGCTGCACGCCGCGCAGCACGCCACGCGCGTGACGGCGACCGATCTCAACCCGCGCGCGCTGCACATCACCGCGCTCACGCTGGCGCTGTCCGGCGCCCCCGCGGCCGAGCTGCGCGAGGGCTCGCTGCTCGAGCCGGTGCGCGACGACGAGACGTATGACCTGATCGTGTCGAACCCGCCCTTCGTGATCTCGCCCGGTGCGCGGCTGACGTACCGGGACGGCGGGATGAGCGGGGACGATCTGTGCCGCACGCTCGTTCAGCAGGCGGGGGAGCGGCTGAACGAGGGCGGGTTCGCGCAGTTCCTCGCCAACTGGCAGCACGTCGAAGGGGAGGACTGGCAGGACAGGATCAGGTCGTGGGTGCCGCGCGGCTGCGACGCGTGGATCGTGCAGCGTGAGGTCCAGGACGTCACGCAGTACGCGGAGCTGTGGCTCAGGGACGCCGGTGACCACCGGGGCGACCCGGCCGAGTACCAGGCGTACTACGACGCATGGCTGGACGAGTTCGAGGCGCGCAAGGTGAAGGCCGTCGGGTTCGGCTGGATCACCCTGCGCAGGACGGGGGCCGCGGTGCCCTCGGTCACCGTGGAGGAGTGGCCGCATCCGGTCGAGCAGCCGCTCGGCGACACGGTGCGGGCGCACTTCGACCGCCTCGACTTTCTGCGTGCGCACGACGACGCGGCCCTGCTGGCAGGGCACTTCAGGCTCGTCTCCGAGGTCGTCCAGGAGCAGGTCGGACTGCCCGGCGCCGAGGACCCGGAGCACGTCGTGCTGCGCCAGCACCGCGGCATGCGCCGGGCCACCAAGGTGGACACGGTGGGCGCGGGTTTCGCGGGCGTCTGCGACGGTTCACTGAGCGCGGGCCGCATCCTGGACGCGATCGCCCAACTGGTCGGCGAGGACCCGGTGTTGCTGCGCGACCGTACGCCGGCGCAGATCAGACTGCTGGTGGAGCAGGGATTCCTCGAGCCGGCGTAGGGGCCGGGCACCGAAGGGGGCCGTTTTCGGGACGCGGGCACGGATTTTCGGGTCTGTCACAGCGGCTGTTCGTGCCCCCTGGCAAATCGAGCTGCGAGAAGGTCATCGACAAAGCGAACGAGTTGTGCGGGAACAAGCTGTGCAGCAACCAATTCGAGTCGACCTTGGCGCCGGGCCCGAGCGCACCCGTGCACGGCTGGGTGGCGGAGGGGAACGGCTGGGGCCGTGGGTGAGGGCCGGACGGGGGCCCGGTCCCGGGTGAGTCTCCGGGTCCGTCGGCTCCGCGTTCACCCCGGGTTCGCCTGTGCGCCGCCCACGCGTGTCAGTCTCGCCGGGCTGGGCACTCGTGAACGGGAAAAAAGGGGCACGGAAGGCCATGGAGAGCGGACCGGCGATCTTCGCGGGAGTGGTGTTCGCCCTGTTCGGAGGGGCGCTGCTGGCATGGACGGTGGCCCGGGTACGGCACCGCGAGCCGGTCGCCCACGGTGTGAACCCCGTCGCATCGGCGGCCCTCGCGAGCATTGCCTCGGTGATCATGCTGGCCCTCGGAACGTGGTGCCTCACCCGGGTCTGAAAGCCGCCCCGGAGCTGCGGCTTGGTTAATTGAGAGGTGATCCTCCGGACAGGCTCGAAAAGACCGGTGGGTACTCCGGGCGGCAGGAATGGCGGTAGTCGGGTTACCGTTCGAGTGGCCGTTGCGGGCTTTTCCCGTTTGACACGGGGGCGGGATGTACCGTCACACTCCGCAGCGTCACCACGACCCGCCCCCGGGACCGAGAAACCCCCGGGGAGGCCCCAGCGTCGACCGGAGAGAAGAGCGAAGTTGTCCCCGACCAGCGAGACCGCACACGGCGGCCGCCGACTCGTCATCGTCGAGTCGCCTGCCAAGGCGAAGACGATCAAGGGCTACCTCGGCCCCGGCTACATCGTCGAGGCGAGCGTCGGGCACATCCGCGACCTTCCCAACGGTGCCGCGGAGGTGCCGGAGAAGTACACCGGCGAGGTCCGCCGCCTCGGTGTGGACGTCGAACACGACTTCCAGCCGGTCTATGTGGTCAACGCCGACAAGAGGGCCCAGGTCAAGAAGCTCAAGGACCTGCTCGCCGACTCCGACGAGCTCTTCCTCGCCACCGATGAGGACCGCGAGGGCGAGGCCATCGCGTGGCACCTCCTGGAGGTGCTGAAGCCCAAGGTCCCCGTCAAGCGCATGGTGTTCCACGAGATCACCAAGGACGCGATCCGCGAGGCCGTCGCCAACCCGCGCGACCTCAACAAGCGCATGGTCGACGCCCAGGAGACCCGCCGCATCCTCGACCGTCTCTACGGCTACGAGGTCTCGCCGGTCCTGTGGAAGAAGGTCATGCCGCGGCTGTCGGCCGGCCGCGTCCAGTCCGTCGCGACACGACTTGTGGTGGAGCGGGAACGCGAGCGCATCGCGTTTCGTTCTGCCGAGTACTGGGACCTGACGGGCACCTTCGCGACCGGCCGCGCGGGGGATTCGTCGGACCCGTCGTCGCTGGTCGCCCGCCTGCAGACCGTCGATGGCAGGCGGGTCGCGCAGGGCCGCGACTTCGACTCCCTGGGACAACTCAAGAGCGCGAACACCCTCCACCTCGACGAGGCGAACGCCCGCGCCCTCGCCGCCGCCCTGGAGAACACGCAGTTCTCGGTGCGGTCGGTCGAGTCCAAGCCGTACCGCCGCTCGCCGTACGCCCCGTTCCGTACGACGACGCTGCAGCAGGAGGCGAGCCGCAAGCTCGGCTTCGGCGCGAAGGCCACCATGCAGGTCGCGCAGAAGCTGTACGAGAACGGCTACATCACCTACATGCGTACGGACTCCACGACGCTGAGCGACACCGCCGTGGCTGCCGCCCGCGCGCAGGTCACGCAGCTGTACGGCGCCGACTACCTGCCGTCGGCCCCGCGGACGTACGCCGGCAAGGTCAAGAACGCGCAGGAGGCGCACGAGGCGATCCGGCCCTCGGGTGATCGTTTCCGCACGCCGGCGGAGACGGGACTGACCGGCGACCAGTTCAAGCTCTACGAGCTGATCTGGAAGCGGACCGTCGCCTCCCAGATGAAGGACGCGACCGGCAACTCCGTCACCGTGAAGATCGGTGGCGCGGCCGCCGACGGCCGGGACGTCGAGTTCAGCGCGTCCGGCAAGACGATCACCTTCCACGGCTTCCTGAAGGCCTACGTGGAGGGCGCCGACGACCCGAACGCAGAGCTGGACGACCGCGAGCGCCGGCTGCCGCAGGTCGCCGAGGGCGACCGGCTCAGCGCCGAGGAGATCACGGTCGACGGGCACGCCACCAAGCCCCCGGCCCGTTACACCGAGGCCAGCCTGGTCAAGGAGCTCGAAGAGCGCGAGATCGGCCGCCCCTCGACGTACGCGTCGATCATCGGCACGATCCTCGACCGTGGCTATGTCTTCAAGAAGGGCACGGCACTCGTCCCGTCCTTCCTGTCCTTCGCCGTGGTCAACCTCCTGGAGAAGCACTTCGGGCGGCTCGTCGACTACGACTTCACGGCCAAGATGGAGGACGACCTCGACCGCATCGCCCGCGGCGAGGCGCAGTCCGTGCCGTGGCTGAAGCGCTTCTACTTCGGCGAGGGCACCGACAACGGCAACGCCGCGGAGGCGGGCAACGGCGACGGGGACCACCTCGGCGGCCTCAAGGAGCTGGTGACCGACCTGGGTGCGATCGACGCGCGCGAGGTGTCGTCGTTCCCGGTGGGCAGCGGCATCGTGCTGCGCGTCGGGCGCTACGGCCCGTACATCGAGCGCGGCGAGAAGGACGCCGAGGGCCACCAGCGGGCGGACGTGCCCGAGGACCTCGCGCCGGACGAGCTGAGCGTCGAGTTCGCGGAGGAACTGCTCGCCAAGCCGAGCGGCGACTTCGAGCTCGGTGCCGACCCGCAGACCGGCCACCAGATCATCGCCCGGGACGGCCGCTACGGCCCGTACGTCACCGAGGTGCTCCCCGAGGGCACCCCGAAGACCGGCAAGAACGCCGTGAAGCCGCGTACGGCCTCGCTGTTCAAGTCGATGTCGCTGGACACGGTGACGCTCGAGGACGCGCTCAAGCTGATGTCGTTGCCGCGGGTCGTCGGCGCCGATGCCGAGGGCCAGGAGATCACCGCGCAGAACGGGCGCTACGGGCCGTACCTGAAGAAGGGCACGGACTCGCGTTCGCTGCAGTCCGAGGAGCAGCTCTTCACGATCACGCTCGAAGAGGCGCTGGAGATCTACTCGCAGCCCAAGCAGCGTGGCCGCGCGGCCGCCAAGCCGCCGCTGAAGGAGCTGGGCACCGACCCGGTCAGCGAGAAGCCCGTGGTCGTCAAGGACGGCCGCTTCGGGCCGTACGTCACCGACGGGGAGACGAACGCGACCCTGCGCTCCGGCGACAGCGTCGAGGAGATCACCCCCGAGCGCGGCTTCGAACTGCTCGCCGAGAAGCGGGCCAAGGCGCCCGCCAAGAAGACGGCGAAGAAGGCACCTGCGAAGAAGGCTCCGGCCAAGAAGGCGACAGCCGCCAAGAAGACGGCGGCCAAGAAGACGACGGCTGCGAAGAAGACGACCGCCAAGAAGACGACGACCGCCGCGAAGAAGGCGACGGCGTCGGACGACTGAGTCGGGACCACTGAGTCGGGACCACTGAGTCGGGACCACTGAGTCAGGACGACTGAGCCGAGGCAGGTTCCTCCACGGACGCTTCGCAAAACGAACGCCCCGATATCGCTTTGGTGTCGGGGCGTGCGCACGTCCGCACGCGCGCCCCGGCCTGTCAGTCGGTCCCGATAGGCTGAATGCATGACGCGTGCCGAGCAGCCAACGGCCCACCAGCCGGCCCCCGACGACGCCCTTGTTGCGGACTCCCGCGAGCGTGCCGTCCGCGCCCTGCTGCGCCGACCGCAGCTGCGACGGCTGTGGAGCGCACAGCTCGTGGGCTCAGTCGGCGACACCCTCGCCCTCCTCGTGCTGGTCCTCCTCGCCCTTCAGACGGCGATCGCCGAGGGCTCGTTCGGCGGTGGGTACCGGGGCGTGGCGTTCGCAGTGGCGACCGTTTTCGGCGTGCGCATCCTGGCGACGCTGCTCTTCGGAGCCGTCCTGCTCGGACCGCTGACCTCGCTCACCTCTCAGGAGGGCCCGCTCGACCGCCGCTGGACCATGGTCGGTGCCGACGGCGTCCGGGTCGCCGCGCTGATCGTCGCGCCGCTGTGGATCGACTGGACGCCCGACAACGCGCTCGCCGTGCTGCTGGTCACGGCTTTCGTCACCGGAGTCGCCGAGCGCTTCTGGACGGTCTGCCGCGAGAGCGCGGCGCCCGCCCTGCTGCCGGCCCCGCCCCCGGAGGGCGCGACGGTACGACCGCTGCCGGACCACATGGACGCTCTGCGCCGCCTGTCGCTGCGTACGAGTTTCGTGGCGATCCCGCTGGCGGCCGCCGCGCTCGTCGTCGCGGGCCTGCTCAACAACCTGCTCGGCACCGGTCTTGCCTGGTTCGACCAGCACCAGGCGGCCCTCGCCTCGTATGTGGCGGCCGGGCTGTTCGCCGCGTCCCTGTCCGTGGTGACCTTCCTGGAGCTGCCCGACACGCGGACCCCGCGCGCGCGTTCGCCGCTCGAGGGGCTGCGCCGCCCCAAGACGGGCACGGGCGTGGACAAGGGCCGCACGGGCGCCATCCCACTGCTGGTGCTCTCGGCCGCCGCCGTCGCCGGGGCGATCTCCGCGGCCGTCGCCGTCTGCGTGCTGCACGCCAAGGACCTGGGCGGCGGCCCGGTGACGTACGGGCTGCTGGTGCTCGCGCTGACGGGCGGTGTCGTCGTCGGCATCCGTACGGCGCCTTCCGTGCTGCCGACCCTGTCGCGGCGCCGGCTGCTCGCGCTGGCGATCGCCTTCACCGGCGTCGCGCTGCTGGCCGCCGGGCTCGTCCCGGACGTCACCACGGTCATGCTGATCGTCGCGCTGGCCGGTATCGGCGCGGGCGTGGCCGCCAACACCGGGCACACGCTGCTCGACCAGGAGGCCGAGGACTACCGGCGGGCGCGTACCACGGAGCACCTGCACGCGGTGGTACGCGTGTGTGTGGCGCTCGGCGCGGTGATCGCGCCCGTGGTGGCCGCGGGGATCGGGCCGCACCGGCTGGAGAACGGCAAGTTCGTGTTCGCACACGGCGGCGCCGCGTTCACGCTGATGCTGGTCGGGGCACTGCTGCTGCCGGTGGCCGCACTGGTGCTGGCCAAGGTCGACGACCGCTCGGGCGTGCCGCTGCGGCACGACCTGCGGGACGCGCTGCTGGGTGGCGACGACCCGGTGACCGTACCGGCCTCGAATGGTTTCTTCATCGCCCTGGAGGGCGGCGACGGGGCCGGCAAGTCCACGCAGGCCGAGGCCCTCGCCGAGTGGATCCGCGCCAAGGGCCACGAGGTCGTGCTGACCCGCGAGCCGGGGGCCACGCCGGTGGGCAAGCGGCTGCGGTCGATCCTGCTGGACGTGTCCAGCGCGGGGCTGTCCCACCGGGCGGAGGCCCTGCTGTACGCGGCGGACCGCGCGGAACACGTGGACACCGTGGTCCGGCCCGCGCTGGAGCGGGGCGCGGTGGTCATCTCCGACCGCTACATCGACTCCTCGGTGGCCTACCAGGGGGCGGGCCGTGACCTGTCCCCGACTGAGATCGCCCGCATCAACCGCTGGGCGACGAACGGACTCGTACCGCATCTGACCGTGCTCCTCGACGTCTCGCCGGACATCGCGCGCGAGCGGTTCACGGAGGCGCCGGACCGGCTGGAGTCGGAGCCGGCCGAGTTCCATGCACGCGTGCGGTCCGGTTTCCTCACGCTGGCCGCGGCCGACCCCGGGCGGTACCTGGTGGTGGACGCGGGCCAGGAGCCCGAGGCCGTCACCACCGTCGTACGGCACCGGCTCGACCAGATGCTGCCGCTGTCCGAGGCCGAGGTGAAGGCCCAGGAAGAGGCGCGGAAGAAGGCCGAGGAAGAGGCCCGCCGCAAGGCCGAGGAGGAGGCCGCGCGCAAGGCCGAGGAAGAGCGGCTGGAGCGTGAGCGCCAGGAGCAGCTCGAGCGGCTGCGCGCCGAGGAGGAGGAGCGCAAGCGGCGCGAGCTGGAGGAGGCGCAGCGTCGCGAGGCCGAACGGCAGGCGGAGGAGGCCCGGCAGCGTGCCGAGGAAGCGCGCCGCCGTGCCGAGGAGGAGCAGGCACGTCTCCTCGCCGAGGAGAAGGCCCGCGCCGCGGAGGAGGCTCGCCGCAAGGCCGAGGAGGACCGGCGGCGCAAGCAGGCAGAGGAAGAGGCCCGGCTGCACGCCGAGGCCGAGGCGCGACGCCTGGAGAAGCAGCGCAAGGCCGAGGAGGCGCTGCTGCGCGCCGAGGAGGCCAGGCGCCTCGCCGAGCAGGCCGCGGCCGCCGCGGAGGCGGGCCCCAGGCGGCCTGCGGCACCCGCGGTGCCGCAGGAGGCGTCCACGGTGCCGACGCCGGTGGTGACACCGACGAACGCGTCGGGCGGCCCGGTGGAGGAGACCGCGGTGCTGCGGCCGGTGCGGGAGGAGAAGCCGGGCGCTGCGCGGAGCGGCGAGTCCGAGTCCGAGGTGACGGCGAAGCTGCCGCAGCCGCCGGCTCCCGCGGGGGCGACGGACGAGACGGCCGTGCTGCCGCCGGTCGTGCCGGGAGCGGCCGACGAGACGGCTGTGCTGCCGCCGGTGCCGTCCGGCGCGGAGGACGAGACCGCTCTGCTGCCTCCCGTGCGGGGCGAGGACCCTGCGCATCGGGTGCCGCCGGGGCTGTTCCGGGACGAGCGCGCGGCCGCACGGCCGGACGGCGCCGAGGACCGCACGCGGGAGATGCCGCAGGTCGACGCCGACGGCGAGCCCAGGCGCCGGGCGCGCTCGGACTGGGCCGAGGAGACACCGCTGGACGACCTGCCGACGCTGGCGGACGAACTGCTCGGCCCGCGCGAGGACGAGCACGACGACGACGGCGCGGGCCGCGGAAGGCGCGGCCGGGGACGCCGGGGCTGAGGCCGGCCGGCCCGTGGCCCGGCCCGGTCGCAGGGTGGGCCGGCACCGCCCCGCCTCGGTGCCGGGGTGTGCCGGTGGTTGGTAGGGAGCCGGCTGGTTTGCGCCTCGTTGCGGTCGCAGAGGTGTGGGTCTGGCCGGCCCGGCGTGCGCGCGGGGGTGTGGCGGTCGGTGGTAGGAGACTGGCTGACCGGCTGAGTTGTTGCTCAGTGCGATCGTGCCAGGCGTGGAGCTGCCGGACCGGTCTTCCTGCCCCGGGGTGGCAGCGGTCGCTCGTCCGCCGTTGTCAGTGCCGCCCCGCACAATGGATCCCGCAACGTGAAACGTGACGAAAGGGCGGGGTGAGCGCATGACCGTCTGGGACGACCTCGTCGGCCAGGAGAAGGTGGCCGAGCAGCTCGGCGCCGCCGCCCGGGACGCCGATGCGCTGGTCACCGCGGCCACCGCCGGCACGCCGCCGCCCGAGGCGTCGAAGATGACGCATGCCTGGCTGTTCACGGGGCCGCCGGGGGCGGGGCGGAACCAGACGGCGCGGGCGTTCGCCGCAGCGCTGCAGTGCGTCAGCCCCGACCGTGCGCTCGGCGGGGCCCCGGGCTGCGGGTTCTGTGACGGATGCCACACCGCCCTCGTCGGCACGCACGCGGATGTCACCACCGTGGCCGCCGTGGGCACGCAGATCCTCGCCGACGACATGCGTGACACCGTCCGCAAGTCGTTCACCTCGCCGGCCAACGGCCGCTGGCAGGTCATCCTCGTCGAGGACGCCGAGCGGCTGAACGAGAAGTCCGCCAACGCCGTCCTGAAAGCCGTGGAGGAGCCCGCCCCGCGTACGGTCTGGCTGTTGTGCGCCCCCTCCATCGAGGACGTCCTGCCCACCATCCGCTCGCGCTGCCGGCACCTGAACCTACTCACGCCTTCGGTGGACGCCGTCGCCGACATGCTCGTACGACGGGAAGGCATCGAACCGCCCGTGGCCGCGGCCGCGGCCCGCGCCACGCAGGGGCACGTGGACCGGGCCCGCCGCCTGGCCACCGACCCGGCCGCCCGCGAGCGCCGCGCCGCCGTCCTGAAGCTGCCGCTGCGCGTCGAGGACGTCGGAGGCTGCCTCAAGGCTGCCCAGGAGCTCGTGGACGCGGCCGCCGAGGACGCCAAGCAGCTCGCCGAGGAGCGGGACGGCAAGGAGACCGAGGAGCTGAAAGCGGCGATGGGCGCAGGCCAGGGCGGCCGGATGCCGCGCGGCACGGCGGGTGTGATGAAGGACTTGGAGGACAAGCAGAAGCGGCGCAGAACGCGTACACAGCGCGACAGCCTCGACCTCGCCCTGACCGACCTCACCGGCTTCTACCGCGACGTGCTGGCCCTCCAGCTCGGCACCCGCGTGGCCCTCGCCAACGCGGACGCCGAGGACACCCTGGAGCGCCTCGCCCGCGCCGGCTCCCCCGAGTCCACCCTCCGCCGCATCGAGGCGATCGCCGCCTGCCGGGAGGCCCTCGACCGCAACGTGGCTCCGCTGCTGGCGGTGGAGGCGATGACGATGGCACTCAGAGCGGGCTGACCGCACGCGAAGGCCGGTGATCAACGGGAAGTTGACGAGGTAATTCGTACGAGCCACGGTGTGCACGGAACGCATCTGAATGGCTGCACAGAGTTACGCTCGCGTGATGTACATCAGGCGCAGCTCCCGTTCCTGCCGTCCCAGAACCGCAGCCACCCTCCTCGCCGCGGCCGCACTGCTCGTCTCCGCCTGCTCCTCCGGAGGCACCGCGAGCACCGGCGGCACTGCGGCGGATGCGGTGCTGGCCGCGCTGCCGCGGTCGACACCGTCCGCTCTCTCGCCCTACTACGGGCAGAAGCTGAGCTGGCGCACCTGCGGTACCGCGGGCTTCGAGTGCGCCACGATGAAGGCACCCCTCGACTACGCCAGGCCGGACGCCGGGGACGTACGGCTCGCTGTCGCCCGCAAGAAGGCCACCGGCAAGGGCCGGCCACTCGGTTCCCTGCTGGTGAACCCGGGCGGGCCGGGTGGCTCGGCGATCGGGTACCTGCAGCAGTACGCCGGTGTCGGCTACCCGGCCGAGGTCCGCGCCCGCTACGACATGGTCGCCGTCGATCCGCGCGGAGTAGCCCGCAGCGAGCCCGTCGAATGCCTCGACGGCCGGCAGATGGACACGTACACACAGACGGACACCACACCGGACAGCCCCGAGGAGACGACCGAACTGGTCGACGCGTACCAGAAGTTCGCGGAGAGCTGCGGGAAGCACTCGGCGGAGCTGCTGCGACACGTCTCCACTGTCGAGGCGGCCCGTGACATGGACATCCTGCGGGCGGTGCTGGGGGACTCGAAGCTGACGTATGTGGGGGCGTCGTACGGGACGTTCCTCGGGGCGACGTACGCCGGACTCTTCCCGGACCGGGTGGGCCGGCTGGTGCTGGACGGCGCGATGGACCCCTCGCTGAGCAGCCGGGAACTGAACAGGGACCAGACCGCGGGATTCGAGACGGCGTTCCAGTCCTTCGCGAAGGACTGCGTGCAGCAGCCCGACTGCCCGCTCGGCGGCAAGGGCACCACGCCCGCCCAGGTCGGCGACAACCTCAGCGCCTTCTTCAAGGAACTGGACGCGCAACCCATCCCCACCGGCGACGCCGACGGCCGCAAGCTCGGCGAGGCCCTCGCCACCACCGGCGTGATCGCGGCGATGTACGACCAGGGCACGTGGGCACAGCTGCGCGAGGCGCTGACCTCGGCCATGAAGGAGAAGGACGGCGCGGGCCTGCTCGTTCTCTCCGACAGCTACTACGAGCGCGACGCCAAGGGCCGCTACACGAACCTGATGTCCGCCAACGCCGCCGTGAACTGCCTGGACCTCCCGGGTGCCTTCGCCGGCCCGGAACAGGTGGAGAAGGCGCTCCCGTCCTTCGAGGAGGCCTCGCCGGTCTTCGGCAGGGGCCTCGCCTGGGCCTCCCTGAACTGCGCGTACTGGCCGGTGCAGCCCACCGGCGCCCCGCACCGCATCAAGGCGAAGGGCGCGGCCCCGATCGTCGTGGTCGGCACCACCCGCGACCCGGCGACCCCGTACCGCTGGGCCCAGTCCCTGTCCCGCCAGCTCACCTCGGCCCGCCTCCTCACCTACGAGGGCGACGGCCACACCGCCTTCGGCCGCGGCAGCACCTGCATCGACTCCACGATCGACGCATACTTGCTCCGCGGAACCCCTCCGACCAAGGGAAAGCGCTGCTCATAGCCCTGCGACCAGCCCCGCGGAGCCACTGCCCGGGGCTGGTGCGGAGCACCCATCGAAACTGTGTAGACTTACCGACGTTGCTGATCGCACCATGGTGCGGACAGCGCGCCGCCTTAGCTCAGATGGCCAGAGCAACGCACTCGTAATGCGTAGGTCTCGGGTTCGAATCCCGAAGGCGGCTCCATGGTGAACCCCAGGTCATGTCTTTGATCTGGGGTTTCTCCGGTTCGAGTGACCTTGGAATCAGGGCTGAACGGCCACATGCGGTCCACGCATCGCACTGCGTAGGTCCGAGGTTGACGGCCAGTGGCCGATGCGCATTGTATGGCTGTGACCTGGGCTTTCTCTCGTTCGTGTCGGCCTGTCCAGGGTCACCTGGTTCGGGCTGGTGGCCATTTGGTGGCCGCGCGTGCAGCGATCGTGCGGAGGGTGCTCAGGTCAGAGCTGCGCTGACGCAAGCAAAGTTGTGAGATCTCGACAACCGCAGGGTCGACCCACTCCGTGTGCGCCTGTGCGCAGGGGAAGCGGCCGGCGTCTTGTTGCCGGCACGGGGCCGCTGTCGCGTCTGGCTATGCGTCTTGGACCGCGACGGAGGGCTTCGGCACCCACTGGGACGACCACGACGTCATCGTGGTCCAGCTCGAAGGGGTCAAGCGGTGGTGCCTCTACGGGCCGACCCGGATCAACCCGCTTCACCAGGACACCGAAGCCCCGGAGCCTCCGGCAGGCGCACCCGTCGAAGAAGTCGCAATGCGCTGGTCACGGGTTTGATGCCGGGGGGCTTGGCCGTACTCAAGGGCGAGGCAGGTGGCGGCTGTTTCCGGTCCGTGTCTGCCACGGTTCCTGCGGCGGGCGGCTGGGCTTGTCGACGCGGAGGGTCGGGACGGGGGCGGTGCCGGGGGAGGTCAGGTCGCGCAGGATGTCCTCCAGCAGTCTGCGGAGCTCGGGGTCGGGTTCCACGCCGAGTTGTTCCCGGTACGCCCGCCGGGTTTCCCGGTAGGCGGCGATGGCCTCGGCCCTTCTGCCGAGCTGCTGGAGCGCCCGCATATGGATGCACTGGAGCCTGCCCCGCAGGGGATGTTCGGCGACGAGCCGTGCGGTGTCGTCGAGTACGTCGGCGGCCTGGCCCAGGCTCAGTTGGGCGTCGAGGCACTCCTCCAGGATGTGCAGGCGGTGCTCGAACAACTGCCGGACGCAGCCTTGGAGCACGTGGCTGTCGACGCCGGGCAGCGGCTCGGCGGGGAAGACTTCGAGCGCATGCCGGGCCGAGGCGACCGCCTGGGCGAGGAGCCGGGCGCCCGGGCGCTGACGGATGGTTTTGAGCGCGGCGGCCACCCGTCGTTCGAACACGAACAGATCGATCTCGTTCTCGTCGGCGACCAGCCGGTAGCCGGGGGAGACGGTGAGGATTCGGTCTGGGAGTCCGACGCCTTCCAGGGCGCGTCGGAGCTTGGATATGCAGATCTGGATCTGGGTGTTGGCGGTACGCGGCGCGGAATGTCCCCATGCGACTTCCGCCAGCCGATCCGCCGACACCACTTTGGCGGCGTTGAAAATCAGTGCGGAGAGAATGGCGCGTTGCCGCGCCGCCGGGATCGAGATAGCCCCTAGAGGTCCTGTCACTTGAAGTGGACCGAGGATGCGAAAAGCGATGGTCATGCTTCGCCTTCTGGAGGCATTGCTTTCGGACGGGGACCCAGAGTGTAGCAACATGGTCACGCGCAGCAAGCGCCCGTAACCTCCGCTACAGCCAACCGTTTTGGGCCGCTCGCACACCCGCTTCGAATCGACTGCGCGCGTCAAGGCGTTTCATTAAGGAAGCCATCATCCGCCGCGCCGTCCGCGAGGAGATGCTCAGCTTCGAGGCCGCCACCTCGTCCGTGTGGCCCTGCGCGATGAGCATGAGCAGCTGTCTCTCCTGTGCCGAGGGCCCCGTGATCTCGTCCGGGTGCTGGGAGGTCCCCAGAGGGACGGCCCCGTCCCAGACCTGTTCGAACAGTGTCGCCAGGAAGTTGGTGAGCGCCGGTTGCGTGATGAGCAGCCCGCCCTTGCCGCTGTCCCGCGGGTCGGCGAGGAGAATGGCTGTCCGGCTGTCCACCAGGACCATCGGGGGAGGCATGGTCTGTGCCGTACGGAACTCGCTGCCCTGCTCGGCGAGCCATCGCGCGTGCTTCAGCGCCGCCTCGTTCTCGCGGATCGAGGTGAGGCCGACGACCCTGACGGAGGCTCCCCTGTCCAGCACGCGCCTGGCATCGCGGCGCCAGAGCTCCAGTTTGGAGGCCTGCGGCCCGTCGGGCATGAAGGCCACGACGGAGTGCTGTGCCTGTTCCGAGAGCAGCTCCAGCCGCTGCTGAACGGCGTCCGCGCTGACGAGCAGCTGGGCGGAGCCCTCGCCGTCCGGGCGGTCGGGGGTGTTGCGGATTTTCTGTGCCATCAGAATGCGCAGGATCGTGGTGTGACCGGCCATGATCCTCTCGTAGCGGGCCAGCATTTGCTCCTGCTCGCGGGTCAGCAGTTCCTGGAGCGCCAGCAGGGGATCCACCGCGTAATGCCGGTCCGGTCGCTCGTGCGACGTCCGTATGATGCGCAGTTCGACCAGGTCGTCGAGGGCTTCCTTGACCTCGTCCTCCGGTAAGCCGAGCTTCGCGGCGAGCTCACCGGTGGACAACTGCGGCCAGTCGTGAACGGCCTGGTATACGGCCTCCTGCACCGGTGCGAGGCCCAGCAGTCCGAACATCGCCCTCACTCTCCGTTGTCAGATGGTCGCTGTATGGAATCGGTTCCATTACTCGACCTCCCTTTTGTTCGGCACCCACACAACGCGAATGCGCTTTCTTCTCGCTATCGCGGAGCTATCGTGGGTGCCCGCGCTGTCACCGGCCCGGTTTCGGCGGCGGATTGTGAAAAGGTGTTTTCCTGCCCTGGTCTTCGTGGTGAATCTTTGCCAAGAGATTCCCGTCATCGGCCCGGCAGCCGTCGACCGCCTCGGCCAGGTCGTCGGCTCGACGGTGTTCGAAGACGTCCTGGAGCCGCAGTGTCAGTCCCCGCTCGCGGGCGGCGGAGACGACGCGGATGGCGGCCATGCTGTCCCCTCCGCGCTCGAAGAAGTCGTCCCGTGGCCCGATGTCCGTGCCACCGAGAGCCTCCGAGAACAGCCGGCACAGCAGCCGCTCCGTCGGAGTACCGGGCCCCGGTCCGGTCGTCGCTCCGCCGAAGACCGGGCGCGGCAGCGCGGCCCGGTCCAGCTTGCCGTTGGGGGTCAGCGGAAGCACGTCCACCGGTACGACGGCGGACGGCACCATGTAGGCGGCCAGCTCCCCGGCCGCGTGGGCCAGCAACTCCCCGGGCACGCACCGCCGGCCACGGGCGGGCACCACGTACGAGACGAGGTGCCGCACGCCGGGAGCCTCCTCGTGCAGTACCGCCACGACCTGCGCCACGCTGTCGTGACGCAGCAGTACGGCTTCGATCTCGCCGAGCTCCAGCCGCTGCCCGCGGAGCTTGACCTGCCCGTCTGCCCGCCCCACGAAGACGAGCGTGCCGTCGGGTGCCCGCCGCACCAGGTCTCCCGTGCGGTACATGGTCCCGCCCTGTGGCCACCACGGGTCGGCGAGGAAGCGCTCGGCGGTCAGGTCGGGTCGGTTGAGATAGCCGCGGGCCACCCCCGGGCCCGCGAGATGGAGCTCTCCCGTCTCCCCGGGCGGGCTCGGCCGTCGCCGCTCGTCCAGGACGTAGGCCCGTGTGTTGGCAACCGGCAGCCCGATGGCGGGCTCCGGGTGCGCGGACAGCCGTGCGAGGAACGCGTCGACGGTGCACTCGCTGGGGCCGTACAGATTCAGTGCGAGCAGCCGTGGCAGCGTCCGCAGCCGCTGCCACTGCGCGGGGCCGACATCCTCGCCGCCGAGGGCGAGCACGCCAGGGCGGTGCGGGTGGGACGGGTCGAACAGGCCGTTGTGGTCGAGCTGTTCGGCGAAGGTCGGGGTCGTCTCGACGACGTCGACGCGCTGCTCCACCAGGTACTCGACCAGCAGCGACGGGTCCCGGCGGGTCCTGTCGTCGACCAGGTGCAGTTCGTGTCCCTCGAAGAGCCACAGCACCGGGTCCCACGAGGCGTCGAAGGACTGGGCGGCGGTGTGGGCCACCCGCAGCCGGGTCCGGCCGAGATGGGCGGTGGCGGGGCCGAAGAACAGCTCGCGGTGCGAGGCGAACAGGTTGGCCAGGGAGCGGTGTTCGACGACGATCCCTTTGGGGCGGCCGGTCGACCCCGAGGTGAACAGCACGTAGGCGGCGTCGTGGGGCGCGATCGGCCGGGCCCGGTCGGCCGGGCCCAGCGGTGCCGGCGAACTGGCGGCGAGCGCGGCGGCGACCTCCGGATCGTCCAGGAGCAGCACGGGGGCGTCGCATCCGGGCGGCACGGCGAGGGCGGACGTGGTGATCAGGAGGTCTGGCCGCGCGTCGGTGAGCATGGCCGTGATGCGCCGGTGCGGGTAGCCGCCGTCCACCGGCAGATGGGTGGCACCGGCGGTGAGGACGGCGAGCAGGGCCACGATCGAGTCGGAGGTGCGGGGCAGCAGTACGGCCACGATGTCCTCGGCGGCGATGCCCCGGTCCAGCAGCAGGCGCGCCAACCGCCGCACCCGGCCGAGGAGTTCTCCGAAGGTGCAGGTCGCGTCCGGAGCCACCAAGGCGGTCGCGTCCGGTCGCGCGGCGGCGACGCCGTCGAGGAGTTCCGGCAACGGCAGCTTTGGCAGGGGGAGTTCCGGGCCGGTCAGGGCATGCGGCACAGTCGCGTTCGTCAGGTTTCCCACGGTGTTCTTTCCAGACGTCGGTGGTGCGGATGTGACACGACGGGGGCGGAGGAGGCCTCCGCCCCCGCTCGTACGGGGTCTTCGGCTCAGCCCCGGCGCTGAAGGAACTCGGTGGCCACCCGCTCCACGTGCGGGTCGTTGAGGACCGTGAAGTGGGAGCCGGAGGCGGCGCGGACGTCGACCTCGCCCTCGTACAGGGCGCCGATCCGCTGCCGTACCCGGGCGAGGGCCGCGGCGTCGGCCCCGGCCCTGAAGACCATCGCGTCGGCGGTGACCGGCCGGGGCGTGTAGCGGAGCATCGCGCTGACGTTGCGCTGGAAAGCGCGGCGGTAGACCCGCTGGTCCCCGCCCATCCGCTCGATGTCCGGCCGCCTGCCGAGGGCGGCCTGCGCCTGGTAGCGCACGCCTTGGAGGAGCAGTTCGGGCAGCGTGTACTGGGGGCGGCCGCGGGTGTCGATCACATAGCCGTCGATGCCGAGCACCGCCTCCACCGGGCTTCCGGCCGCGGTCAGCCGCCGGGCCATCTCGTGCGCCACCATCGCGCCCACCGACCAGCCGCCGACCACGTACGGGCCCTCGGGCCGCGCCCGGCGCAGGAGGTCGACATGGTGCTCCGCGATGTCCTCGATGCGGGCCCGGCCCGGGAGGCCGCCGTCGAGCAGGGGTGACTCGATGCCGTAGACCGGCTGGTCGTCGCCGAGCCGGCGGGCCAGGCCGCGGTAGCACAGCGAACTGCCCACCGCGGGCGCGGCGAGGAACAGGGGCGTGCGGGTGCCGGTGCCGCGCAGGACCATGAGCCCCGGAACGGTCTCCCGCTCTTCCCGGGGCGCCGGGGTGGCCCTGCGCAGCAGCGCGCTCAGGTCGCCGAACCTCGCCGTCTCCGCGAAGGCCGTCAGCGGCAGGGCGACACCCGTGCGGTCCTTCACCCGGCTGACAAAGTGCACGGCCATCAGGGAGTCGCCGCCCAGCGCGAAGAAGTCGTCGCCGTGCGCGGCGGACGGCACACCGAGCAGGTCTCGCCACACCTCCGCGAGCGCTTCTGCCGCCGGGTCGTCGTGCTCCGTGACGACCACTGCCGGGCGGCCGGGGGCGGGAGCCCCGCCGGTGGGTTGCGGTGTGGTGGGGGTCGGCTCCGGGCGTGTCGGCGATGGCGCCGGTGTCGCCGGGCGTTCCAGGCGCACGGTCGGCGGCAGGGTCGTGCCGACGGCCAGTGCGGGCAGGGTGGCGAGTACGGCCGTGTCCAGCAGGGGGACTTCCACATGCCGGAGCGGACCGTCGGTCGGCGGGTCGAACGCCCGGCGCCACCGTTCAGCCATCGGCTGTGCGGGATCGGGCCCGGCATCGTCGACCGTCACTGCCAGCACGGGCCGTTCCGCGGTGGCTGCGTGCCGCAGCGCGGCCGGTGTGCCGAGTGCGGGCTCGGGCGATCCCAGGGCGTCCGGGCCGACCAGGTGGACGACGGCGTCGCAGCCGGACTCCTCGGCGCGGGTGGCGAGTTCGCGTACGAGGTCCGCGCCGCCCCGGGGGTCTGTGGCACCGGCGCGGGAGGCGATGAGCAGGGTGTGGTCGGCCTCGTCCGTGCCGGGCAGGCAGGTCACCTCGGTGAGGCCGGTGTCCCGCAGTGCCGTGTGCCAGGTCGCCCGGTCGAGGTGGACGGAGTCGGTGCGCAGATCGTCGTCGAAGTCCCACCAGCCGGGTGCCAGGCCCCACACGAAGTGTTCCCAGCGGCCGGGCCGGGTGATCTCCACCAGGCACAGCGAACCCGTCGGGCCGAGCAGCCGGCCCAGATGCCCGGCGGCCTGGCGTACGTCGTGCGCGACATGCAGGGAGTTGTAGGCGACGACGAGGTCGTAGACGCCGGGCACCAGGCCCTGCTCCTCCGGGGCACGGGTGAGGTCGTACGTCGAGAACGCCATGGCCCGGGCGTCGGCGTAGCGTTCCCTCGCCCGGCGCACCAGCAGCGGGCTGATGTCGGTCACGTGGTATGCCACATGGTCGCGGGCGTCCCAGCCGTCCAGCAGCCGGGAGGCGAAGTCGGCCTGTCCCGCGCCGACTTCGAGGATGTTCAGTGGGCGTCCGGCATCCACGGGAAGCGCGTGGACGGCTGCCACGAGGCTGTCCAGACAGGCCGACGCGTCACCGACGACCACCCGGTTGTCGCGCAGGTGCTCGCGCATCAGGTCGGGGCGGCCGTCGGGATAGAGGACGCCGACGGGGGTGCGCCGGCCGGTGAGGACCTCCGGGAGCGCGGCGGCGCAGTGATCCAGCAGCCGGCGCAGCCCGGGCACCTCGTCCAGTTCCGCACCCGGGCGCAGGGCCTGTTCCACCCGCTCCGCGAAGTCCGGACCCAGCCGCCAGGCCCCGCCCGGAGCACTCGTCAGCCAGCCCTCGGCGGCGAGCATGCCGATGAGCATGCCGGTGTGACGGGGCAGCAGGGACGCCGGGTCGAGCCGGCGGCGCAGCCCGTCGTCGGCGACCAGGTCCCCCGGGGCGAGGCGGACGGTGTCCAGCAGGTGGCGTCCGGCGAGTCCGGCGCAGTACCGGTCGAGGGCGGCCCGCACCCGGGGGCGGGCGGAGAGCCGGTCCGTGCGGTCCCAGGCCGGTACCGGGGGGAGCGCGGCGGCGACGCCGCCCAGGACCGGGCGGTCCGGGGAGGCGGCCACGAACACGCCGACCGGGGTTCCGGCGGCGGCCAGATCGCGGACGAGCCGCGCGGCCCCGGGCACCCCGTCGGCCCCGATCGCCGGCCGCTTCGGCGCGGGCGGGCCCGCCACGTCGTCCGGTGCGACGGTCTCCCGGTCCAGACCCCACCAGTGCGCGCCGCGCCAGGCGAACAGCGCGGTCCCCGCCCGGCCACGGGGCCTGCCGACCGGGCCCGCGTCCACCGGGCCCAGGTCGAGCAACTGGATCCGACCGCCGGTACGGGCCTGCCGGGTCACCCACGCGGTCAGCTCGGCGGCATCGGCCCGGGTGGCCTCGCCCTCCCCGAGGACGTCGACGACACCCCGGGCGACGAGCACCAGCGGCACGTCACGCTCCCCCGTGCGCTCCGCCAGCAGCCGTACGGCATCGGGCACTTGGGTTCCCTCGGCAGGCGGCAGCACGGCCACCACGGCGGCCTGGCGGTCGCGCCCGTCCTCGCCGCCCGGCCCGTCGAAGAACCCGTCCGCGTCGGCCTGTGCCCACCCCGCCCGCTCCCGGTACGCGTCCGGTGCGCTCACCGCGTCGACCAGCGCGCCGACACCCGGCTCGGCCGCGTCGGAGACGACGAGCACGGCACCGTGGACCGCCTCCGTCGTCGTGCCGGCCCGGGACCAGCGGCGGTGGGTGACCAGCGGGCCGGTCCCGCTCGGCACCGCACTGCGGGCGGCGTGGCGCGGCTTGTGCAGGGGCAGCGGCCGGGAGTCGAGCGGTACCGGCGGCAGTGCCGTCCGCCGGGGCTGCGGGCCGGGGAACAGGTCGCGCCAGTCGGGACGCAGCCCGCGCTCCCACACCCGCCCCACGGCCTCCAGCAGGCTCTCCTGCTCCTGGCCGGGCGCCCGGCCCAGGGTCGGCGCCGCCGTACGGTCCGCCGAGCTCCACGCCGGGTGGGCCCGCACATACCGGGTCATCGAGTCGCCGGGACCCAGTTCGAGGACGAGAGCGGAGGGGCCGTCGAGCAGTGTGCCGATGCCTTCGCTGAGCCGGACGGTGGTGCACAGGTGGGCCGCCCAGTACTCGGGGTCGGCGGCCTGCTCGGCGGTCAGCCAGGAGCCGGTGAGGTTGGAGACGACCGGCACGGTGGGTGCCTGCGCGGGGACACGGGCCAGTACCGGGCGCAGCACGTCGGCGGCGCCCGCCATCACGTCGGAGTGCGAGGCGAGCGGGCTGCGCAGCACGGTGAACTTGACATCCCGGCGCTCCAGTTCGGCGGCGAATGCCTCGGCCGCCTCGACGCGGCCGGAGACCACGACGTGCCCGGGGGAGTCGACGGCCAGGCCGATCCCGTCGTGCTCGGCGACGAGCGCGGCGGCCTCGGCCGCGGTGAGCGAGACGGCGAGCATACGGCCCTCGGGCGCCGCCCACATCGCCTCGCCGCGCGCCTGCACGATCCCGATGGCGTCCGACAGGTCCCACACCCCGGCGAGGGCGGCGGCGACGTACTCGCCGCTGCTGTTGCCGAGCAGTGCCGTCGGCCGGATGTCCCAGGCGGCGAGCTGCTCGGCGAGGGCATGGCCGAGGGCGAACAGGACGAGCTGCTGGTTGCGGGTGTCCGCCAGCCACTCGGGCGGCGTGCCGGGGTCGAGGACCTTGGCGATGTCGATGGCGAAGCGGTCCAGGGTCTCCTCCCGGACCCGGGTGAACGCCGTACGGAAACGCGGCAGCAGCGCGTGCGCGGCCCGGCCCGAACCGGGCCGCAGCCCCGACTGGCCCGGCATGGTCAGCACGATCCCGGCCCGCTCGGGGGCCTCGGCGGCACGTACCGCGGCGACCGGGCCGAGGAGTGCCTCCCGGACGGTCTCCCGGCCGGTGACGACGTGGGCCGTGCGCAGGGGGAAGTGCTGCCGGGCCCTCGCCAGGGTCCAGGCCGTGTCATCCAGGCGCGGCGCGTCCGCGTCTGCCGTGAGCCGTTCGGCGAGCGAGGTGCGCAGCCGGTCGAGTCCCGCCTCGGCGGGCGCCGACAGGCACAGCAGCCGGGGGACTTCGGGCTCTGGTTCCCGCCACGGCAGTACGGGCGGGCTCTCCAGGACCATGTGGGCGTTCGTCCCGCCGACCCCGAAGGCGCTCACCCCGGCGAACAGCGGGCCGTCGCCCGGCCAGGGGCCGGTCTCGCGGCAGACCTCGAAGACGCTCTCCGCCAGCTCCTTCGAGGGCTCGGCGAAGTGCGCGTTCGGCACCAGGGTGCGGTGCCGCAGCATGAGGGCGGTCTTGATCAGGCCGGCCACACCGGCGGCGGAGCCCGTGTGCCCGAGGTTGCTCTTGACCGCGCCCAGCACGCAGCGCCGCGAGCGCGGCCGGCCGTCCGAGGTGTCCCCGAAGGCGGCGCTCAGCCCGGCCAGTTCGACCGGGTCGCCGACCGCGGTGCCGGTGCCGTGGGTCTCGACGTAGGAGACGTCGTGGGAACCGATCCCGGCCCGCTCGTGGGCCAGGGCGATCACCTCGCGCTGGCCGGTCACCGAGGGCGTGGTGTAGCCGATCTTCTCGCTGCCGTCGTTGTTGACGGCCGAGCCGCGGATCACCGCGACGATCCGGTCCCCGTCCCGCACGGCGTCCGCAAGCCGCTTCAGTACGACCACGCCGACCCCGCTGCCGGGCACCGTGCCGTCGGCGCCCGCGTCGAAGGGGCGGCACCGTCCCTCCGGGGAGGCGATGCCGCCCCGCTGGTAGACGTATCCGGTCCCGGCGGGCAGGCGCAGCGAGACCCCGCCGGCGAGGGCGACGTCGCAGTCGTGGCCGAGCAGGCTCTGGACCGCGGTGTGTGTGGCGACCAGGGAGGTGGAGCACGCGGTCTGGACGGTCATCGCCGGGCCGCGCAGCCCCAGCTTGTACGCCACCCGGGTGGCCAGGAAGTCCTTGTCCCGGGCGATCATCTCCGTGGCCAGGCCGTCCTCGGTGACGAAGTCGGCGGTGGGCACGTCGCACCCGGCGAACACGCCGATCCAGGTGTCTGCCCGCCGGGTGTCGAGGCCCGCGTCCTGGAGCGCGGTGAACGCCGTCTCCAGGAACACCCGGTGCTGCGGGTCCATCCGCGCGGCTTCGCCGGGGCTGTAGCCGAAGAAGGCCCAGTCGAAGCGGTCGCCGCCGTCCAGCACACCGCGGACGGGCACGTGGTCGGGATGGCGTACGACGCTCTCGGGCACGCCCGCCGCGGTCAGTTCGTCCTCGGTGAAGCGGGAGATGCCGTCGATGCCCTTCTTCAGGTTCTCCCACAGCTCGTGGACGTCGGCGGCGCCGGGGTAGCGGCACGCCATGCCGACGATCGCGATGCTGTTCTCGTCGAGGTCGAGGTCGAGGTCGAGGTCGGGGTCGAGGTCGGGGTCGAGGTCGATGCCGGTGTCGGCGTCATCGGGGGCGGTGTCGTCGGGGCCGTGGCCGTGGACTGCGGTGTCGTGGGAAAGTGCGTTCGTGGTGCCGGTGATCGCGGGCCGGTCGGTCATGAGTTCTCCTCGTGGTTCTGCCGGCGGCGTACCGCCCGGGTGCCGCGGGCCCGGCCGCGGGACGCGCGGCCCGCGGCGGCGCGCTGTGCCGCCCCCCGGGTCCCCGTGCCGGCCCCACCGGCGGGGCCGCTGGTGCCGGCGGCCAGCGCGGTCGCCATCGTGTGCACCGTGGGGTGTTCGAACAGCCAGGTCAGGGGAAGGTCCGGAGCCAGCTCGGTGCGCAGGAGCCCGTGCAGGGCCGCCAGCAGCAGGGAGTTGCCCCCGAGGTCGAAGAAGTTGTCGTGGACGCCGACCTGTTCGGTCCGCAGCGCTGTGCACCAGGCCGCGGCGACGCGGCTCTCCAGTTCGGTCCGGGGCAGTTGGCGTGGTCCGCCGCCCGCCAGCTCGGCGAGGTCGGGCCGGGGCAGCGCGTTGTAGTCGACCTTGCCGTGCACGGTCCTGGGCAGTTCTCCGAGCAGGAGGATCGCGTCCGGCACCATGAAGCGCGGCAGCCGTCCGCGGAGCGCCCCGAGCACCTCGGTGGTGTCGACGGGGCTGCCGTCCCGCGCGACGACATACGCGACGAGTTCGGCGGCCTCACCAGGGAACGCGCGCACCGCGCAGTGGGCGACGCCCGGAGTCCGCCGCAGCTGGTGTTCGATCTCGGCGGGCTCCACCCGGTGTCCGCGGACCTTGATCTGCCGGTCCAGGCGGCCCAGATAGTCGAGGGTGCCGTCGGGCAGCCAGCGGCCCAGGTCGCCGGTGCGGTAGACGCGCTCGGGGCGGCCCTCGGGGCCGGTGTCCCGGAAGGCACGCGCGGTGAGTTCGGGGTGGCGCCAGTACCCCGCGGACAGCGGGGTCCCGGCGATGCAGATCTCGCCGGGGACCCCGGCCGGGCAGCGCCGGCCCTCGGCGTCGAGCACGTACAGGCGGGCACCCGTCACGGGGCGGCCGATCCGGCTCAGCGGTGCGGGGGCGTCGTAGTCCACCTGCTGGGTGCCGACGAAGACGGTGGCCTCCGTGGGACCGTAGGCGTTCAGGATCCGGTAGCCCGGGCGGCGGGCGGGCAGGGACGTGATGGCCGCGCCGCCGACGATCAGCTGGCGCAGGCCGGGCAGTTCGTGGCCCAGCGACCAGATGAGCTCGGCGACGGGAGTGGCCGCCCAGGCGACGGTGATCTCCCGCTCGTCGAGCCAGCGGGCGAAGCCGTCGGGGCTCAGCGGCTGTTCGTACGGCAGCAGCACCGCACCCGCGGCCAGGGTGGGCCACACCTCGGCCTGCGCCACGTCGAAGCCGACGCTGACCCCGTGGCTGACCCGGTCCGCGGGGCCGAGACCGAGGAACTCCTGCTTCCACAGCGACAGTTGGGCCAGCCCGCCATGGGTGACCGCGGCGCCCTTGGGGCGGCCCGTGGTGCCGGAGGTGTAGAGGACGTAGGCGATGTCCGACGGCTCGGGAGAGGGAAACGAGTGGGTCGTCGGCACGGCCGGGGTGCGACGGGCGAGGGCCACGTCGACGGCGGGGACGGGCAGGCGCGCGAGGTCCAGGCCCAGGGCGGGGCTGGTGATCACGGCCCGGGTGCCGAGGTCGCGCAGGACGTAGTCGACGCGTTCGGCCGGGTAGTCGGGGTCGATCGGGCAGTAGGCACAGCCCGCCAGCCAGGCCGCCAGCATGGCCACCACGTAGTCGGCGCCGCGGTTCAGCAGCACCGCCACCACGGGCTGCTCCTCGGTGGCGTACGGCCGCAGCGCCTCGGCCAGCACGCCGGCCCGGGCGACGAGTTCGGCGTAGCTCAGGGTCTCGGCGTCGGTTCGCACGGCGGGGGCGCCGGGCTGCTCGGCGAGGTGCCGGGCGAGCAGCGCGGGGACGGTGGTCGCAGGGTAGGGGGCGGGGCCGGTCTCGTACGACGCGAGGAGCTCGCGTTCTGCCGGGTCCGTCAGGTCCAGGGTGGCCACCGGGCGGTCGAGCTGGTCCGCGAACCGGTCGAGCAGCCGGGCCAGCACGGCCGCGAGCCGCTCCGCGTCGACGGCCGTGATCCGGTCGCCGCGGTGGCTGAGGGTGCCCTCGATCCGGTCGCCGGTGACCCGGACGCCGAACAGCAGGCCGTACTTGACCGATTCGCCCGCCTGTGACACGGGCGCGAGCGGAGTGAGCCGGGCCGCTGCGAGCCGGCGTTCGGGCGCCTCGACCAGAGTGGCGAGAGTGACGTCGAGGTACGGCGTCCAGCCGGGCCTGCGCAGCGGGTTGAGCCGCTCCACGACCGTCTCGAACGCGACGTCCCGGTGTTCCAGCGCGTCGAGGACGGTCTCATTCAGTTGTTCGAGCAGCGCGCCGAGCGTCATGTCCTCGGTGAGGGCGGAGCGCAGTGCGATCGTGTTCATGCAGGGGCCGATCACGCCCGCGGTCTCCGTGTCCCGGTTGCCCACCGGGGTGCCGAAGGTGAGGTCGTCCTGCCCGGTCCAGCGGTGCAGCGCCGCCGCCAGGGCCGTGGCGACCACCGTGAACCAGCTCACCCGGTACCGGGCCGCGACCTCCCGCACCCTGGGCAGCAGGTCCGGTGCGAAGGGCAGCGGTACGACACCGTGCGGCTCGGGTTCCGGCACGGTCCCGAACGCCGGGTACGCGGGCGCCCCGGCCAGCCGCTCGGCCCACCGGCCGACCAGCGCACGCCCCTCGGCGTCGGCGGCCCTGGCCCGCTGGGCCTCGACGTACTGCCGGTACTGCACGGCCGGGCCGCGCCGATCGGACGCGCCGCGGTCCGCGGTGACCTCGCGCACCGGTTCGTCGAGGCGGTCGGCCAGCGAGCCCAGCAGCTCGCCGAGCCCACGGGCGATCTCCTCGGCGTCCGCGCGGCGGAAACGGTCCCCACGGTAGGACAGCAGGATCCGCGGCCGTTCACTGCCCGGGAACAGGGTCAGCGACAGCCCGAACTTCACCTGGTGGCCCCAGAACTCCTCGGGGAGCAGACGTTCGAGCAACGCGTCGCCGAGCCAGGTGCCGGACCGCGGCACGTCGTTGACGTTGACGTAGAAGTCGGTGTACGGCGTCCAGCCGGGTCGTTGCGGTGGTGCGAGGCGTTGCACCAGGGCGCCGAAAGGCACGTGCCGGTCGTCCAGCGCCTCGAAGACGGACTCCCGTGTGGCGTCCAGGAGTTGACCGATCGTCGTCGTCGCGGCGGCGCGGGATCTGAGCACCAGTGTGTTGAGGCAGGGGCCCACGGCCTCGGCGTCCTCCTGGGCCGCACGCGTGGTGGCCGGGGTGGCGAGGGTGAGGTCGTCCTGCCCGGTCCAGCGGTGCAGCACGGTCGCCAGGGACGCCGTGGCCACCGTGAACCAGGTGGCCCGGTGCGCGGACTGCACCGGGCGAAGCCGTGCCGCCAGGTCGTCCGGGAGCGGGACGGGCACACAGCCGTCGGGCTCGGCGGGCTCGGGCGGGGTGAGCGCAGGGTAGGGCGGGGCGCCGTCCAGCCGCCTGGCCCGGCGCTCCAGCGCCTCGTCCTGGGCGTCCGTGCGGGCATGCTGCGCACGGACGACGTCCCGGAACTGGACCGGGGGCGGCAGGTCGGGGGTGAGTCCGGGTGTGCCCGTCGCGCGGACGGCCGTGTGACAGGCCGCCAGGTCGCGCAGGAACACCGGGACCGACTCCCCGTCGAACGCCAGGTGGTGCACGCACAGCGCGAACACCTGCTCGTCGTCGGAGAGCCGCGCGAGCGTGGCGCGGAGCAGCCGGCCCGACGCCGGGTCGAAGGGCAGCCGGGTCTCGCGGCGCAGCCACTCCACGGCCCACCGCTCCGCCCCGTCCGTGCCCGGACCGAAGGCCGTGGCGTCCTCCGCCACCACCTCCGGAGTCCAGTTTCCGGCCACGACCTGATGGACCCGGCCGAGGTGCTCGACGAACCGGGTCCGCAGGATCTCGTGCCGCTCCACCAGCAGCGCGAGGGCCGCCGAGAGCGTCCCGGGGTCCAGCTCGCCGGCCACCCGCCACACGAGGTGCACCTGGTAGCGGCCGAGGTCGCGGCCGCGTTCCGCGAGCCAGACGTTCTGCTGGAACTCGGAGGCGGGTTCGGCGCCGTCCGGGGCGGGGCCGGGGTTGGAGGCCGCCGGATCGTCGCGGTCCTCGTCGATGCGGTCGGCGAGCGCCTGGAGGGTGGGGTGCTCGAAGACGTCCCGCAGCCCGAGCCGGACACCGAAGCGCTCGCCGACGAGGCCGACCAGGCGGGCGGCGAGGAGGGAGTGACCGCCGCGCTCGAAGAAGGAGCAGGTGGAGGTGAAGCCGTCGGTGTTGAGCAACTCCTGCCAGAGCGTGGCCAGTTGGGTGGCTGTGGGGGTGAGTGAGGGAAGGGCGGCGGTGGGTGTGCTCGGGGTGTCCTCGGCCGGCGTGGGGGTGGCGGCGGTCGTTCCGTCGGCGGCCGTCACCGCCCTCTCGTAGAAGTACCCGAGATCGCTGAGGAACGGCTCGGCGGATTCGGCGTCCCAGACGAGGTGGTGGACGCAGAGGGAGAGGACCTGTTCGTCGTCGCCGAGAAGGATCAGGGAGACGGTGAGCGGCCGGCCGGAGGCGAGGTCGAAGGGGTGACGGGCGTCCTCGTCGAGGATGCGGGCCAGTTCGAGGGTGCGCTCGTCCTCGTCCGCCGCCCGCAGGTCCACGACTCGGGGCTCGGGCGCCCAGGCCGGGCCCACGAGCTGTCCGAGGCCGCCGAGGTGCTCGACGAACCGGGTCCGCAGGATCTCGTGCCGCTCCACCACCTCCGCCAGCGCCCGGCGCAGCTCCTCGGTCCGCAGCGCGGGACGGACCCGCCAGGCCAGGGGCACGTTGTACAGCCCGGTGCCCGGCTCCAGCCGCTCGGCGAACCAGATCCGCTCCTGGAACCCGGCCGCGGGGAGCGGGTGTTCGTCCGTGCCGGGTCCCGGCGTCGTGGTCGGCTCGAATGTGTCCGTTGTGTCCGTCATCGCGCGTCCCCTTCCCCGCAGGCGAGGTGGGCCGGCACGCCGGTGTGCTGGAAGATGCCCGCGGCGCGGCCGTCCTCCGTGAGGTCCGCGCAGATGGCGGCGTGGTCCGGCTCGTCCCCGCTCACCGCGGCCTCGGCGGCGGCCCACAGGTCGGCGATGCGCCGCCTGGCCTCGGAGCAGTACATGTCGGCGAGCCCCTGCGGCCAGCTGTGACCGGTCTCGGCGAGCTTCGCCGCCCGGGCGAGCACGGCCGCCATGGTGAGGATCTCGTTGACGACGCCGTTGACGGAGATGACGATGCGTTCCTCGGCCAGCAGGTGGGAGGCTTCGGGGTAGCTGGCCCTGAGCCGCATCATGAACCCGGCCAGGTCCTTCGCCTGCCGTGTGGCGTACCGCGCGTGGCCGACGTTGCGCTCGCTGAGGCAGTCGGTGGGCAGGCCGGACAGATCCTCGGAGTCGTCGAGGCCGGCGGCCGTCCGCGGCTCGGGGTAGTAGGTGGGCAGGATGAGCCGCCCGGCCCAGTAGTCGAGCGCGAAGTCGACGCCGCCGGAGATCCGCAGTCCGCGCGCGTCACGCACCGCACGTTCCAGCGGCACGGGCACGGCGCAGCGGCGGGCCTTGCTCGGGCTGGATTCGAAGCCCTCGGCGCCCAGCAGGGACATGGCGCGATCCAGCGCACGCCAGGCCGCGAGCGAGCTGACGTTCTTCACGGCGAGCTGCTCGAACGCCGTGTTGACCGGCCCGTCGGGGTCCGGCTGCTCCATGGTCCACGTGGTCACCGTGTCGATGGCGAAACAGTCGGCCGCGGTGGCCGCCAGCATCCGCTGGACCTCGTCGTACTGGTCGAGCGCGCGCCCGTCGACGGACCGGCGGGACGCGAAGTCCTGCGCCCACGCCGTACCGAGCCGGGCCAGCGCCAGCGACGGCGCGGCGATCAGGTAGTTGCGGCCGAGTATCGTCGCCAGGTTGGCGGCGCGCGGCATCCGCCCCCCGTAGCCTTCCTCGCCCTCCTCGACGAGCATCCGCTCGCGCCCCACCCGGACGTGGTCGAAGGTCAACGCCCCGTTCGGGAACCCCCGAAGCCCCATGAACCCGTGCCCGGCGTGCACCCGCAGGCCGGGTGTGTCGGCGTCCACGAAGAACAGCCGCCGGTGCGCGGTGCCCTCCTCGGTGACGGTCGCCGAGACGATCACGACATCGGCGATGGGCGCGTTGCCGACGAAGACCTTGGACCCGGTGATCAGGAACGCCTCGCCGTTCTCGACGGGCTCGGCGACGGTACGGCGTTCGGTGTTGGCGGCCCCCTCCGGCTCGGTGTCCGCCGTACAGGACACGGCACCGCACTCGACCCGGTCCTGGACGAAGTCCCGCAGCGCGCCCGGGGGCAGGTGGGGGAGGTAGCCGCTGAGCCCGATGGCGTTGTCGATGGCGATGATGAGTGCGACCGCCACGGACCGGCTCGCCGCCTCGGTGACCACGCGGAAGATGTTGCGCGGGGACAGCCCCCAGCCGCCGCTCTGCTCGGGGACGCCCAGCTTGAGCAGCCCGCGCTTCTTGAGCTCGTCGACGAATCCGGCGGGAAGGGTGCCCGTCTCGTCCACGGCCTCCGGGTCGATCCACTCCGTCAGGAACCGGGCGATCTCTGCCACGGCGCGGTCACCGGCCGCCCGGTCGTCGGCAGGCTGGTCGGGAAAGGGGGCGAGCAGGCCCCAGCTCAGTTCTCCCGCGTAGAGGTTTTCGAGAAAACTCGGAGAATCGGGCCTGCTCAGCAGGTCTCGTGCGGACGCCATGGTCGTTTCCTATTCCCTTTCCGTTCATCTGCGGCAAGAATGCGCATGCGGAAAAAGATGCCGCAGGTGATCCTGGGCATTCAATGGGGGAAATGACAGTCGGGGCCTGCTGGAGAGGCATCCCGTGACGTGCGGAGACGACGGTCAAACCTGCCTTCGCTAGGGGATCCCACAGTGTTCGGCGAGGCAATTCCGGTTTTTCCCAGTGGCGGTCGGAACCTCTGGCGTGCGGGGCATCGTGCGCCTACTTTCTCGTGCCATCGGCGATTTCCGCGCCGTTGACGAAGTGAGGTGGATTCCGCAGTGAGTCTTGATCAGTCGATCGGCGTACGGCAGCCGCTCACGTCCGTGGAACGTGAGCTGACCGAGGTGTGGCAGGAACTGCTCGGCGTGGACGATCTGGGACCCGACGACGATTTCTTCTTCCACGGCGGCCATTCTCTGCTGGCCATCAGGTCGACCATCCGGATCAAGGAGCGCCTCGGCGTCGACGTCCCCTACCCGGTGGTCGCCGCTCACCCGACCGTCCGGGCGCTGGCCGGCTGGATCCACGAGACCGGGACGCGGGCCCCCGCGGACGGGGACGCCACGGTCGGCCTCGGTCACTGGGATCGGGCGCGGCCGGCTCCCCTCTCACCCGCCCAGGAGCAGATCTGGATTCTTCAGCAGCTGCACCCGGACAGCTGCAGCTATCACTTCCAGGCGCTGCTGCACTTCGACGGAGACCTGGACGCGGCGGCCCTGGAGGCGTCGTTGAACGGCGTGGTCGAGCGGCACGAGGTCTTCCGCACCTCGGTCCACCTCGGCGAGGACGGCTTCCCTGTCCAGCGCGTTCACCCGCACGAGCCCTACGTCCTGCCGGTGACCGATCTGAGTGCCCTGGCAGAGGGTGAGCGCGAGGGCGCGCTGGGGGAGCTCACCGACCGGCTGCTCGCGGAGAGGTTCCCGCTGGAGCGTCCGCCGCTGGTGCGCTGGCGCCTGGTGCGGCTCGCCGCCGACCGGCACGTCCTGCTGCACGTCGAGCACCACCTCATCCACGACGGCTGGTCGTACAACGTGCTCCTCGGCGAGCTGGCCGAGGGCTACCGGCGTGCCGTCACGGGACAGGAACAGGCCGCCGCCACCCATGAGTTCGACTTCCTCGATGTCGCCGTGTGGCAGCGCCGACGCCTGGAGAGCGGTGAGCTGGACGGCCAGCTGGCGTACTGGCGCGAACGGTTCAGCAACCCGCCCGCCCCTCTGGAACTGCCCGTGGACCGGCCGCGCCCCGCTGTGCCGAGCTTCGAGGGCCGGTCGTTGCGCATCGAGCTGGACGCCGAACTGAGCGCCGGACTGCGGGCGTTCGCGCGCGGCCAGGGCGTCTCGCTGTATCTCGTCCTCTTCTCGGGCTGGCTGGCCGAACTGCACCGGCTGACCGGACAGCGCGACCTGTGCGTCGGAAGCTCCCTGGCCAACCGGGTGCTGCCGCAGACCCAGCGCATGATCGGGATGATCGTCAACAACCTGCCCATGCGGGTGACCGTGGACCCCGACCTGCCGTTCACCGAACTGCTGTCCGCGGCGCGTTCGACCGTCCTGGAGGCCCAGCAGCACCCGGACGTCCCCTTCCACCGCATCCTGGCCGCCTCGCAGACCTCCCGGGACTTGTCCCGCAACGAGTTCTTCCAGGTCAGCTTCGGCTTCCACGACGCCCCGCTGGCCTCCCTCGCCCTGCCGGACGTGCGGATGTCGGTGACGGAGGGCATCTCCAACGGATCAGCCAAGTTCGACATGAACATCATCGTCGTGCCCCGCCTGGAGCAGAGCATCGGCGCCGCGCCGGGTGAACACGGCGACTCGATCACCCTCATCTGGGAGTACGCCACCGACCTGTTCGACGAGTCCACCGTCGAGCGCGTCGCCGCCGAGTATCAGCAGCTGCTGGGCTGGGCCGTCCAGCACCCCGAGAACCCGCTGAAGGAGTGCGCCGTGGAGTCCGCGACCGTCGAGGAGACCGTCACCGCCGTCTGGGCCGAACTGCTGGACACGCAGCAGATCGCCCCCGACGACGACTTCCTCTCCCTCGGCGGCGACTCGATGCTCGCCATCCGCGCGGCGGCCCGCCTCTCCACCCGCCTCGGCGTCGAGGTGCCCGCCCTGGCCGTGCTGCGCCACCCGACCGCCCGGGAACTGGCCGCCCGGATCGCGGAGCTGACCGGCACGGCGGTCCCGCGGTGACGGAACAGGCCAAGCACGCCGAGCGCGACTTCCGGTTGCTGTGGGCCGGTCAGACCGTCAGTCAGCTCGGCAGCCAGATCACCCCGGTGGTCCTGCCCCTGGTCGCCCTCCGCGCACTGGACGCCGGCAACTCGGCGGTCGCCGGGCTGGTGACCGCCCAGTTCCTTCCGTTCCTGCTGCTGGGTCTGCCGGCCGGCGTGTGGGTGGACCGGCTCGCCCGCCGCCCCGTGCTCATCGTCTGCGACCTCGGGCGGGCCCTGGTCCTCCTGGCCGTCCCCGTCGCGTACCTGTTCGGCTCGCTGTCGCTGCCGCTGCTGTATCTGGTGGCCTGTCTGCACGGCACCCTGACCGTGTTCTTCGACGTCGCCTACCAGACGTATCTGCCCGAGATCGTGGCCAAGGAGCGGCTGGCGCACGCCAACGGGAGGCTGGAACTGAGCAGGTCCGGCGCGCAGATCGCCGGACCGGGCCTGGCCGGTCTGCTCGTCTCGTTCCTGCGGGCGCCCCTGGTGCTGCTCGCCGACTCCGTGTCGTACCTGTGGTCCGCGCTGTTCCTGTGGCGCATCCGCACCCGGGCCCCCGCCCCGCGCGACCGTGCGAAGCAGCACCTGCTCAAGGAAGTCGCGACCGCGCTGCGCTGGGTGTTCTCCCACCGCACTCTCGCCCCCCTGGTGGTCTGCCTCGCGCTGCTGAACTTCTTCTCCGGCGGCATCATGTACTCCCTGCTCATCCCGTACGCCGTACGGGAGTTGGGTATGCCGGCCGGCACCGCGGGCCTGCTGCTGGGGCTCAGCAACATCGGGTTCGTGGCCGGTGCGCTGCTGGCGAGCAGGATCGGCCGGCGCTTCGGGACCGGCCCCGCTATGACCGGCGCGGTCGCGCTGAACGTCCTCGGCATGGGGCTGCTGCCGCTGGCCGCCGGTACCTGGGCCAAGGGCGTGTTCCTGGCGGGCATGGCCATCGCCTGGTTCGGCACGGTCGTCTTCAACATCCACCAGGTCACCCTCCGCCAGACCCTCACCCCCCCGGAGATGCTCGGCCGGGTCAACGCCTCGATCCGGTTCGTGATCTGGGGCGTGATCCCCCTCGGCGCCACCACGGGCGGCTTCCTGGCCGAGCAGACCGGACTGCGCACCACGTTCTCGGTCGCGGCCGTCGGCGGGGTCCTCGGTTTCCTGGTCATCGCCCTGGCCTCCCCGGCCCGCCGCGCCGCCCCGCAGGAGCGGGCACCCGAGACCGACACAGAAAGGCAGGCCCCGGTATGACCATCCACAGCCTCGTCCACGAGCGCGCCGTACGGACCCCGGAACACACCGCCGTGACCGGCCCCGACGGCTCCTTCACCTACCGGCGCCTCGACGCGGCCGCCGAGGCCGTCGCCGTACGGCTGCGGGAGCTGCCCTCGGCCACCGACGTGATCCTCGTCGACCTGCCTGCCTCCGTGCGCCGCGCCGCCGTCCTGCTCGGCGTGCTGCGCGCCGGGCGGGCGTACGCGGTCGCCGATCCGGGATGGCCGGCCGAACTGCGCGCCGAGGTCACCGGGTTGCTCGGCATCGGCCTGACCGTCACCGACGCCGCGCCCGCGCAGACCGCGCAGCCCGGCTCCCCGGACACCTGGGCGCCCCCCTCCACCGGGGAACTGCTCACCGCCCCGGACGCCCCCGCCCCCGGGCCCGGCGACGACGAATCACCGGCCTGTCTGCTCTTCACCTCCGGATCCACCGGCGTCCCCAAGGCCGTGCTCTGTCCCCATCGCGGGGTGACCCGGATGTTCCACCCGGACCCGCTCACCGCCTTCGCCGACCGCCCCGTCGTCCCCCAACTGGCCCAGCTCCAGTGGGACATGGGCAACTACGAGCTGTGGGGCGCGCTGGTCAGCGGCGGTACCGTCCTGGTCACCGACCACCCCTATGTCACCCCCGAGCTGATGACCCAGCTGGTCAAGGAGCGCGGCGCCGACAACCTCTTCATGACCACCGCGCTGTTCAACCTGCTGGTGGACGAGGGCGTCGGCTGCTTCTCCGGGCTCACGTACGTGTCCGTCGGCGGCGAACGGCTCTCCGTGCCCCACATGCGCCGCTTCCTGGAGGAGCACCCGGACACGGTGCTCATCAACGCCTACGGCCCGGTCGAGAACACCATGCTGACCAGCGTCCACCCGGTCGTCCCGGCCGACTTCGAGGACCCGTACGGCATCCCCATCGGTCTGCCGGTGCCCGGGACCGAGGTGTTCGTCCTCGACGAGGCGCAACGCGAGTGTCCGCCGGGCACGCCGGGCGAGCTGTACGCGGCGGGCTCCGGTGTGGCCCTCGGGTACGTCGGGCGGCCCGAGCTGACGGTCGAGCGCTTCGTCGACGTGGAGGTCGGCGGTGCCGTCCGCCGCATGTACCGGACCGGCGACAAGGTCCTGACCGGCGAGGACGGGCTGCTGCGCTACATCGGCCGCACCGACCGGCAGGTCAAGATCCGCGGCCAGCGCATCGAGCTGGACGGGGTCGAGGCGGGCCTCAGCCGGCTGCCGGGCGTCCACGCGGTGGCCGTACGAGCGAGCAGGGACGCGGCAGGGAACGCCGTCGGCATCGCCGCGTACTACGTGGCGGACCCGGACGAGCCCGCCGAGCCCGCCGACCTCCTCCGTCGCGCCCGCGCCGCGCTGCCCGCCTCCCACGTGCCCGCCCGGTTCCACGCCGTGCCGGTGATGCCGAAGACCGCGCGGGGCAAGGTCGACTACAAGGCCCTGGAGGCGATGTGACCGCCGTCGCCACCTCCTGGGTGCGCCGCCCGGTCCCGCACCCGGCGCCGCGGGCCCGGCTGCTGTGCTTCCCGTGCGCGGGAAGCGGCGCGATGATGTACCGCCCCTGGCTGGGCCGGATCCCCGACGACCTCGAACTGTGCCTGGTGCAGCCCCCGGGGCGGGAGGAGCGGGCGGGCGAGGAGCCGCTCACCCATGTGTCGCAGATCGTGGACGGGCTGCTGCCCGAGGTACGGGACCTCCTCGACCGGCCCGCGGTGTTCTTCGGACACAGCATGGGCGCGCTCATCGCCTACACGCTCACCCTGCGGCTGCGCGCCGAGGGCCTGCCGCTGCCCCGCCACCTGTGCGTCTCGGCCCGCCCCGCACCGCAGATCGGGCACCGGGGAGCGGCACGGCACCGGTACTCCGACGAGGACCTGGTCGAGGTGCTGCGGGAACTGGGCGGGATGCCCGAGGAGGCGTTCGCCCTGCCCGGCCTGATGGAGTCGCTCCTGCCGCTGGTGCGGGCCGACTTCACGGTCTCCGAGACCTACGAACACCCTCCGGTGCCCCCGCTGGACCTACCGGTCACGGCCCTCGGAGGGCTCGCCGACACCCTCGTACCGGTCTCGGCGGTGGAGGCGTGGCGGGAGAGCACCACCGGCCCCTTCGCCGCCCACCTCTTCCCCGGCGGCCACTTCTATCTCCGGGACGCCACCGAGCAGGTCCTGCGGATCGTCACAGCGAGGAACGTGTCATGACCCCACCCGTCGTCATCGAGTCGAAGCCCTCCGCGCAGCCCCTGTCGGACGGCGAACGGACGGCCCTCATGGCCGCTCCCGGCTTCGGCCGGGACTTCACCGACCACATGGTGACCATCCGCTGGACCGAAGGACGGGGCTGGCACGACGGCCTGCTCTCGCCCTTCGCGCCGCTGACCCTCAGCCCCGCCGCCCTGGTCCTGCACTACGCCCAGACCATCTTCGAGGGGCTCAAGGCGTACCGCCAGCCGGACGGATCGGTGGCCGTGTTCCGGCCGGAGAGCAACGCCCGTCGCTTCCGGGAGTCCGCCCGGCGCCTGGCCATGCCGGAACTCCCCGAGGACGTCTTCGTCGCGGCGATCGAGGCGCTCGTAACCCAGGACGCCGCCTGGGTGCCCGACAGCCGTGAGAGCTCTCTGTACCTGCGGCCCTTCCTGTTCGCGACCGAGCCCGGCCTCGGCATCAGGCCCGCCCGCGAGTACCTGTTCACGGTCATCGCCTCCCCCTCCGGGTCCTACTTCCCCGACGGCGTCCGCCCGTTGTCGGTGTGGATCTCCGATGACTACGTGCGCGCCGCCCCCGGCGGCACCGGCGCCGCCAAGTGCGGCGGCAACTACGCCGCCTCCCTCCTCGCCCAGGCGCAGGCCGCCGAGCGGGGCTGCGACCAGGTGGTCTGGCTGGACGCCGTCGAACGCCGCTGGGTGGAGGAGATGGGCGGCATGAACCTCTACTTCGTGTACGAGGACGGCCGCATCGTCACACCGCTGCTGAGCGGCTCCCTGCTGCCCGGCATCACCCGCCACTCCCTGCTTCGTGTCGCCGCCGACCTCGGCCACGAGGCCGTCGAGAGCCGGGTCAGCGTGCACGACTGGCGGCGGGAGTGCGCCGAGGGACGGATCGCCGAGGTCTTCGCCTGCGGTACGGCCGCGGTCATCACCCCGGTCGGCTCGGTGCGCTCCACGCGGGGCGACTGGACCGTCGGCGACGGCCGGCCGGGCCCGCTGACCATGCGGCTACGGGAGGCACTCCTGGACATCCAGACGGGCCGGGTCCCCGACCACCACGGCTGGATGCACCGGCTCGCCCACGCCGTCCCGTCGGCTCCCGCCTGCCCGCCCCAAGGAGCAGACCTCGCATGAACACCGTTCCCGACGACAGCTTCCACGTCTTCGACACCACGCTCCGCGACGGAGCGCAGAGCGAGGGCATCAACCTCACCGTCAACGACAAGCTCGCCATCACCCGCCTCCTCGACGACTTCGGCGTCGGCTTCATCGAGGGCGGCTGGCCGGGCGCCAACCCCCGCGACACCGAGTTCTTCCGGCGGGCCAAGGAGGAGATACGGCTCCGCCACGCCACGCTCGTTGCCTTCGGCTCCACCCGCAGGCCCGGGATCCGGGTCGAGGAGGACACCCAGGTCGCCGCCCTCCTGGAGGCGGGCACCGACATCGTCACCCTCGTCGCGAAGGCACACGACCGGCACGTCGAACTCGCCCTGCGCACCAGCCTGGAGGAGAACCTGCGCATGGTGAGCGACACGGTCGCCCACTTCCGCGCGCACGGCCGACGGGTCTTCGTGGACTGCGAGCACTTCTTCGACGGCTATGCCGACAACCCCGAGTACGCCCTGGACGTCGTCCGCACGGCCCACGAGGCGGGTGCCGAGGTGGCCGTCCTGTGCGACACCAACGGCGGCTGGCTGCCCGGCCGGATCCACTCCGCGGTGGCCGAGGTGCGCGAGGCGACCGGAGCTCGGCTCGGCATGCACGCCCAGGACGACACGGGCTGCGCCGTCGCCAACACGCTGGCCGCGGTGGAGGCGGGCGCCACGCACGTGCAGTGCACGGCCAACGGCTACGGCGAGCGCGTCGGCAACGCCAACCTCTTCCAGGTCGTCGCCGCCCTGGAGCTGAAGCACGGCCGCAGGGTCCTGCCCGAGGGCGCCCTGGCACACATGACGCGGCTGGCGCACGAGATCGCCGAGATCGCGGACATGGCGCCGCCCACGCACGAGCCGTACGTCGGCGCGTCCGCCTTCGCCCACAAGGGCGGCCTGCACGCCTCCGCCATCAAGGTGGACCCGGACCTGTACCAGCACATCGACCCGGCACTGGTCGGCAACAGCATGCGCATGCTCGTCTCCGACCTGGCCGGCCGGGCCTCGCTCGAACTCAAGGCCGAGGAACTCGGCATCGGCCTGCACGGCGACCGCGAGCTGTCGGCCCGGCTGATCGCCCGCGTCAAGGAGCGCGAACTGGAGGGATACTCCTACGAATCCGCCGACGCCTCCCTCGAAATGCTGATCCGTGAGGAGACCGGGGCCGGTTTCCCGCGCCCCTTCGAGGTCGAGTACTGGCGGGTCGTCTCGGAGCGACGAGCGGGGGGCCGTCCCGTCCACGAGGCCATTGTCGAACTGCGGGCCGGGCAGCAGCAGACCGTGGCCATGGCCAAGGCGTCCAGCCCCGAGGCCGGCCTGCACATGGCCGTTCAGCGGGGCCTCGGCCAGATGTACCCGGAACTCGGCGAGTTGAGGCTGGTGGACTTCAAGGTCCGCACGCTCGACACCGGCGGCGGATGTGTCTGCCGTGTCCTGCTCACCATGGCCTCCGGCACCAGACGATGGACCACGGTCGGCGCGGGCGGGGACCTGGTCACCGCCACATGGCGCGCCCTCGACGACGCCTATGTCCACGGGCTGCTGCACAGCGGTGTCGTGACGGCTGATGAGGCGGAGGCGCAGGCCGTTCCCTGACGGGTTCCGGCGGCGGGCGGCAGCGGAGGCGGTGAGGCGGTTGCCAGGGGCGGCCTCACCGCCTCTGTGTGTCCTGGGTCCTGTCGTCAGATTCCCGCCTGCCCCGCGACACCATGCACGCCTCGGTGGACGGAATATGCCATTCCGGTTGTGGCCAGCCGCAGGCGATGACAGCGCTTGTTCCCGCCCACGACAATGATCATGTCAGCTGGCGAGAGGTTGCAGAAGGACGCCTCGCCCGGGCCCACGACACAAGCCTGTTCGTGCGGAGGTGTACTCCAGGTGCTCACTCAAAGTCCGGTCGCGATAGCGACCTGGAAGACGGACCGGTCCCTGGCCGTGTCCGTGATGGCGGGGTCGGCCTGGCGGATCGGACTGAGCCGAGGAGACCACGTCACCATGCTGACGGGGCGGGACCCGGACCTGGCCGACTGCTTGGGCAGGGCCCACCGCCTGGCGCTGAGCGGCCGGACCATCTCTCTGGAGGTCGGCGGCGACACCCAGCTGTGGAAGGTCGTCCTCTCCCCGGACCGGGCCGCGGACGGCACCGTCGCCGGGGTCATCGGAGCGGCCTGGCACATGCCGGCCACGACGGAGCCCGCGGACCCGGCGGCGTTACGGACCTCGGACGAGGACACCCCGTTCGTACCGTCCCCGTCCGCCACGACGTGGTCCGCCGACGAGATGGACCTGAAGCTGTCCCGGCTGCCGATTCCGCTGCTGAAGGTCTCGGCCCAGGGAGTGGTCGTACACCTCAACCCGGCCGCCGCCGACCTCTTCGGCTGCGCTGCCCCGGACGAACTGGCGGGCCGCCCGCTGTCCCGTCTCACCCGAGGCCGCCCGCCTCGCGCGGACGGCGGTGACGGCGACCGGGTCCGGTTCGTCCGCGCGGACGACAGCGATTTCCTGGCGTGCTGCACCTGGATTCCCTGGCCGGAGGAGGGCGCGCAGCACCTGGTCGTCCTGCACGACGAGGTCGAGACACCGGCGACGGAGAAGGCCGGGCGCCCCGCGGACAAGCCGACGCTGACCCCCACGGAGGCCACCATCCTGGAACTCACCGCGCAGGGCCTCACGAGCATGCAGATAGCGAACCGGCTCCACTTCAGTGTGAACAACGTCGAATACCACCTGGCCAACCTGAGGCTGCGCCTGGACAGCGTGAACCGGGTCGCCCTGGTCGCCCGCGCCTACGCGTGCGGGCTGCTGCGCCGGGGCTGCTGGCCTCCGACCGCCGTGGCGCCCACGGGGCGCCGCAGAGACGCGGAGCCGGAAGTCCTGCGACCGGCGAAGCGGTGCGGCTGACCCGGCGAGTGCCCGAAACCAAACCTGCCCTACGAAGTGAGGAATCCCTCATGCCCCAGCCCCCGCAGCTTTCGCAGGCCACCGCGTCGCCCGCGTGGAAGGTCCTCAACCCGGGGGGCGACGAACCCCTGATCCTGGCCGTGGACTTCGCAGTCTCCGGACGCCCGGAGGCGACGTTCACCTCGCTCTCCCCGCTCCTCGCCGCCGAGCTGCCCCTGTGGGAGACCAGACAGCCGGACCCGGAACAGGCCCGCTCCTTCGGTGGTGAGGACTTCACCGAGTACTGGGCGCAGGCGGTACGCGCCACCGGCCGCCCGGTGCGGGCCGTGCTCGGCTACTGCGTCGGCGGCCTGTACGCGGCCCGCCTGGCCCACCTCGTCGCGCGCGGCCAGGACACCCGCCCACAGGTGGTGCTCTTCGACCCCGAACCGCCCAGCGCCGCCGGCATGACCGCAGACTTCCGGGACGCCATGGCCCGCATCTCCTCCGTTCTGACGCCGGAGGAGTCCGAGCGGGCGATCCGCACCGCCGCCGAGGCGGCAACCGACTTCACCACGTTCCGCGCATTCGGTACGACCCTCACCCGGACCTTCCGCGAGGCGGCCACCTCCGCCTTCGCCCGCGCGGAACTCCTGCCCGAACTGGCCGACGAGCTCAGCACCGCGTACGAGATGTTCGTCCGCTACATAGCATCCGCCGCAGACCTCGACCCCGCCGAACTCTGGCCCGACACCACCGCCGTGACCTCCCCGACCGCCGCACCCCACCCCGGCCGCAGCATCCCGGTCGACGTCCCTCACGCGGACCTCCTGCGCAGCCCGGCAACGGCGGGCGTCGTCAGGACACTGCTGGAGTGACGACGCCGGTGCGACCGCCGAGCGAGGGAACGGCATGGCACGCATTCCCGCGGCGCCAACCGATTCGTGATCACCGTTCTGAATCGGCCGGGTGTCCGCCTCGCCCTCCAGGGCGACGCGGTCCGGGTGACGGCCCCGCCCGGCCGTCACGATACGGCGGACAGAGCCGTCCCACGGGTGGACTTCCGCGTGGTGCGCGCACCACGCGGGGTAACCGTCCGCACGAGCGGGCGCTGTGAGGCGGGGCGGGGCGTGAACCGGGCTCGTAAGTGTCCGGACCCAACAGGTGGCACTTGCCTGGTCCGACTGGCGCCGCTACCAGGCACGATCACTCACCAGTCACGACCGGCGGCAAGCCGCGTCCCGCACATGAAGATCACGATCTGCAGCTTGAACCAAGTGGCGGTGGCCCGGATGTCCAGTGGGTGGGGGGCTCTGTCCGAGTCCGACAACTCAACGATTCGAGCCCTTTGCTTCGGGAGTGCCCGATCCGGTGGCCGCTCGGTGGCCGGACGCCTTTGGACGGGGCAGCATGAGGTAGCAGGGGGTAACCCGCCGCAAGTACTCTGATCAGGCACGACATCACTCGGCGGCATCACGCAGTATCCGGCAGCATGATCACTCATGGTCTCGTAATGCGTGGGTCTCGGGTTCGAATCCCGAAGGCGGCTCCGGCAAAGGCCAGGTCACATAGCCCGTGACCTGGCCTTTTGTGTTGCTCCGGGCATGGCACGTTACTCGGTCCTGGGGTCGCGAGGTGGCTTGCGTGAGCGATGCGTGAGCGGAGCGGAGCCAGACCTACTTCTTCGGCTTCTTCCGTGTGCTCTTCTTTTAGCCTTGGCCTGGGCTTTCGCCTTCTCCTTGGCCTTCTTGCCGGCCTTGCGGGCCTTCTCCGCCTCCGACTTGCGCTGGAGCGGGACCAGCTTGGCGGTGGCCTCCGCGGCGTTTTTGCCGACGTGGGGCAGGACGCTTTGGTAGATGTCCCGGGTGATCCGGGTGTCGCTGTGCCCGAGAGTGTCCGACACGATCTTGATATCGATGTCGGCGGCGAGCATGAGCGTGGCCGCGCCATGGCGGAGGTCATGCAGACGGATCGGCGGGAGGCCGGAGGCGGCGACGAGCCGCTCGAAGAGGTCGCTGACCTTGCCGGGGTGCAGCCAGGAGCCGTCTTCCTGGGTGAAGACCAGTCCGGTCTCGGCCCAGGCCGACTCCCACTCCTCGCAGTCCGCCTCTTGTTGCTTGCGGTGCCGCTCCAGGACGCCGACGGTGGCGTCGTCCAGGGCGACAACTCGGAAGCCGCTGTCGGTCTTCGGCTCGGACGCCTCGACCTCCCAGCCGTCCTGGAGCAGCTGGCCGGTGACCGTGAGGGAGTGCTGGTCGAGGGTCTCCGACCAGGGCTGGCCACACGCCTCACCGCGACGCAGGCCGCGAAAGGCGATGAGGTGCCACATGGCGTACAGCCGATCACCGGCCACGAAGTCGAGGAAGGCGCCGGTCTGTTCCGGCGTCCAGACCATGACGGGGGAGGGCTTCTCCCCGGTGTGTTGCCACCGGGCGACCCGCTCGAACCAGGATGGCGGAGCCTCCCTGACCGGACCGCGCCTGCACCAGGCCGGAGTCCCAACACCGGGCCGACAGGGCGCGCGCCCTGTCGGCCCGCAGCCCGAACAGGACCAGGCGATTGATCACTGGCGCGATTCATGTCGCCAATCAATTCTCGGCTGCCTGACAATTGAGTCGAGTGATTTCAAGGGAGGGCTCGGTTCTTCGATCAAAGGCCGCCAGGTCGCGTGATGGCTCTGTGATTGGTTACAAGGCGACAACGTCCTCTGCGTCGAGTTTGTGAGATGGACCACGCAAGACTGCCACTGCCTTGGTCGGTGCAGGTCAAGGTTGGGGCGGGCGCCGCATTCGGCTTGTGGCGGGGCCGTGCTTGTTCACACAGCAGAAACCCGCCTCGTAAATCCTGAGTCGTCCAAGACCTTCACTGCGGTCGACCATGGGGCCGACTATGGGGCCGACTATGGGGCCGACCGTAAGAGATTGACAAGAATTCCAGAAAATTTCCGTTCATGGTACGGGGGAGACGGGGAAAGCATGCCCAAGGTGATCGCTGAGTGTGGGAATCTGCCCGCCGCCATCACGAGTTTTGTGGGCCGGCGGCAGGAGACCGCTGAGATCCGCCGCCTTCTGGGGATGCGGCGGTTGGTGACGCTCACGGGCATGGGCGGTGTGGGCAAGACGCGGCTGGCGCTGGAGGTGGCGGCCGCGTCCCGGGAGGAGTTCGCGGACGGGGTGTGGCTGGTGGACCTGGCCCCGGTCTGCGAAGCGTCGGCGGTGGCGGCCGCGGCGGCGGGCGCGCTGCGGGTGCCCGACCTCGGGGCGCTGCCCGTCATGGACCAGCTCACGGGTTATCTGGCCGGGCGGCGCGCGCTGCTGGTGCTGGACAACTGCGAGCACCTGGTCGAGGCGTGCGCCGAGCTGGCCGGAACCCTCCTGTCAGCTGCTCCCGAGCTGCGCATTCTCGCCACGAGCCGCCACACCATGGGTGTCACGGGCGAGCACGTTTTCACCCTCGCGCCGCTCGCGCAGGACGATGCGGTGGAACTGCTGCGGGACCGGGCCGTCGCAGTGTGGGAGCGATCCCATGGAGACGAGGCCGGCCACGCCGCCATCGCGCGCCTGTGCGCCGATCTGGACTGTCTGCCGCTGGCGATCGAGCTGGCCGCCTCCCGGTTGCGCACGCTCACCGTCGGCCAGTTGACGGACCGGCTGGAGAACCGCTTCGCACTGCTCACCGGCGGCAGCCGGACGGCACCGGCCCATCAGCGCACGCTGCGCGCAATGATCGACTGGAGCTACGAGCTGTGCGCCCCGGCCGAGCGGCTGCTGTGGAACCGCCTGACCGTGTTCGCCGGGGGGTTCAGCCTGGAGGCCGCCGAGGGTGTCTGCTGTGGGGAGGGGATCGCCGAGGCCGAGGTGCTGGACCTCCTGGACCGGCTGGTCGCCCAGTCGGTCGTCCTGACCTGCAAGGCGGATGGTCAGCGGCGTTACCGGCTGCTGGCGAGCATCCGGGAGTACGGCCGGGAGCGGCTCGCGGACTCCGGTGAGCAGGACGAACTGCGCCGACGCCACCGCGACTTCTTCCTGGCCCTCGCCCACCGCATCGACCGGAACTGGTACGGCCCCGGCCAGGTGGAGAACCTGGCCCGGCTGCGTGTGGAGCACCCCAATCTGCTGGCCGCCCTCGACTACGAGGGTGACCCGCGGTCCCGGCTGGCGCTGGTCGCCGCCCTGCGTTGGCACTGGTGCGCGGGCGGGTTCCTCAGTGAGGGGCGCCGCCAGTTCGAGCGGGTGCTCGCCGCGGCGCCCGAGTCCGGCCCGGAGCGCGCCCGCGCGCTGCTGGTCGCCGTCTGGGCGGCGCAGACGCAGGGCGACCTGGCGACAGCCGACCGCTGGCTGGACGAGGCCGACGCGCTCGGCGAGTGGCTGGGGGACCCGTGGGTGCGGATCCAGGCGTCGGGCCTGCGCGGGGTGTCCGCGCAGAACCAGGGGCGGCCCAGGGACAGCATCTGCCGGTACGAGGAGGCCCTGGCCGCCATGACAGCGCTGGGTGACGAGTGCGAGGCGGCATCCTGGCGGCTCGCGCTGGCCTTTAGCCAGGCGCATTTCGGTGACCCTCGGGCCGCACAGACCGGTGCGGGGTTCACCGCCGCCGCCCGGGCGAGCGGGGATCGCTGGGGCCGGGCCCTGGTGCTGATGGCCCTGGGCCACGACGCCTGGGCCCGTGGTGACCGCGAGGCGACCGAGACCCTGGTCAGGTCCGCGCTGGAAGGCATGCGTGGCTTCAACGACTACGCGATGGTCGGGAGGATGCTGGAACTGCTCGCCTGGGCCACCGCCGCCGGCGGCGCTCACGAGCGGGCCGCCCGGCTGCTCGGTCTGGCGGATGCCCTGTGGCACGACGCCGGCAGCTCGATCTGTGCGTTCGGGCCGCAGATGGCCGAGTGGCATGCCCGCTGCGAGCAGGCCGCGATCGCTGCGCTGGGCGAGGCGTCGTACCGGCAGGCGTTCGCCGAAGGCGGCACACACCGCGCCCGCGCACAGGCCGTCGACTTCGCCCTCGCCCTCGACACGGATTCCGGTGCCGGGCCCGCATGCGGCAGGGACACCGCGTACGACACCGGCACCGAATACGACGCCGGCACCGACGCCGACGGTGAGCGCGGTGCCGAAAGGGGTATCGGCACCGCGGGTGATACCGGTACCGGCGCCGGCATCGACGCCGACAGTGACATCGACGTCAAGGAGACTGCGCCGAGCGCTGTGCGCCGCCGACACGCGCCTGCCGCCGCGGACACCGGGCCTGCGTCACCCGACGAGGGACCCCGCGTATGCGACGTACTGCTGGTCGAAGGCGACCCGACGGTCAGGGAGAGCGCCCGGCGCATCCTGGAGGCGAGCGGCCACCGGGTACGCCGCGCCGCCGACGGCCTGATGGGGCTCACCCTGTTCCGTCAGCAGACCCCGGACGTCGCCGTGCTTGGCGAGCGGTTGTCCGGCCTGGACGGGATGGGCCTGGCCCGCCGGATCCACGAGGAGTCCGCGGTGCCCGTTCTGCTCCTCGCGGACCGCGACGACCCGGCGGACGTGGTCAGGGGCCTGGAGGCGGGCGCCGACGACTGCCTCGCCAAGCCCTTCGACGGAACGCTCCTGCTCGCCCGTGTCCGTGCCCTGCTGCGTCGCACCGTCCCCGCGGATCAGCCGTCCGACACCCGTGCGGTCCGGTTCGGAGACTTGGTGTACTGCCCCGTGTCACTTGTGGTGCGCAGGGACGGGGAACCCGTCCACCTGACCACGACCGAGCTGAAGCTGCTGCGGGAGTTCGCCGCTTCGCCCGGCACCGTCCTCACCCGCGACCTGCTCCTGGAGCGGGTGTGGGACTACGCCTGGTCCGGCGACAACCGGGTGGTGGACGTCCATGTGCAGCGGCTGCGCGCCAAGATCGGCCGCGACCGCATCGAGACGGTACGCGGCTTCGGCTACAAGCTCCGCGTCGCCTGAGGGGGCACCTGCCCACGAACGGCGCGAAGGTCGCCCTCGCCGCGGCCACCACGGTAGTGGCGACGACCGGGGTCCTGGTCCACCGCCTCACCGCCGCAGACCAGCCCTCCAACGCTCGCGCCGAGCTCGACCGGCAGCCGGGGGTCGGTGCCGCGCACGGCTGCGCGTCGGTCTCGGACACCTCCGGCCCGCAGTGCTTCCGTACGACCGCCCAGGGCACCGGCCTGGGCCTGGCCATCGCGGTGGGCCAGGCCCGGTTGCCGAGCGCCGGGCCGCCTGGCTGTTCGGGAGAACCCCCGGAGGGGAGAGCACTCCCACCGCGCCGCTGACCACGCGCGTGCCCTGAGGCATGAGACCTCCAAGGCTCGGGACGGTCTCGTCGGCACCAGATCGGAAGACTCCTCCACCCCGCCCGAGGTCACTCGTTCAGCCCAACTAGGCGCCCAGCGAGGGGAAACGACAACCACAGCAGTCACACGGCGCTACATGTCCGTTCGCCGTAGCTGTATGAGAACAGGGCCTCCTTGATCCGCTCGGTCAGCTCGACGTCGCGGCGCTGCCGTGCTCCGTCGACAGCTCCGGCTAGGTCCGGCTGGTGTACGGGTACCGCTCGGGGTTCCCGCTGAACAGCAAGGACAGCAAGGACAGCAGAGCGGGCAGCGGGCTGCAGTGGTCGGCGCGGGGTTCGCCTGAAGGGCTGCGACATATGACGGCATGTCAGCCGGCGCGGCCGGACCGTAGTCCGCGTGGCGGCGCCGGGCAGGCGGCGACTCCACCACGCACCGCTTCGGCCGCGGCGGGGACGGTTCTGTAACAGCCGTACGTCAATTGCTCGGCGGCCACGCTGTGATGCGGTCGCCGAACCGTTGCCGTACCACCGAGACATACGGCCGGTCTTCTTGGGCTCGGCCGGGGAACACCCGCCCCGGCCGGAATCCGACACCATCCCAAGGAGGCCACCATGTCCTCGACCGAGGCCTTGGAGACCCCGAGCGTGAAGCGCTCCCTGTCCTCCCGGCTGCGGGCCCACGCCCGCAAGGCCGTGATCCCGGCCATGCTGCTCGGCGTCACCCTCAGCGGACTCGGCCTGTCCACCGCCGCGCACGCCGCCGACTCCCCTCAGTGCCCCCCCACCGCCCAGACCTGCCGCGCCGACGCGCCGTGGCGCGGGGAGCAGCCGAGCGGCGTCTCCAACGAGGACTGGCGGGGCGCCAACACCGCGGCCCAGTTCTGGAGCGAACACCAGACCGTCCGACAGGGCAACAGCGGCGGGTACCTCGTCACGGGCCAAGGAGGCTGGCCCGGCGACACGGCCGGCCGGGGCTGGTACTCGTTCACCACCGGCCCCTGGTACAACCGGACGACGTGGTGGATCTGGTACGGCGGCCAGTTCTGGGACCGGGACAACGGGGTCGCGAACCACGAAGAGTTCGACTACGGGGTCTCGGCCTGGGACGCCAACGGCGGGGGCGGGCAATACCGCGAGTACGACGTCTATGCCCACACGGGCACCGACAGCGGCATCCGGGGCCAGATGCGGCTCGTCCGCAACACCCGCAACGGCCACGTCTACGCGACGTTCGACCACTACCGGACCTTCCACTACCTCGGCCGCTGGTAGCCGGCGTGCGCCCGCCGGGGCAGACCCCCGGCGGGCGCGCCCGCGCTCCCACCCTCCAAGCCCGGAAGAACGTCGACATGAACACCACCGCGCACTGCATCCGCCCCCTGTCCGCGTCGGAGACGGTCCCCGCGTCGGCCAAGGAGATCCTCGGCACCCGCTGCCGCACCACCATCGACCTGTTCGCCGAGTGGGCCTCGGTGCTCGGCTTCCCGACCTGGTTCGGCCACAACTGGAACGCGTTCGAGGACTGCCTGCGCACCGTGACCGACGGGTCCGGCCCGGCGACGATCGTGCTCCGCAACGCCGCCTTCCTCCTGGAGGACGAGAGCCCGAGGGAGCTCAGCGTCTTCCTGGACATCCTGGCGGGCAGCGACCTCGGCCTGCTCCTCCTGGACGACTCAGCCGACGACCTGGGGCAGCTGGCCCGGCGCATGACGGCGGCAGGCTTCACCCCGCCACCGATGCCGGAGGACTGAGCACCGCCTGCGCCCTGCCCTCCGGACCGTTCAGCAGGACCGGCTCGCCCCCGGCCGCCTCCGGTCACCGGCGCCCGGGAGGTCGGAAACGGCCGCCCAAAGGCCATTCGGAAATCTGCATCTCCCCCCTGTGAGCCGGCCCGGCGAATCCGGCTGCCGGCTCACCCTGCGTGAAAGAGGGAAAAGTGAGACCCAGAACGCGAACGAAGCGCCTCACACGGGTGCTGATCACGACTGCCGTCGCCGTCGTGGCACCACTGGCGATACCCGCATCCTTGTCGGCGGCATCCGCCGCCTCCTCCGCGGAGCCCGCGCAGCAGCCGAGCCAGGCACAGCTCCAACAACTGGACAGAGTGGCCAGATCACACTCGGCGCTCGGTGTCTTCGGTGACCCCGAGAAGGGCCATCCGATACTGATGCTTCCGGCCGGGACGTCAGCTGCCCAGAAGGCGGAGGTCAAGAAGGAGCTGCCGGCCGGCCTGCTGGTCACCGTCAAGATCAGCAAGGTCACGAAGGCCGAGGTGGACTCGGTCTTCAAGACGATCAAGGCGGGCAAGTGGAACAAGGACGCGCGCAAGTACGGCGTCGGCTACACCTATGACGGTGAGAAGGACAAGGTCGTCGTCAACCTTGAGGGCCCCAAGTCCGCCGCGCCCTCACTGAAAGTCCTGAAGCCGGACGCGATCGAAGTGCAGCCCGGCCGTTTCACGCCGGAAAACAACCGCTTCAACGACTACAACCCGTTCTACGGCGGAGGCGCGATCAAAAAGGACGGCTCTCGCAGCGAATACGACTGCACAGCCGGTTTCGCCATCAGGCACAAGCCCGACGGTGAAAAGCGCATGGTCACTGCGGCCCACTGCTTCTATTGGAACGACAAGATCAAGACCGCGGACGGGAAAGACTACGGCAACGTCACGTCGGTCCACCAGTGGCTGGACACCGAAGCCATCACGGGCAAGAACTACACCGGCCGCATCTACACCGGCGGCTACAAGGAAAGCGACAGCACCCTCTGGGTCAGCGACTACAGCAACTGGTTCTACTGGGGCCGGCAGTTCTGTGTGAGCGGGGCGTCGACCTACAACCACTGCGGCCATCCGGTCTCGTACTCCACCTACGGGTCCTGCTACATCTGGCACGGCGCCACGTACTGCGTCGACCCGGCCGACCAGTTCCTCATCGACCGAGGCGGCAACAACGGCTGCGGATGCGGGAAATTCACGGCGCCGGGTGACTCGGGTGCGCCCGTCTTCGAACCGGGGTACCGAGGAGACGACGCGATCATCGGGGGCATGCACCGCGGCGCCGTCTGGAACTACAACGGCCAGGACCGCATGTTGAACGTCAAGGTGAACTCGATCCTCAACAGCGCGAACGCCGAGATCGTGAAGGGCGACTCCTGAGACGTCGAGAAGGCGTCGGAGTACGCACTCCTCCTGACGCAGCACGTCAGCCTCGCCGGCTCCGTGCTTCGTGACCGGCGGCGCGGAAGCCGCAGGTCCGGGTGCCGCCCATCGAAGGCGGCACCCGGGCTCGCACCCTCCTCCACGAGCGATCCACGAGCGACGCCGTGCCCTGCCGACCCCTCGCGCCCCGCAGCCGACGCGACCGCCCTCCCCCACCCACCGGCCCCCTCACCGGGCTGCGTTGACATCTCGGACCGCCGACCACAGGCGCCACCCACAAAACCGGAGTTCGCGACCATGAACCACTCAGACAACCGGACCACCGCCCTGTCGGGCGCCCCCATGGACCACGGTTCCGACCGCAGCGGCCATATCGGCATCAGAATCGGCGGATGGCTGGCCTCCAGCACGCCCTACATGGCCCCCCTCGCCGCAGTCGGTGGTCTGTTGACCGTCCTCGCCTTCGCCATCAGCGGCCCTGGCATCACCGCGACGATGTCCACCGTCCTGAACGACGGCACCTGGACCCAGCACGACACCTGGGCCGCACTGCTGCTGCAGACCGGTGCCACCGCGCTGAGTATCTTCGCACCGGTCGTCGCCGGGTATGTCGCCTACGGCATGGCCGGCCTGCCGGCACTGGCTCCCGGTCTCCTCGGCGGCATGGTGACCCTGAACTTCAGATGCGGCTTCCTCGGCGGGCTGATCGCCGGGCTGATCGCCGGTTCCGTCACCATGCTGCTCCAGCGGATCACCGTTCCGCCGCGGCTGGGCGCCATGACCACCGTGGTGATCGGCCCGCTGGTGTCCACTGTGGTCACCACAGCCGTGGTCTACGCATTCGTCGGACCGCAGATCACGTCTCTCTCCGATTGGCTGAGCCATGAGCTGCCCCCTCTGACCTGGGGAAGCAGCATCGTGTGCGGTCTGGTCCTGGGCCTGATGGTCTCCTCCGACATCAGCGGAACGATCAGCAAGGCCGCCATCGGCTTCGCCGCCACGGGCCTGGAGACCGCGCCGAACAGCCTCAACTTCACGATCATGGCCACGGTGGTGGCGGCCGGCATGGTTCCGCCCCTGGCCCTGTCCCTGGCCACTGTGGTCCGCGGCTCGCTGTTCACTCCCGCCGAGCGAACCTATGGAAAGACCGCCTGGCTGTTCGGCGCGGCCTTCGTCCCCGAGGGCGCCATCCCCTTCGCGGTGGCCGACCCCCTGCGGGTGGTTCCGGCCTCGACGGCGGGCGGCGCCGTCGCCGGTGCCGTGACCATGACGTTCGGCAGTTCCCTGACCGTCCCGTACGGCGGTGTCTTCGCCGCCGGACACCTCGGCAATCCCTTGGTCTTCGTGGCCGCCGTCGCCTTCGGCGTCTTCGTGACCACTGGCCTCGTGCTCGTCCTCAAGAGCCTGCGCCGCACGGCACCGGCCGCGAGCACCGCCCGCGTCGCCACCGGCACCCCCAAGAAGGCCGTAGCGGCCGGCCGAGCCTGACCGCGGCGCCGGGATCGTGGGGAGTGCACGCGCCGGATCGGCAGCCTGAGCAGAACGCGGCTCCACTCGAGACCAGGTCAGGTTCCTCCTGACCTGGTCTCTTGTGCTGATCGGCTGATGGTTGGTCAGCTCGCCGGGTGGCACCTGAAGGGGAGCGCACGGGGTGCGCGTCAGGACTGGTCGGCTCAGGCCTGTGACCAGGTGTTCTGTGGTGGTGGCGTTGTGGATGCCGTAGAGAGCGCCCGCTTGAGCACCTCGCGTTCAGCGGTAGGCCGCGTCGCCCGAGGGGTCCGCGGCCGCGTTGTGGGCGGCGTATTGGCGGATCTCCGTCATCGAGTGGCCCGTGTGCCGTCCACCGTGGCAGTCGGCAGGGACGGCGCGGGCACCCGCAGGGCCAGCGGGGCCGCCGCTCCCGCCGCGGCGAACAGGGCGCCCAGCACGAGCCACCCCTCGCGCGGGCGGTCGCCGAGGCAGAGCACCGCGATCAGCGCCGGTGCCACCGCGGTCGCGGCGCCGCGGCCCAGGGAGAAGAAGCCCTGGTACTGGCCGTGCATGCCTTCCGGTGCGAGCGAGAAGCTCAGCCCGAACGAGCCCGCCGACAGCCACAGTTCGCCGAAGGTGAGGGCGGCCGCGAACAGCAGCAGCAGAACCGTCGCCGGCCAGCCGCCCATCCCGCCGGTGAACGCCACCAGCGCGCACGCGGCGAACAGGGCGATCCCCGAGTCGCGGCACATCCGGGCGGCCCGGCGGTTGTCCTCGGCGCCGCGGCTGAACCGTATCTGCAGACAGATCACCATCACCGTGTTGACGGCGACGATGCCAGAGACCAGGGCCGGCGGTGCCTCGGTGTGCTGGAGCACCCACAGCGGTACGGCGAAGGACAGCACCTGTGCCTGAAGGGACAGAACACCGCAGATCAGGGTGACGGCGGCGTAGCGCCGGTCGCGCAGGACCTGCCAGCCGGAACCGGTGCGCGGCGCCTTCTCGGCGGGCCGGGTCTCCCGGGCACGCAGCCACCGCAGGGGCACCGCCGCTCCCGGGTAGGTCAGCGCGGTGCACCACAGCAGGGCCACGTACCCGGCAGCGGTGTCGGCCTGGATGACCAGCGCCGAGGCCGCCGCGCCGATTGTGACGCCGACGTTGGTCACCACCCGCAGGTAGGCCCGCAACCGCACCCGTTCGACGCCCTCCCCGACCGTGGCGACCAGCGCGCCGCGGGCCGCGGTGCTGCCCTGTTCGGCGAGGAGGAAGACCAGGATCAGCGTCAGGAACACCGGGAACGTACGGGCGAGGGCCAGCGCGGCCATCGTGGCGAACTGGACGCCGAGCAGGCCGGTGTACGTCCGCCGGGGGCCGAACCGGTCCGCCAGCTTCCCCAGCGGTACGGCACCGGCCAGCGCCGCCACCCCGGCGACGGTGAGGCCGGAGGCGACCTGGTGCACGGGCAGTCCTACGACCCGCGTGAAGAACAGGGTGCTGGTGGTCAGATAGAGCCCGCTGCCGACCGTCTTGATCAGCCATGACAGGGCGAGCAGCCGGGGTTCGCCGGGAGCGGGCAGAGCGGCGTCGAGCAGGGTACGTGCCCGGCCCTGAGCGGAGATGGTCATGCCGCGGACCTGGCCAACTCGTGCAGCCCCGCGATGAACGTCTCCGCTGCCGTCTCGTCCGCGGCCGTGAAGTACGCCTCCAGATGCCCCGGGCTGGCGCACTCCTCGGGCGTCAGCACCTCCAGCACGCCGGGCAGGGCCAGTACGCGCTCGCGCAGGCCGGGCAGCGCGGGCAGCCGGGTACGGCCGATAGTCTCGGGGTGCGGTTCGCGGGCCGGGCGGCCGGGCTGTTCACCCGCCGAGACCCGGACGAACTCCTCCCACAGGTCCAGCCCGAAGGCGTGCCACCACATCCGGGAGATGCCCATGCCGCCCGGCCGTACGGCCACTTCGCCGATGACCGGACCCGCCTGGGTGCGGAACACCTCCAGGTGCGTGACCCCGGCCGGCAGGCCGAGCGCGGTGACCACCCGGCGGTGCAGGTCCAGGACCTCCCGCGAGAACGGATCGGTCTGGTCGGCGACGTACCCGCTGTTCAGGTTCGGCGAGGTGCGAAGCGGCGGGAGGAAGTAGCGGGAGACGGCCGCGCGAGCCACGTCGCCGTTGTGGACGACGCCGTCGCAGTGGTACTCGTGCGTGAACCGCACCAGGCGCTCCACCTGCACCGGCAGCCGCTTGTCCGCGAGGTCGGCGAAGTCGCCGGCCCGGTGCCGCTCGGCGAACTCCTCCGGGGAGTCGACGCGGTGGGTGCATGTGGAGGCGGCGCCGAACACCGGCTTGATCATGACGGGCCAGCCGGTCCGCTCCGCCGCCCGGGGCACTTCGTCGACCGTGGCGGCCTGGGCGTAGTCCGTCACCGGGAGGCCGGCGGCGCGCAGCCTGTCCTTCATGGCCCGCTTGTGGGCGCCCCACAGGGACTGGTCGAGGCTCGGACCGGGCACGCCGAGCAGAACGCGGACCAGCCCGGCCGCCACCACGCTCTTCTCGGTGGCCGCGATGACGTGGTCGACGGGGCCGTGTGCGGCGAGCTCGTACGCCGCCTGCTCGACCTGTGTCAGGTCGGCGAAGTTGTCGACGTACGCCACCTCGTGGTCGCGGTACAGGTCTGCGTACACCTTGCGAGTGATGACGCGGACGGTCACGTCGGGCCGACGGGCCAGGGCCTCGAGGACCTCGGGCTTGTCCGAGTTGAGCAGGAGTACCTGCCGGGTCACTGCTTCTCCGTGGGTTGAGGGGCCGCGGGTCATGGGGCCGTGGGATGTGGTGTGTGGTGGTAGGTGACGGTGGCGGCGGCCTCGTCGACGACGGCCCAGACGGGGGAGGGGCCACGGTCCGGGGCGCAGCGGGTGACGGAGCCCACGTTGACGACGTAGCGGCCGTCCGGCGCGAGCGGGACCGGCTCCCCGAACCGTACGGGCAGGCGTTCCACCCGCACCGGGCGGCCGGTGTCACCGGGCCACAGGCGGTACAGGGCACTGCGGTGATGGTGTCCGTGCACCAGCGCCCGGCCGGGAAAGTCCGCCTCGGCGGGGCACCACAGCCCCGGCTCCAGCTCACGCCACGGCAACGGGTGGCCGTGGCAGTACAGGGCGAAGTCGGTGCGGTGCTCCAGGGGGGCGTCGAGCAGCGGGCGGGTCCAGTCGGGCAGGCGGTGGTCGGGCACCAGGGCGCGGATCCGCTCCTCCTGGTTGCCCCGCAGCAGCCGTACCCCGTCCAGGAGCCGGGCGAGTTCGGGGTCCGGGTCGAAGACGTCGGCCAGTCGGCCGCCGAACTCGTACCCGGCCACCTCCCGTTTCCCGATCCGGCACTCGAAGACGTCGCCGAGGCAGACCACCCGGTCCACCCGCTGCTCACGGATCCCCTCCAGAACGGCCCGCAGCCGCGCTGTGTCCCCGTGAATGTCGGTCACCACGGCATGGCGCACCGCTCTCACCCGCTCGTTTCGATCCGCACCCGGCCCGCCAACTCCTCGCAGACACGGGCGGCGTCGGCCGCGTCCGTGCCGTCGGTGATGACGTGTCCGGCGCGGTCCTGCGAGCTGCGCACCGGGCGGACCAGGTCGCCGACCGCGACGTCCAGCTGGATCTCGGCGGTGGTGCCCCCGGTGTCGGGCAGGGCGATGTGCCGGACCGTTCCGGGCGGTGGGGTGAGGAAGCGGATGGCCGCTCCCCGGCGGGCGACGGGCGGGTCGGCGGGTGGACGCAGCAGACCGAACGGGCAGCCCGCGGTGAGGCTCACCACGTCCAGGCCGTAGGCCCGGCGAAGCAGTTCACGGATCTTGTCGCCGCCGATGCGGTTGTGCGACTCCAGGATCCGCGGGCCCTTCCCGGTGACCTTGACCTCGGTGTGGGCCGGGCCCTCCGTCAGTCCCACGGCGTCCAGGAAGGCGTGGACGAGGGCGGCGACCTCCGCCAGGACGGGCGCGGGCAGGGCGCTCGGCTGGGTGTGCCCGGTCTCCACGAACGCGGTACCGACCAGCTTGTCGGTCACCGCCAGCACGGTGTGCTTCCCGTCGTAGGAGAAACTCTCCACGCTGATTTCGGGGCCGTCGAGGTACTCCTCGGCGATCGGCTGCGTGCCGCCCGCCGCTTCGAACGCCCGCCAGACCTCCTCGGCGGCCTGCGGCCCGGCCACCCGGAAGACGGCCTGACTGCTGGTGCCGGCCGCGGGTTTGAGGATGACCGGACCGCCTGTCGTACGGCAGAACGCGGCGAGGTCGGCCGCGTCGCGCGGCGCGGCGGTGTGCACCGGGCCGATGCCGCGGGCGTTGAGGATCTCCCGCATGCGCTGCTTGTCCTGGAGCAGGCCCACGGTGTGCAGCGAGTTTCCGGGCAGGCCGAGCCGCTCGGCGAGCGCGGCCGTGGGCAGCAGGCCGCGCTCGGTGAGCGACAGCACCCGCCCGAAGGGGCGTTCGGCGTGCAGCGGAGCCAGGGCGGCGTGCAGTGCGTCGGTGTCCGCCAGATCCACGGCGAAGGCCATGTCGGCCTCTGCGGCCACGGGCGGCGCCGGCTGCGCCGCGTCGTGCACGAAGACGGTGTCGATGCCCAACGCGCGGGCCGCGCGCACCAGTTGCGGGGTGCCCGCGAGCACCGCGATACGCGGTGTCGCGGGCACCTGCTGCCCGAAGGTCATGCCACGGGCTCCGGCTGGGTGTCCATGGCGGTTCCCGCCTCGGGCGTCACCGTCTCCGGGTCGCCGAAGCGCTCCTTGAGGTAGGCGATGATGTCGGCGTTCTCCCGCAGCTTGCCCGGGATGACGGTCGCGCCGTCGACCAGGGCCGGGATGAACTTGCTGCCAGTGGTGCGGATCAGCTCGTGCCGCTCCTCGCGCGGCTTGGGCACGTTGATGTTGATGTAGGAGACCTGGAGCTTGGTGAGCAACTCGCGCACCGGCTTGCAGTCCGGGCAGGTCTCCCGCTGGAACAGGACGAGCATCAGCGGCCCTCCTCGTGGAACGTACGGATGATCTCGCCGACGCCGGAGCCCGGTGTGAAGGTGTGGCCCAGGTCGAGCAGGGCCATCTCCAGGGCGCCGAAGATCCCGCTCAGGTCGAGGGCGTCGGCCGCGCCCACGTGTCCGACCCGGATGAGCTTGCCCTTGAGATGCGCCTGGCCACCGGTCATGGTGACGCCGTACGAGGTGGACAGCGTCTTCAACAGCTGCCCGGTGTCGATGCCCTCCGGCGCGAGGGCGGAGGTGATGACGTGGCTGCGCCGGTTCGGGGCCTGGACGAAGGTGCTGAAACCGAGCTTCAGCAGGCCGCGTTCGGCCGCCTTGCCGAGCACGGCATGACGCCTGCGGAAGGCCTCCATGCCCTCCTCGTCCAGCATCTTCAGCGACTCGTGCAGGGCGAGCAGCAGGGACACCGCGGGAGACGAGGACGACATCGGGTAGAACTGGCGCAGCCGCTTGAACGACCAGTAGTAGTTCGGCCCGGTGGACCGCTCCACAGCCGTCCACGCCTTGTCGGAGAGTGCGACGAAGGCGAGTCCCGGCGGAAGCATGAAGCCCTTGTGGGAGGCGGCGAGGACCACGTCCAGGCCCCATGCGTCCATCTCCAGCTGGTGCACCAGCAGACCGCTGATGGCGTCGACGACCACGACCACGTCGGTGTTGCGGAAGATCCGCCCGATCGCCTCGACGTCGTTGAGCGCCCCGGTGGAGGTCTCGCTGTAGACGACGAACGCGCCCTTGATCTCCGGGTGTTCGCGGTAGGCGGCCGCCACCCGCTCGGGGTCGGCGCTGGTGCCCCAGTCGCTCTCGACGACGTGCACGACGAGTCCGTAGGACTTGCAGATCGCCTGGAAGCGCTCGCCGAAGTAGCCGTTGGAGACGACCAGGACCTCGTCGCCGGCCGAGAAGCAGCCCGCGACCGCGGCCTCCATCGCACCGGTCCCGGAGGAGGCGATGGTGTACACGGGGGCGCTGGTGCCGAACAGCGGGGGCAGGGCACCGCTGATCTCGTGGATCAGCTGCTCCATCTCGGTGGAGCGGTGGTGGATGATCTCGCGGGCCCCGGCCAGCAGCAGGCGCTGCGGCACCTCGGTGGGGCCGGGTGTGGCCAGCCGTAGCTTCACCGGCTGTTCTCCTTGATCTCGTGGGTGTGGGGGGCGGTCGCCGCGGGCCGGGGAGCGTCGACGAAGACGCGGCGGGTGGCGGGCTTCAGATCGAAGTCGAAGAGCACCACGCGGTGGCTCGGTGACATGGCGAGGCGGCCGTCCCGGAAGGGGACGAGGAGACTGGTGCCGAGCAGCGACGACTTCAGGTGCGAGAAGCCGTTGGGGTCGGCGGTGGTCAGCTCGTGCAGATAGCGGCCGCCGTCGGCGGGGGACTCCGGTGCGATCCGTTCCAGGGTCCGCAACAAATCCTGCACGGCGCCCGGTTCATAGCGCATCACGGTGAGCCCGATGGTGCTGCCGTGCGCGAACACCCCGGCCAGACCGTCGCCGGTGCCGTGCTCCTGGAGAGCGGCGGCGATCCGGTCGGTGAGGTCGTAGTGGGAGTTGAGGCCGGTGCTCTCCACCGTCAGTTCGATCACCGGGCCACCTCCGCGGGCCCGCCGATCGTCGGCGGCACGTTCTCGGCCGTCAGGTCGCCCGGCCCGGTCAGCGTCCAGGCGGGTACCCCGGCCAGAACATCGGCGATGCGGGCGAGCTGATCGGCGTGGGCGGCGCGGCCGTCCTCGAGGTAGTGGTGCCAGCCGGCGTTGGCCCCGTCGAACGCCGACTCCACGTTGGCGCGCAGGACGTCGGCGTGCTCCTGGCGGCTGCCGGTCAGCGGCTCGACGACCGTGCGCTCGCCGGGGCCGATCGCCGGGTGCAGGATCGCCGCGACGGGCACGCGCACCCCGACCGGGGCGCTCGGGAAGCGGTCCCGGAACGGCAGCGGGTCCACCGCGAACTTCCCCACGGGCGAGAACGCGTGGCCCTCGGCGGGCACGTAGTCGTCCCCGATGCCCGCGATCTCCTTCAGGCCCGGGTACTTGGCGACGGTGCCGTACCCGAGGTGCGGGTAGTCGGGCCAGCCGGCCGCGACGACCGAGCCGTCCGGCAACTCGTGCAGCACGGTCTTGTCGCCGCTGAGCACCTGGTAGCCGAAGTGCTCCACCAGCTCCAGGAGCACCGTGCTCTTGCCGGCCCCCTTCGCGCCGGTGACCAGCACGACCTCGCCGTCCCGGTAGGCGGCGGTGGCGTGCAGCACCGCGGCGCCGGTGTTCTCCTGGTGCTTCAGCACCAGGTCGCGCACCAGCTCGACGAGGTCCATGTGCCCGCCGGCCCCGAGCGTCACGTCGATCACCCGGGCGGCGCGGTCGAAGACGAAGCGGCTGCCCGTCTTGGTGCACTCCAGGTACTCGCGGCCGTCCACGACGGCCCGCCGGGCCGGCACGGTGAAGAACTCGCTCGCGCTCTTGCGGAGGTAGATGTCCTCCGTCACGGTCCCGGCCGCAGGCGCCAGGCGTCCCGGGTCCGGGGCGTGGACGCGCAGGGTCGCGACCGGCTCGCGGTCGCTCTCGCCGGGCTTGGCCTCCTCGGCGACCAGATGGGTGCCGAGAAAGGCGAGCGCGTCGTCGATGTCGGCGCCGGGCGCCACCTCAAGGTCGAGGTGGGTGCCGTGGAAGTCCAGCCACAGGGCGGTGGAGTCGGTCGGGCTGGTCACTGTGCGGCCTCCGCGAGTTCGCGTCCCAGGGACTCGTAGTGCTCCTGCTGCTGAAGCATCTGGGGCATGCGCTGCAGGTCGAAGATCTCCTTGAGCGGGGCGAGTTCGGGCTCCACGTTCAGCGTGGTGCCGTCCCGCATGATCTTGGTGAGGGTATCCCGCATGGCCCGGATCGAGCTGCGCAGCGCCTGGTTGGCGTAGATCGCCATGGCGAAGCCGCGCTGCTCCAGTTCCTCGACGGTGACCTGGTTGTACGTGGTGGGCACGACGATCACCGGGAGTCCGCCGCGGTAGGCCTCGCGGAAGGCGAAGACCTCCTCGGGGTCCTTGCGCTTGGAGTGGATGAGCAGGGCGTCCGCCCCGGCCCGCTCGTACACGTCGGCCCGGCGCAGTGCCTCCGCCATCCCCTGCCCGGAGATCAGCGCCTCCAGACGGGCGACCACGACCATGTCGGTACGCGTCTCTGTGGCGGCCCGGATCTTGCCCGCGAAGTCGTCCAGCGGGGCGAGGTCCTGGTTGCCCTCGATGAAGCTGTTGAGCTTGGGGAACTGCTTGTCCTCGATGCACACGCCGGCCACGCCGCGCGCCTCGTAGGAGCGCACCATGTGGATGACGTTGTTGACGTTGCCGAACCCGGAGTCGCAGTCCGCGAGGACCGGGATGTCCACGGCGGACGCGAGGCCGGCGGCCGCGTCGAGGCATTCGCCCATGGCGAGGATGTTGGCGTCGGGCACGCCGGCCGTCGCCGAGATCTCCAGCCCGCTGGACCAGACGACGTCGAAGCCGGCCTCCTCGGCGAGCCGCGCGCTGAGCGGGCTGTGCGAGCCCATGGCACGTGTCAGTCGCGGTGCGACGAGCGCCGAGCGCAGCCGCTGTGCCGCGTTCGGCGGGTCGTTCTGTTCCTGCTGGGGCGGTCGGCTCCCGGTCATGCGTCCCCTCCGTTTGTCTGTTCGGCGGTCTGTCCGGTCTGTCCGGCCAGTTCTCGGCACACGTCCTCGACCGTCTCGTCGAGGACCTTGCGCGGCCGTGCCGCGCCGATCCTGCGCCCGACCTCCCACGGATCGAGTCCGTGGTGGGCGCTGATCTTCTCGATGCGGTCCTGGAAGTAGAAGTGGTGGTCGTTGATGCCGGCCGCGATCTCGGCCCGGCGCACCGTCATGGGGCGTGGCAGCACCTGCTCGGCCACGTACTCGGCGGCCTCGCAGACCAGGGGCAGATCGGCGTGGGTGTCGTACTTGGGCCACGCGGTGAGGAAGGCCGCGGCCTGTTCGGTGGCGAGGTTGCCGGCGCCCCGCGCCATGGCACAGAGCGAGGCGTCCAGCCAGCTCACGCCCGCGTCCAGGCCGGCGACCGCGTTGGCCGCGGCCAGGCCGAGGTTGTTGTGGGCGTGGATGCCGAGCGGTGTCGGCAGCCGCTCGGCCAACAGCTCGACACGTCGGCGTACGTCGTCCGGGGTGAGCGCGCCGAAGGAGTCGGCGATGTAGAAGACGTCCGGTGCCTCCGACGCCACGACCGCGGCGGCCTCGGCCAGCTGCTCCTGGGTGGTGTAGCTGACGGCCATCAGGTTGACCCCGACCTTGAGGCCGAGGGCCCGCACGGCACGGACGTACTCCGGGACCCCGTCGATGTTCCACGGGTAGGCGGCGACGCGCACCATGGACACCGGGCTGTCGGGCAGGTCGTCCATGGCCCGTACCGGGCACACGGTGGGTACGACCATCACGGCCAGCTCCGCGTGCGAGACGGTCGGCAGCGCGGCCAGGTACTCGGGCGTGCAGTGCGCCGAGGGCCCCGCGGTGGCGCTTGCCCTGCTCCCGGATCCGCCGCGGTAGCCGACCTCGATGACGTCGATGCGGGCGGCGTCCAGGGTGCTCACGATGGTGTGCACGTCGGTGGCGGTGAACTGCCAGTCGTTCTGGTTCCCGCCGTCGCGCAGGGTGCAGTCGAGCAGGGTGGGTTTCACACGGCTCCTTCCAAGTGCGCCGCCGGATCGGCCAGTTGGGCGCGGAACCGCGCCACCAGCTCCTGGGGCGTGTACTCCACGCGCTTTCCCGCGGGGTGGCTGCGAAGCCTGCAGCGGATCCGCACCAGGGTGGGCGTGCCGGTCAGGTCCAGCGCGGCCAGCTGGTCGAGGTCGTCCACGGTGTGGGCGGCGGCGTAACCGGCTGCGAGGGCCATGGCTGCCGGGTCGCCGAGGGCGGCGGTGCGCTGGCCGCCAGTGCTCTCGTGGGCGCCGTTGTCGAGGACGACGTGGACCAGATTCGGCCGGTGCTCGGCGATCATCGGCAGACAGCCCGGGTTCATGGCGAACGAGCCGTCGCCGTCCAGCACCAGCACCCGGCGGTCCGGGTGGGCCAGCGCGATGCCGAGCCCGATCGGCGCGGCCATGCCCATGGAGCCGACGAGATAGAAGTGGTTGGCGCGATCGCGGATGTTGTACACGTCGCGCGTGATGTAGCCGCAGGTGCTCACCGTCAGGGCGGTGGACTCGCGCTCCAGCAGTGCGGCCAGGGCGTCACGGATGTCCAGCAACGCTAAATCCCTTCCCGGACGATCAGAACGGCGGTGCTGCGGCCGGCGTCGTACTGCTTGAGGAACGCCTCCACGGAGTCCTCGGGGTGCTCGTTGTCCAGCACGGTCCAGGGAAGCCCGAACACGTCGAGCAGCCGGGTGAGTTCGCGTCCGATGACGTCGTGCTCGACGGCGTCCTTGCCGTCGTGACCGCGCCAGCTGACCACGATCGGCAGGTGGACGTCGTAGATGAGGTTGAACGAGGTGAGGACGTTGAGCGAGTAGCCGAGGCCGGAGTTCTGCATGAGGGCCACGGGCCTGGCCCCCGCCACGGCGAGACCGGAGGCCACTCCCAGGGCGCTGTCCTCACGCGGCGCGGGTATGTACACGGCCGGACAGTCGGGGCTCTCAAGTAACCGGAAAAACCCCTTCAGCAAGGAACACGGGACGCCGGTGAAGTGCGAATGCCCGCGGGCTACGAAGGCGTTGAGCAAGGTTTCCGCGACTGTGGCCACGGATCCCGCTGCCGGTGAAGTTTCAGGCAGCACGCATGACCTTTCTTTGCGAAGCACGGACGTGATCACGCCCGGCGAGGAGCGTCTCCGTGCCCCCCGGCGGCATGGATCGTGCATGACCGGCAGTGGAATCCGCAACGACATTCCGGAATACGGACTGGTTGATTTCGTAGAGCCGAACCGGACATATCCGCCGTTCGATGGTCTTATGGTTGACTGCCTAATCGGCCAATCTCCGGAACGCAATGACTGAATTTCGATGTTTGAAGTGGAGGATCGTGGGGTCGTGGCTCCGTTCCCTGGCCGACATCCCGGCCACCCTCCACGCCACCCCTCTTGGCCTGCGGGTTTCTTGTCGGTGGTCGGTGCATCGAATTTGAGTCAGGCTCGCGGGACGGGTTCTCGGGTACCTCTTGGACCGTCCGTAGGGCATGCGAACTCAGGGGCGTGGGCCCGCAATTGGGGCTGCCAGGCGGATGTCCGGTGCATCCCTTCCTGGCCACGGGCCTTGCCCGGAGCGTGGTTTCCACAGGCAGGGCCGGAGTGCAGAGTGGCTGGATTTCGGTGGACCGGCGTTGATCGCCGCCCGTACAGTCGGCGCCATTGACGTGTGGATGCCTTCCGGGTGGGTCCTGGAGCCGCCAGGGCGGACAGGCTCGTAGTAGACATCGACGTCGGCGGTCGGCTTGCCCGGCGCATCTCCCCGCACAGTGTCGTGCGCGGGTTCCTTCCCTACGCCATTCCGGCGTCTTTCTCCTTTCCTTTCGATTCTTTCCGACATGCAGCGGGGGCTGGCTTATGCGCGCGGCAGAACAAGGCAGTGGTATCGACTTTGTCGACGACGAAGCACAGGCCGCGGTCGTGGCGGCCGAGGAAATCGTCGAAGAGGCCGCGGGGGGTGACAGTGGCGGCGCGTTCGGCCCGGTGTGGTCGGACGACCGGGTGGCGCACCTGCTGGAGCGGCTCGCCTCGGACTTCGTGCTCGACAACACCTACCGTGAGCAGCACCTGAGCCTCACGGCCAGCGAGAACTACCCGAGCAAGCTGGTACGGATGCTCGGCAGCGGACTGCAGGGCGGCTTCTACGAGTTCGCCCCGCCGTACCCGGCCGAGGCGGGGGAGTGGGCCTTCCCGGACTCCGGCGCGAACGCGTCCCTGGTGGGGAAGCTGACCGGGATCGGCCGGCAGCTCTTCGAGGCGGCCACCTTCGACTGGCGGCCCAACGGCGGCTCGGTCGCCGAGCAGGCCGTGCTGCTGGGTACCTGCGGGCGCGGCGACGGCTTCGTGCACTTCGCGCACAAGGACGGTGGCCACTTCGCCCTGGAGGCGCTGGCCGGCGCGGCCGGCGTCAACACCTACCACCTGCCGATGGTCGACCGGACCCTGCTCGTCGACGTGGACCGGTTGGCCACGCTGTGCGCCGAGCACCCGGAGATCAAGCTCGTCATCCTCGACCAGTCGTTCAAACTGCGCTGGCAGCCGCTCGCCCAGATCAGGGCCGCGCTGCCCGAGGGTGTCTTCCTCGCCTACGACGCCAGCCACGACGGCGCCCTGATCGCCGGCGGCGCGCTGCCGCAGCCGACGTTGCTCGGCGCGGACGCCGTGCACGGCAACACCCACAAGACCATCGCCGGACCGCAGAAGGCGTACATCGCCTTCCGGGACGCGGACCACCCGAAGCTCAGGGCGGTGTCGGACTGGGTCTGCCCACAGATGCAGAGCAACTCGCACGCCGAGCTGATCGCACCCATGTACGTGGCCCTGTCCGAGATCGCCCTCTACGGCCACGACTACGCGCGTCAGATCCTCGCCAACTCCAAGGCCCTCGCGCACGCCCTGCACGAGGAGGGGGTGCGGGTCTCCGGGGAGTCCTTCGGGTTCACCGAGACCCACCAGGTGCATGTCATCACCGGGTCGGCCGCCGACGCGCTGCGGCTGTCCCTGGGGGACCTGGCGCACGCCGGTATCCGCACCACCAACATCGAGGTACCGGGCGCCAACGGGCTGCACGGCCTCAGGCTCGGCGTCCAGGCCATGACCAGGCGCGGGCTGCGCGAGGCGGAGATGCGCGAGGTGGCCCGGCTGGTGGCGAAGGTGGTGCTGCGCCGCGCCGAGCCCACGACGGTCCGCGCCGAGGTCGCCGACCTCCTCCAGGACCACACCTTGGACCGACTCGCCTACTCCTTCGACGCCTACGTCGGCTCACCGGCCGCGGCCCGTCTCCTGGGGGAGGTGTTCCGGTGAGCACGGCGACTCCGGCGAACGCGTCGCCCACAGCGAACGGTGCGGACCCGGCGAACACTGCGGACACAGGGCGTACGGTGACCCGTAGGAGCGCTGCGGCCACGGCGGATGCGGCGGGCACGGCGGCCCGTACGAGCACTGCCACACCGGCGAGTACGACGGCCCCCTCGGCCACCGCCCAGGCGGCCCCGGCGATCCCCGCGGGCGCCACGGCCCCCGGCTCCCCGATGACCCGCCTGATCCCCCGGCCCCCCCTGCCGCCGGGCGTGCCGGGCGCCGCCGAGCGGCCGCACCGCGCCGACGCACCGCACGCCGTGATCGGCGCGGAGGTCTGGCACACCGAGTGGGCCCGGCAGCTCCTCGAGCGGCTCGGACTGCGGACCGTCATCGCCGACGAGCGGCTGTCGTGCGAGCGGGTCCTCGACACGCTCGCCGCCCAGTCGGTGGCGTTCGTGTGCGAGGAACTCCCGGTCAGCGGCCTGGCCGCGATGACCTGGGCGGCCCGCCGCACCGAGGCGCTGCGCCGCAACGACCCGCTGCTCGGCGTGGTCTTCATGGTCGAGGACCACCGGGCCCTGGACCCCCGCGCCCTCGGCCCGCTGGTGCGCACCCTGACGCCCGGTGACACGGACCTGCCCGACTTCCTTGCCGAAGTGCAGGGCGTGCGGCGCGAATACCACTGGGAACTGCGCAACAGGCGGCCCGGCACACGGCCGGCCGGGGAAGCTGCGGCGCCCCCCGCCCGGTGGACGGGCACCGTGCCGAACTTCAACGTGAAGCACCCGTCCATGCTGCTGCCGTACGCCCTGCTCTCGGCGCGCACGCGGCGGGACGTCTACTGCGAGATCTCGCCTCAGGAAGCCCTGTTGTTCGTGGCGGGCAGCGCCGGCCGGGGGCCGGTGGCCGCCGTCGCCGAGGTCTTCGGCACGCTCCGGCAGGACGTCGACCGGCTCAACACCGCGCTGGGCTCGCGGCTGCGGCTGCACCTCGACCACGCCGACGACTACGAGGTGGTCCAGGCCGCCTGCGAGGCCGGGTTCGACTCGGTCATGGTCGACGGGTCCGGTCGTACGCTCCACCAGAACGTGCTGTTCACCAACGCGGCCACGGAACTGGCACGGCGCTACGACGTCCTCGTCGAAGGCGAGATCGGCTCCATCGACGGGGCCGGGCTGCGCAAATGGAACAAGACGACCTTGAGCGACTTCACCAGGTTCGTCGAGAACACGGACCTCGATCTGGTCGGGGCGCACGTGGGCCAGTTCCACAGTTTCGACTACGGCTTCGCCGCCACCCGCCGATCGCTGGCCACGGTCGGCCTCCTGGACGACCGTGCCACCGGCGACGACCTGCACGCCTTCGCCGAGGCCTGCGCACGCGTCGAGAAGGACCTCAACGACGCCGGGCTGCCCGGCTACTCGGCCGAGCACCGGCTGGTGGCGGCGCTGGCCCGTCGGGCCACGACGGAAGGGGACGGGCCGGACGCCGGGCCGCGGCTCGACGCCGTGTTCCGCGAGGCGCGGACCCGTGTCCCGGTTTTCCAGCGGCCGCTGCTCGACGCCCTGGAGAAGGAGTGGCTGGAGCAGCGGCTGGCCAAGGCGCGGCGCAAGACCGAACTGTGGGACGAGGTCTTCGCCACCGAGCCCGCGCGCGAGCACCGGTACGCGGCGATCGACCACGGGCTCGTCCAGGCGCTCACCGGCGTCCTGGAGGGCACCGGCCGCGCTCTGGTCGTGCATGGCGGCAGCTCGCTCTCAAGGGTCGACCTCGCGTCCCTGCCGGCGCACGGAGTCGCCCGGGTGAACTTCGGCAGCGGGGTCTACGCCGACTATCTGGAAGCGCTGCGCGCCCAACTGCCCGTGGATCTCGCAGCCGATCTCGCCGGTGACCTCAATTCACCGACAGGTATGGGGACTTGGAAACATGTCCGGCGCATGTCGTACCTTGCGGAGGCGACACGTGACTGGCGGTCGTGGACCGATGCGCCGCCGTCCTTCGTCGAGACCTTCGTCAGTCGGCTGGAGCGGTGCTACGCGGCCCCGCTCCGTGGCCGTACGCCAGCAGAGGCCCAGGGAGGCCGCCGTTGAGTCCCTTTGAGCAGATCGTCGACCTTCTCGACCGTGAGAAGGCCAGGTACCGCGTGGTCGAGCACCCGGCCGAAGGACGTTCCGAGGAGGTGTCCGCGGTGCGCGGCACGACCGTGTCGCAGGGCGCGAAGGCGCTCGTGTGCCGGGTGAAGGGGATCGAGTCCCCGGCGGTGCTGGCCGTGCTGGCGGGCGACCGGCGCGCGGACCTGAAGAAGGTCGTCGCCGCGGTCGAGGGCAAGAAGGGCGGGTTCGCCCCGTCGGAACTGGCCGAGGAGCTCACCGGCTGTGTGGTCGGCGCCATCCCGCCGCTGTCGCTGTCCGGCACGCTGCCCGTCGTCGTGGACGCCGAGTTCCTCGCGGCCCACGAGGAGATCGCCTTCAACGCGGGGCGGCTGGACCGGTCGGTGGTCATGGCCACGGAGGACTACGTACGGATCGTGGCGCCCGCGGTGGCGCCCATCGCGGCGCCGGTGGTTGCCGTCGCAGCGGAGTAGGGACCGGCACGGAGTATGACCGACACGGAGTAGGACCTGCACGGAGTAGGACCTGCACAAGAAAAAAGGGGGGTGCGTCGGCTTGCGAGTGCGAATCGGGGCACAGTTCGTCGCGCTGGCGTGCGCGTGGGGCTCGAGTTTCCTGTTCATCAAGGTCGCGCTGGACGGGCTGACACCCGCTCAGGTGGTGTGGGGCCGGCTGGTGCTGGGCGCGCTGGCGCTCTGCGCGGTCATGGCGGTGACCCGTAGCAGGATCCCCCGGGATCCCGGGCTCTGGCTGCGGCTGTCCGTCGTGTCCGTCCTGCTGTGCGTCGTCCCCTTCCTGCTCTTCTCCTGGGCCGAGCAGCACCTCGACTCCGGCATGGCGAGCATCCTCAACGCCACCACCCCGCTGCTGACCCTCGCGGTCAGTACGGCAGCCCTGGCTGACGAGCGGCTCGACCGGCGCCGTGCGGCGGGCCTGCTCACGGGGTTCGCCGGGGTCCTGGTGCTGATCGGCCCAGCGGGCCTGGCCGCCGGCGGTGGCCATCTCCTGGCCGAGTTCGCCTGTCTGGGCGCAACCGCCTGCTACGGCGTCGCCTTCGTCTACCTGCGCCGTTTCATCGCCCCACGCGGACTGCCGGCGGTTAGCGTCGCCTTCGTACAGGTCACCATCGGCGCGGTCATCATGCTGGCGGCCACACCCTGGCTCGCGGAGCCCACGCCCCGCATCGACGCGCCGATCGCGCTCGGCATGCTGGCTCTGGGCGCCCTGAGTACAGGCTTGGCCTACCTGTGGAACAACAACATCGTCCAGGCGTGGGGCGCGGTGAACGCCTCCGCGGTCACCTATCTCACGCCGGTCGTCGGTGTCACGGCGGGCGTGATCCTGCTGGGTGAGCGGCCGACGTGGAACCAGCCGCTCGGGGCGGTGCTGGTCATCGCCGGGATCATGGCGGCGCACGGTGCGCCTCGTCCGGCGTCGCGGCCGGTCGTGGTGCCGGATGAGGCGGTTGACGTCGAGGCGGAGGAGCGCGTGGTCCGCTGAGCGGGGTGCGCGTTGCCGCCTCGGGCGGCCCCATCGTGTCGGCGGCGCTCTGGTGCCGGCGGCGGGTGGCCAACTGCATCGAGGGCACCAAGCTCCTCAGCCATCCGGTGGTCGGCGAGCTGGAGTTGAGGTATCAGTCCGCCGATCTCCAGGACGGCAACATCCTGGAGTTCTACCACGCGGAACCCGACTCGCCGCGCGGGTCACGTCCGGCGGATCGCCGTCACGCCCCAGGTGAAACCCGAGCCGGCGGTCGCCACGACCACCAGGTCACCGGAGGCGATCCGGCCTTCCCGCTCCAGCTCGTCCAGGGCGAGGAACGGGGCCGCGCCGCCGAGGTGGCCGTCGCGGTCGTACTGGAAGACGCTGCGGGAGGGGCCCTCGGCGTGGACACCAACGCCGACCTCCCCCACGCTCGGCTTCGCTCGCGCGGGGGGACCCCCACCGCCGCATGGCGCCTCGACACTCACGGCAACCCGATCGGCCGGCCGCGCCGGTTCTTCTACGACCTGTCCGGCACCGCCCAGCACCGCGACGCCCAGGTACGCCACGCCCTCACGCGGCTGCTGAACTGGGCCAAGACCTGCGCCGTCAAGGCCATCGCGGTCGAAGACCTCGACTTCCAGGCCGAGAAAACCAGAGAGAAGCACGGCCGCAAGCGCCGATTCCGGCAGCTCATCTCCGGCATGCCCACCGGCAAACTCCGCGCCCGGCTGACCTCCATGGCCGACACCACAGGTATCGCGATCATCGCGATGGACCCGGCCTGCACCGGCAAATGGGGCGCCCAGCACTGGCAACAGCCGATGACCGGCCCCACCCGCAAGACCACCCGGCACGATGCCGCCGGCATCGCGATCGGACGATGCGCCCAGGGACACCCGATCCGGCGACGGACGCCACCGCCCCGTGCACACCAGAGCGATGTGCACGGGCATCGGACCGTCCAGGCCGACCGGCGTGCCCCCGGGCGTGAGGGACCCCGCCTCCGCACCCCCGGACCACGGACACGATCCGTGCCGCCGGACGCGGCGAGTACGCGGGCGACCAGGACACCCAAAACCGTTCGGGATGTCCGCAGCGACCAGGCATGGGTCCAAGACTCACTCCTGCTCACTGATCAGGAACGGTGGACTGGTCGGGCCTGAAGTTCGTACGGCGCAGGGAGAACCGCCGTACGAACCGACATCCCTGACCCGGGGATGAGAACCGCCACGCCTGACCCAAGAATCGGCGTACTCAGGAAGTCCTTACCGTGAACGGTTAGCATCGCGGCCGGGATTGCCGGCGGCCGTGATGGGGTGAAGGGCATGCAGGACCTGGGAGCGCCGAGGATCGCCGTCGCCGTGGTGACCATGGGAAACAGGCCTGCCGAGGTCGACGCGCTGCTGGAGTCCGTGGCCAAGCAGGACCTCGCGCCCGCGCGGATCGTGATCGTCGGCAACGGCTGCCCGCTGCCGGACTACGCCGAGCGGCTGACGCTGCCCGGCGAGGTCACCCTCCTGGAACTCGACGAGAACCTCGGCTGCCCGGGCGGCCGGAACCAGGCGCTGGCCAGGCTGCGGGAGTTCAGGGACGTCGACGTCGTCGTCGAACTGGACGACGACGGCCTGCTCGTGGACGCCGACGTGCTGCGACGGGTACGGGACCTGTTCGCCGCCGACCCGAAGCTCGGCATCGTCGGCTTCCGTATCGCCGACGAGCACGGCGAGACACAGCAGCGGCACGTGCCCCGGGTCGGCGCCTCCGACCCGATGCGGGGCGGTTACGTCACCGGGTTCCTCGGCGGCGGCCACGGCTTGCGGACCGCCATGCTGGACGAGATCGGCGACTGGCCCGCCGAGTTCTTCTTCGCCCACGAGGAGACCGACCTGGCCTGGCGGGCCGCCGACGCCGGCTGGCGGATCCTGTACGCACCCGAACTGCTGCTCCGGCACCCGAAGACCTCGCCGGCCCGGCACGCCATCTACTACCGGGTGAACGCCCGGAACCGGGTGTGGCTCGTCCGCCGCCGACTGCCGTTGCCGCTCATCCCCGTACACCTGGCGATCTGGACGCTGCTCACGCTCGTACGGACCCGTTCGCGGGCCGGGCTGCGCGCCTGGTTCGGCGGGTTCGTGGAGGGCCTCAGGGAACCGGCGGGCGAGCGGCGGCCCATGCGGTGGCGGACCGTGTGGCGCCTCTCGCGGCTGGGGCGGCCGCCCGTCATCTGAAGAGAAGCGAGTGGAGGGGACGAGGGTCCCGGACGGTCACCTCCGCCGACCGGGACCCTCTGACGTCCCACGGATCCGGCCACGGCGGCGTCACTCCCCCGAGTTGCGCGTTCTACGCGCGCACCCCCGGGCCAGATCCGATGAAGTGATCACATCAGGTGGCACCAACGGATCGCTAACATGTGGCCAACGGTTCTCCGTTCCGGCCTCGGCCGACTGGCGCGAAGCCGTCGGCCGGCCTCGCCGGAAGGCCGCAGCCGTAACGGATTCCCGCGGCGACCGCCGTGGCACAGGTGGCGGGAAACCGCCGTGACGAGGGCGGAAATCCGCCAAGGATGCGGGAAGGCAGTGGGCGGCGTGAGGCGGGGCCAGCTGCGGTTCGGACTGCTGGGGCCGCCGGTTCTCTACGACGTCCACGGCGAGGCCGGCGACTTCGGCGACGGCACGGATGCCTCCGGCGATGCCGACGTCAAAGCCATCGGCAGCCCCAAGGTCCGCACCCTGCTCGCCGCCCTGCTTCTCGAAGCCGGCCGTGTGGTCTCCGTCGAGTCGCTCAAGGACGCGCTGTGGGGCGGGGCCCCGCCCGCGTCCGCGCAGGCCTCGCTGCACAACCATGTGGCCCGGCTGCGCAGGCTGCTCGACGACCCCGAGCGGCTGCGTGCGGTGCCGCCCGGTTACCTGCTGCGCGTCGAACAGGGCGAACTGGACGTGCATGTCTTCGAGCGTCATCTCGCCACGGCACGCGGGGCGTACGCCGCCCGCAACTGGGAGCGGGTGGTGCGCGAGTGCACTTCCGCGCTCGCCCTGTGGCGCGGCACCCCACTGAACGGGCTCCCCGCCGAGCTGGGCGGCTACGCCTTCGTCCAGCGCCTGAAGGAGGCGCGGCTGCTGCTTCTGGAGTGGCGTTACGACGCCGAGCTGGCCGTCGACGGTGCCCGACTGGACGGTCTCGTACCGGAGTTGTCCGCACTGGCCGCCGAGTATCCACTCCGGGAGGCGTACCACCGTCAGCTGATGCTCGCCCTGCACCGCACCGGCCGCCAGGCCGAGGCCCTGGCCGTCCACCGGGACCTGCGCGCCCGCCTGGTGGAGGAACTGGGTGTGGAACCGGGCCCGGCGATGCAGGAGGCGCACGTCGAGGTGCTCGCCACCACCGGGGGCCCCGGCGCTCCCCGTGAGGACGACACCGCGTCCGGCGGCACGGACGACTCCGCGCCCGCCCTTCCGCAGCCGCCCCGGCCCGCCCAACTGCCCCCTCCGCCCGCCCACTTCACCGGCCGCACCCCCGCACTCGACGACCTCCGCTCCGTCCTTGAGCCCGGTCGGACCCCTGCGATCGCTGTCATCAGCGGCATGGCCGGCGTGGGCAAGAGCGCCCTCGCCCTGCAGGTCGCCCACAGCCTGAGGGAACGTTTCCCCGACGGCCAGCTGTACATCAACCTGCACGGCGCCACCCCCGGCATGACCCCTCTCACGTCAGCCCAGGCCCTCATCGCCCTGCTCCGTGACCTGGGTACCGAGCCCCGCCGCATCCCCGAACACCCGGACGCGGCCGCCGCGTTGCTGCGCTCCCTGCTGGCCCCGACCCGCACCCTGCTGCTCCTGGACGACGCCGCGCACGCCGCTCAGGTACGGCCGCTGCTGCCGGCCGGCGCCGGGTGCGCCGTGATCGTCACCAGCCGTTCGCCGCTGACCGCTCTCGACGGCGCCCGCCGCTTCCCGCTCACCCCCCTGAGCGGCGAGGAGAGCGCCGAGCTGCTGCGGGCGGTCTCCGGCCGCGACGCCCTGGACGCGGCCCATCCCCTCGTCGAACTCACCGGCCGCCTTCCGCTCGCGCTGCGCATCGTCGCCGCCCGCCTCGCCGCGCGCCGAGCGCTCACCCCCGAGGTGCTGGCCGGTCAACTCGCCGCCACGGAAGGCAGGTTGCACCACCTGGAGTACGACGACCTGAGCGTCCGACGGTCCCTGGCCGTCGCCCACGACGCGCTCGCCGCCTCGGAGCGCGAGGCCGACCGGGACGCCGCCCGCGTGCTGCGCGGGATCGGAGCGCTCGACCTGCCCGCCTACGGCGCCCCGCTCCTCGCCCACCTGGTCGGCACCGACGAGCGCCGCACCGAGGCCGCGCTGGACCGGCTCGTCGACGTGGCCCTCCTGGAGGAGACCGCGTACGGCCGCTACGCCCCGCACGACCTGGTCCGCGACTTCGCCCGCGAACTGGCCGCGGGCGCCAGTGACGTGGATGCCGCCCTGCCCTGGTACGCCGCCGTCGCCGAGCGCGCCCTGACCGCGATCGTCGAACCGGGCCTCGACCAGGACGACCGCCGCCGCCCGACCGCGGCCCAGCCGCCGGACCACGCGGCACATGTCGCCGCCCTTCCCACCTTCGAATCCGCCGGACAGGCCTTCGCCTGGGGCGACACGGAGCTGGTGAACATCGTCACGCTGGTCGAGCGGTACGCCGAGGACGCCGGTGCCGACGCCGACGTACAGGCGCTCAGGGCCGCCCGCATCTCGACGCTGATCCGCCTCGTCTTCCCTTACGTGCTGCGCAGTGGCCGCGTCGCCGAGATGGAGGTGCTCGGCGGGGCCGCCCTGCGCGTGGCCCGGCGGCTCGGTGACGAGTCCGCCGAGGCGTACGCGCTGGGCGACCTCGCCGCGTTGCACTTCCTGACCGGGCGGCAGAGCGAGGCCCTCGCCCTCAACGACCGGGCACTGACGATCTGGCGCCGGCTCGACCGCGTCTCCTGGATGCGCCGCTGCCTCAACAACCGCGGCCTGCTGCTCGAAGGCCTCGGCCGCTACGAGGAGTCCGGCCGGGCCCTGCGCCAGAGCCTGGAGTACTCACGGCAGTTGAACGACCCGCACGGCGAGGCCGTGACCCACAGCCACCTCGGCAACCTCTACGAGCACACCGACCCGCGGGCCGCGATCGAGCAGCACCGGCTCTCGCTCGCCATCGGCGACGAGATCGGCGCCGTGATCGTGCAGCACTCCGCGCACTGCAACATCGGCTACGCCCACCTCACCCTGGGCGAACCGGCCGCCGCCGTACCCCACTTCGAGGAGAGCCTGCGCATTCTCGGCGGCCACGGCGACTGGCACGGCGAGTCCCAGACCCGGCTCGGGCTGGTGCGGGCACTGCGCCTGCTCGGCCGAACGGAACGGGCCGGCGCCGAGTGCGCCGAACTGCTCCGCCGCGCGGACGCCCGCGCCGACCGCTACACAGGCGGTCTCGCCCGCCACCAGCACGGGCTTCTGCTGCGGGAGTGCGGGAGCACCGAGCAGGCGTACGAACAGTGGCGCGCGGCCCTCGACGCCCTGGACGGAACGGACGAGAAGGCAGTGGTGACCGAGCTGCGGGAACTGCTGGCCGAGGCGGGCACCCGGTGATCAAAACCGCCCCAGCCTGCGGGCAATCGTCACCAGCACCGGTCACCGCTCACTTCGCATCCGCATAACACTCCACCACCGCCGTAGTGAACGGAAACCGCACAGGCGTCTCCCCGAACGTCAGCCGCCCCGCCAGCTCCGCCGCCTCCCGGATCGCCGTCACCACCGCTTCCGCCTCCTGCTCGGGACAGTGCACGATCACCTCGTCGTGCTGGAAGAAGACCAGCTCGGCCGCCATGTCCGCGCAGGTCTGCCGCAGTGCGGCGAGCACCAGCAGGGCCCAGTCGGCGGCGCTGCCCTGGACGACGAAGTTGCGGGCGAAGCGGCCGCGGGCGCGGGTGTTGGTGGAGGCGTAACCGGGCACCCACTCGGTCCCGGCGGGAGTCTCGGCCGGTTCGTCCTGAGGGATGCCCGCCTCCTCCGCCGCGTCCTCGCCCGCCCCGGCCGCCGGTGGGCAGGTCCGCCCCAGCCAGGTCCGCACGAGCCGGCCCTCCTCGCCCGCGCGCGCCGCGTCGTCGACGTACGCGACCGCCTTGGGGAAGCGGCGTCTGAGCGCGGCGAGGTTCTTCAGGCCGTCGCCGGAGGTCTGGCCGTAGACCGCGCCGAGGACGGCGAGCTTGGCCTGGGCGCGGTCGCCGGAGAAGGCCCGGTCGGAGACGGACTGGTAGAGGTCGCTCTCGCGCCCGGCCACCTCCATCAGCCCCGGGTCGCGGGAGATGGCGGCCAGCACGCGCGGCTCCATCTGGTCGGCGTCCGCGACGACCAGCCGCCAGCCGGGGTCGGCGACCACCGCGCGCCGGATGACCTTGGGGATCTGCAGGGCGCCGCCGCCATGGGTGACCCATCTGCCGGTGACGGTCCCGCCCGCGAGGAACTCGGGCCTGAACCGCCCGTCCCGCACCCAGTCCTGCAGCCAGGACCAGCCGTGGGCGACCCAGATGCGGTACAGCTTCTTGTACTCGACCAGCGGCTTCACCGCCGGGTGGTCGACGGACTCGATCTCCCAGCGCCGGGTCGACTTCACCTTGATCCCGGCCTGCGCGAACGCCTTGATGACGTCCGCGGGCAGATCGGGCCGGACGCGGCGCCCGAAGGCGGCGGACACCTCGTCCGCGAGTTCGGCGAGGCGGCGGGGCTCGCCACCGCCCGCATAGCGCTCGCCGAGCAGTTCGTGCAGCACCCGGCGGTGCACCTCGGCGCTCCAGGGCAGCCCGGCGCGGTTCATCTCGGCGGCCACCAGCATCCCCGCCGACTCGGCCGCCGTCAGCAGCCGCATCCGGTCGGGGTGCACAGTGGCGTCGTGCCGGCGCTGCTGCTCTGCGTACACCTCGACGAGGTCGGGCAGCGGCACAGGGACGGTCTGCGGTTCGAAGAGCGGGGACTGCGCGCCGGGTTCCGCGGAGCGCAGGGGAGGGTCGGGCGGTACGGGGCCGCCGCGGAGCCGGGCCAGAGCGGCGGCCGCCGAGCGGGGCTCGCCGTACCGCCCCTCGTGGCCCAGCAGGAGGGTTTCGGCGTCCTCGACGTCGTAGCACCGCTCCACTCGCACCCCCGTGGCGAGCAGACGCGGATACACCTCGGCCGTGGAACGCCACACCCACCGCACGACCTCCGGCCGTCCCCGCACGGCCGTCGCGAGGTCGGGCTCCCACAGGACCGGCCCGGCGAGCAGCCCGTCCGGACCGAGGGGGGCGATCTCCACGCCACCGTCCTCGGCCGGAGCGAGCGCCCAGCGGTCGGTCATGGTTGCGAGTGTGGCAGGGGGGTCTGACAACGGCCTCCGGCTCTACTTGTCCCGGAGCTTGGGATGGCCCTCCAGGGCCTTGGCGATGTCCGCCTCCACGGGTTTCCTCTCGATGCCGAGATCCGCCAGCAGGCCTGTGCCGTGCTCGAACTCCAGCAGGGCCAGCAGGATGTGCTCGGTGCCGATGTAGTTGTGGCCCAGGCGCAGGGCCTCGCGGAAGGTGAGTTCCAGGACCTTCTTGGCGTCCGAGGCGTACGGGACGAGCTCCGGGACCTCCTCGGCGGCGGGCGGCAGCGCGGCGGTCGCCGCCTGCCGCACGGCGTCGAGAGTGATGCCTTGCGCGACGATCGCCTTGGCTGCGAGGCCCTCCGGTTCGACCGGCAGGCCGAGGACCAGGTGTGCGGGGAGCACCTCGGAGTTGCCCGCGTCCTTGGCGGCGTTGTGGGCCGCCATCACCACGTTGCGAGCACGCAGGGTGTACCGGCTGAAGCCCTGGCTCGGGTCGAGGTCGGCCGACTCCTTCGGCACGAACCGCTTCTGCGCGGCCTGCCGGGTGACCCCCATGCTCTGGCCGATGTCCGTCCAGGACGCTCCGGAACGCCGGGCCTGGTCGACGAAGTGGCCGATCAGGTGGTCCGCCACTTCGCCGAGGTGATCGGCAGCGATCACCGCGTCCTGGAGCTGGTCGAGGGGCGCGGCGTGGACCCGCTTGATCGCCGTGATCAGGTCGTCGAGACGTACGGATGACGTGATGCTCGGGTTCGTCGTCATGTGTCAACCTTAGGTTGACAGCAGGGGACTGTCAACCCTGGGTTGACAGTCGAACGGCCAATGCCGTGAACACCGTCCCGCTGAAGATGTTCAGCCCGCGCGCCACCCGCCGGCTCCGGCGCAGCAGCGAGGAGAGCTTTCCGGAGAGCAGTCCGATCGAGCCGTCCACGCCCAGCCCCATGATCGTGATCGTCAGCCCGAAGACCAGGAACTGTTCGCGCACGTGCCCCAGCCCGGGGTCCACGAACTGCGGCAGGAAGGCGACGTTGAAGAGGATCACCTTGGGGTTGAGCAGATTGGTGACCGCCCCCTGCCAGAAGGCCCGCCGCCGCCCGGGCCCCGCCGCCGTACCCTCCTCGACCGGCACCGCCCGGTCCCGGAAGGCCCTGACCGCGAGGTGGAGCAGATAGGCCGCACCCGCCCAGCGCAGCACGTGATAGAGCGTCGGCAGGGCCAGGAACAGCGCCGACAGACCGAGCGCCGCGGCGACCGAGTGCACGAACATCGCACAGGCCACGCCGCACGCGGCCAGCACTCCGGTCCTGGGCCCGCCCCGTCCGCCCATCGCCACGATGAACATCATGTCGGGGCCGGGAGTGATGCAGAGCGCGAAGGCGGCGACGAGGAATGCCGCGTACGAAGACATGTCCACCATGGATCCATGCTTGAACCGGCAAGGGAGAGGAGCGAAACGAATTTCGGTGGGTGAGACGAGTCCGGGAAAACGCCATGTGGGATGCATGGGGACGGTGATTGACTCACCTGCCATGACCACGACCACGCTGACGACGAGCTCCTCCACGGCCCCTGCCCCTGCCTCAACACCCGCCCCCGTCCAGGACGTTCCCGCGGTCGTCGACGAGACGGCCCGGCTCCTCACCGAGCACTACGTCTTTCCGGAGGCCGCCGAGCAACTGGCCGTGCTGCTGCGCCGGCGCCTCGCGGAGGGGGCGTACGACGTGCAGAGCGCCGAGGAGCTGAGCGACCTGGTCACCGCGGATCTGCAGTCCGTCAACGGCGATCTGCACCTGCGCCTCATGTACCACCCCGAGCAGGTGCCGCAGGGCCAGGGCGAGGCTGCGGAAGCCGCGATGCGCCGCGAGTTCGACACCTCCCTGGGCGGCGTGCCCAGGGTCGAGCTGCTCTCGGGCGGCACCGCCCTCCTCGAACTGGCCCCCTTCCTCTTCCCACTGTCCTGGTCGGCCGAGCCGCTCGCCGCGGCGCTCACCCTGGTCGCCCGCGCCGAGGCGCTCATCCTGGACCTGCGGGGCAACGGCGGCGGCGACCCGGACACCGTCGCCTTCGTCTGCAGCTACCTCCTTGACGAGCGCACCCACCTCAACACCATGTACGCGCGCGTGGGCGACCGGCACGACCAGTCCTGGACCCTGCCGCACGTCCCCGGCACCCGCTTCGGCGGCACCAAGCCGGTCCACGTCCTCACCGGGCCCCACACCTTCTCCGCCGCCGAGGAACTGGCCTACGACCTCCAGCAACTGGGCCGCGCGACCGTCGTGGGGGAGAGCACCCGCGGTGGCGCCCACCCTCGGGAGGGCTGGACGGTCCACCCGAACCTGGAGGCCACCATCCCGGTCGCCCGTGCCGTCAACCCGGTCTCCGGCACCAACTGGGAAGGCACCGGCGTCCTCCCCGACATCCCGTGCCCGGCTCCGGACGCCCTCGACCGAGCCCTGGCCCTGATCCACGGCTGACCCGACTGTCAGTGCCGCATGGCACGATCGACGAGTGACCAGCACTCCGTCCAGCACCGTCGAACGCGCCTTCAAGGCCGCCCTGTACGCCGAGTCCGACACCGCCCTCGACACGGGCGCCTCCCTGCTGGCCGCAGACCCGGCGGCGGACGCCGAACTCGCCCGCCGCGGCCGGGAGTTCGTGGCGACGGCCTGGCGGCGCGGCTGGCAGCCCGCCGACCTGGTCCGGATCGTGCGCCGCGAGCTGGACGACGTACACGTGGGCCTGGCATCGGCGCTGATCCGGGCGCAGACACCGTACGACGGGCCGCGCGGCCCCCGCTGGACCGCGCAGCTGGAGGAGCTCACCGCCGAAGCGGCCGAAACCGCCGGGGCCACCGGCACCCCACCCCGCATCGACCGCTTCTCGCACGCGACCGCCCTCCTGGAGCTGTACCGCCTGCTGCTGCGCCTGCCGGCCCTCGAACCCCTCGACGAGCCCACGCGGCGGCCCGGTTCCGCCCCCGGAGCCGGCCCGACATCCGAGTCCCGCATGCTCACCCGTATCCGCGCGCTGCTCGCCAAGGCGGAGGCGACCGGGTTCCCGGACGAGGCGGAGGCGCTGTCCGCCAAGGCACAGGAGCTGATGGCCCGGCACAGCATCGACGAGGCACTGCTCGCGGCCCGGGCGCCGTCCCCCGACGCCCCCGGCGCCTGCCGGATCGGCGTCGAGGCGCCGTACGAGCAGGCCAAGGCAGTGCTGCTGGACGCGGTCGCCACCGCGAACCACTGTCGGGCCGTGTGGAACGAGCCGCTGGGCTTCTCCACCGTCGTCGGCTTCGAAGCCGACCTGGAAGCCGTCGAGCTTCTCTACACCTCGCTCCTCGTGCAGGCCACGACGGCGATGACGAAGTCGGAGACCGCCCAGCGGGCCGGCGGCCGCAAGCGCACCAAGACCTTCCGGCAGTCCTTCCTCGCGGCCTATGCCCACCGGATAGGCACGCGCCTCGCGGCGGCCGCCGAGACGCAGGTGACCGACGACCTGCTCCCGGTACTGGCCTCCCGCGAGGTCGCGGTCACGGCCCACACGGACCACATGTTCCCCGAGACGACGACGACCCGCCTGCGCGGGGTGAACGACGAGGCAGGCTGGACGGAGGGCGCCCAGGCAGCGGACCGGGCCCAGGTGGGGGCCCGGCCACGGCTCCCGTGAGGTGCCCCGACGTCAGGGCCTGGCGGCCCTGAGCAGGCCGCGCGAACTCCGCTCCGGCTCGGCAGCGCCCCCAAGGCGCGCGGGGCCTGTCGGTATGCGGCTGCGCCGCGGTGGGGGAGCGGCCGGCCGCGACGGTGCCGCAGACGTCGACGGAGCATCATCGCCCCGCGGTCCGCGGCGGAGCCGCAGATCGGCACAACCGGGCGGAGCGCTCAGTCCCCGGCCTGCTGGAAGGGCGTCACCGAGGCGTTCGGTTCGCTCGTGTCGCCCTTGAGGGCGACGTCGCCGTACGACCACTTGAAGCTGTGGTCGGCGGTGGAGCCGGGCAGGGTGAACTTCACCGTCTTCACCGGGAGGCTCTTCTTGCCGCCTGCCTCGCCCCGGACGTACGTGATCGTGAAGGAGGTGGTCGCGTCCTTGGTGAGGGTCAGCTTCTGGGCCTTCGCGGCCTTGGTGGCGAGGACGGTGCTCGAGACGTTGCCCGCGTAGAGGTCGACACCCGGGAAGCCGTTCAGGGTGCACTTGGAACCGCGGTTGGTGAGCGTGACGGTGACATTGCCGGAGTCCCCGGCGGACGGTGCGGCGCTCGCCGCGACCTGCACGCCGACGGCGTCGAGCGTGCAGGCGCCGCCGGCCTTGTCCTTGTCGGTGGAGCCGCTGTCACCGCCGCTGCCGTCGCAGGCGGTCAGGAGGAGCGCCGCGGCGAGAGCGGCGACGGTGATCGGGGTGGCGCGCATGTGGATCCTCTGATGCTGTGCTGGTACTCGGCGGCGCGATGCCGGTGATCGCATGCATGGATCATCACGCACGATCCCCTGCAGCGGTTGCCCGCCCTGCCGGACTACTGACCGAGGTTCGCGGTCGGCAGCCCCGACGGCAGGGTCCCGCCCTCCGCCTTGGTGTAGGTCTCCTTGCCCACGGTGCCCGACCAGGTGATCTTCAGCGAGTTCTTGGACACGGAGTCGACCATCCCCGTCGCCCGCTCCTTGCCGCCCTTCGTGCAGGTGAGGTGGATCATCTGCATCCCGGCCTCCTTGCCCGCGCTCCCGCTGCACACGGACCCGCCGGTCGAGAAGAGCCCGGCCTGCTTGCCGTTGATCACGAGGGCGACGGCCTTGCCGCCGGTCGTGGCGAGCCAGCTGCCCTGCAGACCGTCGGACGCGCTCGTCGTCCCGCCGGTGCCGCCGCCCGTGTCCGCGGTGGAGGCGGCGGACGCGGAGGGGCCGGTCGAGGAGTCGTCCTTGGAGTCGCTGCCGCCGCTGCACGCGGTGAGCACGAGCGCACCCGCCAGCCCCGCGGCGGCGGCCGCGATCCGCAGCTGCCGGCGCGACACCGTGCGGGCCGGACGCGTGAAGGTCGCCGAAGTCACTGGTAGCTCCCAAGCAGTAGCAACGAGCAGGGGCAAGCCATAGCAGGTGGCCGGGCCGTACGGCCCGAACGCCCGCAGCAAGCTACCAGGGACGGCCGTCCGGCCCATGAGGAGCGGCTGTGAGATTCACCGGACCCACCCGCGCTCCCCGCACCCACCCGCGTTCCCAGGCCCCACCCGTGCTCACCAGGACGACTTGCGCACCCCCGGCAGGTACCCGGCATGCGCCTGCCCCCGCAACGAGACCCGTGACAGCCCGAACGCCCGGAAGTACCCCCGCGGCCGCCCGTCCACCTGGTCCCGGTTGCGTACGCGTGTCGCGCTGGCGTCGCGCGGCTGGCGCCGCAACTCCCGCTGGGCGGCGAGCCGTTCCTCCTCCGTCGTCGACGGCCGCCGGATGATCTCCTTCAGCTCGGCGCGCCGCTCGGCGTACCGGGCGACGATCTCCTGCCGCTGCTCGTTCTTCGCGATCTTGCTCTTCTTCGCCATCAGACCCGCACCCCCCGAGCGCGGATCCGCGCCACGGCCGCCTCGACGCCGATCGTGTCGACCGTCTTGATCCCCTTCGTGCTCAGCCGCAGCCGTACGTATCGGCCCTCGCTCGGCAGCCAGTACCGCTTGCTCTGGATGTTGGGGTCGAAACGGCGGGAGGTCCGCCGGTGGGAGCGGGAGATGCGGTTGCCGAATCCGGGCTGTGCCCCGGTCAGCATGCAGTGCGCGGACATGGGTGACGTACCTCTCCTGATGTGATCCCTGAAGCGATGTCGCTAATGGAATTCATTTTCAGTAAGGTATCACCATGGCTCGCAACGAACTCCGCCCGGTCATCAAGCTCCGCTCCACGGCGGGGACCGGCTACACCTACGTGACCCGCAAGAACCGCCGCAACGACCCCGACCGCATGACCCTGCGCAAGTACGACCCGGTCGCCGGCCGCCACGTCGACTTCCGAGAGGAGCGCTGAACCAACGCCATGCGCAACGGAATCCACCCGGCCTACGGTCCCGTCGTCTTCCGCGACCGTGCCGCGAACCACGCCTTCCTCACCCGCTCGACGATGAGCAGCGACAAGACGATCGAGTGGGAGGACGGCCACACGTACCCCGTCGTGGACGTCGAGATCTCGAACGTCAGCCACCCCTTCTACACCGGTACCGCCCGTGTCCTGGACACCGCCGGCCGTGTGGAGCGCTTCGAGCGCCGGTTCGGGAAGCGGGGCCGAGCGTGAGCCTGTCGGTGGTGATCGTCGGCGGGCTGCACGCCGACGCCCGCAAGGCGGCTGTCGCCCGACTGCTGGCCGACGTCCCCGGCAGCGTCGTACTCCACCACGACCTCGCCACGGCCGCGGCGGGCACGGTCGTACGGACGATCCGCGACGCGAGCGGTCTCGTGTCGGCCGGTGAGGCGCCCCTGGTCAACGACTGCGCGTGCTGTGCGCTCAGGGAGGACCTCGTCCCCGAGCTGCGCCGGCTCGCGGACGCGGGGGACACGCGCCTCGCCGTCGTCGAGCTGTGGGACTCCGTCGAACCAAAGGCCATGGCCGAGGTGGTCGTGGCCGGAGGCCTGACGGTCACCGGCGTCATCACAGCCGTGGACCCGGCACTCGTCCTGCCTTACCTCGGCAACGGCGACGACCTCGCCGACGGTGGCCTCGCCGCGGCGGCCACGGACCAGCGGACGGTCGCGGACACCTTCGCGCGCCAGCTGGAGTACGCCCCGATCCTCGCCGTCACCGACTCCGAGGAGGCCGACGAGGAGGACCGTGAGCTGCTCGCCCAGCTCCACCCGACGGCCCGCCAAGTCGTCATCGGCCACGGTGACCTGGCGGTGGCCGCCCTCGCAGGTTTTGACGTCGAGGCGGCGGCTGCGGCCCAGCATCCGGCCTGTGCGCTCCTCCCCGCCGAGGCCGACGCGCACGGCGTCTCCACCCTCGTCTGGCACCGCAGCCGCCCCTTCCACCCGGAGCGGCTGTATGCGGCGCTGGAGGATCTGACCTGCGCCGCGGCCCGCAGCCGGGGCCGGTTCTGGCTCGCCGACAAGCCGGACACACTGCTGCACTGGGACGCGGCGGGCGGGGCCCTGTGCGTGGAGAGTGCGGGGCCGTGGCTGGCCTCGCTCCCCGACGCCGCCTGGGACATGGTCCCGCCCGTGCGCCGCGCCGCCGCCGCACTGGACTGGCATCCCGAGCACGGCGACTGCTGTCAGCACCTCGTCTTCACCTCGCCCGGCCTCGACCGCGACGGACTCGAACACCTGCTGGAGTCCTGCCTGCTGACCGACGCCGAGTACGCCGCCGGGCGCGCCGCCTGGAAGCGGCTGCCGCCCGCCTTCGACACCCTCCTGGAGGTCTGACCCGCATGGCCCGCAAGCCCGACCGCAGCCCCGCCAAGTCCCGCCCCAACCCGCTGGACACGGCCGGGATCACGTACATCGACTACAAGGACACCGACCTGCTGCGGAAGTTCATCTCCGACCGCGGCAAGATCCGCAGCCGTCGCGTCACCCGTGTCACGGCCCAGCAGCAGCGACTGCTCGCCCGCGCGATCAAGAACGCCCGGGAGATGGCATTGTTGCCGTACGTCGGCCGCTGACGCTTCGCCACGGCACCGTCCCCAGGGGGCTCTGCCCCCTGGACCCCCGATCGGCCTCAACGGCCTCGTCCTCGAACGCCGGACGGCTGAATCATGCCGGTCGAGCACTTGAAGGTGGAACAAGAAGGCCGCGATACGCGTCTCTCCCTAGTGCACGAGGGTTTTGGCTCCGGCGCATGTCATGTGGGCTCCGGGGCATGCGCTGGAACGGATGCCACACCCCGTACGTCACAGCTGTAACCACAGAACCACCCCGCGTGCACGTGCATCTGCTCATGCATCCGCACGTGAACACGGCTATGATCCGGACCAGTTGACCACTGCATCACTGGCCCCAAAGCCACCGCACCACCGGGAGCGACCTGTGGACCACGACGTGTACAACGGCATGGCGGCCACGGAGTTGGACGGTGTGGCCTGGCAGAAGAGCCGGCACAGCAACTCGCAGGGCTCCTGCGTGGAGTTCGCCCGCCTGCCCGGCGGGGACGTTGCCGTGCGCAACTCGCGCTTCCCCGACGGTCCGGCGCTCGTCTACACGCGCGCGGAGATCGAGGCGATGCTCCTGGGCATCAAGGACGGCGAGTTCGACCACCTGATAGCGGGCTGACACCGGTTCACCCCCGGGTGCAACTCGGGGCAATCGGCGCTTTACGTGCAGTAACGCGCGTAGAACCCCGGCGTCATACGGCGCCGGGGTGCGCTATTCGGAGGGCAGCGGCTGGGGCGGGTGCGGCAGCTGGAACAGCGCCCAGACGACCTTGCCGCCGAGCGTGCCCGCCATCGGGTGCCAGCCCCAGCTGTCGGCGAAGGAGTCGACCAGGAACAGGCCGCGGCCCGACTCCGCCGAGAAGTCGTCCGCCTCGCGCGGGGCCGGGGTCGCATGGCTCGGGTCGCGCACCGCGCACACCAGCCGCGCCGTCCAGCGCATCAGGTGCAGCCGCACGGGCGGGCTCTGCTCGGCGGTGCACAGGGTGCCGGCCGGCAGTCCGTGCCGCAGCGAGTTGGTGACCAGTTCGGAGACGACCAGACAGACGTCGTCGAAACGGTCGCCTATGTCCCACTGGTCGAGCGTTCTGCGGGTGAACAGCCTTGCCTCGCGCACCGCTTCGTAGCGGGCGGGCAGAGCGCAGGAGGCGGCGTTGGACACGGCCGCGGGATCCAGCGGCGGAAGGCCCTGCCGTAACGGCTCGAGCATGGTCGATCCATTCGTCCCCATGCGAGGCACTCCCGAGGAATTCGCGGTCGTTGCGTTGCGATGCAGCGGTTGCGCGAGACCATGGTCTTGGATGCGCGGTGCAGATGCAAGGTGCAGATGCACGTGCACGCGACCGAATTGGACCCTCCCGTACCGCTTGTTGGCCATTTTTTCCGCCATCTTCTCTCCCGCTGCTTGCCAACTCCTTCCCTCTTCCTGTGCAGAATCTTTGGGTTCTTTCCTTCTCTGTAATCGGACGAGTACTGCTCGGAGTGATTTAGTGGCAGACTTCGGCCCCTGAAGGCGTTGGGGAGGCTGGCGAACGTGAGCGTGGGAGAGCCCGGATCGGTGGTGCGGCGCATGCTGCTCGGCTCGCAACTCAGGCGGCTGCGCGAGGCGCGCGGCATCACTCGCGAGGCGGCGGGCTACTCGATCCGCGCGTCCGAGTCGAAGATCAGCCGGATGGAGTTGGGCCGGGTGAGCTTCAAGACGCGTGATGTGGAAGACCTGTTGACGCTGTACGGCATCACGGACGAGCAGGAGCGCACCTCGCTGCTCTCCCTCGCCCGGGAGGCCAACGTCGCGGGCTGGTGGCACAGTTACTCGGACGTCCTGCCGAGCTGGTTCCCCACTTATGTGGGCCTGGAGGGCGCGGCGCACCTGATCCGGGCGTACGAGGTGCAGTTCGTGCACGGCCTGCTGCAGACCGAGGCGTATGCACGTGCAGTCGTACGGCGTGGCATGAAGGGCGCGAGCAAGGCCGACATCGACAAGCGTGTGGCGCTGCGTCTGGAGCGGCAGAAGCACCTCGCCTCCGCGGGCGGCCCCGACTTCCACATCGTCCTGGACGAGGCCGCGCTGCGCCGCCCGTACGGCGACCGCGAGGTGATGCGGGACCAGCTCCAGCATCTGATCGAGGTGTCCGAACGCCCCAACGTGCGGCTGCAGATCATGCCGTTCAGCTTCGGCGGCCACTCCGGCGAGAGCGGCGCGTTCACGATCCTCAGCTTCGCGGAGTCCGACCTCTCGGACGTCGTCTATCTGGAGCAGCTCACCAGCGCGCTCTACCTGGACAAGCACGAGGACGTCGTCCAGTACGAGAGGGCGCTCAAGGAACTCCAGCAGGACAGCCCCGGACCGGACGAGAGCCGCGATCTTCTACGGGGTCTCCTTCAGCTCTCGTAGGGTTATCCCCATAGGTTCGCCGAGAGTCCCCAACTCACCTGGGCCGCAAGTACGATGACGTGTGATCAGACCGTCACGTTGATCGTGTGTCTGCTAGTGATTTGGGGATCACATGTCGTCGTCCTACTTCACCGACCTGGCCCAGCAGTACATCGACGGTGAGTGGCGCCCGGGCACCGGCTCCTGGGACATCATCGACTTCAACCCGTACGACGGTGAGAAGCTGGCGTCGATCACCATAGCCACGGTCGACGAGGTCGACGAGGCGTACCAGGCGGCGGCCCGCGCCCAGAAGCAGTGGGCCGCGACCAACCCGTACGCGCGCCGGGCGGTCCTCGAGAAGGCCCTCAAACTGATCGAGGAGCGCGAGCAGGAGATCACCGAGATGATCATCGCCGAGCTCGGCGGCACCCATCTGAAGGCCGGCTTCGAGCTGCACCTCGCCAAGGAGTTCCTGCGCGAGTCCATCCAGTGGGCGCTGCGCCCCGAGGGCAAGATCCTCCCCTCGCCGGTGGACGGCAAGGAGAACCGCCTCTACCGCGTCCCGGTCGGCGTCGTGGGCGTCATCAGCCCCTTCAACTTCCCCTTCCTGCTGTCGATCAAGTCGGTCGCCCCGGCCCTCGCGCTCGGCAACGGCGTGGTGCTGAAGCCGCACCAGAACACCCCGATCACCGGCGGCTCCCTGGTCGCGAAGATCTTCGAGGACGCCGGACTGGCCGGCGGTCTGCTCAACGTCGTCATCACGGACATAGCGGAGATCGGCGACGCCTTCATCGAGCACCCGATCCCCAAGGTCATCTCCTTCACCGGCTCCGACAAGGTCGGCCGTCATGTGGCCACCGTCTGCGCCTCGCACTTCAAGCGCTCGGTCCTCGAACTCGGCGGCAACAGCGCGATCGTGGTCCTCGACGACGCCGACATCGACTACGCGGTCGACGCGGCGGTCTTCAGCCGCTACGTCCACCAGGGCCAGGTCTGCATGGCCGCGAACCGGGTGCTGGTGGACCGTTCGATCGCCGACGAGTTCACGGAGAAGTTCGTCGCCAAGGTGAAGACCCTGAAGGTCGGCGACCCGAGCGACCCGGGGACCGTCATCGGCCCGGTGATCAACTCCTCGCAGGCGGACTCCCTTTCGGCCACCGTCGAGCAGGCCATCGCCGAGGGCGCGACCGCCCTGGTGCACGGCACGACCACCGACAACCTGGTCGAGCCCTCCGTCCTCACCGGCGTCCCCGCCGACTCGGCCCTGCTCCGCCAGGAGGTCTTCGGTCCGGTCGCCTTCCTCATCCCCTTCGACGGCGAGGAGGAGGCCGTACGCCTCGTCAACGACACGCCGTACGGCCTGAGCGGCGCCGTCCACACGGGCGACATCGAGCGGGGCGTCTCCTTCGCCAAGCAGATCGAGACCGGCATGTTCCATGTGAACGACGGCACCGTCCACGACGAGCCCCTCGTCCCCTTCGGCGGCGAGAAGAGCTCCGGCGTCGGCCGCCTCAACGGCGAGACGACCATCGACTCCTTCACCACCCTGAAGTGGATCTCGGTTCAGCACGGGCGGAGCGGGTTCCCCTTCTGAGTTCCAGGGTGAGTTTCCGCAGCGGGGCCATTGAGGACAGAACCTGACCTCAATGGCCCGTAGCTTCGTCGGTGTCAGGCAGGGGGACGGACTCCCTGCCACCGGCGAAAGGCGGCGGTCATGGTCACTCACGTTCCCGCAGAGGCTCGGGGAGACGAGCGCGGAGCACTGCTCTCGTTCATCGAGGAACAGCGCGGCGGCATCCGGCGCGCGCTGCTCGGGCTGACCGAGGAGCAGGCCGCGAGCAGGCCCAGTGCCAGCGAGCTGTCCCTTTCCGGTCTGCTCAAGCACGTCGTCGAGGTCGAGCAGAGCTGGATCGCCCGGGCCAAGCAGGAGCCGCCGGCCATCAAGCGGGACGAGACCAACTGGCACGAGACCTTCCAGCTCGTCGACGGCGAGACTGTCGAGTCCCAGCTCGCGTACTGGGAGAAGGTCGCCGCCGAGACGGAGGCGTACATCCGCTCGGTGGCGAGCCTCGACGACACCTTCCCGCTCCCGAACGACCCCTGGTTCCCGCCGGAGGGCCGCGTCTCGGTGCGCTGGCTCTGTCTGCACCTGATCCGCGAGACGGCCCGGCACGCGGGTCACGCCGACATCATCCGCGAATCCCTCGACGGGAAGACGGCGTTCGAACTGGTCGCCCTGGAGCAAGCGGGCTGAGCCTTGACAATAAGCTGGACGGCATGTCCGCGATCCGTCTCCTCGTGCTCGGCGCGGTCCGCCAGCACGGGCGGGCCCACGGCTACCAGGTGCGCAACGACCTGGAGTACTGGGGCGCGCACGAGTGGTCCAACGCCAAGCCCGGCTCGATCTACCACGCGCTCAAACAGATGGCGAAGCAAGGGCTGATGCACGCGCACGAGATCGCGCCGTCCACGGCCGGCGGCCCGCCGCGCACGGAGTACGAGATCACCGACCGGGGCACCGAGGAGTACTTCCGGCTGCTGCGCGAGGCGCTGACCTCGTACGACCAGAAGATGGACGTCAAGTCGGCGGCCATCGGCTTCCTCGTCGACCTGCCGCGCGCCGAGGCGGCAGCGCTCCTCAAGGAGCGGATCCGGCGGATCGAGGAGTGGCGGGGGGCCGTCACCGAGCACTACATCCCGGAGGACGGCCCCGAACAGCTCGGCCACATCGGCGAGATCATGAACCTCTGGGTCCACACGGCCGACGCCGAGGCCGAGTGGACCCAGGGGCTGATCGGGCGGATCGAGAGCGGGGCGTACACGTTCGCGGGGGAGGGCGCGCCGTTCGTCGGCGTCCTCGTCGAGGGTGAGGAGAACCCGTACGCGACGGGGGAGCGGCACCCCGAGGACGACCGCTAAACCACGGTCGCCCGCGGCACCGTGCAAGCAGTCCTGGGCCCGAACGGGCGCGGGCAGGACGACCCTGGTCCGGATCCTGTCCACCCTGCTGCGGCCCGACGCGGGCCGGACCGAGGTGGCCGGGCACGACGTGGTGACCGAGGCCCGGGCCGTGTGCCTGCGCATCGGCCTGCTCGGCCGGCACGCGGCCCTCTACGACCGGCCTCGACCCCCGCGGCTGCCCGCGGTGTTCTTTCCCCTGGCCGTGGGGGGGGCGCGCGCCTGAGCCGGTAGTTCGCTAGTGATGGAAGCCGGTGGCCGCTCCCCTGTCCCTGGTCCACGGGTGCGGCTGCCGGCGCAGTTCCGGCAGCAGCTGGGTCAGGTCCTCGAGGAACAGCTCCGCGAGGTCCTCCGAGAAGCCGTTGCGGCACACCACCCGCAGCACGGACAGGTCCTCGCGGTTCGGCGGGAAGGTGTACGCGGGCACCAGCCAGCCCTTCTCGCGCATCCGCCGGGACACGTCGAAGACGTCGTACGACTTCACGCCCGGCGCGGTGGTGAAGGCGAAGACGGGCAGCTCGTCGCCCCTGGTCAGGAGCCGGAAGTCGCCGAGCGCCTCCACCCGTTCGGCGATGCCCGTCGCCACGTCCCGGGTGGTCTGCTGCACGGCCCGGTAGCCCTCCCGGCCCAGCCGCAGGAACGTGTAGTACTGGGCGACCACCTGTGCGCCGGGGCGCGAGAAGTTGAGGGCGAAGGTCGGCATGTCGCCGCCCAGGTAGTTGACGCGGAAGACGAGTTCCTCGGGCAGCGCCTCCTTGTCGCGCCACAGCGCCCAGCCGACGCCCGGGTAGACCAGCCCGTACTTGTGCCCCGAGGTGTTGATGGACGCCACGCGCGCGAGGCGGAAGTCCCACACCAGGTCCTCGTCGAGGAAGGGTGCGACCATGGCGCCGGACGCGCCGTCGACGTGGACCGGGATGTCCAGCCCCGTGCGCTCCTGGAGGGCGTCGAGCGCCGCACACAGGTCGGCGATGGGCTCGTACGAGCCGTCGAAGGTGGAGCCGAGGATGCCGACGACCCCGATGGTGTTCTCGTCGCAGAGGGCGGCCGCGGCCTCCGGATCGAGGTGGAAGCGCTCGCCCTCCATGGGGACCAGACGGGGCTCCACCTCCCAGAAGTTGCAGAACTTGTCCCAGCAGACCTGGACGTTGACGCCCATGACGAGGTTGGGGCGGGCGCCCGGGGCAGGGTTCCGCTTGGACCAGCGCCGCTTGAGCGCCATCCCGGCGAGCATGCACGCCTCGCTCGAACCGGTCGTCGAACAGCCCACCGCCGCCGACGGATCCGGCGCGTTCCACAGGTCGGCGAGCATCGCCACACAGCGCCGCTCCAGCTCGGCGGTGCGCGGGTACTCGTCCTTGTCGATCATGTTCTTGTCCCGGCACTCCGCCATCAGGACGCCGGCCTGCGGCTCCATCCAGGTGGTGACGAAAGTGGCGAGATTCAGCCGTGAGTTGCCGTCCAGCATCAGCTCGTCGTGCACCAGCTGGTACGCCGTCATCGGCGGCAGGGGAGTGTCCGGGAGCCGGTGCTTGGGCGGCGCCTGGGTCATGCCGCCGACCGGATTGGCCTCCCCGTAGAAGGGGTTGACCGACAGCGGGCGCTCGTCGGGCTTCTCGGGACCTTCGTGGAGCGGCATGGACGTCTCCTCGTGTCTTCTCGGGAACGGGTGTCAGCGGACCGGAGTTCCGTCGTCGCGCAGCCGCATCTGGGGCCGGCCGGTCACCAGCAGCCAGGCGGGCAGCGAGGCGATGCACAGGAGGGCGAGGATCGTCGGCGAGGCCACCAGGACTGCGGCCGTGAACAGGCTCACCCAGCCCTGCCGGGTGACGGCGAGGAGCATGCCCAGGACTCCCGCGGCGACACCGAGCGTCGGGTGAACGGCGGGTAAGAGGGCATGCGTGCCCAGGCCGAAGGCGGCGCCGACGAACACCGCCGGAAAGATCCGCCCGCCCCGGAAGCCGCAGGACGCCGCGACGACCAGCGCAGCCAGCTTCACCACCGCCATCCCGACGAACGCGCCCGCCGACCGGCCTTCGGGATCCCGCGCCAGCTCCGCGACCTGGTCCAGCCCCTTGAAGAGCGTCAGATGCCCGCCCAGGGCGCCCAGCAGCCCCAGGACCAGCCCGCCGGCCGGAAGTGCGATCATCGGGTGTCTCAGGCGCCGGAAGACGGCGTGGACGTACGGGAAGGCGTACACCGCGCACATGCCGAGCAGCGCCGCCAGCGGCGCGATCACCAGGGCGGCCAGAAGATCGCCCCAGCCTGGATGCCCGCCGAACGGGGGCAGATCCAGGTCGAAGCTCGGATGCGCCACCAGGGTGGTCGTGAGGGCGCCCGCCCCGCCCGCCAGCAGCGGCCCGAACACGTTGTCCCAGAGCAGCCCCTTCAGCTGCCGCCCGGCCAGCGCCTCGGAGATGACCAGCGCCGCCGCCACCGGCGTCCCGAACAGCGCACCGATCGTCGCCGCCTCCGCCAGCGCCGCCCACAGCCCGCCCGGCATCCGGGGGAGCAGCCGCCGCCCCAGCCAGAAGGCGAGCCCCACGTTCACCGCGATGACCGGGTTCTCCGGACCGAGGCTCGGCCCGCCCGCCAGCATCAGGGTGGTGGCCACCAGCAGCCCCGGCAGCACGGCGGGCGCCAGCACCGGAGCGTCCAGCCCCAGGGTCGTCGGATCGGGCCCCGCATGACCGGGCACCTTCCACACCACCAGCCCCACCGCAACACCCGTCGCGGTGAGCATGACGAGCATCCAGAGCACGGAGTACCGGCCCACCCCCAGGGCGTCCGGCAGGTTCTCCCAGAGCACGTGCTGGAGCTGCTCGCCCGCCGCGCTCACCCCGGTGAACAGCAGGCCGGCACCCACGCCCACGACGAGAGCAGGGAGGATCAACGGCAGCAACGCGCGCGCGGGTGCCGCGGGGGAGGCGGGCGCCTGCTGCGCGGTGTCGTGGGCCACGGGCTCACCATAAGCGAACAAAAGGATCAGAACATCCGGAATCTTCTCCTGGCTCCGGGCTTGCACCTCACGTGACGTGAGGACTCACCGTGGAGTGCGTACCGAGAAGGGAGCGGACGAAGTGAGTCACTCGGCAGGACAGGACGGCTACTCCGTGGGACAGGTCGCGGGCTTCGCCGGCGTCACGGTGCGCACGCTGCACCACTACGACGACATCGGCCTGCTCGCCCCGAGCGAGCGCAGCCACGCGGGCCACCGGCGCTACAGCGAGGCCGACCTCGACCGGCTGCAGCAGATCCTGTTCTACCGCGAGCTCGGCTTCCCGCTCGACGAGGTCGCCGCCCTGCTCGACGACCCGGCCGCGGACCCGCGCGCGCACCTGCGCCGCCAGCACGAGCTGCTGACCGCCCGGATCGAGAGGCTGCAGAAGATGGCGGCGGCCGTGGAGCACGCCATGGAGGCACGCAAGATGGGCATCAACCTCACCCCCGAAGAGCGGTTCGAGGTCTTCGGGGACAAGGACCCCGAGCAGTACGCCGAGGAGGCGGAACAACGCTGGGGCGGCACGGAGGCGTACGCCGAGTCACAGCGCCGCGCGGCCACCTACACCAAGGAGGACTGGAAGCGCATCCAGGCCGAGGTCGACGACTGGGGCCGCCGGTACGCCGACCTGGTGGCCGCCGGGGAGCAGCCCACCGGCGAGGCCGCCATGGACCTGGCCGAGGAACACCGGCAGCACATCAGCAGGTACTTCTTCGAGGTTCCGTACGAGATGCACCGCTGCTTCGGGGAGATGTACGTCTCCGACGAGCGGTTCAAGGCGTTCTACGACTCCATGCGCCCGGGCCTCGCCGAACACCTCAGCGAAGCCATCGAGGCGAACGCGTCCCGCCACACCTCGTAGCCCTCCTGGCCCGGGTTTTCACTCCCGGGCCAGGACCACCGCCGTCCCGTAGGCGCACACCTCGGTGCCCACGTCCGCAGCCTCGGTCACGTCGAACCGGAACATCAGCACGGCATTCGCCCCACGCGCGCGTGCCTGCTCGACGAGCCGCTCCATGGCCTGGTTCCGGGTCTGCACCAGCGTCTTGGTGAGCCCCTTCAGCTCGCCGCCGATCATCGACTTCAGCCCCGCGCCGATCTGGCTCCCCAGATGCCGGGAGCGCACCGTCAGCCCGAAGACCTCACCGAGGACCTCCTGAACCCGGTGCCCGGGAACGTCGTTCGTCGTGACGACCAACACATCCGGCTGGGGTCCCTGCCCGCCGCCGTACTCATCAATGCCCATAACCTCACAGCTTTGTGCCAGTCGACGCACAGTGCATCCTGGAGACACCGGTGGAACCTGGGGCGGTCACCTTGCGTTGATAGCTTTGGGCGCCCGCACAAGGACGCCGTACCTTCCTCCACCCCCTCAGGAGCCCGGAACCGTGACGACGCTTGCCCTCGGCCCGAGCTGGCTGGATCCGAACTACCTCCTCGACACGTTCGGCATCTGGGGCCTGCTCCTCGTCGTCTTCGCGGAGTCGGGCCTGCTCATCGGCTTCTTCCTGCCGGGCGACTCGCTGCTCTTCACCGCCGGCCTGCTGATCACGACCAACCAGCTGAACTTCCCGCTCTGGGCCGCCATCGCCCTGATCTGCGTCGCCGCGGTCCTGGGCGACCAGGCGGGCTACATGTTCGGCAAGAAGGTCGGCCCGTCGCTCTTCAACCGCCCCGACTCCCGCCTCTTCAAGCAGGAGAACGTGGTCAAGGCCCACGAGTTCTTCGAGAAGTACGGCCCGAAGTCGTTGGTCCTGGCCCGTTTCGTGCCCGTCGTGCGCACGTTCACGCCGATCATCGCGGGCGTCAGCGGCATGAAGTACCGCTCGTTCGTGGTCTTCAACGTCATCGGCGGCGTCCTCTGGGGCGCCGGCGTCACCCTGCTCGGCTCCTGGCTCGGCAAGATCGACTTCGTCCACAAGAACATCGAAGCGATCCTCATCCTGATCGTCTTCGTCTCGGTGATCCCGATCATCATCGAGTTCCTGCGCGCCCGCTCCAAGGCGAAGAAGACCCCCGAGGCACCCGCCGCGCCCCAGCACCAGCAGCCGCCCGTCATGGACGACGCGACGACCCAACTCCGCCGCATCCCCCCGGCCGACGACCAGGGCTACCACCAGCAGTACCAGCAGCAGCCGCAGCAGCAGCCGCAGCCGTACTACCCGGACCAGCAGTACGCCCAGCAGTACCCGCAGCAGCAGCCGCCGTACCAGCAGGGCCAGTACGGCGACCAGCAGAACGGGCAGTACCCCTACAACCAGGGGTACTAGAGGCGCCCCATAAGGGGCACGGGGCTGTATCGAAATGCGGCTCCGCCGCGTGGGCGCGAGAAACCACAACGCACCCGCACGCGCCGTCCAACACAAGCCCCCGAGCCATTGGGCGCTCAGAACCCCCGCGTCCGCTTCGCGGCCCGCCGCCCCGCCGCAGAACCCCCGCCGGGAATCCGCAGGAACAACCGCGAGATCTCCGACCCCAGATTGACGCCGATGGCAATGGCCATGGCCAAGGACGCAGCCGTGGCCAGCGACACGAGCCCCTTGTCGACGTTGTTCTGGGCGATCGACAGCAACCCGAAGTACGTCGAGGACCCCGGCAGCAGCGGCCCGATCGCCGCCGTCGTGTACGGCAACGCGGAAGCGAACCGGTACCGCGACAACAACTGCCCGAACAGCCCCACCAGCCCGGCCGCCACGGCCGTGGAGGCGACCGGCGACAACCCGCCGGGATAGTGCAGCGCGCCGTACACCGACCACGCGACTCCGCCGTTCAGCGTCACCCACAGCACGGTGGCCCGCTCCTGCTGCAACAGCACGGCGAACGTCAGCGACAGAAGCATCGACGCCCCGATCTGCCACCCGGGCCGTTCGGCGATGCGCACAGCCGCGTCGGGGTTGAGCTTGGCGTCCAGGTTCACCCCGAAATACAGCACCACCAGCACACCCACGACGATGCCGACGAACAGGTACATGACCTCCAGCAGCCGCGCCGACGCGGTGATGTAGAACCCGGTCAGCCCGTCCTGCACGGCCGCCACCAGCGCCCGCCCCGGCAGCAGCGCGAAAAGCCCACCGGTGATGACCGCGGACGCCTTGACGTCGACATGCGCCACGGTGAGCGCGACCCCGATGGCCGCCGGAGGCATCGCGGCGACCGTGAACTGGTAGAACTCCGGCAGCCCGCGCCCCGCGCACAGCCAGGCCAGCCGGTCGCCGAGTATCGCGCCGAGCATGGCCGCGATGAAGACGATCACGTCACCGCCGACGAGCACGGAGGCCGCCCCGGCGAGCAGCCCGCTCGCGCCGGTCAGCACCCACCCCGGATACGGGTGTCGGTTGCGGCGGATCTCGGCGAGCCGCCGGTAGGCCTCCTCCAGGGAGATGTGGTTCTCCGGGTCGCTGAGGTCGTCCACCAGCTGGAACACGGCCGCCAGCCGCGTGTAGTCGGTGGCCCGGCGGCGCACCGTGCGCGACGCCGTCACCGGGTCGTCGACCAGGGACGGCTGGTACGAGATCGACAGCAGGGTGAAGGTGACGTTCGGCTCGCAGCGGTCGAGGCCGTAGGACCGGCAGACCGCGAACATCGCGGCCTCCACGTCCTCCGCGCCCTCACCGCCCGCCAGCAGCAACTCGCCGATACGCAGGGTCAGGTCGAGGACGCGTGGGACGGCCGGACCGCCCTCCTCCGCCTTCGGGCCCCGCTCCGGAGCGGGCCGCTCGGCCACCGGCATCCGCAGCATCGTGCGCATCCGGTCCTGCCAGGGCAGGTCCTTGGTGAGGCTGACCACGGGTATGCCGGTCGCCGGCGTGAAGGCGGCCAGGGCGTGCTGGGCGCTGTAGGTCCTCGGCGTGCTGAACGCCGAACCCCCGGGCTCGGCATTGGATGCCTGTGGAACGTCCAGCCCGTCGGGGACGGCGAACTCGGACGTGGTCTCCGGCTCGACGACGACTCTGGGGGCTGCGAACCCCGCCGGAATGGCGAACTCCGAGGTGATCTCTGGATCGAACGTGCCCCTGGCCTCGTCCGACTGCGGCTTGCGGTCCTCCGCCTCCGTCACTTGAGTAACGCTCCCTGTACGACGCGTGCAGCTAGGCCAGTATGCGCACAGAAACACGAACGGGCCGCACGCGTGCGCGTACGGCCCGTTGGACGACTGGGGCCTCAGTGGCCGCCGGACTCCTTGAACCGCTTGTAGGACCGCTCGATCTCGATCTCGGCGTCGACCCGGCCCACCCAGTTGGCGCCCTCGACGGACTTGCCGGGCTCCAGGTCCTTGTAGACCTCGAAGAAGTGCTGGATCTCCAGGCGGTCGAACTCGGACACGTGGTGGATGTCACGCAGGTGCTCCACGCGCGGGTCCGTCGCCGGCACGCACAGCAGCTTGTCGTCGCCGCCGGCCTCGTCCGTCATCCGGAACATGCCGATCGCACGGCACTTGATCAGGCAGCCCGGGAAGGTCGGCTCGTCCAGGATGACCAGCGCGTCCAGCGGGTCGCCGTCCTCGCCGAGAGTGTTCTCGACGAAGCCGTAGTCGGTCGGGTAGGCGGTCGAGGTGAAGAGTCGACGGTCCAGGCGGATCCGACCGGTCTCGTGGTCCACCTCGTACTTGTTCCGCGAACCCTTCGGGATCTCGATCGTGACGTCGAACTCCACCGGTGGCTCCTCCATGATCAGCACATAGTTCTGGTGGTTAAGTGTCCCTCACGCAGGTGTGTGATCGCGAAAGGGGCTGGTGGTCGTGCCAGAGCTGAGGCCTTGGCGGGCCGCGAGGCCGCATGTGGTGCGGGCCGCGAACGCCGTCCGACCGCGTCTGGCACGGGCCGCCCAGGCCGTGCGCCCGAAGCTCGAACGAGCCGCGGCAGCTGCGAAACCGCAGCTCACACGGGTACGGCCCACCCGCATCAGATGGCCGAAGACCGTCAGGACCTGGCAGTACACCGCGGGCGCCGCCACCGTCGGTGTGACGCTGGCCGTCGCCGTGGCGACCGCCGCCGGCCCCTGGGACTCCACCGGTCAGCGTACGGCCGAGGCGGACCGTGCAGCCGCCCTGGACCGTACGGGTGGCGCAGATCACGGACGTAATCCCGATACGTCCGATTCGGGCGATGCGGCGGCCGGCGGCCCGCGCCCCGCCCCCAGTGCCGCATCCGTCCTGACCGGCCTGGGCGGCGCCACGAGCACCGTCAAGTCGGCCCCGACCGGCACGGCCCTCTCCGGCCTCCTGGGCCCCCTGCTGGAGGACGCGGCGCTCGGCAGCCGGCACACCGCCGCAGTCGTCGACGTCGCCACCGGCAAGCGTCTGTACGGCACCGGTGCCGACACCGCACTGACCCCCGCATCCGTCACGAAGATCGCCACCGCGGTCGCCGCGCTGTCGACGCTGGGCGCCGACCACCGCCTGACCACCCGGGCGGCCCTGGAACCCGACACCAAGGAACTCGTCCTGGTCGGCGGCGGCGACCCGACCCTGACGGCGCACAAGGACGCCGAGGGCTGGGCGAGCCTGCGGGAGCTGGCCGACAGGACGGCGGCGGCCCTCAAGAAGCGCGGCATCAAGGAGGTCACGCTCTCCTACGACACCACCCTGTACGCCGGGCCCGAACTGCACCCCATCGGCGTGAACGTCAACCTCGCGCCCGTGAGCGCCCTGATGGCCGACGAGGGCCGCACAAACGACTCGACCAGTGGCCCGATCAAGCGCGTGACGGACCCGGCGGCTGACGCGGCCCGCACGTTCGGCTCGTTCCTGGAGGCCCACGGCATCAGGACCACCTCGCCCGGCCCGTCCAAGGCGACGACTCGCGCCGAGAACCTCGCCGCCGTGTCCTCGCCCCCGCTCTCGTCCCTGGTCGAGCGCATGCTGACCAACAGCGACAACGACATCGCGGAGGCCCTGGCCCGCCAGACGGCCGCCGCCTCGGGGGAGCCCGCGAGCTTCGACGGCGGCGCGTCCGCGATCGCCGGCGCACTCAAGAAGCTCCAACTCCCCCTCAAGGGCGCCGAGTTCCATGACGGCAGCGGCCTCGACCGGGACGACAGACTCACGGCCGACCTGCTCACCGCCCTGCTGGTGAAGGCCGGCGACCCCACCCACCCCGAACTCCGCCCGGTCCTGACGGGCCTTCCGGTGGCGGGCTTCACCGGCACCCTGACCAGCCGCTACACGGGCGGCGCGGCAGGAGTCGTACGAGCGAAGACAGGCACCCTGACGGGCGTGAACACCCTGGCCGGCACGGTCGTGGACCAGGACGGCCGCCTACTGGCGTTCGCTTTCCTGGCCTCGAACACGACGAACCCCCTGGAGGCCCAGTCCGCGCTGGACCGCACGGCCACGGCGTTGGCGGCCTGCGGCTGCACCTGACGCCGTTCCCGGTTGCTACCGCCGTGGGCAGTCGTTCCGCTGGGGCGATGGGGGTCCCCCCGCTCGAGCGAAGCCGAGAGTGGGGGAGGGTGGGCACAGCCGGCACCGCCGGGTGCAGCCCAGGTCGACGTCCAGTCCAGGCAACCTCTCGCGGCCTGCCCCAAGCGGCAGCGCTCACGTACCGTTGACGCATGACGAGCATCGGTGGTGCCGAGATGGTCGACTGGAATCTCGCGGTGGCGACCGCGACCCGACTCGTGCGGCCGGGCCCCGACGTGAGCCGTGACGAGGCCCGGGCCGTCGTCGCGGAACTGCGTCGGCATGCCAAGGCCTCGGAGGAACACGTCCGGGGCTTCACCCGTATGGGCACGGAGGAGACCCACGACACCCCGATCCTGGTCGTCGACCGCCCCGGCTGGGTCCGGGCGAACGTCGCAGGCTTCCGGGAGATCCTCAAACCGCTGCTGGAGAAGATGCAGGAGCGGCGCGGCAACTCCCCGGGCGGCGCGGTCCTCGGCGCCGTCGGCGGCAAGGTCACCGGCGTCGAGCTGGGCATGCTGCTGTCGTTCCTGGCCTCCCGCGTGCTGGGCCAGTACGAGACCTTCGCCCCGGCGACGCGTGAGCTCCCGGCCGGTGAGAACGGCGGCGGCCGGCTTCTGCTCGTGGCCCCGAACATCGTGCACGTGGAGCGCGAACTCGACGTACAGCCCCACGACTTCCGCCTCTGGGTCTGTCTGCACGAGGAGACGCACCGCACCCAGTTCAGCGCGGTGCCCTGGCTGCGCGACCACCTCGAGGGCGAAATCCAGTCGTTCTTGGGGGAGACCGATGTCGACCCCATGACCGTGCTGGAGCGCATCCGGGAGGCCGCCCAGTCGCTTGCCGGCGGGCGCCCCGAGGGCGAGGAGGACGACGGCGGGCGGTCCTTCGTCGAGATCGTGCAGACCCCGGCGCAGCGGGAGATCCTCGGCCGCCTCACCGCCGTGATGTCGCTCCTGGAGGGCCACGCCGACTTCGTGATGGACGGGGTGGGTCCGGCCGTCGTGCCGTCCGTCTCCGAGATCCGCGAGAAGTTCCAGCAGCGCCGCGCGAAGGGCGCCTCCCGACTGGACATGGCCCTGCGCAAGCTGCTGGGTCTGGATGCCAAACTCAGGCAGTACCGCGACGGCGAACGCTTCGTGCGAGCCGTCGTGGACCAGGTCGGCATGGACGGCTTCAACCGTGTGTGGACGTCCCCCAACACCCTGCCCACCAAGGCGGAGATCGCCAAACCGGCGGACTGGGTCGCGCGGGTGCACCGCAAGAGTGAGTCGTGAACCCCGTGGGAAGGTCGTGAAACGAATCCGGCCGACGGCAGGCGAACGCCCCTCCAATCACCCGTCCGAGGGACCGTGAGCCATGGGTAGGCGTGCGATGCTCGGGGAACGGCCCGGTTCTGTCACCATCTACACACTCTGAGTGACCGACCCCGGGCTCACCCCCCGAAAACTTCATGAAGGGAACCGGACATGGGTCCCCATCCTGCGGTCGCGGCGATACGCCTGGCGGTCCGCCACGTCCTCCACGACATCCTCAACGACCACCGGACCACCTCCGAGGCCCCCGTGCTCTCGGAACAGGCCCCGCACCGGCGCCCCTCGTCGCCGCTCGTGCTCGTGGCGTGCTCCGGCGGCGCCGACTCCATGGCCCTCGCCTCCGCCCTCGCCTTCGAGGCCCCCAAACTCGGCATCCGGGCCGGCGGCATCACCGTCGACCACGGGCTGCAGCCCGGCTCCGACCTACGCGCCGACGAAGTCGCCCTGCGGCTGCGCGAACTGGGGCTCGACCCCGTGGATTCCGTCGCCGTGACCGTGGGCCGCGAAGGGGGACCCGAAGCCGCCGCCCGCGACGCCCGGTACGCCGCACTCGACGGCGCGGCCGTCCGCCACGGCGCCGCCGCGATCCTCCTCGGGCACACCCGCGACGACCAGGCCGAAACCGTCCTGCTCGGCCTCGCCCGCGGCTCGGGCATCCGCTCCCTGTCCGGAATGGCCGCGGTCTCGGGGGCCGACGGCCGTTACCGCCGCCCCTTCCTCCAGCTCGACCGGCAGACCGCCCGCAAGGCCTGCATGGTCCAGTCGCTCCCCGTCTGGGACGACCCCCACAACGCGGACCCCGCGTACACCCGCTCCCGGCTGCGCCACGAAGGCCTGCCCGCCCTCGAGAAGGCGCTCGGCAAGGGCGTCGTCGAGGCGCTCGCCCGCACCGCTCAGCTCTCCCGCGACGACGCCGACGCCCTCGACGCCTGGGCCGGCCAGGCCGAGGCCTCCGTACGCGACGCCGCGGGCCTCCTGGAGTGCGCCAAGCTCTACGCCCTGCCGCCCGCCGTGCGCCGCCGCATCCTGCGCCGCGCGGCCATCGAGGCCGGGGCCCCCGCCGGTTCGCTGTTCGCCCGCCACATCGAGGAAGTCGACCGGCTGATCACCGGCTGGCGAGGCCAGGGAGCCATCAATCTCCCGGGCAAAGTCGTCGCCCAGCGCCAGGGTGGCAGACTGGTGATTCGGCAAGGCTGAAACCTTGCCCCCCTTTGGGGGGTGATGGGCGGCCGGTGGGACGACCGAAAGTGATGCGGGTGGACGCGAAAGACATGGGCACCGACCTCAAGCAGGTGCTCATCACCAAGGAAGAGATCGACGCGAAGCTGGTGGAGCTGGCCGCGAAGATCGACGCGGAGTACGCGGGCAAGGACCTGCTCATCGTCGGTGTCCTCAAGGGCGCGGTGATGGTCATGGCCGACCTCGCCCGGGCGCTGTCCACCCCGGTCACCATGGACTGGATGGCCGTGTCGTCGTACGGCGCGGGCACCCAGTCCTCCGGCGTGGTGCGGATCCTCAAGGACCTCGACACCGACATCAAGGGCAAGCACGTCCTCATCGTCGAGGACATCATCGACTCCGGCCTGACGCTGTCCTGGCTGCTGTCCAACCTGGGTTCGCGCGAGCCGGAGTCGCTCAAGGTGTGCACCCTGCTGCGCAAGCCGGACGCGGCCAAGGTCGCCATCGACGTGGAGTGGGTGGGCTTCGACATCCCGAACGAGTTCGTCGTGGGCTACGGCCTCGACTACGCCGAGAAGTACCGCAACCTCCCGTTCGTCGGTACGCTCGCGCCCCACGTCTACGGCGGCTGAGCCAGCAGGGCCGTCTTTGTAGGACGATCGGGAACCCCAGCGGGTTTCGCGCCGTTGGAGCATGCAGAGACGGGAACGACAGCCGTCCGAGCGGCTCCATGCGGCTTCGGGCCACAATGCTGGGGTACCGTCAGAAGAACTGTCTTATCAAACTCACTATGGCAGGAGGGACGGGGCGACACCGCTCCGTATGGATGGACGTGAAGCGATACTTCCGTGGGCCGGTCATGTGGATCGTGCTGGCCGTCCTTGCCGTGGTCGTGTTGATGCAGGTCGTCGGCTCGTCCGGCGGCTACAAGACGGTAGACACCGGCCAGGTCGTGGCAGCGATCAATGACAACAAGGTCGAATCAGCCAAGCTGACCACCGGCGACGAGCAGACCGTCAAGGTCCAGCTCAAGGACGGCGTAAAGGTCGAGGGCAGCTCTAAGATCCAGGCGAGCTACATCGGCGACCAGGGCGTCAACCTCGCCAACACGCTGCAGACCAAGTACCAGGACAAGCAGATCCCGGACGGCTATACGGTTTCGCCGTCCAAGCAGAACCCCTTCCTGGGCATCCTGCTCTCCCTGCTCCCCTTCGTCCTGATCGTGGTCGTCTTCCTGTTCCTGATGAATCAGATGCAGGGCGGCGGCTCCCGGGTCATGAACTTCGGGAAGTCCAAGGCCAAACTCATCACCAAGGACACCCCCAAGACGACGTTCTCGGACGTCGCGGGCTGTGACGAGGCCGTCGAGGAGCTCCACGAGATCAAGGAGTTCCTGCAGGAGCCGGCGAAGTTCCAGGCCGTCGGCGCCAAGATCCCCAAGGGCGTGCTGCTCTACGGCCGTCCCGGTACCGGCAAGACGCTCCTCGCGCGTGCCGTCGCCGGCGAGGCAGGGGTCCCCTTCTACTCGATCTCCGGTTCCGACTTCGTCGAGATGTTCGTCGGTGTCGGTGCCTCCCGGGTCCGTGACCTGTTCGAGCAGGCCAAGGCGAACGCCCCGGCGATCGTCTTCGTCGACGAGATCGACGCGGTCGGCCGCCACCGCGGCGCCGGCCTCGGCGGCGGTCACGACGAGCGCGAGCAGACGCTGAACCAGCTGCTCGTCGAGATGGACGGCTTCGACGTCAAGGGTGGTGTGATTCTCATCGCAGCCACCAACCGTCCGGACATCCTCGACCCGGCTCTTCTGCGGCCCGGCCGCTTCGACCGCCAGATCGCGGTCGACCCGCCGGACCTGCAGGGCCGCCTGGAGATCCTCAAGGTCCACCAGAAGGGCAAGCCGGTCGCTCCGGACGTCGACCTCGCGGCCGTCGCCCGCCGTACGCCGGGCTTCACGGGCGCCGACCTGAGCAACGTCCTCAACGAGGCCGCGCTGCTCACCGCCCGCAGCGACAAGAAGCTGATCGACAACTCCATGCTGGACGAGGCGATCGACCGCGTGGTCGCGGGCCCGCAGAAGCGGACCCGGATCATGTCGGACAAGGAGAAGAAGATCACCGCGTACCACGAGGGCGGTCACGCCCTGGTCGCGGCGGCCTCCCCGAACTCCGACCCGGTCCACAAGATCACGATCCTGTCGAGAGGCCGTGCCCTCGGCTACACGATGGTCCTTCCGGACGAGGACAAGTACTCCACGACCCGCAACGAGATGCTGGACCAGCTGGCCTACATGCTGGGCGGCCGTGCGGCCGAGGAGCTCGTCTTCCACGACCCGACCACGGGCGCCGCGAACGACATCGAGAAGGCCACCGCCACGGCCCGCGCGATGGTCACGCAGTACGGCATGACCGAGCGGCTCGGCGCCATCAAGTTCGGCGGCGACAACACCGAGCCGTTCCTCGGACGTGAGATGGCTCACCAGCGCGACTACTCGGAAGAGGTCGCTGCTCTGGTGGACGAGGAAGTCAAGAAGCTCATCGAGAACGCGCACAACGAGGCCTGGGAGATCCTGGTCGAGAACCGCGACGTCCTCGACAACCTCGTCCTGCAGCTGCTGGAGAAGGAGACGCTGGGCAAGGAGGAGATCGCCGAGATCTTCTCCGCCATCGTCAAGCGCCCGGCCAGGCCCGCCTGGACCGGCTCCTCCCGCCGCACGCCGTCCACCCGCCCGCCGGTGCTCTCCCCGAAGGAGCTGGCACTGACGAACGGCGCCAACGGCGCGACCCCGGCGATCAGCACCGTCAAGTCGACGGCGACGGAATCCGCCCCGGCGATCGAGACGGCCCCGGAAGACCGCCCGGAGAGCTGACCATCGCTCTCCCGGCGGCCACGTCGGCCCGGAATGAATGCCGCGCCCCCCAGGTTCTAGCCTGGGGGGCGCGGCATTTCAGCCATGTCGCAGATGAGGCGCGTGGCCCACACGCGTGACCCGCACAGGAACGAGGCACCACATGACCGACCCCGTGACGCTGGACGGCGAGGGCTCGATCGGCGAGTTCGACGAGAAGCGCGCCGAGAACGCCGTACGCGAACTGCTGATCGCGGTCGGCGAGGACCCGGACCGGGAGGGCCTGCGGGAGACGCCGGCGCGGGTGGCGCGGGCGTACCGGGAGATATTCGCGGGTCTGTGGCAGAAGCCCGAGGACGTGCTGACGACGACGTTCGACCTGGGGCACGACGAGATGGTCCTGGTGAAGGACATCGAGGTGCTCAGCTCCTGTGAGCACCACCTCGTCCCCTTCGTCGGGGTCGCCCATGTCGGATACATCCCGTCCACCGACGGCAAGATCACGGGGCTGTCGAAGCTGGCCCGGCTCGTGGACGTCTACGCCCGGCGCCCGCAGGTGCAGGAACGACTCACCACGCAGATCGCCGACTCGCTGATGAAGATCCTGGAGCCGCGCGGGGTGATCGTCGTTGTCGAGTGTGAGCACATGTGCATGTCGATGAGAGGTGTCCGGAAGCCCGGGGCGAAGACCATAACCTCGGCCGTGCGTGGTCAGTTGCGCGATCCTGCCACCCGTAATGAGGCAATGAGCCTGATCATGGCGCGATAACCCGCAGCCACCGCCTCGACCTCTACGCCGGCTTCCTGGCCAACGGGCACCTCGCCCGCCGGCCCTGGTAGCAAACTCAGACCGCCGACGCCGCCCCGTTGTTGTTCTCGTCGTCCTCCGGGAGCCTGCACACGCGCTCCAGGAAGATGGCCGCCGCTATGACCGCGATGCCCGCCACGACCGAGAAGCCGGCGTAGATGGCCTGGTCGCGGCGGGCGGGGATGTCGAGTTGCTCCAGCAGGAAGACGCCCGTGCCGCCGTACATGCCGGCGACGAGGGCGGCGACCAGGGCGCTGGCCTGGCCGAAGACGACCGCGCGGGCCGCCATCAGCGGGTCGACGCCCTTGGCCTCGGGGCGGCGCTCGCGCTGGGCCTTGAAACGGCCGCGCAGCGAGAGCGCCGTGGCCAGCAGGACCACCGCGATCAGGGCGAGGACGATGGGGGCGGCGAGCGGGACGCTCGGGAGGGTCCCGATCGAGTTCCAGAGGCGGGCGCCCGCCCAGGACAGGATTCCGGCTACGACGAAAACGCCGACCAGCACCCTGATGCGCAGCTCTCTCACGGTGTCCCTTCAGCTCCCCCGGGCCCTGCGGGCCGTGGTCGTCCCGACCTTGCCGTCCTGACCTTAACGACTACTCGGGCAGGTGGAGTTCCAGGTCCTTGCGCGGTGTCACGCCCTCGCGGGTGACGGCGTCGAGGAGAGCGGCGACCGCGCCGCGGCCCGGCAGGTGCGCCTCCGGTTCCATGTCGTGCCAGGGGGCGAGGACGAAGGCACGCTCGTGGGCGCGCGGATGGGGCAGCGTGAGGTGCGGGTCGTCGTCGATGAGGTCCGCGTACGCCACGATGTCGACGTCGAGAGTGCGCGCGCCCCAGCGCTCGTCCCGTACCCGGTGGAAGGCCTCCTCGACCGCGTGCGCCCGCTCCAGCAGCGAGGACGGCGGCAGGGTGGTCTTCAGGACGACGACCGCGTTGAAGTACGAGGGCTGGCTGCCGGGCTCGACGCCCCACGGCTCCGTCTCGTACACCGGAGAGACGGCCTTGATGCGGACGCCCGGGGTGTCCTCCAGGGCGTCGATGGCGCCCTGGAGGGTCTCCAGGCGGTTGCCGAGGTTGGCGCCGAGGGAGATCACGGCCCGTTTCGGGTTCTGGAGGGTCGTGTCGGCGGCGTCGACCTGCTCGACGACGGAGGCGGGCACCGGCTGGACGGTCGGGTCGACGGGACCCTGCGTGAAGGACGCGGTCATACTCGGCTCCGGGTGATGGTGACGGTCACGTCGTCGAAGGGGACCGTGATCGGCGCGTCCGGTTTGTGGACGCAGACCTCGACTTCCTGGACCCCGTCGTGCTTCAGACAGGCCTGGGCGATGCGCTCGGCGAGCGTCTCGATGAGGTCGACGGGCTCGCCCTCGACGACGGCCACGACCTCCTCCGCCACGATGCCGTAGTGCACGGTCTTCGCCAGGTCGTCGTCGGCGGCGGCCGGGCGCGTGTCCAGGCCGAGGACGAGGTCCACGATGAAGGTCTGGCCCTCCTCGCGCTCCTTGGGGAACACCCCGTGGTGCCCACGGGCCTTGAGGCCGCGCAGCGCGACACGATCCACGCGAATCACTCCTGCAATCGTCGGTGACGGCCGGTCACTGCCGTGTGCGGGCGGCACACCGGCCTCGAACGAATCTACCTGCGGGCACTGACAGGACCGGGCCACGGGGGCGTGGCCCATGCCGGGACCAGGAGGGTTCATCGCGTGTTTCCCCTGGGGAACCCGGCGGCTCACGGGTTGGTAGCCGCCCCTACCCAGGGGTCCGTGATTCCAACCACTTCTTGGTCCTCAAGGGGGCGCCTACCCACTCAGGAGGGTGTGTCGCCGTCCTCGTCCTCGTCGTTTTCGGTCATCACGGGCGAGGCGTGGTGGGACCAGAGCTTCCAGCCTGCCGGGGTGCGGTGGAACACGTTGGTGGCGACCACCAGCTGCCCGACGAGCGGACCGAGTTCCTCGCTGCCCTTGGGGGCGGGGCCGCCGCTGAGGATGTTCTCGGTGCAGGTCACCAGGGCGGTGTCGCCCGTGACGGAGACATGCACGTCGGTGAGGAAGAACTGGATGTAGTCGGTGTTCGCCATGATCAGCGCATACGACCTCAGGACCTCGCCGCGGCCGGTGAGCGCCGGCCAGCCGGGGTGCACGCACGAGATCACACCGGTGTCGGCCGGGTCGTGGTACTCCTCGTCGACCTCCAGATCGGACGGGGCGAGCCAGAGCGCGGACAGGCCCTCGAAGTCGCCGCGCTCCATGGCCTCGTAGAAGGCCGTGTTGGCGGCTTCGACCTGCTCGACGTCGGTGTGGGGGGCGCTCACCGGGCTCCTTCGGCAGCGCGCGCGCCCTCCACGGCGCGCGCGACCCGTACGGCGTCCGCCGTAGCGCGCACCTCGTGCACGCGCACCGCCCATGCGCCGGCGTGCGCGGCGAGTGCGGAGACGGCGGCCGTGGCGGCGTCGCGCTCGCGCGCGGGCGGGGGCGCGCCCTCCGGTCCGGCCAGGACGCGGCCGAGGAACCGCTTGCGGGAGGCGGCGACGAGCAGGGGGTGGCCGAGGCCGAGCAGCCGGTCCAGGTGGGCGAGCAGGACCAGGTCGTGCTCGGCGTCCTTGGAGAAGCCGAGGCCGGGGTCGACGACGACGCGGTCGGGGGCGATGCCGCCGGCCAGGACGGCCTCCACGCGTGCGTGCAGTTCGTCGGCGACCTCGGTGACGACGTCCCCGTACACGCCCTTGACGTTGCCGCCCTCCAGGAAGCCGCGCCAGTGCATGACGACGAAGGGGGCGCCGGCGGCTGCCACCACCGGGATCATCGCCGGGTCGGCGAGGCCGCCGCTGACGTCGTTGACGAGGGCGGCGCCGGCGGCGAGGGCCCGTTCGGCCACGGAGGCGCGCATGGTGTCGACGGAGACGGTGGCGCCCTCGGAGGCGAGGCCGCGGACGACGGGGATGACGCGCTTGAGCTCCTCGGCCTCGTCGACGCGGGTGGCGCCGGGCCGGGTGGACTCGCCGCCGACGTCGACCAGGTCCGCGCCCTCGGCGACCAGGTCGAGGCCGTGTTTGACGGCGCTCGTGGTGTCGAAGAAGCGGCCGCCGTCGGAGAAGGAGTCGGGCGTGACGTTCACCACCCCCATGACCGCGCAGCGGTCCCACTCCGGAAGGCCCGCGACGCGCCCGCGTCCGCTCTGCTTGCTCATACGTTCAGCGTAGGCCCCGGCCGTGGCCGGGAGACGCCACGGCCCGGACGGAAGCCCCCTGTAGGAGGGGAGTTTCCGTCCGGGCCTGTTCTTCTCACAGCGTCCGGCGTCCGGTGTCCCGGTCAGGCGGTCATGCCGCGCGTACGTCGCGCTCCGCGACGGCGTGCGTGCACACGCGCGGGGCGGGCCTGCGGCGGCGCAGGAAGCGCGGCAGCGGCAGGGCGAGGTTGACGAAGCCCTCCGCCTGCATGGCGGCGAAGCCGATGCGCGGCAGGTCGGCCGATGCCCGGTAGACGACGAAACGGGGCTCCCAGCGCGGCTGGAACTTCGCGTTGAACTTGTACAGGGACTCGATCTGGAACCAGCGGGAGAGGAAGACCAGCAGCCCGCGCCAGGCGCGCAGCACCGGGCCCGCGCCGATCTTCTCGCCACGCGCGAGTGCCGAGCGGAACATCGCGAAGTTGAGCGACATGCGCGTGATGCCGAGTTTCGGTGCCGCCTGGAGGGCCGCGACGATGAGCAGTTCGTTCATGCCGGGGTCGGCCGAACGGTCGCGGCGCATCAGATCGAGGGAGGCGCCGTCGGTGCCCCAGGGGACGAAGTGCAGGATCGCCTTCAGGTCGCCGTACTCGCCGGGCTGGTCGTCCGCCTTGTGGGCGGTGGCGATCAGGCAGTCGCCGTCGGCGGCGTCGCCGATGCGGCCCAGCGCCATGGAGAACCCGCGCTCGGTGTCGGTGCCGCGCCAGTCCTCGGCGGCGTTGCGGATCCGCTCCAGCTCCGCCTCACCGAGGTCACGTACACGTCGTACCCGGGTTTCGTAACCGGCGCGCTCGATGCGCTTGACCATCTGGCGCACGTTGCGCATCGCGCGGCCGGCGAGGGAGAAATCCGCTACGTCCACCACCGCCTCGTCGCCCAGTTCCAGGGCGTCGAGGCCGGTCTCGCGGGTCCACACCTCGCCTCCCGTCTCCGAGCAGCCCATGACGGCCGGGGTCCAGGAGTGCGCGCGCGCCTCGTCCATGAAGCGCTCGATGGCGCCGGGCCAGGCCTCGACGTCGCCGATGGGGTCGCCGCTGGCGAGCATCACGCCGGACACGACGCGGTACGTCACCGCCGCCTTGCCGCTGGGCGAGAAGACGACCGCCTTGTCGCGGCGCAGCGCGAAGTGGCCGAGGGAGTCGCGGCGGCCGTGCTTCTCCAGGAGGGCGCGCAGCCGGGTCTCGTCCTCCTCCGTCAGACGCGCGGCCGGGTGTTCGGGCCGGAAGGCGAGGTAGATCGTGGTGACCGCCGTCAGCAGGCCGAGCGCGCCCAGTGAGAAGCCGACGGTCCAGGAGGTGTTGCCCTGGTAGTCGACCGGGCCCTCGAAGCCGAACAGGCCGTAGAGGACATGGGTGATGCGATCGGCCAGGCTCGGGTCGCCGACGAGGGTCTTCGGGTGGGCGCTGACGATGACCAGCCCCAGGGCGAGGGAACCGGCGCCCATGAGGACGAAGTTCGCGAGCGCACGCCACCTGCTGCGCGGATCGGGAAGCGCTCGGAACTGATCACGGTGTCGCAGCAGCGGTGCGAGCAGCGCCAGCGAGATGATCACTCCGATGATGGAGTGCCGGTATGTGAACTGCGCCACCGCGCCCGCCGGCAGCAGCGCCACCGCGGCGCGCCACGCCCGGCGTTTGCCGCGCCTCAGGCCGTGTGCGAGCAGCAGCAGCAGGATGCCGGCGCTGAGCGAGAGCGCGGCCGCGAACGGGCCGAACGACCCGGGCAGCACTTCGGCGATCGTGTGCATACGGCTGTGCCTGAAGCGCGGGAAGACGCCCGCGGCGATGTCCAGAGCGCCCACGAGTGCGCAGGCTCTGGCGACGAGGACGGGGACGGCCTCGGGGCGCGGACCACGGAATACGCGCCGCGCGCTGCGTGATCGGGTGGGAACCCCACCCGACATTTCCTCATCTGTCCTGACAGACATCGCATCCCGTAGTTCTGCGAGAGACCTTGGATCCGGGCCCGATTCGGGCATCCGGCGACATTGCGCCCTCTAGGACGGTGTCTCGGGGAGCAAGGTTCCAACCTCTCCTCAAAGCCGGTCCAAAGGCCGAGGAAAGTCCCGGACAAGCTCTCGCGAAGGTATGCGGGATCCGGGTGGAAACCGCAGGCAGGAAGCAGGTCATGGGTCTTACGAGCAACAAAGTGCTGCTGCTGGCAGTGATGTTCGCCGTACTGCTGTTCGTGGGCACGGTGTGGCTGTGGCCCCGCCTGGCACGGCGCAACTGGCGGGCCGTCAGCGGACGCGTCGGGCTGCTGTTCGGCACCCAGCTCGCCCTCTTCCTGTCGGTCGGCCTCGCCGCCAACCAGGCCTTCGGGTTCTACGCCAGCTGGGCGGACCTGTTCGGCCAGGAGAAGGCCCAGGGTGTGGTCGTGAACCACACGGCGCTCGGAGGCTCCGGCGGCCCGCTGCAGGTGATCGACACGGCACGCGTACGTGGAGCCGGCGGTTCCCAGCCGCAGGCCGGCGGTCAGATCCAGAAGGTCGACATCGTCGGCCGTACGACGAACATCGCCACGCCCGCGTATGTGTATCTGCCGCCGGAGTACTTCCAGCCGCAGTACCGCACGCGTACGTTCCCCGCCGCCGTCGTCCTCACCGGATATCCGGGCACCGCGCAGGCGCTCGTGGACAAACTGCACTATCCGAGTACGGCCCAGGGCCTTGCGAAGAACGGCCGTATGCAGCCGATGATCCTGGTGATGCTGCGGCCGACGGTGGCGCCGCCGCGGGACACGGAATGCGTGGACATCCCGGGCGGTCCGAAGACGGAGACGTTCTTCGCCAAGGACCTGCCCGATGCCGTACTCGCGCACTACCGAGTGGGCAAAAAGCCGGGCAGCTGGGGCATCATCGGCGATTCCACGGGCGGCTACTGCGCGCTGAAGCTCGCCATGCACCACCCCCGGGTGTATGCCGCAGCGGCGGGTCTGTCGCCGTACTACAAGGCGCCGATCGACCCCACCACGGGCGATCTCTTCCACGGTGACAAGCGGCTGCGCAACCGCGCGGACCTGTGGTGGTGCATCAAGCACCTGCCTTCCCCGGACACTTCACTGCTCGTCACCAGCAGCAAGATCGGGGAATCCAACTACAAGGCGACACTGAAGTTCATAGAGGGTGTGCGGGCCACGAACCTGACGCGGATCTCGTCGATCATCCTTGACAGCGGCGGCCACAACTTCAACACCTGGCGGCGGGAGATTCCCGCGACGCTGCAGTGGATCAGCGGGCGGCTGAGCGACCGGTGACCAGGGTTCCCAGAGGTGATGATCTTGCTGAATTCGGCAAAGGCCTATTCCTGATGCCCTGTGAACGTTTCGGTATGGCTGTGTTTTTGCGGGGCGGGGCACCAACACTCGCCTACGCGCGGTAAGTTTCTGGCCATGCCACGTGGACGTCACCGCCATTCCCCGCCCTTGCACAGACTGCTGCCACCGTCGGCGATCGCAGGCGTCTCTTTCGTCTGTGCCTTCGGTCCGTGGGTGTTCTCACAACAGGCCGTGCTCCGTGTGATAGCCGCGGCCGCCGCGGCGACGGCGGTCGTCGGTGCGGCCGTCATGCGCCGTTGGGACACCCAGGCCGGCAAGCAGGTCGCCGATCTCACGCGCGCGCGTGCGAGCGACGAGTGGCGGCACGAGGAGCGGGTCGCCGAGCTGGAGACCGACCTCGAGGAGTCGCGCGAGCTGCGCGCCAAGCTGGAGCAGCGGCTGCGCGCGAAGCGCGCCGAACTGGCGGGACTGCGCAACGAACACGCGGCGCTGCTGCGGCGGTACGCCACCGCCGAGACCGAGCGTGCGAGCGCCCTGGAGGGCCGCCGCCTGCTCGAGATAGAGGCCGGGGCACCGGCCCGTGCGCTGCCGCCCGTGCCGGTGGCCGACGCGGCGGCTGCGGAGACGGATCCCCTGGTGGAGGAGACCGAGGCTGTGGCTGCCTCGGCGGACCTCTCCGAGGGCATCGCCGACGAGCCGGCGGCGCCGGCGATCTTCTCCCCGGAGGGCTCCAAGCTGTTCCTGCGGGCGAAGGTGGCACTGACGAAGTTCGACGAGGACGGTGACGGTTCTCCGAAGGACGACGGCGGCCCGGACGGTGAAGCGGACTCGCAGGACGCCGCTGGCGCCGAGGCCGAGGACGACACCGACCCCGAGGACGACGATTTCCCCAAGGGCGGCGGCTCCCCCAAGGGTGACGAGCCTTCAAAGGACGTCCTGCCGAAGGGCGAGCCAGTGACGGTGAAGGCCGGTTCGGACCCGGCGGCAGCTCAGTCGACCGAGCCCGCCGCCGCCGAGCCCGCCGCCACCGCGACCGAGGTCGCCACCGGTGAGGCCGAGGCCGCGGCCCAGGAGGATGAGTCGCAGGGGCAGCCCCAGGCGGTCGACGGGCATGAGCGCGCGGCCGCCACCACTTTGGCCAGGCACGTCCCGGGCGCCCAGCCCGTGCAGCAGCCCGCCGGTCACTTCGTCGCACCGACCGCGGTGGCCGTCGTACCGGCCGCGCCCGTGCGGCGTCCGACGGTCGAGGGCGGATTCGACTTCTTCGGTACGAAGGCGGAGGGGGCGCAGGACGCCCTGCAGGCCGTGCAGAACGAGGACCTCGCCGATGTGGTCGGCCAGGAGGCGCTCGCCGTCCACAAGGCCGAGGCGGAGGCGGGGTTCAAGCCTGCCGACGAGGCGGCCTCCGGTGTCGGCCAGGTCATCGACCTGACGGCGCACGACGAGACCGAGCAGATCGACGTGCAGGGGCTGCGGAGCGCGGTTTCCTGAGACCTTCGGTCTCCTGACGGCCCCGGGCGGTTTCGGACGGCCCGGGGCTCTCGCTTGCCCGGGATCCTCGCTTCCCGGGCTTCCGGATTCCCGGGCGCCGGCTTTCGCGGCGCCGCCGGGTCATCGCCCTACGGCGCCATCCACCGGTCCGGCAGCGCGTCCCGCCGTCCCGTCCGTGACCGCTCGGCCTGCCCCCGCAGCAGCTCCGCCGCCTCCTGGGCGTCCCTCAGCCGGGCCGTCACGGTCTTGTCGGCTCCCGTGTCCACATGTACGTCGGCGAGCCGCCACAGCCGCTTCCAGGGCCCCTGGACCAGCCGCACGCTCTGCACCTTCGCGTGCGGTACGAGCGCCAGGCTCCGACGCAGCAGGCCGTGCCGGGCCGCGAACACCGTGTCGGTGACGGCGATTTGCCGGCCCCGCCACCACATCGGCACACACCGCCCGGCCCGCCGAGGCGGCCGGGACAGCTCCTCGGCCGACGGCACGGTCACCCCGGGCAGCACGCGCGCGACGACCGACTCGGCGACCGCCCGCGGAGCGACCGGCACCAGCACGGAGTTGGACGAACCGGCCACATCCAGCTCCACCCGCACCCAGCCGAGCCGCCGCCACAGCAGCGGCTCCACGATCCGCACGGTCTGCACCCGGCCGGGTGGCACCGTCTCGTGCGTGCGGTCGAGGAGGCCGTGGTCGATGCGCAGCCCGTCCGGTGACTCGCCCACCGTCCAGTCGTACTCGCCGACGAACCGCCCCGCGCTGCTCGCGCCCGCCGCGCCCAGCAGCGGCACGCCGGTCGCGAGGACCGTCCACACGCTGTGGGTGGCCAGCCAGAGCACCGGCGGGACGACGAGCGCGGCCGCCAGGGAGCACCAGGTGGCGCCCGTCAGCAGGACGGAGATCGCGAGGTCGCGCGGCGGCGTGCGCAGCAGCTCGCGCACCGGCGCCTCGCCGACTTCGTGCGCCGTCTCGGGCGCGAACCCGGCGGCGCGTGCAAGCAGTTCGGCGCGGAGCGCACGCGCCTCGCGCTCCCCCAGGAAGGAGAGCTCGTCCTTCTTGTCCGTGCCGACGACGTCGAGTTTGAGCTTGGCGACGCCCGCCACGCGCGCGAGGAGCGGCTGGGTGATGTCGACGGCCTGGATGCGTTCCAGCCGGATGTGCGCGGTGCGCCGGAACAGCAGACCGGTCCGTATCCGCAGCTCGGTCTCGGTCACCGCGAAGTGCGTGAACCACCAGGTCAAAAAGCCGTACAGGGAGGCGGCCGGGACCAGGACGGCGAGCGCTGCCAGGAGGGTGGTGGTCGTCAGCCTGGTCAGCTGCTGCTGCGCCTGGTCGGGATCGTGCATGGCCCACCCGATGACCACGGCCACCGGCGCCCAGGCCCGCCTCAGGGGCGTCACGGGGTGCAGCCGCCGCTCGGTGACGGGTTCCTTCGCGGCTACGGCGTCGTCGACGCCCGGCGCGGTCACAGACCCGCCGATCGGGCCTCGCCGAGCTCGGTGAGCCGGTCGCGCAGCCGCTCCGCCTCGGCCGGGTCCAGGCCCGGGATGGTCGCGTCGGTCGCCGCGGCCGCCGTGTGCAGCTGCACGCTGGCGAGCCCGAAGTGCCGCTCGACGGGCCCCGAGGTCACCTCGACCAGCTGCATCCGCCCGTACGGCACGACGGTCTCCTCACGCCACAGCACACCCCGGCTGATCAGCAGGTCGTCGGCCCGCTCGGCGTACCGCCAGGAGCGCCAGTTGCGGCCGAGCAGCACCCAGCCCCAGGCCGCCAGTGCGAGCGGCAGCAGTGCGAAGGCCGCCCAGACGGGCCCGGCGAACAGCCCGAGCAGCAGACCCAGGGCGAGGGCCAGCAGCCCCAGCCACACCACCAGCAGCAGCCGGCGCATCCGCAGCAGACCGGGCGGCAGCCCGATCCACACCGGTTCCGCCGACTCGTCCCCCGTCGTCCCCGTGCTCTGCGGGCTCCCCGTCTCCATAGGGCCAGCGTACGTAGGAGAGACTGGGTCCATGACTCCTACGACGGAGACCATGGTCGGTATCGGCGGCGCCGCGGAGAGCACCGACATGGTGCTCAACATCGGACCGCAGCACCCGTCCACGCACGGCGTGCTGCGGCTGCGTCTGGTGCTGGACGGCGAGCGCATCGTGCACGCGGAGCCGGTCATCGGGTACATGCACCGCGGCGCGGAGAAGCTCTTCGAGGCGCGCGACTACCGCCAGATCATCATGCTCGCCAACCGCCACGACTGGCTGTCGGCCTTCTCGAACGAGCTCGGTGTGGTCCTCGCGGTGGAGCGGATGCTCGGCATGGAGGTGCCGACGCGCGCGGTGTGGACGCGCACGCTGCTCGCCGAGCTCAACAGGGTGCTCAACCATCTGATGTTCCTGGGCTCGTACCCGCTGGAACTCGGCGGCATCACCCCGGTCTTCTACGCCTTCCGGGAGCGCGAGGTCCTCCAGAACGTCATGGAGGAGGTCTCCGGCGGCCGCATGCACTACATGTTCAACCGCGTCGGCGGCCTCAAGGAGGACCTGCCGGCGGGCTGGGCGGCACGCGCGCGTGCCGCCGTCGCCTCCGTGCGCTCGCGCATGGACGTGTACGAAGACCTGGTGCTCGGCAACGAGATCTTCCGGGGGCGCACGCGCGGCGTGGGCGCGCTGGCGCCCGAGACCGTGCACGCCTACGGCGTGAGCGGGCCGATCGCGCGCGCCTCGGGCGTCGATTTCGACCTGCGCCGCGACGAGCCGTATCTCGCGTACGGCGAGCTGCAGGACACCCTGAAGGTCGTCACCCGGCAGGAGGGCGACTGTCTCGCCCGCTTCGAGGTGCTCCTGGAGCAGACCCATGTCGCCCTCGACCTCGCCGACGCCTGCCTCGACCGGCTCGCCGAGCTGCCGCCGGGGCCGATCAACCAGCGGCTCCCCAAGGTCCTGAAGGCGCCCGAGGGGCACACGTACGCGTGGACCGAGAACCCGCTCGGGATCAACGGCTACTACCTCGTCAGCAAGGGCGAGAAGACCCCGTACCGGCTGAAGCTGCGCTCGGCCTCGTACAACAACATCCAGGCGCTCGTGGAACTCCTGCCGGGAACGCTGGTCGCGGACATGGTGGCGATCCTGGGGTCGCTGTTCTTCGTGGTCGGGGACATCGACAAGTAGCGGGCCGGGCAGCCGTGGCTGCGCGGTCAGCCGAGGAGTGCGTCCGGAATTCCCACCGGCTGCAGCAGCCAGCCGAAGTCGCCGAGGCCGCCCGGTGCGGTGAGTTCGGCGGCTTCACCGGCGCTCGCGAGGGCTCGTACGTATGCGGCGGGCTGGGTGGACGCGAGTGAAAGCGGGGGGCGTGCGCCTGCGATGCCCAGGGCGCGCAAGGCATCGCGCTGCGGCAGGAGGCGCGGGCTGGAGAATGCCCGCGCCGTGCCGTGCGCCGCGCACGCGTCCAGGGCGACATGTGCCGTGATGTCGCACGACCCGTCCGGCACGGGCGCCGTCTCGCGCCCGGCGCGGAAGCCGGTGAGGGTGCCGAACGGGGGGCGCGCATCCAGGGTGTGCGCGTAGTCGACGGCGACCGCGAGCCCCCGGTCGAGTGAGGAGACCGCGGCCGCCCAGGCCTCGTCCCGGGGGAGCCCGATCTCGGCCCGCAGCCCCTCCTCGGCCGGCAGCGGCCACCACCGGGCGAGCCACTCCGCTTCCGCACCGCCGACCGGTTCCCCGAGCCGTTCGGTCCCGTCCTGCCGGACGAGCACCCGCCGCGGTACGCCCGCCGAGTCCACCTCGGCGACGTCCAGCGGCACGTTGTCCAGCCACTCGTTGGCGAACAGCAGCCCGGTGACCTGCTGTGGCGGCTCGGTGAGCCACTCGATCCGGTCGTCGAGGCCCGCCGGGCGATCGGCGATCTCGACGGCGTACGCACGCGTGCGTGCCGCCACCTCGGCGGGCAGTGCGGTCAGCACGCCGCCGACCAGCTCACCCCGGCCCGCCGCCATGTCGACGAAGGCCAGCGCGCCGGGCCGGTCCAGAGCCTCGTCGACCCTGCACAGCAGCCGGGCCACGGCCTCGGCGAACAGGGGGGACGCGTGCACGGACGTACGGAAGTGGCCGGCCGGACCCTCCGGCCTGCGATAGAAGCCGCCCGGCCCGTACAGCGCGGCCTCGGCCGCCGCCCGCCAGCCCTGCCACCGGCCCGATGTCACTTCCGTCACCGGGACAGGCTAAGCGCGCAGGAGAGGGGGGCCTCCACCTTGGGGAGTATGTGCGCCGGGCGCGGATCGGTCCTCCGGTTGACCCCTGCACGCATCTGGCTTCCCTACGCTGGGTTACGTGCAGCGCCTCTATGACTTCCTCCGCAGACACCCGACAGGGGTCGACACCTTCTGGGCCGTCTTCCTGTTCGGGATCTCGCTGCTGAGCGGAACCGCCAGTTCGGCGGTCCGGGGCACCGACTCCCCGGCGCTGATCGTTCCGATCGCGTTTCTGCTGTGCCTGGTGATCGCGCTGCGCCGGCGCATGCCGGAGAAGATGCTGCTGCTGACGATCGGGCTCGGCGTGGCGCAGCTGGTGCTGAACGTCCAGACGATGGCCGCCGACTTCGCCATGCTGGTGATCGTCTACACAGTGGCCGCGACATCTCCCCGATGGGCCTCCTGGCTCGCGCTGGCCGTGGGGCTGTGTGCGGCGCCGATGGCGCAGATGCGCTGGCCGCTGGACGGGAGCGCCCTGGGCAATGCCGCGAAGGCGGTCTTCCTGACCGTGCCTTTCGCGCTCGCCTGGGTGCTCGGGGACTCCATCCGCACCCGCCGCGCCTACTTCGCGCAGCTGGAGGAGCGCGCCGCCCGGCTGGAGAAGGAGCGGGAGGCGCAGTCCAAGGTCGCGGTCGCGGCCGAACGCGCCCGGATCGCCCGCGAGTTGCACGACGTCGTCGCGCACAACGTGTCGGTGATGGTGGTGCAGGCCGACGGCGCCGCCTATGTCCTGGACGCCGCGCCCGACCAGGCCAAGAAGGCCCTGGAGACCATCTCCTCCACCGGCCGCCAGGCCCTCGCCGAGATGCGCCGCCTGCTTGGCGTGCTGCGCACCGGCGAGCACCAGGAGGTCGGCGAGTACGTTCCGCAGCCCGACGTCGACCAGATCGACGAGCTGATCGAGCAGTGCCGCACCTCCGGCCTGCCCGTCGACTTCAAGGTCGAGGGCACCCCGCGCCCGCTGCCCAGCGGCGTCGAGCTCACCGCGTACCGCATCGTGCAGGAGGCGCTGACCAACACGCGCAAGCACGGCGGGCCGAACGCGGGCGCCAGCGTGCGGCTGGTCTACTTCGACGACGGCCTCGGCCTGCTCGTCGAGGACGACGGCAAGGGCGCCCCGCACGAGCTGTATGAGGAGGGCGGCGCCGACGGACAGGGCCACGGCCTGATCGGCATGCGCGAACGGGTCGGTATGGTCGGCGGCACCCTGGACGCGGGGCCGCGCCCCGGCGGCGGATTCCGGATCAGTGCGCTGCTCCCGCTGAAACCCGCACACTGACGCCTACGTACGTCCCGCGTTGACACCTGTCACGATCCGCAGACAGCAACCCCGCAAACGGAAACCGCCGCAACGGAAGAGAACGGAAGAGGTCCCGATGACGATCCGCGTGATGCTCGTCGACGACCAGGTGCTGCTGCGCACCGGGTTCCGGATGGTGCTCGCCGCCCAGCCGGACATGGAGGTCGTCGCGGAGGCGGGGGACGGCGTCGAGGCCCTCCAGGTGCTGCGCTCGACCGCCGTCGACGTGGTGCTCATGGACGTCCGCATGCCGAAGCTGGACGGCGTGGAGACCACCCGCCGCATCTGCTCGGAGCCCGAGCCGCCGAAGGTGCTGATCCTGACCACCTTCGACCTCGACGAGTACGCCTTCTCGGGGCTGAAGGCGGGCGCCTCCGGCTTCATGCTCAAGGACGTGCCGCCGGGCGAACTCCTGACCGCCATCCGCTCCGTGCACAGCGGCGACGCGGTGGTTGCCCCGTCGACCACGCGCCGTCTGCTCGACCGGTTCGCGCCGATGCTGCCGAGCGTCGGGAAGGAGCCCCGGCACAAGGAGCTGGAGCGGCTCACCGAACGCGAGCGCGAGGTCATGATCCTGGTCGCGCAGGGCCTGTCCAACGGCGAGATCGCGGCCCGGCTGGTGCTGTCCGAGGCGACCGTGAAGACCCATGTGGGCCGCATCCTGACCAAGTTGGGGCTCCGGGACCGGGTGCAGGTGGTGGTCCTGGCGTACGAGACGGGTCTGGTGCGCGCGGGCGGGCACGGCTGACGGCCCGTACGGGCCCCAGGGCCTCTCGTTTGGATCAGCTCGGCGTCGCGGGGTCTGGCACGGACTCCCCCACTGCCTTAAGGGCGTGGGGGGACGCCCAGCGGCGTTGTCGTCGGTTGCCGACTCCCCCACTCTCGGCTTCGCTCGAGCGGGGGGACCCCCATGACCCCGCTCGGGGCGGCTTCAAGGCACCGTTCCCTACAGCCGACCTGATCCAAACGACAGGCCCTAGCGGAGTATCCCTTCCAGGAAGTCGCTGCCGAGCCGGGCCACCACCGCTATGTCCAGCTGGTGCTGGACGTACCGGCCGCGGCGGCGCGTGGTGACCAGGCCCGCCTTCTTCAGGACGCTCAGGTGCCGGGATATCTCCGGGGCCGTCATGCCCTGCGTCTGCGCCAGCTCGCTCGTGGTGTAGGCGCTGCGGGCCAGATAGCGGCAGATGCGCATCCGGACGGGGTGGGACAGGGCCGTCATGCGCAGGGCCAGCTGCTCGACGGAGGGCGGAGCGGCGAGTTCGGGGGAGCCGACCGGGTAGTGCAGCACCGGCTGCCAGCCGTGCCGGTACAGGACGGACAGGTGGGGCCAGCCGAAGCTGGTCGGTACGAGGAGGAGGCCGCCGTCCAGCGTGGCCGTACGGCCGACGCTCAGTTTGTCGACCGTGATCCGTTCGGCCGCCACGTCCAGCGTGATCACCGGGGACACCGCGGCCAGCGCTTCCGCCAGGCCCTTGCGGCGCAGGAGGTCGGTCTTGTGGCGGGCGTCCGCCGTGAGCTGGTGGCGCAGCCGGGACCAGGCCTCCGCGAAGAACGCCTCGTCGCAGTCCTGGAGGAACTGGCGCAGCCAGCCCCGGATCCTGGGCGGATCGGTCAGCAGCAGCTCGCTGAACCGCACCTGCCCCGGCCCCCGCGCGGCGGCCAGCTCCAGGGCGCGTCGGCGCAGCCCGGCGTCGACGAGGGGGCTCGGCCCGTCGCCGTAGGGCATCGCGCAGCTGAACTCCAGGGCCGCGTCCACGAACTGCTCGTCCGTCAGCTTGTCCAGCAGGTCCAGCTCCTCGGCGAGCGTGGCCCCGGGGAGTGCGGCGCCGCCCGGGATGCCCGCGTACGGCAGGAACAGGTCCGAGAACGTCGTCCGCCACAGGAAGTCGGCCTCGCACATCCGGTCGGCGAGGTGGGAGTCGAGCCGGGCCGTCACCCCCGTCACCCAGCCCTGCAGGCCGGGATGGTGCCCCGGCTCGGACAGCGCGTGCAGCGCCATGCCGAGCTCGGCCAGGGGTGAGGGGACGACGGCGACCCTCTCCGGCCGCAGCCCCGTGATGTCGATGTGCACGCTCATGACCTCATGGTGCACCCCGCCACTGACAACGCCGGCGCCGATTGACGGCGGCCGTCAATCGACGCGACTTCACGGCCGATGCGGCGCAGCCTGGGAGCACCGGGGCAGCCGCGGAGCCCACGAATTCCCGTCTCCACGTCCCGCGAAGGCGAACAGACATGAGCATCACGCAGCAGTACCTCCTCGACACCTACCGGGCCCGGAAGCTGGGCGAGCCGGACCCGCCCGCGCCCGGGGCCGAGGACTGGCAGGTCGTCCGTGAGGTGCGCGACCACCGGCAGTTCCGTGCGGTCGTCGCCGGGCGTCCGGCCCACGGGCGGATACGGCAGGCCCTGGGCCGGTGGCTGCATCTGCGACGGCGCTCTACTTGCTGAAGTCCCCCGCCGTAAGGCCCGCTTACGCCTTGCCGGCCTCCTCGGTGAGCCGGGACACGAACCCGGCGACCGCCGTCTTCACGTCGTCGGCCGTCCACTCCAGGCCCGCGGCCCGGACGTACACCTCGGTGACGGCCAGACCCGGGCCCTTCGGGTCCCAGGCGTCCGCGAACAGGAGGGTGCCCGTCTCCTCTGCGTGCCGGACGGCGGCCTCCGCGAGGACGTCGGGGTCGTACGGCAGCCAGACCTGGAACTCGTTGGTGTGCGGCACCTCGGGGTGGACGCGCATCCAGGGCACCCCGGCCGCCGCGAACCCCTCGCGCAGCGCATCGGCCACCACGCGCGCGTGGGCGACGTACCCGGGCAGCCGGGGCAGCTCGCGCTCCAGCCCGGCGAGGGCCGACAGCACCGTCGGGAACTGCTGGAAGATCTGGCCGCCGTAGCGGTGCCGCCAGGTCTTCGCCTCGTCGACCAGGGTCTTCGGGCCCGCCAGTGCGGCGCCGCCGAAACCGTCGAGGGACTTGTAGAAGGACACATAGACGCTGTCCGCGAGGTCCGCGATCTCGTCCAGGGGGCGGCCGAAGTGGAGGGTGGACTCCCAAAGGCGTGCGCCGTCGAAGTGCACGACTGCGTCCCTTTCGCGGGCGGCCGCCACGACCTCGGTGAGTTCCTCCCAGGACGGCAGCACGAAACCGGCGTCCCTGAGGGGCAGTTCGAGCATCAACGCCCCGAAGGGCTCCTCGAAGTCGCGTACCTCGTCGGCGGTCGGCAGCTTGGGCCCGCTCGTCACCCGGACCGGACGCAACCCGCTGACCTGGCTGAACGCGTTCCGCTCGTGCACCTCGGGGTGGGCCAGGGCGTGCAGGGCGACGGTGGGGTTGCCGGTGCGGCCCGCCCAGCAGCGCAGCGCCACCTGCTGGGCCATCGTGCCCGTCGGGAAGAACGCGGCGGCCTCCTTGCCGAGCAGTCCGGTGACCTTCTCCTCCAGGGCCTCGACGACGCCGTTGCCGTACATGTCCGCCGGCTCGTCCAGGTCGTACAGATCCTGCGCGCCGTCCAGCAGCGCCAGGCGCCCCGGAGCGTGCCGAGGAAACCGGGGCGTGCGAGGACGCGCTCCGCGCTCCGGTGTGCGCCGATGCGTCGCTTGCGGCGTCGCTTGCGCCGCTCTTCGTCTGATATCTGGTCTTCGTCCGATGTCGGGTCGGAGTGCCGCTCGACCTGCTGCGCCGCATCGCTCATGCCTCGGATCATGCCTGGCGCGGGTCCGGGCGAGCACTCGGATTTCCACAGGCTTTCCCCTGCGCCGGCGCCGTGGCGTAACCCACAGCCTGTGGACAACCGGACGCCCTTCGAACCGATCGCGTTAACATGACGAGAAATCGTCCGGTACCCGGAGCGGACTGGAACGGGAAGGCCGCCGTCGCGTGAGTACAAGCCAACAGCCAGACCCCAGGGACCGCCCCGCGCGGCTCACCGTAGGCGTCGTCGGCGCCGGTCGTGTGGGCCCCGCGCTGGCCGCCTCCCTCCAGCTCGCCGGGCACCGTCCGGTGGCCGTCTCCGGAGTCTCCGACGCCTCCAGGAGGCGCGCCGCGGAGATGCTCCCCGACGTGCCGATGGTGCCGCCCGCCGAGGTCCTGGAGCGCGCCGACCTGGTCCTGCTGACCGTCCCGGACGACACCCTGCCCGCCCTGGTGGAGGGGCTCGCCGAGACCGGTGCCGTACGGCCGGGGCAGCTGCTCGTGCACACCTCCGGGCGGTACGGCGCCAAGGTCCTGGATCCCGCCCTGCGCGCGGGTGCGCTGCCGCTGGCCCTGCATCCGGCGATGACGTTCACGGGCACGCATGTGGACGTCCAGCGCCTCGCCGGGTGCTCCTTCGGGGTCACGGCGCCCGAGCAGCTGCGGCTGGCCGCCGAGGCCCTCGTGATCGAGATGGGCGGCGAACCGGAGTGGATCGCCGAGGAGATGCGCCCGCTGTACCACGCGGCGCTCGCGCTCGGCGCGAACCACCTGGTCACGCTGGTCGCCCAGGCCATGGAGCTGCTGCGCGAGGCAGGCGTCGCGGCCCCCGACCGGATGCTCGGCCCGCTGCTCGGCGCCGCCCTCGACAACGCCCTGCGCTCCGGCGACGCGGCCCTGACCGGCCCCGTCGCGCGCGGGGACGCCGGCACGGTCGCCGCGCACGTCGCAGAGCTGCGCAAGTACGCCCCGCAGACCGTCGCCGGCTATCTGGCGATGGCCCGCGCGACCGCCGACCGCGCGCTCGCCCACGGGCTGCTGAAGCCGGAGCTCGCCGAGGACCTCCTCGGGGTACTCGCCACCGGGACCAACGGCGCCGAGGGAGACGCCCGATGACCACCACGCTGCTGCGCACCGCCGACGAACTGCACGCACGCACGCGTACCGGCCGCCGCGCCGTGGTGATGACCATGGGCGCCCTGCACGAGGGCCACGCGACGCTGATCCGCACCGCGCGCGAGCTCGCCGGGCCGGACGGCGAGGTCGTCGTCACCGTCTTCGTGAACCCCCTGCAGTTCGGCGCGGGCGAGGACCTCGACCGCTACCCGCGCACCCTGGACACCGACCTCAAGCTCGCCGAACTGTCCGGCGCGGACGCCGTGTTCGCGCCCTCCGTGGACGAGGTCTACCCCGGCGGCGAACCCCAGGTCCGCATCACCGCGGGCCCCATGGGGACGCGTCTGGAGGGCGCATCGAGGCCCGGCCACTTCGACGGCATGCTCACCGTCGTCGCCAAGCTGCTGCACCTCACCCGCCCCGACCTCGCCCTTTACGGCCAGAAGGACGCCCAGCAGCTCGCCCTGATCCGCCGCATGGTGCGGGACCTGAACTTCGGCGTGGAGATCGTCGGCGTGCCCACCGTGCGCGAGGAGGACGGCCTCGCCCTCTCCAGCCGCAACCGCTACCTCTCGCCCGAACAGCGGCGCACGGCGCTCAGCCTCTCCCGCGCGCTGTTCGCGGGCAGCGACCGGCACGCGGCCCAGGAGGCGCTGCGCGCACGGGCCCGCGAAGTGCCCGCCACGCACGCGCGCGCCGAGGCGCTCAGCGCCATAGGGGAGTCCCGCGCGGCCGCCGACGCGCACGCCGTCGCGAAGGCACTCCCGGGTGCCCCGACGGCCGTCCGCGCGGCCGCCCGGCTGATCCTCGACGATGCAGCGCGGCTGTCGCCGCCGCTCGAACTGGACTATCTGGCCCTCGTCGACCCGTCCGACTTCACCGAGATCGACGACGACTTCACCGGCGAGGCCGTCCTCGCCGTCGCCGCCAGGGTCGGGACGACCCGCCTGATCGACAACATCCCACTCGTATTCGGAACCCCCGGAGCCGCCTCGTGACCAGCACAGGCATACGACTGCACGCGCCCGCCCCCGGGTGGTCCATCGCCGCGGACGTGGTGGTCGTCGGCTCCGGCGTCGCCGGCCTCACCGCCGCCCTGCGCTGCGAGGCCGCCGGCCTGAAGACGGTCGTGGTCACCAAGGCCCGCCTCGACGACGGCTCCACCCGCTGGGCGCAGGGCGGCATCGCCGCCGCCCTCGGCGAGGGCGACACCCCCGAACAGCACCTGGACGACACCCTGGTGGCGGGCGCAGGCCTGTGCGACGAGGCCGCCGTACGCATCCTCGTCACCGAGGGCCCGGACGCCGTGCGCCGCCTCATCGCGACCGGCGCGCACTTCGACGAGTCCGAAGAGGGCGACCTGCAGCTCACCCGCGAGGGCGGCCACCACCGCCGGCGCATCGCGCACGCCGGTGGCGACGCGACCGGCGCGGAGATCTCCCGGGCGCTCGTCGAGGCGGCACGAGCGCGTGGTGTGCGCATGATCGAGAACGCGCTCGTGCTGGACCTGCTGACGGATCCCGACGGCCGCACGGCGGGCGTGAGCCTGCACGTCATGGGCGAGGGCCAGCACGACGGCGTGGGCGCCGTGCACGCCCCCTCGGTCGTCCTCGCGACCGGCGGCATGGGCCAGGTGTTCTCCGCGACCACCAACCCCTCGGTGTCCACCGGCGACGGCGTGGCGCTCGCCCTGCGCGCGGGCGCGGAGGTCTCCGACCTGGAGTTCGTGCAGTTCCACCCCACGGTGTTGTTCCTGGGCGCCGGCGCGGAGGGCCAGCAGCCCCTGGTCTCCGAGGCCGTGCGGGGCGAGGGCGCGCACCTGGTCGACGCCGACGGCGTGCGCTTCATGCTGGGCCGGCACGAACTGGCCGAGCTCGCCCCCCGGGACATCGTCGCCAAGGGCATCATGCGCCGCATGCAGGAGCAGGACGCCGGGCACATGTTCCTGGACGCCCGGCACTTCGGCGCCGACATGTGGGAGCACCGCTTCCCGACGATCCTCGCCGCCTGCCGCGCCCACGGCATCGACCCGGTCACCGATCCCATCCCGATCGCCCCGGCGGCCCACTACGCCTCCGGCGGCGTCCGCACGGACTCCCAGGGCCGCACGACCGTCCCCGGCCTGTACGCGTGCGGAGAGGTCGCCTGCACCGGCGTGCACGGCGCCAACCGCCTCGCCTCCAACTCGCTCCTCGAAGGCCTCGTCTACGCCGAGCGCATCGCGGAGGACATCGTCGCCGCGCACGCGGAGAACGGTCTCCACGCGCGCGTGCCCGAACCGGTCGAGCACCCCGAGGTGCCCGCGCACCCGCTCCTCGCCCCCGAGGACCGTTTCGCGATCCAGCGGATCATGACGGACGGAGCGGGCGTCCTGCGCTCCGGCGACTCCCTGGCCAAGGCCGCCGAACAGCTCCAGCAGCTGCACACCGAGGCCCGCGACGCCCTCGACGAGAACGGCAAGACGTCCGAGCCCGGCGTCGACACCTGGGAGGCCACCAACCTCCTGTGCGTGGCCCGCGTCCTGGTCGCCGCCGCCCTGCTGCGCGAGGAGACCCGCGGCTGCCACTGGCGCGAGGACCGCGCCGAGCGCGACGACACCGCGTGGCGGCGCCACATCGTCGTACGGCTCAATCCCGACCGGACGCTGGCCGTACACACCACGGACACCCCAGACTTCCCCCCGACCCGGCAGCAGCACCGTCCCCAGGAGCAGTGACAGAAGTGAGCACCCCCGACCTTCCCCTCGCCTCGACCGGAGGCTGCGGCGACGGCTGTGCCTGTGGCGCTGAAGCCGACGCGGAGTACCTGGAGTGCGGGCTCGACCCCGCGCTCGCGCAGCTCCTGGCCGACGCCGGACTCGACCCCGTGGAGGTCGAGGACATCGCCAATCTCGCCATCCAGGAGGACCTCGACCACGGTGTGGACGTGACGACCGTCGCGACCATCCCCGAGGAGGCCGTCGCCACCGCCGACTTCACCGCGCGCGAGGCGGGCGTCGTGGCCGGCCTCAGGGTCGCCGAAGCGGTGATCTCGGTGGTCTGCACGGACGAGTTCGAGGTCGAGCGGCACGTCGAGGACGGCGACCGGGTGGCGGCCGGGCAGAAGCTCCTGTCGGTCACCACGCGCACCCGTGACCTGCTCACCGCCGAGCGCAGCGCGCTCAACCTGGTGTGCCGTCTGTCGGGCATCGCGACCGCCACGCGCGCGTGGACGGACCTTCTCGAGGGCACGAAGGCACGCGTGCGTGACACCCGCAAGACGACGCCTGGGCTGCGCTCCCTGGAGAAGTACGCGGTCCGCTGCGGCGGCGGCGTCAACCACCGCATGTCGCTGTCGGACGCGGCCCTGGTCAAGGACAACCACGTGGTCGCCGCGGGCGGTGTCGCGCAGGCCTTCAAGGCCGTACGGGAGGCCTTCCCGGACGTCCCGATCGAGGTCGAGGTCGACACGCTGCACCAGCTGCGCGAGGTCGTGGACGCCGGCGCCGACCTGATCCTCCTGGACAACTTCACGCCCGGCGAGTGCGAGGAGGCGGTGGCCCTCGTGCACGGCCGTGCAGCCCTGGAGGCGTCGGGCCGGCTCACCCTGGAGAACGCGAAGGCGTACGCCGACACCGGGGTCGACTACCTCGCCGTAGGAGCCCTGACCCACTCCTCGCCGATCCTCGACATCGGCCTCGACCTGCGAGCGGCGGAGTAGGTACCGGCCATGCTGCTGACGATCGACGTAGGGAACACGCACACCGTCCTGGGTCTCTTCGACGGGGACGACATCGTCGAGCACTGGCGCATCTCCACCGACGCGCGCCGCACGGCGGACGAGCTGGCGGTGCTGCTGCAGGGCCTGATGGGCATGCACCCGCTGCTCGGCGACGAACTGGGCGACGGCATCGACGGGATCGCGATCTGCGCGACCGTGCCGTCCGTGCTGCACGAGCTGCGTGAGGTGACGCGCCGGTACTACGGCGACGTGCCCGCGGTGCTGGTGGAGCCGGGCGTGAAGACGGGCGTGCCGATCCTGACCGACAACCCCAAGGAGGTCGGCGCCGACCGCATCATCAATGCGGTGGCGGCGGTCGAGCTGTACGGCGGCCCGGCGATCGTCGTGGACTTCGGTACGGCCACGACGTTCGACGCCGTCTCCGCGCGCGGGGAGTACATCGGCGGCGTCATCGCGCCCGGTATCGAGATCTCCGTCGAGGCGCTCGGCGTGCGGGGTGCACAGCTGCGGAAGATCGAGGTGGCCCGGCCGCGGAGCGTGATCGGCAAGAACACGGTCGAGGCGATGCAGTCCGGGATCATCTACGGGTTCGCCGGACAGGTCGACGGGGTCGTGAGCCGCATGGCGCGGGAGCTGGCGGAGGACCCGGACGACGTGACGGTGATCGCGACCGGCGGGCTGGCACCGATGGTGCTGGGCGAGTCGTCGGTGATCGACGAGCACGAGCCCTGGCTGACCCTGGTCGGGCTGCGGCTGGTGTACGAGCGGAACGTGGCGCGCATGTGAGGCCGGCCTCACGGCCCAACCGGGTGGCTCGGCCACGCCACACCCACCCCCTATTGCGAAATATGTCGAATTTGTCTGATTAGCGCGTATCGTCGCCGCATGCCCACGCCATACGGATCACGCGGCGGCATGGCGTTCGGCGTGGAGGAGCTGCGTGTGCTCCGCCGCGCCCTCGCCCTCGCCCTTCAGCCAGGCCCCACTCCTGCCGGGGACGTCCAGGACTGCCTCCGCCTCGCCGAGTCGCTCGACGAGGCGATGCGCGAGGGCGCCAGACTGCGTGCCTTCCTGGTGGCCGACCTCGCGCGCTACCGCGCCGCCCTGCCCGGAACCACCGCCGACTACCTCGTCCTCCTCGAGGAGGCGCTGGGCGCCGGGTACCGCCCGGACCCCGACGACCTCGCCGCCCTCCGGGCGCTGCGCGGCAACCCGGCCGCCTCCGTCCTGCTGGGCCGCTGCCGGATGCTCGCCGAGCAGGACGTACGCGCCCGCCTCACGCGCGACCCGGCCCGCGCGGCAGCCCCGACCGTCCCTGCCGCCCGCAACCGCCTCACGGCCCTCCAGGGCGGCCTCAAGGGCGCCGGTGAGCATCTCGGGCCGGACGTCGAGCGGGACCCCGCCAGGAAGCCCGAGAAGAAGCCCGCCGAGAAGCCGGCCGCACCCAAGCCGGCCCCCGCGCCGGCCGCCCCGAAACCGGCCCGTCCGATCCCCACCCCGGGCGAGGTCTTCCCGCGCCGCAAGCCGACCCCGCCGTCCGGCTCCAACCCGCCCCGGCACCTCGCCGCCGGCTGACCGGGCCCGAACCGTCCGGAACCACCCCAACCCCGCCCCGCCCGCCCCGCCACCCCGTGGCTACCCTGGACGCATGGACTACGTCTCCGCGCTTGTGCCCCCGGTCGTCATGGCCGTGTTCTTCATCGGCGTGATCAGGGTGATCGTGAAGACCCAGGGCGGGGCCAACAAGGCCAAGGAGGACGCGGCCGTCGACGCCGCCATCGCGCACGCGGAGGGGGCCCGGCAGGGCCCCGCCAGGACCGACGGCTGAGTTCCTCCCCGACGACGCCCCATCGGCGTACGGCTCCCGCGCGTGCCCGCGCCTTCGAGCCGTACGCCCCTTTTGTTGCCGTTTGACAGTGAAAGTGCCCGTCCGGGGCGCCAATGGGGAGTTCTCCCACTATTGTGCTGAGGTGTGCCTCGCCCATTGGGAGAACTCGAAGACGCGGTCATGACGCGGGTGTGGAAGTGGAACCGCCCGGTGACCGTTCGAGAAGTCCTGGAAGACCTTCAGCAGGAACGGTCCATCGCGTACACCACGGTGATGACCGTTTTGGACAATCTCCATCAGAAGGGCTGGGTACGCCGCGAGGCGGAAGGCCGGGCCTATCGATATGAGGCGGTCTCCACCAGGGCCGCCTACGCGGCCGCTCTGATGAACGACGCCTGGTCGCAGAGCGACAACCCCGCAGCCGCTCTCGTCGCCTTCTTCGGGATGATGAGCGATGAACAGCGAGGGGCCCTCAGTGACGCCGTGCGCATCGTCCAAGGGCCGGAAACACCCGAAGCGGCCCCGGATACCGGCAGCGATACCGCCGGCGAGAACCCCGGGTCGGCACAGGAGGACGACGGGCGATAGCGTCCGCTCATGTCAGCAGAGAGTCCCGAAGGTCCCGAAGGCCCCGAAGTCAGCGCTAAAGCCATCACTGTCCGGCGGGCCCGCACCAGCGATGTCCCGGCCGTGCGCCGTCTCCTTGACACGTACGTACGCGGCCGCATCCTGCTCGACAAAGCGACGGTGACCCTTTACGAGGACATCCAGGAGTTCTGGGTCGCCGAACGCGACGACAACGCCGAGGTGGTCGGCTGCGGCGCGCTGCACGTGATGTGGGAAGACCTCGCGGAAGTCCGCACTCTCGCGGTGAAGCCCGGCCTGAAGGGCGCCGGTGTCGGGCACCAGTTGCTGGAGAAGTTGCTGCACACCGCGCGCTGGCTGGGCGTTCGTCGCGTTTTCTGTCTGACCTTCGAAGTGGACTTCTTCGCCAAGCACGGCTTCGTCGAGATCGGCGAGACACCTGTCGACACCGATGTCTACGCGGAGCTACTGCGTTCCTATGACGAAGGCGTAGCAGAGTTCCTGGGTCTCGAACGGGTGAAACCGAACACCTTGGGCAACAGCCGGATGCTTCTGCATCTGTGATCGCCGATCACCGAGACGTATTCCGTCGCCGTTGCCCCGGTTCCCTATGTCCGAAACGCGTATGTTTCCGGACGGAGTGGCTCTCTGCCCGGCAGTCGGCCCCGCACGGCGTCTCGCGCTCGGTCTCTCGCTCAGTCTCTCCAAGGGGTTTGTGTTTTTCCCTCAAAAGCGGTTTGCTTTCCGACGTACTGCAGTACTGCATATAACAGGGGACGGCGAAACGGCGGACGCCGCAGGCCCCCGGCCCTCGAGTTATGGATGAAAGGAAATCCGGTGGCACAGAAGGTTCAGGTCCTTCTTGTCGATGACATCGACGGCGGCGAGGCGGATGAGACCGTCACGTTCGCGTTGGACGGCAAGACTTACGAGATCGATCTCACGACTGCCAATGCGGACAAGCTCCGTGGCCTTCTCGAGCCTTACGTGAAGGGTGGTCGTCGTACCGGAGGCCGCGCTTCGGGCGGCCGCGGAAAGGCCCGTGCCGCTTCCGGTGGCAGCCAGGACACCGCGCAGATCCGCGCATGGGCGAAGGAGAACGGTTACGAGGTCAACGACCGCGGCCGCGTCCCCGCGTCCATCCGCGAGGCCTACGAGAAGGCCAACGCCTGATCGCTGGTCCACGGCAGATCGCTGGTCTACGGCAGGGCCAACGGCTGGGCGCACGCGCGCCGCAGCCGCAGCCGGTGGCACTGCGTTGCCACCGTGTCCACAAGTCGCACGAGATCGGGGGCGCCCCCACCGCCCCTCACGGCCGACAGCGTCGGCAGCGAGGCCTCGACCGCGCACCCCGGCTCGGGGGGCCGCAGCCATACGGCGGCCCCCTGCACGCCCGAGCGGCCCACCGGCCGTACACCGGCCGACTGCGCTCCGGGCGGCAGCGGCGCGTCCATGACGCAGCCTGCGCCGAGCGCCCTCAGATCGAGCGTCAGCGCGCCCCACTCCAGCCAGTCCAGCAGCCCCGGCAGTTCCTCCGCGCTGCCCGCGGCCACCAGCAGCCGCATCCGGTCCCCCTGTACGGCCACCGGAGAGGCCGGCGCGAGATGGCGCAGGCCCGCCCGGCCCGCCTCGGCCGGGACGTCCAGGACGTCGAAGCGGTCGCCCAAGCGGAGCCGTACCGGAGATCCGGAGCTGCCCGCGCGCGCGGGCACTGTCGCCCAGCCCAGTTCGTTCTCGTAGAACCGGCTGACCCGATCGCCCGGATCGAGCGGCCGACGGGGGAGCGGGACCGTGGAGAGGCTGCCAACCATGCCAAGGGCAACCGCCCGAAGAGCTTGCAAGTTACGCTGGGTGTCCTGACGGATGCGCAGAGTGCCGAAAAAAGGGGCGTGCGGGGGTGCGGGGTGGCGCAAGGTTGTTCGCCCATAGCGGAGGGAACCGGTGCGCGCGGCATGGAGTGTCAGTCCCAGCGGGTAAGACATCCCTAGTGGGAGGGGGCGACACGCAGGCAAGGTGGTCTCACGTTCGCCATCGGCGTACTGATGGTGAGGGTAACCACCTGGCCTGCGGGAACATCGTCTCGCACCATCGGGTTGGAGCAGATGTCGGCGTCACGGGTCAGGAGGCCATCGACGGTGTCGGCAGTTGGAATGAGCGGTCCCCGCTTGCGGGACTAAGCTGCGGAAGGACAGGGAGGGGAAGTTCCCCCCACTGCCTGACCGCTCTGAGGAGCGATTAACGATGTTCGAGAGGTTCACCGACCGCGCGCGGCGGGTTGTCGTCCTGGCTCAGGAAGAAGCCCGGATGCTCAACCACAACTACATCGGCACCGAGCACATCCTCCTGGGCCTGATCCACGAGGGTGAGGGTGTCGCCGCCAAGGCCCTTGAGAGCCTCGGGATTTCGCTCGAGGCGGTCCGCCAGCAGGTGGAGGAGATCATCGGGCAGGGGCAGCAGGCCCCGTCCGGGCACATCCCCTTCACCCCCCGTGCCAAGAAGGTCCTGGAGCTGTCGCTCCGCGAGGCCCTTCAGCTGGGCCACAACTACATCGGCACGGAGCACATCCTGCTCGGCCTGATCCGTGAGGGCGAGGGCGTCGCCGCCCAGGTCCTGGTCAAGCTGGGCGCAGATCTCAACCGGGTGCGGCAGCAGGTCATCCAGCTGCTCTCCGGTTACCAGGGCAAGGAGACCGCCGCCGCCGGCGGGCCTGCCGAGGGCACGCCCTCGACGTCCCTGGTCCTCGACCAGTTCGGCCGGAACCTCACCCAGGCCGCTCGTGAGTCCAAGCTCGACCCGGTCATCGGGCGCGAGAAGGAGATCGAGCGGGTCATGCAGGTGCTGTCCCGCCGTACCAAGAACAACCCGGTCCTGATCGGTGAGCCCGGCGTCGGCAAGACCGCCGTCGTCGAGGGCCTCGCCCAGGCCATCGTCAAGGGCGAGGTGCCCGAGACCCTCAAGGACAAGCACCTCTACACCCTGGACCTCGGCGCGCTGGTCGCCGGTTCCCGCTACCGCGGTGACTTCGAGGAGCGCCTGAAGAAGGTCCTCAAGGAGATCCGCACCCGCGGCGACATCATCCTGTTCATCGACGAGCTCCACACGCTGGTCGGTGCGGGTGCCGCCGAGGGCGCCATCGACGCGGCTTCCATCCTGAAGCCGATGCTGGCCCGTGGTGAGCTGCAGACCATCGGTGCGACCACGCTGGACGAGTACCGCAAGCACCTGGAGAAGGACGCGGCCCTCGAGCGCCGCTTCCAGCCCATCCAGGTCGCCGAGCCGTCCCTGCCGCACACGATCGAGATCCTCAAGGGTCTGCGCGACCGGTACGAGGCCCACCACCGCGTCTCCATCACCGACGAGGCGCTGGTCCAGGCCGCCACCCTGGCCGACCGGTACATCTCGGACCGCTTCCTGCCGGACAAGGCGATCGACCTGATCGACGAGGCCGGCTCCCGGATGCGCATCCGCCGGATGACCGCGCCGCCGGACCTGCGTGAGTTCGACGAGAAGATCGCGGGCGTGCGCCGCGACAAGGAGTCCGCGATCGACTCGCAGGACTTCGAGAAGGCCGCTTCCCTCCGCGACAAGGAGAAGCAGCTCCTGGCCGCCAAGGCCAAGCGGGAGAAGGAGTGGAAGGCCGGCGACATGGACGTCGTCGCCGAGGTCGACGGCGAGCTGATCGCCGAGGTCCTCGCGACCGCCACCGGCATCCCGGTCTTCAAGCTGACCGAGGAGGAGTCCTCGCGTCTGCTGCGCATGGAGGACGAGCTCCACAAGCGGGTCATCGGCCAGGTCGACGCCGTCAAGGCGCTGTCGAAGGCGATCCGTCGTACGCGTGCCGGTCTGAAGGACCCGAAGCGTCCCGGTGGTTCGTTCATCTTCGCCGGCCCCTCCGGTGTCGGTAAGACCGAACTGTCCAAGGCGCTCGCGGAGTTCCTCTTCGGTGACGAGGACGCGCTGATCTCCCTCGACATGTCGGAGTTCAGCGAGAAGCACACGGTGTCGCGTCTCTTCGGTTCCCCGCCCGGATACGTGGGCTACGAAGAGGGCGGCCAGCTGACCGAGAAGGTCCGCCGCAAGCCGTTCTCGGTCGTCCTCTTCGACGAGGTCGAGAAGGCCCACCCGGACATCTTCAACTCGCTGCTGCAGATCCTGGAGGACGGTCGCCTGACCGACTCCCAGGGCCGGGTCGTGGACTTCAAGAACACGGTCATCATCATGACGACCAACCTCGGCACCCGGGACATCTCCAAGGGCTTCAACCTGGGCTTCGCGGCGCAGGGTGACACCAAGTCCAACTACGAGCGCATGAAGAACAAGGTCTCGGACGAGCTCAAGCAGCACTTCCGCCCCGAGTTCCTCAACCGCGTGGACGACGTGGTCGTCTTCCCGCAGCTGACCCAGGCCGACATCCTCGCGATCGTCGACCTGATGATCAGCAAGGTGGACGAGCGCCTGAAGGACCGGGACATGGGCATCGAGCTCTCCCAGTCCGCCAAGGAGCTGCTGTCGAAGAAGGGTTACGACCCGGTGCTGGGTGCGCGGCCGCTGCGCCGCACCATCCAGCGCGAGATCGAGGACACGCTCTCCGAGAAGATCCTCTTCGGTGAGCTGCGTCCCGGTCACATCGTGGTCGTGGACACCGAGGGCGAGGGCGAGACCCAGACCTTCACCTTCCGCGGCGAGGAGAAGTCGGCGCTGCCCGACGTCCCGCCGATCGAGCAGGCGGCCGGCGGTGCCGGTCCGAACCTGAGCAAGGAGGCGTAGGCCTCACGGCGACGCCAGAAGGGGCCGGTGCTTTCGAGCACCGGCCCCTTCGTCATGTCTGCCCGCGGTTACGACAACTGCCCGTTGTAGTCCGGGAGTTTGAAGGTCTTGTCGGCGTGGCCCCCCGAGAGGTCGGTGGCGCTGTTGCCGATGTTCGCGATGATGTCGTAGCCCTTGTTCTCGATGTCGACGCGCTGGGAGGTCTTGTAGGCGGCGACGTCCTTGAACAGGTCGAACAGGCCGCGGACGTAGAGACCGGAGACGTCGTAGCCGTCGTGCTCCAGGTTCCACTCGGTGGGCGCGTAGATGATGCCCGGGCGGGCGGTGACGAAGAAGAGCGAGACGCCGTGCTCCTGGGCGTACTGAGCGACGTTCAGGACGGGCTTGTTGGCCGGCTGCGGGAAGCTGAAGCCGAAGTCCGTCTCCAGCGTGGTGTTGTCGATGTCGAAGACGATCGCCTGCTTCTGGCCCGGCCGGGCCGCGGCGATCCGCTCCTTCAGGTACGGCAGGGCCTGGTCCATCACCGTCTGGCAGTCCTTCTGCCAGGTCGCGTAATCGACGTCCGCTGTGCTCGTCGCCGCGTCGGCGGGGGTGGCCAGGGTCAGGAGGGCAGATGCTGAGACTGCGGTGACCACTGCGCGGAGCGCCCAGGGGCGTCGGCTTGTCATGGGTGGGGGGTCCTCTCACGTCCGTATGCCGTTGTCTTGTGCATGTTCGGCGCCGAGGGTGGCGTGAGGGGAACCGTAGGGTTACTGGGCGGTAAGTGGCCAGAGATGTGCGTCACATGACGGTTGTTTCGTGGAGCGGGTGGATCTTGCTGGGCGGTGACAAGACGCACAGGTCATCCGGCCGGTACTAGCGCGGGTAGTGGGCCGCCCGAGGGGATTGGAAAAGGGTCCCTTTCCTGGAACCTCAGGGGCAATTCATCCGTCAAGTATTGATTCGTCCGTTATTGGAGCTGTGTCAAGAAGGGGGAAGTTTTGGGATGAAGTACTAGCTTACGTCGTAGATCACAGGTTTTGGGCTTCGCGGGTCCCGGGGTTACCAAGGGATGGTCCATCCGGTGGCCGCTTGTGCGTCGGGTGGTTTTCTCTGCCCCCGACCACAGAGGTTCTTATGTCTTCGCGTGTCACGTCCCGCTCTTCCCGTACGTCCCTGCTGCGCAGCCGTGCGGCCGTCCTGGCCGCCGGTCTGGGAATGTCGGTCGTGCTGGGCGCAGGGGTCGCGGCCGCCGCCGATGCCACCTCCGCCTCCAGTGCGGCGAGCGCCGTCAAGGCGCAGGCCGCCGCGCAGGCCAAGGCCGCCGCGAGCGCGAAGAAGGCCGCTCAGACGGCCGCTGCCAAGAAGGCGGCCGCCAAGGCCGCTGCCGCCAGGAAGGCCGCCTCCTGGATGCACCCGGTGAAGAAGTACCGGCTCTCCGCCAGCTTCAACCAGGCCGGCGGCATGTGGCAGTCCACCCACAGCGGGCAGGACTTCGCGGTGGCGAGCGGCACGGACGTCGTCGCCGCGCACGGCGGCACCGTCGTCAAGGCCGGCGGCAACGGCGCCGGTGACGGGCCCGCGTACGGCAACGCCATCGTGATCAGGCACGGCAACGGGACCTACTCGCAGTACGCCCATCTGTCGCGGATCGACGTCAGGATCGGCCAGGTCGTCGCCACCGGCCAGCACATAGCCCGGTCCGGGAACACCGGTAACTCCAGTGGCCCGCACCTGCACTTCGAGATCCGTACGACGGCGAACTACGGGTCGGCCGTCGACCCGGTCGCCTTCCTGCGCACCAAGGGTGTGACCGTCTGAGGCGCGCTGAGCACCTAGGACGGGTGGGTGGCCTCATGCGCCCGCGTCACCAGGTCGGTGGCGACCTCCAGGACCGCCTTGCGCTTGTCCTCGGGGTCGCCCTCGATGTCGCCCAGCGCGAACATCCCGGCATGCAGCGTGAACATCGCGCTGACGCAGCGCACCTGGTCGATCAGCTCGGCGTCCGGGTCGATGAGGATGTCGCGCATGCCCATCATGCGGTTGCGGAACGTCTCGCCGATGCGCAGTTCCTTCACCGTGCCCTGGTTCTCCTGCATGAAGCGGAAGAGCGGGGTCGCGCCCGCCAGGGTGTCGCTGTAGCGACGGATGATCTCGTGCTTGGTCTCCAGCGACTGCGGCTGTTGCCTGCCCCACTCGATCAGTTCCACGATCGGCTGTGAGAGGTCCTCGAAGATGCTGACGAGGATCTCTTCCTTCGTCTTGAAGTGGTAGTACAGCGCCGCCTTGGTGACGTCGAGGTGCTCGGCGATCTCGCGCAACGACGTCTTTTCGTAGCCCTGCTCCGCGAAGAGTTCGAGCGCCACGTCCTGAATGCGCTGGCGGGTGTCTCCGCGGCGCTGCTGCTTGGTGCCGTCCATGGTGCCGCCCATCCTCGCACTCCCGAGAAACTTACTTGACGCCCGGCTAGTTACGGGTCTACCTTCCCAGTGTAGTCAACTAGCCGGGCGGCAAGTAAGTGGCCGACCGGGGGGAAATACCCAGGGGAGTGGGGACGATGGCGGACACGCAGACGGTCGAGACGAAGCCGGACAAACAGCCGAAGAGCGTACGGGTCGTGCTGCTCGCGCTCATGATCACCATGATGCTCGCGATGCTCGACAACATGATCGTGGGCACCGCGATGCCGACCATCGTGGGCGACCTCGGCGGACTCGAGCATCTGTCCTGGGTGGTCACGGCGTACACGCTCGCGACCGCCGCCTCCACCCCGATCTGGGGCAAGCTCGGCGACATGTACGGGCGCAAGGGCGCCTTCATGACGTCGATCGTGATCTTCCTGATCGGCTCCGCGCTCAGCGGCATGGCCCAGAACATGGGCGAGCTGATCGGTTTCCGCGCGATCCAGGGACTCGGCGCGGGTGGTCTGATGGTCGGTGTCATGGCGATCATCGGTGACCTGATACCGCCGCGGGAGCGCGGCAAGTACCAGGGCATGATGGCCGGCGTCATGGCGCTCGCGATGATCGGCGGCCCGCTGGTCGGCGGCACCATCACCGACAACTGGGGCTGGCGCTGGTCGTTCTACATCAACCTGCCGCTCGGCGTGGTGTCGCTCGGTCTGATCAGTGCCGTGCTGCATCTGCCGAAGAAGCGGGCCAAGGCGGGCATCGACTACCTCGGTGTGGCGCTGCTGACCGTCGGCATCACCTCGACCGTGCTGGTCACCACCTGGGGCGGCACGGAGTACGCCTGGACGTCCGCGCGGATCATGGAGCTCATCGGGATCGGCGTCGCCGCCCTCATCGGGTTCGTGTTCTGGCAGACGAAGGCCGCGGAGCCGATCGTGCCGCTGCACATCTTCCGCAGCCGCAACTTCACGCTGATGTCGGTCATCGGCTTCATCACCGGCTTCGTGATGTTCGGTGCGACGCTGTACCTGCCGCTGTACCAGCAGTCCGTGCAGGGCGCGTCCGCGACCAACTCCGGGTTGCTGCTGCTGCCCATGCTCGGCGCGATGCTGGTCACCTCGATGGTGGCGGGGCGGGTGACCACCAACACCGGCAAGTACAAGGTGTTCCCGGTCGTCGGCAGCGTCCTGATGACCGTCGGGCTCTATCTGCTGTCCACGATGGACACCGGCACCTCGCGGTTCACGTCCGGTGTGTTCATGGCGGTCGTGGGGCTCGGCATGGGCTGCCTGATGCAGATCACCATGCTGGTCGCGCAGAACAGCGTGGAGATGAAGGACATGGGTGTCGCGTCCTCCTCGACCACCCTGTTCCGTACGCTCGGCTCGTCCTTCGGCGTCGCGATCATGGGCGCGCTGTTCAACAACCGGGTCCAGCACGTCATGGCCGAGCGGGCCGGGGGGCTGGGAGCGAAGATCACCGAGAAGTCGGCGGCGCTGGACGCCAAGAGCCTGGCGAAGCTGCCGGTCGAGGTGCGGGACGCGTACCAGCACGCGGTGTCCGCGGGTACGCACTCCGCCTTCCTGCTGGGGGCTGTGGTGGCCGTGGGCGCGCTGGTGGCGGCGGTCTTCGTGAAGGAGGTTGCGCTGCGGGGGACGGGGCCGGCTGCGCCCAAGTCAGGGGACGAGGCGGAGGCGGTGGCGCAGGCGCCGATCGTTGAGGCCGTCTGATCTGCGAGTGAGCTGAAGGCTCCCCGGTCGGTGTCCGCCCCGGGGGGCCTTCTTCTTGTTTCCTCGCCCCCGCCGCCCCTACCCGTCCCGTCCCCAGGGGCTCCGCCCCTTCGACCCCGCCAGGGGGCTGTGCCCCCTGGACCCCCCATCGGCCTGAACGGCCTCGTCCTCAAACGCCGGACGGGCTGGAAGAGGCCGCTCGCCGCGTCTTCGAACGCCGGACGGGCTGGAAGATGCGGGCTGGAAGGTGCCGTGGCGGCTCGCCGTGGGCCTCTCCCTGGGAACGATGCCTGGCCCCGGAGTTCCTACGGCAGCATCGGGTAACTGCCCGTGTTCGTGGGCGCATGCTCCGGCAGCCACAGCACTGCCACCGCGCCCTCCGCCGGTACGTGATCCGGTGCGCCCGCCGGGCGTACGTTGCGGAAGGTCAGGCGGGCGCCCAGGACACGTGCCTGGCCGGCGGCGATCGTGAGGCCGAGGCCGTGGCCGTGGCCCGCGCGGTCGGCGCTGCCCGTGCGGAAGCGGCTCGGGCCGTCGGCGAGGAGGTCGGAGGGGAAGCCGGGGCCGTGGTCTCGGACCCGGATGACGCGGCCCTCGACGGTGACCTGGATCGGCGGTTTGCCGTGCCTCGCCGCATTCGCCAGCAGGTTGAACAGCACGCGTTCCAGGCGGCGCGGGTCGGTCGTGAGCATCGACTCGTGCACCACCCGCACCTCGACGGCCGGGTCCTTCGCCGCCACCCGTCGGGTGACGAACTCGCCGAGCAGGATGTCCTGCAGCTCGGCCCGCTCGGAGGCACTGTCGAGGCGGGCCACCTCCAGGACGTCCTCGACCAGGGTGCGCATGGCTTTCGCGCGGTCCAGGACCAGCTCCGTCGGGCGGCCCGGCGGAAGCAGTTCGGCCGCCGTCAGCAGGCCCGTCACCGGGGTGCGCAGCTCGTGCGCGATGTCCGCGGTGACCCGGCGCTCGGCCTCCAGCCGCTGCTGCAGCGTGTCCGCCATGGCGTCCACCGCGCGCGCCAGGTCGTCGGTCTCGTCCCGTACGACCCCGCCGATGGCGTCCCGTACCCGTACGTCCGACTCGCCCCTGGCGACCTGGTTCGCGGCGGCCGCCGCCTTGCGCAGCCGGCGTGAGAGCTGGCCGCCGATGAGCACGCCCAGCGCACTGCCGCCGAGGACGACCGCGATGGAGCCGATCACCAGGGCCTGGTCGAGGTCCTTGAGGATGTCCGTGCTGCGGTCGGTGAAACCGGTGTGCAGCGACAGCACATGCCCGTCCTTGACCGGCACGGCGGCCCAGATGTCCGGCGCGCCGCCCGGTCGGTCGGTCACATATGTCGCCCGCCGGCTCTCCTCGACCTTCGCCCGCAGCGCCGAAGGCAGCTGCGGGTCGTCGATCTTGATGTTGGGGAAGAGGGTCCGGCTCGGGCTCTCGTAGTTGCGCTGCGCGATCCGGATGCGTTCGTCCGCGAGGTCGCGTGCGTTGTCCAGCATCGAGACCCGGGCCGCGTTGTGCACGACCAGGCTCAGTGCGATCGCCACCAGCGCGCCGACCAGTGCGATGGCCGCGCTGAGTTTCCATCTGAGGCCCGTGCGCATGCCCGTGCCCTCTGCGGCGTGCGCAGTGGCCGGGCGTCGGAAGATCCCCCGCATGTTCCTGGTGTCCTCGCTCAGGCCTTCAACTTGTAGCCGAAGCCGCGGACCGTCTCGATCCGGTCCTGGCCGATCTTCGTACGCAGTCGCTGCACGTGGACGTCCACCACGCGCGTGTCCCCGCCCCAGCCGTAGTCCCACACCCGCTCCAGCAGTTTGTCGCGCGACAGGACGGTGCCCGGCGCGGAGGAGAACTCCAGGAGGAGTCGCATCTCGGTCGGTGTCAGCGCCACCGGCTGCCCGGCCCGGTGCACCTCCATGCCTTCGGTGTCGATCTCCAGGTCGCCGAAGCTCAGCACCCCGCCGGCCACCTCGGCAGGGGCCTCGTCCGCCCGGTCGCCGCCGCTGGCGTGCCCGAAGCGCCGCAGCACCGCACGGATGCGCGCGACCAGCACGGCGCCGTCGAACGGCTTGGTCACGTAGTCGTCGGCGCCCGCCTCAAGGCCCAGCACGACGTCGATCGAGTCGGCCCGCGCGGACAGCATGATCACCGGCACGGTCGACTCGTCGCGGATACGGCGGCACAGGCTGACCCCGTCCAGGCCGGGGACCATGACGTCTAGCAGCGCGATGTCGGGGCGGTTGGCCCGGAACGCCTCCAGGCCGGACAGCCCGTCGGGCATCGCGGTGACCGCGAAGCCGTCCCGCTCCAGGGCGAGCTGGGTGGCCTCGCGGATGACGTCGTCGTCCTCGACGAACAGGACATGGGTCTGGTCTGCCATCCCGCTGCTCTCAGTTCTCGTGTCGGTCGTGGCGTACGCACTGCTGCTGGGTGATCGCTCCGAGCGGTCCGAACGGTTCACGAAGACGGCGGCGCGTCGTCCCCGACGGAGTTGCTGTAGTCGTTGCGCGTGTTGAACCGCTTGACGAAGTGGCCCGAGGCCCAGATGTACGTGGTCACGATCTCACCGGACGGATTCGACATCGGATCGTCCTTCTCGTACACCTGCTTGGTCACCACCAGGTCGCCGCGGTCTATCTCCGCGTAGACCGGGGGTTCCTCTACCCGGAAGACATTCTCGTACCGACCGCCTTGATCGCGATACACGTACGAGCCGACTCCGACCTGGTCCCCGCAGGTCAGCACGTTCACCACGATGTCGTCGGAGTATCCGCCGGTCAGTTCGCCGTACGACACGTCGATCGGGTACCCGTCCGCGACGCACGGCTTCAGGCCGTGCTTGACCTCAGCGGAGACCATCGGGTCGTCCTTGACGAGCTTGACCGCGTCCACATGCGCGGTCTTCGAAAGGCTGGGCGTGGGCGAGGCGGTGGGCGAGACAGCGGCGCCCATCACCGAGTCGGCGTGCGCCGGGCCCTCGTCACGGGCGCCGGTGCCGCCGGTACCGCAGGCGGAGACGAAAAGGGCGAGGGCGGCGAGCACGGCCACCGCCGTGTACGCCGCCTGCATGGTCCCTCGGCCCGAGTCGGTCAGACCGCGCAACGCTCCTGCTCCCCACGCTCCAGCGCGCGTGCGTCCAGATCGCGGCTCTCCAGCTCCTCACGGAGCCGGGCGAGCGCCCGGTGCAGCGTGCTCTTGACCGTTCCGGCCGACATGCCCAGGGCGGCGGCCGTCTCCTCCGTCGACATCTGCTCCCAGTGTCGCAGCACCACGACGCTTCGCTGCTTGGGAGCCAGCACCTTCATGATGTCCATCAGCAGGGCGCGGTCCGCGTGCTGCTCGGTGGAGTCGTCGACCGAGGCGTCCGGCAGCTGCTCGGTGGGGACCTCCTCCAGCTTCCGGGCCCGCCACCACTCGGTCCGCGTGTTGATCATGACGCGACGAAGGTAGGCGTCCGCGAGCCGCTTGTCCGCGATGCCCTCCCAGCGGCCGTAGGTCCGCACCAGCGCCGTCTGCAGCAGGTCCTGCGCATCCACAGGGTCCGGGACCAGCCGGCGGGCGCTGCGCAGCAGCGCGTCCTGTCGCGTGCGGACATACTCCTCGAACTCGAGCACCTCGCCCTGCGCCATGTCGAACCGCCTCCCGATCCCCGTTCCCGGCCGGCTTGATCGCCGTCGGTCTGTTCCGTAACAGCCCGCTTCTGCCGGGCACGCAAATGAAGCTACGGAGGTGTTGTCACGGCGCTGTCCGAAGCAGCGCTCGGCTAGCACTCGGCTGTCCGTCGGTTGTGTAACGGACGTAGGAACGGGGTAAACGGGCACCCCGAATCACGTGGTTATGGGGTGATTTGGCGGGTCGATGGGGTGTGATGCGGCGTGACGTTACGAGGGGTTACGTCAACGGCAGCCGATACAAACCACCGGACAGCGGCTCCACGAGACCGTCCGCGACGAGCCCGTCGAGCGCCCGCGCGCGCTGCACCGGCTCGTGCCACACCCGGTCGAGGGCCGACTGCGGCACGGGTGCGTGGGCCTCACGCAGTACGGCGAGCAGCTTGCCGCGCACCTGCCGGTCCGTGCCCGCGTACGTCTGCCCGCGCCGCGGCGGTCCGTCGTGCTCGGGCTTGCCCGCGAGCCGCCAGGCGCACTGCGCGGCGATGGGGCAGCGGTGACAGGTCTCGTTCTTGGCGGTGCAGACGAGCGCGCCGAGCTCCATGGAGGCGGCCGCCCACCGCGCGGCGGTCCGCTCGTCCCCGGGCAACAGGGCGCGGGCGAGCTTCCGTTCGGCGGCTGTGGTCGCGTTCGGCGGGTACTGGACGCCGGTCACGGCGCGCGCGAAGACCCGGCGGACGTTGGTGTCGAGGACGGCGTGGCGCTGCCCGTACGCGAAGGAGGCGACGGCCGCGGCCGTGTACTCGCCGATGCCGGGCAGCGCGAGGAGCTGGGCGTGGTCGGTCGGTACGTCCCCGCCGTGCCGCTCCGTTATGGCCACGGCGGCGCCGTGCAGCCTGAGGGCGCGGCGCGGGTAACCGAGCCGGCCCCAGGCGCGGACCGCCTCGCCGGGCGCATCCCGGGCCAGGTCGGCGGGGCGCGGCCAGCGGGCCAGCCACTGCTCGTAGACGGGCAGCACGCGGCTGACCGGCGTCTGCTGCAGCATGAACTCGCTGACCATCACACCCCAGGGGCCGGCTTCCGGGAGCCGCCACGGCAGGTCGCGGGCGTGCTCGTCGAACCAGTCGATGACGGGGGCGTGGAGGTCCTCGCCGAGAGGGGAGCCGGCAAGGGCGTCGGCCGGGCCGTCGGCGGGGCTGCTGTGCGGGGGCTTCGTGGGCGCAGTCATGGCGTTTCCGATCCTGCCATGGCCCCGGTCGGTTGGGCCGCCGTCCCGCGCGCGGTGCGTCGTGCGGACCGGAATGATGATCCGGAAAAGTTGACGAACCGGCGGCGGGTGGGGCCAGGGAACCGCCCGATCTCTCGTACAGTTTGCGCCGTGGGATCTCTGCGCAATCCTGTCGGGCCGCTCCCCTCCTCCATCTACTGGCGACGGAGGGCCGTACTCGTGTCTGTGGTCGCCTTGTTGGCGCTGCTGATCACTTGGATCGTCCTGTCGGGCGGTGGCGGTGGCAAGAAGGACGACGGGGCGAACGGCAACACTCCCGCGCCCACGATCACTGCGGGGCCGTCGAGTTCGGGTCCCGCGATCAGCCAAGCGCCGGGCGGCCGTGACGAGTCGAGCGGCGGGGGCTCCAGCAGATCGGATTCCGGGGGCAGTTCGGGGTCCGGTTCCGGCTCGGACTCCGGATCCGGGGGCTCCGACGGGGCCGCCGGCGGCGGTACGGCCGGTGTCGGCTCCGGCATCGGGGTCGGCCGGGGCGACACCATTCCGGCGAGTTCCACGATCCCCAACTGCACGCCGAGCGCGGTGAGGTTGACGGTGAGCAGCCTCCACAACACCTACTCGCCCGGTCAGACGCCCGCTCTGCTGCTGACCGCGACGAACACCTCGGGCCTCGACTGCAAGATCGACCTCGGGCCGAAGAGCGCGGTGTTGACGATCACCGAGGCGGGCAGCGACAACGACTACTGGTCCTCCGCCGACTGCCCCCAGGGCTCCGGCAGCCTGGTGTTCCGGGTGCCCAACCGCAGCAGCATCACCTACACGGTGAAGTGGGACCGCAAGCCGAGCGCTCCCCAGTGCGCCACGCCTCCGGCGGGGTCGGCCGGGGCCGGTACCTATCTGGTGGAGGCGTCGGCACCGGGGTTCGCGAAGTCGCAGATCTCGTTCATGCTGAAGGACGACTAGGCGCTCCGCTGGGCGGTGCCGCAAATCGACACAGCCCCGCGCCCCTAAAGGGGCGCCGCCCGAACCGCAGCGCGCTTTGTACGGCCTGCTTATCAGACGTACCGCTCCAGGATCGACGACTCCGCCAGCCTGGACAGGCCCTCGCGGACGCTGCGGGCGCGGGCCTCGCCCACGCCGTCGACCGTCTGCAGGTCGTCGACGCTTGCGGCGAGCAGTTTCTGCAGGCCCCCGAAGTGCTCCACGAGACGGTCGATGATGGCGCCCGGGAGGCGCGGCACCTTGGCAAGGAGGCGGAAGCCGCGGGGCGATACCGCCGAGTCGAGCGCCTCCGGCGAGCCCGTGTAGCCCAGCGCCCTTGCCACCGTGGGCAGTTCGAGGAGCTCGGCGTGGGTGAGGGCGTCCAGCTCGTAGAGGGCCTCGTCGACCGTGCGGGAGCGCTTGGCCGTGGGCTCGGGAACGTAGTCCCGGACGACCAGCTCGCGCTCGGGCTCCACGCCCGCGATCAACTCGTCGAGCTGCAGGGCGAGGAGACGCCCGTCGGTGCCCAGTTCGACCACGTATTCGGCGATTTCGGTGGCGATGCGGCGCACCATCTCCAGGCGCTGGGCCACGGCCGACACGTCGCGGACCGTCACCAGGTCCTCGATCTCCAGCGCGGACAGCGTGCCCGCGACCTCGTCCAGGCGGAGCTTGTAGCGCTCCAGGGTCGCGAGGGCCTGGTTGGCGCGGGACAGGATCGCCGCGGAGTCCTCCAGGACACGGCGCTGACCGTCCACGTACAGGGCGATCAGGCGCATGGACTGGGAGACGGAGACGACCGGGAAGCCGACCTGCTTGGAGACCCGGTCCGCCGTGCGGTGCCGGGTGCCCGTCTCCTCGGTCGGGATCGTCGCGTCGGGCACGAACTGCACGCCCGCCCGCAAGATCTTCGACAGGTCGGAGGAGAGCACGATGCCGCCGTCGAGCTTGCACAGCTCGCGCAGGCGCGTGGCCGTGAACTCGACGTCCAGCACGAAACCGCCGGTACACATGGTTTCGACGGTCCGGTCGAAGCCGAGCACGATGAGACCGCCGGTGTTGCCGCGGAGTACCCGCTCGAGCCCGTCGCGCAGGCCCGTGCCGGGAGCCACGGCGCTCAGTGAGGCGCGCATCAGGCCATCGGCACCGGAACTCCCGCCGGACTTTCCGGGAGCTGCCGCCCGGTCGTTGGCTGCCACTGCACTCCTCCGGTCGCAGGTTCTGGGGCGCCCCCGTGTCACACATTCTGTTCGTACGGACGGGCGAGACCAGGGCAAAGTCTACCGGCGGTCCTCCTCGTCCCGTGGGGCCTCTCGGCGACGGGAGCGTGGAAGCACTCTCAGAGCGTCCCCTATGTCGGCGACTTCCAGGACCTTCATACCCGGAGGGATCTTGCCGGGGTCGCCCGGAACGAGCGCGTGGGTGAAGCCCAGGCGGTGTGCTTCGGCGAGTCGCCGCTGGACGCCCGTGACCCGTCTGACCTCGCCCGCGAGGCCGACCTCGCCGATCGCGACCAGGTTCTTGGGCAGCGGGGTGTCGCTGGCGGCCGACGCCAGCGCGAGGGCGACGGCGAGGTCGGCGGCGGGCTCGGAGAGCTTCACCCCGCCGACCGTCGCGGAGTAGATGTCCCGCTTGCCGAGCGCGCTGATCCGGCCGCGCTGCTCCAGGACGGCGAGCATCATCGAGACGCGGGAGGTCTCCAGCCCCGAGGTGGTACGGCGCGGGGAGGGGATCTGCGAGTCGACGGTGAGCGCCTGGACCTCGGCGACCAGGGGGCGGCGGCCCTCCAGGGTGACCGTCAGGCAGGTGCCCGGGACCGGTTCGTCACGTCTGGTCAGGAAAAGTCCGCTCGGGTCGGCGAGGCCCGTGATGCCCTCGTCGTGCAGTTCGAAGCAGCCGACCTCGTCCGTGGCGCCGTAGCGGTTCTTGACGCCGCGGACCAGCCGGAGGCGCGCGTGCCGGTCGCCCTCGAAGCTCAGGACGACGTCCACGAGGTGTTCCAGGAGACGGGGCCCGGCGATGGCCCCGTCCTTGGTGACATGGCCCACAAGGAGGGTGGACATCCCGCGTTCCTTGGAGGCACGGATGAGCGCGCCGGCCACCTCGCGCACCTGCGCCATGCCGCCGGGGGCGCCGTCGATCTCCGGGGAGGCCACGGTCTGCACGGAGTCGAGGATGAGGAGCGACGGCTTCACCGCGTCCAAGTGGCCGAGGACGGCGGCCAGATCGGTCTCGGCGGCGAGATACAGATGGTCGTGGATGGCCCTGATGCGGTCGGCGCGCAGCCGCACCTGGCTCGCCGACTCCTCACCCGTGACATACAGCGTGCGGTGCTCGTCGCTCGCCGACTTCGCCGCCACGTCCAGCAGCAGCGTCGACTTGCCCACACCGGGCTCGCCCGCCAGCAGCACCACCGCACCGGGCACGAGCCCGCCGCCGAGCACCCGGTCCAGCTCGGGCACACCGGTCGGGCGGGCGGTGGCCTGGCGCCCGTCGACCTGGCCGATGGGCACCGCGGAGGTGGTGACGCGCCCCGGTGTCGTCGTACGGACCGCGGGCGCGCCGTACTCCTCGATCGTCCCCCATGCCTGGCACTCGGGGCAGCGACCGAGCCACTTGGCCGTCTGCCAGCCGCACTCCGTGCAGCGGTAGGACGGGCGGTCCTTGGTGGACTTGGTACGGGCAGCCATGCCGAGAACCGTAACCGAGCCCACTGACAACGCCGTCTCTGCGGCGACCCCGAGCTCCCCCCTGCCCGCCGCACGCCGACCGGGCACATGATCCGACACTCCGCGAACCGGCCACCGCCGTCGGTAACCAGCCATGGAACAAGCGGTTCCTGTCCCCGATTGAGGGATCGTTTCACCCGTATGGATTAAAAGTGCTCAAGGGGGAAGAAGGGTTCATCCCGAGCCGCCTACGGTCCACGGATGAGCAGCAGCCCGGAGACCTCGCCCCGCATCACCGGCGCAGACCAGGCGCGCCGGGAGGCACGTGACCGTGCCGCTGCGCAGACGCTGGCGCAGCGGCCCCCCGGGCGTTACGAGCCGTATCTGGACGGGCTGTTCACCTACTGCCTGTCCGTGCTGTGCGACCACGACACGGCGACCGCGGCCCTGGGCGAGGCCCTCGCGCTCGCCGAGAAGCGCCGTGGCCCCCAGGCGCCGGGGGACCGCCGCGCCTGGCTGTACGCGCTGGCCCGCTGGGCCTGTCTGCGCAAGCTGGCGGAGGCCAAGCAGAAACGTCAGGGCATGCACGCGGCGGGCCGGCACAGCACCGAGAAGCAGCGGCCGGCAGAGCCCCCCGTCGCCGACGGGACCCAGGAGCAGCGCCGCCGCGAACTCGCCCTGCTGGCCTGGCCGGAGGCCGCCGGCACCAGCCCCGAGCAGCGCGAGGCACTCGAACTCGCCGTACGCCACCACCTCGCCGCCCACGAGGTCGCCGCCGTACTGGGCCTGGGCCTCGCCACCGCCCGTGAACTGCTGGCCTCCGCCGCCTGCGAGGTGGAGCGCACGCGCGCGGCCCTCGCCGTCGTGGAGACCGGCGGCTGTCCGGACGTCGCCCGGCTCACCGGTGACAACCAGCTGGTGCTCAGCTCGGCCCTGCGCAAGGAGCTCGTCCGGCACGTCGACGACTGTCCGCGATGTCGCCGCAGCGCCGAGCGGGCGATCCCCGGCCGCTGGCCCGGCGCGGTGATCACCCCCGCCGAGCTGCCCGTCCTCGAGGCTCCCCGGGCGGCCCTGCACATGGCGGTCACCCATCAGCCACGCGCGCGTGGCGGCGCTCTTCCCCGGTTCGACCGGCGCGGCTTCCCGATGGACCCCAAGGACCGCGCCGCCCGCCGCGACCGCCTACGCGCGCGTGCCGTCACGACGACGGTCGTCGCCACCGTGGTGGCGGCCCCCGTGTTCGCCCTGTGGGCCGCCTACCGGGGCTCACCGGCCGAGGGCACGGACGGCCGCTCCGCCACCGCCAGCGAGGCGCACGGCCCCATCAGCCTCGGCGGCGAGGCCTCCGGCGGCGGATACGAGAATGCCGGCAACGCAAGGAACCGGCCCGGCGGCCCCTTCGGGAGAGGCCACAGACGGCCCGACATCTCCGTGGAGGTCATCAGCGTCACCGGCATCAGCGGGAAGAGCGCCGGACACCTCCAGGTGTCGGCCGGCCACGACAGCGACACCACGCTCGTCACGCTCACCGCGACCGGACCCGCGCCCGTGCACTGGTCCGCATCGACGGGAGCCGCCTGGCTCTACCTCAGCCAGTCGTCGGGAACGCTCGCGCCCGGCGAATCGTTGACGATCAAGGTGTACGTCGACCACCTGCGCGAGCCGTCCGGCCCGTGGCGCGGACAGGTGGCGGTCTCACCGTCCGGCGCCGTCGTCTCCATCGAGGGCTACGGCACCGCGCCCAGCCCGACCGCCCCCGGTCCGAGCAGCCCCGGCACCCCGCCGACCTCGTCCACCCCGGAACCGACCCCGACCGCCTCGGACCCCACCCCGAGCGCCCCGCCCTCGTCGCCGGGCCCGCAGCCCACCCCCACCGACCCGGCCTCGACCGACCCGAGCTCGACACCACCGCCCGCCGACAGCGGAGCCACGAGCCCTGCGGCGTCGTGAGCGGAGCCCGCCCCACGCAGGTCGGTCTGCGGTTCGGCCGCGACCTGAAGGGGCGCGGGGCTGTCACATGTGCGGCTCCGCCGCGCGGGCGCGACCAGCCACAACGGGCCGCCAGACGATCGACGTCGATGGGCAATCGCCCCGCGGCGGAGCCGCACATCAGCGCAGCTCGCGGAGCGATTAGTCGACCGGATCGGCCGGATGCGGCGCCACCAGCGGCAGCTGCGAGGCCAGCCGCTGCTCGCACAACTCCACGAGGCGGTCGTAGCCGGCCTTGCCCATCAGCTCGGTCAGCTCCGCCCGGTAGGACACGTACACCGGGTCGCCCGCGCCGTGCGCCGAGGTCGCCGACGTGCACCACCAGTGCAGGTCGTGACCGCCCGGGCCCCACCCCCGGCGGTCGTACTCGCCGATCGACACCTGCAGCACCCGGGTGTCGTCGGGCCGGTCGATCCAGTCGTACGTCCGCCGGACCGGCAGCTGCCAGCAGACGTCCGGCTTGGTCTCCAGCGGCTCGCGGCCCTCCTTGAGGGCCAGGATGTGCAGCGAGCAGCCCGCACCGGCCGCGAACCCGGGCCGGTTCTGGAAGATGCACGAGCCCTGGAAGGGACGGGTCTGCCGGTCGCCGTCCTCGTCCTCCGAGACCCAACCGTGCGCCATGCCCTCGTCATGGTTCTGCCAGATCTCCGGCGTGAGCCTCGCCACATGCCCGGCGACGCGCTTCTCGTCGTCCTCGTCGGAGAAGTGGGCGCCCAGCGTGCAGCACCCGTCGTCCGCGCGGCCCGCCTGGATGCCCTGGCAGCCGCTGCCGAAGATGCAGTTCCAGCGAGAGGTGAGCCATGTCAGATCGCAGCGGAAGACCTGCTCGTCGTCCGCCGGATCCGGGAACTCCACCCACGCGCGCGCGAAGTCGAGGCCCTTCTCGTCCGCTTCCCTGGCCTTCTTCGACAGCTTCGCCGACTGCGGTGGCTTCACCTGCGAAGAACCCTTGGCGGACTTGTCGTTCTTCGCCCTTTTCGTCTTTGGCACAGGACCAGCGTACGGGTCTCGCAGCGCCATCCCATACGGAGGACCGCCCAGGTGGCAGTAGCGTTCCGTACATGAGACTCGGTGTCCTCGACGTGGGATCGAACACGGTGCATCTGCTGGTGGTGGATGCGCACCCTGGCGCGCGCCCCCTCCCCGCGCACTCGCACAAGGCGGAACTGCGCCTTGCCCAACTGCTCGACGAGAGCGGAGCGATCGGCCCCGAGGGGGTCGACAAACTGATCGCCGTTGTGCGCGAGTGCCTGCAGGCCGCCGAGGACAAGGGCGCCGAGGACGTGCTCCCCTTCGCGACCTCCGCCGTGCGCGAGGCCAGCAACGCCGACGACGTCCTCGCGCGCGTGCAGGCCGAGACCGGCGTCGAGCTGCAGGTCCTCTCCGGTGCGGAGGAGGCCCGGCTCACCTTCCTCGCCGCCCGCCGCTGGTTCGGCTGGTCCGCGGGCAAGCTGCTCGTCCTCGACATCGGCGGCGGTTCCCTGGAGATCGCCTACGGCATCGACGAGGAGCCCGACGCTGCCGTCTCCCTCCCGCTCGGCGCCGGCCGACTCACCGCCGCCTGGCTCCCCGGCGACCCGCCGGACCCGGAGTCCATAAGGGCTCTGCGCCGCCACGTAAGGGCCCAGATCGCCCGCACGGTCGGCGAGTTCGCCCGCTTCGGCGCCCCGGACCATGTCGTGGCCACGTCCAAGACCTTCAAGCAGCTCGCTCGTATCGCGGGCGCGGCGAGGTCGACGGAGGGCCTTTACGTCCAGCGCGACCTGAAACGCGAGTCCCTGGAGGCCTGGGTTCCCCAGCTCGCAGGCATGTCGGCGTCCCAGCGAGCAGAGCTCCCGGGCGTGAGCGAGGGCCGAGCGGGCCAGCTACTGGCAGGCGCCCTGGTGGCAGAGGGCGCCATGGACCTGTTCGGAGTGGAAAGCCTGGAGATCTGCCCGTGGGCACTCAGGGAAGGCGTCATCCTGCGTCGCCTCGACCACATGGGGTCGGTGTAGCGCCCCGGAGGGGCGCGGGGCTGTGACATCAGCGACTCCGTCGCGCGGCGCGACAAGCCCCCAGGAACCCGCACTCGCCTATGGCGAACCCCACAACGGCGAATAGGCGCACCGCAGACGACCCACCGCACCCCGTAACCTGTCGGCATGGCGGAGCCAGTCTGCATCCCGGATGCGAAGGTCGCGCTGTCCACGGCCTCCGTGTACCCGGAGTCCACGGCGACGGCCTTCGAGATCGCCGCGCGCCTCGGGTACGACGGCGTCGAGGTCATGGTGTGGACCGACCCGGTCAGCCAGGACATCGAGGCGCTGCGCAGACTCAGCGACTACCACCGCATCCCGATCCTCGCCGTGCACGCCCCCTGCCTGCTCATCACGCAGCGCGTGTGGTCCACCGACCCGTGGACCAAGCTCCAGCGCGCCCAGGCGGCCGCCGAGAAGCTCGGGGCGACCACGGTCGTCGTCCACCCTCCGTTCCGCTGGCAGCGCCAGTACGCCCGTGACTTCGTCACCGGGATCTGGCGCATGGCGAACGAGACGGACGTGCGGTTCGCCGTCGAGAACATGTACCCCTGGCGCTACCGCGACCGCGAGATGCTCGCGTACGCCCCCGACTGGGACGTGACGAAGGAGGACTACCGTCACTTCACGATCGACCTCAGTCACAGCGCGACGGCCCGCTCCGACGCGATGCACATGGTCGACCGCATGGGCGACCGCCTCGGCCATGTCCACCTCGCCGACGGCAGGGGATCGGCCAAGGACGAGCACCTCGTCCCGGGCCGCGGCAACCAGCCCTGCGCCGAACTGCTGGAACGTCTCGCCCTGACCGGTTTCGACGGTCACGTCGTCATCGAGGTCAACACCCGCCGTGCCATGTCCGGCGCCGAACGCGAGGCCGATCTGGCGGAGGCGCTGGCCTTCACCCGCCTCCACCTCGCCTCCGCGGTGAGGGTGCCCAGACCGTGACCGAGGCCCCCGACCCGACCGCTCGGCGCCGCGGCCGCCGTCCCCGTACGGAGTCCGCCGACACCCGCGACCGCATCCTGACCGTGGCCCGTGAGGAGTTCTCCGAGCGCGGGTACGAGAAGACGTCCGTACGGGGCATCGCGAAGGCGGCCGGCGTGGACTCGGCGCTGGTGCACCACTACTTCGGCACCAAGGAGCAGGTCTTCGAGGCCGCTATCGAGGTCGCCTTCGCGCCCGCGCTGAACGCGCCGGAGGCGCTCGCCGAAGGTCCGCTGGACGGCGTCGGCGAGCGGCTCACCCGCTTCATCTTCGGCATCTGGGAGAACCCCACCACCCGTACGCCCCTGCTGGCGATCGTGCGCTCCGCCGTCAACAACGAGGCCGCGGCCGCCGTCTTCCGCCGTCTGGTCGCCTCGCAGCTGCTGCGCCGCGTCGCCGCCCAGCTGGACCGGCCGGACGCGGAGCTGCGCGCCGAGCTGGCGGCCGCACAGCTGGTGGGGTGCGCGATGCTGCGCTACGTGATCAAGGTGGAGCCGCTGGTGTCGGCGGACGTGGAGCAGATCATCGCGCGGGTGGCGCCCGTGGTGCAGGGGCATCTGACCGGGCCCTGACCCCCGACGCGAGGTCCACCGCCCTCTGAACGAGACGTGCATCCCGCATTCCGGACACGGCGTCCATCCCTTGGAGCAACGGGCGTACGCTCGACTCAGTCAGAACTCTCCGAAGGAGCGAGCGACGATGCCCGAGCTGAGGTCCCGCACAGTCACCCACGGCCGCAACATGGCGGGCGCCCGCGCCCTTATGCGCGCCTCCGGTGTACCCGGCGCGGACATCGGCCGCAAGCCGATCATCGCGGTCGCCAACTCCTTCACGGAGTTCGTGCCGGGCCACACCCATCTGCAGCCGGTCGGCCGGATCGTCAGCGAGGCGATCGTCGAGGCCGGCGGCATCCCGCGGGAGTTCAACACGATCGCCGTCGACGACGGCATCGCGATGGGCCACGGCGGCATGCTGTACAGCCTGCCCTCCCGCGACCTGATCGCGGACAGCGTGGAGTACATGGTCGAGGCGCACTGCGCCGACGCCCTGATCTGCATCTCCAACTGCGACAAGATCACCCCGGGCATGCTGAACGCGGCCCTGCGCCTGAACATCCCCACGGTCTTCGTCTCCGGCGGCCCGATGGAGTCCGGCCGCGCCACACTGGTCGACGGCACGGTCCGCACGCTCGACCTGGTCGACGCGATCTCGGACGCCGTGAACGACAAGATCTCGGACGAGGACATCCTCCGTATCGAGGAGAACGCCTGTCCGACCTGCGGCTCCTGCTCCGGCATGTTCACCGCCAACTCGATGAACTGCCTGACCGAGGCCATCGGCCTCTCCCTCCCCGGCAACGGCTCGGTCCTGGCCACCCACACGGCCCGCAAGCAGCTGTACGTCGACGCGGCCCGCACCGTCATGGACATCACGCGCCGCTACTACGAGCAGGACGACGAGACGGTCCTGCCGCGCAACGTCGCCACCTTCGCGGCCTTCGAGAACGCGATGGCCCTCGACATCGCGATGGGCGGCTCGACCAACACGATCCTGCACCTGCTGGCCGCAGCGCAGGAGGCGGGTGTCCCGTTCGGCCTGGAGGAGATCAACGAGGTCTCGCGCCGGGTGCCGTGCCTCGCGAAGGTCGCCCCGAACGTGGCGAAGAACCGCACGTACTACATGGAGGACGTGCACCGCGCGGGCGGCATCCCCGCGCTGCTGGGCGAACTGCACCGGGCCGGCCTGCTGAACGAGAACGTCCACTCGGTCCACAGCCCGTCCCTGGCGGACTGGCTGAAGACGTGGGACGTGCGCGGCGGCTCCCCCTCCCCGCAGGCCGTGGAACTGTGGCACGCGGCCCCCGGCTGTGTCCGCTCCGCCGAGGCCTTCTCCCAGTCCGAGCGCTGGGCGGCGCTGGACGAGGACGCGGCGGAGGGCTGCATCCGCTCCGCCGAGCACGCGTACTCGAAGGACGGCGGCCTCGCGGTCCTCAAGGGCAACCTCGCCGTCGACGGCTGCGTGGTCAAGACGGCCGGCGTCGACGAGTCGATCTGGACCTTCGAGGGCCCGGCGGTCGTCTGCGAGTCGCAGGAGGAGGCCGTCCAGAAGATCCTCACGCAGCAGGTCAAGGAGGGCGACGTCGTCGTCATCCGCTACGAGGGCCCCAAGGGCGGGCCCGGCATGCAGGAGATGCTCTACCCGACCTCGTACCTGAAGGGCCGCGGCCTGGGCAAGGCCTGCGCCCTGGTCACCGATGGCCGCTTCTCCGGTGGCACCTCCGGCCTCTCCATCGGCCACGCGTCCCCGGAGGCGGCGGCCGGCGGCACCATCGCCCTCGTCGAGGACGGCGACCGCATCCGCATCGACATCCCGAACCGCACGATCGAGCTCCTGGTCGACGACGCCGAACTCGCCCGCCGCGAGCAGGCCCTGGGGGGCGTGTACGCGCCCAAGAACCGCGAGCGGAAGGTGTCGGCGGCGCTGCGGGCCTACGCGGCGATGGCGACCAGCGCGGACAAGGGCGCGGTGCGGGACGTTTCGAAGCTGGGCTGACGTTGTTCGTGCGGTGAGGGGCCGTCCTTTCGGGGCGGCCCCTTTCGCGTGCTACCAGGCCGCGGGATTGCGGGCGTCCACGGCGAAGACGGTCCCGTCGGGTGCGGTGGCGTAGACGTGGTCGTTGGCGAGGACGGGTGCGGGCACCGTGCCGACGACCTGGCCCGAGTTCGCACCCGGTCGTGCCGGGGTCTGCCCGACCAGCCGCCCGCCTGCGGCGTCGACTGCGAGCAGTCGCCCGTCGGCGGTCGTGAGGTACACGTGGTTGCCGTCGGCGACCGGTGCCGAGCCTCGGCTCACCGACGTCTCAAGGTGCCAGAGTCGCTTGCGTGCCTCCACGTCAACGGCGTCCAGCGCACCGTCGGCGGCCAGGACATAGACGACGTTCCCGCGCACGGTCGCCCGGGCGTCGGGGCGGGCCACGGGGAGTGCCACGCGTCGCGACGACTTGGCCGCCGGGGTGTATCGGACGACGGCGTCCGTGTCGCCGTAGACCCTGTTGGTGGAGAGGAAGAAGACGGAGCCGTCGCGGGCGCCGACGGGCTCCAGGTTTCCGCTCAGGCGTGCGTCCCAGCGCACCGTGCCAGTGGCCGGGTCGACGGCGGTGACGCGTGTGCTCGACCCGTCGGCGGAAGGGCTCGACGCATACGCCAGCCCGTCACTGATGAATGAGGCGAAGTACGGCAGGCTCTGGCCCGGTATCCGCCTGTTCCATTTCGTGTCGCCCGTCGTGCCGTCCACGCCGGCAACCGTGCCGTTGGGGCGGGTGAGCAGGAGCATCCCGCCGACAGGCTGGATTGCATTGTGTGCCATCTTCCGCTGCCAACTCGCGCTGCCCGACGCGGGATCGAGCGCTTCGAGCCGTGGGCCCTGGTCCAGTTGAGGCTGCACGAGACCACCTGCGAGGACTGGCGGTTTGCTTCTGCGCGTCGAAGCGACGGAGTGTCGCCACAGCAGGCTGCCGTCGGACGGATCGAGAGCGAAGACAAGCCCTGATCGGGCGCAGATCAACTGCCCTGCCGCAGAGGAACACTGGGGCGTGCCCCCGCTTGAGGAAACGGGTTTCGCCTCCCACCCGTCGAATGCGGCTGACGCTCGCGGCGCAGTCCCGCCCTTTGCGTGGTGACTGCCCGCGTTGAGGAAGGGGATCGAGGCGAGCGCGCCGACCGCGAGGAGGCCGACGCCGACAGCGGTCAGGACGCCCAGCCTGCGTGAGCGCCTTTCAGGTCGTCTTTCCGGTGTCTCGGGCTCGGGTCTGGGCACGTCGGCGGTTCGCTGTGCGGGTATGAACGCCTGGGTGTCGTACGAGGCCGCCACCGACCGCAGTTCGCGCATCAACTCGTCGGGCGTCGGTCGGTCCTCGGGCTCCTTGGCCAGGCAGCGCAGCACCAGCGGCGCGAGGTTCTCCGGTACTCCGGTCAGGTCCGGCTCGTCGTGCACGACCTGGTAGGCGACGACGTACGGGCTGTCGGAGTCGAACGGCCCGCGCCCCGTCGCCGCGTGCACCAGAACGGATCCGAGTGCGAACACGTCTGCCGCGGGGCCGACTTCCCGGGGCCGCCGGAACTGCTCGGGCGCCATGAAGGGCGGCGTGCCGATCAACTTCCCAGTCTCGGTACGCAGTTCGCTGTCCTTTGGCCGAGAGATACCGAAGTCGATGACCTTTGGTCCGTCCTCGGCGAGCAGCACATTGCTCGGCTTCAGATCCCGGTGCACGACCCCCACCCGGTGAATGTCGCGCAGCGCCTCGGCCAGTCCGGCCATCAGGCGGCGCAGCTGAGCCGGGGGCATGGGGCCATTCCGCTTCACGTGATCGGAGAGGGTCGGCCCAGGAATGAACAGCGTGGCCATCCAAGGCCGTTCGGCCTCGGGATCGGCGTCGACAACGGACGCTGTGAAGGCACCACTCACCCGGCGGGCAGCGGCCACCTCTTGCCGGAACCGTCCCCTGAACTCGGGATCCTTGGCGAATTCCGCGTGTACGACCTTCACCGCAAGCTTCATCCCCGAGGTGCTGCGGGCCAGGTGCACCACACCCATTCCACCTGATCCGAGACATGACTCCAGACGGTAGTGGCCGGCGTACTCAGGAAGTTCCGCTTCCGCGCCCGCTCCGGCGTTGCGTTCAGGCGCCATGGGACCACCCCCGTGCTGTTCGTCCGCGCGCGCGACGCACGGAGCCTAGTCGATGACTCGTACGAGGCAGAGGCGGCGTGCTAGCTTCCGCGTGCAAGATGCGCACATGTGTTTCATGGCGTGTTTTAGGGGAATCACTGGGTCCCCATGGCAGTCATGGGGACCAACGGGGGAGGATTTTCATGTCTGTTGACCGCGCAGAAGCGCCAGAGAACGCCGAGGAGACCGAGGCCCTGACGGCCACCGCGACGGTCCGCTACTACTCCGTCGCGCCGGGCGTGCGACTCAACGTCCGCAGCGGCCCCGGCACGAGCTATGGCATCGTGCGCGTCCTGCCCGAGGGCGCGAAGGTGCCGATCTACTGCCAGACCCCCGGTACGTCGGTGACGGGCCCGTACGGCACGAGCAACATCTGGGACAACATCAGCAACGGCCAGTACGTCTCGGATGCATACGTACTCACCGGCACCGACGGCTACGTCGCCGACCGGTGCGCCTGATCCGGCCAAGAGCAGAGGATCCTGGGCTCGGCGGCCACCGCGAACGCGGCCACCGTGCGCTACTACGACGTTGCGCCGGGCCTCCGGCTCAACGTCCGCAGCGGCACCGGCACTCAGCACAGCATCGTCCGTATTCTGCCCGAGGGCGCGAAGGTGCCGATCTACTGCCAGACCCCGGGCACGACGCTCTCCGGCTACTACGGCACGTCGCACATCTGGGACAACATCGACGACGGCCAGTTCGTCTCGGACACGAACGTGCACACCGGCAGCGACGGTTACACAGCCCCCGCTGCGGCTGATCCCCGAAGGGAGCCCGCGCCCACCCCGGAGCCATAATCGTCCCGTGAGCGACGAAAACGGCACCCAGGACTCCGCGGGCTCCCCGACCGGCCCCCGCCCAGAAGCCCTCCGCTTCTTCGGCACCACCTGGGTGAACCACGACAACGGGTACGGCCTCCGCCGTATCGGAGCGGCCGTCGGCTCCCTCGCCGCCGCAGTCGCCGCCTGCCTGGTGCTGCGCCTCGCCTACCAGGGCCTCCAACTCGCCTCCACCGGCGCCTTCGTGAACATCCTCGTCGTCGCCATGTTCGCGATCTGCAGTGCCCTCGCCTTCCGCAACACCTGGGACGGCTTCAGCAAGCGCCCCGACCCCGCCCGCCAGGCCTCCCTCCGCGGCCTGCTGGCCATCGGCTTCGTCGGCTCCCTCCTCGCGTACTTCTTCCGCTCCCTCACCGAGGCTCCGGGCGAGAACCTCCACCGTGGGGAGTACGAGGCGGCCCTCAAGCAGCACGAGAAGCGCACCACCCGCCGCACCGGCAACCCGTCGAAGAAGCGCCGCCGCTCCTGAGACCTGCTTCCGGAACAGCCCCGCTGCCGGTTCGGAACCCCACGCTTTCTCACCAAAAACTCGCTGCCCCCTGCACCCACCCCGCGCCACCATGGCCTCATGACCGCCTCCTCGCAGCGCACCCGCGCCCACTCCTTCAACGCCGCCGCAGCCCAGTACGCCGCCAACCGCCCCTCCTACCCACCGGCCCTCTTCGACGCCGTCGAGGACCTGGCCGGCCGCCCCCTCCAGGGCGCCCGCGTCGCGGACATCGGCGCCGGCACGGGCATCGCGACCGCGCTCCTGGCCTCCCGCGGCGCGGACGTCGTCGCCGTGGAGCCCGGGGCCGGCATGGCGGTCGAGTTCCGCCGCGCCAACCCCGGCCTCCCGATCGTCCGGGGCAACGGCAACGAGCTGCCGCTCGCCACCGCCTCCGCCGACCTCCTCACCTACGCCCAGGCCTGGCACTGGACCGAGCCCGCCCGCTCGGTCCCGGAGGCCCTGCGCGTGCTGCGTCCGGGCGGAGCGCTGGCCCTGTGGTGGAACACCACCGACCTCGACGTCCCGTGGCAGGCTGTCCAATCCGGCCGCCTGGAGCACCACTTCGGCATCAAGCGCGAGGTCGACAGGACCGGCAACGGAGCCCCCGTCGCTCTCGCCGACCCGGCCGGTGCCCTCGATTTCACCCGCCGACAGGTCCGCTGGAGCCGCCCGGTCACCATCGACACACACCTCGCCAACATCGGCAGCCACTCGATGTTCCTCGTGCAGAGCGAGGAACGCCGGGCGGCCATCCTCGGCGACGAACGCGACCACCTGCTCGCCGCTTTCCCGGACGGGATCGTCGAGGAGGCCTACGTCGTCGAACTGCTCGTGGCCACCAAGTCATGACCCCGTGCGGCGGCCCACCCCTCCAGGGCCGCCGCACACGCATGGTCCACATGCCGCAGCCCACCCAACTCCAGCCGCACCTCCCGGTCGTGCGGCAGTGCCTCCAGCGCGTCCAGCAGCTTCGGCAGCCGCAGGAACGTCGCATGCCCCAGCACCCGTACGACGATCCCCGCCTCGCCCCGGTCCTCGGTCTCCACATGCACATGGCTGATGTCCCACGCCGTCTTCGCCACGGCCAGCGTCAGCCCCACCAACACCCCCTCCAACAAGTTCCCCAGGACGATCGCCCCAGCCGTCGCCGCCAGCACCACGACCTCCCCGCGGTGCTCGCGCCACAGCACCCGCACCTCCCGCACCGGCACGAGCCTGCACCCGGCGTGCACCAGCAGCGCGGCCAGCGCCGCCACCGGAATCAGCCCGAGCACCCCGGGCAGGACGACCGTGAACAGCAGCAGCCACACCCCGTGCAGCACCCGCGAGGCCTTGGTCCGCGCCCCCGCCTGCACGTTCGCCGCACTCCGCACGATCACCGCGGTCATCGGCAACGCCCCCAGCACCCCGCACACCGCGTTCCCCGCGCCCTGCGCCATCAGTTCACGGTCGAAGTCCGTCCGCGGCCCCTGGTGCAGCCGGTCCACCGCCGCCGCGCTGAACAACGACTCCGCCGACGCGATCAACGCGAACGCCACGACAGTTCCGATCACCCCCACTTCCGTAAGCCGCCCGAAGTCCGCCGCCTCCGGCACTCGTACCGCATCGACGAGCCCCCGCACCTCGACCCGCCGCACGTCCAGGCCGAACACCCCGGTCGCCGTCGACACCACCGCCACCGCGACCAACGGCGCAGGCACCACCCGCGCCCCCCTGCGCCAACGCGGCCACAGCAGCAATACGGCAATGGTGGCACCCGCCACTGACAACGCCCCCGGATCCATTCGGCCGGGCAGCCACACCAGCCCGGCGATCTTCCCCGGCCCGCTCGCCGGCACGGCCGCATCGCCCATCGCATACACCTGCCCTGCGACCAGGAGCAGCCCGATCCCGGCGAGCATCCCCTGCACCACGGCCACGGACACGGCCCGGAACCACCGCCCGAGCCGCAGCGCCCCGAGCCCCAGCTGCAGCAGCCCGGCCCCGAACACCAGCACGCCGAGCGCCTGGACGCCGTACGTGTCGACGGCCTCGTAGACGAGCACCGTCAGCCCTGCCGCCGGCCCGCTCACCTGCAGGCTGCTGCCGGGCAGCGCCCCGGCGACCAGCCCGCCGACGATCCCGGTGACCAGCCCCAGCTCGGCGGGGACTCCGGAAGCCATGGCCACGCCCACACACAACGGCAGTGCGACCAGGAAGACGACCAGTGAAGCGAACAGATCGGCCTTGCGTATGCGACAGCGCATGACAACAGCACCTCCGTCGGTGAGGGGGGAGATGCGTGGGCGCCGAGCCGGGGGAGGGCACGGCGAAGTGAAATCCATTGTCAGGAAAGGGAGTTGGTTCCGCATCCGGTTCGTGTTTCCGACCGGTGAACGCGGAGGCATGCAAACCGGACTCTCCGCCTCCGATCACGCCGCCACGCGCCTGCGCCGACGAACGCACCCCCGGGTCATCACTTGACGTCGTTGCTGCCCCGGAGCATTATTCATCGCATGATGAATTACTCCGAAGGCCGCTCCGCGGATCCCCCTGCTACCACTGAGGTCCGTGCTCCCGCTGTCCGAGCCGAAGGCCTCACCGTGGTCCGCGGCCCGCGCACCGTCCTGCGCGGCCTCGACTTCACCGTTCCGCGCGGCCAGATCACCGGCCTCCTCGGTCCCTCCGGCTGCGGCAAGTCGACCCTCATGCGCTCGATCGTCGGCACCCAGGCCAAGATCACCGGCACCCTGGAGGTCCTGGGCAGCCCGGCCGGCCACCCCACCCTGCGCAGCCGCATCGGATACGTCACCCAGGCCCCCTCCGTCTACGACGACCTGACGGTCCGCCAGAACCTCGACTACTTCACGGCGATCCTCGCCCCGGGACGCTCCCCCTCGGACCGCCGCCACGAGATCAACCGAGTCCTCGCCGACGTCGACCTCACCTCCCACGCCGATGTCCTCGCCGGCAACCTCTCCGGCGGCCAGCGCAGCCGCGTCTCCCTGGCAGTCGCCCTGCTGGGCACCCCCGAACTCCTCGTCCTCGACGAACCCACCGTCGGCCTGGACCCGGTCCTGCGCCGCGACCTGTGGACCCTCTTCCACTCCATCGCCGCCGACCGCGGCGCAACCCTCCTCATCTCCTCCCACGTCATGGACGAGGCCGAGCGCTGCCACCGCCTCCTGCTGATGCGCGAGGGCGAGATCCTCGCCGACGACACCCCCGACGCCCTGCGCACCCGCACCGGCTCCGAAACGGTCGAGGCGGCCTTCCTGCACCTGGTCGACGAGGCGGCCACCGCCGCCCGCGAGAAGGAGACCACCCGATGAGCACGACGACGACCACGACCGGTACGACGACGACACCCACCCCCACCGGCGCCCTCAACGCCTCCCGCACCACCGCCACCGCGGCCCGGGTCCTGCGCCAGCTCCGCCACGACCCGCGCACCATCGCGATGATGATCCTCATCCCCTGCGTGATGCTGTTCCTGCTCCGCTACGTCTTCGACGGCAGCCCTCGCACCTTCGACAACATCGGCGCATCACTCCTCGGCATCTTCCCCCTCATCACGATGTTCCTGGTCACGTCCATCGCCACCCTGCGCGAACGCACCTCGGGCACCCTCGAACGCCTCCTCGCCATGCCGCTGGGCAAGGGCGACCTGATCGCGGGCTACGCCCTCGCCTTCGGCACCCTCGCGATCATCCAGTCCGCCCTGGCCACGGGCCTCGCGGTGTGGTTCCTGGGCCTGGACGTCACGGGCAGCCCCTGGCTGCTCCTCCTGGTAGCCCTCCTGGACGCCCTCCTCGGCACAGCCCTCGGCCTCTTCGTCTCGGCCTTCGCGGCCTCCGAATTCCAGGCGGTCCAGTTCATGCCCGCCGTGATCTTCCCCCAGCTCCTCCTCTGCGGCCTCTTCACCCCTCGCGACAACATGCACCCGGCCCTGGAAGCGATCTCCGACGTCCTCCCCATGTCCTACGCCGTGGACGGCATGAACGAGGTCCTCAGACACACGGACATGACCGCCAACTTCGTCCGCGACGCCTTGATCGTGGCGGGCTGCGCCCTACTGGTACTGGGCCTGGGCGCCGCAACCCTGAGGCGCAGGACAGCGTGAAGGAGCGGGCCTGGTGGCTGGCGGTCCGTGTCTTTCATCCCGTCCGGTCCGTGTCTCTCATCCCGTCCGGCGTTTGAGGACGAGGCCGTCCAGGCCGATCGGGGTCCGGGGCGGAGCCCCGAAGCGGGGTGCAGGGGACGCAGTCCCCGCCGGGGTCCAGGGGTGGAGCACCGGGCGGGGTCGAAGGGGCAGCGCCCCTGGGGACGGGAACGGGTAAGGGCGGCGGGGGCGAGAAACCCCGACGGCAACCCACCCGCCAACGTCCCGCCCACCGGACACCCAAGCCACCCGCCCACCCCCGGTGCGACGATGGACCCCGGACGACGCACCCCCGGAGGGCACCCCAGCCATGACGCAGAAAGTCGCAGTCCTCGGCACCGGCAAGATCGGCGAAGCCCTGCTCAACGGAATGATCCGCGGCGGCTGGGCCCCCGCCGACCTACTGGTCACCGCCCGCCGCCCGGAGCGAGCCGAAGAACTCCGCTCCCGCTACGGCGTCACCCCGGTCACCAACCCGGAAGCCGCCAAGACCGCCGACACCCTGATCCTCACGGTCAAGCCGCAGGACATGGGCACCCTCCTCGACGAACTCGCCCCCCACGTCCCCGGCGACCGCCTGGTCATCAGCGGAGCCGCCGGCATCACGACCGCCTCCATCGAGGACCGCCTCGCCACCGGCACCCCGGTCGTCCGCGTCATGACGAACACCCCCGCCCTCGTCGACGAGGCCATGTCCGTCATCTCCGCCGGCAGCCATGCCACCGCCGACCACCTCGCCCACGCCGAGGAGATCTTCGGCGCCGTCGGCAAGACACTGCGCGTCCCCGAGTCCCAGCAGGACGCCTGCACCGCCCTCTCCGGCTCCGGCCCGGCGTACTTCTTCTACCTGGTCGAAGCCATGACGGACGCCGGCATCCTGCTCGGCCTCCCCCGCGACAAGGCCCACGACCTGATCGTCCAGTCCGCGATCGGCGCCGCGACGATGCTCCGCGACAGCGGCGAACACCCGGTCAAGCTCCGCGAGAACGTCACGTCCCCCGCGGGGACGACCATCAACGCCATCCGCGAACTCGAGAACCACGGCGTCCGAGCCGCCCTCATCGCCGCCCTCGAAGCCGCCCGCGACCGCAGCCGCGAACTCGCCTCCGGCAAGAAGGACTGACTGCCGCCGGGGGCGGTCAACCCGCCGCGTCCACCACCTCCTTCGTGGCCACGACACGCGCAAAACCGCCCCCGTGCAGCGACACCGCCGACGCCTGCGCGATCTCGTCAGCACTCCGCCGCCAGCCGAACGGCCCCTCCAGAGCGAAGGTGTACGTCGCGTCATACGCGACGACCACGTCGTACCCGAGGTTCCCGCCCATCCGGGCCGTCGTCTCCACACACATGTTGGTCTGGATCCCGGCCACCACGAACTGCGAGATCCCCTCAGCCTTCAGCCAGGCATCCAGATCCGGCGTGCCGTAGAAGGCCGAGTTCACGGTCTTCGTGATGAACAGCTCGGCCCCGCCGGCCCCCTTCCCACGCCGCCGCTCCACGTACTCCTTGAACTCGTTCCCCTCGTACCCCGGCCGCAGCGGGGACTGGGGCTTCGGCGAGTCATGCCGTACGAAGACGACCGGCCGCCCCGTCGCCTGCCACACGTCGATGAGCGAAGCGATGTTGTCATCGGCCTCCGGGTTGTTCCGCGGCCCCCAGAAGTCGGCCTCGTCGAAGCCCTTCTGCACGTCCACAACCACCAGCGCTGCGTTCTCTGCGATCTCCATGCCCACGATCCTGCCGCCGGGAGCACGCCCACCCCAGAGGGTGAAAAGCCAGCGATCGATGGTTTACTGCCACCCATGGAGAACGCTGCAGAGGACCCGTACCGCGTCGCCCTCGCCGCCTTCCCCGGCATCCGCGCCTTCGACGTCTCCGTCATCACCGAGGTCTGGGGCAGCGACCGCACCGACCGCGGCGCCCCCGCCTTCGACCTGCGCCGAGTCGCCACCGACACCACGACCCCCGTCCTCATGCGCGGAGGCATGACCCTCCACCCGGACCGCACCCTCGCCTGGCTGCCACGAGCCGACCTGATCGTGATCCCCGGCCTCGACGACCACCTCACACCCGCCCCCACCCCCGTCCTCGACGCCCTCCGCCGCGCGCACGCCCGCGGCACCACCATCGCGGCCCTGTGCGGCGGCGCCTTCACCCTCGCCCAGGCCGGCCTGCTCGACGGCCGCCGTGCCATCACCCACTGGAACCTCGTCAGCCTTCTCCGCGCACACCACCCCCGAGTCACCGTCGTCCCCGACGCCCTGTTCATCGAAGACGACAACCTCTGGACCGCAGCCGGCACCGCGGCCGGCATCGACCTCTGCCTCCACCTCGTCCGCCAGTCCCACGGCGCCGAAGCCGCAGCCACCATCGCCCGCTCAATGGTCACCGCCCCCTTCCGCACCGGCACCCAGGCACAGTTCATCGAGCACCCCACACCCCGCGCTGACCGCGACGCCGACACCCTGGCCGCCGTACGCGAGTACGCCCTGCGCCACCTCCACGAACCGCTCACCATCGCCGACCTGGCCGCCCACGCAGGCATGTCCCCACGAAGCTTCGCCCGCCACTTCACCGCGCAGACCGGCACGCCCCCGCTCCGCTGGCTCCTCGACCAGCGAATCGCCGCAGCGCAGAAACTCCTCGAACGAACCGACCTGCCCATGCCCGAAGTGGCCCGCCGCGCCGGTTTCGGCAGCGAGGTCACGATGCGCCAGCACTTCGCATCGCGCCTCGCCACCAGCCCGCGCGCCTACCGCGCCGCGTTCAGCACCACACCGGCCCCGGTATCCGACGCAGCCGGCAGCAACCCGATCGCGCGATAAGCGGCATCCACGGTCGGCCGGGCCAACGCCCGCGCTCTCTCCGCACCATCCCGCAGCACCCCCTCCACATAGCCAGGATCAGCGCACAGCGCCCTGTGCCTCTCCTGTACGGGCCTGAGGAGCTCGACCACGGCCTCTGCGGTGTCCTTCTTCAAGGACCCGTACGACTCATACACACCGCTCAAGGCCTCCGGGTTCCCACTCGTGCAGGCCGCCAGGATCTCGAGCAGATTCGTCACGCCGGGCCGCTCCTCCCGGTCGTACACAATCTCCCGCCCACTGTCGGTGACAGCCCGCATGATCTTCTTCCGCACGGCATCCGGCTCGTCGAGCAGATAGACGATCCCCGGCCCGGAGTCGTCCGACTTCCCCATCTTCGACGTCGGCTCCTGCAGATTCATGACCCTCGCCGCGACCGCAGGAAGCGTGGCCTTCGGGACCACGAACGTATGCCCGTACCGCTGGTTGAACCGCACCGCGAGATCACGCGTCAGCTCCACATGCTGCGCCTGGTCGTCCCCCACCGGCACCTCGTCCGCCCCGTACACCAGGATGTCCGCCGCCATCAGCACCGGATACGTCAGCAGGGACAGCCGCACACTCCCGCCCCGCTCGCGCTCACGAGCAGCTTTCTCCTTGTACTGGATCATCCGCCGCATCTCACCGTCGGTCGCCACACACTCGAGGACGTACGACAGCCGCGCGTGCTCATCGACATGACTCTGTACGAACACGGTGCACAGCGCCGGATCCAGCCCCGCAGCAAGCAACAGCGTCGCCGCCTGCCGACTGAGCCTGCGTACCCGCGCCGGATCGTGGTCCACGGTCAGCGCATGCAGATCGACGATGCAGAACAGCGCATCCGCCCGGTGCTGGTCCACCGCGGCCCACTGCCGCATGGCTCCCAGGTAGTTCCCCAGCGTCAGGTGCCCGGTCGGCTTGACCCCGCTGAAAACCCGCGTCATCTCTTCTCCACCTCCTGGTCGAGACCGCCGTCCCGGCGGCCGGCCCTCAGGAGCTCTGGAGGGAGAAACGAGAACGGCCGCCGAGGCGGCGGCCGTTGAACGCATACGTGAGTACGGCCGCCGTCAGGCGGCCCACCACTGCTGGGTACACGTACGCGTAGTCATGCCCCTCAGGCTACGCCTCCCAGGTGCCGCCCGGAGGCGAGTTGACACACCCCCGCGCGCTACGTAGTGTTCTCCGAGTTGTCCGACGTGAGCGCCGACTACGGTCGGTCCCCGGACAGCCACTTCGCAAGTACCAACCACTACTCGACGGCCAGTCGACCTGTCTGGCGTCGCGTTATTGGCATGCGTATTTACGAAATGAGGAATCCACGTTCGAAAGGACGCGGACCCCGATTAGCTCGGGGGCCGGGAATCCGCTAAAGTCTCACTCGTCGGAACGGCCCAACGGCCGGGAGGACAGCCCCTCTGACTGGGAGTCAGGCCCGAAAGGATCTGATAGAGTCGGAGCCGCCGGAAAGGGAAACGCGAAAGCGGGAACCTGGAAAGCACCGAGGAAATCGGATCGGGAAACGGTC
>NZ_JODC01000014.1 GCF_000720765.1 Streptomyces sp. NRRL S-646
CTCGGCGACGTCCACGTGCTCGCAGCCGCCGTAGTAGCGCCGGCCCGGGTAGCCCTCGGCGTACTTGTTGGTCAGCACCGAGCCCTGCGCCTCCATGACGGCGGCCGGGGCGAAGTTCTCCGAGGCGATCATCTCGAGGGTGGACTGCTGACGGTGCAGCTCGGCGTCGACCGCGGCGGCGATGTCCGGGTCGAGCTCGTGCAGGGGCGTGTTCAGTACGGACATGCGTCTACGGCTCCTCAGCCGGCGTTCTGGACGGTGTACTCGTCGGCGGAGAGCAGGTCGGCCGGCTCCTCCGTGACGCGGACCTTGAAGAGCCAACCGCCCTCGAAGGGGGCCGAGTTGACCAGGGACGGGTCGTTCACCACGTCCTCGTTGATCTCCGTGACCTCACCGGTGACGGGGGAGTACAGGTCGCTGACCGACTTGGTCGACTCCAGCTCGCCGCAGGTCTCGCCCGCGGTCACGGCGGAGCCCACCTCGGGAAGCTGGGCGTAGACGACATCGCCGAGCGCGTTGGCCGCGAACTCCGTGATGCCGACCGCCGAGACGCCGTCCTCGGCGGCCGACAGCCACTCGTGCTCCTTGCTGTAACGCAGCTGCTGGGGGTTGCTCATGGCCTGAATTCTCCTGTACGCGGTGGAGTGCTGATGAATGGGGGACTGCTGAAAACGCGTGTGAGCAGCGAAAATGTGCGCGGGGTCACGTCAGGGGACAGAGCCCCCCGCCCAGTGTCAGTCAGTGTCTACTTCTGGCGCTTGTAGAACGGCAGCGCCACGACCTCGTACGGCTCGTGGCTGCCCCGGATGTCCACGCCCACACCCTCGGTACCGGGTGCCGCATGGGCCGCGTCGACATACGCCATCGCGATCGGCTTGCCCAGCGTGGGGGAGGGGGCGCCGGAGGTGATCTCGCCGATCACCTCGCCGCCCGCGACGACCGCGTACCCGGCGCGGGGGACCCGGCGGCCCTGCGCGACCAGACCGACGAGGACGCGCGGCGGGTTCTCCGCGGCCCTGGCGGCCGCGTCCTGGAGCGCCTCGCGCCCCACGAAGTCGCCCTCCTTCTCGAACTTCACCACCCGGCCGAGCCCGGCGTCGAACGGCGTGAGCGAGGTGGACAGTTCATGCCCGTACAGCGGCATGCCTGCCTCCAGGCGCAGCGTGTCCCGGCAGGACAGCCCGCAGGGCACCAGCCCGACGGGCGCTCCCGCATCGGTCAGCGCCTGCCACAGCTTCTCCGCGTCACCGGGGGCGACGAACAGCTCGAAGCCGTCCTCGCCGGTGTAGCCGGTGCGCGCGATGAGGGCGGGGACGCCGGCGACGGTGCCGGGCAGGCCGGCGTAGTACTTCAGGCCGTCCAGGTCGGCGTCGGTGAGCGACTTGAGGATGCCCGGGGACTCGGGGCCCTGCACGGCGATCAGCGCGTAGTTGTCCCGGTCGTCGCGCACCTCGGCGTCGAAGCCGGCCGAACGCTCCACCAGCGCGTCCAGCACCACCTGGGCGTTGGAGGCGTTGGCGACCACCAGGTATGTAGAAGAAGCGGCTTCGGTCTCGGCGAGCCGGTAGACGATCAGGTCGTCCAGGATGCCGCCGTCGGCCCGGCAGATCATGGTGTAGCGGGCGCGGCCGACGCCGACGGAGGCGATGTTGCCGACCAGGGCGAAGTTCAGGAGCTGCGCGGCCTGCGGGCCGGTCACGGTGATCTCACCCATGTGGGAGAGATCGAAGAGCCCGGCCTTCGTCCGCACGGCGAGGTGCTCGTCGCGCTCGGAGCCGTAGCGCAGGGGCATGTCCCAGCCTGCGAAGTCGGTCATCGTCGCACCGAGCGAGCGATGCAGTGCATCGAGCGCGGTGTGACGGGGTGCGGTGCTGCTCATCGGACGATCGTCTCCCAGGGCGCATGAATGACGGGCGAGGTCGTTCCTCCCCATCTGTCATCGGAACCTGAGAGGTTCGCCATGACCACAAGTGTGGCTTCTGGCTTGCACCTTGGGTGGGACCACTGTCACAGCGGTCCGCTTTTCAGATGTGCCTCGCCCGCGCGGTAACGGGGCCTGAGAGATTCAAGGGAGGGACTTGCTCCTTCGGCGCCCCAGCGATACAGACGTACTGCCGGGGACTCTCCCGCGCGGATTCAAGCGGCCGGTATGCAGTTGGCGCGCACATCATTGCACGCCTCGTCCGCGTGCGGCAGGGCCGCATCCGGCACCTCCTTCTGTAACTGGGTTGTGGCCGGAACCGAACGCAACCGCGAGACACCGTGCATTACCTTCCCTTTACAAACGGTGGGGAGAAGCTTTCCTGACCCCGCAGGAAGGACGATCACGGTGAACAGGACCACGGTGTACGCCACGACCTCGGCCGTCGCGCTGCCCAAGCAGCCCGCGGCCCCGGCCAGGGAGGTGTGCGGCGTCCGGCCGGCCCCCGTGGTCCGCGATCTGCGCGACCGCTCGGGGCACAGCCCGCACGCCCTGCTCTTCGGCCCCCGTGACCTCGTGGTGATCACCGGCCTGCCCGGCAGCGGCAAGTCCACGCTGATGGAGCGCGCGGTCCGCGGCATCCGCATCGACTCCCAGGACGCCCGCGACCGCTGGGAGGCCCGCACGCCGCGCTTCCTGCCCTATGCGGTCTACCGGCCCCTCGTCCGCCTCGCCCACTACGCCGGACTGCGCCGCGCCCTGCGCAGCGGCGAAGGGGTCGTCGTGCACGACTGCGGTACGCAGGCCTGGGTGCGCGGCTGGCTGGCCCGCGAGGCCCGCCGCCGCGGCGGCACCCTGCATCTGCTGCTGCTCGACGTCACACCCGGTACGGCCCTGGAGGGGCAGCGCGAGCGCGGCCGCGGCGTCTCGCGCTACGCCTTCCTGCGCCACCGCACGGCAGCGGCCCGGCTGATCCGCGCGGTGGAGCGGGGAGACCTGCCCGAGGGCGTCGGCTCGGCGGTGCTGCTGGACCGGGACGCGGCGGACGTCCTGCGCAGGATCGGTTTCACGGGCTGACTGACGGGCCGACCCCTTTGTCCGCTCCACCCGCTAGCCTTTCCAGCCACAGCAGTGGTTCTCAGCAGGCGGTCGGACACAGATGGACTTCCCAACGGATCTTCCCGCGGACTTTCCCATGCAGGCGCACCCCCATCCGCACGGCGGATGGCCCGGCAACGAGCTGGAGGAGGTGCTGTCGGCCTCCCTCGGCATACCCTCGGCGGGCGGCCGGATCCTCGAGGTGCTCGGCCGCAGCTTCCTCTGGGTGCCGCTGCCGAACGGCGGCGGCCCGCACAGCGGCCCCCTCGACCTGCCCACACTGGAGATCGAGGGCCAGGCATACGTCCCGGTCTTCAGCTCCGAGGAGCAGTTCCGGCAGGTCGTCGGCAACCACATGTCGTACACGGTCACCCCGGCCGTCGAGTTCGCCCGCGGACTGCCTCCGCAGGTCGGCCTCGCAGTGAACCCGGACGGCGTGGTCGGGATCCCGCTCCCGCCGCCCGCCGTCGCCGAACTCTGCCGGGTGGGCCGCACCCCGCTGGACGGCCCCGCCTCCGGCGGCCGGGTCAAGCTCTTCGAGCCGGACTGGCAGGACGACCCGATCGACTTCCTCGCCGCCGCCTCCGCCGAGTTCGCGGAAACAGGCGTCGTCGTCACGGCCCGCCGCTGCCTCGCCGCCATCGAGACGGCGGACCCGGTGATGTTCGTGGGCGTCGAACTCTCGCAGTTGGAGGGTGACATCAGAGCCCTCCCCCTGGAGGCCCTGGGCAGAGCCATCACCAGGATCCCCACCCAGTGGCCGGTCAACCTGGTCCTCCTGGATGTGACGGACGACCCCGTGGCGACCTGGATGAGGGAACAGGTTCGCCCTTTCTATACAAGGGATCACTTGTAAGCGCCGTGCAGGGCGGCCGACCAAAGGTGCGCGGGGCCGTGCCGATCTGCGGTTCTGCCGCGTGAGCGCGACAAGCCACAACGCACCGCACTCGCCGACGCACACCAAGTCCCGGGCCGCTGGGCGCTTAAGCTGTTGGCATACGCGGGGCAACCACCAGAAGGGGCACACACGTGAGCGCCAGCACCACGACCGGGACGGTCGAGAACATGCTGCGCCAGGTGACGCCGGGGCGCTACGACGCCTACGAGGCACTCCTCCGCGCACTCGCGACCCCCGGCTCCGGCCAGGTCTGGATGCTCCTGTGGCACGGCCAGGCGGGCTCCCCGGACGCCCAGTACGGAAACATGGAGGTCGACGGCTACGGCTACGCCCCGTGCGTCACCTCCGCCCAGGAACTGTCGGCCAGTGGCTGGAACAGGTCGTACGAGGTGGTCGACGGGCTGGACGTCGCCCGGACCCTGTACCCCGACCACTTCGGCCTCTGGCTCAACCCGCACGCCCCGGGCGGCGGCGTGGGCATCCCGTGGCTGGACCTCCGCCGTATCGCCACCGGTCTGGAGCGTCAGGCGGCCGGTCCGCTGCGGATGTCGGAACCCGCGATCGAGATCTCGCAGTTCTACGCCCTGCTCGCGCAGAAGGCCCACCGCACCCCGGCCGTCCGCTCGCTGCGCCGCGCCTGGGTGCAGCCGGCGCTCGGGGCGCCGTACCTCGCCATCGGCCTTGACGTGTACGACACCAGCCCGCCCGCGGTGGACTCGGTGCGGGCGATGATGCAGCAGTCCATCGGCGCCGTCCCGGACGGACTGCCGGTGTCGACGGTGGCGATGTCGGACGAGTACGACCCCGTCGCGCTGTGGATGCGCGCGAGCGCCCGCCCCTTCTACGACCGCGAGGCCCACGCGGCCGCCCCGGCCCAGGCCCCGGCGGCCGGGTACGGCTACCCGCCGGTGCATGGCGGATACTGAGACGAAGGTCTGGTCCGTACCAGGCCGAGAGTCTGTCTGCGCGCGTAGATAGGGCCGGAAGATCCGCTGACGCGGAGAATGTCCAAAATGATCCCTGTCCGGCCGCCGTTACCCGCTGTCCGGATAACGGAACCCTCCAGCCCGCATCACGTTTACGCATCCTTTCACCGCCAAGTCTGGCAACAGATCGCCAAAGCGTTGAAGACTCCCGGTCCAGGGGGGTTCGCCCCCGTGTACGACGGACTGATCACGCCGCCACCGCGGCAAAAGTGCGGGCCGGCCACCGCCGGTTGAGAGGGGTCCCTGCCAGATGACGGCACCATTGCACGAGCCGACCGCAGAAGCGGCCCCGAGCGCGGCCGAAGAAGCGGCGGTCGCCACCGCCGGCGAGAAGGCCGTACAGGGGCGTTCCCTGGGCCGGATCGCCTGGGAGCGCCTGAAGAGGGACAAACTCGCCCTCACGGGCGGCATCGTCGTGCTCGTACTCGTCGTGGTGGCGCTGCTCGCACCGGTGATCACCAGCCTCTACGGGCAGGACCCCGACGTCTACCACGAGAGCCTGATCGACCCGCTGTTCAGCACTCCCAAGGGGTCGCTCGGCGGCATCAGCGGCGACCACTGGCTGGGCGTCGAGCCGGTCAACGGCCGCGACATCTTCGCCCGCATCCTCTACGGGGCCCGGATCTCGCTCCTGGTCGGCTTCCTGTCCGCGATCGTCGCCGTCGTGCTCGGCACGATCCTCGGCATCCTGGCCGGCTTCTTCGGCGGCTGGGTCGACTCGGTCATCAGCCGCGTCATGGACGGCCTGCTGGCCTTCCCGCAGTTGCTCTTCATCATCGCGCTGGTCTCCGTCATGCCGAACGAGATGCTCGGCCTGAGCGGCTCCAGCGTGCGTGTGTTCGTGATGATCCTGGTCATCGGCTTCTTCGGCTGGCCCTACATCGGACGCGTGGTGCGCGGCCAGACCCTCTCGCTGCGCGAGCGCGAGTACGTCGAGGCTGCCCGCTCGCTGGGCGCCGGGCGGTTCTACATCCTGTTCAAGGAACTGCTGCCCAACCTCGTCGCCCCGATCATCGTCTACACGACGATGATGATCCCCACCAACATCCTCACCGAGGCGGCACTCAGCTTCCTGGGCGTGGGCGTCAAGCCCCCCACGTCCTCCTGGGGGCAGATGCTCTCCACCGCGATCGACTACTACGACTCGGACCCCATGTACATGGTCGTCCCCGGCGTGGCGATCTTCATCACCGTTCTGGCCTTCAACCTCTTCGGCGACGGCGTGCGGGACGCGCTCGACCCGAAGGGATCACGCTGAACTGCCGTACCCCAAGCGTCCCGTGAGTACTCCCACGGGGTCTCTCATCAAAACCGGAGGATCCGAGATCGTGACTACCCAACGCACCTCAGGGCGGCGTAAGCAGGCGTTGGCCGCTGCTGCTGCGGTCGCCGGCATGCTGACCATGGCGGCGTGCGGCGGCAGCAGCGACAGCGGCGGTTCGAAGTCGGGTGCGGCCGGCTTCGACGCGGCGAACAACAAGGTCGCCCAGGCCGATCAGGTCAAGAAGGGCGGCACGCTGAAGTTCGTCACCGCCCAGGACGCCGACTCGTGGGACACCACGCGCGGTTACTACGGCTTCATGTGGGACTTCTCGCGCTACTACAGCCGTCAGCTGCTCACGTACAAGACCGAGCCGGGCGCCAAGGGCGCAGAGGTCACTCCCGACCTCGCCACGGACGAGGGCCAGGTCTCGGGCGACGGCAAGACGTACACCTTCCACCTGCGTGACGGGATCACGTGGGAGGACGGCAAGGCCATCACCTCCCAGGACATCAAGTACGGCATCGAGCGCGTCTGGGCGCAGGACGTGCTGTCCGGCGGTCCGATCTACCTGCAGCAGATGCTCGACCCCAAGGGCACCTACAAGGGTCCGTACAAGGACACCTCCAAGGACAAGCTCGGCCTGAAGGCGATCGACACGCCCGACGCCAAGACGATCGTCTTCCACCTGCCCAAGCCGAACTCGGACTTCAAGCAGGTGCTGGCGATGGTCACGGCCTCGCCGGTCCGCCAGGACATGGACACCAAGTCCAAGTACGGCCTGAAGCCGTTCTCCTCCGGCCCGTACAAGTTCCAGTCGTACAGCCCGGGCAAGTCGCTGGTGCTGGTGCGCAACACCAACTGGAAGGCGTCCTCGGACCCGATCCGCAAGGCGTACCCGGACAAGATCACTCTGGACATCTCCACCAACCAGAGCGACATGGACCAGCGTCTGATCAACGGCGACTACGACATCGACGCCAGCCAGACGGGCCTGGGCCCGCAGGGCCGCACCATCGCCCTGAAGCAGCACAAGGACAACCTGGACAACCCGGTCTCCGGCTTCATCCGCTACGCGGTCTTCCCGCAGAGCGTCAAGCCGTTCGACAACATCGACTGCCGCAAGGCCGTCATCTACGCCGCCGACCACGTGTCGCTGCAGACCGCCCGCGGTGGCCCGATCGCCGGTGGTGACATCGGCACGAACATGCTCCCGCCGTCGATCCCCGGTGGCGAGGGCCAGAAGTACGACCCGTACAAGATCGCCGGTGCCAACAAGAACGGCAACGACGCCCTGGCCAAGCAGGCGCTGAAGGCCTGTGGCCAGCCGAACGGCTTCAAGACCACCATCGCCGTCCGCAACAACAAGTCGCAGGAGGTGGCCACGGCCACGTCCCTGCAGGCGGCGCTGAAGAAGGTCGGCATCCAGGCCGACATCTACCAGTACGACGGCTCGCAGAGCGCCGGCATCATCGGCTCCCCGTCGAACGTGGCGAAGAAGAAGCTCGGCATCATCATCATGGGCTGGGGCCCGGACTTCCCGACCGTCCAGGGCTACGGCATCCCGCTGTGGAGCAGCAACTACATCCTGCAGAGCGGTAACAACAACTACGCTCTGATCAAGGACAAGACGATCGACGGTCTGTTCGACCAGTACAACGGCGAACTGAACGAGGCGAAGAAGACGCAGATCGCCACGGAGATCAACCACAAGGTGAGCGACGGCGCGTACTACCTGCCCTTCACCTTCGAGCGGCTCCTGAACTGGCGTTCCTCGCGGATCGGCAACGTGTACACGACGAACGCGTACAGCGGCTACTACGACTTCGTCAACATCGGTCTGAAGTCCTCGAAGTAATCCCGGCACACCCGCCGTACGGCACGAAAGGCAGGTGAAGGCCGGCGCGGCGGGACCGCGGGCCCCGGATGACCTCCGGTGGCCCGCGGCCCCGCGGCGGGCCGTTAGCTGTGCTCGCTTACCTCCTCAGGCGGCTCTTCGCCGCCGCAGTGATGCTGATGGTCATCATCCTGGTGGTCTTCAGCATCTTCTTCCTCGTCCCCAAGTGGGCGGGCGTGGACATCGCCACGAGCTTCGTGGGCAAGCAGGCCGACCCCGCAGCAGTGGAAGCGGTGCGGACGAAGCTGGGTCTGAGCGACCCGATCTTCATCCAGGTATGGCACTTCTTCAAGGGCATCTTCGTGGGCCGCACCTACGCGGCCGGCGGCGACATCACCCACTGCTCCGCGCCGTGCTTCGGCTACTCCTTCCGCAGCGAACAGGCCGTCTGGCCGGTGCTGACCGACCGCTTCCCGGTGACCCTGGGTCTCGCGCTCGGTGCCGCCGTACTGTGGCTGGTCTTCGGTATCGCGGCGGGTGTGCTGGCCGCGCTGAAGCGGGGCAGCCTGTGGGACCGCAGCGCGATGGTCGTCGCGCTCAGCGGTGTCTCCCTCCCCATCTACTTCACCGGTCTGCTCAGCGTCGCGATCTTCGACATCGGGCTGCACTGGATCGACGCTCAGTACGTGCCCTTCAGCCAGGACCCCGCCCGCTGGTTCGAGAGCATGCTCCTGCCCTGGATCACCCTCGCGTTCCTCTACGCGGCGATGTACGCCCGGATCACCCGCGCCAACATGCTGGAGATCCTCGGCGAGGACTACATCCGCACGGCGCGCGCGAAGGGCCTCAAGGAACAGGTCGTCATCGGCAAGCACGCCATGCGCTCCACGATGACGCCCATCCTGACCATGCTCGGCATGGACCTCGGCGCCCTCATCGGCGGCGCGATCCTGACCGAGACGACGTTCAGCCTGCCGGGCCTCGGCCAGGCGGTGCTGACCGCCATCAAGAACCAGGACCTGCCCATCATTCTGGGCGTCACCCTGATCACTTCTCTCGCGGTGCTGATCGCCAACCTCGTGGTGGACGTCCTGTACGCCGTGATCGACCCCCGAGTGAGGCTCGCATGACGGAACTGAGCAAGAGCGGAGCGGCCGTGGGCGAGCCCACGGGCACCTCGCCCGCCCCGACCTCCTTCCTGGAAGTGCGCGACCTGAAGGTGCACTTCCCGACCGACGACGGCCTGGTCAAGTCCGTCGACGGGCTCTCCTTCAAGCTGGAGAAGGGCAAGACCCTCGGCATCGTGGGCGAGTCGGGTTCCGGCAAGTCGGTGACCTCGCTCGGCATCATGGGTCTGCACACGGCCGGCCAGTACGGCAAGCGCAAGGCGCAGATCTCCGGTGAGATCTGGCTGGACGGCACCGAGCTGCTCAGCGCCGACCCGGACGAGGTGCGCAAGCTGCGCGGCCGTCAGATGGCGATGATCTTCCAGGACCCGCTGTCCGCGCTGCACCCGTACTACACGATCGGCCACCAGATCGTGGAGGCGTACCGCATCCACCACGACGTCGACAAGAAGACCGCGAAGAAGCGCGCGGTCGAGATGCTCGACCGGGTGGGCATCCCGCAGCCGGACAAGCGGGTGGACAGCTACCCGCACGAGTTCTCCGGCGGTATGCGCCAGCGCGCGATGATCGCGATGTCGCTGGTCAACAACCCCGAGCTGCTGATCGCGGACGAGCCGACGACCGCCCTGGACGTGACCGTCCAGGCGCAGATCCTCGACCTGATCCGGGATCTGCAGAAGGAGTTCGGCTCCGCGGTCATCATCATCACCCACGACCTGGGCGTCGTCGCCGAGCTCGCCGACGACATCCTGGTGATGTACGGCGGCCGCTGCGTGGAGCGGGGCCCGGCCGACAAGGTGTTCTACGAGCCCCGCCACCCCTACACCTGGGGCCTGCTCGGCTCGATGCCGCGTCTGGACCGGGAGCAGCAGGAGCGCCTGATCCCGGTCAAGGGCTCCCCGCCCTCCCTGATCAACGTCCCGTCCGGCTGCGCCTTCAACCCGCGCTGCCCGTACGCCGACGTCCCGAAGGACAACGTCACCCGCACGGTCCGCCCCGAGCTGACCGAAGTCGGCAGCCAGCACTGGGCCGCCTGCCACATGACGCAGGAGCAGCGGGAGCGTATCTGGACCGAAGAGATTGCGCCGAAGCTGTGAGCGAGGACAAAGTGACCACTCCCGCGAAGAGCGACGGTGCCACCCTCACCAAGGACGCCGCCCCCGGCGAGACCCTGCTGAAGGTGACCGGGCTCCAGAAGCACTTCCCGATCAAGAAGGGCCTGCTCCAGCGGCAGGTCGGGGCCGTGCACGCGGTCGACGGCATCGACTTCGAGGTCAAGGCCGGCGAGACCCTCGGCGTCGTGGGCGAGTCCGGCTGCGGCAAGTCGACGATGGGCCGGCTGATCACCCGGCTGCTCGAACCGACCGGCGGCACGGTCGAGTTCCAGGGCAAGGACATCACGCACCTCGGTGTGAGCGGTATGCGTCCGCTGCGCCGCGATGTGCAGATGATCTTCCAGGACCCGTACTCCTCGCTGAACCCGCGCCACACCATCGGCACGATCGTCGGGGCCCCCTTCAAGCTGCAGGGCGTCGAGCCCGAGGGCGGCATCAAGAAGGAAGTGCAGCGGCTGCTGTCGGTGGTCGGCCTCAACCCCGAGCACTACAACCGCTATCCGCACGAGTTCTCCGGCGGTCAGCGCCAGCGCATCGGCATCGCCCGCGCACTCGCCCTGAACCCGAAGCTGGTCGTGGCGGACGAGCCGGTCTCCGCGCTGGACGTGTCGATCCAGGCGCAGGTCGTCAACCTGCTCGACGATCTCCAGCAGGAGCTGGGCCTGACGTACGTGATCATCGCGCACGACCTCTCGGTCGTCCGGCACGTCTCGGACCGGATCGCGGTGATGTACCTCGGCAAGATCGTGGAGCTGGCCGACCGCGAGTCGCTGTACCGGGCGCCGATGCACCCGTACACCAAGGCGCTGATGTCGGCGGTTCCGATCCCGGACCCGCGGCGCAAGAACGCCAAGAGCGAGCGCATCCTGCTCAAGGGCGACGTGCCCTCGCCGATCTCGCCGCCGAGCGGCTGCCGCTTCCACACGCGGTGCTGGAAGGCGACGCAGATCTGCACGACGACCGAGCCGAAGCTCGTCGAGCTCAAGCCCGGCCAGCAGGTCGCCTGCCACCACCCGGAGAACTTCGAGGACCAGGCCCCGCAGGACACCGTCCTGCTGACGGTCGCCAAGGAGGCGGCCGAGCTGGTCGCGGACGAGGTGCTCGCGGAGTCGGCGGAGACGTCGGCGGCGGTGGCGGCGGAGGTCGCCGAGATCGAGGCCGAGGCCGACGCGGAAGCGGAGGAGCCCGGGGAGGCGGCGCCCACCGCCGAGTCCGGGAATCCGGAAACCGGCGGCGACAAGTAAACCGAAATCGGTCGGAGCGAAATGCCCCGGCAGTCCGAAGGGACTGCCGGGGCATTCGTATGTCGGGGAGCCTTTTCAGGTCAGGAATTCGTCTACCAGTAATGCCGGCCGACCTTGTAGCCGTTGGAGCCGTAGGAGTTGATGTTGTGCGAGTACGTGTGGCCGGTGGTGACCGCCACGGAGAGGCTCTCGGAAAACCCGTCGGCCGCAATGCCGTCATGGAGCCTGGGGCCGGACAGGAGTCAACCTCCCGGTAGCGCATGACGACTTGGTAAAGTCATGTACATGTCGGTGTGGGGGAGTGCAGGGTCGGGCGTATCCGTCTGATCGGACTACGCACCGAAGGGGCTACTCATGCCACTCTCCCGTTCGGCACGCTTAGGGGCCCTCGCAACAGCGGCGGCCTCTTTCCTTGTCATCGCCGCCTCCTCCGCCCCCACCCCGGGCGCCCCGGGTATCGGCGACACCTACTTCCCGAACCTCGGCAACGGCGGCTTCGACGCCCGCCACTACGCCCTCGACGTGGCGTACAACCCGGACAGCGACCGCCTCGACGGCCGTACGACGCTCACCGCCCGCGCCACCCGGACCCTCTCCTCCTTCGACCTGGACCTGCAGAAGCTGGAGGTCACCGGAGTCGAAGTGAACGGCAGACGCGCCGAGTTCACCCGGGACGGCGACGAACTGCGCATCACACCGAAGGGAGTGCTCCCCAAGGGGCACACCTTCACGGTCACCGTCACCTACGGCGGCGTCCCCGAACCCCTCAACGGCCCCATCGTCTTCGGCTCCGACTACGGGTGGATGAAGACCCCCGACGGCGTCTTCGTCGCCTGCGAACCCAACGCGGCCTCCACCTGGTTCCCGTCCAGCGACCACCCCGACGACAAGGCCACCTACGACATCCGTATCAAGGCGCCCAAGGGTCTGACCGGCGTCTCCAACGGCCGCCTCGTCTCGACGTACGACAAGGGCGACTCGACGTACACCCACTGGCGTGAGTCGAAGCCCATGGCGACCTACCTCGCGACCGCCACCATCGGGAAGTTCGACGTCAAGACCGGCACCACTCCTTCCGGGATCCCGATCTACGTCGCCATCGACCCGGTGCTCGCGAACAGCAACAACGTCGACGTGTACGCCGTCACCGCGGCGGCCACCGACTACTGGTCGCAGGTCTTCGGGCCGTACCCCTTCGAGGAGACCGGTGCGATCGTCGACGACATGCCCCAGGCCGGGTTCTCGCTGGAGGTGCAGAGCAAGCCCGCCTACTCGGCCGTGCGCAACGAGACGACGATCGTGCACGAGCTGGCCCACCAGTGGTTCGGCGACTCGGTCTCGGTCGAGCGCTGGAAGGACATCTGGCTCAACGAGGGCTTCGCCACCTACGCCCAGTGGCTGTGGGCCGAGCACCAGGGCACCCGCAGTGCCCACGACTCGTTCCTGGCCGCCTACAACGCCCGTGCTGCGGACAACCCCTTCTGGCAGATCACCGTCGCCGACCCGCAGCGGGACACCATGTTCGCCTCAGCGGTCTACCAGCGGGGCGCGATGACCCTCCAGGCGCTGCGCGAACGCATCGGCGACGAGGCGTTCTTCAAGCTGCTGCCGACCTGGACGAGGATCCACCGCTACGGCAACGCGAACACCGCCGAGTTCATCAAGCTCGCCGAGAAGATCTCCGGGCAGAACCTCGACGACCTGTTCCAGAAGTGGATCTACACCACCGGCAAACCGGCCCTGTGAGGACCGTGAGAACCCCCGAGTAAGAATGTGGGGTGCTCCAGCAACTGTTCAGCCCCTCCGTCCAGCACACGCTCGACCTCGTCGGCATCTTCGTGTTCGCCATCTCAGGCGCGCTGCTGGCCGTCCGCAAGAACTTCGACGTCTTCGGCATCGCCGTGCTCGCCGAGGTCACCGCGCTGGGCGGAGGGCTGTTCCGGGACCTGATCATCGGGGCGGTGCCCCCGGCCGCCTTCACGGACCTGGGCTACTTCATCACCCCGCTCCTCGCCGCCCTCATGGTCGTCTTCCTGCACCCGCACGTCGAGCGCATCCAGGTCGCCGTCAACGTCTTCGACGCGGCCGGCCTCGGCCTGTTCTGCGTCGCCGGGACGATCAAGGCGTACGAGTACGGGCTCGGCCTCACCCAGTCGGCGACCCTCGGCCTCGCCACCGCCGTCGGCGGCGGTGTGCTCAGGGACGTCCTGGCCAACGAGGTGCCGTCGCTGCTGCGCTGGGACCGCGATCTGTACGCGGTCCCAGCGATGGTCGGCTCCACCATGGCAGTCCTGTGCCTCCGCTACGACGTCCTGACCCCGTTCACCAGCGGGCTCGCGGTCGTCACCGCCTTCGTCCTGCGCCTGCTTGCGATGAAGTACCACTGGCGAGCGCCGCGTGCGTGGAACCGCCGGTCGACGGTACGGGAGGAGTAGTGCTCCGGGTCCGGACGTGGTGCTGGCCCATCTCCACGGAGAGCCAGCGGAACGACGGGACCACCTGCGGCCGCCACAGCGCCATGGTGTGGCCGCCCGCGCTCTTCGGGATGAAGACGACATGCACGGTCGTCGGCGCCTTCGCGGCCTGTTCGAGGCCGATGCCCGCCTCGTAGCCGTCGTGCGGCTGGCCGGAGACGTACAGCGCGATCCGGGGCGGGGTGGGCGACTTCTTCAGCAGCAGGTAGGGGTTGTTCTCGGCCCTGACCCTCGGGTTCTGCGCGGCGAGCGAATTGCGTTCGCCGATCGGGTCGTTGTAGCCGGACATGCTGATCGCGGCCATGTAGCGGTCCGGGTGCGCGACGGCCAGCTTGGTCGCGCAGTGCCCACCGGCCGAGTAGCCGGCGGTCGCCCAGCCCTTGGGGCCGGGCTGGGCCCGGAAGTTGTCCATGACCATCTTGGGCACGTCGATGCTGAGCCAGCTGTCGGCGTTGACCTGGCCCGGGATGTTGGCGCAGCCGGTGTCCACGCCGGCCAGCAGGTTGGTGCGCGGGGCGACCAGGATGAACGGCGCGACCTGGCCGCTTCGCATCAGCGGGGCCAGCTGCTGGGTCGCCTTCATCGACCCGAACCAGGCCTTCGCCGAGCCCGGGTAGCCGGGCAGCAGCTCCACCACCGGGAACTTGTGGTGGCGGTAGGCGGGTTCGTCGTACTGCGGCGGCAGCCACACGTAGACCTCGGCGTTCACACCGGAGACACGGCCCTTGAGCTGTGTCTGGCGCACGCCGCGCATGCCCGGTCCGGTGGCCGGGGTGAAGTCCTGCTTGACCTTGGGCAACCGTTTCAGCGCTATTCCGCCGGTGCCGTCGGCACCCAGATTGGCCGCCTGCTGCACGTGGTTGCCCGTGCCGAGCAGGTCGTCCCAGTTGTCGTAGAGGTTGTTGGAGTTGTTGACCATCACGAAGACCAGCGCGACCGCCGTCCCCTGGGCGAACAGCAGCATCAGCATCCGGGCCGCCGCGCGCACGGCTTGCGGACCGCGCATCCGCGTCCACAGAGCGAGCGGCAGTATCAGGGCGATCGCGAACAGCACGATCAGTGTGTAGAGGAACGGAGTCCCGGTGAGGCTCATGTCCCCATAGAGGGGGAGAGGCGTCTCCGGGTTGAGGACGAGTGCGGACACTTACCAAGAAATTGCCGGAACCTCACCCAGGAGGACGGCGGCCAAACGAACGTGTCATGCGCCCGTAACCTGGAAAGCTACCGCTTAGTAGTTTGTCGTTGTACGGTTCAGGCATGCCAGAAGCAGCTTCCGCACAGGCCACCAGGGCCGCCATCGGCGACAGCGAGTTCGACCGGGACACCGCGCTCGTCCGGCGCGCACCCGGCGTGTACGACATCGACCTCTCCGCCGGCTGGACCATCATCAACGCCGTCAACGGCGGCTATCTGCTGGCCGTCCTGGGCCGCGCCCTCGCGGACGCCCTGCCGCACGCCGACCCGTTCACGATCTCGGCGCACTACCTGACTGCGTCGCAGCCGGGCCCGGCGGTCGTCCGCACCGACGTCGTACGGACCGGCCGCACCCTGTCGACCGGCCAGGCCTCGCTCTTCCAGTACGACGAGCAGGGCCGCGAGGTGGAACGCATCCGCGTCCTCGCCTCGTACGGCGACCTGGACGCACTCCCGGACGACGTCCGCACGACAGCCGTCCCGCCGGCGTTCCCGCCCATGGACCAGTGCTTCGGTCCCCAGGACGGCCCCGCCCCCGTCTCCGGCAGCTCGGCGATAGCCGACCGCCTGATGATCAAGATCGACCCCGCCACGCTCGGCTGGGCGGTCGGCGCACCGTCCGGCAAGGGCGAGATGCGCGCCTGGTTCGGCCTGGCGGACGGCCGGGACGCCGACCCGCTCTCCCTCCTCCTGACGGTGGACGCACTCCCGCCCACCGCCTTCGAACTCGGCCTGAAGGGCTGGGTGCCCACGGTGGAACTCACGGTCCACGTCCGCTCCCGCCCGGCCCCCGGCCCCCTGCGCGTCTCGATCACCACCCGCAACCTGGCCGGCGGCTTCCTGGAGGAGGACGCGGAGGTCTGGGACAGCAACGACCGCCTGGTGGCCCAGTCCCGCCAGCTGGCTCGCGTCAGGCTCGGCTGAGCGGGGCGCGCCGCGGGTCGAGCCGGGGCGGGCCGGGGCCGGGCGAGCGGCTTACGCCCCGGCCCATGTCCACTGCCCGCGGACGCCGGCCCCTTCGGAGGCGGCCTTCGCCCCCGCCGCCCCTTCCCGTCCCGACCCGGGGGCCAGCCCCCGGACCCCCGCTCCTCAAACGCCGGAGGGGCTGAATTTGGCTCAGCCAACTCACGTCGCGCTGCGGGTCGGGCAGGACGCGGCGGGCGGTGATGAGGGCGAACTCGGCCAGCTCCGGGTCGAGTTCGAGGGGGTGGCCCAGCGAATCGGAGAGGTCCCAGGTGTGGGTGACCAGTTCCATGACGTAGCCCGAGAGGGCCGCGCGGCCCGGGACCTCGCCCCAGGGGACGCGCACCGGGGCCTCCATGCGGTCGTCGCCCGCCCAGGCCCTGAGGACCCGGGTGCGGACCTCGTCGTACACGCCCGTCCAGTCGTCGTCGGCCACGTCGTCCGCGAACGGGCGTACGGCGAGCCCGTCGCCGCCCTCGCCGACCACCGCGATGCGCAGGGTGCCGCCGACGATGTGGCTGAGCAGGGTGCGCACGTCGAACTCGGTACAAGGGGTCGGACCGGTCAGCTGCTCGGGACGTACGCTCTTGATGAGCGCCGCCGCCTGCTCGGTGGCGCGGGAGTACACGGGGCGGGGGTCGATGGCGTTCATGGCGTTCATGGGGACCTCTCTCTGAAGGGCTCGGGTCAGAGAGTCGCCGCATAACCTGACAGTTTCCGTCAACATTTGCCGGGAGCTTCGCGTGGAGCGATTCTGATGCCGTGAAGTCCGACCGACTGCTCTCGATCCTGCTGCTCCTGCAGACCCGCGGCCGCGTCCCCGCGCACGAACTCGCCGACCGCCTCGAGGTGTCGGTGCGGACCATCTACCGGGACGTCGAGGCCCTGTCCGCCTCCGGTGTCCCGGTCTACGCCGAGCGGGGGCGGCACGGCGGCATCGAGCTGCTCGCCGGGTTCCGTACGGACGTCACAGGGCTGACCGCCGACGAGTCGCGCGCCCTGTTCATCCTCGCCGCCCAGGGTGCACACGCCGCACTCGGCCTGGACGCGGCGCTCGGCTCGGCGCTGCGCAAGGTGATGGCCGCGCTGCCGGCGCCGTACCGCCCGGCCGCGGAGGTGACCTCCCGCCGCATCCTCGTCGACGCCACGCGCTGGAAGGGCGGTCCGCAGGCCGCCGTCGACCTGGACACCCTGCAGGACGCCGTCTTCGCCGACCGTCGGCTGCGGCTGCGCTACCGGCACAGCGGGGCGCAGGAGGCACGGACGTACACCGTCGACCCTTACGGGCTCGTGTCGAAGGCGGGCGTCTGGTACCTCGTCGCCGACCGCCGTGGGAAACCGCAGCTCTTCCGCGCCGACCGGGTGCAGTCCGCCACCGTCCTGGACGACGAGGTGCAGCGGCGGCCGAGTGTCGAACTCGCCGATGCCTGGGAGGTGTTGCGCCGCCAGGTCGAGGAGCGGCCCGGCGGACTCGGCGTCACCGTCCGCGTCCGCCGCGACCGCCTCGACATGTTCCTGCGCCTGAACGCCTCGCAGCTCGCCGAACTCCCCGGCGGCGACGGCGAGGGCGAGTGGGTGACCGCGCGGCTCGTGTACCGCGTCGTCCGCGAGGCACGCCAGCTGCTGCAGTTCGCCGACCACGTGGAAGTCGTCTCGCCGCCCGAGGTGCGCGCGGAGCTGGCCGCCGCGGCTGCTTCTGTCATGGATCTGTACCAGCGAGTAGGCGAGCGCGGTTTGTGAAGTCGCAGGTCAGAGCGGTCTCCTGGGATCCTCTTTACCTGAGTCACAGGCCGGGGACAGACCGCACCCAAGGAAGCCCCAAGCGCCGTTGATTGAGTTCCCGCACTCGAGGCTCCCTCATCTCCCTTCATCTTCCTTGGAGTTGTTTCTCATGAAGCGTGTGCGTCTCGTCCCCGCAGTGGCTCTGCTGGCGCTCTCGCCTCTGGTCCTGGCGGCCTGCGGCTCGGGCGACTCGTCGTCGTCCTCGAACAGTGGCAACTCCGGGCAGCAGCAGGCCTGTCAGGCACCGACCGGCAACGTCTCCGGGCGCCCGAGCGGTGCCCCCTCCGGCGCCCCCTCGGGCATGCCGAGCGGCGCCCCCAGCGCCGGCGGAGGCCAGGGCGGCCCCGGCGGAGGCGGCAAGGGCGGCGGCTGCGGCGGCGGTCAGGGCGGCCCCGGCGGTGGCGGTGCCGCACCCAGCGGCGCCCCCACCGCGCAGGCCACCAAGAACTGACCTCGGACGCCGTACGGCAAGGGGCGGCACCCCCGGTGAACGGGGGTGCCGCCCCTTCTCGCTGCCCGGCTCAGTCCAGCCAGTGGTGCCGCCCGATGCTGATCAGCCGCATCTGGCGGCTCGCGACCTGCGCCACGCGCTCCCGGTCCTCCTTGGCGCCCTCCAGGGCCTCCAGGAACAGCGAGGCGGTGATCAGCATCTGGTCCACGTACAGATGGGCCAGCATGAGAAGGTCGTCGTCGCTCCAGCCCTCGGACTCCGGGTCCTTGGCGAGCTCGCCCTTCACCTCCTCGGCGAACCGGGCCAGTTGGTCCCGGATGGCCTCGCGCACCGGCTGGACCCCGCCGTGTCGCTCGCGGGCGATGAAGCGGACATGGGCGGGGTACCCGTCCACATGGCCGGCGATCAACTCGATGGCGCGCGCTATGCGTTCCTCGCTGGAGTCGGCCGCGGACACCGTCGTCCGGATCATCGGGTGCAGGCTGCCCAGTGCCTCCTCGACCAGGGCCACGCCGAGATCCGCAGTGGAGCGGAAGTGGCGGTAGAAGGCGGTCGGGGCGACGCCCACGGCGCGCGTGACCTCGCGCAGGCCCAGACTGCTCAGGCTCTGCTCCTCCAGCAGACCGAGCGCCGCGTCCAGGAGCGCCTGCCGGGTCTTCTGCTTCTGGGCCTGCCGGATGCCGAGAGTGTGACTCATGTCATCCAGTTAACAACTGTTCTCTGGATTTGGAAAGCCGTCGGGCGCGCTAGACTCTGTAGTCAGTGAACAAGTGTTACTACAACCGTTCACCGAAACTTAACCAGAGGCGCCCTCCCGGGGCGCACGGAGGGGGATCGAATCCCATGCTGTTCCTCGTCGCCGCACTCATGCTGCTCGGCGTCGTCCTGGGCACCGTGGCCCACGCGCCGCTGACCGTCACCGCTCTCGTGGCCGCCGGCATCGCCGTCTGGCTCGGCATCTTCGCCGCCCGCGAGCGCCACAGCCGCCGCACCTCGGCCAACTGACCACCCGACCGACGTCCGTCCACTGGAGCTGAGCACGATGCAACTCACCGCCCCGGCCACGAGCCGCACCGACACCACCACCCGCAAGCCCGCCCGCGACGCCGACGGCATGGCCGTCGCCTCCTTCATCCTCGGCCTTCTCGGCCTCCTCGTGCTGAATGTCTTCCTCGGTCCCGTCGCCATCGTCCTGGCCGCCGTCGCCCTCTGGCGCGGCACCACCCGCCGCGGCCGTGCCTACCTGGGTATGGCCCTGGGCGTGGCCGACCTGGCGGTCCTGGTGATCGCCATGCAGATGTCCAACACGATTTCGTGGAGCCTGTGACCCCGAGGCGCACACCATGACGAACGGCCGACCTCCCCGAGGACGACGGGGCCCGGTCGCCGAACCGCCCGGCCTGGACGTACGGCCGACGACGGGGGCCCCGTAGAATCGGCCCCACCATGGCTTACCTCGACCACGCCGCGACCACCCCGATGCTCCCCGAGGCAGTCGAGGCGATGACCGCCCAGCTGAGCGTCACGGGCAACGCCTCCTCCCTCCACGCCTCCGGCCGGCAGGCCCGCCGTACCGTCGAGGAGGCCCGAGAGGCCCTCGCGGAAGCGCTCGGCGCCCGCCCCAGCGAGGTCGTTCTCACCTCCGGCGGCACCGAGGCCGACAACCTCGCCGTGAAGGGCCTGTACTGGTCCCGCCGCGACGCCGACCCGAACCGCACCCGCGTCCTCGCCAGCCCCGTCGAGCACCACGCCGTCCTCGACGCCGTGCACTGGCTCGGCGAACACGAGGGCGCCACCGTCGAGTACCTCCCGGTCGACCCGTACGGACGGGTCCACCCCGAGGCGCTGCGCGAGGCCATTGCCCGCAACCCCGACGACGTGGCCCTGGCCACCGTGATGTGGGCGAACAATGAGATCGGCACGGTCATGCCGGTCCGTGAACTCGCCGACGTGGCAGGGGAGTTCGGTATCCCGCTGCACGCCGACGCGGTCCAGGCCTTCGGCCAGGTCCCGGTCGAGTTCGCCGCCTCCGGTCTCGCCGCGATGACGGTCTCCGGGCACAAGATCGGCGGCCCGTACGGCATCGGTGCCCTGGTGCTGGGCCGCGAGTACACCCCCGTACCGGTCCTGCACGGCGGCGGCCAGGAGCGCCACGTCCGCTCCGGCACCCTCGACGTCCCCGCCGTCGCCTCCTTCGCGGTGGCCGGACGCCTCGCCGCCGAGCAGCGCGAGTGGTTCGAGCGGGAGATCGGCGCCCTGCGCGACAGCCTGGTCGAGGCCGTCCGGACGGCGGTTCCGGAGGCGATCCTCGGCGGCGACCCGGTGGACCGCCTCCCTGCCAACGCCCACTTCACCTTCCCCGGCTGCGAGGGCGACTCCCTGTTGCTGCTCCTCGACGCCCAGGGCATCGAGTGCTCCACCGGTTCCGCCTGCACCGCGGGCGTCGCCCAGCCCAGCCACGTCCTGCTGGCCACCGGCACCGACCCCGACCTGGCCCGCGGCACCCTCCGCTTCTCCCTCGGCCACACCTCCACGGAGGCCGACGTCGAGGCCCTCGCGAAGGCGATCGGCCCCGCGGTCGAGCGTGCGCGCGCCGCGGGGCTGACCTGACGGTGACCGCCTGACCCGTAACTAGCTGTCCGTCACCATGAGGGACGCCATCATCCCCTCGTCCTCGTGCTGCAGCAGATGGCAGTGGAGCATGTACATGTAGGTGTCGTCGGAGAAGTCCGTGAACTCCATGGCGATCTTGATGGTTCCGCCGCCGACCACCTCGTACGTGTCGAACCAGCCGAGGTCGACCCCGGTCGGATCCTCACCGTTGACGGAGATCAACTGGTACGGCACGTCGTGCAGATGGAACGAGTGCTCCAGCTGGGTGTTGTTCTTGATCGTCCAGATCTCCTTGGAGCCCAGCGTGGTGCTGATCATGGCCATGGACGACATGCTCGTGCCGACCGAACCGTCGATCGTCATCGATGTGCCGCTCTGGCCGAGCGTGATGGTCCGGGCGGTGAAGTCGCTGGTGTCGTACCGGTCGATCGTGTTGAGCGAGCTCGGCAGGTCGTCCGGCGTGTCGGTGCCGGACGCCGTGATCGCGAGGACGTCGTAGGTGCCGCTGCCGCCGCGCACCCAGCCGGTGGTGACGACGGCCTGGAGCGTGACGGCGTCCGACAGGTCCAGCACGAACTCCGCGCGGGCCCCGGCCACCAGCCGGATGCTGGTCACTTCGGTGGCCGCAGTGAGATAGCCCTGGTCGGTGGCGATCTGGTCGAGGTTGCCGCCGTCGCTGCGCTGGATGGTGATGATGTCGGACGGCGAGGCGTTGAGGACGCGGAACCGGGTGCGGGTCTTGGCCGCCGTGAAGGTGAGCGTGGTGTCGTCGACGTTGGTGCCGTTGAGCAGGAGCGGGAAGCTCAGGCCGCTGCTCAGGTAGCCGGTCAGGTCGTACTTGAGGGCGCCCGCGCTGTCGGCGGCCAGGCTCTGGAAGATCAGCGGGATGTCGTCGGTGCCGTAGGTGCTGGGGAGGTCCGAGGACGCGGTCGAGTCGTCCTCGACGATGATCATGCCGGCCAGGCCGTGCACGGCCTGCTTGGCCGTGGTGCCCAGGGCGTGCGGGTGGTACCAGAGCGTCTTGGCGTCGTCCTTGACCGTGAACGTCGGGGACCAGGTCTCCCCGTCGGCGAAGGCGACCTGGGGGCCGCCGTCCATCTTGGCCGGGACGTGGGCGCCGTGGAAGTGGACGGTGGTGTCCTCGCCCAGGCTGTTGGTGATGTTGAGCAGGACCGTGTCGCCGCTGGTCCACTTCAGGGTGGGACCGAGGAAGGACTGGTTGTAGCCCATCGTGTCGCTGGTGACCCCGGAGAGCACCTCGGCGGTACCGGTCTTCGCCTCCAGCGTGAACGTGGTGGTGCCGTCGGAGGTGGTGCCCTCCAGCAGGTCCGGGACGGTCAGGGTGGCGGTGGTGGTCGCGGCGCTCGCCCTGCTCCTGCCCGCCTCGGTCAGCAGGGTGAAGGCGGCCCCGGCCCCGGCGACGGCCCCGAGGCCGACTCCGGCCATGCCGCCGAGGAACCTGCGCCGGTGCATGCCTTTGCCCTTGCGGGTGTCCTCGCCGTGTCCGCCCGTGCCCGAGCCGGGCTCTGTGGTGTGAGTCATGGGCGGGATCGTTGAACCAAGGACTGTGTGAGGACTGGGCCGAAGTTGGGAAGAGGCCGCGCCGGCTGTGAAGGCGCCCTGAGCGTCCGCCTCACCCAACTGCCCTGAAAAAAGGCCAAGTTGAAGAAGGCCAGATCGCGCACGGCGTGGGGGACGCAACGGACACGTCGTCCCGGCGGAAGGCTTTACGACTTCGTTGTCTTCGCCGACCGCACCAGTCGCATGTACCGGTCCCAGTCCCAGTACCGCCCCGGGTCGGTGTGATCCGTCCCCGGCACCTCCACGTGCCCGATGATGTGCTCCCGGTCGACGGGTATGCCGTACCGCTTGCAGATCCCCGCCGTCAGCCGCGCCGAGGAGGCGTACATCGCGTCCGTGAAGGAGGATCTGCGCTCCACGAAGCCCTCGTGCTCGATGCCGACACTGCGTTCGTTGTACTCGCGGTTGCCCGCCTGGAACGCCACGTCCAGCTCGCGGATCATCTGTGTGATGTGCCCGTCCTGGCGGACGATGTAGTGGGCCGCGGCCTTGTGGTCCGGATCCTGGAAGGCCTTGACCGCGCTCGCGAAGCCGCCCTGGGTGACATGGATGATCACCCGGTCTATCGAGTAGTCGTCCGGCCGGTCGGCCCGCCGGTAGTTCGCCGACGAGGCCGCGAGCCACTGCGCACCCCGGAAGTCGACCGCACCCGGGGTGCGTGGCTTCTCCACCCCCGGCAGCCGCCACCACAGGTGCGACAGCTCCTCACGCGCCAGCACGGCCGTGCCTACGGCGGCCGCCGCCCCGCCCACCAGCAGCGCGCGGCGCCCGATCCGCCGGTCCGAGTCACTCCTGCTCGCCCCCATGTGATCACCAACGGATACTCGTGGGCTCCGGTTCCCGCGTCCCCGTACTCTTGAAGGGCTATGACTGACACCTCGCAGCGCCCCCGCCCTCTTCGCGTACTCGCCGCCATGTCCGGCGGAGTCGACTCCGCCGTCGCCGCCGCCCGCGCCGCCGAAGCCGGCCACGACGTGACCGGCGTCCACCTCGCACTCTCCGCGAACCCGCAATCCTTCCGCACGGGCGCGCGCGGCTGTTGCACCATCGAGGACTCGCGCGACGCCCGCCGCGCCGCGGACGTCATCGGCATCCCGTTCTACGTCTGGGACCTCGCCGACCGCTTCCGCGAGGACGTGGTCGAGGACTTCGTCGCCGAGTACGAGGCCGGACGCACCCCGAACCCGTGCCTGCGCTGCAACGAGAAGATCAAGTTCGCGGCCCTGCTGGACAAGGCCCTCGCGCTCGGCTTCGACGCCGTCTGCACCGGCCACTACGCCCAGGTGATCGTGAACGAGGACGGCACCCGCGAGCTGCACCGCGCCTCCGACATGGCCAAGGACCAGTCGTACGTCCTCGGCGTCCTGGACGAGAAGCAGCTGGCGCACGCCCTCTTCCCGCTCGGCGACACGGTGACGACCAAGGACGAGATCCGTGCCGAGGCCGAGCGCCGCGGTCTCGCGGTTGCCAAGAAGCCCGACTCGCACGACATCTGCTTCATCGCCGACGGCGACACCCAGGGGTTCCTGGCGAACCGGCTCGGCAAGGCCGAGGGCGACATCGTCGACGAGTCCGGCGCCAAGCTGGGCACCCACGAGGGCGCGTACGGCTTCACCATCGGCCAGCGCAAGGGCCTGCGCATCGGCACCCCGGCACCCGACGGCAAGCCGCGCTACGTCCTCGACATCTCGCCGGTGAACAACACGGTGACGGTCGGCCCGGCCGACGCCCTGGACGTGACCGCCCTGACCGCGATCAAGCCCCGCTGGTGCGGCACCGCCCCCTCCGGCCCCGGCACCTACACCGCCCAGCTCCGCGCCCACGGCGGCGAGACCGAGGTCACCGCCGAACTGGTCGACGCCACCCTGGAGGTCTCCTTCGCGGAGCCGGTCCGCGGTGTCGCCCCCGGCCAGGCGATCGTGCTGTACGACGGCACGCGCGTGGTGGGCTCGGCGACGATCGCGACGACCACGCGCGCGAGGACGACGACTTCGGTCGCCTGACCGGCTCTAGGAAGGCGCCCAGAGCTCGAACCGGCTGCTGCCCCAGCCCGCGGCGTACGGCACCGTGCCGATGAGGCGGTAGCCGGTCGAGTGAACCAGGGCGGCACGGACCGTCGTGCTCTCGCCCGTCGGGTTGCCCCGGTCCAGCACGATCAGCGTGAAGTGCCGGTCGGCCACGGCCGCCTTGAAGCCGGCCGCGCCCGTGAGGTGCCGTCCGGAACGGGCCGTGTAGTCGATCGTGTAGGTCGAGTTCCACTGCTGGTACGAGGTGTCCTTGCCCAGCTCGTAGACCGGCACCTCGTAGGTGTCGGCGAGGTAGCGCCCGTGCGCGTTGACGTACGGGCGCACCGCGGCCACCAGGCCCCTGGAGTCGGGCCAGGCGTGGAAGTTGTCATAGGCCTGCGACATGCCGCTGGAGAGCAGCACCACGCCCAGGAAGATCGCCCACTGCGGGTACTTGAAGTGCGCGCCCATCAGCCGGGTGACGCCGACCCCGGCGAGCGGTGCCGCGAAGAACAGGCCGTAGCCGATGTGCTTGTGCAGCGAGACCTCGGTGTGCAGGTGCAGCTGGTAGGCGGGCGCGAGCAGGGCGGTGCCGACCAGCAGCAGGCCGAGAGCGGACCGCCAGCGGGCCCCCGGCAGGTTCCCGCGCCAGCCCGGCATCTCGCTCATCCGGCCGGTGCGGACGTACGAGAACGCCCCCACAAGGGCCACGGCGACCGCCAGGCCGCCCCAGCGGGCGCAGTCGCGCAGGATCTGCCCGGAGGGCGTCGTACCGGCCGCGCGGGCCGTCGTGGTGGACTGGATCGCCGCGAGGTAGCCGGAGGCGTACAGCCCCGCGCCCAGCAGCGCTGCGGTGACCACGCAGAGCAGCACGCCACGCACCAATGCCCGCGGCAGACCGCGCCGTTGGTAGGCGGTCAGGACGCACAGCAGCACCACGGTGGGCAGATACAGCGCCGAGGCGTACTTGACCGCCACGGCGAGCGCGGCGACCGGCGCGGCGAGCAGGGTCAGCAGGGGGTGCGCGTCCGAGGTGCGTACGACGACCCAGGCGGCCAGCGCCAGCAGGAACAGGGCGAGGGCGTCGTAGGTGGCGAAGTTGCCCATGAACGCCGTGGACTGGGCGATCGCGAAGACACCGGCCGCGCACAGGCCCGCCCGCTCGTTGAACAGGCGGCGGGTCAGCGCGTACAGCAGGGACGTGCAGCCCAGCATGCAGGCGAGGCTCAGCGCGCGGGCCCCGGCCAGCCCGAACACGGAGTCGACGGCGGCCGCCAGGACCGGGTAGAGGACGGGCGCGCCGGAGAAGTAGCTCTCGAAGCCGCCGTAGAGCCTCGTGCCGTGCAGCAGATGGCCGAGCTCGGCGTGGCCGGCGAACAGGTAGAGCGCCTCGTCCTCGAAGGCCGTGTTCTGCAGGCGCAGCGACAGCGCGGTCTGCATGACCAGCAGGGCCAGCAGGACCAGTCGACTCACCCAGACGCGGCGCGAGCTGGCCTGGGCCGACCAGCCGGAGTCGGGGACGGGGCGCAGCGTGTAGCCGCCCGGCCGCAGCACGCGCAGCTGCATCGTCTCGGCGACCCGGCGGCGGGCCTTCGGGCGCGCCACGGGCAGCTGCATGGTCGAGTCGTTCTGCTCCATCTGCGGCCCCCTACGGATTGCGGACGTCGAAGCCGAAGGAGCCGTCCGCGGCGGCCTTCCGGAACGCGGCGAGCGACAAGGGGCCGCTGTTGATGCGCCAGTCGGCCTCCTTCTTGAGGTTGAACCAGACCAGGCCCAGCACGTCGGCACGCGCGCGTACACCCGCGAACAGGTCGGCGATCTGGGTCGGCTTGCTCTCCCCGGCCTGGACACCTGTCTCCGCGATCAGGAACGGCTTGTCGCTGAAGCGGCGGATCTCGGTCATGGTCGGGCCGAAGAGGGTCTTGAAGGTGGTCGGGCCGCTCAGCGCGTAGTAGCCGACGACGCCCACCCAGTCGACGTACGCGTCACCGGGGTAGTAGGGCTCGAGCCGGACGTCCGGGACCGGGTTGACGACGTTCGGGCTCCACACCCAGATGACATCGGCCGCGCCCTCGTCCGTGAACAGGTCGTGGATGTGCCGCCACGCGCGCGCGAAGTCGGCCGCCCTGGTCCTCTTGCTGCCCCAGGGGTACCAGCCGCCGTTCATCTCGTGCCCGAAGCTCAGCGCGAGCGGCCGGTTGTAGTCGCGCACGGCGTCCGCGAACTCCCGGATGTACGCGTCGTCCTGTCCGCCGGCGATCTGCGCGGCCGTACGGGAGAAGGGCTCCCAGACCAGGAAGGGAAGTTGGCCGTCGTCCCACACGGCACGGTCGACGTCCGCCTGGAACGGGTCGCCCCACTTCGCGTAGTACTCACGCAGGTTGGGCTGCTTCCCCGCCTTCCCGGCGAAGGCGGTCACGGGCGCGGAGGCGCGGGGCGAGCCGTTGAAGGCGACACCGAGGTACTTGCGGTCCGGCTTCAGCAACGGGCGTATGTCGTACGGCGGTCCGCTGTTCTGCGTCTGCTGCTGCGCCTTGGCCGCCGCGGCCGCGGAGACCTGCGGGGCGGGCGGCGCGCAGGCGGAGACGGCGGCCAGCAGACAGCCGACGAGGGCGAGCAGCAGGAGGCGGGGCCTGGTCGTCCGGCTCATACGGCGGCCTCCTCGGCGCGCGGCTGGATGAGGGCGCGGGCGACCGCGACGCCGTAGAAGAGACCCGAGGCGAGCATCAGGGCGTAGTCGGACGGGCTGAGCGAGGTGCTCATCCGCCAGACCGCGACCGCGATCCAGGCCACGGCGGTCGTCCCGCTCCAGGCCCACATGCCGATCCACAGGCGGCGCGTCTTGCTGCCCTTGGCGCCGCCCGCTCCGGTCGGCGTCCAGCCCATCGGGCGGCGGCGCACGGTGTCCCAGACGGCGAAGGCGTGCGCCCAGCCGTACAGGATGCGGGTGGCCCAGGCCTCCAGGCGGTAGGGGTTGCGGTGCCAGATCGGGTAGATCACGGTCAGGTAGACGACGCTCGGCAGGACCAGGCCGATGTTCGCCAGCTTCAGCTGCTCGGGGGCCGCCAGCATGATCGTCAGGGCGATGAGCGGGCCGCTGAAGGTCAGCAGTCCGGTCTCGATGTAGTAGACGAATCCGGACAGATAGCACAGCCGGCTGACGAAGCGCATCTTCGTGCGCCAGAAGTCCCTGCTGCCGAGCATCGCGAGCGAGGCCATGCACCAGCGGTACTGCTGGCTGTAGAAGGCGCCCACCGTGTCCGGGCACACCCCGGTGGACAGCGCGACCGGGACATACGTCAGATCCCAGCCGCGGGCGCGCAGTTCGAAGCCCGTGTACATGTCCTCGGAGTGCTCGACCAGGCTGGTGCCGCCGATCTCGGCCAGGGCGCTGCGCCGGTAGACCGCACAGCTGCCGACACAGATCGAGCCGTCGCTCTTCTGCCGGGACACCTGGACGCTGCGGTAGAACAGCTCCTGTACGGCCGCGGCTCCGCGCTCGATCCAGTTCTGCTGGTCCAGGACCCGGAAGAACTGCGGCGACTGCACGATGCCGGTGCGCGGCTCGCGGTCCATGTACGGCAGCAGCTCCTGCAGCAGATCCGCACGGGGAGCGAAGTCCGCGTCCAGGATGAGGATGAACTCGCCCGAGGAGCGCTCGAAGCCGTGCCGCAGATTGCCCGCCTTCTTCATCCATCCCCGGTTGGGCCGCACCAGGTACCGGAAGCCGAAGTCGTCGGCCATCGCGCCGATCTCCGCGTCGTCGGAGTCGTCCAGCACGATCGGGGTGACCGTCCCCGGGTAGCGCTCGGCCAGCGTGCGCACATGCAGCCAGGTGTTGTGCAGCACCTCGATGGGCTCCCCGCACACCGGCAGGAACACGTCGACGTCCGGATACCGCTCCGGCTGCCAGGCCTTGACCAGACGGCGGTGCCCGCGCAGGTCGAAGCTCGGGGTGAAGGCGTCCAGCCGGAACGAGATCAGAAAGCTCACCACGGACAGCAGCAGGAGCGGGATGTACGCCCAGATCCACGCGCTGGTCGCCGCCGCCTCCACCTGACTGATCACCAGGCACACGAACCCGACGAGAGAGGAGTACGTCAGCACCCAGGTGTGGCGCCTGACGTACGAGATCTTCTCCCGGTCGTCGGGAGGGGAGGGCAGCAGCCCCGTCCGTTCATGGCCGGAAAGAGCCTTGCGCGGTTCGGCCCGGCGGCGGCGCTGCGACGGAACCGCCGGGATGCCGCCGTCGGGCAGGGTGTGCGCGGTGTTCATGGGTCGTGCTCCACAAGCGAGCCGGAATGCCGGGGGACAAGGAGGCTCGCCGGAAGCGCGAGTTCGTTGTGAAGCTTATGTGACTATTCCGCCCCGGTGGGTCTCGGGTTCTTCAAGTCCTGACGTGGGAGCGCGCTCATCTAGAAGAACTCCGCCAGCGCCGGCGCGAGGACGTTCGGATCCACCATGTGGGTCTGTCCCTCCAGGATTCGATACGTCCCCTGGGGTGCCGTTTCGGCCACCACCCGGGCGGCCTCGCGCATCCAGGCGGGGCTCGCGCTGCCCGCAAGGGACAGAACGGGCACATCGATCCCGGCCAGCCGGTCCCGCGGCACCAGACCGTCCCCCATCACGGCGTTGTCGTACGCCAGGCTCGGCGCGATCGCCTCCATGCCGGACCACATGGGGGAATTGCGGGCGCCCTGGATCATCTCCTCGGCCAGCCCGGTCAGCCTGAGGAACAGCTCGACCGCGTCCCCGCGCCGGCCCTGCCCGAGCGCCTCGTCGAGCTGCTCGGTGTACTCCGCGCGCTCCTTCGCGCCGCCCTCGTACACCGCGAACGGCACCTCGTACACGGCGACCCGACGGACCGGCAGCCCGCTCGCGGCCGCCTCCAGGACCAGCGCGCCGCCCGACGAGATGCCGTACAGCGAGGCCTCGCCGCCCACCGCGTCGATGAGCGCGGCGAGATCCTCGACCTCGCGGGCCACTGAGTACGGCAGGGTGTCCCCGCTCTCGCCGCGGCCCCGGCGGTCGTAGGAGACGACGCTGAAACGGCCGGCGAGCGGCCCGGCGAGGGGTGCGACGGTGGCGCCCGTCGACATCGCTCCGCTGACGAGGATGACCGCGGGCCCCTGCCCGGTGCGTTGATACGCGAGGGAGGTGCCGTCGTGCGAAATGGTCTTCTTGTCCATGCCTGTGGAGACTGCCCCAAGGCAGGGAAATAATCGCCCTTACGCGCTGAAGACCTCGCTCACGACACCTCGACTTCGTAGAAGCAGAGGTGGTCCTTGATCTCGGCGACCGCGGGCTTGGGCTCGGGGTAGGACCACACCAGGTCCGCCGCGTCCGGCAGCGACCAGTAGCTCGCGGTGCCCTTGAAGGGGCAGTAGGTGTGGGTGTCGGACGGGGTCAGCAGATCGAGCCGTACGTCCTCGGCGGGGAGGTAGTACCGCGGCGGACAGCCCGTCTCCCGCAGTACGAGGGGCCGTTCGCTCTCCGCCAGGACCTGCTCGCCGTGCACCACGCGCACGTGCCGGTTGCCTTGCTCGATGGTGATCGTGTGTCCTTCGGCCATACCGGAAAAGCATTCGCCGAGGCCCTTTTCTTCCCGCGTACGGTGAGGGCATGCGAATCTGCGTCTTCCTCTCCGCCGCCGACCTCGACGACCGCTACACGCGCCCCGCGCGCGAGTTCGCGAAACTGCTGGGCAAGGGCGGGCACACGCTCGTCTGGGGCGGTTCGGACGTCGGCCTGATGAAGGTGGTCGCCGACGGCGTGCAGGAGGCCGGAGGACGGCTGTGCGGGGTCTCCGTGGGCTTCCTGGCGGCCAAGGCGCGGCAGGGCGCGGACGAGATGGTGGTCGCCCGTGACCTCGCCGAGCGGAAGAAGCTGCTCCTGGAGAAGGCCGACGCGGTGGTGATCATGGTCGGCGGGACGGGAACCCTGGACGAAGCCACCGAGATCCTGGAACTGAAGAAGCACGGCCACACCGACAAGCCGGTCGTCCTGCTCAACACCGCGGGCTTCTACGACGGCCTCAAGGAGCAGTTCCGGCGCATGGAGGACGAGGGGTTCCTGCCCCGGCCCCTCACCGACCTGGTGTTCTTCGCGGAGGAGCCGGTGGGTGCGCTGGCCTTCCTGGAGGAGAGCCAGGGCGTCGAGTGAGGCGGTCATGATGCGGGCGGGGGAGCTGGGCGAGTGTCGTGCGGCTGGCGGCTGGCGGCTGGCGGCTGGCGGCTGGCGGCGGGTGCGGGCGGGGCCTCGTGCGGATGTTCGCGGGTGCGAGCGGGGAAACGGGGCGGGCGTCGAGTGAGGCGGTCATGATGCGGGCGGCGGAACAGGGCGGGGCGTTGCGCGGACGCCGGCAGGTGCGAGCATGGCGGGCATGGCTACCCATGTGATCACCGGAGCGGGCTCCGGCATCGGCGCGGCCGTCGCCCGCCGCCTCCACGCGCGCGGGGACGAACTCGTCCTGCACGCGCGCGACGCGGGCCGCGCGAAGGAACTCGCGGCGGAGTTTCCCGGTGCGAGGACGCTGGTCGGCGACCTGGCCGACCCGGACAAGCTGTCCTGGGCCTTCTCGCACCAGACGCTGCCGGACCGCGTCGACTCCCTGCTCCACATCGCCGGCGTCGTCGACCTGGGCCCGGTGGGCGAGCTCACCCCGAAGTCCTGGCGCCACCAGCTCAACGTCAACCTGATCGCCCCGGCCGAGCTGACCCGCCACTTCCTGCCCCAACTCCGCGCCGCACGCGGCCAGGTGATCTTCGTCAACTCCGGAGCGGGCCTGAACGCCCACGCCGACTGGTCCGCCTACGCGGCCTCGAAGCACGGCCTGAAGGCCCTGGCGGACTCGCTGCGGCACGAGGAGCACGGCAACGGCGTCCGCGTCACCTCGGTCTACCCAGGCCGCACGGCCAGCCCCATGCAGGCCAAGGTCCACCAGCAGGAGGGCAAGGAGTACGACGCGTCGAAGTGGATCGATCCGGAGTCGGTCGCGACGACGATCCTGACGGCGGTCGACCTGCCGCGGGACGCGGAGATCAATGACCTGACGGTGCGCCCGGGCAGGTGACGGAACTCTTTCGCCCCCGCCGCCCCTTCCCATTCCCGTCCCTGGGGGCTGCGCCCCCAGACCCCCGCTTTCGGCCTGAACGGCCTCGTCCTCAAACGCCGGACGGGCTGAGAATCAGCCCCTCCGGCGTTTGAGGAGCGGGGGTCCGGGGGCCGGCCCCCGGGTCGGGACGGGTAGGGGCGGCGGGGGCGAGAAACATAGGCTTCCCGTGTGAACGCACACCTTTCCTTCGGCCCCGCCACCGGTATCGGATCCATGCCCGGCGGCGACGCCCGCGAGGCGGCCAAGACCGTCACCGGGACCTTCGAGGACTTCCCCTTCCTGCCCGAGCTGCCGACCCGCGGCCCCGGCGCCGACATGATCGGCAGAACCGCAGGCATGCTCGTGGAGCTGTACGCGCGCGTGGAGCCCAGCGGCTGGCGCATCGGCGACCGCCCGGGCCGCGACACCAAGCGCGCACGCTCGTGGCTCGGCGAAGACCTCGACGCACTGGAGGAGTTCACGCAGGGCTACGAGGGCCCGCTGAAGCTGCAGGCGGTCGGCCCCTGGACCCTCGCCGCCGGCCTGGAGCTGAAGAACGGAGAGGCGGCCCTCTCCGACCCCGGCGCCTGCCGCGACCTGGCCGCCTCGCTCGCGGAGGGACTCCGGCTGCACCTGGCGGAGGTGCAGCGACGCATCCCCGGCGCCCACCTCGTCCTCCAGCTCGACGAGCCCTCCCTCACCGCCGTACTCCGCGGCCGGGTGAAGTCCGCCAGCGGCTACCGCACCCACCGGGCCGTCGACCGCCAGCTCGTCGAGGCCGTCCTCCGCGATGTCGTCGGGGTTCACAGCGACGGCCCCACCGTGGTCCACTCCTGCGCACCGGACGTCCCGTTCGCCCTGCTGCGAAGGGCGGGCGCGGCAGCGGTCTCCTTCGACTTCTCGCTCCTCACCGAGCGTGACGACGACACGATCGGAGAGGCGGTGGAAGCGGGTATCCGGCTCTTCGCAGGTGTCGTACCGGGCACGGACGGCCCATTGTCAGACCCTGCCGGTAGCGTCATGGGTGTCAGGACGCTGTGGCGCAGGCTGGGGCTGCAACCGGGACTTCTCGCGGAGGCGGTCACGGTCACGCCGTCGTGCGGACTCGCGGGGGCCTCCCCGGACTACGCACGCAAGGCCCTCGCCCACTGCGTCCGGGCGGCGAGATCCCTCGCGGACAACCCAGAGTAACGGGAGGACAACACGGTGGCCGGCGACAAGCAAGCGGAGACGACGGTGCCCGCCGAGGCACGGGAGAAGCACGCGAAGCTCGCTGAGCAGATCGAGGAGCACCGCTTCCGGTACTACGTGAAGGACGCTCCGGTCGTCAGCGACGCGGAGTTCGACAAGCTCCTGCGCTCCCTGGAGGCGCTGGAGGAGGAATACTCCGAGCTGCGCACGCCGGACTCGCCGACCCAGAAGGTCGCGGGGGCGTACGAGACGGAGTTCACCTCCGTCGAGCACCGCTCACGCATGCTCTCCCTGGACAACGCCTTCAGCGACGAGGAGCTGGCCGCCTGGGCCGAGCGCGTCGCCAGGGACGTCGGCGGCCCCGGTTACCACCTCCTGTGTGAGCTCAAGGTCGACGGCCTCGCCGTCAACCTCACCTACGAGCGCGGCCGCCTCACACGCGCTGCGACCCGCGGCGACGGCCGCACGGGCGAGGACATCACCCCCAATGTCCGTACGATCGCGGAGATTCCTGACAGGCTGTCCGGTGACCGCGTCCCCGACCTCGTGGAGATCCGCGGCGAGGTCTACTTCCCGATGGAGAAGTTCGAGGAGCTCAACGCCCGCCTCGTGGAGGCCGGCGACAAGCCCTTCGCCAACCCGCGCAACGCGGCGGCCGGTTCACTGCGCCAGAAGGACCCCCGCGTCACCGCCACCCGCCCACTGCACATGGTCGTCCACGGCATCGGCGTCCTGGAGGGCTTCGAAGGCCTCACCCGCCTCTCCCAGGGCTACGACCTCCTCAAGACCTGGGGCCTGCCCACGTCCCGGCACAACAAGGTGGTCGACGACCTCGACGGCGTACGGGAGTTCATCGCCTACTACGGCGAGAACCGCCACTCCGTGGAGCACGAGATCGACGGAGTCGTCGTCAAGCTGGACGAGATCCCGCTCCAGGGACGGCTCGGCTCCACCTCCCGCGCCCCGCGCTGGGCGATCGCGTACAAGTACGCGCCGGAAGAGGTCAACACCAAACTCATCAACATCCGCGTGGGCGTGGGCCGCACGGGCCGGGTCACTCCGTACGCCCAGGTCGAACCGGTCACGGTGGCCGGCTCCGAGGTCGAGTTCGCCACCCTGCACAACCAGGACGTCGTCAAGGCCAAGGGCGTCCTCATCGGCGACACCGTGGTGCTGCGCAAGGCCGGTGACGTGATCCCGGAGATCCTCGGCCCGGTCGTCGACCTGCGCGACGGCAGCGAGCGAGAGTTCGTGATGCCGGCCGAGTGCCCCGAGTGCGGTACGACGCTTCGGCCGATGAAGGAGGGCGACGTCGACCTGCGCTGCCCCAACGCCCGCACCTGCCCGGCCCAGTTGCGCGAGCGGCTGTTCTACCTGGCGGGCCGCAAGGCGCTGGACATCGAGCACTTCGGCTACGTCGCCGCGGCCGCCCTCACCAAGCCGCTGGAGCCGCAGGACCCGCCGCTCGTGGACGAGGGCGACCTCTTCGACCTCACGATCGAGCGGCTGCTGCCCATCAAGGCGTACGTTCTCGACCAGGACAGCGGTCTGCCCAAGCGCGACCCGAAGACCGGCGAGGAGAAGGTCGCCACGGTCTTCGCCAACCAGCAGGGCGAGCCGAAGAAGAACGCGGTTGCCATGCTGGAGAACATCGCCGCGGCCAAGGAGCGTCCGCTCGCGCGCATCCTCACCGGCCTGTCGATCCGTCATGTCGGCCCGGTCGCCGCCGAGGCGCTGGCCCGCGAGTTCCGGTCGATCGAGCGCATCGAGCAGGCCACCGAGGAGGAGCTGGCGAACACGGACGGCGTCGGCGGAATCATCGCCACCTCCCTCAAGGAATGGTTCGCCGAGGAGTGGCACCAGGAGATCATCCGCAAGTGGCGGGCCGCGGGCGTCCGCATGGAGGAGGAGAGCTCGGGCGAGGACGAGGGCCCGCGCCCGCTGGAAGGGCTGACCGTCGTGGTCACCGGCACCCTCGAACACTTCACCCGCGACGGAGCGAAGGAGGCGCTGCAGAGCCGCGGTGCGAAAGTAACCGGTTCCGTTTCGAAGAAGACATCGTTCGTTGTCGTAGGTGACAATCCTGGGTCGAAATATGACAAGGCGATGCAGGTCAAAGTGCCTGTTCTGAACGAGGACGGCTTCAACGTCCTGCTCGAACAGGGACCGGACGCGGCGGCCGAAGTTGCGCTTCCCACAGAGGAATAGCGATTGAAGGCCACCCGATCGGCGCATACCAGATGCATACGGGTGGCCGGGGTGCATTCGGGCAACCGTCTACGACCGCTGCCCGTGGAAGCCTTCTGCGGCCTACTGTTGAGGTGTGCACCTGCCGTGCCCAGCTGCGGTTGGGGCAACCCCTTGCTCTTGACGAGCAAGGGGAAGGGTTTTCCAACGCGGTGCCGTTGACGGATGTCGGGCAACGGGCCGCGTGGCGTGGGCACCGCCGGCTGTGAGAGGGACGGGAATGGAACCGACCGAGAGCGCCGCCCCTGACTCACGGCTGCGCCTGCGCCGGATCACCGGCGTATGGCGGGCGAGCCGACGGGCCGGGCGGCCTTCGGAGCGTCCGGGTGCGGAGGGGCGCGCCACCGGACAGTACACCGTGTCGGACGGGCGCGCCCCGCACCTCACCGCCGACCACCCTCCCGGACTGCCGGATCCCGAACACGAACGGCACATGTCCTGGCCCGCGCTGCCGGCGGCGGTCGTCGCGGCGGCGGCCTTCGTCCTCGGCGCCGGCTTCTACCGGGGGTTCACGGGGACCCACGCGCTCTTCCCGCCCGGCACCGTCGGCTGGTCCTTCGCCGTACTGACCGGCATCATCGTCGGCCACCTGGTCATGCTCGGCCGCTCCCGCTGGTGGGGCGGCACCGGCTCCGGCGCCGCCCTCACCCTCGCCGTCCTGCTGCTGTACGGCTGGGTGCCCGCCGGAATGGTCAGCCTCACCGTCGTCGTGCTGGTCGGCATAGCCCGGCGCAACCGCTGGCGCCAGGGCGTGCTGCACGGCTCGGTGGACATCCTCGGCATCGGAGCGGGAGCCCTGGTGCTGGGCGCCTTCGGACGTGTGCCGTCCGTGGAGAAGCCCTGGAACCCCGACACCTGGACCCTCTACACCGCGCCCGAAGTGATGCTGGTCGCCGTCGCGTACCTCCTGGTCACCCGCACGCTCCTCTGGTATCTGCACGCCCCGCGCCACGGTGGTCTGCCCACCGTCGCCCGCACCGCCCTGGCCAGACAGGGCCTGGTCGCGGTCGCGCTGCTCGGCATCGCCCCGCTGGTCTGCGTGGTCGCCGTCGCCGAGCCGGTGCTGCTGCCGCTGTTCGCCATCCCGCTGATCGCCCTCGACTCCACCCTGTGGATAGCCCGCGCCCGGGCCGAGGAGCAGCTGCGCGACCCGCTGACCGGGCTGCCCAACCGGCAGTGGCTGCTTGAGCGCATCTGGACCGCGCTGGACGACGCCGAACGCATCGGCGCCCGCGCCGCCCTGATGGTGATCGACCTGGACCGCTTCCGCTCGGTCAACGACACCCTGGGGCATCTCGCCGGTGACCGGCTGCTCCTGCAGATAGCCGACCGGCTGCGCCTCGCGCTCCCGCGGGGAGCGGAGGCCGCTCGGCTCGGCGGCGACGAGTTCGCCGTTTTACTGCCGGTGGCCGACTCCACGACCTCCGCGACCCGGGTCGCCCGGGGCCTCGTCGCCGCTCTCAGCTCCCCGCTCGACCTCGACGGGCTCACCCTCGTCCTGGAGGCCAGCGCGGGTGTCGCCGTCTTCCCGGACCACGCGCTGGATGCCGAGGGGCTGCTGCGGCGGGCGGACGTGGCGATGTACCAGGCGAAGCGGGACCGTACGGGCGTCGAGGTGTACGAGTCCAAGCGGGACTCGAACACACCGGACCGGCTCGGCCTGCTGGGCGATCTGCGCCGGGCGCTGGACGCGAAGGAGGTGGAGCTGCACTACCAGCCCAAGGTTCAATTCGACGGACAGGTCGCCGGTCTTGAGGCCCTGGTCCGGTGGGTGCATCCCGAGCGCGGGAAGGTGCCGCCGGACGAGTTCATAGCGATCGCCGAGTCGTCGGGGCTGATGCCCCATCTCACGGAGTACGTCCTGGATACGGCGCTGGCCCAGGTGGCCAGGTGGCGGGCCCAGGGCCTGCATGTGCCGGTCGCGGTCAACGTCTCCCCGCGTGACGTCCACACCCCCGGTTTCGCCGGCTCCGTCGCCGCCCGGCTCGCCCGGCACGGGGTCCCGGCGGGAGCGCTCCAGCTGGAGATAACGGAACACGTCCTGCTCGAGGACCCCCAGCGCGCCGCCGACACACTGGCCGGACTGACCGGGCACGGCGTGAAGATGTCACTGGACGACTTCGGAACCGGCTACTCCTCCCTGGTGCATCTGCGGCGGCTGCCGGTGAGCGAGCTGAAGATCGACCGCTCCTTCGTGGCCCGCCTCGCCGTCGACGCGGAGGACGCGGAGATCGTCCGCTGCACGGTCGACCTCGCCCATTCCCTCGGTCTGCTGGTCGTCGCGGAGGGCGTCGAGGACGACGAGACCTGGGAGCGGCTGCGTGACCTCGGCTGCGACGCCGTACAGGGATGGCTGGTCGCAGCCGCGATGCCCGCGGAGGAGACGACGGCGTGGCTGCGGGCACGGGGCTCGCGGGGATGGCAGCGGCCTCGCGCGGCCCTGCCTGCCGCGGCCACAGACGAGTAGTTCGCCCACCGACCCGTCGGCCCACCCGCGCGGGCCGACGGGCCCGGCTGTGTGCCGTGCTGCCGACAGCAGTTCGACGGGCGGGGCGCTCTCCACCCAGCGCGTCACCCTCACCGGCGGCGCTGACGGCGCCAAACCGCACTGGCACAACAACTCCGCCGAGATGTTCTTCCTGCTCGACCACTTCCTGAAGAGCGAGGCCTGGGACGGGCGTCGCTGACCTGCCGTCGGCCCCATGGGCGTAGGGTCCGGGAAACCGTTTCACGGTCACTGGGCCCCGCCCCATAGGATTGGGGCTTGTCGGCACATTCCCGTCTGCCGCGCGACGCCTGGCACGCACGCTCGCCGCGTTGCCGAATCGTCCACGTGGCTCCGCCACGAGGACGCTCCGGCGCCTTGCGATCGCACGCACCAGACGCCGCGCGGCCCGCCCTTCGGGCGGACGACGGGAATGTGCCGACAAGCCCCAGCCCCAAACCACACACACTCACCCCAGAGGAACGCTGCATGCCTGGCATCACGCGCGAGGAGGTCGCCCACCTCGCCCGGCTGGCGCGTCTGGAGCTGAAGCCCGAAGAGCTCGAACACTTCGCGGGACAGCTGGACGACATCATCGGCGCGGTGGCCCGCGTCAGCGAGGTCGCCGACCAAGACGTACCGCCGACCTCGCACCCGCTCCCGCTGACGAACGTCATGCGTGCGGACGAGGTCCGTCCGTCGCTCACCCCCGAGCAGGCGCTCTCCGGCGCCCCGGCCCAGGAGCAGCAGCGTTTCAAGGTGCCGCAGATCCTGGGGGAGGACTAACCGCCATGACGGACAACGTCAACATCATCAAGCTCACGGCCGCCGAGACCGCTGCGAAGATCGCCTCCGGCGAGCTCACGGCCGTCCAGGTCGCCGAGGCCCACCTGGCCCGTATCGAGGCCGTCGACGAGAAGGTGCACGCCTTCCTGCACGTCGACCGCGAGGGTGCCCTGGCCCAGGCCCGTGCCGTCGACGAGAAGCGCGCCAAGGGCGAGAAGCTCGGTCCTCTCGCCGGTGTCCCGCTCGCGCTCAAGGACATCTTCACCACCGAGGGCATCCCGACGACCGTCGGCTCGAAGATCCTCGAGGGCTGGATCCCGCCGTACGACGCCACCCTCACCAAGCGGCTCAAGGCCGCCGACGTCGTCATCCTCGGCAAGACCAACATGGACGAGTTCGCCATGGGGTCGTCGACGGAGAACAGTGCCTTCGGGCCCACCGGCAACCCGTGGGACCTGACCCGCATCCCCGGCGGCTCCGGCGGCGGTTCGTCCGCCGCGCTCGCCTCCTTCCAGGCCCCCCTCGCCATCGGCACCGACACCGGCGGCTCCATCCGCCAGCCGGCCGCCGTCACCGGCACGGTGGGCGTGAAGCCGACGTACGGGGCGGTCTCCCGCTACGGCATGGTCGCCTTCTCCTCCTCCCTCGACCAGGGCGGGCCCTGCGCCCGCACGGTCCTGGACGCGGCGCTGCTGCACGAGGTCATCGCCGGGCACGACCCGCTCGACTCGACGTCCATCGACGCGCCCGTCCCGCCGGTCGTCGAGGCCGCGCGCAACGGCAGCGTCGAGGGCATGCGCGTCGGTGTCGTCAAGCAGTTCCGCGGCGAGGGCTACCAGGCCGGCGTCATCCAGCGCTTCGACGAGTCCGTCGCCCTCCTCAAGGAGCTGGGCGCCGAGATCGTCGAGCTGGACTGCCCGTCCTTCGACCTCGCACTGTCGGCGTACTACCTGATCGCGCCCTCCGAGTGCTCCTCCAACCTCGCCCGTTTCGACGGCCTGCGCTACGGCCTGCGTACCGGCGACGACGGCTCGCACTCCGCCGAGGAGGTCACCTCCCTCACCCGTGAGGCGGGCTTCGGCCCCGAGGTGAAGCGCCGCATCATGCTCGGCACGTACGCCCTGTCGAGCGGCTACTACGACGCCTACTACGGCTCCGCCCAGAAGGTCCGCACGCTCATCACGCGCGACTTCGAGAAGGCCTTCGAGCAGGTCGACGTGATCGTCTCGCCGACCACGCCCACCACCGCCTTCCCGATCGGCGAGCGCGCCGACGACCCGATGGCGATGTACCTGGCCGACCTCTGCACCATCCCCACGAACCTCGCGGGCAACGCGGCCATGTCGCTGCCCTGCGGTCTGGCCCCGGAGGACAACCTCCCGGTCGGTCTGCAGATCATCGCTCCGGCGCTGAAGGACGACCGTCTTTACAAGGTCGGCGCAGCCGTCGAGGCCGCCTTCGTGGAAAGGTGGGGGCACCCGCTCCTCGAGGAGGCTCCGTCGCTGTGACCAAGGCACTGACCAAGGCCAAGGACTTCAAGAAGTCCAAGTCCGGTACATACGTGTCCATCGCCACCACCGCCTTCGGCGCGTTCGGTGTCGCCAAGCGGATCAAGAAGGCCAAGGCCGAACAGGACACGCTGCGGCTGATCGACGCGACGGTGGCCGCCGTCGGCATCGTCACCGGCCTCGCCATCCTGTACCGCGAGCTGAAGCGGCTGGGCGACGACGACGTCCTGCTGGGCTGAGAGGGAAGTTTCACCGTGACCACCACGACCGACCTGGAGTCGTACGAGGACGCGCTGGCGTCGTACGACCCCGTCATGGGCCTCGAGGTCCATGTCGAACTCGGCACCAAGACCAAGATGTTCTGCGGTTGTTCGACCGAACTCGGTCAGGACGCCAACACGCAGACCTGCCCCACCTGCCTCGGCCTGCCCGGCGCGCTCCCGGTCGTCAACGCGATCGGCATCGAGTCGGCGATCAAGATCGGTCTCGCGCTGAACTGCGAGATCGCCGAGTGGTGCCGCTTCGCCCGGAAGAACTACTTCTATCCGGACATGCCGAAGAACTTCCAGACCTCCCAGTACGACGAGCCGATCGCCTTCAACGGCTACCTCGACGTCCAGCTGGAGGACGGCGAGACCTTCCGTGTGGAGATCGAGCGCGCCCACATGGAGGAGGACACCGGCAAGTCGACCCACGTGGGCGGCGCGACGGGCCGTATCCACGGCGCCTCGCACTCGCTGCTCGACTACAACCGGGCCGGCATTCCGCTCATCGAGATCGTCACCAAGCCGATCGAGGGCGCGGGCGCGCGCGCTCCCGAGGTCGCCCGGGCGTATGTGCGTGAGCTGCGCGAGGTCATCCGGGCGCTCGGCGTCTCGGAAGCCCGCATGGAGATGGGCCAGATGCGCTGCGACGTGAACCTGTCGCTGCGCCCGAACGGCACCGAGAAGTTCGGCACCCGCTCCGAGACGAAGAACGTCAACTCGCTGCGGTCCGTGGAGCGTGCGGCCCGATTCGAGATCCAGCGGCACGCGGCCGTGCTGAACAGCGGCGGCACCATCATTCAGGAGACCCGCCACTTCCACGAGGACACCGGGTCGACGACCTCGGGCCGGGTGAAGGAAGAGGCCGAGGACTACCGGTACTTCCCCGAGCCGGACCTGGTGCCGGTGGCCCCCTCGCGCGAGTGGGTCGAGGAGATCCGGGCGGCGCTCCCCGAGATGCCGCTGGCCCGCCGTACCCGGCTGCTCGCCGAGTGGGGCATCTCCGCCACCGACATGCAGGCGATCCTCAACGCCGGTGCGCTGGACCCGATCGTCGCGACGATCGACGCCGGTGCCGACGCGGCCTCGGCCCGCAAGTGGTGGATGGGTGAACTGGCGCGCAGCGCCAACGAGTCGGGCACCTCGCTCGACGAGCTGGCGATCACGCCGGAGCAGGTCGCCAGGGTCACCGAGCTCGTCTCGAAGGGTGACCTGAACGACAAGCTGGCCCGCCAGGTCATCGAAGGCGTCCTCGCGGGCGAAGGCACCCCGGACGAGGTCGTCGAGAAGCGCGGGCTGAAGGTCGTCTCGGACGACTCGGCGCTGGGCACGGCGGTCGACGAGGCCATCGCCGGCAACCCGGGCATCGCCGACAAGATCCGCGGCGGCAAGGTGGCCGCGGCCGGTGCCCTGGTCGGCGCCGTCATGAAGGCGACCCGCGGTCAGGCCGACGCGGCCCGCGTCAAGGAGCTGATCCTGCAGAAGCTGGGCGTCAGCGAGGGCTGAGCACGCGACTCGGGGGCTGCGCCGGCGTACCGGCGCAGCCCCCGAGTCATGTCAACTCACAGCCGGCGTCCCACGACCCGCGCGAAGCCGAGCAGATGCCCGACGTCGGCGTGCATGAGGTCCACCGACCAGCGCGCCATGTCCGCCATGAACTCGCTGGAGCTCTCCTCGGCGCACACCTCGCTCCACAGCAGCCAGTCCCGCCAGCCGTCCTCGAGCCAGTCGGCCGTCTCGACCTCCACGGCCCTGCTGCGGGTCCACAGGCGGCGCCACCACTCGGGGGTGTGGAACGCCCAGAAACCGGGGTCCTTCTCCCAGTACTCCTTCAGGTGCTCCGGCGGCTCGTCGCCCTCCGGTTCCTGCCGGAGTGCCGGTACGACGATCCCGATCCGTCCGCCCGGCTTCAACAGCCGGGTCAGCGTGGGCAGATAGAGATCGTTGGTGCCGAAGTACTGGTACGCGTCGACGGACACGATCGCGTCGAAGGTGCCCTGGCCGAACGGCAGGTCGTGTGCCTCGGCGTACACGGGCAGCACGCGGTCGGCGACGCCCGCCTCGGCGATGCGTACGGCGTTCTCGTCGGGCTTCACCCACAGGTCGGCCGCGGTGACCTGGACGTCGTACTCCCGGGCGAGGAAGACGGACGTCATCGCGCGGCCGCAGCCCAGGTCGAGGACGCGGGCGCCGGGGCGCAGCTCCTCGAGGCCGAGCGCGGGGGCCAGCCACTCCAGCAGCCACAGCGCGTGCGGGCCCATCTGGTTCTCGACGGTCCAGCGGGCGTCGTAGCGGCTGCTGCGGGACCAGCGGGGGTGGGTGAGGCGGTCAGTCAGGTCGTCGTTCTGGGTCCTGGTGTCGGACATCGGTGAACGGGCTCCTTGTGATCTTCGTAGTGGAAGTCGATGCGTAGGAGCTCGGTCGGACCTTCAAACAATGCACCCGCTTCGGTCGTCGGCGAGGAGCCGGGGACTGTCGACGGGCGGAAGCTAGCAGCCGTAGTGGACGCCCCGCACCTGGTTTCCCGGCGGGACGCGCTACGCTCGCCCGCCATGAACGGACGCGGTGATTCCGAGATACCCGACGTCGTGGATCCCGCCGAGGTCGCGCGGCGGGCCCGTTGGACGGCGGCCGGGACCGGGGCGCTGCTGGCCCTTGCGGGGCTGGCCGCGTCGGTGCTCCGTGCCACCGGTTCCGCTCCGGCGCTGGTGCCGGCCGCGTACGCGCTCGGCGCCTTCGTGTGCGCGCTGGCCGCGGTGCTGGGCTCCCGGGGGCGCACCCGGCGGGCGCTGTGGCTGCTGATCATCGGGGCGATGGTGATGGCACTGGGGGACCAGTTCGACTGAGGTGACAGAGTTGTCGTTACTGTCCTGTGATCTGGCTCCCAGTCGTGTGAATAAGTCCACGAATGGCATAAACGATCATTTCTGCCTGCAAGAGTGGTCTTCGCATTGCTCATGCGTTCTTTGCGGGCTGTTCATCTTGTGAACGACTGTTCCCGGTCAAAGATCCACAAATCCACCTGGGAGCACGTTCGTGGCAGCCCTTGCACGCTGGTGTGTTCGGCACCGCCTCGTCGCGGTACTGCTGTGGCTCCTCGCCTTCGGCGGGGTGAGCGCGGCCGCCGCCGTCACCGGCTCGGCGTACTCGAACGACTACGAGGCTCCCGGCACCCAGTCCGGCCGGGCCATGCAGCTGCTGCAGGACGGCTTCCCGGGGTTCGGCGGCGACAGCGACACCGTTGTCTGGCACACCACCTCAGGCACCGTCCGCGCCGCCGACGTCGAACAGACGATGACCGAGACCCTGGACAAGATCGCGGACCTGCCCGGCATCGCATCCGTCGCCGGTCCCTACGACGGCCAGGGCGCCGGCCGGATCAGCGCCGACGGGCACACCGCGTACGCCACGGTCACCTTCGACGACCGGGCCGAGGACATCAAGAAGCCCGAGGCCGAGGCCGTCGTCCACGCGGCCAAGGCGGCCGAGGCCGACGGTCTCCAGGTGGAGCTCGGCGGCAGCGCCGTCGGGCTCACCGAATCCGCGGGCGGGCACCTGGCCGAGGTGGTCGGTGTGGTCGTCGCCGCCGCCGTCCTGTTCCTCGCCTTCGGCTCGCTCGCCGCCTCGATGCTGCCCATCGCGACCGCGCTGGTGAGCGTCGGCACCGCGTACGGCGCCATCGTGCTGCTCGGGCACGCCATGACCGTCGCCGACTTCGCGCCCATGCTCGGCATGCTGATCGGACTCGGCGTCGGCATCGACTACGCGCTGTTCATCGTCACCAGACACCGACGCGGACTCAAACGCGGGCTGTCCGTCACCGAGGCGGTCACGGGCGCCGTGGCGACCACGGGACGCGCCGTGGTCTTCGCGGGTGCCACGGTTTGCATCGCCCTGCTGGGGATGCTGATCCTCAGGCTGAGCTTCCTCAACGGCGTCGCGATCGCCGCCTCCCTCACGGTCGTCCTGACGGTCGCGGCCTCGATCACCCTGCTGCCCGCCCTGCTGTCCTTCATCGGCCCGCGCGCCCTGAGCCGGCGCGAGCGGCGCCATCTGGAGGAGCACGGCCCGCAACCGGAACTTCCGACCGGGTTCGCCCACCGCTGGTCGGCGTTCGTGGAACGCCACCCCAAGGTGCTCGGCATCGTCGCGCTGGTCGTCATGACCGTCCTGGCGCTGCCCACCCTCTCTCTCCACCTGGGCACCTCCGACCAGGGCAACGACCCCAGGACGTCCACCACCAGGCAGGCGTACGACCTCCTCGGCGACGGTTTCGGGCCCGGCGTGAACGGCCCGCTGACCGTGGTGACGCGTGTCGACGGGGCCGAGGACAAGCTCGCCCTCGACAACCTCGACGCCACCATCCGCACCACCGAGGGCGTCGCGTCGGTGACCCCGGTGACCTACAACACCGGCGGCGACACCGCGTACTTCACGGTCGTCCCCGAGTCGGCGCCCCAGTCGCAGAAGACCAGCGACCTGGTCGACCGGCTGCGCACCGAGGTGCTGCCGCGCGCCGAGACCGGCACCTCGCTCGACCTGCACGTCGGCGGTGTGACGGCGAGCTACGACGACTTCGCCGACGTCATCGTCGGCAAGCTGCCCCTGTTCGTGGGCGTCGTCATCGGCCTCGGCTGTCTGCTCCTGCTGCTCGCGTTCCGGTCCATCGGCATCCCGGTGAAGGCCGCCGCGATGAACGTCGCGGCCGTCGCGGCCGCCTTCGGTATCGTCGTCGCGATCTTCCAGTGGGGCTGGGGCAGCGAGCTGCTGGGCCTGGGCCGCGCGGGGCCCATCGAGCCCTTCCTCCCCGTGATCATGGTGTCCGTCCTCTTCGGGCTCTCCATGGACTACCAGGTCTTCCTGGTCAGCCGGATGTACGAGGAGTGGCTGGAGACCGGCGACAACCGGCGCGCCGTCCGCGTCGGGCTCGCCGAGACCAGCCGGGTGATCAACTCCGCCGCGGTCATCATGATCTCGGTCTTCCTCGCCTTCGTCCTCAGCGGCGACCGTGTGATCGCCATGTTCGGCATCGCGCTCGCCTCCGCCGTCGCCCTCGACGCCTTTGTGCTCCGCACCCTGCTGGTACCGGCCCTCATGCACATGCTGGGCGGCGCCAACTGGTGGCTGCCCCGCTGGCTCGACCAGCGCCTGCCCCGCATCAGCATCGAACCGCCCGAGGCCCGCGCGGCCCATGAGAGGCTGGCCGCGGCGACGGACGCCGAGGTGGCGGACGTGCTGGCGAAGGGGCGGGACGAGGATGTACGCGATACCTCTGGGTGACGACGCCGAACTGCGTCCCCTGGAGCCCTGGCACGCCGAGGAGTTCCTGGCGCATCTGGAGCGCGGACGGGACTTCATCGGGCAGTTCATCGCTTTCGGGTCCACGGCCGTCGACGTGCCCTCCGCGCGGGAGGTGCTCCAGCGGTACGCCGAGATGCGCGCCGCGGACACCGCCTCGCACCACGGCATCTGGCTGGACGGAAAGCTCGTGGGCGGCGTGCTCACGCTGAACTTCGACGCGGAGAACGGCAACGCCGAGGTCGGCTGCTGGCTGGAGCCCGCGGCGACGGGCCGCGGACTGATCACCCGGGCGATGCGGGTGCTCATCGACTGGGCGGTCGAGGAGCGCGGCATCCACCGCATCGAATGGGTCGCCGCCTCGGGGAACGTACCCAGCCTGAACGTCGCCCGGCGCCTCGGAATGACCCGCGATGGGGTACGACGCGAGGCGCACCCCTATGGTGGGGTGCGGCACGACCTCGAGGTGTGGTCGATCCTCGCCCCGGAGTGGCGCGCAGCACGCGCGGGTGCCGCACACAACGATCAGTAACGATCCGTAAGAAGAGGCCTCCACGATCGCCTCGACGATCATTAAGAGACCTCTCAGACAGCGTCCGTACGGTGCGAGGTATGGGAACCACCAAGACTGATGACGAGGCCGGCACGACCGAGGCCACCGAAGTGAAGCCCGACGAGGAGACGGTGCACGCCACCGCAGCCGAGGAGACCCCTGAGGAGGCGACCGCCGAGGCCGACCTTGTCGAGGCCGAGGGCGATGAGCCCTCCGGCGTCGGCCAGGGCGCGGGTGCCGTCGTCTCCGCCGCGCTCGGCTTCGTCTCGCTGTCCGGCAGCTGGGTCGGGACCGTGGCGTCCGCGCGCCAGTCGCTCATCGGCCAGATGCACGCACAGACCTCGTCGGCCTCCGGCGTCGCCAAGCTCCTCAAGGAGGGTTACGGCGACGCCTGGCAGGCCACCGCGCTGTGGGGCGGCATCTTCGCGCTGCTCGCGCTGGTCGTCGGCGTCGTGGTGCTCGCCCGGCCCGCGTTCGGCGCCCCCGGCAGGCCGCAGGCGGTCTGGATCAAGTCGGTCGCCTGGGGCGGTGTGGCGCTCGGCGTCATCGGCCTGCTCCTGGCCGTCCTCAAGTACACCGACGTCCTGCTCGGGCTGCCCTCCGCGGGCTGAGTCACCGCAGGTCCTGAGGGGTCTTAGGGCATCCGTAAGCACCTTACGGAGCTCCTGAGGCCCCTCACGCACATCTAAGGCCCCCGGCGGGCCCGAAGATGCGGAACTCTCCCGATGTGGCGTACCCCCCTTGGAGACGAAGGTTGAGGCATCGCAGCAAGCGAAGCCCGAAAACCGCCTCTCACAAGGGACACACCATGTACGAGTACGAGATCTCCCAGCTCCGCTCCGCCGAACTGATCCGCCAGGCAGAGCAGGAGCGGCTGGCCCGCGAGGTCGTCCGCGCCCGCCGCGCAGCCCGCCACGGGGCCGCGGAGCGCTCCGCCGAGGACACGGTGTCGGCGGAGGCACATACCTACTCCCTCCGTCGGCACCGACGCCCACGTGCGGCGTGACAGCGCGGGATACGGGGGCACTTCTCGGCGCCGGTCAGGTTGTTTCAGCCCGTCCGGCGTTTGAGGACGAGGCCTCTTCAGGGCCGAAGCGGGGGTCTGGGGGCGGCAGTCCCCAGAAAACCGATGCCGGGTTGTCCGACCCGCATGCGATGCTCGGCCTCGTGGAGACCAGGTCCGTAAGCCCCGTGTTCGTCGGCCGAACCGAAGAACTCGCCACCCTGAACGACGCCCTCGCCCAAGCCGCCGCAGGCACCCCGCAGGCCCTGCTGCTCGGCGGGGAGGCCGGGGTCGGCAAGACCCGGCTGGTCGAGGAGTTCGCCACCGCGGCCTGCCGTGAGGGCGCCGTCGTAGCGCTCGGCGGCTGTGTCGAGATCGGCGCCGACGGGCTGCCCTTCGCCCCCTTCTCCACCGCGCTGCGCGCCCTGCGCCGTGAACTGCCCGAGCAGCTCGCCGCCGCGGCCGCCGGCCAGGAGGAGGAGCTCACCCGGCTTCTGCCCGAACTGGGCGAAGCCTCCGGAGGACGGCACGACGAGGAGGGCATGGCCCGCCTCTTCGAACTCACCGCCCGCGTCCTGGAGCGCGTCGCCGCCGACCGGACCGTCGTCGTCGCCCTTGAAGACCTCCACTGGGCCGACGCCTCCACCCGCCACCTCCTCGCCTATCTCTTCCGCACGCTGCGCACCGGCCGCCTGGTCGTCCTCGCCACCTACCGCGCCGACGACATCCACCGCCGTCACCCGCTGCGCCCCCTGCTCGCGGAACTCGACCGGCTGCGCACCGTCCGCCGCGTCGAACTCGGCCGCTTCAACCGGGAGGAGGTCGGCCGCCAGATCGCCGGCATCCTTGCCGCCGAACCGGATCCCACCCAGGTCGACGACATCTTCGAACGCTCCGACGGCAACGCCTTCTTCGTCGAGGAACTCGCCGTCTGCGCCAGCGAGGGCTGCGGCACCGGCCTCACCGACTCCCTCCGCGACCTGCTCCTGGTCCGTGTCGAGGGCCTGCCCGAGATGGCCCAGCGGGTCGCCCGGATCGTCGCCGAGGGCGGCTCCACCGTCGAATACCGACTGCTCGCCGCCGTCGCCGGGCTCTCCGAGGACGATCTCATCGAGGCGCTGCGGGCCGCCGTGAACGCCAACATCCTGCTGGCCACGCCCACCGGTGACGGATACCGCTTCCGCCACTCCCTGGTCCGCGAGGCCGTCAGCGACGACCTGCTGCCCGGCGAGCGCTTCCGCCTCAACCGCCGCTATGCCGAGGCCCTGGAGGCCGACCCGGCGCTCGTCCCCGCCGACCAGCGCGTCATGCGCCTGGCCAGCTACTGGTACCACGCCCACAGCGCGGCCAAGGCCCTCCCCGCCGTCCTGGACGCCTCCGTCGAGGCCCGCTGCCGCCACGCCTACAGCGAGCAACTGCGGCTCCTGGAACGGGCGATGGAGCTGTGGGACACCGCCCCCGAGGACGTACGGGGCCGGCTGCGCCCCATCGACTACACCGAGGTCTACCCGCCCTGCGGCTGCGACCCGGCCACCACACCCCTGCGCTACATGGACCTGATGGCCGAGGCCGCGGTCGCCGGCCGGCTGTCCGGTGAACGCGAACGCGCCCTGAAGATCACCAAGCGCGCCCTGCATCTCCTGGAGGACGAGGGCGACCCGCTGCGCGCCGCCTGGTTCTGGGTCCAGCGCTCCCGTCTCGTGCAGGCCCTGGCCCGGGGCGACGGCTGGCAGGAACTCGGCACCGCCCAGGAGCTTGTCCGCGGCCTGCCGCCCTCCGAGGTCCACGCCGAGGTGCTCTCCACCGCCGCCAACTGGTCGATGCTCCACGAACCCGGCCCCGACGCCCTCTCGTCCGCCGAGCGCGCCGTCGAGTACGCGCGCATGGTCGGCGCCCGCGAGATCGAGCTCAACGCCCGCCTCACCTACGGCGGCCTCATGGTCGACGCAGGCTCCGTCGAGGCGGGCCTCGCCGAGATGCACGAGGTCAAGGACCGGGCCCTGGAGGAGGGTGTCGCGTACGTCGCCGGTCGCGCCTACATCAATCTCGCCTCCGAACTGGACGCGGTCGGCCGCACCCGGGAAGCCGTTCCCCTCCTCCAGGAAGGCCTCGTCCACACCAGGAAGTTCGGCCAGCTGGACTCCGAGGCCTGGGTGTGGGCCAACCTCTCCGAGGCGCTCTACTCCCTGGGCCGCTGGGACGAGGCCGCCGACGCGGCGGCCGGCGCTCTGCGCGTGGGACACGGCGCCAAGCCCCGGGGCGGCGGCGCCAGCTGCCTCGCGCACGTCGCCCTCGGCCGCGGCGACCTGCCCGAGGCTGCCCGTCAACTCGCCGCAGCCCGCAGCTACTTGGGCACGCACGATCCCATGCCTCAGCACACCCTGCTCCTCTCCCGCATCGAGATCGGCGTGGCCGCCGGCGAGGGCCGCCTCCTCGACGCCCGGGCCGAACTCGCCCGCGCCCTGGTCTCCGACATTCCGCCCGGCACCCAGCGCTACGGCTGGCCCCTGCTGCTCGCCGCCGCCACCGCCGAGGCCGATGCCCGGACCCTGCCCGCGGCGGCACAGGGCCGCGCCGACGCCCTCGAACGGCTCCGCGAGGCCGTCAAGAAGACCACCACCGACACCCCCATCTGGCTCGCCCACGAGCAGTGGGTCCGCGCCGAACTCGCCCGCGCCGAGGGCTGCGACACCACCGACACCTGGTCGGACGTGGTCACTGCCTTCGAAGCCCTTGACCGCCCCTACGACCTCGCCCGCGTCCGCCACCGACTGGCCGAGGCACTTCTCGCCTCGGGCGGCGACGACGAGCGCGACCGCGCCACCGAACTGCTGCGCCTGGCCCACGCCGTCGCCGACCACCTCGGCGCCCGGCCCCTCGCCGACGCGGTCGCCCTGCTCGCCCAGCGGGCCCGCCTCGCCCTGAAGCGCGTCCCGGACCGGCGGCCCGCCGACCCTGCGGAGGCGCTCGGGCTCACCGGGCGTGAACGCGACGTCCTGCGCCTGGTCGCCGCCGGTCGCACCAACCGCCAGATCGCCGAGGAACTCTTCATCTCCCCGAAGACCGCCAGCGTCCATGTGTCGAACATTCTGGGCAAGCTCGGCGTCTCAGGAAGAGGAGAGGCGGCGGCGGTGGCGCATCGACGGGGACTCTTCCCGCCGGGGGACGGCGACCGGTTGATCGCCGGATGACGGAGCAGCTGAAGGGAAAGCGATGTTCAACGTCTTCGAGGAACTCTTCGCACCCGGCCGCAAACACACCCGCGACGAGAAGAAGAGGCTGGAGCTGACCCGCGAGGACGTCGGCGACAACGACCCCGGACGCGGGCCGATAGACCTCGAGTCCGGGAAGGTGGTCGTACGGCCGCCTCGGCACGAGGACGAGACGGACGCTGCTGAGGAGTGATTCCTCAGCCGACCTGCAGCTCCAGTATTCGGTCGTCGCCGGACCTCGGGTCTCCTCGCCCGTCCGTGTTGCTCGTCGTCAGCCACAGCTTGTCGCCGCCGGCCGAGACCACGGTGCGCAGGCGGCCGTACTTGCCCTGCAGGAAGGGCTGTGGATCGGCCGAGGCCGCCGTCCCGTTCAGGGGTATCCGCCACAGGCGCTGCCCCTTCAGGCCCGCCATCCAGATCGAGCCCTCGGCGTAGGTGATGCCGCTGGGGGAGGCGTCGTCCGTGTGCCACTGGGCTATCGGGTTGTGGTACTTGGGGTCGGACGACCTGCCCTCGGCGTCCGGCCAGCCGTAGTTGTCGCCCGGCTTGATCGCGTTCAGTTCGTCCCAGGTGTCCTGGCCGAACTCCGAGGCGAACAGGCGCTGTTCGGGGTCCCAGGCCAGGCCCTGAACGTTGCGGTGACCGTAGGTGTAGACGGGGGAGTCCGGGAAGGGGTTGCCGGGAGCCGGGTCGCCCTCCGGGGTGAGACGGAGGATCTTGCCGCCGAGGGACTTCTTGTCCTGCGCCAGGCCTCGGTTTCCGCTCTCGCCCGTGCCCGCGTACAGCATCCTGTCCGGGCCGAAGGCGATCCGGCCGCCGTTGTGGATATAGCCCTTGGGGATGCCCTTGAAGATCGTGTCCGGCGCGCCCAGCTGTTCGCCGGCCGGCTTCTTCGCGTCGTACAGCAGACGGACGATGCGATTGTCCGAGGCCGAGGTGAAGTACGCGTAGATCATGTGGTCCGCGGCATAGTCCGGGGAGAGCGCGATGCCGAGGAGGCCGCCCTCTCCGGCGGGGGAGACCCCGGACACCTTGCCCAGCTCGGTCTTCCTGCCCGTCTTCTCGTCGACCTTCGTGATCGTCCCCTCGTCCCGGGAGGAGACGAGCAGGTCTCCGCCGGGCAGCCGGGCGAGGCCCCACGGAGTGTTCAGGCCCGTGGTGACCGTGCGCAGCACCTTGACGGAGCCCTTGGCGGGCGGGGCCTTTTCTGCCGCCTGCCGGGACGGGGACGAATTCGAGGCAGTGCTCCCCGGCCCCGTACCGTCACCGCCGCCTCCGCCCCCACCGCTGGAGGAACAGCCGGCCGTCAGCAGGAGCGCGGTCGTGGCCAGCACGGCCGGCACAGCTCGTCGTAGCACGATCTTGGTCCCTTCGGCGGCGGTCCAGCAGCAGGTTCTACTTGTCTTACACCGCTCGCGCCTCGCAGGTTCCCGGTCGACGGATCCCGAATCCCCGCCGCCGCGGCCGGCCGCCCGCTTTCGGTCCCATGACCGCCGACGTCAGTCCCAGGATCCCCGCGCACCCGGCAGTCCCGCCACTTCGGCGAGGTCCTCCGGGGGCAGCCGGAGTGCTGCGGAGGCGGCGTTCTCCGTTGCCCAGCGCTCCTGCTTGGTGCCCGGGACCGGGATCACGTGCCGTCCCTGTGCCAGCACCCAGGCCAGGGCGATCTGGGCGGGCGTGACCTCGTCGCCGTGCCGGGCCGCGATCCGGCGCAGGCCGGCCACGATCGGCTGGTTCGCGGCCATCATCTCGGCGGTGAAACGGGGGTGGCGGGCGCGCACGTCGTCCGGTTCGAAGCCCTGGCCCGGGGTGAGCGTTCCGGTCAGGAAGCCGTTGCCGAGCGGCATCGCGGCCAGGAAGCCGACGCCACGTGCCTCGCACCACGGCAGCAGCGACTCCAGTGCCTCCGGCGACCACACCGACAGCTCGGCCTCCACCGCGCTCACCGGGAACACCTGCTGCACCCGCTGGAGTTGCTTGATCGTCGCGTCGTGCAGGCGGCCGCCGGAGCGCCGGCCGCCGCGGGCGCCTACCGCGCACAGCCCCAACGCCCGTACCTTTCCGGCCTGGACGAGCTCCCCCATCGCGCCCCAGGTCTCCTCGACCGGGACCTCGGGATCCTCGCGGTGCAGCTGGTAGAGGTCGATGACGTCCGTCTGCAGGCGCCTCAGCGACGCGTCACAGGCACGCTTCACATAGCCGGGGCGGCCGTTGGCCACGATGTGCTGCTCGCCCACCAGCAGGCCGACCTTCGTCGACACGAAGGCGTCCTGCCGGCGCTCCTTCAAAGCCCGCCCCACCAGCAGCTCGTTGGTGAACGGGCCGTACATGTCGGCCGTGTCGAGGAGGCTCGAGCCCGCGTCCAGCGCCCGGTGCACCGTCCTGAGCGACGCGTCGCCCCGCTGCCGCGACCCGCTGTACGCCCAGCTCATCGGCATGCACCCGAGTCCGACGGCCCCCACCGCGAGTGCCCCCGCGCCGATCGTCCTGCGCTCCACCTGCTCGTGACCCTCCCTCTCCTGGCCCCCCAACCTAACCTCTGCACTCCCATGTCCCTGACATAGCCTCCTGACATGACTGCTGACGTGTGGCTTTCCATCCCGCCAGACACCATCGAGGGGCTTCCCGAAGGCCCCAACTACCGCTTCTGGGACGGCGCCGACGACTTCCCCGCGGACCCTGCCGACTGCGTCTATTACGTCGTTCCCTATATGAAGCCCAGTGAGGTGGGCGTACGTCCCCTGCCCTTGTTGAGCGGCGTGCAGGTCGTACAGACCCTGTCGGCCGGCATCGACAGCCTGGAGCCGGGGCTGAAGCACCTGCGTCCCGGCGTGCAGGTGTGCAACGCGCGCGGGGTGCACGAGGCGAGCACCGCCGAGCTCGCGCTCACGCTGATCCTCGCCTCGCTGCGCGGCGTCCCCGACTTCGTGCGCGCCCAGGGCCGAGGGGAGTGGCTCGGCGACTTCCGGCCCGCGCTGGCCGACAAGAACGTCCTCATCATCGGTTACGGGTCGATCGGATCCGCCATCGAGGACCGGCTCGTGCCGTTCGAGGTGGCGCGGGTGGCGCGCGTCGCGCGCTCTGAGCGCACCACGGCGCGCGGTCCGGTGCATCCGCTCACCGATCTGCCCGCCCTGCTCCCCGAAGCGGACGTCGTCGTCCTCGTCACGCCCCTCACCGAGGCCACCCGCGGCCTGGCCGGCGCCGAATTCCTCGCGCGCATGAAGGACGGCGCACTCCTCGTGAACGTCTCCCGCGGCCCCGTCGTCGACACCAAGGCCCTGCTCGCCGAGGTGGAGACCGGACGCATCACCGCAGCCCTCGATGTCACGGACCCGGAGCCGCTGCCCCGCGAACACCCCCTGTGGCGCGCGCCCGGCGTCCTCGTCAGCCCCCATGTCGGCGGCCCCACGTCCGCGTTCCTGCCGCGCGCCAAGCGGCTGCTGGTGGACCAGTTGACCCGGTTCGTGAACCGGGAGCCGCTGCGCAACGTGATCCTTACGACAGGCGCAACCGGCGCGTGACCCCGACGACTTGAGCGTCCCGTGCGCGCCCCGCGCGACGGGCGCAACGGGCGTGTAATCCGTTTCCGGTACCCTCCGCAACCTTGCGGACGCGGTCCGTGCTCGCATTCCCGCTGGTCGTCACGGAGCGTAGAGGAACTATGTCCCTGAGTGACGAGACTGGTGTATCGTCCCGAGCAGGGGCTGCGCCGCACCGTCGGCGCCGGGGATGGAAATTCAGACTGTGAGGGGGGCGACGGGCGATGCACGGCCTATGGGCGAGCGATCCGACGCGACGGGGCCGCCGGAGGCGACCCTGGCGTACGGCCGCGCGCAGACGCGGTCACCACGGCAGTCACGGCTGCCGGCACAGCCATCACCACCGCAGGCACAGCCGCCGGGGGCATGCGCACCCAGCGCGCCAGGAGTCGCGGAATCCGGGAGCGACGCGGACCGGGTGGGCCCGGTGAGCTCGCCCATGCCTCCCGCGACCACCCTCGACGGAGCGCTGCGGGTACAGCCTTCGCCGGGGACGCTGCTGCCCCGTCCGCCGGCCGTCGGCCGCGGACCCGGCCTGGTCCCTCAACTCGTTCTGGCCCTGGTGTGCGCGGGATACGCCGTCGGTTCCGCGTTCGGCTGGGGTTCGGACGAACTCTCTTTGATCATGGGTGACTTCGGACTGAGCGCCGCGGCCGGCACCGCCGCCGTGTCGCTGTTCCTGTACGCCCGTAGCCGCCGTGTCCGCTTTCGACCCGCCTGGCTGCTGTTCGCCCTCTCCTCGGCCATGGCCGCCCTGGGCAACGCGGTCTGGGGGTGGTACGAGGTCGTCCTGGGGGAGCAGGTGCCCACTCCCAGCTATGCCGACCTGTTCTTCCTGTGCTTCGCGCCGCCCGCGATCGTGGGGCTCCTGGTGCTCGCCAAGCGCCCGGTGACCAAGGCCGGCTGGGTGTGCCTCGCGCTCGACGCCTGGCTGATCGGCGGCTCGCTGCTCACGCTGTCGTGGAGCCTCGCGCTCGCCCAGGCGGCCAAGTTCGACGGGCCGAGTGTCGCGCACACCGCGCTGTCGCTCGCCTACCCCCTGCTGGACATCGCCCTGGTCAGCATGGTTCTCGCACTGCACTTCAGGCGCTCCGCGGTGAACCGCACCGCGGTCAACACTGCCATCGGCGCGCTGGCGCTGACGGTGATGTGCGACGCCCTGTTCACCTCGCCGCTGCTGCACAACAGCTACCACTCGGGCCAGTTGCTCGACGCGGGCTGGTTCGCCGGCTCCCTGCTCCTCGCGTACGCCCCCTGGGCCGCGCCCCGGCAGGGGCAGCAGCCCGAGGCCGCCCGGTGCGACCTCGACGGGCACACGCGCGTGGTGCACGAACACGTGCCGGGCCAGCGGGGCGGCGCGCACCAGCATCACCCGGCACCACAGGGAGGTGATCACGGCCGGTATCCGGCCGCCCGGCCCATCGCCGGCTCCCTGGCCGCCCTCACGCCCTATCTCGCCGCAGCCGTGTGCACCCTCGGGATCCTCTACACCGTCCTGAACGGCCACCGGGTCGACCGCGTGGTGCTCCTCACCGGCGGCACGGTCGTGCTCGCCCTCGTGGTGCGCCAGGGCATCATGCTGCTCGACAACATCACCCTCACCCAGGAACTGGCGCAGAAGGAGAACCACTTCCGCTCCCTGGTGCAGGGCTCCAGCGACGTCATCATGATCGCCGCACCCAACGGCATCCTCCGCTACGTCTCCCCGGCCGCCGCCGGGGTCTACGGCCGGCCCGCCGAGGACCTGGTGGGTACGGAACTGGCCAATCTCATCCACCCGGAGGACCTGGGCTGCGTGGTGCACGAGGTGCGCCGCTTCCTCGCCGCCAGCCCGCTCGAGGAACCCACTACGCGCATCGAATGCCGCTTCAGGTCCGGCGGTGGAGGAGGCTGGCTCAACGTCGAGTCCACCGTCAACCGCCACCACGGCGGCCTCATCTTCAACAGCCGGGACGTGACCGAAAGGGTGCGCCTGCAGGCCCAGCTGCAGCACAACGCCGAGCACGACCCGCTCACCGACCTGCCCAACCGCGCCCTGTTCACCAAGCGCGTCCAGCAGGCCCTGTCCGGCCGCCGGGCAGCCGACCGGGTGTCCCTGCGCGGGACGGCCGTCCTCTTCATCGACCTCGACGGCTTCAAGGCCGTCAACGACACGATCGGGCACCAGGCCGGGGACGAGCTGCTCGTCCAGGCCGCCCGCAGACTCCAGGACGCGGTACGGCACGGGGACACCGCCTCCCGGCTCGGCGGCGACGAGTTCGCGGCCCTGATCGCGGGGGACGGCACCCGGGACCGCTCCGCGCGCGAACGGCACATCCTGGAGCTCGCCGACCGCCTCAGGATCACGCTCTCGCAGCCGTACCTCATCGACGGCAACGATGTCCGGGTGGCGGCCTCCATCGGTGTCGCCTTCGCCGAGCCCGGCCTCGGCGCGGGCGAGCTGCTGCGCAACGCCGACCTCGCCATGTACCGCGCCAAGGCGGCCGGCAAGGGCCGCGTCGAGCTGTACGCCCCGCAGATGCAGCAGGACGTCGTACGCAAGGCGGAGCTGGCCACGCGGCTGCGTGCCGCACTGCACGACGGCGAGTTCGCGCTGCTGCACCAGCCCGTGGTCTGTCTGGAGGACGGCCGGATCACGTCGGTGGAGGCGCAGGCGCGCTGGCGGTCCTCGCAGGGGGTGCTGTTCACCCCTGCCGAGTTCCTGCGGGTCGCCGAGGACAGTGACAAGACCGCCGAGCTCGGCCGCTGGATGCTGGAGGAGGCCGTGGAGCAGGCCGCCGAGCGCACCGGCACGGGGCTGTCCGTGCCCGTCGCGGTCCCGATGAGCGCCCGGCGACTGCTCGACCGTTCGATGCCGCTCGGCTCGATCGAAGCCCTGCTGACCCGGCACGGACTGCCGTCCGGATCCCTGGTGATCGAGCTGTCCGACACCGACCCCCGGGTCTCCCTGGACGAACTGGAGCGTCGCCTGGGCGCTCTGCGCAGGCTCGGCGTCCGGATCGCCCTGGACGGCTTCGGCAGCGGCCACGCGGCGATCACGGCGCTGCGCAGACTCCCCGTCGACGTGCTGAAGCTCGACCGCAGCCTGGTCGAGGGCGTCGTCGAGTCCGCGCGGCTGCACAAGATCACCAGTGGGCTGCTGCGGATCGCGACCGACCTCGGGCTGCAGTCCGTGGCCGACGGCGTGGACCTGCCCGAACAGGTCGTGGCGCTGCGCGCGATGGGGTGCACGCACGGACAGGGCATGGCGTTCTCCGGTCCGCTGGACGAGTACCGGGTGCGCAGGGCGCTGACTTCCGGCCACTATCCGGTGCCGCACGGGCCGGCCGAGCCAGCGTTCGCGGGAGGTGGTTCAGGGGTGTACACAAGTGGTGTGCCCGCTGTTCTGGGAGGCGGAAGTGCCCTCCGCTCACATAATGAGACTCCCGTCCCACCCACTTGACACGTGGTGTGTGCCGGGGGGAGGGTCTGTGCCATGCGCACCCGAATTCTCGTACTTGGAAAGCGCGTCGGCTGAGCTGGTGATGTCCGGACCGACCCGGAACTCCCAGCGACCACACCCGGCGCGCTCCCCTCGCTTGCCTTACGGCACGAGGGGTTTTTTGTTGCACAGGCACCTGTCGTGCAGCGCTTGAACACCGCACAAACCTCGCAAAAACCCTCAGCATCGAGAAGAGACTGACGATGACCGAGCAGGCCACCGGGGCCCATCCGCAGCCGCGGCCCCGATCCGGAGGACAGCAGTCCGCACCCGAGCACGTCACGGGTGCGAAGTCCCTCATCCGCTCTCTCGAGGAGGTCGGGGCCGACACGGTATTCGGCATTCCCGGCGGTGCGATCCTTCCCGCGTACGACCCGATGATGGACTCCACCCGGGTGCGCCACGTCCTGGTCCGCCACGAGCAGGGGGCCGGTCACGCGGCGACGGGTTACGCGCAGGCCACCGGCAGGGTCGGTGTCTGCATGGCCACCTCCGGCCCCGGCGCCACCAACCTGGTGACCCCGATCGCCGACGCGCACATGGACTCGGTGCCGCTCGTGGCGATCACCGGCCAGGTCGCGTCCAAGGCGATCGGCACGGACGCCTTCCAGGAGGCGGACATCGTCGGCATCACCATGCCGATCACCAAGCACAACTTCCTGGTCACCAAGGCCGAGGACATCCCGCGGGTCATCGCGCAGGCCTTCCACATCGCCTCCACCGGCCGCCCGGGCCCGGTCCTGGTCGACATCGCGAAGGACGCGCTGCAGGCGCAGACGACCTTCTCCTGGCCGCCGGTCATGGACCTGCCCGGCTACCGCCCGGTGACCAAGCCGCACGCCAAGCAGATCCGCGAGGCCGCCAAGCTGATCACCTCCGCGAAGCGGCCCGTCCTCTACGTCGGCGGCGGTGTCATCAAGGCCCAGGCCACCGCCGAGCTCAAGGTTCTCGCCGAGCTCACCGGAGCGCCCGTCACCACCACCCTGATGGCGCTCGGCGCATTCCCCGACAGCCACCCGCTGCACGTGGGGATGCCGGGCATGCACGGTGCGGTCACCGCCGTCACCGCGCTGCAGAAGGCCGACCTGATCGTCGCCCTCGGAGCCCGCTTCGACGACCGCGTCACCGGCAAGCTGGACAGCTTCGCCCCGTACGCCAAGATCGTCCACGCCGACATCGACCCCGCCGAGATCGGCAAGAACCGCGCCGCGGACGTGCCGATCGTCGGGGACGCGCGCGAGGTCCTCGCCGACCTGATCCAGGCCGTCCAGAAGGAGCACAGCGAGGGCCACCAGGGCGACTACACCGCCTGGTGGAAGGACCTGAACCGCTGGCGCGAGACCTACCCGCTGGGCTACGAGCAGCCGGAGAACGGCCAGCTGTCGCCGCAGCAGGTCATCCAGCGCATCGGACAGCTCGCACCGGAAGGCACGATCTTCGCCGCGGGCGTGGGCCAGCACCAGATGTGGGCCGCGCACTACATCGAGTACGAGAAGCCCGCGACCTGGCTGAACTCCGGCGGCGCCGGAACGATGGGCTACGCGGTCCCGGCCGCGATGGGCGCCAAGGCCGGCGCCCCGGACCAGACGGTCTGGGCGATCGACGGCGACGGCTGCTTCCAGATGACCAACCAGGAGCTCACCACCTGCGCCCTGAACAACATCCCGATCAAGGTCGCCATCATCAACAACGGTGCCCTCGGGATGGTCCGCCAGTGGCAGACCCTGTTCTACAACCAGCGCTACTCCAACACCGTGCTGCACAGCGGCCCCGAGGCCGACGGCAAGCAGCCCAGTGCCGGCACCCGCGTCCCCGACTTCGTCAAGCTGTCGGAGGCCATGGGCTGCTACGCGATCCGCTGCGAGGACCCGGCCGACCTCGACAAGGTCATCGAAGAGGCCAACTCCATCAACGACCGGCCCGTCGTCATCGACTTCATCGTCCACGAGGACGCGATGGTGTGGCCGATGGTCGCCGCAGGCACCTCGAACGACACGATCATGGCCGCCCGGGACGTCCGCCCCGACTTCGGCGACAACGAAGACGACTGAGCGAGAGAGACACAACCAGACCATGTCCAAGCACACGCTCTCCGTCCTGGTGGAGAACACCCCGGGCATCCTGGCCCGGATCGCCGCCCTGTTCTCCCGCCGCGGCTTCAACATCGACTCGCTCGCCGTCGGCGTCACCGAGCACCCCGACATCTCCCGCATCACCATCGTCGTGGGCGTCGAGGACCTGCCGCTCGAGCAGGTGACCAAGCAGCTCAACAAGCTCGTCAACGTGCTGAAGATCGTCGAGCTGGAGCCGTCGCAGGCCGTTCAGCGCGAACTCGTCCTCGTGAAGGTGCGCGCCGACAACGAGACGCGCTCCCAGATCGTCGAGATCGTCCAGCTGTTCCGCGCCAAGACCGTCGACGTCTCCCCGGAGGCCGTCACGATCGAGGCCACTGGCAGCAGCGAGAAGCTGTCCGCCATGCTGAAGATGCTGGAGCCGTACGGCATCAAGGAGCTCGTCCAGTCCGGCACGATCGCGATCGGCCGGGGCGCCCGTTCCATCACGGACCGGTCGCTGCGCGCTCTCGACCGGTCGGCGTAACGACGGATTGGGGCGGCCGGGTGACACCGGCCGCCCGTATTCCGAGACCCCGAAACTTCACTTCCGCCCGCCGTCATACGGTGGGACGCAACACCTGCACTCAAGGAGAGAACCCAAAGTGGCCGAGCTGTTCTACGACGCCGACGCCGACCTGTCCATCATCCAGGGCCGCAAGGTCGCGGTCATCGGTTACGGCAGCCAGGGCCACGCCCACGCGCTGTCGCTCCGTGACTCGGGTGTCGACGTCCGTGTCGGTCTGCACGAGGGCTCCAAGTCCAAGGCCAAGGCCGAGGAGCAGGGCCTGCGCGTGGTGACGCCGTCGGAGGCCGCCGCCGAGGCCGACGTCATCATGATCCTGGTGCCGGACCCGATCCAGGCCCAGGTCTACGAGGAGTCCATCAAGGACAACCTCAAGGACGGCGACGCGCTGTTCTTCGGCCACGGCCTGAACATCCGCTTCGACTTCATCAAGCCCCCGGCGAACGTCGACGTCTGCATGGTCGCCCCCAAGGGCCCGGGCCACCTCGTGCGCCGCCAGTACGAGGAGGGCCGCGGCGTTCCGTGCATCGCGGCCGTCGAGCAGGACGCGACCGGCAACGCCTTCGCGCTGGCGCTGTCGTACGCCAAGGGCATCGGCGGCACCCGCGCCGGCGTCATCAAGACGACCTTCACCGAGGAGACCGAGACCGACCTGTTCGGTGAGCAGGCCGTTCTCTGTGGTGGTACGGCCGCGCTGGTCAAGGCCGGTTTCGAGACGCTGACCGAGGCGGGCTACCAGCCGGAGATCGCGTACTTCGAGTGCCTGCACGAGCTGAAGCTGATCGTGGACCTCATGTACGAGGGCGGCCTGGAGAAGATGCGCTGGTCGATCTCCGAGACCGCCGAGTGGGGCGACTACGTCACCGGCCCGCGGATCATCACCGACGCCACCAAGGCCGAGATGAAGAAGGTCCTCGCCGAGATCCAGGACGGCACCTTCGCCCGTGAGTGGATGGCCGAGTACCACGGCGGTCTGAAGAAGTACAACGAGTACAAGACGGCCGACTCCGAGCACCTGCTGGAGACCACCGGCAAGCAGCTGCGCAAGCTGATGAGCTGGGTCGACGAGGAGGCGTAAGCCGAGCGCTCCGCGACGGTGCCGCCAACTCCGGGCGCCGTCGCGGGGCTCCGCCCCGGACCTCGCTCCTCAAACTCCCCCACTGCCTTAAGGGCGTGGGGGGACCCCCAAGGGGCTACATAATGGCGCTTCTCGTCCGGGTGATCCTTCCGAAGTGGCGCAGGACGAGCTTGTTCGCGCCACTACACTGCCGTACTACATACGCGTCAGGCCCACAGCGTCGTGCGTCTTCCACGCGGCCAGTACCCTCCACCGCCTGCGGCCGTCGGGACGGCCGTCCGCATTGGACTTGTGAGGACTCACGTGAGCTCGAAACCCGTCGTACTCATCGCTGAAGAGCTGTCGCCCGCGACTGTGGACGCGCTTGGCCCGGACTTCGAGATCCGGCACTGCAACGGAGCGGACCGAGCCGAACTGCTCCCCGCCATCGCCGACGTCGACGCGATCCTGATCCGCTCCGCCACCAAGGTGGACGCCGAGGCCGTCGCCGCCGCGAACAAGCTGAAGGTCGTCGCACGAGCCGGCGTCGGCCTGGACAACGTGGACGTCTCCGCCGCCACCAAGGCCGGCGTGATGGTCGTCAACGCCCCCACCTCGAACATCGTGACTGCCGCCGAGCTGGCCTGCGGTCTCATCGTCGCCACGGCCCGCCACATTCCGCAGGCCAACGCCGCGCTGAAGAACGGCGAGTGGAAGCGCAGCAAGTACACGGGCGTCGAGCTCGCCGAGAAGACCCTCGGTGTCGTCGGTCTCGGTCGAATCGGTGCGCTGGTCGCCCAGCGCATGTCCGGGTTCGGCATGAAGGTCGTCGCCTACGACCCGTACATCCAGCCCGCGCGCGCCGCGCAGATGGGCGTCAAGGTGCTGTCGCTGGACGAGCTGCTCGAGGTCTCCGACTTCATCACCGTCCACCTGCCCAAGACCCCCGAGACCGTGGGCCTGATCGGTGACGAGGCGCTGCGCAAGGTCAAGCCGAGCGTGCGGATCGTCAACGCCGCGCGCGGCGGGATCGTCGACGAGGAGGCGCTGTACTCCGCCCTCAAGGAGGGCCGGGTCGCCGGTGCCGGTCTCGACGTGTACGCCAAGGAGCCCTGCACGGACTCCCCGCTCTTCGAGTTCGACCAGGTCGTCGCCACCCCGCACCTGGGCGCCTCCACCGACGAGGCGCAGGAGAAGGCCGGTATCGCCGTCGCCCGCTCGGTGCGCCTCGCCCTCGCCGGTGAGCTCGTGCCGGACGCGGTGAACGTCCAGGGCGGTGTCATCGCGGAGGACGTCAAGCCGGGCCTGCCGCTCGCCGAGCGCCTCGGCCGTATCTTCACCGCGCTCGCGGGCGAGGTCGCGGTCCGCCTCGACGTCGAGGTGTACGGCGAGATCACCCAGCACGACGTGAAGGTGCTGGAGCTCAGCGCCCTCAAGGGTGTCTTCGAGGACGTCGTCGCCGAGACGGTGTCGTATGTCAACGCCCCGCTGTTCGCGCAGGAGCGCGGCGTCGAGGTGCGGCTGACCACCAGCTCGGAGTCGGCCGACCACCGCAACGTCGTCACCGTGCGCGGCACGCTGGGCAACGGCGAGGAGGTGTCGGTCTCCGGCACGCTGGCCGGTCCGAAGCACCTGCAGAAGATCGTGGCCGTCGGTGAGTACGACGTCGACCTCGCCCTTGCCGACCACATGGTCGTGCTGCGGTACGAGGACCGTCCCGGTGTCGTGGGCACGGTCGGTCGTATCTTCGGCGAGGCGGGGATCAACATCGCCGGTATGCAGGTCTCGCGGGCGGTTGCCGGTGGCGAGGCGCTGGCCGTGCTGACCGTCGACGACACGGTGCCCCCCGCGGTGCTGGTCGAGGTCGAGGCGGAGATCGGGGCGACGTTCGCCCGCTCGGTGAACCTGGTCTGACGTTGCCGTGGTTCTGGGGGCTGCCGCCCCCAGGCCCCCGCTTTCGGCCCTTGAGGGGCCTCGTCCTCAAACGCCGGACGGGCTGAGATGCCCGTCCGGCGTTTTTGCATGTGCCCTTACTTGTCGGCGACGCGAATCCCGCGCAGCGCCCTTGCCGCCAGCGCGGCCGCCCCCACCAGGACCACCGTCCCGGCGATCGCCGCGCCCTGCATTCCGCTGGTGAACGCCTCGCGGGCCGTCGTCGCCAGGGCGTCTCCCGCGCGCCCCGGGAGCTGAGCGGCCACCGCCAGCGCGCCGCCCAGCGTTTCGTGGGCCGGAGCGGGGGCCGAGGCCGGGATCTCGTGGCGGTAGACCGCTGTACCGATGGAACCGAGGATCGCCATCCCGAGCGCGCCGCCGAACTCCGCGCCGGTCTCCATCAGGGAGGACGCCGAGCCCGCGCGCTCAACCGGGGCGCTGCTCATCGCGAGGTCCGTGATCTGGGAGATGACCATGACGATTCCCGAGGCGAGGACGCCACACGCGACCAGGACCAGCCAGAGGGAGTCCGTGTCCGCGAAGACCAGGAGTGCATAGCCGACCGCGCCGATCGCGAAGCCCGCGGTGACCACGTAGGCGCGGTCGACGCCCTTCTGGACCAGGGAGGTCGCCAGCGGTGCCGCCATGCCGATCGGCACCGAGGGGAGCAGCGCCCACAGGGCCGCTTCCATCGCGCTCTTGTCGAGCACCGACTGCAGGTACTGCGTGGTGAAGTACGCCGAGCCCATCATGGCGAACGAGCCGATGAGGTTCAGGAGGACCGAGGGGGCGAAGCCGCGGCCGCGGAACAGGGCCGGGGAGATCATCGGGGAGGCCGCGGTGCGCTGGCGGTGGACGAAGGCGGCCGCGAAGAGCAGGCCGACGGTGATCGAGACGATGTACTGCGCGTGCCAGCCCTCCGACGGGATCTCCTTCAGGCCGTAGATGACGGGGAGCACCGCGGCCATCGACAGGGGAACGCTCAGCCAGTCGAAGCGGCCGGGGGCCGGGTCGCGCGACTCGGGCAGCAGGAACGGGCCGAGGATCAGCAGCAGTGCCATCGCGGGCAGGTTGACCAGGAAGACCGAGCCCCACCAGAAGTACTGGACGAGGACACCGCTCATCACCGAGCCGAGCGCGATCCCGGCCGTCATCACGCCGGACCACATGCCGATCGCCTTCGCGCGCTGTCCGGGGTCGGTGAACATCGTGCGGATCAGCGCCATCGTCGAGGGCATCAGGGTCGCGCCGCCGATGCCGAGGACCGCGCGGGCCGCGATCAGGGTCTCGGCGCTGTTCGCGTAGGCGGCGGTGAGCGACGCGATGCCGAAGGCCGCCGCGCCGATCAGGAGGAGCTTGCGGCGGCCGATGCGGTCGCCCAGGGAGCCCATCGTCATCAGCAGGCCTGCCAGGACGAAGGCGTAGATGTCGAAGATCCACAGCTGCTGGGTGCCGCTCGGCTCCAGGTCTGCGCTGATCGCCGGGATCGCGAAGTACAGGACCGAGACATCCATCGAGACCAGCAGCAGCGGGAGCATCAGCACGCCCAGTGCGGTCCATTCGCGGCGGCCGGCCAGATGGCCGGCCGGGGTTGTGGTGGTGCTCGTCGGGTTCGTCATGACAGGGACTGTACGGGCGTCTTAAACGCTTGTCTAGAACGAATGTATAAGTCATGCGTCTAGGACGGTTGTATGGATCGGGGGTAGAGTGGGGGCATGGGACACCGTGAGGATCTGCTCGAAGGCGCCAAGCGCTGCCTGCTGGAGAAGGGGTTCGCGCGCACGACGGCGCGTGACATCGTCAAGGCATCGGGGACCAACCTGGCCTCGATCGGCTACCACTACGGTTCGAAGGACGCGCTGTTGGCGCAGGCGTATGTGTCGCTGGTCGAGGGGATGGGGGATGCCTTCGAGGGGGACGGGGCCGCGATGAGCGCCGAGCCCGGTTCCCTCGAACGGTTCCAGGAGGTGTGGTCGAACGTCATCGGCACCATGCGCGCCCCGGGCTCGATCTGGCATCTCAGCATGGAGATCGTGGTCATGGGTGACCAACTGCCCGAGGTGCGCGACCACTTGGCGCGGGCCCAGCGCGAGGCCGGACGTGGGTTCGTGCCGATGCTCATGGGCGGGCGCGAGGAGGACGTCTCGGACGAGACCACCGACACCCTCGGCATGTTCTACGTGACCCTCATGACGGGCCTCATCGCCCAGTGGACCTTCGACCCGAAGACCGCACCCACCGCGGAGCAGCTCACCGAGGGGCTGCGCCAGGTGATCGCCGGGGCTACGAGGAGCTGACCCGCCCGTCCCGCATCTCCACCACCCGGTCCGCGAAGTGCCGTACCACCGCGCGGTCGTGGCAGATGAACAGATAGCCGAGGCCGAGTTCGTCCTGGAGGTCGGCGAGCAGGTTCAGCACGCCTGCGCGGATGGACGGGTCCAGGGCGGAGACGGGCTCGTCGAGCACGAGCAGGCGCGGGTCGGAGGCCAACGCCCGGGCGATGCCCGCCCGTTGGCACTGGCCGCCGGAGAGTTCGTGCGGCCGGCGGTCGCCGTACGAGGGGTTCAGGCCGACCCGGTCGAGGAGTTCGGCGACGCGGGCCGGGCCGTCGGTGGTGGTCCAGCGGCCCTGGACCTTCAGCGGTTCCGCCACCGCGTCGCGGATGCGGTGGCGGGGGCTCAGTGAGCCGTACGGGTCCTGGAAGACGGGTTGCATACGGGGGCGGAGGGGGCGGAGTCCGCGCTCGGTGAGCCGTGTCAGCTCCCGTCCTTCGAAGCGGACTTCGCCTCCGTCCGGCCGGCGCAGCTGGAGGACCGCCAGCGCGGTGGACGACTTGCCGCAGCCGCTCGGGCCGTTCAGGGCGAGGGTCTCGCCGGGGGCCAGGGCGAAGGACACATGGTCCACGGCGGTGACGGCGCCGTAGCGGACCACGAGGTCGCGGACGTCCAGCAGGGGCACGTTCACGCTGCCTCCCAGTGGTGGCAGGCAACCAGTCGTCCATCCGCCTGCTGCGGCTCGGGCTCCTCGCGTCGGCAGCTGTCCGTCGAGCGTCCGCAGCGCGGGGCGAAGGCGCAGCCCGGCGGGAGCGCGCCCGGGGCGGGTGGCGTGCCGGGGAGGGTGGGGAGACGGCGGCGGGCCGGGGCGTTCTGGGGGAGGGATGCCAGCAGGCCCGCGGTGTAGGGGGCGAGGGGACGGGTCAACACCCGTTGTGCCGGGCCGAGTTCGGTCAGGCGTCCGGCGTACATGACCAGCGCACGGTCCGCGTGCTCCCGTACGGCGTCCAGATCGTGCGTGACCAGGACGAGCGCCGCGCCCACCGCCTCCCGCTGCTCGGCCAGGACCCGCAGGACCCGGTCCCGGCGCTCCTCGTCCAGTGCGGTGGTGGGCTCGTCGGCGACCAGGACGTCCGGTTCGTTGACGGTGGCCATCGCGACGACCGCCCGCTGGCGCATACCGCCGGAGTACTCGTGCGGGTAGGAGCGCGCCCGGCGTGCGGCGTCGGGGATGCCGACGCGTTCCAGCGCGGCGACGGCGCGGGCACGGGCCTGCCTGCGGGAGACGCGTGCCACCGAGCGTACGGCGGCGGCGAGTTGGTCGCCCACGGGGTGGACGGTGGAGAGGGCGGACAGGGCGTCCTGGGGGACGAGGGCGATACGGCGGCCACGGGCGGCGGCGAGGTCGGTCGTGCCGAGCAGCTCGATGCTGCCGCTTCTCGTCGCGCCCCGCGGGAGCATCCCCAGCAGTGCCCGCGCGGTGAGCGACTTGCCCGCGCCCGACTCCCCGACGATCGCGAGGACTTCGCGCGGGCGGACGTCGAAGGACAGACCGCGGACGGCTTCGACACCGCTGAAAGCGATGCGCAGGTCACGTACCGAGAGCAGTGCTTCAGCTTCCAACTGGGGTCTCCTTGACGGCTTTCCGGCCTTGCGCGTACGCCGCTCCCGACGCCGCCAGGCCCGCCAGCAGGGCCACTGCCACGGCTGGGGCGAGGGCGGCCCACGGGGCCCGTTCCACATAGGCGCGGGACTCGTCGAGCAGCAGGCCCCACTCGGGGGCGGGCGGCTGGGCGCCCAGGCCGAGGAAGCCGAGGGAGGCGAGCGCGAGGGCGATGCCGGGCAGCCGGAGCAGGGCGTGGCGGGCGACGGGTCCGGCCACGGACGGCAGGACGTGACGGGTGAGGATCCACAACGGGGCGGCGCCGATCGCCCGTTGAGCGGTCAGGAAGGTGGCGGCGCGGACCTCCTGCACCAGTGCCGCCGCGTGCGCGGCCAGCGGGGGCCAGGAGATCAGGGCGACCGCGAGGGCCGCGCCGCCCGTGCCGGGCCCGGCAACTGCTGCGACCAGGATGCCGACGATCACCGGGGGCAGTGCGTTGGCGATGTCGGCCGCGCCTGCTGCGACGCCGGGCAGGAAGCCGAGCGCCAGGGCGAGCAGCAGGCTCAGCAGGCAGACGGCGGCGGCCGTGCCGACGGTCGGGCCGGCACCGTGCCCGAGCCGGGCGAGGACGTCCCGGCCGAGGGCGTCCGTGCCGAGGGGGTGCGACCAGGAGGGGGCGGCCACTCGGTCCGTGGTGTGTACGGCGTACGGGTCGCGCAGCAGGCCCCAGCCGATGGCCGCGGAAAGTGCTGTGAACAGGGTCAACGGGATCGCCGGGTGTGTACGGACCGGATGGACCGACGGCAGGTTGAGCGAGGCGTCACGCAGCGCCGGCCCCAGCAGCCGGCGCTGTGTGAACGCCGCTGCCGCGCCCGTGACCAGGCCGAGCAGCAGCAGCGCGAGCACCGCACCCTGCAGCAGCGGCAGGTCCTGCGACTTCGCCGCGCCCAGTGCCGTACGCCCGATGCCGGGCACGGCGAACACCGTCTCCACCGGGACTGCGCCCCCGGTCAGCCCGACGGCGACCATCCCGAACTGCGGGACCAGCGGCGGCAGCACGCGCCGAAGGGCGGCGGCCGACACCCGGGCCCTGCTCACCCCGGAACCCCGCCACAGCTCCACCCACCGCTCGTCGAGCACCGCCGGCAGCGCGTCCGCGACCAGTCGGCCGAGCAGCCCGCCCGCCGGGACACCGAGGGCGAGGGCGGGCAGCACCAGGTACGCGGGCCCCTGCCAGCCGGACGTCGGCAGCCATCCGAGCCACACCCCGCACACCAGCAGCGCCACGGTGGCCAGCAGGAATTCAGGTACGGCGGCCAGCATGGCGGGCCATGCACCGGCCGAGGCCCGCTGCCGTACCAGCACCGGCGCCACCAGGGCGCACGCCAGCAGCACCGCCACCCCGAACGCCGCGCCCATCAGCGCCAGCGACACCTGGAGTCCGGCGACGACGGACGGCAGCACGTCGGTGCCAGACACCCAGGAGGTGCCGAGGTCGCCGTGGAGCAGGTCGTCGGCCCAACTCCCCAGCAGGGAGAGGGCACCCGCATCCGGACCGAGGTCACGGCGTACCGCGTCCAGGGCCTCCTTCGTGGGTTCCTGCTCGGCGGAGCGGGCGCGCAGGACCGTGAGGGCGGGGTCCTTGCCGGAGAGCCGGGGGAGGAGCCCCACCGCGGCCAGGACGGAGACGAGACCGAGGGTGCGGGTCACCCCGGCAGCGGTCGGCAACCCCCTTGTGCGGTGCCTCACTTGACGTACGTGTCCGCCGTGACCAGTTCCCGCTCGCGCGGGTCGTGGGCGGCACCCCTGACCGCTGCCGCGTCGCCCTGGATCACGCGCTCGTGGAGCATGGGCACGGCGGCGTCGGTGGCGAGCACGGCGGCCTCCGCGGCGACGACCGCCTTGCGCCTGGCCTCGCCGCTCTCCGTCTCGCCGGCCTTCTTCAGCGCCTTGTCCACGGCCGGGTCCGCCAGCTGGGAGATGTTGAAGGAGCCGTCGGAGGCGAAGTCGCTGTAGAGGTAGGCGGCCGGGTCGCCGGAGTCGAGGACCGTGGCACGGGAGAGGATGAACGCGTCGAACCTGCCGGCCAGCGCGTCCGATTCGATGTTCGCGTACTCGCGGACCACCAGTTTCACCTTGAACCCGGCCTTCTGGAGCTGCTGTTGCAGTGCGGCGGCGACCTCGGGGAGTTCGGCTCGGTCGGTGAAGGTGCCGATGGTGACGGTCCGGCCCGCGGGCCTGCCCGCCTTGGCGTGGGACACCGGCCGCCGCAGTTCGGCCGCCCACGGCAGTGCGGGCCCGAGCAGTCCATGGGCGACGTCGGCGCGGCCCTCGTACACGCCCTTCACGATCGACTCGGCGTCCACGGCCTCGCGGGCGGCGGCTCGCAGGGAGGCGTCCTTGAAGGGGCCGTCGGACGTGTTGAGGTACAGCGTGTTGGTGCGCGGCATCGGAACCTCGGTGATCAGGTCCTCGTCGAGCAGCGCGGCCTGCGAGACGGGCACCGCCTCGACGATGTCGGCCTCACCGCTGCGGAGCGCAGCCGCGCGGGCGGTGCCGTCGGGCACGAACTTCACTGCGATTCCGGGGGACTTGGCCCTGCCGCCCCAGTAGGCGTCGTAGCGGTCGAGGGTGGCGGCGGAGGTGCCGTCGACGGACACGAGCTCGAAGGGGCCGGTGCCGGCGCCGACAGGGTTCACCGTCTTCCCGCGGTACGCCTTCGCCGCGAGGATCGACAGCTGTGGTGAGCTGAGCCGCTGGGGGACGAGTGGGTCCTCGTCGGCGGTGGTGACGGTGACGGTGTCCCCGTGTGCCTCGGCCGTGAGGTCGACGCCGTCGAGGATGCGGGGCTTGGGGGAGGCGGTCGCGGCCCTGGTGAGGGAGCGGACGACGGCCTCGGCGTCGAGCTTCGTGCCGTCGTGGAAGGTGACGCCGTCGCGTATCCGGAAGGTCCAGCTCCGGCCGGACTGCGTCCACTTGGTGGCAAGGGCGGGTTCGGCGTCACCGTCCGCGTCCAGCTTCACCAGGGTCTCGGCGGTCGACCAGCGCGACAGCTTGAACGCGTCGTCGGAGAGCGGGGAGAGGCCCGAGCGCGGGGGCTGCATCATCGCGACGCGGATGCGCCGGCCGTCACCGTCCCCCTCGGCGGGGGTCCCCGAGAAGCAGCCGGTGAGCAGGGCCGAGGCCGCGGTGAGAGCGGTGGCGGGGAGCAGACGGCGAGCGGGCAGGCGCACGGAACCCTCCGGGTAAAGGGGTGGTCAAGGGTGAGTGCGGCGACGTTAGCATGATGACAATCATTTTCAGTAATCATTGTGGCGGCGATCACACAACAGCGTCGGCGGGCAGGGTCTGCTCGGCGAGGAAGGCGGCCGCTGCGGTCCGGAAGGCTGCGTCTCGGTCGACGAGGGTGTTGTCCAGGTCGATCATCAGCAGCGGCGGCATGGCTACAGCCTTGCCCCCTTCAGTGCCATGTGCAGCAGCAGCCGGTCCTCGCCGTCGTCCAGGTCGAGGCCCGTCAGCTTCTCCACGCGGGACAGGCGGTAGTACAGGGTCTGGCGGTGGATGCCCAGCTCGGCAGCCGTGCGGGCGGCCTGGCCCGCACAGTCGAGGTAGATCTCGGCCGTGCGGGCGAGTTCGCGGTAGGTGGGGGACAACAGGGTCTCTACGGCAGGGTCGTGGGCCACCTCCGGCGGCAGCGAGGTCAGCAGGCGGAACGGGCCGATGTGCGCCCACTGGGCGACGGGACCCAGCCGGGGCTCCGCCAGCGCGGCCCGCGCCGCCGCCAAGGCCTCGCGCCAGGCCGTCCCCACCTCCGCGAGCCCGGTGCGCGCGGCCGCGACCCCGCACGCCGCCGTGCCGCCCCCCTCCAGCTGCCGCGCCCGCTCCAGCAGTCGCCCCGCCGCCGAGGTGGCCGGCGTCAGGACGTCCGCCGAGCGCAGCCGTACCAGCAGGGCGAGGGCCTGGGAGGCCGCACCCCACGGCACCGTGCAGAGCGCCGTCGCCCCCGGCACCGTACGGACCGAAGGGGCGTCGTCCGGGTCGGCGGACGGCCAGGGCGTCACGCAGACCACCGTGTGCAGGCCGTCCGCGCGCGAGCCCAGCGCGGTGCGCAGTTCCGCCACCGCCATGTCCTGCGGCCAGCCGCGCTCGGCGGTGAGCACGGCCCGCAGCTCCCGGGTGAGGTCGGCGCCGTGCTGCGCCTCGTCCGCCAGCAGCGCGCCGATGCGGGCCGCCACGTCCATGGCCGCGGTCAGCTGCCGGTCGGTCGGGCCCGGGTCGGAGTCCAGCAGCCACACGTACCCCAGGACGACGCCCCGATGGCGTACCGGCAGGCAGATACGTCCCCGGTACACGCCGGCCTCGGGGGTCGGCGGGATACGGACCGGGCCCGTCGCCCGCGTGATGCCGAAGCCCTCGAACCACGAACGGACGGCGGACGTGGAGCGCCGCGTCAGGATCGAGCGGGTGCGCACGGGGTCCAGGGCGGAGGTGTCGAGGTCGCCCTCACTGTCGTACGCACCGAAGGCGATCAGCTCGAAGTCCCGGTTCTCCAGGGTCGCGGGGACGCCGAGGAGCTCGGAGATCTCGTCGACCAGCTCCTGGTAGTCCCCGGCGTGGCTGAAAACTTCGGACGTCACTCGGGCATTCTCCCGCATTTCCAGGCCCGCTTCATACATCTGTCTGAGATCTGCGGCACGGATGCGTGACAGCTGTCGATGGCTGAGGATCGGAGGGATCCTTAGGTTTCACGGTGGTTCTATCTGCTGGTTTGTGGAGGTGCCCCGTGCTGGGTCCCGTGATTCTTGCCGCGTCGCGCAGCGACCGGATGCGACGCCTGATCTCGGCGGCCCCGGTGACCAAGCAGGTCGTCGACCGCTTCATCCCCGGTGAGACCGTCGACGACATCGTGCCGATCATCAAGGACCTCACCGGTCGCGGCCTGGAGCTGACGATGGACGTCGTCGGCGAGGACATCACCACCCCCGAGCAGGCCGCCGCGGCCCGGGACGCCTACCTGGCGCTGACCAGCCGGCTGGAGGAGCTGCAGCTGGGCGAGCGGGTCGAGATGTCCGTCAAACTGTCGATGTTCGGGCAAGCGCTGGACGGCGGCCACGAGCTGGCCCTCGCCAACGTCCGGCCCGTCGTCGAGGCCGCCGCCGCCATCGGTACGACGGTCACGCTCGACGCCGAGGACCACACCACCCTCGACTCGATGTTCGCCATCCACGAGGAGCTGCGGAAGGACTTCCCGCAGACCGGCTGCGTCATCCAGGCCTACCTCTTCCGCACCGAGGCCGACGCCCGCCGCCTCGCCGCGGCCGGCAGCCGGGTGCGGCTGGTGAAGGGCGCCTACAAGGAGCCTGCCGAGGTCGCGTACCAGCAGAAGCACGAGATCGACAAGGCGTACGTCCGGGTTCTGAGGACTCTGATGGAGGGCGAGGGGTATCCGATGATCGGGTCCCACGACCCGCGCCTGATCTCGATCGCGCAGGAGCTCGCCCGCCAGGCCGGGCGCAAGCTCGACGAGTACGAGTTCCAGATGCTGTACGGCATCCGCAGCGACGAGCACCTGCGGCTGGCCGCCGAGGGCCACCGCATGCGCGTCTACACCGCCTACGGCACCGACTGGTACGGCTACTTCATGCGGCGGCTCGCTGAAAAGCCGGCGAACCTGCGCTTCTTCCTGAGGAGCATGATCACACGTGGCTGAGACAACGAGGCCCTGCCGCGGCGTCGGCCGGGGGTCCGGGAGTTGTCCCCCGGGAAGGCGCAGCATGCGGCGCCTGGCCGAAAAGCCGGCGAACCTGCGTTTCTTCGTCCGGTCGATGGTCAGCAAGGGCTGAGCCCGCACCCCACCAGCTCGCAACACCCGCTCAACATCAAGGAGTTACGGATCCATGGACGCTGTGACCCAGGTCCCCACCCCCGTCAACGAGCCGGTGCACGGCTACGCCCCCGGCTCGCCCGAGCGCGCCCGGCTGGAGGCCAAGCTCAAGGAGCTGGCCGAGAACCCGGTCGACCTGCCGATGACGATCGGCGGCGAGAAGCGGATGGGCGGCGGCGAGCGGTTCGACGTCGTGCAGCCGCACAACCACAAGGCCCGCCTGGGCACGTACGCCAACGCCACCCAGCAGGACGCGCAGGACGCCATCGACGCGGCCCTCGCCGCCGCGCCCGCCTGGCGTGCGATGTCCTTCGACGACCGCGCCGCGATCATCCTGCGCGCGGCGGAGCTGCTCTCCGGCCCGTGGCGCGAGACCCTTGCGGCCTCCACCATGCTCGGCCAGTCGAAGACCGCCCAGCAGGCCGAGATCGACTGTCCCTGCGAGCTGATCGACTTCTGGCGCTTCAACGTCGCCTACGCCCGCCAGATCCTGGCCGAGCAGCCCCCGGCCAACTCCACGGGCGTCTGGAACCGCCTCGACCACCGCCCGCTGGAGGGCTTCGTCTACGCGATCACGCCGTTCAACTTCAGCGCGATCGCGGGCAACCTGCCCACCGCCCCTGCGCTGATGGGCAACGTCGTCGTCTGGAAGCCGTCGCCGACCCAGACCCACGCGGCCGTCCTGCTGATGCAGCTGCTGGAGGAGGCGGGTCTGCCCAAGGGCGTCATCAACCTCGTCACCGGCGACGGCATCGAGGTCTCCAAGGTGGCCCTCGAGCACCGCGACCTCGCGGGCATCCACTTCACCGGCTCGACCAAGACCTTCCAGTACCTGTGGAAGACGGTCGGCAACAACATCGAGAAGTACCGCTCCTACCCGCGCCTGGTCGGCGAGACCGGCGGCAAGGACTTCCTGGTCGCCCACCCGAGCGCCGACCCCGCGGTCCTGAAGACGGCGCTCACCCGCGGTGCCTTCGAGTACCAGGGCCAGAAGTGCAGCGCGACCTCCCGCGCCTACATCCCGGCGTCCATCTGGAACTCCGGCTTCAAGGAGGAGTTCGCCGCCGAGGTCGACTACCTGACCATGGGTGACGTCACCGACCTCTCCAACTTCATCGGCGCCGTCATCGACGAGCGCTCCTTCGCCAAGAACAAGGCCGCCATCGACCGCGCGAAGTCCGACCCGGCCTGCACGATCGTCGCGGGCGGCACCTACGACGACTCGGTCGGCTACTTCGTCCGCCCGACCGTCGTCGAGTGCAACGACCCGGAGAACGAGGTCTTCCGCACCGAGTACTTCGGCCCGTTCCTCGCCGTGCACGTCTACGAGGACGACAAGTACGAGGAGATGCTGACCCAGATGGAGTCGGTGTCCGACTACGCGCTGACGGGCTCGGTCATCTCCAATGACCGCGCGGCGGCCGCGTACACGATGGACAAGCTCCGCTACGCGGCCGGCAACTTCTACATCAACGACAAGTCGACCGGCGCCGTCGTCGGCCAGCAGCCCTTCGGCGGCGGCCGTGCCTCCGGCACCAACGACAAGGCCGGCGCCCCGCAGAACCTGATGCGCTGGACCCTGACCCGAGCGATCAAGGAGACGCTGGTCCCGCCGACGGACTACACGTACCCGCACATGGGCTGACCCGTCGCCGGGGCAGACTGCCCCTCATGACGGTGACGCAGCACGAGAGCTCGACCGTGGTGGCCGACGACGGCGTACGTCTGTGGGCCGCACGGTCGGGCAGCGGCGACCCCCTGGTGCTCTGCCACGGCGGCCCCGGGCTCTGGGACTACTTCGAGGACGTGGCCGGGATACTGGGCGACCTGGCCACGGTCGTCCGCTGGGACCAGCGCGGATGCGGCCGTTCGGAGCGGTGCGCCGGGCCGTGGACCAGCGAGCGGTTCGTCGCCGATCTCGACGCCGTACGGCGGCACTTCGGGCTGGAGCGGATGGCGCTGCTCGGTCACTCGTGGGGTGCGCAACTGGCGTTGAGCTGTGCGCTCGCGCATCCCGAGCGGGTGAGTTCGCTGGTGTACGTGAGCGGCACGGGCATCGGACCGGACTCCGACTGGTTCGGCGCCTTCCGGGAGAACCTCCTCGCGCGGCTCGGTGAGCGGCCCGAACGGCTGGCGCGGTGGCGGGAGTTGACGGACCGGCCGCATCTGAGCGAGGGCGAGGAGCGGGAGCGGGCGGTGCTCCAGTGGTCCGCCGACTACCCGGACCGGGAACGGGCGCTGGAGCACGCCGGGCGGCTCGCCGACCCCTGGCTCGGGATCAACACCGAGTGCAGCAGGGCCCTCAACGACGAGCGCAGGCGGAACTGGGGCACTCCCGGGCTCTACGACGCCTGCACGTCCCTCGACGTGCCCGTGCTGATCGTCGACGGCGAGCGGGACCCGCGGCCACGCTCGGCGGTCGACTCCCTGGAACGGGCCCTGCCGCGGGTACGCCGCGCGACGCTGCCGGAGGCCGGGCACGCGCCGTGGGTGGAGGACCCGAAGGGGTTCCGGGAGGCGGTGGCGGCGGCGCTGCGGCCCCGGGGCTAGCCGGGCAGTTCCGTGCGCTCCCACCACTCGTACACCCGGAGCGTGCCCTCCGGTGTGTCCGCGTGGCGTGCGGTCCGCCTGAAGTGCTCGTAGCCGTTGCGCAGCTCGATCTTCAGGTCTGCTCCGGGCGTCGCGATCGGCACGATCCGCTCCGGCAGATCCTGCGGGCCGCCCTCGAGAAGTGCCTTGGCCTTGTCGTTCATGAACTCACCGTTCCCTTCACCGGTGGCTGTTGTCGCATGCCGTGCCGAGGATCAGCCGTGTGGGCGAAATCCCAGCTCAGAGCGGTGTGACCCAATCCACCGTCTCAGATAGTAGGAAGTCCGAGTAATTGTGGAGACAGACCGGGCCCGCTCGCTTACTTTTGTAGGAGCCGAACGTCTCGCTCGACCAAGCGAATGGCGGTCGTGAGCGCGCCCCGTGCAGGCAACCCCTGCGGCACCGCTCCCCGCCCCATCCGGCGTCTCGTAACCCCTTTCCGCACTCCCGGATTTCGAAGGAGTCGATTTCCCATGGCCGAGACGACCGCACGCCGCCGAGTCCGTCACATCTCCCGTACGAGCGAGTCCGACCGCAAGAACGCCGCAGCCGCCCTCCAGCGCGCCCTCGATCGCAGGGACAACGGCGGTTCGACCGGCCACTGAGCCGGGCATCACCACTGAGCCGGGAGCCGCACCCGCATGAGGTGCGGCGCGGACTCACACCCCGCGCCGCACCTCGAAGTGATCGATGCGCTCGCCGCTGTCCGTGAGCGCCGACACCTTCAGGGCGGGCTTCGCACCGCTCTCCGCCTCCACCGTGAGCAGGGAGAAGCCCCGGTAGCGCACCCGCGACCACTCCACGGTCTCCGCCGCGGAGGCCTTCGACCTCGTCCACCGGAAGGTGCCGACGGAGTCGTGGTGCGTTACGTGCCCCTCGTAGCTCTCCTTCACGCCCGCCGGGAAGCCGTACAGATCACGGCCACCGCCGCCCGCCGTGACATACACGATCCCGTCCCGTGCCGGGTCGGTCGACGCACCGATGGGGACCGGCCTGCCGACCTCGCCGTTCCTGATGGCGTCCGTCCGCTCGTACACATGGTTGTGGCCGTTGATCACCAGGTCCACCTGGTGCTTGGCGAACAGCGGCAGCCACTCCGCGCGCACGCCGCCGTCGGAGGCGTGCGCGGAGGTCGAGTAGGCGCAGTGGTGGAAGAAGACGACGACGAAGTCGACGTCGTTCGCAGCCCGCAGCTCGGCCAGCTTCCGGTCCAGCCACTTCGTCTGCCTGCCGCCCGTGTAGCCGAAGTTGGCGGGGATCTCGTACGAGACGTCGTTGGCGTCCAACGCCACGAAGCCGACGTTGCCGTAGGTGAACGCGTACACCCCGGGCGCCGTGCGGGCGTCGAAGCCGCTGTCCGGGAGGGAGAAGCGGGCCAGCTGGCCGCCGTAGCCCTCCGGCGAGTACCAGGCCTCCATGTCGTGGTTGCCGGTCGTCACCATCCAGGGCACCGACCTCGCCACCGGCTCGTTCTGCTTGAGGAACAGGTCCCAGAACGCGGGGTCGTAGCCGTCCGACTTCTCGCCCCGGCCGTTGGTGTCGGCGTAGCAGATGTCACCCGCGTGCAGATGGAAGGCGGGCTTCTGGCGCAGGATGACGTGGTCGTTGGCGGCCGCGGCCTGGCTGACGCCCTGGTCGCCGAAGGCCGTGAACACGAACTTCTCCGGGGACGCCGGCGCCGTGCGGAAGGTGCCGATCGTCGAGCGGTGCTTCGGGGAGGCCGGATCGAAGCCCTCGTGGCCCACGCCGTAGTAGTACGTCGTGCCGGGGCGCAGGCCGTCCAGGGCCGCGTGCAGGTAGTACTGCTCCAGCGCCGGACGCACACCCGTCACGCCCGGCGTGTGCAGATCGCGGACCTCGGCCTCGATCTTCCGGCTCAGGTCGTCGGGGGTGGAGCCGATGCGGACATACGGCTTCCGCACGGCCAGCGGGACCTGCCACGAGACCCGCATCTGTGACTTCGGGTCGGCGCCGAAGGCGAGATGGCGGCCGAAGGGGGAGACGACCGAGCCGTGCACCGTCGGGGTCGCGGGCGCCGAACTCCTCGTGCCCTGCGCTCCCGATCCGCCGCCGCAGCCGGTCAGCGCCCCGCCCGCTGCCACTGCGCCGGCCGTCACCAGCGTGCGGCGCCGGATCAGCTTGGTGCGCAGGTACTCGTGCTGCTCGGCCATGCTCATCCGGCTTGCGAGCTGTGGCGGGATGCCGACGTCGGGGATGTCCATGGGAGGGAACTTCCCAGCGATGGCCAACGCCCGCCAGACATACGGGTGAACGGGTGGCGACCAGTTGACGCCCTCCGTCATCGGTGTGTCCGTATGGCGGACATGGCATGTCATTCCATGGGACGAGGAGTAGGGTTCCCGCATGTCTCGCAGCATCAATCTCGCAGTGATTCCCGGTGACGGCATCGGCCAGGAGGTCGTGGCCGAAGGTCTGAAGGTCCTCTCCGCCGTCCTTCCGCAGGATGTGAAGCTGGAGACCAAGGAGTACGACTTCGGCGCCCAGCGCTACCACGCCACCGGTGAGACCCTCACCGACGCCGACCTCGACGCGCTGAAGAAGCACGACGCCATTCTGCTGGGCGCGATCGGTGACCCGAGCGTCCCCTCCGGCGTCCTGGAGCGCGGCTTCCTGCTCAAGCTCCGTTTCGCCTTCGACCACCACGTCAACCTGCGGCCGAGCAAGCTGCTCCCGGGTGTGGCCACCCCGCTGGCCGGCGAGCCGAGCATCGACTTCGTCGTGGTCCGTGAGGGCACCGAGGGCCCGTACACCGGCAACGGCGGCACCATCCGCAAGGGCACCGAGCACGAGGTCGCCACCGAGGTCTCCGTCAACACGGCCTTCGGTGTGGAGCGCGTCGTCCGCGACGCCTTCGCCCGTGCGCAGGCCCGCCCGCGCAAGAAGCTCGCGCTGATCCACAAGAACAACGTGCTGACCTTCGCGGGTCACCTGTGGACCAACATCTTCAACAAGGTGGCCGCGGAATTCCCCGAGGTCACCACCGAGTACATGCACGTCGACGCGGCGACCATCTACCTGGTCACGCAGCCCGAGCGCTTCGACGTGATCGTCACCGACAACCTCTTCGGCGACATCATCACCGACCTCGCCGCGGCCGTCTCCGGCGGCATCGGCGTCGCCGCGAGCGGGAACATCAACCCGTCCGGCGAGTTCCCCTCGATGTTCGAGCCCGTGCACGGCTCGGCGCCCGACATCGCAGGCCAGGGCAAGGCCGACCCCTCCGCCACGGTGCTGTCCGTCGCGCTGCTCCTGCGTCACCTCGGCTACGAGGCCGAGGCCGCCCGTATCGACGAGGCGGTCTCCGCCGACCTCGCCGAGCGCACCGGCAAGCCCGCCCGCTCCACGTCGGAGATCGGTGACGCGCTGGCCGTACGAGTAGCCGGCTGACCCTCCCCCAGAGCCTTAAGGGCCTGGGGGGACCCCCAGGCCACTCGAAACACTTCGAAGCCGCCGGGTCGCATCAGCACCCGGCGGCTTCCGCTGTGTCCCCGCCGGGTGCCACCATCATCCCCTGGGCCGCATTTCACGCCGTTTCTTCCACGGCCTCCGCCTTGCGATAATCGAACGCGGAGCCGCGGATTGAGGGAATGCTCGGACGTCCTAGCACTGGCCACCGGCCGTACGGACGTGAGCGCGGCCCGTCACACACAACCGGTGAAGGACAACCACTCATGACGACGCCCACGATCGAGCTCAAGCCCTCGGCCTCGCCACTCTCCGACGCGGAGCGCGAGGCGATCCTGGCGAACCCCGGGTTCGGCCGCCACTTCACCGACCACATGGTGACGATCAAGTGGACCGAGGGCCGCGGCTGGCACGACGGTCAGCTCGTCCCCTACGCCCCGCTCTCCCTCGACCCGGCCACGATGGTCCTGCACTATGCGCAGGAGATCTTCGAGGGCCTCAAGGCCTACCGCCAGCCCGACGGCTCCGTCGCCACCTTCCGCCCCGAGAAGAACGCCGAGCGCTTCCAGCGCTCCGCGCACCGCCTCGGGATGCCCGAGCTGCCGGTCGAGACGTTCATCGAGGCCTGCGACGCCCTGGTCCAGCAGGACAAGGCATGGGTCCCGGCGCACGGCGGCGAGGAGTCCCTCTATCTCCGCCCCTTCATGATCGCGACCGAGGTCGGCCTGGGCGTGAAGCCCGCCAACGAGTACCTCTTCCTGGTCATCGCCTCCCCGGCCGGTGCCTACTTCCCCGGCGGCGTCAAGCCGGTCACCATCTGGCTCTCCGAGAACCGTGTCCGCGCCGTCCCCGGCGGCACCGGCGACGCCAAGACCGGAGGCAACTACGCGGCCTCCCTGCTCGCCCAGGCCGAGGCCGCCGCCAAGGGCTGCGACCAGGTCTGCTACCTCGACGCGGTCGAGCACAAGTGGGTCGAGGAACTCGGCGGCATGAACCTGTACTTCGTGTACGGCGACAAGATCATCACGCCGTCGCTGACGGGCTCCATCCTCGAGGGCGTCACCCGTGACTCGCTCCTGACCGTCGCCCGCGATCTCGGCTACGAGTCCGAGGAGGGCCGCGTCTCCATCGACCAGTGGCAGCGCGACGCCGAGAACGGCACGCTGACGGAGGTCTTCGCGTGCGGTACCGCCGCCGTGATCACGCCGGTCGGCACGGTGAAGCGCGCGAGCGCGGAGTGGCAGCAGGCGGGGGGCGAGCCCGGTGAGGTCACCCTCCGGATGCGGGAGGCTCTGCTGGACATCCAGCGAGGCACTGCCGTGGACCGGCACGGGTGGATGCACCTTCTCGGCTGAGGGCTGAGCCGGGTTCTGTGCGGGGGGCTCCCGTGGCCCTACTGGGGGGGCTGCGCCCCCCAGGCCCCCCGCTTCGGCCTGAACGGCCTCGTCCTCAAACGCCGGACGGGCTGAGGTGACTGAACGCGACCCGGACAGGGCCCTTGGCTGCAGCAGATACGTGATGCCGCCCACCAGCCCCGACAACACGAAACTGCAGTCCACCCCGCCTGTCAGTGACAGCAGCGGGCCCTCGTACGACGGCAACGACACCGCGAGCAGCCCGGTCGCCGCACCCGCCGCCCAGGACACCGCCGCCGGGATGTTCCAGCCCGCGCGGTACCAGTAGATCCCGCCCCGCGACCGGCGGTTGAACACCTGCAGCGCGTCCGCGTCGTACACCCCCCGGCAGCGGACGAAGCCGATCAGCGTGATCACTGCCCACGGCGTGCCGATCGCGGTGAGCAGGAGGACGAAGGACGTCATGGCGTCCTGCGCGCTCGAGTAGTAGTGGCCGACGAAGACGCAGGCCGTCGCGACCGCGGCGACCGTGTACGTGGCTCGGGCCCTGGACGCGCGCGGCAGGATCGCGTCCAGGTCGAGGCCCATGGAGTACAGCATCAGACCGGCGTTGCCGACCGAGCCCGCGGTGGCGGACAGCAGGAGCGGGATCAGGTACCAGGCGGGGGACGCGGTCACCAGCGGGCCCGCGTAGTCCGTCGCCGCGCGGGCCGCGTACGCCGTGAAGGTGCCGAAGAGCTGGGGGACCAGCAGGCCCAGGATCAGGCCGAGCCAGGTCGCGTGCAGGACCCGGCGGGAGGAGTGGCGGTCCGGGGAGATGTAGCGGGTGTAGTCGCCGAGGAGGGTGATGAAGGCGATCGGGCCGGACAGGCCCGCGGCCACCGTCGCCAGGAACCAGGTCGGCCAGTAGCCGCCCAGCAGATAGCCGCCGGTCTCGGGGATCGCCGAGGTGGTGAAGTGCGGGGCGTAGGCGATGACGCCCAGCGCCAGCAGGGCCGTCATGCCGATCGCCAGGACCCGGGACATGGCCAGCAGCACCCGGTACCCGTACACCGCGCCCGCGACCGTCGCCCCGGCGAGGACCGCGTAGACCAGGGCGTACGCCACTCCGTCCACCGGCAGACCGAACAGTCGCCGCAGCACGCCCACCATCACGTCCCCGCCGATCCACACGGTCAGCGCCGTGTAGCCGAGGGCGAGGAGCAGACCGACCACCGAGCCGACCAGCCGGCCGCGCACGCCGAACTGGGCGCCGGAGGAGGTGGAGAGGTTCGTCGCGGTGCGCAGGGAGATCAGGGCCAGGGGCGCAGTCAGGGCCGTGCCCGCCACCGTGCCGACCACGATCGAGCTCAGCGACGACCACCAGTCGAGCCCGAACGACGGCGGGAGCCAGCCGAAGATGATCACGCCCAGACAGAGGTTGGAGCCCAGGAGGATCGAGACGAGATCGCGGGGCCCGCTGGTGCGTTCCTCGTCGGGGATGGTGTCGACTCCGCGCTGTTCTATCGAGATCGGCATGGCGGCCCTTTCGGTTGGTTAGAGCGGCACTCAATGTGACCCTTGGCGCTGAGACCGTCAAGACCTTCCTCCTGGCGGATTCTTTGTTTAGAGTGTTGCTCTAAATGGAGGGATGGACATGCGGCTGACACCGACCGAACGCGACCGGCTGCTGCTCTTCGGGGCCGCCGAGCTGGCCCGGGCGCGACGGGCCCGGGGCCTTCGGCTCAACGTGCCCGAGGCCACCGCGCTGATAGCGGACACCGTCTGCGAGGCCGCCCGCGACGGCGCCCGGCTCGCCGAGGCCATCGAGCGCGCCCGGTCCGTCCTCGGCCCGGACGATGTGCTGCCCGGCGTCGCGGACGTCGTCACCGAGGTGCATGTCGAGGCGGTCTTCGACGACGGTTCGCGGCTCGCGGTGGTGAGCGATCCGATCGGCGGGGGCGGGCTGGGGGAGCAGGCGCCGGGCGCGTTGCTGCCCGGGCCGGAGCATGCCGAGCCCGAGGCGGTCGTGCGGCTGACGGTGACCAACACCGCCACCGTGCCCGTCTCCGTCACCTCCCACTTCCACTTCTTCGAGGCCAACCCGCGCCTCGACTTCGTACGAGAACAGGCCTATGGGATGCGGCTCGCCGTGCCCGCCGGGTCGTCGGTGCGGTTCGGGCCGGGGGAGAGCGTCGAGGTCGGCTTGGTGCCGATCGGGGGCGAGCGGGTCGCGATCGGGTTCGCGGGGCTCGTCGACGGGGCGCTGGACGCGCCGGGGGCGAAGGAAGAGGCCCTGCGCAGGGCCGCCGCCTGCGGATATCTGGGAGCAGACCGATGAGCAACGACTTCAACGCGAGCATCGATCCTCGTGCCTATGCCGCCACCCACGGGCCCCGCGCCGGCGACCGGGTCCGGCTCGGTGACTCCGGGCTGACCGTCCGCGTCGAGTCCGACTCTCAGCGGTACGGCGACGAGTTCCTCGCCGGCTTCGGCAAGACCGCCCGCGACGGGCTGCACCTCAAGGCAGCGGCCGTCCGGGAGACCTGTGACGTCGTCATCAGCAATGTGGTGGTGATCGACGCCGTGCAGGGGATCCGGAAGGTGTCGATCGGCATCCGGGAGGGGCGGATCTGCTCGATCGGGCGCGCCGGGAACCCCGACACCCTCGACGGGGTCGACGTCGTCGTCGGTACCGGGACCTCGATCGTGTCCGGCGAGGGGCTCATCGCCACCGCCGGTGCCGTCGACACGCACGTCCATCTGCTCTCGCCGCGGATCATGGAGGCCTCGCTGGCGTCCGGCGTGACCACGATCATCGGGCAGGAGTTCGGGCCCGTGTGGGGGGTCGGCGTCAACTCGCCGTGGGCGCTGCGGCACGCCTTCAACGCCTTCGACGCCTGGCCGGTCAACATCGGCTTCCTGGGGCGCGGTTCGTCCTCGCACTCCGCGCCTCTGGTGGAGGCGTTGGCCGAGGGTGGCGCGAGCGGCTTCAAGGTGCACGAGGACATGGGCGCCCACACGCGTGCCCTGGACACGGCGTTGCGTGTCGCCGAGGAGCACGACGTCCAAGTCGCCCTGCACAGCGACGGGTTGAACGAGTGCCTGTCGGTGGAGGACACCCTGCGAGTGCTGGAGGGGCGGACCATCCACGCCTTCCACATCGAGGGGTGCGGCGGCGGTCACGTCCCCAACGTCCTGAAGATGGCGGGTGTCCCGAACGTCATCGGCTCCTCCACCAACCCCACCCTGCCCTTCGGGCGGGACGCCGTCGCCGAGCACTACGGCATGATCGTCTCCGTCCACGACCTGAAGACCGACCTGCCGGGCGACGCCGCCATGGCGCGCGACCGTATCCGTGCCGGGACCATGGGCGCCGAGGACGTGCTGCACGACCTGGGCGCGATCGGCATCACCTCGTCCGACGCGCAGGGCATGGGGCGGGCCGGCGAGACCGTCCGCCGTACCTTCGCCATGGCCGGGAAGATGAAGGCAGAGTTCGGCGCCCCGGACGAGCACGACAACGAGCGCGTCCTGCGCTACATGGCCAAGCTGACCATCAACCCGGCCATCGCGCACGGGCTCTCGCACGAGGTCGGGTCGATCGAGGTCGGCAAGCTCGCCGACATCGTGCTGTGGCGGCCGGAGTACTTCGGAGCGAAGCCGCAGCTCGTCCTCAAGTCGGGCTTCCCGGCGTACGGCGTGGTCGGCGACCCCAATGCGGCGACGGACACCTGCGAACCGCTGGTCCTCGGACCGCAGTTCGGGGCGCACGGCGCGACGCCCGCCGAGATCTCCGTCGCCTTCGTCGCCCAGGCCGCCCTGGACCAGGGCAACGACACCATGCCGACCCGGCGCAGAAGGGTCGCCGTCCGCGGCACCCGCGGCATCGGACCCGCCGACCTGCGGCTCAACTCCCGTACCGGAGCGGTGGATGTCGACCAGCAGACCGGTCTGGTCACCCTCGACGGAGAGCCGGTCCGCTCGCAGCCGGCCGACTCCGTCTCCCTCAACCGCCTCTACTTCCTCTGATTCCTCTGCTCCCTTTGCTTCCTCTGACAAGGACCTTCCATGTCTGCTGCCGCCGACGGCTTCCGCATGCCCGCCGAATGGGCCCCGCACGAGCGCACCTGGATGGCATGGCCGGGGCCGAATCCCACCTTCGAGGACCCGGAGGACCTCGCCGCCTCCCGCGCCGCCTGGGCCGCGGTCGCCCGTGCGGTCCGCCGCTTCGAGCCGGTGACGGTGGTGTGCGGGCCGGGGCAGTCGGCGCTCGCGCAGGAGCTGCTGGGCCCGGACATCGACACCGTGGAGCGCGAGCTGGACGACGCGTGGATGCGGGACATCGGCCCGACGTTCCTCACGAACGGGCGTGAACTCGCCGCCGTCGACTGGACGTTCAACGGCTGGGGCGCCCAGGGCTGGGCCCGCTGGGAGCACGACGCGAAGGTCGCCGCGTATGTCTCGGACCTCGCGGGCGCGAAGACGTATGCCTCGAAGCTCGTCAACGAGGGCGGTGCGATCCACGTCGACGGCGAGGGGACGGTCCTGCTCACCCAGACCGTGCAACTCGGCCCCGAGCGCAACCCGGGCTGGACGAAGGAACAGGTCGAGGCGGAGATCCATGCCCACCTCGGCACCCGCAAGGCGATCTGGCTGCCCCGCGGCCTCACCGGCGACTATCCGCCGCACGGCTTCGGCACCCTCGGCCATGTCGACATCGTCGCCGCGTTCGCGCGCCCCGGTGTGGTGGTCGCACACTCCCAGCCCGATCCGGCGCACCCGGACCACGAGGTGACGAAGGAGGTCATCGGGCTGCTGAAGGCGCAGACGGACGCGCGGGGCCGCAGCCTGGAGGTCGTCGAGGTCCCGGCGCCCACCGTGCTGGAGGCCGACGGCCACTGGGCCGACTACTCCTACATCAACCACTACCTCTGCAACGGCGGCGTCGTGCTCTGCGGCTTCGACGACCCGCGCGACGAGATCGCCGCCGGGATCTTCCGCCGGCTCTTCCCGGAGCGGACGGTGACCCTCGTGGACGCCCGGACGATCTTCGCGGGCGGCGGCGGCATCCACTGCATCACGCAGCAGCAGCCGAAGCTCCGCTGACGACCCGCGCCGGGCACCGGGGTCAGGTAGAACATACGGGTGAACGTGCTGATCTGCGCCGCCTGCGGAGGCCGGCTGACCGAGCCCGTCCGGCAACTGGACGAGATGCCCGAGTACCCGGGCCGGGACGGGCTCCCGGGCCCGGACGGCAGGCGGCACGGCCCGCCGAGCGTCCCCCGCGGCACCTACGTCGTCGACCCGCTGCCCTTCGGGGCGCCGTTCGAGCCGGTCGATCCCGACGAGGAGTACGACGGGGTCGTGCCCGGCGGCAAGTGGAAGTTCGACGAGCGGGGCGCGCTGGTCTCCGCCGGGCCGCGCGGCACCTACGTGCTGCACCCGGACGACGTCGTGGGCATCACCCCCCACTCCGACCACCGGCGCCTCACCGGCTGCTGCGGTCCGAACGGGGACGACGGGGTCAACCACGTCTGCGGGTGCGGGGCCGAGGTCGCCATCGTGGCCGCAGACTGCTTCAGCGGCTACGAGACGCGGCTCGTCCCGGATGCCGTGCGCGTGGAGGCGGCCACGTGACCGCCCGGCGCCGCACTCCCGCCCCGCCCCGCGAACAACTCCTCGCCGCCGCCATGGGCATGATCGCCGAGCGCGGTCTGGAGAAGCTCACCATGGCCGCCCTCGGCCGCGAGGTCGGCATGAGCAGCGGGCATCTCCTCTACTACTTCCGCTCCAAGGACGAGCTGCTGCTGGAGGCCCTGGAGTGGAGCGAGGGCCGGCTGGGTGCCGAACGCGGACGGCTGCTGGCGCGCGGCGGCACGGCCCGCGAGCGGCTCGACGCCTACGTCGACCTGTATGTCCCCGACGGTCACCGCGACCCGCACTGGACCCTCTGGCTGGAGGTCTGGAACCGCTCGCAGAACGCCGACGAGGATGCCCGCGACCGGCAGGCCGCCATCGAGGGCGTCTGGCACCGCGACCTGGTGGCACTGCTCGCGGAGGGGGTGTCGCGCGGGGAGTTCCGCCGTGTCGACCCCGACCGTTACGCGGCTCGGCTGCGGGCCCTGCTGGACGGCTTCTCCATCCATGTGGCGATCGGGCTGCGCGGGACGGACCGGGCGCAAGTTCTCGGCCATGTACGGGAGTTCCTGGACGAGAGCCTGCTCGCGGACGTCTGAGCCCCTGCCCCGGTTGTACTCAATTCGGCGGATTGACGCTGTCCCGCGTGGTGCGCTTGCCTCGGAAGGAGCCCTTGGCGCAGGGCCGGGGGACAAGCGTCACACGGGGAACACAGGGGGAATCGTGCTCAGAGCCATGCGTGGGATGTCCGTCGCGGTGGTTGCGGGAGCCATGGTCGCGTTGACGGCGACGCCGTCGTCCGCGGCAGCGGCGCCCGGGCCGGGGACCGAGCGGGTCACGCTGTCGGCGACGCGGGAGCAGGCCGACGAGAACGCGTACGGACCGCAGTTCAGCGCGGACGGCCGGTTCGCCGTCTTCACGGCGTACGCGTCCAATCTGGTGCCGGGCGACACCAACCGCAGCTCGGACGTCTTCGTGCGCGATCTGCGCAAGGGGACGGTCGAGCGGGTCGATGTCGCCTCGGACGGCGCGCAGGCGGTCGGCGGCGAGTCGCAGGCGCGGGCCATCAGTGCCGACGGCCGGTACGTGCTGTTCAGCTCCAACGCCAGGAACCTGGTCCACTGGGACAACCCGCCCACGAACGAGGCAGCCCAGGACATCTACCTGCACGACCGGCGCACCGGCCGCACGGAGCGGATCAGCGTGGCCCTCGACGGTGGCTCCGCCTTCACGGCCGCCGCCGCCATGTCGCCGAACGCCCGCTACATCGCCTTCAACGCCAAGGCCGACCGGATGGAGACGAACCCCCGCGACCTCTTCGGGATCGTGTATCTCCTCGACCGCCGCACCGGCACAGTGGAGCGGATCAGCAACCGGGACCGCCCGGACAACCCTTCCCTGCTGCAGGGACTCAGCGACAACGGCCGCTATGTGGCGTACACCCAGCTGGTGCCGCGCAGCTCGTACGGCCGCACCTGGGTGCACGACCGCCGCACCGGCACCGAGGAACAGGTCAACGTCAAGCCGGACGGCACCCCGGCCCAGCGGTACGCGCTGCCCGCCTCGCTCTCCGCCGACGGCCGCACCATCGCCTTCGACTACTGGGGCGACGAGGAACTGGTCCCGGGCGAGAACCCCGACACCGGGTCCACCGTCTACGTGCGCGACCTGCGGGCAGACGTCACCCGGCGGGTCAAGGCCGGCCCCGCGGGCGAGGACGGGATCAGCGGGCCCGTGCTCAGCCCCGACGGCCGGTACGTGACCTACGAGGCACAGCCGAAGGTGCCGGACGGGCGCCTCGGGCCCGACAACGTCTACCTCCGCGACCTGCGCACCGGCTCCACCCGTCTGGTCAGCGAGTCCGTCACGGGCGGACCCGTCACGGACGAGTCCGTCGCCGTCTACGCGGTGAGCGCGGGCGCCCGCCGCATCGGCCTCGGCAGCTACTCCAGCCAGCTCGTCGCGGGCGACACCAACGGCTTCTACGACGGCTTCGTCCGCCGTATGCGCTGAACCCGACTGCAAGGAACTCAGGGGGACTTCCATGCACCTCGTACGACGCAGCACGGTCCTGGGCGCCGCCGCCCTGGTCGCCACGCTCGCCGGGACGACCCTCCCGGCCGCGGCCGTCTCCTCACCCCGGACCTCCCGGGTGAGCACCGCCACCGACGGACACCAGGCCGACGGTGCCTCCTCCGCGCCCGCGATCAGCGCCGACGGACGGTACGTCGCGTTCGTCTCGGCCGCCGACGACCTGGTCCCGGGCGACCGGAACGGCACGGCCGACGTCTTCGTCAAGGACCTGCGCACCGGCCGTACCCAGCGGGTCGCCGACGGTCCGGCGAGCGACCCCGCGCTCAGCGGGGACGGCCGCTACGTCGTCTTCGCCACGGCGGCCGCGCTCGCGAAGGACGACGACAACGGTGTCGACGACATCTACCTCATCGACCGCCGCACCCACCGCACCGAACGCATCAGCACCGGCCGCCCGACCAGCTGGATGCCCAACTCCATGCCCGCGATCAGCGCGGACGGCCGGACCGTCGCCTACGTCACCTCGGCCCCCGACGCCGCCCCGGGCGACACCAACGAGCGGGCCGACGTGATCGTCCACGACCGCACGACGGGGAAGAACCAGCTCGTCCAGTACACGACCGCAGGTGTCCTGGCCGACGCCGACGCCCTGTTCCCCTCCCTCAGCGCGGACGGCCGCTACGTCACCTTCGACACGCCGGCCCTGCTCGACCCCGACCACGCGGACGTCTCCAGGACGAGGCTCGTCTACCTGCGCGACCTGCGCACCCAGACCACGGAGCTGATCAGCCGGCCGACCGGCTACGCCTACAAGAACTACGCGGACGCGTCGTCGATCAGCGGGAGCGGGCGGCTGGTGGCCTTCGAGTCCGGCCTGTACTCGCTGGTGCCCGACGACACCAACAAGGCCGCCGACGTCTTCGTGTACGACCGGGCTGCCCGGACCACCGTCCGCGTCAGCACCGCCGCCGACGGCACCCAGGCCGACGGCCCCAGCGGCAGCGTGAGTCTGAGCGCGAACGGCCGCCATGCGGCGTTCACGTCGGCCGCCGACAACCTCGTCCCCGGCGACACCAACGGCGTCGCCGACATCTTCCTCAAGGACCTGAAGACCGGCGCCGTGGAGCGCGTGAGCCTGACCGCGGACGGAGGCCAGGCCGACGGCCCCTCCGACGCGGTCTCCCTGAGCACCACCGGCCGGGCCGCCTTCTCCTCGGCGGCGACGAACCTGGTCCCCGGCGATACCAACTCGGTCGCCGACGTCTTCGTACGCCACCTGCGGTGATCAGCACAGTGCTCGCATTCTGAGACGGAGGGTGAGCGCGGGGGCGGCTTGTGCCAGACTGCCCCCGTGCTCTCGTTCGCCATGATTATTGGCAGCAGGCGCGCCGGTCCGCAGTGACCGCCACGTACGACCAGGTACGGGCGGACACCGTCGTCCTCGACCCGCGCGCAGACCTCTCGCACCCGCGAGGGGTTTTTCGCTTTTCTGGCCCACCTCTAGCCGGGAGCGGAGCGCGAGGGATCATTGGGGACGGTGGAGCCGGTCATTCCGGTACAGACCGCGATCCAACGGGATCCAACAGCAGGAGCCTTGAACACCATGACCGCAACCAGCGAGCTCGACGATTCGTTCCACGTCTTCGACACCACGCTGCGCGACGGCGCGCAGCGCGAGGGAATCAACCTCACGGTCGCGGACAAGCTGGCCATCGCACGGCACCTGGACGAGTTCGGCGTGGGCTTCATCGAGGGCGGCTGGCCCGGCGCCAACCCGCGGGACACCGAGTTCTTCGCCCGCGCCCGGCAGGAGATCGACTTCCGGAACGCCCAGCTCGTCGCCTTCGGCGCCACCCGCCGCGCCGGTGCCAAGGCGAGCGAGGACCCGCAGGTCAAGGCGCTCCTGGACTCGGGCGCCGAGGTGATCACCCTGGTCGCGAAGTCGCACGACCGGCATGTGGAGCTGGCGCTGCGGACAACGCTGGACGAGAACCTGGAGATGGTCCGCGACACGGTCTCGTACCTCCGTGAGCAGGGCCGCCGGGTGTTCGTCGACTGCGAGCACTTCTTCGACGGCTACCGCGCCAACCCGGAGTACGCCAAGGCCGTCGTACGGGCCGCCGCCGAGGCCGGGGCGTCCGTGGTGATCCTCTGCGACACCAACGGCGGCATGCTCCCCGCCCAGGTCCAGGCCGTCGTCTCGACCGTCCTCGCCGACACCGGCGCCCGGCTCGGCATCCACGCCCAGGACGACACCGGCTGCGCGGTCGCCAACACCCTCGCCGCCGTCGACGCGGGCGCGACCCACGTCCAGTGCACGGCGAACGGCTACGGCGAGCGCGTCGGCAACGCCAACCTCTTCCCGGTCGTCGCGGCCCTGGAGCTCAAGTACGGCAAGAAGGTCCTGCCCGATGGCGCGCTCCGCGAGATGACCCGGATCTCGCACGCCATCGCCGAGGTCGTGAACCTCACCCCCTCCACACACCAGCCGTACGTCGGTGTCTCGGCCTTCGCCCACAAGGCCGGCCTGCACGCCTCCGCGATCAAGGTCGACCCCGACCTGTACCAGCACATCGACCCCGAACTGGTCGGCAACACCATGCGGATGCTCGTGTCCGACATGGCCGGCCGCGCCTCGATCGAGCTCAAGGGCAAGGAGCTCGGCATCGACCTGGGCGGCGACCGTGAGCTGGTCGGCCGGGTCGTCGAGCGCGTCAAGGAGCGCGAGCTCAAGGGCTACACCTACGAGGCTGCGGACGCGAGCTTCGAACTGCTCCTGCGCGCCGAGGTCCAGGGCAAGCCCCTGCGCTACTTCGAGGTCGAGTCCTGGCGCGCCATCGTCGAGGACCGCCCCGACGGCACCCACGCCAACGAGGCCACGGTCAAGCTCTACGCCAAGGGCGAGCGCATCGTCGCCACCGCGGAGGGCAACGGCCCGGTCAACGCCCTCGACCGCGCCCTGCGCGTGGCCCTGGAGAAGATCTATCCCCAGCTGGCCAAGCTCGACCTCGTCGACTACAAGGTCCGCATCCTGGAGGGCGTCCACGGCACACAGTCCACCACCCGTGTCCTGATCTCCACCTCCGACGGCGGCGGCGAATGGTCCACGGTGGGCGTGGCGGAAAACGTCATCGCAGCATCGTGGCAGGCCCTGGAGGACGCGTACACGTACGGCCTGCTACGGGCGGGCGTGGAGCCGGCGGAGTAGCCAAATCCTGGGGGCTGGCCCCAAATCCAGCCTCTCCGGCGTTTGAGGAGCGCGGATCTGGGGGCTGGCCCCAAATCCAGCCTCTCCGGCGTTTGAGGAGCGCGGATCTGGGGGCAGGCCCCAAATCCAGCCCCTCCGGCGTTTGAGGAGCGGGGGTCCGGGGGCCGGCCCCCGGTACGGGACGGGTAGGGGCGGCGGGGGCGAAAAACCCGGCCGCGCCTACTGCAAGTGCCACTTCTGGTTGGCGGCCCCCGTACACGACCAGATCTGCACCCGCGCCCCGTTCACCGACGAGTTGTCCGTGACATCAAGGCACTTGTTCGCCGCCACATCCACGACATCCCCCGTCGAGGCGTCGTACGCCCACCGCTGCGCCCCACTCCCATTGCAGTCGTACAACTGCACCTTCGCCCCATCGGCAGTCGAACCCGAGGTCACGTCAAGGCACTTGCCGAGCGCCCGGACCGAACCGTCCGCTTGGACCGCCCACTGCTGCGCGGCCGACCCGTTGCAGTCGTAGAGCTGCACCGCCGTACCGTTCGCACTCGAACCGCCCGCCACATCAAGGCACTTGCCCGCAAGCCCGACGAACGCCCCCGACTGCGCGCCCCCGCCGGACTGCGTACCCGACCAGGTGAACGTCGCCGACGTCCGGCCCGGCAGTGAGTAAGTCGCGTGCTGTGAGCCCCAGTTGATGGTCACCGTCCTGGCCGCCGACGCGTCGTTGTAGGCGATCAGGGCCTTCGAACCGTCCGGATTGCGCCAGGCCACGTTCGGCACGGCCGTGGACGCCGTCGAAGCGATCCGCTGGGCCCCCGGGCGGACGAACTTCGTCAGGTGGCCCATCGTGTAGTACTCGACCGTGTAGTCGACGGTCCCGCTCGCCCCGTCCCCGTTGTGCACGGTGATCAGTCCGGTACAGGTCCCGCACCCGCCGTTGTGCGGGCCCATGTTCTGGTCCACCGCCAGCGACCACTTGGTCACGGACTTCGCCCAGTTCCGCGTGTAGTCCACGATGTTGAGCATGTCCTCGCGCTGCTGGTCGGCGATCCAGGTGCCGCCCGAGTGCTCGGTGCCGAAAGCGTCCAGCGAGGGGTACTGGTTGTGCACCGACGTCTGTTTGCCGACGTCACCGCCGTAACCGTGCCAGGCGATCCCGCCGAAGTTGGGGTGGTTGCGGATCGTCGAGTCGTCCACGGACGCGGCCGCGTAGGAGTCGTACACGTCCCAGTTCCAGTCGTGCGCCAGCACCTTCGTCGACAGACCGGCCGACTGTAGTTTCGGCAGCAGCTCGTTCTTCAGGAAGTACGCGAGGCCGCTCGCGTTCCAGCTCATCGACGGGTAGCCGGAGCAGCAGGTGGGCTCGTTCTGCGGGGTCACGTACGAGACGTCGACGCCCTGGTCCCTGTACGCCTGGAGGTACTTCACGAAGTAGGTGGCGTACGCCCCGTAGTCCTCCGCCTTCAGCCAGCCGCCGTTGAGCGAGCCGCTGTCCTTCATCCAGGCCGGGGCCGTCCATGGCGAGGCCATGACAGTCAGAGAGGGGTTGAGCTGGAGGGCCTGCTTCGTCAGCGGCACGACGTCCGCGAGGTCGTGCGCGATGGAGAAGCTGTTCAGGTTCGGGTCCGTCTGCCCGGCCGGCACGTCGTCGTACGTGTAGCCGTACCGCGCCAGGTCCGAGGCGCCCATCGGATTGCGCAGGAACGACAGCCCGATCCCGTCCGTCGGTGAGAACAGCTTCCGCATGGTCGCGTCCCGTGTGGCCTGCGAGAGGGCCCCGCTGGAGTTCATCAGCCAGGCCGCGGTGTCCGTGAAGGAGGCACCGCCGCCGGTGAAGGTCTGGTACCGGGTGTTCTCGTCGACGGTGATGTTCTCGCCGCCGCCCCCGGTGCCGGACTGGAAGGCGAACGGTGTCTGGGGCTGGAGGCCGCGCGTCACATGACGTCCGGCGGAGTCGTCGGTGGTGGTGAGCCAGGCGGTGACCTGCTCACCGGCGGCGTGTGCGGGGGTCGTGGCCGCGGTGATGCCGGCCGTGGAGAGGAGTCCGGCCAGCAGTAGCCGGACCGTGCGGGGGGTTCTCCTCATGCTGCCTCGCCCTTCCTGAAATGTCTGACGTGACGTCTTGACGGTCCTGTGGGTCGTTAGTTAACTCACGTCGTGATCTAAGTCATGAGTGAACCACGAGAGTCGAGGGATGGTCCATGCCAAGAACGGCTCTGCTCGTCTCGCGAAGAAACGCTCTGCTTGTCTCCGCGGCCGTCCTCGCCGCCGCGCTGCCACTGTCCTCGGCCCGAGCGGCCGACGACCCGGCCCCCACACCCGTCGACCGCTTCGAGGGCGAGGTCCCCTTCGCCTCCCAGCCCGCGGAGGGCATCTTCACCTGGGGCGGCGACAGCGACGACCCGCCCGCGCTGCAGCTGACCGCAAGACCCGACGCCCCCGAGGGGGCGAAGGTCCTGTCCGGCACTTACGACATCAGCGGCTACGGCGGCTTCACCCACGACTTCGCCGCCAACCAACCCGCCCACGACTGGTCCGCCCACAAGGGCATCCGCTTCTGGTGGGACGGCCAGGACAACAACAAGAAGATCGCCTTCGAGATCAAGGACGGCGGCGCGAACGGCGAGGCTTCCGAGCTCTGGACGACCTCCTTCACCGACGACTTCACCGGCTGGAAACAGGTCGAGATCCCCTTCGCCGACTTCGCCTACCGGACCGACTACCAGCCGGTCGGCGGCATCGACCACGTCCTCGGGCTCACACAGATGTGGGGCTACGCCGTCACCCTCCCGGTCGGCGGCAAGGACCGATTCGCCATGGACGACGTCGAGTTGTACGGCAGGGCCGACCAGTCCCTGCGCGCCTCCGTCACCACGGACGCCGCCGTGTACCCCGTAAAGGAGGGCGGTACGGCCACGGTCGAGGTCACCCTCGCCACCACCGGCTCCGCCCCCGTCGACGACCCGGTGACCGTCACGTACGAGACCACGGGCGGTACCGCCGACCCCGGCAAGGACTACACACCGGTCACCGGAACCCTCACCTTCCCCGCCGGTACGGCCTCCGGCGCGACGCGGACCATCCACGTGCCGACCCTGCGCGACCGGTCCGCCGAGTCCGCCGAGACGATCCCGCTGAAGCTCACGGTCACCGGCGCCAAGCCCCCGGCCGAGACCCCGCAAGTGGTGATCGACGCGCACGGACTGGCGTATCTGGACAGCAAGTTGCCGGTCGGGAAGCGCGTCGCCGACCTCGTCTCCCGTATGTCCCTGGCGGAGAAGGCGGGCCAGATGACCCAGGCCGAGCGCGGGGCGGTCGGGGGCGGTGGCGACATCGCGGCCTACGACCTCGGTTCACTGCTCTCCGGCGGCGGTTCCACGCCCACGCCCAACACCCCCGAGGCCTGGGCGAGGATGATCGACGGCTTCCAACTCCGGGCGCAGGCAACCCGGTTCCAGATCCCGCTGATCTACGGAGTGGATGCCGTCCACGGCCACAACAACCTCGTCGGCGCCACGATCATGCCGCACAACATCGGCATCGGCGCCACCCGCGACCCCCAACTCGCCCAGAAAACAGGAGCGGTGACCGCGTCCGAGGTCCGCGCCACCGGCGTCCCCTGGGACTTCGCCCCCTGCCTCTGCGTCTCCCGCGACGAACGCTGGGGCCGCTCCTACGAGTCCTTCGGTGAGGACCCGGCTCTCGTCGAGTCCATGGAGACGATCATTCAGGGGCTCCAAGGCCGCGCTGACGGGCGGGACTTGAAGAGGAACGACAAGGTCCTCGCCACCGCCAAGCACTTCGTCGGCGACGGCGGTACCGAGTACGGCTCGTCCACCACCGGCACATACACCATCGACCAGGGCGTCACCAAGGTCACCCGGCAGCAGCTGGAGGCCGTCCACCTGGCGCCGTACCGGACCGCCGTCGACCGGGGCATCGGTACGGTCATGCCCTCGTACTCCTCCCTCGACATCCTCGGCGACGGCCAGGGCCCGGTGAAGATGCACGCCCGCGCCGACATGATCAACGGCGTGCTCAAGGGCCGTATGGGCTTCGACGGCTTCGTGATCAGCGACTGGAACGCCATCGACCAGCTCCCCGGCGACTACTCCTCCCACGTGCGCACGTCCGTCAACGCGGGCGTCGACATGATGATGGTGCCGTACTCGTACAAGGACTTCACCGCGCAGCTGATCGCCGAGGTGCAGGCCGGTCGCATCAGCGAGCGACGGGTCGACGACGCCGTCTCGCGCATCCTCGCGCAGAAGTTCCGGCTGGGGCTCTTCGAGAAGCCGTATGCCGACACGAGCGGGGCCTCCGCGACCGGCTCCGCCGCCCACCGGGCCGTCGCAAGGCAGGCGGCCGCCGAGTCGCAGGTCCTGCTGAAGAACGCGAACGGCGTGCTGCCCCTGAAGAAGGACCAGAAGGTCTACGTCGCCGGGTCCGACGCCGACGACCTCGGCAACCAGACCGGCGGCTGGACCGTCACCTGGCAGGGCGCGTCCGGCACCCACACCCAGGGCACGACGATCCTGGCGGGGATGCGCAAGGACGGAGACGTCACCTACTCCAAGGACGCCTCCGCGCCCACGAGCGGCTACGACGTCGGTGTGGTCGTCGTCGGCGAGACCCCGTACGCCGAGGGTGTCGGCGACGTCGGCAACGGACACGATCTGCAGCTGTCCGCCGCCGACAGGGCCGCCGTGGACAAGGTGTGCGCGGCCATGAAGTGCGCGGTGCTGATCGTCTCCGGGCGCCCCCAGCTGATCGGCGACCGGCTCGGCGAAATCGACGGCCTGGTCGCCTCCTGGCTGCCGGGCACGGAGGGTGACGGGGTGGCCGACGTGCTGTACGGCAAACGCCCCTTCACCGGTCAACTCCCGGTCACCTGGCCCAAGTCCGAGGCGCAGCTGCCGATCAACGTCGGCGACACGGCGTACGACCCGCAGTTCCCGTACGGCTGGGGCCTGACGACCCTGACCAAGGTGCCCGAGGGCGGTGCGGTGACCCTGAAGGCGCTCGCGGTGGCCGCCGCCGTCGCCGAGAAGGCGGGCGCGGACGAGGCCGGCCGCGCGCTCGTCACCAGGGCCCGGCTGATCGTCCAGCAGAAGGCGGGCACGGCCGTCACGGAGGCGGTCGCCAAGCCCTTCGCCGACGCCGACCACCTCTCCCTCACCGGACGGTACGGGGCGGCCGTGGAGAAGCTGATCACGGCCTACCGGGCCGCCTGAGGTGGACGCCACCTGAAAGGATGACCAGTTTTGGGAGGCTTCGGGTAGCTTCGAACCATGAAGGCCGTCGTACGGACCCGAAGCCTCCCGGGGCTGCTCCTGGCCCTGCTGCTCGCCGCCCTGACCGTAGTGTCGGCGGGCTCCCCGCCGGCCTCCGCCGCCACGAGCGTCTCGACGATCGCCGAGGCCCTGCGCAAGAGCCCGGTCTATGTCGACCCGGCTGCAGGGGCCCAGCTGTCCTCCGCCGACGCGCACGCCCTCGCCGAACGGATCAAGGACGCCGACAAGCCGCTCTTCATCGCGGTCCTCCCGGCCGGCTACCCCACGACGGACCTCTTCCGGAACCTCCGCACCACCACCGGCATCACGGGCCTGTACGCGATCCGCCTCGGCGACCGCTTCGACGCCAGGGCCGACTCCTCCGTCCTGCCGCGCACCGCCGTACAGAACCTCGTCACGAGTGTCCAGGGCGAAAAGAACGCCAAGACCCAGCTGACCGATTTCACCAACAGCGCCCTCACCAACATGGGCGGCTCCGCCCCGTCGAGCTGGGGCTCCTCCTCCGGTGGCGGCGGGGTGTCGTACACCGCGCTGATCACCGCGGGCGCGGTGCTGGTGGCGGGCGGCGCGGGTGCCTTCATGCTGGTACGACGGGGCCGGCGTCGCAGGGCCGAGGAGCAGCGGGCGGCGCTGGACCGGCTGCGCGTCGTGGTCGACGAGGACATCACGGCCTTCGGTGAGGAGCTGGACCGCCTCGACTTCCATCCGGCGGAGGCGGGTGCCGACGACGCCATGCGCGCCGACTACGAACGTGCGCTGGACGCCTACGAGCGGGCGAAGTCGGCCATGGCCGAGGCCCGTAAGCCCGAGGACGTGCGCGCCGTGACCCAGGCCCTGGAGGACGGCCGCTTCTCGCTGGCCCTGCTCGCCGCCCGCCGCGAGCGCCGCCCTCTGCCCGAACGCCGGCCGCCCTGCTTCTTCGACCCGCGCCACGGCCCGTCCGTCGCCGACGCCGACTGGACACCCCCGGGCGGCGCTCCGCGCGAGGTCCCCGTCTGCGCGGCCGACGCCACCCGCCTGGCCGACGGCCGCGACCCCGTCGTCCGCGAGGTCGACACCGACCAGGGCCGCCGCCCGTACTGGGACGCGGGCCCGGCCTACGGCCCCTGGGCGGGCGGCTACTTCGGCGGCGGCCTGCTGCCCGGCCTGCTCGTCGGCACCCTGCTGGGCAGCATGATGGCGACCCCGTCGTACGCGGCCGACTACGGCTCGGGCTATGGCGACTTCGGCGCGTACGGCAACGGTGGCTACGACGGCGGCGACGTCTCGGGGGCCGACTTCGACCCAGGGGACTTCGGCGGGGGGTTCGGGGACGGAGGGGGCTTCGGCGGGGACGGGGGTGGGGGAGGGGACTTCGGCGGAGGGTTCTGAGCGGGCGGACCGTGGGGCGGCGGATCAGTCGTCCCCTCCCGGCCCCGCAACCTCCGCGTTCGCCAGGCGCTCCATCACCTGCGCCGCCAGCGCGAGTACCCCCCGCTCCGTCTCGCTCAGCGTCCCCAGGGCCTTGGCCAGCCACGCGTCGCGCTCTGCCATGTCCCGCTCCAGCGCGCCGCGCCCCTCCTCGGTCAGGGAGAGCACGGACTGCCGCCGGTCCACTGTGCCCGGCTCGCGCACGATCAGGCCCTCCGCCTCCAACTCCGCGAAGACCCGCGTCAGCGACTGCGGCCGCTGCCGCTCGGCCGCCGCGACCTCGCCGGGCGTGCACGGACCGTGCCGACGCAGATGGCCGAGCACCGTCAGCTGGTTCGGGCTGAGGCTCCCGGCCCCCCGCTCCTGACGCAGCCGACGGTTGAACCGGAGGACGCCACCACGGATGCGGGCGGCTTCGGGGAGGAGGTGGTCCATAGCAGAGATCGTATCCTCGGGGATAATACGCGAATACTTACTACCTTCGATGTCCAGGCCTCAGTAATCTGGGGATGTGACCGCCAAACTAATACGCAACGCGTACGAAGCGGTGCTGACCATGACCGCCGTGCTGCTCTGCTGGGCCGCCACCCTGGTGCTGGAGGGTGCCGTCGGACTGCACACCGATGTGCTCGTCCTCGCGGTCTCCCTGACCCTCAGCCTCTCCGCCACGCAGCGCACCGCCGACACCCGCCGCCGTCTCATCTCACTGGCGCTGCTGCCCGCAACAGCCGGCGTCTCGATCTTCGTCGGCCGGCTGATCGCATCTCATTACGCGCTCGGCGCCACCGTCTACACGGTGTGGATGGCCCTGGCCATCTGGATCCGCCGCTACGGCCCCACCGCCACCAAGATCGGCACCCTGCTCGCCCTGCCGCTGGTCGCCCTCCTCGTCCTCCCCGGCCCCGCGCTGCCGCGCGAGGCGCAGAGGGGGCTGGTGACCTGGGGCTGGTCGGCGGTGGTCGGCGCGCTGGCGTGCGGGTTCGTGTGGCTGGTGCAGGGTGTGGGGGACCGGTTCGGGCCGTGGTCCGCGGAGCCGGCCCCCGAGCCGCCGCGCCGGCCCTCCCGTCTCCACCCCCGCCCCAGCACCCGCATGGCCCTGCAGATGGCGGCCGCGATCGCCGCCGCCTTCGTCCTCGGCACCGTCCTCTTCGACCACCACTGGCCCTGGGTCGTCCTCACCGCGTACGTTGCCGCGAGCGGCAACCGCGGCCGGAACGACGTACTGCGCAAGGGAGTCGAACGCCTCGTCGGCGCCTGCCTCGGCACGCTGCTCGCGGTCGCCGTGGCGGCGGCCGGCGTCACCGGGCATGCCTCCGTGGCGCTGATGTTCGCCGTCCTGACCGTCGCGCTGTGGCTGCGCCCCCTCAACTACGCCTTCTGGGCCGCCGGTATGACCTGCGCCCTCTCCCTCGTCCTCGGCTACTTCGGCCAGGACGCGCAGAGCCTGCTGCCGACCCGGCTGGAGGGGATCGTCGTCGGCGCTGTGCTGTCGGTGGTGTCGGCCTGGTGGCTGCTGCCGGTGCGGCGCAGGCCGGACGGCGACGGCGGAAAAAGCGGCGCCCGTCCGATAGGCATCGGCGTGCCCGGCTCCTAGGCTCAGGACATGGTGACTCCGTCCGAGGGGGAGGACCGGGACCTCGTCGAGACGGCCGACGCGGACCTGCCGCTGCTGAGGGAGCGCTGGCAGGCACTGTCTCGCCGTGCCCGAGCGACGATCGCCGTGTCGGCCTCCGTGGCTTCGCTGGGCGCGCTCCTGGGATACGTAGTCGCCACGCGCCCGCCGCCCGATCCGGTCGCCGCCACCAGCGTCCGGATCACCGGCGTGGAGATGCCGCACCGCTACGGCCTGGACTTCGGCATCACCCTCCAGGTCACCTCCGCCTCCCTCGTCACCTTCACCGGGACGAAGGAGGGCTACGACGACATCCTGCAGATCCTGCCCGTCACCGCCGCCGCGCTCCACCCCGGCCGGGCCCACACCCTGCACACCCGCCTCAACGTCTACTGCCAGTTGCCCCAGCCGAGCCCCGGAACGCCCCTGCTGTTCCTTACCGTTCGCAACGCCCGCGGCGAGGGCCGGGCGCCGGCCGTGCCGACGGCCGCCCAGTTCGAGAGCATCTACCGGGCCGTACAGGAGATCTGCAGGCACTGACCGTACGGACGGGCCGGCCTTCTCAGGACGTGCCGCTCGGGATCACGCAGTTCTTCGGCTGCTCCTTGCCGGTGGGCCAGCCCGGACCGACGAACTTCAGGGTCCCGCGCACGCCCTGGCCCGGGTCCAGTTCGACCACCGCGACCGGCTTGTCGTACGGATGAGCTGCGCCCAGTCCTTCTCGGACATGGCCTGTCGCAGCGAGGCGGCGTCGGAGCCGCTGACGAGGGTGAAGTGCCGGTTCGCGCATGTCTGGTCGGCGAGTGTGAGCGCGAAGATCCGCAGATGCAGAAGGGAAGTTGGTGATGGCAAGCGCTTTCGGCGCGGCTGGTCCGTAGCGCCTGCGCTACGCCAACTGATGGCCGAAAAGGGTGCGTTCGGCCGATATTGATCGGCTTGGCCGAGCCTCGGCGCTCCGGCCGTGGTGACGCCACCCGAGGGGAACCGGGGCGACGTCGTCGAGGTCCTCGGCACGGACCGGCCGCCACTCAGGGAGCGTTGGCGGGTTTTGACACGTCGGCCTCGCGTCGCGGTCGCCGTATCGAGCTGCCTCGTCGTGCTTACCGTGCTCGCCGGGTCCTTGCTCACCCCGCGACCGCGCTCCGCGCCACCGGCGCCTGCCCCGGTCGCGCAGTGGCTGCTGCAGGTGACTCCGGCGGCGGCGTTCGCCATCCATCAGGGCGTGACGCGCTACCCGCAGGTGGAGTTCAACTGCCTCCCGGAGGCCGGCTGTTACCCGCTCTCCCCGTGGCCCGGCCTCGGCGTCCTCGCGGCCTACGCGGCAGCGGCCCTGCAGATGGCGGCCTGGCGCCTGCGCAGGAGGGACGCATGAGATGGCTCCACGCGGAGTGGACGAAACTCCGCACCCTGCCCAGCACATGGTGGCTGCTCGCCGGCACCGTGATCCTGACCGTGGATTGAAGGCCCGGCCGCGAGAAGGCCCTCGCTCCCAGGGAGAGCGAGGGCCTTTCGTTGCGCCGTCGAGCGGCCGGCATCAGCTGTGTGCACCCCACCAGACATACCGCTGGGGGTCGATGCCGTTCTGGTAGAGGTAGGGGGTGGTGTAGACGGCATCACCGTTGGCCGAGGTGCGCAGGAACTCGGAACCAGGCCCGATGTCGCATTCGAGGTCGTTGCCGTTGGCGTTCCACCACTGCCCGGGGGCGTTCCCGCAGGGGCTCATCCAGACAGCGTTGGTGTCGGTATTGGCGTCCGTGGTGAGGCAGTCACCGTTGGCTTTGCTCACCAATCGGCGGAACACCAGCCCATCGTAGTTACGGGTGTAGGAACTCGCGCCCCAGTACCAGTTCCGGGTGGAGAGCGAGTCGTTGCAAGTGTCCGACCAGACGCTGTTGCTCGCGGTCGACGAAACGAGGCAATTGCCCTCGTAGTCGTTCCTGTACGTCCAATAGGTTGTCGCGGACGCAGTGGACATCGAGCCCGCCACGGTGAGCATGAGGGCGGCGAGTCCCATGGGTACGGCCAGCCTCAGAGCCTTCAGAGATTTCATAATCGGGAGGATTGGAGGTGGAGGAGATGCCCACATGAATCAAACGTGAACATGCCATGTCGTTGTGTGGCCACCCGGAGGAGTTGGCGGGCGACGCCACGGACGCCGTCACTTCATCGCCTCCTCGCTGGGGCCGGGTTCACCGACGACCTGGGGGCTGCGGCGGGCAGTGGAGAGGTCGTACTGGTGGACCTGGACCGTCTGTACAGCGGCGAATGACCACCGGCCACCTTAAGCTTGAAGAACCGGCACGGGGCCCCACCCCAGGAGGACGCCATGTTCCGTCACACCAATCTGGCCGGGGAATCCGTCGAGTACCTCACCGCCCGCGAAGACCTACGCCTGGCCGAGATCGAGCTCATGCGGCAGGGGGAGAAGGTCGCGGCCCGGCGCCGCGCCCTCCCGCCGGGGCCGCCCGTCGACGACTACACCTTCCTCGAAGGGCCCGCCGACCTCGACGCCGGTGACGCTCCGGTGCGCGAGGTCAGGCTGAGCGAGCTGTTCAGCGCCCCCGAACGCCCGCTGATCGTCTACCAGTTCATGTACGGCAAGAAGCAGACCGACCCCTGCCCCATGTGCACCCTGTGGATCGACGGCTTCAACGGCGCCGCGCACCACGTCACCCGCAACGCGGACTTCGTCATCGCGGCCGCCGCAGACCCGCCTGCCCTCCGCCGGCACGCCCGCAACCGCGGCTGGCGCGGGCTGCGTCTGCTCAGCTGCGGCGACAGCACGTTCAAGTACGACACCGGCAGCGAGGACGAGGACGGCGAACAGGACTCCACCGTCTCGGTCTTCACTCGCGACGGAGACGGCACGGTCCGCCACTTCTACTCCACCCACCCCCGCATGGCCGACGACATCAAGGAACGAGGCATCGACCTCCTGGCCCCCGTCTGGCACCTCCTGGACCTGACCCCACGGGGGCGCGGCGACTGGTACCCGAGCCTCGAGTACTGATACCGGAGCCGGCCCCTGCTCAGTCGTCCAGTGCCGCCTTCGCGAACCTGATCAGCCCGTCGAAGTCGATCGCCCCCGGATCTCCGTGCTGGTTCTCGGGAACGTGCGTATGCCCACACACCCCGTGGAACGCGTTCCAGTCACGCCCGCTCATCCGCTGCCCCGCCCGGCTCCCGAACGACTTCGGGTACGGGGGCCACAGCTTCGGCCCGCTCAGCGGCACATCGTGCTCCTCGTGCATCCAGGCCAGGAACCGCGCGACCTCGCGCAGCGCCCACTCCGGGGCCTCGGGCCAGTAGAGGTGCGCCTTCCCGGCATCCGTCCACTTCCGGTGGGTGACGGGGTTGCAGGTGCCGACCAGTTCGGCCTGGCAGACGTTCAGCGTGTTCGTCTCCACTCCGCCCGGAAGGTTCACCAGGGCGCGCGAGGAGACGTCGATGTCGAAGTGCTGGAACCAGGTCAGTTTCTGGGCCTTGAGGTCCGGTACCGCCGTGAGGTTCGGTGCCATGCGGCCGCCCTCGTAGTCGGGCAGCGTGCGGCCCTCCGTGGTGTGCAGGACGACGACGTTGACCTCCATGGCGTCGCCGGGCCAGCGGTTCTGGTACCAGTGGGTGCGGTCGGCTCCCGGATAGTGCTGTGGTCCTGACTTCTTGGTCATGTGTCCCCCTGGGGCTGAGGTTTCCATTGGGCATGACCGAGCGCCCGCCCCTCTGATGCAGAAGGACGGGCGCTCTCAGGTGCAGATGCCGTGAAGGCTCAGGCGTCGAAGGCTCAGGCGTTCTTGATCGCCGAGATGTCGAAGCTCAGCTTGATCTTGTCGGAGATCAGCACACCACCCGTCTCCAGCGCCGCGTTCCAGGTCAGGCCCCACTCGGAGCGCTTGATCTCCGCCTTGCCCTCGAAGCCGACGCGCTCGTTGCCGAAGGGGTCCTTCGCCGCGCCGTTGAACTCGAGGTCGATGGTGAGCGGCTTGGTGGTGCCGAGGATCGTCAGATCGCCCGTGATGCGGTAGTCCTCGTCGCCGAGCGCCTCCGCCGAGGTCGAGCGGAAGGTCATGGTCGGGAACTCGTCGATCTTGAAGAAGTCCGCGCTCTTCAGGTGACCGTCACGGTCGGCCGACCCCGTGTCGATGCTCTCCATCTTGACGTCGATGGAGGCCGAGGACGCGGACGGGTTGCCGCCGTCCAGGTGCAGCGACCCGCTGAAGTCGAGGAACTTGCCCTTGACGTTGGTGACCATGGCGTGGCGGACGGTGAAGCCGATGGTGGAGTGGGCCGTGTCGATCGCGTAGTCGCCGGTCAGTGCGGTCAGGTCGGGGTTCGCCATGACGTGCTCCCTGGGTGAGTATGTTGAACGTTGAACTACTCAACGGGAACGACCGTAGACCTATTCCCTTCGGGTTTCAACGTCATCCGCAAGGTGTTGGCGTGGTTACGCTGAGGTGGTAGATGCCCATGGCATGAACCCATACCGCAGGGACTCCATGAGGCCCACCCGCAGAGCCGTCTTACTCGCGGCGGCCCTCCTGGTCACGGCCGCGCCCCCCGCCCGTGCCGCCGCCCCCGACCCCTATGGCGCCCTCCGCCGCCGCTGGCTCGACCTCGCCCTCGGCACCGGCTACGACCCCACCGCGGAGCCGTACGTCTCCCGGCTCGCCGAAACCGGCGCACTCGCCCGCGCCGCCCAGGCCACCATGGCCCCCGCCCCCACCTCCCTCTGGCCCGGCTACCCCTACGACCCGCCCTCCGGCATCACCCAGAGCTACGGCCGCCTGTGGACGATGACCCAGGCCTACGTCCAGCAGGGCACCGGCTCGACCGGCGACCCCGCCCTCCTCACGGACGTCCTGCGCGGCCTCGACCACCTCTCCGCCACCGTCTACAACCCCTCCACCACCCGCTACGGCAACTGGTGGGAATGGCAGATCGGCAGCCCCCGCCTGCTGATGGACATCGCGACCGTCCTGTACGACGACCTCACCGACGCCCGGCGGGAAGCGGCCTGCGCCGCCGTGGACCACTTCATCCCCGAGGCGATGCTCACCGACTACTCCGGCACCTCCACCGGCGCCAACCGCGTCGACCTGTGCCGCTCGGTCGCCCTGCGCGGCATCCTGGGCCGCGCGGACGCCAAGCTCGCCCTCGCCCGGGACGCCCTCTCCCCGGTCTTCCCGTACGTCACGAAGGGGGACGGGCTGTACGCGGACGGCTCGTTCCTGCAGCACACCTGGGTCGCCTACTCGGGAACGTACGGACAGGTCATGCTCGACGGCCTCGGCCGCCTCTTCACACTGCTCGCGGGATCCGCATGGGAGGTGACCGACCCCGACCGGCAGCTCGTCCTCGACAGCGTCGAGCACGCCTACGCACCCCTGATCCACGACGGGTTGGTGATGGACGCCGTCAACGGCCGTGCGATCAGCCGGGGTTATCTCAAGAGCGACGACCGCCAGGTCATGCGCAGCGACCACTTCCACGGGCAGGGGATCATCGCGGCCGTCGCCCTGCTGGCCGGCGGAGCGAGCACGGCGGAACGCGAGCGCTGGTACTCGTACATCAAGGGCTGGATCGAACGGGACACCGTGACACCGATCCTGACGGCACGTCAGTTCGACGTCGCCGACCTGGCCCGGCTGCACGCGGTCGCCGACGCGCAGGTCCCGGCCGCCCCCGAACTCGTCGGCCACCGTCTCTTCCCGGCGATGGACCGCGCCGTCCACCGCGGCTCCGGCTTCACGGCGAGCATCGCCATGTGCAGCGACCGCATCACGTACTACGAGTGCGGCAACGGCGAGAACCCGCGCGGCTGGCACACGGGCGCCGGAATGCTCTACTGGTGGCCGAAGGGGCGGAGTGACCAGTACACGGACTGGTTCTGGCCGACCGTCGACTGGTACCGCCTCCCGGGCACCACCGTCTCCACCCTTCCGCTGGCCGACAGGGCGGGCGGCGAATGGGGCGCACCCAAGCCGGACGTGCGCTGGGTCGGCGGCACGACGGACGGCGAGTACGCGGCCGTCGGCCAGCACCTCAAGGGCCTCGGTTCGACGCTCCAGGCCCGCAAGTCGTGGTTCTGCGTCGAGGACGCGGTGATCTGCCTGGGTGCCGGGATCACCTGCACCGACGGGGTCTCCGTCGAGACCGTCGTCGACAACCGCAACCTGGGGGAGGGCGGGGCGCAGGAGTTCGTACGGGGGAGGGGCTGGGCCCATCTGGAGGACCACGGCGGCTGGGTCGTCCCCGGCGGCGAACTGCACACCCTCCGTGAGGACCGCACGGGCGCCTGGTCCGACATCAACACCACCAGCACCACCCAGCGGGCCACCCGCCGCTGGCAGACCCTCTGGCTCGACCACGGCACGGACCCGACCGACGCCACCTACGTCTACGTCCTCATGCCCGGCGCCTCCCGCCGTGCCGTCGCCTCCCGTGCCGCCGACCTCCACTGGCTGTCACTCCTCGCCAACGACGGCACCTGCCAGGCTGTCCACGTCCCCTCACTCGGCCTGACGGCCGCCAACTTCTGGGGCCCCGGCGCGGCGGACCCATTGGCCGCCTCCGCGGCCGCGAGCGTCCTCGTACGCCACCACGCCCGGACCGCTACCCTCTGCGTGAGCGAGCCACCCCGAACGGGCGAGCCGTTCGAGATCACCTGGAACCACCCGGTACGCGGGGTGGTGCGGGCCGACGACACCGTCGAAGTCCTGTGCACCGGCCGCCGTACGACGCTCCGGATTACCCCAGGCGTGTCATGCGCGACTCATCGTTGTGAGCTGACTCTCAGCTGACGGCTTTGTGTGACCCCTACAAGCCGGACGCCCTCTGAGCAGTCGGAAAGCCTGCATGCCGCCGGGGTTCTGTTCAGTGGCACCAGGAAAACGGGCCGGAGACTGTGAGGAGTCGACGGCTCGCTTTCTTGGGTGGGCTTCGTAAGGTCACTACATGACCGTTTTGGATGAGGCGCCGGGTGAGCCGACGGATGCGCGCGGGCGAGTGGCCGAGCTGCACGAGATCCGTGCGCAGGCGCTGGCCGGCCCGAGTGAGAAGGCGACCGAGGCGCAGCACGCCAAGGGCAAGCTGACCGGCCGGGAGCGCATCGAGCTGCTCCTCGACCCGGGGTCCTTCCAGGAGGTCGAGCAGCTGCGCCGGCACCGCGCGGTCGGCTTCGGCCTGGAGGCGAAGAAGCCGTACACGGACGGTGTGATCACCGGCTGGGGCACGGTGGAGGGCCGCACGGTCTTCGTCTACGCCCATGACTTCCGCATCTTCGGCGGCGCGCTGGGCGAGGCCCACGCCACCAAGATCCACAAGATCATGGACATGGCCATCGCGGCCGGTGCGCCCCTGGTGTCCCTGAACGACGGCGCCGGCGCCCGCATCCAGGAGGGCGTCTCGGCCCTCGCCGGCTACGGCGGCATCTTCCAGCGCAACACCAAGGCCTCCGGTGTCATCCCGCAGATCTCGGTGATGCTCGGCCCGTGCGCCGGCGGCGCGGCCTACAGCCCCGCCCTCACCGACTTTGTGTTCATGGTCCGCGAGACCTCGCAGATGTTCATCACCGGCCCGGACGTGGTCAAGGCGGTGACGGGCGAGGAGATCACCCAGAACGGCCTGGGCGGCGCGGACGTCCACGCGGAGACCTCCGGCGTCTGCCACTTCGCCTACGACGACGAGGAGACCTGCATCGCCGAGGTCCGCTACCTCCTCTCGCTGCTCCCGCAGAACAACCGGGAGAACCCGCCGCGGGTGGAGTCCACGGACGCGGCGGACCGCCGCAGCGACGTGCTGCTCGACCTGGTCCCGGCGGACGGCAACCGGCCGTACGACATGGCCAAGGTGATCGAGGAGATCGTCGACGACGGCGAGTACCTGGAGGTACACGAGCGCTGGGCGCGCAACATCATCTGCGCGCTGGGCCGCCTGGACGGCCAGGTGGTGGGCATCGTCGCCAACCAGCCGCAGACCCTGGCCGGCGTCCTGGACATCGAGGCATCGGAAAAAGCTGCGCGTTTCGTCCAGATGTGTGACGCTTTTAACATCCCGATCGTCACCTTCCTGGACGTCCCGGGGTTCCTCCCCGGTGTCGACCAGGAGCACGGCGGAATCATCCGTCACGGCGCGAAGCTCCTCTACGCCTACTGCAACGCGACCGTGCCGAGGATTTCGCTGATCCTGCGCAAGGCGTACGGAGGTGCCTACATCGTCATGGACAGCCAGTCCATCGGTGCCGACCTCACCTATGCCTGGCCGACGAACGAGATCGCCGTGATGGGCGCCGAAGGGGCCGCCAACGTCATCTTCCGGCGACAGATCGCAGAGGCCGAGGACCCCGAGGCCATGCGGGCCCGCATGGTCAAGGAGTACAAGTCCGAGCTGATGCACCCGTACTACGCGGCCGAGCGCGGCCTGGTCGACGACGTCATCGACCCGGCCGAAACCCGCGAGATCCTGATCCGCTCCCTGGCGATGCTGCAGACCAAGCACGCCGATCTGCCGTCCCGCAAGCACGGCAACCCCCCGCAGTAACCCAGCGGACCCTCCGCGACACCCTCGCGGAAACCTCTCTCACGGAGACTGAGCCCTATGAACACCCCTGACATTCGTGTCGAGAAGGGCCACGCCGAGCCCGAGGAAGTCGCCGCCATCACGGCTGTCCTCCTGGCCCGCGCCGCGGCCGCCCCGTCGGAGGACGTCCAGGCCCACCGAGGCCGCCCCAAGGCCGGCTGGCGCCGCCTGGAGCGCGAGCCCGGCTTCAGGGCCCCGCACAGCTGGCACTGAGCGCGTACGAAGCCGAAGGGCCCCCTCTCGCGAGAGAGGGGGCCCTTCGGCTTTTGGTCTTTAGGGGCGCGGGGCCGTATCGATCTGCGGCTCCGCCGCGTGGTCGCGACAAGCCACTGGGCTGCCGCAGACGGCAATCAACCGTCCGAGGCAGCCCAGTAACCGCAAGAACCACTACCGCAGGCGGGCCATCAACGCATGCTCCACGAGCGTGATGAGAGCCGACTTGGCATCGGCCCGATGACGGGCATCCGTCGTAATGATCGGGGTGTCAGGCCCAATCTGCAGAGCTTCCCGGACCTCGTCCGGGTTGTACGGCTGGTTGCCGTCGAAGCCGTTCAGGGCGATCACGAAGGGCAGACCGCTGTTCTCGAAGTAGTCGACCGCAGGGAAGCAGTCGGCGAGACGGCGGGTGTCGACCAGCACGATCGCGCCGATGGCGCCCCGCACCAGGTCGTCCCACATGAACCAGAAGCGGTCCTGACCGGGGGTGCCGAACAGGTACAGGATCAGGTCCTGGTCCAGGGTGATACGGCCGAAGTCCATGGCCACCGTGGTGGTGGTCTTGTCCCCGGTGTGGGTGAGGTCGTCGATGCCTGCCGAAGCAGACGTCATGACGGCCTCGGTACGCAGCGGGTTGATCTCCGAGACGGCCCCGACGAACGTGGTCTTGCCCACGCCGAAGCCACCCGCCACCACGATCTTCGCTGAGGTGGTGGAGCGGGAAGGACCGCCGCTAGAGCTTGCGAAGTCCACTGAGCACCCTTTCGAGCAGTGTCACGTCTGGCTGGCCGCCGGCGTTCTCGTCGCCGCCGGGCTGATGGATGGCGACCAGTCCCGCCTCCGCCAAGTCGGCGACGAGGATCCTGGCCACGCCGAGAGGGATCGTCAGGAGGGCGGAGATTTCCGCCACCGACTTGATCTCGCGGCAGAGGTTGCAGATCCGCTGATGCTCGGGCAGTTGGCCCTGCATCTGGTGCGGCTGCGCGGTGGTGTGCACCAGCGCCTCGATGGCGAGCTGGTAGCGCGGGCGCGTCCGGCCGCCGGTCATGGCGTACGGACGCACCAAGGGGTTGTTCGACGACCCTGCAGGGGCCGGCTCAGGAGCACGTCGCTGCGGCTGCACGGGCTGGATGCGCGGCGCCGGCGGCTGGTCGTACGGCGACGGACCGGGGCCCTGCGGACCCTGGGGCGCATACGGGTGCTGACGCCGCTGGCTCGGGGTGGAGGGGAAGTTGTAGCGGTTCGGGTTCTGGGAACCGCCGCCCTGGCCCTGGGCAGGGCCGTACGACCAGTTGCCCGAATTCGAACCGCCTGGGGGTGTTGCCACTCTCTTCTCCTCCTCCGACCGTGCCGGGCACCCAATCCCTGTGGAGCCGCGTCCCGAAACCTTACGGCCCCGGGACGCCAAAACGCACCGTCTGTTTGTCAGTTGAGCAGGCTGCCCTGGAGCTCCGCACGAAGATCCGGTGTGAGGACCGTACCGGCACGGTCCACCAGAAGAGCCATCTCGTACCCGATGAGGCCGATGTCCGCCTCGGGGTGGGCCAGCACCGCGAGCGAGGAACCGTCGGATACGGACATGATGAAGAGGAATCCCCGCTCCATCTCCACAACCGTCTGGTTCACGCTGCCGCCCTCGAAGATGCGCGAGGCACCGGCGGTCAGCGAGGTCAGACCCGACGCAACGGCCGCCAGCTGGTCGGCGCGGTCGCGCGGAAACCCTTCGGACATCGCCAGAAGGAGTCCATCGGCGGAGACCACCACGGTGTGGGACACCCCCGGGGTGTTGTCCACGAAATTGGTGATCAACCAGTTCAGGTTCTGTGCCGCCTGGCTCATCGGGCTCACACTAACGCTCCTGGTTGTAGGTGCTGTCAGGACCGAAGCCCTGACCGTTCGTTTCACTGCTCGCGTTGCGTCCGCGCTGGACGCCCCGACGCAGGTTGCTCAGCCTGCCCCGGACGTCCTCCGGAGCGCGGGAGACCTGTGGGCCGCCCTGGGGGGTGGTCTCGGCGGCTCCCTCGACCAGGTTGGCCTTGGGCACCCGCCGCGGCAGGCCGGAGGAGGTGACCCCGCCCGCCTTGGGCTTCCGGAGCTGTGCGGCCTGCTGCCAGCGGTCGTCGTTCGCCGAACGCCAGTCGCCGGTGCCGTTGCCGTTGCCGTTGTTCTCCGGCTTGGGGGCCGGCGCCTCCTGGCTCACGTGTCGCGCGCCGTTGGAACCGCTCGCAGCGCTCGTGCCGTTCGCACCGCCTCCGAACGATCCGCGGCGGGGCAGTCCGGCGTCGGTCAGCGCGTGGGCGGCGGAAGAGGCCGGTCCCGGACGGTCGAAGCCTACGCGGTCACCCTCGCTCACGTCAGCGGCCTGCGCAGATTCCGCTTCCGGAGCGTACTCGGACGAGTAGCCGTTCTGGTAGCTGTCCTGCTGCGGCCAGTCGTCCTGGTGGCGGCGCTCCTGGAAGGCCGGGAAGGACTCCGGGGCGGAGGGACGGGCGGCCGGGGGCTCCTCGCGGACGGGCTCCGCATACGAGGGCTCGGGGTAGCCGCCGTTCGACGAGAACGTGTCGTTCTGCGGGAGTCCGCCGTTCGGCGCGTAGTACGGCTCGTCGTACGACGGGCGCGGGGCCGGCTCGTCATACGCGGGGCGCTGCTGCTCCTCGTACGGAGTCTGCTGCGGCTCGTCGTATGCCGGGCGCGGGTCGTAGCCGCCGGGCTGCTGCTCGGGGAAGCCGCCGCGGCCGTTGTCGTAGGACTGCTGGTCGAACGCGTCGGCGTACGGGGTCTCGGGGGACTCCTGGGCCGGCTGGTCGCCGTGCTGGGCCTCCAGGGCCGCACGGCGCTCCTCACGCATCAGTGAGCGGCCGACGGGGTCCAGCTCGCGTATGTCGTCCGGGATCTCGGAGTAGCGGCTGTCGTCGAAGCCGAGTTCCGCGGCTGTGCGCATCGGCAGGCCGTTGTTGAAGTCCTCACCCTGGTAGCTCTGCTCCGGGATGATCTGCGAGACCGTGAACTCGTCGCGCGGCTGCTGCTCGCCGCCACCGCCGTGGGTGATCGCGTCGGGCAGCATGACCAGCGAGGTCGTGCCGGCCTGCTCGCCGGAGGGGCGCAGCTGGACGCGGATGCCGTGCCGGTCGGACAGCCGGCCGACCACGAAGAGCCCCATGCGCTGGGATATCGCCGCGTCGACGGTGGGCGGGTTCGCGAGCTTGTGGTTGATGTCCGCGAAGTCCTCGGCGGTCAGGCCGATGCCCTTGTCGTGGATCTCGATCATGATGCGGCCGTCCGGAAGACGGGTCGCGGTGACGCGGACCTTGGTCTGCGGGGAGGAGAACGTCGTCGCGTTCTCCAGCAGCTCGGCGAGCAGGTGCACGAGGTCGGTGACCGCGCGGCCGTGGATCTCGGCCTCCGGGACGCCGGAGAGCTCGATGCGCTCGTACTGCTCCACCTCGGAGGAGGCGGCGCGCAGCACGTCGACCAGCGGGACCGGCTGGTCCCAGCGGCGGCCGGGCTCCTCGCCGGCGAGGACCAGGAGGTTCTCGCCGTTGCGGCGCATACGGGTCGCGAGGTGGTCGAGGCGGAAGAGGTTCTCCAGCTGGTCCGGGTCGGCCTCGTTGTTCTCCAGGTCGGTGATCAGGGTCAGCTGGCCCTCGATCAGCGACTGGTTGCGGCGCGAGAGGTTGGTGAAGATCGCGTTGATGTTGCCACGCAGCAGGGCCTGCTCGGCGGCGAGCCGGACCGCCTCGCGGTGGACCTGGTCGAAGGCGCGGGCGACCTCGCCGATCTCGTCGCGGGTGTTGATCGGGATGGGCTGGACGCGGGTGTCCACACGGCCCGGGTCGGTGCGCGAGAGCTGGTCGACCAGCATCGGCAGACGCTGCTCGGCGATGCCGAAGGCGGCGTTGCGCAGCTGGCGCATCGAGCGGGACATCTGGCGGGCCACGGCACCGGCCAGGATGAACGCCAGGAGCAGGGCGACGACGACGGCGGCACCGGTGATGAGGGCGTCACGCTTGGCGTTGTCGGCGATGTCCGAGGCCTCGTTCACGGCCTTGTCGGCCATGTCCGACTGGATCTGCCGGTAGACGTTGGCGCGGAGGGTGGTGACCCCCCACCAGTTCTGGAAGGTGATGCCCTGCGTGGCGAGTGCGGCGCGGGCGCCGGCGTCGGTGGTCTGCAGTGACGAGAGGGCCACGACCATGGCGGTCGGGTTGGACGGCGGTGGCACATAGGTCTGGTTGCCGGCCGCTGCCTGCGCGGCGGCCTCCTTGGCCTGCGCCACGCCCTCGGCCTTGGCCTTCGCCTCGAGGTCGACGAGCTTCTGCGCGTCCGCCTCGGTGCCGCCCGCCTTGTACTCCTCGATGGCGATGCCCTCGAGGTAGGCGTACGAGGAGAGAGCCACGCGCTGCTTGGCGAGGTCTTCCTTCTTGGGGCCGGGGCTGACCAGCAGGTGCGTGCCGATCGACCGCTCCAGCGACAGGGCGGCCTGGGTCAGCGAGATGGCGTAGACGGTCCGGCCGTAGCTGGTGATGTTGCCCGTGCCCAGGCCCAGCTCGTTGGCGAACTCCATCAGGGGGTGGGCGACGGCGACGTAGCCCTCCTCGGTCTCCACTCCGCGGGACTTGGAGGAGTACGCGATCGCGCGCAGGGTGGCCAGCTGCGGCTCGGCCTGGCGGAACAGCTTGAGGCGGCGCAGCAGGCCGCTCTTCTGCGGCATGTTCTGCGCCGCCGCGTCGAAGCCGTCGGCCGCCTCGTCGGTGGCCTTGCGGGCCGCGGCGATGGTCGCCTTGTCCTTGGCGGTCGCGCTCTTGCCCTTGAGCAGCGGTTCCGCGGTGATGTCGCGTTCGTTGTTCACCGCGTTGGCATAGGTCAGGGAGGCCCGCACCAGCCGTGCGGTGTTCTCCGCGTCCTGCGCCTCCTGCCAGGTGTCGATCGAGCTCTTCACCTGGAAGCCGCCCATGACGAGTCCGACCGTCACGGGTATGAGCAGGATGGCGTTCAGCCGGGTCGGCACCCGCCAGTTGCGGGGGGAGAAACGGCCGCCGCTCGGAGCGGGTACGGCCGTCGGTTCCGAACCGGGCACAGGGGCGGGCGCCGCTCCGCGCGGCGGCGGGGTGAAGTTGCCCCGGGCCGACGGCTCGGGACCGTTCTTGCTTCGCCTCACTCGACCAACAACCTCTCGGCGGCGGGCACCAACGTTGTGCCGCAGTGTCTCAGAGCCCAGTACGCCACTGAGTACGCAGTACTACTGAGTACGTCTTTGACTATTGGGCAGTTCAGGCATTCCAGCACGACGACCTGCGCTCTTCCAAACAGTGGAAAGCGGGGATTCCGTGTGATGTAAGCCCCAGATAAATCGGTCATAAAGAGCGAGCCCCGTCAAAAGACGGGGCTGATGTGAGCGCAGCGAGACCGATTGGCAACGACGCGTGGCCGTGCCACCCGATTCCTCTGCCGAAACGTTATGAACACTGGGGCCGACCGTGTCAAAGGCCACAGCCGGCTCCGGTGCGTCTACGACAACTGCCGTATGGCATGCCTGATTTGGGTGTTACCTCAGTCGTGCCATGAGAGCGTGCTCGACCAGGGTGATCAGCGCGCTCTTGGCATCCCCGCGGTGCCGGGCGTCCGTCGTGATGATCGGGGTGTCCGGACCGATCTGCAGAGCCTCGCGCACCTCCTCGGGAGCGTACGGCTGGTGCCCGTCGAAGCCGTTCAGCGCGACGACGAAGGGCAGGCCGCTGTTCTCGAAGTAGTCGACCGCGGGGAAGCAGTCCGCCAGGCGCCGGGTGTCCACGAGCACCACCGCGCCGATCGCACCGCGTACCAGATCGTCCCACATGAACCAGAACCGGTCCTGGCCCGGCGTACCGAAGAGGTACAGGATCAGGTCCTGGTCCAGGGTGATACGGCCGAAGTCCATGGCCACCGTGGTGGTGGTCTTGTCCCCGGTGTGCGTGAGGTCGTCGATGCCCGCGGACGCGGACGTCATCACGGCCTCGGTACGCAGCGGGTTGATCTCCGAGACGGCGCCGACGAACGTGGTCTTGCCCACGCCGAAGCCGCCCGCCACCACGATCTTGGCGGAGGTGGTGGCACGACTCGGTTCAGAGCTTGCGAAGTCCACTGAGCACCCTTTCGAGCAGTGTCACGTCCGGCGCACCGGTCGTCTCGTCGCCACCAGGCTGGTGGATGGCGACGAGCCCGGCCTCGGCCAGGTCCGCGACAAGGATCCGGGCCACGCCCAGCGGCATGGACAGAAGCGCCGACACCTCCGCCACCGACTTCACCTCACGGCACAGGTGGCAGATGCGCTGGTGCTCCGGGAGCAGCCCCATGAGTGCTGCCGGGTCGGCCGTGGTGCTGATCAGCGCCTCGATGGCTAGCTGATAGCGCGGCCGCGTCCGGCCACCGGTCATCGCGTACGGACGTACCAGTGGCTGGTCGCCCTCATCCTCGTACGGCTCCGCGTACGGATCATGAGAGGCGGTGGGCGGGGTCATGAATCCTCCGGGCGGGACAGCAAGTCGGTCGGGCTGGCCGTCTTAGTGGCCGTGGGGGGATTGTGGCGGCCGGACGGTGATGTGGTGACGGGGGTGGATCCTGGGCGGGTCAGTGCAGCAGACTGCCCTGAAGTTCGGCGCGCAGGTCCGGTGTGAGGACCGCACCTGCCCGGTCGACGAGCAGCGCCATCTCGTAGCCGACCAGGCCGATGTCGCACTCGGGGTGCGCGAGCACGGCCAGGGACGAACCGTCCGAGACGGACATCAGGAACAGGAAACCCCGCTCCATCTCGACGACCGTCTGCGCCACGTTGCCGCCCTCGAAGATCCGGGAGGCCCCGGCCGTCAGCGAGGTGAGCCCGGACGCGACGGCCGCCAGCTGATCGGCGCGGTCGCGGGGGAAGCCTTCCGACATCGCCAGAAGGAGACCGTCGGCGGAGACGACGACGGTGTGGGACACACCGGGGGTGTTGTCCACGAAGTTGGTGATCAACCAGTTGAGGTTCTGTGCCGCCTGGCTCATCTGGCTCAACTAACGCTCCTGCTGGTGAGTGGGGCTCGGGAAACTGCCGGTCTGACCGGTACCGGCCTGGCGACCCTGCGCGATGCCCCGACGGAGATTGGTCAGCCGGCCGCGTACGTCGTCAGGCGCACGCGAGACCTGCGGACCGGCTTGGTGCTGTTGCTGCTGAGCCGTGCCCGGAACGAGGTTCGCCCGGGGCACCCGGCGCGGCAGGCCGGAGGTGGTGACGCCGCCCGCCGCCGGCTGCCTGACACGCTCCGCCTGCCGGACGAGATCGTCGTTCGGGGAGGTGCGCCAGGAAGAGGTGGCGGGACGCTGTGAAGCCGCAGAGTGCTGCGGGGCCGCGGGAGCGGCAGGGGCGGCCGGAGCCTGCGGCTGCTGCGGGGCCGGTGCGGAGCCGTTGCTCTGCTGACCGCCCTGCTGGCTGCCGTGGAACCAGTTGGTCTCCAGAGTGTCGTACAGGGGCGTACGACCATCACCCGGGCCCGGCGCCGGCGGCAGTGCCTCGGGCTCCTGGCGGACGGGCCGCTGCTGCGGATGCTGCGGGGCCGGCGGCCTCGGAGCACCGAAGTCGCCACCCGGCTGCGGACGCTCGAACTGCCCTGGGTCACCGGGGTTCTGACGGCCCGGCAGGGAGTGCTGCCCGGTGGAGCCGTTGTCGTAGCCCGGCGTGGCGAACTGGCCCGTGGAGCTGCCGTCGTACGCCTGCGGACTCGCGAACTGTCCCGTGTTTGCGGGGTTGTTCGGGTTGTTCAGGTTGCTCTGGCCGCCTCGCCCGTTCTGGCCGGACGGAGCGCCGAAGACGTCCGAGCGGACGAACTGGCCCGTGTTCTGCGAACCGTTGCTGCTCGGCTGCTGCGCCCCGAAGTCCTGGGCGGCGAACTGGCCGGTGTGCTGCGGGTTGCCCGGCGCCGGGGCGCCGAAGTCGGGGCGCGCGAATTCCGAGGTGGAACCGGCGCCCTGACGGTCGTCGGACCGCGGGATCGCCGGCATCTCGGACGTCGAGTCGATGCGCGGCATCCGGGAGGTCTCGTCGTGGCCGCGCGGGGTGTCGAGCGAGTCACGCGGCACTGGCGGCTGCGCGTTCTCGTCACTCCAGCTCGGCCTGGACTGCGGGTTGCCGCCCGGCAGCTCGGCACGCGGACCGCCACGGCCCGGCAGCTGCGGCTGACGGCCACGTCGGCCGCGGCCCTGCTCCTTGCCGGCGTCGGCGTTGCTGGGGGACTGCGGCGGTACGGCGCCACGAGCGCCGCCGAAGCTGTCCTGCCCCATGCCCGCGGCCTGCAGGCCCTGCGGCGCACCAGGCGCCTGACCGAACCCGGCGCCCGCACCCGCGGGAGCCGGCCGGCCCTGCGGCGGGGCTGCCGGAGACTGCGGTCCACGCGGTCCGCCGGGCACACCCGGACGGCCGTCGCCGGCACCCGGCAGCGCGGCCCGCGGGCCCTGACCGGCACCGAGCAGACCACCACCGGAGGCACCGGCACCGAGGGCGCCACCACCGGGCGCACCGGCACCGGCCTGGCGCCGTGCGGCGGCCACACCTGCGGCGGCCTGCGCGGCGGCCGGACCGCCGGAGACACCGGGACCGCCCTGGCCGGGCTTGCCCGGAGCGGGCTTCTTGCCGCCCTGGGCGACATCGACGGGCAGCATGACCAGCGCGGTCGTACCACCGGAGTCGGACGGGCGCAGCTGGATACGGATGCCGTGGCGCTGCGACAGCCGGCCGACCACGAACAGACCCATGCGGCGGGAGACCGAGACGTCCACGGTGGGCGGCGAGGCGAGCCGCTCGTTGATCGCCGCGAGGTCCTCGGGGGAGAGACCGATACCGGTGTCGTGGATCTCGATCAGCACGCGGCCGTCGGGCAGCGCGTGACCGGTGACCTTGACCTTGGTCTGCGGCGAGGAGAACGAGGTCGCGTTCTCGAGCAGCTCGGCGAGGAGGTGCACGAGGTCGTTGACCACGCGGCCGGCGACCTCGGTCGTCGGCACGGCGGCCAGCTCGATGCGCTCGTACTGCTCCACCTCGGACGCGGCGGCGCGGAGCACGTCGACCAGCGGGACCGGGCGGGTCCAGCGACGGCCGGGCTCCTCACCCGCGAGGACGAGAAGGTTTTCACCGTTACGGCGCATACGCGTCGCGAGGTGGTCCAGCTTGAACAGCGAGGACAGCTGGTCCGGGTCGGCCTCACGGGACTCGAGCTCGGAGATCAGCGACAGCTGGCGCTGGATGAGGCCCTGGGAGCGGCGCGAGAGGTTGGTGAACATCGCGTTGACGTTGCCTCGCAGCAGGGCCTGCTCGGCGGCGAGGCGGACCGCCTCGCGGTGCACGTCGTCGAAGGCCGCGGCCACCTGGCCGATCTCGTCCCGGGAGTGCACACCGACCGACTCGACGGAGGTGTCGACGTCCTGCGGGTCCGACTCGGACAGCTGCTTGACCAGCTCGGGCAGCCGGTCCTGGGCGACCTTGTTGGCGGTCTCCTGCAGGCGGCGCAGGGAGCGGATCATGGAGCGGGCGATGACGAAGGCGCCGACGAGGGAGACGCCGAGCACGAGCAGGATCAGCGCACCGGAGATGATCGCCTCGCGCTCGGAGGCTGCACGCAGCTCGCGGGCCTTCTGCTCCATGTCCTCGAGCAGCGTGTGCTCGATCTTCTTCATCTGCTCGATCTTGGTCGAGCTGTCGTCCACCCAGTCCTGGTACGAGCGCTTCGGCAGGTCGTCCAGGGCGTTCTGGGAGGCGAGGGCACGGCTGGCGTACTTGTCGCTGGCCGTGATCGTCGTGTTGTTCTCCTCGATGGGCTTGAGGAGAGCGGTGGCCTTGTCGGTGCCGTAGATGCTCCGGAAGCTGCGCAGCTCGGACTTCTGGCTCTCCAGCGCCGACTGCGCGTACAGCCGGTCGTTCTCCGAGAGGTCGCCGACCACGGTGTTGTTCGCGGGGAGCGCCGCCGCCAGAACGGCGCGCTGCATCGACGCGTACTCCTTGGCGGAGGAGAAGGACGCCAGGGCGCGGGTGCGCTGGATCATCTCGGGGTTGCTGGTGGCCTCGGCCATGTCCTGGGAGAGGTCCAGCAGGTGCGTGACCAGACGGTGGTAGGCCTCGACCGTCTGGGTCGAGTTGTTCTTGGCCTGGTAGGCGCTGGAGCGGATCTTCGACAGCTGTTCGAGGTCGCCGACCACGCCGACGAGGCTCTCGCGGACGCCCTGGAGTGAGCCGTCCTTGTTGGAGGTGTCGATCTCCTCGGCCGCGTCGATGAAGTTGGTCTTGGCCCGGTCCGTCTTGTCCCGGTAGCCCTTGACCGTGTAGTCGCTCGCCCTGGAGCCGTGCGCCAGCGGACCGGAGGACAGGTCGCGCTCCTTCTGGAGCGCGTCGGCCAGCTCGGTGGCCTGCTTGGTCATGTCCGTCAGCAGCTTCATGTTGTCGAGCTGCTGGATGTCGTCCATGTTGTCGCTGATGCGCAGCGCGCCCAGCGAGGTGGCCGCCACCACGGGGAGCGCGAGCAGCGACACCAGGCGCGTGGAGATGCGCCAGTTGCGCAGTGCCACGCGGGATCCCGGACCGCTCGGGCCCTTGGGCGGCTTGACCGCCGGTGCGGCGGCGCCGGGGGACCCGGGAGGTGCCGACGCGCCGGGGCGCCCGGAGCGCTCTCCGCCGTCGCCGGACGGTGCCGGGCCCGGGTTCTGGGCGTGCTGGGGCGAGGAACTGCCGGCATTGGGGCCAGTCCCGCCGTGCGGCTCCGGCTCCGCCGAAGCACTGCCATCCCTCTTGAAACGTCCCTGCACTAGCGTCGCAACCTCTGGACCAGGCGCCCCTCCGCGTGAACGGAAAGACACGGTGTCGGCGTTTTTAGGCGGCGCCCTGAATGCGCCCCCATGTGGTCGTGAAGTGACCGGCGCTGGCTCCCCCTTCTCGCCGCAACGCGGCGCTCGTTGCGCCCCCTGTGCGCCGGCTCGATCCTGCGGCGGTCCGTGGAATTCCAGCACAGTGCCGGATCTCCAACAAGGGCCGAGCACTATGCCGTGACGCACGTGACTGCACGTGAGTGGAGGATTACCGGACGTAGAAAGTGATCTCGTCCATAACGGACTTATGCGGGCGAGTCATCCATGTGGGAGCGGTGTCCCAGTCGCCATGATCAGGAGCGGAATGATGGCTTCAGGGGGGCAATGTCCGTTTCGCGGGGGTCAATAGCGGGCCTGAATTGACCGTTTTGCCTGTCGCGTCGTGAGCAAACTCACATGCTGATCATGGGGTCTTCACGTCTTGGGAAGGGAATTGAATGTTTAGCCTGACGCTTTACAGGATGTAACACTTTGACAACCGCGCCTGCGCGAGGGGCCCGAGGGCCCGGCCGGGCGCCCGTAGACGACAAGGTCACGTACAACAGTGAAGACCACGATGATGTTCCGCAACATAGCCAACCCGCGGCGCACGACGCTGGCGCACCTCGAGGACGCCGACGCACTGCAGACGCCGCAGCAGCCGGAGCACTCCGTCGATCTCCCCACCCAGACCGCCAATCCCCGTCGCACCATCCTGGTGGAGGTCCCCGCCACGGCCTCCGTCGCGCAGTAGTACGCGCACCGGCCGTAGATCACTCACCGCGGCAGCGCACGCCTCAAATACGCGCGGCGCAGCCCTCTCACCGCGTTAGCCTGGAGCGTCAGACTCCAGCCGGCTCAAGTGAGGGGCGCAGGATCCCGTGCGCATCGCCAGGTTCTCCATCGACGGGAACGTCGCCTTCGGCGCGGTCGAGGGCGACAAGCCGGACGAGCTCGTCCTCGACATCATCAAGGGCATCCCGTTCGCGGACTTCGAGCTCTCCGGTACGAAGGTGCCGGTCAGCAAGGTCAGGCTGCTGCCCCCTGTGCTCCCCAACAAGGTCGTGGCCTTCGGCCGCAACTACGCCGAGCACGCGCGCGAACTCGGCAACGAGGTGCCCGACGCCCCGTTCGCCTTCTTCAAGCCCTCCACCTCGGTGATCGGCCCCGGCGACGAGATCCAGTACCCGCCCTTCTCCGAGGAACTGCACCACGAGGCCGAACTGGCCGTCGTCATCGGCCGCATGTGCCGCGAGGTCCCGCGCGAGCGCGTGGCGGACGTGATCTTCGGCTACACCTGCGCCAACGACGTCACCGCCCGCGACGTGCAGAAGCGCGAGAAGCAGTGGGCCAGGGCCAAGGGCTTCGACACCTCCTGCCCGCTCGGCCCCTGGGTGGAGACCGACCTCGACCTCGCCACCGCGTCCGACCTGACCGTCCAGCTCACGGTCAACGGCGAACAACGCCAGCTCGGCCGCACCAGCGAGATGATCCACTCCATCGAGGATCTGATCGTCAACATCTCCGAGGCCATGACGCTGCTCCCCGGCGACGTGATCCTCACGGGCACCCCGGCAGGCGTCGGACCGCTCACCGTCGGCGACGAGGTCGCCGTCACCATCGAAGGCATCGGCACTCTCACCAACAAGGTTGTCAAGCGTGGCTAGCGCACCCGGCTCCCCCGTACGCGTCCGTTTCTGCCCCTCGCCCACCGGTAACCCCCATGTGGGCCTGGTCCGCACCGCCCTGTTCAACTGGGCGTTCGCCCGGCACCACCAGGGCACCCTGGTCTTCCGCATCGAGGACACCGACGCCGCCCGCGACTCCGAGGAGTCGTACAACCAGTTGCTCGACTCGATGCGCTGGCTGGGCTTCGACTGGGACGAGGGCCCCGAGGTCGGCGGCCCGCACGCGCCGTACCGCCAGTCGCAGCGCATGGACCTCTACGCCGACGTCGCGCAGAAGCTCCTCGCCGCCGGTCACGCGTACCACTGTTACTGCTCCCAGGAGGAGCTGGACACCCGCCGTGAGGCCGCCCGCGCCGCCGGCAAGCCGTCCGGCTACGACGGCCACTGCCGCGACCTCACGGACGCGCAGGTCGAGGAGTACAAGGCCCAGGGCCGCACCCCGATCGTCCGTTTCCGCATGCCCGACGAGACGATCACCTTCACGGACCTGGTCCGCGGCGAGCTGACCTTCACACCGGAGAACGTCCCGGACTACGGCATCGTGCGCGCGAACGGCGCCCCGCTGTACACGCTCGTCAACCCGGTCGACGACGCCCTGATGGAGATCACCCACGTCCTGCGCGGCGAGGACCTGCTCTCCTCCACCCCCCGCCAGATCGCCCTCTACAAGGCGCTGATCGAGCTGGGCATCGCCAAGGAGGTCCCGCACTTCGGCCACCTGCCGTACGTCATGGGCGAGGGCAACAAGAAGCTCTCGAAGCGCGACCCGCAGTCCTCGCTGAACCTCTACCGCGAGCGCGGCTTCCTCCCGGAGGGCCTGCTCAACTACCTGTCCCTGCTGGGCTGGTCGCTCTCCGCGGACAAGGACATCTTCACCATCGAGGAGATGGTGGCTGCCTTCGACATCGCGGACGTGAACCCCAACCCGGCCCGCTTCGACCTCAAGAAGTGCGAGGCGATCAACGCCGACCACATCCGCCTGCTGGATGTGAAGGACTTCACGGAGCGCTGCGCCCCCTGGCTCAAGGCCCCCTTCGCCCCCTGGGCCCCGGAGGACTTCGACGAGGCCAAGTGGCAGGCGGTCGCCCCGCACGCCCAGACCCGCCTGAAGGTCCTCTCGGAGATCACGGACAACGTCGACTTCCTGTTCCTCGCCGAGCCGGTCTTCGACGAGCCGTCCTGGACGAAGGCGATGAAGGAGGGCTCCGACGCCCTCCTCCGCACGGCCCGCGAGAAGCTGGAGTCCGCCGACTGGACCTCCGCCGAGTCCCTCAAGGAGGCCGTCCTGGCCGCCGGTGAGGCTCACGGCCTCAAGCTCGGCAAGGCCCAGGCCCCGGTCCGCGTCGCCGTCACCGGCCGCACGGTCGGCCTGCCCCTGTTCGAGTCCCTGGAGATCCTGGGCAAGGAGAAGACCCTGGCCCGCATCGACGCGGCGCTGGTCAGGCTCACCGCAGGGTGACACCGGCCCGGTGACTCACAGGAGGGCGGCTTCCGCAACGGAAGCCGCCCTCCTGCCGTACACGGACTTGTCACCCGGAGTTCTCCCTTCCGTGCAACTCCCGATCCCCGGGCCGACGTTGCATGGTCGCCTCACAGGTGAGGCGCAAGCTCATCCTGCTCAGCATGTGACTTGGGGGAGGGGTCGTGACCCGTTCACGAAGATTTGCCGAGGCGGCGCTCACCGGGGCGGTGGCCCTGTCCTGCGCGGTGTCCGCCACACAGGCGCAGGCCGCGCCGAGCGCCGACACACCCGTGGCGACCGTGCAGTTGAGCAGGACCGTGCCGACCGAGGTGCAATACCGGTGGTCCGGGGCGTCCGGGTTCCAGTACTGGCTGCCCGAGGGCGGCTCGGGCGCGACGACGTCCGTCGACTACCCGGACTTCACCCCGCCGCAGCACGCCGGGCCCGACGACCTGGCCACCGGCAACGATGTCAGCAACACCCGCAGCGGCAGCACGGTCACGCAGAAGCACCTCTCCACCGGTGCCACCGCGACCGTGCAGATCCCGGACGGCCAGACCTACGAGGCCGCCACGGGCTGGAGCGTCCTCACCCAGGACGGCTCGGGCGCACCCCACGTCCTGCGCGCCGCCGCCGACGGCACCACCACCGACCTCCCGGTGACCGGCCTGCCCGCCGGCGCCAAGCCCACCAAGTACGTCACGGGCGGCTCGGTGCGCCGCGCCGCCGTCGTCTACACCGTGGACGGCACGACCGGCGTGGGCCTGGTCGACCTCGCGGACGGCTCCCTGCGCCCCTATGTGACCGGTCTGACCGCGGCACCCACGAAGGTCCTGTTCAACGACCGCTGGCTGGTCGCCGACAAGAAGGCGATCCGGGTGGACTCGGAGCCGGGCACCGCTCCCGGCACCATCACGGGCCAGTACTACGGCACCCCGCAGGCCGTGGTCGGCGACCACCTGCTCACCGGTATCAGCAAGGACGAGAACGACCCGATCTTCCTGCCCGCGGGAGTCGGCCCGGCCCTGTGGGACGTCTCACTCGCCGACAACAGCTCCCGGACGCTCCTCCCCGGCGCGGAGGGCCACTTCGGCATCACCCCGGACGGCGGCCTCCTCATCACCGCGGGCCCGTCCAGCGTCGACTGGCACGTCTACCGCGTCACGCCCACCGGCGACGGCGACGTCACCAGCAAGAACGTCCTCGACGTGCCGGCCTGGAAGACCCGTCCGGACGGCCTGGCGCTCGCGGGCGGCGAACTCCAGATGTACGGCAGCACCGGCAACACCGGCGCCTACGGCTTCTACACCATCCCGCTCGACACGACGGGCCGCCCGACCGCCCTCCAGACCCGCCGCGGCCCCGCGCTGGCCCCCGCGTCCCCGTGCCTGGCCGGCGACGCCGCCTGCCCGCAGATGGAGGCCCTCGGCGACGGCCGGGTCGCCTACCTGTGGACCGACTCCGCAGGCAAGGAGTCCATGAACGTCGTCGGCGAGGACGCGACCACCATCCGCAACCTGCCCACCGGCGACGCGGGCGGCCGCCTCCTCACCGGCACCGGCCGCTACGCGCTCTACAACGGCGGCACCGCCGGCGTGCAGGAGGTCGCCGACTTCCCGAAGGCCGCCGCCGGAACCATCATCCTGAACCGCACCCGCACCGCCGCCGCCCTCTGGGGCCAGCGCCTGTGGACCCCGGGCAGCACCCAGGGCACGGTCGTCGCCTACGACCTCAAGGCGAAGAAGAACGTGGCCACGGTCAGCACCGGCACCCCCTGCACCCCGAGCGAACTCCAGGCCGTGAACACCTGGCTGTACTGGAGCTGCGGCACCGCGGGACCGGCGGGCGTCTACGACCGCGCCACGGGCCGAGCGATCACCGTGCCCTCCGGCCCGGCCCGCCTCGCCGACGGCTACCTGGTCCGCGAGAACCGCACCACCCACGAACTGCTGCTCACCGACTTCCACACCGGTACGGCGACCACGCGCACCGTGGCCGTGCTCCCCACGACCGACCAGAACACCGGCGCCGGCAACGGACGGTGGGCCGTGGACCGCTTCGGCGGCAACGTCGCTTACCTCACGGACACGGCCAAGGTGGCGCTCGTCACCGCCAACGTCCCCACCTCGCCCCTGGCACAGATGGAGGCGCAGACGGACCCCGTGGCGGGCGGTCCGGCCACGTCCAACCCCTGGAAGCCGGTCTGGCAGCTCAGCAAGCCGTCGACCTGGACCCTGACCCTGACCACCGGCACCGGCACGCTCGTCCGCACCCTCACCGGCACCTCCACCGCCGCCACCGTCCGCGCCTCCTGGGACGGCTACCGCCAGGACGGCACCCGGGCCCCCGGCACCTACACCTGGACCCTCACCGCCGAACCCCGCGACGGCCAGGGCCCGAACCTCACCCTGACCGGCACGACCACGGTCAACTGAGAGACACGTCACGGACTGCCGCGTCACCGTCGGATCAAGCATTCGGCCGGGGCTGACCCCCGGACCCCCAGCCGGTCCGGGGGTACCGTCGGTGCCATGGTGATCAGAGCTGTCGTATGGGACGTGGACGACACCCTCTTCGACGCTGCGTACTTCGGGGGCTGACCCCCGGACCCCCAGCCGGTCCGCGGGTACCGTCGGAGTCATGGCGATCAGAGCTGTCGTATGGGACGTCGACGACACCCTCTTCGACTACACGACCGCGGACCGCGTCGGCATGGGTGCGCATCTCGCCGCCGAGGGCCTGCTCGACGGGTACGGCACCGTGGAGCAGGCCCTCGCCCACTGGCGTGAGATCACCGACCGGCAGTGGGCGCGGTTCTCGGCGGGTGAGGTGACCTTCGAGGGCCAGCGCCGCGATCGCGTAAGGGTGTTCCTCGGCGAGCAGTTGACCGATGCCCGGGCCGACGCCTGGTTCCAGCGGTACATGACGCACTACGAGGCCGCCTGGGCCCTCTTCCCGGACGTCCTGCCCGCCCTGGACGCCCTCGCCGCCAGCCACCGACACGCGGTGCTGTCCAACTCCAGCCTCACCGTCCAGGACCGCAAGCTGCGCACCCTCGGCGTGCACGACCGCTTCGAGGTCATCCTGTGCGCCGCCGAACTCGGCGTCTCCAAGCCCGAGGCCGGCGCCTTCCTGGCCGCCTGCGAGGCCCTGGAACTCGCACCGCACCAGGTCGCGTACGTCGGGGACCACCCGGAGATCGACGGGCGCGGTGCCGCCGAGGCCGGACTGCTGTCGGTGTGGATCGACCGCGACGGCGCGCACACCAGCGGTGACGCACCCACGGGCCCCCACCGGATCGCCTCCCTCGCCGAACTCCCCGCGATCCTCCGCGCCGATACCCGTTTTGGAGCCCCGTCCACCTTCAGGTAATGTTCTTCCTGCGCCGCCGGAGAGCGGGCCGAAAGGCCGGGAACCGGAGGAGCAAACTAGAACAAGATCCCCGCAAGGGCTTGCGTTCCAGTGGCCTATGGTGTAATTGGCAGCACGACTGATTCTGGTTCAGTTAGTCTTGGTTCGAGTCCAGGTAGGCCAGCTCGCGGAGCTCATCCGTAAACCGCGGATCCTTTCCGCAGGCCCCCGTTGTGTAGCGGCCTAGCACGCTGCCCTCTCAAGGCAGTAGCGCCGGTTCGAATCCGGTCGGGGGTACTGATCTCGATCAACTCGGGATCGCTAGGGCCCCCGTTGTGTAGCGGCCTAGCACGCCGCCCTCTCAAGGCGGTAGCGCCGGTTCGAATCCGGTCGGGGGTACAAACTGGTCTAAACCACATTGGTCTATGGTGTAATTGGCAGCACGACTGATTCTGGTTCAGTTAGTCTTGGTTCGAGTCCAGGTAGACCAGCTCGGACCTGCGGAAACGCAGGCTCCACGCCCCCGTTGTGTAGCGGCCTAGCACGCCGCCCTCTCAAGGCGGTAGCGCCGGTTCGAATCCGGTCGGGGGTACACCGAGAAGGCCCTTCGCTTCGGCGGGGGGCCTTCGCCGTGCCCTGCGACGGCTACGCGAAGCCGTACCGCCGCGTCGTCTCCTCCTCCTGCGCCAGTCGGTGCAGTGCCTGGAGCACCGGCTCGTTGAGGATCGCCCCCAGGATCGCGAACTCGATCTGCTCCTCCTGCTGCGAGGAGTGCGCCTCCATGTTGTCCAGGTCCTGGACCGCTGTCCGGTACATCAACTCGGCGTACGGCGTGAGCAGTTCGGTCCCGAAGTCGTAGCCGAGCCGGCGCAGCGCGGCCACTCCCACCACCAGTGAGCGGTATGCGGGGGAGAGGGACGTCAGCCGCTTGGCGTTCTGCCAGCCCAGCTGGTCCAGGAGTGCGGTGACCTCCTGGTGTGCGGCCTGGACGAACTCGTCGTCCTCGTCCGGCTCCGGCACCTGCGGCAACGCCCACACCGCGGCGCCGAGGCGGATCGCACGCGGCAGGGAGTCGTCGTCGACATGCCCCAGCACCTCCCGGACCGTCGCCACCGGCACCCGGCCCACCTGGATCATCGCCCGCACCAGCCGCAGCCGGCGCAGATGCTCCTCGTCGTACTCGGCCGTCGTGGCATTGATCTGGCGGCCCGGCGGCAACAGGCCTTCGCGCAGGTAGTACTTGATCGTCGCGGTGGACACCCCACTGCGCTCGCTGAGCTCGGCCAGCCGCATCTCTTGCGCCCTTCCTTGGGGAGTGCCACTATCCAAGCACCGAGCAGAAGGATAGTGCCGCTATCCGATGAGGGAACCAGGGGACCGCCATGTTCGCGAAGCCGGTACGAGGTCGCACGACCGCGGATGCGGAAGGTGATGTGGTGGTCCTGCTCATCGGCATGCGGGTGAACCACTTCTGGGCGGTGCACCAGTGGCTGCCGGTCATGCTGGCGATGTTCCGCATGCTTGGGGAGCTTGCGCGGAACCATGACCGGGGGCTGCTGGGGCATGTGATGCTGACGGCCTCGCCGCGGACGTACTACATCGTCCAGTACTGGGAGTCCAAGGAGAAGCTGTACGCCTACGCGCACTCGCCGGAGATGTTCCACCACCGGGCCTGGTCGATCTTCAACGGCAAGGAGCGCGCGGGGAAGGTGCACGGCCATGTGGGGCTGTGGCACGAGGCGTACGTGGTGCCCGAGGGGTCGTACGAGGCCATCTACTTCGACATGCCGGCCTTCGGACTCGCCGGGGCGCACGGACAGGTGCCGGTGGAGAAGCGGGGGCGGTACGCCAAGAACCGTTTCGCGTACCGGTCGGCGGCCGGGGCCGAGCAGAAGGCGGCCGAGAAGACCGGGTGACCAGGGGGGATCGGGGGAGCGGGGAGGGCCTGCCGCGGCGTTGAGGCGGGCTCTCCTCGCTGACGTTTCCCTGCGCCCTGTGGGTCAGCCCGTGCGGCGCAGCGCCTCGGAGAGGCGGGCGGCGGCGTCGATGACCGCCTGGGCGTGCATACGGCCCGGGTGGCGCGTCAGGCGCTCGATGGGGCCGGAGACGGACACGGCGGCCACCACGCGGTTGGACGGGCCGCGTACGGGCGCGGAGACGGACGCGACGCCCGGTTCCCGCTCGCCGATGGACTGGGCCCAGCCGCGGCGCCGTACGCCCGAGAGGGCGGTGGCGGTGAAGCGGGCGCCCTGCAGGCCGCGGTGCAGGCGCTCGGGCTCTTCCCAGGCCATCAGGATCTGCGCCGAGGAACCGGCCTTCATCGTGAGCGTCGAGCCGACCGGGACGGTGTCCCGCAGTCCGGACAGGCGCTCGGCCGCGGCGACGCAGATGCGCATGTCGCCCTGGCGGCGGTAGAGCTGGGCGCTCTCGCCCGTGATGTCCCGCAGATGCGTGAGCACAGGGCCCGCCGTCGCGAGGAGGCGGTCCTCGCCGGCGGCCGCGGCCAGCTCCGCCAGGCGCGGGCCGAGAATGAAACGGCCCTGCATGTCGCGTGCCACCATACGGTGGTGCTCCAGGGCCACGGCCAGTCTGTGGGCCGTCGGTCGTGCCAGTCCGGTGGCCGCCACCAGTCCCGCGAGGGTGGCCGGCCCGGACTCCAGGGCGCTGAGGACAAGGGCTGCCTTGTCCAGAACGCCCACGCCGCTGCTGTTGTCCATGAAACGATACTCACGTCTCACTCTGTGAAACGCAAGTTCCTTTTTTCGTGAGACGCGCAACCCTTGTATGCACAGCGGCCCGCTGACCGAACGGGCCGGATGACGGATGCCCGTGAATTGGGGCCGGGTGCCGTCTCTTCAAGATCTCTAGTTGGGCCGGTGGACGTTTGCCGGCCGGAGGGAAAGCGATGGGTAGGACACTCGCGGAGAAGGTCTGGGACGACCACGTCGTCCGGCGCGCCGAGGGCGAGCCCGACCTCCTCTTCATCGATCTCCACCTCCTGCACGAGGTGACCAGCCCGCAGGCCTTCGACGGCCTGCGTCAGAACGGCCGCCCGGTGCGCCGTCTCGACCTCACCATCGCGACCGAGGACCACAACACCCCGACCCTCGACATCGACAAGCCGATCGCGGACCCGGTCTCCCGGGTCCAGCTGGAGACGCTGCGCAAGAACTGCGCCGAGTTCGGCGTCCGGCTGCACTCGCTGGGCGACGTCGAGCAGGGCGTCGTGCACGTCGTCGGCCCGCAGCTGGGTCTGACCCAGCCCGGTACGACGGTTGTGTGCGGTGACTCCCACACCTCCACGCACGGTGCCTTCGGCGCGCTGGCGTTCGGCATCGGCACCTCGCAGGTCGAGCACGTGCTGGCCACCCAGACGCTGCCGCTGGCCCGTCCGAAGACCATGGCGATCACGGTCGACGGCGAACTGCCCGAGGGCGTCACGGCCAAGGACCTGATCCTGGCGATCATCGCCAAGATCGGTACGGGCGGCGGCCAGGGCTACATCCTGGAGTACCGCGGCTCCGCCATCGAGAAGCTCTCGATGGAGGCCCGCATGACCATCTGCAACATGTCGATCGAGGCCGGTGCCCGCGCGGGCATGATCGCCCCCGACGAGACCACCTTCGAGTACATCAAGGGCCGCGCCCACGCCCCCGAGGGCGAGGACTGGGACGCCGCCGTCGCGTACTGGAAGACGCTGAAGACGGACGAGGACGCCGAGTTCGACACCGAGGTCGTCATCGACGCCGCCTCGCTGTCGCCGTTCGTCACCTGGGGCACCAACCCCGGCCAGGGCGCGCCGCTTTCGGCGTCCGTCCCCGACCCGGCTTCGTACGAAGACGCTTCGGAGCGCCTCGCCGCCGAAAAGGCCCTGGAATACATGGGGTTGGAGGCCGGACAGGCGCTGCGCTCCATCAAGGTGGACACCGTCTTCGTAGGCTCCTGCACCAACGGCCGCATCGAGGACCTGCGGGCCGCCGCCGAGCTCGTGAAGGGCCGCAAAGTCGCCGACGGCGTACGGATGCTGGTCGTCCCGGGCTCCGCGCGGGTCGGTCTGCAGGCCGTCTCCGAGGGCCTGGACGTCGTCTTCAAGGAGGCCGGCGCCGAATGGCGGCACGCGGGCTGCTCGATGTGCCTCGGCATGAACCCCGACCAGCTGGCCCCGGGTGAGCGCTCCGCGTCCACCTCCAACCGCAACTTCGAGGGCCGGCAGGGCAAGGGCGGTCGTACGCACCTGGTGTCGCCGCAGGTCGCCGCCGCGACGGCGGTCCTGGGCCACCTGGCCTCCCCGGCTGACCTGTCCGACGCCGAGACCCGTACGCCCGCTGGAGTCTGAGAGTCATGGAAGCATTCACCACGCACACCGGCCGGGCCGTCCCGCTGCGCCGCTCCAACGTCGACACCGACCAGATCATCCCTGCTCACTGGCTCAAGAAGGTCACGCGGGACGGGTTCGAGGACGGGCTGTTCGAGGCCTGGCGCAAGGACGAGAACTTCATCCTCAACCGCCCCGAGCGGCAGGGCGCCACGGTCCTGGTCGCCGGCCCCGACTTCGGCACCGGTTCCTCCCGTGAGCACGCGGTGTGGGCGCTGCAGAACTACGGCTTCAAGGCCGTGATCTCCTCCCGCTTCGCCGACATCTTCCGCGGCAACTCGCTGAAGAACGGCCTGCTCACGGTGGTTCTGGACCAGAAGATCGTGGACGCGCTGCAGGAGCTCACGGAGAAGGACCCGCAGGCCGAGATCACCGTCGACCTGGAGGCCCGCGAGGTGCGCGCCGAGGGCATCACCGCCTCCTTCGAGCTGGACGAGAACTCCCGCTGGCGGCTGCTGAACGGGCTGGACGACATCTCCATCACCCTCCAGAACGAGGCCGACATCGCCGCGTACGAGGCCAAGCGCCCGTCGTACAAGCCGCGGACGCTCAAGGTCTGATCCGGAGCCCCTGAGCAGGTCGGGTTTCGGCCACCCGAACGCCCCCTCTGTACCCCCGATCAGCCCGATCGGGGGTACAGCCGTGTCCGGGCCCGAACGGACTCGGGGGCACTCGCGCTTGTTGCCAACTTCCCACGTTACGACGGTTGTTGCCGGGGTAGCCGAGCTGTGTAGGCGTGACTTCCGCCCGAGCCCGGAAGGCCGTTTGAGGCATCAGTTGCGACCCCCGCAGGCGACAACTCGCCCCAGATGGCACAATCTGTGCATGGAACACGACGGCCAACTCGAGCTCTATGCGGCAGTCGCGGACCAACTGAAGGAAGCGCACTCAAGGGTGCGCGCACTGCAAGTCCCGGAGGGCGTACGGATGGCGCTGACCCGGAAGCTGCTGGTCATTACGGCCGCGGCCAAGCACGATCTCGCCGACGCGGCAAGGCGTCTGGAGGCGTTCACCGTGGACCTCGACGAGGGTCGATTCCCTGAAGAGGACCGCTGAACGCGTTCGAGACAGCCGAGTTCGTTGCGGCGCACGGGTGATTAGCCCGTTTCGTGTTTGATTTGCGGTATATATCTGCCTAACGTGCGAAAAAGCTTGAACACTTTCGTTCTGGCAATGTCTCCGAAGGGGAAGACGTGAACAAGGCGCAGCTCGTAGAAGCGATTGCCGACAAGCTGGGCGGCCGCCAGCAGGCCGCCGAGGCTGTCGACGCGGTCCTGGACGCCATCGTCCGCGCGACCGTCGCCGGGGACCGGGTCTCGGTCACCGGCTTCGGCTCGTTCGAGAAGGTCGACCGTCCGGCCCGCTACGCCCGCAACCCGCAGACCGGCGAGCGGGTTCGGGTCAAGAAGACCTCCGTTCCGCGCTTCCGTGCGGGCCAGGGCTTCAAGGACCTGGTGAGCGGCTCGAAGAAGCTCCCGCGCGGCGGCGAGGTCGCCGTAAAGAAGGCGCCCAAGGGCAGCCTGACCGGTGGCGCTGCGGCGACCGTGAAGAAGGCGGCCGCAAAGAAGACCACCAAGGCGGCTGCCGCCAAGAAGACCACGGCGAAGAAGACGACGGCCAAGAAGACGACGCCCGCCGCGAAGAAGACGACCGCGAAGAAGACGACGGCCAAGAAGACCACGGGCGCCGCCAAGACCACCGCGGCGAAGAAGACCACGGCCAAGAAGGCGACCGCCAAGAAGGCCCCGGCGAAGAAGGCGACGGCCAAGAAGGCCCCCGCCAAGAAGTCGACGGCTCGCAAGACCACCGCCAAGACGGCCACGGCCCGCAAGAGGTAAGAGGTAAGGGCACAGGGGCACTCACGCGCCGGGCCGGACTCCGCATCGGAGTCCGGCCCGCGGCGTTTTTCGGGGGTCAGAGGGTCTGGAGTGTCACCAGGGTGATCCGGAGGCTGTCTTTGGCGCCCTCCGTCTCGATGCGGACCCGTTGCCCGGGGCGGAGCAGTCGCAGGCCGCCCGCGTCGAACGCCGGTGCGTCGAAGGGCACGGGGGTGCCGTCGTCCAGCAGCACGCTGCCGGTTCGGGTGTCGGCGTCGTACGTGTATGCGGTGGCTTGCATGGCGGCCAGCCTAATGTGCGCCGGTGCGGGATGCGCCGTAGGGGCGTAGGCCGTCTGCGGGGTGCGGATGTGTTGTGGCTGATCGCGCCCACGCGGCGGAGCCGCATATCGACACAGCCCCGCGCCCCTTCGGGGCGCTCAGCGTCACCTCAGGTCCCGGGAATCAGCAAACCCGCCGAAACAACAGCGGTGTACGGCCCCACCCCCAGCGCCAGCGCCGCGCGCAGGTCGGCACCCGTATCCACGTCCTGGCGTACGGAATCCACGCCCCCGAGCGTGAGCTCCACGGCTCCGGACGCCCGGTGCAGGGCGCGGGAATCCGGGCCGAATGCCGGCAGCAATTCCTGGGCGGGGGTTGCGGCCAGCAGCGTCGTGCCGATTGCTGCTGCGTCGGCGAGGAAAGCGCGGGGGAATTCCGCGGCCGCGTCCAGGACGCGGGACAATTCCAGCGGGCGTAGCGCCGGGAGATCGGCGTTCAGGGCCGCAACGGGGCTTGCAGGACGTGCGGCGCGTACGGCCGTCACTCCGTGCGTCAGGGCCGCGTTGAGGCCGCCCCGGGGCTCGTCGGGGACGATCCGGGCGCCCAGCGCGGTGAGCTCGCGGCCGGCCAGGGCGTCGTCCGTGACGACCGCCACATCCCCGACCACCGGGCAGGCCAGCGCCGCCGCCACGGTGTCCTGGGCGAAGGCGAGGGCGAGGCCGGGGCGCAGCCCGTCGGCCGCGGTGTCCGAGAGCCTGCTCTTGGCGCGCGTCAGGGGTTTCAGGGGTATGACCAAGGTCCACAGCACCGGCGTTCCGTCCCTCTCTTGTCGCGGCCATTGTCACTCAGCCGTCACCTGGACCATCTGGCGGTCGCGTCCTCGGGGCGTACCGTGTTCTCGACAGACCGGCGGCCTGGGGCGACACTTGTCCGGCCCCCAAGGCCCTAGAGGAAGGTGTCCGCGTGCCCCGCCGCAGAATCGGCTTCTGGTACCGCTTCGCAGCGGTGCTCTGCAAACCGCCACTGGTGGTTCTGATCAAGCGGGACTGGCGCGGAATGGAGCACATTCCGGCCGACGGCGGATTTATCACCGCGGTGAACCACAATTCCCATGTGGACCCCTTCGCGTATGCGCACTATCAGTACAACACCGGACGGGTTCCGCGATTCCTGGCGAAGAGCGGCCTTTTCAAGAAGGGATTCGTCGGCGCCGCGATGCGCGGCACCGGACAGATCCCCGTCTACCGCGAGACCACGGACGCGCTGAGCGCATTCCGGGCCGCGATCGCCGCCGTGGAGCGAGGCGAGTGCGTTGCGTTCTATCCGGAGGGCACCATCACCCGGGATCCCGCACAGTGGCCCATGACCGGCAAGACGGGGGCCGCGCGCGTGGCCCTGACCACCAAGTGCCCGGTGATTCCCGTCGCTCAGTGGGGCGCCAACGAACTGCTGCCGCCGTACGCCAAGAAGCCCAGCCTGCGCCCGCGCAAGACCCACCACGTGCTCGCAGGGCCGCCCGTCGATCTCTCGCGCTTCTACGACAAGGAGATGACCCCGGACCTCCTGAAGGAGGCGACCGAGGTCATCATGGCCGCCATCACCCGCCAGCTGGAGGAGATCCGCGGCGAGAAGGCGCCCGAGACGCCGTACGACCCGCGCCGCGAGCGGATCGAGCAGCGGCGCAGGACGCACGAGCAGAAGCAGGTCCAGGAGAGGGCCGAGCAGGAAGAGGGGCAGGGCACGTGAGCAAGCCCGTCAAGGCGGCCGTCTTCGGCACCGGTTCGTGGGGCACCGCCTTCGCCATGGTGCTCGCCGACGCGGGGTGCGAGGTCACTCTGTGGGGTCGGCGGGCCGAACTCGCGGATGCGGTCAACTCCACGCGTACGAACCCCGACTACCTTCCCGGTGTCGAACTTCCGGGCAACGTACGGGCGACGGCGGACGCCGCCGAGGCCGCCCGCGGCGCCGACTTCACCGTCCTCGCGATCCCCTCGCAGACGCTGCGCGGCAACCTCGCCGAATGGGCGCCGCTGCTCGCGCCAGGCACGACCCTCGTCTCCCTCATGAAGGGCGTCGAACTCGGCTCCGCCATGCGGATGAGCGAGGTGATCGAGGACGTCGCCAAGGTGGGTGCCGACCGGATCGCCGTCGTCACCGGGCCCAACCTCGCGCGTGAGATCGCCGCCCGGATGCCGGCCGCGGCCGTCGTCGCCTGCACCGACGAGGCGGTCGCCCAGCGGCTCCAGGCCGCCTGCCACACGCCGTACTTCCGGCCGTACACGAACACGGACGTGGTCGGCTGCGAACTGGGCGGTGCCGTCAAGAACGTGATCGGCCTCGCCGTCGGCATCGCGGACGGCATGGGCCTCGGCGACAACGCCAAGGGCTCGCTCATCACGCGCGGCCTCGCCGAGACCACCCGGCTCGGCGTCGCGCTGGGCGCCGACCCGCTGACCTTCTCCGGACTCGCGGGCCTGGGCGACCTGGTGGCGACCTGCTCCTCGCCGCTGTCGCGCAACCACACCTTCGGCACCAACCTCGGCAAGGGCATGACCCTGCAGGAGACCATCGCGGTCACCAAGCAGACCGCCGAGGGCGTCAAGTCCTGTGAGTCCGTGGCGGATCTGGCCCGCCGGCACGCCGTGGAGATGCCCATCACCGAGACCGTCGTGGACATCGTGCACGAGGGCAAGCCTCCCGTGGTCGCCCTCAAGGAGCTGATGTCGCGCAGCGCGAAGCCCGAACGACGCTGAGCGAACCTCCTGAGTCGACGCTGTATCGGGGCTCTACCAACGGGTACGCTCAACGCGATATGAGCACCGAGAACCTCCCCCAGAGCCCTGAGCAGCCGCCTCGCAAGCCGCGCGTGGCCGTCGTGTTCGGCGGGCGCAGCTCCGAACACGGGATCTCCGTGGTCACTGCCGGCGCCGTCCTCAAGGCCATCGACCGGACCAAGTACGACGTCCTGCCGATCGGCATCACGCGGGACGGCCGCTGGGCCCTCACCGCCGACGAGCCCGAACGCATGGCGATCACCGACCGCCGTACGCCCGAGGTGGAGGACGTGGCCGAGTCGGGCGAGGGCGGTGTGGTTCTCCCCCTCGACCCCGGCAACCGCGAAGTCGTCGTCAGCGAGCCCGGATCGGTGCCCAAGGCGCTCGGCGAGGTCGACGTGGTCTTCCCCGTCCTGCACGGCCCGTACGGCGAGGACGGCACCCTGCAGGGCCTGCTGGAGCTCTCCGGCGTCCCGTACGTGGGTTCGGGCGTGCTCGCCTCGGCCGTCGGCCAGGACAAGGAGTACATGAAGCGGGTGTTCACCTCCTTCGGGCTCAAGGTGGGCCCGTACGTGGTGATCCGGCCGCGCGAATGGGAGCAGGACGAGTCGGCCGCCCGCAAGAAGATCGTCGACTTCGCCGGCGAGCACGGCTGGCCGCTCTTCGTGAAGCCCGCGCGCGCGGGCTCGTCGATCGGCATCACCAAGGTCGACGACATCGCCGGTCTCGGCGAGGCGATCGCCGAGGCCCAGCGGCACGACCCGAAGATCCTCGTGGAGGCGGCGCTGCGCGGCCGCGAGATCGAGTGCGGGGTGCTGGAGTTCGCGGACGGTCCGAGGGCGAGCGTGCCCTCCGAGATCCCGCCGCCGGACACGCACGCGTACTACGACTTCGAGGCGAAGTACATCGACTCGACCCCGGGGATCGTGCCGGCGCCGCTGACGCCCGAGGAGACCGCCGAGGTGCAGCGGCTCGCGGTGGACGCCTTCGAGGCCGCGTCCTGCGAGGGCCTGGTGCGCGCGGACTTCTTCCTCACCGAGGACGGCGAGTTCGTGATCAACGAGATCAACACCATGCCCGGCATGACGCCGATCTCGATGTACCCGCAGATGTGGCAGGCGACCGGCATCAGCTACCCGGAGCTGGTCGACAAGCTCATCCAGGCTGCACTGCGCAGGTCCACAGGCCTGCGCTGAAGCGCCCCGGAAGGGGCGCGGGGCTGTATCTGATATGCGGCTCCGCCGCGTGGGCGCGACCAGCGCTCTGCGGCCCGCAGCCGGCGCACGGCCTCTCCGGCTACGGCGGCTAGTCGGCAATACCCGCCGGCACCGATTTCTTGATGGCAGGCGCCAGATCAACCAACGGCGCCATGCCATCGCCGGTACGCCCCGCAGGAATCGTCACCTCGACATACGCCTTCCGCAGCGTCGTCGTGAACCGGAACGATCCGTCGTTCTGCTTCTCCAGCAACCAGCCCACGCCGTTCACCTCGACCCCGTCGGCCTCGGGGTCACTCATCTTCGCGGGCCGCGCAACACCACAGCGCAGTATGATCGCCGGGTTCCCCCAGCCCGCGGTCAGCGTGGACGCGGGTGTGGGATCCCGGCGATCCTGACCGTCGACCTTGGCAGGCAGCGCCTTGTCCAGTTTCTGGCACAGCGCGGTGACCTTCGTGCCTGGACTGGGAACCGCAGCCCGGGCACCGTCGTCTGCTGATGAGCAGCCCGCCGCGGTGATCAGCAGGGCGAGCACGGGCAGACCGATGAGCCGGCGGCGCAAGAACTTCACCGGCCAAGGGTAGACGGGGGCTACAGATGGACGACCGGGCAGGTCAGGGTACGGGTGATGCCGTCCACTTGCTGGACCTTCGCGACCACCATGCGGCCGAGGTCGTCCACGGTGTCGGCCTGGGCCCGCACGATCACGTCATAAGGTCCTGTCACGTCCTCGGCCTGGATGACTCCAGGGATCTTGCTGATCGTCTCGGCGACGGTCGACGCCTTGCCGACCTCCGTCTGGATCAGGATGTACGCCTGTACCACGGAACCTCCAGGGCGGCCACGAGGATCATGTGGGGAAAAGGAACGCCACGGTATCGCGTCGCCGCTCGCCGCGGGGAGACCTGCGGAGGCCGGGGCTTGCGCGCCGGGGTGCGGGCACGGCAAAGGCTGACGGTCATCTCGACCGTATCGAGGACACTGATGACGCGCGACCGGGCACGGCCAGGGACAGAAGGGGAGCAAGGGCAATGAAGGGCACTGTTGGTGAGCTCGGGGAGTTCGGGCTCATCAGGGAGCTCACCTCCCGTCTCACCACCACCCCGGCGGTCCGGGTCGGCCCCGGCGACGACGCCGCGGTGGTGGCCGCACCCGACCGACGGGTCGTGGCCAGTACCGACATCCTCCTGGAGGGACGGCACTTCCGCCGCGACTGGTCCACCGCCTACGACGTCGGACGTAAGGCCGCTGCGCAGAACCTCGCGGACATCGCCGCCATGGGTGCCGTACCGACCGCACTGCTGCTCGGACTGGTGGTGCCCGCCGAACTCCCGGTGACCTGGCCGAGCGAGCTGATGGACGGCATCCGCGACGAGTGCCAGGTCGCGGGCGCCTCCGTGGTCGGCGGGGATGTCGTACGAGGCGACACGATCGTGGTGTCGATCACCGCGCTCGGCGATCTGCGCAACCAGGAGCCGATCACCCGGGGCGGCGCACAGCCCGGGGACCTGGTCGCGGTGACCGGCTGGCTGGGCTGGTCCGCCGCCGGTTACGCGGTGCTCTCCCGGGGCTTCCGCTCGCCCCGCGCTTTCGTGGAGGCGCACCGGCGCCCCGAACCGCCGTACCACGCGGGTCCCGCGGCCGCGGGGCTCGGCGCGACCGCGATGTGCGACGTCAGCGACGGACTCATCGCCGACCTCGGGCACATCGCCGAGGCCAGCAAGGTCCGTATCGACATCCGTTCCGGCGCGATCGACATCCCGTCCCAGATGAACGACATCGGGCAGGCCGTCGGCGTCGACCCCATGCAGTGGGTGCTGACCGGGGGAGAGGACCACGCGATCGTGGCGACCTTCCCGCCGGACGTGAAACTGCCGGCCCGCTGGAAGGTGATCGGCGAGGTGCTCAACCCCTCGGCGCTGCCCCAGGTGACGGTGGACGGGGCGCCGTGGACCAGCAAGGGCGGCTGGGACCACTTCGGGGACATCGAGTCATGAGCGCCCCGCCCAGGGTGCTGACGGTCGCGGGCTCCGATTCCGGCGGCGGGGCCGGGATCCAGGCCGACTTGAAGACGATGCTCGCGCTCGGCGTGCACGGCATGAGCGTCGTCACGGCGGTCACCGCGCAGAACTCCCTGGGCGTGCAGGGGGCTTGGGAGCTGCCGGTGGAGGCCGTGCGGGCCCAGTACCGGAGTGTGGTCGACGACATCGGCGTACAGGCGGTCAAGACCGGGATGCTGGCCTCGGCCGAACTCGTCGGGACGATCGCCGAGTTGATCGCCGCGACCGATGCTCCCGCGGTCGTCGACCCGGTCGGCATCTCGAAGCACGGTGACTCGCTGCTGGCGGCCTCCGCGCTGGACTCCGTACGGACGAAGCTGCTGCCCGCGGCGACCCTCGCGACGCCGAACCTCGACGAGGTGGCCCAACTCGCCGGTGTGCACGTCGGGTCGGAGTCGGATCTGCGCGAGGCCGCTGAGGCCGTGCTGTCGTACGGGCCGCGCTGGGTGCTCATCAAGGGCGGTCATCTGCCCGGTGACGCCGTCGACCTGCTCACCGACGGCACCGAGGAGCACTGGCTGCGCGCTCCCCGGCACGACAACCGGCACACGCACGGCACGGGCTGCACCCTCGCGTCGGCGATCGCGTCGCAGCTCGCCAAGGGGCAGTCCGTGCCGCAGGCCGTGACGGCGGCCAAGGAGTACGTCACCGGCGCGATCGCTGCCGGGTTCGCCCTCGGCGGCGGGATCGGGCCCGTGGACCACGGGTGGGCCCTCAGAAGGGGCATTCGCTCAGCTTGATGCCGGTGGCCGCGGGGGCCCGGCGGGCGGCTCCGCGCCGTACGGACCCGCGGGGTGAGGCGCTGCCTGGAGACCGCGTGACCGGCGCCCAGGAGCAGCGTTTTGGGCACAGCAAAAAGCCGGTCCACCGAGGTGGACCGGCTCAGTGCAGCGAACCAGCAGTGGCCGCGCGCTTAGCGGTGCGTCAGCGCGAGACCTTGCCGGCCTTGATGCACGAGGTGCAGGCGTTCACGCGCTTCGGCGTCCCGCCGACCACGGTACGAACACGCTGGATGTTCGGGTTCCAGCGACGGGACGTACGGCGGTGCGAAAACGAGACGCTGTTGCCGAAGCCCGGCCCCTTGCCGCAGACGTCGCAGTTGGCAGCCACGGGTCACTCCAAAGACTTCAGATGCACTTACGGTTAATCCCAGCATGCCGGGATCGAGATCGCAGGATCAAAGATCTGAGTGGCGGTGCCAGGGGAATGGCCCGATGTGGATCGGGCAACCGGAGCAGCATACAACGACTGCGCCAGTAAAACGAAACTACCATGGCTGATCAGGGCTCCGCTCCTGGCCCTCTTCCGGTGGTCACCCGCTCTGGGTCTACGCTGCGTCCAGTCCAGATCCTGAGGAGGCGCAGGTGGCGCAGGTGCCGCAGACATTCTTCGATGCTCTCGCGGTGCGCACCTGGTGCGGCCTCGCGCTCGAGGCGCTCGGCCGCGCCCGCGAGGAGATCGACGCGATCAACGTCTACCCCGTGGCCGACGGGGACACCGGCACCAATCTCTATCTGACCGTGGAGTCCGCCGTCGGCGCGGTGGAGGCCGTCTTCGCCGCCCATGAGGTGGACGGCGACGTCGCCGGGAAGCCTTCGCTGGCCGACGCCGCGCGCGCGATGGCGCACGGGGCGCTGATAGGCGCCCAGGGGAACTCCGGGACGATCCTCGCCCAGCTGCTGCGCGGCATGGCGCAGGTGCTGGCCGCCGAGGGTGAGACGCCTCACACCGACGGCTCCGGCCTCCGGCTCGCCCTGCGGCACGCGGCCGACGCCGCCCGCCAGGCCGTCGCCCACCCCGTCGAGGGCACGGTCCTGTCGGTCGCCTCCGCCGCCGCCGATGCGGCCATGGGAGCCGAGGGCGACTGCGGGGCGGTGGCACGCGCGGCCTACGAGGGAGCGCGCGCTGCGCTGGCCGCGACCCCGGGGCAGCTGGCCGTGCTGGGGCGGGCCGGGGTGGTCGACGCCGGCGGGCGGGGGCTGGTGGCGGTGCTCGCGGCGCTGGTGGAGACGTTCACGGGGGAGGTACCGGCGGCCGTCGCGCTTTCCGGCGGGCACGCGCGCGTGCAGACCGATACGGCCGCCGCCGAGAACCCCCTCGTCGCCGAGGACTGTGTCCTCCCTCCTCCGGCGGAGGGCGGCCCCGCCTTCGAGGTGATCTACCTGCTGGAGGCCGAGGACGCGGCCGTGGACCGGCTGCGGGCACGCCTCGACACCCTCGGGGACTCGCTCGTCGTGGTCGGCGGCGACGGCCTGTGGAACGTGCACGTGCACGTGGACGACGCGGGCGCCGCCGTCGAGGCGGGCGTCGAGGCGGGGCGGCCGTACCGGATCCGGATCACCCACTTCGGCGCCGGCGACGTGCACACCACCGGCGGGCAGCGGCCACCCAGGGAGCAGGTCCAGCGGGCGGTCGTGGCCGTCGTGCCGGGCGAGGGTCTGGCCGGGCTGTACACCGAGGCCGGTGCGACCACCGTGCTTGCGCGCCCGGGGGAGCCCCCTGCGAGCGGTGAGCTCGTCGACGCCGTACGGCGCGCCCACGCGCGCGAGGTCGTGCTGCTGCCCAACGACGCCGACCTGCGCCACACCGCCGCCGCGGCGGCCGAGCAGGCCCGGGTCGAGGGCATCCGGGTGGCCCTGATCCCGACCCGCTCCGCGGTCCAGGGGATCGCCGCGCTCGCCGTGCACGAGCCGGAGCGCCGCTTCGACGAGGACGTCGTGTCGATGACCTCGGCGGCCGGTGCGACCCGCTACGCCGAGGTCGCCGTCGCGGAGCGCCAGTCCTGGACCATGGCGGGAATCTGCCAGGCCGGGGACGTCCTCGGCCTCATCGACGGAGACGTGGCCGTGATCGGCACCGACGTCACGCTCACCGCCGAAACCGTCCTCGACCGCATGCTCCAGGCCGGCGGCGAACTGGTCACGCTCGTTCTCGGCGACGAGGCTCCCGACTCGGTCGCCGACCGCCTGGAGACACGCGTCCGCGAGTCGTACCTCGCCGTCGACACGGTGGTGTACCGGGGCGGCCGCCAGGGCGCCCTCCTACTGATCGGCGTCGAATAGCACCTCGACACCGTCCACGCTTGGCCTCTGCCGGCTCGCTACGGCTCTTGCGGTCCGGCGGCCTGCAGGCGCCGTTCGGCCGCCGCGCGGTGCTCGCCTTCCGGGCTTCCGGACTCCCCCCTCAGCCCGCCCCCTGCTCCTCCACCACCTGCAGCATCTGTTCTGCCTCCGCCTTTCGGTCCTGTGCCGTCTCGTCCTCGTCGTCCGCGCCGTCGTATGCGGCGAGGACTGCGTGCGCGCGTGCCGCTGCTCGGGTGGGGCGGGCGAGGTCGGCCTCCAGCCAGCCTGCGGCGAGTTCGGCGCCGGTGCGGCTGTCCAGGGCGTCGTCGCCGAGGGAGGCGAACACTGCGATCGCCTCGGTGACCTGGGACAGGGCGTCCTCGAGTGCCGCCCGGATCGAGTCGTCGTCGGCGTCCTCCGTGGCGGAGCGGGCGAGCAGGTCGCCGAACTGGCGGTGGGTGTGGCCGAGTTCGGCGACGAGCCGCTGCCGGGCCTCCTCGTCCGGGCCGGCGGTGCCCAGCGCCGCCTCGCACTCCCGCACCGCGCCCGCCATCAGTTCCCGTGCCGCGTCCGTTCCGTCCTCCGCGCGCAGCGCGAGCCAGGCACGCGCGCGCAGGGAGCGTACGAGGCCGTGGACGTTGCCGAGCGAGCGCCACAGTTCGCCCGCGCGCGCGTACGCCTGGTCCGCCTCGGCGGGCAGTCCCGCCGCTCCGAGGGACTCGGCCGCGAGGTGGGCGAGCGTGGCGTGGTCGTGCTGCTCGGGCCAGTGGCGGGCGATCTCGGCGGCCTGCAGCCGCCGTTCGGCCGCCTCGCGGTGCTCGCCGAGTTCGCTCAGACAGTCGCCGAGCCACCACTGCGTCTGCACGACGGCGCCGTCCCCGTGCGTCTCGGCACTCAGATCGGGCAGCGCCGACTCCAGCACCTCCGCCGCCTCGGCCCACCGCTCCTGCCGTAGCAGGAACCCGCCGAGCTGCTGCCGCGCCCAGGCGCCGATCGTCGGGCCCTCGCCCGCCTCGTCGGCCCAGTGCGCCGCCTCCAGGGCATGCTCGGCGGCCTCCACGGACAGCCCCCGGCCGCCCAGCACCTCGGCGAGCTGCAGGTGCAGCTGGGCCCGCCCGACCGCCTCCAGATGCGCCCCGCCGTGCTCCAGAGCCGCCCGCAGCGCCCGTTCCGCCCCCGAGATGTCGCCCAGGTGATGCGCCAGGCCGGCCAGCCGTGCCTCGTACTCCACCGCGAACCACGGCAGCCCGGCCCCGACGAACCCGGCCGTGGCCCGCCCGAACAGCTCCACGGCCGTCTCCAGGTCACCGCCGCGCACCGCCAGCTCCGCGAGCATGGCCTGAGCCTCGGCCTCCCGCGAGGCGATCCGCACATCGTCCCCGGTGTACCCGCCGACCAGCGCGAGCAGTTCACGTACGGCACTCTCGGCGTCGGCGAGAACCGTTTCCCCAGCCGGCTCGCCCGCCTCCTGCACCCGCCGCATCAGGATCCGCGCCCGGCCCATCAGCACGGACGCCGTCTGCCGTACGCCGGTGGCGTCGTCGGCGTACAGCGCCAGGACCTGGTCGTAGGGCTCGGCGACCGCCGCCAGCGCTTCGTCCACCCGGCCGGACAGTGCGCGTACGTAGGCCGCACGCGTGCGTGCCGCCAGCGCCTCACCGGGGTCGCCGGCCTCCGCGTACAGCTCGGCGGCCCGTTCGAAGAGTGCGGCGCCCTCCGGGCCCCGGTCCATCGCCTCGTGGTCCGCGATCTCCGCGCGGTCCCTGGCGTCCAGCTCGACGCCCTCGGCGGCACGCGAGACGGCCGCCCAGGCGTCCATGGCGTTCGGCTGGAGGGTGTGCGAGAGCCGGCGCGCCGCGGCCAGCAGGGCGGGCAGGTCCGGCGCTTCCTCCGTCACGGCGGTCGGCGCCGCCACCGGGGGCGCGGAGACCGGGCGCGTCGCCCGAACCCCGAGCGGCAGCCGATCGACCGGCGGCCGCTGCGCCATACGCGCGCGTGCCCGCTCGCTGACGTACGAGTTGCCGTTGCGCTCGTCGAAACGCGCGGCCAGGGCGAGCGCCTCGGTACGCGCGTGCGTGCCGAGTTCCCGCGCCGTCCACGTCCGGCCGGCCGGTCCGGGCACCTCACGGTCGCCCAGCTCCGCTTCGCCCAGCCGCTCCATGAGCAGCGCCACCACGCTCAGGAAGTCCAGCCTGCTGCGTGGATGCCCGGTGTCCGTGAAGTACGCCGGCCGCTCCGCGAGCAGTTCCAGGCCACGCGCCTCGTTGCCGGTCAGCGCGCAGAATTCCACGTGGTCCGCGTACGCGCCCCGCATGCTCTCCATGCCCCGCACCAGCCGGAAGCCCCGCAGATGGTTCGCGCGCGCCTCATCCGTGCGGCCCAGCCGCAGCAGGGGCACCAGGGACGACGCGAGCACCGTGTGCGGCTCGTGCGCGCACGTGAACTCGCCCTCCAGGACCGGCCGCCACAACAGCAGCGCCTCCGCGTCCCGCCCCTGCTCCGCCTGCCACCAGCCCTGCCCGTGCAGCTCGCACGCATGGCAGTCGGCCATGCTGTCCCGGTCGGCGGCCAGCCACGCGGCGTACGCCCGCTCCGCGCGCGCGATGTCCCCGATGTGCGCGGCCACGCTGAACTCGGCACTGCGCACGGCCCGTTCGGAGTGCCCGGCGAGCCGGTAGCGGTGCTCCATCTCGCCCAGCCACTTCTCGATCGAGGCGAGCGGCACATGCGGCTGGTCGAGCATGCCGGACGACATCCACTTGAAGACCCAGTGCAGCGAGTGCACCTCGTACTCGTCGAAGTCCCCGGGCCGCTCGTCCCACATACGCAGCAGACGCGCGAAGGGGACGAACATCTTGTCCTTCTCGGAGCTGTAGTTGTAGACCTTCAGCTGATGCCCGAGCGCCTCGATCACGGCGAGCGGGATTCCCAGCTTCTCGGCCTCGGCGAGCAGCTGCTCCGCGCGCGCGTTGCGTACGGGGCCCTCCGGCCGTTCGGAGTTCTCCGCCATCGCGCGGCGCAGGGAGTCGAAGTCCGTGATCCCGCTCATCAGTTGCCGTCCTCCCCGTGGGTCGCCCATTCCAGCAGGCCGATGAACGCCCGGTTCAGCAGCGCCGTGTCCGCCGGCCGCAGCGGGCGCTGCGCCATGAGCAGTGCCTGCCCGTACAGGGACTCGGTGGCGGTGCCGATCAGTTCCGGGTCGCCGAGCGAACTGATCCGCCGGATCAACGGGCTGAGGTGGTTGAGCACGAGACGCGCGCGTGGGGCGCTGCCGCGGAGCGACCCCAGGATGCCCGCCCAGAGGTCGTCGGCCTGTTCCTCGGCCTCGGCGCGGGCCTGTTCGTGGCGGGCCGCCCGGTCGTCCAGGTGCAGGGCGGGAACGGAGAGCGGGTGGAAGGCCCGCAGGACCACATCGCACCCCAGGGGGTCGAGTTTCGCCCGCGCGGCCGCCAGGAAGCCGGACAGGGCCAGCTCCTCGGCCGGGTCCACCGCGTCCAGATGCGCGGTCACCGTGTCGGCGTCCAGCTCCGCGACCACCGTCCCGGGCCGCACCGACGGCAGCGCCTCGACCAGCTCACTGTCGTACGTGTAACCGCCGTTGATCACCCCGACGCCCTGCGCGGACGCGATCGGTGCGACCTGCCGGTACTCCTCCACGGTCCGCGTGAAGTGCACCACCGGGTGCCGCTGCGCGAACTCCTCCAGCGACAGTTGTCCGTCGGTGGTCTCGAAGGGCAGCCACGGCAGCATCGTCCGCAGCATCTCCTTGTCGTGCCGCGCCAGGGACTTCACACCCAGGTGGTGCACCGACAGGAAGGCCGCCAGCCGTTCCGGATCGCCGGCCGCAAGCCCGGTCAGCCAGGACCGAATCCTTGTCCCCAGCGCCTCCCGTACGGCCGCCAGCGTCTCGTCCTCGTACAGCGACTCGCGCGAGGCCGTGGGCCGCAGACTGTCGGTGTCCAGCACGCACCGCACGAAGAACGCCCAGTCCGGCAGCAGCTGTTCGGCCCGCTCGGTCAGCAGCATGCCCTTCAGGTGCACGCGATGCGTCGCCCGCTGGGCGGGGCTCACGGCCGAAGGCAGAACGTACGCCACACCGCGGATCCCGGCGAGCGGCACGTTCAGCTCGATCGAGTCGAGCGGGGTGAAGCCGAACAACTCATGACAGTGCCGCGCCAGGGCCACACGCCGGTTGGCGGGGGAGGGGTACGACCGGTCCCAGGGCGCCGGGAGGTCGGTGACCGCCTCGTCGCCGACCCGGACGTCGTACGGCAGCAGTGACCCGAAGTCCCGCGCCAGGGTGAGCACCCGCTCGGGCGCGAGCCACTCGCCGGCCCCCGCCCGCGCCACCAGGTGCACGGTGGTGCCCGGTTCGGGCCGCGCCTCCTGGGGCAGCGTCCGCACGGTGTACGAACCGTCGTCGCTCGCCGTCCACTCCACGACAGCCGCGTCCGGCGTACGGGCGCTGCGGCTGACGACCCGGATCCGCTCGGCGACCACGAAGCAGGCCAGCAGTCCGATGCCGAACTGCCCGAGGAAGTCGGAGCGGACCTCCTGGATGCCGTCGGCGATCCCGTCGGTCCGCTTGGAACTGCGCCCGATCGTGGCCAACAGGGTGTGCACGTCAGCCTCGGTGAGCCCGACTCCTGTGTCCTCGACCCGGAGGGCACCCGTCTCCGCGTACAGCCGCACCCGCGCCGGCGCGTCGGGCTGCTCCGCGCGTCGGGCGGTGATGGCGTCCACGGCGTTCTGCAGCAGCTCCCGCAGATAGACCTTGGGACTGGAGTAGAGGTGATGGGAGAGCAGATCCACCAGCCCACGCAGGTCGACCTGGAACGTATGAGGCGGCTGGGGTGACTGGGACGGCTGGGATGACTTCGAGGTCTGGGAGTCCATCGTCGCAGCGCCGGTGGGGGGAAGTTCGCGACGGCGCGGGGTCGGGCGGTCCCAGGTGGGGCGGTGACCGCGGGGGATGGCCGGAGCGCGCCATCCTAAGGCCGGAACGAGCCGTCTGACCAGGGGTTTCACGGGACGTATACGGGATTGTCAGTGGCGTGGTGTGCAATGGATCTCGTGCCCGCACTGGAAGAACCACTGAAGCAACCACTGAAGTCAGTGCTCGGCCCCGCCACCGCGAAGGTGATGGCCGAGCACCTCGGCCTGCACTCCGTCGGCGACCTCCTGCACCACTACCCGCGCAGATACGAGGAGCGCGGTCAGCTCACCCACCTCGCCGACCTCCCCATGGACGAGCACGTCACGGTGGTCGCGATGGTCGCCGACGCCCGCCTGCACACCTTCGCCTCCGCCAAGGCCCCCCGCGGCAAGGGCCAGCGCCTCGAGGTCACCATCACCGACGGCAGTGGCCGCCTCCAACTGGTCTTCTTCGGTCATGGCGTCCACAAGCCCCACAAGGAACTCCTGCCGGGCACACGCGCGATGTTCGCGGGCAAGGTCTCGGTCTTCAACCGCCGCCTGCAACTCGCCCATCCCGCCTACGAGTTGCTACGAGGAGACAGTGACGAGACGGTCGAGACCTGGGCCGGCGCCCTCATCCCGATCTACCCCGCCACGGCCAAACTGGAGTCCTGGAAGATCGGCAAGGCGCTCCAGACGGTCCTGCCCACCGCCCAGGAGGCCATCGACCCGCTGCCGGAGGGACTCCGCGAGGGCCGCGGCCTGGTCTCCCTCCCGGAGGCCCTGCTCAAGATCCACCGCCCGCACACCAAGGCCGACATCGAGGACGCCCGCTCCCGCCTCAAGTGGGACGAGGCCTTCGTCCTCCAGGTGGCCCTCGCCCGCCGCAGGCACGCCGACGCCCAACTCCCGGCGGTCGCCCGCAAACCCAAACCCGACGGCCTCCTCACCGCCTTCGACGACCGCCTCCCCTTCACCCTCACCGAGGGCCAGCAGAAGGTCTCCAAGGAGATCTTCGACGACCTGGCGACCGAGCATCCGATGCACCGGCTGTTGCAGGGCGAGGTCGGATCGGGAAAAACCATGGTGGCCCTCCGCGCCATGCTCGCCACGGTGGACGCCGGCGGCCAGGCCGCCATGCTCGCGCCCACCGAGGTGCTCGCCCAGCAGCACCACCGGTCCGTCGTCGAGATGATGGGCGACCTGGCCGAGGGCGGGATGCTGGGCGGGACCGAGCACTCCACCAAGGTGGTGCTGCTGACCGGATCCATGGGCGCCGCCGCCCGCCGCCAGGCCCTGCTCGACCTGGTCACCGGCGAGGCCGGAATCGTGATCGGCACGCACGCGCTGATCGAGGACAAGGTCCAGTTCCACGACCTGGGCCTGGTCGTCGTCGACGAACAGCACCGCTTCGGCGTCGAACAGCGCGACGCCCTGCGCGGCAAGGGGAAGCAGCCCCCGCACCTCCTCGTCATGACGGCCACCCCCATCCCGCGCACGGTCGCCATGACCGTCTTCGGCGACCTGGAGACCTCCGTCCTCGACCAGCTCCCCGCAGGCCGCTCGCCCATCGCCTCGCACGTCGTCCCGGCCGCCGACAAGCCCCACTTCCTTTCCCGCGCCTGGGAGCGGGTCCGCGAGGAGGTGGGCAACGGCCATCAGGCATACGTCGTGTGCCCCCGCATCGGCGACGAGGAGGACGATCCGAAGAAGTCCGGCAAGAAGAAATCCCCGGAGGACGAGGCCGAGAAGCGCCCCCCGCTCGCCGTCCTCGAAGTGGCCGACCAGCTCGCCAAGGGCCCGCTCCAGGGCCTCCGCGTCGAGGTCCTGCACGGCAGGATGCACCCCGACGACAAGGACGCGGTCATGCGCCGCTTCGCCGCCGGCGACACCGACGTCCTGGTGGCCACCACGGTCATCGAGGTCGGCGTCAACGTCCCGAACGCCACCGCCATGGTGATCATGGACGCAGACCGCTTCGGCGTCTCCCAGCTCCACCAGCTGCGCGGCCGCGTCGGCCGCGGCTCGGCCCCCGGCCTCTGCCTCCTGGTCACCGAGATGCCCGAGGCGAGCGCAGCCCGCCAGCGCCTGACCGCGGTCGCCTCCACCCTCGACGGCTTCGAACTCTCCCGCATCGACCTGGAGCAGCGCCGCGAGGGCGACGTCCTGGGCCAGGCCCAGTCGGGCGCCCGCACCAGCCTCCGCGTCCTGGCGGTCATCGAGGACGAGGAGGTCATCGCGGAGGCGAGGGAGGAGGCGGCGGCAGTGGTGGCGGCGGATCCGGAGCTGAGCAGCCTTCCGGGCCTGCGTACGGCCCTGGACGCCCTTTTGGACGAGGAACGGGAGCAGTACTTGGAAAAGGGGTAAGCGGAAGCGCCCCTGTAAGGGGCGCGGGGCTGCACTCCATGTGCGGCTACCGCCGCCGGGGCGCGACCAGCCACAATGGACCTGAAGCCGCCCCACAAACGAGGACCAAAGATGACCCGCGTGATCGCCGGCGCAGCCGGCGGACGTCGCCTCGCCGTGCCGCCAGGCAATGGCACCCGCCCCACCTCCGACCGCGCACGCGAGGGCCTCTTCTCCACCTGGCAGTCCCTCCTGGGCAGCCCTCTGGAAGGCGAACGCGTCCTCGACCTCTACGCCGGCTCCGGCGCCGTAGGCCTGGAGGCCCTCTCCCGAGGCGCGAGCCACACCCTCCTCGTCGAGGCGGACGCCCGCGCCGCCCGGGTCATCCGCGAGAACGTCAGATCTCTCGGACTCCCCGGCGCCGAAGTAAGGGCAGGCAAAGCCGAACAGATCATCCAGGCCCCGGCGCCGACACCGCCGTACGACCTCGTCTTCCTCGACCCCCCGTACCGAGTCACGGATCACGATCTTCGCGAGATTCTCCTCACACTCCGCTCGGGAGGCTGGCTCGCGCCGGAGGCGATCGTCACCGTGGAGCGCAGCACCAGAGGCGGCGAATTCAGGTGGCCCGAGGGTTTCGACGCGGTCAAGGCCCGTCGCTACGGCGAGGGAACGTTTTGGTACGGTCGCGCCGCCTCTACGTGCGAAGACGCACGATGACCGGACCGGAGAGCGAGGGATCACTAGTGCGCCGCGCCGTCTGTCCCGGGTCGTTCGACCCGATCACCAACGGACACCTCGACATCATTTCCCGTGCCTCTCGTCTGTACGACGAGGTCTATGTCGCGGTCATGATCAACAAGTCCAAGAAGGGCCTGTTCGAGATCGACGAGCGGATCGACATGATCCGTGAGGTCACCGCCGAGTACGGCAACGTGATCGTCGAGGCCTTCCACGGTCTCCTGGTCGACTACTGCAAGGAACGCGACATCCCGGCCATCGTCAAGGGCCTCAGGGCGGTCAGCGACTTCGACTACGAGCTGCAGATGGCCCAGATGAACAACGGCCTCTCGGGCGTCGAGACGCTCTTCGTGCCGACCAACCCCACCTACAGCTTCCTCTCCTCCTCGCTCGTCAAGGAGGTCGCGACCTGGGGCGGAGACGTCTCCCACCTGGTGCCGCCGATGGTCCTGGAGGCCCTCAACAAGCGCCTCCGCAAGGACTGATGGGGCTACAGTCGTCCCGTCCGTCTCCAACACAGCTGTAGAGAGTGGCGAGCACACGGTGGACGTGCAGAAGAAGCTCGACGAGATCGTCGCCGCGGTCTCCGGCGCCCGGTCGATGCCCATGTCGGCCTCGTGCGTGGTCAACCGCGCCGACCTGCTCTCGATGCTCGAAGAGCTGCGCGAGGCGCTGCCCGGCTCCCTCGCCCAGGCCCAGGAGCTGATCGGCGACCGCGAGCAGATGGTCGAGCAGGCCCGTCAGGAGGCCGACCGCATCATCGGCCAGGCGCACCAGGAACGCGGCTCGCTGATCTCCGACACCGAGGTCGCCCGCCGTTCCCAGGCCGAGGCCGAGCGCATCCTCGCCGAGGCCCGTCAGGAGGCCGAGGAGGTCCGGGCGGAGGCCGACGACTACGTCGACTCCAAGCTCGCCAACTTCGAGGTCGTCCTCACCAAGACCCTCGGCTCCGTGGGCCGCGGCCGCGAGAAGCTCCTCGGCACCGGGCCGGGCCTCGACGAACAGGGCTACGAGGACGAGGACGCCCCCGAGCGCAGCCACGACCCCGAGACCCTGCGCAAGGACGCCGATGCCTACGTCGACGTCAAGCTCGGCGCCTTCGAGGCGGTCCTCGCCAAGACCCTGGAGGCCGTCGGCCGCGGCCGCCAGAAGCTGCACGGCCGTATCGCCACCGACGACCTCGGTGCCCTCGCCGACGACGTCACGTCCTTCCAGCACTCCAGCGACGCCGACTACCTGGCCGACCTCGCCGCCGTCGCGGAGCCGAAGCCCCCGGCCGAGCAGCCCGCCCAGCAGCAGGACTACGGCCGGCCGCAGCCGGCGTACGGCTATCAGCAGCAGACCGACCCGTACGGCGGCGCGTACCAGCAGCAGGCGTACGGCCAGCAGGACGCGTACGGCTACCAGCAGGCCGACCCCTATGCCTACCAGGGCTACGACGCCCAGCAGGCGGCGTACGACCCCGGCCAGGCGCAGCAGGGGCATCAGGCGCATCAGGCGCACCAGTCGTACGCCCTCGACGAGACCAGTCTCTTCGACACCGGCATGATCACGCCCGAGCAGCTGAGGGCCTACGAACAGGGGCGCGGCCAGTAAGCAGCCACCGGATTGGGCCGTGAGCGAATGGTCCAGTATCCTGGCTCTTCGGTCGCGTGTACGTCCGCGATCAGCGCTGCCCAGGGACACCGAGGGGCAGCGTCCCCCTGAGCTGGAAGATCGAAAGCAGGAATGGCTCTGAACGCCCGCCTCGACCACCGCAAGCCTCTCGTGTTCGACACACACGAGCTGGGGCGGCGGCCTGGTGCGCTGCAGCGCCTGACCCGCGAGATCGACGCTCCCAGGGATCTCGGGATCGCGGGAGTCATCGGAGTGCCGGAAGGCGCCCCGGTGGAGCTCGAACTCCGCCTCGAGTCGGTCATGGAAGGTGTGCTTGTCACAGGCACCGCCCGTGCACAGGCCGAGGGGGAGTGCGTAAGGTGTCTGGAGCCGCTTCAGCTGGACCTCGAAGCGGAATTCCAGGAGATGTTCTCGTACCCTGACGCCGATGACCGGGGCCGCCCCAAAGCGGAGCCGGCCGACGACGCCGAGGAAGACGAGGACAGGCTCTTCATCGAGGACGGCCTGTTCGACCTCGAGCCCGTGCTGCGCGATGCGGTGGTGCTCGCACTGCCGATGCAGCCGGTGTGCCAGGAAGACTGTCCCGGTCTGTGCTCCGAGTGCGGAGCACGGCTGGCGGACGACCCGGACCACCACCATGACGCCGTCGACATCCGTTGGGCGGCACTGCAGGGACTCGCCGGTTCACTCGGAGACGGCGAGAAGGACGAGATGAGCGGCGCCGAAGCGGGCGTCGACGAGAAGCAGGAGAAGTAGCCGTGGCTGTTCCGAAGCGGAAGATGTCGCGCAGCAACACGCGCCACCGCCGGTCGCAGTGGAAGGCTGCGGTCCCCACCCTGGTTGCGTGCGAGCGCTGCCACGAGCCCAAGCTGCAGCACATCGCGTGCCCGTCTTGCGGCACCTACAACAAGCGCCAGGTCCTCGAGGTCTGAGCGGCTGGTGAGAGGCACCGTGTCCACTGCCAAGAAGGCGGATGACGCCAAGGCGGACCCAACCGCCAGGAAAAAGTCGGACAACACAGCCTCGTCCCACACGCTTCTGGAAGGGCGGCTCGGGTACAAGCTCGAGTCCGCCCTTCTGGTGCGAGCGCTGACCCACCGTTCGTACGCGTACGAGAACGGCGGTCTGCCGACCAACGAGCGGCTGGAGTTCCTCGGGGACTCCGTGCTCGGTCTCGTGGTCACGGACACGCTGTACACCACCCACCCCGACCTGCCCGAAGGCCAGCTGGCCAAGTTGCGGGCCGCGGTGGTCAACTCGCGTGCGCTGGCGGAGGTCAGCCGAGGGCTCGACCTGGGCTCCTTCATCCGGCTCGGCCGGGGTGAAGAGGGCACGGGCGGCCGGGACAAGGCGTCCATCCTCGCCGACACCCTTGAAGCGGTGATCGGCGCTGTCTATCTCGACCAGGGTCTCGATGCGGCGAGCGAGCTCGTCCACCGGCTCTTCGACCCGCTGATCGAGAAGTCCTCCAACCTCGGAGCCGGCCTGGACTGGAAGACCAGCCTCCAGGAGCTCACCGCGACCGAGAGTCTCGGCGTGCCCGAGTACCTGGTCACGGAGACCGGCCCCGACCACGAGAAGACCTTCACTGCTGCCGCCCGCGTCGGAGGCGTCTCGTACGGCACCGGCACCGGCCGCAGCAAGAAAGAGGCGGAGCAGCAGGCCGCGGAATCCGCGTGGCGGTCCATCCGGGCCGCAGCGGACGAGCGCGCCAAGGCGGCGGCCGAGGAGGTCGCAGCCGAGAAGGCTGCCCAGGACGGCGAAGGACCGTCGTCCGTCTCCGCCTGACGAACGTCTCTGTCTGACGAACAGCGACCCGAGCGCCCATCCCACCCCGGGGCGGGCGCTCGGCTCATCCACAGTCCGTACGGGGGGTCCGATGCCCGAGTTGCCCGAGGTCGAGGTCGTCCGGCGCGGCCTGGAGCGGTGGGTCGCCCACCGCGTCGTCGCCGACGCCGAGGTGCTGCACCCGCGTGCCGTACGCCGTCATGTGGCCGGCGCCGACGACTTCGCGCACCGCCTCAAGGGTCACCGCATCGGCGTCCCCAGCCGCCGCGGCAAGTACCTGTGGCTGCCCCTGGAGGACACCCACCAGTCGGTCCTAGCTCACCTCGGCATGAGCGGCCAGCTGCTGGTCCAGCCGAACGCGGCCCCGGACGAGAAGCACCTCAGGATCCGCGTCCGCTTCGCCGACGACCTCAAGACGGAACTCCGCTTCGTCGACCAACGCACCTTCGGCGGCCTGTCGTTGCACGACAACACCCCCGAGGGCCTGCCCGATGTCATCGCGCACATCGCGCGCGACCCCCTCGACCCGCTGTTCGACGACGAGGCCTTCCACCAGGCGCTGCGCCGCAAGCGCAGCACCATCAAACGGGCCCTGCTGGACCAGTCGTTGATCAGCGGAGTCGGCAACATCTATGCGGACGAGGCCCTTTGGCGCGCCCGCATCCACTACGAACGTCCCACCGCGAGCTTCACCCGCCCGCGCACCGCCGAACTCCTCGGCCACATCAGGGATGTGATGAACCAGGCCCTCGCCGTGGGCGGCACCAGCTTCGACAGCCTGTACGTCAACGTCAACGGGGAGTCCGGCTACTTCGACCGGTCGCTGGATGCGTACGGCCGGGAGGGTCTGCCCTGCAAGAGGTGCGCCACGCCGATGCGGCGGCGCCCCTGGATGAACCGGTCCAGCTACTTCTGCCCGAAGTGTCAGAGGTCGCCGCGCGTGGTGTCGTAGCGCTCGCGTGCCGAAAGGACGTCGGTCATGCGGCCCTCCAGCAGGTGGATGAGGCTCAGCAGCCGCTCGGCGACCTCGTGTCCGAGAGGGGTCAGCTCGTAGTCCACGCGGGGCGGGTTCGTCGGCTGGGCCTCGCGGTGCACCAGGCCGTCGCGCTCCAGCGCGTGCAGGGTCTGGGAGAGCATCTTCTCGCTCACGCCGTCGACACGGCGGCGCAGCTCGTTGAAGCGCAGCGAGCCCTCGTGCAGGGCGCCGAGGGTGAGAGTGCCCCAGCGTCCCGTGACGTGCTCCAGGGTGCCGCGCGAGGGACACGCCTTGGCGAACACGTTGAACGGGAGGTCCTGCGCCTGCGGGCGCTCCTGCGTGCTGTCCATTCCTCAAGCGTACTCGAACGCAGCGCTAACCGGCAGGTTGCACTAACTGAAAGTTAGTGCTTTCCTTTCGTCATTGTCAGCGACCCGCTCATCTCAGGAGTACGCATCGTGACCATCCCTGTTGTCTCCATCGCCTACCACTCCGGCTACGGCCACACCGCCGTCCTCGCCGAGGCCGTCCGTGCCGGTGCCGTCGAGGCGGGCGCCGAGGTGCATCTGATCAAGGTCGACGAGATCACCGACGAGCAGTGGGCGCTGCTGGACGGCTCGGACGCCATCGTCTTCGGCTCGCCGACCTACATGGGTACGGCGTCCGGCGCCTTCCATGTCTTCGCCGAGGCGTCGTCGAAGCGCTGGTTCGGGCAGGACTGGAAGGACAAGCTGGCGGCCGGCTTCACCAACTCCGGCTCCAAGAGTGGCGACAAGCTGCACACCCTGCAGTTCTTCCAGATCCTCGCCGGTCAGCACGGCATGCACTGGGTCAACCTGGGCCTGCACCCGGGCTGGAACAACAGCGAGGGCTCCGAGCACGACCTCAACCGCCTCGGCGTCTTCGCCGGCGCTGCGGCCCAGACCAACGTCGACGAGGGCCCGGACGCCGTACACAAGGCGGACATCCAGACCGCCGAGCACCTCGGCCGCCGGGTCACGGAGACGGCGCGGGTGTTCCTGCTGGGTCACGCCGCCTGACGTCCGTAAGGGGCGTGAAGGGGAGCAGAAGGGAGTAGAGGGGAACAGAGGGGACTAGTACCCGAAGTCCTGCGTCCACCACGGGCCGCCCGACCCGAAGTGCACACCGACGCCCAGCGTCTTGAAGTCGCAGTTCAGGATGTTGGCCCGGTGGCCGGGGCTGTTCATCCAGGCCTCCATCACGGCGGCCGCATCGGTCTGGCCCCGGGCTATGTTCTCGCCGCCGAGGTTGGATATGCCGAGCTTCGCCGCCCGGTCCCACGGCGAGGCGCCGCTGGGGTCGGTGTGGTCGAAGAAACCGTCGGCGGCCATGGCGTCGCTGAACTTCTCCGCCAGCTCCGACAGGGTGCTGTTGGCGGAGACCGCGCTGCAGCCGACCTTGGCCCGCTCCTCGTTGACCAGCTTGAGCACCTCCGCCTCGGCGGCGGCCTGTGCGGAGACCGCCACCGGGGCGGTGGTCTGCTTGGGCGGCTTGGTCTGCTTCGCCGGAGGCGTCGTCTTCGGCTTCTTGGTGGGCGTGGTCTTCTGCTTCTTCGGCGGCGCCTCGGTCGGCGCGGCCGAAGAGGTCGAGGGGCTGGGCGAGGGTGAGGCCGAGCGGTCGGCGTCGCGGCTCGTCGAGGAGCCCTCGTCGCGGCCGGCGGCGCTGCCGGACGTGCCGCCCTGCTCGGTCGCCGAGTTGGTCGGCGTGTTCGCGGCCTGCACCTTGTCGGAGCTGCCGCTGCCGCCCAGCTTGTAGTTGTCGAGGCCGGGCATGGCACCCGTGGCGACCGCGACCGTACCGATGGCGACGGCGGCGGAGACCCCGAGCAGACCGGTACGCATCGGAGTCACGGCCTTCCTCCGGCGGCGCGATCCCCCTCGCCGGGAGCCCTTGTCGGGTGTGTACCCGTGCTCCGGGAACACCGTCGCGTAGTCGTCCTCGCTGGCGAACAGGTACGCGGCGCTTCGCGCGGAGGCCTCGGCGTACTCCGTGGAGTGCAGATACGGGGCGGTGCCCAGGGTGGGCCGCTCGTCGCCCGCGCCGGCCTCCGGCGGGTCGTAGCTGTACGAGTACTGCTGGGGGTCGTAGCTGCTCGCGTACGAGCCGTCCCTACCTGTGACCCCCGTGGCGCGGCCCGTGGCGGCGCGGCCGGCGGCGGAGCGTCGGTGGCGTCCCATGTCTTGGCCTTCCTCGTCCTTGCGATCAACGTGTCCCATATGATCTTGCGGGTGACCCAACTCACTCGATCGAGTGAGTTTCATATGAGATTCATTGGGTGGGGACGGTACCGCATGGCGTCAGAGGAGGAAGTGTCCCGAGAGACATTGGCCGGTTAGGTTGCACCCATGAGCGAGGATGTGCGACTGGTTGCCTGGGTGCGGGGACGCGTCCAAGGTGTGGGTTTTCGCTGGTTCACGCGGGCCAAGGCCCTCGAGCTCGGCGGCCTGAGTGGTTTTGCTCTCAATTTGGGCGACGGACGGGTCCAGGTGGTCGCCGAGGGCCCCCGGGAGCGGTGCGAGGGACTGCTCGGCTGGCTCCAGGGCGACGACACGCCCGGCCGCGTCGAGGGTGTCACCGAGATCTGGGACACACCTCGCGGGGGGTACGACGGCTTCGCCATCCGCTGAGCCGATTCTGTAAAGAGCCCCGGGTGCAAGCGGACGGACATGCCGCGGGCAGGTGCCCGGAGCAGAAATTGCCTGGTGGTTGCCAAGAACTGCTTGTCGTGGCAGGCTGCGCACCCAAGAATGATCGCCACGCCCTGAGAGCCCCGCAGGAGCCGCAGCGCCGCCGTCTCAGGCCGCGCGCCCACGGGTTGCCCGCCAATACAGGGCGTGATCGTGTTGACCGTCAAACTTTTTGGTGAGACGCTGAAAGCACCCCGCGCACCTTAGCTGTTTGGCATGGATGAACGGCAGCATGAACTCAAGAGTGTCAAGCACCGCGGGTGCGATTCCCTCACGACCCACACCGCTTCGGTCGGTCACTCAGTGTGGAGGACCATCCATCATGGCAAAGGCGCTTCTCGGTTACGTCGGCGGCTCCGACCCTCGACTCCTCGCCGAGATGCGACGGCTCCAGCAGCGCGTCCAGGACCTGGAATCCGAGCTCGTACGGATCCAGGCTGAGAACGACGCGCTCGCGGCTGCCGCTTCTCACGACAGGATCATGGAGAGCATCGACGCACACCAGGCGGAGCCTGCGCTCACCTGATCACTGCATCGCACCACGACAGCAGTGGTTGGGCCGCCCGTATCAACCGCTAAGTTGTCAGAGTTCAGAGTTTGCAAGGGACGCTTCGGCGTCCCTTCTTTCTTTCCCCCGCGCATCCTTTCACTCTCTTTAACGTTTGGTGTGCCCTGCACGTTCAAGGGTGAAACCGCGGGTTCATGGAGTGGGATACCGGCGGAAGGTAGAGTCCAGCGGCGTGCACCTCAAGGCCCTGACCCTCCGCGGGTTCAAGTCTTTCGCCTCGGCGACCACGCTCCGGTTCGAGCCGGGCATCACGTGTGTCGTGGGACCGAACGGCTCGGGCAAGTCCAATGTCGTGGACGCCCTGAGCTGGGTGATGGGCGAGCAGGGTGCCAAGTCGCTGCGCGGCGGCAAGATGGAGGACGTCATCTTCGCCGGCACCACCGGGCGCCCGCCGCTGGGCCGCGCCGAGGTGTCCCTCACCATCGACAACTCCGACGGGGCCCTGCCCATCGAGTACGCCGAGGTCACCATCACGCGGATCATGTTCCGCAACGGCGGCAGCGAGTACCAGATCAACGGCGACACCTGCCGTCTCCTGGACATCCAGGAACTCCTCTCCGACTCCGGCATCGGCCGCGAGATGCACGTCATCGTCGGCCAGGGCCAGCTCGACTCCGTCCTGCACGCCGACCCCATGGGCCGCCGCGCCTTCATCGAGGAGGCGGCCGGCGTCCTCAAGCACCGCAAGCGCAAGGAGAAGGCCCTCCGCAAGCTCGACGCGATGCAGGCCAACCTCGCGCGCGTGCAGGACCTGACCGACGAACTGCGCAGACAGCTCAAGCCGCTTGGCCGGCAGGCCGCCGTCGCCCGGCGGGCGGCCGTCATCCAGGCCGACCTCCGCGACGCGCGTCTGCGCCTCCTCGCCGACGATCTCGTACGGCTGCGGGAAGCACTGAAAGCCGAGGTCGCGGACGAGGCCGCGCTCAAGGAACGCAAGGAAGCCGCCGAGCAGGACCTGAAGAAGGCGCTGCAGCGCGAGGCGCTCCTGGAGGACGAGGTACGACAGCTCGCTCCCCGGCTCCAACGGGCCCAGCAGACCTGGTACGAGCTGTCGCAGTTGGCCGAGCGGGTGCGCGGCACGATCTCGCTGGCCGACGCGCGCGTGAAGAGCGCCACCTCGGCGCCGCCGGAGGAGCGCCGCGGTCGCGACCCCGAGGACATGGAGCGCGAGGCCGCCCGTATCCGTGAGCAGGAGGCCGAGCTCGAAGCAGCGCTGGAGGCGGCCGAGCGGGCGCTGGAGGACACGGTCGCGCACCGGGCCGAGCTGGAGCGCGAACTCACGCAGGAAGAACGGCGTCTGAAGGACGTCGCCCGTGCCATCGCCGACCGCCGCGAGGGCCTCGCCCGGCTGAACGGCCAGGTGGGCGCGGCCCGTTCGCGCGCCGCCTCCGCACAGGCGGAGATCGACCGCCTGGCAGCGGCCCGGGACGAGGCCCAGGAGCGGGCCGTCGCAGCGCAGGAGGAGTACGAGGCGCTCAAGGCCGAGGTCGACGGCCTCGACGCGGGCGACGCGGAACTGGGCGAGCAGCACGCGGCGGCGAAAGAGCAGCTGGCCGAGGCGGAGGCCGCCCTGACCGCCGCCCGCGAGGCGGCCACCGCGGTGGAGCGGAAACGGGCCGCGACGCAGGCCCGGCACGAGGCGCTCGCACTGGGCCTGCGCCGCAAGGACGGCACGGGCGCGCTCCTCGGCGCGAAGGACCGTCTCTCCGGCCTGCTCGGTCCGGCGGCCGAACTGCTGACGATCACTCCCGGCTACGAGGTCCCCCTGGCGGCGGCTTTCGGTGCGGCGGCAGACGCCCTGGCGGTGACCTCACCGTCGGCCGCGGCCGACGCGATCCGCTTGCTGCGCAAGCAGGACGGCGGCCGCGCATCGTTGCTTCTGGCGGGGGCGCCTGAGGAGCCGCCGCTGACGGACGCGGCCCATAGGGGCGCGGGGCTGTATCAATATGAGGCTCCGCCGCGGGGCGCGACCAGCCACAACGAACCCGCAGACGCCCAATCACCAAGCGCCCCCCTTCCTGCGGCGAACCTGGTCCGAGCTCCCTCCGACCTGATGGCCGCCGTGAGGCGCCTCCTGCACGGCATCGTCGTAGTCGACACCCTCGAAGACGCCGAAAACGTCGTATACACGCACCCCCACCTCACCGCCGTAACCGCCGAAGGCGACCTCCTCGGCGCACACTTCGCACACGGCGGTTCCGCAGGCGCACCCAGCCTGCTGGAGGTACAGGCCTCCGTCGACGAGGCCGCCGCCGAGCTCGAAGAGCTCGCCGTACGCTGCGAGGAACTCACCGAGGCCCAGCACGCGGCGGGGGAGCGGCGCAAGGAATGTGCCGCGACGGTCGAGGAGCTGGGGGAGCGGCGCCGCGCCGCCGACCGGGAGAAGTCGGCCGTGGCCCAGCAGCTGGGACGGCTCGCCGGGCAGGCACGGGGTGCCGCGGGCGAAGCGGAACGGACCGTCGCCGCTGCCGCACGGGCGCAGGACGCGCTGGACAAGGCCCTCGAAGAGGTCGAGGTCCTCGCCGAACGCCTCGCCGTCGCCGAGGAGATGCCCGTCGAGGAGGAGCCGGACACGTCGGTACGAGACCGTCTCGCCGCCGACGGCGCCAACGCCCGCCAGACCGAGATGGAGGCCCGGCTTCAGGTCCGTACGCACGAAGAGCGCGTCAAAGGACTCGCCGGCCGCGCCGACTCCCTCGACCGCGCCGCCCGAGCGGAGCGTGACGCACGCGCGCGTGCCGAGCAGCGCCGGGCGCGGCTGCGGCACGAGGCCGCCGTGGCGGAAGCCGTCGCCTCCGGTGCACGCCAGTTGCTCGCGCACGTCGAGGTCTCCCTCGCACGGGCCGAGGAGGAACGCACCGCGGCCGACGCCGCCAAGGCCCGGCGCGAGCAGGAGCTGACCGCTGCCCGGAGCGCCGGCCGCGACCTCAAGGGCGAGCTCGACAAGCTGACCGACTCCGTCCACCGCGGCGAGGTGCTCGGTGCCGAGAAGCGCATGAGGATCGAGCAGTTGGAGACCAAGGCGCTGGAGGAGCTGGGCGTGGAGCCGGCCGGGCTCGTCTCCGAGTACGGCCCGCACCAGCTCGTACCGCCCTCCCCGCCCGCCGAGGGCGAGGAGCTGCCCGAGGACCCGGAGCATCCCCGCAACCAGCCCAAGACCTTCCACCGCGCCGAGCAGGAGAAGCGGCTCAAGGCCGCCGAGCGGGCCTACCAGCAGCTCGGCAAGGTCAATCCGCTCGCCCTGGAGGAGTTCGCCGCACTGGAGGAACGCCACAAGTTCCTCAGCGAGCAGCTCGAAGACCTGAAGAAGACCCGCGCCGACCTGCTCCAGGTCGTCAAGGAGGTCGACGAGCGCGTCGAGCAGGTCTTCACCGAGGCCTACCGGGACACGGCCCGGGAGTTCGAGGGTGTCTTCAGCCGGCTGTTCCCGGGCGGCGAGGGGCGGCTGATCCTGACCGACCCCGACAACATGCTCACCACGGGTGTCGATGTCGAGGCCCGGCCGCCGGGCAAGAAGGTCAAGCGGCTGTCGTTGCTCTCGGGTGGCGAGCGCTCACTCACCGCCGTCGCGCTGCTGGTGTCCATCTTCAAGGCCCGGCCGAGCCCGTTCTACGTCATGGACGAGGTCGAGGCCGCGCTCGACGACACCAACCTGCAGCGGCTGATCCGCATCATGCAGGAGCTGCAGGAAGCCTCGCAGCTGATCGTGATCACGCACCAGAAGCGGACCATGGAGGTCGCCGACGCGCTGTACGGCGTCTCCATGCAGGGCGATGGTGTGTCGAAGGTCATCAGCCAGCGGTTGCGCTGAACATCAACTTCAAGAGTTGAACACATTCCCCTCACGAGTGCACTGAAAAGTCACAGACCTGCCCTCTTGACTTCGAAACTTGAAGGCATAGTCTCGGCAACGTTGTTTTTACCTTCAGGTATTACCTACCGGGAAGGGTCCCCCACCCGGCAGCGCTGCCGGTGGCCCGAGGAGTTGAACGTGACCAGCACAGTGCAGGCACAGAAGTCAGGAGCCAGAACGGCGCGTCCCGAGCACCTCGGGCGCGTCACCTTCATCGCGGCGGCGGCCGCGATGGGCGGTTTCCTGTTCGGCTACGACAGCTCCGTGATCAACGGCGCGGTCGAAGCCATCCGGGACCGCTACGGCATCGGCTCCGCGGCCCTGGCCCAGGTCATCGCCATCGCCCTGATCGGCTGTGCCATCGGCGCCGCGACCGCCGGCCGTATCGCCGACCGGATCGGCCGCATCCGGGTCATGCAGATCGCCGCCGTGCTGTTCACCGTCAGCGCCGTCGGCTCGGCGCTGCCCTTCGCGCTGTGGGACTTCGCGCTCTGGCGCGTCGTCGGCGGCTTCGCCATCGGCATGGCCTCCGTCATCGGCCCCGCCTATATCGCCGAGGTCGCCCCGCCCGCGTACCGCGGCCGTCTCGGTTCCTTCCAGCAGGCCGCGATCGTCATCGGCATCGCGATCTCGCAGCTGGTCAACTGGGGTCTGCTGAACGCCGCCGACGGCGACCAGCGCGGCAAGCTGATGGGCCTGGAGGCCTGGCAGGTCATGCTCGGCGTCATGGTGGTGCCAGCCGTCCTCTACGGCCTGCTCTCCTTCGCCATCCCCGAGTCGCCCCGCTTCCTGATCTCCGTCGGCAGGCATGAGCGTGCCCGCGAGATCCTCGCCGAGGTCGAGGGCGAGCACGGCAACCTGGACGCCCGCGTGAACGAGATCGAGCACGCGATGAAGAGCGAGCACAAGTCCGCCTTCAAGGACCTGCTCGGCGGTGGCTTCTTCTTCAAGCCGATCGTCTGGGTCGGCATCGGCCTCTCGGTGTTCCAGCAGTTCGTCGGCATCAACGTCGCGTTCTACTACTCCTCGACCCTGTGGCAGTCGGTCGGCGTCGACCCGACGGACTCGTTCTTCTACTCCTTCACGACGTCGATCATCAACATCCTCGGCACCGTGATCGCCATGATCTTCGTGGACCGCGTCGGCCGTAAGCCGCTGGCCCTGATCGGCTCGATCGGCATGGTGATCGGACTCGCGCTGGAGGCCTGGGCCTTCTCGTACCACTTGGTCGACGGCAAGCTGCCGGCCGCACAGGGCTGGACCGCCCTGATCGCCGCGCACATCTTCGTCCTCTTCTTCGCCCTGTCCTGGGGTGTGGTCGTCTGGGTCATGCTCGGCGAGATGTTCCCGAACAAGATCCGCGCCGCCGCCCTGGGCGTGGCCGCCTCCGCGCAGTGGATCGCCAACTGGGCCATCACCGCTAGCTTCCCGTCCCTGTCCGACTGGAACCTCTCCGCGACCTACGTGATCTACACGGTCTTCGCAGCGCTCTCCGTCCCGTTCGTCCTGAAGTTCGTCAAGGAGACGAAGGGCAAGGCGCTGGAGGAGATGGGCTGAGCAGCCCCGCACACTCGGGGAGAAGGGCCAAGTCCCCGCTGCCCCTCTCCTCGTACCGTCCGCCGCCCCCGCCCGGCACTGCCCGGGCGGGGGCGGCGGCCTCTTGTCTCACCAGATGAGGACGCCCCCGCCGATCTCCAGGGCCTTGCGGATGCTCTCCTCGATGATCCGCAGCCGCGTTTCGATCTGGTGCCGGCGCTCCTCGACCGTCCCCGGCCGGTCGGTGCGGTGGGCGAGCTCGTCGAGACGGGAGCGCAGCAGGGCGACCTCGCGCCGGAACTCCGGCACTTCCTCGGCCTCGACGCAGAGGTCGTCGTCCGCTAGCACCGGCAGGAAGCGGGCACCCAGCGAGCGTACGAACTCCGATCCCCACACCGTCGTACGCCAGGACTCGAACCCGCCGGACTGGTATACGTCGTCCGGTACGTCGAGGATCCGTATGCCGCCGTCCGGCTCGCGGGCGAAGACCTCCACCAACAGGCTCATGGGAGTCAGTGGATCACCCGTGCACCGGACCGGACCAGCGGATATCGCTCCGCATCAGCCCCCCAGCGCCGGAAGCACCCGCTCGGCGAACAGCCGCAGGCTCCGCCAGCCCTCCTCCACCGGCATCCCCCCGGCCAGCGGATGCAGTACGAGGTTGTCCAGCCCCTGCTCCACGCACTGGCCCGGCGTCAGGATCCGGTAGACGCCCTCCGCGCGCAGCTCGTCCACGCTCGTGGCCGCAGACTTCACCGCCGACCGGATGTCCCCGGACTGCCAGGAGGCGTACGTCCGCGCCTCGTGCAGGAAGTGCTCGCCGTGCTCGGCCCACACCCGGTCGGGATCCTCGGCGAGGTGCAGCAGCGGGGTCTCGGCGGCGGGCATCATGGTCCAGCCCTCGGTGCCGTACTCGACGAGCCGCTCCTTGTAGTACGCCTCCAGCTCCGGCAGATGCGCGCTAGGGAAGAAGGGGAGACCGAGGCGGGCCGCGCGGCGGGCGGCGGCCTTGGACGAGCCGCCGACCAGGAGCAGGGGGTGCGGCTCGGTGAAGGGGCGCGGGGTGACCCGTACCATGCGGCCCCGGTACTCGAACTCCTCCCCGGTCCAGGCCTTGAGCACCGTCTCCAGCAGCTCGTCCTGAAGCCTGCCGCGCCGCTTCCAGTCCACGTCGAACTGGGCGTACTCCTCGGGCCGGTACCCGATGCCGGCGACGGTCACCAGCCGGCCGCCGCTCAGCAGATCCAGTACGGCGATGTCCTCGGCCAGCCGCAGCGGGTCGTGCAGCGGGCCGATCACCGCCGAGACGGTGACCGCGATCCGGCGGGTCGCGCCGAAGACGGCGCCCGCGAAGGCGAACGGCGACGGCAGCCAGTTGTTGTCGACGCCGTGGTGTTCCTCGGTCTGCACGGTGGTGACGCCGTGCTCGTCGGCGTACGCGGCCATCTCCAGGGCGGCCCGGTAGCGGGCGCGGAGCGAGGCGGGGGTGGCACCGGGTTCGACGAGGTTGAAACGTACGACGGAGACGGGCATGGGGGTCCCCCTTCACCGGGCGGGTGTGCACGGGGACGTTAGCTGACGGAGTGTCAGACATCCAGAGGGGTGTCGCAGGACTCCATGACTGATACTGGACGCGTTATGGAAACCGTCATCCTTGCTGTAGTCATCGCCGTGGTCGTGCTCGGCGCGCTCGGCGGGCTCGTCATCGGCAGCCGACGGAAGAAGTCGCTGCCCCCGCCGCCGCCCGCCGCGCCCGACATCACCGCCCCTCCGGCCGAGCCGCACGTCGGCGACGAGGCCGAGACACCCCGCGACGAACCGCGCCGGACGATAGAGGAGGTGGATCTTCCGGACGGCTCGGCGCCGGTCGCCGTCGAGGAACCGCCCGCTCTCGAAATCCCCGAGATCGAGGTCCCGGAGCCGACGGCCGGACGTCTCGTCCGCCTCCGCGCCCGCCTCTCGCGCTCCCAGAACGCGCTCGGCAAGGGGCTGCTCACGCTCCTGTCGCGCGAGCACCTCGACGAGGAGACCTGGGAGGAGATCGAGGACATCCTGCTCACCGCCGACGTCGGCGTGGCTCCCACCCAGGAGCTGGTCGAGGGCCTGCGTGAGCGAGTGAAGGTGCTCGGCACCCGCACCCCCGCCGAGCTGCGCGGCCTGCTGCGCGAGGAACTCCTCAAGCTGGTCGGCACCGACTTCGACCGCACGGTGAAGACCGAGCCCGAGACCAGCAAGCCCGGCATCGTGATGGTCGTCGGTGTCAACGGCACCGGCAAGACCACCACCACCGGCAAGCTCGCCCGCGTCCTGGTCGCCGACGGCCGCAGTGTCGTCCTCGGTGCCGCCGACACCTTCCGTGCCGCCGCCGCGGACCAGCTGCAGACCTGGGGCGAGCGGGTCGGCGCCCACACCGTGCGCGGGCCGGAGGGCGGCGACCCCGCCTCCGTCGCCTTCGACGCGGTGAAGGAGGGCAAGGAGATGGGCTCCGACGTCGTCCTCATCGACACCGCCGGGCGCCTGCACACCAAGACCGGGCTCATGGACGAGCTCGGCAAGGTCAAGCGCGTGGTCGAGAAGCACGCCCCGCTGGACGAGATCCTCCTCGTCCTCGACGCCACGACCGGGCAGAACGGCCTGGTGCAGGCCCGAGTGTTCGCCGAGGTCGTCGACATCACCGGCATCGTGCTCACCAAGCTGGACGGCACGGCGAAGGGCGGCATCGTGGTCGCGGTCCAGCGCGAGCTGGGCGTGCCGGTCAAGCTGGTGGGTCTCGGCGAGGGCGCCGACGATCTGGCGCCGTTCGAGCCGGAGGCGTTCGTGGATGCGCTTATCGGCGACTGAGCGCCGGACACGTGGTTGTTTTACTACCCGCCCGGAATGCCCGAAATGTAAAGAAGCGCCCGCCCCCAAGGTGCAGTTGGGGCCGGGCGCTTCGCTGTGTACGTATGTGCAGATACGGCTATGCCCGCGACCGATGCGCCACATAGGCCAGCGTCCCCAGCAGTAGCCGGGCCGCCGGCGGTTTCGTGGCCGAATCCAGCGCCGGGGGCCGCAGCCAGCGCACCGGCCCCAGGCCGCCCCGGTCGGAGGGCGGGGCCGTGATGTACGTGCCGAGGCCCAGGCCGCGGAGGTCGAGGGAGGTCGGGTCGTCCCAGCCCATGCGGTACAGGAGCTCGGGGAGCTCGGCGGCGGCGCCGGGGGCGACGAAGAACTGGGCGCGGCCCTCGGGGGTCGCGGTGACCGGGCCGACCGGGAGGCCCATGCGCTCCAGGCGGACCAGGGCGCGGCGGCCGGCGGGCTCGGCCACCTCGAGGACGTCGAACGCCCGGCCGACCGCGAGCATGACCGACGCCCCGGGGAACTCGCCCCATGTCTTGGTCACTTCGTCGAGCGTGGCGCCGGCCTGGACCTGGGGCGCGAACTCCAGGGGATGCGCCCCTGGTGCGCTGCAGTCCGCCCGGCCGCAGGAGCAGTCGCCTGCCGCGGCCCGGGCCCCCGGGACCACGTCCCAGCCCCAGAGCCCGGTGAACTCGGCGACGGCGGTGCACTCCGAGGAGCGGCCGCGCCGACGCGAGCCGGAGCGGATCTCCCGGATGCCGCCGATCGTGAAGCCCATGCCCCCTCCAACGGGTCCGACGCGTCGGTGGTTACGACGCGGATGCGGATCGTGACCCTGTGTTTCCGGACGGCACCGGCCCCGCGTGGTCCGGGCGGCGCTGGGGGTGCCCCGGGTGGTGAACTCGGCGACGCGCGCCCCTGAGTGCTTCGCTCCGCCTACTCCCGATCGGTCTATGTCAAGTGAATCGCGTGGAGGCCACCGTGAGTTCATTCGAAGGGGTGGCGAATGGTGGCGTTTCTGGGATCGCCATGGCTGGACCAGTGATCGTAGGATTACTTTGAGTGCACGAGTCCTGGGGGCACATGCACTCGTGGGTATGCCGGAGGCAACTCGGCATCCCGTTCGAAGGGTGAGAACCGGCGGACGGGCAGCTGTATTTACCGGCATTCTGATAGGGCTTGGCGCACTCAGCGACAAGTGGTCTCAGGGATGGGGGCGTTCCAGTGAGCGGCAACGGCGGAAGCGGGACGACCGCGACCAGCACGGACAAGCGCCCCAACGAGTTGCTCACGTCCTGGTTCGTGCGCAGCGGCTGGTCGAAGGGCGAACTGGCCCGTCAAGTCAACCGCAGGGCGCGCCAGTTGGGTGCCAATCACATCTCCACGGACACCTCCCGGGTGCGCCGCTGGCTGGACGGCGAGAACCCCCGCGAGCCGATCCCCAGGATCCTGTCCGAGCTGTTCTCCGAGCGCTTCGGCTGCGTGGTCTCCGTCGAGGACATCGGCCTGCGCACGGCCCGTCAGTCACCCTCCGTGTCCGGCGTCGACCTGCCCTGGACGGGCCCGCAGACAGTGGCTCTGCTCAGCGAGTTCTCGCGCAGCGACCTGATGCTGGCGCGGCGCGGCTTCCTCGGTACCTCGCTGGCCCTGTCCGCGGGCCCGTCCCTCATCGAGCCCATGCAGCGCTGGCTGGTGCCCTCGCCCCAGGCTCCGCAGCCGGAGCCGGAGCCGGAGCCGTCGGCCGCGCCCCGTCGGCCCGGCCGGCTCTCCAAGCCCGAGCTGGACCTCCTGGAGTCCACGACGGTGATGTTCCGGCAGTGGGACGCCCAGTGCGGCGGCGGCCTGCGCCGCAAGGCGGTCGTCGGCCAGCTGCATGAGGTGACGGACCTCCTCCAGGAGCCCCAGCCGGAGACCACCACCAGGAAGCTGTTCAAGGTCGCCGGGGAGCTTGCGGAGCTGGCCGGCTGGATGTCGTACGACGTCGGGCTCCAGCCGACCGCCCAGAAGTACTTCGTCCTCGCCCTGCACGCCGCCAAGGAGGCGGGCGACAAGCCGCTCGGCTCGTACATCCTCTCCAGCATGAGCCGCCAGATGATCCACCTCGGCAGGCCCGACGACGCGCTGGAACTGATCCACCTCGCGCAGTACGGCAGCCGGGACTGCGCGAGCCCCCGCACCCAGTCGATGCTGTATGCGATGGAGGCCCGCGCCTACGCCAACATGGGGCAGCCCGGCAAGTGCAAGCGGGCCGTCCGGATGGCCGAGGACACCTTCGCGGACGTGGACGAGTGGGACGACCCGGACCCCGACTGGATCCGCTTCTTCTCCGAGGCCGAGCTGCACGGCGAGAACAGCCACTCCTACCGCGACCTCGCCTACGTCGCGGGCCGCAGCCCCACCTACGCGTCCCTGGCCGAGCCCGTGATGCAGCAGGCCGTAGAGCTCTTCTCCCGGGACACCGAGCACCAGCGCTCGTATGCACTGAACCTGATCGGCATGGCCACGGTGCACCTGCTGCAGCGTGAGCCCGAGCGGAGTGCGGTGCTGGCCGAGCAGGCCATGCACATCGCCAAGAAGGTCCGCTCCGAGCGCGTGAACACTCGTATTCGAAAGACGGTCGACACGGCCGTACGCGATTTCGGGGACCTCGCCGAGATCGTGGACCTCACCGAGAAGCTCGCCGTCGAGCTCCCGGAGACCGCCGAGGCGGTCTGAAATCCCTTGACCCCGGTCACGGCCGGCCCTCCCGAACTGCCCGACTCGGCTCCCCCCATGCCAGGTCATCGGAAGGCCGCCCGTGGCCGGTTTTCTTCCTCGGTGAAGGTTGCGCCACGATAACGATGAACTCACCCGACATCCGGCAGTTCATCGAGGCGTAACACACGGGGCGCCTTCGTCACGGCGGCGAAACAACGAGGGGCTTCCAACGAAACCGCGCTGCGCCAATCTCATGGCGCATAACCGGCCCACCCCTCATGACCGCTTCAGGCTTCGCCCGCACGGGGCCGTACCAACGACGAGGAGACGCCGATGGCACCAGCCATCACGCTTGCCGCGGAGGCACCCAAGCTGTCCTCCGCGAACACAGGCTTCATGCTCATTGCTTCTGCCCTGGTGCTGATCATGACGCCGGGCCTCGCCTTCTTCTACGGAGGCATGGTCCGCGTCAAGAGCACCCTGAACATGCTGATGATGAGCTTCATCAGCATCGGCATTGTCACCATTCTGTGGGTGCTCTACGGCTTCTCCCTCGCCTTCGGTACGAACAACAGTCTTATCGGCTGGGACTCCGACTGGTTCGGCCTGCGCAAGATCGGTCTGACGGAGCTGTGGCCCGGCTACACCATCCCGATCTTCGTCTTCATGGTCTTCCAGATGATGTTCGCCATCATCACTCCGGCCCTGATAAGCGGCGCCCTCGCGGACCGCGTCAAGTTCTCGGCCTGGGCGCTCTTCGTCGCCCTGTGGCTGACGATCGTCTACGTCCCGGTCGCCCACTGGGTGTGGGGTGCTGACGGCTGGGCCTTCAAGCTCGGTGTGATCGACTTCGCCGGTGGTACCGCGGTCCACATCAACGCCGGTGCGGGCGCGCTCGGCGTCATCCTCGTCATCGGCAAGCGCGTCGGCTTCAAGAAGGACCCGATGCGCCCGCACAGCCTCCCGCTGGTCATGCTCGGTGCTGGTCTGCTGTGGTTCGGCTGGTTCGGCTTCAACGCCGGCTCGTGGCTCGGCAACGACGACGGCGTCGGCGCGCTGATGTTCGTCAACACGCAGGTCGCCACCGCCGCCGCCATGCTGGCCTGGCTCGCCTACGAGAAGATCCGCCACGGCGCGTTCACCACGCTGGGCGCCGCCTCCGGCGCGGTCGCCGGTCTGGTCGCGATCACCCCGTCCGGTGGTGCGGTCTCCCCGCTCGGCGCGATCGCCGTCGGCGCCATCGCCGGTGTCGCCTGCGCCGCGGCCGTGGGCCTGAAGTACAAGTTCGGCTACGACGACTCCCTCGACGTCGTCGGCGTCCACATGGTCGGCGGCATCATCGGCTCCCTGCTCATCGGCTTCTTCGCCACCGGCAAGGGCCAGTCGACCGCGACGGGCGTCTTCTACGGCGACCACTCCTTCACCCAGCTGTGGAAGCAGTTCGCCGGTGTCGGCGCGGTCCTCGCCTACTCCCTGATCGCCTCCGCGGTCCTCGCCTTCCTCCTCGACAAGACCATCGGTATGCGGGTCACCGAGGACGAGGAGATCTCCGGTATCGACCAGGCGGAGCACGCCGAGACCGCATACGACTTCAGCGGTGCCGGTGGCGGTCTGGCCAAGACCGCCGTCCCGGCCGGTGTCGGCGCCGACAGCAAGAAGGTGGACGCATGAAGCTCATCACCGCCGTCGTGAAGCCCCACCGGCTCGACGAGATCAAGGAGGCCCTGCAGGCCTTCGGAGTCCACGGCCTGACGGTCACCGAGGCGAGCGGTTACGGTCGTCAGCGGGGCCACACCGAGGTCTACCGCGGTGCCGAGTACACCGTCGACCTGGTTCCCAAGATCCGTATCGAGGTACTGGCCGAGGACGACGACGCCGAGCAGCTGATCGACGTCATCGTCAAGGCGGCCCGAACCGGCAAGATCGGTGACGGCAAGGTCTGGTCGATCCCGGTCGAGACGGCCGTACGGGTCCGGACCGGCGAGCGCGGCCCGGACGCGCTCTAACAGAAGAAGTAAGGACAGGAGCTGCTGGGTGTCGAGCACGGACGTGCACAAGGAAGCGGAAGACTCGGGACCCAGCGGCTACGCGGCGGCCCGGCTGCACCTCCTCACCGAGGGGGCGCAGTCCGGGCCGCCGCGCCGTACAGCCCTGTCCGGGCTGACGGACGACTGGCTGACGGGCCTGTTCGCCGCGGGCGCCGAGGGACTGCGCGGGGTCTCCCTGGTCGCCGTCGGCGGCTACGGCCGCGGTGAGCTCTCCCCACGCAGCGACCTGGATCTGCTCCTCCTCCACGACGGCAGCGACACCACGGCGGTCGCCGCCCTGGCCGACCGCATCTGGTACCCCGTGTGGGACCTGGGCCTCGCCCTCGACCACTCGGTCCGCACCCCCGCCGAGGCCCGCAAGACGGCCGCAGAGGATCTGAAAGTTCAACTCGGTCTCCTGGACGCCCGCCACATCGCCGGTGACCTGGGCCTGACGGCCGGTCTGCGGACGGCCGTCCTCGCCGACTGGCGCAACCAGGCGCCGAAACGTCTCCCCGAACTCCAGGAGCTGTGCGCCGAGCGCGCCGAACGCCAGGGGGAGCTGCAGTACCTGCTGGAGCCGGACCTGAAGGAGGCCCGCGGCGGTCTGCGCGACGCCACCACCCTGCGCGCCGTCGCCGCCTCCTGGCTGGCCGACGCCCCGCGCGAGGGCCTCGACGACGCCCGGCGCCGGCTGCTCGACGTGCGCGACGCGCTGCACCTGACGACGGGGCGTGCGACCGACCGGCTCGCCCTGCAGGAGCAGGACCAGGTCGCCGCCGAGCTCGGCCTGCTCGACGCCGACACGCTGCTGCGGCAGGTGTACGAGGCGGCGCGGGTCATCTCGTACGCCAGTGATGTCACCTGGCGCGAAGTGGCGCGCGTGCTGCGGTCGCGCGCCGTGCGGCCGCGGCTGCGCGCCATGCTGGGCGGCGGAAAGCCCGTCCCCGAGCGCTCCCCGCTGGCCGAGGGCGTGGTCGAGCAGGACGGCGAGGTGGTGCTCGCCCGTGCCGCGCGCCCCGAGCGCGACCCCGTGCTGCCACTGCGCGCCGCGGCCGCCGCCGCGCAGGCCGGCCTCCCGCTCTCCCTGCACGCCGTCCGGCGCATGGCGGCGACCGTACGCCCCCTGCCGACGCCCTGGCCCGCCGAGGCCCGCGAACAGCTGGTCACCCTGCTCGGCTCCGGGCACCCCACCATCGACGTCTGGGAGGCGCTGGAGGCGGAGGGCCTGATCACACGGCTGCTTCCGGACTGGGAGCGGGTGCGCTGCCGCCCGCAGCGCAACGCCGTCCACATCTGGACCGTCGACCGGCACCTGATCGAGACCGCCGTACGCGCCTCCGAGTTCACCCGGCGCGTCCACCGGCCCGACCTGCTCCTGGTCGCCGCGCTGCTGCACGACATCGGCAAGGGCTGGCCCGGCGACCACTCGGTGGCCGGCGAGATCATCGCCAAGGACGTGGCCGCCCGTATCGGCTTCGACCGCGACGACGTGGCCGTGCTCTCCACCCTCGTACTCCACCACCTGCTGCTGGTCGAGACGGCCACCCGCCGCGACCTGGAGGACCCGGCCACCGTCCGCTCGGTCGCGGAGGCGGTCGGCTCGCAGTCCACCCTGGAGCTGCTGCACGCGCTGACCGAGGCGGACGCCCTGGCCACCGGGCCGGCCGCCTGGTCGTCCTGGCGCGCTTCGCTCGTCGCGGACCTGGTGAAGCGGGTTGCCGCCGTCCTCGCCGGGGACGTCCTCGACGAGCCCGAGGCCGCCGCGCCCACTGCCGAGCAGGAGCGGCTCGCCATCGAGGCGGTCGCCACCGGCAGCCCGGTGCTGTCCCTGCGCGCGCAGACCGAGCCGCCGACGGAGGAACAGCCGTCCGGCGACCCGGAGCCGCTCGGCGTCGAGCTTCTCATCGCCGTACCGGACCAGGAGGGCGTGCTGCCCGCGGTGGCCGGCGTCCTCGCCATGCACCGGCTGACGGTCCGTACCGCCGAATTGCGCACCCTGGACCTGCCGGACGGCGTCGAGGGCTCGGTCCTGCTGCTGAACTGGCGGGTCGCCGCCGAGTACGGTTCGCTGCCCCAGGCGGCCCGGCTGCGGGCGGATCTCGTACGGGCGCTGGACGGGTCCCTGGACATCGCCGGACGCCTCGCCGAACGTGACGCCGCCTATCCGCGCCGCCGCGGAGTCGTGGCGCCGCCACCCAGGGTGACGGTCGCCCCGGCCGCGTCCCGGCTGGCCACGGTGATCGAGGTGCGGGCGCAGGACGCCCCCGCCCTGCTGTTCCGGATCGGGCGGGCCCTGGAGGACGCGAGCGTACGGGTGCGCAGCGCGCACGTCTCCACGCTGGGCGCGAACGCCGTGGACGCCTTCTACGTGACCGGCCCCGAGGGTGCGCCCCTGCCGGGCGACGAGGCGGCTGCCGTGGCGCGCAAGCTGGAGGAGACCCTGCGCGGGTGATCGGGCCTGGGTGTCCCCGCGGCGCTGGAGGCTGTCCGGGTTCCTGGGCCGGAGGGTGCGCCCCTGCCGGGCGACGAGGCGTCCGCTGTAGGGCGCGAGCTGGGAGAGACCTTGTGTGGGTGATCCGGCCAGGTGGGCTCGTCGGTGCCTGGTGCCGTCCCCGGCCGCTGTATGTACCGGGCGGGGACGATTGCCTTGCGTGTCCGGATACCCTGGAAGACGCTCACACTGCCACCGACCCCGAGGACCGACGCCGCCGTGTTCGATACTCTCTCCGATCGCCTCTCAGCGACTTTCAAGAACCTGCGCGGCAAGGGACGGCTCTCCGAGGCGGACATCGACGCCACCGCGCGCGAGATCCGCATCGCGCTCCTCGAAGCGGACGTGGCGCTGCCCGTCGTGCGGACGTTCATCAAGAACGTCAAGGAGCGTGCCCTCGGCGCCGAGGTCTCCCGGGCGCTGAACCCCGCCCAGCAGGTCCTGAAGATCGTCAACGACGAGCTCGTCACCATCCTCGGCGGCGAGACCCGGCGGCTGCGCTTCGCCAAGCAGCCGCCCACCGTGATCATGCTCGCGGGTCTGCAGGGTGCCGGTAAGACGACCCTTGCGGGCAAGCTCGGCCACTGGCTGAAGGAGCAGGGCCACTCGCCGCTGCTGGTCGCCGCCGACCTCCAGCGCCCGAACGCCGTGAACCAGCTGAGCGTCGTCGCCGAGCGCGCGGGCGTGGCCGTCTTCGCACCCGAGCCGGGCAACGGCGTGGGCGACCCGGTCAAGGTCGCCAAGGACTCCATCGAGTTCGCGAAGGCCAAGGTCCACGACATCGTGATCGTGGACACCGCCGGCCGCCTGGGCATCGACCAGGACATGATGCAGCAGGCCGCGGACATCCGGGACGCGGTCAGCCCGGACGAGATCCTCTTCGTCGTCGACGCGATGATCGGTCAGGACGCGGTCAACACCGCCGAGGCCTTCCGTGACGGCGTCGGCTTCGACGGCGTGGTGCTCTCCAAGCTCGACGGTGACGCCCGCGGTGGTGCGGCCCTGTCGATCCGGCAGATCACCGGCAAGCCGATCATGTTCGCCTCGAACGGCGAGAAGCTCGACGACTTCGACGCCTTCCACCCGGACCGGATGGCTTCCCGCATCCTCGACATGGGTGACCTGCTCACCCTGATCGAGCAGGCGGAGAAGACGTTCAGCCAGGAAGAGGCCGAGAAGATGGCCTCCAAGCTGGCGTCCAAGAAGGGCCAGGACTTCACCCTGGACGACTTCCTGGCCCAGATGGAGCAGGTCCGGAAGATGGGCAGCATCAGCAAGCTGCTCGGCATGCTCCCGGGCATGGGCCAGATCAAGGACCAGATCAACAATCTGGACGAGCGGGACGTCGACCGCACGGCCGCCATCATCAAGTCGATGACCCCGGCCGAGCGCGCCGACGCCACGATCATCAACGGCTCGCGCCGCGCCCGTATCGCCAAGGGTTCCGGCGTCGAGGTCAGCGCGGTCAAGAACCTGGTCGAGCGGTTCTTCGAGGCCCGCAAGATGATGTCCCGCATGGCCCAGGGTGGCGGTATGCCGGGAATGCCCGGTATGCCGGGCATGGGCGGCGGCCCCGGCCGCTCCAAGAAGCAGCCGAAGAAGGCCAAGGGCAAGCAGCGCTCCGGCAACCCGATGAAGCGCAAGCAGCAGGAGCAGGAGGAGGCCGAACGCCGGGCCGCCGCCGCTCAGGGCGGGAACGCCTTCGGTGTGCCGGGTCAGCAGGCTCCGCAGGACTTCGAGCTGCCGGACGAGTTCAAGAAGTTCATGGGCTGAGTTCACCCTGTGCGCGTGCCAGGGGTGGGGTGTTGTCGTAACGTCCGCATATGACCAACCCCGCCCCGCCGCGCAAGTCGCCCGACCAGCCCTGGCGTACCGAGGGCACTCCCGAGGAGCCGCCCAGGCCGCCCGGTGGGCGGAAGATGCGCGGCGGCTGGTGGAGCCTGATCCTGACCGCGCTGGTCGTGTACCTGATCGCGAATCTGATCCTGTCGTTCTTCAACGAGGGCAACGAGCCGACGATTTCGTACACCGAGTTCAGCAAGCAGGTCGACGCGGGCAATGTCAGCAAGATCTACGCCAAGGGCAATGCGATCCAGGGCCAGCTCAAGAAGGGGCAGAAGAGCCCGCACGGCGGTGGCAAGTACACCAAGTTCAGCACCGAGCGGCCGACGTTCGCGAGCGACAAGATCTGGGACGACCTGACCAAGCACGACGTCACCGTCACGGCGGAACCGGTCGTCCAGCACCGCAGCTTTCTGGCCAATCTGCTGATCTCGCTGGCCCCGATGCTGCTGCTGATCGCGGTGTGGGTCTTCGTCGCGCGGCGGATGAGCGCGGGGCTGGGCGGTGCGGGCGGGATGCTCGGCCGCAAGGCGCCGCCCAAGCCGGTCGAACTGGAGCCAGGCGCCACGCGCACGACCTTCGAGGACGTGGCGGGCATCGACGAGGTCGAGGGCGAGCTCAACGATGTCGTCGACTTCCTGAAGAACCCGGATGCCTACCGCAGGATGGGCGCGAAGATGCCGCGGGGCGTGCTGCTCGCGGGCCCGCCCGGCACCGGAAAGACCCTCCTCGCACGTGCCGTCGCCGGTGAGGCGGGCGTGCCGTTCTTCTCGGCGTCGGCCTCCGAGTTCATCGAGATGATCGTCGGCGTCGGCGCCTCACGCGTGCGTGAGCTGTTCGCGGAGGCCCGCAAGGTGGCCCCGTCGATCATCTTCATCGACGAGATCGACACCATCGGGCGGGCCCGCGGCGGCGGCTCCGGCATGGGCGGCCACGACGAGCGCGAACAGACGCTGAACCAGATCCTCACCGAGATGGACGGCTTCTCCGGCTCGGAGGGCGTCATCGTCATCGCGGCCACCAACCGCGCCGACGTCCTGGACCCGGCCCTGACCCGCCCCGGCCGCTTCGACCGGGTGGTCATGGTCTCGCCCCCGGACCGCGGTGGCCGCGAGGCCATCCTGCAGATCCACACCCGCGAGATCCCGTTGTCGGAGGACGTCGACCTCGGCCAGGTCGCCCGTACGACCCCCGGCATGACCGGCGCCGAACTGGCCAACCTCGCCAACGAGGCGGCCCTGCTCGCCGTCAAGCGCAAACAGGAGCGGGTGACCCAGACCGACCTCTCCGAGGCCCTGGAAAAGGTCCAACTGGGCGCCGAACGGCCGCTGGTGATGCCCGAGGAGGAGCGCCGCCGCACCGCCTACCACGAGAGCGGCCACGCCCTGCTCGGCATGCTCCAGCCCGGCGCCGACCCCGTCCGCAAGATCACCATCGTCCCGCGCGGCCGGGCCCTCGGCGTCACGCTCTCCACACCGGAGTCCGACAAGTACGCGTACACCGAGGAGTACCTGCGCGGCCGCATCATCGGCGCGCTCGGCGGCATGGCGGCGGAACAGGTCGTCTACGGGGTCGTCACGACCGGCGCGGAGAACGACCTGGAGCAGGTCACCAACATCGCCCGCGGCATGGTCGCCCGCTGGGGCATGAGCGAGCGCGTCGGCCGCCTGTCCGCCCTCCCCGGCGACGCCCAGCAGGCGTACGGCCTGGCCGCCGCCCCGCAGACCCTCGACGTGATCGACGGCGAGATGCGCCGGATCGTCGACGAGTGCTACGAGGAGGCGTGCCGCAAGCTGAGCGACCACCGCGGCCAACTGGACGCCCTCGCCCAGGCCCTGCTGGAGCGGGAGACCCTGGAGGAGGCGGACGCGTACCGGATCGCAGGGATCACCCGGTTGGCGAAGGTCGACGGCGCCTGAGGTGTACGTGGTCCAGGCGTACGGGGCCTAGGGGGTACGGGCGATCAGGTACCGGAACACGTTCGGCATCCACACCGTGCCGTCCCGGCGCTGATACGGGTGCAGGGCCTCGGCCAGTTCCTTGTCGACCTGCGCCTGGTCCGTCGCCGAGATCGCCGCGTCGAACAGGCCCGTCGACAGCAGACCTCGTAGCGCGCTGTCCATGCCGGCGTACCCGAACGGGCAGGCGACCCGCCCTGAGCCGTCGGGCTTCAGACCCGCCCGCTGGGCGACCTCCTCGAGGTCGTCGCGAAGGGCGGGGCGCCAACTGCCCGGGCTGCGCAGCGGATCCGCCAGCCTGGTGGCCACCCGCAGCACGGACGACGTGGTGCAACGTTCCGGCGGACCCCAGCCGGCGAGCACCACGGGCGCCCCGTGCCCGGCGAGCGGTGTCGCTGCCTGCAGCAGCCCGCCGAGCCCCTCCGAGTCGCCCGCCAGACACCCGATCGGCTCGAAAGCCGTCACCAGGGTGAACGCGGGCGTCTCCGCGTCGCCCGCGGCCGTGATGTCCCCGGGCGAGCCGTCGACGACCCGGGTGCCTGCACGCGCGCGCGTGCCCCACCCGTCCGGGAGCAGCCGCTCCCGCGCGAGGGCCAGCCGTTCGGGGGAGGAGTGGTCGACACCGGTGACCGCCGCCGCGCCTCTTGAGGCCGCCATCAGAAGGGCCAGCCCGCTGCCGCAGCCGAGGCCCAACAACCGTGTGCCGGGGCCCACTTCCAGTCGCTCGTAGACGGCCTCGTAGAGCGGGACCAGCATCCGCTCCTGGATCTCGGACCAGTCACGCGCGCGTGCACACAGGTCCACACGGGGCGCCTGGCCCGTAGGGGACGGGTGCTGCCGCACGAGCGTAGGTGTCATGTAAAGCGCCCCAATCCGCCGAGAGTTGCCCCTGTACCCGATTCCATGGCCCCCGTGACGTGCGCTCGCACTCCCCCCGTATGCCAGATAACTCCGCACTCGACCGCTCGTCCAGGGGTAGTGGGGCCCGGCTTGTGGGTTGCATATGCGGGCGAAAAGAATTCACATCCCGGCAACGTGGGCCCCTACCATCGCGCCCATGGCAAAGGCTCCCGTTCTCACCCCGCGCGCGGACGACTTCCCGCGCTGGTACCAGGATCTGATCACCAAGGCCGAACTGGCCGACAACGGGCCGGTGCGCGGCACCATGGTGATCCGACCGTACGGGTACGGGCTGTGGGAGCGGATGCAGGCCGAGATGGACGCCCGGATCAAGGAGACGGGCACGCAGAACGCGTACTTCCCGCTGCTGATCCCGCAGTCGTACTTCGCCAGGGAGGCCGACCACGTCGAGGGCTTCGCGCCCGAACTGGCCGTGGTCACCCATGGCGGCGGCAAGGAACTGGAGGAGCCGGCGGTCGTCCGCCCCACCTCAGAGATGATCATCAACGACTACTTCTCGAAGTGGGTGCAGAGCTACCGCGACCTGCCCCTGAAGATCAACCAGTGGGCGAACGTGGTCCGTTGGGAGCTCAGGCCCCGTCTCTTCCTCCGTACGACCGAGTTCCTCTGGCAGGAGGGCCACACCGCGCACGCCACGTACGAGGAGGCGCGCGACTTCGCCGCGCACATCCAGCAGCACGTCTACGGGGACTTCATCGAGAACGTCCTCGCCGTGGACTTCGTCTCCGGCCGCAAGACGGCCAAGGAGCGCTTCGCCGGCGCAGTCAACACCCTCACGCTCGAAAGCATGATGGGCGACGGCAAGGCCCTCCAGATGGTCACCAGCCACGAGCTGGGCCAGAACTTCGCCAGGGCCTTCAACACCCGGTACCTGTCGAGGGAAGGCAAGCAGGAACTCGTCTGGCAGACCTCCTGGGGCTCCACCACGCGCATGATCGGCGCCCTGGTGATGACTCACGGAGATGACAACGGCCTCAGGGTCCCGCCGCGGCTGGCGCAGATCCAGGTCGTCGTCCTCGCGATCAAGGGCGAGGAGGCGGTTTTGGCCAAGGTCCGTGAGATCGGTGACCGCTTGAAGGCGGCAGGCCTCCGCGTCCACGTCGACGACCGCACCGACATCCCGTTCGGGCGCCGCGCCGTCGACTGGGAGCTGAAGGGCGTGCCCGTACGCATCGAGGTCGGGCCCCGTGACCTGGAAAGCGGCACGGCGATGGTGGCCCGGCGCATCCGCGGAGGCAAGGAGCCGATGCCGGTCGACTCCCTCGTACGGCTCCTGCCCGCGATCCTCGAGGAGGACCAGGCGCTCCTGCTCGCCCAGTCCCGCGAGCGCCGCGAGTCCCGTACGTCCGACGTGTCGACGATCGAGGAAGCCGTCGAGGCGGTCGGCGCCGGCGGCTGGGCGCGCATCCCCTGGGCGGACCTCGGCGAAGAAGGCGAGGCCAGACTGGCCGAGCACGCGGTGAGCGTACGGTGTCTGGTCGCTGCCAACGGGTCGGTGCCCGACGCCGAAGACGCGCCCGGTAACGTCGCGGTCGTCGCGCGCGCTTACTGATACAGGGCCGTCCGCCGCGAGAGCGACCGAAACGCCCCTTGCGCACCTGCGGATCACAACCGCACCGGCGCGTGGACATCGTCTACGCGCCGGGTCGTAGAGCGGGCTACGTACCGGCTTGGGACGAGCTGTGAGGTTTCTCCGCAGATCAGCGCACCCGCCCTCGTCGGGACGCATCAGCGGCAACTGACGGGTACGTGCAAATTATTTGGGATGGCCCGGAATAGGAACACATTCGAGCTCCCGCTCGTTGTCATTACGTGAGCACGACACAGACACCACCTGTTCTCGCCGCAGAGCTGGCAGAGGCGTGGGCCGACATTCAGCGGTACCACCCCGAGCTGCCGGACCTTGCCGCGCCAGAGTCCCTGATCGGAGAGTCGTCGTCCGCGTGCGGTCACGAGCTCTCCTTCGAGCGACTGCTCCATGAGGCAGTCCATGGCATCGCCGCCGCGCGCGGCGTGCGCGACACGTCCCGCGCCGGCCGGTACCACAACCGCAGATTCCTCGCGATCGCCGAGGAGCTGGGCCTGGACCACCCCGAGGAACCGCACCCCAGCAGCGGCTTCTCGCTGGTCACGCTCAACCCCGAGGCCAAGCGCCGCTACCGCCCGACCATCGAGCGGCTGCAGCGCGCCCTGAAGGCCCACACGGCAGCCACCTCCGCCGACACCCCGAAGAGCTTCCGCGGCCCGGCGGCCCGGCACGGCTCGTCCGGGGGCGGGGTGCGAGTGAAGGCGGTGTGCGACTGCGGCCGTAACGTACGGGTCGTTCCGTCGGTGCTGGCGCAGGCGCCGATCGTCTGCGGCGGCTGCGGAAAGCCGTTCCGGATCCCGGAGGTCGTGGGCGCGGCGTAGTCGCGGGCGCTCGAGTACCGGCATCTCGTGGCTGCCGGTATCAGCCGCCGCAGGGGGTGCCGCCGCCGTCATCCGCGTAGCTGTGGGCAGTCGTGCCGCTGGGGCGGCACGGGTGGGCGCAGCGGCACCTCGTCGCGCCGAGTTGCGCACCCGGCGTACCTCACCTCCGACGCCGGGTGCGCCTCAGGCATGCCCACCCCCACGCCCCGTAGGTCCAAAGCGACCCGCAGGGTATGGCACAATGGCTAGCTGTACTCGACAGCCGCACAGGAACCCTCTCGCCTCCGGCTGACGCGTCCATCGGGCACTCGGGTACCGCAACCCCACGCGGCAATCTCGCCGTGCCCAACCACGTCAAAACCAGGAGAACCCACTCCCGTGGCAGTCAAGATCAAGCTGAAGCGTCTGGGCAAGATCCGTTCGCCTCACTACCGCATCGTCGTCGCCGACTCCCGCACCCGTCGTGACGGCCGTGCGATCGAGGAGATCGGTCTGTACCACCCGGTGCAGAACCCCTCGCGCATCGAGGTCGACTCGGAGCGCGCGCAGTACTGGCTGGGTGTCGGCGCGCAGCCGACCGAGCCCGTTCTCGCCATCCTCAAGCTGACCGGCGACTGGCAGAAGTTCAAGGGCCTGCCGGCCCCGGCTCCGCTGCTCGTGGCCGAGCCGAAGGCTGCTCGCCCGGTGTTCGACGCCCTCGGTGGCGACGACGAGGGCAAGGGTGAGGCCATCACCCAGAAGAAGAAGACTGAGAAGAAGGACGAGGCTGCTGCCGAGTCCGCGTCGACCGAGGCCTGAGCATGCTCGAGGAGGCTCTCGAGCACCTCGTGAAGGGCATCGTCGACAACCCTGACGATGTGCAGGTCGCCTCGCGCAACCTGCGCCGTGGGCGCGTCCTCGAGGTGCGGGTCCACCCCGACGACCTCGGCAAGGTGATCGGCCGCAACGGCCGCACCGCGCGCGCTCTGCGTACCGTCGTGGGCGCCATCGGCGGCCGCGGTGTCCGCGTCGACCTCGTCGACGTGGACCACGTCCGCTGACGCCGAACGCAACACCGGCTCGGGCCGGGGAGGGCCACTGCGCCGTCCCCGGCCCGTAGTCGTTACCAGCCGTTACGACAGGAGATCCTGGGAAGTGCAGCTCGTAGTCGCACGGATCGGCCGTGCCCATGGCATCAAGGGCGAGGTCACCGTCGAGGTCCGTACCGACGAGCCCGAACTGCGGCTCGCACCCGGCGCCGTACTGGCCACCGATCCCGCCTCGGTGGGCCCGCTCACCATCGAGACGGGCCACGTCCACAGCGGCCGCCTGCTCCTGCGCTTCGAGGGCGTACGCGACCGCAACGCGGCCGAGGCGCTGCGCAACACCCTCCTGATCGCCGAGGTGGACCCGGAGGTGCTCCCCGAGGAGGAGGACGAGTACTACGACCACCAGCTGATGGACCTGGACGTGGTCACCAAGGACGGCGTCGAGGTCGGCCGTATCACCGAGATCTCGCACCTGCCCTCGCAGGACCTGTTCATCGTGGAGCGCCCGGACGGCAGCGAGGTCCTGATCCCCTTCGTCGAGGAGATCGTCACGGAGATCGACCTCGAGGAGCAGAGGGCGGTCATCGACCCGCCGCCCGGCCTGATCGACGACCAGGCAGAGATCGTCTCCACGCGGGAAGAGTCGTAAGAGATGCGCCTCGACGTCGTCACGATCTTTCCCGAGTACCTCGAACCCCTGAACGTCTCCCTCGTCGGCAAGGCACGCGCGCGTGGACAGCTGAACGTCCATGTGCACGACCTGCGCGCGTGGACGTACGACCGCCACAACACCGTCGACGACACCCCGTACGGCGGCGGCCCCGGCATGGTCATGAAGACCGACCCCTGGGGCGACGCCCTGGACTCCGCCCTCGCCGACGGCTACGAGACCGGCTCGCACGCGCCCGCGCTGATCGTCCCCACCCCTAGCGGCCGCCCCTTCACCCAGGAACTCGCCGTCGAGCTCTCCGAGCGTCCGTGGCTGATCTTCACGCCCGCGCGCTACGAGGGCATCGACCGCCGGGTGATCGACGAGTACGCCACCCGGATGCCGGTCCACGAGGTGTCCATCGGCGACTACGTCCTCGCCGGCGGCGAGGCGGCCGTCCTGGTGATCACGGAGGCCGTGGCCCGTCTGCTGCCCGGCGTCCTCGGCAACGCCGAGTCCCACCGCGACGACTCCTTCGCACCCGGCGCCATGGCCAACCTCCTGGAAGGTCCCGTCTACACCAAGCCCCCCGAGTGGCGCGGCCGAGGCATCCCCGACGTGCTGCTCAGCGGCCACCACGGCAAGATCGCCCGCTGGCGCCGCGACGAGGCACTCAGGCGTACGACGGCCAACCGGCCCGACCTGATCGAGCGTTGCGACCCCAAGGCCTTCGACAAGAAGGACCGGGAGATGCTCTCCATCCTGGGCTGGGCCCCGGACCCGGAGGGTGAGCCGTACGGCCGATTTTGGCGCAGGACGGACGGCGTGGAAGAATAGGCCGCTGTTGTGCGTCGTCCGGCGTGCGCCCCTGCCACAGGGGGACACGACGCCCGTCCCGACACGGACAGCATCCTTCTGGAACACCTAGCTCCCGTTGATGACCTGTGGCATCAGCGAAGAAAGCAGACGAAATGTCTCACCTTCTCGACACCGTCGACGCCGCGTCGCTGCGCAGCGACGTCCCGGCCTTCCGCCCGGGTGACACCGTCAACGTCCACGTCCGCGTCATCGAGGGCAACCGCTCCCGTGTGCAGCAGTTCAAGGGCGTTGTGATCCGCCGCCAGGGCGCCGGTGTCCGCGAGACCTTCACGGTCCGCAAGGTCTCCTTCTCCGTCGGCGTCGAGCGCACCTTCCCGGTGCACACCCCGATCGTCGAGAAGATCGAGCTCGTCACCCGCGGTGACGTGCGTCGCGCCAAGCTGTACTACCTGCGCGAGCTGCGCGGTAAGGCCGCGAAGATCAAGGAGAAGCGCGACAACTGAGCTCGCGCAGGCGTTCACATCGGAGCCGGATAGCATCTGGCTCCGATGGACACCGAAGCACAGCAGACGGAGCGCGACCGCTCCTCCCGCCCTGAACCAGTGGCTGCGGAGGGCCGGTCGCGTTTCGCGTTGGTGTCGAGGATCACCGACTGGCTGCCCGGCGGCTGGATCGCTCCGATCCTGCTGGTCTGCCTGGTGTTTTTGCTGCTCCTGAACGCTTTCGTGGTCCAGCCGTTCCAGATTCCCAGCGGATCCATGGAAAACGGATTGAGGATCGGCGACCGCGTTCTCGTAAATAAGTTGGCGTACCGTTTCGGTGGCGGGCCGCGGCGCGGCGATGTCGTCGTGTTCGACGGCACGGGCTACTTCGGGAACGCCGACTACATCAAACGCGTCGTGGGTGTCGGGGGAGACCACGTGGTCTGCTGTGACAAGGAGGGGAGGATCAGGGTGAACGGCCGGTCGGTCGACGAGTCGACATTCCTCCACCCTGGTGACAGCCCGTCCACGGTGACCTTCACCGTTGTCGTGCCCGACGGCACCCTCTTCGTCCTCGGCGACCACCGCAGCGACTCCAGCGACTCCCGCGACCACCTGGGCTCGCCCGGCGGCGGCATGATCCCCGTGTCGGACGTCATCGGGCGGGCCGACTGGATCGTCTGGCCCGCCGCCCACTGGACCCGCCTGCAGCGTCCCGGCGCCTACGCGCGCGTGCCCGCCGCGGACGGTGCGCATGGGTAACCGTGGCAAACCGCGCGGTGCCGCGAGCGGCCCGGCCGAGGCGCTGCTGCCCACCGGCTCCCGCCGCGCCTCCGGCCCGGCCCCCGGGGGCGGCGGCCGCACCCGCGCCGAGCGGCGCAAGCTGCAGCGCAAGGTCAAACGAAAGCGCAGGCGCAGCGCGGTCAAGGAGATACCTCTCCTCGTCGGTGTGGCGGTCCTCATAGCCCTGGTCCTGAAGACCTTCCTCGTCCAGGCGTTCGTGATCCCGTCCGGCTCCATGGAGCAGACGATCCGGATCGGCGACCGTGTCCTGGTCGACAAGTTCACCCCGTGGTTCGGCTCCAAGCCCAAGCGCGGGGATGTCGTCGTCTTCAAGGACCCGGGCGGCTGGCTCGCCGGCGAGCAGACCACGACCAAGAAGAGCGACCCCGTCGTCGTCAAGCAGGTCAAGGAGGGGCTCACCTTCATCGGCCTGCTGCCGTCCGACAACGAGAAGGACCTCATCAAACGGGTCATCGGCGTCGGCGGCGACCACGTCAAGTGCTGCGACACGCAGGGGCGGGTGACCGTCAACGGCGTTCCGCTGACCGAGGGCGACTATCTGTATCCCGGAAACGCCCCCTCCACACAGGAGTTCGACATCACCGTCCCCAAGGGGCGGTTGTGGGTGATGGGCGATCACCGGGGCGACTCCGCGGACTCCCGCGCCCACCAGAACACGCCCTACGGCGGCACCGTCTCCGAGGACTCCGTGGTGGGACGGGCGATGGTCATCGCCTGGCCCTTCGGGCACTGGACTTCCTTGAAAGAACCTAAAACTTTCTCCTCCGTTTCCAACTCCGTGTCGGGGACGACCGCGTCCCCGCAGCTGTCGCATAGGGTTGCTCCTGACTATTTCAACGGAACGGTCCAGCTCCCGAGCCCTGCGGAACTCCCGCTCGTTATGGGAGTGGTGGGCCTGCACCGCGTCTGGGGCAGGCAGCGGCACAGAGTAAGGAGTTGGCGTGGGGGATGTGGCGGTTGGCGCACGGTCCGGACACGACGGCGAGGAGCACCGCGGACAGCCCGTCCAAGGGGTTTCCGCAGCCGTCCCGGCCGCGGACAGCGCCGTGACCTCCGGGAGTGACTCCGGGGCGACCGACGACGGTACGGCGCCCGGCGAGCGGAACCGGACCGAGGAACAGGGGTCGGGCGGGACACCTCCCAAGGCCAAGAAGCAACGCTCCTTCTGGAAGGAGCTGCCCATCCTGATCGGTATCGCGCTCGTGCTGGCGCTGCTGATCAAGACATTCCTGGTGCAGGCGTTCTCGATCCCTTCGGACTCGATGCAGAACACTCTCCAGCAGGGCGACCGGGTTCTGGTCGACAAGCTCACCCCCTGGTTCGGCTCGAAGCCGGAGCGCGGCGAGGTCGTCGTCTTCCACGACCCGGACAACTGGCTGGCGGGCGAGCCCACGGCCAACCCGAACCCGCTGCAGAAGGCCCTCAGCTGGATCGGCCTGATGCCGTCCGCCGAGGAGAAGGACCTCATCAAGCGCGTCATCGGCGTAGGCGGCGACACCGTCTCCTGCAAGGGCTCCGGCCCGCTCAGGGTCAACGGCAAGGTGCTCAACGACGCGTCGTTCGTGTACGCGGGCAACACCCCGTGCAGCGTCGACGACCAGGGCGGCCAGTTCACGGTGAAGGTCCCCAAGGGCTACATCTGGGTCATGGGCGACCACCGTCAGAACTCGCGCGACTCGCGCTACAACCAGAGCGACAAGCACAACGGCATGGTCCCGGTGAGCAAGGTCGTCGGACGCGCCATCGTCATCGCCTGGCCCATCACCCGCTGGGACACCCTCCCGATCCCGGACACCTTCGACCAGCCGGGTCTGAATGACCAGTCCTCGGCGTCCGCGGCCCTGACGGCGGCGCCGAACGCGCTCGCCCTGACCGGGGTGGTGCCGGTGGCGCTGTGGCGTCGTAGGCGGACGGCGGCGGCCGAGACCCGTGAAGCGAGCTCGGATTACTCCGCCTGACCGTGCCTTGGTGAAGCCCTGGTGCAGCTGTGACCTCGGTCGGCCGTGAGGGGCTGACCGCGTCAGGTACCGCCGGGTAGGGTGCGGACCCATGGGTGGCGAGAGCACTACGCGTACGGCCCCGCGCAGCGGCGGCAAGAGCACGAGCCCGGTGGGCAGCAGGACCGGACAGCGACTGTCCGGAATCGCTGTCGCGCTGGGCATTGTGCTGTTCCTCGGAGGATTCGCCTGGGGAGCGGTGGTCTACCGGCCGTACACCGTGCCGACCACCTCGATGACGCCGACGATCGACGCCGGCGACCGGGTCCTGGCTCAGCGCGTCGACGGCAGTGAGATCCGTCGCGGCGATGTCGTCGTCTTCAACGACAAGTCCTGGGTGACCAACGCGTCCGTGGTCAAGCGCGTGGTCGCGGTCGGCGGTGACACGGTCTCCTGCTGCACGAACGGCAAGCTGACCGTCAACGGCAAGCAGATCGACGAGGGCTATCTCAAGGGCAGCGTCGTCGAGGACAAGAACATCCCGACCGTGAAGGTCCCCCAGGGCCGCCTGTTCCTGCTCGGTGACGAGCGCCAGGGGTCGCTGGACTCCTCCGCCCACCTCAGTGACGCCGCCCAGGGCACCGTCGCCCGCTCCGCCGTGACAGCTCGTGTCGATGCCGTCGTCTGGCCCATGAAGGGCATGCTGGAACGTCCCACCGGCTTCGAGACCCTCGGTGTGCTCTCCCAGCCGGGCCCGCTGCGGATCATCGTCACGCTGATCGTGGCCGGAGCGGTCCTCGTCCTCGGGGGCGGCGCGTACGGCCCCATCGCCAAGCGGATGGGCGGGCGCCGCACCCGTGCGCGGACGGAGCCCGTGGGTGCCCGCTGAGGCTGCGGGCGGGTACGAGGACTCGTACCGGGGCGGGCTGCGCAAGGTGGCCCGGGTGGTTCTGCTCGACCCCGAGGACCGCATCCTTCTCCTGCACGGCCATGAGCCGGACGATCCGGCCGACGACTGGTGGTTCACGCCGGGCGGCGGGCTGGAGGGCGACGAGAGCCGTGAGGAAGCCGCGCTCAGGGAACTCGCCGAGGAGACCGGCATCACCGATGTCGAACTCGGCCCGGTGCTGTGGCGGCGGATGTGCTCCTTCCTGTTCGCGGGCCGCCGCTGGGACCAAGACGAGTGGTACTACCTGGCCCGTACGACGGATACGTCCAGGGTGGTGCCCGAGGCCACAGGCCTCACCGAACTGGAGCGGCGCAGCGTCGCCGGAGCACGCTGGTGGACGTGTCGGGAACTTGCCCGGGCGCATGAGACCGTGTATCCGACCAGACTCGCCGAGCTGCTGAGCAGGCTGCTCGACGAAGGTCCCCCGGCCGGGCCCGTGCCCCTTGACCCCGAAATCGTCTAGGGGCTCACGGGACTGGCGCACAATGGTGGGATCGCACGGCTGAAGGGGAAGCTGCCATGAGCGCCGAGGACCTCGAGAAGTACGAGACCGAGATGGAGCTGAAGCTCTACCGGGAGTACCGCGATGTCGTCGGTCTGTTCAAATACGTGATCGAGACCGAGCGGCGCTTCTACCTGACCAACGACTACGAGATGCAGGTGCATTCGGTCCAGGGCGAGGTGTTCTTCGAGGTGTCGATGGCGGACGCCTGGGTCTGGGACATGTACCGGCCGGCTCGGTTCGTGAAGCAGGTGCGGGTACTCACGTTCAAGGACGTGAACATCGAGGAGCTGAACAAGAGCGATCTTGAGCTGCCGGGTGGCTGACGGCCACGGTAGGTCACTCGTGCGGGTGAGGAGTTTGTCCACAACTGCTGAGTAGTTCACCAAGATCCACTTGGTCGGAGCGGATGCGTGACGGTTGGCGCCGGAGGTGGTGCCGACATGAGTACACGCAACGCACAACGCAGTGCCATGGGCAGGTACGGGGAGGATCTGGCCGCGCGGCGGCTGGTGGACGCCGGTATGACGGTCCTGGAGCGCAACTGGCGCTCCGGCAGGACGGGTGAGATCGACATCGTGGCCCGGGACGGGGACGTCCTGGTGGTCTGCGAGGTGAAGACCCGCAGGGCGGGCACCTTCCAGCACCCGATGGCAGCGGTCACGCCGACCAAGGCGCAACGCCTGCGCGGTCTGGCAGAACGCTGGGCGCAGGCACACGGCGGGGCCCCGCCGGGCGGCGTCCGTATCGACCTGGTGGGCATCCTGCTCCCCGACCGGGGCGCACCCGTGGTGGAACACGCGCGGGGGGTGGCCTGATGGGATTCGCGCGTACGTGCTCGGTGGCGCTCGTCGGCGTCGAGGGTGTGGTGGTCGAGGTCCAGGCGGATCTGGAGCCGGGGGTGGCGGCGTTCACGCTGGTGGGACTGCCGGACAAGAGCCTGAGCGAGAGCCGGGACCGGGTGCGGGCTGCGGTCGTCAACTCGGACGCCGAGTGGCCGCAGAAGAAGCTGACAGTGGGACTGAGCCCGGCATCCGTGCCGAAGGGCGGAAGCGGCTTCGATCTGGCCGTCGCCTGCGCCGTCCTCGGCGCCTGCGAGCGGATCGACCCGCGGGTGCTCGCCGACATCGTGATGATCGGGGAGCTGGGTCTGGACGGCCGGGTCCGGCCCGTGCGGGGCATCCTGCCGGCGGTGCTGGCCGCGGCGGACGCCGGCTACGAGCAGGTGGTCGTGCCCGAGTGCGCGGCCGCCGAGGCCTCGCTGGTGCCCGGCGTCTCCGTCCTGGGTGTGCGCAGCCTGCGCCAGCTGATCGCCGTCCTGGCGGACGAGCCCGTGCCCGAGGAGGAACCGGACGAGCGGGGCCGTCCGGATCCGCTGCTCGCCGGTCTGAGGGTGCCCGGCACGGGCGCGGCCACGGGGATGCACAGCCTGGGCGCCGCACAGCACGACCAGGGCCATGACCTCGCCGATGTGGTGGGTCAGATCTCGGCGCGGACGGCGGTCGAAGTCGCCGCGGCGGGAGGCCATCACCTGTTCCTGGAGGGCCCGCCCGGGGCCGGGAAGACGATGCTCGCGGAGCGGCTTCCCGCGATCCTCCCGCTGCTCAGCAGGCAGGAGTCGCTGGAGGTCACGGCGGTCCACTCGGTGGCAGGCCTGCTGCCCCCGGGCAAACCCCTGATCGATGTCGCTCCGTACTGCGCCCCGCACCATTCGGCCACCATGCAGGCGCTCGTGGGCGGCGGCCCGGGCGTCGCACGGCCCGGCGCCGTCTCGCTCTCCCATCGGGGAGTCCTCTTCCTCGACGAGACGCCCGAGTTCAGCAGCCACGCCCTCGACGCGCTGCGGCAGCCCCTGGAGGCCGGGCACGTGGTGATCGCGCGCAGCGCGGGCGTCGTGCGGTTCCCGGCGAAATTCCTCATGGTGCTCGCGGCGAACCCCTGTCCCTGCGGCCGTTTCTCGCAGGCGGACGACTTCTGCGAGTGCCCGCCCTCGGCGATCCGCCGCTACCAGGCACGGCTGTCCGGCCCGCTGCTCGACCGGGTCGACCTGCGCGTCGAGGTCGACCGGGTCACCCGCGCCCAGCTGACCCAGCGCGGTGCCGGGGGCGAGTCCACCATGATCGTCGCCGACCGGGTGCGGGCGGCCAGGGAGCGGGCGGCGGCACGGCTCGTGGGCACGCCGTGGCGGACCAACAGCGAAGTCCCCGGGCGGGAGCTGCGCAGCCGCTGGCACGCCGCGACCGGCGCGATGGACGAGGCGGAACGGAACCTGGAACGGGGCGTGCTGACCGCCCGCGGGCTCGACCGCGTGCTGCGTGTCGCCTGGACCGTCGCGGACCTCGTGGGACACGACCGGCCCGACGCGACGGACGTCGCCCTGGCGCTGCAACTGCGTACCGGTGTGCCGCGCGGCGTGCCCATGGCCATCGGGGCGCTGACATGAGCCTCGGTGACGAACCGGCCGGCGAGCTGCTCGCGCGTGTCTTCCTCAGCCGTGTTCTCGAACCGGGGGACGAGGTCGGCGGGCGGTGGCTGCGGGAGCTCGGGGCGGTGGAAGTGGCGCGACGGCTGCGCGACGGCGGGCCGCAGCTCGTCGGGATCACCGACAAGCGGTGGGCCGGGCTGCTGGACCGGGCCGAGCAGGCCGAGCCCGAGCGGGATCTCGCCGTCGCCCAGGAGGCCGGGATGCGCTTCGTGGCGCCCGGGGACGGCGAATGGCCCGGGCAGCTCGACGACCTCGGGGACGCACGTCCGGTGGGGCTGTGGGTGCGGGGGCGGCCCAGTCTGCGGATGTGGGCGCTCAGATCGGTCGCCGTCGTCGGGGCGCGAGCGTGCACCGAGTACGGGGCGCACATGGCGGCCACGTTCGGCGCCGGGCTCGCCGAGCACGGGTGGGTGGTGGTGTCCGGCGGGGCCTACGGTGTCGACGGGGCCGCCCACAGGGGCGCCCTCGGCGCCGGCGGTGCCACCGTCGCGGTCCTGGCCTGTGGGGTCGACCGGGCCTACCCGCCGGGACACACCGAGTTGCTCGGCAGGATCGCGGAACAGGGACTGGTGATCGGGGAGTTGCCGCCCGGCGATCACCCGACGCCGAGCAGATTCATCGTCCGCAACCGGGTGATCGCCGCCCTGACCAGGGGCACCGTGGTCGTGGAGGCCGCCCATCGCAGCGGCTCGCTGGTCACGGCACGGGCGGCGCAGCGGCTGGGCCGCCACACGATGGGGGTGCCCGGGCCGGCCACCAGCGGCCTCTCCGCGGGAGTGCACGAGCTCCTGCGGGGCGACGCCGTGCTCGTCACCGACGCCGCGGAAGTCGTCGAGCTGGTCGGCGACATGGGCGAGCTGGCCCCGGACCGGCGCGGACCCGTGCTGCCCCGCGATCTGCTGGAGCCCGGCGCGCGCCGCGTCCTGGCCGCACTTCCCGGCCGCGGGGCGGCGCCGCCCGGTGACATCGCGCGGGGTGCGCAGACCACGCAGGACGACGCGATCGCGAGACTGTACGAACTCCGATCACTCGGTTACGTCGAACGACACGGCGACGGCTGGAAGTTGACACGCCAGGCGATGATCTCCGTCCGCGGGGGTCGCAGTCCGTGCTGACCGAGCGTGTTCGGCCGTCCGGGGGAAGCCTGACACCTGTGGAAATACCCGCAGTTGGCGTTCCCCGGCGGTCACGCACAGCAAACGCTGTGACTCGGTGGGGCGTCCTGCGGAACGTATCTGCGCACCCGATCCGCGCCGACCTTCGCGCACCGCGACACTTCAGTCACGCTACGCTCACGAGGATTCCGGCGCAGACCGGCATCTCGACATCAGACCGACAGCTCACCCAGGCAGCCCCACTTCACGGCAGAACGGCACAAGGCGACGAATGCCCCAGCACACCTCCGGGTCCGACCGGGCGGCGATCCCCCCAGCCGCCCGCGACGGTGGCAGCGTGCGGCCGCCCGCTCCCTCGACGCTCGACGAGCTGTGGCGGTCGTACAAGGAGACGGGGGACGAGCGGCTGCGGGAGCAGCTGATCCTGCACTACTCGCCGCTGGTGAAGTACGTGGCGGGACGGGTGAGCGTCGGTCTGCCGCCCAACGTGGAACAGGCCGACTTCGTCTCCTCCGGGGTCTTCGGGCTCATCGACGCGATCGAGAAGTTCGACATCGACCGGGAGATCAAGTTCGAGACGTACGCGATCACCCGGATCCGTGGCGCGATGATCGACGAGCTCAGGGCACTGGACTGGATTCCGCGATCGGTGCGGCAGAAGGCGCGGAACGTGGAGCGGGCGTACGCGACGCTGGAGGCGCGACTGAGGCGGACGCCGTCGGAAGGGGAGGTGGCCTCCGAGATGGGCATCGCCGTGGACGAACTCCACGCGGTGTTCAGCCAGTTGTCGCTGGCCAACGTGGTGGCCCTGGAAGAGCTGCTGCACGTGGGGGGCGAGGGCGGGGACGGGCTCAGCGTGATGGACACGCTGGAGGACACCGCCGCCGACAACCCCGTGGAGGTGGCCGAGGACCGGGAGCTCAGACGGTTCCTGGCCCGGGCGATCAACACCCTGCCCGAGCGGGAGAAGACCGTGGTCACGCTGTACTACTACGAGGGGCTCACGCTCGCCGAGATCGGGAACGTGCTCGGCGTGACCGAGAGCCGGGTGAGTCAGATCCACACCAAGTCGGTGCTGCAGCTGCGGGCGAAGCTGGCGAGCTTCGGACGCTGAGCGGCCCGACTCACTCCCGTCGATGGTGGTCCGTCCGTAAAGTGGTTGACGTGCCAAGGATTCGAGCGGCCTCCGTGGCCGAACACCGGTCGATGCAGCGAGCCGCCCTGCTGGACGCTGCCCGGTCTCTGCTGTCCGAGGGTGGGACGGAGGCGCTGACGTTCCCGGCCCTCGCCGAGCGGACGGGGCTCGCGCGGTCGTCCGTGTACGAGTACTTCCGCTCCCGGGCGGCCGTGGTCGAGGAACTGTGCGAGGTCGACTTCCCGGTGTGGGCCGCCGACGTCTCGGCGGCGATGGAGCGGGCGGGGTCGGCCGAGGGCAAGGTCGAGGCGTATGTGCGGCAGCAGCTGGTGCTGGTCGGGGACCGACGGCATCGGGCTGTCGTGGCGATTTCCGCGAGTGAGCTGGATGCGGGGGCTCGGGAGAAGATCCGGGCTGCGCATGGGGGGCTGGTCGCGATGATCGTCGAGGCGCTGGGGGAGATGGGGCATTCTTCGCCTCGGTTGGCTGCGATGTTGGTGCAGGGGGTTGTGGACGCGGCTGTGCGGCGGATCGAGCTGGGGGCGGCGGAGGAGCCGGCGGCGATCACTGAGGCTGCGGTGGCGATGGCTTTGCGGGGGGTTCGAGGCTGACGGCGGCGGGGCTGCCGTCGGGGCGTGTCTCCGGCCCGCGCCGGCGGGGTGCCGCCTGCGCCCACCCGTGCCGCCCCAGGCGGCACGAATGCCCGCAGGCTACGGCGACACGCGCAGGCTCCGACGCGGCTCAAGAGGGCAGCGGTACGCCCAGGACCGGCAGCAGCCTTGATGGGCCCCTCTGCAGCAGCCACGGTGGTAGCAGGGAGAGTGGGTCCAAGTAGGTTTCGCCCCTCAGCAAGCCCCAGTGGATGCACGTGACCGTGCAGTGAGCGCCTGTCGGTTCCAGCGTCCCCACCACCTCGCCCGGCGTCACCTCGTCCCCCTTCTGCACGGACGCGTTCACGGGTTCGTATGTCGTTCGCAGGTCCGTGTCCGTCAGCTGTACGGAGACCACGCCGCGGCCCGCCACCCGGCCCGCGAAGGACACGCGGCCGGCTGCCACCGCTCTCACCGGCGTTCCGGCCTGGGCTGCCAGGTCCACGCCCCGGTGGCCGCGGCCGTAGACCGTCGCCGGGGGTTCCCAGCCTCGTAGGACGGTGGGTTGTGTGCCCACGGGCCAGGCGCGCCCGACGGCGGGGACCGGTGGGGCCGGTGCCTGTGGTGGTGGCGGGTCGTCCGCCCATGCCCAGGGGGTCAGGGCGGTCAACACCAGTCCCAGCAGTGCCGCCCACGTCATCTGCGCGTATCGCCTCGCTCGCATGCGAGAACCCTCCCGCGGCGCCGCCGATCATGGCCGGGATCTGTGGACTACTCCCCGGTTGTGGACAGCGGCGTCACCCGGTGCCTCGCGGGTCCCGTACACTTCTTCTGGCGATCCGGGTCACCGGGTCGACTTCGCACGCCCCGACATCTGGTCATCAAAAGCCGGTGTCAGCGCCCCTCGGTCCTTTGTGGCACGGCGCATGCGGGCGTCAGGCGCGAGTGCCCACCGGCACCCGCGGTACAACCGAGAAACTCAAGGAGAACGGCCATGGCCGTCGTCACGATGCGGGAGCTGCTGGAGAGCGGCGTCCACTTCGGTCACCAGACCCGTCGCTGGAACCCGAAGATGAAGCGCTTCATCTTCACCGAGCGCAACGGCATCTACATCATCGACCTGCTCCAGTCGCTGTCGTACATCGACCGCGCCTACGAGTTCGTCAAGGAGACCGTCGCCCACGGCGGCACGGTCATGTTCGTCGGCACGAAGAAGCAGGCGCAGGAGGCCATCGCCGAGCAGGCCACCCGCGTCGGCATGCCCTACGTCAACCAGCGCTGGCTGGGCGGCATGCTCACCAACTTCTCCACCGTCTACAAGCGTCTGCAGCGCCTCAAGGAGCTCGAGCAGATCGACTTCGAGGACGTCGCCGCCTCGGGTCTGACCAAGAAGGAGCTTCTCGTGCTCTCGCGCGAGAAGGCCAAGCTGGAGAAGACCCTCGGTGGTATCCGCGAGATGCAGAAGGTGCCCAGCGCCGTCTGGATCGTGGACACCAAGAAGGAGCACATCGCGGTCGGTGAGGCCCGGAAGCTCAACATCCCGGTCGTCGCGATCCTCGACACCAACTGCGACCCGGACGAGGTCGACTACAAGATCCCGGGCAACGACGACGCGATCCGCTCCGTCACCCTGCTCACCCGTGTGATCGCCGACGCGGTCGCCGAGGGCCTCATCTCCCGCTCTCGCGTCGCCACCGGCGACAAGGGCGAGAAGGCCGCGGGCGAGCCGCTCGCCGAGTGGGAGCGCGACCTGCTCGAGGGCGAGAAGAAGGCCGACGAGGCTCCGGCCGCCGAGGCCGAGAAGCCGGCCGAGGCCGCTGCTGAGGCCCCCGCCGCCGAGGCCCCCGCGGCTGAGGCTCCGGCCGACGAGGCTCCGGCCGCGGACGCCGAGCAGGCCTGATCCGTCAGCGTCAGAGTTGACGGCGGGAGCGGGACATGAAACCCGCTCCCGCCGTTCACCCGTAGGTCGGCGGAGAGTCAGCGGCCCCCGACTACATGGGGGCCGTAGACCCCGTAGATCTTCGATCTTCCAGACTTCGAGAAAGATTCACAGACTCATGGCGAACTACACCGCCGCCGACGTCAAGAAGCTTCGTGAGCTCACCGGCGCCGGCATGATGGACTGCAAGAAGGCGCTGGACGAGGCCGAGGGCAACGTCGAGAAGGCCGTCGAGGCGCTCCGTATCAAGGGCCAGAAGGGCGTCGCCAAGCGCGAGGGCCGCTCCGCCGAGAACGGCGCCGTGGTCTCCGTCATCGCCGACGACAACTCCTCCGGCGTCCTGGTCGAGCTGAAGTGCGAGACGGACTTCGTTGCCAAGGGCGAGAAGTTCCAGGCCGTCGCCAACGCGATCGCCGAGCACGTCGCCAAGACCTCCCCGGCCGACCTCGAGGCCCTGCTCGCCTCCGAGATCGAGGCCGGCAAGACCGTCCAGGCGTTCGTGGACGAGGCCAACGCCAACCTCGGCGAGAAGATCGTCCTGGACCGCTTCGCGCAGTTCGCCGACGGCTTCGTGATCGCGTACATGCACCGCACGATGCCCGACCTGCCCCCGCAGATCGGTGTCCTCGTCGAGCTGGACAAGCCCAACGCCGAGGTCGCCAAGGGCATCGCCCAGCACATCGCCGCCTTCGCGCCGAAGTACCTCTCCAAGGAGGACGTGCCGGCCGAGGTCGTCGAGTCCGAGCGCCGCGTCGCCGAGGAGACCACCCGCGCCGAGGGCAAGCCCGAGGCCGCCCTGCCGAAGATCGTCGAGGGTCGCCTCAACGGCTTCTTCAAGGACGCCACGCTGCTCGGCCAGCCGTACGCGCTCGACAACAAGAAGTCCGTCCAGAAGGTCCTGGACGAGGCCGGTGTCACCCTGAAGCGCTTCTCGCGTATCAAGGTCGGCATCTGAGTCCGTGCCGCGATCGGCGTCCCGGCCCGATAGGGTCGAGTGCAGCCGTCCGGCCGTCCGTCACACACGCGCGTGACGGACGACAGCAGATCTGACGAGGAGGCCATTGCCGAGCATGGGATGCCAACACCCCAGCGGCAATGGCCTTCTTCGTATGTGCAACACGTGAAAGAGGCGGGATCTCCATGACCACCACCAAGCCCCAGAAGAGCGACGACGGCAAAGTACGCGGCCGGTTTCTGCTGAAGCTGTCCGGTGAGGCCTTCTCCGGTGGCGGGGGCCTGGGTGTGGACCCCGACGTGGTGCACAAGATCGCCCGCGAGATCGCGGCCGTCGTGCGTGACGGGGCGCAGGTCGCGGTCGTCATCGGCGGCGGCAACTTCTTCCGTGGCGCCGAGCTCCAGCAGCGCGGCATGGACCGGGCCCGCTCCGACTACATGGGCATGCTCGGCACCGTGATGAACTGCCTCGCCCTCCAGGACTTCCTGGAGAAGGAGGGCATCGACAGCCGGGTGCAGACCGCCATCACCATGGGCCAGGTCGCCGAGCCGTACATCCCGCTGCGCGCGGTGCGCCACCTGGAGAAGGGCCGGGTCGTCATCTTCGGCGCCGGTATGGGCATGCCGTACTTCTCCACCGACACCACCGCCGCGCAGCGCGCCCTGGAGATCGACGCCGAGGCGCTGCTGATGGGCAAGAACGGCGTGGACGGGGTCTACGACTCCGACCCCAAGCGCAACCCGGACGCCGTCAAGTTCGACTCCCTCGGCTACGGCGAGGTCATCACCCGCGACCTCAAGGTCGCCGACGCCACCGCGATCACGCTGTGCCGCGACAACAAGCTCCCGATCCTCGTCTTCGAGCTCCTGGCGGAGGGCAACATCGCCCGCGCCGTCAAGGGTGAGAAGATCGGCACGCTTGTGGGTGACCACGGCAGCCGGGACTGACAGGCAACACCGACGGACCCTGACCGGGGGATGGACAATGTCCTGCCGGTCGGGAACCGTGCAGGAAGAAGACGCGACGCAGCCGGCCGCCGCCCCACCAAGGAACAGCAGCCGGGCCTTACTCAAGACACGCAGGAGCAAGTGGTGATCGAAGAGACCCTCCTCGAGGCCGAGGAGAAGATGGAGAAGGCCGTCGTGGTCGCCAAGGAGGACTTCGCCGCGATCCGCACGGGTCGTGCGCACCCGGCGATGTTCAACAAGATCGTGGCCGACTACTACGGTGCGCCGACGCCGATCAACCAGCTGGCTTCGTTCTCCGTGCCGGAGCCGCGCATGGCGGTAGTGACCCCGTTCGACAAGACGGCGCTGCGCAACATCGAGCAGGCGATCCGCGACTCCGACCTGGGCGTCAACCCGAGCAACGACGGCAACATCATCCGGGTGGTGTTCCCGGAGCTCACCGAGGAGCGCCGTCGCGACTACATCAAGGTCGCCAAGGGCAAGGCCGAGGACGCGCGCGTGTCCATCCGCTCCGTGCGCCGCAAGGCCAAGGACGCCATCGACAAGCTGATCAAGGACGGCGAGGTCGGCGAGGACGAGGGCCGCCGTGCGGAGAAGGAACTCGACGACTCCACCCACAAGTACGTGGCTCAGGTGGACGAGCTCCTGAAGCACAAGGAAGCGGAGCTGCTCGAGGTCTGATGAACGACTCTTCCTGGGGAACGCCGCCCCACACCGGGTCGCAGGCGGGGTACTGGGGGCCGTCCGACCAGGGACCTGTCCAGGGGGCTGCCCCGGCGGGTCCCGCGTACGATGCGCCCAAGGCGCAGCAGACTCGCCCCATGCCCATCGTGCCCGAGGTACCCGCGTACGGCGGTGACCAGGATGACGACCGGGGGGCCGCTCGGCTGAGCGGCCCCTTGTTCCGCGACGAACCCCCTCAGTCGCCGCCCTACCCTGCGGCGCAGCAGAATCCGGAGCCCATGCCCGACGCCCCCCAGCCGGCGCCCCGCCCGCAGAAGAAGAGCGCGGGCCGCGACCTGGGCGCGGCCATAGGGGTCGGTGTCGCGCTCGGTGTGGTGATCATCGCGTCGTTGTTCATCGTCAAGGCCGTCTTCGTCGGCGTGATCGCGGTCGCCGTCGTGGTCGGACTGTGGGAGCTGACCAGCCGGCTCCAGGAGCGCAAGGGCATCAAGGCGCCCCTGGTCCCGCTGGCACTCGGCGGCGGAGCGATGGTCGTCGCCGGATACGTGCGGGGCGCCGAGGGCGCGTGGGTCGCCATGGCACTCACGGCGCTTGCCGTCCTCGTATGGCGCATGACGGAGCCGCCGGAGGGCTACCTCAAGGACGTCACGGCGGGCGTCTTCGCGGCCTTCTACGTTCCCTTCCTGGCGACGTTCGTGGCGCTGATGCTGACGGCCGGGGACGGTCCGTGGCGTGTGCTGACCTTCCTGCTGCTGACGGTGGTCAGCGACACGGGCGCGTACGCCGTCGGCTGGCGCTTCGGGAGCCACAAGCTCGCCCCGCGCATCAGCCCCGGCAAGACCCGCGAGGGCCTGGTCGGGGCGGTCACGTTCGCGATGGTGGCGGGCGCGCTGTGCATGCAGTTCCTGATCGACGACGGCGCCTGGTGGCAGGGCCTGCTCCTCGGCCTCGCGGTCGCGGCCAGCGCCACGCTGGGCGACCTCGGCGAGTCGATGATCAAGCGGGACCTGGGCATCAAGGACATGGGCACGCTGCTGCCGGGGCACGGCGGCATCATGGACCGGCTGGACTCATTGTTGCCAACGGCGCCTGTGGTGTGGTTGCTGATGGTGCTGTTCGTGGGATCCGGCTGACCGGCAGTGACGTGTGGAGCCCCCGCCCTTCCGAGGGCGGGGGCTCCAGGCTTTTCGGAAGGCCTTTCAGACGATGGCGCACCGGTCGGCCGAGTGGGACGATTCCGATGTAAGCCCTCAAAGGGGATCTCCCGAAGAGGAGGCACCATGTCCGCCATCCATGAAGAGTTCGACGTGGATTGCCGTCCTGAGGACGCCTGGGCGTACATCATCGACCCCTCCCACATGCCCGAGTGGCAGCTGAGCGCGGTCGCCACCGAACAGCTCGACGACCGCCCCTTCGGACTCGGATCCCGGGTCCGGGTCACGCGGCACATAGGCCGCCGCGACATTCCGATGACCATGGAGTGCACCCAGTACGAACCGCAGCGCTCCTGGACCGTGCGCGGGATCGACGGCCCTATCAGGGGCAACTTCCACGGCGAGATCACGCCCCTCGACGACGGCCGCCGTACCCACGTCACCATGGACCTGGACTTCGAGGGACACGGCATCGGCAAGGTCCTGCTCCCGCTGGTCGTCCGCCCGCAGGTCCGCAAGGAGATGCCGCGCAACGAGCAACTGCTCAAGGACAAGCTGGAGCACACCACCACCTAGGCAGTCCTTGCCGCTGTCGGCGACGGCCTGGTCGAGGCCGACCACGGCCTTGTCGACCTCGCCGTCGCCGGCCTCTGGGGCCCCTCCGCAGTCGGACCCGCATTGTCAGTCCGTCCGGCCAAGGCCGTGGGCGAGGCGTCGTGGACCATTCGTGGACACGCCGCGATCGTCCGTTCGCAGATGCAGCCGTGACCAGGGACCTTGCATCGAACGGAAGGGCCCTCCGGAGCCGTATGTCTGCGGGTAATGCGGATGCGAGAGCGAACGGCCAGGGCACACTTCTGCCTCGTGGAGACCTCAGCAAGCGAACTTCGGCGCATCCGGAGCGGGCCGGACGGAGACGAGCAGGCGTTCGTGGTGCGGATCCAATTCTCAGCCGCCGATCCGACCTCCGTCATCGAGCGCGCCCGTGACGTGCTCAGCAGGGTCATCGAGCATGTGACGCCCTGGCCGGACGAGGAAGCTTGGGCGCATCTTCTGCCACCTTGGTTCGTGCAGCGCTGCGCTCCCGAACCGCGGGCCGATCCCTCGTGGGATGTAAGGGCCTGGCTGGCGCAGTGGCAGGCGAAATCACAGGCGGAGAAGATCCTCGATTCTCAAGGGCCGTGGACGCTGTCGAACTGGCTCTACTACTTCGACCCCGTCGACGGGGACGGTGGTGACCGCAGCTGGTGGTGGTGGGACGCCGGCAGTGACAGTCCGGATACCGGCTGGATCGACGTGGCCACAACCGGCTGGCCGTTCGGAACTGGCTCGTTGTACTGGCTGATCGAGGCCTCAGGTGGCGCGAATCCACGCGCCTTCTAAGCGCTTGGCTTCCGGGTGAGCCAGGAGCGGCTCAGCTGAGGGCAGCGTCGGGGCCGGCGGTGAAGCCTTCGGACTGGTCCAGGTGGAAAGGTGAGCCCTGCTGCGTAGGGGACCACCCCTGACGGAGAGCGGACGCGATGGCGGTGGCGACGTCGCTGGGGAGAACCGCGGCACTTGGCGCACCGAACCAGTTGCTGGCATGAGGCTGATTCGTGGTGACGACCAGGGTCGTGCCAGGGGTGTCCGCGTGCTGCACTGCGTACGTGCACGGTCGATCACAGAGAGCCTGGTCGTAGGTGGGCCGGCGGCGCAGGCGCCAGCGGTAAGTCGTGCCGTCGACGACGATGCGTCGCGAACCCTTGCGGTCGATTGCCATGGCGTACCCCCGTCCCCTGGACTGGCAGCGATGCTAGCTGGTCAGACCCTGGACGATCGGAGAGTTTCGGGCCGTCTCTGGGCCGTCCGGGGCCGCTCAGCGGTGACCCATGACGACCACCAACGACAGGTGTCCTCGCTCACAGTCGCAGGTCACATGAGTTGATCTGCGACACTGGTACAGCCATGCCTAAGCCCGGAGAACTCACTTTCGTCGCCCCCCGCGGAGCCAAGAAGCCGCCGCGGCACCTTGCCGACCTCACGCCCGCCGAGCGCAAGGAAGCGGTGGCCGAGATCGGCGAGAAGCCGTTTCGTGCCAAGCAGCTCTCGCAGCACTACTTCGCGCGGTATGCGCACGACCCGGCGGAGTGGACCGACATCCCGGCCGGTTCGCGCGGCAAGCTGCAGGAGGCGCTGCTTCCCGAGCTGATGACGGTCGTGCGGCATCTGTCGACCGACCAGGGGACGACCCGCAAGACCTTGTGGCGGCTGTTCGACGGGACGCTCGTCGAGTCGGTGCTGATGCGGTACCCGGACCGGGTGACCATGTGCATCAGCTCGCAGGCCGGGTGCGGGATGAACTGTCCGTTCTGTGCCACGGGGCAGGCGGGGCTCGACCGGAACCTGTCCACCGCCGAGATCGTGCACCAGATCGTCGACGGGATGCGGGCGCTGCGGGACGGCGAGGTGCCCGGTGGGCCTGCGCGGCTCTCCAACATCGTCTTCATGGGGATGGGTGAGCCGCTCGCGAACTACAAGCGCGTGGTCGGGGCGGTCCGGGCGCTCACCGATCCCGCCCCCGACGGGCTCGGGCTGTCGCAGCGCGGCATCACCGTGTCGACCGTCGGGCTGGTGCCCGCCATCCACCGGTTCGCCGACGAGGGCTTCAAGTGCCGGCTCGCCATCTCGCTGCACGCACCGGACGACGAGCTGCGCGACACCCTCGTCCCCGTCAACACACGGTGGAAGGTGCGCGAGGTCCTCGACGCCGGGTTCGAGTACGTGGAGAAGAGCGGGCGTCGGCTGTCGATCGAGTACGCGCTGATTCGTGACATCAACGACCAGGCCTGGCGCGGTGACCGGCTCGGGCGGCTGCTCCGCGGCAAGCCCGTGCACGTCAACCTCATCCCGCTGAACCCGACCCCCGGCTCCAAGTGGACGGCGTCCCGGCCCGAGGACGAGAAGGCCTTCGTCGAAGCCATCGCCGCGCATGGTGTGCCGGTGACGGTCCGGGACACCCGGGGGCAGGAGATCGACGGGGCCTGCGGTCAGCTCGCGGCCACCGAGCGGTAACCTGAGGCCGTACGTACATCTTCATATTCCGACAGGGGAGCGCCACAGCGCTGAGAGTGCGGCAACCGGGCCGCAGACCCTCTGAACCTTGCCCAGGTCATTCTGGGTAGGAAGTTCGGTCTTCACTCGAGCTGTTGCGCCCTGCCCGGGAGCCGGTGGAAATTCTCCGGCGGTCCCGGGCAGGGCCGCGTCTCTTCCTGGCAAGCCAGGAGGAATTCAGTGCACACCAAGACGTTCGTGGCCGCCGCGGTCGGTCTCGGCCTGGTCACGCTGTCCGCGTGCGGGTCGTCGTCCGGCAGCGGGGGCTCGACGGACTCCAAGACCGTCACCCTCGTCAGCCACGCCTCGTGGAAGATCTCGAAGAACGTCCTCGCGGACTTCGAGAAGCAGTCCGGCTACAAGGTCAAGTTCCTCCAGAACGGCGACGCCGGGCAGGCCGTCAACCAGGCCATCCTCACCAAGGACAACCCGCAGGGCGACGTCTTCTTCGGCGTCGACAACACCCTGCTCTCCCGGGCGCTCGACAACGGGCTGTTCCAGTCCTACGAGGCGAAGGGCGCGGGCCGGATCCAGGCGCAGTACCGGGTCGACGAGGCCAAGCACCGGGTCACGCCCATCGACTCAGGTGACATCTGCGTCAACTACGACAAGGCGTACTTCAGCAAGCACAAGCTGACCCCGCCCCAGTCGTTCGACGATCTCGTCAAGCCCGCCTACAAGAACCTCCTCGTCACCGAGAACGCCGCCACCTCCTCGCCCGGCCTCGGCTTCCTGCTCGGCACGGCTGCCAAGTACGGCGACGCCGGCTGGCAGGACTACTGGAAGAAGCTCAAGGCCAACGGCGTGAAGGTCGTCGACGGCTGGGAGCAGGCCTACAACGACGAGTTCTCCGGGTCCGCGGGCGGCAAGAAGGCCAAGGCGGACCGGCCGCTCGTCGTCTCCTACGCCTCCTCGCCGCCCGCCGAGGTCATCTACGGCGACCCGAAGCCGAAGACCGCGCCGACCGGCACGTCGTACGGCACCTGCTTCCGGCAGATCGAGTACGCGGGGCTGCTCAGCAACGCCGGGAACCCCAAGGGCGGAAAGGCGTTCATCGACTTCCTGGTCGGCAAGGAGTTCCAGGAGGACATGCCGCTCAACATGTTCGTCTACCCGGTGATCGGGGGCGCCCAGGTGCCGCCGGAGTTCGTGAAGTACGGGCAGCCGGCCAAGGACCCCGAGACCATGGCCCCGACCAGGATCGCCGCCAACCGTGACCAGTGGGTCAAGTCGTGGACGTCACTCGTACTGAAGTAGCCGTCCGCAGAAGGCGTACGGGGAGCGCGGTGCGGCTCGGCCTGATGGCCGTGCCCGTCGCGTTCTTCGCCGCCTTCTTCGCCTGGCCCGTCGCCGCGATCGTGGCGCGCGGGCTCAAGGTCGACGGGGCGTGGCGGTTCGGGCGGATCGCGGATGTCGTCATGCAGTCCGACATCCGGCACGTGCTGTGGTTCACCACCTGGCAGGCGCTCGCCTCCACCGCGCTCACGCTGCTGGTCGCGCTCCCCGGCGCGTATGTCTTCGCACGCCTCGACTTTCCCGGCAAGCAGGTGCTGCGCGCCGTCGTCACCGTCCCCTTCGTGCTGCCGACGGTCGTCGTCGGTACGGCGTTCCTGGCGCTGGTCGGGCGCGGGGGACTGCTCGACGAGCTGTGGGGCGTACGGCTGGACACCACCGTCTGGGCCATCCTGCTGGCGCACGTCTTCTTCAACTACGCCGTCGTCGTACGGACCGTCGGCGGTCTGTGGGGGCAGCTGGACCCGCGTCAGGAGGAGGCGGCGCGGATGCTGGGCGCCTCTCCGTTCAGGGCCTGGCGGAAGGTGACCCTGCCGGCGCTCGCGCCCGCCGTCGCCGCCGCCGCGCTGATGGTCTTTCTGTTCACCTTCACCTCCTTCGGCGTGGTGCAGATCCTCGGCGGCCCGACCTTCTCCACCCTCGAAGTGGAGATCTACCGGCAGACCTCGGAGATCTTCGACCTGTCCACCGCCGCCGTGCTCACGATCATCCAGTTCGTCGCCGTCGGCGCGATCCTCGCCGTGCACGCCTGGACCGTACGGCGGCGGGAGAGCGCCCTGCGGCTGGTGGACGCGAACGTCACGGCGCGGCGGCCGCGCGGGGCCGGGCAGTGGGCGCTGCTCGCCGGGGTCCTCGCCACCGTCCTCGCGCTGCTCGTGCTGCCCCTCGCCGTGCTGGTGCAGCGGTCTCTCGGCGCCTCCGGCTTCGGCTACTACCGGGCGCTCACGCACGACGACAGCGGGACCTTCCTCGTGCCGCCGATCCAGGCCATCGGCAACTCGCTCCAGTACGCCCTCGCCGCGACCGCCATCGCCGTGGCGATCGGCGGTCTGGCCGCCGCGGCGCTCGCACGCCGGGACGCGGGCCGGCTGGTCCGTGGCTTCGACGCACTGCTGATGCTGCCGCTGGGCGTCTCCGCCGTGACGGTCGGCTTCGGGTTCCTGATCGCGCTGGACAAGCCGCCGCTGGATCTGCGCAGTTCGTGGATTCTGGTGCCGCTCGCGCAGGCGCTGGTGGGCGCCCCCTTCGTCGTACGGACGATGCTGCCCGTGCTGCGGGCCGTGGACGGGCGGCTGAGGGAGGCGGCGGCCGTGCTCGGGGCGTCGCCCTGGCGGGTGTGGCGGGAGGTCGATCTGCCGATGGTGCGGCGGGCGCTGCTGGTCGCGGCCGGGTTCGCGTTCGCGGTGTCGCTGGGGGAGTTCGGGGCGACCGTGTTCATCGCGCGGCCGGACAATCCGACGCTGCCGGTCGCCGTGGCGCGGCTGCTCGGCCGGGCGGGCGACCTCAACTACGGGCAGGCGATGGCCCTTTCGACGATTCTGATGGTGGTGTGCGCGGTGGCGCTGCTGATCCTGGAGCGGTTGCGCACCGACCGGAGCGGGGAGTTCTAGATGCTGCTGAGCCTTGAGGACGCGACCGTGCGGTTCGGCGGGCGGGCCGTGCTCGACGCCTTCGGCCTCGATGTCGCCGAACACGAGATCGTGTGCGTGCTCGGGCCCAGCGGCAGCGGCAAGTCGACCCTGCTGCGGGCGGTGGCGGGGCTGCAGCCCTTGGACGGCGGGCGGGTGCTGCTCGACGGGCGGGACCAGTCGGGGGTGCCCGCGCACAAGCGGGAGGTGGGCCTGATGTTCCAGGACCATCAGCTGTTCCCGCAGCGGGACGTGGGCGGCAACGTCGCCTTCGGGCTGCGGATGCACGGCGCCACGCGCCCTCGACAGGACGAGCGGGTACGGGAGTTGCTCGACCTCGTCGGGCTGCCGGGCGCCGCACGCCGGGCCGTCGCCTCGCTCTCCGGCGGTGAGCAGCAGCGCGTCGCGCTGGCCCGTGCGCTCGCGCCCCGGCCGCGGCTGCTGATGCTGGACGAGCCGCTCGGCCAGCTCGACCGCTCGCTGCGGGAGCGGCTGGTCGTCGAACTCCGGGAACTCTTCGGCCAGTTGGGGACCACCGTCCTCGCCGTGACGCACGACCAGGGCGAGGCGTTCGCGCTCGCCGACCGGGTCGTGGTGATGCGGGACGGGCGGGTCGCCCAGTCCGGTACGCCACTGGAGGTGTGGCAGCGTCCCGCGGACGAGTTCGTGGCCCGGTTCCTCGGCTTCGACAACGTGGTCGAGGGGATGGTGAGCGGCGAGGCCGCGGACACCCCCTGGGGCAAGCTGCCGGTGCCGCAGGACGCCCCGCAGGGCACGCGCACACTGCTCGTGCGGCCCGCCGGTGTCCGGCTCGTCCCCGCCGACGAGGGCCTGCGCTGCACCGTGGCCGCACGTACCTTCAAGGGCACCCATGTCGCGGTTCAGGTGCAGCCGGAGGAGGCGCCGCGGATCGAGGCTGCGGTGGCGCTGCGGGAGGCGCCGGAGGTCGGGGACGCGGTCGGGGTGGAGTTCGACGCGGCGGAAATCGTGGTGCTCGGGTGAGCGGTTCCCGCATAGGGTGCGCGTGATGACACTACTTACGCATGATCGCTACTGCGATGAGATCGCCCATCAGGTGGAGCAGCTGAGGGCGGTGGTGACCAGCGGCGCCGATCTGACCGCGACCGTGCCGACCTGCCCGGACTGGACCCTGGAGATGCTCGTCCTGCACATGGGCGGTGTCCTGCGCTGGTCGGGGACGCTGGTGCGCACCCGGGCGCAGGAGAACATCCCCGACGAAGAGGTGCCGCGCGGTGACGGCCCCGAGAAGCCGGGTGACGCCGCCGCCCTCGACGAATGGCTGGCGGAGGCCGGCGAGCTGGCCGTGGGCGCGCTGCGCGAGGCCGGGCCCGATGCGAAGGTGTGGAGCTGGGCCGAGCCGCAGACCGCCGGCTTCTGGGCCCGCCGCATGGCTCACGAGATCACCGTCCACCGCGCCGACGCCACGCTTGCCGCGGGGCTGCCGTACGAAGTGGCCCCCGACATCGCCGCCGACGCGATCGACGAGTGGCTGCAGATCGTCGGATGGGTGGGGCAGGAGGAGGGGAACGAAGCGCCGATCGGCGCCGGAAGCAGCATTCACCTCCACGCCACGGACACCACTCCGGAGCTGGCTGCCGAGTGGCTGATCGAGGGCACCGAGGAGGGCTTCGGCTGGCGCCGCGGCCACGAGAAGGCGACCGTCGCCCTGCGTGGGCCGCTCACCTCCCTGCTCCTCGCGTTCTACACCCGACTGCCCCTGGACAGCCCGGAGTTGGAGATCCTCGGCGAACGGAAGCTGCTGGAGTCCTGGCTGGAGCGGGCGACCTTCGGGTGACAGCCTCTTTCTGAACGACTGTGGCCCGTCCCCCGGAGTTACGGGGACGGGCCACAGCGTTGTTCTGTCGGAGGCGTCAGCGGCCGCTGTTCGCCCCACGACGGCGCATGCCGAAGAAGACGGCGCCGCCACCGACCACGACCAGCGCGCCCGCGATACCGGCGATCAGGCCGGTGTTGGAGCTCGCACCGGTCTCGGCGAGGTTCGAGTCACCGGCCGCCGGGGACGGGGCGTTCGACGAGGTGTCCGCCGGGGGGGTGCTGTCCGAGGCCGACGGGGTCGGGCTCGGGGACTCTGCCGGAGTCGAGGCGGACTCCGACGGCGACGGGGTCGCAGGCGGGGTCGACTCGTCCTTCGAGCAGCCCTCGGACGGGGTCTTCAGGTTGCCCTCGATGTCCTTGTCGACGATCGGGTGGTCCTTGTCCTTCCCGGCCGTGACGTGGATGCGGTACTCGGCGTTCGCCGACCAGTCCTCGTTGAAGGTGACGGTGACACCCTCGCGGGAACCGGTGACGTCCTGCTCGCCGACCTGCTTCGCGTCGGCGCCGTTGTTCTCGAGGAACACGGTGATGGTCGCCGGAGTGCCGGAGGCGTCCTTGTCGGTGACGGTGATGACGCCCTTGCTGCCGTCGCACTTGGGTGCGGCGGAGAACTCACTGATGTTGCAGGCGAGTGCGCTGCCCGCGGCGCTCAGCGCGAGCGCGGAGGATGCGGCGGCAACGCCCAGGATCTGCACGGAACGACGTGCGGTACGGCGAGATATGGACACGTTTGCCCTTCACGGGAGGTGCAACTGCGGGGGGCTGACGAGGGACGTGAAGCGACAGTGGAGGTGAAGCCTCACACTCCCCAGGAGAAACAAAGGTTTATAAGCGTTCGATAAGGAGTGTCAATGTACAGGCATGCCTGGGCGGTTGGCTTTGCACTCTTATTAACTGCCGAGACGTTTCAGCGCCGCCGGAGCCTCCTCGATACGGTCAACGAGGGCTATACGGGACTCCATTGAGCGTTCCCGGGCGAGTGACTGCAAGAGGGGCCAGGCCGGCAGGCGCTCCGTCCAGTGCGCGCGGTCCACGAGGACCATGGGCGTCGGTTCGCCGCGCGACTCGTAGTAGTTGGGCGTCGCGTTGTCGAAGATCTCCTGTACGGTCCCGGCGGCGCCCGGCAGGAAGACCACACCCGCGTTGGAGCGGGCCAGCAGTCCGTCCTCGCGGGTGGCGTTGGCGAAGTACTTGGCGATGTGCGAGGCGAAGGGGTTCGGCGGCTCGTGGCCGTAGAACCAGGTGGGGATGCCGAGGGAGTGGTTGCCCTTCGGCCAGCGGGTGCGCACCTCGAAGGCGGCCCGCGCCCAGTCGGTGATCGAGGGGAAGAAGGCGGGTGACTTCGCGAGGAGTTGGCAGGCCTCCTCCAGCATGCCGTCCTCGTACGGCGCCGCGTAGGCGCCCAGGTTCGCCGCCTCCATGGCGCCCGGGCCACCGCCGGTCGCCACGGTGAACCCGTCGCGGCTCAGCTCACGGCCGAGGCGCGCGGCACCGGCGTAGGCCTCCGTCCCACGTGCCATCGCATGGCCGCCCATCACGCCCACCACCCGTGCGCCGCGCAGCAGTTCGTCGAGGGCGTCCGATATGGAGTCGTCGTGCACGGCACGCAGCATGGAGGCGAATATGTCGCCGTCGGCCTTGGTGCGCTGGAACCAGGCGTAGGCGAGGGCGTCCGGCGTCTGCTCGTACCCCTTCTCCAGGGAGGCGAACAGCTCGTCGGGCTGGTACAGGTGCCCGCGGTAGGGGTCGAAGGGCAGATGGGGGACGGGCGGGAAGACCAGCGCCCCGTCGGCGCGGATCTTCGTCGCCACGTCCTCGCGCATCGGGCAGCCGAGGAAGACCGCCTCGGCGGTGTCGGTGGTGAGCAACTCCCTTGTGCGGTCCGTCAGATCGACGGCCTGTACGCGGTAACCGGCGAGGGTGCCGCGGGCCGACACCGTCGCGTCGAAGTCCTCGAGCGTCTCGATCTCGCGCTCGTCGTGGTGGGCCGCATGGGCCGGGCTCGTCTGCACGGGCCCATGCTAGGCACGCCGTTCGCCGAAGCCGTCGGTCAGCCCTGGACCGCCGCCGGGTCCATCCACACGACCTCCCAGCTGTGGCCGTCGAGGTCGTCGAAGGAACGGCCGTACATGTAGCCGTGGTCCTGGACGTCGGCGTTGGCGGTGCCGCCGGCCTCGACCGCCTTGCCCACCAGCTCGTCGACCTTCTCGCGGCTCTCGGCGCTCAGACAGATCAGCACCTCGCTGGTCTTCGTCGAGTCCGCGATCTCCTTCTTCGTGAAGTCCGCGTACCGCTGCTTGCTCAGCAGCATCGCGATGATGGTGTCGCTGATCACGACACACGTGCAGTCGTCGGTGCTGAACTGCGGGTTGATCGTGTAGCCGAGCTCGGTGAAGAACTTCTTCGACGCGTCGACGTCGTTGGTGGCCAGGTTCACGAAGATCATCTGCTGGTACATGCGGTCTCTCCCATCGGATGCGTGCTGTTCGCAGGGATAGACCGGGGGCCCGCGCGGAACTCATCGGTGCCTGGGAACTCCGGTCGTACGAATTCTCAGCGGGCCAGTGGCAGGGCCGCCAGCTCCGCCACGATCAGGGTCAGCGGGACGAACAGGGCGAGCAGTGCGCCCACCCGCAGGGCGGCGGCACTGCGCAGCATCGTGGCGGGGGCGCCGAGGCGCAGCAGGGCCGCCGTCGCGTCGGCCCGCTCGTGCTTCGCCTCCACGGCCGCGGTGAGCAGCGTGGCGACGGTGCAGCCGGACACGAGGAGCGTGCCGAGGGTGGTGAGCGGCCCGAAGACGGGGGCGTTCGTGTCGTACAGGGCGGCCATGGCGTAGGTGCCGGAGGCGACCGCGCAGACGATGCCGAGGGGGCGGCCGATGCGGGTGGCCTCCTCCATGAGGACGCGGCCGGCCAGCAGCCGGAGGGCGCCGGGGCGCGCCGCCTGGAGGAGGCGGCCGCACAGATGGGCCAGGCCGGGGCCGGCGAGGGCGAGGCCGAGGGTGGTGAGGACCCAGCCGAGGAGGACCGCGGGGGCACCGGTGGCAAGGCTGCCGGGGAGGCGGGGGCCGGTCGACGCGCCGGTGGCGTAGGCCTGCACGGCCAGGCCCGCGGTGAGTACGGCGACGCCCCAGGGGAGGCCCGCGGGGGCGGTGCCGGGCGCGGGAAGTTGGGGCGGGGAGTCGGGGGCGGGGTTAGGCTGAGCATCGGTCGAGTCGTGGCCCGGCGGTGGCACTGCGGGTGCGGGGTCGCTCGCCCGCGGCGCCGGGGTGCCGCCTGTCTCCGGCCCGGGTGCCGCGCCGGCCGTACGACTGCCCGTGGGCTGGGTGCGCAGACGTGCGCCGAAGCGGCCGTATGTGCCGAAGGTCTCCCGTGCCACCGTCCGGCCGTATGCCCCGAAGCGGCCGTAGTGCCGTGCCACCGCTCGTGCCGCGGCCGGCCTCGCGTCCCGTGGGAGCAGAACCAGCGCCACCGTCGCCGACGCGATCGCCGGGACCAGCGCCAGCAGCGTCAGGGCCGCGGGGACGGGCAGTGGCTGGTCCGCGGCCAGGAACACCGAGGCCGCGCCGTCGAAGGGGACTCCGGTGAGGTCGCCGCGGAGGTCGAGGAAGACGAGAAGGGCCAGCAGCGAGCCCAGTGTGCAGGACATGGCCGTCGTCGTGGCCGACACCGTCATCAGGCGGAACGGGCCCAGGCCGATGGCTGCGAGGCCGGTGCGGGGTTTCGTGCCGGGGTCGGTGCGGGCCACCGCCACCGCGAAGTGGACGGTGGCGGCCAGCGGGGTCAGACACCAGGCGAGCCGGAGGGCCGAGCCGCCGGGGTTCTCCGCATGGCTCATCGCGTAGCCGAGGGCGCACAGCAGGAGGAAGCCCGTGCCGGCCGACGCCACCGCCACCAGGAGGCGGCGCAGCTGTACGGCCGGGTGGGCGCCGCGGGTCAGACGGAGAGCGAGCACGGGGCCCGGCCTTCCGTCTCGGCCACCGGGGGCAGGTGGACCGTGTTCACGCATCTTCCGTCGAGCAGCGACAGCGTGCGGTCGGCGATGGCCGCGGTCTCCGGGTCGTGGGTGGCCACCACGACGGTGATGCCGTGCGACCGGGCCGCCGTGGTGAGCGTGCGCAGGACGTGCGCGCGGTCGGCGCGGTGCAGGGGGGCCGTGGGCTCGTCGGCGAAGAGGACGGTGGGGCCCTGGGCGAGGGCCCGGGCGATCGACACGCGCTGCCGCTCGGCCTGCTTCATCTCGTGCGGGCGCCGACGGGACAGGTCGCCGACGTCGAGGCGTTCGAGCCACTCCAGGGCTGCCGTCCTGGCGCGCTCGCGGCTGGTGCCGCGGAGCATCAGCGGCAGGGCGGCGTTCTCCCAGGCGTTCAGTTCGGGTACGAGCACGGGGGCCGGGTCGATCCAGCCGAAGCGGTCGCGGCGCAGGCGCTCCCGGGCCGGCTGGGCCAGGGTGTGGACCGGCACGCTGTTGAACCAGACCTCGCCCCGCTGGGCCGTCACCAGGCCGGACAGACAGCGCAGCAGGGTCGTCTTACCGCTGCCCCGGGGGCCGCTGACGGCGAGGATCTCGCCCTCCCGGACACCGAACGAGACGCCGCTGAGCGCGGGCGAGCCGTCACTGTGCTGGAAGTGCAGTGAGCGTGCCCAGAGCACGTCATTGTCCGGCGGGGCCTCCATGGGCGTACACCTCGGTTCGGATCTGTGGTTCCCGTGATCTTTGTTCCCCCGTGCGGGGGAACGAGGACAGGGCCGATCGGTTACCAGGCACGCTAAGGAGCGGCGGCGCCGACGCCGGACAGCACGCGGCCCGGCATGCACCCTTCTCACTCGTACGGGTGCATCCCGGGCCCAGGGCCTGTGCTGAGTCCCCCGCCTGCGCCCCGACGCCCGGCATGCACGCTCGGCGCACGGCGCCGCAGGACAGGTGGCTCCGCCACATGACCTGCGACACCGCACGCCGATCGCACGCACCGACCGCCGCTGCGCCCGCGCTCCGCGCGGACGACGGGGCACTCAGCACAGGCCCTGAGCCGTCTAACCGCCGGAGGCTAGAGCTTCGTCCACGCCTCCGTCAGCGTGCCGCGCAGGATCTGCTCGATCTCGTCGAAGGTCTCCTGGTTGGAGATCAGCGGCGGGGCGAGCTGGATCACCGGGTCGCCGCGGTCGTCGGCACGGCAGTACAGGCCGTTGTCGAACAGGGCCTTGGAGAGGTAGCCGTACAGGACGCGCTCGGTCTCCTCGTCGTTGAAGGACTCCTTGGTGTGCTTGTCCTTCACCAGCTCGATGCCGTAGAAGAAGCCGTTGCCGCGGACGTCACCGACGATCGGCAGGTCGTGCAGCTTCTCCAGGGTGGCGCGGAACGCGCCCTCGTTGTCCAGCACGTGCTGGTTGAGGCCCTCGCGCTCGAACAGGTCGAGGTTGGCGAGGCCGACCGCCGCGGAGACCGGGTGGCCGCCGAAGGTGTAGCCGTGCAGGAAGACGTTGTCCTCCTTGTAGAACGGCTCGGCGAGGCGGTCGGAGATGATGCACGCGCCGATCGGGGAGTAGCCCGAGGTCATGCCCTTGGCGCAGGTGATCATGTCCGGGACGTAGCCGAACTTGTCGCAGGCGAAGGTCGTGCCCAGGCGGCCGAAGGCGCAGATGACCTCGTCCGAGACGAGCAGCACGTCGTACTGGTCGCAGATCTCGCGCACGCGCTGGAAGTAGCCGGGCGGGGGCGGGAAGCAGCCGCCGGCGTTCTGCACCGGCTCCAGGAAGACCGCGGCGACCGTGTCCGGGCCCTCGAAGAGGATCTGCTGCTCGATCTGGTCGGCGGCCCAGCGGCCGAAGGCCTCCGGGTCGTCGCCGAAGAGCGGGGCGCGGTAGATGTTGGTGTTCGGGACCTTGTGCGCGCCCGGGACCAGCGGCTCGAACGGGGCCTTCAGGCCCGGCAGGCCGGTGATCGACAGGGCGCCCTGCGGGGTGCCGTGATAGGCGACCGCGCGGGAGATGACCTTGTACTTGGTGGGCTTGCCGACCAGCTTGAAGTACTGCTTGGCGAGCTTCCAGGCGGTTTCGACGGCCTCGCCGCCGCCGGTGGTGAAGAAGACCTTGTTCAGGTCGCCCGGGGCCTCGTCGGCGAGACGCTCCGCCAGCTCCACGGCCTTCGGGTGGGCGTAGGACCACACCGGGAAGAACGCCAGCTCCTGCGCCTGCTTGAAGGCGGTCTCGGCGAGCTCCGTGCGGCCGTGACCGGCCTGGACCACGAACAGACCCGCGAGACCGTCGAGGTAGCGCTTGCCCTTGTCGTCGTAGATGTAGGTGCCCTCGCCGCGCACGATCGTCGGGACGGGGGAGTTCTCGTACGAGGACATGCGGGTGAAGTGCATCCACAGGTGGTCGTACGCGGTCTTGCTGAGGTCCTTCTGGCTCACGGTTATCGGGTTCCCCACATGTAGGTCTGCTTCTTCAGCTTCAGGTAGACGAAGCTTTCGGTGGAGCGCACGCCGGGCAGCGCCCGGATGCGTTTGTTGATGACGTCCAGCAGGTGGTCGTCGTCCTCACAGACAACCTCCGCGAGGATGTCGAACGAGCCCGCGGTCATCACCACGTACTCGACTTCCGACATGTCAGTCAGCGCCTCGGCGATCTTCTCCACGTCGCCCTCGACGTTGACGCCGACCATCGCCTGCCGGCGGAAGCCCACGGTGAGCGGGTCCGTGACGGCGACGATCTGCATCACGCCCTGGTCGAGCAGCTTCTGGACGCGCTGGCGCACGGCCGCCTCGGACAGGCCCACGGCCTTGCCGATCGCGGCGTACGGCCGGCGGCCGTCCTCCTGGAGCTGTTCGATGATGGCGAGGGAGACGGCATCCAGATGGGGAGTGCCGTTCCTGGACTCGCGGGACGAGTCCCTTTGCTCTGCGCTTCGACTGGCCACGACCTCACTGTGCACGACGTCTCGACGGTTCCGCAAGGGTGGACCGATGAAATTCGTTGTTTACGTGACTGAGACCTGCGGATTTCGCAGCCTTGATGCGACTGGGGGTGTTGAAAACGTGGGAGTGCCGATTAGGGTGGGTGTCTCAGTCATTGGACAGCCGAAACAGATTCAGAACTGACAGGAGGCCGGCAGTGAGCACCGAGCTGCGTCGTCTGCGCAACTACATCAACGGTGAGTTCCGGGACGCCGCCGACGGACGGACCACCGAGGTGGTCAACCCCGCGACGGGCGAGGCGTACGCAACCGCGCCGCTGTCCGGCCAGGCGGATGTGGACGCCGCGATGGCGGCCGCCGCCGCGGCCTTCCCTGCCTGGCGCGACACCACCCCCGCCGAGCGGCAGAAGGCCCTGCTGAAGATCGCGGACGCGTTCGAGGAGCGGGCCGAGGAGCTCATTGCGGCCGAGGTGGAGAACACCGGCAAGCCGATCGGGCTCACGCGGTCCGAGGAGATCCCGCCCATGGTCGACCAGATCCGCTTCTTCGCGGGCGCGGCCCGGATGCTGGAGGGCCGGTCGGCAGGTGAGTACATGGACGGGATGACGTCCATCATCCGCCGCGAGCCGGTCGGCGTCTGCGCGCAGGTCGCGCCGTGGAACTACCCGATGATGATGGCCGTGTGGAAGTTCGCCCCGGCGATCGCGGCGGGCAACACGGTCGTGCTGAAGCCGTCGGACACCACCCCGGCGTCCACCGTCCTGATCGCCGACATCATCGGGTCGATCCTGCCCAAGGGCGTCTTCAACGTCATCACCGGCGACCGTGACACCGGCCGCCTGATGGTCGAGCACCCGACCCCGGCGATGGCCTCCATCACCGGTTCGGTGCGGGCCGGCATGTCGGTCGCCGAGTCGGCGTCCAAGGACCTCAAGCGGGTCCATCTGGAGCTGGGCGGCAAGGCGCCGGTCGTCGTCTTCGAGGACACCGACATCGCGAAGGCCGTGGAGGACATCTCGGTCGCGGGCTTCTTCAACGCCGGCCAGGACTGTACGGCGGCGACCCGCGTCCTCGTCCAGGAGGGCATCCACGACGAGTTCGTGGCCGCGCTGGCCAAGGCGGCCGCCGAGACGAAGACCGGGCAGCCGGACGACGAGGACGTGCTGTTCGGCCCGCTCAACAACCCCAACCAGCTCAAGCAGGTCACCGGCTTCATCGAGCGGCTGCCCGCGCACGCCAAGGTCGAGGCCGGCGGTCACCAGGTCGGCGAGAAGGGGTACTTCTACGCGCCGACCGTGGTGTCCGGGCTGAAGCAGGACGACGAGATCATCCAGAAGGAGGTCTTCGGTCCCGTCATCACCGTCCAGTCCTTCACGGACGAGGACCAGGCCGTGGAGTGGGCCAACGGCGTCGAGTACGCGCTCGCCTCGTCGGTGTGGACCAAGGACCACGGCCGTGCGATGCGGATGTCGAAGAAGCTGGACTTCGGCTGCGTGTGGATCAACACGCACATCCCGCTGGTCGCGGAGATGCCGCACGGCGGGTTCAAGAAGTCCGGGTACGGCAAGGACCTGTCGGGCTACGGGTTCGAGGACTACACGCGGATCAAGCACGTGATGACGTCGCTGGACGCCTAGTCCCTACGACGTGACACGCGGCCCCGGGCGGATCAAGTACCGCCCGGGGCCGCGCTGTTCCCCCTCCGCGACGGCCAGGTGTGGGCGACGGGCGGCCCGGGCCGATCGACAGGGTGTCCGGCCGGTGGGGACGTACTCGACGCTGCGTCGATTGTCGGCGTACAGGCAGGGACGGCATGCTGCGCCCATGCCCCTCACGCCGAAGACCTCCCCCCTGACCCGCCGGTCCCTGCTGCGCGCGCTGGGTGGTGGTGCGGTGCTCGGCGGCCTGGCCGGCTGCGGGGTGCCCGCCGCCTATGTGCGGCCCGGCGAGCGTGCAGTCGCCGATCTGTCCGCCAGAGACAAGCGGCTGACCTGGGCGAACTGGCCGCTGTACATCGACACCGACGACGACAACCCGAACCGGCGGCCCACGCTTGAGGCCTTCGAGAAGCGCACGGGGATCTCCGTCAAGTACACCGAGGAGATCAACGACAACGACGAGTTCTTCGGCAAGATCAGCCCCGCCCTGATGAACCATCAGCAGACCGGCCGCGACCTGATCGTCATGAGCGACTGGATGTGCGCGCGGTTCGTGCGGCTCGGATGGGTCCAGGAGATGGACCGGGCCAGGCAGCCCCACGTGGCCAAGTACCTTGACCCGCAGCTGCGTTCGCCTGCCTTCGACCCGGGCCGCAAGTACACGGTGCCGTGGCAGTCGGGCATCACCGGCATCGCGTACGACCGCCGCCGGCTCGGCCGCGAGATCCGCCATGTCTCGGACCTGTGGGCGAGCGACCTCAAGGGGCGGGTGACCCTGCTCTCCGGCCTGGACGAGGCGTCCGCGCTGCTGATGCAGGGCAACGGCGTCGACATCACGAGGTGGACGGCTGCCGACTTCCACAAGGTCTGCGACCAGGTCGAGGGGTACGTCGCCCGTGGCCAGATCCGCCGCTTCACCGGCAACGACTACACCAAGGACCTGGTCAGCGGTGACGTCCTGGCCTGCCAGGCGTACTCCGGCGACGTCATCCAGCTCCAGGCCGACAACCCGCACATCCGCTTCGTCGTCCCCGAGGAGGGCGCGGAGCTGTGGGCCGACTCCCTGATGATCCCGGACCGCGCCGTGCACAAGAGGAACGCCGAGCGGCTCGTCGACTACTACTACGCACCCGAGGTCGCCGCCGAACTCGCCGCCTGGGTGAACTACGTCTGCCCCGTCCCCGCCGCCCAGGACGTCCTCGCCGCCGCCAAGGACGAGGACACCGCGGCCCTCGCGGAGAACCCGCTGATCTTCCCGGACGCCGAGATGCGGAAACGGCTCGTGATCGCCCGGGACATCACGTCGACGGAGCGGGTGGAGTTCGCGAAGAGGTGGAACAAGATCGTGGGGTTGTGACCCTGGGGGCGGGTTCCTTGTGACGAGGATTTTTAGTTGGCACAAAAGAGGGATAGTTGGCACCAAGATCACGATCGTTCTCCGAGGTGGCGGCGCATCACCTCGATGCAGATGGCTCGTGCGGCGTTTGACCGGTCCCGCGGATACGGCACCCCGAGGTTCATGCCGCTGTCGGTGGTGATCGGCGGCTGGTCCCAGGCGAGGTTCATCTGCGCGCCGGCCTCCGCTCGGGCCGTGGCCACGAGCGTCGCGTAGGGGCCCGCGACGGCGGATGCCTCGATCTGGAGCCACGCCTGATGGAAGGCCATCTGGGCCAGTAGGCCGCTGACTTCGTCGGTGAGCTGTTGTCGTACGGTGGAGGAGGATTTGGGGCGTCGCCGTATGCGGTACGGCATCTCCAGGTACTCCTCGACCGCCGTCAGGGCTTCGGCGAAGGTCTTGGCACGGCGTTCCCTGCGTACGGCCCGCTGGTTGAGGGTGTACGTGAGGTAGGCGCCGAAGAGGGCGATGCAGGGGACGATCAGTGCGGCGGTCTGGGCCCAGGTCCAGCCGCCGTCCGTCGCCTGTGCCGCCGCGATGACCGCCACGCACCACTCTCCAGCATGCCGTGAGGCGCATCCTCTACGAGCCACTGGCCGCCCTGCTCACCGCCGGTGAGCCGCCAGTAGTGTTCGAGGAACAAGTGTGTGCGGACAATCTCGATGAGGTCCAGCAGCCCTTTCGAACTTGTCCAGCGTCGCTCTTCCGGGTCGAGCGGGTACCAGAGGCAGAGCAGCTCCCTGACGACGCGTTCTCCAACCGGTTGATCAAGCACGATCTCCACCGCGGGACCCAGGAGATCCGCACGTTCGGCAGGGCCGCGACGCTCGCCGAGCCGGTCTTCGTGCCCGCGGCGGCCGGTGGCGCCGAGGACGACGGCTATCTGTTGGTGTTCGTCCATGACCCCGAGCGGCTCCGCCACCGACCTGGTGATCCTGGCGGCCCAGGACGTCACCGCGGCCCCCGTGGCCACCGTCCATCTGCCGGCCCGGGTCCCCCTCGGCTTCCACGGCAGCTGGATCCCCGACGCGGGCTGACAAGGAGCCCTGGAAGGCGCCCGCTTCGGAGGGCCCGAGGCGGGCCACGATCACTCGTCCTGCGGGTAGGTCGTGAAGTAGTGCTCCTTGGTCTGCGCGAGCCGGGTGCGCGCGACGGCGAAGTCCAGGACGGCGGGGCGGCCGGCCGCGTTCTCCGCGAGGGCGCGCTTCAGGGCGTCAGGTACGGCGGCCGGGTCGTCGACGCGTTCGCCGTACGCGCCGCAGGCCTCGGCCAGGCGGGCGAAGTCGGGCTGGAAGGGGAACTCGGTGTCCTGGATGCGGTTGCCGTAGGTGTGTTCCTGGAGGTCCCGGATGGAGCCGAGGGCGTCGTCGTTGAGCACGCACCAGGTGACTGCGAGTCCGTACTGGGCGGCCATCGGCACGATGTTCATGACCATTTGGAAGGAACCGTCGCCGACGAAGCACAGGGCGGGCCGCCGCGGGTGGACCAGGCGGGCGGCGGGCAGGGCGGCGGCTGCGAACCCCATGCCGTAGAAGCTGGACGGGGTGATGACGGAGCGCGGTCGGTAGACGCGGAAGAAGGGGAACGCGCCGCCGATGTGCTGGGCGAGGGCGCCGACGTCGACGCCGAGGACGGTGTCGCGGGGGAAGACGGAGCGGGCGGTGCGGATGACGCGGGCGGGATGGATCGGGGCCCTGTCGTCGAGTGCCATGCGGTCGACGGCGGCGTCGAGGGCGGTGATGTCCTGGAGGAGGCGCTCCGTGCGGCCGGGGTCGGCGTGTGTGTCCTCGGGCAGGGCGGTGAGCAGTTGCTCCAGGACTCTCTTGATGTCGCCGTTGACGGGGACGTGGGCCGGGATGGCGCGGCCCAGTTCGGCCGGGTCGATGTCGACCTGGATGTAGGTCGCGTCGGGGGACGGGAGGGCGGTGGGCTGCCAGTTGGTCTCCATCTCCTCGAAGCGGGTGCCGAGGCCGAGGACCACGTCCGCTTCGCCGAGCAGCCGTTTGGCGACCGGGTTGCGGTGGGCGCCGAGGCCACCGGCCGCGAGGGGGTGGTCGTCGGGGAGGCTGCCGCGTCCGGCGAGGCTGGTCAGTACGGGGGCCGACAGCCGTTCGGCCAGGGCGCGCAGTTCGTCGAAGGCGCCGGAGGAGGCGACTCCGCCGCCCGCGATGATGAGCGGGCTGCGGGCACCGGCGAGAGCGGCTGCCGCGGCGTCGGCGGCCGGTTGGTCGGCGGCGGGCCGGGCGGGCGGGCCGACCGGCAGGTACGGCTTGTCGGGGACGTCGAGGGTCAGCAGGTCACGCGGAATGTCGATCAGGACGGGGCCCGGCCTGCCGCCGCGGGCGCGGGCGAAGCCCTGCCGCAGGACGTCGGTGAGGAGGTCGGCCCGGTCGACCCGGACCGACCACTTGGTGACGGGGGCGAACACCTGGTCGGTGGCGACCTCCTGGCTGGCGCCCCGGTGCGCGGTCGCCGTGGCGCCGCGGCCGCCGAGCACGATCATGGGCAGGGCCCCGACGTATGCCTCCGCGACCGCGGTGAGGGTGTTGGTGACGCCCGGTCCGGCGGTGACCAGGACCACGGCGGGCCGGCCGGTGAGCTGGGCGTACGCCGCCGCCATGGCCGCCGCATGATGCTCATGGCGTACCAGGAAGCTGCTGATACCAGGCGTGCGGTGGATGGCGTCGTAGAGGGGCAGAACATGACCGCCAGGCATGCCGAAGACATGGCTGACGCCCTCGGCTCGCAGGGCATTGACGATGGCCTGACCAGCGTTGATCTCGCCCATGGCGGCGCGACTCCTGTTCTGGTGATGCTGGTTGAGGGTGTCCGGTCAGAACGGGTAGGGGGCGATCCGGGGGCGCGCGGTCAGCCACTGGGTCTCGGTGAAGGCCTCGATGTTGGCCTCGGGGCCGCCGAAGCGTGACCCGGTGCCGGAGGCGCCGACGCCGCCGAAGGGGGCGTTGGCCTCGTCGGAGACGGTCTGCTCGTTGATGTGGACGATGCCGCTGGGAACCGCGTCCGCGATGGCCATGGCGTCGCCGACGTCTCCGAGGATGCCGAGGGAGAGTCCGTACTCGCTCTCGGACGCGAGAGCGATGGCCTCCTCCGTCGTGGCGAAGGGCACGACGGGCGCCACGGGGCCGAACACCTCGTCCGTCCAGGCGGGCATCGTCGGGGTCACGGCCGCCAGCACGGTCGGGGCGTAGAAGAGGTCCTGGTAGGTGCCGCCGGCGGCGAGCCGGGCGCCGGCGGCCACGGTCCGCCGCACGAGGTCGTCGACGCGCCCGAGCTGCCGGTCGTCGATGAGCGGGCCGAGCGCGACCTGACCGGACGCCGGGTCGCCGACGGGCAGGTGGGTGGCCTTGGCGGACAGGGCTTCCACGTAGGCGTCGTGCAGGCTTTCGTGGACCAGGTGGCGGCCGGTGGACATGCATATCTGGCCCTGGTGCATGAAGGAGCCGAAGGCGCCGGCGGAGGAGGCCAGCGCCAGGTCCGCGCCGGGCAGCACGATGAGGGCGTTGTTCCCGCCGAGTTCCAGGTGCGTGCGCTTGAGATGGCGGGCACCCAGCTCTCCGACCCGGCGGCCCGCCGCCGTGGAGCCGGTGAAGGAGACGACGCGGACCTCGGGAGCGGTCACCACGGCCTCGCCCACGTCGGCGCCGCCGGGCAGTAGTTGGAGGAGTCCCTCCGGCAGACCGGCTTCCTGGAAGATCCGTACGAGGGCGACTCCGCCGCACACCGCCGTGCGCGGGTCGGGCTTGAGGAGTACCGCGTTGCCCAGCGCGAGGGCCGGGGCGACGGAGCGGATGGACAGGATGACCGGGAAGTTGAAGGGTGCGATGACGCTGACCACGCCCGCCGGGCGGCGCCGGGCGAAGCTCCAGCGTGCCTCGTCGGACGGCAGCACGGTGCCGTGCGGATGGCTGGGCAGCGCGGCGGCCTCGTAGCACTCCTGGGCGGCGATGTGGGTCTCCAGCGCCGCCTTGGCGCGGATGGCGCCGCTCTCGCGGACGATCCAGTCCTGGATCTCCTCGGCGTGCGCCTCCCACAGCGCGCCGGCCCTGCGCAGGACGGCGGCCCGCTCCCCGGGCGGCCGGGCCGCCCACTGTGCCTGCGCGGCCGCCGCTCGGGTGGCGGCCTTGCGCGCGTCCTCCGCGTCGGCCAGCCCGATGGCGCCGAGCCGGTCCCCGGTGGCGGGCTCGATGACCGGGGCGGTCCCGCCGGAACCGCCGGACCAGCCGTCGGCAAAGATCTTCGCAGTCCATGTGTCCGCGTCGAGAAGGCTCACGATGCACTCCCTGAAGTGATTAGACTTCACAGTATTGTCGTGTGTTTCAATTTCGCAAGACCTGTGCACAGATGGTCCTTCCACCTGCAGAAGTCTTGTTGCCGACATCGCCAGACTGCTTAGATGTCTTAGATTGTTGACTACTCCTCAGGAGGCAGCGATGTGCTCGATGCACCCCACGGCGGCAGCGGCGCCCCAGGCCTCGGCCGCAACCACGGCCATCGACCATGTCGGACTGTCGGTCCGTGATCTCGACGCGGCCGTCGTCTTCTACACCAAGGCCCTCGCACTCACCGAGGAGTTCCGCTTCGACGTCGAGGACCAGCGCATGCGTGTTGTGGTGCTGCGCGGCGCCGACGGCTACGCGGTGGAGCTCATGTCCCGCCCCGATTCGGTCCCCTCGCCCCCCGCGTCCGACCCGAACTCGGCCGTACTGCGCCAGGGTTACGGGCATTTCTGCCTTCGGGTGACCGACTTGGACGGCCTCTACGACCGAGTGCTCGCCGCGGGCGCCTCGGTGATCGTGCCACCGGGCCCGGCCCCCCACCCCGATGTCCGCTTCGGCTATCTCGCCGATCCTGAAGGCAACCTGATCGAGCTGATCCAGATTCGCGAGGGAGCAACGCTGTGACCGGCACACCGTTCATGGAGGGGAAGTCCGGACTGGTGACGGGCGGCGCCGGCGGTATCGGCCGGGCCAGCGCGCTCGCCTTCGCACGGGCGGGTGCCGCGGTGCTCGTCAGCGACCTGGAGAGCTGCCGGGACGGCGGGGAGCAGACGGTCGAGCTGATCGGGAAGGAGGGCGGCCGTGCCCGCTTCGTTCCCTGCGACGTCACCCGCGAAGCGGACCAGGAACGGCTGGTCGCGGAAACCGTACGAGCTTACGGGCGGCTGGACTTCGCGCTGAACAACGCCGGCGTCGAGCACCAGGCGAGCCTCGTCGACATGGAGGCCGCCGACTTCGACCGGGTCATCGCCGTCAACCTCAAGGGCGTCTGGCTGGGGCTGAAGCACCAGATCCGGCAGATGCTCGCCCAAGGCGGCACCGGCGCGATCGTCAACACATCCTCGCTGGCCGGGCTGGTGTCGCCGCCGCTGCTCGGAGCGTACGTGGCGAGCAAGCACGGTGTGCTCGGCCTCACCAAGACGGCCGCCGTGGAGTACGCGGAGTCCGGAATCCGGGTGAACGCCGTGTGCCCTGCCTCCATTCGCACACCCCTGATGGACGTGCTGACGGACGATCAGCTCGCCCAGTGGGTCAGCCGCATGGCCATCAAGCGGCTCGGCGAGCCGGAGGAGGTCGCGGCGGCGGTGGTGTGGCTCTGCTCGGACCAGGCGAGCTTCGTGACGGGGGTCGGTCTGCCGGTCGACGCGGGGGCGTCGGCGATGTGAACCCTCCGGCGGAGGAGGACGAGGCAAGTGCCGGGCGTGACCCGCGAGTTCGGGTCCCCCGGCACTCTTGTGTCCGAACACCTCTGCGTGAGACACGTCGGGCCTGCGGCCTGGTGCCGCGGGCCCGACTCACGTATGTGCTGTCAGAAGCCGTTGCACGCCCTCCACGCTGGCCGGGACCGGCGCCAGCCCCAGTGAGGCGACGATCTCCTGACACGACATCACCCTGTGCCTGTCTGACCGGCGTTCGGCCAGTGGGGATTCGAGGTTCGCGGCGGCTGACCGCGCGAGGCCGCAGCCGGGAGCACCCGCTGACGCACCGTCATACTGCGCGTCAGCGGGTGTTCGGGTCAGACGTGGTCGAGCTGCCGGACCGGGTTGGTCGCCGGGGTGTTGGCGGTCGGTGTGGGAGCGGGCAGGCGGGCGCCTTCGATGTCGACGTCGGGCAGTACGCGGTCGAGCCAGCGGGGGAGCCACCAGGCACGGTGTCCGAGCAGGGCCATAACTGCGGGGACGATGGTCAGGCGGACGACGAAGGCGTCGAAGAGCACGCCGAAGGCGAGGGAAAAGGCGATCGACTTGATGACGGGGTCGTCGGTGAAGATGAACCCGCCGAAGACGACCATCATGATCAGTGCGGCGGCGACGACCACGCGTCCGCTCCTGGCCACGCCGTGGGCGACGGCTTCGCGGGCGTCGCCGGTGTGCTCGAAGTGTTCGCGCATGCGGCTGACCAGGAAGACCTCGTAGTCCATGGCGAGGCCGAAGAGCACTCCGACGAGCAGGACTGGGAGGAAGGCCACCACGGGTGCGGCGGCGGCGACTCCGAAGGCGTCGGTGAGGTTGCCGTCCTGGAAGACCCAGACGGCGAAGCCGAGGCTGGCCGCGGTGGACAGCAGGAAGCCGAGTACGGCCTTGAGGGGGACCAGCAGTGACCGGAAGGCGATGGTCAGCAGGACGATGGCCAGGACGGTGATGATGGCGATGAACAGGGGCAGTGCGTCGGCCAGTTTGGCGGAGACGTCGATAGCGGTGGCGGTGGTGCCGGTGACATACATGACGCCGCCGGCCTGGGTGACGGCTTGCTTGTCGTTGTCGCGCATCCGGTGCACCAGGTCGGTGGTGGCCTGGTCGTCCGGTCCGGTTGTGGGGATGACGCTGAGGAGGGAGACCGTGCCGGCCTGGTTGGTCACCGGCGGGGCGACGGCGGCGACGCCGGTGTCGCCCCGCAGCGTGTCGGCCAGGTTGTCGAGGAGCGCGGTGCGCTGGGCGTCCGGGACGCGGGCGGTGTCGACGGCGACGGTGACGGTGGCGTTGTAGCCCGGCCCGAGTCCCTGGCCGAGCAGGTCGTAGCCGCGGTGCTGGGTGCTGGCGACGGGTTGGGTCTCGCTGCCGGGCAGGCCGAGACGCAGGTGGCCGACCGGCAGCGCGACGGTTCCGAGAGCCGCCAGGCAGACGAGCAGGGCGGCGACGGGCCGGCGGATGATCATGCGTGCCCAGGCCAGGCCCCACGCCCCGGCGGAGTCGGGGCGTGCGCTCCGGGAGCGGCGCTGCTTGGCGCGGGGGCGCAGCCGTTCACCGGCGAAGGCCAGCACGGCCGGCACGAGGGTGAGCGAGACCAGGACGGCGAGGAGCACGGTGAAGGCCGCGGCCAGGCCCATGACGGTCAGGAACGGGATGCCGGTGGCCGACAGGGCCGCCAGCGCGATGATCACCGTGAGGCCGGCGAACGCCACGGCGCTGCCCGCGGTGGCGGTGGCGCGACCGATCGAGTCCTGCACGTCGAGCTCGTCGTCACCCTGGCCGGCCAGCTGCTCGCGGTGGCGGGACACCAGAAACAGGGCGTAGTCGATGCCGACGGCCAGGCCGATCATCAGCGCCAGGGTGGTCGCGGTCTCGGTCATCTGGACGAACCCGGCCACGAACTCGACGCCCAGAACGCCGATCGCCACTCCGACGAAGGCGGTGACCATGGGCAGTCCGGCCGCGACCAGCGACCCGAGGGCGAGGGCGAGTACGAGGAACGCGACGACGATCCCGATGATCTCGGCAGGGCCGCTCACCGAGACGGTCGGATCCATCGCCGAGCCGTCGTACTCGACCGTGAGGCCGGCGTCCCGGGCCGGTCCCATCGCCGAGGTCAGCGCATCGGTTGCGGACTTCGGCACCTCTCCTGCCGCCTTGGCGAACTGGACGTCGGCGAAGCCGATCGTGCGGTCGGCGGACATCGTCTGGCCCGTCACCGGGTCGGACACGGAGATCACCCCGGGCACCGAGGCGGCGTTGTGCAGGCTCGAGGCGATCGCGGCCTGCTCCTTCCCGCTGAGCAGCGTGGCACCGGGCGGTGCGGCGAACACCACGCGTGCGTCGGCGCCGGCAGCTTCCGGAAACTCCTTCTTCAGCAGGTCCGTGGCCCGCTGCGCCTCGATCCCCGGCACGCTGAACTGTGTGGAGAGGTTCCCGTGGAGGGTGATCCCGAGCCCGCCCACCACCGCGAGCAACAGCAGCCAGCCCGCCACCACCCAGCGCCGGCGGCGCGCCGCCCACCGGCCAAGTGCGTACAACTTTCCAGCCATGACTGTTCCCTGTCGCCGATCCGTCGAGACGACTGCAGCCTAAGCTAAATTTGCAGTGCGCTGCAATATTGCGAGGAGCTGTAATTTTGCAGTAATCTTGGCGCCATGGTGAAGCAAGGTCTGCGGGAGCGCGGTAAGGCAAGGCGCAGCGAGGCGGTCATCCGTGCCGCCTTCGAGTTGTTCGCCGAGCAGGGCTACGACGCCACGACGG
>NZ_JODC01000015.1 GCF_000720765.1 Streptomyces sp. NRRL S-646
ATTCCGAACCCGGAAGCTAAGCCTTACAGCGCCGATGGTACTGCAGGGGGGACCCTGTGGGAGAGTAGGACGCCGCCGAACAAAATTTGAGAAAACCCCGCACCATTTTGGTGCGGGGTTTTCTGCATTTCAGGGCTTAGGTCGCGGGCCCTTCAAAGAGGGCCCTCCTCTTACAGACGACCCGCCGCCTTCAAGGCCAGATACGCATCTGCCAGTGCCGGCGCCAGTTCTTCGGGAGTCTCGTCGACGACCGTGACTCCGTGACGGCGGAGCTGCTCCGCGGTGCGGTGGCGGTCACTTTGGGCCTGGGCAGCGGCTGCAGCTTCGTAGATGGCCTCGGTGTTTCCACGGGCGTTCGCCATACGGGCGATGTATGGGTCCGCTACCGATGCCATCAGAATGGTGTGGCGCTGGGTGAGTTGAGAGAGCACCGGAAGCAGACCTTCCTCCACGGGGGCCGCATCGAGGCTTGTGAGCAGCACGATGAGTGAGCGGCGGGGGGCCGTGCGGAGTGCGGTGGCTGTCAGGCCTCGGGCATCCAGTTCGACCAGTTCGGGTTCAAGCGTGGCCATCGCGTTGACCAGGGACGGGAGGACATCGCGTGCTGTGCGGCCCTGGACGAGGGCGCGTACCCGGCGGTCGTAGGCGAGCAGGTCCACCCGGTCGCCGGCGCGTGAAGCGAGTGCTGCCAGGAGCAGGGCCGCGTCCATAGAAGCGTCGAGGCGGGGGGCGTCCCCCACGCGGCCGGCTGAGGTGCGGCCCGTGTCCAGGACGATCAGGATGTGACGGTCGCGTTCGGGTCGCCATGTGCGCACGGCAACCGTGGACTGGCGGGCCGTCGCACGCCAGTCGATGGAGCGGGTGTCGTCGCCTGGTACGTACTCGCGCAGGCTGTCGAATTCTGTCCCCTCGCCGCGAGTGAGCACGCTGGTGCGGCCGTCCAGCTCGCGGAGGCGTGCGAGTTTCGATGGCAGGTGCTTGCGGCTGGTGAAGGGGGGCAGGACGCGTACTGTCCAAGGGACCTGGTGGCTGCCTTGGCGTGAGAACAGACCGAGCGGGCCGTAGGAGCGGATCGTTACGCGGTCTGCCTGACGGTCGCCGCGGCGGCTGGGGCGTAGACGGGTGGTGGCGCGGCGGCGTTCGCCTGCAGGCACGGTCAGGCGGTGGCGGGAGGCCGCGAACTCTGTGCCGGGCTGCCAGCTGCTGGGGGGCCAGGCGTCGCGCAGGCGGGCACGCAGGAGGCGGCGCGATGGATTGGTGACGGTGAGGGTTACGTCGGCGGCCTCGCCCAGGCGGACGGACGTGTCCCCGGAGCGGGTCAGGCCTAGGCGCCGTACCGGTGCTGCGAGGGCGAAGTCGCAGGCGCAGGCCAAGGCCAGGGGACCGTTCACGGCGAGGATGCCCGTCCAGCTGGGGTCCCAGATTCCGACGGGGAGGGAGCCGAGGGCCGCGAGGAGCGCGGCGCGTCCGGTGAGTGCCATCAGCGGGGGACGGGGACGTGGGCGAGGATTGCGTTGATGACGGAGTCTGCCGTGACGCCTTCCATCTCTGCCTCGGGGCGGAGTTGTACGCGGTGTCGGAGAGTGGGGAGCGCCAGGGCCTTGACGTCGTCGGGGATGACGTAGTCACGGCCCGTGAGCCATGCCCAGGCGCGCGAGGTGGCAAGGAGGGCCGTGGCGCCGCGTGGGGAGACGCCCAGGGCGAGGGACGGCGACTCGCGGGTTGCCCGGCAGATGTCCACCACGTAGGCGGTGATTTCCGGGGAGATGGCTGTCTTGGCGACCGCGGCGCGGGCGGCCTCCAAGTCGGCCCCGCCGGCCACGGGGCGTACCCCGGCGGCGCGCAGGTCGCGCGGATTGAAGCCCTCGGCGTGTCGGGTGAGGACGTCGATCTCGTCCTGGCGGGAGGGGAGAGGAACCGTCAGTTTGAGGAGGAAACGGTCCAGTTGGGCTTCAGGGAGGGGGTATGTGCCCTCGTATTCGACCGGGTTCTGGGTTGCGGCGACCAGGAAGGGGTCGGGGAGAGGGCGCGGGGTGCCGTCGACCGTGACCTGGCGTTCCTCCATGGCTTCCAGGAGGGACGACTGGGTCTTCGGGGGCGTGCGGTTGATCTCGTCGGCCAGGAGGAGGTTGGTGAAGACCGGTCCGGGCTGGAACGAGAACTCGGCGGTGCGAGTGTCGTAGACCAGCGAGCCCGTGACGTCGCTCGGCATCAGGTCGGGGGTGAACTGCACGCGCTTCGTGTCGAGTTCGAGTGCGGAGGCGAGGGCGCGTACGAGCAACGTTTTGGCGACCCCGGGGACTCCTTCCAGTAGTACATGTCCGCGGCAGAGGAGGGCGACGACGAGGCCGGTCACGGCGGGGTCCTGGCCGACCACGGCTTTGGCGATCTCGGCGCGCAGGGCTTCCAGGGAGGCTCGGGCTTTGCCCGGGTCCCCGGTGTGCCCGGCGTTGTCAGTGGTCGGGTCCATCATGGACGGCGTACCTCTCTTTCGAGGGCGTCGAGTTGGTCGGCGAGGGCGATGAGAGCCGCGTCGTCGCTGGGTGGCGGGCCGAAGAGGAGGGAGTTCAGGGTCTGTCCGTCGCTGTGGAGGTGGGCGGACAGGGCGGGGAGCAGGGCCTCGGGCGCGTGCGCCTGGGCGGCGGGGACGCCGACGAGGGGGGCGAGGCGGGTGCGGGTGGTGGAGCGAAGAGCGGCGGCCGCGCGGTCGCGGGCGTTCGCCTTGCGGTAGAGACGAGCGCGGCCTTCGACGGTTTCGGAGGCGCGGATCGCCACGGGGAGTTTTTCGGGCACGAGGGGGCCCAGCCGGCGTGCCCGCCAGAAGGCTGCGAGGGCTGCCGCGACGAAGAGTTGCAGTGTGCCCCAGAGCCAGCCGGAAGGGACCAGGTCGAAGAAGCCTTTTTCGTCGCCGGTGTCGGTGGCGGAGCTGTCGGAAAGCGTGGGGAGGTACCAGACCAGATGGGGGCGGGAGCCGAGGAGTTGGAGGGCGAGCGAGGCGTTGCCCTCCTTGTCGAGGCGTTCGTTGAAGAGGATGTCGGGCGCACCGAGGACGACGGTGTCGCCGTCTCCGGAGGTCTCCGGGATGCGCAGGAGGGTGGCCAGGCGCTCGCTGCGGTAGCACTCGTCGGCGCCGAGGCGTGTGGTGGTGTAGCGGATGCCGCCCGTGTCTGCGGTGCCCGCGCGGCGGGCGGCGGGCAGTTGGCAGTCGGGGGAGAGCATCGAGTCGAGGCTGGTGGCGGGGTCCGCGGTGACGCCGGGGGCAAGTTTCTCGACGGACGAGCTGCCTGGGGCGATGAGTACGGTGCGGCCACCGGAGTGTGCGGTCGCGGAGTGCAACTTGGCCTGTTGACGGTGTGTCAACAGGTCGGGGAGGGCGACCAGGAGGGTTGTGTCCGGGGCGGCTGCGGCGCGCGCCCCGTCCAGAGTGGTGACCACGCGCGTGGACACGCCGCGGTCGGCGAGGAGTTCGGCGACGGCGCGGCTGCCGTAGGGGTCGACGGACCGTGGGTCGAGTTCGCCGTGCCGGGTGTCGGAGCGGATCACGGCGATCACGACGGCCGCTGCCAGGAGGAGCACGACGGCGAGTGCGATGCCGCGTGCGCGGGTCCACACCTGGCGTGCGGTGGGCGAGGCCGAGGTGGACGGGAGCATGACCTCGGTCGTCATCCGGCGGCTCCCTGGCGGGCGTTGTGGGCTGTGCTGGACCTGCTGCTCGCGAGCTGGGGCCTGGTGCGTTCGAGATCGTGGTCGAGTTCGGCCATGCGGTGGTACGACTGCTCGCTCGCCCTTCGGCCGCCGTATGTCACATCGTCGAAGTCCCGGGCAGCTGTGTATAGCCGGTCTCGGTGGTCGGGCAGTGCGCGGCCTGCTTCTGCGGCTGCCTCGTCCGCGGTGCGGCCGGGGCGGATGTCGAGGAGTGCGCGCTCCTCGAGGGAGCGGACGATGCCGCGCATGCGTTCCTGGACAGCTTGGTTCCAGTGGCCCTGGGCGGCGTGTGCCTCGGCGGCCGCGCGGTGTTCGGTGGCGCTGCGGGGACGGTCGTCGAACAGGGTGGCGGACGAGGCGGGTTTACGCCGTGGTGTGCCCAACCGCCACCACAGCGCGCCCAGCAACGCGAGGACGGCCACGATGACGACTACCAGGCCGAGTGTGCCTCTGGGCGTCGCGGTCGCCGCCGAGCCGAACAGCTTGTCGACCCAGTCCCAGAAGGCGTTCAGGGCACGCTGGAACAGGCTGGGGTCGTTCTCGTGGTACATGCGCTTCGACAGCTCGCGACGGGCTGCCTCACGTGCAGGATCCCGAGGGATCGTCACCGGCGGTTCGTCGCCGGAGTGCGCCAGTGACAAGACGTATGTGTCGGCGGCGCGCCGCAGCGTTCGTACGGCCGATTCTGCGGCGCGCGGCAGGACCGTCGGCACCGCTGTGAGAACTCCCCCCGTCATGCTCACCGCATCAGCCTCCCGAGCCGGCGTCGGCGCCGTAGCCCTGGACACCGGCGGCGCGGGCCAACTCGAGATCCAGGGCTTCGCGGCGGATGCGTTGGTCGATGTAGAGGAGCACGGTGACGCCGGCGTTGATCGGGAAAGTGATCATGGAGCCGATCACCGAGCCGACGCCGCTGATGATGAGGAAGGTCCAGCCGAGGTTGTTGCCCTCACCGTTGAGGAAGCCGACGACGCCGTCGCCGCCGAGCGCTGCGGCGAGGAAAGTGAAGGGGATGACGACGATCGCCGAGATGATGTTCGCGATGATTCCGGCGAGCAACTGGATGCCGAAGACACGCCACCAGGAGCCTCGGACGAGCTTCGCGGATCGGCTCATCGACTTCAGAACGCCCTGTTTCTCCAGCATCAGTGCGGGCGACGCCAGGGAGAAGCGGATCATCAGCCACAGGGCGACGACGCCGGCGGCGAGGCCGCCCAGGACGGCGAGTGCGACACCCGCGTCGGTGTTCCCGAAGACCGCCACGAGGATGCCGGGCAGCGCGCCCCCGAAGACAATCGTGGCGGCGATGAGAGGCAACAGGAGGATCAGGCCGAACAGTTTCAGGACCTGGGGGCGGGCGTCGCGCCAGGCCTCGCCGGTGGTCACCGGGCGGCCGAGGACCGCACGGCTGGTGACGGTGGTGAGCAGGGCGGTCGCGGCGACTGTGGCGACCAGAGAGATCAGGAAGACCGCACCGGAGCTGAGCATGACCTCGCCCATGGCGCGGGTCAGTTCGCCGGCGGTGGCGCTCGGGTCGTCGAGGGCCGCGGTGCTGGTGTCGTTGAGTACCAGGCCCTGGAGCAGGATGACGAGGACCTCGGTAACCACCGCGACGGTCAGGGAGATGCCCAGCACTGTGCGCCAGTAGGTGCGCATGGTGGAGACGGCGCCGTCGAGGATCTCGCCCACGCCGAGCGGGCGGAGCGGAATGACGCCGGGCTTGGCGGCCGGTGGGGGGCCGCCCCAGCCGCCGCCCCATGCGGGGTATCCGGGAGTGCCGTAGGCCTGGAAGCCGCCCGGACCGTGGCCACCTGGGCCAGGGGGAGGCTGGGTGCCCCAGCCGGGGCTGGGCGGTGGGGGTGGCGGAGCAGCGCGGCCGGAACCGGCGGAACCGGCGGGCGCGGACCACTGGCCGGGTGGCGGCTGCTGCTTGGACCACTGCGAGCCGGGGCCCTGCGGGTCAGGAGTGTCCTGCGGGTCGGGGCCGGACTGGTCCGCGGGCTCCGCGGGGCCGGGGCGGTCGGTGGGCCCGGCAGGGCCGGACGCGCCGGGCTCCTGCCCGTCGGACGGGGCAGATCCGGGCGAGGCCCAGCCCGGAGTGTCTTTCATCGTTGCTCCTTCACGGTGCCCGTCCGCGGTCGCGGCGGCAGGTTGGCAGCCATCGTGCCATGGGGTGGTCGCCGAGGTACCGGCCGCGGTATGGGCTGCACACCTTCAATTGTCTGCCGGATAACGGGCAGACTGACCGCATGGCTGATCAGTACGCGCAATCCGGCGAAGACAGCAGTCCGAACGAGATACCGGCGATCCGCTGGGAGGAGCCACCAGAAGGGCCCGTACTGGTACTTCTCGACCAGACGAGGCTGCCGGCCGAGGAAGTCGAGCGGGTTTGCACGGACGCGCCCGCGCTGGTGGAGGCGATCCGTTCACTGGCTGTGCGCGGGGCGCCGCTGCTCGGCATCGCGGGAGCGTACGGTGTCGCGCTCGCCGCCACGCGCGGCTTCGACGTGGACGAGGCCGCAACCGCGCTGGCAGGTGCCCGGCCCACTGCGGTGAATCTTGCTGTCGGTGTGCGCAGGGCCCAGGCCGCCTACCGGGCCGAGTACGCCAGCAGTGGCGATGCCAGGCAGGCTGCTGCGGCGGCGCTTGCCGCGGCGCGTCGGCTGCACAAGGAGGATGCCGAGGCCAGTGCCCGTATGGCCGAGTGCGGGCTGACACTTCTCGACGAGCTGCTGCCCGGTGGCGGGCACCGGATCCTCACCCACTGCAACACCGGGGCGCTGGTGTCGGGCGGGGAGGGGACTGCGTTCGCGGTGGCGCTCGCCGCGCACCGCGCGGGGAGGTTGCGGCGGCTGTGGGTGGACGAAACGCGTCCGTTGCTGCAGGGCGCTCGCCTGACCGCTTATGAGGCGGCGCGCAGCGGTATGGCGTACACGTTGCTCACGGACAACGCGGCGGGCTCGCTCTTCGCGGCCGGCGAGGTGGACGCGGTGCTGATAGGGGCGGACCGGATTGCCGCCGACGGTTCTGTGGCGAACAAGGTGGGGAGCTATCCGCTTGCGGTGCTCGCGCGGTACCACCATGTGCCGTTCATCGTGGTGGCACCGCTGACGACGGTGGATCCGGACACCCCTGACGGGGCCTCCATCGAGGTCGAGCAGCGGCCCGGCCATGAGGTGACCGAGGTCACAGCACCTCAGGTGCCGATGGCGGGAGCGGAAGCAGGAGGCGGGGTTCCGGTGGCGCCCCTGGGGACCCAGGCGTACAACCCGGCGTTCGATGTGACGCCGCCCGAGCTGGTGACCGCGATCGTCACGGAGGAGGGTGTCGTTTCGCCCGTGACCGCTGAGGCTCTTGCGGAGCTCTGTGCGAGGTCGCGCGAGGTGACGATCGGCTAACGGTGCTCGGCCCGGGCGATGCGAACGACCCTCCACCTGCCCGGGCGGGCGTCTGCCGGTCGCCGCGCGACGGCCGCGCGCCCTGGGGCCAATGTGCCCGGTAGAGGTTCGAGGCCGGTAAAAGGGTGCCCCGTCTGTGAAGCGAGACGTGTTCGGCCGGCTTCGAAATAGGTCTGCCCTGAATTGCCCGTCCGTCAGTCAATAGGGTCGGGGCGGGCATGCCAAGTCGTCACGGCATCGTCGCAGCCCGGCCAGGAGCCGCTGGGCCAACCGTATGGTCAGGCTGCGCCTACCCTGGGTAGCTGACATCCGTGTCTGACATCGACGTCGCGGGACAGGGGCAGACAGTGACGGCCGAGTACGACTATCGTCACGGGCCAGTGACGCTGCTCACCTGCACCTTCGCCACCGTTATGAGAATGGGATGATGTCGTTTATGAAGGGACGAGTCCTTGTCGTCGACGACGACACGGCACTGGCCGAGATGCTCGGCATTGTGCTGCGTGGTGAAGGTTTTGAGCCGTCTTTCGTAGCCGACGGTGACAAGGCGCTGGCCGCATTCCGTGAGAGCAAACCCGACCTGGTGCTGCTCGACCTGATGCTGCCCGGACGGGACGGCATCGAGGTGTGCCGCCTGATCAGGGCGGAATCGGGTGTGCCGATCGTGATGCTCACGGCCAAGAGCGACACCGTCGACGTGGTGGTCGGGCTGGAGTCGGGCGCCGACGACTACATCGTGAAGCCGTTCAAGCCGAAGGAGCTGGTCGCCCGGATCCGGGCGCGGCTGCGGAGGTCGGAGGAGCCGGCGCCGGAACAGCTGGCCATAGGTGACCTCGTCATCGACGTGGCCGGTCACTCCGTGAAGCGGGACGGACAGTCGATCGCGCTGACGCCGCTGGAGTTCGACCTGCTGGTGGCACTGGCCCGCAAGCCGTGGCAGGTGTTCACGCGTGAGGTGCTGCTCGAGCAGGTGTGGGGATACCGGCACGCTGCGGACACCCGGCTGGTGAATGTTCACGTGCAGCGGCTGCGCTCCAAGGTCGAGAAGGACCCGGAGCGGCCGGAGATCGTGGTGACGGTCAGGGGCGTCGGTTACAAGGCAGGGCCCAGCTGACATGTCCGGTGACAGTGCCGCTTCGGCGCCGGGGCCGGACAGGGCCGGCGCGGGGCGGCCTGTCGGCCGGACGACGACAGGGTCGCGCTGGGGCCGGCTGCTGGAGGGTGGGCTGCTGCAGGGCGGAGTCCAGGGCAGCCCGGTGCTCCGCTTGTTCATGCGCTGGGTCCGGCGGCCGTTGCTGCCCGTCATGCGGCTGTGGCGGCGGAACATCCAGCTCAAGGTCGTCGCCACCACGCTGCTGATGTCATTGGGTGTGGTGCTGCTGCTCGGATTCGTCGTCATCGGTCAGGTGCGCAACGGGCTGCTGGACGCCAAGGTGAAGGCCTCGCAGAGCCAGGCCACCGGTGGGTTCGCGGTGGCCAAGCAGAAAGCCGACGAGGCAGCGGCCGGGACCAGCGACGACGGCACGGCGGCGGACGGGCGGCAGTCGCAGAACCTCACCTCGTGGATGAGCGACCTCGTGGAGTCCCTGTCCAGCGGTGGCCAGGGCGCCTTCGAAGTGGTGACCCTGCCCGCGGGCGACGACAACAGCGGCGGCGGGCGCGGGCCGCGCGGCTCCGGCTACGTCGATCCGACGGCCAGCGTGCCCGAGGACCTGCGCGCGCGGATCAACGACGACACGACGGCCGCGCAGAGCTACACCCGGATCCTCTACAGCAACAACCGCCAGGAATCCCAGCCGGCACTCGTCATCGGCAAGCAGGTCAACGACCCGAGCGGCGCCCCGTACCAGCTCTATTACCTCTTCCCGCTCACCCAGGAGGAGAAGTCACTGAGCCTGGTCAAGGGCACGCTGGCGACCGCGGGGCTCTTCGTCGTCGTACTGCTCGGGGCCATTGCCTGGCTGGTGGTGCGGCAGGTCGTCACGCCCGTGCGGATGGCCGCGGGGATCGCCGAGCGGCTGTCCGCCGGGCGGCTGCAGGAACGTATGAAGGTCACCGGCGAGGACGACATCGCCCGCCTCGGCGAGGCCTTCAACAAGATGGCGCAGAACCTGCAGTTGAAGATCCAGCAGTTGGAGGACCTGTCGCGGATGCAGCGGCGGTTCGTGTCGGACGTGTCGCACGAGCTGCGGACACCGCTGACGACCGTTCGGATGGCCGCGGACGTCATCCACGAGGCGCGGGAGGACTTCGACCCGGTGACCGCGCGGTCGGCGGAGCTGCTCGCGGACCAGCTGGACCGGTTCGAGTCGCTGCTCGCGGACCTGCTGGAGATCAGCCGGTTCGACGCGGGCGCGGCGGCGCTGGAGGCGGAGCCGATAGACCTCAGGGAGGTCGTACGGCGCGTCGTCAGCGGGGCCGAGCCGCTCGCCGAGCGCAAGGGCACACACATACGCGTCCTGGGTGACCAGCAGCCCGTCGTTGCCGAAGCGGACGCGCGGCGTGTGGAGCGGGTGCTGCGCAACCTCGTCGTCAACGCCGTGGAGCACGGCGAGGGCAAGGACGTCCTCGTCAAGCTCGCCACGGCCGGCGGAGCGGTCGCCGTCGCGGTGCGCGACTACGGCGTCGGACTCAAGCCCGGTGAGGCCACGCGCGTGTTCAGCCGCTTCTGGCGCGCGGACCCGGCACGCGCGCGTACGACCGGTGGTACGGGCCTGGGGCTGTCCATCGCCCTGGAGGACGCGCGGCTGCACGGCGGCTGGCTGCAGGCCTGGGGCGAGCCCGGCGGCGGCTCGCAGTTCCGGCTGACGCTGCCGCGGACGGCGGACGAGCCGCTGCGGGGCTCGCCCATACCTCTGGAGCCCAAGGACTCGCGGCGCAACCGAGGACTCAACGACGCCGGACTGCCGCGCGGGGACAAAGCCGCCACCGTGCCCGCGCAGCCGGTCGCGGACCAGATACCGCCGATGGCCCCGAGACTGGCCGGTTCGGCCCCCACAGCCGACCCGACGGCACTGCCCGGGAACGGCGCGCGCGTGGTCCCCCGTCCTACTTCCGGAGCCAGGCGACAGAACGAAACGCCGGGTGAGGACGGGGCCGGGACCTCGAGCCGCCCGGACACCGGGCCGGAGGAGTCGAAGAATCAAGGGGAGGCATTTCGTGGGCGCTGACCGCGAGGGGGGCGCCGGGCGCAGACCGATGCGCGCGGCGACGTACGCAGCCTGTGGCGCCGTACTGCTGGCGGGATGCGCCTCGATGCCCGACAGCGGCGACCTGCGCGGGGTCGACTCCACACCGCGGCAGGACACGCAGGTGCGGGTTTTCGCCATGCCGCCCCAGGACGACGCCCAGCCCTCGGACATCGTCTCCGGTTTCCTCGAGGCACTGACCAGCGACGATCCGAACTATTCGACGGCGCGGCAATACCTGACCAAGACGGCGTCACAGACCTGGAAACCGGGGCTGTCCAGTACGGTCCTCGCCGACGGACCCGGCATCGGCCCCAACCGCCTGGGCGGCCGGGAGGGCGCCGACGACCTCTCGTTCACCTTGACCGGCACGCGGGTCGCGAACGTGGACGAGCAGCAGGCGTACTCGCCCGCCGACGGGCCCTACGACGCGCCGGTGCATCTCACGCGCGACAAGAAGACCAAGCAGTGGCGCATCGACCGGCTCCCGCAGGGCGTCGTCATGGGCAAGTCGGATTTCCAGCGCAACTACATGTCCGTCAACAAGTACTACTTCGCCTCGAACGCCGCGGCCGGGACAACGACGCAGCCGGCGGCCGTCGCCGATCCCGTGTACGTCCGCCGGCGCGTGGACCCCATGACGCAGATGGTCCGCTCGCTGCTCAACGGGCCCACGAACTGGCTCGATCACGTGGTGCGGACGAGCTTCCCGACGGGTACGGCGTTGAAGAACGGCGTCACCACGCTGGCGCCCGACGACCAGAACAAGCTGACCGTGCCGCTGAACGAGAAAGCCCGCCGGGTCGGTCAGGGCCAGTGCAACGAGATGGCCGCCCAGCTCCTGTTCACCCTGCAGAGCCTCACCCCCGCGGTGGACCAGGTCGAGCTGCAGTCCGGCAACTCGCGGCTGTGCTCGCTCCGCGAGACCGAAGCCGCCACCGCGCGAGGCTCGGTGCAGCAGCCCGGTTATCTGTACTTCATCGACAACAAGAACCGGCTCGTACGGATGGGGACCGGCAGCAGCAGCCCCAAGGCGGAACCGGTGGACGGGGCGTTCGGCGAGGGAGACAAGGAGCTGCGCTCGGTCGCCGTGTCGCACGACGAGGACAAAGCGGCCGCCGTCTCCGGCGACGGCAAGGAGCTGTACGTCGCGTCGCTGGTGTCCGGTGATTCACTCGGGACCCCCGTACTGACCAGCCGCGCCAAGTCGGAACAGGACCGGCTGACGGCGCCGAGCTGGGATGTCCACGGTGACCTCTGGGTGGCCGACCGCGCCCCCGACAACCCCCGGCTGCTCCTGCTGGAACAAGGCAAGGGCGAGCCGCTCGCGGTGAAGGTCCCGGAGCTGGACGGCCGCATCCGCGACGTCCGAGTGGCCGCCGACGGGGTGCGCATAGCGCTCGTCGTGGCGAAGGGCAGCAAGAAGTCGTCCCTGCTCATCGGGCGGATCGAGCGGCGGCAGGAGACAGCGGAGGGTCGGCCGACCGTCTCGGTGGCCGGACTGCACTCCGCAACACCGGAGTTGGAGGATGTCACAGCCATGTCGTGGGCCGGGGACAGCCGGCTCGTGGTGGTCGGGCGTGAACAGGGCGGACTGCAGACCATGCGGTATGCGCAGGTCGACGGCTCCACACCCGAGGGGCAGGCACCCGCGGCCCTCTCCGGGATCAAGGAGATCACCGCGGCCGAGTCCGACCGGCTGCCGTTGGTGGCGGACTCGGAGGACGGGATCGTACGGCTGCCGTCCGGCGGCCAGTGGCAGAAGGTCACGGACGGGGCGGCGCCGGTTTATCCGGGGTGACGCTGTCGTGCGGGGGAGCCGGTGAGGTTGTCCGGGGGCGGTCGTTTCCGGCCGCATCGAGGGGGCGGTTTGCACCCCGGATGACTTGTCCACAGGGAGTTGTCCACAGGGCTGGCCGGGGGGCTCGGGCGTTGGCAGAGTGGTGGGCATGCGGGGGTGGTGGCAGGAACTCACCGACCTGGTGCTGCCGGCCGAGTGCGGAGGCTGCGGGAGGCCTCGCACGGTGCTCTGCCCGGAGTGCCGTGCCGTCCTGAGCGGGACCGCACCGAGCCGGGTGCGACCGGTGCCGGAGCCGCCCGGGCTGCCCGTGGTGCACGCGGCCGCCCGGTACGCCGACGAGGTGCGAGCCACGCTGCTGGCCCACAAGGAACGGGGCGCGCTGGCCCTCGCAGCACCACTCGGCACGGCACTGGCAGGGGCCGTGCGGGCGGGACTCAGGGAGACGGCCGGTCCTGCGGCTGCGGGCGGTGGAGTGCCCGTACTGCTCGTTCCCGTTCCGTCCGCGCGAGCGGCGGTGCGGGCGCGGGGCCACGACCCGGCACGGCGGATCGCGCTCGCGGCCGCGGGCGAGCTACGGCGGACCGGGACCGCGGCCCGAGTCCTCGCCGTGCTGCGGCAGCGGCGCGCCGTGGCTGACCAGTCGGGGCTCAACTCCCGGCAGCGGCTGGACAATCTCGCGGGCGCCCTGGCGGTGGCTCCCGGCGGAGACCGGCTGCTTCGCGGCGGTTCGGTCGTGCTCGTCGACGACCTGATGACCACCGGCGCATCCCTGGCCGAAGCGGCGCGCGCCGTGCGGGCGGCGACGGAGCCGGAAGAAAGGGCGGGCGCGCACGAGAGGGGAGAACAAGAGGCGGTTGTGCAACGGCACTTCTCGGGGCTGGTTTCGTACGACGGAGCAACTAGGGCTGTGTACACGGCAGCTGCTCGGGAAGGCACAGGAGAATGGATCGCCGGCTCGGCGGGCGAGGCGCCCGGCCGTATGCACTCAGTGCCAGGAATGGCGGGTGCGGGCGGCGCAGGTGACGTGATCTGCGCAGCCGTGGTCGCCGCGCCGCCAGATTCTTTCGAAATAAACCGGAACTGACTGCCAGCTTGCATCGTTGCAGGTAATGAGAGGGTCAATTCACCTGAACGGAGGTACGCCGCGGTAGAGGGTGACGACATCCGTCCGGGCGAGATATGTTCGGTTGTGAGAGAAAGGCGCAGGCCATCGCTCTCGTACCCGAATGCCGTGCTGCGGGTTTTTCACAATCACCCGTCGCAGTGGAGTGGAGATCTTGTCCGCGGGGGAGGAGGTGGAAGTCACCGAGTCCGTAGGCTCCGGAGCTCGCCGGAGCCTGGTGCAAAAGGGAGATGCTCCGCCAGTGGAGCGGAGTGATCCGGGAACGGAGTTCTGCGTGGACATCGTCGTCAAGGGCCGCAAGACCGAGGTGCCCGAGCGGTTCCGCAAGCACGTGGCCGAGAAGCTGAAGCTGGAGAAGATCCAGAAGCTCGATGGCAAGGTGATCAGCCTCGACGTCGAGGTGTCCAAGGAGCCCAACCCCCGACAGGCCGACCGTTGCGACCGAGTGGAGATCACGCTCCGCTCCCGCGGTCCGGTGATCCGGGCGGAGGCAGCGGCCAGCGACCCGTACGCGGCGCTGGACCTGGCGGCGGAGAAGCTGGATGCCCGGCTGCGCAAGCAGCACGACAAGCGGTTCTCGCGCCGCGGCGCGCGCAGGATCTCGGCCGCCGAGGTCCCCGACCACGTCCCGGGCGCGGCGACGCTCAACGGGAACGGCCGCCCCGTCCACGAGGAAGACCAGGACGGAGTGCCCACCAAGAAGATCGGCTCACTGGAGGTCAAGGGCGAAGGCCCCCTCGTCGTCCGCGAGAAGACCCATGTCGCCTCCCCGATGACCCTCGACCAGGCCCTCTACGAGATGGAACTGGTCGGACACGACTTCTACCTGTTCGTCGACTCCGAGACGAAGGAGCCCAGTGTCGTCTATCGGCGGCACGCCTACGACTACGGCGTCATCCACCTCAGCACCGACCCGATGGTTGCCCAGGCGCAGTCTCCCGCGCCGGGCGGCACGCTGGGCGGCTGACCCGCGCGGCTGACGGCTGAGCCAGTGCCCCTGGAGCGCCTGTGCGCCCCCCAGGGGCACCGGTGTGACCCCTTCATGAACCGCTCTGTCACCGCGTTGTCGCCCGGGCATGGAATCATGGCGGCAATGGCCCAACCGGTGGGTCATTGCCTTGGGTTGGCGATGGCACAGCACCACAGGCCACAGCCTTCAGGGGGAGGAACGATGGCGGACAGCTTCGGACCGATGCGTGACGAGGATGCCGACGGCGGCGTCGTCGGCATGGGCCCGGACGCGGGCTCTCCACGCAAGGAACCGATCAGAGTCCTTGTCGTGGACGACCACGCCCTCTTCCGCCGGGGCCTGGAGATCGTGCTCGCGGCCGAGGAGGACATCCAGGTCGTCGGGGAGGCCGGGGACGGTGCGGAGGCCGTCGACAAGGCGGCCGACCTGCTGCCGGACATCGTTCTGATGGACGTACGGATGCCGAAGCGGGGCGGGATCGAGGCCTGCACCTCCATCAAGGAGGTTGCCCCCAGCGCCAAGATCATCATGTTGACGATCAGCGACGAGGAAGCCGACCTCTACGACGCGATCAAGGCGGGCGCGACTGGTTATCTCCTCAAGGAGATCTCCACGGACGAGGTGGCCACCGCCATTCGCGCGGTGGCCGACGGGCAGTCCCAGATCAGCCCGTCCATGGCGTCGAAGCTGCTCACCGAGTTCAAGTCGATGATCCAGCGCACCGACGAGCGCCGGCTCGTGCCCGCGCCGCGGCTGACGGACCGCGAGCTGGAGGTCCTCAAACTCGTCGCCACCGGGATGAACAACCGGGACATCGCCAAAGAACTGTTCATCTCCGAGAACACCGTGAAGAACCACGTCCGCAACATCCTGGAGAAGCTGCAGTTGCACTCCAGGATGGAAGCGGTGGTGTACGCGATGCGGGAGAAGATCCTCGAGATCCGCTGACGGGACGGCGACCCCGGTCAGCGCAGTGCCGCGACGAGTGCGCGGGTCACCTCCTTGGTGAGCGGCTCGTGAAGCTCAGGGGCGTCCACACGCTCCACGCGGACGCTGGTGCAGTTCACCCAGCTCGCTGCCTCGACCAGAGCCTCCGCCACGGCCGGGACCACCTTGGGGCCGTCCAGGGTGACCTGCTTGGCCACCAGCGTGGCGCCGTCGCGGGCCGGGTCCACCCGGCCGACGAGGCGGCCGCCGGCGAGGACCGGCATCGCGAAGTAGCCGTAGACCCGCTTCGGCTTCGGGACGTAGGCCTCCAGGCGGTGGGTGAAGCCGAAGATCCGCTCCGTGCGCGCCCTCTCCCAGACCAGGGAGTCGAAGGGCGACAGGAGCGTGGTGCGGTGGCGGCCGCGCGGCGGCGTGTCCAGGGCCGCCGGGTCGGCCCAGGCCGGTTTGGACCAGCCCTCGACCGTGACCGGGACCAGGCCCGAGTCGGCGATCACCGCGTCGACCTGCTCGCCCTTGAGGCGGTGGTAGTCGGCGATGTCCGCGCGCGTGCCGATGCCCAGGGACTGGCCTGCCAGGCGGACCAGACGGCGCAGGCACTCCGTGTCATCCAGCTCGTCGTGCAGCAGCGCGGCCGGGATCGCGCGCTCGGCGAGGTCGTACACCCGCTTCCAGCCGCGGCGCTCCACGCACACCACCTCCCCGTACATCAGCGCACGCTCCACGGCGACCTTGGCGCCGGACCAGTCCCACCACTCACTGGTGCGCTTCGCACCGCCCAACTCCGTCGCCGTGAGGGGGCCTTCGGCGCGGAGCTGCTTGATGACCTGCTCGTAGGTGCCGTCCGGGAGGGCGTGGTTCCAGTGCGGGCGGCTTCGGTAGGCGCGGCGGCGGAAGGCGAAGTGGGGCCACTCCTCGACGGGGAGGATGCACGCGGCGTGCGACCAGTACTCGAAGGCGTGCGGGGCGGCGGACGACGCCTTCCAGTACGCGTCCTCCACCTTTTTGCGGCCCACCGCGCCGAGGCGGGCGTACGGGATGAGCTCATGGGAGCGCGCCAGCACCGAGATCGTGTCCAGCTGGACCGCGCCGAGATGGCGGAGGACGCCGCGGACGCCGGCTCTGCGGTCGGGCGTGCCGAGGAAGCCCTGGGCGCGGAGGGCGATGCGGCGGGCTTCGTCTGCCGAGAGGTCGGTGGCGGGGCGCGGGGTCGTCATGGTCCGCACGATAGAAGGCGGCACTGACAATGCGAGGTGACCTGCGAATTCGTCACCGGACGCCCGGGGTTGAGGCGGGTGCCGGGAGATACGGCGCCGTCGACGCAAGCCCCAGGTCCGAGGGCAGCAGGGCACCCACCCAGGAGTCCCGGCGTACGCCCTGGTGGATGATCGCGGAGCGCAGGACGCCCTCGATGACGAAGCCCGCGCGCTCCGCCACCGCGCGGGAGGCGCTGTTGCCGACTTCCGCACGCCATTCCACGCGGTCGACCGACAGGTGGGTGAAGGCCCAGCGGGAGACCTCGACGACGGCCTCGGTGACATAGCCGTTGCCGCGGTGCTCCTTCGTGCCCCAGAAGCCGATCTCGGCCATGCTCAGAGAATGCATGGTGAGGCTGAGCATGCCCACGAGTTCCTCCCCTTCGGGGAGGAACAGAGCGAAGGTGAGTATGGAACCGTTCGCCCAGCCCTTGGGGGCGAGTTCCTCGGTGAAAGTCCGCGCGTGCTCGGCGAGGTAGGGCGAGGGAATCGCCGTCCAGCGCTGGATGTCGGGATCCTGGGCCGCGGCGTACACCGCGTCGGTGTCCTCGGGGCCGACCGTGCGCAGGAGCAGCCGGGAGGTCGTGAGCGTGACGGGTTCCATCGGCTGATTGTCCGCGGAGGCCCGACACGGACGCCATCCTTTTGCCGTGCGTGAGCGCGTGATCACAATTCGCGCAATTCGTGGCCGTGAAGCGGCACCATCCGCAGGGCCCGTCCGTTGTCCCCTTTGAAGGAGATTTGAAGCGGTGCGCGAAGCCTTCGGCGGTCGTCGTACCGGCAGGCCTCCCGGCTTGGTGGGGTCCTCGCATACGATGGCCGTTGCTCAGCAAGTCAAATGGAAACCGACCGTCCCAGGCCCGACCGGCAAGGAGACCAACCCCCGTGTCCGTCCTCTCGAAGATCATGCGTGCAGGCGAAGGAAAAATCCTGCGCAAGCTGCACCGCATCGCGGACCAGGTCAGCTCCATCGAAGAGGACTTCGTCGACCTCTCCGACGCCGAGCTGCGGGCCCTCACCGATGAGTACAAGCAGCGCTACGCCGACGGCGAGAGTCTGGACGACCTGCTCCCCGAAGCGTTCGCCACCGTGCGCGAGGCCGCCAAGCGCGTCCTCGGGCAGCGTCACTACGACGTCCAGATGATGGGTGGCGCCGCCCTCCACCTCGGCTATGTCGCCGAGATGAAGACCGGTGAAGGCAAGACCCTGGTGGGCACGCTGCCCGCGTATCTGAACGCCCTCTCCGGGAAGGGCGTTCACCTGATCACGGTGAACGACTACCTGGCCGAGCGCGACTCCGAAATGATGGGCCGCGTCCACAAGTTCCTGGGCCTGAGCGTCGGCTGCATCCTCGCCAACATGACGCCGGCCGAGCGCCGCCAGCAGTACGAGTGCGACATCACGTACGGCACGAACAACGAGTTCGGCTTCGACTACCTGCGCGACAACATGGCGTGGTCGAAGGACGAACTGGTGCAGCGCGGCCACAACTTCGCCATCGTCGACGAGGTCGACTCGATCCTGGTCGACGAGGCCCGTACGCCGCTGATCATCTCCGGTCCGGCCGACCAGGCCACCAAGTGGTACGGCGACTTCGCCAAGCTGGTCACGCGCCTGAAGAAGGGCGAGGCGGGCAACCCGCTCAAGGGCGTCGAGGAGACCGGCGACTACGACGTCGACGAGAAGAAGCGCACCGTCGCCATCCATGAGCCGGGCGTCAGCAAGGTCGAGGACTGGCTGGGCATCGACAACCTCTACGAGTCGGTGAACACGCCTCTGGTGGGCTACCTGAACAACGCCATCAAGGCCAAGGAGCTCTTCAAGAAGGACAAGGACTACGTCGTCATCGACGGCGAAGTCATGATCGTCGACGAGCACACCGGCCGTATCCTCGCCGGCCGCCGTTACAACGAGGGCATGCACCAGGCGATCGAGGCGAAGGAAGGGGTGGACATCAAGGACGAGAACCAGACGCTCGCCACGATCACCCTGCAGAACTTCTTCCGCCTCTACAGCAAGCTCTCCGGCATGACCGGTACGGCGATGACCGAGGCGGCCGAGTTCCACCAGATCTACAAGCTCGGCGTCGTCCCGATCCCGACCAACAAGCCGATGATCCGCATGGACCAGTCGGACCTGATCTACCGCACCGAGGTCGCGAAGTTCGAGGCGGTCGTCGACGACATCGCCGAGAAGCACGAGAAGGGCCAGCCGATCCTCGTCGGTACGACGTCGGTCGAGAAGTCCGAATACCTCTCGCAGCAGCTCTCCAAGCGCGGCATCCAGCACGAAGTGCTGAACGCCAAGCAGCACGACCGTGAGGCGACGATCGTCGCCCAGGCCGGGCGCAAGGGCGCCGTGACCGTCGCCACCAACATGGCCGGCCGTGGTACGGACATCAAGCTCGGCGGCAACCCCGACGACCTCGCCGAGGCGGAGCTGCGTCAGCGCGGCCTCGACCCCGAGGAGCACATCGAGGAGTGGGCCCACTTCCTGCCGGACGCCCTGGAGCGTGCCGAGAAGGCCGTGAAGGCGGAGTTCGAAGAGGTCAAGGAGCTCGGCGGGCTCTACGTCCTGGGCACGGAGCGGCACGAGTCGCGGCGTATCGACAACCAGCTGCGCGGTCGTTCCGGCCGTCAGGGCGACCCGGGCGAGTCCCGCTTCTACCTCTCGCTCGGCGACGACCTGATGAGGCTCTTCAAGGCCCAGATGGTCGAGCGCGTGATGTCGATGGCGAACGTCCCGGACGACGTGCCGATCGAGAACAAGATGGTCACGCGCGCGATCGCGTCCGCCCAGTCGCAGGTCGAGCAGCAGAACTTCGAGACCCGTAAGAACGTCCTGAAGTACGACGAGGTCCTCAACCGCCAGCGCGAGGTCATCTACGGCGAGCGGCGCCGCGTCCTGGAGGGCGAGGACCTGCAGGAGCAGGTCGTGCACTTCATGGACGACACGATCGACGCGTACATCGCCGCGGAGACCGCCGAGGGCTTCGCGGAGGACTGGGACCTCGACCGGCTGTGGGGTGCCTTCAAGCAGCTCTACCCGGTGAAGGTGACCGTCGAGGAGCTGGAGGAGGCGGCCGGCGACCGGGCCGGTCTGACCGCCGAGTTCATCTCCGAGTCCATCAAGGACGACATCCACGAGCAGTACGAGTCGCGCGAGGCGCAGCTCGGCTCCGAGATCATGCGTGAGCTGGAGCGCCGGGTCGTGCTGTCGGTCCTGGACCGCAAGTGGCGCGAGCACCTCTACGAGATGGACTACCTCCAGGAGGGCATCGGCCTGCGCGCGATGGCGCAGAAGGACCCGCTGGTCGAGTACCAGCGCGAGGGCTTCGACATGTTCACCGCCATGATGGAGGGCATCAAGGAGGAGTCCGTCGGCTACCTGTTCAACCTGGAGGTCCAGGTCGAGCAGCAGGTCGAGGAGGTCCCGGTCGAGGACGCCGAGCCTGTCGACATGGAGAAGCAGGACGTGGTGCCGGCGCAGGCGGGCGGCCGCCCGGAGATCCGCGCCAAGGGGCTGGACGCTCCGCAGCGCCGGAACCTGCACTTCTCCGCGCCGACCGTGGACGGCGAGGGCGGCACCATCGAGGGCGAATTCGTCGGTGACGAGGAGCCGGTGCGCTCGGAGGCCGACGGTCTCACGCGCGCGGAGCGGCGCAAGCAGTCCCGGAGCGGGCGCCGCCGTAAGAAGTGAGCAGCGCGTCGTAACGGCTTGAAGGGCCGGGTCACCTCGGGGTGGCCCGGCCCTTCGGCGCGTAGGGCGGTGCGCCTGCCGGGCCGGGTCGGCCCGGCAGGCGCCTCCGGTCGTCTAGTCGTCGCCGGTGGGGCGCGGCGGGCGCGGGCCGCCGAGTTCCACCGCCGTGCAGCGCCAGCGCAGGTCCTGGCCCCGTTCCAGGCGGAAGGCCATGGCCCGCAGCTGGTCGCCCGCGCCGATGCGGGCGAAGGCCTCGACGGCGCCGGGACGGGCTTCGTAGTAGCCGATGTCGCGGACGACGGGGCGTGTGCCGCGGGTGCGCAGAGGGCCGCGTTCGGCGAGCCAGGCCAGCTCGTCGTAGGCCCGGCCCGCAGTGTGCCGCAGCATCGAGTGAACGGGGCGCTGACCGCTCAGCACGGCGAGGAGGAGGTCGGCGAAAACGTCGGTGGGGCGGGGCTGGGGGACCGGCCGGGTGTGGCCGGCTGGGCAGGGCGGCTGGGCGGCTGTGTCCCCGGGGGCAAGGGCGGTTTCCCCTGGGGCGGGAGTCTTGTCGGGCGGGGCTGGGGCGGTGGTGCGGGCCGTGGCGGCGGTACGCGCGCCCGGAGCCGCCGTGGTGGTCGCGGTGCCCCTGGGCGGGGAGGCCGGGCCCGGCGGGCTGACCGGCCCCCTGAGGGCGCTGGTCCTGTTCCTGGCCGTGGTGGCAGAAGGTGTCGGCGGTCGGTTGTCGGCAGGCTCGGTGCTCGGCGAGAGGCCCTCGGTCCGGGAGCTCGGTGGGCGGCCGCCGCCGGGGGAGGTGCGGGTCGTGGTTCCGCCCGGGGTGCGGGGCGGGGTGCCGCCGGGACGGCGGGAGTCGCGGCGGCCGGGAGGGCGGCCGCCCGGCTGGTGCTGTGCCCTGGTCATGATCTTGTGCATGCGCGTCCCCGTTCGGTGAGCCGGACTGATACCGGTCGGTAACTTGCTGTCGGGGATCTTGTACGGGGCGAAGGGCGGCGGCAGCAAGGAAGCGGGGGGCCGGGGCGGGGCGGTCGGAATCTTCACCTATCAGGGTGATGGAGGGGGTGTGGAATCCCGTGATCGCGGGGGTGTGCCGGGTGAGTTCCGAGGCCTGAAGTGGACGCCTCCGGGCATGTGGGCAGGGACTCGAAAGGGGACTCCCGCACGTATCCTGAAGGCCCTCCAGGAGGCGCGTGAGCGCGCCCAGCCACCGACCACGAAAGCGGCCAGCCATGCGCGTCTACGTCCCCCTGACCCTCTCCGGTCTCGCCGAGGCGTACAAGACGGGAGAGCTGGGGGCAGGGCCGCTCGTCGCGTACGCCGTCACTCCCGCTCTGCGCGAGTGGTACCTCTCCGACGACATCGAGGAACTGGAGTACGCGGCCCTCAACCGTGCCGCGCTGGCCTCGCTCCGGCTGCTGGCCGCGGATCCCGGGGCGGTACGACGCCGGGTCGTGGTCGCGATCGACGTGCCCGACGGCGCCGCGTCCGCCGACCCCGACCGGAGCCTCGACCCGGCCGCGCTCGGCGAGGTGCGGGTGACCGGGACCGTGGCGCTGGCCAAGGCCGCCGCCGTTCACGTCGACCTCGATGACGCTGAGGCGGACGTGGCCGCCGCGGCCGAGGCGCTCGACGCGGCGGACCGCGGGGACGACGACGCCCAGTTCGTGGTGGATGGCGCCGAGGACCACGAACTGCTGTGGTACGCGACGCAGGAGATCCCCAACCTGGTCGGGCTCGAGGACTGAGCCCTCCCGCGTCTGCGTCCTTCCCTACCCGCGCCCTCCCGTGCCTGTGCCCTCCAGCGTCGGGTCAATGGCCGTCTGACCTGCGGCGCTCTTGATTGTCAGTGGCAGCGGGTACGTTTTTGGCATGGGGAAGCAGACAGGGCCGCACATTGTCTGGGACTGGAACGGGACTCTGTTCCACGACAATGACGCGATCATCGGGGCGACGAACGCGGCGTTCGCCGAGCTGGGTCTTGAGCCGATCACGATGGAGCAGTACCGGGCGCTGTACTGCGTGCCGGTGCCGAAGTTCTACGAACGGCTCATGGGCCGGCTGCCGACGGACGCCGAATGGGAGGTCATGGACGAGACCTTCCACCGGTACTACGCCGAGCACCGGGTCGGCTGCGGGCTGACCGAGGGGGCGACGGAACTGCTCGCCGGATGGCGGTCGGCGGGACGCAGTCAGTCGATCCTGAGCATGTACACGCACGACGAACTCGTCCCGTTGGTGCGGGGGTTCGGGATAGAGGCGCACTTCATACGCGTCGACGGGCGGACCGGGCCCTCGGGGGGCAGCAAGGCGGAGCACATGGTGCGGCACCTTGCCTCACTGGTCGGTGTGGATCCGGCTCGTACGGTGGTGATCGGCGACGCTGCCGATGATGCGGTGGCCGCGCGGCATGTGGGGGCACAGGCGGTGCTGTACACCGGCGGGTCGCATGGTCGGGCCAGCCTTGAAGTGGTGGGGGTGCCGGTGGTGGACACGCTGAGGGACGCTGTTGCTGAGGCGGCGCGGTTGGCTGCGTAGGGGGTCTGCGGGGCTGGGCGGGGGTGGGTTCGCTTGCCCGCGTCGGCGGAGCGCCGCCTCTCTTTGGGTCGGGAGCCGCCCCAGCGGCACGACTGTCCGCAGACGGCACGGCGGGGCACGACTGCCCGCGGACGGCACGGCTACGTCAGGTCACCGGGGCCTTTGCTCGCAGTACTGTCAGGAATTCCCGCATCCATGCGGGGTGATCCGGCCAGGCGCGGGATGAGACCAAGGTGCCGTCGACCACCGCCTCGGTGTCCTGGAAGGTGGCGCCGGCGGCCTGCATGTCGGGTTCCAGGGCGGGGTACGCCGTGACGCGGCGGCCGCTGAGGCCGTCGACCGCGGCGGTGAGCAGCGGACCGTGGCAGATCTGGGCGACCGGCTTGTCCGCGTCGAAGAAGGACTTGAGGATCTTGCGGAGTTCGGGGTCGTTGCGGAGGTACTCGGGGGCGCGGCCGCCCGGGATGACGAGGGCGGCGTACTGGCCGGGGTCGACCTCGGCGAAGGCGAGATCGGCGGGCCAGGTATAGCCGGGCTTCTCGGTGTAGGTGTCGAAACCGGGCTCGAAGTCGTGGACGACGAACTGGAGCTTCTTGCGGGTGGGGGCCGCGATATGGACGTCGTAGCCCTCCTCGCGGAGGCGTTGGTAGGGGTACAGGACCTCCAGTGACTCTGCTGCGTCGCCGGTGACGATGAGGATTTTCGCGGTCATGTCGGACGGCTCCCCTCGGGCGGGCGTGCGCTGTCATGGGCAACTTGCCTCCTGGGGGGTGGCCTTGCCAAGGGGTCCGGCCGTTTTCGAGCAAGGGGGATCAGATGAGGGGTTGGATTCGTAGGCCCGCACGACCGTGGGGCCTTTGCCGCTGTGCAGAGTGTCAAAGTTCCACCCCCGGTTTTGTACACATACGGCTCATGACGGGCCCCCCGTACTGAGCGATAGCCTTATGGCGTGATCAGCGCGATAGCTCGCGGGGGCACCGTTGCCCCTGCCCTGCGCCCGGCGAGCACGGACCATCTCCGTGACCGGGCGGCAGTCGCTGGTCTTCGCGGGCAGGAGGGGGCCGGAAGGGCTCCCGGGATGCCATTCACCCCCTGGACGCGGGCGCTGCGGAGAGCAGTGTCACACCCTCGGGGCAGCTCAAATATGGCTCATATCTTCCCGCTCATCTCACCTTGCGGCATAGCGTCGGAGCAGACCGGAGAACCCGGGCCGTGGCGTCGAGCCGCAGGGGAAGAGACCGTACTTCCTTCTACGTCACGCAACGGCGCGCGACAGGAGCCAGAGGACAATGCAGACCAAGCTGGACGAAGCCAAGGCCGAGCTGCTCGAGAGGGCCGCCCGGGTAGCTGAGAACAGCCCGGTCGGGGGGCACCTACCGACCGGGACGACGGACGAGAGCACCCCAGACCGGGAGACCGTGCTCGCGTTCCTCCAGCGCTACTACCTGCACACCGCCCCGGAGGACCTGAACGGCCGCGACCCGGTCGACATCTTCGGAGCCGCGCTCTCGCACTACCGGCTGGCCGAGAACCGACCCCAGGGCACGGCCAACGTGCGGGTCCACACGCCCACGGTGGAGGAGAACGGGTGGACGTGCAGCCACTCCGTCGTCGAGGTCGTCACCGACGACATGCCTTTCCTGGTCGACTCCGTCACCAATGAGCTGACGCGACAGGGACGCGGCATCCACGTCGTCATCCACCCGCAGATCATCGTCCGCCGGGATGTCACCGGCAAGCTCATCGAGGTGCTCAGCGCGCAGCCCGGCGGCGACCTGGCGCACGACGCGCACACCGAGTCGTGGATCCACGTCGAGATCGACCGCGAGACCGACCGTGGCGACCTCAAGCAGATCACCGCCGACCTGCTGCGTGTGCTGTCCGACGTCCGCGAGTCCGTCGAGGACTGGGACAAGATGCGGGACGCGGCGCTGCGCATGGCCGACGAACTGCCCGAGGAGCCCGTCGCCACCGACCTGCGCGAGCAGGACATCGAGGAGGCCCGCGAGCTGCTGCGGTGGCTGTCCGCCGATCACTTCACCTTCCTCGGCTACCGCGAGTACCAGCTGCGCGAGGACGACTCGCTGGCCGCCGTGCCCGGAACCGGCCTCGGCATCCTGCGCTCCGACCCGCAGCACGCCGGGGACGACAGGCACCCGGTGAGCCCGTCCTTCGAGCGGCTGCCCGCCGACGCCCGCGCCAAGGCCCGCGAGCACAAGCTCCTCGTGCTGACCAAGGCGAACAGCCGGGCCACCGTGCACCGGCCCTCGTACCTGGACTACATCGGCGTCAAGAAGTTCGACGCGGACGGCAATGTCGTCGGCGAGCGCCGCTTCCTCGGGCTGTTCTCCTCCGCCGCCTACACCGAGTCGGTGCGCCGGGTCCCGGTCATCCGCCGCAAGGTCGAGGAGGTCCTGGAGCGCGCCGGCTTCTCGCCCAACAGCCACGACGGGCGCGACCTGCTGCAGATCCTGGAGACGTACCCGCGCGACGAGCTCTTCCAGACGCCGGCCAGTGAGCTCGAGTCCATCGCCACGTCCGTCCTCTACCTGCAGGAGCGCAGGCGACTGCGGCTGTACCTGCGCCAGGACGAGTACGGGCGCTACTACTCCGCCCTCGTCTACCTCCCGCGCGACCGCTACACCACCGGTGTGCGCCTGAGGATCATCGACATCCTGAAGGAGGAACTCGGCGGCACCAGCGTCGACTTCACGGCCTGGAACACCGAGTCGATCCTGTCCCGGCTGCACTTCGTGGTCCGTGTCCCGCAGGGCACCGAGCTGCCGCAGCTGTCCGACGCCGACAAGGAGCGCATCGAGGCCCGCCTGGTGGAGGCCGCCCGCTCCTGGGCCGACGGCTTCGCCGAGGCGCTGAACGCCGAATGCGGCGAGGAGCGCGCCGCGGAACTGCTGCGCCGCTACAACAACGCCTTCCCCGAGGGCTACAAGGCCGACCACAACCCGCGTGCCGCAGTCGCCGACCTCGTCCACCTCGAGCAGCTCAGCGAGGCGCAGGCCCACAGCGGCCAGGACTTCTCGCTCAGCCTGTACGAGCCCGTCGGCGCCGCCCCCGAGGAGCGCCGGTTCAAGATCTACCGCAAGGGTGAGGCCGTCTCCCTGTCCGCCGTGCTGCCGGCCCTCAGCCGGCTCGGCGTCGAGGTGACGGACGAGCGCCCGTACGAGCTGCGCTGCTCGGACCGCACCACTGCGTGGATCTACGACTTCGGCCTGCGCATGCCCAAGGTGCAGAACGGCAGCGGCGACTACCTCGGCGACGACGCCCGCGAGCGCTTCCAGGAGGCCTTCGCCGCCACCTGGACCGGCAAGGCGGAGAACGACGGCTTCAACGCCCTGGTGCTGAGCGCCGGACTGACCTGGCGGCAGGCGATGGTGCTGCGGGCGTACGCCAAGTACCTGCGCCAGGCCGGTTCCACCTTTAGCCAGGACTACATGGAGGACACCCTCCGCAACAACGTCCACACCACCCGGCTGCTCGTCTCGCTGTTCGAGGCGAGGATGTCGCCGGACCGGCAGCGGGCCGGACTCGAGATCGTCGACGCGCTTCTCGAAGAGGTCGACGCGGCCCTCGACCAGGTGGCCTCCCTCGACGAGGACCGGATCCTGCGGTCCTTCCTGACCGTCATCAAGGCGACCCTCCGGACGAACTTCTTCCAGGAGGCGGCGGGCGGCAAGCCGCACGCGTACGTGTCCATGAAGTTCGACCCGCAGGCGATCCCCGATCTGCCGGCGCCGCGCCCGGCGTACGAGATCTGGGTGTACTCGCCGCGCGTGGAGGGCGTGCACCTGCGCTTCGGAAAGGTCGCCCGAGGCGGTCTGCGCTGGTCCGACCGGCGTGAGGACTTCCGGACCGAGATCCTCGGCCTGGTCAAGGCGCAGATGGTGAAGAACACCGTCATCGTGCCGGTCGGCGCGAAGGGCGGCTTCGTCGCCAAGCAGCTGCCGGACCCGAGCGTGGACCGGGACGCGTGGCTGGCCGAGGGCATCGCCAGCTACAAGACGTTCATCTCGGCGCTGCTCGACATCACCGACAACATGGTGGCCGGCGAGGTCGTGCCCCCGGCCGACGTCGTGCGGCACGACGAGGACGACACCTACCTCGTGGTCGCCGCCGACAAGGGCACCGCGACGTTCTCGGACATCGCCAACGGGGTCGCGGAGACATACAACTTCTGGCTCGGCGACGCCTTCGCCTCCGGTGGCTCGGCCGGCTACGACCACAAGGGCATGGGCATCACCGCCCGCGGTGCCTGGGAGTCCGTCAAGCGGCACTTCCGGGAGCTGGGCGTCGACACGCAGAGCGAGGACTTCACCGTCGTCGGCATCGGCGACATGTCCGGTGACGTGTTCGGCAACGGCATGCTGCTGAGCGAGCACATCCGCCTGGTCGCCGCCTTCGACCACCGGCACATCTTCATCGACCCGAACCCGGACGCGGCCACCTCGTACGCCGAGCGTCGCCGCATCTTCGAGCTGCCGCGCTCCAGCTGGGCCGACTACAACACCGAGCTCATCTCCGCCGGTGGCGGCGTGTTCCCGCGTACCGCCAAGGCCATCCAGCTCAACTCGCACATCCGCGAGGCCCTCGGTATCGAGGGCAAGGTCTCCAAGATGACCCCGGCCGACCTGATGAAGGCCATCCTCCAGGCCCCGGTGGACCTGCTGTGGAACGGCGGCATCGGTACGTATGTGAAGGCCAGCACGGAGAGCCAGGCGGACGTCGGCGACAAGGCCAACGACCCGATCCGGGTCGACGGCGCCGACCTGCGTGTCAAGGTCGTCGGCGAGGGCGGCAACCTGGGTCTGACCCAGCTCGGCCGGATCGAGTTCGCACGGCACGGCGGCAAGATCAACACGGACGCGATCGACAACAGCGCGGGCGTGGACACCTCCGACCACGAGGTGAACATCAAGATCCTGTTGAACGGCCTGGTCGCCGAGGGAGACATGACCGTCAAGCAGCGCAACAAGCTGCTCGCCGAGATGACCGACGAGGTCGGCGCGCTCGTCCTGCGCAACAACTACGCGCAGAACACGGCGCTCGCCAACGCGCTGGCCCAGTCCAAGGACATGCTCCACGCCCAGCAGCGGTTCATCCGCCATCTGGTGCGCGAGGGCCACCTGGACCGGGCGCTGGAGTTCCTCCCCGCCGACCGCCAGATCCGTGAACGCCTCAGCGCCGGCCAGGGTCTCACCAGCCCCGAGACGGCCGTCCTGATGGCGTACACGAAGATCACGGTCGCCGAGGAGCTGCTGCACACCTCGCTGCCGGACGACCCGTATCTGAGCGGTCTGCTGCACGCGTACTTCCCGACGGCCCTGCGCGAGAAGTTCGCCGACCGCATCGACGGGCACCCGCTGCACCGCGAGATCACCACGACCGTCCTGGTCAACGACACGGTCAACACGGGCGGTACGACCTATCTGCACCGCCTGCGCGAGGAGACCGGCGCCTCCCTGGAGGAGATCGTGCGGGCGCAGACCGCGGCCCGGGCGATCTTCTGCTCGGCTCCGGTGTGGGACGCGGTCGAGGGCCTGGACAACCAGGTCGAGGCCGCCGTCCAGACCCGTATCCGGCTGCACTCGCGCCGACTGGTGGAGCGCGGCACGCGCTGGTTGCTCAACAACCGGCCGCAGCCGCTGCAGCTCGCCGAGACGGTCGACTTCTTCGCCGAGCGTGTCGAGCAGGTCTGGCAGCAGCTCACCAAGCTGCTGCGCGGCGCGGACCTCGAGTGGTGGCAGCAGATCTACGACGAGCTGACCGGCGCCGGCGTCCCGGACGCGCTCGCCACCCGCGTGGCCGGGTTCTCCTCCGCCTTCCCGGCGCTCGACATCGTGTCGGTGGCCGACCGCATGGGCAAGGAGCCGCTGGACGTCGCCGAGGTCTACTACGACCTCGCCGACCGTCTGCACATCACCCAGCTCATGGACCGCATCATCGAGCTGCCGCGCGCCGACCGCTGGCAGTCCATGGCCCGCGCCTCCATCCGTGAGGACCTGTACGCGGCCCACGCGGCGGTGACCGCGGACGTCCTGGCGGTGGGCAACGGCACCTCGACTCCCGAGCAGCGCTTCAAGGCCTGGGAGGAGAAGAACGCGGCGATCCTGGGCCGGGCGCGCACGACTCTGGAGGAGATCCAGAGCTCGGAGACGTTCGACCTCGCCAACCTGTCGGTGGCGATGCGCACGATGCGGACGCTGCTGCGCACGCACTCGTAGCAGGCGGTACGAAAGCGAGGTGCCCCGAGCCGACCGGCTCGGGGCACCTCGCTTTCGTGGCGGTGTTTCAGGCGGCCTTCGGCTTGTCCGCGCCGCCGGTGAACTCCTCGTAGGCCCGCATGACCTCTTCCGTCGGGCCGTCCATGCGCAGTTCGCCGCGCTCCAGCCACAGCACGCGTTCGCAGGTGTCGCGGATGGACTTGTTGTTGTGGCTGACCAGGAACACCGTGCCCGCCTGCTGGCGCAGTTCGCGGATGCGTGCCTCGGAGCGCTTCTGGAAGGACCGGTCGCCGGTGGCGAGCGCCTCGTCGATGAGGAGCACGTCGTGGTCCTTGGCGGCGGCGATGGAGAAGCGCAGGCGGGCGCCCATGCCGGAGGAGTACGTCCGCATGGGGAGGGTGATGAAGTCGCCCTTCTCGTTGATGCCGGAGAAGTCGACGATGCCCTCGTAGCGCTCCTTGATCTCCTCGCGGGACATACCCATGGCGAGGCCGCCGAGGTAGACGTTCTTCTCGCCGGTCAGGTCGCCCATCAGGGCCGCGTTGACGCCGAGGAGGGAGGGCTGGCCGTCGGTGTAGATGTGGCCGTTCTCGACCGGCAGCAGGCCCGCGACCGCCTTCAGCAGGGTCGACTTGCCGGAGCCGTTGGTGCCGATCAGGCCGACCGCCTCGCCCTTGTACGCGACGAAGGACACGTTCTTGACGGCGTGCACCGTGCGTACGCCGGCCGCCTTCTCGGCCTGCTGGCGGCGCAGCATGCGGTTGAGGGCGGCGGTCGCGGAGCCGCGCCCGGCGCCGGTGCCGTTGACCCGGTAGACGATGTCGACGCCGTCGACGACGACGGTGGGGATGCGTTCGATGGTGTGCTCAGCCACGGCCGTACGTCTCCTCAGCCTTCCAGAAGTAGATGAAGCCGCCGACTCCGGCGAGCAGGGCCCAGCCGGCTGCGAGCGCCCACACATGGGGCGGCAGCTGGTGGGCGTGGAAGCTGTCGATCAGGGCGTAACGCATCAGGTCGATGTAGACCGCGGCCGGCTGGGCCTGGAGCACCGGCTCCACCCAGTGCGGCAGGTTGCTGTGCTTGCCGGCCAGCTTGTCGATGCTCCACATCACGCCGGACACATACATCCAGGTGCGCAGGACGAAAGGCATCAGCTGGGCGATGTCCGGGGTCTTGGCGCCCATCCGGGCCATGATCATCGAGACGCCGGTGTTGAAGGTGAACTGCAGGACCAGCGCCGGGAACGCCAGCACCCAGGAGAACGCGAGCGGCACCCCGAAGCAGAGCAGGATGACGACCAGCGCGGCCATCGAGAACAGCAGCTGCTGCAGCTGCTGGAGGCAGAAGGAGATCGGCAGCGCGGCCCGCGGGAAGTGCAGCGCCCGGACCAGGCCGAGGTTGCCGGAGATCGCGCGGGTGCCCGCCATGATCGAGCTCTGGGTGAACGTCCAGATGAACACGCCCGTCACCAGGAACGGGATGTAGTCCGGCACGTGCCGCTTGGTGCCGAGCAGGACGCCGAAGATGAAGTAATAGACCGCCGCGTTCAGCAGCGGCGTCATGACCTGCCAGACCTGGCCGAGCTTCGCCTGGCTGTACTGGGCGGTGAGCTTGGCGGTTGCGAAGGCGGTGATGAAGTGGCGCCGGGCCCACAGCTGCCGGACGTACTCGGGCAGGGAGGGGCGGGCGCCGCTGACCGAGAGGCCGTGGCGGGCGGCGAGGGCCGCGAGGTCGTCGTCGGCCGGGGCCGGCGTCGGGGGCGGTGTGTCGAGGACCTGGCTCACATCCGCTGCTTTCACTCGGGGGAGGGGGTGCTGGCGTCGTCCGGCCCGTCGGCCGGGCGGTCCGATGCCCGGCGTTTCCTTACGCTTCTCTTCACGTTCTCTTACGTCGGGACGGGACCGTATCGTCGCAACGCGAGCGTAGGACAGGTTGACGTCGGAACGCAACCGTTTCGTCGTAACGTGTTCGCCGGTCGGGCCGTCGGGACGACACCGTTTCGTCGCAACGCCTCCCGCGTCAGGACGCAACCGTTTCGTCGCAACGCCCTATGCTGGTCCGCATGACGACGAACGCCGACGAGCCCCAGACGCGTCCGCGCCGCCGAACCCCTGCCGGGGCGGCCGTACTCCGAGAGGACGTGACGGAGGCCATCCGTGCGGCCGTCTTCGAGGAGCTCGCGGCAGTCGGCTATGCGCGGATGTCGATCGAGGGAATCGCGCGCCGCGCGGGCGTCGGCAAGACCGCGGTCTACCGCCGCTGGCGCTCCAAGCTGCACCTGGTCCTCGACGTCGTCTCGGCGATCGCGGTGCTGGGCCTGCCGACGCCGGACACGGGTTCCCTGGAGGGCGATCTGCGGCTGCTGTACGAGGTCACCTCGCGCGCCCTGCGGCACCCGGTGGCCTCGCAGATCATCCCGGACCTGCAGGCCGAGGCGGCCCGTAACCCGGAGATCGCCGAGGCCATGCAGAAGACCCTGCGCGAGGGGCAGGAAGGCGTGGCCCTCAAGATCATCGTGGCGGCGGCGCAGCGCGGTGAGATCAGCGGGGAGCTGGACGAGGACCTGGCGCTCGACCTGATCTCCGGGCCCCTCTACTGGCGCTCGGTGGTGATCCGTAGCCCGAAGCTGCCGAAGGACTACCTGGCGGCGCTGGCACGGGCCACCGCGGAGGCTCTCAAGGTGCTCTGAGTATGCTGCGGTCGCCGGCCGCCGGTGGCCGAAAGCTAGTCGCCGCCCGCGGTGACCGGAGTTGAGGCGGAACTGCCGTGAGAGTCGTGATCGCCGAGGACAACGCCCTGCTGCGCGAGGGCCTCGTCCTCCTGCTGACGTCCGCCGGGCACGAGGTCGTGGCCGTCGCCGGCACCGGGCCCGAGGTCCTGCCCGCACTCCTGGAGCACCGTCCCGACGCCGCCGTGCTCGATGTGCGCATGCCGCCCGGCTTCCGTGACGAGGGCCTGCGCGCGGCGCTCGAGGCACGTGCGCGGATCCCGGGGCTGCCGGTGCTGGTGCTCTCGCAGTACGTCGAGGAGTCGTATGCCGCCGAACTGCTGACCGGGGGCGCGAGCGGGCTCGGCTATCTGCTCAAGGACCGGGTCGGCCGGGTCGACGAGTTCCTCGACGCACTGGAGCGGGTTGCCGCCGGCGGTACGGCGCTCGACCCCGAGGTCGTCACCGAACTCCTCACCCGCCGCAAGGACTCGCCGCTCGACTCGCTCACGCCGCGCGAGCGCGAGGTGCTGAAACTGATGGCCGAGGGCCACGACAACGCGACCATCGCCAAGACCCTCGTCGTCACGGAACGCGCGGTCCACAAGCACATCGGCAACGTCTTCCTCAAACTGGGCCTGCCCCCGAGCGACAGCGGCCACCGCCGGGTGCTGGCCGTACTGACGTACCTGAACAACCGGTAGTTTCAGACTTCCCGGCCGTGCAGCCGCCGTGCGAGGTCCGCCAACTCCGGGGCGCGCAGGACCCGTCCGCCGAAGCCGGGCAGGGGTACGTGCAGCGCGGCGGTCCAGCGTTCGGGTATCGCGCTCATGCCGTACACGGCTCCCGCGAGCCCGCCGGTCACTGCGGCGACGGTGTCCGTGTCGCCGCCCAGGTCCCAAGGGTCGCCGCTGCAAGGCGCTCCGCGGGAAGCACCGCGATCGGCCGTCGACAGCCGCGGGTGCGTCGTGGCTGGTCGCGCAGTTCCCCGCGCCCCTTCGGGGCGCGGGCCACATCACCGCACTTCACCGCGCACCCTGCGCAGCCCGGCACCCCCCGCGGCGCCTAACCCCGCGCCGCCCCCGGATGCACCCGTACCCAGCCCTCCCAGGCCGACGTGATCATGTCTTCGACGTCGTGTTTGGCCTTCCAGGCCAGTTCGGTGGCGGCGCGGGCTGCGGAGGCGACTACTCGGGCCGGGTCGCCGGGGCGGCGGGGGGTGACGGTCGGGGGGCGGTCGTAGCCGGTGATGGCGTTGATGCGGTCGATCATTTCGCGGACGGAGACGCCCTCGCCCCGGCCGATGTTGAGGGTGAGGTGGCGGCCCGGTGAGGACTGGAGCGTGCGGGCGGCCGCTACGTGGGCTTCGGCCAGGTCCACTACGTGGATGTAGTCGCGGACGCAGGTCCCGTCAGGGGTTTCGTAGTCGTCGCCGAAGATGCGCGGGGGTGCGTTGTCGGTGAGCTTCTCGAAGACCATCGGGATCAGGTTGTAGACGCCGGTGTCCGCGAGTTCGGGGGTCGCGGCGCCCGCCACGTTGAAGTAGCGCAGGGAGGCCGTGGAGAGGCCTGTCGCGCGGGCCGCCGCACGGACCAGCCATTCGCCGACCAGCTTCGTCTCGCCGTACGGCGACATGGGCACGCAGGGCGTCTCCTCCGTCACCAGCTCCACGTCCGGCATGCCGTACACCGCCGCGGAGGACGAGAACACGAAGGACGGGACACCGGACGCGGTCACCGCCTCCAGGAGGACGCGCAGGCCCTCGACGTTCTCCCGGTAGTAGTGCAGCGGCAGGTCCACGGACTCGCCCACCTGCTTCTTCGCCGCCAGGTGGATGACCCCGCTGACGTCGTGGACCGTGAGGGCGCGGGCGACGCGCTCGCCGTCCAGCGTCGACCCCACCACCAGCTGCACACCCCGCGGCACGCGCTCGGCGATCCCCGTCGACAGGTCGTCGTACACCACGGTCCGCTCGCCCGCCTCGATCATCGCCCGGACGACGTGCGCCCCGATGTATCCGGCGCCGCCGGTGATCAGCCAGGTCATGTGCGGCCGTCCCCTTCGTCAGTTGGCCCGTGGTGGTGCGGTATCAGTGAAGCAGGCGGTGGAGTCCCGCGCCGTCAGCACTTTCTATGCGCCGGAGTGCTGGGGAAGGCGGCGGGTGACCGGGTCAGGTCCGCGCGTGGGCGCGGGAGACACGGGCGCGGGGCGGGTGGAGCGCCACAGCCGGACGAGGGACAGCACGGCGGCCGCGGCGAGCAGCCCGTTGCGGGCGAGCATCAGCGCGCAGCCCGGCCAGGTGCAGGCGATGACCTGGCCGTAGAACAGCGGATAGGCGACGGCGCTGAGCGCGGTCGCCGCCAGCAGCAGGGCGGCCACCGGGCGCTGCACGGTGTGCCGTGAGGTCAGGCACACGGCGGCCAGGCCCAGCAGCCAGATCATGTACTGCGGGCTGATCACCCGGCTGGTGACGGTGAACAGCAGGACGGCGCTCAGCGCGGCGTCGTACGGCGTCGCAGGCGTCCAGCGCCGGGCCCACAGCCGCCACAGGAGCAGCAGCCCGAAGGCAACCGCCGTGAGCGCGAGGGACACTTGCGCGACGGTCCGTACGTACGGGCCCGTGAACTCCATGGCGCCGTACTGGTAGCGCACCTGCCCCGGCCACCCGGCGTGTGTCGCGAAGGCGAGCGCCGTGCCGCCGAGCGACTCGATCTGCACGCCCCGCCCGCCCTGTTGGCGCAGAAAGGCGGAGGGGTTGTCGAACAGTGCCGCGAGGACCGCGAGCGACCCGGCCCCGGTGACGGCGGCCCACGCCCACGCCGAACGCGTCGTCCGCCCCCTCGGTGTGCCCAGCAGCACCAACGCCGGCCACACCTTCACCAGGGCGCCCAGCGCCGCGAACACCCCGCACGCGCGCGTGGAGCGCGGCAACGTCAACAGGGAGATGACGGCGAGGGCTGTCACCTGCACGTCGTAGCGGGCGAGCGGGAGGTGCAGGAGGAGCGGCAGGCCGCCCACCCACATCGCCGCCCCGAGGAGCGTGCGGCCGGGGCGGTTGCCCGCGAGGGCCAGCGCCAGCGTGATCGCCGCGTCGGCGGCGAGGGTGAGGACGACGAACGCCTGGAAGTACGTCAGGCCCGGCAGCAGCGCGGGCGACAGCAGCACCGCGCCGGCCCCGGGCGGGTACTGCCACAGCGGGTCGTGCGCGGGGAAGGCGCCGTGCGCGAGGATGCCGTACCAGTGGTGGTACAGGTGCCATACCTCCCGTGCGACCGAGCCCCCGCCGAGCCGGGGCGCCGCGTCGTGTGCGAGCAGCCACAACATCAGGGCCCGGGTGGCGAGCCAGGCGGCGGCAAGGGCGAGGAGGCGGCGTTTTCCGGCGGTGGTCATCACGGCGTTCGTCACGGCGTTCATCACGGCGGATCGTAAGCCGGGCGAATGGTGTATGACTGCTAATACACCGTCAATGCTCGGTAAGAGCCCGCCTACCGCACAAAATCAGCCGTGTGCTGAGCGAGGACGCGGGGCGGGCGAACCGTCGGTGGGTGCGTGCGGAGATCGTGGCCGTGACGGTTCCTGCCGTCGTCATACTCGTGATCGGTCTGTGGGGGCTCGACCGCGGCGGCATGTGGGGCGACGAGAGCGTCACCTTCCTGGTCGGCCGCCGCACGGTGCCGCAGATCTGGCAGCTGCTGCACGGCCTGGACGCCGTACACGGCCTGTACTACCTATTCATGCACGTCGTCCTCGCCGTCCACCCCGGTGAGGTCGTCCTGCGGCTCCCGTCCGTGTTCGGGGCCGCCGCGACCGCCGGTCTGGTCGCGGCTCTCGGCGTACGGCTGGTCCGGCCGCGGGTCGGGCTGTGGGCCGGTCTCCTGTACGCGGTCACCCCGCTGACCGGCCACTACGCACAGGAAGGGCGTTCGTACGCACTCGTCGCGGCAGGCGTGGCGGCGGCGACACTGCTGCTGCTGCGCGCGGTGGAGGGACGGTCGCGGCGCGCTTGGTGGTGGTACGGCGGTGCCCTCGCCGTGACCTGTCTGCTGCACGAAATGGTCGTCCTGGTGCTGTGCGCGCATGCACTGACGCTGGCGCTCATGCGGGTGCCGAGGACCGTATGGCTGGGCTGGGGGCGTGCGGCGGGGCTGGTGGGGGCCGTTCTGCTGCCCTTGGTGTGGGTGTCGCAGGAGCAGTCGGGGCAGGTGGGGTGGCTGGTGACACCCGGGTGGGACCAGGCGGGGCTGCTGGTGGGGGACTTCGTCGTCGCCCCGGACGGGGTGGTGTTCTGGGTGTCCGTCGCGCTGATGGTGCTGGGGCTCTGGGCGGGCCGACTGGCGGCGGTCGCACTCCCGCTGCTCGTGCTGCCCCCGGCGCTCCTGATCGCCGTGTCGCAGATCCGGCCGCTGTATCACGAGCGGTATGTGCTGTACGCGCTGGCGGGGGCGCCGCTGCTGGCCGCCGCCGGCGCCGACCGGCTGGCCGCAGCCGTGGCGCACCTGTGGCCCAAGCAAGCCGGGCAAAGTCCGCTGGGGCGCGGGGCCGTATCGATGAGCGGCTCCGCCGTGGGGCGCGTCCAGCCCCGAGGGCGCCGCAGACGACAGACGGCCCATCGGGGCACATCCAGCGGAGCGCTCGGCACCCTGACCGGAGTCCTGGCCGTCGCCCTCGCCTTCGTCCAGTGCCTCCCGCTCTACCGCCAGGACCGTTCCCCGGGGCACCGCCCCGAGAACCTCGGCGCCGTCGCCGCGCGGGCCGCCCGCGACATCCGTCCCGGCGATCCGGTGCTGTTCCTGCCGTCGAACTGGCGGCTCACGGCGCTGACCTATCCGAAGGCGTTCCGCAAGGCCCGGGACATCGCGCTGCGGGAGTCCGGGCCCCGGTCCGGGACGCTGAGCGGCATCGAGACCACACCGGGCGAGCTGCGGCGCAAGCTGGCCGGCGTGGACCGGGTCTGGGTGGTCGGCCAGTCGAGGGTCCTGCGCTCGGGTCTGCTGCCGGCCGACCCGACCGAGCGTGTGAAACTCGCGGTCGTGGAGGAGCAGTTCATCGCCCGGGAGAGATACGTCAGCGGCCGGGTGACCTTCCTCCTCTACGTCCGCCGCCCCGCCGCCTCCGCCGCGGTGGCCGCGTCCAGCGCCGCTGTGAGCTCGTCGAGCCGGGACCGCAGCTGACGGATCTCGTCCACGTCGAAGCCCGTGGCCGCGACGATCCGGCGCGGTACCTGAACGGCCTGATCGCGCAGGGCGGCGCCCTCCTCGGTCAGCCGCACCTCCACCGAGCGCTCGTCGCGGGCGCTGCGTTCCCGCCGTACCAGACCGGCCGCCTCCAGCCGCTTGAGCAGCGGGGAAAGGGTGCCGGAGTCCAGCCGCAGGTGTTCGCCCAGCTTCTTGACCGGCAGATCGCCGTGCTCCCACAGCAGCAGCATCACCAGGTACTGCGGATAGGTGATCCCGAGGTCCTTGAGGATCACCCGGTAGACGCCGCCGAAGGCGCGCGAGGCGGCGTTCAGGGAGAAGCAGATCTGCTGGTCGAGGCGGAGCCAGTCGGTGGTCGGGGTGTCGGGCGCGGTGGTCATGCATCCAGAATAGCTCTTGCGGGCCATTCAGTTGTGCACAACTGAATTGTGTGCTCTACTCGTGGTCGTGAGGCGGCCGCCAGAAGGGCCGCCGGAACACGACTTCGAGAGGGATTTCATCCATGGACGCGCTCTACACCGCTGTCGCCACTGCCACCCACGGCCGCGACGGTCGCGCCTTCACCAACGACGGCAAGGTCGACCTCAAGCTGGCCCCCCCGGTGGAGCTGGGCGGCAACGGCGAGGGCACCAACCCCGAGCAGCTGTTCGCCGCCGGTTACGCGGCCTGCTTCGGCAGCGCCCTCGGCCTCGTCGGCCGCCAGGCGAAGGTCGACGTCAGCGACGCCGCGGTCACCGCCGAGGTGGGCATAGGCAAGCAGGGCGAGGGCTTCGCGCTCAAGGTCACCCTCCGCATCGAGCTGCCGGACACCGTGGACGAGGCGACCGGCCGCAAGCTGGTCGAGACCGCTCACCAGGTGTGCCCGTACTCCAACGCGACCCGCGGCAACATCGACGTCGACCTCGTCATCGAGTAACCGAGCAGCCGGGTAACCGTCAGCTCAGCGAGTGAGCCCGCTCCGTCGCAGGAGCGGGCACCGCCGGGGCCGCCTGCGGCTCCGGCATCTTCTCGCCCAGCAGCACCGTCCGTACCACCCGCTCGGCGGCCCGTCCGTCGTCGAACTCGCAGAACCGCTGCCGGAAGGCGGCCCTGAGGCCCGCGGACTCCTCGTCCCGCCAGGTGTCCGAGGCGAACAGCCAGGCCAGCTCCCGGTAGGAGCGCGACACATGGCCCGGCGCCTCGGCGGTGATGTCGAAGTAGGCTCCGCGGCTCGCCGCGTACGCGCCCCAGTCGTCCGCGTGGATCACCATCGGCCGGTCCAGGTTGGCGTAGTCGAACATCAGGGCCGAGTAGTCGGTGACCAGCACGTCGGAGGCGAGCATCAGGTCCTCGACGTGCGGCTCGTCCGTCGCGTCGACGAGCACGCCGCGCGCGTGCAGATCGGCGAGGCCGAGCCCGCGCGCCGTACCGGTGGCGAGGGTCGGGTGCAGACGTACGACGAGGGTGTGCCCGGCACCGAGGTCCGCGGCGAACCGCGCCAGGTCGATCCGGTCGACGTGCCCGCCCCGGCGGTACTCGCGGCGGGTCGGCGCATACAGCACGACCGTGTTCCCGGCAGGGATGCCGAGCCGTGCCCGCACGGCCTCGGCGTGCTCCTCGGGCGGGGCGACCAGCACGTCGTTGCGCGGACTGCCCGTCCGCAGCGAGGTGAAGTGGCAGGGGTACGCCCGGTCCCACACCAGCTCGGAGTGCCGGTTGGCGACCAGGCTCAGATCCCAGCGGTCGGCGCGGTGCAGCATCTTCGGCACGCTGAAGCCGTGCCGGGCGCCGGGCTTGGTCAGCAGGTCGGCACCCATGTACTTGAGCGGTGTGCCCTGGTGGGTGTGCACATGGACCTGGCCGGGGCGTTTGACCAGGGAGCCCGGCCAGTTGACGTTGTTCACCCAGTACGTGGCCCGCGCCATGACCGCGTGGTACTCCCGCGAGCCCGGCGTCACAAAGTCGGTACCGGGCGGCAGCGAGTCCACCGCGTCCTCCCGGACCACCCACACCCCGCGGATGTGCGGCGCCAGTTCGGCGGCCTTGGCGTGGATCGCGGCCGGGTCGCCGTGCACGCCCGCGTGGTGGGTGGCCGAGTAGACGGCCAGGCGCGGATCGAGCGGCAGCCTCGATTGGGCTGCGTACCAGGCGCGTTGGACCGCCGCCGATGCCTTGCCCACCGTACGCCGCTTGCCCGCCCCGGCGATCCTGCGCAGACCGCGCACCCCGCGCAGTGCCGCGTACGAGACGTACGGCGAGCTCGCCAGGAGCCGCATCTCGGTGCCGCGCGGGCCGTCCGGCGGGACGAAGTCCTCGGGGCAGTGACGGCGGTGGAAGGAGCGCATCTCGCGGTAGAACGCGGAGCGGTCCGACGGGGTCACCCGGTCCTCGCGGGCGATCACGAACAGCATGTGGTCCAGGGCCCGTTCGAAGAGAAGGGGCCGCGCCCAGGCGAGGTCCTCGCGCTCCTCCAGGAACGCGAACAGCCCCTCGTACTGCGCAAAGATATCGAAGTGCCTGCGCCCCGGCGTCTTGGTGATCGCGCCCTGCCGGCGCTGCCGGTATTCGACGCCGATCCGGTTGAGGCAGGCGATGCGGTCGGCCAGCACCATCGAGCGGTAGGTGACCGGCGCGTCCTCGTACAGGCCCGGCGCGTACTGCAGACCGTGCTCCTGGAAGAAGGAGCGCCGGTACGCCTTGTTCCAGGCGACCAGGAACAGATGGGCGTACTGCGGGCTCTCACGGAGGCTGAAGACGTCCTGGCCCGCGGCGGCCAGCAGGGCGGAGGCGTCGCTCGGGCCGCCCCGGCCCCACCAGTGGGTGCGTACGTGGTCGAAGACCAGGATGTCGGGGTCCTCGGCCGACTTCAGCCGGTCGGCGACCGCGCCGAGGAGGCCCGGCGTGTAGTGGTCGTCGCTGTCGAGGAAGAGGACGTAGTCGCCACGCGCCTCGGCCAGCCCGGCGTTGCGGGCCCGGCCGAGACCGACGTTCTCGGGCAGGTGCAGTACCCGCACCCGCTCGTCGCGTGCCGCGTACTCGTCGAGGATCGCGCCGCAGCCGTCGGGCGAGCGGTCGTCGACGGCGATCACCTCGAAGTCGGGGTACGACTGTCCGAGCACCGAGTCGATGCACTCGCGCAGGAAGCCCTGCACCTTGAAGACGGGGACGATGATGCTGAAGCGGGGCACGGGTTTCAGTTCCTCACAAGGGCGGGGACCGGGGCCGGGGTGCGCTCGGCTAGCGGGATCACGGGCGGGATCGACTCGGGCGGCTCGCCCAGCAGCACCCGGCGCACGACCCGCTCGGCGGCGCGTCCGTCGTCGAACTGGCAGAACCGCTCACGGAAGGCGGCCCGTGCCGCCGTCGACTCCTCTCCCGCCCAGGAGCCGTCACGGAAGACGCGGGCCAGCTCCTCGGGCGTGCGGGCCACCGGCCCCGGCGGGTGTTCCATCAGGTCGAAGTAGACGCCACGGGTCTCCCGGTAGACGTCCCAGTCGTCGGCGTACACCACGATGGGCCGGTCCAGGTTGGCGTAGTCGAACATGATCGACGAGTAGTCGGTGATCAGCGCGTCCGCGGCCAGGCACACGTCCTCGGAGGAGCGGTGCGCGGTCACGTCGATGATCCGGCCGGTGCTCCGCGCCCTGCCCTGGTCGTAGAAGTAGTGGGCGCGCAGCAGGACGACCACGTCCTCGCCGGCCTCCTCGCAGAAGGCCTCCAGGTCCAGGCCCGTCTCGAAGCCCGTGTGGTAGTCGCGGTGGGTGGGCGCGTACAGGACGGCCGTCTTCCCCTCGGGGACCCCGAGCTCCCGCCGGACACGGGCCACGTCGTCCGCGGTCGCCGTGTAGTACACGTCGTTGCGCGGATAGCCGTACTCGAGGGTCTCGTGCGCGGCGGGGTAGGCCCGCTCCCACATCTCGGTGGAGTGGCGGTTGGAGGTGAGGTTGTAGTCCCAGCGGTCGATACGGGCGAGCAGCTTGGCGAAGCTGCCGGTCGCCGAGGCCACCACGGGGTAGGTCGCCTGGTCGACGCCCATCTTCTTCAGCGGGGTGCCGTGCTGGGTCGACAGATGGACGCTGCCGGGGCGCTTGACGACGGCATCCGCGAAGTTGGCGTTGTTGACGAGGTACTTGGCGGCGGCCAGCACGTCCCAGTACTTCGTGCTGCCGATGACCGCGTACTCGATGCCCTCCGGCATGGTGTGCTCCTGGCCCGGTTCGACGAGGAACACCGAACGCAGGTGCGGGGCGAGTTCGCGGGCCTTGGCGTGGATCGCGGCCGGGTTGCAGGCATAGCCGCGGCCCCAATAGGCGCAGTAGACGACGAGGTTGGGGTCCAGCGGGCGGCGCAGGTTCCGCGCGTACCGCAGGCGCGTGCGCACCATGTGGGGCCGCGGCAGGCGCTCGGCCGCCTTCACCGCCGCCTGGTTGGCCTCCCGCAGGGCACGGAACGCCGTGTACGCCCCGGCCGCGAGCAGCCGGTGCTGCAGGCCGAGGCTGCCGGGCGGCGTCCGGTGGCCGACAGGGCGGTGCCGGCGGTACAGCCTGCTCGCCAGCCGGAAGAAGGCGCGGCGCCTGCCGGACAGCCGCCTGGGGTGCGCGGCGGTCTTCAGCACGGCCGCGAAGAGCTGCTCGAACAGCGGGGCCGACCGTTCGCAGGGCAGGTCCAGCTCCGTGGCGCGGGTGAGCACCAGGTCGGTCTGGGCGAGGAGTTCGAGGTGGTGCTCCCCGGGGAGGGCGAGCCGGCTGCCCTGTCTGCGCGCCAGATGCCGTACGACGACCTGGCGCAGCACCGCGGCCTTCTCGGCCGCCAGCGTGACCAGGCCGCCGAAGCCCACATCGGTGAAGTGGCCGTCCGGGAAGCCGATGCGCTGCTCGACCAGGAAGGCCCGGCGGTAGGCCGCGCTCCAGGCCGGGAGCTGCACGCCCGTCAGCTGCGGCACCTGCTCGGGGGAGAAGGCGCCCGCCGGAGTCTTCGGCAGGAGCAGCGCGGCCGGGTTGGTCGGCTCGCCCTCCCACCAGGGCACACGCTCGTGCTCCAGGTACAGGACGTCCACGTCACCCGTCTCGGCCAGGCGTGCGTCCACGGCCGCCAGGGCGCCGGGGACGAGGGCGTCGTCGCAGTCGAGGAACAGCAGATACGTGCCGGTCGCCGCCCGCATCCCGGTGTTGCGCGCCCCGGACAGACCGGCCGTGGGGGGCGAGTGCACCGCGGTCACCCGGGAGTCCCGCTCGGCGTATCCGTCGACGACGTCCGCCGCGGGCGTGCCGGGGCCGTCGCAGACCGGGATCAGCTCGAAGTCGCCGAAGGACTGCGCGAGCACGGAGTCCAGCGCCTGGGACAGCCGGCCTGCCACCCCATGGGACGGGACGATGATGCTGAAGCGGGGCATGCTGCTCTTTCTGTCGATGTTCGTGCGGGGACCCGTATACGTCTCAGCCGAGGCGTCCCGGCCGTCCTGTGGGACGCCAGGTGGACGGCCGGCTCGGTGTGGGCCGCGACGGGCTGGAGGGCATGCGAACTCCCCGGAGTGAGAACGGCGTTCAGAGGCTGTCGGTGACGGTCAGCGGGCCGCCGGGTTGCGGCACGGTCGCCTGCGGGGAGCGCGCGAGGGTCGCGGCCGCGGAGGGCACGGGGTGGCGCTCGGCGAGCGGGGTCACCGGCGGCAGGTCGGTCTCGCCCAGGACGACACGGCGTACGACGCGCTCGGCGGCGCGTCCGTCGTCGTACGGGCAGAACCGCTCGCGGAACGCGGTCCGCAGCTGGGTCGAGCGGGAGCCGCGCCAGTGGCCGGTGGCGAAGATGTCGATCAGCTCGTCCTCGCTGCGGGCGACCGCGCCCGGCGGGAAGGCACGCACGTCGAAGTAGGTGCCGCGGGCCGCCTCGTACGCCGCCCGGTCGTCGTCGGCGGAGTGGAGCACGATCGGGCGGTCCAGGCCCGCGTAGTCGAACATCAGGGACGAGTAGTCCGTGAGCAGGGCGTCCGAGGCCAGACAGAGCGATTCGACGCCGGGGTGGCCGGTCACGTCGATGATCCGGGCGCTCTGCGGGACGGGGCTCTCGGTGCGGGCGAGGACGACGTAGCGGGGGCCCAGGCGGCGCAGGACGCGTTCCAGGTCCAGGGGGGAGCGCTGGGTGCGGCGGTAGTCGCGGTGGGCGGGGGCGTAGAGGATGGCGACGCTGTCCTCGGGGATGCCGAGGGACTCACGCAGGCGGGTGACGTCGTTCGACGTGGCCTTCTGGAACACGTCGCCGCGCGGGGAGCCGTATTCGAGCGTGGTGTAGCTGCCCGGGTAGACCCGCTCCCAGGTGAGGGTGGAGTGGCGGTTCGCCGACAGGACGTAGTCCCATTTGTCGACGTCGTCCAGGAGCTCTTCGAAATCCAGGTCACGCGCCGCGGCCGGGCGTTCCTGCAGGTCGAGGCCCGTGTGTCCGAGCGGGGTGCCCTCCAGGGTCTGGACCAGGATCTGCCGGCGGCGCTTGACCAGGCGGGGCTCGAAGCCGGTGTCGCTGACGAGGTACTTGGAGCGGGCCAGGGCCGTCCAGTAGGCGGCCGTGCCGGGGCGGGCGAGCCAGGACGTGCGGATGTGCGGCGCGAAGGTGCGGAAGGCCTCCTCCAGGGCGCCCGGGTTGCAGCCGTGCTCGCGGCCGTCGTACGCGGTGAAGACGGCGCGGTCGGCGCGCAGGGGCAGCCGGAGCTGGATGCGGTAGTGCACACGCAGCGCCGTCGCCCTTGCGGTGCGCAGGAGTTTGACGCACAGCTTGACCGCCCTGCGGCGCAGGGCCGCCGCCAGCTGCAGTGAGCGGTAGGTGCGGTGCAGGCCCCAGCGGATCAGGGTGTGGCGGAGGCGGGAGCCCAGCGGGACGGGCGGGCCGGGCACACGGTAACGGCGGTAGTGGGCGCGGGCCTTGCGCAGGAAATCGGCGCGGGAACCTCGGGGCAGGCGCTCGCGGTGGGAGAACACCTTCGTCAGGTGGTTGACCATGCGGCGGAACAACAGCGGCCGCCAACGGGCGAGTTCGGGGCGCTCGTCGAGGAACGCGAAGACACGGTCGTACTGTTCGAAGAGGTCGAAGTGCTTACGGCTGGTGGTGGAGAGGATGTTGCCCTGGCGGCGCTGCCGGTAGTGCACACACACCCGGTCGAGGGTCGTGATGGACTCCGCGGCCATCAGCACCGGGAACGTCCACGGGGTGTCCTCGTAGTAGCCGGGCGGGAAGGTGAAGCCCTCGCGCTCGACGAACTCCCGCCGGTACGCCTTGTTCCAGGCCACCATCAGCAGCTTCAGCAGGCCCGGGCGGTCCTCCAGGCGGAAGGGGGCCGCGCCCTGCTCGGTGAGCTGGCCGGCGACGACGTTGCGGACGGTCTCGCCCGACCAGAACGTGCGCGCGTAGTCGTACACGACGAGGTCCGGTTCGCCCGTCTCCTTCAGACGGTCGGCGATGGCGCGCAGCGCGTGCGGGGTGAGGGTGTCGTCGCCGTCCAGGAAGACCAGGTAGTCGCCGCTCGCCCGCTCCAGGCCCGCGTTGCGGGCGCGGCCCAGGCCCTGGTTCTCGGTCAGGTGCACGGGGTGGACGCGCGGGTCGCGGGCCGCGAACTCGTCGATGATCGCGCCGCTTCCGTCCGGCGAGCAGTCGTCGACCGCGACCAGTTCGAGATCGGGATACGACTGCGAGAGCACCGATTCCAGGCATTCGTGCAAATACGCCTGAACCTTGTACGCGGGGACGATGACACTGAACCTGGGCAAGGCACATCCATGGGGTCGGCGCGGACGACGGGGCCTTGCCCGGGAACGGCCGATGGAGTGACTTGGTTACGGTGCCTGCGGCATACGGGGGATCCTGGGTGAACGGAAGGGGGCGGGACCGTAACGCCCCACCCCCTCCATCACGTTGTCCCCCAGGGCTATTTGACGGCTCCCGCCATGACACCGGAGACGAACTGCCGCTGGAACGCGAAGAACACGACCAGCGGGATCACCATCGAGATGAACGCGCCGGGTGCCAGTACGTCGATGTTGTTGCCGAACTGCCGTACCTGCTGCTGCAGGGCGACCGTCAGCGGCTGCGACTCCGCGTTCGAGAACACCAGCGCCACCAGCATGTCGTTCCACACCCACAGGAACTGGAAGATGCCGAGGGACGCGATCGCCGGCGCGCCCAGCGGCATGACGACGGTGAGGAACAGCCGGGTCTCGCCGGCGCCGTCCAGCCGTGCCGCCTCCAGGAGTTCACGCGGGATCTCCGCGAAGAAGTTCCTGAGCAGGAAGATCGCGAACGGCAGTCCGAAGCCGACGTGGAAGAGGACCACGCCGATGATGTCTCCGAAGATCCCGATCTTGCCGAAGAGGTCGGCGAGCGGGATCAGGGCCACCTGGACCGGCACGACCAGCAGCGCCACCACGACCAGGAACCACCAGTCGCGCCCCTTGAAGTCCATCCAGGCGAAGGCGTATCCGGCCATCGCACCGAGAAGCACCACCAGGAGCGTGGCCGGGACCGTGATCCAGACCGTGTTGAACAGCGCGTGGGTGATCGCGTCCTTCTCCAGGAGCGACTGGTAGCTCTTGGCGGTCAGTTGGCTCGGCGCGGTGAAGACCTTCCACCAGCCCGAGGTGGCGATGTCGGTCGGGTCGCGGAACGACGAGACCAGCAGGCCGAAGGTGGGCACCAGCCAGAACAGGGCGACCAGGATCAGGAAGATCCGCATCACCCCGCCCGCCGCGCCGCTCGCCACCCGCGTGGCGAACGAGCGCTTGGCGCGCACGGTCGTGTCGAGGGCGCTCACCGCTGACGCTCCTTCCTCAGCCGGCGGATGTTCACGAACATCACCGGCAGCACGAGCAGCAGCAGGATGACGCCGATCGCGCTGCCGACGCCCTCGTTGCCGCCGCCGCCGAAGGACGACAGGAACAGCTGCAGGGCAAGGACGTTGGCGTCGTCCTGACTGGGCTGCGGGGCGATGATGTAGACCAGGTCGAAGATCTTCATCACGTTGATCATCAGCGTGATGAGGACGACCACCAGGACGGGTGCGAGCAGCGGGACCGTGACCCTTCTGAACACCTGCCACTCGTTGGCGCCGTCCACCCGGGCCGCCTCCAGGAGGTTGCGGTCCACGCCCGCCAGGCCCGCCGCGATCAGCACCATCGCGAAGCCCGCCCACATCCACACGTACGCGCCGATGATGGCCGGGGTGACCAGCGTCGGGCCGAGCCAGTCGATGCCGTTGTACGGAGCCGAGAAGTTCGAGGCGGGCAGCCGCAGTTGGGCCCCGTCGGCCTTCGCCGGGAGAGTGAAGGTGCCGTCGGCGCCGCTCTTCGCGGAGGCGACCACCTTGCCGCCCTTCACGGCCTCCACCTGGACGCCCTTCAGCGCCTTCTCACCCGGGTCGACCTTGCCCTTCGTGCCGCCGCCGCCCAGCTTGAAGTCCAGCCAGACGGTGCCGGTGACGCCCGAACCGCTCGCCGTCTTCGCGTTCTCGGGGGTGCCGGGCAGCCTGTTGGGTGCGATGCCGACCAGGGGGAGCAGGGCCGGGGTGCCCGCCTTCACGGTGCCCGTCGTCGTGAACGAGCCGCCACCGGACGGCTTGAGATCGGTCGCCGTCTCGTTCGGCCGCGCACCCGGATACACCGACGACGACACGAAGGTGTCGTGGATGGACTTGGCGACCGCGTTGGCGGCGCCCAGATGGGGATCCTGCTCGTAGACGAGACGGAAGATGATCCCGGCCGCGAGCATCGAGATCGCCATCGGCATGAAGACGATCAACTTGAACGCCGTTCCCCAGCGCACCCGTTCGGTCATCACGGCGAAGATCAGACCCAGTGCGGTGACGATCGCGGGCGCCACCGCCACCCAGATCGCGGTGTTGCGTACGGCGGTCAGAGTGGCGTCGTTGCTGAAGATGTCGCCGTAGTTCTTCAGCCCGACGAAACCGGAGCCGTCGGCGTCGTAGAGACTGCGCCAGACCGAGTACCCGATCGGGTAGACCACGAGCGCCCCGAGAAGCACGAACGCGGGCAGCAGAAACAGCACCGCCACCCACAGCCGGGTCCCCGTGACGCTCTTGCGCGGCGAGACGGAGGGCGTCGGCAGTGCGCCGGCGCCCCCCGTCGAGTTCGCTACGGACGTCATGGCCGCGCCGTCAGCCGGCCGCGTACGCCTTGGCCGCGTCGGCCTCCAGCTTCTGCTGGGTGCCGGCGACGTCCTTCGGGTTCCTCAGGAAGTCCTGCAGGTCCTTCCACTCGCCGATGCCGGCCGTGCCGCCGAAGGCAGCCGGCGCCTGGTCGGACATGTCGAAGCGGAAGCTGTCACCGGCCGCGAGCAGCTGCTTGGCGATCTGCGCGGTGATCGCGTCCTTGTACTTGGACTGGTCCATCTCCTTGTTCGGGGAGAGGATGCCGCCCTGCGCCGCCCAGATCTCCGCCGCGTCGGTGGAGGCCAGGAACGTCAGCAGCGCCTGGGCGCCCTTGCTGTCCTTCAGCGCCACGGCCACGTCGCCGCCGCTGACCACCGGGGCCTGGGAGCCGACCGCCGGGAACGGGAACACCTTCGCGTCCGTGCCCAGCTTCGCCTTGGTGTCGCCGTTGATGTTCGCGGCCACGAAGTCGCCCTCGAAGACCATCGCCGCCGGGGTGCTGCCGGAGAAGGTCTGTGTGACGGACTTCGGGAACTCCGTGTTCAGCGCGCCCTTGGTGCCGCCCGCGATCAGGTCGTTCTTGCCCCAGAGCTGGGCGAGCGTGGTGAGTGCGTCCTTGACGGACGGATCCGTCCACTTGATCTTGTGCGCGGCCAGCTGGTCGTACTTCTCGGGGCCCGCCTGGGAGAGATAGACGTTCTCGAACCAGTCGGTGAGCGTCCAGCCGTCCGCGCCGCCGATCGACACGGCGGGCGAGCCGGCGTCCGACAGCGTCTGCGCGGTGCTGAGGAAGTCCTTCCAGGTCTTGGGGGACGTGGTGATCCCCGCCGCCTCGAAGGCCTTGGTGTTGTACCAGACCAGGGACTTGTTGGCGGCCTTGGCGTAGACGCCGTACTGCTTGCCCTTCCAGGCACCGAGGTCGACCCAGCCCTTGCTGAAGTTCTTCTCCAACTGGGCCTTGGCGTCCGCGCCGAGCGGCTTGAGCCAGCCCTTGTCGGCGAACTGGTGCAACACGCCCACCTGCGGCAGGAACGCGACGTCCGGCGGCTGGCCGCCCTGGATCTTGGTGCCGAGGAACGTGGAGGTGTTGTTGCCCGTCGGCACGAAGTTGACCTTCGCGCCGGTGCGCTTCTTGAACTCGTCCATGACCTTCATGAAGTTGTCCTGCTCGGCGCCGGTCCAGACGGCGGCCACCTCGAGCGTCTGGCCGTTCAGCTTGGGCAGCTTGACGGAGCCGGAGCTCCCCGAGCTGCTGCCGCCGTCGCTGCTCTTGTCGCCGCCCCCGCCGCAGCCCGTGAGTGCCAGCGCGAGTGCCGCCGCCAGGAGGGCGGCTGCGGATTTGGCGGCCCTGCGTGTCCGGTTCTTGCTGCTCGTGCTGCGCATCACTGCCCCGTTCTCCGTTCTTCGTCGAACGTCGAGCGCTGTCCCGTGTGATCTGGTCTACGCCCGCGGGGTGGGGTCGGCAAGTGCGCGTCCGCTGTCAACCGGGGGATCGTGACCGCCTCGTGACGGTTGCCTCCGGCGGTTGGGCAGACATGGGGGCGGGTGGGGGTGCGCGACCCTGGGGGCTGCCGCCCCCAGACCCCCGCTTTCGGCCTGAACGGCCTCGTCCTCAAACGCCGGACGGGCTGGAGCGACGGAGCTACAGCAGTGAGGGAACCTCCGTCGCCGCGACCTCCCGCGCAGCTCGCTCCAATGCGCTGGCCAGCAGGGCCAGGTCCGTCGGGCCGTTGCCCAGTTCTCGTACGGGTCGGCGGGTCGGGGGGTCGCCCATGCGCTGCCAGTCCAGGGGGACGACCGTGGGGCGGAGGGTGGCCGTGCGGGGGATGCGGCCCGTGACGCGGCCGCCCTGGAAGGGGGTCGTCCGGCCGTCGGGGCGGGTCAGGCCGCCGCGGCCCGGTGCCGGGTCGTCGGGGCCGCTGCCCGGGGCGTCGAGGGTCACCCGGAGGGTGGCCTTCCGGGCCGGTTCCGTGTCCGCCGTACGGCCGCCGGGGGCGGTCGCGGCCACCAGGTGGACGCCGAGTCGCTCGCCCTCGCGGGCCACCGCCTCCAGCGCCCGCATCACGGAACCCGCGGCCGGGCGGCCCGGTGAGCCGAGTGCGGGGGAGACCAGGGCGTCCAGGTCGTCCACGACCACCACGAGCCGGGGGAGAGGCGGTGCGGCCTCTGTCTGCCGGCGCGCCGCTCCCGGCCGCAGCCGTATCGTCGAGCTGGGCGGGGAGTCCAGGTCGCCGGTTGCGTTCGTGCCGGTCGCCCGCTGGGTCACCATGCGGCCCGACAGCTCCCGGCCCGTGTGCCATTCGGCGAAGGTGGAGCGGCCCAGCAGCTCGGCCCGGCGTTTCAGCTCGGCGCTCAGGGATTGGGCGAACTCCCGCATGCGGACGGGGTCGTTGGCGGTGAGGTGGGTCGTGACGTGCGGGACGTCCGTGCAGACCCGTAGGCCGTCGCCGCTTCCGGAGGGCGCACCCCCGGTGCCCACGCTGTCCCGGCCGTCCATCAGGACGATGCCCAGCCGGTCGGGGCGCTCGGCCGCGGCCAGCGAGGCGACCACGGCCCGCAGCAGCTCCGTACGCCCGCTGCTTGCAGGGCCCTCGATCAGCAGGTGCGGGCCGTCGGCGGCGAGGTCCGCGCTGACCGGGCCGCGCGGACCGGCGCCGAGCACGGCCCAGGCACGCCCGCCGAGCGCCTGGGCGTCGTCCGCCGCGTCCGCCCAACGCGCCATCAGCGACGCCGGGGTGGCCCTCGCAAGCCCCAACTCGTCCAGCAGCCGCGCCGCTTGGGGCAACGGCACGGACACACGTGCCTGCCGCTCGGTCCCGGAACCGTCCGTCCTCAGCGGCGCCAGCGCCCGCGCGAACCGCTCGGCCCAGGCGAGCGAGACGGCGTCCACGGCGGCCACCGTGCCGGGGCCTATGGGGCCGGGGTGCGGATGTGCGGTGGCACCTGCGGGCGGGGCGGTCGCCGGGTTTATGGGCACGGGCCTGGGCATGGTGTGGGTGTCGGCCGGTGACGCCGGTTCCGTGCGGTCGGCCGGGTCCACCGGCGTCGGCGGGCGGTCCGCCGCCCCGCTTCCGGGTGCTCCCGAACCGGTCCGCGCCACCCGCATCAACCGCAGCGCCGTCGCCACGTCCCCGCTCAGCAGGGCGACCGCGCCGCAGTCCCGGAAGGCCGGTGCCACCGCGCACGCCGCCTCGTACGTCTCCGTCACCGGCGACGCGGGCGAGGCCGACGCCGTCTCGGCGAGGCAGACGACATGTATACCGGCCCGCGGTCCCTCCAGGGCCAGCCGCGCCACCGCCTCCCGCACCGCGGCGCCTCCGGGGTCGCCGTCCACGACGACCACGGTGTACGGCCCGGCGAAGCCGTCATGCTCCGCCGCACCGTCGTCGGCGTGCGCCCAGGAGGGCCTGCGGGCGGCACCGCGGGTCTGGGAGCGGACGTCGGAGGTACGTGGTGCCGGCCGTGTTCCGTGCCGTGCCTCCGTCTGCTGGTCCTCCAGGCGCCGCAGCAGCTCGTCGGTGCGGGCCGTGGCCTGTTCGCGGTCGTAGGCGAGGAGGAGACGGCAGTCCTGGCCGTGGCCGGGGCGGAGGTGGGGGAGCCAGCCGAGCCAGGACCATTCCGCGGTGCGCTCCTGAAGCGGGCGGGAGCGGTCCGCGGCGATCAGGACGATCTCCAGGGCTTCCGGGGAGTGCAGCGCGGCCAGCTGGGCCAGCACCGCGCGGGCCAGCCCGGACAGCCGGGTGCGGGGGCCGGCCAGGCCCAGCGCGCCGGCCTCGCGCAGGTCCGCGGTCACCGGCACCGCGGGCAGCAGCCCGGAGCCGTCGGGCGCCGCCCGGTCCGCCGTGCCGAGCCGCACCGTGAGCGCCTCCGGGTGCTCCGGCCCGCGCTCCCACAGCCGTGGGCCGGGCCCGAGCGCCGTCAGCAGCAGCGCGGCCGGGTCGGGCCAGGCCTCCGGGAGCTGGGGGCCGGTGCGGGGGGCGGGCCCCACCGTCGTGTCCGGGCCGTCGTCCTCGTCGTACGCGTCATGCTCGGCTGTGGCCTGCTCGCCGCGGCCGCCGGCCAGCCGTCGTGCCCACGCGGAGAGCCCCCCGCGCCTGCGAAGGCCAGGGGGCACGTCGGTCCCGCGCAGCGGGGTTCCCTTGCGGCGGCCGGTTTCAGGGGCGTCCGTGCCCTCCGGTGAGTCCCATACGACCGCACCGAAGCGGCCCGCGTGCGTGTTACCCAGGTCTGCCTGGCGATGCCCGCGCCGGTCGTCCCCACTGACCTGCTTCTCGGCCGGGGGTCCGGGGGTTGTCCCCCTGGAAGGCGCAGTGCCGCCCGCTGCGGATGCTCCTGCGGCCCTCATCTCCATCCGCGGTGCGCCGCCCTGCTCGGGAACCAGCGGGGGTTCGGCGGAGCCGTGTCCCTGGGCGGAGGGCATGCCGCGCGAGGGGGTGGCGGAGGGATCGCCGCCGTCGGCCACGCGCGCGTGAGGCGTCGCTTCGGGTGCCGGGGTGCCGCTCCCAGGGGCCGCCGGTGTCCCGTCGGCGGCCTCCGGCTCGCGCTCGCCCACGGACGTCACCCGGACATGCCCTTCCCCGTCCGGAGCCGTAGGCACCCGAGCCCCCGGTCCCCCGGCCGGAGCAACCCGCAGCGCCGACTCCCCGATGCGGAGCAGGGCGCCCGGTGTGAAGCGCACCGGGCGGGTGCTCAGGCGGGTGCCGTCCAGGGTCGTGCCGTTCGTCGAGTCGAGGTCGGCGACCGAGACCTGGCCGTCCGCGGCGACCGTGACCGCGCAGTGGAGGCGGGAGACATCCGGGTCGTCGAGCGGGACGTCGGCGTCGGCGGAGCGGCCGATGCGGATCTCGCCGCCGTGCAGGAGGTGGACGCCGCCCGCGTCCGGACCCGCGATCACATGCAGCTGGGTCGGGGCGTCGTCCAGCTCGGGGTGCGGTTCGGGCTCGGCGGGGGCGCCCAGGGAGAGCACCGCGCCGTCGATCAACGGGGGCTCGCCGAGCGTGCTGCGGCGGTCGTCCAGACGCTCCGCGCCCGCGTACAGCACCACCGCGCCGCCGGAGGCCGAGGCGCTCGCCTCGCCCGCGACCGCCGAGGCCAGTGCCGACGCCACCGCGGCCAGGGCCGTACCGGCGGGCGCCGTCACCAGCACGTCGCAGCTCGCGGTGCGGCCCCGCGCGCGGTCGGGCGGGCCCAGGGGGTCTACGACGGTCAGCCGGATCTGCATCGCCGTCAGCGGTCCCTTCTGCGCGGTTCTGCGCGGGCGCGGACTACCCCCACCCCACACGAGCACATCGGCCAGTACTGGTACTCAAGGCATCCTCGCACCTGCCACTGACAACGCGCCCGCCCCTCAGGGGCAAGTGATCTTGATTGGTCGGCTCTGCCCGCAAAAGTGCCTGACAGATGACACAGCGCAGACCGCTTGAGATCAGTCACGCCCGCTTCGGGCAACCGGCGGACCAAGTCGAGCGTCTTTCCTTCGAACATGCACGGGGAGACGTACGTAAGACGCTGGGACGGCGACAGGTCGGTGCCGCGCACAGCGGCACTACAGTGGGTCGGAACGGTAAGCAAGCAGCAGGGAGCACATGACGTGCGGCCGGTAGGCAGCAAGTACCTGCTCGAGGAGCCGCTCGGTCGCGGCGCCACGGGCACCGTCTGGCGGGCCCGCCAGCGAGAGACCGCGGGGGCCGAGGCCGCCGTGGCCGGTCAGCCCGGCGAGACCGTCGCGATCAAGGTCCTGAAGGAAGAGCTCGCGAACGACGCGGACATCGTGATGCGTTTCCTCAGGGAGCGCTCCGTGCTGCTGCGTCTGACCCACCCGAACATCGTCCGGGTCCGCGACCTCGTCGTCGAGGGCGATCTGCTGGCGCTGGTCATGGACCTCGTCGAGGGCCCCGACCTGCACCGCTACCTGCGCGAGAACGGCCCCTTCAGCCCCGTGGCCGCGGCCCTGCTCACCGCCCAGATCGCCGACGCGCTCGCCGCCAGCCACGCCGACGGCGTCGTGCACCGCGACCTGAAGCCCGCCAACGTCCTGCTCAAGCAGGACGGCGGCCAGATGCACCCGATGCTCACCGACTTCGGCATCGCGCGCCTGGCCGACTCCCCGGGCCTGACCCGCACCCACGAGTTCGTCGGCACGCCCGCGTACGTCGCACCGGAGTCCGCCGAGGGCCGCCCGCAGACCTCCGCCGTCGACATCTACGGCGCGGGCATCCTGATGTACGAGCTGGTCACCGGCCGTCCCCCGTTCGGCGGCGGCTCGGCCCTGGAAGTACTGCACCAGCACCTGAGCGCCGAGCCACGCCGCCCGTCCACGATTCCGGACCCGCTCTGGACGGTCATAGAGCGCTGTCTGAGCAAGAACCCGGACGAACGGCCGAGCGCCGAGAACCTCGGGCGCGCCCTGCGCGTCGTCGCCGAGGGCGTCGGTGTGCACGCGAACGCCGCGCAGATCGCCGCCGCGGAGGCCGTCGGCACCCTGCTGGCCCCCGACCCGATGCCGGCCGCCGTCCCCGGCTCGGCCGACCCCACGCAGGTCCTGCAGCACGGAGCGGGGTCGTACGACCCGAACGCGGCGACCAGCTTCCTGCCGCACACCGGCGGACCGGGCCCGGCGGGCGCCGCCGACCCCACCGCCGTACTCCCGAACACGGGAGCGGCCGACCCGACCGCCGTCATGCCGCCGGTGCCCCAGGGGCAGCCGGGGCAGCAGCCCGAGCAGCCGCACCCCTGGCAGAACCAGCTGCGCGCCGCCCGCGACCGCAACGAGCAGACGCAGGTCCAGCAGTACCTCAACCCCGACGAGGACCCCCTGCGCCGCCGCCCCCAGCGGCAGGTCGCCCGCCCGCAGCAGCAGCGACCCCAGCAGCAGCGACCTCAGCAGGCGTACGGCTATCCGCAGCAGCAACAGCCGCAGCAGTACGCCCCGCCGCAGCACCAGCAGCCCCAGCGGCACGCGCCCCCGCAGGAGCCGCAGCGGCCCGCGCGTGAGCCCCGCCGGTCGCGAGAGCCCAGCCCCAACCGGATGAAGATCCCCGGGCTCGGCTGTCTGAAGGGCTGCCTGTTCACGATCGTCATCCTGTTCGTCGCGGGCTGGCTGGTCTGGGAGCTGAGCCCGCTCCAGGAGTGGATCGGCACGACCAAGAGCTACTGGCAGCAGCTCGGCGACATTTACAACACCGTGAGCGGCTGGATCGGGAAACTGGGCGACCAGGTCGGCAGCAAAGGCGGCAACTGAGCAGCGAGCTTGGTGATTTGTCGACACCTGGCGGGTGATTTCCGTCTCTGCGGTGAAGGTTGGCTCCTCGGGCGCGTAGTTTTGGCGACACACGCGTCCCGTAGGAGCAGTCTTGGCACGGAAGATCGGCAGCCGGTACACCGCGAACCAGATCCTGGGGCGGGGCAGCGCCGGCACGGTGTGGCTGGGCGAGGGGCCCGAGGGACCCGTCGCCATCAAGCTGCTGCGCGAGGATCTCGCGTCCGACCAGGAACTCGTCGGCCGCTTCGTGCAGGAACGCACGGCGCTGCTCGGTCTCGACCACCCGAACGTCGTCTCCGTACGCGATCTGGTGGTGGACGGCAACGACCTCGCGCTGGTCATGGACCTCGTACGCGGCACCGACCTGCGCACCCGCCTCGACCGCGAACGCCGGCTGGCGCCCGCGGCGGCGGTGGCGATCGTGGCCGACGTCGCGGACGGGCTCGCGGCCGCGCACGCCGCAGGCGTCGTGCACCGCGACGTCAAGCCGGAGAACGTGCTCCTCGACATGCAGGGCCCCCTGGGCCCCGGCGGCTCCCACCCCGCCCTCCTGACCGACTTCGGCGTTGCGAAGCTCATCGACTCCCCGCGCCGCACCCGCGCGACGAAGATCATCGGCACTCCGGACTACCTGGCCCCGGAGATCGTGGAGGGCCTGCCCCCGCGCGCGGCCGTCGACATCTACGCCCTCGCGACCGTCCTGTACGAGCTGCTGGCGGGCTTCACCCCGTTCGGCGGCGGACACCCCGGCGCCGTGCTGCGCCGGCACGTCACGGAGACGGTGGTCCCGCTCCCGGGTATCCCGGACGAGCTCTGGCAGCTCCTCGTGCAGTGCCTGGCCAAGGCGCCGGCCTCCCGGCTGCGCGCCTCGGAGCTGGGCGCCCGGCTGCGGGAACTGCTGCCGCTGGTCGCGGGGATGCCGCCGCTGGACGTGGACGAGCCGGACACGGAGCCGACGGAGGAGCCGGAGACGACGGCCGGGGAGGCCGCGGCCCCGGCTCGCGAACGGGTTCGGCGTGGCGCGGTCCCTCTGGTACCGGGCGCGAAGCCCGCCGACTCCAACCGGGACACCCATACGTCGATGAGGGTCCCGGCGCCGGACGAGCTGGCCGGCGGCGCTCGCGGGACGGCCCGGGTGCCGCGGGCTGCGGGGGCGCCACGGCCGGGTTCCGCACGACACCGCGCCGTGACGCGTCGGCGCCGGATGGTGCTGGGGACGGCCGCGGCGCTGCTGGTGGCGGCGGCCGGGGTGGGGACGTGGCTGGCGACGTCGGGGGACGACGCGGGGGCGACACCGCAGGACTCGAAGCACTCGGCACCGGCTTCACCCTGAGCTCTCCAGTGCCGGTCCGCATCATTCAGCCCGTCGTGGGGGTCCCCCCGCTCGAGCGAAGCCGAGAGTGGGGGAGTCTGAGGACGAGGCCGTTCAGGCCGAAAGCGGGGGCCTGGGGGCGGAAGCCCCAGGTCGACGGCCACGAAAGCGCTGGGTACTGCCAGGCTGCGGCTGCCCGACACGGCTCACCCGGCGGAGCCGTTACGCTGGAGGCGTGGCAGTCGTCGATGTATCCGAAGAGCTCAAGTCCCTCTCCTCGACCATGGAGTCGATCGAGGCCGTTCTGGACCTCGACAAGCTGAGGGCAGACATCGCCGTGCTCGAGGAGCAGGCGGCCGCGCCGTCCCTCTGGGACAACCCGGACGAGGCGCAGAAGATCACCAGCAAGCTGAGCCACCTGCAGGCCGAGGTCAGGAAGGCCGAGGCGCTGCGCGGGCGGATCGACGATCTCTCCGTGCTCTTCGAGATGGCCGAGGAGGAGGACGACCCGGACACACGTGCCGAGGCCGAGTCCGAGCTCACCGCCGTCAAGAAGGCGCTGGACGAGATGGAGGTCCGGACGCTCCTGAGCGGTGAATACGACTCCCGCGAGGCGCTCGTCAACATCCGCGCCGAGGCCGGTGGCGTCGACGCCGCCGACTTCGCCGAGAAGCTGCAGCGGATGTACCTGCGCTGGGCGGAGCAGAAGGGCTACAAGACCGAGCTCATCGAGACGTCGTACGCGGAAGAGGCCGGCATCAAGTCGACCACCTTCGCCGTGCAGGTGCCGTACGCCTACGGCACCCTCTCGGTCGAGCAGGGCACCCACCGTCTCGTGCGCATCTCGCCCTTCGACAACCAGGGGCGGCGCCAGACCTCCTTCGCGGGTGTCGAGGTGCTTCCCGTGGTCGAGCAGACCGACCACATCGAGATCGACGAGTCCGAGCTGCGCGTGGACGTGTACCGCTCCTCGGGCCCCGGCGGCCAGGGCGTGAACACCACCGACTCCGCGGTGCGCCTCACCCACCTCCCCACCGGCATCGTCGTCTCCTGTCAGAACGAGCGGTCGCAGATCCAGAACAAGGCCACCGCGATGAACGTCCTGCAGGCCAAGCTCCTTGAGCGCCGCCGCCAGGAGGAGCAGGCCAAGATGGACGCCCTGAAGGGCGACGGCGGCAACTCCTGGGGCAACCAGATGCGTTCGTACGTCCTGCACCCGTACCAGATGGTCAAGGACCTGCGAACCGAGTTCGAAGTCGGAAACCCCGAGGCCGTGTTCAACGGTGAGATCGACGGGTTCCTCGAGGCGGGTATTCGCTGGCGCAAGCAGCAAGAGAAGTAACTTTGTCGACTTGCCAACTGCCGCCCATCGGGCGGCAGTTGCTGTTTGTCTGGGTTTTACATCACACTCACAGGTTCCAACTCGATGTAAACGAGACGCAAGTGGACATTGCGCCCGCAACGCCCTTGACGTTGCTTTGAAAAATGGGAAGGGTGAAGCGCGGCATGCGTATCTCTGGGGCGCATGTGAACCGGGGGAACTTGTAGCGCCATCACCCCCGTCGATCACGGCCCCCGAGCGCCGCCTCAATGACGATGAGCTACTGGGGGTAGCAACCTTATGACGAAGAAGACGCGGCTCCGCGTCGCGCGGGTAGCCGCTGGCGCAGTGATCGCCGCCGGTGCCTCGCTGACCGCCGCCGGTGCCGCTTCCGCGGTGGGCATAGACGTGAACGTGGCCGGAGTCGACGTTGGTGTCAACACCGACGGCGGCAGCACGACCGGCGGTGACACCACGGGCGGCGACACCACCGGCGGCGACACGATCGGCGGCGTGATCGGCGGCAGCACGACCGGCGGTGACACCACGGGCGGCGACACCACCGGCGGCGACACGATCGGCGGCGTGATCGGCGGTGACACCACGGGCGGCAGCACCACCGGCGGTGACACCACGGGCGGTGCCACGACCACTGGTGGCAGCACCACGGGCGGTGACACCACGGGCGGTGACACCACGGGCGGTGCCACGACCGGCGGTGCCACGACCGGCGGTGACACCACCGGTGGCAGCACCACGGGCGGTGACACCACGGGCGGTGCCACGACCGGCGGTGGCAGCACGACCGGCGGCGACACCACGGGTGGCGGCCACGGCAACTCGGGCGGCAACGGCAACTCGGGTGGCAACGGCACCGGCGGCAACGCGACCGACCCTGACGGTGGCAACAACAACACCCCACAGGACGAGGGCTCCTCGGCCCTCACCGACACCGGTTCCTCGACCGACACCTCGGCCCAGGGCAAGGGTGGGCAGCTCGCCGAGACTGGTGCGGGTGAGACCACGTTCCTGCTGGTCGGGGCCGCCACGATGATCGCCGGCGGTATCGGCTTCCGCATCCTGCCGCGCCTGGTGAACGGCCGTGGCGGTGCGGCTGCCTGACGGTAGCCGTACGCACACGCAACGTGTGTGACGACGTACGACGAGGGGCCCGGAGCGTGCATCGCTCCGGGCCCCTCGGGTGTCTCAGTGCCCCTGTGCCGCGCTCTACGCGGTCTGGTGCGCCAGCAGCGCCACCGCCGCGATCAGCACTGCGAGCAGTGCGATCAGCGCCATGGGGTTGAGCCCCGCGAAGAAGTTCTCCTGCTGCAGCCGCTCGCGGTTCGCGCGGCACACGGGGCACCGGCCCTCGCTCACGGGCGCCGCGCAGTTCGCGCACACCAGCCGGTCGTACGTCATGCGCTCGCCCTCCTTGCGAATACGTTCCACTGGGAGAACGGTTTGTGGTTGCCGAACGTTCCCCTCTCTACTGTGCCAGGTTCCTCCGGAGGGTGCGCGGGGGTCGCTCTCAGGGGGTGCGTGGGGGTTGTCACGCGGCTGCGGGTCGGTGGGGGCCGGTCGCGCCCCGCGGCGAAGCCGCTCATCGATACAGCCCCGCGCCCCTTAGGGGCGCGGCCGCCCCGGCCCCTTACAAAGCCCCGTACAAAAGGGCACAAGTCGTTCTCAAGCGCAACCGCTGCCTGCGCTTGTGCACCCGACTCGCGTATGGTCACGCTCATCTACCCCCGGCGACCCGTGGTGCATCCGTGATCCGATTCGACAACGTCTCCAAGGTCTACCCCAAGCAGACCCGTCCTGCACTCAGGGATGTGTCCCTGGAAGTGGAGAAGGGCGAGTTCGTGTTCCTCGTGGGGTCCTCGGGCTCCGGAAAGTCCACCTTTCTGCGGCTGATCCTCCGCGAGGAGCGGTGCAGTCACGGTCAGGTGCACGTTCTGGGCAAGGACCTCGCGCGCCTGTCCAACTGGAAGGTGCCGCAGATGCGGCGCCAGTTGGGGACGGTGTTCCAGGACTTCCGGCTGCTGCCGAACAAGACGGTGGCGGAGAACGTCGCCTTCGCGCAGGAGGTCATCGGCAAGTCCAAGGGCGAGATCCGCAAGTCCGTGCCGCAGGTGCTCGACCTCGTCGGGCTCGGCGGCAAGGAGGACCGGATGCCCGGCGAGCTGTCCGGTGGTGAGCAGCAGCGAGTGGCGATTGCGCGCGCGTTCGTCAACCGGCCCAAGCTGCTCATCGCCGACGAGCCGACCGGCAACCTCGACCCGCAGACCTCCGTCGGCATCATGAAGCTGCTCGACCGGATCAACCGGACCGGCACCACTGTGGTGATGGCGACGCACGACCAGAACATCGTGGACCAGATGCGCAAGCGCGTCATCGAGCTGGAGAAGGGCCGCCTCGTCCGCGACCAGGCACGCGGCGTCTACGGCTACCAGCACTGACCGCCACGTCCACGGAAAGGCTCAACCAGTCGCCATGCGCGCACAGTTCGTTCTCTCCGAGATCGGTGTCGGTCTCCGCCGCAACCTGACCATGACCTTCGCGGTCATCGTCTCCGTCGCCCTGTCCCTCGCCCTGTTCGGCGGGTCGCTCCTCATGAGCGACCAGGTCAGCACCATGAAGGGCTACTGGTACGACAAGGTCAACGTCTCGATCTTCCTCTGCAACAAGAGCGACGCCGAGTCCGACCCCAACTGCGCCAAGGGTGCAGTAACCGACGACCAGAAGAAGCAGATCCTCTCAGACCTGGACAAGATGGGCACGGTCGTCCAGAAGGTCACCTATGAGTCGCAGGACGCGGCGTACAAGCACTACAAGGAGCAGTTCGGCGACTCCCCGCTGGCCAGTTCCCTCACGCCGGACCAGATGCAGGAGTCGTACCGGATCAAGCTGAAGGACCCGGAGAAGTACCAGGTCATCGCGACCGCCTTCGACGGGCGTGACGGCGTGCAGTCCGTGCAGGACCAAAAGGGCATTCTGGACAATCTGTTCGGGCTGCTCAACGGTATGAACTGGGCCGCGCGGGCCGTGATGGCGCTGATGCTCGTGGTCGCGCTGATGCTGATCGTCAACACCGTGCGGGTGTCCGCGTTCAGCCGGCGGCGCGAGACCGGGATCATGCGCCTGGTCGGTGCCTCGGGCTTCTACATCCAGGCGCCGTTCATCATGGAGGCGGCGGTCGCCGGGCTCATCGGCGGGACGGTCGCCTGCGGATTCCTGGTGGTCGCGCGGTACTTCATCATCGACCATGGTCTGGCCCTGTCCCAGAAGCTGAATCTGATCAACTTCATCGGCTGGGACGCCGTCCTGACCAAGCTGCCGCTCATCCTCGCCACGAGTCTGCTGATGCCCGCGCTGGCCGCGTTCTTCGCGCTGCGCAAGTACCTGAAGGTGTGACGCATGCCAAGAGGGCCGTACGGTCAACCGGCCGTGCGGCCCTTCTTGTTGTCCTAGACTCACCGGCATGTCAGGTCGTGACCTGTTCTGCCAGCCCCGCCGCATTCGCCGCGGGGCCGTCCTGACATTGGTCTTCGCGAGTGTGCTCGTCGCGGGCGCGGCGACCGGCTCGTTCTCCGAGGGCGACCGGAAATCCCCGTCCGGAGCGGCCCGTTCGGCCGTGCCCGCCGGCCATCACGAGGACGTGGCGAAGGCGGCCGAGCAGGCCATGGCCGACGGCAAGTCACCGATGGAGGCCGCCGAACGTGCGGTCAGCCGCAGCGGGGACCGCTGGGGCGCCGTCTACTCCGAGGGCGAGTACCAGGAGTTCGAGGAGGCCCTCGACGGCCGGTACACCGGCGTAGGCCTGTGGGCCAGGCGCGAGCGGGACGGCCGTATCGAGGTGACCAAGGTGGCCGCCGGGTCGCCCGCGGCCGCCGCCGGGATCCGCAAGGGCGACCGGCTGTACAGCATCGACGGCCAGAAGGTCGACGGGCAGCCCGTCACCGAGGTGGTGTCGTTACTGCGCGGCGACGCCACCGACGCGGCCGCCGGTACGGCGGTGCGGCTCGGTATGCAGCGCGGCACGCGCGCGTGGACCGAGACCCTGCGCCGGGCCCGTCTGTCCACCGACTCGGTCGCCGTTCGAAAGCTTGCCGACGGGGTCACGGTGATCAGGATCGCCGCGTTCACCAAGGGCTCCGGCGAGGTCGTCCGCACCGCCGTACGGCAGGCGCCCGCCGGCGCCGGCATCATCCTCGACCTGCGCGGCAACTCCGGCGGCCTGGTCACCGAGGCCGTCACCACCGCCTCCGCCTTCCTCGACGGCGGCCTCGTCGCCACGTACGACGTCAACGGCGAGCAGCAGGCCCTGCACGCCGCCCCCGGCGGCGACACCACCAGACCCCTGGTCGCCCTGGTCGACGGCGGCACCATGAGCGCGGCCGAGCTCCTCACCGGCGCCCTCCAGGACCGCGGCCGTGCGGTCGTCGTGGGCTCCCGCACCTTCGGCAAGGGCTCGGTCCAGATGCCGAGGCAGCTCCCCGGCGGCTCCGTCGCCGAACTGACCGTCGGGCACTACCGCACCCCGTCCGGCCGCAGCGTCGACGGCCGGGGCATCACCCCGGACCTGGACGTCACCTCGCAGGGCCAGGCGGCCGTCGAGCGGGCCGAGACCGTCCTCGGCGGACTGGGCGACGCAGATTAGACGCCGGTCGGACGCCGGATGGATGCCGGTTAAAGGACTGGCCCGGCCACCCCCGCGTAGTGCGAAAATGGACAGCACTATGAGCAAGGGAATGTACGTACCGAAGGAGTCCCAGCCCAAGCAGGGCGGGGCGGCCGCGAAGGCCAGGGACGGCGAGAAGGGCGGCAAGCGCAAGATCGTCGCCCAGAACAAGAAGGCCCGGCACGACTACGCGATCGTCGACACCTACGAGGCCGGCCTCGTGCTGACCGGCACCGAGGTCAAGTCGCTGCGCGAAGGACGGACCTCGCTGACGGACGGTTTCGTCCAGATCGACCGGGGCGAGGCGTGGCTGCACAACGCCCACATCCCGGAGTACCACCAGGGCAGCTGGACCAACCACTCCGCGCGCCGCAAGCGCAAGCTGCTGCTGCACCGCGAGGAGATCGACAAGCTGGAGTCCAAGGCCCAGGAGACGGGTCACACGATCGTGCCCCTCGCCCTGTACTTCAGGGACGGCCGTGCGAAGGCCGAGATCGCCCTCGCCCGAGGCAAGAAGGAGTACGACAAGCGCCAGACCCTGCGGGAGAAGCAGGACCGGCGGGAGTCGGACCGGGCGATCGCGGCGGCGAAGCGGAAGCAGCGGGGCGCGTAGCCCGCGGGAATACGGTGGCATCGGCGCGCGTTGGTCGCGTACGATGGCATCAACACCGGTTGAACCCGGTGTGTGCATTGAAAACAAAACATGGGGATGATCGGTTTCGACAGCGGCTGTCGAAGCAGGGGAAGCGTGTCGAGGAAGCGGCAATGATCTCGTTAACCATATGTCGCAACCAATAATCGCCAATTCCAAGAGCGATTCCCGCGCCTTCGCCCTCGCTGCCTAATAAGCAGTGAGTGAAGGCCCTAACGGGTGTCAGACCGGGGATGTTCCCGACCCGGACCCTGGCATAATCTAGGGGACTAAACCATCGAGCCCGGTCACGGGGTTCGGTGGGAAATCAAACAGTGACTGGGCCCGTCGGCGACTTGTTCGCGTGATCGCCGGGGCCGAGAAAATCGCAGCGAACTGCACACGGAGAAGCCCTGATTCCGCACCGTTGGACGCGGGTTCGATTCCCGCCATCTCCACTCACCCCTTCCGGGGGGTCCCCATGTGGGCAAGGCCCCGTCGCTCCCGAGCGACGGGGCCTTTGTCGTGCACACCTTCACAGATCCCACACAGGTGCCATAAGGTGATCGCCGCGCCCGGCGGAGCCCGACCACTCCGCCCTCGTGCGCGTCGACCTGCGACCGGGGGACCAGATCGTGCGGGACCAGTCCGGCCCCTATTTCGAGAAGTACGACTCCGATTTCGGGCTCAGCGGCCTGACCGAGTCGTTCGCCCTGTCGGCGCCGCCCGGGACGGAGAAGGCGGCACTCGGACTCGTCACGGACAAGCTCGCCGCATACGAGGGTGAGACGCCCGTCGACATGTCGGGCATCGAGCGGCTCGGCGAGGACGAACGGCACATCCTGGGCTTCGACGTGTTCCACGACGACTTCGGGTATGCCGAGGAGCTCCGCCGGGACCTGGGCAAGCTCCTGGACTCCCCGCTGTCCGACGAGGTGCTCGGTGCCGTGTGGCTCGCCGCCACGGGAGGCGTGTGGGATCCGCAGGCGCACGGAATCGGCGTGCGCGAGTGGCTGGCGCGGATGGACGCGACCTGCGCGGCCCGTCCGCCGCGAGTGATGGAAGGCCGGGCACCGGGTCCGTCGTGGTCGTTCTGGCGGCTGCCGGCCGTCGAAACCGTCCGGGCCGCGATCCTGGCGGAGATCCGCGCGTCCGCCGGTGAACTCCCCGGCCTCACCCCGGCGCTGGAGGAGGTCGCCACCCGGGCCGATCTCGATCTCGGGTTCCGGCTCTATCTGCGGGCGCTCAAGACGGCGGGTGTGCCGGTGCCGGAGGAGCGTTGCAACAGGTTCTGCGACCTCAGCCACCCCTTCGGGTATACCTTCCAGGTCGTCCATGAGGGGCTCACCGTCGTGTGGCAGCCCCTGGAGGTCGCGCGGCGTCTCTTCGACGAGGACTTCGGGTTCTCCGAACTCGCCTGGCAGTTCGACCCGATGTGGGAGCGGTCCGTCCCGGCGCCCGAACTGCTGCACCGGACCGTCGTCGCCGACGGCTATCACATCCCGGGCGTCCAGGCGCTCGTGCTGTGGGAGGACACCGTCCGGCTGCTCCGTTCCCCGTTGTCCGGTGACACCCTCACCACGCTCTGGGTCGCCGCGTCGCACACGGACCCCGGCCGCTTCGGAACCGACGGACCGGGCTGGCTGCGCCGGATCGAGGAGGCGTGCCGGGCGCGGCTGGCCGAGGTCGCCCCCGAGCACGCCCTCGCCCTGCCCCCGGTCCGGGCGGACCTGGCGGACGCGGTCCTGCATGAACTCCGGGAAGCCGCACCGCTGCTGGAGCGCGAGCACGCGACCGTCCTGGAGCAGGTCGTCGCCCGGGTCGACCCCGATCTCGGATTCCGGCTGCTGCTGAGAGTCCTGCACACGGCGTCCGGGGCACTCACCGAGCGGCAGTACGCCCGCTGCCGGGCCCTCGGCGAACGCTTCGGCTACGGCGAGGACCACGTGTCCCACGCGATGGAGCACCTCGCCCAGGACGAGTGACTGCCCGGCACGCCCCGCACCGCTGCACGGCCGCACCGCCTCGCCCCACCCGCACGACCTCATCCCACCCGACGAAGGACCCACCCACGCATGTTCCTGATCCGTCTCCTGCCCAGGCTGCCCCGCGAGATCTGCCTCGCCGTCATCGGGCTCATCGGCGGTGTCTTCCTCGCCGGCCACGGCATCGTCCAGGCGCACGCCGAACTCACCGGCATGCCCGGGATCGTCCAGGTCACCGGCTGCCACCGCGCCACCGGAGCGTGGAGCGACCTGTGGGAGGACGGATGGTCCTGTGACGGGTCGTTCGAGTCCGACGACCACAGCGTGCGGATCGCCGCCGTCGGGATCGACGGCATCATGACGTCCCCTCCCGACAAGCCCCTCGCCGCCCGTGTCGCCGGAGCCTCGGCCGACACCGCGACCCAGGACAGCTCCGGCCGCTGGAAGTGGCCCGCCCTCACCGGCGTCGTCGTGCTCGCCTTCACCGCCTGGCGGATCCGATCCATCCGCGGCCTTCTGCGCGAGCGCCGCGCCGACGGAGCCGGAAGCCGCGTCCCGGCCTGAGGACCCGTCACGGCGTCCCACAACCACGGCACCCGATGTGGTGCCCCACCACATGTCGACGGACCGTTCACGCTTCTACGGTCCGTCCCCATGACCCAGACCAGAGCCGCACGTCACATCACCGTCCTCGCGACCCTCCTGGTCGCTCTGATCGCCGCCTTCCTCAGCCCGGGCAGAGCATCCGCCGCCTCCCTCCAGGAAGTCACCGGCTTCGGATCCAACCCCGGCGCCCTGCGCATGTTCCGCTACGTCCCCGACGGGCTGCCCGCCGGGCGCCCCGTCGTCGTCGCCCTGCACGGGTGCACGCAGGACGCGTCCGGTTACGGCACCGGCAGCGGCTGGCTCCAGCTCGCCGACCGGTGGGGGTTCTCCGTGGTGCTGCCGCAGCAGACCGCGGCCAACAATGCCTCCTCCTGCTTCGACTGGTTCCAGAGCGGGGACATCGAACGGGGGCAGGGCGAGGCCGCGAGCGTCGCGCAGATGGTGGACCGGCAGCTCGCCGACGTCGGCGGCGACGCCTCGCGCGTGTACGTCACCGGGCTGTCCGCCGGCGGTGGCATGACCGCCGTGATGATGGCGGACTACCCGGAGAAGTTCGCCGCCGGCGGCATCGTCGCCGGGCTGCCGTACGGATGCGCGCAGGCCGCCGGATCGCCGTATGTGTGCATGTACGTCGGCGCCACCCAGACGGCGAAACAGTGGGGCGACCGGGTGCGTGCCGCCCGGCCGGGCTACACCGGCCCCTGGCCCACGCTCACCGTCTTCCAGGGAACGGCCGACTACACCGTCAAGCCCGTCAACATGACCGACCTGATGAAGCAGTGGACCGATGTGCACGGCGCCGACCAGACCGCGGACGTCAGCGACACCGTCGCCGGTTATCCCCACCAGATCTTCCGGGACCCGGCAGGGAACACCGCCGTCGAGACGTACAGCATCACCGGCATGGGGCACGGGCAGCCTGTCGACCCCGGCAGCGGCACCGCGCAGTGCGGTGCCGCCGGGGCCTATCTCCTCGATGTGAACCTGTGCGCCGCCTACCGGCTCGGGCTCGCCTGGGGCCTCAGCGCAGGGTGAACGTCGACAGGCGTACGCCCTTGCTCAGGACCAGATAGACGTCCGCACGGCCCTTCGCCGCGCCCGACAGCTTCGCGGTCACCGTCGTGTAGTCGTACGGCGACGACGTGCCCGCGAAGTGCGCGGTGCCGACGACGGTGCCGGTCGGTGAGCCGAGGCGCACCTCCACCGTGCCGGACGACGTACCGGCGACTCGTGCGCCGAACTCGCCCACGCCCGAGCCCAGTTGGGTGTCCGCGAACTTCAGCCACGCCCCGTCGGATGCCGCCGACACTGCCGTACCGCTCGCCTTGGACTCGTCGACGAGGTGGACGGCGGAGTAGTCGTCGAAGTTCTCGGCGCGGGTGACCTTCGACAGGTTCCGCGGCGGGATGGTCTCGCCCTTCACCTGCCAGGCGGCCCGGGCACGGATGTCGGAGGACGTCGAGCCCACCAGGACGTCGTAAGTGCCGCTCTCCACCACCCACTTGGAGCAGGTGACGTCCCAGTGCGCCAGGTCCGACGGCCGTACCTTCAGCCGGACCGTCCTCGTCTCACCCGGATTCAGCGACACCCGCTGGAAGGCCTTGAGCTGCTTGAGCGGCTGTTTGTCGCGGGAGGCGCGCTGGTGGGTGTAGAGCTGGACGACCTCCGCGCCCGCCCGGCTGCCGGTGTTGGTGACCTTCACCTCGTAGCCGTCGCCCACCCGCTGCAGCCCGGAGTACGCGAACGTGGTGTACGAGAGGCCGTAGCCGAAGGGATAGAGCGCCTGCCCCTTGAAGTACTGGTACGTGCGGTCCGACTTGATGATGTCGTAGTCGAGGATCGACGGGAGGTCCGAGTCCGACCGGTACCAGGTCTGGGTGAGGCGGCCCGACGGGTTCGCGTCGCCGTAGAGGAGGTCGGCGAGGGCGTTGCCGGTCTCCTGGCCCGCGTGGGTGGTCCACAGCAGCGCGGGGACCTCCTTCTGCAACGACCCCAGCGTGGTCGGGTAGCTGTTCTCGACGATCACGACGGTGTGCGGGTTGGCCGCCCGCACCGCCTTGACCAGGGTCTCCTGTGCCGGTGCCAGGGCCAGGTCAGTGCGGTCGTGGGCCTCGCGGCCGTTGATGGAGGGGTCCGAGCCGACCACCACGACGGCCTGGTCCTTGCCCTTGACCGCGGCGACCGCCTCGTCGACACCGCTGCGGACCACGTCCTTGGTGTAGTGGGCCGCCTGGTCCTTGGCGACCAGGCCGAGGGTGCCGTCCGTGCCGGTCGGGCCCAGGTAGACCGGGTTCGACCACCAGGACTCGGAGGTCTCGTAGCCGGCGTAGCGGAGCAGGTACGTGCCGTCGTCCTGGTGCTCCAGCTTGAACTGCTGCTGCACGAACCAACCGTTCGGCTGTGCCTGGTCGTTGACGAAGTTCGACCAGTTGTAGCCGACGTACTTGCCGTTCGCCGCGGAGCGCAGGGTCACGATGCCGGAGCCCCAGTCGAAGACGTCGAACTGTGCGCCTGTACCGGAATCCGCCGTCTCCTTCAGGGGCGCGCCCCCCTCGCCCGTGCCTGCCGTCACGTACTTGCCGGTCGCCGTGTCCTTCAGCGCGATCCGGTCCACGCCCTCGCTGCTCGCGACCGGGGCGCCGAGCTTCGACTCGATGCCGTCCTTCGGGGTGACGGCGTAGGGGAGGGTGCCGGAGTACCAGTCGGTGTAGAGGGTGTCGGCGAGCGGGCCGACGACGGCGGCACTGCCCGTCTTCTTCAGCGGCAGCGCACCGTCGTTCTTCAGCAGGACCGCCGACTCGGTGGCCGCCTTGCGTGCCAGGGCGCGGTGGGCGGGGCTGTCGATGACGGAGGCGTCGATGGAGCCGTACTTGCCGCCGCCGGGGTCGAACTCGCCGAGGCGGACGCGGATGCTCAGCACATGCCCCGCGGCCTTGTCGACGTCCGACTCCTTCAACAGGCCTGTGGACAGCGCCGACTTGACCGCTGTGGTCGTCGGGCCGGAGTTCGTGTCGTTGTCGGTGAAGCTGTCGACGCCCGCCTTGAGCGCGGCCGCGTCGGCCTCGGTCTGGGTGCCGTAGTAGGCCTGGCTGCCGACCAGGTTGCCGGGCGCCGCGGCGTCCGTGACGTTCAGCAGGTCCTTCGAGGTCCAGCTGCGGACGGTGTCGTCGAGGGCCGGATTCACCGTGTTCGGGCGGCCGTTGACCAGGTTGTACGAGGTCATCACGCCCGTCGCCGCATCGGCTGCGATAGCGGGCCTGAAGGCCTGCTCGTCGTACTCCTTCAGTACGCGCGGGCGCAGTTCGGAGCTCGTGGTGTCGCGGTGCACCTCGTTGTTGTTGGCGAGGAAGTGCTTCGCTGTCGGGGCCGTCTTGAGGTGGTCCGGGTCGCCTCCCGTCAGGCCCGTGCCGTACGCCGTGGAGATCGCGCCGGTCAGATACGGGTCCTCGGAGTAGCCCTCCTCGTTGCGGCCCCAGCGCGGGTCGCGCAGCAGGTTGACCACGGGTGCCCACAGGTTCAGGCCCCAGCCGGCCGGGCGCTGCTGCTGGAAGCCGCGTGCCTCGTCGCCGACCGCCGAGCCGACCTGGCGGAGCAGGGCCGGGTCCCAGGTGGAGGCAAGGCCGACGGCCTGCGGAAACACGGTCGCCTTGCCGAGCCAGGCCACGCCGTGCAGGGCCTCGGTGCCGGTGCGGAAGGACTGGATGCCGAGGCGGGGGATGGCGGGCTCGTACTGGTGGAGGAGGGAGATCTTCTCGTCGAGGGTGAGGCGGGAGAGGAGGTCGAAGACGCGGGCGTCCACCGGGAGACTCGGGTCGCGGAAGGGGTAGGCGGGGTCGTCGGCGTGGGCGGGGACGGTGGCGCCCAGACCCGCGATCAGGGTCAGGGCCGCCAGCAGGGTGGTTCTCTGCTTTCTGCGCTTGCCTTTCATGACACGGCTCCTTCGAGTAGGGCCTTGCACAAAGGGGTTGGTCAGGCGTTGCGCGGCGCGGTGCTCGCCCGCTCCGTCAGCCGCGGCGGCAGCAGCGTCGCCTCGGGTACGGCGTTGCCGCCCAGCTTCTTCATCAGGAGCTCCACCGCCCGCTCGCCCACCTCGGCGGACGGCAGGGCGACGGAGGTGACCGGTACGCGGACGGACTCGGCGAGTTCGTCGGGGCAGATGGCGGTGACGGAGAGGTCGCCTGGGACGCGCAGGCCGAGCTGCTCGAAGGCCTCGATGAGCGGTTCGAGGAGCGGCTCGTTGTGGACGACCACTCCCGTCAACGCCGGGTGTTCGCGCAGGAGTTGTTCGGCCACCAGACGGGCGGCCGCGGGCGAGGCCTCGCAGGGGTGCACGGAGGAGGACAGCCCGCTGCGGTCGGCGGCGGCCGTGAAGCCCTGCACCACCCGCTGGGCGAACGCGGTCTGCCGTACGTACACCTCCGGCGGCGACCCGACCAGCGCCACCACCCGGTGCCCGAGCCGCGCCAGATGCTCCACGCATGCCTCACCGGCCGCCTTGAAGTCGAGGTCGATGCAGGTCAAGCCCTCGGAGTCGGCCGGGAAACCGATCAGCACGGACGGCCGTTCCAGCGAGCGCAGCAACGGCAGCCTGGGCTCACGGAGCTGGACGTCCATCACGATCAGCGCGTCCACCAGCGCCGTGTCCGCCACCCGCCGCAGCCCGTCCTCGCCCTCCTCCTGCGTCAGCAGCAGCACGTCGTGGTCGTGCTTGCGGGCCGTCGTCACCACCGACACCGCGAACTGCATCACCACCGGGACATGGATGCCGGCCCGTAAGGGGATCACGAGTGCCAGGACGTTCGACCTGCTGCTGGCCAGGGCGCGGGCGCCCGCGTGCGGCCGGTAGCCCAGCTCGCGGATGGCCTCCTCGACCCGCTGCCGGGTCTCCTCGGAGATCGGGCGCTTGCCGCTGAGCGCGTAGGAGACGGTGCTGGGGGAGACCCCGGCGTGCCGCGCCACATCGGTGATCTTCACCATCAGCCCAGCTCCAGGGAGAGGAATCCGGTACCCGCCCGCGCCTGCGCCGTCCGCTCCCCGGCCGCCAGACTCCACTCCACCACCGGCTCACTGCACGAGGCCCGCAGCGTGTCCCCTTCGCGTACGACGGTGAAGGTCACGTCCCCCACCGGCACCGTCACCTGTGCGCCCCGCTCCAGGCCGTAGGCCCGCAGGGTGACCCCGTCGGCATGGTCGTAGTCGGGCCGGTCGGCCACTGCGCCCACCGGGATCACCGTCCCCGGTCGTACCAGCAGGGGCACGCTCAGGAAGCCGTGCCGCTCGCGCACCCAGCGCGGTCCGGTCACCGTCTGCCCGCTCAGGAAGTGCGTCCAGGTGCCCTCGGGCACGTAGTAGGACACCTCCCCTTCGTCGTCGAACACCGGCGCGACCAGCAGATCCGGCCCCAGCATGTACTGCCGCTCCAGATGCGCGCACCCCGGATCGTCCGGGAACTCCAGCACCATCGCCCGCATCATCGGCACGCCCTGGGTGTGGGCGGTGCGTGCGGCCTCGTAGAGGTAGGGCATGAGGCTCAGCTTCAGACGGGTGAACTGCCGCAGCACGTCAACGGATTCCTCGTCGAACAGCCAGGGCACGCGGTAGGAGGAGCTGCCGTGCAGCCGGCTGTGGGAGGACAGCAGTCCGAAGGCCAGCCACCGCTTGAACAGGGCGGGTGTCGGGGTGCCCTCGAAGCCGCCGATGTCATGGCTCCAGTAGCCGAAGCCGGACAGACCGAGGGAGAGCCCGCCCCTGAGCGACTCCGCCATCGACTCGTATGTCGCCTCGCAGTCGCCGCCCCAGTGCACCGGGAACTTCTGGCTCCCGGTCGTCGCCGAGCGTGCGAAGAGCACGGCCTCGCCCTCGCCGCGGTGCTTGCGCAGCACGTCGAAGACGGTGCGGTTGTAGAGGTACGTGTAGTAGTTGTGCATCCGCTCCGGGTCGGAGCCGTCGGACCACGCCACGTCGAGGGGCACCCGCTCGCCGAAGTCGGTCTTGAAGCAGTCGACGCCCTGCGCGAGCAGTGCCTCCAGCTTCGAGGCGTACCAGTCGCGGGCGGCCGGGCTGGTGAAGTCGACCAGCGCCATGCCCGGCTGCCACATGTCCCACTGCCAGACGCTGCCGTCGGGCCGCTTCAGCAGATGACCGAGCGCCTTGCCCTCCGCGAACAGGGGCGAGCGCTGGGCGATGTACGGGTTGATCCAGACGCTGACGTGCAGGCCGCGCGCCTTGAGCCGGGCGAGCATGCCCTCCGGGTCGGGGAAGACCCGCGGGTCCCACTGGAAGTCGCACCAGTTGAACTCGCGCATCCAGAAGCAGTCGAAGTGGAAGACGGAGAGCGGGAGTTCACGCTCCCGCATGCCCTCGATGAAGGACGTCACCGTCTCCTCGTCGTACGAGGTCGTGAAGGACGTCGACAGCCACAGGCCGAACGACCAGGCGGGCGGCAGGGCCGGGCGGCCGGTGAGGGCCGTGTACTTGCGGAGGATGTCCTTGGGGCTGGGCCCGTAGATGACGTAGTACGTCAACTCCTGGGTCTCCGCGCTGAACTGGACCCGGGACACCGCCTCCGAGCCGACCTCGAAGGACACCTTGCCCGGGTGGTCGACGAAGACGCCGTAGCCCGCGTCCGTCAGATAGAACGGGACGTTCTTGTAGGCCTGTTCGGTGGCCGTGCCGCCGTCGGCGTTCCAGATGTCGACGACCTGGCCGTTCTTCACCAGCGGGCCGAAGCGCTCGCCGAGGCCGTAGACGCAGTGGCCGACCCCGAGGCCCAGCTGCTCCCGCAGGTAGTGCCTCCCCTCCGCGTTCCGCATGATGCCCATGCCCTTGGGGCCGCTGGAGGTGAGGATGCGGCCGTCCGCGAGGAAGTCGACGTGCCAGGAGCCGGTGCGGGCCACCCGGACCGACAGGGCGCCGGAGGTGAGGGTCGCGTGTTCGTCGTCGTATCCGACCTGGGGCGTGCTGTGCTTTTCTGGGGGACATCCCCCAGACCCCCGGACCTCTTCACCCAGGTCGAATTCGGGGCCGCGCTGCTGCTCGCCCTCGAAGTGGGTGAAGGTGAGGCCGATGACGTCGGGCATCGGGGTGTGCGCGCTGATCGTCACGACCGGTCCCTTCAGCAGGTCGCCGCGGTGGCGGATCGGTTGGGTCGGCGCATGGATCTCCAGCGTGCCGTCCGTGGCGGTGACGTCGAGGACCTCGACGGGGTGGGCCGCGGTGACGCCCTCGCGCAGCAGCCAGTAACCATCGGTGAACTTCACGTGGGGGTTCCTTACTTCACAGCACCGACGGCGATGCCGCGGGTGAGGGTCCGTTGGAAGACGAGGAAGAACACGATCGCCGGGAGGACGCCGAGCAGGGCCGCCGCATTGGTCATCGTGGCGTCCATCAGGCGCTGGCCCTGGAGGACGCCGAGGGCCACCGACACCGTCTGGTTGTCGTTGGAGATCAGCATGACCAGGGGGAGCAGGAACTCGTTCCAGGTCCAGATGAAGAAGAAGACCAGAAGCACGCCGATGGTCGGCCGGCTGACCGGGACGACGATCCGCCACAGCACCTGCCACTTGTTCGCACCGTCGATACGGGCCGCCTCGATGATCTCTCGGGGGAACTGGCCCAGGACCGACGAGAGCAGATAGGTGCCGAAGGCCGCCTGGATCACCGTGAAGACGATGATCACGCTCAGCCTGGTGTCGTAGAGACCGGCCTGCTTGCTCAGGTAGTAGATCGGGTAGACCAGCGCCTCCTGCGGCAGCATGTTGGCGAGGACGAAGAAGGCCAGCACCCAGGTGCGGCCCTTGATCCGGCCGATCCCGATGGCGTACGCGTTGAGGACGGAGAGGATCACCGCGAGCACGGCCACCGAGCCGCTGATCAGCACCGAGTTGACCAGCTTCTGGCCGAAGTCGACGCGTTCCCAGAAGCTCTTGAGGCCGTCCAGATAGAGGCCCTCGGGGAGGCTGAGCGGGCCGTGCTGGGAGTACTCGGCCGGCGACTTGAACGCGTTGAGGGCGACGATCAGGAACGGGACCACCATGAACAGGGCCGCGATGCACAGGGCGATCAGCACCGGGTAGCGGCGCAGGGCAGTCGTCATGTGCGGTCCCCTTCCTCGTCGCGGGTCTGGAGCTTCAGGAGGACGAGGGAGAGCGCCAGGATGATCACCGTGAGGACCGTGGAGATCGCGGCGCCGTAGCCGACCTGGGTCTTCTCGAAGAAGGTGGAGAAGGAGAAGTAGGACGGCACGTCGGTAGCGCCACCCGGGCCGCCCTTGGTCAGCACGTACACCGCTCCGAACACCTTGAGCGCGGCGATCGTGCACCAGGTCAGGACGACGTAGATCTCCGGCCGGATCTGCGGCAGCGTGATGTGCCAGAAGCGGCGCCACCAGCCCGCGCCGTCCAGTTCGGCGGCCTCGTACAGCTGCGGGTCGACTCGCTGCAGGCCCGCCATGAACACCACCAGCGGGAAGCCGATCTGCACCCAGACCATCACGCCCATCACGCTGTACAGCGCGATGTCGGGGTCACCGAGCCAGTCCTGCTGCCAGGAGCCCAGCCCCACTGCCTTCAGCAGCTCGTTCAGGGAGCCGTTGTCGGGGGCGAGGATCCAGCTCCAGACGATGCCGGCGACCGCGATCGGCAGCACCTGCGGGAGGTAGAAGCAGGCGCGGAGCACCGCGGCCCACCGGGATCCGAAGTGCTTGCCGATGTAGTCGAACAGCGCGGCCGCCAGGACGAGGCCGATCACCGTCGGTACGGCGGCCATGGCGACGACCATGAACAGGCTGTGCCGGAACGACGCCCAGAACTCCGAGTCGTCCATCAGCTCGCGGTAGTTGGCGAGCCCGGTCCACTTGGGGCTGCCGATGCCCTGCCACTCCGTGAAGCTCACGCCCGTGTTCATCAGGAACGGGACGACGATGATCGCCGTGAAGGCCAGGATGCCCGGGAGCAGGAACAGGGCGTACGAGTCGCGGGTACGGGGGCGGCGCGGGCCGGTGTGCTGATACTTGGCGGCGGCCCGCGCACCCCGTTCGACGGTGACCGTCATTTCGTCGGCGCGCCCTTGTCGTACGCCTGCTGCAGAGCGCTGAGGTAGGCGTCCGGTTTCTCGCTGCCCGTCATCAGCTTCTGCGTCTCGGAGACGAGGACGTCGTAGAAGCCGTTCACCGGCCAGTCCGGGTAGAAGGCCAGGCCGTCCCGCCCACTGAGGGTGTTGAAGTTGGCGATGAGCTGCTTGGACCTGGGGTCGGTGATGGCGGAGGTGTCGGCCGCGACCGGGATGCCGCCCTTGTTGCCGAGCAGGTTCTGGATCTTCTTCGACATGGTGATGTCGATGAAGTCGTAGGCGAGGTCCTTGTTCTTGGCGTTCTTGGGGACCACCCAGATGTTGCCGCCGGAGCCCAGGGTCAGGTTCGAGCCGGGCCACAGGGTGCTGTCCCAGTCGAACTTGGCCTCCTGCTGGAAGCGGCCGTACCACCAGCTGCCGGAGAACAGGATCGGCGCCTTGCCCTGGATCCAGGAGACGCCCGCGTCCTCGGCCTTGGTGCTGGTGGACTTCTTGCTGATGTAGCCCTTCTTCACCCAGTCGGCGAAGGTGTTCGCCGCGTAGGTCCAGGCCGCGTCATGGAAGTCGGTCTTGCCCTTGTACAGCTCGTACTTGTCGACCCAGGAGCGGTCGGCCTTGGAGAGGGCCAGCTGGTAGAGGTACTGCTGGGCCATGTACTCGGCGCCCGCGTTGGCGAGCGGGGTGACGCCCTTGGCGACGAACTTGTCCATGGCGGCGGTCAGTTCGTCGAACGTCTTCGGCTCGGCGATCCCGTACTTCTTGAAGAGGTCCTTGTTGTAGAAGGCCATCGTGTACTCGGCGTAGTTCGGGACGCCGTACCACTTGCCGGAGCCCATGACGCCGTTGGTGTCGTACATGCTGGTCGTGCGAACGCCCGCGCTGAGTTTCTTGTCCCAGCCGCGCTTGGTGGCCTCGGCGGTGATATCGGTCAGCAGGCCCTGTTTCGCGAGGGCGCCCGCGGTCGCGTTGCCCTTGTTGTACTCCATGATGTCGGGCACGTCCGAGGAGTTCAGGATCATGGGCGCCGTCTTCTGGATCTGTTCGAAGCCCTTCTCCTCGAATTTCACCTTGACGCCCGGGTGCTTCGCCTCGAACTCCTTGATCGCCTCGTTCCAGGCCACGCCCATCGCGCTGTCGGGGCCCTCGTAGTGCCAGAGCTTGAGCGTCTTGGCGTCGGAGGACCCGCTGTCCGAGCCGCCGCATGCCGTCACCAGCAGCGATCCGCCGAGGAGCGCGGCCGTGACCGTCATCACACGCCTTCGTGCCGTCAACATCCCGTGCCTCCAGGAGAGCCGGATGGGTATCGGGGCGTCACGCACCGGTGATCGATTCATCGAATCGATTCGATGCGTGGCGTCGAAGCGCTTCGACGGGTGAAGGTATGTGGGGGCGGGGGGTGCGTCAATGGGTGGGGCGCGAATTCGCTCCGCGGGTCGGGCCGTGATTGGCCGTACGTCGCCTGCGGGTTCGTCGTGGCGTGTCGCGCAGTTCCCCGCGCCCCTTGGGGCGCGGCTGAGCCGCAGCAGACTTCGGCCGAACCGCTTAGGGGCGGTGTGCCAGCGCAATCATCAGTGCTATGGCCGCTGCCGTCACCGGTACCCCGAATCCGGCCGTCGGCGACACGTGGTCCACCAGCCAGCCGCCCGTGGCGGAGCCGCAGGCGATTCCGCCGAGCAGGCCCGTCACCGCGAGGGTCATGCCCTCGTTGAGGCGGCCCTCGGGGGTGCGCTGCTGCACCAGCGTCATGGTGGTGACCATGGTCGGGGCGGTCGCCATGCCTGTGACCAGCAGGGCGGCCGCCAGGAGCAGGAGCGAGCCGGTGAGGGAGGCGGCGAGGAGGGGGAGGGTCATCAGGGTCGTCATTGCAGCGAGGCACCAGGGCAGGCGGGCGTCCGCGGGACCGCTCGGTTTGACGGCTCCGTAGAGCAGCCCCGCGCCGCACGAACCGGCCGCCTGCAACGCGAGCACGACGCCTGCCGCCGACCGGTGCCCCTGTGCGTCCGCGAACGCGATCGTGACGACCTCCATGGAGCCGAACACCGCGCCCATGGCCAGGCAGACGGCGAGCAGCGGGGGCATTCCGGGCGCGCGGAACGGGGACCTGGCGGGAACTTGCCTCTGCACCGGCGGCTCGGTCGAGCGCTGCGCGGCGAACAGCAGCATGCCGGTCAGCAGCAGCACCGCCCCGACCAGCGTGCCCGCCTCCGGGAAGAACGTCCCGCACAAGAAGGCCGCGAGCACCGGGCCCAGCATGAAGCAGAGCTCGTCGGCGGCCTGTTCGAAGGAGTTCGCGGTGTGCAGCGTGCCCTCGTCGCCCTTCAGCAGGTGAGCCCAGCGGGCGCGGGACATGCCGCCGGTGTTCGGGGTCGTCGCGGTGGCGGCGTAGGAGGCGAAGAGGGTCCAGGCGGGGGCGTCGAACTGCACGCAGAGCAGGAGGGCGAGGGAGCCGAGTGCCGCGATCACCGTGGCGGGGACGGCGATCCGGGCCTGGCCGTACCGGTCGACGAGCCGCGCGGTCCACGGGGCGACCACGGCCGTCGTCGCGAGGCCGGTCGCGGTGACGGCACCGGCGAGGGCGTACGAGCCGCGCGCACCGGCGATCATCACGACCGCGCTCACGCTGAACATGCCCATGGGGAGCCGGGCCAGCAGGTTCCCGAGGGTGAAGGCGCGGGCGCCTGGGGTGGCGAAGAGGCGGCGGTAGGGACCGGGCGGGCGGTTGCCGGTACGGGGGTTGAAGTCGACGGCGACGAGGGTGTCGGCGGTGACGGTGAACAGCGGGGCTTTGCGGGGAGTCGGCTGCGGCATGGGCACTACGGTCGCCCGTGGGTGATAAAGGGGTCCAACACCTTCTCTGCGCCGATTCACGCACCTGTGTTGTCAGTCCTGTTGTAGGTTCACCGGATGCCCGCGCCCAGCCATCTCGACCCCCGCCTCCTGCGTGCCTTCCTCGCCGTCGCCGAGGAACTGCACTTCACGCGTGCCGCCGCCCGGCTCTACGTCGCCCAGCAGGCGCTCAGCCGGGATGTGCGGCGGCTGGAGCGGGAGTTGGGGGCCGAGCTGTTCGTGCGCAGCACCCGGCAGGTGACGCTCACGGCCGACGGTGAGCGGCTGCTGCCGTACGCCCGCCGGGTGCTTCGGGCGCAGGACGAGCTGCTGGCCGCGTTCGGGCAGGCCAGGCCCCTGCTGGTCGACCTCAACTACCGGGGCGCGGCCACCGCGCGCCGCGTCCTGCACCGGGCCCGCGAACTCGCCCCCGACCACGAGCTGATGGCGCGTTACGAGAGCGGGCTGACCGGCGCGGCGGAAGAGCTGCTCGCCGGGCGGCTGGACACGTCGTTCGGCCGGTTCGCAGGCCTGGACCCGGTGCTGCGGGCCCGGCTGGAGCACCAGCCCGTGCGCTACGAGCCGATGGCGGTCGTGCTGCCCGAGGACCACCGGCTGGCGGCGCTGGACGCGGTGCCGCTCGCCGCGCTGGCGGGGGAGACGGTGTACGCGGGGGCCGGGAATCCCCGTACGCCGGAGTGGACGGATCTGGCCCGCCGGCTGTTCGACGGGCGGGGCATCGAGATCGCGCCGCCCGTTCCGCTGGCCGTCGGTGAGGAGGAGTTCGAGCGGATCATGGCCAAGATGCGCCAGCCGATTCTCGCCGTGGTGGATTTTCCGGCCATGCCTCGGACGGTACTGCGGCCCCTGGTCGATCCTGTGCCCTTGTCGCCAGTGTCGCTTGTGTGGCGGAAGGGGCTGGTGCACCCCGGATTCGACGCGCTTCGACGGGCGGCGGCCGAGCTGTCGGCGGAGGAGGCGTGGCTGAAGGTGCCTACCGATGGGTGGGTTCCAGTCATCGATTCGGATGTCATGCCCGCCGGGGATCGGCGGAAGGGCTGACGGGACGCGAACAGGGCGGCGTACTCCGACGGTTGCCGGTGTACGCCGCCCTGAGGTGGGACGGGTTGCGGGGGTGACCCGCGCAGCCACGGCGCCTACTTCGGGTCGCTGTTGAACTTCGACGCCGACCAGAAGTAGCCGAGGACCGCGAGGCCGACGCACCAGGCGATGGCGAGCCAGCCGTTGTGGCCGATCGGGGTGCCGAGGAGGAGCCCACGCAGGGTCTCGATGGCGGGCGTGAAGGGCTGGTACTCGGCGATCGGCTGGAACCAGCCCGGCATGCTGTGCAGGGGGACGAAGGTGCTGGAGATGAGCGGGAGGAAGATCAGCGGCATCGCGTTGTTGCTGGCGGCCTCGGCGCTCGGGCTGACCAGGCCCATCCCGACCGCGATCCAGGTGAGCGCCAGGGCGAACAGCGTGACAAGGCCGAATGCGGCGACCCACTCCAGGACGGTGGCATCGGTGGAGCGGAAGCCGATGGCCACGGCGACCGCGCCGACCAGGACCACGCTCATCACGCACTGCAGAACGCTGCCGATGACGTGCCCGATGAGCACCGCCCCGCGGTGGATGGCCATGGTGCGGAAACGGGCGATGATGCCCTCGGTCATGTCCGTGGAGACGGACACGGCGGTGCCGATCGTGGTGGAGCCGATGGTCATCAGCAGCAGGCCCGGCACCAGGTAGGCGATGTAGTCGGAGCGGTCTGCGCCGCCGCCGAGGCCCGCGCTCATCGCGTCTCCGAAGATGTAGACGAAGAGCAGCAGCAGCATGACCGGGGTGAGCAGCAGGTTCAGGGTGAGCGACGGATAGCGGCGGGCGTGCAGCAGATTGCGGCGCAGCATCGTGGAGGAATCGCGCACGGCGAGGGAGAGCGGGCTCATCGGGCAGTCTCCTTGGGCTGGTTGGGAACGTTGCTGTTGCTGGTCAGGGCGAAGAAGACGTCGTCGAGGTCGGGGGTGTGCACGGTCAGCTCCTCGGCCTCGACGCCGGCCGAGTCAAGCCAGTCGAGGATGGAGCGCAGTTCGCGCTGGCTGCCGTCGCTGGGGATCTGCAGGGAGAGGGATTCGTCGTCCCGGGCCGCCTCGCCCAGGGCGGAGGCGGCGCTCTGGTACGCGGCGGGGTCGGTGAAGCGGAGCCGGACATGACCTCCAGGGACGATCCGCTTGAGCTGCTCGGCGGTGCCTTCGGCGGCGATCCTGCCGTCGTGGAGGACGGCGATACGGTCGGCGAGCTCGTCGGCCTCGTCCAGGTACTGGGTGGTGAGGAAGACGGTCACGCCGTCGCCTGTGACGAGGTCGCGGATGATCTGCCACATGGTGTGCCGCGAGCGCGGGTCGAGCCCGGTGGTCGGCTCGTCGAGGAAGATGATCCGCGGACCGCCGACCAGGGTCATGGCGATGTCGAGGCGGCGCTTCATGCCGCCGGAGTAGGTGGAGGCGGGCTTCTTCGCGGCCTCGGTGAGGTCGAAGCGCTCCAGCAGTTCGGCGGTGACCTGCCGCCCCTCGTGCCGGGAGAGGTGGTGCAGGTCCGCCATGAGCAGCATGTTCTCCTCTCCGGTGATCAGGTTGTCGACGGCGGAGAACTGCCCGGTGACGCCGATCGCGGCGCGCACGGCCTGCGCGTCGCCGGCGAGGCTGTGGCCGCCGACGTGCAGGTCACCGGCGTCGGCGCTGATAAGGGTGGAGAGGATCTTGACGGCGGTGGTCTTGCCGGCGCCGTTCGGGCCGAGCAGGGAGAAGATCGTGCCTTCCGCGACGGCCAGGTCGATGCCGTCGAGGACGGTCTTGTCGCCGTACGACTTGCGCAGACCGTGCGCCGCGATGGCCAGGTCGGTCATGAGAGATGCCCCCTATTGAGTGGCTGCGATTTACAGGCTGCGGGCGGTGATGTCGCCGTGGTTGGTGGTGGCGCGGATGTCGAGTTCGGCGGTGCCGTCGTTCTTGAGGGAGTTGCTGACGCGGCCGTGGCCGGTGCCGGCGTCCAGGGCGGCGGAGACGCCGGTGGCGGCGCCGACCGAGATGTCCCCGGACTCGGTGCGCAGCACGAGGGTGCCGCGCACGGCCTCGCCGATCCGGATGGCGCCCCGTGCGGTGCTGATCTCGGAGGAGCCGCCCAGGCGGCCGATCTCGACGTCGCCGTCGACCGCGGTGAGGTGCACGGAGGCCGCCTCGTCGATCTTGATCCGGCGGTAGGCGCCCTCGAAGACGACGTCGCCGAGCCGTCCGACGCCCCGGAGCTCGGCGGCGGCGGACTTCCCCTCGATGCGGGAGCCGGCGGGCAGCTGGACGGTGACCTCGACGGATCCGGAGTTGCCGAGGATCCGGTTCTTCGCCGCCGGGGCCTCGATCCGCAGGACACCGTCGTCGCCGTATGCGACCTCGATCTCCTCGGCCGCCTTCACGTCGCGGCTCTTGGCGGCGTTCGCGGGCAGCACCTCGACCGTGGTGTCGGCGCGGTCGGCGGCGATGAGCTGGATGCGTCCGGCGGGGATGTCGAGGACGGCGACGACAGCGGCGGGGGTGTCGAACTTCTGCATGGTGCTCTCCTTCTTCTACAGTGGGCGCTCTGTCGGCCCGCTGTTTCTGATGATGGAAAGCTACGTTGCATTCAAGGATCCAGCAACATGCTCATTGCGTGGAATCGCTAAAAGTGCAGGTGGCAGGCGATAAATCGTTGCAACGATCCAGAATCTAACGCAATGACTGAGCGTGGCTCGTTGCAATGGACTGGGAGTGAACGCTAGGGTGGAGGCGCCGGAGAAGGGCGTACGAAGGAGATCGTGATGCCGGGAGGCAGACTCACCCAGCAGGACCGCCAGCAGATCGCGCTGGGACTGGCCGACGGACTCGCGTACGCCGAGATCGCCCGAAGCCTCGACCGCCCGACCTCGACGATCACGCGCGAGGTCATGCGCAACGGCGGCCCCACCGCCTACCGCGCCGAGATCGCCCACCGCGCCACCGAACGCCGCGCCCACCGCCGCAGGCAGACCGCGCCCCGGGGGCCGGAGGCGCTGCCGCAGTCCCACGGACGTGACGCCGAGGCCGTACGCGAGTACGAGGAGACGCTCACCACCGTCTTCATACAGTCGGGCACGCCCACGATGGCCGCGCGAGTGATGGCCTGTCTCACCATCAGCGACGCGGGCAGCCTCACCGCATCCGAACTGGTCCAGCGACTCCAGGTCAGCCCGGCGTCCATCTCCAAGGCCGTCGCGTTCCTCGAGGGCCAGGAAATGATCCGCCGGGAACGCGACACCCGCCGCCGTGAGCGCTACGTCATCGACGACGACATCATGTACGAAGCGATGATGGCCAGCGCCCGCGGCACCGCCCAGGTCGCCGACACCGCACGGCAGGGCGTCCCCGTCCTCGGATCCGGCACCCCGGCCGCCACCCGCCTGGAGAACATGGCCCGCTTCCTCGACTTCGTCTCCGAGAGCCTCGTCCGCGCGGCGGACCAGGCCCGCGCGATCCTCCATACGAAACCCGGGGCGATCGCGGAGGGCACGGCGGAGTCGCATTCGGATCACTCATTGAGGTGAGGCGCCGTCATTGCCCCTCAGTACGCTGAACCGACAGTCGAGACTCCGTCCCATGGGAGCACCGATGAGCGCAGCATCCGACGACGGGCTGGACGACGAGCCGGCGTACCGCTGGCCGATTCCGCCCGCCGAAGGCTGGACCGCGGACGACCTCGACCGCATTCCGGGCCTCCCCCCGCACACGGAGTTGATCGACGGGAGTCTCGTCTTCAGAAGCCCGCAGACCGCATTCCACACTCGGTGCATGCGCCTGCTCGAGAACACTCTTCTCGGACAAGTGCCGGATCACCTGGATGTCATGCGGGAGATGACGGTCACGCTGGATGCGAAGAACCGGCCTGAACCGGACGTCCTGGTCCTCCTCCTGGAGGCGAACACCGGACCCGACCAGACCTGGTACAAGCCCGAGGACGTCATCCTCGCCGTCGAAGTCGTCTCCGCCGATTCCCTGGAGCGCGACCGCGAGGTCAAGCCCCGCAAGTACGCGGCAGCAGGCGTTCCGCACTTCTGGCGGGTCGAGCAGGACGAGGACAGGGGCTTCCCCGTCGTGTACGTCTACGAGCTCGACCCGGCGACCAAGTCCTACGGCCTCACCGGCATCTTCCACGACAGGCTCAAGGTCTCCGTGCCGTTCGACATCGAGATCGATCTGACGGCCGTCGACCGCCGCGGTAGGTGACGTCGCCTTCACAGGGAGCTGCTCCCGCGTCGGGAGCCGTTCGTAACCTACCGACGCACTACCTCTCATCCCGTCCCCGGCCGGGGTGAGAGCAAAGTTCCTTTCCGGTCACCCGGTGCCACAGGCCGGAAACGCTGCCTCCCTACCTTCGGGACTCATCACCGCTCATCTGCCCCCGAGCACGACCGAGCCCCGGAGCACCGTGGAGGCGTCATGACAGCCCCTAGCACAGCCCCCGCACCCAGCAGGGGAGGCCGCTGGATCCAGCAGTGGGATCCCGAGGACGAGACCTTCTGGAACGAGACCGGAGAGAAGATCGCCAAGCGGAACCTGTTCTTCTCCGTCCTCTCCGAGCACATCGGGTTCTCGATCTGGACCCTGTGGTCCGTGCTGGTGCTCTTCATGGGCCCGGAGTACGGGCTCACCCCGGCCGACAAGTTCCTGCTGACCTCGATGGTCACCCTGGTCGGCGCCGTCGTCCGCGTCCCCTACACCTTCGCCGTCGCCATCTTCGGTGGCAGGAACTGGACGATCATCTCGGCCAGCCTGCTGCTCATCCCGACGATCGCCGCGTTCGCGGTGATGAAGCCGGGCACGTCCTTCGACACCTTCCTCTGGATCGGCCTGCTGGCCGGCATCGGCGGCGGAAACTTCGCCTCCTCGATGACCAACATCAACGCCTTCTTCCCGCTCCGTAAGAAGGGGTGGGCGCTCGGCCTCAACGCGGGCGGCGGCAACATCGGCGTGCCGGTCATCCAGCTGGTCGCCCTCGCGATCATCGGCGCGAGCGGCGGGCCGCGCGTACTGCTCGGGATCTACATCCCGCTGATCCTCGTCGCCGCCGTCCTCGCCGCCCTGTTCATGGACAACATCGCGTCCGTGAAGAACGACACCGGCGCCGCCAAGGACGCCGCGAAGGACGCGCACACCTGGATCATGTCCTTCCTCTACATCGGGACGTTCGGGTCGTTCATCGGATACGCCTTCGCCTTCGGCCAGGTGCTCCAGGTCCAGTTCGGCCGTACGCCGCTGCAGGCCGCGTACCTCACCTTCATCGGCCCGCTGCTCGGCTCGCTGATCAGGCCCGTGGGCGGCTGGCTCGCCGACAAGTACGGCGGCGCGAAGATCAGCCTCTACAACTACGTCGCCATGGCCGCCGCCACCGGTCTCCTGATCTTCGCCAGCATGCAGAAGTCGCTGCCGCTGTTCGTGTCCGTCTTCGTGGTGCTGTTCGTGCTCAGCGGGCTCGGCAACGGCTCCACGTTCAAGATGATCCCCGGAATCTTCCAGACAAAGGCCCTCGCCAAGGGGCTGGAGGGTGAGGAGGCCGCTGCATACGGCCGCCGGCTCTCCGGTGCCTCCATGGGGCTCATCGGCGCGGTGGGCGCGCTGGGCGGAGTCGGCATCAACATGGCCTTCCGCCAGTCCTTCCTCACCAACGGGTCGGGCACCGGCGCCTTCGTCATCTTCCTCGCCTTCTACGCCCTCTGCTTCGCGGTGACCTGGGCCGTATACCTTCGACGCCCGGCCGCGGCGGCGCAGTCCGAGGCCGCCGCCGAGGCGAAGCCGCAGCTCAGCTACGCAGAGGTGTGACGTAACACCAGCGACATGAAGCCGAACCGAGCCTGTCACGGACCGTTGACAGGCTCGATCGGCATGCCAGGCAGTACCGCCGTACTGCATGTACGACGACTCTTCGGGACGAGAGCCATGTACGACGAACAGCAGCGACAAGACGCGGGCCGGCAGAGCCCCCTGGCAGGATTCACCGTGGGCGTGACCGCCGCCCGCCGGGCCGACGAGCTGGGCGCGCTGCTGCAGCGACGGGGAGCCGCCGTCCTGCATGCACCCGCCCTGCGCATCGTGCCGCTCGCCGACGACAGCGAACTGCTGGCGGCGACGAAGGACCTGATCGACCAGGCACCGGACGTGGTGGTGGCGACGACCGCCATCGGGTTCCGGGGGTGGGTCGAGGCCGCCGAGGGGTGGGGGCTCGGCGAGCCGCTCCTCGACCGGCTGCGGCACGTGGAACTGCTGGCGCGCGGGCCCAAGGTCAAGGGCGCGATACGGGCCGCCGGGCTGACCGAGGAGTGGTCGCCGTCGAGCGAGTCCATGGCCGAGGTGCTGGACCGGTTGCTGGAGGAGGGCGTCGACGGGCGCCGTATCGCCGTACAGCTGCACGGTGAGCCGCTGCCGGGCTTCGTGGAGTCGCTGCGGGCCGCCGGAGGGGAGGTCGTCGGGGTTCCGGTGTACCGGTGGATGCCGCCGGAGGACCTGGCGCCGCTGGACCGGCTGCTGGATGCCGCCGTCTCCCGCGGGCTGGACGCGATCACCTTCACCAGCGCGCCCGCCGCCGCGTCGCTGCTCAACCGGGCCGAGAAGCGCGGGCTGCTGCCCGAGCTGCTCGCCGCCCTCCACCACGACGTCCTGCCGGCCTGCGTCGGACCGGTCACCGCGCTGCCGCTGCAGGCCCATGGCGTCGACACGGTCCAGCCCGAACGCTTCCGGCTCGGTCCCCTGGTCCAGCTGCTGTGCCAGGAGCTTCCGAACCGGGCGCGTTCCTTGCCCATCGCCGGGCACCGGGTGGAGATCCGCGGCCATGCGGTCCTCGTCGACGGCGACCTCAAGCCCGTACCGCCCGCCGGGATGTCGCTGCTGCGGGCGCTGTCGCGGCGGCCGGGGTGGGTGGTGGCCCGGGCCGAGCTGTTGCGGGCGCTGCCCGGGGCCGGGCGCGACGAGCATGCGGTGGAGACCGCGATGGCTCGGCTGCGGACTGCTCTCGGTGCGCCGAAGTTGATCCAGACGGTGGTGAAGCGGGGGTATCGGCTGGCGCTCGATCCCGCCGCCGACGCGAAGTACGCGGACACGTAGTGCTGGGGGCTGCCGCCCCCGGACCCCCGCTTTCGGCCTGAACGGCCTCGTCCTCAAACTCCCCCACTCTCGGCTTCGCTCGAGCGGGGGGACCCCCACGACGGGCTGAGGGGCACTGACCGGCGCTGAGAAGTGCCGCTCGTGACCCGGCCGTACAGCACCAGCGCCCGCACCAAACACCCCAGCGCCACCGTCGACAGCACCGCCCGTACGACGTTCCACGCCACCCACGCATGCTCGAAGTGCTCCCGTGCCGCCGTCGGATCCTTCATGTCCGCCAGGTCGTTGTTGAGCGGGATGTTGACGGCGACCGTGGTGAGGAAGCCGAGCGCGTAGGCCGCCAGGGCCGCCCACACCCACCAGCGGTACGGCTGCCCGCGCAGCTGCCACGAGGACACCGCAGTCAGCAGCAGCGCTCCCATGAAGCCGACGAAGAACACCGGGTTCTGGATCACGTCGTCGATGTTCCGCATGACCTCGACATAGACCCGGTCGTCGCTGCGGGCCAGCGCCGGCATCACGCAGCACGCGAAGATGTAGTAGACCCCGGCGATCAGGCCCATCGCGACCGTGGCCGCACCCAGTACGAATCCCGTGCTCCTGCTGTGGGTTGTCATGTCCTCCAGTCAACGGACGGCGGCGTGGCCGGAACATCGCCGAGAAGCGCAGCCGCATAAGCGCGCGTCCACCCGCCACCTCCTGCACCGCCGGTACGAGGGGTTCCGGCCGCGCGAGCGGGAAGGCACTGTAAGAGGGATCGGTTGCTTCAGCCCTCAGGTTCCCGAGCCAGGCGGTGACAGGCACATGGCACTGGGTACGGCCACGGTCGCGTACGAGCTGCGGTTCGACGCGGGTCGGATCTGTCTCGACCTCCTCGCCACCACCCACCCCGAGGAACGGTTCGACTCCCTCGAGGTGCTGTGCGCCTGGATCACCGGGGCAGGACTGGTCCCCGAGACCACCCCGCTGACCCACGCCGACCCGTCATGGCTGGTCGGCTTCCGTGAACTGCGCGGACAGATCGGGCAGTTGGTGCACGGAGGACTTAAGCCGACAGTGCTCCGGCCGTCGTACGACATCGCGCTCGCCCGCGTGAACGAGACGGCGCTGGTCTCGCCTCCCGCCCCACGCGCCGTGCGGGGCGAGGACGGCTCGCTCGTACGCGAGTTGGACGGCCCGCCCGAGTGTGCGGCGCTGCTCGGTGCGATCGCGCGGGATGCCGTGGAGCTCCTCACCGACCCTGTCGCGCGGGCCGGTCTGCGGCAGTGCGAAGGGGACAACTGCCCGATCGTTTACGTGGATTCGTCCCGGGGGCGCAGGAGGCGCTGGTGCTCCAGTGAGGTCTGTGGGAACCGCGAAAGGGTGGCCCGGCACCGTCGGCGGGCGGCTCTGGCGCGCGCCTGACGTCCGGTATGCGGCTTCTGTGAACGGGCTGTCGAAGTGATTTCGATTACACACCGTTTACCTCATCCGTGACATGGCAGCGGTTGCGATCTCGCCAATGTGGCGGAAATGTAAAGATCGCGAGGTGGGAATGTGCACCCATGTCCCCCTCGTCACGTCACTCAGAAGAAAACTGTCATCTCACGTTGAACATGACACGGCCCACATCCGTACCCGTGGACGAGCGACCGACTGGGGGAACCCCCGGACATCGGAGGTGGGCGTGCGCAAGGATTCCGTCGTGGCCAATGAACGTGGATCGAGGGCCCGACATCGCATGTCCCAGCCCTCGGAACCAGATGAGGAGCTGATGCGTGCCCTCTATCGCGAGCACGCCGGACCTCTCCTTGCGTACGTACTCCGGCTGGTCGCCGGAGACCGGCAGCGTGCCGAGGACGTGGTTCAGGAGACGCTAATCCGTGCCTGGAAGAACGCCGGTCAGCTCAATCGAGCGACCGGATCGGTACGCCCCTGGCTGGTGACGGTTGCGCGCCGCATCGTCATCGACGGCCACCGCAGCCGGCAGGCCCGGCCGCAGGAGGTCGATCCGTCGCCGCTGGAGGTCATCCCCGCGGAGGACGAGATCGACAAGGCGCTGTGGTTGATGACGCTGTCGGACGCGCTGGACGACCTGACCCCGGCCCACCGGGAGGTGCTCGTCGAGACGTATTTCAAGGGACGTACGGTGAATGAGGCGGCCGAGACGCTGGGCATTCCCAGTGGCACGGTGCGGTCTCGGGTGTTCTATGCCCTGCGGTCGATGAAGCTGGCACTGGAGGAGCGGGGGGTGACGGCGTGATGAGTGTTTACGGGGGAAACCAGGGATTCGGTACAGGTGGTTCGGGTATGTCTGGCTCCATGATGGGATCTCCGGGCCCGAGCGAGCATGAAACGGTCGGCGCCTACGCTCTCGGCATCCTCGACGACGCCGAGGCAACGGCTTTCGAGGCACACCTCGCCACCTGCGAGTGGTGCGCCCAGCAGCTCGACGAGCTGGCCGGGATGGAGCCGATGCTCGCCGCCCTCGCGGACCTGCCCGGGACCGGTTCGCCCGCTATCGGGGAGTCCCTGTCCGCCAGGCCCAGCCCGCGGCTCGCGGAGAAGCTGGTCGACGAGGTCTCCGAACGCCGGGCGCAGAAGCGCCGCAAGGGCTTCTACCTGGTGGCGGCCGCGGCCGCGCTGATCATCGGCGGCCCGCTGGCGGTCATGGCCGTCAACGGCGGCAGCGACTCGGGCACCACCGCCACACCGCTGGCGGCCGGCGCCAAGGCGGCCTTCGGCACCATCTCCGACAAGGTCTCGAACACGGACGCGTCGACCAAGGTCAAGGCGACCGTGGCGATGGAGCAGAAGGACTGGGGCACCTGGGGCGTCGTCGAGCTCAGCAACGTCAAGGGCCCGCTGAAGTGCTCGCTCATCGCCGTCGGCAAGAACGGCGAGCGCGAGACCATGTCCTCCTGGTCGGTCCCGAAGTGGGGCTACGGCATCCCGAACGGCAAGACCGAGGAGGCGAAGGAACCGCTCTACGCCCAGGGTGGCGCGGCCTTCAAGCCCAATGAGATCGACCACTTCGAGGTCATGACCTTCCAGGGCAAGAAGCTCGTAGAGATCGACGCGTAGTTCTCGTAGAGATCGACGCGCAGCTTACGTAGCTTTGCCGGGTCCCCTTCGCGTACGGTTGACGGCTGCCATGCACGTCAGAAGGGGGCCCGGTGGCCGCTCAGGCTCAACAGGAAACCGCCGTCGGCTCGGATCACGACTCAGTACGCGACCGAGAGATCAGCGTCGAACAGGAACACCTCGACCGGGTGTACCACCGTCTCGAGGAGAAGATTCACGAGGCCGAGTTCCTGATGAACGACGCGGCCAAGCGCGGTCAGGTCGGCACGCCCGGCGCCCTCGCCGAGCGGGACGCACAGGTCTTCCGGGCGGGTATCCATCTCAACCGGCTCAACAACGAGTTCGAGGACTTCCTCTTCGGAAGGATCGACCTGCTGCTCGGCAAGGACGGCAAGAAGGGGCCCGACGGCGCCTACACCGCCGTGGAGCCTGCTGAGGGTGCCGTGCGGGACGACGACACCGCCGACATCGCCGAGACCCTGCACATCGGCCGGATCGGTGTCCTGGACTCCGACTACGCGCCGCTCGTCATCGACTGGCGGGCGCCCGCCGCCGCCCCGTTCTACCGCTCCACCCCCGTCGACCCCGGCCGGGTCGTGCGCCGCCGCGTCATCCGCTCCAAGGGCCGCAAGGTGCTCGGCGTCGAGGACGACCTGATGCGCCCCGAGCTCAAGGCCTCCCTCGACGGCCACGAACTGCCCGTCATCGGCGACGGCGCCCTGATGGCCGCCCTCGGCCAGGCCCGCAGCCACACCATGCGGGACATCGTCGCCTCCATCCAGGCCGAACAGGACCTGGTCATCCGCGCGCCCGCAGCCTCGGTGACGTATGTCGAGGGCGGGCCGGGCACGGGCAAGACGGCCGTGGCACTCCACCGCGCCGCCTACCTCCTGTACCAGGACCGGCGCCGGTACGCGGGCGGCATCCTGATCGTCTCCCCGACCCCCCTGCTCGTCGCCTACACCGAGGGTGTCCTGCCCTCCCTCGGCGAGGAGGGCCAGGTCGCCATCCGTGCGATCGGCTCGCTCGTCGACGGCGCCGAGGCAACGCTGTACGACTCCCCGTCCACGGCCCGCGCCAAGGGCTCGCACCGCATGCTCAAGGTCCTGCGGAAGGCGGCGCGCGGAGCACTGGAGCTGGGGCCGGGCGGCGGCGCCCGCTCGACCGCCGATTCCGGACGCGCAGCCTCCGCCTCCGGTCAGCTCGCCTTCGGTGAGGACGACACGGACGGGTCCGCCGATGCTCCGACCGGCCCGCCCACCCGGCTCCGCGTCGTCGCCTTCGGCCGCCGTCTCGAACTGGAGGTCGCCGAGCTGGGCCGTATCCGCCAGGCCGTGCTCAGCGGCACCGCGCCCGTGAACCTGCTGCGCCCCCGTGCCCGCAAGCTGCTCCTCGACGCCCTGTGGGCGAAGTCCGGCGCGGCGGGCCGGCACACCGACCCGGAGCTGGCGGCCGAACTGCGGTCCTCCTTCGACGAGGACGTGTCGAGCGAGGACGTCTTCCTCACCTTCCTGGACGCCTGGTGGCCCGAGCTCACGCCCAGGACCGTCCTCGCCGCCATGTCCGACGAGCGCCGCCTGGGCCGCTGGGCCCGCCGGATCCTCAACCCCGGCGAGGTCCGCAGGGTCGCCCGCTCACTCAGACGCGACGGCTGTTCCGTGCACGACATCGCCATGCTCGACGAGCTCCAGTCGATCCTCGGCACCCCGGCCCGCCCGAAGAAGAAGCGCGACCTGGACCCGCTCGACCAGCTCACCGGTCTGGAGGAGCTGATGCCGACGCGCGAGGAGTCGCAGCGCGAGCGCGCCGAGCGACTCGCCCAGGAGCGCACCGAGTACGCCCACGTCATCGTCGACGAGGCCCAGGACCTCACGCCGATGCAGTGGCGCATGGTCGGCCGCCGTGGCCGGCACGCCACCTGGACGGTCGTCGGCGACCCGGCCCAGTCCTCCTGGTCCGACGTCGACGAGGCGGCCGAGGCCAGGGACGAGGCCCTCGGCACCCGCCCCCGCCGCCGCTTCGAGCTCACCGTCAACTACCGCAACCCGGCCGAGATCGCCGAGCTCGCCTCCAAGGTGCTGGCCCTCGCCATGCCGGGCGCCAAGTCCCCGTCGGCCGTACGGTCGACCGGCGTGAAGCCCCGCTTCTCCGTCGTACGGGACTCCCTCGCGCAGTCCGTCCGCGAGGAGGCCGCCCGTCTCCTCGACCGCGTCGACGGCACGGTCGGCGTCGTCGTCGCCATGCAGCGCCGCGAGGAGGCCGCCCGCTGGCTCGCCGGGCTCGGCGACCGGGTGGTGGCCCTCGGCAGCCTGGAGGCGAAGGGCCTGGAGTACGACGCGACGGTCGTCGTCTCGCCCGCGGAGATCGCCGACGAGTCCCCGGCCGGCCTGCGCGTGCTGTACGTCGCCCTCACCCGCGCGACCCAGCAGCTGACCATCGTCTCGTCCGACCGGGACGAGCCGGACGCGAACGCCGTGCCCGACCTGCTCCGGGACTAGCCCCTGCTCCATCAAAGTTAAGAACCGGATGAACTCTCGGTACGGGAATGGCCTTACGGGATCTGTTTGTTAGCCTGGGTGTGGCACCGGCCCGATCCAAGCCCCCGGGCCCAACCTTCGTCGCTACGAGCGACCACTTGCCGCGAGGCGAGCATGGCGGGTCGGTGCCACTTGACTTGCGAGAGGCCCGCGTCACCATGTGACGCGGGCCTCTTTCGCTGTGAACAAAACGATCGCAATCCGGAGCGGCTAACGCCTACTCGGCAGTAGGTGCGACCATCGGACGGCATACCCAGCGTCACGGTGAAAGCAGAGGAAGTCGGCCATGGCAACGGCGCCCAGCGTCTCCTACTCCATTACGGTCCGGTTGGAGGTGCCCGCGAGCGGAACCGCGGTCTCCCAGATCACCACGGCCGTAGAGTCCCACGGAGGCTCGGTGACCGGCCTCGACGTGACCGCCTCCGGCCACGAGAAACTCCGCATCGACGTCACCATCGCGGCGAGCTCCACCGCCCACGCCGACGAGATCGTCACGCAGCTGCGCGGCATCGAGGGCGTCACCCTCGGCAAGGTCTCCGACCGTACGTTCCTGATGCACCTCGGCGGCAAGATCGAGATGGCGTCGAAGCACCCCATCCGCAACCGTGACGACCTCTCCATGATCTACACGCCGGGTGTGGCCCGTGTCTGCATGGCGATCGCCGAGAACCCCGAGGACGCCCGCCGCCTCACCATCAAGCGCAACTCCGTTGCGGTCGTGACGGACGGCTCGGCCGTGCTGGGCCTCGGCAACATCGGCCCGAAGGCCGCCCTCCCGGTCATGGAGGGCAAGGCGGCCCTCTTCAAGCGGTTCGCCGGCATCGACGCCTGGCCGCTCTGCCTCGACACCCAGGACACCGACGCGATCGTCGAGATCGTGAAGGCGATCGCCCCGGGCTTCGCCGGCATCAACCTCGAGGACATCTCGGCGCCCCGCTGCTTCGAGATCGAGGCGCGCCTGCGCGAGGCCCTCGACATCCCCGTCTTCCACGACGACCAGCACGGCACCGCGATCGTCGTTCTCGCCGCCCTCACGAACGCACTTCGCGTCACCGGCAAGGCAATTGAGAACATCCGGGTCGTCATGTCCGGCGCCGGCGCGGCCGGTACGGCCATTCTCAAGCTGCTGCTGGCCGCGGGCGTCAAGAACGCCGTCGTCGCCGACATCCACGGCGTCGTGCACACCGGCCGCGAGGACCTGCGGGAGGCCGCGGCCGACTCGCCGCTGCGCTGGATCGCCGACAACACCAACCCGGAGGGCCTGACCGGCACCCTCAAGGAGGCCGTGCGCGGCGCCGACGTCTTCATCGGCGTCTCCGCCCCGAACGTCCTCGACGGCGACGACGTGGCCGCCATGGCCGACGGCGCCATCGTCTTCGCGCTCGCGAACCCCGACCCCGAGGTGGACCCGGCAATCGCCCGCCAGACGGCGGCCGTTGTGGCCACCGGCCGCTCCGACTTCCCGAACCAGATCAACAACGTGCTGGTCTTCCCGGGCGTCTTCCGCGGTCTGCTGGACGCCCAGTCCCGCACGGTCAACACCGAGATGATGCTGGCCGCCGCGACCGCCCTCGCGGACGTGGTGACCGAGGACGAGCTGAACCCGAACTACATCATCCCGAGCGTCTTCAACGACAAGGTCGCGGGCGCGGTGGCCGGTGCGGTGCGGGAAGCGGCGAAGGCTGCGGCAGGGTCGTAAGTGCTTGCAAGGGCTTTTTCGTAGGCTGTGAGGATCGCCACGGCAAGGCCTTGCACCGGCGCGTCGTGGAACCTGACCCTCCTGGTCGGCGTTTATCGTGTCGGCCAGGCTCCGGCCCTCTTTTCGTGTGACTCCCAAGGGTGTTCTCACGACTCCTGCGGGTGCCGGATTGGCTTTCGCGCCGCAGGTAGGGGCAGGATGCGTCCCTGGGCGCGAGGGGTCTGACCACGGACCCGGGCCCGGGGCCTCTCCGAGGACCCTGGCAGCATCGGCTTCACCGTGCCCGATATGCGGCTCCGCCGCGTGGCACGCCTCAAACGGCAAGAAGAACACGGGAGTAACAACATGAACCGCAGTGAGCTGGTGGCCGCGCTGGCCGACCGCGCCGAGGTGACCCGCAAGGACGCCGACGCCGTGCTGGCCGCGTTCGCCGAGACCGTCGGCGAGATCGTCGCCAAGGGCGACGAGAAGGTCACCATCCCCGGCTTCCTGACCTTCGAGCGCACTCACCGTGCCGCTCGCACCGCGCGCAACCCGCAGACCGGCGACCCGATCCAGATCCCGGCCGGCTACAGCGTCAAGGTCTCCGCGGGCAGCAAGCTGAAGGAAGCCGCGAAGGGCAAGTAGCGCTCCGCTTCGAGCGCCGGGCTGAGGGCCGCTTCTCGGCCGTCGGGACGACCGTGGCTGGTCGCGCCCGCGCGGCGGTAGCCGCATGCAGATACGGCCCCGCGCCCCTTTCAGGGCGCTCAGCGCAACGCCGATGGGGCGGTCACCCGAGTCCGGGTGACCGCCCCATCGGCGTACGTGTGTCAGCCGAGCGCCTTGCCCGGCAGCTCCACCTTCGCGCCGAGCTCGACGAGCTTCTCCATGAAGTTCTCGTAGCCCCGGTTGATGAGGTCGATGCCGTGGACGCGGGACGTGCCCTGGGCCGCCAGAGCGGCGATGAGGTACGAGAAGCCGCCGCGGAGGTCCGGGATGACCAGGTCGGCGCCCTGGAGTTTCGTCGGGCCCGAGACGACGGCCGAGTGCAGGAAGTTGCGCTGCCCGAAGCGGCAGTCGGAGCCGCCCAGGCACTCGCGGTACAGCTGGATGTGAGCGCCCATCTGGTTCAGCGCGGACGTGAAGCCGAGGCGGGACTCGTAGACCGTCTCGTGGATGATCGACAGGCCCGTCGCCTGCGTCAGCGCGACCACCAGCGGCTGCTGCCAGTCCGTCTGGAAGCCCGGGTGCACGTCCGTTTCGAGCGCGATGGACTTCAACTGGCCGCCGGGGTGCCAGAAACGGATGCCCTCGTCGTCGATCTCGAAGGCACCGCCCACCTTCCGGTAGGTGTTCAGGAACGTCATCATCGAGCGCTGCTGCGCGCCGCGGACGTAGATGTTGCCCTCGGTCGCCAGCGCCGCGGACGCCCACGAGGCGGCCTCAAGACGGTCCGGGAGCGCGCGGTGGTTGTAGCCGCCGAGCCGGTCCACACCCGTGACGCGGATGGTGCGGTCGGTGTCCATCGCGATGATGGCGCCCATCTTCTGCAGGACGCAGATCAGGTCCTCGATCTCCGGCTCCACGGCCGCGTTCGAGAGCTCCGTGACGCCCTCCGCGAGGACGGCCGTGAGCAGCACCTGCTCGGTCGCGCCCACGGACGGGTACGGCAGCCGGATCTTCGTACCGCGCAGCCGCTGCGGCGCCTCCAGGTACTGGCCGTCCGCCCGCTTCTCGATCGTCGCGCCGAACTGCCGCAACACCTCGAAGTGGAAGTCGATCGGCCGGCCGCCGATGTCGCAGCCGCCGAGACCCGGGATGAACGCGTGGCCGAGGCGGTGCAGCAGCGGACCGCAGAACAGGATCGGGATACGGCTGGAACCCGCGTGCGCGTCGATGTCCGCGACGTTCGCGCTCTCCACGTGGGACGGGTCCATCACCAGCTCGCCCGGTTCCTCACCCGGACGGACCGTCACGCCGTGCAGCTGCAGCAGTCCGCGTACGACACGAACGTCCCGGATGTCCGGAACGTTGCGCAGTCGACTCGGTTCACTGCCCAGCAGGGCGGCGACCATTGCCTTCGGTACGAGGTTCTTCGCACCGCGGACACGGATCTCGCCCTCCAGCGGGGTTCCGCCGTGGACAAGCAGGACATCGTCGTTGACGGTCATGTATCTCGCGTTCCGATGAGTGGGGCAGGGGCCAGAAGGGAAAGGGTAATCGCCGCCCACCCCCCTTCTGTAAGCCCAAGGACGGCCCAGCTACGTCATAGCTGTGTCACAACACGAACCGTTCCCTGGTGGGCACATGGGGTCACCGGCCCTCGGGCGCGCCCAGGGTGCTTCATTCCTCCCTGAGCTGCATTCACCCGCTAACCGCCATTGCCTCCCCACGCGGAGGCAAGATGCGGGATCATGTCTGCCATGACCGAGGTGTCCTCGCTCACAGGGCGGTTGCTCGTGGCAACGCCCGCCCTGGCGGACCCGAACTTCGACCGTGCGGTGGTGCTCCTTCTCGACCACGACGAGGAGGGCTCCCTCGGTGTCGTCCTCAACCGTCCCACCCCGGTGGACGTCGGCGACATCCTGGAGGGCTGGGCGGACCTCGCGGGTGAACCCGGCGTCGTCTTCCAGGGCGGCCCGGTGTCCCTGGACTCGGCCCTGGGGGTCGCCGTCATCCCTGGCGGCGCGACCGTCGACGGGGCGCCGCTGGGCTGGCGCAGAGTGCACGGCGCGATCGGTCTGGTCGACCTGGAGGCACCGCCCGAGCTGCTGGCCTCGGCTCTCGGGTCCCTGAGGATCTTCGCCGGATACGCCGGCTGGGGCCCCGGTCAGCTGGAGGACGAGCTGGTCGAGGGCGCCTGGTACGTGGTCGAGTCCGAGCCCGGCGACGTCTCCTCGCCGTCCCCGGAAAGACTCTGGCGCGAGGTGCTGCGCCGCCAGCGCAACGAACTGGCGATGGTGGCCACGTATGCGGACGACCCATCGCTGAACTGATCCGTGTGACCTTCAGTACCCTTGGCACTTATGAGCACTCTTGAGCCCGAGCGCGGGACTGGTACGGGGACCCTCGTAGAGCCGACGCCACAGGTGTCCCACGGCGACGGCGACCACGAGCGCTTCGCCCACTACGTCCAGAAGGACAAGATCATGGCGAGCGCACTCGACGGGACCCCCGTCGTGGCGCTGTGCGGCAAGGTGTGGGTGCCCGGCCGCGACCCGAAGAAGTACCCGGTGTGTCCCATGTGCAAGGAGATCTACGAGTCCATGGGCGCCGGCGGCGACAAGGGCAAGGACGGCGACAAGTAGTCCTGCCCTCGGCCCGAGGCAGGTGAGGCCGCCTCCGGCTCGAGCTTCGCGAGGCCCCGGGGCGCGTTTCGGCGCGTCTTCGGGGCCTCGGTCGTGTCAGAGGCGCCGACGGCCCGGACCTAGGCGTGGAACCTGCGACAGGAGCGGCGTTCCGCTTTCGCGACGGGACACGATTCCGCTTCCGCGATGATGACGGTTCCGGTGCTGGTGTTCCTCGTACTCGCACAGCGACGGCCGGCGTCCGGGCCGGGCGGAGCGGTAAAGGACTGACGTGACTTCACAGACGGAACTGATTCCGGCGCCCCGCAGCGTCGCCGCCGCTGCCGGCGAAGTGCGGCTGACGGCGCACTCCCGGCTCTGCGCCGGTACGGCGACGGAGGGCGTCGGCCGCTGGCTGCGCACCGTCCTGTGGCAGGCCACCGGGGTGCCGTTGCGGGAGGGCCGGGAACTCGACGAGACCGACGGCGACGGCATCGCGCTCCGGCTCGACCCGGAGCTCGGTCCCGAGGAGTACCGCCTCGTCAGCGACCGGAACGGCGTCCTCATCGAGGGCGGCAGCGCGGCCGGTGTCTTCTGGGGCGCCCAGACGTTGCGGCAGCTCCTCGGCCCCGATGCCCACCGCAGGGCACCGCTCGACCGCGACCGCACCTGGGCCGTGCCGCACCTCACGATCGAGGACGCTCCCCGCTTCCGCTGGCGCGGACTCATGCTCGACGTCGCCCGGCACTTCATGCCGAAGGAAGGCGTCCTGCGCCACCTCGACCTGATGGCCGCCCACAAACTCAACGTCTTCCACTTCCACTTGACGGACGACCAGGGCTGGCGCGTCGAGATCAAGAGGTACCCGCGGCTGACCGAGGTCGGCTCATGGCGGGCGCGCACGAAATCCGGCCACCGGGCCTCACCCCTGTGGGATGAGAAGCCGCACGGTGGCTTCTACACCCAGGACGACATCCGCGAGATCGTCGCCTACGCCGCCGAGCGGCATATCACCGTCGTCCCCGAGATCGACGTACCCGGCCACTCGCAGGCCGCCATCGCCGCATATCCGGAACTCGGCAACACCGATGTCATCGCTGCATCCGTCAAGGGTGGCACCGCCCTCTCCGTCTGGGACAACTGGGGGATCTCTGCCAACGTACTCGCCCCCACTGACAACACCCTGCGTTTCTACGAGGGGGTGTTCGAGGAACTCCTCGGCCTGTTCCCCTCGGAGTTCGTCCACGTCGGCGGTGACGAATGCCTCAAGGACCAGTGGCGGCAGTCGCCGACCGCGCAGGCCCGCATCAAGGAGCTCGGGCTCGCGGACGAGGACGAGTTGCAGGCGTGGTTCATCGGCCACTTCGACAAATGGCTGACCGCGCGCGGGCGCAGGCTCATCGGCTGGGACGAGATCCTGGAGGGCGGGCTCGCGCAGGGCGCGGCGGTGTCGTCCTGGCGCGGGTACGGGGGCGGCGTCGCCGCGGCCCGGGCCGGTCACGACGTGGTCATGTGCCCCGAGCAGTACGTGTACTTGGACCACCGCCAGGCGGCGGGCGAGGACGAGCCGGTGCCGATCGGCCATGTGCGGACCCTGGAGGACGTCTACCGGTTCGAGCCCGTTCCACCGGAGTTGACCCCCGGCCAGGCCGCACACGTGCTCGGCACGCAGGCCAACGTGTGGACCGAGGTGATGGAGGACCCCGCACGGGTGGACTACCAGACGTACCCGCGGCTTTCGGCCTTCTCGGAGGTGGCCTGGAGTGCGCTTCCCGCCCCGGCGGAACGGGACTTCGCCGACTTCGAGCGGCGGATGACCGCCCACTACCGGCGACTTGACGCCCTGGGAGTGGGCTACCGGCCGCCGACCGGGCCACTGCCGTGGCAGAAGCGTCCCGGCGTGCTCGGGCGGCCGCTGGACGGGGCGCCCCCGAACAGGTAAGTGAGCTCCCGAACAGGTAAGGCAAAAACGTCGTAAGCATCACCGAAGAGTGGCAATTCGCGCGCACCGGTGATGCCGTACGAAAACGGACCATCTCCCTGGTGAAGTGGGCGAATGCCTCCTAGCGGACCCCCGTCTTCGGGCCTTGCGAAGATGTGCCAGAGTTGCCACGTCCGCCCTGTCAGCACGTACCGTACGGCAACACAGGTGGGACCAGGTGGGGCAGCGGGAAGGGGCAGCCGGTTTGACCACGCACGCACCGCAGGCGGCGCAGGCCGTCACGCTGCCCACGACGCTGGACGAGGCCGTGGCGGCACTCACCGCCGTGCCCGCCGCCGTCCCGGTGGCCGGCGGCACCGACCTCATGGCCGCCGTCAACTCCGGGCAGCTCAGGCCCGCCGCACTGGTCGGTCTCGGCAGGATCAGCGAGATCCGCGGCTGGCAGTACCAGGACGGACACGCTCTGCTCGGCGCCGGGCTCACGCACGCGCGCATGGGGCGCCCTGACTTCGCGGCCCTGATCCCGGCGCTCGCCGCCGCCGCGCGCGCGGCGGGCCCGCCGCAGATCCGCAACGCGGGCACCCTGGGCGGCAACATCGCCTCGGCGTCCCCCACCGGGGACGCGCTGCCGGTGCTGGCCGCCCTGGAGGCGACACTGATCATCGCGGGCCCGGGCGGAGCCCGCCGGGAGATCCCGGTGTCGCACCTGCTGGCCGCGGTCGACATGCTGCGCGCCGGCGAACTCATCGGGTACGTGCGCGTGCCGCTGCTGCACGCGCCGCAGGTCTTCCTGAAGGCGACCGGCCGGACCGGTCCCGGACGCGCGGTCGCGTCCGTCGCGCTCGTCCTCGACCCCGCCCGTCGCGGAGTCCGGTGCGCCGTCGGTGCCATAGCGCCGATGCCGCTCAGGCCTCTGGACGCCGAGCAGTGGGTCGCCCGGCTCATCGACTGGGACAACGGCCGGACCATCGTCCCGGAGGCGCTGACCGCCTTCGGGGAGTACGTCGCGGCGGCCTGCATCCCCGACCCCGTTCCCGAACCGGACGGCACCGTCCAACAGCTTCCGCCCGCCGTACTGCACCTGCGGCGCACCGTCGCCGCGCTGGCCCGACGAGCACTGGGGAGGGCGCTGTCGTGACCGACGACCAGCACGGAGAGGGCACCCCCCACGGCGGCGGCCGCTGGGACCCGCTGCCCCAGGGTGACTACGACGACGGCGCCACCGCCTTCGTGAAACTCCCCGAAGGGGGCATCGACGCCCTCCTGGCCTCCGCCGACAGTCCCCTTGCGGCGCCCGGCCACGGCTATGTGCCGCCGCCGATAACGGCCGACCCCGGCTCGGCCGCGGGGACCGACCCGGCGGCGACCGGGAACTGGGCCGTGCCCGCCGACGGCGCCCAGTGGCCCGACCCCAACGCCGTGCCGCAGGACCCCACGGGCGACCGGTTCACGTACAACCCCGCGGCCACCCAGCAGTGGAACTTCGGGGAGACGGCGACCCAGGAGTCCGCCCCCGCGCCGGGTCACGACGTGACCGGACAGTGGTCGATCCCGGTGGCCGGGGGTGACCTTCCGGACGAATCGGGCGAGTTCACCACGTCGTCCCTGGTGCAGCAGTGGGGCGGCACGCCGCCGGCCACGCTCCCGGGCGGCGCCCCCGCCCCCTGGGCGGCGGAGGCCGCGGGACAGCCCTGGGGGCAGCCGCAGACCGAGGAGCCGACGGCGCCCGAGGACGGCTCCGGGCACGCGCGCGAACACGGCGCCGAGACTCCGGCCGGTGCGGGGCACGCGTACGAGCAGCCTCCGGCCCACACCGACGGCCGCTCTGCCGAGCACGCCGACGCCGCCCATGCGCCCGTGGAGCAGGACCCCGCTGCACACGAGCCCGAGGCCGCGCGGGCGCACACCGCCGGGCAGCCCCGCCCTCAGACCGACGAGTACGGGGCTCCGACCGACGACGCCTACGCGCAGACGCCGACCGAATCCGCCACAGCCGCCTCACAGCCCGCGCACGAGCCCGATGAGGCCGCCGGGGCGGCCGAGAGTGCCGAGGAGGCCGCAGGGGCGCCTGAGGGGGCCGTGGAGCCGCTCGCGGACGCCGCGGCGGATGCCGGGCCGGACGGCACCGCACCGTCCGCGCGGACGCCGGCTGGACCCGCCGCCTCCAACACGCCCGACTCCCCGGACACTTCAGACACTCCGGTCGACCCGGACGCGCCCGGCGGTTCCGACACCGAAGCCGCCGACGAGGCCCCGCCGCCCTCCGGCGAGGAGCACCCCCTCGCCTCCTACGTCCTGCGCGTCAACGGCGTGGAACGCCCCGTCTCGGACGCCTGGATCGGAGAGTCGCTGCTCTACGTGCTGCGCGAGCGGCTCGGTCTCGCGGGCGCCAAGGACGGCTGCTCCCAGGGCGAGTGCGGGGCCTGCAATGTCCAGGTCGACGGGCGCCTCGTGGCCTCCTGCCTGGTGCCCGCCGTGACCGCCGCCGGCAGCGAGGTCCGTACGGTCGAGGGCCTCGCCGTCGACGGGCAGCCCTCGGACGTGCAGCGCGCGCTCGCCCGGTGCGGCGCCGTGCAGTGCGGTTTCTGCGTGCCCGGCATGGCGATGACCGTGCACGACCTGCTGGAGGGCAACCCGGCGCCCACCGAGCTGGAGACCCGCCAGGCCCTGTGCGGCAACCTGTGCCGCTGCTCCGGCTACCGGGGCGTCGTGGAGGCCGTCCAGGAGGTCGTCGCCGAACGCGAGGCGCACTCCGAAGGTGACGCTTCCGAACAGAACGGCGACGAGGCACGTATCCCTCACCAGGCGGGCCCCGGAGCCGGAGGTGTCAACGCGTCGGCGTTCGAGTCACCCGGGTTCCCCGCACCGCAGGGACCGCATGACCAGGCGTACGGACAGGACGGAGGCCAGGCGTGAGCAACGAAGCCGCCACCGCGACCACCGCCGCGGAGGCAGCACCCGCCCCCGAGCAGCTGCCGCACGGCCTCGGCGCCTCCCTGCCGGCCGCCGACACCCGCGCCAAGACCGAGGGCACGTTCCCGTACGCGGCGGACCTGTGGGCCGAAGGCCTGCTGTGGGCCGCCGTACTGCGCTCCCCGCACCCGCACGCGCGCATTGTGTCCATCGACACGTCCCACGCGCGCGAGATGCCCGGAGTGCGGGCCGTCGTCACGCACGAGGACGTGCCGGGCACCGCCCGCCACGGCCGCCGCAACGCCGACCGGCCCGTGTTCGCCTCCGAGGTCGTGCGCCACCACGGCGAGCCCATCGCCGCCGTCGCCGCGGACCACCCGGACACCGCGCGCATGGCCGCCGCGGCCGTCATTGTCGAGTACGAGGTACTCGACCCGGTGACCGACCCCGAGCATGCCTTCGAGGCCGAGCCGCTGCACCCCGACGGCAACCTGATCCGGCACATCCCGCTGCGCCACGGCGACCCGGACGCGGCCGGCGAGATCGTCGTCGAGGGCCAGTACCGCATCGGCCGCCAGGACCCGGCCCCCATCGGCGCCGAGGCCGGCCTGGCGGTGCCCCGTCCCGACGGCGGCGTCGAGCTGTACCTCGCCTCCACCGACCCGCACGCGGACCGCGACACCGCTGCCGCCTGCTACGGCCTCGAACCCGAACGCGTCAAGATCGTCGTCACCGGGGTCCCCGGCGCGACGGCCGACCGCGAGGACCAGGGCTTCCAACTCCCGCTGGGCCTGCTGGCGTTGAAGACCGGCTGCCCGGTGAAGCTCACCGCGACGCGCGAAGAGTCCTTCCTGGGGCACACCCACCGTCACCCCACCCTGCTGCGCTACCGCCACCACGCCGACGCCGAGGGCAGGCTGGTGAAGGTCGAGGCGCAGATCCTCCTCGACGCGGGCGCGTACGCCGATACGTCCTCCGAGGCCCTCGCGGCCGCCGTCGGCTTCGCCTGCGGCCCCTATGTCGTCCCGAACGCCTTCATCGAGGGCTGGGCCGTACGCACCAACAACCCGCCCTCCGGCCATGTGCGCGGCGAGGGCGCGATGCAGGTGTGCGCCGCCTACGAGGCCCAGATGGACAAGCTGGCGAAGAAGCTGGGCATGGACCCGGCGGAACTGCGCCTGCGCAACGCGCTGGCCACCGGGGACGTACTCCCGACGGGCCAGACGGTGACCTGCCCGGCCCCGGTGGCGGAGTTGTTGCAGGCCGTCCGTGACTTCCCGCTCCCCGCGCTGCCCAAGGACACCCCCGAGGACGAGTGGCTGCTGCCAGGCGGCCCCGAGGGTGCGGGCGAACCGGGCGCGGTGCGGCGGGGCGTGGGCTACGGCCTGGGCATGGTGCACATGCTCGGAGCGGAGGGCGCCGACGAGGTCTCCACCGCGACCGTCAAGGTCCACGACGGCGTCGCGACCGTGCTCTGCGCGGCCGTCGAGACCGGTCAGGGATTCACCACACTGGCCCGCCAGATCGTCCAGGAGACCCTCGGCATCGACGAGGTGCACGTGGCGCCCGTCGACACCGACCAGCCGCCGGCCGGCGCGGGCTGCCGCGGCCGCCACACGTGGGTGTCGGGCGGCGCAGTGGAGCGGGCGGCCAAGATGGTCCGCACGCAGCTTCTGCAGCCCCTGGCCCACAAGTTCGGCATGTCGACCGAGCTGCTCCAGATCACCGACGGCAAGATCACCTCGTACGACGGTGTCCTGTCGACCACCGTCACCGAGGCGATGGACGGCAAGGAACTGTGGGCCACGGCCCAGTGCAGACCGCACCCCACGGAGCCGCTGAACGAGGCCGGCCAGGGCGACGCCTTCGTCGGCATGGCGTTCTGCGCGATCCGCGCGGTCGTCGACGTCGACATCGAGCTCGGTTCGGTACGGGTCGTGGAGCTGGCCCTCGCCCAGGACGTCGGCCGGGTCCTCAACCCGGCCCAGCTGGCCGCCCGTATCGAGGCGGGCGTCACCCAGGGTGTGGGCATCGCGCTGACGGAGAACCTGCGCACCGCGCGCGGGCTGATCCGCCACCCCGACCTGACGGGTTATGCCCTGCCGACCGCCCTGGACGCGCCCGACATCCGGATCGTCAAGCTCGTCGAGGAACGCGACGTGGTCGCCCCCTTCGGCGCGAAGGCGGTCAGCGCGGTGCCGGTGGTGACGTCCCCGGCGGCCATCGCCTCCGCCGTACGGGCCGCCACGGGCCGCCCGGTGAACCGGCTGCCGATAAGACCACAGGCCGCCGTGGTGACCGACCGGTGACCACTCAGGAGACCGGACCCGAGGACGAGCAGCGGTACGAACCGGCGCCCGGCATCGGCAAGTTGCTGGTGTGGGTGCTGGTGTTCATGGTGGCGGCGCTGGCGGTCGTGCTGGGTGGCGTGTACTTCACGTAGACCGTGAGGCGTGACGTGTGATGCGCGGCGTGGTGCTGATCACCGGCGTGATGGCGGCCGGGAAGTCCACGGTCGCGCAGGCGCTGGCCGAGCGGCTGCCGCGTGCGGCACACGTGCGTGGGGACGTCTTCCGGCGAATGATCGTGTCCGGGCGAGAGGACTACGTCCCCGGGGCCGGCGGCGAGAGCGAGGCGCAGCTCCGGCTGCGGTACCGGCTGTCGGCGGCGACCGCGGACGGGTACGCGGAGGCCGGGTTCACAGCGGTGGTCCAGGACGTGGTGCTGGGGCAGGACCTCAGCTCGTACGTCGGCCTGGTGCGCACTCGCCCCCTCTTCGTCGTCGTACTGGCTCCGAGCCCCGAGGCCATGGCCGGGCGGGAGGCGGGGCGGGCGAAGACGGGTTATGGCGCGTGGTCGGTCGAGGACCTGGACGGGGCGCTGCGCGCGGACACCCCCCGGCTCGGGCTGTGGCTGGACAGCTCGGAGCTGACCGTGGAGGAGACGGTGGACGCGATCCTCGCGGGGCGGGAACGGGCGAGGGTGCGCTGAGCGTCCTGTGGTCCGGGGCGTTGTCAGTGGCGGGGCGTACTGTTCTGAGCAGTGGGGAACGGCTGCCGGAGTCGTACGGCGCAACGGCACATGCCCGGCCGCGCCCTGCACGGGGACTGTGAGCAGACACATGCGCCGAGGCACATGTGACGAAGCACATGCGGGGGATGCAATGAGCACGACCAGTGCCGCCACGGCGGTGATCACACTGACCGAGGACCAACTCGATCCTTACGTCACGCACGGAGCGACGCGCCGCTGGCTGACGGGGCCCGGACTGCCGGGCGACAGCGGCCTGTTCACCTTCGAGGAGCTGTGCCGGGAGGGCCTGCGGACGGTCGGGGACTCCACCGGCGACCCCGACGGCCGCCTGGCGGCGGAGCTGCGGGACCAGCTGGTCATAGGGGCGCTGCTCGACCCCCGGGGCCTGGAGACGGAGTCGGTGCTGCTCGACGGCGCGACGGGCGAGATCGCAACGACGTACTTCCTGCACGACCGCCCCGACCTGATGGACAGCCGCCCGCTCGCACCGTCGCTCGGCACCCTGGTGCGGTTCGCGGCGGCGGCGGACGAACTGGCAGGGCTGCGCGGCCAGTTCGCGTCCTACGCCGGCCGTTTCGGCCCGAAGGCGGCCGCGGAGGCGTCACGCCACCTGCTGGCGGTGTTCGAGGAGGGCGCGAACGGCGAGGTGCCGCCGTTCTGGAAGATGGCGGCCCTGATCCGCCCCCTGTCCCTGGTGGCGGGTCCGGGAGCGGCCTGCGGACTCGCCCTCGACCTCCCCACCCGCCTGCTGGACCGGGAGTTCGGCCACGGCAAGGTCTGGCGCTTCGAGGACGTCGACTTCCCCTCGACCCTCACGCACGAGCCGACCCGCCGCTTCCTGCGCGATACCGGCCTGCCCGAGGACGGCGTGCTCTTCCACCTCGACACGGACGTCCCCCTGCCGACCCTGGCCGAGCACTACGCCTACCAGGGCCCCGACGGCTTCGATCCCGCCCGGCTCCCGCACAGGGCTTCTCACCTGATACGGCTCGGCCACCTCCTCGAGGACCACAGCCTGGTCATCGACGGCGAAACAGGCGCGGTCCTCAACTGGAGCGAGCTCGAGGCCACCCTGTACCCGCTGAACACGGACGTCTCCACCCTGGCCTTCACCCTCTGGCTCCTGCACCGCGAGAAGGCCATCGACGAGGACCTGGCAGGCGAGCTGACGACCGACGCCTACGACCAGCTGGCCACGACGATGCTCCACACCCTGTCGGCCGTCGACCCGACCCTCATCCCGACCGACCCGGGCCGGCACTACTGGACGGAGGCGTTCCAGGACGAGGCGGGCGGGGTCCTGTGAACACGGCGAGGGCGGCACCCTCAGTGGATGCCGCCCTTTCGTTGCCTGGTGAAGGCCATGGAGGCCGTGGCGGGAATTGAACCCACGTACCTCGCTTTGCAGGCGAGTCCCTAAGCCACTCGGGCACACGGCCGGGTCGGGGTGGAGGTTGGGGCTCCGTTCCGAACTCGGTGAGATGACCGTATGGCGGGGCCGGGAGGGGGCTCAAGGGAAACACAGGGGCTGCAACGGGACTGCCATACGCCGTTCATGAATGGGTCGGCGAGTTCGATGGTGGTCTTCAGGACGAGGGGGCGTGGCTGTTTCGGTACCAGGGTGACCCCAATAGTGGTACCGTCGTGGTATGGCTATGAACCTTCGTCTGCGCGACGACCAGCAGGAGGCGCTCAAGCTGCGTGCCGAGGAGGAGGGGCGCAGCATGCACGCCATAGTGCTTCAAGCGATCGACCGGTATCTGGAGCAGGAAGCAGACCGGGCCACCGTCCGTCGGCTGGGGGCGAAGTACGCGGCGGGCCACGCCGATCTGCTGCGGAGGCTGGGGGAATAGATGAAGTACCTCACGGTCCAGGAAGTCCTGGACCTGGCGGAACTGGCGTGCGGGGAGCAGACGCAGGTTGCCGTCCGGGACCTGGGTCTGCTCACCTCGGCCGTCCACCGTCCCCAGTCGCAGATGTTCGGCGTGGAGGCGTACAGCGACCTCTTCGAGAAGGCTGCGGCACTGCTTCAGTCGCTGGTCCTGAACCATCCTCTGGTGGACGGCAACAAGCGCATGGGGTGGATGTGCACCGTCGTCTTTCTCGACGTCAACGGCACCGAGATGCTCGACGTCGACCAGGACGAGGCGTACAAGCTCGTCATCGAGGTGGCGTCCGGCGGTCTGGAGGACGTTGGGCTGATCGCCGTTCGTTTGAGAGCGCTGCGCGACGCGATGTGACGTGAGTCCCACCCGCGGGCGGCCCGGCCTTGTCCGCGCGTTGACGCCACCGTGCCGCCGGTAGGGTGGCCCGGTTGTCATACCCAGCCGAGCCGCCCGACCACCCCACGGAGACCGTGACTACCACCGCTGCAGCCAGCTCTGCCTCGCACTCCCACCATCTCTCTCCCGCCTTCCCCGGCCGCGCCCCGTGGGGCACCGCCAGCAAGCTGCGTGCCTGGCAGCAGGGGGCGATGGAGAAGTATGTCCAGGAGCAGCCGCGTGATTTCCTCGCCGTTGCCACCCCCGGCGCCGGCAAGACGACCTTCGCGCTGACGCTCGCCTCCTGGCTGCTGCACCACCACGTCGTGCAGCAGGTGACCGTGGTCGCGCCGACCGAGCACCTGAAGAAGCAGTGGGCGGAAGCGGCCGCGCGGATAGGCATCAAGCTCGATCCCGAGTACAGCGCCGGGCCCCTCGGCAAGGACTACCAGGGCGTCGCGGTGACGTATGCCGGTGTCGGCGTGCGGCCCATGCTGCACCGCAACCGCGTCGAGCAGCGCAAGACGCTCGTCATCCTCGACGAGATCCACCACGCCGGTGACTCCAAGTCCTGGGGCGAGGCCTGTCTGGAGGCCTTCGAGCCGGCCACGCGGCGGCTCGCGCTCACCGGTACGCCGTTCCGCTCCGACACCAACCCCATCCCCTTCGTGACCTACGAGGAGGGGAACGACGGAATCCGGCGGTCCGCCGCCGACTACACGTACGGGTATGGGAACGCGCTGGCCGACCACGTCGTGCGGCCCGTCATCTTCCTCTCCTACAGCGGCAACATGCGCTGGCGCACGAAGGCCGGTGACGAGATCGCCGCCCGGCTCGGCGAGCCCATGACCAAGGACGCGATCAGCCAGGCCTGGCGGACCGCCCTGGACCCGCGCGGCGAGTGGATGCCCAGCGTGCTGCGCGCCGCCGACCAGCGGTTGACCGAGGTCAGGAAAGCCATCCCGGACGCGGGCGCCCTGGTCATCGCCTCCGACCAGGACTCCGCGCGGGCCTACGCCAAGTTGATCCGCGAGATCACCGGCAACAAGGCGACCCTCGTCCTCTCCGACGACGTCGGCGCCTCGAAGCGGATCGACGAGTTCAGCGAGAGCAACGACCGGTGGATGGTCGCCGTGCGGATGGTGTCCGAGGGCGTCGACGTGCCCCGGCTCGCGGTCGGCGTGTACGCCACGACCATCTCCACCCCCCTCTTCTTCGCCCAGGCCGTCGGCCGCTTCGTGCGGTCCCGGCGGCGCGGCGAGACCGCCTCCGTCTTCCTCCCCACCGTCCCCGACCTCCTCACCTTCGCCAACGAGATGGAGGTCGAGCGCGACCACGCCCTCGACAAGCCGAAGAAGGAGGGCGAGGAGGACCCGTACGCCGAATCCGAGAAGGAGATGGAGGAGGCGAACAAGGAGCAGGACGAGGACACCGGTGAGCAGGAGGAGTTCTCCTTCGAGGCGCTGGAGTCCGACGCCGTCTTCGACCGGGTCCTCTACGACGGCGCCGAGTTCGGTATGCAGGCTCACCCGGGGAGTGAGGAGGAGCAGGACTACCTCGGTATTCCGGGGCTCCTCGAACCCGATCAGGTGCAGCTCCTCCTCCAGAAGCGGCAGGCCCGGCAGATCGCGCACAGCCGCAAGAAGCCGGACGCCGAAGCGGACCTGCTGGAGGTGCCCGCCGAGCGGCGCCCGGTCGTCTCGCACAAGGAGATGATGGAGCTGCGCAAGCAGCTCAACACGATGGTCAGCGCGTACGTCCACCAGAGCGGCAAGCCCCACGGCGTCATCCACACCGAACTGCGCCGCACCTGCGGCGGCCCGCCGAGCGCCGAGGCCACGGCGGGACAGCTGCGGCAGCGGATCGCCAAGGTGCAGGAGTGGGCCACACGCATGAAGTGAGGGTCGTTGCGCGCCGGACCTTTCACGCCGTACGTATCGGGACATACGGAGGTACTCCCTCCCCGTATGTGCCCGGATTCTGGACCGAGCCTTCCGCTCAGCGAACTCCCTTCGCTACTGTCCGGCTACGCACACGCCCCGTGGCAGCGCCGCCGCGGAGCGCAGCCGTGAAGCGACGCGGCCCGGCACAGGCCGGGCCGCCGGCCGATCGGCGGCCTCTGTTGCGCGTCACCGACGGGACTCGGTGGCGCACCGCCGCGCGGAGGTCGCCGACCTCACCACTTGGAGGAGTGGGCGTCGTGACCGCGGAGACCTCTCAGACGCTCGACCGAGGACTGCGTGTCCTCAAGCTGCTGGCCGATACGGACCACGGGCTGACCGTCACCGAGCTTTCCAACAAACTGGGCGTGAACCGGACCGTGGTGTACCGGTTGCTGGCCACGCTGGAACAGCATGCGCTCGTACGGCGTGACTTGGGCGGCCGCGCCCGGGTCGGGCTGGGGGTGCTCAGGCTCGGCCGGCAGGTGCATCCGCTGGTGCGGGAGGCCGCGTTGCCGGCGCTCCGGTCGCTGGCCGAGGACATAGGCGCGACGGCCCATCTGACCCTGGTGGACGGGGCGGATGCGCTGGCCGTGGCCGTCGTCGAGCCGACGTGGACGGACTATCACGTGGCCTATCGGGCCGGGTTCAGGCACCCCTTGGACCGGGGGGCCGCCGGCAAGGCGATTCTTGCTGCGCGGGCCAAGCCGGTGGGGGAGCCCGGGTACACGCTGACCCATGGGGAGTTGGAGGCCGGGGCCAGTGGAGCCGCGGCGCCGCTCCTCGGCGTTACGGGGGTCGAGGGCAGCGTCGGAGTGGTGATGCTGGCCGACGCGGTGCCCGAGCGGGTCGGGCCGCGGGTGGTCGATGCGGCTCGGGAGGTTGCCGAAGCCCTGCGTTGAGCTGCGGCCGGGGGTGCGGGCCAGGGCGGTGCGCAAGCCCGGCGGTGCGGGGTGCCGCCTCTCTTTGGGACGGGAGCCGCCCTGGGCGGCACGATTGCCCGCAGGCTGCGGCGGCGGGCGTCAGGGAGTGGGTGCTCTGAGGTTCGCCAGCGTCCTCAACTGAAGCCACAGCACCAGCCGTTCGTCGGCGTCGTCGAGGTCGATCCCGACCTGCTGCTGGGCCTGCTTCAGGCGGTAGCGGCAGGTGTTCGGGTGCACGGCGAGCAGCTTCGCCGCGCCCGCCATGTCACAGCCGGCGTCGAACCAGCTGACCAGGGTGCGTGCGTAGTCGGTGCCGTGCTGCTCGTCGTACGCCAGCACCCCTCGCCACGCTCCCGCGCTCAGCTCCCGCCGCTCGCCGAGCACTTCGGTCAGCCGCAGCAGCGTCACCCGCGGTCGCACCTCGTCCACGGTCGCCACCGGCAGGTCCGGGCCGAGCACCCGCAGTACCAGCTCGGCGTCCTCCCGCGACCCCACGACCTCCGCCGGCCCGGCCACCACCTCGCCCAGCGCCGCCCGCACGGGCACCCGCAGCGCCTGCCCGGCCCGCGCCACGATGTCCTCGGCGAGCCGCTTGTGACGCGCGCCCGGGCCGGGAAGGACCGCGTACACCACCCCGTCGACCAGCACGCACGCGTGCCGCCCGTAACGCGCCTCGCACTGCAGCCGTACGACGTCCAGCAGGCGCAGGGCGGTCTGCTCGGCGTCCGGCAGGCTCGCGGCGGCCGGCACGAAGGCGGCCACCCGGACCGCGCCCTCAAGTCCCAGGCGGTCGAAGGCCGTTGACGGGTCCGCCGTGCCGTCGAGCAGGCGGCGCAGCAGGTCGCTGTTCTGGTGACGGGCCAGCTCCTGCGCCGCCCGGGCCCGCAGCAGGAGCAGTGCCGCCGTGGACGCGCCCTGCGCGAGGGTCTCCTCGGCGTCGGGTGCGAGCGTGCCGTCGTCGACCACCCAGACCGAGCCGAGCGTCTCGCCGCCGGCGCGGACGGCGACCGCGAGGCGCGGCAGGTCGCCGTCCCGGAGCGCGGGCATCCGTACCGGCCCCGGGGCCGCGAACAGCAGCCGGTACTGCTCGGTGTTGGGCGTGCTGGCCGGCACCTGGAGGCCGAGGATGCTCTGCCGCCGGTCCTCGTCGACCGGCTGGCCCGGGACCGTGGAGTAGGCGAGGATCCGCTGGCGCGGGTCCTCCACGGCGGTCGCACCGCCGGTCGCCGCGGCGACCGCGTCCGCGAGCGCGAACAGGTCCCCGAGGCCCCCGGCCGACGGTGCGGGCCGGGCGCCGATCGCCGAGGAAAGCAGCAGGTGGACGTGGTGCCAGGCCGCGTCCTCGTCGACCGACAGCAGTGCGACGCCGTGCGCCTGAGCCTCCCCGGCCGGCCCGTCCGGGCCGCGTACCACGAGCCCGGTCATCCCGGCCTCCGCGGCCGCCCGGACGAGGGGGCCGGCGGCCGCCGCCCGCACGCCCACGGCCAGCAGCAGAGCGCCCGGTGCAGGCGGCATCGGGGCGTGGGCGTCGTACAGCAGCGCCTCGGTGACCGGGGCGGTGAGCCCGGCGGGGGCCGTGTGCAGGCGCAGGGCGGGGCCGCCGACGACGTCCAGGACGTCGCCGAGGGTGCGGGCGTCCATGTGGCTCCTCACGGGCGGGGCTGCGGCCGAGCAGGCGTGATTGGCCGATCTCGAAACGAACGTACGCAGCCGTTGTGCAGACGCACAACCCGGAGGGGCCTGGCTGCCTCGAAACTCGACCCATGACCCTCGACCGCCCGCCCGGAATGAGCATCCGCACCGTCCACGACGTCGCCGGTCTAGCCGCCGTCAGCGACTACTTCAGCGAGGTCTGGCAGACCCCGCGCAGCGCCCCGCCCTATCCGGCCGAAGTGCTGCACAGCCTCGTCCACGCGGGCGGCGCCGTGCACGCCGCGTACGACGGGACGCGGCTCGCGGGAGCGTCGGTCGCGGTGTTCGGGCCGCACGGGGCCGCGTACTCCCTGGTCGCCGCCGCCGACCAGGGCCGCGGGTATGCCGTCAAGCAGGCCCAGCGCGCCTGGGCCCTGGACCTCGGTGCCCGCACCATGCGCTGGACCTTCGACCCGCTGGTCGGCCGCAACGCCCGTTTCAACCTGGCGAAACTGGGCGCCACCGGCACCGAGTACCTCGTCGACTTCTACGGCCCCATGGCGGACGGCGTGAACGGCGGCGACGAGAGCGACCGGCTGACGGTGACATGGGAGCTGGCGGCGCCGACCCCCTCGTACGAGACCACGGACCGGGAGACCGCCCCCGGCACCCACACCGCCCCGGACGGCGCGACGCTCGCCCGCCGGGACCTCGCCGGCCGTCACATCTGGTGCCGTGTACCGGACGACATCGTCCGGCTCCGCGCCGCCGCCCCGGAGCTCGCCCTGCGCTGGCGGTATGCCGTCCGTGAGGTGTTCACGGAGGCCTTTGCGCAGGGGTTCAGGGCGACGGGTATGTCCCGTGACGGCTGGTACACCCTTTCGAGAGAGGCAGCGGCATGAAGCTGGAACGCGTGGAGATCGTCCATGTGGAGATCCCGCTCGTCACCCCGTTCCGTACGTCCTTCGGCACGATGACGACCAAGGACACCTTCCTGCTCCATGTCGTGACCGACGCGGCCGAGGGCTGGTCCGAGTTCGCCGCCGACCCCGAACCGCGGTACTGCTCGGAGTTCGTGGCCGGAGCGGAGATCGTGCTGCGGGACTTCCTGCTGCCGCGTGTCGCCGCCCTGCCGCAGCTCACCGCGGCCGCGCTCGCCCCCGCCACGGCGAAGACCAAGGGCCATGAGCTGGCGAAGGCGGCCCTGGAGACGGCGGTCCTGGACGCGGAGCTGCGGTCCTACGGCATGCCGCTCGCCACCTACCTGGGCGCGGTGCGCGACCGGGTCCCCGCGGGGGTGTCCGTCGGGATCAAGGATTCCGTCCCCGACCTGCTGGACGACGTCGAGCGCTACCTCGCCGAGGGCTACGTCCGCATCAAGCTGAAGATCGAGCCGGGCTGGGACGTGGAGCCGGTCCGGGCGGTCCGCGAGCGCTTCGGGGACGCGCTGCCCCTCCAGGTCGACGCCAACACGGCGTACACCCTGGCCGACGCCGAGCATCTGCGGCGCCTGGACTCCTTCGGGCTGCTGCTGATCGAGGAGCCGCTGGACGAGAACAACCTGTACGCCCACGCACAGCTCCAGAGGCGTCTGCAGACGCCCGTCTGCCTCGACGAGTCCCTCCACAACGCCCGTGACACCGCCTCCGCGATCGCGATGGAGGCATGCCGGGTCGTCAATGTGAAGCCCGCGCGCGTGGGCGGCTATCTGGAGGCCCGCCGCATCCACGACGTGGCGCAGGCGCACGGGGTGCCGGTGTGGTGCGGCGGCATGCTGGAGACGGGAATCGGCCGCGCCCCCAACCTCGCACTGGCCGCCCTTCCGGGCTTCACCCTCCCCGGGGACACCTCGGCGTCCGCGCGCTACTTCGCCGAGGACATCACCGAGCCGTTCGTCCTCAAGGACGGCCACCTGCTCGTCCCCACCGCGCCCGGGATCGGCGTCGAACCGCTGCCGGACGCACTCCGGCGGTTCACGAGGGAGCGGCGAGACTTGTACGTGAGCTGACCGGCACCTGGCCGGAAGTGGCCGTCACGTTAGATTGATCCCGTGCTCTCTCGCCTCACACGTCCCCAGGCCCTCGCTGTCTGCGCCCTGCCCGTCGTGGCGCTGGTCGCCACCGCGGTCTTCGCGCCGCTGCCGTTCTCGCTGGCGCAGCCCGGCCTGACGGCGAACGTGCTCGGGGACAACAAGGGCACTCCGGTGATCACGATCTCGGGGGCGAAGACGCGGCAGACGAGCGGGCAGCTGCGGATGACGACGATCGAGGCGACCAACCCGGACGCGCATGTCTCGCTGGGCGATGTGATCAGTGCCTGGTTCGCCACGGACCGCGCCGTCATGCCGCACGACTCGGTGTATCCGAGCGGCGAGTCCACCAAGGAGATCGAGCAGCACAACAGCGCGCAGATGAAGCAGTCCCAGAACGCGGCGACCCGGGCCGCCCTGGACTATCTGCACCTCAGCGACAAGAAGGTCAAGGTCACGCTGAAGCTCGCCGACGTGGGCGGCCCCAGCGCCGGGCTCCTGTTCACCCTCGGCATCATCGACAAGCTGGACGGGAACGGCAGCGGCGGCGACCTCACGGCCGGGCGCACCATCGCCGGTACGGGGACCATCGACGGCGACGGGACGGTCGGTGCGGTCGGGGGAGTGGCTTTGAAGACACAGGCCGCGCGCCGGGACGGCGCGACCGTCTTCCTCGTCCCGAAGGCCGAGTGCTCCGACGCCAAGTCCGAGCTGCCCAAGGGCCTGCGGCTGATTCCGGTGACCACGCTCAAGGGCGCGGTGAACTCGCTGGTGGCGCTGGAGTCGGGGAAGGGTTCCGTGCCGAGCTGCTGACCCGGCCCTTTGGAGGCGGACCGGCTCAGCAGGGCGCTGGGTCAGGTGTCCTCCAGTGGGTGCTGCCAGCGCAGGCCCGGGAACCGGGCGAAGTCGCGGTCGGCGGAGTAGAAGATGGCGCCTGCTTCGATGGCGAGGGCCGCGAGGTAGGCGTCCTGAACGAGGTTGCCGCGAGCGCCCGCCTTGCGGCACAGCCGCTCGAAGATCTCCCAGTGACGGGGGCCCTCGATCAGGGGCACGGAGGTCGGTGCGTCCCGCAGGACCTGCACGAATTCCAGAGCGGCGTCTATCGGCGCCGGATCGCGATAGATCCGGGAATGCGTCACGATGCGCAGGAAACTGCTGAGGACCACCGAGCTGAGGCCGATGGGCTCGTCGCCCTGGAGTCGCTCGGTGAGCCACGGGTTATACGCCTCATGCTCATCGAGGTCCTTGCGGAAGGCGTACACCAGGACGTTCACGTCGCAGAAGATCACTCGAGACCGTCCATGAGGTCGAGGAGCGCGGCGTTGTTGTCGAGATCGACACCGGGGCGCACCCCGCCGGTTCCGTAGGTGGGCAGCTTCGCGATGTTCTGCGCCGCCGCCACATCCCGTGCGAACGACGCCCGCAGTGCATCCTCTATCACCGCACTGACCGTGACGCGTCTGCGCGCAGCCCGCAGCTTGGCTTGCTGGATCAGGTCCTCGGAGAGGTCGACAGTAGTCCTCATGCGTATGAGTGTAGATACTGCGCATCATGATGCGCCAGGGTGAATCGATGATGCGCCGAGTTGACCTACTTCACGAACCCCTCCGCCTTCATCCATTCCAAAGCCACCTGATGCGGATCCTCCCCGTCCACATCCACCTTCGCGTTCAGCGTCCGCGCCACCGTGTTGTTCAGCCTCTTCGTCACGGGGTCGAGGACCCGCGCGATCGCCGGCCACTTCGTCAGTGCCTTGGTGTTGATCTCCGGTGCCACGTTGTAGTTGGGGAAGAACTTCTTGTCGTCCTCCATCACCGCCAGGTTCATGGACTTGATGCGGCCGTCGGTGGTGAACACCTCGCCGTAGGTGCAGCTCCCCTTCTTCACCTGGGTGTAGATGATCCCGGTGTCCATCTGCGTGACGTTCTTCGCGGGCACGCTCATCCCGTATGCCTTCTCCATGCCCGGCAGCCCGTCCGCCCGGTTGGCGAACTCGCTCTCCACGCACAGGGTCACGGCGCCTGGGTCCTTCTTGGCCAGCGCGGCCACGTCCGACAGTGTCCTGGTGCCGTACTTCTTGAAGTTCGCCTGGTTCATGGCCAGTGCGTAGGTGTTGTTGAGCTGCGAGGGCGGCAGCCAGGTCAGGCCGTTCTTGAGGTCCGCGTCGTGCACCGCCTGCCACTGCTTCTGCGGGTCGGGGATCGGCTTGCTGTTGCCCTGGTACGTGATCCAGGCGGTGCCCGTGTACTCGTACATGCCGTCCGCGTCACCGGACTTGACGGCTTCCCGCGCACCGATGGAGCCCTGGATGCCCGTGCGGTCGAGGACGTCCGCGCCGGCCGCCTGGAAGGCGATGCCCATCATCGCGCCGAGGATGAGCTGCTCGGTGAACTCCTTGGAGGTGACGGTGAGATGGGCGCCCTTGAGGGGTTCGCCCCGGGCGATGGAGCCGGGCTTGACGTCGTCGACCATGGGGGAGCCGCTCTGCAGACCGCAGGCCGACGCGGCCATCAGGACCGCGGTCAGCAGCAGGCACGTACGCCCTCTCACGTCCCCACCTCCAACCCCCGGGGCCTGAGCAGGAGTTCCGCCAGCGAGGCCAGCCAGTCCACCAGCAGCGCCAGGGCGACCGTGAGGATCGAACCCAGCATCAGCACCGGCATCCGCTGTGTGGTGATGCCGGTCGTGATCAGCACGCCCAGGCCGCCGCCCCCGCCGAAGGTCGCCAGGGTCGCCGTGCCGACGTTCAGGACCAGTGCCGTACGGACGCCCGCGAGGATCAGCGGTACGGCCAGCGGGAGTTCGACCCTCGCAAGCACCCCCAGCGGGGACATGCCGATGCCGCGGGCCGCCTCCAGCAGCGTCGGGTCGTTCGCCTTCAGGCCGGCGATCGTGTTGGAGAGGACCGGGAGCACGGCGTAGATGATGATGCCGATCAGGGCCGCCTTCGTGCCGGTGCCGAGCCAGATCACCAGCAGGGCCAGCAGGCCGATCGCCGGGGTCGCCTGGCCCATGTTGGCGATCGCCATCGCCACCGGGGTGCCTCTGCGAAACGCCCTGCGGGTGAGCAGGATGCCCAGCGGGATCGCGATGATCAGGACGAAGAAGGTGGAGATCGCGACGAGCTTGATCTGCTGCCAGAGGGCCTTCGACACCTGGCCGCCCGAGAGCGCGTTCTCGGAGATCGTGTCCAGGTCGGCCTGACGGAACCACAGCCAGGTCGCGAGCAGGACGGCGATGATCACGGCGGGCAGGAAGGTCAGCTTCTGCCAGGTGATGCGTGATTTCGGGGGACCCGGCGCCGGCGGCGGGGCCTCGGTCTCCGCCGGGGCCTCCTGTTCGGACTGCTCGGGTTCCTCCAGCTCGGGCGTGGTCATGCCTTGGTCACCCCGCCGGGGCCCTCCTGCTCGGCGTGTGTCTGGGCGGCCCGTAGCTCCTCCAGCTCGTGCTGGGCCTCCAGCGCCTCCAGCCGGTCCGCCTCCAGCAGCTCGTGCACGGAGTTCATGAGCGTCTCCATGTCGACGACGCCCTCGTACTCGCCGCGCCGCCCGGTCACCGCGACCCGCCCCGCGTTGTCGGTCAGGACCGCCTCCAGGGCGTCCCGGAGCGTGGCGTCCCTGGTCACCGTGTCGTTCACCAGCGTGCCCGCCCGGGCGAGCGAGCCCCGCGCGCGCATGAGGTCGCCGCGCCTGAGCCACTTGTAGGGGCGGCCGCGCTTGTCGAGCAGCAGGATCTCGTTGGTCCCGCTGCCGCGGAGCCGGTTGAAGATCTCCTGGAGCGGGTCGTCGAGGCTGACGGCCGGGTAGTCGGTGATCTCGACGTCCCGTACGCGCGTGAGGTTCAGCCGCTTCAGGGCGGCCCCCGCGCCCACGAACCCGGACACGAAGTCGTCCGCCGGGTTGGTGAGGATCGCCTCCGGGGTGTCGAACTGCGCGATGTGCGAGCGTTCGCGCAGCACGGCGATGCGGTCGCCGAGCTTGATCGCCTCGTCGAAGTCGTGCGTGACGAACACGATCGTCTTGTGGAGCTCGTGCTGCAGCCTGATCAGCTCGTCCTGGAGATGGTCGCGGGTGATCGGGTCGACCGCACCGAACGGCTCGTCCATCAGCAGGACCGGCGGATCGGCGGCCAACGCCCGTGCCACGCCCACGCGTTGCTGCTGTCCGCCCGACAGCTGCCGCGGATAGCGGGCGCGGAACTCGACCGGGTCGAGACCGACCAGGTCGAGCAGCTCCTCCACCCGGTCCCGGATCCGCGCCTTGGACCAGCCGATCATCCTCGGTACGAGGGCGATGTTCTGGGCGACCGTCATGTGCGGGAAGAGCCCGGCCGACTGGATCGCATAGCCCACCTTGCGGCGCAGCTTGACCGGATCGATGTCGGTCACGTCCTCACCGTTGATCCGGATGCGGCCACCGGTCGGCTCGATCAACCTGTTGATCATCTTGAGCGTCGTCGACTTACCGCATCCGGACGGGCCGACGAAGATGACGAGCTCGCCCGCCTTGATCTCCATGTTGACGTTGTCGACGGCAGGGCTGGGGTTGCCCGGATACCGCTTGGAGAGGTTCTCCAGCTCGATCGTCGCCCCATGGGTGGCCTCAGGCACGGATCCCCCTAGGAATGGTCATCCTTCCGATCAGGACGTACGCGGCGTCGAACAGCAGCGCGAGGACGATGATCCCGAGGGTGCCCGCGAGGACCTGGTTGAGCGCGTTCTTGCTGCCCAGTGAGCCGATGCCACGGAAGATCTCGTTGCCGAGGCCCGGCCCGGAGGCGTAGGCGGCGATCGCGGCGATGCCCATCAGCATCTGCGTCGAGACCCGGATCCCGGTCAGGATCGGCGGCCAGGCGAGCGGCAGCTCGACCCGCGCCAGCCGCATCAGCCGGGACATCCCGATGCCCCGCGCCGCGTCCACCAGCGACGGGTCGACCCCGCGCAGTCCCACGATCGAGTTCCGCACGATGGGCAGCAGCCCGTACAGCGTCAGCGCGATCACCGTGGGCGGCACGCCCAGGCCCACGACCGGGATCAGCAGACCGATCATGGCGAGCGAGGGAATGGTCAGAATGGTCGAGGTGGACGTGGTCGCGAGGCTGCCTGCCCATTCGCTGCGGTAGGTGACGATCCCGATCAGTACGCCGATCACGGTCGCCACGACCATGCACTGGAACACCGCGCTGGCGTGCTGGTAGGCGTCGGTGAGCAGCTGCTGGTGCCGGTTGCCCAAGTACTCCCAGAAGCTCATTCGCTCACCCCCGGCCGTCGGCTAGGTCCTCTCGACGTCCTCCGCCGCCTGCTCCACCAGCGGGATGATCCGCAGCGGAACGGGGTTCTCCATCACGATCGCGGTGGCGGCCCGGACAATGCCATCAAAACCGACAACCAGGTCGATGACCCGCTGGAGATCGGCATTGGAGCGGGCCACCAGCCGGCACAGCATGTCCCCGCTGCCGGTGGTGGTGTGCAGCTCAAGCACCTCGGGCACGGTCGCCAAGTGCGCCCGGACGTCGGCCCCTTGGCCCTGCCGGATCTGGAGGGTGGCGAAGGCGGTGACGGGGTACCCGAGGGCGGCAGGGTCCACCTGCGGTCCGAACCCGCGGATGACGCCATTCGACTGAAGGCGGTCCAGCCGCGCCTGCACCGTGCCGCGCGCCACGCCGAGCCGCCGGGACATCTCCAGCACCCCGATCCGCGGCTCCCGCGCCAGCAGCACGATGATCCGGCCGTCCAGATGGTCGATCGCCACAGCAGCCTCCCTGGTGTGGTGGTCATCCTGTACAGAAGTCCGGGAAATCCGGTCCATCGACTGAACAGATTGCCCAGCAAAAAAAGAAACTATTGCGCACCTTGCCGTATGGGGATGAGGCTGCCGCTATGACGCAGACCACACACCACACTCCCGACACCGCCCGGCAGGCCGACCCCTTCCCGGTCAAGGGAATGGACGCGGTCGTCTTCGCCGTGGGCAACGCCAAGCAGGCGGCGCACTACTACTCCACCGCCTTCGGCATGAAGCTGGTCGCCTACTCCGGACCGGAGAACGGCAGCCGCGAGACCGCGAGCTACGTCCTCGAGAACGGCTCCGCCCGCTTCGTCCTCACCTCCGTCATCAAGCCCGCCACCACCTGGGGCCACTTCCTCGCCCGGCATGTGGCCGAGCACGGCGACGGCGTCGTCGACCTCGCCATCGAGGTCCCGGACGCCCGCCGCGCGTACGCCTACGCCATCGAGCACGGCGCCCGCTCGGTCGCGGAGCCGTACGAGCTGAAGGACGAGCACGGCACCGTCGTCCTCGCCGCGATCGCCACCTACGGCGAGACCCGCCACACCCTCGTCGACCGCTCCGGCTACGACGGCCCCTACCTCCCCGGCTTCGTCACCGCCGCCCCCATGGTCGAACCGCCCGCCCAGCGCACCTTCCAGGCCATCGACCACTGCGTGGGCAACGTCGAGCTCGGCAGGATGAACGAGTGGGTGGCCTTCTACAACAAGGTGATGGGCTTCACGAACATGAAGGAGTTCGTGGGCGACGACATCGCCACCGAGTACAGCGCGCTGATGTCGAAGGTGGTCGCCGACGGCACCCTCAAGGTGAAGTTCCCGATCAACGAGCCCGCCATCGCCAAGAAGAAGTCCCAGATCGACGAGTATCTGGAGTTCTACGGCGGCGCGGGCGTCCAGCACATCGCGCTCAACACGAACGACATCGTGCAGACGGTACGCACGATGCGCGCGGCCGGCGTGGAGTTCCTGAACACCCCGGACTCGTACTACGACACCCTCGGCGAGTGGGTCGGTGATACCCGCGTGCCGATCGACACGCTGCGCGAGCTGAAGATCCTCGCCGACCGCGACGAGGACGGCTATCTGCTGCAGATCTTCACCAAGCCGGTCCAGGACCGTCCGACCGTCTTCTTCGAGATCATCGAGCGGCACGGCTCGATGGGCTTCGGCAAGGGCAACTTCAAGGCCCTGTTCGAGGCGATCGAGCGGGAGCAGGAGAAGCGCGGCAACCTGTGAGGCCTGTGCGACGCCTGTGAATTCGTAGAACGTGCAACCAATGAACGGCGGTTGACGCTCTCATGTCCTGTGGGTGCCAAGGGGGGACCCACAGGACTCGGGGGAGCGCGTGACCACTCCGACAGACCTCGCCGTACCGTCCGACCGCTGGCTGTGGCAGAAGGCCACGCTGAAGGAGCCGACGGTGCTCCAGTCGTTCGCGTTCGACGAGGCGCACAAGCACCTGTACGTCCTTCAGGTCACCGCCACCGGCCACGCGGCCGGCGACCTGTGCCTCAACCGGCTGGACTATCAGGGCAACCGGCTGGGCGCCATGCGGCTGAAGGGCTTCGGGCACGGCGTCAGCATGGGCGTCCAGCGCGACGCCGAGGACGGCTCCACCTGGATCTGGACCGAGGCCGACGCCGAGAACGGCTACGGGCAGGGCGTCACCCGCTTCCACTTCAAGAACGCGGCCGTCCGCACCGGAGCGGACGTCAGGATCCGCAAACCCGTCCCGGGCTCCACCAACAACCAGCCGTCCGTGTGCATGGCGTCCAAGCGCATCGCCGTCCGCTACCGCGACAAGGCGGGCAGGCCCCGCTACCGCATCTGGGACCTGGACGCCTTCACCGCACACGACTACGGCAACCCGATCGCGGACATCGCCCAGACCGGCGCCCACCCCGACCCGGAGATCCCCTTCCAGGGCTACGCCCTGCACGGCGACTTCATCTACCAGCTCGCGGGCACGGCCTACGACCCGAAGACCAACCCGGCAGCCAAGAAGGGCAACACGTACATCTCCAGCCTCGACATCACCACCGGCAAGCTGCTCCAGCGGCAGCGCACCGAAGCCGGGTACACGCTCACCCACCGCGAGCCGGAGGGTGTCGCCGTGCGCGGCGGCTCAGATCGGAAGGTGTACCTGGGCTTCGCCTCCGGGGAGCTCGGGGCGCGCCGCTTCTCGATCTTCGTCAAGGACGCCGAACAGCCGTAGCGGGAGACGGCCCAGCCGTAGGCTTGCCGCATGGCCAGGATCAACGACGTGGGCGGCACGGAGGGCTTCGGCGCCGTCGACATCACCGACGACGCCCAGCCCTTCCACGCGGACTGGGAGGCCCGTGTCGTCGGGCTCCTCGGCGCCCTGCGCGCGCAGGGGATCTTCAACACGAACGAGTTCCGGGACGCCATCGAGTCGATGCCGCCCAGGGAGTACCTGGCGGCGTCGTACTACGAGCGCTGGTTCGAGGCGATCTGCACCCTGCTGGAACGCAAGGGTGTCATCAAGCCGGGTGAGCTCGATGGCTGACGGCGACCGTTTCCCGCCGGGCACGGCCGTCCGCACCTTCCACCACGACCCGCCGCACCACACCCGACTGCCGCGGTACGCACGCGGCAAGCGGGGCGTCGTGGTCGAGCCGGAGGGGCGGGCGGAACTGGCCGACGTCAGCGCGCAGGGGCGCGGCGACGCGCCGGTCGAGCAGGTCTACGCGGTCCGGTTCGCGGCCCGTGACCTGTGGGGCGAGGGCGACCACCACGTCGTACTGGACCTGTGGGAGAGCTACTTGGAAGCGGACGAAGAAGGTGCGGCCCGATGAGCGGTGACCACTCCGACGCGACGATCGCGCAGCGGGTACGGCGCCTGGAGACCCTGCTGGAGGAGAAGGGGGTCCTGTCGGGCGCCAGGCTGGACGAGATCATCGACGCGTCCTTGACCGGGGCCTCGCCCGCCCACGGCGCGCGGGTCGTCGCCCGCGCCTGGACCGACGCGGACTTCAGGGCGCGGCTGCTGGCGGACGGCACCGCGGCGGTCCGCGAACTCGGCTTCATGGAGGGCCCGTACCAGCGCCTGCGGGTCGTCGAGAACACGGACACCACCCACAACGTCATCGTCTGCACCCTCTGCTCCTGCTACCCGCTGCGCCTGCTCGGCCCGTCCCCGAGCTGGTACAAGTCCGAGGCCTACCGCTCCCGAGTGGTCCGCGAACCCCGGGCCGTACTGGCCGAGTTCGGCCTGGAGCTGCCCGCCGGCACGGAGATCACGGTGTGGGACTCCAGCGCGGAGACGCGCTACATGGTGCTGCCGCGCCGCCCGGAGGGCACGGACAACCTGGGCGAGGAACAGCTCACGGCCCTGGTCACACGCAACGCACTGATCGGAACCGCGGCCGTCTGACCTTCCGGCGGCTGTGGACGTCCTAGTCGTCCTCGGCGCTCGGGCTGCCCGTCGGCAGCGGCTCGTCCGGCGGGTCACCCAGCGCCGCCAGCGCCTGCTTCGCCAGCGGCACCCTCAGCGGCGAGAAGTACGGATTGATCCGCAACGCCTCCTGCAGATGCCGCCGCGCGGGCCAGGCCAGCTCCAGCTCCTGTTCGATCATGCCCCGGTGGTACGCGTACAGCGCACTGCGTACGGCGCCCCCGTGCACCTTGTCCGTCGCCGCCATGGCGAACTTCAGCGCCCCCTTGTCGTCCCCGGCCATGCGCAGCGCCCACCCCAGCGCATCCGCCACCTCGGTCCCCGGCTGCCGACGCCACTCGGCACGCAGCAGCCGCACGGCCGCCCGCGCATCCCCGTGGTCCGCCTCGAACACACCGAGCACCAGGTCGTCGTCCACACCGCCCGCCACCTCGTCCTGCACCCGCGTGCCCAGCACGTCGTACTCCGCCCGGGCGGCATCCGCCATCCCCAGCGACTCGTACAACTCACCCAGTTCCAGGGCGTATTGGGGGCAGGGCTGCTTGTCGAGCGCCACCCGGTACGCGTTCAGCGCCTCCGTCGTGCGGCCCAGTGCCGCCAGCGTCCTGCCCTGCCCGGCCTGCGCGGCCCGCTGGTCGGGATCGAGCCGCACCGCTGCCTGGAAGCGCCTGAGGGCCTCCTCCAGGTCGCCCCGCTCGAAGGCCAGCTGCCCGGACCGCTCCAGCCATGCCGCCTGCTCGGCCGGTGTGCCCGCTGCCGCCGCCGCGTCGGACAGGGCGGCCGCGGCGTCCTCCCGCCAGCCCCGGTCGCGGTAGAGGGCCGCGGCCCGCGCCCGCACGGCGGCCGCCCCGGGGTGCAGCTCCAGCAGCCGGTCCAGTGTCTTCTTGGCCGCCTTGTAGTCGCCGAGCCCCGTGTAGGCGTCGATCAGCAGCGGATACGTCGACCACCGCTTCGGCGCGAGCTTCAGCGCCGCACGGCCCCAGGTCCGCGCCGACCGGAAGTCCCGGCGGGCGTTCGCCAGCGCCGCCATGCCGTCCAGCGCCGCGGTTCTTACGTCGTTTCCCTTCTCCCGGACCTTCAGCGAGGTCCGCAGCGCCTTCTCGGCCCGCGGATAGTTCGTCGCGTCCGCCGTGCGCCGCCCCTGTTCCACGTAGGCCGTCCCGAGCACCGCCCACGACTGCGCATCCTCGGGGTGCGCCCGCACCCGGGCCTCGCGTCCGGCGATCAGCAGCGCCAGGTCGGGCAGCGCGGCAGGCACTCCGGAGGTGACCGCCGTCAGCGCCTGCGCGCCCGGCGCCGGCGCCACCGGCCGGGGCGCAGCGGGCCGCTCCCAGGGCCACAGCGCCAGCGCCCCGCCGAGCACGGCACACCCCGCCACGGCGGCGATCAGCACCCGCCGGACCGCCCGCGGACGGCGACCCTCCGCTTGCTTCTCCATGGCGATCACTGTGCGTCATTGCCGTCAATACGACGAGCACATCCCGGCATACGTCCAGTGCCGTAGACGGGGTTCACACCGATGGCCCCGGGTGCGACGCTGTGATCATGAGCCGTATCGAAGCGCCTCGCGACGAAGCGACCGGAAACCTCGTCGACCGTCTGCTGGGCGGTCTGCCCGCCGAGGCCGTCCTGACCGACCCGGACGTCACGGCCTCCTACGCCAACGACATGGCCAGCTTCTGCCCGGCCGGCACCCCCGCGGTGGTCGTGCTGCCCCGCACGGTCGAAGAAGTCCAGCACGTCATGCGCATCGCCACCGAACTGCGTGTCCCGGTCGTCCCGCAGGGCGCCCGCACGGGCCTGTCGGGCGGCGCCAACGCCTCCGACGGCTGCATCGTGCTGTCCCTGACGAAGATGGACCGCATCCTGGAGATCAATCCCGTCGACCGCGTCGCCGTGGTCGAACCGGGCGTCATCAACGCGACCCTCTCCCGTGCGGTCGGCGAACACGGCCTGTACTACCCGCCGGACCCGTCCAGCTGGGAGATGTGCACGATCGGCGGCAACATCGGGACGGCCTCGGGCGGTCTGTGCTGTGTGAAGTACGGGGTCACGGCCGAGTACGTGCTCGGCCTGGAGGTGGTGCTGGCCGACGGGCGACTCATGTCCACCGGCCGCCGTACGGCCAAGGGCGTCGCCGGTTACGACCTCACCCGGCTCTTCGTCGGCTCCGAGGGCTCGCTCGGCATCGTCGTACGGGCGATCCTGGCCCTCAGGCCGCAGCCGCCGCAGCAGCTCGTACTGGCCGCCGAGTTCGCGTCGGGCGCCGCCGCCTGCGACGCCGTGTGCCGGATCATGGAGGGCGGCCACGTCCCGTCGCTCCTCGAACTCATGGATCGTACGACGGTCAAGGCGGTCAACGACCTCGCGCACATGGGCCTCCCGGAGACCACGGAAGCCCTGCTCCTGGCCGCCTTCGACACCCCGGACCCCGCCGCCGACCTCGCCGCCCTCGGCGCGCTGTGCGAGGCGGCCGGCGCCACCCAGGTCGTCCCGGCCGACGACTTCGCCGAGTCCGAACTCCTGTTCCAGGCGCGGCGGTTGTCGCTCACCGCGCTCGAAGCCGTCAGCGGTACGACGATGATCGACGACGTGTGCGTGCCCCGGTCCAGGCTCGGCGAGATGCTCGAAGGAACCGAGCGGATCGCCGAGAAGTACCAGCTCACCATCGGGGTCGTCGCCCACGCCGGAGACGGCAACACCCATCCGACGGTCTGCTTCGACGCCGCCGACCCCGACGAGTCCCGGCGCGCCCGCGAGTCCTTCGACGAGATCATGGCGCTGGGCCTGGAACTCGGCGGCACGATCACCGGCGAGCACGGCGTGGGCGTCCTGAAGAAGGAGTGGCTGGCGCGCGAGATCGGCCCGGTGGGGGTGGAGATGCAGCGGGCGGTCAAGCAGGTCTTCGACCCGCTGGGCATCCTGAACCCGGGCAAGCTGTTCTGATCCCGTTCCGCCGGGATCGCCGAGGTCACTGGGCGAGCAGCTGGTCGAGCGCGTCGTCGATCCCCAGTTGCTCGCCCTCAGTCCCCGGGGGAACCACCCGCAGCGTCCGCTCCAGCCAGGCCGACACCTGAGCGGCCGGCGCCTCAAGCAGGGCGTCACCGTCGGGTGAACTCAGCGCCATCAGCACGACGCTGCGGCCCTCCGACTTGGTCGGCCACACCCGCACGTCCCCGTGCCCGCAGGCCCGGAACACGCCCTCCACCAGGAGGTCGCGGGAGAACGTCCAGTACACGGGGTTCTCGGAGTTGATGTGGAAGGTGATGTGGACGGCGTACGGGTCGTCGGTTCGGTAGCTCAGCCGGGCCGGCACCGGAATGCTGCGCTCCGGCGAAAGGATGAGTCTGAGCTCCAGTTCGCGCTCCACCACGGTGTAGTGCATGTCGTGCGGTTCCTCTCTCGGGCAGGTGTGCGGGGCCGCCCTGCGGGTGGGCCCGTACACGTGGAGAGGGGAGAGGCACGCGAGCATTACGCGGGTTCGGAGAATTTTTTTCCGAACGTGTGAGGGCGGTGCACGGCGTTGCCCGGCTGTGTCTTCCCGGGGGCCACCCCCGGACCCCCGGCCGAAAGATTCGTGGCGCCCTGGGTTCCACTCGTGTGAAGTACATGTACGAGGTTGCCCGGAAAGGGGTGGGACTGGCGGGACTGTCGGTGGGGGTTGCGTGGGTCTGATAGATGTGGAGGCCCCCATATTCACCCCCGAGCAGATACGGGACGACGGACATGAGCGCCCCAACCCCGGCCCCCGGTGACAACAGGCCCCGCGAAGGGTATTACCCGGACCCGTCCATTCCTGGATATGTCCGGTACTGGAACGGTGCGTCCTGGGTACCGGGCACCAGCCGTCCGGCTCCGACGGACGGCGAGTCGCTCGCCCCGCCGCCCGGCGGCGACCCGGCTCCGGTCGAGGAGACGGGACCGCACTTCTTCGACGAGGACCCCGCGCCGCAGTCGGCCCCGGCCCAGCACGGGAGCCGGTCCGAACCCGCGACCGCCTGGGGCGCCGACAGTTCCCAGCAGTCCGGCTTCGGCGGCGACCAGGACCGCCGGGTGTCCTGGGGAAACCCGCAGTCCGCCGACCCGCGCCTCGCCGACGGCGCCCCGGCCCGGCCGGACGGCCAGGCGTCCCGCACCGACGGCACGGCGACGATCCCGCCGGCGGACTCGGACGCGGACGACCCGGCCTCCGGCGGCACCTTCGTGTTCCGCAGGCCGACGGCACAGACCGGGGAGACGGAGCCCCCGGCAGCGGCCGGCCACGGCATCCCCGGCCCCGGTGGCCCCGCCGCCGACGAGGGCACCATGACGTTCCGTGCGCTGTCCCAGCGCACGGGCAGGCAGGGCGGGGCGCAGAACGGCAGCACGGGGGCGCCCGGCTTCGGCGCGGGCAAGGCGGCCGCCGACCGCGCCGCCGCGGCGCAGGGGCAGCCCGCCCCTTCGGGCCCCCAGCAGGCCACCCCGGTGATCCCGCCGCAGGGCGGCGGCGCCCGGCCCGCAGCGGCCGCCCAGCCCCCCGCCGCGCAGGCGCCCGCCCCCGTCGCCGCCCCCATGACCAGCGGCCCCGGCGGCGGTCAGCACTCCTGGGCGCAGCAGGTGCACCGGCTCGCGGGTGCCGACGAGGACCAGCCCGTCGCCCCCTGGAAGCCGCCGGTCGAGGACATCTTCCAGGCGGCCGCCAGGCGCCAGGCGGCGGCCCGCCCCGCGGCCCTCGGCAAGCGGCTGGCCGCCCGGCTGCTGGACACCGTCGTCCTCGCGGCCGTCACGGCCGTGGCCGCCGTACCGCTCGGCACCAAGGCGGTCGACCACGTCAACGAGAAGATCGACGAGGCCAGGCTCTCCGGCCAGACCGTGACCGTCTGGCTGCTGGACGGAACGACGTCGCTGTACCTGGGCATCATCCTGGCCGTCCTGCTCGTCTTCGGCGTCCTCTACGAGGTGCTGCCCACCGCCAAGTGGGGCCGCACCCTCGGCAAGAAGCTGCTGGGCCTGGAGGTGCGGGACATCGAGGCGCACGAGCCGCCGACCTTCGGCGGGGCGCTGCGCCGCTGGCTCGTCTACAGCGTGCCCGGCCTGCTCGGGGTCGGTGTCGTGGGCGTCGCGTGGTGCGTGTTCGACCGCCCGTGGCACCAGTGCTGGCACGACAAGGCCGCGGGTACGTTCGTCGCGGGCTGACCGCATACGACGGATGCACCAGCCGATTCGGTACTCCGGACGGCCGTTCGCCGGATGCGGAGCCGGGAGGTTCGCGGTCCACTCGGGCCATGAGCAGCGAACCGCCCCCCGGATCCGGCGGACCGCCGGAGGACGACCCGTTCAGGAAGCAGCCCCCTCCAGGCCAGGGACCGGGCTCACCGTACGACGCAGCCGGTGGCGGCGGGCAACCCCCGCCGTACGGCGGCGGTGACCCCTACGGCGGCGGCCAGTACCCCACCGACCCGCTCGCCGGTATGCCCCCGCTCGCCGACAGCGGCAGGCGCACGCTCGCCCGGATCATCGACCTGATCCTCGTGGGCATCGTCGTCTGGCTGCTCACCTGGGCGTTCAACGTGCACGAGTACGACGTGAACGGCAACAACCTCTCCTACAGCAAGTCCTTCGCGCAGTCGCTGATCGCCGCCGTGCTCTACATCGGCTACGACACGTATCTGATCAGCAGGACGGGACAGACGCTCGGCAAGAAGTGGCTGAGCATGCGCGTGGCCAACCTCGACAACGGCTCCACCCCCTCCGTACAGACCTCACTGGTCCGTTCGGCGGTCCTGTGGATCCCGTTCGCGTTCTGCTGCGCCTGCATCTGGACCGCGATCTCGGGCGGCTGGAGCTACTTCGACCGCCCGTACAAACAGGGCCTGCACGACAAGGCCGCCAAGACGGTTGTGGTGAGCACCAGTTGAGCCACCGCCCTGAAGGGGCGCGGGGCCCCGCCGCGGCAGCGGCTGATGTCACAGCCGATATCCGGCTCCGTCGCGGGGAGCGACCGGCCACGCTGCTGCCGCAGACGCGCGACGGCAGATCGTGGCACGTCCGATGGAGCGCCTCGTTCAGGATGCAGCGCGCTCGTGCACCGGCTCGGGTGCCGCCGCAGCCACCGCGGCCCGTACGGGCATTTCCTCCGCAACCGCCGGAGGCTGCTGCACCGCGACAACCCTCGGCTTCGGCAGCGGAACCGTCATGGCGACCAGGAGCCCGAGAGCGAGTGCCGCGAAGGCGATGACCGCGATCCCCACGCCCGAACTCGTCTGCGACAGCAGCAGCATGGCGAGCGTCGAGAAGATCACGGTGCACGAACCGTAGACGAGCTGGGCGGGCGTCGGACGAGGCATGGCAATCGTGTCCTCGGAAGTGGGGGTCCACGGGGGAGTCAGCCTGGGTTTCTGCCGATTTCCGGGCAGTCCGCCAACCGACTCTAATCGCGTGCATGCCCGAGTGGAACGAACAGTAAGCGTGACCTAACCAACAGTGCCGGTGCACAGGGGGCGCACGGAGTCATGGCGTCCATCAAGTGGACGTTCGAACGCGCCGGTCAGGGCGTCCGTAAAGCGGACTTCAACTCCGCATAGTGCAATTGTTGTGTCCAAGTCAAGGTCTGTTCTTTCTTGCCGACCTCTAGTCAAATTGCGTCACTTGACTTGCCACCTTGACCAAGAGGAACTCAAGTGACCCCAAAACCCTGGACGTTCAGAGCAACCGCGGTCGGCGTCGCGCTCGCGGCGGCCACCGCCACGTTCTCGACGTTCGCCGTGGCCCAGGCCGCCGACCCGGCCGCGACGGCCACCCGTGACCGCCATGACCCGGCGGCGGTCAGGAGCATGGAGCAGGACGACCTCGACGGTCCGCTCTCCAAGACCCAGGATGCCCAGCGCCAGGAGGCCCTGAACCAGGTCATATCCGGCCAGGCCCAGGTCAAGGACCGGGGCGGTTCGCAGGTCGTCCAGCTGAAGAGCAAGAAGGGCGACCGCAAGTACGTAGAACTGGGCCGGGAGAAGACCGACAAGATCTTCACGATCCTGGTCGAGTTCGGCGACAAGATCGACAGCACGTACGGCGGCACGGTGGGCCCCGCGCACAACGGGATAGCCCAGCCCGACCGGGCGAAGGACAACTCGACCGCCTGGCAGGCGGACTACAACCGGCAGCACTTCCAGGACCTCTACTTCGGGTCCGGCACCGACTCCATGAAGTCCTTCTACGAGAAGCAGTCCTCGGGCCGCTACTCGGTGGACGGCGAGGTCGCCGACTGGGTCAAGGTCCCCTACAACGAGGCCCGCTACGGCAACAACGCCTGCGGCTCCACCAACTGCCCCAGCGTGTGGAACGTCGTCAGCGACGGCGTCACCGCGTGGGTCGCCCAGCAGAAGGCGGCCGGCAAGTCCGACGCCGACATCAGGACGGACCTGGCGAAGTTCGACCAGTGGGACCGCTACGACTACGACCACGACGGCAACTTCAACGAGCCCGACGGCTACATCGACCACTTCCAGATCGTGCACGCCGGAGAGGACGAGTCCGCGGGCGGCGGGGTCCAGGGCAAGGACGCGATCTGGGCGCACCGCTGGTACGCGTTCGGCAGCGACTCCGGCAGCACCGGTCCCACGGGCAACAAGCTGGGTGGCGCGCAGATCGGCGACACCGGCATCTGGGTCGGCGACTACACCATCCAGCCGGAGAACGGCGGACTCGGCGTCTTCGCCCACGAGTACGGCCACGATCTGGGCCTGCCGGACCACTACGACACCACCAACGCCGGTGAGAACTCGACCGGTTTCTGGACGCTGATGTCCAACGGGTCCTGGCTCGGCACCGGCAAGGACGCCATCGGCGACCTGCCGGGCAACTTCAACGCCTGGGACAAGCTGCAGTTGGGCTGGCTGAACTACGACACGGCGAAGGCCGCGACGAAGTCGAAGCACAAGCTGGGTGTCGCCGAGTACAACACCAAGAACAAGCAGGCTCTGGTGGTCTCGCTGCCCGACAAGGCGGTCACCACCAATGTGGTCACCCCGGCGCAGGGCTCGACCCAGTGGTGGAGCGGCAGCGGCAACGACCTCAAGAACACGCTGACCCGGTCGGTCGACCTCACCGGCAAGTCCAAGGCCACGCTGACTCTCGACGGCTACTACGACACCGAGGCCAACTTCGACTACCTCTACACCGAGGTGTCGACCGACGACGGCGCCAACTGGACCCCGCTCGACGGCACGGTGGACGGCCAGGCCATCCCGCGCGACGGCAGCGGCAAGCCGGCGCTGACGGGCACGGTCGACGGCTACAAGAAGCTGTCGTACTCGCTGGACGCCTACGCGGGCAAGAAGATCGGCCTGCGCTTCCGCTACCAGACCGACAGCGGTGTGGCGCAGAAGGGCTTCGCTGCCGACGAGATCACGGTGACCGCGGACGGCACGGCGCTGTTCACCGACAACGCCGAGAGCGCGGACCCGGGTTGGACCGCAGCCGGTTTCTCCCGCATCGGCGCGTCCTTCACCAAGGACTACAAGCAGTACTACATCGCCGAGAACCGCCAGTACGTGTCGTACGACAAGACGCTCAAGGTCGGTCCGTACAACTTCGGCTTCTCGACGACCCGTCCGGACTGGGTGGAGCACTACCCGTACCAGAACGGCCTGTTGATCTGGAAGTGGGACACCTCGCAGCAGGACAACAACACCAGCCAGCACCCCGGTGCCGGCCTGGTCCTGCCGGTCGACTCGCACCCCACGGCGCTGAAGTGGTCCGACGGCACGCTGATGCGCAGCCGTATCCAGTCCTACGACTCGCCGTTCAGCCTGTACCGCACGGACGGCATCACGCTGCACAACGCGGACGTCGTAACGAAGATCCCGTCGTCGAAGGGCGTGCCGGTCTTCGACGACCACACGAGCACGTACTACGACGACTCGACCCCCTTCGCGGGAGTCAAGATCACTGACACCAACACCAAGATCAGGATCGTCAAGGAGGCCAAGGACGGCTCGACGATCAAGGTCGAGGTGGGCCCCGCGGTGAAGTAGTCGGTATTTGCGCAGGTCAGAAGCGTATCGGCGGTGACCCCCTGGCGGGTCGCCGCCGATCGTGTTTAGGTGCGTCCTGTGCTTCCCTTATTGACACCGGTAACGACAACGACTCGCACGGGGGTGTGACTGCATGGCCGCAGGAGGTTTCTGCAAGCTGCCGACAGGCAGCGTGGTGGTGGCGCTGAACCTGCCCAGCCCCGCCGCCGACGGCACGGGCTGCATACGCTTCCTCGTGCACGCCCAGAACCGGGCGCGCGCCCTGACCAGGCTGCGCAACCTGGGCATGCGGGCGGTGTACCTGCGTGGCAACGCCGCCCCGCCGACGCCCGACGAGATCACCGCGGTCCTGCACCACCCCGACGGCCTCATATGGCGCACGGCACCCGACAACGGTGTCGTGCACGGCCCGGAGCTCCCCCAGGAGCTGTGGCACCCGGTCAGGGCCCTGCTACGGCGCCCCACGGCTCCCGCGTGAGCCCGGGCGGCCCCTAGGCGACGACAGGCTTCCCGGAGAGCTCCACGCCCGCCTCACGCAGCTCCTCCAGCGCCCGCTCCGTGGTCTCCTCGGCCACCCCGGCGGTCAGGTCGAGCAGTACCTGGGTGCGGAAGCCCTCCCGCGCGGCGTCCAGGGCGGTGGCGCGCACGCAGTGGTCGGTGGCGATCCCGACGACGTCGACCTCGCCGACCTCCCGGGCGCGCAGCCAGTCGGCGAGCTTCACGCCGTTCTCGTCGGCCCCCTCGAACCCGCTGTACGCCGCCGCGTACGCCCCCTTGTCGAAGACGGCGTCGACCGCCCCGGAGGCGACGGCGGGCGCGAAGTTCGGGTGGAAGCCGACGCCCTCGGTGCCCGCGACGCAGTGCGCGGGCCAGGAGTGCTGGAAGTCGGGGTTGTCGGCGAAGTGGCCGCCGGGTGCGATGTGGTGGTCGCGGGTGGCCACCACGTGCCGGTAGCCGGAGCCGCCCGCCTGCCCGATCAGCTCGGTGATGGCGGCGGCGACGTCGGCACCTCCGGCCACGGCGAGGCTGCCCCCCTCGCAGAAGTCGTTCTGCACGTCAACGACGATCAAGGCGCGGCGCATGGTGGGTGTCCTTCTCGACGATGGGGTCGGGGGAGGGGTGCGGGCCCGGCCATTGAACTTCCGAGCGTATTGAGTTCCCGTCCGGTAGGGGAGGGGGCGTTACGGGGCGTATCCGGCGGCACTTGCTTTAGCTACCCGAGCGCCCGTGCACGTACTCCGTCGGAATGACCGGTTCCCCGCGCGAGAGCTGGGTCGCGGACAGCGGCAGGTTGGCGCGCGCGGCCGTGTGCCGGTCGCGTACGACGTCCAGCGGCTCGCGCGCCACCACGTCGCCGCCCTTGACCAGCTCGACCAGCAGCTGCCGGTCCGCCAGCTCGGCCGGGACGGTGCCGGTGCCGACGACCTCGGCCTCCGCGACGCCGTCCGCGTCCGGCCTTCGCGCGGCCCACTTGCGGCCGCCGATGGACGTCTTGCCGCCGCTGGACTTCTTCGCCACCGGCACCAGCGGCGCCTTCGGGTCGGCGGACTCGGCGCGGGCGACCAGCTTGTACACCATCGAGCAGGTCGGATGCCCGGACCCGGTCACCAGCTGCGTACCGACGCCGTACGCGTCCACGGGCGCCGCGGCGAGCGAGGCGATGGCGTACTCGTCGAGGTCCGAGGTCACGATGATCTTCGTTGCCGTCGCGCCCAGCTCGTCCAGCTGCTGCCGTACCCGGTGCGCGACCAGCAGCAGATCGCCGGAGTCGATGCGCACGGCGCCCAGCTCCGGCCCGGCGATCTGGACGGCCGTCCGGACGGCCTCGGCGACGTCGTAGGTGTCCACGAGCAGGGTGGTGTTCCGGCCGAGCGAGTTCACCTGGGCCTGGAAGGCGTCCCGCTCGCGGTCGTGCAGGAGGGTGAAGGCGTGCGCGGAGGTGCCGACGGTCGGGATGTTGTAGCGGAAGCCGGCCGCGAGGTCCGAGGTGGAGGCGAAGCCGCCCACGTACGCGGCGCGGGAGGCGGCGACGGCGGCGAGCTCGTGCGTACGCCGGGCGCCCATCTCGATCAGCGGGCGCTGCCCGGCGGCCGAGGACATCCGGGAGGCGGCCGCCGCGATCGCGGAGTCGTGGTTGAGGATGGAGAGGATCACCGTCTCCAGCAGCACGCACTCGGCGAACGACCCCTCGACCCGCATGATCGGCGAGCCCGGGAAGTACACCTCGCCCTCCGGATAGCCCCACACGTCACCGGAGAAGCGGTAGGAGGCGAGCCACTCGAGGGTCGCCTCGTCGACGATGTTCCGCTCGCGCAGGAAGCCCAGGACGTCCGCGTCGAAACGGAAGTTCTCGACGGCGTCCAGGACCCGCCCGGTGCCGGCCACGACGCCGTAGCGCCGCCCCTCCGGCAGCCGCCGGGTGAAGACCTCGAAGACGCTTCGCCGTTCGGCCGTACCGGCCCTGAGGGCGGCCTGCAGCATCGTGAGCTCGTACTGGTCCGTGAAGAGCGCCGTCGAGGGAACGTCCACCGGCAGCCCAAGGTCCGCTACGTCCACGAAAGCTCTCCTAGCTATGACTCGCCGGGTGCCCCCAGGTCGGCCGGGGGTCCGGGGGTTGTCCCCCGGTGTGTGCAGCATGACGACAGATGGTACACCCCTTTGCGTCAGTGTGACGATTTGTAGGGCCCGTGGCAGCATGGGCTGTGTGACGTCACCCGCTCCCCTTGAGATCGAACGGACCGAATCCGCGGAAGAGGTCTTCGCCGTACCCGAGCCGGACGTCCCCTGGGTCACGATCGTCCACAACGACCCGGTCAACCTCATGAGCTATGTGACGTACGTCTTCCAGACGTACTTCGGCTACACCAAGGACAAGGCCACCAAGCTCATGCTCGATGTCCACCACAAGGGCCGGGCGGTCGTCTCCAGCGGCACTCGCGAGGAGATGGAACGCGACGTGCAGGCGATGCACGGCTACGGACTGTGGGCCACCCTCCAGCAGGACCGGAAGTAGCGACTCAACCTGATGCCAGGAACCTTCGAACCGCTCCCCGGCGGCGGCGCGGCCGTCGCGCTCGACGACGTCGAGATCTCCATCATCCGGTCGCTGGCCGTCCAGCTCCTGGAGCTCATCGGACCCGGCCCCGGTGAGGACGCCCCCGACGACCCGCTGGCCGAGCTCTTCGCCGAGGGCCCGAGCGAGCCCCCGAAGGACCCCGTGCTCAAGCGGCTCTTCCCGGACGCCTACAGCGACCCGGAGGGCACCCCCGGGCCCAAGGAGGCCGAGGAGCAGCAGGCGTACTCCGCCGAGTTCCGCCGTTTCACGGAGAACGACCTGCGCGCCGCCAAGCGCGAGAGCGCCCTCGCCGTGATCCGCTCCCTGGACGCGCTCACGCCGGCCGGAGACGGCGGCGCGATCCTCAAGCTGTCCCCCGAGGAGTCCCGACAGTGGCTCGGCGCCCTCAACGACCTGCGCCTGGCGATCGGCTCCCGGCTGGAGATCACCGACGAGGACGACACCGACCTCCTCTACCGCCTCCCGGACGAGGACCCGCGCAAGCCGATGGTGATGGCGTATCTGTGGCTGGGCGGACTCCAGGAGACGCTCGTCTCGACCCTTATGCCCTGAGATGTGACGCTTTTGTGTTCGCTCAGAGGACGCTCAAATCCGGATAACGATCGCATCACCGCTCCGGTCAGGTGTGCCCGTCTTGTGTCCCGTATGTCCCCTTCTTCTTGTGTGATGCGCCACATCTCACACAGTTGATCAAGGTTGCGGCCGTGATAAATCTTCACGACCGCCCGGCGAACACCACCCATGTTCGGCCGGGTGCGCCACCGAGCCGGCGGATCGCCGGCCAGGCACGGGCGGGTCCGCAAAACCCGCTCAACTCCATCAATCCGGGGGGATCGAGACCCGATCCGGGGCCGACGAGAGGCCCGGGGTCGGAATGGAGAAAGGCGCACCACCACATGACCTCCGCTCAGGTCGGTACGGACAACGCCCCCGAAGGGGCCGAAGAGGGGTACGAGCGCGGACTGGGCAGCCGTCAGGTCCAGATGATCGCGATCGGCGGCGCCATCGGCGTCGGCCTCTTCCTGGGTGCCGGGGCGAACATCGCCAAGGCCGGCCCCAGCCTCATCTTCATGTACGCCCTCGCGGGCGTGATCATCTTCTTCATCATGCGGGCGCTCGGCGAGCTGCTCCTCTACCGCCCGGTCTCGGGCTCCTTCGCGGAGTACTCCCGCGAGTTCCTCGGCCCGTTCTTCGGCTACTTCACCGCCTGGACGTACTGGCTGATGTGGGTCGTGACCGGCATGGCCGAGCTGACGGCCGCCGCGATCTACGTCCACTACTGGTTCCCGCACGTCCCGCAATGGACGACCGCCCTGGTCTTCCTGGTGATCCTCTTCGGGGCCAACCTGATCTCCGTGAAGCTCTTCGGCGAGCTGGAGTTCTGGTTCTCGATGGTCAAGGTCACCGCGCTGATCGGCATGATCGTCATCGGCCTCGGTGTCCTCACCTTCGGCTTCAGCGCCGCCGGTGACACCGCCTCCGTCGCCAACCTCTGGCAGTTCGACGGCTTCTTCCCCAAGGGCGTCGGCTCGTCCCTGATGACCCTGCAGGGCGTCATGTTCGCCTACCTCGCCGTCGAGCTGGTCGGCGTCACGGCCGGCGAGTCCGAGGACCCGGAGAAGACCCTTCCCAAGGCGATCAACACCCTGCCCTGGCGCATCGCGCTGTTCTACGTCGGCGCGCTCACCGTCATCCTCTGTGTCGTCAAGTGGACCGAGTTCGCGGACGGCGTCAGCCCCTTCGTGAAGGCGTTCGCGCTGATCGGCATCCCGGCCGGCGCGGGCATCGTCAACTTCGTCGTCCTGACCGCGGCCCTGTCCTCCTGCAACTCGGGCATGTACTCCACGGGCCGCATGCTGCGCACGCTGGCCGACAACGGCGAGGCCCCGCGCGCCTTCTCCAAGCTGTCGGCCTCCAAGACGCCGGCCCTCGGCATCACGGTCTCCGTGGCCTTCATGGGCATCGGCGTGGTCCTCAACTACATCGTCCCGGAGAAGGCCTTCGGCTACGTCACCTCGGTGGCCACCGCGGCCGGCATCTGGACCTGGCTGATGATCCTGATCAGCCACGTCCTCTACCGCCGCGCGGTCGTCGCGGGCCGGCTGCCCGCCTCGTCCTTCCCGGCGCCGGGCGGCGCGGTGTGCTCGTACATCGCCATCGTGTTCCTGCTCTTCGTCACCGGCCTGATCGCCTACGACGCCGACTCCCGCGTCTGCCTCTATGTGATGGCCGGCTGGGCGGTCGTCCTCGGTATCGGCTGGGCGATCCTCAAGGCGAGCAACCCGGAGGTCACCCGGCGGCGCGAGCCGGAGCTGGAGAAGGTCGGCTGACCGACGCCCCCTGTTCGGCATCCGGGCCGTCCCGTACCACCCATCGGTACGGGGCGGCCCTCTGCTTATCCTGACGAGCATGCTGACCATCACCCAGGCCCTCGTCGACCAGATCGTCGCGCACGCGCGCAAGGACCACCCCGACGAGGCGTGCGGCGTCGTCGCGGGCCCGGCCGGGTCGGACCGTCCCGAGCGGTTCATCCCGATGCTGAACGCGGCCATGTCGCCCACGTTCTACGAGTTCGACTCCGGCGACCTGCTCAAGCTCTACCGCGAGATGGACGACCGCGACGAGGAGCCGGTGGTCATCTACCACTCCCACACCGCGACCGAGGCCTACCCGTCCCGCACCGACATCTCCTACGCCAACGAGCCCGGCGCCCACTACGTCCTGGTCTCCACCGCGGACACCGACGGCCTCGGCGACTTCCAGTTCCGCTCGTACCGGATCGTGGAGGGCGAGGTCGCGGAGGAGGAGGTCACGGTCGTGGAGGCCTACTGATCTCGCGGTTCGGTCAGAATCCGTCCAGTATGCGAGATCACACTCCGGGACCCGGACCGGGAATCGATACGATGACCCCATGGTTTTCCACGACGTGAGCGACAAGACGCCGGGCATGCTGCTCGTGGCGCGGCTGCACGTCGACCTGTGCAGGCTGCAGAGCGCCATCTGTACGCGCTGACCCCTGCCGCCGTACGGCCGTGAGCCGCGGCGCCTCAGGCACCACCTGCTGTACTGCGCTGCCGCGCGCCCACCGACTGACTACTCCCGACAGGAGCCCTGAGCCATGGCCATCGAGGTCCGCATCCCCACCATCCTTCGCACCTACACCGACGGCCAGAAGGCGGTGGAGGGCAACGGGGACACCCTCGCCGAGCTCTTCGCCGACCTCGAGACCCGGCATGCGGGCATCCAGGCCCGCATCGTGGACAACGGCGAGCTGCGCCGCTTCGTCAACGTCTACCTGAACGACGAGGACGTCCGCTTCCTCGAGGGCATCAACACCAAGGTCGCCGACGGCGACAACGTGACGATCCTGCCGGCCGTGGCCGGCGGCATGGCCTGATCCGCATGCGCTACGACTCCCCGCTGGCCGCGGTGGGCAACACCCCTCTGGTGCGCCTGCCGCGGTTGTCGCCGTCCGAGGACGTCCGCATCTGGGCCAAACTGGAGGACCGCAACCCCACCGGCTCGGTCAAGGACCGGCCCGCCCTGCACATGATCGAACAGGCGGAGAAGGACGGCCGCCTGACCCCCGGCTGCACGATCCTGGAGCCGACGAGCGGCAACACCGGCATCTCGCTCGCCATGGCCGCGAAGCTCAAGGGCTACCGCATGGTGTGCGTGATGCCCGAGAACACCTCGCAGGAGCGCCGCGACCTGCTCGGCATGTGGGGCGCGGAGATCATCTCCTCCCCGGCGGCGGGCGGTTCCAACACCGCGGTCAGGGTGGCCAAGGAACTCTCGGCCGAGCACCCGGACTGGGTGATGCTCTACCAGTACGGCAATCCGGACAACGCGGGCGCGCACTACGCGACGACCGGCCCCGAGATCCTCGCCGACCTCCCCTCGGTCACCCACTTCGTGGCGGGCCTCGGCACGACGGGCACGCTGATGGGCGTCGGCCGCTTCCTGCGCGAGAACAAGCCGGACGTGAAGATCGTCGCCGCTGAACCGCGCTACGACGACCTGGTCTACGGGCTCAGGAACCTCGACGAGGGCTTCGTACCGGAGCTGTACGACGCCTCCGTGCTGACGACCCGCTTCTCCGTCGGCTCGGCGGACGCCGTCACCCGCACCCGTGAACTCCTCCAGCAGGAGGGCATCTTCGCGGGCGTCTCCACCGGCGCGGCCCTGCACGCGGCGATCGGCGTCGGCAACAAGGCGGTCAAGGCCGGCGAGAGCGCGGACATCGTGTTCGTCGTGGCCGACGGCGGCTGGAAGTACCTGTCGACGGGCGTCTACACGGCGGCCACGACGGAGGAAGCGATCGAGACGCTGCACGGGCAGCTCTGGGCGTAGTCGTTCAATGAGCCTGCTCGATTCGTGAGCCTGCTCGAAGGGCTTACGTAGCCAGGTGACGGACCTGGTCCCACAGGACCGGGTCCACCACACCCACCCGCCGCCGGAACTCCCACACCGGCACCTCGCGCAGCTCGTCCGTCTCCAGGAAGCTCGCGCGCCCCTGCGCATCGCCCACGGCGCCCGGAGGCAACGGGATCACCCCGGCCCGCTCGTCGTGGTACTTGCTGGTGATCTTCGCGACGACCGCCCGCTCCCCGTGCACCACCAGCACCAGACAGGGTCGGTCCTTGTTGCCCGGCCGGTCCTCGTAGGGAACGTTCGCCCACCAGATCTCCGCGGGCTTGGGCCGCCCGCCACCCCGCACGCCCGGCCGACCCGGCGGCCGCGTCCGGCGCCCTTCCGGCCGCCGCCCCCGCCCCCAGCCGTCGACAAGCGTGGCGACCAGCGCGAGCAGTATCACCGCGGCGAGCGCGAGCCACCATGACGTGTCCATACGAAGACGTTACCGGCGCACGATCAGCGCCGCGCGCCCTCTGTGCAACCCGTGCTCGCCCTCTCACGCCACACCCGCCCCGCTTCCAGCCGAACCGGTGACACCACAGGTGAGTTCGCCCACAACAGCCCTTGCCTGAGGAGCGACCGGACCTTTTGCGCCTTACGCTCGACGGACCGCACGACCCCCGTTCTCCTTCCCGGAAAAGTTCCCGCCAGCGGAGGTTTCTGCTTCATGAAGCTCACCGTCGTCGGTTGCTCGGGGTCGTTCCCGTCCGCGGAATCGGCCTGCTCGAGCTACCTCGTAGAGGCCGACGGCTTCCGGCTGCTTCTCGACATGGGCAACGGTGCCCTTGGCGAGCTGCAGCGCCACTGCGGTCTCTACGACCTCGACGCGATCTTCCTCAGCCATCTGCACGCCGACCACTGCATCGACATGTGCGCCTACTTCGTGGCGCGCTACTACCGGCACGACGGCGGCCGCTGCGACCCCATCCCGGTCTACGGACCCGAGGGCACCGAGCACCGGCTCACCACCGCCTACGCCGACACCCCCACCGCCTCCTCCATGAGCGAGGTCTTCGACTTCCACACGGTCAAGCCGTCCACGTTCGAGATCGGCCCGTTCACGGTGCACACGGAACGCGTGGCCCATCCCGTGGAGGCGTACGGCATCCGCATCGAGCACGGTGGGACGTCCCTGACCTACTCCGGCGACACGGGCACGACTTCCGTCCTGGACGAACTCGCCCGCGACACCGACCTGTTCCTGTGCGAGGCCGCTTTCACGCACGGCAAGGAAAGCATCCCCGACCTGCACCTCAACGGCCGCGAGGCGGGCGAGGCGGCGGCCCGGGCGGGCGCCCGGCGCCTGGTCCTGACCCACATCCCGCCGTGGACCGACCCGCAGGTCAACCTGGCCGACGCCCGTGCGGTGTTCGACGGCCCGGTGGCCCTGGCGGCGCCGGGGCAGACGTACGAGATCTGAAGCAGTCGTACGAGATCCAGCGCACATGCCGAAGGCTCCCGGAACCAGGGGTTCCGGGAGCCTTCGCGCACGTTGGGGCAGGCCTACTTGGCCTCCGCCTTCTGCAGTTCCGCCAGTTCCTCGTCGGACTCGCGGCCCGGCGTCGGCAGGTTGAACCTGATGATCGCGAAGCGGAAGATCACGTAGTAGAGGACGCCGAAGCAAAGGCCCACCAGGATCAGCCCCAGCGGGTTGGTCGCGATGCCCCAGTTCAGGCCGAAGTCCACCACGCCCGCCGAGAAGCCGAAGCCGTCCTTCATGCCGAGCGCCCAGGTCAGCGCCAGCGAGACACCGGTGAGGACCGCGTGGATGGCGTACAGGACCGGCGCGATGAACATGAAGGTGAACTCGATCGGCTCGGTCACACCCGTCACGAACGACGTCAGCGCGATCGAGAACATCATGCCGCCGACCACCTTGCGGCGCTCCGGACGGGCGCAGTGCACGATCGCGAGACAGGCCGCCGGCAGACCGAACATCATGATCGGGAAGAAGCCGGTCATGAACTGGCCCGCGGTCGGGTCGCCCGCCAGGAAGCGCGCGATGTCACCGCTCTTGCCGTGGTAGTCGCCGGCCTGGAACCACGGGAACGAGTTCAGCAGGTGGTGCATGCCGATCGGGATCAGCGCACGGTTGGCCACACCGAAGATGCCCGCGCCGACCGCGCCCGACCCCACCAGCCACTCGCCGAAGTTGTGCAGACCCGTGCCGAGGACCGGCCAGATGTAGCCGAAGACGATGCCGATGACCAGGCCCGCGAAGGCCGACAGGATCGGTACGAGTCGGCGGCCGCCGAAGAAGCCCGCCCAGTCCGGCAGCTTGGTGCGGTAGAAGCGCTGGTAGAGCAGTGCGACCACGAGGCCCATCACCACACCGCCGAGCACCTTGGCGTCGACCGGGGCGTTCACCATGACGACCTTGCCGTCGACGGCCGTCGCCACCTTCGGCAGGTTCTTGTCCGTGAACGTGGCCAGCACGTTCTTGAAGACCAGGTAGCCGACGACCGCGGCGAGCGCCGTCGAGCCGTCCGACTTCTTGGCGAAGCCGATCGCGATGCCCACGGCGAACAGCAGCGCCATGTTGTCGAGGATCGCGTTGCCGCCCGCCGCCATGAACCCCGCGATCTTCGTGAGGAACGTGGGGAAGGACGGGCGTCCGAGCATGTCCGTGTTGCCCAGCCGCACCAGCAGGGCGGCGGCGGGCAGGACGGCCACCGGCAGCATCAGGCTGCGGCCGATACGCTGCAGCACAGCCATCGCGCCGGGGCCCTTCTTCTTCTCGGCCGCGGGAGCGGCGCTGGCCGTGGTCACAACTTCCTCCAGGGGGCAGAGCGCCGCCCGGGGACAGGGGAAGAGGACGGCGGCGTCGCTGGTCTGTACCACTCAGTGGTGTAGACCTGTGGTGTAGACCTGTTGTAGCACGGTGAAGGCCGGATAAGGAACCCGCTGTTTTCTGGTGGGCTGTCAGGCCTTCGTGACGTCGTCGTGCTCCTCCTCCGGCTCCCGCCCCGGAGTCCTCAGATCGAACCTCGTGATCGCGAAACGGAAGACCACGTAGTAGACCAGCGCGAACATCATGATCGGGAAGAACCCGGACGTGAACTGGCCCGCGTTCGGATCGCCCGCCAGGAACATGTTGATGCCACCGTGCACCACCGACCCGTCCGGCTTCGTGTAGCTGCCGAACTGGAACCAGATGGGCACGTTCAGGAACTGGTGCAGCCCCACCACCAGCAGCGCCCGGTTCGCGACCCCGAAGATGCCCGCGCCCCAGGCGTCGAGTCCGTCGAGCCAGTCGCTGAAGTTCTCCAGGCCGTCACCGATGGGCGGCCAGATCCACAGGCACAGCGCGGCGAACGCGATCGCAACGAACGCCATGATGATCGGGACCAGCCGCCGCCCGTTGAAGAAACCGAGCCCCCGAAGATACCCGGATTCTGGTACGTGAACACCGTCACCGTGCCGTCGGACGCCTGACAGCCGATCCCGGCCACCGCCTTCGCCCCGCCCACGCAGTCCTTCGGGAACTGGCGCAGCACGTTGTAGTAGACGAGAAACCCGCGACCGCCGCCAGCGCCGTCGAACCGTCGGCCTTCTTCGCCATACCGATCGCAACGCCGACACAGAAGAGAAGCGGAAGCCCCAGAGAACCGTCGAGCAGCGCGCCGCCCGCACCGCCCATCACCTTCGAGACGTTCGTCCACCCCAGCCCGTCGTCCCCGAACACGTCCGGCTGCCCCAGCCGGTTGAGGATGCCCGCCGCCGGCAGCACCGCGATCGGCAACTGGAGACTGCGGCCCATCTTCTGCAGACCCTGAAATAGGCTGTTCCATCGCCTCCGGGCAGGGGAGATCTCCGTGGTGGCACTCATGGGTTGGCGACCGCCTGTCAGGTGGTGTAGACCAGTTACGGGCGATATGGCTGCTGTGACGTCATCCTTCGGTACGCACGACGCAATCGCTCGCGAAGTTGAGCCAACCGTGCGTGAGGAGACTGACATGGCCAGCAAGGCTGAGAAGATCGTTGCCGGGCTCGGCGGCATCGACAACATCGAGGAGATCGAGGGCTGCATCACTCGGCTGCGCACCGAGGTCAGCGACGCCTCGCTGGTCGACGAGACCGCCCTGAAGGCCGCCGGCGCCCACGGCGTCGTCAAGATGGGCACCGCGATCCAGGTCGTCATCGGCACCGACGCCGACCCCATCGCCGCGGAGATCGAAGACATGATGTGAACAGACATGAGCTGAGCCACGGCCGACCCGGCCCACACTCACTCATTGGGGCCCCTTCCCACCGCGGGAGGGGCCCTTTCCGCTCGTACGGCTAGGCTCGTCGCCATGTCTCGAATCGACGGCCGCACCCCCGAACAACTCCGCCCCATCACCATCGAACGGGGCTGGAGCAAGCACGCCGAGGGCTCCGTCCTCATCGCCTTCGGCGACACCAAGGTCTTCTGCACCGCCTCCGTCACCGAAGGCGTCCCCCGCTGGCGCAAGGGCAGCGGCGAGGGCTGGGTCACCGCCGAGTACTCCATGCTGCCCCGCGCCACCAACACCCGCGGCGACCGCGAGTCCGTACGCGGCAAGATCGGCGGCCGCACCCACGAGATCAGCCGCCTCATCGGCCGCTCCCTGCGCGCGGTCATCGACTACAAGGCACTCGGCGAGAACACCATCGTCCTCGACTGCGACGTCCTGCAGGCTGACGGCGGCACGCGTACCGCTGCGATCACCGGCGCGTACGTGGCACTGGCCGACGCCGTCGCCTGGGCTCAGGGCAAGAAGCTGATCAAGGCCGGCCGCCAGCCGCTCACCGGCACCGTCTCGGCGGTCTCGGTCGGCATCGTCGGCGGCATCCCCCTCCTCGACCTCTGCTACGAGGAGGACGTGCGGGCCGACACCGACATGAACGTCGTCTGCACCGGCGACGGCCGCTTCGTCGAGGTCCAGGGCACCGCGGAGGCCGAGCCGTTCGCCCGCGAGGAGCTCAACTCCCTTCTGGACCTGGCGGTTTCCGGCTGCTCGGAACTCGCTGTCCTTCAGCGCAAGGCTCTTGATACGGTCCTCGAAAAGTAAAGGACGCACCAAGCGGAACGGCGGCCCGGGGCAACCCCGCTGCCCGTCCCAGCGTCCCTACGAGTACGGGCGCACGGCACACCACCGTGCGCCCGGCCAGTACGGGGGGCCCACGGGCCTGGACAACGGAGGGACCACAGTCATGGCCGCGAGCCGAGGCCGCCGCATCACCACCACCATCGCAGCACTGGCAGCCATCGGGCTGACCGCAGGCCTCACCACCGGCTGCGACGCCGTCAACAAGGCCCTGGACTGCGTCCAGACCGCCGACACCATCGCCGACAGCGTCACCGACCTCCAGCAGGCCGTGGAAAACGCCTCGAACGACCCGACCCAGCTCGACGAGTCGCTCGCCTCCATAGACAAGAACCTCGACAAGATCGGCGACAAGACCGACAACGCCGACGTCAACAAGGCGGTCGACGACCTCAACAAGGCCGTCTCGAACGTCCGCACCGCCATCAAGAACGGCGACAACACCCCCGACGTCAGCCCGGTCACGGACGCGGCAGGCGAACTGACGAAGGTGTGCACGTCGTAACGGGCGGGGCGGGGGAGCGCCGGGAGCCGGAATACTGGTCGACATGACGCGCTTGATCCTCGCCACCCGCAACGCCGGAAAAATCACCGAGCTCAGGGCGATCCTCGCCGACGCAGGCCTGCCCCACGACCTGGTCGGCGCAGACGCCTACCCGGACGTCCCCGACGTCAAGGAAACGGGCGTGACATTCGCCGAGAACGCCCTGCTGAAGGCCCATGCCCTGGCCCAGGCCACGGGTCTTCCGGCCGTCGCCGACGACTCGGGTCTCTGTGTCGACGTCCTGAACGGCGCCCCCGGCATCTTCTCCGCCCGCTGGGCCGGCAAGCACGGCGACGACCGCGCCAACCTGGAACTGCTCCTGGCCCAGCTCGGAGACATCGCGGACGAACACCGCGGCGCCCACTTCGCCTGCGCGGCGGCGCTGGCGCTGCCGGACGGCCGGGAACGGGTGGTCGAGGGACAGCTGCGGGGGGTGCTGCGGCACGCGCCGGTCGGCACGAACGGGTTCGGGTACGACCCGATCCTGCAGCCGGAGGGGGAGTCGCGGACGTGCGCGGAGCTGAGCCCCGAGGAGAAGAACGCGATCAGCCATCGGGGGAAGGCCTTCAGGGCGTTGGTGCCGGTGGTTCGGGAGTTGTTGGGCTGAGGACAGAGACACGGCCCTCACCTTTGATCTAAAGGTGAGGGCCGGTGCGGCCGGTGGGATTCGAACCCACACGGGTTTCCACCCAAGGGCTTCTAAGGCCCTCGCGTATGCCATTTCGCCACGGCCGCGCAGCTGACATGCTACCGGTCGCGCGGAGCTTGCTTACGCGGGCCTCTCCGACCCCCTCGACACCAGGTGCTCGTCGTCGCATGGCAGTTGGGACACAGCAACCGCAGGTTCTCGCGTCGGTCGTCCCGCCAATCCCCGTTGATGCGATCGACCTCCAACGTCATTGGCTTGCCGAGCCATTCAGGGCCGACGCCACACTCGGCGCACTCCTCGGACACTCCCAATTCGCGAAGCGCGCGACGTAGCAGATGGGTCCTCGTCCGGCGCTCGCCGTCGTGCCGCACGAGAACCTCCTCGGCGCGTTTGACGGGGGTCGTGCCCGGCCTCCCGCGTTGATGTGCTTGTCCCAGGAAGTGGGAGGTGTCCAGACCGTCCTCGGCCACCCAAAGAGGGAAATCGGCGCGCAGTCGGCTGCGGTATGGATCCATACCCAGCGCGCGCAGAGCACCAGCGATGGATGTCGCCTCAGCGACGGCGCACCGCAGTTCCTCGGCGGTGGGCCTGCATACCAGCTGGCCCCGTCTCTGCCGTGGCATGTGAGAGATATCGATCCCGAAGTGATCGAACCGCCGGAAGAGATGGTGGCGAAGATTGCCGTAAGGCTGAGTGCCGAAGAACGCGATGACCTCATCGATGTCCGAGCACTCCGCCGCGGCCTCGACCAGCCGTACCCGGGTGTACTGCACGCCGCTGCTCATGAAGCCCTGCCTTTGCCGCGCCCTCGGTAACTGTCCGTCGTCGAATGGCAGTTGGGGCACAGGAATCGGAGGTTCTCGATGCGGTTGTCGCGCCAGTTGCCGTCGATGTGGTCGACTTCCAGAGGGAGCGGGCGCCCTCGCCAGACCGCTTCTACGCCGCACATCGCGCAGCGCCCCGGCATGCCTGTGGCCGTCATCGCCCACTTGAGACGATCGCTCGGGATGCGCCGAGCCTGGCCGGTCGGCTGCTCGACGAGCAGGCCCTCCGGTGTTCGGGGACGCCAGGCCTTGCCCTGTTGGGTCGGCACCTGGAAGTGCGAGATGTCGATGCCGTACGCCTTGATCCGGCGGCTGATGTGCGTGTGGTGACCGCCGACGACCTCCAGCCCCAGCCGACGCAGCACCTCGCACATGTTCGTCGATGCCGAAACCGCCTCCTGAAGGACCTCCCGCGTCCACTTCACCTCGCGCTCGAAGTGCGAGACATCCACGCCCAGCCTCTTCATCCGCTCGAACACGTACCGCCGCGTCGAACTCTTCGGATCCACCCCCAATCTCCCCAACGCCTCCGACAACGTCCGCGCCCCCCGAGCCGCCTCCTCCAGCCGCTCCTTGGTGTACGCACTGGCCCCCATGGGTCCCCTCCGTTCCGGCCGCGCGTTCGCAGCCCGTACGGAGTAACGAACCGTTTATCGGACAGTCACGCCCGAAACGTAAAACAGCCCGTACCGGAACCGTCCGGTACGGGCCGTCGAGCAGCGGAAACGGGGCCTCAGATGCCCAGGTCCTTGATGATCTTGGCTACGTGACCCGTCGCGCGGACGTTGTACAGCGCCCGTTCGACCTTGCCCTCCTCGTCCACGACGATCGTCGAGCGGATGACGCCCATGTACGTCTTGCCGTAGTTCTTCTTCGCGCCGTACGCGCCGTACGCCTCGGTGACCGTCTTCTCCGGGTCGGCCGCCAGCGTGATCTTCAGGGACTCCTTCTCGCGGAACTTGGCCAGCTTCTCCGGCTTGTCCGGGGAGATGCCGATGACGTCGTAGCCGGCGCCGGCCAGGAGTTCCAGGTTGTCCGTGAAGTCGCAGGCCTGCTTGGTGCAGCCGGGCGTCAGGGCCGCGGGGTAGAAGTAGACGATGACCTTGCGGCCCTTGTGGGCCGAGAGGGACACGTCGTTGCCGTCGGCGTCGGGGAGGGTGAAGTCGGGGGCCACGTCCCCGGGCTGGAGTCGCTCGCTCATCGAACCAGCGTAACCGGGGGTCCTGACAGTGCACGGGCGGGCGGAACTGACAGACTGTCCAGAACAAGCAGCACCAAGCAGTAACAAGTAGCAGCAAGCAGCAGCAGGCATCAGCTGACTTCGGAGGCCTTACGGTGGCGGACACGTCGGACACCAGAACCCCGGCGCAGATCGAGGCGGACATCAGGCGCCGCCGCGAAGTGCTGGCCGAGACGCTCGACGAGATCGGGGTGCGGGTGCATCCGAAGACGATCGTCGGGGATGCCAAGGCCAAGGTCGTGTCGAACATCGATCAGACCCTGGGACGGGCCTATGTCGGGGTCAACAAGGTCGTGAGCGATGTGAAGGCGCAGTTCGTGGACGAGGAGGGCGCGCCCCGGCTGGAGCGGATCGTGCCGGTCGCGGTCGTCGCCGTCGGACTGGTGGGCCTGCTCGCGCTCGGTACCCGGCGGCGCAGGGACTGAGCAAGCGCCGACCCGGCGGCGTAGGGACTCCGTAAAGGCAGGTAGGTTCAAGGCGTGAGCGCCAAGAGAAACGAGCACAGCACCCAGCACGACAAGCTGCCCATCCGGATGCTGCACGACCGGGTCCTGGTCAAGCAGGAGAGCGGCGAGGGCGAGCGGCGGTCGGGCGGGGGCATTCTGATTCCCGCCACGGCGGCGGTCGGGCGTCGGCTGGCCTGGGCCGAGGTCGTAGCGGTGGGGCAGAACGTACGGACCGTGGAGCCGGGCGACCGGGTGCTGTACGACCCGGAGGACCGTGCCGAGGTGGAGGTCCGGGGCGTCGCCTATGTGCTCATGCGTGAGCGTGACCTGCATGCCGTGGCCGCGGACCGGTTCGAGGGGTCCGAGGACACGACGGGGCTGTACCTGTAGAACAGCGACGAAGAGGGCTGGTGACCATGGTCACCAGCCCTCTTCGTCGCTTCAGGTCGGTGGGCCGCCCGTGCCCGCGGACGTACCCACGTCCGTACCGGCCGTCGTGCCGCCGTCGGTCGTGCCTCCGGTGTCCGTGCCGTCCGTCGTCCCGCCGTCCGTCGTGTCGCCGGTCGTCCCGCCCGTCGTGGTGTTTCCGCCGTTCGTGGTGCCGCCGTTCGTGTTGTCGCCCGTGGTTCCGCCGTTCGTGGTGTTGCCCGTGGTGTTGGTCCCGCCGTTGGTCGTGCCGCCGTTGTTCTGGCCCTGGGTCTGGCCCTGGTTGTTCTGGCCGTTCGTGGTGGGCGTGGGGCCGGTGGTGCCGCCCGTGGTGGGCTGCTGCGAGGGTTCGGTGGTGACGGGCGGCTCGGTCTCTTCGGCGCCCGCCTGGAGCTGGAGGTCGAAGTCCGTGACCGGCTTCCCCTTGAGGGCGGCCTTGGTGTATTGCACCCAGATCTGGGCGGGCGGGCCGCTGCCGTTGACGCGGGGCAGGCCCATTGCGCCGTACAGCGACTTGTGGGCGGCCGTGACCGGGTCCTGGCCCATGACGGAGACGACCGTCGCGAGGTCGGGTGTGTAGCCGGCGAACCAGGCGGCCGTGTCCTCCTCCGCGGTGCCGGTCTTGGCGGCGGCGGGGCGGCCCGCATTCTGGGCGGCGGTCGCGGTGCCGTTCTCGACGACGCTCTGCAGGATGGATGTGGTGGTGTCGGCGGCCTCGCGGCTGACGGCCTTCGAGGTGGTGTCCTTCGGCAGGTCCACGACGTCCTTGCCGTCCTTGGTGATCGATTCGATCATCGTGTACACGCTGTGCTCGCCGTGGTTGGCGAGCGTCGCGTAGGCCTCTGCCATGTCGAGGACGCTGGCGGTGTTCACGCCGAGCGCGATGGACGGGGTCGAGGTCAGGTCGGGGGTGTCGGACGGGATGCCGAGGGCGACCGCCGTGTCCTTCACCTTGTCGGGGCCCACGTCAACGGCCATCTGCGCGTACACCGAGTTGACGGACTTGTCGGTGGCGGTGCGCACGCTGATGTCTCCGTACGACACCTCGTCCTCGTTCTCCGGTGCGTAGGTGCCGCCGTTCCAGCCCTCCACGGGGCGCTTGTTGGTGCCGTCGTAGTAGGTGTTCGGGGTGATGGTCTCGCCGTCCTGCGTCGTGGAGTGGTTCTGGACGGCCGAGGTGAAGACGAAGGGCTTGAAGGTGGAGCCGACCTGGAAGTCGCCGCGGGTCGCGCCGTTCGTGTACTGCTTGACGTAGTCGATGCCGCCGTACATCGCGACGACCTTGCCGGTCTTCGGGTCGACGGAGGCGCCGCCCGCGCGGACGTAGTTGTCGACCTTGTTGTTCTTCTTGTCGAGCTTGGACATCAACTTGTCGTTGACGGCCTTCACGAAGGCGTTCTGCCTGCTCTTCTGCAGGGTGGTGGTGATGCGGTAACCGCCGGCCTCGAGGTCGTCCGTGGTGACGATCTTGTTCTTGGTGAGGTAGTCCCTGATCGCGGTGACGATGTAGCCGCGCTGCCCGGACATGCCGGTGGAGGCGGTCTGTTCCTTCGGCATCGGGAACTTGAGACCGGCGCGCTTGGCCTCGCTCAGCCAGCCCTTCTTGACCATGCCGTCCAGGACGTAGTTCCAGCGGGCCACGGCCGCCGACTTGTTCTCGGGGTGCGCGATCACGTCGTACTCGCTGGGGGCGTTGACGAGCGCGGCGAGGTAGGCGGCGTGGGCCGGGTCGAGGCTGGTGGCGTTCTGGCCGTAGTAGGCCTGGGCGGCGGCCTGGATGCCGTAGGCGTTGCGGCCGAAGTAGCTGGTGTTGAGGTAGCCCTCGAGGATCTTGTCCTTGGGCTGCTCCCGGTCCAGCTTGATCGAGATGAAGAACTCCCTGGCCTTGCGGGTGAGGGTCTGCTCCTGCGCGAGGTAGTAGTTCTTCACGTACTGCTGGGTGATCGTCGAACCGGACTGCTTGCCCTTGCCGGTGGCGGTGTTCCAGGCCGCGCGCAGCATCGCCTTGGGGTCGATGGCGGACTCGGAGTAGAAGTCGCGGTCCTCGGCGGCCAGGACGGCGTGCTGGGCGTCCTTGGAGACCTGGGCGAGCGTCACGTTCTCCCGGTTGATGTCACCGTCACGGGCGATCTGGGAGCCGTCCGCGTAGAGGTAGACGTTGGCCTGCTTGGTGGCGAGGGCGTTGGCCGGCGGGATCTTCACCAGCGAGTAGCCGAGGAAGAACAGGCCGATCAGCAGCAGTATCCCGATGACGAAGGTGCCGAGCACCATGCGCCAGGTCGGGATGAGCCGGCGCCAGCCGGTGCGCCTCGGCCGCTTCGGTTTCGCGCCGCCCGGCTCGGGAGCGCCCGGCTCGGCCGCGCCTTGCGGCTCTCTCGGTGCCCAGCCCTGGGTCGGCTGCTGCGGCTGCGGCTCGTCGCTCATCTCGTGCACGGACTCCTGTTTCGCGTCGTACGTTCCCGTACGCCCTCGTACGCCATCTGCATCCCCTCTTGAAGACTCTCGCACCATGCGTTCCGTTCCCGGATCACGGCACGCGTCCCCCCGGGAAAATGCGTGGCGTACGTCACTGCCTGCGGACTAGGCTCCTGCGCTTCGGTGTCGGGCGGTCCGGGAGGTTGACTGACGTGGGCTCGGGACGGTTGTACGCGGCCGTCGTAGCGGGCGGTTTCAGACGTTACGCGACGTATCGGGCGGCCACTGCGGCAGGGGTGTTCACCAACACCGTCTTCGGGCTGATCCTCGTCTACACCTATCTGGCGCTGTGGGACGAGAAGCCGCACCTCGGAGGGTACGACCAGGCGCAGGCAGTTACCTATGTGTGGCTGGGGCAGGCGATCTTCGCGGCGCTCGCGATCGGGGGTGGCGGGATCGAGGGCGAGTTGATGGAACGGATCCGGACAGGCGACGTCGCGATCGACCTGTACCGGCCCGCCGATCTTCAACTGTGGTGGCTGGCGGCCGACGTGGGGCGCGCGCTGTTCCAGCTGCTCGGGCGGGGTGTGATCCCGTTCGTGTTCGGTGCGCTGGTCTTTCCGGTGGCGCTGCCGGGGGACGTGGCGACCTGGGGTGCGTTCCTGGTGACGCTGGTGCTGGCCATGGTGGTCGGTTTCGGTATCCGGTACCTGGTCGCGCTGTTGACGTTCTGGCTGATGGACGGCACCGGCGTGACGCACATGACCATGCTCGCCGGGTTCTTCTGCTCGGGGATGATGCTGCCGCTCAATGTGTTCCCGGGCGCTCTCGGCGATGTCGTACGGGAGTTGCCGTGGTCGGCGCTGCTGCAGAAGCCGGCGGACGTGCTGCTCGGGGAGGCCGATCCGTGGGGGACGTTCGCCTTCCAGGGCGCGTGGGCGGTGGTGCTGCTGGGGGCCGGGCGGCTGCTGCAGTCGGTGGCGACGCGGAGGGTGGTCGTTCAGGGTGGCTGAGGTGGGCCGGGTGGTGGACGGGCTGCGGGCCTACCGCCTGATCGGCGGGATGTGGATCCGCTCCACGATGGCGTACCGGGCGTCCTTCGCGATGACCACGTTCGCGAACTTCGCGGTGACCGCGCTGGACTTCGTGGGCATCCTGCTGATGTTCTCGCGGGTGAAGGTGCTGGGCGGCTGGCCGCTGCCCGAAGTCGCCTTCCTGTACGGCCTGTCGAGTGTCGCGTTCGGTTTCGCGGATCTGGCGATCGGCTCGATGGAGCGGCTGGGGCAGCGGGTGCGCGACGGCACGCTGGACACGCTGCTGGTGCGTCCTGCGCCGGTGCTGGCGCAGGTCGCGGCCGACCGTTTCGCGCTGCGCCGGCTGGGGCGGATCATGCAGGGCGCGCTGGTGCTCGGGTATGCGCTGACTGCCGTCGACATTCACTGGACGCCGCTGAAGGTGCTGTTGATGCCGGTGATGGTGGTGAGCGGTGCGGGGATCTTCTGCGCGGTGTTCGTGGCGGGCGCGGCCTTCCAGTTCGTGGCGCAGGACGCCTCCGAGGTGCAGAACGCGTTCACGTACGGCGGCGCGACGCTGTTGCAGTATCCGCCGACGGTGTTCGGCAGGGAGCTGGTGCGCGGGGTGACGTTCCTGCTGCCGCTGGCCTTCGTCACCTGGCTGCCCGCCGCCCATGTGCTGGGGCGGCCGATGCCGCTCGGGCTGCCGCAGTGGGTGGCCTTCGCGCCGCCCCTGGTGGCGGCGGCGTGCCTTGCGCTGTCCGGTCTGGCATGGCGGGCCGGGCTCAGGTCGTATCGGAGCACGGGGAGTTAGGGGAGTCAGCAGGGTGACGACGGACGCCTTCATTGAACTGGACCGCGTCGAGAAGGTCTTCGACGTACGCAAGAAGACCGGCTTCCTCAAGCGTGAGCGGCGGCAGGTGCGCGCCGTCGACGGCATCTCCTTCACGGTGGCGCGCGGCGAGATGGTCGGCTACATCGGCCCGAACGGCGCCGGGAAGTCGACGACGATCAAGATGCTGACGGGGATTCTGACCCCTTCCGGTGGCCGGCTGCGGGTCGCGGGCATCGACCCCTCGCGCGAGCGGACGCGGCTCGCGCACCGCATCGGGGTGGTGTTCGGGCAGCGTACGACGCTGTGGTGGGACCTGCCGCTGATCGACTCGTACCGGCTGATGCACCGCATGTACCGGATCCCGGACGCCCGTTACCGCGAGAACCTCGACCGCTGTGTCGAACTCCTCGAACTGGGCGAGCTGTTGGACGTTCCGGTACGGCAGCTGTCCCTCGGGCAGCGGATGCGCGGGGACATCGCGGCGGCACTGCTGCACGATCCGGAGGTGCTGTATCTCGACGAGCCGACGATCGGGCTGGACGTCATCTCCAAGGCGAAGGTACGGGGCTTCCTGCGGGAGTTGAACGCCGAGCGGGGCACCACCGTGCTGCTGACGACTCACGACCTGCAGGACATCGAGCAGCTGTGCTCGCGCGTGATGGTCATCGACCACGGGCGGCTCATGTACGACGGTGCGCTCGCCGGGCTGCACGAGGTGGGGGAGAGCGAACGCACCCTGGTGGTGGACCTGGAGCGGGAGACGGCGCCGATCGACGCGGCGCCCGCCCGGGTGGTGAAGGTGGAGGGGCCGCGGCAGTGGCTGGCGTTCCCCGCGGGGGAGTCGGCGGCGGCGCTCGTGGCGCGGATCGCGGCGGAGTATCCGCTGGCGGATCTGTCGGTGCGGGAGCCGGACATCGAGGATGTCATCGCGAAAATGTATGCCGGTTCGGCCCCGGGACAGGCGGAGAAAGCGGTCTCGTAGCCGCGAGGCGGGCGAACTCGTAGGCTGCCTTGTATGACCGACGACGCCGCAGTCCCGGAGCTCCGCGCATCCGACGCCGATCGTGAACGAGTCGCCGAGGTCCTGCGGGACGCCCTCGCGGAGGGGCGTCTCGACATGGAGGAGTTCGAGGAGCGGCTGGAGGCCACCTACAAGGCGCGGACCTACGGCGAACTGACGCCGATCACCCGTGACCTGCCGGTCGCCGGGGTCACCCCGCCGCCTCCCGTGTCGCTGGTCAAGGAGCCCGTGCAGAGCGGGAGTTGGGCGGGGCGGATCCTCGGCGGTGAGGGGTCGTCCTCGTGGGCCGTCGCCGTGATGTCGGGGTTCCAGCGCAAGGGGCGCTGGACCGTGCCGAAGGTGTTCAACTGCTTTGCCTTCTGGGGCGGCGGGGAGATCGATCTGCGCGAGGCGAACTTCGCCGACCACGAGGTCGAGATCAACTGCGTTGCGATCATGGGCGGGGTGAACATCATCGTGCCGCCGGGGGTCGAGGTCGTGGTGCGGGGCATCGGGATCATGGGCGGGTTCGACCACAGGGAGGAAGGCGTGCCGGGGGAGCCGGGCGCTCCGCGCGTGATCGTGAACGGGTTTGCGTTCTGGGGTGGGGTCGGGGTCGAGCGGAAGCTGACGCGGGAGGAGCGGCGGCGGCTGAAGGAGGAGCGGCGGCAGGGGAAGCTGGATCGTGGGGGGTCGCAGTCGCTGGGCGAGGGGTTCGCGGATCATCGGCGGATGCTGGAGGAGCATCGGGAATGGCGGCGTGATCTGCACGAGCAGCGGCGGGAGCGCCATGAGGAGCGGCGGGAGCGGCATCGGGAGCGGCGGGATCGGCGGCGGGACGGGGAGTACTGAACCGGCGGTGAGGCTGGGGTGACGGCGGGGGGCGCTTGTCGGCGCTTGCCGCGTGCCGCCCCAGGCGGCAAGCCTGCCCGCAGGTTCCGCCGGTTACAGCTCCGCCGGTGCCGAGCCCTTCAATTCGTTCAGGTCGAAGGTCTGGGCCATCCTTGCGAAGCCCTTGTCCGTCGGGTGGAGATGGTCGCCCGAGTCGTAGTCGGAGCGGAGGCGGCGCGGGTTGTACGGGTCCCTCAGGGCCTTGTCGAAGTCGACGACCGCGTCGTAGACGCGGCCCGAGCGGATCTCCGCGTTGATCCGGTCCCGTACCGCCTCGCGGGCCGGGGTGTAGCCGCGGTGGCCCTGGAAGGGCATGAGGGTGGCGCCGATGACCTTGATGCCGTGGGAGTGGGCCTGGCGGACCAGGGTGCGCAGGCCGTCGAGGATCTTGTCCGGGTCGGCGAGGCGAGGGTTGCGCAGGATGTCGTTGACGCCGAGGTCGATGACGATGACCTTGACGTTCGTACGGGCGAGGGCGTCACGGGAGAAGCGGCCCAGGCCGCTCTGGTTGTCGGCGGGGCGGCCCAGGCCGTTGGCAAGGACCTGGTTGCCGCTGATGCCCTGGTTGACGACGCTGTAGCGGGGCAGGTCCTGGCCGGACCTGATGGCCGTGCGCAGCCGCTCCGAAAGGACGTCCGTCCAGCGGTGGTTGGCGTTCTGCGTGGACGTTATACCGTCGGTGAGGGAGTCGCCGAACGCGACGACGGTGCCGTCCGACTCGTTGCTCAGCACGTCCAGCGCGGTGAGGTAGCGCCAGAACGGCGTCTGCTCGGTGTAGCCGGTGCCGGTCACGTCCTCGGTGAGGTCGCCCTCGGCGACGTAGGAGATCTGACGTGCGTGCGGGTGGTAGGTGACCGGGCCGGAGGGGCTCGGGGAGTACGTGGTGACCAGTACGTCGCTGCCCTCGGGGATCACGATGCGGACGGCGTCGCTCAGGACCTGCTGTCCGGCCGGGATGACGACCGTGGTGCTGCCGCCGAAGGTCAGCCGCCGCATGGTGTCCGCGGACGCCGCCGCGGTGTCGGAGGCGACGGCCACGGCGATCGAGGCGTGAGTGACGGTCAGCGCCGTCTGGCCGTAGAGGTTGGAGAGGGTGATACGGGCACTCGTACCGCCCACGCTCGTGTGCACGACGTTGCGGACCGAGCGACCCGCCATGCCGAACGTCTCGGTGCCGGGCTCGGCGCCGGCCGGGGAGGCCGACCAGGAGCCGACCCAGATGCCGGTCGAGGCGGGGGCGGCGGGGTTGCGCGGGGCGCCTCCCCTGCCGAGTGCGTTGGTGCTGGTGTTGCCGTCGTCGGCTGCGACCCCGACGTATATGGCGGTTGAAAGGCCCACGATCACGGCGATGATCGCGGAAAGCAGGGCATAACCGTGACGCTTGGTCATGCGGTGCGGGTCTCCTCGGGCAAGTGGAGCCCGAGGCTCCGAAGTGATCACCCCATGATGCGGCATGGGGTGAGGGGTGGCCGAACAGGACCCCCCTTTGGGCCACCGGAGTTCACGAAGAGCCTCCCCCTCCTTTCAGACGCCGGGAACTCTCGTTCCGTTCCAGTAGTCGGTCAGGAAGGGACAATGTGTGCAGGGGATCACGAACGGGTGGAGTGTATGGAGCGCACGAATCCGGTTGAGAAGGGTGTCACCGCCCGCGCGATGACGACGTTCAGCGCCGCCGACGAGGAGAAGCAGCGCGGGGTGCGCCGCATGAAGCTCACCGCGGCCGGACTGCTGCTCTTCGTGGCGCTGGTGTACGTCCTCGCCAAGTGGGCGGACAACGCAGGGGCCGGACCCTGGGCGGGCTATGTCGCCGCGGCCTCCGAGGCGGGCATGGTGGGCGCGCTCGCCGACTGGTTCGCGGTCACCGCCCTCTTCCGGCACCCGCTGGGTCTGCCGATCCCGCACACGGCGATCATCCCGACCAAGAAGGACCAGCTCGGGGTGTCCCTGGGCGAGTTCGTCGGCGAGAACTTCCTCTCCGAGGACGTCGTACGACAGCGGCTGCGCGCCGTCGGCATCGGCAGCCGGCTGGGCGCATGGCTCGCCGACCCCGAGCACGCGGACCGGGTGACGGCCGAGCTGTCGGCGGCGCTGCGGGGTGCGCTGACGGTGCTGCGCGACTCGGACGTGCAGGCGGTCGTCGGCGAGGCGATCACGCGGCGCGCGGACGCCCAGGAGATCGCACCCGGCATCGGGAAGATGCTGGAGAAGGTCGTCGCGGACGGCGGCCACAAACGGGTCGTCGACCTGATCGTGACTCGGGCGCACGACTGGCTGGTCTGGCACGACACCGAGATCATGGAGGCCGTCCAGGGCGGCGCCCCCGGCTGGACCCCGCGCTTCGTCGACAAGAGGGTCGGCGAGCGCGTCTACAAGGAACTCCTCCGCTTCGTCACCGAGATGCGCGACATGCCCACCCACCCGGCGCGTGGGGCGCTGGACCGGTTCTTGACGGACTTCGCCTCCGACCTGCAGTCCGACACGGACACCCGGGCGCGCGTGGAGCGCCTCAAGGGCGAGGTGCTGGGCCGCGGCGAGGTGCAGGACCTGATCGCGTCCGCCTGGACCGCCGTACGGTCGATGATCGTGTCGGCGGCGGAGGACGAGCGCAGCGAGCTGCGGCTGCGCGTGCGGGCCTCGCTGCTGTCGCTGGGCGCGCGGATGGCCGTGGAACCCAAGCTGCAGGCGAAGGTCGACGGCTGGGTGGAGGGCGCGGCGGTGTACGTGGTCACCACCTACCGCAAGGAGATCACCTCCCTGATCACCGACACGGTGGCCGGCTGGGACGCCGAGCACACCACCCGCAAGATCGAGGCCCACATCGGCCGTGACCTGCAGTTCATCCGGATCAACGGCACGGTGGTGGGCTCGCTGGCGGGGCTGTTGATCTACACGGTGACGCGGGCGCTGGGGGCGTAAGGGGGCGGCGTACGGGCACCCGGCCGGGGTTCCGCTCAATGAGGAGGGAGCCCATGACCACAGCGCAGGCCGCCACCGGCCGCACCGTGACCACCGACATCCCCGCCCGTCTCGACCGTCTCCCATGGTCGCGCTGGCACTGGACGATCGTCATCGGCCTCGGCACCGTCTGGATCCTCGACGGCCTGGAGGTCACGGTCGTCGGCAACATCGCGAGCCGGCTGTCCGAGTCCGGCAGCGGCCTGCCGATCTCCTCGGGCCAGGTCACCGGCATCGCGGCCGCCCTGTATGTGGCGGGAGCGTGTGCCGGTGCCCTGTTCTGGGGCCGGCTGACCGACAAGTGGGGCCGGAAGAAGCACGGGGGTCTGGGGGTGTCCCCCAGATAGCACAGCATGATCACCCTGGCCGTGTATCTCGCGGCCACCGCCCTGACCGCCGTCTCCTTCTCGAGCTGGTGGTTCTTCGCCTTCCGCTTCCTGACCGGATTCGGCATCGGCGGCGAGTACGCGGAGATCAACTCGGCGATCGACGAGCTCATCCCGGCGTTCTACCGCGGTCGCGTCGACCTGATCATCAACGGCAGCTTCTGGCTCGGCGCGGTGGGCGGCTCACTGCTGTCGATCGTCGCGCTGAACACCGACATCCTGCCGAAGAACGTGGGCTGGCGACTGACGTTCGCCCTCGGCGCGCTCCTGGCGTTCGTGATCCTTCTCGTACGACGCCACGTCCCGGAGAGCCCACGGTGGCTGCTGATCCACGGCAGGGACCGTGAGGCAGAAGAGATCGTGACATCGATCGAGGAACGGGTGGAGGCGGAGAAGGGACAGCCGCTGGAGCGCCCCGAGGGCGAGATCACGATCCACCAGCGCCGCAGCGTGACCTTCGGGGAGATCGCCCGCACGCTGTTCTCCGACTACCGCCGGCGCTCGGTCCCTCGGCTTCTCGCTCTTCATCGGCCAGGCCTTCCTCTACAACGCGATCACCTTCGGCTTCGGCGCGATCCTGACGACTTTCTTCGACGTCCCGACCGGCGACACCGGCTACTACTTCGCGGTGATCGCGATCGGCAACTTCTGCGGTCCGCTGCTGCTCGGCAAGCTCTTCGACACGGTCGGCCGCCGGGTGATGATCTCGTCGACGTACCTGATCTCGGGCCTGCTGCTGTTCGGCACGGCATGGCTGTTCGACCAGGGCTCGCTGAGCGCGGGCACGCTGACGGCCTGCTGGTGCGCGGTCCTGTTCTTCGCGTCGGCCGGCGCGTCCAGCGCCTACCTGACGGTCTCCGAGGTCTTCCCGATGGAGACCCGCGCGATGTCCATCGCCTTCCTCTACGCCCTCGGCACCGCGGCCGGCGGCATCAGCGGCCCGCTGCTGTTCGCCGACCTCACCGGCACGGGCAAGGTCGGCGACACGGTCCTCGCCTTCCAGATCGGCGCGGCCCTGATGTGCGCGGCGGGCCTGGTCGCGGCGTTCCTGGCGGTACGAGCGGAACGCCGCTCCCTGGAGGACATCGCGAAGCCGCTCACGGCGGCGGCATCGACGGTGACCGGGAAGGCCCGGTCGGCGAAGGAGGGGCGGGGGAGGTCGCGACCGGCCACGGCGTAGGACCGCGGCGTAGGGCCATGACCTGGGACGCCGAAGGGATACGGCCTGCGGTCACCGGGAGCCGCCCTGACGGACCCGGTCACGGCGCCGCAGGAACAGCAGCCCACCGGCGACGGCGGTGACCCCCGCGGCGGCTGCCCACCCGACGGCGTCCCCGGAACCGGTGGCCGCGAGGTCGCCGCCGGCCGGGGAGGCGGATGCGGAGGCCGACGCGGTGGCCGCCGTCCGGGGCAGCGAACCGGATCCGGCGTCGGAGGCCGAGGCCGACGGCGTGGGCGTGGGCGTGGCGGCAGTGGTCACCCCCTTGTCCCGGGTGAATGCCAGCGTCCCGAAGCCGAGTTGGTCGTACCCGCCGCTGTTGGGCCCGTAGTCCCCGCCGCCGCCCTCGGGCGCGGACTTGGCGGCGATCTGCGTGAGGTAGGTGGCGGACAGCCCGCGCCGCTTGGTGTAGTGGTTGGCGATCATGGCCCAGACCGGCCGCACCTGCGCAGGGTCGGCGGGGGCGACGTCGGTGGGCATCTGGATCCCCGGCCGATGGTCCAGTTGGGCGTAGGGCGTGTACGGCACGTTCCCGCCCAGGCTCCACTTGGCCACGTACTGGGCGCCCTTGAGGAACCGGTTGTCGTCGTAGCCGTACAGGTCGATGCCCTGGTTCCAGGCCATCTCGCAGATGGTGCCCATCAGGCCGACGCCCAGCAGCGAGTGCCCCTGGTCGCGCCCGGCCTCCATCCACTGAGCGAGCCCGTCGTCCAGCACGAGCGGGATGGCGTGCTTGATCGAGCCCATGCCGACGCCGTGCTTGAAGTACTCGACGGCCTGCTCGACCTTGGCCTGGTCGTCGCAGAAGATGCCCGTGGCCAGCGCGCAGGCCATGTTGCTCAGGTCCCAGTTGGGCCAGTAGTGGGGGGCGGGAGTGCCGTTGTGGCGGACGAGGAAGTCCTCACTCGCCGAGTAGAAGACGTCGAGCAGCATCTTCTGGAATCTCTCGAGTTGGAAGTCCTTGTGGTCGCGGACGAGTTCGGCGGCGTTGGCGGCCTGGTAGCCCTGCAGCCCGGCGAGGAGCCACCGGTCGGCGTTGCCGAAGACCTTCGTCAGCTTCGCCGACCAGGCGTTGAGGATTGCGACGGCGGTGTCGGCGTGGGCGCTGTCGCCGCTGACGTGGTAGCGCAGGGCGTTCTGGTACGCGGCGTGGATGTCGTTGTAGAGGATCCCGTAGTTCTGCTGCCACGTGCTGGGAGGGCGCACTTCCACGCCCCGGTACACGATGGTCTGCGGATTGGGCGTCCAGTCGCTCTGCGAATGCCGGTTGGCGGTCAGCTTCGCGTACCCGGCGGTGTAGGGGGAGGCGCCGGCCTTCACTTTGGCGGCCATACGGGCGAGGTCGGCGCCGGTGTGGAGGAGCCCGGGATGCGCGAAGGCCCCGCCCGCGGCCACCGCGGGGGTGGCGACAGCGGCGAGGCCGACGGCTCCGGCTGCGGCGCCCGTGGCCTTGAGCATGGTGCGGCGGCTGATCTGTCGTGTCACGTGCATGGCACGGAGACGCGGCGGGGCGGGGCCCGATAACGAAAACTGGACGGGCAGCCGTCGTACCGGGGCCGGGGCACGGCTTTGAGGGACGCGGGGAACTGCGCGACCAGCCACAACGGCGCCGCAGACAAAACACGCCCCATCCCGGCCCAACCTGCGGAGCTAAACGTGGCGAGTCGTCCGCCGAAGATGCTCCTCGACGAGGCCAAGGGTGGCCTCCGGCTGCTCGATCTGCGGTAGATGCCCGGCCTTGGGGACGACCTCGAGCCGCCCGTTCCCGAAGGCGGCGGCGTACGCGGCCCCATACCCGGGCGTCACGATCCGGTCGCTCTCGCCCCACACCAGCAGCGCAGGCGTCTGCACACGCCCCAGCCGCCGCAGCAGCTTCGGATCGTGCATGTACGGCTCGCCTGCGAGCGCGCGCATGGTGGCCATGTTGGCCTGGCGGACGGCGAGTTGGTCAGCGGGCAGCGCGGCAGGGTCGATGTAGTAGCGGTCCGGGTCGTGCCAGGAGAGCTCCGCCGCCGCACGGGGATCGAGGGCGAAGTAGTCCGCGATCGGCTCGGACTCGACGTACACACCGACCGCATCGATCAGCACCAGCCCGCTGATCCGCTGCCCGCTGTCCCGTACGGCCATCTCGGCCGCGATCCAGCCGCCGAGGGAGGAGCCGATGACCAGGACGTCGTGCAGGTCGCGGTCCTGGAGGAGGTGGAGGTAGGCGAGGGCGAGGTCGTCGACCCCGGTGCACCAGTCGGGGCGGGGAGTGCCGTCCCAGCCGGGGTGCACAGGGGCGAGGACGCGGGCGGCAGGGGACAGGTGCTGAGCGATCCCTGCGACGGTGGCGGGGCCTCCGCCGCCGTGGAGGACAAGGACGGGACGGCCGGAGCTGTGATCTGTAGTCATGCCCGCCAGACTAACTAAAGATGCTTATATAAGCTAGCTTAGTTTTCAGCTAGACTCCCTCCATGCACGCTGACCTGCAACTGCAACTCCTCGGCCGGGCGGTCAAACAAGCCCAGTACCGCCAACACCGCGCCCTGGACAGCGCCTTGACGACGGTCGGCACCACCCTCGCCCAGTGGGACGCGCTCCGCGCGATCGCCCGCACGCCCGGCGCATCGGCACGCGAACTGGCCGCGGCCACCTTCCAGACCGAGCAGGCCTTCGGCACCCTGGTGGGCCGTCTGACCGCACAGGACCTGGTCGAGCGCCGCCCGGGACACGGCCGCCGCATCGAACACCACCTCACACCGGCAGGCGAACGGATCCTGAAGGCCGGACACAAGGTGGCCGACGAGGTGCTGGCCGAGGCCTTCGCGCCGCTGCCCGAGCCGGACCGGGCGACGCTGCTGGATCTGCTGCAACGCCTGAACGGAACGGCCGGTAACCCCTGACCGAGCGGCGCTCCCGCCCGTTCAGTCGAATGAGTTGCCGAATGAGCTATCGTGCCTCTTCGATCTCCCTCGTTCTCTCTCGTTCGCGAATGGGAAGCACAGAAGGAGAGGTCGGAAGGGGACTCAGAAGGAGACACGGTGTCCGATCTTGGGCGGCTCGTCGCCGGCCGGTATCTGCTGGTCGAGCGGGTGGGCAGCGGCGGCATGGGCACCGTGTGGCGTGCCGAGGACAAGCTGCTCGGCCGCCACGTCGCCGTGAAGAAGCTGCACATCCCGCCGCACCTGCACGACGACGAGGTCCGCACCCTCCACGAGCGCACCCGGCGCGAGGCCCGCAGCGCCGCCCGTATCACCCACCCCAACGTGATCGTGGTGCACGACGTCGTCGACGACGAGGGCCTGCCGTGCATCGTCATGGAGTACATCCCTTCGGCCACCCTGAGCGACGTCCTGAAGCGCCGGGGCGCGCTGCCGCCCCACGAGGCCGCCCGGATCGGCCGCGCCATGGCCGCCGCGCTGCGCGCCGCCCACAACGCCGGAGTCCTGCACCGGGACGTCAAACCCGCCAACGTCCTGCTCGCCGACGACGGCCGGATCGTCCTCACCGACTTCGGGATCGCCATGGAGTCGGGCACGTCCTCGCTCACCAAGTCCGGCGAACTGATCGGCTCCATCCGCTACCTGGCACCCGAGCGCCTCAGAGCCTCGAGCACCGGTCCCGGCCCCGCCGCCGACCTGTGGGCCCTGGGCGCGACGCTCTACCAGGTGGTCGAGGGCCGCCACCCGTTCCAGCGCGCCACCCCCATCGAAACCGCGTACGCCATTGCAACCGATGCGTACGAGCCCCTGCGCCACGCCGGCGGCCTGGCCCCGGTGATCGAGGGCCTGCTCCTCAAGGAGCCGGAACAGCGCATGGACGTGCACGAGGTCGAACGCCGCCTCGGCGACGTGACGGCCACCCGAACCTCTCCCCTCGATCCCCCCACGCGCCCGGAACCCGTCGGCACCGTCGAGGCTCCCGGGCGAAAGGGAGGCGGCAACCGCCGTCGTACGGCGCTGCTGGCGGTCTCGGCGGTGGTGCTCGCCGCCTGTGCGGCAGGCGGCGCCACGTGGTGGCTGAAGGGTGGCGCGGATGCACAGGGCAGCCACGCCTCCCGGACGACCGGCTCGACCGCGTCTCCGTCTCCGAGCACGAGCCCCACAGTCCCGGCCGTGCCCACCGGCTACCACCTGGTGAAGGCGGACACCGGCATCTCCGTTCCCGTACGGGACGGCTGGACCCGTAAGACGCTGCCGGGCGGCGAGATCGGCTACATAGACGAGTCCGGCCTGGTGGGCCTGAGGGTCAACGTCGTCCAGTTCGCGGGCACCGACCCCGTGCAGCACTGGAGCGAGACGGAAGAGGACCAGACCCGTCGGGACAACCCCGGCTACGAACGCGTGCGGATGACCAAGACCACGTTCCGCGGACAGCCCGCGGGCTACTGGGAGTTCACCTTCGACGGCAGGGCCCGTAAGTTCCGCGCGGCGGAACTGGCGTTCGCCAGTGCCGACGGTACGCAGTACGTGATCTACCTCTCCGCTCCGAATGCCCAATGGGGCGAGTACCGGCCGGTGTTCGACATCGCGGCCAACGGGGTCCGGCTGAGTTCGACTTCGTAGTCCCACGGTGCCGGATTGCCGAACAGCAGGGAGGGCGCCAGGGGCGCCTGCTGGAGTTGTCTCTCTGGGTGGCGCCGCGCGAAGGCGATCCGCTTCTCCACGCTCGGCGCGATATGCCGGGAGCTGGGATACCAGCCGGGGGACCTGCTGAGCTTCCGCGATTCCTGACGGTCGGGCGGCGAGGTCCCCTCCGGCCCATCCCTATTTGTCCAGCACGAATGAGGTCTCCGCCGTACCGAACCCACGCCTCACTGTCAGCTCCGCCAGATACGTCCCTGCCCCGGCCGGAGGCGTCGCCGGTCTCGCGCACTGCGGAGCACTCGGCTCGCGGTTCCACTTCACGGTGTACGTGACGACCCTGTGGGCGGGTACCCGATCCGGCGCGCTGCCAGAGGCCTTGGGGCAGTCGCCGGAGGACCAGTATTCGTCGTCACCGCCCGCCTGGGTGATCGTCAACACCGCGCTCTTCGGCCCGGGATCGACCTTGCAGTCTGTGTCGGAGAAGTTCTTCGCGCTCAGCAGCAGGGTGGGGGTGTCAGCGGGGCCGTAGGCGTTGTGCAGGCTCCGCAGGGTCCATTCCACAGACCTCGGCGTGCAGTCGTGCAGTGCGGAGACGGCGGCCGCGTTCGCCTCCGCCGACGGTGAACCACCTCTGCTCTTCGGGCTGTTGGTGCCGGAATCGGCCTTGTTCGACGCCTTGCCCGGCAGCCTGTCAGTGCCGTTGTCGGCACCGGTGTGGAGGTAGGTGTCCGCCGCCCAGGCGGCGACGCCGAGCAGGCCGAGCAGGGCCAGCGCGGAGAGCAGCTGTCGGCCCCGCCGAATGCCGCGCGGCGGCTGCGTCGGCCGGGATGTGCCACCTCCGGCACCGACAGCCATCGCAGTGCTTCCGGCAGTCGTCGTATCGGCGTCCGCTCTCACGGCGGAAGTCCCGGAGTCGGAGTCACGGGCCGGCCGCGTCCTCACCCTCCTCCTCGGCGGAGGCAGGAAGCTGAACTCGTCGTACCGGATGTCGGTGACGACCCGCAGAGTCTGGGGCTCCCCCTTCTTCCGGTACGCGCGGTGCAGTTCCTTCATCCGTTCCTGTACGGCGTTCTGGAACTGGCCGAGGTCGAGCGCCGCGGCAGCGGGGTGGGTGGCGACGACGTCCGACACGGACCGGGAGAAGATGCTGAACGATTCGCCGGCCCGGACGCCGGCGGCACGGTCGACGGTCGAGTCCTGTGGGCGCACGAACAGCGCGTACTGCCCCGGCGAGCAGGCGTAGACGTAGGCCACCTTGCGACGGAGCGCATCGCTCACCTTCTGCCGGCTCCACTGTCTGACGGCGGCGACGCCCATCGAGTCCTGCTCGATTCCCTCCCGGCAGGCGTCGATCAGGAACACGACATGACCGGCAGAGGTCGCCTCGAGGTGCTCACTCCAGTCGATCGGCACGCACCCGGAGACGAAGGGGTGCGTGCCCTCGTCGATGTCCTCGGGTACGAGGTAGTCGCGTCCTCCGGCGTGAACGCCGTGCCCGCTCAGCAGAATGAGCAAAGTGTCGTCGGGCTCGGCGTCCCCGAGAAAGTCGTTGACCCGGCCCATCACGAAGTTCCGCGAGACCTGTCTGCGCCCTTCGAGCCCGGCCAGGACCCGCACGTCGTCGAAGCCACGGGCCTTGAGCGCCTTGCCGAGACGGTCGAGGTCACCGGGGATGAAGGGAAGCGGCGAGATGCCCGGCATCTCGTGGCGCCCGGCCCCGATGAGCAGGGCTCTGTGACGCGCCATCAGACACCGCTCACTGCTTGAAGACCAACGTGATGCCGTGGCTGCGCTGCACCTGAGCGGAACCGACGAACTGCACACCACCGCTCGCGGTCACTTGAAACGACAGATGCGCCTCCCGCAACGGCAGAGGCCCGCCTCGCGCGGCGGCCTCGGTGAACACCTGCTGCAACGCGTCCACGGCATCGGCGAGGTTCTTGCGCAACGGACCCAGGGGTACGTTCCGCAGCCGCACCTCGGCGTCCCTGCCGCCGAACAGGCCCATGGAGTCGCCCTCGTCATCGAGTGGACCGTCCTGGTCGTCGTACGACACCCAGAAGGGCAACGCAGGCACGCCGGACGGCTCGGAGGGCTCGGAAGACGCGGACGTTTCGGCAGCTGAGCTCACGGATTCCCCTAGATCAGTGACGTTGAGTCCACTGTACGGAGACGGAGGGTAATTCATGGCCCTCTCCCGGGAACAAGTGGCACACGGGCTGTGCAGGAGGTGAAGGAGGCGGCAAGGGACGCACAACAGCCCCTGTCAGCCGGGGAGTTCATGGCAGGATCCGCCACCATGGAATTCTCCGAGGTGGTCCGTCGTCGCCGTATGATCCGGCACTACTCCGACAAGGCCCTGGCCCCGGAGGTGATCGAGCGCATCCTCGCCTCCGCGCTCCGGGCGCCCTCGGCCGGCTTCTCGCAAGGCTGGGCATTTCTCGCCCTGACCGCCCCCGCCGACCGGGCCCGCTTCTGGCCGTTCGTGCCGACCCGCGTCGAGAAGACGCCGACCATGCAGGACGCTCCGCTGGTCGTCGTGCCCCTGGCCCACAAGGCCGCGTACCTGGAGCGCTATGCCGAACCCGACAAGGGCTGGGAAGACCGCGCCGAGGCCCGCTGGCCCGCGCCCTACTGGCACATCGACACCGGCATGGCGGCCCTCCTCATGCTGCTGACCGCGGTCGACGAAGGGCTCGGCGCCTGCTTCTTCGGCATCATGCGGAGCATCTGCAGCCGTTTCGGGAGGAGTTCGGGGTGCCCGAGGAGTACGCCCCCATCGGTGGGATCACGGTCGGCTACCGTGCCGACGACCAGCCCCCGAAGAGCAGGCGTGTCGCGGAACGTCGGCGGGGCGCGGACGAGGTCATTCACCGGGGGCAATGGGGGCGGCACGCCTGAGGAAACCGTTCAGGACAGCGGGATCTCCTGTACTCCGGAGCTTCCCGGGCGGTAGTCGCTGTGGCGCCCCCAGTCCGGCCTGACCCGGACGTAGACGATGTCCGGCCACGCCGCCCGCTCCCGCCCGCTCGGAAACTGCTCGTAGTACGCGGCCACGTCCGGGTCGTCCTGCGTGATCTCGGCTGCCACGCCCTCCAGTTGGACGGTCTGCTCGTCTCCCCAGTCGAACCCGATGACCAGGGCCACGCGCGGCTGCCTGCGGAGGTTGGCGAACTTACGGGAGCTCCGCGTCGTATCGAAGACGAGGTCGCCCGTGTCGGTCGCCGCGATCCCGACCACCGCGGCCTGCGGACGGCCGTCGGCCGCAGTGGTGGCCAGCACGGCCAGTCGGCGGGCGCGGATGAAGTGGACGAGGGCGTTTCGGTCCATTCGCCCAAAATATCGGCACGGGGCCCAGTACGGGGTTCAGTGCTCGGCTCAGTCGAAGAGCGCGACCCTCGGGGCCACCGTGCCCTTGGCCTGCGGGTTGACGACGGTGAGCCGGTAGACCCGCGTGAGGGTCTCGCCCGCGTGCAGCGTGCGCCGCGCGGTCGAGAGATCGGTGAACAGCGTGCCGGTCTGACTGCCGACCTGCACGGCCTCCCAGCAGCCGTCCGCCTTGCGGCGCTCCAGCCTGATGTCCGACGGAGCCAGGAACGGCCCCGCGTCCGGCGACTCCACCAGCAGTTGGGGAGCGACGGTCCGGTCCGCCGACGAGTCGTTGCGGTAGGTGACCGTGAACTCGTGCTGCGCGCCGTCGGCCGGGAGGGCGCTCGTGGGCAGGTCCACGAAGCCGGTGGGTATGGCGGGCGCCTGCTCCTGCGACCCCGCGACCGCCCCCGCGACGGTGTGCTGCGTGGCTGCCATGGCAGGGCTGGCCATGGCCAGTCCGGAGACCGCCACGACGAGAGCCACGGAAGCAAGCCTGAGACGACTGTTCTTCAACGACACGTTCGCTGTTCCTTCGGGTTCGCTGGGGTGAACTGGCCCGCCCCGTGGGGCTGTCGCTCACGGACGTTCTCAAGATTACGCAGCGCAGCATAGGCAGCCGAAGGCGCCCGGCGGATCGGCCGAAAGGACGAGGCGGACGTGCTGATTTCTGACCGAAGGGCGCCAGCGGGAAGGTTCGACTCCTGGCTGAACATGCGAGGCGAACGACGCGTGAAGCCCGGCGATCCGACTGGGTGCAGATGTGAAGACCCTGCAAGGAACGCGCCGCCGAGGCATCCCTCAGGGGCGGCGCACCGTCACGTCCTGCTCCTCCGGCTCCCAGGCCCCAAGCTGGTCGAAGACACGCCGGTCGCCATCCATCCCTCCCCCAGCTGCTGCACTAGATCGAACAGCGTCTTCTCAAGAGTCTTTTCCACTGCGGCTGCCTTTCACCTGCTCCGACAGGCGCCCAGCGATTTTCGCAGCTGAGGCGGCAGTTGCTCGGGAAGGCCAGGGCCGCTCGAAGTCTCGCAGTACCGTCAGGGCGCATGGTGTCCCTGTTCGCGACCTTCGGCCCGCCCGCAATAACCCTCCTTCTCTTTGCCGTTGGGGTATTGCCGTACGCGTTGTGGGTCACCAGGAGGAAGCCCTCGCGGCCGACCCGCTGGGCTGTGATCGGAGCCGCGACAGCGATCGCCGCATACGGAGCCGGAACCGTCTACGGCCTCGCCCTCACGCACCCGCTCGACGTATGCGCGGACCCAACCGGCGACGGCGTGTACATGGACGCCGGACGGGAGTACCACCTGACCTCGGTGAGCGTGGACAGCTTCCCTCCATCCGTCACCTGCCACTGGACCAGCGGGTACAGCACCGAAGCGGTGTGGTTCTGGGCCGGGCCACTGCTGTATGCGGGGTTGGCGTGCGCCGTCGTGTGCTCCGCCCTGCTTCTACAACCCGTGGGGCCAGACCACCTGGGTCAGCGAGGACGACTTCGTCAACGGCCACATGGTCAAGGCCTCCGACAACCGCATGCCCGACGCGTACGCCGTCCACCTGCCCGCCGACCGATGACCGACCGACAGCCGACCGACAAGTGAGCGTCATGACCAGTGCCCTGCGCCGACTCGCCCTCCCCGCCTTGCTGATGACCGTGCTCGCGGGCTGCGGCAGCACCGGGCCGGACACCTACGAGCTGGGTGACAAGCACATACAGGTGGATGCGGGGAAGGAGTTCAGGCTGTCCGTACCGGTCGACACCGCGATGGGGGAGTGGTGGTACCTGACCTCGCCGAAGCCCGACCCCGGCGTCGTCCGCAGGACAGGCAAGCAGGAGGAGATCAAGGCCGACGACGACGCCGTCGGCAGCGGAAGCGGAACGGACTACTTCGGCTTCAAGGCCGTCGGTCCGGGCACGACGAAGATCCGGCTCATCCAGTGCCCGGTCGGTGCCTGCGCCGGCGGCGGCGATGCTGGCGGTCCCGTCACCCCGTCCCCCGTCCCCAGTGGCAGCCCCACCCCTCCAAAGGATGAGCTGGCCACCGTCCACACCTTCACCGTCACCGTGAGGAAGCCATGACCTCCGCGCCGCAGACCCCGCCCCCCGGCCGGACCGACGACGACCTCGCGCAGTCGGACATCCCGGCGATGCTGCGCTACGGCCTCTCCTTCGCCGGCCCGCACCGCACCGCCCTCTTCGGCGACGGCGCGGTGGGCGCCGCCGTCCTGCTGGACCGCCTCGGCATCCAGCCGCGGGCAGTGGCCTTCCTCGCCAAGGTGGTACGCAGCGGGGGCATCCGGTACGCGGCCGAACTGCCCGAGCCGGTACCGGGCGACGAGGCGGCGTCCATGGTGCGCGCCTGGCTGGAGTCCGCGTCCACCGCCGCCGACGGCATCGACGGCGACGAGGAAACCGCCCGCTGGCTGGAGGCGGTCGCCGAACTCCTCGGCCTCCGGCACGTCCACCGCGCTCGGGCGGCCGGGGAGACCAGTTCATGAAGCGTGCGCCTGCTGCTTGGGCCGCCCTGGCCGTCGGCATGGCTTTGGCGGGATGTACCGGTCACCCGGCAGACCAAGCCACCGCTGATACTCACCCTTCCACGACGGCGAGGCCGGCCCATACCGCATCGCCTCCGTCTGTGACCGCGTCCGGGACAGGGCTGCGTCTTGTCGCTGGAACCCCCGTCCACTTCGGTGCCGACAGCACGCCGGGAGTGGCCGGGAAGCTCGTGTTGACGTGCCGGGGTGAGGGGCTGGTTCGTGTCCAGCCGAACAAGGGGCAGGCCACAGACGTACAGTGCGGCGGCTCTTTGGAGCTGCAGACCGAGTCCGGCGGCACCATGTTCACGGTCTCCACCACGAGCAAGTCGGCAATGATGCTGAGCTGGACTCTTGAGACGATGGCGCGTTGATCCTCTCGCTTGAAGCAGGCTGAACGGAGCACCAGTCCCGGCTACTTGGAGCCGGGGCATTGCCCCACAGCCTCTGGGCAACGACTCCCTTGACACTAACTAGAAGTTAGTGCTTTCCTGTGGAAAGTTTTAGCTTGAAGTTTCAATATTCAGCCTCACGGGAGCCCCCATGCCCACCACCACGCCTGTCCGCAGTGCGCTTGTCGCCGTAGTCGCATCGGCCGCCGTGCTCGGCGCGGCCGCCGTCCCGGCCGTCGCGGCACCGCACACCGCCTCCGTCTCTCGCGCCGGTTCCTTCGGCCACGGCGACTCCGCCCGCCTCGCCTACCAGAAGGCGGTCGCCGTACGGGTGTTGAAGGGCGTCTTCGAAAAGGGAGACGTCAGCGTCGTCGACCGGTACGTACGGTCCGACTACATCCAGCACAACCCGGGCGCAGCGGACGGCGCGGAGGTGCTGAAGAACCTCGGCACGGCCGTGCACCAGCAGTTCCCCGAGGCCAGGTACGAGGTCGAGCGGGTCATCTCCGAGGGCGACCTCGTGCTCGTGCACTCCCACGTGGTGCTGACGCCCGGCAGCCGGGGCTCCGCGGTCTTCGACATTTTCCGCTTCCAGGACGGGAAGATCGCCGAGCACTGGGACACCGGCCAGCAGGTGCCGGAGAAGACGGCCAACGGCAACGACATGTTCTCGACGGTGAGCTGGCCGCGGACGCAGCAGCCGACACAGCACTTCCTCACCGAGTACAACAAGAAGCTGGTCGTGAAGGCCTTCGACCAGCTCCTCGTCGACAAGGACATCTCTGCGATCGACCGGTACTGGGGGCCCGAGTACGACCAGCACAACCCGAACATCCCGAACGGGGTGGACGGCGTGAAGGCCGGGCTGGGGGCCTACTTCAAGGCGTTCCCCCAGCTGAAGGTGGAGCCCAAGCGGGTCATCGCCGAGGGCGACCTCGTGGCCGTCCACAGCCACTACATTCCGGCGCCGGGGGAGCGGGGTCAGGCGATCGTGGATCTGTTCCGGGTGCGCTGCGGGAAGATCGTGGAGCACTGGGACGTGATCCAGGATGTGCCGGCCACCTCGGCGAACGACAACACGATGTTCTAGGGCCTCGCCTGTCCGGCGAGGAGTGGGCTTGATCGCGAAGCCCACGGAAGCCCTGCTTGACGCAGGCTGAACGGAGCATGCGCCCCGGCTACTTGGAGCCGGGGCGTTGCCGTTCGACCAGAAGAGGCCACAGCCGACGTCTACCAGTCCTGGGCGCCGCACTACGACGCTCCCGGCAACCAGGTGATCGACATCGAGTAGCCCGTCGTCCGGCGCATCCTGAACGGCCTGCCCGTCGGCACGGCGCTGGACGCCGCCTGCGCTGTGAGGTGCCGGTGCTGCGGCAGGCGACGTGGGTTCGGTTGCAGGTCACCGACGGCGGTCCTCAGTTTCCTTGCAGGCGGGCCGAGTTGCTGCCGGAGGCGGAGCCCGGGCCGGGGGCTGGCGTTGGTCGAGGCGGTGGCCGACAAGTGGGGTGTGGGACCTGTGTGGGCGGGGGCAAAGTGGTGTGGTTCGAGGGCTGTTGTGGAAAGACCTCCGGGTGCTGAGGCGAGAAGAACTGTTCGCGGAACTGCTGCCGCGTGTGCTGGGCGGGCCCGAATTGACGGCGAGCCTGGCCAGAACCGGCGCCGTGGGTGTGGAGCATCTGCGAAGTGCCGCGGAAGCGAGGCGTGTCGAGATTCTGGGGCAGGCCCGGGAGGCGGAGAACGCTTATCAGCAGGCCGTTTCCAGAAGTCGCTTCGAGGTCCGGCTCCGCAAGCTGCTGGTGGCGACCGGCGTGCTGACGCTGCTGATGTTGCTGACGGCGGCGACGGCATTCGGCTGGAGCGAAGCGCTCAAGGATGCTCTGGCCCATCACCGTCCCGTTACGGTCACGGCCGCCGCGGGCAAGGGTTCCGGACTCCTCCTCGGTGTGGCGGTGATCGCCGCCGGGATGGCCTTCGTACCGTGGTGTGTCTACTACGTTGTGTCGTCCGATGTGCGGGCAGGCGTACCGGCGGCCAAAGGCCGTCAGCTGCTCGTCACCGCGGGGCTCGCGTATTTCTTCCTGGCGGTGACGTGCGCGATGTTCGTCGGGATTTATCCGACGGAGGTCGCCTGGCAACTCGTGCACGATCGGCCGGTGAAGGACCCCGGTGGCTACGGCTGGGGCGGCTGGTTCACGCTGGGCGCGGTGTTGTTGTTCGTGATTCCGCCGCGGCGGCTGCGAAGGCTCGCGAAGAGCGAGTCCGGGCGGTCGTTCTCCCTCTCCCACTCGATCGCCGTACTCGCGCCACGGGAACGGAAGCAGGCGGTAGGGCAGGCCGCCGCCGAGTGGCGGGAGGCCGTACAGCAGGCGTTGCTGAGCTCCTTGCGGCAGGAGATCAGCGACCACACCGAGCGCGTCTTCTCCACGGAGCTCACCATCAGTGACGCCCCTGGCCTGAGGCAGCTCCGCGCCGGCCATGAACATGTGGAGACGCTGGCCGACGAGCAACTGGCCATGATCAGCGCGGGGATGGAGGGCGGAAGCATCGCCCTGTCGGGCCCACGCGGAGTGGGCAAGACGCAACTGCTGCGGATCTTCTGCGAGGGCGATGGGGAGGGTGCCTCGGGGCACTTGAGCATCGTCGAGCCGGTTCCGGTCCTCTTCGACCGGCGGGAATTCATGCTCCATCTCTTCTACAAGCTGTGCGACCGCGTGATCCAGGAAGGCCTCGGCACGGCGCCGGAAGCCGCACGGCACCAGAGCTCGATCCGCTATCTGCAGACCCGCTCGGACGAGGCTGCCCTCAGCGCCGGCTGGCGCAGCTGGAGCCTGTCGGCGAAGAGAGCGACCTCGCTCGCCCAGCAGCCGCAGACGTACCCCGAGATCGTGGACAACTTGAAGCGGTTCCTCGGCCGGACCGCGCTGGAACTGGACGAACAGAACCGGCGGCTGGTCATCGGCATCGACGAACTCGACCGGATCGAACCGGCCGCCACCGCACGCACCTTCCTGAACGAACTCAAGGCCGTGTTCGACGTGCCGAAGTGCCTGTTCGTGCTGTCGGTCTCCGACGAGGCGCTACGGGAGGCCGAGTTGGCGCCGGTCGGCCGACGGGACGCCTTCGACAGCGCGATCGACGAGGTCATCCGGGTCGAACCCCTCGACCAGAGGACAGCCGAACGGCTGCTGGGCCGTCGGGTGGTGGGGCTGCCGGTCCCTTTCACCGCGCTCTTCTACTGCATGTCGGGCGGCATGCCGCGCGACCTCCTGCGGACGGCGCGCGCCGCCGTCTCCTACGTCTCGCCGCAGCAGGCGCACACCCTTGCCGACGTGGCCGTCAGCCTGGTGCACCGCGAACTGGACCGCGTAGCCAACGCTGCCGGCGGCCCCGCGGAGCCGACCGAGCTCGCACAGCTCTTTCGCGCGGACGTGATCGCCGAACACGGCGGACTCGGCGAACTGGGTCGCGTGATCCACGAGCAGGCCGGGACGACCGGCGACCGCGCCCGTATGGGCGCGACGCTGGCCAACCGCGCCTACCACCTCGACACGGTGCTGAGGTTCTTCACGACGGACCTCGACCGAGACCGGATCACCAGGGCCTCGGCCCCCGCCTTCTCCGGTTCCTTCTCGGCCCTCGCGCGAGCCCATCGCGAGATCGGCACGGCCGACACGCTGGCCCGGTCCACACTTCGACGGTTCAGAGAGGCTTGGTCGTTGCCCTTACCGCCTGCCATACCTCCCGTCTAAGTGAGGAGACTCGTGGGACGGAGACTCGCGGGGCTCGGGGGACTCGGCGGAAGGGGCGATGGTACGGCGGTCACCGTGCCCTTCCTCCACGGTCGGCCGCAGCCCCTGCGTAGGGTGGATTTGCAGGAAAGAGTTCAGCGACGAGCGCGTGGGATGATGTCTTCTCAGGGAAAAAAGTGGGTGCCTCGGGAGGTACCGATTGATTCACTTGCATTTGTTGGTAAATCTTGGCGTAAACGGAGTCTGCGGTACTGGGTGCTCCGTTCACTTGTCACGCTCTTCCTGTTGTTGATGACGTGCATGATGTTCGCCATGGCTGCAGGTATCACTATCGGTTTCATTGACTCCGGAGTCTCACCCTGGATATTGATTCCGATTGTGCTGGCGGCCAGTGCACTGAGCGGTTTTAAGACCGGCCGGTCAATGGCCCGAAATGAGCGTGAGCGGTCAGTCGTCCGTGATTACGAACTGTGGGCAGAGGACGCGCGTGAGAGGCGAAGCCGTACTCGACGGGTAGGCGCTGGTTCCGGAGCTCTTGGGTACGGCTTGAGCGCATTGGGTCCTTTTGGTGCGCTTATGATTGTTGTCTGCATGCCCGTGGCAGTGGGCACCTTTCCGGTGGTCCTTTGGTACCACCTGAAGCCACTTCTGCCGGGGGAACTTCGCGCCCGGCGCAAGCTGGCCCGTTGGCTGACGCTCCAAGGCCGTCAAGACGAGATTCCCGCGAGCTGGGGAATGCCCTGATCCGATTGTCAGGTGATGGACGGCTGTTGTCGGGCCCACGGTCGCGGAGCCTGACCCTCACCCGTCAGCGGTTCAGACCGTGTTTGAGATCTACCGTGGCTCGTTGCTGGTGTGATCGTTGAGCATGCCGTGAGCGGTGCTGGGGTTGGTATCCGTCGGACTTGACGGACGAGCAGTGGGCGTTGGTGGAGCCGTTGCTTCCGCCAGTGAGGGTGGGGCCCAAGGGCGGGCGTCGGGAGAAGCATCGACCCGGAGGGAAAGATGGCCGCGGTCGAGACGACGTACAAGCTGAAGTAACCATGCCCGACGGCTCGGCAGCTCCGACGCCGTCAGGCATCTCTATGCGACACCAGTCCCCTCCTGATCACCTGCCGCGTCACCGCCGGCGCGGACCAGGAGCGCCCGCTGTTGTGCACGGAGCTGAAGGCTCCCGCCGCCACATGCCAGCTCACGTTCCCCGTGACGCCGACGAAGCCAGCCGCCCAGCGCACGCCCCCGCCGCCGCTCCTGATCGGTCCAACTTCTCTTTACTTGTTTTTTCAAGGGCGCGCCTTCGGCGCGCCCGCGCGGCCTTGCCGCTCGGCCCGGCGTGCGGCCTTCGGCCGGTCCGGTCCGGCGACAAGCGCGCGGCACCCCAGCCCGCCCCCGACCAACCAGAGAAGCCCCCGCGAATCGCCGCGAGGGGCTTTTGTCGTCTCTCCCGTCGGCCACCGAGAGGCGAGCCGCACGGAGCGTGGCCCACGCTCCCCAACCAAGGCGCCCACACCGCTCGGGCCGATCCGACAGGTGCTCACTGTCCTCAGGCACGTCGGTGAGTCTCGTGCGCCCCTTGCGAGCTTCCGAGCGCCATCACCCCGGGACTACCGGTACAGCAGGGCCGCGACCGGGAATGCTCCCAGCCCATTCACACCTGTGCCAACGAGCACACATAGTCAGGAGGCCTGCCACATGAGCCCCGTACGCCGGTTCGTCACTGCGGGAGCAGCAACCGTCCTTCTCGCACTCGGCAGTATCATGCTAGCCACCCCCGCTCAGGCCGCCCCCGACCCACTTGGAGGGCTCACGAGCCCCGTCGGGTACGTCTCCGACTCAGTCGCGGGCCTCCTCGGGAAGGGGGATTGAACGGCTAGAGCCCGTCCGACGGTTCCGAGTCCGTGATCTCTCACGCCGGTTCCTCACGGAGGCCAACGCAACCCACCGTGGCACACAGCATCGTGACAAACCCTCACCTGGGGCCGGTGGTACCAGGGGCGCTATAGCGCACCCCTGGACCCCGCCCAGCGTGGGAACCTCACGCGCGAATGCGGGTTTCTTCGTGGCCAAGATCCGTGCGCGCGTGAGGTCACCACGCACGTTGACCAGCCACTTTCCCCCCGTAACTGGGTACGGAACCAACTTCCCCCCGTGAGCCGGCACCGGAGTCCTTGGCTGATTGCCCGGCGCAGTTCAGCACCGGTCGCCGGTGTCCGCGCCTGTTGATGTCAGCCTTTGATGTCAACCATCACCCAGGGCTTGGCAGGTAACACTTCTTCGCGTGGGGCCGCGACGAACCGCAACCTGATCTGGCCGACGACGGATAGAGGCGTACTCGGTGGCCTCCTATTTTTCGACCTTCGTCACGCGATAGGCGATCATACCGACTGCTCCGGTCGCATTCTCGGTGTCAATCCTGACTTTCCCCGGGGCGTGCTGTATCCGCTGAGAGACGGTTACACCATCGCACGGCACGTCCCGATGTATCGGGGGCTTCAGGGACACCGAAAGGCTCACTTTTCCGCTGCCCATGCAGACGACGGCGAGCTCGTAAGATTTCCCTCGCGTCATGGCTGACTCTGCGTGGATTCCGTCGCTGGCACGCTCCAGGCCGGATTCGACGAACAGAGGGTCACTGTCGTCGATTGTCTGAGTCCCAAGCGCTTCTTTGGCTCGCTCGCCAAGTCGTTTCTCATCGATCGTCGGAGCAGCCGAGTGACTTCTACTGGGCTCACTCGCCGGCCTGTGATCGCCCCCGGAATCACTAGTGCAACCAGCAATCAGGCCGATGGGCAGAAAAACGCTGCAGAAGAGGAGTTTTCGTTTGATGTGCCGATATCGACAGGTCACGCGTTCGTCACCCACCATTTCCAACCGGTAGAGTTAGTCGGAAGCTTTGCTGTTCCCGATCCCAGCTTGACCTTACGGCAACGATCTCCGCTTGTCCTCCACTTGGTCCACGTCTCCTTGTATCCCCAATCGCCATACTGAAGGTTCCCGTACTTGTTGCTCGGCACATCGTGACTGTACTCGTGGCCCGTCGTTATGGAGACCTTCCCGACCACCCTGATGCCGTATGTCGCCTTCGATTTCGCGATGATGGCGTTCGCGGATGCCTCGATGCTCCCGCTTAGCTCAATCGACACCTCACCCGACTTCTCGACTTTCACCTTCATGGTTCCGCCGGGGCCATCCTTGTAGTGCGTTCCGTTCCACCAAGAAGCAATGAAATAGTTGTCCTTATCAGACACTTCGTACCACGTTTTGACCGGATTGTCGCAGTAGTGCGGTCCGACCACATCGTCTTTACTCTCCGGCAATGCACTCAGCTTGTTTTCGGTAGCAATTTCGCTTGACGTCATGGAGGGCACCTCAGTTACATCATTGGACGTATCCTGAGTTCCAACTTGATCTGATGTGACAACCCCAGATGCTGGGTCGTTCGGGACTTCCTGGGCGTGTGCTGTGGTGGCTAGTGCCGCTGTCAGGGCCAGAGCTGCTGCCGGGACGAGTACACGCTGAACTGATGCCATTCGCATCGATGTTCCCCCTCATTTTTCGACGCCTGGTCTTGGCGGTCACCGGAAATCTATGGCGCTGTCATGGCCATGAGAAGTAGAACGTCGAAGTTTTGAGTAAGATCTGAGCTTGGCGTTTGTCGTCTATCGTCCGTGGTCGGACATGGCCTCGAACTTGCTGACGTTTTCGGCTGAGTGCCTGACGTGAGACCGCGTTTGAGATCTAGGTCGGCGGCCTCTCGGAGGGTGCTCTAGGCTCGGCCAGGTGATCTCCGACAAGTTCCCCCTCGTCGGCGGCTTCAGGGAGCTGGAGTACGGCAGTCCGGACGGGCCGTCGATCCGAGCTGCTGTGCGCATGGCGGCGCCGAGGTGGGAAGGCGATCTGGTTCGGTACCTGCGTGGCGGCGCGACCTTGGTCGCCACGCCTTCAGCCGTGCCTGACGTGCTGAGCGAAATGGGCGCGTTCATCGGAGGGCTGCACCTGCTCACAGACGGACATTGGCTGTGGTACTCCGACTTGGCCCACTACGTGGGGCGCTACCACGTGGAGCTCGACCCGGCGTTCATCGAGCACGCGCGGAGCAACAACTGGACTGCTCCGCAGGTCAGCGACGAGCGCCTCGAAACGATGGTGACGTTGCTCATCGGAGACGAAGTTGAGCCGAACTGATGTTGCTGCCCGCGCCTGGCTATCAGGCCGAAGTTCGGGTCAACGGGCGCCGACCCGCTCGTGAAGCCGGCCTCACCCGGGTCAGGCGGCGGACCATGATGCCGATCATCGCCCAGCGGAGCATCGTCTCGGAACGGGCGGGACTGGTCTCGTAATCGCGGGCCAGGCGTCGGTGGGCGGTGAGCCACGAAAAGGTACGTTCTACCGCCCACCGCTTCGGCTGGACTTGGAAGCCCCGTTGGTCGAGGTCCTTGCGGACGATCTCCAGCTCCCGGCCAAGCACGGTGGTGCTCCAGTCGACCAGGCGGCCGGCGAAGCCCTGGTCCGCCCAGATTTTCTTGACCCCCGGGTGGTCGAGGCGGGTCCACAGCAGTGGTCGGCGGCCGCCATCGCGGTCCTGGACGCTCGCCGCGACGACGTGCACGGCCAGCAGCAGGCCGAGGGTGTCGGTGACGATGAACCGCTTGCGGCCCTTGACCTTCTTGCCCGCGTCGAATCCCCTGGTGGCAGCGGGAACGGTGTCGGCAGTACGGACGGACTGCGAATCGATCAGGCCCGCGCTTGGCTCAGCGTTACGGCCGTCGGCTTCGCGAATCTGGCCACGCAGGGCGTCGTGGATGCGTTCGACCGTTCCGTCGTCGTGCCACCACGTGAAGTACCAGTAGACCGTCGGCCACGGCGCGAAGTCCTTTGACAGCTGCCGCCAAGCGCAGCCGGTCCGCACGACATAGAAGATCGCGTCCACGATCCGCCGCCGCGGATGCTTCTCCCGACGCCCGCCCTTGGGCCCCACGTCTCAGATCCAAGACCCCGAACCGGGCTCCGCATATGGAGGGCATTGAAAAGCGGCACCGAGCAAAGCTTCGGTCCGCTTCCCCTCGTTGATAACCGTGTCCCTCTCGCCGGTCGCCGGTAGCGCGGTCAACAAGCTGCGAGTCGGTCGAACCGGTCATGACGCGTCCGTCGCGCAGTGTCTTCACGCCTACCACTTCACCAAGGCAAGGGCTCCGGGCGGCGGTTCCACCACCATCCGTGCTCTGAGGCGGTGTCCTCGGGCCCGGTCAGCTCTTTGCGGAGCAGACCGGGGTCCTCGACGGTCAGCTGGGTGAACAGGGCGTCCAGAGGCTCAAGGGCATTCTGCAGCAAGGCGGATGCGTTCTCCGGGAGTTGACGGTGCACATGCTCCAGTTTGTCGCGCGATTCGAGGCGTTGACGGAAGAGGGCGGGCGGATACCACCCGGAGGGCGCCCAGCCGGCCTCCATCTGCCGGACTAGTTTTTCCCAGGCCCCCAGGGAATTGCTTGCCCTCCAGATTGGCGTTCCCGGGGTGCTGGCCTCCTCCGGGTGCATGTGGTGCAGGTGCTCTGCGAAGGCATCGGCGAGCGGGGTGGCGATCTTCAGCTCGCTAACCACTTCGGGGATGCGAGCCACGGTGACATGCGAAAGCCGGGCGACGGGAGCCTCGATCCTGTCGATCCTGAAGCGGGGCTCTTCGTCGTCGGGCTCGTACAGACGTGCTCGCGTGACAAGCCCGTCCTCCGTGGCCAGCCAGTACGCGCTCGGCGGCGCTTCCTCAGCGGGAAATAGGACCACGGTGCCTGCCGTACGGGCGAAGGCAGACGCCAGATCGCGCTCCGGGGGCTGTGGTTCCACGGACTCCTGGGCGTAGATGTCCAGGGACGTGGACACATCGCCCGGCACCGGTGCCATATCGCAGAACACCAGGGCGTCCCAGTTGCGCAACTCCTGGTCGGTGTCCTCGTCGGCGACGTCCACCTCCTGCACTCGCACGTGCAGGCACTGCGCGAGAGCCGTAGTGACAGCGTCGAGAGCCAGGGGCTCCACAGTGAGGAGGTTGTACGTCATGGTGGATAGGTCCCGTTGTAGATGTCCAGGGCCTTCTGTACGGCCTGTGGGTTGTTTACGAAGCGCGGGGCATGTGCCAACTGCGGTGCTGCACTGATGTCGCCCTTGGCCTTCGAGATCTGCTGGAGGGCGGCGTATTCGTTCCGGTCGAGCTTGGCGATGCCCTTGCCGCTGTCGGGATACACCCTGCCCGTCGGTTCGACGCCATAGGAACGCCCGTTGACCTCGTAACGGAAAGTTTGATCATTCCATGTACCCTTGCCAGCCGCGATGTCAGCGATGTCCTGATTGATGTGCTGCTCGTAGCCGCGGAGGATGACGCTGTTCACCTCGCTGACATTCTTGCCGCTATGAGCCGCCCCTGAGACGGTATGCCGAGCGTTCGGGGTCATAAGACTCTTATCGGCCGCAGGACCCTCGACGCCGTCGGCCACAGGCCACGGCCCCCTTCCCGGCCCGTTCCCTCCAGCGCCGGAGTCACCAACCCTCATCGCGTAACGCTCACCAGCAGTGAGGTCACCGGAGGCGCCCGCAAGATCACCCGGAACCCCGGCCATGGCCATGCGAGAGCCGGCGAGATCGACATCGATGCCGCCGAAGAGGCCGGACAGACCGCTGGCCCTGACCGTCTGGTAGGTGGCCCCGGCCCCGCCCAGCAAACCGCCGGTGAGTGCTCCGTACACCCCAGCCTGGCGGGCCTCGTCGAGGTTGATGCCGCTCTTCTGCTCACCCAGGGCGATGGCCGTGGGCTGGGCGACGGCCAGGTCCACGGTGATGGACTCCACCCCGCCGAAGGCTGCGGTGGCCAAGGTGGTGCCTGCGATGGCGGCGACCTCCTCGGTTACCGCCACGCCCAGGGAGGCGGCGAGCTCCGTGACGCCCGCGGCCGCGGCCGCCGCGGCGCCCTCGGAGAGGCCGGCGGTGAAGACGGCCAGCGCGGTGCCCGCGACGAGCGTCGCGCCGACGATCTCCAGCTCGTGTTCGAGGTGCTTCTTCGCGCCGTGTACGGCGTCGGCGTATGCGTCCAGCGCCTTGGCCATGTCCCGGGCCGCGTCCGGCAGGTCCTTCAGCCAGCCGCGGCCGTGGTCGTAGTAGCGGCGCCAGAACTTGTCGAAGGCGTCGATCGACTCGCCCTTGTTGTCCTCGATCAGCGCGCGGGCGGCCTTGTTCGAGGCGGCCGTGATGTCCTCGACGTCGTCGGCGAAGGCCCGCCACACCCGCGCGGCCTCCCGCAGCCCGTCCTCGTCGGCGTCCGGCCACCACATGCCCGTCAGGTCCTGGACGACCTTGCGGGCCTTGTCGGCGACGCTCACTGGCCGCCGCCCGTGTCGTGGTGCCCGAACATGCCGCGGATGAGTTCTTCGTTGTCGATGTGCTTGTCGGCCATGTCGACCAGGCCCGCGTGGATGCTGGCCAGACCCTCGATGAGGATCTGAGCCGAGTGCTCGACCGGCTTGACGTGCGGGCCGTAGGCGGCGTGGAACTTCTGGCCCTGCTCGTCGTCGCCCCACGGGGCGCCCGCCGCGGCCAAGCCGTTTTTGAGCTTGGTCAGTGCGTGTGCAAGGGCAACGCTTTCGCGGTGGAAGGCGGGCGCCGCCGTCTTGATGTCATCGACCTTGATATCGAGTATCTCGTCCTTGCCGCCCATGACTTCGCGTCTTCCCCCTCCGTCAACTGCACGGGCGTTCGAGCCTAGTTGGCGGTTGGTGGTTCACGACTGTGAGCTGAGCAAAGCCGGGGCAAAGATCCGTTCGGTGGTCGTGAGCTCCCTCACTAGCCGTCATCGGGGTCGGACTTGCTGAGGTGATGAGGGATTAGACGCTCCAGAGTTCCGACGCAGCCCCGCTAGGCGGGCACAGGGCAATCCAAGCAGCGAAAAGTTCGAGGGATGCTGCCTGAGGTGGTCGTACTGGCTTCGAACTCGGAGAAGCCGCCGCTCTCGTCGCGATACACCACGCCAATCCCGTGTTCGGCTAGCAGGTTACGGAGGTCCTCGCGGGGGAGCTCGGGGGTGAGAACCATCAGGTGAAGCGGCTGGCTGTGGGTGATACTTCGCAAGTGGTGGCGTGCCAGCAGGAGTTGAGCCATGGCTTCCGCGATTGACTCGCTGGCTGCGCTCCCGGTCGGTTCATAGACCGTGTTGCGTGCGGGGTTGTAGAGCTCGAGCATGAGTTGAGCCGTTGCGTCGCGCATGGACACCTCTAGCTGGCCGATCGTTTCTCCTGCGGCCAGAGAGCTCGCTTCGAAGGTGTCCGCCAGGTCATCACGAGCAGCAGCCACATGGTCAGCGTCAGACAACTGGACCCGCTGACGCTTCTGACGTCGGTAGGTGCGGGTGAGCTTGGCCGCGGTGCGGTTGAAACGGGAGCGGGGATGAGTGGCGCGGGGGAGGGTGTCCTCATCCCGCCGGATGTACAGGCCGGTAGGGCGTAAGCGGAAGACGATTACGTTGCGATCTGCACCTAATTCATCCTTCGCTTCCCGTATTTCGAACGGCTTGCGCTCATCGACCTTGAATTCCCCTATGTATCTATGTGTCCGTGTATCGCTTCCGGGGACCTTGCCCGCGGCGATGAACAGGTGCAGGGTGCGACCCTTGTCGATGTGCTCCAGGATTGACTTGTTGCCACCCTCTAACGCTTGATCTCCGCGCTTCCCGACGCCGGTATAGGTGAATATGGGGCCAATGTCATCATCCTCGGCGAGCCACCCATCGCGGTACCCGAAGCGCTCGCCGACCTTGCTGTCGGAGAAGATGAGGACGTTCCGCTTCTCGACTGCTGGGCAGATTCCGGCATAGCCGGACCCGCCAAGTACGGGATGTATTTCTGCGCGCGTAAGGATCTGGCCGGGACGAAACCCGGACGTGTGTGTTGTCATGATCCGAGGTTAGTCGTTTCACTGGGCACAGAGTGGCGGATCTGACGCACGTTGCTCGTTATGACGTTGTGATGCTGTACGGCCCAGGTGAGGATGGTGCCATGGGTGACGCGACGGCGACGGTCTTAGCAGCTGGCATCGGTCTCATAGCAGCAGTCATCGGGGCTGTAATCGCGGGGAGGTATGCCGAGCGGGGAGCAAAGGTCGGTGGGCGCAAGGCTGTTGAGGCTGCGCTCGCACAGGTTCACGGGGAAGCGGCAGCGGAGCACTGGCAGTGGGTGCGTAGCCAGCGGTACCAGTCCTTCGCCTCTCTCCTCGCGGCCTATACGGCCCTTGATGAAGTGCTCGCACGCATCACACCTGAGGTCAGGGGTGGAGCCCCACTTGATGTCGCAACCAGAGATGAATTGCGGCGGGCCGCGCTGGAAATGCAAGACAAGACAAGTCTATTGGCGTTGTGGGGACCGGATGAGGCAAGGGTGCTGGCATACGCCTTGACGCGGAAGGCGGTTGCGGCCGTTAGTTCCGTGCTGCAAGTAGAGCGAGCAACTTCCGAAGGTCGGAGCCGCGACTGGTCGAACTATGAACAGACCAGAAGTGGCATGACCGAGGCCTATGCCACTTTCCTCCAGAGAGCCGGGGAGATAATTCGCGATCCTATGCAGACTGTTAGTTAATTCGACCTGTGGTCTGGGCGATTGTGCCTATGAAGTTCTTCCAGGTGGCCGCGCTGAGCGTCAGTTGCGGCCCTGAGATGACCTTTGAGTCGCGCACTGCAATGACCCCGGCAAGCGCGGCCATCTCCAGGCACTCACCCCCCATGCCGTTGCTATAGCTGCTTCTGCGCCACGGGATGCTGGACGACGGCATCATCGGGAGTGCTCCTCCAAGAGTTTTGTGATCAGCCAGACCGATCGTTGCGGGCTGAGAGCCAAGGCCCTGAGGTGGTCGAACGCCTTCGTGTAGAGGGTCACGTCCTTGGGTTCTTCGAGGTAGACCGAGTCGGTTAGTCCCTCTCGGTAGACCACGTCTGGGTCCTCCTGCTCCGGGAAGCCGAGGATCGTGAACGATCCCGTGGTGGGATAGGCGCCCGCGTCGAACGGCAAGACCTGCACCGTCACGTTCCTCAACTTCTGGATTTCCAGCATACGTTCGAGCTGGCGGGTCATGACCTGGCGGCTGCCGACCGTGTGCAACAGCGCACTCTCGTGGACGACTGCCCATAGATCAGGGGCGGTCTCGCTGGTGAGGAGCTCTTGTCGCCGCATCCGGACGTCGACCATGCGCTCAATGTCTTCGGGGGTGTGATCGATCCATGCGCGGCTCAGCTCGGATGCGTACTCGTCAGTCTGTAGTAGGCCGGGGATGAACTCGGCTTGATAGGTGTGCAGCTCGGAAACTGCCTGTTCGAGGCCGACGTACACAGAGAACCAAGCAGGGATCGCGTCGCTGTGCCCGTGCCACCACCCCTTCGTCTTGGACTCCTTGGCCAGCGACTTCAGAAGATCACGCAGTTCATCGGCCGTCCCGTAGAAGCGGCACAGGGCGTCGACATCCGAAGGTTGGACGCGCCCTTGTCCCGTCTCCATGCGGTTGACCTTGGAACTGCTCCAGTCCAGCTCCTTGCCGACCTGGCTGCAGGTCAGCCGGCTCTCTTCGCGTAGCCGCTTGAGCTCGATTGCAAGACGGCGACGGCGAGCGGTAGGCGATCCGGCCATGGCAACTCCTCGCGAGGTAGCGGAAGTTCCATCCCATCGGAAGGGGCGCGAAAGGCCAATCACTCTATAGAGGGAATCCCGTCGTGCACGTTGCACGACGGGACATGCGCTGAAACTCTGTTACTGAGAGTCATTGGTTGGAACACCGTGCGCTACGAGGAAAGGTGGTCGAAGATGATCTACGTAGGCAGTGGCGTCGGACGAGAGCCCTGGGTGCACACATTTCTTGCCCAGCCAGGTGAACTCTCTGAATTACGGCGGACCTTGAAGCTCCGCCTCATCCTGTGGGGGCTCCCCGATCATGTCGACGCGGCACAGATCTGCGTATCAGAGCTGGTAACCAACGTCATCCAGCACGTCGGGGAGGGAACGCCCACCATGCTGCGCATGGCGCTCAATGAGCCGTATCTGCGCTTGGAAGTTGAGGATCCCGATACGCGGGCGTTGCCCACCCTCCTCGCTGCCAGTAGTGCGCTGGAGTCGGGGCGAGGAGTAGCGCTCGTCGACACCCTGACCGATCACCGCTGGGGTGTCTTTCTCCGAGGGAACTCGAAGGTGGTGTGGTGTGAGCTCGTTACGGATGCTTCCGTCGCCTGTGGTTCGACGAACGGCCCTCGCGTCGCGCGGGCCGGGGCGATTCTCGACCTGTATGGATCGTGGCAACTGCCCCACGCGAGAACCATGTCCCATGGGAGCAGGGTGCTCGGGGCGGCAGCGGCAGAGGAGGCCGCCATCGGGGTCATGGCTGACGTACTGCACTGGCTGCATGCACACGGGCATGACCCTGATGACGTACTCGACCGGGCGCAGACTCACTTCGAGTCTGAGATCGGTGAGCCGGTGTGAGGGCTGAGTCGTCGGCTAGCCCGCCGTGATACCCGAGTACGACCACACATCCGCTGGCAGCTGCTCATGCAGCTGCCAGGTGATGGCCATGGGCTTGCTGCCCTCATGCCCGGCATACGTCGCCGGGCCGAGCAGCATCCAAGGTTGGGCCTTCCCGATGTCGGTGTCTTTGTAGCGCCGCATGAACAGCAGGACGTGGCTTCCGCGTTGCTTGTGCTGCTGGTAGCGCAGACCTGTGGGAGAGGTGGCTGCGGTCGTGCTCTGCGACTCCCAGTGGAAGAGGGAGGGGCTCAACGCGTAGTCCTTGTACCGAACCGTGGGGGAGAAGTCCTTCTCGTTCTTCTCAAGGGTGATCAGCAGGGCGTCCGTCTGGTTCTGCTCGTCCCACAGGACGCCCTGCGCAAAGGATCCCGGCATCTGGCCGCCCAGGCGGGCGACACCAAGCGCGGCCAGGATCTCCGAGCGGTTGTATGCGCTATGGATCTTCAGAGGGATGTGGGCGTGCGGACCCTCCAGAGGAAGGGGGAAGTGGTCGGCTTGCCCCATGACATGGGCGAGTACCTGTCGCAGTTCGCTACGGAAGGCTCGCTGCTCGCGGAGCGATTCAAGCCCTTCCGCGTAGGAGTTGAATCCTCCGGCCTTGTCCCAGAGGTTGAAGAACAGCATGCGCGCGTACGTTTGGTACTTCGCGTTCAGTGAGTCGTACGTCGGCGCGTCATCGCTCAACAAGCGCATGTACGCCTCTGCGCGTTCGCCGTCGTCGACGTGCAAGAACGCGTGCACACGCTTCAACAGGTCCTCTTCGCCGGCTTGTTCAGGAAGATCAGCCAGTCCAGAGCGACGTAGGACTGTCGTCCACGAGTTGCTCGACTTATACAGCTCCCGGATTTCACGGCGACTCTCCTTGAGGTAGTCGGCGAGGACCGGGGTGTCGAAGGCCCTCACTTCCTTGGCGAGGGTCTGGACGGTCGCCTTGATCTGGGTGCGAATGTTGTCCAGCACCAGCTGCTTGGACTTGCCCTCAAGGATGATCTGGCAGCCGGACGGCAGCAGAGGGAAGTCGTGTTCGGCGTGCTCAAGGAGCCGGTTGCGCGACAGGTTGGTCATTGCGCGGAACTGCTCCTCGAACCGGAACTCGGCACGATGTTGGCCGATGAAGTCGAGCACGGTGAGCACGGGCTTGTCCGGGGTCCGGCGCAGACCTCGACCGAGTTGCTGAAGGAAGACGGTAGCGCTGTTCGTGGGGCGCAAGAGGAGGATCGTATCGACGTCCGGGATGTCCAAGCCCTCGTTGAAGAGGTCAACGGAGAAGATGACTTGGATCTCTCCCGCCCTGAGCTGGGACAGAACGTGGTCACGGACCTCGGGCTTGGACGCGCTGTCCAGGGCTTCAGCCTTGATGCCTGCGTCCTGGAAACACTTCGCCATGAAGTGAGCATGTTTCCTGCTGACGCAGAAGCCGAGTGCTCGCATGTTCATCGGGTCGGACACCTTGTCCCGCACCTGCTTGATGACGATACGGGCGCGCGCAAGGTCCCCGGAGAACAAGTCACCGAGCTGGCTCTGGTCGTACGTACCCGAGCGCCAGTTGAGGCGGGTGAGGTCCGTGCCGTCGGGCACACCAAAGTAGTGGAACGGGCAGAGGAGGTCGTTGTCGAGGGCCTCCCACAGCCGCATCTCGGCGGCGATTCGGCCATCGAAGAACTCGTCCTGCACATTCAGGCCGTCTGCGCGCTCGGGAGTCGCGGTCAGGCCGAGGAGCTGCTTCGGCTTGAAGTGGTTGAGAACGCGGCGATATGTCGTGGCCGTAGCGTGATGGAACTCGTCGATGACGATGATGTCGAAGTGTTCCGGGTCGAACTGGTCGAGTCGCTGATCGGTGAGCGACTGAACGCTGGCGAAGACCTGCTTCCAGTCACGGGGTAGCTCGCCGCTGAAGAGCACTTCGCCGAAGGACGCGTCGTCGAGCACTTCGCGGTACATACGGAGCGACTGCCTCAGGATCTCCTTGCGGTGTGCCACGAAGAGAAGCCGTGGATACTCCCTGGCGCCCCATTCCTTGTGCAGGTTGCGGTAATCAAGGGCAGCCATGACCGTCTTACCCGTACCGGTCGCAGCGACAAGCAAGTTGTGATGGTGACCGCGTACCTCACGCTCGACTCGCAGTCGCTCTAGCATGTCGGCCTGGTGCGGGTGGGGGCGAACCTCAAGGCCCGAGAGGCTGATCTTGGCGTCTTGGCTGGACGGCGAACCGCCCGCCACGATCAGAGCCTCGTCCAACTTGCGGGCGTCACGATCGGGGTCATACGACTCGAAGGCGATGTCATTCCAGTACGCGTCGAAGGTGGCCTCGAATTTGTTGAGCACGACTGGAGTGGCCACGGATGACAGACGTACGTTCCACTCCAGGCCGTCGAGCAGTGCGGCCTTCGAGAGGTTGGAGCTGCCTACGTACGCCGTGTCGAAACCGCTCTTGCGTCGGAACAGCCAGGCCTTCGCGTGGAGGCGGGTCGAGCGGGTCTCGTAGTTGACCTTTACCTCGGCGCCGAAGTCGCGGACGAGCCGGTCGAGTGCGTGGCGGTCGGTTGCGCCGATGTAGGTAGTTGTGATGACTCGGATGGGGACGCCGCGTTCCGCAGCGGCACGGAGAGAATCTTCGAGGACGCGCAGGCCGTACCACTTCACGAAAGCGCACAGCAGATCAATGCGGTCTGCTGTTGCCAGCTCAGCGCGCAGCTCACTGCCGAGGCTCGGATCCTCGGGGGAGTTGGTGATGAGCGCGGTTTCCGATAGCGGCGTGAGTGGGCGTACCGCGTAGACACCGGGGGCTTCCCGCTCGGCGAGTGCCAGCAGCTGCCGGGGCCCATCGGCAATGGTGCCTATGACTTCGTCCACATCCGGATCTGGTGCGTGAGCGGCCAATGACTGCAGGATCTGGTTGGCAACGGTCACCCGCTTGTCCTGGGGCAGTTGACTGAGCCTGCGCCCCACGGCCTCGCTGATGTGGCGTGCCAGCACGTGGGGCGCGGACTCTTCGCTGACCTCTTCGTCGATTGCCTTCCAGCCCGCGGCTTCGAGCCGCTCCATCAGGTCATGCAGAGTCCGCGTGATGAGTTGCTCGTAGACACCTGCGACCGGCTGTGCCGGGTCCCCCGATTCCGCCACGACTGCTCCTTCGATCCCTTGCGCTTGATCTCTCGCGTCGGTGTGGATCTGTTCTAACAGGAGTCACTGACAATCGAAGCGCTTCTGCTGAAAGGTGATCGTTTTCAGGCAGGCACCGCACGTCTTTACTGCCGCAAGCCCCATTAGCAGGCGTGTCGCGGGCACGTCAACCTCGGTTGTTCAGGATGGCCGCACATGGTTCCCGAAGCCGAGACTTCAGGCATCGACCACAAGAGCCTCAGGGCTTCCAAGGGGGAACAGAAGACGATGCGTATGAACAAGAAGGTCGCGGCCACGGTCTCGGCGTTGGTGATGACCACAGGGCTGCTGGCCATGTCCGGAGCCACCACCGCCAGCGCCGCGGACGGCTGCAACACGGACGTGGTGTCCGGGACCGCCCGCTCGGCGACCGGGGGCAGGGGCCAACTCTTCGAGCTGAGGTACAACGGCTCCGGGACCAATACTTGTGCCTGGGGCCGTGTTACCAACGGCTCTCCCGGCATGCACGTCTGGGTGGACCGGAGCAGCGATGGCGGCCGCACCTGGGAGCCGCAGCTTGGCTGGCGGGAGATCGACGCCGGAACCAGCGTCCACACCGAAGCCTGGCGTGACAGCAACGGCAAGCTGATGCGGGCCTGCGGCGACTCCGGCTACAACACGCCGATCACCTGCACCGGCTGGTACTAGGGTCTGTCGGGAATGTGCTGGTCACGACCCTCATTGAGGGCTGTGACCAGCACCGCCGCCTCGTAGCGAACGGCGAGGTGATGCCTGTCTCGTGGCCACGGCCCGGTGATGCTTGAGGCTGGATCCCATACTTGGCTGCCTGGCGCTCGATCGCTGCCGCCGGATCCACATGGGCGTCTGGTCCGGCTTGACGCCCCGCGCGGCTCTACGCCCCGTGACACCCCTCATAAACCCGCCCCGACCCGCACCAACAACCCGCCCCCCTCTGCGGCGGCCACTCCACAGCCCGCCCCCGAGCCGCCAGCGTCGTCGCATACTGCGGCAACAACTCCGCCTCCCCAGGCGAAGCCATCTCCGAAGCCGCGAACGCCTCGTACGACGGCACCGTCCCCGTCACGATCCCCAAGTTCGGCGTACCACTCGCTGCCAGCTCCCGCAGTGACCCTTCTATAGTCGCCAGGTGCTCCTCATGCGACGGGTACTCGGCGGCCAGCGTCGGATACGCCTCCACCAGCTCCGTCAGCTCCCCCGCCGGCCAGTGCAGGACCGCCACCGGGAACGGGCGCGACAAGGCTTCCCGATACGTCCCCAACTCCGCCCGCAGACGCGAGATCTCAGCCGCCAGTTCCGCCGGATTGTCCGAGCCCAGCGACCACACCCGCTTCGGGTCGTGGAGCTCGTCCAAAGAAACAGGGGACGAGTGGAGCAGGTCCGCCACCGTGTCCCACTCGTCGTGGGCGACGCCCAGCATCCGGCGTACGCGGTGGCGGCCGAACAGGAGCGGGTGCGTCGAGTACGGGGGCTCCTCCACATCCGTCAGGAGCACACGCGCCCCCTCCGTGAAGGTCTCCTCAGCCGCCTCCAGCTCGTCGTGGGCCTCCAGGGACTCCGCCACGATCACCCAGGGGGCCGGGTCGCGCGGGGACGCCGCCCGGATCCCGTCGATGATCGCTCGGGCCTCGGCCTCGTGGCCGTACTCCCACAGGTTCGAGGCCTTGAGGGCTCGTACCAGGTAGGGGTTCTCCAGGCCCGCCTGGGACGACAGCAGGCGGTCGTAGAGCGTGGTCGCGGCGGGGCGGTCGCCGGACAGTTCCAGGTGGGCCGCGGCCTGGATGAGCAGGGCCTCGGCGTCCTCGGGGTACAGGCCGGCGGTTCGCTCCAGGCGGGCCGCTTCGGCGGTGTGGTCGACGTTCTCGGCAGGCGTGTCGGGGCGCATGAGGGAAACCGTACTGCCCATCCGTGTCGAAGAAGAGGTATGTGCTGGTCAAAGGGCAGGGATCACGTGACCTGCTCGGGACGCCCGCTCGACGCCCACACCATCGTCCCCAACCCCGCCGCCACGAGGCCCGCCCCTACATACAGCGGAGCCGTGTAGCCCAGGCCCGCGCTGATGGCGACCCCGCCCAGCCACGCCCCCACCGCATTGCCGACATTCGACGCCGATACGTTCGCGCTCGCCGCCAGCGGTACGCCGTGGGCGGCGTCCGTGACGCGGGTGATCATGCCGGGGACCTGGGCGAAGCCGAAGACGCCCGTGAGGAAGACCAGCACGACGGAGGCGGCCGGGCTGTCCGCCAGCAGGCCGAACAGAGCGAGGGTGACCCCCAGCGCCGCCAGGGAGATGATCAGCGTGAGGTCGCGGTTGTGGTCCGCGGCGCGGCCGCCGGCCAGGTTGCCGAGGACCAGGCCGCTGCCGTAGACGACAAGGAGCCAGGCCACGTCCGTGTCCGAGAAGCCGGTGACCTCGGTGAAGGTGTAGGCGAGGTAGCTGAAGGCGCCGAACATGCCGCCGTAGCCGAGGGCGGTCGCGGTGAGGGTCAGCCAGACCTGGCCGGAGCGCATCGCCCGTAGCTGAGCTGTCAGGGAACCCCTCGACTCGGCGGCCCTCCCCGCCCATCCCGGCACCAGCACCCCGATCGCCACCGCCGCCGCGACCCCGATCCCCGTGATCGCCCAGAACGTCGCGCGCCAGCCCCAGCGCTCGCCCACCAGGGCGCCGAAGGGGACCCCCAGCACGTTCGCCACCGTCAGACCCGCGAACATCACCGCCACCGCCCGCGATGCCCGTTCCGGTGGGACCAGGCGGCGGGCGACGAGGGAGCCGATGCCGAAGAACGAGCCGTGGCACAGGGCGGCGACGATGCGGCCGAGCAGCATCACCGGGTAGTTCGGCGCGAGGGCGGAGAGGAGGTTGCCGACGACGAACAGGACGACCAGGCCGGTGAGAACCGGCTTGCGGGGCAGCCCCGCCGTCGCGGCCGTCAGGGCTATCGCGCCCACCGCGACGGTCAGGGCGTAACCGGAGATCAGCCGGCCCGCCGCGGCCTCCGACACGGCGAGGCTCCGGCCCACCTGTGGCAGGAGCCCCGCGATCACGAACTCCGTCAGGCCGATCCCGAAGCCGCCGAGCGCGAGCGCCACCAGCCCGGCCGGCATCCGCGACGAGGCAGACGAGGCATCAGAAGCAGGGGGGACCCCCGTGGCCTCGTACGGAGACGTCAGATCGTCACCCCGTCTATCTGCAAGGTCTGCACCGCCTTCCCCGCGATCGACACCGAGACCGACTTTCCGCTCAGGAAGGTGTCCGAGTACGACTTGTACAGGTCGCCGCCGGTCGTCACCGTGTTCCAGCGGGGGACGAGGCCGCCCGAACCGCCCGTCACCGTGGTGAAGTCGGAGAGGTTGAAGGTGAAGGTCTGGGCCGAGGTCGAGGTGTTCAGCGCCACGATCACCAGGCGCTTCGCGCTCGAGTCGTAGGCCGCGACCGCGTTGCTCACACCCGTGTCGAGGATCTTCATGCCGGGGCGGATGTGCCGGCTGAACTGCGCCATCGTGTAGTACTTCGTCTGCACCGCGCCCGCCTGCAGCGTGTTCGCGTCGTACGCGATCATCGCCCAGTTCGAGGACGGGTCCATGACCTGCCAGTAGACCCAGGCGGTCGGGTGCAGCCAGCGGAAGTCGTAGAGGAGGTTGAAGGCGAGCGTGTAGCCGGTGCCGTCGTTGTCGCCGGTCTCGGAGTTCCAGAGGGCCTTGCCCGCCGTCGTCACCACGTCCGTGTAGAGCAGGTCCCGGCGGCCGCCGGAACCCTGGTAGCCGTGGACGTTGACCCGGTTCACATAGCCCTTCGTCGTCGACGAGAAGGAGTTCCACGTCGTGCGGGCCAGGTCGTAGCTCGTCTCGTCCGAGGCCGAGATCTTCGTGCCCGTCAGGCCCCGCTTGTCCAACTCGCTGCGGACGTACGGCAGTACGGCGGACTGGACCGTCGAGTCGATGTGGCAGCCCTCCTGGGTGCCGGTCGCCGTCCACCAGCTGGAGCTGGGCTCGTTGAAGGCCTCGACCGTCGCGAAGTTCACGCCCCAGTTGTTCTTCGCGTAGAGGGCCACCGCCGCGAGGTGGGAGGCATGCTGGCGGTAGTTCCAGGACTGGAGGTTGTTGCCGCCGTCGGAGGCACCGGACGGGTTGTGGTTCAGGCACATCCACCACATGGGGGAGTTGGCGAACAGCTCGGTGGTCGCCCCGCGCGCCGTCGCCTTCACCAGCATCGCGCGCTGGGTGGCGTCCGCCGTCCACTTCCACGCCGAGGACGTCGGGTCCTCGTTGTTCCAGTCCTGCCAGTAGCCCTCGATCTGCTTGAACGCCGGGATGTTCGGGGACGCGACCATGCTCGCGCCGCTCACCGTGTTCGAGCTGCACGCGCCCAGGTTGTAACGGGCGATGTTCAGGCCCAGGCCGGGGAGCGTCGTGCCGTTGTACGCCGTCGACTTGGTGGTGAAGAAGATGTCGGCGAAGTCGTCCCGCGCGCCGAACACATTGGCCCACCAGGCCAGGGAGGTGCCCCAGCCCTCCCAAGTGCCGTACGAGGTTCCGGGGCTGACGGCGATCGTGGCATCCGCGCGTGCGGTGCCGGTCGCGAGAGCGCTGCCGAGGAGGGTGCCGCCGGCTGCGGTCAGCAGGGTTCTGCGTCGGATCATGGCTTCTCCGCCTTCGCTGGGCGACCTGGCCCGTCAGGTCACTGGAGGGAAGCATCGGGTGTGACGGGTGGGGTTGTCGAGAGTTGTGCCAGCCCTTTCTAAAACCTATGTATGAAGTCCCGAACAGCCCCTGTCGTACGGCCGGCGCCGTGCGGGTCTGGTGACTTCGACGTCCGGCCCTTATCGTGCGGGCGGCCCGGTGAAGGAGGCGTACGGATGCGCGTTCCGGTCGTGCAGCACACCACCCGGCGGCAGCGCGCACGCCGCCGACGTGCGCTGTGGACCGGCGGCGAACTCCTCGTCACCGCGGGCCTCGTGCTCCTGCTGCTCGTCGTCCACCAGCTGTGGTGGACCAACCGGGAGGCCAGGCGCGGCGCCGAGCGCAAGGTGGAGGTGCTGGAGCGGGAGTGGGGCGGCGGGGGCACTGGCAAAGGTGACGACTCCGGTACGTCCGTCCCGGCCGCGACGCCCCAGCCGCGCACCGGCACCCGTACCCGCCAACAGACCACCACCGCCGCCGCGCAGCCCCGCCCCTCCTGGTCCCAGGCCTACGCCATCCTCACCATCCCCCGCCTGGGCCTGCGCGTCCCGGTCGCCGAGGGCGTCAGCAAACAGAACGTCCTCAACCAGGGGTACGTCGGCCACTACCGCGGCACCGGGCAGCCCGGCCAGGCGGGCAACTTCGCGCTCGCGGGGCATCGGAACACGCACGGCGAGCCGTTCCGGTACATCAACCGGCTGCGGGCGAAGGACGTCGTGGAGGTCGAGACGAAGACCGCGACCTACATCTACGCCGTCGACGAGACGCTCCCGCAGACCTCGGCCCGTGACTCGGGTGTCGTACGCCCGATTCCACGCTCCATCGTCGAGCCCCGCTACGGGTACTCCGAGCCCGGGTACTACATCACGCTGACGACCTGCACTCCGGAGTACACCTCCAGGTACCGGCTGGTCGTCTGGGGCAAGCTCGTTTCCATGCGCCCCCGTTGAGCCCCCGCGGAGTGACGCCCGGACCGGTCACGCCCGGACCGTCCGCTCCCGCAGCACCAGCACGGCCACGGCCGCCAGCAGGGCCAGGCCCGCCGACACCAGCAGCGCGATGTTCGCTCCGTGCCCCAGACCCCCGCCCGACGACGTCACGATCGCGATCGTCAGGGCGACGCCGGCGCAGGAGCCGATGTAGCGGAACGTCTGCTGGGCGCCCGAGCCCATGGCCGCGCGGGCCGCCGGTACCGACTCCACCGACAGCAGGGGCAGGGCGGCGTTCAGCAGGCCGCTGCCGATGCCGCCCAGGATCAGGCCGGGCAGGAGGCGCTGCCAGGAGCCCGAGTCGATCGCGCCGAGCATGGTCAGGACGCCCGCCGCGTGCAGGGCGAAGCCGACGGCGAGCTGGTGGCGGGGCGGGACGCGGCCCGCGAGACGCTTCGCCTGGAGCGCCACCGTGAAGGACAGGCCGGACCAGAGCAGGAACAGCCAGGCCGTGTCCATGGGGGACAGGCCGAGCATCTGCTGGAACAGGACCGGCAGGAAGCTGAAGAGGCCGATCACCGCGAGGCCCGTGAACAGCCCGCCCGCGGACGAGGCCAGGAAGCCGGGTCGGCGCAGCAGGCCCAGGTCGATCATCGGGGTCGCGGTGCGGTGCTCCACCAGCGCGAACACGGCCATCAGCACCACGGCCGCCAGGAACAGCAGACCCACCTCGGCGCGCAGCCAGCCGTCCCGGCCGAGCGTGAGGGCGGCGACCAGGGACACCAGTGCCAGGCCGAAGGTCAGTGCGCCCAGGATGTCCGGACGGCCGCCCCTCGGTGAGCGGGATTCCGTCAACGTACGCGTCCCCAGGGCCGCCACGATCACCGCCGCCGCGCCCAGCACGCCGTATGCCACCCGCCAGTCGGGCATCGCGCCCGCGAGGAGTGGCCCCGCGGCGATGCCGCCGCTCACGAAGGCTCCCCATACGCCGGTCGCGTGCAGTCGGCCTCGGGGAGTCGGGAAGGCTTGCACCAGCAGGCCCAGGCTGCTCGCCAGGATCGCCGCGCTGGCGGCGCCCTGCGCTATGCGGGCCAGCGTGAACTGCAGCGTGGTGGAGGCCAGGGCGCCGAGGGCCGTGGTGAGGCCGAGGGCGAGGGTGCCGATGAGGAAGATCCGGCGGCGGCCGTAGTCGTCGGCCAGGCTGCCGGCGACCAGGAGGAGGGCGGCGAGGCCCAGCGGGGTGCCGTTGATGAGCCAGGCCTGCGCGGAGAGCGAGGTGTGCAGGGCGAGGGCCGTGTCCCGGAGCGTGACCACCGGGGCTGTGTACGTCATCAGGGTCACGGCCGTGGCCGCGCTGGTCAGGGCGAGGGTGGCACGGGGATGCGGGGGCGCCTCCGCGTGCGGGGCGGCCTGCTCTGGGCGCGGGGCGGGTGGCTTTGCGTGCGATGCGCCGCCTACCGCCTCCTGCACCTCGGCCCCTTCGGCTCCCGTGAGAGTTCGGTCATTGAACCTAGTCATGTCCTGAACCGTAACACCGTAGGTTCGGTCATTGAACCAAGCTCGCGAAAAATGGTTACAGTGGACGCCATGGCACTCGGCAAGGACTACGCGACACAGGAGTGCTCCATCGCCCGCGCGCTGGAGATCGTCGGCGAGCGGTGGACGCTGCTCGTCATCCGCGACGCGCTCTACGGCGTGCGCCGCTACAACGACTTCCTCGTCCACCTCGGCATCCCGCGCGCGGTCCTCGCCGCCCGCCTCCAGTCGCTCACGGCGGAGGGGATCCTGGAGAAGCGGCGCTACCAGGAGTCACCGCCGCGGGACGAGTACGTCATCACCGAGCGCGGCATCGCCCTGTGGCCGACCCTCCGCTCCCTCGGCCTCTGGGGCCGCGAGCACTACACCGAGACCCAGCTGCGCTACTTCCGGCACGCCGACTGCGGTACCGAACTCGGGCCGTACGGCGAATGCCCCGCCTGCGCAACCGTCGTACCCGTCGAGGACGTCCTCATGGAGCCGGGAGCCGGACTCGATCCGGACCCGGCGGATCCGGTCAGCCGGGCGCTGCTCAGGCCGCGGAGGCTGTTGCAGCCCCTGGAACTGCCCGTCGAGAGCGATCAGGTATAACCGAGGCAGACGAACAGAACAGACGAGTGGCAGTACGACGCGTACGAGGGGGCAGTCATGATCCGCAGCCGGATGCCGCTGCGTCCCGTCGCCGTACTGCTGCTCCCGCTCCTCGTCCTCCAGGTCGCGCTGCTCGACACCGGCAGCCTCACCGCCACCGTCGCGCTCGCCGCGACCGCCGCGGCCGGCTCCGCACTCGCCGCCTGCGCCCTGCTCACCGCGCGCTGCGCACCCGCGGTGCCGCCCACGCGCGTGCGCACCGCCATCCGCGACCGTGCCCGCCGTACGGCATTCCTGCCGCAACGCGACCCCGACGCCAAGGGGCGCACCAGGCCCCGAGCCCCCGGATCCGCCCTTCCGGCGACCGCCGCGTAGGGCTCACCGCACGTAGCCGGCCCCGCGCGGGTCGTCATGCCGCCCTGTTCCAGTACCGGCACGACGAGACCCCCGGAGGGCTCATCCATGTCCGTTTTCTCTGTCTTCGCCGACCTGGTCGGAGACTTCGCCGACCTGCTCCAGCCACTGTTCGGTGCCTCGGCGGCGGCCGCCGCCATCGTCCTGTTCACCGCTCTCGTACGACTGCTCGTACACCCCTTGTCCCGGGCCGCCGCCCGCGGGCAGAAGGCCCGGACCGCGCTGCAGCCGAAGATCGCCGAGCTGCGGAAACAGCACAAGAAGGAACCCGAGAAGCTCCAGAAGGCGGTGCTGGAACTGCATGCCGAGGAGAAGGTGTCGCCGGTGTCCGGGTGCCTGCCGTCGCTGCTGCAGCTGCCGGCGTTCTTCCTGCTGTACCACCTGTTCTCCAGCACGAGCATCGGCGGGCAGGCGAACGAACTGCTCACGCATCAGCTGCTTGCCGCTCCGCTGGGTGGGCGGTGGGCGGATGCCCTCGGGGGCGGTGGGGTGTTCGGGGGTGCGGGGCTGGTCTACCTCGGACTGTTCGCCCTGGTCACTGTTGTTGCCGTCTTCAACTACCGGCGTACGAAGCGGATGATGGCCGCCAACAACCCCCTCCCGGTGCAGGACGGCGAGTCCGTGCCGGGGCTCGGTGCCATCAGCAAGGTGATGCCGTTCATGTCCTTCTTCACCTTGTTCACGGTGGCGGTGGTGCCGCTGGCCGCCGCGCTGTATGTGGTCACCAGCACGGCGTGGAGCGCTGTGGAGCGGGCGGCCCTCTACTCCTGATCCAGTGGTTACGGTCCAGTCCGTGAACCGGGTATTGCGGACTGGACTGTGACCTTGGAGGATCGACCAGTCCTCCGATGGCTGCACCCATCGGTCGGGCGCCCCGCGATCGAGGGAGATTGTGATCATGAAGCTGCTGCGAGTCGGTACGGCGGGATCGGAGACGCCTGCGCTGTTCGACGCCGACGGGGTTCTGCGGGATCTGTCCGGTGTCGTGACCGACATCGACGGGACGTTGCTCGCCGACGACGAGGCGCTCGGCCGGATCCGCGCCGCCGCCGACGCCGGCGAGCTGCCCGCGCTGGATGCCACCGGGCTGCGTGTCGGGCCGCCCCTCGCACGGATCGGCAAGATCGTGTGCATCGGGCTGAACTACCACGACCACGCCCGCGAGACCGGGGCCCAGCCGCCCGCCGAGCCGGTGGTCTTCTTCAAGGCCGCGGACACGGTGGTCGGGCCCTACGACACGGTGCTGGTCCCTCGCCGGTCGGTGAAGACGGACTGGGAGGTCGAGCTCGCCGTCGTCATCGGGCGTACGGCCCGCTATCTGTCGGACGACGAGGATCCACTGGCGTACGTCGCCGGATACGCGGTCGCGCACGACGTGTCCGAGCGGGAGTTCCAGATCGAGCGGGGCGGGACCTGGGACAAGGGCAAGAACTGCGAGACCTTCAATCCGCTGGGGCCCTGGCTGGTGACGGCGGATGACGTTGCCGATCCGCAGGATCTGTCGTTGAAGCTGTGGGTCAACGGGGAGTTGAAGCAGGACGGGACGACCGCTGAGCAGATCTTTTCCGTGGGGGAGGTTGTGCGGTACGTCAGCCAGTTCATGACCTTGTACCCGGGGGATGTGATCAATACCGGGACGCCGGCGGGGGTTGCCATGGGGGCGCCTGAGCCGAAGCCGTATCTGCGGGGCGGGGATGTTGTGGAGCTCGAGATTTCGGGGCTTGGACGGCAGCGTCAGGAGTTCAAGGACGCGTAGTCGCTCCGCTGGGAGAGCCGGGGAACTGCGCTGGGTCGTTGTCCGCGGGCCGTGTGTGGCTGGTCGCGCAGTTCCCCGCGCCCCTGAAGGGGCGCTCCGGTCACGCCTTGTGCAGGAACTCCTCCAGGGCCTCCACCACGAAGCGGTGATCTGCCAGTTGGGGCAGGCCTGAGACCGTGACCGCGCCGATCACGCCCACGCCCAGGACGTTGATCGGGAAGGAGCCGCCGTGGGCCGCGTACTCGTCCGGGTCCAGGCGGGAGGAGTCCTCGAAGGTGCTGCCCTTGGCGCGGAAGCGGGCGCCGACCAGGTAGGAGGCGGAGCCGAAGCGTTCGACCACCCGGCGCTTGCGGGTGATCCAGGCGTCGTTGTCCGGGGTCGAGCCGGGCAGCGCCGCGTGGAAGAGCTGCTGGCCCGCGCGGTGGATGTCGATCGCGACCGGGGCCTGGCGCTCGCGGGCCATCTCCACGAGCAGGGAACCCAGCGCCCAGGCGTCGTCGTAGGTGAACTGGCTGAAGACCAGGTGCCGTTCCTGCGCCTCCAGTTCCTCCAGGGGCGGGGTGAGTTCCGGGTGGAACTTCGGGGTGATCTCCTGGTTGTGCGTCACAGCGCCACCGCCACTCCGTCGCGGGCCGAACGGCGGGCCGCCTCGAGTACGTCGAGGGCGGCGGCCGCCTCCAGAGCGGTCACCGGGTTGGGACCGTCGTCGTTGAGGGCCCTGGTCACGGCCGCATAGTAGGCCGGATAGTCGCCGGGGAGGGTGGGTTCGGGGCGGCCTCCTCCGGTCAGTGGGGAGTCGCCGGATCCGATGCGGCCCCACAGCGACTCGGGTTCCGTGCCCCAGTCGGCGGTCGTCTGCGGGCGCCTGCCCTCCCGCAGGGCCGCCTCCTGGGGGTCGAGGCCGTACTTGACGTAACCCGCCTGCGAGCCCAGCACCCGGAAACGCGGGCCGAGTTGGGCGGTCGTCGCGGAGACGTACAGGTGGGAGCGGACACCGCTCGTGTGCGTGAGGGCGATGAACGTGTCGTCGTCCGTCTCGGCGCCCGGACGGCGGATGTCTGACTCGGCGTAGACCTGTGCCGCTGGGCCGAAGAGGACCAGCGCCTGGTCGACGACATGGCTGCCGAGGTCGTAGAGCAGACCTCCGATCTCTGCGGGGTCGCCGGACTCGCGCCAGCCGCCCTTCGGCTGCGGACGCCAGCGCTCGAAGCGGGACTCGAAGCGCCACACGTCGCCCAGCTCGCCCTCGGCCAGCAGCTTGCGGAGGGTCAGGAAGTCGTTGTCCCAGCGGCGGTTCTGGTAGACGGAGAGCAGCAGGCCGCGGTCCTCGGCGAGGGCGGCGAGCTCGCGTGCCTCGGCCGCCGTGCCCGCGACGGGTTTGTCCACGACCACCGGGAGGCCGGCCTTCAGGGCGGTCGTCGCCAGCGGGACATGCGTCCTGTTCGGGGACGCGATGACGATCAGGTCCAGCTCGGCGGCGCGGTCGAACAGTTCGTCGGGGGTGGCCGCGATCCGTACGTCCGGGAACTCGGCGCGGGCCTGCTGCTGCCGCTCCGGGTTCGAGGTGACCACGGTGTCGAGAGTGAGGCCCTCGGTGGCGGTGATCAGCGGGGCGTGGAAGACGGAGCCCGCGAGGCCGTAGCCGACGAGGCCCACGCGCAGAGGAGTACCAGTCATGCTCCCCACTTTGGCAACACTGTTGCTAAAGTGCAAGTGGGGGAGAATGGAGGCGTGGACAGGACGAACGCAGGGGCGGCGGCAGGGGCAGGGGCCGTGCGGGCGGGGATGGCGGGCTCCGCCGGCGTCAATCTGCCGGTGCTGCGCAGCCACAACACGGCGCTCGTGCTCGATCTCCTGCGCACGGCCGGGGCGGAGGGCATCAGTCGGCTGGAACTCGCCGAGCGGACCGGGCTGACCCCGCAGGCCGTCAGCAAGATCACCGGACGGCTGCGGGACGAGGGGCTGGCGGCGGAGGCGGGTCGCAGGGCCTCGACAGGAGGTAAGCCCCCTACGGTGCTGAGGCTGGTGCCCGAGGCGGGCCACGCCGTCGGGCTGCACCTGGACCGCGACGAACTGCGCGCGGTACTGGTAGACCTCACGGGAACCGTGGTGGGGGAGCGGCGCGCCTCGCTGGACCTGGGGGCGGGGGCCGAGGCCGTCGTCGCCGCGGTGGCGGGGGAGGCGGGCGCGCTGATGATGGGGGCCTCGGGCGCCGGTTCCGTCCTCGGCGTCGGTGTCGCGCTCCCCGGTCCGCTCGACCACACGCGGGGTGTCCTGCACCGCGTGACGGGATTCCCCGAGTGGGACGGCTTCCCCCTGCGGGACGCGCTCGCGCGGCGGCTCGGGGGGCCGGTCGTCGTCGACAAGGACACCAACGCGGCCGCGCTGGGACTCGCCGTCGGGGGCGAGAGCGGGTCCTTCGCCTATCTGCATCTCGCTACGGGGCTCGGCGCCGGGCTGGTCATCGGCGGCGCCGTGCACCGGGGCGCCCGCACCGGGGCCGGGGAGTTCGGGCACCAGGTCGTCCAGCTGGACGGACCGCCGTGCGGCTGCGGCAACCGCGGCTGCATCGAGGCGCTGTGCCTGGCCGCGGTGGCCCGCGGCGCGGTCGACGAGGCGGCGCACGTCCTCGGCATCGGCGCCGGCAACCTGGTCGCACTGCTCGACATCGACCTCGTACTCCTCGGCGGCCGCACCGTCACCGCCGCCCCGGATGCCTTCCTACGAGGGGTGCGCACTGTCCTCGTCGAACGCGCCGGCCGCCTCGGCGAGGCCCCGGTACCGGTCCGCCTCGCCTCCGGCGGCATCGCCGAGGGAGCGGCACAGCTGGTACTGGCAGGACTCTTCAGCCCGTCCGCCGTTTGAGGACGAGGCTTTTGCCGTCCCGATCCCCCACCCCCCGGCTGGGGGCCAACCAGCCCGTCCGCCGTTTGAGGACGAGGCCGTTCAGGCCGAAAGCGGGGGTCTGGGGGCGCAGCCCCCAGGGTCGGGACGGGAAGGGGCGGAGGGGGCGAAACACGCACGTGCGGACGGCGGCAGCCCCGTGCACGCATGCGCTGAACGAGCGGACCTGACGGGCCGTACGGAGCGGCACCGCTCCACGCCCGCCGGCACCCGGCAGAGTCACGTGTCCATGCGACCCTGCACGCCCGTCTCCCTCTGCCTGGCGGCAGCCGCCCTGCTCTCCGCGGCACCCCCGGCGCACGCGGCCCCCGTTCCCAGCTGCGCCGCCCCCGACGACCGCCGCTTCCCCCTCACCACCCGCATCCACGGAGGCCCCGACACCTACGAAGCGGGCGGCGGATACGGCATCTGGTATCTCGACCTCACCAACACCACCACCCGGACCTGCGGAAACATCCACCCGGTTGTCGTGCTCGTCGATGACAAGCACGCGCTGAAGCCCTCGCAGCCCCGCCTGGAGTTCTACGACGGCGCCCAGGTGCACCCCGTCCAGTTCGAGACCACGGACGAGGACGAACTGGTCGGCGCCTTCGACGACGGCTTCCCCGGGTTCACCGTCGGCCCCGGACAGACCGTCACCGTGAAGATCCGCCTCGCGCTCACCTCGGACGCCGCACCCAACGAGGTCACCGCCGACGCAGCCGTCGTCCAGCGCCACAACGACGACGGCGACTGGGTCGGACAGTCCAACGACTACGCCTTCCGCATCCACAACGACGCGAGCCCCACCCCCACCCCCTCCATCACGGGTACCGGCACCACCCCGCCCAGCCGCGCCCCCCGCCTCCCCTTCGCCGACGAACTCGCCCGCACCGGACTGGGCACGCCCGGCGTCGCCCTCGCCACCGCCGCGGTCCTCGTCACCGGCGGCGCGCTGCTGCTGGCCCGAAGGCAGCGCAGGCGCCGCTGAGACGCCCATTCCGCAAGATCCGGCCAGTGTCTACGCTGGGGGCGCACACGCAGCACCGCGCACATGCGTACGGCAGGAGATCCCGCACATGGCAGACCGCAGGCCCATCGAGTCGTGGCTCACCGACATGGACGGTGTGCTCATCCACGAGGGCGTACCGATCCCCGGCGCCGACGACTTCCTCAAGAAGCTGCGCGAGTCCGGCAAGCCCTTCCTGGTCCTCACCAACAACTCGATCTACACCCCGCGCGACCTGCACGCCCGGTTGCGCCGCATGGGACTGGACGTGCCGGTCGAGTCCATCTGGACCTCGGCCCTGGCCACCGCCCAGTTCCTGGACGACCAGAGGCCGGGCGGCTCGGCCTACGTCATCGGCGAGGCAGGGCTCACCACGGCCCTGCACGACATCGGGTACATCCTCACCGACCACGAGCCGGACTACGTCGTCCTCGGCGAGACCCGGACATACTCCTTCGAGGCCATGACCAAGGCCGTACGGCTGATCAACGACGGCGCCCGCTTCATCTGCACCAACCCCGACGAGACCGGCCCCTCCACCGAGGGCCCGCTGCCCGCCACCGGCGCGGTCGCCGCACTGATCACCAAGGCGACCGGCAAGCAGCCGTACTTCGCGGGCAAGCCCAACCCGCTCATGATGCGGACCGGGCTCAACGCCATCGGGGCGCACTCCGAGACCAGCGCGATGATCGGCGACCGCATGGACACCGACGTACTGGCCGGCATGGAGGCCGGAATGCAGACGTTCCTGGTTCTCACGGGGCTGACCCGGCCAGAGCAGGTCGAGAACTTCCCGTACCGGCCGTCCAAGGTCGTCGACTCCATCGCGGACCTCGTCGACCGGATCTGAAACCCTGCTTGACCCATTCGGAGCAATGCGGCCCCGCTGAGGATGCGGGGCACGGGCCCGCGGGGGAGTCTCCAGATATCTGGAGGTTTCACGATGGGTTCACTGCGTCTCACTCTCTGTACAGGGGTCCTGGCCGTCTGCGCCCTCACCCCACCGGTGTACGCCGCCGACACGGGCGGAGCCGGTATCTCGGTGAGCCCCTCGTCCCCCGCACCCGGGGCGGACGTGGCGCTCCGGGTGACCGGCTGCTCCGCGAAGGCGGCGAGCGCGGCGTCCAGGGCGTTCGTCGCGGACGTACGACTCGTGGACGCCGACGGCACCTTCACGGGGGACACCCGCGTCCGCGCCTCCGCCGAGCCCGGCTCCTACGACGTGAAGGTCATCTGCGCCGGCTCCGTGACCACGGCCAAGATCACCGTCGTACCCCAGTCCCAGTCGCAGCCGCCCTCGCACCTCCCGGCGTCCCCCGTCGCCCCCGTCCACGCGGGCGGCGGTGGCACCGCGCACTTCGCCACCGTGGATGTCCGCGAGGCCGGACCCGGCACGGGGCAGGAGGTCACCGGGCTGGTGCTCGTGGGCGCGGCCGTGGCCGCGGTGGCGCTCCTGAGCGCGCGCCGGAGCCGCGGAACGGACTGATCCCATGTCCGACGACGAACACTCCTCCGGCTCCGGGCGTCTCCTGATGGGCCTGACCTGGGCGGTGCTGCTGCTCGCGCTGTGGCAGTGGGGGCGGCAGGTGACCGAGGTACGGCAGGACCTGTCCGCGCCCGCCACCGGTGACATGGCCGCGGTCGGACGGCCGCCGGATACGGAACTCCCGCCCGCCGCCCGCCCGTTGGGGAACGCGCTGCCGCAACGCATCGACATTCCCGACCTGGGCGTCCGGGCGCCCGTGGTGCCCCGCGGCCTGGACCGGCAGGGGGCGATCGATCCGCCGCCCTTCGACCGGGCGGACACCGTCGGGTGGTACGCGGGCGGGGCAAGACCGGGCGCCGCCGGTGCCGCGCTGATGGTGGGTCACGTCGACACCGAGACCCGGCCCGCCGTCTTCTACAAGCTGAGCTCCCTGCGGTCCGGCGAGACCGTCCGCGTCATCCGCGACGACGGCAGGGTCGCCGAGTTCACCGTCGACGACGTCCAGGTCCAGAGCCGCGACCGCTTCGACGCCCGGCAGGCCTACGGCCAGCACCGGCCGGGGCGCGCCGAACTGCGGCTGATCACCTGCGGGGGCACCTTCGACCAGGACAGCGGCAGCTACACGGCGAACGTGATCGTCTCGGCATACCTCACGGGAACCGGCCACTGACCCACCCTCACCGGGCCACCCGCACCTGGCCCGGCCGGCGGCCTGCTCCCCCCGGAGCCGCCGACCGCGCTGGTCCTCAACCGCGCGCGCACGGGCTGCGGGAGTGCTGTGTCTTTCCGGGGGCTGGCCCCCGGGCTCCCGGCGGTGGGGCGGGTTGGTCGGGGTGTGGTGCTGGGTGTCGGTACCTGGCCCGGCCGGCGGCCTGCTCCCCCCGGAGCCGCCGACCGGGCTGGTCCTCAACCGCGCGCGCACGGGCTGCGGGAGTAACCCGGCGACCGGCACGGGAGGTTCAGTGGGCCATAGTGGCAAGGATCGGCCGAGGGCTGGGGCCGTCTGAGAAGACTCTAGAACGGATGAGCGCCAGAGCCTAGAGGTTGAATGACGCCAGGTTCCGTTACGGTGGCTCTCCGTCATACACGCTGGTGACCGACGTTCCACTGAGGGTTGTACGACGACCTCCGGACCGCCCCCGGGCTTCCCGGCGCAGCTCGTCGTCGTCCGTCACCCGCTCGACCACCGCCGGCGCGACCCGGTTCAGCGGCAGTCGGCGTCGGCGCGCGTACTGCCTGAGGCTCGCGAACGCCTGGTCGGCGTCGGTGTTCCAGCGCTCGGCGACCATGCTCTTCGCCTGCTGAGGGGCGTGGGGCTGTATCGATTTGCGGCTCCGCCACGTGAGCGCGACCAGCCACGACAACGCCGCAGACGGCACATCGCCGCACATCTCGCGGAGCGCTCAGCACCCACCCTCGCCATGGGGCTGTAACAGCTCGCCGACAAGGTTCGGGCGACCTCGTGGCGAGGCGGGCCGTATGTCAGGATTGGGACCTGGACCGGTGCACCCAAGGGGGAGTTGGATGTACGGCATGAGGGGGGCCGGAATGAGGGCTTCCGCGGCGGTGCTGGGGGCGGCGCTGCTGGTCGCGGGGTGTTCCTCCGGGGGTGGCGACGACAAGGACGCCGGTGCGAGGATCACCCAACAGCCCAAGGACAGCGACCCGTTCTGGGTCAACCCGGACGGCAACGCGGCACGTCAGGTCGCCGCCTTCGCCAAGTCCGGCAAGGACTCCGAAGCCGAGCAGATCCGCAAGATCGCCGAGCAGCCGACGGGAGAGTGGATCGGCCCGGAGAACCCCGAGCAGGAGGCCCAGGGCTTCACGGAGGCCGCCGACAAGGCCGGCCGCACAGCCCTTTTGGTCCTCTACAACATCCCGCACCGCGACTGCGGCCAGTACTCCCAGGGCGGCGCGGCCGACGGCGACGCCTACCGCTCCTGGATCGACGGGGTGGCCGCGGGCATCGGGGACCGAGCGGCCATGGTGATCCTCGAGCCGGATGCCGTACTGCACCTGGTGGACGGCTGCACCCAGTCGCAGTTCCAGGAGGAGCGCTACAGCCTCCTCAACTACGCCGTCACCAAGCTCAAGTCCCTGAAGAGCTCCAAGGTCTACCTGGACGCGGGCAACGCCGGCTGGGGCCACCCCGACCAGATCTTCCAGCCCCTCCAGCGCGCGGGTGTCGCCCAGGCCGACGGCTTCTCGGTCAACGTCTCCAACTTCTACTCCACCCAGGACTCCATCGCGTACGGCAAGCAGCTGTCCGCAAAGGTCGGCGACAAGCACTTCGTCATCGACACCAGCCGCAACGGCAACGGCCCGTACACAGAAGGAAAGGCCGACGAGAACTGGTGCAACCCGCCGGGCAGGAAACTCGGCGAGACCCCGACGACGAAAACGGCGGACCCACTGGTGGACGCGTACCTGTGGGTCAAACGCCCAGGCGAATCGGACGGCACCTGCAAGGGCGGCCCCAAGGCAGGCGAATGGTGGCCGACCTACGCACTGAAGCTGACGGAAGGGTCAGGGTCTTAAGGAGCGCGGGGCTGTGACAAGCCACAGCGCTCCCGCACCCGAAAAGACAACCCGCGGGAGCGCTACGGCACCCTCACCCACTGCGCCTTCGACGGCGTCCCCTGATCATCATCGACGAACAGCATGTACCACCCGGACGTCACCATATTCCGATTCTTCGGCACAGTAACCGTGATCTTGTCACCGGAAACCTTGTAGTCCAACGCAATGGACCGTTGATCCACGTCCGTGACGTGAGTGGACGCACTGGGCCGAATCAACCGCACCTTCTTGATCGCTGAAGCCTGCGGAGACGTGAACGTCCCCGACCCACCCCGAGCGATGGTCTGCGGTCCCCCGGACAGCGACGGCCGCGAATCCCGATAAAGATAGGGCGGGGTGTAAATCTCGATCCGCTGCTCGAACTTCCCCGGCTTGGTGTTCGCCTTGTCGCCGTACAACGAGTCCGACCCGAAGAACATCACCCGCCCGTCCGGCAGCAGAATCGACCCGGAGTGGTAGTTACGCCCCACCTCGGGATCGGCGACCTGCTTGAACGTGTTGGTGTCCGGGTGATACAGCCGGGCCTGCAGGATGTTGGAGTCGCCGCGCCCGCGATAGTCCTCCGACCCGCCGGACACCAGCACCGTGTCGTCGGGCAGCACTGAGGACTGCGGATACCGCGTCCCCTTCTCCAGCGTCGGCCCGTCCACGAACTTGGGGTTCTTGTCCTTCAGGTCGATCAGCCGTGTCTTGTTGCTGGACAGCTTGGACTCGCCGACCCCGCCACCGCCGATCACCATGTACTTCTCGTTCTGCGCCGGAGGCAGCAGCACCGTGCCGGACGTCTCCATCTTGTTGGCGTCGCTCAGCCCGGGCAGCTTGCTGAATGCATTCGTATCGACGTCCCAAATACCCGGAACACGGCCCACGTTGTCCGGCCCGTACCCCGCATTCGACCCCGAGTAGAAGATCTTGCCGTTCTGCATCAGGAACAGCGCCGGGTAGGTCGGGAACTGCCGGATCGTGGACGTGTACGTCCACTTCTTGGTCTTCGGATCGAAGACCTCGTTCTTGCCCGGCACCAGCTGCCCGATGTCGTCGAGACCGGACACACTGAGGATCTTGCCGTCGGACAGAGTCGTCAGCGTCGGGTACCAGCGCGCCTCGTTCATCGGGTCGACCTTGATGTACTTCTCGGCGACCGGGTCGAACTCGAAGGCGTCCCGGATCCCCTGGAAGTCCTTCTTGTCGAGGGCGAGCTTCTGCGCGATGCCGTACGTGTTGCGTGCGTCGGTGCCGGTCAGGCCCTGGATCCGGTAGTTGTCCTGGGTACCGGTCTCGTACTTCGTCCCGCTCTGCTTCGCCTCGACGTAAATACGCCCCAGGCCGGGGTCATTGCGCAGGAACTTGCCGGTCTTCGGGTCGAAGACCTTCTTCGCGCGCGGCACGAGCACCGGGTCCTTCGACACGAAGGTCTTGCCGTTCTCCTTGCCCGTGAACTTCGTCCCCGCGGGCAGAGTTATCGGCTTGTCCGGGTTCTCGTTGTGCACCACCATCAGGCCGCCGGCCTTGGTGACGTCACCCTTCAGCTTCTCGTACCGCTTCGTCCCGCCCGCGATCAGCAGATTGCCGTTCGCCAACTGCGTGTGGCCGGTGCAGAACAGGTCCTTGGGCGTCGGGATCTTCTTGATGGTGCCCTTGACCGGGTCCCAGATGCGGGTGTCGAACTTCTTCGCGTTGAAGTTGTCCTGGTTGTTGCCCGAGCCCGCGATCAGCAGCACCTTGCCGGTGCGCAGCAGCGCCGCGTGGATGGTGTCCTGGCGGTATTCCGGCGGGAACTCGATGATGTCCCAGTGCCCGTTGTCCGCCTTGTACTCGGGTCTGTTGATCTTGTACTCGTGGTATTTCTCGGTCCCGACGCGGTAGAGCCACGGCCCGTTCATCCCGGCCAGCGCGAGTACCACCGCCGTACCGATCGCGAGTCGACGGGCGCGGCGGCGGCCTGCACGGTCGTTCATTCCTTACGTCCCCCAAATCCACCGAGAGCGATCTGCATCGTCTGGTCATTGCCTGCACCCGGACCCCCGCCGGAGGCGGCCCAGGTGGGCTTCTGCCCCGAGCCGTGCGGCGAGTGCGGCGCGTGCTGCCCGGGCAGCGGCTTCGGCTGGTACGCCGTCGCGGGCGCCGCCGAGTCCTGCGGCTCCTCGTACAGCGGCGCGGGCGGCTGCTTCTTCGCCTGCCTGAGGCCGTACCGCCAGGCGAAGATCGGCGACGCGGTGATCAGCAGGGCGAACGTGGCCCAGATGATCATTGCCGGGTGCGAGTGCCCGAGTGTGAAACCGGCGGCGATCGAGCCGCCGAAGACCAGGATGAAGAACAGGTGGATCCGGAAGGTCCCGAACAGCGTGTCCGGGCTGGCCGAGTCGCCCTTGGGCGTCACCACGAACTTGCTCTTGCGGCGCAGCACGGTGTCCATCAGGGAGCGTGCGTAGATCGGCGCCGACAGCGCCGACATCATCATGCCCGCCACACCGCCGGAGCCCTCGGGCTCGTGCGGGGAGACGTTGTGCCGGCGGTTCCAGACGTACAGGCCGATCTGCAGCGCGGACGCGTTGCCGTACAGCATCAGCCAGACCGTCGGGTCGATGTTCACACCCGAGGCGCCCAGGCCCAGGAACAACGCACAACTCAGCGCCGCCAGGATCCAGTTGAGGGCCGACATCGGGTAGAAGATGATCATCATCGTGTAGTTGAAGAGCTTGCCCGGAGGCAGTGAGAACCAGCCCTTCCAGTACTGCTTCAGGATCGTCTCGTACGTGCCCCGGGACCAGCGCAGCTGCTGGGTGAAGAAGTCCGTCCAGGCACCCGGGCCCTCGCCCACCGCGAGCACGTCCGGTGTGTACACCGACCGCCACTTCTTCCCCGTCGCGGGGTTCCTGTGCCGGTGGATCTCGAAGCCGGTGGCCATGTCCTCGGTGATCGAGTCGTACAGGCCGCCGATCTGCTTGAGCGCCTTGATTCGTACGGCATTTGACGTACCGACGAACATCGGGGCGCCGTAGCGGTTTCCGGCTCGCTGGATGAGGGCGTGGAAGAGGAACTGCTGGGATTCCGCCGCCTTGGTGATGGGGTTGTCGTAGTTGCCGTACACCTGTGGGCCGATGACGAAGCCGACGTCCGGGTCGCGGAAGAAGCCGAGCATCCGCTCCAGGTAGTTCGGCAGCGGCACGTGGTCGGTGTCGACGGAGGCGAAGAAGTCGTAGTCGTCGCCGTGCGCCTCGAGCCAGGCGTTGTAGTTGCCGTGCTTGGTCTTGGCGCGGTGCGGGCCCTTCTTCTGGTTCCACTTCTCGACGCCCTTGCGGGAGAAGTGGTGCACGCCGAGGCGCTCGCAGACCGCCTTCACCTCGGGGTCGTCGCCCTCGTCGAGGAGCCAGATGTGCAGAAGCCCCCGGTGGCGGAGCCGCACGGCCGCCTCCAGGGTCTTCGTCACCATCTCCAGGGGTTCCTTGCCGGGCACGTACGTCGTGATGAACGCGACTCTCGTGCCGGTCTCGGGCACCACCGGGATCGGGTCGCGGGCGACCAGCGTGGCGTGCGCGTTCGACAGCACGTTCATGCAGCGGAAGAACTCGATCAGACCGATCGAGACGAGCATGACGACGTCCAGCGTCGGCAGGAAGCTGAAGGCGGGGTAGTCGCGTTCGGTCCAGTGCTCCGGCTGCAGCAGCCAGCCGAGCAGGATCAGTGAGAGCAGCGGCGCCGCGCCCAGCATCAGGGCGGCGCGCAGCCGGTGCGGCTCCTGCGAGAGCAGCGAGCGGTACTGCACCTTGTACGGCTTGTTCGGGTCGGGCTGGGTGAGGGGACCGGCAAGCCGGCTGTAGTGCTCGTAGTCGTATCTCGGCAGTGTCTTCTTGATGCGGCGGAACTGGCCCGTCTGGCTGTTCCGCTGCGATGGCATCCTCAGCTGGGTGGTTTCTGACGGGTCGAAGTTTTGCCGGGCGCCCGTCGGCGTCGACGTCATGAGTCATCCCCCCACACGCAGGTCAACCGCGTGTTGTGTTGGTTCCTTCCGCCCGCGGTCGAGTCCCCCTCGACTCTCCACGGACGTATCAGTGACCGGCCGCAGTCACCACACCTTCCACACCCAGAGACATGGAACCGCGACCTTCCGGTTGCATGATGCCCCCCTCGGCATCCGCTCGTGAACGGGGCCCCTAATCCCCGCGAACCCGGCAACCGCTTACTTGCCCCCCAACTGCCGCGTATCCGCAGCATCTTGGAGAACAGGGTTCTACGGCGTTCATCATGATCGCAAGATGCGAAACGCGGTGTTTACCGGTCATACGCGTTCATTGTGGCGCGTGTGGGGGTCCTGTGGACCAGTTGTGGACAGCCGGGTGCGGATGTTGCCGAAGTGCTTTCTTATCGCCTCCTCCGCCCGTACCGAGTCGCCCGACCGCACCGCGTCGAGGATGTCCCGGTGCTGACTGCAGGTGACCTTCGGGTCCTGGGGCGCGCCTCCCAGATCTGTCTGTACGCGGTGGAAGGCGTCCCAGAACGCCTCCAGGACCTCGCCGAGGAGCACGTTGTCCAGCCCCCGGTACAGGGTGGCGTGAAAGGCGCGGTCGGTGTCCGCGAGGCCGGCGCCTCCTTGCGCGGCCTGGTCTTCCATACGGTTCACGAGGGCGTCGAGTTCAATGAGGTCCGGCTCCGGGATCCGCCCCGCGAGCCGGGAGACGAGCCCTGTCTCGACCGCCTCGCGCAGTTCGAGCAGCTGGAGCAGGGAGTCCTCTCCCCGGTAGTGCCCGGCGACCGTGCGGAAGGCGAGGCCCTCGATCATGGGGGCCAGCGACATCGGGCCGACATACGTGCCGAAGCCGTGCCGGATCTCCACGATGCCCATCGCCTGCAGCGCCTTCAGCGCCTCGCGCACCGAGTTCCGGCTCGCGCCGAGGAACTCCATCAGCTCGGGCTCGGTCGGCAGCGGGGCCCCGGAGGGCAGCCTGCGGTCGACGATCAGCTTCTTGATCCGCTCCTGGAGGTCACGCGCTGCCATGGCCAGAGGGTATCCGGCCAAGCGCTCCGCGGAAGTGGCTCGATGGGCCGCCGATCGCCTACGGCGCCGTCATGACTGTTCGCGCCCACGCGGCGAAGCCGCCGATTGCCACAGCCCAGCGCCCTTCAGGGCCGCTGCCGGGCCTTTGCTGTCTGTGTGCGGCCGGGGACTCGTACCCCGGACCCGCTGCTGGTCCATTTCCCGGGGTGCCCCCCGGACCTTCAGCCGCCTGTGTGGCGCCGTGAGGAATCCGGCGTGCGGGAGTGGAGGCCGGCCGATGGCGAAGGCCCCCACTTCCGCCGGGGGGCTTTGCTGTCTGTGTGCGGGCCGGGGAGTCGAATCCCGGACCTGCTGATGCTGCGTCTCCCGGGGGAGGCCGTCCCGATGGCGAAGGCCCCCACTTCCGCCGGGGGGCTTTGCTGTCTGTGTGCGGGCCGGGGAGTCGAATCCCGGACCTGCTGATGCTGCGTCTCCCGGGGGTGAGGAATCCGGTGTGCCGGAGTGGAGCCCGCACCAATGGCGAAGGCCCCCCGCGCTTGCGGAGGGCCTTGCTGTCTGTGCGCCGCCAGGGACTCGAACCCCGGACCCGCTGATTAAGAGTCAGCTGCTCTAACCAACTGAGCTAGCGGCGCCTGCTGACGTCGTAACTCTACCGGACGGCCGGGGGTGCTCCGGACCACCCGCCCCCCTGGCCCCCCGGGTCACGGACGGCCCTTGTACATCATTCGGACCGTCAACATGCGCGTCGGGAAGAGGGTTGGGAAACTGATCATCGTGGACAGGCGCGGTCATTTTCATCTGGAGTGTGAGGGGAATCGCATGGCGACTCCGGTATTCGAGGAATTCGATCCGGCAAGCGACTGCGACTGCCCGGGATGTGCCCACTGGCGGAGTGTTCTGCCGTTTTCGCGGGCGGGCCGGCACCCGGCGGCCCGCCGGGCAGTGATCGTGGCGGCCGCCGCGTCCGCGGCCCTCGGCGCGGGGCACGTGGCACCGGCGTTCGCCGCCCCGCAGCTACCGCCCGGACCGGGCGTTTCCGCAGGCAGCGAGGTTGTCACCCCGCAGGGCCCCCGGGCCCGGCTGCACGGCCGCAGCGGGCCGCCCATCGAGCCCGCGAGTGAGGTCAAGGCGCCCCAGACCACCCGCGCGGAGATCATCACCCGGGCCAAGAAATGGGTCGACGCGAAGGTGCCGTACAGCATGGAGGCCTACTGGTCCGACGGTTACCGGCAGGACTGCTCGGGCTATGTCTCGATGGCCTGGGGACTGCCCGGAAACGAATGGACGGGCACCCTCGGCCAGTTCGGGGAGCGCGTCAGCAAGGAGGAACTGCAGCCCGGCGACATTCTGCTGTTCCACAATCCGCAGAACCCGGAGAGGGGCTCGCACGTCGTCATTTTCGGCGGCTGGAAGGACTACACGCACACCTCGTACCTCGCCTACGAGCAGCGGCCCCCGCGGGCCCGCCGGAAGGACACCCCGTACGCCTACTGGAACCAGGCGAACCGCTATGTCCCCTATCGCTACAAGGGGCTCAAGGAGGACGCGGCGGCGGGTCCGGACAAGCCGAAGCCGCCGGCCGCCGCGGCGACGCCGTACCCGGGAGCGGCGTATTTCGGCCCCGGCGCGAACAACAAGTACGTGACCCAGCTCGGGCAGATGCTCGTCGCGCGCGGTGCCGGGCCGTTCTACACATTGGGCCCCGGCCCGCGCTGGTCGGACGCGGACCGTCGGGCCACCGGGGCCTTCCAGCTGGCCCAGGGCTGGAGGGGCGCAGACGCCCGCGGGTTGCCGGGGCCGCTGACCTGGGAGCTGCTGGCGTCGGGCGAGGGCAAGGACATCGCTGCGGTCGAGGCGCCCGATCCGCAGGTGCCTTCGTCCCACGGAGTGCCGGGCTACCCGGGGCGGGCGGTGTTCCGCCCGGGCGCCTCCAACCCGTACGTCACCCAGCTGGGGGAGCAGCTGGTGAAGAAGGGATTCGACAAGTACTACACGGACGATCCGGGGCCGGACTGGGACGAGGAGGACCGGCGCAACGTCGAGGACTTCCAGCGCTCCCAGGGCTGGCGGGGCGGCGCGGCGGACGGCGTCCCGGGCCCGGAGACCTGGCGGCGGCTCTTCTCCTGAGCGGTTCCGCCGGTACCGGCTCTTTGTCTTCCCAGCGGTTTGAGCAGTTTGTTTCGACCCACCTGTTGTGACGCATCTGGCGCGGAGGCTGGAGGCACGCATGAGTACGACGACCACTTCACAGACGCCCGAGTCCGAGGGGCCGGGCAGACCCGGTCGCCTCATCCAGAACGAGGCGACCACCGAGATCCCCGTCCATCTGCTGTTCCGCGACGAAGCGGCCCCGGTGTCCGTGCCGCTCAGGCCGACGGTGGTCGGCCGCCGGCAGGGGACGGGCGAACAGCCGCGGTTCCGGCGCCCCATGCCGGCGACGCCACGAGCCGCGCCCGAGGTCGACCCCGACCTGGGCGAGCGGCCCGCCAGGGTGCTGCCCGCGACGGCGGGCGTGCTCGCCGGGGCCTGCGGGGCGGCCGGCTGCGTGGCGACCTCGTGGTGGGCCGGCGTCCTGCCGTCCCTCGCGGTGACGGCGCTACGGCTGCCGACGGAACCGGGCGCCGGACTCGGCCCCGCGCAGTGGGCGGCCTATGCGGGCGCCGCAGCACTGGGCTTCTTCGGGTTCGGCGGCCTCGCGCGCGGCCGGACCGGACGGGCCTGGGTGCTCGGGCTGTACGGCCGCTACCGGGGCACCGTCCGGCGCACCGGCCTGATGTGGGTCAACCCGCTGCTGCTGCGCCGCCGGGTCGACGTACGGCTGCGGCACTGGCGCAGCGAGGAGATGCCCGCGGCCGACGGCAACGGGGTCGCGCTGCGCGTGGTGGTGCTGGTGGTGTGGCGGGTGCGGGACACCGCGCGGGCGGTGCTGGGCATCGAGGACCACGAGACCTATCTGCGCGAGTGCGTGGAGGCGGCCCTCGCGCGCGTTGCGGTGGAGGCGCCGGGGGCGTCGAAGGGGTCGGTGGAGGTGGTCACGGAGGCGCTGACCCGGCTGACGGCGGCCGACGCGGCGCCGGTCGGACTCGAGGTCTTCTCGGTGCAGCCGGTCCGAGTCGAGTACGCCCCCGAGGTCGCCGCCGCGATGCAGCGCCGCCGTATCGCCGCACTGGACGCCGAGCAACGCGCGACCGTGCTCACCTCGGTCGTCGACTCGGTGGAGGACACCGTGACCCGGCTGACCGTGCGCGGCCTGGTGGAACTGGACGACTACGAACGCAAGGCGCTGGTCAAGGACTTGACGGTGGCGTTCTGCGCGGGCCGGGGGGAACCGGGCGCCTGATTGGTATGGACATGCCCTTCATATGGACACGGCCAAGGAGTGGCAATAATCTGAGACTTGGTCTAGACCTGCACGCCTCACAGAACTTCCCCCACGTTCTTCAGGAGCGGCAGCATGCGCAAAAAGACCAAGTGGTACGCCGCCGCGCTCGGACTCACCACGGCAGGAGCCTTCGTGCTCTCCGCCGGAGGCGCGAGCGGCCACGGCTACACCGACCTCCCCGTCAGCAGGCAGAAGCTCTGCCAGAACGGCACCGTGACCAACTGCGGCGAGATCCAGTACGAGCCGCAGAGCGTCGAGGGCCCCAAGGGCTTCCCCGCCGCCGGACCGGCCGACGGCGCCATCTGCTCCGGCGGCAACTCCCGCTTCTCCCAGCTCGACAGCCCGAAGACCCCTGCGGGTGGCGCCTGGCCCACCACCAAGGTCACGGGCGGGCAGAGCTACACCTTCCGCTGGCAGTTCACCGCCATGCACGCCACCACCGACTTCAAGTACTACGTCACCCGGCAGGGCTGGAACCAGAACCACAACCTGGCCCGCTCCGACCTCAACACGACACCGTTCCTGACCGTCCCGTACGGCGGTCAGCGTCCCCCGGCCACCCTCTCCCACAGCGGCACCCTGCCGTCCGGTCTGAGCGGCCACCACGTGATCGTCGCCGTATGGACGATCGCGGACACGGGCAACGCGTTCTACGCCTGCTCGGACGTCACGTTCTGATCCCGAACCCGCCCTACGGGGTCCCCCGGATCTCTGAGCCTTTCTTGAGCGAAACCCGCACTACCCGCGGGTACGTTCCTGACACGCCGACCGAACGGTGGCGGCGTACCCAGACCGGGGGACCTCATGGACGTGTTCTTCTACCTCGTACCCAGCCTCATGATCGCCATCGCGCTCACTGCCCTGATCGGCCTGCTGCTCCGCGCCCGGCGCATCCGCAGCGCCTGGAACAGCGGGCTCACCGCCGAGGCGCGCTGCCTGAACACGTACACGACGACCAGCGGGGGCGGCGGCGACACCTCCGTGAGCACGACCCTCCACCACGTCTACGAGTTCACGACCCGCGAGGGCCGTCCGGTCCGTTTCGAGGAGAGCAACGGGCCGCGGACGATCGTCACCGGCGACATCGTCACGGTGCGCTACGTGGCCGAGCATCCGGAACAGGCCACGGCGAGGCCGCCCCAGCCCGGCCGGCTGCTGGCCGAGCAGGGCTGCATGCTGGCCTTCTTCGGCGTGTTCATCGCCTTCTGCGTCTTCTTCATGCTTGCGTTCCACCTGATGTCGGACGGCTTCGACGCCCCCTTCGGCTTCGGCGACGGCGACGGCGTGGACGACACCACCAACACCGTCGTCGTGGACGGCGTCACGATGACCCCGTGACCCTCCACATCTGACGGTCCATCAATTACCGTGCGCTGCCATGGAGTCGAAGGCGCGCACGGTCGCGGAACTCGTCGCCGGCCGATGGGGCGACCACCGTCCGGGCCTGTGGTGCGAGGGGCGGGTGCTCACCCACCACGAGGTGGCCGCCGGTGCCGCAGCCCGTGCGGCCCTGCTGGCCGACCTGCTGCCGCGCGGCGCCGAGCCGCATGTGGGGGTGCTGCTCGACAACACCGCTGAATATCCCCTGTGGCTGGGCGCGGCAGCGCTCGCGGGGGCGGCGGTCGCCGGGATCAACCCCACCCGCAGGGGCCCGGAGCTGGCCCGCGACATCCTGCACACGGAGTGCCGGACGGTCATCACCGAGCGTGGCCGCCTCCCGCTCCTCACCGGCCTCGAACTCCCCGGCGTACGCCTCCTGTTGACCGACAGCGAGGAGTACGACGACCTGCTCGCGTCGTATACGGACGCCGAACCGGACGCCTCCCGAGCGACTCCCGACGACCGCCTGCTCCTCTACTTCACCTCGGGCTCGACCGGTGCCCCGAAGGCCGCGATCTGCACCCAGGGGCGGCTGGCCGCCGCGGGAGCCTCGCTGGTCGGCCAGTTCGGGGTGCGCCCCGAGGACGTGCACTACATCTGTATGCCGATGTTCCACGGCAACGCGGTGATCGCCGACTGGGCGCCCGCGCTGGTGGCCGGCGCGGGCGTGGCGCTGCGGCGGCGCTTCTCGGCGTCGGGGTTCCTGGCGGACGTACGGCAGTACGGGGCGACGTACTTCACGTATGTGGGGCGGGCCGTGCAGTACATCCTGGCCACCGAGGAGCGGGAGGACGACCGGGACAATCCCCTGCGGCTGGGCTTCGGCACGGAGGCGGGCGCGTGGGACGCGGCGGCCTTCGAGCGGCGGTTCGGGGTGCGGCTGGTGGAGGGGTACGGGTCGTCGGAGGGCGGGGCGGCCGTGCAGTGGTCGCCGGGGACGCCGCCGGGTGCGGTCGGGCGGGCGGCGCCCGGCCTCGTCGTACTCGATCCGGAGACGCGCAAGGTGTGCCCGCCCGCCGTGTTGGACGCGGCCGGGCGGTTGCTGAACGGGGACGAGGCCATAGGGGAGCTGGTGAACCAGGGGTCGAACCCCTTCGAGGGGTACTGGCGCAACCCCGCGGCGGAGGCCGAGCGGCTCCGCGACGGCTGGTACTGGACAGGCGACCTCTTCTACCGGGACACCGACGGCTACCTCTACTTCGCCGGCCGCACCGACGACCGCCTCCGCGTCGACAGCGAGAACCTGGCCGCCGCGATGATCGAGAACATCCTCGCCCGGTACGAGGGCGCCGACGCCGTGGCCGTGTACGCCGTGCCCGATCCGGTGACCGGGGACCAGGTGATGGCGACGATCGCCGGGAGTTTCGACCCGGCGGGTTTCGCCGGCTTCCTGGCCGCCCAGCCGGACCTCGGGACGAAGATGGCGCCCCGGTTCGTGCGGGTCGTGGAGCGGATGCCGGTCACGGCCACGAACAAGATCCACCGGGCCCAGCTCAGAAGGGAGGGCTTCCGCTGCGCCGACCCGGTGTGGTGGCGCCCGCCCGGCGAGCAGACGTCCCCCTACCGAAGGCTGACCAGAAAAGACCGGAAAGCCGCCGAAGGACCTCTCGCCCCCACAAGAGACCCCACCTGAGGGCGCGCGGGCGACGAAGCCCCCACCGCGCACGGCGTCACAGCCGGGGGCCGGCTTCCTCGCCTGCGGCCACTCGTGCCGGCGGTGTGGGTGGCGAAGACTCCCCGCGTCGCGGCGTCTCCGCCGGTGGCTGACTTTGTCGCCCTGCGGCTGCGACAGCGGCCGGTGCAAGGGGGTGTGGGTGGCGCGCCCCCGCGTCGCGGCGTCACAGCTGGGGGCCGGCTTCTTCACCCTGCGGCTACTCCGCTGGCGGTGTAAGGGGGTGTGGGTGGCACCCCCCCGCATCGCGGTGCCACAGCCGGGGGCTGACTTCTTCACCCTGCGGCCACCCCTGCCGCCGGTGTAAGGGGGGTGTGGGTGGCGAAGCCCCCACCGCGCGCGGCGAAGCCGCGCAAAAACGACGATGGCGAGACCGGTTCGCGCTTTCCGCGAACATGCCTCGCCATCGCCATCGTGCGCCGCCAGGGACTCGAACCCCGGACCCGCTGATTAAGAGTCAGTCCGGATCGCCCTAGATCGCCAGGGACAGCAGGACCGGCGCCGCGTTCCGGTTCAGGGTGTCCGCGGCCTGGCGGAGGCGGTGGGCGTCCCCGACCGGGAGGGAGAGGGCCAGGCAGCCGACCGCGGAGCCGGCGCTGATCGGGACGGCCGCGCAGACCGTGCCGACCGCGTACTCCTGGAGGTCCAGGTGGGGCACGGTGGGCGGCTGGGACTCCAGGCGGGAGAGCAGCAGCCGGTCGCTGGTGATCGTGCGCGAGGTGAGGCGGGCCAGCTTGTGGCGGGAGAGGTGGTCGCGCCGGCTGTTGTGGTCCAGCTGGCCCAGGAGGCTCTTGCCGATCGCGGTGGCGTGGGCGGAGTACCGGAAGTCGACCCACTCGTTGACCACCGGGGTGGTCGGGCCGTCGGCGTACTGGGCGATCTTGACCTCGCCGTCCACGTACCGGCTCAGGTACACGGCCGCGCCCACAGAGTCGCGCAGCCGGTCCAGGGTGCGCTGGAGCTTGTCGCGCAGTGCCTGCTCGCGGCCCTGTGCGGAGCCGAGGCGGGTGAGGGCGTCGCCCGTGACGTAGGCCCCGTCGGTGATCTGCTCGACGTAGCCCTCGCGGCGCAGCATCCTCAGGAGGGTGGTCAGCCGCTCCGGGGTGAGGCCGGTGAGCCTGGCGAGCTCGGTGTCGGTGACTCCGGTGCTGTGCCGTGCCACGGTCTCCAGGACACGCAGGGCGTCCTGGGCCGAGTGGTACGGCGCGGTCGGCTCGTGCTTCAGCGCCACGGTGGTCCCCCTGCACTCGCTCTACAACTGGGCCGTATTGCGGACAGTGAATCTCTTCCACAGTAACGGTCAAGCGGCTTGTTGTGAGCGGTTGTTGACGAGATTAAGACCCCGGCGCACGGCTCTCAGCAGGAGCGCAGACACTCTGGCATATGCCCTCGTCATGCCCCGGAGCCCGGACCTCGGAGATTGAATCGTGTTCAACCCCTGAAGCGGCGACATCGCGCCGGAAATTTCCCCGCTCCGGGCCCGGGGCGAGACGGTCACCCGCTGTGAGAGCTTCTTCCCGGGCAGATCAGGTCGTGGTGAAGGTTGGCGACGACTGCCGCCTCCAGCCGGGTGCGCAGCCCCAGCTTCTCGATGATGTGCGCGACATGGGCCTTGACCGTTCGCTCCGCGATGCCCAGTTGGCGGGCGAGGAGCCGGTTGGGCAGCCCGCCTCCGAGGAGGACCAGGACCTGTCGCTCGCGGTCCGTCAGCTCATTCACGGCCGGTTCGGTCTCAACCGGCTGGAATGCGAGCCGACAGGGGCAGTGTGAATCTCCGGACTCGTGCGGTGTGTTGTGGCAGTGGTATTGCGTTGCATCCTTGATCGGCACGGTGATGGCTACCTTCCCCGTTTTCCTTCACCTTCGCTCGACACTCTAGGGCAGAGTCTTCGCGTTCGCGATCAATTAGCGGGATCCCCAGGCAAGTGAAAGGGGATGGGGTTCAGTTGAGGAAGGCGGGCAGTTATTCGCCGTCTTTGCCTGGTCGGTGAAATGCCGAAGGCGTGGGACGGCCCGCCTTCTGCAGGCGGGCCGTCCCGGGAGTGCGGGGTGCAGTCGCAGCTCAGGCCTTGACGCAGACCTTCGCCTCGCTGCGCACCGGGTTCGACTCGTCGAGGGGGGAGTTGACGTAGGCGAAGGCGCAGATGTTCTGCTTGCCCCTCGGGTTCGTCTCCTTCAGGGCCTTGGTGTACACCTTCTTGGCGGTGCCGCGGGCGGTGGTGTGCTTGATGTGGTTGTTGTTGATGCTGATGCCGACGACCACGACCTGGGACATCCGTACCTTGCACTCGCCCGAGGCCGCGCCGTTGGCGGTCCCGCCTGCGCTGACGGCGACGTAGACGCGGCACTTGTAGCGGGCCGGGCCGGTGGCGACCCACTTCCCGTACGCGTCCTTCCCGACCACGGCGGCCGGACCGGAGTGCGCGGTGTCGGCGGACGGTACAGCGGTGGCGGCCGGGCTCGCCGCGCCCAGCAGTGCGAGGGACGCGGCGGCTGCCAGGCCTGCGGCTGCGGTGCGGCCAACGGAAGTGCGGCGAGCGGTGGTCAATGCCATGGGGGGATACCTCCAAGTAGCCGGAACCGGTGACTTGGTTGAAATTCTTCAACGCCGTGTTCCCGGTTGCCATTGGGACTTGGGGAGGTGTCCACAAGTGCAATGCCCTTATGGGCAGTCGCGTTCAGGGAAGCGTGTGAAGGAAAAGTCACCCACCCTTCACGCGACCGCCCAGGGCCGGTTACAGGACGGCGCTCAGGAATTGCCGAGTGCGCTCGTGGTCAGGCTCGGTGAATATCTTCTGCGGAGAACCGGACTCGATTACCCGGCCCGCGTCGAACATGAGGACATCGTCGGAGATGTCCCGCGCGAAGTTCATCTCGTGGGTGACGCAGAGCATCGTGATGTCCGTCGTGTGCGCGATGTCGCGCAGCAAGTCCAGCACCCCGGCCACCAGCTCGGGGTCGAGTGCGGAGGTGACCTCGTCGAGCAGCAGCACCTGGGGGCGCATGGCGAGGGCGCGGGCGATGGCGACGCGCTGCTGCTGGCCGCCGGAGAGCTGGGTCGGGTACTTGTCCGCTTGCTCGGTCAGGTCGACCAGCTCGAGCAGCTCCCGCGCCCGCTCCTCGGCCTCGTCCTTGGACAGGCCGAGGACATGCACAGGGGCCTCGGTGATGTTCCGCATGACGTTCATGTTGGGGAACAGGTTGAACTGCTGGAACACCATGCCGATGTTCTTGCGCACTTCGCGGACGTGCTTCTCGCCGGCCGGGACGAGCCCGTCGCCCCGCACCTCGTGCGTGAGGTACTCGTTGCCGACCTTGATGGTGCCCTCGTCGGGCTTCGTCAGGGTCATCAGCAGCCGCAGGATCGTGGTCTTGCCCGATCCGGACGGGCCGATCAGCGTGACGTGCTTGCCGGACGAGACGGTGAAGTCCAGTGAATCGAGGACGGTGTTGGCGCCGAAGCGCTTGGTGACCTTGTCGAAGCGGATCAGCTCGCTGCCGTCCACCGCGGGGTTGGCCGTTTCTTTCGAGAGGCTGCTGTCAGTGGACAAGGCGACGCTCCAGGACTCGCAGGAGAAGGGACGCAGGGTAGGAGATGACGATGAAGGCGATGCCAACGATCGTGATGGGCTCGACCGTGTGGAAGGTCTGGGCGGAGTACTGCCGGGCCTCGCCCAGCATCTCCAGCACACCGATCACGAAGATCATCGGAGTGTCCTTGAGCATCGCGACGACGTAGTTGCCCAGCGCCGGTACAACGCGCCTGATCGCCTGCGGCAGGATCACCGCGAACCAGGTCCGGGTGCGGGGCAGGTTGAGCGCCGTGGCCGCCTCCCACTGGCCCGCGGGCACACCGTCGATGCCGGCGCGGTACACCTCGGCGGTGTACGTCGAGTAGTGCAGGCCCAGGCCGATCACGCCGGTGCTGAATGCCGAGAGCGTGAGCCCCCATTCGGGCAGCACGTAGAAGAGGAAGAACAGCTGCACCAGCAGCGGGGTGTTCCGTACGAACTCGGTGACCGCCATCACCGGCCAGCGCACCACGACGTGTTCCGAGCGCTGCAACATGGCCCACACCAGGCCGAGGGCGAAGGCGAGCACGGCGCCGAGCGCCAGTGCCTCGAGGGTGACCAGCAGACCGTGCCAGAACATCGGCATGAAGTCGCTGACCGCGTTCCAGTCCCACTTCACCGGACAACACCTCCACCGGGAGTCGCGCCCGACCGCGCGAAGTCGTCGACCTGGCTGCCGTTCATCCGGGCCCGCAGGCCCTCGCGCTTCTGCGGGGCCTGGCCGATGCCGGCCTTGGCGTGCCGCTCCACGACGCGCATGCCGCGGGTGAGGACGAACGCCAGCACGAAGTACATGACGAGGATGATCGTGTAGACGGGTGCGCTCTGGCCGGTGGCGTTGCGCACCAGCGAGGCGCCGAAGGTGATGTCGCCGACGCCCATGATCGAGACCAGGGCGCTGCCCTTGAGCATCTCGATGAGCAGGTTGTTGAACGGCGGGACCATCCCCGGCCAGGCCTGCGGAAGGATGATCTTGCGCAGTTGCTGGGCGGGGCTGAAGCTGAGCGCGATGCCCGCTTCACGCTGGGCCGGCGCCACCGCTTTGACAGCACCTCGCACGACCTCCGAGCCGTATGCGCCGTAGCTCAGGCCAAGGGCCAGCACCGCGGCCCACATCGGGACCAGCTGCCAGCCGAAGCCGATCGGCAGCACGAAGAAGATCCAGAACATCAGGATCAGCGCGGAGGTGCCGCGGAAGATCTCGAAGTACGCGCCGGAGAGGAAGCGCACGATCCACAGCCGATGGGTGCGCGCCAGGCCGATGACGAAGGCCACGACGGCGGCGAGTGCGGCGCTGTAGACGGTGAGCTGGACGGTGACCCATATGCCGTTGAGGAGGAGTTTCCACAAACCCCAGCTGATTTCGCTCATGGCTTGCACTTCTCCTTGGCGGTGATGGTCGTCATCTGGTCCTTCGTGAAGCCGAAGGGCCGCATGACCTCCAGGAGTTCACCGCTCCGCTTCATCTTGTGCAGCTCGCGGTTGAAAGCATCGCGGAGATGGGTCTCGGGGCTGCGGAACGCGAAGGCGCCGACGTCGATGACCGGCTTTCCCTTCACATACGGCGTGACCTCCGGTGTGCCCTCCACCTTCCGGGACTTGCTCTGGTTCACGACATTGCGCACGGTGACCGCCGTGCCGACGAAGACATCGACACGGCCCTGCTCGACCGCGAGGAGGCCGGCCAGCTGGTCGGGCAGGGTCGTGATGTGCTTGACCCCGGCCTCCTTGGCGTAGTCGATCTCCGCGTAACCGAGGCCGGTGGCCATTCTGGCGCCGGTCCTGGCGATGTCCTTGTAGGTGCGGAGGTTCTTCGGATTCCCCTTCGGCACGATGAAGGAATCGAGCATCTGGTATTCGGGGTCGGCGAAGATGACCTGATCGCAGCGCTCCGGAGTGATGTACATGCCGGCCGCGACGCAGTCGAACTGAAGGGAATTCAGGCCGGTGATCAGTGAGCCGAACTCGGTCGCGAACGGCTCTACGTTCTCGACCCCGAGCCGCTTGAAAATGCGCTCGGCGACGGCCGGCGCCTCGCCCGTCATCTTTCCGTCCTTGCCGATGTAACCGAAGGGCTGTTCGCCCGCCAGGCCCAGCCGGACGACGCCTTTCGCCCGCAGTTGGTCCAGCAGATGCCCGCCGTCGCCGGTGTCCGCCGTCGCCACCCTGCTGCATGCGCTGGTCGCGCCCATCGTGCCCACCGCGCCGAGCGCCGCTACCCCCGCGAGCAGCGAGCGGCGCCGGATGCCTCTTGTGTCGTTTCTTGTGTCGCTTCCTGAGTTCTTGCCCTGTGGTGGAGCCATGGGCGCGCGTCTACCCAGACCGATTGCACCTATGCCGTCTGTTTGCGGCCCCTGATGAGGGTGCGGCGCAAGACGACAAAAGAGACGTACCCGATGCCCGGCGCGGACATCGGGTACGTCCTCGGGTGAGCCGTCGTGAAGCGGTCACTGCTTGACAGAGGCGGCTACCACTTCATGCCGACGGTGGCGTTCTCTTGGTACGGCGCAGTCAGCGTCAGCCTGCCCTTCGGCATGTTCTTGCAGGTGAACGTCTTCGCGGGCCAGCGCTCGCGGATCTCTCCGCTGCACAGGATCCTGCCGTTCTGGCGCAGGTCCCAGCCGTACTTGTACGGCTTGTTGCCTCCGGTGAGGTCGACCGTGACCTTCACGGTCCCCTTCCCGGGGTGCACCTTGGCGAGGACGCAGTTGCCCGGTCCGCCGCTGCACGTCTTGGTCGCCGTCGCGGCCTCGGCGGGGGTGGCGCCGAGGGCCGTTCCGGCGGCCATGGCGACGGCCAGGACTCCGAGCAGGGTCTTGCAGGGACGGCGTGCGGTCGTCGAGGTCATCGGGGCGCCTCCTGAGCGGGATGTGCTGATGCTTCACAAGAGGTCACGCGTGGCGTCCTCCTGTGCGGGCACCAAGAGTCTTGTGGCCCGGGCACCACCGCTGCCATTGACTCTTGGGGAGGTGACCGAACGTGCAACGGCGGCGGGGGCGTGGCATACAGGGCTGAGCAGACCCAGCTGAAGGCAGGTCCACAGGAGGGCACATGGCCGACCGTCACATCGAAGTCTCGCTGGTCAAGCGGGGCGTCCACTGCACGGCGAAGCTCCTCGACGAGCGCGCGCCGCACACCTGTGCGGCGGTGTGGGACGCCCTTCCACTGAGTGGCGAGGTCTATCACGCCAAATACGCACGCAACGAGATCTACGCGCTGTTCCCGCCCTTCGCCGACCGGGAGCCACCCCTGGAGAACCCGACGGTCACGCCGATCCCCGGCGACCTCTGCTACTTCTCCTTCGCCGGCACGGAGCTGGGCACCAAGGCCTACGGCTACGGCACCGACGTACGCCCCGGCACCACGGTCGTCGACCTCGCCCTCTTCTACGAGCGCAACAACCTGCTCCTCAACGGGGACGTGGGCTGGGTTCCGGGAATCGTCTGGGGCCAGGTGACCGAGGGCCTCGACGTGATGGCCGAGGCCTGCAACGACCTGTGGCGGTCGGGGGCGGCGGGGGAGACGCTCAGCTTCCAGCGGGTGTGAGGTCACACTCGTCTCACCGCAGTTCGGCGGTCGCGAAGTGGCCGGGGCGGCGGACGCGAGGCGCTCGCTGAAACGCATGAAACACCAGCTCAAAGCATTCCAGGGCAGGCTCCGACCCAGGTTCACCGGACCCTGCGTGGCGTCCCGGCAACCTCCGCCCCGAACAGCGCATGCGCCGCCCGCAGCACCAGTGCGTCCCGGTGCCGCGCCGCCACCAGTTGCAGACCGATCGGCAGACCGTCCCCGTCCGTCCCGACCGGGACGGTCGCCGCCGGCTGCTGGGTCATGTTGAAGGGGTACGTGAACGGGGTCCACCCGGTCCAGCGCCGGTGGCCGGAGCCCTTCGGCACCTCGGCGCCCGCCTCGAACGCCGTGATCGGCAGCGTCGGGGTGACGAGGAGGTCGTAGGACTCGTGGAAGCGGCCCATGCGGCGGCCGAGTTCCATACGGACGTCGACCGCGGCGAGGTAGTCGAGGGCGGAGAGGCGGGCGCCCGCCGCGCAGATCTCCCTCAGGCCCGGGTCGAGCAACTTGCGCTGCTCGGGGCCCAGTTGCTGGGTCACCCGGGCCGCCCCGGAGAACCACAGGGTGTGGAAGGCGTCCACCGGGTCGGTGAAGTCGGGGTCGGCCTCGGTGACGTACGCGCCGAGTTCGGCCAGCCGTTCCACCGCCCGCCGTACCGCGGCCGCCACCGCGGGCTGCACCGCCACCTGGCCGCCGAGGGACGGCGAGTAGGCGATCCGCAGGCCCTTCACCCCGCCGGACAGTCCGGCGACGAAGGAGTCCGGCGCGGCGGGCAGCGCCGACCAGTCGCGGTGGTCGGGCACCCCGATCACGTCCAGGAGCAGGGCCGCGTCCGCCGCGTCCCGGGTCATCGGGCCGACGTGGGCCAGGGTGCCGAAGGCACTCGCCGGGTAGAGGGGCACCCTGCCGTACGTCGGCTTCAGGGCGAAGATGCCGCAGAAGGCCGCCGGGATACGGACGCTGCCGCCGCCGTCCGTGCCCAGCGCGAGGGGCCCCGCGCCCAGCGCCACGGCCGCCGCCGCGCCGCCGCTGGAGCCGCCCGCGGTGCGGGTCGGGTCGTACGGATTGCGGGTGACCCCGGACCGCGGCGAGTCCGTGACGCCCTTCCAGCCGAACTCGGGGGTCGTGGTCTTGCCGATGAACACGGCTCCCTGCTCGCGGAGGCGGGCGACGGAGGGGGCGTCCTCGCCCCAACCACCGTGCTCGGAAATCGTCTTGGAGCCCTTGAGGGTGGGGGCGCCGCGCAGCAGGATGATGTCCTTGACCGTTGTCGGGACCCCGTCCACCAGCCCTTTCGGTTCGCCGCGCCGCCATCGCTCCGTCGACTCCCGGGCCTGGGCGAGGGCCTCGTCGGCGAGCAGCCGCACGAAGGCGTTCACCTCCGGCTGGATCCGCTCGGCCCGCTCCAGTGCGGCCCGCGTGACCTCCTCCGGACTGAACTCGCCCTTGCGGTAGCCCTCGACGATCCGTACGGCGGTCAGCTCGGTGAGGTCGAGGTCGAGGTCGAGGTCGAGATCGCGGTGCGTCATCTGCCCTCCATCGCTTGGCGGTTCAGCGTCCTGGTACGTACCCGCGCTTCTTGTCCACCACGTTCAGCAGAGGTCTGCCCGCCTCCCAGCGCTCGTACAACTCCACGAACTGAGTGCCGAGTTGATCGCGCCAGCCGATCGTGTCACCGCTCATGTGCGGGGACACGATCAGGCCCGGGCACTCCCACAACGGGCTGTCGGGGGTGAGGGGTTCGTGCTCGAAGACATCCAGCGCGGCGCCCGCGATCCACCGCTTGGCCAGCGCCTGGGCGAGCGCGTCCTCGACGACCAGACCGCCGCGCCCGATGTTGATGAAGCGCGCGGAGGGCTGCATCACCCCGAAGCGGCGCGCGTCGAACATGCCGTGCGTCTGCTCGGTGAGCGGGGCGGCCGCGATCACCCAGTCGGCGCGGGCGATCAGCCGGTCCAGGTCGTTCGGGCCGTAGATGCCGGTGTGCGGGGTGCGCCCGACGATCGCCGTCGTCATGTCGAGCGCCTTGAGCGTGCGGGCGATCGTACGGCCGATGGGCCCGGAACCGACGACGCACGCGCGCGTGCCCGCGACCCGCTGCGTCTCGCGGTGCCGCCAGGTCCGCTCCCGCTGCAGCTCCCAGGTCCGCGGCAGGTCCTTGGCCATGGTGAGGACGAGCGCGGCGACGTACTCGGCGATGGGCTGGTCGAAGACACCGCGTGCGTTGGTGACCACGGTGTCGGAGGCGGCGAGTTCCGGACACATCAGGTGGTCCACGCCCGCGCTCGCCGTGTGCACCCAGCGCGGCCGCGGGCCCTCGCCCGGCCAGGCGGAACGTACGGCCCGGGAGGCGAAGTCCCAGACCAGCAGGACGTCCGCGTGCGGCAGCCGCTCGGCGAGCGTCGACTCGTCCGTGTGCTCGATCCGGGCGCGGCCGGTGAGTCTGCCGAGGCGGGGCAGTGGGTCGGTGTCCAGGACGAGAAGCGTCGGGGTGGTCATGCGGAAAGCCGTTTCTACGGGAGGTTGCGGCCGTCTGACATGGGAGGTTTGACCACGCTCGCACCCGAACCTACCTTCGTCAACACGGGTGCGATGGGGGGTCCGTTGCTCCGCTGTTTCTCACGGTGAGGCGGTGGCGCCATGGGTGCCATGGATGTTTCCTTTCTCGGCGGACCACTTCCCCAGCGGGGTGTGGGTGTGGTCGCCCCCTTCGACTTCGCTCTGGACCGCGAGCTGTGGCGCTGGGTCCCGGACGACGTCTCGCTGCATCTGACACGGACGCCGTTCGTGCCGGTCGAGGTGAGCCTCGACCTGGCCCGGCTGGTCAGCGAGCACGAGACGCTGGACGACGCGGTCCGCACCCTGAACGCGGTCGGGCCGGAGGTCGTCGCGTACGCCTGCACCTCCGGCAGCTTCGTCGGCGGAATCGCCGGGGAGCGCGCGATGTGCGCGGCGATGACCCGGGCCGGTGCGATCCCGTCCGTCACCACCTCGGGCGCCCTGCTGGAGGCCCTGGTGGCGCTCGGCGCCCGGCGGGTGGCACTGGTGACGCCGTACACCGTGTCGGTGACACGCGCACTGGAGGAGTACGTCGCCGAGGCCGGCGTCAAGGTCACCGGACGCGCGTACATGGGCCTGACCCGGCACATCTGGAAGGTCCCGTACCGCGATGTGGTCGCCATGGCCCACAAGGCCGTTCGACGGCCGGCCGACGTCCTGTTCATCAGCTGCACCAACCTCCCGACCTACGACGTCATCCCGCAACTGGAGGCCGAACTGCGCATCCCGGTGATCTCGGCCAACCAGGTGACGATGTGGGCTGCGCTGTCCCGACTGGGTACCCGGGCGGTGGGACCGTATCAGGCGCTGATCGATCCGGCGGCGCGCTCCGGTCCCGTACTGCCACAGCTCCCGGACGGTGAACAGCAGCAGGAAGGCAGGTCATGACGGCACTCGGATTCCTCTATCCCGGCCACTCCGCCGAGGACGAATACCCACGCATCGAGCAGTTGCTCGGCAGCAACATCCGCCTCGACGTCGTCCACACCGACATCGGCGAGGACGCCCACCGGGTGGACGCGTTGCGGGAGATGGGCTCGGCCGACCGGCTCGCGGCGGGGGTCGAGGAGCTGCGCATGGCGGGCGCGGAGTCGGTGGTGTGGGCGTGCACCAGCGGGAGCTTCGTCTACGGCTGGGAGGGCGCCCAGGAGCAGGTGCGCGCCCTGGCCCGAGCGGCCGGGCTGCCGGCTTCGTCGACGTCCTTCGCCTTCGTGCACGCGCTGCAGGAGGTCGGGGCGCGGCGGGTGGCGGTCGGTGCGACCTACCCCGAGGACGTGGCCGGCCTGTTCGCGGACTTCCTGCGGGCGGGCGGCGCGGAGGTGACGTCCGTCCGCGGCGCCGGGATCATCACGGCGGCGGAGGTCGGCACCTGGGGCGAGGCGGAGGTGTTGCTGCTGGCTCGCGAGGCTGATCGGGCGGATGCGGAGGCGGTTCTGCTGCCGGATACGGCGCTGCACACTGCTGCGCACATTCCGGCGCTGGAGAAGGAGCTGGGGAAGCCGGTTCTCACCGCCAACCAGGTCACTGTGTGGGAAGCCTTGCGGCTGGCGGATCGGCGGGTGAATGCGCCGATGCTGGGGGCGTTGTTCACTCGGGAGCCGATCGTGCAGGTCTGAGGTTTTTCGCCCCCGCCGCCCCTACCCGTCCCGTCCCGTCCCGTCCCGGGGGCCAGCCCCCGGGCCCCCGCTCCTCAAACGCCGGAGGGGCTGACTTCAGGCCCCAGGGAATAAAGCGGAGAGTGCCTCCTGTTACCGCTGGACGGACAGCAAGGCCGAAAACAGGAGGCACTCACCGTGACGGCAGACGAGAACGTGGCGGCGGACGGTATCCGAGGGACGGCACAGGGCACCGCCCCGGTACCCCTCTCCGTGCTGGACCTGGTCACCGTCGGCGCCGGGCGCACGGCCAGCGATGCCCTCCGTACCAGCGTGGCACTGTCCCGCCTCGCAGAGAACCGTGGCTTCCACCGGTACTGGGTCGCCGAGCACCACTCCATGCCGGGCGTCGCCTCCTCGTCCCCCGCCGTGATCCTCGCCCACCTCGCCGCCCACACCGAACGCATCCGGCTCGGCTCCGGCGGTGTCATGCTCCCCAACCACGCGCCGCTCGTCATCGCCGAGCAGTTCGGCACGCTGGAGGCCATGGCTCCGGGCCGCATCGACCTGGGCCTCGGCCGCGCCCCCGGCACGGACGGCGCCACCGCCGCGGCCCTGCGTCGCACGGACCGCCTGAACGAGGGCGCCGACGACTTCCCCGAGCAGCTGGCGGAGCTCACCCGCTTCCTGGACGACGACTTCCCGGACGGTCACCCGTACCGCCGTATCCACGCCGTGCCCGGCCCGATCCAGTCGACCTCGCCCGGCGGTGTCCAGTCCCCCCACCGTCCGCCGCTGTGGCTGCTCGGCTCCTCCGGCTTCAGTGCCCGCCTGGCCGGCGTCCTCGGCCTGCCCTTCGCCTTCGCGCACCACTTCTCGGCGCAGAACACCATCCCGGCGCTGGACCTGTACCGCGAGTCCTTCCGGCCCTCCGCCGTCCTGGACGCCCCCTACGCCCTCATCGGCGTCTCCGCGCTCGCCACCGACGACGAGAAGGAGGCCCGCCGCCAGGTCCTGGCCGCCGCCCTCAACATGGTCCGCCTGCGCACCGGCCGCCCCGGCCTCGTCCCGACCCCCGAGGAGGCCGAGGCCTACGAATTCAGCCCGATGGAGCGGGAGTTCGTCGACTCCTGGAACGCCAACGTCATCCACGGCACCCCGGACGAGGTCCGCACCGGCCTCGACGACCTCCAGAAGCGCACCGGCGCCGACGAGTTGATGATCACAGGCAACGCCCACAGCGGAGACGTACGACTGCGCTCGTACGAACTCATCGCGGAGGCTTACGGCTTCCCGACCACCTGATCCCGCTCGGGGCAGCGGGGCCAAGTGGTCCGGCGCCGTGATCCGGCCGGCAGGCCTCGGTGGAGGGCGGGTCGTCGTCCGTTTGATGTTGGGCGCGCGGCCGGGAGTGGGGTGGTTCGGTGGTGTGATCACACAGCACGGCGGACAACCCGAAGACACACGCCAGCAGTTCACACGAACGCAGACCAATCCCCCCGGGGCCCCACCCAGACCTCCCGCCGGGTCGGGACGGCGCTCGCGCGAACTGGCCTTGTGGGGCTACGAGTTGCCGATCAGGCGTTCCCCGGCCCGTGGTCGGGGGCCGAGCAGTTCGGAGATGCGGTCCGGTGACACCGGTCGTGAATACAGCCACCCCTGGCCGGTGTCGCAGCCGATGCGTCGCAGGCGGGATGCCTGTGCCGATGTCTCCACGCACTCCGCGGTGACCGTGATGCCCAGGCGGTGGGCGAGCTGGATCATCGCCTCGACGACGACCTCGTCGGCCGGGTTCGGCGGGACGGCGCCCTCCTTGTCGCTCTCGTACTGGAAGCCCCGTACGAAGGAGCCGTCCAGCTTCAGGACCGACACCGGCAGCCGGCTGAGGTACGCCAGGTTCGAGTAGCCCGTGCCGAAGTCGTCGATCGCGATGCCGACGCCCATACCGCTGAGGGCCTGGAGGGCTTGCAGGGGGCGGCCCGCCGAGCCCATCACCGCGGACTCCGTGAGCTCCAGCTGGAGCAGATGGGGCGCGAGCCCGGTCTCGGCGAGCGTCTCGGCCACATCGGCCACCAGGTCCGAGTCCCAGACCTGACGCACCGCCACATTGACGCTCACGAACAACGGCGGCTCCTCCGGGTGGTCCACCTGCCAGCGACGCGCCTGGCGGCAGGCGGTGCGCAGGATCCAGCGGCCCAGTGGCACGATCGAGCCGTCTTCCTCCGCCAATCCGATGAACCGATTCGGCGTCAGCATGCCGAACTGAGGATGGTTCCAACGGACCAGGGCTTCGACACCGCGCAGCCGCCCGTCCTCCATCCCCACCAACGGCTGGTATTCGAGAACGAATTCGTCGCGTTCAATGGCGGGGCGGAGTGTTGAGGCCAGGGCCTGGCGGGTCATGCGGTGGGCGTTGCGCTCCGGGTCGAAGAGCGTCCAGCGGGCCTTTCCGTCGGCCTTCGCCCAGTAGAGCGTGGTGTCGGCCGCCTGCATCAGGGCGGTGGCGGTGGTGTCGGCCGCGCGCCGCTCCACCACACCGATCGACGCCGACACCGACACCCGCTGACCGGCGAGGTCGAACGGCGCCTGCACCGCCTCCAGCACCGCCTCCGCCAGCTCGGCGAGTTGCTCCGTGCCCGTGGAGTCCTCCACCAGCAGGGCGAACTCGTCGCCGCCGAGTCTCGCCACCAGCGGTGCGCTCGTTCTGCCGTAACCCGCCTCGTCGGCGCAGCGCGTGAGGCGTTCGGCCACAGCGGCCAGCAGCCGGTCGCCGACGCGATGGCCGAGTGTGTCGTTGACGGCCTTGAAGCCGTCCAGGTCGAGATAGCACAGCCCGATCCGCCCGGTGCCGCTCTCCTCGTACGACTCCGCCTCCAGCGTGGCCGTAAGCCGCTCGAAGAACAGGGTGCGGTTGGGCAGCCGCGTCACCGGGTCGTGCATCTGCAAGTGCCTCAGCCGGCCCTGCAGTTCACGGTGGGCGCTGATGTCGGTGAGGCACACCAGGACGCACCCGTCCTGGCCGAGGGGGGTGACGGAGACCTGCACCCACACCGAATGCCCGTCGGGGTGCTTCAGCCGGCGCGTGCAGCGCAGCCTGGCCTCGCGGCCGCGCAGCACCTCGCGGTACGCGTGCCAGGTGCGGGCGTCGGACGCCAGGTCCACCAGGTCGGCGGCGAGGCGGCCGGCCAACTCCTCGGGTGCGCTGCCGAACAGGGCGCCGAACCCGTCGTTGGCGCTGACCACCAGCCCCTCGCGGTCGACGACCGCCATGGCCAGCGGCGCAGCCGTGAAGACCGAGCGGTACGCAGGCGACTCCGTGCGAGTCGTCAGCGGCTCGGTACGAGGAGACGCATAGTTGTTACTCTCTGTTACAGCGCCCCGGTCGAGGTCTGCCGCGGGCGCCGGCCCTTCGGACGTTCCGCTCACCGCTCGCTCCCGCAGTGCACTCGATCTCTGTCCGTGCCGGAAAGTGTGCCGATCATAGAGGCAGACCCGAGGGCCTTCCACCCCACGCCCAGTGTCCCGGATCGGGCGGCACTTCTGACAGATCGTTTCTGCCCGCGGCTGGACGGGTCGTTGGGGCGCCTGACCGCTTGTGACGTTCCGTGAGCGTTTCGGGGGTGTCGGCTCTGATCGGGCCTCGTGGCCGAGTCACTCTTCTGGGGCAGGCGAACAGGGCGTAATACGACAAACTGACTCAGGCTGGGTGCGGTGTCCCGAGTACCGCCCCCGGAGGTCCCTGTGCCGTGTCAGTCCCCCCTCAAGGATTTCAGGGGTTCCCGACTGCGCAGCACCGCCGCCGTGTTCACCACCCTGTCGGCGCTCGCCGCGACCTCGCTGGTGACCGGGCCGTCGATCGCCGAACCGTTCTCGGCGGTGCCGTGCGCACTGCAGCGCACCGACGCCCATCACTCGGAGGGCCTCGACACCTGGAACGCCGCATATCCGCGGCCGACCCGTGCGCTGAACGCCGTGATGATCTTCCTTTCCTTCCCGGACGCCGTCCCGCGGACCACGCCCGCCCAGCTGACCGCCGACCACTTCCCGGCCACCAGCCGCTACTTCGAACGCGCCTCCTACGGCAGGTTCACCCTCCATCCGCATCCGCTGCGGCACTGGATCCGGATGCCGAGGCCGTCCACGGCGTACGCCATGAAGCGGGACTGGAACGCCGAGCACCGGTCCGCATACCTGCACGACGCGCTCGCCGTCGCCGACCCGCAGGTCGACTTCTCCCGCTACGACATCGTCTACTTCGTCGCCGACCCGGACGCGCCCGGCGTGGACTCGGACGCGACGAAGGTCGTCAACCTGGACACTCCGCTCAGGGCCGACGGCACGGACATCCGCCGGGTCGTGACGGTGTTCGAGAAGCACCCGCCGGACCGGCTTGTGCTGGCCCACGAGACCGGACATGTCTTCGACCTGCCGGATCTGTACCACCGGCCCGACGACGGCAAGGGCGACTGGGACACCTATGTCGGGGACTGGGACCTGATGGGCAGCCAGTTCGGGCTGGCACCTGATCTGTTCGGCTGGCACAAGTGGAAGCTGGGGTGGCTGGCGCCGCGGCAGGTGGTGTGTGTGCGGGAGGCGGGCGTCACGCGGCTGACGCTGGAGCCGCTGGGTGCCTCGCCGGGGGCCGCGGTCGGGGGGGTGGCGGGGCCGCCGGCCTTCGGGCTCGGGCGCGGCGTGAAGCTCGCGGTGGTGCGGACCGGCCACGACAGCGTGCTCGCCTTCGAGGCGCGCGGGCCGGTCGGCAACGATACGGCGGCCTGCCGGTCGGGGATCCTCGTGTACCGGGTGCGCGGCGGTGCGCAGTCCGGCGGCGGCCCGATCGAGGTGATCGACGCCCACCCGCACACGGAGGCGTGCTGGGAGAACTCCGTCTATCCACCCCTCGCGGACGCCCCGGTCGCCCTGGGCGAGACCTTCACAGTTCCGGGGGAGGGGATCCGGGTGGACGTGGAGGGGCGGCGGACGGTTTCGGGTGCGTGGACGGTGAAGATCACAGCCGACGGGTGACTTCTTCGCCCTGCGGTGACGGCAGCCACCGGTGAAGCGGGGCGGCGGAGCCCTCGCCGCGCGCGGTCTCAAGGACGGGGGCCGGCTTCTTCACCCTGCGGCCACGACAGCCGCCGGTGTATGGGGGGTGTGGGTGGCGAAGCCCCCACAACGCGCGGCGAAGCCGCGCAAAAACAACGATGGCGAGACCGGTTCGCGCTTTCCGCGAACATGCCTCGCCATCGCCATCGTGCGCCGCCAGGGACTCGAACCCCGGACCCGCTGATTAAGAGTCACGGCCGCCCAGAGCAGGATCTCGGGGCCCGGCAGCCAGGGATGACGGGTGTCCGGAGCGACCAGCCAGCGGGAGTCGGGGGAGGCCGGCGGGGTGGGCGCGAGCAGGGGTGGGACGGTCACCGCGTCGCCGTTGCCGTGGCACAGCAGTGGCGGGATCGCTCCCGTGCGGCCGAACTCCTCCCAGCGCAGCAGCGAGGGCAGCCGCTGGGCCGTGCCGGGCGCGGCGAACAGGAGCATCCGGCCCCGGAAGGACGCCACCGGACCGGAGCCCGGCCCCTCGTCCCACAGCCGGTCGACCATCCGGCGCGCGAAGACCGCGGGCGCACTGACGACGTCGAAGGCCGTGCCGCACGGGAGCACCACCGGGGCGTCGGCGTGCTCCTTCCAGAGGGCGAGTGTGCTGCGCGGATACGCCCCTGCCGAGGCGAGCCAGGCGGCTCCGTCCGCGGTGACTCCGCTGATGTCGTAGCGGTCGGAGAACAGGTCGGTGCGTTCGCTGCTCATGACATCTATGTCTACCGGCTGTGAACGCACCGCTCCCGACAGTTGCCGGAAACCGGGACAGGTGGGAGAGGGGAGGAGTATCTTGCCCGCCTGGCATATGCCAAAGCGAAGCGGACCGTGTTCACACCGGGTCCGCGGAGCCCCGCCCTTCGGCCCCGCTCATCAGGTCCCGTCCGTACTCGACCATCTTCTTGGCATAGTCCTCGGTCCACTCGGCGCGTTCCGCGATGTCCGCCGGCGTCAGCCGGTCGAACCGCCGCGGGTCCGCCAGCTGCGCGGCCGCCATCGCCTGGAACTCCACCGCCCGGTCGGCCGCGGCGCGGAACGCCTGCGCCAGCTCCGTGGAGCGGGCCAGCAGCGCCCGCGGATCGTCGATCGACTCCAGGTCGAAGAAGTGCTCAGGGTCGGAGGCCGCCTCCGCGGGCTCGAAGAGCAGGGGCGCGGGGCGTAGCCGCGGTTCGTTCCGACGCGGCGTGGGCTCCGCCATGTCTTCTCCTCCTCGTACGTCGCGATCGACCCGTCCAGGGACCGGGCCACCGTCCATTGTCCCGCGGCCACGCAAGTGGGCCCGGGACCCCGGGTCTCTCAAGGTCGGAACGCCACCCGATGTTCCCCGAGCCGGGCCGGCACCGCGGTCACGGCTGCCAGCCCACCCGGTGCTCGGCCAGCCGTGCCAGCACCGCGTGGTTGGCCTCCCAGCCGTCCGGGAACTTCACCAGCGTTCCCAGCTGCACCGGCTCCGTGGACGGGTAGTCGTCCAGGAGCTCGCTCACCCCCGCCCGGCAGACCACGATGCATGCGTGGCGGTGGCGGGAGGCGAGGACGCACAGGCGGCCTGTTTCCAGGTGGAAGGCGGTGGCGTCGGGGCGGCCGGAGAGGGGGTGGAGGACCACCGTGACGTCGTATTCGCGGCCTTGGAGGCGGTTCGCCGTGTCGACCGTGACGTCCATGACCCCCAGCTCCGCGAGTGCCGCGCGGACGGCCGCCGCCTGGTCGCGGTGAGCCGTGCCGACGGCGATCCGGTCCGCGGTCAGCGGCGCGGGCTCCTCGGGCGCGCGCTCCGAGGTCGCCGCACCGCCTCGGTCCAGCAGCCGCCGTACGACGGTCGCCACCGCCCGCACCGCCTCGGGGTCGGTGCGCGGGGTGTGCCGGGCGGGCAGCTCCAGCAGGCCCCAGCCCGACTCGGCCGCCTCGTCGATCACCCGGTCGGGGCCGGAGCCGTCGGACGGGACGGCGAAGGAGAGGCCGCGGTCGCCGTGGTCCGTGCCGCTGCGGAAGGGCGTGTACGGGTAGAAGGCGTCCGAGACCAGGGGAGCCGCGGAGGCCGGGAGGCGCCAGGACACCGGCAGGCGGTGCTGCGGCAGGTCGGGGTTGTGGGCCAGGAGGGTGGTCACGGCGGAGGCCGAGGGGTCGTACGACAGCCCCGCCCACTGCTCGCTGCCCACGATGGAGAAGGGGTCGAGCTGGCCCGGGTCGCCCACGAAGAGTGCCCGCTCGAACAGCCCCGCCACGGCGAGCAGCGCGTCCGAGCGCATCTGGTACGCCTCGTCCACGATGGCGTGCCGCCACGGCTCGTCGACCTTCACATGCGCCCACTTCGCGGCCGTGGAGACGACGACCGAGAGGCCGCTCAGGTCGCCCGCCTTCGCCGACTTGCGGACGTTCGGCAGGTCGTCGAGCGCCTTGTCGTAGGGGTCCGTGTCGCTGCTGTGGAGACGGCCGACGGGGAGTTCCCCGTTCTTCTCCGCGAGCCGCAGCACGAGGTCGTCGACCTGGGCGTTCGTCTGGGCGACGATCATCAACGGGCGTCCCGCATCGGCCAGTTCGAGGGCCGCACGGACGACGAGCGTGGACTTTCCGGCACCCGGCGGGGAGTCGACGACCACGCCCCGGTGGGTGCCGTGCAGGGTGTCGCGGAGGATGGCGTCGGTGGCCTCGGCGGCCAGGGCGCTGGGGTCGGGCGGAGCTTCCCGAGTGCGGCTCGTCACTGGTTGTGCCATTCGGGTGACGGATGGTAGTGCCGTCGCGTGCTGAGCGAGAACCAAGCCAGCACAGCAACCTCCAATCTCTGGGGAAACCGGGCTGGTTCCAACCCGGCTGGTGTTGATCGCGGAAGACTCGTTCGCTCGCCGAGCGATCGAGCAGCGTGAGCCAGGAATCCGTCTCGTTCGCGGGATGGAGGGTTCAAAGGACGTCCTCCGCGGTCACGTTGTCGGCGATTTCGGGCATGGCGGCCGCCTCGCCCGGCGGTCCGCCGTGCGTCCAGGGAGTCTCCTCCGGGTCGGGCAGCTTCGGGCCGCCGCGCTGCTCGTGCTCGAAGAGGGTGAAGCAGAGCCGGTCGCCCTTCTCGGGCACCGAGCCGGCCTCGGGCTCCTTGCCGCGGCCCATCTTGTCGACGACGCGCAGCACGAGCAGATCCTCCGCCTCACGCCCGACGAACTCCGCCGCCTGCGGCTTGCCGCCCAGCGAGCGGTACACCTTGACCCGCTCGCCCAGGTGCGGACGGTCCTCCGTCCGTACGGTGACCAGCGGGCGGGGGCTGGGCCGCTTGCCCTCGCTGTACGCCATCACGACATCCGTCACCTCCCCGGCGAACGCCTCCCCGGACAGCCGCCGCCCCGCCATCACCAGCGGATCGTCGAGCGCCTCCTGGGCCTCCAGCCGGGCCTGTTCGCGCTCGCGCGCGGCGAGCTTGTTGGCGGCGGTGACCGCGTCGTCTCGGCGCGGCTGCGGCGGCTCACCCGCGACGATCCGGTCACGGTGGCCGGTGAACGACCAGCGGTCGCGCGTCCACCGCTCCTCGACATGCGCCCCGTCGGGCAGCGCCCGCAGCAGGTCGAGGCCCTGCCAGACCCTCTCCCAGGTGGGCAGGGTGCGGCTCAGCACCAGCTCGCGGATCTCCCGCTCGGCGGCGGTCAGTTCGCCGAGCCGGTCGTCCGCCTCCAGACCGTCCTCGGCGGCGGCGAATGCCGTACGCGCGCGGTCGTAGCGCTCGATCGCGGGCGCGAGCAGCTTGTTGTCGAACGCCGGGTCGGTGGCCGGTCCGGCGGGCGGGCAGAGCAGTTGGCCCTTGGCGTCACGCGCCAGCTCGGCGTGCAGGGCGGCCTCGGCGCCCGTCGAGCCGTCCGGCGCATCGATCCAGGCGAGCAGGGCGCCCAGGTGCTGGTCCTCCAGGGTGGACTGACCGGTCGCCCAGTGCCGGGACAGGACGTCCGTCATCGCCAGCAGGAGGGAGGAGCCGGGGACGCGGGCGCGCTCCCCGAAGTGCGTCAGCCAGCGGCCGAGCAGCGGCACGCGCGGGGGAGCGGGATACGGGGTCTCCGGGTTCTGTTCCGCCGTACGCCTGAAGCGCATGGAGCGGCCCAGCAGCCGTACGAAGTCGACACCCGCGCGGCTCGGCACGATCAGCTGCGGGGCGTCCGCGCACAGTTCGACCTCGACCTTGACCCGCTTGCCGGTCTCCGGGTCGGTCTCGTTCCGCTCGGCGGCCTCCACGTCCTGCGCGTACGCGTCGAGATACGGCAGGACGACATCGGCCAGTTCGGCCAGGAACGCGAACCTGAGGTCACGGTCGCGCGGTTGCGGCACGGCCAGCAGGCGCGGCGCGTCCCGGTCGGTGCCCACCAGCGCGCCGAGCGGGGCGCCGGCCTCGCCCGCCGTGGTGAGCGGCACGAAGACGAGGGGCCGCTCGGACAGATGCCGGTGCCGGACGGTGGCGGCGGGCTGGGCGCGGCCGGTGCGACAGGCTTCCAGCCGGGCGAGCGTCGTGATCAGCGACACGAGGCCTCCTCCGAACAGGGGGCCGGGACCTGTGGTCCGCAGTTCTGCAGTGCCTCGGCGCGCAGCCGCGCCGCCCTCCGCAACGCCATCACCGCTGGATCCTCCGGGTCTCCGGTTGCTCCCCGAGCCGCGGACAGGACCTCCTCGACCGTCGTCAGGCCGCCCAGTTCGGCGCGGAGCGAGCGGCCCAGGGACGTCACCGCGCCGGCCGCGCGGGAGCGGTCGCGGCAGTGGAAGGCCAGCTCGCAGGCGGACAGGCACTCGGGCGCGTATGTCGCCGGGACCGACTCCACGGCCGAGGTCAGCTCGGCGACGGGCAGCTCCGGGGAGAAGCAGGTGCCCTCGGGGAGCGTGTCCGCGATGTCCTCGATACGGGTGAGACGGGCCAGCTGGCGGCCGGTGACCGCACGCTGCTTGCGCACGTCGACGGCCGAGGCGGTCGGGAGGTTGGAGAAGTCCTTGGGGCAGACCAGGAGGATCCGGTGCCGTACCTCGGGAGCGGGGTCGAGGTGGGCGGCGACCTCTTCCAGTGCCAGCACGTACACCGCTGCCTGGCGTGCCGCCGCGCCCACCTTCGCCGGGTCCGCGGACCCGTCCAGCATCGGGAAGGACTTGATCTCCACGACCGTCCAGCTGCCGTCGGGGTGCACCACCACGGCGTCCGGCTCCAGGAACGCGGGGGAGCCCGCCACGTGGAGCGCGAGCATCGGGTGGTCGAGGAGCGTCCAGCTGCCGACGGCCGCGGTGGCCTCGCGCAGCGCCAGCGCCGTACGCGCCGCGCGACCCTCGGGGCCGGGCGCGGAGAGGTCCGGCACCTGGGCGTCGGCGGGCGGCTCCGCCCGCTGGTCCAGCTTCTCGTGCACCAGCCTGAGCAGCTCCGCGCCGCCGTCCGCCTTGACCTTCGCCTCGAACGCGTTGCCCCGCGTGAACGCGAACTGCGACTGCCCGAAGGCCGAAGGCGCACCCAGCGCGCTCGCCACCGCCGCCTTGTTCACCCCGGCGCCGTCCAGGATCGCGCGCCGTCTGCAACCGGGGTTGGCGGCGAGGGCGGCCAGGGCGCGCGCGTCCAGCGCCTTGGCCGGTACGTCGGGACCGCGCAGCTCAGCGAGCCGCTGCCGGAGCGCCTTCCCCCGCGTCCGTGGGAGAGGCACCCGGCTCGGCTCCGGATCCGATCCGGGACTCGCGCTGCCGTGGAATTCGCTCACCCGCGGAAGTCTGGCATCCGGCACTGACAATTGAGGAACCTGCGACCTGAGCGTCCCCTGCGCCGAAGGACAGCCGCTCCCTGATCGCGTCCGCGCCCCGCATGACGTACGGCGTCAGGAACAGCCCGACGCCCATCACGGCCACACCCGCGACCGCGTCGAGGAAGTAGTGGTTGGCGGTGCCCATGACCACGATCGTGGTGAGCAACGGGTAGGCGACGGCGGCGACCTTCGTCGTACGCGTCCTGCCGTACCGCCACAGCATGACCCCGCACCACAGTGCCCAGCCCACATGCAGGCTCGGCATGGCCGCGTACTGGTTCGTCATCCCCCCGAGACCGCGCGGGGCACTGGCCTCGCCGCCCCACCAGCCGTACGAGCTGTACTGGGCCATCGTGTCGACGAAGCCGTGGCCCGCGGAGAGGAGGCGCGGCGGGCAGGTCGGCAGGAGGGTGAAGCCGATCAGACCGAAGAAGGTGGACGTCATCAGCCAGGTGCGGGCCGCGCGGTAGTGCACGGCGCGCGATCTGAACAGCCAGACCAGGATCGCCGGCGTGACCACGTAATGCAGCGACGCGTACCAGAAGTCCGCCGGGACGCCGAGCCACGCCTCGCGCGTGAAGAGCCGGTTGAGCGGGTGCTCGGCGTTGATGTGCAGGAACTTCTCGATGTGCAGGATCGTCACGCCGTGGTCGACGGCGTTCGAGGTGTCACCGCGTGCGAGGAGGCGGCCGGCCGAGTAGCAGGCGTACACCAGCAGGATCAGCGGCAGCTCGGTCCACCAGCGCAGACGGGTCGGCGGGGTTGCTGCCTCGATGCCCGGTGTCGTCTCGGTCCTCGGCATCCGATCGCCTCCCCCTTCGTTCTCGCGCGGCGCCCGGCGGGCCGGTCGTGCCACTTTACGGCGTACGTGCGCACCCGCTTCGGGTGCCCCGGTCCTCAAAGACGCAGAGATCGCCCACCGGGTTGCCCGCCCCCAGCGTGCGCGATGATGGACTGGTTCCGCCTGCGATTTCTCCCGGAAGGCCTCTCAGCTCATGGCACCGCGCATTCTGCTGGCCCGGCACGGACAGACCGCGTGGTCGCTGTCCGGCAAGCACACCGGCAGGACCGACGTGCCGCTCCTGGAGGAGGGGCGGCGTGGTGCAAAGCTGCTCGGGGAGCGCCTGCACCGGGCGCCGTTCGAGGGGCTCCCCGGGGTCGCCGTCCGCACCAGTCCGCTGGCACGCGCGCGTGAGACGTGCGAGCTTGCCGGGTTCGGGGAGCGGGCGGTCGTGTGGGACACGTTGATGGAGTGGGACTACGGGGCGTACGAGGGGATGACGCCCGAGGAGATCCAGGGCGTGCGGCCGGGGTGGCTGATCTGGCGGGACGGGGTTCCGGAGGGGGAGTCGCTTGCCGAGGTGGCGGCTCGGGCCGATGAGGTTGTGGCTTGGGCGCGGGGGGAGGAGCGGGATGTGCTGGTGTTTGCGCACGGGCACATTTTGCGGTCGATCGGGGCTCGGTGGTTGGGGCTGCCGCTGGACTTTGCCGCGCGGATTCGACTGAATCCGACCTCGCTGTCGGTGCTGGGGTGGGCTTATGGCGAGCCGGCCATTGAGAGCTGGAACGACTTGGGGCACTTGACCGGGGTGTGAGCCGTGCTCGGGGGTGGTGCCGGCGGGCGGGGTGTCGCCGGCCGGCGCTTGCCGGTGCCGCTTTCTTTGGGACGGGTGCCGCCCCAGCGGCACGACTGCCCGCAGCTACGCGGATGCCCGCGGCTGCGCCTGTGCCCGCAGCTACGGCGGCTGTCTCAAGCCATCCGTGGCTGGGATGCATGGCGTTCCAGGAAGCCTGATACTCCTGACGCCCGGCGGTGGGGGAGCAGGACCCTCGCCGTTCCCGCCAGCATGGTCTGGACCCTGGACGACTGGACCTGGTCGAGGAGGTCCAGTACTCGCATGCCTGCTGCCGCTGCCTCGTCCGGGCGGCCGCCTCTGGCCAGGTCGTCTGCCAGTTCCGCCGTGTACAGGGCGATGTTGCGGGTGAAGTGCGGGTTCTGGAGCTGGGCCGCGCGGCGCGCGTGGCGGGCGGCGCGCGGCCAGTCGCCCAGGGTCGACCAGCACTGCGCCTCCAGGCCCTCCAGCTCGGCCTCCCCGTAGAAGCTCATCCACTCGGGGTCGGCGTCCGAGGGGCCTCGCTCGAAGAGGGTCTGCGCGCGGACGAGTGCCTGTTCGCAGGCGGTGCGGTCGGCGAGCCCCGCCCAGCCGCCCGCCTCGCGCAGCGCGAGCAGCGACATCAGCCGGACGGAGCCCAGGGGGCGCGCGACGCGTTGTGCGGCCTGCGCGGCCCGGACGGCCTCGCGGGGGCGTCCGGCGTCGCGCGCGAGGAACGCCGTGTTGCAGAAGCCGTGCGCCTCCAGGGCGTCGTCGCCGGTCATCCGGGCGGTCGCGAGCGCCTCCGCGTAGTGCGAACGGGCATCGTCGAACCGCCCCGAGTCGTGCGCCAGCCAGCCCACGGAGATGGCGAGTTCACCGGCGCCCGAGTGGAGCCGGTCGGCGGTCGTCTGCCGGGTCGCCCCGGCGTCCAGGAGCGCATAGGCGGCGCGCAACGGAGCCGATGCGCGCCGGTAGAGCCCGTCCGCGCCGTGCCGGTCGTCGAGCAGCCGGATTCTGCGTACGGCCTCTTCGAGCGCGTATGCGTCGTTCGCGCCGGGGCGGCGGACGGGACGTCCCGCTGCCGCGGCGTCGAAGGCGAGCCCGATCGGGCCCAGCGAGGCGGCGGCCACCGTGGCGCCACCGCCGGTCATGAATGCGCGACGCAGCACGTCGCTCTCCTCGTAGTTCTCGTGAAGCGCATGGCTCTCGTGATGCCCATGCGGGTCGTAAGGCAGTTGCGGGTTGTAAAGGACCTGCGGGTCCGGGTTGTCCTGCGTTTCATACGGCTCGTACGCCCCCTGCGTCTCACCGGTGGTGTGCGCCCGGCGTCCCCGTACGGACGAGCGGGACGCGAAGCCCAGGTCGGTGAGGGTGCGGCCGGGGAACATGTGCAGGAACACCCGTTCGTATGCGTAGTTGGGGCAGCGGATCTCGCCCGCCTCGACCCGGCCGATGTAGCGCGCGTCGCAGCTGACCCGCTCCCCGATCTCGCGCGCGGCCCGACGCACCGCGGCGGCGAACTCGGCCGGCGAGCGCTGTCCGCGCAACTGCCGGAAGACGAGGTTCGGCCGCGGTGGCCTGGGGGGCGTGGGCTGGGACGAGGTCAACTGTGACGACGCCATGGCCGGGTCCTCTCGTGCGAACCGTCGAACCATGCCGGATTCAGGGTGGGTTGCCCGTGTAGAGCCCTGTCTCCAGCGGGGAAGAACGTACCTGCTGTGCCGGACCGCTCACGCTGTGTTTGGCTACAAACCGGATATCTCATACGGGATCTGCCATGAACTGCCATCCTTTGTGGCTGACTTCCGCCGTAGCCGTTGACGCGCCGCCGCGTTGAACTCTGCGGACCGGGAGCCGCCCGACTCCCGACCCGCTTCGTTCAAGGAGGGGTTCCGTGGTGGAGGCCGGGATGGAGACCAGCCGGAGAGTCGTTCCTCGTACGCCGCCCGCGACCGTGGCGCACGCCCCGGCCCCGGGGCGCGGCGAGCCGCCCCTCCCCGACGGCGCGTGCGACCTCGTCACCGTGCCCACCCGGCAGGGACTGGAGGCCGTCGACATCCTGCGGCGCGGCGCGGGCGACGCGGTCGGCCCCGTCCTGCACGACGACGACTGCAACACCCTGGGCTTCGTGGTGCCGCCCGGTACGGCCGCCGCCTGGGACGTCCCGGGCAGCACCTGTACGGAGACCAACGGCCGCGGTCTGAGACTGAACCCCGAGCCCCCCGTGGAGGGCTCGGACTGGCTGCTCCCGCCCGGCGAGGCCGACCTCGCGACCGACCCGGCGGTGCTGCGCGCCGCCCTGGGCGAGGCGGCACGGATCATCGAGGCTGCGGACAACTGCCGCTGACCTGGTCGCTCGTACCACCCTGCGCAGGCGTGGCCGCTCAGGGCTGCCGATAATGGCGCAATGGGAAAGTCCAGGAACCCCCGGCGCGGAAGCGGCGGCGCCGACGCCGTCGTCGAGGCCGTCGACGGCGGGCTCGCCGAGCTCATGCCCGACCGGGACCGGGCGCGGGCCTGGACGCTGCTGATCGACGGGGCGCCGCAGTCGCACGTCGATCTCGACGACCCCTCCTACCTCTCCTTCGAGTACCAGCGCCGGCTCGGGCACGTCATCGACCTCGTCGCACCGGCCGGGAAGCCCGTGCACGTCGTGCACCTCGGCGGCGGAGCCCTCACCCTCGCCCGCTACGTCGCCGCCACCCGCCCCCGCTCCACCCAGCAGGCCGTCGAGCGGGACGCCGCGCTCGTCCAACTGGTCCGCCGTGAGCTGCCGTTGGACCCGAACGCCCGGATCAGGGTGCGTTCCGTCGACGCCCGCGAAGGGCTCTCCAAGGTGCTCGACGGCTGGGCCGACCTCGTCATCGCCGATGTGTTCAGCGGGGCCCGCACGCCCGCCCACCTCACCTCGACCGAGTTCCTCGACGACGTCCGCCGGGTCCTGAAGCCGAGCGGTTGCTACGCCGCCAACGTCGCCGACGGGCCGCCGCTCGCCCACCTACGCGGCCAGATCGCCACCGCAGCCGCCCGTTTCCCCGAACTCGCGCTGGTCGCCGACCCGGCCGTGCTGCGCGGCAAGCGCTTCGGCAACGCCGTCCTCGTCGCCTCCGACGCCCCGCTGCCGGTCGCGGAACTGACCCGCCGGGCCGCCTCCGACCCGCACCCCGGCCGAGTCGAACACGGCCGCGCGCTCCTGGACTTCACCGGCGGGGCGACCCCGGTGACGGACACGGCGGCGGTCGCGTCACCGGCGCCACCGCCCTCGGTGTTCCGTTGATCAGCAGGGGCGACTAGTAGTTCCCGATCTCCACATGCGGGGGCCCGTCGTGCCAGGTGCAGATCACCGAGACCTTGTTCGTGCCCGAGGTGAACTCCACCCGGATCCAGGTCTCCGTCTTCCACGTCTGCATCGACCAGCCGGTGTCCGGGGTCGCCATGACGAGCGTCGCCGCGGTCCTGCCGAGGTCGAAGACCACCCGCCCGCCGTCGGTGTCGTAGCTCTTGACCTGGCCGGATGCGGTCGGCGTCGGGGTAGGGCTCGGTGTCGACGTCGTCGACGGCGTGGGCTTCTGGGGGCGCGTGCGCGACGCGCTCTTGGACGGTGACGGCGACGGCCGTTTCGTCGACGACGCGAGCGGCTTCGACTCCTGTGTGGTCGCGTCCGCCGCAGTGATCGGCAGGGCGCGCGGCGGGTCGTACGCCGTGCCCGCCATCACCGTGTGGACGCCCCACCACGACAGCGTGACCGCCGCGCCCGTGGCGAGCGACCAAGCCAGTACGTGTACGAGTCCTCTGCGCATCGCGGGCCATACTGCCTCACGTGTCCCACGGGTGTCCCGTCCGTTGTCCACAACCGAAGAGTTGTCCACAGGCTCCGATGCGCCTCTTGCGCATGGCGTACGGTGCCGCGCATGGCAAGTGTGCTCGTGGTCGAGGACGACCAGTTCGTACGCTCGGCGCTGATCCGGCACCTGACCGATGCCGCGCACACCGTGCGCAGTGTCGGGACGGCGCTGGAGGCGCTGCGCGAGGTCGCCCATTTCCGTTTCGACGTGGTGATTCTGGACCTGGGACTGCCCGATCTGGACGGGTCCGAGGCGCTGAAGATGCTGCGCGGCATCACTGACGTGCCCGTGATCATCGCCACCGCGCGGGACGACGAGACGGAGATCGTCCGGCTGCTCAACGCGGGCGCCGACGACTACCTGACCAAGCCCTTCTCCGTCGAGCACCTCTCCGCCCGGATGTCCGCGGTCCTGCGACGGTCCCGGTCCGCCCCCTCGGACGCCACGCCGTCCACCGTCCTGCGGGTCGGCGGCCTCACCGTCGACCCGCTGCGCCGCCAGGCCGAGCTGGACGGCGTCCGCCTCGACCTCACCCGCCGCGAGTTCGACCTGCTCGCCTTCCTGGCCGCCCGGCCGGGCGTCGTCGTCCCCCGCAAGGAACTCCTCGCCGAGGTGTGGCAGCAGTCGTACGGCGACGACCAGACCATCGACGTCCATCTGTCCTGGCTGCGTCGGAAGCTGGGAGAGACGGCGGCGCAGCCGCGCTATCTGCACACCCTGCGCGGGGTCGGAGTCAAGCTCGAACCGCCTGGTGGGGAGCCGCCGCGATGAGATGGGCACTGGTCAAGGTCTGTCTGGCGGTCACCGCCATGGTCGTGGTCGCCTTCGCGGTGCCGCTTGGGCTGGTCATCAAGGAGATGGCCCGCGACCGCGCCTTCTCCAACGCCGAGCGGCAGGCGGCCGCGGTCGCCCCGGCGCTGTCCATCACCACCGAGCGCGACCAGTTGGAGCGGGTCGTCGCCTCCGCGGGCTCGGACTCCGGGATGGCCGTGCACATCCCCGCGGCCGCCGGACAGTCGGCCGTCGACATCGGGCGGCAGCGTGCCGCAGGCGAGGACATCGCGACCGTGCGCAAGCTGGGCCGCGCCTCCACCACCGCGGTCTCCGGCGGCTCCACACTGCTCCAGCCGATCGCGCTGAGCACCGGCGCGATAGCCGTCGTCGAGGTGTACGTCCCGGAGTCCGAGGTCAGCAACGGCGTCGGTACGGCGTGGGCGGTGCTCGCGGGTGTCGGGATCGCCCTGATCGTCGGATCCGTCGCGGTCGCCGACCGGCTGGGCGTACGGATGGTGCAGCCCGCGCAGAAGCTGGTCGAGAGCGCACACGAGCTGGGAGAGGGAAAGCTGGGAGCGCGGGTGCCGGAGGAAGGGCCGGCCGAACTGCGGCTGGCGGCGGTCGCGTTCAACTCCATGGCCGACCAGGTCGTACAACTCCTGGCGAACGAGCGGGAGTTGGCGGCGGACCTGTCCCACCGGCTGCGCACCCCGCTCACCGTTCTCCGCCTCAACGCGGCCTCGCTCGGCGACGGACCGGCCGCCGAGCAGACCCGGGCCGCAGTCGCCCAGCTGGAGCGCGAGGTAGACACCATCATCCGCACCGCCCGGGACGCCAAACCGCAGACCGCGGCCGCCGGTCCGGGCACCGGATGCGACGCGGCCGAGGTGGTCCGCGAGCGGATGGCGTTCTGGTCGGCGCTCGCCGAGGACGAGGGCCGCAAGTGGCGGATGGCCGGCGCCGACCGGCCGGTGCGGATACCCGTGGCCCGGGCGGACCTCGCGGCCGCACTGGACGCCCTGCTCGGCAATGTGTTCCGGCACACCGCCGAGGGCACGGCCTTCGCGGTCGACCTGCACAACGGCGAGGACGCGGTGATCGTGCTGGTCTCCGACGCCGGTCCCGGGATCCTGGATCCCGAGGCCGCCATGGCGCGCGGGCGGGGCTCCGGCAGCGACGGATCCACCGGACTCGGCCTGGACATCGTGCGCCGGCTCGCCGAGTCGACCGGCGGTGACGTACGGATCGGGGCCTCGGTGCTGGGCGGGACCGAGGTGCGGATCTGGATCCAGCTGGACGGGCGGGAGCGGACGCCAGGACGGGGCCACCGCTCCGTACGGCGACGCCGGCAGAAGAAATTGGTCTCTACCTTTAACCGTCCCCGATCCCTTCCTTAAGCGCACCCTAAGATCCTCAACCCCCGTCCGGATCAGGCACTTTGCCCGATTCCGGCTCGCTAGCGTGCTGCCTCACCCACCCCCGGGAACCCCCGTGAATCCCCGCGAACAGCGAAGGCAGGCACGCGCATGAGCACGCACCGGCGCAGGATCAGTGGCAGAAACAAGGCGATCGGCGGAGCTGTCGCCGCGGCTGTGATCGGTGGCGGCGCGCTCCTGCTCACCGGTACCGCACAGGCGGCCGGCGTGGGCGCCGCGTACACGAAGACCAGTGACTGGTCGACGGGTTACACCGCGCAGTACGTCGTCACGAACAACACCGGCCAGACGGAGAAGAGCTGGAAGCTGGAGTTCGACCTGCCGTCCGGCGCCAGGCTGAGCTCGCTATGGAACGCCGAGTCCAGCATGAGCGGACAGCACGTCACCGTGACACCGGCCAAGTGGGACACGGACGGCCTCGCGCCCGGCAAGTCCGTCACCGTCGGCTTCGTCGTCAACGGCACCGGAGACCCGAACAGTTGTCTCGTCGACGGCGCCAAGTGCTCCGCGGACGACGGCCCGACACCCGAACCGAGCGGCCGCCCGACACAGTCCGCGACGCCCACTCCCACCCCCACCGGAACGGCGACCCCCACGGCCACCCCCACCCCGTCCGAGAGCTCCGGCACCGGCACCAAGGCAAGCACCGGCTTCGCCCCCTACGTCGACACCTCCCTCTACCCCGCCTTCGACCTCCTCGCGAGCGCCGACGCGACCGGCGTGAAGAACTACAACCTCGCCTTCGTCACCGACGGCGGCGGCTGCACGCCCAAGTGGGGCGGTGTGACCGACCTCGGCAGTGACGGGGTCGCCTCACAGATCGGCGCGCTCCGCGCCAAGGGCGGCGACGTCCGCGTCTCCTTCGGCGGCGCCTCCGGTTCCGAACTGGCGACGACGTGCTCCTCGGCGGACGCGCTGGCCACGGCGTACGGCAAGGTCGTGGACCAGTTCAAGCTGACCAAGGTCGACTTCGACGTCGAGGGCGGCGCCCTCCCGAACGCCACGGCGAACACGAACCGCGCGAAGGCGATAGCCAAGCTCCAGGCGGCCCACCCCGACCTGGACGTCTCCTTCACCCTCCCGGTCATGCCCGAGGGCCTCACCCAGGACGGCGTGAACCTCCTCTCCAACGCCAAGTCCAACGGCGCGAAGATCAACACCGTCAACATCATGGCCATGGACTACGGAGCCTCCTACAGCGGCGACATGGGCACCTACGCCGAGCAGGCGGCCACCGCCACCCAGGCGCAGGTCAAGAGTGTGCTCGGCCTCTCCGACGCCGCCGCGTGGAAGGCGGTCGCGGTCACCCCGATGATCGGCGTCAACGACGTCTCGTCCGAGATCTTCAAGGTGGACGACGCCACCCAGCTGACGGCCTTCGCCAAGTCCAAGGGCCTCGGCGGTCTCTCCATGTGGTCGGCGACCCGCGACAAGCAGTGCGACGGCGGCACCAAGCCCACGGCCGACGCCACCTGCAGCTCGGTCGTCCAGGACAAGTTCGCCTTCTCGAAGGCGTTCGGGGCCTTCAACTGAGCACAGGCACAACCGACCACCGCGCAACGGGGGGCGATGCGCCCCGGCCGGACATCCCCCCACCCGGCCGGGGCGCGGCTCAGTCGGCCTCCGGCGCAGGCAGCGTCCCCGTCCGCGCCGCCTGCCCGTACCAGAGGGCGCTCGACTTCGGCGTACGAGTGAGGGTGGCGTAGTCGACATACACCGCCCCGAAGCGCTTCTCGTAGCCGTACGCCCACTCGAAGTTGTCCATCAGGGACCACAGGTAGTAGCCGCGCACGTCCGCCCCGTCGGTGATCGCGCGGCGCACCGCCGCGAGATGCTTCTCCAGGTAGGCGATGCGCTCGGGGTCGTGGACGCGGCCGTCGGAGTCGGGTTTGTCGTCGTAGGCCGCGCCGTTCTCGGTGATGTACAGCGGCAGTCCGGGCGCCTCCCTCGTGTACCGCATGATCAGCTCGTGCAGGCCCGTCGGGTCGATCGTCCAGCCCATCTCGGTGCGCTCGCCCGGGGTCTGGTGGAAGGCGACGTCGTCCGCGCCCGGCCAGGGGGAGTGGTTGCTGGCGCCGTGGCCGTCGGCGCGCGGACCGCTCGGGTCCGCCTCGGCCGCCGAGACCAGCGCGGGCGTGTAGTAGTTGAGGCCCAGCGCGTCCAGCGGCTGGTTGATCGCGCCCAGGTCGCCGTCGAGGACGTACGACCAGTCGGTGATCAGCTCGGTCGCCGAGAACAGGGACTCGGGGTACGCCCCGTGCAGGATCGGGCCGTGGAAGACGCCGTTGGCCAGGTCGTCGATCTTCCGCACCGCCGCCAGATCCGCCGGGTCCTGCGGCGAAAGGGGCCTGACCACCGAGGAGTTGAGGCTGAGCGCGACCGAGTTGCGGGCCGGCATCACCGACCGCAGCGCCGAAGTGCCGAGCCCATGCGCCAGGTTCAGGTGGTGCGCGGCCCGCAGCGAGGCCTCCGGGTCCGTCCGGCCCGGCGCGTGCACCCCGGAGCCGTAGCCCAGAAACGCGCTGCACCACGGCTCGTTGAGCGTGATCCACTGCTCCACGCGGTCGCCCAGCGCCTCGCCCACGATCTGCGCGTACTCGGCGAACCTGAGCGCCGTGTCCCGCTCCGGCCAGCCGCCCGCGTCCTCCAGCTCCTGCGGCAGGTCCCAGTGGTAGAGGGTGACGGCCGGCTTGATGCCGCGCTCGAGCAGCTCGTCGACCAGCCGCCGGTAGAAGTCCAGGCCGACCTGCACCGCAGGCCCCCGGCCCGTCGGCTGCACCCGCGACCAGGAGATCGAGAAGCGGTAGGCGGTCAGGCCCAGCTCGGCCATGAGCGCCACGTCTTCGCGGTACCGGTGGTAGTGGTCGACAGCGATGTCACCGTGCTCGCCGCCGGCGGTCCTGCCCGGCGTATGACTGAAGGTGTCCCAGATCGAGGGCGTACGACCGCCCTCCCGCACCGCCCCCTCGATCTGGTACGCGGACGTCGCGGCGCCCCAGAGGAAGGCGGGGGGAAAGGTCACCGGGGTCGCCGGCTGTGCGGACTCAGGCATGGAAGCGCTCCCATAAGTGGTCGTGGAGACCGAAGAGTTGGAGGGGAGTGGGGGAGGAGAGGGGCCGAGGCTGCGCTGACCCGGCCCCGAGGGACGTACGACGGCGCACGGCAGCACCGGATGAAGGCGTCAGCCCTTGATCGCGCCCTGCATGATGCCGCCCACGATCTGCTTGCCGAACAGGAGGAACGCGATCAGCAGCGGCAGCGTGCCCAGCAGGGCGCCCGCCATGATCACCGCCTGGTCGGGGACGTAACCGGTGCCGAGCGCGTTGAGGGCGACCTGCACGGTCGGGTTCTGCTGGTTGAGGGCGATGATCGGCCACAGGAAGTCGTTCCAGGCGAACACGAAGGTCAGCAGGCCGAGGACCGCCATCGCGGGCCGTGCGGCAGGGAAGACCACGTGCCAGACGACTCTCAGGCTGCTCGCCCCGTCCACCCGGGCCGCCTCGATCAGCTCGGTCGGCAGCGCCTGCACCAGGTACTGCCGCATGAAGAACGTGCCGAACGCGCTGACCAGGGTGGGCAGGATGACCGTCTGCAGCTGATTGGACCAGCCCAGGTCCGCCATCCACAGATACAGGGGTACGACGGCCAGTTGCGGCGGGATCATCATCGTGCCGATGGTCAGCAGCAACAGGGTGCTCGAGAACCTGAACCGCAGCTTGGCGAAGGCGAACCCGGCGAGCGTGGAGAACAGGACCGTACCGAGGGTGATGGTCCCGGCGACGATCGTGGAGTTGACCATCGCGGTGCCGAGTCCGGCCTGGTCCCAAGCGGCCTGCAGGTTCTTGAACAGGTTCGCGCCGAACCACAGGGGCGGCGGTGACTGCGCGAGCCGCTCGTTGTTGCGCGACGCCGCGACGGCCGTCCAGACCAGCGGGGCCAGCGAGATCAGTGCGAAGAGCGTCAGGACGAGATAGGTGACCGGACCCGCGTGCATCTGCTTGCCCGCGCCGAGCACCCGGCGGCGTCCGGGGCCACGGCCCCCGCTCTTCCCCTTTGTCTGAGGGAGTGTCAGTTCACCGGTCGTCATGGGACTTCCTCAACCGTCGGGTGATCAGCAGGTTGATCGCGGCGACGATCAGCAGGATCAGGAACATCGTCCAGGCGATCGCGGAGGCCTTGCCGAGGTTGCCGATGCCCCAGCCCTGGTCGTACATGTACAGGCCGAGCGTCTGGTACTGGTGCGCGGAACCGCCCTTCGAGCCGCTGACCCCGCCGAACAGGAGCGGCTCACCGAACAGTTGTGTAGCGCCGATCGTGGAGACGACCACCGTGAACAGGATCGTCGGCCGCAGCATCGGGATCGTCACATGGCGGAACTGCTGCCAGCGGCCCGCGCCGTCGATCGCCGCCGACTCGTACAGGTCGGAGGGGATCGCCTGCATGGCCGCGAGGTAGATCAGCGCGTTGTAGCCCGTCCACCGCCAGATCACGATCGTGGAGACGGCGAACTGCCCGCCCCAGTCGGACTCGCGCCAGTTGATCGGGTCGACCCCCACGAAATGGAGCAACCAGTTGATCATGCCGCCGTCCCACGAGTACAGCAGCGTGAAGACCAGCGTCGCCGCCGCCACCGAGGTGGCGTACGGGGTGAGCATCACGACCCGCCACAGGGTCGAGCCGCGCAGCCGGTAGTTGAGCAGATGCGCGATCCCGATCGCCATCAGCAACTGCGGAACCGTGGAGATCACGCCGATGGTGAAGGTGTTCTCCAGGGCGTTCCAGAAGAACTCCGAGGACAGCAGGTGCTTGTAGTTGTCCAGGCCGGCCCAGGTCTGGTGGTCCAGACCGGACAGCTGCACGTTGTGCAGCGAGTACCAGGCCGTATAGAGGAGCGGGACGAGCCCGAAGGCCCCGAAGATGATGAAGAAGGGGGCGATGAACGCGTACGGGGACGCCTTCATGTCCCAGCGGTACAACCGGCTGCGCCATGAATCGGGGCCCGGCGGTGTACCGCGACCGTGAGCGCCCCGGGCCGCGCCCGGCGGGATGCCGGGCGCGGCCTCGGCGCTCGACGCGGAAAGCGCGAGAGCCTGCTTGGAGCTGGTCACTGGCCGAGCACGTCCTTGACCTCGTTCTTGGCCGCGTCCCAGCCCTGCGTCGGGCTCTTGCCCTTCTGCTCGACCTGGAGGATGCCGACGTCGGTGATCGCCGTGTTGATCGGCTGGTCCTTGACGCCGAAGTACTGGACCGGGATGGTCTTCGCCGAGTCGGCGAAGATCTGCGTGATCGGCGCGTTCGAGAAGTAGGCCGTGGTGTCCGCGGCCGGCTTCAGGGTCGAGTACGCCGACGGGGTCGACGGGAAGCTGGCCTGCTTCGCGAAGACCTTCGCCTGCTGCTCGGGCGCGGTCAGCCACTTCGCCAGGGCGATGGCCTCCTTCTGGTGCTTGCCCGCCGTCGGCACGCCGAGGAAGGAGCCGCCCCAGTTGGACGCGGTCGGGGCCGCCGCCACGTCCCAGTTGCCCTTGCCGGAGGCGCCGGACTTCTGCTCGATGTAGCCGATCATCCACGCCGGGCAGGCCACCGTCGCGAAGGTGCCCTTGGCGTAGCCCTGGTCCCAGGTCGGGTCGAACTGCTTCAGCTTCGCCGACATGTTGCTGGTGGCCACGGACATCGCGACGTTCCAGGCCTTCTTCACGCCGTCGGACTTGTCCCAGATGACGTTGCCGTCCTTGTCGTAGTACCGCTCGGTACCGCCGCCGAGGGCCGCGTTGTAGACGGAGGAGGCCGAGTCCACGAACTTGGTGCCCTTCGGCGCCTTCTTCATGTACTCCTTGCCCACGTCCACGTACTTCGCCCAGTCGCCCTTCCACTGCGTGGCGAGCTTGGTGCGGTCCGTCTCCAGGCCGGCCTTCTTGAAGAGGTCCTTGCGGTAACAGATCGCCATCGGGCCGACGTCCGTGCCGAGGCCGATCAGCTTGCCGTCCTTGGTGGTGGCCTGGGCGTTCTTCCAGTCCAGCCACTGCGACTTGTCGACGTCCTTGCCGAGGTCGACGAACTTGCTGCCCTGCGTCTGCACGGCCTCGGTGACGTTGCCGACCTCGATCGCCTGGATGTCGTCGGTGCCGGAACCCGCCTGCAGCCGGGTGAGGACCTTCGGCCAGTACACGTCGGTACGGGTGGTGACGTTCTCCTTGATGCTGATGTCCGGGTGCAGCTTCATGTACTCGTCGTAGAGACCGGCCTGCTTGTAGCCGAACACACCGAAGGTGCCGATGGTCAGTGTGGTCTTGCCCTTGCCGTTGCCGCCGCCGTCGTTCGACGAGCTGTCGTCCGAGTCCTTGGAGCAGCCGGCCAGCAGCCCCGTGGTCAGCGCGGCGACGGCCGCGAGGGCCATCAGCCTGCGGGACCGTCGGGTACTCGTGCCCATTTGCGTCCTCCTGTTGCCTGACGTGCCGACCCCCCGGCCAACTGCATTGTTGGGCCCGTTCTACACGCTGCGGCTCGGGCGGGGAACGTGCGGGATGTGTATGTGTCAGGTACTGTGGGAGCGCTCCCACAAGTGATGTGTTGAAGGTTCGTCGGTTCGGGCGGGGGTGTCAAGGGAGTCGACGTGGCGAGATGTGTTCGGTTATCGGGCTGTTAACTGGACGAAAGGAATCCGGTACCGGTCGGGTTTTCCAGCCCTCTCGGCTTCTGATGGCGAGGCCGTCAGGCCGGACGGGGGCCCGGGGGCGGAGTCCCGGGGACGGTCGCTGATCCCCCGGGGCTGTTAGATTCCAGGCCAGCTGCAATAACGGCGGAAAGGGCGTAGCCATGTCGCGGAGCCGGAGCGGTGGTAGGCCCACCCTCGAAGAGGTCGCCGCGCGCGCGGGCGTGGGCCGCGGCACGGTCTCCCGCGTGATCAACGGCTCGCCCCGGGTCAGCGACGCGACCCGCGCGGCGGTCGAGGCGGCGGTGGCCGAACTCGGATACGTCCCCAACACGGCCGCGCGCGCCCTCGCGGCGAACCGTACGGACGCGATCGCCCTGGTCGTTCCCGAGCCGGAGACGCGTTTCTTCTCGGAGCCGTACTTCTCGGACATTCTGAAGGGCGTCGGGGCTGAGCTGTCCGACACGGAGATGCAACTCCTGCTGATCTTCGCGGGCGGCGACCGCGAGCGCCGCCGCCTCGCGCAGTACCTCGCCGCCCACCGCGTGGACGGCGTCCTGCTGGTCTCGGTGCACGCGGACGACCCGCTCCCCGACCTGCTCGCGCAGCTGGAGATCCCCGCCGTGATCAGCGGCCCGCGGTCGGCCGCCGAGACCCTGACCTCGGTGGACTCGGACAACTACGGCGGCGGTCGCTCGGCGGTGGAGCACCTGCTCTCCCGGGGCCGCCGCAAGATAGCCCACATCACCGGCCGCCTGGACGTCTACGGCGCCCAGCGCCGCGTCGACGGCTACCGCGACGCCCTGAGCGACGCGGGCCAGGAGGTCGACGAACTCCTCATCGAGACCGGCGACTTCACCGAGGAGGGGGGCCGCCGGGCGATGACGAAGCTGCTCGGCCGCTGCCCCGACCTGGACGCGGTCTTCGCGGGCTCCGACGTGATGGCGGCGGGCGCCCGCCAGGTCCTGCGCGAGGAGGGCTGCCGCATCCCCGACGACGTGGCGCTGGTCGGCTACGACGACTCGGCCATCGCCCGCCACATGGACCCGCCCCTCACCAGCGTCCGCCAGCCCATCGAGGAGATGGGCCGCCGCATGATCGACCTCCTCCTCGGCGAGATCGCCGACCGCCGCCCGGCCGTCTCCCGCGACCTGGAACGCCGCCAGGTGGTCCTGGCGACGGAACTGGTGCCGCGTACGTCTTCCTGACCGAGTTTCGGCCATACGACGTCACAGCCTCGTTCCGGCAGGTCGAACGCCGCGGTGGGGCGGCGAGTCGTGAGAGCGGCGCATGTGTGTGCGGTGTGGGGGATCGCGTACGGGGGCCTGGTTCCGTGTCGCTGCGGCCCGGGGCGCCGCCATGTCGGTGTCCACGCGCTCGGAATCAACGGCCTTTGACCGTCCGGGAACGCATGCTGGTTCCCATGACTCTCCATCCCCTGCTGGACGCCCACGACGTTCCCGCCGTCGAGCCGTACCTCCGTTCGGTGGGCGAGGTGTTCCGTGCCTTTCGGGAGCAGGACTCGGGCTGTGTGTCGTACGGGGTTCTGCTCCCGGACGGCCGGCGCTGGTTCGTCAAGGAGGCGGTGACGGACCGGGCCCGGCGGTCCCTGGACCGGGCCTGGGCCTTCCACCGGGCGTTACGCCACCCGGTGATCGTCCCCCAGCTCCACCGCATCGCCGTACGGGACAGCAGTCGTACGGCGACGGTGATGCCCTGGTGCAAGGGCGAACCTCTCCACGGCGCCACCGCCCGCTCCCGCTTCCGCGCCCTCCCGGTCCCCCGCGTCCTGCACGCCCTGGACCGCATCCTCGACGCCCACCTGGCCGTGGAGGCGGCGGGCCACGTCGCGGTCGACCTCTACGACGGCTCCTTCCTCCACGACTTCGACGCCGATGACCTCCACCTCATCGACCTCGACGAATACCGCCCGGGCCCCTTCGTCCTGACGGAGGCCCGCCTCCCGGGTTCCCGCCGCTTCATGGCCCCGGAGGAGTGGAGGCGGGGTTCGGTGATCGACACCCGTACGACCGTCCATGTCCTTGCCCGCGCGGCCCGTCTCCTCCTGGACGCCGGTGACGACGAGCGCGCCTGGCGGGGTACGGCGGCGCAGCTGGCGGTGGTGGAGCGGGGGACGCGGCCGGATCCGGGCGAACGGTTCGCGGGCGTACGGGAGTTGGCGGCGGCGTGGCGGGCGGCGACGTCAGCGGGGTAGCGAGAGCCGCCACCGCTGCTCGCCGTCCTGCACCTCGCCCGTCGGGACGAGCCCGGCCGCCCGGGCCACGGCTGCGGAGGCGAGGTGCCCGGGATGGATGTGCGCGAGGACCGTACGCACGGACTGCTGCCGCAGCCGGCCGACGAGCCCGCGCGCCGCCTCCGAGGCGAAGCCGCGCCCCTGCCAGGGCGTGCCGACGACCCAGGCGATCTCCGCGACCGTCCCGACGACCGTCGCCTGGACGGTCCCGACCAGCCGGGACTCCTCCCTCTCCCGCAGCACCCAGTTGCACCACGAGACGGCGGGATCGGGGGAGCCGGCGACGAGGCGTTCGTAGCGGACGCGCAGGGCCGCGGGGGAGTACGGGCTGCCGCCGATGAAGGTGTGCAGTGCCGGGTCGGAGAGGACGTCGGCCATCTCGTCGGCGTGCGAGACGCGGAGGGGGAGCAGGTCGAGGCGCGGGGTGCTGATGGTGTCGGCGTGCACGACGGCCTCTCGGTGAACGAATCAGCCGGGAAACGAATCAGCCGGTGACCCTGTTCCCAGGGTCACCGGCTGATTACTCAGGGTGAGTGACGGGACTCGAACCCGCGACATCCTGGACCACAACCAGGTGCTCTACCAGCTGAGCTACACCCACCACGACCGGCGGTCTACTTCGTGGTTTTCCGACCGGCCGAGAAAAAGTGTACAGGGTCCGAAGGGGTGCTCGCGCACGCCTTTTGCGGTGCCCCCTCAGGGTCCTTACTCCGCAGGCAGGACGTGCTTCGCGGCGATCGACCTGGCGGTGTCGGAGTCGGGGCCGGGCTGCGGCACGAAGATCGCCTCGCGGTAGTAGCGCAACTCCGCGATGGACTCGCGGATGTCGGCGAGGGCGCGGTGGTTGCCGTTCTTCTCGGGGCTGTTGAAGTAGGCCCGCGGGTACCAGCGGCGGGCGAGCTCCTTGACGCTCGACACGTCGACGATCCGGTAGTGCAGATAGTCCTCCAGCGTCGGCATGTCGCGGAGCAGGAAGCCACGGTCGGTGCCGACCGAGTTGCCGCACAGCGGGGCCTTGCCGGGTTCCTTGACGTGTTCGCGGACGTAGGCGAGGACCTGTTCCTCCGCGTCGGACAACGTCGTGCCGCCGGCGAGTTCGTCCAGCAGCCCGGACGCGGTGTGCATCTGACGCACCACCTCCGGCATCGTCTCCAGTGCCTTGGACGGCGGACGGATGACGATGTCCACACCCTCACCGAGGATGTTCAGCTCGGAGTCGGTGACGAGGGCGGCCACCTCGATGAGAGCGTCGTCGGACAGCGAGAGGCCGGTCATCTCGCAGTCGATCCACACCATGCGATCGTTCATGCGACCACCCTAAGGCTGGCGCCCGCAAAATCGGCCCCTCGGGTGTTCGAGGAGCAGGGGTACGGGGAGAGGGGGCGGGTGGCCTCGGCCACCCGCCCCCTCTACGCCGTCACGTACCGCTGCGCTGCCCCGGCAGGCTCGCCCGGCTCGTCACATAGGCCTCGCGGCCGTTCTCCGCCGCGGCCGCGGCGGAAAGCGACGGACCCGATCCGACGGCACTCGCCGCAGCGCGACGGCTCTGCAGCGGAACCGGCCCCTCCGGATGCAGCAGGGGCGCAGGCCCCGGCGCCCCGGCCGTACCCTCCACGTCGGCCGGCTTGTCGCCCTGCGGACGGCGAGCGCGGTACGCGGCACGGTAGGCGGCAGGAGACGACCCCAGCTGACGGCGGAAGTGGCCGCGCAGGGCCACCGGCGAGCGGAAGCCGCAGCGGCCCGCGACCTCGTCCACCGAGTAGTCCGACGTCTCGAGCAGGCGCTGCGCCTGCAGCACCCGCTGGGTGATCAGCCACTGCAGCGGGGCGCTGCCGGTGAGCGAGCGGAACCGGCGGTCGAAGGTGCGCCGGCTCATGTACGCACGCGCGGCGAGGGTCTCCACGTCGAACTGCTCGTGGAGGTGCTCCAGCGCCCAGGCGACGACCTCCGCGAGCGGGTCGGCGCCGATCTCCTCCGGTAAAGACCGATCGAGGTAGCGCTCCTGACCGCCCGAGCGGCGCGGCGGTACGACCAGACGCCGGGCCAGTGCGCCCGCCGCCTCGTTGCCGTGGTCCGTCCGCACGATGTGGAGACAGAGGTCGATTCCGGCCGCCGTACCGGCGGAGGTGAGCACGTCGCCGTCGTCGACGAAGAGCTCTCTCGGATCGACGTGCACCGACGGGTAGCGCTTGGCCAGCGTCGGTGCGTACATCCAGTGTGTGGTCGCGGGGCGGCCGTCCAGGAGTCCCGCCGCCGCCAGTACGAAGGCGCCGGTGCACAGCCCGACTATGCGGGCGCCCTCCTCGTGTGCCCGGCGCAGCGCGTCGAGCGCCTCCTCCGGCGGCGGAGACGTGATCGAGCGCCAGGCCGGCACGACGACCGTGCCGGCGCGCGATATCGCCTCCAGGCCATGTGGCGCGGTGAGTTCCAAGCCCCCTGTGGTCCGCAGCGGGCCTTCCTCGCCGCCGCACACCAGCAGTCGGTAGCGCGGTACGCCGGCGTCCTGGCGGTCGATCCCGAACACCGACAGCGGTATGGAACTCTCGAAGATGGGGCCGCCGCTGAACAGCAGCACCGCGACGATCTCCTTGCGGCGTCGCCCGGAAAGCTTCCGGGCCGCGGCTTCCGGCGCGGCAGTGGAGTCGTGGCTCATACTGCTAAGCCCCCCTCGGTGGTCGCGGCTCCTCGGTTGTGTCGCTCCTGCACGTTTCCCCTCGGTCCTGCACGAGTCCCCCGCCGTAAGACGTCAAGATCGAATCTACTGTGTCGCGTGGTGCCGGTGTGAGCCAGTTCGGCAACCGGCACATTGTCGACATGGCAACTTGGCGTGAAGCATTCGATCACGAAGCGTTGCACTCGCGGGCCGTGCAGGGAAGTGCGCCTTGTCGCAGTGGCCAATCCACGTAGGGTGCGCGGGGTCCCCGAGCCCCTTTCTCTGCAGGTGGAACGGGGGTTGGGGGGTGGTCGGGGCAAGGGATGCGCAGTGTCCGGAAGTTGGCTGAAAAGCGTCGGACGCGTGCGCGGAAACCGGTCAGCCGACCGGTGTACTTCCCCCAGTGTGACGCCTGCCTCTGTGAGCACCCGTGCCGCTCCTGTGATGGCGGCCCCGGCGGGACGTGTGATCCTCGCTCGGCGGGCGGGCCGCCACGCGCTCGGACTGGCGCAGCAGCAGCCGGCACACCGCGGTGACGGCGGCGAGGCCGAGCGCCGTGCCCGCGGCGCCGGCGAGCGAGGTGCCGTACCAGAGAAGGACCACGGGGACGAGGACGCAGCTGAACGCCGCCCAGCGGACGACATCGGTCACGGTGTCCTGGGGCGGGGCGGTCGCGCGGGGAGTCTCGGGGGTGAGGTGCGGTCCGGACATGCGTGCTCCCTGGGGGCCTGGGTCTCGGTGTTCAACGCGTGTTCGACCGGGCGGTCACTGTACGCGGGTCGCCGCCGGCCCCCGGGGCAAGTGAACCCTGTGCAAACCGCCTGTACAGCGCAGCAACCATTGCGTTACGGGCGCCCCTCGTGCATGCTCCCTGGAACCCCCACGACGGGGGTCCCCCTGCTCGCGCGAAGCCGAGAGCGGGGGAGCGGGCGGGATCTGGGCTAAGGAGGCGTGCCGCCGTACCCTTGGGGGTATGGGGTTGGGAAGATGATTCCCGGACACAGCTCCGCCGCACATGCTGCATCCGTCAGCGAGTTCCGCTCGCGGGCCCTCCCATAAAGGATCAAAACGCCGAGACAGCCATGGCCGGTCACGAATTCTTCGAACCCGCGGACCGCAAGCGCCCCGTCGCCGACCCCACGGCGGCCGAGCCCCAGGCGGCCGAAGAGCCACGCCATTCCTGCGATCCAGCCTTCAAGCACGGCGTGGTCGTCGGCTTCGACGGCTCCACGTCCAGTGAGCGCGCCCTCGCCTACGCGATCGGCATGGCCCACCGTTCCGGATCGGCCCTGATCATCGTGCACGTCGCCAACCGGCTGCCCACCACGGTGTGGGCCGGCTGCGAGCCACCGGTCTTCGTCGACGTGCCGGACCACCGCACCGAGGTGCTGGGGCTCGAGCTCGCCTGTGCGGACTATCTGGCCGAGGTGCCCTGGATCCTGGTCGAGCGCGGCGGCGACATCTGCCACGAACTCGAAGAGGTGGGGCGGGAGTACGAGGCGGACGCGATCGTCGTCGGCTCCACGCACGGCATCGTGGGACGGATTTTCGGCTCCGTCGCGGGGCGGCTCGCCAAGCGGGCGAAGCGGCCCGTCGTTGTCATTCCGTAACTCCTCGTTCTCCCAGGTGAGATGCGATCCGGGAACGGTCTCCCTCCTTTGTGCAGCGCGCAAATCTACTCGCGCGTAGAGGTGTTTGTGCCTTTGTGAAGGGCATATATCGGTCACCGCACAACTGCACATGCATGAAGGGAGCCCGCCGTGGACAACGACGTCTCCGCGGGAAGCGGAACCACTACCGTGGTCGGCCGACTCGCCCTGGGTATCACCCTGTTGGCGTTCGGACTCGGATACACCGACGTGATCAATGGCGTGTCGGCCGCTGACGCCGTCTCACTGGCCCACTACGTAGGCGGCGTTGCGCTCTTCGTCGCCGGACTTCTCGCCTTCCGCGACGGTGACTCCGTCAACGGGACGGCGTACTCGGCGCTCGGCGCCCTCTGGTTCACCTGGGCCGTGACGGCCGGCAACTCGATGTCCGCCAACGCGACGGGGCTGTTCCTGGCCCTGTTCGCCCTCGTGGCCCTGACGTTGACCCTCGCGGGCGGGGATCAACTCACGCAGGGTACGTACGGGTTGTTCTTCGTCTCCCTGGCGCTTCTCGCCATCGCGCAGTTCGCGACGAGCGGGTCGATTGCGAAGGTGGGCGGTTGGTTTGCCGTGGCCGCCGGGGCGGTTGCCTGGTATGCGGCTACTGCGGCGCTGGCTCACTGGCCGACGGTGCTTCCGCGGCGTGCTGCCGGTCGGGGCGTGACGGCCACCGGCTAGCTGCGCAGGCTGGGGGGTTGGGCGGCTCCCCGGCGCATATGGGCGGACCCCCCGTGCTTGGTGGCAGCACGTGGGGGTCCGTCATGTTGTTTGGCCTCTGCAGGCCGGTGGGGGTTGCTCGCGCAGTTCCCCGCGCCCCAACGGTCGAAGGGGCCGCTACTCGACCGTTACCGACTTTGCGAGGTTCCTGGGCTTGTCGATGTCCCGCCCGAGGGCCAAGGCCGTGTGGTACGCGAGGAGTTGGAGGGGGATGCCCATCAGGATGGGGTCCAGTTCGTCCTCGTTCTTCGGGACGACGATCGTCTCGTCGGCCTTCTCCTCGTGCTGGTGGGCCACCGCGAGGATGCGGCCGCTGCGGGCCTTGATCTCCTCCATGGCGGCGCGGTTCTTCTCCAGGAGGTCGTCGTCGGGGACGATCGCGACCGTGGGGAGGGCCGGCTCGATGAGGGCCAGGGGGCCGTGCTTGAGCTCGGAGGCCGGGTAGGCCTCGGCGTGGATGTACGAGACCTCCTTGAGCTTGAGGGAGGCCTCGCGGGCGACCGGGTAGCCCCGGACGCGGCCGATGAAGAGCATCGAGCGGGCGTCGGCGTACTGCTCGGCCAGCTTCTTGATCTCCTCCTCCCGCGCCAGGATCTCGGTGATCTGGGCGGGGAGCTTGCGCAGCCCCTCGATGATCCGCTTGCCGTCGCGGACCGAGAGGTCGCGGGTGCGGCCCAGGTGCAGGGCGAGCAGGGCGAAGGCGACCGTGGTGTTGGTGAAGCACTTCGTCGAGACGACGCAGACCTCGGGGCCCGCGTGGACGTAGATGCCCGCGTCCGCCTCGCGGGCGATCGCCGAGCCGACCACGTTCACGATGCCGAAGACCCGCGCGCCCTTGCGCTTCAGCTCCTGGACGGCCGCGAGGACGTCGTAGGTCTCACCGGACTGGGAGACGGCCACGTAGAGGGTGTCGGGGTCCACGACCGCGTTGCGGTAGCGGAATTCGGATGCCGGCTCGGCGTCCGCGGGGATGCGGGCCAGCTCCTCGATCATCTGGGCGCCGATCATGCCCGCGTGGTACGAGGTGCCGCAGCCGAGGATCTTCACCCGGCGGATCTGGCGGGCCTCCCGGGCGTCCAGGTTGAGGCCGCCGAGGTGCACGGTGGAGAAGCGGTCGTCGATGCGGCCGCGCAGCACGCGGTCCACGGCGTCGGCCTGCTCGTGGACCTCCTTGTGCATGTACGTGTCGTGGCCGCCCATGTCGTACGAGGCGGCCTCCCACTCCACGGTGGTGGGCTCCGCCGTGGTGCGGGTGCCCTCCGTCGTGTAGGTGCGGAAGTCGTCGGCCTTGAGGGTGGCCATCTCGCCGTCGCCGAGAGTCACTATCTGCCGCGTGTGGGCGACCAGGGCGGCGATGTCCGAGGCGACGAACATCTCCTTCTCGCCGATGCCGAGGACCACCGGGGAGCCGTTTCGGGCCACCACGATCCGGTCCGGGAAGTCGGCGTGCATCACGGCGATGCCGTACGTCCCCTCGATGACCCGGAGGGTCTCGCGGACCTTCTCCTCCAGGGACTCGGCCTGGGAGCGGGCGATGAGGTGGACGAGCACCTCGGTGTCCGTCTCGGAGAGGAACTCGACGCCGTCCGCCTCCAGCTTGCGGCGCAGGTCGGAGGCGTTGTCGATGATGCCGTTGTGGACGACGGCGACCTTGCCCTCGGCGTCCAGGTGCGGGTGCGCGTTCACGTCGGAGGGGGCGCCGTGGGTGGCCCAGCGGGTGTGGGCGATGCCGGTCGTGCCCTTGAAGCGGGCCGGGACCTTGGCCTCCAGGTCGCGGACCCGGCCCTTGGCCTTGACCAGCTTCAGGCCGGCCGTCTTGGGGGACGTCACGACGATGCCGGCCGAGTCGTAGCCGCGGTATTCGAGCCGCTGCAGGCCCTCCAGCAGGAGGGGGGCCACGTCACGTTTCCCGATGTATCCGACGATTCCGCACATATATATACGTAGTCCTAGCCGTAGACGATGCGGCGCAACTGCCTGAGCGTAAGCTCCGGCGGTGCGACCGCCCGGTATTTCAGGTCCGCCTCGATCCGTTCGAAGATCTCCGTGTTCACCAGGCCCTGGGCCTGCAGTTCGCGGTGGCGGCGACGGACGTACTCCACGGTCGTCTCGTCGAAGTAGGCGAGCACGTCCTGGATCACCCGCAGTGCCTCGCCCCTGCTGAGGGGCGTGGACCGCGTCAGGTGATCAACAAGTTCGTCGTGCACCCGGTAGATCCTGAGGTACCGGAGGCCGTTTCGCAAGAATCCTGCCCGATATCGGGCAAGGGGCCTGTTGCGGCTCTTTGGTGTTCTTATGAACCTCTGTTTGCAGACTGTCCATCCTGAGTCTTGTGCCCCGTCGTTCATGTGGACGAGTTTCAGACGTCATGGACATACCTCGTATGGGAGTACCGGAGCAGCTGGCCGAGCGCATGAGCATGGCCGAGCAGCACGAGTACCTGCGCGCGAGATTCTCGCGCCGCAACCTGATGAGAGGCGGTGCCGTGACGATCGGCGCCGTCACCGGTGGCGCGTTCGTGCCGGGTGCCGTGGCTCAGGCCGCCGTTCCCACGCAGCGCACCGCCCCCGCCACCGAGACGGTCGACGGCTCGCTCGTCGCCCCGTTCGGCCGCCACCTCGCCTACGGCAGCGACGCCAGTACCGAGATGACCGTCTCCTGGCAGGTGCCGGTCGCGGTGAAGAAGCCCTTCATCCGCATCGGCGCCCACCCCTGGGACCTCTCCCGCAAGATCGAGGCCGAGGTCCGCAGCCTCTACACCCCGGCCGGCGTCGGCGCCAGCGGCGACCACACGCAGTACTACCTCCACGCCAAGCTCACCCACCTGCGCCCGGGCAGGACGTACTACTACGGCGTCGGCCACCAGGGCTTCGACCCGGCCGAGCCGCACCTCGTCGGCACCCTGGGCACCTTCACCACCGCGCCCTCGCACAAGAAGCCGTTCACCTTCACGGCCTTCGGCGACCAGGGCGTCAGCTACCACGGTCTGGCCAACGACAGCCTGATCCTCGGCCAGAACCCGTCCTTCCACCTGCACGCGGGCGACATCGCCTACGCCGACCCGGCCGGCGCGGGCAAGACCGCCGACACCGGCTTCGACTCGCGGGTGTGGGACCAGTTCCTGTACCAGACCGAGTCGGTCGCCAAGTCCGTGCCGTGGATGGTGAGTTACGGCAACCACGACATGGAGGCCTGGTACTCGCCCAACGGCTACGGCGGCGAGGAGGCCCGCTTCACGCTCCCCGACAACGGGCCGGACAAGGCGAACCTGCCGGGCGTCTACTCCTTCGTCCACGGCAACACGGCGATCATCTCGCTCGACCCGAACGACGTGTCGTACGAGATTCCCGCCAACCTCGGTATCTCCGGCGGCACCCAGACCAAGTGGTTCGAGGCGCAGCTGAAGAAGTACCGGGCGTCGAAGGACATCGACTTCATCGTCGTGTTCTTCCACCACTGCGCCTACTGCACCTCCACCGCGCACGCCTCGGAGGGGGGCGTGCGCCAGGAGTGGGTACCGCTGTTCGAGAAGTACACGGTGGACCTGGTCATCAACGGCCACAACCACCAGTACGAGCGCACCGACGTCATCAAGGGCGACAAGGTCGTCAAGAAGCTGCCGATCGGTGAGACCGCGTACCCCGAGACCGAGGGTGTCGTCTACGTGACGGCGGGCGCCGCGGGCCGCAGCCTGTACGCGTTCACCGCGCCGGACTCCTACGAGGGGCACGAGCACGAGGTCGACTCCGTCGCCTCGTTCATCAACACCAAGGACGGCAAGGTCAACGAGACCGTCGCCTGGTCCCGGGTGCGCTACCTCAACTACTCCTTCCTGCGCGTGGACGTCGAGCCCGCGTCGAAGGGCCACTACGCCAAGCTGAAGGTGTCGGGCATCGCCGAGACCGGTGACCGCATCGACCACTTCACGGTGGCACGCAAGGCCAAGTAGCCCTGCCCGTGCGCCCGGAAGGCAGGGCGTACGTCTCACCCGCAGGCGGTCCTCACATTCTCTTGAGGACCGCCTGTTTGGCCATCGTGAACTCCTCGTCCGTCAGGACGCCCGTGCGGTGCAGCTCGCCGAGTTCGCGCAGCCGTCGCAGCAATGCGTCGTGGTCGTCCTCGTGTCGGCCTGCGGGCGCCAGTTGCTTCGGGGGTTCCTGCGGCGGTACGTCCAGTACGGCCGCCGCCGCGGGGTGCGGCAGCCGGGCCTGCACGGCCGCCGCGACCAGCGCCATCAGCGGGTCCTTCTTGAAGCCCCACAGCTCCACGGAGTTGGGGTCGTACTTGGGCGGCGCCTTGGTGGCCGCGCCCCGCACGGTGAAGCGCAGATACCCGTTCTCCAGACCGGCCGCGGGCTGCCACTCCACGGCGACGACATCGGTGACGGCCAGGGTGCGGGCGCCCGCGGCGGCCTTGGCGTCCTCCGTCTTCCAGTTCCACTCCAGGCGGATCTGCTCACCGTCGAAGCTCGCGGTGCCGTCCCCGGCGGAGACGGAGAGCGGGACGGACGGGCCGGGGAGCAGGTATTCGTCCACCGGGTCGGACGGGACCTCGTCGAGCAGCAGGGCGTTGCGTACCTCGTCCGTGAAGTACTCCGCGACGCCGTACCGGTCCGACTCGACGAGCAGCTGATAGGGGTCGTTCGGCTCGATGAGCCGTCCCCCGGAGGCGTGCAGCAGCGGGTCGGCGCCGTCGCGCAGCCGCAGCCTCAGCCGCCCCGACTTCTTGCCCTGCTCGAAGGAGATCCCCGCCAACGCACCCAAAGGGACGACGAGTTCACCCAGTGTCCGGCGGAGCAGGCTGACGTTCCTGTCCCGCCCGGGCGTCAGCCGAAGGGCATCGCCGTCGAAGACCCACGTGCCGTCCCTCTGGATGATTTCCGCCATGGGGGGATTGTTTCACCGGATCTGCGAGAGAGTGGTCTCTACCAATCGGAGGGAGCGCATGTGAGACTGCACCGCGTTCTGGTGTCGCTGCTGCTCGTCGCGGCCGCCGGCATTTTCACGTCAGGAGCGACCATGCTGACGAAAGCGAGCCCGACCCCGCTCGGCCGGGTGGTCCCGGCGCCCGCGTCGGTCAAGGCCTGGGGCTCCCCCTACCGCATCACCGGCGCCACCGCCATCCGCATCGACGACTCCCCGCGGGTGCGCCGGATCGGCCAGTACCTCGCGGACATCCTGCGCCCGTCGACCGGCTACCGGCTGCCCCTGGTCCACTGGGGCCGCGGCGGCATCCAACTCCGGCTTGAGAGGCAGACGAAGGGCGGGTTCGGGGCGGAGGGCTACCGCCTGGACAGCTCGGAGGGCGGCATCACCATCACCGCCACCGAGCCCGCCGGCCTCTTCCACGGCGTCCAGACCCTGCGCCAGCTGCTGCCGCCCACGGTGGAGAAGAAGTCCGTACAGCCCGGACCGTGGCTGGTCGCGGGCGGCACGATCAAGGACAGCCCGCGCTACGCCTACCGCGGCGCCATGCTCGACGTCTCCCGCCACTTCTTCACGGTGACCCAAGTCAAGCGCTATGTGGACGAGTTGGCGCTCTACAAGATCAACAAACTGCATCTGCACCTCAGCGACGACCAGGGCTGGCGCATCGCCGTCGACTCCTGGCCGCGGCTCGCGACCTACGGCGGCTCCACGGAGGTGGGCGGCGGCGAGGGCGGTTATTACACCAAGGCCGACTACCAGGAGATCGTCCGGTACGCCGCCTCCCGTTATCTGGAGGTCGTTCCCGAGATCGACATGCCCGGCCACACCAACGCGGCCCTCGCCTCGTACGCCCAACTGAACTGCAACGGCACGGCACCCCCGCTGTACACCGGCACCGACGTCGGCTTCAGCTCCCTGTGCGTCGGCAAGGACGTCACGTACGACTTCGTGGACGACGTCATCCGTGAGCTGGCGGCGATCACTCCGGGCCGCTATCTCCACATCGGCGGCGACGAGGCGCACTCCACCAGCCACGACGACTACGTGAAGTTCATGGACCGGGTGCAGCCGGTCGTCGCCAAGTACGGCAAGACGGTGATCGCCTGGCACCAGATCACCGGCGCGCACCCCGCGAAGGGGGCTCTGGCCCAGTACTGGGGCCTGGACGACACCGACGCGGCGGAGAAGGCGCAGGTCGCGAAAGCCGCGCAGAACGGCACCGGGCTGATCCTCTCGCCCGCCGACCGGATCTACCTGGACATGAAGTACACCGGGGACACCCCGCTCGGGCAGGACTGGGCCGGACTGGTGGAGGTGAAGCGGTCGTACGACTGGGATCCGGGCAACTACCTCGCCGGGGCGCCCGGTTCGGCGATCAGGGGCGTCGAGGCGCCGCTGTGGACCGAGACGATCGTGACGGACGCCGACATCGACTACATGACCTTCCCGAGGCTGCCCGGAGTCGCCGAGCTCGGCTGGTCGCCCGCGTCCACCCACGACTGGGACACGTACAAGGTGCGGCTCGCGGCGCAGGGCCCGCGGTGGGACGCGCTGGGGATCAGCTACTACCGGTCGCCGCAGGTCCCGTGGCCGCCGAAGTAGCCTGAACATGCTGGATGGGCACCCCGGAGGACCGTACTCCGGGGTGCCCGTCCGTCTTGATCAGAACCCCGAGACGGGATTTTTGAGGGTTCCGATCAGCTGAAGGGCCCCTGCAGGGTCGGCCAGGTCGACCATCTGCCTGTTGTTGCGCAGCTGGAGCCGGTTGAGGCAGGACAGCGCGAACTCCGGGGCGAACATGTCGTACCGCTCGAACTTCTCGGCGAGTTCGGGCACCGACGCCTGGTACTCGCGGGTGACCTCCGCGACCGTCCGCCAGAAGTCGTCCTCCTCCAGGATTCCCTCGTCGGCGAGGTTCGCGGCGAGGAAGCGGAAGAAGCAGTCGAAGACGTCCGTGAAGATCGACAGGAGCTTCTTGTCGTCGGGGACGTCGACGCGCAGCCGCTCGACCGTCGGCGGCAGCACCGCGTCCGGGTCCATGACGGCGATCTCCTCCGCGATGTCCTTGTAGATCGCGCGCTGCACGACCCCGTCCCTCAGCACCAGGATCACGTTCTCGCCGTGCGGCATGTAGACCAGGTCGTAGGCGTAGAAGCTGTGCAGGAGGGGCGTGAAGTACGCCCGCAGGTAGTGTCGCAGCCACTCCGTCGGCGCGAGGCCCGACCGCTCGATCAGCGCGCCCGCGAAGGACGCACCCTCGTGGTCGACGTGGACGAGGGAGGCCATGGTGGCGAGCGACTCTCCGTCCCGGAGGCCGCGGACCGGGCTCTCGCGCCACAGGGCCGCGAGCATCTTGCGGTACGGCGAGTAGCGGTCCGTCGCCTTCTCGTACTCCAGGTGCCGGTAGCCGACGGCGGCCCGCTCGCGGATGATCGACAGGCCGGTGGACTTCAGCACCGGGTCGCCCTCGATGAGCTGGGCCAGCCAGTCGTTGATGGCGGGGGTGGCCTCCATGTAGGCGGCCGACAGTCCGCGCATGAAGCCCATGTTGAGGACCGACAGGGCCGTCTTCACATAGTGCTTCTCGGGGTGCGAGCTGTTGAAGAAGGTGCGGATGGACTGCTGGGCCAGGTACTCGTCGTCGCCCTCGCCCAGGCACACCAGGTGCCGGCGGGCGACCTCGGCGGCGAAGGTGACGGTGAGCTTGTTCCACCACTGCCAGGGGTGGACGGGGATGAGGAGGTAGTCGGCGGGGTCCAGGTCCTGCTCGCGCAGGATGCCGTGGAACCGCTCGACGGTCTGCTCACCCAGCTCCTCCCGTACGAAGGTCTCGTACTCGATCCCGACACCCGCCGTGAAGGCAGCGCGCGACCTGTGCGCTGCCAGCCACACCAGACGGACCGGGCTTGCGGTCTCGGGGGCGTACGACAGGTACTCGTGCATGCCGAAGCCGAGCCGTCCGTTGTTGGCGACGAAGCAGGGGTGGCCCTCGGTCATACCGGTCTCGATGGCCTGGAAGCCGGATCGCGCCAGCTCGGCGGCCGGGATCTGTGGTTTGGTGAGCTTGTAGCAGGTGCCGGAGAGGGTGGAGGAGATCTCCTCCAGGTAGACGGGGAGGATCTCGTCGCTCAGGCCCAGTGCCGTCCTCAGCTCGATGAAGAAGTCCAGGGCGGCGAGGGGGAGTTCGGCGCCGTCGCGGGTGCGGGTGATCGAGGCGGCGTCGATCTGCCAGTGGTCGAGGGCGCGGATCACGGCGGTGAAGGTGTACCGGGTCAGGCCGTCGTCGCTGCGGACGACGTAGCGGCCGTCCTGCTGCTCCGGCGTGATCAGGCGCTCGTGCGCGAACTCGGCGAGGGCCTTGCGGACCAGGAGGCGGTTGGCCTGCTCCCACCGTTCGGGGGAGAGGTGGGCCACGGCGTCGGCGAGGGTCATGCGGGCACCCCCGTCGTGACGAAGAATCGCTCCCGGGTGCAGAAGCTCAGCAGCGCCCTCTTCTCCGGCTTCTGGATCTCCCGTTCGGGCACGAACCCGACGGCATCGTTCAAGGCGTGGACGGCCGTGTTGGATACGTCCGGTTCGACGACGACCCGCCGCACCGCCGGGTCCTCGAAGAGGCGCGCCATCACCGCGGTGATGACGGACCGGGTGAAGCCGTGCACGGGCGTGTCGGTGGCGGGGGTCAGGAAGTGCATGCCGATGTCGCCCGGCTGCGGCTCGTAGAGGCCGACCAGCTCACGGTGGGCGGGGTCGTAGTACTCCATCAGGAAGGCAGGTTCGCCGTCCCTGTCGAGCCCGAGCAGCGCGTGATGGTGCTCGTCGGCCGCGATCTCCATGTAGGCGCGCTCGACGTCCTCCAGTTTCGCGTCCTGCATCATCCAGAAGGCGGCCTTGGGATGGGTGACCCAGCCGTGCAGGAGTTCGGCGTCGGTCAGCGGGTCGAGAGGGCGGAAGGTGAAGGTCGTCGGGCTCATGCGGTGAACTCCTGGAACGCGATGGTCTTCTCGACCGGGTAGTACTCGGTGCCGAGCAGCTCGCGGACGATGTAGCTGTTGCGGTAGGCGCCCATGCCCAGGTCGGGACTGGTGACGCTGTGGGTGTGCACACCGGCGTTCTGCAGGAAGACGCCCCGCCCGGTGGTGTCGACGGAGTAGTTGCGGGCGACGTCGAAGTTGCCGTGCGAGTCGTAGAGCAGCCGGTCGCGTACGGGCTTCAGGAACTCCGGCTCGGCGTACCTGTATCCGGTCGCCAGGATCAGCCCCTCGGACTCGATCTCGTACTCCTTCTCCTGCTCCTCCTGACGGAAGGAGAGGGTGTACGCGCTGTTCTCGTAACGTGCGCTGTTCAGCGAGGAGTTGGTGAGCAGACGCGTGGGCACGGGGCCGCCGAGGTTCTTCCGGTAGAGCAGGTCGAAGATCTCGTTGATCAGGTCGCCGTCGATGCCCTTGAACAGGCCCTTCTGCTCGGCCGTGAGCCGGTAGCGGGTGGCCTCCGGCAGCTCCCGGTAGTAGTCGATGTACTCCGGGGAGGTCATCTCCAGCGTGAGCTTGGTGTATTCGAGGGGGAAGAAACGCGGGGAGCGGGTGACCCAGTTCAGCCGGTAGCCGTGGACGTCGATCTCGCTGAGCAGGTCGTAGTAGATCTCGGCGGCGGACTGGCCACTGCCGACCAGCGTGATCGACTCCTTGCGCTGCAACTCCGCCTTGTGCTGCAGATAGCGGGAGTTGTGGATGAAGTCGCCGCCCAGGCCCTGGCAGGACTCGGGGATGTACGGCGGGGTGCCCGTGCCGAGGACGAGGTGGCGGGCGCGGTACACGTCTCCGGCCTCGGTGCGGACCAGGTAGTGCTCGGACCCTTCGTCGTACGTCACCTCGGTGACCGTCGTACTGAAGCGGACGCTGCTCAGGTTGTTCGCGGCCCAGCGGCAGTAGTCGTCGTACTCGACGCGCAGGGGGTAGAAGTTCTCCCGGATGTAGAACGAGTACAGCCGGCCCTTCTCCTTCAGATAGTTGAGGAAGGAGTACGGCGAGGTCGGGTCGGCGAGGGTGACCAGGTCCGACATGAACGGGGTCTGAAGGTGGGCGCCGTCCAGGAACATGCCCGCGTGCCACTCGAAGTCCGGCTTCGACTCCAGGAAGACCCCGTCGAGCTCGGCGATCGGCTCGGTCAGACAGGCCAGGCCGAGGTTGAACGGGCCGAGCCCGATCCCGACGAAGTCATGGGTTCCGGTCGGGTTTTCAGGACGCGCGGTCAAGGGACTCTCCCAGGTACTGCTCGGCGTGGCCGGCTATCAGGTCCAGGACGGCGACGATGTCTTCGGTCGTCGTCTCGGGGTTGAGCAGGGTGAACTTCAGGTAGTGGCGGCCGCCCACCTTGGTGCCCGCGACCACCGCGTCACCGGAGGCGAACAGGGCTTTGCGGGCGTACAGGTTGGCGCGGTCGATCTCGGCCGGGTCGGTGACGGCGGCCGGGACGAAACGGAAGACGAGGGTGGAGAGGGTGGGCTCCACGACGACCTCGAAGCGCGGGTCGGCGGCGAGCAGCTTCCAGCCCTCGGCGGCCAACTCGCATACCTCGTCGAAGAGTTGACCGATACCGTCGGCGCCCATCACGCGCAGCGTCATCCACAGCTTGAGGGCGTCGAAGCGGCGGGTGGTCTGCAGGGACTTGTCGACCTGGTTGGGGATGCGTTCCTGCACCATGCGGCGCGGGTTGAGGTACTCCGCGTGGTACGTGGCGTGGCGCAGGGTCGAGGCGTCCCGCACCAGTACGGCGGACGAACTCACCGGCTGGAAGAAGGACTTGTGGTAGTCGACCGTGACCGAGTCGGCACGCTCGATGCCGTCGATGCGGTCCCGGTACTTGAGCGAGGCGAGCAGTCCGCAGCCGTACGCCGCGTCCACGTGCAGCCAGGCGCCGAACTGGGCACACAGCTCGGCGATCTCGGGCAGCGGGTCGATGGAGCCGAAGTCGGTGGTGCCCGCGGTGGCGACGACGGCCATGGGGACCAGGCCGTCCTTCCTGCAGCGCTCCAGCTCACGGGCGAGGGCGACGGTCTGCATCCGCTTGTCGTGGTCGACGGGGACGGAGACCACCGCGTCCTGGCCGAGGCCCAGCAGTTTCGCGGACTTCTTCACGCTGAAGTGGCTGACCTCGGAGGCGAAGACACGCAGTTTGGCAAGGGTGTCCGTCTTGGCCTCCTCCCGGGCCAGCAGCAGCGCCTGCAGATTGGACTGGGTGCCGCCGGAGGTGAACACGCCGTCCGCTGCGGGGCCGAGGCCGATACGGGCGGTCGTCCAGTCGATGAGCCTGCGCTCGATCAGGGTGCCGCCGGCCGACTGGTCCCAGGTGTCCAGGGAGGAGTTGACGGCGGACAGGACGGCCTCACCGAGCACCGCCGGGATGACGACCGGGCAGTTGAGGTGGGCGAGGTAGCGGGGGTGGTGGAAGTAGACCGCGTCGCGGAGGTAGACGTCCTCCAGCTCGTCCAGGACCGCGACGGTGTCGCCCAGCGGCCGGTCGAGGTCGATGGCGTCGATCCGGGGAGCGAGGGCGTCGACGGTGACACCGGTGAACGGACGGTCGGTGGTGGCGAGTTTGGCCGCCACCCGCTCGACTCCTTCGGTCACGGAGCGGCGGTAGTGCTCCGCGGTCAGGTCATTGAGCAGGTGCGAGCGCATTGGGGGTCCTCCGGTGGGGACAGTCCGTGCGGGCGGGGGAGGGGCGAAGCTGCCCGATTAACTTAGGTAAGCCTAACCTAAGTCGCTTGGGTTCAATCCCGCCCCTCCCGTGACCGCCGTCACTCCTGCTCGCGCAACTGCTCCTCGCTCAGGCCCCGTCGCCAGTACCCGACGAAGGTGACCCGCCGCCGGTCGATGCCGCACTCCCCGACGAGGCGCCGCCGCAGCTGCTTCACGCATCCGCTCTCGCCCGCGATCCAGGCGTACGGGTGTTCGGCGAGCGGGAGTTGAGCGGTGCGCAGGGCGTCGAGGGCCATGGGGGACCCCTCGACGCCGCCTGCGTCCCGGACCAGCCAGGTGATCTCGGCGTCGGCCTCGGTCACCAGGTCCTGGATGTCCCCGGCGTCGTGCACCTCCAGCCAGACCCGGGCACGGGTGCCGGCCGGCAGCGACTCGAGGATCGCCGAGACGGCCGGAACGGCGGTCTCGTCCCCCCAGATCAGCATCAGATCGGTGTCCGCGGGCGGCCGGAAGCGGATCGCGCGGTTGTCCGCGACGGCGGGCCCGAGCAACACGACACGATCACCGGCGGCGGCCTTCGCGGCCCATCGCGAGGCGGGACCGGCCGGGGTGTGCAGGACGAAGTCGATGTCGATCTCGTCGGGGTCGCGGCGCAGGCTCCGCAGTGTGTACGACCGCATCACGGCCCGTACGTCGTCGGGCAGTTCACGCCAGGCCTGCCACCAGCCGTCGCCGAGTTCGTACGGTACGGCCGGCTCGCTCTGGCCTGGTTGCGGCAGGAAGAGCGACAGGGACTGGTCACGTCCGTCGGAGAAGAAGTACTGCAGGTCCTCCCCGGCGAGGGTCACCCGGACCAGAGACGGCCCGAGCCGCCTCGTCCGCACGACCTGAAGGGAAAAGAAACGGAACGGGGCGGCTACGGTGGTCGTCATCACGGCTCCTGAATCATCGTCAGGTCGTAGGCGTGGAGATGGGCGGCCTCCCTAGGGGGCGCGGGGAACTGCGCGACCAGCCACAACGGGCCCGCAGTCGCCCACGAGGTGGAGCTCCCTCTCAGCCGACCTTCTTTGCCTTCTCGAGGGCCTCGGCCAAACTGGTAAGCAGCGGCACGCACTTGTCGTAGGACAGGATCGGCTCGGGCGACCGAGAGATGACCTGCCCCGCCTTCACCGCCGGCAGTTTCTTCCACGTGGCCTTGGTGATGTCGGCCGGCTGGATGGTCGAGGACCGGTCGTCCATCATGATGATGTCGGCCTTGTACTTGTCGACGTTCTCCCAGCTCAGCGACTCGAACCAGCCGCCGCCCTTGGCCTTCGCCTTCTCCGGCGGCTCGACGAAGTTCACGCCGAGCGCCTTGAAGTACTCCAGGTCGATCGAGAGGTTCGTGCCGGAGACGTAGAAGAGCGCGTCGCTCGCGGAACCCGCCATCACCTTGATGTGGGGCTTGGCCTTCGCGGCCTTGCGCAGCCGGGCGGCGGCCGCCTCGAACTTCTTCTTCGCCTCGGTGACCTTCGCCGCCTTCATGTCCGCGCCGAGCGACTCCGCGAGCGCCCACATGCGCTGCAGCGGCTCGGTCAGCTGGCGGTCGTAGACGGAGATGCCGACGCTGGGAGCCAGCTTGGCGATCTTGTCCTTGGAGGCCTCGGGGACGTACCAGAGCGTGCCGGCGTCGTCGAACATCGTGGAGATGAGGACGTCGGGCGCGAGGGCCGCGTATTTCTCGACGTTGAACTGGTCCCAGACGTTGCCGAGGATCGTGACCTTGCTGATGTCCATGTCGCCGGCCTGGACGTCGGGCTTGCCGTCCGCGGTCCTGGTCGGGCCGAAGACGCCCTTGACGCTGATGCCGTAGTCGTGGAGCGCGGCGGCGACACCCGTGAACGCGACGATGTTCGCGGGCACTTCGTCGAGCTTCACCGTCGTGCCGCGGTCGTCCTTGAACGACCAGGGGCCGGACTTGGCGGCGGTCGTCCCGTTGCCGGAGCCGCCGCTTTTCGCGTCGTCGTCGCCGCAGGCCGCGAGCGCGGCCCCGAGGCCGAGGGCGCCGCCCGCGGCGAGGATGCCGCGTCGGGTCAGGTGGGTGGCTCTGGCGTTGAGCATGCTGAGGCTGCTTTCGAACGGGGAACGGGGCGGAGCGCCCGCCGGACAACTTCGAAGGTAGGTTAGCCTAACCTCACTCGATGTCCAGGGGTGGGGGCGTTTCGGTCCCGAACCTGTCAGCAGCCTGTGCGCCGGAGCCGTGGCACCATCGCTGTGGTCAGCCGGCCAGTCCCAACTCCCTTGCGATCAGCATCCGTTGGACCTCGCTGGTGCCCTCGCCGATCTCCAGGATCTTGGAGTCGCGCCACATACGGGCCACCGGGTACTCGTTCATGAAGCCGTAGCCGCCGTGGATCTGCGTGGCCTCGCGCGCGTTGTCGACGGCGACCGTGGAGGAGTGGAGCTTGGCGAGCGCGGCCTCCTTCTTGAAGGGGGCGCCGCTCACCAGCCGGGCGGCCGCGTCACGCCAGGCGAGTCGGGCCGTGTGGGCCCTCATCTCCATGTCGGCGATCTTGAACTGGATCGCTTGGTTCGCGCCGATCGGGCGGCCGAAGGCGTGCCGTTCCTTCGCGTACTTCACCGACTCGTCCACACAGCCCTGGGCCAGCCCGGTCGCGAGAGCCGCGATGGCGATCCGGCCCTCGTCGAGGATGCGCAGGAACTGGGCGTAACCGCGGCCCTTCTCGCCCAGCAGGTTGGCCGCCGGGACGCGGACGTCCGAGAAGGACAGCTCACGGGTGTCCGAGGCGTTCCAGCCGACCTTCGAGTACGGGGCCGCCACCGTGAAGCCCGGGGTGCCGGACGGCACGATGATCGAGGAGATCAGCGGTTTGCCGTCCGGCTTGCGACCGGTGACCGCCGTGACCGTGACCAAGCCCGTGATGTCCGTGCCCGAGTTGGTGATGAAGCACTTCGTGCCGTTGATCACCCACTCGTTCGTCTCCTCGTCCAGCCGGGCCGTCGTACGGGTGGCTCCGGCGTCGCTGCCGCCGTCCGGCTCGGTGAGGCCGAAGGCGCCGAGGATCTCGCCGGAGCAGAGGCGGGGCAGCCACTGCTGCTTCTGCTCCTCCGTACCGAAGAGGTGGATCGGCATGGCGCCCAGGGAGACACCGGCCTCCAGGGTGATGGCCACGGACGAGTCCACGCGGGCCAGCTCCTCCAGCGCCACGCCCAGCGCCAGATAGTCGCCGCCCATACCGCCGTACTCCTCCGGGAACGGCAGCCCGAACAGGCCCATGCGGCCCATCTCGCGGACGATCTCGTACGGGAACTCGTGGTGCTCGTAGAACTCGCCGATCTTGGGCGCCACGACGTCGTGTGCGAACTCCTCGACGGTGCGGCGGAGTTCCTCCAGCTCGGGTGAGAGTCGGTAGTCCATGGCTGTGATCACTGCTCCTGGTGGGAGAGGGCGCGGACGGTGCGGGACGGGCTGGGTCGGCCCAGTTGTTCGGCCATCCACACGCTGGTGGCGACGAGGCGGCCGAGGTCGACTCCGGTGTCGATGCCGAGGCCCTGAAGCATCCACACGAGGTCTTCGGTGGCGAGATTTCCGGTGGCGGACTTGGCGTACGGGCAGCCGCCCAGCCCGCCGGCGGAGGCGTCGACCGTGGTGACGCCGTGCTGGAGGGCGGCCAGGGTGTTGGCGAGGGCCTGGCCGTAGGTGTCGTGGAAGTGGACGCCCACCTTCTCGACGGGGACGTCGAGTTCGGTCAGCAGGGCGCGTACGTGGCCCGGGGTCGCCACCCCGATGGTGTCACCGAGGCTCAACTCGTCGCAGCCCATGTCGAGCAGCGCCCTGCAGACCCGGACCACCTGCGGGATCGGGACCGCTCCCTCCCAGGGGTCGCCGAAACACATGGAGAGGTAGCCGCGGACATGGACCTGCTGGGACTTGGCGCGGGCCACCACCGGCTCGAACATGGCCAGCGCCTCGTCCACCGTGCGGTTGAGGTTGGCCTTGGCGAAGGACTCGGTGGCGCTGGCGAACACCGCGACGCGACCGGCGCCGAGCGCCAGCGCGCGATCCAGGCCGCGTTCGTTGGGGACGAGAACCGGGAGGTCCACCGGGAGATCGCTGATCTGCGGGAACAGCTGCTCCGCGTCGGCGAGTTGGGGCACCCACTTCGGATGCACGAAGCTCGTCGCCTCGATCGTCGTGAGCCCCGCCTCGGCCAGGCGGCGGACGAACTCCGCCTTCACCTCCGTCGGCACCGTCGACTTCTCGTTCTGCAGGCCGTCACGGGCGCCGACCTCGTGGATGCGGACGCGGGCCGGCAGACCGGGGGCCGGTACGGCCATGGGCAGCGTCATTTCTCCTCCTCCGCCGAGTTCTCGACCGGCGTGATGACGGCGAGCACCTGGTCCATGGCGACCGTCGTGCCCGGCGTGACGTCCAGTTCGGCGACGGTGCCGGCGTGCGGGGCGGAGATGACGTGCTCCATCTTCATCGCCTCGACGACCAGCAGGCTCTGGCCGGCGCTCACCTCGTCACCGACGGCGACCTTCACCACCGTGACCGTGCCGGGCATCGGTGCGGTGAGCGAGTCGGCGCCCGCGTGCCGCGCGCCCGTGAGGGACGCGGCGACCGGGTCGTGGTCGCGCACGTGCCAGGCGTCGCCGTCGCGGCCGATCCAGTCGGCGGCGCGGTGGAAGGTGTGGCGGACGCCGTCGAGGGTGACGGAGACGGTGTCGTCGGTGAGGGTGTGGCTGCCGCGCGGCACGTACTCCACGGGGTCCTGCACCCGGAGGTGGAAGCCGACGGGCTTCGGCACCCCGCCCAGCCGCCAGCCGCTCGGCACGGAGAACGGGTCGGTCCAGCCTTCTCCGCGAGGCTCCAGGGCCTCCAGCCGCACGGCTGCCGCCGCCTCGTACACCTCCTCCGGCACGTCCGCGGAGACGAGGCCGTCCACCTCCCGCTCCACCAGCCCGGTGTCCAACTCGCCCGCGACGACGGCCGGATGGGCCAGCAGCCGCCGCAGGAACCCGGCGTTGGTCTGCACGCCCAGCGTCACCGTCTCCGCAAGGGCGGCCCGCAGCTTCCGGATCGCCGTCTCCCGGTCCGGCCCGTACGCGATCACCTTCGACAGCATCGGGTCGTACAGCGAACCGACCTCCGTGCCCTCGCTGAGCCCGGAGTCCGTGCGCACGCCCTCGCCCCGGGGCTCGTGGAGCCGCAGCACCGTGCCGCCGGAGGGGAGGAACCCACGCGCCGGGTCCTCCGCGCACACCCGCGCCTCGATCGCGTGCCCGGTCAGCGTGATGTCGCCCTGCTTGTACGGCAGTTGCTCACCGGCCGCCACTCGCAGCTGCCACTCCACCAGGTCGAGGCCTGTGATCAGCTCGGTGACCGGGTGCTCCACCTGGAGCCGGGTGTTCATCTCCATGAAGTAGTACGAGGACGGGTCGCCGCCCGGCACGATGAACTCCACCGTGCCCGCGCCCCGGTACCCGCACGAGCGGGCCGCCTGGACCGCCGCCTCGCCCATCGCGGCCCGGGTCTCCTCGTCGAGGAGCACGCTGGGCGCCTCCTCGATGATCTTCTGGTGCCGGCGCTGCAGCGAGCACTCGCGCTCACCCAGGTGCACCACGTTCCCGTGGCCGTCCGCCAGCACCTGGATCTCGATGTGCCGGGGCCGGTCCACCCACCGCTCCACGAGGAGCGTGTCGTCGCCGAAGGAGGCGCGGGCCTCGCGGCGGGCGGCGGCGATCTCGTCCGCCAGCCTCTCCGCCTCCCGCACCAGCCGCATGCCCTTGCCGCCGCCGCCGGCCGACGGCTTCAGCAGCACCGGCATGCCGATCTCCCGGGCGGCGTCGGCGAGTTGGGTGTCGGAGAGCCCGCTGCCGCTGGACCCGGGGACGACCGGCACCCCGGCCGCCTTCACCGTCTCCTTGGCGCGGATCTTGTCGCCCATGAGGGAGATGGCCTCCGCGGGCGGCCCGATGAAGACGAGCCCCGCGTCTGCGCACGCGCGCGCGAAGCCGGCGTTCTCCGCGAGGAAGCCGTATCCGGGGTGGACGGCCTGGGCGCCGGTGCGGGCGGCGGCCTCCAGCAGCCGCTCCACCGACAGATAGCTCTCGGCTGCGGGCGCCGGACCGATCCGTACCGCCGTGTCTGCCTCCCGGACGTGCCGTGCGTCGGCGTCGGCGTCGGAGAAGACGGCCACCGAGCGCACGCCCAGCGAGCGGAGCGTACGGATCACGCGGACGGCGATCTCGCCCCGGTTGGCCACGAGCACTGTGTCGAACATGGGTCCCCTCCTCACATCCGGAAGACGCCGAACTGGGGCTCACCCAGCGGCGCGTTGGCACAGGCGGTCAGCGCGAGTCCCAGCACCTGGCGGGTCTCCAGCGGGTCGATCACGCCGTCGTCCCAGAGGCGGGCGGTGGCGTAGTAGGCGTTGCCCTGGCGCTCGTACTGCTGCCGGATCGGCGCCTTGAAGGTCTCCTCGTCCTCCGTGGGCCACTCCTCGCCCCGCGCCTCCAGCTGGTCACGCTTGACGGTCGCGAGGACGGAGGCGGCCTGCTCGCCGCCCATGACGGAGATCTTGGCGCCGGGCCACATCCACAGGAAGCGGGGCGAGTAGGCCCGCCCGCACATCGAGTAGTTGCCCGCGCCGTACGAGCCGCCGACCACGACCGTCAGCTTCGGCACGCGGGTGCAGGCCACGGCCGTCACCATCTTCGCGCCGTGCTTCGCGATGCCGCCCGCCTCGTAGTCCCTGCCGACCATGAAGCCCGAGATGTTCTGCAGGAACACCAGCGGAATGCCGCGCTGGTCGCAGAGCTCGATGAAATGGGCGCCCTTCTGGGCGGACTCGGAGAACAGGATGCCGTTGTTGGCGACGATCCCGACCGGGTGGCCGTGGATCCGGGCGAACCCGGTGACCAGGGTCTGCCCGAACTCCGCCTTGAACTCCGCGAAACGGGAGCCGTCCACCACGCGCGCGATGATCTCGCGGACGTCGTACGGGGTGCGGGGATCGACCGGCACCGCGCCGTAGAGGCCGTACGGATCCACCTTGGGCTCTGCGACCGTCGCGACCTCCCAGGGCAGTGCCCCGCGCGCGGGGAGCGTGGCGGCGATGTTCCGCACGATCCTGAGCGCGTGCGCGTCGTCCTCGGCCAGGTGGTCCGTCACGCCGGAGACCCGGGAGTGCACCTCGCCGCCGCCCAGCTCCTCGGCGGTCACCACTTCACCGGTGGCGGCCTTCACCAGGGGCGGCCCGCCAAGGAAGATCGTGCCCTGGTTGCGGACGATGACCGCCTCGTCGCTCATCGCCGGGACATACGCCCCGCCGGCCGTGCACGACCCGAGGACCGCGGCGATCTGCGGGATCCCCGCTCCGGACATCCGCGCCTGGTTGTAGAAGATCCGCCCGAAGTGCTCCCGGTCCGGGAAGACCTCGTCCTGCATGGGCAGGAAGGCGCCCCCGGAGTCGACCAGGTAGATGCACGGCAGGTGGTTCTCCAGGGCCACCTCCTGGGCGCGCAGGTGCTTCTTCACGGTCATCGGGTAGTACGTGCCGCCCTTGACGGTGGCGTCGTTGGCGACGACCACGCACTCGCGCCCACTGACCCGCCCGATGCCCGCGACGACCCCGGCGGCCGGGGCGGCCCCCTCGTACATCCCGTCGGCGGCCAGCGGTGCCAGCTCCAGGAACGGTGAGCCCGGGTCGAGCAGCGTGTCCACCCGGTCCCTCGGCAGCAGCTTCCCGCGCGCGGTGTGCCTGGCCCGCGCCTTCTCGCCGCCGCCGAGCCGGGCCGCGGCCAGCTTGCCGCGCAGCTCCTCGACGAGCGCGCGGTGCGCCGCCTCGTTGGCCCGCCAGGCCTCCGACGCGGGGTCTGCCGCGCTCGTCAGCTCCGGTGCCTCGTGCATCCTGCGGTCCCCTCACCCAGTGGTCGACTGTTAATGAGCGTTAACCATTTCCTTCAGGTTAACGACCGCTAACCTCCCTGTCTAGAATTGCTTCCATGGCCACCAGAACCGACGCCCCCACCCGCCGCGAGCAGATCCTCAAGGAGGCCGCGCGGCTCTTCGCCGAGCGCGGTTTCCACGGGGTCGGAGTCGACGAGATAGGTGCCGCCGTCGGCATCAGCGGCCCCGGTCTCTACCGCCACTTCGCGGGCAAGGACGCGATGCTCGCCGAGCTGCTGGTGGGGATCAGCGGCCAGCTGCTGACCGGTGCCAAGCGGCGCCTGGCGGAGGCGGACGGTGGTCCTGCGGACGCGGTCCTCGACTCGCTCATCGAGGGGCACATCGACTTCGCGCTCGACGACCGCCCCCTGATCACCCTGCACGACCGCGAGCTGGACCGCCTCCGGGACAGCGACCGCAAGCTGGTGCGGCAGTTGCAGCGGCAGTACGTCGAGTTGTGGGTGGAGGTGCTGAGGGAGGTCTATCCGGGTATCGCGGAACCCGCCGCCCGCTCCGCCGTGCACTCGGTCTTCGGCCTCCTGAACTCGACCCCGCACCTGGGCCGCCCCGGCTCGCTCCCGGGCCGCGGGGCGACGGCGGAGCTGCTGCACCGGATGGCGCGGGGGGCCTTCGCGGCGGCCGCGGCGGAGTGACGAGCGTTACGGCTGGAGGCCTCTGGACGTCATTCGTACTCGCCGGTACGGTTGTTTCTGAGCAAGCGCTTAGCCACTGTGGGCCGCAACCATCAATTGAGGAACCCAGGCGGCGAGCAACCACGTACGCGAGAGCGGCGCCGGTTTAGGCGCAGAGAGGGGCCGGCGGTGCGCCGTACGGTGTTCAACGAGGACCACGAGGCGTTCCGGGAGACCCTCCGGGCCTTCATCGAGGCCGAGGTCGTTCCTGTCTACGACGAGTGGTTCGCCGCGGGCCAGGCGCCGCGCGACTTCTACTACAAGCTCGCCGAGCTCGGCATCTTCGGCATCCGCGTGGACGAGGAGTACGGCGGCGCCGGCATCGACTCGTACAAGTTCGAGGCCGTGATGTACGAGGAGACCGCGCGCGCGGGCGTGCAGTTCGGCGGCTCCGGCGTGCACGTGCTGCTCGGCCTGCCGTACATCAAGATGCTCGCCAGCGACGAGCAGAAGAAGCGCTTCCTGCCGAAGTTCGTCTCCGGTGAGGAGATGTGGGCCCTGGCGATGACCGAGCCGGGCACCGGCTCCGACCTCGCGGGCATGAAGACCACCGCCAAGCTGAGCGAGGACGGCACGCACTACGTCCTCAACGGCTCCAAGACCTTCATCACCGGCGGCGTGCACGCCGACCGTGTGATCGTCTGCGCCCGCACCTCCGCGCCCACCGCCGAGGACCGCCGCTTCGGCATCTCCCTGTTCGCCGTGGACACCAAGTCCGAGGGCTACTCCATCGGCCGCAAGCTCGACAAGCTCGGCCTGAAGACCTCCGACACCGCCGAGCTGGCGTTCGTCGACGTGAAGGTTCCGGTCGAGGACCTGCTCGGCGAGGAGAACAAGGGCTTCTACTACCTGGGCCACAACCTCGCCTCCGAGCGCTGGGGCATCGCCTTCGGTGCCTACGCGCAGGCCAAGGCCGCCGTGCGGTTCGCCAAGGAGTACGTCCAGGAGCGCACCGTCTTCGGCAAGCCCGTCGCGTCCTTCCAGAACACCAAGTTCGAGCTGGCGGCCTGCCAGGCCGAGGTGGACGCCGCGGAAGCGGTCGCCGACCGCGCGCTCGAAGCCCTCGACGCCGGTGAGCTGACGCCCGCCGAGGCCGCCTCCGCCAAGCTGTTCTGCACCGAGGTCGCGCACCGCGTCATCGACCGCTGCCTCCAGCTGCACGGCGGCTACGGCTTCATGAACGAGTACCCGATCGCTCGCCTGTACGCGGACAACCGCGTCAACCGCATCTACGGCGGCACCAGCGAGATCATGAAGACGATCATCGCCAAGGACATGGGCCTGTAAGGCCCAGGAAACCCCAAGAAATCACTGGCGGGTACAACTGTCTGCCATGAGCCAGGCACTACAGGGCCTCCTCGATCTGCTCGACCTCGAGCAGATCGAGGAGGACATCTTCCGCGGCCAGTCCCGGTCCGCCGTCGTTCCCCGCGTCTTCGGCGGACAGGTCGCGGCCCAGGCGCTGGTCGCCGCCGGTCGCACGGTCCCCGCGGACCGGCACGCCCACTCGCTGCACGCGTACTTCCTGCGCCCCGGCGACCCCGGCGCACCGATCGTCTACCAGGTCGACCGCATCCGGGACGGCCGCTCCTTCACCACCCGCCGGGTGGTCGCCGTCCAGCACGGCAAGCCGATCTTCCATCTGTCGGCCTCCTTCCAGACGGACGAGGACGGCCTCGACCACCAGACGCCGATGCCCGCGGCGCCCGACCCGGCCACGCTGCCCACCTCCCACGAGCGGCTGCGCGGCTACGGCCACCTCGACCCCGCGGTGGTGGAGAAGTTCCTGGAGGCGCGCGAGGCCGTCGACCTGCGCTACGTCGAGGAGCCGCCGTACGGGAAGTTCGGCGAGCCGCGGGAGCCGCACTCCCAGGTGTGGTTCCGCACCAACGGCAAGCTCGACGACGACCCCCTGCTGCATGTCGTCCTCGCCACCTACGTCTCGGACATGACCCTGCTCGACTCGGTGCTGCTCGCGCACGGCCGGGGCGGCTGGGCCGTCGGCGACGTGGTCGGAGCCTCGCTCGACCACGCCATGTGGTTCCACCGGCCCTTCCGCGCCGACGAATGGCTGCTCTACGACCAGGAGTCGCCGACGAGCCACGGCGGCCGCGGACTCGGCCAGGCCCGTATCTACACCCAGGACGGGCAGCTGGCCATCTCGGTGATCCAGGAAGGGCTGGTCCGGGTCCCACGCGAACTCGGTTGATACGGTCCCGCCGCCGCGCCGGGATGGGCCCATGAGTGAATCGTGGAACTGGCGGGGCGGGCGGATCCGGGGCGCATTCCTCGAGGCGGCGGACACCGTCTCCGAGCTGCTCGCCGAGCCCGCCGTGGCGGCGGCCTGGAACGAACCCAGCGTGCTCGAGGACTTCGGCGTGCGCGGCCTCGCCGGGCACACGGCTCTGCGCGCGCGTGCGTGAGGCGCTGGAACGGCTGCGGGCCGAGGTTGACTTCCCCAAGAAGCGGGTGGGCCCAGGTTCGCACCTGGGCCCGGGAACTCGCCGGTGTGGCGTCTGCACCGGTATGCCGCTCAAGGCATTGCGGTGATCTTGCCTTCGCCCGGTCGGAAGATGATCATTGGGCGGGTCACTGCAGGCCCGCCTCCGCCAGCAGGTACGCCGTCATCGGGTCGTAGTGGCGTGGGCTCGGCACATGGTCGTCGAGCGGGACCGTCACCTGTACGGTGCCCTCGGCCTCGGCGAGGAAGAGCGCCGGGTCGTTGCAGTCGGCGTAGCCGACGGAGTCGACGCCGTGCTGGCCGGCGTAGCCCGCCCAGCCGTGGTCGGCCACGACCAGGTCGGGCAGCGGGCGGCCCTCCTCCTCGAGTGCCGTGAGGATCGCCTTCATCGGCTCGCCGGAGTGCGTGTGCCACAGGGTGGCGCCGTGCTCCAGGACCGCCACGTCCGCGAGCTGCCAGACGTACCCCTCGTCGGTCTGCAAGCCCTCCGGGATCACCACGATCTCGCAGCCGGCTGAGCGCAGCGCGGCCGCCGTGGCGCGGTGCACGTCGAGCAGGCCGCCCGGGTGGCCGGTCGCGAACAGCACCCGCTGCTGCCCATCGGCCGCCTTGCGCAGCCGGGCCGCCATCCGCTCCAGACCGCCCACCGTCAGCTCGGGATCGATGGTGTCCTGGCCGTACCGGTACTCGGGGTCGTCGTTCACCCCCACCCGCTCCGCCATCACCGCGAGCACGTCCTGCTCGTCGGTCCACCGGTCGCCGAGTTCCAGGCCGAGCCAGAAGTTGCGGACGCCGTTCGCGAGCTGGCGGTAGTGGGAGAGGTTGTTCTCGCGCGGGGTGGCGACGTCGCCCGCGATGCGGGTCTTCACGAGGTGCTCGACGAGCTCGGCGCGGCTGGGTGTCCCGGGTATCGGCATGAAACCCATTGTGAGGCAGGCGACTGTCCGATTCCCTGGCGTCCGGCGCGCTGGGACGCGAGTCACGTACTCAGCGACATGGGCCTGCGTACCTATTGCTGCCGTACCTGTTCCCCTCGTATCTACTCCTGCCGCAGCGCGAACCACAGCTCCATGCGTACGTCCGGGTCGTCCAGGTCCGTGTCGAGGAGCGCGGCGCAGCGGGCGATGCGCTGGCGGACCGTGTTGCGGTGGACGGACAGGGCGACGGCCGTACGGTCCCAACTGCCGTGCAGGGACAGCCAGGTGCGCAGGGTCTCGGCCAGCGCGGGGGTGCCCGCGACCGGGGCGAGGAGCGTACGGGCATGGGCCGCGGCCTCGTCGGACGGCACCAGGTCGGCGAGGCCCGCCCGGTCGCCGTGCCGGACCAGCGCCGCGCGGGTGGCACGGGCGCGGGCCAGCGCGCGGGCGGCCTGCGTGTCGGCGGACGGCCACCCGGACGGGGACGAGGCGGCGCTGACGCCCAGCGTCCAGCCCGGCTGTGCGGCCGGTTCGCGGTCGGCCGGCACCAGGACCCGTACGACGTCGTCCGCCAGGTCGACCAGCGGCGACCCGAGGGCCGCGCCCAGCGCCGAGGCGGCCACCGGGTCGGGGGCCTGCGCATCCGGCCGGGCGTGCACCACGAGCCACGGCCCGGGCCCGAGGAGGGCGGCCACGTCGGCCGGCGGCGTCCCCAGCAGCAGCCGTACCAGCGCGGACGACCGTGCCGCCCCCGTGCCGCTCTGGTGCTCGCCGGTGAGCAGCGAGAGCAGGACGGCGGCGACGGAGGCGATGGTGTGGTCACCCGGGTCCCGCTGCGGTGCGGCGATCCCCAGCACGAAGCCCTGCCCGGCGCCGAGCGCGTAGGCGGCGAGGTGGGTGCCGGCTGCCGTGTCGGTGGCGGAGGTGGGCGTCCCCGGACCGGAGGGGCGCACGACCGCCGCGAGCCCGGCCAGCGCCTCCCGGACGCCGGGCTCCGCCGGACGCCCCGCGGATGCGATCTCCGCCCCCTCCGGCCCGTACAGCACCGCCCGGCCGCCCACCCGCTGGGCCAGCTGCCGCAGCACCGACGGCACCGGGTCCGGGCGGGAGGCCGCCGCCGCGAGGCTCTGCTGGGCCTCCGTCACACGGCGCAGTTCGGCGAGGCGGGCCTGGGCCATCAGCTGCCAGACGGCGCGGGCGATGCCGGAGAACGTGGTCTGCGGAGGGACCTCGACGAGCGGCAGCTCGTGCGCGTCGCACGCTGCCACCAGCGCGCGCGGCACCGAGTCGTGCACGGGAGCCAGGCCGAAGCCGAGGGCCGCGCCGCCCGCCGCGACGATCCTCGACACGTAGTCGTCGAAGTACGTGCCGGAACCGGCGGCCTCCGGAACATGGACCCCTGCCGTCAGCAGCAGCTCCCCGCCCAGCAGATACGGGTACGGGTCGGCCATCTCCGAGGTGTGCGCCCAGTGGATGACGATGCCCGGGTCGGTGGGCCCCGCGATCTGCCGCAGGGCCAGGTCCTCACGGGCCAGGAGTGCCGAGAGAGGCACGGGTGGCGTGGGTGGCGTGGCGGGAACCGCGGAATCCGGCATGGTGTGCGTTCCCTCCACCCCGTACGGCTCGAATGGATGAAACGTACACTTCGCAGTCGCTTTTCAGCCACCTAGTGTCAGTGCTCATCACCCGCCGGCGAGACCGAGCGAAGGAGGGCCCCGTGGCCATCGACTACACAGTGATCGTCGTCTATCTGGCCGGAATGCTGGCCATGGGCTGGTGGGGCATGCGCCGCGCCAGGTCGAAGAGCGAGTTCCTGGTCGCGGGGCGCCGCCTCGGGCCCGCCATGTACTCCGGCACCATGGCCGCGATCGTCCTCGGCGGCGCATCCACCATCGGCGGCGTGGGGCTGGGCTACCAGTACGGCCTCTCCGGCGCCTGGATGGTCTTCACCATCGGCCTCGGGCTGCTCGCCCTGTCCGTCTTCTTCTCCGCCCGCATCGCGCGCCTGAAGGTCTACACCGTCTCCGAGATGCTGGACCTCAGGTACGGCGGCCGCGCGGGCGTCATCTCGGGCGTCGTCATGTGGGCGTACACCCTCATGCTCGCGGTGACGTCCACCATCGCGTACGCCACGATCTTCGACGTCCTCTTCGACATGAACCGCACGGTCGCGATCATCCTCGGCGGCTCGATCGTCGTCGCGTATTCGACGCTCGGCGGCATGTGGTCGATCACGCTCACCGACATGGTGCAGTTCGTGGTGAAGACGATCGGCGTCCTGCTGCTCCTGCTGCCCATCGCGGTCGTCAAGGCCGGCGGCTTCTCCGAGATGAAGGCCAAGCTGCCCACCGAGTACTTCGACCCGCTGGGCATCGGCGGCGAGACGATCTTCACCTATGTCCTGATCTACACGTTCGGCATGCTCATCGGGCAGGACATCTGGCAGCGCGTCTTCACCGCCCGCAGCGACACGACGGCCAGGTGGGGCGGCACGGTCGCGGGCACCTACTGTCTCGCGTACGCCCTCGCCGGCGCCGTCATCGGTACGGCCGCCAAGGTGCTGTACCCGAAGCTCGGTAGCCCGGACGACGCCTTCGCGACCATCGTCAAGGACGAACTCCCGGTCGGCGTAAGGGGGTTGGTACTGGCCGCCGCGCTCGCCGCCGTGATGTCCACATCCTCCGGCGCGCTGATCGCCTGCGCGACCGTGGCCAACAACGACATCTGGTCGCGGCTGCGAGGGGCCGTACGGGGGTCCGACGGCGAGCACGACGAGGTGAAGGGCAACCGCGCCTTCATCCTGATCATGGGCCTCGCGGTGATCGGCACGGCGATCGCGCTCAACAACGTCGTCGAGGCGCTGACGGTGGCCTACAACCTGCTGGTCGGCGGGCTCCTCGTCCCCATCCTCGGCGGGCTGCTGTGGAAGCGCGGCACCGTGCAGGGCGCCCTCGCCTCGGTGATCGTCGGCGGCCTCGCGGTCATCGGCCTGATGGCCGGCTACGGCATCCTCGCCAACGAGCCGGTGTACTACGGCCTTCTGTCGTCCCTCGTCGCATATGTGGCGGTCTCCCTGGGGACGAAGCCCACGGACGAGGTCGTCCTCGCCACCTGGCGCGAGCGCCTCGCGGGACGGACCTCCGAACTCGCGTCCGAACCGGTCCCGGCTCCCCAGTAGAGTCGTACAAGAAGCAGTACTTATCGCTCCATACGCGATGAAGCGTAGGAAAGAAGGCATTACTCCATGAGCAGCAACGAGACGCCCCGCGGCCCCGTCGACTCCTCCCGCATCCCGCGGTACGCCGGACCCGCGACCTTCGCCCGGCTGCCCCGCCTCGACGAGGTCGGGCGTGCGGACGTCGCGGTCGTGGGCGTGCCGTTCGACTCGGGCGTCTCGTACCGGCCGGGCGCCCGCTTCGGCGGCAACGCGATCCGCGAGGCGTCCCGGCTGCTGCGGCCCTACAACCCGGCGCAGGACGCGTCCCCGTTCGCGCTGGCGCAGGTGGCGGACGGCGGGGACATCGCGGTGAACCCGTTCAACATCAACGAGGCGGTCGAGACGGTCGAGGCCGCGGCGGACGAGCTGCTGGGGACGGGCGCGCGGCTGATGACCCTGGGCGGCGACCACACGATCGCGCTGCCGCTGCTCAGGTCCGTCGCGAAGCAGCACGGCCCGGTCGCCCTGCTCCACTTCGACGCGCACCTCGACACCTGGGACACGTACTTCGGCGCCGAGTACACGCACGGGACGCCGTTCCGGCGGGCGGTGGAGGAGGGCATCCTCGACACCTCGGCGCTGTCGCACGTGGGCATCCGGGGGCCGTTGTACGGCAAGCAGGACCTGGCCGACGACGAGAAGATGGGCTTCGGCATCGTGACGTCGGCCGATGTGATGCGGCGGGGTGTGGACGAGGTGGCCGACCAGCTGCGGCAGCGCATCGGCGACCGCCCCCTCTACATCTCCATCGACATCGACTGCCTGGACCCGGCGCACGCGCCCGGCACGGGGACCCCGGAGGCGGGCGGCATGACCTCGCGGGAGCTGCTGGAGATCCTGCGGGGCCTGGCCTCCTGCAACCTGGTCTCGGCGGACGTCGTCGAGGTGGCACCCGCGTACGATCACGCGGAGATCACGTCGGTGGCCGCGTCCCACACGGCGTACGAACTGACCACGATCATGTCCCGCCAGATTGCCGAGGCCCGCGCGAAGTGACCCACGACCACGACCTGGAACTCCGCCCGACCCCGGCGCAGATTTCCGCCGCTCTGAACCCTCCTCCCGGCCGCAACGGCGGAGACCTGGTCGTGGAGACGCTCGCCGGACTCGGCGCGACGACGGTCTTCGGGCTGCCCGGCCAGCACGCGCTGGGCATGTTCGACGCGCTGCGCCGGTCGGCGCTGCGGTATGTGGGCCTGCGGGTGGAGAACAACGCGGGGTTCGCGGCGGACGCGTACGGCCGGCTCACGGGCGAGGCGGCACCGCTGCTCCTCTCGACCGGCCCGGGAGCCCTGACGTCCCTGGCCGCGCTCCAGGAGGCGGCCGCGGCCTCCGCCCCCGTGCTCGCGATCAGCAGCCAGATCCCGACGGCGGGACTGGGCGGCGGCAGGCACGGCTACCTGCACGAACTCCCGGACCAGGCAGCCTCGTTCCGGGGCGTGGTCAAGTCGGTCCACACGGTCCGCACCCAGTCCCAGATTCCGTCCGCGATCGCAGCGGCCTGGAAGTCGGCCCTGACCGCCCCGCACGGCCCGGTGTGGGTGGAGATCCCGCAGGACGTACTGCTGGCGCAGACCTCGCTGCCGGTGGTCACGGGAGTGGACGCGACGCCGGAGGACGTGGTGCCGCGCCCCGAACTGACGGCGGTGGCCGCCGACCTGCTGTCGCGCGCCGCCCGTCCGGCGATCATCGCGGGCGGGGGAGTGGTACGGGCCGACGCCTCGGGCAAACTGCGGCAGCTGGCGGAGGCGTTGCAGGCTCCGGTCGTGACGACGCCGGGCGGCAAGGGAGCCTTCCCCTGGAAGCACCCGCTGTCCCTCCAGTCCTGGATCGAGGACCGGCACACGACGGACTTCCTGGAGGACGCGGACGTCCTGCTGGTGGTCGGCTCGGGCCTGGGCGAACTCTCCTCCAACTACCACACGTTCAAGCCCCGCGGCCGGGTCGTCCAGATCGAGGCGGACCTCGGCAAGCTGGAGTCCAACCACCCGGCGCTGGGGATCCACGCGGATGCGCGACTGGCGTTGCAGGCGCTGCTGGAGACGGTGTCGGAGCGCACGGATCCTTCGGTACCGGAGCGGGTCAGGACGGTCCTGTCGAAGGTCGCCGAACGCATCGAGTCCCAGGAACTGACCCTGGAACAGGACGTGTTGACCTCCGTCCGCCGGGCCCTGCCCGCAGACTCCCCGTCCTTCTGGGACATGACGATCCTGGCGTACTGGGCCTGGTCGGCCTTCGACGCCAACGGCCCCAACCTCCTGCACTCCGCCCAGGGCGCCGGCGGCCTCGGCTACGGCTTCCCGGCAGCGCTCGGCGCCGCGGCGGCCGACCCGACCCGCCCGGTCCTCGCCGTCTCGGGCGACGGCGGAGCCCTGTACTCCATCGCGGAGCTGGCGACGGCCCGCCAGTACGACCTGAACGTCACCTGGCTGATCGTCGACGACGGCGGCTACGGCATCCTGCGCGAATACATGACGGACGCCTTCGGCGAGGCGACGGCGACGGAGCTGTCGCGGCCGGACTATGTGGCGCTGGCGGAGTCGTTCGGCGTCCCGGGAGTCCGTACGACTCCCGAGACGCTCGAGACCGACCTGGCGAAGGCACTGTCGCAGCGGGGGCCCTCAGTGGTCGTACTCCCGGCGGTGCTGCGGATGTTCGCGGCAACGCATCTGGACGGCTGATCGGCTACCAGATCGCGTCCACCCACTCCGGGTGGTCGATGAACGGGTTGCGGTTGTGCTGGTAGGTGTCGTAGATGACCTGGTTGCGCTTCTCCTCGAAGGCGCTCGGCGGGTCCTCGTCGTTCCACTGCTTGAGGACCGAGAGCTTGCCGATGTACGGGTTGCTGCCGTTGTTGACCTTCTCGTCGGGCTCCAGGTCGGGGAAGCCGTCGCCGCCGTCGTAGCGGACCGCCATGTAGAGGATCATGCGGGCCACGTCGCCCTTGTCGGCGTCGCGCGGCTCGAAGGAGTCGGAGTCGACCTTGCTGCCGCCACCGTTGGTGACCGTGCTGCCGCCGTTGTCGAAGTCCAGGTTGCCGCGGATGCTGTTGACCGTCACGTCCGCGGGGCGCAGGTGGTGCAGGTCCGTGCCGGGGCCGGTCGCGGTGCCGAAGTCGCCGTGGGACTTGGCCCACACGTGCTCGCGGTTCCAGTCGCCCGTGTCGCCGCCGTTGAGGGACTTGGCGCGGGAGACACCGCTGTAGAGCAGGATGACGTTGTTGCTGTTGTTCGGGTCCTGGTCCGTGACCTTGAGCGCGTTCCAGACCGCGTCGTACGAGATCTTCGTCTGGCTGCTGATGATGGTGTGCAGGGACGACTTCAGGCTCGCCCCCGTCTTGCCGATCGCGTTCTTGTAGTACGTCGAGTCGTAGTCGGTGGTCGTGGCGCCGGCCGGAGTCGCGGTCAGGGCCGGGGCGGTGAGGCCGACCAGGACGGCCGCGGTGGCCCAGGCCACCGACTTCCAGCGGCGAGTGCGTGTCGCCAGCATGTGGGGGTCCCATCTACGCGGGTTGAATGGAGGCGGCAGATGGGAGCGTGGCATGGACATGCTGTCAGGTAAAGAGAGTAAAGGTGTCGATCGGGTTACCGGTAACGGCAAATCGGCCTGTCTCTACGCGAGTTGATGCAGCGGAACGGCCCCCGAGCGGTGATCGGGGGCCGTTCCGTGTGTGCCGGTGCCGGTGCCGGTGCCGGCCGGTCGGCCGTCGGTCAGCTGACGTCCGACGGGTCCAGGCGGTAGAGCGACGACGAGCTCGACCGGGACGTGGAGGACGAGGAGGACGAGGAGTTCGTGTTCGGGGTCGCGTTCGACGTCGAACTCTTGCTGTACGCGCTCTCCTTGACCGCCGTGCCGTGCTGCTTCACCCAGTTCGACACCTCGGTGCTGAGGTTGTTGCCGCCGCCGGGGCCGCCGCCCATGCCCCCGCTGCCGATCTGGATGTAGTGCAGCTCGCCCTTCTTCACCAGCTCCTTGAGCTTGGCGACCGTCATCGCGTTGTCGGACCCGGTGAAGCCCCACATGGAGATGACCGGTTCCTTGGCGCTGAGCTCGATCTGGGCGGCGCTCTGCGAGTTGGACACCGCGAGCAGCCACTTGGCGCCGTCCTGGTGCTTCTTCAGGTACGAGATGAGCTCGCTGTCCGCGCCGCCCATACCGCGGGGGCCGCCGCCCATGCCACCGCGGCCGAAGCCGCCGCGCGTTCCGGCCGTACCGCCGCCGGTGTCGCCCGTCCCGCGGGGTGCCTGGCCGCTGCCCTGCTGGGGCAGTTCGCCGTTGCCGCCGCCCGGCGTCATCTGACCGCCGCCCGGCAGTTCACCGTTCTGGCCCTGCTGCCCGCCGGGCATGCCGCCCCCGGCCTGGCTGTTCCGGGCGCCCTGTCGGGTGCCGCCCGGCATCTCGCCGCCGCCCGGGAAGCCGCCCCGGTTGCCGCCGCCACCGCCGGGTCCGCCCATGCCGCCGCCCGTCGAGGGGCCGGCCGTCGGGTTGGTGCCGCCCATGCCGCCGCCGGTGCTGCCGAACGGCTCCGAGGCGGCGTACGCCGTCGGACCCGCCAGCGCCGCGACCGCCGCTGCCGCGACCGAAGCCGTCAGCAGCCGGGCCCGGTTGCCGGAGCGGAAGACCAGCATGCCCACGATGCCGGCGACCGTCAGGACGCCGACCGTCGGCCACAGCCAGGTGTTCCAGCCGGAGGCTCGGCGAAGGAGGACGATCGCCCAGATGCCGGTGATGCCGAAGGCGGCCGGCAGGACCCACGCCCAGCGCTTGTCGGCGAGGAACGCGTCCAGCAGCATCACGCCACCGCCGCCGCACAGCACCGCGATGCCCGGGGCGAGCGCGGTCGTGTAGTAGGGGTGCATGGTGCCCTGGGCGGTCGCGAAGATGACGTAGTGGAGGACGGTCCAGCCACCCCACAGGACCAGTGCCATCCGGCGGAGGTCCGTGCGCGGGGCCCGGCCGCACAGCACCAGGCCGCCGATCAGGGCGATCGCGGAGAAGGGCAGCAGCCAGGAGATCTGGCCGCCGAGGATGTCGTTGAACATCCGGCCCAGGCCGGCGGAGCCGGAGAAGCCGCCGCCTCCGCCACCGCCGCCTCCGCCACCGCCGCCTCCGCCACCGCCGCCTCCGCCACCGCCGCCTCCGCCGTTGCCCTCGCCGCCGAGGACACGGCCGAGGCCGTCGTAGCCCATGATCAGGTCCCAGGCGGAGCCGTCCGTGGAGCCGCCGATGTAGGGCCGGTCGGAGGCCGGGACCAGCGAGACGGCGACGGCCCACCAGAAGCTGGAGACGGCCAGCACGGCCGCGGCAAGGAGCAGGTTGACGATGCGCCGCGCCCAGGGAGCCTTCGACGCGTAGAGGTAGAGCGCGAAGACGGCCGGGAGGGCGATCCAGCCCGCGAGCAGCTTGGTGTTGAAGGCGAGGCCGAAGCAGGCTGCCGAGCCGAGCAGCGGCAGCAGCTTCTCGTCACGGGTGGCGCGGAACGCGAGCGCCGCGCCCGCCACCATGAGGAACACCAGGAGTGTGTCGGGGTTGTTGTCGCGGTTGATCGCGACGGTGATCGGGGTGAGCGCCAGCACCAGCGCGGCGACGGCTGCCGCGCCGTGGCCCCACACCCGCTTCACACTGGAGTGCAGGATCCAGATCGTGGCGAGGGCCACCACGATCATCGGCGCCATCATCTGCCAGGTGCCGAAGCCGAAGACGCGGCACGACAGGCCCATGACCATGAGCGCGAACGGCGGTTTGTCGACGGTCAGGAAGTTGCCCGGGTCCAGCGAGCCGAAGAACCACGCCTTCCAGCTCTGCGTGCCGGCCCAGACGGCACCGCTGTAGAAGGTGTTCATGCTGGAGCCGGAGAGATTCCAGGCATACAGGGCAGCCGCCAGGACCAGGATCGCGACCAGCGCGGGCAGCGACCAGCGGGGCGCCTTGTCCGGGGGTGCCGCAGGTGGCGCCGGTGGCGGCCAGTCGGCGGACACGGTCTCGGTGGTGTGGGGGAGTGGATCGGTGGCAGATGTCACGAGCGCATCGTGCAAAGGGGGAGTGAGTGCGCGCTGTGGCGAACCTGGCCAACAGCTGTGAATCAGTTGGGGAACCCGCGGTCCTTGACAGGTTCGGGACCGAGCTCCTCAGCCCGTGTCCGCCAGTACGGAGCGCGGCGCCCGCGTGATCGCGGCGTCATCCGCGCCGAGAGCGCCCGTGCCACTGCGGTAGGTTGACCGCCAATCACCGAACGCGCGTACAACTTCCGGACATTCCTGTGAGTCAAGAGAGGTGAGCGCGCCAGGAGTGCGCCACGAGTGCGCTGTGCGCTCATCGCCATCAAGATGACGGGGGACCTCCATGACTCACCACATATCCAGACGCGCCCGTGTGCTCGGTGCGGGCATCGCGGCCGGCGTACTCATACCGGTCGTGGCGGCCGCCTCGCCCGCCGCGGCCGCCACGACACCGACCGTCAGCTGTACGTCCTCCAAGGCCGCCCTGGCCACCAAACTCCAGAAGGACATCACCGCCGCCCTCGCGAACCGCACGGGCACCGTCTCGGTCGGCCTCTACGACCGTTCCACCAACACGACTTGTTCGCTCAGAGCCACCTCGTCCTACGACTCCGCCAGCGCCGTCAAGGTCACCGTCCTCGCCACGCTGCTGTGGGACGCGAAGAAGCACAACCGCTATCTGACCGACACCGAGACCTCGCTTGCAAAGGCCATGATCACCAAGTCGGACAACGACGCGACCAGCAAGCTCTGGAAGCAGCTCGGCCTGACGAAGATCAAGGGCTTCCTGAGCGCCGCCGGAATGACGAAGACCGTGCCGGGCGCGAACGGCTACTGGGGTCTGACCCAGATCAACGTCACCGACGAGCAGAAGCTGCTCAAGCTGATCACCGCGCAGAACACGGTCCTGAGCGACAACTCCCGTGCGTACATCCTGAAGTTGATGAGCCAGGTCATCTCCTCGCAGCGCTGGGGCACACCGTACGGAGCGCCCTCCGGGGTGTCGGTCCACGTCAAGAACGGCTGGCTGCAGCGCTCCACGCACGGCTGGCGGGTGCACAGCCTCGGCACCTTCAACGGCGGCGGCCACGACTACATGATCACGGTGCTCACCTGGGGCAACAGCACCATGAGCTATGGCATCAACACCATTCAGGGTGTGGCGAAGGTGATCCACAGGGATCTAGGGACGGCCTGACAAATTCCCGCCTGCCGCGCGGCGTCTGGCACGCACGCTCGCCGCGTTGCCGAAACGCCCACGTGGCTCCTCCCCCACGCTCGAACGACCTCGCGCGGGGGGACCCCCATGACGCCGCGCGGCCCGCCCTCCGGGCGGACGACGGGAATTTGTCAGGCCGGCCCTGCCGCGAGTTGACCCCTGCCGGTCTCCCGCCCGTCACCCACCCGCCCTACGGTGACGCCCATGCGCCTGAGAACCGTACTCGCGACAGTCACCGCGGCCCTGGCGGCGGCCACCAGCCTGACCGCCGCCGGGCCCGCCAACGCCCAGAACAGCAATGCCTGTTCGCCCTCCGTCTCCATCGACCGTTTCTCCGACGCGCTCGACAAGACGACGTACCAGGGCACCTTCGTCGGCAACTTCTCCGCGCTCGCCGTGGACCGCGACGGCTCGATCGCCGCGCTGGAGGACCGCTCCTCCCTCTTCAGCCTGGACCGGAAGACCCTCGCGCCGAAGTCCGTCGTCCCGCTCGCCGACGAGAAGGGCGCCGCCCTCGACAGCGAGGGACTGGTCGTCGACGGCGACGGCACCCGCCTGATCACCTCGGAGACCGAGCCGTCCATCCGCCGCTACAGCGCGGACGGCAAGATCCTCGACCGCCTCCCGGTCCCGTCCTCGCTCCTTGTCGCCCCCGCGGGACGCGCCACCTCCAACCAGACCTTCGAGGGTCTGACCCTCCTCCCCGGCGGCCACACCCTCCTGGCCTCGATGGAGAACGCGATCTCCGGCGACTCCACGACCATCGTCCGCTTCCAGACCTGGGAGCGGACGAAGGGCGGGCACTTCCGGCTCGGCGCCCAGTACGCGTACCCGGTCGACTCCGGTCTCGGTGTCCCGGAGGTCCAGGCCACGCCCGACGGCCGCCTGCTCGTCCTGGAGCGCGGCTTCACCTCCGGCGTCGGCAACACGGTCCGCCTCTACCTGGCCGACCCGCGGCACGCGACGGACACCAGCGGCACCGAGAACCTCACGGGCCAGTCCGGCGTACGCCTGATCAGGAAGACCCTGCTCACGGACATGGTGACCTGCCCGTCACTGGGAGCGACGGCCAAGCAGCCCCAGCCCAACCCCCTCCTCGACAACATCGAGGGAATGGCCGTCACCGGGTACTCGAAAGGCCGTCTGAAGGTACTGCTGGTGAGCGACGACAACCAGAACGCGGCGCAGACGACGCGGTTCTACTACTTGCGGGTACGTGTGTGATCGTCTCCTCCGTTTTTGATCCTCCCCTCCGCTTTGTCCCCCGATTTGTTGCGGCGGGATGAAATCGCCGCCCGTACGCGTTGGTGCCTTCCGGTAGATCAGGACTTCTGAGCGACGGAGGGCACCCGCGTGGAACCGCAACGGGGATGGGCACGACGGCTGGCGGGATACGCCTGGCGCTACCCCAAGGACGTTCTCCTCGCCCTCGGCTCGTCGCTCGCCGGTATGGCCGTCCTGGCGCTGGTTCCGCTGGTCACCAAGGTGATCATCGACGACGTCATCGGCGACCACAGCCGCCACATGGCGCCCTGGGCGGGCGCCCTGCTCGGTGCCGCCGTCCTCGTGTACATCGCCACCTACATACGCCGCTACTACGGCGGCCGTCTCGCCCTCGACGTCCAGCACGACCTGCGGACCGAGATGTTCGAGACGATCACCCGGCTCGACGGCCGCCGCCAGGACGAGCTGTCCACCGGCCAGGTCGTCGGTCGCGCCACCAGCGACCTCCAGCTGATCCAGGGCCTGCTGTTCATGCTCCCGATGACCATCGGGAACCTCCTGCTCTTCCTGATCTCCCTCGTGGTCATGGCCTGGCTGTCGCTGCCGCTGACCCTGGTCGCCCTCGCCGTGGCCCCCGCTCTGTGGTGGATCGCCAAGCGCAGCCGCTCCAAGCTGCACCCCGCCACCTGGTACGCCCAGGCCCAGGCCGCCGCCGTCGCCGGTGTGGTCGACGGCGCCGTCAGCGGCGTACGCGTGGTGAAGGGCTTCGGGCAGGAGGAGCAGGAGACCGGGAAGCTCAGGGAGGTCGGGCGGCGGCTGTTCGCGGGGCGCCTGCGCACGATCCGGCTGAACAGCACGTTCACCCCGGCCCTCCAGGCCGTCCCGGCGCTCGGCCAGGTCGCCATGCTGGCGCTGGGCGGCTGGCTGGCCGTCCGTGGACACATCACCCTCGGCACGTTCGTCGCCTTCTCCACCTACCTGGCCCAGCTGGTCGGGCCGGTCCGCATGCTCGCCATGGTCCTCACGGTCGGGCAGCAGGCGCGCGCCGGCACCGAACGCGTCCTGGAGCTGATCGACACCCAGCCGTCCATGACGGACGGGACGAAGGAACTTCCCGCCGACGCACCCGCGACCGTCGAGTTCGACGACGTGTCCTTCGGGTACGACCACGAGCGCCCGGTCCTCGACGGGCTGAGCTTCGAGATCCGACCGGGCGAGACCCTCGCCGTGGTCGGCTCCTCCGGCTCCGGCAAGTCGACCGTGTCCCTGTTGATGCCCCGCTTCTACGACGTCACCCACGGCGCCGTCCTCATCGGCGGCCACGACGTCCGCGAGCTCACCCTCGACTCGCTGCGGGCCGCGATCGGGCTGGTCCCCGAGGACTCCTTCCTCTTCTCGGACACCGTGCGCAGCAACATCGCCTACGGCCGTCCCGACGCCACCGACGAGCAGATCGAGGCCGCCGCGCGCGCCGCCCAGGCGGACCGTTTCATCACCGAGCTCCCGGACGGCTACGACACCAAGGTCGGCGAGCACGGGCTGACCCTCTCCGGCGGCCAGCGCCAGCGCGTCGCCCTGGCCCGCGCGATCCTCACCGACCCGCGCCTGCTCGTCCTCGACGACGCCACCTCCGCCGTCGACGCCCGCGTGGAGCACGAGATCCACGAGGCGCTGAAGCAGGTCATGCAGGGCCGCACGACCCTGCTCATCGCGCACCGCCGCTCCACCCTCAATCTCGCCGACCGCATAGCCGTCCTCGACGCCGGCCGCCTCGCCGACATCGGCACCCACGAGGAACTGCAGGAACGGTCCGCCCTCTACCGCCGTCTGCTCACCGACCCCGACGAGCTCGGCGGCGTCTCGCCCGGCCACACCCCGCCCTCCGTACCGGCCGAGGACACCTCGGTACGGGACGAGCTGGACGCCGAGTTCGACGCCGAGCGCGGTCTGACGCCCCGCCTGTGGACCGGCGACCGCGAGCCCAAGGACACCGCGCTGGCCGGGATGCCCGCCACCCCCGAACTCCTTGCCGAGGTCGACGCGCTGCCCCCGGCGAACGACACCCCGGACATCGACGAGGCACAGGCGGTGCGGCCGGAGGAGTCGTACGGCCTGAAGCGGCTGCTGCGCGGCTTCGGGCTGCCGCTGCTGGTCAGCCTGGCGCTCGTCGCCGTGGACGCGGGCATGAGCCTGCTGCTGCCGATCATGATCCGGCACGGTATCGACCAGGGCGTCTCCAAGCTCGCCCTCGGCGCGGTCTGGTCGGCCTCGCTGCTGGCGCTGCTCGCCGTGGTGGTGCAGTGGGCGGCGCAGCGGGGTGAGACCCGGATGACAGGGTGCACGGGGGAGCGGGTCCTGTACTCGCTCCGTCTGAAGATCTTCGCCCAGCTGCAGCGGCTCGGACTCGACTACTACGAGCGGGAGTTGACCGGCCGGATCATGACGCGGATGACGACCGACGTCGACGCGCTCTCGACCTTCCTGCAGACCGGTCTGGTCACCGCGTTCGTCTCGGTCGTCACCTTCTTCGGCATCATGGTCGCCCTGCTGGTGATCGACCTGCAGCTGGCGCTCGTGGTCTTCGCCACGCTGCCGCCGCTGATCGTCGCGACGTTCTTCTTCCGCCGGGCGAGCGTGAAGGCGTACGAACTGGCCCGTGAGCGGGTGTCGGTGGTGAACGCCGACCTCCAGGAGTCCGTCTCCGGGCTGCGGATCGTGCAGGCCTTCCGGCGCGAGGGGGACGGCGGCCGGCGGTTCGCGGAGCGCAGCGACAGCTATCGCAAGGCCCGTATCCGGGGGCAGTGGCTGATATCGATCTACTTCCCCTTCGTGCAGCTGCTGTCGTCCGTGGCCGCCGCAGCCGTGCTGATAGCGGGTGCGGGACGGGTCGACGACGCCACGCTCACGACCGGCGCCCTGGTGGCGTACCTGCTCTACATCGACCTGTTCTTCGCCCCGGTCCAGCAGCTCTCCCAGGTCTTCGACGGCTACCAGCAGGCCACCGTCTCCCTCGGCCGCATCCAGGAACTCCTCCAGGAGCCGACCTCCACCAAGTCCGCCGACGAACCCCTCGAAGTGCTCTCCCTGCGCGGCGAGGTCGCCTTCGAAGACGTGCACTTCGCGTACGGCGACGACGAAGAGGCGCTCGGCGGCATCGAGTTGAGCATCCCGGCGGGCCAGACGGTGGCCTTCGTCGGAGAGACCGGCGCCGGCAAGTCGACGCTCGTCAAGCTCGTGGCGCGCTTCTACGACCCCACGGGCGGCCGGGTCACGGTCGACGGCCAGGACCTGCGCACCCTCGACATCACCTCCTACCGGCACCGCCTCGGCGTCGTGCCGCAGGAGGCGTACCTGTTCCAGGGCACCGTCCGCGACGCCATCGCCTACGGCCGCCCGGACGCCACCGATGCCGAGGTCGAAGCGGCGGCCCGCTCGGTCGGCGCGCACGAGATGATCGCGACCCTCGACGGCGGCTACCTCCACGAGGTCGCGGAGCGCGGCCGCAACCTCTCGGCCGGCCAGCGCCAGCTGATCGCCCTGGCCCGTGCGGAACTCGTCGACCCCGACGTCCTTCTCCTCGACGAGGCGACGGCCGCCCTCGACCTGGCCACCGAGGCCCAGGTCAACCAGGCCACCGACCGCCTCGCAGGCCGCCGCACCACGCTCGTGGTGGCCCACCGCCTGACCACCGCCGCCCGCGCGGACCGCGTCGTGGTCATGGACCACGGCAGGATCGTCGAGGACGGCACGCACGAGGAGCTGCTCGCGCTGGAGGGCCGGTACGCGGCTCTGTGGCGGACGTTTGTGGGTGCCGACGCGTCGGCCAGTCGTTCGAAGCCTGGGAGGCCCGCCAGGGCCGAGCGGTGCGAGAGCGACCGAGGGAGGTTCAGCTCACGGCAGGATCGTCGAGGACGGCACGCACGAGGAGCTGCTCGCGCTGGAGGGCCGGTACGCGGCTCTGTGGCGGACGTTTGTGGGTGCCGACGCGTCGTGATGGGCCGCTACCGCGGCGTGGCGGTACGCCGCGTTGTGGCGGACGTTCATCGGGGAGGCCGAGCCCGAGGAGCCGGTGGGCGTGTCCTACTGACGGTCGTGCAACCATCGGACATACGTCGTGCGTCCGTACACCCGTACGCTCATCGCCGGGGTACGGGAGGGATGACAGTGGACAATGGTGTGATACGGCGGCGGCTCGGGGCGCTCCTCGCCGTGCTGGCCGCTTCCGGGCTGCTGGCGCTCGCGGCGCCGGGGGAGGCACAGGCCGCCGATGCCTCGTCCTGTTCGGGGCGCAAGATCAGGACGTTCACCTTCTCCACCGGCTCCGTGAGGCTGTACAAGAGCGGCAACTACCTCTGCGCGATCACCGTCCCCAAGAGCAGCGGCGGCAAGCGCCCGATGATGGTCAGCCTGCAGGCCCGCGGCTTCGAGCCCGTCGTCGACAAGGGGCTGTTCGCGCAGCACGCCGGCCCTGTCCGCTCGTACGTCGGACACCGCAAGGTGTGGCTCAAGGGTTCGGTCGGCAGCGGGTCGTACGACTCGGGTGGCTGGAAGCGCTACTAACCCGCCAATCACAGCAGTAATCTCCCATCTCCCCTGGTGCGCAGCGGAGTTGCTCCGATAGCTTCCGCTCGCACATCTGACTCACAGGGGAGGGTGCATGCGCAAGGCGCTCAGATGGCTGCTCGCGCTCGCCGTGTTCATAGGCACGTTGAGCACGGCGGGGGCGGCCACCGCCGCACAGCCGGAGGCCAGCGGAACGACTGACATCAAGGATCAGTTGCTCTCCATACCGGGGATGAGCCTGATCGAGGAGAAGCCGTACACCGGCTACCGCTTCTTCGTCCTCAACTACACCCAGCCGGTCGACCACCGCGACCCGTCCAAGGGCACGTTCCAGCAGCGCATCACCGTGCTGCACAAGGACGTCAGCCGCCCGACGGTCTTCTACACCGGCGGCTACAACGTCTCCACGACACCCAGCCGCCGCGAGCCGACCCAGATCGTGGACGGCAACCAGGTCTCCATGGAGTACCGCTTCTTCACACCCTCCCGGCCCGCCCCGGCCGACTGGAGCAAACTGGACATCTGGCAGGCGGCCAGCGACCAGCACCGTATCTTCAAGGCGCTGAAGTCCGTCTACACCAAGAAGTGGATCTCGACGGGCGGTTCGAAGGGCGGCATGACCGCCACCTACTACGAGCGCTTCTACCCGCGCGACATGGACGGCGTCGTCGCGTACGTCGCCCCGAACGACGTCGTCAACAACGAGGACTCCGCCTACGACCGCTTCTTCACGCAGGTCGGCACCAAGGAGTGCCGCGACCGGCTGAACGCCGTACAGCGCGAGGCCCTGGTGCGCCGGGAGCCGCTGGAGAAGAAGTACGCGGCCTACGCGGCGGACAACGGCTACACCTTCACCACGATCGGCAGCCTGGACCGGGCGTACGAGGCCGTCGTCCTCGACTACGTGTGGGGCTTCTGGCAGTACAGCCTGCTGTCCGACTGCGCCACCATCCCGGCGGACGCCAAGACCGCGACCGACCAGGCGATCTGGGACTCCGTGGACACCATCTCCGGCTTCTCGTTCTACACGGACCAGGGCCTGGAGCCGTACACGCCGTACTACTACCAGGCGGGCACGCAGCTGGGCGCGCCGGACATCCACTTCCCGTACATCGAGAAGCAGTACATCCGCTACGGCTACGAGTCGCCGCGGAACCTGGTCCCGCGCGACATCCCGATGAAGTTCCAGCCGTACGCGATGCGCGACGTCGACTCCTGGGTGCGGCACAACGCGCACCACATGCTCTTCGTCTACGGCCAGAACGACCCGTGGGGTGCGGAGCGCTTCCGTGTCGACAAGGGCGCGAAGGACGCGTACGTCTTCACGGCACCGGGGCTGAACCACGGCGCCAACGTGGCCGGCCTGGTCGCCGACCAGAAGGCGCTGGCCACCGCCCGCATCCTGCAGTGGGCCGGTGTCCCCGCCTCCTCCACGGCCGCGGCGAAGCCGCTGGCCAGGTTCGACAGCAAGCTGGACGTGCGGGACGTGGAGCGCGAGCCGGCTCTGCACCCGTAGCTCCGCCGACTCCTGCGCTGCGCCCGGCGGTTGTTCACACCCGCCGGGCGCAGCCCACCGGCTGCGCGCCGTCCAGTTGCACATACAGCGCCGTCGCCGCGGGGCACTGGGCGCGCCTGGCGACCGCCTTCGCCACCTGGTACTGCGGTTTCTTCCCGCCGCTGCCGTCGCACGCCGTCTCGCGGACCTGCCCGTTCCCGGAGCCGTAGACGCAGTCGCCGACGATGGTGCGGGGGCCGCCCCCGCCGCCCGGGTCGCCGGGGTGCGGCGGCTCCAGGTTGCGCATACAGGCGTAGCCCTGCGGGATCGAGCCGTCGCCGTCCTCGTCCGAGGACGGGCTCTGCCGGCTGATGTGCAGGACGAAGTCCGTGGTCGCCGGGCACAGCGGACCGTCGCCCGCCGTGCCGTCGTAACGTGCCACCACCCGGGCCGCCGCCCGCTCGCTGGTGCACGGCACCTCGGTGAAGCTCGTCGAGCCGAACGAACTGCACTCGTCGACGGCGAGGAACACGGCCCCGTAGCCGGAGGGCTGGGTCGTGGTCGCCCTCGGCGCCGCCCGGCCGTCCTTGTCCGCCCCGGACTTCAGGACCTGGCAGCCGGTCAGCAGGGCAGCGACCAGTACCAGCAGTGCACAGACCACCCCCACGGAACTTCTCGCACGCATCGCAATCCCCCCTGGTGCCCCCTTGGCCAGCGTGACCCGCCGCAGCGGGCGCACGCCAGACGCGCGGGAGGCTTTGGGCCAGTTTGGGGTCGCACGCCGGGTGCGTGACGTATGCGCCCTACGCCCCGTGCGCCGGGCACGGGACGCATGGGTTCTAGTACGACAGTCCGTACCCGATGGGATACAGCACCTTCGCCGGATCGTCCGCCTGCTGCACCGGCACCGGCAGCTTCCCGCGCGGTGCCGCCCTGCCCGCGATGACGCGCGCGGCCGCCCGCAGCTCCACGTCGGTCCACGAGTACGACGCCAAGTGTGCGGAGGCGGACGGGAGTTGAGCCACGTCGTAGGGATTGCGGATCGCGACCGCCACCACCGGTCTGCCGGTCGCCGCCAGCTGTTCGACCAGCGTGCGCTGCGAGCTGCCCAGGGTGACGTTGTAGGTGCCCACGACCACCGCGTCCGCGTCCTGCGCCGCCGCGACCGCCGCGGCGACGGTGGCCGCGGAGGGGGCCGTGCCCGTGGACAGGGCGGTGGCGGTGAAGCCCAGTTCGGTGAGGGCGGTCGCGAGGACGCCGGTGGGCGGTCCCGTCGTGCCGGACGGCGAGGCCGGGTCGGCGCCGACGACCAGGATCTTCCGGTGCGTGCGCCGGGACAGCGGCAGCAGGCCCGCCTTGTTGACCAGCAGGGTCGTCGTGCGCTCGGCGATGCGGTCGGCCGCGGCCAGGTGCGCGGCCGTGCCCACGGTGCGCTCGACGCCCTTCTGGCTGACATAGGGGTCGTCGAAGAGCCGCAGCCTGGCCTTGAGCCTCAGGATGCGCAGGATCGACTCGTCCAGCCGGGACTCGGTGAGTTCCCCGTCCTGCACGGCCCTCAGGACGGCGTTCCAGGCGGTGGCGAGGTCGGGCGGGTTGAGGAGCTGGTCGACGCCGGCCTTGAGGGCGAGCACGGGGACGCGGTCGTCGCCGTACTTGGTCCGCACGCCCTGCATGCCCAGGGAGTCCGTCACCACCACCCCGTCGTAGCCGAGCTCCTCGCGCAGGATGCCGGTGAGGATCGGGTGGGAGAGGGTCGCCGGGTCGCCGGAGTCGTCGAGGGCCGGGAACTGGATGTGCGCGGTCATGATCGAGTCGATGCCCGCCTTGACGGCCGCCCGGAACGGCACGGCGTCCAGCTTCTCCCACAGCTCCCGGCTGTGGGTGATGACCGGGAAGCCGTAGTGGCTGTCGACGGCCGTGTCCCCATGCCCCGGGAAGTGCTTGGCGGTCGCGGCGACCGACGACCTCTGGTACCCGGCGACCTCGGCGGCGACCAGGCGGGCCACCGCGTCCGGGTCGGCACCGAAGGAACGGACGCCGATGACCGGGTTGGCCGGGTTGATGTTCACGTCGGCGTCGGGGGAGTAGTCCTGGTTGATGCCCATCGCGCGCAGTTCGGCACCCGAGATACGACCGAGGGTGTGGGCGTCGTCGCGGGAGCCGCCGGCGCCCATGGCCATGGCGCCCGGGAAGAGGGTGGCGGGTTTGCCGACGCGGCAGACGATGCCGTGTTCCTGGTCGGTGGTGATGAGCACGGGAAGGCCGCGGGGCTGCGTGAGGGAGGCGCGCTGGATGCCGTTCGACAGGTCCGCGATCTGGTGCGGGTCCTTGGTGTTGTGCGCCCAGGTGAAGTAGATGATGCCGCCGACGCGGTATTCGGCGATCAGCTCGGCGGCCGTGCGGACGCCGATCTCCTTGAGGTTGGCGTCGATGTCGGCCTGGTCGGGGGTGGTGGCCGAGTGGCCGTAGACCCGCATGACGAAGAGCTGGCCGACCTTCTCCTCCAGGGTCATACGGGAGATGAGGGAGCGGAGTTTCTTGTCGCCGGGGGTGCCGGCGCTTGCAGTGGTGCCGATGGCCAGAGCTGCGGTGACGCCTGCGGTGGCGGCGAGGACGGTACGTCTGGAGGGCACGTGCGCTCCTTCCGGAGTGATCCGTTGGAGATCGGCTGAAGGAAACTTCCGTGAGGGACTCAATATCCGGGAAGTTTCTGCCAGTCAAGGGAGCGCGCACGGGGCGGGGGTTTCGCGGAGGGGCCGCCATCGGCGCTGTTGGAGGGGGGCGCGCCGATGGCGGCGTGCTGCCGGCCGCAGTACGGCGGAGAGGGTGGGTCAGCGATCGCAGCCAGCAGCGAGGGCCGACACCGCACGGCGGAGACTCATCCGGCAGCCTGCGGGTTGGACGAACCGTATTCGGGGCGGGTTCCCGCGTTCCCCGCGATTCCCGGAAGTTGGTGCATGAGCGTTCAACGGGACGGATGGGACGTGATGTTCGGCCACTGCTCCTGCAGAGTGCGTACGGCCTCTGCGATCGCCGGACGACGTGCGGCTCCTTTGCGCCACAGGGCGTACAGGCGCCGTACGGGGGTGGGCTGCAGGCGCACCTCCACGACCCCGGCGGGCAGCGGGCCGCGGCCCAGGCGCGGGACGAGACAGATCCCGAGGCCGCCGGCGACCAACGCGACCAGGGTCGGATTCTCGTCCGCCTGGTGCACGATCTCCGGCTCGTGCCCGGCGGCCCGCATGGTCCGCACCAGCCAGTCGTGACAGACGCGCCCCGGCGGCTGGCACACCCACCGCTCCCCGCCGAGCTCCTCGCGGCGTACGGACTCCCGCCCGGCGAAGGGATGGCCGACGGGCACCAGCAGCGTGCTGTGGTCGTCGCCGATCACCGCGTGCTCGACGCCCGGCGGCACGGGCAGCGGCGCGATGTCCCAGTCGTGCACGACGGCCAGGTCGACCGCGCCCTTGGCCACCAGGTCGACGGAGAGATGCGGGTCGATCTCGCTCAGCCGGGCGTCGAGCGCGGGGTGCCGGGCGGCCAGGTCGGCGAGCACGGCGGGCATCAGCCCGCGCGCCGCCGAGGCGAACGCGGCGATCGTCAGCCGCCCCGCCGGCACCCCGCGCCGCTCCTCGAGCGCGGTCTCCGCCCGCTCGACGATGGCGAGCAACTCCTGTGCCGTATCCACGAGTTGATGGGCCTCGGGGGTCAGTCGAACCCCTCGGCCTTCTCTTTCGAGGAGTACGGTCCTGGTCTCCCGCTCCAGCTTGGCGATCTGCTGGGACACGGCGGACGGCGTGTACCCGAGCGCGGCGGCCGCCGCTCCCACGGTCCCGTGGACGGAGACGGCGTGCAGGGCGCGCAGGCGTTGGAGGTCGAGCACGGGAGCTCCCATTCATCAGCGTTGCTTCATCCGACCATGCAGTAATCATCGCTGGTGCTACACGGTCGTGGGGCGTGATGCTCGAACGCATGCGACCTGCACACCTTGCTCTCGCCGTGGTCGTCGCCGCCGTCTGGGGCGTGAACTTCACGGTCATCGAGATAGGCCTCGACCACTTCCCTCCGCTGCTGTTCTCGGCCCTGCGTTTCCTCGCGGCAGCGCTGCCGGCCGTCTTCTTCGTGGGCCGCCCGAAGGTGGCGTGGCGGTGGGTGCTGGCGGTGGGGCTGGTGCTCGGCGTGGCCAAGTTCGGCCTGCTGTTCATCGGGATGGACGGCGGGATGCCGGCGGGTCTGTCGTCGCTGGTCGTGCAGATTCAGGCGGTGTTCACGGCCGGGGTGGCCTTCGTCGTGCTGGGTGAACGGCCGTCCGCGGTACGGGTGGTGGGCATGGGCGTGGCGCTGGCGGGCATCGGTCTCGCGGCGCTGGACGAGGGCACGACGGGCCCGCTCGGCGCCTTCGCGCTCGTGATCGGTGCGGCGGCCTGCTGGGGCGTCTCGAACGTCCTGACCCGGAAGGCGGCACCGCCGGACGCGCTGAACTTCATGGTCTGGGTGAGCACGGTCCCGGTCCTGCCGCTGCTCGGTCTGTCGCTGCTGCTGGAGGGCCCGAGCAGGGACTACGACGCCCTGCGCGCCCTGGACTGGCAGGGCGCCGGCACGGTCGTCTACGTGGCCTGGGTGACGACGGTCTTCGGCTTCGGGGCCTGGGGCCGGCTGCTGCGCCGGTACCCGGCGTCGACGGTGGCGCCGTTCTCGCTCCTCGTCCCGGTCTTCGGAATGTCGTCGGCGGCCGTCTTCCTGGGGGAGGGGGTGAGCCCACTGCAGTGCTGTGCGGCGGCGCTGCTGGTGGGCGGGGTGGGGCTGGCGTCGGTGACGCGTGGGCGACGGGAAGTCGTCCATCCCGTGGACGCGGAGGCGATCGAGCCCGCGCTCGGCCGATCATGAGGGCATGCCCGTAGTCAGCATCCCCGGTTCCAAGTCCATCACCGCCCGCGCGCTCTTCCTGGCGGCGGCGGCCGACGGAGTCACCACCCTCGTACGCCCCCTGCGCTCGGACGACACCGAGGGCTTCGCCGAGGGTCTGGTGCGGCTCGGGTATCGCGTCGGCCGGACCCGGGACGCCTGGCAGGTGGACGGCCGCCCGCAGGGCCCTTCGGTGAGCGAGGCGGACGTGTACTGCCGGGACGGCGCCACCACGGCCCGCTTCCTGCCGACACTGGCCGCTGCGGGACACGGGACGTACCGCTTCGACGCGTCGGCCCAGATGCGGCGCCGTCCTCTGCTGCCCCTGACCCGCGCCCTGCGCGACCTGGGCGTCGACGTGCGGCACGAGGAGGCGGAGGGGCACCACCCGCTGACGGTGCGGGCGTCGGGCGTCGAGGGCGGCGAGGTGGTCCTGGACGCGGGCCAGTCCTCGCAGTACCTGACGGCGTTGCTGCTGCTGGGCCCGCTGACGCGGAAGGGCCTGCGGATCCGGGTCACCGACCTGGTGTCCGTCCCCTACGTGGAGATCACGATCGCGATGATGCGGGCGTTCGGAGTGGAGGTGGCCCGGGAGGACGACGTGTTCGTGGTCCCGCCGGGCGGCTACCGGGCCACCAGGTACGCGATCGAGCCCGACGCGTCGACGGCCAGCTACTTCTTCGCCGCGGCGGCGGTGACGCCGGGCGCCGAGGTGACGGTGCCGGGGCTCGGCGCAAGGGCGCTGCAGGGGGACCTCGGCTTCGTCGACGTACTGCGGAGGATGGGCGCAGAGGTGTCGGTGCGCCCCGACGGCACGACGGTCAGGGGCACCGGGGTGCTGCGCGGCCTGACGGTCAACATGCGGGACATCTCGGACACGATGCCGACGCTGGCGGCGATCGCGCCGTTCGCGGACGGACCGGTGCGGATCGAGGACGTGGCGAACACCCGTGTGAAGGAGTGCGACCGGCTGGAGGCCTGCGCGGAGAACCTGCGGCGGCTGGGGGTCGAGGTTTCGACGGGCCCGGACTGGATCGAGATCCGGCCGGGTGTGCCGTCCGGGAGCGGTACGGAGATCACGACGCACGGCGACCACCGCATCGTGATGTCCTTCGCGGTCACCGGGCTGCGGGTGCCGGGTATTTCGTTCGACGACCCCGGCTGCGTGCGGAAGACTTTCCCCGGTTTCCATGAGGCGTTCGCGGAGCTGAGGAGTGGGCTGGGGGATGACCGGTGAGCTGCGGGCGGTTCTCTTCGACTCGGGCGGCGTACTGATCCGTCCGATCGGCGGCCGCTGGAACCAGAGGGCCGACTTCGAGGCGTACGCGATCTCCGCCGTCCTCGGCTGCCGCAAGCCGGACCCGCGGATGTACCGGCACGCGAGTGACGCGTTGGGGTTGCGGGCGGCGGAGTGCGTGTTCGTGGACGACGACCCGGAGCTGGTGGCGGCGGCGATCGAACTCGGTTGTTCGGGGCGCGCGTTGTGCCGGGACGGGGTGCCGGCCGGGGGCCGGGGGCGCCGGTCCCGTTCATCACGGACCTGAGCGAGATCGTCGAACTGTTCTGAAGGAGAGTTGCCGGGTGGGGCACGCACTTGAAGGGCCGCTGCTGGAAGGCAGGTTGGTGCGCCTGGAGCCGTTGGAGCACCGGCATGCCGCCGACCTGGCGATCGCCGCGGAGGAGGAGCGCGGTACATACGAGTTCACCTGGGTGCCGAGGGCCGACGAGATGGGCGGCTACATCGAAGCGCAGCTCGGCCGCGCGGCCACCGGACGGCTCGCGCCGTACGCCCAGGTGTCGGTCGCGACCGGGCGGGCGGTGGGCACTACGTCGTACTGGGAGCCGCGGTGCTGGCAGTCGGACGACCGACTCGACGCCGTGGAGGTCGGGTTCACGTGGCTCGCCCGGTCCGCGCAGGGCACGGGCATCAACGCCGAGGCCAAGCTGCTGCTCTTCCGGCACGCCTTCGAGGTGTGGGGCGTGTCGCGGGTCGACCTGAAGACGGACGCGCGCAACAGCCGTTCCAGGGCGGCGATCGAGAGTGTCGGGGCGCGCTTCGAGGGCGTACTCAGGAACTGGTCGCGGTCCTGGGCGCCCGGGGAGGAGGGGCGGCTGCGCGACTCCGCGATCTTCTCCATCACGGCGCAGGAGTGGCCGGAGGCCCGGGAGCGGCTGGAGGAGCGGGTGGCGCGGTTCGTGGCGGCCGGCGTGAGACTGACTGGACCGAAGGAACGGCGATCGGAAACCATCGGCCCATGACCGCCAAGCACTTCCTCATCCTCCACGGCTGGCAGAACCACCGCCCCGAGGCCCACTGGCAGCACTGGCTCGCCGACCGCCTCACCGGCCTCGGCCACCAGGTCACCTACCCCCAGCTGCCCGACCCCGACGACCCGAGCCTGGAGGTGTGGCTGTCGGAGCTGGCCCGGCACCTCGACGACCTCCGGGGTTCCGAACGTGTCGTCCTCGCGCACAGCGCGTCCGTCCTGCTCTGGCTGCACGCCGTCTCCCGCGGCCTGGTGAAGGAGGGCGCCGTCGACCGCGTACTGCTGGTCGCCCCGCCGTCCGCGTCCGTCCTGGCCCGGCTCCCCGAGGTGGCCGAATTCGCCCCGCCCGCCCTCGACTTCACCCTCCCCGCCCCCACGCGTCTCGTCGCCGGCGACGACGACCCGTACTGCCCGGAGGGTGCGCGTGACGTCTTCGGTGACCCCCTGAGCATCCCCACGGACCTCCTCCCCGGCGCCGCCCACCTCGACCTCGACGCCGGTTACGGCTCCTGGCCCGCGGTACTGGAGTGGTGTCTGGACGGGGCGGCGAGGATCATCGGGCGTCCGGCGTAGCGCCCCAAAGGGGCGCGGAGCCGCACATCGGTACAGCCCGCGGAGCGCTACGCGCACTCGTTGAGCAGCCGCCCCAGATGCTCCCGCCCCGCCGCCAGCAGCTCCGGCAGTGGCGCGGCCTCCTCGTACCACCGCTTCTCGTACTCCCAGCACAGCCAGCCGTCCCAGCCGTGCCGGGACAGGACCTCCACGGTCTCGGTGAGCGGCAGCACGCCGGCGCCGAGCGCGAGCGGGGTCGTGTCGTCGGCGGAGGCGATGTCCTTGACCTGGACGTAGCCGAGGTACGGGGAGAGGGCGGCGTACGACTCCGAGGGCTGCTCGCCGCCCAGCCAGGTGTGCATGACGTCCCAGAGGGCGCCGACATGGCGGTGCCCGACCCGGCCGAGGATACGGATCGCGTCGGCGGCCCTGCGGTGCGAGTCGTGGGTCTCCAGGAGGATGCGTACGCCGAGGTCGGCGGCGTGCTCCGCCGCCGTGCCGAGCCGTCGCGCGGCCGTCGCGTCGGCGCGCTCGGTGCTCTGCTCGTGGCCGCCGCCCGGGAAAACCCTGATGTACGGGGCGCCGAGGTCGCGGGCTAGGTCGAGGAGGCCACGGATCTCGTCGATCACCGGACCGTCGTCGCCGGGCGCGGCCACGCGCGCGTACCCGGCGAGGCCCAGCACCTCGATGCCGCCCGCCTTGAACTCGGCCGCAACGTCGGCCCGCCCGGCGAGGTCGATGCCGGGGTGGACCGGCTCCTCCGGATGCGCGCGCAGTTCGACGCCGTGGTAGCCGTGGGTGGCCGCGAGCCGGATCACGTCCGGGATGGGCAGGCCGGGGACGCCGAGGGTGGAGAACGCCAGTCTCATGGTCCCTACTGTCACTCGGGTGTGCCGTGCAGGTCCAGGCGCCAGTCCTGGCCGTTCAGGTCCTTTCCGAAAGAACGGTGGGGTTTCTCGGCGACGAGCACGAAGCCGTGGTGCTGGTAGATGCGGCGGGCGGAGGCCAGGACGTCGTTGGTCCACAGCACGAGCTCGCGGTAGCCGACACCCCGCGCGAAGTCGATGACGGCCCGCACCAGCCGGTCGCCGATGCCCAGCCCGCGGGCGTCCGGCTCGACCAGCAGCAGCCGCAGCCGGGCCGTGCCGGGCGCCTCGTCCCGTACGCACATCACGCACCCCACCGGGCGGCCGTCGAGCTCGGCGATCCACACCCGCTCCAGATGCGGGTCGTGGTCCTCGGCGAAGTCGGCGACGATCCGCGCTACCAGCCCCTCGTAGTCGGCGTTGAAGCCGTACTCAGCGGCGTACAGCGCGGCGTTGCGCTGCACGATCCAGCCGAGGTCGCCGGGGGCGGGATCGCGCAGGACGACGTCCTCACGGCGTGGCGGGCGGCCCTCGGAGAGGATCTCCCGTACGGCTTGCATCGCCTCCGCCAGGCGCGGCCGGTCGGCGGAGGGCACGGTGGACAGCAGCGCGCCCACGGATTCGTTCGCACGCTCGGCGAGCAGGGCGGCGGTCTCACGGCCCCGGGGCGTGAGCGAGACACGCCGGCGCCGGGAGTCGCCGGCGGACGGCGTGCGCTCGATCAGCCCGTCCTCCTCGAACTTGTTCAGGATCCGGCTCAGGTACCCGGCGTCCAGGGAGAGTTCGGTCCGCAGGTCGGCCGCGTCCGTACGCGGGGAGTGCGCCAGTTCGTACAGGACGCGGGACTCGGTCAGGGTGTACGGGGCGTACAGCTGGCGGCTGTAGTCGAGGGCGCCGATGACGTTCGTGTAGAAGCGGTTGAAGGTGCGGATGTCCTGGACGGTCATGAGCGTCGACCCCCGGATGGTTGTCCCGGATACGTGAACCAGATAGTTGACTCAGTCAGAGATACCGTCGGGTCCGAGACTAGGACAGCCGCACCCCCGTGGCTACCCTTCGTCGGCCGCCGGCCGGTACACGCTCACCTGCACACCCGTCTTGCCCCTGGCGGTGGAGACCAGCTCGAACGGGCGCTTGGCCCCGTCCTCGGGAAAGATGGACTTTCCGCCGCCGAGGAGCACCGGCATATGGATGAGCTGCAGTTCGTCCACCAGCCCCTCGCTGATCAGCGTCCGCACGAGGGTGGGGCTGCCCATCATCGCCAGGTCGCCGCCGGGAGCGGCACGCAGCTCACGGATCCGCGCGACCGCCTCGCCGCCCGGGATGCGCTCGGTGTTGTTCCAGGTCAGCTCGGAGTCGCCGAGGGTGTCGGTCACGACGTACTTCTTCATGGCGTTGAGCCGGTCGGCGAACGGGTCCCCGGCCCGCTCGGGCCAGGCCCCCGCCATCGTCAGATACGTTCGGCGCCCGTACAGCAGCGCCTCCGCCTGCTCCAGCCCCGCGGCGAAGGCCCCGCCGACCACCTCCGGATCGAAGTACGGGTGCGACCACCCGCCGTGCGCGAACCCGCCGTCGGTGTCCTCCTGGGGACCGCCGGGCGCCTGCACGACTCCGTCGAGACTGATGAACTCGCTGACAACGATGCGCATGGGACTCGCTCCCTACTGTCTGCCTGCGGTGCCTTGGCCGGTGTTACGTCCATCAGACCGAAGAACCGGCCGGGAGTCATCGCTCAGTCCCACCAGAACCGCCACTCGGTCCGCCCGACCAGCTCGGCGGCGTACTCGGGGAAGGGGGTGGGCGGGTCGTCGACGATGTTGTCGGCGGTGGAGAGCACATGCTCCAGGGCGAGCCGCTCGGCGTGCGGAAGGTCCAGCGGCGGGCGGGCGACCGAGGCGAACAGCTCACTGCCGAAGGCGCCGACGACCCGGGCTCCGAACCGCTCCTCCCAGCTGCGCAGCAGGGCACACACCAGGGGCAGCGGGGCCTCGGACGACCAGCCCAGCACGGCCGGCACATCGGCGCTGCGGCGGGCGGGGACCAGGGCGAGGTGACACGCGTGGGCGAACGGATGGGTCCCCAGAAGGTCCTCGACGAGCCGCGCCGCGGCCTCCTCCGGCGTCGGACCGTCCGTCCTGCTCTCCGCGGCGGCCGCCAGTCCGGGCCAGCTCTCGAACGGCGGTCCCGGGTCGTGCGGCCAGGGCGCGATGCCCTCGGGCAGATCGTCGTACTGAAGCGGCTCCCGCCACCATGGCAGGCGTTTTTGCCGGTACTCGGCGAAGTCCGCCGCGAGAACGGACTCCAGGCGTATGGCGTCCACGGCCTCCAAGTCCTGGAGGAAGAAGGGGTTGTCGGGCCAACAGAGATGCGGCTGCACGCCGGTCGCCCCGGCCGACTCCATCAGCCGAGGCCACAACTCCACGATGTCCTCGGGCAGTTCCGCGGACACCCACACATCAACAGCACCACGCGACTCGAACCGCCCGCTCGGCAGCCCGTCGGGCAAGGGAAAGACCATGGCGGCAACTTTCAGCCCGTCCGGCGTTTGAGGACAAGGCCCCTTCAGGGCCGAAAGCGGGGGTCTGGGGGCTGCAAGCCCCCAGCCGACGGCACCGCAAACGCCGGATGCCGTTCCACGCAACGGCGCCCTCAGCCCCGCGGCACCCCGGAGGACCCCCGCACCATCAGCTCCCCGCGAACCGTCGCCATCCCGCCCGGTGGCGGCTCCTCCCGCCCCATGGCGATCCGCCCGGCCCGGGCGCCCGCCTCCGCGAGCGGCAACCGCACCGTCGTCAGGGCAGGCACCGCGTCGACGCTGAACGGCAGATCGTCGAACCCGGCGACCGAGACGTCCTCCGGAATCCGCAGCCCGGACTCCCGCAGCGCCGCACACGCCCCGAGCGCGACGGAGTCGTTCGCAGCGACCACCGCGGTGAGGGACGGGTCCCGACGGAGCAGCTCCAGCGTCGCCTCGTACCCGGATGTCCGGTCGTACCGCCCCCACACCGTCGCCCGCGGATCCTCCTCGATCCCCGCCGCGGCCAGCGCCGCCCGGTGGCCCTCAAGGCGGTGCCGTGTCGTCGTCCGCTCCTCCGGCCCCGCGATATAGCCGAGGCGCCGATGCCCCAGCCCGATCAGGTGCTCGGTCAGCCGCTGCCCGCCCCCGCGGTTGTCGAAGGCCAGCGCGATCGCTCCGGTGCCCGCTGCCTGCGGCCGCCCGCACAGCACCACCCGGGTCCCCGCGTCCGTCAGCTTCCGCAGCTTCGACGCGACCGCCGCCGCGTGCGGCTCGTTCTCCATGGCACCACCGGTCAGCACGACCGCCGCCGCCCGCTGCCGCTGCAGGAGGGTCAGATACGTCAGCTCACGCTCCGGCGAACCCCCCGTGTTGCAGACGACCGCAAGACGCTCACCGCCGGCCCGGCCGCCCGGCCCCCCGATCTCCGACTGGATCGCGCTCGCCATGATCCCGAAGAAGGGGTCGGCGATGTCGTTGACGAGGATTCCGACCAGATCGGAAGTCGCCGCCGCCAGCGCGCTGGCCGGCCCGTTCAGCACGTAGTCCAGCTCGTCGACCGCCTTCAGCACCCGCTCACGGGTGGAGGCGGCCACGGGATAGTTCCCGTTCAGCACGCGCGACACCGTCGCGGGCGAGACCTGCGCGCGGGCCGCCACGTCCGCCAGGGTCACCGTCATCTCGTCGTCCTCCGGTCGTGCATCGTCACACGTGTACGTACGTGCTCGTAGACAGGACCGCGGGGGGCCCTGGTTCCGAATGTTTTCGAGCCGACCTTACGGGTCAAGCTCCCCGTTGTTCGCCCCCTCGAACAACTCGACTCCGTCACGGTCTTGTCCAGACCGCTGGGGAGAGGCTAGCTTCTTATCGAATAGAAAGCGCTTGCTGTGACGCTTGCCAGTGGGGGACGGGGCGTATGCGGCGCAGACTCCGCGTACGAAGGGAATGACGTGACACGCAAGACGGTGCGTATCGCCATGAACGGCGTGACCGGGCGCATGGGCTACCGCCAGCACCTGGTCCGCTCCATCCTGGCCATCCGCGAACAGGGCGGCCTAGACCTCGGCGACGGCACGGTGCTGTGGCCGGAGCCGGTCCTGGTCGGCCGCCGCGAGCACGCGCTCAGGGCGCTCGCCGAGCAGCACGGTCTGGACCCGCAGAACATCTCGACCGACGTCGACGCGGTCCTCGCCGACCCGACCGTCGACATCTACTTCGACGCCCAGGTGACCTCGGCCCGCGAGGAGGCGATCAAGAAGGCGATCGCGGCGGGCAAGCACATCTACACCGAGAAGCCGACCGCGACCGGTCTGGAAGGCGCCCTGGAGCTGGCCCGCCTCGCGAACGACGCGGGCATCAAGCACGGCGTCGTCCAGGACAAGCTGTTCCTGCCGGGCCTGCTGAAGCTCAAGCGCCTCATCGACGGCGGCTTCTTCGGCCGGATCCTGTCCATCCGCGGCGAGTTCGGCTACTGGGTCTTCGAGGGCGACTGGCAGACCGCCCAGCGCCCGTCCTGGAACTACCGTGCCGAGGACGGCGGCGGCATCGTCGTCGACATGTTCCCGCACTGGGAGTACGTCCTGCACGAGCTGTTCGGCCGCGTGAAGTCCGTCCAGGCCCTCACCGCCACCCACATCCCGCAGCGCTGGGACGAGAACGACAAGCCCTACGACGCGACGGCCGACGACGCGGCGTACGGCATCTTCGAGCTCGAAGGCGGCGCGATCGCCCAGATCAACTCCAGCTGGGCCGTGCGCGTCAACCGCGACGAGCTGGTGGAGTTCCAGGTCGACGGCACGGAGGGCTCGGCGGTCGCGGGCCTGCGCAACTGCCGGGTCCAGCACCGCAGCATGACCCCCAAGCCGGTCTGGAACCCCGACATCCCGGCCACCTACTCCTTCCGCGACCAGTGGCAGGAGATCCCGGACAACGACGAGTTCGACAACGGCTTCAAGGCCCAGTGGGAGCTGTTCCTCAAGCACGTCTACGCCGGTGCCGACTACCACTGGGACCTCCTCGCCGGCGCCCGCGGCGTCCAGCTCGCCGAGCTGGGCCTGAACTCCTCGGCCCAGGGCGTCCGCATCGACGTACCGGAGATCTCGCTGTGACCATCCGACTCCCCGACTCCAAGGGCGGGTTGAGGGCATACGAGCCCCGCCCCGAGCCCCTCGCCGTCACTCCCGGATCGCCCTTCACCTCTCGTACGGTCTTCTCGGCGGCGCACGTCGTGGCCGACCCGTTCGCGGACGTGTCGCCGGACTCGCCCGCCGCCGTCGACTGGGACGCCACCCTCGCCTTCCGCCGCCACCTGTGGTCGCACGGGCTCGGGGTCGCCGAGGCGATGGACACCGCTCAGCGCGGCATGGGCCTGGACTGGGCGGGCGCGGCCGAGCTGATCCGCCGCAGCGCCGCCGAGGCCAAGGCGGTCGGCGGCCGCATCGCGTGCGGAGTCGGCACGGACCAGATCACCGCCGGATCTCTCGTGGAGGTCCGGACGGCCTACGAGGAGCAGCTCGCCCTCGTGGACGAGTCCGGCGCACAGGCCATCCTGATGGCGTCCCGCGCCCTCGCGGCGGCCGCGAACGGCCCCGAGGACTACCTGGAGGTCTACGGCCACCTCCTGCGCCAGGCGTCCGAGCCGGTGATCCTGCACTGGCTCGGCCCGATGTTCGACCCGGCGCTGGAGGGCTACTGGGGCTCGTCCGACCTGGACACGGCCACCGACACCTTCCTGGACGTCATCGCCGCGCACCCGGACAAGGTGGAGGGCATCAAGGTCTCCCTCCTCGACGCCCAGCGCGAGATCGACATCCGCCGCCGGCTCCCGCAGGGCGTTCGCTGCTACACGGGCGACGACTTCAACTACCCCGAGCTGATCGCGGGCGACGAGAAGGGCTTCAGCCACGCCCTGCTCGGCATCTTCGACCCGCTGGGACCGCTGGCCGCGGAGGCGGTACGGGTGCTGGACACGGGTGATGTGGCGGGCTTCCGGGCCCTGCTGGACCCGACCGTCGAACTCTCCCGCCACCTCTTCCAGACCCCGACCCGCTTCTACAAGACGGGCGTGGTCCTCCTCGCCTGGCTGGCCGGCCACCAGTCGCACTTCACCATGGTCGGCGGCCTCCAGTCGGCCCGCTCCCTCCCGCACTTCGCCCGCGCCTACGAACTCGCCGACGGCCTGGGCCTGTTCCCGGACCCGAAGCTGGCCGAGGACCGGATGAAGACCCTCCTCGCCCTCTACGGAGTGACCCAGTGACGACCGGCGACCTCTCCCGCTTCTCCATCAACCAGATGACGGTGAAGCAGCTGTCGATGCCCGAACTGGTCGACGCCTGCCTGGAGTTGGGTGTACCGGGCGTGGGCCTGTGGCGCGAACCGGTCCAGTCCCACGGCGTGGAGGAGACGGCGAAACTGGTCCGCGACGCGGGTCTGGCCGTCACCACCCTGTGCCGCGGCGGCTTCTTCACGGCGATCGACCCGGCCGAGCGCGCGGCCGCGCTGGACGACAACCGGCGCGCGATCGACGAGGCGGCAACCCTGGGAACGGACACGCTGGTGCTGGTCTCCGGCGGCCTGCCCGCGGGTTCGAAGGACCTGCACGGCGCGCGGGAGCGGATCGCGGACGCACTCGGCGAACTGGGCCCGTACGCGGAGCAGTACGGCGTACGGCTGGCCATCGAGCCGCTCCACCCGATGTACGCCGCCGACCGCTGTGTGGTCTCCACTCTTGCCCAGGCGCTCGATCTCGCGGAACGCTTCCCGGCCCACCAGGTCGGCGTCACCGTCGACACGTACCACATCTGGTGGGACGACAACGCGCCCGCGCAGATCGCCCGCGCGGGTGCGGGCGGCCGTATCCACACCTTCCAGCTCGCCGACTGGACCACGCCGTTGCCGGAGGGCGTGCTGACCGGCCGCGGACAGATCGGCGACGGCTCGATCGACATGCGGGAGTGGAAGGGGTACGTGGAGGCGGCCGGGTACACCGGCCCCATCGAGGTCGAGCTGTTCAACGACGTGTTGTGGGCGCGGGACGGCCGGGAGGTGCTGGCGGAGACGGCCGCACGGTTCGTGGAGCACGCCGCCTGACAGCACCGGAACAACTCGCTGGAACCGCACAGAGGTTCGTGCAGAATGATTTCGTGAGTGAGAGCTTCGGACCGCTGGAACGGGTCGACGGCCGCTGGGTGTTGGGGGACGCCCGGCGGCCGGGCCGTGCGCGGGTGGAGTTCCGCCCGGACGGCCTGCACGCCGTCGCGCGGGATTCCGGGGCAGAGCTGGTTCCCTGGTCCAGGATCATGCTGGGCTTCCGCATCACCCTGGGCGGCCGCTACCCGAACCGCGACGTCTACACCCAGATGGGCATCCTGGGTGGCCTGCCCGGTCCCTTCAAGGGGCGCGGCGGCGGCTATCTGCACATGACGGTGCGCCACCCGTATGAGGACCAGGAGCTGTTCTTCGACCGCCATCCCCGCTGGTACCGGACGAGGGACATCCTGTTCCTGCAGGCCGTGATGACGCAGCTGGTCAAGGACGGCGAGGTGCACCGGCTCGGCGACCCGGACTGGACGGCCCGTGTGGTCGAACACCTGTCGAGGTTCGACGGCTGGGCGACGGCCGGGGCGATGCGCCGGGCGGTGGCGGAGGCGGTGGAGGCGGCGGGGCCGCCGAGTACCGGGGAGGGCCCGAGTTGAGGCAGGCCACGGTCGCCGCGCTGTACCGCTACCCGGTGAAGTCGATGCTCGGCGAGCCGCTCCAGGCCGTCGAGATCACCGACCGCGGCCTGAGCGGCGACCGCGGGTTCGCGCTGCTGGACGAGGAGACCGGCAAGGTCGCCAGCGCGAAGGCCCCTCGTCTGTGGCGGGAGTTGCTCCGGTGCGCTGCGACACTCACCGAGGCCGGGCCCCGCATCACCGGACCGGACGGCACCGAAGTGCACACAGCCGCGGCCCTCTCGGACCTCGTCGGCCGCAACGTCACGCTGACCGACACACCCCCACCCGCCGGCACACTGGACCGCTCCCGTCCGGAGCAGGTCCTGACGGCGGGCCAGGAGGCCGAAGTGGAAGCCGACACCGTCCAGTTCGGCTCGGCCTCCCCGCCCGGCACCTTCTTCGACTTCGCGCCGGTGCACGTCATCACGACGTCGACCTTGAGGAGAATCGCCGAACTGAGCCCCCGGGGCGCGGTGGAGGCGCAGCGCTACCGCCCCAACCTGGTCATCGACACGGGCGCGGCCGAAGGCTTCGTGGAACACACCTGGGCCGGCAGACACCTGCGCATCGCCGACGGCCCGATCCTCCGCGTCATCGCCTCGACACCCCGCTGCGCGGTCCCCACCCTCGCCCACGGCGACCTTCCCCGCGACCCGGACGCCCTGCGCGTCCTCACCCACCACAACCGCGTACCCGCCCTGCCCGGCCGCCCGCCCGAGCCATGTGCCGGGGTGTATGCGCAGGTGGTGCGGGGTGGGTGGATGCGGGCAGGTGATGTCGTGCGGTTCTGATGCCGCCGGTGGTCATTGCGCGCGCACTGCCCGGTGCAGCGCCTCGGCCGCCAGCTGCATGGCCGAGTCCTGGGCGGCCCGGCCGAGCAGATCCGTGCGGATGGGGCCGCCGCCGGCCAGATGCCGGTCGTACGGCAGGACGACGACGGGAACGCCCGTCTCCTTCAGATGAGCGGTGGCAGCCTTCACGTCGAGGATCATGTCCGGGGAACTCGCGGTGAGGGCCACCACCGTCGTCGAGAGCGCGGAGTGCGGCAACTGCCCGAGCCAGTCGAGGACCTGCCGGGTCCCGCCGACACCCTCCGCGGTCATGGGCGCGACGACCACCCGGGAGTGGGCGGTGTCCATCGCCGTACGGGCTACGTCGCCGGGCAGCGTCTCGCAGTCGACGACCGTCACGGAGAAGTAGCGCCGCAGGGCGAGCGTCACGGTGCGGTACGTCCGTACGTCCAAGGGAGCGCCGACCTTCCCCTGGCTCCCGGGAAGCAGCCAGCCGCCGTCGGCCACGGGCACCAAGTAGCCGGTCACATGGGTCAGTTGCATGGCCGGCGTCAGAATCCGGGCGAGGTCGGCGCACGACCACCGCACCGACTCCGCACCCATCCGCACCGGCAGCGTGCCCAGCGCGGCGTCCGCCTCCAGCGTGAGCACCGGGTCGTGCCGGTAGTGGTTGAAGGTACGGCCGAGCAGCGCGGCAACGGTCGACTTGCCGACGCCCCCGCGGATCGAGGTCACGGCGATGACCCGCCCGGTGGTCACCGGCTGCTGCAACTCCCGTGCGATCCGCGTCTGTTCGGCCACGTCCTGCGAGACGGAGGTGGCCAGCCGACGCAGGGTGCGGCCGGTGCGGTGGGCGAGCGAGTCGCCGTGATGGGGGCGGCCGAGGGCGAGGGCCAGGCGGGGGTCGAGGGTGGGGAGGCTCTCGGGGGTGGAGGTGG
>NZ_JODC01000016.1 GCF_000720765.1 Streptomyces sp. NRRL S-646
CGGCTGGGCCTTCTTCAGCTTCTTCTCCGCACGCCGCAAAAAGCGCGGAGAGTCGATCTTCGTGCCGTCGGACAGGACCGCGAAGTGGGTCAGGCCGAGGTCGATGCCGATGGTGCGGTCGGTCTCCGGCATCCGCATCGCGTCGACGGCCGGGTCGGTGTCGACGACAAAGGAGGCGAAGTACCTGCCGGCCGCGTCCTTGATGACGGTGACGGACGTGGGGGCGGCGGGCAGGGTGCGGGACCACCTCACCTTCACCGCGCCGATCTTCGGCAGGTTCAGTCGGCCGCTGCCGGTAATGTTCCAGCGGGCATTGGCGGTGAACCGGATCGACTGCCGCGCGTCCTTACGGGACTTCAACCGTGGTGCTCCCACCTTCGGTCCCTTGGTACAACCTGAAGGCGTACCGAAGATGCACGCGGTAATCGTACGAACACACGACACCCGACGTCGCCGGGAACATCCGTTCCCCGCCTCACTCCCCTCGCCCGCACCGTCCGGCTCCGCCGGAACGACACTGCGGCGCTCGGCGCCACAATCACGAGATCGGCTTCACCGCCGGCGTGAACGCCGATGCACTGCCGATGAAGCCCGATAGCGGCAGCGCACTCCTGGGCCCGACGCCCGGACCGGACGGCGACCACACCGGTCTCCGCGTCGTCATCCTGCACGACAACCGGCTCAGCGCCGTTTGACCGAGAAGTGAGCAGGCCGGTTACGTCGAACAAGTGACGAGAGCCGTGACGCCCGCGGGGCGTCACGGCCCTGAGTCAGCGTCCTCGGCCCGTTCGACAGACCGCACCGCGGCCCTACGGCCGGCCGAAAAACTCGAGCGCCGTCGGCACGAACTGCTCGTGGTACTGGAAGATGCCGCCGTGGCCGCCGTCGGGGTAGATCACCAGCTCGGCGTTGGGCAGTCGCCGGGCCAGGTCGTACGAGTTCGACGTCGGAACCATCCTGTCGTCGTCGCCGTTGGCGACGAGCACGGGCTGCTTGATGACGGACAGATCCTGCGGCTTTGCCAGCCCCCAGCGGTGGATGGCCTTGAGCTGAGAGAAGTAGGAGGTGAGGCGGATCGCCTTGTCCCGGTCCTGGGTGCGCTCCTTGAGGCGGGCCAGGAACTCCTTGCCGGCCCGAATCCCGTTCGGGGTGCGGGTGAAGAAGAGGAACTGCTTCACGTCCTGAAGGGTGAGCAGCGCCCGGACGGTGTCGAAGTGGGAGATCCGGGTGACGTTCTTGATGCCCTCGCCGCCGGCCGGACCGGTGCCGGCGAGGATCAGCCTGCGGATGAGCTGCGGGTCGGTCTGGGCGATCACCTGGGCGATCATGGCGCCCATCGAGAAGCTGAGGACGTCCACCTGCTCGAAGCCCAGCGCCCGGATGAAGGTGACGGAGTCCCTGGCCATCTCCTCGATGGTCTTCGGCGTCACGCCACTGGACGCGCCCACGCCCCTGAGGTCGAACGTGATCACCCGGTGCTTGGCGGCGATGCCGTCCACGACCCGGGGGTCCCAGTTGTCCAGGACCGCGGCGAGGTGGGTGATGAAGATGACCGGCATGCCGGTCCGGGGGCCGAGATCGCGGTAGGCGAAGGTCACGCCGTCGGCGGTGACGGTGCGGGTCTGCGCGTTCTTGTATGACGTCACCACGTCGCCCTGTGTTTCGCGTGCGTTCACGGTCGTGCCCTTCGATGTGTGGGTCACCGCCACTGTGCGCGAATTTCTGCTTCCTCGCAGGTGGGCGCAGAGCGGTTCCCGGTCTCCCGGCTGCGGCTGCAGTCCGGGGTCGGCGGTCAGAGAAGCCCGGGAAGCGGGAAACCCCTTGGATCAGGTCCCTGAACAACCCGTCGACTATTGAAGTATGACCGTAATTCCATCAGGGTGCAAGAGGGTCGGCCGAACGGAATGCACAGCTGCGGAATCACGGGTTCCACGGGCGTCGGGGTGCACCAGCACAGCAAACCACCAGGGCAGGAGCGGCTTACCTACGCCGACGGCCACGAGACGCTGGTCGTGGCCGGCGAGCCGTGGCCGTCCGACCCCGGACCGGGGACAGCCGACGATCTGTACGACGGTTTCAGGCCTTCGATGCCCGGCGTGAGAACGACGCCTGGCTGTGCCCCGGATTCCAGGACGAGGACTGGACCGGAGTGCGCACCGTGGACCACGACGACGTCCGCCTCAGCCCCGAACCCCCGCCACCGCTGCGGCGCAACTTCGGCCTGCACCCGCAGCGGACCTGCTGCAGCGCTTGCGGCGCTCGTCGGCAACACCGTTGGCTGGCCTGATCGGGGAAGGCCGCTCCACGGCGACGCTGGAGCTCGTGGGACGTCAGATCGCACTCCTCGACGCCCTCCGGAAGCTCGACCGGCCCTTCGTCGTCCTGGTCCGGGGCAAGCCCTCGATCCTGCCCGCCCGGGCACTCGGCGCCGACGCCATCGTCCAGGCATTCACCCCGGGGATGCAGGCGGTCGGGCGGTCGCCGAGCTCTTGCTCGGGCGCACCGAGCCGAGCGGGCGGCTGCCGGTCCCGTACCGACCAGGGCCGGGGCCGGGGTAGCACGGCTACAGGTGCGCCGATCGCGCCGATCTGACACAGGATCCACTGTTCGCATTCAGCGAGGGCCTCAGCTGCACGGCGGTGCAAGACTCGGCCCCGACGATCCAGAATCCGTTGTCACGTCCACAGGGACGCTGCGGGCCACGGTGACACCGACGAGGACGGGCCGCCGCCCGGCACGGAAGACTGTGCAGGCGCATGCCCGCGCCCGCGTCACGCGCGTGACGTGGACCGCTCGCCAAGTGAAGGCCTTCACCCAGCCTGCGTCGAGCCGGGCGAACGGGCGAGGTGATGATCCTCTTTCTCGCCGGTGACTGCACCATCGTCGTCGTTGGGGACGCCGCGTCGTCGGACCGGGTGAGTTCGATCTCCTGCTCGGCAGCAGCTCACGCATCGAGGACCCCGCGGTGCCGCCTTCACACAACATTGCATGCCGCCGAAAGTCCGGGTCGCCGACCACCGCCGGCGGCGGGAGCAGACCCGCGGACCCCTGTCCGCAGGACAGGCACGAGGTGACGGCAGGCGGACGACCAGTAATTCGTGCCGCCTGTCGTGTCGAGGAGCGCTCAAGAGGTCGCGTCGCCGGTGCGCACCGACTGCCCAGGCTCGACGGTGAGGACGGCCGGAGCCGTGCAAGCGCCGCCTCACGGCTGCGAGGCGGCGCTTGCACGATGGCTGACCGGCCGTCGCCCGGGGTTCGGGATCGGCAGTGCGGTCGGCGTCTTCAGGCGGCGAGGAAGTCGGCCACCTGCTTGGTGAAGGCCTTGGCGTGCTGGAAGAGGAAGGCGTGGCCGGCGTCGCCGTAGAGGAGGAGGGTGGCGTCGGCCAGGTGCTGGACGGCGACGTAGGACGCGTGGGCGGGGACCATCACGTCGTGCAGGCCGTTGGCGTACAGGACGGGGTGCTGGATGGACTCCAGTTCGGCCTGTACGTCGTCGAAGGGGGCTGCAAGGAGCTGGCCGATCGCGGCGAGCATGCCCTGCGCCGCCGCCTCGGAGACAGCGGGGCCAGCGGCGGCGAGCCGGGTCGCGACGTGGGCGAAGTGCTCGTGACCTGAGGCGCGGGCCGCGTCCGTCTCCGGGTAGAACAGGTACAGCATGTCCTCCTGGTCGGCGTCGGGCTTGGCCATGATGCCCAGGACCTTCTCGCTCGCCTCCGGCGCACCGGGCACCCAGCCGGTCGGGCCGCTGCCCGCCACGATGATCTTGCGCACCAGCTCCGGGCGCCGCGCGGCCAGGCGCTGGGCCACGAAGCCGCCCAGGGACCAGCCGAGCACGTCGGCCTGAGTGAGGCCGAGGGCCTCGATGAACTCGGCGGCGCCCTCGGCGAATCCGTCGAGGGAGTCGCGCGGCTCGCCGGTGGTATAGCCGACGCCGACATTGTCGAAGACGATCACGTCCTGGTCGGCGGCCAGGTAGTCCAGGAACTCCGGGTCCCACCAGTCGATGGTCGCCCGGAACCGCTGCAGCAGGACCAGGGGGACACCGCCCTGCGGACCCATGCGCCGGTAGGTGAAGGTCGCGGAGGGCCCCTCCACGGTGAGGTTCTCGGCCTTGTCTGCCAGATAGGTGCTCATGACGTCCTTCTCTTGTGAGCGAGTGCCCGTCATGTCTCGCGGGTCTGCTCACGCAGCACACCGAGACATGCGGGGCCTGCGGGGTCGCTGCCCTTGGCCGGCGCCCCATGCGGCGAGCCAGGGGTGTGGATCAGGCCGGTGATCTGCTCGGATCGCTCGGTCACCGGCTCGCTCCGATCACCCCGGAATCCATCGCGCCGAGCCGCCGGACAATTATATTATGTCCATAATACTAAGCAGGGCGACTCAGGCGCGCAAGGGGGGTTCCCGTGGTGAGCGGAGCCCACAGTCCGGCCACGGGAGGGCCTGCGAACCGGCGGCAAGCGGTCCGGCGCGGCGGGGACCGAGGGGCGGCCAGCCCTGCACCGGCCACGAAGGCGCCGGAATCCGGGGTCATTGAATTACGTTCACAATACAATACATTGGAGGAGCCGCCGGAGGGCGAGCGGCCCACTCGGCGCGCAGAGGAGTGTGCGGTGCGATACAGGAAAGAGCACAAGCAGGCCACCAGGCGGAGGATCATCGAGACGGCGGGCCGCCGCTTCAAAGAGGACGGCATCGACGGCTCGGGCATCACGGCACTCATGAAGGACGCCGGGCTGACCAACGGCGCCTTCTACACCCACTTCACGTCCAAGGACGACCTGGTGGCCACCACGATCGCCGACCAGCTGCAGGCCCAGAACGCGAGCATCGTCGCGCACGCACAACCGGGCCGCGCCGGCCTCGAACAGATCGTGCGCTGGTACCTGTCCCCCTGGCACCGTGACAGCCGTGACGTCGGCTGCCCCTCCGCCGCCCTGCTCGACGAGATAGGGCGCTGCACACACCCGACCAAGCAGGCGTACACCGAGGGCGTACTGGTAGTCGCCGACGGCATCGCCGCCCGCCTGGCGCCCGACGACCCGCTCTCGGTCCGCCCCATGGCACTCAGCTCCTACGCCATGATGGCCGGCACACTCCAGCTCTCGCGGGCCCTCGCCGACCCGCAGCTCGCCGACCAAGTCCTCGACCAGGGCATCCACAACGCCCTCGCGCTCCTGGGCATCGAACACGAAGGGGACACCAGGACGGCGCACTGACCGGCGTACCACAGACACTGCGGAGCGCGCACCGCACCGCACATGCCGCGCCAACTCCTCATCTGGCGGCGCGACATCCCTACGGGAAAAGGCGTCCACTCGACACCCGGAGCCTGCACGCGGCCCCGTCCACCCGACACCCCTTCCCCCAGGGGCCTGAGGCTGCAGGCCATGGGCCCGAGCGGAGGCGATCTCACCACCATCGAATTCGCCGCGCTGCTCGGCCGGGAAGTGGACGGGTTCGTGCCGCCTCCGGCCCTCGTCCAGATCTGACCGCCCAACGCGGGGAACCAGGAAAACGACGCACACCACCCGACCCGCACATGTCACGGCTGCCGCCGGATTCCGCCTGCCACTTCTCCAGAGCACACCGCGACCTCGTCAGCGACGACCGCATCGCACACGACGTCTTCGGCGCCGCAGCCAACCGGATCGCGACCCAGCCAAGGTCGTGGCCAGGTCGTCGATCCCGTACACGGCGATCCTGCCGAGCCCTCCTGTTGGGGGAAGCCGGATACCCACCTGCTTGTGGTCACGCTGGATCGCCCCGCGCCAAAGAATCAGGGCCCTCGGAAGCTCGAGGGCGCGAAGCCGTCCGAGCCCCAACGGGCCCTGTTGCCACTGCGGCGAGGATCCCGCTACATGTTGATCATGTGGCCGGCCAGGCCGTGGACGGCTTCCTTGACTGCTTCACCGAGGGTGGGGTGGGCGTGGACATTGCGGGCGACCTCGTGGACCGTGAGGTCCCACTGCTGGGCCAGGGTCAGCTCGGGGAGGAGTTCGGTGACGTCGGGTCCGATGAGGTGACCGCCGAGGAGCTCGCCATACTTGGCGTCGCTGATCAACTTCACGAACCCGCTCGCGTCGCCCAGGCCATGGGCCTTGGCGTTCGCGGTGAACGGGAACTTGGCGACCTGCACGTCGAAGCCCTTTTCCCGCGCCTGCGCCTCGGTGTAGCCGAAGCTGGCGATCTGCGGCTGGCAGAAGGTGGAGCGCGGGATCATCACGTAGTCCAGCTCCATGGTCTCCGCGTCCGCGATCGTCTCGGCGGCAACCACTCCCATGGCCTCGGCGGCGTGCGCGAGCATCAGCTTCGCGGTGACGTCGCCGATGGCGTAGATGTGCGGAACCGAGGTGCGGCAACGGCCGTCGACATCGATCGCGCCGCGTTCGGTGACCCGCACGCCGGTGTTCTCCAGGCCGTAGCCGGTGACGTTCGGCGCGAAGCCGATCGCCTGCAACACCTTGTCCGCCTCCAGGACCTGCTGCGCGCCGTCCTTACCGGTGACCGTGACCCGGACCTGCGCGCCCGACTCGTCGATCGACTCGACACGCGTCGAGGTCAGCACCTGGATCCCCAACTTCCGGTACTGCTTCGCCAGTTCGGCGGAGACCTCGACGTCCTCCAGCGGGGCGATCCGGTCCAGGAACTCGACGATCGTGACCTTGACGCCGTAGTTGTGCAGCACGTAGGCGAATTCGACGCCGATGGCCCCGGCGCCCGCGATCACGATCGACTGCGGCAGGTCCTCGGCGAGGATTTGCTCCTCGAACGTCACCACGCGCGAGGTGCGTCGAGTGCCGGGCAGCAGTTTGGGGGTGGCACCGGCGGCGATGATGCAGTGGTCGAAGCCGATGGTGCGGGTGTTGCCGTCGTAGTCGGCCACCTGGAGCGTGTGCGGGTCGAGGAACGTGCCGCGACCGCTGATCTCCGTGATCTTGTTCTTTTTCATCAGGAAGTGGACGCCCTTGACCCGGCCGTCCGCGACCTTCCGGCTGCGGCGGAAGGCCTCCCCGTAGTCGAAGGAGACCTCACCCTCGACCTTGATGCCGAAGGTCTTCGCCTCGCGCGTGAAGATGTGCGCGAGTTCGGCGTTGCGCAGCAGGGCCTTGGTGGGGATACAGCCCACGTTCAGGCAGACGCCGCCCCAGTACTTCTCCTCGACCACCGCGACGCGCTTGCCCAGTTGGGCGGCCCGGATGGCGGCTACGTATCCGCCGGGGCCCGCGCCGAGTACGACGACGTCGAAGTGGTCACCCTGCTCGTCCATGGACGGCTTCCTTTCCGCTGGGGCGGCCGGCTCCCGCGAGGGCCGAATCGCTCCCGATCGAACAACCTGTCATCAACCGGACGTCTGCTTCAGCGCCCCGGCGCGGTGATCTATGCCCGCCCAGTCATCATCGACGGCGGGCCGACGCCCCGTCGGCTTCGCGTACTCCGGCCTCGGCGGCACCGAGCCTAGGGGTGTCGAGGCCGAAGGCGGCGACCGGGCCGTGCGCACCGGGCTTGAGGACGGCATCCGGCTGAACCGCGCGGGCGGCGGCCCATGCCAGGAGGGACCCCGTCATCTCGTACGGATCGGGTCCCGTGAGGGCAGTCGTGGCCAACGGCCGGCCCTGACTGTCGCGGGCGACGGCGATCACCAGGGAAATGCGCCCTGCGCTTCGTGGACCGCTCCCCCTGCCCGCATCCGCCGCTGGCGCTCCATGTCCCGCTGCGGCAACCGCACAAAGGTCCGTCTCCACCAGGCCGGGCCAGGCGGATCGTGAGTACACCCCGGCAGACTGACCCCCTCGAGCTCCTGGCGCCACCGCGCTCAGGTCACTCGGCGGGCCTCAGACGAAAGGCGGGGCCTGGGATGCTCTCGATGTCTTCCGGCTCTACGGCGTGGCCCCGTTCGCAGCGGATCTGGGTGTCGACGTGCGCCCCGCATCCACGGTGCCGCGCCAGCATGGCCGGGCCCTCGGGGTCCGCGCGGTAGCGGTCACCCCACTGCAGGAGCCCCATCACGGCCGGGACCAGGCCCATGCCCTTGGGCGTGATCACATACTTCGGCCGGCTCCGCGAGCCCGGCTCCTTGTAGGCCTCGGTGGCCAGGATCCCTTCCTCCACCAGCATCTTGAGCCGCGCCGCGAGGAGGTTGCGAGGACAGCCCAGAACACGTTCGAACTCTCCGAAACGGGATGATCCATACCAGACCTCGCGCAGGATCAGGATCGTCCACTTCTCACCCACGACCTCAAGGGTCCGGGCGATCGAGCAGTTCGACGTGTCCCGGTCCAGGCGGGGGTCCCTGCCGGCGTCCTGAAGAGTTTCGGTCCTCGCATCCATGCAGTGATACTAACCCCTCCTGAGTTTACTTTTCTATACTCAGCCAGTAGCGTCATGACCAGCAGCTCCCCCGGCCGCACGCGAGAAACGGGCACACAAGGGGACCTGCCCGAAGAATCACATCGAGCACCGGAACACCCACACAGAAAGGCCGCCGGCATGAAGGCGTTCGTCGTCGAGAAGTACGGCAAGGACGGCGTACGCGCCGCAGAGGCACCCGAGCCCACCGTCGGAGACCGCGACGTCCTGGTCAGAGTGCGCGCCGCCGGCATCAACCCGCTGGACAAGATGGTCCGCAACGGGGAGTTCAGGCAGATCCTGAAGTACAAGCGCCCGTTCGTGCTCGGCCACGACGTGGCGGGCGTCGTGACACAGGTCGGCTCCGCCGTACACGGCTTCAAGGTCGGCGACGAGGTCTACGCCCGCCCGCGCGACCTGCGGGTCGGGGGCTTCGCGGAGTTCATCGCGATCGACGCGGACGATGTCGCCCCCAAGCCGGCCTCACTCTCCCTGGAGGAGGCGGCTGCGGTGCCGCTGGTGGCCCTGACCGCCTGGCAGATCCTCGTCGAGCGCGCGCACGTGAAGCCGGGGCAGAAAGTGCTCGTCCACGCCGGAGCCGGCGGCCTCGGGTCGACGGTCATCCAGCTCGCCAAGCACCTCGGCGCCACGGTGGCGACGACCGCGAACACCAGGTCCGACGAGCTGGTCAGGAGCCTTGGCGCCGACGTCGTCGTCGACTACACCAAGGAAGACTTCTCCAAGGTGCTCTCGGGCTACGACCTGGTGCTGGACTCCCTGGGCGGGGCGAACCTCGAGAAGTCACTGACCGTACTGAAGCCCGGCGGCCTGGCCATCAGTGTCGTCGGCCCGCCCGACGCCGGTTTCGCCAAGCAGCTCGGCGCCCCCTCCGTCCTGGGCCTGGTCATGAACACCCTCAGCCGCAAGATCCGCAAGCAGGCAAAGAGGCTGGGCGTGCGCTACGAGTTCCTCTTCATGCAGGCCAACGGCTCCCAGCTGCGCAAACTCGGCGCCCTCTACGACAGCGGCAAGCTCCGCCCGGTCATCGACAGCACCTTCCCCTTCGACCAGACGCTCGAGGCGATGGCACACGTCGAGCAGGGCCGCACCAAGGCCGGCAAGGTCGTGGTCTCGATGGCGCCCGACAACGACTGAGACGCGCCCGGCAACAGCCCCTCCGCTCCGGCACGGTCATCAGAGGACGACCCCGTTGGCGGTCCACATCGCCACTATGTCGCGGAGAGCTGCAGTTGCAGGGGTTCGGGTCATTCGGCACGCCGTATGCCCGCGCACAGTGCGGCGTGCGGCTTCAGATGCCCGCGCGAAGTGTGCCCTGCCGCCCCACATCCCGGTAGATCGTTCCTCGCCACTATTCGGTCCAGAACGCGCGCAACCGCGAAAACGGTGGCACGCTGTCGCCGTGGTCGACGAGATCCGGCTCTGTACGGACGCGGTCAGACCGCTCGCATCAGCGGCCTACCGGTTGTCATGAACGGTACGGCTGCCGCATGCGTTCCCATTTCGTTGACGCGCGGCCCTCCTGCCCCCTCGCGCAAGGCTGTGTCCTGCTCACGGCGGACATGCTCAGGACGGCATCATCCGCCCGCCGAGCGACGCACGTTGCCAGGTGGGAGTGCGGTCCTTGTCGACCAGGGCGGCCCGGACGCCCTCCAGGAAGTCCGGCGTGCGGATGGTCGTGCGCGTGAGGGCGAGTTCGGCCTCCAGGCACTCGCGCAACGTGCGCTGTCTGCCTCGGGCCAGCAGAGCGTGAGTGATCTCCAGGCTCTGCGGCGAGGCGGACTCCAGGGCACCCAACGCGGCTGCCGCCCAAGGGGTGTCCAGGTGACGCAGGCGTTTGTCGATCTCGCCGAGGGTCGGCGCGCCGAAAGCCCAGTCCACGTCCCCGCGAACCTCCGCCAGTCTGCTCTGCGCCACCGGGGAACGGCCGGCGAGACGGTTCAGGACGACGTCCACCGGCTCATCGGGGCTGTCGGCCAGGGCGTCCCCCACCGTGTCCAGCAGGTCCGCGGGAACGAAATGCGTGGCCAGCCCCGTGTACAGGGCGTCGGCCGCGTCGACCCTCTGCCCGGTCAGTCCCAGGTACATGCCGATCGCGCCGGGCAGCCTCGGCAGAAAGTAGCTGGCCCCGATGTCCGGGAAGAACCCGATCCCGGTCTCGGGCATCGCCAGCACCGCGCGTTCGGTGACGACACGGAAGCCACCGTGGACCGACAGCCCCAGACCGCCGCCCATGCACAGGCCATCGATGAGCGACACGACCGGCACGGAATACTCGGCGATCCGGGCATTGAGCCGGTACTCGGAGGCGAAGAACCGCTCACTGGCCTCGACATCGCCGGCGAGGCTGTGCTCGCGGATCGTACGGATGTCCCCACCGGCGCAGAACGCCTTCGTGCTGGTACTGGCGAGCACCACGGCGGACAGCGGTGCGTGCTCCCATGAGACGAGCGCACGGTCGATGGCGGAGACCATGTCTGCGGTCAGGGCGTTGAGCGCCCTGGGCCGGTTCAACAGGATGCGGCCGACGCCCCGGTGGACGTCGGCGGAAATCTCGGCCGCAGCGGTATCAGGCATGGCTCGTCATCTCGTCCCCGCGGACCTGGCTGTCGTGGCCATCACGTTCCTTGACTCGCTGTCGGTGCCGCGGGCTTGAGGGGCAGGCACCAGGCACCTCAAGATCCTTGCACAAGGCGCGGAGCGGCTCGACGAGCTTACCGGCGGCCACGGCGGGGCTGCGGCACCGCCTTCGCCCCCCGCCCTGGGACGCGTTCGCCGCCGGTACCCCAGGCTCCAGGTCGAACTCATCACCGCGACACGGCAGTCGCCCTGCGCCCGTCCGGTTTCGATCCTGCTCTCGTCATCGGCGTTCCCTCCAGCAGCCGCCTTATGACCGAGCACCGCACCGACTGCACGACCTCGCAGTGGATCAGAGCGGACCACGTCTCACCTCCGGCCTCCAGGGCGCGGGCGACTGCGCCGTTGGACGTCTCCCCGGTCGAGACGGGGCCCGTCTCCGATGCCCACTGAAGCTCAATCAGGTTCGGCATTGACCGCGGCCGGGTTAGGCTGCGCCAATGTCGCGAGGGGACATTGACAAGATCGCCGAGGAAACCGGCTTCTCCGGTGTGGTCTGGATCGACCGGGCCGGCCAGATCGAGTTCGCGAAGGCCTACGGGCTGGCCAACCGCACGTACTGCATTCCCAACAGCCTGGACACCAGATTCGGCATCGCCAGCGGCAGCAAAGGGTTCACCGCCCTGGCCGTGCTCTCGCTGATTGGTGAGGGCGCGCTGGAACTGGGTACCACCGCTCGATCCCTGCTCGGCGAGGATCTGCCGCGGATCGCGGACGACGTCACCGTGGAGCATCTCCTCACCCATACCTCTGGCATCGGCGACTACCTGGACGAAGAGACCGACGCCGAGATCACCGACTACGTCATCGGTGCGGCGCACGAGCTGACCACCACCGAGGCTTTCCTGCCCCTGTTGGACGGCCATCCCACCAAGTTCCGGGCCGGTGAGCGGTTCTGCTACTCCAACGGTGGATTCGTGGTGCTCGCCCTGCTGGCGGAGCGGGCCAGCGGCGTCGGCTACCACGACCTGGTCCGCCAGCGGGTGCTCCGCCCGGCCGGCATGACCTCCACCGACTTCCTGCGCTCCGATGAGCTACCCGCTGACGCGGCCGTGGGCTACCTGCCCTTGGACGGGGTGGATCGCTCCAACATCTTCCACCTGCCGGTGCTGGCCACCGGTGATGGCGGCATCCACACCACCGCCGCCGACATCTCCACCTTCTGGCGCGCACTCTTCGCCGGCGACATCGTGGAGTGCGTCGACGAGGTGGTACGGCCGCGCCGGGACGTGCCCCACAAATCGAGGCGCTACGGCCTCGGCTTCTGGCTGCACGAGAGCACCGACACGGCGATCCTGGTCGGCTACGACGCCGGCGTGTCGTTCAAGTCCACCCACGATCCGCACACCGCCACCACCCACACCGTGCTCTCCAACACCTCGCCCGGCGCCTGGCCCATCGCCCGCGCGCTCACACCGTGACTGCCACCTGATCATCAAAGCGACGGCAGACGGCTCACGCGGCCCTGACGGCTGTGGTCGGCCGGGGTGCGGCCGCGGTGGGGTGGATGGGCTGCCGGGTGAGGCGGCGGGTCATCAACGTGACGGCCGCGAGGATGAGCATCGTGAGCCACTCCACGGGCGCATGGGGCAGGTCGAGTGCGGCAGGATAGATCACCAACGAGGCCCCCGAGCAGCGTGGTTGAGACGTCAGATATCTCGATCAACAGCTCGGGGGCCTCGCTCGTTGCGCTTCATGAACCGTCACCTGATCGGAGGCCAACTCGAAGAAGCTCAATGTGTACGGGGCGATCAGCGTCAAGGGTTAAGCGGAAGCTTCCCCCGGAAGGCATCATTCCAGCCAGTACCGGCCGGTAATCGATCACATTCGGTCGAAAAGCGGGGGTGGCTGTAAAGGACTGGTGACAGTGGGTCGAACGCCGTTCGGCCCTCACTAGGGTCCCAGAGCCATGGCACCCGTCTTCGAGCACGCGGACAAACTCTTCGCGCTGCTGCACAGCCTTGTTCGCCGGCCCAAGAAGGGGGAGTTCCCCGAGGCGACCGAGGGCCAGGACGGCCTGCCCGTCGTCATGCTGGTGGGCTACGAGGAGAGCGAACTCGCCGAGCTGGCCGAGACCATCGACAAGACGTCCTGCAAAGAGGCCCAACCGCCGCGCATCCCGCACAAGTTGATCAACGTGTCCGGGGTGCTCGCGACGATGAACGAGCAGCGCCCCGACCTGGAGGGCGACTGGCGGCGAGCCGAGCTGTACCGCCGGGTGCTGGTCGAACTGGCCATGGAGTTCGCCTCGCCCAGCAACAGCCCGGACGCCCGCGTCCAGTTCCGCCGCTTCGGGCTCGTCAACTGGCTGTTGGAGACCAACAACACGGCCGATCCGCTGCGCGGGCAGCCAGACCACGAGCTGCTGATGCGGCTGCAGACCCGGGAGCTCCAGCGCCGGGGCTTCTTCCGGGTACTGCGCAACCCGACCACCGAAGTCGCCCTGGAGGGTCGGGCGCCCTGGTGGGCCTGGATCCTGGGCCTGCATGTGCTGCCGGTGCTGTGGTTCAGGGCCTGGCGGGCGGTGGGCCCGGAGTACCGCTGGCTGCTGCGCCAGCCCTACATGGCTCCCCGTGACCCCGGCACCTTCGCCGGCTTCGCCCTGCGCCTGACCCAGCCGCGCTTCGAGCACGAGAACCCCGAGCAGGTCGGCAAGCTGCTCGTCAACGCATTCCTGGAGGACCTGAGGGTGGCCTACCGGCGCCGCATCTGGCGGCGGCGGGCCTGGCGTCGTACGACCTACTGCGTGGCCTTGTTGAAGGGGGTCAAGGAGGACAACTTCGGTCGGCAGCTGATCCGTTCACTCATCGAGGTGCGCATCGAAACCGGCGACTTCGACCCGCTGCTGGTCATCGGCACCAGCCAGACCCACGACTACGCGGGGCCTCAGTGGGGGCAGCTGGAGGACGACCTGGTGATGAACTGGGGTGCGCAGTTCGTCGCGGCCAGGCGTGGGCGCAGCGCCGAGGACTGGTATCTGCCCGTGCGGATACCTGCCACGCTGGACCCGGGGACCGACGCCTACACCCGGCATTCCAAGAACCTGCTGCCGAAACTGCAGTTCAGGCCCGAGCCGTCCCCGCGCTGGGCGCGTCGCCGCGTCACCGTGCTGGCCGTGGTCCTGGCGGTTGCGCTGGTGGCTGGTGCGGTCGGCTGGCGGCTCAACCCGGCACCTGAGGAGCGGTGGGAGCAGCAGCACTGCAAGCTGCCCCGGACCGATCCGGATGCCGCCACCGTGGAGACACGGGGGGCCGAGTGCGTCGGCGTCGCCCCGCACGGCTTCGCCTTCGGCTCCCAGGACGAGAGCCTGAAGAAGACGCTCAAGAAGATCGACGAGCAGAACAGGGCGGCCGAGGAGATGCACCGGGACGCCCCCGACCGGCGGATCGTCACGCTGGTCCACCTCTCGGCGCTGCTCAGCAGCCCCGGCAAGGGCAAGGCGGCCGGCCTGCTGTCGTATGCGCGGGAGGCGCTTCAGGGGGTCGCGAGCGCGCAGAAGCGGCAGCTGAACAGGACCGGCAGCGACGACCCGCTGCTGCGAGTCCTCCCGGCGAGCGCGGGCCTGAACATGCAGTACGGGCCCGAAGTGGTCGACATGATCGCGAAGATGATGCGCACCGACCCGACCATCGTCGGTGTCACCGGCCTCGACCAGAGTCGCAAGGCGACCATCACCACCATCCACCGGCTCACCCGGATCGGCCTGCCGATGGTGGCCACCACCCTGTCCGCGGACACTCTTCCCGAGGCCTCGCCGCTGTACTACCAGGTCTCCCCGCAGAACCGCCGGGAGGCCGCGGTCGCCGCCGCCTACGGCAAGCACCTGGTCGCGGACAGCCGCGGCAAGCTGAAGCCCCGGGTGCGTGTCGTCTACTCCGCCGACCCGACCGACGAGTACAGCAGCAACCTGCGGGCCGACGCCGCGACGTCCTTCCACGACGCCGGCTTCGAAGTCGAGCAGCAGGCCTACAAGCCCGCCTCCCCGTCCTCCGGAACTCCCAACGCCCCCGGAGTCAGCGAGGTCGGCGCGGGCACCTGTCACTACCCGGGCCTGATCTTCTTCGCCGGGCGCTCCGAGGACTTCGACACCGTCCTGTCCGCCGCCAACGACTCCTGCGGCAGCTCCGACCCGCCCACCCTCCTCGCCGGCGACGACATCGCGCGGCTCGCCGCCAACCCGGACCGGCGAGGCGCCTACCCGCGCATCCCGTACGACTTCCTGGACTTCACCCAGGGCGTCGGGTCCTGCGACGAGCCCAGCGACCTCTACACCATCATGCAAACGCTGTTCCCGGACGAGTGCAACCGTGTGGAAAACTCCTCCCTCGACGGGCACGCCGCGCTCGCCTTCGACGCGGTCAACCTCTACCTCAAGGCCGTCACCACGCTCCCCGGCCCCCCGAACCGGATGCCGATCACACCGGGCGCGGTGTGGAAGGCGCTGGGCAGCATCCATGGGGACAGCGCATTCGACGGGGAGAGCGGAAGCATCGACTTCGGCGGGGTGGTGGACCGCCAGGTACCGCTCGACAAGCTGATCTCCGTGCAGCGGGTGCAGGGGCCGAAGAGACCGAAGCAGATGGGGTTTTGCGGGGTGGCGGGCAGACAGCACCAGAACACCTGGTGTCCGGAATCGGAGGCGATCCAAGCGCCGGCGGACGCGCTGACGGCGGGGTGAGCACAAGCGGAGCCGAGGCCGTCCACAAGAAGCTGCGGCGGCCTCTCACGCCCTCCCGACCGCGCCCCGACCCTTGCTGGGCGGATCCGGGGCGCGTCGGTCTGTGTGGGTCAGTGCCCTTGGCAGCAGGAACCGCCCGATGTCCGGCCGGCGCTCTGCGCGCCGATACGCTGCGCCGCGTCCGCTCGGGCCCGTCCCGTTTGCGACTCGGCGTCGTGGACCACCCGTCCGGAGATCAGGGTGTAGTGGACCTTGGTGGCGCGGATCTCCTTCACGGGCACCTTGGTGATGTCCCGGTCGAGGACGATCAGATCCGCCCGCTTGCCCGGGCAGACGGTTCCCGAGCCCCCGTCGTGCAACTGGTGCGCCGCGCCCGCGGTGTGCATGACCAGCGACTGAGTGCGGGTCAGCCCTTCGCGGGCGTTGAGAGGCGGCTGGTTCTCCTCGGGGTTGCTGCGGTCGATGGCGGTGGCGATCTGGGTGAAGGGAAGCAGCGGGTCGACCGGCCAGTCCGAGCCACCGGCCAGCCAGGCCCCCGCCTTGGCCAGGCTGCGCGCCGGGTACAGGCGCGCGTACCGCTCCGGACCGATGTAGGGGCGCAGCGCGTCGTTCGTGAACGCGGACGGCATGGCCCACTGCAACTGCATGCTGGCCAGCACTCCGGCGCGGGCGAAACGCTTGTGGTCGTCGGGGTGCACCAGTTGGAGGTGGGCGATGGTGTGCCCTCGGGGAGGGCGGCCGGGGCGGGCGACGGCCTCGTAGGCGTTGAGGGCAGTGCGTACGGCGCGGTCACCGATGGCGTGGGCGTGCATCTGCCAGCCGTCCGCGTCCAGAGCGCGGACGAGGGCCCGGTAGTCGCGATCGCTGACGTGCATGGGGCCACGGTGGTCGGTCGGCCTGCCCTGGGCGTCCAGGTACGGATCCAGCAGGGCGGCGGTCTGCGCCGGGAACTCCATCACCCCGTCGAGGAACACCTTGACCGTGGTCAGCCGCAGCCTGTCCGGTCCGGCGAACCGCTTGCGCACGCCGCGCAGGAACTCGGCCGCCTCCTGGGGCTTCTTGGCGAGTTCCGCGTCGATCAGCAGCGCGGGGGTGATGCGCTGCGGCAGCACGCCCTTGGCCATGAGCTCGGCGTAGGTCGTGACGGACTCCTCGCCGCTGGCGGCGTCGAGGAAGGACGTGATGCCCGCGGACAGGAGCGCGCCGGCCATCTTCCTCTGGGCGGCGAGGATCAGGTCGGGACTCGGCGGAGGGATCACCTGGCTGACGAGTCCTTGGGCGTCGTCCGCCAGCAGACCGGTCGGTTCCCCGTCGGCGCCGCGGACGATCTTTCCGCCAGCGGGGTCGGGGGTGGTGCGGTCGACTCCCGCGAGGGCGAGTGCCCTGCTGTTGGCGAGGCTGTTGTGGAAGTCGGAGCCCTGCAGGTAGATCGGACGTCTGGTGTTCAGCGAGTCGAGCAGCGACTTGTCGGCCACGGTGCCCGCGGGCAGCAGGCCGACGGGGTTCCAGTCGGTCACCTGGAGCCAGCCGTCCGGTTCCTGCGCGGCCGTGGCGTCCAGCATCTCCTGGATCTTTGCGCGGAACTGCGGAACCGTCATGCTCGCATTGCCCAGTGACGGGTTCAGTGACTGCGCGGCCGCCCCGAGCGGGTGCATGTGCCCGTCCTGGATGCCCGGCATGACCGTACCGCCGTCGGCGTCGATGACGACGGTACGGCGGCCGATGCGACGTCGTATGTCCGCGTTGCTGCCGACTGCGAGAACCTTTCCGTCGGTGCCGACGGCCACCGCCTGCGCTCGCGCGCTGCCGGTGGTTCCGGTGAACACCCGCCCGTTCAGCACCACGGTGGCAACCCGCACCGGGGGCCGGCCAGTCGCGGCCCGGGCGGCCGTACCGGCACCGGCCACCGCGAGGGCACCCGCCCCGGCCGCGGCCAGGAACGTCCGCCGCTGCAGCGGGCCGCCCGCGGATCCTGCGGAGCGGCCGCCGAAGACATCTGACACCTCATCACTCCTCACCCGGCGGCCACACCGGCCGCCGTCGCCCGGTACGGTGTGTGATTAATGTCGTAACCACAAGCCGTCACAGGGCTGTTGGGGTACAGATGACGAGCTCGCGTGTCTGGCGGCGTCCCACGCTCAACGCAGTTGCCGCACGGGCCGGGGTGTCCACGGCCACGGTGTCGAACGCGCTCAACGGCACCGGACGGCTCTCCGAGGCGACCAGGCAGCGTGTGCTGGCCGCGGCACGCGAACTCGGATACGCCCCCGCCAGCACGGCCCGCGCCCTGGCCCGCGGCGCCACCGGAGTGCTCGGCCTGACCATGACGACATACGGCGACCTGCCCGTCCCGTACACCGAGATCCCGTACTACGCGGACCTGACGCTGGCCGCCATGGCAGCCGCCCACGAGCGCGGCTACCTGCTCACGGTGATGCCGAGTTCCCTGTCACCGTGGATGTGGCTGAACACACCGATGGACGGCGTCATCCACGTCGATCCGCGCGCCGACGACCCGGTGCGTGCCATCCTGCGGGAGCGTGGCATCCCCATGGTCTGCGACGGCCGGCCACCCCAGCCGCACTGGTACGACGCGTGGGTGGACACCGACTACGAAGCAGGCCTGCGCCTCCTGCTCGATCACCTCGTGGAGGCCGGCGCCCGGCGGATCGGGCTCTCCCTGCCCCTGCACGACGACGCGTACCCGCACCTGATCGCACAGGCATACCGGTCATGGTGCGACGAACACCGCATGCCCGCGCTCGTCGAAGAGTACGACTCGCTGCGCGACTACTTCACGGCCGAACAGGACGCGGTCGGCCGACTCCTCAAATGCGACCCACGACCGGACACCGTCATAGGTGTCTACTCCGACTCCGGCCACAACATCCTCGCCGCCGCACGGCACCACGGGCTTCGGGTACCGGGGGATCTGCTGGTGGCGTGCATCAGTGAGGATCCGGAGTACGCGATGACGACCCCGCCCCTCACCACGCTCAGCCTCCGCCCGGACCGGGTGGGCACCGAAGCGGTCGACCTGCTGATCGCTCTCATCAACGCCCGCAGCGGCGTGGATCGGCGACGGCTCGTGCAGCCGGCGCTGGCCCCTCGCCGGTCCACACGGCACCCGGTGCGGCGGAGGAACGGCACAGCGTGACCCCAGGGCCCCAGAACGCATCGGCGGGGCATGGCCTCGCTGGACAGCTTCATACGCATCTGCCGTGGACCTGGCGTGCCGTCGCTCATGCGCGGCATACCGGATGCCTGCCCCTGCACCTATCGGCACACGGAGCCGACCGCAAAGCCAACGCGATGCGCGCCGGCATCGAGAGCACCGTCAACGAGTTCGTCAACGGCCACGGCATGCGACAAGCCCGCTACCGCAGCCAGATCAAGACCCACGTCCAGCACGTCCTCACCGCCGTCGCCGTCAACATCGAGCGCGTCAAGGCGGAACTGACTACACCAACAGCTGAACGCCGACCTCGAACACCCACCGCCCCCCAGAACTTCCTGGACTGGCAACGCATCCCACGGCCCACCGCATGGCGCACCGCAGGAAAATCCTGACGGTCAGGATTGCGCGGTCCGGAACGCCAGATAGCGGCTGAAGGCTTCGTGACTGTCGGGGGTGAAGCGCCACCCCAGCAGGGCCGACCGCAGCTCCGGCTCCGTCAGCCAGCCATGCCAGGCGACCTCATCGGGATCGGGGACCACGGCATCCGACACCACGGCTTCGTGCACACCGAGCCAGTGAGGGCTCAAACCGCTGCGGTTGATGAACGTGAACAGCAAGCGCGGCAGCACACGAATGTCCAGCTCTTCAGCCAACTCCCGTGCAGCGGCCTGCTCATAGGACTCACCGACATCCACCGCGCCACCGACCACAACCTCGTAGAGCCCGGGGAAGCGCGACAGCTGCTCCGACCGCCGATGGACGAGGATCCGCTCACGCTCATCACGACACACCGTCACGGCGACACGGCGACACGGTGCAGCCAACCCTCAAGGTTCCGGCTGTAGTACGGGTACCGTGTCGAGAGGCGATCGTGTCGGCCGAGTTTCCCGTAGCTCAGGGAACGCACCCGAACCCGAACCCGTGGGGATCTACGTAGTTTTACGGATGTCGGCTGACCACGGCCTCAACGATGGTGAGTTCCACCCGGCGGGACGCCGTCTTCGGCGCCCAGGTCACTTCAGGGAGGAACTCGTGCTTGACGCTCTCGCCGAGGCATTCGCGGACGAGCAGCACTACGCTCCTCTCGCGGCGATAGCGGACCCGGGCCCGCGCTTCGCGCCCAGCCGGGTGCCGGCCGGCTGGTGCCGAACGGACCAGGAGATCACCCGCATGTCGTGCCTGAGGGAAGCCGGTCTGCACGCCGGACTCGCCGGACCGGCGTACTTCCTCGCCGACCACGCCGAACTGGCCGGTGGCGAGACCCGCCGCCACAACGCGGTCCGGACCGCCACCGGCCTGCTGAAGTACGCCATCCCGCACACTCATGGCGCCCTCTTCCTCGGCAAAGGTTCGCACCGCTTCAGCGCCGATTTGTACCAGCGGAGGGGCCGGGGTGCTGATTGGCACTGCACCGCGTCCTGCACGCTGCGGGTGACGAGCTGTTCACCTTGGACAGCGCGGCGCAGCCCCCGCTGCCGCTGCCATGACGTCAGAACGCCCGAATCGCCACACACAGAAAGAGCAGGTGATCGCATATGAAACGGACGTGGCGGATTGCGGGACGGGCGAAGGGTCAAGTGGCTGTGAGTCCGGTGATCGCAGATCGGTGGAGGTCGGCCGTCCGGCCGGGGGTGGACGGCCGCCTCCGGGACATCCTCTGGCCCGCGTCCTTCCCGAATGCGCCCCGGGCCCGTGTCTATGCGCACGCGCTTGCCGCGCTGGTCGTCGTCACGGCGATGTGCGCGACGTTCAGCGGCTTCTACTGGGCTGACGACCCCCAGGTCAGCGAGTACCGCGCGGGCCCGCGCGGGGTGGCGCTGGCGATGGCAGTGCCAGCGCTGGGGATGGCAGTTCCGCTGCTGCTGATGTGCATCCTGCTGGCCGGCGCCCTGCGGACCTGGCCCAGGGCGCCGCACCGGGCGCTGCCCGCTGTGGCCTGGACGGCGATGCTCGCGACCTTCCTGTGGTGGTCGTGGTGGCGTGACGGGCACGGAAACATGGGCGTGGCGGTGCTGCTGGTCCTGACGTGCGCCCTGCTCGCCTGGATTCTGCTGGCTGGCGGGGTGCAGTATCCGGTGCTGGCAGCCGTGGCCTGGATGTCATCGGCGCTCATGACCTTCCTGGTGCTGCTGTTCACCTCGTTGACGAACGACAGCGACTACTGCACGGCGAACGAGGCCGTGCATCCGGTGTCGGCGAATGTGGTGCTCCTGTGCGTGTTGGCGGCACTGGCCGCCGGATCCTTGGCGGGGTGGGTCGCATGGCTGCTCTCGCGTCGCAGGGCGCGGCCGTTGGTGCTGTACGCAATTTGGCTCGCCACGATCACCGCGACAGTCGTACTGACCCTGGCACCGCCGCTCCATGCGGCTCAGACCTGCGGCCCGTCCGGGATCGGCTGAACTTGTCCTACCTTCCAAGCGTGGGTTTGAGCTGTCCTTCGTAAGATCGGCGGGCCCGGGGGTTCTGGCGAGGCGGTCCGCACCGGAGCGATTGCCGACGCAGGAAGCGTCGCTGCCCTGCTCCTTGCAGGGCTCACGCGGGAGCAGTCATAGGCACGACAGGCTCTCCTCTGCCTGTTCCGGAGCTGGGTCAGGGCTTTCGGTTCTGGATGCGGACGACCGCTGCGGTGATCGCGGCGACCCCGCCGCCGAGCATCCCTGCCGACGATTGCGTCAGTTGCTCTTGACTTGTACTCCCTCCTGAAGCAGGGAGATTCTGGCCATCTCGTTCGTTGCGGTGCCGCTACGCGGCACGCGCTTGGAGCGGGATTCCACGACTTCCTGTTTCTCCGCGCTGTGCCGGGACGAGTCCCGGTCTTACCGGCGCTCCGCAGGCCGATACCGCCAGTCCGGCGGCCTGTTTCACATTGATCGCGGCGTTGTGGTCCCGGTCGTGGACGGTGCCACACATGGGGCAGGTCCACTCCCGTACTTGCAGGGGCTTGGGCCCGTCCCGATGTCCGCAGGTGGAGCACACCTGGCTGGTGGGCTCGAACCTGCCGATCCTGACGAAGGTCCGCCCGTACCGCTGCGCCTTGTATTCGAGCATGCCGACGAACTGTGACCAGCCCGCGTCCTGCACACTCTTGGCGTGGAGAGCTGGTGGTGGAACTCCTTGCGCGCATCAGCCACAGCCGCGTGAGCACGGGCCACCTTCAGCCGGGCCTTCGCCCGGTTCTTCGACCCCTTCTGTTTGCGGGCCAGCTCCCGCTGGACTTTCTTCAGCTTCTTCTCCGCCCGGCGCAGAAACGGGGGAGGGTGAGGCCCAGGTCGATGCCGATCGCGGCCTCGGGGTCCGGCTCCGCCCAGCGGGCCCGGTCCGTCTCGTCGTCGGTGTCGATGACAAAGCTGGCAAAGTAACGGCCCGCCGCATCCAGGACCACCGTCACACTCGACGGCGTCACCGGTAGGACCCGTGACCACTTGACCTTCACATCGCCGATCTTCGGCAGCGACAGCCGCCCACTGCTCGTGATCTTCCAGCGGGCGTTGGCCGTGAACCGGATGGCCTGCCGCGAGTCCTTGCGCGACCTGAAACGCGGCGCACCCACCCGCTTCCCCTTACGCTCCCCCTTCAACGAGGCGAAGAAGTTCTTGTACGCGGCTTCCACATCCCGCAAAGCCTGCTGCAGAACGACCGACGACACCTCGGCCAGCCAGGAGCGTTCGGGGGTCTTCTTTGCCCGGGTGATCAACCGCTGGGACAGGACGGCGGCACCGGGGTAGGGCTCCTGGGCCGCGCGGGCATCCTCACGGGCGCGTACCGCGTCGTTGAACACGACACGGACACACCCGAACGCCCTTGCCAACGCGACGCGTTGACCAGGCTCCGGGTACAACCGGAAGGCGTACCGAAGCTGCATTCGGCGATCGAACGAACACACGACACCCCCTGTCGCCGGGAACACCCGTTCCCTGCTTCACCCCTCGTGACGGCAACGTCCGGCTCCCTTATGGCCGCACCGTCCGGCTCCGCCGGAACGACACCGCGACGCTCCGCGCCGCACTCACGAGATTCGCCTCACCACCGGGCTGACGCCCGATGCACTGCGAATGAAACTCGGTAGCACCAGATCGGCCAAGTCAGTCCGTCGCTGGTGGATCTGGTTGAGGCTCTGCTGCTCGAAGTCCAGCTCGACCAACCGCAGGATGCGCTTGCCGGCGCCCGGGACCACGCGCTCCCGTGTGGCGGCACGCCGCTTCTGAGCTACTTGCGTCTTCTCTCCGGCCTGCGGGACGGCGACCGTCTGACCCCGCGGCTGATACGTACCCCTCTACGCGATTGCACTGATGCCGAGGCCGGATAGGGTGCGACAAGCTTGTCGTTCTGCACTGAGACGCCCGATCCGTTCGGGCCGGTCCGCACCGTGCGGACGGTGCGAGGGGGAGGCCGAGTGACGGCACACGTCATACCTGTTCAACATGTCGGTCACGTCCGGGAGTTCGCGGAGCGCCTGCTGACGTCGGTGGTCCGGGACGCGGCGGTGCGGGACGCGTACGGCGACTTCACCTGTTCACCCGCGGGCCTGTGGCTCGCGCTGTCGGCCGTGGCGTCCGGGACGGAGTCGGGAACGGCTCGGGAACTGCGTGACCTGCTCGGTGTGGCCGGGCCGGACGCCGCCATCGCTGTCACCGAGGTGACGGGACAGCTGGCACAGACGCAAGGCGTTGCGGTCGCGACAGGCGTGTGGTCGCGGGGCGGGGTCTACCGGGACTACCGCGAGCGCCTGCCGGACGTCCGCTTCGGGCACCTGGACCTCGCCGACGTGCGGACGCTCGATGCCTGGGTACGCGAGGCGACCGGCGGAATGATCCGCGAGCTCCCGGACGGCCCGAAGGGGGAAGAACTCCTTCTGCTCGTCAACGCGCTTCAGTTGGACGGCACTTGGGCGTCACGGTTCAAGCAGGAGGCGACGTCCGACCAGATCTTCACCGACGCCCGGGGCGTCGAGCACGTCGTCCCGACGATGGCCAGGTCGCTGCCTCGGCCGTCGTACGCGTGGACCGTGGAGGCCCCGTCCGGAAACCCGGCGGACGAGGTGGACGTGGTGGCGCTGCTGTGCACCGCGGGGCCAGAGCGACGGCCGCTGCAGGTCAGTTGTGTGCTGGGAGCGCCCGGCCGAGGCCCGGCGGAAGTCCTGCCCGCCGCCTGGGCGGCGCACGAGCGCCGGCGCCCGATCGACGCGGACGCGGTCACTATCACGCTCCCACGGCTCCACCTGCATACGCGCCTGCACGCGGAGCGGCTCCTGGCCTCGCTCGGCGCGCCCCTGGCCGTGTCCGAGCTCGCCGACTTCTCCGGCATGTCCCCCGAGCCGCTGCGCGTCGACAGGGTCGCTCAGGACTCGGTGCTGAGGATCGACGAGCAGGGGGTCCGGGCGGCTGCGGTGGCGCAGATGTGGCAGAGGACGCTGAGCGTCTCCGGCCGTGAACCGCGCACCAGGCACATCGCCTTCGACAGGCCGTTCGGCCTCGTGGTCTTCGCCGGCGACACCGGATTGCCGTTGTTCACCGCCTGGCAGGCGTCCGCACCCCGGTCGCCCCATGTCTGACGGGGTGGGCCGGGGGCCGGTCATGCAGCTGAGGCGCGAGTACGGGAGACGGACGGCCCGTGTACGTGCGATTTCAGGCATATGGGGAGTGGTGTGGCCCGCTTCGTTTCCGGGCGCGCCCAGGGCTCGGTCGACCGCGCACGCGCTTGCTGTAGTCGTGCTCGTGACGGCGGTGTGCGGGGCGTACATCGCCTTCTACTGGGCCGACGATCCGCAGGCCGACTCCCAGTCCCGCGTCGACGTGCTGACAGCGGGCCGGTCGACGATGGCGACGTACTGGCTGCTGGTCACGCCGGCGGGGCCAGCGGCGAAGGCCGTGACGCCGCTGCTGATCCTTCGTACCGCCTTGATGGACGACAGCGGCTACTGCACGGCACTGGTGCCCACGCATCCGCTGTTGGGCCGTGTGCTGCCCATCAGTGTGCTGGTCGCGTTGGCCGCGGGCTCGGCGGCCACGTGGATCATGTCGGTGCTCTCGCCTCGCCGGGCACGGCCTGCGGCCCAGACCTGCGACTCGGAGGCGGGCGCCCGAGGGATATCCAGCAGTGCTGCGGGGAAGCCGTGGTGACCCTTCTCATGGCATTCGTCTTCGGCCCGCTGCTGTACGCAGCCGCGGTGTACGGCGTACGCAGACGGGAGACTCTGCCACCCCTGCCCAGCCCCCCACCCCATCGTGAGCTGGCCGCGCCTGTGGTGAATCTGCTGTTCGGTCGAGGGGAGGTCACGCCCAAGGCGATCGAGACGACCAGCCTCCAACTCGTTGCAGCGGGTCAGCTGCGGCTCGAGCGCAAAGCAGACGGCACGCCGACCGTGCGCCTCACCCCCGCCGCTGAGGACAACCGACACCTGCGACCCTTCGAGCAACTGCTCCTCGAACGGATCCGCCACCGCTGCCGCGACAACGTCGACCGGGTGCCCATAGAGGCGCTGGGGCCTGGGGACGGCGACGAGTACTGGATATGGTGGCGGGGCTTTCAACAAAGCGTTCAGGACGAGGCGATGGCCCTCGGTCTGATCCGCCCGGCCCGCGAGAAGTACCTGACTTGGACGCTGAGGATCGCCGGGTGTCTTGTGTGGGCGGGCCTGCTGTACGGCTGCGCCGAGTTGGGCGGCGACGTCTTCGACGTAGCCTTCCAAGCGACTGTCATCGTCTTTGTCCTGCTGGGCTTCTGGTACGAACGTTTCCCGCGCAGGTCCGGTCCCCGGCTTACTCCTGCTGGCCGCCAGGCCGCGGCCCGGTGGCGCAACAGCGCGCAGGCCACCTCACATCGCCCTCCGAAACGGCAGGTGGGGGCGAACGGCCCCGAGTCGGCACTCCCCGTTCGCGAGTCCCGCCGTATCTGGTCCTCGTACAACAAGTCGTGGCATGTCGTCGACACGGCGCCGCTGGACCCGCCGCGCTGGGGCCGCATGTGGCAACTCGTCGTCGTGGCCCTCACCGCCTGCGCCATGACAGCGTCACTGGTCATGACCGCGCGCACTGCCTACGACGCGGCTGTCTGCGCCGTCCCGGTTCTGATCGGCGTGGTCCTGGCGGGTCTCTGGCTGCCGGCGCATCGCCGAATCCGCAGTCTCCCGGCCGAGTTGACCTTCCGTGGTGTGGTCATCTGCCGTTGGGACTTCACCACTCATTACGACGATCCGCCGACCTTCATCACGCACTACTGCTGCTCGATCGAGCACCCCGAATCCCGCCAGGGGTGGTCCTTCGAAGTGGACGAATGGCACCGGCCGATGTTCTCCACGGAGTCCAACCCCCAGCTGAAGGACCGCTTCAAAGTGGGCGACGTGGTCGACGTGCACTGCAGCCCCCGCCGACGCAAGATCCATCAGATCGTCGTGGTCGAGGCAACTACGAGAAGTTGATCAACATCTTCATGGTTTCCTCCTGGTGAGGCTGGCAGGTGGGCTGCTGACCTGGGTTTCAGCAGGTCAGGCCGAGTCAGATCAGTAGTCCCTACCTTGTTGATCGGGATGAGCGGGCCATTCGTAGGGTGGGCTCACCCAGGGGTGTCGGGTGTGGCTCTCAGTAGTCTGCCGACCATGGCTAGCGTCGATTGGCCGCCCGACACCCCCTGACGACTCGGCTGCTGATTGGTAATTGCGAACCGATCGCTGAATAGGGACTCGCCAGCGAGGTCGTCTGCGGGGTACAGGCAAGCGATCCGTGGAGAGCATGTGGCAGCGATCTGGGCCGGCATCGACGCTGGCAAGGGCCATCACCACTGCGTGGTGATCGACGACACCGGCAGGCATCTGCTGTCGAGGCGGGTTGCCAACAACGAAGAACACCTGCTGCGGCTTCTCGTCGACGTCTGCGACCTGGGTGAAGACGTCATCTCTGGAGGGCGATGCGGCAGCCCCGAGTTGGCGTTGGGCTGCCGCAGGACCCGAGTTCCCGTACGCACGGCAATCCGGCGGATTCCCGCCAGTAGTGTGGGACCGCCTGTGCGAGTGCGCAGGCGGGGGCTTGACCAGGGGGACACCAGGCATGCCGGAGGGGTTGGCCCAGTGGGGGCCAGAGCTTTTCATGACGCGGGAACGGGAGCGACGTAGCGGCCCGGCACCGGAGAACCACAGGGGAAGGGACATCCTGCAAGGGGGGTTCGAGCCTTGCCTGTTGGCCGTTCTGCTGCTGTCGGTGGGCAGGGAATCGGACACCGGTCTCACCAATGGGTGGTTGCCGAGGGTGCTCGCCCGCACTGGCCATCTCGCGCGCGCGACCGAGTTGGCGTACACGATCAGTGACGAACTCGAGCAGGGCACGGAGCTTCTGGAGCTGGTGAAGGCCGGGGCGGGCGCCGGAGACCTGTGCGGCGCCCAGGCGTTGGCCGAATCCATTCCCGTACGGCAGCTGCGGGACCAGGCGCTGGTCGCCCTTGTGCCGGAGTGGGCCCGTGCCGGTGAGCGTGACAGGGCGCTCGCTCTGGCGGAGAGAATTCGCTACCCGCACAACTGGGCATGGGCCTGGGCCCTGTTGGCGAAGGCGGTGGCGGACAGCGGAGACATCGACGCGGCGCTCGGATTCGCCGCTCGCGCCGACGACGAGGTGAGTTCCTACGCCGTCGAGGGAACCGAGCAGGTACTCGCCCTCCTCGTGGAGGTGGCCGTCGCAACCGGCGACCGTGATCGGGCCGTCGCACTCGCCGACCGTGTGGAGGCCGTCGCCCGGTCCGGCACCCCGGCAGGATGGTCCAAACCCCGGTCCCTGGTAGCGGTGTTGGCCCGTGAGGTGCTTGCGGGAGACCTTGGTCGGCTCGACGCTCTCCTACGTCCCGTGCCCGTTCCCGCCATCAAGGCCGGGGGAACGCTCTGTGGGTGGGCGCTCGGTGAAGCCTTCGACCAGGACACAGGCCGGGAAGAAGACCTGTCAGAAGACTTGGGAGACCCGGAAGACTTGGTAGGAGACCCGGACGAGGACACCGCACGCCCGATCCTCCTCCAATCTCCGCTCAACGCCTGGGACTTGGCGTGTGTGCTGGACGCCGTCACCGAAACCGCCGACCGCGACGTGGCTTTGGCCCTGGCCGACCGGGCCGAGACAGTGCTCGAGACCGGTGACGGCCCTCATCACGACATTCTGCTGAGGTCCGTGACACTCCTGCTGGCCCGGCATGGGCAGGCCGAGCGGACCATGGCACTCGTCGAACTCCTCGACCCCGATCTGTCCGTGCCGCGGCATGCCGAGGTCGTCGGGGAAATGGCCCGCTCCGGCGACACGGGAGGGGCCGAGTGTCTGGCTCGCGCGATCACCGACCGCCGGGCACAGGACAGGGCGCTGATCGGAGTGGTCCGGGAACTGGCTCGCCGCGGGGATCTGGGCCGAGCGGAATCCCTCGTCCATTCGATCAATGACCGTTGGGCCCAGGGCGAGGCGTTGGTGGCGGTCGTCCGGGAGACGGCCCGGCATGGCGATCCGGGCCGGGCCGGGACTCTCGCCCGATCGATCGCCTACCGCGCGACACAGGCCCGCGCACTGGCCGAACTCGCGGAACTGTCCGAGCCGTTCGACGCCCGCAGGCTCGCCGCACAGGCTGTGGCTCTCGACAGCTGGCGCACCGTCCTGCCGGTTCTGGAGCGGATCGTGCCCCGTTCGTTCGCGCTCATCGTCGATCGGATGACGAGCTGATGCGTGGCGAGGGACGGCAGCCTGCCGGGCCGTAGGCCTCCTCGTCCACCAGACCACGGCATCTCAACACGGGCACCGATCGCATCGTCGGGGGGCCGGACGTCGCCGGACGCCACCGTCGTCACCCCATGATGGTCACTGCATTGTCACTGCCGACTGCGAGACTCGTTCCATGATTTCGAAGCTGCCCTTGTACAGCCCTCGTTGGCGTGATCTTGACGGCGTGAAGGCCGAGGAGGTGGAGGCGCTCCTGGAGCAGATGGCGTCCGCGTCCGCCACCGGGAGCGGCGAGGCATGGAAGCAGACCTGGACGTACCTGGCGGCCGGCCTGATGAACGACGGAACCGTCTCCGACGGGGCCTATGCGGCCCTGCCGCATCTCGTCGAGGCGGCAGCGGCCTTGCCTCCTGGACAGACCGTGGACTTCTGGGTGGACCTGGGCTGCATCGTGACCGCCGACTACCGGCCGCCCGTCCCGGCCGATCTGGAGGCGGGGTTCGGCGCCGCTCTGCGTCTGGCCGAGCGGGCGGCCATCCGGAGCCTCCTCGCCGCCGAGACTGCCGCGCAGGCCCGCGCCCATCTCGCGCTCTCCTGCGTGGCGTTCGCCGGCCACCACATGGGCGAAGCGCTGGGGAGGTTCCTGGATCTCCGGGACAGCGGCCTCCTGTTGGTGTGCCCCGAGTGCGGGAGCGACACCGAGATTTCCGAGTTCCTCGCGGATGCGGCGCGTCCGCCTTCCGAGGTTCCAGAGCTGCCTGATCCCGCCCATGTCCGGGAGGGAGGACATCCGTGGGGCGAGGTCGCCGAAGCAGTGCAGGAGAATGCGCTGGGAGAGGAGTGGGAGTCCTTCCTGCGGGTGGCGCGTGGGGTTGCGGCGGCCGGGGTACCTGCCGAGACACCGGGGCAGGCTGTCCTGTGCCTGGTCGCCGGCGTGGTCGCGGTCAACGGCCCCCTGCAACAGGCCGCAACGGAACTGGCCTGCCAACTGATGTCGCTCACCGGGTACTTCCGCTGCTGGGACTGCGAACAGACGTGGACGATCGCCGACGGCCTGGCGGAGAATCCGGACGGTGCGCGACCCCGGGTCCATCCGACAGCGGCGTTGACAGACCACGACGGCCCGGCTGCCAGTGTGGACTCGACGGTAGCCGGCCCGGCAGGCGAAGCAGCGACACGGTTCCGGCGGGACGGGAACGTGGTGCTCGCCGCCGACGGCACGCCCTGGGGCCGTATATCGGTGTTCGCCGAGTCCGCGCCTGATGCATCCGGGGGTGTCAACGCACTGGCGGTGGTATCCGGCCCAGGTCGGCCGACGCTCGTGGCGGGTGCAGGGGACGGGGGCAGCCTTTGCCTGTGGGACGTGGTCGACGGCCGGCTCGTCCATGGCCCCCTGCCAGGGCATCCGGACCGCATCCGTTCGATGACGGCCCTGCCGCTGCCCGACGACCATGTCCTTCTGGCGAGCGGAGGCGACACCGGGACGATCGCCGTGTGGAACCCCGTCACCGGGCAGCCGGTTCGCGAACCGGCCGGCGACTGGCCCGGCGGGGTGACCGGCATGTGCACCGCGACGATCCCCGACGGCCGCACCCTGCTCGTCACCGCCACACCCCGAGGAGCGGTCCGGCTGTGGGACCCGGAGACCGGTGAATGCGTCGGGCGGCTCAATCCCTACGGCAGTCCGATCCAGTCGATCGCGGCCGTTCCGATCGCCGCCGACCACACGCTGATCGCGGCCTCGGACACCGCCGGCCGCCTTCACATGTGGGATCCAGCCGTCGACGACCCCTGGGAGACCGGCGCGGCCGTGCAACTGAATGCACGCGCGCTGGCCGATGCAGACCACCGGGTAGCTGCTGTGGCCGCTGTGCCCACCCACGACCGAACCGTGCTGGCCACGGGAGACAACCGTGGCGTGGTCGTGCTGTGGGACCCTGCCACCGGTGCTCCGATCGGTGACAGTCTGCCCTTCTCGACAGGCACCGCCGGCTTGCCGCTCATCACCGCCACCACCCTGCGCGACGGCCGCACGGTCGTGGTCACCGGCACCCAACACGGTCACCGACTGCGGATATGGGAACCGGAGACCGGCGTCGTGGAACATATCGCCCTGGACGTGGGCCTGAACTGTCTGGCGACCGCGGGTCCGGACCTGATCGCCGGACACGACCGCGGAGTCCTCAGTCTCCCGCTCACCAGAGAGTGAAGGCGCTCGGCCGCAATCCGTCCCATCCCGTCGCGCGAGGCCTCGGCACGGGATGGATCCCGGGACCTGCGGGGCGTATGCGACGGGCCGATGTACTCCAGCCGTAGATCGTTCCGGTCCTCCTCGGGGCCGGTCCCGAGGAGGACCGACCGCCAAAGTCCACCTCGCTTGCAACGGTCGCGGCCGTCCCCTCGCGATCCTGGTGACACCGAGCCAGCGCCACGACAGCATCTGCGCACGCCCGCTCCCGGCACGCATCCGCGTTCCCCGCACCGACGTCGGTCGACCCCGCTGCAGGCCTGATCAGGTCATCGCCGACAGGGCATACAGCTCCCGCGGTTTCCGTGCCTACCTACGAAAACACGGCATCGCGCACACCATCCCGGAGAAGAACGACCAGCGACGGCACCGGCAGAACCGGGGCCGACGCGGCGGGCGACCACCGGCGTTCGACCGGGAGACCTACCGCAGACGCAACATCATCGAACGCTGCTTCAACCGACTCAAGGGCTTCCGCGCCATCGCGACCAGGTAAGAGAAGACCGCGACCTCCTACGAAGCGGCGGTCACACTCGCGTCATTCCCACTCTGGGCAAGATCTGTTCGAAGACGGACTCTCGTTGCTCTTGAGACTCGGACCAACAGGTCGTTGACCATCGGCCGGAGCCCTCCTGCTCACCGGTCCGAGGCCGTCCTGCGAAGGCAACACGGCGGCCGGCCCGCGCCGTGTCAGGGCACGGTCAGCAGGACCCGTGCCCCGGCGCCGCGCTCGCCTGCGCACCCTCTCAGTGAGACAGCCTCCACGTATGCACGTGTTCCCAGGCCAGGGTGTTCCACCAGCGGCCCGTCCAGTCGTCGCTGCGGGTGCGGTAGAGGGTGACCGTGTCGCCGAGGAAGGTGGGCGGGAAGGCCACGGGGAGCCCGGTGACGTACTCCTGAGCCTCTTCGAACAGGTCCGGACGGACGTACATGTCGTGGGAGAGCAGCGACAGATGGGCCCGGAAGGTGGCCGGGTCGAAGAGGTGCTCGGCGGGGTTGGGTGCCGGTTCGTCGAGGGGCGTCACCGCCTCGTCGATCCTGGCGGCCAGGTCGCTGAAGGCCGTGTTCGGTGTGGCGCCGTCGGCGAGGTGGTGGACGTCGTATACGAGGCCCACGCCCTGCCGGCGGACGCCGGCATTGTGGACCGTGAAGGCTGGCACGTCGGCGACGGCCTCGGTCACGGCCGCGATGATCTCGGCTTCGGGGGCCGGGAGATGACGGCTGCCGACCAGCGTCGCGTGAGGCGGGAAGGCCCCGGCGGAGACGAATCCGTACTGCGCCTTCAGCTGCCCGGTCACGGCGGTGACCGCCGCGCAGGTGGCCGGGTCCGGACGCAGATAGACGCCGTAGCGGTAGGGGTCGCCGGCCCCCCGCCCGAAGCGGAGGTTGGCCGCCGGGACGGTGATGGTGTTCGTGATCATTGACGTGGTCCGGGTCCCGGTCACCGGCCCGCCTGCTTCCGGTACGCCTGGATCTTCGCCGTGCCCGCCGTCTCGGCCGCCTTCAGGGCGCTGTCCAGAGAGGTCTGGCCGCTGAACGCCTTTTGCATCTCGGGTACGACCGCGTCCCGCACGCCCTGCATGGCGCCGGTGAAGCAGCCGGCCGTGGCTGTGGTCGCCGGGGTGCTGTCGAACTGCTTGTCGAGCACGTTGTACGAGGCGTTCTTGGCCAGGAAGGCCTTCCAGGTGGGCGACTTGGCCACGTCCGTGTTGATGGGGGCGTAGCCAGACGCCATGGCGAAACGTTCCTGCGCGGGCGCGGAGGCCAGGAAGCTGATCAGCTTCCAGCTCGCCACCTGCTCGGCCGCGCTGTGTCCGACCTGGTCGACCCACAGGGCCGCGCCGCCGACGGCGGCGCCCGAGGTGGTCTTCGGACCGGACAGAGGGTAGGGCAGCGCGCTGTAGCCCTTCATGCCGGCCAGGGTGAGGCCGCCGATGCCGCCGCTGGAGTTGAACATCATGGCGACCTTGCCCGAGGTGAACGCGGCCAGCGCGGCATTGCCGTCGGTACCCGTGTCCAGGGCGACGCCGTCGGTGTAGAGCTTGGCCACCGTGGCGATGGCGGACTTCTGGGGCGCGCTGGTCAGGGACAGGGCTGTTGCCCCGGAGCCCTCGCGGCCGTTGCCCGGGGTGCAGTAGGGCCGGCCGGATGCGGCCGTCAGTTGCTCGAACCACCAGTCGTCGAAGGGCTGGTCCAGCCCCTTCACCGCCGGCAGGGCGGCGTGGATCTTGCGTGCGGCGACGGCCAGACCCGACAGGGTCCCGAGGGTCGACTTGTCCACGCCGGCCTTGGCCAGCAGTTTGTCGTTGACGTACAGCAGAGGCATCGACGTGTTCAGCGGTACGGCGAGCAGCTTGCCGCCGGCGGTGTAGTAACTGCGCGCGGCCGGGCGGAGCTTGTCGAGGTCCAGGCCCCCGGGGTTGGCGGCCGCCATCGCCCGAGCGGATACGGTCTGCCGGGCATCGCGCAGATAACCGCTGGTGATGTCGTTGGTGAGCATCACCGACGGTGTGCCGCCGTTGCGGACGGCGGAGGTGTACTTGGCGATGGCGTCGGCGTAGCTGCCCTGGAAGGACGCCTTGACCACGATCTTGCCGCTGTTTGCCTTGTTGAACGCGTCGATCTCGGCCTGCAGCGCCTGCCCGGCCGGTCCCCCGAGTCCGTGCCAGAGGGTGATGGTCACGGGCTGCTTGGCTGCGGCGAGCGCGGAGGGTCCGGGGGCGGCTCCGGTGGCCTCCTTGCCTGCCGTTCCCGACCCGCCGCAGGCGGACAGGACCATGGCACCCACGGCCATCGCGCAAGCGGCTCCGAACAACGAGGATCTTCTGGGCATGACGAGCTTCCTTGTCTTGGTGTTCACGGTATCTGCGGCACGCCGGACAGGCCTGCCGGGCAACGCGGCCGGCCACGGAGTGAACCGGTCGCACAGGGGTGGGAGCCGGGCGGCTAGGCGGTGACCCGCGAGGCGAGTCCCCGCACCAGGAACCGCTGTCCGAACAGGACCAGCAGCAAGGTGGGGAGCAGGACGAGCAGGGTCCCGGCGTAGATCACGGCTGGTGAGGTGGCCTGGTCGAGGACGAGTTGCGCCAGTCCGACCTGAACGGTGCGCCGGCTGGGCGAGTCGGTGATGAGCAGCGGCCAGAAGTAGCCGTTCCACGCTGACAGAGCGCACCACATCGCCGCCGTCATCAACTGGGGCCGGGCCATGGGCAGTACGACGTGCAGCAGCGCCCGCAGATCCCCGCACCCGTCCAGCCGGGCGGCCTCCCACACCTCCCGCGGCTGGGCGAGGAACGCCTGCCGCAGCAGGAACACCGCGTAGCCGGCGGCGAGATACGGAATGACGATGCCGAGCAGGGTGTCGCGCAGTCCGAGGGCGGAGACCAGGTCGTAGTTGGGGATGACGAGACTCTCGCCGGGAATGGCGAGCGTGGCGAGGACCAACGCGAAGGCGATACCGCGTCCTCGCCAGCGCGGGAAGACCAGTGCGTACGCGGCGAGCGCGGCGGTGATCAGCTGGGCCGTCGCCTGCAGCACGGTGACCGCGACGCTGACCAGGTACTGCCGGGTCAGTGATGAGGAGTCGAGGGCGAACCGCAGGTTGTCGAGTATCAGCCGGTCCGGCCTCGGCAGGAGTTGCCCGGCGGCGACGTCGGCCCTGGGCAGCAGCGCGGTGACGACGGTGACGTAGACCGGGAACACCACGATCAGGACCACGATGGCCAGCCACAGCCAGCGCAGGACGGAACCGGCCCGTTCGCGTGTCATGCCCACCTCCTGACTGTCCGGAACTGGATCGCAGTGATCGCGACGACGAGCAGCAGCAGGAAGACGGCCAGGGCCGAGGCGGAGCCGACCTGGGGCAGGGCCTCGCCGAACGCCCGTTGGTACAGCTCGTACACGAGCGTGGAGGTGGCGCCTGAGGGGCCGCCTTTGGTGAGGACCTGGATCTGGGTGAAGATCTGCAGCCCGCCGATCGTCTGGGTGACCAGGAGGAAGACGAGGGAGGGCCGGAGCATCGGGACGATCACCGAACGGGCCAGGCGCAGACCGGACGCGCCGTCGAGCGCCGCCGCTTCGATCACCGACTGGTCGAGCTGTGAGATCGCGGCCAGCAGCACGAGGAACGCGAACCCGAACTGGTACCAGGCGGTGGTGGCGGCGACCGCGACGACGGCCCATACCGGCGTTCTCAGCCACTCGGGGCCGGTGATGCCCATCTGGGCCAGCACCTCGTTCAGGGTGCCGACCGCGGGCGCGAACAGACCGGCGAACACGGCCGACGCGGCTGCCGCCGAGTACGCGAAGGGCAGGGTCAGCAGGAGTGACACCGCTGGGCGCGGCCGGCGCGCTGCCCGCCGCAGCGGGAGTACGGCCGCGAGCGCACCACCGACGGAGAGTGTCACGCTGAGCGCCGCGATGGCCACCGTGGCGTACAGCGCCCGTCGCAGGTCGGGCTCGGTGAACAGTTCGAGGTAGTGCGCGCCGCCCACGAACCGGGTGGGGTCGCCCAGCAGATCGGTGTCGTACAGGCTCAGTACGACACCGCGCAGGACCGGCCAGTAAGCGAAGACGAGGAGCAGTCCGACGCAGGGCAGCACCATGAGCGGACCTGCCGGGCTGGAGCGGCCCGGTCGGCCGGAGCGACGGAGTGGAACGTTCCCAAACATGAGTGGAACGTTCCCATCGATCGCTTGAGGAGGACAGCACCGATCAGGTGAACAACGGGCAAAATACTGGCAGGTCAGGGACGCGGCGGTGCCGTCGTACGGCCGACGACCAGCGCACCGGGTAGCGCCTGATGATGCTGCGGGGGCTGCTCACCGTCTAGCAGCTGGACCACCGCGTCCACGGCCCGCGTGCCGATGAGATCGATCGGCTGGCGCCAGTGCGTCAGTCCGATCAAAGACGTCGTCATGTCGCCGATGCCGTCATAGCCGGTGACCGACAGGTCCCCCGGGACGTCGACCCCCCGCAGCTGGAGCTGCTCCAGCAGGGAGATGGCATGCCGGTCACTGGGGGCCATGACCGCGGTGATCCCGTCGTGGCGCAGCACCTCGGTCACCCAGGCGCCGGCCGCCTCGCGCGTCGGCCCCTCGATCTCCAGCACCCGTGCGCCGCGCTCACGGAGGCGGCGCACCATGGCCGCCGACCGCGGGCCCATCGTCACCGAGCTGCGCAGTGGCACGGTGACCACCGCGATCCCGCGGTGCCCCAGGCCGAGGAGGTGATCCGCGAGCGCGGTGCCGCCCTCCTCCTCGTCGCAGTAGACGCTCGTGATGCTCGGATGGGTCTCCGGGCGGCCGGCCACCACGGTGGGCAGACGGGCGGCGAAGGGCAGAATCCGCTCGCTCGGCAGCAGTCCGCTGCACACGATCAGTGCCTCGACCCGCAGCATGGCGAGGGTCTCAAGTGCCCGGTACTCGTCGCTCACCTCGAAGCGGCCGGAACCGGTCGCGGTGACGACCCGGTAACCGTGGGAGGCGGCACGCTCCTGCATCGCGGTGAGCAGATGGCCGTAGAACGCGGTCGCGGCGTCACGGACGAACGCCCCCACGGTGTACGTACGGTGGGCGACCATGGCACGGGCCGACGCGTTGACGACGTAGCCCAGTTCCTGCGCGGCCAGCACGACCCGCTGCCGGGTCTCCTCCCCCACGCTGCCTCGCCCGGAGACCACGCGGGAGACCACTGACTTGGAAACGCCCGCCGCCCGGGCCACATCTATGATCGTCGGGTTCCGGGGCCGGTCAGCCATCGAGCACTCCCTCACCGATCAGAGCCGCCTTTGCCGCGTCCGCTCCGGTCCACACGTGCGCGCGCCAGCCGTGAGCTCGGGCCGCGGCGACGTTCTCCGGACGGTCGTCGAAGAAGACGACGTCACGGGGTGACGTACCCAGCCGTTCGTCGGCCGCTCGGTAGACGAGTCGGTCCGGCTTCATCAGGCCGAGATCGCACGAGAAGACCAGTGTCTCGAAGCGAGCGCTCCACGGCGCCCCGCGAACCGCCGCCGCCAAGGACCGGGGGGCGTTGGAGAGCACCCCCAGTGCTGCTCCCCTGCTCGCGAGTTCGGCCAGCAGCGCGGCGGGCGCCTCCGCGAGGGCGGCCCAGCAGTCGGTGTCGACCCGGTCCAGTCGCTCGGCCCACACCGCGTCCAGGGGGCGTCCCAGACTCTCGCCGACCAGGCGCCAGTACTCGGCGGCAGTACCGCCCAGGTCGTAGGCGCTGCGGTGGGCCCAGTACGCCCCGGCGAGTTCCGCCTCCCCCACGTCGAGAGACCGGGCCAGTTCGGTCAACGCCCTCCCCGAGGGGGCCAGGACGCCGCCGAGGTCCCAGACGACCATGCTTGAATAAATTCTTTGGGAACGTTCCACGTATGGAATCGTATCTGAACCTGTCATCGAGGATCAGGCAACGCTGGAGTTCCGGGCACGCCAGGACGTCGCTTTCCACCAACGCCTCGCCCTGACCACCTCGCGGAAACCGCACTGCCGAGGGTTCGCCAGGATGCGGCCACGGCGTCGCTGCGATTCACGGTGCGGGCGACGGCGACGGTTCGGGAGAGGAGTCCTTTGCCCCGGGGTTGGTCGTCATCGGCCGAGCCGCAGCCGCTCTGAGCGGCGCCTCCCGCCCATTCCCGGCGTTCAAGAAGCCCGTATTCTGCTGTGCTTACGGGGTGAGGTGACCAGGGGGAGGCGTACGTGCAGCCATTGGAGTCCACGGATCCGGCGGCGATCGGCGGCTACCCACTCTTGGGGCGGCTCGGCGCGGGCGGCATGGGACAGGTCTACCTGTCTCGCACCCCGACGGGCCGCCCGCTGGCGCTCAAGACGGTTCGTCCCGACCTCACCGCCGCCCCGGACTTCGAGACGCGCTTTTCCAGAGAGATCCGCAGCAGCGACCGGGTCCGTTCCCCATGGACCGTCTCGGTGGTGGACTTCAGCGCGCCCGGCCACCGCCCGCAGTGGCTGGTCACCGAGTATGTCGCCGCACCTGCCCTCGCCGACTGGGTCGCCATCCACGGCCCGCTGCCGCCTGCCACCCTACGTGTCCTGGCCGGCGAACTCGCTGCCGCGCTGGCCGCTGTGCACGCCTGCGGCCTCGCACACCGGGACGTCAAACCGTCCAACGTCCTGCTGGGTCGGGCCCGGCCCATGCTCATCGACTTCGGCATCGCCCGGGCCGCCGACGACTCCCGCCACACGGCTACCGGGGGCGTCATCGGCTCTCCTGGCTATCTGGCCCCCGAACAGGCCACCCAGGGGACCGTCACCGAAGCGGGTGACGTCTTTTCCCTGGGGGCTGTCCTCGTCTTCGCCGCGACCGGCACCAACCCGTTCGAACTACCGGGCGAGCAGCCATCGGCGGCCTCGCTCCTCTACCGCATAGTGCACGAGAACGCCCGCCTCGACGGCGTTCCGGCCGGCCTGGCACAACTTGTCGCCCGCTGCCTGGCGAAGGAACCGCAGGATCGCCCGCGAAGCGAAGAGCTGGCAACACTGCTGCGGCGGGAAGGGGCCGCCGGCGATCCGCGGGCGGGTGCCTATGGGGCCGCCGGGCCTGTGTCCGGGGCCGATGCCTGGGAACGGGCTCTTCCGCCCGGACTCGGCGCCGACCTCGCGGCGCGTGAGACAGAGGTCGCCGTCCGGTGCGCGGTGCCGCCGGACCACCCGGCCCCGGTGGCCCCCGCCCCGGCCCCTTACACAGCCGCGCCGTATCCCTCCGCCACCACCTCCGGCGCGTACCCGCCCGAGCCCCCGGGCTCCTCCACCGGACCGTTCCCGCTGCTGCCGTACGGCACCCACCACCCCACATACCTTCGCGCACGCCGCCGCATCCGCTGGATGGCCGCCGCTTGTGCCCTCACCGTTACCGCCGCCGTGACCGGCATCCTGCTGCTGCACCCCTTCGCCGCGGGCGCCCGCGGCGAAGGCACCACGTCCTCCCCGCCTCTCCCCGACGTCTCCGCTCCCGCTCTCTCCGCCAAGTGGGCCGGTGTGTGGATCGGCACGGGCCCCGGCACCCCGAACGCCGACGGCCGACTGCATCCGCGCACCGACTCCTTCAAGGTGACCCTCACCCTGCACACCGCCAACGTGGGCGAACTGGCCGGCAAGCAGGTCAGCAACATCACCGAGGCCGGCACCGGCCGGGAGGTCGGCTGCACGGAGGCCCTCGCACTTCGAGCCGTGCGCGGCACCACGGCCACGTTCGAAGCGGTCACCAGCCACCCCACCGATCGCTCGGACACGTCACTGCAGTGCGACACACGCCATCTCTACGTGGTCCAGCTCACCGACGCCGACACCATCACCCTTGGTGAGGAGGGCACCCAGTCCGCCGGTGCGCCCCAGGCTGTGCACCGCAGTCGCCGGAAATCCTGAGCAGGCCGACGGCGGACCGGGACGTCCGGCGGGAAGCATCCAGCGGCCTATGAAATGGCAACACCATGTTGCAGTTCACACCTGTCGTGCTGGAGGTGCAGCCGGCGGAGGTCTTGCAGTGCAGCGATGGGAAAGGAGTGTTGAACCCACTTCGCCCGATAGCCGTCCTCGCCATGGACCTGCAGTACTGACTGAGCGGCTTCCATGACGACGTGACCGAGAAGGTCTCGCGGCTGCGTAGAGTCCCAGACGAGAGTGCCCTTCTCGTCGGGCGCATCGAAGCTCACGGACATGTCAGGGAAACGGTAGATCGCCACATCAACCTCCGAACCCCTGCCTCGCAGAACCCACCTCACTTCAGCCGGTTCCAGGTCGAAGGAGAAGCGCTGGACAGGTATGGGGCCATACAGACCCGCCACACCGTGAAGCAAGTCGGCAAGGGCATCCGTGCAGTAGCTGACGATGTCCTTCCGTTCCGAAGAGCGATCCCTGATGAGGCATGTCGCCCACCCGCTGCCACTCAGTTCCCAACTGAACTGAAGATCGTTGGTCATCCCGCCCCTCCCGATGATCGTCTCCGAAGACGGTACAGCGCAGAGACGGGGGGATCCCCTCGCATCCAACACAACCAACCGCCGCGACTCACCAGTCAGGAGACGCACTCGTTCGCTTGGCCGGTGCCGCTGGCGCACCCTTCATCTTCATTGTGTTAGCCGCTGTTAAGTTCCGGAGGAACCCGCCGCACCTTCTCCGGCTGCGACCTGCCCAACATCCCCTCGGGCAGTGGGTCGAAGGGAGCCAGCGCCTGCATGATCGCCAGGGGGGACAATGACGCCCAGGGCGGCCTGAACACGCAGTTCTTCCGCAGTCAGCGCGTGCTTGACGGCGACCCCTTCCAGATCTCCATCTCCTAGACAAGCCCGCTCGCGTCCGGCCGCTCACCTGTCGCCAGGGCGTTGGCCAATCTGGCCGAGCTGGCGCCACCGGCCCGTGCCGTGCCGCCGCTTGAGATCACCCTGCCCGGGGGTGACCGGCTCGTCCTCCCGTTCACGTCCCATTTCAAGAGCGAGCCGGTCGACTGTTCAACGAGCACCACGCTCGAGCTCGACACATCCCTCCTGTTCGGACTACGAGGTGACGATGTCCCGGTTGTCGATCTCGATGCTTCCCTCTGTCGTGTCTCCCAGGCCTGCGGTGGCCCCAGCCGGCTGCTGGCGCTGGCCGTCAGCGACGCGGTTCTGTCGGTACAGGCCGATGCTGTCAGCGCCTCTGCAGTGACGAGTGCGACGTGAAGGGTCTTGTGAGAACCGGGCTGTCCGCCGACGGCGGCGACGCGTAGCTGGGGGCAGTGCCACGTTCCGGCGTCGGCATCGACCGTGAAGGGCTTGTAAAGCCGGAAATGGGCTTGTTCACCGGGGTCGCCGACGAGGCCGCCCGCGCGGCTTTGGTGGACGCGCTGGTCACCGACGCGCTCAACGTGCGCAAGCTGCTGGCCGGGCGGATCGAGGAACTGCTGGAGACCCACCCTCTTTCGAAGGTCCTGATGTCGATGCCAGGAGTCGGCGTCAGGACCGGAGCCCGCATCCTGATCGAGATCGGCGACGGCAGCACCTTCCCGACCGCCGGCCACCTCGCCGCCTACGCGGGTCTCGCCCCGGCGACCCGGAGCTCAGGCTCCTCGATCCGGGGCGAACAGCCCTCCAGACGAGGAAACAAGCAGCGCAAACGGGCTTTCTCCCTCTCCGCGTTCGCCGCCCTGGCCGACCCTGCATCGCGGGCCTACTACGACAAGAAGATCGCGCAGGGCAAACACCACACCCAGGCCCTGCTCTGCCTCGCCCGGCGTCGAGCCGACGTCCTGTTCACGATGCTCCTCGACGGCACGTTCTACGAACCCCAGCCCTCAGCCACAGTCACCTGACCAGCGGCTCCGCGAGGAGGACGACTCGATCAGCCGCGACGTCGAAGCCGAGCACCGGACGGCCATAGCCGCCCTCCGGATCCATCAGCACCGGCTTACCCAACTGCCGCCCGATCTCCCGAAGGAAGCCGCAGAACACATCAAGTCGCTCCTGGCCCTGCAACTCCCGCACGTCGACATCGAAATCGACTTCATCGGCGGCATAGAAACGGAAGATCGCCAGGCCATCGGCAACCGGCCAGACCCGCAGGTTCGGGCACTCGGCATCCGCCGGACGGGACAGCACGACCTCCGCCCGAGGCACCGGAAGCACCGTCTCGCCCTCGGAGTACTCGTACTGCCAGCCCCTCTCCGCGACAAGATCGAGGACCACCTGCCAGTCCTCCACCGAGGCATCCGGGACACGCACGTCCGGCAGCGCCCCCACCAGGTCCGGGTCAAAGAAGCACTTCACGTCATCCCACAGCAGATCAGCCACACCACCATGCTGCCCGGCACCCGGGCTCAACGCAGCACTGTTTCCCTTGACCAAAGACATAGGGGCACCCCCCGCCGACCGACACCGCCGGCCCGCCCCTTCACCCGATGGCCGACAGCGACACCGCACCCCAGACACCCACGGCGAACCGGCCGACCACCCGCCCGCCCGGCCGGCCGCCCGGCCGCTCCATGGGAGCCCCCGCTTAGCGGTTGACCGACCGCATCCCCGCCTCGTCGTACCGCTCCCCCGCCGCCTCGGGCAGCTCCGCGTCGATGCGGGCCAAGTCGTTCTTGGTCAGCACGACGTCGGCCGCCGCGGCGTTCTGCTCCAGGTAGGTACGGCGCTTGGTGCCCGGGATCGGCACCAGGTGCTCGTCCTGGGCCAGCACCCAGGCGATCGCCAGCTGTGCCGGCGTCACGTCCTTCTCCGCGGCGATCTCCCTCACCATTGCCGCCAGCCGCTGGTTCGCCTCCAGATTGGCGTCCTGGAAACGCGGGTTCTGGCGGCGCCAGTCGTTCGCGTCCAGGTCGTCCGGCGACGTGAAGCGCCCGGCGAGGAAGCCGCGGCCGAGCGGCGAGTACGGCACGAAGCCGATGCCCAGCTCCCGGCAGGCCGGCAGCACCTCGGCCTCCACGTCCCGCGACCACAGCGAGTACTCGCTCTGCACCGCGGTCACCGGGTGCACGGCGTGCGCGCGCCGGATGGTCTGCGCGCTCGCCTCGCTCAACCCGATGTGGCGCACCTTGCCCTCGGCGACCAGTTCGCCCAGCGCGCCCACCGTCTCCTCGATGGGGACGTTCGGGTCGACCCGGTGCTGGTAGTACAGGTCGATGTGGTCGGTCCCCAGACGCTGCAGGGAGCCGTGGACCGAGCTGCGGACATGCTCGGCCGAACCGTCCTGCGGGCCGACCGTGCTGATGTCGCCGGGTACGGCGTTGTCCATCCGGTAGTTGAACTTCGTCGCGATCACATACTCGTCGCGACGTCCCCGGATGGCCTCGCCGACCAGCGACTCGTTGGTGAGCGGGCCGTACATCTGTGCGGTGTCGAGGAAGTTCATGCCGAGGTCGAGGGCGCGCCGGATGGTCGCGATGCCCTCCTCCTGGTCGGTGGATCCGTAGAAGGCGGACATGCCCATGCATCCGAGGCCGATGGCCGATACCTGGAGATCCCGCAGGCTGCGCTTCTGCATGCCGTGTCCCAGCCTTTCTGCACGCTCGTTCGTTGTTTTCCGGACGGCACCAAGCCCTTCATCCATCCGGCGACGGATGTGGCCGTCCGGCATCCTGCAGGGCACCGAATGGCGGGCTTGGTACGCCCCGATGTCTGCGACGCTACGGCCTGGAGCGCACTCCAGGGCAAGTCGGCGGGGCGGCGGGGGCAGCCACCGTCTGAAGCCCTGCCCCGCCTGCGGCGTGTATGACCAGCGCATGCATGACAAAGTGCGAATCCCTGCTGGGGCCCACTGCCCGTCATCGCCCTCACCGGCCCTACCGTGCGGCACCCCTGCCCCAAGGCCCGGACGGCGCAGCCGACTTGCGGCCACGCGCAGAGACATTGTGACGGTACGCAGTGGGTGCCTCGGGATCTCGTCCGGCGACGCCACGGCGACGTAGCTTTACGGTACGTATTCATGGTTCGAGACCCTGGGAGGCTGCGATGGCACACCTCGACCCCTTAGTGATCGATCCGGCCGGCCGCGACATCCACGGCGAGGCCGCCCGGATCCGCGAGCGCGGGCCGCTCACCCCGGTGGAACTTCCCGACGGCGTCCAGGCATGGGCCGTCAGTGACCCCGGTCTGCTCAGGCGCCTGCTCACCGACCCGCGTGTCTCCAAGGATCCGCGCCGCCACTGGACGAGCTGGATCAACGGCGAAATCACCCCGCAGTGGCCGCTGTTCACCTGGGTGGCGGTGCAGAACATGTTCACCGCGTACGGCGGCGAGCACAAACGGCTGCGCGCCCTGGTCGCCAAGGCGTTCACCGCACGCCGTACCGCCGCACTCCGGCCTCGTATCGAGGAGATCACCACGGACTTGCTGGACCGGGTGGAAGAGGCCGGACGGGACGGGCAGGTCGTCGATCTGCGTGAGGGGTTCTGCTACCCGCTGCCGATCCAGGTGATCAGCGATCTGTTCGGGCTGCCCGAGGAGCAGGGAGCCGAACTGCGCGCCGTCGTGGACAGCGTCTTCCACACCTCCGCCACACCGGAGGAAGTCACCGACACCTACACCCGCTTCTACGCCGCACTGGCCAAACTCGTCGCCCTCAAAAGGGAGTCGCCCGGCGACGACCTGACCACTGCCCTCATCGCGACCCGTGACGACGAGGACGGCACGCACCTGAGCGAGCAGGAACTCCTCGACACCCTCATGCTCATGGTCAGCGCGGGCCACGAGACCACGGTCAACCTCATCGACAACGCCATCCACGCCCTGCTGACCCACCCGGACCAGCTCGCACTCGTCCGCGGCGGCCACGCCTCCTGGGACGCTGTGATCGAGGAGACGCTGCGCGTCGAGGCACCCGTCGCCAGCCTGCCGCTGCGGTACGCCGTGGAGGACCTGGCGTTGGGAGAATTCGGCGGTCCCGAAGGCGTCGTGATCGGCAAGGGCGAAGCCATCCTGGCCGCGTACGCCGCAGCCGGACGCCACCCCGGCAAATACGGCGCCGACGCCGACCGGTTCGACGTCACCCGCGTCGACAAGGAGCACCTGGCCTTCGGGTACGGCGTTCACTTCTGCCTGGGCGCGCCGCTGGGGCGGCTGGAGGCGCGGATCGCACTGCCGGCGCTCTTCGACCGCTTTCCGGGGCTGCAACTCGCCGTGCCCCAGCAGGAGTTGGAGCCGGTGGACTCCTTCATCTCCAACGGCCACCGCTCCCTTCCGGTGCACCTTCGCTGATCACTCCCCTGGCCGGCAGGTCCGCACCCGGTCCGCCGGCCAGTCGGTGCAAGGCCTCGACATCCGTTGTCTCAACTGAGACAGCACAAGCTCTGAGACAGTCCAACTGTCCCTAACGTCCGCAGCGTGGGGAAAAGCCGGCGCGCTCCCCGCTCGCCGCCCCGGTGAAGGCCAGGCAGCAGGAGAAGGAGGCCGCCGCGGTGTGAGCGGGCGCCACCCGTGTGGGTGATGACAGCCGGGCGGTTCGGCGAGACGCTCAGCAGAGAGTCGAGGGCACCCGAGACCACTTCAGGGCCCGGTCGCGCGGCGGCCGGGCTCGCGCCATGCGGCGCGCCTCCGCGGCGTCGAAGTGGGCCGACCGCATCAGATGCCTGTGCAACGAGGCAGGCCGTGCCCTTCTCAGGTGTGGCGCGGGCGAGGCAGCAAGGCGAACGCGCTCTCCGCAATCGAGGTCAGACGGTCGGGACTGTGGCCGTACGCGCCTATGACATCGGTCCCGCGGATGACGCTCAGCAGAAGGTACGCAAGGTCGTCGGGATCCGCGTCGGGGTCGATGTCGCCGTTGCGCTGCGCCGCTCGCACACACTCGGCCACCGCCGTCGCCACCACGGAGAAGCAGTCGTTGGCCAGGCGTTTCACCTCGGCGTCGGAGGCGCCGATCTCCAGGGCCATCTTGGCGGCGAAGCAGGCCGCCGCCGTCCGGTCGGAGGCGGGGGGTACGTCGGCGGCGAGTGGCACCCCGTGGACGGCGCGGAGCAAGTATGCGTGCAGTCGTTCCAGGGCGCCCTCGTCCGGTCCGTCGAGCATCTTCCGCGGACCCTGTGCCAGCCGGGCGAAGTAGCCGGTCATCGCTTCCAGCAGCACGCCGTGCTTGCCGTCGAACGCGGCATAGAGGCTGCCGCGGCCCAGGCCGGTGGCGGCGCTGATGTCGTCGACGCTCGTGCCGTTGTAGCCCGAGGCGCGGAACTGCCGCTCGGCGGCATGGAGGACGTGGTCGCGGTCGAAGCTTCGTGGTCTCGCCATACAAAGACGGTAAAGCCGACCCACCCTTCTTGACAAGTCAGTACAGAACCGCCTAGGTTTCGGACTGTTCAGTAAACAACCATCCTGAGCTCACCGAACAGGCCTGGTCCGGACGTGCAGGACCGGTGCGGGACCGTGTCGACCTCAGCAAACCCGCCCCCGCACAGCGCCCGACGAAGTCATGCCCACCACCGAAGGAACCACCATGCAGACAGCTCCCCGAGTGGCCCTCGTGACGGGCGCCTCCTCCGGGATCGGGCGGGCGGCAGCACTCGCTCTTGTGGGCGCCGGCTTCGCGGTGGTCGGCACGAGCCGCAACGCGGCGAACGCCGAGCCGCTCGCCGGGGTGACGTTCCTCGATCTCGACGTGGCCAGCGACAAGTCGGTCCGCTCGCTGGTCGGCGAGGTGATCGAGCGGTTCGGCCGGATCGACGTCCTGGTCAACAACGCAGGCGTGGGCGCGGTCGGCGCCGGCGAGGAGAGCTCGATCAGCCAGGCCAAAGAGGTCTTCGACATCAACGTCTTCGGGCTGATCCGGATGACAAACGCAGTGCTGCCCCACATACGCGCCCAGGGCAGTGGCCGCGTGGTCAACGTCTCCTCGGTACTCGGTCTGATCCCAGCCCCGTTCATGGCCGTCTACGCCGCCACCAAGCATGCGGTCGAGGGCTACTCCGAGTCCGTCGACCACGAGCTTCGCGAGCACGGCGTCCGGATGCTGCTGGTCGAGCCGGCCTACACAAGCACGAGTTTCGAGGCGAGCAGCATGGCACCCGACTCGCCCCTGCCGGTCTACGCCGCACAGTGGGAGGTCTCCCGAGACGTGCTGGCCACGGCGGTGCGCAACGCCGACGCCCCGGACGTTGTCGCGAAGGTGATCGTCGCGGCCGCCACCGATTCCAAGCCCAAGCTCCGGTACACCCCGGGCTCGATGGCCAAACGCGTCAGCGTCATGCGCCGGATCGTGCCCTCGCGCGCCTTCGACAGACAGATCCGCAAGCTCAACCGACTGGCCGGCTGACCCCGCGGAACGGGGCGGCGCCCGAGGAGACGCACATGTCCGAACCAGAGACACCGAAGCCGGCATCAGCATCTTTCGTCCGACCGCTCTTGGACGCTGCGCGGACCGTCATCATGACCGTGGACGACGATCCCGGGGTGTCCCGGGCCGTCGCCCGTGACCTGCGGCGGCGCTACGGCGGTTCGTACCGGATCGTGCGCGCGGAGTCCGGCGAGTCCGCGCTGGACGCGCTGCGGGAGCTGAAGCTGCGCGGTGATCTGGTGGCCGTGATCCTGGCCGACTACCGCATGCCGCAGATGAACGGCATCGAGTTCCTGGAGCAGGCCCTGGATGTCCATCCGGGGGCCCGGCGGGTGCTGCTGACCGCGTACGCGGACTCGAATGCGGCGATCGACGCGATCAACGTCGTCGACCTCGACCACTACCTCCTCAAGCCGTGGGACCCCCCGGAGGAGAAGCTCTACCCGGTGCTCGACGACCTGCTGGACGCGTGGCGGTGCAGTGACTTCCGGCCGGTGCCGAGCACCAAGGTCGTCGGTCACCGGTGGTCGGCCCGCTCGTCGGACGTACGGGAGTTCCTGGCCCGCAACCAGGTGCCGTACCGCTGGTACTCCACCGAGGAGCCCGAGGGGCAGCGGCTGCTCGCGGCCGCGGGCCAGGACGGGCAGCGGCTGCCGGTGGTGATCACGGCGGACGGTACGGCGCTCGTCGAGCCGGAGGTGCCCGAACTGGCCGCGCACGTGGGGCTGGCGACGACACCCACGGCCGACTTCTACGACCTGGTCGTCATCGGCGGCGGGCCGGCCGGGCTGGGCGCGGCCGTGTACGGGGCCTCGGAGGGGCTGCGTACGGTGCTCGTCGAGCGCTCGGCGACCGGCGGGCAGGCCGGACAGAGCTCGCGGATCGAGAACTACCTGGGCTTCCCCGACGGCGTGTCGGGCGCCCAGCTCACCGACCGCGCCCGCCGGCAGGCGGCGAAGTTCGGGGCCGAGATCCTCACCGCGCGTGAGGTGTCGGGTCTGGAGATCAACGGGGCGGCCCGCACCGTGCGCTTCTCGGACGGGTCGCAGATCGCGGCGCACAGCGTGATCCTGGCGACCGGTGTGTCCTACCGGCAGCTGGAGGCGCCGGGTGCCACCGAGCTGTCGGGCCGCGGGGTGTTCTACGGGTCCGCGCTCACCCAGGCCGCTGCCTGCCAGGGCCACGACGTGTACATCGTCGGCGGCGCCAACTCGGCGGGTCAGGCGGCGATGTACCTGTCCAGGGGCGCCAAGTCGGTCACCCTGCTGGTACGCGGAGCGGACCTCACCGCGTCGATGTCGCACTACCTGATCCAGCAGATCGAGGACGCCCCGAACATCTCGGTGCGCGCGCGGACCGTCGTGGAGTCGGCGCACGGCTCGGACCACCTGGAGCAGCTGACCCTGCGCGACGTGGACACCGGCGAGACCGAACTGGTCGACGCGCAGTGGCTGTTCGTGTTCATCGGCGCGGCCCCGCTGACCGACTGGCTGGAGGGCACGGTGTTGCGGGACGAGCGCGGGTTCATCCTCGCCGGGCCCGATCTGACTGCCGACGGGCGGCCACCGGCGGACTGGGAGCTGGACCGGCCGCCGTACCACCTGGAGACCAACATCCCCGGCGTGTTCGTCGCCGGGGACGCGCGCGCGGAGTCCGCCAAGCGGGTCGCGTCCGCCGTCGGAGAGGGAGCCATGGCCGTGATGCTCGTACACCGGTATCGGGAGCAGTCGTGAGCGGGCGGCTGATGCCGTGCAGCGCGGCGGAGCTCAGCTCGCTGTTCCTGTTCGAGAAGCTCAGCGCCGAGCAGATCAGCAGGCTGTGCAGCGAGGGACGGGTCGAACTGTTCGACCCCGGGCCGGTGTTCACCGAAGGTGACCCGGCGGCCTGCTTCTACGTGATGATCGAGGGCACGGTCGTCATGTCACGCCGGGTGGGCAGCGACGACATCGAGGTGAGCCGCACGTCCCAGCCAGGGGTGTACGCGGGGGCCGTGCGGGCGTACGTCGGGGACGGGAAACCGCAGCGGTACATGAACTCGGTGCGGGTGTCGGAGCCGACGCGGTTCTTCGTCCTGCCCGCCGAATCCTTCGCGGACTTCATGCACGAGTGGTTTCCGATGGCGGTCCATCTCCTGGAGGGGCTCTTCCTCGGTGCGCAGACCTTTCAGCGGGCCGTCGGGCAGCGCGAACGGCTGCTGGCGCTGGGCTCGTTGTCCGCGGGTCTCACCCATGAGCTCAACAACCCGGCCGCGGCAGCTGTACGGGCCACCTCGTCGCTCAGGGACCGGGCCGCGCACATGCGCCACAAGCTCAGCGCCATCGCCTCCGGCCCCTACCACGGCGACGCCCTGAAGGCCGTGCTCGACCTCCAGGAGCGTACGGCCGAGCGGGTCTCCAAGGCGCCGGCACTGAGCCCGCTCGAAGCCTCCGACCGGGAGGACGAACTCGCCGACTGGCTCGACGACCACGGTGTCCCATACGGCTGGGAGATCGCGCCGGCCTTCGTGCAGGGCGGTCTCGACGTCGAGTGGCTGGAGCAGATCGCGGCGGCCGTCGACGAGCAGGAAATCCTGCAGAGTGCCATCGAGTGCCTCACCTACACGGTCGAGACCGAGCTGTTGATGTCCGAGATCGAGGACTCCACCACCCGTATCTCGCACCTCGTCGACGCCGCCAAGCAGTACTCGCAGCTGGACCGCGCGCCCTACCAGGTCGCCGATGTCCACGAACTCCTCGACAGCACGCTGCTGATGCTGTCCGGCAAGATCGGTCCCCAGGTCAAGGTCGTGAAGGAATACGACCGTTCGGTGCCGAGGATTCCGGCCTACCCGGCCGAACTGAACCAGGTGTGGACCAACCTGATCGACAACGCCGTCTTCGCCATCAACAGCGCCGGCGGAGAAGGGACCCTGACCGTACGCACCGCTGTGGTGCACGACCGGCTGCTGGTGGAGTTCCGCGACACCGGCCCGGGAGTGCCGGCCGAGATCCGCGGCCGGATCTTCGACCCGTTCTTCACCACCAAACCGGTGGGCGAGGGCACCGGGCTGGGACTCGACATCTCCTGGCGGATCGTCGTCAACAAGCACCACGGTGACCTGAAAGTCGAGTCCGTACCCGGCGACACCCGCTTCCAGGTGCTGCTCCCCCTCACCGCCACCGACCCCGACACCGAGCCCGACACCGTCCCCGACCCGGCTCAGGAGCCGTCATGACCAAGGACACCGGCATCGACCCCAGCGTCCCGCCCAGCGGTGCCGGATGCGTCGAGTGCGAAGCCGACGGCGGCTGGTGGTTCCATCTGCGGCGCTGCGCCCAATGCGGCCACATCGGCTGCTGCGACGACTCACCCGCCAAGCACGCCACCGGCCACTTCCGGGACACCGGCCATCCGGTGATCCGCAGTTACGAGCCGGGTGAGACCTGGTTCTGGAACTTCGAGACGTCCGAGCTGTACGACTCCGGTCCGGCCCTGGCTCCCCCGGACGCCCACCCTGCCGACCAGCCCACGCCGGGACCGGCGGGGCGCGTGCCGGCGAACTGGGCGAACACGCTGCGCTGAGCCTGGCCGACCAGGGCTGTCAGCGGTGGAGGTCAGGATCCATCTGTGCCGCAGAACCTGTTCGGCACTCCACTCACCGGCCGCGACGACGAGCTGACCCGTCTCGCATGATCGAGTTCTTCGCCGCCTGCATCCGGCTGGGGCAGCGGGACGGTGACGTCGGCCAGGACGTCGACTCCAGAGCGCAGGCGCTGTTTTTGCAGAACACCCGCGCCGGGCAGCGGGTCATGGCCAAGCCGTGCGACCGGCCGACGCTCCACCGGATCACCGACACGGCCCTCGCGGACCTCTGAGACAGGACACTTCGGGCGACCGCACCTCTTTGCCCCCTGATCAACTTCACCGACCAACGAAATAAGGAAAATGCCCGTATTGCGGCATTCTCCTCACCTGAAAGGACAGAACCATGGAACGCAACGAGTCTCCCGACGCGACGTACGCGAGAACCTGGAGCAACGGCCGCGGCGAGGTGCGGTTCTTCACCCGGGCCGATGGCTCGCGGCTGCGCTACTACACGGCTGGCACCGGCCCCGCCCTCGTACTGATGCACACCGTGCGCGGCCAACTCGACTACTTCCAGCGCGTGATACCGCTGCCGTGGGACCACTACACGGTCTACGCGCTGGATCTGCCCGGGATGGGATGGTCCGACATCGTCCCCGGCGCACAGTACGAGGAGCCGCAACTGCGGGCCGCGGTCGTCGAATTCGTCCGCGGACTGGATCTTCACGACGTCACCCTGTCGGGCGAATCGCTCGGGGGCGCGCTGTCCCTGTCGGCATCGATCGACCTGAAGGACCGGGTCAGCCGGGTCGTGGCGTTCAACAGCTACGACTACCCCCAGGGCGGGGAGCGGGGAAACTGGCTCTCCCGCCTCATCATCTCCAGCGTGCGGATGCCCGTGCTGGGCCCCCTCTTCGCCCCCCTCGAGCCACGGCCCATCTTTCGGGCAATTCTGCAGGGCGGCTACGTCGACAAGACCAGGCTGCCCGAGGACTTCATCACCGAGCTACTGAGCAGCGGCCGCCGCAAGGGCTACGCCAAGGTGTCCCGAGGGATCTTCCGCAGCCTCAAGGGATTCGACCGGGCCCGCGAGCGCTACCCGCGCGTGTCGGCACCCGTCACCCTCGTCTACAGCGAGAACGACTGGTCCCGGCCCGCCGAACGAGACCGCGTGGCCAACGCTCTGACGGACGTCCACCGCATCACCGTGCCCCGCACCGGCCACTTCTCCGCCCTGGAGCGCCCCGACGAGATGGCACGGATCCTCCTCGAGGCGGCCTGACCCCAAACGACCGGCACCCCCGCCCATCCCCGTCCAGTCGTTTGCCATCTACTGGACGCTGGACCCGATGCCGGTGCTCGGGACACCGGCTGCGCGCCGTCACTTACATGATGGGCAACAACGTCATCGCGGAAACCATGTTCCGACACGACCCCGGCACCATCCTGTACGCCCCGCTGCGAACCGCGATCTACGAGACCGCCTCCGGCCGCGTACAGATAAGCATCGACCAGCCGTCGAGCAAATTCGCCAGCTTTGGCGATCCCCGCATCGCCGAGGTCGGAGCACAACTTGACGCCAAAGTCGCTGAACTGCTCCGCCTCATGACACTGCCGGTACCACCGGCGCTGATCACGGCCTGACCCTTTGCACTCCAGCACCGTTTCGCTGTCTGACCTGGTCAGAGGCATCGTCGGGAGTGCAGTGGGCCGGTGGCCCATCGGGGGCGGTCTTGCCGGACCGCCCCCCTCCGATGAGGGGCATCGCCGCCGGCGCGGCCTGCTCAGGTAGGGCCGCCATATTGCTGCGGCGGTCCCCCCTCAGAACCGTGCGGGCCCGTTGTCCGAGCACACGGCTCAAGCAAGCCCTGATGGCTCGCGGGCGTATGCAGGTGCTGGCTTGTGTTTGCGACGTCGTTCTCTCCAGTAGTCGGCAAGAGCGGGGGCGTCGACGGACGACGCGCCCTTGACCATCTGGTGCCGGACGATCTTGGTCCAGGAGAACTTGGCGAGGTAGCGGCCGCTGTCGCGGTCGCCGAAGCCCCACTGGTCTCGCCTGGCCTGTTGAACATGCCGAAGTGGCGGGCGGTGACCCAGTGCTTCGGCTTGTTCGGGTGTGTGCGGGTTGCCTACGTGTAGATGAGCTTCCACACGTAGGCGTCCAGGGCCCGGAGGCGGCTGGCTGGCCCGGATGGACGGGGCCGTACTGGAGCGTGAGTTGGGGACGCCGATCGTCGGCATCCCCCGGACCGTGCTGCACCGCCTGCTCCGCGCAGCTTGGACACAGTCAGCACCGCCGCGGCAGTTTGTCGGGTACTCGGCACGGTGCTACAGCACCAGCTGAGTCTCGATAAGAGCGTGACACTGCAGTCTTCTGCTGTTCGCCCCGGCGAGGACTCCGCCGGCGTCTACGGGCCCGAAGCCATCGAGCGCCCTGATCGGTGCCTTGCCGCTGTTGGCCAAGCCCGCGATCATCCAGAAGCCCAAACTGGGCATTCCGGGCATCGTCGTGGTGAGCGAGGACCGACCTGCCATACTTGACAACTCAGTACAGAACCGCCTAGGTTTCTGACTGTTCAGTACACAACGGTCCTGAGCTCACCGGACAGGCCGCGTGCACGTCTGGCGCGATTGAGGGCAACCCATGCCTCTGAACTCCTCCGCGCCGCCCGGCGTTGCGACGCCTTCCAGGCCGGCAAGGCACGATCTGATCCTCGCGATCGTGGCGACGGCGAGTTTCATCGCCGTACTGGATCTCTACATCACGAACGTCCCAAGCAAGACGGGGCCGGACTCTCCACAACAGCCCACGACGGTCGCCGACCACTTCGTGGGCTTCCTGAACAGCTGCCCCCTGCAACCACCCAGAACTCGAAGGGTTGACCGAACCATGACTGACAAGGAAAAGCAGGAGGCCATGGCTGTGACCACTCCTGCGTACGCGAGCGACGCACTGGTCGAGGGGACCGTCGACGCGGTGGTGATCGGCGGGGGCGCCGCGGGGCTGAACGGTGCACTGATCCTCGCCCGCTCCCGCCGCTCGGTCGTCGTGATCGACAGCGGCTCCCCGCGCAACGCGCCCGCGGAGGCCGTGCACGGCCTCATCGCCCTGGACGGCACCCCGCCGTCCGAGATCCTTCGACGGGGCCGGGAGCAGGTGCGCCAGTACGGCGGACGCGTCGTGTTCGGCGAGGTGGTCTCGGCCGAGTCTGCCGCCCCGTCGGCGGACGGGGACCTGCGGTTCACCGTCGCCCTGGCCGACGGCCGTCACATCACCGCCCGCCGCGTCCTGGTGGCCACCGGCCTGAAGGATGTGCTGCCCGAGGTGCCCGGGCTCGCCGAGCACTGGGGGCACAGTGTGGTGCACTGCCCGTACTGCCACGGCTGGGAGGTGCGCGACGAGCCCATCGGCATCCTCGCCACCGGCGCGGCCTCCATCGGCCACGCGCTTTTGTTCCGCCAGCTGACCGAGGACGTGACCTACTTCACCCACGAAACCGACCTGGACGAGGACAGCCGCGCCCGCTTCGCGGCTCGCGGCATCCGCGTCATCGACACCCCGGTCACCGAGGTCGTCGACGACGAGGACGGTGCCCTCGCCGGGGTGCGCCTGGCCGACGGGCAGGTCGTGGCCCGCCGCGTCCTCGCGGTCGGCCCGCAGATGCAGGCCCGCACCCAGGGCCTGGAAGGTCTGGGCCTGCCGGTGCGGGACCTGCCGAACATGGGCCGCGGTTTCGCCTCCGGCATGGCCGGCACCACCGAGGTGCCGGGTGTGTGGGTGGCCGGCAACGTCACCGATCCGGTCGCCCAGGTCGGGGCCTCCGCAGCGGCCGGCGCACTGGCCGGCGCCGACATCAACAAAATGCTGGCCATCGCGGATACAGACGCGGCCCTCCAGAAGATCGCCGAGGCAAGCCCCGAAGCGGCCACACGATGATCTCGAAGCCTTGAGATCTCAGCCCATCACCCACCCCCTCACCTTCACCAGTGAGGCGGCCAATCAGTTTCCAGACGGCTTTCAGTCATGCCCACCAAGCAAGGGAAGAAAATGAGTACCAGCATCGACCGCGGGGCGCCCGCCCCCGGAAAGAGAGACTCGGGCCTTCGCGGCTCACATGCCGTGCGCTGGTGGGTGCTGGTCGTCATCGGCATGGCACAGCTCATGGTCATGCTCGACGCGACCGTCGTGAACATCGCGCTGCCCGAGGCGCAGCAAAACCTCGGCTTCAGCGACGGCAGCCGGCAGTGGGTCATCACGGGTTACGCGCTGGCGTTCGGCAGCCTGCTGCTGCTCGGCGGCCGACTCGGTGACCTGCTGGGCCGACGTACCCTCTTCGTGATCGGCCTGGCAGGTTTCGGGGTCGCGTCCGTCGTCGGCGGCTCGGCCGGCAGCTTCGAGATCCTCGTCGCGGCACGTGTGGCCCAGGGCCTGTTCGCCGCGGTGCTCGCGCCCGCGGCGCTCTCCCTGCTCAGCGTGACCTTCACCGAACCGTCCGAAAGGGCGAAGGCCTTCGGTATCTTCAGTGCGTTGGGTGGTGCGGGCGGCGCGATCGGGCTGCTGGTCGGCGGCATGCTCACCGAATGGGCGTCGTGGCGCTGGGTGATGTACGTGAACGTCGCCTTCGCGGTCCCCGCCCTGATCGGTGCGTTGCTGCTGCTGGCCAAGCCCGCGATCACCCAGAAGCCCAAACTCGACATTCCGGGCATCGTCGTGGTGAGCGCCGCGCTGTTCGCCGTCGTCTACGGGTTCGCGCACGTCGAGTCCACCAGCTGGACCGACCCGGTCGCCCTCGGCTCCATGATCGTCGGCGCGGTGCTGCTCGTGGTGTTCGTATGGCTGGAGTCCAGGGTCGCGCATCCGCTGCTGCCGCTGCGCCTCGTGCTGGACCGGACCCGCGGTGGTTCGTTCATAGCGGTGTTCGTCCTGGGCATGGGGATGTTCTCGATCTTCCTGTTCCTGACCTACTACTTCGCGGCCAGCCTCGGCTACTCGCCGATCAGGACCGGTCTGGCATTCCTGCCGATGGTCGCTGCCGTCGTCGCTTCGTCGACCACGATGTCTTCGCTGGTGCTGCCCAGGGTCGGCCCGAAGATCGTCGTCAGCGCCGGCTTCCTGGTCGCCGCAGCCGGTATGGCACTGCTGACCCGGCTCGAGCTGGACAGCGCCTACGCCACCCACATCATGCCCGGCATGATCCTGCTGGGTCTCGGCATCGGCGCGGTGATGACCACCGCGTTCCAGGGGGCGACCTCAGGCATGCACCACGAGGACTCGGGCGTCGCCTCGGCGCTGATCAACACCGGTCAGCAAATCGGCGGCTCCATCAGCACGGCACTGCTGACCACCGTCGCCTCGTCGGCCGCGACCGACTACCTGACTTCGCACAAGCCCAGCGCGCTGGCCGCGGCGCAGGCCGGGGTCGAGGGCTACACGGCCACCCTGGCTTGGGGCTCCGGGTTTTTCGTGGTCGGTGCGGTGATCGCGGCGTTCCTGATCCCGAATCGGGCTCTGGAGCCGTCCGAGGGCGAGCCCGTGATGGCCCACTGAACCTGGATCCACCCAAGTGATGCCCTGCCACCCTGCGATGACTGTTGTTCTCAGGACACGAATCAGCGCAGGAAAGCAGGGCATCACTTGGGTGGTGGACACGCCGTCACTGCGCGCCCGGCACTTCGAGAAGCAGCTGGGCTGGCAGGAGATGTTGGTCCCGGAGCTGCTGCGCACCGTACGCAATGCTCTCGAGCACCTCGTGGACGCCCAGTTCGTCGATGAACGAGCCGAATCACCGGCGTCGAACGGCCAGAAGGGCAGCGCCCTGCGTCGGCTCAATGGCCTGGACATCGCGCTCGGGGGCGAATCGGTGTTCGGACATATTGACCCCGCGGACGTGGAGGCCGCCGCGTTGCAGGTGGTCCGCGGCAGCGAACAGGACCTTGCGGACGAAGCCTTCGACCAGTACATCGCACTGCTCGACTGAGGAGCTGAGCTCCTCGACACCCCGGTGTGAGGGAGCCTAACCCGGTGCCCCGGCGGCGCGGGCTACGTCCGGCCGATGCTGCCCGCCGTCGCGGCCTCCCGCATATACGCAGCCGCAGTCCTCAACGAGTGGCTGTGAACAGCGCTTTCGCAACAGACCATAGCCATCTCGGACCTGTTCACCAGGGCTTTTAGAAGCAGCTCGAAAGGACTCGACACCCGGTGCGCCAGCATGGGCATGATGCGGACTGTCGCCGTGGGAGCGCGGTTCCCGATCGTCCCCGTTCCAGCCCAGGAGAGAGCGAGGAAGAGGCGGCGCATCTGGTGAATGATCTAATCACGAGGGGGAAAGATGAAGCGATCCCTGGTATTGACCACTGCATGTGTTCTGGCGACGCTGGGGGGTGTCAGCACCGCTCATGCTGACACTCAGAGCGTTCCATGCACTGACCACAACCGCCAGGCAGTGCTGAGTACTACGAATGCATTCTTTCTCTGCTTCGAGGGCACCGGAAATTCGTATGACTCGCGTATCGGCGGTGTCGTAAGCGTGTCGTCCGGGCCGTACACCGTTTCCATTGGCCAGTACGGCGCCGAAGACCCGATCATCGTGCCGCCGGGCACCACCAAGCGCCTCGACGGCCCACTCGACATTGACTTCGTGCAGCTGTTTTAAGGCGGAATTGGCGCATGCCCGACGCATGGGCGACGAGTTCGGCCGGCCGCCTCCGAGCCTTTGCCAGACGGACCAGGTCAGCGATCGGGATGTCGGCCGGCAGGTTGGACAGCAAGTAATCGGTCGGCGCCTCGGCATCGGCGGGCCACTCGATCAGCAGCCGGCAGTCGGGCAGGACCCCGTCCCACCAGCCCTGTTCGGCCGACGCAGCGGCCTTGATCGGACGCTCGGCGGCCTTGCCGGCCGGGCGGACGCGCAGGGCGGCGAAGCGGGAGCGTAACTCGCCGCGCGAGCCGTGCCGCCAGGTGACAGAGGTGAACGGCGTGGCACCGAGGCCGGCGGCCAGGGCTGCCAACGAGGGCGAGAGATCCCGGTAGCGGGACTGGAGCCAGCAGCCGACGGGCCCGTTGCGGGCCGGAGCGACGGGCTCAGCGTCGAAGGGGTGTGCGACGACATCGGCGCGGACGGCCAGCAACTAGGCAAGGCCGTGCCGGCCCGGCATTCCTTCACCGCCGAGTCTGTCAGGCACACGCGCAAGTCCAGCCCATTGCTGGTGTCGGGCTTCTCCAGCCGCACGAGCCTGACCGTGCCCGACGTCACGTGTTCGTGGCCGACCTCGGTCAACTTGGGAACATCAAGTGCCTACTTTCTGGCTGGTCAGCGGGGTGTGGGTTTACGCGCCCGGCGGCGGCGTCAGCCCGAACCGCGCGATGACGTCCGGCAGCCACTCCGGCTGGCCGAATTCGAGCCCGTACTTGGCCACGAGTGCCGGGATCGCGTCCGCGGACGGCGGCGGGCCGTCGGCGAGCATCTCGGCCATCTCGCGGAAGCAGTTCTCGAAGCCGGCCGGGCTGATGATCTCGATCATGCGGGCAGGGATCGAGCCGGCGTTCCACATGGCGTGCAGCTCGCCGCGCGGCTTGGTGATGTAGCCGCCGGGGCCCAGCACGGCTTCGCGGTCGCCTGAGCGGAAGCCGATCTCCCCTTCGGTGACGATCGAGTACTCGTCCTCGCGGGTGTGCAGGTGCGGCGGCACCAGCGCGCCGACCGGGAACGGGTGCTCGACGACCGACAAGGCGCCGTTGGTATCGGCACCCCAGAGCTTGAAGACCACCCCGATGGAACCGAGGAAGCCCTCGGCACCCTCGCCGGGGCGGACGACCGTGAGCGGAGGGACCAGTTCCTCGGTCATGGCGATCACTCCTCTGATCGTTTTCGAGAGACACTGGTGTCCTGCTAAGAGTGTCCACCCCGGACTTCCCGGGTCGCATCTTGGCAACCTCGACGATGCACGCCTCGTCGGCCTCGATGATCCGCCGCGGTCGGCCGCAGGACCACCGCGCCTCCAACGCGCCGGGCCCCGGTCGTTGAACGCGTGGATCACATCGCGGACGGTGTCCGGATCGGCGGCGACCAGCGCGGCGATCGCCTCGTTAGTGTTGCCCGAGGACGACGCGAGGATCATCATCGCCCTACGGACCGTGATCGTGCCGTGCCGCCCCCGCCGCACGATCCGCAGCAGGGTGCGGCCCTCCTCGTCCGTCAGCCGACGGTGAGGGGGATTCTTGAAAATGGCTCTGACCGGAGTTTCGTGAAAGGCCGGATCAGGACGGTGCCCTGGCACTTCGGGGTTGTCATTCGCGCTCGCGGACTCTCGCGAGTGTGGAGACCATGATCTGGGCTTCGGTGGGCTGATCCGCGAGCCGTCCTGCTTCGAGGATCGCCTCGTCCGTCATCCGCGCGCCAACCTGGTGGGCTCGGTGAACGGCGCCGACGTTCAACTGCGCGGTCAGCACGAGGAGCCAGCGCATGGCCTGCACGGGGTCGGCTTCCGTACCGACGGTCCCAGTACCAGTCGGCCGCGACATCCGCCGCGCCAGCGTGGCCGTTCTCGGCTGCCCGCACGTACCAGCTCAAGGCTTCCTCGTTGCGTCTGTCGGCCGCCAACTCGTCCCCCAAGAGGGCGGCAGCCTTCGTGATGCCCCCGTCGGCGGCCTGGGTCAGCAGTCGGAGGTACGCGTCGCGGTCAGCGCGACAGTCGCCTTTTCCCTGGGTGACCGCAGCATTGAAGGCCCCGTAGGCGTCCCCTTTCGCGGCTGCCGCACGAAACAGTTCCAGGGCCTCGTCACGGTCCTCCTCCACTCCCTTGCCTCGCACCAGCATGAAACCGAAGGTGCGAAGGCCGGCGGCGTGACCAGCGGCGGCCGCCGGTCTCGATGATGTTGCCGCCGAACGTGAGCCGGTCCATGATCGCCGCGCTGAGCGGCGATCGGTAAAGGTGTTCGTCCCGCCGCCGAACGACTCGTTCAAGGCGATGGCCACGGACCTTTTCCTGGGCCTTGCAGCCTCTGGCCGCGATGCCGACCGTCCCGAAGGCGGCGCTCACCTTCTCGACACCCACGTCGTCGATTCCCTCGAACACCAGCGTTTCCCAGGACGGTCCACCGATCTGCCGGACCGGCACCGTCACTGGAGACCGCTTCGGTCGACTGCCAGGTGCCGGGCAGGACTGCGGCGACGTCAGTCGCGGACACGTACAGCGGGCCGTCGCTGCCCAGCTGGTTGATCCACAGCAGTACACCGTCGTGCGCCAGGACGCGGGCGGTCTCGGTGGGGAACAGCAGCATGTCGATCGCGGCGATGACGGCGACGGAGGAGTCGGGCAGCGGCAGTGTGCCTGCGTCGGCCTGGACGCGCACCGGTGAGCGGCCGTGGGCCTGCTTGCAGCATTCGCAGCGACAGGTCCACGCTGATCACCTGCGGGAAGACGGTGTCCAGCAGGAGGGTGAACAGGCCGGTGCCGCAGCCGAGTTCGAGGCAGGGCCCCGTGGGCAGCGGTCCGCCGCGGGTGAGGGTGTCGCGCTGGGGGTCGTCGCGGCCCGTGGCGCGGGTGGTGTCCCAGTCGGTGGCGAGCAGGTCTAACTGCGCGGCGATGAACTGGGCGGTCTCGCCCGTCCAGGGCCACCGTCCGGCAGCCAGGTCCTGGGCGAAAGCCCGGAAGACGTCAGCGGTGCCTGGCGGCGGGATCGGCTTGCCGTCCGGGCTGGGCAGGACGCACGGCAGGCTGGCAGTCACAGCGCTACTCCAGCCTGTCGACGGCGGTTCACGGATCGGCCCATGGGCAGAACTGGCTCTCCACCCACGGGTGGAGAGCCACCCTTCAGTGGTGGTGCCCGCCCTGCGCGTCCCCTGCTTGTTGCCCGTGCTGCAGATGGCCGGTGTGATCGTGGCCGGTGTCGGGTGAGCCGCCCATCATGCGGAGCATGGACGGCCCGCCGGTGCGCAGGAAGCGCACCAGGAGCACTGCGGCCAGGAGGAGGAAGGCGATGTTGAGCCAGGTGGTGTAGTTCCAGCTCACGCCCTCCATGGGGATCTTCGCGTCGGCTTGGTCGGGGATCAGGCCGAGCCCGCCGAAGGCGAATTCGACGATGTACCCGGCGATGACCATTGCGAGGTAGAAGGTGCCGAGCAGGAAGGCGGCCGTCTTGGCGCCGTAGTACTTCCGGTAGATGTTGAGGATCGGCAGGATCAGCAGGTCGGCGAAGATGAATGCCACCACGCCGCCGAAGCTGATGCCGCCCTTCCACAGCACCACCGCCAGCGGCACGTTGCCGATGGAGCACACGAATGAGGCGATCGCTACCAGCGGGCCGACGATCGGGCCCCACAGCTTGGCGGCAAGGGGGTGACCGTCGAAGAAGAAGGTGCGCCAGAAGGAGTCGGGAACCCAGGCGGCGATGGCGCCGGCGATGAGCAGGCCGACGACCAGGTCGCGCAGGATCGCCGCCCACTCCATGACGAAGACGTGCGAGGTCGAGGTGAAACCTTCGCGGGAGAACAGGCGCCGGGCGAAGGAGCCCTCACGGTGAACGGACATGTCCATCGCGGCGTGCCCCTCCATCGACCCGGCCACTCCGTGTTCAGCCTGCTCGCGGGCGGTGCGCAGGAGTTTGTCACGCAGGGTGAGCCGGAAAAGGACCGCCAGCAGGACGATCATGATCGGGCCGCCGACGAATTCGGCGGCGGTGAACTGCCAGCCCATCAGCAGGGCGAGGATCACGCCGAGCTCGACGACCAGGTTGGTGGAAGCGATCTCGAAGGCCATCGCGGCGGTAAAGTTCGCGCCCTTTCGGAACAGCGAGCGGGCCAGCGCGACGGCCGCGTACGAGCAGGATGAGGACGCCGCGCCCAGGCCGGCGGCGATGGCGAGGGTGCGGGGCCGGTCATCGCCCAGGAGCGAGACCACGGTGGACTTGCGGACCACGGCCTGGACGACGGCAGACAGGGCGAAGCCCAGAATCAGGGCCCAGGTGATCTCCCACGTCATGGACCCGGCAATCGACAGTGCGTGCAGTACGGCGTGCATCTGTGAAGCCTTCCTCCATAGGGTGCGGCCCGTCGCCCGCAGCCTCCGTGGGTGCGCTTCCGTCGGGCCGGGGTGCGGGGCGCCGCCATGTGGGCGGCGCCCCGCCGGGGTTCAGCCGACGCGCAGGGTCAGGGCGGCGGTGTGAAGCTTGCCACCGGTCTGGAACTGCAGGAACAGCCGCCAGTTGCCGGAGGTGGGCAGCTCGGCGTGGAAGGACAGGTTCGGGCCGCCGTTTGCGCCGGTCACCTTGGTGGTCGGGTGGAGGTGGGCGAACGCGGCGTCGCCTTCGTGGAAGGCGGTCAGGTGGGCGTACGTGTCCAGGTAGGGCTCAAGGTCGGTGACGGGCTTGCCGTCCTTGGCGATCGAGACGGTCAGCGGGTGCGCCATGCCCGCCATGGGCTCGCCCTTGACGGTGACGGTGTACCCGTCGGCCTGCGTGCTGGTGCCCGGTGCGGGCAGCGGGGTCTTCACGGCGTTGCCGGGCACCGTGACGGTGCGGGAGAGCACGAAGTCGTCGCCCTTGCCCGTGCCGGTGTTCGGGGTGAAGGAGGCGAACATGCGCCAGGAGCCCGGGGTGAGGGTGGACAGGTCCGCACTCCAGGTGCCGTTGGCGGCCATGGTCGGGTGGACGTGCTGGAATCCGGTCAGGTCGGAGCGGATCGCGTAGAAGTGCATCCGCTTGGTCTGGTCGACCGCGAAGCCGGTGAGCGGCTTGCCGTCCGGGCCTGTCACCGTGAACCGGTACGCGGCCTGTTTGCCGGACGGCAGCGTGGTGTCCTTCGAGGTGAGGCGGTAGCCGTTCTGGCTGTCGGACAGTCCGTTGCCGGAAGCCATGTGGTCCATGCCGGGCATGTCACCCATCGAGGGCGACGCGCTGGACCGGGACGATGCGGAGGACTTGCTGCCGTGGTCCATGCCCGGCATGGACGAGGAGTCGCTGGAGGAACCGCAGGCGGCCAGGGTCAGCGCGAGAGCGGCCGTGACACCGGCCGCGGCGATGGCGCGGCGGCGCACAATGAGACGGGAAGAGAAGATCATCGAGGGGGATCTTTCCGGGTGGGCGCACCACACCGGTGGCGCGCGGAGAGGACAGGGCACGGTGCCGGTCCCGGCCGGTGGCCGGGTCTCGGCGCATGCCTGTCACGTCCGCGCGATGCACGCCTGGAGCAGGTGATCTCGTCCGCCGGTCGGCGGGCCGCGCAGCCCGCTCCCGCCCAGCGCCCCCAGCCGGGCCGGCGTCCATGCAGCCGGAACCGTGACGGCAGCCACGGCAAGGAGGCCGGGCGCCGACGGAGGGATCCGCTCGTGGGCCGGGGTCGCCACACACAGCACCCCGGGCATCCCGGCCGCCCCGGTGGCCTGGAGGGCCGGGCCTGGATGATGCATGGCGGGCGCGTGAGCCGTGGTCATCTGGGAGGCGGCGTGGCCGACGGGCATCGGCGCGGCTGCGAGCACGGCGCCGTGGCAGCCCTCGGCGGCACTCGCCGGAGAGCCGTGCATGAGGAACAGGCCGAACAGCACCGCGCACACCGCCGGCAGCCGGGCGATGCCCCGCCTGCCTGCACGTCCGCTGCCCACGTCCAGTCCCCTCTCTGCCTCACCATTCGGCGCGTCGCCCGCGCTCGTCCGCCTCACTATACCGGGGTGGGGTATCGAGTGCCTCGGGTGCATCGAGTCCGCAGCCGAGGACCTGACGGTGTGGTACCAGCCAAAGGGATCTTGAAGTCCTGACGGGCGCGTCGGCAGCCGGACAGGCTCCTCCCGGAGGAGGGGGCCGGTAGCCGCGGTCTGTGATCGCGAAGGACGTTCGGGAGTCAGGACCGGTTCTTGATTCCGCTCATTTGTCGCTCGGTTGACGAGTGTGGGCTGTGTGGCGCCGGGGGCTGTGCGGCGGGATGGACGATGAGCCGCCCGCCGCGGCGTCGCCTTGAGGAGGCTGGTCGGCTGCGGTGGTTCCGGGCGCCGGCGGCGAGGGGCGCAAGCCGGCCAGGGTGACCGCGACCAGGCGGTGGACGGCAGCCTTGGAGGGCAGGCTACCGGCGGCGCGCAGGGCGTGCAGGCAGTAGGTCGCGAGCTCGCCGGGGGCGACATCATCGCGGATGTCCGCGGCCTGCGCGGCCTCGGTGATGAGGTCACACACGAGGGCCTTCAGGTGCTGCTCGGCGCGGTCGACGTGCTCGCCCCGGTGCACCAGCGCCGCGAGTTCGGTGTGCTGGGGGCGCTCGTGGGTGATGTCCGCATAGGCGTGGAGGACGGCTTGGAGCTGTTCACCGGGGGTGCCTGCCTGGTCGCGGACGCGGGCGAGGTGTTCGAGGTGCGCGGTCACGTGGCGTTCGTGCCACGCGGCCAGGATCGACTCGACGTCCGGGAAGTACTTGTACAGCGTCGCCCGGCCGATGCCGGTCTCCTTCGCGATCTGCGACATCGTCACGGACGCCAGTCCGTGCTCGGCCACCAGCGCCGCGGTGGTCTCCAAAGTCGCCTCGCGGACCGTGCGGCGGTGCTCGGCGATCGTCTCGTTCCACAGCTTCGGCACCTATGTAGCGTACGCGATGACGATGCCAAGACACTCTGGATTGACAGAGACAGACTGTCTCGATAAAGCTGGGGGCGTCGGGGCGATCCTGCCTTCCACGCGACGGAGAGGAGTGCTGCTCATGGCACAGCCCGTTGACGAGCCGACTGCAGATCCCGAGGCCCCCGGCCACCAGGGTGCGGCCGACGCCGGTTTCCGGCACGAGGAGCTGTACGCGAGCCCTCCGCCGTGGGACACAGGTCGCCCCCAACCCGCCTTCCTCGCCCTCGCCGACGCGGGCCTCCTGCATGGCCGGGTGCTGGACGTGGGCTGCGGCACCGGCGAGCACACGCTCATGGCCGCGCGACTCGGCCTGGAGGCCACTGGCATCGACCTCGCCGCCAACGCCCTGGACCGTGCGGCGAAGAAGGCGGAAGAACGCGGCCTGATGGCGCGGTTCCTGCGCCACGAGGCCCGGCACCTGGCCGACCTCGGCGAGCGGTTCGATGTCGTCCTGGACTCCCTGGTCTTCCACGGCTTCCGCGGCTTCCCCGGTGAGGAGCGTGCGGTCTACGTGGAGAGCCTGCGCGCCGCGGTGAAGCCCCCGCGGGCACGTCATGCTCGGCTTCCGTGACGAGCCGCCGACCCCATCCGGGCCGGTGCACCGACTGACAGCAGACGAGATCGGCACTGCGTTCGCCGACGAGTGGCGGGTCGACGCCATCGAACCCATCACGATCGATACCGCCGTACCTGCCTATGCCGAGGGCATCCGCGGCTGGCGCACCGCCCTCACCAGGAACTGAAAACCACCGCAGGACGGGCCCACACCCGTGCGCGAAACCTGTCGGCGCCCGCACCGACGGCGCCCTGCGGTCCAGAAAGGAAGGTCATGCCGACCGCCGAAGCCCACATTCCCACCGAGCGTGCCAGCCGGTATCTCCTGCAATTCTGCCGTCACCTCGGCCAGATGAGCCGCATGCGTCACCAACCGCCTACCCGCCACGGCGATGGTGAGACGCCGCCGGCGGTGCAGCATGTCGATCACTCCGACACGCGTGGCGTGATCCACTTCGATGAAGGCCGGTTCACCCTGCAGGCCACGTCGGACACGCTGAGCCTGCGTATCGACGCCGACAACGAGGACACGCTGCAGCGACTCCAGAACGGCATCACCGCACGCCTTGAGAAGATCGGCCGACGTGACCAGCTGACGGTGGCCTGGCAGCGGCACCCAACGCCGCCAGGCCCACCCGACGAAACTGCCGGCCCGGCCTCCGCTCCCGCAACCGGGACCGCAAAGCGCCAAAGCCACGGCAGGACCATAGGACTGATGGCGGTCGTCGTCGTGGTCGTCGCCGTGCACCTGTGGCTGGGTGGAGCCGCACTGGCCGCGTCGACGTGGACCGGATGGGCCGTCAACGCAGTCGTGGCGATCATCCTGCTGAAGGTCGTGTTCGTGGCCGTCCACGTTGCTCTGGGCCGCTTCGCCATCCGTCGTGGCAAGTCGCTGCGGCCCCGATGGCTGTTGCGGCACTCCTCACGGAAACCCATACCCCTGACTCCACAAACGGCCGAGGTCGCACCGGGCAAGGAGCACACCTGACCGTTCTGGACATCCCTGCTCCCATTACGTCGGGACAGGCTCGACCCGGCGAGCGGTGAGGTGTCCGTTCTGGGCGAGTGCGGCGACGGAGACAGCGCAGGCCAGTCCGGTGGCCGTCAGCGCCGCCCAGGCCAGCCAGAGGACGTCGTGCTGCAGGGCGAAGTCCCACAGAGCGCCGGTGACGAGGTTGCCGAGGGCGATGCCCAGGCCGGAGACGGTGTTGTAGAGGCCGTAGTGCGTGGCGACGAGGCGGTCGCCGGACAAGGTGACGACGGTGTCCATCTCCAGCGGGTAGACCACGGTGGATCCTGCCGCGAGCAGAACCACCGCCGCCAGCAAAGAGGCAAGCACCGCGAGGGACGAGCTGCGGGGGGTGAGGGCGAGTGGAACGAACGCGAGCCCCATCGCGGCCAGTCCGCGCACCAGCGCCTGTTCGGAGCGCCATCGCCCCATCGCCCATCCGGTGAGGCGCAGCTGCCCGGCGACGGCGACCGCGGCCGAGACGACGAAGAGCCCGCTGGTCACCAGCGTGCCGCTTGCCCCGAGGGAGTCGGAGGCGGCCAGGGGCAGGGCGAGATAGAGCTGGAAGGACAGCACGTACGAGCCGATCATCGCGACGGCGAAGAGCAGGAAGGGCCGGTTGGACACGACCGTGCGCCATTGCGACAGCACACCGCATTGCGCGGTGTCGGCCGCGTGGCCGTCGCCGGTGGGCAGGGCTCGCCACTGCAGCAGCGTGAGCACGGCGAAGATGGCGGCGGCGACCGTGCACACCAGGCGGAAGTCGGTCTTCAGCAGAGCGAGTCCGACGAGGGGACCGAGCAGCATACCGGCCTGGTAGTAGACGTTGAAGGCCGCGAAGGCATCGACGCGTCGTTCTCCCGCCTGGGCAGCCAGGTAGGCGCGTACGGCGGGGTTGAAGAGGGCGCCGGCGAAGCCGGTGGCGGCGGACGCGGCGACGAGGGCGGGCAGGTTGTCGACCCAGCCCAGCAGGCCGAAGCCGACCGTGCGCAGGAGGCAGCCGACCATGATGGGCCTCTTGTAGCCGAGGCGGTCGGCGAGGGTGCCACCGATGAGGAAAAGGCCCTGTTGGGAGAGGTTGCGCACCCCCAGCACCAGACCCACCGCCCAGGCGGCGAGACCGAGTTCGTGGGAGAGATGGGCCGCGAGGTAGGGCATCAGCATGTAGAAGCCCAAGTTGATGCCGAACTGATTGACCATCAACAGCCGGGCGGCGGGCGGGAAGGAGCAGGTCTGCTGCCATAGGCGCTTCATCGGGAGGCTCCCGTCGGCTTCGCCAGGCCGCCCGGAGCGAGCGGGTCGATGACACGGCTGCAGCGTGTCCAGCGGGTGACGGTTCGTTCGCCGGGATGGGCGATCTCGTCGGGCTCGTCCGGGGGCAGGTGGTCCAGGAGACCGTGTGCGTGGCAGTACGTGTCGTCGAAGACCGTGCCGACGTAGCGCTGGGGGCCGTCCGGGAACACGGCGACGATCCGGGCCTCGGCGGGCAGGGCACAGGCCAGCCAGCGCGCGACCAGCGCGACGGCGCCGACGCTCCAGCCGCCGGTGGCGTAGTGGTCGCGAGCGAGGCGCCGCGCCGCCCAGACCGCTTCGGGAGCGGCGACCCAGTGGACCTCGTCGAAGAGTCCGTAGGCGACGTTGCGCGGGTGGATGCTGCTGCCCAGGCCGCGCATCAGGCGGGGCGCGGCAGGCTGACCGAAGATCGTCGACCCCGTCGTGTCGACCCCGACGACACGCATCCGGGGAAAGACGCCGCGCAGGACGGAGGCGATGCCGGCGGAGTGCCCGCCGGTGCCGACGGAGACCACGAGGGCGTCGATACGGCCCAGCTGCGCGGCCAGTTCGTGGGCAAGCGGAGCGTACGCAGCCACGTTGTCGGGGTTGTCGTACTGGTCCGGGTGCCAGGCGTCCGGATACGCGGCGAGGAGTTCCGCAACGCGGTGGCGCCTGGCCTGCTGCCAGCCTCCCGTGGGGTGCGGGACCTCGACCACGTCGAGTTCTGCTCCGTGGGCGCCGAGCAGGCCGCTCATCAGGGACTCCATGCCCGGATCGGTGACGACGGTGACCGGATGGCCGAAGGTGGCCCCGGCCAGGGCGAGACCGAGACCGAGGGTGCCGGAGGTGGACTCCACGATGCGGGCACCGGGCCGCAACTGCCCGCGCTCGCGGGCAGCATGCACCATGTACAGCGCCGCCCGGTCCTTGATGCCACCGGGGTTGTGTCCTTCGAGCTTGGCCCAGAAGCCGTGTCCGGCGGCGGTGAAGGGCTCCCCGATCCACAGGACGGGGGTGTCCCCGACGAGTCCTGCCGGGGTGCGCATCGGTCGTTTCACATAGCCCGGAAGCTCGAAAGCCGGGACAGGGGCAGGCGTGGGGGTGGGGTGATTCATGGCGTGCTTCTCCTCCGGCCGTTCAGCGCAAGGCTGCGGGCCATGGGATAGGGAGGCGGAGGTGATCGGCTGGCCGCGCCCAGAAGAAGGGCGGGGACGCGGCTGAGGGGCGATCAGGTCCGCAACACGCCCAAGCACGCCAGGGATCGGCCCATCGACAAGCCGTCGACCAGGACCTCCGATGACAGGTCGGGCCATGGCGCACGCGCGGAATCGTTCGTCACCCGGGTGACGGACGCAGCCTCGAACGCCGACGGCGCTGGGACGACAGTGTCACGTGATGCCAGGACGGTCGGCTCGTCTTCATGGCAGCAGTGCCGTTCCGAGTCATGATCGGAATCAGCATGCGCGATTGCGACGGCGACGGGGCCCGCCAGGAGAGTGTCGGCGACGGCCGGGGATGCCGGGCCGTGGGCGCAGCCCATGAGATGCAGCAAAGCGGCCAGGAGCACCAGGATCGCCGCACCGGTCCGAGAAACGGTGCGACTGCCACGGCGCACCGGACCAGTCCTCATGAACGCAAACAGTAACTCCACGATTGCTCATGGTTATGTTCCGTCGGGGCGTCGAGCGTGAGTGTGTCGCGCCCCTTGTTTAACGCTCAGTCAGATTCGGGTCGCGACCATGCTCAACCAGGCGGAGAGTGGAGCCAAGAGCAACCTTCCACGACGAAGTGGCAGGTCCTGCACCTGACCGGAAACCGAGATCGTCACACCCCAACCCGGCCGACCATCGCCGTCAACGCACTAGATGTGCTGTCGCATGAGGTTGGTGCCACGCCGACTGGCGCCCCCTGAGGTAACAGTCCCGGTGTGCGACGACGGCCCCTCCCCGGAGGACTGGGCAGGGCGGTCTTGACGGCGCGAGCCTGCTGCTCGTCGACGTCGCCCCGCCCGCGCCGCGTACTCGGTGCCGGCGCGCGGTGCTGAGCACCGGTATGGCACGCCGAAAGAACGTGGGCGGGGATGTCGATCCAGGCAGGCTCTGTTCGACGCAGGGGTGAGAGAAGGCCATCAACACGAGAGGCGAAGGCCATGCCCAAGGTCCGCGTACACAACGTCACGATCTCTCTCGACGGCTTCGTGGCCGGCGCGAACCAGCGGCTCGACGCCCCGTTCGGCGACGGTGTCGGCTGGGGTGACGATCTGCACAGTTGGTTCGTCTCCGCGACGGAGGATTCCGCCGCGGGCAAGACCGGAATCGATGTCGACTACTTCACCCGCGGCGATCAGAACATCGGCGCCACGATCATGGGGCGGAACATGTTCGGGCCGCAGCGCGGGCCGTGGGAGAACGAGTCCTGGCAGGGCTGGTGGGGCGACAACCCGCCCTACCACCACGACGTTTTCGTGCACACCCACCACTTGCGCCCGACGCTGGAGATGGCAGGCGGAACGACCTTCCACTTCACCGACGAGCCGTTGGAGACGGTGTTGCAGCGCGCGTTCGACGCCGCGGGCGGCAAAGACGTCCGGATCGGCGGCGGCGCGGCGGTCATCCAGCAGTATCTGCGGGCCAGGCTGATCGACGAGCTCCACCTGGTGATCGCGCCGATGCTCATCGGACGCGGGGAGCGGCTGCTCGACAATCTGGGCGACGGGATCGACGGCTACCGGGTGTCCGAGGTGGTCGGCTCGCCGACGGTCACGCACGCGGTGCTGGTCCGCCGCTGACGCGCGGGGTCAGGGTTCGCCGGGGTGGGTGTGCTGCCGCACCCGCCTCGGTGGTTCGTCGTCGTCTTGACCCTCGTCGCTGCGCGACGGGTAGTCGACTGCGGGTGTGCCAGGGCCGGGCCCCGTGTGGCGGTGGGGTCGGCCGTTCAGTCGGGGCGCTGGTGCCCGCACATCCGGCAGCGACTACCGCCTCACCTTCGACCAATGGAGATCGCGCCCAACAACATCAACAACACCCCGCCTGAAGCTGAAACGGCTGACCGAGCGCGGAATCCTGCTCGAGACCGAGCAAGGGTTGTTCAGCCAACCGCAGCCGTAGCCCCTCCGGGGGGCAGCAAGAACCAGCCTGCTCAGCCGAACCGAAAGGCCAATCGGGCATCACCTCAGGTGCCCCCCTCTGGGGGCGCTCGGTCGCGCCGATGAGCGGCCACGTCGTTCTGCCAGCCTGCCGAGAAAACCCGTTGCGAGTGACCCGCATCGGATGTCTGATTGATCGGCCACCGATCAGGGGAGGGAACATGACGACGTCGCTGCCCACCCCCTCGTTGCACACTGCTCGCCTTCGACTGCGTGCCTTCGAAGATACGGATGCGAACGACCTCTTCGCACTGCACAGCAGCGCCTACGTGCTGCGCTACTGGGACGCGGCACCGTGGAGCGAACGCGTGCGCGCCGAGAAGTTCATCACGGCTTGCCGGCGGATGGCACAGGAGGGGACCGGGGCGCGGCTGGCCGTAGATCGTGTCTCCGACGGGGCGTTCATCGGCTGGTGCAGCCTGAACAGGTGGAATCCGGACTACCGTAGCGCGTCGCTTGGCTACTGCTTCGACGATGCAGCGTGGGGCCACGGCTACGCGACTGAGGCCGCGCGCGCCCTGCTGCGGTGGGCATTCGACACGCTGGACCTAAATCGCGTCCAAGCTGAGACCGATACGCGCAACGTGGCTTCTTCCCGCGTGCTGGAGAAGCTCGGCTTCGTGCGTGAAGGGACGTTGCGGGAAGACTGCGTCGTCAACGGCGAGGTCTCTGACTCGTGGGTCTACGGGCTGATCAGGCGGGAGTGGCAGCCGTCGTCCGAGCCGGTTCCCACCCACTGAGTTCCGTCGCTCGGAACCCGGTATCGGCTAACCCTGAGCAACTGATCACTGCGTCTCATCCACACACAAAAGCGAACCGGACAAAGAGGTCGATCGCACGGCGGCGACAGCACGCGTGCGCGGCCCCGAGCGGTCACCGCCGGGGGCCGCGGGTTTGCGGGTGGCTGCGTCTACAGGGCCTTGCGCCTCAGTGCTGAGGATGCGGCTGAGAGCGGAAGAGAGGCCGCCGCTCGGTAGGTGTACCGGGAGCGAGGTGGCCGACTTCGATGCGCATCCTGATCGCGTGGAACACCTCGATCACCCCAAGCACGATGGCCATGATGGCCACGGTCAAGGTGAGTACGGCGATTGAGGTGAACGGCGAGACGATGAGCGCGATGCCGGCCAGCATGCCGAGGATTCCCGAGAACAGCATCCAGCCTCGCGCCGGCATGGCTGCATCGGAGGCCGCCGTGGCCGTCGTCATGATGCCCCGGAGGAGCCAGCCGAAGCCGATCCACAGAGCGAGTAGCAGAATCGACTCGAGGGTGCCCCTGAAACAGATCAGTCCGAGCACGAAGGAGAGCGCACCCGTGATGAAATGCAGGGCTCGAAGGTGCCCCGGAACGTGCGTGCCGAAGGCGGCGGCCAACTGGAAGACACCCGTGACCAGTAGATAGATGCCGAAAAGCACCCCGACGACCCGGAGCGTCTCTCCTGGCCACGCGAGGAAAACGACACCTAGGGCGATAGCAGCCAGGCCCGAGGTGAGCATAATCTGCCAGCCCATGTTCGCCAGCGTGCCCAGGAGTTCGGTCCCGGAGCCGCCCTGTGGCTCGGTGTCGCGCTGGGCACCGGTGGCCGATGGATCGGAGGGGGATGTCATGGCGCCTTCTCCTCCCAGAACAATGTGGTCGGATCGGTCCTCTCCATCGTCCTCCGCCTCGCCCTGTGCCGCCCGGCGGAGAAGAGGGTTGCTCGCTTGAAGTGACGGAACGGCTCCGTGACCGGTAAGGACCGGGCACCGGTATCAGATCAGGTGGGCTTTCTGCCCGAGGTCGACATGGACGGCGGCATAGGCACCCCGGCATCAGGTGGGGACGGCGGCTCCGCCGTGATGCGGGCCCGGCGTCGCCACCGAGGTCCATGTCTTCGATGCGGCGCAGCCGGACGCACCGACGCGATGCCGCTCATGCCGAGCTGTCGCGCAGTACCCGCCGCGCCGCCGTAACCTGACGGCGATTCCTCGTCGGACACCGGGCAGGGAGAGGCCATGGGCACTGCGCCGAAGCGGCCGGGCGTACGGATCGTCAACGAACAGGACGTTCTCGCGCGGATGCGCGGGACCCAGGACAAGATCGCGGACGCGATCACCGCCTTCTCCGGGACCATGACGTTCGTGTATCTGCACGCCGCCTGGTTCACGGTGTGGATCGTGTGCAACGAAGGGGTCTTCGGCGACGGGGCGATCTGGGACCCGTTCCCCTTCGGACTGCTCACCATGATCGTCAGTCTGGAGGCGATCTTCCTGTCCACTTTCGTCATGGTGAGCCAGAACCGTCAGGCTGCCCGCGAGAACGTCCGCGCCGACCTGGACTTCGAGACCAACGTGCGCTCCGAGGTGTGGTCCATCCACATGGGCCGCGCCCTCGGCGTCGACCCAGTGGAGGTCGAGCGGAGCGTGCAGCAGATGCTCGCAGAGAACCGCGCCCGCCTGGACGGCACCGCCCGGCCTCCCGCGGAAGCCTGAAGCCGCGGATCCGAGGGCGTCGTCGCCCTACAAGGATCGCCGCAGCGTGGAAGCATGGAGGCATCTCCGGTCGAGCCGGACCAGGGAGTGAGCGCATGGGTCGTTCTCGCACCTCAGCCGACGGCCGGACATGACCGACCACCGCGGCTCGCTGCCCTCCTCCGACATCGTGGGCACGCCGGAGGCCGGACCCGCGCCTGCCGTGGACACTCCCACGCCGCACTCTGTGCGGCGAGCGGCCGACCTGCTGCGCCTGCTGGTGTCGCTGGCCGCGCTCGGACTGACGGTGCTGCTGGCGGTCGCCACCCGTGACTTCGCCCGCAAGGCCCAGCAGGGCCTGCTCTCCGCGGCCACCGCGCTGTCGCCGGGTGTACGCGACGGTCTTGTCGGCACGGTCCAGGCGATCGCCATGCTCGCGCCGCTTGCCGCTCTGATCGTTCTCGTCGTACGACGGCGCATCGACGCGGTGCTGCGCGTGCTGCCCGCTGCCGCCCTCGGGGTGGCGATCGCCTGGACTCTCACCCGGCTCGCGCTGGCCGGCAGCCACCCCGAACTGTGGCCGGAGGTTTTGGTGGGCCGGGGCGGCCTGGTGCACGCGGGCTGGCCGTCGGCGGTGTACCTGGCGGCCTGCGCCTCGGCGGTCGTGGCCGCGGGACCTTGGCTGGCGCGCCCGTGGCGGCGGGCCCTGTGGGCCCTGACCGTCGGTTGTGCCGCAGTCGGCGTACTGGCCGCCTCCCTCGTCCCGCTGGACGCGCTCGGCGCCCTCGCCGTGGGCGGCACCGCGGGATCGGCCCTCCTGCTCATGGCCGGCGGCCCGTCCGACCGCCCGCCGGCCCAGGCCGTCACGGACGCGCTCGTGGCCTGCGGCATCCCGCTCGCCGCCCTGCATGAACTGCCCGCCGAGCGACAGCTCGCGGGCGAGGGGATGCTCTACGGCGCCGAGACCACCGAGCGCGCACGGCTCACCGTACGTGTCCTCGCCGCCGAGGACCGCAACCGCGACCTGTTCCACCGGCTTGCTCGGCGCCTGCTGCTGAAGCATCCCGCCGACCCGGGCGAGCAGACGGCACTCGCCGCTGCCGAGCACGAACTTCTCATGCTGGTTTTCGCAGGCCGCACCGGCGCCCGGGTCGCCGAACCCGTCATCGCCTATCCCGTGACCGGTTCGAGCGCGCTCCTGGTGACCGTCGGGCAGGACGACGTCGTCCCCGACGAGGAGTGGACCGACGGGCTGCTCGGCGAGGTGTGGACCTCGGTGGCCCGCCTGCAGGAGCACCGGCTGGCGCATCGGGCGCTGCGCCTCGAGCACATCGTGGTCGCCCCGGACGGCAGCCCGCGGCTGACCGCCTTCGCGCGGGCGCAGCTCAACGCGCCGCCCGAGATCCTCGGCGCCGATTTGGCCGAACTCCTCGCCACAACCGCCGTACGGATCGGCCCGGACCGCGCCACCGCGTGCGCGCTGGCCGGGCTCGGCCCGAAGACGCTGGCGACCGCGCTGCCGTATCTGCAGCCGCTCGCCCTGGTCGGCCCCGCGAGGCGCGAGGTGGCCCGATACGACCAGGCGCGCGCTCGCGAGGCCGCGAAGGGCGGCGCCCGGCGCCGCACTCTGCATCCCGGCGGCCGGCCGAACCTGATGCACGACCTCGCCGAGGAGGTACGCACGGCGTGCGACGCCCCGGCGGCCAAGCCGGCCCAGCTCGCCCGCTTCACCTGGAAGAGCGTCCTGGGTCTGCTGGGCGCGTTCCTGGTGCTCCACCTGGTGCTGCCGCAGCTCGCCAACGCCCCGGCCGCGCTCGGCGCGCTGCGCGACGCCGACTGGTGGTGGCTGCTCGCGGTCGTGCCCGTCACGTTCATCTCGCAGGCGTTCTCGACCTGTGTGCAGCTGGGCAGCGTCCCTGGGCGACTGCCCTTCGGGCCCACGTACCAGGTGCAGTTCGCGAGTTCATTCCTGAACCGGATCACTCCGGGCAACGTCGGCGGCATGGCGCTGAACCTGCGCTACTTGCAGAAGACGGGGATCGAGACCGGGGCGGCCACGGCCTCCATCGGGGTGCAGAGCCTGGCCGGGGCGGTCGCCAACACCGTGGTCGCCGCCGTGTTCTTCGCCGCGGCCGGACAGCACCACGGCGGGGTGCACCTGGACGTGCCGGCCGGCAAGTATGCCCTGCCCGTGATCGCGCTCGTACTGGCCACCGGAGGGCTGCTCGGCCTCACTCCGCCCGGCCGTCGCTTGCTGCGTGAGAAGGTTTGGCCGTTCCTGCGCGCGGCCGGCTCCACGCTGACCGGCATCGCCTCGGATCCCGCCAAGCTCGTCGTCGGCGTCGTCGGCGCGCTCGGTCTGCCGCTCGTCCAGATCGTCGGACTCGCGCTGAGCCTCCACGCGCTCGGCGGCCACCTTCCCTTCGTGCAGCTGGGCGCCGCCTACATGGCGGCCCGCCTGCTCGCCAATGCGGCTCCCGTCCCCGGCGGCCTCGGCGCCTTCGAGGCCGGCCTCATCGCCGCCCTGACCGCCCTCGGCGTCCCGGCCGGCCCTGCCACCTCCGCCGTGCTGGTCTACCGGCTGCTCACCTTCTGGCTGAACGTCCCACTGGGCGGCATCGCTCTGGGCTTCGTACAGCGGCGCGGCTACGTGTGAGTCATACCGGGACATGCGCCTCAGCGGTGGAACTCCGCACGGCTTTTCCGAGGTCGTGTTCGAGTTCGCCAAGCCTTTGGAGGCCACCCGCGGATCGCCTACGCCGCCCGCGAATGGCCCACTCGCCTCGGCCTTGTCGCCATCGGTCTCGGCATCGCCGTACTCCCCGAAGTGGTCGCGGCCTCGGTCCCCGCGGGAGTCCGCGTCGTCCAGGTCGACGACCCCGCCTGGCTCGGCCGAGCCGTCGTCGCCGTCACGGTCCGCGACCGCTCTCCCGAGGTGACGGCCACCGTGGGGGCACTGCGCAACGAGGCCGCACAGCTTCGCGCAGCGCCATAACGCCGCACCCGGCAAGGAAGATCCAGCTGTGATCAGTGGTGGGCGGTCGTGTGGGCGAGGGTCGTCACCCCGGATCTACCGCCGCCTGATCGACGAGCACTCCTCGTCCCAGGCATTGCGTTGACCACTTGAACCCGCACCGATGAGAGGGCGCAAGCGTCCTGCGAGCAACCGCGCGGTCCGGCCAGGGACTGAGAGTCCGGTGTTCATACCTTGCTCGCGACCACCATGTAGTTCTCGGCCTCAAGATCGAACGTGCTCAGTTCCGTCTGGAGTCCGACCCGGTGCAGCTCGACTTCGAGTTCCTCGTACCGGTAGGGCCAGCAGGACAGCAGTTCCGAGCGGACAAGAATTAACCCGGTCGCATCAACTTGCGCGATCGCAATCTCGATGTGGTGCTCCTCCTCCCAATGCGGCGCAATCTCCCAGCGGTAGACCACGACGGCATCGCGACCGTTCCGGCGGACGAGTCGGTCACTGATCTCCAGCCGGGAACCTCTGGCCCTCACGAGTTCCCAAGTGCGGGATGTGAGTACCAAGCGCCCGCCGGGGCGCAGAAGCCGTGACATCGACTCCAGAGCAGCACCCCTGCCTGTCGCGCCCGTGGCATGGTGAAGCGAGTTGCCAACGCAGAACACCATGTCGAACGTGTTGTCCTGGAAATGGTCGGGCAACTCTTCCCAGTTCGCCCGTACGGCCCGGACGGATGCCCCGAACTCCTCAGACAACTCTGCAGTCCGACGAACCATCGCCTCGCTGGCGTCAGTTGCGACAACCTGCATGCCACGACCGGCGAGGCCAACCGCCAACTGTCCGGTTCCGCACGAACAGTCGAGGACGTGAGCGTTCGACGGCAGGAGATTGAGGACGTCGTCGAACGACGCAGCGAACTCGGCTGGAGGCAACCTTGCATCCGAGATGAGCCATTCGTACACCTCGGCAAGCACGTCATAACCTGTCACAACCACTACCTTCGTCACGCGGCAGACTCACGGTAGGACGTCAGTCCATCAGCGGAGCAAGCCGGGCACCAATGGTTTTCGCAAGGATGGCTCTGACGGTGACCCAGACCGTGCCCCTTGCTACGGCTCGGACATGACGGAGGGGGAATGGCAGATTGTCCGGGCTTTGCTGCCCGTTCCGGCCTGGCTGGAAGGGCGGGGCGGCCGCCCGGAGGGGTATTGCCACCGGCAGATGATCCATGCAGTCCGCTATGTCGTGGACAACGGAGTCAAGTGGGCGATTCTGCCTGCGACTTCCCGCCGTTCAAACGGGTGCACGCCTTTGCCCGCCGCTGGCAGATCCAGGGCCTGCTCACCGAACTCCACGACCGGCTGCGTGACCGTGTTCGGCAGAAGGAGGGCCGCGCGGTGGACCCGAGCGCGGGGATCGTGGACTCGCAGTCACTGCGGGCGGGGGCGAACATCCCCCGCTCGACGTCCGGCTGGGACGGCGGGAAGAAAGTGGCCGGCCGCAAGCGGCACCTGGTGGTCGACTGCCTCGGCCTGGTCCTGGCGGTGATGGTGACCGCGGCGAGCGTGCAGGACCGGGACGCGGCCGTGACACTGCTCGAGCGGCTGCGCAGGCTGTCCGCAGCACCAACGCGTCAGTTGACATCTACGGAGGCACGCGTCACCGGCACAGGAGTTTGCCGGACCGCCTCTCAGCGCAGCGCGCTCCTGTGCTGCCACTCGGTCCACGAGAGGTTCCACGCGCCGAAGCCGTTGCCGGGCGCGACCACGCCCTTGGTGTCCTTGCCGGTGATCTCGAACGGGTCGCCCGGCCGCACCTGCCCGTAGAACCAGGCCGCGTTCGCGTCGCTCATTCCTATGCATCCGGAACTGTGGTTGGAATTGCCGAAGTAGCGGGCGTTCCACGGGGCGGCGTGCGCGTACATGCCCGACCAGGTCAGCCGCATCGAGTAGTCGACCATCTTGTTGTAGGCGTTGGCGAGGCCCACCGTCTCGGAGTTCATGTTGATCGTGCCCTCCTTGGCCATGAGCACGGCGGTGCCGCGCCAGGAGCGCTTGTCCCCGCCGGGCGTGCCGCCGGAGACCGGTATGCGCCGGACTGCCCCGCCGTCGCGGACGAGGGTGAGCTGGTGGCTGTCGAGGTCGACCTTGACGATCTGCCGGGCGCCGATGGTGAAGGTGGTGGTGTAGTCGCGTACGAACCAGCCGCCGTCCGCACCCGAGTCGGTGCCGTTCAACTCGGCGTTCAGCGCGACCTTGGTGCCGGGCTTCCAGTACGCCTTGGGCCGCCAGTCCACCCGGTCCCGGCCCGAGAAGTCGCGTATCCAGCCCCAGGAGCCCTCGGTGCCGTTCGAGGTGGTGATCCTGAGCTGCTTCTCGACCGCGGCCCGGTTCCTGACCGGGTTGTCGAAGACCAGGGAGATCGGCTGCGCGATGCCGACGGTGCTGTTGGCGCCCGGCCGCCAGTCGACCTTGTTGACCTTGGCCGCCGGAGCCGTGGTGAAGGCGGCTTTGGTGCTCTTGGTGATTCCGCCCTCGGTCCGGGTCGCCGCCGTCACCGCGTACGCCGCGCCGGGTACGGCCTTGCGGTCGGAGACCCACGACCGGCCGTCGACGGCGACCTTGCCGGCGAGCCGGTGGCCCTCGGCGTCGGCGACGGTCACCGAGGTGAGTCGGCCGCCCGCGGCCGTGACCCGCACAGGCTCGCCGGCCGGGACGCGTTCCCCGGTCGGCGTGACGGTGACCGTGACGGGGCGTTCGTCGGCGCTCGGCTTCACCTTGGTGTCCGGGGCGCCGGTGGCGCCGCTCGACGAGCAGGCGGCGAGCGGCGTCAGCAGGGCGGCCACGACGGCGGCCCGGACGTGGGCAGGGGCGAGTACACGGGTGCGGGACAACAGGGCCTCCGGGAAGGACGGGAAACGGGTGGGTGAGTCGGCGATGTCGTGACTCTAGAGCCGGAAAACCCGAGGTCATCCGCTATGGGGCAATGTGACGGCGACTGGTGAGGAACGGTCATGGTCCGGTCACATTCGCCGCGCGGAGCGGTCATGGACCGCTGTGAACCTCCTTTGTGTCCCCGCGACGGACCGGGGAGAAAGAGAGGCTCAGACTGTGTCAGCGCTGCTCGTGCCGCCCAGCCGCGTGTGCCAAGCACGGGGCCGGGGCGTGGTCCTGCGCCCCATCACCGCGGAGACCTACCGCACCTTCCTCGCGACCCCCGACGGTGCCGCGCTCGGTGCCGGGTTTCTGCAGTGCCCGTCCTGGGCCGACGTCAAGGAGGGCTGGCGCGCCCAACTGCTCGGCTGGGGCCCGGACCCCGAGGCGGGCGCGCTGACGGGCGTGGCCCTGGTGCTGCTGCGTCAGTTCCCCGGCACCCGCAAGTACTTCGCCTACCTTCCCGAAGGACCCGTCGCCGACTGGAACGACCCCGACGTCGACGGATGGCTCGGTCCGCTGCTGGAACACCTGCGCCGCTCGGGCGCCTTCGCCGTGCGCATCGGCCCGTCGCCCGCCTATCGGCGCTGGGACGCCGCCCTGCTCAAGCCGCTCACCGGCCCGGGCCGACGCCTGGGCGACGTCCTCGCCAGTGAGGTCGACCCGCTCGGCACGGCCGTCGCCGAGCGGCTGCGAGCCCGGGGCTGGCGCCGCTGCGGTGGCGACGGGACCGGAGCGGACGCCGACGCCCAGCCCCGGCACGTCTTCCAGGTGCCGCTCGCCGGACGCACCATCGAGGACCTGTGGTCCGGCCTCAACCAGGAGTGGCGCCGCAATGTCCGCCGAGCCAAGAAGGAGGGCGTGGAGGTGGTGGTGGGCAGTGCGGCCGAACTCTCCGAGTTCTACCGGCTGCTCGGCATCACCGAGCGGCGCGACGGCTTCCGGCTCGGCCGCTCGCTCGCCTACTACGAGCGTCAGTACGCGGTGCTCAACGCCGAGGAACCGGGCCGGATGAAGCTGTACCTCGCCCGTCACCAGGGAGAGATCCTGGCCGCCCACACGATGATCACGGTGGGTCGCCGGGCCTGGTACCAGACCGGTGCCTCGGCCGACCACCGTCGCGAGGTCCGGCCCTCCAACGCCCTGCAGTGGCGGATGCTGCTGGACGCCCACGCCCTGGGCGCCCACGTCTACGACATGCGCGGGGTACCCTCCTCTCTCGATCCTGAGGAACGTGTGTACGGACTGCTGCGGTGGAAGCTCGGCACCGGAGGACAGGTCGTCGAGACGCTGGGGGAATGGGAGAAACCGTTGGGCGGCAGCGGCAACCACACGCTTTACCGCGCCTTCCAGGCGTACCTGAACCGCCGATGAAGCAGACGACACCGACGACGCCTGCGGCACCGACCACGTCGACCGGCACCAAGAGCGCGGAAGCGACGGTGACTCGGACTCCGAAGGCGGCCTCCGCGGCGCGCGGCAGTGCCGTCATGGCCGTCGGATCCATCGTCTCCCGGGCCACCGGATTCCTCCGGTCCGCCGTGGTCGCGGCAGCGCTGGGCACCATCGGGCCGGCCGCCGACGGCTACGCGGTCGGCAACGCCCTGCCCACCATCGTCTACATCCTGCTCCTCGGCGGCGCGCTGAACGCCGTCTTCGTGCCCGAGCTGGTCAAGGCCGCCAAGGAGCACGACGACGGGGGTGCCGCGTACACCGACCGGCTCGTCACCGTCTGCGTCGTCGCCCTGCTGGCGATCACCGCGACCGCGGTGTGGGCGGCACCCGCGATCATCGACGCGTACACCGACTACACCGGCGGGCAGGCCGCCACGACCACCGCGTTCGCCCGCTACTGCCTGCCCCAGATCTTCTTCCTCGGACTGTTCACGCTGCTCGGGCAGGTACTCAACGCCCGCGGCCGGTTCGGCGCGATGATGTGGGCGCCGGTCCTGAACAACGTCGTCGTCATCACCGTCTTCGGTCTGTACCTGGCCCTGGCCATGGGGCGCGGGGACACGCTCACCGGGACCGAGACCGCCGTGCTCGGCTGGGGCACGACCGCCGGTATCGCCGCCCAGGCCCTCGCCCTCGTCCCCGCCCTGCGCGCGGCCCGCTTCCGCTGGCGGCCCCGCTTCGACTGGCGCGGCAGCGGACTGACCCGCCCCCTGAGATCGGCCGGCTGGCTGGTGCTGCTGGTCCTGGCCAACCAGGCCGCCTACTGGGTCACCACCCGGCTGGCCACCACCGCGGGCCTCGACGGCGGCCCCGGATACGGCGCGTACAACAACGCCTATGCCCTGTGGGTCGTACCGCACGGCATCATCACGGTCTCCGTGGTGACCGCGCTGATGCCCCGGATGAGCGCGGCCGCCGCCGACGGGGACACCGCCGCCGTGCGGCGCGACGTCTCCCACGCCCTGCGCGTCTGCGCCTCGGCCGTCGTACCCGCCGCCTGCGCGCTGTTCGCGCTCGCCCAGCCGGTGATGGCCCTCGTCTTCGGGCACGGCAGGACCAGCGCCGACGACACGGCTGCCATGGCCGGGATCCTGATGGCCTTCGCGCCGGGACTCATCGCCCTGTCGGGCCAGTACGTCCTGTCCCGCGCCTTCTACGCGCTCTCCGACACCCGTACGCCGTTCCTGCTCAACCTCGTGATCGTCGCGCTCAACGCGGGACTGTCCCTGGCCGCCGCACACCTGCTGCCGGCGCGCTGGGCCGTGACGGGCATGGCGGCGGCGTACTCACTGGCGCTGTGCGCGGGCTGGGCGCTGACCGGCCGGGTGCTGAGTCGCCGGCTCGCCGTCGCACGGCCTGTGCGGTCGTCCGCCGCCGGTGCTCACGCACGGCTTCTGCTCGCCGCCGTCCCCGCCACCGCGCTGGGCCACTTCTCAACTCTGGGAACCGCACCGGCGGGGGCGGTGGTCTCCACGGTTGCCGGCGCGGCCGCCGTCGTCCTCACCTTCGCCCTGCTCGCCCGTCCGCTGCGGCTCACCGAACTCGACGCGCTCCTCTCCGGCGTACGCCGACGACGTACCCGGACCTGACCATCACCGAGGGAGAACCACCGATGCTCCGCGTGCTCCTCATCGAGGACGACCCTTCCGTACGCGAAGGGGTCGAACTCGGACTGCGCCGCCGCGGCCACGAGGTACGGGCGGCCGCGACCGGCGAGGCCGGCCTCGCCGCCCTGGCCGAATTCCGCCCCGATCTGCTGCTGCTGGACCTGATGCTGCCCGGAATGAACGGCGTTCAGGTCTGCCGGCAGGTCCGCGAGCACAGCCAGCTGCCGATCATCATGCTCACCGCACGCGGCGACGACTTCGACGTGGTCATCGGCCTGGAAGCCGGTGCCGACGACTACATCGTCAAGCCCGCCCGCACCGAGGTGATCGAGGCCCGGATCCGTGCCGTACTGCGCCGCCTGGACGACGGCGGCGCGGGCCGCCCTGCCATCGAGGTCTACGGCGAACTCACCATCGACCGGGGCGGGCTGACCGTCACCAAAGCCGGCCGGCCGCTCGCGCTGGCTCCCTCGGAGCTCAAGCTCCTGCTGCACCTCTCCGCCGCCCCTGAGCAGGTGTTCAGCAGGCAGCAACTACTGGAGCACGTCTGGGACCACAGCTACCACGCCGACGCCCGACTGGTCGACGCATGCGTCGCACGGCTGCGCGGCAAGATCGAGAACGAGGCCGGCAGCCCGCGCTACGTCCAGACACTGCGGGGCTTCGGCTACCGCTTCGGGCCGCTGTGATCACCGGCTCCGAGCGGTCGCGGTTCAGGGCGTTCGGGCTGCGCACGCGGCTGTTGTTCGCCTTCTTGCTGGTCGCCGCCGTCTGCGCCGGAACGACGGCCGCGCTGACCTACCGTGAGGCCCGCAACGCGCTGCTGCAGACCGCCCAGGACACGGCGGTCTCCTCGTTCCGCGACCAGGTCCAGCAGACGGGCTTCGGACTGCCCGTGCAGGAGGAGGGCAGCGGCCTGGAGGAAGTCCTGCGGGACATCGCCCGCAAGGGCAAGCCGCACCCCTGGGTGGTGTTCGCCGAGTACGGTTCGGTCCGCGCCTCCTCGGGCGAGAACCGCGTCTCCACCGTCATCACCCCCGAACTGCGCCGCGCCGCACGGGCCAACCCCCACGGCAGCTTCGAACGGGTCGTCAAGGACGGCGTTCCCTACCTGACCATCGCCATGCCCATGGTCTTCAAGACCGGCCCGGACAGCGTGCTGCCCAGCGGACTCGTCCTCTACGCCGTGATGCGGATGACCGACGAGCAGGTCAACGTCGACGCCCTCCTCATGGCCGCCCGGGACGGCGCCCTGCCCGGCCTCGCCATCGCGCTGATACCCGCCCTGATCGCCGCGCGCAGCGTGCTGCGCCCGGTGCGGGAACTGCGCCGGGCGGCCCGGAGCATGGGCAGCGGCAGACTCGACACCCGGATTCCGGTGCGCGGCAGCGACGAACTGGCGGACCTGGCACGCACCTTCAACGAGTCCGCGGGCGAACTCGAACACACCGTGCGGGAACTGCGCGAGGCCGAGGCACGCGCCCGACGCTTCGCCTCCGACGTCTCGCACGAACTGCGCACCCCCCTCGCCGGAATGCTCGCCGTCACCGAGGTCCTCGACGAGGACGCCGATCATCTGGACGCCGACACCGCCCGGGCGGTCCGGCTGGTCAGCGCGGAGACCGGAAAGCTCGCCGTGCTCGTCGAGGACCTGATGGAGATCTCCCGCTTCGACGCACGCGCGGCCGAGCTGAACGCCGACGAGGTCGACGTGGCCGAGGCCATCCGCAAGACCCTCCACAACCGGCACTGGACCGACGACCGGGTCCGCACCGAACTCCCCGACGGCATCCGCGCCCGGCTGGACCCGCGCCGCTTCGACCTCGTGATCGCCAACCTCGTGGGCAACGCCCTGCGGCACGGCAGCGCGCCCGTCACGGTACGCCTGCGCACCGAGGCCCGCTCCCCGGGCACGCAGGTGCTGATCACCGAGGTCGCGGACAGCGGCCCCGGCATCCACCCCGAATCGCTCCCGCACATCTTCGACCGCTTCTACAAGGCCGACGCGGCCCGCACCCGCTCGGCGGGCAGCGGCCTGGGACTGGCGATCACACTGGAGAACGTGAAGCTGCACGGCGGAGAGATCCGCGCGGGGAACCTGCCCGGGGGCGGTGCCGTCTTCACCGTCGAGATACCGCTTCACTCGGAGGGGGCCGGCGGATGAGGCGTGCCCGGACGCGCCGACATGCGGCGGCCGTTGCCATCGCGGCGACCGTACCGCTGCTCGGCGGCTGCGGTATCCAGGAGACCGACGTCATCGAGGCGGGCGGCCCCGCCAGCTTCCAGGCCTTCGTCAACCGCGACGTCGACATGCTGCTCTTCTTCCGTTCCCCCGACGGAGGTCTGAGCCCCGTGATCCGGACGACCGAGCCCTCGGCCGAGTTCGGTGGCGGATACACCGAGTCGGGCTCCGGAGGTCGGAAGTCCGACGACACGGCCGGCCCGGTACCAACGGAGAAGGTAGTCCTGGCGCTGCTCGGCGGCCCACGGGGCGAAGACCGGGCCGCCGGCCTGACCACCTCCCTTCCCACCGCCCGCCCCGGCGGGACCGTCAAGGTCGAGCGCTCCCCGGACGGCCGGGTCACGACCCGCCTGCCCCTTGCCCTGGCGGGACTGGACAGCACTGCGCTACGTCAGCTGACCTGCACGATCGCCTACAGCCAGGCCGCCGACGGCCAGGTCGTGGTGGAGCTGACGGGACAGGACGGGGCATCGAGGTCCGGCACGTGCGGACTCTCCCCCGGCAACGCCACGCCGTCCGGCACAAGCGGCTGAGAACACCTCACAAGGGGGCAACGGATCGGGGCGGGACGGGGAGACGCCCGGCCCGCCGGTCCCGGCACATCGCCCTACGCTCCACCGGCCCCCGCGCCCACCGGTCCAGCGAGGGGCACGGACGCGGCACGGCATCCCAGGACCTCGCGTATCCGCACGTCAGAACAGGTCAGAAAGGGAGGGCTCGCCCCATGGCAACGGAACGTGCACGAGTGGTTGCGGCCACGGCCGTGACTGGTGATGCTCTCGGTGTCGCACCGACCGAGGCGGACCGACCATCCGCCGCCGAGAGCCGCAACACCCATCCACGCACTCATGCCGGACCGGACCACAACCGCTCTTACAATCCTGGCGATCACATAGGGGGAAGACCCGGCATGGAAACGATCATCGTGCAGACGTCCGGTCCGTCGGGGCCCGGCGCCGTCGGCGCGAGCAGGCCTGAACTGCTGCACATGGGACCGGGCGACATGGCCGAGTTCGGGCGCGGCACGCCCGGCGGCCGGGACGTCTCCATCGTGCTGCCCGACCCCGGGATCTCCCGGCGGGCGGGACGGCTGGAGGCGGCCGAGGACTACTGGCGGCTGTCGAACTTCAGCCGCGAGACCGCGTATGTGGTGGAGAACCTGGAGGGGGCCGGCGAGTACATCACCGTCGCGCCCCGGCGGCTCGGAGCGCCGGTGCCCTTCGAGTTCTCCCGGGTCGTCCTGCCCGCGCTGAGTGGCAACGCCGAGTTCAAGGTGTTCGCCCCCCAGCACGCCTATCTGGACGAGTGGTCCGCGCCCGGTGCCGGTGAGCAGACCGTGCATCCCTACGCGCTCGACGTGACCGCCAAGTACTTCCTGGTTCTGGTGGCATTGTGCGAACCGCGGCTGCGCGAGCTGTCGGACAGCGCGCTGCCGGGCGTCGGGGACATCGCGGAGCGGCTGCGCCCGCTGGAGAGCTGCCGTGGTCTGACCCGCTCCGCCGTGAACTACCACATCGACTACCTGGCGTTCACGAAACTGCGCCTGGACATCGGCGACGAGCCGGGGGCGGACGGCAACGCCCGCACCGGCGCCAAACGCGCCCGACTGGCCTCCCTCGCCCTGCGCTTCGGCCTGGTGCGGGAGGAGCACCTCGCCCTGCTGCCGTCCCGTCGCCGGCCCGTCGCGCAGGAGACCCACGCGTGAGCGCGCCCGGCGCCGAGGAGAGCGCCCTCGAAACACCGCGCCTGCCGGCCGGGTTCCGCGTCGGCGGCTGGGAACTGGGTGCGGTCATCGGATCGGGCGCCTGGGGCACCGTGTACGAGGCCCGCGCGGTCGCCGACGGCACGACGATGGCGGTGAAGGTGCTGCCGACCGGCGCCCTGGCGCCAGGTCAGCGTGCCGCGCTCGGCGAACTGGTCGCGCGCGAAGTGCGGTTCAGTACCGAGGCAGACCACCCCCACCTCGTACGGACCCGTGCGGTGTGCACCGTAGACGCTCCGGAACTACCCGCCCTGGACGGCGCGATCGCGCTGGTCATGGACCGCGCCGAGGCCAGTCTGCGCCAGGTGCTCGACTCCGCCGGGGCCGGCCGACCCGTCCAGGGCGCCGTGCGTGTCCTGCGCGGCGTCGCCGCCGGGCTCGCCCATATGCACGGCGCAGGCTGGGTGCACGGCGACCTCAAACCCGCCAACGTGCTGCTGGGCACGGACGGCGAGGTGTGGCTCGCCGACTTCGGCCTCGCCACCGAACTCGACGGCACCCACGCCCACTTGCCGCCGCTCGGCACGCTCGACCATCTGCCGCCCGAGTGGTGGTCCCAGCGCACCGGGGCGGACGGGGCGGTGGTGCGGCCGACCGCCGACATCTGGGCCTTCGGCATCCTCGCCCACCAGGTGCTCACCGGCGGCCTCCACCCGTTCCCCGGCGCCACCGCCCGCGCCCGCTCGCTCGCCGCCCAGGCCTACGCCCGCGGCACCGCACCGCTGCGTCTCGACGCCGGACTCGACGACGACTGGCGCCGGCTCGTCGCGGACTGTCTGGCGCCGGACCACGAGACCCGGATCCGGCACACCGCCGCGAGCCTCGCGGCACGGATCGAGAGACTGTCCGGCAGGCGGGATCCGCGTCGGCTGCTGCCGGTTGCCGCGGTGGCCCTCGCCGGAGTCACGGCCGTCACCGCCTGGGTCGCGCTGCTCGGGGGTGGGCAGGACCGGGCTGGTGACACTCCTCGGCCCAGCGCGCCCGCGGTCGTCACCGGCGCCCACAGTGCGGCCGCCATCGGGGACATCCCCGAGAACTCCGACGTACCGAAGGCGCTGCGCCCGGTCATCGTGGCCGCCGCCCGGCGCTGCACCGACGCGGAGGTCACGCCCGCGCTGCTCGCCGCCATGCTCAAGGCGGAGAGCGGCTTCGACGCGAACGCGGCCCGCCCGGCGACCGAGGAGTACGGCATCGCCATGTGGACGCCGTCGGTCTTCCGGGCCTGGGCGGTGGACGGCGACGGCGACGGCGACAAGGACTACCGGTCGCCACCGGATGCGATCCACACGATGAGCCTGTACGTGTGCTGGCTCGACCAGCGTTTCAAGCAGGCCAAGCTGCCCGCCGCGGACCTGCCCGCGCTGATCGCGGCCGGCTATCGCACGAGCGACCGCACCGTCATCGAGGAGCGGGGTGTCCCCGAACGGGTGCGGCCGCATGTAGAGAAGGTGCTCAGTTACCTTGCCGCGTACCAGTGATGAGGTGCCGCGTACGAGAGGTGAGGCAGCGGTCCCCCGTGCTGCTGCCTCAACGCTTCAGCAGTCCCTGACGTCCGGCAGCCGGTTGTCGGGCGAGCTGATGTAGATGTTGGAGATCCAGCCGCCGTACTGGGGCAGATACGCCCACCAGTCATTCGTGTACGGCGGCACCGAGACCTCCTGCCCCCTCTTCTGGCAGCTCACCAACACCTCCACTCCTGCCGGGAGTTGAGTCATCGCAGAGGTCGAGGTGGACGGGTCCGGGCGGACGTTCACATGGTCGCTCCACGTGCCGAACCACGACCCCGCCGGCCGCGCGGCCCCTGGCACGTTCAGCGAACGCGTCAGCCGTCCGATGTCCGTGTACGCCTTCCCGTACGACGTCCCCACCGGGTGCAGGGTGAACACGGCCACGATGAACCGGTCCCCGGCGCCCACCGTCCCCGTGCTGTGCAGCGCGGGCCGGGTCAGGTCGACGTCCGCGGCGGCGACCGGGGCCGGGGCGGCCTGGGCTGCCGTACGCGATGCGGTCGCCGTGCCCGACGCCGTGCCGCAGGTGCCCTTCTCGTACGACGAGCCCGCCCAGCCCTGCTTCACCGCCCACGGTTTGTCGAACGCCCCGGCGATGCCGAAGTGCTGGTCGAAGTGGTCCGAGGCGCATCGCGTGGACTGGCGCAGGTTGCCCATCACGAAGTCGCGCACGGGGCCCGGCGCCGAGTCCAGGAGGTAGCGGTAGATCGTCACCGTGTCACGGGCCGAGAGCGAGGTGTAGCCCCAGTAGCCCTCGTAGCCGGTGGGCGGTGGTGCCGTGTCCTTCAGTCCGAGACGCCCGGCCATGCGGGTGATGATCGCCCCCTCGCCGTTCTCCTCCCAGTAGTGGCTGGCCGCGTCGTCGTAGCTGCTGCGCAGCATCGGCTCCAGCAGGGCCCGGTCGGCGGCGGGGATCGCGTAGTCGGGGCCTCGGTTCCACAGGAAGTCCAGCGCCAGCAGCAGTTTGACGACGGAGGCGGACCGGAAGCGGGTGCTCGTGTTGAGCTGCTCGGTGAAGGCGCCGGTCTGCCGGTCGAACACGGCGGCCCCGGCGGTGACACCGTTCGGCACCTGAACGGCCGCGGGTGCGGCCTGCGGGGGCCGCAGGGCCGGCGCGGCGGCGGCGGACCCCGCCACACCGCCGACGAGCAGCAGTGCGGCAGCGGTCGCGAGAAGCCTGCGCCTCACAGGTAGTGCTCCCTCAGGTTGAGCGAGTTGAGCGGAGTGAGGTCGACGAACCAGCCCTCCTGCGGGGGGATGGAATCGTGGCAGTCCCCGTTGACGGACTCGCACAGCTCGACGAGGGCACCGTCGTACTGGTTGTTGAGGATCCAGTGGTTGCGGTACTGGTTGTAGATGGGGTGGAACCCGTAGGAGTAGAAGATGTGGCTCGGGTTCGGGTTGTTGGCCGGGGTCACGTTCTCGGGGTAGATACAGACGGCGCCGTACGGGCAGCCGTCCCACGCGCCGCCTTCGGCCTGGGCCTGGCTTGCGCCGGTCAGCACGGCGGCGGTGGTGAGGGCGAGCGCGGCGGCGCCGCGTAGGAGTCTGCGCATGGTCGTGCCTTTCGCGTCGAGTGGTCGGGAGAGTTGGGAGCGGCTGAGGGGCGCGGCAGCGGGGTCTACCACCAGTCGGAGCAACGGATCACACCGTTCACGGCCAGCGAGCCACAGACCCGGAAGTTGTACTGCGGGTCGGTGCTGGTGCGCTTGAACGGCGTGGTCAGGCTCTGCCCGGCGGACCGAACGGTGAAGGGCCCGCACTGGAGCCAGGGCGACACGGCGTTGTCGTGGTCCCAGCCGTTCGCGCGCCAGTCCATCCATACGTTGTCACCGGGCCGGGTCTGCCCGCTGATCTTGCCGAAGGCGATCTGCTGGCCGACGTACACGCCCTTCTCCAGCGTGAAGCGGACGTCGCCCAGTTCGAAGTGCCGCGGCTTGTCGGTGTCGCCCTCGGCGTTGTCGGGATGATCCCGGAAGCCGCGGGCACCGCCCTCACAGTCGGCTGCCGAGGCCGCCGCGGGTTGCGCGGGCTGGACGAGTACGACGCCGGCGGCAACCGCACACAGAGCGGCGGCCGTGGCGAATGAGGAGCGAAGTAGGCGCATGAAGCCGTCTTTTCCTGACTGTGGAGGACGACCCCGCGAAGCGGGCGGGGCCGGGAAGACGACTCGAACACTAGGCAGCGGGTGGCCTCGGCGGTCCCTGACGAATGTCAGGGTGACGTCAGGGCGGGCTAATTCAGGTGGGCCCGTCCGGGCTTCGGGAGATGGACTCCGGGTCCCCCGGTGCCCAGGGGCGTCATCCTGGAGCCGTCACTGCGAGCCGCCCGTACCGGACGCCCTGCGTAGCAGCCCTCTCCATCGCCACCACCAACGCCCTGGTCCGGTCGTTCACGTCGAGCTTGGCGAACAGGCGGAGCAAGTGCGTCTTCACTGTCGCTTCGGCGATGACGAGTCGCCGCGCGCTGGGAGCGCCGGGTCGGTCGAACTCCACGACCTCTTGCTCGCGTTGGGCTGCAGCCTCATCTGCTGGAGACTCCTCATGAAGGCACGCACCAGATCAGAACGGCAGCGGCTCGGCACTGAGTGATTCTCTGTATCCCAGAGACCAGCGCCCAGTGAGAGTCTCGCGGATCGCGTCCAGATCACGTCACTAGGTAGAAGTCATCCGCCTCCGGAGGCGACGGAAACTGCGTCAAATTCGCCGCTTACGACAACGGCATCGCCATCCGCCACAGCAAGGCCCCCAACGGTCCGGCCCTCCTCTACGCGCGCTCGGAGATAGCCGCCATGATCGAGGGAGTCAAGGCCGGTGAATTTGACCATCTCGCGGAGGGGCAGCGCGCTCGGCCGTGCGAGTGAGTAGTTCGCTGAGCGGTTTTTCGGAATGATTGCCGAGGTAGCTTCGTGGCGACGTTGTCCTAGACGAGGCGGGAAACCATGCGTGCACGAAGAGTCTTCGCCATCTTGATCGCCACCCCTGTCCTGCTTGCCGCGATCGGAGTGGCTGGTGGATCCGCGGTCGCTATGCAAAAACCCGCCTCCAAGGGGTCAAGTGCTCGCCCCAAGCCTACCGCTGAAGCTGAAAGCAGGAACGGCGAGGTCAAAAGATCTGCCGATGAAGACACTGAACCGGAAGAAGCCCTACTCGGCACTCTCGGAGGTGAACTCCTCGATCGCGTTTCTTCCAAAAGGGCGTAAGGGCTCGTAACGCGATCATGATCGTGTTACGAGCTCTAGGAAGTGTTTGAGCTGTGGTTACAGCGACTGCCGCATCAACGTGAGTTGGACGGTCGCCTCGTAGCGGACAGCGAGCTTGTCGTACCTGGTGGCCACGCCCCGAGCCTGCCGCGAATTGCGCGGGAAGAGTACGCCCGGTCGGCGATCACGCGAGAGGGCCGGGTGCGCGGGCGTCCGCCGTCCGTTCGGGCGACGCGGATCTTGTCTACGAGGCGGGTGAACTGCGGGGCGTCCCCGCGCTGCCCGCCGGTGACCGTGACGGCTAGGACGTGCCCGGAGGCATCCGCCGCCAAGTGGAGCTTCGTGGACAGGCCCCCGCGCGAGCGGCCCAGCGCATGGTCGTCCGGCTTCGCCGCAGGTAGGCCGCACACGTTGGCCCGGATCGTGAGCCCCTTTTTGCGGGCTCCGGCGGCATGCTGATGGGCCCGGCAAACCGTCGAGTCGACGGAAACCACCCACTCGATCACGCCATCTGCATCGGCCTTGACCTGGAGTTCTTGCAGGACGCGGGCCCAGGTGCCGTCGATCTGCCAGCGCCGGAAGACCGAGTATGCGGTCTCCCACGGCCCGTACCGCCCGGGGACGTCCCGCCATGGCGAGCCAGTCCTGGCCCGCCACCAGATCCCGTCGAAGACCTGCCGCCGATCCCTCGGCGGCCGCCCCGTCTTCGGTATCGGCGGCAACAGCGGCTCCACCCGCTCCCACTGTTCGTCTGTCAGGTCCCCACGAGCCACATCTAGATCGTTTCACCGGCGTGATCGACGCCTCAAGCCCGTGTCAGGACGCCGTCTCCCCTGTCTCTGCCTCGTCATCCGAGCCGTACATCTCGACCAGCAGGCGCTGGCGCGCCGCCTTCAGACGCTCGTCGTAGTTCGGCATGAAGATCTCAGCGAGTGTCGTTTCCAAGGCCCCGGAGATCGCGTAGATCGGAGACCAGACTGCACGGTCCGTCTTCAACAGGTCATCCAGCACGTCGGACTGGTGCATCGCTTGATAGAGCCAGTCCGACAGCACAAGAGCCTGATCGCGCGTGAATTCGATGGTTATCGGTTCCTCTGCCACGGGGGGAACAGTATCCAGCACACCCGATGACCGCCCGCGTGGGGCAGGCGGCGCCGCGCCAGGCCCCATCAGCCTCTACGAGCACATCTCAAACACTTCCTAGCGCCACCGTGCCGGTCGCCCTGAACTCCTCGGCCACTACAGCGAACTGTGGTCGGGTCAAGATCTCTTCCTCGCGGAAGTAGACGGCGATCCGGCGGCGATGCAGGCAGAATCGGGCAACTTGTCGCCGAGGGCGGCGGCGTCCTCAAGCGTGGGCTTGACCGGCATCCCGGAGGCCCCAGCTACATCACGCCGGTCGCCGCGGCCAGCGGCAGCACCCGAGGATGAGTACCAGCGCGGCAACGCGAGCGTAAGGGCCGTCATAGACTGCAGTTTCCAACAGTTCGGCCCGGTGACAGGCGGCCGGCACGAGCACCCCGTAATCGTCAAGGGGGATCTGCCGCGTCCGCGATCTCCACGCCCCCTGACCCGCGCGACAGAAGTAACCGATTCCCTGAACACACGCGTGGGCTGGGGTTAACCTCGTCTTCCACTCGCGTGAACTGACGTGCGTCGAACGTGACTTCGGGGGAATTCTTGTCAGGAGAGCGGCCGGTGCCGACGGACGATGCGGCTGCCGCGCTGCGGCAGACCGGTGCCTGCCCACTGCGGGTGGGCGACCCAAGGCGCGTCGGCCCCTATGCGCCGATGGCACTGCTCGGCAGTGGTGGCATGGGACGGGTCTTTCTGGCCCGTCCCATGGACGACAGCCCCGGTCTGGTCGCGGTGAAGGTGATCAGGCCGGAATACTCGGAGGATCCCAGGTTCCGGCGCCGGTTCGAGCGGGAGGCGTCGGTGCACGCCCGTCTTCGTACACCGCACGCAGCACGACTGTCCGGCACGGGCTTCGACGACGAACTGCTCTGGATGGCCACCGAGTACCTCCCCGGCTTCGATCTGGCGGAAGCCGTACAGGAGGACGGTCCCCTGGAGCCAGCAGCGGTCTGGCGGCTGGCGGCGGAGCTGGGGCAGGCACTCGCAGACCTCACCGTCCAGGGAATCGTCCACCGGGACCTGAAGCCGTCCAACGTACTGCTGTCCGTCCGGGGCGCGCACGTGATCGACTTCGGTATTGCGAAGGCCGCAGACGCGAGTGCGATCACCGGTACCGGAAACCGGGTGGGGACTCCCGCCTACATGTCGCCCGAGCATCTGAGGGAGGGACGGTCCGACACGGCGTCGGACGTGTTCTCGCTGGCCGGAACGCTGGTCTACGCGGCAACAGGGCGGGCGCCGTTCGGCGCAGGGACCGGCGTCGACGTGATGCACCGGGTGGCGTTCGAGGACCCCCATCCCGAGGTGATCGGTCAGATCTCGACGGCGGACGCGGAGCTCGGTTCACTGCTGACCGCCTGCCTGGCCAAGGAGCCCGAGCGGCGGCCCACCCCACAGGAACTCATCGACGCTGCCGGAGCGCGCGCCGTCCTGTCCACCTGGCCGGACCCACTGGGCGGCAAGGTGCTGGCCCGACAGCGGGCGTACGAGGCGCTGCACCGCATACCTGTCGCAGGCATGACCCGTTTAGGGTCTCCCGGTGGCCTGCCGCCGCTCCCGTCCGCACAGACGCCCGAACATGCACCACCTGTCATCCAGCCCCCGGTCAAGGCCGAAGGCGGCCCGACGAGAGCCCCTGCCCAGGCCCGGAGAAAGCCGTGGCTGGTCGCCGTCGCAAGCATCGCGGCCTGCGCCATTGTTGCGGTGGCCTTACTGCTCACACGCCAGGACCCTCCCGCCACCGACTCCGCGAAAGGCGGTGTCACAAAGGCCGTCGGCACCGCGCCCCGTGGCGACTCCAGCGCTCAGGTGTCCCCAAGCACGAACGGACAGCCCCGCCCGAACGTCGACGGCGTCGCAGTCGAAGAGCACGAGAGCAAGACCGGCTCCGCCCTGCGGCCCGGCGCTTCGGGCTCAGCCGACGACCAGCACGACGACGCCTCTGCCCCGGGTTCCACACCGGACACCTCCCTCTCCCCCGCACCGTCCGCCGACAGCCCGTCCGCCGGAGCCGACACCACTCCCTGGCTCTCCGAGTGCACGTACTACTCCGGCAACGGACGCACACGCCTTGGCGACAGCGGCAAACGCGTACAACAGGTTCAGTGCATGCTCACCAAGCGCGGATACAGTGTGGGAAGCACCGGCGTGGACGGCGAGTTCGGACCCGACACGGAGACCGCGGTCCGCACCTTCCAGACCGACCGGGGGCTGAACGCCGACGGCATCGTGGCACACGACACATGGAGCGCGCTGCGCAGCGCTGCTTGACGCTCCGGCAGCCCGCTCGCCGGAATCGTTCCGCCGATCACGCCGTCCGCCAGGACGACAACTCCGACCGCGGTATTGGGGCGATGAAGGTGCGCCTGTGGGCGCCGAGGACGACGGCACTCGAGGCGGTCCGCTGCGGCGCGCTCACTGCTGTCCTCGGTCTGCGGTTTCAGCAATCGGCAGCGAGTGACGGAATCCCGGCGCGGCGTCGTCAGGGCGCCAGGTCGTGGGCGAGGGCGATCAGCACGGCCTGGGTCTTCATCTCGCCGGTTCGCGGCGGGTCGACGTCGCGGTTTCGCAGCGCCTGTGTGAGCAGCTTCTCGGTCGTGGCCGCGTCGGCGACGCTCACACGCACCGAGACCTCAAGGAAGCGCAGGTCCTTGATGGTCCACTCCTCGATGGCCACGGAGGGGTCGAAAGTATCCCAGTCCTGCTTCCACCTGGTGGCGTGCACCGGGCCAAGCGCCCTTAGACCCTTGAGGTCATCTTTCTCCAGCCCCATTGCATCCCGCAGGAGGTGACGGTGCGGCTTGGCGAGGAGCTGGTCCAGCGCCCCGCGCTCAGGCCTGAGCGCCGACTCGACAAGCTCGTCATCGACCTGCATGTCGGCCTGGAGCGACGCGGACAGGACGGGCCTGAAGGCGGGACCGGTCCGGTCCTCCTCGATCTTGAACTCCCAGTCCTCGTCCTCGTCCTTGAGGTTCTTCTGCCACTCGGGCGGCAGCGGCGGGCACGGCCGCAGCTTGACGGTCATGTCCATTTCACGCTCGGACCCGTGGTCCTCGTCGTCCATGCGCAGGCGGAAGCTGACCCCGCGCTGGAGGAAGGGCAGCGAGATGCCGTCGCTGCCCTTCCTCGGGCTGTCCCAGAAGTGGATGGTGCGGCGTCGGCCCTCGCCACCCTGGAGTTTGAGCGCAGCGGTCGCCTCCCGGGCCTCGACGCCGGAAAAGCTGATCTTGATTTCCGCGGCCGTGGCCGTCAAGGTCTCTACCATGGTGCCGTTATCGCACGATGTATTGGCTTGCGCACCCTGAGTCACCAGTTCGGTCGACCAGCGACTCCGCCCTATCCGCCTTCCCCGGGCACGCACGCGGTCGACCGATTCGTACTGCGCTGAGCCGAATTCTGGGCGGCCGCGAGTGGTCGACCTGGTCACCGCCGCGATGCCGGACGCCGGGTACGTGCGAGGTCGCCGGGGCGGTCGCGGCGGGTGGTCGGAGGTGGTCTTCGCGGGTCGGGCGCAGCGGACAACTGACTCGCGCACAGGCACCTCACTGTGATTACGGCATCGCTGGAGTTCTTCCTACGCGCCGCGTACGTGCTGCCGGACCCGGGGTGCGCCGGGATCCAAAACAGCGAGGTTACGGCTCTCCCGTCGACCCCGGCCGGCGACTGCTCAGGACACGTCGAGCTCGAGAATGACGGGGCAGTGGTCCGATGCCTTGGGCTTGTCCTGCCCAACCCCCGGGAAGCGAGGGCCCTTGTACCGCGTGGCGCGCAGCGGGGTCCCCTTGCGGAAGATCTCCGGGAGCGCCTGCGGCGCCGCCCGAGCGAGTGATGCCGACGGCAGGAGGTAGTCCAGTTGTCTGTATTCGTCGCCGTCATCCCAGTAGTGCGTCCACCGGTCTTCCTCGGGCAGGCGGGCCACGACGTTCTCGACCTGGTCCCAGGTGACCAGTTGATCGATGCCGGAACTGCCGTCGCCATCCGGCTCCAGATAGTCGTTCAAGTCGCCCAGGACTACAAACGTATGGTCTCCCGGAGCCTCGTGCCCGAATCGGTCGGAGACTATGTCCATCACCTTCTTGGCCTGGCGTTCCCGCTTCGCCCGGGTCTGCGCCCGCCCGCCGAGCATTGATTTGAAGTGGTTGACGAACAGAGTGACCGACGTTGTCTGCCCCTGGTTCACCTCGACCTCTATGTCGACCTCGAGGCAGTCACGGGAGAACAGTGCTGCCGTCGGGCTCGCGGGGTCCATGAGGTGCTGGTACGAGCGAATACGTGTGATCGGCAGCTTCGACAGCACGGCGACGTCGATCAGTCGAGGATCGTTGCCGTCGACTCCGGCGACGTAAGGGTATTCCGAACGCCCGCCGAGGGCCTGGGCCCGGAAATGCTTGAGGGTGTCGACGTTCTCCACCTCTTGTAGGCACAACACGTCGGCCCGCAGCTCCCGAACCGCTGCCCCGGTGATTGCCTTGTCGTCCACGCCCAGTTCCTCGAAACGGGTCTGGTCGACAATCCACCCCCGGGTATTGGCGGTTGCGGGATCGACATCGGCTTTGAACCGCCAGCGGGCAAACAGGTTCTCGACGTTGAATGTGGCCAGTCGCAGCGTTGTCATGGTTGCTCCCGAGAAGACCGGGACTGGAGTGGGGCCGCCGCAGAACGGGCTGGGTGCTGGCGCGGAAGGAGCGAAAGACACTCTGCCGCCTTTGGCGTTCGCCGGGAAGAGCACGCCTGCACCGATACAAACAGTCTCCCGCGGGGCACGACGACTGGCAAACGCAACCGGGAGCAGTATCGACCGTCGCAACGGAGCGTGCAGCACCCTGGCGCTGCCCGAACTCACGGCCGTCCTGACTCCGAATGCGAAGGCGCCTCGCCTGGGTCATGGAGAGGACGGATATGGCGGGTTCCCGGTCGTGGGAGACAACACCGCCAAGTCATCTCGAAGTGCCACGGCGTCGATGTTCCCTCCCGCGAAATGACGGCGCCGGCCTCGCCGTTCCCTTTGGGTACGGCGGTTGTTGAGGCGGAAACACGAAAGCACCTTCCTGGCTCGGGGCGATGAAATCCAGACGCCGACTGGGGAACCCCGAGGCCATCCACCACCGGTACTCCGCCGCTCGAATAGGACAGTCCGATGCCCTCGGCCAGCGTGAAGGGCGCCTCACGGATCGTCAGGAGCGCTTCGCCGGGTGCGGCTTCGCGCCGAACCATCCCTTGGCTGCGCCGGTGCCAGCAACTCACGCCAGGGTGACGTGCATGCCGCCCTGGGCCAGGACCTCGAGGACCACGCCGAACAGGTCGTAGGGCTGACCGTCCGGTGTCAGGGCCTGGGACAAGTGCTCGCGTGCTGTCGCGGCTTCGCGCCAGAGCAGGGTAGCGGGGGCGGTGTAGCCGAAGGTGCCGCGCAGGCAGTCGTCGAGGGCGGCCAGACAGCCGCCGAAGTAGCCGCCCGGACCGTTCACGGCCTCGCCGAGCGCCAGGTAGAGGCCCGGCTCGTCAGTGACGTCCCGGCCGTCGAGTTCGTAGGCGTGACCGGTCGGCCGGTCACGGTGGGTGCGCCGGCAGGCCCGCTCTCGTACGAGGTCGAGCCAGGCTCCGCGGCGCCGGGTGTCGAGGCCGGCCCAGGCACCCTGGGTGTCCGGCGGCCCGGCGAACCACCGCTCCCAGATGGGCCGGGCGTATTCGGGAACGGCCGTGAAGAGCTCTCCGTCGAGCTCCAGGTCGATCCGATCCGTCCCGTAGGAGGATGGGCGCCAGGCGCTGACTCTGGCCCAGAGCAAGCGCTCGGTGAGCGGCTCGCCCTGGTCGTCCTGTATTTTCAGAGCGGCCTGCTCCAGGTCCAGCGCCCGCCGGGTGCCCTCCATCAATACCGCCCGCGGATGATCACCCTGGGCGAGCCCCCGCAGTACGAGCGGGGGCGCCGACTGTTTCGGCGGCAGGACGCGGGCGAATTCTCGACAGGAGCCCAGCCAGCGGTGCCCGTCGTGCACGCGAACTTGGCCCCTGTGTCCCTCGGGTGGCCCTTCGTAGGCGTCCAGGCCGGTGAGTACGAGACTGTCTGTTCCCAGGGGCTGGCCTACGCTCTCCGTGTCCTCCAGCAGCCAAGGATCGAGCGTCTCATCGTCCGGCACCAGCCACACTCGGTCGCCGACCCAACCGTGCACTTCTGCCTGTGGAACCCAGCCGAACAGCTCGTAGGTCCCCCGCCGGGGCTCCCCGAACAGCCCTTCCACCTCGGCGCAGACGCCCCAGGCATGCCCGTGCTCCTCCTCAACCAGCGTGTACCGCGCGCGCCCGCATTGGCCCTCGTCTTCATGCACGGTGGGAATCATGCCGGGACCAGGTTTCCACGGCGAAGGCATTTCCCGCGTAGTCGGTCGCGATGCCTCAAGTCATCTGGTCCTTGGCCATGCCAACGTTGCCGGTCTTGTGAACCCAGCACCTCTGATGGCGGGCTTCGGGGGAACAGTTCGGCCATAGGGCATCAAGACGACAGAGTGCTACTAGGCAGCCGTCACCCTCGCCTCACTCCTCATGTGGGTCTGATTTTTGACGGTCGGTCGCTAGCCGACCAGGCGGCGGCGCCAGTCCAGGGGGGTGACAGTGATGGCCCGGCCGGGGTCATGGTCCCACTCGGCGTGGAGACCGACCGCTTCGAGTGCGGCCACGACCTCGTGGGCAATGGCTGCAGTGGTCTCGGACGAGCCGTCGAAGCCGCCGTACAGGAGCGTCAGTCCGTGGCCGGCTGCGGCAGAGTCCGTGCACTGGGTGTGGAAGTAGACGAAGCCGCGGGCGTCGGGCCCGCCTTCACCACCGATCTCGGACTGGCCACAGCTACGGCAACAGGTGAAGTTCTCGCGGGCCGTGATACCGGCATCCTGCAGGGCGGTGAACGCGCGGGTCAGCCGCTCAGGATCCGTCTCGCCCCGCCACCTGGCCTGCTCCGCAACCCGCTCCAGCCACAGCCGGTCGGCCAGCGCCTGTGCCTGCTCGCGTGAGACGGGCCGGCGGTCATTGGTGACCAAGTACTCCTCAGCGAGCTCGGCCAGTTCGGCGCGAGAGGCGTAGCCGCCAACCAGCACCTCACGGACGCGCTTCTCCAACTCCTCGCGCTCGTCTTCGCCGAGGTCGTCTTCGCCGAGGTCGAGCGGCGGCACCTCGTGGGCGGGGCCCATGTCCAGCACCGACCAAGCCAGACCACCGTCCCATCCGGCTTCCTGGCGTGCCCAGCCGGCAATCGCCGCAATCACGACCTCGGGCCCGTCGACCATCACCTGGAACTGCCGGTCAACGGCACCATCGCGGTACTCCAGCGTGTAGTCACCACCGGCCTCGTGCCACACCTGGGCGAAGACGTCAGGCAGGTCGGGTATCCGCTGGACCACCAAGAACCGGTCACCGTCACCACCGATCCGCCGGACCAGCCCTCCCAGTTCCTCGGCGGACACACGGACGTGCCGCTCCCAGTTCTCCGTCTTCACCACGATCTCGAGCATGCGCAGACTCTGACATACCCCTCTGACTGCAGACCCCTCGGGACCCGCGACGCAACTGCTGCTGCGACGGCTCGACCAGCCCTGAAACTGGACAGTCGTTGGCCGAGGTTTGACGACAGTCCCTAGTAGCCTGCGGCCGTGTCTGATCCAATCCCCTTCGCCATGCCCACCCGTTTCGACGGAGCCCGAGATCGTGTCGCAGTTGTCGTTCCAGGTGTCGGTTACTCGCCTGCCAGGCCGCTACTGCACTTCGCCCGGAACGTCTTGCTCCAGCACGGCGAGCTCGGCAAGGATGCGGCTGGTCTTGGTGAAGCGGACGTCGGCGCTTTGGCGGACGGCCTGGTGGCCGAGGGCCTGGGCTGCGGGCAGCATCGGGTAGGCATTGAAGTCAGCCTCCAGAGTGGCTTGCTGCTCGAACCTGGCTTTGCGCAAGGTGGCGTTCGAACGCGAACCTCTCACGGCGGGTGATCTCGTCGTGGCAGAGGACCTGCAGGAAGTCCAGGTGTCCGAGTTCGCCCTTTCTGGGCCTGGGCGAGGCGCGCGTTAAGGATTTCGAGCATCCCGGAGGGCCGCAAGGTCTGGAGGGAGTCGCGCAGAGCGGTGATCACCACGCTCATCGAACGGCCTCCTCGGCGTCATGGTGGCCTCGATTGTCGGGGACGCTGCCGCGACTCTGGGTAGGGGTGGTGGCCACGAACAGACCCTCGGGCCCGTGCAGGAAGGCTGAGGCTCGGCGTCGCCGGTCTCGGGTTCCCGGTCGATCTCGGTGCCGGCGATCAGGATGCCCCTGACAGTCCGGTAGATCGCCCACCGCGATCGCCTTGCGGCGGGCAGCCTCCAGCCGAGTGTCGCCGTACTGCTCCCGCAGCCCGAACACCCCCGGGTGCCCCCGAGCCGATAGAGGGCGTCAGGCGCCGATTCCTTTGACAGGTCGGAGCTTCGGGGATCCAACGGGGCGCAGTTGTACAGTCGTTGCTGATCAGCGTGGCGCGAGAGGCGCTTCCGTGGTGACTCCTGGAGAGACGCGCACAGATGTGGTCCATCGCCGACGACGCCGAGCGAGCGCAATGGAACTTCGTGCCGTTCGAGGCCGTCGGCCCGCTTCGGTTCGGCATGAGCGCTGAGGAAATGGCCACGGCGATGGGTGCACAGGGATTCGCCGGCACTCATTCGTCCATGACCCGGCCGCACGGTGCTCTGGTACAGAGGCCGGCTTTCGCTCCAAGGAGGCACCGCTGTACGAGGAGGCCGTCATGGTGTACTCCAGGAAGTCAGGCGATCTGGCTGCCGTCGCGGTTGATGCCTTGTGTGGACCGCAAGTCTGCATCGATGGGCTTCGCCTGGTCGGCCGTGTGCCGTCCGAACTTGCGGAACAGCTCCATGGATACGGTGAGAACCATGGCATGGTGCCCACGGTCTCTGTTGAGGGCGATGCAATATCGGAAGAACTCGGACTGCTGATACGGGCCCAACGAGCTGGCGACTTCCTCCTGACGAGGGCCTTCTTCGTCGCCAACTTCCAAGACTGGGCGCACACCGTGCACGACTGCGTTCCGACCGGTGAGTGGGACATTCGCTGACGCCGAACCAGCGACGCAGCTGCTGCTTCATCTGCAGAGTCGGCGGTAGTTGATCAAACTTGCGCCGATGGCAGCGAATGGGAGGAAGTGTTCTGCCTTGCGCTCGCAGCGTCGGTACAGGCCGCGGCATCCGGCAAGCCAGGACGTTGGGTTGGCCGCGTGGGGAGGTGCCTGCCGGCGCAGCCGGAGTTCCACGGGGTGTTCAAGCCGAGGGTGATTGCGTCGAGGTCCTTCATGAGGGCGTCGGCGAAGTTGCGCAGTCCGTGGCTCTCGTCCGCGCGGGCGTCGGTGATCCACTGGAGCAGCCGGTCCGCGCTGTGGGTGGCCATCATGGTGGCGACGTATCGGATGTGTCCGGTGGCGGCCTCCAACTCGGGGCAGCGAGCCTTTGAGGCGCTTCTGCTCCCAAAGTGCCGCAACGCCCGATTGGGTGTACGACGGTTGTAGAGCACGACCAGGAACAGGGCCCTGGAACACAGGCTCATTGCATCGACTTTTGTAGCAATCTTGCTGACCGTCGGTGGAACTGGCGGTCACCAGCTGCAGCAGTGACGACGATGGTGGCTCGAAGTCGAGTCCGGCTTCCAGCGGGACGACGCCTCAAGCCCCCTCACAGCATCTGCCCAAGCAGCAGTAGTCGCGCCGGGGCGGACAAGAACAGAACACGGAGCGCAAAGACCTCCTCAGCTTCAAGATCGATGACCGCTCGCAGGTGGATTCAGTGACATCTGGGCTGTCTGGACGATCAAGAACCACAGCTCGGGAAAATCGGGCTGCGGCTGGAACTGGGAGGCTATCGACTCGACAGGCAAGCGTGTGGCCAAGTCGACGGAGTGCGTGACTGACGTCCAGCCGGGCCAGACGGCGACTGGTGAAGATGTCACGTCGCTCAAGACTGCAAACGTAGATATGCAGAAAGTGCTTCAAGCCGCCCTGGTCGCACTGGGCCCCGACAGGACTGTCCGGACAGTACCTGTACTTCCGCAGAAGTCAGGTCGCGTCAGCGGGCGGTGCATGCCGGCTACCCACCAAGCAGGCTATTCAGACCAAGGAGGCGCCATGACACGCACGATGTACGACTCGACTGAGCCCAGCAAGATCCCATCCGGTGCAACGATGGTGGCCGGGTATGTCGACGGTAAGTACGCCAACATGGACAAAATGAAGACGCGGTTCCCGCACTCGAAGCGGATATCGATCGCGATCAGCCGCCACACCAAGGGTCAGGTCCTAGATGTGGAGCCCAACTGCTGCTGGCCGCCGGAGGGCGCGATCTTCTGGTGCACCCACACCATGGCCGGCACGCCCAACAACGAGCTGACGGTCTACTGCAATACCTCCACATGGCCCCAGGTGCGTGCGGAATTCCACAAGCACGGGGTCAGCGAGCCGAATTATTGGGTGGCACACTACGACGGCGTGGCCCAGATCCCAGCTGGCGCCATCGCCAAACAGTACCAAACGGTCAAGAACACATGGGACAAGTCAGTGGTGGTGGATTTCTGGCCCGGCGTGGACGGGCCAAGCACCGAGCCCGGCATGCCACCTGCCGCTCAGCCGGAATTTGAACCGTTCCCTGGTGCGTCTTTCTTCCACACCGGACAGAAATCGCCGATCATTGCCGCCATGCACGATCGGCTCATCGCCGAAGGCTGCAACCGGTACCAATCCAGCACAAACACCGACGTGTGGGGATCGGGTGACGTGAAGTCCTACGCCGCCTGGCAGGAGAAGTGCGGCTTCTCGGGCAACGACGCCAACGGCATACCTGGCGAGTCCAGCTGGGTCAGGCTCCACGTCCCCAACGTATGACCCGTCTACTGGATTCCCAATGATGGTTGTCAGGCAGCGGGCCGTAGGCTGCGGCTCCTGGAATCGTTGATCATTACCGTCCGCGAGCAGAACGAAGCTGCCCGTTTCCTCGCTTGGCCGGGTGACTTCGACCTGGACCGAGGCGACCATGTCGAGGAAGTTCACCTCGCCTCGGGTGCCGCGCTTGAGGGGTTCGCCGGCGACGGTGCCGGAGGAACATACTTCTTCTGCGGTGAAGGCGGCGAGGAACGTCCGATCCTCTATGCCGACTCCGAAGGGGGCGCCGCTCTGGTTGCGATCGGCCTGCCTGAGCTCCTGCGGCTGCTGTTGGTCGCTCCGTGGTGGCGCGACTGCCAAGCGTTCACGGACGAGGAAAGTCGCGAGCTCGCAGCCGGGTACCTGGAGGACATGCCGGACCTCGTCGCCCGGAGAGACCGTGCCGCCGCAGCACTTGGTCTCGACCTTCCGGACCCGGCAGATGCCTTGGCCCGCTTGCGGGAGGTAGCCGTTCGGGTGGGAGAGGACTTCGTGCTCATCTTCACGCCGGAGGGCCACCCGTACGAGCCCGCACGGGGTGGCTGGCGGAGCTGACGGAGGTCTTCCCGCCCCCTGCACGGGACGCGTAGCGGCACGGTGGACGTCAGGGCCGCTGCGGGTGTCCACCGCGTCGGAGAGAGTTACCAGGACGATGTCAGGACCGTTGCGCCGCCTTGGGTCCTGACATCTTCGTAGTTGCCGGGTCGTTGACCGGTGGACACGGTGACCCGGTAACTGCCCACCGGTCGGTTGACCACTGGCGGTAGTGCGCACTCCTCCACTGGGGGGTGTCCACTGGGGGCGACGAAGCCCCCGCCCCTCCTGGTCGTGGAGGAGCGGGGGCTCGGTACGTGCGCTCAGGTCTGGCGCCTATCAGGTTTGGCACTGGGAGGTCGCGGCACCGGCCCAGTTGCTCCAGGCGCCTCCAGCGGGCCTGACGTGGACGCGGATCTCGACCTTGACATTCACCGGGCCGCAAACGCGGTCCGTGTTGCCGATCTCGATCGGGCCCACGGTAGAACGTCGCTGGACGAGGGTGCGTCCGTTGCCGATCTTTACCCAGTGGCCGCCGGAGACGACGCGGAAGAAGGCTTCGTACTCGACGTAGGCGGCGTGCGGTCGCGTGTTGGTCACGATGGTGTGGGCGGTGATGTTCCGCATGAAGACGTGACCGTCCTTCCACCGCTCCGCGCTGATGCAGCCGTTGGCGGTGATGCCCTGGGTGGAAACGGAGCCACCGCAGGCGATGGCGGCGGCGTGGGCGTCTGCGGGGACAGCAAGCACGGTACACGCAGCAGCCGCCAGCGTGGCTGCGAAGCGATTCAGGCGCATGGTGACGCTCCTCTCGGTCGGATGTGTGTCGGACGCCATGATGCTGGTCACCGGGCGTTCAGGAGCCGCTCGTCGAGGAACAGGGGCGACGGGGCTGGCGGGGAAGAGGAACCGTCCTTCTCCCGCTGCTTTGAGGGCGTCGTCCATCGTCCACCACTCGACCTTGAACCCGGCCTGGCCTCGGTGTCGGTCAGCTCCTGCGCGCCCAGGCGCAGGTCTTCGGCGAGGAACAGCGACAGGCCGGCACCGGATTCGGAGGTGATCGCGTACTCGCCGCGCGGGCGCATCCTGCGGGCCGTGACCCCGGCTTCCTCCTTCAGCTCCCGGTGTGCGCATGCCTCGGCGTCCTCGCCCTGCTCGCGCCGGCCTCCGGGGAGGAACAGGTGGCCTGCGTGGACGGAGTCACCGGTGTCGCGCAGGACGCCGACGAGGGCCTGAAAGTCGCGGGCGACGATGATCGAGGCGTGGGACAGGTCGGGCTCCATGAGGGGTGAGGCTATCGGCTCGGCAGCAACGCGGTGATGAGGTCGGCGAGTTCGCCGGAGGTGTGGTCGTCACTGTCGATGATGTGGCGGCGGGGTCGGTGGCAGCCACCGTGTCAAAGTTCGCGCGGAGCCGGGCAAGGCGTCTGGGCACGGTGAGCATGGCGTGGTCGTCGGTGTTGACGTCGGTCTCGGCCGCCATGTGCTGTTTTCATCGAACATCGCCCGGTGGCAGTACGCCTCCGGCCGGCCGCCCCGGCCACGCAGCCAGCCCGGCGCCGGCAGCAGCGGCCGGGCCACGGCCCACTCCGCGTCCGTCATGTCCGAGGGACACCGCCGAACACGCTCCGGATGATCGGCAGCATTTCCGAACCGGTGAGCGGCACATTCACACGTCGCGGCAGCCGAGTTGAACTCCACCGGCGTGAGCACGTACAACTGTGGCAACAGGGTCTCCCGGATCTCGGTTGGCTTCGCAAACCCGAGCTACCAAGAGGCCCTGCTCTCATGCCCGCAGCCAGCTGCGATCACCCGATCGAGACTCCCGTTCGACGCACTCCCCTCAAGATCGAAACGACAACAGCTTCTAAGCAGTACAAGCGGCTGCGGGGGCGGAAGAGGGCACAGGAAGCCTGGAACGGGACCGCTATCCAGCGGCCCCGGTTCTTCGCCCACTGGACCTGGGTCGGTCCGGTGTGGGGACATCGCCGTGGATCGTGTCGGATGAGCTGTGGGAGTGCTCGGAGCCGCTGCTGCCGCAGCGCGAACGGCGCTTTCGGTACCCGGGGCGCAAGGCGTTACCGGACCGGAAGGTGCTGTGCGGCATCCTCTATGTACTACACACCGGCATCCAGTGTGAGTACCTCCCGAGGAGCTGGGCTTCGGCTCGAGCATGACCTGCTGGCGACACGGCGTCAGATCGCCGTTCGACGGCCTGGGCAGCCCCAGGTCGGAGTGCATCTCTCGGAAGATGTTCTCCAAACGCCCCGGCAACGAACGCACCTCGGGTGAGACCGCGAAACTCAGCCCGATCGCCATCCTCGAAGTGCGATAGGGATCCTGACCGACCATCAAGACCCGGACGTCATCGAAGGGCTGCTGGAAGGCCCGCAGCATATTCGTCCTCGCCGGAAGATACGTCCGGCACCACACAAGTCAGATGTTGGATACAGGTCAGGGTCCCAGATGGCCCTGGCCAGGTGAGCCCCGCCCAGAGTGCCCCGCCCCACTGACTCGACAAGAGCCCGATACCCCGACAGAGAAACACCAGTTCAGGGACCTGATCCGCGAAAGCGGACAAGATCCCTGAACTGGTTTCAGCGGCGTCTCGGTGTCATCGGCATTGGCCTGCAGCCTGGTCAGCACGGCTCGCCAGACTGGCGCGCTGCCATCAGCGGAACAACCCACAGACCGTCTGCACGGCCCGTGCTCCACCGGTTGATCTCGCCATGGGACGCTGGTCCGCGCCCGCCGCCGACTCACGTCGATCAGCCCTCGTCGACATGCGGACCGCCTGCCGACCTGCACAACAGGGCACAGCGGTCCCCTGTGCTATGACACGGCCTAGAAGGCGCTGTTGTCGCAGCCCATGGACGAGCCCGCGTGGGTGTTCTGCCCACCCGAGTTGCCCTCGCCGCCGAGCGCGTTGCCCAGCGCGCCGTTGAGGACGCCGACCTGGCCGAGGACGTCGACGTTCAGGTCGTGCGACCTGCAGTGGGAGCTCTGTAGGACGTTCCCGCCGCCGTGACCGTCGTTCCCGGTGGCGGTGGCGGTGCCGGCGCTCAGGAGTCCAACGCTGCCGAGGGCGACTGTCAGGACGGCAGCCTTGAGAAGTTTTTGCATGTCATCTCCGATGGAGTGAGGCGAGTGCGATCCGCAAGGGATCGACTCCGTACAGTCATAGGACGTTAATATGAAAAATCGCAATATGATCCACTGACACGCCGGGATTTACGTCCGGTCAGATCGCCCGAGCCGCGAGACGTGATCGACACACGACCTTGATCGAGCGCACCTCCGCCGACTGCTTCGAACACGTCGACATCTCCCAGTCGCGCGGCTCAGCACCCCCGCATCGCCGACCGACCCGAACCGAGAACTCCTAGGTCTTCTCGACCGCGGGCGACAGATTCTGAATCAGGTGCCAGCGATCGGCCACCTCGGTCGCGTCCGGTGCCGCCTCTTTGATTGCCCGGCTGTAGCCGCTGTCGCGGTCCCAGCAGGCGATCTCAGCGCCGGGGTGTGCGGTGAGCCAGGCGGCGAGCGTCTCGCTGGTGCGGTCGGCCAGCAGGTCGACCGGGCGGACATCTCGATGTCGACCAGGAAGGTCCCGTAGGTGTGCGATCGGCGGAAGGGGAGCTGGCGTCCTACGCGTAAGACAAGGGCTTCAAACACGCCATCGACCGGGTGAGATGCGGCGGTACGTGGATGGGGGATGGCTATCTTGCGACCACCGAGGGCGATGCGTAAGGGCTGCCCGGGGCAGGGAGCAGGAGTGGGTCGATGGGGCAAAAGTACCTTCAGCGTTTCGTCTATGCCGAGGGCGTCACCAAGCCTGCACTCGATGAGGCGTGGGGCGAAGCCTTCAAGGCGTTCGCCCGGTCGGGCAACTGGGGCGACGTCGACAGCGGCATCGTGCACCACCAGACGTACGGCACCGGATGGGGCGGGTACGCGCTGATCGAAGTGGAGGACCCCGAGGCGTTCGGGCGCTACCAGATGTTCCACAACCAGACCTACGGCCACGTCGTCCACGTCACCTTCGAACCCCTGTGGGACATGGACCGGGCGTTCGAGGCGACCATCCGCGGCCTGAAGTGAATGTGCGACGCAGACAGCGGGCGGCAGCACTGCTTCCGCCTCGCCCACGCCCATACCCAAGGCGATGAAGCGGTACCGCCGCCACTCATAGAGGGCTTCGCCGGAATCCTGCGCGAGGACTGGGACGCCGTCCTCGCCGGCATGACACTCGCCTACAGCTCCGGCGTCGTCGAAGGGCACGTCAACCGTTTAACAACGACAATGAGGTGGGTGTGTCGTGATGGCCGTGTCTGGGGCGGGAGTTGAGCGTCCGGTCCGGTGTGGTGATGTCGCGGTGGATCGTGTCGGATGAGCTTTGGGACCGTCTTGAACCGCTGCTGCCGCGGCGTGAGCGCAGGTTCCGGTATCCGGGCCGCAAACCGTTGCCGGACCGCGAGGTGCTCTTGCGGGATCCTGTACGTGCTGCACACCGGCATCCAGTGGGAGTACCTGCCGCAAGACCTCGGCTTCGGCTCAGGCATGACCTGCCGGCGCCGTCTGCGGGACTGGAACGAAGCCGGCGTGGACTGAGCCTGATGCTTCAGCGCGCCTTTCTGACCGGTCAGTGCTTAGGGAGCTCCCGACGGCTGACGCGCGTGATCCCACGTGAGTGCGACGGTGCGGCAGAGGTAGTCGTACATGTCGCCTCGCCGGTACTTCTTGACAGGGCTCAGCTGTCCGTGGCGGGTGTCCTCGTATTGTGTTAGATAGACGACGCGATCGGTTAGAACGATGCGGGCGATGTGGGGTTGGTTGTACAGGCGCATCTCCATTCGCCCCGAGGCTGCGTGAGCTGCCAGGTAGGAAATATTCTGCCGTATCTGCAGACGGAGAAGCCCGCTCCGATAAGCGTGGTCGAAGGATCCGGTTTCGGTCTCCCGGACGTCGATCCAGTCTGGCGGGCCGACGGCATCGGGATCCGGGAGCAGTATCCGTACGCGTTTGGTGCCTGCAGAGGCTGCGCGCAGCGTGTCTGCGAACACATGGCGTTGCAGGTCGTTACCCCGGCTGGTCATCACCGTCACCCACCTAGCCCGTGCCAACTCAGCCTGGAGATCCTCCGCCACGTGTGCTGCATCCTTGAACGACTGTTCCAAGTCCAGGCCGAGTACGCGAGTGACGATCAAAACTGTGGCTTGGCGAGCCGTCCTCGACACGACCCAGACCAACATGAGGAAGATGGCTGACCCTGCGACAGAGATCACTAATTCGCGAAGAACCCCCATGCCAGAGAAAGGTAACAGCGGTTCCAGCGCTCCCGTCAGTGGTCGACTGCAACCGCAAGGGCTTGAATCCTGGTCTGACCGACGCCGAAGCTGCCAACTGGACTCGCAGCCACCTCTGGCTGCGGAGAGGTGGGCCGCTCGGCTGATGGGGGGTGGTCGCCTGCACGGTGGGCACTCCCTCAATACAACAACGGCCTGCACAACCCCACCGGGTCGTGCAGGCCGTTGTGCAGCACGCCTCTGATCTAACCAGCAGGCTTCGATGACGGTCCGGGGTGTTCGTTCACGAGTTCGCGGGCGGCCAGGGCGGTGCCTTCGATGCGGGCGCTGATCTTGGCGAAGGCGGTGTCGCGGGAGGTGGAAGTGTCGTCGGCGAAGGGCGAGAAGCCGCAGTCGTCGCAGGTGCCCAGACGGTTAGGGGGCAGGTGACGGGCGGCGGTGAGGACGCGGTCGCGTACCTCCTCGGGCGTTTCGACACGTGGGTCGATCGGGTCAGTGACGCCGATGAAGACCTGGGCCTGGGCGGGGAGATGTTCAGCGAGGACGGCGAGGACTTTGTCCGGTTCCGGCTCGCTGGCGAGCTGGATGTAGAAGGCACCGACCTTGAGATGGAGGAGTGCGGGCAGCAGTGCCGTGTAGTCGACGTCCAGGCTGTGGGTGGAGTCCTGATCGCCGCCGGGGCAGGTGTGGATTCCGATCCTGGCCTGTTCGGTGCTGGAGAAGCGTTCCAGGACGCGGTTGTTGAGGGCGATGAACTGGTCCAGCAGGCTGCCGCTCGGGTCGAGCTTCAGCGCGAGACGGGCCTCGGTGAAGTCGAGCTGGACGCGGTGGGCGCCGGCGTCCAGACATCGGCGGATGTCCGTTTCGGCCTCGGCGGTGAGGTCGTCGAGGAAGGCTTCGCGGGGGTATCCGTCGATGCCGTCGGGTGGGTAGAGCAGGCTGAGCGCCGATGGCGCGATGACGGCCTGCTTCACCGGTGAGGCCGCGTGCCGGAGTGCGGCGTGCAGGTAGCGGTCGGCGTACACGCCGTAGCGCATTGGTCCGGCCGTAAGGCGGGGCAGCTGCCGCTGGTGCCCGTCGGCGAACGGGATGACGACGCCGTCGGGTGCCAGTCGGTTCAGGCCGGTCAGGGGGTAGGTGGCGAAGCTGGGTTTGGCCTGTTCGCCGTCGGTGACGACCGGGGAGCCGATCTCCTCCAGGCGGCGGACGGTATCGCAGACGGCGCGGTCCTGGGCGGCGGCGAGTTCCTCGTCGCTGATCTGGCCCGCGGCATGGTCCGCCATGGCGGCGAGCAGCTCGGCGGGCCGCGGGATGCTGCCGATCGGTTCGGTGGGGATGCCCACCATGGTCTGGCTCACGACCCGATCTCCAGCTGTGCCTCACCGCTGCTGCCCTCTAGCCCGGACAACAGGCATGAGGTGGGCAGTTCACCGGGGAGCGCGGCAACGGTCCGATGCGCCGTCAGCCCTTCGCCGCGGCCCTCGACTACCCGGCCCGACATCCTGACCACGAGGACGCCGGCGACACGCACTGTGGTGCTGCTGTCGTACGCGATCGATGACTGTTTCCCGTCACCGTAGTGGACGACTTCCTTAAGGCGGGGGCTGTTCACCGTGATGCAGGACGCCGACGGTGACTTCCCGTCCAGGTCGCCGGTGGCCGGCACCGTCCGGCCGGGACCAACCCCGCACGTGTAACTGGCATGTGTCTGGACGTGGGTCGGGCGGGGCAACAGGGTCAAGGGCGGGTTGTATGTGCTGGTGCTGGAGCCCGTGCACAGAACGTTCTCTCCGTGCACAGGCTCATGGGCCTGACCCGCTGGAGCCCAGACCACCGACGAGGCCACCAGGGCCAGGGAACTCATCACAACTGCTGTGCCGTGTCTGCCGAACATCCACCCTCCACGGAATGTGTTCTTCCACAGGGGTTGTGACTACCCCAGGCCGCTTCCGCAGTCCCCGGCTCATGAGTCACACCACCGGCGCACTACGCGCGGTGCGCGTGGGGAAAGACCCCCACGCCCCCCGAATGGGCGTCTTGATCATCACGGCCGAGGGGTAGGACGCCCACTCGGATCGAAGCGCTCACACCCGAACACCGTGAGGAAGGAACCTCGATGGACCAGACAGCCGCGCAAAAGCTCGTCTTCGCCATGCTGGACGCGGATGGAGACGGAATCGTGTCCAGGGAGGAATACATGGCGCGCACCAGGAACGTGGCGCTGGCCATGGGACTCAAGGACGACGACCAGCTCGTCGTCACCGCACGCACCCTGGGCGAGCGCGCGTGGGCGTCGATGGACGCCGACGGCGACGGAAAGATGACCTTCGACGAGTACGCGGCATGGGCCGGCGCCGAGGCGTTCGACACCGTCTGCGCACCCGTCCTCGGCGCCCTCTTCGACCTCGCCGACACCAACCATGACGGCGTCCTCGACCTCTGCGAGTTCACAGCCCTGCGCACAGCGCTGAACAACCCGGCCACCAACGCCGAGGCGGCGTTCACTGCCCTGGACACTGATGGCGACGGCCGCATCAGCCGCGACGGCTACATCGCGTCCATCCGCGCTCACGTCACAGGCGAAAGCTCTCCCATGGGCAGGGCGCTGTACGGCAGGCCGCTCTCCGACATCCCGGCGTGATGATCAACGCGCGGCGGGCACCGGCCCTTGCCTAGGCGTACTCCAGCCGCGACAACCGCGCTTATCTGCGCAGACGGGGAATCAAGGCAACCATCGCCCAGCCCGATGACCAGCGGGCCAAACGCCGGCGTAAGAGGCGGGCCGGCGGACATCCGCCCTCCTTCGACAAGATGCAGTACCGCCGCCGCAGTCCCGTCGAGCGGTGCGTGAGCAAGTGGAAGCAGTTCCGCGCTGTCGCAACGGGGTACCACTGTGTGGATGTTCGGGTGTTGCCCCGAGTAGTGGCCTGACTCGCGCTACGACTGGCCTCGGTGCCTTGCGTTTGATCTGTCGGCCACTTCTCGGGGCAGCGATTGCTGCCGCCGGGCAGGGGATGTGTCCCGATAGGCCTCAACGGGCCCGGGGCCTTACAGACGTCCGTCACCAGACAGCCCAGAAGCCCAACTGCGGCCTCTGGAACCACCTTCACAACGGATTAGGGGCCGCACGTCGTGCCGGTTCGTAATTGGCAGGGCCTGTTCCCCGGCGACAAGGTTTCGAACGCCGAAGCACGCCGGACTATCGGGTCACGAGCATCGTCTTCGGCTTCAGCGGTCCTCCTTGGGGCGGAGTGACAAGGTGCTGCTGGTCGACGACTGGATCGGACCGGCAGCCAGGCCACCGCGGTCAGGGACATGGTCTTGGAGTGCGGGAGCGACTGGGCCGGCTGCAGCGTCATCATCGACCAGCTCGGTGAGAACCAGGCACGCGAGGTGGGTCCTGTCCGGGCGCTGCTGCGCTTCGAGGACCTCCCTGCCTGTCGCACTCACGAGTAGCCGGTCTCTCCTGGCGCCCTCAAGGGTCGTGGAGCCTCAGCGGCGAGCCTGGGGGCTTCCATACAGGCGCTCAGCGTGCACGACCGGTGGGGTGGCTTCTTTCGAACAATTCGCTGTTGTCAGGCGTGTGGCGTCCGTAGGGTTCCTGCATGGCGGATGACGAGCGAGAGCAGGCCGTGCAGGCTGCCATTGACGGCGAGATGCGGCTTCTCGATCCCGAGGTGCGCGCTTCGCCGGACCGTGTCCTGGAGCTTCTGGATCCGGAGTGGACCGAGATCGGGGCTTCCGGACGCTGGTGGGACGTGAAGTCGATCCTCACGGTGACAAGCGGTGGCGGCATCTCCCCGGAGTCTCCGGTCAAGGTCAGCGACATGTCCGGAGCCGTCGTTGCCCCGGGCATCGTTCACCTGACGTACTTCGCCGACAACCAGGGCCGTCAGGTCTGGCGGAGTTCCTTGTGGCGGCTGACGGAGACGGGCTGGCGGATGTACTTCCACCAGGGCACTTTGGCCGGCTGAGTTGTGCACCGCCGCCCATCATGGCGGCGCCCGGCGGCGATCAGCGCGTGCTGATGCAGGAGGAATGCCCAGCCGGATCGGTGATAACGCGCGCCATGTCGACCAAGTGGTCGCCAAGGCGGTCACGGGTGGCGACGCCCCCACCGTCGTCGCCCGGGCTGTCATCGCGGCGGCCACCGCGCGCAAGCCGCGGCTGCGCTCCACTGCCGGCCCATTCGCCCGGCGCATCAGCCTGCTACGCCGCATGGTCCCCGCCCGGGTTTTCGATCAGCAGATCCGCAAGTTCAACAAGCTGGTCGGCTGACACCCCGCCGCAGGCCCTCCTTTCGAAGCGAGCATGTCCTGACCGCAATTTCGTGAAGCCTCAGCGAGATGACTCCGGCCGGATCCGCTACTCGGCGTAGCCATTGCTGAGTTGGCCCAGCGCGGTGCCGGGAATGCTCCCAGTCCGTTTCTCCGGCCCTCTCGCCGAACCCGCCGTGCGCCTCGCTGTCGGGCCACGATTTGTGGTGCGACCAGGGCTGCATCGCCGAGCGGGTCCTCCTCGACGACGCCCCCACACCCTCCTCCCCCACTCCGCGCCCGTTGCTGCCGGTCGTCGAGGTCCGACGGGTAGGCGCCGAGAGCCAGTGACACCGCTGCACCTGTCGGACCCGCTGTGCATACCCTTCAGTCATGCATCGGCTGGGCTGGGGCTGTTCCCCAACTCGTCGGGGGGCAGCGGCGAGGCAGGTGTCGGATGCGTCGGCGGTGCCGCACTCGGGCGACGATGCCACATGGGTGTTGCCGTCTCGTCAGGCGCTCTCGCCTGGTGTCGGTGTCGTGGGGTCCGCCGGGCTGGTGCGGAGCATGGCCCTGTAGAGGGCGTCATGCTCGGGCGAAGGAGGCAGGGGCCCACGGGCTGGTGCCTCGCAGGACTGGATGAGCATGGCGACGACTCGTCGCCAGGAGTCGGGGGCGGCGTCGCCGGTGGCGTTGACGACACCGGCGTTGGCCATATGGATCAGGACCAGGTCCGAGGGGTCGAAGTCCTCGCGCAGCCGGCCCGTGGCCTTCGCGCGGTTGATGAGTTCCACCATGGCCTCATCCGGGGCTGCGCCGGGACTACCGAAAGATCGAAGCCGCCCCCCAATTTCCGCGGCCTGTAAGGAGTTCGGGCTGCGCCCCACAGGCCGGCGCCCGACTGCCAGCAGGCTCCAGACCATCCCGATCACATGGGGCAGGCCAGCATGACCGCGACCACCGATTCGCCAAGCACCACCCCGATGTCGTCCGATCCACGCGCGGCACATGCCGTAGACGCCTTCAGGGACGCCCTGATTCGTGCGGCCGCCGACTCGCGGCGGCCGTGCTGGCCATGGCCGCCGGACTGACCGTGACTGCGGTCACCGATCAGCAGGGCAAGCCCGCGCGCCCGCAGGCGCCACCGACCTTCACTTCCGGCTCCAAGCCGCCCTTTGATCGCCGCGTGATGGGAAGGAACCGTTGATCGTGGAGATCCCTCTTGCTCAGTAGGTTGTGGGCAAGGTGGTAACGGGAGGTGGTTGTGTGTCTCTGACCAGCACACCATTCTTCGCTGTACTCATCGTCGCGACGGTCGTGATGATGGTCGGCGCGATTGCGCTGTGGCCGAAGGTGCGCGGGCCCAGAGCGGTGCGCTGGCTTGTGCACGCTGTCATGATCGGTCTGTGTCAGCTCACGGCCATCGGCGTCGTGGCCACCTGGATCAACAACAGCTACGGCCTGTATGCGTCCTGGGATGACCTGCTCGGCAATGCGAACACCAACGCGGTCGCGATGCCTGGGCCTCCAGTGCACCGGGCGAAGTTCAGCAAGAGCACCAAGGGCGGCGTGCTGGACACGTATTTCCACGGCCGGCGATCCGCGCTGTCCGGTGAGGTACTCGTGTGGACGCCGCCGCAGTACGACGAGGCCGCCTACGCGAGGAAGCGGTTCCCGGTCATCATGCTGCTGCACGGTGTCCCGGGATCGCCCCAGTCCTGGCTGGAGCATGGCGGTATGCCGGGCGCCTTCGCGGCTCTGCTCAAGCAGAACAAGGTGCACCCCTTCATCCTTGTGATGCCGGTGGTCAACCCGGGCAGCGTGGACACTGACTGCAGCGACCTGCCCAACCGCAAAGTGGCGACCTGGATGACGGCCGACGTCCCGGACCTCGTCAGCCACAAATTCCGCACGCTGCCGCCGGGCCCGCGCAGCTGGGGCGTGATGGGTTTCTCGACCGGCGGGTTCTGCGCGGCGAAACTGCCCCTGCAGTTCCCGAAGGTCTTCGGGGCGGGCGCCGCCCTCGACCCCGATCCGCTGACCGGCGACGAGTCCGTCCTGCCGGACCCGGCCGTGCGCAGGCTCAACAGCCCGACGTACCTCGTGCGGCACACCAAGGCCCGCGTCAGGCTCTTCCTGGCAACCTCGCGGGAAGACCCGCTCAGTCCGCCGTCGTACATCGAGAAGTTCCAGGCGTCCGCCAGGGTCACCCCGGTGGAGGTCCGCACTCTGGTGCTGCCCAGCGGCGGACACAACTACAACACCTGGTCGGCGGAGTACCCCGCGGCATTCGGATGGCTCAGCCAGTGGCTGTCCGCACCGCACTGAACACCCGGGCGGCCACTGCCGTGCGGGCCACTGCTCCACCAGCGAAGGCCCACTGTGCGCAGCACCCACGACTTGCGAATGCGACGGGTACGTGACCGGGATCTACTGGAGCCGATCCGACGGGCATGTCGGTAGCCCGTCCCGCTCAGCGCCGGGCTGGGCCGGCAACGGCAGCGTCCATGTGTAGACGTCAGGGTCGAAGGCTTCCAGGCGCTTGACGAGCCTGGCTGTCGACCAGGGCCAGCAGAACGTGTTGACGCCGGGTAGGCCGAAGTAGTAGCTGGCCTGGTCGGCCGAGTTGTAGACAGTGGTACGCAGCGCCGCGTGCAGGGCCTGCTGGTGGGCTGCTTCAGCCTCGGGCCTGACATCCAGCGCTGCCGCCCCGCTCGCCCGCAAGTGGGTGAGCGCGGTGGTGATGTAGCGGAGCTGGGCTTCGAGGACGGTGGGCACGGCGGTGGTGCCGGTGAGCAGGTTCGGGCCGAGGAGCAGGAAGAGGTTGGGGTACCCGCTGACGCTGGTGCCCAGGTATGCGCGGCGGTTGTCGGCCCAGGTCTCGGCCAGTGTGCCGCCGGTACCGTGCAGGTGGGGCGCGAGGGGAATGCCGCCGATGTGGTAGCCGGTGGCGAGAATGATGATGTCGGCGCGGGTTCGGGTGCCGTCGGCGCCGATGACCTCGCTGCCCTCCACGGCGGCCACGCGGGTGGGATGCAGTCGCACGTTGGGCCGGGTGAGGGCTGTGTAGTAGGTGCTGGAGGTGATCAGGCGGCGACCGCCGAAGCGGTAGCGGGGAGCAAGGGCCCGGCGTAGGGCGGGGTCCCGGACGGAGGTCCGCAGATGGAGGCGGGCCAGAGCCTCCAGGGGCCGCAGCAGGTGTGGATGGCGCAGGGGTACGCCGATGGCTTCCTGGGTCCAGTGGTGCAGGCCGCGTAGTGCGCGGCGCGCTGCGGGGTGGTGTTCGAGTAAGCGGTGGACAGCTGGAGGGAAGGGGTAGTCGGGTTTGGGAAGCACCCATTGCGGTGTGCTCTGGAAGACATCGAGGTGTGCCGCCTCGGGCTGGATTTCGGGCAGGAACTGGACGGTTGACGCTCCGGCCCCCACCACTGCGATGCGCCGTCCGGCCAGGTCGACTTCGTGATTCCACCGGGCGGAGTGGAAGGCGGTGCCGGGGAAGGTGCCGAGGCCCGGGATGTCAGGATGGCGGGGCTGGTGCCAGGGGCCGGTGGCGACGATCACGGCGCGGGCCGTGTACGTGCCCGCTGTGGTGTGCAGGTTCCAGCGGTGCGCTTGCGGCTCCCAGCGGATGCTCCGTACCTCGGTGTCGTAGCGGATCGCCTTGTCGGCGCCGTGGGTTGCCGCGGTGGTGGTGAGGTAGTCGAGGATCTCGGGCTGCCCGGCGAAGCCCCGGCTCCACGCGTGGGGTGCGAAGGAGTACTCGTACAGCAGCGACGGCACGTCGCAGCCGCATCCGGGATAGGTGTTGTCGCGCCAAGTCCCGCCGAGGCGAGCAGACTTCTCCAACACGACAACGTCATCGATACCGGCCCGGCGCAGCGCGATGACGGCGGCCACGCCGCAGAGGCCGGCACCGATGACGACGACTTCCGCTTCATGACGAGTGTTGCCAGTGTTGTCATCGGCCACCCGGCGCCCCCTTGCCTGCCTCGAGAGCGTCCCCGGACTCGATGCCGAACCGCCCCCACCACTCACTCAGAGTGACCGATCCTAGGCGTGTGCGCGTGATCGGCCATGGCGATATGGCCTGTGTCTACCTCATACGAGTGATCTTGCCGGATGGGCTGAATTCAATGCGTTTTGCTGTGTTTGGCTGCCCGCCATGACGATGAGGGACGAACTCGCCGCTGCTCGTGATCCGCAGGCCGCCACGAACGAGACGGGCCGGCATCTGCCCTACCCCAGCGGCTGGTTCTGCCTGGCCCGTTCACAGGAAATGACCCCCGGCAAAGTCCTGACCCGTCGCTTCATGGGCGAGGACATCGTCCTCTACCGCACCCGCGACGGCCGGCCCCACGCAGTGCATCCCTACTGCCCGCACCTCGGCGCTCATCTCGGGGCGGGCGGAACCGTAGAGGGCCAGAACCTGGTGTGTCCCTTCCATCGCTTCGCCTTCGCCCCCGACGGAACCTGCGTCGGCACTCCCGACGGCCCCCCACCGCGCGCCCACCTGCAGCACCACACCATCAGCGAACGCAACGGCTTCCTCTTCGCCTGGTACGCACCCGACGGCACTCCACCCGCCTGGGAAATCCCCGGCACCGCCCACGCCGGAGTCCGAGCGATGGCCGCCTGGAGCACCGAAGTGCGCACCTACGCCCAGGAAATCATCGAGAACACCCTCGACTATCGACATCTGCCCATCCTGCACCACGTGGCCGTAGAGGAACTCGACCCGCCGCAGACCCAAGGCCCCCTCCTGCATATGCGTCTGCGCCTCGGGCCGGACCGGCCTCACATCGTCAAGCAGAAGATCCTGGCCGACCATACGTTCCTCATGGCGGGCCTTGGATATCTCCGGGTCGAGCTCCCGCTACCCTCGCTCGGACTCGTCAGCTACCTGTGGGCCATACACACCCCGACCGGGCCGCGAAACACCCGCATGCTGGTCGCGGCGGCCTGCGCGGACATCCGCAAGCAGCGCACCACTGGAGCATCGCTCCCACGACGGAGCCTGCACCGCGCCTTCGCCCACGCCATGCTGCGCACTGCGGTCAGCAAGATCCACCAGGACCTGAGAATCTGGAACACCAAACGCTACGAGCCACGGCCCCGCCTCGCCGCGAGCGACGAAGCCATTGGCTTGTTCCGCCACTGGGCCCGCCAGTTTTACCCACCGCCGTGAGCGGACCGCACAGCGACTGCCCCTACCGTGAGCCATGCCAGGAAGCCGTCGCCATACCACCGACGACCAAGTGACCGACAAGACAGCCGTCAACGATGTCGCCAACACCTCACGGAACCGCTCCAGGATCGGTGGAGATACTGGTCTGCCCTGGGTCTCACGGAGTCGGTCGCTGGAGAATCGACCGTCCAGCAACCTCCGGAGGCCGTCACGCCTCGCAGCTATCCGCCCGAGTTCCGCCGCCGTGTCCTCCACCTGGTCGTCTCCGGCCGGAAGGCCGCCGAAGTGGCGAAGCTTCTCGGCATCATCGAGCAGACCATCTATGTCTGGCGCCGCCGGCACTTGATCGACACCGGGCAAGCTCCCGTGGCCCCACGCACGAGGAGCCCGGACTCGCGGCGGCCCGCAAGCGGATCGCAGAGCTGAAGGCCGAGTCGGCCATCCACCGCCGGGCCGCCGAGCTGCTGGGCGAGGCGACCTCTCCCAGAGGCGGTTCGAAGCCATCCGTGGATGTCTGGCCAGAAACTGGACCGCTCGCAAACGCGGTCCTGGACGGTCGAAGAACGCCTCAGCTGACCCGAAGACCGACCGCCAGCGTCAGTTCAAGGACCCGGTTCGGCGATGCGAGATCCGGAAACAGCTCCCGCAGCTGCGACATCCGGTACCGGACGGTCTGGGGATGGACGAACAACTCCGCCGCCACCTCATCCCGCCTGCCCTGGTGCAGCAGCCACGCCCGCAACGTCTCCTCCAGCCGCCGCGCGGTCGCGACAGGCAAGGCCCGCAACGGTGCGAGGGCTCGGGCACGGAGGTCTGCGAACGCGTCCACGTCGGCGCTCAGCACCAGCTCGGGCAGGTGGTCCTCGGTGTCGCGAATCTCGGAGGAGAGGGAGCGCGCGCGTACGGCTCGTGCGTACGAGGCGGACGCACGCGTCCACGGCCGGGCCGGGCCGACCACGGCGGTGCGGTCGGTCAGCTGCCGCAAGAGATGTGATCGGTCGGCATCGGGGACGAGCAGCACGCCGGTGGCGTCCGGCAGGTCGTCGAGGACGAGGGTGCTCGGGTCGAGCGTGCGGTAGGCAGGCCGGGCCTGGGCGGCGGGCAGCAGGACCGCGGTCAGTGAGACAGGAGGCTGCCACCCGGCCCTTTGAGCAGAGGCAAGCAGCACATCCGGGCTCGCGCCGGCGAGGAGGTCGCGGGCCAGGTGTTCCAGGTGGCGCTCTTGAGCCCGGCCCCGGGCGGCCAGTTCGTCGGCGTGGCCCGCGGCGCTCGCGGCGGAGAGCTCGTCGATGTAGGCGAAGGTCAGCTCGGCGAACTTGGCGACCTCGGCGGCGGGCAGACCTGCGGGTACGGCACCGGCTGCCAGGCAACGCCAGGCCACGCGGGCGCCGACGCGGTAGGCGCTGAGCAGGGCGTCCATCGAACGGCCGTCCCGGACCTCGCCGCGGCCCAGCTCGTAGGCTGCGTCACCGGCGTCGCCGCCTGTGGCGTTCCCGCTCGCGAGGTCCAGGTAGTGCCCCAGGGCGGTGCGGACGGCTCGGCGGATGGTGGCGCCCATGTGTCCCGACAGGGCGTTGGCGTAGGAAGGGACCTCGTCGATGATCGCCTGGACGACCTCGTCGGCGGTGGCCTTCAGCGCGGCCCGCAGTGCCGTGACCGTCGTCTCATCCAGGGTCAGTTCGCTGGCCCTCCGGATTGCATGGCTCATGTTTTTGTTCCCTGCGAACAATTCGAACGACCAAATTTACGTCCTGCGGTCAGGACTTTACGCCCTGAGGCACAGCAAGCTGGAGTCATGACGAGTGCAGCCCTCCGCAGCAGGGCGTGGAAACTGCTCGAGATGGTCACGACGCCGCTACTGCCGTCGGACTACCTCGACCTGGTCAGCCCCCTGCGTGCGGGCGCTGACCTGCGGGGGCGCATCGAGGCCGTGCACCCCGAGACGGGTGACGCCGCAACCATCGTGATCAGGCCGGGACGCGGTTGGCGCGGCCACACAGCCGGCCAGTACGTGCGGATCGGCGTCGACGTCGACGGGGTGCGCCTGTGGCGTGCCTACTCCATCACCTCGCCGACAAACCGCCAGGACGGCCGCGTCACGATCACCGTGAAGGCGATCCCGGACGGCAAGGTCAGCAACCACCTGGTCCGCAGGGCGACACCGGGCACGCTGATCCAGCTCGACCAGCCGACCGGTGACTTCGTGCTGCCGCAGGCCAAGCCCACCAAGGTGCTCTACCTGACGGCCGGCAGCGGCATCACGCCCGTGATGGGCATGCTGCGCGACACCGAGTTCAACGACGTCGTCATGGTCCACTGCGCGCCACGGCCGCAAGACGTGATCTTCCGCAGCGAACTGCACGACCTGGTCGCGGACAAGAAACTGCAGCTCACCGAGGTGCACACCGACACCGACGGCATGCTCGACATCGCCCGTCTCGACGAACTCGTGCCCGACTGGGCCGAGCGCGAGACCTGGGCCTGCGGGCCCGCGGGCCTGCTCGACGCCGCCGAAAAGCACTGGAGCGACCAAGGCGTCCCAGAGCGCCTGCACACCGAACGCTTCCGCCCCAGCATCGTCGTCGCCGGCGACGGCGGCGAGGTCACGTTCAGCACCACCGGCAAGACCGTCGACGCGGACGGCGCCACGCCGTTGCTGGACATCGGCGAGGAGGCAGGCGTGCTCATGCCCTCCGGGTGCCGCATGGGCATCTGCTTCGGCTGCGTCTCGCCGCTCAAGGCGGGCGCCGTCCGCGACCTGCGCACCGGCGAGATCACCGAGGCCGAGCCGGGCGTCCTCATCCAGACCTGCGTGTCCGCCGCCGCGGGCCCCTGCGACATCGAACGGTAGGAGCACCTTGACCGCCATCGACCCCACCGCACACCTGACCGCGGAGCAGATCGAGGAGCTCGGCCGTGAGCTGGACGCGATCCGCGACGAGGTGATCGCCGGCCGCGGCGAGAAAGACGCCGCCTACATCCGTAAGGTCATCTCGGCGCAGCGCAAGCTCGAGCTGGTCAGCAGGGGCGTACTGCTGTTCTCGATCTTCCCGCCCGCGTGGCTGATCGGCACCGCCGGGCTGTCCGTGGCGAAGATCATGGACAACATGGAGATCGGCCACAACATCCTGCACGGCCAGTGGGACTGGATGCGGGACCCGAAGATCCACTCCACCACCTGGGAGTGGGATCACGTCTCGCCGGCCGATCAGTGGAAGCACTCGCACAACGAGCTGCACCACACGTACACCAACGTGATCGGCAAGGACAACGACCTCGGCTACGGCATCATGCGTGTCGACGAGGACCAGAAGTGGCACCCGTTCCACCTCGGTCAGCCGCTGTGGAACTTCATCAACGCCTGCTTCTTCGAGTACGGCATCGCAGCGTACGACCTGGAGCTCGGCAAGAACCTGCACAAGCGCCGCCGCAAGAACCCGGAGTTCCGCGCGCAGGCCAGGGCCGTGGGCCGCAAGATCCGCAAGCAGGTGCTCAAGGACTATGTGATCCACCCGCTGCTGTCGGGCCCGTCGTTCCTCCCCACGCTCGCCGCCACGTTCACCGCGAACCTGGTCCGCAACATCTGGTCCCACTCGGTCATCATGTGTGGGCACTTCCCGGAGGGCGTACAGGTCTTCGAGCGCCGGTCGATCAAGGGCGAGACACGCGGCCAGTGGTACCTGCGCCAGATGATGGGCTCGGCGAACATCAGCGGCAGCAAGGCCATGCACTTCATGACCGGCAACCTGTCGCACCAGATCGAGCACCACCTGTTCCCGGACCTGCCGAGCAACCGGTACGCCGAGGTCGCGGTGAAGGTGCGCGCGTTGTTCGAGAAGTACGAGCTGGAGTACGTCACCGGGCCACTGCCCAAGCAGGTGTTCTCCGCATGGCGCAAGGTCGTCCGGCTCTCGCTGCCGAACAAGAAGCCCAACGTCAAAACGCCGGCCCGCGAGCAGGAGCTCGTCGCGGCCTGATTCCCGGTAGTGGTTCAGATCGTTCGGCCGTACCGGCGGCACCGCCGGGTTCGGTGCGATCCGCTGCGGACGGTGGGCGACCGCGACATCAGATCGTACGACACGGGATCCGGGACAGCCCGGTGTCCGGCTGCACTGCTATCTGGACGTGCGGTGCGCCAGGAGCTCAACACACAGCCCCTGGCGAGGGGTTGCAGTGCGCTGACCTGCCATGGTCGGGCCGATAGCCGGATGCGTACGATCGCTTCGCCGACGGGCGGGCTGGGTGGAATGCATGGGGCTGTGACGCGGGCGCTGCCGGAACCGATGCTCCCCGCCCCTGTGTCCGACCCGGCTCGCGGCAGCAGGAAGGGCCCGGGGAACGGCCGGGGCGTCGAGGCCCGGAACGGGACTCGCAACAAGCGCTTCATCGATGATGCGCTGGCCAGCGCCAAGACGACTCGCCTGCGCGCCGGCTCGTTGGTCTGGTCGTGGGGAATCGTCAGTCGCGGCCGTGGATCGTGTCGGACGAACTGTGGTCGCTGATCGAGCCGTTGTTGCCCGAGCCGGCGCCGAAGCTGGTAAAGGGGGGAACAGGCGCTGGATCTCGTTGCAGGACAGCGGCAGTAGCCCATCGGGGGGCGGGTTGGCCGGCGTATTCCTCGGCGCGGACGGTGGCGAGGAAGGCGTGGGCGAGCACCGCAAGAGTGGCCCAGCGGGCCCATGAGGGATAGCGGCGGACCTGGTGTTCATCGAGCCCGGCCAGCCCCTTCCTGCTCTGGAAGGTCTCCTCCACCCGCCATCTGGATCCGGCAACCCGCACCAGCTCGGCCAAGAGCCCCGGTTCGGGTGAGCAACAGCGGCAGTAGGCGTGATCGCCGATGGTGCGGTTACGGCGGATCAGCCTGTGGTGACGGCCCGGGCCTGGTTCGGCGAGGCCGATGAGGGCCCCGTCGTAGATGCGTTGCCCCTTGGCGCCAGCCGCGGCGGACAGCTTCTGCCAGGCCTTTGGGCAGCCGTTTGGCCAGGCTGTCTGCCCGGATGCGGCCTGCGCCGGTGGCAACTTCGGCCGAGCAGGCGATCGCCAGTACGTAGCTCATGCCGTGCTTCCAGCGATGTCCGAAGCTTCGCCTCAGCGGCGACGTGGGCGACGGGAAGTGTCGGGTACCGCTTCACGAGCCGCCTACGGCCCTCGACGCTCAGGGGCGCATGCGCGTGGGACGCCCGTCGTCCTCTCGAAGTCCGACGCCGGCAGGCGCGACACCTATCGTGTGTGCATTGCGATCGTTCCGGTCAGCGTGGGGCGGGTGATCTGTCGAACGAGGAATGGGCCCGTCTGGGGCCTCACTTGCCGAAGAACGTTGGACGCGGAGGGCATTGGAAGAACCACCGTCGGGTGATCAACGGGATCCTGTTCCGTCAGCGGACCGGCATCCCGTGGCGGGATCTGCCGACGCGGCTCGGGAAATGGAAGACGGTTCATGACAGGCATCGAAGGTGGTCAGCGGACGGCACATGGGACAGGATTCTGCGGGCCGTCCAGGCCGATGCCGCCCCGGAAGGCTGCATCGACTGGTCCATGGCGAGTGTGGACTCCACCGTGTGCCGCGCCCACCAGCACGCTGCCGACGCTCGCAAGCAGGCACCACTGAAACCCGGTAAGCGCACCCAGCCCGTCCGGCATCGCCCCGATGAAGCCGTCGGTCGTTCACGCGGCGGGCTGAGCACAAAGATCCACCTAGCTGGTCAAGGCGGGCTGCGGCCTCTGGCACTGCTGGTCACGCCCGGTCAGTGGGGCGACGCCCCACATTCACGCTACGTCCGCAGGAACGAGGTCGAGCGGACAATCAATCAGCTCAAGAGCTTCCGGGCCGTAGCAACCCGCTTCGAGGAGCGGGACTACGTCTTTCACGGCACCGTGGCTGTAGCCGCGGTCCGACTTTGGCTTCGCTCGTGACCCGCCGAGCGGTCCTTAGTGTGATGTCGGCAGGCCGAGGTCGGCGGCGTTCATGAAGTCGAGCATCTTCCGGTTGGTCAGCTCCGCGTGGTCGATCTGCGGGCCGTGGCCGGTCCGGGAGATGATCTCGGCCCTTGCGCCGCGGATCAGCCGGGGCACGCGTTCGACCTGCCGGTCAGGGTGCACCAGGAGGCTGCGCCTGCCGAGCACCAGGTACAACGGCGTCCGGATGGCCCCCAGTTCGGCGTCGGTGAGGGGTTGCGGCACAGGCCGGCGAATACGGTAGGCGCGCACGCCCGTCCGGATCATGGTGCGCAGTTCCGGCACGACGAGGACGGGTTGTTCCAGCCAGGACGCGAGTCGTGGCCGCAACGGCTTGGGGGCGAAGGTGGCGAACAGGCTGGCGAAGATCCACACGAAGAAGCGCAGTCCCACCTTCTCCAGACCTCCGGGGTCGAGCAGTGTGACCGAGGCGAGGCGTTCCGGTGCGCGGTACGCCTGGTTCAGGACGAGCCAGCCGCCGTAGGACGAACCGAGGAGGTGCACATGGTGGAGCCCGAGACCGGCGAGTGTCTCGTCCAGCCATTGCGCAGCACGCTCGGGCTCGTGGATGGGTGCGCGCTGCACGCTGCGGCCCGGGTCGCCTGGGGTGTCGATGGCATAGACGGGCCTTTCGGCGCTGAGGGCGGCAGTGTTCGGGTACCACATGGCGGAGCAGGAACCGGCTCCGTGGATGAGGACGAGGGGGGTGCGCTCGCGGGCGGCCGGGTCCTCGGGGTCGTAGCGGTAGACGTGCGTGGTCCCGAAGGAGGTCGCCACGTCCTCCTCCCAGGACGCGGGCGCACCCAGCGCGTAGACCGCGTCGCAGGCCGCGAAGTAGCGCACACGCCAGGCGTCGCTGACAAAGCGGCCGACATCGGGCTGGGAACGGGCTGCTGTGGGGTCGGGCACGGCCACCTCCTGGACAGTCGGTCTTTGTGATACGAACGTACCATAACCATGGTACGGCTGTATCATCAAAAATGGGAGACGCGATCCGAGGAACGGAGAGTCGAAGCATGCCCAAGCGCGTGGATCACGCAGAGCGCCGCACCGAGATCGCGCAGGCCCTCGTCCGGGCCGCCGGACGACAAGGGCTGCACGCTGTGGGTATGCGGGACGTGGCGGCCGAGGCGGGCGTCTCACTGCGGCTGGTGCAGTACTACTTCGAGTCCAAGGAGAAGCTGCTCCTCTTCGGACTGCGGCATCTGACCGACAGGTTCGGGGAACGGGTGACCGCCCACGTCCGCGCCGCCGATGACAACCCCGGTCCGCGGGCGGTGATCGAGGCACTGCTGACGGCGGCCCTGCCGGTCGACGAGGAGAGCCGCCTGTTCCATCACCTCTACACCTCGTACGCCGTGCTGTCGGTCACCGACGAAGCCCTCGCGGCCCAGCCCTTCATCAAGGATCCGGACTCCGCCGAGATCACCCTCACTGGGCTGCTGCGGCAGGCGGCGGACGCCGGACTGCTCCGGGCCGGTACGGACACCCACGCCGAAGCGGTCGGCTTGCTGGCCATGTCAGCTGGGCTCGGCACCAGCGTCCTGGTGGGCCAGCGTGACGCCGAATCGGCCACGGCCGTCCTCCGCTACCACCTGGACCGGATCTTCCTGCCCTGAAGCACGGACACCACCCGGGGTCAGGACACCCGGGAGGAATTCTCGCCTTGCCGGCGTGTCAGCCTGAGCCTCTGCTACGCCCACGAGACGTAGGCGGATGATGCCTGTGAAGTAGCCTCTGTCCCACGTGAGTTGCGAGGCGCCCAGGTTACCGTGCTTTGCAGACCATGGTCTTACGGAAGCGGGCTGCCCTTCAACTTGCCAGTCACGCGACCCATCGGACAGGCCCCAGGCTCTGTGCTGCGCTCCTCCCAGTAGCAACCGCCACCCGAGGCTCTTGTCGGTTCCGGCTTCACCGGCGCCTGAGCACACGGAAGTTGTTGCCGTCGGGGTCGGCCAGCAGCACGGCGCCGTCCCTGCCATGAGCGGGGTCGAGACGCTTCGCCCCGAGGGAGAGCAGGCGCTCGACTTCGGCTTGCTGATCGTCGTCCGGCGCGAGTTCGAAGTGCAGGTCCTTGCCGGGGTCCGGCATGAGCGGCGGACCGCCCCACGTGATCTTCGTGCCGCCGTTCGGCGACTGGATGGCGGTCTCCTTGTCCTGGTCCCAGACCAGCGGCCAGCACAGCGCCGCGCTCCAGAAGTAGCCCACGGCCTGCGAACCATCACAGGCGAGCGCTCCGATGAAGCCGCAGCCGGCGAGGAAATTGTTGCCCGGCTCGATGACACAGAACTCGTTGCCCTCGGGATCGGCGAGCACCACATGGGATGCGTTCGGCCCCTGGCCGACGTCGGCGTGCTGCGCGCCGAGGTCGAGCGCCCTGGCCACGGTCTCCTGCTGGTCTTCCCGGGAGGAACTGGTCAGGTCGAAGTGCAGCCGGTTCTGGGCGATCTTCTGTGCCTGGGAGGGACGGAAGCCGAGGCGGTAGCCGGCGTCATTCCCGGACAGCAGGGCGACGCCGTCCCAAGAATCGTCCGCTCTCTCCCAGCCCAGGACGCCGGACCAGAAATGCGCCAGGCGCTCGGGCTGGTGCGCGTCGAAGGAAATTGCGAAGAGTCGGCTACTCATTGCGCCACGCATCCTCGGTCCGTTGAGTGCCTGTCGGCAGCGCGTCATATCAGCGCCTCGAACGGGGATCCTATGGGCGGGCCGGCCTGGGTTGCAGCCGAGTATTCCGCGGCCCGCGTTCGGATCTCACTGTTATGCGTTATGCGTCAGCCGCCCATGGGTGTAGTTCACGCTGCCAAAAGATGGTTTGTCAGGCGATGAGTTGGTATCGGTGGTGGTCGGGGGTTGGGTAGATGCGTTTGAGTTCGCGGGCGAGGTGGTAGCGCCAGTATTGACAACCAGCAGTCCATGTCGCCCTTCGGCGGATTCATCCCCAAGACGCGCCTGATGGGCACGGACGCCTAGTGGCTCGACACCGCCGTCTCCGGGGACTGCGGCACGCCCAGCGTCTTGACGTCCGTCAAGTGCACCCTAAACGCAACCAACTGACACCCGGAAACTGACAGCACACACAGGTAGGGCCGCCCTTTAGAGGCGGCCCCACACGCATCTACCAGGCCCGATTCCTGCCTCGGCAACAAAGCTGACGTCTAGAATTTCCGCTGCCGTCGGCCGCCTGGGAACGTCGGACTGTACGGTCCGCCGCGCTCAGTTCCGCTCCGGCGAAGACTCGAAGCGTGTCCGGGCCTGGTCCTGTCGGGTGACCTGCCCGAGCTGCAACGCGACCGTCGGCGACGCACCTCCGTCGGCCACCCAACCGACCACACCATGGCGGCAGGGGCGTGGCATCGACGATCCGAAGCTTGAGGAGCCCGTTCGGGTGATCTTCGTATGGGTCGTGGTGGGGCTCGGCGAGGGACCCGTCCCTGGTCACGGGCAGGTGATGCGCTTGTCTGCGACTGCCGTGTGTGCTGCGCTCAGGGCGACAGTGTGTCGAAGCGGCGTGCACTGTATGCATATGAACACACATATGGGCTGGCCGAAGAAAGTCATTCTGCGAACGCTGGCAGTTGGTGCTGCCTTGGTCTTTGCTCTTGCAGCAGAGTCGGCGACGGCCGCGTCCGCTGCCCCCGCGCCGCTCACCCCGCACCTCACTTCAAAAGTGCCGGCCGCCGGCGGCGACGGGAGTGTCGCCAACTGCGTCGTCACGGTCTGGATCCCGGTCTGTCTGTGACAGTTGCGGCAGCAGGCCCCAGCCAGTCGGGGCGGTTCGAACTCATCCAGCGGGTTCACGGTCCGTACGACATGCAGCCGCCGCCCAATCCCGCGCTGAGTATCCCTGCGGCCTGACAGACCAGCGACCCGATGATCTCGACGAAGCGGCCTTGCTCCGGGGAGCGGTCTGCCCCGGTGGGACTCAGCGAGGGGCAGACGAGAGCCCGCCGCACTGGAGCCGGTTGAACCTCAACTCTGGGAGGTCTGCGATTCCTGCCAGCGGCGGTGCGCCGCGAGGACGTTCGTCCACAGTCGCTCACGCGTCTCCTCAGGCATGCCGTGCAACCGCAGGTCGAATCGATCGGCGAGCAGGTCGAACCACTCCGCGCGGCGGGTGACGGGCTCGTCGGTGCGGGCGCCGTCGCCGATCCGGCTCGGCACCAGGCCGCGGATGACGTCCGCCCCGGTCGCGTCACGGCGTTCGGCCATTGGCACCTGCACGAACCCCGACTCCGGCGACGTCGACAACCACTGGTGCTGCGCCTCGAAGTCCGCCGGGTGGGCATGGGCCATGGTCCAGGTCATTCCGGTGAATCCGCCGTCCGGGTCGTGAGTCAGGTGCCACTGCAACCCCTCAGCGACTTGCTCCAGATGGAGCACGAACGGCGGCTGATCATGCCGTCCCGGGACCAGCGGCAGCGGATCGTGCAGGGCATCGCCCAGCCCGTTGTCGACGTACCAGACGCCGCCCGGATTCGTTTCCGTCGGCAGCTGCTCCACCGTCAGGACCAGATGGTTGCCCATCACGGCGGGCTGGGGGCCTTCCGGGCCGTGCACTCCGCCGATGTGGCCGCGTACCGCGTAACCGAGCGAACTGAGCAGCAACCCCAGTGCCCCGTTCATGTGATAGCAGTAGCCGCCTCGGCCGTCCACAGCGATACGCGCGGCGGACTCGTACGGGTCGATGCTCCAGGCTTCACCGGCGGGAATCCACAGCGTCTCGTACGGCACCCGCTCAGCATGACGCCCCACCAACAAGCGCATGGCCTCCACCGACGGCGGTGCCGCCTCAATACCGAGACGGGCCAGATACGCACGCTGGACATCGAAGTCCAATCGTGCCATCGACTCAAACATGGACCCATTCTTTCTTAGCTGCGCAAACATGTGAACTGCTCTCATATCGGGAGAAAATCGCCGAGAAACCTGAGACGGTCGACGAGAGCGGTGATGGACAGGGCGCCGCGACGCGCGCCGCCCTACGGCCGGATCACTCCCCGAACACCGACGGCGAGCCTGCGCTGGCCGCACGGTCCAAGAAAACGCCGCGGTGGACGCCGCCATACTCCAGGTCCTCTCAACGACCTGGAACGCCCACGGGCAGCTGACTGGCATGACCATGCGGGTCTCCCTGTCACCTACCCGGAAACCACTTGGTCCTCGCGGTGGGGTCGGACAGGATGACGCGCGTGATCCTGAAGTACCCCTGCGTGTGCTGCGGCCATCTGACCATGGACGAGCCGCCGGGCTCGTATCAGATCTGTCCAGTCTGCTTCTGGGAGGACGACGCTATCCAGCTTCGCTGGCCGGACTACTCAGGCGGAGCAAACCGACCTTCGCTCATCGAGGCCCAGGAGAACTACGAGGCTTTCGGAGCTTGCGCGGAACGGTCCGTGGAGCACGTCCGCCCGCCCGAGGACGACGAACCGATGGACCCGAGCTGGCGCCCTATCGATCCCGAGCGCGACCGCTTCGAGCCTGGAGGCATTCAGCTGGCCGCGTGGCCCAACGATCGCACTGTCCTCTACTGGTGGCGCTATCGGAACACGGATTTCTGGCGTCCCGCCGACGGATGATGCCGTCATCCGGACTCTTGGTCGAGTCAGGCCACAACGCCGTCGAAGGCAGCCAGCGGCCCACCGCCCGGTCCAACGCCTCGCCGTCGATGCGGCCCAGCAGCCGCCGCACCGTCGCCTCCGCCGGCAGGCACCGCTTCAGGGACAGCGGATCGGGCGTACGCCAAGGCGCTCCAGGACAGACGGCGGGGCGTCGGTGATCCACTCACCCACCGCCAGCAGGGAGGTCGTTCCGGCCAGAACCGCACACGCGGTCAGCGCAAGCACGACGACCAGAACGTGCCGTACGCCGCGCGGTTCACGAGGGTCGGGCACCTCAGCCACTCGCTCCAGCCGGCCCGCGATCTCCTCGGGTACGGCCCCGGGGCACTCGCGGAGAATGGTCAAATGCGAGCGGGATCGGCGATGAGGCGTTGGGAGGCACGGTTCATTCGCCGGCGGTGCCCTCGGTCTCCCATCGCAGCAGGTCGCCCGGCTGGCATGTGAGCGCCTCGCAAAGCGCGGCGAGCGTCGTGAAACGCACCGCCTTGGCGCGGCCGTTCTTGAGTACCGCCAGGTTGGCGGGCGTGATCCCCACGCGCTCCGCGAGGTCGCCCACGGACATCTTCCGCCTGGCCAGCATCACGTCGATGTCGACGACAATCGGCATCAGATCACCTCGTCCAACTCGGCCTGCATCTGCGCCGCTTCGCCGTCGCGCGCGACGGCCTGGGCGAGCAGCATCCGCAGCACGAGCACGATGAGCGCGACCCCTAGGATGGCCAGGCCGATCCCACCCATGATGACGGTGACGCCCGGATCGTCCCGCTGGCCCGGCGCGTTCACGGCCGTGACCGCGAACCACACGAGGGAAGCCGCGACGATCGCGCCGATCACGCCGTCCACGTACCGGAAGGCGGCGTGGGAGAACACGGTTCCGCGTCGCACCATCGACACCAGCCGCCATACGCAGACCACGGCAACCTGGACCGACACCATGCCCAGGATCGTGATCACGCGCAGCGGCGTCAGCGGAAGCGACCCGTCCTCCGGGTCGTTTCCGCTGACCAACGCCCACACCATCCCGGCCTGTACGAACACGGTGCCGGCGAGCATCATCACGAGCACGGCGCGCAGCGCACCCACTGTCAGCTTTCCCATGGCCCATCCGTCCATCGATTCACGATCAAAATCTATCGAGTTTCAATAGGTGGAGCAAGGGCTGGAACGGAGGTGGGCGGCGGTCTCGGATCACGGCGGGACGCCGCCACCCCGTCCACCGGCATGGCGTGTACGCGAAGATTCTTGATCTCGTCGAAAGTGGCCTCGCTTGGCCACAAATCGGACGCCATCCGACTACGGCGAAGCCTTGGACGAAAGGCGACCTTCAAAAGATGCTGGCCAATATCCCACTCACCGACGACGAACGCGCCGGCGACGGCTACGGGCAGACCACCCTCGACCAACTCGTCGAACGACTCACCGACATCCCCACACCCGCCGACCCGACACCCCGCCAACTCGGTCCCCCGCGACTGCAACTCTGCTGCCGGTCACCGACCTGACCACCCGCACGCGATCGTGCCGACCTGGTGAGCCGCGCTGAGGACCATTGAAATTTATCCAGGTGTGGGCCAGCACGACAACATGCCAGTGTCGCCGTCGTGACCTTGATGAATGTGCTCGTCGACTTCGCCCGTACCGGCCGTATCGGCGCGCTTCACTGCGGCATGTCGCTGACCGAGGCCGAGGATCTCCTGGGCCCAGGACGCCCGCACCCCGCTATCCGGATGAGACCGGACATTGACGGCTACCCCCACGCTTGGAACGGCCTGGAGCTGGTCATCACCCAACGCCTTGTGAGCGGAATCTGGATCAGGCTCCGGCCAGGCTCAACGACCAAGCTGCCGCCGCTGGTCCTGCGCGACTCTGATTCCTACCCGTCCACAGTGCTCCGAGAGGACCTGATCGCTGCCCTTGATGCAGTCGACTGCCGCCACGACGTCAACGACCGCCTCACGTTCGGAGAGCAGTCCAGCATCCTTACCCAACCCGCGAACGTATGCGCGGTGTTCTTCACGCCTGGCCGCGACGACCAAGTGCCCCAGCGTGAACGCCTTTATCTCGGTGCACTCCATAAGCACACCGTTTGACAACCTTGATTCCAGAAAACGCCGCAGGAGACGGTTTACGGGTTTTTCGCCCGCTGGAACCACCGCGGCGTGCCCCGTCCGGTCACGCTGATCGTCGACTCGCAGCCGGACAAGGGCGCCTCCACGATGAGCTGGGCGACGCGAGGCTCCGATCCCGCGAAATTGATCAACGGGCGCAAGAGACAGATAGCGGTGGACACAAAGGGCCTCCCCCTAATGATCACGGTGACGCCCGTTGATATGCAGGACCGCGACGCCGCACGCGAGCTGCTCCGGCGCCTTCGCCTGACCCATCCGCACATCACGCAGGTCTGGACCGACTCGGCATACGCGACCGGCTCGTCACCATGGCCGAGAGCCTCCTCCACATCACCCTCAAGACCGTCCACCGTCCGAAGGCTGCCAAAGGCCTCGGCGTCCTCCCGCGCCGCTGGCGCGTCGACCGCACCCTGGGGTGAATCGTGGACGCCCGCCGCAACGCACGCGACTACGAACGCCTCCCGCAGTATTCCGAGGCCCACCTGAACTGGTCACTCATCACCCTCATGACCAGGCGACCGACTCGGAACAAGCCGCCCCCGGCCGGGCGAAGAAGCCGAAGCCCGCCGGCTGAACTGTTCCGCTAGAAGGCGTGGAACTCGTCAAAGGGCGGCTCGAACGACGGATCAGGCAAACGCAGGGCCCTGCAGCGCGTCGCCGGTGCGGCCTCGGCATCAGCAACCGTCGCCAGAGTGCCGGCAGGGAAGGCACCGGGAACCATCGCCCACCCCAGGTTTTGCTCGTAGTAGCGCACAGCGGTCCGCACCGATAGTGCCCCGGCATCGTCCATAACGATCAGCCCGCCAGGCCGGACTATCTTGCGCAAGAAGTACAGATCGACAAAGACCTCATGGAACCGGTGACTGCCGTCCACGAAAGCCGCGTCAGCCACAAGACCTTCGGTGAGGAGTTGCGGGAGCGCGATCGACGAAGGAGCCGTCACAAGCGAGGCAATCGAGTCCAGTCCCGCGGAGCGCAGCAGGTCCCAGCCAACGTTGGACCAGTCACTCCCTTGAAACGGGTCGATGATGATGTGCCGGGGACGCGGCGGATTGACGGTAACCAGCGCCTCACCGATCGCCAGCGCGGAACTGGCGTAGGCGAGACCGACCTCGACAACCGTCTGCACGCCCTCGGAGATCAGCAAGTCACGCAATTGGTCGCTATCAGGTTCGGGCACCGTGACTGTCTCGAAGTCCGCCTCGCGATCCCGCGTCCACGGCGGCCCCTCCTGCCCGAGCCGACGACGAACCTCCCTGATCCGCGCCCTATGTTCATCCGATTTCGTGTTGGCCACCCCTAACGCCAATAGATGCCTGAGGTATCCCCGCAGCACGCCCCAAGCCCTTCCAGCCTAGGAGCAGCACCAGCACCGGGCACCCTCATCGCATCCGCCCGTCACCGCAGCGGCAGTGTGTGTTCGCCGACACGGCGACCGCCCGGCCCTTTACCTGCCGTGGTCGCGCTCATGGTCGGAGTGTCCCGGACCGTGGTGCTCGCCCAGATCATGCAACCCGAAGGCACACACGGGGCCACGAACGGCTCACCTGTGCTTGAAATCGCTGATCACCGGGGCCGCGATCACGTTGATGCCCAGGCGCAGCGCCAGCGGTTTGAACACGATCGAATTCATGGACAAGGCGACGTAGCCGTCGGAGGGTTATTGCGACGACGGCAGGTCGCGACCCGTCACATGTGGATGGTTTGGGATCTGTTGAACTGCAGGGCGTGCCAGCACGATGGTGCAGGACACTGCCCGGCACGCGTCGGAGGAGGACCGGCCCGGCATTCGCCGATTACCGGTGGTGACGGCCGGCGGAGGTCGGCCGCGAACGGAGGGACACCACGATGCGCAGGATCACGCGCGGCGCCGCCGCGCTCGCGCTCGCCACGGCCGCGATAGCAGCAGCCGGCACCGGCTCGGCGCACGCGAGCGACAGGACCGTGTACGGCTGTCCGGGCGGGGCGGTATGCATCTACCCCGAAGGGGCAGACATCCACACGAGCTCGCCCACGAACATCTTCTACAGCTACGGTGCCCACAATCTGAGCAACCAGTTCGGCTACCACTATGTGCTCAACAACCAATACGGCAGCGCCAACGCCACCGCCCAGTTGTGCAACGGCTACAACGGCGTCGACTGCGTGGTCACCATCGGGCTGAACGAGTTGGGTGTCTTCAACCTGACGCCGATCAACTCGGTCGTCCTGAACCGACCCTAACCGCCCGTCAGCAGATGATTCCGGCGGCGCAGCCCGGCAGGGCGTCCGCGAGACGACACTGATCATCTTCCCGACGGTTGAGCGCTTGGAGAACAAGCTCAGGGCGTATCGCCGGAGTAGTGAAAGTGGCGCATCACGCCCGGGCCGGGCGTACGGGATTCTCCGGGGCGCGGGTCGTACAGGGCGCGGCCGCCTGGCCACAGCAACGGCTCGGCAGGGCGGCACCGTCGTCGTCGGCTTCCTCCGGCCGCCGGCCTGTGATGTCCAGCAGCAGTCGGCCCAGCGGCCCGCCTTCGAGGGCGGCGTACGTCTGCCACGGGCGCGGGCCGGGGTCGGGGGCCTCGTGGTCGAAGCCGTAGACCCAGCCGCACAGCAGCTGCTCATCGTCCTTCATCGCTCCAGCCTGTCAGTCGCCACCGACAACGCGGGCTTGCCCAGGAGCACCGTGGGCTTGTCCGCGCCGTCGGCGGAGGGGGCTTGCCCTGGTCAGGTTCGCCAGCGTCCGGGCCGGCCGCCGAACTACCACGCGGCCTGCGCGGCTTCCTCCCGCTGACGGAGGAGCTCCTGCCCCTGGCGCCCGCGTTCGTCGGCTTCAGCCTGCCGCTCTGCGCTGACAACGTTCGATCCAGATCTGGTTCTTGTTCGCTTCCAGGGCCGCTGCCGTTCCCAGTCGACACAGCGGCCAGACCGGCAGGTCCGGGGTACGGACCACGCTTCGGGTGATCTCCCAGCACGGGGTAGTAGCCCTTGCCGCGCAGGAATTCGGACAGACGGCCCTCGGAGTAGCCAGACTTGCTGACGTGGCTCGTCGAGAGTCAAGCCGCTGGCGAACAGGCGGCTGTGCACCTGCTCCAGCACGTGCGGGAGGGGTGGCGGCGACCTCCTCGTCGATCGATACCGACGACCAGTGGCTACGCGCCGTCATCGACAGGGCCAACGCTGCCTGGTCCGGCGCTACACGCCAGTAGCGCCATCGATGCGTTCCCGGACCAGGTCGGCGTGCCCGTTATGGCGGGCGTACTCCTCGATCATGTGCACGTAGATCCAGCGAAGGTTGACGTCCTGCTCCATGAAGCGACCCGTATCGGTCAGAGCGCGCTCGGCGCAGTTCTCACGGGCGCGGGCGATCTCCGCGTGCCAGGTGGTGAGGGCGTCGCTCAGGAGGGCGCCCTCAGCCACATCGAAACCACCGTCGGGGCCGTCCGGGTCAGCCTCAGGGTCGTAGATGGGCGGAGCCTGTTCTCCGGCGAGCACACGGCGGAACCAATTCCGCTCCACTTCCGCCATGTGCTGGACCAGGCCGGTCAACGTGAAGCCGGACGGCGGCACGGACGCCGCGGCGGCCTGCTCATCGTCCAGTCCTTCGCACTTCATGACCAGTGTGCTGCGGTGAAAGTCAAGCCAGCTTTCAAGCGTCGTGCGCTCGTCGGCGTTCAGGGGCGGCATAGGGCGATCGATGGCGCTCATCGGTTGATTATCGCCAGTGTCCGAAGCCGTCGACAGGCAGGGCCTCACTGCAGGGCGAACGTTGGCTGATGCGGCACTGACCGTCGGGGCCGCATACCGAGCCCGCTTACCTGACGTCGACGAAGTCGCCGGACGCTGTCGAGGCGGCGGTGGTGGCGGTGCCCGCGAAGGCATAGCGGTAGTACCCGTCGACCGTGGCAGTGGTAGTGGTCTTCAGGACGCCGGTGCTGTTGGTCCTGACTGTCTTGAGGGTGGTGTAGGCGCTGCTGCCCTTCTTGCGGAACTGCAGCTTCGCGGGCTGGGACGCGTAACCCTCGTACTTGCCCGTGGACCAGTTCGCGCGGGCGAGCTTGCCCGTGACCGTGATGGTCTTGCCCTTCTTGACCGGCTCGGGCGTGGCGTCAGCGGTCAGCGTGGAGGACTTCTTGATCGCGACGGTGGCGACGTCGTCGTTGTAACTGGCGTTCGCGTACAGGTCCCACCCGCCCAGGAACAGCTTCCAGGTCCCGGCGACGCCGTTGTCCTTCATGTCGGTGGCCGGGTGGATGTTGAAGACGGCCTTGCAGTTGTAGACGCCCTGGGTCGCCGACTCCGTGCAGCTGGGGTCGTCGTCCGTCCCCAGGCCACCGGTGATGCCGTCCGTGGTCGAGCTGTCGGTGCCCTGCCACAGGAAGGCCTCGGTGAGGGCGACGCCGTTCTGGTCGGTGGCGGTGTACGTGACGATGAGGGACTTCGTGCCGGTCGTGCCGAGGACGATGTCCTTGCCACCGTTGATGACCGCGTTCGAGAACTTGGTGTTGCCCAGCGAGTCGTTCGGACGAACGGTCCCAGAGGCGTGGGAGGCGAAGGATCTGAGCTTCGTCGACGCACCCGTGCGCTCCAACGCCTGGGCGGCAACCGGAAGAGCGACCGCGGACAGAACGACGGCACCGGAGACGACGGCGGCGGCCGCAACGCGTATACGCATGAATCCCCCACGTGAACTGAGAGGCCCGCCGAAGTCCCCCTCCGGTCGGGCCTGTTGATCTCCGCATCATATGAACTCAGTTCGGAGACAGTGAAGATCTTTCGTGCAATAAGTGCGTAATGAACTAGGAACTGTGGAGATTGTGATCAACCCGTGCACCCGGAGCGCCCGAGGTGGCCAGCGCGCCCGAACATCTGGCGTTCGAGCATCTTGATCCGGTTGACTGTTCCTTCGACCGGGCCGGAGTTCCAGTCGGTGGTCAGCCCGGCGGTCACCGCGTCGAAGTCGCTGTGTAGGCCGCTGACGAAGCTACTGATGCCGGCCAGCTTGGCGTTCGTGGCATCGGTGATCCATTCGGGCAGGCGGGTGCCGCTGAGTGTGGTGAGCATCTCGACGAACGAGCCGACCAGGTGTGCGGCGGTCTCCAGCTCGGGGCAGCGGTCGGGTTCGGCCTTGCGGTGCAGTTTCTCCTCCTCGGTGAGGGTGGCCGGGTGCCGGGTGAGCCAGCCGGTCACCTGCCGTACCCAGGGCGGTGGCGGAGCGGGCGTGAAGCCGTCCTGCCGCGGAAGGTCGCGCCGGGCCCAGTCGCGGACGGTGGAGTAGTGGCCGCGGAAGCCGCGGCCGGTGATCTCGCGGTAGAGGACGAGGATGGGTACCTTCCCATCGGTCTCGGACCAGCGTTGTGCCAGGTAGGGCTTGAACGGGTCGAGTTTGCTGGGGGGTTGGCGTTTGTGGCCTTTGACCATGCCCTACCAGCGAGCGGCGCGGGCGTATCGCTGGGCGGTGTGACGTCCCCAGCCCAGGTGACGGGCGATGTGGCGGTTGCCCATGCCGTGGGCGAGGAGCTCGTGGACGAGGGCGTGGTAGGCGCGGGCCCGCTCGGCGAACTTGCCGGTCGGATCCTCTGTTTCGTCGTCCTGGCCCGTGTCCCGCTCGGCGGGCGTCTCCCGCGCGGGTTCGGGTTGCGGGCCGGCTGGTGACAAGTCGTGCAGGCAGGAGCGGTGAGCGGCGACGGTCTTTTCGACCGCGGTGGTGAGGTTGTGCCAGAGGTGGAAGCGGTCGGCGACCTAGAGGGCCTGAGGCGCGGCGGCGTAGGCGCCGGCACGGTCGCGGCAGATGACTTCAATGCCGGGATGGGCCTTGAGCCACGGGCCGAGAGTGGCGGCGTCGCGTTCGGGCAACAGGTCGAGGACCTCATGGGTCTCGGCGGCGATCACGACGGCTCCGTAGACGTGACCGCGCAGTAGGGCGAAGTCATCCACGCCGACGGCACGCGGCTCGGGGCGATGGGGTCGGGTAGGTCCATCACGCGCCGCAGCAGTGTCGTGTGGCTGGGCAAGACGGGCGCCGGCCCGGCCCGCTAGGACCTGTCGGGCATTGCCCAGGGCCGTATCGGCGGCGTCTACGAGGGCGGTGTGGGACGTGGTCTAGGACGCGCCGTCGCTGGAAGCCTCGCTGCGGTGCGGCTCGAGGCGATCGACTGCTTCCTTGCTCCATGCCCGGATGACTGATGTCTGCTCGGGCGTCAGCGAGTCGAGGAAGTGGCGGCGGATGTTGTCGCCGTGCACGAGGATGGCACTCTGGGCGGCGCGGCGGCCCTCGACGGTCAACCCGATCCCCGCGCGGCGGCCATCGGCCCCGTACTGAGTGCGTTTGACGAAGCCGCGTTTTTCCATGCGAGTCAGCTGATGTGAGACGCGGCTCTTGTCCCAGTCGAGTGACTCGGAGAGCTCGCCGACACGCATCTCGCGGCTGGCGGCCTGCCACAGTGTCACCAGCACGCTGAACTCGGCCTTCGAGATGGCGCAGTCACGCTGCAGTCCCCGCTCCAGCTTCCTGGTGAGCAAACGCTGCGCGCGCATCCAGGTATCCCAGAACTCCCACTCCTCGGGTTCCAGCGATCGCGTCTCTATCATAGCGCCGAGGATACCGCGACCAGCAGAGTTGTCACCTCAACTCCCTCCGGTCTAGAGTTGATGCGTCAACTCTAGACCGGAGGAAGACCATGCCGCTCCGCATAGCACTCATCCTCGGAAGCACCCGCCCCGGACGCCGCGGCGACCAGATCGCCGCCTGGGCGCTGGAGGCCGCCCGTGCCCACGGCGGCGCCGACTACGAACTCATCGACCTCGCCGACCACAACCTCGGCAACCTCGACGAGCCCGGCAACCCGAACTTCCAGCAGTACCAGCACGACCACACCCGCACGTGGGGCGCACTCATCGACAGCTTCGACGGCTACGTATTCCTCGTCCCCGAGTACAACCACTCCTACCCCGGGGCCTTGAAGAACGCCCTGGACTACATCTACCGGGAGTGGAACGACAAGGCCGCCGGGATCATCAGCTACGGCGGTTGGGTCGCCGGGGCCCGGGCCGCGGAGGCGCTGCGGCTCGTCCTCGCCGAACTCCAGGTGGCCACGGTCCGCGCCCAGCCCACCATCTCGATCCGCCCCTCGTTCCACACCGGCAGCTTCGTCCCCCAGCAGGGCGTCGACACCGCCGTGGACGGCATGCTCGACCAGGTGATCGCCTGGTCCGGCGCCCTGCGCGGGCTGCGCCAGGCCAAGACGCAGACGGCCACGGCTGCATGAGGCCCAGTTCGTGGCCGATCACATGACCATGTGTGAGTGGGGCTGCCGCATGGACAGGCGTGACCGTGGGCGTCAAGCCGCTTCGAGGAAGGGGTAGTCGGTGTAGCCTTCCGCGCCCGGCCCGTAGAACAGTTCCGGCCGCGGCTCGTTCTCCGGGTGGCCACCCCGCCAGCGCTCGACCAGGTCAGGGTTGGCGATGAGGGCCCGGCCCACGACCACGGCGTCGGCGTGGTCGGCCTCGAGCTGCTGGAGCGCCTCCTCGCGGGTGGTCTGCCCCCCGAAGGGACCGCTGTTGACGATCAGCTTGCCGCCGAAGCGGCGCCGCAGCTCCTGTACCAGGTCGCCGCCCGGCTCGGCGTGCAGTACGGAGAGGTAGGCCAGGCCCAGCGGGCGCAGCTGGTCCACCAGGGTGCCGTAGGTGGCCAGGACGTCGTCCCGGTCGGTCTCGAAGACGTCCCCGAGGTCGACCTCCGGCGAGATCCGCAGCCCGACCCGCTCGGCACCGACGGCCTGGGCGACCGCCGTGACGACCTCGACGACGAAGCGGGCGCGGTTCTGCGGCGAGCCGCCGTATCCATCGGTGCGCTGGTTGGCCGCCGGGGAGAGGAACTCCTGGAGCAGGTAGCCGTTGGCGCCGTGGATTTCCACGCCGTCCGCTCCCGCCTCGATGGCCCGGCGGGCCGCGGCGACGAAGTCCTCGAGGGCTGCCCGGATCTCTGCGGTGGTCATCGCTTCCGGTACGGGGTAGGGCTGCTCGCCCTTCTCGGTGAACGTCTTGTTGTCGATGGCGATCGCGCTGGGGGCGAGGATGCGGCGTCCGCCGTTGATGTCGGGGTGGGTGCCGCGGCCGGCGTGCATGATCTGCAGGACGATGCGGCCGCCCTCGGCGTGCACCGCCTCGAACACGCGCTGCCAGCCGGCCGCCTGCTCGTCGGTGGCGATGCCCGGCTCACCGACATACCCCTGCGACGCGTGGTCGGGGTAGGTGCCCTCGGTGATGATCATTCCGACGCTCGCCCGCTGCCGGTAGTACTCGACCATCAGGCCCCCGGGGATGCCGGAGGAACCGGCCCGGACCCGGGTTATCGGTGCCATGACGATGCGATTGGCGAGCTCGATCTTCCCGAGGGAGATGGGGGAGAAAAGCGATGGAACTGGCGAAACTTCTGAAATGTTGACATTCATGGGTTTCTTTCTTTCTTTCTGCAATACGGAGGAAAACGGAATGAAGGTCTGCGACGCAGGGGGGGCCACGCTGTCCCGGCGGAGGCGCCGATACGGTCCTCGGGCAGGCGCGGGCCCGCTGACGGTGACGCGGTTGCAGGACTGCGATCGGGGTGTAGGTGATGTTGGCGGCGAACGCGGGGGCGAACGCGGTCAGAGCCGCATCCCGTCGGCGTCGGCGTCCACGCCGGTCAAGTGCAACTGCCCGCCGAAGTACGGGCGTTCGCTCCTTGCGCACGATCAGCAGTCAGCCAGGTGACCAAGTCTTGGGTGCCGCCGCCGGAGTCGGTGCGGATCGGTGTCTGCAGGCCGCGCCGCGACCGGCTCCCTTGACGCGCCCCCGCGAAGAGGGCCGATACACGGCTGCACCTGGAACGCGCTTCCGGCGGTGGCGGGAACGGCGATCTCAGCGATCCTCACTCCCATCGCCCCGAGGCACTTCCGCCGGCCGATCGCCCATCGGACAGCCTGCTTCACGAAAGCGCGAGGTTAGCTGAGCGGTACGTCCGCGACACCCTTGAGGTGGCTGAACGTCTCGAGGGAATACCGGCCGTGGTACCGGCCCATGCCGCTTTCTCCGACGCCACCGAAAGGCAGGCCGGGCATGAGCAGTTGCATCACCGGCTGGCCCCAGGCGACGCCGCCGGAGGACGTCTCATTCACGAGGCGCGACTTGGCGGCCTCGGACGTGGTGAAGGCGTAGAGCGCGAGGGGCTTGTCGCGTTCATTGATGAAGGCGATGGCGGCATCGAGGTCTTCGACTTCGACGACAGCGAGGATCGGACCGAAGATCTCCTCCTGCATGACCGGCGATGCGGGGTCGACATCGGTGAGCACCGTTGGTGCGATGAACAGGTCGTCACGGTCGTGCTGGCCTCCCACCGCCGCCCGGCCGGAGTCCAGCAGAGCGGTGAGCCGGTCGAAATGCCGCTCGTTGATGATCCGGCCGAAGCCGGCTGCGGTCTGCGGAGTGGAGCCGAACTGAGCTTCGACCGCCGCGCGCAGGGCGGGAACCAGCGCGGCGGCGGTGGCAGGATCAGCCAGAACATAGTCCGGGGCTATGCACTGCTGCCCCGCGTTGCCGAACTTGGCGCCGACCAGCCGCTTCGCGGTCTCGTCCACGTCAGCGTCGGGCGCCACGAAGACCGGCGACTTACCCCCGAGTTCCAGCGTGACCGGGGTGAGGTTCTTGGCTGCCGCGGCCATGACGACCCGGCCCACCGTGCCATTGCCCGTGTAGAAGATGTGGTCGAAACGCTGTGCCAGGAGGGCCGTCGTCTCCTCGGCACCCCCCTCGACCACGGTGAGCACGTCGGCGTCGAAGTATTCTCGCAGGAGGCGGGAAGCCACTGCCGATGTGTGCACCGAGATCTCGCTCGGCTTGGCCACCACGGTGTTTCCCGCGGCCAGTGCGCCGATGATGGGGTCGATGAGAAGGTGCAGCGGGAAATTCCACGGAGCGATCACCAGGACGACCCCGAGCGGGTCGTACGTGGTGTATGCCGTTGTCGTGGGACCGAAGTGGGCAGGAACCTCCACCGGGCGAGGCTGAAGCCAGCTCTCGAGACTCGCCAGCGTCTCGTCGATGTCGGCGACGGTGAAGTCGATCTCCTGCGTCTTCGCCTCGGCGGCGTTCTTCCTCAGATCCGCCCAGAGCGCTTCGAGCAGCTCCTGCTCGTTCTCGACCAGCAGTGCCCGCAGCCGCCGCAGCTGGTCGATGCGCCAGTCCAGTCCGCGGGTGACGCCGGTGTTGAACGTCGCACGAAGGCGGCCGACCACCTCCGCGGCCGTTTCGGTCCGGTGCGTCCTCGACTCGGTCCCCTGTGTTGTGGTCATGGGGTGTGCTCCGTTCTTGATGCAAGCCACGCCCCGGCTGCCTTCCAGCCGGGCACGGTCTCCAGCGTGCTGGACGATCCGGTATTCACCCAGGTCACGGCTTTGTGTACATCCGCTGTGCCTACCACTGGCTGGGGCAGGCTGGTGTGCGTCCGACCGGGGATACTCGAGGCATGGACGAATACCCCGAACCGGTGCACGAGCCCGCCGACGGCGCACTGGACCCGCGTGCCGAGCTCAGTGAGTTCTTGCGCACCCGTCGGGCACGGCTGAAGCCGGAGGACGTGGGCCTGCCGGACTTCGGGCGGCACCGGCGGGTGCCGGGGCTGCGCCGCGAGGAGCTGGCGCAGCTGGCCGGGGTGTCGGTGGGGTACTACACGCGCCTGGAGCAGGGCAACGGGCGGCACGTGTCGGCGGAGGTCCTCGACGCCATCGCCCGCGCGCTCAGGCTGAGCGACGCCGAGCACGCCCACCTCACACACCTGGCGAAGCCGAAACAGCAGAAGAAGAAGCCGGCCGGCCGCACCCAGCAGGTGCGGGGCCCCCTGCGGACGCTGCTGGACACCATGGAAGGCGGCCCGGCGATCCTCGTGGGGCGGCGCTCGGACATCCTCGCCTGGAACCGGATGGCCGCGGCGGTCTTCGGCGACTGGGCCGAGCTGCCCGAGCGCGAGCGGAACTGGGCGCGGCTGGTGTTCCTCAGGCCCGAGTACCGCGACCTGTTCGTGGACTGGGAGCACAAAGCGAACGACGTCGTCTCTCAGCTGCGCATGGACGCCGGCTCCCATCCCAACGACCCCCGGCTGTCCGCGCTGGTGGGTGAACTCTCCGTGAAGAGCGAGGAGTTCAGGCGGCTGTGGGCCGCCCACGACGTCAAGGACAAGTGCCACGGCATCCAGCGCCTGCACCACCCGCTCGTCGGCGAACTCGACCTCCGCCTCGAGTCGTTCCACCTGGCCGACGACCACGAACAGACACTGGCGACGTACCACGCCGAACCCGGTTCCCCGTCCGCGGAGGCACTACGAGTGCTGGCCAGTTGGGGCACCGACGCGACAAGGGCGGGAGCCGGGACGCCGGCACGCACGGCTTGATGGACTTCCCTTGATCATCGGTAGTTGGCTGCGCGCCACGCCCGGCGTCCTTTCGCACGCCAGACGCGTCCGGGGCGCGGGCGTGCTGCGGGTAGGCAGTGGAAGAACGGCGGCGCCGCTGCGCAGGGCGTCGTTTTCGAGGGTCAGCTGGCGGATGGCCTCCTCGTACAGGGCGAGGGTGCGGCGCAGGTCGGTGTTCTCCTTCCGTAGTCGGCTCAGGTTGGCTTCCGTACGTACGTCGGATCCGGAGGTTTCCCGCGCAATCGCAGGCCGGGCTGGGGCCGGGATGCGGGGCCGGAAGTGCGCGTCGAACAGGCCCCGCCTACCAGTTCGGCGTAGGCGCGGCCGGGACGCGGGCCGGCTCGTCGGTGTCATGGCCGTAGATCCGTCCGCGCAGGAGCTGCTCGTCGTCGCTGTCCACTGCCCTCATGGGCTCGATCTCCGACGCCATGTCCCCCAAGGAGAACTGGGCATGGGCGACCTGCGCGATCAGGTCCTTGGCCTGGGTGACGAGCTGTTCGTAACGCTGCCGGGTGACGTTTCCGATCCGGTCGGTCATGATGGTCACCGCCTTGTCCTGGGTCCGGCCCGGTCACCCACACGCGGCCGAGAAGAGCAGCCGGCCCCGGTCGCCATTCACGGTGGCGCGGGCGCGACACGCAGAGGCAGAGCGTGAGAACGCGACGCCGGGAAGCTGCGCCGCAGAGCCTGCTCCCGTACCTGGTCGGCGTCCCGTTCTGGGTTGGCCACGGCCCGGAACAGTTCCAGGCCGGGCAGCGGCGATGGTGCTCATGGTGGTTCCGTTCTGTCTGGTGCGGGGTGCGCGTGGGATAGCGCCTGCCTGACGCAGGCCGGGGGGCCGGCGGCATGGCTGCCGCAAGGCAAAAGCAGCGGAAGAGGTCAGGCGGTGACGGAAAGGACGATCTTGCCGGTGGTGCGGCCGGTCTCGCCCCGTGTGTGAGCCCGGGCGACTTCTTCGAGGGGGAAGACCTCGTCGGCGATCACGCGCAGGCGTCCGTCCTCGACCAGGGAGGTGATCTCGCGCAGCCCCGCATGGTCGGGCTCGACGAGCATGAACACCGCCCGCACTCCAGCCGCTTCGGCCTCCTTGGCGGGGAAGGTGTCGTCCGGCGGCAGGATGGAGATCAGCGTGCCGCCCGGCCGTAGCGTTCGCAGCGACCTGACCCAGTCACGGCGACGGGGCGGCCCGACGTCACGTCGTCGAGGGCCGCGGTCAGGTGGAGGCGGTCGGTAGGGGCGTGCGCTGCTGGTGCGGCAACGGTGCGATGCTTTTGGGTCCGCGGGTGCCAGTGACGCCGAAAACGCGGCCAGGTCATCCTCTACAGTCCCGGTGTGTCGAGTACCCCGGTGCGGCTGTTGCGGTTGCTGTCCTTGCTGTCCCAACGGCCGTCATGGACGAACCGTGAGCTCGCCGAGCGCATGGAGGTCAAATGAGCGCACCGTGCGGCGGGACGCGGCCCGGCTGCGGGACCTCGGCTACGGGGTCGAGTCCGATCCGGGTTGACCTGCCCCACGGTTTGGGTTCCAGCTGCGGTGGCTAACCTTCCGGGCAGACCGCGTGGTCGAAGCGCGGCCCACCGGGCAGCCGGTCCTGATCGAGAATCCACCGGATGCCGCTCGCATGGTGGCCGACATGCTGACCAGCGACTACCCGCTCTACGCGACCGTGGTGCTGCCGGTGCCGCTGGAGGCGGCACAGCGGCTCGTCCCGCCCGGGTCGGGCGTCCACGAGAGCGTCGGGCCGGAGGCCACCCGTGTCACCCTCGGCGGCAACGACCTGGACGAACTCGCCACCCGTCTGCTCTCACTGGCTGTGCCGCTCGCCGTGGTGGCGCCCGACGAACTGCGCGACGTGCTACGCACACGCCTCCGCGCTCAGTTCGATGCCCTCGCCTGGGAGGACTTGGCGCGTCGACAAGGCGGCGAGCACGCGGAGTAGCACGGGGAAGCTGCCGCCCGTCAGCTCACTTCGGCCCGGTTGCAGACGACCACCGCTAGTAGCTGTCGTAGCTGGGCTTACCGTTCGGCCGGTAGACGCCGACGATGGTGCCGCTCTTCGTCGTCGAGACGCTGACCGGCTCCAGCGCGGTGGGGATCGCTCCGTCGGCGAACAGCCGCTTGCCGGTGCCGATGATTACCGGATGGATGGTCAGCCGGTACTCGTCGACAAGCTCGTGCTGCATGAGGGTCTGGGCGAGGTCGCCGCTGCCGACGACGTTTATGTCGCCGCCGTCGGACGCTTTGAGCTCGCGTACGGCATTGGCGATGTCGCCCTCCAGCAGGGTGGAGTTCTGCCACTCGACGGACGTCAGGGTCCTCGACGCCACGTACTTGTGCATGCTGTTCATCCGCTCAGTAAACGGGTTGTCGGGATCGGCGGTCGGCCAGTACGACGCGAAGATCTCGTACGTCTTACGGCCGAGCAGCATCGCGTCGGAGGGCTCGTACCAGCCGGCGATGGCCGCACCGACCTCGTCGTCGCTCACCGGCTTCTGCCAGCCGCCGTGCTCGAAGCCGCTCTCAGCGTCCTCGTCCGGACCCCCCGGCGCCTGCATGACGCCGTCCAGCGTCAGGAACGTACAAACAATGATCTTGCGCATGGTGCGCTCCCTTCGTCGACGGGTAGACCGCACCACCGCCGGAAACTCATCGGCGGAACTTCTGCGGAGCAGCACTTGTGCTGCTCCGCAGAAGTTCGTGGAGGAAGGCGAGCCTGGATGCGTGGGGTTGTCAGGTGAATGAGAAGTGGGCTGCGGCCTCGGCGGGCGTGGCCCCTTGAAGGCGTCCAGGGACGTCGTGGACGGCGTTTGCGCCCTCGGTGCGCAGTTGGTCAGCCCCGGCGTGGCGGGCCATGACCGCGGCGTAGCCGCGGATGTCTGCGGCAGTGATGTCAGTACGGCCTCGCTCTGCGTGCTGTTGGAGGAGAAGGCCGAGGTCCGGGGTGAATCGCAGCATGGTCACCGGGGCGTTGAAGCGCCTGGCAATGGCGATGAGTCGGGTGCGCGCCTGTGGGGTGACATTCGTGGACTCCGCGACTGCGGTTTGTCCGGCGGCGAGCCGGGCGACGATCCTGCGGTCGCGTTCCTCGAAGATTCGAGCGTCCGCCGCGTCGGGGTCAGCGTCGGTGGGTGAGGTGCCGAGGAGTTCCGTGCGGATCTCGTCGCTGGAGACCACGGCGTCCTCGTCGATCTGGCCGTGCGCGATCAGTGCCCGCACGAAGCTGGTCTTGCCGGAAGCCGGTGGGCCGACGAGGAGCACGAGCCCCGCTGGGACGCGGGTCGGCCCGGAGCCGCCCAGCGGGTGAGGTTCGAGGTAGAGGTCGCCCGCGCAGTCCAGGGCCTCTTCCGCCGAGCCGGCCGGCAGGCCGCTGGGGAGGATGCTGTCCCGGTAGCTGTCGTTGCCGGCCTCGTAGAGGGCGAAGCCCCAGGTGTGCAGGACGCCGGTGAAGCGCAGGCGGCACAGCGGAAGCCGCTCGCCGTCCTTCAACTCGCCGTCTACGTAGGCGAATCCAGCTCGAAATCGGACGTGGACCCCTCTGAGTTGCGGCCAGTGCTCGGTGGTGTGGGTGTTGAGCCGCTGGCGCAAGTGGTGCTGCATGGACTCGGGCGGGTTCTTCGGCACGGACCCATCCTGCCGCCCCTGATCGGTCCCCGGCCGTGATCATTGCTCATGACCGAGGGCTCTGGGCGATGTGCGGCAGTGCCGGTGGTGCTGGACGAGGAGACGCGCGGTGCACTGCTGCGGATCGCCTCATCGGCGAAGGCACAGGTGAGGCAGGTCCTGCGGGCCCAGATCGTGCTGGCCGCAGCGGGCGGGGCGGGAAACGCGGCGATCGCGCGCCGTCTGGCGGTGGGCGTGAACACGGTCCGCAAGTGGCGCGGACGGTTCGCCGAACGCGGGCTGGAAGGCCCGAAGGACGCCGCCCGCTCAGGCCGGCCGCGCCGCTACGACGACTTGGTGCGCGTGGCGGTGGTCGCCGCGGCCACCGGCATCCCGCCCGGACCCGCCGCCACCTGGACCCAGACAACCATCGCCGCCCAGGTCGCTGGTACCGTCTCCCCCGCGATATCGGCCTCCCAGGTCGGCCGGATCATGGCCGGCCTGGCCCTGAAACCGCACAAGGTCCGCGGCTGGCTCACCCGGCGCGACACCCCCGACTTTTGGGACCGCGTCCGGGACATCAGCACTAGAGCGTTACGGGTCGCGAGCGTGGAGTACAGGGCCAAGCACGCCGAGGTCGCCACCCGCAACATCGCGCGGGCGGGTCTCGACGGGATCGTCCAGATGCGGGTGGGCCCGGCCCTGGAGTCGCTGCCCGAGCTGGCCGACGAGGACCCGGCCCCGTTCGACCTGGTCTTCATCGACGCCGACACGGGCAACGACACGCACTACGTGGAGTGGGCGCTCAGACTCACCCGCGCGGGCAGCCTGATCGTGGTGGACATCGTCGTACAGCAGGGCCGGGTGGCCGACGCGGACAGCACCTCGCCGGACGTGCTGGGCAGCCGCGCGGCGATCGAACTGATCGGCAGCCACCCGAGGTTGGCCGGCACCGCGCTCCAGACGGTGGGCAGCAAGGGGCACGACGGCTTCGCGCTGGCGCGCGTGCTGGGGTAGCCCCTTCCCGCGGCCCCTTCCCGGTCGTCAGCTCTTCAGCTCTTCGGGGTGAGTTGGAATTCGGGGAGGGACGGTGTGGACAGGCCGAAGCCGGAGGACGGGTAGCCGGACGGAGCGGGGGACGCCGTGGGGACGCCGTTGTCGTCGCAGAGTTGGGGCCCGGAGGGCGCGAACACGTGGTAGTCGACCACGCGCTTGGTGGGGAAGGTGACGGTGTCGCCGAGGATCGAGTTACCCGTGTCGATCTTGGTCGGCAGTTCGCGGGACTTGAGCGCAGCGCCGACGTAGATCGCCTCCAGGAAGCCGTCGCAGGGGCTGGCCTTGGTCGAGGCGAAGCCCTTCGGCGGCTTCACGTCGTGGACCGCACGGCCGTCGATGTGCAGTTCGCTGCGCTTCAGGGACTTCATGGCGAAGTCGTAGTTCACCTCCCTCGCAAGGGGGTCGGCGGCCGAAGTGGCGGAGGACGGCCGGTAGTTGATCCGCCAGTACTCGACCTGGACGGAGACCTTGGCACACAGGGGCCCGTCGAAACCGGGCGTGGACTTGCCGAAACGGACCTCTCCCGGGCCCAGGGCGGGCTGGCCGATCTGTCCCCAGTGAACCCAGTCCACCGCCTTCGCCGTGCTCCACTTCGCGTTCGGGTGGCAGCCGTCCGCGTTCGTGGGATACACGTCCGACGGTGAGACCACCGGGGTGGGCGAGGCGGTCGAGGGGGTCCCGACCGGGTCCGCCGCCGTCACGGTCGTGCTCGGGGACTGGCCCGACCCAGAATCGTCGCCACCCCCGCCCGAGCAGCCGGCAAGCGACAGCACGGCCGCAACGAGCCCCACCCCGAGCCGAACCCGTCTGTGCGCAGTGGTCATTCCGCTTCCCCCCGTCCGTTCGGTGGATCACCGATGCTCCCAGGGGAGGTTGCCCTTCGGCCATGTCGGAAAACACACGTTCGGGGGAAGTGTCGGGGTCTCAGAACTCGTGGGGGCGGACGCCTGGCTTTGTGCGCGAGAGCGGGCTCTGGTCCACTTCGTGTGGTGGTGTACGCAGCGTGACGTTTGAACCTCTGGGCGATGCGGTCGAGGTCGCCCGAAAATCGCCCAGCCGACATGCGGCGGGGTCGACACCACGCCGGAGGGTTGTTCACCGGGCAGTGGCAAATCCGCGCGACCAAGCTCGACGCCTACAAGCCCTACCTAGCCCAGCGCTGGCAGAAAGGCTGCACCAACGCCTGGAAGCTGTGGGAGGAGATCAGAGAGCTGGGCCTACCCGGACGGCCACGGAAACGTCCGGAACTGCGTGAGCAGGTCTCTGCGCCGCAAGCCCCAGCCGGTCGGGCCCCGGCCGCCCTCGGTCCGCGCCGTGACCTGCTGGATCCTGCCCCCACTTGGACGCGCTGGTCGAGAGCGACCGGATCCAGCTCAAGGCTGTGCTGGTCAACTGCCCCGAGCTGGATGTCCTCGCCAAGCACGTCCGGGCCTTCGCCCACATGGTCACCGACCTTCGAGGCGACCAACTGCCAGAGTGGATCGAATCAGCCAGAGCCTCTGCCGACTTGCCCAGTCTCAGCCGGTTCGCTCACCACCTCGAACGCGACCTTGACGCCGTCGTCGCAGAGCTCTCCCACCCGTGGAACTCCGGCGTCGTGGAAGGTCATGTCAACCGGATCAAGATGCTCGAGCGCCAGATGTTCGGCCGCGCAGGATTGTAGCTCCTCCCCAAGCGCGTCCTGCTCGCCAAGTGACGTTGTCAGCGGGCCTGATCCGACTGCCTGTGTTCGTCATCGATCCTGCGGGACATCACCTCGAGGATCAGATTCTCAAGGGCGTGCGGCATTGGCCCGAAGCTGGCCACCCAGGTTTCGACAAGGCAGATCTCACTGCCCTCATCGATGCCTATAAAGAAACGGCCGCCATCCAGCTCGCCGAGCGGGAAGAGACGTCTCCCCAAGCCAACTCCGGGTTCAGCTCGAACGGTTCCCGAGCTCGGTTGATCCCCGGGCCACCGATGCTCACGGTCAGCCCTCCGAACTCCTGGAGAAACGCCTCCGCAGCGTCGTGCATGACGATGCCGACCGAGAGCCTCTTCTGGTTCACAACTGCGGCGGAGCCTACAGATGGGCTCCGCCGAACGCCTCCACCGACGTACTTGCCCCAGGCCAAGCCTGGCACCCCAGCCAGGGCATACCGGTAATCGGGCGGCTTCCGGACACCGCCGTGGGAGGTCAATGACGTTTTCTCAGCGGTTTTCATTTCCAGACGCCGTTGAGAACGATGGCGGCTCGGGCGATGTCGCCGATCCACCTGGGGCTGAGCGTGACGTGTTGCAGGGTTCGCCACCGCTGCTTGAGTTCGGCTGCGGCGCGTTCCCCGAGGGCGCGGACGCCTCTAATCAGGCTGTTGGTGGCGCGCGTGTCCGCGTGCAGGGTCTGTTCGGAGCGGCCCTTCGGGCGCCGGACCGGGACAACGATGCCGATCCCCGCGCCGATGTAGCCCTTGTCGGCGAGGGTGGGCAGGCCATCGGCGGCGGCCTTGCACAGCGCGGGCAATGCGTGGATGCGTGCGGCGGTGATGTCGGGGGTGGAGCCGGGCTCGGGCTCGGCGTCGTAGACCCACAGCGGGGTGCCGTCCGGGGCGGACAAGAACTGCACGTTGCCGCCGAAGGCCTTGTGTTTCAGGCTGAACCACAGGTCGTTGCCGTTGTCGCGGACTCCCGCGACGCGGTCGCACTCGATCAGCGTGCCGTCGCGGATCACGTGGGTCATGCCCTCGCGTCGGCAGCGGTCCAGGACCTGGTGGAGGTCGGAGGCCTGGGCGGCGAGGACATCGATGCCTTCGTGCAGGTAGCGGTAGCCGGTGGCCTGGGAGACGCCGGCGTCGCAGGCCAGGCAGTGGACGCATCCGCGCTCGCGGAACCAGCGCAGCACCAGCACGGCTTGACGGAATGGCCGAGCGCGCGGCTGCCGCGCGGAGTGCCAATTCACCGCCGGTGCGCGGCCAGCAGACGGGGCAGGTACTCCACGACATGGCGCGGGACGTCGAGCGTGGCGACATAGGTGACCAACGTGAAGCCTCTGGTGGTTACGGACATGATCTTGTGGTGAGACCTGTCCTACCAGGGGCTTTTCGTCCGTTCGAGCCCGGGGCCCGCATACCCGATCCGCGCTGGATCGAGTGGCTCAAGCCTTCTCGGCGCCGATCGAGTAGGTGAGGGGAGTGCGCGGAGCTCCCTCCGGATGCCGGTAGATGTCACCGTCGTGGCGCTCAAGCGACTGGCGTTGGAGGTAGAAGGTGTGGTCATGCTCGTGAAGAAACTGGATCCGTAGCCCAGCTCCGGCGATCGCCGAGACAACGGACGACAGACTGTGCCGCCACTCGACGGTCTCGTTGGCCTCGGTCGTTGCCGCCTCGTCGGCGTACGTACCGGGGCCTCCCGAGGCTTCCGGACCTTCATCGAAGTAGTCGTGTGTGACCGTGCTTCCGGTCTCGTCATCGAGGAGGTAGCTGAAGGGATGGAACTCTGCGAGGTACAGGTGTCCACCTGGGGCGAGCAGTTCGGCGACCACCGACGCCCAGCGGCTGATGTCGGGAAGCCAGTTCAGCGCCCCGAAGCTGACGTAGACGATGTCGAAGGTCTCCCCCTCGACTGCCGAGACCGCATCGTAGGCGTCCGCGGTCAGGAAGCGTGCGTCGATGCCGAGTTCGGTTGCGAGTTGTGAAGCCGCTTCGATCGCGGGTGGAGAGAAGTCCAGCCCGGTGACCTGGGCTCCTCGTGCCGCCCACGACAGCGTGTCCCGGCCGAAGTGGCACTGCAGATGGATCAGGCGCTTGCCCCTGACATCCCCCACCTCGGCTGTCTCGAAGTCCTTCAGCGAATCGGGCCGGGCCCGGAACCCCTCCATGTCGTAGAGGTCCGCGCCCAGATGGATGGGCACCCGCTCGTCCCAGTACGCCTTGTTCAACTCCCGCCAGCGCCCTGCCAGGTCACCCATGAGTCCGGACGATACACGGAGGCGGACTGGCCCACTACGCTGTCGGACCCGCCAACCAACAAGTGGCCATGACCAGGTCGATCGGCTCTCGAAATCCAACTCCGGATGCGCGTACGGGGACACCTCCGCCAACGCACAGTTGATCTTCCGCGCCCGATGGGCGGCACGTGCGCGCTCGGCGAGCGACTGCCGCCGAACTCAAGCAGCGATGACGCACCCGCCGCACGTCACGCTCAGCCCCAACCGCATCGGCGACCTCACCCGCGTCGCCGCGTTCTCAAGGGAATCCAAAAGTGATCATCACTGAGAAAACCTCAATGGCCCGGTTATGCCAAGCTCGTTGCCGAGCCCTGGAATCTCGCCAAGACTGATGCGTGGATTCAGACCATCATCAACCAGCGTGGCACCGTGTACGTCGCCTCACCCACAAAGGGAACGTACTGGCACACAGAACGCCAGGAGCCTTCAGTTTTCGCCCGCGAGATTCAGCCACTGCTGCAAGCCGAGGACCGATGGAAGGGGGACTGTCTTGTCCCGTAGGCAAGACGCCAACAGCGGGCAGGGACAGGACGCCTCGCTGTCACGCCTTCGCGACAAACGCTTCAACGGCTACCTCAGGATCCGGCTTCCGCATGAACTGGACACAGAAGTCGAGGCGATCATCGCCGCGTATATGCGTGGACCCGTGACAGCCAGGCAGAAAATGGCCGAAGGCGTCGACAGGAGAGCCGCTGCAATACTCAGCGCGTATGGGCAGCGGATGGCGTCCACGGCAGTCCGGACCATATCCGTGGAGCCCCTCAAGCGCGGTCTTGTCGCTGTAAGTCTGGCGGAGGGGCGGCTCGACCAACCGTACGACAACTTGTTCGTGCTGGCTGCCCTCAACGATGGTGCGACCCTCGTCGGAACCACCCTCCAGACGCTCCTCGCCGACGTGGCGCGTGTAGCGCCTCAAGCCGGTTTGAAGGCAATTCAGGATTTCGACCAGCGGCAAGACCGAGACAAGTCGCTTGAGTCCATGGGGCTCAGAAGGACGGGCAGCGGACAGACATTTCTCTACAGCTGACGCCTGTTCCTGACCGTCCGGGGGGATCTGTTTGGAATCTGCTGAGGCTGACGGGAACCGCCCCCGCTGTGCTGCGCAGTCGACGGGGGGTCCTGTACACCACCATCGCTGCCGCCATCGGCGCCGGCGGGCTGGCCACGGTGACTGCCGCAGCCCTGCGCGACACGGCATCCGGCCCAAAACAGGCGCCAGCCCATATTCGCGGTACTGCACCATTGCCGTTCACACAGGTGAACTCCCTCGACCTCGCAGGCACCCCTTGGACCACACCACCAGGAGGGACCAGTGTCGTACTCACAACTACTCACCCCCGACGCGAAGCTCGCCGACGCCAAGAAGCTGTTGAGCCTCCCACGCATCGTCGTGATCTGCGGCTCCACCCGCTTCATGGTCGAGATGAACGAGGCCGATCTGCGGGAGACCACAGCCGGAAAGATTGTCGTCAAACCGGGCTGTGACATGAAGTCGCCGCACGAACTCTCGTCCGATCCTGTCGGGGCCGAGGTGCTCAAGGTTCGACTCGACGATCTGCACCGGGCGAAGATCCGGCTCGCTGATGAGGTGCTCGTAGTCGGCGACTACATCGGAGACAGCACCCGAGCCGAAATCGCCTACGCCCGGTCGCTGGGCAAGCCCGTGCGGTTCACTCACCCCGAGGTCGACCCTGACGCCTGACCCTGGCTCTGACGTCGTTCAGGCGCCGCCCAGGCAGAGACGGATCGCGACACTGCTCGCGCAGAAGGAGCGTTGACATGACCCGGCATGGCGACGAGTTGTCCGTGCTGATGAAACGCCTCTCGTACCAGGGGCGTGTGTACGTCCGCTCCGGGCCGCTGCGGCCGACGAGCGACGGCGCGAGCGGAGTCGTGGCCGCTGAAGTGCACACCCTGTTCAGGCAGCTGTACCGGAAGGACTGGCGACAGAACGCCTCCGATTCGACGGGACCAGCACCCGTTCAGCAGGTCGAGGAGGCACTGGACGGTATCGACACCCAGAGGGCCGCGTCTCTCCTGGGGCGCCTTGCCTCCCGGTGCCTTGTGTGGTCCGACGTCGCGTTCATGGATTCTGCCGAGGCCGCTGTCGTCGCGGGGCAGGTCGTGGAACTCCTCGGGACGGCAGCGCAATGGGCCAATTCCAACCTGAATACGCTGGTCATGGGGCTGGTGTGAGTGGTGGGTGGGATTCTTGTGCTGGTCGCAGCACAGATCGCCAGCAGGTGATCGTCTGTCACGGGGCGGTTCCCGTGGATCCCGTCGAGCAAGTGCGATTGTTCGTAGGGTCGCTCCCGGGAGAGACGTTTGTCCACGCCGGGTCATGAACCTGCCGATCGGACTGTAACCGGCGTCAGTCGGCCGACGGCGGGGGCAGAGTGTCGACAAGGCTGAGGAGCCTCCGCAGTGCCGGTGTGGCGCCTCCCGGCGGCCGGTGGGCCAGGGCGAGGTCCACGGTGGGCATGGGCGCGGTCACATGCCTGAGCCGGACCCCTGGTATGCGCAGCGCGCGGGCACGCCCCTCGGGCACCGGGGCGATGCCGGTGCCCGAGGCGACGCTGAGGAGGAGCTGCTCGTCGTCGGGTTCTTCCCGCACGATGCGCGGCCCCCCGTCGGGCCACAGTTGCCGGGTGATCAGGTCGTGCATTCCGGGGGCGTTCTCGCGTGGCCAGAGGATCACGGGTTCGGTGGCGATGCGTCCGCGGGTGACTCTTCGTTCGCGGGCGAGGGGATGATCGGCGGGGACGGCCACGAGGAGTTCCTCGCGGGCGATGTGCCGGCACTCCAGGCCCTCGCCGTCCAGCGGTGGCCGTACGAAAGCGGCATCCAGCCTGCCGGCCAGCAGCTCGGTGATGTTGTGCGCGGTCCACCCCGTCCGCACGACGAGATCCACGTCCGGATGGAGGGTACGGAACGCGCCGAGGAGTGCGTCGACGGGCCCGCCCCGGGCGGAGCGGGTCAGGGCCAGACGCAGCTGTCCCTGCCGTCCGCCGACGGCCGCCCGGATCCGTTCCTGCGACGCGTCCGCGTGGGCCAGCAGTTCGCCGGCCTCACGGGCCACGACCTCGCCGACGACGGTCAACCGGCAGCCCCGGCTGCCCCGTTCGAGCAGTGGAGCGCCGATGTCCCGTTCTAGTGCCTTGATCTGCTGGCTCAGGGCGGGCTGGGCGATGTGCAGCCGGTGCGCGGCCCGCGTGAAATTCAACTCCTCGGCCAGCACGAGGAAGTAGCGCAGCCGCCGCAAGTCCATCCGCCAACTATAAGCGCGGCTTATTGCATTGAAGGTGACTGGTCTTGGACAGGCCGTCAGCTCCCCTCCGACAGTGGCAACACAGGGTTCGGCGATCGAGGGGGAGAGATGGGCGACAGGTTCGACGTGGTTGTCATCGGCGCCGGGGTCATCGGGCTCACCACCGCACTGCGCCTGCAGCAGGCCGGTTCCCGCGTCGCCGTGGTCACGGCCGAGCCGCCCACCGAGACGACGTCCTCCGTCGCCGCGGCCGTGTGGTACCCGACCCGCACCCGGTTCGAACCGCGCGTACTGGACTGGGCCACCCGCACCCACGACGAGTTCGCCCGCCAGGCGGCGGACGGGGTGCCCGGCGTGGTCATGCGACCCACCCGGATGCTGCTGCGCCGCCCGATCCACGACATCCCCTGGTGGGCCTCCGCCCTTCCCGACCTCCGCCCCCTGCGCGGGGACGAGGTACGGGCCCCGTTCACCGGCGGCTGGGCGTTCATCGTCCCGGCCGTGGAGATGTCCCACTACCTGCCCTGGCTCCAGCAGACCTTCGCCACGGCGGGCGGCACGCTGATCCATCGCCGTATCGACGCCCTGGAACAGGCATGCACCTGGGCTCCCATGGTGGTGAACGCCTCCGGCCTTGCCACCCGCATCCTCTGCGGCGACACCGAAGTACGGCCGGCGCGAGGACAGTTGGTCCTCGTCGCCAACCCCGGGCTGCACACATCCGTCCGTGACGAGGACAACGCCGACGGCAACACCTACGTCCACCCCCGCAGCACGGACGTCGTCCTCGGCGGCACCTTCGAGCTCGGCGAGTGGGACACCACGCCGTCCCCCGCCACCGCCGCCGCGATCCTGCGCCGCTGCACCGACCTGCTGCCAGAACTGGCAGGCGCCCCGGTCCTGGCCCACCAGGTGGGCCTACGCCCCTTTCGCGACAGCGGAGTTCGCCTGGAGACCGACCCGCGCCCGCCCGGCCCGATACGCCGGCTGGTGCACAACTACGGCCACGGGGGCGCCGGCGTCACCCTCGCCTGGGGCTGCGCGGACGCCGCAACCGCCCTTGTCATCGGGGCCGTTCGGCCGGGATGAGCCCCTGCCGCTCGCGACTCCCCTCCGTACGGCCCCACACGTACCCCGCACCGCCGTCATCACTTCTGCCTCCTCAAAGGACTGGGTGTGCGCCGATGGATTCCGTCGAACCCGCAGAGATCAACACTCCCGCCGCTACGGCCGGTGGGACGCAGCCGAAACCCGGCGGGCCGCCGGTGAAACCCCCCGCCAAGGTGCGGCGCCGCACGCTGCTGCTCGCCGCGCTCGGCGTGACCGCCATAGCCGTCCCGCTCGCGGTGATCGAGTCGAGAGCCGACGACGCCGCACCCCGCAAGGTCGTGTTCACCCTCCCCGACGGCCACGCCTCCTGCGTGGCGTTCAGCCCGGACGGAAAGACGCTGGCCACCGGCCTGTCCGCGCTCCAGGGCACGGGCAGCACGCTGCGGTTGTGGGACGTGGCCGAGGGCACCGCGACCGCTCCCTGGCCGGACCAGATCGAAGACGTGACGAAAATGGCCTTCAGCCCGGACGGCAAGACCCTGGCCACGACCGGCGCCCTCGAAGTGTCCCTCTGGACCCAGGGGGATCGCACCGGCATCGCCCTGCCCCATCCCCAGCTCCCCCTGGACCTGGCGTTCGCCCCGGACGGCAGGACCCTCGCCACCGGTGGCCGCTACGGCGCGGCCTGGCTGTGGGACCTGCCGACCCGCACCGTCACCGCCACGCTGACGACCCAGGGCATGCTCGTGGTCAACGCGGTGGCGTTCAGCCCGGACGGCAAAACCCTGGCCGCGGGCAGCGCGGACCTCACCATGAGCCCGGTCCGGCTGTGGGACGTGCTCACCCGCACCGTCCACGCCACCCTCGACGCCCCGCTCTGGCACGGATTCAAGCCCGTCGCGTTCAGCCCCGACGGCAGAAGCCTGGCCACCGGCAGCGCCGACAACATCGTGCGCGTGTGGGACACGGCGACCGGCACCGTCGACGCCACGCTCACCGGCCACACCGCCCCCGTGACGACGGTGGCGTTCAGCCCGGACGGAAACACCCTGGCCACCGGCGGCGAGGACAGGACCGTGCGGTTGTGGGACACGAGCACGCGCGACGCCGTCCCCCTCCACACGCTCACCGGACACACCGACAAGGTGACATCGGTGGCGTTCAGCCCGGACGGCAAGACCCTGGCCTCAGCCGGCCTCGACCGCACGGTACGGCTGTGGCCGAACCGGTGACCCGGCCCCGGCCACCCTCAACTCCCGCAGAATCCAGCCCAGTCGACCCATCGGCGGTATCCAGTCGTGACTGTCAGAGACGCGTTGCCCGCGCCCGGAACGATATTGCGCGGCAGAGGCGGAACCGCGCACCTGCGGCGCGAGAGCGTCGTACTGGACCGGGCAGGGATCCGGCTGCTCATCCCCCTCGACGCGATCGAGGCCGTCGATGTCGCCAGGAACAAGCGCCCGACTGTCGAGATCCGGCTGAGCTCGGCGGCCGACGGAGCCCAGGCGGCAACGGTCTGCGCGATCAGCTCCCGCAGCATCGAAGAGGTGGAAGCCTTCGCCAACGCCGTCAACGCCGCCATCCCGCAACGGGACGAGGCCGAAAGACGTATCGACGGCGCGGCCCTGGTGAAGGCGCAGGAACGCCCCTCCATGCCCAGAACACCCCGCAGACCATTCCTGTCCACGGACGAGTGGTGGGCCTGCTCCGCGCTCACCTCTCTCTTCGCCCTCGGCCTGCTGCTCCCCGCGCAGACGGGAGACGGGCACCTCGCCAAGTTGTGGGCCGCCACCTTCGCGGGAGTTGTGTTCGGCTGTGCAGTAGCCCGCAGCACGTGGCGCGCCACGGTGACCTGGTGGCTGCTGCACCGGTACGGCATGACCACCGTCGCCACATACGCGGACTACGTACCCGGGGATGACGACAACACCCCCGGGATCGTGGTGTACGAGTTCACCGACACCGCCGGCACCACTCACGAAGTCCGTCGCAGCGGCGCGCGCTCGGCGCCCGACACCATAGCGATCTCCTACGACCCAGCCAGACCCGACTTCGCCATGGGACCGGGACAACCGTGGGTCAGGACCCTGATCCTGCTGATCCGCCTCCTCGTCGGCGTGCCGACCACGCTCGCCATGGCCGCCTTCCTGCTGTGGTACTTCACCACCGCGGTGCACGCGTAAAGCAGGGACAACCCCTCCGTCCGACCGCCGAACGATCGGCCCGCGTGGCATTGAGCAAGGGTTTCCATCTCCGCGTGGATCGGTGCAGGCAGCCTCAACCGTGGGTATCAGCCGGTACATCGCCTGATCCGTTGCCACGTCTGCATCGAGGCGTGGTTCCAGTGAGCCCGCGTCATCTTGAAGTTGTAGGTCACGGGGCTGGCGTGGGTTGAGGCTGGGATGCTTGTGCTGGTCGTGGGCGTGATCGGTAGCGGGTGATCGTCTGGCGGCGGTGGGCCTCGGCGTTCGTCAGTACGAGGAGAGCCCGCAGCAGCGTGGTCGCGTGCTGCGCGTTCATGCGGACTTTGGTGAGCAATCGCCAGTTCTTCAGGTCGTCGAAGCCGTGCTCGTTCGCCGCTCGCTCGCGGCTGTCCAGCCGGTTCGCTTCCTTCTGGGCGGCGGTGAGCGGATGGCCGCGGGTCGCCCGTCGGCCGGTGATGAACCGGTCGAATCCGTACACGACTTTCTTGGACGCAACCATGTATCAGCTGTTCATATCAGGTCTCGTCATAGCCGCCGTGAGCATCTCGTTGCTGGTCGTCGGGTTCCTGGCGGTGACTGTCAGATTGTGGGACGCCTGGTGGGCCAGAGCGGCCCATGTCTTGGTCTTCCTGGCGGCCGCGGCGGCCGTGGCGTTCGGGATCCACTGGGTGATCCATGCCCTGCCGCCGGGCGGATGCGTGCACCATCCATGCGTCACCACCCCCGGCGACTAGTCGGCACGGGCCTCGATCAGGGTGCGGACCTCCTGTCGACAGAACTCCTCGCCACATCACAGGTCACCTCAACCCACCACCTTCCCCAGCTCCCATGCCGTCTGCCGTCGGCCGACACACCGTGGAGCGGGCGTGGTTCAGGGCGTCCAGGTGGAGCGCGCCACTGTACGAACGACCTGGACGCCATGAGCCACGTCTGCTCGGCTCTGCCTGGGTCGACGGCAGGCGGGATGGAAGCACCCCGCGCATGCCACCCCTCGCCGGCACCTCCCGAGCGGCGCCCCCACCATCTCGGAGCCTGAGCGCCCCCGCCGGAGGCTGCTCCGACCGTGGCCGCTCTCTACGGTGATCGACCCATGACCCGGCCAGCCTCGTGGGCACGCGTCGGCGCAGCGTGGGCGGAGCGGCCGGCGGGAGTGCGGTGCAGCCGGCCCCGGTCCGCCAGGCGCTTGAGCCTGTCGCGGCGGCTCGACCTGCCCGGGCCCGCTGCCCTTGCCGAACTGGATACTGCCGTCCTTGGCCCGGACAGGCTCCGAGGCTGCGGCCACGATCTTCCTGATTGCCTGGTAGCCAGCGGGCAACACGCTCTCGTCCATGCTTGGCTAGCGGTGCGGGACCAGAAGCATCCCGCCAGCCCCCGGAGTGGCCGCGACCCGTTCCAACTCCTCGGCCATGACGCGGTCATCGGCCTGCCCCTCCGCTCGGCCTCAATGAACTGCCCGATCACCACCTCGGCGGCATCCAGCCGGGCCACCTCGGCATCGATCTCAGCGAGCCCCTTACGCAACCGCTCGGCGCGGTCGGCCAGCACGACCCTCCACTCCATCACCAGACCAGTACATCCACCAGCAGCAGCCCCTTCCCGCCAGGATCTCCGCGGAGCCCACGAGCCACTCGAACCCAGGACCGCCATTCCGGTGAAGAGGCCCCGCGGCAGACGATCACCTGCTACCGATCATGCCCACGACCACCACGAGCATCCCAGCCTCAACCCACGCAAGCCCAGTGACCTGCAACTTCAAGTTGAAACGGGCTCAATGGTGGTCCAACTGCGACAGCGACAGTTTGACGGACATCTCCGGCTGCACCTTCGAAAGCCTCGTCGCCGGCACCGACGGCCACTGTTTCGCCGTGCTGATCCAGGTTGGCGAGGACTGACTAGTGGCTCTGCTCGGATGGTTAGCCAGGTAATCGATTGGGGCCGAGGAGCTTTCCCTGGCTACGCTTCCTGGCATGAATCCCGTGATCGACGGCCTAGCTGCTTCCGAGGTGGACTGCCTCGAGCACCTCTGGGGGCAGCTTCTGGCCCACCACAGTCGGGAGGCCGCACACCTGACGGCTCTCGGCGGGGTTCGCTCGCCCGAGGACTCGTGGCGTCTGCGGCGGGGACAGTACCTCGAATGGCTGCGGGAGCCGCTTGCCGCGGTACTGGTTGCTCGGGATGGGTCCCAACTGCTCGGCTATGCGGTTGTGCGCGTCCTCGACGCCCCTGGTTCATGGCAGTGGGGGGACCAAGTCGGTGTGCTGGAAACCCTCGTGGTCGATGACGAAGCTCGAGGTGCCGGAGTTGGGCAGGCCCTTGTCAGGGCCGCGCGCGAGCGTCTCGCCGGGTCGGGTGTCCAGGTCATGAAGGTCTCCGTCATCGCGGGCAACGCAGGTGCCCTGCGCTTCTACCAGCGGGAAGGCGCCGTGGACTTCGTGAACACGCTGGTCATGCCCGTCTCGGGGTGACGGCTCAGACCGGATCAGTGTCCGCCTCGATGATGGCGCTGCATGCGCAGCGGCAGAATCCTGGTGGACTCCTCATGCAGCCTTGACCGGGTACTGAGTCCAAGTACGGATGCCGAATCAGGGGCGAAGTTGGTCTTCGGCTCGGTGCGGGCGTTGCGCCAGCGGATGTAGGCGGCGATGGCGGCGTTCTGTTCGTCGTGAGAGCGGTGGTCGGTGCCGTTGAGCGCGACGTAGCGCAGGGCCGCGAACTCCGATTCGATCCAGTTCAGCCAGGAGCCGTAGGTCGGCAGAAAGACCAGTTCGACGTCGTTGCCGGCGGTCCATGTGCGGACCGCGGCGTGCTTGTGCGGGGAAAAGCTATATGGCCCGCGCACGGACGGTGACCGTCCGCAGAACACAGCCGCGGCGAGCCCCTCGCACCGTCACAACTCAGGCTTCCACAGAGGTGCCCGCCATCGCCCCCGGTGGACGCATCATGAAAACGTCGACCCGGTCCTCGGCTTCCATGACGAATCCGTGACGTTCATAGAGCCGCCGGGCAGCACTCCCCTGCAGGACGTTCAAGCCCACGGTCATGCCCTGCGCATCCGCTCGCTCCAGTACCGTGCGCAACACGGCCGACCCCAGCCCCCGGCCCTGACAGTGCGGAGCCAGGTAGAAATGCTCCAGCCACTGCCTGCCTCCGACCGGCCGGACCGTGACGCATCCTGCCAGTTCACTGTGGAGCATGATGACCCACGTGTGCTGCACGGAAAAGGAGTCCCGCAACCGCTGCCGTACCCGGTGCTCGTCATAGCGCCCCAGACGTTCCAAGTCCGCGCGCATGACCGCCGCCCGCAACTCCGCGATCACCTCAACATCCGTCGCCACTGCACCACGCAACACCCAGCCCCCGTCGTTTACCGACGCGGCCCCTGCAGACACGGCCATCGCCGATCCCCCACCACTGCCCCACACCCCACCATCCACGACCGTAGTATCCCAACCCACCACCCCCAACAGACACATCGCCACCCAACCCCAACCACCCCGACGCCCTCACACGCCAGGCCGACAGCACGACACACAGGCCGACAGCACAGGCATGTACAGGCTTCCAACAACCCCCTCACCACACACCCGCGCCACTGAAGATCAGACCCAACCCGCCAACGGCCACACGAACGCCCAAGCGACAACTGGCGGGCCAAGGGCGTGGGCCCGGTCGAGGAAGTCGTCCATCGCCTCGCTGTGCTGTTGCCAGTTGCGTGCCGGCATCGCTGCCAGCTCCCCATTCGCACAGTCGGCAATCAGGCAGAACTGCCCGAAGAAGGTCAGGCCCGAGGCCTGGGCGAGAGCAGCATTCGCCTCTTCTGCCGCGCGAGGCAGAAGGCCGCGCTGCGCCCTCCCGGGGGCATGAGACCAGGCCGCCGCCCCCGGAAGAAGATCGTGCGCCTCGCTGCGCCCGGAGGGCGCTGACAGGCCAACAGGCACGCGCCAAGATGGCGTCAGGCGGGCCGCGGGGCGGGCGTTGCCGCAGCGGCCGCGACCTTGCGGGTCTCGCGCATTATCAGCAGGCCGTTGACCACCATCAGTGTCGCGGTCAAGGCGTGGACGCCGAGTGCGGTGGCCACGGAGCCGTGGTGGGCCAGCACGGTGGTCATGTCGCCGTACGCGGCGAGGGCCTCCACCAGCAGCACCCAGCCCAGCGCCCGGCGGTGGCCCGTCACCAGCAGGATGCCCAGGACCAGGGCCAGGACCACGTCGCGGATTCCCTTGATGATCAGGAAGCCGCCGCCATCGCCGGACGGCCAGCTCGGCAGGCCGAAGGTCGGCGCCGTCGTCTCCGGGCTCAGGATGAACTCCGTCCCGAACCAGAGGATGAAGAGGACGAAGGCGGCGGCCAGGACGGTGTTGATCTTCTTCAGCAACATTGTTCTTCTCCCTGCGAGTCTTGGTGAGCTTGGTGAGCTGAGTCGTATGGGGCCTGGTCAGGTGGCGCGGACCCGGCTGACGTGGCGGGCGTAGCGAGGGCGGCCGATGACGTGGCGGATGCCGCGTACCGGCGCGGGGAGGGCGGACCGGAGCACGGCGCGCTCGGCCAGGTTCGCGTCCTCCAGGACGAGGCCGCAGAGGGCGAGCTTGGGCGTGTTGGTCAGCAGGTGGTGACTCAGGCAGGCCCGTTCCTCTTCGGTGATGTGCTCGGCCGCAAGCACAAGGAGGATGGCCTCCTCGTCGTCGACTTGGTCGAGCAGGACCGGCTGCCGGTGATCGGCGGTCGCCGCCCACGCCGGAACCGCGGCGCCCGGCCTGGCCAACGTGGCCGTAGTGCGCTCGTGCTGGGCCTGCCTGAACAGGACGACGTCCGCATCCAGATCGACCCGGAACAGGAGTGGCAGCCACAGTGGTCAACTGCCTCAAGCAGATGGATGCGTGACGCCCGGAGGAGGACGGGGCTTCTCCAGCTGCCCTCCTCCGGCTGCAGCTGCCGTGTCATACGTCGATCTGCTCGAAGATGTGCGGGTACGACACGATGTCGTCGGGGAACTCGGCGGCCATGCGCTGGAAGTCCGGGCTGCCGAACGCCGTGGCGAGCGCCTCTGTCGACTCCCAGACCGCGACGTTCATCAGAAGCCGGCTGTCCGCCGTTCCCTTGTGCATCTGCAGGGAGACAAATCCCGGCTGAGCCTTCATGAACTCCGCCTGCCTCCGAAAGAGGGCCAGGAACGACTCAGTCCTCCCCTTCGGAACGACGAAGGTATTGGCCAGGACTATGGGCCCGGTTTTCTCCTTGAACTGCGTGAACATCGGCGTATTCGGGTCGAGACTGCGCAACTCGGCCATTCTCGGCACTTCCTCTCGCTATCGGTCAGTGGGTGTCGCCGGCGCCCGCGGCCTGTGGAGTACCAGCGGATTTCGAGGGTGTGGGTGTGCGGGTCCTGGATGCAGATGGAGATGGCGCTGCCACACTTCGGGCGCACCGTCGAGCGGTTCGGCCGACGACCGGGCGGTATCGGCCCGCGGGCTCAGGTGAGGGCGGCGACCAGCAGGGCGAAGGCGGCGATGATGACGGCGACGCGGACGTAGTGGAAGCGGTCCCAGCGGTTCATCTGCTCCTTCCAGTCGGCGGGCCGGTTCTCGGGGGTCCATGTCTTGTTGCGGTTGTTGATCGGGACGAGCAGCAGAAGCGACATGATCACGCTGAGGATCAGCAGTGCGGCGGCGGTGACTACGAGGCCGGTGCCGTGGTGGTGCCACCCGACGGCGGCCCAGATGCCGACGAGGACGAGGGAGCCGATGTACCAGAACGGCATCACGGCGCCGAGCATCCGGCCCCCGTGGGCTCGGGCGAGCTGGTCACTGTCCTCCGGGAGTGCGTTGAAGATCGGGTTCATGACGAAGGCGACGGAGAACTCCACCCCCACCATCACGCCGACGGCCACGGTGGTGACGACCTCGAGTGCGCTGAGCATGACGACCCCTCCAGAATCTAGCGTTGCTAGCTGATGAGGCAACGCTAGTACTGCTGCCGCTCGATTGTCTAGCGGTGCTAGGATCGAATCATGTCGGTACAGGAACGCAAGCAGCGCGAACGGGCGGAGCGCGAGCGCCTCATCGTGGCGACGGCCCGCGAACTCGCCGAGCAACAGGGCTGGGACGCCGTCACCACCCGCCGGCTCGCCGAGCGCATCGAGTACAGCCAGCCCGTCCTCTACAGCCACTTCCGCGGCAAACGGGAGATCATCGGTGCCGTCGCCCTCCAGGGCGCCGCCGAAATGGCAGTCGCGGTACGCGCCGCGACCGCCGCCGCGGACGGCCCGCGCGAACGGGTCGCCGCCCTCGCCCACGCCTACCTCGACTTCGCCGCACGCAACCCCGCGGTCTACGACGCCTTGTTCCAGCTCGACGGCGGCCTCGCGTACGCGCAGGAGGACACCCCACAACCTCTCAAGGACGCCTTCGCCGCCCTGCTGGAGAGCCTCGGCGAGGTCGCCGGGGACGGCGTCCATCCCGGGCTGTTCACCGAGGCGTTCTGGGCGGCCCTGCACGGCCTTGCCACCCTGACGCGGGCGGGACGGCTGCCGCCGGAGCACACCGAGTGGAGGGTGGAGTTGCTGGTGGACCGGCTCGCCATGCTCTGACACGTCATCCTGGCGAATCCCGCAGCCGGAGCCCCAGTGCCCTGCCGCTGCCTGCCAGCGGCAATGCTTTGGGTGCAGGCCCTCGCGTGGCGGACGGGCGGCGAAGCGGTAGCGGGCCCCGGCACTTGAGGTTGGCGTGCTTCAGCGGGGAGACCCGGGCCACGTCCTCGTCCAGCACGTCATGCTCCCGCAACTCGGGCGGCAGAACCCGCCGATGGCCGAAGGCGGCGTCGAGGCAGCGGGTCGTCCAGAGCAGGGTGGCATCAAGGACCAGGCCGAGCGCCCCGAGGGCGAGAAGTCGTGGCCCAGCATTGTGAACAGCTCGACCACGAGGCCGCGATACAAGGCGTCGTCGGTGGCGACCGTCTCCGGCTTCCCCTCGGCGTCGAGCTTCAGCAGCGCGTCCAGGATGTGCAGGGACTCGCGCGAGGTGCCCGGCATGACCATCTGTCCGATGCCCACGGCCCGGTCGTGAACCGCATTCAGCCCGTTGACGCCGCGCTTGAAGTGGTAGCACTTCAGCGACGGTCGGCGTGGACGGTCCGCTTCGGCACGGAGAAGCGCAGCCGTCGACCGATGCCAACAGCCCCTCGCGTCAGAACTTCACGATCGACACCATCGCCTGAGCCTCGACACGACAACCACCCAAACGGCCAGTCTCATCTTCCCTTCATAAAGGAAAGGCCAGTCGAAGGGGTCGGTGAGAAAATGAAGTCAATTTTGAGATCCTGCAACAGAATCAGGCTGCAAAACCGATGTTCGAGACGTACTCGTACTGACCCCACTCGCTGCCCAGGTCGACCACAGCGTCGCTCACCCAGGCATCGTCCAATGCCTCGCCATCGTCTGCGGCCCAGGCCTCCACGATGCGGTCCCAGTGGCGCACGTTGAGGGTCCTGAAGCTGAGCTCGCGTTGCCGCGGTCGCGGGACCTGGGACTGATTGAGCGGGTGGAACTCGACGCGGGTGCCGCGTCCTTGCTTGTTGAGGCGGTCGAGCAGGTAGCGGGCCACGTTGCGACGCCGCACCGTGTAGTACGCGGCCTCAATGCGCTCCAGGTTCTTCTTCGAAGGGGTCCGCCTGCCGTCGAGCCATGTCCTGACCGTGCGGTCGGTGACCGTGAGACCCGCCTCACGCGCGGCGGCGCGCGCATGGTCGGTACGGATGAGGTAGTGCAATCGCGCCAGCAGCCCACGCCGCTGCGTAATCGGAGTGGAGATGAAATTCGCGAGAGCGTCGAGCTGACGTGCCACGGCCTCATGCCCCTTGATCCCACGCGCCCCGAAAGCGCCGAAATCAATATTCCTCTCCGGCACCCCGACCCCTCACCCTCCGCGCAAATGGCGAATACCCACGCTCAGCCAACCCAACGCCGCCCAACACTACAGGAATTCAGCCGCCGGATTGCCTATGTCACAGTTGCTGCCGGAGCGCCGCAGCACGTCGCTGATGGCTCCATGAATGGGCTGGTCACAGTGGGCTGTGATCGCGTGCTGCTTCAGGTGTGGGCGCCGTGGGTGCTCGGGTCGCCAGGTGAGTGGTGGCGCGGCTACCGTGGGTGCACGGCGTAGGTCAGGTGCGTCACCCGCGGCGACGACTCCGAACGGACCGGCTCCAGCGCGACCCTGGACGCGTCCACGCCGTCGAGCAGGCGCGTGCCGGCGCCGAACAGCACCGGTGACAGCGTGATCGTGAACTCGTCGACCAGGCCGGCGTTCAGATACTGCAGGATCGTCGCGCCGCCGCCGGCGATGCGGATGTCGCGGTCGCCGGCGGCGGCGCGGGCCTGGTCGAGGGCGTGCTCGATGCCGTCGTTGACGAAGTGGAACGTGGTGCCGCCGGGACGCTCCCACGGGTCACGCCTGGCGTGTGTGACGACGAAGACCGGGGTGTGGAAGGGCGCTTCCTTGGGCCATGCCTGCTCGCCGAGGTCGAACATGCGCTTGCCCATGACGCTCGCGCCGGTGCGCTCGAACGTCTCCCGCGCGATGTCGTTGTCGCGGCTCTCCTCGCCGCCTTCGCCGAGCTTCAGGTTCTCCCGGAAGAACCGCAGCGGGAAGACCCACTGCTGCAGCTCCGCCCACTGCGCCATCCAGCGTTGGACCTGCGGGTCGTCCTGCCGGTCGGGTGCGAAGAAGTCGTCAACGGGCAGCGATTCGGGCGCGATGAAGCCGTCCAGCGACATCGTCACACTGAAGAACACCGTGCCGGCCATCAGTCCTGCGCCCCCTTCCGGGCGAGGTCGCTGACGTAGGCGGCCAGGCTGCTCAGGGTCTGCCGGCCGCCCTCGATCGCGTGGTACTTCTCGACCGCCTCGTCGCGCAGTTCCTTGGTGGGGAACACCGTGCGCATCACGATCCGGGTCGCCGCGTCGTCCAGCGCGAAGGTCAGGACCGACTCGAAGGCGTTCGGGTCGTCGCGGGACTCACCGTGCAGCAGCTCGATCCGCTCCGGCGGGACGATCCGCAGCCAGCGGATCCACTCCAAGTAGTCGGTCCCGTCCGGCCCGTGCAGCACGAAGTCCCACTCCCCGCCCTCGCGGAACTCGAAGGACCGCGTGGTGGTGGTGAATCCCTCCGGACCCCACCATCGCGACAGGTGCCGGACCTCGGTGAATGCCTCGAACACCAACTCCCGTGGGGCGTTGATGACCCGGGAGATCACGATCTCCCGGTCGGCCGCCGGCGGCTCCGCCGGCGTTTCCTGCCGTGCCTCTGTCATCGGTCATTCCTCCTGCCGTGTCTGCTTGAGGTCCTGCACGTAGGTGTCCAGCCGGTCGAAAGTCTCGTTCCAGAACCGCTCGAACCCGCCGACCCACTCGTGGACCGGCCGCAGCCCGCGGGCGTCGAGGCCGTACAGGCGCTGCCTGCCTGCCCCGCGGACTCGCACCAGCCCCACCTCCCGCAGCACCCGCAGATGCTTGGACGCCCCCGGCTGACTCATCCCCAGCTCCCGGGCCAGGCCGCTCACCGGCCGCTCGCCCGTCCGCAACAGCGCCAGGATGTCCCGGCGCTGCGGCTCGGCGATCGCGTTGAACACGTCCGACGTCGTCGCTGCTCGTGCCATGACAGCCATCGTATTCCGATATCGGAATACATCAAGTCGAAGGTGGGAACCGAGCGCGCCTGATGCTCAGGCGCCGTCAATTCCCTGTCGATGCTCGGACTTCGTCTGCCTTGATGATGGGCAGGACGGCCGCTTCCGCGTCGCCGGTCAAGGCCGTGCCCGCCCACAAGGTCGGGACCGGCGCCGGCTCGAGACGGAGGTCGCTTCCGAATGTGCGGGCTGCGTAGAAGAGGGCCTGCAGCTCGTCCACGTTCGTCAGGTCGAGCGCGCCGACCCGAGTGCCAGGTGTGGGTGACGGAGTGGTATGTGGACACGGAGCGCAGCACGGCGCGCTGCCGGCACCAGCGGGTGTCGCCGCCGCGTGCCGCCTGGATCGTGACTTTGAGCAGCCCGTAGACGCTGAGCGAAGGGTGGGCGGTAAGGCTTTGTTCCGACCGTGAGGGGCGTCTGTGGCAACGCCCCCGCCTAGTTGTGGCGGCCGTTACGTGGCGTGCAGCCACGCGATGGCCGCACGCCTGCAGACCACTGACGGTCGAACCGCTTTCAGGTGACCGCCATCGGTCTTGGCCATACCGATCGGCCAGGAGACGCCGGTGCCGGCGAGCCTGCGCTGCCATGTGCCCCTAACGGCGTCTGCCTGATGCCGTGGCCAGGATGCGAGGCCAGAGGGAGCGACAGATGATGGGACGAGCGGGCCGCGGCGCGATCACCATTCTGGGGGCATGGAGATGCGACATGCCGGTTCACAAGGTCCGCCCGGACATCAGCGTTCTCAATGACAGCATTGAGGTGCCGGGAATCGGCCACCTCCCGGTGAACGCCTTTGTACTGCTCGCCTCGCAGCCCGTCGTCATCGACACAGGGCTTGGGCTCCCCGACCGGAACTTCCTGGAGGTTCTTGGTTCCGTGCTGGATCCCGCCGATGTGCGATGGCTCTGGCTGACGCACCCGGATCGTGATCACACGGGTGGGATTTTCGATCTGCTGGCCGCGGCGCCCAAGGCGCGTGTCGTGACCACGTTCCTGTCCGCCGGGTTGATGTCCTGTGAGCGGCCGCTGCCGCTCGATCGCCTGTATCTGATCAACCCGGGCCAGCGTCTGGATGTCGGCGACCGCACGCTCACAGCGTTCAGGCCCCCGCTGTTCGACAACCCGGCCACGGTCGGCCTCTTCGACGACCGGTCGGGCGTCTGTTTCAGCTCCGACTGCTTCGGTGGGCCGATGCCCAGTGCCGAACTGGCACACGCCGATGACGTCGGTGCGGTCGGCGTGGAGGAGTTGCGGGCCTCGCAGTTGCTGTGGGCCACCGTCGACAGCCCGTGGGTGCACAACGTGAATGTCGAGAAGTTCCTCGGCACCTTCCAGTCGCTGCGGGACAGGGAGCCGGAGCTCGTCCTCTCCACGCATCTGCCACCGGCTTCGCGGATCACCACGTCGATGATCGACACGCTCGGATCGGCAGCCGGGGAACCGGCGTTCGTGGGGCCGGACCAGGCGGCACTGGAGCAGATGCTGGCAGGGTTCGAGCCCAGCGCCGGCGGGCACCTGCCTGCGCCCGGCGGCCCGGGGTGACATGGTCGTCGTCGACCGCGTCGACTGCGACCGCGCCGTACGCACCTTCCACGCGATCGGCGACACCTCGCCCCTGCACGCCACGGCCGCATGGCATTCGGTCCTCGCCCATCTGACGAAGTCCGACGTCGACGAGGCCGCCGCGGGCACGCTGGTGGGTTACGGCGTGGAGACCCTCACCAGCCCGGCGCAGCTGCGGGCCGAGCTCCAGCGCGTCAGAAAGCGCGGCCACGCCGTCAACCACAACCAGTACCTTCAGGGTGTCTGCCATCGCGGCACCGGTGCTGGACGGCGACGGCATGCCGGTGGCCGCCGTGTCCGTTTCCCTGCCCGACTCCCGCTTCGAGCCCGGACGGCTCGCCGAATCGGGCAAGCTCGTGACCGACACCGCGGCAGAGATCACCGCCCGCCACCTGCACTGAGGGGGACGCCGGGGCAGGTGGCGGGCAGGAACACCGGGCGCAGATCACCGCACGGGCACGGCCAGGTACTGGTACTCCAGGAACTCGTCGATCCCGACGCGGCCACCCTCGCGGCCCAGCCCGGACTGCTTGACGCCGCCGAAGGGCGCGGCCGGGTTGGAGACCAGACCGGTGTTGAGGCCGACCATCCCGACCTCCAGGCGTTCGCTGACGCGCAGGGCACGGTCGAGGCCCTCGGTGAAGACGTAGCCGACGAGCCCCCAGGGGGTGTCGTTGGCGCGCCGGACGACCTCGTCCTCGTCGTCGAAGGTGAGAATCGCCGCGACCGGGCCGAAGATCTCCGTGTCCATCAGACGGCTCTCGGCCGAGACATCCGTGAGCACGGTCGGGGGGTAGAAGCAGCCCGGTCCCTCAGGGGTACGGCCGCCGACGAGCACCCGGGCACCGCGCTCCACCGCGTCGGCGACCAGGTCCTCCACCTTGGCCCGTCCGGCCCGGTCGATCAGCGGGCCGACATCGACACCGTCCCGTGTGCCGGGCCCCACGACCAGCGCGCCCATCCGCTCGGCCAGCCGCCTCCCGAACTCATCGACCACCGACCGGTGCACGAAGAAGCGGTTGGCGGCCGTGCACGCCTCGCCCATGTTGCGCATCTTGGCGATCATCGCGCCGTCCACGGCCTTGTCCAGGTCGGCGTCCTCGAAGACGATGAACGGCGCGTTGCCGCCCAGCTCCATGGAGGTCCGTACGACCGCCTCCGCACTCTGGGCGAGCAGCAGCTGCCCGACGGCCGTGGAACCGGTGAAGGACAGCTTGCGGATCCGCCCGCCGCGCAGGAGCGGTTCGCACACCTCCCCCGCACGGGAGGTGGTGACGACGTTCAGCACGCCGTCCGGCAGCCCGGCCTCCTTGAGGATCGCGGCGAGGGCCAGGCTGGACAGAGGGGTCTGCGGGGCCGGCTTGAGCACCATCGTGCAGCCGGCCGCGACGGCCGGGCCGATCTTGCGGGTGCCCATGGCCAGCGGGAAGTTCCACGGGGTGATCAGCAGGCAGGGGCCGACCGGGCGGCGGGAGAGCAGCATCCGGTTGCGGCCATCCGGCAGGGTGCCGAAGCCGCCGTCGATGCGGACGGCCTCCTCGGAGAACCAGCGGAAGAACTCGGCCGCGTACGCCACCTCTCCCCTGGCCTCGGCCAGCGGCTTGCCCATCTCGGACGTCATCAGGTGGGCGAGCTCGTCGGTGCGCTCGACGACGATCTCGTAGGCACGGCGCAGGATCTCGCTGCGCACGCGGGGTGCCGTCCGGGCCCACTCCTCCTGCGCCTGCACGGCCGCTTCCTCGGCGAGCCCGGCGTCCTTCGGGCCGGCGTCGGCCACATGGCAGAGGACGTCGCCGGTAGCGGGGTCGTCGACGGGCATGGTGGCTCCGTCCGCGGCGTCCACCCAGGCACCGCCGATGAACAACTGCGTGGGTGTCTCGGTCATGAGGTTCCTCCTGGTTGATCGGCGGCGGGGTCGAGCAGTTCCGCTAGGTGCAGGGCGCGGATGCCTCGGTCACCGGCGAGGTGGTCGATCTGGGTGGCGCAGCTGAAGCCGTCGGCCACGACGACCGTCGGCGTGTCCTGGTCGATGTCGTCGAGGCGCGGCTTCAGGGCCAGTTCGGCGACGGCCATCGAGGTGTCGTGGTGCTGGGTCTCGAAACCGAAGTTCCCGGCGAGTCCGCAGCAGCCCTCGGCCTCGTCGACGTTCCGTACGCCGAGACGGCCGAGCAGGTCGCGGGGGTGATGGCCCTTGAAGGTGGCGTACTCGTGGCAGTGGGTCTGCAGGACGACGCTGTCCGGCAGCTCGGGCGGCGTCCAGCCGGGCGCGGCGAGGTCGCTCAGGGCGCCGGTAAGGGTGTGGACGCGGGCCGCGACGCGCTGGGCGGCGTCGGTGCCGAGCAGTTCGGGCACGTCACGCTTGAGCGCTGCGGCGCAGCTGGGTTCCGCCACCACGATGGGCCGGTCGTCGCCGTTGTCCAGCCGGGCGACCGTACGGGCCATGACGCGGCGCGCGAGGGACAGCTGGCCGGTGCTGACCCAGGTCAGACCGCAGCACAGGCCTTCTTCCGCCGTGCAGGGGAGGCCGGCGTCGGCGAGTACACGGCCCGTCGCACCGGCCACCTCTGGGCGGAAGGCGCGGGTGAAGCTGTCGACGAAGAGCAGGGCCTTCGCCGGATCACCGGTCTTGGCCGTGCTCAGGGTCCGGCGTAGCGCGTAGCGGGAGGCGAAGGCCGGGATCCGGCGCTTCGTGGTCACGCCGCCGAGGCGGGCGAGCAGCTTCCCGACCGGTCCACGCAGTAGCGCGTTGACCGGGCGGGCGGCGTATCCGGCGAGCACGGAGGTCACGGGCAGCCAGCCCAGCGAGTAGTGGGAGCGGGGCCGGAGCCTGCCCTTGTAGTGCTGGTGCAGGAACTCCGCCTTGTACGTGGCCATGTCAACGCCGACCGGGCAGTCGCTGGAACACGCCTTGCAGGAAAGACACAGATCGAGGGCGTCTTTGACCTCGGTCGAGCGCCAGCCGTCCTGGACGGTCCCGCCCCGCACCATTTCCTGGAGGAGACGGGTCCTGCCCCGCGTGGAGTCGTTCTCCTCCCCCGTGGCCCGGTAGCTGGGACACATGACGCCGCCCGTGTCGCTGCGGCAGCGGCCGACGCCGACGCAGCGGCGCACCGCGCCCGCGAAGCCGTCCTGGTCGTGCGGGAAGGTGAAGAGCGTGTCGACGGGCAGGAGTTCGGGCGTGTGCAGCGCGAGGTGAGCATCGAGGCGGGCCGGGGCCACGATGACTCCGGGGTTGAGCAGCCCCTCCGGGTCGAAGATCTCCTTGAAGGCGGCGAACGCCCGGATCAGCCGGTGGCTGTACATGACCTCCAGCAGCTCGCCGCGGGCCCGCCCGTCGCCGTGTTCACCTGACAGGGTTCCGCCGTGTTCGACGACCAGGGCCGCGGCTTCGGCGAGGAAGCGGCGAGTGGCAGCCCGGCCTGCGTCCGTGGCGAGATCGAAGTCGATGCGCACGTGCACGCAGCCCGCACCGAAGTGGCCGTAGAGCACGCCGGTCAGGCCGTGCGCGGCCAGCAGCTTGCGGAAGTCGCGCAGGTAGGCGGCCAGGTGCTCGGGCGCGACGGCCGAATCCTCCCAGCCGGGCCAGGACTCCCCGCCGTCGACCAGCCGGGCTGCCAGCCCGGCGCCGTCTTCGCGGACCCGCCACAGCGAACGTCGCTCGGCCGGGCTGAGCACGACCCGCCCGCCGGTCATCCGGCCCCGGGCTTTGAGTACGTCCAGCAGTTCGGCGGCGCGGGCGTCGACCGCGCCCTGGTCTTCGCCGTCGAGCTCCACGTACAGCCAGGCCCGCCCCTCGGGCAGCCCGGTGACGGAGTCCGGACCACGCCGGGCGCGCATGGTGGCGACGATCGCCTCGTCCATGCCTTCCACGGCAGTGGGGTGCCAGCGCAGGATCTCGGGGATGTCCTCGGCGGCGTCGACGACGTCGCCGTAGCCGAGGGTGAGGAGGGTGGAGGCCTGCGCGGTCGCCACCAGGCGGACCGTCGCCGCGGTGACGACCGCACAGGAGCCCTCGGTGCCCACCAGTGCGCGGGCCATGTCGAAGCCGTGCTCGGGCAGCAGGTGGTGCAGCTGGTAGCCGGAGACCTGACGCGGGATGCGGCCCAGTTCGGTGCGGATCGATGCCAGGTTGGCCTCGATCAGGCGGCGTACGTCCGCTTCGAGGCGGGTGACTCGCTCGACGGCGTCCGTGTCGTTCGGGTCGGCGGCGCGCAGGCCGGTGCGGTCGGCGACGGCCCGCACGCCGTCGGCCGTCACGATCTCCAGCGCCTCGATGTGACTGCTCGTGCGTCCGTGCCGCACCGACCGGTTGCCGCAGGCGTCGTTGCCGATCATGCCGCCGAGGGTGCAGCGGCTGTGCGAGGACGGGTCGGGGCCGAAGGTGAGCCCGTGCGGTGCGCTCGCGTCGCGCAGCGCGTCCAGGATCACTCCGGCCTCGACGCGCGCGGTGCGTGCCACCGGGTCGATGTCCAGGATCCGGTTCATGTAGCGGGAGAAGTCCAGGACGACACCGGGCCCGACCGCGTTGCCCGCCATGCTGGTGCCGCCGCCGCGCGCGGTGACGGGTACGTGCGCCTCGCGGCAGGCCCGCAGCACCGCGACGACGTCGTCGGCGCTGCGGGGAAAGACCACGGCCCTCGGCGGGACCCGGTAGTTGGAGGCGTCGTAGGCGTAGACGCCGGTGGAGCCGGGGCCGGTCTCCACCCGCAGGCCGGGAGCGCTCTCGGCGAGCCGCGCGACCAGCGGCTCCAGGGCCGTGGCGGGGTCCGTCATCGCCGTGCCGCTCCCGAGGTGCCGACCTCGACCGCGTTCGCCCATGCCTGGAGGCCCTCGTCCACCGCGGTCTCGTCGATGACGAGCGCCGGGATCATGCGTACGACCTGGTTCCAGGCTCCGCACAGCAGCAGGAGCAGGCCTTCCTCGACGGCCGCCCGTTGTACGCGGGCGGCGGTGTCGGGGTCGGGGCTGCCGTCCTCGGTGACGAACTCGGTGGCCAGCATGAGGCCGAGGCCGCGGACGTCGCCGATGCCCGGGGTCCGGTCGGCCACCGCTTCCAGGCCGGCACGCAGCCGCTTGCCCATTGCCTCGGCGTTCTCGACCAGCTTCTCCTCGCGGACGACGTCCAACGTCGCGCAGGCCGCGGCGCAGGCGACGGCATTGGCGCCGTATGTGCCGCCCTGCGAGCCGGGCCACGCCTTGGTCATCAGCTCCTCGGAGGCGGCGATGCCGGACAGCGGGAATCCGCTGGCCAGGCCCTTGGCGGTGACGAGGATGTCGGGCGTGACCCCGAAGTGGTCGTGGCCCCAGAAGCGGCCGGTGCGGCCGACGCCGGTCTGTACCTCGTCGAGGATCAGCAGGAAGCCGTGGCGATCCGCCCGCTCCCGCAGGCCCTCCAGGAAGGCCCGGTTCGCGGGGACGTAGCCGCCTTCGCCCAGCACTGGCTCGACGATGACCGCGGCCGTGTCGGCGGGCGAGGAGATCGTCTGGAGGGTGTAGTCCAGTTCCTGCAGGGCGAAGCGGGTCGCGGTGTCCTCGTCCCAGCCGTAGCGGTAGGCCGTGGGGAACGGGGTGACGACCACACCGCTCATCAGCGGAGAGAACCCGGAGCGGAAGCGAGTGCCGGAGGTGGTCATGGAAGCGGCGGCCACCGTACGGCCGTGGAAACCGCCGTGGCAGACCAGGACGTTGGGGCGGCCGGTGGCCTGGCGTGCCAGCCGCAGCGCGGCCTCCACCGCCTCGCTGCCGGAGTTGGTGAAGAACAGGCTGTCCAGACCGGCCGGCAGCACCTCGCCGAGCTTGTCGACCAGGCGTCGCAGCGGCTGGTGCAGGACCGTCGTGTACTGGCCGTGGATCAGCGTGCCCACCTGCTCCTGCGCCGCCGCGACGACCTTGGGGTGGCAGTGCCCGGTGCTGGTGACGCCGATGCCGGCGGTGAAGTCCAGATAGCGGCGGCCGTCCTGGTCGTACAGGTGAACGCCCTCTCCCCGGGCAGCCACGACGGGGGTGGCCTGGCGAAGGTGCGGCGACAGTGCGGTCATGTTCGTCTCCCGGCCTCGGTGTTCGGTCTGCTGCACTCCCCCCGAGCATCTCGGCGGATCGTGGCCGCGCCGACGCGCGATCTGTCCGGCCGGGACGCGATATCCGGACGTTGTGTCAGCCCGCACCGGGCCACACCGGATACCGGTCCCCCACGGATCGCTCTTTCGCAGGTCAGCGACGCTGGTCACAAGTGGCCGAGCACTCCCCCGCTCTCGGCTCAGCCAGGGCCTCTCTTTCGAGAGGGGCCCTGGGGCAGGGGTCTCATGGAGACACCGTGAACGACAACCACACGGCCGGCCAGGAGCCCACCCGTCCGCTCACCGTGGCCGACGTCCTGGTAGTGATCCGAGGCTGGGCCGGGCGCTGGTCAGCTGTGTTCGGGGCGCTCGATGGACACCTTGGGCAGTTTTCGGGCCAGTGCTGCCGGCAGCCACCAGGCCCGCTTGCCGAGCATGTGCATCACGGCCGGAACGATGAGGCAGCAGATGACCACGGCGTCGAGAAGGATGGCAACGGCCAGACCGAGACCGAACTGCTGGAGCATACGGGCGGGGCTGAGGACGAAGGCGCCGAAGACGAACATCATGATGGCCGCGGCGGCCGTGACGACCTTGCCCGTGGAAGCCAGTCCTTCACGTAGGGATCGAGAAGGGTCTTTGGTGCGCATCCACTCTTCGTGGATGCGTGAGACGAGAAAGACCTCGTAGTCCACCGACAACTCGAGGACGATCGCGAAGATCAGCGCGGGGATGAAGACTTCGATGGGACCGGGCTGTGCTCCGAGACGCGGGCCGCTGGCTCCCGCGAGCACTGGGTATCAAGGGCGAGAACCGTCCTCCACCTTCTCGAAGAAGAACTCGTGTTTGAGGAAGGAGACGTCGTACTCATGACCGGACTGAGGCGGCAGCAGTTGGGAGGCCTGGAACAGGCGCCACCCGTCCTGCAGCGCGGCAAGCCCTGTGGGATAGGGCGGTTCGTCGCTGTCGCCGGTCGTCGGACGGGTCCGGCCGGTCCCGTCGTACCGGGACCAGCCCACCACGTGGGAGTCCAGCGCTGACGTCGCAAGATAGAGGACCAGAACCTGCTGCCTCATGCGTGACTCCTCAGGGTCGGCCGGTTGCTGACGCGCGTGACCCAGTACTCGACGTCGAACGACTCGTCACCGGTCAAGGCCCGCCACAGCAGGACCCGGTTGTAGATCTCCAGTCGGGCCGTGGCCTGCTCGTACCAGGGGAAGAACGTGTTGAGTTCGGCGGTCACAGCAGGGTCGTGCAGGTCGGAGACGTCCCACAGACGCACCTGAGGCACGGTCGGGTTGAGGCGGAGTTTGTACATGTAGCGGCGGTCCGCGGTGTCGTTGCGGCGGCCACTGTGCCAGATGCCGTGATGCACCAGAACGACCGTGCCTGCCGGGCAGGTCAGACGGGTCTGCCCCCTGAGGTTCTGGACGCGGCCGACGTCCGTCTCGTTGATCCTGCGCAGATGGCTTCCGGGCACACTGAGGGTGCCGCCCATCTCGGCGGTCACCTCGTGCGGGTAGTACATGAGCTGGATGTCGAACGCGTCCGGCCGCACGTCGATGATCGCGTCGCCGTGGAGCGGCTGCGCCTGTCCCTCGTGGGGCTCGCGCACATGAACCGCATGGTGGTCGACGGTCGGCTCGGAGCCGACCAGGCTCTCGACAGCGCCTGCGACGACCGGCAGAGCGAGCAGTTCGTGGACGAAGGTGTCCGGTGCGAACGCCTTGCCCAGCGGAGTGCCGTAGGGCACTGCCGGCAGGCCCTCGGTCAAGACCGCGATGGCCCGTTCATTGATCTTCTGCGGCACCACCCCGTCCAGGCGCAGGAATCCCTGCGCGACGAAGCGCGCCACCTGAACGGATGTCAGGAGTTGCTGGCTGGTTGACATGCGACGAACGTATGCGCCCTGTTCGTATCGGTCGTGGGCTGAAATCGCCCAGTGCTGGTAATTTTCCATCCTCGTGAAGCACGTGACACTACGACTCGACGAGGCGCCCACCGTGGTCGCTGCCGGCATCGGGGTACACGGCGTCTCCACCACCCACGACGTCTTCCGGCTGCCCGACCTGTGGCAGTTGCACCTCTACCACTACGAAGGTGCTCTGTCCCTCGGGCAGTCGGTCCACCCCATACGCCCCGGCCACGTCAGCTTGGTGCCCCCGAACACGGAGGTGCACTTTCACTATCGGGGCAGGTCGGAGCATTTCTACGTCCACCTTCGGTTGCACGACGGCGGAACCGCGCGGGTGGTTCCGGTGATGCAGGACGCCGCAGCCGGGAGCACCCGCCTGGGCGATCTGCTCAGACACGCCGTGACGGCCATGCCGACCTCTCCCCCGCGAGCCACGGCGGAGGTCTGGGCCGCTCTGTGGCGCATCGCCGAGTTGTCGAGGGGCGAGGGAGCCGGGCGCCGCCACCCCTTCGTGGCAGCCGCTCAGGCTTACGTCGAGGAACACCTGGCCGGCCCGTTGTCCGTACCGGACGTCGCTCGCGCCGTCGGAATCTCCCACACACACCTGACGCGCGTGTTCGGTGCCGAAACCGGCCTCACGGTCGTGTCGTACATCCGGCACCGACGCCTTCAACGCGCCCGCCACCTTCTGTCGTCCTCCACTCTGTCCATCACCGCCATCGCCGCGGCCGTCGGCATCGCCGACCTCCAGGCCTTCAACAAGGCCTGCCGCCGTGAACTCGGCGCGAGCCCGCGCGACATACGTGCGGCTGCCCCTGCGGGGCTGGACGGCCCAGGACCGTGAGGGTGCCGGAGGACATCTGCGCCTCAGGCCGGGACAGCCTCGCCCACATGCCGTCGGCCTTCGAGGAGATGGCCGCGCGCACCTCCCGAGGCACGGAAGCCCGACCCGGAGACGTCTTCGCTCCTGTGCCTGCGGCATCGGTGCCTCGCCGAGTTGTGGGACCGCAGGGGGCGGCTGGATCCGCCTGCGCTGTCCCTTGAGACACCCCCGACCCGCCCCGGTTCCTCCAGAGGGAGCCGGATCTCGACGTGCACCATCCGCACCCCGTCGCGTCTCTACGCGCCGGCGAAGGAGCCGCTCCGTGCGGCGTGACCGCCGATCGCGGCGCTGACCAGCCGTCTCTCGAAGGAGAGGAGTATCTGTTCGAGATCGGTCGCGTCGAACGACGTCGCATCCGTCCCGAGGCTGATTCCGGCTGTCTCGGACATACCCCACACATCGAAGCAGAGCTTTCCGGAGTACGTGTCGACGGGTTTGGGGAATCGCCGGTAACGGCTGGATGCCATGGCTCGTTCGAGGTCCTGCTGTGCCCTGTCCGCGCGAGCCCGGATCAGCGTGCCGGGCGCTATGGGGCGGACGTTGACCATGTACGGGTTGTGGGCGGAGCGCCCCAGTTCGGCGGAGACCTCGTCCAGGGATCTGGCGTAGCGGTCGGGCTCTCGCAGGCTGACGGAGGAGGATCTCGCGAGTGCCGCGTCGACGGCCCGGCACAGCGCCGGGAACCGGTCGCTGCCCAGGGACGTGTCGACCTGGACGAGGGCCCTGCCGGCGACATGGGCCACCGCCTCGCGGGCGAGGGCGGTCTGCCGGTTGGCCATCACGGTGTTGAACACGCAGGTGCCGATGCCGAGGAGCTCGGCGAGCGCGCACGCGTATGCGGCTTGCAGGACGGCGGCCACGGAGGTCCGGTACTGCTTCGCAAGACGGGCTGCCGCGAGCGCGACCGCCGCCGAGTCGAGGCATACGAAGTTGTAGATGGTGTCACTGTGTCTCGCCGGCGTCCGGAGTTCGGGCATGACGGACTGCCGGAGCATGGCCCGGTCATGGGTGTCGACACGATGGGCGTGCCGCAGCCCCGAGGGACTGCGTTCGAAGCTCGCGATCTGCCGCGGCTGCCACCCCGAGCCGAGGTCGGCGCTCGGATCGGCGGCCAGTCGGGCTATGCGTTCGGCCACGATCCGGGCGGCCGTCGTGTCCGCCGAGAAGTGATGCAATGACAGCGCGATATGAATGGGTCTGCCGTCCACGCTGATGACGGCGGCCCGTAACGGCAGGTCGTCCGGGGCGAATCCGCGCTCGGCCAGTCGCAGGGTTAAGGCGCTCAGCTCGTCGAACGTCGCCCGGGCGTCACAGGCGTACTCGTCGACCTGGAGCACCCCGGAGGCCACGACGACCGCGCGCGGGTGCCCGTCCGCTTCCCGTGGATACAGCGTGCGCAGCGCCTCGAAGTGGGCCATGACGGCGGCGAAGGCATGCAGCACCGCGGCCATGTCGGGTCGGCCGTCGAGTGCCCGCCCCATCCGTACGTTCCTGTTGCGGGGTCCGTGGAGATGGGGATGGCATCCTTCGCGTTCATGGGCCTTCTGCGACCAGGTCAGTTGATGCTCTCCGGCGGTGCCGGCGGCGAAGACGACGTCATGGCGTGCGATCTGTCGCATACCCGCCCCGGCCCTCCTCCGGTACGTGGAGGCCCCCGATCCTCCACGCCGTGCGGCGGTACGACGACGCGGCCGGAGCGCGGGCGCCCATCTTCAGGCAGAGGATAGATCCGCGCGGACCAGGTGCGTCAATGCTCGGGAAGCAGGGAACGCGGCGGCAGTGGACGCGTCCCGCCGACGATCGCGGCCAAGTGGACACCGCCGCGCAGAACGAGATGCAGATCGTGCAGTCGACGACCTGATCTCCCGGCTTAGGCTCGACGAGCGCATCGAGCCAAGGGGTCGCGCAGGGTCACGGAACGGCAGGTCGGTGGTGGGCGACTGCGGGCCCGGGCGGCGTGTGGCTTTCCTCGATCCCACGGTCGTGCTGTCGAAGCGCTTCGACGTTGACATGACGTTGAGTCATGTGTCAATCACAGTTGACCCAGCCGTCTCAAGCCGTTGTTCCAGCGGCGGCGCCCCTCTCCGAGAGTTCGTAAAGTGCAGCTCACCTCGGACGAAGTCGCTTGAAGAGTGGATGCACCGCCACCCTCGACCGCGCCTGTTACCGGAAAGTGACCTGGACGGCCTGTTGTCGTGTCTGGAAACACGGCCTTAGTGTCACCGAAACGTCGAAGCGCATCGACTCGGATTGCTCCCGCCTTCCCGACCTCAGGCCGGACGACTCGGGGTCGGCCCGCCCGCCGGTCGGATCCACGCATACGAAGGGCCGCAACGACATGAGCATCGAGATGAACCGCCGCGGACTGCTGGCCGCCGGTGCGGCCGCGGCCGCCCTCCCTGTGCTCGCCCCCTCCGCCGCGTCCGCCCGCGCGGCCGGCACGGTCCGACGCGCGCCCTACACCTTCCGCAACGCCGAGATAGTCGGCGGCGGCTTCGTCCACGGCATCGTCTTCAATCAGCGCGAACCCGGGCTCGTGTACGCCCGTACCGACATCGGCGGCGCCTACCGCCTCGACACGGCGTCCCGGCGGTGGCTCCCCCTCACCGACTGGATCGGCTGGGACGAGTACGGACACACCGGCATCATCAGCATCGCCACCGACGAGGTCGACCCCGACCGCGTCTACCTGGCGGCGGGCACCTACACCCTTCCCGACTGGGACCCGACCATGGCGGCGATCCTGCGCTCGACCGACCGCGGCCGCACCTGGAAGACCACTCCCCTGCCGTTCCGGCTGGGCGGCAACATGCCCGGCCGGGGCATCGGCGAGCGGCTGGTGATCGACCCCAACCGCAACGGGATCCTCTACCTGGGAGTGCGCGGGGGCCACGGGCTGTGGCGCAGCACCGACCACGGCAAGACCTTCGCGAAGGTGACCGGCTTCCCCAACGCGGGCAACTTCGTCCCCGACCCCAGCGACCCCAATGGCTACAACGGCGACAACCTGGGCGTGCTGCAAGTCGTCTTCGACAAGCGCACCGGCAGGCCGGGCAGAGTCACCCGGACCCTCTACGTCACCGTCGCCGACACCGACAACATCCTGTACCGGTCCACCGACGCGGGAGCGACCTGGGAACGCGTGCCCGGGCAGCCCACCGGCTTCATCCCGCACCACGCGGTCTTCGACCACGTCGGAGGCCACCTGTACCTGGCGACCAGCAACACCGCGGGCCCCTACGACGGCTCCAAGGGCGACGTGTGGAAGCTGGACACCACCACCGACACCTGGACCCGTATCAGCCCGGTCCCGTCCACCAGTGACGACGACACCTACGGTTACAGCGGCCTGACCATCGACCGGCAGAACCCCCACACCCTGATGGTGTCCACCCAGGTCAACTGGTCCCCCGACTGCATCCTCTTCCGCTCCACCGACGGCGGCGCGAGCTGGACCCGCGCGTGGGACTGGGGCACGCGTCCCGAACGCACCCTGCGCTACGACATCGACATCTCGGCCGCCCCCTGGCTGACCTGGAACGCCTCCCCGTCGCTGCCCGAAATGACCCCCAAGCTGGGCTGGATGATGGAGTCCGTCCAGATCGACCCCTTCGACTCCGACCACTTCATGTACGGAACCGGCGCGACGATCTACGGCGCCAACAACCTGACCGACTGGGACAGCGGCGGCACGGTTCACCTGTCGGTGCGGGCCCAGGGCCTGGAGGAGTGCTCCATCGGCTGTGTGATCAGCCCGCCCGCCGGCCCGGCACACCTCTTCTCCGGCGTGGGTGACGTCGGCGGCTTCCGGCACACGGATCTGAACAAGGCGACGAAGATGTACGACAACCCGACCTTCGGCGCCACCCCGGCCCTGGACTACGCCGAGCTGGCGCCCCACACCGTCGTGCGGGTCGGGAACCCCACCAGCGGCTGGACCCAGCACTTCGCCATCTCCACCGACAGCGGCGCCACCTGGAGACCCTCGGGCAGCGAGCCGTCGGGCGTCACCGGGGCCGGGGTCGACGACCAGGCCGTCGCGATCAGCGCCGACGGAAGGCGGGTCGTCTGGTCACCGGCCGGTGCGCCGGTCAGCTGGTCCGACGACCACGGAGCCACCTGGACGGCTTCGAAGGGGCTGCCGGCCGGGGCCCCCGTGCGCTCCGACCGGGTGAACCCGGCGAAGTTCTACGCCTACGACTCCGGCGTCTTCTACCTCAGCACGGACGGCGGCAAGAGCTTCACGGCGACGGCGGCGACCGGTCTGCCCACCGCGGGGAACGTCCGGTTCAAGCCGGTCCCGGGCCACGAGGGCGACATCTGGCTGGCCGGCGGCACCACCAAGCCCACCACCCCCACACCGTACGGGCTCTGGCGGTCGACCGACTCCGGAACGTCCTTCACCAGGTTCGAGGCGGTGGACGAGGGCGACGTCGTCGGTTTCGGCAAGGCCGCGCCCGGCGCCAAGTACCCCGCTGTGTACACCAGTTCAAAGATCCGCGGCGTGCGCGGCATCTTCCGGTCCGACGACGCGGGCCGGACCTGGGCCCGCATCAACGACGACCGCCACCAGTACGCCTGGACCGGCAACACTCTGACCGGAGACCCCCGGGCTTACGGCCGCGTCTACTTCGGGACCAACGGACGCGGAGTCATGTACGGCGACCCCAAGTGAGGTCTGACTTCCGGTCACCGATCTCTCCGTCTCTGCCGTCCCGAAGAGGAGACCGACGTAGCCCTGCCGCCAGGGCAGGACGACCGACTTCTCCTCCTGTGTGATCCCCCCACTCAGCACACATTGAAGGAGGGCTGATGAAATTCCGTATCGGCTGGGCCGCGCTGCTCGCGGCTCTGGCTCTCGTCTTCACCCTGCCGAACTCCGCAGTGGCAGCGTCATCGACGTACTGGTTCAAGTACTACGCGACCGGCGGCAATGCCTCGACGTGGTACAGCAACGACGCCTCGTGGGGTGTGAACTCCTCGACCGGCACCGGCTTCGTCGCCATGGTCGACGGCAAGGACTGGGGCTATACGTCCCCGGTGACCACGCTCCCCAAGAAGCTCAGCGCCATCAGTCCCAACAACACAACGTGGTTCAGCCAGTCGGCGTACCCGAACTCCGGCTCGTACTACGACGCCACGTACGACATCTTCATCGACCAGACCGCCGCGCCCACCAACCGCAACTCCCACAACGAGCTGATGATCTGGCTCAACTGGTCCAACACCAAGCCTCTGGCCAACGCCTATGACGCCAGCGGCAACGCGATCCCGACCGCGACCAACGTCAGCCTCGGCGGCCGTACCTGGAACATCTACGAGTACAACTGGCCGGACGGCGTCAGCCACACCATCAGCTACCTGGACACGAGCAGGTCCGGCTGGTGGTCCGGAAGCCTCACCCCGTTCTTCAACTGGGGCATCAACAGGGGCTACTACACCAACGACCAGTACCTCAACAGCATCATGGCCGGCTGGGAGTTCGGGCCGGGCAACTACACCGCCAGTTCCTGGGGCGTCGCGGGCTTCTGACGCCGCGACAAACCGAGCGGCGGACCAGTGACCGGCCGCCCTCTGCCCAAATGCGCCGCCCGGCTCTCCGTACGGGGGGTCGGGCGGCCCGGAAGCAGCGCCCGAACGCTCCGCGGGGAGGCACCGGCATGACCCCACGCAGTGTCACCGACCGCCTGGGTGGGCTCGCCCTCGGCGGGGACTTCAACCCCGAGCAGTGGGACGAGCCGTCTGGAACGAGGACGACGAGCTCATGCGCCGGGCCAGGGTCAACCTCGCCACCGTGGACGTCTTCTCCTGGGCCCTGCTGGAACCGGAAGAGGGCCGCTACGACTTCGCCTGGCTCGACGCCCACATCGACCGCCTGCACGCGAACGGCGTGGCCGTAGACCTCGCCACCCCGACCGCCTCCCCGCCGCCCTGGTTCACCCTGCCCCACCCCGACGCGCTGCCGGTCACCCCGCACGGCATCCGCCTCACCCACGGCAGCCGCGACACCTACTGCCTCGCCGCGCCCGCCTACCGCAGTGCGGCCCGCCGGATCGCCTCCGACCTGGCCGAGCGGTACGGCGTCCACCCCGCCCTCGCGCGGTGGCACGTGCACAACGAGTACGCCACGCTCTGCTACTGCGACCACACGGCGGCCGACGCCCTCCTCGGGCGCACCGGGGTCGCAACAGTCCCGGAGGAGTCGGGGTACAGAGCTGACGGGACGTCATTTCTGGCTGTGAGACGGGGAAGCGTACGCGGTCTCACACAGACTCAACCCCCGTAATCGAACCTCGTGGTGACGCTCCGCGACTGCCCTCAGCACGCCCTGCCGTCGCTGGACGTCGCCCGAGGAAGTCGCGATTACTGTGGGCCCAAGTAGCTCTGCGTTGTCTTCCGGCTCCTTGGCATCCGGCCCCGGAGCTCGCGCAAGAAACCGTTTGGCAGACCACGGCGGCCCTGCTACTTTCGCGGGGGCCGTGCGAGAGAACTAGGAGGTGGTACCCGTGAACGTATCGACATGGGTGCTCTCCTCCGGGGTCACGGTCGGGCGATAGGTCGTCCGGGAGTGCCGTTCAACAGCTCTCCCGAAAGGCACGATCATGGCCCTTCATTTCACGTCCCGACAGCGCCTCGACGACGACGTCCTCGAACGCGAATTCGCCCTCGGTGAGATCCCCGGCATCCTGTGGACGCCCGCCGCCGCATCCGCACCGACGCCGCTGATCCTGCTCGGCTCTCCCCCGCTCGGACTGCGCAAGATGTACCCCCGACTTGCGGCGCGGGCCCGGCACGCCGCGGCGGACGGCTTCGCCGCGGTCACCATCGAGCTCCCCGGGAGCGGTGACCGGCCCCGTTGGGCCGCCGCCGAGCAGGCCCGCGCCGACCTGCGCCGGGCCAGGGAAGCCGGCGAGCCGGTCAGCGACGAGATCATCGACGCCCTCGTCCTCCCGCTCGTCGACAAGGCGGTCCCGGAATGGCAGGCCACCCTGGACGCCCTCCTGTCGCTACCCGAGATCGGCGGCCCGGTCGGGTACTCGGGCGGAGTGATCTCCATCGGTATCCGGCTGGCGGTAGTCGAGCCGCGCATCGTGGCCGCCGGTCTCTTCGCCGGGAGTTTCGTGCCTCGCGCCGTGGTCGAGGAGGCCCGCCAGGTCACCATTCCGCTGCATGTCCTGCTGCAGTGGGACGACGAAGGAAACGACCGGCAGGCGGCCCTTGATCTGTTCGACGCCTTCGGCTCCAAGGAGAAGTCCCTGCACGCCAACATGGGCGGGCACACCGGCGTTCCGCAGTTCGCGGGGGACGCCGCGGCCCAGTTCTTCACCCGACACCTGAAGTGAGGCCGGGCCGCCAGGCCATCAGCAGACGGTAAGCCAGGTTGGCCAGGATGCTCTCGTCGAGGGCAGGTCCCAGCGCTCCACTGCTGTTCATGCCGTGGGCCGCTGCCGACTAGGACGCTGTTGGTGAATCCGCCCCGCTGGATCTCATCCAGCGGGGCGGAGCGCTGCGAAGGGTGAGATGCGGGTGCGGGCGTCCACCCGTCTGGGCTGGACATGTCCAGCTCTGACGTGCCCCGGCCGTCCGCCGCGGCAGTTGCTGCGACTCCATGCCGCTTACTCCGACGGGCGGCAGCTCGTTCTCGCCAGACACGCGCCCGCCTGCCGCACGACCACCCAGCCACCGGCAGCAGCTCCGACACCACCAGGCGTTCCCGGCGGTGTTCACCGGCCCTGGCACCGCGACGCACGCAAGCCCGCGCCCGTCGGCGCCCCGGGACTGTGCGCCCACCAGCACTGCCTGTCCGCTGTTGACCAGCTGGTGCCGTGGCACAGACGGCAGGACGAAGACGCCCTGGAAACCGATCGCCCCCGCACGGTATACGGAGTACCGCTCAACCCGCCTGACGCACGCTGTGCGCTCGGCCCTGCCAGGCCCGCGCGCACGTCGGCGACGACCTGGAGGGGACCGGGCCGCCAATGCCGCAGGAACCGTCCCCCGGGTGTGCGTACCGGCCGCCGCCCCCTCAGCCGGGAACCTGGATGCCCGGGGATTTGGAGGCCGGGAGGCTGCGAGGTCAGCACTCGGCGATGCAAGCAGTGCCCTACGACGACGGCGCGGCTTCGCACTAGGCTGTGCAGCGCCCGGCAAGGGACAGGTCGGGGGCGGTCTCGTTGCCGGGGTGCCGTGATCGAAGGAGCCTTGCGTGGAAGCCGTGACGGAGAGCATCACGAAGAACCGGCAGTCGGCGCGCACCCTGCGCGCGATGGTCGAGCGCGCCTACGGCAGCGGGCAGGTGCCCCAGGACGACGGCTTCGCCGAGGAGATCACCCACGGCTGGTTCAACGTCGCCTACCGGATCCGGCTGCGCGATGGGCGGCACGTGGTGCTGAAGATCGCTCCCCCCTCGGATGTCGCGGTGCTGACCCGCGAGCGGGGGATGATGCGCACGGAGCTGGCCGCGATGGCGCTGGTGCGCGAGCGCACGACGGTCCCGGTGCCGCGGGTCGACCACGCAGATCTGTCCGGGGAACTGGTCGCGGCCGACTACTTCTTCATGGAGTACGTGGACGCGGACAACTTCGGCATCGCCGTCGAGGAAGGGCGGCTGCCGGCCGAGGTGGTCACCGCGGGCGGGCGGCAGCTGGGCGCGCTCAACCGGGAACTCAACTCGATCACCGGCCCACACTTCGGACCGCTGGTGGGCACGGGCTCGGCGACATGGCGCGAGGCGTTCACCCTGCTGATGGAGGACACCCTCGCCGACGGGCTGCGGGCGGGCGTCGACATCGGCCGGGAGTACGACGAGATCCGCGCGGTCCTGGCGGAGAACGCAAGTGCTCTGGACGAGGTGGGCGAGCCGCGGTTCGTCGAGGTCGACCTGTGGACGAAGAACTCGATGATCAGGGATGGCCGGATCGTCTCGGTCCTCGACCACGAACGCGCGATGTGGGGCGACCCGCTGATGGAGGCGGGTTTCACCGGCATCGACCTTCCCGCGTTCGGCGACCCCGCCGACTTCGTGAGCGGATACGGCCTGGGCGAACTGTCCCCCTCACAGCGCAAGCGCCGTCGCCTGTACTCGCTGCATCTGGCCGTCGTCATGATCGTCGAGACGGTGTTTCGGGGCCACACGGACCCGACCACCTACGACTTCGCCCGCACCCAACTCGATCTGCTCATGGCCCGCTGAACCCGCTCCGAGGCAGGTACTTCGAAAATCCGGCCATCACCAGCGGACACCCCGCTCCGCCGTGCTCGGCATCGGCACTGCCGGTGCGCTGCTGATCAGCATCCGGCAGGTGCCGCTTCTCGTATGGCTGCAGGGGAGCGCCCGCACTCCCGCGAGGCGTCGGGCGTGATGATGTGCACGCACCCGATCCACAAGCATGCGGGCGAGCGGTGTTCGGCGTTGATGCCGCCTCCGCGTCTGCGGGCGACGCCACCGTGTTCGCGTTCCAGCAGTTGCCGGCCAGCCGACCGGTGGGCGCAGAAGCGCAACAAGGTCATCCTTTTCTGCTCAGTATCGCTTGTATCCGGCATCGCCTCTGACGATCCGCCGTCGTGCAGCGTGCTGAGCCTTTCCAACCTGCCTCTGGTGTGGGGAAGTTACGCTGACAGCGTGGTGAAGCCCCTGGTAGACGGGTTCACGACCAAGATTTCCTCGCCCCACCAGAGGCTTCGTGTGCTTGCCTGCCCGTCCGGGCTGGACGTGTCCAACTCTGCCCTGCGCCTGCTGTCCGCCGAGCTCCGTCGACGCCGTAAGGAGATCGGCACCCGCTGGCGGCGGTTGACTCCGGAGTGGCAGGCATTGCTTCGACGAAGGCATTCGTCCTGCTGGACGGCACCCTCCTGCCGATCGACCGCAGCTTGACGAACATAGGGGCATCAAGCACAAGAAGCGCGGAATGAACGTGCAGGTCCTCGCCGATCCAGCCGGCCGACTTCTGTGGGCCTCACCAGCCTCCCCAGTGCGATCCACGACGTCCGGGCCGCCCGCGAGCACGGCATCGTCGACGTCCTCACCGACGCTGGCACCAGGCGGACAAGGGATATCGGGGCTCGAGAGGTACGATCCGTGTCCCCTGCTGGGGCCGCTGGGAGAACCTCTCCACGGGCCAGCAGGTCGTCAACCGGTCTCACGCGAAGATCCGAGCCCTCGTCGAGCAGCCCATCGCCACCCTCAAAACCTGGCGTCTCCTCCGCAAACTGCGCTGCTCGACCCCCCCGCATCCAGCCTCGTCCAGGCCATACTCGCGCTGCATCCGGCCGGCTCAGAGCGAAGTTGGAAAAGGCTCAGTTGCGCAATCGCCGCCCCATGACCAGAACCGACGCACGTTGATCGGTTCGGCGATCTCGAGAATGATCGGGCACGAATGAGTTCCGAAGTTGCCTCAATCAGACGATGCTGCAGGCGAGTTGGAGCAGGCCAAGGAGGAGATCGGTACGAATCTCGTAGCCGCTACGGAGTCGAGCGCTACCCTGATCACTCTCGCGCAGGTCGAGTTCGTCACGGCGAGATGAGCCGAGAGCGAGGAAAATCGAGGCAACCGCCTTCTCAGACGATCAGTCAGGCCCACAGATAGGCGGTTGCTCCGCGGAACAATCTGCTCCCGCTGTCCGTACTATCACTACACGCCAAACCCTATTTTCCGTAGGCCCGTTTCGGCGGCGACCTCAACGAAAGGTCGGCATCATGTCCGAGAACACAACCGCTTCCACAGAACTGACCTCGCAATACGCCGCCCAGGTCACCAGCGACCTCGAGCGCAACCTCAAAGAGCAGGAACGCGTCAGCGGAGAAATCGCCGCGCTGCAGGAGCAGTTGGCAACCTTGCAGCACGATCACACCGTCCTGATGAACATGCAGCAGGCTCTCGGCATCACTCTCCGCCCCGACAGTTCTGCCGCCGCACCCGAAAAAGCCGCCGTGCCCGTTCCCCGCAAGAAATCCGCCACGACCCCGGGTAGCACCGCCCGGGCCACGAAAACCCCCACCTCGCCCAGCCGCACACGAACGCGTAAGCCGGCCACCAAGGCCCCGGCCGCGGCTAGGACAGCGACACAGCCCTCCCTCGTCGAACTGACCCGCCAACACCTCGCCGGGCAGAGCGAACCGCGCTCCACCGCCGAAGTCGCCGCCGCCCTCGACCAGGCCCACCCCGACCGCGGCATCAAGAACACCGTGGTGCGCACCACCCTCGAAAACCTCGTCGCCAAGGGCCAGGCCCAGCGCACCAAGCAGGGCAGCTCCGTCTACTACGTCGCCCCCGATACCCCCCAGCCCACGCCCCCTTCCCCGACCGAATCACAGCAGCAGGATGAGGCTCGGCCTGAGTAGGCGCAGTAACCGTTCGGCCTCTCCTGGCGGTGGAGCAAGTCCCGCATGGCTTTGTCGATGACAATGCGGCCCGCTGGTCCAACTTGTGGGAGTGACCCAGACCTTGGGCCCGCGCTGCTACCGGAGTCATTCGCAGTGCTCCGCCCTGCAGGACTTTGCTGGAGGAATGCGTGATTCGAGCAGGGTTGGGTCGTTGGTCCCCATGGTTGGGCCCGGAGCTGTTCCGCCTGCCCAGTCAGTGGAATCCGGTGGAGATGCCGCGGTGCAGGAGCGACCTCGCGGAGCCTGCCGAGCGGCGCAACCAAGACACCGTCAACATCGACCCCTTGGCCGCACTCGGCGGAGACGCGGCTGTCTGTCCGTGACCTTCTGACGCTTTTCACCGGCCTGGTCCACGAGGAAGCGCAGGTCGCCGCCGAGCGGTGACCGCACTGATGGCTCAGCCCCCAGTCCGGCCCTCTGGCCACCCCGCAGGAACACCGGTGGCATCGCCCGTGATCGGAATGCCATCGCCGTTCCTGTGCAGGGTGGTGAAGGGGGCGACCCGGGGGCCGGACGGCCGCTTTTCAGGCGCCGGCGCCGCCGTCCACCGGGACGATCGCGCCGGTCACATACGAGGCACGGTCGCTGAGCAGCCAGGCGGCTGCCTCGGCGATCTCCCGGGGTTCGCCCATCCGCCCCAGCGGGATCCTCGCGCTCATTCCCTCGATGACGCCGGGAGTCGCCGCTTCCCATTCGTCGATCATCTCGGTGGCCGTGCCACCGGGGGTGATGCCGTTGACCCGGATGTTGGCGGAGGCCAAGTTGACCGCGGCCGTCTCGGTGAGGCTGTTGAGCGCGCGCTTCATCGCCCCGTAGGCGGGCAGGGCGGGGTTGGCGCGGCGGCTGCCGATGCTGGAGGTGTTGACGATGGCCCCGCCGCCGCCCTGTCGCATGAGTGCGACCTCGGCGTTCATGGCGGTCCAGTGCGCGCGGAAGTTCACGGTGAACTGCTGGTCGATGTCCTCATCGGTGGTGGTGTCGACGGGGCCGGGCTGCTGGATCACCGCCCCGTTGTTGAATGCGCCGTCGAGCCGTCCGTGCAACTCATCGACGCGGTCCACCGCCGCGCAGATGCTCCCACGGTCGGCGAGGTCCATGGTGACGGCGTCGGCGACGCCGCCGTCGACGCGTATCTCCTTCACGACGGCCTCGAGCGCGTCGGTGCTGCGGGCGGCGAGCACGACGGCGGCGCCCTCTGCCGCGAAGAGCCGGGCCGCGGCCGCCCCGATGCCGCGGCTGGCGCCGGTGATGAAGATGACCTTGCCGGTGAGCAGGCCGACGGGTGCGCTGCCGCTGGTGTTCGTGTGATTCGTCATGGCAACAGCCTTTGGCCGGCCGCCGGCCGGATACAGGCACAGGCTGTACCAGGATCCGCCGCCGGACTGCGGGCACACTGGGCGAATGGACAAGCTGGAGCTCGGAGCGTTCCTCCGCAGCCGCCGCGAGCGGCTCCGCCCGCAGGACGTCGGCCTTCCCTCCGGGCCGCGACGCCGCACACCAGGTCTGCGCCGCGAGGAAGTGGCGGTCCTCGCACACATGTCCACCGAGTACTACATCCGACTCGAGCAGGGCAGGGCGCCACGCCCCTCTGGCGACGTCCTGGCCGCGATCGCGGGCGCGTTGCGACTCACCGACGCCGAGTCCGACCACCTCCACGTCCTCGCGGGCACCGCGCCGAACCGTACCGGCCTGCACCGGCGCGACGTCCGCCCCAGCATCCTCGCGCTCCTGGAGCGGCTGCCGCAGACGGCCGGCTTCGTGATGTCCGCCGCGTGCGAGGTCCTCGCCTGGAACGACCTCGCGGCCGCGCTCATGGAGGACTTCGCCCCGCTGTCCCCCGAGGACCGCAACCTCGCCCGCCGAGTCTTCCCCGGACCGCAGCACGCCGATACGACGCTCTACGGGATCTCCGACGCCGCAGACTTCCGACTGAGCGTCGTGAGGCAGCTCCGCACGACCCTCGCCCGTTACCCGGCCGATCCCGCGGTCACCGGCCTCGTCGGCGAACTCCGCGACATCAGCCCCGATTTCGCCCGGCTCTGGGAACGACACGACGTACAGGCTGCGCCGATGCTCACCAAGACGTTCCGCCACCCGGCCGTCGGGGAGGTCGCGGTCGACTGCGACACGCTCACCCTCACCGACCGCGACCAGTACCTCGTGCTCTTCACCGCACCGCCGGGCTCCCCCGGCGCCGAGGCCCTCGCCCTGCTGAACGTCCTGGGAGCACAGGCCAGTCACTACCTGCCTTGACTTGCTCCGCGGGCTGAAGTCCGAGGATTCTGGCCTTCTCGGCTGGTTGCTGTGCCCCTACGCGGCACGGTTTCCGGTCGGGAGTCCGTGGCTTCCTGTTTCTTCGCGCTGTGCCGGGATGGTGTCCCGGTCGTGGACCGTGCCGCAGGCGCTACAGGTCCATTCCCGGACGTTCAGGGGTTTGGGTCCATCCTTGACGCCGCAGGTGGAGCAGGTCTGGGGGGTCGGCTCGAACCGGCCGATCTTCATCAGAGTGCGGCCCTACCGCTCCGCCTTGTACTGGAGCATGCTGAGGAACGATGACCATCCGGCGTCGTGCACGGACTTGGCCAGCTTCGTGCGGGTGAGTCCAGCCACCGACAGGTCCTCCACGGCGATCCCTTGGTTCTCGGATATCAGCTTCGTGGAGAGCTGGTGGTGGAACTCGCGGCGCGCGTCGGCAAC
>NZ_JODC01000017.1 GCF_000720765.1 Streptomyces sp. NRRL S-646
CCGTCGTGGCGTCGTAGCCCTGCTCGGCGAACAACTCGAAGGCGGCACGGATGACCGCCTCGCTGCGCCTTGCCTTACCGCGCTCCCGCAGACCTTGCTCTCAGAATGCTCGCAAGTTACAGCCCATCGCAATGTTGCAGTCCGCTGCAAACTTAGCTTAGGATGAAACTCGCCCGCCCCGGCGGCCTCGACTCCCTCCCCACCGATGACCTGGACCGCGCCAAAGCCGCATCTGGGACCTCCTGCACCGAAAGGCCACCCCATGACCCCGACCCGGACCATCCTGATCACCGGCTGCTCCTCCGGCATGGGCCGGCAGGCCGCGCTGGCCCTGCACCGGCTCGGCCACCGCGTGTACGCCACCGCTCGCCGCCCCGAGACCCTGGCCGACCTGGCCGCGCTCGGCATGTCCACCCTGCCGCTCGACGTCACCGACGAGCAGTCGATGGCCGACGCGGTGGCCGCCGTCGAGGCCGAGCACGGCAGCGTCGACATCCTGATCAACAATGCCGGATTCGGGCTGCACCTGCCCGTGGAGTCCGCCACCCCGGCCGAGGTCCGCGCCCAGTTCGACACCAACGTCTTCGGCCTGGTCCGGATGGCCCAGCTGGTGCTGCCGGGCATGCGCCGCGCCGGGCACGGCCGGATCATCAACCTCTCCTCCATGGCCGGCCGCTTCTCCCCTCCCGGCGGCGCCTTCTACCACGCCAGCAAGCACGCCGTGGAGGCGATCAGCGACTCGCTGCGCCTGGAGGTCGCGCCTTTCGGCATCGAGGTCGTCGTCGTCCAACCCGGGCCCACCATCACCGAGTTCAGCGGCACCGCGGTCGGCACCATGGCTCCCGCCACGGACGCCGCCGACCCGTACGCCGGCTTCCGCGCCAAGCTCGCCGACATGTACGCCAACCACGCCTTCACCCGCCGCAGCGGCGCCGTCCCCGCCGAGGCCGCCACCAAGGTGATCGTCCGCGCCGCCACCACCGCCAAGCCCCGCGCCCGGTACGCGATCGGCGCGCTCGCCCGCGCCACCATGCTGGCCAAGCGCCTGCTCCCCGACGCCGCCTTCGACGCCCTGATGCGCCGCAGCTTCCCGCTTCCCGAGGCGGCCTAGTGGTGGGCATCGGTTCGATTGAGGTGACTCGGTCGGGTGATCTCCAGCCGGTTCGCGCATGAAGGCAGGGCCTCCTGTCCAGCTCGGGATTGTCGAAGTCCAAACGAGCCGGCCAGGAGGCCCTGTGTCGCAGTCTTGCGTTCCTATGCCCGTGTCGTCCAACTCGGCTACCCGGTCGTGTGATTGCCTCGCTCACCGGTTCGGGAATGCGGGCGACCGTCCGGACCGTGCGCGCGGCTACGACTTGGACATGACGGACACCGAGTGGGTCATCGTGCGGGACGCGATGCCCGTGCCGCCGTGGCTGCAGGGACGGGGCGGGCAGCCGGAGGGCTACTGCCACCGGCAGATGTCGGACGCCGTGCGCTCCCTGGTCGACAACGGCATCAAGTGGAGGGCGATGCCGGCGGACTTCCCCGCCTGGGACCGGGTCTACGCCTTCGCGCGGCGGTGGCGCGCGCGGGGCCTGCCGGCTGAGTTCCACGACCGGCTGCGGGGCATGGTCCGCGAGGACGCCGGCCGCGACCCGGAGCCGACCGCCGCGGTGATCGACGCGCAGTCCCTGCGCGCGGCGGCCACGGTGCCGGCGTCCTCACGCGGATACGACGGCGCGAAGAAGGTCCCCGGTCGCAAGCGCCACATCGTGGTCGACTGCCTCGGCCTGCTGCTGGCCGTGCTGGTCACCGCCGCGCCCGGCGGCGAGCGTGAACCGGCCCGGGGTCGGCTCGACGGCCCAGCCCCGATCCGCCAGCCGCTTCATCTTCGAGCGCACGCCCTCCACACTGGCCGGGACCGGCGCCAGCCCCAGTGCGGCGACGATCTCCTGACACGTCATCACCCTATCCCTGTCTGACCGGCGTTCGGCCAGCACGGACAGGATGCGCCGGTAGTCCAGGGCCAGTACGTTTCCGCCGACAACGCGGGCCGCCACACGGGGACGACCGAACCCGCACGAGCCACCCGCGACGGCACGGCGGCGGGCGCGTCCGGGACGGACACCGACTCCGACACGCAAGGTTCCTCGGCCGGTGCCGGGCCCTCGAGTCCGGCTTCCACGGGCCTCGGCGCGGACAGGACCTCACCGACCCGCTGACGCGTGATCAGCCATCCCTGCCAGTCCGTCTCCGCCTCGGCGAGTGCGGCGAGCACCCGGTCTGCTTCCTCCCGCAGCCCCCCACCCGCTCACGCGCGGCCAGCTCCCGCTCCTCCAGCAGACCCACGACCGACGCCATCTTGGCGCCTTCACCCACGAGGCAACCCGACCCGCCGAGCCTGCCTCGCCAACACCGACATCATGCCTGAGCTGCGGAAACGCACCCATTAAGTTCGGTACGACAACGGCTTCTCAGCGCAGCGCCCGCGCCCTGATCCCCTGCTTGCCGGGCGAGAAGATGCCCTGCGGGTCGAGGCAGTCCTTGACGGCTTCGTTGAAGCGGCGCTGGGCGTGGCCGCCGAAGTCGAAGGTGTCGGCGACAGCGTCCATGTGGCGCAGGTGTGTGCGGTAGACGCCGTAGCCGCGGCGGGCGCCTTCCGGGATGAGCCGGCCGATCACGTCGTACGCGTGCCGGGTCTGCGCCGCGTCGGCCGTGTTGAACCACAACGAGGTGATGTTGACGAAGGCGCGCGGGGTGAGCATCAGGGAGGTGGCGTAGTCCAGGCCTTCGGCCGCGAGGGCGGAGCGCAGCCAGCGGTTCTGCTCCAGCGCCTCCTCGCCGGTGAGCGGGGCGACGGGGGAATAGTCGAGGTGGCCGCCCACGCCGTGTTCGTCCCAGCTGAGGTTGTCCAGCAGGTCGAGCGTGGGGACGCCGGCCTGGGTGGTGTCGGACTGGTGCCGGATGCGCGGCAGGGCGGCGGCCGGGCCGTCCGGGATGGGTTCGGCGGGCGCCGTGAGCCGGTCGACGGCGGTGGCGCCGTCGTATGCGCGAGCGGTGAGGCGGGCGCCGGGGATGGCCTCGAAGGCGCGGCGGCAGATCTCGTACTGCTGCTCCACGATTTCCGCGTGGCCGTACAGGGCGAAGCGCATGTACCAGCGGCCCGTGTCCGTCTCGCGGGCTATACGGTCGATGGCCTCCTCCGGAAGCGCGCCCTCTCCCCGGTACCAGTACTCGCGGGGGACACCGCTGAGCGCGCCGCCGACGAGCATCGTGTTGTACGCGATGGGGTAGTTGGGGATGGTGCGGTCCAGGAGCAGCGGGCGGACGGTGTCGACGAGGGCGACGATGTCCTCCTCGCGATCGACCCGCACGTCGCAGGACATGTACACCTCGGGCTGCGGTACGAGCCAGCAGCCCATCTTGGTGACGATGCCGTAGTTGGACTGCATGAACATCCCGTCGGCCGACGGACCGAAGCCGGGCTTGCGGACGGGCCAGGACGGGTTGCCCTTCATGGCGCCCATGCCGGTACGCAGCAGGGAGCCGTCAGCGAGGACGACCTCCATGCCGCTCTGGCGGCCGGGGTGGTCGCCGAGCGGCGTGAAGCCGACGCCGTGATCGAGGCAGTTGCCGATGACGCTGCCCCAGCCGAGGTCGGGGATGGAGGGCCACAGGGCGAGGCCGCGCCGCCGGATCTCCTCGAAGAGGTCGAAGAAGCGCACACCGGGCTCGACCACGCAGTACGCGAGGTCTTCGTCCAGTTCCAGGATGCGGTTCATGCGACGCAGGCTGACCGAGACCGAGCCGGTGGTGGCCGGGGCCGGACCGCCGTATCCGTTGTTGCGGCCCTGGGAGAACGTCCACAGCGGCAGGCTGTGTTCGCCGGCGATCCGGACGACGGCCTGGACCTCCTCGACGGTGGCGGGCGAGACGACAGCGGAGGGGATGTGCTCCTGCCAGGAGGCGTGGGCGTAGGGATCGCGGTACGGCAGCAGGTCCTCGGGGCGGTGCAGGACATGCTCCGGGCCGAGGGCGGCGGAGAGAGCGGCCAGAGCGTCGGCGGAGAGGGGCGGTCGGGTCATGACGGGGAGTCCTCGGCATTCGTGCGCAGCAGGTACGCGGCGCTCAGCTTCTCGGGGTTGTCCTTGAGCTCCTGTGCCGTGCCGCTGAAGCGGATGCGGCCGCCTTCCAGGATGTGGGCGGTGGTGGCCAGGGCGAGGGCGACGTGTGCGAACTGCTCGATGAGCAGGACGGCCGTGCCGGCGGCGGCGACGTCGGCCAGGACCGGCATCAGACGCTTCACCACGACCGGCGCCAGGCCCAGCGACAGCTCGTCCACGACCAGCACGGACGGCCGGGAGGCGAGTGCCTGGGCCAGGACGACCATCTGCTGCTGCCCGCCGGACAGGGCACGGGCGGGGGTGTGCCAGCGTTGCCTCAGCTCGGGGAAGAGCTCCAGCGCGTACTCGACTCCGGTCCGGCGGGCCTCTCGGCCGAGGGAGTAGACCGCGGCGTGCAGGTTGTCACGGACGGTCAGGCTGGGCAGCAGCCGCCGCCCTTCGGGTACGACTGCCACCCCGGCCGCCCGCACCTTCTCGGGCCGGCGTCCCGTCAGCTCGCGCTCGCCGAGCAGGAGGCGCCCGCCGGTGGGGCGCAGGATGCCGCCGAGCGCGAGGACCAGGGTGGACTTGCCCGCGCCGTTGGGACCGAGGAGAGCGGTGACCTCTCCGGCGGGGATGTCGAGACGTACGTCGTGCAGCACGGTCCGGCTTCCGCGCACGACACGGAGCTCTTCGACGTGCAGCGCGGGCGCGGTGGTGACGGTCATGCGACCTCCTCGGTACCGAGGTAGGCCCGCACGACATGCTCGTCGCGCAGGACCTCCTGGGTGGGACCGGCGGCGACGATCCGGCCGAAGTCGAGCACGGCGGTGACGTCGCAGCAGGCAGACACCAGGCTCATGTCGTGGTCGACCAGTACGGTCATGGCGTCCAGCTCCGCCGGGATGCGGCGGATCACGGCACCGATCCGGCCCGTCTCCTCGTCCGGCAGCCCCGCGGCGGGCTCGTCCAGCAGGACCACGCGGGGGCGGCCGACGACCGCACGGGCGAGCTCGACCAGCCGTCGTTCCCCCGCGCCCAGGGCGCCGACCGGGGCCGTGGGGCTGACGGAAAGGCCGACGAAGTCCAGGGCGGTGAGCACGTCGCGGTGGCGGTCGCGGCGGTGGCCACCGGTGTGCTCGTGGACCATGGCCACGTTGTCGTACACCGACAGCTGCTCGATCGCCTGCTCGGTCTGGAAGGTGCGGCGCAGCCCCCAGCGGGCCCGGCGGTGGCCCGGCAGGGCCAGCAGGTCGTCACCGAATGCCAGGACGCGGCCGGTCGCCGGGGTGACGAAGCCGCTGAGTACGTTGAAGAAGGTGGTCTTGCCGGCGCCGTTGGGGCCGATCAGGCCGCAGGCGCCGCCGGGCAGCGTCAGATCCACGGCCTGGATGGGGGTGACGCCGCCGAAGCGTACGGTCAGCTCCGTGATCTCGATCATGACGTGGTCCTCCGCATCCGGACCCGGGCACCCAGCCGGGCCAGGTCCCGGCTCAGCTGGCCGGCGATGCCCTCCGGCGAGGTGACCAGTGTCTGCACGAGGCCCACCCCGAAGACGATCAGCAGGACGTTGCCGCTGACCCCCCAGGTGTCGAGCAGGGCGGGCATCGCCTTCAGCATCAGCCCTGCCACGACGGCTCCGGCGAAGTGGTACATGCCCGCCATCAGCAGGGCGGCCAGCAGAGTGATCGACTCCTGCGGGGGGAACTGGTAGACCGTCAGCCCGCCCGCGCTGGCCGCCAGCAGGGCCCCGGCCACACCGGTCATGAAGCACGCCAGGGCGAAGGCCCACAGCTTGTACAGGGTGACGTTGATCCCGGCGGCCACCGCCGCGTGCTCGCTCTGCCGGATCGCCGCCCAGGCCCTGCCCGGCCTGCCCCGGGTATGGGCGATGGCCAGCAGGAACATCAGGGCACAGACCACGACCGTGTAGCGGAAGTACGCGGTGTCGCCGACGGCGACGGCGGGCCGGGCCAGCGGCACAGTGCCGGATTTCACGGGGTCGTAGCCGAGGAAGCCGGGTCCGCCGTTGGGAAAGTTGGTGTTGGTCAGCACGATGGTGACCGCAGCGGCCAGCATGAGGGTGATCAGGGCCAGATACAGGCCGGACAGCCGCAGGGCGGGAAGCCCGATGACGATTCCGATCAGGCCGGTCACCACACCGGTGGCCAGCACTACCAGCCAGAACGGCAACGCGCCGGTCTGGCCCAGCCGCTGCGCGGTCCAGCCGCCGACCGCGAGCATCGCGATCTGGCCCAGTGAGATCAGCCCGACCCGCCCGTACAGCACGCTCAGACCCAAGGCCGCGACCGAGAACACCGCCGCGGCGGTGAGGACCTGGATCCAGTACGCGCTGGTGAACAGCGGCAGCAGGAGCGCGGCTGCCGCCACACCGGCCGGCCAGACCGCCGCCGACAGGGGCTGCCGCAGCCTGTGCCCGATGGCCGCCGTCGGGTGCCGCGCATGGTCCGGTGCGGTGGCGCGGTGCGCGTCTTCGAGGACGTTCATTCTTCAGACCCTTGTCTGTGACGGGCGGCGGACGGCCATGACCAGCACGACCGCTATCGCCACCAGGAACGGCGTCATGGACCGGTAGGAGGACAGGCTCGCCACAGAAGTGAGCAGGGACTGGGCGACCCCGATGACGAGGCCGGCAGCCAGCGTGGTCCACAGCGACTCCAGCCGTCCGACTAGGGCGGCGGCCAGCCCGGAGATGATCAGGAACGTCAGCCCGGTGATGTCGAGGCCGACCAGGTTGGACAGCACGATCCCCGCCACGCCGAACACGACGCCGGAACCCAGCCAGGCGGCCGCCTCCACCCGGCGTACCGGTACGCCCAGCAGCGCGCTGCTCTCCCGGTCGTCGGCCAGCGCGCGCATCGCCGTGCCCAGCGCCGTGCGGTCCAGGAACTGCGCGGTGACGGCGGTGAGCAGCAGGCCGAGCGCCAGGCTGATCAGCTGGGTGCCGTTGACGTGGACGGTGCCGAGGACGATGCCCCAGGCGGTCGTGGGCAGGGAGAGGGAGTAGGTCTGCGCGCCCCAGATCCAGGACATGGTGCCCAGCAGGACGAGCGTCAGACCGAGCGTGGCCGCGGCCTTGACCAGCGGTTCGCGCTGGGCGAGCCGGGGACCGAGGAGCAGGCCGTACAGCAGGGTGATCGCCGCCGACAGCGTTACACCGAGTGCGGCCGCGGGCCAGACGGAGAGGCCCGCGGTCGTGGCCAAGGAGCAGGCGGTGAAGGCACCGACGGCGCCGACCGCTCCGCCCGCCAGATAGAGCACTCCGGTGGTGCGGTACAGGACCACGATGCCGACGCCGGAGAGCGAGAACACACCACCGAGAGCCAGTCCGAGAACGAGGAAGGGCAGAAGGCTTGGCATGGGAGACGTCCCGTTCCGATCAGCCGCCGGCGGTCAGCCGAGACCGATCTGCTTCTCGTATGCGCGGATCTCGGCGAAGTTGTTGTTGGGCAGGGCGGGCATCTCCGAGCAGTCCTGCGTCTGCACCCACTGACCGCTCTTCGGAGTGATGGTCCGGGTGGTGTTGTTGGCGGTGTGGAACGCCTGGGTGCCGAAGTACCAGGGCTTGCAGTACAGGTCGGACCGGTAGTCCTTGACACCCTTGAACGCCGCGCCCACGGTGGCGGTGGTGTAGTCGCCGGACTTGATGCTCAGCAGCGCCTGGACGGCGATCCGTGCGGCGGTGAAGCCGAGCTGGCCGAAGTTTCCGAGCTGGGTCTTCGGGGCGTACTTCCGGCGCAGCTGGAGATAGAGCTGGTTGTCCGGACCGGGCGAGCCGGCCAGGTTCATCTCGGCGTTGACACCGAGCTTGCCGTCCCAGGCGCTGCCCAGCTGCTGGAGCATGGACTGGTCGTTGCAGCCCGCCGGGCAGCCCCATATGGCCTGGTCGATCAGGCCCTGCTGCTCGATGGCCTTGAACACCTTCAGCGCCTCACCCGCGTTGAGGTTCGCCACGACACCGCCGCCGGCGCCCGCGGCCTGGGCGGCCTTGAGCGCGAGCCCGTTGGCGTCGGCGACCGGGACGTTCTCCACCCAGGCGGTGACCGGGACGCCGGCCTTCTTGCCGAGCTCCTTGATGCTGGCGTTGATGGCGTTGGAGCCGGGTGTGTTGCTGGTGAAGACGACCAGCTTCTTGGCGCCCTTGTCGAGCAGGTACTGGGCGGTGGCCAGCGCGCTGTAACTTGCGCCGACGTTGACCGGCGCGATGGCGGGGGAGTTGAAGCAGTCGAGGGCGAGGCCCGCGTCGATGCCGTAGACGGCCTTCTTCTCGTAGGTCTTGGCGTTGACCGAGCAGTCCAGGACGCTGCTGCTGGCGGTGAAGCCGACGATCTTCTCGGTGTCGATCAGCTTGGTCGCCAGGGACGCGGTCAACTGCGGGTCGAGCGCGTCCTTTTCCACGACGAGTTTCACGGGGCGGCCGTTGATGCCGCCGTTGGCGTTGACGCAGGAGAAGTACGCGTTCGCCATGTCGGTGACGTCGGTGAAGCTCAGCCCGGGGGTGTCAGAGACGATGGCACCGAGCTTGATGGCCGGCCCGGTGGCCGTCTTGCCGTTGCCGAGGCCGCACTTGGAGGCCTTGGACGGCTTCGCGGAGGAGGCCGCGGCGGCGCCGGTGCCGGTGGAGGCGCAGCCGGTGGCCAGCAGGGCCAGGAGGGGTGCGCAGGCGGCGACGGTGAGCACGCGGGTGCTCGTGGATCTGTGCGGGCGATGGCCGTTGGTCTTCACAATGGGCTCCGTTGCTCACGGTGGTCGACTGGGGCAAAGGGGAAGGGAGAGAGGGCGCGCAGGCGGAAGCGGGTCAGCGGCTGGGCGACACGTCGCGCAGGTGGCGCAGTCCGGAAGGCCAGACGCCCTGCTTGCCGGGGGAGAGAATGCCGTGCGGGTCGAGCGCGTCCTTGAGCCGCTCGTTGAAGCGGCGCAGCGCGTGATCGCCGAAGTCGAAGGTGTCGGCGACGGCGTCCATGAAGTCGACGTGCGTGCGGTAGACGCCGTAGCCGGCCCCGGCGAGGGCGCGGACCAGTTCGGGGTAGAGCCGGTAGGCGTCGCCGGTCTGCTTCTCGTCGCAGGGGTTGAAGTAGAGCTGGGCGACGTTGGTGACGTGCCGCTGGCCCAGGATCATGGCGGGGTCGTAGTCCAGCCCGCTGCCGCTCAGCTGGTCGTCCAGCAGGGCATGCACCCGTACGACGTCCTGCCCGCGCAGGGGTGAGACGGTGGAGAAGTCGAGATGGCCGCCTCCCTCGCCGCTGTACCAGGACAGTGCCCGCATCAGGTCCAGGCTGGGGATGCCCGCCTGGACCTGGGCGTTCTGATCTCGGGCGGTGTCGTGTACAGCGTGTCCGGCGAACTTCTCGCCGACGACGTGGACGCCGGGGATGACCGACAGTGCCTTCCTGATCCGGGCGAGGCGGGCGTCGACGATGCCCTCGGTGCCGTACAGCGCGAAGCGCATGTTCCAGCGGCCGAGGCCCATTTGCCGGGCGAGCCGGAGAACCGCCTCCTCGGGTACGGGGCCGGGACCGTCGTACACCTCGGCACGGGTGGGTGCGCCGTCCATGACGGAGGCGATGAAGAGCGGATGGCCGATGGCGGGGTGGTTCTGGAGGGTGCGGTCCAGCAGGAGGGGGCGAAGTGCGTCGATGAGGACGGGCAGGTCCTCCTTGCGGGGCACCTGGACGCCGCCGGAGAGATAGCACTCCGGCTCGGGCATCAACCACACTCCCGCCCGGGTGACGATGGAGAGTCCGGACTGCTTGAACAGACCGTCGGCCGTGGGACCGAAGCCACGGGGGTAGGCGTGCCAGGCACGGTTGCCGGACATCGCGCCCATACCGGTGCGCAGCAGACTCCCGTCGGGCAGGACGACCTCCAGGCCGCACAGCCGGGCGGCGTGGTCGCCGTCGACGGTGTAGCCGATCCCGTGGTCGAGGGCGTTGCCGATGACGCTGCCCCAGCCGAGGTCGGGGGCGGAGGACCAGACCTTGTGACCGCCGGCACGCAGGTGGTCGTACAGGTCGAAGAAGCGCACACCGGGCTCGACGACCGCGTAGGCCAGTTCCTCGTTCACTTCGAGGACACGGTTCATGCGGCGCAGGCTGACCTGCACCGATCCGGGGACGCGGGGGGCGGGTCCGCCGTAGGCGTTGTTGCGGCCCTGGGAGAAGGTCCACAGCGGGACGCGGTGCTCGCCGGCGATGCGGACGACCGCCTGGACCTCTTCGACGGTGGCCGGCATGACGACGGCGGCCGCGGTGTGGTCGCTCCAGCCCGGGTGGGAGAAGGGGTCCCGGAAGTCGTCGACGGTTCCGGGGGCGGTGAGGACCGCGTCCGTGCCGAGCGCCTCGACAAAGGCCTCGGCGGCGGCGTCGGGGAGCGGGCGGACGGCGGTGTTGGAAGGTGGCTGGAAAGGCACGTCGGGCCTCCCGGACATGCGGGCCGGCTCGGACCCGCGAGGTGCAGAAAAATACTGAGAGATCTAACCGATTTCTGGAAGCTACGCCGGGGTCACACCCACGTCAATAGGTGGGTCGAGCAACGGTGCCAGCAGGTCAGCGGCCTGCTGCGGCGTGACGACGTCCGCTGGATCCATGCGGTGGACCTCGCGTGAGGCGCGGTCGATGTAGACGTGTTCGCCGAGCAGCTTGACGGCCTCGTCATAGGGCCAGATGTTGGCCACTTTGTGGGTGACGAGGTAGTGGGCGTCGAGGTCGTCGACGTCCTCGCCCATCGCGGGCTTCATCAGTGCACCCGGGACGATCTGCCCCAGTAGTGACTCGATGGCCAGTCCCCAGTCCGCGACCGCGATGCGCTCGGTGAGCGGGACGAGCACGTTCAGTCCGGCTTCGGTCATCGTGCGGTAGAAGTCGGCGACGGCGTCATGGCCGTCGAAGACGGCGGTGTTGTCGCCTTCGGCGATGCGGTAGACGGGGTGGGGCACGGTCAGATCCGGGTCGAGGATCTCCGGCCACCGGCCGGACACCTCCAGCATGGCGTGGCGGCGGAAGTTGGTCAGGATCGCCCGTTGACGGGGATCGGTCGCGAGGCCGAGCTGGCGCTCTGCCTCGCGCGGGACGTTCAGGACGTCCAGTCGCGGCACGACGGCCGGAATGAGGCGCACGGTGCGCTCCTCTCACTCTGAAGCGGCCTCAACGTAGCAACCAATTAATTAGAGGTCTAGGTACTGCGCGGGTGTGAATTACTGAGACATCGAGCTAGTCTCGGAGGTATGGAGATCACTATGAAGGGCAAGGCCGGGCTGGTCACCGGCGCGGCAGGCGGCATCGGACGAGCCGCCGCCGTGGCCTTCGGGCGCGCCGGGGCAGCGGTCGTCGTCGCCGATCTGGGCAGCCGACGCGCCGCCGGACTGGAGACCGTGCGGCTGGTCGAGCAGGCCGGCGGACGGGCACTGTTCGTCGCGTGCGACGTCACCCAGGCCGACGAGTGCACCGCACTCGCGGCGACCGTGGCAGAGACGTACGGGCGGCTGGACTTCGCGCACAACAACGCGGGTATCGCCGTGCAGGGCAGCGTCACCGACACTGACGAGGCGGCCTTCGACCGTTGCCTCGCCGTGAACCTGAAAGGGGTCTGGCACGGTCTGCGGGCGCAGATCCCCCTCATGGCCGCGTCGGGTGGCGGTGCGATCGTCAACACCGCGTCGCTCGCCGGGCTCATCGGCCTTCCGCAGGGCGCCGCCTACTCCGCGAGCAAGCATGCCGTAATCGGTCTGACCAAGACCGCCGCCATCGAGTGCGCGGACCGGAACATCCGGGTCAACGCGGTCTGCCCGGCGGCGGTCCGCACCGACATGACCGCCGCTCTGCCGCCCGAACTCCAGGCGCAGGCCGTAGCCCCCCAGGTGATCAAGCGGTTCGCCGAACCGGAGGAGATCGCCGATGCCGTGCTCTGGCTCTGCTCCGACGCGTCCTCCTTCGTGACGGGGACCGCTCTGCCTGTGGACGCGGGGGCCACCGCGTCGTAACCGGGCAGGATGTGCGGCAAGCCGGCTATACGCTGAGACCTCTCAGTAACTTCTCCTAATGGTGAGGACAGAGTCCCTTCATGCAGCCGAGCCAGTCCCAGCTCCCGATCCCCGGCGATCCCGCCGAGGCCGACGCCCAGGCCGCCGAGGCCGCACGATCCTTCGCGCCGGACGCGGACATCGACGCCATGCTCATGATCTTCGGACTGGTAAGAGCGGCTGAACGACTCCAGCAGGACTTCGAGGTCAGCGTCCAGCGCCCGGCCGGCCTCACCTGGGCGGGCTTTCGTGCCCTGTTCGCGGTCAAGACGGTCGGCGAACTGACCCCGCTGCAGCTCGCCCGGCTGACCAACGTCTCCCAGGCCAGCGTTTCGGCGGTGCTCAACACCCTGGAACGCAAGGGACTCATCCAGCGCAGCAGGTCGGACAAGGACGGCCGGTCCGTCACCATCCAGCTCACCGACTACGGACACGACGTGGTCGGTGAGCTCTTCGCACGCAATAACGCCCGCGAGGCCGAATGGGCCCGAGCCCTGACCGCCCGCGAGCGCAGCACTCTGATCCGACTGCTGCGGAAGATCCGTCGGCATGAGGTCAGCACGATCACGGACGCCACCCGAGTGGTGAACGGTGACGTCAGCACGGCGTGAGCCTTCGCAACGAACCGGTGGGTGAGGCGGCGGGCCGCGCGGTGTCGGCTGACGGCGTCGCCAGCGCCTCGGTCGGAGCGATCCGGGCAGGCGGCCCTTCGCAGGGATCGAGGCGAGGCGGCCAGCGATCGCCCGGCCGGGGACGATAGCCGGCCGACGACCGCCGCGGGGTCGAGTTCGGGAGCCGGTGCGGACGGGGCGAGGATCCCGACGACCGTGCACCGGTCCCGGCCGTCACGTCAGACGTCCGTACTCGTCGACCCGTCCGGCACGGGCCGTTGTCCCCTCATGCCGGACAGAGCGGCCTTCAGCCGGCCGCCCATCGGGGTCTCCGGGCGGGGCTCGGCGAACGCGGCGCGGATCGGCGCCACCTCGACCGGGTCGGGCGCCCACCGGACCTGGACGGTGATGAGCGTGCGCAGTGTCCGCCGCAGGGTCCGGACCACGAGCGGCCGCGGGCCCTTGAGCCCGTGGACGGCGAGCAGGTCCGGCGTGGCAAGGGACAGCACGAGGGCACGACCGAGCCCGTGCAACGGGCGGGGGAACCAGCGGTCGCAGAACTGCTGCAGCATCGCCTCGGCGACGACGTTGCTCTCCGGAGCGGTCGAGTAGTCGTTGCGCTCGAAGTCGGCGAGGAAGGCGAGCATCCCGTCGAAGTCCGCTGGCAACGGGACGCCCTGGTCCGAACCGATACGGAAGAGCCCGGCGATCTGCGACCAGTGCCGGTAGGCGGCCCGCTGCTCGTTGGCGCTGAAACCGGGCAGACCGAGCCGCTGCATCACCCGGTGCGGCTCGGCGGCGAGGATGCACATCGTGTACGTGTACTGGCGTACGTCCAGGATCGCGTCGGGGTACTTCCCCGCCCAGGCGTCGTGCTGCCGGTTGACCCGTTCGACGGACTCACGCACGCTCGGGTCGTGCGCACCCTCGCCGAGGTACCAGGTCCACACCGCGTGCATGGTGCCCTCTATACGACGCTGCTGGTGCAGGACGACCTTGCCCTTGCCGCCGCGGACGAGTGTGCGTGCGCCGCTGCCCGGCCCGACGAGCCGCAGGAAGCCCTGGCACACCGCCATGTTGAGGATCATCGGGCTGGTCCGGTAGGCGTTGCCGAGCTGCCAGATCCGGGCATGGTCGACGTCCGGGTCGAGCGCCTCGATCTCGGCGTTTATCCACTTGCGCGGCTTTTCCCTGGTGGCCACGTGTCCTCCTCGAGTTACTGATCGGGCCTGGCGATTTCGTCGAAGCATCAGCGCTGGATCGCCTTGGTCTCCAGAAACTCCTCCAGTCCTTGGGCGCCGCCCTCGCGGCCGACGCCGGACTGCTTGTACCCGCCGAACGGCGCGCCCGGGTTGAACGCGCCCCCGTTCACCTCGATCTGACCGGCCCGCAGGCGCCGGGCCACCCGCAGCGCTCGTTCCGGATCGGCCGACCAGACCCCGCCGGCCAGGCCGTACTCGGTGTCGTTGGCGATCCGGACGGCGTCGTCCTCATCCTGGTACGGCATGATCGACAGGACCGGGCCGAAGATCTCCTCGCGGGCGATCGTCATCTCCGGGGTGACGCCGGAGAACACGGTGGCCGGCACGTAGTACCCCCGGCCCAGGTCGGCAAGGTCGCGTTCGCTCTCCACCCCGCCGGCGACCAGGGTTGCGCCCTCGTCAATACCCTTCTGGATGTACGACTGGACTCGCTCCAGCTGGACCGAGCTGACCAGCGGCCCCAGCCGGGTCTCCGGGTCGGACGGATCGCCGTGCTGGTACTCGCCGGCCACCCGGGCGGCGATCTGCTCCGCCTCGGCCAGCCGGTCGGCCGGCACCAGCATCCGGGTCAGCGCCGAGCAGGTCTGACCGGAATTGACGTAACACTTGGCCAGGCCGTCGGCCACCGCCCGCTCGAAGTCGGCATCGTCGAGCAGCACGTTGGCCGACTTCCCGCCGAGCTCCAGAGCGACCCGCTTGACCGTCTCGGCCGCCACCACCGCGACCCGCTTCCCGGCCCGGGTGGAGCCGGTGAACGACACCATGTCGACCCCGGGATGCGCCGCCAGCGCCTCGCCGACCACCGCGCCGAACCCGCTGAGCAGGTTGAAAACCCCGGCTGGCAGGCCGACGTCGTCGAAGATCGAGGCCATCGCATGACCCGCCAGCGGAGCCACCTCGGTCGGCTTGACCACCACCGTGCAGCCGGCCGCGAGCGCAGCCGCCACCTTCAGCACGATCTGGTGCAGCGGGAAGTTCCAGGGGGTGATGCAGCCGACCACACCGATCGGTTCCCGCACGATCAGGGAGTTGCCGACCTCGGGGCCGTCGAACGTGAAGCTCCGGGCCAGCCGGGCGAAGTTCGCCAGGTTGAAGGCAGGCAGACCGACCTGTATGGACGCGGCGGCCTGCAGCGGCATCCCCATGTCCCGGGAGATCAGCGCCGCGATCTCGTCGGTCCGGGCCACCAGCGCCTCGTGGGCCTTCTCCAGGTAGTCCGCCCGCTCGCCCGGCGGCCGGGCCGACCAGGCCGGCAGCGCCCGGCGCGCAGCGGCCACCGCGCGATCCACGTCCGCCGGTGTCCCGGCCGCGACCTGGGCGATCACTTCCTCGGTGGCCGGGTTCAGCACCTCGATCCGGTCGGTCCCGGCCGAGGCCACCCACTCACCGTCGATGTACAGGGACGTCCGGTCCAGCACCTGGCCGCCTGCGGGGGTGCCGGTGTAGGCCGGGGCGCTCAACGGTCGCCGTCCGTGTAGATCACCATGCCGCGAATGTTCTTGCCTTTTTTCATGTCCTGGCACCTCTGATTGATGACTTCGAACCGGTACTTGGTGGTGATCAGCTCGTCGAGGTTCAACCGGCCGGCCTGGTAGAGCGAGAGCAGCGCGGGGGTCTCGACTCGCGGGTGGCTCTTGACCCCGGAGATTCCGTGCGCGAGCACGATGATCGGTAGGGCCCCTCGATCGTCGGAAACGGCGGGACGGAAGATCATTGCTTCACACTCGCCATCACCGGACCTGAATCGCGCTTCAGTCCGGGGCCCTGACACACGAGTCACCTGACTCTCCCATCGTCGTTCGCCTTTGTCCGATCGCGGGGTCGGCGAGTGCACCGACGCACTCATGGTCGACCTGTGACAGGCGCCACTCAATGTTGTGGTGCACAGCATCAACCGAGAGAAAAGTGCACAGTGCACAGCACAGGGCACAGGAAGGAGGGATAGTGTGGGCGCTATGCATGGCGCCGGTTTGCGGGGCGACTCCGAAAAGTTGCTACGCACCATGTGCAAGGAATTCCTGGCCGATCCCTCCGTCTTGGGTCCGATCCAGGACGCACTTGTCAACGCAATCGATGCCCGCTTCGGATCGGACCCCTCCATTTCTGAGGCGATCGGTGAGGCGACCCGGGCCTACTCCCATCATTGGGCACGCTCGATGTACGAGGACCCGTGGCGGGACGTGGAGCCCCTCCTGACAAGCCAGATCGTCAACATCTCGCGCGACGGGTATCGCTGGGGTGAGGAGGACACCTTCCGCGCTTCCAACTACGCCGCTCAACAGGCGATGTGGTCCATCTTGATGCGGATCGCATTTTCACTGTGCGATGAAACCGCCGTCCTGCAGCCCGCGCTTGACCGGGCCTCGCGCTCACTGTCGCTCTGGGTCGACCGCACAGTCACTGCCGTGATCGACATTCTGGAGCAGGAGCGCGCAGCTCTGTCGGGCGACGAGCACGTAAGACGCCTCGAGCTGGTCAATCTCATCCTGGGTGGAACACCGGTTCCTGTGACCGGTGTTGATCAGAGTCTCGGATACCCGCTCTCAGCCAGACATCTGGGGGTAATCCTCTGGGCGCCACCACAGTTCGCCGATCGCGCGGCACTTGTGCAGGTGGCGAGCGCGCTCGGCCGGATCGCGGAGTCCAGAAGCCGGCTGCTCGTTCATGCCAGCGCTTCGTCGCTGTGGCTGTGGCTGACGCCCGGAATCCCAGTTTCGGCCGAGGCGCTCGAGACCGCTCTAGCCCCGCACCGCGACGTCAGGCTTGCGATCGGTTCATTGGACGAGGGAGTGGACGGGTTCCGACGCACCCACGACCGCGCGGTGGAGACCCAACGGCTGGTGCAGAGCAACAACGCGCACCGGGTTGCCTTCTATGACGACGTCGCCGCCGTCATATTGCTGGCCCGAGATGAAGCCCGGCTACGCGAATTCATCTACGCGACTCTCGGCCCGTTGGCCACAGGCCCACAGGACCTACGTGACACGCTGCGAATGTTTATCCACCAGCGGTACAACGCATCCCGGACGGCAGAGCTGCTGTTCACCCACCGAAACACCATCCTGCAACGCATTCGCCGCGCCGAAGAACGCCTGCCCGTCACTCTGGACCGGCACGGCACCAATGTCGGCATCGCCCTGGACGCGATGCACTGGCTGAACCTCCAGGACGAGTAGGTGCAGCCCATCATCCGGGCCGGGGACGCCACACTCTCCAGCGGTCCGCCCGCTGCGGGAGATGGTCAAAGGGCACAAGCGCCAACGCCCCAGCAGCCCGGGCTTCGTCGACGCGGAAGCCGGAACGTTGGCCGACGACCTCGCCCGGCGTACCGAAGGGAATCCCGGGCGGAACGGCGCGCTCGTGCCGTTGGCCCGTCCATCCCTCCGCCGTCCGCTCGCAGTTCAGCGGGCCAGGCCAGAGGTGAGGCCTCGGCCTGGCCGTAAGTACTCCGCAGTGTCGGTCGCGAGACAGGGAGAGCGCCATCCGCGATGCTGGACATCGAGGAGCGGCTTTGCTTCATGCTCACGGCCTGCGGCGATCTCCCGATCGAGGCTCCCGTTCGAGGCGCACAGCTCAAGATCAGGCCGTGCGTTGGTCCTAGGTCTGGAGCGTGCTCGACGGATCCGTCGAGCACGCTTGCTGTGGTCGGTGCGGGCATTACGGGCGGCCGAGGCCCTGATAGACGGCTTCTGCGATGCGGTGGAACCGCTCGTCGCCGCCGGTGTTGATGCTGCCGTTACTGCCGCCCAGCTTCATGTGGTTCATGGTGAACGCCACGGTCAGGCGGTTGTCGCAGTCCGCGATGACCATCTGGCCCCCAGCGCCGCCCCAGTAGCAGGTACGAGGCCCGGCCATGGGCAGATCGTCGTTGCCCAGCCCCCAGCCCATACCGAACTTCACGTGCTTTCCCAGGATCAGGTCGGCGCCGTCCGACTGCTGATCGAAGAGGGTCTGGACGCCCTTTTCGGACAGCACTCGTACACCGCGTGCCTCGCCGCCGCAGGCGATCACCGAGTGCACGGCGGCCACCGAGCGCGCATTGCCCTGGCCGTTGGCGGCAGGAATCTCCGCAGCCCGCCAGGCGCGCGTGGCCGCGAACGGCTCCGGGTCGGCCAGCACATTGGGGCGCCCGAACACCTTGGCAGCCGTTTCCTCCAGCTCGGGCGGGAGGGGGAGGCCGTCGATGTTGAAGACATTCGAGACACGATGGTCGGCCTCGGCGGGCAGGCCGATGTGGAAGTCGGCGGCCAGCGGGGTGGCCACCTGCTCGGCGAAGAACTGCCCCACGCTCTGCCCGGTGATCCGGCGAACCACCTCACCGACGAGATAGCCCTGGGTCACGGCGTGGTAGCCGGAGGCGGTGCCCGGTTGCCACCAGGGCTTCTGCGCGGCGAGCAGGTCGGTGCACCTGTCCCAGTCATACAGCTCGTCGGGAGCCGCCAGCGGCACGTCCCAGCCCGCCAGCCCGGCGGTGTGGGACAGCAGATGCCTGACCTCGACCGCGTCCTTTCCCTCGGCGGCGAACTCCGGCCAGTACCGCGCCACGGGTGCGTACAGGTCCAGCTCCCCGCGGTCGGCAAGCACAAGCGCGCAGAGGTTGGTCATGGTCTTGGTGACCGACCAGACGTTGACCAGGGTGTCGCGGGTCCAGGGCTGGGTCTGCGCACGGTCGGCGTAGCCGCCCCACAAATCGACCACCGGCTCGCCGTCCAGGAACACCGCCGTCGATGCCCCGCCCTGGCTCTCGTCCAGGGCCTGCTCGAAGGCTTTCCTCACTGCGGCGAACCGGTCGTCGCACTGACCCGAGATCTCTTTCATCCTCAGCTTTTCCCTTCGTGTTTTGAATGTCTCAGCAGCGCTGAGTCCAGAAGAACGAAACGACCAATATGGACTAAAGGGCTGAACGGGCCCCGCGCGGTGCGGGCGCGGTCGCCTTGGCGGCTGAGCCGCTGGATCGGAACGGGTTTTGAAGCACACCCGGCCCGTGTGAACGATCGGATCGAGAGGCTGTCGCGTGCGTCGTCCGCGACCCGCGCGGCGTGGCCCGCCATCACGTCCACAGCCAGGACTGCTGAGCTGAGCGGAGGTGCTGTTGCTCACTGCTCGGTGGTCAGGCCGAGAATGATGCCGCAGACGACGGCTTCGCGGACGGCTTCGGGGTCGTCGTGGAGTGCTGACTGAGTGATCGCGCCGACGTGCGCGGTGATGACGGCCCGGGTGAAATCCTCTACGGAGTCCAGCGGTCGACGGCCGGTGAGCTCCAGGACATGCAACAGCAGCGGCTGGAGATGCCGACGGAGCTGCTCGGCATGCTCGCGCAGTGCGGCCGCGACCTCTGGCCGGTGCTGGGCCTGCCCCGCGAAACTGGTGCGGATCGCCACCCACTGCGGATCCATCGGCAGCGCCCGCAAGATCGTGGCCACGACGGACTCCAGGGAACAGCGAGCCTGCTCAGAAAACGGCGCGTCGGCGGTCAGCGCCTCCAGCCGCTGCTGAGCCTCGGCGTTGCGCTGTTCGTACAGGGCGAAGAAGACGTCGTCGACGGTCTTGAAGTTGGAGTAGAACGCGCCGCGGGTGAACCCGGCGCGCTCACAGATCGCGCCGATGCTGACGTTGGTGGTGCCATGCTCGGCGAACAGGTCGGCGGCCGCGGCGATCAGCTGTGCGCGGGTCGCCTTGCGCTGGCGGGGTGGACGGGCGGGCGCGGGGGTGGTCGGGTGGTTCATCGGGCCATCCTCTCCGTCGGCAGCTGCGAGGCTGCCTCCTGACTGAGAGGCGAGCCGCTGTGCAGGTAGTCGTGCACGGAGCTGACCGGGCTGCTACCTCGGACTCGCGCGCTGCTCCACTCTCCTGCGATACAAAACGTATTGAGTACATTTTGCATCGAGTTCGCGTGCCGGGCAACCAGCCGGACCGAACGTGCACCAAGGAGTCCCGTGATGACCCACTCTTCTCGTCGGCTCACCGCTCCAGCTGGAACAGCGCAACATTGAACCGGCTCAGGTTCTGGAGGAGCGGCAGGCAGAACTCGATGCCGCCCGGGCCGCGAACCGCGACCTCACTCGCGCCCTGAACCACCGAGGCTGATGCACCTGGGCCGACGTAGGGCTGTCCGGCCTGACCGCCGCGCCGGGCTGTCCGTACGGCCGCACAATACGGTTGCCTGGCCGCCCCTGCTGCCGGGCAGCCCGGCCACGCGGTCGGGGTGGAACTATTCTTCGCGCTCGGCATGTCTCATGAGACATCGGGCTGACCACGAGTCATGCGCTGGACCTGCGAGGCAGTGGCGCTTGCCAAGTCCTGGGTAACGTGACGCCTCAGCGGCTGGATCGGCGGGTGATCGCGCGGGAGGAACTGGTCGAGGCCCTGGCCTGGTTGCCGCCGGGACGACTGGCGTGACCGAGACGGAGCAGGAAACTGTGCCCCTACCGGTGCCGGGATCGGTGGTGCCGCCCTGGCTGGACGGGCTGCCGGTGACCGTGCTCGCGCCCGACTACCAGCGGATTCTGGGCGTGTTGGAGGAGCGGCGGTCTGCGGGCAAGGGGGCGGTGAAGGCCAAGGAGATCGCGGTGGAGCTGGGCGTTGGGACGACGCCGGCGAAGGTCGAGGGGGTGCGTTCGAAGGCCAGGCGCCTGGCGGAGCGCGGGTGGCTCCTCCTGGAGGCATCGGGGATGTTCAGCCCCGGCCCACGGCCCGTGGCCGTGCCAGACGCCGGCTCATCCGCGTGACCATCGACCACCGGATCACCGCCTCGCTGCTGGCCGGCAACGTCTCGTAGTCCCGGGCCAGACGGCGGGAGTTCATCAACCAGGCGGTCGATGGTCCACCGTCTTGGGATGATGGTGAACCGCGGGCGCCGGGCGGGCGGTGGACGGGGTGGACGTCAATGCAGAGGCGGGCGCCGTGGTCGATGGCGGTGGTGCGATAGCCGGCGTCGACGCAGGCCTTGGTGATGTGCGGGTGGGTGGTGGCGATGTGGGACCGCTCTTCGGCACGGCTTCCAGGGTGCTGCGGCACCCGCCAAACCTGGCTACGGAACGCGGCCGAGGTCCGTCCGCAGGTGCTCCTTCAGCCAGCGCTCCGTGCTGCTGACGTGCAGCAGTGCTGCGGCCTGGCTGAGGGGCGCGTCCCGGATGGACAGGGCCCGGAAGATCGCCTCGTGTTCGGCGAGGGTGCGATCGGAGGCCTGGCTGTCGACCAGACCGCGCCAGATGCGGGCGCGCAGGGTGCGTCCGGAGATGCCTTCCAGGAGCGTGAGGAGGGTCTCGTTGCCTGTGGCGCGGATGACCGCGCGGTGGAAGGCGGCGTCGTGGGCGTTGAGTTGTTCCACATTGTCACGGGCCTCGCGCATGGCGTTGAGGTGCAGTTCGAGCTCGGCCAGTTGTTCCGCGGAGATCCGGGTGGCGGCCAGCGCGGTGGCGGCCGGCTCCAGCAGTTGCCGTACCTCCATGAGGTCCTGCAGCGCGGTCGAGTCACCCTGCAGCAGTTCCACCGCACCACCGAGCCCCTCCAGAAGCACGCTGGGCTGCAGGCTGGTCACATACGTGCCGTCGCCCCCCTGGGACCTCCAGGACCCGGGCGACGGCCAGCGACTTCACAGCCTCCCGGGCGAGGACAGACCCAACTGACCGGCCGGCTCCTGTTCCGGCGGGAGCTTCGAGCTCGGCGGCAGAGCTCCGGTCCGAAGCAGCTCCCGGATCTGCACTATGGCCCTGTCCGTCAGAGACACCGCACACCCCTTCCGGACTCGTTCGCCCGGGGCACGTCCGACCTGATCAGCCCCCGGTCGCGGAGATCGTCCCAGAGACCCTCGGGGATGTGCTGACGGTGGAGTTCCACGTTCCGTGCGACCTGCTGCGCGGTGCGCATGCCGAGGGTGACGTTGATGACGCTGGGATGGCTGTACGGGAACGCGACCGCTGCCGCGGGCAATGTCGTACCGTGCTTCGCGCAGACCTCGGCGATCGCTCTGGCGCGGGTCACCAGGGCTGAAGGAGCCTCTTGGTAGTCGTACTTCATGCCCTCGGCGGGCCGGTCGCGGGAAAGCAGGCCCGAGTTGAACACGCCGACGGCCACCACGCTCTTGCCGAGTTCCCGTGCGGCGGGAAGGACGTCGTCCAGTGCCGACTGGTCGAGGAGGGTGTAGCGACCGGCCAGCATGACCACGTCGGCGGCGGTCTCACGCAGGAAGCGGGCGAGCATGGCCGACTGGTTCATGCCGGCGCCGATCGCGCCGATCACCCCCTGGTCGCGCAGTTCCGCCAGAGCCGGCATGGCCTCCTCGGCTGCCTGCCGCCAGTGGGCGTCGGGATCGTGCAGGTAGACGACGTCCAGGCGTTCCAGTCCCGTTCGTTCCAGCGTGTCCTCGATGGACCGCAGGACCCCGTCCCGGCTGAAGTCCCACTGTCGGCGCAGGTCATCGCGTACGACGAAGCCCTCGTCGTCGGTGCCACGCGGGTGCTCGTTGGGGACGAGCAGACGACCGACCTTGGAGGAGACGACGTAGGTGTCACGCGACCGGTCCCGCAGTGCGGCGCCCAGGCGCCGCTCGGAGAGGCCGAGGCCGTAGTGCGGTGCGGTGTCGAAGTAGCGGATGCCCGCCTCCCAGGCCGCCTCGATCGCGGCCTGCGCGTCCTGCGCCGGGGTGGCCTTGTAGAGGTTGCCGATGACGGAGGCCCCGAAGCCGAGCTCGGTGAGCTCGACAGGGGTGCTCCCGATCTTCCGGCGCCCCATGCTCCTGTGTGTCAACTGTTCTCCTTGGATGACGCGGACGGTGTGAGCGCCCATGGGCCTGTCACCTTCTGACGGCGGCCGAGCCGCCTGCCATCAGCGCCTCCACCTCGGCGAGCGAGGCCATGGACACGTCGCCGGGGGTGGTCATGGTGAGGGCCCCGTGCGCGGTCCCGTAGGCGAGGGCGCGGCTCAGCGCGGCGACGTCGAGGTGCGCCAAGGGTGTGGCAGCGGCCGCCGGTCCGTCCTCTTCCCCGCAGGCGGTCAGCAGTCCGTAGATCAGGCCGGCTGCGAAGCCGTCACCCGAGCCGATGCGGTCGAGGACGTGCAAGCCGGACATCTGCGGGCCACGGACGAATCCGGTACGGGCCGACCAGGCGGCGGAGGACCAGTCGTTGACCCCGGCGGAGGGCACGTGACGCAGCGTTGTAGCGAGGACCTCGGCCTGAGGCAGGAGCCCGGCCACTTCGACGAGGGCGTCTTGCACCTCGTCCGCCCCGATGCGTACCGCACCCGGGTACGGCCCGGCCAGGCCCAAGGCGCCCACGACGACATCGGCGTGGCGGGTGAGCTGTACGTCGACCTCGCGGGCCCGGTCGGCGCCGCCGCGGCCGGCCCAGAGGCTGGGGCGGTAGTTGGGGTCGTAGGAGACGGTGACGCCGTGGCGGCGGGCGGACGCCATGGCTTCGTCGGCGACGTCCACGGTGGTGTCGGACAGGCCGGCGAAGATGCCGCCGGTGTGGAACCACCGCACTCCGGCCGAGAAGATGGCGTCCCAGTCGATGTCCCCCTTGCGCAGCTGAGAGACGGCCGTGTGCGCGCGGTCGCTGACGCCCAGTGCGCCCCGGATGCCGTAGCCCCGCTCGACGAAGTTCAGTCCGTTGCGCACCCCGCGGCCGATGCCGTCCGCTGGCACCCAGCGGATCAGTGACGTGTCGACGCCGCCCTGCAGGATCAGGTCCTCGACCAGCCGGCCGACCTCGTTGTCGGCGAGGGCGGTGACGACGGCGGTGCGCAGGCCGAAGCAGCGGCGCAGTCCGCGCACGACGTTGTACTCCCCGCCGCCTTCCCAGACCTGGAGAGTGCGGGCGGTGCGGATCCTGCCCTCGCCCGGATCGAAGCGGAGCATCACCTCACCGAGTGCCACCACGTCGGTCACGTCGCGCTCCCGTGCACGGCCTCGGCGGTCAGCCGGCGGATCTCCCCGTACTCGCCCCGCTCCAGATGGGCAACGGTGGCCATCCAGCTGCCGCCGACGGCGAGGACCGCCGGGTCGGTGAGATAGGCGGGCAGACGACGGGCGTCGATGCCGCCCGTCGGCACGAACCGTACCTGGGGGAAGGGCGCTGCGAGCGCGCGCAGCATCGGGACGCCGCCGAGCGGCTCGGCCGGGAAGAGCTTGACGGTGTCGAGGCCGGCCTTCAGGGCGCACATCAGCTCGGTGGCGGTGGCGATGCCCGGCACGACCGGGACCCCCAGCTCACCGCACTTCGCGACAACCTCCTCGTCGAAGCCGGGCGAAACTACGAAGCGGGCCCCGGCCGCCACGGCCCGCTCGGCCTGCTCGGGCGTGAGGACCGTGCCGGCGCCGACGGCCAGTCCCCCGTGGGAGGCCATGGTCTTGAGGACCTGTTCGGCGTCGGGGGTGCGGAAGGTGACCTCTGCGCACCGGGCGCCGCCCGCGGCGAGCGCGTCGGCCAACGGGCCGGCCGTGGCGGCGTCGCGCACAGTCAGCACCGGCATGACACGGGCGCCGTCCAGCACGCAGGCCAGGTCTACGTCACTCATCGGCCGAGCCATCCGCCGTCGACGGGCAGGACTACGCCGTGGACGTAGGCGGCCGCGTCGGAGGCCAGGAACACGGTGGCGCCCGCGAGGTCGTCGGCGCTGCCCCAGCGCGCGGCCGGGATGCGGTCCAGGATCGCCTTGCTGCGCACCGGGTCGTCCTGGAGGGCCTGGGTGTTGTCGGTGGCGATGTAGCCGGGGGCGATGGCGTTGACGTTCACACCGTGCGGGGCCCACTCGTTGGCCAGCGCTTTGGTCAGGCCCGCGATCCCGTGTTTGGCGGCGGTGTAGCCGGGCACGGTGATGCCGCCCTGGAAGCTGAGCAGCGATGCGGTGAAGATGACCTTCCCCTGGCCGCGGGCGACCATCGCCGCGCCGACCGCGCGGGTTAGCGCGAACTGCGCGTTGAGGTTGACCTGGAGCACCAACTCCCAGTCGGCGTCGGTGTGTTCGGCGGCCGGGGCGCGGCGGATCGTGCCCGCGTTGTTGACCAGGACGTCCACCGGGCGTTCGCGCCCGGCGAGGTCCGCGCCCAGGGCCCGTACCGCCTCGGGGTCCGCGAAGTCGGTGCGGATGGCCTCGAATGTGCGGCCTGCGGCGACGACGTCCTTTTCCACCGCGCTGCCGGACTCCTCCAGGGAGGCGCTGACGCCGATGACGTCCGCGCCGGCCTCGGCGAGCGCGCGGGCCATGGCCCGGCCGATGCCGCGCCGGGCGCCGGTGACGACGGCGAGCCGTCCGGTGAGGTCGAAGGCGGTCATACGGAGGCTCCCTGGGCGTCGTCGGTGCAGTCCACGAGGATCTTCATCACGTCGCCGCCACCCTCCAGCGCCTCGAAGGCGGCGGGTGCCTGGGTGAGCGGCACGACCTTGCTGATCAGCCGGTCGGCGGGAATGGTGCCGTCGGCCACCAGTGTCACCGCCTTCTCGAAGTCGGAGCGGTCGTACAACCGGGCCCCGACGAGGGTGAGTTCGCGCCAGAAGAAGCGGTGCAGGTTCACCTCACGCGGGCGGGAGTGGATCGCGACCAGACACAGCCGGCCGCGCACGCCGAGCACGTCGACCGCGGTGTCCACCCCGCCCGCCGCGCCGGACACCTCGAAGGCGACGTCCGCCCCCGCGTCCCCGGTCCACCGCCGGACCAGCTCGGCCAGGTCCTCGGCGGCAGGATCCCACACGGTCAGCCCCAACTCCTCGGCGAGCAGCCGGCGGTGGGCGCTGAGCTCCACCACCCGGACGTCCGCCCCCGCGGCCTGGGCCACCAGCGCGATCAGGACGCCGACCGGGCCGCCGCCCACCACGACGACCCGCTCGCCCTCGCGCACCCCGGCCCGGCCGACGTCGTGCACCGCGACCGCAGTGGGCTCGACGAGCGCGGCCCGGTCCAGCGGGAGGGAGTCGGGCAGCCGTATCAGGGTGGCGGCGGGTACCGTCCAGCGCTGCTGCATCGCGCCGGGAGAGTCGATGCCGATGAAGTCCAGGTGCTGGCAGATGTGCTGGTGGCCGTTGCGGCAGGCCGGGCAGGTGTCGTCCCAGCGCAGCGGCATCACGGTGACCGCGTCGCCTGGCCGCCAGTCCGTCACGTCCGGCCCGCAGCGGACCACGCGCCCGGCCATCTCGTGCCCCAGGACGGCCGGTGCGCTGACCCGGGCGTCCATGTCGCCGTGGAAGATGTGCAGGTCGGTCCCGCAGATGCCGACGTAGGCGGGGGCCAGTTCCACCTCGCCGGGTCCCGGCGGCGCGCTGTGGGCGGGGGCCGTGTCCAGGGTGCGGGCGCAGAGGTATCGGGCGGCTAGTGTCATGGGGGCAGGGTCCCTTCGGCGCGGACCGGTGCCTACGGATGCCGAGTGGCTCGGCGTCCGTGGCTATGTGTCCGGCGCTGGTTTCGCGCGAGTTCGTGTGAGTCCGTGTCATGGGATGTGGCTCCGCGGCAGTAGGTCTCGTCGCGGAGCCGGAGCGGGTCAGGCCCTCCGGGCGGTCGCGTCGCCCTTCGTGAAAACGGAGGCCAGGCCGTAGAACGCGGTCGCGGTGCCGGCGAGGAGCGCGTCGACATCGCTCTCGCTCCAGCCGGTGAGCAGCTCGTCCACGGTGGCGGCCCACCGGTTCCAGCCACCCGCCAGGTTGGCGACCGGCCAGTCCGAGCCGAACATCAGCCGCTCGGGGCCGAAGGCCGAGAGCAGCACCTCCCAGACCGGGCGGATGTCGGCGGTGGTCCAGCGGGTGTGGTCGGCCTCGGTGATCAGCCCCGAGACCTTGCACACCACCTGCGGGTGCCCGGCGAGCTGCCGCATCCGGCGTTCCCACTCGGCGATGTCCCCACGGGCGATGTCCGGCTTGCCCGCGTGGTTGAGCACCTGGGGCAGGTCCGGGAAGCGTTCCGCGAGCCGGATCGCCTGATCGAGCTGGTGGTCGCGCACGAGCACGTCGTAGCGGAGTCCGCGATCCCGGGTCGCCCTCAACCCGCGTTCCACATCGGGGTGTTGGAGCCAGTCGGGGTCGGTCTCGCTCTGGACGAGGTGCCGCAGGGAGCGCAGGTATCCGCCGCCCGGTCCGGCTTGCAGCTGGTCGAGTACGTCACCGATGGCCGGTGACGTCAGGTCGGCCCAGCCGACCACGGCCTGGATCAGGGGCTCCCGCTCGGCGAGCGCGAGCAGGTCCTCGGTCTCGGCGATCTCCGCGATGCACTGGACGACCACTGTGCTGTGCAGCCGTCGGCCCGCGATGGGGTGGGTGGCGGTGGTGCGCAGGTCATCGGGGGTGAAGGTGCGGCGGATCGATGCCACGCCGGGGTCGTCCAGCCAGGGCTGCGGACGGTGGGCGAGGTCCCACAGGTGGTGGTGGGCGTCGACGAGCACGGGTGCGTTCATGGGGTGGTCCAAGTCGGGTCGGGCGGGTGCGGGCCGGCTCTGGCCGGTGCGGGCCGGATCAGACGGTGGCGTCGCCGTCGGGCGGGCTCAGATGCCAGATCTCGGGGAGCTCGGTCCACTGGCGTCCCTCCCCCCGGTCGGGGAAGGGCTCCTGGCACGGATCGGTGAGCTTCCACCAGCGCTGGGTCTCGGGGTCGGCCTCGATGGAGGCCATGTCCACCTCGAAGTCGTCGCCGATGTACTCCATGTAGGCGAAGAGCACGTCACCGTGGAGGAAGATGCTGTAGTTGCGGATGTTCGCCCGGAGCAGGGCGGCTTCTACGCCGGGCCACACGGCGGAGTGGAGCCGGAGGTACTCCTCGCGGTGTTCGGGACGGAGCCTGATGGTCTGGGCGATGCGCTTCACGCCGGTTCCCCTGTCGTCTCGGTGGAGTCGGCCTGCTCGGCCTCGGTGTCGAACGGGGTCCGGTAACTGGGAGTACGGGTGCGCAGCCCGAGCCGCAGGGTGAGCCGGATGCGGGTGGAGGCGGGCAGACGGACCGTCAGGTACGGGCCGTCGCATGGGACCTCGGCCTCGGAGACAACTGGCTCGGTGTGCCCGTAGTCGTACATGTCGCCGATCCAGCCGTCGTCCTGGCAGGTGGTGTACCGGACGCTGGTGATGGTGTGCTCGGCGAACGCGCCCGCCTGGACGATCACCGTGCGGTCGGTTTCGGGGGCCAGGTTGACCAGTTCGACGGTGGTCGCCTCGGGGTCGATGGAGGTGACCAGGGCGGCGACGTCGGCGGGCAGGCCGGCCCGGCGGGCGTCGGCGTCGTGGTAGCGCAGCCGCGCCTGCTGCAGACCGCCCTGATACAGCACCTGCGGGCCGCCCCAGGTCAGTTGTACCAGGGCCTCGGTGACCACCGGGTTGCACAGCTGCCACACATGGATGTCGGCCTCGGGCACGTCCAGGTCGCGGTAGCGGTCGATGCGCCGCAGCCGGTGGCGGACCTGGGCCTGCGCCATGGCGAGGATGCGCTCGGGGTAGTCGGGGTCGTCGCCGGCGAGGAAGGCGAACCACGCCTTCTCGTGTCCGGAGTCCTCCTTGGACCGGAACGGCCGCACGGTGCGCCAGTCGATGCCGTCCGCCTCGCGCAGCCCCTCCAGCCGGGTGCGGTCGGCGTCGGAGGCCGTGTGGTGCCACAGGGCCACCGGCACGGGGGGTGTGGCCGGGTTGTAGTCGAACCAGCCGGAGTCGTTGTGCCGGAACGGCAGGTGGAGGGTGGGCGTGTGCCGGTCCGGACCGAGTTCGACCGCCCACTTGGAGGGCAGGCTGGAGTCGGCCTCCGTGTGGGGCATGACCTTGGCGTGGCCTATGAGGGTGTCGAGAGAGGTCGCGACCATGGAGAGGTAGTCGTCGTCGCCGGTGACCGTGGCCGCCGCGAGCGCCGCCACGCAGGCCGCGTGACCGAGGCTGTGCCAGCCGTGGGGCCACGACCAGCCGTAGTGGCCGCCGTACCAGCGCCCTTCCAGCATGGTGCCGACCTCGCCGTCCGGGCCCACGTTGTCCGGGATCAGGCCGCCCTGTTCGCGGGTGCGCTCGCGCCAGGCGCCCACGTACTCGACGATCCAGTCGCGGTAGCGCTCCTCGCCGGACAGGATCCACGCGTTGAGGACCAGCCCGGCCGCGGCGAGGTTGACCGCGGTGTCGCCGACGCCCATCCGGTCCCGCATCTGGTCGCCGAGGCGCGGGTCCGCCGAGAGGGGGAAGGGGCCGTTCGCGGCCTCGGGGATCCACTCGAGCGGGTACCCGTAGGTGTCGGCCTCCTTCTGGAGCCAGGGGTAGACGTCACCGTCGAACAGGCCCGTGCGGTCGGGGTCGCTGCCGTTGTGCGGGCGGGCGATGATGCGGTGCTCGGGGTCGTAGTTGCCCTTGGCCGGGTCGACGTACAGCTCGGCGAAGCGCAGGGCGCGCTCATGCCAGCGGTCGGGTGCGGCCATGCACAGGAAGTAGAGCAGGAGCAGGCTCTCGCCCTGGTGGAACCAGTCGTAGCCGCGCTCGAACTCGTCGCGCAGCATGTTCAGTTCGGTGAGCTGCCGGGTCACGCCCTCCCAGTGCTTCTCACTGGCGGGCAGCAGATCGTCGGCGCCGCCGAGGAGGTAGAGCTGGGGCCAGTTGAAGAACACCTCGTAGAAGGTCGGCGGCCGGGATGTCGTCGCCGGGGTCGCCGGAGAGGTGGGAGTCAGGGCTGTATGGCATGAGAGCTGTTACTCCTTGGTGGCGCCGGCGAGCATTCCGCTGACCAGGAAGCGCTGGGCGAACAGGAACACGACGAGTACCGGTGTGATGGCGACCAGCGTGGCCAGTGCCAGTTGCGGGCGTTGGATGGCGAGGGTGCCGACGGTCGGGTTGAACGACGGCACGTTGCTGAGAAGACTGCCGACGCCCACCTGGATGGGCATCTGGTCGCTGTCGGGGAGCATGACGTAGGGCAGGAAGTAGTTGGTCCAGTTGGCGACGAAGCTGAAGAAGCCGACCAGCGCGATGACGGGCGTGGCCAGCGGCAGCGCGATGTGCCGGAAGACGCCGAACTCGGAGCAGCCGTCCATGCGTGCCGCGGCCAGGAGGTCCTTGGGGACGGCGGTCGTGAAGTAGATGTAGGTGAGGTACACGCCGAACGGGTAGAACGAGTAGGGCAGGATGATCGACCACATCGTGCCGATCAGGTGCACCGCGTTGAGCTCCAGGAACAGCGGCACCACCAGGGTGGCGTTCGGCATCAGCATCACGACCAGGGTCGCGATCAGCAGCGTGCGTCGGCCGCGGAACTCGGTCATCGCCAGCGCGTACCCCGCGGGAATGGCCAGGCAGAGCGTGATGACCAGTGAGATCGCGGCGTAGACGGCGGAGTTGCGCAGCCACAGCAGGATGGCGTTGTCCTGGAAGGCGGTGAGCGCGTGCCAGTTGGCCTTGAAGGCGTGCCAGGAGCCGAAGGTCAGGGGGTTGTCGTGGACGAGTTGCTGGTCGGTCTTGGTCGCCGCGAGCAGCAGCCACAGCACCGGCAGGACGAAGAACACCACGAAGACGGTGAGCACGGAGCCCGCCAGCAGCCGGGAGGCCACGTGCTGCGGGGACCGGCGGCGCCGCCGCGGTTCCCCGTGCCGGGTTCGGCTCATGGCGTTCGTGTCCCGTTCCGTGCGTGGGGCGGTGGCAAGGGGAGTGGGTCGGGTCTCAGTCGGCATCGAAGAACCCCGATCGTGCGACGAAGACACCGGCGACCGACACGCTGACGACCAGGAGCTCCACCGAGACCGCGGCGGCGCCGTTGATGTTGTTCATCTGGAAGGCGAAGTCGTAGGTGAGCTGGTTGAGCGAGTAGTCGCGGCCGGCCACGCCCGTACTGGCCAGGGACAGCAGCTGCGGCTCCACGAAGAGCTGAGCGCCGCCCGCGAAGGCCAGGATCACCATGTAGACGATCCACTTGCGGAGCATGGGGATCTGCACCCGCCAGGCGGTCTGCCAGCCGTTGGCGCCGTCGATGCGGGCGGCTTCCATGACGTCCTTGGGGATGTTGTTGAGCGCGCCGTACATGACGACGATCCAGCCCCCCGCGCCGGTCCAGAAGGCGATGATCGTGAACAACAGCGCCAGATTGCCGGGGGCGATGACCTCGCCGAAGGTGTGGAAGCCCAGCGTCTCCAGCAGGGAGCTGACCGGGCTGACCGTCGGGTCGAGCATGAACAGCCACACCAGGACGCTCGCGGCGCCGGCGAGGGCGCCGGGGATGTAGTAGAGGAAGCGCAGTGCCTGACTGAGCGGCCCCAAGGACAGCTTGTGCAGGAGCAGCGCCAGGACCACCACGAACACCACGAGTGAGACCAGCCAGAAGACCAGGTAAAGGGCCACGTGGCTCAGGGAGTCGACGAATCGGAAGTCCTGTGCCGTGGTGACGAAGTTGGAGATGCCGGTGAAGGCGCCTCCGGCGTCCGTGAACGCGAAGTAGATCGCGTAGCAGGTGGGAAGGACGCCGAAGGCGATCAGCAGCAGTACGTAGCCGGCGACGAATGCCACGCCGGCCCGGCTTTGCCGGGAGGTGCCGCGAGGGCGCCCCCGGACGGAGCCGGCCGAGGAGTGGGTGACCGTCACTGGGAGACCTTGTATCCGTCGGCCTTGGCGTACTTGACGATCGAGTCCTGCCAGGCGGGCAGCAGCGATTCGATGCTCTTGCCCTGCGTCAGGCCGGGCTTGACGGTGGCGGCCCAGACCGCCTCCTGGCTGAACTGGCCCGACCCCCAGTCCGACCACACCTGCGAGGAGGCGTCCTTGAGAGGCGTGAGGTCGCCGACGAAGTAGCCGGAGGCGGCCTGCGCCTTCAGCCAGTTCTCGGCGGCGGGCGCGTACGCCGGGAAGCCGGGAGCCTTCTCGCCCTGGTAGGCGTTGTCGGTGGTGACCCACTTCAGGAAGTCGGTGGCCGCCTTGAGGTGGGTGGAGTGCTTGGACAGCAGCCAGGTGCCGCCGCCGACGTTGCCGGTGGACGGCGAGGTCTCACCCTGCCACTGCGGCATGGGCGCCACCGCGATCTGCTTCCCACGAGGTAGCCGGGGTGCTCCTTGGCGACCTTCTCACCGAGCGCCTGGTACTCCTCCCAGGTCGTCGGCACCGTGTAGCCGAACTTCTTCATCAGCGGGGCGTTGTACCAGAGCACGGCCTGGGAGAGGTCGTTGCGCAGGCAGTACATGGTGCCGTCGACCGTGCAGACGTCGTTGGCACCCTTGGCGAACCCGCCGAGGGTCGCGTCCGGGATCAGGCCCTTGTTCAGCGGGGCGGCGAAGCCGGCGTCGACCGCCCAGGTCACCTCGTTGTTCTGGGAGCTGAAGACGACGTCGGGCCACCCCTTGCCGGTGCGGTTGAAGAGCTGGACCTTGGTCTGGAGGTAGTTCGAGCCGTTGGCGTCGCCGTCGTAGCTGACGATGTTCATCTTCACGTCCGGGTGCGACGCCTGGTACTGCTTCGCGGCGTCCATCCGGGTCGCGTCCACCCAGACGGTCAACGCCCCGTCCTTCTGCGGCGCCTGGGCGAAGCCGTCCTTGGTGGTCGTACCGGCGCCGCCACCACTGCCGCAGGCGGCCACGGTGAGCAGCACGGTGGCGGCACAGCCGGCCAGCAGCGAGATACGTCTCCTGCTGGTCCCTGTCTCCTGGGCGGCCGAAGGCTTGTAGACGGACATGAGCGACTCCACTGGGTTTGCTTGCGGCTGCTGACGGCTCTGTCGTACCGCCGAGGAAAGAAATTAGCCGCGATATCGACGGGCGAGTCAAGGGGTGAGTAGGTCTTTTCTTGAGATTCGGCGTGCATGTCAAGGTGACTACTGCGAGTCATATACGCAGCTAAAACGGCACTAAAGGCCATAATTTGCATGCAGACTGATGATCAGGAGCGCCAAATGAGTCCGACTTATTAGAGTGTCTGGGGTAGGATGAACGCGGTTTAAGGTTGATCAGTCACCGTCGTCGCAGCCACCCGGAGGCAGGACACATGAAGGACACGCCCGTCGTGGCGGCAGAGGTGAACGGCGCGGACGAGCGGCGCGACTACCGGCCCGGTTACGAGGTCGTGGCGGAGCGGATCCTCGAGTTCATCGCCGAGTCGCGCCTGCTTCCCGGCGACCGGATCCCCACGGAGAAGGACCTGGCCCTGCAGCTGGGCACCAGCCGGGGGGTTGTCCGAGATGCCGTGAAGATCCTCTCGGCCCTCGGCCGGGTCCGGGTGCACAAGGGGCGCGGACTGTTCGTCGCGGACGAGGACGGCATGCTGATCACCAGCCGCTGGGCCGGCTTCTTCCGGCCCGTGGACCTCGATCACGTGCTCATGCTGTTCGAGTTCCGCGGGGTTCAGGAAACGGTTGCCGCCAAGCTCGCGGCCACCCGGGCCACGCCCGCCGAACTGCGCACCATCGAGGTCGCCATGCAGCAGTGCCGGCACGGGTACGTCCACGGTGAGGTCGACGTCTTCAACCAGGCGGACGACGACTTCCACGCCGCCGTGGCCGCGGCTTCGCACAACCCGTTCCTCGGCAGCGCGGTGCGTGAGGCCCGCCAGCTGCAGCGCCAGTCCAGCGCGATCGTCCACGACACCATCGGCGAGGGCACCGCGGCCGCGGTCGAGGAGCACGAGACGATCTACCGCGCCATTCGCGACGGCCGACCCGACGAGGCCGCCGCGGCCACGGCCGTACACCTCGACCGGACGCTGGAAGACTACCGACGGGAGATCCAGCGCCGCCTGTTCGGCTGACCGTTGTGCCGGCACATGCCGGAGGGGCTGTCACAGGGTGAGGAGTCGCCGGTCCTGACCGGCGCCACCGGCGACCGGCCACTCGATGAGCATGGCGCTTCGGCGGTCGAGGCGTCGCAGGCATCCAGCAGTGGTCAGCGAGCGGGTCGAACCGAGGCCGATCTTGAGTCAGTGCCCGCTGCTGCCGTCGTACAAAATGAGAGTGGGGGCCTGCGGGCCGCGACGCACCCTCTGGGAGAGGGGGCTTCGGTGGCCCGCCTGCGACGATTTGGGCCCTACGGGGACGAAACCTTGAGGACGACGAGAACGCGGCACGCCGTCTTCCCGTCTGCACCTGCCACCGTGAGGTTTGTGAGGCGGGCCTGTGGAGGAGTGCAGTGGTCTTTGCGGTACTCGCGCGGGCTGACGCCGCCGTGTAGGGGTCGGTCGGCGGCGTGACCGGATGTATCCAACGTGCTGGTGCGGGCGGGCGTGGGGCCCGTCGGTGCCGTCAGGGCTGCGGGGTCGGTCGGCGGCTCGCCCATGCCCGGGCGATGTGCTCGCGCATCGCGCGGGCGGCTCCGTCGGCGTCACGATGGCGGAGCAGTTCGAGTATGGCCACGTGCTCGCCCAGTGACATGGTCAAGCCGTCGCGGGTCGAGTGACCGGTGTAGAGGCGTGACAGGCGGGCCTTGCCGTGAACGCTGCGGATGATCGCCTGACCCAGGAGATTCCCGGAAGCCCTCATGATCATCTCGTGGAAGGCGGCGTCTTCCTCGGCGTAGCGCACCGGGTCGTCCAGTGCCTCCCGCAGCGCGGTGACCTGCTCCTCGAGTTGGGCGAGTTCGAGGTCGGTGATGCGGCCGGCCGCGTCGGCGGCCATCTCGGCCTCCAGGGCGATCCGCACACTGACCAGCTGGTCGAGGATCGTCAGCGTCCGGTCGTGACGGACCTGAGCCTCCAGGACGACAGGGTCCAGAAGATTCCACTCCTGTGGCTCGCGCACCCGTGTACCGCGCCCGGGCGCCGCCCTGATCAGCCCCTTTTCTTCGAGTACCTTCACCGACTCGCGCACGACGGTCCGACTGACGCCGAACTCCTCGCACAGCACCGCCTCGATGGGCAGCGCGGAGTCCGGCGGATAGGCCCCGCCCACGATCCGGTCGACGAGATAGGTGACCACGGTGTCGCTGAGCCGGCCGGTCTGCCGTCGGGGAACGGCTCCCAGCGACCCCTCCGAGGGTGCAGACGCCAGTCGTTGACGATTCGCCGGGGTACGGGCCACGTGCGGCTCCTCGTGATCAGTAAATGCCACAGCATACACCTTGTGGATTATGTCATTCGTATGATGAAGTTCGTCCGCCCGGCGAAACGCCGGTGAAACATGGCCGAAGTCCGCCGGGTCGCGACCGGGATGGGACCAGGCACGGTGTCGCATCACCGAAGGAGCCCTCGTGCTGTCACTCCGAAGAACGATTCCCTCACACCGCCCCGGGCTGCGGATACGTGCCGCGGCCGCGGCGACGGCGCTCGTCGGCGCCCTGCTTTCCGCAGTCGCATCCGCCGGAGCGGCGCAGGCCGCGACCATGACGACGCTCTACGCGGCGCCGAACGGCACGGGCACCGCTTGCTCCGTGAGCCAGCCGTGTTCGATCACCCAGGCGCAGACCTCGGTGCGCGCGGTCAACGCCGGCATGACCGGCGACATCGTCGTGCAGTTGGCGGACGGTACCTACCGCCTCTCCGCTCCGCTCACCTTCACCGCCGCCGACTCCGGCACCGGCGGCCACACGGTGATCTGGAAGGCCGCGCTGGGCGCGCATCCCGTCATCACCGGCGCGCAGCGGGCGACGGGCTGGACGCTGCAGGACTCGGCGAAGAACATCTGGAAGGCTAACGTCGGCACCGGGTTCGACACCCGGCAGCTGTACGTCGACGGTGTCCTGGCGCAGCGGGCCCGCTCCACGGTCAACCGCTCGGACCTGACCGTGACCACGAGCGGCTACACGTTCACCAGCAGCTCGCTGAGCTACCTCAACAGCCTTGCGAACCCCGGCCGGACCGAGATCCACGGCATAGGGTCCTGGACCGACCGCTACGCCCCGGTGTCCGGCATCAGCAACGGCACCATCACCATGACCGAGCCCTCATGGACCAACAACACGTTCGGCTGGGACACCCTGTCCAACCCGCTCCGGATCGGCCCGCTCTACATCGAGAACGCCTACGAGTTCCTCGACACCGCCGGTGAGTGGTACCTCGACACCAACACCGGCACCCTGTACTACAAGCCGCTGCCGGGGCAGAGCATGAGCACCGCGGACGTCGAGGTGCCGAAGCTCGACTCGCTCGTCGACGTCGGGGGAAGCTATGCCTCTCCCGCCACCCACATCACGTTCTCAGGGCTGCAGTTCTCGGGCACCAGCTGGATGGGCCCGAGCGGCAGCAACGGGTACGCCGCCCAGCAGACCGGGACCTACCTGGCCGGCACCTGGTCCGTCCCGTCGGACTGGCTGACCTCCTGCAATGGTCACGGCTGCAAGTTGTTCGAGGCGACCCGCCCGCACTGGAACCAGATGCCGGCCGCCGTCCAGGTCTCGGCCGCCGACCACATCGCCTTCACCGGCAACCAGTTCACCAACCTCGGGCAGCTCGCCCTCGGCATCGGCCAGGACGCCAACGCGCACGCCACCGGTGTCGGACTCGGTGCCGACACCATCACCGCCATCGGGAACGTCTTCACCCAGGACGCGGGCGGCGGCATCGTCGTCGGCGGGCTCCAGGCGGACGCGCACCACCCCAGTGACAGCCGGATGACCAACAAGAACATCACCCTGAACGACAACGTCATCCACGACGTGGCGATCGACTACCGCGACATGACGGGCCTCCTGGTCACCTACGTCAACGGCGCGAGCGTCTCGCACAACGAGGTGTACAACCTGCCGTACTCCGGCCTCGCCATCGGCTACGGCTGGGGCGTCAACGACCCGGGCGGCAGCCCGGACTACGCGAACCGGGGCCTGTACGACTACCAGCCCGTCTACTCGACGCCCACCACGGCCCAGAACAACACCGTCACGGGCAACCACATCCACGACATCATGCAGCAGATGGCCGACGGCGGCTGCGTGTACACCCTGTCGGCCTCGCCCGGCAGCACGGTCACGGGGAACTACTGCCACAACAGCAACAACTACTACGGCCTTTACCACGACGAGGGCTCCCGGAACTTCACCGACACCAACAACGTCGTGCGCTACGCCGGCAAGTGGCTCTTCGCCCACATCAGCTCAACCCACAACACCGGCGCCCTGACCGTCACCGACAACTGGACAGACAACGACAACGCCAACATCAGTAGCACCGACGGCCACGGTGACACCGTCAGCGGCACCGTCGTCGTCACCAACGGCAACTGGCCGTCCGGCGCGCAGACCGTCATGAACAACGCCGGCATCGAGCCGCAGTACCGGCCGCTGACCACCGGCGCCGTCACCGGCCCCTACAGCGCCTACTCCTCCACCCCCGCCGCCACCGGACAGACCGGCGGCTTCTTCACCGTCACCGACGCGGGCACCGACATCTGGGGTGCCGGCGGCCAGCACGACGACACCTACGGCACCGTCTACCAGGCAGGCGCCGCCGTCAACGGCACCTCGGTGACAGCCCGGGTCGACAACATCGACAACACCAACGCCTGGGCCAAGGCCGGAGTCGTGCTGCGCAACAACCTCACCGGCAGCGGCTCCTCACCCGGTTACGCGACCGTGGTGGTAACCCCGGCCAACGGCGTCAGCTTCCAGTGGGACTCCAACGGCGACGGCTACCTCGACCAGCTGACCTCCACGGCCACCTCGGTCAAGGCACCGGTCTGGTTGCGGCTCACCCGCACCGCCACCCAAGTGTCCGGCTACTACTCCACCGACGGATCCACCTTCACCCAGATCGGCTCGGCGGTGACCCTGCCGTCCATGGCCGCCACCCAGGACGCCGGTGTCATCCACACCGCCCACAGCACCACAGCCGGCAGTGCGGCCTTCAGCAAGCTCCAGATCGTCACCTCGCCCTGGCGGGCCTACGGCTCCATCCCCGCCGCGGTGAGCCAGAGCCAGGGAGTGACCTCCCTGACCAGCGCGGGCATCGACACCTGGGAAACGACCGCGCTGCACGACGACGAGTACTCCGCGGCCTACCAGCCGGCCGCCGCGGGAACATCCTCCACGGTCACCGTCCACGTCGACAGCCAGGACAACACCAACGGCTGGGGCAAGGCCGGCCTGATGCTGCGCAACAACATCGCCGCAGCCGGCTCGTCCACCGGCTACGCCTCCCTCTCCGTCACTCCCAGCAACGGCGTCACCCTGGAGTGGGACTCCGACAGCGACGGCTACGTCGACAAGAGCACCACCAAGACCGGCCGCTCCGCCCCCGTCTGGCTCCGGCTGGTCAGGAGCGGCACCTCGGTCACCGGTTCCTACTCCGTCGACGGCACCGCCTGGACCACCGTCGGCACCGCCACACTGACCGGAGCGAACAGCAGCCTGGACGCGGGCACGTTCTTCACGGCCCACGCCCCGGCACCCGGCACCGCGAGCTTCAGCCAGTTCTCCATCAGCTGACGAAGCGGAAGGGGCACCGGGGACTGCGGCAGGACCGCCAGGCTCAGCGTCGCCTGGCGGTCCTGGCCACGCCGAGGATGTGACGCAGACGTCGCGCTGACCGGGACTGGCATCGTCCCGGCCGGCGGGCAGCTCTACAAGATCGTGAACAGGAACAGCGGCAAGGTCCTCGACATCAACGGCTTCAGTCACCGGAGGGGGACTTCGATACAGCGGCACTCCTTCGCCGGCGGCAACAACCAGCTGTGGTCCTTCCAGCCGACCACCGGCGGGTACCTCATCTGCAACTCGGACCCATCAACGGCATGGTCGCCGACGGCTGGGGCTCCACCACCAACAGCGACCCTGCCCGGCAGAAGGCCTGGGACGGCAGCGACACGCAGCAGTGACCACGGCGGTCTGGCCGGCGGCGACCTTGTCGGCGAGGACCCTGGAGCAGCTGCCGAGGAAGTTCCGGCGCGGCCGGCGCACCCTGATCCGCACCGACTTCGCCGGCGGTACCCAGAAGTTCCTCGACCAGGGCCTGTATGGAGTTGTGATCAAGGCTGTGATCCGAGGTGTCGGATCACAGAGGAGGCCGGCGCATATTTCGAGGCCGGCCTGGTAGCTTTCAGGCTTTTTGTCGTAGCGGCCACCGTGCACCGTGTCCTCGGTCTGCGGGGACTCAGCCGGCTGCGCGACATCGATCCCCGCCCACTGGCGAGCAACTGCGCAAAGTCATCCGCTACGAACACGAACGCATTGGCGACCTGATCCACGTAGACATCAAGAAGCTCGGTCGCATCCCCGTCGGCGGTGGGTGGCGGATGCACGGCCAGGGGGACCGGCTCGCCTGCACCGAGGCCCTGGACGACGAGAGGCCGTCACCGCGGTCGCCTTCTGGTACCGCGCCGCTGCCTTCGTCGCCGCCCACGGCATCACCTCGATCCGCCGTTACCTCACCGACAACGGGTCGTGCCACCGGTCCACGACCTGGGCCAACGCGCTCGCCGCGACCGGTACGACGCACAAGCGGACCCGGCCCTACACCCCGCGCACGAACGGGAAGGCAGAGCGCTCTAACGGGACACTCGCCCGCGAGTGGGCGTACGTGCGCGACTACACGTCCGAACACGAACGCCGCGTCACGTTCGCCGAGTTTGTGAACTACACAACCACGAGCGGCCACACCGTACGGGAAGCCCCAAGATCACGACAGAAGGTGTGATTGGCGGTGCCGGCCGCGGCGGTGACCGGCACCCATGGCGACACCCAACTGAATGGCGGGGCCGCCCGCACCACCACGCGCCCGACAATCAGCAGATTGTCGCCCGGGGCGAGCCGCAACACGTCACGCAAGGCGTGCAGCGCGGCGACACCGACACTCGTCAGCGCCGCCGCCTCGGCCAGGTCCGCTTTGCCCAGGGCCAAGCTGACGGTCGATACCTTCACGGTGATGAACTCGGCGGCGGCCCCGACACGGCTGGACACGTCGGTGAGGAAGAACCTCCACACCCGTTGTCCGTGCGTCAGGTCGGTCACGCCGCCGCCGAGGGGGACCACCTCCCCGGTGAAGATCCCGGCAGGGCCGTTTGGGGAAGCTGCGGCCCTACATGATCCTCATGCCACCGGACCGGACCGGATCGACACATCGACCGGGTTGACGCTCGTGCCGTGGACGCGGACGAGCAACTCGCCGGCGCCCGGCTGCGGCCGCGCGACTACGCGAATCTCCAGCCCCTGGGGACCGCCGTACCCGCCGTACTCCACGGCGCACATCATCGGCCGGGCGGCCTGCCCGGAGGTGGTCAGGAGGGGTCTCACCGATCGGCGAACGCCGTTTCGATCGTCTTCTTCATGAGTGCCACGGTGGTCCGCATGGTGCTGGTGGCGTAGTCGACGACCGACGCGGGCGCGAACTCGGTCCTCCAGACGAGATGGACTCCCTCCTCGTCCTCCCGCACGGTCTGTGACCCCAGGTGGTGTGTCAGCGGCCCGCCCTCGGTCGCATGGTAGGTGAGCTTTCGGGCGCCATCGTCGACTCCGACGATGCGCTCGGTGATCTTCATGTCATCGGCGAACGTCACCGTCCTGCTGTCCGGTCCCTTTTCCACGTGGAGCGCGAATCCCGGGATGAGCCGGGTGTCCACCGCATAGACATCGCGCACGGCATCCCACGCGAACTCCGCGCTGGCATCGACGACGACATCGACCGTCACCGAGCTCACGCCGGCTTCTTCGTAGCGAACTTCCATGAGCAAGGTCATGATGTTTCTCCTTCTGTCTTCTGATCGTCTGCTGCGGTGCGGGCCGTCGCCGGCCCGGGTTGGTGCGGCTGGTGCTCGCCGGGAACGTCAGGGCACCATCACGACCCGGCCGATCCGGCCGCGCTGCTCGGCGTAGTGGTGCGCGGCCGCAGCGTCGGCCAAGGGGAAGACGCGGTCGATCACGGCTTCCAGTTCGCCGTCCGCGATGCGGCGGATGAGGTCCGCCATGTACGCGTGGACCCGGGGCTCATGGAGCAGGGAGGCGAGCCCTACGCCGTGGAGCGTCGTGTTGCTGCGGATCAGGCTCACGACGTCGACCGTGCTCTCTTCGCGGGAAGCCGTGCCCAGCGGGACGATGTGCCCGCCGTGACGGGTGGCCTCGATCAGCTGCTGGAGCAGCGAACCGCCCACGCAGTCGACGGCCAGGTCGACACCACGCCCGCCGGTCAGGGCCAGGACACGGTCACGGACGTTCTCGCTTCGGTAGTCGATTCCCTCGTCGAGGCCGTAACGACGCAGCTCCTCGAACCGCGCCGGGTTCGACGCGCTCCCGATCACGCGGGCACCCGCCTTCTTGGCGAGCTGCATCGCCGCCAGCCCGACCCCGCTGGCCGCCCCTTGTACCAGCACGGTGTCGCCGCTCGTGAGACGGCCGCGCTCGAACAGCGCCTCGTAGGCGGTCGAGAAGGTGACCGGCACCAAGGCCGCCGCCTTCGGATCGAAACCGTCCGGCAGCACCCAGCAGTGCTCCGGGCGTACGACGCGCAGTTCGGCATGGGAACCGGCCGGCAGTCCATGGGCCTGCCCGAAAGCGCAGACCTTCTGACCGACCTCCAAGCCCGTGACCGCGGAGCCCACCGCCACGACCTCACCGGCACTGCTGTAACCGAGGACGAACCCGTCCGCCGGAGGGGGGACGAGGAGACGGCACATCAGGTCGCCGCCCTCGATGCTGATGGCCTCCGTCCTGATCAGAACCTCGTCGGTGCCGGGGACGGGGTCCGGCACATCCTCGTAACTGAGCACTTCGGGGCCGCCGTTGCGGCGGTAGACAGCTGCCTTCACTCTTCAGGGCCTTTCTTGGGGGGTGGGACGGCAGGGGGCAACGCCCTGCGGCGAATGCCGTGTCGGTCAACTACGGGTGGCCGTGGGCGCGCTCGGAGACGGGGGCCCATGCGTCCCAGGTGGACAGGCGCGCGTCGTAGTGGCTGCGGACCTTGGGCAGGGCCGACTTGCCCAGAATCAGCCGGAGCGGGGGCTCGGCGGCGTCGACCGCCGCCAGCACGGCCGGCGGCGTGGCGGCGGGGTCGCCGACGGCCGCGGGGTCGAAGTCCGCGTACAGGGCCTGGCGGGCCTCGTCGTAGGCGGGGTTCTCGGGTGACGCCTTGAGGGAGGCGGGGGACGAGAACTCGGTGGCGTAGGGCCCGGGTTCGATGATGGTGACCTTGATGCCGAGGTGGGCGACTTCCTTCGACAGTGCCTCCATCATCCCTTCCAGCGCCCACTTGGAGGCGTTGTACAGACCGAGGGTCGCCTCACCCATCAGTCCGCCCTGGCTGGACACCGCCAGGACGTGGCCGCCTCCCTGCGCGCGCAGGAAGGGAAGCGCCGCCTGCGTCACCCAGAGCGCCCCGAGCAGGTTGGTGTCGAGCAGCTCCCGGACATCGGCCTCCTGGACCTCCTCGACGGCACCGCGCAGGCCGTGACCGGCGTTGTTGACGATCACGTCGAGCCGCCCGAAGTGGTCGTGGGCGGCGGTCACGGCGTCGAACACGGCGCCGCGCCGGGTGACGTCCAGCGGCAGGACCAGCAAGGAGTCGGGGTACGCCGCGGCCAGCGACTTGAGCCTGCTCTCGTCGCGCGCGGTCGCGGCGACCTTGTCGCCCCGCTGCAGCGCGGCCTCCGCCCACAGTCGGCCGAAGCCGCGTGAGCAACCGGTCATGAACCAGACCTTCTCGGTCATGTGTGTCTCCTGTTCTTGTTTCGGGATCCCGTCGGCGCCGGCCGCGTCGACCCCTTCCGGACCGGTGGTGCCGCTCATGCCGCCGCTCCTTCCGGGACGGACGGGGGTTTCGAGAGGGCGTCGCGCCACGGGGTGCGGGCAGCTATGGCCTGCTGCCAGCCACGGATGCGCCTGGGTGGCATGCCGACGGCCAGGACACCGGTGAGCCGGTCGCCAAAGCGGTAGACCGCGGTGAACTTGCTTTCCGCCAGGCTGCCTTCGACTATCCGTACCTCGTCGTGACCGCGCAGGTAGCCGTAGGCACGGATCTTCATGTCGTACTGGTCGGACCAGAAATAAGGGACGGGCGCGAAGGGCCGCCGGGCGCCCAGGAGGTTGCGGGCGGCGGCCATGCCCTGTTCGGTGGCGTTGGTGCGGTGCTCGACGCGCATCGAGGTGTCGAAGAGCGGGTTGTGCCAGCGGGCCACGTCGCCCGCGCCGTACACGCCGGGTGCGGCGGCACAGAACTCGTCGCAGACCAGTCCGTCGTCGAGGGTGAGGCCGCTGCCGGTCAGCCACTCGGTGTTGGGCCGGGAGCCGACGGCCACCAGTACCGTCTCGGCCTCGACCGTGCTGCCGTCGGCCAGCCGTACGCCGCCGGAGACGACCTCGGTGACCCCTGTCCCGGTGCGCAGGTCCACGCCGTGCTCGAGGTGGGCCTGGGCGAGGATGCGGCCGATGTCCTCGCCGACCGCGTGAGCCAGTGGGACGGGCGCGGGTTCGATGAGGGTCACACGGGTGCCCGAAGCGGCCGCCACCGCCGCGGCCTCGGCGCCCAGGAACCCGGCGCCGACCACCGCCAGGCTCCGGCCCGGGCCGAGGCGGTCCTTGAGGGCGAGGGCGTCGTCCAGGGTGCGCAGGGTGTGGGCCGGGGTGCCGGGCATCAGCCGGGGGCGGACTCCGGTGGCCACGACCAGTCCGTCGTACGCCACCTCGCTGCCGTCGGACAGCAGCACCGTCCGGGCGGCGAGGTCCACTCCGATGGCCTCGCGGCCGTAACGGGCCTCCAGGCCGAGGGCGTTGAGTTCGGCCTCGGTACGCAGGGGCAGCCGGTCCGGTGTCCAGGCGCCGCGGAGGATTTCCTTCGACAGCGGCGGCCGGTCGTAAGGAGCGGTGGCCTCGTCGCCGATGAGCGTGATGGTGCCGGTGTGACCCGACCGGCGCAGGGTTTCGGCGGCGGCGAGACCGGCCGCGGAGGCGCCGACGATGACGACGCGGCCCGGTGCGCCGGCCGGCTCACCGGCCGTGCCCGTGGTCATGACTCTCCCAGGCGGATGGCGGCCGCGGGGCACACGGTGGCCGATTCACGGACGGCGTCGTGGAGTTCGGCGGGCGGGGCGGCGTCGAGGAGGACGACCATCCCGTCCTCGTCCCGCTGGTCGAAGACGTCGGGGGCGAGCATGACGCACTGGCCCGAGGCGACGCACTTGGGAACGTCGACTTCTACACGCATGGCGGTTCTTCCCTGTGGGGGGCGGTGGGGGGGTAAGCGGGTGCGGGTCACCAGGTGACGGGCAGTTCGTGGACGCCGTAGACGATGGAATCCCGCTTGAAAGCGATGCCCTCCATCGGCACGGCGACCTTCAGGCCGGGGAGCCGGCGGAAGAGTTCCGGCAGGACTATCTGGAGTTCGGCGCGGGCCAGCGGCTGGCCGAGGCACTGGTGGATGCCGTAGCCGAAGGCCAGGTGCCGGCGGGCGTCGGCGCGTTCCAGGTCGAGGTCGTCGGGGGCGGCGAAGATCTCCGGGTCGCGGTTGGCGACTCCGACCGGGATGATCACACCCTCGCCGGCGCGGATGGTGACGCCGCCGATGGTGACGTCCTCCACGGCCGTACGGCGCAGCCCGCCGTGCACGATCGAGATGTGGCGCAGCAACTCCTCGACCGCGCCTGCCACCTGGTCCTGATCGCCGAGCACGTACGGGATCTGCTCGGGATGGTGCAGCAGGGTGATGGTGCTCAGCGCGATCATGTTCGCCGTCGTCTCGTGCCCGGCGAACAGCAGGAAGGAGCTCAGGTCGGCCGCGTCCTGCTCGGTGATGACACCGGCGTCGACCTGCTCGGCGAGCCGGGTGACCAGGTCGTCGCCAGGCGTCGTGCGCTTGGTCCGCACGAGTTCCAGCAGATACGTGGCCAGTGCCTGCTGCGCACGGGTGGTCTCCTCCGCCGTGGCGGTCAGGTCGACGAAGACCTTCGAGTGCCGCTGGAAAAAGGGGTGGTCCTCGTACGGCACGCCCAGCAGTTCGCAGATCACCAGGGAGGGCAACGGCAGCGCGAAGCGCTCCACGAAATCGGCCGGGCCCGGCCGCCCCGTGAGGTCACCGAGGAGCTCGTCGGTCAGACGGGCGATGGCCGGACGCAGCGCGTCGATACGTTTGACCATGAACTCCCGGGTCAGGGTGCGCCGCATCAGGGCGTGCACGGGGTCGTCATGGCCCTGGAAGAAGCCGCGCCGGGGCTGCGGGGTGCCTGGCTTGAAGTTGGGCGCACCGGGCCGAGACGGGTCGGAGCTGAACGCCGGGCTGCCGAGCACCGCCCGCGCGTCCTCCCAGCGGGTCACGAGCCACGCGCTGAGTTGCCCCTCCCACAGGGAGACCCGGGTGACCGGGCGCTCCGTCCGCAGTTCGGCATACAGGGGCGGAGGATCAAGAGGCGCGTCCTTCGGACGGGCGAGTTCGAACGCGGGGACGGACGCAGACGAGGGCATAGCTGTTCCTCTCCACCATCAACTAACAGCGTTAGGTGTTCTGCTTGATAGACTAACACCGTTAGTCGAAGGTGTGGAGCCGCTCCCTCTGTTTCCGCCTCTGCGGCGTCGGCCGTACGGGTAGGGGGCGCGGGCGGGCAGATAGGGTGCACACAGTGAGGAGGTGGCCATGAAGCAGCAGGTCAGACGGGTGCCCAATGTGCGGGGCGAGGGGGAACGGCTACGGCAGGAGATCCTCGACGCGGCGACCCGCATCCTGGAGGAGACGGGACGCGAGGACGCGCTCTCCCTGCGAGGAGTGGCCCGCGAGGTCGGCATCTCCGCGCCCAGCGTCTATCTGCACTTCAAGGACAAGACCGAACTGGTCGCCACCGTGCTCGACGCCGCCTACCGGGCGCTGGCCGCAGCGATGGGCGAGGCCGGCGAAGCGGCCGCCGCAGCCGGCGCCGCCCCGTGGGAGCGGATAGGGGCCACCACCGCCGCCTACCGCAGATTCGCCATCGACAAGCCCCGCCGGTACCGGCTGATGTTCAGCCTGGAATACGAACCCGAGCGTCAGCCCTCCGCCGAGACCCCCCTCGGCACCGTGCTCCAGGCATGGACCCACGCCGTGGACACCTATCTCGCGGCGATCGCGCCCGCCCGTCGACCGGAAGCGGAGACCGTCGGCATCCACCTGTGGACCGCCCTGCACGGCCAACTGGTCCTCTGGCACACCCTGCCAGGTCACCACACCAGCAGCGAAGACATCCTGATCGAACTTGAACAGTCATTGCTGCACCGGCTGCTGCCCATACCGGCCCCTCAGCCATCAACCCCGACGCTCGACGCCGCACACAGCCAGCGAGGCAGTTGAGAACGTCGCACCGGACGCCGCTGAAGCGCGGCTACCGCTCGAATCGGCCGGCGCTGCACCACGAGCAGGGGGTTCGTTCACCGATCCGGCACCCACACCGGCCGCTGCCCCAACCTCAACGGACAGCCCGCGTACGGCACCAGCTCCAAGGTCGTCCTGACCACCGCGCACCTCGACCGCACGCGGGAACTGCGACCCTGTCGGTAACCCGGGCTATCCTCGCCGCCGAGGCTGATCAGGTGCGCTTACCCGGCATCGCCCATGCGCCCGGTGGAGCCGTACGAGGCCTCGTTCAGCCGCCTCTCGTTGCCCATCACGTACGCAGACGGAGAGATGCCACCGAAGTGTGCACTTCGGGACCTCGGCTGACAGCGCAGCGAAGCCCCTGGTTGAACCGCTCCGGGGCTGATGGAGGCTCGACCGCTCCGGCCGCGTGCTGCTCCTGCCGCATAAGTCAGCGGTTCGTAATCGGGGCCCGGGCCAACTGCTGATGGCCAGTCACACGCGGCGGGGACTTCTCAAGGGTGCCGCGGTCGCGGCAGCGGGCAGTGTGGTCGGGAGCGGCCTCGGGCCCGGCTCTTGAGAGACTTCGGCGGCCGCCCGCCGGCCCGGATACACCTGCCCGGCCGGGTTCCGCCGGGGTTCCACGGCAGCTGGATCGTGGACGCCCAGTACTCCGGGGACGGCGTTCCCAGGGCCCGGCGGAGAGACCGTGGCCGCCTCAGGCGAAGTCTGCTGCGGTGATGCCGTCGGGATGTCCGGGCGGCCACTCCACCAGCTCGAACCGGTAACCATCCGGGTCCGTGAGCCACGATGTCCTCGGGCCGTGAGGGCCGCCCGGGTACTGGACAGGTCCCGGCTCCAGGCCGGCTTCGGTGAGGGTCTCCAGGGTGGTGGCGAGCTGCTCCACCTGGATCGCCAGGTGGTCGACACCGTTGCCCACGTCGACCGGTCCGTCGCCGGGGCGGTGGACCAGTTCGAGCGAGGCCGCCGGTTCGTCGGGGAACTTGAGGATCACGAGGCGAGCCCCGTCGTCGACCTCGACCCTGCCCAGTTCGGCGTAGCCCAAGGCGGTGTAGAAACCGAGCGAGCGGTCCAGGTCGGTGACGCGGTAGGAGACGAAGAGCGTCTTCACGCGGCCTCCTCGGGTCGAAGCACGCGGTAGCGCAGATGCGTGACGTCTCGGGCCTCGAGCCGTCGGACGAGGTCGAGTTCGATGTGATCGCCACCCAGGTGGTCGAACAGCCGTCGGCCGTCCCCGAGGAGGACCGGAACCAGGTGGATCTCCATCTCGTCCACCTGCCCGGCTCGGAGAAGTGCTTGGGCCGCCCCCGCCCCGTGGACCATGACCGGCCGGTCCCCTGCGGCTGCGCGAGCCTGATGGGCGCAGTCCTCGACATCAGTGACGAAACGCGCATGGCCGGGTGGCACGTCCCCGTCGTCCACCTGGTGGGTGAGTACGAAGATCGGCACGCCGTCGTGGTGGTCGCCCTGCCAGCGCCCGGCGAGTTCGAAGGTCCGACGGCCGGAGATCACCGCGCCGGTCGCCAGCGCCTCGCGGTAGACCTGGCCGCTCGGACCGTCGGACTCCCGGTCGTCGAGCCAGTTGAAGAGCCGTCCGCCGTTGCGTCCGAGCTCCTGCCCCGGCCGGTCGTCCGGGCCGGCGATATAGCCGTCGAGCGACATCGACATGTACAGCCGAATCGGATTGTTCATCCTGGCCTGCCTCTCTCCGCCATCACACTGGGATCCGACGTTTCCCGATCCGCCGACGGGGCGGGGCGGGCTCGTCTTACGGAAGACTTCAGGCAACCGGCAAACTCATCGGCCCGACGCGCCGGCCTGCCGCCGGGCCGAGGGGGCAGGAGTCATGCCCTGTGGATCCCCGCCACCGCAGCACAGCGGACTCGACGAGCTTGAGCAATACCAGGGCCGGCAAAGGGCCGCCGGCCCTCTCCTTCCGGCGAAACATCCCCTGACCTGCGATGTACCAAAGTGTCAACTAGCTCTCTGAGGCCGTACCCCGGTCAGGCGGGCAGTGTCCGGATGGCGGCGATGTCGAACTGGAGGCGCACCTTCTCGCTCACCATGGCGCCGCCCTCCGCCAGCTTCTGGCTGTACGTCAGACCCCAGTCGGAACGGTTGATCGTGGTCGTGCCGTCGAAACCGACCCGCTCGTCCCCGAACGCGTCGACGACGTGCCCGATGTAGGTGAGCTCCAGGTCGACGGGGCGGGTGGTGTTCTTGATGGTGAGCTCGCCGGACATGCGGTAGACGTCGCTGCCCACCAGCTGCACCGTCGTACTGACGAAGCGCATACGCGGGTGGTTCGCCGCGTCCAGGAAGTCACGGCCGACCAGGTGCGCGTCGCGCTGTTCCACGCCGGTGTCGACGGACGCGGTGGACAGGACGATCTCGGCGCGGGAGCGAGAGGGATCACGGCCGTCGAAGTAGAGCCGGCTCTGGTACTCGGTGAACGCCCCGCGGACGGTCGTCACCAGGGCATGGCGGACGGAGAAACCGATGCGGCTGTGTGCCGGGTCGATCAGCCACTCTCCGGTCAGCGCCGCGAGAGCGGGGTCCTGACGGCTCGCTGTGGGGGCGAACGCCGGTGGTTCGAGGGGGCGTTGCGGGGCGGTGGGGGGAGCCGGGCGGCGCAGGGACGCAGCACGGGTGAACAGGTTCATGATTCACGTACCTACGTCATGACAGGAACGGCCGCAAGCCACCTTCAAGACCCGCGCACACGGTCGTCACCAATTCCCCGATCAATGGGCCGGATCCCGCCATCCCGCGCGACTTTGCCGGTTCTTTACAACCCGGCCCACCGCTGCCTCGTCTCTCCGCTCGATCAGTCACACAGCCCGCCCGTCGACCACAGGGCGGACCGACGAAGGAGAGCGATTCATGCGCCGAACCGGCCTCAGTGCCATGGCACTTGCGTGCACCGCCGTGCTGGCGGGCGCGCTGCCCGCGTTCGCCGACGGGGCGAAGGCGGCCCCCAGCCCCGTCCGCACCGCCACCCAGGCGCCCACCCCGGCCCCCAGCACCAGGCCCAGCGCCTCCACCGCCCCGAGCGCCGTGCCGAGCGCGGCTCCGACCCGGGCGCCGTCCCCGGGCCAGGTCTCCGTCGTGCCGAGCGGTGCGCCGAACACCGGTGCGGTGCCGCCCACTTCGGACTCCTCCAGCACGGGTGCGCTGGTCGGCGGGGGTGCCGCCGCGGCCGTCGTCCTCGGTGGCGGCGCCGTCTTCCTCGTACGCCGCCGGCAGGCGAACGGGGCGTGAGCCGGCTCTCCGGGCGTGCCCTCGCCGCCGCGGCGCTGGCCGCATTGCTCGTCGCCTGCGGCGGCCCCGGCGTCACGACCGGGAGCTCCGTAAGCACGCCGTCCGCCTCCGCACGGCCCCCGGCCAAGTCCGGCAAGCCGGTGTCCGCGGTGGGGCGATCGACCCCGGTCGAGCTCCGGATACCGGCCATCGGGGTCGACACGCCGGTGATGAAGCTGGGCCTGGCCGCGGACGGCAGCGTGCAGGTGCCGCCGATCGCGGCGCACGACCGGGCGGGCTGGTACGAGCACTCCCCGACACCGGGCCGGACCGGACCGTCGGTGATCCTCGGACATGTCACGGTCGGCGCATACGGGGACGGAGTCTTCCGGCGCCTGGGGGAGCTGCACCGGGGCGAGAAGATCGTGACGCGCCTGGAGAACGGCACGGCTGCGGTGTTCGCCGTGACCGACGTCCGCACGGTTTCCAAGGCCCACTTCCCGTCGGACGAGGTCTACGGGAACGTGAACCGGCCGGAGTTGCGGCTCATCACCTGCGGCGGCAAGCGGACCGGTGACGGCTACCTCGACAACGTGATCGTCTTCGCGGTGCTGAGCTCCGCAGGTCCCTGACCCGGCCACCCGGAATCCGGGCCGGCGGAACGTACGCCGTCGGCCCGGGCTCTTCCTCCACAAGCGCCCCTACGAGTGCCCCCACGACCCGGGAGAACGTTGAAACGGTCCCGTGAGAAGGCCGCGTCCGAGCTGTTCGCCGCCCTCTATCCGCGTCTCGCCGGCTGGTGCCGTCGGCTGGTCGACGACGACGAGACGGCCCACGAGATCGCCTCGGAGGCGTTCACCCGGCTCTGGGCCCGCTGGACGTCCGTCGCGGAGCCGCGCGGCTTCCTCTACGTCACCGCGGCCAACCTCGTCCGGGACCACTGGCGCAAGCTGGAGCGCGAACGCAGAGCCGTGCGCCGGGCGACCACGGAGGCCGCCGTGGCCCCTCATCCCGAACAGACGGACCCCTCGGTACGCCTGCTCGTGCAGTCCCTCCCGGAACGACTGCGCGTCCCGATCCTGCTGCACTACTACGCTGACATGCCGATCCGGGAGGTGTCCGTGCTGACCGGACGCAAGGAAGGAACCGTCAAGGCCGACCTCCACACGGCCCGCGAACTGCTCCGCGCCCAGCTGAGGAGAAGCCTTGATCACACACTCTGACGAGGGCCCGGACTTCGACCCCGACGACCCGCTCACCGTCCTCCTGCGACCCCCCGCCGAGTACCTCGGCGCGCCACCCGGCCGCTACGAGGAGATCCGCCGCGGCGCATCCCGCCGCCGTCTCCTGCGCGCTGCCGCCGGAGCGGCCCTGACCTGCGGTGTCGCCGCACTCGTAGTGCTGCCACTGCACCTGACCGCCTCCAACGGCCCGGCCTCCCCGGCGGTCCCCCTCGCCCCGCCGCCCGCGAGCAGCCCTTCGACGCTGCCGCCGTCGACGACGGCACCCGCCCCGGTCACTCCCGCTCCCAGCACCATCCCCAACCGCCCGTCGGCCCCCCGGACCGCCGAACCGTCGGCGAGCTCCGTGCCGACGGTCGCCCAGTCGGCCCGTATCGGAGGTGCCATCCCCTCCAGCAGGTGATCGACAGCAGTTTTGAACACGTTCAACAAGGGGCGTACGCTGCTGCCATGAGCGACAGAGCCGCCCTGCTGAAGGGCATCCGCGCCTGGCTGGCCTTCTTCGTCGTCTGCCTCGTGCTCAGCGGCGCCACGGCCTTCCCCCTGGTCCACGAACTGCGCTGGACCGAGGACCTGCTCAGGTCCCTGTCCGTGCCGGACCACGTCCCCGCCCTCATGGACTGGATCGAGCGCGTCCGGCGCGGACTCGACACCGCCGACGCCGACCACCCCTTCCTGCTCTACGGCACGGACTGGCTCGCCTTCGCCCACCTCGTCATCGCGGTCGCCTTCTACGGGCCCTACCGCGATCCCGTACGCAACATCTGGGTCGTCGAGTTCGCCATGATCGCCTGTGCCGGGATCATCCCGCTCGCCCTGATCTGCGGGCCGCTCCGGGGGATCCCCTTCTGGTGGTCGGTGATCGACATGTCGTTCGGGGTCTTCGGGGTGATCCCGCTGTACGTCGTACGGAAGAAGATCAAGCGGCTGGAGGGGTGGGGCCAGGGGGCGGGTCAGCGGTTGAAGGCGGGGTAGGCGAAACGCTCGGCGGTCGCCTGGCCGTCACCCTTGGCGTCGGTCGAGGTGACCGAGTAGACCAGGGTGCGGGACAGGTCGGGGGTGGCGGCGATCACCGTGGCGTAGCCGGGCCGCGAGCCGGTCTTGCCCCAGATCACCTTGCCGTTCAGCTCGAACCGCTCCAGCGCCGCCGCGTACCGTGCGCCGGGCACGTCGGGAAGCGTGAACATCTCCCTCAGCTGCGGCTCGGGCACGACCCGGCCGCGGAACAGCCCCACCAGCAGTCGCTGCAGGTCGGCGGTGGTGGAGATCAGGTCGCCTGCCGCCCGGCGGTCGGACATGTTCCAGTCGGTAACGTCCACCAGCCTGCCGTCGATCCAGTCGTATCCGCGGTTGTGCGGACCGTGGAGGCGGGGGTCGGCGCCCATGGGGAACGAGCTGTCCCGCATGCCGAGCGGCCGGAAGATCCGTACCTCGGCCTGGTGTGCGTACGAGTCGCCGGTCACCTTCTCGATCAGCATGCCGAGGACCGTGTAGTGGATGTTGTCGTAGTCCTGCCGTGTGCCGGGCGCGTACGCCGGGCCCTTGGCGACGGAGGCCGCCACGACCTGCCGCGGGGTCAGCGTCTCGAAACGGTGCGGATACCCGTCCTCGACCGTGTCCCCGAGGGACGCGCCCGACTGCAGACCGCTGGTGTAGTTCAGCAACTCCCGTACGGTGACGGGCTCGAACTCCTTGGTGAGCAGGCCGGGCAGATACTGCTGCACGGTGCCGTCCAGGTCGATACGGCCCTCGGCCGCCAGCTGCAGCACGACCGCCGCGGTGACCACCTTCGTCACCGAACCGGCCCGGAAGCGTCCGTTCTCCAGCGCCGGCGCCCCGGTCCGGACGTCCCGCACTCCGGCCGTCCCGTGCCACGTCCCGTTGCCGCCGACACGGATGGCTGCGGAAGTCGCGTCCGTGTCGGGGAGACCCGCGATGGCGGCACGCAGGGCGTCGGTGTCGGGGCCGGTGGCGGCGGGGGCGGACACTGCGGCGGTCGCGGCGAACGCGAACGCGGGCGCGGTCAGCGGACCGGCGGTCAGGGCGAGGACGAGGGAGGCGGCGAGGATCGTCGAGGTGCGGGCGCGCATGGGCTGCTCCTGAGGGCTCGGTGGCAGGGGGTCGTGGATCATCCTCGGGGCGCGGGAGGTGGTGCGGATCGTCGGTGGGGAGGGCATGGATCCCTGACCGGTCCCGGAGCAAGTCCCTTACGGTGTGCGGGCGTTGTGGGGGATCGCCCCTACGGGCACGGACCGTCACCGGCCGTCGGCCGCGGCTCGCCGAAAAAGTGTTATCCCGCCCGTCTCCACCACGTCTCCCCTCGCGTCCCCCATTCCCCTCACACCCGGGAGCCCCCACATGCCCCGCCCGCACCCGGCGCCCACCGTGATCCCCGACATAGCCACCACCCCCGGTTCGGCTGAGAAGGTGCGGTCGAACGGCATATGACCCGGGAGAGGACGCACGTGGACGAGAGGGCCGGGCATCAGTGGCGCTCCACCATCGCGGCAGCACAGGCCGGTGACCGGCAGGCGCTGGACGACCTCGTCGCGGGCTGGCTGCCGCTGGTCTACAACGTCGTCGGCCGTGCCCTCAACGGCCACGCCGACGTCGACGACGTCGTCCAGGAGACCATGCTGCGCGCCGTCGGCAACCTCGGCTCGCTCCGCGACCCGGACAGCTTCCGGTCCTGGCTGATGGCGATCGCCATGCGGCAGATACGGGACCGGGCGCGCCGGAAGTCCCCGCAGCAACTGGACGAGAGTGCCGCCCGGGAGGCCACCGACTTCGCCGAACTCACCGTGCTGCGGCTGCAGTTGGAGGGTCAGCGGCGCGAGGTCGCGGAGGCGGTGCGCTGGCTGGACGACGAGGACCGGCAGCTGCTGTCGCTGTGGTGGCTGGAGGTCGCGGGCGAGCTGACCCGGCGCGAACTGGCCGCCGCCGTCGGCATCAGCCGGCAGCACGCCGCCGTACGCGTCCAGCGGATGAAGGAGCGCCTGGAGACCTCGCGTGGGATCGTGCGCGCACTGGACGGGGCCTGCCCCGAACTGCGTGAAGTGACCGGCCGCTGGGACGGGCGCCCCGACTCGGTCTGGCGCAAGCGGCTGGCCCGGCACATCAGGGGCTGCGGCTACTGCGGTGACGCGCGCGAGTCGGTCGTACCGGCGGAAAGACTCCTGGTCGGCATCGCGCTGGTCCCGCTCCCAGTCGGCTTCACGCTCTCCCTGGCCCTCGGCGGCAAGACGGCCGCGGCCGCCACCTCCGTCGGCTGGTCCGCCAAGGTGCTCGGCGTCCTGACCAAGCCCGCCGTCGCCGTCACGGCGAGCGCGACCATCGTCGCGGGCGGCGCCTACGTCGTCACACAGACCCCGCCCAGCCCGCCGCCGCGCGCCTCCAGCACCCCCACGGCGTCGAGCACCCACCGCCCGCCGCCCCCGTCCGCCCCGCCCACACCCTCCCCGTCCCCCTCGGCGACGAAGAAGCAGCAGAAGCCGAAAAAGCAGAAGACCGAGCTCTACGGCAATGTCGTCGACGCCGTCGACAAGGCGCCCGCCCCGGACACCCGGCCCGCCGCCCTTCCGCACCGGCCCGCGTCCGGCATCACCAGCACCGGCGGCGCGCACGCCCAGCTGAACCACCGCGGCGACAACGTGACACTCACCGGCCAGGGCTATGTCCAGGTCCGCTGGCAGATCGCGCCGCAGTACCGGCCCGGCGGCCTGGTCCCGCCGAGCTGGACCGGCCTCAAGGGCAAGCTCTTCCACGTGGCCTCGGGCGGCGGCCGCCGCATGGACGACCGCGTCAGCAGCACCGACCCCACGGCCACCGGCATGGGCAGCAAGGCGACCGGCTTCGACGTCCTGCCGCCCGGCACCCAGCAGATGTGGCAGAACGAGTACTTCTACGTGGACGGCAGCGTCACCCTCACCGTGAACGAGAGCGGCGCCGACTACAACCTGTACGTCTCCCCGACCACCTGGGACGCGGCGGAGCAGGACATCACGACCGGCCCCGCCCAGGGCGTGACCCGCTACGGCCTGGTCCGCGACACCGGCAGGGACGACACCCCGGTCCCGCAGTACGTCACCCGCGCGACCCTGTCCGATCCGGCGACGGTGGCCCAGCGCTCACGGGTGTAGCCGGTCAGCCGCCGCCCCGGAGGGCGCAGAGGACGTCGACGCGGTTGGTCGTGATCGAGTCGACGCCGAGTCCGATGAGGCGGCGCATGGAACGCCGGGTGTCCGGGGTCCAGACGGACAACAGGTACCCGTCGTGGTGGACGCGGGCGGCCAGGTCGCGGTCCACCAGCGAGAAGCGGTAGTTGAGCCAGCGCGGCTTCACCGCCGCGAGCAGCGCGGGGCGCGGCGGCGCGAGGCTGGTGCAGGTCAGGGCGATCTCGGCGGACGTGTCGGCGGCGCGGACGGCGAGCATGGCGGTGGCGTCGGCGGTGTAGTAGACACGGTCGGCCGCCCCCGCCTCCCGTACCGTGTCCACGACGCGGCGCGCCGCCCGCACGTCCCGCATCCCCGGCAGGTCCAGCATCAGCCGGGTGCCGTCGGTGGCGGCCAGCGCCTGAGCGAGCGTCGGCACCCCGCCGTCCGTGAGACCGCGCACCTCGGCCGCGGACAGCGAGCGGATCGGCCGCTCGTGCTCCCACATCCGTTTCAGCGTCTCGTCGTGCAGCAGCACGGGGACGCCGTCCTTGGTGAGCCGTACGTCGATCTCGACCGCGTCCGCGCCCCGTCGGAGCGCGGAACGCAGCGAGTCGATCGTGTTCTCGCGGACGCGGTAGGGGTCGCCGCGATGGGCCACGGCGGTCACGTTCTGCATGGCCCCATTGTGAAGGGCGTCCTGCTGCGTGGCGTCAGGGGGCGAGCCACGCCGAGGTGTAGGAGTCGATCTCGTCCCGGATCCCGGCCTTGCCGGGCTCGTCGAGGAAGGAGGCGTCGACGGCGCTCTTGGCGAGCGCGGCGAGCCCCTGCGCGTCGAGGTTCAACAGGCGCGCGGCGACGGCGTACTCGTTGTTGAGATCGGTACCGAACATCGGCGGATCGTCGGAGTTGATCGTGACGACGATCCCGGCCTTCACGAACTCCCTGATCGGGTGCTCGTCGAGGCTGCGGACCGCGCGCGTGGCGATGTTGGAGGTCGGGCAGACCTCCAGCGGGATCCGGTGCTCGGCGAGGTGCGCAAGGAGCTTCGGGTCCTGGAAGGAGTGGGTGCCGTGGCCGATGCGCTCGGCCCGCAGATGGGTGAGCGCGTCCCACACCGTCTCCGGGCCGGTGGTCTCGCCCGCGTGCGGCACGGAGCGCAGCCCCGCCGCGATCGCCCGGTCGAAATACGGCTTGAACTGCGGCCGCGGCACCCCGATCTCGGGCCCGCCGAGCCCGAACGACACCAGCCCCTCGGGCCGCAGCCGGTCGTCGGTGGCGAGCCGCGTCGTCTCCTCGGCGGCCTCGAGACCTGCCTCGCCGGGGATGTCGAAGCACCAGCGCAGCACCGTCCCGAACTCGGCCTCGGCCGCCTTCCGCGCGTCCTCGATGGCGTCCATGAAGGCGCGCTCGTCGATGTTGCGGCGGGTCGAGGACCACGGGGTGACGGTCAGCTCGGCGTAGCGCACCTGCTGCCGGGCCAGATCCCGGGCCACCTCGTACGTCAGCAGCCGCACGTCCTCCGGGGTGCGGATGAGGTCCACGACGGACAGGTACACCTCGATGAAGTGGGCGAAGTCCGTGAAGGTGAAGTAGTCGACCAGGGCCTCGGGGTCGGTGGGCACCTTGGAGTCGGGGTGCCGGGCGGCGAGTTCCGCGACGATCCGGGGGGAGGCGGAGCCGACGTGGTGCACATGCAGTTCGGCCTTGGGCAGTCCGGCGATGAAGGTGTGCAGGTCGCGCGGCGCGGCGGCGAAAGCGCCCAGGTGCTGGGTCAAGGGTTCCTCCCCGGAACGGCGCCCCGGGGCGGCTGGGCCGGGCGGGACGCGGGTGATCGGCTGATCGGTGGGTCGGGATCATCGTAGGCCGGGGCCCGGGGCGGCGGTGCTGCCGGAGTGGGAACTGCTGACCGACCGGGCGGCGGGACAGCCGGGACAAGGCTTATACGATGGCGTGACGATCGACTGAGGGGGACGGGGACGTGGCGGACCAGACACAACCGCGCGGGGGCGCAGGAGAAGACCACGACCCGTGGGCACCGCCCGAGCGCAGGACCTCGCTGGAGAAGGGCGGGCAGCCGGCCGCGGCCGGGCAGCAGCCTCTCCCGCAGGACCAGCGGCCCGCGCCCCAGCAGCCTTCGGTGCAGCCGCCTCCGGTGCACGACCAGGCCACGGTGACATCCCTGCCGGGCGAGGGCTTCGCCCCGCCCGGATTCGGCGCCCCCGGCTACGCCCCGCCCGGCGCGCCCCCCGCCCCCGACGGCTGGTCCGAGTCCGCCGTACCGCCCCCGCCGACAGCGCCCACCGGCCCCGGCATCGGCCCGCACGGCCCGGCGGCACCGGGCGGATACGGCTACCCCGCCTACCCGCAGGGCTACGGCTGGCCCGGTATGCAGCCGTTCCCGCAGAACGGCATGGGCACCGCGGCGATGGTGCTGGGCATCCTGTCCTGCTGCATGTTCTGCATCTACGGCGTCGTCTCCGTCGTCCTCGGTGTCCTCGCGGTCGTCTTCGGTGTCAAGGGGAAGCAGCGGGCGGACCGCGGCGAGGCCAACAACCGCGGTCAGGCCCAGGCGGGCTTCATCACGGGCATCGTCGGGATCGTCCTCGGCATCGCCACGATCGTCGTGATGGTCATCGCGATCGTGGCCGCCGTGCACGACGAGAGGAACAGGGTGGACGACGGCCCCTCCTACGACTCCGCCCCCAGGGCGACGGCACCGCTGGTGGCCGGCGGCTGAGGCCGGCCACCCACCCCGGCTCGTCCCGCCTGCCTCGCCTGGTCGCCCATCTGCCTCGCCCGCGGCTTCGCCCGGCGGCTTCGCCCGGTCGTCCGGCCTGGCTCGTCTCGTCCGGTCGCCTGCCCGTCTCGTCCGGTCGCCCGGCCGCCTGTCTCGCCCCGCCGCCCGTCTCGTCCGGTCGTCCGGCCTGTCTTGCCCGGCCCGCCTGCCCGTCTCGTCCGGTCGCCCGGTCGTCCGGCCGCGCGTCTCGTCCCGCCGCCCGTCTCGTCCGGCCGCCTCGTCCGGTCGTCCGGCCTGTCTCGCCCGCCCGGGCCGCCCGCTCGCCTCGCCCGCTCGCCTCGCCCGCCCGCCTCGTCCGCCCGCCTCGTCCGCCCGCCTCGTCCGGTCGTCCGGCCCGCCTCACCCGCCCCGCGTCGCAGGGGCGGGCCCGCTCACTCCTCCCGCAACCGCTCCCGGGCCTCCATCAGCGCGAAGCCCAGCAGATTCGGCCCCCGCCAGCGCTCCGGATCGGCCGCGGCCTCGTCGTCCGACGCAAGGCCGATGCCCCACACCCGGTCCACGGGGCTCGCCTCGACCAGCACCCGATCCCCGGTGTTCACCAGGAACTCCCGCAGATCCCCGTGCGCGGCGAACTTGTGGACGCTGCCCTCGATCACGATCCCGAAGCGCTCGCGCTCCCATATCGCCTCGTCGAAGCCGCGCACGAGCCGTCCCGCCTTCTTGGCCTGGGACGGATGCGCCGCGGCCAGCACCCGCCGCTCCGCCTCCGCGTCGTCGAAAAGCCGCGCCTTGGCCGCCATCATCCAGTGCTCGGCGGTCGCGTAGGCCACCCCGTCCACCGTGAACGGCGACGGCCACCACTGGCTCAGACAGCTCGGACCCACCCGGCCGTCCGCCCGCGCCCGGTGACCCCAAAAGTGCAGGTACTTGACCCGGACTCCGGCGTTGACCGCCCTGACCAGAGCCTCCCGGGAGTCGATCCTCCCCGTGATCTCCTGCTCCGGCTGCTCCGTGAACTCCCCCGTGATCTTTTCCATGCATGCGAGTCTCGCAGCCACCACTGACACTCCGTCCCCCCTTTTCCGAGCTCACTCGACACCTGGTCGACAGATTCCGTCGCGTAACCGAAAGGCAACAACGGAATCCCTTGTAGGAGTGCCATAGCTCTGTCAGGATCGGCACTCAAATCGAGCTGGAGCTACGCCACCCGCCCCCCGGAGCCCGCGGGGCGACGGCGGAGGAGAGCGACATGCAGAACCCGGGCACCGCCACCCCGGAACGATTCCCCGCACAGGACCGCTTCGCGGACGGCGCGCAGTTCATCGCGGGCCGCCTGACGAACGGCACCTCCGGCCGTACGCACGCGGTCGTCGACCCGGCGACGGGCGAGGAGGTGTACATCTACGAACTGGCCGGCGCCGACGACGTCGACGCTGCCGTGGCCGCCGCACGCGAGGCCTTCCCCGGCTGGGCCGCCGCCACCCCCGGCGAGCGTTCCGACGCCCTGCACCGCTTCGCCGCCGTGCTCGCCGACCGAGCCGAGGACTTCGCCCGCGCGGAGAGCCTGCAGTGCGGCAAGCCGCTGAAGCTGACGCGCGAGTTCGACGTTCCCGGCACCATCGACAACACCGCCTTCTTCGCGGGCGCCGCCCGGCATCTGCAGGGGCAGTCGGCCGGTGAGTACTCCGGGGACCACACCTCGTACGTACGCCGTGAACCCATTGGTGTCGTCGGGTCGATCGCGCCCTGGAACTACCCCCTCCAGATGGCCGCCTGGAAGATCCTCCCGGCGATCGCCGCGGGCAACACGATCGTGCTGAAGCCCGCCGAACTGACCCCGCTCACCTCACTGCTGTTCGCGCAGGCCGCCACCGACGCCGGCATCCCGGACGGTGTCATCAACATCGTCACCGGTACCGGCAAGGAGGCGGGGGAGCGTCTGGTCGGCCATCCCGACGTGGGCATGACCTCCTTCACCGGCTCGACCGCCGTCGGCAAACGCGTGGCCGAGGTCGCCACCGCCACCGTCAAGCGCCTCCATCTGGAGCTCGGCGGCAAAGCCCCCTTTGTCGTCTTCGACGACGCGGACCTGGAGGCCGCCGTCAACGGCGCGGTCGCGGGCGCGCTCATCAACACCGGGCAGGACTGCACGGCCGCCACGCGCGCGTACGTGCAGCGCCCGCTCTACGAGGCGTTCGTCGAGAAGACCGCCGCCCTCATGGAGACGGTCAGGCTGGGCGACCCCTTCGCCGCCGGCACCGACCTCGGGCCGCTCATCTCGCACGTCCAGCGCGACCGCGTCGCCGGTTTCGTCGACCGCGCGCGCTCCTACGCGCGCGTGGTGACCGGCGGCGAGGTCCCGAAGGGGGAGCTCGAGAACGGCGCCTACTACCGGCCCACCCTCGTCGCGGACGCCGCCCAGGACAGCGAGATCGTCCAGTCGGAGATCTTCGGACCGGTTCTGGTGGTCCTGCCCTTCGACAGCGACGACGAGGGAATCGGGCTCGCCAACGACACCCCGTACGGCCTCGCCGCCTCCGCCTGGAGCCGCGACGTCTACCGGGCGAACCGCGCCACCCGCGAGATCAAGGCGGGCTGCGTGTGGATCAACGACCACATCCCGATCATCAGTGAGATGCCGCACGGCGGCTACAAGGCGTCCGGCTTCGGCAAGGACATGTCCGCGTACTCCTTCGAGGAGTACACGCAGATCAAGCACGTCATGTTCGACAACACGGCGGTGGCCAGGAAGGACTGGCACCGCACCGTCTTCGGGGACCGCTAGCCGAACCGGCCGCACGACCGGCGGCCACACTGCCGAAAGGGCACCACGCGCATGGAGCAGTACGAGCCCGACCGCCCGACGCCGGCCGTGGCGGCCGCGATGCGGCGCAGCCTGAGCAACGGCCGGGCGGCGATGACCCGGCGGTCCCTGTTGCGCGCCTCCGCGGGCGGCGCACTCACCGTCGGCGGCCTCGCGGCGCTGAGCGGCTGCGGGATCCCCGCCGCGGGCAAGACACAGGGCGGTGTGTCCGCCGACGACCACTCGGCCAAGGAGAAGGAGATCAACTTCTCCAACTGGACCGAGTACATGGACGTGGACGACAGCGGCAAGCACCACCCGACGCTGGACGCGTTCCGCAAGCGGACCGGCATCACGGTCAAGTACACCGAGGACATCAACGACAACGACGAGTTCTTCGGCAAGATCCAGCCGCAGCTTGCCGCGGGCCAGGACACCGGGCGCGACCTCGTCGTCCTCACCGACTGGCTGGCCGCCCGCATGATCCGCCTCGGCTACGTCCAGAAACTGGACCCGTCCAACCTGCCGCACGCCTTCGCCAACCTGTCGGACCAGTTCCGCAGCCCCGACTGGGACCCGGGGCGCGCCTACTCGTACCCCTGGCAGGGCATCTCGACCGTCATCGCCTACAACAAGAAGGCGCTCGACGGCGTCGAGGTGAAGTCGGTCTCCGACCTGCTCGACAACCCCAGGCTCAAGGGCCGCGTCGGCTTCCTGACCGAGATGCGCGACAGCATCGGCATGACGATGCTGGACATGGGCAAGGACCCGGCGAAGTTCACCGACGACGACTACGACGCGGTGATCGCCCGCCTCCAGAAGGCCGTCGACAAGGGCCAGATCCGCCGCTTCACGGGCAACGACTACACGTCCGACCTCACCAAGGGCGACTTCGCCGCGTGTGTCGCCTGGGGCGGCGACATCGTCCAGCTGCAGGCGGACAACCCGGACGTCGGCTACGTCATCCCCGACAGCGGCTACATGACGTCGACCGACAACATGCTGATCCCCAACAAGGCCCGCCACAAGACGAACGCCGAGCGGCTCATCGACTACTACTACGAGCCCGAGCCTGCCGCCGAACTCGCCGCGTACATCAACTACGTGAGCCCGGTCGCGGGCGTGGTGCCCTACCTTGCCAAGATCGACAAGTCGGCGGCGAGCAACCCGCTGATCGTCCCCGACAAGGCCATGCAGGCCAAGTCCCATGCCTTCCGCTCGCTGAGCTCGAAGGAAGAGACGGCCTACCAGCAGAAGTTCGCGAAGCTCACAGGGGCGTGACGAGGATGAACACCACAGACAACAGCGGCGATGTCCGCCTCTCCGGCATCAGCAAGACCTACGGCGCCTTCACCGCCGTACACCCGCTCGACCTGACCGTGCCGCAGGGCTCCTTCTTCGCCCTGCTCGGTGCCTCCGGCTGCGGCAAGACCACCACTCTGCGCATGATCGCCGGCCTGGAGGAGCCCACCAGCGGCACCGTCCACCTCGGCGAGCAGGAGGTGACCCATCTGCCGCCGTACAAGCGCCCGGTGAACACGGTCTTCCAGTCCTACGCCCTCTTCCCGCACCTCGACATCTTCGAGAACGTCGCCTTCGGTCTGCGCCGGCGCGGCATCAAGTCGGTGAAGAAGCAGGTCGAGGACATGCTGGAGCTGGTACAGCTCGGCGAGCAGGCACGGAAGAAGCCGCACCAGCTGTCGGGCGGCCAGCAGCAGCGTGTGGCCGTGGCCCGCGCGCTGATCAACACTCCCAAGGTGCTCCTCCTGGACGAGCCCCTCGGCGCCCTCGACCTCAAGCTGCGCCGCCAGATGCAGCTGGAGCTCAAGCGCATCCAGACCGAGGTCGGCATCACCTTCATCCACGTCACGCACGACCAGGAGGAGGCCATGACCATGGCCGACACGGTCGCCGTGATGAACGCGGGCCGCGTCGAACAACTCGGCTCGCCCGCCGACCTCTACGAGAACCCGAACACCACCTTCGTCGCCAACTTCCTCGGTACCTCCAACCTCATCGAGGCCGAGGTCGACACGAAGAACGGCGACGACATCGTCCTCAAGGCGGGCGGCGGCAAGCTGGTGCTGCCCGAGGCGCGGTGTTCCGCCCCGACGACGACCGGCGGCAAGGTCCTGGTCGGCGTCCGCCCCGAGAAGATCTCCCTCACCCATGCCGACGAGGCCGGTGAGATCGCCGAGGGCCGCAACCGCATCACCGGCAGGATCGCCGACTCCTCCTTCATCGGCGTCTCCACGCAGTACGTCATCGACAGCCCCGTCTGCCCCGAGTTCGAGGTCTACGCCCAGAACATCGACCGCGACGCCCGGCTGGTGCCCGGCGCCGAGGTCGTCCTGCACTGGAACCCGGCCCACACCTTCGGTCTCGACGCGGCCCAGGACATCGACGCCGGTGTCGCCGAGGTCGAGGAGGACGCCGCCTGATGGCCGCCGTCACCGAGGCGCCACCCCTGGCGCCCGCCCCCGAGACCAAGCCCCCGCGCAAGCGGGGCCGCCTGGTGCCGTACTGGCTGCTGCTCCCCGGCATCCTCTGGCTGATCGTCTTCTTCGCGCTGCCGATGATCTACCAGGCCTCCACGTCCGTGCAGACGGGCTCCCTGGAGGAGGGCTACAAGGTCACCTGGCACTTCGCCACCTACTGGGACGCGCTGTCCGAGTACTGGCCGCAGTTCCTGCGCTCGGTCGCGTACGCGGCCGCGGCCACGGTGCTGTGTCTGGTGCTGGGCTACCCGCTGGCGTATCTGATCGCCTTCCGCGCGGGCCGCTGGCGGAACCTGATCATGATCCTGGTGATCGCACCCTTCTTCACCAGCTTCCTGATCCGCACCCTCGCCTGGAAGACGATCCTCGCGGACAGCGGCCCGGTGGTGAGCACTCTCCACACGCTGCACGTCCTGGACGTCACCAACTGGCTCGGCTGGACCTCCGGCGACCGCGTCCTGGCCACACCACTCGCCGTGGTCTGCGGACTGACGTACAACTTCCTGCCGTTCATGATCCTGCCGCTCTACACCTCGCTGGAGCGCATCGACGGGCGTCTCCACGAGGCGGCCGGCGACCTGTATGCCAAGCCCTGGACCACCTTCCGCAAGGTCACCTTCCCGCTGTCGATGCCCGGAGTGGTCTCCGGCACGCTGCTGACCTTCATCCCGGCGGCCGGCGACTACGTCAACGCCGAACTCCTCGGCTCGACCGACACCCGCATGATCGGAAACGTCATCCAGACCCAGTTCCTCAGGATTCTGGACTATCCCACGGCGGCGGCCCTCTCCTTCATCCTCATGGCCGCGATTCTCCTCATGGTCACCATCTACATCCGCAAGTCCGGGACGGAGGATCTGGTTTAAATGTCCGTCCTCAACTGGCTCAAGCGCCATCTCGTCGTCATTGCCGGACTGCTGACACTCGGATATCTCCTTCTTCCGAACGTCGTCGTCACGGTGTTCTCCTTCAACAAACCGAAGGGGCGCTTCAACTACCAGTGGCAGCAGTTCTCCACGGACGCATGGAAGGATCCGTGCGGCGTCGCCGACATGTGCGGATCGCTGTCGATCAGCCTCCAGATCGCCTTCTGGGCGACGATCGGCGCCACCGTTCTCGGCACGATGATCGCCTTCGCACTGGTGCGCTACCGGTTCCGTGCGCGGGGCACCGTCAACTCGCTGATCTTCCTGCCGATGGCGATGCCCGAGGTCGTCATGGCGGCCTCGCTGCTCACCCTGTTCCTCAACCTGGGTGCAAAGCTGGGCTTCTGGACGATCCTCATCGCCCACATCATGTTCTGCCTCAGCTTCGTCGTCGTCGCCGTCAAGGCGCGCGTCATGTCCATGGACCCGCGCCTGGAGCAGGCCGCACAGGACCTCTACGCCGGCCCTGCACAGACCTTCCTGCGCGTCACGCTGCCCATCGCGGCGCCCGGAATCGCCGCCGGTGCGCTGCTGTCCTTCGCGCTCTCCTTCGACGATTTCATCATCACCAATTTCAACGCGGGCTCGACCGTCACGTTCCCCATGTTCGTCTGGGGCTCGGCGCAGCGCGGAACGCCCGTTCAGATCAATGTCATCGGTACGACGATGTTCCTCGTCGCCGTATTGTTGGTCCTTTCTTCGATGCTCATCGGAAATCGCCGCAACAGGCAAAAGGCGTAACCGATCATCCCGTAGAACCCTTGTAGGGAGTTGAAATCATGGCCCCGAGCGCCATGAACCGTTGGACAAAATCACTCTCCGACGCGCAGCCGGTCCCGTACTGGCTGGAAGACCCCGGCAAACCCCACCCCGAGCCCGCGCTCACCGGCGCCGAGACCTGCGATCTGCTGGTCGTCGGCGGCGGCTACAGCGGACTGTGGACCGCGCTCATCGCCAAGGAGCGCGACCCCGCACGGGATGTCGTTCTGCTGGAAGGCCGCGAGGCGGGCTGGGCCGCCTCGGGCCGCAACGGCGGCTTCTGCGCCGCCTCCCTCACCCACGGCCTGCCCAACGGCCTGACCCGCTGGCCCGACGAGATCCACAAGCTCCAGGAGTTGGGCGCCCGCAACCTGGACGAGATCGAGAAGGCGGTCGCCCGGCACTCCCTCGACTGCGACTTCGAGCGCACCGGCGAGATCGACGTCGCGACCGAGACGTACCAGGCGTGGGAACTGCGCGACTGGTACCAGGAGATGGAGCGCGAGGGCCTCGCCGAGGGCGTCGAGTTCCTGGACGCGGAAGCGGTACGGGAACAAGTCGACTCACCGACATTCCAGGCCGGCCTCTGGGACCGCCGCGGCGTCGCCATGCTCAACCCGGCGAAGCTCGCCTGGGGCCTCAAGCGTGCCTGCCTCGCCCTGGGCGTCCGCATCTACGAGCACACCCCCGCCCTCACCCTGAAGCCGTACGGCGCCGGCATGGCCGTACGCACCCCCTACGGATCGGTCCGCGCCCGCAAGGTCGCGCTCGGCACCAACATCTTCCCGAACCTGATCAAGCGCGTACGGGCCTACACCGTCCCGGTCTACGACTACGCGCTGATGACCGAGCCGCTCAGCGAGGAGCAGCTGAAGTCGATCGGCTGGAAGAACCGCCAGGGCCTCGGGGACAGCGCCAACCAGTTCCACTACTTCCGGCTGTCCGCCGACAACCGCATCCTGTGGGGCGGATACGACGCGATCCACCACTACGGCGGCCGGGTGCGCCGCGAGTACGACGACCGTCCGGAGACGTACGCCAAGCTCGCCGGCCACTTCTTCAGCTGCTTCCCGCAGCTGGAGGGCGTCCGCTTCACGCATGCGTGGGGCGGGGCGATCGACACCTGCTCGCGCTTCTCGGCGTTCTTCGGCACCGCGCACCACGGCAACGTGGCCTACGCGGCGGGCTACACGGGCCTCGGCGTGGGCGCCACCCGCTTCGGCGCCGAGGTGATGCTCGACCTGCTGGCGGGGGAGACCACGGAGCGGACGTCGCTGGAGATGGTCCGCAAGAAGCCGCTGCCGTTCCCGCCCGAGCCCTTCGCCTGGACGGGCATCGCGCTCACCAAGTGGTCGCTGGCCCGCGCGGACGCGCATGGCGGCCGCCGCAACCTCTGGCTGCGCACGATGGACCGAATGGGCCTCGGCTTCGACAGCTGAGAGGCGCCCCGATCCGCGGCGATTGTGATCCAGATCACTCCAAAGGGTCGGGAAAACCCGCGTAATGCCCGCCAGGAGACCTCCCTCTCTCCCGTGACGCGACCAGCGTCCAGGAGAGACAGGAGGTCTCCTCATGGCTGGGGCGAACACGGCGGTCGAGTGGCTGGCGTCCGTTGCTCCGGATCCCGAGGCCTGCCGCTGGGAGTGGGAGCGCAATCCCCTGGGGATCGCGCTGCTGCCCGCAGGCAAGGCCTGGGACGTACTCATCCTGCCGGGCGAGCTCGGCTATCCCACCCTCGACGTCCTCACCCGCTTCCTCGACCGGCCCGGCCCGGTGCTGGTCGACTTCGGGGACGCGCGCATGGGCTTCCTGGTGCCGCCGGGCACCGCGGCCCGCTGGCTCGGCACCGGAATCCGTACGGCAGGATCCGGTACCTGGATCGTGGTGCCGTACCCCGGACGCTCGACCGGCGGCGTCCGCTGGCTGGTCCCGCCGGACGGCTCGGGCACCCTCACGGACCCCGCACTCCTCGAACTGGCGATGCACGAGGCGGCGGCGGGCCTGGCGCGCGAGGAGGACACCTGACGGGCCACTGATGGCCAGAGGTCTGCACAGGCGGGTTTGCCAGGGTGGACTACTCGGACTCACTGCACTCGCGTCGGCCCCCCGTGAGGCCGGCGCGGACCAGGAAGATCCACAGGGACGCGATCAGCACCGTGCCCAGACACCAGCTGGCCACGACGTCCAGAGGCCAGTGATAGCCGCGCCGCACCAGCCCGAACCCGACGGCGAGGTTCACGACGGCACAGGCGCTGAGCAGCGCGCGGCGGGCAGGCACGGAGCGGAGCCAGGGGAGCAGAAGCAGGGTTGCCGAGCCGTAGGCGACGGCGGCCGTCGCGGTGTGGCCGGAGGGGTAGTAGCCGGTCCCAGGGGGTTCGACGGGGGTGCCCGGGCGGTCGATCAGTTCCTTGAGGGGCACGACGAGGGCCGGGACCAGCGCCATCAGCAGCGCGGCCGCGAGCGGCGGCAGCCACCAGCGGTACGCCCCGGCCGCATGCGCCCGCCGGGCCACGTACGCCAGGACGACGGCGAGCACGGGCACCGCGACCCCGATATTGCCCAGGTCTGCGAGGAGTTCCGAGAAGCGGTCCGGGTGCGCGAGGGCGCTGCTGGCCCACCGGTCCACGCGCAGCAGCAGGCCGCCCGACACGACCTGCCAGGTGATCAGCGCGAAGAGGAGGGCGGGAAGCCCGAGAAGGAGAAGAAAGGAGGTCGGCCGCCCCGGAACAGGGGGGGTAGTTCCGAGGCGGCCGATCAGATCGGATCGACGCCCACCCCGGGGGGTTTGGGGCGGGCGACTGTCCGATCGGTGAGGAGATCCGGAGCCGGAAGCTCCGTGTGTGTGCGCGAGGGCACGACCAGGTCGTAGCTGGGGAGGCCACGGCCTGAAATCGCCCACAGTCCCCTGTGAGCGGGGTGTATCTCTCATCTGGGTAGAACCTACGGCAGGGGGTGGGCGGAAGACAGACGGAATCGCGTCCCGCCATCCACCTCGCACACGTTCTTCACATGGCCTGACGCCGACCGCCCCGGCCCCGGAATCGCGAGGGATGCCAGGGCTGGGGCGGGTGGTGCGCATGGGACGCGCATCGTGTGTGTGAGCTGGGGATTCCGCTTGTCTCAGATCCGCGCGAAGGCCTGCTCGATGATGTCGAGGCCCTCGTTCAGGAGGTCCTCGCCGATGACCAGCGGAGGCAGGAAGCGGAGGACGTTGCCGTAGGTGCCACAGGTCAGGACCAGCAGGCCCTCGGCGTGGCAGGCCTTGGCCAGCGCGGCGGTCGCCTCCGGGTTCGGCTCCTTGGTCGTACGGTCCTTGACCAGCTCGATGGCGATCATCGCACCGCGGCCGCGCACGTCACCGATGATGTCGAACTTCTCGGCCATGGCGCCGAGGCGGGCCTTCATGACCGCCTCGATGCTCTTCGCCTTGCCGTTGAGGTCGAGCTCCTTCATCGTCTCGATCGAGCCGAGCGCGCCGGCACAGGCGACCGGGTTGCCGCCGTAGGTGCCGCCGAGGCCGCCGGCGTGCGCGGCGTCCATGATCTCGGCGCGGCCGGTGACGGCGGCGAGCGGCAGACCGCCCGCGATGCCCTTCGCGGTGGTGATCAGGTCGGGCACGATGCCCTCGTCCTCACACGCGAACCACTGACCCGTACGGCAGAAGCCGGACTGGATCTCGTCGGCTACGAAGACGATGCCGTTGTCGGCGGCGAACTGGCGGATCGCGGGCAGGAAGCCCTTGGCCGGCTCGATGAAGCCGCCCTCGCCGAGCACCGGCTCGATGATGATCGCGGCCACGTTGTCCGGGCCGACCTGCTTGCTGATCTGGTCGATGGCCTGCGCGGCGGCCTCGGGGCCGGCGTTCTCCGGGCCGGTGGGCCAGCGGTAGCCGTAGGCGACCGGGACGCGGTACACCTCGGGCGCGAACGGGCCGAAGCCGTGCTTGTACGGCATGTTCTTCGCCGTGAGAGCCATCGTGAGGTTGGTACGGCCGTGGTAGCCGTGGTCGAAGACGACGACCGCCTGGCGCTTGGTGTACGCGCGGGCGATCTTGACGGCGTTCTCGACGGCCTCGGCGCCGGAGTTGAACAGCGCGGACTTCTTGGCGTGGTCACCCGGGGTGAGCTCGGCGAGGGCCTCGGCGACCTCCACGTAGCCCTCGTACGGGGTGACCATGAAACAGGTGTGGGTGAAGTCCGCGAGCTGCGCGGACGCCCGGCGTACGACGGCCTCGGCGGAGGCGCCGACGGAGGTCACCGCGATGCCGGAGCCGAAGTCGATGAGCCGGTTGCCGTCGACGTCCTCGATGATCCCGCCGCCCGCGCGCGCGGTGAACACGGGCAGCACGGAGCCCACGCCCTGCGCGACCGCGGCGGTACGGCGGGCCTGCAGTTCCTGCGACTTCGGGCCGGGGATGGCGGTGACGATCCGGCGCTCCTGCGGAAGTGCACTCATGAGGGGCTCCTGGGGGTGTGCGGCCTTGCGGACTCTTGCCTTCTTTTCTCGCAGGTTAGGACCGGGAGAGGGGGGTGGGCATGCTCCATGTGGGCGCTGTCGGGGGTTCGGGTTTGTCCGCGGTGGACATGGCGGCCGGTGCGGGGCCCGGCCGCGTAAGCGGTGAACTCCCCGTGCCGGGGCGTTAGATTGACCGCTGACGGTGGACGGAACGGCTGGTCAGGGAGCGAGGGCGATGGACAGCGACGGGACGCACGACGCACGGGGTACACATGCGAATCCTGTGCCGCGTCCGGCAGGTCCGCCGGAGGTACCGCCGCGGCCCACGGCGGCGCCCGGCGTGCCGCCGCGGCCGGACGGGTCGGCGTTCCTGACGTGGCTCCGGGCGCCGCGACCGGAGACGCCGCCCGGCGTATGGCGGTTCGGGCACCGGCCGCGGCCGGAGGAGGAGCCCGAACTCATCCCCGCCCGCCAGCTGGTCAGCGGCGCGGTGATCGCCTTCCTCGTCGGCTGGCTGATCTGGTCGCTGCTGTGGAACGGCTACCTCGGCGGCTGGTGGCTGCTCCCGCTCTACGCGATGATCCCCGACTCCTGGGCCCAGCCGCACAGCATCGCCTCGGTCGTGGTCGTCTACGCCTACTACGTGCTGATCGCCCTGGTCATCATGATCGGTGTCGGGAGGCTCGGCCGCTGGAGCGAGATCTGGCGCCGCTACGGCCCGCCCGCCTGGCGGCAGACGGCGCCCCGCGCCGAACGCCCGCCCGCCCCCGAACAGGACCCCGCCGAGTGGCCCCAGCTCCGCGCCGCCGGAGCCGCCGACGCCGCCGAGCGGCTCGCCACGGAGGCCCGCGCCGGGCTGATGCGGGACGTCGACCACGCCCGGATCGTGCGCGCCTGGCAGGGCGTGCGCACCGGCCGGCACACCCTCGCCGCGTTCACCGGCGCGGTGCTCAAGGACGGTGCCGCCGCCTGTCTGCACCCCTCCGGGGAACGCGACCTGCCGGCCCGGCTCGCCCGGCACGACCTGGTGACCGGACAGGTACGGCTCGGCACGACCGCCGACGACCCCCGCAACCCGTACGCCTACCGCGGCGCCGGCCTCGGTCTCGGCCCCGATCTGCTCGGCACCTCCCTGCTCGCCGTCGGCCCGGCCGGCTCCGGCAAGACCGGCACCGTGGTGCGGCCGCTCGCCGAGTCGCTCTGTCTGCACGCCCTCGCCGGACGGGCCGCGGTCGTCGTGGTCGGCGCGGCGGGTACGGGGCTCGGACCGGTCGACGCGTACGACGTCGTCGTACGGATCGGGAATTCGGAATCGGTGTACGACCTGGACCTGTACGGCGGGACGAGTGACCCGGACGAGGCCGCGGCCGTGCTTGCCGAGGCCCTGGTCGGGGACCTTGCCGATCCGCATCCGGGCAGCGACAGCCGCCGGTCCACGACCGTGCTCGCCCAGCTCCTCGGCCCCTTCCGGGCGGTCCACGGCCGCTTCCCCTCCGTGCCCGAGCTGCGGCAGCTGCTGGACGGGACGCCCGGGCCGCTGGAGGAGCTGCGTACGGCGCTGCAGGGTTCCGGGCAGGAGTCGCTGCTGCGCGAACTGGACGCTCGCGAGCGGCAGTTGGGGCACCCGGGGGATGTTGCGGCGGTGCTGGCGGACCGGGTGGCGCTGCTGGACCGGCCCGCCTTCGCCGGCTTCTTCGACACCTCGGGGCAGTCGAAGCCCTTCTCGCTCAAGGCCCTCGACCACCCGGTGCGGGTCCGTATCGACCTGCCCGAGCGCGGGCACGCGGACGCCTCGCGGATGCTGGCGCGGCTGGTACTCGCGCAGTTCACCACGAGCGTGGCGGTACGCGAGGACCGGTCGCTGTTCGCCTGCCTGGTGCTGGACGACGCGACGGGGGTGGTGACCCCGGAGGCGGTGCGCGGGATTCAGCGGCTGCGGTCGGGGAACGCCGGCGTCGTGCTGACCCTGCGGACCCTGGACGACGTGCCGAGGCCGCTGCGCGGACCGCTGCTCGGCTCCACCGGATGCCGTATGGCACTGTCCGGGCTCACCCCGTGGGACGGGCAGGACTTCGCCGAGGTCTGGGGCAAGGAGTGGACCGAGGCACGGGACGTCACCGACCGGCAGATCATCGCCGAGACCCCGGCAGGCAAGGCCGTCCACATGCTGCGGCGCGTCATCACCGGCAAGGCGCCCACCGCACGGGCCGTGACCGTCCGGCAGGTCGAACGGGAGCGGTGGTCGGCGTCCGAGCTGGCGCACGGGGTGCCGCCCGGGCATGCGGTGCTGTCGCTGACCACCGTGAAGGGCGAGCACGCGCCGCCGCTACTGGTGGATCTGAGGGGTTAGGTCTGGACTTCACAGGACCGGGTGACCGTACGGTGAGGCAGAATCGGCACAGGCCGTTCATACCTGGCGGCCAAAAGATCAAAAGGTTCGCCCGATCCCCGCAAACCTGACCTGAAGGCCTCATGCCCCCGACACTCGCCTCGCTCGTCCACCACTCCGCGCTCAAACTGACCGTGCGCGCGGGCAAGGACCGCCTCGACGTTCCGGTCCGCTGGGCGCACGTCAGCGAGCTCGCCGACCCCGTGCCGTACATGGAGGGCGGGGAGCTGCTGCTGATCACCGCGCTGCAGCTGGACGCGGAGGATCCGGAGGCGATGCGGCGGTATGTGAAGCGGCTGGTGGGGGCGGGAGTCGTCGGACTCGGCTTCGCCGTCGGGGTCAACTACGAGGAGATCCCGAGGGCGCTGGTCGACGCGGCGGAGGGCGAGGGCCTGCCACTGCTGGAAGTGCCGCGGCGCACGCCCTTCCTCGCCATCAGCAAGGCCGTGTCCGCGGAGATCGCTGCCGACCAGTACCGGGCGGTGACGGCGGGCTTCGCCGCCCAGCGGGAACTGACCAAGCAGGCGCTGACGGGCGGGCCCGAGGGGGTGCTGTCCGCGCTCGCCGCGCAGGTCGACGGATGGGCTGCGCTGTACGACGCCTCGGGCGCCGTCGTCGCGACCGCACCGGAGTGGGCGGGCCGGCGGGCCGGGCGGCTCACGGCGGACGTGGAGCGGCTGCGCGAGCGGCCCGCGCCGGCCTCCTCGGTGGTCGCCGCTCCGGACAACGAGGACCGCGTCGAACTGCACTCACTGGGCACGGGGCGGCGGCCGCGGGCCGCGCTCGCGGTGGGGACGGCGGCTGCGCTCGGCACCGCGGAGCGCTACGCCGTCCACTCGGCGATCGCGCTGCTGACGCTGACGACGGAACGGTCGAGGTCGCTGCACGCGGCGGAACAGCGCATCGGCGCGGCCGTGCTGCGCATGCTGCTCGCGGGGGAGCCGGACCATGCGCGGACCGTCGCGGGCCATCTGTACGGGGAGCTGCTGGACGCGCCCTTCCGGTTGATCATCGCGGAGTCGGCCGCGCGGCCCGCCGCCGACGCGGGCGGCGATCCGCTGGCCGGGCTCGCCGAGATCATGGAGTCGGCGGCCGCGCGGGCGGGGGAGGCCGTGCTGGTCGTACCCGAGGGGGAGCGGCTGGTCGTGCTGGCCGCGGACGGGGGTGCGGCGGTCACGGCGTGCGGGGAGTACGCCGCGGCGGTGGAGGCTGGCCGGGGCGGCGCGGACGCGGTGCGGGATGCCGCCGGCGGCGAGGAGGACGAGCTGGTGGTCGGGGTGTCGGCGCCCGTGGGGCCGATCGCGGCCGCGGCGGCGTACAAGCAGGCCGAGCAGGCGTTGTCGGTGGCCCGGAGGCGGGGGCGGGTGTTCGTGGGGCACGAGCAGTTGGCGGCCGGTTCTGTGCTGCCGTTGCTGGCCGACGATGCGGTGAAGGCGTTTGCGGACGGGTTGTTGCGGGCGCTGTACGAGCATGACGCGACGGGGCGGGGGGATCTGGTGGCCTCGTTGCGGGCGTGGTTGTCGCGGCATGGGCAGTGGGATGCGGCGGCTGCGGATCTGGGGGTTCATCGGCATACGTTGCGGTACCGGATGCGGCGGGTGGAGGAGATTCTCGGGCGGTCGCTGGATGATCCGGACGTGCGGATGGAGTTGTGGCTGGCGTTGAAGGCGACGTCGGCGGAGTAGGCACCGCCGGGTTTCCTCGCCCCCGCCGCCCCTACCCATTCCCGTCCCCTGGGGGCTGCCGCCCCCAGACCCCCGCTTTCGGCCTGAACGGCCTCGTCCTCAAACGCCGGACGGGCTCAAAAGATCAAGCCCCGCCCGGCAAAAATCAGCCCCTCCGGCGTTTGCGGAGCGGGGTCCGGGGGCCGGCCCCCGGGTCGGGACGGGAAGGGGCGGCGGGGGCGAAAAAATCCCGGCCGCACCCGGCACCCCGCCAAACCGTCGCACACCCCGCCCCGACCACTACACCCCGGCCAAACACACCCCCACCCCCACCGCCCTACCGTGGACCCCGACCACCCTGCACACCCCCGAACGCGGAAGGGCCGGGACCCACATGACTTCCACGACCGCCTTCTGGCTCGCCGGCCGCCAGGCCACGGGCGAGGACACCTTCGACGTCACCTCCCCCTGGGACGGCCGCCTTGTCGGCAAGGTGAGCGTGCCGAGCGACGCCCAGGTCGAGGAGGCCGTCGCCGCCGCCCACGCCGTCCGCGAGGACTTCGCCGCCACCCCGGCCCACGTCCGCGCCGCCGCCCTCGACCACGTCAGCCGCAGGCTCGCCGAGCGCACCGAGGAGATCGCCCAGCTGATCTCCGCCGAGAACGGCAAGCCGATCAAGTGGGCCCGCGGCGAGGTCGGCCGCGCAGTCTCCGTCTTCCGGTTCGCCGCCGAAGAGGCCCGCCGTTTCAACGGCGGCGAGGCCCAGCGCCTCGACACCGACGCCGGCGGCCAGGGCCGTCTCGCCCTCACCCGACGCTTCCCCAAGGGCGTCGTCCTCGGCATCGCGCCCTTCAACTTCCCGCTCAACCTGTGCGCCCACAAGATCGCCCCGGCGATCGCGGCCGGCGCGCCGATCATCCTGAAGCCGGCGCCGGCCACCCCGCTCTCCGGCCTGATCATCGGTGACCTGCTCGCCGAGACCGACCTCCCGGCCGGCTCCTGGAGCATCCTCCCGGTCGCCAACGACAAGATGCCCGCCCTGGTCCAGGACGAGCGCCTGCCGGTCATCTCCTTCACCGGTTCCGAGAAGGTCGGCTACGCGATCATGGACTCGGTACCGCGCAAGCACTGCACCCTGGAGCTGGGCGGCAACGGCGCGGCCGTCGTCCTCGGTGACTACGCCTCCGACGCCGACCTCGACTGGGCCGCCACCCGCATCGCCACCTTCTCCAACTACCAGGGCGGCCAGTCCTGCATCTCCGTGCAGCGGGTCATCGCGGACGCGTCGGTGTACGACCGGCTGCTGCCCCGCATCGTCGCCGCCGTCGAGGCCCAGGTCACCGGCGACCCGGGCGACGACAAGACCGACGTCGGCCCGCTGGTCAGCGAGGACGCGGCCAAGCGTGTCGAGTCGTGGGTGAAGGAGGCCGTCGAGGCCGGGGCGACCCTGCTCACGGGCGGCGACCGCGACGGCGCCTCCTACGCGCCGACCGTCCTCACCGACGTACCCGCCGACACGACGATCTCCTGCGAGGAGGTCTTCGGACCCGTCCTGACCGTGCAGAAGGTGGACGGCGAGGCCGAGGCCTTCGCGGCCGTCAACTCCTCCAAGTACGGCCTCCAGGCAGGCGTGTTCACGCACGACGTCCAGGTCGCCTTCCGGGCACATCGTGCGCTGGAGGTGGGCGGCGTGGTCATCGGTGACGTCCCCTCCTACCGCGCCGACCAGATGCCGTACGGCGGTGCCAAGCAGTCCGGTGTGGGCCGCGAGGGCGTGAAGTTCGCGATGGACGACTACACGTACGAGCGGGTGCTGGTCCTCACGGGCCTCGCGCTGTAGACCCCATCCCGCTGACGCAACCCTCTAGCTAATGGGAACCATTTTCATATAGGCTCCCCGAAGGGGCCCGGCACTGCTGCCTTCCGGTGCCGGGCCCCTTCTTCACGTCGGCCTTGTCCGGACCCTCAACCGGAGAAGCCGACATGCGCGAGCCGCAGTGGGCCGCGCAGCCTGATGTGTACGTCGTGCACGCCCTCGGCGACGAGGCCGGCCTCGAGTGTGGTGTAGGCGTACGGGTCGTCCGAGGTGGTCGCGGGGTCCGGTGTCAGTGCGGCGAGCAGTGCGCCGCCGTCCAGGGAGACCTCAATGACGCCCTCGCCCGCCACGGAGACCGTCACCTCCGTCACGCCGTCCCCGAAGTCGCAGTCCCGATAGACCAGTTCGGCGCTCCGGCCCGCCGCGGCTGTCACGGCGTCGCCCGACATCCTCGTACGGTCGACGATCGCGACGCCGCTCTGCTCGTCGAAGTCTGCGGCGTCCAGGCCGTGTTGGAGCACGGCGCGCGGGGAGTGGGGCTCGCCGTCCAGGACGACCGTCGTCCGCAGTCGGATGTCCTCACTGGAGGCGCCCACCAGCACGTCGTAGGGGCCCGGTTCAAGGCGCCAGGCGCCCCGGGCCACGTCCCAGAACTCGAAGGCGGACAACGGGACTTCGAAGGACAGTTCCTCCCGGGCGCCGGGGGCGAGGGTGATCCGGCGGTGGGCGAGCAGCTCGCGGCGGGGGCGTGTCACCGTGGGTTCCGCGGCGCGCGTGTAGAGCTGCGCGACCTCGTCGGCGGTGAGGTCGCCGGTGTTGGTGACCGTGAAGGAGATGTGCACCGCCTCGTCGTCGGCCCGCACCGCGAGATCGGCGTAGGTGAAGGTCGCGTACGACAGGCCGTGTCCGAACGGGAAGAGCGGTGTCCCCTCGAAGTACAGGTACGTCTGGCGGCCGCCGATCACGTCGTAGTCGAACAGGTCGGGCAGGTCGGCGTCGTCCTCGTACCAGGTCTGCGGAAGGCGGCCCGCGGGGGAGACGTCGCCGGCCAGCACGCGGGCCAGGGCGGTGCCCGCTGCCTGGCCGCCGTGCGCGGTCCACAGCACCGCCGGGAGGGCGCCGGTCGCGACCGCGTACGGATACGCGGAGACCAGCGCCAGCACCGTGCGGGGGTTGGCGGCGCGGGCGGCGCGCAGGATGCGCTCCTGGTGGGCGGGCAGCCGCAGCGTCGTGCGGTCCTCGGTCTCGCGGCCGTTGATGTGCGGGTCGTTGCCGGCGACCACCAGCACGACGTCCGCGCGCGCAGTGACCTGCGTCACTGCGTCCTCGGCGCGTTCGGTCACGATGATCTCGAAGATCTCCGGCTTCGCCTCGAGTTCCGGATTTCCGTCGGCAACCTTTACTCCGTCGGCGGCGACAGAGACGTGGCGACCCGTACCGACGTGCCTGAGGAGGTGACCGTTCTCGTGGGGTTCCAGGCGGAACGTCTCCTGGACGATCCAGCCGCCGGGCTGGTCCGCGGAGGCGCGTACGTAGCCGTCGTCGGCCACCGAGAGGTAGCGGCCGTCGGGGGCGCGCAGGGTGAGGATGCCCTCGCCCCAGTCGACCAGCGCGAACTCGGTGCCCATGGGGTCGGCGGTGAGCGGGGGCAGGTCCGTGCGGCCCGCGAGCAGGGCGGGGTCCAGGGCGCCCTGGGCGCCGCGCACCTCGTCGGCGGCGTCGGCGGCCTCGGAGACGTGCAGGAACGTACCGGTGGACGTCTTCAGGAGCACCCGGTCCACGCCCTCCGCGAACTCCACTCGCTCGGCGCCGAACCGCTCGTACAGGCCCTCCAGCGGGGTGGAGCGGTGGATCAGGGTGCCGCTGTACCAGTCGAGTTTGCACTCGTCGGCGAGGAGACCCACCACGGCCACGCGGGTGTCGGGGGGCAGCGGCAGCAGGCCGTCGTTCTTCAGGAGCACGACCGCCTGCTCGGCCGCCTCCTGGGCGAGCGCGCGGTGGGCCGGGGTGTCGAAGTCCCCGGTGCCGGCATGCGGGTCGTAGAGCGGGTCGAACTCGCCCAGCCGGAAGCGGACGGAGAGCTGGCGGCGGACCGCCGTGTCGATGTCGGCCTCGGTCAGCAGGCCCTGCTCGTAGGCCTTCTTGACGCGCCCGACGATCTGCGAGCTGTCGGTGCCGTGGTCGGTGAAGCTGTCGACGCCGGCGCGGAGTGCGGCCGCCGTCCCCTCCTCGTGGGTCTCGAAGTAGTGCTCCAGGTCGACCAGGTTGGAGGGCGCGGCCGCGTCCGAGCAGACCAGCAGGTCCTCGTCCGTCCAGCTGCGCAGGTGCTCGCGCAGATGCGGGGACACGTGGTTGGGACGGCCGTTGACCAGGTTGTACGCCGGCATCACACCTGCCACCGCGCCGGCCTCGACCGCCTCGCGGAAGGCGCGCAGGTCGTACTCGTGCAGGACGCGTGGGCGGACCGAGGAGGAGGAGGTCGCCCGGTCCGTCTCGTTGTTGTGGGCCAGCCAGTGCTTGAGGACCGGCGCCGTGCGCCAGTACGTCGGGTGATCGCCGCGCAGGCCGCGGGTGTAGGCGACGGCGATGGCCGAGGTGAGCTTCGGGTCCTCGGAGTAGCCCTCCTCGTTGCGGCCCCACAGGGGGTGCCGGAGCAGGTTCACCGTGGGCGACCAGATGTTGAGGCCGACGCGGTCGTCGCGGGCGCGCATGGCGCGGGTCTCCTTGGAGACCGCCTCGCCGACGCGGCGTACGAGGTCCGTGTTCCAGGTGGCGCCGAGGCCGACGGCCTGCGGGAAGACGGTCGCCGGGCCCATCCAGGCGACGCCGTGCAGCGCCTCCTGCCCGGTACGGAAGGCGTCGATGCCGAGACGCTCCACCGCGGGCGCGAACTGGTGCAGGAAGGAGATCTTCTCGTCCAGCGTCAGCCGCTGAAGCAGGTCGTCGATGCGCTTCGCGAACGGCAGTTGCGGATCGCGGAACGGCGGCGTGGGCGGCGTCTGTGCGGTCACGTGGGGGTCCCCTTGCGATGGAGCGGCGGAGCGCTTTCGAAGCGCTTCGATGCTCTTTCGACGAAGGGACGGTGTCAAGAGACGGTCACGGTTACTTCTTGCGGCACATAAGAAAGCGTCGTGTGTGAGGGGTCGCAGGAATCTTGGAACCGACCCTTGTGCACCCCCAGGCGTTCACTTAACCTCACAGCAACATCGAAGCGCTTCGACTATCAGAATGCAGCTCCAGCATGCACGGGTCGAAGAATCGCTTCAGCTCAGCCAGTTCCACTCGAGACACCGCAGCCGACGGCCCACCGCCGGGTGTCCTGGTGCGCCACGAAGGGTTGACGCAATGACGCCGAACGCCGCTTCCGCCTCCTCCGGACCCAGCCGGAGAAGCTTCCTTGCCTCGACGGCGATCGCCACCGCAGCGGTGGCCGGGGGGATGCCGTTGCTTGCCGCCTGCGGGGGATCGGACAGCGGGTCGGGCGGGGGCACCACGTCGGGCAAGAACGCGAAGAAGATCCTCCCGGCCTATGTGGCCAGCAACGTGGTGACGCCGGACATCCCGTCCAAGAACGGCTCGGCGATGGGCTTCACCAGCAAGCTCGACGTCGACACCCTCAAGACCTCGGTGACGAAGAAGCTCGGCAAGGGCGGCAAGGTCACCATCATGTCGCCGTTCTGGGGCTCACCCCCCAAGGGGAACTGCGCGTACTACACGGCGGCCAACGCCATGATCGGCGTCGACGTCCAGTGGCAGAACCAGGACGGCAACACCTACGACCAGAAGCTCGGTGCGGTCCTCGCCTCCAGCGATATTCCGGACGTGGTGGTGATCCCCGGCTGGAACATGACCGGCCGCATACCCAGCGCCATTGCGGGCAAGTTCGCCGATCTCGGCCCCTATCTGACCGGGGACAAGGTCAAGGAGTACCCGAACCTCGCGGCGATCCCCAGCGAGGCCTGGCAGCGCTCCATCTTCGGCGGCAAGCTGAGGGGCCTGCCCATGCCCACCGAGACCGCCGCGAACATCGCGCCTCTTTACCGCCGGGACATCTTCGACAAGGAGGGCTACGAGGTCCCGAAGTCCAACGACGACTTCATGGCCCTGTGCAAGGAGATCACCAACCCCAGGGCCAAGCGGTGGGCCTGCGGTGACATGAAGTGGACCGCGTTCAACAACTTCGGTGTGTTCAGCGGCGCGGAGAAGCCGCTCGGCTGGAACCTGGTCGACGGCAAGCTGATCTACCGCATCGAGACCCCGGAGTACCTGGAAGCGCTGGAGTGGGCGCGCAAGCTGATGGCCGCCGGATACGTCCATCCCCAGTTCAAGCTGGGCAAGAGCCAGATCGGCGACCCGGCCCCCCTGTTCGCCAAGGGCGAGTTCCTGATCTGGAACAACAACCTCGTCAACTGGTATGGGCAGCAGGCGTCCCAGGCCACCCAGAATCCCGGCTTCAAGGTCTGGGGCATGGACATCTGGAACCACGACGGCGGTAACCCGACGCTGTGGGCCGCGAACCCGGCCGGCATCTTCGCCTTCGTCAACAAGAAGGCCTCCGAGTCCGTCATCCGCGACGCGCTGGCCGTCGCCAACGTCACCGCGGCGCCGTACGGCACCAAGGAGTGGATGATGACCAACTACGGCGTCGAGGGCACGCACTACACCATCAAGAACGGTGTGCCCGTCAAGAACGACAAGGGCAACAACGAGGTCGTCAACGCCTACGTCATGGTCGCGAGCCCCGCCCCGACCATCGCCCACCCCGACTTCCCGGACGTCACCAGGGCCATGGTCGAGTGGGAACAGCGGATGGGCGCCTTCACCAGGAAGTCGTCCTTCTGGGGCCTGCAGATCGCCGAGCCCAACCGCTACACCAACCTCTCCGACAACTTCGAACAGCTGGAGGACGACATCGTCCGCGGCCACAAGAAGATAAGCGACATGCAGCAGGCCGTCTCCGACTGGAAGAAGCGGGGCGGGGACCGGCTGCGCGACTGGTACAAGAAGCTTCTCGACGAGAACGGCTCGGCGGCGAGCTGATCAGGCTCTGAGGCAAGGAGAACAGCCGTGTCCCACAGCACGGTGCCTCGGAGCAGCGCCGAGGCCAGCACGCCGGTGAAGGCCCCGGTGGCGTCCCCCGACGCCACCGGCGCCCGGGAGGCCCGACGCGGCCCGGGCAAGCTGGGCTTCCGGCTCAGGTTCAGACGCGACCGCACCCTGATCCTCATGACGCTGCCGGCCATCGTGCTGGTTCTGGTCTTCAATTACCTGCCGATCCTGGGCAATGTGGTCGCCTTCCAGGACTACGACCCCTACGTCAGCGACAACGGCATCGTCTCCATACTTCACAGCCCCTTCGTGGGCCTGGAGAACTTCCAGGAGATCTTCGCGGACTCCGCCTTCTGGAACGCCGTCCAGAACACGTTCGTGCTGTTCTTCGTCCAGCTCCTGCTGTTCTTCCCGATCCCGATCCTGCTCGCGCTGCTCATCAACAGCGTGGTCCGGCCCCGGGTGCGGGCGGTCGCGCAGGCCGTGCTCTACCTGCCGCACTTCTTCTCCTGGGTGCTGGTCATCGCCGTCTTCCAGCAGATGTTCGGCGGCGCGGGCATGCTCTCCCAACTGCTGCGCCAGCACGGGTACAACGGCATCGACATCATGACCGACCCGAACACATTCCCCTTCCTGGTCACCGCGCAGAGCGTGTGGAAGGACGCGGGGTGGGGGATCATCGTCTTCCTCGCCGCGCTGGCCTCGGTCTCGCAGGACCTCTACGAAGCCGCCGCGATGGACGGCGCGGGCCGCTGGCGCCGCATGTGGCACGTCACGCTGCCCGCCCTGCGCCCGGTGATCGCCCTGCTCCTCGTGCTGCGCGTCGGTGACGCCCTGACCGTCGGGTTCGAACAGATCCTGCTGCAACGTGACGCCGTCGGGCCGGACGCCGGCGAGATCCTCGACACCTTCGTGTGGTGGAACGGCGTGCACAACCAGGACTTCGGCTACGCGGCCGCCGCCGGTCTGATCAAGGGCGTGGTCAGCATCGGCCTCGTCCTGGCCGCGAACAAGGTGGCCCATCTCTTGGGCGAGCAGGGGGTTTACAAGAAGTGACCACCGTCGTCGACAAACCCGCGAGCAAGCCGTTCCGGTGGGCCTCCGCACCCGAGCGCCCGGCCTGGGAGGAGGAGCCCTCGAAGGCCGGCCTCGCGGGCAAGGGCCTGGTCCTGGCCTTCGCCTGCCTGGCGGTCCTCTTCCCGCTGTGGATCGTGATGGTCACCAGCCTCTCCTCACGCAAGACGATCGACGAGGCGGGCGGACTGGTGATCGTGCCCAAGGGCCTCACCTTCATCGCCTACAGGGAGTTGCTCAGCGGCGGCCAGGTCACCCGGGCCACGGTCATCAGCATCCTCATCACCCTGGTCGGCACGCTGTTCTCGATGACGGTGTCCGTCCTGTGCGCCTACGGCCTGTCCCGCAGCGGCTCGCTGGGGCACCGCTGGATCCTGATGACACTGCTGGCCACCATGTTCTTCAGCGCCGGCCTCATCCCCACGTATCTGCTCGTGCAGTCCCTCGGACTGACGGACACGTATCTCGCGCTGATCCTTCCCAGCGCGATCAGCGTCTTCAACATCCTTGTGCTGCGCGGGTTCTTCACGGAGATCTCGCAGGAACTCATCGACAGCGCCCGCATCGACGGAGCCGGGGACTTCCGGATCCTGTGGACGATCGTCATGCCGCTGTCGCGGGCCGTCCTCGCGGTGATCACGCTGTTCTACGCCGTCGGGTACTGGAGCGCCTGGTTCAACGCGTCGCTCTATCTGAACGACCAGGACAAGATGCCGTTGCAGAACGTCATGATCCAGCTTGTGCAGAGGCAGCAGCAGCCGGTGGGTCTGGGACAGGCCATCAGGACCGGGCAGTTGTCGGGGCTGGCCATTCAGATGGCGGTCATGGTGATGGCGTTGTTGCCGGTGGCCGTGTTGTCGCCGTTCGTGCAGCGGCATTTCAAGAAGGGGATGCTCACCGGTGCGGTGAAGGGCTGACCGGGCGCCTATTGGGCCGGTGATTCGGTTCGTTCGCGGCTGCGGGTAGTTCGTGGCTTGTCGCCCACGCGGCGGAGCCGCAAATCGACACAGCCCCGCGCCCCTAAAAAGCCTCCTCGCGCCCCCTCTGTTGTCGAACTCCCCCCCCATTTTTTCAGAACGAGGTATGTGTCATGCTCGCGTCCGGTTTGAGTAGACGTGCCGTTCTTGCCGGGACCGCGGCCGCCGCCGCGCTCACCGCCGTTCCCGCCGCGCAGGGGCGCGCGCACGCCGCCGAGGCGGAGGTGCCCGCAACCGCCTACCGCTGGCGCAACGCCGTGATCGGCGGCACGGGCTTCGTCACCGGTGTGCTCTTCCACCCCTCCGTGCGCGGGCTCGCCTACGCCCGTACCGACATCGGCGGCGCCTACCGCTGGGACGACCGGGCAGCCCGCTGGGTCCCGTTGATCGACCACCTCGGCTGGGACGACTGGAATCTGCTCGGTGTCGAGGCGATCGCTGTCGACCCCGTGCACCCGAACCGGCTGTACCTCGCTCTCGGCACCTACGCCCAGTCCTGGGCAGGGAACGGGGCCGTTCTGCGTTCCGAGGACCGGGGTGCCACCTGGTCCCGTACCGACCTGACCGTGAAGCTCGGGGCCAACGAGGACGGGCGGGGTGCGGGGGAGCGGCTGCTCGTCGACCCGCGGGACAGTGACGTCCTGTGGTTGGGGACGCGGCACGACGGGCTGCTCAAGTCGACCGATCGCGGCGCCACCTGGGCGGCGGCGAGCGGCTTCCCGGGGGTTCCGAGCGCGAGCGGGCAGGGGGTCACCCTGCTCGTCGCCGTCGGGCGTGCCGTCCATGCCGGCTGGGGCGATTCCGACGGCAGCACCCCGAACCTCTACCGCACCCTCGACGGGAGCACGTGGGAAGCCGTGCCCGGCAGGCCCGCCGGAACCTCCGCCAAGGTGCCGATCCGGGCCGCGTACGACTGCCTCACCCGCGAGCTGTACGTGACGTACGCCAACGCGCCCGGGCCCAACGGCCAGTCCGACGGCAGTGTGCACAAGCTGGCCGTCGGCAGCGGGAAATGGACCGAGGTCACCCCGGTGAAACCCGGCGGCACCACGAGTGACGGCTCCGCCGACACCTTCGGCTACGGCGGTGTCGCCGTCGACGCCCGCCGCCCAGGCACCGTCGTCGTCTCCACCAACAACCGGTGGGCGGACATCGACACCCTGTACCGGACCACCGACGGCGGCCGTACCTGGACGTCCCTCAAGGACGCTGCTGTGTTCGACGTGTCCGAGACTCCTTTCCTCAAGTGGGGTGCCGACAAGCCCAAGTTCGGGTGGTGGATCCAGGCCGTGGGCGTCGACCCGTACGACTCCCGGCATATCGTCTACGGCACCGGCGCCACGCTCTACGGCACGCACGACCTCACCCACTGGGCCCCGCAGATCCGCGGACTGGAGGAGACGTCCGTGCGGCAGCTGGTGTCGCCCCCGGTCGGGGAGGCGCACCTGCTGAGCGGGTCCGGAGACATCGGCGTGATGTACCACGAGCGGCTCACCGCCTCGCCCTCGCGCGGCATGGCGTCGAACCCCGTGTTCGGGTCGGCGACGGGACTCGCGCAGGCCGCGGGCAGGCCGGAGTACGTCGTGCGCACCGGCTGGGGCGACCACGGCAACGGCGCATACTCGAACGACGGCGGGCGGACCTGGGCGCCCTTCGCGGCCCAGCCCTCCATCGCCCACGACGCACCGGGGCCCATCGCCACCAACGCCGACGGCAGCGTGCTCCTGTGGTCCTTCGTGCACTGGGACGGCACGAAGTACGCGGCCCACCGCTCGGCGGACAACGGCGCCACCTGGACCGAGATCTCCTCCTTCCCGAAGGGCGCCACGCCGGTCGCCGACCCGGCCGACCCGACGCTCTTCTACGCGTACGACACCGACACAGGAACGCTACTTGCCAGCACTGACAGTGGCCTAACGTTCACGAAGCGTGCGAGCGGACTGCCCTCCGGTGACAGTCAGTTCAAGCTGGTCGCGGCGCCGGGCAGACGCGGTGATCTGTGGTTGAGCACCAAGGGGAACGGGCTCCACCGGTCCACCGACGGAGGCGTCGGCTTCTCGAAGGTCGACAGTTGCTCGGCCTCGTTCACCCTCGGTTTCGGGAAGGCGGCCGACGGCGCGGGCTACCCGGCGATCTACCAGGTCGGGGCCGTCGGCACGATCACCGCCGTCTACCGCTCCGACGACGGCGCGAAGAGCTGGGTGCGGATCAACGACGACCGGCACCAGTGGGGGTACATCGGCGAGGTCATCGTCGGTGACCCGCGGATCCACGGTCGCGTCTACCTCGCCACCAACGGGCGCGGGATCCAGTACGGGGAGGCCGTCTGATGCCCGCGCTGAGCGACGCGACCCGCGGCCGCATCCTCTTCGGCGGCGACTACAACCCCGAGCAGTGGCCCGAGGAGACCTGGACCGAGGACGTACGGCTCATGCGCGAAGCCGGCGTCAACTCGGTCACCCTCGGTGTCTTCTCCTGGGCCCGGCTCGAACCCCGACCGGGGGAGCGGGAGTTCGGCTGGCTCGACCGGCTGATGGACCTCATGCACGCGGGCGGCATCGGTGTCGTGCTCGCCACCCCCACCTCCTCGCCGCCGCCCTGGCTCGGCCGACTGCACCCCGAGACCCTGCCCCGCGACGAGGACGGCCGCACCGAATGGTGGGGCGGCCGCCAGCACTTCTCCCACTCCAGCGCCGCCTACCGCCGCTACGCCGCCGCCATCACCGAGGACCTCGCCGCCCGATACGGCGGCCACCCCGCCCTCACCATGTGGCACATCAACAACGAGTACTGCACCTACGACTGGGGCGACGAGGCCGCCGCCCGCTTCCGCCGCTGGCTGCAGACGAAGTACGGCACGCTCGACGCCCTCAACTCCGCCTGGGGCACCGCCTTCTGGAGCCAGGGCTACAGCGACTGGGCCGAGATCATGCCGCCCCGCCACGCCCACTACCTGAAGAACCCCGCCCAGGTGCTGGACTTCAAACGCTTCACCTCCGACATGCTCCTGGAGTGCTACATCGCCGAGCGGGACATCGTCCGCCGGCACAGCCCCTCCCACATCCCGGTCACCACCAACTTCATGCCGCTGTGGGCCGGACAGGACGCCTGGCGGTGGGCGCAGGAGGAGGACGTCGTCTCCGTCGACCTCTATCCCGACCCGCGTGATCCCTTCGGTGCACAGCACGGCGCCCTCGTCCAGGACATGACCCGTTCGCAGGCCCGCGGCCCCTGGATGCTGATGGAGCAGGCGGCGGGCCCGGTCAACTGGCGCGGCGTCAACCACCCCAAGCCGCAAGGCCTCAACCGCCTGTGGTCCCTCCAGGCCGTGGCCCGCGGCGCCGACGCCGTCTGCTACTTCCAGTGGCGCCAGTCCCGGCAGGGCGCGGAGAAGTTCCACTCCGGGATGGTCAGCCATGCGGGGCCGCAGGGGCGTACGTACCAGGAGGTCAGGCAGCTCGGCGCCGAACTCACCCGGATCGGCGAGGAGGTGACGGGCAGTCACAGCCGCAGCGACATCGCGATCCTGCACGACTGGCACTCCTGGTGGGCCGGCGCCCACGAGGGACGGCTCTCGACGCAGGTCGACTACACCCAGGTCCTGACCACCTGGCACCGCGCCCTGTGGCAGGCCCACCTCACCACCGACTTCGCCCACCCCGAACACGACCTCACCGCCTACAAGCTGGTCGTGGTCCCCCAGCTGTACGCCCTCACGGACGCGGCGGTCGACAACCTCCTCGCGTACGTCAACGGCGGCGGCACCCTCGTCTGCGGGTTCCTGACCGGTGTCGCCGACGAGGACGACCGGGTGCGCCCCGGCGGCATGGACCCCCGCCTGCGCGCGCTGTTCGGCATCCGCACGCTGCACGAGTGGTGGCCGCTGGACGCGGACGAGACCGCCGAGACCGACGGCTTCCGCGGGACCCTGTGGTCGGAGGAGATCGAGACCGCCGAGGACGCCTCGGTCGAGGCCAGGTACAAGGACGGCGAGCTCGACGGCCTGCCTGCCGTGCTGCGCACGGGCCGCGCCTGGTACGTCTCCACGCTCCCCGAGCCGCACGCGCTGCGCGTCCTGCTGGCCCGGATCGCGGCCGACGCGGGCGCCCGCCCCGTCCTCGACGGCCTGCCCGACCGGGTCGAGGCGGTCCGCCGCGGCGACCTGCTCTTCGTGCTCAACCATGGCCGGGAGTCGGTCACCGTGCAGGTGCCGGGCACCCACGTCGACCTGCTGACGGACGCGACCGTGGAGGGCGAGGTCACCCTCGGCCGGTATGGCGTGATGGTGTTGCGCCCATGAACATCGTCCACGGAACCTGGGAATCCGCCCCCGCCACCCGCTGGGAGGACGGCTTCCTGAGCGGCAACGGCCACCACGGCGCACTCGTGTTCGGTGAACCGAACGACGAACGGGTCGTCGCCACCCACCACACCCTCGTCCGCCCCAACGGCGGCGAGAGTGCCCGTCCGCCCCGCCTCGCCGACCGACTACCGCTCCTCCAGGACCAGCTGCTCGCGGGCGAGCTGCATGCCGCCGAGACCTTCACCGACGGACGCGACCTGCAGTGGGTCCAGCCCTTCCATCCCGCCTTCCAGGTACGGCTGCGCAGACCGTCCGGCGAGGAGCCGCGCCGCTACCGCCGCTCCGTCGACTTCACCACCGGCGTGGTGAAGTCGGTCTGCGAGGGCTGGAGCAGCCGGGTCTTCGTGTCCCGCGCCGACGACGTGATCGTCCAGCACATCACGGCAGCCCACCTCGACATCGCCCTGGACCACCGCCTCCCGGGAGCACCCCTGGGCCTCGCCGTCGGCGACGGCGCGGTCCTCACCCCCGAGGGTGCCCTGCTCACCCTGCGCGTCCGCTACCCCGGCAGCGACACGGCGTACACCGGGGTGACGCTCGTCGTGGTCACGGGCGGCCGTACGACGCTCACGCCCCCCGGTGCACGGGTCGCGGGCGCGGAGTCGGTCCTGCTGCTGACCAGGGTGCTGCGGCACACCGGCGAGCTGGACACGACACCCCACGCCCGCGCCCTGCGCGAACTGCTGCCGGCCGGCGAGGACCCGTACACCCTCCTCCTGGACCGCCACACCGCCCTGCACCGCACCGCCTACGAGCGCGTCACCCTCGACCTGGACGCCGACCCCGCAGAGCGCGCCCTGCCCGGCTCGGAGTTGCTGGAGCACCCCGACAGCACGGCCCTCCTGGAGCGCCTCTTCGCCGCAGGCCGCTACCACCTGCTCTCCGCGAGCGGCCTGTTCCCGCCCCGCCTGGTCGGCCTGTGGACCGGCGACTGGGACACCGCGTGGTCGGGGGCGTTCACCAACGACGCCAACCTCAACCTCCAGACCGCGTCCGCAGCGGCCGCCGCGCTTCCCGAAGTCACGCAAGCCCATGCCTCCCTGATTGAGCGTCAGCTTCCCGACTGGGCCGAGAACGCCCGCGCCGTCTTCGGGGCTCGCGGCATCGTCGCCCCCGCCCACACCGACGGCGAGTCCGGGCTGACGTACCACTTCAACCGTGAATACCCCCTGCACCTGTGGACGGCGGGCGCCGACTGGCTGCTCAAACCGCTGGTCGACCACGACGAGACGGACGGCGCCCGCGACCCCCGCACCGCCCACGCACTCGCCCAAGTCGCCCTGTTCTACGAGGACTTCCTCGACCGGACCGACAAGGACGGCCGCCTGGTCGTCCTGCCCTCCTACTCGCCCGAGAACCGCCCCGCGAACGCCAGTTGGGGCGCCATCAACGCGGCCATGGACCTCTCGGCCGCCCGGCACGCGCTGCAGACGGCGGCCGAGTACCACCCGGGCACCCCCGAGGCCGACCGCTGGCGTGCCCTGGCCGACCGGCTTCCGCCCCACCGGATCAACGCCGACGGCGCCCTGGCCGAATGGGCCTGGCCCGGCCTGGACGACACCTACGACCACCGTCACCTCAGCCACCTCTACGGCGTCTGGCCGCTCGACGAGATCAACCCGTACGACACCCCGGACCTCGCGGCGGCCGCCCACCGGGCCCTCGAACTGCGCGGCGCCGAGAACGACTCCGCGCACGGCCATCTGCACCACGCCCTGGTCGCCGCCCGGCTGCGCGACGGCGAACGGGTCGCCCACGCCCTCGGCCAGGTCCTCAAGGGCGACTTCTTCCACGTCTCCCTGATGAGCGCGCACTACCCGAACCGCGACGTCTACAACGCCGACGCCGCCCACACCCTGCCCGCCGTGCTGATCGAGATGCTCGTGCAGTCGACCCCGGACCGCCTGGTGCTGCTGCCCGCGCTCCCGAAGGCGTACCCGAAGGGCCAACTCCTCGGCGTCCGCACCCGGTTCGGGGCGGAACTCGACCTCACCTGGAACCCGCAAGAAGCGACCGCGGTGCTGCGCCCCACCCGTACGCACCGCGTCGAACTCAGGACTTCCTCCGGTACACGGCCGCTCGACCTCGTCGCCGGAGAAGACCACGTCCTCGCGCTGGGGGCGTGGTAACCACCCCCGCAACTCCCCCCACCCATGGAAGGGACACCATGGCAAAGAGCACTCTGCGCAAGATCACCATGGCCGTACTGGCGCCGGCGATGGCCATAGGCGCCACCGTCGGCCTCGCGTCCGCCCCCGCCTCCGCCGCCGTCTGGAACTCCTGCGAGCAGTACGCCAACACGAGCCTGAACGGCTACACGCTCTACAACAACATCTGGGGGTCCGGCGCCGGCAGCCAGTGCATCTGGGCCAACTCCGGCACCAACTGGGGTGTCTGGGCCAACCACCCCAACACCGGCGGCATCAAGTCCTACCCCAACGCCACGAAGGTGATCAACAAGTCGATCACCTCACTCGGTTCGCTCACCAGCAGCTACAACGTCAGCGTCCCGTCGTCCGGTGCGTACGAGACGGCGTACGACATCTGGGACACGAACCACAAGTACGAGATCATGCTCTGGATGAACAAGACCGGAGCCGTCGGCCCGCTCGGCACCTCGCAGGGCAACGTCACGCTGGGCGGTCACAGCTGGACCGTCTACAAGGGCAACAACGGCTCCAATGACGTGTTCTCGTTCGTCCGCACCTCCAACTCCTCCTCCGGCACCGTCGACGTCCTGCCGATCCTGAAGTGGATCAAGGACACCAAGGGCTGGTTCGGCAACGTGACCATGGGCGACTTCCAGTTCGGCTTCGAGATCACGTCGTCTTCCGGTGGCCTGAACTTCACCGTCAACAGCGAGAGCGTCAGCAGCAGTTGATATTGATGTGGACCGGGTGAGGTTTCATGGACCCCATGCCTATCCGCACCCCCCTCCGCATCACGCTGGCGGCCGCTGCCGCAGTGCTCGCCATACCGGGCACCGCGGCAGCGGCACCCACGACCCCCTTGTCCTCCCCCTTGCACCCGGTGGCCTCCCTCGCCGCCGAGCGCCTCGCCACCGCCGACCTGGTGGCAGCTGCGAAGTGGGGCACCGACAGCCCCATCGACGACCCCGCCCGCGAGCAGGTGGTCCTCGACAACGTCGCTGCTCAGGCGAAGCAGATCGGCGCCGACCCCGACGAGGTCCGCCGCATGTTCCGCGACCAGATCGAGGCCAACAAGGACGTCCAGCGCGCCCTCTACGCCCGCTGGACCGCCCACCCCGACCAGGCCCCGACCACCCGGCCCGACCTGAACGTGGTCCGCCAGACCATCAACCGCATCAACACGGACCTGGTCCAGGCAGTCGCGGACACGACACCGGAGCGCACGGCCCTCACCTGCCGCCCGGAACTCACCGTGGCCGTCATCGAGGTCCACCACGAGAAACACCCGGACCTGCTTCACACCAAGGCCCTGCTCCGCTCCCTGGCGTCCGTCTGCAGGAATTGAACAGGCGGGTCAATTTCCCGTGCGGTTCTCCCGCGCCCCTGAAGGGGCGCGGGGCTGTATCGATATGCGGCTCCGCCGCGTGGGCGCGACCAGCCACGACGGCGCAGCAGCCGATCACCGACCTAACGCGGCACTTCCTGCGCAATAGGAAGCTGGACCCCGTCCCGCAGAAACAGCGGAATCCGTTCCAACGGCGCATCAACAGTCACAGCCGCGCCCCCCTCATACGTCTCTCCCGTCCACGCGTCGGTCCACGTGGCGCCTGCCGGGAGATACGTCGTCCGGGCCGTCGCGCCGGCGGTAAGCACCGGGGCAACCAGCAGATCCCGCCCGAAGAGATAGGCATCGTCGACCGCCCAGGCCCCCTGATCCTCCGGGAACTCCAGGAACAGCGGCCGCATCACCGGCAGCCCCTCCTCGTGCGCCTCCCGCATGACGTCCAGGACGTACGGCTTCAGCCGCTCCCGCAGCCGCAGATATCGCTCCAGGATCGCGCCGGCCTCCTCGCCGTACGACCACACCTCGTTCGGACCCCCGGTCATGTCCGGACCCAGCGGCATCCCCGGATCCCGGAACCCATGCAGCCGCATCAGCGGCGACAGCGCGCCGAACTGGAACCACCGCACCATGACCTCGCGATACGCCGGGTCGTCCGGGTCGCCGCCGTGGAAGCCGCCGATGTCGGTGTTCCACCAAGGGATGCCGGACAACGCGGTGTTGAGCCCGGCCGCGATCTGGCGGCGCAGGGTCGGGAAGTCGGTGCCGATGTCGCCGGACCACAGGGCGGCGCCGTAGCGCTGACTGCCCGCCCAGGCCGAGCGGTTGAGGGTGATGACCTCCTCGCCCTCGGCGCGCAGACCCTCGTAGAAGGTGCGGGAGTTCTCGGCGGGGTAGCTGTTGCCGACCTCCAGGCCGGGACCCGCCCAGTAGCGCAGGTTCTCCTGGAAGCCCGGCTTGAGCTCGGGCTCGCAGGCGTCCAGCCAGAAGGCCGTGATGCCGTACGGATCCAGGTAGTTCTCCTTCACGCGCCACCACACGAACTCACGGGCGTCCGGGTTCGTGGCGTCGTAGAAGGCGACCTGGACGGTGGAGGCGACCTGCTTGTCGGGCCAGTCGGCGTGTGCCATCGGGCCGTACTGGGTGCCGATGAAGTAGCCGCGCTGCTCCATCACCGGGTGGTTCTCGCTCAGCGGCGAAACGGACGGCCACACGCTCACCACCAGCTTGATGCCGAGCTCCTCCAGCTCGCGCACCATCGCCGCGGGGTCCGGCCACTCGTTGAGGTCGAACTTCCACTCGCCCAGGTGTGTCCAGTGGAAGAAGTCGCACACGATGGCCGAGATGGGCAGGCCCCGGCGCTTGTACTCCCTTGCCACCGCGAGGAGTTCGTCCTGCGTGCGGTAGCGCAGCTTGCACTGCCAGAAGCCGGCCGCCCACTCCGGCAGCATCGGCGTACGGCCGGTGACCGCGCTGTAGCGGCGCTGTCCGTCGGCCGGGGTGCCCGCGGTGATCCAGTAGTCGATCTGGCGGGCGGAGTCGGCCACCCAGCGGGTGCCGTTGTGCGCCAGCTCCACGCGGCCGATCGCCGGGTTGTTCCACAGGATCGTGTAGCCGCGGCTTGAGGAGAGCACCGGGATGCCGACCTCGGCGTTGCGCTGGACCAGGTCGAGGACCAGGCCCTTCTGGTCGAGGCGGCCGTGCTGGTGCTGGCCGAGGCCGTACAGCTTCTCGTCGTCGTAGGCGGCGAAGCGCTGCTCCAGACGATGGTGGCCGTTGCCGACGGCCGTGTAGAGGCGGGAGCCCGGCCACCAGAAGTGGGCGCGTTCCTCGGCCAGTACCTCGCTGCCGTCGTCCGTGCGCAGGAAGCGGATCAGGCCCTCGGCGCTCACCTCCACGGTGAGTGCGCCGACGGTCAACTGCCCTTCCCCGTCACCGACCTTGATGCTGCTCTCGGTGGCCGGCGCCTCGTCCAGCAGGGCGCCCGGCAGTCCTTCGAGGATCGGGCCGCCGAGCCGTGCGCGCACCCGGACCGCGTCCGGGCCCCACGGCTCGATGCGGAGGGTCTCCTGACGTCCGCTCCACTCCAGCGCGCCGTCCCGCTCCCGGAAGGTGCCGACGGTGGGTGACGACTGGGCGAGGCTGACCTGGGGCTGGGCCCCGGTCTGTGGCTGGTTTTCGGCAGACTGGTTCACGAAGGGTGCTCCCGAAAGACATAAGGGTGCCCGGGAAGGGCACGGAAGAGCGGGATCAGGAAGTACCGGAAGGTGCAGGGCCCGTGCTCGCCCGCACCGTCAGCTCCGGGGCGATCAGCACGACTTCGTCCGTGCCCCGGCCGTCGAGCTTGGCGACCAGACGCTCCACGGCGTGCCGGCCCATCTCCTGCGCGGGGATGGCGACCGACGTCAGCCGCACCGAGGCCTGCACGGCGACCTGGTCCGGGCAGACCGCGACCACCGACACGTCCTCGGGCACGGCACGGCCCTGCTGGCGGAGCAGGGCGAGCAGCGGCTCGACCGCCGACTCGTTCTGCACGACGAAGCCGGTGGTACCCGGCCGCTCGTCGAGAATGCGGGCGAGGGTCACGGCCATCGCGTCGTACCCGCCCTCGCACGGCCGGTGCAGCAGCCGTACGCCCAGCTCCTGGGCGCGTGACCGCAGTCCGTCGAGGGTGCGCTCGGCGAAGCCCGTGTGCCGCTCGTAGACGGCCGGGGCCTCTCCTATGACGGCGATGTCGCGGTGGCCGAGCATCGCCAGGTGCTCCACGCACAGCGCGCCGGTCGCCTTGAAGTCGAGGTCGACGCAGGTCAGTCCGGAGGTGTCGGCGGGGAGGCCGATGAGGACCGACGGCTGGTCGGTTCCGCGCAGCAACGGCAGCCGCTCGTCGTCGAGTTCGACGTCCATCAGGATCATCGCGTCGGCGAGCCCGCTGCCGGTGACCCGGCGGACCGCGTCCGGGCCCTCCTCGCCGGTCAGCAGCAGGACGTCGTACCCGTGCGTCCGGGCCGTGGTGGCGACCGCGATGGCGATCTCCATCATCACCGGTACGTACATGTCGGTGCGCAGCGGGACCATCAGCGCGATGATGTTCGACCTGCTGCTGGCCAGGGCCCGCGCGCCCGCGTTCGGGTGGTAGCCGAGCTCGCGGATGGACTGCTCGACCCGCAGCCGGGTGGTCGTGGAGATGGACCGCTTGCCGCTGAGGACATAGCTCACCGTGCTCGCCGAGACTCCGGCGTGCTGGGCGACCTCGGCGAGGGTGACCATCCAGCTCTCCAAGCGGTGTGAAGCGCTTCGACAGTGCGCATTGCGAACAGGGGCGGGTGAGAGTGGTTCGACACTAGCTCTAGCGAGGGTGGGTGTCCATAGGTTGTCGAAGCGCTTCGACAGCTTTTCTCGTACGAGGGTGACGGCTCTTCCTGTACGAGGGTGACGGCTCTTCTCGTACGAGGATGCACCCGCCCGCGTACCTCTTCAGCTGAACGGCTGCACAAAGGGTGGTGGCCTCGCCCCGAATCGGGTACATACGATCGGGTAGCACCCGTCGGTAACCAAACTGGACCAAGATCCCGATTCGCGGCGAGGTGGCCCTCATGTCCGCAGCACCCGCACCCTCTTCCCGACGCCCCACCGTCACCGAACGCGAGGCCCGCCAGGTGGCGGAGGCGGCCCGTGAACAGGACTGGCGCAAGCCGAGCTTCGCCAAGGAACTCTTCCTCGGCCGCTTCCGCCTCGACCTCATCCACCCGCACCCCACCCCGTCCACCGAGGAGGCGCAGCGCGGCGAGCAGTTCCTCACCAAGCTCCGCGACTTCTGCGAGACCAAGGTGGACGGCGCGCTGATCGAACGCGAGGCCCGGATCCCCGACGAGGTGATCAACGGCCTCAAGGAACTCGGCGCCTTCGGCATGAAGATCGACACCAAGTACGGCGGCCTCGGCCTCACCCAGGTGTACTACAACAAGGCACTCGCGCTGGCGGGCTCGGCCAGCCCGGCGATCGGCGTACTGCTGTCGGCGCACCAGTCGATCGGCGTACCCCAGCCGCTCAAGCTGTTCGGCACGCAGGAGCAGAAGGAGCAGTTCCTGCCCCGGTGCGCCCGCACCGACATCAGCGCCTTCCTGCTCACCGAGCCGGACGTGGGCTCCGACCCGGCCCGCCTCGCGACCAGCGCGGTGCCGGACGGGGACGACTACGTCCTCGACGGGGTGAAGCTGTGGACCACCAACGGCGTGGTCGCCGACCTGCTGGTCGTCATGGCCCGCGTGCCCAAGAGCGAGGGCCACAAGGGCGGCATCACCGCCTTCGTCGTGGAGACCAACTCGCCGGGCATCACCGTCGAGAACCGCAACGCCTTCATGGGCCTGCGGGGCATCGAGAACGGCGTCACCCGCTTCCACCAGGTCCGCGTCCCGGCGGCCAACCGGATCGGCCCGGAGGGTGCGGGCCTGAAGATCGCACTCACCACCCTCAACACCGGCCGGCTCTCGCTCCCCGCGTCCTGCGTGGCCGCCGGCAAGTGGTGTCTGAAGATCGCCCGCGAGTGGTCGGCGGCCCGCGAGCAGTGGGGCAAGCCGATCGCCCACCACGAGGCCGTCGGCTCGAAGATCTCCTTCATCGCGGCGACCACCTTCGCCCTGGAGGCCGTACTCGACCTGTCCTCGCAGATGGCGGACGAGGACCGCAACGACATCCGCATCGAGGGCGCCCTGGCCAAGCTCTTCTCCTCGGAGATGGCCTGGCTCATCGCCGACGAACTCGTCCAGATCCGCGGCGGCCGCGGCTTCGAGACGGCCGCCTCCCTCGCCGCCCGCGGCGAGAAGGCTGTCCCGGCCGAACAGGTCCTGCGCGACCTGCGCATCAACCGCATCTTCGAGGGCTCCACCGAGATCATGCACCTGCTGATCGCGCGCGAGGCGGTCGATGCCCACCTGTCCGTCGCCGGCGACCTGATCGACCCCGAGAAGTCCCTCCAGGACAAGGCCAAGGCGGGCGCCAACGCGGGTGTCTTCTACGCCAAGTGGCTCCCGAAGCTGGTCGCGGGACCGGGTCAACTCCCCGTCTCCTACGGCCAGTTCAAGCACGGTGTGGACCTCTCCCCACACCTGCGCTACGTCGAACGGCACGCCCGCAAGCTGGCCCGCTCCACCTTCTACGCCATGTCCCGCTGGCAGGGAAAGATGGAGACCAAGCAGGGCTTCCTCGGCCGTATCGTCGACATCGGCGCCGAACTGTTCGCGATGAGCGCGGCCTGCGTACGGGCCGAACTCCTGCGCAGCCAGGGCGACCACGGCCGCGAGGCCTACCAGCTCGCCGACGTCTTCTGCCGCCAGTCCCGCATCCGCGTCGAGGAACTCTTCGGCCGCCTGTGGAACAACACCGACGACATCGACCGCAAGCTGGTCAAGGGCATCATGTCGGGCACGTACGAGTGGCTGGAGGACGGCATCGTCGACCCGTCGGGCGAGGGGCCGTGGATCGCCGCGGCGGACCCCGGAGCCTCGGCGAAGGAGAACCTGCACCGCCCGATCCGCTGACCGCGCCCAGCCCCGGAAGGGATCCCCCCGAGGTGTGATCTTCACGCCGCTTTCACAAGGGGGGATCCCCCTTCAACCTCCGCAGAGCGCGACAAGGCACCCACCCGAGCGACGCACTGTCCTCCCGGCGCTCCGGCTCGGCAACAATGGAGCAATGAGCGACAGTCCAGCCCCTCTCGCAGACCCTCATCTCGTCTACGACCCCGTGGCGGGAACCGGCCCGAAGGACGTGGTGATCCTCGGCTCCACCGGGTCGATCGGCACCCAGGCCATCGATCTCGTGCTGCGCAACCCCGACCGCTTCCGGGTCACGGGACTCTCCGCCAACGGCGGCCGGATCGCCCTCCTTGCCGAGCAGGCGTACCAGCTGCGGGTACGGACCGTCGCGGTCGCCCGCGAGGACGCCGTACCGGCACTGCGCGAGGCGCTCACCGCGCAGTACGGCGCGGGGGAGCCGCTCCCGGAGATCCTCGCCGGGCCCGAGGCGGCCACCCAGCTCGCCGCCTCCGACTGCCACACCGTGCTGAACGGCATCACCGGCTCCATCGGCCTCGCCCCGACCCTCGCCGCCCTGGAGGCGGGCCGCACCCTCGCGCTCGCCAACAAGGAGTCGCTCATCGTCGGCGGCCCGCTGGTCAAGGCGCTCGCCAAGCCCGGGCAGATCATTCCGGTCGACTCCGAGCACGCGGCCCTGTTCCAGGCGCTGGCGGCCGGTACCCGGGCCGACGTACGCAAACTCGTCGTCACCGCGTCCGGCGGTCCCTTCCGCGGCCGTACCAAGGCCGAGCTGGCGAACGTCACCGTCCAGGACGCCCTCGCCCACCCCACCTGGGCCATGGGCCCGGTGATCACGATCAACTCGGCGACCCTCGTCAACAAGGGCCTCGAGGTGATCGAGGCACACTTGCTGTACGACATTCCCTTCGACCGCATTGAGGTCGTCGTGCATCCCCAGTCGTATGTCCACTCGATGATTGAGTTCACGGACGGATCGACGATCGCCCAGGCGACGCCCCCCGACATGCGCGGGCCCATCGCCATCGGCCTCGGCTGGCCCGAGCGCGTCCCCGACGCGGCACCGGCCTTCGACTGGAGCACCGCGTCTACGTGGGAGTTCTTCCCGCTCGACAACGACGCGTTCCCGTCGGTGAACCTCGCCCGGCACGTGGGTGAGCTCGCGGGCACCGCCCCGGCGGTGTTCAATGCGGCCAACGAGGAGTGCGTGGAGGCGTTCCGCAGTGGCGCGCTGCCGTTCAACGGCATCATGGAGACCGTGACCAGGGTCGTCGAGGAGCACGGCACCCCGCACACGGGAACTTCACTCACCGTGCCGGACGTCCTCGAAGCGGAGACCTGGGCCCGGGCCCGGGCCCGGGAACTGACGGCGCAGACGACTTCTGCCGCGGAGGCGCGTGCATGACATCCCTGATGATGATCCTCGGCATAGTGATCTTCGTGGTCGGTCTGCTGATCTCGATCGCGTGGCACGAGCTGGGGCATCTGTCCACCGCCAAGCTCTTCGGCATCCGCGTGCCGCAGTACATGGTGGGCTTCGGCCCGACCCTCTGGTCGCGGAAGAAGGGCGAGACGGAGTACGGCTTCAAGGCCGTCCCGCTCGGCGGCTACATCCGCATGATCGGCATGTTCCCGCCGGGCGACGACGGCCGGATCACCGCGCGCTCCACCTCGCCCTGGCGCGGCATGATCGAGGACGCCCGCTCGGCGGCCTTCGAGGAACTCCGCCCCGGGGACGAGAACCGCCTCTTCTACACCCGCGCCCCCTGGAAGCGGGTCATCGTGATGTTCGCGGGCCCCTTCATGAACCTGATCCTGGCCGTGGCGCTCTTTCTCACGGTCCTGATGGGCTTCGGCATCAGCCAGCAGACCACCAGCGTCAGCTCCGTCTCTCAGTGCGTCATCGCCCAGAGCGAGAACCGCGACAAGTGCAAGAAGTCCGACGCCGCCTCCCCGGCCGCCGCGGCGGGCCTCAAGGCCGGCGACAAGATCGTGTCCTTCAACGGGGTGCGGACGGACGACTGGAACAAGCTCTCCGACCTCATCCGCGCCACCCCCGGCAAGGACGTGGCGATCGTCGTCGACCGCAAGGGCCAGGAGACGACCCTGCACGCGAAGATCGCCACCAACCAGGTTGCGAAGAAGGACTCCACCGGCCGCGTCATCCCGGGCAAGTACGTCACCGCCGGATTCCTCGGCTTCAGCGCGGCCAACGGCATCGTCCGCCAGGACTTCGGCGAGTCCGTCTCCTGGATGGGCGACCGGCTCGGCGAGGCCGTCGACTCCATCGCGAGCCTGCCCGGCAAGATCCCCGCCCTGTGGGACGCGGCCTTCGACGGCGCACCCCGCCAGCCCGACTCCCCGATGGGCGTGGTCGGCGCGGCCCGCGTCGGCGGCGAGATCTTCACCCTCGACATCCCGCCGACCCAGCAGCTGGCCACGGCCCTGATGCTGATCGCCGGCTTCAACCTCTCCCTGTTCCTCTTCAACATGCTCCCGCTGCTCCCGCTCGACGGCGGGCACATCGCGGGCGCCCTGTGGGAGGCCCTGCGCCGCAACCTGGCGAGGGTGCTGCGCAGGCCGGACCCGGGCCCGTTCGACGTGGCGAAGCTGATGCCGGTGGCGTACGTGGTGGCGGGCGTCTTCGTCTGCTTCACGCTGCTGGTGCTGATCGCGGACGTGGTCAACCCCGTGAAAATCACCTAGTGACAATCAACTAGTCACGCGGAGTCTGTGGCGGCCTGGCACGCTTTGTGTCAGGCCGCCTTCCCATGAGTGGGTTTACGGCCGAGGGGGTCCCCCCGCCGAGTGTGTTCGAGGCGGGGGTGTGCCCGGGCCTGCGCCGGTGCCGTAATCTCGAAGCCTGGAGCCCGCTGATCCGGGACCGGACCTTGATCCACGACTTGGGGTTGCACAGCAGATGACTGCGATTTCTCTCGGCATGCCGTCCGTTCCGACCAGGGTTGCCGAGCGTCGGCAGAGCAGGCAGATCCAGGTCGGATCCGTGGCGGTCGGCGGCGACGCGCCCGTGTCCGTGCAGTCGATGACCACGACCCGTACGTCGGACATCGGCGCGACCCTCCAGCAGATCGCCGAGCTCACCGCCTCCGGCTGCCAGATCGTGCGCGTGGCCTGCCCCACCCAGGACGACGCGGACGCGCTCGCCACCATCGCGAGGAAGTCGCAGATCCCGGTCATCGCCGACATCCACTTCCAGCCGAAGTACGTGTTCGCGGCCATCGAGGCGGGCTGCGCGGCCGTACGCGTCAACCCCGGCAACATCAAGCAGTTCGACGACAAGGTCAAGGAGATCGCGCGGGCCGCGAAGGACCACGGCACCCCGATCCGTATCGGCGTCAACGCGGGCTCCCTCGACCGGCGCCTGCTCCAGAAGTACGGCAAGGCGACCCCCGAGGCCCTGGTCGAATCGGCCCTCTGGGAGGCCTCCCTCTTCGAGGAGCACGACTTCCGGGACATCAAGATCTCGGTCAAGCACAACGACCCGGTCGTGATGATCGAGGCGTACAAGCAGCTCGCTGCCCAGTGCGACTACCCCCTGCACCTCGGCGTGACGGAAGCCGGCCCTGCCTTCCAGGGCACGATCAAGTCGGCGGTGGCCTTCGGCGCACTGCTCTCGCAGGGCATCGGTGACACGATCCGCGTCTCCCTCTCCGCGCCTCCCGTGGAGGAGGTCAAGGTCGGCAACCAGATCCTGGAGTCCCTGAACCTCAAGCAGCGCGGCCTGGAGATCGTCTCCTGCCCGTCCTGCGGCCGCGCCCAGGTCGACGTGTACAAGCTGGCCGAGGAGGTCACCGCGGGCCTGACCGGCATGGAGGTCCCCCTCCGCGTCGCCGTCATGGGCTGCGTCGTCAACGGCCCCGGCGAGGCCCGCGAGGCCGACCTCGGCGTCGCCTCCGGCAACGGCAAGGGCCAGATCTTCGTCAAGGGCGAGGTCATCAAGACGGTCCCCGAGTCCAAGATCGTGGAAACCCTCATCGAGGAGGCCATGAAGCTGGCCGAGAAGATGGAGGCAGACGGCACCCCCTCGGGCGAGCCGTCGGTGTCGGTCGCGGGCTGAGGGAGCCTTTTCAAGCGCCGGTCGCGGCATTTCAGCCCGTCCGGCGTTTGAGGACGAGGCCGTTCAGGCCGAAAGCGGGGGCCTGGGGGCGGCAGCCCCCCGGACGGCACGGCACCCACCGCCCACCAGACAACGAGACGGGGGCGGCACCGCCCAGCTTCCGCAGGTACAGTGCGGAGATCAGCAGAACCTCAGGGTGAGGCCCCGCACGTGTTGACGCAGACCACCTCACGGGTGCTCGAACCGAGCGACCTGGACGCCGCGCTCGCCGTCCTCGACCGCGAGCCGGTCGCGAACGCCTTCGTGACGTCACGGGTGCAGGTCGCGGGCCTCGACCCGTGGCGGCTCGGCGGCGAGATGTGGGGCTTCTACGAGGAGGGCATGCTGACCTCCCTCTGCTACGCGGGCGCCAACCTCGTCCCGATCTGCGCAGGCCCGCGCGCCGTACGCGCCTTCGCCGACCGCGCCCGCAGGGCCGGCCGCCGCTGCTCGTCCATAGTCGGCCCCGTCGAGGCCGCCACCCTGCTCTGGCGTCTGCTCGAACCCAGCTGGGGCCCCGCCCGCGAGGTCCGCGCCCACCAGCCGCTCATGGTCACCGACCGCATGCCCGAGGGCATCGCCCCGGATCCCTACGTCCGTCGTATCCGCAAGGACGAGATGGAGACGATCATGCCGGCGTGCGTGGCCATGTTCACCGAGGAGGTCGGCGTCTCGCCGCTCGTCGGTGACGGCGGGCTGCTGTACCAGGCCCGGGTCGCCGAACTCGTCGGCTCCGGCCGCTCGTTCGCCCGCCTCGACGAACACGGCAAGGTCGTCTTCAAGGCGGAGATCGGCGCGGCCACCCCCCAGGCCTGCCAGATCCAGGGCGTGTGGGTCGCCCCGGAGTACCGCGGAAGGGGGATCGCCGCACCGGGCATGGCCGCGGTCCTGCGCTACGCGCTGGCGGACGTGGCCCCGATCGTCAGCCTCTACGTCAACGACTTCAACACCCCGGCGCGACGGGCGTACCGGAGGGTGGGGTTCCAGGAGGTCGGCGCGTTCATGAGCGTTCTGTTCTAGCCGCACTTCCGGCCGGACTTCCAGCCGCAGTTCACAGCGCAGTTCTGAGCCTCGTACGAGACCTGTAGTCTCCCCGGCATGCTGCGCTTTCCCGGTCACGGACACCGCCATCCCGAAGACGTCGTGATCGGCCCCCTCGACCTGTCCGCCCGGGTCGACGAGGCGCTCGCCGTGCAGGCCGTGGCCTTCGGACTCGGTGCCGACGAGGTCGCCGTACGGCGGCAGATCGTCCTGCGGCACATGACGTACCCGGGAGCCCGCGCACTCGGCGCCACCGTCGAAGGCCGCCTCGTCGGCTTCGTCTACGGCATGCCGAACGACCGCACCCACTGGTGGTCCACCGTCGTCGAGCCGTATCTGCGCGCGCAGGGGCACGACGGCTGGCTCGACGACTCCTTCGTGATCACCGAGCTGCATGTCCACCCGCACCACCAGAACCGCGGCATCGGCCGCTCCCTGATCACGACCATCACCGACGGTGCCGCCGAGCCCCGCTCGATCCTGTCCGCGATCGACACCGACAGCCCGGCCCGCGGCCTCTACCACTCCCTCGGCTACCAGGACCTGGCCCGCCAGGTCCTCTTCCCGAGCGCCCCGAAGCCGTACGCCGTGATGGGCGCCCCCCTGCCCCTGCGGCGCCGTTAACGGATTTCCACCGGAACCGGCCCCCCGGCTAACCTCCTTGCCATCACCCTTACGCAGCAGGAGTACGAGAACCATGGCGAACGCACCGGTCCAACGCATGTCCCAGTTGATGGCGAAGACGCTGCGTGACGACCCGGCGGACGCCGAGGTCCTCAGCCACAAGCTGCTCGTCCGCGCCGGCTATGTGCGCCGCACGGCGGCCGGTATCTGGTCGTGGCTGCCCCTCGGCAAGAAGGTCCTCGCCAACGTGGAGCGGATCGTCCGTGAGGAGATGGACGCGATCGGCGCCCAGGAGGTGCTGCTCCCCGCCCTGCTGCCGCGGGAGCCGTACGACGCCACGGGCCGCTGGGACGAGTACGGCGCCGAGCTGTTCCGCCTCCAGGACCGCAAGGGCGGCGACTACCTCCTCGGCCCGACCCACGAGGAGATCTTCACCCTGCTGGTGAAGGACCAGGCGTCCTCCTACAAGGACCTGCCGGTGATCCTCTACCAGATCCAGCACAAGTACCGTGACGAGGCCCGCCCCCGGGCCGGCATCCTGCGCGGCCGCGAGTTCCTGATGAAGGACTCGTACTCCTTCGACACCGAGGACGAGGGCCTCGCCCAGTCCTACGCCCTGCACCGCCAGGCCTACCAGCGCGTCTTCGAGCGCCTCGGCCTCGACTACCGCATCTGCGCCGCGACCGCGGGCGCGATGGGCGGCTCCAAGTCGGAGGAGTTCCTCGCCCCGGCCGAGGCCGGCGAGGACACCTTCGCGGACTGCCCGAACTGCGATTTCGCGGCCAACACCGAGGCGATCACCTACGAGCTCAAGGCCGTGGACGCCGAGGGCGTGGCCGCGATCGAGGAGATCCCGACTCCGGACACCCCGACGATCGAGACCCTCGCCGCCTTCCTGGAGGTCCCGGCCTCCGCCACCCTGAAGAACCTCCTCGTGAAGGTCGACGGCGAGATCGTCGCCGTCGGTGTCCCCGGTGACCGCGAGGTCGACATGGACAAGGTCGAGGCGCACTTCGCGCCGGGGACCGTCGAGATGGTCACCGAGGCGGACTTCGCCGGCCGCCCCGACCTGGTCCGCGGTTACGTCGGCCCGCAGGGCCTGGGCGAGAAGGTCAAGTTCATCGCCGACCCGCGCGTGGCCCCCGGCACCGCCTGGATCACCGGCGCCAACAAGGCGGGCACGCACGCCAGGAACGTCGTGGCGGGCCGTGACTTCGAGGTCGACCAGTACGTCGACGTCGTGGTCGTCCAGGAGGGCGACCCGTGCCCCAAGTGCGGCACCGGCCTCAAGCTGGACCGCGCCATCGAGATCGGCCACATCTTCCAGCTCGGCCGCAAGTACGCGGACGCGCTGAAGCTCGACGTCCTCGGCCAGAACGGCAAGCCGGTCCGCGTCACCATGGGCTCCTACGGCATCGGCGTCTCCCGCGCGGTCGCGGCCCTCGCCGAGCAGACCGCCGACGAGCAGGGCCTGTGCTGGCCCGCCGAGGTCGCCCCGGCCGATGTGCACGTCGTCGCCGCGGGGAAGGCCCTGCAGATCGAACTGGCCCTCGAGGTCTCCGAGAAGCTGCGGGCGGCCGGTCTGCGCGTCCTGGTCGACGACCGGGCCGGCGTCTCCCCGGGCGTCAAGTTCACGGACGCCGAACTCATCGGCGTACCGAAGATCCTGGTCGCCGGCCGCCGCTCCGGCGAGGGCGTCGTGGAGCTCAAGGACCGGAAGACCGGCGAGCGCGAGGAGCTGACGGTGGACGAGGCGATCGCCCGCCTGACCGCTTGAGAAGCTCCTGAGGAACGTCTTTGGGCTCCTAAGGGTGGCTCACGGACTTCTCCCAGGCCGTTCCCCGACCGTAGTGCGTGACAGAGCGTCACTATGGGAGGGGAACGGTCATGACAAGCAGGGAACGAGGTGCCGCCGCGCTCGTCCCTGAGAACCGTCGCCGCATCTGGCCTCACCGGGCGCGGGGGAGCGGCGTTCCCCGTGCACCGCATGCTCGCGGCGGTCGCCGAGGCGAGTGGGGCCACCCGCCGCCTGCCCGGCCCCGGCCCTCGAACCGACGGTGAGTTGATGCCGTTGACGGGCGCGGGGCTGTATCGATCAGCGGCTCCGCCGCGTGGGCGCGATCAACCCCCACAAACCCCCGCCTCGAAAACAACCTGAGCGGCGTTTCCGCCATTTCCGCGCGACGCTCCGTCGCCCTCTCATCTTTTCCGGCCACGTGGGCAGTACATGCAACAGGTGGTGCACTGGTGAGGGGAGAGAGATGAGTCTGCGAGACGATGCGCGTGAGCTCCAGGGTGAACTGGCCGTCCTGCGCCGGGCGTTGCACCGGGAGCCGGAGATAGGGCTGCACCTGCCGCGCACACAGGAGAAGGTGCTGGCCGCGCTCGACGGACTGCCGCTGGAGATCAGCACCGGCAGTTCGCTGTCCTCCGTCACGGCCGTTCTGCGCGGCGCCGGTGCGCCCGACGGCCCGGTCGTACTGCTGCGCGGCGACATGGACGCCCTGCCCGTCACGGAGCGCACCGGCGCGGAGTTCGCCTCCCGGATCGCCGGCGCCATGCACGCCTGCGGTCACGACCTGCACACGGCCGGTCTGGTCGGCGCCGCCCGGCTGCTCGCGGACCGGCGCGAGAGCCTCGCCGGGGACGTGGTGTTCATGTTCCAGCCGGGGGAGGAGGGCTGGGACGGCGCCGGGCACATGGTCGAGGAGGGTGTGCTGGAGGCGGCGGGACGCCCGGTCGACGCCGCCTACGGACTGCACGTCAGCTCGTCCTCGTACCCCACCGGCGTCTTCGCCTCCCGCCCCGGCCCGCTGATGGCGGCCTCGGCGGGCCTGCATGTGCGGGTGGTCGGGGCGGGCGGCCACGGCTCCCGTCCGCACGACTCCCTCGACCCGATCCAGGCGGCCTGCGAGATGGTCACCGCGCTGCAGACGATGGTGACCCGGCGCTTCGACGTGTTCGACCCGGTCGTGGTCACCGTCGGCACGTTCCACGCCGGGACCCGGCGCAACATCATCCCCGACGACGCGGCCTTCGAGGCGACCGTCCGCACCTTCTCGCCGGCCGCCGCCGAACGCATCGCAGAGGTCTCCGTACGCCTCTGCCAGGACATCGCCACCGCCCACGGCCTCACCGCCGAGGTCGACTTCGTCCCCGAATACCCCGTCACCGTCAACCACAGCGGCGAGCACGACTTCCTCGCCGACACCGTCCGCGAGGCCTTCGGGACGGAGCGCTTCGAACTGCTCACCGACCCGATCACCGGCTCGGAGGACTTCTCCCGGGTCCTGGACCGGGTGCCGGGCGCGTTCGTCTTCCTGGGCGCCGACGCCACCGGAGACCCGGAGACCGCCCCCACCAACCACTCCCCGCTCGCCGCCTTCGACGACGCGGTGCTGTCCGACGGAGCCGCCCTGCTCGCCGAACTCGCCGTCCGCCGACTGGACCGTCTCGCCGAGGAGGCACAGTGCGCCCGTACCACCTGATCCCCGCCGTGCCCGCGCTGGGCCTGCTCCTCATGCCGTTCCTGCCGTTCGTCAACACCGACGGCCTGTGGTTCGGGCTGCCCCGGATGCTCGTGTGGGGCGCGGCCTGGTGCGTGATGTGCACACCCGCGCTGCTGCTCACGGAGCGCCTCATGAACCGTGAGGAGGCCGACAAGTGACGACGATCCTGGTCATGACGTTCACCGGCATCGCGCTGATCGGCGTCCTCGGCTTCGTCGGACGCCGCAAGCCCGCCGCGGACCTCTCCGAATGGGCCGTCGGCGGGCGCCGGTTCGGGGCGCTGAGCATGTGGTTCCTGCAGGCCGGCGAGGTGTTCACCACCTTCACCTTCCTCGGCATGGCAGGCCTGGCCTTCAGCGGCGGAGTCGCCGCCCTCTACGCCCTCCCGTACGTCCCCATCGGGTACATGGTGCTGTTCTTCCTCGCCAAGCGCCTGTGGTCATTGGGCAAGGAGCGCGGCTACCTCACCCAGGGTGACTACCTGGAGGACCGCTACGACAGCAAGCTGCTCGGCACGGTCGCGGCCGTCCTCGGCGTCGTCTTCGTGCTGCCGTACCTCCAACTCCAGATCACCGGCCTGGGGTTGATCGTCCAGCTGGTCACCGGCGACTCGGCCTCCGGCACCCTCAGCATGATCATCGGCTGTGCGCTGGTCGTGGCCTTCGTGCTGTGGGCGGGCCTGCACGGCGTCGCGATGACGTCGTACTTCAAGGACGTCGTCATGCTGGTCGTCCTGGCCGTGCTCCTGATCGCGGTCCCCGCCCACTTCTCGGGCGGCGTCACCGCGATGTTCCACCGCATCGACAAGCTCCATCCGGAGCTGCTGACGATCCATGCGGGGCCGTCCGACCAGGTCTGGTTCACCACGAGCATGCTGGTCAGCATGGTCGGCGTCGGCCTGATGTGCCTGCCGCACGCCTGGCCGGCCGTGATGTCCGCCCGCGACCCCAAGGTGCTGCGCCGCAACTACACCTGGATGCCGCTGTACGAACTCTGCCTGCTGATGCCCATCATTGTGGGCTTCGCCGCCGTCCTCGTCCTCAAGCCGGGCACCCCGGCCAACGGCATCCTGCTGACCCTGAGCAAGCAGGTGCTGCCGACATGGGCGACGGGTCTGGTCGTCGTGGCGGCCATCGCGACGGCGATGGTGCCGGCGGCGGGCATCCTGATCGGCATCTCGTCCCTGGTGGCCCGCAACATCGCCCGGGTGCGGGACGAGCGGAAGCAGTTCTGGATCAACCACGGCACCGTGGTGGCCGCCTGCGGTCTCTCCCTCCTGCTCGCCATCTACCGCCCCGACCTGCTGGCCAACCTCCTCCTGCTCACCTACAGCGGCACGGTCCAGCTCGCACCCGCCATCGCCCTGGGCTTCCTGGCCCGCCGCCCGGTGGGCAAGGTGGCCGTCCTCGCCGGGCTCTTCGTGGGCGAACTGGTCGTCGTCTGGCTGACGTTCTGGCAGAAGGGCCTGGCCGGGAACGTCAACGCCGGCCTGGTGGGCCTGGGCGCGAACATCGCCGTACTCGCCCTCACGGCAGCCGCGGAGCGACTGACGACCCGCACCCCCGCACAGGACACCTCCGAGCCGCTGGAGGTGCGTGCATGAGCGGAGCCCGGGCGGCAACAACCAGTACCTCCCGAGCTGAACAGCCCTAGAGCCACCCGGCGAATTCAAGCAACAGCTCGGCGTCCTTGGTCCGCCCCACCCGAAGCGCCCGAACCCCGGACTCCACAGCCCGGAACAACGTCCACCCCCGCAACCGCTCCTGATCCACATCCAACGACTCGGCAAGCCGCTTCACGCGCCGCCGGGTGGTCGTCGCGCCCGCCGGTGAGGCAATCAGATCCTCCACCCGGTCCCGCACCAACCGAGCCAGATCAAAGGCACACTCACCCACCACCGGATCGGGCCCCACGGCCAACCACGGCATCCGCTCACCAGCGAGAACCTTGCTCTGCCGAAAAGTCCCGTGCAGCAACCGATCCTCAGGCGGCGCCGCCAGCAACTCCGCCCGTGCAGCCAACGCGGCGTCGACCAACACCGCCACCTCGGCGAAGCCCGACGCAGTGGCCCGCATGGCCTCGGCCTGCCGCCCCGTCCGCTCGGCGACGGTCTCGAAGGAATGGGCGCCCTTGCCGACGGGTGGCTCCACCCACAGCCGCCGCAACGTCCCCGCCGCCTCCAACAGCGCCTTCGCCTCCGGCAACGACCGCACCGAGACATCCGGATGCAGCCGCTCCAGCAGCAACACACCCTCCGTCATGAACGGTTCGACCAGCTGTACGGCGCCCATACCGCCCCAGTGCGCCAGCGCCGCCCGCTCGCTCTCCGGACGGGCCCGGGGCGGGGCCAGCTTCAGCACGGCGGGCGTCCCGTCGGGGTGCCGCACCAGCACGACCAGGCTGCTGCGCCCGCCGGGCACCTGTACCCGTTCCACGGTCAACTCGCGTAGCGAGACCGCCTGCCGGGCCGCCTCGGGCAGCTTCTCCAGCCAGTCGTCGCCGTCCGGTGCCGTCTCACCGAGCGCCCTGACCAGACGCTGCGGCGGTGCGAAAGCCATGCGCGAGTCGTTCCCTTCCAGTACGGGTCACGCCGTGGGTGCCGGCGAGGCCGGGGCGGTGGCCGCCCGCTCGGCGAGCCCAGGGAAGGCTACGCTCTCGCCGCTCCAGCGCACCGCCCGCACCGCCGCCTCCCGCAGCGCCCCGGCAGCCATGCGCCGCCGCTCGCCCCCGGTCGCGCGCACCAGGTCGGAGTAGACCCCGGCCACCCGGTCCTCCAGTTCGGTGGCGAGCCGCACGGCCGCGGCCGAGTCCGACACGGGGAACGGCAGTGCGTACCCCGCCGCCGCGGCCACCGGCGTGCCGCCCAGGTCCCGTACCTCGCGGGTGAGCGCGTCCCGCCGGGCCCGGTGCGCGTCGTACGCCGCCTGGGCCTCCGTACGCCGTCCCGCGCGGATCTGCCCGCCGACCACCCCGTAGCCGTACACGGCCGCATGCTCGGCGGCCAGCGCCGCCTGCAGGGCCTTCAGTTCCTTCTCCCGGCTCACCTGGCACCCTCCGTCAGCAGATACGCATGCGCCGCCCCGGCCGCCGCCACCGAGGCCAGCAGCCGTGCCAGCTCACCCGGCACGTCGAGGAGCGCCGTGATCCGCCGGTCGGCCAGAGCCCGCTCGGCGGCGGCCAGTTCGGTGAGGGCGTCCTTCTCGTTCGAGGCCACGGCGGCGGACGGCGACGCCGACTCCGGCGCCGCGGGGGAGGCCTTCCCGACCGTCCCCCCGAACGCCTCCGCATGCCGCACGACCTCGGCCCGCAACGCCCCCAGCTGCTCCGCGACAGCAGGATGCGCAGCGATCACGGCGTCGTACCGCCCGACCAGCCCCACACTCTCCCTGGCTGCAAGCGCACGCGCCTTCTCCACGACCGAAGGACTGCCACCGGCACTCTCCTCGGACTCCCCACCGGAGCAGCCCGCCAACAGGGCGGCCCCGGCAGCCGAAGCAAGAACGGATCTTCTGCGCGGCCCCGACGGGGTGCGCAAGGGTGGGGGGTACGACACGACTGACGTCCTCGGGGGCTTCGTACGAACGCATGGACGGGAAGGCCGACCCGCCGCTGATCACGGTACCCGCGCCTCCCCCCGACTCACGCCACCGGCTCGGCAGCCGGCCCAAGGGGCGGGGGGCTGTGTCGACATGCGGCTACCGCCGCGTGGGCGCGACAAGCCACGACCAACCCGCTTCCGCTCACACACCACAGCTCCCGAGCCATTGGGCGCCCCAGCGCCTCAGTGGACGGCAACACCCCTGGCGACCGGATACCCTTTGACCAGACACGCGACCCATCCCACAACAGCACACGCGGCCGAGGAGTCACCCGGATGAGCACCACCCAGAGCGAGAGGCTGCGAGAGCTCCTGGAACCGCTCGTCAGCTCCCAGGGCCTGGATCTCGAAGAGATCGCAGTGGACTCCGTCGGACGCAAGCGGGTGCTGCGCGTGGTCGTCGACTCCGACAACGGTGCCGATCTGGACCAGATCGCCGATGTGAGCCGCGCGCTCTCGGCGAAGCTCGACGAGACGGACGCGATGGGCGAGGGCGAGTACACCCTCGAGGTCGGAACCCCGGGCGCGGAGCGCCTCCTCAAGGAACACCGGCACTACGTGCGTGCCACCGGCCGGCTGGTGAAGTTCCAGCTGACCGACGGTGACGAGCTGGTCGCCAGGATCCTCGAGGCCGACGACGAAGGCCTCGACCTCGAAGTGCCCGGAGTCAAGGGCCGCAGGCCCACCGCCCGCAGACTCGCCTATCCGGACGTCGACAAGGCGCGCGTGCAGGTCGAGTTCAACCGCAAGGACAAGAACGAGAAGGAAGAGGAGGCGTAGCCGTGGACATCGACATGAGTGCCCTGCGGGGCTTGGTACGGGAGAAGGAGATCTCCTTCCCCCTGCTGGTCGAGGCGATCGAGTCGGCCCTCCTCATCGCCTACCACCGAACCGAGGGAAGCCGCCGCCACGCGCGCGTGGAGCTCAACCGGGAGACCGGCCATGTGACGGTGTGGGCGAAGGAGGATCCCGAGGACCTCGAGGAGGGCCAGGAGCCCCGCGAGTTCGACGACACCCCGTCCGGCTTCGGCCGTATCGCCGCCACCACCGCCAAGCAGGTCATCCTGCAGCGGCTGCGCGACGCCGAGGACGACGCGACGCTCGGCGAGTACGCCGGCCGTGAGGGCGACATCGTCACCGGTGTGGTCCAGCAGGGCCGCGACCCGAAGAACGTGCTCGTGGACATCGGCAAGCTCGAGGCCATCCTGCCGGTGCAGGAGCAGGTGCCGGGCGAGACGTATCCGCACGGCATGCGGATCCGGTCGTACGTCGTACGAGTGGCGAAGGGCGTCCGCGGCCCGTCCGTGACCCTCTCGCGCACGCACCCGAACCTGGTGAAGAAGCTCTTCGCCCTGGAGGTGCCGGAGATCGCCGACGGGTCCGTGGAGATCGCCGCGATCGCCCGTGAGGCCGGTCACCGCACCAAGATCGCCGTACGGTCCACCCGTTCGGGCCTGAACGCCAAGGGCGCCTGCATCGGGCCCATGGGCGGGCGTGTGCGCAACGTCATGGGCGAACTGAACGGCGAGAAGATCGACATCGTCGACTGGTCGGACGACCCGGCCGAGATGGTCGCGAACGCGCTGTCGCCCGCTCGGGTCTCCAAGGTGGAGGTCGTGGACCTCGCCGCCCGCTCCGCGCGCGTGACGGTGCCGGACTACCAGCTGTCGCTGGCGATCGGCAAGGAAGGCCAGAACGCCCGCCTTGCGGCCCGGCTGACCGGCTGGCGGATCGACATCCGTCCGGACACCGAGCAGGCCGAGGACCAGCGCGCAGAGCAGCGCGGGGAATAGATCCAAGCCGCGCATGGCTCAGATCACGACACTTGCATGCGCGGAACTGTTCGATTCTTGCCCCAAAGGGGTGAGGTCGCCACGGGGAGGTAGACTTAAGGGTGTCTGGCCGGACGCGCGCCCGCGCATGCCCTGAGCGCACCTGTGTGGGGTGCAGGCAGCGAGCGGCCAAGAAGGATCTGCTGCGCATCGTGGCGGTCGAGGGTGAATGTGTCCCCGATCATCGCGGTACGCTGCCCGGCCGGGGTGCGTATGTGCACCCCGCCCTGGTCTGTCTCGACCTGGCGGTACGCCGCCGGGCGTTCACACGGGCGCTGCGCGCCCCGGGAGCGCTCGACACAAAGGCGTTGCGCCTCTATGTCGAGCAGGCAACACCGTAAGACGAGGTCGCACGGAACCCCCGTGCGGCCCTGGTACCCCGCGAGTTGGAAGTAGGTCGAGATTGCGATGAGCACTCGATGAGCACGCGATGAGTACGCCCATGAAGTAGCGACGGTCCGGACGCAACCCGGACCTAAAAGGAGCGAAGTGGCTAAGGTCCGGGTATACGAACTCGCCAAGGAGTTCGGGGTTGAGAGCAAGGTCGTCATGGCCAAGCTCCAAGAACTCGGTGAATTCGTCCGTTCGGCGTCTTCGACCATCGAAGCGCCCGTCGTCCGTAAGCTGACGGACGCCCTCCAGCAGGGCAACGGAGGCGGCAAGTCCGCCCCCGCACGCAAGGCTGCCCCGGCGAAGCCGGCAGCCCCCTCTCCGGCGCAGGCAGCCCGTCCGGCCGCCCCGCGCCCGCCGGCCCCCAAGCCGGCCGCCGCCGAGAAGCCCGCGGCTCCCGCCGCACCGGCTGCTCCCGGCCCCCGTCCCACCCCGGGCCCGAAGCCCGCGCCGCGGCCCGCCCCGGCGTCCCCGGCTCCGACCACGCCCGAGTTCACGGCGCCTCCGGCGGCTCCCGCCGCCCCGGCTGCCTCCCAGGGCCAGGGCTCCGGCCCGCGTCCGGGCGCTCCGCGTCCGGCAGGCCAGGCCCCGCGTCCGGGTGCCCGTCCCGGCGGCCCCGGTCAGGGCGGCCAGGGCCGTGGTGACCGCGGCGACCGTCCCGGCGGCGCCCCGCGCCAGGGTGGCGGCGCTCCGCGTCCCGGTGCCCGTCCGGCCGGTCCGCGTCCGGGCAACAACCCCTTCACCTCCGGTGGCTCCACCGGCATGGCGCGCCCCCAGGCGCCCCGTCCGGGTGGTGCCCCGCGTCCGGGCGGCCAGGGTGGCCCCGGTGAGCGTCCCGGTGGTGCCCCGCGTCCGCAGGGCCAGGGCGGTCCTCGTCCCCAGGGTGCTGCGGGCGGTCCCCGTCCGCAGGCTCCGGGCGGCGCGCGTCCGACCCCGGGCGGCATGCCCCGTCCGCAGGGCGGCGGCCCCCGTCCCGGCGGCGGCCCCGGCGGCCCGCGTCCGAACCCCGGCATGATGCCGCAGCGTCCTGCTGCCGGCCCGCGTCCCGGCGGCGGTGGCCCCGGCGGCCGCGGTCCCGGTGGCGGCGGTCGTCCCGGTGGCGGTGGCGCCGGTCGTCCCGGTGGTGGCGGCGGCGGTTTCGCCGGTCGTCCCGGTGGCGGCGGCGGCGGTTTCGCCGGTCGTCCCGCGGGTCCCGGTGGCGGCGGTGGCGGTTTCGCCGGTCGTCCCGGTGGTCCCGGTGGCGGTGGCGGCGGTCGTCCCGGATTCGGCGGTCGTCCCGGTGGTCCCGGTGGCCGTGGTGGCACGCAGGGCGCCTTCGGTCGTCCCGGCGGTCCCGCGCGTCGCGGTCGCAAGTCGAAGCGGCAGAGGCGCCAGGAGTACGAGGCCATGCAGGCCCCGTCGGTCGGCGGCGTGATGCTGCCTCGCGGCAACGGCGAGACCATTCGCCTGTCGCGCGGTGCCTCCCTCACCGACTTCGCGGAGAAGATCAACGCCAACCCGGCGTCGCTCGTCGCGGTCATGATGAACCTGGGCGAGATGGTCACGGCCACGCAGTCCGTCTCCGACGAGACGCTGCAGCTCCTCGCGGGCGAGATGAACTACGCGGTTCAGATCGTCAGCCCCGAGGAGGAGGACCGCGAGCTGCTCGAGTCCTTCGACATCGAGTTCGGCGAGGACGAGGGCGGCGAAGAGGATCTGGTCGTCCGTCCGCCGGTCGTGACCGTCATGGGTCACGTCGACCACGGTAAGACCCGACTCCTCGACGCCATCCGCAAGACGAACGTCATCGCGGGCGAGGCCGGCGGCATCACCCAGCACATCGGTGCCTACCAGGTCGCGACCGAGGTCAACGACGAAGAGCGCAAGATCACCTTCATCGACACCCCGGGTCACGAGGCGTTCACCGCCATGCGTGCCCGTGGTGCGAAGTCGACCGACATCGCGATCCTGGTCGTCGCGGCCAACGACGGCGTCATGCCGCAGACGGTCGAGGCGCTCAACCACGCCAAGGCGGCCGACGTCCCGATCGTCGTCGCGGTCAACAAGATCGACGTCGAGGGCGCCGACCCGACCAAGGTGCGCGGTCAGCTCACCGAGTACGGGCTGGTGGCCGAGGAGTACGGCGGCGACACCATGTTCGTCGACATCTCCGCCAAGCAGGGTCTGCACATCGACTCCCTGCTGGAGGCCGTGGTCCTCACCGCGGACGCCTCGCTCGACCTGCGGGCCAACCCGAACCAGGACGCGCAGGGCATCTCGATCGAGTCCCGCCTCGACCGCGGCCGTGGTGCCGTCTCGACGGTCCTCGTCCAGCGAGGCACCCTGCGGGTCGGCGACACGATGGTCGTGGGCGACGCCTACGGCCGAGTCCGCGCCATGCTCGACGACAACGGCAACAACGTCGCCGAGGCCGGCCCGTCGACGCCGGTCCAGGTCCTGGGCCTGACCAACGTCCCGGGTGCGGGCGACAACTTCCTGGTGGTGGACGAGGACCGTACGGCCCGTCAGATCGCCGAGAAGCGCGCCGCCCGTGAGCGCAACGCCGCGTTCGCCAAGCGCACGCGCCGTGTCTCCCTCGAGGACCTGGACAAGGTGCTCAAGGCCGGCGAGGTCCAGCAGCTCAACCTCATCATCAAGGGTGACGCTTCTGGTTCCGTCGAGGCGCTCGAGTCGTCCCTGCTCCAGCTGGACGTCGGCGAAGAGGTCGACATCCGCGTCCTGCACCGCGGCGTCGGTGCGGTCACGGAGTCGGACATCGACCTGGCGATGGGCTCGGACGCCATCGTGATCGGCTTCAACGTCCGTGCGGCAGGCCGCGCGGCGCAGATGGCCGAGCGCGAGGGCGTGGACGTCCGCTACTACTCGGTCATCTACCAGGCGATCGAGGAGATCGAGGCGGCCCTCAAGGGCATGCTCAAGCCGGAGTACGAAGAGGTCGAGCTCGGTACGGCGGAGATCCGCGAGGTCTTCAAGTCGTCCAAGCTGGGCAACATCGCGGGTGTTCTCATCCGCTCCGGCGAGGTCAAGCGCAACACCAAGGCGCGCCTGGTCCGCGACGGCAAGGTCATCGCGGAGAACCTCAACATCGAGGGTCTGCGTCGCTTCAAGGACGACGTCACCGAGATTCGCGAAGGGTTCGAGGGCGGTATCAACCTCGGCAACTTCAACGACATCAAGGTCGACGACGTCATCGCGACGTACGAGATGCGCGAGAAGCCGCGCGTCTGATCCAGCACGCGATCGGGGCCGGTCGGCGGGGCAGTTCCCTCCAGGGAATTCCGTCGATCGGCCCCGGCCGTTGCGTGTACGGTTCCCGTATCGGCGTCGATGCGTGGCGCCCGTACCCCGAACCGGCGGGACATCCGGACACACATGTATGTGGGGACTCTGTCCTTCGACCTGCTCCTCGGCGACGTGCACTCGCTCAAGGAGAAACGCTCTCTCGTCCGTCCGATCGTGGCCGAGCTCCAGCGCAAGTACGCGGTGAGCGTGGCGGAGACGGGCAACCAGAACCTCCATCGCAGGGCCGAGATCGGGCTCGCGATGGTTTCCGGGGACACGGGACACCTCTCCGACGTACTGGACCGCTGCGAGCGGCTGGTCGCCGGGCGGCCCGAGGTGGAACTGCTCTCGGTTCGACGCAGGCTCCACAGCGACGAAGACTGAAGCAAGAAGTAAGCACTTAAGGAGACGGACCAGTGGCCGACAACGCGCGCGCCAAGAGGCTGGCGGACCTCATCCGAGAGGTGGTGGCCCAGAAGCTGCAGCGCGGGATCAAGGACCCGCGGCTCGGCTCGCACGTCACCATCACGGACACCCGGGTCACCGGGGACCTGAGGGAGGCGACCGTCTTCTACACGGTGTACGGGGACGACGAGGAGCGTGCGGCCGCGGCCGCCGGTCTGGAGAGCGCCAAGGGCGTGCTCCGCTCCGCGGTCGGTGCGGCGGCGGGCGTGAAGTTCACGCCGACGCTGACCTTCGTCGCGGACGCCCTGCCGGACACCGCCCGGACCATCGAGGACCTCCTCGACAAGGCCCGCCAGTCCGACGAGAAGGTGCGCGAGGTCTCGGCCGGCGCCACCTACGCCGGCGAGGCGGACCCGTACAAGAAGCCGGGTGAAGACGAGGACGAAACCGCCGAATGACCCAGAAGAACCGGACGCCCGACGGGCTTGTCATCGTGGACAAGCCGTCGGGCTTCACCTCGCACGACGTGGTCGCCAAGATGCGCGGCATCGCCCGCACCCGACGCGTCGGGCACGCCGGAACCCTCGACCCCATGGCGACGGGCGTGCTCGTCCTCGGCATCGAGAAGGCCACCAAGCTGCTCGGTCACCTCGCGCTGACCGAGAAGGAGTACCTGGGGACGATCCGCCTCGGGCAGACGACCCTGACCGACGACGCAGAGGGCGAGATCACGGGGTCGGCAGACGCCTCGAAGGTTACCCGCGAGGCCGTCGACGCCGGGATCGCCAAGCTCACCGGCAACATCATGCAGGTGCCGTCGAAGGTGAGCGCCATCAAGATCGACGGTGTGCGCTCCTACAAGCGGGCGCGGGAGGGCGAGGAGTTCGAGATCCCCGCCCGGCCCGTCACCGTCTCGTCCTTCGCGGTGTACGACGTCCGGGACGCGGTCGCCGAGGACGGCACCCCGGTGCTGGACCTGGTGGTCTCCGTCGTCTGCTCCTCCGGGACCTACATCCGGGCCCTGGCCCGCGACCTGGGCGCCGACCTGGGCGTGGGCGGCCATCTCACCGCCCTGCGCCGCACCCGCGTCGGCCCGTACAAGCTGGACTCGGCGAAGACGCTGGACGAGCTCCAGCAGGACCTGACGGTGATGCCGATCGCCGAGGCGGCCACGGCCGCGTTCCCGCGCTGGGACGTGGACGCCAAGCGGGCCCGGCTGCTCACCAACGGCGTACGGCTGGAGATGCCCGAGGTGTACGCGGGCGGCGGCGCGGTCGCCGTCTTCGACCCCGAGGGGCACTTCCTGGCGCTCGTCGAGGAACAGAAGGGCAAGGCGAAGAGCCTGGCCGTCTTCGGCTAGGCGCTCCGCTGGTTGCGCCGCGACGGGCCGTCGGTTCTCTGAGGGCCCGTCGTGGCTGGCCGCGCCCCGCGGCGGAACCGCCTGTGGATACAGCCCCGCGCCCCTTTGGGCCGCCCGACTCGCTCGGGCCTGTCCGGGCTGCCTGCCCGTGGAGCGGCGTCACGGGGTTGTGCCGCCGCTCCACGGTCCCCCCTCGGTTCCCCCACCCCTAGGGTGTATCCACCCACCCCCACCTGTTCACCCGTCCGGGCAGGCGCTCGGAGTGAACCGAGGGAGCGGAAGGGGGCGCGTTCGCGAAGGGATCTGTCCCGCTGATCATCGCGGCCCTAACGTCGAACTGAGGGCACAGGTGTACGGCGGGGAGGCTCGAACATGGCGGGACGGGGCCCGCGGACCGGAGGCGGACACCGGTCGGCGGAGGATACGCGAACCGGACACACCCCGGACGGGGAACCGACCGACCGGGACGCCGCCCTGGTCCGCATCCACGACCTCGCCGGCCGCCCCCGCGGCACCGGCTTCGTGGCCGACCACCACGGCACCGTCATCACCAGCCACGAGGCCGTCGACGGCCTGCCCAGGCTCGTCCTGCACACCGCCGACGACCGCACCTGCCTGGTGACCGCGGACGAGGTGACCCCGCTGCCCGACCTGGACCTGGCCCTCGTACGCACCGAGGGCCTCGGCGTCGACCCGCTGCCGGTCACGGTCCGGGACCGGGTCGAGACCGGCAGATACGTCCGCCTCGCCGCCGGCTGCTGGCGCGAGGCGCGCGTGCTCGGTGCGACCTCCGTGACGTATGCGGCGACGGACCGCTTCCATCTCCTCGACGAGGCCCTGGAGTTGGCGATCGGCACGACCGGCCGGGACGCCCTGCGGCTGGGTGGCGGGGCGGCCGGGGGACCGGTCCTGGACGCCGAAACCGGCGCCGTCGTCGCCGTCCTCGGCACCGCACTCCAGTCCGGCCACCGCGACGCCGGCTTCGCGGTCCCGCTGCGGCGGCGCTCCGCTGATCTCACCGCGACGGGCCGTCGGTCTTCTGCGGCGCCGTCGTGGTCGGTTGCTCCCCCGCTCTCGGCTTCGGTCGAGCGGGGGGACCCCCCGGGGTCTTCATCCGACCTGTCCATCGGTCCGCTGGCCGACCTGCTCGACCGGAACGCGGCTACGGTGCCCGCGTACGGAGCCGATCTCAATCTGGCCGGGGTACTGGAGCTGACGGCTACGTCGGTGGGGCAGGACGGCCCGCCGGGGACGCTGGAGGGCCACGTCGGCCGGGCGGGCGTCGAAGCCGTCGAACGGGCAAAGACGGCAAGGGAGTTGGCCGCGTTCGTGCAGGGCCCGGCCGCCGTCCTCGGCCTGGTCGGGCCACCGGGCAGCGGCCGTACGACGGAACTCGCGTCCCTCGCCGCCCGCCGCAACCGCGGCCCCGAACCGGCCCCGACCCTCTGGCTGCGTGGCGCCGACCTGAGGGACGAAGACACCTCGGTCGCGGACGCGGCCGGCCGCGCACTGGCCCGCGCCGCCCGCATCGTCGCGGCGGCGAGGTCCACCTGCGCCGCCACCCTCGGCGACACCGGCCCGAACCGCCTTGCCCAGGCCGCCCGCGCGGCAGACCGCCCCCTGCTCCTCCTCCTGGACGGCCCCGAAGAAATGCCGCCCGCCCTGACCCACCGCCTACAGGAGTGGGTCGAAGGGACGGAGGAATGGCTGCGGGAGACGGGGACGCGGCTGATCGTGGCGTGCAGGGCGGAGTACTGGGAGGCCTTTTCGGCCCTGTTCGGCCAGGGCCTGATCTTTTCAGCCCGTCCGGCGTTTGAGGACGAGGCCGTTCAGGCCGAAGCGGGGGTCCGGGGGCGCAGCCCCCGGGATGGGACGGGTAAGGGCGGCGGGGGCGGCATCCCCTGCGTGCGCCTCGGCGACCTGACGGAGGACGAGGCCCGCAGAGCCCGCGCGCGCTACCGCATCCCCGAGGGCACCCTCCAAGCCCCCGACGCCCGCCACCCCCTCACCCTCCGCCTCCTCTCGGAGGTCCACGCGGCCCTCCAGGACGCCCCCCACGCCCACGTGGACCGCAACGACGTCCTCGCGGCCCACCTCGACCTGATGTGCCTGCGCATCGCCGTCAGACTGTCCGCCGAGAACGGCCTGCGCGGCACCGCCGTACGCCGCCTCGCCGCAAAGGTCTCCGGCCAGGTCCACGAGGCCGCCCGCCGCAGCCTCGGCCCCGGACAGGGCGAGCTGGACCGGAAGACGTTCGAGGCGGTGTTCCCGTGGGGAGCGGCCCCCGCGAGGCTGGGCGGCGGCACCGGCTGGGCCTCCGCAGTCCTCACCGAAGGCCTGCTCGTCCCCGCCGGCAGCGGCTACCGCTTCGCCCACGAGGAACTCGCCGACTGGCTCCACGGCATGCACCTCGACCTCGACGAGGCCCTGCGCACCCTGGTCCACCACAGCCCCACCCCGGACGGCGGCACCCGCCCCCTTCCCGTACCGCACCACCGCATCGGCCCCGTCGTAGAGGCCCTGCTGCTTCTCGCCCGTCAGGAGGGGAGTGCCCAACTCGCCGTAAGAATGGAGGAGTTGGCCAACGTCCTGAATGCGGACCCGCACTCCTGGTGGCCCGCCCGCCTCCTCACCGAGACCCTGCTGCGCGTACCGGACGCCACCCCGTACCTGGCCGTCCTGCGACGGCTCGCCGACCGACTCGTGGCGGCACGCCGTCAGGACCGTCCCAACTCCCGGGAAACCAAGGACGATTCCCGTCCGACGCCCGCCGCCACGGGCCCCTTCGCCCCCGGGTTCTGGACAGCCCTGCCGCTCCCGCGGACCGAACGCCTGGACCTGCTGCGCCACCTGCTCCTCGCCGACGGCCCGCCGCAGGACACCGGCCCCCGTTACCTGGACGCCGTCTCCCAGCTCCTGGCCGCCGAGCCCACGGCCGTACAACCCCTCCTCACCCGCTGGTTCGACGACGACCGCCCGCTTCCCGCGACCCCGCACGCGACCGTCGCCGAGGCGGCGCAGGCGCTGCTGCACACCCACCGGCACCTCGCTCTGGACGACCTGACCGAGGTGCTGGTCGAGAGTGCACATCCGAGGGCGGACGAGTTGCTCGCCGTGCTCGCGGAGGACGAGCCGTCGACCATCTGCCGGGCCGTCGACCGGTGGGCGCACGACGAGCGGCCCGCGCGGCGGGTGGCGGCGGTGGCGTACGGCCTGCGCGCGGCGCCCCACGTCCGTACCGACGCCGATCGCGAACTCCTCCGCTACGCCGCCCTCGCCCTCCTCGCCCGCCCCGCCGACTGCACCCTGCACGGCGGCGCGCTCGCCCTCCTCGTACGCGATCCACGCACGCGTGCCCGCCATCTCCCGCAGGCGCTGCGGCAGTTCGCGTCCGGCGACCCGCACTTCCCGCCGAGCGCACTGGTCGCCGCCCTGAACACACACCCGGAGCCGGTCCTCGACGCCTTCCGTGAGCGTCTGCGCGGGCCGGACGCCGGTCAGGCGCTGCGCACGCTCGCCGACGTCACCACGCCCCCGCTGGCCCGAAGGGCCGCCGTACTCGTGCGGGAGGCCGTGGAGCGACGCCCGGAGACCGCCGTCCACGTGGCCGCGTACATCGACCTGCGGCTCGACCAGGGACCGGAGGCGCGGGCCGTGCTCTTCCCCCTGGTCACCGGTCTCCTCGACGGCGGCCCTGAGGAGGTGCGGGCCGCGCTCGCCGCCGTACTCGCCGCTCCCGGCACCCCCGCCTCCCGCCTCCTGCGCCGCGAACTCCTCGACTTCCTCCTGACCCACGAACAGGCCCCCGCCGTCCTGGACGCCCTGCTGCACGCAGCGGCCCGGCACTCCGGCGACGACGTGCGCGAGCTCGTGCACCGCACCGGCCTGCTCCTGGTCCGCACCCCGGACGGCGCGGCCCGCTTCGACCGCGGTCTGGTCGACCTCGGCCGGCAGGTCCCAGGCTTCGCCGCCCGCATGGCCGGCTGGCTGACCGAGGCCCCACAGACCTGGGCGGCGGTGGTGGGCCCCGGCGCCCGCCGGATGATCGAGAACCTGGCGGGCGTCCGGGTCGGCGCGTAGTCCGCTGCGGTTCGGCCGCGCCCCTTTGGGGCGCGGGGCTGTATCGATATGCGGCTCCGCCGCGGGGCGCGACCAGCCATGACGGGGCGGCAGCCGAACGACGGCCCGTCGTGGCACACCCGCGGAGCGCTAGGCCGATGCGGGCCGCACGGCCCCGGCATGGCACCCTTAGACCTGCGTAAGAGGTCGGTAGACACGGACACGGGTTCGAGGAGCGGTCACAGTGCAGCGCTGGCGTGGCTTGGAGGACATCCCCGAGGACTGGGGGCGCAGCGTCGTCACCATCGGTTCGTACGACGGAGTCCACCGCGGTCACCAGCTGATCATCCGGCATGCCGTGGACCGCGCCCGCGAGCTGGGTGTTCCCTCGGTGGTCGTCACCTTCGACCCGCACCCCAGCGAGGTCGTCCGCCCCGGCAGCCACCCGCCGCTGCTGGCCCCGCACCACCGCCGCGCCGAACTCATGGCGGACCTCGGCGTGGACGCGGTGCTGATCCTCCCCTTCACGACGGAGTTCTCGAAGCTCTCTCCCGCCGACTTCGTCGTCAAGGTCCTGGTGGACAAGCTGCACGCCAAGGCGGTCGTCGAGGGCCCGAACTTCCGCTTCGGCCACAAGGCCGCGGGGAACGTCGAGTTCCTCGCCGAGCAGGGCAAGGTCTACGACTTCGAGGTCGAGGTCGTCGACCTGTACGTGTGCGGTGAGGCGGGAGGCGGCGAGCCGTTCTCGTCCACCCTCACCCGGCGCCTGGTCGCCGAGGGGGACGTCGAGGGCGCCGCCGAGATCCTGGGCCGCCCGCACTGCGTCGAGGGCGTCGTCGTACGAGGCGCTCAGCGCGGCCGTGAGCTGGGCTTCCCGACCGCCAATGTCGAGACCCTGCCGCACACCGCGATCCCGGCCGACGGCGTCTACGCCGGCTGGCTGCACGCCCAGGGCGAGGCGATGCCGGCCGCGATCTCCGTCGGCACGAACCCGCAGTTCGACGGCACCGAGCGCACGGTGGAGGCGTACGCCATCGACCGCGTGGGCCTCGATCTGTACGGCCTGCACGTGGCCGTGGACTTTCTGGCCTACGTCCGCGGCCAGGCGAAGTTCGACTCCTTGGAGGCCCTCCTTGAGCAGATGGCCGAGGACGTGAAGCGGTGCCGCGAGCTGGTGACGGCCGCCGAATAGCCGTTCCCGGATTCGTTCCTACGACGCCGAAGGGCGGCCGGTGCTGAGAGCACCGGCCGCCCTTCGCTGTTGCCGTACTACTGCTGCTGGGTCCAGCCGGGCGGCACGACACCCTGCTGCGGCGGCTGTCCCTGCTGCGGGTCCTGGGGCGGCTGCTGCTGCCAGCCCTGGCCCGGGGCCGGCTGCTGCGGGGGCTGCCCCCAGCCCTGCCCCGGCTGCGGGGTGCCGCCGGGCTGGCCGTAGAGCTGCTGCTGGGGATCCTGCGGCGGGGGCGCGTACCCCTGCTGGGGCTGCTGCGGGTACTGCATGTTCGGGTTGCCGAAGCCCTGCTGGGTACGGGCGAAGTCCTCGGCGATGAGGGCTGCGAGATCGAAGTAGGCCTCGCGGGTCTTGGGCCGCATCATCTCGAGGTCCACCTCGGCGCCCGCCGCGAGGTGTTCGTCGAAGGGGATCACGACGACACCGCGGCAGCGGGTCTCGAAGTGCGCGACGATGTCCTCCACCTTGATCATCTTGCCCGTCTCGCGGACACCGGAGATCACGGTGACCGACCGCTGCACGAGATCGGCGAAGCCGTTCGCCGACAGCCAGTCGAGCGTGGTCGAGGCGCTGCTCGCACCGTCCACCGAGGGGGTGGAGATGATGATCAGCTGGTCGGCGAGGTCGAGGACTCCGCGCATCGCGCTGTAGAGCAGACCGGTACCCGAGTCGGTGAGGATGATCGGGTACTGGCGGCCCAGCACGTCGAGCGCACTGCGGTAGTCCTGGTCGTTGAAGGTGGTGGAGACCGCCGGGTCCACGTCGTTGGCGATGATCTCGAGGCCCGAGGGCGCCTGCGAGGTGAAGCGGCGGATGTCCATGTAGCTGTGCAGCTGCGGGATCGCCTGGACGAGGTCGCGGATGGTGGCGCCCGTCTCGCGCCGGACCCGTCGGCCGAGCGTGCCGGCGTCCGGGTTGGCGTCGATCGCCAGGATCTTGTCCTGGCGCTCGGTGGCGAGCGTGGCGCCGAGCGACATGGTCGTCGTGGTCTTGCCGACGCCGCCCTTGAGGCTGATCACCGCGATCCGGTAGCAGGACATCACCGGAGTACGGATCAGACCGAGCTTCCGCTCCCGCTCGGCCGCCTCCTTCTTGGCGCCGAGCTTGAAGCGCGAGGGGGCCTGGTTGTTCTTACGGGCCTTCGGCTGGTTGCGCAGCAGCCGGTCGGAGGAGAGCTCCACGGCGGCGTTGTAGCCGAGCGGGGTCCCCGGCGCGGCTTGCTGCTGCTGGGGCGCACCGGGTCCGGCCTGCGGGCCGGGCGGGGCCGTCCAGCCCTGGTTGCCGTACGCACCGGGTTGCTGCTGCTGAGGCGGCTGCGGCTGCGCCGCCTGCTGAGGCTGGGGCTGCGCCGGAGGCTGCTGCTGCGGTGCGGGCTGCTGCGGATAGCCGTAGCCCGGCTGCTGGGGCGGGTAGCCGTAACCGGCCTGCTCGGGCTGGGGCGGGTAGCCGTAACCGGCAGGCTGCGGCTGGCCCGGCTGGGCCTGCGGCGGTGCGGGCTGCTGCTGCGGCTGGGCGGCCGGGGGCTGCTGCTGCGGGTAGCCGTAGCCGGGGGCCTGGGGCTGGGGCTGCCCCGGCTGGGCCTGGCGCGGGTCGGCCGGTGCGGGCTGTCCGCCCTGCGCCGGGTATCCGGGCTGCGGCTGTGCCGGGCCGAACGCGCCCTGCGGCGGCGTCTGGTGGGCCGGCTGGCCCGGCTGCGGCTGGGCAGGGGGCTGGCCGGGCCCCTGCGGGTAGCCGTAACCGGCCGCGGCCTGCGGGTCCGGCTGCGGGACTCCCTGGCCGGGGTGTGCGGGTGCGAAGCCCTGCGGCAGCGGGGGAAGTCCCGGGGCGGCCTGGGGCTGGGTCGGGGCCTGCTGCCCGGTGGGCTGCGCCTGCGGAGGCTGCGGCTGAGCAACGGGCGGGGGCATGGGAGCGGCGGGCGCTGCCTCGGCCTCCGGTTCTGCTTGCGCCGTCGTCGGCGCGGGGGAGTCCGCCTCGGGCGCCGACTCGTCGGCACCGGCCGCGGACGCGGCGGGGTCACCGGACTCCGGCTCGTCGCCGTGCGGCTCCTCCGACTCGACGTCGTCGTCGCCGCCGAACAGACGGGCCGCCTCGGCGTCGGCGGCCGCATGGTTCAGCTCGGCCTCCGGCTGCTCGGGGGCGGCCGCCGCCGGTACGCCCGCCGCCGGGGTGGCGGTCTGGGCCGGGCCGCTCTGCGCGTCCTCGTCGACGGGGTGCAGTACGGGGAAACCGGGCGCGGCGGCCGCCGGGGTGGCCGGCGTCGGCTGCTGGGGCACAGCGGGCTGCTGCTGGGGCGCGGCAGGCGGCGCGGTGGGCGGCTGGCCGGTCTGGGGCGGTGCACCGGCGCCCGTCTGCTGGGGGTAGCCGTACCCGCCGGGCGTCGCCGCGGGGGCGGTGCCCGGCGCGGACTGCTGCGGCGGGAATCCGTAGCCGCCCGTGCCCTGAGCCGGAGCGGGCTGCGAGGGCTGGGCAGGCGGTACGGGCTGCTGCGGTGCGGCCTGGGCGGGCGGCTGTGCCGGGGCGGGGGCGGGTGGCGCGGGACGCTGCGGTGTGACGCCTGGGGGCCCCGTGGGTGCTCCGATGGGCGGCCCGCTCGGCGGCGGCGGAGATGTCCGCCCACCGTCCTGCTGGCCACCGGACGGGGAGCCACCCTGCGTGCTTTGGGCATACCAGGCGGGCGGCTCGTAGACGATCTCGAACTCGCCGGTGAGATCCACCTCGTGATCGTCCCCGTCCGAGGAAGGGCTGCCGCCGTTGTACTCGGACCGATCCCTGTTCACTGCTTGCCTCCTGGTCAGCCACTGCTGCTGAGCTGGTCGTCGTCGCGGCCGTGCGGACCGAGTGGCGAGTCCCACGCGACTGCGACCGTCACCGCACCACCAGAAGCCTAATCACTCACATGGCGGGACGGAAAAGCCCCCATGGGTGCGAACTCAACAGCCTCACGGGTGCGGCCGGTTCGCACCGTTCGCACCCTTCCCCCGGTGACGACGACGCGTCAGTCCATCCGTCGGGCCACGCCGAGCAGGCCCGTCTCCGCATCCGTGGGTTCGGTCATCACGAACTTGTGGTGCTTGCGGGTGCACCACAGGGCGGCACCTTCGTGCAGCGCAGGCAGGTGCTGCAGATGCTCGTTCGGGACGCCCAGGGTGTCGCGCACGACCTCGATCTCCTGCGGCGAGATGCGCTGGATGCCGACCAGCTGCGCCTGAGCCAGCCAGCGCGGCGCATGTTCGCTGACGTACGGCAGGACCGTCACCACGGCCTGCCACGGCACGGAGGTCACCCGCCCGCGCGGCGGGCGCACACCGCAGTCCCGGATCAGCACCACCGGACTCGACACGGACGGCCCCTGCGCGGGCACCCGGCCCACCGGATAGACCGTCACGCACTGCTGGCCGCCGCCCGCCGCCTGGGCCAACTGCTGCCAGACCTGCGGACGTCCGGTCTCGACGCCCACGCGCGCGCCCGTCGCGGCGGCGCGCAGCGCCAGCACCTGGGCGAGCCACAGACCACCCACGAGGACGACGTCGAAGGCGGTCGGCCGGGACAGCCCCAGCACGGCCGGCTGTGAGTCGGGGTCGGTGCCGATGAGCACACCGTCGTCACCGATGGGCATGCTGATCGCCGCGAGTTCGTCGGCGGTGACGACATGGCGGTTGCGGCGGGGCCCGCGCAGCCCGAACCCCGGGCTGACGATGCGCCGTTGCTGCTGCGGGGTCTCCGGCTGCCGGATGATCGGGATCATGCCGGTGTCGGTCGGCGAGGCCACGTGGGCCGGCGTCGTACGGCCAGGGGTGTGGCCCTGCTGTCCCGGAGGCATGGTCTGCGGGGGGTAGGACATCAGTAGGTACCTCCGAGCGGCAGAGTGGCGAGAGCACCGGGGACCTGCTCCCGGTCGAGACGGACCAGACCGGCCTTCGCGGCACTCGCGGCCCGCTCCAACTCCCGTCCCACCTGGCCGAGTTCACTGTCACCGCGGGCGGTGACCCGGATGTGCCCGGTGAGCGAGACACCTCGGTTCCCGGCCTTGCTCAGGGTCATGCTGAACGTCGTCGCCAGCACCGGCAGCGAGGTCAGGCGCGTGACCAGCTCGGGCAGCGCCACGCCGCCGTTGCCCAACTGCGGCCAGCGGGAGACCCAGTACGTCGTGTGGTAGCGGTCGTCGACCCGCCAGGACTTGACCGCCTCGACGGTACGGCGCTGGGAGGCGCGCCCGTCCTGGCCGTGCTGCGCGTTGGCGCGCGGGTTCAGGCAGCTGGACGTCGCCAGCGCCTGCACCAGCTCGTTCTCGTCCAGGATGGTCGCCTTGAAACCGGCGCCTGCCAGCCTGCTGGACAGCTGGTCCGCCACCCGCAGCAGCGCCTTCTGCGCCCCGGGAACCCCGTCCCCGCGCGCCTGCACCGCCTCCGGGCACAGCTCCGGGTCGAGCTTGAGGGCGACCCAGGTGAGCCGGAGCGCGGGCGAACCGGCCTGCGCCTGCAGGGGGCCGTACGAACGCGCGGCGAGCGACTGCGCGGGCAGATGCGGCGCGGGCGCCGGCTGGGTGTGCTGCACGACCTGCGCGGAGGCGAGCCGGATCCCGTCGACCTCCAGGGCGTCCTGGACCAGCCGCAGCGGCAGCTGGCGGTGGGCCGCCGCGGGGCGCAGCGGCTCGTCCGCCGGCTGCACGAAGAGGACGGCGGTCAGGAACGTCCCGTCGCCGATCATGCCGATCGAGCGGTTGTCACGGGAGACGAAGCCGTACGTCCGCAGGGCCGGGTCGCACTCCACGACCGGCGCGAGCATCGCATCGGTCCCCGGCGGTACCGGCAGCTTGGCGTCGCGTCGGCGCTGCCGCATCGCGCGCGTCGTCTCGTACCACTCGGGCAGCGGACGGCGTCCCCGGCGCAGAACCGCCAGAAGAAGCAGCAGCACCGCCACGGCGCCGGCCGGGGCCAGCAGCCAGGAGGTGTCGGCGGCCCAGGCGGCCAGCATGACCGCGGCCGCGAGCTCCACCAGGATGAGCTGCTGCAACCGCACCGGCCCCAGACCGCCGGGGCGGGGCAGCGTGCGCGGCGACGCGGCGGCGGGGGCGGCAGGAGCGGCCGATGTACGGCGTCTGTCGCCGGGCCCTCCCCGTTGCTGCTGTGCGCGGCGACCGCGCCGAGTGCTCGTAGCGCTGCTCATCCCCCGGGACATCCCTTTCGCGAAATATGTGGCCGCTCGCCGGGCCCGCAACATCCATTCAATGGGCCCACAACATCCATGTGGGCGGCTCACGGTACCCGCTGCGAAACGCCAGGCGACACACGGGACACCGAAACCCCAGGTGGCCAGCCTTTCACGGACCGGGCCCCGTTGGTGAAGCGCTGTGGTGAAGCTCTGTGAAGATGCGGGGTCGGCCCAACACCTGGTGAACCGGCGTCCCGTGGCGCAGGGCATAGTAGGTGCCTGCGCGACTGAAGTGCCTCTTGAGCACTGGCGATTCGGGCGAATTCGGGTGGTTCGAGCACGACCGGGCATCACGGGCACGGTCGGGCATGAACGAGCACGGCCGCGCAGTACACACGGCAGTACAAAACGGGAGAAACGGGGACCATGGCCAAGCGTCAGGACGAGCTCGCCGCCTACAACTTCGCTCGCAAGCGCACCGTCGCGGCGTTCCTGGCACCGTCGCCGGGCGGCTCGGAGGAAGGCGCACCGCGCCCCATGCGCACGGTGACGCCCAGTCTGGCGCTCGGCGTCGTCCTGGTGATCGGCTTCATCGCGTACGGCGTGATCAAGCCGACCGCGCCGGCGGGCTGGGACAAGCCCGGCGAGTACATCATCGTCGACAGCGACTCCACGACCCGTTACGTCGTCATCAACGACAAGACGTCGAACGGCAAGGAGGTCGCGACGCTGCACCCGGTCCTCAACTACGCCTCCGCCAAGCTCCTCCTCGACAAGGGCAAGGGCAGCGTCCTCGAGGTCCCCGGCAGCGAGATCGACAAGAGCAATCTCCCGCACGGCGCGACGATCGGCATTCCGTACGCCCCGGACCGCCTGCCCTCCAAGGACGACGCGGAGAAGGCGAAGACGTGGGCCGTGTGCGAGCGGCCGGCGCCGGGAGGGTCGGCCGACTCCATCGACCGCGCCGTCTTCGTCCTCAATGCCGCCGACGCCAAGACGCTGGACAATTCCGGCAAGGTCGACTCCGGCGAGGCGCTGTACGTCAAGGACAGCAAGACCGGGGCGCGTTACCTGATCGACCGCGCGGGCAACCGTTTCCTGCTCGGGGGACCGGGGCTCAACCAGACGACCATGGCGCAGCTGCTCTCGGCCGTCATCGGCCAGTCGGCCGAGCCGCAGCCGGTGAGCCAGGAGTGGCTGGCCACTTTCAACGACGCCGGGATCATCGCCTTCCCGACGGTCACGGGCGCGGGTGGGACGACCACGGCCAAGGGCCTGCCCTCCGGGGCGACCACGGTGGGCCAGGTGCTGGAGTCGGAGGACGCGCAGGGCAAGCAGTACTACGTGGTCCTCGGGGACAGGATCGCCTCCGTCACGCCGTTCGTCGCGGAGCTGCTCAAGCAGTCGCCCCAGGCCCAGGCGACCGGGGTCGCCAAGGTCCGCCAGAACGTCATCATCGCGGCCAACGGCGGCGCGGTGTACAAGTTCTACGCCGACAAGGGCTGGCCGCAGGACGTCCCGCACCAGGCCAACCCCGCGTCCACGGCGAACGGCCAGGCCCGCACCACCTCGTGCAGTGTCTACGACGGCACGTTCGGCGCCGACAAGAAGCCGCAGCTGGCCGCCTGGGCCGGAACGGCGTACCCGAAGAAGGTCGTCTCCGGTTCGGTGAGCGCCTACGTCTCCTCCGGCTCGGGGCTCCTGTTCAAGGAACTCACCGGTGTGGCGGGCGGCGGCGGCGCGCAGTACCTGCTGACGGACACGGGCCTGCGCTACTCGCTGCCGTCGAACAACGACAGCGCGGCGAAGGGCAACGGCGCCGGTTCATCCGCGTCGACCGCGTCGTCGCAGAGTGCGAGCGAGACGGACAAGGCGCGCACGCGGCTGGGCTACGAGGGCATCACCAACCCCGCGATGGTGCCGCAGACTTGGGCGGAATTCATTCCCAAGGGCCCGACGCTGGACACGGGCAGCGCCTCGCAGGAGCAGAGCCAGTGATCGTGGAATTCCTGTAGGCGGGTTGCCGGTTGAGGTCGGTGCCCCGCCAACGGGCAGGCCGGACCGGGTACTTGAGCGAGCCTGGGCCTGTTGATCACAAGATGATCGCTCAAGTGTGTGAGCCGTGTAACTGATTGGTCTTGCCTGTGGATGTGAGACAGGCTGACGATAGAGTGTTTGCAGCGCTCAACGGTGCGAAGCTTCTCCGGGCACCATCGCAGGTTTCCCGGATCAACGACGACATGGGGGAAGGTTCAACATGGCCGGCCAGTTCCGGGTAACAGAGGACGAACTCACCAAGCTCTCCGGTGACATCAGCACCGCGAACGGTCAGCTGCAGGGCGAGATCCGCCGCCTCAACGGAGTGATCGAGCAGATCGCCGGCGGCTGGAAGGGCCAGGCGGCCACGTCCTACCACCAGCTGCAGGAGCGCTGGAACCAGGACGCGAAGAAGATGAGCGACATCCTCAACGACATCAAGGAAGCCGTGGACTCCACGCGGAGCAACTACTCCGCGTCGGAAGAGCAGCAGAACTCCGAGATCAGCAAGATCATGTCGGACTTCGGCTGAGCCGTACCCCGGCTCCGACCGATCCACTGCCACTGATCCTGACCGATCCGAACGACTTCCTTACGACTCTTCCTGAAAGGGAACGACGATGTCGATCCTCGTCAATTACGCAACCATCACCAACGCCTCCACCGACGTGCGTACGACCGCCGGGCGCATCAAGCAGCAGCTCGACGACCTCGAGGCCGCGGTCAAGCGCGTCGCCGCCACCTGGGAAGGCGAGGCGCAGGAGGGTTACCAGCGCAAGCAGACCGAGTGGGACAAGACCGCTCAGGACCTGCACAACACGCTGCTGAAGATCTCCACGGCGCTGCAGAGCGCCGCCGAGAGCTACCAGTCCACCGAGAAGAGCAACGCCGCAAGCTGGGGCTGAGCCAGCCGGTGACCCGAGGCGCATGAGATGAAGAGAATCGGCCCAGCCGACGCCACGGCGTCAGCTGGGCCGTCCTCTGCTTCGGGGGCGTACACAGCAAATTCCGCAAATCTTCACACGCGTCATTCATCGCACTCGTCGATTGTCACACGCGTCCATCGTCACACTCGTCATCAGGACGTCCGGCATCGGTACGTCAAGGAAGCCCTGGGGGCCTGGACATGAGGGGCCTGAACGTGAAGGGCCGCAGAGCCCGTTCGCGTAGCCGCAACGACCGCAACAGTGGAACCCGCGCACTGCAGCGGGTTTTTGGCGTGCTTGCGGCAACCGGGATCTGCGTTGCGGTGGCACCGCCGGCGCTCGCATCCGACAGCCCTGGCTCCGGGGGCGCGAAGTTCGGCCTGGCGTCGAGCTCGGAGTGCGTCTTCGACGGCCCGGTCATCAAGTCCACGCCCTGGTCGCTCCAGCGGGTCCTCCTGGACCAGCTGTGGGGGCAGGCTACGGGCAAGGGCGTGACGGTCGCGGTGATCGACACAGGCGTGGACAGCTCGAATCCTCAGCTCAGCCGCGCCATGGCCGGCCCCGGGAAGACCTACGTCGGCGGCGGCGCGAACAAGGACCTCGAGGGACACGGCACCCGCGTGGCGGGCATCATCGCTGCCCGTCCGATGCACGGTACGGGCTTCGAAGGCATCGCGCCGGACGCCAAGATCCTGTCCTTCCGCTACACGGGCGGAGAGAACAAGCAGGGCAACTCGAAGACCATGGCCCAGGCGATCCACGACGCGTCCGTCTCGGGCGCGAAGATCATCAACATCTCCTCGGACACCGCGGACAAGCAGGACAACCAGGTACTCCGGGACAGCGTGGCGGCGGCCGTGAAGAGGGGCGCCCTGATCGTGGCGGCCGCCGGCAACGACGGAGCCGACGGCAAGTCCGCGGACACGTACCCCGCGTCCTACCCGGGCGTCCTGGCGGTCGCCGCCTCCGACCGCAACGACGAACGCGCCTACTTCTCACAGGCGGGCGACTTCGTGGACGTCGCGGCACCGGGCGTCGACATGGTCTCGACGGTCCCCAAGGGCGGCCAGTGCACTGCCGACGGCACGAGCTTCGCCGCGCCGTACGTCGCGGGCGTCGCAGCTCTGCTGAAGGAGAATCACTCGGGCTGGACGGCGGATCAGATCGCCACCCGGATCGAGCAGACCGCCCAGCGCCCGGGGCGTGGCCCGAACCGCTACATCGGCTGGGGCGTGATCGATCCGGTGGCCGCCCTGTCGGACGATTCGAAACCGGCGTCTTCACCGACCCCGGACCCGGCAGTGAAGGCCGGCTCTGGCGGGGTCGTTCCCATGGCTGTGACCATGGGGGAGAGCGAGGCGGAACGGGAGCGCCGGACAGCCATTTATGTGCTGGGGACGGGGCTTGCGGCGGTGCTGGTGGCTGCGGGGAGTGGGGTGGCTTTGCGGGACTGGCGGAGTCGGCGGGTTGGACGGGCTGGGCGATGAGCTGGGTTCTGAGTGGTGCTGACAACTTGAAGAACAGGGGAGAGGACAACGGGGTATGAGTAATGGAATGCGGGTTGATCTGAGCGCGCTGGATGAAGTCATCCGCAAGCTCAACGGCCTTCTCTCGGACATGGACAAGGCCAACACGAAGGCCAAGTACGAGACGGACATCCCGAGTACAGCGTTTGGCAGCATGCAGTTCCTGGAGTCGAACGAGCTTCACACCGCGCATGAGAAGCAGAAGGCCAGGATCGAAGGCATCATCAAGGCGCTGCACGGGCTGATCGACGACTTCAGCACGAGCACCTCGAAGGTCAGGGACAAGTACAGCAACCAGGAGCAGGCAAACGCGCAAGGTGTGAGTGCTACTCCCAAGGGCGCAGGCTACTAAGCGGTTCAGCGACCGGTCACTGACGGAGGGAATGTTCGAGGATGTACGGCGGCGAGTACTACAGCGCTGAGCAGATCAAGGCCCAGCAAGAGGCAGAGAAGCAGCGGATCAAGGACAAGCACAACGAAAAGCTTGAGTCGCTTCCCGATGGTGGAATGGGGGGCCCGGATCGCAGCAAGCTCGACACGCACTTCATGAAGATGGGCATCCCAGAGCTGCGTTCCATGATCCTGGACGCGGACCCCGACCGGATCTACGAGGTCAGCCAGCACTGGAAGTCGGTCCACAACATCCTGTCCGGTGGAGACGGTGACGGTAAGACCGGTGGCGTGGACTCGGTTTCCGCGAAGGACAGCGTCGCGGGCATGATGCAGAGCCATGTGGAAAACGTCCTCGAGCACTGGGAGGGCGAGGCGGCCGAGGCGTTCCGCAAGAAGGCCAACGAGATCATGGGGAACATCCGTAACGGCGCTGCGTGGGCCAATCACTATGGCGAGACCATGCACGCCGTCCAGAACGACCTGCGGAACTCCATTACCAAGATGCGGGACGTTAAGGAGCCGTCAGGTTGGGACAGCGCCTGGGACAAGCTCACGGACGACAACCGCAGTGATGAGCAGCTGCTGGCAGACATCAACAAGGGCGTGAGCACGGACGCCGCTCGTCAGGCGAACGCCGACTCCTTGTCGAAGGGCAAGGAAGAGCAGCTGAAGGGGGTGGCGATCATGGAGCAGCTGGGGGTCAATTACAAGGCTTACGCGGGCGGAACCTTCCGGGAGGACCCCAAACCGGACCCTTTCGCGCCCCCGAATCCCCAAACGCCGATGCCCACCCCCATTTCCATGCCGACTGCTAGCAGCCCGCGTCCAAGCGGCGGAAGCAGCACGACCAAGCCGTGGAGTGCTGGGCCGACGACGAGCATTAAGCCGACGCCTACGGTGCCCCGTGACCCTGGTATCACAGGAGGTTCGCAGCTTCCAACGGTCCCGACGGCCAAGACTAATGTGGACAGCATCTCCCCCGGCATGACTGGTCCTGGCCCCAGCACAGGCGTTGGCGGGCCCAGTGTCGGCGGTGGCGGCCTCGGCGGCTTTGGTACCGGTGGAGCTCAGAGCGTAGGTGGCCTGGCTGCTGGCGAAGCAGGTGGTCTCGCGGCTGGCGCTGCTGGACGCGGTGGCATTGGAGCCATGGGCGGTCGCGGTGGTCTGGCTGGTGGCGGGGCGGCAGCAGGCCGCGGTGCCGGAGGTCGAGCCGGTATGGGCGGCATGGGTGGCGGCGGTGCCGGCGCGGCTGGCCGAGGCGGAGCCAGTGCCGGCGGGCGTGGAGCCCTCGCTAGGGCCCGTGGCGGTGTGGTCGGTGCGGCCAAGGGGGTCGGCAAGGGTGCTGGCGGCGGTGCAGGGTTGCACGGCAGCCGGGGCGGAACGCAGGCCGGCGCAGCTGGCGGGGCGGGCGGCAAGGGGCGACGGTCCGAGAAAGAGAATAACCAGGGAGACCGTCCCGACTACCTGGTCGAGGACGAAGAAACCTGGATCTCGGAAGAGGACCGCAACCGGAACGTACCGCGGACCATCGAGTAAGCACGTAGGTGGGCCGGACGAATATTCGTTGTGTGCCCATATGAAGGCTGGTGTCCTCCAGTCATAGGTGAGTGAGGAGCAAGGAATTGGGTTTCAAGCGAGTCGGGTCCACGACTGGTGTCGTGGCGTTGACGGGAGCCTTGCTCCTCACATCAGCCCCAGTTGCCGCAGCAGACGCCGTCCGGGATGCGCAGTGGCCCTTGACGGTGTACAACGCCGAGAAAGTTTGGAAGACCTCGCAGGGGGCGGGAGTCACAGTTGCTGTAATTGACTCAGGTGTAGATTCCAGTCACCCGGATCTCACCGGACAAGTTCTCCCAGGTAAGGACTTCAGCGGCGCCGGAAAGCCACACGAAGATACTGTCGGGCATGGTACTGGAATGGCCAGCCTAATCGCTGGACACGGACATGGAGTAAATGGTTCCGAGGGCGTGATGGGTCTTGCGCCCAAAGCAAAGATTCTTCCGGTGCGGGTGAGTGGGGCTGAGCGGTCGGCAGATGATCCGACTGGGGGCAAGATTGATACTGCGGGTTGGACGGCTGGAGTCCGCTACGCGGTAGAGCACGGCGCCTCAGTAATCAACTTGTCACTCGACGATTCTTCCGCCTATCCTGGCTCAAAAGCCGCCAAGGCAATTGAATATGCGCAATCGCATAATGTCGTAGTCGTAGCGGCTGCGGGAAACGATGGAGGGACGGTCAATTATCCAGCCGCTCTCCCGGGCGTGGTGGCTGTCTCTGCTGTGGACAAGGGCCTCAACCCTTGGTCTAAGTCGAATACCGGGAAAGTCATCGTTGCGGCGCCCGGAGTGGAAGTCGCCCACGCCGACCCGACCACGAAAAGTGGTTACACGGTGGGAGACGGAACATCTGACTCCACAGCCTATGTATCAGCCATCGTCGCACTCTTGCGCTCCAAGTACCCCGACCTGACCGCAGGTCAGATCGTCAACCGTCTGATCAAGTCGGCGTCCTTCCTGAACAACACAGGTAAGAAGGCCCCCGATAGTGAATTGGGCTACGGCATCGCCCGCCCAGGTTCTGCCCTGACGATGGACATCCCCAAGGGTTCCAAGGAAGGCCCCCTGGCCCAAGCGTTGCCATCCACGTCCACGGAGTCCGGCGCTGCCTCCGCGGGCAACAACAGCACGAGCCAGGCGAAGGATAAGAAGCACTCCTCCTCCGGCGGCATCCTCCTCATCGCCGGCATCGCAGCCGCCGTGGTCGTCATCGGCATCGTCTTCGCAGTAATCCGCAGCCGCCGAAACCGCGGCAACGGCGGCCCCGGCAACGGCGGCGGAATGCCCCCGCACGGCGCGGGCTACCCGCCCCAGCCCCCGACGGGCTACCAGCCGTACCCCAACACCCCGCCCAACCAGGGCTACCCCACGCCTCCTGGCCAGTCCCCGCAGCACCCCAACCCTTACGCCCAACAGCCCCCGCACCAAGGCCAGTAAGAGCAACTCACCACATCAGCGGGGGAAGACGGTGCTCGTCCGTCACGGTCCGAGTACTGCTGGTAGTGCTCCCAATGCCATCGGGATGCGCCACAGCTCGGTGCGGCTTGGCGAAGGCGGTCCAGGCAGTTGGCGCTCCTTGGGGCGAGGCGGCAGTGGCCTAGTTGGGCCGGGCGCCGAGCCAGGTCTACCCACAGGGGAGGCTTTGCAAGGGCCCTTCGTTGATGGGCGGCGCAGCCAGCCGGCCCGACTGCCCGAGGCGGAGCCAGTGCGGCCGGTCGTGGGGCCCCATGAGTGCTGTTCCGCCGTAAAGGCTAGTGGAACCAATTTTAGTTGAGATAGGAACAAGGGATTGAGTGTCAAGCGATTCTGGTCCACGACAGGAGTCGCGGCGTTTACAGGAGCCTTGCTCCTCACCTCGGCTCCCACTGCGTCAGCCGATTACATCCGAGACAAGCAGTGGGTTATCGACGTCATCAACTTCAAGAAAGTCTGGTCAGAGTCACAGGGGCAAGGTGTCACGGTTGCGGTCCTTGATAGCGGAGTAGACGGAAGCCACCCTGATTTGACCGGGCAGGTGTTGAAGGGTAAGGACTTCTCTGGGAGCGGCGGAGACGCCCAGGACGACACTGACGGTCATGGCACCGGCATGGCAAGCATCATTGCAGGTCATGGACACGGACCAAATAACTCTGCAGGCGTGATCGGCTTGGCACCCAAGGCCAAGATTCTGCCGATTAAGGCCGGAGACAAGGGCGTTGGTGACGAGTGGCCATCCGGGGTCCGCTATGCAGTAGATCACGGGGCATCGGTAATCAATATGTCATTCATTGATTCTTCTGCCGGACCTGGTTCGGAGGCGGCCGAGGCCGTCACGTATGCCCAACAGCACGACGTTGTTGTCGTGGCCGGTGTGGGAAATGATGGAATTGCCGGTATCGAATATCCCGCTAAATTGCCTGGCGTGGTAGCGGTGGGTGCCGTTGACGAGTCACTCAATCTCTGGTCTAACTCAAATTTCGGTAACGGAGTTACGCTTACAGCTCCCGGAGTGAACATCGTAGGGGCCGACACGGGCTATTCTAATGGCTACGCAAAAGCTGATGGCACATCCGACGCGACTGCCTATGTTTCCGCCACCGCGGCCCTCATCCGCGCCAAATACCCTGACCTCACCGCTGGCCAGGTCATCAACCGCATGATCAAGTCAGCCACCTTCCTCACTCATGGCGTCAAGAAGGTGCCTGACGAGAAGTACGGCTACGGAATCATCCGCCCGTACGCGGCGCTGACAAGGAATATTCCCAAGGGGCCCACGCAAGGCCCGCTCGCCCAGGCGTCGCCGTCCACGGCTGCGAGTACTGACGCCGGCAACGACAGCACGAACCAGGCCAAGGAAAAGAAGGGATCCTCCTCAATGGGCGCCATCGTCCTTCTTGTCGGCGTTATCGGCCTCGGAGCCGTCATCGCCGTCGTCGTCTTCGCCGTAACTCGCAGTCGTCGCAACTTGGTGAACCGCAGCCCTATCAGCGGGCCCTACCCGCAGAACATGGGCTACCCGCCACAGCAAGCGATGCCGTCGACCACTCAACCCCCGTACTCCTCCCCAGTCGCCAATCAGCCATATGGATACCCCTCTCCTCCTGCACAGCCACCACAACACCCCAATCCCTACACTCAGCAGCCCCCGTACGGGCAGTGAGGCTTCTTCGTAGCCACGCGGCAGCGCGACGGGGTCGGCCAGTCGCTGGTGAATCTGATGCGTCATCGGTGCTTTGAGGTGCGCCAAGCTTGAGGATGGCTGTGCCGCCCGAATGTGCTTCCTATCTGTACAGCCTCGACGCCCGAGGTTTGGAGTTGAGGTGAAGGGGTGGTGGGGGCCGCGAGTATGTGCGCGATCTTGGTGGTAGTGTTCATCAGATTGCTGCCAATTCGTCTGCGTGCAGGCGGAGTTGAAAAGGGGATCTCGCGGTGACTGATCTCGAAGTAGACCCCGAGATCCTTAAAAAGGGTGCTTCGAACATTCTCGAGTGTCTGACGCCGGTCGAAAAGGTCGACCTCGGGCCGCTGGCCAAGCAAGGTTCCTCGTTCGGTGCCGACGCGGCAGCCTCGGCATTGGCGACATTCAGTGCGACGTGGCAGTCGGGCGCAGGGTTCCTCGCCAACTGTGCAGCGACCTTGGCCGAGGGACTGAATTCGGCTAGCAACAACTATGCGAAGACGGATGACAACATTCGTGACGCGGTGAATTCGGTTAAGTCGGACTTGGGTTAGGGACAGGGGATCCATATTCATGGCTGCCGCACTCGGGGAGACGACCGACCCGAGGGAGCTCATCCCGGGAGACGTCGAAAAGCTGGGCCAGCTTGCCACCGACCTTACGAACTGGTCGGACAAGTTCAACGGAATTGGCGATGGTCTGCATGGGTTGCGCATCCCGGGCTGGACCGGTCAGGCAAGCGACGTCTTCTGGCCCACCCTGTCCAAAGAGAAGACCAACTGGTACCTCGCTGCTGACGCGATGTCGGGGGCAGCCACTGCTGTCACCTCGTATTCCTCCATGCTGAGCTGGGCGCAGCAGCAGGCGGCGACAGCGATCGAGCAATGGGCGGGCGGGCAACAAGACTCGGCAGAAGAGGTGCTGAAATCTGCGCGCCAGCACCTTCAGCACGAAGCCGAGGCCTTGGCTGAGAAGCTCGACGACCTGGCGGGGGGTGCCTCTGACAGCCCTGACTGGCTTGCGAAGGCCAGGGACGAGGTGGATGCGGCTGCTGAGTCATGGGCCAGTAAGCACGGAGTCGGCAAATCTGCCGCTTCTCCCAACGCATGGGCCTGGGAGAAGGAGAAGTGGCGGAAAGACGGTCGCTGGGGCCGTACGCAAAAGGAGTGGGGCAAGGACGCCGAGGGCAACTGGTACATCCGTGATAAACCGGAGTCCGAGGACGCGCCCCGCAAAGGGGTCGGAGTCAAGGTCAAGCTCGCCGAGTGGACAGGCGAAGCCAAGGTCTGGTCGGCAGAGGATGACTGGAGGGCAACGGCGGGGGACGTCAAGTTTAAGGGTGCAATGGGCGTTGCCGCCCTAGGGGTGGACGGCTCCATTGGTTCAAGCTTCGCAAATGGGCAGCTGCAGGCCGGTGCTTCGGGGAGCGCATATTTGGCACAGGCCTCCGCGAGCGGCAGTGCGGAATATGGGCCCGCCTCAGGCAAGGCCGAGGCAAAGGGCTTTGTGGGCGGCGAAGCCTCGACGAACGTTTCTGCCGGCAAGGACGGACTGCACGCCGGGGCAGAGGCGTTCGCTGGAGCCAAGGCCACAGGGTCGGTTTCCGCTGACGTCGGAGGTGTCGGCGCCGGTGTCAGCGGTGAGGCCTGGGCCGGGGTGGGTGCCTCCGCCAGCGCCGACTTCGGCATGAAGGACGGCAAGTTCACCATCGGTGGAGAGTATGGCCTCGGCCTGGGCCTCGGCGCCAAGGGAGCTGTCGATGTCACCATCGATCCCGGCAAGGTGGTCGACTCGGTCGATCATGTGGCTGACGCGGTGGGTGAAGGTTGGGACAGCACGGTCGGCAGTTGGTTTTAGCCTGAGCTGAGGCTCATCAAGGAAGTGGATTCACGATGGCCACCACGTTGCCGATCAAGATCTCATTCTCCCTGCCGGACGGCTGGCAGGCCGCTCCGCCGGATGAAGTGGGGGCGCCCGGCGTAGCTTTCGTCGCACTCCACCCCGCCTCCAGGGACGAGTTCACGGCGAACATCACCATCGCTGGGCGGATGCGCAACGACAGCGCGAGCCTCTGGCAGATCGCCGATGAGTCGGTGCGGCGACTGGAGCAGGCGGGGCCTGTAGAGGTCGTCAAGAAGAGAGAAGTCGGCACTGCGGTTGTCCCGGGCTTGACGGACTCCCCAGGCGTGGTTCAGAACCTCCGCCTCTCCACCACCTTGAGGGGAGAACCTCTGGAACTACTCCAGAGCCAGGTTTACCTCGGCCTGGAGGACGTCAAGGACCCGGCGAAGCGTGTCGTCCTCGAAGTTTTCCTTACTGCGAAGCCGAGCCAACTCGGCCAGGTCATTGAGGACTTCAAGGCATTCATCAGGACGGTACGCCCGGCTGACGAAAATTCCGCCTAACGGAATCCTCGACGTCAGAGTGCCCCTTGCCCCGGTGAACCTCAGGCTCCGTGGCCAGGGGCACTCTGGTTTTTCAGGCAGCAGTCCAAGCCTGTGCCGGAATCCGGTCGAGCACATCGCACAGGTAGTTCAACTTCTCATCGACAGCCTCTGGAGCGAGGGTGCCCGTGTACCATGTGAACAATTCGTTGTCACGCAATTGAAGTGGGGACTTCTTAGCTTGAGGATGTGCGAGTAGAAAGGGCACCACGCCAGCACTCAAGGCATTCCGGACAAAGGTTTCGTCCTCGGCAACGACCCGAAATCCCTCATCAAATTCCGGCACGCCGAGCGGCATCCTGGGCCGTCGGTCGAGCATCGCGTCCAGCTTGCTCGGTTGGAGTACCTCGACAGACGGCCCCGAGCCAGGAGCCGTGACAACGAAGACGCTCTCGATGATGGGCCGCTTACGCTCTGCAGCTTCACCGCCCGACATGGGACTGTTGTAGCGATGCTCGAAGTATTTGAAGGAACGACCACGGAACTCACCCGTGGTGTAGTGCCAGGCGCTCAAATTCTCGCCTCGGCTGGGCATGGGTCCCACGCCGCAATACTGGTCGACCTCCCCTCTCGCGCGTGCTGTGTATGTCCAGTCGCGTTCTGAGGCGATCTGTGCGAGCTTCTTCCATCCGTCCCTGATGCGTGCTTCCTCCTTGTGTCCGCGCACGAACATCCTGATCACGAAGGTGAACATGCCTACGATGAAGGCGAAGAAGAACACCTTCACCAGAATCCCTACCAGTAGCTCCATGATTCAAGATTATGACGGACGCGAGACTGTAAACGAGATGGGGATGCACCCGAACTCGGCCGACGCGCCGGGTGACAACATGACATAGTTCCTATTCGCGAGTGAGCCGAATCACAGGGGTGTTGACGCGGGTGGACGTATGCGCCTCGCCCTCGGATCTGGGCCGCAGTCGTTGATTGCTCCCGTTTGCCCATCACTGGTGGAGATTACTTGTAGGTGAAGCGAAGGGGTCATGGTGCTGTGTCGGTTACCCGGGTGGGCTGATATATGCCGTCATGGCGGCCTGTGCTTCTCTGGCTCGTATTCGGAGTGGTCCTGTCAACTATGCTTCCTGTGACGCTTTACCTTGATCACAAGAAATGGAACCCATCATGGCCGCAGCTCGCTTGTCCGCCGCAACTTGGGGTATTTCGGCAGTGGCCGTTGGCGCATTGCTCGTCGGCTGCTCGGCCTCGGTCGACGTTGGAAAGTCCGAGCCGAAGCTGTCTGCGGACAAGTTGGCAACCACCGTCGCCGAAAGGCTCGCCGCCACGACGGGTCAGCCCAAGCCAAACGTCACCTGTCCCGAGGCCCTGACCGGGAAGGTTGGTAACACCACCCGCTGCACACTCAAAGCGAACGACGGCAGCACTTTGGGCGTGACGGTCAAGGTTTCCTCAGTCGACGGAGACAAGATCAACTTCGACATCAAGGCCGACGATACGGCTTCTCCGGCTGCGAACTGACAACTGAGTATTGCCACCTGCTGTCGCGTAGGTAGAGGTCGCCTGTGAGGTGTGGAGCCGACGGCCCGATGAGCGAGGTCACGGACGAGCTGAGCAAGGACCCCGCCATCGATGCCGTGGCCGGTCAGCTCGACGGCCGTAAGGATGAGGCGCCGTACCGTGTGCCGAAGGCACGGATCGAGGAGGACTTCGGATGAGCGCCGGCCAGCACGGCCCGACACAGGCCATCTTCGAGCCGGCTCTGCTCGGCGGCGGCTCCCATGTGCCATTGATCGCGCCGTGGCTGCAGCCGCACGAGCGACTGCTCGGGATCGTAAAGGTGAGGCTGAGCAATGTGATCCGCCGCTCCCTGCCCCGCAAGGTGCGGCCCGGCAAGCAGTGGACGGGCGCGCGGGGCGCAGCGGAGGGCGCCTTCGAAGGTGCCCTCTCGGTTGCGGATGCCTTCGAGTTCTTCGACTTCGGCATCATCCGCAGGATCCGACGCATCGTGCGCGGGGCCGGTCTCAAGGGCGGATGGCAGAGCGTGGCCGGCCGGTTCGTGATCGCTGTGCGCACCGGACCCGCCCCCTCGAGTAGCCGCTACGACAACGAACAGGCGCTGATGGTCTTCACCGACCGCAGGATCCTGCTGATGGACACGGTCTCCATCAGGAACAACAAGGTGCCCCTGTTCGGCAAGGTCCCGCCCGGCGAGCAGCTGAGCAGGAGGGAGGCCCGGTGTCTGGGCGAGATCCTGGCGGGACAGCTCCGGAGCGTCGCCAGCCGACACAATTGGCTCTCGGACCGCGTGGACCTCCACTTCGCCGACGGCTCCCTGGCTGCGCTCGAGCTGTCCGAGAAGGATGCCCGAGCTTTGGAGGTGCTGAGTCAGGGGATCGCGCCACCCCCGCGATCCTGATCTGACCGTTCAGCGGAAACGACGCGCCTTGATGCAGATGGCGCCCTGGTAGCCAGTGAAGATCTACCATCCTGAAGCCGCTGGTCACGGGGCTGGAGTGTGAGTCGTTGGTCGCACTTCTGCTGCTGAACCCGTGTCGTGGGTTAGGCGGCAGCAAGCTCGCACCACACGTACTTTCCCCGGTTGCCATTCCTGGACAGCGCCTGCCAGCCCCATACGTCGGCGCAGGCGCGGACCAGTGCGAGACCGCGGCCTTCCTCCGCGTCGACCAAGTCGCTCAGTTTCGACGGCGGTTCGGGCGGCTCGGGGGCGGCGTCCCAGGCGGCGATACGCAGGACACCGCTGCGCCACCGAAGGTGTAGGGCGGTGGGTCCCTTGGTGTGGCGTACGGCGTTGGAGACCAGCTCCGTCGCCAGCAACTCGGCGGTGTCCGTGAAGCGGATTAGGCCGTGCATTGTGAGGATCAGGCGGACGGTGCGGCGACAGACCGTGACGGCTCTCGGGTCGTTCGGGATGTAGAGGGAGTACTCCCAGGGTTCGGTTTTGGGCATGACGGAACTCCAGTCAGAGGAAGGGGAGTTGGCGGTTTCTGCGGGAAGGCGGGCGGTGGCAGTGCCGCAGCCGTCATGGCAGGACGAAGCGGTGCGCTTCCGTACCCCGCGGTTTCGAAGTGTGTGCGTTGCGATACTGACAGTAGGGTCCAATGTTGGAACATTGCAAGCTGTTGCCGTAATCTGACCTCCGAACCGGGCATCATTCCAAGGTCGTTGAGGCAAGGAGGCGCTAATGCCGCGGAGACGGCAGCCCACCGCGCGGCAGGCCCGACTGGGTACTGAACTCCTGAAACTGCGCGAGGCGGCGGGACTCAAAGGTCGCGAGGCCGCTGCCTTGCTCGGAACCGACGCGGCCCGGCTCAGTCAAATCGAGTCAGGTGTCGGGGGCGTAAGTGAAGACACCGTGCGTCGGCTTGCGGCCAACTACTCCTGTGCCGACACCGAGTTGATCGAAGCGCTCGTGGCCATGGCGACCGACCGGTCCCGAGGCTGGTGGGAGGAGTACCGAGGCGAACTCCCCAATGCGTTCCTGGATCTTGCCGAGTTGGAACATCACTGCTCGTATCGGCTGGACGTGGAGTTCTTGCACGTTCCTGGCCTTTTTCAGACACAGGACTACGCCCGCGCCGTCTTCTCCTACCGGGTCCCTGAACTGCCTGATGCCGACCTTGAGAGGAGGGTCCGCCATCGGATGGCACGCAAAGTGATCATCGAGGAGCCGGCGCCTGTCCCGTATGAAGGGGTGATCCATGAAGCGGCACTACGCATCAGGGTCGGCAACCGTGCAGAGGCAGGGGCTCAACTCGCCAGCATCCTCGAACTGTCCGAAGCGGACCACATCACGGTACGGGTCATCCCGTTCGACTTGGATGGATTCGCCGGGGCCACAAACTCAATGATGTACGTGGGTGGTGTCGTGCCGAAGCTGGACACGGTGGTGCGCGACGCGCCTCAAGGCGCCGGCTTCATCGACTCCGAAGCACAGCTCGGTGCTTTTCGAACGCTCTTCCGTAAAGTGGAGGCTGTGTCCCTCGATCCCCAGCGGTCGCGGGACTTCATCCATCGGCTGGCGAAGGAGCTGTGAGGCGCGCCGTGACCACCCCCGACAACTGGCGGAAGTCGTCCTACTCAGGAAGCGGCGACGGCAATAACTGCGTGGAGATAGCGAACCTCCCCTCGCGAGTTGCGATACGGGACTCGAAGGCCCGGGCCAGGGGGATGCTCTCCTTCCCGGCCGGAACCTTCACAGCGTTCATCAGCACCCTCAAAGCCGACACCGTTCGCGATACCGAAGCTCTGTAGCGTGCTAACGGCAAGTCCCCAGCGAGTCGGCTCTGCGATCACGGCGATCCAGCTCAGGATGCCCACGGGGATGGCGACGACTACGGCGTACCCCATTCTGTTGAGCCACCCTCTGCCTGCCTGAGGACTCCCGACGGTGGGACCCTGCCGCAGCTTGATCACTTGGTACGTGAGGCTACCGACGACGTGGTCGGCGATCTAGGAAGTAATCGACGCCACGAGGTTGGCGACAAAGCCCAGGATTCCCACAGCGATGCAGACGACGATTGCGCCGCCCACCCGATCGGCCGCCTTCTCGCGCCGCGAAGGCTTCCGGATCCGGTTCGGCTTGTTCGACTTGGGGGGCCTGATCGCCATGTATGCAAGCCAGCTGAGGATGGTCAGGGCAAATCCGACCTGCCACAACTCGCCCGCGACGCCACGGATCCCGGTCCGCTGAATAGTCTGCGGCTCCAGCCCTTGCCGCGCGTCGAACTCGGTGCCGTCCGGGTAGTCGTGCCCGGTGCCCTCGAGGTGCACATAGACGGCGTCGCCGGCGCTGCCGCCGTCCGGGGTGAAGTCTCCGTAGCAGTCGTAGTCGGACCGGTTACGGCGGTCGTTGGTGTCGTAGCAACTCGCCACCTTGTACGTGCCCGGGGTGCCGTAGACGCCCACGGAAAGGGCGAGGTCGGCGGTCGAGGTGACGGCCCAGAAAGCTGCGGCGAACGCGACGATGGTGCCGCAGATCCAGAGGAACACCCGGGTTACGGGACCGCGGGTACGAGAGTTGGTCATGCGGAGCTAGATGATCCTTCGGGTGAGGCCGGCGTCCTGAGCTCGGGTGGCGCGGTCGGGGGTCGCCAGCCTGCGGTCGTGCGCGGTCGTGTCCCAGTCGTCGGGCTGCATGAGGAAGAACGTTCCGGAGGCCGGCACGTAGCCGACCGCGCCGAAGGGCAGGTCACCCGCGACGTACACGCCGTTCTCGATGCCTTCGGGCCAGGGCTTGCGCCATGCGACGGACGGGGGGACCGGGTCCATCCGCATGAGCGGTGATTCCTGGCCGTCGGCGCCCAGCAGTGTGATGGTCATCTTCTTCGGGCGACCTCTTGTCGCCTCGGCAGCGTCCACCTTGGTGATCTGCGGCCAGAACGCATCGAAGGAGTACTGCGCCAGTGTCTTGCGGCAGCTGCGCGTGACGAGGATTGCGATCGGAATGCTCTTGAGCGAGTAGAGCAGACCCATGATGCCGATGAAGACGCACGGCCCCATGACGATGAACACCCAGGACAGGCCGGCGCGAGTCAGATCCGCACCCAGTGATGTCCCCCCGAACGCCATGATCGCGTAGATCCCGCCATTGCGGACAGCGACCCACCACGCCCGGCCGGTCAGCTTTCGTCGCAGCGCGATGGTGTCCAATGTGCCCGGTGCATGGGCACCTTGAGTGTTTTCCAGCACTAGTTCTCCTGCAGTCCGCCCCAGCCCGGCTGGCGCTATCCGAAGTCGTTCCGTATGGCGGCGGCGCCGCGCGTCAGCGCTTCTGGTTTCCGGTCCTCGTCGTCGGCTGTGGCGCGCGCGGGATCGGTGAAAGTCAGGGTGCGGGCAATCCCGAGCAGGATGTCCCGGTAGGCGTCGGCGGAGTCGAGATCCGGTGTCACCATTTGGAGCACGATGAGTTCCGGGGTGCTCGGTGCCGCTACCGCGACGGTGCCCTGCCAGATGTGAGTCGGGGCTGTGTTGCTCGCCTCCGGCTGCCGGGACGGCTGGGGGGCGGGGGGCCGCTTCTCGGAGAGAACGCCGAGACCGCACGGCAGCTCCAGCGGGCGGGTACCTTCTTCCCGGCCGTCCGCTGCATTACCCACGAGGCCGGCCATCACGAACTTCGAGCTGTTGCCCGCCGTCAACAGCGTCGACACGGTGAACACCGATGTCGTGAAACCGCCTGAGTCGTTGGGATGGACCCCTAGCGCGCACTCCTGCACACGGTTGGTGTTCAGCAGGCTGACGATGCCCGTATACAGGCGGAGTGCTCGGTCCGCATCGCCCCGTTCCGGCTCTGGCAGCCCACGGAGCTGGGTCACGAGTTCCATGAGCCGCTCAACAGGCGGATGGAGGTCCAGGGACACGTATCCGACGGGCAGCCTGTACCAGAAGGACGGCTTGCGGGTGCCCTGCGGTGCGGTGGTCACTTCACTCACGGTCATGCGGTGCCTTCATTCTCGCCGTGGTCTGTCACAGGAGCCCGAGCAATCCAGCGATGCCGTGCGCCGTCGCGGCGGCCTTCGTGCCCTCGGCGGTGTTGTGCTCGGTGCCGTCCTTGTTCACGGCGCCGAAGCTCTCCGCGGAGGAGATGGCGTTCGCGGCGACGTTGAGACCGTTCACCTTGATGTCCGTCATCAGCTTCAGTGAGTCCCTTGTGGATTCACCGGCAGCCCGCCAGGCGTCGTTGGCGTCGTCCAGCGCCGCGCGCCCGGTCCCGAAGAACCCGCCCTTCACGCCGGACCAGGTCTTCACTGCCATGTTGGCTCCGTCAGCCGCGCCTTCGAAGCCCTCCTTGGCGGCGAGGCCCAATGCCTTGCCGCCCGGGATGATGCCGACCGTGTCACCGGCGACGGACGCCCAGGCGGAGAAGATCTCCATTTTGCTGCCTTGGAACATCAAGTTCTTGCGGAAGTCCTCATCGAGCAGGTTCTTGCCCATGGACACCGCGCTCGCCACAAGCGCGATGGGCGCCATGAACGGAGCCAGCGGGGGAAAGAGAGCGAGCAGTCCGGCAATTGCGCCGATCGTGCCCGCGTGCTCCGCCAGGAGTTCCCGACCGACACGAGAACGTCGCCGACGCTCTCCCAGAAGCCCTTGTCCGGGGCCTTCTCCGCCGTGCTTTCGAGCGCCTTGGCGATGATCTCGGCGTCGTGGGAGTGCTCGGACTCCAGCTCCTTGATTTTGCGGTTGAGCGCCTCGTACTCGTTGTTGGCCTTGGTGAGGGCCGTGCTTGCCTCGTTCAGGTCCCGCTCGGCGGAACGGAGCCGTGCGGTCGCGTTGTCGGCCTCCTCCTGGGAGGGGAAGGTCTGGTCGGCGAGCTTGAGGTCCGGGTGCTGGGCGGCTTGGTCGTACGCGTTCTTGGCCTTGGCGGCCGCGGCCTCCTTCTCGGCCGACTCGTCGTCGTACTTCTTGGCCAGCTCTCGGTTGGAGGTCAACTGGCCGTCCCAGTTGTGCAGTTGGGTCGCGGCGGAACGCAGAGCCGAGGCAGCCTTCTTGAGGTACTTCGGCAGGTCGCCCTCGAGGTTCTCGCGGAACTTCTCCGCCGCGTCGCCCTCCCAGTAGCTGCTCTCGGCGGTGAGCTTGGTCAGCTGCCGGTGGGTGTTCTCGAGGGCCGTCGCGGCCGCGGCCGCCTTCTCCTGCAGCTTCGCGACCTCGGCTGGGATGCCCGGTACGGGGTTCCAGCCGATGTTGGGATACGGGTTCGCGGCCATTACTTACCGCCTCCGGCGCCACCCGAGGTGCTCTTGTCCGCGATCTGCTTGAGGGCCTTCTCCAGGGCCTCCTCGACCTCTTCGTAACCCTGCTTGTTGGCGTTCACGCCCTCTTTGATCTCGTCGATCAGTTCCTTGGTCTTGTCGGACCCGTACTTCCAGTCGTCCTGGAACTTGTCACAGGCCTCGTCCAGCCGGGGAGTGCCGATCTGGTCGGCACGCACGTGGTCGAGGGCGGACCGAGCCTCGTTCAGCTCGTCGACGCATCTCTCCAGACTCGCCAGGAACTGTTCGAGCTGCCCGATGTCCGTCTTGAAGTGGTCCCCCATGGGCCGGTGTCTCCCCGCTCGGCTCTGGACGCATGTGGCCCGGGCGACTCGACTGATCACCCAGGCCTCCTCGGCACCATACATGGTTTGCTCAAGCGATGGTCAAATCTGCTTGTCGTATGGTGCGTGCAGGTAAAGAGTGCCCGTCGGGTAGGGGGTCTTTGTCGGAGCAGGTGGCGTTCGGGGCGAGGTTGTCGTGGACCAGGGTCCTGGGTGGTTGAACTGCGCCGGGCCCGAGCTGGTAGCCCGGCTTGCACCGTCGACCGATTTCGGGTCCTCAGCGCAGCGGTACACCCCCGAATCCCCATGCCAAGCACGGCAGTTCATGGAGGGCCTTGGCGCCGGGTGCGGCCAGCCCTGGCCGAAACGCCGATGTCGGCGATCCCTGACTCGCCTGTAACTGGCCCGTATAGCATGATCGTTCGCTTGTGCGATGAGCGATGACGTCTGCGAAATCTACGAAGGGGCTGGCGTGGGCGCTGAGGCGCTTGAGTGACCTTCGAGTCTTGGTCGCTGCTCGCCGCGACACGGTCAACGCCCTCCTCGAAGGCAACGCTGGTTGCATCACCCCAACGGACCCGGCCTCGAGCACCACGTCACCTCATCGACCGGACCAGGGAAACAGGCCTTGTCCCGTCGATGAACCCCTCGGCTATTCTGAGCGCCTCGAACTCATGAGTGAGCAGGAGCAACGGGGGTTGCCATATGTCCACTGGAGTGGACTCGTCATGCCCTGAGGGGCAGTTGAGCCGGTCCGGCAGGAGCCGATATGGCTTCTGACTTCTCTCGGCTGATGAAGCAGGACTTCTCCGACCTCGAAGCTGCGGCCAAGTCGTGGCGCGAGCTGTCGACGACCATGGACTCCCTCACCGACCGGCACCGTCGGCAGGTCACCGGACCCCTGCATGCTTCCTGGAAGGGCGACGACGCCGACGCGGCGCTCTTCTATTTGGAGGACGTCGAGTCGCGGATCGGTGTGGTCGAGACGGAGGCGATGGCTGTCGCCGAGGTCCTGGACACCACGAAGTCCTGGATGGAGGCGGCCCAGACGGAGCTCCGCAACGCGGTGCGGCGGGCGGAGGAGGACCATTTCGAGGTCGACGGCGACGGCTGGGTCAGCGACCCGACGGCTGCCGGCCTGCCGCACCAGGACCCCGACGCACAGCAGATCATCGCCGATCGAAGCGGCCTGCTGGGCGAGCACCGTGCGGCTATCGACACGGCTCTGGCCGACGCGCAGAAGGCCAGCAACGACGGTGCGAAGGCCCTTGCGGAGCTGAACGGGGACATCCTCACCGACCCGTTCAACGATGACGCTGCGGCCGAGTCCTCCCAGGACGTCAGGAACGCCATGAAGGCCATCGGCGTACAGGGTCCGCAGGTCCCCGAGAACGACCCGAAGGCCGCCGCCGAGTGGTGGAAGGCCCTCAGCCCCGAGGAGCGTCAGACCTACACCACGCTCTACCCGAAGGAGATCGGCGCGACCGACGGTCTGCCGTCGGACGTACGCGACGATGCGAATCGCACGGCCCTCGCTCAGGAGCTCAATATGGCCGAGGCGGGCAACTACGCCGAATCTTTCCCCGGTGACAGCGTGGAGACGGTCAACCAGCGTCTGAACAACATGCTGGTGCTCAACGAGCAGCTCGAAAAGGCGGATGGCGCGCCCAAGGGCAAGGAGCTGTACCTGCTTGGCTACGACTCCAAGGACGACGGCCGGGCCATCATCGCCATGGGTAACCCCGACACCGCCGCGCACACCGGGGTCTTGGTACCGGGTACCAATACGGAGATGACAGGTGTGCCTGGCCAACTCGACCGCATCGACAAGCTGCAATCGGCGGCCCAGCAGCAGTCCAAGGGCGAGAGCGTCGCGATGATCACCTGGCTCGGTTACGACGCCCCCGAGGCCAAGCTGACCGACTTCGACAGCGTCGGCGGGAGAGGGCGGGCCGAGGACGCCGCTCCGGACCTGCGCCAGTTCGTGGCGGGCACGCACGCGTCACATGATGGGTCGCCGAGCCACACGACTGTTATCGGGCACAGCTACGGCACCACGGTGGTCGGCGCGGCCGCAGCTGGCGGCAATGGACTGAGCGCGGACGATGTCGTGGCGGTCGGCAGTCCGGGCATGACGGTGGACCATGCGGCCGATCTGCAGATGGATCCGGAGCACGTGTGGATCGCCACGGCTGAGGATGACGGCATTGCTAACAACACCGCCGGTTACACCCTTGGCCGTAACCCCATGACGGGAGTGTTCGGTGGCAACAACATCGAGGTCGACACGCATGGACACAGCGGTTACTGGGACAAGGGGAGCGAATCGCTGGCCAATCAAGGGGCGATCATCGCGGGGAAGCAGCCTGCGGAGATTCCAAAAGAGAATCCCGGTATGGAAGGGCAGCCTGATTTTGTCCCCGGTGGGTAAGCGCCCGCTTCGCGCGGTGATCGCAGTTTCTGTCGCCCTGCTCCTGACTGGAGGTTGCATGTCTCAAAGCGAGGATCCGAACGCCCCGCTGCCTCGGATGGCGAAGGACGCCGCTTTGCAGTGGGCCAAGGACTACACCGCCTACATGGCTCGGCTCACCGATGTCGAACTCGCCCCCTCCACGGCCAAGGTGCACTTCGAGGCGTGCATAGGGGAGAACGATGAGGTCGCTGAAGACGGGCGGTACAGCCTCTTCTACTACGTCAACTCACCGGCCCCCGTCACGGAACACACACGTGTGGCGAGGACGCTCCGCCGGGAGCTGTCCCAGCAGGGTTACGAGGTGACCTCGTATCGGGAGTTCAAGAGCGCCTATGCATCGATGATCTTCAGGGCTCGCAACAAGAACAACTCCTACATGGTCACGGCCGACACCGTCGGTTCGGGCAAGACGGAGCCACAAGAACTCTCCTTTGCCGTACGCACCCCTTGCATGCTCCCACCCGGCGTCAAGCAGCAGCACTTCTGAACGTCCGAGTAGCACCGACCTGTGTAGCACCGACCGAGAAGACCCGAGAGGAACCGGACGTGTCCCAGCGCACCGACGTCGACCCGGCCGAGCTCCGCGCCTCCGCCGGGGCGTGCGACGGCATAGCCCGAGCCATGAAGGGTCCCGCCGACAAGGCGGTCAGGGAGGCCGGCACAGCGGGGACCTCGCTCGCAGGCTGGTCGATGGGACCCGCTCTGACGGAGATCGCCAACAGCTGGAAGCCCGCGCTCGACGGCCTGCACGCCCGTGTCCAGGCCGGCGGCGACAACCTCAGGGCGTCCGCTGACGGCCATGAATGGAACGACGAACGGGTCTCCCAGGACTTCGAGAAGACCGGCACAGACACCTCGACGCAGGCCACCCCCGGTGAGATGCCCGCGGTGCTGCGCCCGAGCGGAAGCCATCCCGTCGGGCACCCGGACTTCGACCCCGGCGGCCATCCGCCCGTCGGTGCGGCACCCGACCCGCGCACCTCCTACGGCACAAACATGCCGACGTACGACGAGACCATCAGCACCCGCCCCACGCCGGCCACGGACGACTTCGGCTGACGCGTACGCGTGTGGGCCGTGTATCGCTGAGGTCCGTGAACACGGGCCGGCGGTGACCAGATGCCATTCTGCATGTATGAACCCTCTCGCCGATGCCCAGGATCAGCTTGCCTGGCTGGGGGAGCGTGAGGTGGAGACGGAGTTTGTCGTCGAAGAGGTGGAGCTCCTCTGCCGGGCCTCCGAAGGGCTGGCGGAGCGCGGAGTCTTCGAACCCACGAATCTGCACGATCTTCAGGTCATCGGCCGTCGCCTCGGTGGAATCGATGCCTCCTGCCGCGCCGAGCTCTGGGCCAAAGCCCTGGCCACCGATCCGGCATGGGATGAAGTACGTCCTCTTGCCCGCCGGTTTCTCCTCGTGACGCTGGGCGACTGGCGTCAGCCCCTGCCACGGCCAGCACCCCTGCGCAGCGGCGACAACTGAGTACGCCCAGGCACCTGTGTAGCCGGAGTGATGCGCCCGCCGATCGAGGTCGAGGCGTGAAGGCCCGGAGGGGATTTGGTCGATAAGTCCGCTGATATGGCGCTTAGTTGGAGTCCTTGGACAGGCCTTTGCTTAGATGATCAAGCACGTTTGCACGCAATCAATAATCACGGGGTTTTCATGCACACGTCTGTCGTGTCCCTCCGGCGCGCCGCCGCCGCGCTCGCCTGCTCCGCGGCGATGGTGTCGCTCGCGGCCTGCAACAGCGGCGACACCGATGCCGTCGGGTCCGCAGGTGGCTCCACGCCCTCGAAGAGCACAGAGGCCAGTCCTGCTGCCCAGCCGAACGGCATCGAGAAGCTCTCCGCCAAGGAGATCTACGACTCGGGCCACAAGACCAACGCCGGCGCCGGCTCCTTCCGGGAGCAGATGACGCGGGGAGACACCAAGACCGATCTGCTGCTCTCCGCCACGGAATGCGTCGGCACCGTCAAGATGTCGAAGGGCACCTTCCAGATCATTCGCAAGGGCAACGACGTCTGGGCGAAGCCGGATTCGGCAATCGTCAAGGAGTTCAACTCCGAACTCGGCAGCAACACACTCTCTGCTGACAAGTGGCTCCACGGTACGCCGAGCAACCCGCTCATGAAGGGCTTCGCCAGCTGGTGCCACCAGGAGCAGTTCACCGCCCCTGACACGCTCGACGCCGGCAACAAGGTGACCAAGGGCAAGGTCACCACGGTGGACGGGCAGCAGGCGGTGCCGGTGATCATGACGGCGAAGGGGGAGTCGGTCACGTGGTACGTGGCGGCCACGGGCAAGCCGTACTACTTCAAGCAGGACAGCAGCCGTGAGGACATGCAGGACATGGTGTACTCCGACTTCGGCAAGCCGGTAGGCGCGCAGGTGCCCTCCGGGCCGGTCGCAGAGGCGCCGAAGGAGTAGTCCCCGTTACGCAGTCGGCGGCCCGGCGGGCAGTTGCCCGTCGGGCCGAACCATGTCGGGGCCCTCTCGTCGAGGACTCAGGGCGCGCATGTTCCCGACTCGGCCGCACACTGCCAGTCCGAGAAGCCGTCCTCGGGGTGGCGGACGGCATGGTCGAACTCGATGAAGTCCCGAACCACGATGAAGGTCAGCACGACGGCCACAACCCCCACCAGCACCAGCCAGATCCACAGCACAGACCTCATCGCCCGGCGGCGGCCGGGAGCCTGCTCGGGCGCTCGGTCCCGGACCTCGTCCCGGAGATCGTCCCGGCTCCGGCGACTGCCGCTGTTGGGTGCATGTTGCCCGGTCATGCGCAGGACGTCATCTCGTCAGAAGTGCCACGGACGTTGAAGTCCTGTGCCAGACCGACTGTGTTGAGATGTGCGATGTCGGCCTGTTCCATTTCCTGCCCGCCTCCGCCGACGTCGCTGCGGTGCTCGCTGGGGATGCCCCAGTCGTAACGCTTCTGGACCTCGACGCGGTACGTGACCTCCCCGTTGTGGACGTAGCCGGTGACCCGGTACTGGAAGTGGTTCAGGGCGTAGTACCAGTCCGAACTGCTGTGGCCGTCCTTGGGGTTGGGCGCGGTGCTCTGCCACTCGGTGGTGAAGGGGCCGTCCGGGCGGCCGTGGACGTCGGTGCGCATGGTCTTGTCGAGGTCCTTCTGGAAGGCCGGGACCTGGTCCAAGAGGGTCTGCGGGTCGACCTCGACGTCTGTGCCGCTGGCGTCCAGGTAGTGCTGGATCAGGCCGGCGGCGTTGGGGTAGTCGTAGTAGGGGCTGGCGAAGGCCGCGCCGACGTTGTTGAGCTTGTTGCGGATCTCGTGGTCCCTGGGGTCCGGTTCCGCGATGTTGAACCTGCGGTTCTCGCTCTCGAAGTTGTGGATCGTGCCGAAGGCGATTCTCAGCCGCCGGGCCAGCCACTCGTCGTCCTCGGTCGCCTCGTCGAGGACCCTCTTGAGCCGCTTCTGAAGGTCGTCGGCAATGTGCTGGTGCTCTTCGTAGTTCCTGTGCACGTCCGGGTCGTCGGGGTCGTCGACGACGCACATCTCGATCTGGCCGTCGGCGCTGATCGTCATGCCGTTCTCCAGCGCCTGCTGCTGGATCCCCTGGGCCTTGAGCTGGTGCTCCCGCAGGCCCTTGGCCCCGCCGGTGCCCTTGGTGCCGTCGGCCTCCGTGTCGACGTAGTCGCGCAGCGCTCTGACTTCCTTGTCCAGGGCGTCGATGTCCGTCTGGATCAGGTCGCAGTACGCCTGTGCCCGTTCGCCCGCCTTGCCCTGCCAGTGGTCCTGGTGGAGCTGTTTGACCACGCCGTCGTGGAACTCCGTACGGGCGTCCTTGATCTTGCGGTGGATGGCGTTCCAGCTGTCGCTGAACGTCTCCAGCGCGTTCACGTCGAGCTCCATGAGCTGATGGAAGGTGACCACGATGCTGCTTCCTCCGGCTCAGCGGAACGGGTTCGGGGCGTGTGGGTCGGCGAACTGCGAGGCGGTCGCGACCTCGTTGCGGTCGTACGCGTCCGCGCTGTCGCGGAAGTTCTGCGCGGCCGTGTCCAGGCGGCCCGTGACGAGCGTGAGCAGGAGCTCCCAGCGGCTCTGCATCTCGTCGATGCTGTCGACGAACGACCAGCCGGTTGCCCCCTTCGCCAGGTCGCGGAAGGAGTCCTCGGCCGCCCCGTCGGTCTTGCGGAGCAACTCGGAAGTGGTGTCGCAGTCGTTGGCCCTGCCCCGCAGGAACGACGAGCTGACGCCTACGTCCGGGTCACCGCCCCAGACCGGCGGCGCGGCCGGCGGAGGCGTGGGCGGAGGGCCCGGAGAGGGTGAGGGTGTCGGCTCGGGCTGCGGTGCAGCGGTCGTAACCGGTGCCGAGACCTGGGCATACGCCAGCCTCGGATCGACTGCTTGGCTCATCGCCGTCTCCTCCAGAACCGGTCGCCCGGCTCTCACCCCGTACAGAAGGAACGTTCTTGGTCAGCGTAGGGCAGCCGTTACTTGATGTGCCACCGTCATCTCTCTGCGCCCACCTCGGCCGGGCCCTCCGTCACGTGAAGAACACCACCAACAGGCTGACCACGAGGCCGAGTACGCCCACCCCGACCGTCACCAGGGTGGTGCGGAACAGGCGCTGGCTCTCGCCCTGTCCGTAGGGGAAGCCGGTGACTGCGCAGAACAGGCCGATGGCCAGGGCGATCAGGGCTCCGAATCCCCAGGCGCAGCCGACGGCGATGGCGCGGGCCCAGCCGTGGTCCTGCATGTACGAGGTGTCGCTCGTCCGGCGGGCCTCGATGACGTGGCCCCGGGTGTACAGGGCGTCGCTCTTGAGCTCGGCGTTGAGGTCCTTGCCGGTGCCGTCGTCGGAGGTGAAGGTGCCGTAGCACCACCTGGTCTTGGTCTTCTTCCGCGAGCTCGAACTGCTCGACGAACTCCGGTACTTGTACTCGACGGTGCAGGTCTGGACGGTGAGCTTGCCCGGGGTGGACGTGGCGTAGGTGTAGGGGCCGAGGTAGGCGCCGAGGGCCAGGAGGACGAGTCCTACGAGGACCAGTCCTGCGCCGATGAGACGGCCACGGCCTGCCCGATCTCCCGGTGCGGCGGCGTTCGTCGCGGCGTTCCCGTGTACTTGTGTCATTGGGGTTCCTCAGGAGGGATACGGGCGGGCGTTACAGGGCGAGCGCGCAGACGAGCGCCGCCAGGGCGCCCAGGGCGAATACGCCGCCGAGGACGGGGCCGGTGACGCGCGCCGCCGGCAGACGCTGCCAGGAGTCCGAGAGCGCGGGGCCGTTGCGGGCGCCGAAACCGGTGAGGAGGCAGAAGATGCCGAAAGCCACCAGGGCGAGGCAGAACGCGAGAATTGCGGCGTCTTTTCCTGGCGCCCGGTCCTCGGGCAGCTCGAAGGTGTCGTCCGCTTGTACGACGGGGATTTTCGCGCCGGTCTCGAAACGCGAAGAGGTGTTCACCACGACGTCCTGGTAACTGGCCCTGCCGTCCTGCGCGGTCCAGTTTCCGGTGCAGCTGAACTCGAGCTGTGTCGTACGCCTGTGCGTGCCGTAGTGGGTCCTCGTGTGTGTTTCGCATGAAGAAACCGTGAGGGTTCCTTTGGTGCCGTCACCGGCAAGTTCACTGCGCAGTTCCGGAATGGTCACCACGGCGACGACCACGGCCACGAGGAGCAGCCCCAAACCGACGAGTCTTCCCACCCAAAGGCTGCCTGTGCTGCCGTAACGCGGCTGTGTTGTCACCACTGTTGGTCGTCCCCCTGGGAAGCTCGATGATCTTGACTGGAGGTTTGCCGGGTCGTGCGCGAGGAGTCTAAGGTATCCGCCTGTCGTCCTATATGAATGCGCCAAGCGGTACGGGGGAGAGTAATGGCGTTCGACGCCTTTGATGTGGACACCGACGTACTCCGCAGGCAGGGAGTGAACTTCGCCGAACTCGGAGGCGATTTCACGAAGGCCTCCAAGCGGCTCCAGGACGCCCTTGAAGGGCTTGGAGAGCCGTGGGCGGACGCGGATTTCGGGGAGATCTTCGGGCAGGTCTACACGCCGGTTCGCGACGGAATCTTCACATCGATGGACAGCCTGGGGAAGCGGCTGGAGAAGATCGGGCACAACCTGCAGGACATGGCGCATAACTACGACGAATCGGAATCGTCGAACTATGTTCTGATGGACGGGATTTCGGGCCAACTCTAATTAAATTCGGGGATATTGGCATGTCGCTCACACTGCCCAGCGAGCTTGTCTGGGTGCTCGATCTCCTCGGCTACAGCTGGCCCGAGGCCGACGAACAGGCACTGCACGACGTCGCCGAGGCCTGGCGCGCCTTCGGCAAGGATCTCGAAACGATCCAGACGGAGGGCGATGGATTCGCCCGCACCGTCCTGGCGAGCAACGCCGGTACGGCCGTTGACGAATTCACCAAGGGCTGGGGCGCCTATACGGGCACCAACGGTCAGGACAGCTACATCCCGGACGCGAAGACCGCGTGCGAGGTGATCGCCCTCGCCTTCGACGCGGCCGCGATCGCCGTCCTCACGGCGAAGTTGGCCGTGATCGCGCAACTCATCGCCCTGGCCGTGGAGATCATCGCGGCGCAGGCGGCGGCACCCTTCACCTTCGGACTGTCCGAGGTCGGCGCGCTGGGTGCGACCCAGGCCGCGCGGGTGATCGTCCGGGAGCTGCTCAACAAGCTCAAGACCGAGGTCATGCAGGCGATCACGAAGGCCATGGAGCACGCCACCATGGACGCCCTCAAGAAGATCGCCAAGGAGCAGCTCGAGAAGATCACCAAGGAGAAGGTCAAGCAGTTCGCGAAGGACAAGATCAAGGAAGAGGCGAAGCAGTTCGTCCAGGAGAAGGTGGTGGACGCGGCCAAGGAGAAGGCCAAGGAAGCCGCCGTCGGAATGGCGCAGAACATCGCCCAGCAGAGCATCGAGGCCCACTTCGACGAGCGGTCCGGCATCGACCTCGGAGAGACGACGGACGTCGCCAAGAAGGCGGGTAGCGAATACCTGGACGGCCTCAAGAACGAGGTCAAGGGCGGCGATGGATCGACCCTCGCCGGCTACACGGACGTGCAGGGGCACGTGGACAACGCCGTGGACCAGGCGACGGAGAAGGTCACCGGGGCGGTCGGGAACCGCGTACAGCACGGTGTCGACGCGCTGTCCGGACATGGTGGCGACTCCGGGGAGTCCGGCGGGGCTGCGGACAGCTCCTCCGAGGCGGCGGGCTCCGGTTCCGCGGCGGGCTCCGGGTCCGCGCACGGCACGCAGGCGTCGTCCAACAGAACCGCGGCGTCCGCGGCTACGGCGCGCTCCGGCTCCTCGCACGGCTCGGGGGGCGCGCAGGACTGGGCTCGAAGCGAGTTCGGCTGACGCCCTTCACTGCCGTGCGCACCACCGACAGCGAACAACAAGAACGACAGGAAGGACGGCAGCACCCATGACCGCGGACCGGGAGATCCAGGACGAGGAACTCATGGGGATCGCCCAGGACCCCGAACAGGCCCTTCGACTGCGCCGTTCCCTGCGCACCATCGCCGGCGCGAACTCGCTCGACCCGGCCCTGCGCGAGATGGCGAGTGAGGTGCTGAGCGGACGCGTCGACGTCAAGGACGCTTTCCAGGACCCTCGTTACACCGAGGCCGTCTACCAGCGGCTCCACGAGATGCGCCGGGCAGCCGACGACCAGACGTACGCGGAACGCCAGCAGTCCAAGGGCCAGTTCGCGGACTGGGATGCGCGGCAGCAGGCCGAACTGGACCGCGAGCGCGCCGAGCGGGACGCGCCCGTGCACGGTTCCGTCGAGGGGAAGCGGTCGGCTCAGCGCTGAGCCGTGGCCGCTCGGTCGTGAAGCAGGGTCAGCCCCGAGCGGTCCTGCCCGCCGGAAGGATCCGGTTCGTACACCCAGTACGGGGCGGCGAGTTGTACCAGCAGTAGGACGGGATGAGCCAGGCGCTCGCCATGGCGGTGCGCTCCTGCCGTACCGCTCCCGGCCGCTGCCCGCGTCGGTGTGTCCCTGCGGCGCAGTGCCGGCAGGAGCAGTAAAGCCGTCGGCGCGCAGACCGGGGCGGCCCCAGGCGGTGACGTATGTCCGCGTCGACGGGCCCAGATGCCGGCAGTTCTGGAAAGTGTCGCCGTCGAAGGAGACGCGGGCCGCCGGCAGTGCCGCCGACGTGTGGACCAGGGTGGGCACCAGCAGGGACCAGCGGCGCCAGGCGAGGGCGGGGGCCTGCGCGGGGCGGGCGTGGGTGCTCATGAGTACCGGTTCAGGCCATGCTGCGGAGTGCCAGCAGCACGGCAAGGCTCCCCAGAGAGCACGCAAAGGAGAGCACCAAGTACTTGGAACTGCGGCTGCGATAGCTGCGCACGGCCTGCCATGTGCCGGCGGCGCTGACCACGGCCAGAACTCCGCTCACCACACGCATGGCAATGGAGACGCCCGGCAGAACTGTGGTCAAGGCGACGTTGATCGCCATCATGAAGCTGAGGAAGCCGGCGAGCGTCGCCGCGTTGCGCCAGATGCGAGTTTGCTGTCGTGCCCGGCTGTCGTCACCCATGTCGTTCATCAGCATGGGCGGCAGGCTATGCGATCACCGGATCGGCATGGCCGGAGGAAGTCCGGACTTCAGCGCGAGGATCCGTGCGTACGCTCCCGGTGGCCCCTGCGAGTCTCGGTGACAGCCCTGCCTTCCACTGAGGCAGGGCGGCACAGCGGCGGACCGGTCACGCCTGGCGGCGCTGGTTACCGATGAGGTAGGCGATGCCCCAGGCGGCGGCTGCGGCGAGCACGAGGCCGAGCGGGGAGGTCCAGTCGACTCCGCCGCTGGCTTCGTCGTTCCACCAGGCCTTGGCCGGGAGGAAGGGGTTGTATTCCAGCATGTTCTTGATCCCGTAGAACCCCTCCTGCTTGGCGATGTACATCGGGAGGGAGTTGGCCCAGCCGAAGAAGGCGCCGAGCGCGGCGATGACGGCTCCGCAGATCCGGGCGCCGCTGCTGCGGTGACCCACCTTGCCGATCAAGGCGCCGACGATCGCTCCGTTGAGGAGCGCGTGGGCGAAGTAGAGGGTGGTGGACGTGGCGAACGTCAAGTGCTCGCCGACGACCACGATGAGACCGCTGAAGAGCAGCGAGACGACGAAGGACACCAACAACCCGAGGAACACCGCGCCGGCGGGGTTACCGCTCGCGTTCGGCTGCTGCCCGAACGGAGGTCCCTGGAACGGCGGTGCGGGCTGCATCGGGTACATCGGCGGCTGCGCCTGGGGGACGGGCTGCGGTCCGCCGGACATCGGAGGCTGCCCGAGTACGGGCGGCGGCCCGGCCTGCATCGGGGGCTGCAGGGGAGACGGCGGCCCGAACCCCGGTGCCTGCTGCGGCGGGGCGGGCTGGTTGTACGGGTTGGGGTAGTTCTGGGGTGACTGTGGAGGCTGCGGTGGCTGCGGCGGCGGTTGGAACGGCGGCTGGCTCATGATTCCCCGTGGAGGCAATGGAGGTAACTGGCAGAAGCAGCAAGCTATCAGTGAGATCAGGAGGGGGACGGTGGAGCTGGAGCGGGCTGCGTGAAGGACGTTGAGCCGAGGGGCGACACAGCTGGAAGCCGTTCACGCCCGGTTCGGAGATGCCTGCGCCGTGGCGGTTACACCGCTGGGCAGGCCACCCCCGGACAGGGTGCCGTCGGGCGACGTCCCGCAAGTGCCGCCTGCTTCCCCGGCGTTCAAGTCCTACGGGCTGCGCGCCGTGGTGCCCAGTACGTCCGCGTCCGTCTCAAGCACCGCGATGCCGTGGCGGTCCTCAACGGGAAGCGGTGAACCATGACGGACGAGCCGATCACCCGGCGGCTCAGTCCGTCTCCTGGAAGTCGGCCATCCACGTGCCCGAAGCGGTGCCCGGTTCGTCGATGCTGGACAGCGAGAGCTCCAAGTCGTTCCTGATCGCCTCACGTTCATGCCTGCTGCCCGCCGATGCCAGCATGCACCGGGAGACGGCATAGTGCTGGAGCAGATCGATGAACGATGCAAGACTGCCGGCGATCAACTCGGCTTGGCCGCCTCCTTCTTCGGAGTTCCCCTCTTCATCGAGGCCGTCATCCTCCAGGTCCTCGAATTCGTCTTCGTCGTCGTAGTCGTAGTCGGCATTGCTCGAAAGGCCATCGGAGAGCAGAAAGACCCGGCCCGTGGAACCGTGGAGAACAACCTCTCCGCCGCCCCACACACCCAGCCTGTAGTACGTCCCCTGCAGGACACCGGCGGGGAGACTTTCGGTATCCAGCTGAGGCAAGCCGTGTTCGTCCAGAGCCGCAAGCATCATCTCGACGCCTTCGAAAGCAGGCAGGCCGACAACGGTGAGGAAACGGCGTGCCTCCGCATCTGTGAGACCGTCTGGAAGTCTCTCGGCAGGCAGGCGACGCACGACGCCCGGTTCGAAGAGGTCGGGGTCGTAGGTACCTCGGGGTGGTGCCGTTCTGTCCTGCAGAGCACAGACGAAGTTGCCGTCATCGAACATCGGCTCACCGTGAACTCTACTGAGCACAGGCGTTTCCTCGGAGCCGGTGGACTCGACAGCGAAGATGCCGCCGAGGCCGGTGACCACGGTGAGAGCGCCTACAGTTACCCGCTCAGAGAGAAAAGCAGCGCCCAAGGAGTCGTACTCGGTCAGGTCGACCCATGTGGGGGTGACATCACGGTCGGTGTCGGGCAGCCAGAGCGGCTCGTGCATTCCGGGCGCGGGCACAGAGCCTGGCCAGGGACCTGCAAGTGCCTCACCGCTCTCGGCATCCCATACGCGGTACCGCCGGTCCCAGTCACCCTGGGCGACCACTGCCGTTCGCCCGGGGCAGTAGTCATCGGGAGCAATGGTGAGACCGCTCAGTGGGCCGGGCCGGATGAAAGCGGCGCTCATGCCACCCGGTGGCCGCCAGTGTGCCCAGCGCACCCGCCACGGAAGTTGCTGTCCGGAAGCAGCGATGTCGGTTGCAGTCTCCTGGTCGCCGCGCACTGTACTCATGAGGTGGAGCCAGGACGCCCATTCGCCCTGCGGCAGGGAATCGACGCCGGACATCCACAGATTGACCGCATCTCCAGCGGGGGAGTCGTAATCGATCCGGTAGCCGTCGTCGCAATGGGCTGCGTCGATCAGGGCGACCTGGTCGAGGTGGGCCACGAGACGACCGGAGCGCTGTACGGAATCGAACTGGCCGGCCTGCACAGCGTGCATGGCCAGCCCCTGCGCCAGATATCGGCCCGTTGCGTCTGACGGAGGCTGGCTCCGTAGCCACTCGACGAATGTCACGTTGACCGCATGAAGGACTTCGGGTTCAGTGCTGCGCCGGAAGGCTTCCGCGATGCGTTCGTCGCTGAAGGAGATCCGGTCGTCGGCATCTGTCTCGAGCAGGTTCCTTGCGGCCTGCAGGGCAGTGGTCACATCGACGGGTCGGCCCGTCTGTGATTCCAGGGCGTGGGCAAGTGCCCTCCAGACGGTCAGTGGGACATGGCGCACTTCGGCCAGAGCGAGGGCTCGCAACGCCTCGGTGGCAGCGTCGCCGAGCTGGTTCTCCGGCGCCTTCCTTTCCTTGGCCGACTGGAGGGTCACCACCCGGTTCCTGTGCCATCTCCTGACGTCGGGCAGGTCCCGTTCGATCAGGACCTTCACCTGGCCGGCCACGGCCAGGTCGACTGCGAAGCGGTGCACCATCCGATCAGGTTCAGAGGAGCGCCGGGTGCGGCCTGCGCGCTGGGCGTTGGCGATGACGACCAAGTTGCCCACGAAGGACGATTTTCGCAGAGCGTGACCCCAGTCGGCGCGGCGCTCATCTGGCACATTCAGCCCCGCTGCCCCCATGACTTCCGCGATGAGGTCTTCCGAGGTCAGGCCGGTGGCATCCAGGAAGATCGCGTGGGGAGCAGCCTCGTTCAGCCGGCGCAGTGTCCGGGTCCGCCCCGAGTCCGGGGGGCCGGCCAGTTCGGCGACTCCGCGAGTCTCGTCTCGCTGCCACTCCGTCAGTTCGGCCAGGGCCTGTTCCGGCGATACAGGTGACGGGTTGGGCATCTCAGGACTCATGGCTGACCCTGCTGACTTTCAGTGAGGTGTCTCGCATTACGGACATTGCGACCACTCTAGAGACTCGGGGCGATTGTCTTCCACAGGTCTCTGACCTTATTGACTCGTTCCTTGATCTCTTGGTCGCGTTCCTTCTCGGCGGGAGTGGACGGGAACGCATTCCCGATCTGGCGGTCGATGTCACTCTTCACCTGTTTGGGAAGGGGCTGTCTTGGGCCCAGGCCGAGTTCACCCCTGCGTTGTTCCTGTAGTTGCTTCCTCAGATCCGCTCGTTGTTCATCCACCGCCTGGTCGGCCCGGTAAGTGGTGCTGTAGTAGACCGGAACGCCGGCCAGTTGTTTGCCCAGCAGGTCCGAACAGTTGGCGCTCTTCAGTCCGCCCTTCTTGTCACCGCATGGCTCGCGTTCGGTGTACAAGGACGTGATCGTGTATTCGTGCCCGGTTTGCTTGTAAGCCTTGTTGACGTCGTCGATCCAGTCGGCGAGATGTCGTTCCGAGTGCAGTCCGGTAACGCCCTTCCGATTCGGAAACGAGGAGTCCGTCACATACTCGACCGTTCCGTCGTTCCGCTGGATCTCCACGACTGCAAAATTGCGTTGGGTCAGATCCGGCTTGTGCTTCGTTGGGTTACCGAAACTCTCCATCAGGGCTCTGACGGGCTGGCCGATCCTCTTGTGCTTGGCCACGCCTTCGGATCCCTGGCCGTTGTCCATCGGATTGCTGTTCACGCCGTACTGTTCGTGAGCCGAGTGGCTGAGGCGGGCCAGTGTGGAGATGACCAGCATTCTTTCGCCGCGGTTCAGGGACGAGAATCCCGGCAGAACCTTGTTCAGTCCTTCTGCTGTGAAGGTCCTGGGCCGGTCTGGAGACGTATTCGGGTCCTGGTCCTGGCCGGACGCAACTCGCAGGACATGGGCGAGCTGTCCGTTCTTCGCCCATTCCTGCAGCTGATGGTCGACCTCGTCGTGCTGCAACCGGAATACAGGATTGGTTTCCCGAACTCTCACCTGTGCGTCGTCCGGCGGCAGGCCGCTCCGCAGGGTGGTGCTGTCACCTGGCTCACGTTCCAGGCGTGGATGTGAGTCGTCCGGATGAGGTTCGAAGCCTGCCTTCTTCTCCTTTGCCCCTGAACCGTCGCCGTCGTCCGACTCCTTGCCATCGCTGTCTTTGCCGTGCTGTTGCTGACCAGCCGGGTCGGCCGGTAGCCGCCGATCCCCACGATCCGTGGTGTCTGTTTCCGGGTTGGTCCTGGGGTCGTGCGGGGTGCCCGCCTCGGGCCGGGTGGGAGTCGTGGAGCTGCCCGGGGTGCCGTTGTCCGCGGGGTCGGGTGCGAGGTGGGCGGGCGACTGCCGCGGTTCCGGAGAGTCATCGGTCCGGGACGGACTCTGCGTCGTCGTCGGCTGCTCGGATGCCTTGTCGGGGATGTGGCTCTGCTCGTCGGGGTGGGTCGCCTCGTTCTGGTGCGACTGCTGGTGCGGGTTGGTCGGTGTCTCGGCCGGGGTCGGGCGGTTCTGTGCCGAGGGGGTCTCGCGGGACTGCTCCGGTTGTTGCTGACGGCCCGTGTTGCTGTCGTCCGGGGAAGGCTGTCGGCCTTCCGGAGTGTCCTGGGACGGCTTGTGGCCGTCATGCGTGCTGTCCCGTTCGGACGGGCTGTCGCTCTCGCCCTCGAGTCCGCCGTTCTCGTTTGCGCGCTCGCCGACCGTCGGGTCCGGCGCCGTGTTCTTCGGATCCGGCGACGTGTTGGGTTCTGCCGTCGACGGCTTAGTGGGGTCCGCGTTGTTCGATGCGTCTGGTGTCGCCTGGTCCGCCGACTTGGGGGAGTTGTCCCCTGATTCGGTGTCGTCGCCCTGCTTCGGGGTGTCGCCCGAGACGTCGTTCTGGGCGTTCTGGCCGTTCTCCGGTTGCTCGTTGCTCTCGGAGTTCTCCGGCTGGGACGCGTCGTTGGTCTCGGCCTGCGTCGCGTCGTCGTGGCTCTCGGAGTCCTGCGTGTGGGGCTGCGAGGTGTCTATCGGGTGGCCGTTGGCGTCCAACGGGATGTGCCAGACGTGGGTGGCCTGGTCGATGTGGAGGGGAGCGTGGCTGACCTCTCCGCTCTGGGTGTCGACCCAGACGATGTTGCCGTTGTGATTGACGACGTTGAAGGCGTGGCCGCCGCCACCGGGCCAGTCGACCTGGACGATCGCCGCGGAGCCGGGGCCGGCCTGCTGAAGGGTGGAGGCGATGTTGTTGGCGGTGTCGGGGTTGTTGCCCGGGCCGGCGTAGGTGTGGGCGGCACCGGCCCAGCGGATCTGGTTGTCGTTCGCGTTGTGCTCGGGGGACCAGAGGTTCGGCTTGCCATGTTCGTCGAGGTCGAGCGTGCGCGGTGCCGAGACCTGGGGATTGCCGTACCAGGTCTCCAGAAACGACCGGGAGCAGTCCGCGCAGTTGTTGCTGCGGCCGGGGACGGTGCTGCCGCCGTCGTTCTGCAGCTGGGACCAGTTGCCGAACGGGTCCGGGTGGCGCTGCGGGGTGCCGTCCTCGTTGCGCGGGACGGCGTTGTCCAGCGCTTGCTGGTCGGCGGGGTCGGGTTCGGTGAGGCCGCCCGGGTAGTGGTCCAGGTCGGAGCGGATGTCCTGCAGGCTGTCCTGCTGCGGGTGTTGCTGGTGACTGGGGTCGCCGGGCGTGGCCTGGGGCGAGCCCGGCGCATGGGGCGTGGCACTTCCCGACGCATGGGACGGCGACGCCGAGGCGCCCGGGACGCGGATGGGAGTGTGGACCGGGACCGGGGTCACCTGGTGCTGCTGTTGCTGGGGGTTGTTCGGCGCGGTGTTCTGCGACGGCCCGTTGGGGTGTGCGGCCGGCTGCTGCGGGGCGTTGGGGGTGTTCGGGGTGTTCGGCGTGCCACCCGCCGGCTGCGACGGCCTGTTGGGAGTCGAGCCGGTGCCGGTGTTCGACCCCGGCTGGTTCTGGGTGCCGGACGTACCGGGTGTGCCCTGCGTGGTGGGGCTGTTGCCCGACGAGCTCGTACGGCCGCTCGGCGTCGACGAGTTCGAGGTGCCGTCGCTCGGTGTCGAGTTGCGGTCCGAACCGGAGCCGGTCGATGTGGAGGGCGTCGACGTGGAGGTGCCGGTGGACGGCGAGGTGGTCCTCGGGGTCGACGACGGGTTCTGGTTCGAGGTGCCGGTGTTCGAGTTCTGGCCCGGGATGTTGGTACGAGTGCTGCCGGTCGGGTCCGTGGTGCTGCGGGGCGTGGTGCTGTCGCCGGGCCTCGTGCCGGGGGTGTTGCGAGGCGTGGTGCCGTCGCCCGGCGTGGTGTTGCGGGGCGTGGTGCCGTCGCCCGGCCTGGTACCAGGGGTGTCGCGGGAGGTCGTACCGTCGCCCGGCGTGCTCCTCGGCGTCGTACCGTCACCCGGCGTCGAGCTCCCGGGCGTGCGCTGGGTCGGTATCCGTCCGTCCGGCGTGCCAGGAGTCCGCCCGTCCGAAGGGCCAGGAGTACGGCCGTCCGGAGTACCGGGAACGCGCCCGTCACCCGTACCGGAAACACGGATCCCCGCTCCACCGGCAACGCGACCATCCGCCGTCGCTGATGCCGACGCGGTCGTGGTGCTCCGCGGCGTCGAAGGCGACGTCGGACTCGGCGTGGAGGCCGGCCCCGACCCCGTGGGGGACGTCGTACCGGACGTTGTGGCTGAAGTGGTCCTCGCCGCCGCGGAGTTGGGCGTAGGACTGCTAGGGCTCCCCCCGGACGACGTGCTGCTGCCGGACGTGCCCCCGCTGTGATGCGAGCCGCCGCCCATCCCACCCGCCGTAGAGGGCGCCACGGGCGACGTAGGCATGCCGGACCCACCGTCGGCCCGGCCCCCGCCCCCGCCGCTGGAGGACGGATCACCGGTCGTCGGAGAGGGTGTGGGCGCCGCGTTGGTGTGGGTGGGGGTGCTGGCGGCCAGGCTGTCGATGTTGGTGCTTATTCCGCCGTGGCCGCCCGTCGACGGCGACGGAGAAGTCCCCCCTGACGGAGCGGAGGCCGACACGGAATGCACGGTCGGCGAGGCAATGCCGGACACCGGAGAGCCGCCGCCGGAGTGGGACGGACCGGAGGCACTCGGACCGTCGGACGCGCCCCCGGAGTCCGAGCCACCGGACGACGCTCCGCTGGGCGAGGGATCGTCGAAGTCGGACAGCGTCGGACCCGAGTGGGAGAGCGTCGGCCTCGACGCCCCGGAGTCGGCCCCGGCCCCCGAGTCGGAGCCCGATCCGGAGTCCGAGCCCGGCCCCGCTCCGAGATCCGGCGCGCCGATGCCGTTGCCGCCGGTGTCGGCGGATATGCCGCCGCCGATGTTCACTCCGGTGTTGCTGCCCGCCCGGGTCGACGCCGAGGAATCAGACCCCGACGAGTCGGAGCCGTTGGAGTGGGAGCTGGAGTCGGAGCTGGACGAAGACGAGTCGGAGGAGGAACTGGAGGACGAATCGGAAGACGAATCTGAACTCCCCTCACCGTCCGATGAGTTGGAGCCCCTGTCACCGTCGGAAGCGTTGGAGTCCCCGTCGCCATCGGACGAGTCGGAGTCGCCGTCTCCATCCCCGTGCCCGCCCTCAGAACCCCCGCCATGACCGTCGATCCGGCTGTCGATGGCATGGTGCGCGCGGTGCCCGGCCTTCTCGCCCAGGCTGTCGCGGACGCCCTCGGCGAGGGTCTGCGGGGTCTGCTTGATGGCGTCCCAGGCGCTGTCGGCGCCGGCCTTGACGGTCGCGCCGAGGTCGTAGCCCTCCTGGGCGCCGAAGCCGACGTTCACCGTCTGGCGGATCAGGTCGGTGATGATCGCCTCGATCATCGAGATCGCGGGCTCCTTCATCGCCTCGACGATCGCGTTGAGCAGCGCCTCCTTGAGCTCGTCGAGGAGGCGGCGCACGATCAGCCGGGTGACCTGGGTCGCCCCCAGCGCGCCGACCTCGGAGAGGCCGAAGGTGAAGGGCGCGGCGGCCTGGGCGGCGGCGATCTCGATGGCCAGGGCGATCAGCTGGGCGATCACCGCCCACTTCGCGAGCTCGACGATGTAGGCGCAGGCCTCCATCACGTTCGCGATGAGGTAGGCGGCCTGGGCGGCGTTGCCCAGGTAGCCGTCGCCGCCTCCGCCGTCGAACTTCTTGTAGGTCTTCGTGAACGCGTCGATCGACTCGCCGGCGTTGTGCGCGACCACCTGGCCGGCGCTGAGGTTCGCCGTGGTGTGCAGCTCGGTGACGTCGTCGCCGAACTTCCGCCACAGCTTGGCCGAGTCCTTGAGTTTGTCCTCGTCCGCCGTCGGCCAGTTGTAGCCGAGCATCTCGAGAACCCACTCGAGCTCGTCCGGCAGCATCATCGACACAGCAGAAAGCACCCCCGTCAGACGACACGGCCGTACAACTCCCTCATCCGTCAAGGGAAGTCACGCAGGAGTACAGCCGTTCGCAAAGTTTACGGACTCACCCACCCGCAACTTCAGGGTGTTGCTGTCACAAAACCGTTGCAGGTCCTACGGCGCAGCACGGACCAGCTCAGACCTTGGTGAAGCACAAGGTGTAGCCGCTTGTCCGGCGGTGGTACTGGATGCCGTAGTCGTACTCGGAGCCGCAGTCCATGTTCGCGCCAGGGACCATCTCACCCAGTTTGTACTCGGCCTCGGGAGAGCCGCAGTCGACGACCGTCGTCACCGGTTCGCCCTTGGGATCCTTGACCTTGACGCAGTCGCCGATCTCGGGGTCGTGAGCCGCGGCGGACGCGGACGCCGAAGCCTCCGCCCTCGCCTTGCCGCCCGTGGGGCTGGTGTTGTAGTCCCAGACGTAGTAGCCAACGCCACCGAAGAGCACGACGACCATGGCGATGGCCTTCGCAACCCGCAACGGCCCGCCCGGCTGCGGGCGTTGAGGTCCACGCTGAGGCGGCTGAGGTTGCGGCTGCTGCGGGTATCCGTACGGAGCCTGCGGCTGCTGCGGGTATCCGTACGGCTGCTGCGGCTGCCCGTACGGCTGCTGGTTCGGGTACTGCGGAGGAGGCGTCGACATGCCTGGGGGACCCCGTGGTTGACTGCGTGGCTGACTGAACGAACAGAGTTCGACGAGAAGTTGACCGGCGAGGGCCGTCCTCCGGCGCTCCGGTCATACAAAGTCGCTGAGCAGGAACGATACCCCGGCTCCCGCCGGCCCCACGCCGATCATGCCGCGTGCTCCTGCCGTCGTCGGACGCGAAGGTGCCCTCGCAGCGGACGGGACCGGTGGGGGGCAGCATGGCGTCCGTAAGTGACGGGGGATACTTCGGGTGTCCGTGAGACGAGGGCAGCGAGGAGACGCGACATGACCGGCCGACCGGAGAACTCACCCGACCCGCAGGGCACTTCGACGGACCGCGGTGTTCTGGACGAGGCGCTCGAACCGGAACAGATTCGTTCGCTGAACTCGGCCCTGCGCAAGCTGACCGAGACCGAAGGCGTCAGCAGTGACCTGCAGGATGCGGCGAAGAAGCTGCTCTCCGGCCGCCTGCCCCTGCGTGACGCCCTGGACGACCCCGGGGTGGCGCACGCCCTGGGCGGTGGCATGGCCTCCTTGCGCGGCCAGTGGGAGTCGCTCTCGGACGAGGAGCGCGACCGGATCAGGCACGGCGAGCCGCTGACGGACGCGGACCCCTCCTCGGAGCCGTCCGAGCCGAAGCGTCCGCTGGGCGAGGCCTCGCGCTCGGGGAAGCGGAACCAGGGCCGGCACAGCGGCGGATTCTCGCTGTACTGATCACTGCTCGCCGCTGGTCACTGGCGTTGCCGGCGGTACAGCGCGATGGCCGCCTCGGTCGGGTAGTTGGGGACGGTGACGGTCTCGCCGGTCTCCTTCGAGACGACGATCTTGCTGCCGCCGGGCGGGGCGGGCTGTGGCCGGCCGGCGGCGTCCGTGACCGGCGGGAACACCGCGTACACCAGGTAGCCGATGTCGAATTCCTCGACGCGCAGCTCGGCGGGGGTGCCGTCCGGCAGCTTGGGCTCCGCGTAGCGGTCGCGGACGATCTCGACGGCCTGCTCGGGGGTGGTCGGCGGGGCCGGGTTGTCGGAGGTCACGGGTTCTCTCCTCGTTTCGCTCGGTGGGGAATTCCAGAGGGCCGACCGGAACCGGTCAGAACAACCCATGCCACATCTGCTCGACGATCAGCGACCACCAGGTCTCAGCGTTGGCCAGCGCGGACGCGTCGACGGCCACCAACTGCTCCTGCAGCGCCGCCACTTCGGCGCCGGCCGCGACCGGGTCGAGGCCCTGCATCCGCCGCCGTACGGTCGTGAGCAGCGCCAGGGAGCGCGCGAAGGCCGCCGCCGAGACGTTGACGTAGCGGCAGTCGGCGGTGACCGGGTCCACGGCCCACAGCGCGCCGAGGCCGTCCGGTTCCGTCGTGCCGGGCAGGCACTGCACGGCGATCACCGCGACCCCGTCGTAGCCGATCCGGGCCAGGTGCGCCAGAACTCCGATCTTCTCCTCGCCGGCCGGGCTCCGGCGCTCGCGCAGATTCGTGGCGACGTCCGTGAACAGACCGCCGCGCGGAGGGCTGTCGGGCTGGTCGGCGGTGAAGAACAGAGGAAGGTCGGCGGGGAGCCCCGCCCAGGTGAGGGTGGCCTTGGCGGTCTCGGGCAGCGGACTCTCGGCGACGTCGTCGGCGGCGTAGCGGCGTACGCCGTCCTCGCCGAAGACCTCGACGAGGTGCCGGCCGAGGGCCACGTCCCGCATCGGTTCCGCGGGCGCCACCCGGGTCGGCACCGGCAGTCGGTGCGGGCGCGGCGGTGGCTGCCGGCCCGCGACCTGGTGCAGCATCTCGACCTGCGCGACCAGCGCCGCGACACCCTCCGCGCGCTCCTCGGGACGGGCTCCGTAGGTCTGCGAGCAGGAGAGCTCGGCGTTGCGGAAGGAGCTGAGCAGTTCGGACGTGTAGCCGCCGGGGAGCAGGCTCGGACGCAGGTCGGTGTGGACGGCGACGACACTGTCGACGGGGACGTTCAACCGCCGCAGGTCGGCCCACGCCTGGTACTCGGCGGGCGGAAGGCCCGGGCCGGAGTTCTTGAAGAGGGTGGTCTCCTCGCCGTTCGCCGGGTCGACATAGGTGAAGACGGCGGTGTTGCCCGGGCCGGTGACCGGACGGGCACCGGCGGGCGCGCTCGCGCCCTGCGCCGCCGCCTGCTCCTGGCTGGTCAAGGGGAGACTCCTTCGAAAATGACTGGTCGAGACGGGTCGGGACGACTGGTCGACGTGAGTGGTCGAACGTCTGGGACGGGTGTTGCTACGAGGCTATCGCCGGGGCCGCCGGACGGATCCGCAGGGCCTTCGCCCCGCGCTCGGTCGAGACGACGAGGATGCCGTCGGGGGACAGGTCGGCAGCGGTGAAGGGTGTGTCGGAGATCAGCGCGGCCACGACCTCCTGGCTCGCCCGGTCCCAGACCCGCAGGTAGTCGGCGCCGCGGCTCAGGCCGAGCGGGGCGGCGGCCCGCTCCTCCTCGGAGGGGCGCAGGATCTGCCCGGGATCGAGGTCGCCGACCTCGTCCGGTTGTACGAGGTGGTGGACGAGCACCGCGGAAGAGTCGGACTCCCCGAGGGGGCGCGCGCCGGGCGTGCCGGCAGGTACGGCAAGGACGGCGACGGGGGTGGGCGCGCCCTCGGGCCGGGGCAGGCTGCCGACCGTCACGGCGCTGACACCGGGGACCGGCAGGCTCCACAGCGTCTGCCAGGGCAGGTCGAGGCCGAGCCGGCCGCGGATGGCATCGGCGTACTCGGGCAGGCCGTCCTCGACGAACGCCGTCTCCAGCAGGGCGGCGCGCAGTACGACGGAAACCTGCGTGCGGGTCAGCAGGGGTGCCGTACGCAGGTACGTACGGGCCGGTGCGCCGAGTTCCCCGGTCGGGACCGCCTCCACGGCGGCGCGCAGCGACACCGGGTCGGCATGCACGAACAGCCCTGGATCGGTGAGGAGTTGGGGCAGCAGGCCCGCCTCCAGGGTGTGGCCCGCAATGTGGTCGCGCACGTACGGGTCGGCCTTGCTCCAGTCCTGGTCCGGCACTGCCTCCAGCAGGGCCATCGCGATCTGTGTCTGGGCCGCTCGGACGCTCGGCAGGCCTGCCCGGATCTCGGCGCCGACGGCCGGGTGCAGCAGCCGCAGCAACGTACGCCCGTCGTCCCCTTCCTGTTCTTCGGGTTGCACGAAGGGTCCGGCGAGCAGCATCCCGTCCGCGAAGGCCCGGCTCATGTCCTGCCCCGCGACTGCGCTCGCCAGCCGGGTCCACAGGTGCACCGGGATGCCGTCGGCCTCGGCCAGGGCGAGCGGCGCCAGCATCAGCCGCAGCGTCTGCGGGTCGGCGCCGAGCCGCCGGGCATGCAGGTCGAGGGCCTCGCCGACGGAGGCCGGCAGATGGCTCTCGTCGGCCGGGTCGAAGCCCTCGGGGGCCATCAAGGCGCAGTGGACGGCGAGTTGGACGACCAGCGGACTGGTCCCGGCCCGGCGGCCGATGGCCGCCCCCAGGGCGAGCCGGGCGGCGGGATCGACGGTGAACGGCAGCTCCGGTGCGCCGAACGCCGGATTCAGCGCCGCCTGGGCGTGCAGCACCAGGGCCTCGGGGTCGGCCCACTGCGGCTCGTCGAGATCGATGACCTGCACACTGCCGGGCGGCAGCCCCGCGGCCAGCTCGGCGGCCAGGGGGCGATCCACCTCGGCCAGCAGCCGGACCGTCCCGGTGGCGGCCAGGGGCGCCAGCACCTCGCGTACGAGCCGTGCGGGCTCGCCCGCGGCACGTACCGGACCGGCCCGATCGACGTCCGGTACGACGACGGTCACCGGCTCGTCGAGCGCGGCGAGCTCGGCGAACACCTCCTCGGTGCTGGTGGCCTTCAGCTCGTAGTGGTCGGCGAGCAGCCACAGGACCTGGGCCGCGGTCAGCCCGTCAGGAGCCGGGACCGCCGGGGCGGGCAGCTCCGGCGGCACCGTCGACGGATCCATCTCGTCCAGCGGCAGCCGCCCCCGGAACTCCGCGTCGCACAGCATCAGGAATCCGGTGACCAGCCGCGAACGCCCGCTGCCGGAGCTGCCGGTGAGCACGACCACGCGCGGAGCGTCGGGCGCAGCCGTGCGCCATACGGCGAGCGCGCGCAGCGCGGCGGTCCGGCCGCCTGTGTGCGGGTGCGGTGCGTAGTCCTCGGTCGAGCCGGTCATGGGTCCCCGTCCTCCGCCATCGCGGACGCCTTCGCGTACGACGCCGATCTTAGGCGCCGGGCGGAGTGGTGACCGAGACGGAACCCCGGCCCCGTACTACTCGGCCCGGTCCGCCGGCACCCCGCCGTTGTGCGGCGCCGGCTCCAGGTCGAACTCGCCGTCCCGCGCCCCGAGTACGAACGCCCGCCACTCCGCCTCGGTGTACCGCAGCACGGTGTCGGGGTCGAGGGAGGAGCGCATGGCCACCGCGCCCTCGGGCAGGTACGCGATCTCGACGCGCTCCTCGTCCTCCTCGGTGCCGGGGGCGCTGTGCCACTCGACCCCCGAGATGTCGAGGGCGTACAGCTCGTCCCGCTCCCGCTCCTTGCGCGCCTTGATCTCGGCCGGAGTCTCGATCCCGTTGTTCCGTACCTCGGTCATGCTGCGGGGCCTCTTCCTGACATGTGACGACGAACTCGACTCACCCTACTTGCGCGGGTGCTGCCCGTGCCGTCGGCTACCGCACATCCGGTACGGGATCAGGTGTTCTGCGCCTTGGTGAACGTGCCCTGTGCTACACCGGGCGGGAGTTTCACCTGGCCGTCGTACTCGGTGGTCGTCGCCTTCCAGATGTCCAGCTGGTCGGCCTCGTTCTGCTCGTGTGCCACGCCCATCTTGGTGAACGCGATCCCCATCCCCGCCAGCCGCTCCGCCAGGCTGCCCATCGACTGGTACATGCCGTCGCGCAGACCCGTGTAGGCGACGCCGAACTTCTCGCCGATGTCGTCGTCACCCCAGGGCGGGGTGCCCGTGCCCTCCAGCGCGGTCAGTCCGTCCTGAAGGGCCTTCACGGCCTTCGAGAAGTCCTGGCCGACCGAGTACATGTTGAAGCCCTCGGTCTTGAGGACCTTGGGATCGGAGTCCATGAAGTCCGACGACACAACTGCCCCCCGTGGCTTGTCTTTTCTCTCGTTTTCACTGGCAACGCCACCATAGCGGCCCCCACTGACACAAGGGGGGCGGCACCCGCGCGGGTACCGCCCCCCTTGTGCCGCAGCAGTCGCCGCTCAGAACCGGGCCGGCAGCCAGCCCGTCTGGATCAGCTGTCCACCGCGTCGCCGCGTGTGGAAGTACCCGCGGCCGGGCGGCAGCTGGGACGCCGTGATGTTGCCGAGCAGCGCACCCTCCGACCGGTCGCCGGAGAGCACCAGACCCTGGGCGCCGAGCTCGCGCATCCGCTGCATCACGGGCTCGTACAGCGACCTGCTGGCACCGCCCGAGGAGCGCGCGATGATGATGCGCAGACCGACGTCACGGGCGAACGGCAGGTACTCCAGGAGCGGGGCCAGCGGGTTCACGCCGGTCGCCACCAGGTCGTAGTCGTCGACGATGACGAACGCGTCCGGGCTGCTGTACCAGCTGCGGTTGCGCAGCTGCTCGGGCGTGACGTCCGGGCCCGGCATACGCCGGTGCATCGAACCGGCCAGGCCCTCCAGCGTCTCCGTCAGGGCCGGCGCCGAGGCGCAGTACCGCGACAGGTGCGAGTCGGGCACACCCTCCAGGTGCGCACGCCGGTAGTCGCCCATGACGATCTTCGCCTGGTCCGGCGTGTACCGCTCGGTGATCTGCTTGACGAGCAGCCGCAGCATCGCGGACTTACCGGACTCGCTCTCACCGAACACGATGAACAGCGGGTCCGTCTCGAAGTCGACGAAGACCGGCGCGAGCGACGACTCGTCGATACCGATGGCGACACCGCGGTCCGGGTGCTCGAACCCCTTGGGCAGCCGATCCGAGGACAGCAGCGTGGGCAGCAGCCGTACGGCCGGGGCGTGGTTGCCCTGCCAGTTGTCGTTGATGCCGCGGATGAGGATCGACGTCGCCTCGGAGAGGTCCTCGGTCGCCGAGGAGCCGTCGACCCGGGGCAGCGCGGTCATGAAGTGCAGCTTGTCCTGCGTCAGACCACGGCCCGGCACCGCGGCCGGGACGTTCTGCGCGACCTTGCGGTCGACCTCCGACTCCGTCGGGTCACCCAGCCGGAGCTCGATGCGGTTCTGCAGCATGTCCTTGAGCGCGGGACGCACCTCGGTGTAGCGGCTCGCGGTCAGGATCACGTGCACACCGAAGCCGAGACCGCGCGTCGCGATCTCCGTGACGGTGGACTCCAGCATCTCGTAGTCCGTCTTGAAGGTGGCCCAGCCGTCGATGACGAGGAAGACGTCACCCCAGATCTGGTCGGGCAGATGGCCCGCGGCCCGGCGCTGCCGGTAGGTCTGGATCGAGTCGACGTTGTTCGCGCGGAAGTACTCCTCGCGCGCGTTCAGGATCCCCTCGACCTCGCTGACCGTACGGCGCACCTTCTCGGCGTCGAGACGGTTGGCGACCCCGCCGACGTGCGCCAGGTCCTCCATCGCGATCAGCGTGCCACCGCCGAAGTCCAGGCAGTAGAACTGCACTTCGGACGGGGTGTGGGTGAGGGCGAACGAGGAGATGAGCGAACGCAGCAGCGTCGACTTGCCGGACTGCGGACCGCCGACGAACAGACCGTGGCCCGCACCGCCGGAGAAGTCCCGGTACAGCACGTCGCGCCGCTGCTCGAACGGCTTGTCCACCAGGCCGACCGGCACGTTGAGCCGGCCGAGCGCCGTGTAGTCGGGCGCGGTCAGGCCGCGCTCCGGGGAGACGGCGAGCTGAGGGAGGAGCTGCTCCAGCGAGGGCGCCTCCTCCAGCGGGGGCAGCCATACCTGGTGGGCGGGCGGCCCCTGGTTGACCATCCGGCCGACGAGGACGTCGAGGACGGTGTCGGCGAGCGCGTCGTCCACGCGGTTGTCGGGCTCCGGCTCCTCGATCACCGGCTGCGGGGGCAGCGCCACATGCTCCGCCGTGAACAGCGCGGGCCGCAGCTGCGTCGAGCGGTGCACCCGGGAAGGGCCCTCGCCGTGGTACGGCCCCGACACGTATGCCGCCTTGAAGCGGACCATGGTGTCGGTGTCGTAACGCAGATAACCGGAACCGGGGATCGACGGCAGGTGGTAGGCGTCCGGCACACCGATCGCCGTACGCGACTCGGCGGCGGAGAAGGTCCGCAGACCGATCCGGTACGACAGATAGGTGTCCAGGCCGCGCAGCTTGCCCTCCTCCAGGCGCTGCGAGGCCAGGAGCAGGTGGATGCCCAGCGAACGGCCGATACGGCCGATCTGGATGAACATGTCGATGAAGTCGGGCTTGGCGGTGAGGAGTTCGGAGAACTCGTCGAGCACGATCACCAGCGACGCCATCGGTTCGAGGGCGGCGCCGGCGGCCCGGGCCTTCTCGTAGTCGTGCAGGTTGGCGTAGTTGCCGGCCGAGCGCAGCAGCTCCTGGCGGCGCTGCGTCTCACCCATGATCGAGTCGCGCATGCGGTCGACGAGGGTGAGGTCGTCCGCGAGGTTGGTGATCACGGCCGCGGTGTGCGGCATGTCCGCCATGCCCGCGAAGGTCGCACCGCCCTTGAAGTCCGCGAGGATGAAGTTCAGCGTCTCCGAGGAGTGCGTCACCGCGAGACCGAGCACCAGCGTGCGCAGCACCTCGGACTTGCCGGAACCGGTCGCACCGACACACAGGCCGTGCGGGCCCATGCCCTCCTGCGAGGCCTCCTTGAGGTCCAGCATGACCGGCTCGCCGTTCTCGCCGACGCCGATCGGCACCCGCAGCCGCTCGTGCAGCGTCCGCGGCCGCCAGGTGCGGGAGACCTCGACGGTGCCCGCGTCCCCGATGCCCATGAGATCGGTGAAGTCCAGGTTGGACAGAAGGGGTTCGCCCTCCTCCGCGGAACCGACCCGGAAGGGCGCCAGCTGCCGGGCCAGGGACTCGGCCTGCTCCGGGTTCAGCACATCGGCCTTGCCGGTGTACGCCGACTCGTGGCCGACGAACAGCTGCATCCGCTCCGGCTTCACATACGCCGTCAGACCGGCACGCAGCTCCTCCTCCAGCTCGCCCGGGGCGATCTCCAGGAAGGTGACGCCCTGGAGCCCTTCGGAACTGGCGAGTTCGGAGTCCGGCGGCACGGTGCCGCCGTCCAGGACCACGATCAGATGCGGCTGGTCGTAGACGGGGGTCGCTTCACGGTTCCAGCGGGGCCGGTCGTCCAGCTGGCCCGCCAGCGCCTCCTCCAGCTCCCCGAGGTCGTCGAAGAGGAGCCGGGACGAGCCCGCTCCGTCCTTGGCCTTCGGGTGCTGGCTGTGCGGCAGCCACTTGATCCAGTCCCAGTCCGCCGCCGCGGACGGGTGTGCCACCACGGCGACCATCAGGTCTTCCGGCGAGTGCAGCGTCGCCAACTGGGAAATGGTCGCGCGGGCGTTGGCGTAGACGGTGTCCGTGTCGCCGCAGATCGTCACGTGGTAGAAGGCGCGCAGCGAGATGGAGACCGGCAGGTCGTGCAGGCTGCCGTGCGCGTCGAGGAACGCCTTCATGGCCGCCGCGGTCAGCGGCTCCAGCTCCTCCTTGGGCGCCGTGTCCGGGGCCACGAGCGGCGTGTTGAGCTGCTGGACGCCGCGGCCGATCCGTACGGAGGCGAAGTCCGCGTCGGTCGGGCGCCGCTCCCACAGTCGCTTGCCGTCGGCCGCCACCGCCCACAGCTGCTCCGGGTCCGGGTGCTGGAAGAGCTGGCTGCGCCGCTGCAGTTCCGCCGTCTTGTGCACGTCCTTGCGGACCTGCTCCAGGTAGCGGAAGTAGTCACGACGGTCCTGTGCCATCCCCGCGCCGCCGCCCTGCCGGGACTTGGCGAACTGCGCGATGGCCATGGCCAGCGTCGAGGCGAGCATCAGCCCGCCGACCACCCTCATGTAAGGGGGGAGGTTGGGCATGAAGAAGAACCCGACGGAACCCAGCATGCCCATCATGGGCAGCAGGTTCATCAGCATGCTCTCGTCGCCCTCACGAGGGATCTCGGGGGGCGTCTCCAGTTTGACCTCGCCGTCCGGCACCACCGGGGGTGGTATCCGCGGTGGCCGTTTGATGATGACGACGCTCACCGATGCACTCATCCTTCGTGATTGAAACGTCCTGGCATCGACGCCCCCGTGTACCGCGACGTGTTCCCGTTCGCGTAGGCGTCTTTCGCGTGCAGTCGTCGATCCTACTGATGCCCCCGGGCCGCAGGAGAGCCAGGAGGATGGAGATGCGGAGGGGGTACGGGGAGAATTGAGGGAGGGCGCCCCAACACCCCGTACGGCAAGGGATAGGGTGGCGATTCGCGTTGTACGAACTGCATGAAGCAGCCTTGTCTAGCAGGGGGAACACCAGGTGAGCACGGGGACTTCGACAGGTTTCTGCCGAATCACCATCGCAGCGCCGGACAGCCGAGTCGATGTCGCGCTGCCGGAGGACCTGCCGATCCAGGACCTCTTTCCTGAGATCATCAGGCTCTCGGGCCTGGTCCAGTCGGACACCAGTCTTGCCGGCTATCACCTTGTGACCCGCGAGGGTCAGGTGCTCGACGCGAGCCGTTCGTTGCTGGAGCACCGGGTCAGGGACGGCGAGGTGCTGCTGCTGCGGACCTTCGCCGACTCCCTGCCGCCGGCCGTTCACGACGACGTCGTGGACGCCATCGCCGCCGCCGTCAAGCAGGACATCCGCAGCTGGAACGACAACCTGATGCGGGTGGCCGGCCTCGTCGCCGGTTCGCTGCTGCTCGTCATGCTCGGCTTCGTCTTCTGGTTCGCGGACCCGATCCGGCACGACATGCACGGCCTGCAGGGCATCCTCGCGGGCGTGACCGCACTGGGCCTCACGGCACTCGCCGGAGTACGGGCCCGGGTGTACGACGACCGGGGCTCCGCCGTCGCTCTCGGGATCTCGGCACTGCCGCACGCGCTCATCGCGGGCTCCGGCGTCATCGCGCAGGGCGCGCACGAAGGCCCCGGAAGGCTCCAGTTCCTCGTCGGCTGCGTCGCCGTACTGCTGTTCTCCGTCGTGCTGATCATGCTGCTGCCGCAGGGCGACGCCCCGTTCGTGGCCGCCGCGCTGGCCTCCGCGATCGGCACGCTCGCCGTGTTCTGCGGTGTGCTCACCGACGCGGCACCGCGCGAGATCGCCGCGGGCACCTCGGTGGTCGCCCTGGCCGTCGTCGGGTTCCTGCCCGGCTGGTCGGCCCGCTTCGCCAAGCTGCCGATCGGCTTCCGCAACCCGGAGGAGCTGGCCAGGGCGCGCCGGGACGGCCAGGAGGGCGACCTCGAGGCCGTCGACGTCCAGCGCATCGTCGCCCAGACCAGCCGCGGCCACGAACTGCTGCTCGGTCTGGTCGGGGGCTGCGCCGCCGTCATCGTCGGCGCGGGCGGCGCGGTGCTCGGCTTCAGCGACAGCGGCTGGGCCCAGCTGCTGGCCCTGTTCACCGGCCTCGCCGCGATGCTGCGGGCGCGTCTGTTCCGCTACACCGCCCAGGTCACCTGCCTGTTCGTGGCCGGTGTCATCACGCTCGGCCTGCTGGTCCTCGGCCTCGCGATCTCGCCGCCGGCCGACATCATCATCCAGCTGCTCCAGAACAACCACGGCCCGGTCAACGTACGGACCCTGTGGCTCGGCGCCTCGGTCGCGGCCGGTGTGCTGCTCCTGATCGCGATCGCCCTGATCGTGCCGCAGAAGGGGCTGTCCCCGTTCTGGGGCCGCATGCTCGACCTCGCGGACTCGCTGGTCCTGCTCTCCCTGGTCCCCGTCTGCCTGGCGGTCCTCGACATCTACGGCAAGGTCCGCGGCGGCATCGGGAACTGAGACCCCTCCCGGCGAAAAACCTGAACGCCCCACACCCTGCACGCAGGGCGTGGGGCGTCGGCGTGAGCACTGCAACGGGAGCCGCACCCCGTTCACAGGAAAACCCCACAGGAAAAGGACCCACGCGTGAGCTTCGGCCCGCCCCCGCCCATGTACACCCAGCCCGCCCCGCCCGCGGAGCCCCCACGGCCGAAGAGCCGCCCGAAGTGGCTCCTGGCGCTGCTCGCACTCGTACTGGTCGCGGCACTCGGCACCGGCGGCCGGCTCCTGTGGGGCGCCGGCGGCGGCACGAAGACCTCGCACGGGGAGGCCACCCGCCAGGGACCGCTCGACGTCCGGGAGACCGTCGAGAAGAAGCCCGCGAGCCCCACCGGAAAGATGGCCTTCCGCTTCTCCGTGGACGACCTCAGCCCGGGCGAGCACTACCAGATGCCCGGCATGTGGGCCACGGACAAGATCCTCGCCAAGGGCATCAACAAGACCGTCATCGGCCTGCGCATAGGCACCGACGCCGCCCCCGGCGACGAGAAGTGGAAGCTCCCCCTCGACGGCCCGATCTGCGGCTACACCCGGCACGTCACCGGCGACAACCGCACCGCCGTGCTCTTCCGGGCCAACGACCGCGGCAACGCCTTCTGCAACCACGTGGCCTTCTTCGACCTCGACGACGGCCGTGAGATCTGGGACGGCGACTTCCCCGTGTCCGAATTGGGCGACGGCCACGGCATGGCGACGGGCGGCGACGTCCAGGACACCCCCAGCGTGACCCTGGTGCACGGTACGGTCGTCGTCACCTGGGGCGGCGGCACGGACGCGTACCGAATGAAGGACGGCACGCGCGCGTGGGAGACGATTTCCAACGGCTCCTGCCAGGACATGGGCGCAGCGGGCGGAGGCGCCTTGCTCGTCCGCCAGCAGTGCTGGAACGACAAGGCGCCCGCCGACTCGACGGACGCCACCACCTACAAGGCGCGCAAGGTGGACCCGAGAACCGGCAAGGTCCTGTGGACCTACTCAGCCGCGAAGGGCATCCGCGACCTCGACATCCCCTCCGCGGAGCCGCCCGTACTGGCCGTCCAGGCCGGCGGCATCGGCATCTCCGAGATGCTCTCCCTCGACACCTCGGGCAAGCCCCGCGCCGTCATCCGCCTCCAGAACGGCACCTACGTCGGCGAGTGCTCGTACGACGACTTCCTCACCGCCGACGACTGCCCGACCATCGCGGTAAGCGACGGCCAGGTCTTCCTGCGCAGCAAGGACTCGGGCGAGCTGATCAACTCCAACTGGATCATCGGCTTCGACCTCGCGACCGGGAAGACCACCAAGAAGTACGACTCCGGCCCCGGCTCCCTCCTCTACCCGGTCCGGATGAGCGGCGGCAGTCTCCTCGCCGTACGCGTGAGCGACCAGCACGTCATGCCCTCGGGGCTGGTCGGCCTGGACCCGCGGACCGGCACGGAGACCCCGTACCTCTACTTCGACCTCCCTCAGGAGGCCGATCTGATGACGATGACGGACTACAACGACATCGTCGTCCAGGACGGCCGCATCTTCTTCGGCGTCAAGAAGGTCGACGGGCCCGCCGAGGGGCAGCCCAAGTGGGTGTATCTCGTCCTGGGCATCGAGAGCATGGCCGTGAAGTAGCGTCCCCGCCGGCTGGTACCCTGTGTGACGGCCGTTTGTGTACGCACCCCCGGAGCCCCCGCAGGTTCACCTGTAGGCCCTGGAGGCCGCGCCCAGCGGATCCCCGCCTCCCGAGTAACGGAAGCTCCCCCGAGACAAAGACCGGGGGCACTCGGTGGCATCCATGAAGACTACGAGGAGTACGAGTGTCGCTCGACGCCGCTACGAAGAAGCAGATCATCACCGAGTTCGGCCAGAAGGAGGGCGACACCGGCTCCCCCGAGGTCCAGGTCGCCATGCTCTCGCGCCGGATCTCGGACCTGACCGAGCACCTCAAGACCCACAAGCACGACCACCACTCCCGCCGTGGTCTGCTGATCCTGGTCGGTCAGCGCCGTCGCCTGCTGCAGTACCTGGCGAAGAAGGACATCCAGCGCTTCCGTGCGCTGGTCGACCGCCTCGGCATCCGCCGTGGTGCGGCGGGCGCCAAGTAGGACGCCGTGCAGGGGGAGCGGTTCCCGAAGGGTCGGGACCGCTCCCTTTGCCGTACGTGCGGAACCGTCCGTACGCACGGAAACATGCGGAGTGTCACTGCCCCTTTGTAGTGTGGTAGCACAACGCAATACGTACGACACAGCGAGAAGCGCACCTCGCCGCCGCCGGTCCTCGGTAGTGGCCCCCGGGGGAAAGTGAGCCCCGGGTGCTTCGATCGAAGACCGGCCCGCACCAGTGGAGCGCTTCTCCGTGACGGTCCTCCTGCCACACGGGCAGACAAGGACAAAAGACGAAAAGTATCGGAGAAAACGCTAGTGGAGAACGAGACCCACTACGCCGAGGCCGTCATCGACAACGGCTCCTTCGGCACCCGCACCATCCGTTTCGAGACGGGCCGCCTGGCCAAGCAGGCCGCCGGCTCCGCCGTGGCGTACCTGGACGACGACACCATGGTGCTGTCGGCCACCACCGCCTCCAAGAACCCCAAGGACCAGCTCGACTTCTTCCCCCTGACGGTGGACGTCGAGGAGCGGATGTACGCCGCCGGCAAGATCCCCGGCAGCTTCTTCCGCCGTGAGGGCCGCCCCTCCGAGGACGCGATCCTCACCTGCCGCCTCATCGACCGCCCGCTGCGCCCGTCCTTCAAGAAGGGCCTGCGCAACGAGATCCAGGTCGTCGCCACGATCATGGCGCTCAACCCCGACCACCTGTACGACGTCGTGGCGATCAACGCCGCGTCCGCGTCCACGCAGCTGGCCGGTCTGCCCTTCTCCGGCCCGATCGGCGGCGTCCGCGTCGCGCTGATCAACGGCCAGTGGGTCGCCTTCCCGACGCACACCGAGCTCGAGGACGCCGTCTTCGACATGGTCGTCGCCGGTCGCGTCCTGGAGGACGGCGACGTCGCGATCATGATGGTCGAGGCCGAGGCCACCGAGAAGACCATCCAGCTCGTCAAGGGCGGCGCCGAGGCGCCGACCGAGGAGGTCGTCGCCGCCGGTCTGGAAGCCGCGAAGCCCTTCATCAAGGTGCTCTGCAAGGCCCAGGCCGACCTCGCGTCGAAGGCCGCCAAGCCGACCGGCGAGTTCCCGATCTTCCTCGACTACCAGGACGACGTCCTGGAGGCGCTCACCGGCGCCGTCAAGCCGGAGCTCGCCTCCGCGCTGACCATCGCCGGCAAGCAGGAGCGCGAGGCCGAGCTGGACCGCGTCAAGGCGCTCGCCGCCGAGAAGCTCCTGCCGGAGTTCGAGGGCCGCGAGAAGGAGATCTCCGCCGCGTACCGCTCGCTCACCAAGCAGCTGGTCCGCGAGCGCGTGATCAAGGAGAAGAAGCGCATCGACGGCCGCGGTGTCACCGACATCCGCACGCTGGCCGCCGAGGTCGAGGCCATCCCGCGCGTGCACGGCTCCGCGGTGTTCGAGCGTGGCGAGACCCAGATCCTGGGCGTCACCACCCTGAACATGCTCCGCATGGAGCAGCAGCTGGACACCCTCTCCCCGGTGACCCGCAAGCGCTACATGCACAACTACAACTTCCCGCCGTACTCCACCGGTGAGACTGGCCGTGTCGGCTCCCCGAAGCGCCGCGAGATCGGCCACGGCGCCCTCGCCGAGCGCGCCCTCGTGCCGGTGCTGCCGACGCGCGAGGAGTTCCCCTACGCGATCCGCCAGGTCTCCGAGGCGCTGAGCTCCAACGGCTCGACGTCCATGGGCTCGGTCTGCGCCTCCACCATGTCGCTGCTGAACGCCGGTGTGCCGCTGAAGGCCCCCGTCGCCGGTATCGCCATGGGCCTGATCTCCCAGGAGATCGAGGGCGAGACGCACTACGTCACCCTCACCGACATCCTCGGTGCGGAGGACGCCTTCGGCGACATGGACTTCAAGGTCGCCGGCACGAAGGAGTTCGTGACCGCGCTCCAGCTGGACACCAAGCTGGACGGCATCCCGGCCTCCGTCCTGGCCGCCGCCCTCAAGCAGGCCCGTGACGCCCGCCTCCACATCCTCGACGTGATGATGGAAGCGATCGACACGCCGGACGAGATGTCCCCGAACGCCCCGCGGATCATCACGGTCAAGATCCCCGTGGACAAGATCGGTGAGGTCATCGGCCCCAAGGGCAAGATGATCAACCAGATCCAGGAGGACACCGGCGCCGAGATCACGATCGAGGACGACGGCACCATCTACATCGGTGCCGCCGACGGCCCGGCCGCCGAGGCCGCCCGCGCCACGATCAACGGCATCGCCAACCCGACCATGCCGGAGGTCGGCGAGCGCTACCTGGGCACCGTCGTGAAGACGACGACCTTCGGTGCGTTCGTGTCGCTGCTCCCGGGCAAGGACGGTCTGCTGCACATCTCGCAGATCCGCAAGCTCGCGGGCGGCAAGCGCGTGGAGAACGTCGAGGACGTCGTCGGCGTGGGCCAGAAGGTCCAGGTCGAGATCGCCGAGATCGACTCCCGCGGCAAGCTCTCCCTGATCCCTGTGATCGAGGGCGAAGACAACGACGATGACAAGAAGGACGACGGCGACAAGTGACGCCCCGTGGCTTCAAGGCGACGGCCCGCACCTCCTCGGAGGCGCGGGCCGTCGCCCGTACCCAAACCCTGATCAAGGGCGAGAACGGCATCGGCACGGTCCGCAAGACCACCCTCCCGGGCGGCCTGCGCATCGTCACCGAGACCCTGCCCTCGGTCCGCTCCGCGACCTTCGGCATCTGGGCACACGTCGGCTCCCGCGACGAGACCCCGGCCCTGAACGGCGCCACGCACTACCTGGAGCACCTGCTCTTCAAGGGCACCACCCGCCGTAGTGCGCTGGACATCTCCTCCGCCATCGACGCGGTCGGCGGCGAGATGAACGCGTTCACGGCCAAGGAGTACACGTGCTACTACGCGCGCGTGCTCGACACCGACCTCCCGCTCGCCATCGACGTCGTCTGTGACATGCTCACGGGCTCGCTGATACTCGAAGAGGACGTCAACGTCGAGCGCGGCGCGATCCTCGAAGAGATCGCGATGACCGAGGACGACCCGGGCGACTGTGTGCACGACCTGTTCGCGCACACGATGTTCGGCGACAATCCCCTCGGCCGTCCGGTCCTCGGCACGGTCGACACGGTCAACGCCCTCACCGCGGACCGCATCCGCCGCTTCTACAAGAAGCACTACGACCCGACCCACCTGGTCGTGGCGGCCGCCGGCAACATCGACCACAACAAGGTCGTACGACAGGTCCGCGCGGCCTTCGAGAAGGCGGGCGCCTTCAAGAACGACGCGGCGGCCCCCATCGCTCCGCGCGACGGCAGCCGCACCATCCGCACCGCGGGCCGCGTCGAACTCCTCGGCCGCAAGACCGAACAGGCACACGTCGTCCTCGGCATGCCGGGCCTCGCCCGCACCGACGACCGCCGCTGGGCCCTCGGCGTGCTGAACACGGCGCTCGGCGGCGGCATGTCGTCGCGCCTGTTCCAGGAGGTCCGCGAGAAGCGCGGCCTGGCCTACAGCGTGTACTCGTACACCTCGGGGTTCGCCGACTGCGGCCTGTTCGGCGTGTACGCGGGCTGCAGGCCCTCGCAGGTCCACGACGTGCTCAAGATCTGCCGCGACGAACTCGACCACGTCGCCGAGCACGGCCTGTCCGACGACGAGATCGGCCGCGCCATCGGCCAGCTCCGGGGTTCGACGGTCCTGGGCCTCGAGGACACGGGCGCGCTGATGAACCGTATCGGCAAGAGCGAGCTGTGCTGGGGCGAGCAGATGTCCGTCGACGACATGCTGGCCCAGATAGCGTCGGTGACCCCGGACGACGTGCGCTCGGTCGCCCGCGACATCCTGGGACAGCGGCCCTCGCTGTCGGTCATCGGCCCGCTGAAGGACAAGCAGGCGTCCCGCCTGCACGAAGCGGTCGCGTAAGTCCTCTCCTGAAGGAAGCAAGAAGATGAGCAAGCTGCGCGTGGCGGTCCTCGGTGCCAAGGGCCGGATCGGCTCGGAGGCGGTACGGGCCGTCGAGGCTGCCGAGGACATGGAGCTGGTGGCCGCCCTCGGCCGGGGCGACAAGCTGGAGACGCTGGCGGAGACCGGCGCCCAGGTCGCCGTCGAACTCACCACGCCCGCCTCGGTGATGGACAACCTCGAGTACTGCGTGAGCCACGGCATCCACGCGGTCGTCGGGACCACGGGCTGGACCGACGAGCGCCTCACGCAGCTGAACGGCTGGCTGGCCGCCTCCCGCGAGACGGGCGTGCTGATCGCGCCCAACTTCTCCATCGGCGCCGTACTGACGATGAAGTTCGCGCAGATCGCCGCGCCCTACTTCGAGTCCGTCGAGGTCATCGAGCTGCACCACCCGAAGAAGGTCGACGCCCCGTCCGGGACCGCCACGCGCACGGCCCAGCTCATCGCCGAGGCGCGGCGCGCGGCAGGCACGGCCCAGGCGCCGGACGCCACGGAGACGGCACTGGACGGCGCCCGCGGCGCGACCGTCGACGGGGTTCCCGTCCACTCCGTCCGCCTGCGCGGCCTGCTCGCCCACCAGGAGGTCCTGCTCGGCGGCGAGGGAGAGACGCTCACCGTCCGGCACGACTCGCTCCACCACAGCAGCTTCATGCCGGGCATCCTGCTCGGCGCCCGCCGCGTGGTGACCGCCCCGGGCCTGACCTTCGGCCTGGAACACTTCCTGGACCTGAGCTGACACCCGCCATGCGAGCCAAGCTCTCCTACGCCATAACGGCCGCCGTCCTGGTCTTCTACTTCGTCCTGGTCGGCAGCCGCGGCGTCATGCTCATCCAGTCCGGCACGGTCCTCACCGTCACCTTCGGCGTGGCGGTGCTGATCCTGCCGGTCATCGGCCTGTGGTTCCTGTGGAAGAACACCCAGTTCGTCCGCAAGGCCAACGCCCTCGCCGCCGAACTCGACGCCGAGGGCGGCCTTCCGGTGGACGAGCTCAAGCGCACCCCCGGCGGCCGTATCGACCGCGACTCGGCCGACGAGGTCTTCGCCAAGCGCAAGGCCGAGACGGAAGCGGCCCCCGAAGACTGGCGCAGCTGGTTCCGCCTCGCCGTCGCCTACCACGACGCCCGCGACACTCCACGCGCCCGCAAGGCCATGCAACGCGCCATCGCCCTGCACGAGGGACGGACCGTCGAGGCGTAGCTGCGGCAGTCGTGCCGCTGGGGCGGTACCCCTACAGAAAGCGGCACCTCTCAGTGAGCAGTGCCCACCCCGGCTCCTGGCCCGCCCCAGCACCCGGCACCGTTCGGTCAGGCGCGCCCGCGTCCGTACTCCGCCGCCCACGCCTCGATCGTGTCCGCAGCCCGGTCGAACGACCCGGCCCGCGCCAGGAAGTCGACGTTGTGTGTGGTCAGCAGGACCGGGGCGTCCTGCTCCGGACGGTCGCTGCGTACGAGGATCAGCGCCTGCCCCTGCACGGTGCGCGGCAGCCCGAGCCAGCGCACCGGCTGCTGCACCGTCCGCAGGGCGACGACCCGCTCCCACGGCGTCGTACGCGTCCCGAAGAAGCCCACCTGGCGCAGCCCGCGCGCACTCACCCAGGCGCCCATGCGCAGCAGCCTGAGGGAGCCCGCGATGACGGCCAGCGCGATGCCGAAGACCACGCCGGCCTCGGAAGCCGAAGCGGTGAACGCGATGATGACCGCGGCGAACAGCACGAACGAGGCGAGCAGCAGCGAGAGCGCCGCCACGCCCACACGCCATGGCCCGGGACGGTAGGGGCGCCGCCAGCGGTCGCGGTCGTCAAAGGGCAGCGCGTCGTCCGCTGGCTCATAGGCACGGTCGGCCGTCAGGAAGGGCAGGGGCACGGCTGGTCCTCACTCAATCCATGCATGGGCTGTGCCCGGTGAGGTTATCCGTCTGTGTTCCTGCCCACCACTTGTGGGGTCCGGATGGAGTCAGTGCCCCTGGGAGGCCTGTGACTGCTGAGCCGGTGTGGCAGCGGGACTGGACAGCGCCGGCATACCGACCACCAGCGAGCCCACCAGCCCGGCGACGATGGTGAGTCCGAGCAGCCAGCGCCCGGCTATCTGACCGGCGGACGCCCGCTGACGGGGCGGGGGAGCGACATTGCTGCGGAACCTGTCGGCTTCGGCGACGAAGGCGAACGGGACGGGTTCACGCCGACGGAACATGAGTGAAGCTTTTCCTCTCGGGATCGAACGAGTGACTGTCATCTACACAGACGCTCGAGTGCCCCAAAAGGTGCCCGGTTTCGCCGAATTCACAGAAATTCGCCGGCGTATGTCGCGACCCGGCACCGAACGCCCCGTTGTCAGTGCCGGGTCGTAGAGTGGGCGCCGCCCGAGAGAAGTGATGGAAGGGACCCTCCCAGTCGTGACCGACACCCCCGCCGACGACCTCAAGCCCAGCTTCCGCAGCGACGTCACCGTCGAGCTGGTCAAGCACACCGCGTCCGACGCCGACGTGCTCTTCGCCGCCCGCGTCTCGACCATCGGCGAGCAGTCCCTGGACGAGCTGGGCAAGGACCCCGAGCGCTCCAAGGGCCTGATCAACTACCTGATGCGCGACCGCCACGGCAGCCCGTTCGAGCACAACTCGATGACGTTCTTCATCAGCGCCCCGATCTTCGTCTTCCGCGAGTTCATGCGGCACCGCGTCGGCTGGTCGTACAACGAGGAATCGGGCCGGTACCGCCAGCTCCAGCCCGCCTTCTACGTCCCCGACGAGTCCCGCAAGCTCGTCCAGGAGGGCCGCCCCGGCAAGTACGTCTTCGTGGAGGGCACCCAGGCCCAGCAGGAGCTGGTCGGCCGGGTCATGGAGGACTCGTACCGCCAGGCGTACGAGGCCTACCAGGAGATGCTCGCCGCCGGCGTCGCCCGCGAGGTCGCCCGTGCGGTCCTCCCCGTCGGTCTGTTCTCGTCCATGTACGCCACCTGCAACGCCCGCTCGCTGATGCACTTCCTCGGCCTGCGCACCCAGCACGAGCTGGCGAAGGTCCCGTCCTTCCCGCAGCGGGAGATCGAGATGGTCGGCGAGAAGATGGAGGCCGAGTGGGCCAGGCTCATGCCGCTCACCTACGCCGCCTTCAACGCGAACGGCCGTGTGGCGCCGTAGCGCACCGTCCTCCCCGGCCGAGGACAGATGTACGGTCAGCCTCGCGAAGTGTCCGTATTGCGGCATTTGGAGAAGTTCATCTAGCCTGATCAAACGGACCCGGTACTGCTTGAACCCCCGAGCAGGCAGTACCGGGCTCCGCATTTGTCCGGACTTATCCCGCACCCCAAGGGCAGACCGCGCATTGAGCACCGAGTAGCGTGTTACCCATGGCTCCGACCTCGACTCCGCAGACCCCCTTCGGGCGGGTCCTCACCGCCATGGTCACGCCCTTCACGGCGGACGGCGCACTCGACCTCGACGGCGCGCAGCGGCTCGCCGCCCACCTGGTGGACGCAGGCAACGACGGCCTGATCGTCAACGGCACCACCGGCGAGTCCCCCACCACCAGCGATGCGGAGAAAACGGAGCTCGTACGAGCCGTACTGGAGGCGGTCGGGGACCGCGCCCACGTGGTGGCCGGAGTCGGCACCAACGACACCCACCACAGCATCGAGCTGGCCCGGGCCGCCGACAAGGCCGGCGCACACGGCCTCCTGATCGTGACGCCGTACTACAACAAACCCCCGCAGGAGGGCCTGTACCGGCATTTCACGGCCGTCGCCGACGCCGCCGAGCTTCCGGTCATGCTCTACGACATCCCCGGACGCAGTGGCGTCCCGATCAACACCGAGACGTTGGTCCGGCTCGCCGAACACCCGCGGATCGTCGCCAACAAGGACGCCAAGGGCGACCTCGGCCGTGCGAGCTGGGCCATCGCCCGCTCCGGGCTCGCCTGGTACTCCGGCGACGACATGCTGAACCTGCCGCTGCTCTCCGTGGGCGCGGTGGGTTTCGTGTCGGTCGTGGGCCACGTGGTCACTCCGGACCTGCGCGCCCTTGTCGAGGCGTTCGTCTCGGGCGACGTCCAGAAGGCCACGGAGATCCACCAGAAGCTGCTCCCCGTCTACACGGGCATGTTCCGCACCCAGGGCGTCATGACCACGAAGGCCGCTCTCGCCCTCCAGGGTCTGCCCGCGGGACCGCTGCGCGCGCCCATGGTCGAGTGCACACCCGAAGAGATCGCCCAGCTCAAGATCGATCTTGCTGCAGGCGGGGTACAGCTCTGACAACAGACTTGGCACCACCACAGGCTTCACAACTGAATAGCGGGCACCGGTGCCCGCACCCCACAACGACAACTGCTACACGCACGAACGTCACGCGCGCCACGTGCCCTACCGGTACGTGGCGCGTGTGGTGAGGAGAGTCTTTTGAGCCATCCGCATCCTGAACTCGCCCCGCCCCCGCCGCTTCCCGAAGGCGGCCTGCGGGTCACGCCGCTCGGCGGTCTCGGCGAGATCGGCCGAAACATGACGGTCTTCGAGTACGGCGGCCGTCTTCTGATCGTCGACTGCGGCGTGCTCTTCCCCGAGGAGGAACAGCCCGGAATCGACCTGATCCTGCCGGACTTCTCGTCCGTACGGGACCGCCTCGACGACATCGAGGGCATCGTGCTCACGCACGGCCACGAGGACCACATCGGTGGCGTCCCCTACCTCCTGCGCGAGAAGCCGGACATCCCGCTGATCGGCTCCAAGCTGACCCTCGCTCTCATCGAGGCGAAGCTCCAGGAGCACCGCATCCGCCCGTACACCCTCGAGGTGGCGGAGGGCAACCGCGAACGTGTCGGACCCTTCGACTGCGAGTTCGTCGCGGTCAACCACTCCATCCCGGACGCCCTCGCCGTGGCCATCCGCACCCCGGCCGGCATGGTGGTGCACACCGGCGACTTCAAGATGGACCAGCTCCCGCTGGACGGTCGCCTGACAGACCTCCACGCTTTCGCACGACTGAGCGAAGAGGGCATCGATCTCCTCCTCGCCGATTCGACGAACGCAGAGGTCCCCGGCTTCGTCCCGCCCGAGCGCGACATCTCCAACGTCCTGCGCCAGGTCTTCGCGAGCGCCCGCAAGCGGATCATCGTGGCGAGCTTCGCCAGCCACGTCCATCGCATCCAGCAGATCCTGGACGCGGCTCATGAGTACGGCCGCCGGGTCGCCTTTGTCGGCCGCTCGATGGTCCGCAACATGGGCATCGCACGGGACCTGGGCTATCTGAAGGTCCCACCGGGCCTGGTCGTCGACGTGAAGACACTGGACGACCTGCCCGACAGCGAGATCGTGCTGGTCTGCACGGGCTCCCAGGGCGAACCCATGGCGGCCCTGTCCCGCATGGCCAACCGTGACCACCAGATCCGCATCGTCGACGGCGACACGGTGATCCTGGCGTCCTCGCTGATCCCCGGCAACGAGAACGCGGTCTACCGCGTGATCAACGGCCTGACTCGCTGGGGCGCGAACGTGGTCCACAAGGGCAACGCGAAGGTCCACGTCTCGGGCCACGCGTCCGCGGGCGAGCTCCTGTACTTCTACAACATCTGCCGCCCGAAGAACCTGATGCCGGTCCACGGCGAATGGCGCCACCTGCGCGCCAACGCAGAGCTGGGCGCCATGACCGGCGTCCCGCACGACCGCATCGTCATCGCCGAGGACGGCGTGGTCGTCGACCTGGTCGAGGGCAAGGCGAAGATCTCGGGCAAGGTCCAGGCTGGTTACGTCTACGTCGACGGGCTCTCGGTCGGCGACGTGGGTGAGCCGGCGCTCAAGGACCGCAAGATCCTCGGCGACGAGGGCATCATCTCGGTCTTCCTGGTGGTGGACTCGTCCACCGGCAAGATCACAGGTGGCCCGCACATCCAGGCCCGCGGCTCGGGCATCGAGGACACGGCCTTCAGCGATGTGATCCCGAAGATCACCGAGGTACTCGAACGCTCGGCTCAGGACGGCGTGGTGGAGCCGCACCAACTGCAGCAACTCATCCGCCGCACCCTCGGCAAGTGGGTCTCCGACACGTATCGGCGCAGGCCAATGATCCTCCCGGTCGTGGTGGAGGTCTGACTGGCGTACGACCCCTCGTACGTGTGAACCCGGAGCGGGGCGCCTCGATTTGCATCGAGGCGCCCCGCTCCAGTACGTTTACGGCTCCGCCAGAACGGGAACCCGGACGCCTCGTGCGCCGGAACCAGTCCCCGATCGGGGCGGGAAATCCGACTCAGAATCTCTGATAAAGTCGGAGTCGCCGGAAAGGGAAACGCGAAAGCGGGAACCTGGAAAGCACCGAGGAAATCGGATCGGGAAACGGTCTGATAGAGTCGGAAACGCAAGAC
>NZ_JODC01000018.1 GCF_000720765.1 Streptomyces sp. NRRL S-646
TCCTCTCCCGATGGTCCTGCCCGGCAACACCCATAGGCCCGCGAGCCAGGCGACTCAGGTCGGGCAGCCGGCCCCGACATCACCCAATCAAGTTCAGTACGCAGGCAAAAGCTGAACCTATGAAAGCGCCCCACAGCCAGCCAGGGTCCGGTTGGATGGAGAGCTCGATGGCCGCCGACCCTCTGGGGGAATCGTGTTCAAGTTCGGCATCCGGAAAATTCACCTGGCCGACGGCACCATAGTCGAACCGCCTCCGAGCGGCATGACCGTATTCACGGGCCCGAATAACACCGGTAAGTCGGTGCTCTTGCGAGAGATCGTCAACTCGGTGCACAGCAACCAGGATCGACCGCGTTGGGTCACGAGCGTCGAGATAGAACGGGGCGGGACGGGCTCCGAGTTTGTTGCATGGCTCGCAAGTCGCGGGATTTCTAGCCGTTACAACTCCCGAACCAATCGCCATTTTCTGCCGAATCGCTACTCATCCGGCGAAGACTACGGAGTTCCCGTAGACGGCGCTATGGCAAATTGGGAAAATGGACACTTGGGGGAGGTTGCTCATTTCCTCTATGCAGACCAGTGGACAGAAACCAGGCTCGGAAATCAATCCGACTCAGAGCAGTGGGACTGGGACAGACCACCCAGTCACCCGAGTCAGATTCTTTGGGAATCCAGGGAAGAGCTGGACCGTTTCTCGAAAATGTTCGAGCAAGCTTTTGGCAAGCCGATCTCAATCAACCGCTACGTACCAAAAATTAGGCTTCAGCTCGGGCCAATCGACGTTCCGGAAACACCCCCTCCCCCCTCACGAGAGGTGATGGAGGCCTTCGCGAATCTTCCCTACGTGAACGAACAGGGTGACGGCGTTAGAGCCTTCACGAACCTCCTCCTAGCAGCGCTCGTGCGACCAGCTCCAATGATCGTGATCGACGAACCCGAGGCCTTCTTGCATCCGCCTCAGGTGCGCCTCTTGGCGCGCCACCTCACCCAATTCGCGCCTGCCGACTGCCAAGTTTTCGTCGCCACCCACAGTGCGGATTTCCTCAGCGGAGCACTAGAGGGAAGTGCAGCTACGAACACCTCGGGGCCTCGTGACCTGGCCCTGGTCCGGATCTCCCGCACAGAGACGACGCAGTCAGCTCAAACTCTCTCCGCCACGGCGGTGCGCGAGGTCTTGGACACCCCTCTTCTTCGCTACTCAAACGTCATCTCTGGCGTTTTCCATGACGGTGTGATCCTTTGCGAGGGAGAGGGTGACTGTCAATTCTACGCAGCCACCACGGACGTCGAACGAGGGGAAGACCCACACGACAACTTGGTATTTTTGCATGTCAATGGAAAGTCCCGACTGACTGACGCTGTGCACAAGCTGCGAACCTGTGGCGTTCCGACGGCTGCCGTAGCGGACCTCGATTTCCTCAACGAAACAGGCCTTATTAAGAAGGCGCTCACTCACCTGGGTGGGGAATGGGTCGAAATTGAGAAAGATGTGGCACTCGTGCAACGAGAAGCCTCTTCCACCTCGATCACAACTATTGCGCGCGAAATCAAAATTCAGATCAGCAACATCATCAAGGAGCCGAAAGGCAGCGAGGTGCTGACACGACAACAGGTTGAGCAGATCGGCGAGGTATTGAAGTCCGCCAACGGCTGGAAGGCCATCAAGAAGTCCGGCGTCCGAGCCTTCGAAGGTGATGCGTACAACGCGGCACTACGCCTCATCGCCTACTTCGGAGAACTTGGGTTGTTTCTCGTCCCGGTGGGCGAACTCGAGTCATGGGTACCCGCGGTACCGCGAAGCAAGAAGGCCATGTGGCTAACCCGCGTGTTCGCAGAAGGCCAGCACCTTCGACCGAGTACGGACCTCCGAGATTTCTCCGCGGCTATCCGCGGCTACCTCAAGTCGACGTAGCGGCTCAGTGTCCGGAGGTGTGCGGGCCTGTGGATAACCGACCCGCGCCCGGATGCCACAGCGCCCCGGGGCTCATAGGCTGATCGTGCTCGGGGTAGTTGCGGAGGTTGTGCCATGCCCCGAACCATCTGGTCAGGTGCCATCAGCTTTGGCCTGGTGACTTCTCTGAACTAGCGCATCTGCGGGTCTCGCGGGGGCACGTCGTGGCGGGGACGCCGAGCTCGGCGAGGAGACCAAGTACGCGCCGTTCGGTCTCGTCCGGATCGGCTGTACGGCATCGTTGCCGTGGCCGGGCTGGGAGTCTGGGTGCTGTCGAACAGGGCGATCAGACGCCGGTGGGCGTCGGGGCGGGGCGTGATCGGAGTTCATCCACGGTTTTGGCGGTGGTGGCGCGGTGGGTGCGTTCGATGGCCTGGCCCCAGTAGGTCCCGGCGATCATGAGCACGGCGCCGAGGGCGGCCCACACGGTGAGCCGCTCGCCGCCGAGGCTGATCCCTATCGCGACGGCCCAGATCGGTTCCGTGCCCAGCAGCAGGCTGGCCCGGCTGGCGGAGGTCCGTTGCACGGCCCAGGTCTGCGCAAGGAAGGCGAACACGCTGCAGAACAGGGCGAGGTAGACAAGCTGCGCCCACGTGATGGCACTGCTGTGCGTCAGGCCGGGCAGGTGAGTGAGCGCAGGCACCAGGAACAACGCCGATCCGACGACCATCTGCACGCTCGTCAGGCGGAGCGGGTCCATGCGGTGGCGGGCAGCGAGCCGTCCCGTGAGCGCGACGTGACCGGCCCGGACGACCGCGGCGGCGAGTACCAGGGCGTCGCCGAGCCGCAGCGCGTGCAGTCCGGAGCCGGCGGTGAGCAGCCCGACGGCCAGGACGCACAGGCCCGCTGCGAGGAAGAAGGTCCCGGGCAGCCTGCGGCTGCTCGCGGTCCGGTCCAGCGCGGGCGTCAGCACGATGGTCAGGCTGATGATCAGCCCGGCGTTCCCGGCGCTGGTGTGCGCGACCCCGTACGTCTCCAGCGCCAGAACGGCCGCCTGCGTGACCCCCAGCAACGACCCGGCGCGGACCTCGGCACGGGTCCAGCCGTCGCGTCTCCGGCGGCGGGAGGCGACCAGGGCTCCGCACGCGAGCGCGGAGATCGCGTACCGGGCGAACAGCACGACGGTCACCGGGAGCGCGCCGGTGGCGGTCTTGGCGGCCAGGTAGCTGGAACCCCAGACCAGCGCGACCAGGAACAGAACGGCGTCGATACGGCGTGAAACGGGCATGCCCCCACGCTGCACCACCAGCATGTTGAAGACCAGAACCAACTACTAAAACAAAGCTGTAGCAGCCCTACACTGAGCGTATGGACGAACGGCAGCTTCGGATCCTTCGGGAGCTCGGCGAACTCGGCAGTGTCAGCGCGGTCGCCGACGCGCTGCGCGTGACGCCTTCCGCGATCTCCCAGCAGCTGCGCCTCCTGCAGCGCTCGATCCCGGTCCCGCTCACCGAGCGCGCCGGCCGCCGGGTGGTGCTGACCGAGGCCGGGCAGGCCCTCGCCCGCGCCGCCATCGAGGTGGAGACGGCCCTGGCCCGGGCACGGCACACCATCACCGACTTCGCTGAGCAGCCCGACGGCGACGTCTCGCTGGCCGCGTTCCACAGCGCGGCCTCCGCGTTCTTCCCCCTACTACTGCGGGGACTCGCCGGGCCCGGCTGCCCTCGGCTGGCCCTCGCCGACGAAGACGTCGCCCAGGACCGCTTTCCCGCTCTCACCCGTGACTACGACCTCGTTCTCGCCCACCGTCTGGACCACGGCGCGCCCTGGCCGCGCACCGTCACCGCCGACACCCTGCTCCGGGAGCCGCTTGACGTCGCCCTGCCGACCGGGCACCCGCTGGCCGCCAAGAGGTTGCTCCTGCCACAGGACGTGGCCGACCAGCCCTGGATCACCGTCCACGACGGCTTCCCGCTCATGTCCACCATCGATGCCATCGCCAGCGTCGCGGGCCGCCGTCTCGACGTCTTCCACCGCGTCAACGACTTCGCCGTGGCCGCCGAGGTCGTCGCCGCCGGCGGAGGTCTGGCGCTGATGCCGCGCTGGACAGCCCGGGCACACCCGCACCTCGTCCTGCGGCCGTTGGGAGCAGTCCGCGCCCGACGGCACATCGACGTGCTCCACCGACCGGAACGAACCGCACGACGGGTCGTCAGAACTGTCCTCGCCGAGCTGCACCGCGCCGCCGCAGAGATCGAAGGCGAGGACTCCCGCGCGCCTCACTCAGGTGCCGGCCCCTCGGCAACCCAGTGAAACGAGATGTACGACGAACCCGCATACGTCGACGCCGCCGTCGAACGACTCACCAGCTTCTATGCGAACAACCTGTAAGGCATCCGAACCGGCCAACCTGTGCGGTCACAGCACTACTGCGTTGCGGATCGTCGAGTGAGATTGGCCGTGGATGTGCGTCCTGCCAGGTTGGAGTACGTGGGCATGCCGAGGTCGCTGGTGCGTTGACGAGTTTCCTCCGCGTCGAGCTGGGCGAGCTTGTCCTGGGCGCCGGCGAGGCTGACTTGGAGTCCCTCCATCTCACCTAGCCAACCCTCGCGTTCGGCTTCGAGGATGCGGGCCAGGAGGTTGTCGCGGATCTCGACCAGTCGGTCCCGCTGCTCGGGCTCGGGACGGAGCATGGAGCAGCGGACGCAGGCGTGTTCGTGGATGCATGCGGTGCCGAACGCGCGGGCGCAGATGCCGATGGAGAGTTTGCGTCGTTCGAAGTGGCCGAGGAAGGCATCCCACTCCTCGGATGTGGGGGTGCGGTATTCCTCGCTGGGGCGCAGAGAGCGGCGGCGGGCGATGAACGCGCGATGAGCCTCGATGGCTTCGGCCGGGTAGATCGCGTTGTATCCCATGGTGGTGTTGATGGCGGCGTGTCCGGCGATGACCTGGGCGATGTGCGGGGGGAGTCCGCTGCGGATGGCGTCGGTGATGAAGATGCGCCGGAAGTCGTGCGGGTCAAAGTCCAGGGGGCGGCCGTCGGCGTCGGTCAGGCCGGTGGCGTCGAGGACGTCGTTGAGGCACTTTCGGAGGAACTCGCCGTTCATGGCCGAGATCTCGCCGCTGCGGTCGTACTGGAACAGCAACGGCATAGGCGGATTCCACACGCGTTCGTTGTAGTCATAGGCGGCGACCTGAGGGACGACGCCCGTCCGCGGGTCCCGGACACGGGTGATGATGGTGCTCAGTACGTCGGCGAGTTCTGGGCTGACCAGCAGAACGCGCTCCTGGTCGGTCTTCGAGGGGGCGATCTGCAGCAGGGGCACAACCTCGCCCGTTGTGGGCAGCCGGTACTGGATCAGGCTGTGATGACTGGCCTCCAGCATCTCCTCGATCCGGGCTCCGGTGTGCTGCAGAAACTCAACCGTCGCCCATCCCCAGAAGGCCCGGCGCTCCCTCTGGGCCAGATCCTGGCGTCGCCCGCCGACGTCGTAGACCCAGGTGGAGTCTGGGCTCTTGGTGCGGGTGAAGGTCTCTGGTGCTCCCGCAGAGCCGCCCGGTACTCCAGCGCGTCACCGCGCACCCGCCTGTACTTCACCGCCGACCACCGGCCCGGCCCATCCGCTGTCGACACGAGCGAGGATCAGTGACTTACCCACTCACCACCCAGCAGCCCACGACCGCCCTCCCCGCTGTCTGGGAGTGCAGCCACGGCCCGGCCGACGACGAGCCGTACTGCGCCCACGACGAACTCCACCGCTGAGAGAGGACCACATGGACACCACCGCCACAGACCCGGCGCAGTCCGTCCGTAACGCTGCCGAAGCTGTCCGCGAGTTCAACCACCTCACCTTCCCCCACGCCGACCAGTCACCGGCCCTGCCGTACCCGGGCGACGCGTATGACGCCATCAGCGCGCTTAAGACGCTCGCCCAGAGGCTCCCGCAGGCCATCGAACAGATCGGAACCGCGCTGGACGTCCTCACCGCAGCCGGGCACCTCGGAGCCTCCGACGGAGAGGACCCCCAGCGACATGTCGCCAACGTGCAGGGATTCCTGATCACGGCTATGGAACAGGCCGGAGGGCTCGCCCAGTGCCTGGACCTCGCGCACAGCGCCGTCAGCTCTCTCACCTACAGCGGCCCCGATGACGGCCCGGAAGACGAAGCCTGCGGTGAGGGCATGTGCCAGTGCTCCTGCGTCAGTGTCCTGCACGCCTGCGGGTGCGACTGCCCCCGATGCCCCTAGTGCCAGCAGGACCCCGAGAACTGCGACTGCGACGACCAGTAGCTACGCCAAGGGCGACCCCCCATTCCGCCAAGAACCGGGGTCGCCCTTGTCCAGCCAGTCACCATCAAGGAACTGGAGACCTCCAGCATGACTCAACCCACCGACATCCCGCGAGCACTCGCCCTGCGGGAACCCCTCGCTTCCCGGACGCAGGGGGTGGCGGCGTGAGCAACCACCTGCGCACCGCCCTCCGGCTCGCGGCCCAGGGGCTGCCCGTGCTGCCGCTGCGCAAGGGCAAGGTGCCCTTCGCCAACTGCCCCGCGTGCCTGTACACCTCGTGCGGCGGGCGCCCGCACATGAAGACCCCCGGCCCCTGCACCTGCCCCGCCCCCTGCCACGGCTGGGCCGCCGCCACCACCGACACCAGCGTCATCATCTCGCCGGCATGGGCGAGCGCATGGCAGGGCGCCGCGGCGGTCGCCTACCACCCCGGCGGCGGCGGCCTGACGGTCGTCGACTGCGACAACGCCGACGCGATCGCGTGGGCCCGCGAGACCCTGCCCGCCACCCGGACCGTGCCCACCACCCGCGGTGAGCACTGGCTCTACCGCGGGACGATGCCGTCGGTCAACGGCGTGCGGCCCGGCGTGGACATCAAGTCCACGATGGCCTACGCCCGCTGGCTCGGGCCCGGCACCGGCACCATGGCCGCGCTGCCCGACGTCGTGCGCGCGCTCACCGCAGCCAAGCCCCCGGCCCCCGTACCCGTCAGCGTTCCCGCGCCGGTCGGGGGCGGGGAGTGCCGCCACCGCACCCCCGTCTACCTCGAACGCGGGATCGCCATGGCCGTACAGCGCATCACCGAGGCCACCAGCGCCGTGCACGCGACGGTGTACCGGACGTTCCTGGCCGTGCTCTCGACGCACGGCCGGTGCGGCTGCCTCACCGAGGATCACATCGCCCGCCTGTTCACCGCCGCTCAGGCCAAAGGCGAGACCACCGGCAAGGTCCTCTCCGACCGGCTCAGGCGCCTGCAGCCCACCCTCGCCGCCCGCGGCCTGATCGTCGACTGGGGACGCACCAAAACGGCCCGCTACATCGAACTCACCGAACCCGCGCCGGCACCCGGGCCGCAACAGGAGCCCGCGTTCTGAACGCTGGGGTCACCGCACAACCGCAAGAAGAGCACCCGTCCCGACGCGGCCCTGGGTGCTCCTCTTGCTGTTCGGTGCGCAGCACCGCCCCAAGGACGTGCCGCGAAGCGGCTCCTTCTTCGCGCCCTGAGCCGCACAACAACAGACACCACCCCCTCTCTTTTCCTAAGTAGGGGAACGCTGCGTCACCTGCGTCATCCTGCGTCACCCCCCGGTGACGCAGGTGACGCGGCGGTGACGCAGCCCCACCGTGCTCCGTCACCGATAACCGCAGGTCAGCGACCTGAATGACGCAGGTGACGCGGTGACGCAGAAATCCGAACCTCGGACAGGTGCCAGCCCAACCATGACCAGAACCTCGAAGGAGTCGACTGTGGCACGCCCCCAGATGCTCAAGCTCCCCGAAGTCCTCGCAGAGATCAAGATGAGCCGCGCCGCCTTCTACCGCATGCGCGCCCGCGGCAAGGCGCCCCGGATTCGCAAGCTCCCCAATGGCCAGGTCCGCGTCAGCCGCGCCGACCTCGACGCCTGGTGGGAGAGCTGCGAGGAAACCGCCATCTAAGGACACCACCCCTTCGAGCCCGCCCCACCTGGGGCGGGCTCTTTCGCTGCTCTGGAGAGCCATGCCCCTCACGTACGACGTCCGCATCTACAGCATCGAGACCCGCCGTGACCGCCCAAAGCCCTACCGCGTCCGGTGGCTTGTGGGCCCCCAGAAGCATTCCAAGAGCTACACGGTCAAAGCCCAGGCTGACGGCCGCCGTTCGGAGCTGATGGCCGCCCTACGCAAGGGCGAACAGTTCGACGTGGAGACGGGCCTCCCTGCCTCCGAACTCCGCGCGCTGAACGGCTCCGTGACCTGGTACGAGCACACACGCGCCTACATCGACCGCAGGTGGGACAAGCTTCCTGCCAAGTCGCGCCGCAACGATGCCGACGCACTGGCCACCATCACCCCCGCACTCGTGAAGACAACCGTCGGGCAGCCCTCGCCCCGCGTACTCCGCACGGCCCTGTACGGCTGGGCGTACAACAAGAGCCGCTGGTCGCAAGAGCACCCCATCGACGTCGCGGATGCGCTCCGCTGGCTGGAGAAGAACTCCCTGCCCGTGGCCGCTCTGGAAGACCCAGCCACGCTCCGCCTGGTTCTGGACGCCCTGTCGACACTGCTCAACGGCTCCTCCGCCGGCGCACGCACGGCGCGGCGCAAGAGGGCATGCCTCAGTGATGTCTTGGGGCTCGCAGTCGAACGGCGCTACTTCAGCGTTCCGGTCAACCCACTGTCCACCGTGAAGTGGTCGGCTCCGAAGTCGACCGAAGAGGTTGACCCGGCGAGCGTCGCCAACCCGCGGCAGGTGCGGGCTCTGCTTGAAGGCGTACGGGGGCAGGGCGAGCGAGGTGCCCACCTCGAAGCGTTTTTCGGCTGCCTGTACTACGCCGCAATGCGCCCCGCCGAAGCGGTTGGGCTGACCGCGTCCCAGTGCCACTTGCCGAAGAGCGGGTGGGGCAAGCTCACCCTTCGCGGCGGGATCGTCCACGCCGGCCGAGACTGGACGGACGACGGTCGGGCCCACCAAGACCGTCACCTCAAGGCACGAGCCCAGCGAGACTCGCGCGTGGTGCCCATCCCTCCCCACTTTGTCGCGATGCTCCGTTGGCACATCGAGCGCTACGGCACGGCCCCGGACGGCCGTCTGTTCCGCACGAACCGTGGCGGTGTGATTCAGGACACGGGATACGGCGAGGTGTGGGCAAGCGCCCGAGGCGACGCGCTGACGCCGGAGCAGGAGGCATCGCCGCTCGCCCGGCGACCGTACGACCTCCGATGCGCCGGGGTCTCGTTCTGGCTCTACAGCGGAGTCGATCCGATGGAAGTGGCGCGTCGGGCCGGACACTCCGTCGCCGTGCTGCTGCGCGTCTACGCGAAGGTCCTGGCGCAAGCCCAGGAACGGGCGAACCTCCAGATTGAGGCTGGCCTGCGGGAATAGGACGGGACTGGCCTCTCCCCCGGGGGACGCCTGGGGGACACGCGCTGATCAGGGGTGGGATTCACCCGGGAACAGGTGAGACAAGCCGCGCATTTCGACTCTAGTTCGAATGATGCTGTTCGAATATGAAAAACCCCCTCCATTCTGCGTTTCCGCAGTTCGGAGGGGGTCTTTCTCAGCGTGGCGGCGCCAGGATTCGAACCTGGGAAGGCTGAGCCGGCAGATTTACAGTCTGCTCCCTTTGGCCGCTCGGGCACACCGCCGGGTTTGCTGCCGTTCGAACCGCTTTTCGGCGGCGCTCCCTGGCAACGACGTAAACAATACCCGATGCCAGGGGGTGCTTCGCCACCCGATTGATCTGCGCCCGGAGGACCACGGGTGGCTAGGCTTGTCCGGATGCGGCCCGGGACCACGCCGGGCTCGGCGCCCGCCCCCACGTACGCCGATACGCCCCGTACGCACCCCCATTACGCACCGATACAAGGAGCCACAGGACATGGCCGACTCCAGTTTCGACATCGTCTCGAAGGTCGAGCGGCAGGAGGTCGACAACGCCCTCAACCAGGCCGCCAAGGAGATCTCGCAGCGCTACGACTTCAAGGGCGTGGGTGCCTCGATCTCGTGGTCCGGTGACAAGATCCTCATGGAGGCGAACAGCGAGGACCGGGTCAAGGCCGTCCTCGACGTCTTCCAGTCCAAGCTGATCAAGCGCGGGATCTCACTGAAGGCGCTGGACGCGGGCGAGCCCCAGCTCTCGGGCAAGGAGTACAAGATCTTCGCGTCGATCGAGGAGGGCATCTCCCAGGAGAACGCGAAGAAGGTGGCGAAGATCATCCGCGACGAGGGCCCCAAGGGCATCAAGGCGCAGGTCCAGGGCGACGAGCTGCGCGTCAGTTCGAAGAGTCGTGACGACCTGCAGGCCGTGATCGCGCTCCTGAAGGGCAAGGACTTCGACTTCGCGCTGCAGTTCGTGAACTACCGGTGAGCCACTGGTTCAGCGCTGCCGGCTGACGGTCGCCGGTCGGCCGTCGTCGGCTGCCAGTCCACGAGGAAGGGTGGGCACCTGGCGGGCGCCCACCCTTCTCGCCTGCTGGCTGCGGTCCAGGGCGTGGGGGGTCGTGCTCAGTTGCGCGAGTTGCCGAACAGGATGCGGTAGGCGATCAGCAGGACGAGCGAGCCGCCTATCGCCGCAGCCCATGTCGCGCCGTCGTAGAAGCTCTTGGTGATCGGATGGTCCAGCCAGCGGGCCGAGATCCAGCCGCCGATGAAAGCACCCGCGACGCCGATGAGAGTCGTGCCGATGAAGCCGCCCGGGTCGCGGCCCGGCAGCAGGAACTTGGCGATGGCTCCGGCCAACAGCCCCAGGATGATCCAGCTGATGATGGTCATGCCGTGAACCTGCCCTTCCGCACTGTGCCTGCACTTTCCGGACAGTGAGATTTCGGTCAAGATCCGCTGTGCGCCACGTGCTTGTTGCTGCTCTGTTGTCTTGCTTGTTCCTGCTCTGTTGATGAGCAGGACGTCGCAGAGGCACTCGCCGGTTGCAGTGATCAGTAGGGTGCGGGACATGACATCGACCGGTTCTGCTTCCGAGCTGCGACGCACGCTGGGCGTGGGCGACGCCGTCGTCATCGGACTCGGCTCGATGGTGGGGGCGGGGATCTTCGCCGCCCTGGGACCCGCGGCGCGTGCGGCCGAGTCCGGGCTGCTGCTCGGCCTCGCCGTCGCCGCCGTCGTCGCCTACTGCAACGCCATGGCATCGGCGCGGCTGGCCGCTATGTATCCGGCCTCGGGCGGCACGTATGTGTACGGGCGCGAGCGGCTCGGGCCGTTCTGGGGTTATCTCGCGGGCTGGTCGTTCGTCGTCGGGAAAACCGCCTCCTGCGCGGCGATGGCACTCACTGTGGGGGCGTACGTCTGGCCGGGGCAGGCACACGCCGTGGCGGTTGCGGCCGTGGTGGCGCTGACCGCAGTGAACTACGGCGGTGTCCAGAAGTCCGCCTGGGTCACCCGGGTGATCGTGGCGGTGGTGTTGGCTGTCCTCGCTTCCGTCGTGGTCGTGTGCCTGGGATCCGGGGCGTCCGACGCCGGGCGTCTGGGCGTCGGCACCTCGGGTGGTGTGGGCGGGGTGCTGCAGGCGGCCGGGTTGCTGTTCTTCGCGTTCGCCGGGTATGCACGCATCGCGACCCTCGGCGAGGAGGTACGGGATCCGGCGCGCACCATCCCGCGTGCGATCCCCTTGGCTCTGGGAATCGCGCTGGCCGTTTACGTCTGTGTGGCGGTGGCTGTCCTTTCCGTGCTGGGGGCGGGGGGTCTCGGGCGTGCGGGTGCTCCGCTGGCCGACGCGGTGCGGGCGGCCGGGGTGCCGGGGTTGGTTCCGGTGGTGCGGGTGGGAGCCGCCGTGGCCGCGCTGGGTTCGCTGCTCGCCCTGATCCTGGGCGTCTCGCGGACGACGCTGGCCATGGCCCGCGACCGGCACCTTCCCGGCGCGCTGTCGGCCGTGCATCCGCGCTTCCAGGTGCCGCACCGGGCCGAACTGGCCGTGGGTGCCGTGGTCGCCACCCTGGCCGCCACGGTGGACGTACGGGGTGCGATCGGTTTCTCCTCCTTCGGTGTGCTGGCGTACTACGCCGTGGCCAACGCCTCAGCCTGGACGCTCAGTTCGGCGCCGACCGCCCGTGCGCTGCCCGCGGTGGGTCTTCTCGGGTGCGTGGTGCTGGCGTTTTCCCTGCCGGCGGTTTCGGTGGTCGTGGGCGCGGGAGTGTTGGCGGTGGGTGTGGGCGCGTATGGCGTACGGCGATGGGTGGGCGGGCGCTAGCGGGGTGGGCCGAACACCAGTCGGGGCAGTCGGGCAACTGGTCAAGGCTTCCTATCAGGGTGGACATGGCGGTCCGGTGACCAGAGCAGGACGAGTACGTTCTTCCGGCTGTCGCGCCATGGGATCTCCGGAGCCGCCGTACTAGAGGGTCCGCTACGACGTCGTACGTATGGTGTCGCGGCTGCTAGGACGCTCGTGCTGCCGTGGTGCGTATGCGGAAGTCGGTCCAAGGGGCCATCTCTAGCTCCTCGTTCGTCTCCTCGTACCAGCCCGTGCCGTCTATCCAGGACCTCAGCCAGGTCGTGAGGCTGGGGGCGTCGATGTACCAGGCGTCGTCGGCGCGGTCGGCGTTCGGCTCGAAGAGGAGGACTGGGGCTTGCGGGGTGCGGCAGTCCACGCACGCGTACATCGCGCAGCCCCAGTGGGATATGGGCAGGACTCCTTCGGGCCAGGGCCAGTCGGGGTCCTTGCGGGCGCTCTCGCGATTGGCGAGGTACTGCACTACGGCGGCGGGCTCGCCGGCGGGCGGGCTGTCGAGGAGGGGCAACAGGCCGTATTCCGGGCCGAATCCGCCGTCTCCTATGCGGAGATAGAGGTCGGCGAGCAGGGAAGGCAGGGGGAAGCCCAAGGTGGTCTCGGCGCGGGCCAGTGTGGACGCGTCGGCGGGCTCCGGAAGTGAAGGCCAGCCCCAGGGGCGGGTGTTGTGTGCCTTGGCCGACACCCGTGCCAGCAACTGCTCGTTCTCGGTCATGGGTTCATGATGCAAGGCGCCACTGACAATCGGGCCGGCCTGTGGACAACCTTCGCGCTGTGGAAAACCCGGTCGCTCGGCTGGGGGCGGGCAGGCTGCCCGGCCCTCGTCCCGCTCGGTCAGCGCGTTGCGAACGGCTGGTCCGTCCGCACGATTTCGCGGCCGAGCGGCAGCAGCGAGACCGGGATCAGCTTGAAGTTGGCGATGCCGAACGGGATGCCGATGATCGTGATGCACAGGGCGATGCCGGTGACGATGTGCGTGAGCGCGAGCCACCAGCCCGCGAGGACCAGCCACAGCACGTTGCCGACGCAGGAGGGCGCACCGGCGTCGCGGCGCTCGACTGTCGTGTACCCGAAGGGCCACAGGGCGTAGACACCGATGCGGAACGCCGCGATGCCGAACGGGATGCCGATGATCGTGATGCAGAGAAGGATGCCCGCGGCCAGGTAGCCGAGGAACAGCCAGAAGCCGCTCAGGACGAGCCAGATGACGTTCAGGATGGTTTTCACTGGGGGCGACCTGCCATCTTCTCGAGCCGGGCGATGCGCTCCGCCATCGGCGGGTGTGTCGAGAACATCTTGGAGAGTCCCTGACCCGGGCGGAAGGGGTTCGCGATCATCATATGGCTCGCGGTCTCGATGCGCGGCTCGGGCGGCAACGGCAACTGCTTGGTGCCCGCTTCGAGCTTGCGCAGCGCGCTGGCGAGCGCGAGGGGATCGCCGGTCAACTGGGCGCCGGAGGCGTCGGCTTCGTATTCCCTGGAGCGGCTGATGGCCAGCTGGATGAGGGAGGCCGCGAGCGGCCCCAGGATCATGATCATCAGCATGCCGAGGATGCCCGGGCCGTCCTCGTCGTTGGAGCGGCCGACCGGGATCAGCCAGGCGAAGTTGACCAGGAACATGATCACGGAGGCCAGGGCGCCGGCGACCGACGAGATGAGGATGTCGCGGTTGTAGACGTGACTGAGCTCGTGGCCGATGACGCCCCGCAGTTCGCGCTCGTCCAGGATGCGCAGGATGCCCTCCGTACAGCACACGGCGGCGTTGCGCGGGTTGCGGCCCGTCGCGAAGGCGTTCGGCGCCTCCGTCGGGGAGATGTACAGGCGTGGCATGGGCTGTCGGGCCTGGGTGGAGAGGTCGCGGACCATGCGGTAGAGGGCGGGGGCCTCGAACTCGCTGACGGGGCGTGCGCGCATCGCGCGTAGCGCCAGCTTGTCGCTGTTCCAGTACGCGTACGCGTTCGTGCCCAGTGCGATCACAACCGCGACGACGAGCCCCATGCGGCCGAAGAAGCTGCCGATGACGATGATGAGGGCGGACAGTCCTCCGAGGAGAACTGCGGTCCTTAGCCCGTTGTGCCGGCGGTGCACGGTACGCCCTCCAAGTCGTGCAGCAGGGGAACCCTTTGCTTGCTGATCTCCGGTGCCACTGGTGCCGTGGTGTCACGTCCAGTGGACCCTCCCGTACTGGTCAACGCCAGGCGAGGGCCACTAGTTCCCTTGTGCGTACGGCGGCCTGCATGGGCCGTCCGGGTGAGGACGCCCCTGGGCGGCCGACGTCGGCTCAGAAGAGGGCTGTGCCGGCGAAGCGCAGGACCAGCTGGGGTGCTCCGGAGAGGGCGATGCCGAGGACGCCGGTGAGGGTGATCGCCGCGGTGAGAGGCGCGGGGAGGCGGTGCTTGACGGGCTCGCCCTCGGGGGCGCGGAACAGCAGTGCCGTCCATTGGAGGTAGTAGAACAGGGCGATGACGACGTTGACGGCCATGACCACGGCCAGCCAGCCGAGTCCCGCTTCGACTGCCGCCGAGAACACGGTGACCTTGGCGAACAGGCCGATGATGCCCGGGGGCAGTCCGGCCAGGCAGAGCAGGAAGAAGGCCAGCAGCAGGGCGGCGATCGGATTGCTCGCGTAGAGGCCGCGGTAGTCCGTGAGGCGGTTCGCGGACCTGGTTCGGCCCACCAGTGCGGCCATCGCGAAGGCTCCGAGGTTCACGGCGGCGTACATGAGGGCGTAGGCGACTGTGGAGCCGATCGAGTGCTCGGCGTTGTCGGAGTAGGCGGCCGCGGCGATCGGTACGAGGAGGTAGCCGGCCTGGCCGACCGACGACCAGGCGAGCAGCCGTACGGCGCTGTACGCGCGTGTGGCTTGCTGGCGCAGGGCGCCGACGTTGCCGACCGTCATGGTGAGCGCGGCCAGCACCGCGAGCGCGGGGCCCCAGACGTCGGCGTACGACGGGAACGCGACCACGGTGACGAGGATCAGGCCGGAGAAGCCGACCGCCTTGCCGACGACCGACAGATAGGCGGCGATGGGTAGGGGCGCCCCTACATAGGTGTCGGGGACCCAGAAGTGGAAGGGCACGGCGGCGGTCTTGAAGGCGAAGCCGACGAGGGTGAGGACGACGCCGGTCTGGGCGAGCGTGTGGAGCTGTCCGTCGACGTGCTGGATCCGGTCGGCGACCTGGGTGAGGTAGAGGGTGCCGGTGGTGGCGTACACGAAGCTGATGCCCAAGAGGCTGACGGCGGTCGCGGTGACCGACGACAGGAAGAACTTCAGGGCTGCTTCGGAGGACTTCTTGTCGCCGTGCCGGATGCCGACGAGGGCGAAGGCGGGCAGGGAGGCGACCTCCAGGGCGACGATGAGGGTGGCGAGGTCGCGGGAGGCGGGCAGGAGAGCGGCGCCGGCCGCGGAGGAGAGCAGCAGGAACCAGTACTCCCCTTCGGGGAGTTGTCTGTCGGCGTCTTTCAGTGCTGTCACCGACAGGAGGGCGGCGAGGAGGGCTCCGCCGAGGACCAGGAACTGGATGACGAGCGTGAAGCGGTCCGCGGTGTAACTGCACGCGTGTGTGTCGTTCACGCAGAAGGTGCTGCGGTCGCCGTCCAGGAGGGGCAGCAACAGGAGCGCGGAGGCGGCGAGGCCGGCGACCGAGACCCAGCCGAGGAGTGCCTTCTTGGCGTCGGCGACGAACAGGTCGGCGACAAGGACGACAAGTCCGACGACCGCCGTGAGGGTGGGTGGCGCGATGGCGAGCCAGTCGACGGACTGGACGAGACTCGCGGCCAGTGGCTGGGCCAGGGAGCTCATCGGGTGCCTCCTGAGAGGAGCTGCTGCACGGCCGGGTCGGTCAGGCCGAGGAGGGCCTTGGGCCACAGGCCGGCGGCGACGGTGAGGGCGACGAGCGGGGTCCAGGCCGCGAACTCGTACGTGTGGACGTCGGCGAGCTGCGGCGCTTCCTGCGGTACGGCGCCCATGCAGACGCGGCGGACCACGACCAGCATGTACGCGGCCGTGAGGAGGGTGCCGAAGGCCGCGATCGCCATGAAGGTGAGGAAGGCCGGGCGGCTGAGGTCGCCGGCGGGCTTGAACGCGCCGAACAGGGCCAGCATCTCGCCCCAGAAACCGGCCAGGCCCGGTAGACCGAGCGACGCGACCGCGCCGAAGGCGAGCAGGCCGCCGAGGCGGGGGGCCTTGCCGTAGAGCGCAGCACCGGTCTCCTCGGCGAGGGTGTCGAGGTCGGTGGTGCCAGTGCGGTCCTTCAGCGCGCCCACCAGGAAGAAGAGGAGGCCGGTGATGAGGCCGTGGGCGATGTTGGCGAACAGGGCGCCGTTCACGCCGGTAGGGGTCATGGTCGCGATGCCGAGGAGGACGAATCCCATGTGGCCGACGGAGGAGTAGGCGATGAGGCGCTTGAGGTCGCCCTTCGCGCCCTGCTTGGCGAGGGCCAGGCAGGCGAGGGATCCGTAGATGATCCCGACGACGGCGAAGGCGGCGAGGTAGGGCGCGAAGGTGTGGAATCCGTTCGGCGCGATCGGGAGGAGGATCCGGACGAACCCGTACGTACCCATCTTCAGCAGGACACCGGCCAGCAGGACCGAGCCGACGGTCGGGGCGGCGGTGTGGGCGTCCGGCAGCCAGCTGTGCAGCGGCCACATCGGCGTCTTGACCGCGAGCCCGATTCCGATCGCCAGAACGGCGATGACCTGCACGGATGTGGTCAGCGACCGGCCGTTGTCAGTGGCGAGTGCCACCATGTCGAATGTGCCGGCCTTGATCCCGATCAGGAGCAGGCCGAGCAGCATGACGACCGAACCGAGCAGTGTGTAGAGGATGAACCGCCAGGCGGCCTGGGTCCGGCCCTCGCCGCCCCAGCGGGCGATGAGGAAGTACATCGGGATGAGCACCATCTCGAACGCGAGGAAGAACAGCAGCAGATCGAGGACGGCGAAGCTCGCGAGGGTGCCGGACTCAAGGACGAGCAGCAGTGCGACGAAGGCCTTCGGGGTCGGGCCCGCTGGCATTTTGAAGTACGAGTAGAGCGCGCACAGGAAGGTCAGCAGCGCCGTCAGGACCAGAAGGGGGAGGGAAATGCCGTCGGTGCCGAGGTGGATCCGCACGTCGAGTGCGGGGATCCAGCTGATGTCCGTCGTGGCCTGCATCTTCGACGGGTGGTCGTGGTCGAAGCCGAGCGCGAGGACGATGGCGGCGATGAGGACCGCGCCGGTCACGGTCACGCCGTGGCGCAGCACGGCCTGCTCGGGTGACTTCCCCTTCAGTCCGGGCGGGGCGGGCAGGAGAGCGGCGACCGCCCCGAGGAGCGGGCCGACGACGACGAATGCCAGAAGGAACTGCATCACGGACTCGTTGATATCGATCACGCCTGCTCACGCTCCCGTGGCGACGAGGAGGACGGCGACCGCCAGGACGACGGTGCCGGCGAGCAGCGCGCTCACATAGGTCTGCACATTGCCGGTCTGGGCGCGCCGTACGGCGGCACCGAGCAGGCGCGGTAGGGCGCCCGCGCCTCGTACGTAGGTCTCGACTACCTCGCGGTCCAGGAAGCGGACGAGGCTCGCTCCGCCCTGGACCGGGCGGACGAAGAGGGCCGCGTACACGGCGTCGAGGTGGAAGCCGACGGCTGCGTGCCGGTGCAGGGGGCCGAGCAGCAGTCGTCCCGGGTCTGCCGGGTCGGGCGCGTAGGCCACTCCCCCGTAGGCGGGCGTATGACTGGCGATGGCCTCGGCCTCGACGAGTCCGGCGTCGCCCTCGGGGTGGGCCGCGACCGCACCGAGCGGGACGCGGGACGCGAGGGCGGTGGTGTGCCGCCAGGCCGCATAGGTGACGATGCCGCCGACCAGGGCCACGCCCGTGCCGAGCACGGAGGTGGTCAGGGTGGGGGTGAGGTCACGGCCGTCGAACCAGTCGGGCAGCGAGCGGTAGGCGAGCCCGCCGAGCGCGAGGGAGGGGACGGCGAGCACCCACAGCACCACGGTCATGGTCAGTGGCTGGCGGCCGTGGTCGGGGGCTTCGGCGCCCCGGCCGTGGAAGGCCAGCAGCCACAGGCGCATCGCGTACGCGGCGGTGAGTACGGCGGTGAGCAGGCCGGCGACGAGGGTGATCCAGCCTGCGGCGCCGGGGGCGTGCCCAGTGTGGCCGGTGGCTACGTGCTCGGCCGCGCCGAGGACGGACTCCTTGGAGAAGAAGCCGCTGAAGGGCGGAATCGCGGCGAGCGCGAGAAGCGCCACGGTCATCGTCCAGTAGGCGTCGGGGATGCGTTCGCGCAGGCCCCGCATGCGGGACATGGTGGCCAGCGAGTTGGTGCCGGCGGCGTGGATGATCACGCCGGCCGCGAGGAACAGCAGCGCCTTGAAGGCACCGTGGGACAGGAGGTGGAAGACGGCGGCTCCGCGGTCGCCTACGGCGAGGGCGCCGGTCATGTAGCCGAGCTGGCCGATCGTCGAGTAGGCGAGGACGCGCTTGATGTCGTCCTGGGCGAGTGCGGCGAGACCCGAGCCGACCATCGTGACGGCGGCCATGACGGCGAGGACGACCATCGCGGCCCGGGAGGCCTCGAAGACCGGGAGGAGGCGGGCGATGAAGTAGACGCCGGCGGCCACCATCGTCGCGGCGTGGATCAGCGCGGAGACGGGCGTCGGGCCTGCCATCGCGTCGGGGAGCCAGGTGTGCAGCGGGAACTGCGCCGACTTGCCCGCCACCCCCGCCAGGAGCAGCAGGGCGATCAGTGTCGGGTGGTGGAGTCCGCCGCTCGCGACGGTGCCGAGGACCTTGGTGATGCGGAAGGAGCCGGCGTCGGTGGCGAGGGCGAACAGGCCGATGAGGAAGGGGACGTCACCGAGCTTGGTCACCAGGAAGGCCTTGATGGAGGCGGCGCGGGCCTCCGGGGTCTCCCAGTAGTGGCCGACCAGGAAGTACGAGCAGATACCCATGATCTCCCAGCCGACCAGCAGCACGATCAGGTCGCCGGAGTAGACGACGAGCAGCATCGCGGAGGTGAAGAGGGAGACGAGAGCGGCGTACGAGGGGTAGCGCGGGTCGTCGCGCAGGTAGCCCGTCGAGTAGATCTGCACGCAGGTGGCGACGACGCCGACCAGAACGGCGACGAGGGCGGCGAAGCCGTCGATGTGCAGGGCGAGTTCGATGGGGACCGAGCCGGTGGGCGTGAGCTCGGTGGCGGCGTCGATTGCCTGGTCGCCGCCCTGGCGCACGGCGACCAGCACGGCCAGCACGAGGGAGGCAAGGGTCGGCAGAACTGCGAGCGGGCGGACGAAGCCGGGGGCCGTGCGGCCCAGGAGCAGGCCGGAGGCGGCGCCCAGGAACGGCAGGAGGGGGACGAGGACGGCGAGGGTGGTCGTGGTCACGCGGCGGCCTCAGCCTTCCCGGTCTCTTCCGCCGTGAGGGCGTTGCCGTCGGGGCCGTCGCTCTCGTGGCCCTCGGCGCTGTCACGAAGTCTGTCGATGTCCGAGGTGCCGCGGTTGCGGTAGACGGCGAGGACGATCGCCAGGCCGATGCCGATCTCGGCGGCGGCGATGGCGATCGTGAACAGGGTCAGGGCCTGGCCGGAGTGCAGGGTCTCCTGGGCGGCCTTGCTGAGCCAGACGTCGAAGGCGACGAGGTTGAGGTTGACGGCGTTGAGCATCAGCTCGACGGACATCAGGACCAGGATCGCGTTGCGGCGGGCAAGGACGCCGTACAGGCCGGTGCAGAAGAGGAGGGCGGAGAGTACGGCGGGATAGGCGAGGTGCATCAGCGGGCGCCTTCCTGCTCGGCCGGGCTGTTTCGCTCGATCGGGTGATTACGGGAATCAGGGACGGATGGGGAACCACCGGTTGCGGCCCGGGAGTTCACAGGGGGAGAGCTCATCTCCGCCTTTGCCTTGCGGGACAGGACGATCGCGCCGACCAGGGCGGCGAGGAGGAGGACGGAGAGGGCCTCGAAGGGGAGGACCCAGTTCTGGAAGAGGCTCGCTCCGGTGACGGCGGTTGAGCCGGCCGCCGGGCCGTTGAGGTCGATCCAGGTCGTGCGGAAGGCATCGACGACAACCCAGACCAGGGCGGCGGCCGCGGCGACGGCCACGGTGAGCGCGGCCCACCGGTTGCCGGAGTCGGCGTCCGGGGAGCGGCCGATCGGAGCCTTGGTGAGCATCAGACCGAACAGGAGGAGAACGACGACGGAACCCACGTAGATGAGGACCTGCACCCAGGCGATGAACTCGGCGGTGAGCAGGAGGTATTCGACAGCAAGGCCGCCAAGGGTGACCACCAGCCACAGGGCGGCGTGCACCAGTTGCCGGGTGGTGACGGTGACCAGGGCTGCGCCGAAGGTGGCCAGGCCGACGAGGAGGAAGGCGATCTCGACACCGGTCGGGGAGAGGAAGCCGTGGGTGCCGGCGGCGGCCGTGGGCGTGTTGACGTGGGCTGCCGTCGCGTGAGCTGCCATGGCGTGTGCCACCGTCGCGGTGGCTGCGATGAGGGTCATGACGCGCCTCCCTCGGGTTCGGTCGGCCGCGCAGGCTCTGCAGGTTCGGTGGGCTCGGCCTGAGCAGCAGCGAGCTTCTCCGCGGTCTTGCGGGCGGCGGCGATCTCCTTCGGCTCCTCCGCGCCGGGGTCGAGGGCGGGCGGGGCCGGGACCGTCCACATCCACTCACGGAGCTTGTCGCGTTCGTGGGTGAGTTCGTGAATGTCGGTCTCGGCGTATTCGAACTCCGGGGACCAGAACAGGGCGTCGAAAGGACAGACCTCGATGCAGATACCGCAGTACATGCACAGGGAGAAGTCGATGGCGAAGCGGTCGAGAACGTTGCGGCTGCGTTCGCGGCCGCCCGGGGTGGCCGCCGGCACCGTCTCCTTGTGGGAGTCGATGTAGATGCACCAGTCCGGGCACTCCCGGGCGCAGAGCATGCAGACCGTGCAGTTCTCCTCGAACAGGCCGATGACACCGCGGGTGCGGGGCGGCAGGTCCGGCTGGACCTCCGGGTACTGCTCGGTGACGGTCTTCCGCGTCATCGTGCGGAGGGTGACCGCCAGGCCCTTGGCCAGGCCGGAGCCGGGGATGCGGGACCGGGTGGGCGGGAGCGGCTCAGCCATCAGGAGATCACCACCTTGACGATGCCCGTGAGGGCGATCTGAGCGAGGGAGAGGGGAACGAGGAGGGTCCAGGAGAGTTTCTGGAGCTGGTCCTCGCGCAGGCGGGGATAGGTGACGCGGAGCCAGATCACGAGGAAGGCGAGGACGGCCGTCTTCAGCAGGGTCCAGACCCAGCCGAGGCCGTCGGCGCCCCAGGGGCCGTGCCAGCCGCCCAGGAAGAGGACGGTGGTCAGGCCGCACAGGACGATGATTCCGGCGTACTCGGCGAGGAGGAACAGAGCGAAACGCAGGCCGGTGTACTCGGTGTACGCGCCGAAGATGATCTCCGAGTCGGCGACGGGCATGTCGAAGGGCGGGCGCTGGAGTTCGGCGAGACCGGCGACGAAGAAGACGATCGCGCCGACGATCTGCCAGGGCAGCCACCACCAGTGGAAGGCGTTCAGGATGCCGGGGAGGGAGACCGTGCCGGCCGCCATCGCGACGGAGGCGGCGGCGAGAAGCATCGGGAGTTCGTAGGCGAGCAGCTGCGCGGCGGTGCGGAGGCCGCCGAGGAGGGAGAACTTGTTGGCGGAGGCCCAGCCGGCCATGAGGGAGCCGAGGACGCCTACGCCCATCACCGCCAGGACGAAGAAGATGCCCGCGTCCAGGACCTGACCTACGGCGCCCTCGCCGGGGCCGATGGGGATGGCGAGCAGGACCAGGAGGTACGGGAGGAGTGCCACGGCGGGGGCGAGCTGGAAGATGCGGCGGTCCGCGCCCGCCGGGACGACGTCTTCCTTCTGCGCGAACTTCACGCCGTCGGCGACGAGTTGGGCCCAGCCGTGGAAGCCGCCGGCATACATCGGGCCGAGGCGACCCTGCATGTGGGCCATGACCTTGTGCTCGGTCTGGCCGACGATCAGGGGGAAGGTGAGGAAGACGACGAACACGATCAGGAGTCGCAGGGTGACGTCCAGAGCGTCGGTCACTGCGGGCCTCCTGCAGGGTCTTCGGGGGTCGCGGCCGGATCTTCGGCGGACGGATCTTCGGGGGTGGCGTGGGGGGACTTCTCGGCGGGGGCCTCCTTGGAGGAGGTCGGCCTTGAGGGGCTGTCACCGGGGGTTGTCTCGGCAGGGCCTGAACTCGTGTCGGAGTCGGTGGCGGCAGCAGCCGACGGTTTCGGGGAGGGTTCGGCTTCGACCGGCGGTTCGGCGACGGGCTCGGCAACCGCGCTCGGCTCAGCAGCCGGCTGCCGCTCGGGCACCGGGCTCGGCTCAGCCACCGGCTGCCGCTCCAGCACCGGGCTCGGCTCGCCCTCCGGGGCCGACTTCGAGTCCGCGCTCGGCTTGGTTTCCGCGCTCGGCTTGGTTTCCGCGCTCGGCTTCGTCCCATGCCTCGCTTCGGTCTCCGGGGCCGGCCCGCCCTCCGGGGCCGACTCGCTCTCCGGCGTCGGCTCACTCTCAGGCCTCGGCTCGGTCTCAGGCGTCGCCTCACTCCCAGGCCTCGGCTCGGTTTCCGGCTCGTCGAAAGCCGGGCGGGCGTGGTGCCACGGGGCGTCCGAACTGCGGGGGGCGAGTGCCGGTCGGGTGGTTGGGCTCTGTGGCGACGGGGTCCGGGGGGACTGCGAGGCCGAGCCTTCGCTCGCGCTGCGTGTGCGTCGCGGCGTTGCCGCACCGGAGGCACCCGGCTGCCGGTCGGCCGGGGCGCCCTCGGCGGGAGTCGACGCCGCCTGGCTCGCCGACCCCTCCGCCGCCGACCGCGCACGACGCGGAGCAGCCGCGGCATCGGCAGACGAGGCTGGCGTCGCCGCCTGGCTCGCCGACCCCTCCGCCGCCGACCGCGGACGACGCGGAGCAGCCGCGGCATCGGCAGACGAGGCTGGCGTCGCCGCCTGGCTCGCCGAGCCCTCCGCTGCCGAGCGGGCGCGGCGCACCGGGCGGTCGCCTGCGGTCCGCGCCGGGCGGTCGGCGGAGGGGCGGCCTGCGGCTCGGGTGGGGCGGGCCGGGGCAGGGGGGAGCTGGCCCTTCAGGGGGCCCCATTCGTTCGGGTCGGGGACGCCTGGGGGGAGCATCTGGCGGCGCTTGGGGCCGCCGTGGTCGGACTCGCCGGGTTCCTTGGCGCCCGGCCAGGCCTTGGCCACGCGGGCGGCCAGGACGAAGTCCTTGCGGAGGGGGTGGCCTTCGAAGGTTTCCGGGAGGAGGAGGTGGTCCAGGGCGGGGTGGCCCTCGAAGACGATGCCGAACATTTCGTGGGTCTCGCGTTCGTGCCAGGCCGCGCCCGCGTAGACGCCGACGGCGGAGGCCAGCGTCGGCGCCTCGTGCGGGACCGTGGTGCGCAGCAGCAGACGGCGTACGGGAGACAGGGAGACGACATGGGCCGAGACGCGGAGACCCGTGCCCGGTTCGTCGACCGCGCTCAGCCAGTCGAAGTAGGTGCACGACAGCTGGTCGCGGGCCACCTCCAGCGCTGCAGGCCAGGTCGCCGGCGGGACGTCGACCGTCAGGAGCTCGTACGACTCCTCGGCGGTGGCCCCCGTGCCGAACAGCTCGTCGGCGGGGGCGGGGAGCCAGCCGACCGTACTCATCGCCCCTCCCCCGAAGGAGACCCGGAAGCCGTAGGAGATCCGGAATCCGAAGGAGAGTCCGAAGGCGATCCGGCAGCCGGTGGCTTCACCAGGCCGCTTTGCAGGGCCGCCGCCGACGGGCGTGCCGGTCCCGTTCCGTACCGCTCCCCCAGCGACTCGCGGGCGATCTTCTCCTGGAGCTTCAGGATCCCCTGGAGGAGGGCCTCGGGGCGGGGCGGGCAGCCGGGGACATAGACGTCGACCGGGATGATCTGGTCGACGCCCTTGGTGACGGAGTAGGAGTCCCAGTAGGGGCCGCCGCAGTTGCTGCAGGCGCCGAAGGAGATGACGTACTTGGGTTCCGGCATCTGTTCGTACAGGCGCTTCACGGCTGGGGCCATCTTGTCGGTGACCGTGCCGGACACGACCATCAGGTCGGCCTGGCGGGGGCCCGGTGCGAAGGGGATGACGCCGAGGCGGATGAAGTCGTGGCGGGCCATCGACGCGGCGATGAACTCGATCGCGCAGCAGGCGAGGCCGAAGTTGAAGACCCAGAGCGAGTACCGGCGGCCCCAGTTCAGGACCACCTTCATCGGCTCGGGGGCCAGGCGCGCGAGGGCGCCCAGCCGTTTCGGCTCCGGGAGGAGTACAGGCTGACCGTTGGTGTCCGGCGTCGTCACGTCCATGCCAGGACGCCCTTCTTGTATGCGTACAGCAGGCCCACGGCCAGGAAGCCGAGGAAGATGAACATCTCGACCAGCGTGGTCACGCCGTACCCATCTCCAGCAAACACCGTGGCCCAGGGGAAAAGGAAGATCGAGTCGACAGCGAAGATGACGTACAGGAAGGCATAGACGTAGTAGCGGACCTGGGTGTGGGCCCAGCCCTCGCCGACGGGGTCGACTCCGCACTCGTACGTCAGGAGTTTCTCGGGAGTGGGGACCACGGGCCGCAGCAGTCGGCCGGCCCCGAAGGCGACCGCGACGAAGAGCACGCCGACGACGGCGAGCAGTCCGACGACCGAGTACGACTGGAAGTAGTCCGCCGCGACGACGGTCGGATCGGCGCCGGTCGATTCCCGCACGTCCGTACCCCTCGCTCCCTGCGACCTTGATGAACGCTGCTGTTCGACGATCTGTACGCACGGGAGTCTAGGCCCTGATAAAGAGACGGTAAGCAGCCCGTCACCGCTTGAGACGTCCTTGAGATGCGGGGAAGCCGCCGAGGAGCTGCCGGGGTGGGGTTTTCCCCAGGGGACGGGGGCGGCCGACCTCATGGCGCGGGCGCGCGGCGCGCGGCACGCTAGCCCATATGACCGAACGACACTCGCGCCCGATGGGGGCCCCGGAAGGTGACGGCGACCGTCTGCCGCCCGCCCGTTTCGCCTACGACCGCCACACCTGGAAGGAGATCGCGCATCTGCTGGCGAATCTTCCGGTGTCGCTGATCGGGTTCATCTACGTCGTGACGGTGCTGTTCACCGGGTTCTGGCTGACCGTGACGGTGGTCGGGTTCCCGCTGCTGGCCGCCGGTCTGACGGGCGCGCGGCTGCTGGGCAGGATGGAGCGGGCGCGGGCCAGGAAGCTGCTCGGGGTGCGGGTGGACGAGCCGAGCCGGCTGCCCGGACGCGGCGCCGGCTTCCTCCCGTGGCTGTGGATGAGGGTGAAGGACCCGGTGGGCTGGCGCACGGTGCTGTACGACTTCATCCGGCTGCCCTGGGGGATCCTGACCTTCGTCATCACGCTGACCTCGCTGTTCGTGCTGTGGCCGGTGCTGCCGTTCATCGCGCGGGGGCTGGCCAACGCCGACCGGGCGATGGTGCGCGGGCTGCTGTCGCCCTCAGACGAGTTGGAGCGGCGTATCGCGGAGCTGGAGTCGGACCGTGGGGTCGTGGTCGACACGGCCAACGCCGATCTGCGGCGCATCGAACGCGATCTGCACGACGGGGCGCAGGCCCGACTGGTCAATCTGGCGATGGGGCTGGGCCTGGCCAAGGAGAAGCTCCTGGAGGACCCCGACACTGCGGCGGAGATGGTCGCGGAGGCGCACGGCGAGGTGAAGCTGGCGCTGCAGGAGCTGCGGGACCTGGCCAGGGGGATCCATCCCGCCGTACTCACGGACCGGGGGCTCGATGCCGCGCTGTCCTCGGTCGCCTCGCGCTGCACGGTGCCCGTGAAGGTGACGGTCGACCTGGCCTCACGGCCGGCCGCGGCCATCGAGGGCATCGCCTACTTCACCGTCTCCGAGCTGCTGCAGAACGTCAGCAAGCACAGTGCGGCGAAGACCGCGTCCGTCGAGGTGTGGCGGGCGACGGACCGGCTGCTCATCCAGGTCGAGGACGACGGCCGCGGGGGCGCGCGCCTCGACGGAGGCTCGGGGATGCAGGGGCTCGCCGACCGGCTGGACGCCGTCGACGGACTGTTCGTCATCGACTCGCCGCAGGGCGGGCCGACCGTGGTCACGGCGGAGCTGCCGTGGCGCGACCGCGCTCCAGGTGAGAGGTAGGGAAAACCCCCCTTCCAAGACGCCGACGGCCTCCATGGTTCGCGGACCTGCAGCGCAGCAGGGTGGGGGTACGGCGGGGCAGCCGCAGCCGGACAGGGCGAACGGGACGAGTAGAACGGACGACGCCGATGGCCACGGAGTACGGACAGGGCTACGGGCACGACAGCGGGCTCGGGTTCACCGAGGGGACACGGCGCCGGCTGCCGGCCGGGCTGCGGGCCCCCTTCGAGGGGCGCAGCTGGCGCGAGTTCGGGTATGTGCTGCTGAGCCTGCCGATCGGCATCGTGCTCTTCGTCTACGCCGTCACGATGGTGTCGCTCGGGGCTGGTCTGCTGGTGACGTTCCTCGGCATTCCGGTGCTGGCGGCGGGGCTGGCCGGCTGCCGCGCCTTCGGGGCGCTGGAGCGGGCGCGGGCGCGGGGGCTGCTCGGGCTCGAGGTGGCCGATCCGGAGCCGCTGCGGATGAAGAAGTCCGGTGTGATGGCCTGGATGGGGGCCGTGCTGAAGAGCGGCACGTCGTGGCGGACGCTGCTGTACGCGCTGGTGCAGTTCCCGTGGTCGGTGTTCTCGTTCGTGGTCGCCGTCAACTTCTGGGCGTACGGGTGGGGGCTGCTGACGTATCCGCTGTGGTTCTGGCTCTTTCCGATGTACGGCGGTCAGGGCGGCCTTCAGCTGTACGGCGACGGCAGCCACAGCATCTACCTCGACAACCCCTTCGAGATCACCGTCACGGCGCTGGTGGGGCTGCTGTTCACGCTGGCGACGCCGTGGATCGTGCGGGCGCTGACGATGGTGGACCGGGTGCTGGTGCACGGTCTGCTCGGGCCGTCCCGGCTGGCGACACGGGTGGTGGAGCTGGAGTCGGACCGGGGCGTCGTGGTGGACACGGCGGCTGCGGATCTGCGGCGGATCGAGCGGGATCTGCATGACGGGGCGCAGGCCCGGCTGGTGGCGTTGGCCATGGATCTGGGGCTGGCGAAGGAGAAGCTGACGGAGGATCCGCGGGCGGCGGCGCGGATGGTGGACGAGGCGCACGGTGAGGTGAAGACGGCGCTGCAGGAGCTGCGGGATCTGGCGCGCGGGATTCATCCGGCGGTGCTGACGGACCGGGGGCTGGATGCGGCGCTGTCCGCTGTGGCCTCGCGGTGCACGGTGCCGGTGCAGGTGGAGGTGGATCTGATGGAGCGGCCGGCACCGGCGATCGAGGGGATCGCTTACTTCACGGTGTCGGAGTTGCTGCAGAACATCAGCAAGCATGCGCGGGCCACGTGGGCTGCGGTGGATGTGTGGCGGGTGGAGAGCCGGCTGATGGTGCAGGTTGTGGACAACGGGGTGGGTGGGGCGGATGCCTCCGGCGGGTCCGGGCTGGGGGGGCTTGCTGAGCGGTTGGATGCGGTGGACGGGATTCTGGTGGTGGATTCACCGGTGGGGGGGCCTACTCGGGTGACTGCGGAGTTGCCGTGGCGGGGGGAGCGGGCGCTGGGGTGAGTGCCAGGGCGGTTTCGCCCCCGCCGCCCTTACCCGTTCCCCTCCCCAGGGGCTCCGCCCTCGACCCCGCCGGGGGACTCCGCCCCTGGACCCCCGATCGGCCTACGGCCTCCTCCTCAAACGCCGGACGGGCTGAAAGGAAGCGGCCGGAACCCGTCGTGTCGGGTGCGGAATCCCGTTGATTCCCGTTGGTCAGGGGCGGTCGGGTCCGAATGCTGGAATGCTGGACTACTGGCAGACGCAGTCGGGCTGGGGGGCCGGGGATCGTGGAGGACAAGGTGCGGGTGGTCATCGCCGAGGATTCAGTGCTGCTCAGGGAGGGGCTGACCCGGCTGTTGACCGACCGTGGGCATGATGTGGTCGCCGGGGTGGGTGACGGGGACGCGCTGATCAAGACCATCACCGAGCTGGACGCGCAGGGTGAGCTGCCCGATGTCGTGGTCGCCGATGTGCGGATGCCGCCGACGCACACCGACGAAGGTGTGCGGGCCGCGGTGCAGCTGCGGAAGGCCCATCCGGGGCTCGGTGTGCTCGTGCTGTCGCAGTACGTGGAGGAGCGGTACGCCACCGAACTGCTGGCCGGTTCCAGTCATGGCGTCGGATATCTGCTCAAGGACCGGGTGGCCGAGGTCCGGGAGTTCGTGGATGCAGTGGTGCGAGTGGCCAAGGGAGGTACCGCACTGGACCCGGAAGTGGTCGCGCAGCTGCTCGGGCGCAGCCGTAAGCAGGATGTGCTGGCCGGGCTCACCCCGCGGGAGCGGGAGGTGCTGGGGCTGATGGCCGAGGGGCGTACGAACTCGGCCGTCGCGCGGCAGCTGGTGGTGAGCGACGGCGCGGTGGAGAAGCACGTCAGCAACATCTTCCTGAAGCTCGGGCTGTCCCAGAGTGACGGGGATCACCGGCGGGTTCTCGCGGTCCTCACCTATCTGAACTCCTGACGCGCTGACACTGAGTCAGTAATTGCGCGTTCAGTCGTCGATCCACTGTCCGTCCAGCGTCCACCCATAGAACCGAACGAATCGCGCGAAGCGTCTTCAAAGGGAGCGCCGGGGGCGAGAAATCATGACAAGTCAGGGCGTCACACCGTCTCAAAACCGTGTCCATGATGCGAATGGCCACGGGAAGGCGACCCTAACGGACGTAGGGTTGATCCTGGGAAGGCCCACGGGAAGGCCGGTCCCAGACAGCCGCCTCGAGGGAGGTCCAGTTCAGTGACCAGCCAGGTCAGCAGGACAGCGGAGCAGGCAGACGGAGCCGTCGTCGGAGAGCAGCGGGGGCCGGGCGGAACAAAGGACGTACGCAGGCTGGACCGGGTGATCATCCGGTTCGCGGGGGACTCCGGTGACGGTATGCAGCTCACCGGTGACCGTTTCACCTCCGAGACCGCGTCCTTCGGGAACGATCTGTCCACTCTTCCGAACTTCCCCGCCGAGATCCGGGCTCCTGCCGGGACCCTGCCGGGTGTGTCGTCCTTCCAGCTGCACTTCGCCGACCACGACATCCTCACCCCGGGCGACGCGCCCAATGTGCTGGTCGCCATGAACCCCGCCGCGCTCAAGGCCAACATCGCCGACCTGCCGCGCGGCGCGGAGATCATCGTCAACACGGACGAGTTCACCAAACGGGCGATGCAGAAGGTCGGGTACGCCGCCTCTCCGCTGGAGGACGGCTCGCTCGACGGGTACAGCCTGCACGAGGTGCCGCTGACCACCCTCACGGTGGAGGCGCTCAAGGAGTTCGACCTGACCCGCAAGGAGGCCGAGCGCAGCAAGAACATGTTCGCGCTGGGCCTGCTGAGCTGGATGTATCACCGGCCGACCGAGGGCACGGAGAAGTTCCTCAGGACCAAGTTCGCCAAGAAGCCCGAGATCGCGGCCGCGAACCTCGCCGCCTTCCGCGCGGGCTGGAACTTCGGCGAGACGACCGAGGACTTCGCGGTCTCCTACGAGATCGCCCCGGCCACGACCGCCTTCCCGACCGGGACTTACCGCAACATCTCCGGGAACCTGGCCCTCGCCTACGGCCTGATCGCGGCCTCGCGCCAGGCCGACCTGCCGCTGTTCCTGGGCTCGTACCCGATCACTCCCGCCTCGGACATCCTGCACGAGCTGAGCAGGCACAAGAACTTCGGCGTACGGACCTTCCAGGCGGAGGACGAGATCGCCGGCATCGGCGCGGCCCTGGGCGCGGCCTTCGGCGGCTCGCTGGGCGTGACGACGACCTCCGGCCCGGGTGTGGCGCTCAAGAGCGAGACCATCGGCCTCGCCGTCTCACTGGAGCTGCCGCTTCTCGTCATCGACATCCAGCGCGGCGGGCCGTCCACCGGGCTGCCGACCAAGACCGAGCAGGCCGATCTGCTGCAGGCCATGTTCGGGCGCAACGGCGAGGCCCCGGTGCCGATCGTCGCGCCGCGCACCCCGGCCGACTGCTTCGACGCGGCCATGGAGGCGGCGCGGATCGCGCTGACGTACCGCACTCCGGTGATGCTGCTCTCCGACGGCTATCTGGCCAACGGCTCGGAGCCCTGGCGCATCCCGGAACTGGACGAACTCCCGGACCTGACCGTGCAGTTCGCGCAGGGCCCGAACCACACCCTGGACGACGGCAGCGAGGTGTTCTGGCCGTACAAGCGCGACCCGCAGACCCTCGCCCGCCCCTGGGCCGTCCCCGGCACGCCCGGCCTCGAGCACCGTATCGGCGGCATCGAGAAGGAGGACGGGACCGGGAACATCTCGTACGCGCCCGCCAACCACGACTTCATGGTCCGCACCCGGCAGGCCAAGATCGACGGCATCGACGTGCCGGAGCTGGAGGTCGACGACCCGCACGAGGCGCGCACGCTGGTGCTCGGCTGGGGTTCGACCTACGGACCGATCACTGCGGCCGTACGGCGGCTGCGCACGGCCGGGGAGTCCATTGCGCAGGCCCATCTGCGCCACCTCAACCCGTTCCCGCGGAATCTCGGCGCGGTCCTGAAGCGTTACGACAAAGTGGTGATTCCCGAGATGAACCTCGGGCAGCTCGCCACGCTGATCCGGGCGAAGTACCTGGTCGACGCCCACTCGTACAACCAGGTGAACGGCATGCCGTTCAAGGCCGAGCAGCTCGCCACGGCTCTCAAGGAGGCCATCGATGGCTGAGACGTCCACGGAAGGCACGGGCACGATCGAGGCGCTCTCGCTCGTTCCCAAGGCCGAGGCCCGCCAGTCCATGAAGGACTTCAAGTCCGACCAGGAAGTGCGCTGGTGCCCCGGCTGCGGTGACTACGCGATCCTGGCGGCCGTCCAGGGCTTCATGCCGGAGCTCGGCCTTGCCAAGGAGAACATCGTCTTCGTCTCGGGCATCGGCTGCTCGTCGCGCTTCCCGTACTACATGAACACGTACGGCATGCACTCGATCCACGGGCGGGCGCCCGCCATCGCGACCGGGCTCGCCTCCAGCCGTCGGGACCTGTCCGTCTGGGTGGTCACCGGCGACGGCGACGCCCTGTCCATCGGCGGCAACCACCTCATCCACGCGCTGCGCCGCAATGTGAACCTGAAGATCCTGCTGTTCAACAACCGGATCTACGGCCTGACCAAGGGGCAGTACTCGCCGACCTCGGAGGTCGGCAAGATCACCAAGTCGACGCCGATGGGTTCGCTGGACGCGCCCTTCAACCCGGTGTCGCTGGCGATCGGCGCGGAGGCCTCCTTCGTCGCCCGCACCATCGACTCCGACCGCAAGCATCTGACGGAGGTGCTGCGCCAGGCGGCCGCCCACCAGGGCACGGCGCTGATCGAGATCTACCAGAACTGCAACATCTTCAACGACGGCGCCTTCGACGCCCTCAAGGACAAGCAGCAGGCCGAGGAGGCGGTGATCCGGCTCGAGCACGGGAAACCGATCCGCTTCGGCAGCGACCTGTCCAAGGGCGTCGTCCGGGATGCGGCCACCGGTGATCTGAAGGTGGTCGATGTGACGGCGGACAACGAGTCCCGGATTCTGGTCCACGATGCGCACGCCGAGTCGCCGACCACCGCCTTCGCGCTGTCCCGGCTGGCCGACCCGGACACCCTGCACAACACGCCGATCGGTGTGCTGCGGTCCGTGGACCGGCCGGTGTACGACACCCAGATGGCCGACCAGCTGGACACGGCGATCGTGCAGAACGGCAAGGGCGACCTGGCCGCGCTGCTGGCGGGTGGCGACACCTGGACGGTCGTCGGCTGACCGATCCGCACAGACGGAGGGCCCGGATGCAGCGGTGCGGCATCCGGGCCCTCGGTGTCGGAGGTCAGGGGTCGGAGTCGGATGTCAGGCGTCGGGGATGTCCTTCTTGGCGCGGATGAGGGTCTCTCGGCTGATCACGACAATGCGTTCGTAGTCGGCTCGGGCGGCGTCCTGGGGCAGGTGGGGGTCGAGGGCGGTCGTTGCTTCGGTCCCGATGACGGCGAAGTTCCCGTCACTGAGTTCGAACAGATCGGGGCAGGTCTCCTGGGTGTAGCTGCCTCTTTTACGAGGGGGATCGCCGAGGCGGCGCGCGATCCGGACGGACGTGAACTCGTCGTGCAACTGGGCCGTCCCCTCCCGGGGCTGATAGCCCCGCCTGAGCGGGGCGCAGCCGCTTTCGGCCCACCCCGTAAAACCCGTCGCACTTATTGATGTGCCGTGAGACGCACGATTATGCGGCGCCTTCGGCGCCCACTTGGATCGTCGGGAGCACGCAGTGGCTCATTCATGCGCCGGGGGCTCGGGCACCGACCCCACCACCCACCATTCGTCGGGGTCGTCGGCCAGTTCCTCCAGCATGACGTCGACGACCGAGCCGACCTTCGCGTCCACGGACTCCGCCGGCAGGCTCCGCCGGTGCTCGGCCGTGCGGTCCCAGTACTCGGCGAACACGGAGTTGCGGCACAGCACCCGCAGATGCCCGAGCAGCTGGTCCCAGTCGAGCGCGCCCACCCGGTGGGCGAGGACGAGAGCGCCGAACTGCCGGTTGGCGTACATCATCTGACGGCGCTTCAGTTCACTGAGGCCGTCCAGCGTGCTCGACGCGTCGGCGAGTGCGGAGTCGTCGCTGGCCCGGTCCAGCTGGTCGGTGGTGAGGCGGTAGTGCTGGATGAGGTTGGCCCGGTGGATCTCCTCGGTCATCAGCGCGAGCTGTTTCAGCAGCTCCAGCAGCAGCTCCTCCTGGCGCCGCCGGGTGCCGCGGGCGAAGGACACCCGCATCAGTCCCAGCCCCGCCGCCAGTGCAGAACCGATACTTCGCGCGGCCACGTTCCGCCGTAAAGCCATCTCGAGGAATCCCCCTGGATCAGGTGACCGTGCACCGGCCGACGATGCACGGACGGCGCACGGCAGGGCATGACATCCCGCCTCCAGCGTGCCCGGTGCCGTCGGGCGGTGCGGAAGGCGGAGAGGGGGCGCATGGAAGGACGTACCGCGCCTGCCTGTCCGCGCCCTGACACTCGTGTGCCCGGCGAGCGCCCGCCGCATGCGTCCGGCAGCTGCCGGCGGACGCGTCGGCCCTGCTCAGCACGGGGGCACCTGCCGCTCGAACGCAGCCGAGAGTGGGGGAGCTCAGCTGTGGCGCTTCCCCGCGTCGTACGCGTCCCGCGCCTGCTGTACGGCGTCCATCCGCTGCTCGGTCCACACCGCGAGGGCCCTTACCTGCTGCGCCGCCTCGCGCCCCAGGTCGGTCAGGGAGTAGTCGACCCTCGGCGGGATCACGGGCTTGGCGTCGCGGTGCACCAGCCCGTCGCGCTCCAGGGTCTGCAGGGTCTGGGTGAGCATCTTCTCGCTGACACGACCGATGGCCCGGCGCAGTTCGCTGAAGCGGTAGGGGCGCTCCAGGAGCTCGATCAGGACCAGCACGCCCCAGCGGCTGGTGAGGTGCTCCAGGACGAGGCGGTAGGGGCACATCGCCTCGCCGGTGTCGTACTTGGCGACCTTGGTGCCCTTGGCGACGAGTTCCGGCTGGACTGCGGTTTCCGGGTTGCTTACTGCCATGCCAGTACCTTACTTCAAAGTGGGTACTTTCCAAGAGTTAGCGCACCTCCTAGGGTTAGTGACATCCGCACCCCACAAGGAGATCGCAGATCATGAGCATCGTCGTCACCGGATCCACCGGACACCTGGGCCGTCACGTCGTGGAGCAGCTGCTGGAAAAGGTCCCGGCAGAGCAGATCACCGCCGTCGTACGCGACGAGGCGAAGGGCGCCGACTATGCCGCACGCGGCGTGAAGCTCGCGGTCGCCGACTACAACGCTCCCGAGACCTTCGGCAGCCTGTTCTCGGCAGGTGACAAGGTGCTGCTCATCTCCGGCAACGAGTTCGACAAGGGCCGTGTCGGCCAGCACAAGGTGGTCATCGAGGCCGCGAAGGCCGCCGGTGTCGCGCTGCTCGCCTACACCAGCGCCCCCGGCAGCCTGACGGCCGCGCTGGCCGACGACCACCGCGGCACCGAGGAGGCCCTCGTCGCCTCCGGCGTCCCGTACGCACTGCTGCGCAACGGCTGGTACCACGAGAACTACACCGAGAACCTGGCCCCCGTGCTGGAGCACAACGCCGTGGTCGCCGCTGCCGGTGAGGGCCGGGTCTCCTCCGCCTCGCGCGCCGACTACGCGGCCGCCGCCGTCGCCGTGCTGACCGGCGAGGGCCACGAGAACAAGACCTACGAGCTGGGCGGCGACGAGGCGTGGAGCTTCGCCGAGTACGCGGCCGAGGTCAGCAAGGCGACCGGCAAGGAGATCACCTACAGCCCCGTCTCCGTCGAGGCCTACACCGGGATCCTGACCGGTGCCGGGCTGCCCGGCCCGCTCGCCGCCATCCTTGCAGGTGTGGACGCCTCCATCGAGAAGGGCGAGCTGGTCGTCTCCACCGGCGACCTGTCCCGCCTGACCGGCCGTCCGACCACGCCGCTCGCCGACGCGATCGCGGTGGCGGTCAAGGGCTGACACCTCCGGGCACCCCGGACGACCTGGACAACAGGACAGCCCGAGGGCCGGACTCCCCTGCCGGCCCCGGGTGCAACACCCCCGCCTGTCATGACCGTATGGCGATACGGGTATGACAGGCGGGGGCGCTCGGCGTTACCTTCTGCCTGGCACGCGTGCGCGACGAGGTGAGGAGGGGGCCCGTGACCGGGAAGTCGAGGGGCGAGCGGCGCACAGGACTGCTGAACGGCTTCGCCGCCTACGGGATGTGGGGCCTCGTACCCCTCTTCTGGCCCCTGCTGAAGCCCGCCGGCGCCCTTGAGATCCTCGCCCACCGGATGGCATGGTCCCTGGTCTTCGTGGGCGCCGCGCTCGTAGTGATGCGGCGCTGGGCCTGGGCGGGCAGGCTGCTGCGGCAGCCGCGCAGACTGGGGCTCGTCGCGGTTGCCGCGGCCGTCATCACCGTCAACTGGGGCGTGTACATCTGGTCCGTCAACAGCGGCCATGTCGTCGAGGCCTCGCTCGGGTACTTCATCAACCCGCTGGTCACCATCGCGATGGGCGTGCTGCTCCTGAAGGAGCGGCTGCGGCCCGTGCAGTGGGTGGCGGTCGGGACCGGCTTCGCGGCGGTGGTCGTGCTCACGGTGGGATACGGGCAGCCGCCGTGGATCTCGCTCACGCTCGCCTTCTCGTTCGCGACGTACGGGCTGGTGAAGAAGAAGGTCGGGCTCGGCGGGATCGAGTCGCTGGCCGCGGAGACCGCGATCCAGTTCCTGCCCGCGGTGGCTTATCTGCTGTGGCTGACCTCGCACGGCTCCTCGACGTTCGCGACGCAAGGGGTGGGGCACGGGGCGTTGCTCGCCGCGACCGGGGTGGTGACCGCGTTGCCTCTGGTCTGTTTCGGGGCGGCGGCGATTCGGGTGCCGTTGTCGACGCTGGGGCTGCTGCAGTATCTGGCGCCGGTGTTTCAGTTTCTGCTCGGGGTTCTGTACTTCCATGAGGCGATGCCGGTGGAGCGGTGGGCCGGGTTTGCGTTGGTGTGGGTTGCCTTGTGTCTGCTGACGTGGGACGCGTTTCGCTCTGCGAGCAGGCTTGGCCGGGTTCGCGTGCCGAAGGTTGAGGCGGCGCCGTCCGCTGCGGTGGACGTCTGACTGGGGGCTCTGCCCCCAGGCCCCCGTATCGGCCTGAACGGCCTCGTCCTCAAACGCCGGACGGGCTGAGATGTGCTGACCGGCGCTGGAACAACCGGCTCGTCCGGTACAAGTGGGGCATGACACAGACCTCCGCATCCGGCCCCGTCCCCGTTCACTGGAAGCTCGTCGTCGACTGCGCCGGCCCGCAGGCCCAGGCCGAGTTCTGGGCCGCCGCGTTGCACTACGAGATCGAGGACAACGACGCGTTCATCCAGCGGTTGCTGGAGCTCGGCGCGCTGCCGCGTGAGGCGACCGTCGAGTTCCACGCCCGGCTCGCCTTCCGGGACCTGATTGCGGTGCGGCATCCGGACGATCCGTACGACAAGGAGCGCGGGACGGGTCTCGGGCGGCGGCTGCTGTTCCAGCGGGTGCCGGAGGCGAAGAGCGTGAAGAACCGGCTGCATCTCGATCTGCATCCCGGCGACGGGCTGCGGGACGCAGAGGTCGAGCGGCTGGTGGGGCTGGGGGCGAGTGTGCTGCGACGGGTGAAGGAACCCGCCGGGGAGTGGGTGGTGATGGCGGACCCGGAGGGCAACGAGTTCTGCGTGCAGTAGGTCACAGCGCAGAGCCCCAGTGGGCCGGATGTTCCGTTATGCGAACCAGCCGTCCTGATAACGCTCTTGACGCCTGGTTGGTAAAGGATTCACCATCCGGGGATCCAATTCACTCCAAGGAATTCGGAGCCCCCCACATGAGCTTCTCCGTTTCCGGGCGTGCAGTGGCAGCTGTCGGCGTGTCGGCTGTCATGCTCCTGACCGGCGGTTCCATAGCCGGTGCGACGCCCTCGCCGGCGGTGGCGGCCGCGCCCGACATCTCCGTGGCGAACGTCAAGGCCCACCTCGCCCAGCTGCAGTCCATCGCCACCGCCAACGGCGGCAACCGTGCGCACGGCAGCGCCGGTTACAAGGCCTCGCTCGACTATGTGAAGGCCAAGCTGGACGCGGCCGGATTCACCACCACCGTCCAGCAGTTCACATCCTCCGGCCGCACCGGCTACAACCTCGTCGCCGACTGGCCGGGCGGGAACGCCGACCAGGTCGTCATGGCGGGTTCCCATCTGGACAGCGTCAGCAGGGGCCCCGGCATCAACGACAACGGCTCCGGTTCCGCCGCCATTCTGGAGACCGCACTCGCCGTGTCACGGGCCGGCTACCACCCCACCAAGCATCTGCGTTTCACCTGGTGGGGGGCGGAGGAGCTGGGCATCGTCGGCTCCGGGCACTACGTCGACAGCCTCTCCGCCGCGAATCGCTCGAAGATCAGCAGCTATCTGAACTTCGACATGATCGGCTCACCGAACCCCGGCTACTTCGTCTACGACGACGACCCGGCGATCGAGAAGACGTTCAAGGACTACTTCACCGGTCTCGGCATCGCCACCGAGCCCGAGACCGAGGGTGACGGCCGCTCCGACCACGCGCCGTTCAAGGACGCGGGCATTCCGGTGGGCGGGCTGTTCAGCGGTGCCGACTACGTCAAGACGGCGGCGCAGGCGGCCAAGTGGGGCGGTACGTCGGGGAAGGCCTTCGACGCCTGCTACCACTCGTCCTGCGACACGACGTCCAACATCGACGGCACCGCTCTGGACCGCAACAGCGACGCCGTCGCGCATGCGGTGTGGGAGCTGTCGCAGTAGCCGTCCCGGGTCGTCAACCCGGCGTCTGCCGGGCCGACTTGCGGGCGCGTTCCGTGAGTCGGCCCATGCGGGCGCGGGCCGACTCCAGCCGCTCGAGGTCGTCGGCGGCGGGGCCGTCCTCGGCCGTGAGCTCGGTCCACAGACCGATCAGTTCGCGGCCGAGGTCCAGGCCCTGCTGCGGATCGCGCACGGCACGCCAGGCGGAGGCCGCGCTCTGGATGTTGCCGTAGGCCGCCTCCGCGTCCCGGGTGCGGCGGTGGATCCGGACGAGGTCGAGCGAGACCCGGAAGGCACGGGTCGGGTCGCCCGCCAAGTAGGCGATGTACGCGGTGAGTTCACGCAGCCGGAGCACTTCGGCGTGCTCCGGCCCGAGCACCGCCGACGCCTCCTCGACCGTGGTCTCGGCCAGCCCGGCCGCCGTGTCTGTCCGGCCCGCCTTCACGGCCTCGTTGATCTGCGCCATCGGCTCCGCGAGGAACGCGGGTGCGGTCGGCGGTTCGTCACCGAGGACGGCTTCGGCCACGGCGTCGAAGCCGCGGGCGGGGGTGGGCTTGGGGTCGGGGTCGAGAGCCGGGTCCGGGGGGACCAGGAGGAGGGGGCCGGTCGCCGAGCGCTTGGGCGCGGGCGCGGGCGCGGGCGCGGGCTCCTTGCGGGGGACGGGTGCGGAATCCTTGACGGGTACGGGTGCGTCCTCGGGTTCCGGGTGGTGCCGCGGGACCGCGTCCATGGGCGGGGGCGGCCCGAACTCTCCGGTCGGGGCCGCCACGGTGCCCGGGGCCCTGTCCTGGGCCGGCTGGGGCAGCGCACGCAGCACGAACGTCGGGGAGGTCTCCCGCGCGGGCTCCGCGGGCGCCCGCAGCACATGCGTCGGCCTGTCGCCCTGGGGCGGCTGCTCGGACTGCCGGGACGGCGTGCCCTCCACCGCGCGAGCAGTCATCCCTACGGGTTCCCCGGTGAAACTGCTGGCCCCGTCCGTGTCCACCTGAAGGTGTACGACGCAGCCGATCCGCTCGTCGTGGACGGTGGCGAGGACGGGGTGGCCGGTGGCGAGGGCGATGCGGTGGAGATGGTTCAGGACGGTCTGCTGGATCTCCTCGCCGGCGGCCGCGGTGACCGGCACACCGCCGACCCAGGCGCCGACCGCGCCGGCTTCGGGTACGCGAACGTCGATCGGTGCTCCCACGAGAGCCGTCGAGCCCTCGGCGCGCTTGTGTTCCCGCTTCTTCTCGCGGCTGAGTCGAGCCATCGGTTCCCTCACTCGGATGCGTCGGGGAGTCTGCGGACAGCGCGTTCGGGTTCCATGGTGCTCCCTCCCGCCGTCGGGTTTCCGCTCCCCCGGCGTCAAGATCCGTTCGTGCACGTACGGTTGAGTCTCGCCGGTCGCTGCCGGTTCTCCGGTCACGGTGGCGTCACAGACTCGTCCCAGCAGCTCGGCCCCGTCGCGTGGTCGGCCTGCGCGGTGAGCGCCGGTGGGCATACGAGGGAGCAGAGCGGGCATGCGGACGGACGTGCAGCAGGGACCGGAGATCTGGATCCGCGGCCCGGTCACCGTACCGGAGCCGGGACCGCAGCAGCCCGCCCCGTCCACCGCCACCGCCCGGCGCTACTCCTGGGTGGGCACGCACGGCGGCGCGGGCGTGTCCACACTTGCCGCCGTCTACGGCGGTCACGACTGCGGCCGTGCCTGGCCCGGCCCCGAGGACCCGTCGTCCGTCCTGCTCGTCGCCCGTACGCATGCGTCGGGACTGGCGGCCGCCCTGCGCACCCTTGAGGTCTTCCGCCTCGGGGAGGCCCCGCCGGGACTCGACCTCGACGCCGTCGTGCTCGTCGCGGACGCGCCGGGGCGGCTGCCGCGGCCCCTCGACCGGCAGGTGCGGCTGATCGAGTCGCTCATCGACGTGTACCGCGTGCCCTGGGTGTCCGACTGGCGCCTCGGTGACCTCGGCGGGTCGCCGCCGCGCGAGACGGTGGCACTGGCCCGCCTCATGGGGGCCGCTAGGCGGTGATGTCCTTCGCCGTGAACCGCGCCCACGCCGCCGAGCCGAACACGGCCGCGTACAGGGCCTGGATCTCGAGGTTCTTCACCAGGTCGTCCCAGTAGACCGGGTCGCGCATCAGGTCGGCGAAGGACAGCCAGTAGTGGGAGAAGAAGTACGGCTGTATCGCGTGGAGTTGGGGTATCTGGTCGAGGATCTGGACGGTGATCAGCAGTCCGACGGTCGTCGCCATCGCTGCGATGCCGCTGCCGGTCAGGGTGGAGACGAACAGGCCGAGTGCCGCGACGCCGATGAGGGACACGGCGACGATCAGGGCGATGAGCAGCGCTCTGCCCAGTCCCTCGGTGAAGCTGATCTGTGTGCCGGAGATGGTCGTCAGATCGCCGAGCGGGAAGAGTATCGCCCCGACGGTGAGCGCCGAGACGGCCACCACGAGGGTGGCGACCAGGCAGAAGGCCATCACGGTCGCGTACTTGGTGAGCAGGAGGCGGGTGCGGCCTGCGGGGGCGACCAGCAGGTAGCGGAGAGTGCCCGAGTTCGCCTCGCCGGCGATCGCGTCGCCCGCGATGACGCCGATCGCCATCGGCAGGAAGAACGGGAGCGTCGCGGCCAGCGCGGTGAACACCAGGAACAGACCGTTGTTGGTGATCTGCGAGATGAATGCCGGGCCGCCTCCGCCGCCCCGGCCGCCACCCGCGGACGAACCGTCGCTCGTCTCGATCTTGACCGCGATCCCGACCAGGATCGGCACGCCCGCCAGCACGGCAAGGAGCGCGAGGGTGCGCCAGCGCCGGAAGGTGGTGAGCAGTTCGCTGCGCAGAAGCCCGAGGGTCCACAGCAGCCGTGGAGCGCGGAGACTGCTCACTGCTTCAGCCTGCGACATCGAAGCCCTCCCCCGTCAGTGCCACGAACGCGTCCTCCAGTGAGGCACGCTCCAGGCCGAACCCCCTCACGCGGACGCCTGCCGTGACCAGCGCGGCGTTCACCTCGGCGAGGTCGCGGTCCGGGGGCTCGGCGGTCACCCGGTCGTCGGTGACGACGACGTCGGCGGCGCCCTGCTCCTTCAGCACGCGGGCCGCGTCGCCGGGGTCGGGCGTGGTCACGACCAGCCGGCCGCGCACCCCCGCGGCCAGGTCGGCCACGGCGCCCTGGGTGATCAGACGGCCCTGCGCCATCACCGCGGCATGGGTGCAGACCTGCTCGATCTCGTCGAGGAGGTGGGAGGAGAGGAAGACCGTCGTGCCGTCGGAGGCCAACTCCCTTACCAGGGAACGGATTTCACGCATTCCCTGCGGGTCGAGCCCATTGGTCGGCTCGTCGAGCACGAGCAGTCTGCGGGGCTGGAGCAGCGCCGCAGCGAGGCCGAGCCGCTGCTTCATGCCCAGCGAGTACGCCTTCGCCTTCTTGCCGGCCGCCGCGGTCAGGCCCACCCGGTCCAGCGCGGCCGCGACACGGGTACGGCGGGTGCGCGGATCGGCGGTCGGGTCGGCGGCGTCGTAACGCAGCAGGTTGTCGCGGCCGGAGAGGAAGCCGTACAGGGCGGGGCCCTCGATGAGGGCGCCGACGTGCGGGAGCACGGTGCGCGAGGCTCGCGGCATGGGCCGCCCGAGTACCCGCGCCGTACCCGAGGTGGGCTCGATCAGGCCCATCAGCATGCGGATGGTGGTGGTCTTGCCCGAGCCGTTCGGACCGAGGAAGCCGAAGACGCTGCCCGTCGGGACGGTCAGGTCCAGGCCGTCGACGGCGAGTTGCCCGCCGCGGTAGCGCTTGGTGAGCCCATGGGTGGCGATCACGCTGTCACCGGGCGGCTCGCTCTGCTCCGGCTCCGTGGCGGACTCCTCGTCCATCGGCTCCCTCGATTCCTGCTGTACGACCTTGCGCGGCGACTACGTACAGTGACTACGTACGGGCGCCGCGCAAGGTTCCCGGGCTAGCCCGCGTTCGCCGCCTCGACCAATGCGTCCTTGCTCACCGCGCCGACGTAGACCTTGCCGTTGTCGGTGATCAGGGCGTTGATCAGGCGGGTCTTGAAGACCGTGCCCGAGCCGAACTTGCCGGAGACCTTGTCGCCGAGCGAGTCGAGGAAGCCGCCGAGGTTCCCGCCGACCTCGGAGCCGGACGGCATGCCCTTTCCGCCGGTGTCGAAGGTGGCGATGGAGTTCCAGCCCTTGCCGATGACGTTCAGACCGTCGAGTCCCTTGGCGAGGTCCTCGTCGGGCTTGCCGGGCTTGCCGTGGAACTTGCCGTCCTTGTGGTCGCCCTTCGGGCCGCCCTCGAAGTGGCCCTTCGCGTGGTCGCCCTGCTTGTCCTCGGTGACCTTCGCGCCCTTGGGCGGGGTGAAGTCGAAGGTCGAGGCGCTCGGCTTGGCGAAGCTGACCTGGGTGAAGCCGGCGTCGACCACGGCGGCGCCGCCGCTCGCCGGGGTCAGCGTGAACTTCAGCGGCAGCCCGGTCTTGGAGTCCACGGCCACGGTGATCTGACCGACCGTCGAACCGGACTGCTTCGGCTTGATGACGAGCCGGTACGCGTCACGGCCCGCGACCTGGGCGGTTCCCTCGACGGTCACCGAGGTGGTGTCGTCGACCGCCTTCAGCGCGTCCTTGGTGAGGTCCTTGGGCGTGGCGGGGACGTCTTCCTTCTGCTGCTTCTCCGCGCCTGCGGGGGCGGTCGAGTGGTAGACCTCGTTCGACTGGCTGTCGTAGCCCCAGACGTCCTTGCCGTTGTGGATGATGCTGTACTCGGCCGCGTTCTCCAGCAGTGACAGCTTCTGCCTGTCCTGGCCGTCGGCCGCGACGCGCAGAGTGTGCGTGCCGGAGGCGAGCTCCGTGAGCTTGGAGGTCGGGTCGGCGGACGAGCCGTCGCCCGACCCTGCGGCGCCGGACGTCAGGCTGCTCTCGAGACCGCCGAGGTTCGGCAGCCCCAGATCCGTCGTGATCTTCACCGTGCCGGACATCTGCTGCACGTCCGACTTGGCGATCTTGTCGATGAGTTGCTGCGCGCTGATCTTCGGCAGGTCGGGGTCGCCGGAGTCGGCGAGCGCCGGGACGAGCCCGATGGTCGCCGCCGCCACCCCCACCACCGCGACCGGGACGACGTACCGCGCGGCCTTGCGTCGACCTGCGCGCAGGTCGTCGGCCTCCCCTGCGGTCGTGCTGTCGTCGGATTCGTACGGTGCCATGTGTGCGCTACCTCCGTCGTCGGCGGCGGCTTGTCCAACTCGCGTGTTTCTGTTGTCCACCCCGAGCCGCCATTCTCACCCGAATCGGTGATCAGTGGTGATTTCCGTGGTTTCCATCTCACCAAATCGGCCAGGAGGAAGCGTCAGCCCCGGGGGCCAACTCCGTGTACACCTGGGGTATGACGCGAGAGGGCGGCCCCTCCCCCGACCCGTAGGGGTCGTAGGGGGAAGACGCCGCCCGAGGTGAGCTCCCGTCAGTTCTGCAGGAAGACGTAGTCCGCCCGGTACGGGACTCCTGCGATCGCGCCGGGCGTGCAGGAACCGGCCGGGGCCACTCCGCCCACGGTGTGGAGCCGCAGGATCTCGGTGGTGTTCGCGAGCAGGCCGTGGTGCTTGCCGGACCGGGTGGCCTTGAGGTCGAGCTCGGGGATGTTGCCGTCCCCGTTCGGTGTCTTGGACAGGACGGCGCCGGTCACCGCGCTTCCGTCCGGTGCGACCCACTGCGGCGTACCGGAGTTGGGCGCGACGAAGGAGTGCCGGATGCCGCCGCCGAGCAGGGCGCCGACGTCCCGCTGGGCGAAGGCGTAGCCACCGCCGGCGGCCGGCTTGCACTCGTAGATCTGCCTGCCCTTGATCACGGACGCCTGGAAGTTGTGCAGGGCGTCACGGAAGTCGAAGGCGGCGACGGTGACCTTGTGGAGCTGGCCGCGGACGGCTCCGCCGGGGAACTCGGTGGTGTGCAGGTTGGCGTAGAACGAACCGGGGTCGGACTTGAGAGCGGCGAGCAGGCCGGCGTCCTTGACCTCGACCGTGCCGGTGACGCTGTGCCGCTTGCTGTTCTTCAGCAGGTCGGTGAAGTCGACCTTGACGCCGCCGTTGGTGCCCTTGGCGCCCTGGTGGATGTGGAGCATGGTCGGTTTGCCGGTGCCGCGCCAGGTCACGGCGACGGACACCTTGTCGTCCTGCACCTTGATGAACTCGAGAGCGGCGCCGTCCTTGTCGCCGACGGCCGGACCGCCCGCCACGGGAACCTCGTTGGCCCCCCGCAGACTGGCGGCCAGAAGGGTCCCCCCGGTGCCGCCGGACGCGGTGCCTGCGGCGGCGTGGGCCGGAATGACCGCGGCAGCGATCCCCCCGGCGGCGGCCACCGCGGCAGCTGTGACCATCAGGCTCTTACGGCGCTTCGAGAACGTCGCGTTCTTGCCCATGATTCTGTTTTCTCCCCGTAGACCGGCCGACACCCCCTGCGTCGGCCTTCTGCGTATGACTACGGAAGCGATCTCAGTCTGGACTCAGTCCAGGTTCGTGACGTGCATCACATCACTTGAAGTGCAGGTCGAGCGGCAGCTCAGCCGGCCCGGTGCACCACGGCGTCGCACATCTCCATCAGCGCGAGCTTCGCATCGCACTCCGGCAGCGGAGCCAGCGCCGCTCGCGCTTCCTCCGCGTACCGCACCGTGTCCCTGCGCGCCTGCTCCAGCGCAGGGTGCGCCCGCAGCCCCGAGAGCGCCTCGGCGTGCCGCGCGTCGTCACTCAGGTCGGAGTCCAGCAGCTCGCACAGGGCGATGTCCTCGGCAAGACCCAGCCGCGCCGCCCGCTCCCGCAGCCGTAGCACCGGAAGCGTGGGGACTCCCTCACGGAGGTCGGTGCCGGGCGTCTTCCCAGACTCGCGCGACTCGGAGGCGATGTCCAGTACGTCGTCCGCCAGCTGGAAGGCGACCCCCAGCCGCTCGCCGTACTGCGTCAGCACGTCCACGACCGTCTCGTCGGCGCCCGACATCATCGCGCCGAAGCGGCACGACACGGCCACCAGCGAGCCCGTCTTGCCGCCGAGCACGTCCAGGTAGTGGTCGACCGGGTCGCGTCCGTCCTGCGGACCCGCCGTCTCCAGGATCTGCCCGGTGACCAGGCGCTCGAACGCCTCGGCCTGGACCCGGACGGCCTCGGGCCCGAGGTCGGCGAGGATGTGCGAGGCGCGCGCGAACAGGAAGTCGCCGGTGAGGACCGCGACCGAGTTGCCCCAGCGGGTGTTGGCGCTGTCCACGCCGCGCCGCACGGCGGCCTCGTCCATCACGTCGTCGTGGTACAGCGTCGCCAGATGGGTCAGCTCCACCACCACGGCCGACGGCACGACCCCCGGCGCATACGGGTCGCCGAACTGGGCGGCGAGCATCACGAGCAGCGGACGGAACCGCTTCCCGCCCGCCCGCACCAGGTGCTGGGCGGCCTCCGTGATGAAGGGCACCTCACTCTTGGTGGCTTCGAGCAAACCTTCCTCGACGGCCGCCAATCCGGCCTGGACATCGGCTTCCAGAGCCTGGTCCCGCACGCTCAGCCCGAACGGCCCGACGACGGTCACGAGGGGTCTCCTGTCTGCTGGTGTCTACTGGCGGTTACACGGTTTGTCGATAGGTCGCTGACATCACTCAAGTCAGCGTATCCGGTCACCTTTCGATCACCGATGCCGCCCACCCGTCCAGCCCGGGCGGTATCGGATCACGACCGGTATGTTTTTGATCAACCGATAAGAACGGATATCTATCGACTTGTCTATCGGGATGTCCGTCGACGCGCCTCTTGGCGTGTCCCTCGGTGCGCCCCTCGGCGCATCTCCTGGCGTACCCCTCGGTACGTCCCTCGGCGCGCCCCTCGGGCGCCCGTCCCGGTGACCCCCCGCGCGGCCACCGGGGTCACCGCGACGAGTCGGCACGTCCGAATGCCCCTCCCCCACGAAACGACTCACGAGGACCTCCGGATCCCGGCACGAGGTGCTCGACGGGCGACCGTCATGACAACGACGCGCACCACAGGACAGGTTCCGTTTTCGCCCGCCAATGAGGCGACGGGCGGCTCACTGACCCCGAGTTGGGACCATTGCCCGATTTGCCGTTCTTGCGGATGCCGGTGACTTGACTCACACAGCACGTCGGGCGAGCGATGGCCGCGCTATCGCCGCTTCCCCTCCCCCGTACGCCAGTTGAGGCTTGGCAACCGCAAAGGATCAAGTGCCTCATAAGCCTCAGACCAAGGTCAATAGGCCTGATCTGTGAACCCGACACTTGTTCAGGGCGTGTGCTCTCGCATACGTTCCCGGCCTGTCGGGTGGACGCCGAATCCTGCCGCCGCCCTGACACGACCATCGACCAACTCACTCGCACGGCAGGAGCGGGGGAACCAGGTAGGCCGCCGGACCGGGCATCGCCCCGGGCCGGCTAGGGGTGAAGCCGCGTTGCCGCAAGGCTGCGCGACCGGGCATCTCCCCGCCCGAACCCGACAGCTCACCTCGCAGGCGCCGGAGAGGATCCCGCCATGCCTGCAACAGGTCAGCACCGTCGCCCCAGAAACAACCGCCTCGCCCGCAAGCTCGCCGTCACCGGTACGGGCGCCGCTGTTCTCGCCCTCCCGCTCATCGGGGCGACCAGCGCGTCCGCGGCCACCCCGACCGTGGCCAACGTGAAGTCGATGGGTTACGCCGACAATCTCGACGGCTGGATCCGGGGCGCCCTCCAGGTCATGAAGCAGAACGGAATCCCCGGGACGTACAACGGCATTTACCGCAACATCATCCGTGAGTCCTCGGGCGACCCCGCCGCCATCAACAACTGGGACTCGAACGCGGTCGCCGGCACCCCGTCGAAGGGTCTGCTGCAGGTCATCGACCCGACGTTCCTCGCCTACCACGTGCCCGGCACGGCGCTGAACCCCTTCGACCCGATCGCGAACATCACGGCCGCCTGCAAGTACGCTGCCGCTCGGTACGGGTCGATCGACAACGTGTTCGGCGCATACTAAGCGCCCTGCGCGCTGTGTCGAGGAGCGGCTCCGCCGCGGAGCGGCGATGTGCCGTCGATCGACTGCGGCGCCATCGTGGCTGCTCGCGCCCCTTGGAGCTCCCCGAACTCAGGGAGCTCCCCGAACTCGAAGAACAGTCGCTCGAGGACGACGGCGATGCCGTCGTCCTCGTTCGACAGGGTGATCTCGTCGGCCACCGCCTTGAGTTCGGGGTGGGCGTTGGCCATGGCGACGCCGTGGGCAGCCCAGTCGAACATGGGAATGTCGTTGGGCATGTCACCGAAGGCGATCGTCTGCTCCGGACCGAGTCCCAGGTGTGCGGCGGCCAGTGCGAGGCCCGTCGCCTTGGTGATGCCGCATGGCTGGAGTTCGACGGTCCCCGGCCCCGACATGGTGACGGTGGCCAGCGAACCGACCACCGAGCGCGCCGTCGCCGCCAACTCGTCGTCGGACAGCTCGGGATGGCGCAGCAGCACCTTGCTGATGGGTTCGCACCACAGGTCGTCGCGCCGGTCGACCCGCACGGCCGGCAGCGTCGGATGCGGCATCAGATAGCCCGGTTCGATGAGCGTGAGCCCCTCCACACCGTCCTGGTCGACAGCCGCGTACACCTGCCCCACCTCGGCCTCGATCTTGCCGAGGGCGGTCTCGGCCAGCTCCCGGTCCAGGGTGACGGACCACAGCAGACGGTCCGCGCCCACGTCGTACACCTGCGCGCCCTGCCCGCACACCGCGAGCCCCGTGCTGCCCAGTTGGTCGAAAAGCGGCCGCACTCTGGGGGCCGGCCGGCCCGTCACGACGAGGTGCCGGGCGCCGGCCCCGGCAACCCGTGCGAGCGCGGCGAGGGACCGGTCGGAGAGCGTGTCGTCGCCTCTGAGCAGCGTGCCGTCCAGGTCGGTGGCGATGAGTGCATATGCGGTGGGTGCGGCCATGATCAGAGAATACGGACAGGACGCCCCACCGACTCATCGCGAACCGGACGACGGCCGAGTGCACCGCCGTCCCTCGCTCAACTCCCTTATCCTTGTGGGCTCTTCATCGCCAGGCGGGGGCCCGCAGGCCCGGCCTAGCCATGAGCTGCCGCCAGGTGTTTGGCCAGCCTCGGAGAGGCGAACTCGGTGCCGCACACGAAGCGCATCACCGGGCCGTACGACGCCGCGGCCGGCAGGCCCGTGAAGTACAGGCCCGGAACCGAGGAGACGTATCCCGCGCCCAGTTTGGGTGTGCCGCGGCTCACCGCCAGACGTGTGCGCAGTTCGTGACCGAGGAAGTCCATCGCGGCGATGTCCACCCGGTATCCGGTGGCCGCGATGACGTGGTCCGCGGACATGTCCTGGATGCGGCCCGCGTGGGTGCGGACCGTCAGCTTCGGACTGCCGTCGGCCGCGTCCGCCCGCACGATCCGCTCGACCTCGCTGACCTGGACCTTCCCCTCGAAACGGTCGCGCAGCCACCAGGCGCCGAGCGGGCCGAGGACACGGCGCACCAGGTAGTGGCGGGCCTCGGCCGGCAGATGGCGGTAGGGGTGCGGGTAGTAGCTGAGGGCCCACAGGGACCAGGCGCGGCCGAAGGGCGACTCGGGGCGCAGCTTGGGCTGCTTCCACGGCGGTGCACCGAAGGCGACCCTGCCGCGGCCGCGGGAGACCACCCTCACCTGTGCGCCCGCCTCCGCCGCCAGCGCCGCCGTCTCCAGCGCGGACTGGCCGGCGCCGATCACGATCAGCTCCTTGCCTGCGTAGCGCGTCAGGTCGTGCTGCTGGGAGCTGTGGGAGACCGGGCCCGTGGGGGTGGGTCCGTCCGCCGCGGCGGTGGCCAGTTCGGCCGGCAGGTACGCGAGGCCGGACAGACCGGTCGCCACGACGACCGCGCGGGCGGTGAACAACTCGCCGGAGTCCAGCTTCAGTTCGAAGCCTCCGCCCTTGTGCCGGTCCACCGACACCACCCGCACCTGCTCCAGCTCGGGCACCAGCTTGTGCTGGAACCACTCGCCGTAGGCGATGAAGGTCTCGACGGGGATGATGTCCTCGTCCGTCACCAGCCGCCTGATGCCGGCGGCGTCGCAGTAGTCGGCGAGTGTGTGGCCCTGCTGCGGCGCGTCCAGGCTGGAGGCGACAGGGGTCGACTTGAGGAGCATTCCGGCGGGCATGTGGTCGCGCCAGCTGACCATGGGCTCGCCGAAGACGCGGACCGGCAGTCCGCGTGCTCGCAGATGGGCGGCGGTCGACAGGCCGAAGGGCCCGGCGCCGATGACTGCAACCGGTTGAATCACGAAGTCCCTCCCCAGGACGCTTACTTCGTCACTTCGTGTGGTTCGTCTCGGGCGGCTGACCGGTCGGCTAGCCGCCCGAACTGGTGGTGCTGCCACGGCGGTTGGTCCGCCACAGCTGATACAGGTGCTTCGCGCCCGGCCGCACGAAGCGCGCGAGCATCGTGAGGAACGGCAGCGGGTCGTCACCCGCGAGCCAGGCCAGCTCCGTCCCGCTCGCGCGCGCCGGTGCGTGCGGCGTCGTATAGCCGCTGCGGCGGTAGGCGAGCAGGGCGGGCAGGTCGATGTTCTCCACGATGTACCGGTGGCCGGCCCGCTGTTCCCCCTCCGGGACGGTGCGGCCGGTCAGGTCGAGATGCATGGCGCGGACGACGTCCACCCCCGACTCGTTCTCGAAGAGCCGGAACTGGGCGCCCATGCGTGGGTTGAAGTCGAGGAGTTTGTACTGTCCGTCGCGCCGGTCGAAGCGCAGGTCGAGGTCGATGATGCCGGTGAAGCCGATCTGTTTGATGAAACGCGCGGCGATGTCCGCGAGTTCCGGATTGTCGACGACGTATGCGTTGGCCGTCATGCCCGCGTGCGGCGGCCAGGAGCGCACCTTGACGCCGGTGAACATGGCGAGCGGCGTCGAGTCCTGGTCGAAGTAGGCGTGCACGATCCAGTCCTCGGCGTCCTCCCTGGGCAGGTACTCCTGGAGGATCACCCCGGGGCACTCGCCCCAGTCGCGGGCGAGAGCGAGCAGGCCCTCGCGGGTCGCGATCCGCGTCGTGCCGTTCACCGCCGGCCGTTTGCGCCGTACGAACGCCTCACGGTTCTTTGCCACCACCGGGAAGCGGGCCTTCTCCGCGAACGTGACGATGTCGTCGTACGACTGCGGGAAGGCGGCCGTAGGGCTCGGGATGCCGTGTTCCACGCACAGTTCGTGCAGGCCCTGCTTGCTCGCGAGGCGGCGGGGCAGTGCGGGCTCGACCCGCGGGAACAGGAAACGGCCGGCGAGTTCGTCCTGGTGCTCGGCGATCAGGACGGCTGCCTCCTCGTCGGTGGGGACGAGGACGGCGGGACGGCCGATGCGGCGCCCGATACGCAGCAGGCCCTCCACCAGATGGGCGGGGTCCTCCGTGCCGGTGGTCGGCCAGACGAAGGCCTTCTTGAGATAGCGGGAAGAAGCGGCGGGTGTGTAACGGTCCTCCGTTATCGCATACATCGGCACGCCGAGGCGGCCCAGGCTGCGAATCGCACCGACGCCACCGTGGTGCAGCGGGTAGTCGCCGAACTTGACGATCAGGCCGGGCACTTCACGATCGGCCATGAAAGGCACACTGCGCGTGCTGCTGGCCACGGGTCCCCCCACGCGTCCCCCCTACGGACCGGACCCACCCCGTCCGTGTCCCCCAAAGGACGCTAAGCCGGAATTGCCACGTCCGACAAGCCCAATTCGGACATTGCAAACTCTTTAGACACTGCCCAAGACCGGCAACGCAGCCGTAACGTGGGGCACGACCAGCAGGAACACACGAGAGTGAGGCAGCACCCCATGCCCCCCTTCGATGTCCCCGAGGGCGACCCCTTCGGTCCGCACAACCTTCCGTACGGCGTTTTCTCGCGTGAAGGCGCACCGGACCGGACCGTCGGCGTCCGGCTCGGCGACCATGTCCTCGACGCGGGCGCGGCGGCGCGGGCCCTGGGCTCGCCGTACGCCTCCCTGCTCGCGCAGCCCTCGCTGAACCCGCTGCTCGCCGCGGGCCGCACCACCTGGTCGGACGTACGGCGCGCGCTGACGGCGTGGGTGACGGTGCCGGCGCACCAGGAGGCGGTCGGGGCGTTCCTGCATCCGCTGGCGTCGGTGACGCTCCACCTCCCCTTCGAGGTCGCGGACTACGTCGACTTCTACGCCTCCGAGAACCACGCCCGCAACGTCGGCCAGATCTTCCGCCCCGACGCCGCGGACTCGCTGACGCCGAACTGGAAGCACCTCCCGATCGGTTACCACGGGCGGTCCGGCACGGTCGTGGTGTCGGGCACGGACGTCGTGCGCCCGTCCGGGCAGCGCAAGGCCCCGGCCGATGCGGAGCCCGTCTTCGGGCCGTCCGTCCGCCTGGACATCGAGGCCGAGGTCGGTTTCGTGGTGGGTGTGCCCTCCGAGCGCGGGCGGCCGGTGGCGCTCGGCGACTTCCGGGAGCACGTCTTCGGGCTGTGCCTGCTCAACGACTGGTCCGCGCGCGACATCCAGGCCTGGGAGTACGTCCCCCTCGGCCCGTTCCTCGGCAAGTCCTTCGCCACGTCGGTGTCTGCGTGGATCACCCCGCTGGACGCACTGGAGGACGCGCAGGTGGCGCCGCCGGGGCGGACCCATGCGCTGCTGCCGTATCTGGACGACGCAGCCGACTCGGGCAACGAGCCCGGCGGGTACGACCTGCGGATCTCCGTCGCGATCAACGGCTCCACCGTGTCCGAGCCGCCGTTCTCCACCATGTACTGGACGGCCGCGCAGCAGCTGGCCCATATGACGGTCAACGGCGCCTCCCTGCGGACCGGCGACCTGTACGGGTCGGGCACGGTCAGCGGCCCGGAGCCCGGGCAGCGCGGGTCACTGCTCGAGCTGACCTGGAACGGTCGGGATCCGCTGGAACTTCCCGAGGGCAAGCGGACGTTCCTGGAGGACGGGGACGTGGTGACGTTGTCGGCGTGGGCGCCCGGACCGGGCGGGACCCGCGTGGGCCTCGGCGACGTGAGCGGCCGGATCGTGGCAAGCGCGGTGGAGTGAGCGGAAGTTGCGGGGCGTGACGGCGGCCGTACGGGGCGTGCGGGTGCTCGTACGAGACGGGCGGGACGTACGAGGTGTGTCGTACGGGATGGCCGTCGTCCCCTGACTCCGGCGCCGTTCGCCGTCATACTGGCGGCGGGCGCCCTGTGCGCCGAGCCGCACCACCGCCCCGCCCCGCCCCTTCCTCCGACCAGGATCCGGAGACCGTGGCATGACCGTCTGCCTGCTCCTGCTGAGCGTCGTCGCACTGATGGCCGCAGTGCCGGTTCCGCGTGCGCTGGTGCGGTCGGCGTGGCCGGAGCGGGAGCCCGTGGTCGCGCTGTGGGTGTGGCAGTGCCTGGTCGCCACCGTCCTGCTGTGCTGTCTGACGGCGCTCGTGCTGGGCGCGGCCGCCGTCTTCCACACCTTCCGCGACCACGTCTTCGCGCCGGCGCCGCCGGCCGTGACCGCGGCATACGATCTGACGGCCGCCCCCGCCTGGTCCGCGGCCCTCACCCTGCTGCTGGCCTGCGGAGCCGCCTGGACGACGGCGATGCTCGCCCGCGAACTCGTCGAGGCGCGCCGCCGCCGCGGACAGACCCGGGCGCACCTGCGCGAACGCGCCCCCGAGCTGCCCGCCGGACTGGAGGAGGCGGCGCGCGGCCCCCTGCTGGTGCTGGAGGACGAGTACCCGGACGCCTGGTGGATGCCCGGGCACCCGCCCCAGCTGGTCGTCACGACGGGCGCCCTGCACCGCCTCACCGACCACCAGCTCGACGCGGTCCTGACGCATGAACGCGATCATGCGCGGGCGCATCACGACTGGCTGCTGCATCTGTCGAGCGCGCTGGCCACCGGCTTTCCGCGCATTCCGCTGTTCGCCCACTTCTGCGAGCAGACCCACCGCCTGGTGGAGCTGGCGGCGGACGACACGGCGTCCCGTCGCTGCGGGCATCTGACCACCGCGCTGGCCCTGATCGAGCTGAACCAGCACCGCGGCGTCCTGTCCTGCGCCTCCAGCCACCGTCTGCTCGGCGAGCGTGTCGACCGCCTGCTGGAGCCGCCGCCGCGTCTGGGGCGTCGGCACCGGGCGCTGACGACGACGGTGGCGGCGCTGGTGCCGTTGCTGCCGCTGCTGATCGCGTTCGCGCCGGGGCTCACGGCTCTGGGGTGACCCTGCCCTGGGGGCTGCTTTCTTTGGGACGGGCGCTTCGGCCTGAACGGCCTCGTCCTCAAACGCCGGACGGGCTGGAATTGCTGAGCTGGTCTCGTCCGTGCACGCCGGACGGGCTGGAAGTGCCTGAGCTGGTCCCGTCCCTGCATACCGGACAGGCTGGAAGTGGCTGAGCCTGCCTGGTCCCAGCATGCCGGACAGGCTCGGGCGTCATGGCAGATCTTGGTCTGGAGCAGACGTATCAGCAGGTCAGCTCCCTACCTCACGCACCGGCAAGTGGCGCAACACTGCTGCAACACTGCGTTCCCTACCAGCTCGCTATGGTTCGAGGCATGCCTCCCGCCGACCGCATCCGAGACCACGCCGGCCAGGGCGCGACCACCGTCGCCGCCCACCGTGCGCGGCGTCGGCTGCGTGCAGACCAGGCCAGGCAGCTTGCCGACCTGCTCCGCCACCAGCTCCTGGCCGGCGGCTTTCCGGGCGGCACACTCCCGCACGAGACGACCCTCGCCACGGAGTACCGCGCCACTCGCAACACCGTGCGCCAGGCCCTGGACCTGCTCAGGGCCGAAGGCCTCGTGGAACGGCTCCCCGGAGTGGGCACCGTGGTCGTCGCCGAGAAGTACCCGCACGGGCTCGACCGCCTGATGGGCCTCGCGGAAACCCTCCACGAGCACGGCACGGTCACCAACGAGGTCCGCACCATGGGCCCCGCCCCCGCACCCGCCCCGGTCGCCGAGCGCCTCCGCGTCCCCGCCGGCGACGACGTCCTCTACATCGAACGCCTGCGCCGCCTGAACGGCCTCCCCCTCTCCCTCGACCTCACCTACATCCCGCTCGACATCGGCACCGCCCTGCTCGGCGCCGATCTGGAGAACACCGACGTCTTCCGCCTCCTGGAGACGATCACCGGCCGGCGCCTCGGGCACGCCGAGATCACCCTGGAGGCGGTCAACGCGGACGCCCACTCAGCCGCCGTACTCGAAGCCCCGCGCGGCACGGCCGTCCTCATGCTGGAACGGCTCACCCACCTCGCCGACGGCCGCCCGGTCGACCTGGAGTTCATCCGTTTCCGCGGGGACCGCATCACCATGAGCGGTCTGCTGCACCGCTCCCTCTGACCTCTTCCTGACCTCTTCCTGACCTCTTCCTGCCCCTTTCAGACCCGTTTCCTGGAGACAGCCATGCCCTTGGCGCCCCAGCGGGCCGACGTGCCCGTGACCATCGACGAGTCCAAGTGCATCGACGGCTGCACCCTCTGCGTGGACATATGCCCGCTGGACTCCCTCGCCATCGACGAGAGCAGCGGCAAGGCCTATATGCACGTCGACGAGTGCTGGTACTGCGGCCCGTGCGCGGCCCGCTGTCCCACCGGAGCCGTGACGGTCAACATGCCCTATCTGCTCCGGTGAAAGGCCACGAACTCCCATGAAACACAAAGCAGTTGCTGCCGCCGCTGTTCTTCTCCTCCCGCTGACGGCCTGCGGCGGCAACGCGGCGGCCGGAAGCAACGGCTCCACGGTCACCGTGACCGTCGGCTACCAGTCCAAGACCATCAACACGGTCACCGCGGGCACCCTCCTGCGCTCCCTCGGCTACTTCGAGAAGGAGCTCAACTCGCTCGGCGGCGGCAAGCACTACAAGGTCGACTGGCAGGACTACGCCACCGGCGCACCCATCACCGCCCAGATGACCGCCGGGAAGATCGACATCGGCTCGATGGGCGACTTCCCGCTGCTCATCAACGCGGCCCGGGGCAGACAGCTCGGCAGGCCGACCCACCTGGTCTCCGTCACCGGCTACAACCTGCGCGGCGGTCTCAACACGATCGTCACCTCCCCGGATTCGAAGCTGTCCGCCCTCACCGACCTGAAGGGCAAGAAGGTCTCCACGAGCGTCGGCTCCGCCGCCGACGGCACGCTCGTACGGGCCCTACAGCGCGCCGGCATCGACCCCGACAAGGGCATCCAGAAGCTCAACCAGCAGCCCGCGGTCGGCGCTTCGGCCCTGTCGGCGGGCAGCGCGGACGCCCTGTCGCAGTTCGTCGCCTGGCCCGGCCTGCTCACCTTCCAGGGCAAGGCGAAGGCCCTGTACGACGGCGCCCAGCTGAACCTCCCCACCTTCCACGGCGTCACCGCCCGCGAGGACTTCGCCAAGCAGCGGCCCGCCGTACTGGAGGCCTTCCTCAAGGCCCAGTCCGAGGCCACGGACTACTTGAACGCCCATCCGGTCGCCGCCGCCGAGTCGGTCGCCAAGGCCACCGGACTGCCCGCCGAGGTCGTCTACCTCTACAACGGCGCCCACGGCATCTCCGCCTTCGACCCGGCGGTCAAGCCACAGCTGATCTCCGCACTGAAGAAAGACGTCTCGGTCCTCAAGTCGGCCAAGCTGACCGGGGACATCGACGTGGACTCCTTCGTCGACGACCGGTACGTGAGGAAGGCCCTCGGCGCGGACTACGCCCAGCGGCTCGCCGCGAAGCCGCCGGCCTCCGCGAATGAGGTGTGGCCCAAGGGCGCCGAGAAGACGGTGTCCTTCAAGTCACCTGCCCAGCTGCTGAGTTACGTGGGCAAGCACAAGGACGGGATCCGCGCCGCCTACGTCCCCGACGCCACCACCGGCACCCTCTGGATCGCCGACAAGGCGGTCTGGGTGGCCGACGGCAGCCGGCTCCTCCCCTTCGTCGCACCCGCCACAGCCAAGGCGTACGCCGCCGCACACGGGGGCGCCCGCGTCATCACGTACGCCGAGGCGTTGGGTCGGGCGTCGTGACCCGGCGAACGCCGCAACGGGAGCGCCGGTTCACGCCCCGGCGTGCGCGGCGCGCGAGCCGGTTCGCCCTGCGGCTCGCCTCGCTCGCGGCCGCCCTGGGTGCCTGGCAACTGCTGGCCGGCCTGAAGGTCGACCTGTGGCTGCGGTTCTCCCAGTTCCCGACCGTCACCGATGTGGCCCGCGCCTTCGCCGACCGGCTGGCCGGCCCCGACTACTGGACGGACCTCACCGACAGCCTCACCCGCATCCTCACCGGCTTCCTCCTCGCCGCCGTGCTCGGCGTGGCGACGGGCGTGCTCGTGGCGCGCTCCCCCCTCGCCGAGGACCTGCTGGGGCCGGTGCTGGAGGTCATGCGCCCGATTCCCGCGATCGCCCTGGTCCCCGTCGCGATCCTGCTCTTCCCCTCCAACGAACAGGGCATCGTCTTCATCACCTGCACCGCCGCCTTCTTCCCCGTCCTGGTCTCCACCCGGCATGCGGTCCGCGCGCTGACCCCGGTGTGGGAGGAGGCGGTCCTCACCATGGGCGGCGGCCGGTGGCGGATCCTCGGCTCGGTCGTCCTGCCGGGTGCGCTGCCCGGAATCTTCGGCGGGCTCTCCGTCGGCATCGGCGTCTCGTGGATCTGCGTCATCTCCGCCGAGATGATCTCCGGCCAGTACGGCGTCGGCTACCGCACCTGGCAGGACTACACCGTCGTCAACTACGCAGGCGTCTTCGTCGGCATGATCACGATCGGCGTGCTCGGCTGGGTCACGTCCACCGCCGTGGAGCTCCTCGGCCGCCGGCTGACCCGCTGGCTGCCGCGCACGTCGTACATCCCCGGCGGACGGACTCCGCGTCCGGCGCGCACTGCCGCTGCCTCCGCCCCGGTGAGCCCCACGGCCAAGGAGGAGGCGCCCCATGACCAGCTCGTCTGACCTCCGTTCGCCCTCCCGCTCCGGCGCGGGACTGACCCTGCGGGACGCCACGCTCGGACGTCCCGGCGCACCCGTACTGGACGGAGTCGACCTCGACGTGGCCCCCGGCGAGATCCTCACCCTCGTCGGACCCTCCGGCTGCGGCAAGTCGACCCTTCTGCGCACCCTGGCCGGACTGCTCGCACCCCTCGCCGGAGACGTCAGCCAGGACGGGCACCCGCTGGCCGGCCCCGCCGCCGACCGCGCCCTGATCTTCCAGGAGGACGCCCTCCTGCCCTGGCGCACCCTGCGCGCGAACATCGAACTGCCCCTCGCCATCAAGGGACTGCCACGCACGGAGCGCCGGCGCCAGGCGGAGGACTGGCTGGAGCGCGTCGGCCTCACAGAACAGTCCCGGCAGCTGCCCCACCGCGTCTCCGGCGGACAACGCCAGCGCGCCCAGCTGGCCCGCGCGCTCGCGGGAGCGCCCCGCGCCGTCCTCATGGACGAACCCTTCGGCGCCCTCGACGCCCAGACCCGCGCCGGCATGCAGGACCTGCTGGTGGAGGTACTGCGCGGCACGGGCGCGACGGTCGTCTTCGTCACCCATGACGTGGACGAAGCCCTCTTCCTCGGCGACCGCGTGGCCCTCCTCGGCAACGGCCGGCTGACCGCCGTACGCGATGTGCCGCGCCCCCGCGACCGTACGGCGGACGACGATCCCGCGCGTGTGGCGCTGCGACGCGACGTCCTCACCTCGCTCGGTACCTGAAAGGCCCCCCGGTGACCACCCCCTCCTTGAACACGCCCCTGGAGATCCCCGCCCTCACGGACGCCGAGGAGATCCGCTGCGACGTCCTCGTCGTCGGCGGCGGCACCGCCGGCACCATGGCCGCGCTGACCGCCGCCGAGCACGGCGCGAACGTCCTCCTGCTGGAGAAGGCCCACGTCCGCCACTCCGGCGCACTCGCCATGGGCATGGACGGCGTCAACAACGCGGTCGTCCCCGGCCGCGCGGAGCCCGACGACTACGTCGCCGAGATCACCCGCGCCAACGACGGCATCGTCGACCAGTCCACCGTCCGCCAGACCGCCACCCGCGGCTTCGGCATGGTGCAGCGCCTGGAGTCGTACGGCGTGAAGTTCGAGAAGGACGAGCACGGCGACTACGCGGTCCGCCAGGTGCACCGCTCCGGCTCCTACGTGCTGCCGATGCCGGAGGGCAAGGACGTCAAGAAGGTCCTGTACCGACAGCTGCGGCGGCGCGAGATGCGCGAGAGGATCCGCATCGAGAACCGGGTGATGCCGGTGCGCGTGCTCACCGCCGAGGGCCGCGCGGTGGGGGCGGTCGGCTTCAACACGCGCACCGGCGCGTTCGTGGTGGTACGCGCGGGCGCGGTGATCCTGGCGACCGGCGCGTGCGGCCGACTGGGACTCCCGGCCTCCGGCTACTTGTACGGCACGTACGAGAACCCGACCAACGCCGGTGACGGCTACGCCATGGCCTACCACGCGGGCGCCGAACTCACCGGCATCGAGTGCTTCCAGATCAACCCGCTGATCAAGGACTACAACGGGCCCGCCTGCGCCTACGTCGCCAACCCCTTCGGCGGCTACCAGGTCAACCGGCACGGAGAACGCTTCGTCGACTCCGACTACTGGTCGGGCCAGATGATGGCCGAGTTCGCGGCGGAGGTCGCGTCCGACCGGGGACCCGTCTACCTGAAGCTGAGCCACCTCCCGGAGGAGTCGATCTCCGCGCTGGAGTCGATCCTGCACTCGACGGAGCGGCCGACCAGGGGGACCTTTCACTCCGGCCGCGGTCACGACTACCGCACCCATGACGTCGAGATGCACATCTCCGAGATCGGGCTGTGCGGCGGCCATTCGGCCTCGGGCGTACGGGTCGACGACCACGCCCGCACGACCGTCCCCCGGCTGTACGCTGCCGGCGACCTGGCCTGCGTGCCGCACAACTACATGATCGGCGCGTTCGTCTTCGGCGACCTGGCGGGCGCGGACGCCTCCCAGTACACGGCGTACGAAGGCGAGTTGCCCGCCGATCAGCTCCGGGACGCGCACGAGCTGATCTACCGCCCGCTGCGCAATCCGGACGGCCCGCCGCAGCCCCAGGTCGAGTACAAACTGCGCCGCTTCGTGAACGACTACGTGGCCCCGCCGAAGTCCGGCGCCCGCCTGTCCCTGGCCCTGGAGGCCTTCGAGCGGATGCACGACGACATCGCGGAGATGGGTGCACGCACCCCGCACGAACTGATGCGCTGCGCCGAGGTCTCCTTCATCCGCGACTGCGCGGAAATGGCCGCCCGGGCCTCCCTGGCCCGCACGGAGTCGCGCTGGGGGCTGTACCACGACCGCATCGACCACCCCCTGCGCGACGACGCCTCCTGGTTCCACCATCTCGACCTGCACAAGTCCCCCTCCGGTTCGATGGAGTTCACGGCCCGTCCCGTGGCTCCGTACCTGGTCCCCGTCGACGAGTTCACGCCGGTGGGCGGCCCGCCCCGGCACCTGGGCGAGGTCCACGCCGAGGATGTGGCGACCGCCGGGTCCCGGGATGTGTCGCCGGTCGCCACGGGGCCGACCTCCGCACGTGCCGCAGGGCCCGTGGGCCACGGCTCGGGCGAGACCGCCTCGCCCCGGCTCCTGGAGCTGCTGGAGCTGGCCGAGGAACAGCCGGAACTCGCCGCGATCGAGCCCTACTTGACCGACCTCGACGCCGCCGTGCGGCGCACTGCCGTCTCGGTCCTCACCGAGACGGTGCCGCCCGGCACCGGGCAGGCCCTGGCCGGCGCCCTCAGCGACCCCGACGGTGACGTGCGTGCGGCCGCCGCGGCCTCGCTGCGCGAGCTGGTCGAGACCCTCCCGCCCGAACCCGACCTGGGTGCCGCCCTCACCGCTGCGGTCGCCGAGGCCGACTCCGTGGTCCGCGCCGCCGCCCTCGACGTACTGCGCGCCCTGCGCCTGGGGAACGTCGGCGTGTTCGCCGGGGCGCTGGACGATCCCGACATAGCCGTCCGTATCGAAGCCGTGCGCGCGCTCGTCTCGGTCGACGCGGTCGAACCGCTGTCCGGTGCGGCGGGCGACGCCTCGCGCGAGGTCCGCGTCACCGTGGCCAAGGCACTGGCCGCCGTCAGCCTGGAGGCCCTTGCCGCGAGCGGCCGGGAGCTGCTCACCAGCACCTTGGACCGGCTCACCGAGGACAGCGACCCCCTGGTCCGGGGTGCCGCGCTCGGCGCGCTGGCCGCTGTCGGCTGCCAGGCCCCGCTCGCCGCGCGTGCCGTGGCCGCGCTGGCCGACCCGGCGTGGCAGGTCCGCGCCGGTGCCGCCACCGCCCTGTCCGCCGCGCCCGGCGAAACGGCCGTGCCCGCCCTCGCCAAGGCGCTCGCCGACCCCAACGCCGACGTGCGCAAGGCGGCGGTGCTCGCCCTGACCCGGCACAACGGCACAGCGGAGGCCCGGGCGGCCCTCGCCACCGTCACATCGGACCCGGACGCGGACGTCAGGGCGTACGCGGCGCGGGGGCTGTGACGCCTGGCGGCGCCTATATCCAGTCGGGCTCCGGCTCCTCGTCCGGCTCCGGCCAGTCGTCGGTCACGGCGGCCGGGGCCTGGCCGTCCGCGGTCGGAGCGTCCACGGAGGGGCTGCCCTCGGTCGTGGTGGCCAGGGAGGACAGCACCTCGAGCACGCCCTCCCCGTACGTCGCCAGCTTCTTCTCTCCGACCCCGCTGATGCCGCCGAGCTGTGTCACCGACGTCGGCCAGGCGGTGGCGATCTCCCGGAGCGTGGCGTCGTGGAAGATGACGTACGCCGGGACGCCCTGTTCCCGGGCCTGCTCGGCACGCCAGGCGCGCAGTGCCTCGAACGCGGGCTGCAGTTCCTCGGGCAGTTCGGCCGCCGCGGCCTTGGCCTTGCGCTCGCTCCTGCCGGACGAGCCCGATGCCGGGCGCAAGGTCGCCGGCTTCTTCGGTTCCTTGCGCAGCGGTACCTCCCGCTCGCGCCGGAGCACCGACCCGCTTGCCTCGGTCAGCACCAGCGTGCCGTACTCCCCCTCGACCGCGAGCAGCCCCTGCGCCAGCAACTGCCGTACGACGCCGCGCCATTCGCCCTCGTCGAGCTCCTCGCCGATGCCGAACACGGAGAGCTGGTCGTGGTCGAACTGGATCACCTTGGCCGTGCGCTTGCCGAGCAGGATGTCGACGATCTGGACGGCGCCGAACTTCTGCCCCCGCTCCCGCTGCAGCCGCACCACCGTCGACAGCACCTTCTGGGCGGCGACCGTGCCGTCCCAGGTCTCCGGCGGCACCAGGCAGGTGTCGCAGTTGCCGCAGCCCGCGAGGTCGGGGTCCTGGCCGAAGTAGGCGAGCAGCTGGCCGCGCCGGCACTGGGCGGTCTCGCACAGCGCCAGCATCGAGTCCAGGTGGGCGGCGGCCCGGCGCCGGAACGCCTCGTCGCCCTCGCCGGACTGGATCAGTTTGCGCTGCTGTATGACGTCGTTGAGGCCGTACGCCATCCATGCCGTCGACGGCAGGCCGTCCCGGCCGGCGCGGCCCGTCTCCTGGTAGTAGCCCTCGACCGACTTCGGCAGGTCGAGGTGGGCGACGAACCGGACGTCCGGCTTGTCGATGCCCATTCCGAAGGCGATGGTCGCGACCACGACCAGGCCCTCCTCCCGCAGGAACCGGGACTGGTGTGCCGCGCGCGTTCCTGCGTCCAGGCCCGCGTGGTAGGGCACCGCCTCGATGCCGTTGCGGCTCAGGAACTCCGCAGTGGTGTCCACCGACCTGCGTGAGAGGCAGTAGACGATGCCGGCGTCCCCGGTGTGCTCTTCGCGCAGGAAGCCCAGCAGCTGTTTCTTGGGGTCGGCCTTGGGCACGATGCGGTACTGGATGTTGGGCCGGTCGAAGCTCGCCACGAAGTGCCGGGCCGTCGGCATGTGAAGTCGCTGGGTGATCTCCTGGTGCGTGGCGTGTGTGGCCGTGGCCGTGAGCGCGATCCGTGGGACGTCGGGCCAGCGCTCGCCGAGGAGGGAGAGGGCGAGATAGTCGGGGCGGAAGTCGTGACCCCACTGGGACACGCAGTGCGCCTCGTCGATCGCAAAGACCGCGATCTTGCCGCGGGAGAGGAGGTCCAGGGTCGAGTCCAGCCGCAGCCGCTCCGGCGCGAGGTAAAGCAGGTCCAGTTCGCCGGCGAGGTATTCGGCCTCGACGACCCTGCGCTCGTCGAAGTCCTGCGTGGAGTTCATGAACCCGGCGCGCACGCCGAGCGCGCGCAGCGCGTCCACCTGGTCCTGCATCAGCGCGATGAGGGGTGAGACCACGATGCCTGTACCGGGTCTGACCAGGGCCGGGATCTGGTAGCACAGCGACTTTCCGCCGCCGGTGGGCATGAGGACCACGGCGTCGCCGCCGGCCACCACATGCTCGATGACCGCTTCCTGCTCGCCACGGAAGGCCTCGTAGCCGAAGACCCGGTGCAGCGTGGCCAGCGCCTCGCTCTCGGTCACCCCTGGCATCTCGCTGATCCCGCCCATCCCACCCATAGTTCCGTCCCCCGTACGTCGTCCCTCGACCACTGCCTCCACGATAGGGGTCCGCACTGACAGCCAATGAGTTATCCACAGGCCCGGATCGGTGACTCTCCGTGTCAGCCTGCTCCCCGGAGGTGCGGTGGCCTGGCCATGCACGGCGAAGGGCCCCGGTCCCGAAAAGGGATCCGGAGCCCTTCTGCCACCCACCCGGCAGATGGATCAGCGCACGAACACTCCTGCCTGACTGGCCAGGTCCAGGAAGTACTGCGGCGCCACACCGAGCACCAGCGTGACCACGACGCCGAGCCCGATCGCGGCCATCGTCAGCGGCGAGGGCACGGCGACCGTCGGGCCTTCGGGCCGCGGCTCGCTGAAGAACATCAGCACGATCACGCGGATGTAGAAGAAGGCCGCGACCGCCGACGAGATCACACCGACCACGACCAGCGGGGCCGCCCCGCCCTCCGCCGCCGCCTTGAACACGGCGAACTTCCCGGCGAAGCCTGAGGTCAGCGGAATGCCGGCGAAGGCGAGCAGGAACACCGCGAACACGGCCGCCACCAGCGGTGACCGGCGGCCGAGCCCGGCCCACTTGGACAGATGCGTCGCCTCGCCGCCCGCGTCGCGCACCAGTGTCACCACCGCGAAGGCACCGATGGTCACGAAGGAGTAGGCGCCCAGGTAGAACAGGACGGAGGAGACACCGTCCTTCGACGTGGCGATGACACCCGCGAGGATGAATCCGGCGTGTGCGATCGAGGAGTACGCCAGCAGTCGCTTGATGTCGGTCTGCGTGATCGCGACGATCGCGCCGCCGAGCATGGTGACGATCGCGACGGCCCACATGACCGGCCGCCAGTCCCAGCGCAGGCCGGGCAGGACGACGTAGAGCAGCCGGAGCAGCGCGCCGAACGCGGCCACCTTCGTCGCCGCTGCCATGAACCCCGTCACCGGGGTCGGTGCGCCCTGGTAGACGTCCGGGGTCCACATGTGGAACGGGACGGCGCCGACCTTGAACAGCAGCCCCATGACGATCATCGCGCCGCCGACGAGCAGCAGGGCGTCATTGCCCATCGTGTCGGCGAGCGCCGGGTCGACGTTCGTGACCGAACCGTCGACGACATGCGCGATCGTCGCGTACGACACGGAGCCGGCGTAGCCGTAGAGCAGCGCGATGCCGAACAGCGTGAACGCGGAGGCGAAGGCGCCGAGCAGGAAGTACTTGACGGCGGCTTCCTGCGACATGAGCCGCTTGCGGCGGGCCAGGGCGCACAGGAGGTACAGCGGCAGTGAGAAGACTTCCAGGGCCACGAACAGGGTCAGCAGGTCGTTGGCCGACAGGAAGACCAGCATGCCGGCGATCGCGAAGAGCAGCAGCGGGAACACCTCGGTGGTGGTGAACCCGGCCTTCACCGCCGCCTTTTCGCTGTCGCTGCCCGGCACGGACGCGGCCTGCGCGGCGAACGAGTCGACGCGGTTGCCGTGCGCCTCCGGGTCCAGGCGCCGCTCGGCGAAGGTGAACAGGCCGACCAGCCCGGCCAGCAGGATCGTGCCCTGCAGGAACAGGGACGGCCCGTCGACCGCGATGGCGCCCATCGCCGCGATGTGCGCCTTGGTGGTGCCGTACCCGTCGGCCGCGAGCGCCACAACCGCCGCGAAGGCGGCGACGAGCGCGACGGCGGACACGAACACCTGGGCGTAGTACCGGGACTTGCGCGGCACGAAGGCCTCGATCAGCACCCCGACGATCGCCGCGCCCACGACGATCAAGGTGGGCGACAATTGCCCGTATTCGATCTTCGGTGCGGGGATCTTCGAGATCGGATCGGCCCCGGTTGCCACCGTTGTCCACAGGCTGTGGACGACTGATGCGCTCACTTGGCCACCGCCTCCACCTCAGGCTTGGGGTCCTTCTTGTGTACGTCGGACAAGGTCGACTTCACCGCCGGGTTGACGATGTCGGTGACCGGCTTCGGATAGACGCCCAGGAAGATCAGCAGCACGATCAGGGGGGCGACTACCACCAGTTCGCGGACTCTGAGGTCCGGCATCGCGGAGACCTCCTGTTTCACCGGGCCGGTCATCGTCCGCTGGTAGAGGACGAGGGTGTAGAGCGCGGCGAGCACGATGCCGAAGGTGGCGATGATCCCGATGGCCGGGTAGCGCGTGAACGTGCCGACCAGGACCAGGAACTCACTCACGAACGGCGCGAGGCCGGGGAGCGACAGGGTTGCCAGGCCACCCACCAGGAACGTGCCGGCCAGGACCGGGGCGACCTTCTGCACACCGCCGTAGTCGGCGATGAGCCGCGAGCCGCGCCGGGAGATCAGGAAGCCCGCGACCAGCATCAACGCGGCGGTGGAGATGCCGTGGTTGACCATGTAGAGCGTCGCTCCGGACTGGCCCTGGCTGGTCATCGCGAAGATGCCCAGGATGATGAACCCGAAGTGCGAGATCGACGCGTATGCGACCAGCCGCTTGATGTCCCGCTGTCCGACCGCGAGCAGCGCCCCGTAGATGATGCTGATCAGGGCCAGGACGAGGATGGCGGGCGTCGCCCACTTCGAGGCCTCCGGGAACAGCTGGAGGCAGAAGCGGAGCATCGCGAAGGTGCCCACCTTGTCGACGACCGCGGTGATGAGGACGGCGACCGGGGCGGTGGCTTCCTGCATGGCGTTGGGCAGCCAGGTGTGCAGCGGCCACAGCGGCGCCTTCACCGCGAAGGCGAAGAAGAAGCCGAGGAACAGCCAGCGTTCGGTGCTGGTCGCCATGTGCAGCGAGCCGTTCGCGCGGGCCTGCACGATCTCCTGGAGGCTGAAGTTCCCGGCCACCACGTACAGCCCGATCACTGCGGCCAGCATGATCAGGCCGCCGACCAGGTTGTAGAGGAGGAACTTGACGGCCGCGTACGACCGTTGCGTCGACGCCGCCTCCTCGCCGTGCTCGTGGGCACGGTCCCCGAAGCCGCCGATGAGGAAGTACATCGGGATCAGCATGGCTTCGAAGAAGATGTAGAAGAGGAAGACGTCGGTGGCCTCGAAGGAGATGATCACCATCGCCTCGACGCCGAGGATCAGGGCGAAGAAGCCCTGCGTCGGCCGCCACCGCTTGCTGCCCGTCTCCAGCGGGTCGGCGTCGTGCCAGCCCGCGAGGATGATGAACGGGATCAGCAGGGCGGTCAGCACGAGCAGCGCCACCGCGATGCCGTCCACTCCCAGTTCGTACCTGACGCCGAAGTCCGCGATCCAGGCGTGGGATTCGGTCAGTTGGTAGCGGCCGCCGTCCGGGTCGAAGCGGACCAGGACGGTGATGGCGAGGGCGAGGGTGGCGAGCGAGACGATCAGCGCCAGCCATTTGGCGGCGGTGCGCTGCGCGGCCGGTACGGCGGCCGTGGCGACCGCCCCGATCGCCGGGAGCACCGCCGTCGCTGTCAGCAGAGGAAAGGACATCGGTATCAGACCGCCCTCATCAGCAGGGTCGCGGCGATGAGGACCGCCGCACCGCCGAACATCGAGACCGCGTACGACCGCGCGAAGCCGTTCTGCAGCTTGCGCATGCGCCCGGACAGGCCGCCGACCGAGGCCGCCGTGCCGTTGACGACGCCGTCGACCAGGGTGTGGTCGACGTACACCAGGGAGCGTGTGAGGTGTTCGCCGCCGCGGACCAGGACGACGTGGTTGAAGTCGTCCTGCAGCAGGTCGCGCCGGGCGGCCCGGGTGAGCAGCGATCCGCGGGGGGCGACGGCCGGGACCGGGCGGCGACCGTACATGGCGTACGCGATGCCGACGCCGATGAGCAGGCAGACCATCGTCCCGCCGGTGACCGCCGCGGCGCTGAGTGGGGAGTCGCCCTCGCTGTGGCCGGTGACCGGCTCCAGCCAGTGCAGGAAGCGGTCGCCGATGCTGAAGAACGCGCCGCCGAAGACCGAGCCGACGGCCAGCACGATCATGGGGATCGTCATGACCTTCGGGGACTCGTGCGGGTGCGGCTCGTTGCCGTGCTCGTCCGGCTGCCAGCGCTTCTCGCCGAAGAACGTCATCAGCATCACCCGCGTCATGTAGAACGCGGTGATGGCCGCACCCAGCAGCGCGCAGGTGCCCAGGATCCAGCCCTCGGTGCCGCCCTTCGCGAAGGCCGCCTCGATGATCTTGTCCTTGGAGAAGAAGCCGGACAGGCCGGGGAAGCCGATGATGGCGAGGTAGCCGAGGCCGAAGGTGATGAAGGTGACCGGCATGTACTTGCGCAGGCCGCCGTACTTCCTCATGTCGACCTCGTCGTTCATGCCGTGCATGACCGATCCGGCGCCGAGGAAGAGCCCGGCCTTGAAGAAGCCGTGCGTCACCAGGTGCATGATCGCGAAGACGTAGCCGATGGGGCCGAGGCCCGCCGCGAGGACCATGTAGCCGATCTGCGACATGGTCGAGCCGGCCAGCGCCTTCTTGATGTCGTCCTTCGCGCAACCGACGATCGCACCGAACAGGAGCGTGACGGCACCGACCATTGTGACCGCCAGCTGTGCGTCGGGCGCGGCGTTGAAGATCGCTCCGGAGCGGACGATGAGGTAGACGCCGGCGGTCACCATGGTCGCGGCGTGGATGAGGGCCGAGACCGGGGTCGGGCCCTCCATCGCGTCCCCGAGCCAGGACTGCAGCGGCACCTGGGCGGACTTGCCGCACGCGGCGAGCAGGAGCATCAGGCCGATGGCGGTGAGCTTGCCCTCGCCGGTGTCCCCGGTATGGCTGAGGACCGGCCCGAAGGCGAAGGTCCCGAACGTCGTGAACATCAGCATGATGGCGATGGACAGGCCCATGTCGCCGACGCGGTTGACCAGGAAGGCCTTCTTCGCCGCGGTCGCCGCGCTGGGCTTGTGCTGCCAGAAGCCGATCAGGAGGTACGAGGCGAGACCGACGCCCTCCCAACCGACGTACAGCAGCAGGTAGTTGTCGGCGAGGACGAGCAGCAGCATTGCCGCGAGGAACAGGTTCAGATAGCCGAAGAAGCGGCGGCGGCGCTCGTCGTGCTCCATGTACCCGACCGAGTACAGGTGGATCAGCGAGCCGACGCCGGTGATCAGCAGGACGAACGTCATCGAAAGCTGGTCGAGGCGGAAGGCGACGTCCGCCTGGAAGCCCTGGACCGGGACCCAGCTGAACAGATGCTGCATCAGGGTCCGGTGTTCGGCGTCCTTGCCGAGCAGGTCGGCGAAGAGGACGACGCCGATGACGAAGGAGGCTCCGGCGAGGACGGTGCCGATCCAGTGGCCGACGGCATCGAGCCGCCGGCCGCCGCACAGCAGTACGGCCGCTCCGAGCAGTGGCGCCGCCACCAGCAGCGCAATCAGGTTCTCCACGATTCAGCGACCCCTCAGAGCTTCATCAGGCTGGCGTCGTCGACCGAGGCCGAGTGGCGGGAACGGAACAGGGACACGATGATCGCGAGGCCGACCACGACCTCTGCGGCGGCGACGACCATCGTGAAGAAGGCGATGATCTGGCCGTCGAGATTGCCGTGCATCCGGGAGAAGGTGACGAACGCGAGGTTGCAGGCGTTGAGCATGAGCTCGATACACATGAACACGACGATCGCGTTGCGCCTGATCAGTACGCCGGTGGCGCCGATCGTGAACAACAGGGCAGCGAGATACAGGTAGTTGACCGGGTTCACTTCGACGCCTCCTCGGCCCGCTTGAGGTTCGCCGGATCGATCGCGGTCCGCTCCAGGCGCTCCTGAGCGCGCTGCTCCAGCGCCCGCAGGTCGTTGAGCGCCTCGGCCGACACGTCACGGATCTGGCCGCGTTCACGCAGCGTCTTGCTGACCGTGAGCTCGGACGGGGTGCCGTCGGGCAGCAGGCCCGCGATGTCCACCGCGTTGTGCCGGGCGTACACGCCGGGCGCCGGCAGCGGCGGTACGTACTTGCCTTCCCGGACGCGCTGTTCGGACAGCTCGCGCTGGGTCTTGGCGCGTTCGGTGCGCTCGCGGTGCGTGAGCACCATGGCGCCGACGGCTGCCGTGATCAGCAGGGCACCGGTGATTTCGAAGGCGAAGACGTACTTGGTGAAGATGAGGGCCGCGAGGCCCTCCACATTGCCGTTGGCGTTCGCCTCGCCCAGGCCGTTGAACTCCTTGAGGGAGGCGTTGCCGATCCCGGCGAGGAGCAGGATGCCGAAGCCGAGCCCGCAGAGAAGTGCCAGCCAGCGCTGGCCCTTGATGGTCTCCTTCAGGGAGTCCGCAGCCGTCACGCCGACGAGCATCACCACGAACAGGAACAGCATCATGATCGCGCCGGTGTAGACGACGATCTGCACGATGCCCAGGAAGTAGGCGCCGTTGGCGAGGTAGAAGATCGCCAGGATGATCATGGTGCCGGCGAGCGAGAGCGCGCTGTGCACGGCCCTCTTCATGAAGACGGTGGCCAGCGCACCGATCACGGCGACGGTGCCGAGGACCCAGAACTGGAAGGCCTCTCCGGTGGAGGTGGAGTAGGCGGCGAGTTGCGCGCTCATCGGCCGATCACCTTCTCCGAGGCGGGCTCGTCCTCACCGGAGGTGGAGGCGGCTTCCTGGACGACCTCGCCCTTGGACAGGGCCACCTGGCGCTCGGTACCGGGCGCGGCCTCGGTGACGAGTCCCCGGTAGTAGTCCTGCTCGTCCATCCCCGGGTAGATGGCGTGCGGGCTGTCGACCATGCCCTCTTCGAGACCGGCGAGCAGCTGCTCCTTGGTGTAGATGAGGTTGGCGCGGCTGCTGTCGGCGAGCTCGAACTCATTGGTCATCGTGAGCGCGCGCGTGGGGCACGCCTCGATGCACAGACCGCACAGGATGCAGCGGGCGTAGTTGATCTGGTACACGCGCCCGTACCGCTCGCCGGGCGAGTAGCGCTCCTCGTCCGTGTTGTCGGCGCCCTCCACGTAGATGGCGTCGGCGGGGCAGGCCCAGGCGCACAGCTCGCAGCCGACGCACTTCTCCAGGCCGTCCGGATGGCGGTTGAGCTGGTGCCGTCCGTGGAACCGGGGGGCGGTGGTCTTCTGCTGCTCCGGGTACTGCTCGGTCAGCCGCTTCTTGAACATGGCCTTGAAGGTCACGCCGAAGCCTGCGACGGGGTTCATGAAACCGGGCTTGGTCTCCTTGGGCTCCTCAGCCATCGGACGCCTCCTTTCCATCCGAAGATCCGTCACTGGCAGTATCCGACCCACCACTGACAATCAGCTCTCGCTCGCGGCGCGGACTGCGCCTCGGCACCGGCGGCAACTCCTGTCCCGGCAGTGGCGGTACGGGGAATCCGCCCGCCATCGGGTCGAATCCGGCGGGCGCCTCGGCGGCCTGCCTGTCCTCCTTGGCCTTCTCGCGGAACATGTCGGCGATGAAGGACAACAGCAGGAGGGCGAGGACGCCGCCGGCGATGTAGAGGGCGATGTCGGCGAAGTCGTAGTTCTCGTTCCTGAGCGCCCGGACGGTCGCGACCAGCATCAGCCAGACCACGGAGACCGGGATGAGGACCTTCCAGCCCAGCTTCATCAGCTGGTCGTAGCGGACCCGTGGGAGGGTGCCGCGCAGCCAGATGAAGAGGAACAGCAGCAGCTGCACCTTGATCACGAACCAGAGCAGCGGCCACCAGCCGTGGTTGGCACCCTCCCAGAAGGTGCTGATCGGCCAGGGGGCGCGCCACCCGCCGAGGAAGAGCGTGGTCGACACGGCCGAGACCGTCACCATGTTCACGTACTCGGCGAGCATGAACATCGCGAACTTGATCGACGAGTACTCGGTGTTGAAGCCGCCGACCAGGTCGCCCTCGGACTCCGGCATGTCGAAGGGGGCGCGGTTGGTCTCGCCGACCATCGTGACGATGTAGAGGATGAAGGAGACCGGCAGCAGGACGATGTACCAGCGGTCGTGCTGCTGCTCGACGATCGTCGACGTCGACATCGACCCCGAGTAGAGGAACACGGAGGCGAAGGCGGCGCCCATGGCGATCTCGTACGAGATCATCTGCGCGCAGGAGCGCAGGCCGCCGAGGAGCGGGTAGGTGGATCCGGAACTCCAACCCGCAAGGACGATGCCGTAGATGCCGACCGAGGCGACCGCGAGGATGAACAGCATCGCGATCGGCAGGTCGGTCAGCTGCATCGTGGTGCGCGTGCCGAAGATCGAGATCTCGTTGTCGGCCGGGCCGAAGGGGATCACCGCGATCGCCATGAAGGCCGGGATGGCCGCGATGATCGGCGCGAGGACGTAGACGACCTTGTCCGCGCGTTTGACGATGACGTCTTCCTTGAGCATCAGCTTGATGCCGTCGGCGAGCGACTGGAGCATGCCCCAGGGGCCGTGCCGGTTCGGGCCGATGCGCAGCTGCATCCAGGCGACGACCTTGCGCTCCCAGACGATGGAGAACAGCACGGTCACCATCAGGAAGGCGAAGCAGAAGACGGCCTTGATGACGACCAGCCACCAGGGGTCGCGGCCGAACATCGAGAGGTCTTCAGCGGCGAGGTACGGGCTCATGCCTCCACCTCCTTGGGGGCCTCGCCGACGAGCGTCGCCGGGCCGATACGGACGAGAGCGCCGGGCAGCGCCCCGGTGTCGGAGGCGACGCCCCCGCCTGCGGAGTTCAGCGGGAGCCAGACCACACGGTCGGGCATCTCCGCGATCCGCAGCGGCAGTTCGACCGCTCCGGAGGGACCTGTCACGACGATGGTGTCGCCGTCCTTGACGCCCGCCTCGGTGGCGGTCGCGCCCGACACGCGCGCGTGGGCGGCGTGCCGGGTTCCGGCGAGCGCTTCGTCGCCCTCCTGGAGGAGTCCCTGGTCGAGCAGCAGCCGGTGCCCGGCCAGTACGGCTTCCCCGGCGGCGGGCCGCGGCAACTGGGCCGCGGTTTCCAGGGGTTCGGTGGCGCGGGGCCCGTCCCAGGGGCCGAGCCGGTCGATCTCCGCGCGCACGGTGCGCAGATCCGGCAGACCCAGGTGGACGTCCATGGCGTCGGCCAGCATCTGCAGCACGCGCGCGTCGGTGGGCGCGAGGCGGCGGGTCATCTGGTCCGGCTTGAGCGCGGCCTCGAAGAACCGCACCCGGCCTTCCCAGTTGAGGAAGGTGCCGGCCTTCTCGGCGACCGCGGCGACGGGAAGTACGACGTCGGCGCGCTCGGTGACCTCACTGGGGCGCAGCTCCAGCGACACCACGAAGCCGGCCTCCTGCAGCGCTTCACGCGCGCGTGCCGGGTCCGGCAGGTCGGCGACCTCGACGCCCGCGACCAGCAGTGCCTGCAGCTCGCCGGTCGCGGCGGCCTCGACGATCTGACTGGTGTCGCGGCCGTAGCGGTGCGGGAGTTCGGCGAGGCCCCAGGCCGCTGCGACCTCCTCACGCGCGCGTGGATCGGTGGCCGGGCGTCCGCCCGGCAGCAGCGAGGGCAGCGCGCCCGCCTCGAGGGCACCGCGCTCACCGGCCCGCCGCGGGATCCACACCAGCTGGGCGCCGGTCGCGGCGGCGGCCCGTACGGCTGCGGTCAGTCCGCCTGCCACAGCGGCCAGCCGCTCACCGACGACGATCACCGCGCCCTCGGCGCGCAGCGCCTCGGCCGCCTTGGCCCCGCCGTCCTCCAGTCCGACGCCGCTGGCGAGTGCGTCCAGCCACTCGGTCTCGGTGCCCGGGGCGGCCGCCAGCAGGGTGCCGCCGGCCTTCTCGAGACCGCGGGTGGTGTGCGTGGCCAGCGAGAACACCTGCTGACCGTGCCCCCGCCAGGCCTTGCGCAGCCGCAGGAAGACGCCGGGCGCCTCCTCCTCGGCCTCGAACCCGACCAGCAGCACCGCAGGCGCCTTCTCCAGGGAGGTGTACGTGACGCCCGTACCGTCGAGATCACGTCCTCGTCCGGCGATCTTCGCGGCGAGGAAGTCTGACTCCTCGCCGCCGTGCACGCGCGCGCGGAAGTCGATGTCGTTCGTGTCGAGGGCCACGCGTGCGAACTTGCTGTACGCGTAGGCGTCCTCGACGGTGAGGCGGCCGCCGGTCAGGACGCCGGTCCTGCCGCGGGAGGCGAGCAGTCCCTGCGCGGCGATCTGCAGCGCCTCCGGCCAGGAGGCCGGTTCGAGGTCACCCTCCGCGTTCCGTACGAGCGGTGTCTGGAGCCGGTCGCGCTGCTGTGCGTACCGGAACCCGAACCGCCCCTTGTCGCAGATCCACTCCTCGTTGACCTCGGGGTCGTTGGCGGCGAGCCGCCGCATGACCTTGCCACGCCGGTGGTCGGTGCGGGTGGCGCAGCCGCCGGAGCAGTGCTCGCACACGCTCGGGGAGGACACCAGGTCGAAGGGGCGGGAGCGGAATCGGTACGCCGCCGAGGTGAGCGCGCCGACCGGGCAGATCTGGATGGTGTTGCCGGAGAAGTACGACTCGAAGGGGTCACCCTCGCCGGTGCCGACCTGCTGCAGCGCGCCCCGCTCGACCAGCTCGATCATCGGGTCGCCCGCGATCTGGTTGGAGAAGCGGGTGCAGCGGGCGCACAGCACGCACCGCTCACGGTCGAGCAGCACCTGCGTGGAGATCGGCACGGGCTTCTCGTACGTCCGCTTCTTGCCCTCGAAGCGCGACTCGGCCTGCCCGTGGGACATCGCCTGGTTCTGCAGGGGACACTCGCCGCCCTTGTCGCAGACCGGGCAGTCCAGCGGGTGGTTGATGAGGAGCAGCTCCATCACGCCGTGCTGGGCCTTCTCGGCGACCGGCGAGGTGAGGTGCGTCTTCACGACCATGCCGTCCGTGCACGTGATCGTGCAGGACGCCATCGGCTTGCGCTGGCCCTCGACCTCGACGATGCACTGGCGGCAGGCGCCGGCCGGGTCGAGCAGGGGATGGTCGCAGAACCGGGGGATCTCGATGCCGAGCTGCTCGGCGGCCCGGATGACCAGGGTGCCCTTGGGCACGCTGATCTCGGCGCCGTCGATCGTCAGCGAGACGAGATCCTCCGGCGGGACCGCCGCCTCTCCCCCACCCGTGGGAGCGCTGGTGGTCACGGTCATGCGTTCACCTCCGTGCGGTCGGCCCAGGCCGTCGACTTGGCCGGGTCGAAGGGGCAGCCGCGGCCCGTGATGTGCTGCTCGTACTCCTCGCGGAAGTACTTGAGCGAGGAGAAGATCGGCGAGGCTGCGCCGTCGCCGAGGGCGCAGAACGACTTGCCGTTGATGTTGTCGGCGATGTCGTTCAGCTTGTCGAGGTCGGACATGACGCCCTTGCCGGCCTCGATGTCGCGCAGCAACTGCACGAGCCAGTACGTCCCTTCGCGGCACGGCGTGCACTTGCCGCAGGACTCGTGGGCGTAGAACTCGGTCCAGCGGGTGACGGCGCGGACGACGCAGGTCGTCTCGTCGAAGCACTGCAGGGCCTTGGTGCCGAGCATGGAGCCGGCGGCGCCCACTCCCTCGTAGTCGAGGGGTACGTCGAGGTGCTCGTCGGTGAACATCGGTGTCGAGGAGCCGCCCGGCGTCCAGAACTTGAGGCGGTGGCCCGGCCGCATCCCGCCGCTCATTTCAAGGAGCTGGCGGAGCGTGATGCCGAGCGGTGCCTCGTACTGGCCGGGACTCGTGACGTGGCCGCTGAGCGAGTAGAGCGTGAAGCCGGGGGACTTCTCGCTGCCCATCGACCGGAACCATTCCTTGCCCCGATGGAGAATTGCGGGAACCGACGCGATCGACTCGACGTTGTTCACAACAGTCGGGCACGCATAGAGGCCCGCCACCGCAGGGAAGGGGGGACGGAGCCGCGGTTGACCCCGGCGGCCTTCGAGCGAGTCGAGCAGTGCGGTCTCCTCACCGCAGATGTACGCGCCGGCGCCGGCGTGCACGGTGAGCTGGAGGTTCAGCCCGCTGCCCAGGATGTTCTCGCCGAGGTAGCCGGCCTCGTATGCCTCGCGCACGGCCTCGTGCAACCGCCGCAGTACGGGGACGACTTCACCACGCAGATAGATGAAGGCATGCGAAGACCTGATGGCGTAACACGCGATGACAATGCCCTCGATGAGGCTGTGCGGGTTCGCGAAGAGGAGCGGGATGTCCTTGCACGTCCCAGGCTCCGACTCGTCGGCGTTGACAACTAGATAGTGCGGTTTTCCATCCCCTTGGGGAATGAACTGCCATTTCATTCCCGTCGGGAACCCCGCGCCGCCGCGGCCGCGCAGCCCGGAGTCCTTGACGTACGCGATCAGGTCGTCCGGGGACATCGCGAGCGCCTTGCGGAGCCCCTCGTATCCCTCGTGCCTTTTGTAGACGTCCAGAGTCCAGGACCGGTCCTCGTCCCAGAAGGCCGACAGCACGGGTGCGAGCAGCTTCTCGGGGCTGTTGTTCTTGAGTTCGGGTGCCAAGGTCATCACTCCCCCTCCTCGGCGGCAGGCCCTGCCGGGTGGGCCGGGTCGGAGGCCGACGTGTCCTGCGGCGCATCGTGTGAGCTGAGGTGCTCGGTCGGCGACGGCTCGTGCACTGCCCTGTCCTGCGGCTCGTCCTCGTGCGGGCCGCCGTCCCGCGGATGGACCACGCGCGCGGGTGCGGCCTCTCCCCTTGCCAGGCGAAGGCCCACCAGCGACGCCGGTCCCGCACTGCCGCTCTCCTCGACGGCCCCTGGCCGCTCGTCGGGGAAGCCGGCCAGCATCCGCGCGGTGTCCTTGAAGGTGCACAGGCGCGCCCCGCGCGTGGGTTCGACGTCCCGTCCCGCGCGCAGGTCGTCGACGAGGCGCTTGGCGCTGGCCGGGGTCTGGTTGTCGAAGAACTCCCAGTTGACCATCACCACCGGCGCGAAGTCGCAGGCCGCGTTGCACTCGATGTGCTCCAGGGTGACCTTGCCGTCGTCGGTGGTCTCACCGTTGCCGACGCCGAGGTGCTCCTGGAGCTCCTCGAAGATCGCGTCACCGCCCATCACCGCACACAGGGTGTTGGTGCAGACGCCCACCTGGTAGTCACCGGACGGCTTGCGCCGGTACATGGTGTAGAAGGTGGCGACCGCGGTGACCTCCGCCGTGGTCAGGTGCAGCATGTCCGCGCAGAACTGCATCCCGGTGCGCGTGACATGGCCCTCCTCCGACTGCACGAGATGCAGCAACGGCAGGAGCGCGGACCGGGAGTCCGGGTAGCGGGCGATCACCTCGCGCGCATCCGTCTCGAGCCGGGCTCGGACGTCGTCCGGGTAGGCGGGCGCGGGCAGTTCGGGCATGCCCAGGCTGACGCCCCGCTCCGAAGAACTGGTGGTCACCGGTCGACGCCTCCCATCACGGGGTCGATGGACGCGACGGCGACGATGACGTCGGCGACCTGGCCGCCCTCGCACATCGCCGCCATGGCCTGCAGGTTGGTGAAGGACGGGTCACGGAAGTGGACCCGGAAGGGGCGGGTGCCGCCGTCGGACACGGCGTGCACCCCGAGTTCGCCCTTGGGCGACTCGACGGCCGCGTACGCCTGTCCCGGCGGGACGCGGAAGCCCTCGGTGACCAGCTTGAAGTGGTGGATCAGGGCCTCCATGGAAGTGCCCATGATCTTCTTGATGTGGTCGAGGGAGTTGCCGAGCCCGTCCGGCCCCAGGGCGAGCTGGGCGGGCCAGGCGATCTTCTTGTCGGCGACCATGACCGGTCCGGGCTGCAGCCGGTCCAGGCACTGCTCGACGATCCTGAGGGACTGACGCATCTCCTCCAGCCGGATCAGGAAGCGCCCGTAGGAGTCGCAGGTGTCGGCGGTCGGGACGTCGAAGTCGTACGTCTCGTAGTCGCAGTACGGCTGCGTCTTGCGCAGGTCGTGCGGGAGGCCGGTGGAGCGCAGGATCGGGCCGGTGGCTCCGAGAGCCATGCAGCCGGCCAGGTCGAGGTAGCCCACGTCCTGCATACGGGCCTTGAAGATGGGGTTCCCGGTGGCGAGCTTGTCGTACTCCGGGAGGTTCTTCTTCATCTTCTTCACGAACTCGCGGATGTGGTCCACCGCGCCGGGCGGCAGGTCCTGCGCGAGTCCGCCGGGCCGGATGTACGCATGGTTCATGCGCAGGCCCGTGATGAGCTCGTAGATGTCGAGAATCATTTCACGATCACGGAATCCGTAGATCATGATCGTGGTGGCGCCGAGTTCCATGCCGCCGGTGGCGATGCACACCAGGTGCGAGGAGAGCCGGTTCAGCTCCATCAGGAGCACCCGGATGATCTTGGCCCGCTCGGTGATCTGGTCCTCGATGCCGAGGAGTTTCTCGACGGCGAGGCAGTAGGCGGTCTCGTTGAAGAAGGACGTGAGGTAGTCCATGCGCGTCACGAACGTGGTGCCCTGCGTCCACGTGCGGAACTCGAGGTTCTTCTCGATGCCCGTGTGGAGGTAGCCGATGCCGCAGCGGGCCTCGGTGACCGTCTCGCCGTCGATCTCCAGGATCAGACGGAGCACTCCATGGGTGGAGGGGTGCTGGGGCCCCATGTTGACGACGATGCGCTCGTCGTCGGCGCGGGCCGCGGACTGGACGACCTCGTCCCAGTCGCCACCGGTGACCGTGTAGACGGCACCCTCGGTGGTCTCGCGGGCGGATGCTGACTGCGTGCTCACGAGTACGACCTCCGCTGGTCCGGAGCCGGGATCTGGGCGCCCTTGTACTCGACGGGGATGCCGCCGAGGGGGTAGTCCTTGCGTTGCGGATGCCCCTGCCAGTCGTCCGGCATCATGATCCGCGTCAGGGCCGGGTGACCGTCGAAGACGATTCCGAAGAAGTCGTAGGTCTCGCGCTCGTGCCAGTCGTTGGTGGGATAGACGGAGACCAGGGACGGGATCTTCGGGTCGGCGTCGGGGGCGCTGACTTCGAGGCGGATCAGCCGGTTGTGGGTGATCGAGCGCAGGTGGTAGACGGCGTGCAGCTCGCGGCCCTTGTCGTGCGGGTAGTGGACGCCGCTGACGCCGGTACAGAGCTCGAAGCGCAGGGCGGGGTCGTCGCGCAGGGTGCGGGCGACGCGCAGCAGGTGCTCGCGCTCGATGTGGAAGGTGAGTTCGCCGCGGTCGACGACCGTCTTCTCGATCGCGTTGTCCGGGAGGAGTCCCTGCTCCTCCAGGGCGCCTTCCAGTTCGTCGGCGACCTCGTCGAACCAGCCGCCGTAGGGGCGGGCCGCCGGTCCCGGGAGGCGGACCGAGCGGACCAGGCCGCCGTAGCCGGAGGTGTCGCCGCCGTTGTTGGCGCCGAACATGCCGCGCTGGACGCGGATCTCCTCACCGCCCTCGCCGCGCTGGCCGGGCAGGTTGGATGCGCCGAGGTCCTTTTCGGGGTTCACCCCGTTCGACGCTCCGTTGGTGCCGTTCGCGTCGCTCACCGCAGCAGCCCCTTCATCTCGATCGTGGGCAGGGCCTTGAGCGCCGCTTCCTCCGCCTCGCGGGCCGCCTCCTCGGCGTTCACGCCGAGCTTGGAGGTCTGGATCTTCTGGTGCAGCTTGAGGATGGCGTCCATCAGCATCTCGGGCCGTGGCGGGCAGCCGGGCAGATAGATGTCGACCGGCACGATGTGGTCGACGCCCTGGACGATCGCGTAGTTGTTGAACATGCCGCCCGAGGAGGCGCAGACCCCCATGGAGATCACCCACTTGGGGTTCGGCATCTGGTCGTAGACCTGGCGCAGTACCGGCGCCATCTTCTGGCTCACCCGGCCGGCCACGATCATCAGGTCCGCCTGGCGGGGCGAACCGCGGAAGACCTCCATGCCGAAGCGCGCCAGGTCGTAGCGGCCGGCGCCGGTGGTCATCATTTCGATGGCGCAGCAGGCGAGGCCGAACGTGGCCGGGAAGACGGACGCCTTGCGCACCCAGCCCGCGGCCTGCTCGACGGTGGTCAGCAGGAATCCGCTCGGCAGCTTTTCTTCGAGTCCCATGTGTAAAGGCCCCTCAGTCCCATTCCAGGCCGCCGCGCCGCCATACGTACGCGTACGCGACGAAGACGGTGAGCACGAAGAGCAGCATCTCCACGAGCCCGAAAATCCCCAGGGCGTCGAAGGTGACGGCCCAGGGGTAGAGGAAGACGATCTCGATGTCGAAGACGATGAAGAGCATCGCCGTCAGGTAGTACTTGATGGGGAAGCGCCCGCCGCCGGCCGGCGTGGGGGTCGGCTCGATTCCGCACTCGTAGGCCTCGAGCTTGGCCCGGTTGTACCGCTTCGGACCGATCAGCGTGGCCATGACCACGGAGAAGATCGCAAAGCCTGCCCCGAGGGCTCCCAGTACGAGGATGGGCGCATACGCGTTCACCGCTCCTCGCTCCTCTCAGTCGGCACTGACTGCTGGCGATGGCATCGGACTCACACCAACCTCATACGCCTCTCCAACCCCGCCCGTCCCGGCGAAGATCGAGAACATGTGAAGCAGGTCACAAGCCCAACTGCCTCGCATCTTATGCCCGCCGCTCTGTGATCTGCGACACGGGGTATTGCACAAGCTTTGTGATCTCCACCACCTGATGAAGGATCATGAAGTCGGATGAGCGGTGATCTTCGTACGCGAAGCGTCCAAGTGATCACCAGAGGTGACATTTTCGCTCGTCGATGCAGCTCGGGAGGGTCGTCTCCATATCAAGAGACTTCCCTTGCATGCAAATTGGTGTTGGACGAGATGTCCTGATAGTGCACCGCGTTCACACATCAGAAGGAGGCGTGCGGTGCGGTGTGGACGCGTGCACGCATTCACGAGCGGGGCCCGGTCGTGACCCGAGCGCAATCCGGTCGTGATCTTCGCGCGAGACGCACACATTGCCGTGACCGTTGCGTGACCTCCGCCACACCATGAGAGGCACCTGAGAGCGGGGCTTGGCCACCTGTCCCAACCAGTGGTAGGTGCGGGGCAATTCGGGCGTAATCATGAAACGCCGTGATCACAGGCCCGATAGGTCGTGCCCGCAATGTCCGTTACGGCGTCAATAAAGAGCGAGCCGCCCGGAATTCGGGCCGTCGGCTGAACAACTGTGGCGCACCACACGTTTCTTGAAGGTATGGAGGAGCCCCTGATACCCGTTGTTCTCATGTCCCACACCGCTCACATACGCAGCCACCGGAAACCCCGCCGCAGCGCGACGACGAGTCTCGCGGTGCGCGCCGGAGTTGCCGGTGGCGTCCTCAGCATGGCTGCCGCAGGCGCCTCGGCCTCGGCGAGCGCCGCCGAGACCACGCAGACCCTGCAACTGCCCACCCTGACGGCCGATCTGGCCACTCAGGTCGCCCAGTCCGCGGACGCCACGCAGCAGGCGGCCGCGAACTACGAGCTGCAGGCCGAGCGTGACGCGGCCGCCGCAAACGCCGCGAAGCAGGCCAAGGCGGACCTCGCGGAGGCGAAGAAGAAGGCCGAGGCCAAGAAGAAGGCCGAGGCCGCCCGCAAGGCCGCCGCCGAGCAGGCCGCATCCCGCAGCGCGGAGCGGACCACCCTCGCCGCCACCACGACGAGCACCTCGACGTCCACGGCCACCGGTTCGGCCGCCGCGATCGTCAACTTCGTCAAGGCTCAGGTCGGTAAGGCCTATGTGTCCGGTGCGACCGGTTCGTCCGCTTACGACTGTTCGGGCCTGGTGCAGACCGCCTTCAAGCAGATCAGCATCAGCCTGCCGCGGGTCTCGCAGGACCAGTCGACCGCCGGCACGCCGGTCTCGCTGAGCAACCTGCAGCCGGGCGACATCCTTTACTGGGGCAGCGCGGGCAGCGCGTACCACGTGGCGGTGTACGTCGGCGACGGCATGTTCGTCGGCGCGCAGAACCCGTCGAGCGGCGTCGTCGAGAAGCCGCTCTCCTACGACCCGCCGACCGGAGCGGTGCGGGTGCTCTGACGCACCTCGCAGCACAACACGTGCTGCACGGACGCACGGAAGGGCCGCAGCCGCTCGGGGGCAGCGGCCCCTCCGTCCTTTTCGCCGGGTCCGTGCCGGGCAGGTCTACCCCAGGTCGAAGGTGTTGGGCATGCCGAGCTTGTAGCGCAGTTCGTCGACCCGCTTCAGGGGCTCCATCTCCGGAGGCCTGTACAGCTCCCAGATCTCACACGGCTCAGCGTCCGAATTGTCCGCGTTCAGGAGGGCGTTGACAGCCCGTCGCGCGGACTCGTTGGCGCCTTCCATCGTCGCCAGGTCGACATCGGTGTGGACATAGTCGCCGGCGAGGAAGAAGTTCGGGACCTTCGTGCGCGCCGAGGGGCGGTTGTAAAGCGTGCCCGTGGGGTGGATGAGGAGCTGTTCACGGTTCTGCGGGTTGGGGCCGCCGAGGCCCGTCACCGCCGGGTCCATGAACCAGCCGAGGCGGTCGTCGTCCGTGAGGGTCGTCTTGCCGGCGTCATTGAGGCCGTCCTTCAGCTGGGCCCACAGCTCGGCGACAATCTCGTCCTTGGTGCACTCCTTGGCCGTCTTGCCGTACAGGATGCCCGGCTTGTCCCACTCGGAGATGATCGCGGACAGGCAGTCGTGGGCCTGGCCGTCGCCGTAGTCGCGCGAGAAGTCCCTCCCGTCCCAGAACTGGGCCTGCCCGATACCCGTCACCGACCAGGGTGAGTCGAGGCAGTTGATGTGGCCGTGCACGACGGGGGTGGGCGTGCGCAGGTAGAACATCACGCCGGTCATCCAGTCCGTGTGCAGGGCGTCGCAGCGCGCCAGCTGCGGGTCCGCCGCGCGCAGCGCCTTGCCCCACGTCCCGCGGGCGTGCTCGACGGGCATGGCGGAGACGTAGTGGTCGGCGGTGACCGTGCGCTCCTGGCTCCCGTCGCGGGCCGCGACGCGTACGCCGGTCACGCGGCCGCCCTCGTACACGACCTCCCGGACCTGCGTCCCGAGCACGAACTCGACGCCCTGGGAGCGGAGGTGGGTCTGCCAGGGATCGATCCAGGCCTCGCTGGTGGGGGCGTTGAGGACGCGGTCGATGTCGGCGTCGCCGTCCAGGCCGCGGCCGAGCAGGCCCCACAGGATCAGGGCCTCGATGATGACGCGGCCGACGGTGCGGGTGGACGCCACCTCCGCACGCGTGGCGACGAGGTTGCGGGTCTGGCCGATACCGAGGAGGGTCCGGTACTCCTCGCTCATCTCCTCGGCGCGGATGAAGTCCCACCAGGCGGTCTTCTCCCACTGGTCCTCACGGCGGGCGTCGCAGCTGGTGAGGTGGACGAGGAGCCGGTCGGCGAAGTAGGCGGCCTCGTGGGCGGGCAGGCGGGTGCCCAGGTCCAGGGCGGAGAGGACCTGGTCGCGGATCCAGGACGGGGTGATGTCGCCGGGGGCGGGCGGCGTGGTGACGCGGCGCAGGGGGAAGTGCAGGTCCGGGCGGCCCGAGCTGCGGGCGAACAGTTCCTCGGTGGCGCCTCGCAGGTTGCCGTGGACGCCGTTCGCGTTGCCGGGAAAGGGGATGCGGCGCATCGTGTCCGGCAGGTTCCGGTAGAAGCCGGGGAAGAAGCGGAAGCCGTGCTCGCCGGGGAGCGGCGCCCGACCGCCGGTTCCCGTGCCCGGGACGGGCATCGAGCGGGCCTTGCCGCCGAGGACGTCGTAGTACTCGTAGACGGTGACGGCGTAGCCGCGTTCGGCGAGTTCGTGGGCGGCGCTGAGGCCGGAGACTCCGCCACCGAGGACGGCGACGCGCTTGCCGGTGGCGGCGGTCGCGCGTCCGGCGGGCCATAAGGCGAGGGCGCCGGCCGCTCCCCCGGCGCCGGCGAGGAAGCGTCTACGGGTGTGGCCGGTGTTCCCCTGCGACTGCTGCGCGTGTTCTGTTGTCATGAACAACGGAGGGTAGGGAGGGGCTCCGCAGGCCGTAACCCCGTTTTCCTGTCACCCACAGCATCCTCACAATCACAAGGAGGCACAGAGATGCCACGTGTGTTCGTGCAAGGCAGGCCCGTCGACTCGTATCCGCCGCTCGCGCCCGAGGCCCGGCGCGGCAGGGTGCGGCGCGTGACCGAGGTCGGTGAAGAGGTTCTGCACCGGCCGTGCCGGGACGTGACCGAGTTCGGGCCCGATCTCGCCGCGCTCATCGACGACATGTTCCTGACGATGTACGTCGCCGAAGGGGCCGGGCTCGCGGCGAACCAGGTCGGCGTGGGCCTGCGGCTGTTCGTCTACGACTGCCCGGACGACGAAGGGGCCCGGCACGTCGGCCACGTCGTCAACCCGGTGCTCGACACCCTCGACCCGGCCGGGCGACGGCTGCTCGACGAGGGCGAGGGGTGTCTGTCGGTGCCGGGCGCCGTGATGGACGTACCGCGTCCGGACCGGGCCGTGGTGCGCGGGTTCGACAAGGACGGTGAGCCCCTCACCATCGAGGGCACGGGGTACTTCGCGCGCTGCCTGGCGCACGAGACCGACCACGGCAACGGCCAGGTCTACCTGGACCGGCTCTCCAAACGGGAGCGGCAGGACGCGCTCAGGCAGGTGGCGGACCGGCGCGACGAGGTGTTCGCGCGCCGGGCCGCCAATGTGGAAGCCCTCACGAGCTAGTCACGCCTTCGGGGCCACCCTGCTCAGCCCGTTGATGATGCGGTCCATCGCGTCGCCGCCGGTCGGGTCCGTCAGGTTCGCCAGCAGCTTCAGGGTGAACTTCATCAGCATGGGGTGGGTCAGGCCGCGCTGGGCCGCGATCTTCATGACCTTCGGGTTGCCGATGAGCTTCACGAAGGCGCGGCCCAGCGTGTAGTAGCCGCCGTAGGTGTCCTTGAGGACGCGCGGGTAGCGCTGCAGGGCGAGTTCGCGGCTCGCGGGCGTCGGGCGGGCGTGGGCCTGGACGATGACGTCGGCGGCGATCTGGCCGGATTCCATCGCGTAGGCGATGCCCTCGCCGTTGAAGGGGTTCACCAGGCCGCCGGCGTCGCCGACCAGGAGCAGGCCCTTGGTGTAGTGGGGCTGGCGGTTGAAGGCCATCGGGAGGGCGGCGCCGCGGATCGGCCCGGTCATGTTGTCCGGGGTGTAGCCCCAGTCCTCCGGCATGGAGGCGCACCAGGCCTTCAGAACCTCGCGCCAGTCCAGTTCCTTGAAGGAGTCGGAGGTGTTCAGGACGCCGAGGCCGACGTTGGACGTGCCGTCGCCCATGCCGAAGATCCAGCCGTAGCCGGGCAGGAGACGGTCCTGGGGGCCACGGCGGTCCCAGAGTTCCAGCCAGGACTCCAGGTAGTCGTCGTCGTGGCGGGGCGACTCGAAGTACGTGCGGACCGCGACGCCCATCGGGCGGTCCTCGCGGCGGTGCAGGCCCATCGCCAGCGACAGGCGCGTCGAGTTGCCGTCGGCGGCGACCACGAGCGGGGCGTGGAAGGTGACTTCGCGCTTCTCCTCGCCGAGCTTGGCGTGGACGCCGGTGATACGGCCGGTGCGGTCGTCGACGATCGGCGCGCCGACGTTGCAGCGCTCGAAGAGCCGGGCGCCCGCCTTCTGGGCGTTGCGGGCGAGCTGCTCGTCGAAGTCGTCTCGCTTGCGGACGAGGCCGTAGTCCGGGAAGGAGGCGAGATCCGGCCAGTCCAGCTGGAGGCGGACGCCGCCGCCGATGATGCGCAGCCCCTTGTTGCGCAGCCAGCCGGCCTCCTCGGAGATATCGATGCCCATCGCCACGAGCTGCTTGGTGGCACGCGGGGTCAGGCCGTCGCCGCAGACCTTCTCGCGCGGGAACTCGGTCTTCTCCAGCAGGAGCACGTCGAGGCCGGCCTTGGCGAGGTGGTACGCCGTCGTGGAGCCGGCCGGGCCCGCGCCCACGACGATCACATCGGCAGTGTTCTCGGAGAAGGGCTCGGGGGAGGGCTCGGAGTGGGGCTCGGTCACGACGGTCACGGCGGGATCTCCCCAAGTTCGACAAATCTCTGTGCCGAGCGGCACTGGACACAGGCAGTCTATTCAGCAGAATTGATCACTCGGCTGAAGGGCTGCTCTCGTGAACCGAGCTCTCCCCGTAGTACGGCTGCGCGTCCCCACCGACGAGGACGCGGTGGCCTGGCACCGGCTGTTCGACGACCCGGATGTCATGGAGTTCCACGGCGGCAGGTCGGCGGCCCTCTATGTCTACGAGGAGCTCACCGCACGCCAGCGGCGGCACGACGCCGAGCGGGGTTTCTGTCTGTGGACCATGACCGACGAGTCCGGGCAGGTCGTCGGGTTCACCGGAGCCCAGCCGTGGCCACAGGACTGGGGGCCCAAGGGCGAGATCGAGATCGGGTGGCGGCTGGGGCGGGAGTTCTGGGGCAAGGGGTACGCCACCACGGCCGCGCAGATGACGCTGGAGCGGCTACGGGCGGCCGAGGTGCCGAGCGTGGTGGCGATGGTGCTGGCCGGCAACAAGCGGTCGATCGCGGTGACGCGGCGGCTGGGCATGCACCTCGCCGAGGTCTTCACGACGCCGGCCTCGCAGCAGAAGGGGCACTGCTACCGACTCGACCTGCAGAACGGTCACGCAGAGTAACTGACTGCTACAGAAAGACACTTGGCGCTTCCGATCGAAGCCCCCAGGCGGTTACCCTTCCAGTACCGCTGGGGGTGACATCTGTGCGAATAACACCCAAAACACCCGAGGTACGCGTGCCACGGCTGGTCGGACTGATGGCCATGGACGCGCGCAAGACGGCGGAGGCGACCGGCCTCTTCCTGAATGCGCCGGACCGGCCCGACTTCCACCAGACCGTGGTCGAGTACGTCGTACGGCAGTACCCGCAGCCCAATGCGGAGGTGCCGCGGGACTCCGTGATCTACGTGTGGTTCGACTTCGGCGAGGGTGAGGGCGGCGGAGGCGTGCGCGAGCCGCGCATTCCGAGGCCCCCGACCGGCGGGCTGCAGCGCGAGCTGGACGAGCCGGGTGACCCGTTCGTCGTCAGCTCCGCCTGATCCTCAGCCCTTGAAACCGCGGTGCAGGGCCACGACCCCGCCCGTCAGGTTCCGCCACGCCACCTTCGACCAGCCGGCCTTCTGCAGGTGCTCGGCCAACGCGGGCTGGTCGGGCCAGGCGCGGATGGACTCGGCGAGGTAGACGTAGGCCTCGGGGTTGGAGGAGACCGCGCGGGCGACCGACGGCAGGGCGCGCATCAGGTACTCGGTGTAGACCGTGCGGAAGGGCGCCCAGGTCGGGTGCGAGAACTCGCAGATCACCACCCGGCCGCCGGGCTTGGTCACCCGGTGCATCTCGCGCAGGGCCCCGTCGAAGTCCTGCACGTTGCGCAGCCCGAAGGAGATCGTGACGGCGTCGAAGGTGTCGTCCTTGAACGGCAGCTTCGTCGCGTCGCCCGCGGTCAGCGGCAGCCAGGGGTGCTTCTTCTTGCCGACCTGGAGCATGCCGAGGGAGAAGTCGCAGGGAACGACGTACGCGCCCGTGCGGGCGAAGGGCAGCGAGGACGTGGCCGTGCCGGCAGCCAGGTCCAGGATCTTCTGCGCGGGCCGGGCGTCGACAGCGCGGGCCACCTCCTTGCGCCACACCCGGTCCTGGCCGAGCGACAGCACGTCGTTCGTCAGGTCGTACCGTTCCGCCACGTCGTCGAACATCGAGGCGACTTCGTGCGGCTGCTTGTTCAGGGAAGCGCGGGTCACGCCGCCATTCTTGCAGTACGCCCCCTGCCGCCCGCTCAGGGGAGGAACTTCGGCTTCTTCTTGGCCGCCACGTCCTCCCCTCAGCCGCACAACAGGACGAACACCGCGATCAGGACCCAGCCGATACCGAACATGAACCACTGACTGTCCAGCGGCAGGTACTTCTCGAACGCGGGCACGCTCCAGAACCGGTCGATCAGCGGGACCGCCCGACGCGCGAGGATCACCATCATCCCGAAGCGGCCCATGACGGCCACGCCCACGACCATCAGCCCTGCCGGGAGCACGGGCAGCGCCTACTCGGCGACGGCGACGGCCACGATGAGTGCCTTGCCCTCGAGAGGGTCGCGCCGGTGGCCGTACGGCAGGGCACTGGACGCGGCCGGCTCCCAGCAGGCCGACTTCGACATCGAGGGCAACGAGCTGACCGACGACGCCTCGACCGACTGCAGTGGGGTGAAGCAGAGTCCGGGAGCGTTCGGAAAGGCGTTTGCGGGCTAACGACGCCTGTGCACGAGGCGCCCCGCGCACACCGTCGCGATGCACGCGCCGGTTTCGTCGAACACGGCGAGGTCGGCCCGGCCGGACTCGACCAGAGCCTCAGGCCGCGTACCGGGCAGGACGAGGACGTCGTTCCGCTCGGCCGCCGCCCGTAGTTCGGGTGAGTCGGCGTACTGAGCGAGGATCGCCACGGCACCCGCCTTCAGCACGGCATGAATGCGTTCGCGTGGGCTCGGCGCATCGGGAAGCGGACCCTCGTGGAGGCGCCCGGGCTCCAGGACGCCCGGCCAACTCCGGACCCGCGCCTGTGGAAACCGGCCCCGCACCTGAGCCAGCGGACCCACCGCGGCGATCCGGGCCCCGTCGACCGCCACGGCGCCGTCCTTGAGCGGTTCGGCGTCCCGGGCGGTCCGGACCTCGTCCGCCGCGTGAATCGTCAGCACCGGTACGTCAGTTGGAAGCCAGCAGCTTCAGCTCGGGATGGGCGGTGCCGCCGGCGATCGCCGTGGACGAGATGTGCGACATCACCCGCTCGTCGACGGGGTCGTTCGCCGGGTCGTCGTGGACGACGATGTGCTCGTACGTCGTGGTCCGCTGAGCGGGAACGCGCCCGGCCTTCCTGATCAGGTCGATGATCTCGAGCCGGTTGGAGCGGTGCTTGGCACCGGCCGAGGAGACGACGTTCTCCTCCAGCATGATCGAGCCGAGGTCGTCGGCGCCGTAGTGCAGGGACAGCTGCCCGACCTCCTTGCCGGTGGTCAGCCAGGAGCCCTGGATGTGCTGGACGTTGTCCATGAACAGCCGTGCGATGGCGATCATCCGCAGGTACTCGAAGAGCGTGGCCTGGGTACGGCCCTTCAGATGGTTGTTCTCGGGCTGGTAGGTGTACGGGATGAAGGCGCGGAAGCCGCCCGTCCGGTCCTGTACGTCACGGATCATCCGCAGGTGCTCGATGCGCTCGGCGTTGGTCTCGCCCGTGCCCATGAGCATGGTGGACGTCGACTCGACACCCAGGCCGTGCGCGGTCTCCATGATCTCCAGCCAGCGCTCGCCGGACTCCTTGAGGGGCGCGATGGCCTTGCGCGGCCGCTCGGGAAGCAGTTCGGCGCCGGCGCCCGCGAAGGAGTCGAGGCCGGCGGCGTGAATACGCGAGATGGCCTCCTCCACGCTCACCTTGGAGATCCGGGCCATGTGCTCGACCTCGCTCGCCCCCAGGCTGTGGATGACGAGCTGCGGGAACTCCTTCTTGATGGCGGCGAAGTGTTTCTCGTAGTACTCGACGCCGTAGTCCGGGTGGTGACCGCCCTGGAACATGATCTGGGTGCCGCCGAGCTCGACGGTCTCAGCGCAGCGCCGCAGGATGTCGTCCAGATCCCGCGTCCAGCCCTTCGCCGTGTCCTTGGGAGCGGCATAGAAGGCGCAGAACTTGCACGCCGTGACACACACGTTCGTGTAGTTGATGTTGCGCTCGATGATGTACGTCGCGATGTGCTCGGTGCCGGCGTACTTACGGCGGCGCACGGCGTCGGCGGCGGCACCCAGCGCATGCAGCGGGGCGTCGCGGTAGAGGTCGAGTGCCTCTTCGGAGGTGATCCGACCACCGGCCGCGGCGCGGTCGAGGACGGACTGAAGGTCGGCCTTCTCGGTCACCGGGGCGTCCCTTTCGTCAAGGGGTGTGGACAGACCTGCCCAGCCTACGTCAGGCCGCGTACGCCCCGATCAGCAGCCCGAGGAACGCCCCGCCGAGCAGGAACGGCCCGAACGCGGGGGCCGCCTCGCGCCCCCGCCGCCGCAGGGCGACGAGTGCGCCCCCGTACACCGCCCCGAACAGGAACGCGGCGAGGGTGCCGAGCATGAGCGTCGGCCAGCCGTACCACCCCAGGGCGGCGCCCAGCCCGAGCGCCAGCTTGACGTCGCCGAAGCCCATGCCGCCCGGATCGATGAGGAACAGCACCAGGAGGAACCCGCCGAGCGCGAGGGCACCGTACAGCGCCTTCGTCCAGTCACCGGCGTGCTCGGGCAACAGCGCCACCACGCCGAGCAGTACGAGGACGGCGCCCGCGAGCGGCAGCGTCAGAACGTCGGGCAGCCGCTTCACCCTCAGGCCGACGACCGCCAGCAGCACCCCGACGGGCCCGAGCAGCAGCCAGACACCGAGCTCGGGGCGAGTGCCGGTGGCGGCGGCGAGGGCGGCACAGACGAGGGCGGTGGTGAGGGCGGGGGCGCCAGGACCGTACGACTGCACGGAGAACCGGCGGGCGGCCCTCGGCAGCAGGGCCCCTGCTGCCGCGCCCCAGAGCGCGGCGACGGCGATCAGCAACTTCATCCGTCCGGGGGGTCGTTGGCCGGCAAAACCGTTGCCCCCAGCCTCACACAGCGCCGAACAGAGAGGCGAGCCCCTGGTCGAGGGCCGGTTCCAGGGGCTCGCCGCCCGGCTCGGTGACCGTGTAGGAGCGGAGCAGGAAGCGGTGGAGCGCGGTGGTTTCGAAGCGGACCGCCGCAATGCCCTGCGGGGCGTGGAGTTCCACGACGGTGTGGGACGGGCCGTGCGGGCGGAGCCGAACGGTGCCGAGACCCGCGGGGGTGCCCAGGCCCTCCTCCAGGAGGCTGCGGGCGAAGGTCCAGGTCACCTCCTCCTCGTCGAGCGAGATCCAGGCCGGGAAGACGAAGTGGACCGCCAGCGGGTCGTCGGAGAGGTAGCGGAGGGTGACGGGCACCGCCAGTTCGTCGTGGTCGGGAGTGAGCAGGTGGGCGCCGGTGGGCTGCTCCAGGGCTATGTACACGAGGGGGGCTCCCTTTTCGGGCATGTAGAGCATTTCGAGCATGTCGGGTTCTGCGGCGGCCAGTTGGGCCTGTGCACCTCTTGGAGCGCCTCGGGGGCGTGGGCATTACGCCGCAACCGAAGAGAACTTCCGTGACGTGCGCCACATCGGCGATACAGCGCAACTTTGATTGAAATTTTTGCCATCTAGGCTTACAAAACCTTCCCCCGCCCTCAGTAGGCAACTGGAGCGTTCCGCCATGTCCGACGGTTCCACTGCAGTGTCCGCACCGGCTTCCGCGTCCCACGCCGTCACGGCCGCGTACGCCCGGATCTATGAGGAACAGCAGCCGCGACTCGTCGCATACGCCCGCTCGCTCACCCGGAACGCCTGGACCGCCGAAGACCTCGTCGCCGAGGCGCACTTCCGGGTGTGGCGGCGGCTGGCCGCGGGGCACGAGATCGACAACGTGCCGGCGTACCTGATGACGACGGTGCGGCACCTCGCGATCGCCGCCGGGAGCGCGGTGCGTGAGACGCCGCGGGATCCGCACGGCGAGGAGCGGGTCGAGACGGACGGCCACCCGCACGCGGACGACCCCGCCGAGCGGGTGTCCTCCGTCGACCTGGTGGTACGGGTCCTTGGGCAGTTGCCCGAGCGGTGGGTGAAGGCGCTGTGGCTGGCCGAGGCGGAGGGGCAGCCGCTGGCCGCGATCGGTCCGCAGCTCGGGACCAAGGAGGGTGCCACGGCTGTGCTGTTGCATCGCGCCCGGGAAGGCATGCGGCAGGCGTTCCTGCGGACGCAGACCGGCGCGCCCGACGACCCCGCGTGCCAGGTGTACTGGGCGCGCATGCCCGCATATGTGCGGGGCGCGGCGACCGCGAAGCAGTCCGAGCGGCTGCTCGGGCATGTGGACGCGTGCGACGACTGCCGGGCGCGGCTGGCCGCCCTGATGAGCGCCAACGACCGGCTGCCCGCGCTCGTCGGGCCGGCACTTCTCGTGCTGGCGGTGGGCGGTGCGGGCAAGTTCCTGCTCGCCTTCACCGCCGGACCGGCCGGTGCGGCGACCGCGGCCGGCGGGCACGGCGGGTTGCTGCACGGAGTGCGCCAAGCAGCGGTCGGCGGTTCGAAGACACAGGTGGCGGCTGCCGCCGGGGCGGTCGTGGTGGGCGCCGCCGCGCTCCTGCTCGTCCTCGGCCCGGCCGACGCCGGCCAGGCCCCGGCCCGGCACACACCGGTGGCCGACGCGCCCGCGGCCAAGGTCCCGGTGGCCGAGGCACCGGTGGGCCCGCCGTCGACGGGCGCGCGGAACGACGTACCGAAGAAGGACGGTACGCCGGCTCGTACGGCCGGCGTCCAGCGCAGCGAGCGGGTGCGCACGGACGACACCGACAGGACCGCGACGTCCGTACCGAAGCCCCATGACACCGATGAGCCCACGCCGGCTCCGGGTGGGAACACGGCCGGGAGCAAGACGGACGACACACCGCCGCCCACCAAGACCGCACCGGAGGACCCGACCGAGCCCGCACCGAAGGGGACGGATCCGGCGCCCCCGGGGACGGGCGGGAAACCTGAGCAGCCCAAAGCCCCTCCCACGCCCTCGGACCCGTACCCGAAAGCCCCTCCCACCCCCACCGACCCGTCCCCGGAAGCCCCGGCTCCGAGCGAACAGCCCCCGCAGCCGTCGGCGCCTCCGGTCAAGGAGTCCCCGGAGGAGCCGACCGAGCCCGCACCGAAGGGGACGGATCCGGCTCCCCCGGCGACGGGCGGGAAGCCTGAGCAGCCGGAGGCCCCGACCACGCCCTCCGACCCGTACCCGGACGCCCCGACTCCCAGCGAACAGCCCCCGCCGCCCCCGGCGCCTCCGGTCAAGGAGTCCCCGGAAACCCCGCCCGCCCCCGCCGACGACCACTCCCCCGAGGCTCCGGCAGCTCCCTCCGATCACACCCCCGAAGCCGATCCCCCGAGCGCGCCCTCGTCCCCGCCCGCATCGGAGCCCGAGACCCCGGCTCCCGTGGAGCCCGAGCCTGTTGAGGACCCGGCCCCCTCGGCGGACGGCCCCACCGGGACCGAGCCCCCACCCGGCTCCGGGCCCGCCTCCCCGCCGGTCTCCACACCTCCCGGAGACGGCTGCCCGAACCAGCACGGCAGCGCGGGGCAAGGCTCGGAGTAAACGCGAGTCCTGCGCCAAGTCCGAAGCCCCGGCCGTCGTTCCGCACCGGCGAAGCGCTCAGTCACGGCGTACGGCACCGGCAGGCCTCCGCTTCCCCTGCGCACCCGCACCGCACGCGCACTTGCCTGCCCCACCTGGCGGGCGTCCTCGCCTTGGTGGCCGAGGGGTGCGACGCCCTGGCGGACTGCCGGAGGACGATCTGGTGGGGCGGGTGGCTCGGAAGGACTTCACACGGAGTGTCGGCGAGGGGACCGGCTGAAACCGGCGCCCCCGGTCGCAACCATCGATGTGGTGGAGGGCGCCCCGCCGAACCGGACCGGGCAATCGGGCGCTGATCGGCGGGCTCGGTCTCGACGGCGCGGAGCCGCCGGGCGGGTGGGCGCGACGTCTACAGTGGGGACCAGGAGGCCTGAGGAGGCCCGATGAGCAGCGGATTCCACACCGGCTCGCGTACCTCGCGAACCCGCTCTCCGGTGCCACCACAGGTACTGATCTCGCCGCCGACGGCGGCATGCACGGGCTACCGATCCGCCCCCGGGCCTGATCTCCGGCATGAAACCGTCCGCAAGGAGAATCCGCCGTGAAGACCCGATGCCTCAGACATCCCGGCCTCGGCGCCGTCACCGTCCTCGCCGTCACCGCGCTCAGCGCCTGCGGCGGCTCCGGTGCCGACTCGGGGGCCGGCACCAACCGCGCCCCGGTGGTGGGCGTCGACTATCCCCGCTCCGACACCGACTTCTGGACGTCGTACATCAAGTACACCCCGGCGTTCGCCAAGGAGCTCGGTCTGAGGCTGGAGACGACCAACTCGCAGAACGACATCGGCAATCTCGCCGCCAACGTACAGACGTTCATCATCCACGGGGTGAAGGGCGTGGCGATGGCTCCGCAGAGCACCGGCGCGATCGGGCCCGTCCTGAGGCAGTTGTCCGCCCAGAAGATCCCCGTGGTCACCCTGGACACCCGCCCTGACACCGGCCAGGTCTACATGATCGTCCGCGCAGACAACCGCGCGTACGGCGAGAAGGCCTGCCGGTTCCTCGGTACGAAGCTCGGCGGCGAGGGCAAGGTCGTCGTGCTCGAAGGGGACCTTGCCTCGATCAATGCCCGGGACCGCACCGAGGGGTTCAACGGGTGCATGAAGGAGAACTACCCCAAGATCAAGGTCTTCGGCGAGGCGACCAACTGGGACGGGGCGGTCGCGGCCCGGAAGCTGCAGACGGATCTCACCGCCAACCCGGACGTCAAGGGCATCTACCTGCAGGCCAGCTCCATGCTCTCCGGCACCCTGCAGGTGCTCAGGCAGCAGGGTCTGCTGGTCGGTCCGCAGGACGAAAGGCACGTGTTCGTGGTCTCCAACGACGGCATCCCCCGGGAGCTCAAGGCCATCGCCCAGGGCAAGATCGACGCCACGGTCTCCCAGCCGGCCGACCTCTACGCGAAGTACGCCCTCTCCTATCTGAAGGCGGCGATCGAGGGCAAGACGTTCAAGCCGGGCAGGACCGACCACGCCAGCACGATCATCCGGGTCCGCGACGGTGTGCTGGAGGACCAGCTCTCCGCCCCGCTGGTGACCGCGCACGGCGGGACCTACGGCGGGGTTCCCAGTCTCAAGAGCGACGACATGTCTCTCTGGGGCAACAGTCGCTGACCTGGGCGGGTCCGCCTCCACCCGCGCGCGTCCGGCGCAACAGCCGGACTACTTGACCTTCGACATCCGAGCCGTGGGCCGCCCCTCCGCCTCACTGTCCGACACGTACTTCAGGTCGTCCCCCACGCGCAGCAACCGCACCGTGTGCGCCACCGGGTTGCACCCCGCGTGGTTGGACTTGGCGCCCACCGACGTCGTGACGAGCTCCTTCTTCGTGACCTTCTTCAGGGTCAGTACGTCGTTGCAGACGCCCCCGAGCTGGTCGGTCTGCCGGACTCGGCCCAGCTCCTGGCCCACGCCGGCCTGATGAACGGTCACCCGGAAGGTGCCCGCGGGCAGGGCGCCGTCGAGGACGAGGCCCTGGCCCTCCCAGGTGCCGAGGTAGCCGGCGGGCACGGCGGTCCCGGTGGGGCTCTCGGCGGCGGTGGAGGCGTCGGTGGGTGAGGCGCTCGAAGTGGCTCCCGGCCCAGGAGAGTAGGCGCCGCTGCCGGAGCCGCCCGCGTCGTTCTCACTGCCGCCCGGCAACAGGTCGAACAGGAACACCGACCCCACCGTCACCGCCGCCAGCGCCCCCGCGACCGCCAGCGCCACCGTGCAGCTCAGCCGCCGCCCGCGCCCGCCGTCCCCCGGCGCGGACGCCGCAGCCACGGACACGGTGAGCCTGCCCGGACGCTGCTCGACGGGGGGCGCGTCCTGTGGCTCGGGCGCGGAGGCGGGAGACGCAGGAACGGCAGAGGAAGAAACGGCAGGGACAGACGCGGAAACCGAAGGGCCGGAGAAAGGCGCAGCCGCCGGCATCACCGGCGCCGGTCCGAACTCCCCCGTCGTCGCGTGCCCGGCCCCTTCCCCACCGGCCGTCACCGCGTCCCCGACCGAAGGGCTGCTGAACCCCACCGGCCCAGAAGGCGCCTCGTCCCCGGCCTCCAGGTTCAGCAGCTTCACGACGCTGCGGCTCACCTGTTCCACCAGCGTCCCCGGCAGCCACCCGCCCGCCACCATGCGCGCCGCCCCGTCGGGAGCCAGCCGCCGTGCCACCTCACCGGGCGTCGGCCGCTGCCCCGGCTCCTTGACCAGGCACGCCTCCACCACCTGCCGCAACTCACCGCTCAGCGAGCCGAGTTCGGGCTCCTCGTGGACGACCTTGTAGAGCAGGGCCGCGGACGAATCCCCGGGGAACGGCGGCTTCCCGGTCGCCGCATACGCCAGCACCGCACCCAGCGAGAAGACGTCGGCCGCACCCGTGGCCCCCTTCCCGAGGATCTGCTCGGGCGACATGTAGCCGGGCGAGCCGATGGACACGCCGGTGGACGTCAGGGACGCCGTACCGTCCGTCGCCCGCGCGATGCCGAAGTCGATCAGGAGCGGGCCGTCGAGCGTCAGCAGCACATTGGAGGGCTTCACGTCCCGGTGCACCAGACCCAGTTTGTGCACCGCCGCCAGCGCCTCCGCGAGCCCCGCGCCCAGCACCCGTACGGAATGCTCCGGCAGCGGGCCGCCGTCCTGGACGGCCCCCGCCAGCGATGGTCCTGCCGCATACGCGGTGGCCACCCAGGGGACGGCCGCCCCGGGGTCCGCGTCGAGCACCGGCGCCGTCCACGCGCCGCCCACCCGCCGCGCTGCCTCCACCTCGCGGCGGAAGCGGGCGCGGAACTCCTCGTCCAGCGCGAAGTGCGGGTGCACGATCTTGACCGCGACCGTGCGGCCCCCGGCACTGCGTCCCAGGTAGACGCGGCCCATCCCGCCGGAGCCGAGCCGGCCGAGCAGCCGGTAGGGCCCCACGACGGTGGGCTCGTCGGCTCCGAGCGACTGCATGGCGTCCACCCCTCCCCCGTATCCCCCGTAACGACGAGAAAAGGGTAGTGCGCCGTTCCCGAACTGCTTACGGCTGCAGCAGATCCACCTTCACGTCCGCCGGGAAGCCGGTCGTCGGACCGATCCGCCGGGCGAACTCGGCGACCGCGGCCAGCTGCGGCCCGCCGAAACGGAAGTCCAGCGTCGTGAAGTACTGCTCCAGGACCCGCTCGTCGAAGGCCTCCCAGCGGGCCGCCTGCTCGGCGACCTTCCCGACCTCTTCCAGCGAGAGGTCGCGGGAGGCGAGGAAGGCCTCGTGGACCTTGCGGGTGATGAACGGCTCGCGCTCCAGATAGTCGCGCCGGGCCGCCCAGACCGCGAAGACGAACGGCAACCCGGTCCACTCCTTCCAGAGCGAGCCGAGGTCGTGCACCTGGAGGCCGAAGCGCGGCCCGTCGAGCAGGTTCGCCCGCAGCGCCGCGTCCCCGATGAGTACGGCCGCCTCGGCCTCCTGCATCATCAGGCTGAGGTCGGGCGGGCAGGTGTAGTAGTCGGGCTGGACGCCGTAGCGGTCGGCCAGCAGCAGCTGAGCGAGGCGGACGGAGGTGCGCGAGGTCGAGCCGAGCGCCACCCGGGCGCCGTCCAGCTCGTCCAGCGGGACCTGCGAGACAATCACGCAGGACATCACCGGGCCGTCGCATCCGACCGCGATGTCAGGGAAGGCGACCAGGTCGTCCGCGTTCTTGAGGAACTCGACCAGGGTGATGGGCCCGATGTCGAGGTCTCCCTGCACCAGCTGCTCGCTGAGCTTCTCCGGGGAGTCCTTGGTCAGCTCGAAGTCGAGGAGCGTGCCCGTTCTCGCGAGCCCCCAGTACAGGGGCAGGCAGTTCAGGAACTGGATGTGGCCGACGCGCGGCCGGGTGCGAGAATTGTCCACATCGCGAGGCTAGACCCTATGAGGTACGGTGCAGCCTTCAGGGTGGTGCGGCGACGTCACCGGTGTCCCGTCAATCCCATTCCAAGCCTTCAAACGTCCGGGTGACGTGATCTTGCCCTCTATTGCTTTCCGCTGCCCGCGTGCTAGGCTCGCCGCAAGTTGCAGTTTGGTTTCCCTTGCAGTACAGAGCCTGCGGAGCATGTAACCGCAGGCTCTCGTCGTTTTCAGACGTATGCAGTTGTGCAGCACTGTTTTCACACTTGCAGGTTCTGGAGCAGGGCAACCCTTTGGGCCCAAGGAGGGCTTATGGCTACCGGAACCGTGAAGTGGTTCAACGCCGAAAAGGGCTTTGGCTTCATCGCCCAGGAAGGTGGCGGCCCGGACGTGTTCGTCCACTACTCCGCCATCAACGCGAGCGGCTTCCGCTCGCTGGAGGAGAACCAGCAGGTCTCCTTCGACGTGACCCAGGGCCCGAAGGGCCCGCAGGCGGAGAACGTCACCCCCGTCTGATTCGGTCTCGGAGCCTGGTGCTTTGATCCGGAACTGAGAGCAGTACCCAAGGAGCCCCGTGCCGCAAGGCAGCGGGGCTCCTGCCTTTGCCCGGGCCCTTCAGACGTGCTGCATGACCAGCACGAACGTCGTTCCGGGCGCCAGCGCCCAGGGTGCTGAACGGCACCCCCAGGGCCACCGCCAGCGCCCACAGCGTCTCCACGCCGCGGTTTCCGCTCCCGCCCTCCAGCTCGACAACGTCGACCTGACGGAGAACGGCGGCTTTGCGGGGTGGGCGCGGCCGGCCGGGGTACTGGTCGGGGCTGTACTGGCGATGGGGGTCCCCGCTCGGGCGCAGCCGACAGTGGGGGAGGAAGGCGCCGTTCGCGGTGGTGGTGCTGCGGGCCCCCGGGGGGGCTGAGCAAGGGTGGCCCAGTAGGAAGGGCGCGAGGGGAGGGCCGAGGGGCTTGGCGCCGGTCGATTGTCAGTGGCGGTCGCTACGGTTTTGACCATGGCCGAGACCCGTGACGAGACCCTGAGCGGCGACGAGAACTCGCCCGAACCCGACTTCCTCACCAGCACCCGGACGTTCTACGACGCCGTGGCCGAGGACTACGCCGCCCGGTTCGAGCGCGAGCTCGCGGACCGGCCGCTGGAGCGGGCGATACTCCAGGTGTTCGCCGAACTCGTTGGCGGCGAGGGGCCGGTGGCCGACCTGGGGTGCGGCCCCGGCCGGACGACGGCCCGTCTCGCCTCGCTCGGTCTGGACGTCTTCGGCCTCGATCTGTCGGAGTCGATGCTGGCGGTCGCCCGTCGGGAGAGCCCTGGGCTGCGTTTCGAGCAGGGCTCGATGCTGGACCTGGACATTCCCGACGGGACGCTGGCCGGGGCACTCTCCTGGTACTCGTCCATCCACACCCCGGTGGAGCAACTGCCCGCCCTGTTCGCCGAGTTCCACAGGGTGCTCGCGCCCGGCGGCCACCTCCTGGTCGGCTTCCAGGCGGGCGACAAGCACCGCCACCACGACCGCCCCTGGGGCCGCCCGGTCTCGCTGACCTTCCGGCGCCGCCAACCGGAGGACATGGTCCGGCTGTTGGCGGACGCGGGCTTCACGCTCCTCTCTCAGACGGTGCGGGAGCCGCAGGAAAGCCTGGAGGAGACGTCCCCGCAGGCCTTCCTCATAGCCCGGAAGCCGGCAGCGGTGGCCTCCTAGAGCGCGCCCGCGATGTCCAGCGCCGCGATGTAGCCGAACGTCATCGCGGGCCCGATCGTCGACCCCGCACCGGCGTAGCTGTGTCCCATCACGGCGGCGCTGGCGTTTCCGGCGGCGTACAGGCCGGGGATCACCGAGCCGTCCGGCCGCAGCACCCGCGCCCGCGCGTCCGTGACCAGGCCGCCCTTCGTCCCGAGATCCCCGGGGACGATGCGGAAGGCGTAGTACGGGGGCAGCCACAGGGGTGCGAGGCAGGAGTTGGGGAGGACGGAGGGGTCCGTGTAGTAGTGGTCGTAGGCGCTGTCGCCGCGGTGGAAGTCGCTGTCGGTCCCCTTCAGAGCAAGGGAGTTGAAACGGTCGACCGTGGCACGCAGGGCCGCGGCGGGAACGCCGACGGAGGCGGCGAGGGCGTCGAGGGTCCAGGCCTTGTACGCCGCCCCCGAGCGGTACCAGTCGTCGGGGAAGGTGAGGGTCGGGGCGACGTCCTTGAACAGGTACCGGTTGCGGTAGTTCTGGTCGACGATCAGCCAGGCGGGGATGTCCGGGTCGGTGGGGTTGCGGTCGTACATGGTGTGGACGACGTCGCTGTAGGGGCCGGCCTCGTTGACGAAGCGGGAGCCCGCCGCGTTGACGAGGAGGCCGCCGGGGAGCGTGCGTTCGGCGAGGCAGAAGTAGGGCTGGCCGGGGAGCGGGATGGCCGGTCCCCACCAGGCGTCGTCCATGAGCTCGAGTGCGGCGCCCAGTTGTCGTCCCGCCCGGATGCCGTCGCCGGTGTTCTCCTTCGCGCCGACCGTCCACTGCGTGCCGATGGGCCGGCGCTGGTACTGGGCGCGCATGGCAGCGTTGTGCTCGAAGCCGCCGGAGCCGACGACGACGGCGCGTCGGGCGCGTACGAGGGCGGGGGCGTCGTCCTTCGTGACCACCGCCCCGGTGACGGCACCGCTCTCGACGAACAGGTCGGTGAGCGGGGTGCCGAGCAGGACGGGGACGCCCACGTCCAGCAGCCCCTTGCGCAACCCGGCGGCCAGCGACTGCCCCATGGTCAGTGGCGTCTGCCCCAGCACCGCCGCCTTGGTGCCGCGCGCCAGGCACTCGGCGGCGACGGCGGCGCCCTTGGCGCTCACGGCGGCGAGGGCGAGCCACTTGTAGTCGGCGCTGAACACGACCATGCCGGGAGGGACCTGCATGTACGGCGGATTGAGATGAGCGAGTTCGGCGCCGAGGAGCTTGCCGTCGAACTGGTCGGGCTCGATGGAGCGGCCGCCCGGCAGACCGCCCGGCAGCTCCGGGTAGTAGTCGCTGTACCCCTCCATCCAGCGGAAGCGGAGCGGGCTGTTGGCCATCACGAAGGAGATCATGTCGGGGCCGTGGGCCAGGAAGGCTTTCTGCCGGGCCACGGGTACGTCCGGGCCGACGACCGCGGCGAGGTAGGCGGTGGCCTTGGCGGGGGTGTCCGGGACACCGGCGGCGAGGATCACGGGGTTGTTGGGAACCCAGATGCCGGCACCGGAACGGGCGGCGGATCCGCCGAAGGTGGGGGCCTTTTCGACGACGACGGTGGTCAGCCCCTGCTTGGCTGCCGCGAGCGCGGCGGTCATGCCGGCCGCTCCGGAGCCGATGACGACGACGTCATAGGTGCCGAGGAGGGGGAGGTCGGCGGCGGTGGCCGTGCGGGTGCCGGGGCCTGCGCCGGCGGCCAGGGCGAGACCGGTGGTGCCCGCGGCACCGAGCACCTGCCTCCGGGTGGGTCGTGCTGTTGGTCTCACAGGTTCCGCGCTCGTGGCCATGGCAGGTCGCTCCAACCGGACGAGGGGTGGGGTGAGTTGCGCAGGTGCGGAGGTGCGGAAGTACGAGGTGGGAATGTGGCGCGGGGGTCTTGGGAAGTCAAGGCCGGAGGCAGAAGCGGTGCGAGGAATTCCGGCGGTCGGCGACGAATGGGATTCCGGAACGACCTTGGAACCGCCCGACAGTGAAGGAAATACCCGATCGAAAGAACCGGATCCCTTATTGCCGCCCTTCGTTCATGACCTGCCTGTCGTCCTCTTCAGGACCCGTCTTCCGCCCGGACCCGGGCCGCGGCCCGGATCGCCTGGACGTAGGGCTCGTCCTCGCGCTGGGTGGCCCGGGAGAGCTCGTCGAAGGGCACGATTGCGGTATGGCCCGGATCCCGGTTGTCCATCCAGGCGGCCCAGGCGTCGTGGACATCGGCCGCGGTGACCTGTTCCCCCTTGGCCCGCATGAGGACGGCGTAGAGAAGGAAGAGATTGTCGGCGTCCGCCGGGGGGCGGGCCTGAGGCGACAGAAGTCCGCGGATCAGGGCGGCGTCCGCGCGCAGATAAGTCACGTGCAGATTATGCCGATGAACAGACCTGCGTGCAATGCCGCAAATACCCAGGGAACTTTCCGTTCGGTCGCCCCCAACTCGGTGTACCTGGTCCACCACGGCCCGCCGGAATTCCCCGTCAGTATCTCCCACTCCTGACTGAAGGCCCGTAGCGGCAGTCGCGGTTCGTCGGCAGTTATGATGTCGAATTTCGCGCGGTTTCCGTGGCGGTGATGCCCAGCGCGCCGATGAATGCGGTCTGAACGGAGAGGAAGAACGCGTTCGCAGCACCGCGTCGGGCGGAGACGCGGTCCGACATCTCGACGGCCATCTTGTAGAGGTCGAGCAGTTCCGGTGCGAGCTCGGACGCTTCCGCACGGGCGGGATCCCCGCCGGGGGCAGCCGGTTCGGACGTCACCAACTCCAGAGGCCCTGGCCGGAGTTGCCTCTAACCTTGGTTCTTCACGACGAAGGGTGATGCGGACATGCCCCTCCCCAGCCTCCTGGCCGTCTTCGCGCACCCCGACGACGAGTCGCTGACGTCCGGCGGTGTGCTCGCCCGGCACGCGGCCTCGGGGGCGCGGACCGCGGTCGTCACCGCCACCTGGGCCGAAGGCACCCGGCGGTCCGGCGAGTTGGCCCAGGCGCTGCGCATCCTCGGGGCGGGGGAACCACGGATGCTCGGGTACGCCGATGCGCGTGTTCCCGAGTCTGCGCCGGGCGCCCCACGCTTCTGCGATGCACCGCTGGACGAGGTGGTGGGGCGGCTGGTCAGGCATGTCCGGGAGTTCCGTCCGGAGATCGTGATCACGCATGACGCGTACGGCAATCTGTCCGGGCATCCGGATCACGTGCACGCGCATCGGGTGACGGTGCTTGCCGTGCAAGCGGCGGGCTGGGGCCGGCTGTATCCGGAAACGGGGGCGGCCTGGGAGTCGGTGGACACCACCCTGGCCCGGTCCGTCGGCTCGAGTGCGGGTCCAAGCCGCGTCGATCGACACGGGCAACGCGATGCGCGACGGCCATCTGCGCTCCGCGGACTTCCTCGACGTCGACGTCCACTCCAAGATCACCTACCGCAGCACCGGCATCAGCCCGGCGGGCGAGGCCCGCTGGACCGTCCACGGCGAACTCGCCCTGCACGGCGTGGCCCGGTCCGTCGATCTGGACCTGTCCTACCTGGGCACCGGACCCGATTCCGTGGGGCGGTGTGCGGGCGTCGTTCCGCGCCACCACCGAACTGCGCCGCGAGGACTTCGCCATGAACTACAACCAGGTCGTCCGGGCGGGCATCGCGGCCATCGGCGCCACCTTGCGCGTGGAACTCGACATCCAGGCCGTCCAGGGCGAACAACTACCGCACCTCGGCTGAAGGCCGGGCCGGACACGGCAGCGTCCGCCACCCGGAGATCCGGGGCGGCGGACGCTGCCGTATGGGGGTCGGTGGGCCCTAGGACTCCTTGTGGCCCAACTGGATGTCGACACCCTCCTGGCTGCCGTTCAGCGTGACCTGGGTGGCCACCGGGGGGTAGCCGCTGGCGATCACGGTGTACTGCTCGCTGGAGAGGTCGGTGAAGGCGTAGCTGCCGTCGAGGCTCGTGGTGCGTGTCCCCACGACATTGCCGGCGGCGTCGATCAGGGAGACCCGGGCGTCGTCCAGCGCACGCCCGTCCGGGGTGCGCACCGTGCCCCGCAGGGTCGCGGCCACGACGAGTTCGATGTCGCAGCGGGCGGTCTCGGCGGTGACCGTGGCCGGTACGGCGGCCGGGCGGTGGCCGGGCGCGCTGACGCTGAGCGTGTAGTCGCCGGGCAGCAGGTCGCCGATGCGGTAACCGCCGTCCGCTGCGGTGGTGGTGGAGGCCGTAACGTCGCCGCGCTGGTCGGTGGCCACCACCAGCGCGCCGGGCAGGACCTCGCCGTCGCCGCCCCGCACCGTGCCGGCCAGTCCGCCCGGGCTGGGCAGGATCACGAGGTCGTGGGAGACCGGTGCGCCGCTCAGGGTCAGCGTGACCACCTGTGGCTGGTAGCCGGGTGCCGAGCCGATCAGGACGAGGCTGCCGCGCTCGGCAGTGTCCACCGCGTACGTGCCGTCCTCGCGGGAGAGGGCTCGGGCCAGTTGGCGGCCCGACGTGTCCAGCAGTGTGATCGCGGTGCGGGGAACGGGGACGCCCGTCCCGTTGCGCACCTGTCCACGGAGGACGGCCGCGTCCGTACGGACGGTGGCCACGGCCACAGGCCCATCCGGGACCGGGGCCTCGACCTGCGCCTCGACCTGCGTCTCGACCTGCTCCGCGGGCGCGCTCGCGTTCCTCTTCGCCCGGAACAGCAGGGCCGTGACGACCGCGGCGAAGGCGAAGAAGCCGGCCGACCACCAGTAGGCGACCTCGTAGCTGTGCAGGGCCGCGTTCGCCTTGACCAGCGGGTCGGACAGATGGTCCTTGGCGTAGTTGGTGGCGGCGGTGGCGGCCAGGGTGTTCAGCAGCGCCGTACTGATCGAACCGCCCACCTGCTGGGTGGTGTTGAGGGCCGCCGAGGCCACGCCCTGGTCGCTCGCCCGGACGCCGAGGGTGGCGTAGCTCATCGCCGCGGGCATCGACATGCCGAGGCCCGCGCCCAGCAGCAGCAGCGGGCCCAGCACATGCGCCGCATAGCTGCTGTCCAGGTCGAGGCGGGTCAGCCAGATCATGCCGCCCAGGGCGAGCAGCATGCCGGTGGGCACGACGATCTTGGGGCCGATCTTCGGCACCAGCCAGTTGGTGGAGATCTGCGCCAGCACCATCAGCGCGCCCACCATCGGCAGGAAGGCCACACCGTTCTTGACCGGCGAATAGCCCAGCGTCGCCTGCAGGTAGTAAGTGAGGAAGAGGAAGACGCCGAACATCCCCGCGGACGAGATGAGGATGGTCGACAGTGCGGCGGCGCGGTCGCGGTCGGCCAGGACGCGCAGCGGCAGCACGGGGTGCTCGGCACGGGTCTGCCAGAGGAAGAACGCCACCAGCAGGACGGCGCCCCCGGCGAGGAAGCCCCAGGTCATCCAGTTGTCCCAGTCGTGCGTCTCCGCGTTGGCGAAGCCGTAGACGATGCCGAACAGTCCGCCGGAGACCAGGACGACACCGAGGATGTCCAGCTTCGGACGCTCGGCCGGGACGGAGCGGCCGATGAAGACGATCGCACCGATCAGCGCCGGAACCGCGATGGCGTCGTTGACGTACAGCGTCCAGCGCCAGTCCAGGTACTCGGTGAGCAGACCGCCGAGGACGAGGCCGACGGCCGCGCCGGAGCCGGCGATGGCACCGAATATGCCGAACGCCCTGGCGCGTTCCTTGGGTTCGGTGAAGGTCGTGGTCAGCAAGGACAGCGCGGCCGGCGCGAGCAGCGCGCCGAACAGGCCCTGCACCGCGCGCGCGACGACCAGCATGGTGAAGCCGTTGGCCGCGCCGCCGACCGCGGAGGCGGCGGCGAAGCCGACGATGCCCACGATGAAGGTGGTCTTGCGGCCGAAGAGGTCGGCGAGCCGGCCGCCGAGCAGCAGCAGACTGCCGAAGGCCAGGGAGTAGGCGGTGACGATCCACTGCCTGCCGTTGTTGTCGAAGCCCAGGTCCTGCTGGGCCGACGGCAGCGCGATGTTCACGATGGTGGCGTCGAGGACGACCATGAGCTGGGCGAGGCCGATGACGGCCAGCGCCCACCAGCGGTGCTTCGACGGAGCCTGGGTGGGGCCGGGCGGCCCGGCCTGGGCGGTGGCGGCGGCCGGGATGACTTCCACGGTGGTGCTCCCGTCATGGGGTTCGGATTGATCGGACCACCCGAATCGGTCCGAAACCGTTTCGTACACCTAACGTAGGCACTCGCACAGCGAAACTCAAACGTTTCGATGCGCCACCGCCCCAAGTGTGGGATGGCTCACAGTGCGAGGGTGGGCAAGCGGGGGCTCACCGCTCGTACAGTCCCTCCACCTCCGCCGCGAAGTCCCGCATCACCGCTTCCCTGCGGAGCTTCATCGACGGGGTCAGGTGGCCCTCCTCCTCCGTGAAGTCCCGGGGGACGATGGCGAAGCGGCGGATGGATTCCGGGCGGGAGACCAGCTTGTTCGCCTCGTCGACCGCACGCTGCAGGATCGCCCTCAACTCGTCGTCCTCGACGAGGAGTTCCGCGGGGACGGGGTGCCGGCCGTTCATCCGGCGCCAGTGGCTGACGCCTTCCATGTCGAGGGTGATCAGTGCGGCGATGTACGGGCGGCGGTCGCCGACGACCATGCACTGGGAGATCAGGGGGTGCGAGCGGAGCCAGTTCTCCAGGGGTGCCGGCGCGGTGTTCTTGCCGCCCGCCGTGATCAGGATCTCCTTCTTGCGGCCGGTGATCGTGAGGTAGCCCTCGTCGTCGAGGCGGCCGATGTCGCCCGTCGGGAACCAGCCGTCCGTGGAGGAGGGGATCAGTCCGCCGCCCTGCGGGTCCCAGTAGCCACGGAAGACCTGCCCGCCCTGGAGGAGGATCTCGCCGTCGGCCGCGATGCGGACCTTCGTGCCGGGCATGGGCCAGCCGACCGTGCCCAGGCGGGGTTTGAGGGGCGGGGTGACGGTGGCGGCGCCGGTGGACTCGGTGAGGCCGTACCCCTCGTAGATCTCCATGCCGGCGCCCGCGTAGAAGGCTGCCAGGCGGCGGCCGAGCGGGGAGCCGCCGGAGATGATGTGCCGGATGCGACCGCCCATGGCATTGCGGATGCGGCGGTAGACGAGCGGGTCGTAGAAGGCGCGGGACGCCTTGAGGGCGGCGCCCGGGCCGGAGCCGGTGCCGGCGTGGCGGGCCTCCATCGCCTCGCCGTAGCGGACGGCCACGCTCGCCGCCCGGTCGAAGGCGGAGACCCGGCCGCCGACCTCCGCCTTGGCGCGGGCGTTGTTGTAGACCTTCTCCAGCATGTACGGGATGCACAGGAGGAAGGTCGGCCGGAAGGTGCCCAGGTCGGCCAGGAGGTCGTCCGCCTGCAGGCTCGCGGCGTGGCCCACGCGGACCCGGGCGCGGATGCAGGCGATCGCCACCATGCGGCCGAAGACGTGCGACATGGGCAGGAAGAGGAGCGTGGCCGGGTCTTCCGACTTCGACTTGAAGATGGGGTAGAGGAGTTCGGTCGCGTTGTCGACCTCGGCGAGGAAATTGCCGTGCGTGAGCACGCAGCCCTTGGGGCGGCCGGTGGTGCCGGAGGTGTAGATGACCGTGGCGAGCGTGTCGGGGACCAGCATCCCGCGGCGTACGGCGACTTCCTGGTCGGGGACGGGCGCGCCGAGTTCGGCCAGCCGCTCCAGGTGCCCCTTCTCCACGATCCACATGTGCCGCAGGTCGGGCAGACGGCTGAGCTCCGGGCCGAGGGCCGACGCCTGGCCGACGGTCTCCGTCACCAGGGCGACCGCGCCGGAGTCCTGGAGGATCCATCGGAGTTGGTAGACGGAGGAGGTGGGGTAGATCGGGACGGTCACGAGGCCGGCGGCCCATGCGGCGAAGTCGAGGAGCGTCCACTCGTAGATCGTCCGCGCCATGATGGCGATACGGTCGCCGGCGACCAGCCCTTCCGAGATCAGGCCCTTGGCCAGGGCCAGGACCTGCTCCGCGAACTCCACCGCCGTCACGTCCGCCCAGTCCCCGTCCTCCGTACGGCGGCTGAGGACACGGGCGTCGGGTGCCGCCTCCGCGTTGTCGAACGGCAGGTCGGCGAGCGAGCCATGGGTGGGCGGCGGGACGAGCGGAGGGACCGACGCCTCGCGCACTTCGCCGTCCAGCCGCCGTATCTCGGGCTCCACCAACTGGGGCACGCCGTCGTAGTCGGACGCGGACGGATAAGGCACGGGCACGGACATGGCAGCTCCTGGGGCGTGCAGCTCGGTACCGCTCTGCTGTGAGGTACGTGCAGCGCGTACCGGGACGTTCACCAGCGGTGTGCGCGGGAGAGTTACCGCGGGTTACGCGATCGTACGTGTCCAGCGTGAGGAGTTCGTGCGGTTTCGGGAAGGGTCCGGAGCCGGGCCTGTGTCAACCTCTGCCGACAAGTTGAGCTGCCGTCAGGCGTCAGCTGCTCCGGGCCGCCGGACCATGGGGTCGTAGAGCTGCTCGATCTGCGCCGCGAACTCCCCGGCGATCGCTTCCCTCTTCAGCTTCATCGACGGGGTCAGATGCCCCGCCTCCTCCGTGAAGTCGACCGGGAGGATCGTGAAGCGGCGGATCGACTCCGGGCGGGAGACCAGTTTGTTCGCCTCGTTCACCGCGCGCTGCAGGACCTGCCTCAACTCGTCGTCGTCCAGGAGCAGTTGGGCCGGGACGGGGTACTTTCCGCGCATCCGGCGCCAGTGGCTGACGCCCTCCATGTCCAGGGTGATCAGCGCGCCGACGTAGGGCCGGGCGTCGCCGACGACCATGACCTGGGAGATCAGGGGGTGGGCGCGGAGCCAGTTCTCCAGCGGGGCCGGGGCGACGCTCTTGCCGCCCGCCGTGATCAGCAGTTCCTTCTTCCGGCCCGTGATGTAGAGGTAGCCCTCCTCGTCCAGCCGCCCGATGTCGCCGGTGGCCAGCCAGCCGTCGACGGTCGCCGGGACGACACCGCCCGCGTTCGGGTCCCAGTAGCCGCGCAGGACGTGGTCCCCGGCCAGCAGGATCTCGCCGTCGGCGGCGATCCGGACCTTCGTACCCGGTATGGGCCAACCCACCGTGCCCAGGCGGGGCTTGAGCGGCGGGGTCACGGTGGACGCGCCGGTCACCTCCGTGAGGCCGTAGCCCTCGTAGATCTCGATGCCCGCCCCGGCGTAGAACGCGGCCAGCCGGCGGCCCAGCGGGGAGCCGCCGCAGATCATGTAGCGGACCCTGCCACCCATGGCGTTGCGGATACGCCGGTAAACAAGCGGGTCGTAGAAAGTGCGGGCGGCCTTCAGTGCGGCGCTCGGGCCGGGTCCCGTGCCGGAGTGACGGGCCTCCGTCGCCTCCCCGTACCGGCGGGCCACGCCCGCCGCGCGGTCGAAGGAGGTGGCCCGGCCGCCGGTCTCGGCCTTCGCGCGGGCCACGTTGAACACCTTCTCCAGCATGTACGGGATGGCGACGAGGCAGGTCGGGCGGAAGCTCGCCAGGTCGGGGAGGAGATCCTCCGACTTCAGGCTCGGCGCGTGGCCCAGCCGTACCCGGGCCCGTATGCAGGCGACCGCCACCATGCGGCCGAAGATGTGCGACATGGGGAGGAAGTGCAGGATGGACGCCTCTTCGCTGGTTCGCGAGCGGAACACCGGGTAGAGGAGCTCGATGGCGTTGTCGACCTCGGCGAAGAAGTTGCCGTGGCTGATGGCGCAGCCCTTGGGGCGGCCGGTGGTGCCCGAGGTGTAGACGACGGTGGCGAGCGTGTCGGGGCTCAACATCCCGCGCCGTACGGCCACTTCCTGGTCCGGCACCTGGCCGCCCTGCTCCGCCAGCCGCTCCACATGGCCCTTCTCGATGACCCACAGGTGCCGCAGGTCCGGCACCCGGTCGAGTTCCGGGCCGAGGGCCGCCGCCTGGGCGGAGGTCTCCGTGACGAGTGCGACCGCGCCGGAGTCCTGGAGGATCCACCGGCTCTGGAAGGCCGAGGAGGTGGGGTAGATCGGGACGGTGACCAGGCCGGCGGCCCACGCGGCGAAGTCGAGGAGCGTCCACTCGTAGATCGTCCGCGCCATGACGCCGATCCGGTCCCCCGGTACCAGCCCCTCGGCGATCAGTCCTTTCGCCACCGCCAGCACCTCGTCGGCGAACCGGGCCGCCGTCACGTCCGTCCACCGGCCCGACTCGGTGCGGCGGCTGAGCACCTTGTCGTCCGGGGCGATGCGTGCGTTGTCGAAGGGCAGGTCGGCGAGCGAGCCGTAGGTCACCGGCGGGACGAAGGGCGGCACGGACACCTCGCGCACCTCCCCGTCAAGGCGCCGGATCACGGGCTCCACGAGCACCGGCGTGCCCTCGTACGTCGTCGAGTGGACGGCGGCGGGCGCGGACGGCTGCGAGGTGGACACGGGCGACTCCAGACGTTCACCAGAGTTGCCCTGCGGGGGAGTTGCCGCAGGTCAGGGGAGGAGATCGTACGGCGCGGCCGTGATGAGCCGGTGTGGGTTCCAAGGTGGTCCGGCGGCGGGGATGCGTCGGGGATGTGCAAGCTCGTCGCTTTTCTGGCCGATAGAGCGCCGCCGGACGGTATGGTGAACATTTTTCATCTTCTGCCCCTCCCCCACCTGCCCTTACCTCGGGTAACCTGACTCTGGAGTAAGCACAGCGCCCGTGGGGAGTTTCGGAATGTCGATGCCCGTCGTCCTGCCCGGTACCCCCGCCCTCGCGCCCCTGCTCGCCCGTGGCGCCCTGCTGTCCCCCTTCAAACGCCCGCGCCCGAACGCCGACTTCCCCCGAAGCCGGCTCGTCCTGCCCGGACTGCGCATCGACCTCGCGCGACTCGCGGCGTACGAGCGGGTGTGCGGCTTCGCGACCGGCGACGACGCACTGCCGGCGACCTATCCGCATGTACTGGGCTTCCCGCTGGCCATGCGGCTGATGAGCGGACGGGGCTTCCCGCTGCCGCTGCTCGGCCTCGTCCACACCTCGATCGAGATCACGCAGCGGCGCGCGCCCGCGGCGACCGGCGAGTACGAACTCGCCGTGTACGTCGGCGGGTTGGTGCCGCATCGACGCGGCACCGAGGCCTCGGTGATCACCGAGATGCGGGCCGACGGGGACGTCGTATGGGAGTCGCGGAGCACCTATCTGGCGCGGCACCGGACGCAGCATTCCGGTGAGACGCCCAGGGACGACCGGGAACAGCTGCCCGCCGTGACCGAGTGGAGGCTGGCCGCCGACGTCGGGCGGCGGTACGGCGCCGCGTCCGGCGACCGCAACCCCATCCACCTGCACCCGCTCACCGCCCGCCTCTTCGGCTTCCCCCGCGCCATCGCGCACGGCATGTGGACGGTGGCCCGCTGCCTCGCCGCGCACGGGGTACCCGAACGCGCCCGGGTGAAGGCGCAGTTCAGGGCGCCGGTGCTGCTGCCGGGGACGGTGATGTATGCGGCCGACGGGGAGCGGTTCGAGCTGCGCGGGAGCGGGGGCCGCGTCCATGTGAGCGGAACTGTCGGCGGCCTCGGGGCGGCTGACGCCGCGTCATGAATCCGGGGTGTGCGGCGGCGACCAGGGCCGCCCGTCCATGAGGTTGCCCAGGCCCGCCCAGGCGAAGTTCATCAGGGTGGCCGCCGCCTGGCGGGCCGTGGTGCCGGGGGTGGCGTTGGCCCAGGCGGCGAGGGACTCGGCGGCGCCGACCAGGGCCTCGGCGAGCCCGGCGACCTCCCGCTCGGGGAGGTGCGGATTGCGGTGCGCCTCCCTGGCCGCGACGACGATGAGCTGCGTCACGAACGCGACGATCTCCTCGCGCATCGCGGTGACCTCGGCCGCGAAGGGTTCGCGGGTACGGGCCTGAAGGTGCAGCACCGCCCAGCCGTCCGGGTTCTGCGCGGTGTGCGTGAAGAACGCCCGCAGCCCTTCCCAGAGCTGGCGGTCGGCGGGCAGGTCGGGCACGACCCCGGTCCGCACCGCCTCGACGAGCGCCGTCGCCTCCCGGCGGATACAGGCCGTGAACAGGTCTTCCTTGGAATTCAGGTACAGGTACACCAACGGCTTGGACACGCCCGCCAGTTCGGCGATCTCGTCCATCGACGCGGCCATGTACCCACGCTGCCCGAAGGTCCGCACGGCGGCGTCCATCATCTGCTGCTCACGGACCGCCCGCGGCATCCGCTTGGTCTTCACGGCACCCATGGGGCAAGGGTAATTGGGAGCGGGCGCCCGCAACCCCGTCAGGAAGCCTGGGGTGCCTGGCCCTGGGAGCGGCTCGCGTCGTCCGCGTCGTCCTCCTGGGCGGCGTTCGCCGCGAAGCCGGCCTTCATCCGGTCGACCCGCTCGACGACCTTCACGGAGGCACGGTCGCGCTCCTTGCGCAGAACGACGAAGCTGATGGGGGCGGAGACCACCAGCGCCAGCAGGACGAGCCACATGAAGTTGGAGCCGCCGTAGCCGCGCGGGACGATGCCGGAGTAGACGAGGCCCCAGACGACCAAGAAGCAGCCCGCGAAGATCCCGAGGCGCATCAGCGTGTAGCGGAGCATCTCAATCCACTCTTCCGTCAACGGTACGAACATTGCCAAAGGGCACCGTCCAGTGAAGCACGCCCGGGACCCGATCTTGCAGGGGGGTGGGCGGGCTCTCAGCCCAGCGGCAGCAGCATGAAGACGTCGTCGCGGTAGTCGTCCGGGGCGACGCGGATGGCGCCGGGGACCCGTCCGACCTCCTTGTAGCCGCAGGAGCCGTAGAACCGCTCCAGGCCGTTCCCGCCGCGGCAGGTGAGTCGGATCGCGTCGATGCCGTCGAAGCCGCGGGCCGCGTCCTCGGCGGCGGCGAGGAGGTCCCGGCCGTACCCCTTGCCCTGGTGGCGGGGGTGCACCATCACCGTGTACAGCCATACCCAGTGCGTCATCAGCCGGTGGGTGTTGAAGCCGAAGAAGGCGGTCGCCGCGACCGTCCCGGACTCGTCCAGGCCGGCCAGCAGCCGGGTCCGCCCCTCCGCCATGGCGACGAAGTGCTTCACGAGCTCCGGCCGTATGTCCCCGGCAGTGACCGGCGGTACGAAGCCGACCGAGCCGCCCGCGTTCGAGACGTCGGCCCACAGGTCGAGGATCCCGTCGCGCAGGGCGGGAGTGACGGCGGGGTCGAGGGTGAAGGTAAGGGACACCGGGCAATGGTACGCATTACGACAGTGCCCTCGCCGCCACCTCCAGATCCGAGACGAGGCCCCGGTAGGCCGCCTCCCTGTCGTCCGCCCGCAGCACGGCCGAGGGGTGCACGGTCGGCACGAGTCGCTCCCGCCTGCCGTGGATCTCCTCCTCCAGGACCGTCCCGCGCACCTGCGTGACCCGGAACGAGGAGCCCAGCAGCGCCTTCCCGGCGGTCGCCCCCAGCACCACGATCAGCTCGGGTTCGACCACGGCCGGCTCGGCGGCCAGCCACGGTCCGCAGGCCGTCATCTCCCGCAGGCTGGGCGCCTTGTGGATACGGCGCTTGCGGGGTTCGGCCTGCGTGAACTTGAAGTGCTTCACGGCGTTGGTGACGTACGCGTCCGCGGGGTCCAGGCCGGCCTCGGCGAGAGCCCGGTCGAGCAGCTTGCCCGCCGGCCCCACAAAGGGCTTCCCCTGACGGTCCTCCTGGTCCCCGGGCTGCTCACCGACGAGCATCACGCGCGCGTGCGCGGCGCCCGCGCCGAACACGGTTTGCGTGGCGTCCCGGTGCAAGGGGCACCCCTTGCACTCAGCCGCCGCCCTGCGCAGGGCCGGGAGCCCGCCGCGCCCGGGAAGGAAGGGCTCGGCGGTATAGGCATCCTCGGGAGCCTTCGCAACCATGCGCCCCGGGTACCCCCCTCAGGGGCGCGGGACCGCATCTTTTTGTGGCTCCGCCGCGGGGCGCGACCAGCCCCCACACACCCGCAGACGAAGTACAAGCCCTCAAACCCGCATGGGCTGCGGCGACTCCCGACGAGCCGGATCGGGACCGTCGTACTCCCGAATGATCTCGTACCGAGTGTTCCGCTCCACCGGACGGAACCCGGCATCCCGGATGAGGTCCAGCAGGTCCTCGCGAGTCAGCTTGTTCGGCGTGCCGTAGTTGTCGGCGTCATGCGTGATCTTGTACTCGACGACCGAGCCGTCCATGTCGTCCGCGCCGTGCTGGAGGGCGAGCTGCGCGGTCTGGACGCCGTGCATGACCCAGAAGACCTTGACGTGCGGGACGTTGTCGAACAGCAGCCGGGAGACCGCGAAGGTCTTCAGTGCCTCCGCGCCGGTCGCCATCTGAGTACGGGCCTGGAGCCGGTTGCGTACCTTGCCGTCCTTCATGTCCACGAAGTCGTGCTGGTAGCGCAGCGGGATGAAGACCTGGAAGCCGCCGGTCTCGTCCTGGAGCTCGCGCAGGCGCAGCACGTGGTCGACGCGGTGCCGCGGCTCCTCGATGTGGCCGTACAGCATGGTGCACGGGGTCTTCAGACCCTTCTCGTGCGCCAGGCGGTGGATGCGCGACCAGTCCTCCCAGTGGGTGCGGTGGTCGACGATGTGCTGCCGGACCTCCCAGTCGAAGATCTCCGCGCCGCCGCCGGTGAGGGACTCCAGGCCCGCGTCGATCAGCTCGTCCAGGATCTCGCTCGCGCTCAGCCCGGAGATCGTCTCGAAGTGGTGGATCTCCGTCGCCGTGAACGCCTTCAGGGAGACGTTCGGCAGGGCGGCCTTGAGCTCCCGCAGGGAACGCGGGTAGTAGCGCCACGGCAGGTTCGGGTGCAGCCCGTTGACGATGTGCAGCTCGGTGAGGTTCTCGCCCTCCATCGCCTTGGCGAGCTTCACCGCCTCCTCGATGCGCATCGTGTACGCGTCCTTCTCGCCCGGCTTGCGCTGGAAGGAGCAGTAGGCGCAGGAGGCGGTGCAGACATTGGTCATGTTGAGGTGCCGGTTGACGTTGAAATGAACCACGTCACCGTTCTTGCGCGTGCGCACCTCGTGGGCGAGGCCGCCGAGCCACGCCAGGTCGTCCGACTCGTACAGCGCGATGCCGTCCTCGCGGGTCAGCCGTTCACCGGCCCTGACCTTGTCCTCCAGCTCGCGCTTGAGCCCGACGTCCATGCCCACACCTTTCTCCGACGACACCGACGATGTCTTCGACGACTTCGACAACCGTACGGCTAGACCTCTTCGGGCAGTTCCCCGACCCGGTTCTCCCACTTCGTGGAGAGCACGATCGTCGTACGGGTGCGGGAGACGCCCTTGGTGCCGCTGAGCCGCCGGATGATCTTCTCCAGGCCGTCCACGTCGTTCGCCCGCACCTTGAGCATGTACGAGTCGTCGCCGGCGATGAACCAGCAGTCCTCGATCTCGCTGAGCTCCTTCATACGCTGGGCCACGTCCTCGTGGTCGGCGGCGTCGGACAGCGAGATGCCGATGAGGGCGGTGACGCCGAGGCCCAGCGAGGCGGCGTCCACGGTGGCGCGGTACCCGGTGATGACGCCGGCCGCCTCCAGCCGGTTGATGCGGTCGGTGACGCTGGGTCCCGACAGGCCGACGAGGCGCCCCAGCTCCGCGTACGAGGCCCGGCCGTTCTCCCTCAGGGCCTGGATGAGCTGCCTGTCCACCGCGTCCATGCGATTCGATGCCTTCCGCTGAAATATCCCGAGTTGATGAGAGGTACTGCCATGTGCCCTACTGGCCGGCACTCCCGCCGCCCAGTTCGCCCGTCCAACGCCGGTACAGACCGTGCTCGACGCCCGCCGCGTCCAGCACCCGCCCGGCGACGAAGTCCACCAGGTCCTGGATATGGGTGGCACCCGCGTAGAAGGCAGGCGAGGCGGGCACCACGGTCGCGCCCGCGTCGTCGAGCGCCACCAGGTGCCGCAGGGTCTGGCCGTTCAAGGGGGTCTCCCGTACGGCCACGACCAGCGGGCGGCGCTCCTTGAGGGTGACGCTCGCCGCGCGCTGGAGCAGGTCCTTGGACAGCCCGAGGGCGACACCGGCCACGGAGGCGGTGGAGGCGGGCACGATCAGCATGCCCTTGCTCGGATACGAGCCCGAGGACGGCCCGGCGGCCAGGTCCCCGGCGGGCCAGTACCGCACCCCGTCGATGTCCGCGTCGTAGATTCCGGGCTTCCCGTCGGCTCCCCGCCCGAGCCATTCCCGCAGGTCCGCCTGCCAGTGCGCGTCGCGGAACGAGATCCCCGTCTCGTCCAGCAGCGTGAGCCGCGAGGCCCGGCTGACGACCAGGTCCACGCTCTCGCCGGCCTCCAGGAGTGCGCGCAGCACCGACGCGGCATAAGGCGTGCCGGAGGCGCCGGACACCCCTACGATCCAAGGTGTACGCGCCGTCTCTCCTGGCTTGGCTGGGTTCACAACACCGAGCCTATCCGGCCTCGCAGGGTGGGAACCGGTCGAGGGGGCTCGGGCGTTCTCCGGGCGGGGACGAGTGAGCAGTGGGGGTTGCCATGTCGGACAGCGGGCTCGAGTGGTCGCGCGGGGACCGTGCGAAGGCCGCGGCCAAGCTGATGGTGGGCTGGGTCGCGCTGCTGTGGCTGCTGGAAGTGGTGGACGTGGTCAGCGGCCATGCCCTGGACGGGCTGGGCATCACGCCGCGCGAGCCCTCCGAGCTGGTGGATGTCGTGCCCGCCGCGTTCATCCACTTCGGCTTCGCCCATGTGGCCGCCAACAGTGTGCCGCTGCTGGTCATGGGCTTCCTCGCAGCGCTGGGCGGGATACGCCGGTTCGCCGCGCTGTGCCTGGTCGTCATCGTGGCCGACGGACTGGGTGTGTGGCTCGTGGCCCCGGCGCACACCAACACGGCGGGGGCCTCCGGGCTGATCTTCGGCCTCTTCGGCTTCCTGCTGGTCAGCGGGTTCGTGGAGCGCCGGCCGCTGGGCGTCGTGGTCGGTCTGCTGATCGGCGCGATATGGGGCGGCTCGATCCTGCTGGGGCTCTCCCCGCTGCAGACGGGCGTCAGCTGGCAGGCGCATCTGATCGGGCTGGTGGCGGGGGTGGCGGCGGCGTTCTGGTTCCGGCGACGGGCTCAGAGCTGAGGGCGGGAACCGGGATCGACAGGTAGACGGTCGGTGGTGAGCTTCAGCTTGCCGAGCGGGGAATCGACCGTCAGCGGCGGGCCGTAGGGGACGGTGCCGCGGCCGCGGTAGCTGTCAGAGCCGGGGTTCCACATCGTCACGCAGTGGCCCGCGAGCGGATCGAGGACGACGTAGTTGGCGATGCCTCGGGAGGCGTACCAGCGGGGCTTGACCTCGTAGTCGCGGCGGACGCTGCCGCGGGAGACGACCTCTACGACGAGTTCGATGAGATCGGGGAGGTAGGCGCTCTCGTTCCTCTCGGCCTCGGGCGCAGGGATGACGGCGAGGTCGGGGCAGAACTCGTTGTCGTCGTCGAAGGGGACGCCGACACCGCTGATGAGAGCCCACGCCTGACCGATCTGCCCTTCGAGGCATTTCCACACCTCGTGGATCGTTCTGCCGTGGTGCGGTGTGACCGGGCTCGCCACCACGCTGCCCTCGACGATCTCCACCCGGAAACCGGGCAGTGCCTCCTCAGCGCGGGCCAGCCCGGTGTGCAAGCGGTCCATGGGCCGCACCGTAATCAGACGGTCAGCCCTCGAACCAGAAGATCCAGCAGCGCACACACGAACAGGGCAATCCCGATGAACCCGTTGACGCTGAAGAACGCCCTGTTCAGGCGGGACAGGTCGTGCGGGCGGACGATCGAGTGCTCGTACACGAACGCGCCCGCGACGATCATCAGGCCGACCCAGAAGAAGCCGCCCACGTCGGTGACGACGGCGTACCAGACGAGCAGGGACATGGTCAGCGCATGGCAGACCCGCGCACCCCAGATGGCGGCCGGGATACCGAAGCGGGCCGGGACCGACATGACGCCGATCTCGCGGTCGGTCTCGACGTCCTGGCAGGCGTAGATCAGATCGAAGCCGCCGATCCAGATGCCGACGGCCAGACCCAGGATCGTGGCGTCCCAGGACCACTCCCCGCTGATCGCCAGCCAGCCGCCGACCGGGCCCATCGCCTGGGCGAGGCCGAGGATGGCCTGGGGGAAGTTCGTGAAGCGTTTCCCGTACGGGTAGACCACCATCGGGATCACCGCGATGGGGGCGAGGGCGAAGCAGAGCGGGTTGAGCAGGGCCGCCGATCCGAGGAAGACGACGACCGCGATCAGCGCGCCGGTCCAGGCGTGTTTCACCGACATCGCGCCGGTGACCAGCTCCCGGTGTGACGTGCGTGGGTTCCTGGCGTCGATCTCGCGGTCGATGATCCGGTTCACCGCCATCGCGAAGGTGCGCAGGCCCACCATGCAGATGGTGACCAGGAGCAGCCGCCCCCAGTGGATGTTCCGGTCCCACTGGAACATCGCGGTGAGCGCGGCGATGTAGGCGAAGGGCAGGGCGAAGACCGAGTGCTCGATCATCACCAGGCGGAGGAACGCCTTGGTGCGTCCTGGCTGCGGGATCGCGGCGGAGGCGCTGCTCACAGGCCGTACTCCTTCCAGCGGCGGTCGACCTTCGCCGCCGTCTCCGGGTCGGACAGGACCATGTCGGGCCAGCCGCCGTCGCGCGTGTAGCCCTCCTCGGGCCACTTCTTGGTCGCGTCGATGCCTGCCTTGCCGCCCCAGAACTGCTGGTAGGAGGCGTGGTCGAGGTGGTCGACGGGGCCTTCGACGATGCTGAGGTCGCGGGCGTAGTCCGTGTTGCCGAGCGCGCGCCACGCGACCTCGTGGAGGTCGTGGACGTCGCAGTCGGAGTCCACGACCACGATCAGCTTCGTCAGGGACATCATGTGTGCCCCCCAGATCGCGTGCATCACCTTCTGCGCGTGCTTGGGGTACTTCTTGTCGATCGAGACGATCGCACAGTTGTGGAAGCCGCCCGCCTCGGGCAGGTGGTAGTCCACGATGTCCGGCACGATGATCTTCAGGAGGGGCAGGAAGAAGCGCTCCGTCGCACGACCCAGCGGTCCGTCCTCCGTCGGAGGCCGGCCTACGACGATCGACTGAAGCAGCGGCCGCTTCCGCATCGTCACGCAGTCGATCTTCAACGCGGGGAAGGGCTCCTGCGGGGTGTAGAACCCGGTGTGGTCGCCGAAGGGCCCCTCGGGGAGCATCTCGCCGGGCTCCAGCCAGCCCTCGATGACGACCTCCGCCTGCGCCGGCACCTGCAGCGGCACGGTCTTGCAGTCGACCATCTCGATCCGCTTGCCGGCGATGAACCCGGCGAAGAGGTACTCGTCGATGTCGCCGGGGAGCGGCGCGGTGGAGGCGTAGGTGACCGCGGGCGGGCACCCGAAGGCGATCGCGACCGGCAGCCGCTCGCCCCGCCTCGCCGCGACCTGGTAGTGGTTCCGGCTGTCCTTGTGGATCTGCCAGTGCATGCCGATGGTGCGCCTGTCGTGGCGCTGCAGCCGGTACAGGCCCAGGTTCCGGATGCCGCTCTCCGGGTCCTTGGTGTGGGTGAGCCCCAGGTTGAAGAAGGACCCGCCGTCCTGCGGCCAGGTGAACAGGGCGGGCAGCTGGTCCAGGTCCACGTCGTCGCCGGTGAGAACGACCTCCTGCACGGGGGCTTCCTTCACCTTCTTCGGCGGTACGTGCGTCATCGCGCCGAGCTTCCCGAAGGCCTCGCGGACACCGACGAAGCCGTGCGGCAGTTCGGGACGGAGCAGGCCGCCGATCTTCTCGCTGATCTCGCCGTACGACTTCAGGCCGAGGGCCTTCAGCAGCCGCCGGTCGGTGCCGAAGACGTTCATCGCGAGGGGCATGGCGGAGCCCTTCACGTTCTCGAAGAGCAGCGCAGGCCCGCCTGCCTTCTGCACGCGGTCGACGATCTCCCCGACCTCCAGATACGGGTCCACCTCGGCCTTGATGCGCTTGAGGTCACCCTCGCGTTCCAGTGCCCTGAGCAGGGAGCGAAGATCGTCGTAAGCCATGCGTCCCAGTATCGCCGAGCCCCTCGAACCCCCGACGCCCGCCCCGCCCGCTCGCACTCAGCTCCGAGCCCGCCCCAGGTCGGCTTCGTGCTGCCGCAGTGCCACCGTGGTCGCACCTGTCGCGTACAGCACGCCACCCGCGGTGGCGAGGGGCGTGGCCAGGAGCAGGGCGGCGAGCGGCTGGGGCCAGTCGCGTTCGGTGGCGCAGCGCCTGGTCATCCAGACGCCGTCGGTGTCGGCCTCGCGTTCCGCGACCACGGGCGCGTCGCACTCCACCCCGTTCCCCGTCTTGTACGGCGTGAACAGCTGCCAGGCGGCGTACAGCCACAGCACGGTGGCGATGCCGAGCAGGGCGACGCCCCAGGAGCGACGGTTCCCGGCGCCGCTGATGAATCGGTCCTCGACGGCTGCCGGATGCATGGCCTCTCCCCCGGTTCGGCGCATTGTCGGGCGCCATTTTTCCCACCCGCTACCCTGACCCCGTCACCGGGGCCGCCGACGCCCCGTCACCGTCTCGTGGGGGATCGCACCACCATGCTCAGGTATCTGCCGTTCCTGCTGGTGCTGGCGCTGTGGATCTACGCCTTCATCGACTGTCTGAACACTCCCGAGGAGCAGGTGCGCGGGCTGCCCAAGGTGGTCTGGGTCATCATCATCCTGCTGTTCGGGGAGGTGCTGGTCGGACCGATCGCCTGGCTGGTCGCGGGCAAGTACCGCGGGCCCGTCCCGGCCGGCGGCTCCACGCCCTCCGAGTGGCACCGCAACCACCGCGCCGAGTTCGTCGCACCCGACGACAATCCCGAGTTCCTGAAGTCCCTCAAAGAAGAGAACAAGAAGGACGAGGCGCTCCTGAAGGACTGGGAGGCCGATCTGCGGCGCCGCGAGGAGGAGCTGCGGCGGCGGGAGCGCGGCGAGGACCCCAAGGCGGACTGATGGAGCTGCGGCTGCTCGTCACCTTCGAGAAGGTCGCGACCGTGCTGAGCTTCACGCAGGCCGCGGCCGAGCTGAAGTACGCGCAGTCGAGCGTGACCAGCCAGGTACGGGCCCTGGAGTCCTCCCTGGGCGCGGAGCTGTTCGACCGGCTCGGCAGCAGGATCCGGCTCACGGAGGCGGGTGAGCGGCTGCTCCCCTACGCCCGGCAGATCATCGAGCTCGCCGAGGAGGCGCGGGCCGCGGTCGCCGGTACCGAGGAGCCCGCCGGTTCGCTGGTGGTCGGGACGATGGAGTCGCTGACCTCATATCGGCTGCCGCCGCTGCTGGAGTTCTTCCACCACCGCTACCCCAGGGTGCGGCTCTCCCTGCGCACCACCATCGGCGACGAGACCCGGCAGGCGCTGCGGCAGGGCACGTACGATCTCGGCTTCCTGATGGAGGAGACGACCGAGCACCCCGGGCTGGAGAGCGTGGTGCTGTGCGAGGAGCCACTCGCTCTGGTCGCCGCGCCCCGGCACGCCCTCGCGGGGCGGGAGTTCGGCACCACCGATCTCGTACGGCAGCCCCTCCTCGCCACCGAGCCGGGCTGCGCCTACCGGGACTTGTTCGAGCGGGAGCTCAAGTCGTCCGGTGAGCCGGTCGACTTCATGGAGTTCGGGACGATCGAGGCCACCAAACGCGCGGCGGCGGCCGGCCTCGGGGTCTCGTTGCTGCCCGAGGTGACGGTCGCCGCCGAACTCGCTCAGGGGGCTCTGGTACGGCTGCCGTGGCAGCCGCCGTTCACGCTTCGGACGCAACTGGCGTGGCGGGCCGGGAAGCGGCTTCCGGCGCATGTACGGCTGTTTCTCGAGCAGGCGCGGAAGCTCGTGTCCGAAGAGGCCGGGCAAGTGTGACCTTCAGGCTGGCCAGCACGATCAGCGGGACGCCCAGCGCCTGGACGAGGCCGATGTGGTGGCCGTACACCGCCCAGTCCATGACCATCGCGACCGCGGGGTAGACGAAGGCGAGGACGGCGATCTTCGAGGTCGGCAGCTTGGCGTAGGCGGCGTACATGAGGACGTACATCACGCCGGTGTGGATGAACCCGAGGCCGACCAGCCAGCCCCAGTCCCAGCCTGTGCCGGCCATCGCGCCGAAGTCTGCGAAGGGGAGCAGCAGCGGAATGCCGACGAGGACCTGGACCAGGGCGATGAGGTGCGGGCGGACGCCGGTGATGCGCTTGGTGACCAGGGTGGACAGGCCGTACAGGAGCGCGGCGAGGAGGGCCTGGCCGACGCCCGTCAGATAGGTGCCGCCGCTGGTGAAGTCGGACGGTGTCACGCCCGAGACCAGGATCAGGCCCGCGAAGGCCAGCGCGATCCAGCCGACCTTGGCGGCGGTGAGGCGCTCGCGGAAGAGGAGAGCGCCGAGCAGGACCACGTAGAACGGCTGTGTGTGGTAGACGACCGTGGCGACCGAGATCGACGTGTTCTCGTACGACTCGAAGAGGAACACCCAGTTGAAGACGATGAACACGCCGCCCAGGACGGCGAGTCCGAAGGTGCGCGGGGTGAAGCCGTGGTCGCGGAGCCAGCCGCGGGACAGGACGTAGGAGCCCAGGGCCAGGGCGCCGAAGACGACCCGGAAGAAGACGACATTGAAGGGCGAGGCGCCCGACTCGACGACGAAGACGCCGAGGGTGCCGGACAGCACCATCGCGGTCATCAGCTGGGCGACGCCCCTGCTCTCTGCGGACTTGCTCTGCGTGGTCATGTCCTGGACGCTACGAGCGGGCCGGGGTGCCGGTCCACGCGCCAGTGGGGCGTCCTGCCGATGCCCCCATCGGCCCCGGCGATGACCCCAGGTGCCTACAGGTTGTACGCCGACGAGGCTCCCGATGCGGACAATGCGCCCCTGTGCCCGGACCGGCCGGAACCGGACACTTACCTCGCATGACGACTGCTCCCGCCGACTCCTCAGGCACCCTCGCCCCCGCCTACGGTGACAAGGTCATCGCCGTCGAGACGGCTGGCTCCGAGCCCATCCCCGACGCCGAACGCCATGGCTCGCCGCTCCAGCTGCTGTGGACCTGGGCGTCCCCGAACATCGAGTTCGCAACCGTCTTCATCGGTGTGATCTCGGTGCTGTTCTTCGGCCTGAGCTTCTGGCAGGCCACCGCCGCCATCGTGCTGGGCACCGCGCTCGGCGCGGTCACGCAGGGCGTGCTGTCCCTGGACGGGCCGCGGTTCGGTGTGCCGCAGATGGTGATCGGCCGCTTCTCCTTCGGCCACCTCGGCAACATCCTGCCGGCCGCGGCCAACGGTCTGGTGGCGGGCGTGGGCTGGTTCGCGGTGAACAGCGTGAGCGCGGCCTTCGCCCTCAACACCCTGACGGGACTGCGCCCGCTGCCGTCCCTCCTGCTGGTGGTCGTGGCCGAGATCCTGATCGGCTTCATCGGCCACAACTTCGTGCACACCTTCGAGAAGTACGCCTTCCCGGCCCTCGCGGTGATCTTCCTGCTGGCGGGCGTGTGGACGTTCAAGGACGCGGATCTCGGCGGGGGCGGCACCGGCGGCGGCATCGGCGGCTTCCTCCTCGCCTTCAGCGCGGCCTGGGGCTACGCGGCCGGCTGGAACCCGTACGCCACGGACTACTCCCGCTATCTGCCGCGCACCGCGAACAGGTTCAGGACGGTCCTCTACCCGGCCGTCGGCCTGTTCGTGTCGGTCGCCGTCGTGGCGGTCATCGGCGCGGCCTCGGCGACCATCGTGGCTCCCAAGGACGCCACCCCGACGGCGGCCTTCACGGGTCATCTCCCGGGCTGGCTGGGCGACCTGGTACTCCTCGCCATCATCCTCGGCGGCATCTCCGCGAACGCCCTCAACATCTACTCGGGCGCGATCTCCATCGCCTCCTTCGGGCTGAAGCTCCCCACCTGGCTGAGCCGCAGCGTGCTGGTCGTGGTGTCGGGTGTCGCCGGTACGGCGGCCGCGTGGGCGTCGCTGTCGGACGCGGGGTCGGCGTACGAGGCGTTCCTGCTGGTCATCGCGTACTGGGTGGCGCCATGGCTGGGGGTCGTCCTGGTGGAGCGGTGGCTGCAGTCCCGCACGGCCACGGACGAGGAGCTGACGGCCCGTCTGACCGACCGTTCCTTCACCAACTGGCCTGGACTGGCAGCCCTGTTGATCGGCGTCGCGGTGTCGGTTCCGCTCTTCTCCAACCAGGAGGACTTCGTCGGCTACGTCCCGAAGCACTGGCCGTCCTTCGGCGACATCACGCCGGTGGTGGGGTTCGTGGTGAGCGCGGGGCTGTACGCGGTGCTGCGCCGCGCGAAGGCTCAGTCCGCGTCCAGTGGTTCCGCCTGATCCGCGTACTCGACCCTGATGTACCTGCTGTTGTGTTCGCCGTAGGCCTTCTTGAGGATCGGTTCCGCCGTGTCGGGGTCGTCGACCCCGATGATGACGAAGCCCCGTTCGTCGGCGGCGACTTCGCGCATCTCGAAGGTGCCGTCCCAGCGGCGCATGTCGTCGCCGATCCGGTCGGAGAGGGCCGAGAGGGTCTTTCCGCTGACGTCGGTGTCGTGCAGCCGCACGGTCACGCCCCGGGCGGCCGCCCCGCAGACCTCGTCGTCGAAGGCGGCGGAGGGCATGCGCCAGACGTCGGCCGACTGGTGGTCCTCGTCGACGGAGAGGCCCGTGTAGACGTCGGAGTACTTCTTCTCGGCCAGGTCGTCGACGTGTATGACCACGCGCGTCAGCGGGGTGTCGTCGTTGCGACCGGGGAGGCTGTCCACCGGGCGGGTGCCGACGCAAGTCCGGTCCGTGGCCACCGACTTGATCCGAACGGGCTCCGACCTGAGGCCTCCGTCGCTGTGTCCGGTCCCCATGGCCTGGGCGTACAGGCCCGCGGCCACCACCAGCGCGGCGGTCGCTCCGGCCGATGCGATCCAGGTGCGGTTGCTGCCCATGTCCCCCTCCGTCCCCGTGCGTTGGCGTCAGCACTGTGACGCCGGAGGGGCCGGAGGGGTTCAGTCCGTGGGTTCGTCCCGCAGGACGAGGTCCAGCAGACCCGGGAAGCGGGCCTCGAACTCCGCCCGCCGCAGGCGGTTGACCCGCCGGGCCCCCTCGTCGCGCTGCTCGACCAGGCCCGCGCCCCGCAGCACCACGAAGTGATGGCTGAGCGCCGCCTTGCCGACGGGCACGTCGAAGCTTCCGCAGCTGCGCGACCACTCCTGCGAGCCCGCCAGCTCCCTGACGAGGCTGATGCGTACGGGATCGGCGAGCGCGGCGAGGGCGGTCTGGACGGAGACGTCGTCGGGGTGGGTGTGCTCGGGGGCGGCCCGATGACTGGTGCGCTGCGCCACGCGGGGCTCCTTCACGCCTTGCCGAGGTTCCGTCTTGCCAAGTGTTCGATGAAAATCATACACTCGCGGCTGTTCGCTTTTCATTGAACAGTTGCTTTTCATCGAACAGTCGCGGGTCGAGCAGTCATGGAGGGTGCGGCATGCGTGCGGTGGAGTTCCAGGAGTACGGCGGACCCGAGGTCCTGAAGGTCGTGGAGGCGGAGGTCCCCGAGCCCGGCCCGGGCCAGGTGAGCGTCGACGTGGCGTACACCGGGGTGAACTTCGCCGATCTCAAGGCCCGCGGCGAGGGCTACCGGGTGCCGCAGCTGCCCTTCGTGCCCGGGCTCGAGGGGTCCGGGCGTGTCCGCGCGCTCGGCGAGGGCGTCACGGGCCTGTCCGTCGGCCAGGAGGTGACGGCGCTGACGGAGGGCGGCGCCTACGCGGATGTGGCGCTGGCGAACGCCTCGACCGTCTTCCCGGTCCCGGCCGGCGTCGACCTGCGTACGGCGGCGACCCTGCCGACGGTGCTGCCGACGGCTTACGCCCTGGTGCACGCGGTGGGCCGACTGCAGCCGGGCGAGACGGTGCTCGTGCAGGGCGCGGCGGGCGGCGTCGGCACGGTGGTGGGGCAGCTGGCCAAGGCGGCGGGCGCCGGTGCGGTCTACGGCGTGGTGTCGGGCGCGGCCAAGGCGGCGTACGCGCGCGAGTACGGCTACGACGAGGTGTTCGTCGGCGAGTTCACGGAGGCGGTACGGGAGGCGACCGGCGGCCGGGGCGTCGACCTCGCGCTCGATCCGGTCGGCGGCGAGACGTTCCGGGGCAGCCTGGCCTCACTCGCGGTCTTCGGGCGCCTGGTCTCCTTCGGCAACGCGAGCTCGGCGCCGGCGTGGAACGTGGGACAGCCGGAGCTCTACCCCTCCGGGGTGTCGGTCGGCGGCTTCTCGATCCTTACGCTGGCGAAGACGGCCCCCGGTGAACTGCGCTCCCTCGCCGAGCGGGCCTTCGCGAAGGCGGTGGACGGCACGGTGTCTTTGCCGGTCACCGCCGAGTTCGGACTGGAGGAGGCGGCGGAGGCGCACCGGCTGATGGGGACGCGGACCAGCACGGGCAAGCTGCTGCTGCGGGTGGGCGGCTGACCCCCGTCAGCCGACCCCCATCAGATCTTCGTCCAGCGCTGGGCCTGGTTCCCGGACGTGCAGGTGTCGGTGACCGGCCAGCCGGCGGAGTTCTCGAGGCACTGGCTGTTGGACATGTTCTGCAGGGTGCCGGACCCACTTACACGTCTGCCGGGGCCGGTCCTCCGGGATCGCCTCCAGCCACGCCAGGGGCATGATCGTCCGGCCGGGTCCCGGTGGGCGACCTCGCCGACCACATCGACCTCGCGGTGACGGTGTGGCAGCGCGTGGACTGGACAATGCCCCGCGAATTTTGACACGGTGAGGCGCACCGATCCGCATTCGAACACGCGATCGATGACACACCGGACATCCGGGAGGCCGTCAGCCATGTCACTTGCCTTCTACGCCACGCACAGCACGTTCTCGGACCCCGGCGAACTCGCCGACCAGTACGTCGACTTACCCCGCGACCCCATCCAACTCGCACGCATTTCCCGCGACTTGCTCATCCACCGCGTGGAGGGCGACCTCTTCCACCACACCCACCCGGCCGACCGCCTGCACAACGACGCCGAGACCCGCTACATCGACGACATCCTGCGCATCCTCATGGCACGGAACGACGCCCCCCTGCACGTACGGCGCGAGGTCGAGGACCGTTTCGTCGGAACCTGCCGGGACTTCTCGCTGCTGCTCTGCTCCTTCCTGCGACAGGCGGGTATCCCGGCCCGCATCCGCTCCGGCTTCGCCGACTACTTCGGCTCCGACGGCTTCCACTGCGACCACGTGGTCACCGAGTACTGGGACGAGGAGCGCGGCTGGCTGTTCGCGGACGCCCAGCTCGCCGACCCCGCCATCACCGCCAACTGGAACGCGGACTTCGCCCCGATGGACGTCCCGCGCGACCGCTTCCTCGTCGCGGGCAAGGCGTGGCAGGCGATCCGCGAGGGTGCCGCGGACCCGAAGACCTTCGGGCTGCATCCGCCGGGGGAAGGCCCGTTCTGGGGCGAGCGGTTCGTGGCCGGCAACATCCGGCTCGACCTCGCAGCCCTGAACAAGGTGGAGACGCTGCTGTGGGACGAGTGGGGAATGGACGAAGGGAAGCCGGGCACGCCACTGTCGGCAGCAGCCCGTGAGCTCTACGACCGCGCTGCCCTGGTCGCGGGCGACGACGTCCCCTTCGACGCGGCCCGCAAGCTGTTCACCGAGGACGACACCCTGCGCACCCCGAAGACGGTGCTGTGCTCGGCGCCGTACAAGGGGCCGAGTCACGTCACCCTCCGCTGAACTCAGGCAACGGTTCGCAGGCCGCGTGCCGGGGCCGCCCCCGTCCCCCGGACCACCCGATGCGCACACGCCGCCGCCAGCAACTCCCCCAGCAGATCCGGGTCGTCGATCTCCAGGCCGAGAAGGGACTCGATCCGTTCCAGGCGCTGGTAGAGCGACTGGCGGCCGATGTGCAGCAAGGCCGCCGTGCGCGTCGGCGAACACCCGTGCCGCAGGTGCACCTCCAGGGTGCGGACGAGATCGCTGGGGTGGGCCGCCTCCCAGGCCAGCAGCGGGCCCAGGGTGTGCTGGACCAGCCGGTCGAGGCGGTCGCGGTTGGTGTCGATACCGCCGCGGGTCAGCTCCCGTTCCAGGGCCAGTGCGCGGGCGGAGGTCACCAACGGGCCGTCGGGAACGGCGGGTTCGGCAGCCGGCACGGTGAGCGCCAGCTCCAGCGTCGTACGGGCCGCCCGCAGCGTGTCGCTCCAGCGCAGCCAGCCGCTCCCGGCGTCGACGGCGTGCCCGACGGCGACGGTGAGCCCGGCGTCGGCTGCCGTACGAAATGCCTCCTGGACGGCGCGGATCGGGTCACCGGTTCTGGTTGCGGGCAGCGTGAGCAGTGCCAGCACATCCCCCGGAAACGCGGCCCGTAGCACCCCCGCCCCGCCCAGCAGCCGTACCGCCCGGTCCACGGCGCCGGTCTCCCGCGTCCCGTGCACCGACACCCCGATCAGCCGTGCCCCCGGCCCCGGGTGGAACCCGGCGAGCGCCGACCGTGCCTCGACCTCCGGCTGATTCAGGGCCGCGCGGTCGGCCAGGTCGGCGAGCAGGGCCGCCGTGTGGTCGTCACCCCAGGGACGTACCACCGACCGTCCGGACAGCCCCCGGGCCACGATCGCCCGGTTCGCCGCCTCCGTGATGCGTACGAAGGGCACGACCCGGTGCAGGGCGAGCAGGGGCAGGCCGAGGCGGCGGGCCTCGTCGACGACCTCGGCGGGCATGTGCGGCAGGGAGCGGCCGACCTCCACCGCCAGCCCGGCGGCACCCCGCGCGGCCAGCTCACGCACGTACCGGCGACGGACCTCCTCGTCCGCGTCGGTAAGCCCGAAGCCGTTGGTGAGCAGCAGCTCCCCGCCGTCGAGGAAGTTGGCGCCCTCGTAGACCTCGCTGGAGTGGACCCAGCGGACCGGGCAGTCCAGGGCGCCGTGACCGGCGAGGAGCTCGGGTTCGGAGGCGCGTACCGGATCGAGATCCAGGACTTCGCGGAGGGTGAGTGCGGCCACGGGCACCTCCAGGGCAGGGGCTCACGCGTGGACAGTTCGTCCGGCGGCGGGTTGCCCGGAGAGTACTTTCCGCACGTTGCCCTCGTGTTTCGACCACAGGAGAGTGGGACGTATGGATCAGGCACAGGCACGCACCTGGCTCGCCACCGCCGTCGCGGAGGCCCGCGCCGGGCTCGCGGAGGGCGGCATCCCGATCGGCGCCGCGCTCTACGGCGCCGACGGCACCCTGCTCGGCCGCGGCCACAACCGGCGCGTCCAGGACGACGACCCCTCGATGCACGCGGAGACGGCAGCGTTCCGCAATGCGGGACGGCAGCGCTCGTATCGCGGTACGACGATGGTCACGACCCTCTCGCCGTGCTGGTACTGCTCCGGCCTGGTCCGTCAGTTCGGCATCTCGCAGGTGGTGGTCGGCGAGGCGGCCACCTTCCACGGCGGGCACGACTGGCTGGCGGAGCACGGCGTGCGGATCGTGCTGCTCGACGACGCCGAGTGCATCGGGATGATGCGCGACTTCATCAAGAACCATCCGGCACTGTGGAATGAGGACATTGGTGAGTGACACCCCTGCCCCGCGTATTCCGACCATCGATCTGCGGCCCTGGCTCGACGGCGACGAGGACGCCCGTGCCGCCATCGCCCGCACCGTCGACAAGGCCCTGCAGACCGCCGGTTTCCTGCTGGTCACCGGGCACGGTGTGGATCCTGCGCTGCGGTCCGCGATCCGGGAGGCGGCCCGTGCGTTCTTCCGGCTTCCCGCCGGGACCAAGCAGCCGTACGCGGCGAAGGTCGGAGGCCGCGGCTGGCTCGGCCCCGGCGCCGAGGCCAACGGCTACTCGGAGGGTACCGAGACCCCGCCGGACCTGAAGGAGTCGCTGACGTTCGCGACGCACGAGCCCTTCGAGGACCCCGTCGTCAACGCGGAGTGGTACGCGCCCAATGTCTGGCCCGCGGAGGTGCCCGAGCTGCAGACACTGTGCGAGGAGTACCTGGCCCGTATGGCCGATCTGGAGAAGCAGCTCCTGTCCCTGCTCGGCGAGGCGCTGGGCCTCGAACCGGACTTCTTCTCCCGGCACATGGACCACCCGACGTACGGCTTCAACATCAACTGGTACCCGGGTGTCGAGGTGGTCGGGGAGCCGCAGCCGGGCCAGTTCCGCATCGGGCCGCACACCGACTTCGGGACGGTCACGATCCTCGACCGGCAGGCGGGGAAGGGCGGGCTGCAGGTGTACACGGACGAGGGCGGCTGGGAGGACGCGCCGTTCCACCCGGAGGCCTTCACGATCAACATCGGGGATCTGATGGCCCGTTGGACCGGTGACAGGTGGCGGTCGGGGCGGCACCGGGTGCTGCCGCCGCCCGCGGACGCGCCCGCCGAGGAGCTGATGTCGCTCGTGTACTTCGGCGAGTGCACACCGGGGACGATCGTGGAGTCGGTGCCGGCGCCGGTGGGGCGGGTGGCGTACGAGCCGGTCGACTCGCACCTCTATCTGCGGGAGAAGCTGGACTCGATCACGGTCGGCTGACCAGCTTCTCGAAGCGGGCCCGCCAGGCGGGCTCCGCCGCCTCGGCTCCCCGGTACTCGTGGGTGAAGCGGAGGGCCGTGCCTTCTTCGCCGTCCCGCTCCAGGTGGAAACGGATCCGGTCGCCGTCGTCCAGCGTGTACTCGGCGACCCGGTCCACGTCCCATGCGGTGACCCGACCGCTGCCCAGGTCACGCAGGGTGACCGCGCCGCCGAGCCTGGGTTCGAGGACGTCGGCGGTGGTGAACCACTGGGCGAGCCCCTGGGGGGTGGCCACCGCCGGCCAGACGTCCTCCATGCGCCGGGGAACCCGCACCAGGAAGTGGAGCATGTGCGTGTTCCCGTGGCTCTGACTGGTGCCCTGTGCGATGGAACCGCTCATGACACCAGTGTCGGACACCGGTGGCTCAGACGCCCGCGTACGAGTGCTTGCCGGAGACGAAGATGTTGACGCCGTAGTAGTTGAACAGCCAGCAGCCGAAGGCGATCAGCGCCAGGTAGGCGGCCTTGCGGCCCTTCCACCCGGCGGTGGCGCGGGCGTGCAGGTAGCAGGCGTAGGCGACCCAGGTGATGAACGCCCAGGTCTCCTTGGGGTCCCAGCCCCAGTAGCGGCCCCAGGCCGACTCCGCCCAGATGGCGCCCGCGATGATCGTGAACGTCCACAGCGGGAAGACGGCCGCGTTGATGCGGTAGGAGAACTTGTCCAGGGACGAGGAGGCGGGCAGGCGCTCCAGGAAGGACGTCGCGAAGCGGCCCGGGGTGCCGCCGTTCTCCAGCTTGGTCTCGTACGAGTCCTTGAACAGGTAGAGGAGCGTGCCGACGGCGCCCACGTAGAAGACCGCGCCGCACAGGATGGCGGTGGAGACGTGGATGTAGAGCCAGTACGAGTGGAGGGCGGGAACCAACTGGTCACTGGCGGTGTACAAGACAGTGACGGCGATGCCGAGGTCGAGGAGGACCGTGGTGATCAGGAACAGCCCGAGCCAGCGGATGTTCTTCTTCAGCGCGAGCAGCGTGAGGTACACGCCGACGGCGACGGTGGAGAAGGTGATGTTGAACTCGTACATGTTGCCCCACGGCGCCCGCTCCACCGAGGCCGCGCGGGCGACCACACCACCGAGGTGGATGAGAAAGGCGAGCACGGTGAGCGAGATGGCGATACGCCCGTAGAGGTCGCCCTGCTCGTCCCCGCCGTGCGCCCCGGGCCCGTCGGGCACGTCCCGCGCACCGGCCGAAGCCCGTACGACGACCTTGGGCCGCTCCAGTACGGCGGTGCCGCCGGCCTTGTTCACGGTGACGGCGGGGGCCTTCGCCGCCTTGGCCCCGGGCGTGAGCGCGGCGGCGGTCCGGCCGATCTTGCTGCGGCTGCCGAAGATCCACTCGGCGATGTACGTGAAGAAGGCCAGGGTGTACACGGCCATCGCGGAGTAGATCAGCGTGTTGCTGATGTTCGCGAGGTGTTCGTTGGTCGCGGTGGCCAACTCGGTTGGGGCGGCGAAAGGCACCTCAGCACTCCTTCGGGTGAATATCCCGGCGACTTGCGGTCGGGCGGTGAGGTCTGCAGGAAGCTTGCAGTCGTGTTACCGGGCTGGTTTCAACCCGGCTGGTGTTGATCGTGGAAGACCTGGCGGGCGGCTGGTCCGTCGGGCGGCGAGAGCCAGGAATCTCCCCTGTTCCGCGTGGGAGAGGATTCAATTCTCAGCCCCTTCGGCAGATGCGGCGTCGGAGTCGGACACACCGTCCGGCTCCGCCCCCGTGTCGTCGGGCGCACCCGGCGCCCGGTCCCAGAGGATCCCGGCGAGGTCGCCGAGTTCCTCCGGCACCTTGGCGGACTCGCTGCGGCCGAGGCCGGCCATCTCCACGACCGTCACACCGTCGGCGCCCTTGACCGCCCGCACCCACACCCGGCGGCGCTGGATGAACAGGGAGCCGGCGAGGCCGAAGATGGCGACGAGCGCGCCGCCGAGTGCCCAGGCGGTGCCGGGCTGCTGGACGACCTGGAAGTTGGCCCACTCCTTGGTGGTCTCGTAGGTGATGGAGCCGGCGCCGTTCGGGAGCTTCATGGTCTGGCCCGGCCTCAGGTTGTCCCTGAGCTGGGCGCCCTTGGAGTCCTTGAACTCCTTCACATGGGTCTTGTCGAGCTGGTACACGCTCTGCGGGATACCGGAGTCGACGCCGAGGTCGCCGTGGTACGGGGTCAGGTTCAGCACCGGGTTGCGCAGCGCCGGAAAGGTGGAGGCCGTCTCGCTGCCGGGGGTGTAGGTCGGCAGGAGGAAGGCCGAGATGCCCAGCTGTTCGCTGACGCCCTTGGCGTTCTTGTAGCCGTCGAGGACCTTGACCACACCGGTGGAGGTGACGTTGGAGTCGAGTGGGAGGAGCGGTACGGCGTCGCGGTAGACGATGTTGCCCTTGCCGTCGCGGACGGTGATGAGGGGGGCGTAGCCGTGGGCGGTGAGGTAGATCTTGGCGTCGCCGATCTCCAGCGGCTCGTTGACCTTGACGAGGTCCTTCTTGTCCTTGCCGTAGGCGCCCTGGCTGTAGGTGAGGGCGGCCTGGTAGGTACGCGGGGTGCCCTTGTTGGGGCCGCTGGCCTCGTAGGTGCCGGTGAACTTGTCCAGGGTGAAGCTGAACGGCACCAGGTCGTCGGTGGTGAAGAGGTTGCCGGACTTGAAGTCGTCGTAGGAGATGAGGGTGTTGGAGAAGCCGTCGCCCTCGACGACGAGCTTGTTGCCCTCGGACTTGAAGAGCTGGCCCCAGGCGAAGGCGATCAGCATCACGATCAGCGCGATGTGGAAGGCGAGGTTGCCGACCTCGCGCAGATAGCCCTTCTCGGCGGCGACGGCGTCACCGGCGAGGTGGGCGCGGAAGCGGCGCTTGGTGAGGAGGGCGAGGGCGGCCTCGCGGACCTGCTCGGGTTCGGTCTCGGTGCGCCAGGTGGTGTAGGCGGGCAGCCGGGTCAGGCGCTTGGGGGCGCCCGGCGGGCGGCCGCGCAGCTGGCCGATGAACTGCCAGGTGCGCGGGATGATGCAGCCGATGAGGGAGACGAACAGCAGGATGTAGATCGCGGAGAACCACACCGAGCTGTAGACGTGGAAGAGGCCGAGCCTGTCGTAGATGGGCGCGAGGAAGGTGTGGGCCTTGCGGAAGTCGGCGACCTTCGTCTCGTCGATGCCGGACTGCGGGATCAGCGAGCCGGGGATCGCGCCGAGCGAGAGGAGCAGGAGCAGCAGCAGCGCGACCCGCATGGAGGTCAGCTGCCGCCAGAACCAGCGGGCCCAGCCGATGACACCCAGGCCGGGCAGGTTCGCCAGTTCCTCCCGGGGGGCGGTGGAGAGCTGGGAGCCGGCGGCGCCGAGGTCCGGGTCGTCGGCCCGCTCGGGGGTCGTACCGGTGGCGGTGGTCTTGCTCATCGATCAGATCCCCACAGTGAAGCCGGCGGACCAGGACTGCATGTCCTGCACGAGGCGGTCCCAGGCGCCGGTCAGCAGGAGCAGACCGGTCACGATCATCATCGTGCCGCCGATCCGCATCACCCAGACATAGTGGCGCTTGACCCAGCCGAAGACGCCGAGCGCCTTGCGGAAGGCGACTGCGGCGAGCACGAACGGTACGCCGAGACCGAGGCAGTAGGCGACGGTCAGCAGGGCCCCGCGGCCCGCGCTGCCCTGCTCCGCGGAGAGGGCGATCACGGAGGCGAGGGTCGGGCCGATGCACGGGGTCCAACCGATACCGAACAGTGCGCCCAGGAGCGGCGCACCGGCGAGGCCTGCCACGGGCCGCTTGTGGAAGCGGAACTCACGCTGGGTCATCCAGGGCATCAGGCCCATGAAGAAGACACCCATGAGGATCATGAGCACGCCCAGCACCTTCGTGAGGACGCTCTTGTTCTCCTGGAGGGTGTACCCGAAGGAACCGAACAGGGCCCCGCCGGAGACGAACACGGCGGTGAAGCCGAGCACGAAGAGGGAGGCTCCGGCGACCATCCGCCCGCGCCGGGCCTCTGCCAGGTCGGTGCCGGCGACTCCGGTGACGTACGACAGATAGCCGGGTACGAGCGGCAGGACGCACGGGGAGAAGAAGGAGACGAGTCCGCCGAGCAGCGCGATGGGCAGGGCGATCAGCAGGGCGCCGTGGAGCACCGTGTCGTTGTAGCCCGTCGCTGCGGCGAGCGTGGTGACTGAGGTCACGTCACTTCTCCGCGAGGACGGGGGCGATCATCTTGCGCAGCTTGTCCTCGCTGAGCGCGGCCAGCGAGCGGGCGGCGATCCTGCCCTCCCGGTCGAGGACGAGCGTGGAGGGGACCGCCTGCGGGTTGAGCGTGCCCCTCTTGAAGCGGAGCATCAGCTTGCCCGTGGGGTCGTAGAGGCTCTGGTAGGTGATGCCCTGCTGCTTCTCGAAGGCGACCGCGTTCTGGGTACTGGTGTCGCGGGTGTTGATGCCGACGAACTGGACGCCCTTGGTCTTGAGGTCCTGGTAGACCTTCTCGAAGTTGGGCGCCTCGGCGCGGCAGGGGGCACACCAGGAGCCCCACACGTTCAGGACGACGACCTTGCCCTTGTAGGAGGCGACGTCGAGCTGTCCCCCGTTGACGGTCTTGCCGGACAGGTCGGGCGCTGCGGCCCGTTCCCCCTTCTCCGCGGTGGAGATGCCGTCCTTGCCCATGACGAAGTTGGTGTCACCGCCGCCGCCGGAGGTCCCTCCCGACGAGCAGGCGGACATCAGCAGCGTGGCGACCGCGGCACCGGCGGTGGTCAGGACGGTTCGGCGACGTGCGCGGTTCGAGCGCACGGGGGCGCGGCTGGCGGCACTCATGTGAAAAGTTTCGCATGCCCGTTCCGGGGATCATGCGCACCCCCCTTGCGGGGGGATAACCGCATTTCAGGCAGCCTGCCCGGTGGGTGAGGCAGAGGAGGTCGGAGTCTCCTTGAGGAACGTCTTCCAGCCGCCCGCCGGCTGCTGACCGACGTCGAGGGTGCGCAGCTTGGCGAGCACCTCGGGCTTCTGTACGTCCATCCAGTCGACGAACTGCCGGAAGGAGACGAGGCGTACGTCCGCGCCCTTCTCCTTCTCCTGCGCGATGTGCTTGAACGCCTCCTCGACGGCGTCCATGTAGATGCCGCCGTTCCAGTGCTCGAAGTGGTTGCCTATGAAGAAGGGTGCACGGTTTGTCTCGTATGCCCGCTGAAAGCCTGCTATGTAGGCCTTCGAGGCCTGGGTGCGCCAGCCCGGGTAGTTGTAGGCGGGCGCCTTGGTCGAGTTGACCGACTGGTTGGCGAGCATGTTGTAGTCCATCGACAGGACCTCGAAGCTGCGCCCCGGGAACGGGATCTGCTGCAGCGGCAGGTCCCAGATGCCCAGCTTCTTCTGCGGCCAGACCTGGCGGCCGCCGGGCGAGGAGGCGTCGTAGCGCCAGCCGAGCGACTTGGCGGTGGGCAGCAGGTTGTTCTGGCCGAGCAGACAGGGCGTACGGCCGCCGACGAGCTCCTTCTCGTAGTCGAAGGGCAGGGACGGCATGTCGGACCATCCCGTGTTCGTCCGCCACTCCTTCACGAAGGCCTTGGCCTGCTGGATCTCGCTGCGCCACTGCGCGGCCGTCCAGTTGCCGACGGTGCCGTAGCCGGAGCAGAAGTGGCCGTTGAAGTGGGTGCCTATCTCGTGCCCTTCGAGCCAGGCACGGCGGACGTTGGTGAGCGTGGCCTTGACGTGCTCGTCGGTGAGGTAGCCGATGTCGGAGGCGCCGCGCGGGTTGTTCGGCGGGTTGTAGAGGCGCTTCTTCGACTCGGGGAGCAGGTAGAGCCCGGACAGGAAGAAGGTCATGGACGCGCCGTGCTGCTTCGCCAGGTCGAGGAAGCGCGGGAAGAGCCCGTTGCCGACCTCGCCGGCGCCGTCCCAGGAGAAGATCACGAACTGCGGCGGGGTCTGCCCCGGCTCCAGCGGCTCGGGCTTTGCGGGCTGGTGGGGCTGCTTGCCGGTGAAGGAGGTCGAGCCGTCACCGATGGGGCGGGCGGGGTGCGAGGGCTTGCCGGATCCGCCGCCCTTGGAACCCGAACCATGGGTCGACCCGTCTGACGGCGTGAGGGTGCCGCAGCCGGAGAGTCCGACGGCGGCCGCGGCGCCCGCTCCGAGACCGAGCATTCCCCTGCGAGTGAGAGCGCTGCGAGTGCGCATTCCAACCCCGATTCGTCATGTCCTGTGGTGGTCACCCATTCAGAGGACATGACGAAGGGGGAGGTTCCTCACGATCACGGCGATCTCGCAACAAATGTCACGAGAGCGTCATGGAACCCAAAAGGGGCTCTCTGCGCGCCCTATAGGGGCGCGAGGAACTGCGCGACAAGCCACGACGGAGCCGCAGACGCTCGACGGGCCAACTCGGCACTTCCCAGCGGAGCGCTCAGGCGCCGAAGGCCTTGGCCTTCCCCTTCACCGGCTTGGCGCCCGCGAGGAGATGGGCGGGGACGAGATCGCGGGCCGGTTCGCTGTAACCGACGGACACGAGCCTGTCGCCCTGGTAGGTGAAGGACGTCAGCGAGGCGAGGGTGCACTGCCGCTTGCGCGGGTCGTGCCACAGCCGCCGCTTCTCGACGTACGACCGCACGATCCAGATGGGCAGCTGGTGACTGACGAGGACGGCCTCGTGCCCCCGTGCCTGGTCCTTGGCGGAGTCCAGAGCCTGCATCATCCGTACGACGATGTCGACGTACGGCTCGCCCCAGGAGGGCTTGAAGGGGTTGACGAGGTACTTCCAGTTGCCCGGCTTCTTCAGCGCGCCGTCCCCGACCCCGAAGGTCTTGCCCTGGAAGACGTTGTCGGCCTCGATGAGCCGCTCGTCGGTGGCCAGGTCGAGCCCGTGCGCCTTGGCGATCGGGGTGGCCGTCTCCTGGGCCCGCTCCAGCGGGGAGGCACAGACGTAGGTGATGTCGCGGGGGGCGAGGTGTTCGGCGACCCGGTCGGCCATCTGCCGCCCCAGCTCGGACAGCCGGTAGCCGGGCAGCCGCCCGTACAGGACCCCGTCCGGGTTGGCGACCTCGCCGTGCCGCATGACGTGGACGACGGTGATGTCGCTGCTCGCCGTGCTGTTGCTGTCGCTCATGCTGCCGTGGCCTCCGCCGCCGCTCGGGCCGCCGCCGGAAGGGCGTCGGCGATGCGCTGTACGGCCTGTTCGTCGTGGGCCGTGGACACGAACCAGGACTCGAAGGACGAGGGCGGCAGATAGACGCCCTGCGCCAGCATCGAGTGGAAGAAGGCGGTGAAGCGGAAGGACTCCTGCTTCTTTGCGTCCTCGTAGTCGCGGACCTCCCGGTCCGTGAAGAAGACGGAGAACATGTTGGAGGCGTTCTGCAGCCGGTGCGCGACGCCCTCCTTGCCGAGCGCCTCGGTGACGAGCGCCTGGATGGTCCCCGACACCGCGTCGACCTTGTCGTACGCCGCCTCGTCGAGGAGGCGCAGCTGGGCGAGGCCGGCGGCGGTGGCGACCGGGTTCCCGGAGAGGGTGCCGGCCTGGTAGACGGGCCCGGCGGGCGCGAGATGCGCCATCACGTCGGCCCGGCCGCCGAAGGCGGCGGCAGGGAACCCGCCCCCCATCACCTTCCCGAACGTCATGAGATCGGGCTTGACCCCGTCGATCCCGAACCAGCCCGCCCGGCTGGTCCGGAAACCGGTCATGACCTCGTCGGAGATGAAGAGGGCGCCGTTCTTGGAGCAGGCGTCCTTCAGTCCCTGGTTGAACCCGGGCCGCGGCGGCACGACACCCATGTTCCCGGGCGAGGCCTCGGTGATCACGCATGCGATCTCACCGGGGTGCCGGTGGAAGGCCTCGTGCACGGCCTCGAGGTCGTTGTACGGCAGCACGATGGTGTCGCCCGCCTGGGCGCCGGTGACACCGGGAGTGTCGGGAAGGGCGAACGTGGCGACCCCCGACCCGGCGGCGGCCAGCAGCGAGTCGACGTGACCGTGGTAACACCCGGCGAACTTGATCACCTTGGTGCGCCGGGTGAACCCGCGGGCGAGCCGGATGGCGCTCATGGTGGCCTCGGTCCCGCTGGACACGAGCCGCACCTGGTCCACGGGCTCGACCCGCTCGACGATCTCCTCCGCCAGCGCGACCTCGCCCTCACCGGGCGTACCGAAGGAGGTACCGCGCGAGACGGCGTCCTGAACGGCGGCGATGACCTCCGGGTGGGAGTGCCCGAGGATCATGGGCCCCCAGGAACACACCAGATCGACGTACTCCCTCCCATCCGCATCGGTCAGATACGGACCGGTACCGGACACCATGAACCGGGGCGTGCCGCCCACGGCGCGGAACGCTCGCACCGGGGAGTTCACACCACCGGGCGTGACGGCCGAGGCACGGTCGAACAGAGCCTGCGAGACAGGCGCTTCGTATGAATAAGGCAGTGAATTGGGCAGTTCGCTCATGACCTGCGACTTCTCCGACCTTCTCCGACTTCTCGGGCTCCGGTTGCAAGGGACCTCCTCAGGGTAGGCCAGGGTGCACGGGCGGCAGCGGGCGCTGCTGCTGACCCGAGAGACGGCCGCCGCCCGGCGCGATCTGCGAAACTGGGACCTGATACACACAGCCCATACGGCCCTGGCGTACGTATAGGTGTACGGACGGATGTACGACCGGTGCGCGGCCAGGTGGACGACGAGGTGTACGGAGGCTTGTTCAGAGGCTGCGAAGATCCTGCGGACAGGTGTTTCAACGCACGTTTCGGCGGGCGGCCGTGGGGGAGGTCACTGACACGATGATCGGGTTGCGCGGCGGGGGCCACGCGTCCTAGAAAAGCAGTCGGGTGGAGATATGCATCGCGGTGGCGGACTGGGCGAGGGGACTGATGACCTGGGTCCTCGACGTGCCCATCGAGGAAGGCACCGACGCGAGGCGGAGGAAGCTACCGAGGCACGTCAGGGACAGGGTGCACCGAGTGAGCCCGAGCAGCTCGACCGGCGGATCGACCGCCGGGGCGACGCGCTCAGGGCGGGGAGCAGGAATGGTGGTCGGGTGGGGGTGACGTACAAGTACTTCGGCGCGCCCGACGGCGCGACCGCGGCCCGTGTCCCGATCTCGATGCGCCCCGAGGAACTCGGCGGCGACGAGCTCGGCATGAACGGCATGTTCACCAAGATCAAGCCGGAGACGATGGCGGCGATGGTGCTGACGGGCATCGAAGGCGTCCCCCTCCACAAGGTCCCGCCCCTGGAACTGGTCGTCCTGCACCCCGACTACGCGGTGGTCAAGCTCCCGATGACGGTCGTCGACCCGCTGCGCGGCATAGGCGAGGAGGCGGTGGGCGCGGCAGCGTTCATCTGGTCGACAGTGCCGGACCGCGGGGGCCCGCGGGATGCGTTCAACGTGTACCAACTGCTGCACGAGTGGCAGGACTTCAGTCATCGGCTGCATGAGGCGGGGCATCAGCCTTATTGCCTGGTGTGGCCCTGACCTGGTGTTTCAGAGGTTTCGGGCGGGGTTTCTGACCCCGCCCTCGGCATGTGCGGAGAGAGGCCGTCAGGCGGCCAGGGCACATTGAGGGCACATGGGTTTCGCCGGGGGCACTGATGTGCCCTGGGTGCCGGGCCGGTCGTCCTCGTCTTCTGCGTCGGCTTCTGCCTCGGCTTCTGTGAAGACGTCGTCGATCGCCTTGCGGGTGCGGGTCTCGCTGGACGGCAGCAGGTGCGTGTACGTCCGCAGCGTGAAGCCCGGGTCCGAGTGCCCGAGATACTCGGATAGCGCCTTGATGCTCTCCCCCGCGTCCAGGAGCACGGAGGCGTAGGCGTGCCGGAGGGCGTGCATGCCGTCTTCCGGAGCCGCCTGGAGGTAGCGCGCTCCGCGCTCGCGTGGAGGGATCACGCCGGCGGCGGCGAGAGCGCGTTTCCAGTCGCCCATGTTGAAGACGCTGCGGTTGTAGGCCCGCCCCTTCTTGTCGACGAAGAGGAGGCGGAAGGTTTTCGGCTCGCCGTCCGGCTTGCCCCACGGCAGGGTGACCTCGACCGGCGGGAACTCCTTCATGTGCGCCTTGAGGGCTGCGGCGAGCTGAGCCGAGAGAGGCACTGACCGGATCCTGTTGCCCTTGGGCAGGGCGAAGACGGGCTTCGTACCGACCAGCCGCACCTGGCGGTTGACGTGGATCCAGCCGCCCTTGAAGTCGATGTCCTCGATGGCGAAGCCGAACACCTCGCCCTGGCGTAGGCCGCAGCCGAAGGCGAGCTTGCCGCCGGCCTGGAAGCGCTTCGGGAGCCCGGCGATGACCACGCGGACCCGCTCCAGCGACCAGGGGATGATCTTCTTCTTGGTCGCGGTCGGGAGCTTGACCGACTTCGACTTGCAGGGGTTCCTCGGCAGCAGCCCGTCCTCCACGGCCGCGCCGAGGATGCTGGAGAGGATGTCGAAGATGCCCTCGATCGTCGACACCTCCAGGCCGCCGTCCTGGAGGGTGCGGATCCAACCCTGGATGACCGAGGGCTGGTTGAGGGACCGCAGCTCCCCGGCCTCGGTCAGCAGCTCGCGGGAGAAGGTGATGTTCTGGCCGGTGTTGGCGGCCTTCGGCTCGACCAGGATTGCCTCGTCCGGCACGCCAAGGCTCAGGGCGTGCTCGCGGTAGTGGACGGCCTCGCCGCGGGGAAAGCGGGCACGGGTGGTGGGGCTGTTTCCGCCACTGAAGACCACGACCGGAAAGAAACCGGTGCGGTAGAGGGCGACGGCAGTGGTGGCCACGCCCAGGTCGTGACTGCCCAGGCCGATCGCCGCGGAGCAAGGCCGCCGCTCATGGCCCATCCGGTGGTAGTCCCAGATCAGCACCGCGTCGTGGAACTGCTCCTCGGTGATCTGGCGCTGTTCGTTGTGTGGCACCGGCACTCCCTCACTCCACGGCTCATACCTACTGGTCCTTCAGATGCCCTCGATGCTGTGCGGTTGAGGGTTCAGCACCTGCTGGAGGGCGACCCCGTTTCCTTCCCGCCATACCGCTGCGGCATCGGCCGGAGCCTCACCCCTGATAGCGAGCCACCGTGTAGGCGCCTGGACCCAGGACAGGCAGCGCGCCAGCTTCGTTGACAATCTCAAGGACCTCGAAACCGGCGAGGAGCGCGTGCAGCTCCAGTTCGCGAGGGCCGAGAACACGCCGCCGGATGGCATCGTGGCACGCCTCGCCCGAGTCGAACATCCAGTGCCGGCGCATGGTGTTGATCTGTGTTCGCAGATCCCACTCGTAGCTGATGGTCACCGTGGCGGCCCCGAGGCGGGTGTCGACGCGGGCCTGTTGAGAGCTGGAGGACACGATCGGGGCTACTGGGGAGCACAGGACGAGCAGGGTGTCCGGGTGCGCGTGTGCGCCGAAGGTCTGGAATGCTGCGCGAACGTCCTCGTTGTCGTGCACGTAGGCGAGCGAGTTGCCCAGGCACACCAGGACGTCGGCGGTGTGGCCGAGTCGGACGGTGCGCATGTCCCCGACCCGGACGTCGAGGTCGGGGCGCGTGCGGCGCGTGTAGTCGACCAGGCCGGGCTGGAGATCGACGCCGACGCAGTCGAAGCGCTGGGCCAGCAGCTCCAGGTCCCTGCCGGTGCCGCAGCCGAAGTCCAGCAGCGTGCGGGCTTGCGGGAAGTACCGGTCGACGAGTTCCCGGCAGATCCTCGCGCTGTCGCTGTCGGCCTGCACGTCGTCGTACAGAGCGGGGTCCCGATAGAAGAGGTTCGACGCTTCCAGGTGCCTCGGTTCCACGATGTCCAGGCTGCTCATGCAAGGCTCCGGAGTCCCACTTCCAGGGCGAGTGTGTCGCACAGCAGGTCAGGCACCACGGGGGCTCGCTCGGCGTGCTCCCAGGCTCCGGCAAGGGCGACGGGATCAACGTAGCCGAGGTCGACCAGCAGCGACTCGCGGAGCATGTCGTCCAAGAGCGGAAGACCGTAGTTGCGCAAGCCGGACTCCATGACCGCGAGGAAGTTCTCCGGTTCGGTCGGGGCCGCGACGGACTCGGGCAGTCCCGCGCGCCGCAGGCGGTCGCGGAACATCGCCTTGCCCCGCTTGTGCTCGTGTGGCAGTTGCTCCATGAAGCGGACGACGCGGGGGTGGACGAGCGGGGCGACGGGCCAGATTCCGAGTCTTACGTAGGCCGGGTTGTGCAGGCCGAATGCCATGAGCGTGGGTACCGGGAGCACGGGGACAGGGGCGAGGTTCTCGTCCACCTGGGCCAGGGCTTCGGTTGCCGTATCCCCGAGCCACGGGACGGGCTCCGCTGCGGGGAGTTCGGCGCCTGTACGGGAGTGACAGGCATTGACTTCGTCTCCACCACCGCCTGTGAAGATCACCTCGCAACCATGGGCGGCCACGTGGCCGCGCAAGACGTCGAACGCTTCCTGGTAGAAGGCTCCTGCCGGGTCGTGCGGCGCTCCGCGCTCCCGTACTCCACCGGGCACGAACGGCGGGTATTGCATGGCTGGGACGGCGGTGTCCCGCAGCCCCAAGTGATCCACGAACCTGCGGCGTCGGTCCTGCTGGAGCTGGCCTATCCGTCCGCCCATGAGCAGCCCGAACGTGTGGACGGAGCCGAAGCCGGCCGCGGCGGTCGAGAGAGCCACGTTGCCCGAGTCGGCCCCGCCGGACACCTCCACGCCGACCCAGCTCACCGTAGAACGCCATCCGGCCACGGCCTCGGTCAGCAGCGCATCGAACGCCTCCACCGGGTCAACACCCGCGCGCAGCCTTCGGGGCTCCAGCACATGCTGGGCGGGCTCGGGGCAGAGGATCGTGAGTCCCGCGGTCGTGAAGACGGCCGTGGCGCGTTCCGTGAGCCGGTACACGCCGTCGAAGAGGGTGTCGGTGCTGTAGCGGTGCTGTCGGGTCAAGGTGCGCGCCATGGCCCGGGGATTGAGTCGGTCCGTTCGCAGGTGGGGCCGTAGGTCAGCTAAGTCCCAGGAGCCGTACAGGTCTTCTCCGGCCGCGACGAGATAGAGCGGTGCGGTGCCGAACACGCCCGCTGAAACCTGAACCTCGTCCGGGCGCAGGAACAGCGACGTGAAGTCCACCTCCCCGCCCTTGTCCTCCCTCACCAGCGCGTGGACGCCGGATCCATCGCCCGGCACAAGCTCGGCTTCCAGGGCAGCCGCGTGCGCGGGTCTGATCCAGCTCTGCCCGCTGACCCAGCGGTCTGTGTCCCAGCGCCAGGCTGTGCTCCGGGTATCGGCCAGCCGCACACGAAACGAAAGCACCTGCTTCCCCCTCGGTTATGGGGCGGTGGAGCCGGGCGCTTGGCCCGGCTCCACCGCGTTCACGGGCTGGTCAGCTGCAGTGGTCACCGTTGTTGTCGCCACCGCCGGGCATCTTGTCGAGCAGCGCCGCGTCCATGCTGGGGACGCCGGTGATCAGGTCGCCGGTGAACAGGTCGTCGATGTTCATGGTTGTTCCTCTCCTACGGAGTGAGTGGATGAGCCCCGCGAAGTGCGGAGCCGTGTGCCCGTCCCGGCCGCGGGCAGACTCGGCGGCCAGGACGGGGGTTCATCGGGTGCTGCTGCCACGGCGGCAGGGCGCCGGTTGTGCCGTGGTGGGATCCCGCTCTGGCCGCTGGGGAGTTGTTGAGCCCGCCCCGGTGGGGAACCGGGTCTTCCTGAGGGCTCGTGCGGCCAGAGCGGGAGGCAGTGAGTGCCCGTCGAGGGCTAGGAGCGGTCGAAGTACCAGAAGGCCCAGGCGACCGGTGCGGTGGCGGCGATGATCAGAGCTGACAGCAGCCACTGGCGCCAGCCGTAGGGGCCACGGCGCAAGCTGTTGTGCTGGCTGTTCTTCATTGTTCGCGGTGACCCTTCTCGGGTTGCTGAATGACGGGTGGGAGGCCGGGTGGGCTGATGAAGAGGCGCCCTGCCCGCTTCTGGTCAGGCAGGGTCGCTCCGGGCGGCCGAATGGGCAGTTCGATGGGGGCTTCGTCAGCCATCGGCTGCATCCTGTTCCTGTGCCTCGCGGTAGACGTCGGCGAAGCGCCGGGTCAGCAGGCCGACTTCGCGCATGTACTGGTAGGCGCCGAAGTGGGTGGACTCCGCGGTGGGCCGGCGCGTCAGGTCGAGGACCCGGTAGCCCTCCCGGAACAGCGCCTGCACGGCCGAGTCCTCGTCGAAGCCGAGGTCCTCGGCCATCAGCGCTCTGAGGTGGCTGACCAGGTCCCGGGTCGTCGCGTCGATCACCGGGCGATCGGGCATCGCGAGCCCGACGGCGAGCGCGGTCGCCACGGTCTCGTCGACCGTCTCCAGGACGATCGGGAGCTGCGCCGCCTCGGACGACATGGCGCTGTGTGTTCCCATGCCCGCACCCCTTCTCCGGTGGTCACCGTTGTCGTGGCTGACAACGTCCAGAAAACCGGAGCGGGTTGGCGCGGACCACGGCATCCATGAGGCAGTCCTGGGACACTCATGGGACAGATCAGCGCCGCCAGGGTAGACACGGACCGGAACGTGGAAAGGGGGCGGCATGGGGCTTGCGGAGCGGCGCAGGGCGCTGGGCTACAGTCAGGAAGAGCTCGCGCACGCCCTCGGCGTCGACCGGCGCACGATCGGGCGCTGGGAGACGCGCACCACCACACCCCAGCCGCCATTACGGCCACGGCTGGCCGAGCTGCTGCACCTCGACCTTGACGAACTCGACGCCCTGGTGGGACAGCCACAAGCAGCCCGTCAGGAGTCGGCAGGGTCGCCGCCTCGCGACCACCACGGCTCAGGGGACCCCGACGACATGATCCGACGACAGTTCCTGCGCGCCATAGCCGTCACCAGCGCCCTCGTGGCTCTGCCTGTCGACGAGAGTGCCGCCCTCACCGACGGGATCCGCCGTGGGATGTCGGAAGAATTCCTGCGCATGAACGGCCACCTGTGGCAGGTCTATCAACTCGCCCGCGCTAAAGGCACCGTGTACCCGATCGTCCGCGACCAGCTCACCACGCTCAACGACACCCTCGACGGCCAACAGGCAGCCGAATCCCAAGCCCTCTGCAGCGCGGCCGGCGACCTCTTCCAGCTCGCCGGAGAACTCGCCTTCGACGGCAACCGCTACACCGACGCCGCCGCGTCCTACACACTCGCCGCCTCCGCCAGCAAGGAAGCAAAGTCCTACGACCTCTGGGCATGCGCCCTGGTCCGGCACGCATACGTCGACCTCTACGAACGGCGTTACGCCGATGCCGCAACCGCACTCTCGGCGGCTGAGAGGGTGGCGCGGCGCGGGGACAGCTCCCTGTCCACCCGCCACTGGGTCGCCTCCGTCCAAGCCGAGGCGTATGCCGGACTCGGGAACCTGTCCGCCTGCGAGCGCGCCTTGGACGAGGCAGAGAAGGTCACGGACCTGAGCGGCCCGTTCCACAACGGCGGCTGGCTGCGCTTCGACGGCTCCCGCCTCGCCGAAGAACGCGGCGCCCGCTACCTCCAACTCGGCCGCCTCGACCTCGCCGAGAAGGCCCTCACGACTGCTTTGAGCCAGGACGTGCTTGCCTCCGGGCAGTCCTTCCGGCGACGCGGCGCAGTCCTGACCGACCTCGCGTCCATCGGCGCCAAGCGGCACGACCCGGACCAGGTCCTCGCCTACGGCCGCGAGGCTCTCCAGCTCGCCCGAGCGACGTCTTCCGGATACGTCGCCCGTAAACTCCAAGGGCTACGAACCGACTTCGGCCCCCTCGCCCACGACACCCGCGTGGTCGAACTGGGCGCCGAGATCGACGCACTGTGCACGACGTGACGAGAGGGGAAGGCATGTCGCAGACCGAGGGCGCACGCGTGTTCCGCGAGGCTTGGATCACCGGCGTTCGAAAGCACTTCCCCGGCGAACCCAAGCCCGGCTACGTCACCCCCTGGGAAGAAACCCCCGAGTGGGAGCGCCAGGCCGCCGGGGCCGTGTACGACCAGGTGCGACAGTTCCTCGACCTCAGCGACCGCCACGCCTCCCGCCTCACCCGCGAACAGAAGAGCCGCTTCGTCGCCACCTGCTGGACCGCCCAGATGTACAAGCACTTCGACAACCCCAAACCCGGCTACGTCGCCGACTGGCCCGACCTGCCCGACTGGCAGAAGGAAACGGACGCCGACATCTTCGAGACCATCGAGGACGCTTCGAAGTAGCCGTGCACTCCGCACCGCCCAACCGCTGCCCCGCCTGATCGCCCGCCGCACCCGCGGCCCACTGTTCCTCACCGACCGCAAGGCCCCGGCCGGAACACCGACGCTGGATGTAATGCCCGAGACCGGCCGCGCCCGGCTCTCCTACCGCCGGGCAAAGCAGGCGGGGCGCCGGCACAGATGCCCGCCGACCACGGAATATCGCCTTGGCTTCGGCCCCCGTCCTTCGAGAGGGATACATGGCCTGCGGCGTCGCTCTGACCAGGAAGTTTCGGACGCGTCTCCGGCCGTGTCCGTGCGCCGTCTCACGCCGCACGGTCGCGGGGAGGATCGCCCGGCGACGGTAAGCGGGCTCGAGGGCGGACACTGTCCGGCTCCCGAGCCCGCTTACCAGTTTGAGCTACTTTGCGCGCTTTCGGGCTAGGGCTTCTTGTAGAAGATGTACAGGGCCATGGCCAGCTGCTCGTCAATCGCCTGCATCCTCGTGAAAGCCCCACTGCCGATCTGGTAGTTAATGGGCCAGCCGTTCTGTGTCGCGTTCTCGACTGCCTGGGACAGACCTCCCCAGTTGTTCTCCAGATCCAGGGACGTCAGCTGGATGGCGCCCGACCCGCCGTTGATGACGGACGAGGACCCGGCGTAGAAGATGCCGTTGTTGCGCATCGCCTGGCCGATCCGGTAGGAGATGAAGTCGAAGCGGGCACCCTCGGAAAGGGCCTGGACAAGGACGAGCAGGGCCCGCGCCTGGTCCCGATTGGCGCCCCTCGCCAGGTCGCTGATCGAACCCTGGATGGCACCCATGGTGATGCCGAGGGAACCGCGGTCAACCCCAGCGGCAGCCTCCATCTGGGAGTAGTTGAGCCAGTTCCGGTTCTGCCCTTCCTGCCCCTCATATGAACCGGGTCCCTCATTCAACCGGACGTACTGGTGGGTCTGTTCGTTGAACCAGCCGGTCACGTACCCGTTCCGCGCGTTGAAGATCAGAGTGATCGCGGTCTGACCCACCCGCAGGGTGAGGGGGAAGTAGTCGTTCTTGTCCTTTGTGAGACGGATGCTTCCGTAGAGGTTCCAGCTGCCGCCCCGTTCGCGGAGGAAGTTGATGATGGCGTCGTACCGGTCGGGGCCGGCGTTCGTCAGGTCGAAGGTCATGCCATCGGTCGGGTAGTTCTCGGCGGCCAGCTGGACGTGCCCGCCCAGCGACTGGTGCTGCGCACCGGTGGTGAGGTCGCCGCCCAGGCCGGCGAGGGCGACGGCGCCGGCGAGGGCCGCCGAGAGTACGGCCGATGTGCTGAGCCTGCGGAAGATGTGTGCTCGGGACATGGTGTGCGCTCCGTTGTGCGTGGTCGGTGGGCCGACCCAGGAAGGAGATGAACTGTGTCGAACGGCGTTCGGGCCATCGTTTTCCGACGTAACCGGACACCGGTATCCGGAGTTGACCGTGCCCTCCCTGCGGGTCAGGCCCGCTTCAGGAGGGTGGAAAAGCTCCCACGGCGGTGTGGGGGTTCTCCGTGCTCGGGAGGGTCTGAGCGGCACCGGATCGGAGGTTGCGCTTCGATGGGCTCGGCCCCTCGTGCTGTGTGCCATGCGGCAACAAACGCTGTTGTCGTGGCTTCCACTTGTGTGGATGGCAATGACGATGCAGGTGAGGGACGGACCGAAACAATGGAGGATGTATTTAGTGGGGGTGGGCCGACATAAAATGGTGGTGGCCGATGACGTCGGTCCGAGCGGCCTCTGTGCGTGACCGGGGCAGGGCGTCCCGCATTGGACGGTGATGGTATGGCGGCCCAGCAGGGCTCTTCGGGACTTGGCCGGGGCTTCGCGTTCGTCGGTCGCCGCCACGAACTCGACCGGGTGCTCGCCGCCATCCGGCAGCCACCGGCCGTGGTGATGGTCGAGGGCGACGCCGGGATGGGCAAGTCCCGCCTGGTACGCGAAGCCACCACGGTCCTGAAGTCGGAGGGGTGGCGGGTGATGACAGGCTTCTGCCACCCGCTGCGCGAGCCCCTGCCGTACGGGCCGGTGATCGACGCGCTCGGCAAGATCGGTCCGTGGCTGCCGGACGCCGCTCTGCCGCCGTCCACCGGCGCGCTGGCCCCGCTGCTCCCGGACCTGGCCGACCGCCTGCCGCCGGCGCCGGACACGCCGCAGGGCCCGGGCGCCGCGCGCCACCAGGTTGTCCAGGCCGTGCGCTCGGTGCTGGCGCACGTCGGACGGGTGGTTCTGGTCGTCGAGGACCTGCACTGGGTCGACGACGCCACCCGCGAGCTGCTCCTGCTGCTCGCCCGCGACCTGCCCGACCAGTTCGCGCTGGTGGTCACCTACCGGGCCGAGGACCTGCCGCCCGGGGGCGCGGCCCTGGGCGCCGCCTACCGCCCGCCGCCCGGCGCCAGCGGCACGGTGATCCGGTTGTCACCGCTGACCCGGACCGACGTGGCCGCCCTGGCCGGTGCCGCGCTCGGCGCCCAGGCCACGCCTGAGCTGTGCGCGGCGCTCCACCGCCGCAGTGAGGGCCTGCCGCTGGTCGCCGAGGAAGACCTGATCACGCTACGGGACCAGGGCTGCCGCGACAGCACGGAGCTGGAGCGGGCCGAGGTGCCGGGCGGCCTGCGGGAAGCGGTCAGCGAGCGGCTGACCTCCCTGTCGCCGGCCGGTGCGGCGATCGTGAACGCGGCGGCGGTGCTGGCCGTGCCGTCCACCGAGACGCTGCTCGCCGGGGTCGCCGCTCTGAACGGCGACCAGGCCGCGGACGGGTTGATCGACGCGTTGCGGGCGGCTGTGCTGCGTGAGACCGCCGGCGGCCTCTACGGCTTCCGTCACGTGCTGGCCCAGCAGGTCGCCTACCGGCACATCCCCGGGCCGCGCCGCACGCGCCTGCACCAGCGGGCGATCGACCACCTCCAAAGCCAGGACCCGCTCCCGCTGGTGCAGATCGCCCACCACACACTGGCCACCGGCGACCATCAGGGCTGGCTGGAGCGCATTGAGCAGGCCGCCGACCAGGCCGTCGCACTGGGTGACACCGGCACCGCGGCCTTCCTCCTGCACCAGATCCTGGACCAGCCCGGAGTGGAGACCGAACGGAGGTCCCGGGCCGCGCTCACGCTCGCCCGGATCGTCAACTACGGCGTCGATTACGCCGTGACCGTCCGCGAGCTGAGATCGGTGCTGGACGATCCGAAGCTGCCGGACGCCACCCGAGGCGAGATCCGCCTGGGACTCGGTGCGGTCATGCTCATCGTCGGCGCCGACCCGGCCGGTTTCCGCGAACTCGCCCACGCCGTCGACGAGCTGGCCACGCAGCCGCTCAAGGCGTTGAGCGCGATGACCAACCTGGCCCTCAACGAGCGGGACGGTGCCGCCGCGCACGCGTGGGACTGGCAGGACCGAGCCGAGCGGACCGTCCGCGACAGCGCCGACGAGATGAGGCGGAGAGCAGTCCAGATCAACCGGCTCATCCTGATGGCTCGGGACGGCGATCCCGCCGTCTGGCCGCTGCTGGAGGAGCTACCGCGCCGAGATGCCGCCGGCGCGGTGCTGCGCCACGTCACCCACGCGCTGTACGGCCTCGCCGAGGTGGCAATCCAGCTCGGCCACGACCGCAGGGCCCGCGCTCTGCTGACCGAGGTCCAGGACTTGGCCGATCACGCGGCCCAGGGGCGCATCGAGTGCCTCCCCCGCATTGTGGAGCTGCGCCTGGACTGGCTGGCCGGGCGCTGGACCCGGCTGGAGGAGGATTACGCCGCCCTGGCGCATGCCCACCCCGACGTGAAGCAGATCAACGTGGACCGGGCTCTGTGCCAGGGACACCTCGCCCTCGCGCAGGGGCGGCGCTCCCTGGCCCACGACCACTTCGCCACCGCGGCGGCGGCCGCCAGCGGAACGAGCGAGGTGGACGTGAGCATCAGGATCGCCGCCGCGCTCGCCGGATTCCGGCTCGCCGAGGGTGACCCGCAGGCGGCCTGGGCGATCGCCGAACCCGCGCTGTCGATGTTGCGAGGACTCAGGTCCTGGGCTCGGACCCTGGACCTCGTCCCGGTCGCGGCCGAGGCAGCCCTGGCCTGTGGGCACCACGCGTTGGTCGAACGACTCGTGGCGGAGGCCGAGTCGGACGTGTGCGACCGCGACGCGCCGGCCGCCTCGGCCGAACTGGCACTGGCCCGAGGTCTGTTGCTCCGCTCCACCGAGCCGGCGCGGGCCGCCGAACACTTCGCCCAGGTGCAGCGCAGATGGCAGGACATTGGCCGTCCCTACGACGTCGCCAAGGCCGCCGAACGCCGGGGTGAAGCCTTGACCTGCTCGTCTCCCGACGACGCGGCGGCGCACCTGACCGACGCCGCGCGCGGCTTCACCGAGCTCGGCGCGACCTGCGACGCCGCACGCTGCCAACACCGCCTACGCGAACTCGGTGTCCAGACGGCGCGGCGACCGGGACGCCGCGGCTACGGAACCCAGCTGTCACCCCGTGAACTGGAAATCGCCAAGCTGCTCGCCGACGGCGCCACCAACCAGGACATCGCCAGGTCGCCGCCGGCGGTCGGCAGAGCCGATCGCATGTCTGCCCTCGCCGGGCGTACCGTCGAGCGGCGCCGGCCGCGGAGCGATCACCCGAAACGGGCTGATACGCACGTAGGTTGGAGCGACAGTCGTGTCCCTCGGTCCGGGAATCGCTTCTCACGGTGAACCTCAGACGGCACACGACGACCTGCATGCGCCGAAGACCAAAGTGCACAGGCGTCAACCCACGTCCACACACCGCCGAGCTGACGGACTTCACGGCCCTCGGCGAACTCACCACACGACTGGCCGACCTCGATCGCCGCTCCCGCTCCCGCCGCAGCGGACTCCTTCGGAAACTTCCAGCGGTTCAAGAACTGAGACGCGAGTGAGCCTGGCGACGACACCGCCCACTACCCGTCCGTCAGCCGAGCAAGGCGCCCTCTGGTGAGGGGCCCCGAGGGCACATCCAGGGCACATGAGCCTGGGAAACGGCGTTGACCCGTGAGAACTACCGAGAGGAGTTTTCCCAGGTCAACGCACATTTCCCTACGAAATCCCAGGTCAGCCCCCCCGCCCCCAATCGCTGCACGAGTGGCAGGACTTCAGCCACCGGTTGCATGAGGCGGGGCATCAGCCGTATTGCCTCGTTTGGCCCTGAGCTGGGGCTTCTTGCGGATCGGGCGGGGTCTTCGGGCCTCGCCCTTTTTGGTGCCGGAGAGGGGCCGTCAGGCGGCCAGGGCGCATTGAGGGCACATCGGTTTCGTCGGGGGTCGGAGCTGGAGGCGGACGACGAGCTCGACACCCTCGACGAGTTGTCGCCGCCGGATGCGGAGGCCGAGGCGGCCTGCCGCGTTCTGGACCGCGGGATCGGCTGGAGCGGCGCCACCGGTCTTCGCCTGGGTGCTGCCGGCGCAGACCGCGGGCCCGCTGTCGTACCCCCGGGCGATACCGTCCCCCCATGGCTGACGTGCGGTTGACGACCTCCTCCTATCTCGTGCTCGGGATCATCGACAAGCTGGGCGAGGCGAGTGCGTACGACGTGAAGGTGGAGGCGGCGCGGACCGTGGCGCCGTTCTGGTCGGTGCCGCATGCGCAGGTGTACGCGCAGTGCGACCGGTTGGTGGAGGCGGGGCTTTTGTCGCAGGTGCGGCAGGAGAGCGGGCGCAATCGGAGGGTGCTGGCGCTGACGGCACAGGGGCGGGCAGCTCTTGAGGAGTGGCTCGGGAATCCGGAGTTCGTGCCGGTGGAGGCCCGGGAGCGCGGCATCCTCAAGCTGTGGTTCGGGGGGCGCCCGGAGGTGCTGGCCCCGGTGCAGGTGGACGAGCACCGGCAGACGCTGCGGTCGTACGAGGAACTCGCCGAGGAAGTCGGGGAGTTGTTGGCTCCCGGGCAGCGTGAGGCGCTGGAGTTCGGGATTCGGTACGAGCGGATGATGGTCGACTTCTGGGTGTGGGTGCGGAGCCGCGAGGAACGGACAGCCGGCTCCTGAGCATCCCGGGCTGTTGACCTCGGCAGCGGTCGGCCCTACCGTCTCGATAGTCCATTCTAGACCATACGGAAGTGACTATCGACCGGACAGGGAGTCGCCGTGCGCCGTCCGACGAGCAGCACCTGGCGCCGCGGCGCCGCGATTGCGGTGACGGTCGTGTGCGTCGCGTATGCGCCGGTCGCGATGACCGAGCTGTGGCCCTACGCCCGCCCCGGCGCCCCCGCGTTCGGCGAGTGGCTGCTGGGCCGCGCCGTGTCGCCGAGCTACGTCGCGGACGCCCTGGCCACCCGGATCCGGCACTACCGGCACAGCCTGCTGCCGATGATCGTGCACTCGGTGCTCGGCGGTGTGCTCATGCTGCTCGGGCCCGCGCAGCTGCTGACCGCGGCACGGCGGCGCAGGCGGCTGCATCGCGTGCTCGGTGTGGTCTTCGCGGTCACCGTGTACGCCTCGATGGCGGGCGCCGGAATCTATCTCGCCCGTACCGCTCCCGAGGACGCCTTCAGCGGGGCCGCGTTCTGGCTCGTGCTCGCCACCATCCTGGTGGGCACGGTGCTGAGCGTGAGCTTCGGCATCCTGGCCGCCGTCGGCGGGTTCCCGGATCTGCACCAGCGGTGGATGCTGCTCTGCTACGGCTTTCTGCTGACCGCGCCCCTGCTGCGCCTGGAGTGGGGCGGGCTGCCGTTGCTGCTGCCGGGGCTGTCCATGGCCGAGATCAACCAGGTGGCGATCATGCATCTGGGGTCGCTGGTCGCGTTCGGCGCGCTCATCGCCTCGCGCACGCTCGACCGTCGTACGGTCCTCGACGGGGTGTCCGGGTCGTGGGCACCGCTGCCGGTACTGGCCGCGGCCCACCTTGCCGGTGCCGCCGCCCTGGCCTGGATCGTCCACTCGTGCCTCGGCTTCGGGGCGACGGGACGGCGGCTGCTCGTCGCCTACCTGCTGCCGTACGCCGTCACCTACGTCGTCATGGCCGCCGGCGCCCGGCGCGCGGGGCGGCAGGGGCGCACCTGGGCCCGGGAGGAGTGGCGGCTGCATCTGACGGCGCTGTGTCTGGCCCCCGTGCTGTCGGCCGGTGCGACCCCGCTGTTCGAACGCACCCTCGGCCTCGACCTCCCCACGGCGCTGTCCGCCGGCATCACCATCGGCTGCGGCGTCCTCGCCACCGCCGCGACCTCGGTGGTCAGCCTGCGCGTCATGTACGCCCGTGAGCTGCGCAGGCGGGCGACCGCCGACCCTGCCATCAGCACCAGGCCTGACTCCCGCGTCCCCGTCCCGTAGCCCCGGAAACGGAACCCCATGCCGCACGCATCCGACGCCCCCACCCGCGCAGCCTCCGGCGGACGCCCGCTGACCGCGGGAGTGGCCATGCTCGCCACCGCGGTGGCGGTGACCAGCCTCCTCGTCGGCGGACTCCTGGCGGCCGTCGGCCTCACCGGCCATGTCTTCGGCGCCTGGCCGTCGCCCGAGTCGCTGAACCAGGGCCTCGTCGGCGCGGCCATGCTGGGCACCGCGCCGGCGCTGTTCGCCGTCGGCCGGGCGGGACACTGGGAGGAGGCCCGCACGCTCCTCTATCCCTTGGCGATCGTCCTGGTCGGGCTGTTCGCCGTGACCCTGCTCAACGCCCGGCGGCTGTACATCGCCGAGGGCGGTCCCGTCCTCTCCGTGCTGTTCAGCCTGGGCTGGATCTTCGTACTGGGCCTGCTGTGCGTCTGGGCCGTCGTCTCGCTGACCCTGCAGCACCGCACCGCCGCCGAACCGCTCACCGCGTCCGTCGTGCCCCTGCCCGGCTGGTCGAAACCGCCCCTGGCCGTCCTGGGCTCGGTGTGGCTGGGCATCGGCACCGGTCTGCTCGTCCGCCCCGGCTTCTGGGCCGCCTTCGTCCCCTGGGACACGGGCCGTCTCGACGCACAGGCGCTCGGCGTCTGGGCGCTCGCCCTCGGGGTCGGCGTGCTGGGTGCCCTCGCCGAGGACGACCTGACCCGAACCCGCCCCGCCCTCCTCGCGCTGCCCGCCACCGCGGCCGCCGTGGCCGTCGTCCTCGCCTGTCGCGCCGCCCACGTGCACTGGGCCTCCGGCCCTGCCCTCAGCCTCGTCTGCATGGTGGCCGGCCTGGTGTTCGCGGGCGCGAGCGGACGCATCCTGCTGACGAGGTCTCCGGCTTCCGGGTGAAGCCCGGCGGCGATCCGGTGTGCCGTCGCGCATACCCGCTGTGGTGGCGGGTACGCCCGCTCCGTACGGGGCGCCGCGGAAGCGGTCGGAGAGCGAGAGGTGTCGTAAGTGATTCGAAAGCTGCAGGCGGTCGCGCTGGACTGTGCCGATCCGGTACGGCTCGCGGAGTTCTACGCGGAGCTGCTCGGTGGCCGGGTGGTCATGGACTCGGGGGAGCCCGACTGGGTCGAGGTGCACGGGTTCGAGGGGACACCGCTGGCCTGCCAGCGGGTCGACGGCTACCGGCCGCCCGAATGGCCCGGCCAGGAGCGTCCCCAGCAGCTCCACCTGGACTTCGACGTGGACGACCTCGACGGAGAGGAGAAGCGGGCGCTCGCCCTGGGCGCGACCGTCCTGGAGCGGACGGACCAGCTCCACCCGGAGGCCAACTGGCGGGTCTACGCGGACCCGGCCGGCCATCCGTTCTGCCTCTGCCTGCACTGAGAGGCACGAGGCCTACGGCAGGGTTTCACTGATTTCGGGCGGGGTTTTCGGACCCCGCCTTTGTCATGCTTTCCTGTGCGTGTGACGCGCCTGAGCAGGCGAAGCAATCCGTGCCGTGCCTGCGGTCTGCCGTCTACGACAGATGGAACGTCGTCGTCCGGTCCTTCGTCCTGGGGACGTACTGCTGCTTCCAGGTCCAGCCGGCGCTACCGGGCTTGTGGTGGAGCTCGACCGAGGAGTTCTGCTTCCACCAGTAGTCCCAACCGGTGGCGCAGGTACCCGCGTTGGCGGTCCAGATCGGGGAGCCGACCCAGTCGTCGTGCTGGTTGTAGCCCTTGACCCAGAACACCTGCGTCACGCCGGCGTCGTTGCAGACCGTGATCTGTACGGCGGAGACCGACTCGGCGCCGGCCGTCGTCGGGAGGGCGAGACCGCTGAGGGCGGCCCCTGTGGCGAGTGCCGCTATGGCGAACTTCCTTCTGAGGTCACGCATTTCGCTGTCACCGTTCTGTACGAGTGAAGTACGAGTGAGGTACGAGTGAGGGGGTCAGCCGAGCAGGCCCCTGGACCGCAGCCAGGTCCGTGCCGCCGCGGCGGGCGGCCGGCGTGCTGCGCAGGGCCGGCACGTCGGCGGTCGCCGAGGTGCCCGCGCCGGTGAGAGTGGCGCCGTACGCCTTCTTCAGCGACGAGGGCGTCGGGGCGTCCGGATCGCCCGAGGCGGAGCCGCCGCCCGCTGCCGTGGCCGGTCTGACGACCGCGTCCCGCAGTTCCTCCCGGGTCATCGGCCCGACCGACAGCGTGGTGTGCCGCAGCGCCTGGGCGAGCCCGGGGTGCTCCACGCACCGGCTGTGGAAGCCGGCCCCGACCGCGACGACCACGCGCAGCCGGCCGTCCGCGTCCTTGGCGGCGAGCAACTGGTCGACGAACCGCCACCGTTCGGAGCGGTCCCGGCAGAGCGTGAAGATCTCCTCGAACTGGTCGACCACGACCACCCGGTGGGGCTCGTCCGGCCCGGTGCCAGCAGCCGGCCGTGGGTGGCGGCGGGCCGGGCGCCGGGCGTGATCAGCCGCAGCCGAGCGCCGCAGCCCGCTTCGTCCACCACCCGCTCCAGCCGGGGCATGACTCCGGCCCGCAGCAGCGAGGACTTGCCGCTGCCGGACGCGCCGAGCAGCACCGCGAACCGGTGCTCCTTCATCAGCTGCACGGCGTCCTCGGCGAGCGCGTCCCGGCCGAAGAACAGTTCCTGGTCGCCCGGTTCGAACCGGGCCAGGCCCTGGTACGGCGACTCCCCCTCCGCCGCTCCGCAGGCCGCGACCTCCTCGGCCGCCGCCCGTAATCGGTCCTGCCAGACGTCCGGATCGGCCCCGCAGGCCTGCGCGTACGCGCGCACCACCGCCACCGACGGCAGCCGTTCGCCCGAGGCCGCCCGCGACAGCGCGGCCACCGACACGCGGGCCTGCCCGGACATCGTCCGGTACGACGGGGAGCCGGCCCGGGCCCGCAGTGACCGCAGCTCATGCGCGAAGCGCTGCACCGGCCCCGCGTCGGGATCGAGCGGCCGCTCGGGACGTCCCCGCTGCCGGCTCACGACTGCTCCAGCAGATGGCTTCTCACGTTCACCGGCAATCGCTTTCCCAACACTCAGGGGGACGATCACACGCCGGATCGCGAGTATGTCATGACAGCTTGAGAGTTAAATGGGGTTGAGCGGAATGGCCTGTTCCAGTCCCCTGGCAGGAGAGGCGGCGTCACCCCCCGGCGCCCGCCCCGCTCCCCGGCACCCCTCCGACGGTGAACCCGATCACCGCTCCGCCCCCCTCCCGCTGTACCGCGAACGGCGCCCCGCCGTGCGCCATGGCGACCTCCCGCACGATCGACAGGCCCAGCCCGGACCCGGGCAGGGAGCGTGCGTCGGCCGCGCGGTAGAAGCGGTCGAAGATGCGGATCAGGTCGCCGTCCGCGATCCCGGGGCCCCGGTCGAGGATCTCCACACGGACCGTGCCCGCGCGGGCGGGACCGGACACGGCGATCTCGATGGGTCCGGTGCCGTCACGGTCGAACTTGGCCGCGTTCTCGACGAGGTTGGAGATCGCGCGCTGCAGCATCCCGGGCCGGCCGTCGGTCGTCGTGTCGCCGCTCGCCCGGACCGTGATCTGCCGCCCTCCCCCACTCTCCGAGCGGGGGGACCCCCAGCGGCGCCGGGCGAGCCCGGCCACGTCCTCCGCGATGTCCGCGAGGTCGACCCGCTGCAGCGGCTCGGTGTCGGACTGCCCGGCCGCCAGGTCCACCAGCTCGTTGACCAGGTCGGTCAGTTCGCGCGCCTCCTGGCCCAGATCCGCGACCAGCTCGTCACGGGTGGCCGGAGGCAGTTCGTCGATCCGGCGCAGCAGGGAGATGTTCGTACGGAGCGAGGTGAGCGGCGTACGGAGTTCGTGGCCCGCGTCCTGGACCAGGCGCCGCTGGTCCTCCTCCGACTGGGCGAGGCGGCCCAGCATCCGGTCGAAGGCGCGGCCGAGGCGGCCCACCTCGTCGTAGCCGGTGACGGGCACCTCGATGCCGAGCCGCCGGGTGCGGGCTACGTCCTCCGCGGCCGAGGTCAGCAGGATCAGACGGCGGGTGATGCGCCGCGCCAGCCACCAGCCGAACAGGCCCGCCGCGATCACCACCGCGCACATCAGGATCAGCGTGCGCTGCTGCAGCGCCCGCAGCAGGTCCTCGGTGTCGCTGAACTCCTGCGCGACCTGCACCGCGCCCCGCCCGTTGCCGAGGGAGACGGTCGCGATGCGGTAGACGTCCGTGTCGACGCCGACGTCCTTGTACTCCTGCGTCTTCCCCGCGATCTCGTCGGCCGCGATCGCCCGGTCGTGGCCGGTGATCGGCAGCCCCGGACTGCCGGCGTCGACGACCTTGCCGTCCGGCCCCAGCACCTGCACATCCGTACGGGCGGGCCGTACGATGTCGTGCCCCGGCGCCGACACGGAGAAGTCCTCGGGCGTCATCCGGTGCTGGATCACCTCGTCCTGCAGGTCCTGCACGACCTGGTCGAACACGGACTCCTGGTCCACCCGGACCAGCCGGGCCGCGGCGCCGTACGACAGCACACCGACCAGCACCGTGACGGCAGCGGTGACCGCCGCGAACGACACCGCGAACGTGGTGCGCAGGGAGACCAGCCCGGGCCGCCTTCTCGCCAGCAGCCGCCTGATCCTGCCCACTAGTCTTCCCGCAGCACGTAACCCACACCGCGCACCGTGTGGATCAGCGCGGGCGCGCCCGGCTCGTCGAGCTTGCGGCGCAGATAGCCGACGTACACGGCGAGGTTCTTGGAACCGGGCCCGAAGTCGTAGCCCCAGATGCGGTCGTAGATGGTGGAGTGGTCGAGGACGATTCCGGCGTTCCGCACGAGCAGTTCCAGCAGCTCGAACTCGGTCCGCGTCAGCTCCAGCTCCCGCTCGCCGCGCCAGGCGCGCCGCGCCTGTACGTCCATGCGCAGTCCGGCGGCCTCGATCTGCCGGTCGGAGACCGCGGGCAGCTCCTTGGGCACGTCGGCCAGGGCCCCGGGGTCCGGGCTGGTCCGGCGCAGCAGCGCGCGCAGCCGCGCGAAGACCTCCTCGACGTCGAACGGCTTGACCACGTAGTCGTCGGCGCCCGCGTCCAGGCCCGCGATGCGGTCGGCGGTCTCGACGAGCGCGGTGAGCATGAGGATCGGCGTGCGGTCGCCCTCGGCGCGCAGCACCCGGCAGACCTGCAGTCCGTCGATGCCGGGCATCATGACGTCGAGCAGGAGCACGTCCGGCGGGGTCTTGTGGGCCTGCGCCAGCGCCTCGACGCCGTCGGCGACCGCGGTGACCTGGTAGCCCTCCAGGCTCAGGGCGCGCTCCAGGGCGTGGCGGATGGCGCGGTCGTCTTCGGCGAGCAGCACAGTTTGGGGCACGCCCCCAGTGTGCCAAGGGCCCCGAGTGCTGCGACGTGATGAGCAGCTCACCCGGGGCCCTTCTTACTGGCCTCTCACCCCTGAGGCGCAACCAAGGCCGCGCCCCTACCGTCTTCTCACCCTGTGGGCCGCAGGGCGGCCAGCTGCTGCTCGAAGGGAACGAACCCGGGTTCCTCCCGCTCGGCGGTGAGCCCGGTCATCAGCCCCGCCAGCTCTCCCGCCGCCCGTTCGATCCGCCCGTCCAGGCCCTGGGCGCCCCAGTCCTCCGACGCGGCGTACACCCCGGTCGGCACGACCACGGCGCGCAGATACGCGAACAGCGGACGCAGCGCGTGCTCCAGCACCAGGGAGTGCCGGGCCGTGCCGCCGGTCGCCGCGATCAGCACCGGCTTGCCCGCCAGTGCGTCCTTGTCGAGCACGTCGAAGAAGGACTTGAACAGCCCGCTGTACGACGCCGAGAAGACGGGGGTGACGACCACGAGGCCGTCGGCCCCGGTCACCGCCTCCTGCGCGGCGGAGAGCTTCCGCCCCGGGAACCCGTTGGTGAAGTTGTGCGCGATCTCCACCGCGAGGTCGCGCAGCTCGACGACCTCGATGTCGACCGGGGTCCGCCGACCCACGGCCGCGGCCAGCCGGTCGCCCAGCAGCCGGGTGGACGACGGGACACTCAGCCCCGCCGAGACGACGACGAGCTTCATACGGCAGCCTCCTTCTTCTCCGCGGCGGCCAGCAGCGACGCGTGCGTCGGCGCCTGAGGCACGTCCGCCGGACGCCGGGCGGCGAACTCCTTGCGCAGCACCGGCACGACCTCCTCGCCCAGCAGGTCGAGCTGCTCCAGCACGGTCTTCAGCGGCAGCCCGGCGTGGTCCACCAGGAACAGCTGGCGCTGGTAGTCACCGGCGTACTCCCGGAAGGACAGGGTCTTCTCGATCACCTGCTGCGGGGAGCCGACGGTGAGCGGCGTCTGATCCGTGAAGTCCTCCAGGGAGGGCCCGTGGCCGTAGACCGGCGCGTTGTCGAAGTACGGCCGGAACTCCCGCACCGCGTCCTGCGAGTTGTGCCGCATGAACACCTGCCCGCCGAGGCCCACGATCGCCTGCTCGGGGGTGCCGTGCCCGTAGTGCGCATAGCGGGCCCGGTACAGCTCGACCATCCGCTTGGTGTGGTCGGCCGGCCAGAAGATGTTGTTGTGGAAGAAGCCGTCGCCGTAGTACGCGGCCTGCTCGGCGATCTCGGGCGAGCGGATCGAGCCGTGCCAGACGAACGGCGGGACACCGTCCAGCGGCCGCGGCGTCGACGTGAAGCCCTGCAGCGGTGTGCGGAACTTCCCCTCCCAGTTCACGACGTCCTCGCGCCACAGCCGGCGCAGGAGGGCGTAGTTCTCGATCGCGAGATTGATGCCCTCGCGGATGTCCTGGCCGAACCACGGATACACCGGTCCGGTGTTGCCACGGCCCATCATCAGGTCCACCCGGCCGTCGGCCAGGTGCTGGAGCATCGCGAAGTCCTCGGCGATCTTCACCGGATCGTTGGTGGTGATGAGGGTCGTGGAGGTGGAGAGGATCAGCTTCTTCGTCTGCGCCGCGACATGGCCGAGCATCGTGGTCGGCGAGGACGGCACGAACGGCGGGTTGTGGTGCTCACCGGTCGCGAAGACGTCGAGGCCGACCTCCTCGGCCTTCAGCGCGATGGCGACCATGGCCTTGATGCGCTCGCGCTCGGTCGGCGTACGCCCGGTGGTCGGGTCCGGCGTGACGTCGCCGACGCTGAAGATCCCGAACTGCATGGTCGCTCAACCTCCAAGTTGTTGACCGTTCAACTATAGCCGCTCAACGGTCGCCCCCGCCCCCTTATTCCGGCGATTGTCAGTGCTCCGTCCTACGATCCCGACATGGCCGCCCCACGCCGTGACACCCGAGGCATCGTCGGCGCCGCGGACTTCCTCGCGCGCGTGGACTTCCGCCGCCCGGATCCCGCCGAGCCACTGCGCCGCCATGTGGAGCACTACTGGCTGATCGACTGGGACCTGGACGAGCCGTACGTCTCGCACGTGGTCCCGCACCCCGCGGTCCACATCGTCTTCCAGCAGTTCGCGGACCAGGAGCCGTTCGTCGAGGTCGCCGGCGTCCAGCAGGGGCTCTTCGCGCAGAAGCTGGAGGGGCGCGGCCGGGTGTGCGGCATCAAGTTCCGGCCCGGCGGCTTCCGCCCCTTCGCGCCCGGGCAGGCGGTGAGCGAGTGGACGGGCCGACGGGTCCGCTTCCCCGAGGCCTTCCCGACCGCGGATCTCGCGGCCGTCCTCACCCCGGCCGACGAGGACACCCGGATCGCCGCCCTCGACACCTTCCTGCTCTCCCTCTCCCCCCGCCCCGACCCCCAGGCCGACCTGGCGATGACGCTGGTCGAGCGCATCCGCACGGACCGCACGATCCGCCGCGTCGCCGACTTCGCCCGCGCCGAGGGGATGTCCGTACGGCTGCTGCAGCGGCTGTTCGCCGGGTACGTCGGCGTGGGTCCGAAGTGGGTCATCCTGCGCTACCGCATCCACGAGGCCCTGGAGCACGCGGAGACGGACCGCGAGGTCGACTGGGCGGCCCTGGCGGCCGAGCTCGGCTATGCCGACCAGGCCCATCTGGTACGGGACTTCACGGCCACGGTCGGTGTACCGCCGACCGCCTACGCAGCCAGAATCTCCGGCTGACGAAATCCCCTTGACGCCAGTCGGCTCCCTGCGGATATTTATCTGCGTGACACAGATTCTTCGTAACGCAACAGAAAGTCCTCCGTTCTCCGCCCGTGCCCGCTGGGCCGTCCTCGCCGTCGTGCTCGCCGCCGACGTCCTCGACCTCCTCGACGCGACGATCACCAACATCGCCGCCCCCACCATCACCCTGGACCTCGGCGGCGGCGCGAGTCTCGTCCAGTGGCTCGGCGCCTCCTACGCCCTCGCACTCGGCGTGCTGCTGGTGCCCGGCGGGCGGCTCGGCGACAAGTACGGGCGCCGGCGGCTGTTCCTCACCGGACTCGCCGGGTTCGTCGCCGCTTCACTGGCCTGCGGGCTCGCCCCCAACCCGACCGCGCTCGTCGTCGCCCGGCTCGTCCAGGGCGCCTTCGGGGCGCTCGTCATCCCGCAGGGCTTCGGCATCCTCGGCGCGACCTGGCCGCGCGAGGAGATCGGCAAGGCGTTCAGCCTGTTCGGGCCCGTCATGGGCCTGTCCGCGGTCGGCGGCCCGATCCTCGCCGGCTTCCTCGTCGACGCGGACTTCGCGGGCCTCGGCTGGCGCCCCATGTTCCTGATCAACCTGCTCCTCGGCGGCGCGGCCCTGCTCGCCGCCGCCCGACTGCTCCCCCGCGACACCGGCGACCCTTCCGTCTCCGTGGACGTCCCGGGTGCGGCCCTGCTCGGCGGCGCGATGCTCGGCCTGCTCGGCGGCCTCATCGACGGCTCGGCGTCCGACTGGACCTCCCGCCCGCTCGCCCTGCTCCTCCTCGGCCTCGCGCTGTTCGCCGCCTTCTGCCACCGCCAGCGCACCGCCGCCGAACCCCTGATCCGCCCGACCCTGCTGCGCAACCGCGGCTTCACCTCGGGCCTGATCCTCGGCGTGCTCGCCTTCGCCGCGGTCGCCGGCCTCCTCTACGTGGTCTCCCTCCACCTCCAGCGCGGCCTCGGCCGCTCCCCCGCCGGCACCGCACTCGGCCTGATCCCGCTCTCCGCGGGCATCGTCGTCGCGTCCATCGCCTGCTACCGGCTGATCCACACCTACGGCCGACGGCTCGTCGTCGCCGGACTGCTGATGATCCTGGGCGGCTGCGGCTGGCTCGCCCTCCTCCCCGAAGGGTCCGGCTGGACCCTCGTCCCGCCCCTCCTGCTGACCGGCCTCGGCATGGGCACCTGCTTCGGCACGGTCTACGACGTCACCATCGGCGACATCGCCCCCGACGAGGCCGGCAGCGCAAGCGGCTCCCTCAACGCGGTGCAGCAGCTCGCCAACGCCATCGGCGCGGCAACCGTGACGACCGTGTACTTCCAAGCGGTCGACGGCGGCGAGACCCACGCCCTGCTGGCGAGCCTCGCCGTGGTCGCCGCGGCCGTCACCCTCTGCCTGCCCCTCGTACGGCTGCTGCCGCGCAAGGCCCCCCCGAGGGGGACCACTAGACAGGACCTAGGGGAGCAGAACCAACCGGCCGCGCACCCCGCCCTCCGCGAGGCGGGCGTGCGCCTTCGCCGCATCCTCCAGGGCGTACGTCTCGGCCACCCGCAGCGTCAGCACCCCCTCGTCCACCAGCCCCGCCAGCTCGGCCAGCCGCGCCCCGTCGGCGCTCACCTCCACCGCACCGGTCCGCACACCGCGCACGGACGCCGGGGCCGCCTGCGGGATGACGCCGACATACGCGCCCCGGTCCCGCACCCACTCCAGAGCCGCCTCACCGAGGACCGCCGCGTCCAGCACGGCGTCGACGCTCCCCGTCCCGACGGCACCGGACGTGAAGTGCGCGGCCCCCAGGGACCGTACGAGCTCCTCGTCGTCCTCCCTGGCCAGCGCGGTCACGGCCACCCCCCGACGGGCGGCGAGCTGGACGGCGAACCCGCCGACCGCACCCGCGGCCCCCGTCACCAGCAGCGACTGCCCCGGCTCGAGCTCCAGCAGATCCAGGGCCTGTACGGCGGTCAGGGCGTTCAGCGGCAGCGTCGCCGCGTGCACGGCGTCCACCGTGGCCGGCGCCTTGGCCACCGCGTCCGTGTCGACGACGACGTACTCGGCGTGCGTGCCCAGCGGCTGCACCATGCCGTAATCCAGCGCCACCACCTCGTCGCCGACGCTCCACGCAGTGGCCACTCCCGTCGCGTCCACCGTCCCGGCGACGTCCCAGCCGAACCCGATCTGCTTGCCCGCACCCCCGAAGGCACCGGCCCGCACCCCCGCGTCCACCGGGTTCAGCGCGGCCGCCGCGACCCTGATCCGCACCTGCCCGGCCGCCGGCTCGGGCACATCCACGTCCACGACCTCCACGGCCTCGGGCCCGCCGAACGTCCTCACCACTGCAGCACGCATGGTTGTTTCTCCCGTAACAAGACTCTTCGAATGGTTTCGCTGTGCGTGCAACAACCCTAGGAAGAGTTACTATCCAGGAGGAAGTAGTTACCCGCAGGTGCCTACCTCACCGGGAGGAGAGCCATGGCGACCATGACCGCGGCCCAGAAGCGCGAACAGGCCCGCGTGGAGTACGACGCGTTCCTCCGCGCCTGCCCCACCAACCAGCTCCTCGACCGCCTCAGCGACAAATGGGTCAGCCTCGTCCTCGCGGCCCTCACCTCCGGACCCATGCGCTACAGCGACCTCAGCCGCAAGATCGCGGGCGTCAGCCCCAAGATGCTCACGCAGACACTGCGTTCACTGGAACGCGACGGCATCCTCACCCGCACGGTCACCCCGTCCGTACCGGTCCGCGTCGACTACGAACTCACCCAACTCGGCGGCAGCCTCGCCCAGTTGCTCACCGCGGTGAAAACCTGGGCCGAGACCCACTTCGACGAGGTCCACGAGGCACGCGAGCGCTACGACGCCACCGGCGCCTAGACCTCACCCGCCCGCAGCCGCGCAACCTGCCGGGAGCCGAACTCCACCGTGCGCCGCATGTGCCCGATGACCACAGCGAGTTCGGCGTCGTCCAGCTCCTCGAAGAGGGCGGACCAGCCGCCGCCCAGCCGCTCCCACATCCGCCCGAACTCGGCGATCCGCTCCGGCACGGTCACCACCAGCACCCGCCGCCGGTCCTCCGCGTCCCGCTCCCGTACGACGTAGCCCGCCTTCTCCAGCCGGTCCACCAGCCGCGTCGCCGACCCGGTCGTCAGCCCCGTCATCTCCGCAATCCGGCCGCTGGTCACCGGCCCGCGCTCCAGCGTCAGCAGATTCAGACACTGCAGATCCGTGGGGTGCAGCCCCAGATGGTCGGCCACGGCCTGGTTGAAGAGGGCGTACGAGGCGATATAGCGACGCGAGACACCGGCCAGCTCGTCGAGCAGCCGCTCCCGCACGTTCCCGGCCATGCCCCGCTCCTCCTTCGCCCCACTTCGTCTGCGCCGTGCAGGGATCGTACGACGCAGCCTCCCTAGAAGGAGTACTCGTCCCCGGTACCGAGCACCAGCACCCGCTCCCGGTCGTTGTGCCGATGGCGGTCCACGGTCCCCCCGTTCCACGCCGTGTCGATCTCCACCCGCACCTCGGACGGCGCGCCCCCCAGCCGTACCCGCAACCGGATCTGCCGGGCCACCGCCTTCGCGGCCAGCGCCCCCACCCGGCACAGCATCACCCGCGCCTCCGACCGCACACACCCGGCCGGCAGGCTCTGCCTGTTCACCGGCGCCACCGACCAGCGCAGCCGCACCGTCGCGTCCGGCACGGCGGACGGCCCGTAATTGCGCGGCGTGAGCCGCAGGTCCACCCGGCCGCCGACCATGGACACAACACCGTGATACGCAAGATCGGCCTCCGGAGCACCGACGGCACCGCCCGGCAGAGCCGCCGCCAGCACCACCCCCAGAGCGGCAGCCCCGACCACAGGAACCCGCATCCTCCGCATACCGCCACTCCTCACTCCACGCAGTCGTACGGATGTATCCCACGCGGAGCGCGGGACAGGCGCCGTCCAACAGGTGACAGCACAACTGCCGACGGCCGCAGACATGCCAAGCTGCTGGCATGCTCGTCGCCCGCTCCGCCGCCCTCTTCGTCGTCGCCGCCCTCTTCGAGATCGGCGGCGCCTGGCTGGTCTGGCAGGGCGTCCGGGAACACCGCGGCTGGCTGTGGATCACCGGCGGCATCCTCGCCCTCGGCGCCTACGGCTTCGTCGCCACCTTCCAGCCCGACGCCCACTTCGGCCGCATCCTCGCCGCATACGGCGGCATCTTCGTCGCCGGCTCGATCCTGTGGGGCATGGTCGCCGACGGCTACCGCCCCGACCGCTGGGACGTGACGGGCGCGCTGGTGTGCCTGGCCGGCATGGCTCTCATCATGTGGGCACCGCGCAACGGCGGCTGAGCCTCGCCTACGCTGGACGGACCCGACCGCCGACCCAACACCAGGAGCACCGCATGGCACCCGCACCGTCCGCCGCCTCCCGCATCGCCGTCGTGACCGGTGCGAGCAGCGGAATCGGCGCCGCCACGGCCCGGCAGCTCGCCGCGGCCGGCTACCGGGTCGTCCTCACCGCCCGCCGCAAGGACCGTATCGAGGCGCTGGCGGAAGAGATCAACGCGGCGGGCCACCAGGCCACGGCGTACCAGCTCGACGTCACCGACCGCACGGCCGTGGACGAGTTCGCCACCGCCTTCAAGACGATCGGCGTCCTGGTCAACAACGCGGGCGGCGCACTCGGCGCCGACCCCGTCGCCACCGGCGACCCGGCCGACTGGCGCGCCATGTACGAGACGAACGTCATCGGCACCCTGAACATCACCCAGGCCCTGCTCCCGAAGCTGGTCGCAAGCGGCGACGGCACGGTCGTCGTGCTCTCCTCCACCGCCGGCCTCGGCACCTACGAGGGCGGCGCGGGCTATGTCGCCGCCAAGCACGGCGAGCACGTCCTCGCCGAGACCCTCCGCCTCGAAATCGTCGGCCAGCCGGTCCGCGTCATCGAGATCGCCCCCGGCATGGTCAAGACCGACGAGTTCGCCCTCACCCGCTTCGGCGGCGACCAGGAGAAGGCCACGAAGGTCTACGAGGGCGTGGCCGAACCCCTCACGGCCGACGACGTCGCGGACACCATCACCTGGGCCGTCACCCGCCCCCACCACGTCAACGTCGACCTCCTGGTCCTGCGCCCGCGCGCCCAGGCGTCGAACACGAAGGTCCACAGGGAACTGTGATGACGGATGACGCCCAGCGGGAGGCCGAACAGCAACGCCTGCAGCTGGAGAAGAAACGCGAACGCTACGTGTGGTACTACCTCGCGTACTTCCTCTTCGGCATCCACATCGTGGCCTTCGTGATGATCTACGCGGTACTGCACGCGAAGTAGACGTACAGCAACGTAGAGTCACAGCCTGTGGACAGACACATACCTTTCGACGGGCTGCACAACTTCCGTGACCTGGGCGGCTATTCGACCCCCGACGGCCACCGGATCCGCCCCGGACGCCTGTACCGGGCCGACTCGCTGGGCAAGCTGCGGCAGGGCACGGAGGACTGGTCCCACTTCCTCGCCCTCGGCATCCGCACGGTCATCGACCTCCGCCACCCCTGGGAGGCCGACGCCCGCGGGCGTGTCCCGGCCGCCCCCTCCTTCACGTACCACAACCTCAGCATCGAACACCGCGCCTACGACCAGGCCGTCCAGGCCCCCGGCCTCGACCCCGGGCCGTACCTGGCGGAGCGCTACATGGAGGTGGCGGAGGACGGCGTGAAGGAGATCCGCCGGGCCCTGGAACTGGTGGCGGAGGCAGCGGAGTCGGCAGAGCCTCTTGTCTTCCACTGCGCCTCGGGCAAGGACCGCACGGGCCAACTGGCCGCGCTGATCCTGACGTTGCTGGGCATCCCGGAAACGACCATCATCGAGGACTACAGCCTCACCGAACTGGCCACACCCGGCATCCTGGCCAGCTGGAAGTCGAGGAACGACGGCCGCGAACCGACCTGGCCGGGCTTCGGCCGGGCCCCGCAGACGGTGATGCGCACCTTCCTCGCAGCCATGAAGGCGCGCTACGGCTCGATCGAGGACTACGTGGCACGGGAACTGTCCCTGGACGCAGAAGCCTTGGCGACAACCCTCCGCACAGCCCTCCTGGAACCCCGCCCCACCACCTGGCCACCCCTGACCCTCCGCAAGGCGACCCCACCCGACGCCCCCACCCTCGTCCGCCTCCGCGACACGGCCGCGCTCTGGCAGCAGGCGCAAGGCATCGACCAATGGAAGCCGGGCGAAAAGGACGAGAGCCACTTCCGCACCCGCATGGAACAGGGCGAGGTCTGGCTGGCCCACGCAGGCCCCCACCTCGCCGGCGCCTGGGAACTCTGGTGGGACGACCCGGCAGCCTGGGGCCCCCGCCCCGCCGACGCGGGCTACATCCACCGCCTGATGACGACCCCGCACACGGCTCCGCCCGGAACAGGCCGCCGAATGCTGGCGGAGGCAGAGTCCCGCATCGCCGCCACAGGCCGCCCATACGCCCGCCTCGACTGCCTGGCCTCCAACCCGCGCCTGCGCACGTACTACGAGTCGGCGGGCTACACGGTGGTCGGCGAACAGCGGGTAAAGGACGGCGGGTTGGGCAGCCCCTACGCGGTGACGCTGCTGGAGAAACGGCTCCATTGACGGAATGGGGCCCGAACCGGATGGTTCGGGCCCCATGGGCGCGCACAGCCTTCAGCCGTGTCAGCCCTTGACGCAAACAACCTGCTTCAGCTTCGCCACGACCTCTACGAGGTCCCGCTGCTGGTCAATGACCTGCTCGATCGGCTTGTATGCCCCCGGGATCTCGTCCACGACACCGGAGTCCTTACGGCACTCCACGCCCCGCGTCTGCTCCTCCAGGTCCTTCGTCGAGAACCGCCGCTTCGCCGCGTTGCGGCTCATGCGCCGACCCGCGCCGTGCGACGCCGAGTTGAAGGCCTTCTCGTTGCCGAGGCCCTTCACGATGTACGAGCCCGTGCCCATGGAACCGGGGATGATCCCGTACTCGCCGGAACCTGCGCGGATCGCGCCCTTGCGGGTGACGAGCAGGTCCATGCCCTCGTAGCGCTCTTCGGCAACGTAGTTGTGATGAGCACTGATCTCGGGCTCGAAGGTCGGCTTCGCCTTCCGGAACTCCTTGCGGATCACGTCCTTCAGGAGCGCCATCATCAGGGTGCGGTTGTACTTCGCGTACTCCTGCGCCCAGAAGAGGTCGTTCCGGTAGGCCGCCATCTGCGGGGTGTCCGCCACGAAGACAGCGAGGTCACGGTCGACCAGGCCCTGGTTGTGCGGGAGCTTCTGGGCCACGCCGATGTGGAACTCTGCGAGTTCCTTGCCGATGTTCCGCGATCCCGAGTGCAGCATCAACCAAACGGAACCGGTCGTATCTGTGCACACTTCGACGAAATGGTTGCCGCTTCCGAGCGTACCCATCTGCTTTTCAGCACGTTCATGACGGAATTTGACCGCTTCGGCGATCCCGTCGAACCGCCCCCAGAAGTCCTCCCACCCGGCCGTACCGAACCCGTGCAGCCGCCCGGGGTCCACGGGATCGTCATGCATCCCGCGCCCCACCGGAATAGCCTGCTCGATCTTCGACCGCAGCCGCGAAAGATCCCCCGGCAGATCATTGGCGGTCAGCGATGTCTTGACGGCAGACATCCCGCAGCCGATGTCCACCCCCACCGCCGCAGGACACACAGCCCCCTGCATCGCGATGACGGACCCGACCGTCGCGCCCTTCCCGTAATGCACGTCCGGCATGACCGCCAGGCCCTTGATCCACGGCAGCGTCGCGACATTGCGGAGCTGCTGCAGGGCCACGTCCTCGACCGTCGTCGGGTCGGTCCACATGCGGATCGGGACCTTCGCGCCCGGCATCTCTACGTACGACATATCATCCTCATTCCCCCGAAAACATGACAGAAGTCTTAGACCGCAAAACCGGCGCCAAGGTCGATGAAAAAGGACAACGGACCGGCGTCCACGGCAGTGCGTGCGATACACATGGTGCCCAGGAGACGCCCCCGCGCGGCAAGCGATTAACCAGCGGGGACACTGGTAGACCCGGCCCAGGAACGGCCACAGAGCCACCGTCGAGAGGAGCCGACCGTGCAGCGGAAGGCGTACGTATCCGGCGTCGCCGCGTTCCTTGTGGCGCTGCTGGCAGGCTGCACAGGCGGTTCGGGCGGTGGCGGCGCGACGGATGACGCGAACCCGGGTGAGGCGGGTACGGCGAGTGTCGTGGCGCAGCCGGGGAAGTACCGCACGCTGCCGGGGCCGTGCAGTGCGGTGAGTCATGACACGTTGGACTCGCTGCTGCCGGGTATCAAGCAGATCGCGGATGCGGACCAGCAGGAGAAGGCCTACGAGGGTGACGCCGCGCTCGCGTTCGACAACGACCGCAAGGCGGGTTGTCGCTGGAAGGTGGACTCGACGGCGGCTTCCGACCGGTTGATGGTCGATTTCGAGCGGGTGGTCTCGTATGACAACTCGGTGAGCGACGACACCCAGGCGCAGGAGTTGTTCGCGGAGAAGGAGACGGCGGCCGACCTGCCCGAGCCGACGAGTTCGGACAGTGATTCCAGTTCCAGTTCCAGTTCCGGTTCCACTCCCAGCGCCAGTGCCAGTTCGAGTCCCACTGCCGGCGCCAGTTCCTCGGCTTCGGTCTCCCCTTCCGGCTCCGAGTCCGCCTCCTCGTCCGCGGCCCCGGCCAATCTCCAGCCCCGTACTCTCGACGATCTCGGTGACGAGGCGTTCTTGGACGACGCTCTGAGTGGCTCGGGTTCGACGGCCCGGCAGCGCACGGTGACTGTGGTGTTCCGCACGTCCAACGTCATTGTGACCATCGAGTACGAGGAGCAGCCGGCTGCTGTCGGCGTTGTGCCCGACAGTGAGGAAATGCAGGACAGGGCCCGGAATCTGGCTGCGCAGCTGGCGGACACGCTGGGTGGTTAGGGGGCGTTCGGGTGCCTCGGGTGCCCCTTCGTAAAGCTGAAGAAGCGGAAGCACACAGTTTCCTCACCGCGTACGGTGGCTCCTCGGACCCGATCCGCCGACCTCAGGAACCACAGCGTCATGAGTGAAGGAACCATGCAGCGACCAGCAGAGCGAGACCAGCGCGACCGGCGAGAGAAGCGAGTGAGGCGGTCAGGCCGTCTGCTTGCGGGCGCGGTCGCAGTCCCCGTGATGGTGTTCGCCGCCGGCTGCTCCTCGGACTCCGGCTCCGGTGACGGGGGGAGCAAGGCCGCGGGCGCCGGTGAGACGGCGGCGGCGACGGCGAGCACGGCGCCGACGGTGCAGGCGGCCGCGTACCGGAAGTTGCCGGATTCGTGTGGGGTGTTGTCGAAGAAGACGCTGACTTCGCTCGTACCGAAGGGCGTCAAGTCCGGCAAGGCGGGCAAGTCCGGCGATACGGCGACGCGGGCGAGCTGCTCGTGGAGCAGTCTGGACAACAACGGTGTGAAGGGCTCGCAGTTCCGCTGGCTGAATGTGTCGCTGCTGCGCTTCGAGTCGGATGCCACCCGTGGTGAGGGCGACCAGTTGGCGCATACGTACTTCGAGAAGCAGGTGACGGACGCCAAGGCGGCTCAGGGTGCGAAGAACCTGAAGTCGGAGCCGGTTGCCGGGACGGGCGCCGAGGCGACGCTGGTGCGCTACGACCTGAAGAAGAAGGAAGGCGCCTTCAAGCAGCAGACGGTGGTGACGCGCGTCGAGAACGTCGTGATCACGCTGGACTACAACGGTGCTGGTCTGGCCGGTGAGAAGACTCCGAGCGCGGACGCGCTGGTGAAGGTCGCGGAGGCGGCGGCCAAGGAGGCGGTGGCCTCGGTGGCGGCGGCCAACGGCGATGGCGGCGCGGGCGCCGGCAGTGGTGCGGGCACGGCGAAGCCCTCGCCGTCCGAGTCGGCGTCGAGGTCGGCCTCCCCGTCTCCTTCGAAGTCCGCTTCGGCCTCTCCGTCCTCCTCAGCGTCCAAGAAGAGCTGACTGTCACATCTGGGCTGCGTCTGGACGCCAACTCGCAGCTCAGCACCGCTTTTTGATGGAGTCCGGCCCCCTGCGGGGACCGGGCTCCACCCGTTCCGTTACCTCGTTCGGCGGACACATGTGCCACTCTGTTGCGCGCAACAGCATGCAATGGGAGGGGAGTACGGGTGGCCGCGCCACTGCAGCTGACTCGGATGCACCGGATTCTCATCGGCGTGGTCGTGACCGGCGCCGTGATCATCGCCGGCATCGGCTTCGCCGGTTCGTATGCCGCGGTCCGTGAGTTGGCCATCAAGAAGGGTTTCGGGAACTTCTCTTATGTCTTCCCGATAGGCATCGACGCGGGTATCTGTGTCCTGCTGGCCCTGGATCTTCTCCTGACGTGGATCCGCATTCCCTTCCCGCTGCTGCGTCAGACGGCGTGGCTGCTGACGGCGGCGACGATCGCGTTCAACGGTGCGGCGGCCTGGCCGGATCCGCTGGGTGTGGGGATGCACGCCGTCATCCCGGTGCTGTTCGTGGTCGCTGTCGAGGCCGCCCGGCACGCCATCGGCCGTATCGCGGACATCACGGCCGACAAGCACATGGAGGGTGTCCGTCTGACGCGGTGGATGCTCTCCCCGATCCCGACGTTCCTTCTGTGGCGGCGGATGAAGCTGTGGGAGCTGCGCTCCTACGAGCAGGTCATCAAGCTGGAGCAGGAGCGGCTCGTCTATCAGGCCCGGTTGCGTTCGCGCTTCGGCCGGGCGTGGCGGCGGAAGGCTCCGGTGGAGTCGCTGATGCCGCTCAGGCTGGCGCGGTACGGGGTTCCGTTGGCGCAGACGGCTCCGGAGGGGCTGGCGGCGGCGGGCATCGAGCCGGCCCTGCTGCCGCCGGCGCCGGAGCTCGCCCGTTCTGTGGAGAGCCGTCCCGCGGTGGCGGCGCCGGCTCCGCAGCCGGCGGAGCAGCGCGGCTATGTTCCCGAGGCGCCCGCGGCTCCCGAGGCGGCTGAGCCGGAGGTGAGCCCGTGGCTGCACGCCCGGCATCCGCAGCAGATCGAGTACCACGGGGGTTACGACCCTGCGTACGACCCGGAGCAGTACGCCCAGTGGTACGCGGAGCAGCAGCAGGCGGAGCAGTACCAGCAGGACGAGTACCAGCAGGAGCAGCTCCAGTACGAGGAAGGGCCCGCGCAGGAGCCCTCTCCGGAGGACACCGGCAGCTTCCCGATCCCGGTGAGTCCCGGCCGTACCCGTGAGCTGGGCGAGGGCGGTGGCCCTCCGGAGCCTGACGAGGACGCGTACTACCAGGTCTTCCGGGAGTCGATAAAGGGCGGTAACGGGGCGCCCACGCCCAGGGTGTTCATCGCCGACGTCGAGGCGACGTACGGCATCACGCTCCCCGAGGCCGAGGCCAAGCGCATGGTGAACCGTTTCTCGAACCGTCTCAATGCGGAGATGGCGGAGGAGCACATCGCATGAGAAAGCGCCCGGTGCCCCAGGGCACCGGGTGCTTTGCTCACGGCGTCACTCCCCGAGCAGGGCCCGTACCCGCTCCTGTCCCACGGCGAGCAGCAGCGTGGGCAGTCGCGGACCGGTGTCGCGGCCGACCAGCAGGTGGTACAGCAGGGCGAAGAAGGTCCGCTGGGAGGTCTTGATCTCCGGCGGGAGTTCCTTGGGTGTGGCGTCGGCGGGGAATCCGGCCTGCACCTTGGGCACGCCGTAGACGAGGTGGGTGAGCCCGTCGAGCGACCAGTGGTCGGCGAGGCCTTCGGTCAGCAGCCGCAGGGACTGCTGGGAGGCCTCGTCGAGGGACTTGAGCAGTTCGGCGTCGGGTTCGTCGCGCACGATGGTCCGCTGGTCGGCGGGGACGTGCGTGTTGATCCAGGCTTCGGCCTTGTCGTAGCGCGGGCGGGCCTCGTCGAGCGAGCCGAGCGGGTTGGCGGGGTCCAGTTCGCTCAGGATCCGCAGGGCCTGGTCCTCGTGGCCGGCGGTGATGTCGGCGACGGACGCGAGTGTCCGGTACGGCAGCGGGCGCGGCGTCTTCGGCAGTTCGCCGCCGGCGGTGCGCACGGCGCGCGAGTGGGCCGCGACGTCCGCCGGGAGGGCCGAGCCGTCGGTGACCTTGGCGTCGAGCTTGTCCCACTCGTCGTAGAGGCGCTGGATCTCCTGGTCGAAGGCGATCTTGAAGGACTGGTTGGGGCGGCGGCGGGCGTACAGCCAGCGCAGGAGCTGCGGTTCCATGATCTTCAGGGCGTCGCCGGGGGTGGGTACGCCGCCGCGCGAGGAGGACATCTTCGCCATGCCGCTGATGCCCACGAAGGCGTACATCGGGCCGATGGGCTGCTTGCCGCCGAAGATCCCGACGATCTGGCCGCCGACCTGGAAGCTCGACCCCGGGGAGGAGTGGTCGACACCGCTCGGCTCGAAGATCACGCCCTCATAGGCCCAGCGCATGGGCCAGTCGACCTTCCAGACCAGCTTGCCGCGGTTGAACTCGTTGAGCCGGACGGTCTCGGAGAAGCCGCACGCCGTGCAGGCGTAGGTCAGCTCGGTCGTGGCGTCGTCGTAGGAGGTGACCGTGGTCAGGTCCTTCTCGCAGTTGCCGCAGTACGGCTTGTACGGGAAGTAGCCGGCGGTGCCGGACGAGCCGTCGTCCTCGTTCGCCGCGCCGGAGCCCTCGGCGGCCTCCAGCTCGGCCTCGTCGACCGGCTTCTGCCCTTGCTTCTGCTTGGCCGGGGCCTTCTTGGTGCGGTACTGGTCGAGGATCGCGTCGATGTCGGCGCGGTGCGCGACGGCGTGCAGGATCTGCTCGCGGTACACGCCGGAGGTGTACTGAGCGGTCTGGCTGATCCCGTCGAACTCCACGCCCAGCTCGGCGAGCGACTCGACCATGGCGGCCTTGAAGTGCTCGGCCCAGTTGGGGTACGCGGACCCCTTCGGGGCGGGCACGGACGTCAGCGGCTTGCCGATGTGCTCGGCCCAGGCGTCCTTGTCGACCCCGGGGATGCCTTCGGGCACCTTGCGGTAGCGGTCGTAGTCGTCCCAGGAGATGAGGTGGCGGACCTGGTGTCCGCGGCGGCGGATCTCGTCGGCGACGAGGTGCGGGGTCATGACCTCGCGCAGGTTGCCGAGGTGGATCGGGCCGGAGGGGGACAGGCCGGACGCGACGACGACAGGTTTGCCGGGTGCCCGGCGCTCCGACTCCTCGATGACGTCATCCGCGAAACGGGAGACCCAGTCGGCGGTCTCGGTGCTCTGAGCCACGATCGGCACGTCCTTCTTTCTCCGGGCAGCCAGTACGGTCAATTCGACTGCGCCCCCAGTCTAGGCGGCGAAGCCGCCTCCCTTAGGGGCGCGGGGCTGTGCTCATATGCGGCTCCGCCGCGGGGCGCGATCAACCCCCACCGGCCCGCGATCGAAAAAACCGCTTCACCCCCCATGGGATACTGACCGTGTCTATCAATCCCCACGAGGAGAACGGCACCCACTCCCATGGCCCCGGTCAAGTCCCTCAGCGACGCAGTCAACCAGCACCTCACCGACGCCCTCGCCTCCGCCCTCCCGGAAGCCGACGGAGTCGACCCGCTGCTGCGCCGAAGCGACCGGGCCGACTTCCAGGCCAACGGCATCCTCGCGCTCGCCAAGAAGGCGAAGGCGAATCCGCGGGAGCTGGCGACCCAGGTCGTCTCCCGGATCGCCACCGGTGACGGTCCGATCAAGGACGTCGAGGTCTCCGGCCCCGGCTTCCTGAACATCACGATCGCGGACCGTGCGATCACCGAGACGCTCGCGGCGCGTGCCGCCGACGGTGACCGGCTCGGTGTGCCGCTGAAGGAGAACCCGGGCATCACGGTCGTCGACTACGCGCAGCCGAACGTGGCGAAGGAGATGCACGTCGGCCATCTGCGCTCGGCGGTGATCGGTGACGCGCTGCGCGGCATGCTCGACTTCACCGGCGAGCAGACGATCGGCCGGCACCACATCGGCGACTGGGGCACCCAGTTCGGCATGCTCATCCAGTACCTGTTCGAGCACCCCGGCGAGCTGGCCCCGGCGGAGGACGTCGACGGCGAGCAGGCCATGTCGAACCTGAACCGGGTGTACAAGGCGTCGCGTGCGGTCTTCGACTCCGACGAGGAGTTCAAGGAGCGGGCGCGGAAGAGGGTCGTGGCCCTGCAGTCCGGCGACAAGGAGACGCTCGAGCTGTGGCAGCAGTTCGTGGACGAGTCGAAGGTCTACTTCTACTCGGTCTTCGAGAAGCTGGACATGGAGATCCGGGACGACGAGATCGTCGGCGAGTCCGCGTACAACGAGGGCATGCCGGAGACCGCCCGCCTCCTGGAGGAGATGGGGGTCGCGGAGCGTTCCGAGGGCGCGCTCGTCGTCTTCTTCGACGAGATCCGGGGCAAGGACGACAAGCCGGTCCCGCTGATCGTGCAGAAGGCCGACGGCGGCTTCGGCTACGCGGCCTCCGACCTGACCGCGATCCGCAACCGTGTCTTCGACCTGCACGCGACGTCGCTGCTGTACGTCGTGGACGTACGCCAGTCGCTGCACTTCAAGATGGTCTTCGAGACGGCCCGGCGGGCGGGGTGGCTGAAGGACGGCGTCTCCGCGCACAACATGGGCTACGGCACGGTGCTGGGCGCGGACGGCAAGCCGTTCAAGACGCGTGAGGGCGAGACCGTACGGCTTGAGGACCTGCTGGACGAGGCGGTGCAGCGGGCCGCCGAGGTGGTCCGGGAGAAGGCGCAGGACCTCACCGAGGACGAGATCCAGGAGCGGGCCGCGCAGGTCGGCATCGGTGCGGTGAAGTACGCGGACCTGTCGACGTCCCCGAACCGGGACTACAAGTTCGACCTGGACCAGATGGTGTCGCTGAACGGCGACACGTCGGTGTACCTGCAGTACGCGTACGCCCGTATCCAGTCGATCCTGCGCAAGGCCGGGGAGACTAAGCCGGCCGCGCACCCGGAGCTGGAACTCGCCCCGGCGGAGCGGGCGCTCGGCCTGCACCTGGACGCGTTCGGTGACACGGTCTTCGAGGCGGCCGCGGAGTACGCGCCGCACAAGCTGGCCGCGTACCTGTACCAGCTGGCGTCGCTGTACACGTCGTTCTACGACAAGTGCCCGGTGCTGAAGGCCGAGACGCCCGCGCAGGTGGCGAACCGTCTGTTCCTGTGCGACGTGACGGCCCGCACCCTGCACCAGGGCATGGCGCTGCTGGGGATCCGGACGCCCGAGCGGCTCTGAGGCCCGTACCGGCCGACGTACCGCGGCCCGCCCTCTCCGCGGAGAGGGCGGGCCGTGGTCGTTCGGGCGAGGACGTCAGATGCCGTTGGCGAACCGCTTGAACGCGGCCTTGGTGCCCGATCCGGCGTCCCCGTCGATCTCGCCGGTGTAGCCCCAGGCGTCCTTCAGCAGGCGCTGCAGGGCCTTGATGGTGTTGGGGCCCGGGTCTCCGTCGATCGTGTCGTTGTAGCCCCAGTACGTGTGCAGGCAGCGCTGGAACGCCTTCCAGCTGTTGGTGCCGAGCTGTCCGTCGATGCCGTCGTTGTAGCTCCAGTAGGTGTGCAGCCAGTTCTGGACCTTCTTGGCCTCGTCGGAGGTCAGGCCGAAGTTGTGCGTCGCCCGGATGGTGACGGTCTGGGCGCTGGTGGCCGAGGCCGGCGCGGCGAAGCTGGTGCCCGCGGTGGCCAGGCCGCCGGCGGCGAGTCCGATCACTGCGGCGGCGCTGACGAGTGTCCTGGCCAAGGCGTTCGATCGCATTCGTGTCCCTCTCGGGTCGTGGTGTGTGGTGCCGGGACGAGAGTGCGGGGAGGGCGGCGAGGGCCGCCACGGTTGCCGCGGAAGTGACGTCCTCGTGGGATGTCCCGCCCGTTGACCTGCGGGGACTCGTGGTGGGGCGACGGTGCAGAGGGACGGCCGGCGGCGGGTGGTGGCCGATTGGGTATGGGTGCAGGCCGCAGGTTCCGGTGCAGTCCTGTGGATGCTGGTGCAGAATGCGGCACGGGGTACAGGGGCCACTGACCACGGCCGCTGTTCATGAACGCGTGGGGGGACCACACCATGTCGCGTTGGAAAGCGCTGCCCGCAGAACTCGATCCGCGTGTACGGCAGTTACTGGTGCGTCTACGCCGGCTGAAGGACCACAGCGGGCTGAGCGTACGTCAGCTGGCGGCGCGCACGGGGTACAGCCCCAAGTCGTGGGAGCGGTATCTGGGCGGCCGTTCGCTGCCGCCGCGGGAGGCCGTGGAGGCGCTGGCCCTGGTCGGCGGCGACGACCCGACCCGGCTGCTCGCTCTGCACGAAGTCGCCGCCGAGGCCTGGGGGAACCCGCGCGGCGGAACTCCCGAACCGGAGACGGCAGTCATGGAGACCGCCGTACCGGAGGCGGAGATCCTGTCGGCGGAGCCCGGCGGCGGGAGCGCGCGGTCGTTGCGCTTCGCGATCGTGGCGGGGGCGGTGGCCCTGGTGCTGGCGATGTCGTCGGCGGTGCTGGTGACCTGGCGGCTCATGGACCACGGCGGCGGCACCGCGGACCGGACGACGACGACCACGGTCACCTTGACGGCGGGAACGTCGGCGCCCGCGTACAGCTGCCGTCTGGAGCAGGTCGACGGCCGCTGGTACGCGGGCAACAGCCGTACGCGGAACGCCACGGTGGGGTACGGCGACTCCGGGCCGGCGGTGGCCGAGGTGCAGTGTCTGCTGCGCCGGGCGGGTATCTCGCCGGGCGGCATCGACGGCATGTTCGGCCCGCTGACGCAGGGCGCGGTCAAGGCGTTCCAGAAGCAGGCGCGGCTCGACGTGGACGGTGTCGTCGGCCCGCACACCTGGAAGGCCCTGCGGGGATGACCCCGGAACAGACCCGACTGGCCGCCGCGCTACGGGAGTTGAGGGCCCGCACCGGTCTGAGCCTGGCGGCCCTCGCGGCGAAGACGGCGTTCAGCAAGTCGTCCTGGGAGCGCTACCTCAACGGCAGGACACTGCCGCCGCGCACGGCGGTGCAGGAGCTGTGCCGACTGGCCGGCGAACCGGACGGCCGGTGTCTGGCGCTGTGGGAGATCGCGGAGTCGGAGTGGAGCGGGCGGGCGACGGAGGCGGGCCGGGCGGATACGCCGGAGCAGGCGTCGTCGCCGGCCGCGGATCCGTTGCCGCGTCCGCCTGAGGCTCCGGCGGAGACCGCGCAGGGCGGTGGTCATCGGGGTGCGGTGACCGTGGCGGTGCTCGCGTCGGTGTGTGCCGTGGCCCTCGGCGGCGTGGCGGTGGCGCTGCTCCTGCTGCCACGCCACAGCGACGGACCCCGCACGGCCGCCGCGACCGCCTCCGCTCCCGGGCCGCACTGCCGGGCTTCGTCCTGCGAGGGCAAGAGCCCGATCGACATGTACTGCGCGGCCACACCGGACACCGTCGCCACGCATCACACGGCCGCCGGAGCCTGGCTGGAGGTCCGCTACAGCAAGGAGTGCGGGACGAGTTGGGCACGGATGTGGGGCACGCGGGTCGGCGACCGTCTCGAGCTGACGGCAGGCGGCCGGGACCGCCGCGCCGAGGTCGAGAACGCCGTCGACGCGGACAACTTCGTCTACACCCCGATGACGGTGACCCGTCCGGGAACCGTGCTCCGAACCTGTTTCCGTCCGGCAGAGGGCGGTAAGGAGGAGTGCTTCGACTCCGTTTCGCGGTGACGGTGAGTTCGGGCACCTGCTCAGGCGGGCTCCTGGGGATCCTGCTGCTCCCTTTCACCACGGCTCGGCCCCGAGCCATGCTCCGTACAGGCCGGCCGTGGCGACGACGACGATCGCCTGGGCCGCCTTCACCGCCGCGAGGTGACCACCGCCAGCGTCGCGTAGGGCATCGTGACGGTGCCCCCACGCGTGTCGATGGCGGAGCCCACCGCGCGCAGGATCTCGGCGAGTTGGTCGGGCCGGAGGCGGGTGAAGGCGCCCTGTGTGGGAAGGACGTCCAGCCAGGCGTCCCGGGTGTACGTGAACTCCCAGTCGTACCGCCAGAGTTCGGGCTCGCCGAACGCGCCGTCCGCCGCCCGGATCGCGTCCGAGGCCCTGGCCAGGAAGACCTGGTAGCCGTCGACCATGGACCGCGTCAGGGCCGCCCGGAAGTCGAACGGCGCGTCGGGCATGACGCGTTCGGCGGCGTCGGCGACCGCTTCCGCGAGGTCGGGCGGGGTCTCGGCGACGTTCCAGAAGGGGACCAGCAGACCGCCCGGCCGCAGCGCCTGCGCCGCCTTGGCCGCGCCCGCGGCGAGGTCGATCCAGTGCCAGGCGGTTCCGGCGGCGACGACGTCGAAGCGCCGCTCCCCCGGCTCCCAGTCCTCGAACTTCGCGACGTCCGTGTCCGTACCGAGCCGTCGAGCCAACTCGGCCATACGTGCGTCGGGTTCGACGCCGTGGACCTTGCAGCCGGCCGCCTGGAACTGCCGGGCGGCGATGCCGGTGCCGCAGCCGACGTCGAGGAGGTCGGGTCCGGGGGCGGCCGCGACGATCCGCTGGATCAGGGCGTCGGGGTAGCGGGGGCGCGCCCGGTCGTAGCGCTCGGCGTCCGTGCCGAAGGACTCGGCGATGTCTCGGCGCTGGTGGGGCTCGTTCGGGGACTGGCTTGCGGGCTGACTCGCGGCGGCAGACGGCGAGGAGGACGCCGAGGACGGTAAAGTGGGCATGCGCCCACTATGGGTGGGCGCGCGCCCACTCGTCAATGGGCATGCGCCCACTCGTGCCGGGACAGGAGGCGGTATGCCGACAGGTGTGGCCATCCGCGACCCACGCCAACAGCTCTTCGACGCCGCCGAGCGCATCCTGCTGCGCGCCGGTCCGAGCGCCCTGACGAGCAGGGCGGTGACGACGGAGGCGGGCTGCGCGAAAGGGGTTCTGCACCGGCACTTCGCGGACTTCGACGCGTTCCTGGCGGAGCTGGTGCTGGACCGTATCCGCCGGCTGGCGGACCTGGACGGGGCCCTGCGTGAGGCCGCCGGGACGGGCACGGTCGTCGGCAACCTGACCGGCACGCTGACGGACCTGTTCGACGCGGTGGCGATCGCCGTCGTGGGCCTGGTCATCACCCGGGACGAACTCCGTGCCCGGCTGCGCGCGGCGGGTTCCAGCGGCATCCCGCTCATGACGGAGGCGTCGGCGATGCTCACGGGCTATCTCGCCGCCGAGCGCGACCTGGGCCGTATCGCGGTGGACGCGGACGTGGACATCCTCGCCGCCACCCTGCTGGGCGCCGCACACCTCCTGTTCGCCGACCGGGAGGCGGGGCCGCCGGACGCGGCGGCGGTGCGCAGAACGGTGGCGACCGTCGTCGCTGGGGCCGTGCGGTGACGGCTGCCCGCGGCATTGTCAGTGGCGGCCCCTACAGTCGATGACATGGCGACTCTTCCCAACCCCCTGCCACGTCTCGCGTCCCTCGGCCTCGACCTCCCGCCGGGCGCGCTGGTCGACGCCACGGACGACGGGCCGTGGCACGAGCCGTTGCTGTGGCTGGCCGACGGACAGGCGGCGCCCGGTGCCCGGGCCGCGCTCCAGCAGACGGCACCGGCCGCCGGGCTGCTCCCGTTGGTCCTTGATGTCGGTGCCGGTCACGGCGGGCCGGAGCAGTGGGAGTTGATGCCCGGCAAGACCTCCTATCCCGGGGATCACGACGCCGAGGAGGTGCTGGAGGAGCTCTGGGCCGAGTGCGCGGAGGACGGCGCCGACTGGCCCGGCCTGGCCGCCGCCCAACCCGTGGCCGCCGACGCGGACCCCGAGTCCGTCGCCTCCGCCGTCGTGGACTCCCTCCTCGACGGTGGGGGTCCCCTCAAGGAGCCCCGTCTCGCCCTCGTCCCGGCCCGCCGCAGCGCCGACATACCCGCGGCGATCGGCTGGACGGGTCCGGCGAACCACGAAGGCGACACCGCGCGGCTGTGCTCCGTACTCCGCTCCTGGGAGGAGCGCTTCGGCATACGCGTCGTGGCGCTCGGCTTCGACCAGCTGACGGTGTCCGTCGCCGCCCCGCCCACCACCCTCGCCGAGGCGGAGGCCGTCGCCGCCGAGCACTTCGCGTTCTGCCCTGACAACCTCCTGCAGGGCGCGGACACCACCCTGGCCGCGTATGCCGAGCATCAGCTGCTCAACCAGCCGGCCTGGCACTTCTGGTGGGACTGACGGTCCGCCGCATGCAGACGCCGCGGCCGGTCCGGTGGTGGGCGCACCGGTCTCGACCGCGGCGTAGGGGCTGTCTTCAGACGCCGAGGACGTGGTGAAGGAGGACAGCCACACCGGTGAGCAGAGCAGCGACGACCATTTGAGACCTCCGTGTACGAAATGTGATGTTTCTGCCGTTCTCGATAACGTCACATTCCCACCGGCGTTACGGGCCTGATCAAAACAGGGCAAGCCCCTCCCCCAGCCTCCTGAGCCCCTCCCGGATCTCTTCCGGCGTCTGCGTCACAAAGCACAGCCGCAGGGTGGCGCGGTCGGGCTCGCCGGCGTAGAAGGGTGCGCCGGGGACGTACGCCACGTCGTGCCGCACCACCTGCGGAAGCAGCGCGGTGGTGTCGTACGGCTCCGGGAGGCGGGCCCAGAGGAACATGCCGCCCTCTGGCCGGGTCCAGACCGAGCCGTCGGGAAGTGCCTCGGCCAGCCCTGCGAGCATGACGTCCCGCCGTTCGCGGTAGACGCCCGCGACCCGCGCCACATGCGCGTCCAGGTCACGGTCCGCCAAGTACCGTGCCGCCGCAAGCTGGTTGAGGGTCGGGGTGTGCAGGTCGGCGGCCTGCTTGGCGACGACACAGGCGCGCCGCAGCTCCCCGGGCGCCCGCAGCCAGCCGAGCCTGAGGCCCGGCGCCATGACCTTGGAGAAGGAGCCGAGCAGCACGGTCCGGTCCGCCGCCTCCTCGTACGAGGCGATCCACGGCACCCGCTCGCCCTCGAAGCGGAGTTCGCCGTAGGGGTCGTCCTCGACGATCCACAGCCCCCGGCGGGCGGCCACGGCTGCGACGGCCGCCCGGCGGTCGGCCGGCATGGTGCGGCCGGTCGGGTTCTGGAACGTCGGCACGGTGTACAGCAGCTTGGGCCGCTCCCGCACCACCAGTTCCTCCAGGGCCACGGGGTCGACGCCGTCGCCGTCTCCTGGCACGGCCACCACCCGCGCGCCCGCGAACGCGAAGACCTGAAGTGCCGCCAGATAACAGGGACTTTCGACGAGGACGGCGTCCCCGGGCTCCAGCAGCGCCGTGGCCAGCAGGGACAGCGCCTGCTGAGAGCCCGTGGTGACCAGGATGTCGTCGGCGTCCGTGGGCAGCCCGCGGGCCGCCGTCCGGGCGGCGAGTGCACCCCGCAGCGCCGGTTCGCCCTCCGTCGTGGAGTACTGCAGGGCCTGCGCGGACGCCCCGGCGAGCACCGATCCGAAGGCCTCCGCGACCCCCTGCGCGTCGAACAGCTCGGGCGCCGGCAGCCCGCCCGCGAAGTTGATCACCTCGGGGCGGGCGGTGACGGCAAGGATGTCCCGTACCGGCGAACCGCCGATCGACCGGGCCCGCGCGGCCGGCGGCGGGACGGGGGCAAAGGCGGGTGCGACGGTCATGGCACGGCTCCTTCGACTGCGGTGACGGCGGCTCGTGACCGCAGCCTAGGGATGTACGTGCTGTCTACAAGCAGGTTTCCGCGATACGGACGAACCGCTCCTCAGGCCTTCGGCCTGCCGCTCAGGCCTTGTTGCCGATCGCCGCGTACACGTTGATGTCGGCGTCCGTGACGTCGTTGATGTCGGCGTACCGCACCTTCTCGATGTCCTCGAGCACCGCCAGGCAGGAGGCGTCCGGCTGCTCGGGCACGGGAGCGGCGTGGTCGGCGCGCCAGTGATGCACCGGGACCACCCCCGGATCCGCCGGCTCCAGCGCGCTCTCCGCGAAGAAGCGCTCGACCTCCGCCCGGGAGCGCAGCACGAAGGGTTGCCGTTGCCCGCACCGTGGCCTCACAGGTCCCGGACTCCCGACGCGTCCCGTATCGAACCCATGGGACGTGACATCCCTGCAGGTCAGAGGCCATTCCCTGGCTTCGGCGTCCCGAATCGCCAGCAGACTGTGGCGCGCGCGGCCGATCACCGCTCAGGCTGGAATCCCCCAGCCCACCGCCCACGGAAGGCACGTACCACCATGCCCGCCCGAGCCCCTCGCACCCGTCTCCTCGCCGCCACCGCCCTGGTACTCGCCGCGTTCGCGCTGACGGGATGCAGGGACGGGGAGGGCCTTCAGGACGAGGGCCCGGCAAGGAACCACTCCCTGCACGCTCCCGCCGGGCACGCTCCCGCCGAACGGAACGCGAAGAGGCCGCCCGGTCGTGAACCGGGCGGCCTCGATGCTCAGAGGATCAGGCGTGGGCCACAGCCGCTTCCTTCGGGTTCGGGCCGTACTTGTTCTCGCCCGGCTGGCTGTCGGAGCAGCTGAAGACCAGCAGGGTGATACCGCCGACGATCGGGACGATCCCGAACAGCAGCCACCAGCCGGAGCGGCCGGTGTCGTGCAGACGGCGCACGCCGACGGCCAGGCTGGGCAGCAGGATCGCGACGTAGAAGACGATCGCGATGAACGGCGCCTTGATCGCGAGGCCGATGCCGAGCAGCACGGCGTAGATGATCGCCGTGAACAGCACGAACATCCAGTACTCCTTGCGGCGCGCGCGCCCGCTGAACACCGCGTACTTCTTCAGCGCCTCGATGAACCAGCTCACTTGTGTCCCCCAGGGATCGACGTTCGGACCATCCGGAACGGATCAGGCCAGGCGAGAAGGTAAAGACACTGACGAGAACTCGTCAATTCGGTGTGCACACCGCAACGGTTGAGCGCTTTTCGGACAGATCCACCGCAGATCCGCCCCGGACCCGCCGCTGATCACGGAGAACGGCGGGGAACCGCAGGACGGGAGGCGTCAGTTCACGGATCCGAGTTGCTTCCGTGTCCGAACCGAGTGCATACCGATGCTGGTCGGTGGCCGATTCGAGGCCTGACGTATCCCCATCCGTAGCCCGAATCAGCGCAACTTTTCCGCCACTTCGGTCGCCCAGTACGTGAGGATGTTCTGCGCGCCCGCCCGCTTGATGCCGGTCAGCGTCTCCAGGATCGCCCGGTCGCGGTCGATCCAGCCCTTCTCGGCGGCGGCCTCGATCATCGAGTACTCACCGGAGATCTGGTAGGCGGCGACCGGCACGTCCACCGCGTCCGCGACCCGCGCGAGGATGTCGAGGAACGGTCCCGCCGGCTTCACCATCACCATGTCGGCGCCCTCTTCGAGGTCGAGCGCCAACTCCCGCAGCGACTCACGCACATTGGCGGGATCCTGCTGGTAGGTCTTCCGGTCGCCCTTCAGGGAGGAGCCGACGGCCTCCCGGAACGGCCCGTAGAACGCGGAGGCGTACTTCACGGTGTAGGCGAGGATCGCGACGTCCTCCCGCCCGATCTGGTCGAGTGCGTCACGGATGACGCCGATCTGCCCGTCCATCATCCCGCTGGGGCCCACCACATGGGCGCCCGCATCGGCCTGGACCTGCGCCATCTCGGCGTACCGCTCGAGCGTGGCGTCGTTGTCGACGCGCCCTTCCGCGTCGAGCACCCCGCAGTGCCCGTGATCGGTCGTCTCGTCGAGACACAGATCGGACATCACAAGAAGATCGTCCCCGACCTCGGCCCGCACATCACGGATCGCGACCTGCAGAATCCCGTCCGGGTCGGTCCCCGGCGTCCCGAGGGCGTCCTTCTTCTCCTCCTCCGGCACGCCGAACAGCATGATCCCGGAGACCCCGGCGGCCACCGCCTCGGCGGCCGCCTTCTTCAGGCTGTCGCGCGTGTGCTGAACGACGCCGGGCATGGCGGAGATCGGCACGGGCTCGGAGACGCCCTCGCGCACGAACGCCGGAAGGATGAAGTCCGCCGGGTGCAGCCGGGTCTCGGCGACCATGCGCCGCATGACGGGGGTGGTCCGCAGCCGCCGCGGCCGCGTGCCGGGGAAGGATCCGTACTTCGTCATGCCGCCTACGCTACGCCCGGCCCACAGGCACCTTTGCCGACGGTATGTCGGGCCTGCGCAGCTGCTCGCCCCTCGCGATGCGCCCCGCACCCCCCGGGTCCATCCTGAAAACACAGCAAGGAGCAAGGACCGGGCCCCCGTCCCCTCACCGCGCACGCCTGTCTGCCTGCGCGAAGGAGGAGGACGAGATGACCGCCACACACCACACCCCGCATCAGGCCCCGGACCTGTTCGCCCTGTCCGAGATCCACGGCCCCGTCCTGCGCCCCGGCGATGACGCCTACGTGGCCGAGGTCACCGGCTTCAATCTGTCGGCCTTCCACCATCCTGACGTCGTGGTCGGAGCGGCAGACGTCGACGACATCGTGACGGCGATGCGCTGGGCCGCGGCCACCGGAACCCCGGTTGCGGTGCAGGCCACCGGCCACGGCGCGAACTTCCCGATCGACGGCGGCCTGCTCCTCAGCACCACCCGCCTGACCGACGTGACGATCGACCCGGCCGAACGCACCGCGACGGTCGCCGCCGGCGCGAGGTGGCGCCACGTCCTGGAGGCGGCCGCCCCGTACGGCCTCGCCCCGCTCAACGGGTCGTCCTCGGACGCGGGCGTCGTCGGCTACACCCTGGGCGGCGGTCTGCCCGTCCTCGGCCGGACCTACGGCTACGCGGCCGACCGGGTCCGCTCCGTCCAGGTCGTCACGCCGGACGCAACCCTGCGCACGGTGACCGCCGACACCGAACCGGACCTCTTCTGGGCCCTGCGGGGCGGCAAGGGCAACGTGGGTGTGGTCACCGAGCTGACCTTCGAACTGCTCCCGCTGCCCACGGTCCTCGGCGGCGGCATCTACTTCCCCGGCGAACACGCGGAGACGGTCCTGCGCACCTGGGCCGACTGGACGACCACGCTGCCCACCGAGATGTGCAGCGCGTACACGATCCTGCGCCTGCCGCCGATCCCGCAGATCCCAGAGCCCCTGCGCGGCGGCTTCTGGGCCCGCGTCGCCCTGGCCTGGACCGGCGACGCGAAGGAGGGCGAGAGCCTCCTGGCCCCCGTCCGCGCGGCCGCACCCGTCGTCATCGACACGGTGGAGGAAATGCCGTACGCCGCCATGGACCGCATCTACCTGGACCCGCACGACCCGCTCCCCGCCCGCGAGGCCTGCACCCTGCTCAGGGCGCTGCCCCCGGACGCCCAGACGGCCTTCCTGGCACATGCGGGCCCGGCCGTCCCGGACCTCCCGCTCCTGCTGATCGAACTGCGCCACATGGGCGGCGAACTCTCCCGCCCGGCCCCCGTCGAGGACGCCATCTGCGCCCGCGACGCCAGCTACCTCCTGGAAACGGTCGGCGTCCTGCCCGACCCCGACACCGCAGCCGCCGTGGAATCGGCCACAACGGCCCTCCACAACGCCATGTCCCCGCACAGCACCGGCCACACGATGGTCAACCTCCACGGCCGCCCGGGCGACGAGAAGGACCGGGCACGCGCCTGGACGGACGAGGTCTACACCCGCCTGAGCAAGACGAAGTCGACCTACGACCCGGACAACCTGCTCCGCTTCGGCCACACGGTGCTTCCCGCATCCGCGTAGCTGCATCCTGCCGGTGACGGCGATTCCAGCCCGTCGTGGGGGTCCCCCCGCTCGAGCCAAGCCGAGAGTGGGGGAGTCTGAGGACGAGGCCTCTCGGGCCGATGGGGGTCCGGGTGCGCAGCCCCCAGGGCCGCGCACCCCCACACACCTCAGGTCGTACGCCGCCGCCTGGCCCCCGGCCGCCGCTCACTGGGCCGCGTAACAGGATCCCCGGCGTCCAGGGCGGCAGCCCTACGCCGCAGCCCGAAGTCCGCAAGCGCCTCGGCCAACTTGTGCACGGACGGCTCCGGAGCCATCACATCCACCCGCAGCCCATGCTCCTCAGCGGTCTTGGCGGTGGCCGGACCGATACACGCGATCACGGTCACGTTGTGCGGCTTCCCGGCAATACCCACCAGGTTCCGCACGGTGGACGACGAGGTGAACAGCACCGCATCGAAGCCACCCCCCTTGATCGCCTCCCGCGTCTCCGCCGGCGGCGGCGAGGCCCGCACGGTCCGATAGGCCGTGACGTCGTCGACCTCCCACCCGAGCTCGATCAGCCCGGCGACAAGCGTCTCCGTGGCGATGTCCGCCCGCGGCAGGAACACCCGGTCGATCGGGTCGAACACCGGGTCGTACGGCGGCCAGTCCTCAAGCAGCCCCGCAGCCGACTGCTCCCCACTCGGCACCAGATCCGGCTTCACACCGAAAGCCACCAGCGCCTTCGCGGTCTGCTCCCCGACCGCAGCGACCTTGATGCCGGCAAAGGCCCGCGCATCCAGCCCGTACTCCTCGAACTTCTCCCGGACCGCCTTCACCGCGTTGACCGAGGTGAACGCGATCCACTCGTACCGCCCGGTGACGAGCCCCTTCACGGCCCGCTCCATCTGCTGGGGCGTCCGCGGCGGCTCGACCGCGATGGTCGGCACCTCGTGCGGTACGGCCCCGTAGGACCGCAGTTGGTCGGAGAGCGACGCCGCCTGCTCCTTCGTACGCGGCACGAGCACCTTCCAGCCGAACAGCGGCTTGGACTCGAACCACGACAGCCGGTCGCGCTGGGCGGCGGCGGAACGCTCACCGACCACGGCTATCACCGGGCGCCCGCCCTCGGGCGAGGGCAGCACCTTGGCCTGCTTCAGCGTCTGGGCGACGGTCCCCAGCGTCGCGGTCCAGGTCCGCTGGCGCGTGGTCGTGCCGGCCACCGTCACGGTGATGGGCGTGTCCGGCTTACGGCCGGCCGACACCAGTTCGCCCGCGGTCGCACCCACGGAGTCGAGGGTCGTCGACACGACCACCGTCCCGTCGGAGACACCCACCTCCGTCCAGCACCGGTCCGAGGCGGTACGGGCGTCCACGAACCGCACGTCCGCACCCTGGGCGTCGCGCAGCGGAACACCTGCGTACGCGGGCACGCCGACGGCCGCGGCGACCCCGGGCACGACCTCGAAAGGCACGCCCGCGGCGGCGCAGGCAAGCATCTCCTCGGCGGCGTACGCGTCGAGTCCGGGGTCACCGGACACCGCACGGACGACCCGCCTGCCGCCCCGCAGGGCCTCCATGACAAGATGTGCGGCATCCCGTACCGCGGGGACCCCAGCGGTTGTTGACGAGCCGTCAACAACCGCGAGCTGAGGTGTGCCCGTGCCCGGAAGCGGGTCCGACGAAGGACCCCCGTCCGTGTGCACTTCGGCGACACCTTGTCTGGCGTGCTGACGTACCACGTCGAGCACGTCGTGCTCGGCGACGAGGACGTCCGCGTTCGCCAGCGCCTCCACGGCGCGCAGAGTCAGCAGTCCCGGATCCCCGGGTCCGGCACCGAGGAAGGTGACGTGCCCGTGTTCAAGGCCGGCGGGAAGGGTGGTGGGGCTCAATGTGCTCGCTCCCCCATCAGACCGGCCGCGCCCTGGGCAAGCATCTCGGCAGCGAGTTCACGGCCGAGCGCCATTGCTTGGTCGTACGTCTCGGGCACGGGACCGGTGGTGGACAGCTGCACCGTACGGGAGCCGTCGGTGGTACCGACGACGCCCCGCAGGCGCATTTCCTTGACAATCTGCCCGTCGGCCAGCAGGTCGGCCAGCGCGCCCACAGGGGCGGAGCAGCCGGCCTCCAGGGCGGCGAGCAGTGACCGCTCGGCAGTCACGGCGACCCGTGTGAACGGGTCGTCGAGCTCACCGAGCGAGGCGACGAGGTCCGCGTTGTCCGCGGCGCATTCGATCGCCAGTGCCCCCTGGCCGGGGGCGGGCAAAACGGTGTCGACCGACAGAAAGTCGGTCACTTCATCGCTACGGCCTATCCGGTTGAGCCCGGCGGCGGCGAGGACGACGGCGTCCAGCTCACCGTCCCGCACGTACCTGATCCGGGTATCCACGTTCCCCCGTATCGGGACCGTCTCGATGTCCAGCCCGTGGCTGCGCGCGTACGCGTTCAGCTGCGCCGTGCGACGCGGTGAACCCGTACCGATGCGCGCCCCGCGCGGCAGGTCTGTGAACTTCAGCGCGTCCCGGGCGACGATCACGTCGCGCGGGTCCTCGCGCAGCGGGACGGCGGCGAGCGCCAGCTCCTCGGGCTGCGCGGTGGGCAGGTCCTTGAGCGAATGAACCGCGAAGTCGACCTCACCCCGCAGCAGCGCGTCGCGCAGCGCCGTGACGAACACACCCGTGCCGCCGATCTGCGCGAGGTGCTCACGGGAGGTGTCGCCGTACGTGGTGATCTCGACGAGCTCGACGGGCCGTCCGGTCACCTGGCTCACGGCGTCCGCCACCTGCCCGGACTGGGCCATGGCGAGTCTGCTTCGCCTCGTCCCCAGTCTCAATGCCTTGCTACTCATGCCGGCCCTCGGTTCTTGCTGTTCTCAGATTCATCGTCGGCGCCCTCGGCCCGGGAGACGGCGGCCACCGCTTCCTGGTCGAGGTCGAACAGGGTCCTCAGGGCATCCGCGTACCCTGCTCCGCCCGGTTCGGCCGCGAGCTGCTTGACTCGTACGGTCGGCGCGTGCAGCAGCTTGTCGACGACGCGCTTGACGGTCTGTGTGATCTCGCTGCGGTGCTTGTCGTCGAGCGCGGGCAGCCGCCCCTCGAGCCGCGCGATCTCACTGGCGACCACATCGGCGGCCATGGTGCGCAGGGCCACGACGGTGGGTGTGATGTGCGCGGCCCTGAGCGCCGCCCCGAAGGCCGCGACCTCGTCCGCGACGATACGACGGACCTGGTCGACGTCGGCGGCCATCGGAGCGTCCGCGGAGGCCTCGGCGAGCGATTCGATGTCGACGAGCCGCACCCCGGCCAGCCGGTGCACGGCCGCGTCGATGTCGCGGGGCATCGCCAGGTCGAGAAGGAACAGCACGGGCGCGGGACGCGGAGCCTCGACGACCGGCTCGGCCTTACGGCGCTCGGGGATGCGGCCGACGGTGCCGGCGAGGGCGGCCAGGGCTGCGATGGCCCCGGCATCCTGCGCGGGGTCGAGCACGGTGCCCGCCGCGGGGCCGGAGGTCTGCGGCCGCGGCGCGTTGTCCACCCAGGCGGCGTGCTGCTCGAGATCGGCCGCCGCCATCCCGGCAACAGCCCCCTCACCGAGCACGGAGAAACCGGCGGTGGCCTGCATCGGGGGCAGATCGAGCGGACAGTTCTCGTCACCCGCGGAGCCTGCGGGCAGTCGTGCCGCTGGGGCGGCTCCCGACCCACGAAGAGGCGGCACGCCGCCACCGCCGGGCTGCGCACCCGCGCCGCGGCCCGCACCAACGTCCGGCACCCGCTCGCCAACAGCCGCAGCAACCGCCTCGGCCGTCAGCACAAGCCCAGTCGCCCCGGTACAGGACACCACAACATCGGCACGTGTCAGCTCGCCCGGCACCGAACCCATCGGTACCGCGCGGGCCACCACGTCCGTGTCGTCGCCCTCGGCCAGGATCTGGGCGAGCCGCTCGGCCCGCTCATCCGTACGGTTGGCGATCACGATCTCGGCAACCCCGGCCCGCGCCAGCGTGGCTGCGGCCAGCGAGGACATCGACCCGGCCCCGATGACCAGCGCCTTCTTCCCACTGGCCCACCCCTGGACATCCGCCCCGGAGGCCAGCTGCTCCAGCCCGAAGGTGACCAGCGACTGCCCGGCCCGGTCGATCCCGGTCTCGGAGTGGGCACGCTTGCCGACCCGCAGCGCCTGCTGGAACAGATCGTTCAGCAGCCGCCCGGCGCTGTGCAGATCCTGCGCCTTGGCGAGCGAGTCCTTGATCTGCCCGAGGATCTGCCCTTCCCCCACGACCATGGAGTCGAGCCCACAAGCGACCGAGAACAGATGGTGAACGGCCCGATCCTCGTAATGCACGTACAAATAGGGCGTGAGCTCGTCCAGCCCCACCCCGCTGTGCTGCGCGAGCAGCGTGGACAGCTCGGCGACACCGGCGTGGAACTTGTCGACGTCGGCGTACAGCTCGATGCGGTTGCAGGTGGCGAGGACCGCGGCCTCGGTGGCGGGCTCCGCGGCGACCGTGTCCTGCACCAGCTTGACCTGGGCGTCCGCGCTCAGCGCGGCCCGCTCCAGGACGCTGACCGGGGCGCTGCGGTGACTCAGCCCGACGACGAGGAGACTCATGCCGGCATCACGGCGGGTACGTCCCCGTCGGGCCCCTGCTCGGCGGACTCCTGGCGGGCGGCGGCGACGGGCCCCGAGCCGTCAGGCCCGGCGGCCTCGGCCTCTTCCCCGGCCTTGCGCTGCTCGTGGAAGGCGAGGATCTGCAGCTCGATCGAGAGATCCACCTTGCGCACGTCGACGCCGTCCGGGACGGACAGCACGGTCGGCGCGAAGTTCAGAATGGAGGTGACACCGGCGGCGACGAGCCGGTCGCAGACCTGCTGCGCGGCACCGGCGGGAGTGGCGATGACGCCAATGCTCACCCCGTTGTCCTCGATGATCTTTTCCAGTTCATCGGTGTGCTGCACGGGAATCCCCGCGACGGGCTTCCCCGCCATCGCCGGATCGGCGTCTATGAGAGCCGCGACCCGGAACCCACGGGAGGCGAACCCTCCGTAATTGGCCAGAGCGGCACCGAGGTTACCGATACCGACGATCACAACCGGCCAGTCCTGGGTGAGCCCCAGCTCACGCGAGATCTGGTAGACGAGATACTCGACGTCGTAGCCGACACCGCGCGTCCCGTACGAACCCAGATACGAGAAGTCCTTGCGCAGCTTGGCGGAGTTGACCCCCGCGGCAGCCGCCAGTTCCTCGGACGAGACCGTGGGTACCGAGCGCTCCGACAGTGCGGTCAGGGCGCGGAGGTACAGCGGAAGCCTGGCGACGGTGGCCTCGGGAATCCCTCGGCTACGGGTCGCCGGTCGGTGAGTTCGGCCAGTTGCCACGGTGCTCCTGCGGGTAGAGCGGGGCTGCAGGCGGTCACACGTACCCAGACCGCCCCGTCGACAGCAGGCTATGTCTTTGTGAACGCGTGCACAAAGATGGTGTCCGATTTGCCCGGCCAACGTGACCGGGGTCACGCGCCCCCGGCGCACTGATGCAGAACCGGCGCACGAGCACCACCGACCCTCTATCTCTGGGGGCAAAACCGCACACTCTCCTCTTACGATCCCCGCCCCCGAGACCAGTCGCCGTCGATCCTAAGCGAGGTTCCGGACGACTTGGACTACTCAGTCAGTGCCTTGCGCAACCGCTGCTCGTCCACGCGCCAGAAGGTGTGCTGCCGACCGTCGACGAGAACCACGGGAATCTGCTCCCAATACTGGTCGTGAAGCTGCTGGTCCAGGGAGATGTCCTTCGCCTCCCACTCCACCCCCACCTCCGCGCACACCTTCTCCACCACAAGCTGTGCGTCATCACACAGATGACACCCGGCCTTACGAATGAGAGTGACGCTCCGGCCCTGGACGTCCTGGGCCTTACGTCGGAAGAGGGGACTCATGTCAGCCATTCTCGCGCGAGCGCGCGGCGGCGGCACACCCGCGAAAAAGCCAAGGACCGGGTGGATCGGATCAGTTCTTTAACGACATGGTCGCGGAGAGTTCACAGCGTTCAAACCTCTGGCGTCTGGAGGCACCGAACAAACTGGCTATGCTCACGGGCATGGCCGCTCTCGGATGGCTCACTCCCCGTAGGCGCTCCGCCACGGCGCGGAGCGTGTTGGCAGGCGAGGCCTCGGCGGAGGCAGCGCGCAAGTCCTCGCAGGACGTCCCCCCGGAGGAACCGGAGTTCCCGGTGCTCGGCGACGACAAGGCAGCAGCCTTCTTCGACCTCGACAACACCGTGATGCAAGGTGCTGCCCTCTTCCACTTCGGGCGGGGCCTCTACAAGCGCAAGTTCTTCGAGACCCGCGACCTCGCCAAGTTCGCATGGCAGCAGGCGTGGTTCCGGCTGGCCGGCGTCGAGGACCCGGAACACATGCAGGAGGCCCGCGACTCGGCCCTCTCCATCGTGAAGGGCCACCGCGTCGCGGAACTCCAGTCCATCGGCGAGGAGATCTACGACGAGTACATGGCCGAGCGCATCTGGCCGGGCACCCGCGCACTCGCCCAGGCCCACCTGGACGCGGGCCAGAAGGTGTGGCTCGTCACAGCGGCCCCGGTCGAAATCGCCACGGTGATCGCCCGCCGCCTCGGCCTCACCGGCGCCCTGGGCACGGTGGCCGAGTCCGTCGACGGCGTCTACACCGGCAAACTGGTCGGCGAACCCCTCCACGGCCCGGCAAAGGCGGAAGCAGTCCGCGCCCTCGCCTCCGCCGAAGGCCTCGACCTCTCCCGCTGCGCCGCGTACAGCGACTCCCACAACGACATCCCCATGCTGTCCCTGGTGGGCCACCCCTACGCCATCAACCCGGACACCAAGCTCCGCAAACACGCCCGCAACCTGGACTGGCGCCTACGCGACTACCGCACCGGCCGCAAGGCAGCCAAGGTGGGCATCCCCGCAGCAGCAGGCGTAGGAGCAGTAGCAGGCGGCACAGCAGCAGCAATCGCCCTCCACAGACGCCGCCGCTGACCCGGCCACCCCGCCCGGAGACCAAACCCCCCACGCCCTGCGAGCCACCCCGAGGACAACCACGAGCGCCGGCAGCAAACCCCTGCGCCGCAGGCCGGCCCAAGGGAATCGGCAAACACCACTACGCCACAAGCCAGTCCGCAGGCCAACACGAGCGAACGCCATGCCAGTCCGCAGGCCAGCACTGGTGGACGCCATGCCAGTCCGCAGGCCAACGGGTGGACGTCATCATGCGCCGCATGACGGGGGTAGTCCGCAGCCGCCGCGGCCGCGTGCCAGCCAGCCCCGTGAGCCGCACGCCGGCCCACGAGCAAAGAGCGACGCGCGCGAGCCACTCCGGCAGCAAATAACCCTGCTTACAAGCAAGTCAGGGCCCACAAGGACCCGCTGCAAGCCGGCCCGGCCCAAACGCCGCGGCACTGCGCCCCACCGAACGCGTAATCCCACCCCTCCGGCGCTCGACGCGGAACCGACACCTCCAGCCGCCATTCCCCAACCATGCGCGGAGGCCTAGCCTCTGGGCCGCGTCGGCTGTTGGCCCCTCCCTCTGGTCCCGGGTACGCATCGACCAGCCCGCCCGGCCCTCAGCCGACGCAGCCGCAGATCCCCACCCGCGGGGCCCTATGGGCCCGCCCGGCGTTTGAGGACGAGGCCGTTCAGGCCGACCGGTGTCCGGGACAGAGCCCCGCGAAGGGGCCAGGGCAGCAGTGGCACGGGGCCGGGGGCTGGCTCCCGAAGTAGGGCGCAGGGGCAGGAGTTCCGAGGGCGCGGGGGACGTAGTCCCTGCCAGGTTTCAGGGGCAGAGCCCCGAGGGGTACAAGGGACGCAGTCCCCGCCAGGGCTCAACGGCAAAGCCCCGAAGGGCCCCAGGGATGCAGTCCCCGCCGGGTTTCAGGGGCAGAGCCCCGAGGGGCGCGGGGGACGCAGTCCCCGCCGGGGCCCAGGGGCTCCGCTCCCGGCGGGGTCGAAGGGGCGGAGCCCCTGGGGACGGGACGGGTAGGGGCGGCGGGGGCGAGAAAACATCAACACCCGCACCACTCCTGATCACACCGCAACCAACCCCGCCCCGAACACGCCAATCCCCACGACCTACCCCCACACCCCCTGTCCAGTCCCATTGGCTGCACACGGCCACAACACGCCCCGTTCCCACTCGAAACCCGACCCGTTCCGATCAACAACCGGTCACGCTACGGCACTTGATAGGCCGCCAATCGGTTACAGAAGCGACGTAATCGATGATTTGAGCAACTGGGTGTAGCAGCGCCTGCACGAAGCGTTATTCTCCTCAGACGCAAACCGGTACCCCTCCGTCGCTACGACGGGTGAAAGGTCCCGCACTGCACGTGATGGAAGCTCTGCCTCTGGGAGTCCCGTGTACCCACACGTCGGGGTTGACGCCTCGGGCCTGGCTACGCTGCGCGCAACGGTCCAAGACCTGTTGCGCGGCTTCGTCCCCACCGCGTACGCCGTCCCCGCCCTTGCCGTAGCCAGCACCCCCGTCGGCCCGTGCTACGCCCTCGCCGACGGCAGCACCGCCGCCGTCGGCAGACGCAGCCGAGCCGCCGGCGCCACCACCACCCGCCGCCCGGCCGCGGACAGCGACAGCGCCCGGATGATGGATCTCGTCGAACGCGCCCAGGCCGGCGAGGCCGACGCCTTCGGCCGCCTCTACGACCAGTACAGCGACACCGTGTACCGGTACATCTACTACCGCGTCGGCGGCAAAGCCACCGCCGAGGACCTCACCAGTGAGACGTTCCTGCGCGCACTGCGCCGCATCGGCACCTTCACCTGGCAGGGCCGCGACTTCGGCGCCTGGCTCGTCACCATCGCCCGCAACCTCGTGGCCGACCACTTCAAGTCGAGCCGCTTCCGCCTCGAGGTGACGACCGGCGAGATGCTCGACGCCAACGAGGTCGAGCGCTCCCCCGAGGACTCCGTCCTGGAGTCCCTCTCCAACGCCGCCCTACTCGACGCCGTACGGCGCCTCAACCCCCAGCAGCAGGAGTGCGTGACGCTCCGCTTCCTCCAGGGCCTCTCCGTCGCCGAGACCGCACGCGTGATGGGCAAGAACGAGGGCGCCATCAAGACCCTTCAGTACCGCGCCGTACGCACCCTGGCCCGCCTCCTCCCGGACGACGCCCGCTGACACGACGCACGGAAACGGAACACGGACCACGGACCACGGACCACCCGGTCCCGCGATCCCCGCGGACCGCACGGAATGCACCCGGCACCCACACCGGCCCTGACAGAACACTTCGGTATACGCTCAGTGATTCCCAACTAGCTGTCAGTGAAAGTCCGTTGACTTCCCGATCCGATCATCCGTCGTCCGTAACCCAAGTGCCGAGACACTCGTTGTGCGGGATGCAGGCTCCCTGTGGTCACTCCCTGGCCGTCTCCGATCACTCGATCGTGTGGATGTGGTCAGAGCGTGCAACCCTCAGGACCCCCTGGGGAGTCGACCGTCATCACGAGAGGAGGTGCCGCCAGTGATCGCGAACGTATCGGCACACCGGCGGGCGAACGCCTTCGCCCAGGCCCTGGAGGAGCAGCCGGACCAGGGCACGGCGGCCGAGCAGTCCGAAGGACCGGCCACGGCCCCGGCTGCTGCGGAACAGACCGAGCAGGGCCGTCTGTTGGCCCTCGCGGAGTGTCTCGGCGAGCTGCCCAGACCGGAGCTGGACCCCGAGGTAAAGGTCGTCCAACGAGCACAACTGGTGGCCGCGTTCGAGGCCATGGTGCAGGAGGGCGTCGGCGGCGAGGCGGCGGACGCTGCGCTACCCGAGCAGCGCTCCCGTGGAGCGCACCGGGCGAGCCCACTGGGCAAACTGCGACCGCGGTCGCGGCTGACCAAGGGCCTGGCCGCGGGCGGGCTCAGCGTCGGCGTCGCGGCGGGCGCCTTCGGCGGGGTCGCAGCCGCCAGCTCGGACGCCCTGCCCGGCGATTCGCTCTACGGGCTCAAACGCGGAATCGAGGACTTCAAGCTCAACTACCTGTCCGACGGGGACGACGAGCGCGGAGTGGCCTACCTCGATCAGGCCTCCACCCGGCTGGCCGAGGCGCGTCGTCTGATGGAGCGCGGCCGCGGCGGCCGCCACCTCGATCACGAGTCCGTCGGCGAGATCCGCCGCACGCTGTCGGGCATGACGCGCGACGCGTCCGAGGGCCACCGGCTGCTGCACGAGGCGTATGAGCGGGACCCCGGGTCCCTCGGCCCCATCCAGGCCCTGTCCGCCTTCTCACGCGCGCACCGCGAGGTCTGGGGCGCTCTCCGTCAGAAGCTCCCGGTGCAGCTCGGAGACGTCAGTAGCCAGGTCTCGTCGGTGTTCGCCGCCATAGACGAAGAGGTGGCCCCGCTGCAGTCTTTGCTGCCCCCGTCCGCGGCCCACGGCGGAGGCAACGGCAAGCGCCACGGCTCGGGAGCGGCGTCCAAGGGCACACCCGGCTCCGGCCGGGGATCGGCGGCATCCGGCAGCGGCAGCGGCTCCTCCAAGAACAGCCACTCCAGCAGCCCCAGCCAGTCGGCCGGCTCCACCGGCGAGGGCCTGCTCGGAGGCAGCACCGGCGGCCTGCTCGACCCGCCCAAGGACAGCGGCAGCGCCTCCCCGTCGTCCACCAAGTCCCCGTCCACCGAACCGGACGTGACGATCCCGCCCCTACTCCCGGGCCTGCTCCCCGGCCTAGGCATCGAAAGCGGCGAAACAAACCAGTAGCCCGTACGGCAACGGGGGCGCCCTTCTCAGGAGGGGCGCCCCCGTCGTCGTACGAAAAAACCCTCTGTCGTACGGAAAACCCTCAGAAGAACACAGACCGCCGCTGCACCAGCAACTTGTACAGCGTGTGCTGGATCTGCTCCCTCACCTGGTCCGTCAGGTTGAACATCAGCATCGGGTCCTCGGCGGCCTCCGGCGGATAGCCGTCCGTGGGGATCGGCTCGCCGAACTGGATCGTCCATTTCGTCGGCAGCGGCACCGCACCCAGCGGGCCCAGCCATGGAAACGTCGGCGTCAGCGGGAAGTACGGGAAGCCGAGCAGGCGAGCCAACGTCTTCGCGTTGCCGATCATCGGGTAGATCTCCTCCGCCCCGACGATCGAGCACGGGATGATCGGCGTGCCGTGGCGCAGAGCGGTGGAGACGAAGCCGCCGCGGCCGAAGCGCTGGAGCTTGTAGCGCTCACTGAAGGGCTTGCCGATGCCCTTGAACCCCTCCGGCATGACCCCGACCAGCTCGCCCTGGCCCAGCAGCCGTTCGGCGTCCTCCGCGCAGGCCAGGGTGTGACCGAGCTTGCGGGCCAGTTCGTTGACCACGGGCAACATGAAGACGAGGTCCGCCGCGAGCAGACGCAGATGGCGGCCTGCGGGATGGTTGTCGTGGACGGCGACCTGCATCATCAGGCCGTCCAGCGGGAGCGTCCCGGAGTGGTTGGCGACGATCAGCGCGCCGCCCTCCGACGGGATGTTCTCGATGCCCTTCACCTCAACCCGGAAGTACCTCTCGTACACCGGCCGCAGCAGGGACATCAGGACCTGGTCGGTCAACTCCTCGTCGTAGCCGAAGTCGTCGACCTCGTAGTCGCCGGTGAGGCGGCGGCGCAGGAAGCTCAGGCCGCTCGCGACGCGCCGCTCCAGGCCGCCGTCGTGCTGCGGCCGCTGGGGCGGCTGTTCCTCATGCGTCACAGGAACATCATCCTGCGTGCGCGCCCTGCTGGGCAGGGGCTGGACGTCGCCGACCAGCGCGGGTTCCGCGGTCTTGCGTCGGCTCCCCACGCCCCGGCGCCGCGGCGGCCGCTGCACGGCGCTCCCGCGGGACCGGTCGTCGTCGAACGGAATGACCTTGGCATCCGCCATCGTTGATGCGCTCCTCAGTTGGCGCTCTGCGTCGGGGGGTGGCCGCTGCCCGGCAGGGGCAGCGCGGCGATCCGGTCGACGGCCCCCGCAAGGGCCTCCGGCGGCAGGAGTCCGGGTCCGTGGCTGCGCGCGAAGTCCGCGAACGTCTCCGCGGTCGTGTACTTCGGCTTGAATCCGAGCGTCTCACGCATCTGGTCCGTCGCCACGACCCGGCCGTGGGTCAGCAGCCGGATCTGTTCGGGTGAGAAGTCCGTCATGCCCAGCGTACGTACCAGGGAGCCCGCCCAGGTGACCGCAGGCAGCAGCAGCGGCACCGTGGGCCGGCCGAGCCGCCTGGAGCACTGGGAGAGCAGCAGGACGCCGTCGCCGGCGATGTTGAAGGTGCCGCTGTTGAGGGTGCCCCGCTCCGGCTCGTGCGAGGCGATCCGCAGTACCTCGATCACGTCGTCCTCGTGCACGAACTGCAGCCGCGGGTCGTAGCCGAACACGGTCGGCAGGACCGGCAGCGCGAAGTAGGAGGCGAGCGGCGTGTCGGCCGCGGGCCCCAGGATGTTCGCGAACCGCAGCACACACACGGCCACATCCGGCCGCCGCCGCGCAAAGCCGCGTACATACCCCTCGACCTCGACGGTGTCCTTGGCGAAGCCGCCGCTCGGCAGGGACTTGGGCGGAGTGGTCTCGGTGAACACCGCGGGATCACGGGGCGCGGACCCGTACACGTTCGTACTGGACTTCACGACGAGCCGCTTCACGGTCGGCGACTTCTGGCAGGCGCCGAGCAGCTGCATCGTGCCGATGACGTTGGTTTCCTTGATCGCGGTCCGGCTGCCGCTGCCGAGCCCGGTCGCGCTCACATCCATGTGTACGACCGTGTCGGCGCCGGTCTCGGCGAGCACGCGCGCGATGGTGGGCTGCCGGATGTCGGCCTGGATGAAATCGGCGCCGCCCAGGTGGTGCTCGGGTGGGACCGCGTCCACGGCGACGACCCGGTCCACCTGCGGGTCACGCTGGATCCGTCGTACGAACCGGCCCCCAAGCCTGCGGGCCACTCCGGTCACGAGCACGACCTTGCCCAAGATCTGCGCCTTCCTTCCAGCCCATCCGGTACTCGTAGCCTGCCGCGTTCCCCGTGTTCGGCCAACTTAGCGGGTCGATGTTGCGCTGTGATGACCACCCAATGCACGAAGTGACGACATCCACAGACGTACGAACAGACCAAGCCATGTGAAACACGTGCGTACGCACAGGCCTTGTGCGAGGTCCCGTGCGCTTCTGGGAGCTTCTGTGAACTCCAAACGCGTGTGGCCCCCCACCGGTTGCGGTGGGGGGCCACAGAACACGCTCCTGGAGCGTCGCTTACTTCTTGTTGCGACGCTGAACGCGCGTGCGCTTGAGCAGCTTGCGGTGCTTCTTCTTGGCCATCCGCTTGCGCCGCTTCTTGATAACAGAGCCCACGACTACCCTCGCTCACTTCTCATCACTCGGTGCTGGGCGCCATGGGCCCATACGACCTACAAGGGGCCAGCCTACCCGCCCGAGCGCTGAGGTCGTAATCGAGGGTGCCGGGGGAGATCCAGAAGAGCCCTGAGGATCCCCCCGGGGATCGCCGTCAGGCGGTTTCCACCCCCACGTAGCTCTCGCGGAGGTACTCGTGAACCGCGTTCTCGGGGACGCGGAAGGACCGCCCCACCCTGATCGCGGGCAGATGACCACTGTGCACCAAGCGGTACACGGTCATCTTCGACACTCGCATCACCGAGGCGACCTCCGCCACGGTAAGGAACTGAACCTCGCTCAGAGGCCTCTGCTCAGCAGCCATGACACACCTGAACCTTCCGCACTCGACGGCCACCGGCTTCCCCTTCCGGTGACTCTTCGTCGCTGCGTGCTCACTCCCCAATGTAGGGGCGGGTGATGCGAGTGGGGAAGAGGTGCACCCATCGGCGGCCTACTGTGACAGACACGCTCGATTGAGTACGTAGCGGGTAAGCGGCCGGTAGTAATCAGACCGCACAGCGTCATCAAGTGGAACGACGACGGACACGGACCCCTCGGCCTCCCCCACGAAGAGCGCGGGGTCGTCCGTATCGGCGAGCCCAATGGCCTCGAACCCCAGCTGACCTGCCCCGCAGACCCAGCCGTGGTCTCCGACGACCAGCTCGGGAAGCGGCCCGCCGGCCTCGGCCGCCACAGCCAGCGCGGTACGAACCGGGAGCGGTGAATGCGTGTGTGCGCCGGTCGCACAACCGGGGCGAGGCGCCCCGGGTTCTCGCACGAGCGCGACTCCTTGTACGTAGTCAAGGTTGTACGTGCGTAGACCGAACCGGGTCGTTATGTCGACACAGTGACCATGCGCCGGTGTGAGGACGGTACATCCCGCCGCCGACAGCGCGTCCGCCAAGGCGGCGTAGAACCCGAGCAGCCGGTGCGGGTGGCCGGTGCCGAGGAGTACAGGGGCGCCGCGCTGGGCGGCTGCGGCGAGACGGTCCGCGAAGGCATCCAGAGCAGTCAGAGTCCGCTCCGGATCGATCACGTCATGGCCGGAGACATGCCGCGGATCGGCCGAAACACCGCATTTGTCCGCCATCAACTCGATCAAATCCCGCTGCCGCCATGTCCATTCGGGATCGAGCCCGATCAGCACGCGGGGGTCGCGGGCGGCGAACAGCCGATAGCTGCGCAGGCTCTCCTCCCGGGAGGTGGCCACGGGCCCGGCGAGACGGGCGGCCAGGAGATGGGCCCGCAGGGCTCCGGTGCTCAACACACATCGATGGTGGCGGACCGGGCTGGGCAGGGGCATACGAACGCGCAAACACCGCACAGTTGGCGTAACGGCTCCCGTGACACTGGTGACAGAACAGGGACACAACGGCCCACAACCGTCGTAGGGGCTCCCGGGTCTCACTCTGCGTGGACGGCAACGACCAACCGTCCTCACCGCATTGGCCAACACATCACCAGGGGGAACACCATGAAGCTGTCCCGTCGCGCCACGACCGCCGCCGCACTCACCGTGCTGGCGCTCGGCGGCACGGTCGCCGCCACCGCTCCGGCCTCGGCGGCCACCACCACCAGCGCGGCAGCCGCGTCGTACAACGGTGCCTGCGGCACCGGCTACAAGGTCATCGACTCCACCCCGGTCGGCAACTCCGGCAAGGTGTTCCTGACCTGGAACCAGTCGACCGGCAAGAACTGCGCCGTGACCATCCGCAACACCCCGGGCGCGAAGATCTACATGTCCGTCGAGCTCAACGCCCTCGTCGGCCACGAGACCACGCCGGTCAGGGACGAAGGCCGGTACACGTCGTACGCCGGCCCTGTCTACGTCGAGGCCCGCGGCCACTGCATCGAGTGGTACGGCGTCATCGGCAACGCCTCGGGCGGCGACTCGGGCCACTGCGGCTGACGCGACACGGGGTGCCGCTGCACTCCACGCAGCTGCGGGCAGTCGTGCCGCTCAGGGCGGCACCCCGCCAGCGCAGGCAAGCGGCCCCCTACGCCAGCAACCCCCGCAACGGAAACACAGCCCGCCGAGTAGCCAGCACAGCCTGATCCAACCGATCCGCAGGGTCGTACCCCGCCTCCCAGGAGGGGTACGACACCGGCCACCGCCCATCCGTCATCCGCGCCGGCGCCAACTGCCGCGTCCGCGCGAACACTTCCTGCCGCCACCCCTCCGGAATCACGGCCTCAGGCGCAATCTCCCGCCCCGCCGCGATCCCCACCAGATGCGTCCACGACCGCGGCACGACCTCGACCACCGCGTAACCACCACCGCCCAGCGCAACCCACTTCCCACCGGCGTACTCGTGCGCAAGCGAATGGCAGGCGACCTGCACAGCCCGCTGCGCATCCAGCGACACCGCCAGATGCGCCAGCGGATCCTCGAAGTGCGTGTCGGCCCCGTGCTGCGTCACCAGCACCTGCGGCCGGAAATCGGCAATCAGTTCCGGTACGACGGCATGGAAGGCCCGCAGCCACCCGGCGTCCCCGGTCCCGGCCGGCAGCGCCACATTGACGGCCGCCCCCTCAGCGGAGTCGGCCCCCGTCTCCTCCGGCCACCCGGTCTGCGGAAACAACGTCCGCGGATGCTCGTGCAGCGAGATCGTCAGCACCCGCGGGTCTTCCCAGAAGGCCGCCTGCACACCGTCCCCGTGATGCACGTCCACATCGATGTACGCGACCCGCTCGGCGCCCAGCTCCAGCAGCCGAGCGATCGCCAGCGAGGCGTCGTTGTAGATGCAGAACCCCGAGGCGCTCCCCGGCATCGCATGATGCAGCCCGCCCGCGAAGTTCACCGCGTGCAACGCGTCCCCTCGCCACACCGCCTCCGCGGCCCCCACCGACTGCCCCGCGATCAGCGCGGACACCTCGTGCATCCCGGCGAAGGCGGGATCGTCCATCGTCCCCAGCCCGTACGCCCCGTTCGCCGCCTCCGGATCCGCCGAAGCCGCCTTCACCGCGTCGACGTAGTCCTCCCGGTGGACGAGCCGCAGGGTCGACTCCCCGGCGGGCTTCGCCGCCACCACCTCGACCTCCTTGTCGAGCCCGAAGGCATCGACAAGGCGCCTGGTCAGGGCGAGCCGGACCGGATCCATCGGATGATCCGGACCGAAGTCATAGCCCGTTACTGCCTCGTCCCACATCAGCTGTGCGCGGCCGCTCATGCCCGCCACCGTATCGGTCCGGTTGAGGAGCGAACGACCTGGCGTAGACCACGGTCACCAGCACCAACGCCATCGGGACGACCATGGCCCCGCGGTAGCTCCACGCATCCCCCAGCGCACCCACCAGCGGCGAGCCGATCAGAAAGCCGACGTAGTTGAACACATTCAGCCGCGCGACGGCCGCATCGGACGCATGCGGGAACAACCGCCCGGCCGCCGCAAAGGTCTGCGGCACCAGCACACACAGCCCGAGCCCCAGCAGCGTGAACCCGAGCATCCCCACCCACGCCCCCGGCGCGACGGCCACCACCGCGAACCCCAGCGCCGCCACCATCGCCCCCAGCCGCACGACCGCCACGGCCCCGAACCGCCGTACCCCCAGGTCCCCGAGCGACCGCCCCAGCAGCGTGGTCACCATGTAGACGTTGTACGGCACGGTCGACAGCTGCTCCGAGCTCCCGAGCACGTCCTTCAGATACTTGGCGCTCCAGTTGGAGACGGTCGAGTCCCCGATGTACGCGAAGGTCATCACAAGACACAGCGGCAGCAGCAGCTTGAAGACGACGGACTGCCCCTGCGCCTGGCCCTCCCCCTCCTCCGACACGTCGACGGCGGCACCCGAGTCGACATACCACCGACTCCCGATCAGCGTGGCAGGCAACAGCACCGCGACGACCGGCAGATACGACACCCACAGCGCCAGATGCCAGTGCGCCCCCACCCAGGCCAGCGAGGCCCCCACGATCCCGCCCAGGCTGAACGCGGCATGGAAACTGAGCATGATGCTGCGCCCGTACGCCCGCTGCAGGCTCACCCCGAGCATGTTCATCGAGGCGTCGAGCCCGCCCACCGCCAGCCCGAAGGCCCCCAGCGCGATCCCCAGCTCGGCCAGGTGCTCCCCGGACCCGACGCCGAGGAGCGCCAGGAGCACCACAGGCTGCAGGCACCGCAGCAGCAGACCGGGGCGTATCCGCTTCACCAGCTGCTCGGTCGTCACACTCCCGACACCGGCCAGGATCGGCACGGCGGCCAGGAAGGCGGGCAGCAGCGCGTCGGAGACCCCGTACCGGTCCTGAATGGCCGGGATACGGGTCACGAGAAGGGCAAAGGTGGCGCCCTGGGCAAGGAAGCTGAACGCCAACGAGGCCCTACCGCGCCGCAGCACATCTGTCATGGCGGCGAGCGTAGGGCCCCGGGCTACCTGTGGGTAGATCAAGCCAAAGATGAATTTCCCTCAGCTTTACTTTCTCTGTCAGGCGGCGACGGCAACGGCGCTCCGAGCAGCCGCCTCCTCGGCCTCCACCTCGGCGCGGAGCATCTCCTCCATCGGCCCGGCGGCCAGCCCACCACTGAGGAGGAAGGTCAGCACCATCACACCGGCCATCACGACGCCTCCGAGCCAGACCATGGTGTCCACGGGCACGGTGTACGCCCCCACGACCCGCGCCACGCACTCGGTGAGCAGGGCCACGCCCCAGACCAAGGAGAACGTCCGCTCCTTGCGCAGGAAGTCCGCAGAGGCGGCCGCCCGGCCCGACGCCAGTCGCTGCCATGCGGCCTCCTTCTTCGGGTCGCCCTTCACCAGGAAGGGCTTCATCCCGGCGGTCATCATCGGCCGGCCGAGAGCCACCGAGACCAGGATGCCGATGCCCACGGTGCTGCTGACCGCACCATCCTTGGCGAGCATCAGCCGCGGGTCACCGGAGACGAAACTCAGCAGCAGGGAGACCACGTTGACGACGAGGATCAGCCCCGCCAGCCCGTTCGTCCTGCGCTCCTTCACCACGCTCCAGACGGTCCGGACCGCGGGGTCGACGCTGCTCCAGGCGAGCGCCGCGAAGGTGCTCATCCCGAAGGCGTCCTTGAACAGGTAGTACGAACCGAGCGGGACCGCCACGTCCACAATCAGCGGGCGGAGGTTGTCGAGCGCGCTGGGAGTCTGGTTGCTGCTCTGGCCCTGGGACACCGTGTTCGTCGTCATGCCCTCAGCTTCCCGTCCGGCACCCGGTCGCCAGTAGAAACGATCGTCCGGAGCTCGGCATGACAAATGTCAGTGCAGCAGCCCTGACAACTCCCCCATGCCCGAGAAGAGTTGAGTGGCCCCCGCAAGTCGCTCAGCAGGCGTCATGGCCGTGAACCCGTAGACGTCCATCCCGGCCGCAACGGCCGCCTGCACACCCAGCGGTGAGTCCTCCACGACCACACACCGCTCAGGCGCGACCCCCATCCGCTCGGCCGCGTACAGGAACAGATCGGGAGCCGGCTTCCCCCGCCCCACATCCTGCGAACTGAACACCCGCGACTCGTCGAACCATCGGTCCAGCCCCGTCGTCCGATGCCCCACTCGAATCCGCTCATGACTCCCGGAGGACGCCACACAGTACGGCACCCCGTCCGCCGCCAGTTGCTCCAGTACGTCGGTGGCCCCGGCCACGGGCTTCAACTCCCGCTCGAACGCGGCGAACACACGCGCGTGGAAGACATCGTCGAAGTCCGCCGGCAGCCGCTGCCCCGTCCGCTCCAGGACGAGCTCGTGGATCCGGTGCATGGCGGACCCCATGTAGTCCCGGACGGAGTCCTCGTACGAGGTCTGGTGCCCGAGCTCGGTGAGATAGGCGGCCAGGAGCCGGTTGGAGATCGGCTCGCTGTCCACGAGGACGCCGTCGTTGTCGAAGATGACGAGGTCGTAGCGCATGACACCACCCTAAACGGCCCGGAACGCAGAAAACCCCGCACCAAAATGGTGCGGGGTTTTCCCAAATTTTGTTCGGCGGCGTCCTACTCTCCCACAGGGTCCCCCCTGCAGTACCATCGGCGCTGTAAGGCTTAGCTTCCGGGTTCGGAATGTAACCGGGC
>NZ_JODC01000019.1 GCF_000720765.1 Streptomyces sp. NRRL S-646
CTCCGCCCCTGAACCCCGGCGGGGACTGCGTCCCCTGCACCCCGCCTCGGGACTCCGGCCCCGGGACCCCGTGCCCTGCACCCCGCTTCGGGGCTCCGCCCCTGGATCCCCGCGGGGACTGCGTCCTCCCCTGCACCCCTCGCGGGGCTCCGCTCCTGGACCCACCTCGGGGGGCCAGCCCCCGGACCCACCTCAGGGGGCCAGCCCCCGGACCCCGCGGCACTGCTCCCCCGGGCTCCTTCGCGGGGCTTCGCCCCTGCACCCCGTTTCGGGGCTCCGCCCCGGACCCCGATCGGCCTGAACGGCCTCGTCCTCAAACGCCGGACGGGCTGAAAGTGCCTGACCGGCGCCTGGAGAGTGCACCCCCGCGAGTGGGCGGGGGATCGGGATGACAGACACGTCCTCGCAGGACGCACGGGCTGAAAGCTCCTGACCAGCACATAGAGAGAGCGCCCCCACGGGTGCGTGGGGGATCGGGATGGCACACGCGTCCTCGCAAGACGGACGGGCTGAAAGCGCCTGACCAGCGCATGGGGAGTGTGTCCACACCCCGGCCCGGGGGGCTGCGCCCGCAGGCGGGCGGGGGTGGTTGAGGGCAAAGCAATGCCGGCGCAGCTCCCCAGCTGCGCCGGCATTTTTGCCGTCCGCCGCACCCCCGTCCCCACGGGGTTTCATGGGTGGATGTCCCCGCCCGGACCGCTCTTCCGGGCCTGGGGTCGCCGCTCAGCGCCCCAGCATCACGCCCACGGACGACGCCTGTGTGGCCACTGTCTCCCAGCCGTCGAAGACGAAGAAGAGCAGGGCCGCCAGGGGGAGGGCCATGAGTGTCGCCACCAGGGGGTGGCGGCGGCCCGTGCGGCGGCGGAGTGCGGTGCGCTCCCGGGTGCGGATCAGTGTCCGCGGTGCCGTTAGGGCCATGGTCCCTCTCCTGACCGTTCTCAGTTGTCGTTGGCAGCGGCGGGTGTCTGACCTCGGGGGACGAGTGCTGCACCCGCCGCTTGACCTCAAATCTAGGCGTCCGGCGCTCGCCGCACGTCATGCCCTCGTACCGATTGCCGGGCCTCCCGGAGGATGAGCCATGAGGTGGGGAGTACTCCCCTGGGTGGAGACGTGGACCTAGGTCTCAGGGTCTTCCCGGAGGGGGCGCCCGGTGTGTCCGGCCCTTTCCGAGCTGTCCTCCCTGGGGATCGGCTGTTCTACCAGGGCCAGCACCCGGTTGGCCATGAAGCGGGCCGTGCGGACCACGGAGCCGCTTCGGGTGACTTCGCTCACTTCCACGACACCTCGGCGTACCGCAGTCTCCACCCGGCGGCCCGCCCTGCTGGCCACCACCTCGTAGGTGCGGGTCGTGTCTCCCGCATCCACGACTATTTCCACGCGATCACCCTTCACGTGTTCAATCCCCCTTCTGTGATGGGTGGTTGGGGCCCCAGGGAGGGTAAAGGCCGCCTTTTCACGGGGTCCCTGACCACCCTTCAAGTCTCGCATCCGGCACTGACAATCGATCTGGGCGAGAGGGCGCGGCCTCTGCGCGCGGGCGGCCGTGGAAACGTAAGCTGTGCCACGTCACACGGACCGGGCAGCGGGGATGAACATGGCGATGATGCGCCTGAGGCGCGAGGACCCGCGCGTCGTCGGCTCGTTCAGGCTTCACAGACGGCTCGGCGCGGGTGGGATGGGCGTCGTGTACCTGGGCTCCGACAAGAAGGGGCAGCGGGTCGCGCTGAAGGTCATCCGGCCGGATCTGGCGGAGGACCAGGAGTTCCGGTCCCGGTTCGCGCGGGAGGTCTCCGCCGCGCGCCGGATCAGGGGCGGGTGCACAGCCCGGCTCGTCGCCGCCGATCTCGAGGCCGAACGGCCCTGGTTCGCCACTCAGTACGTGCCCGGGCCCTCGCTGCACGACAAGGTCGCCGACGGGGGGCCGCTGGGTGCGGCCGATGTGGCGGCTGTGGGAGCCGCCCTCTCGGAGGGGCTCGTCGCCGTGCACGAGGCGGGCGTCGTGCACCGGGATCTCAAGCCGTCGAACATCCTGCTGTCCCCGAAGGGACCGCGGATCATCGACTTCGGTATCGCCTGGGCGACCGGGGCGTCCACTCTGACGCATGTCGGCACGGCTGTCGGCTCCCCCGGTTTCCTTGCACCGGAGCAGGTCCGCGGTGCCGCCGTCACCCCGGCCACGGATGTGTTCTCGCTGGGGGCGACCCTGGCGTACGCGTCGATGGGGGACTCACCCTTCGGGCACGGCAGTTCCGAGGTGATGCTGTACCGGGTCGTACACGAAGAGGCGCAGTTGCACGGCGTTCCGGACGCACTGGCTCCGCTCGTGCGGGCCTGTCTGGCGAAGGATCCCGAGGAGCGGCCCAGCACGCTTCAGCTGTCGCTGCGGCTCAAGGAGATCGCCGCCCGTGAGGCGCAGGGGCTCGCCGACCCTCGTCCGCCCGCGCCGCGTTCCGGGGAGGCGGACCGGCCCACCGGGCGGCTCGTCGACACCTATCCGGAGCAGCAGCGCGAACACCGTCGTCCCCCGGGTCCGCAGGGAGCTCCGCCGTCGCGGGGTGCCTCCGCCGGGCCGCGCGGGGTCCCTCCGGTGCGGGGCGGGGCGGGTCCTTCGCGGGGCGCCGGCGCCTCCCGTGGTGGGCCCCCGCCACCCCAGCGTTCCGGGCCCCGGCCCGCGCAGGGGTCGCGGAACACGGCCCGCCAGGGCACGGGGGCCCGGCCCGCGCCGCGCAGCGGTACCGGTCGTCCGGCGCCCAGACCCACGGGGACGGGACGGCGTCCTGCCAATCCGCGGTTGCTGCGGCAGCGGCTGTTCGTGTTCGTCGTCGTGACGCTGCTGGTGGCGCTCGGCATCGCCGCGGCGCAGGGGTGCCAGGGGCCGCCGCGGGGGCTGGGCGGTGGCGACGGCGTCGTACGACAGCAACAGCAGGTGGAGCCGGGGCGCGCCCAGGTGAACTGAGGGGTCACAGCTCCGGCAGGATCCGTTCGAAGAACTCCCGGTCGCCGTCGAAGACCGGGGTGAGCGCCAGGAACTCCTCGGGGGTGACCCACCGGGTCTCGGCGACCTCGGCGGGGTCGGGGACGACCTCGCCGGTGGTCGCGTCCGCCGTCCACCAGTGGAGGCGGAAGAGACCGTCGTCGGTCTCCGACTCCCAGACCTTGGCGAGGGGGGAGACAGTGAGGCCAACCTCCTCCCGGACCTCGCGGACCACGGCCTGCTCCTGGGTCTCCCCCGGTTCGACCTTGCCGCTGAGGGGCTGCCAGTAGCCGGGGCGGGGGACGCCGGGGCCGCGGCGGATCGCCAGTACCCGGCCGCCCCGGCGCAGGACCGCGACGATCGCCTCCCGCTGGGGCACCGGACTATCCCGGCGGGCGGCCCGTGGCCACCGCGTAGAAGGCGACCGCGGCCGCCGCGCCCACGTTGAGGGAGTCGACGCCGTGGGACATGGGGATGCGGACCCATTCGTCGGCGGCGACGAGGGCCTGGGTGGACAGGCCGTCGCCCTCGGCGCCGAGCATCAGGGCGACGCGGTCCATCTTGTGCGGGGCGGCCTCGTCGAGGGATCTGGCCTTCTCGTCGGGGGTGAGCGCGAGGAGCGTGAAGCCTGCCTCGCGGACCGACTCCAGGCTCTTGGGCCAGGTGTCGAGGCGGGCGTAGGGGACGGAGAAGACCGCGCCCATCGAGACCTTGACGCTGCGGCGGTACAGGGGGTCCGCGCAGTCCGGGGATAGCAGGACGGCGTCCATGCCGAGGGCGGCCGCCGAGCGGAAGATCGCGCCGATGTTGGTGTGGTCGTTGACCGACTCCATGACGACGACCCGGCGGGTGGTCTGGAGGAGGTCGGCGGCCGTCGGCAGCGGCTTGCGCTGCATGGAGGCGAGCGCGCCGCGGTGCACGTGGTAGCCGGTGACCTGTTCGGCCAGGTCCGGGCTGACCGCGTACACCGGGGCCGGGAGCTCGTCGATGACGTCGCGCATGACGTCGACCCACTTCGCGGACAGCAGCATCGAGCGCATCTCGTACCCGGCGTCCTTCGCCCGGCGGATGACCTTCTCGCCCTCGGCGATGAACAGGCCCTCGGCCGGTTCGCGCTTGCGGCGCAACTCGACGTCGGTCAGGCCTGTGTAGTCGCGCAGGCGCGGGTCGTCGGGATCCTCAACGGTGATGAGATCGGCCACAGGGTGATACTGCCTTGTCCTGAGTGTGGTGCCAACGGCTGTGTACGAGTTGGGTTACCCGCGGTTACGCGGACGTCTGCGGGCCTACGCCGACAACCTCGCCGATGACGATCACCGCGGGCGGCTTGACCTCCTGCGTACGCACGGTTTCGCCGACCGTCGCCAGGGTCGCGTCGACGCGGCGCTGGGCGGCCGTGGTGCCCTCCTGGACCAGGGCGACGGGGGTGTCGGCCGGCTTGCCGTGTGCGACGAGCGTCTCGGCGATCTTTCCGATCTTGTCGACGCCCATCAGGATCACGAGTGTGCCGGTGAGCTTCGCGAGCGACGGCCAGTCGACCAGGGAGCGCTCGTCGTCGGGGGCTACATGGCCGCTGACGACTGTGAACTCGTGCGCGACGCCGCGATGGGTGACCGGGATGCCGGCCGCGCCCGGGACTGAGATCGAGCTGGAGATGCCGGGGACGACGGTGCAGGGGATGCCGGCCTCGGCGAGGGCGTTCAGCTCCTCCATGCCCCGGCCGAAGACGTAGGGGTCGCCGCCCTTCAGTCGTACGACCGACTTGCCCTGCTTGGCGTGCTCGATCAGGGCGTTGTTGATGGCCTCCTGGGCCATGAAGCGGCCGTACGGGATCTTCGCCGCGTCGATCACCTCGACGTGCGGCGGCAGTTCGGCAAGGAGGTCGCGGGGGCCGAGGCGGTCGGCGATGACTACGTCGGCCTCGGCGAGGAGGCGGCGGCCGCGGACCGTGATGAGGTCCGGGTCGCCGGGGCCGCCGCCGACGAGGGCGACGCCGGGGGTGCGGGTGCGGTGGTGCGGGGCGACTAGGGTGCCGTCGCGCAGGCCCTCGACGACCGCGTCGCGGATGGCGGCGGTGTGGCGGGGGTCGCGGCCGCGGGCCTCGGTGGTGAGGACGGCGACCGTGACGCCCTCGCTGTGGCCGGTCGCCGGGGTCCAGGCCGTGGCGGCGTCGGCGTCGTCGGAGCGTACGCACCACACGCGGTGGCGTTCCGCTTCGGCGGACGCCCGGGTGTTCGCCTCTGTGTCGCCGCTTGCGATCAGGGCGTACCAGGCGTCCGCGAGATCGCCTTCGGCGTACGGGCGCTTCTGCCAGGTGATCTCGCCCGCGTCGGCCATGGCCTCGACGGAGGGGGTCGCCTCGGGCGACACGAGGAGGATGTCCGCGCCTGCTGCGATGAGGGCCGGGAGGCGACGCTGGGCGACCTGGCCTCCACCGAGGACGACCACTTTGCGGCCGGTGAGGCGGAGGCCTACGGGGTAGGCGGGGTTTTCGGCCATGAGGGTGCGGCTCCTCTTTACGGCGGTGCAGTGGCCCTGACGTGCGGATTTTAAAGGGCAGGAGGTGGTGGCGGCTCAGGTGGTCCAGTGGCTGAGCACCATGGCCGGGTGCGTGCGTGGTCCGTGGGTAGCCGTCCCGCAGGGCGGGACGGCTACCCACGGACCACAGACGCCTACTTTTCAGTTACCCCTGCGGAATCGAACGTCGCCACCTCGTGCATCGCCCTGGCCGTGCTCTGGACCAGCGGGAGGGCCAGAAGGGCGCCCGTGCCCTCGCCGAGGCGGAGGTCGAGGTCGACCAGGGGGCGCAGGCCCAGCTTGTTGAGGGCGGCCACATGGCCGGGCTCGGCGCTGCGGTGGCCGGCGATGCAGGCCGCGAGGACCTCGGGGGCGATGGCGCGGGCCACCAGGGCGGCGGCGCCGGCGCTGACGCCGTCCAGGATCACCGGCGTACGCAGCGAGGCGCCGCCCAGCAGCAGGCCCACCATCGCCGCGTGCTCGAAGCCGCCGATAGCGGCGAGCACGCCGATGGGGTCGGCCGGGTCCGGCTGGTGGACCTCGATGGCACGGCGGACGACCTCGGTCTTGCGGGCCAGGGTCTCGTCGTTGATGCCGGTGCCGCGGCCGGTCACCTCGGCCGGGTCGGTGTCCGTGAAGACCGAGATCAGGGCGGCGGACGCCGTGGTGTTGGCGATGCCCATCTCGCCCGTCAGGAGGGCCTTGTTGCCGGCTGCCACCAGGTCGCGGGCCGTCTCGATGCCGACCTCGATGGCCTGCTTGGCCTCCTCGCGGCTCATCGCGGGGCCGGTCGTCATGTCGGAGGTGCCCGCGCGGACCTTGCGCGGCAGCAGGCCGGGGGTGGCGGGCAGGTCGGCAGCCACGCCGACGTCCACCACGCACACCTCGGCACCGACCTGTCCGGCGAAAGCGTTGCAGACCGCTCCCCCGCCGAGGAAGTTGGCCACCATCTGGGCGGTGACCTCCTGCGGCCAGGGGGTGACCCCCTGCGCGTGCACGCCGTGGTCGCCCGCGAAGATCGCGACGGCCGCGGGCTCCGGGATCGGCGGCGGGCACTGACGCGAGAGCCCGGACAACTGCGCGGAGATGATCTCCAGCATGCCGAGCGCACCGGCCGGCTTGGTCATGCGCTTCTGCCGCTCCCAGGCCTCGCCGAGCGCCTTGGCGTCCAGCGGGCGGATCTGGGCGACGGTCTCGGCGAGCAGGTCGTGCGGCTCCTCGCCGGGCAGGGCGCGGCGGCCGTACGTCTCCTCGTGCACGACCCAGGACAGCGGGCGGCGCTTGGACCAGCCGGCCTGCATCAGCTCGGGCTCGTCCGGGAACTCGTCGACGTACCCGACGCACAGGTAGGCGATGACCTCCAGATGCTCGGGCAGACCCAGGGCGCGGACCATCTCGCGCTCGTCGAAGAAGCTGACCCAGCCGACGCCGAGGCCCTCGGCGCGGGCGGCGAGCCAGAGGTTCTCGACGGCCAGCGCGGCGGAGTACGGCGCCATCTGGGGCTGCGTGTGGCGGCCCAGGGTGTGGCGGCCGCCGCGGGTCGGGTCGGCGGTGACGACGATGTTCACCGGGGTGTCGAGGATGGCCTCGATCTTCAGTTCCTTGAACTGCTTCGCCCGGCCCTTGGGCAGCGACTTCGCGTAGGCGTCGCGCTGGCGCATGGCCAGTTCGTGCATGCTGCGGCGGGTGTCGGCGGAGCGGATGACGACGAAGTCCCAGGGCTGCGAATGGCCGACGGACGGGGCCGTGTGCGCGGCCTCCAGGACGCGGAGCAGCACCTCGTGCGGGATGGGGTCGCTGCGGAAGCCGTTGCGGATGTCGCGGCGCTCGCGCATGACCTTCATCACGGCCTCGCGCTCGGCGTCGTCGTAGGCGGGCGCGGCCGGGCCGGTGGACTGTCGTACTTCTTCCACGGCGGCCGTGCTCTCTTCTTCCTGGTCGGCGGCCCTGGTGTCCAGGTCCTCCGCGTGCTGTACGAGGTCGGGGTCGGCCTCCCGCGGGGCGGGGACCTTGACGATCGGCTCCGGCGCCCGCTCCTCCTCCGGGGGGAGGGTGAGTGCGTGCGGCGGGGTCGGGGCGAGGTTCGGGGTGGTCGGCACGGAGCCCTCGACGAGGATGAACTGGCCGACGGACGCGTCCGGTTGCGGGTCCGCGGGCTCCGCGGCGAGCGGCTGGGGCGTCTCCGTGCCGGGGCCGGGACGGGCCGGGTCCGCAGCCTCCTCGGCCGGGGGTGCGGGCGGGACCTCGGCGGAGACCACGGCCGGCTCGGGGGCGAGGGGCGCTGCGGGGTGCGCCTGGTCCGTCGGGGAACTCGCCTGGGCCGGTTGGTCGGTGGCCGGCGCGGAGGGCATCGGGGACACGGCGGGGGCGGACGGGTCGGCGACGGCAGCGGCCTCGGGCTGCGCGTCCGCTTCCGGCGCGGGCGTCGGTGCGTCCGGGGCGGTCTGGACGGGGTGACCGCTCTGGTCCTGGAGAGCGTGCTCTGCTGCCACGAGGTGAGGTGAGGGCTCGGGGGCGGCGGTTGCGTCTCCGGCCGGTGCCACGGGCTGCGCCGGGTCCGGGGCTGCCGGGAAGGGGGCGGCTACGGCAGCCTCCGCGGTCCCGGGGGCGGGCGCCTCGGCGGTTTGTGCGGGTTCGACAGCGACAGCCTGGGCGGGTTCAAGGACGATGGGCTCGGGCGCAGCCAGGTGGGCATCCGGCGCCAGGGTCTCGGGTGCCTGTGCCGCCTCGGGGGCGATTGCTTCAGGTGCCTGTTCGGTGGTGGGTGCGGCCGCCTGGGGGAGCTGCGCAGCTTCCGGTGCGATCGTCTCGGGAAGCTGCCCGGCCTCGTCGGCCACTGCCTGGGGGAACTGCCCGGACTGGTGGGCGACCGCCTCGGGGAACTGCGCGGTCTTGTGGGCAACCGCCTCGGCGAACTGTCCGGCCGCTGCCGCGACCATCTCGGGCGACTGCTCGCTCGCGGGTGCCACCGCCTCCGTGACCTGCGGTGCTTCGGGCGCCACAGCCTCGGCGGGCTCCCCGCTGACGGGCGCAGCCGCCTCGGTGATCGGTGCGCCCTCTGGCGTAACGGCCTCGGCGATCGGTGACGTAACGAGCTCGGTGATCGGCGCGCCCTCTGACGCGGGCCCCTCGGCGACCGGCCCAGCCGCAGGCGTAAGGCCCTCGGCGACCGGTGCGCCCTCAACCGTCGGCGTTCCTTCCGGCGCGGGGGCTGCCTCCGGAACCTGGCCGGCCTCCGGCGCAGGCGCCGCTGCGGGAGCCGATACGGCCTCAGGTACAGGCCCAGGAGCGGGTACGGCCTCCACACCGGGCACGGCTGCATCGGGCTGCCCGCCTTCGGGTGCCACTCCGGAGCCGTACGTCTGCGCGGCCTCCGGCGCTGAAACGACCGGTTCGTCCTGCCCGGCGTCCGGAGCAGCCGGGAGAACCGCCCCCTGCTCCACGTCTTGAGTGGCTCCCGCCGGGGCAAGGTGCCCGCCGTCCACGGCAGCCCCCAGCGGAGCCGCCTGCGCGCCGTCCGCGGCGAACTCACCCGGAGCACCGTGCCCACCCCCCGCGGCGGGGAACCCGCCGGGAGCGACGTGCCCGTCCCCGGCAACAGGTCGACCGTCACCCGCGGCAGCCCCGGCGGTCTGCCCGCCCTCCGCAGCGGACACCCCCACCGGAACGTGCCCGCCCTGCGGGCCGTAGGCCACGCCGCCGTCACCGTTCTGCGCCGCCGGAGCGGTCTCCGTGGCCATGGGAGCCATGACGGCCTGGGCCGCGGCCACCGGCTCCGCGCTCGGCTCGGCTACTGGAACAACCGTTTCCGCAGCGGGTGCCCCGGTGTTCACCGGTACCCCTGCCTGCACCGCGGCCTGCGCCTGGGGGCCCCAAGGGGCCGCGCCCTGCGGGGGCATCTCGCGTAGTTGGGGGGCGTCGAAATACTCGGGGCCGGCGGTCGGCGTGCCGGGCTGGCGTACCGGTGCGCCCGCGGGGCCGCGGTCGGCGAGGGAGCGGACCGGGCTTGCCGAGGCGTCGGGGATCGGCGGGCCGAGGTGCAGCGGGCGGCGCGGGGGCACCGGGGACGACGCGGGTGTCGGGTTGGGGAGGCGGACGCCGCCGAGGTCGACCGAGCCGCTGTCGCGGCCGGCCGTCTCGTGCGGGCCCGGCTCGTGGACGGCCTCGACGACCGGCTCGGGCGCGGGCGGGGCGACCTCGTTGCCCCACGGGCTCTGGGCGCCCGGCAGCAGCAACAGGTCTTCGTCCTCGGCGGTGGTCTCGGAGAGGTAGGTGTACGCACCGTGCGCGTGGACGCCCGGCTGTTCCACCATGCCTGCGCTCTCCGGCAGTCCCTCGCCCGGGACCTGGCCGGTGTCGGTCATGCGTACCCCTCGCCCATCGGTTAGTGCTTCTACGTACAGCCCACCGGGAGCGGCGCACCGACCGCCCCCGCAGTGAAGAACGAGCGTGCCTGCCCAGCGGCACGAACGACCCGCCCGTAAAAGGCGACAAAGCCATTCAGTGGCATTGTCCCGGCCGTTCCTCCGTCACGACAGGTTGATCCGTGACGACCCGCTGTGGACTGCGCCACGTTGCGCGTCCTCCGGTTCTGCCGTACCGCGCCCACCCCAAAAGGGGCGTGTTTTCCGGACATTGACGAACGAAGTTCCGGGCCACCTGGTGCGGTACAACAGTCGGCCAGCCTACCGCGAGCGGTACGACTACAGGATCACCGGGACGGCAGAAACCAGGATCACTGGGACGGCGCCAGGGTCACGATGCGCGCCCCGGCAGCACTCCGCTGAGCAGGAACGCAACGCTCCGCTCCGTCTCCGTCCAGGCCCTGGTGTCGAGTTCGACGGACTGGATCAGGGCGCACTCGACCTGGTAGCCGTGCTCCGTCAGGTCCCGGCCGACGAGTTCGGCCGCGTCGCGGGTGGCGGCGTGGGTGACGATGCGCTGCGGGCGGCGGTCGGCGACCGCGGAGACCACGGCCGCTCCCCCGCCGCCGACGCGCACGACGTCGGGCTCGGGGAGGTTCTCCAGGACGTGCGGAGCCGTGCCCTGCACGATCTGCAGCTGGACGCCGAAGTGCCGGGCGGCGGCGTCGGTGCGGGCGCAGGCCTCCAGCTTGCGGTCCACGGCGATGACGGCTGCTCCGGCGCGTGCGGCTTCGGTGGCGAAGGCACCGCTGCCGCAGCCGATGTCCCAGACGAGGTCCCCGACGCGCGGTCCCAGCCGGGCGAGTTGGGCGGCCCGGAGCAGATCCGTCTCGCCCTCGCCGAGCGGCCCGTCGTAGACCTCGCCGGGCTGTGTCCAGCCGCGCGGTCCGGCTCCCGGGTCGCGACCGGCGAGCCAGCCGCCGCCCTCGCCGGAGCCGCCCGGCGCGGTGGGTCCGCCGATGACGATGACGACGTTCGGGTCGCGCCAGGTGTGGTCGGGGGCCTTGTCGGAGGTGACGACGGTGACCTGTTCGCGTTCGGTGCCGAGTTCCTCGCAGATGACGAAGGTGCGGTGGACGCCTTCGAGGAGGAGGCCGAGTTCGGCGGGGCCTGCGCCGGGTGAGGTGAGGACGGCGACTTTGGTGTGGGCGCGGCACACATTCACTGCGCGTCGCAGGGTGCGGCGGTGCGCGACGACCACCTGGGCGTCGTCCCAGGGCATCCCGGCGCGGGCGAATGCCGCGGCCACGGAGGAGACGGCGGGGACGACCTCGACCTCGAGGCCGAACTCGGGTGCGCGCAGGGTTCGTACGACGCCGAAGAACCCGGGGTCGCCGTCGGCCAGCACCACGGCGGTTCCTCGGTGGCCGGCGATGCGGCGGGCGGCGAGGGAGACGCTGCCGAGGCGGATGCGTTCGGCGGTGGGCGGCACTTCGGGCAGCGCCAGGTGGTGGGCGGCGCCGGCCACCAGGGTGGCGGCGGCCAGGGCGGAGCGGGCCGCGGCGGTCAGGGGCGAGCCGTCCCAGCCGATCACCGTGACACGGTCGGCCATCGTCGTCGGTCTCCAGGGGTTTTGCGCAGGTCGGGCTCCGTGAGGGTACCTGGTGTCAGGTGTGGGCCCTCGAGCCCCCAGGGTTCAGTTCCAGTCGGTGAAGGTCGTGAAACCGCCGGTGTCGGCCAGTTCCTCGCCCGCGCCGTCGAGGTCCTCCGGCAGCAGGCTCCACACGATGAAGTCGGTGCGTACGTCGCTCCAGGTGCCGTCCTCGGCGCGGACATGGGCTATGCAGGCGTTGCGCAGGACGCCCTCGCTGATGCAGCCGATCTTCTGGGCAACCTGCTGGGAGGCGGTGTTGTCGGCGGCCGTGCGCAGCTCGATGCGCTCCAACTTCTGGTCGCTGAAGAGCCATTGGGCAGTGGCGAGCGCGGCCTCCGAGGCGTAGCCCTCGCCGCGCGCCCACGGGGCGATGATGTACGACAGCTCGGTGGACCGTACGTGCCAGTTGGTCTTGGCGAGCTGCACGATGCCGACCAGGCGCTGGGTGAGGAACTCGGTGACGGCGAGATCGAGTCCGCGGCCCGTCGCCCGCTCGGTCGGCGCGTACTCGGTGATCCAGGTGCGAGCCTGGTCCTCGGTGAAGGGCTGGGGGACGTCGGTCCAGGCGCCGACCTGCTCGTCGTTCATCATCTCGGCCAGCGCGCTCACGTCGTCCTCGTCGAAGGGACGCAGCACCAACCGCTCCGTGCTGATGGAGATGTTGGGGAAGGTGCTAGTCATGCGCCACTCCGTAACCTTCGGAAAACCTTCAGAGCCTGCTGAACTGCCCAGCATGCAGCATGTGGGCACGCAACCGCACCACGGGGCCCACACCAGGTGAGCGAGTGGACCCCGTGCGTGGCGATACGCCGTATACGTGCCGTCAGGAGAAGGTTCAGAAGGACGGGATGACCGAGCCCTGGTACTTGTCCTCGATGAACTTCTTCACCTCGGGGGAGGTGAGCAGCTTGGCGAGCTTCTTCACCCGCGGGTCCTTCTCGTTGCCCTTCTTCACCGCGAGGAAGTTGCCGTAGGGGCTGTTCTTCGCGGACTCCAGGACGAGGGCCTCCTTGGCGGGCTTGATGCCCGCGGAGATGGCGTAGTTGCCGTTGACGACCGCGGCGTCCACGTCGTCCAGGGAGCGCGCGGTCTGGGCCGCCTCGACCTCCTTGAACTTGAGGTTCTTCGGGTTCTTGGCGATGTCCTGCGGGGTCGCTTCGCTGCCCGCGCCGTCCTTGAGGGTGATGAGCCCGTTCGCGGCGAGCAGCTTCAGGGCGCGGGCCTCGTTCACGGCGTCGTTCGGGACGGCGATCGTCGCACCGCTCTTTAGGGCGTCGGCCTTCTTGACCTTGTGGGAGTAGAGGCCGAGCGGCTCCAGGTGCACGGTGACGACGGGCACGATGTGGGTGCCGCGCTTCTTGTTGAAGTCGTCGAGGTACGGCTGGTTCTGGAAGTAGTTGGCGTCCACCGAGCCGTCCTCGGTCGCGGTGTTCGGGACGATGTAGTCCTGGAACTCCTTGACCTCCAGGTCGAGTCCGGCCTTCTTCGCCAGGTTCTTCTTGACGAAGTCGAGGATCTCGGCGTGCGGGGTCGGGCTCGCGGCGACGACCAGCGGTCCGCTGTAGTCGGAGGAACTCGATGCGGAGTCCGTGCCCGAGCCGCAGGCGGTGAGCCCGAAGGTGAGGGCTCCGGCGGCGAGGACGGCGGTGGTGAGTTTTGCGGTGTTACGCACGAAAAGTGCCTTTCCTGAGGGTGTAGCGACCCCGCGATGGGTAGTGCGGGGAGTCTGTGAGGGGGTTACGCGACCTTGCCGACGTCGGGGGTCGCGGGCTCCTCGGGCTTGAGCAGGCGGAGCCTGGGTGCAGCGCCGGAGCGGCCGCCGCGGCTGTGCAGGGAGCGGGCCGCGTAGTCGCCGGCGAACTGGATGACCGAGATGACGACGGCGAGGATCGCCACGGTGATCCACATGAGTTCGGTCTCGAAGCGCTGGTAGCCGTAGCGGATGGCGATGTCGCCCAGGCCACCGGCGCCGACCGTGCCGGCCATCGCGGAGTAGCCGATGAGGGCGACGATCGTGGTGGTCGTGCTGGAGATGAGAGAGGGCAGGGACTCCGGTACGAGGACCTTGCGGACGACGGTCCAGGTGTTGCCGCCCATCGACTGCACCGCCTCGACGAGCCCACCGTCCACTTCGCGGACAGCCGTCTCAACAAGGCGCGCGAAGAACGGGATCGCCCCGATGGCGAGCGGCACGATGGCGGCCTCGCGGCCGATGGTGGTGCCGGTGATCCAGCGGGTGAAGGTCATCAGGGCGACCATCAGGATGATGAACGGCATCGAGCGGGCGACGTTCACGATCTGCCCGATGACCTTGTTGGCGAGGACGTTCTGCAGCAGTCCGCCCCGGTCCGTGAGGACGAGCAGGATGCCGAGCGGGAGCCCGCCGACGACGGCGATCAGCGCGGACCAGCCGACCATGTAGAGGGTGTCCCAACACGCCTGGGACAGCAGGGGCTGCATCTCGGACCAGGTCACAGCTCGGCGCCTTCCTTCAGCAGTACGGGCTCCTGGCCCAACACGTCGATCTGCAGGCCCTGTTCGCGCAGGAAGCCGATCGGCACGACGTTGTCCTCGTAACGGCCGGGCAGTTCGATGCGCATCCGGCCGACCTGGAGTCCGCCGACGGTGTCGATGGCGGCGCCCAGGATCGAGATGTCGATGTTGTAGGTGCGCGAGAGCTGCGAGATGACGGGCTGGGTGGCGGCCTCGCCCTGGAAGGTGACGTCGACGACGGTGCGGTCGGCGTCGGTGGCCTCGCCGTCCACCGGGAAGAGGGCGGAGGCCAGCTCGGAGCCGGGGGTCGCGAGCAGCTCGCTCACCGTCCCGGACTCGACGATGCGCCCCCTCTCCATCAGTGCGGCCGAGTCGCAGATCGACTTCACGACGTCCATCTCATGGGTGATGAGCAGGACGGTCAGACCCAGCTGCCGGTTCAGGTCGCGCAGCAGCTGGAGGATCGAGCGGGTGGTCTCCGGATCGAGGGCGCTGGTCGCCTCGTCGGACAGCAGGACCTTGGGGTCGCCGGCCAGGGCGCGGGCGATGCCGACACGCTGCTTCTGACCGCCGGAGAGCTGGGCGGGGTAGGCCTTCGCCTTGTCCGCGAGCCCCACCAGGTCGAGCAGCTCGAGTGCCTTGCGGGAGCGCTCCTTGCCGGACTTGCCGAGGATCTCGAGCGGCAGCTCGACGTTGTCCTGGACCGTCCGCGAGGACAGCAGGTTGAAGTGCTGGAAGACCATGCCGATACGGCTGCGCGCCTGGCGGAGCTCCTTGCCGGCGCGGGGGCCGCGCCCCGCGAGGGCGGTGAGCTCCTGCCCGGCGACGGTCACCGTCCCGGCGGTGGGCCGTTCCAGCAGGTTGACGCAGCGGATGAGGGAGGACTTGCCGGCGCCGGACTGGCCGATGACGCCGTACACCTCGCCTTCGCGGACGTGCAGGTCGACGCCGTCCAGGGCGGTGACCTCACGGCCGCGTGAGCGGTAGACCTTGGTCAGGCCTGAAGTCGTGATCACTGGGTTTCCGTCACTGTCGAGTACGCGGGCGTGGGTGTGCCCTGGGTACGGGAGAGAAGTCATGCGCGGGCGGCTCGCATCACGTACGGCCTTCATGGCGTACGGACATGCCGCGGCGGCTCGCTTCGGGGCGCGAGGCTCAGGGTGTGGTGCAGGGGCCCTCTAGAAGGCGCGCATTCGACACATACAACGAGCACCGGGCGTCATGGTCGCCTCGGTCGCAAGGGTGCGGCAGCTCGTCGTGGTCATGCGATCAGTAAAGCAGACGTATCGGAGCAACCAAGAACCGCTGTCCAGATGACGGACAGCGGTGGACACACTCGTCCTGGCGGCGCGGTGGGTGGAGCGGCGGCCCGGGCCGGGCGCAGCAGGTCTTTTGGGCCGTATTAAGGTCGCTCCATGCTTGATGCCCTGACGCTGGTGACCGGTGTCGCCGCGCTGCTGCTCGCCGCCTGGTGCGGGTGGGCGGCCTATCGTGACCAGCCGACGAAGGACTGGCACTTCATCGGCATGGCCGTGGTGTCGCTGCTGGCCGTGGTGCAGCTGGTGATCGGGATCGTGCAGCTGGCGCGGGGCGAGAAGCCGGAGCAGGGCACGGCGATCTTCGTGGCGTATCTGCTGGGTGCGTTCGCGTGTGTGCCGGCGGCGGGGTTCATGTCCCTGGCGGAGCGCACCCGTTGGGGTTCGGTGACGGTGGCCGCCGGCGGTATCGTGCTGGCCGTTCTCGAAGTGCGGCTCTACGACATCTGGGGAGGCTGAGGTGACCTCGGTGCAGGAGAAGCCCACGAGGACGCGGCTGATCAGCGGGCCGGGGATGCTGCTGGTCTGGTTCTACGGTGTGATGGTCGTCGGGGCCGTGTCGCGGTCCGTCTACCAGATCGCGACCGAGTTCGACCGCGCGCCGCTCGCCTACTCGCTGTCAGCCGTAGCGGGAGTCGTCTACGGCTTCATCACGTACTCGCTGGTCCGCGGCGGTGAAAGGGCCCGCAAGGCGGCACAGGTGTGCTGCGCCGCCGAGCTCGCGGGTGTACTGGTCGTCGGTACCTGGACCCTGGTCGAGCCGTCCGCCTTCCCGGACGCGACGGTCTGGTCGGACTACGGCATGGGGTACGTCTTCATCCCCGTACTGCTGCCGCTGTCCGCGCTGTACTGGCTCCGCAGGAACCGCACCGTCACGCAGTAGCCACGTACGCCTCGGCCGGCTTCTCCAGCACGATCATGGGTACGCCGTCGTTGCCCTGCGAGGTGCCCACGGCCTGGTAGCCCACCCGGCGGTACAGCCGCAGGTTGCCCTCGCTGCGGTGGCCGGTGTGGAGGCGGAACACCTTCGCGCCGCGCTCCTCCGCCAGCGCCGACTCGGCCGCGCGCAGCAGCCGCGCGCCGATGCCGTGGCCCTGCAGGCGGGGGTGGACGCAGAGCTTGCCGATGGCGGCGGAGCCGTCCTCGGTGACGCGGCCGCGGACCGAGCCGACGACCTCCTCGCCGAGCCGCGCCACATAGACGCAGTCGGCGGCCACCTCCTGGCGGACCGAGTCCAGGCTCTGGACGAGCGGGTCGATGCGGTAGTTGCCGTACAGCGCCGCCTCGCTCTGGAAGCACAGGTACTGGAGCTTGAAGATCTGCTCTGCATCCTGCTCGGTCGCCACCGAGATGGTCACGCTCATGCCCATGTGCGCACGCCTCCCGCTCACCTGATCGCCACGTTGTCCCTCACTCCTATCCCCGCGGTTCGCGGGCCGCAACCTCCGGCGAGAGCAAACGACGCAGACATCCCAGGCATCTGGAACGTTCCGGGCCGAGACTGCCCTGTGAGATACCCAACTCCCCCGCGATTTCCCGGTATGTCAGGTCCTTCGGGGACAGCAGGGCCTCCATCAGGCTGGGGCAGCGGCCGGGCAGGCGGCGGACGGCGTCCCGCAGGGCCCGGCGCCGGGCGGCCGCGAGGGCCAGCTGTTCGGGATCGCGGTCGATGTCGTCGGCCGGCTCGATGCCGTACGGCCGTTCGTGTCGGGTCGTACGGCGGGTGCGGCGCACCTCTGAGCGGACGGCGCTGCGCAGCCAGCGCTCGGGGTCGGGCGGCGGGCCGTCCACCTCGAGGTGTTCCAGGAGGCGGAGCCAGACCGCCTGTTCCAGGTCGCCCGGCTCGGCTCCGGAGGCATGTGCCTCGGCGGAGGCCTCGGCGGTGAGCAGCGGGCGCAGGGCGGCAACCAGGTCATGCGTCATATGCGGTTCGACGCGGCCGCCCGGGGCCGAGTTGCCCGGACGGCCGACGGTTCACCCCAACCGGGGCCAGGGGCTCATCCGTTGACGAAGTCCTCGCGGGCCAGCACGCCGGTGTCCGCGTTGTCCGTGAAGACGCCGTCGATGCCGGTGGCGAAGTACGTCTTGAAGGCGCCGAAGGGGTCGCCGTACGCGTCCGCGGCCGTGCCCTTGCGGTATTCCGCCGGCAGGAACGGGTTCTCGTTGCGCATGGTGTACGGGTGCAGGATCAGGCCGACCTTGTGCGCGTCGGAGACGAGGGTGGTCTCCTTGTCGAGGCTGCCGTCCGCCTTCTTGGTGATGATCAGGTCGAGGGTCGGGCCGAGGCCCTGCGCGAAACCGGCCATCTCCCTGAGGCCCTTCGGGGTGATCAGGTCGGCGACGGTGCGCGGGTCGCCCGCCTCGACGAAGTCCCAGGGGCGGCTGCTCGCGCCGGACAGGAGCACCACCAGCGGGTTGTCGACCAGCTTGTTCAGGCGCTGGATGCTGCTCGGCTCGAAGGACTGCAGGATGACCGGCGAGTTCCGCCTGTCCTTGCCGTACTTGTGCAGCAGCTTGGCGACCCGCTCCTCCAGGCCGAGGCCGAGCTTGCGGAAGTAGGTGGGGTGCTTGGTCTCGGGGTAGATCCAGACCTGCTTGCCACGCTTGCGGGTCTGCTCGTCCTGCCACTTCAGGACCTCTTCGAAGGTGGGGATCTCCCAGCGGCCGTTGTAGATCGTGTTGTGCGGGCGGTTGGCCGGAATCCGCTCGATCGCGCGCAGCGTCTTCAGCTCCGCAAGGGTGAAGTCCTCGGTGAACCAGCCGGTGGTGGAGACGCCGTCGAGCACCTTGGTGGTCTTGCGGTCGGCGAACTCGGGGTGGTCGGCGACGTTCGTCGTCCCGCCGATCTCCGGCTCGTGGCGGCAGACGAGATGGCCGTCCTTGGTGGGGACCAGGTCGCCGGCCTCGACGATGTCGGCGCCCAGGTCGAGGGCCAGGTTGTACGAGCCGAAGGTGTGCTCGGGCCGGTAGCCGCTGGCTCCGCGGTGGCCGATGATCGTCGGCTTGGGCAGGCTCTTCAGCCCGCCGTGCGCGTACCCGGCGCCCGCCGCTCTCGCCGTGCCGGACAGGCCGAGCACGGCTCCACCCGCACCGAGTACCGCCGCGCCGAGGAGGGCCCGTCGTCCGGTACTGCCTGTCTGCTCGTTCTCCTGCGTTCCCATGAGCGCCTCCCCTGACGTCGGCTCGATCTGTTCTCTCAGCGCGCCGATCGTAGGGGCGTGGACATGACGCGAGGGAGGCATGGGCCGGAACATGCGGGTGACTCGGGATGTCGTATGAGGTCCTCCGGGGAACGACGTCCGACGAGCGGTGAACGGGCCCGCGCGGCTCGCCCGTTCGGCGGCGAGTCGTCCGTCACATCGTTCCGGGCTGTTACCGGCGGACAACGCCGCGTCACCGCAGGTAAACCCACGTCAACAGTGCGTAAGACCTCCGTGAACCCGATGTGCAAGACCCCGGTGACCGCGAGTATCGTCCTCACCTGCACATACTCATACCGAATCCCTTGACACCGGAGGGCCCGTTGTCCCGCTTCGCGCTCATCAAGGCAGTGCTCGGACCGATCATGCGCCTGATGTTCCGCCCACAGGTGGAGGGCGCGGAGCACATCCCGGGCGACGGTCCGGTCATCCTGGCCGGCAACCACCTCACCTTCATCGACTCGATGATCCTTCCGCTGGTCTGCGACCGCCAGGTGTTCTTCATCGGCAAGGACGAGTACGTCACCGGCAAGAGCCTCAAGGGCCGGCTGATGGCCTGGTTCTTCACCGGCGTCGGCATGATCCCGGTGGACCGCGACGGCGGCCGGGGCGGTGTCGCTGCGCTGATGACCGGGCGGCGGGTGCTGGAGGAGGGCAAGGTCTTCGGGATCTATCCCGAGGGCACGCGGTCGCCCGACGGACGGCTGTACCGGGGGCGTACCGGCATCGCGCGGCTGACGCTGATGACGGGGGCGCCGGTGGTTCCCTTCGCGATGATCGGCACGGACAAGTTGCAGCCGGGCGGGGCGGGGATGCCCCGCCCGGGGCGGGTCACTGTTCGGTTCGGTGAGGCGATGGAGTTTTCCCGTTACGACGGGATGGACCGGGATCGGTATGTGCTGCGGGCGGTCACCGACTCCGTGATGGCTGAGGTCATGCGCCTGTCCGGGCAGGAATATGTGGACATGTATGCGACCAAGGCCAAGGCTGCTTAAGGGTTCGTTGTCGGGTGCGGCTTTGTGGGGGCTGGTCGCGCCCACGCGGCGGTAGCCGCAAATCGATTCAGCCCCGCGCCCCTTCAGCGGCGGTGTCCAGCCGTTGGCCTCGCAGCATGAACCATGCCGCAATCGCCGTAGCGACAAGTACGGCTGCGCCTGCGCCCGCTGCGATCGCGAGGCCGTCGACGAAGGCCGCTCGGGCCGAGGTCAGCAGCGCCTGTGCGGTGTCCGTTGGCATTCCCGCCGCCGCCTCCACCGCTCCGCCCAGTGACTCGTGTGCCCCTGACGGAGTTCCCGTCGGAGCTGCAAAGCCTCGATAGACGCCGGTGACGATCGAGCCCAGGACCGCGATGCCGAGGGCCGCGCCGAGTTCGTAGGCCGTTTCCGAGACCGCTGAGGCCGCGCCTGCCTGTTCCTTCGGTACGGAGGAGAGGATGACGTCGGCCGTCACCGTGAAGGAGAAGCCGGCGCCGACTCCTACGACCAGGAGCGCGGCACCGAGCAGCGGGTAACCGGTCGACTGATCCAGGGTCGTCAGGGCGGCGAGTGCCAGCCCCACCGCCGCCAGGCCGCCCGCGACCACCGCCCGTACCGAGAAGCGGCGCGCCGCGCGGCCCGCGATCAGGCCCGCCGCCACCGCGCCCACCGCCGCGGGCAGTTCGGCCAGGCCCGCCTCGAACGGGCGCCTGCCCTGGACGAGTTGCAGGTACTGGGAGAGGAAGAAGACCAGGCCGGACAGGCCGAGGATGGTCAGCAGGTCGGCCAGGACCGCGGCGCTGAAGCCGCGGTTGCGGAACAGGCGCATGTCCAGCAGCGGGGTGGGGAGCGTGAGCTGGCGGCGGATGAACCAGTACAGCGCAGCCGCGCCCAGTGCGCCCGCGGCGAGCGTGGGCCACTCGAAGCCGTGGGTTGCGGCCTCCTTGACCGCGTAGACGACGCCGATCACACCGACCAGGGACAGGACGACGCTGGTCAGGTCCCACGGGCCCGGGTTCGGGTTGCGGGACTCCGGCAGCGTGCGGATGCCGACCAGCACCAGGACCACCATCACGGGGAGGTTGATCAGGAAGACCGACCCCCACCAGAAGTGTTCGAGCAGGAAGCCGCCCGCGATCGGGCCGACGGCCGTGCCCGCGGAGGCGGTGGCGCCCCAGATGCCCACGGCGAGGCTGCGTTCGCGCGGATCGTGGAAGAGGTTGCGGATCAGGGCGAGGGTGGCCGGCATGAGGGTGGCGCCCGCGACGCCGAGCAGGGCGCGGGCCAGGATCATCAACTCGGGTGTCGTCGCGTAGGCGTTGAGGACCGATATCGCGCCGAACGCCGTGGCGCCGCCGAGCAGGATCCGCTTGCGGCCGATGCGGTCGCCGAGGCTGCCCATCGACACCAGCAGGCCCGCGATGACGAAGGAGTAGACGTCTCCGATCCACAGGAGCTGGGTGCCGGAGGGCTTGAGGTCCTCGCTGATGTAGGGGGTCGCGAGACCAAGGACGGTCGCGTCGACGGCCACCAGCAGCACGGCGAGCACCAGGACGGAGAGCGCGAGCCAGCGGCCCGGGCGCTTCACCGCCTCGGTCGTGGTCGCCGGCTGCAGGGTGCTGGTCATGATTCCTCTCTCCGTAGCGCGCCGCCGAGCAGGAGCTCGGCGACCATGTGGGTGAAGTCCTTGGGGGCGACGCGGCCGTCGTGCATGGCCCAGGCGCACGAGGCGATCAGGCCGTAGAGCGCCTCCGTGAGCCAGACAGGGGTGAGATCGATACGGAACTCGCCCGCTTGCTGACCCCGCACGAACAGCGCGCCGATGCGGGTGTCCAGCCGCTGCCAGCCCGCGTCCTGGCCGGCTTCCCAGAGCTGGCTCTCGCCGTACAGGAAGGCGAGCAGCCCGGCGGCGGGCTGAATCTCGCTCACCAGCCTGCGCACGGCCTCGCTCGCGGTTCCCTCGTCCAGCAGGGCGGCGTCCAGCGCCGCCTCGCACTCCGCGATGCCGAGCGCTTCGAGCGCCCTTACCAGCGCGTCACGGCCCGCGAAGTGGCGGTGCAGCGTGGCGCGGCTGATCCCGGCGGCCTTGGCGACCTCGTCCATGGTCGCGGTGGATTTGCGGGTCAGCAGGGCTGCGGCGGTGCGCAGTACGTGGTCACGGTCGACGGCCATGAGACGAGCGTAGAGCATGTGAGACGTTCATGTCTCATTCTGGGCGTGTGCGTCTCACGGTGGCGAGGGTTGCTGCCGGATTTCAGTGCCAGGGCAGCTGCCCGCGCCGCTCCCAGTACGCCTGCGGGTTCTCCACCAGTTCGGCCAGGCGGGCCAGCTGGTCCTCGTCCAGGTCCACGACCGCCGCGTGCAGGTTGGAGGCGAGCTGGGTGGCGGTCGCCGCGCCGGAGAGCACGACCCCGACCCAGGGCCGGCGCAGGATCACGGCGAGGGCCACCGCGTCGCAGCCCAGAGACGTTTCTGCGGCTACGGCCTTCAGGGCGTCCGGCGCATACGGGTCCGCGAGGCGGCCGTTGGCCATGCCCTCTTTGACGATCACCGTGAGCCCGGCGTCGTGCGCCTCGGCGAGGGCGGGGGCGGCCGAGGTCTCCAGCACGTTGTACGTCGACTGGACGGTACGGAAGAGGGGCTCGCCGTCGACCGTCACGGCAAGGGCGGCGCGGATGGCCTCGGCCTGCGCCGGGCCGCTGGTGGAGAAGCCGATGGTGGTGCCCTCGGCGGCCGCCTCCGCAAGCTTCGCGTGGAGTTCCTTGTCGGTGAGGGCAGGGCTGTCCGGGGTCACCGAGTGGATCTGGTAGAGGTCGAGGCGGTCGCCGAGCAGTTCTGCGCTCTCGGCGCGCTGGCGCTCGTAGGTCCCCAGGCGGTGGTCCTTGACCTCGTGCGTCTCGGCGTCCGCCGACCAGCCGGCGGTGTAGGTGTAGCCCCACTTGCTGCCCACGACGATGTCGTCGAAGGAAGGGCGGGCGTTCAGCCAGTCGGCGAGGAACTCCTCGGAGCGGCCGTAGGAGCGGGCCACGTCGAAGTAGCGGACGCCCTGGGCGTAGGCGGCGTCGAGGAGTTCGTGGGTGCGCAGGCGCAGGGCGTCGACGGTGCGCTCGGCCGGGAGGTCGTCCTCCCGGCCGAGATTGATGTAGCCCGGACGGCCGACGGCGGCGAGACCCAGTCCGATGTGCGCGGTGGGCGTGGTCGCGTGGGCCAGGCGGCTGAAGGGCATGGTGACTCCCTGCACGATCGGTGGAGGAGATCCCGCATCAGGAGGGGGATCTCGCACCAATCTACCCAGCCGCGTGCGGTTCAGCCCGCCCTCGTCAGACGCAGCGCGGCACGAAGGCGGGGTCGGCCGGCCCCTTGCGCTCCAGGGCGTTGAGGACCCACTGCTCGACCAGCGGCGACTTGGGGGCCTGGTCGTGCTCGGTGGTGTCGAGGGGGCAGCGGTCCTGGAGGAGGACGTCGGTCACGTACGAGTCCGGGCCCTTGAGGAAGGCGCTGGTGTACGGCATCACGACCTCGTCGTACTTGGTGGCGATCACCGTGTAGTCGGGGCCCACCGGGGTCTCGGGGTCGGAGTTGAGCTTCTGCAGGAAGTCCGAGCCGGCGGTCTGGTCGACGCAGGAGTCGCAGACGGTGGCGCCGGCCGCGAGAGCAAGGGGGTTGGTGGTGCCGTGGTTGGACGGCACGATGCCGACGAGGTCGTCGACCTTGGTCGCGCCGCCGAGGAACTTGACGTAGTAGCGGGGCATCATGCCGCCCTGGCTGTGCCCGACGATGTCCACCTTCTTGGCGCCGGTCGCGCCGAGCACGGCGTTCACGAAGTCCCGCAGCTCGGCCGCCGAGTCCGGGATCGGGGCGGTCTCCAGGCCTCCGTACTCGAAGGAGAAGACGCAGTAACCGGCGTTCGCCAGCGCGGGCGAGAGGGTCAGCCAGTTCTCGTACGAGGTCTTGAAGGTGCCGTTCACCAGGACCACCGGCTGCGGATGGGCCGAGTCCGGCTTGCAGGACCAGTCGTTGGAGCCGGGCGGCGGAGTGTCGGCGGCGTCCGCGGGAGCGGTGAGCCCGAAGGCGCACAGGGCCGCTGTGGCGGTGACGGCGAGAAGGCGGGCTGTTCGTCTGGTACCTCGGGCGCGCATGACGTCCCTTTCATGCTCGGCAGCGATCGACCGGTGTTCGGCATTGTCGACCGGGTAACCGGAATGGTTACCTCCGAGTAGAGCGGCGTCAAGGTTTCGGCCAGTGGCCGAATCTCATCTGTTACCAACCGGCCCAGGCAGCACGAAGGGCCCGGACGCGATGTCCGGGCCCTGCTGTGTGCTGCGGTGCGGCCGTCAGGCCTGCTTGGCCGTGGCCCATGCGTGCTGTGCCGCGACGTCCGTCTTGACCTCGGCGAGCTGGACGGCGACCGCGCTGGGCGCCGTACCGCCGCGGCCGTTGCGGGAGGCCAGGGCGCCCGGCACGTTCAGGACCGTCCGCACCTCGGGGGTCAGATGGGCGGAGATCTTGGCGAACTGCTCGTCCGTCAGGTCGTCCAGCTCCTTGCCCTCGGCCTCGGCCGCCTTCACGCACTCGCCGGCCACCTCGTGCGCCACACGGAACGGGACGCCCTTCTTGACCAGCCACTCGGCGATGTCGGTGGCGAGGGAGAAGCCGGCCGGGGCCAGTTCCTCCATGCGCTCACGGTGGATGGTGAGGGTGGCCATCATGCCGGTGAAGGCGGGGAGCAGGAGCTCGAGCTGGTCGCAGGAGTCGAAGACCGGCTCCTTGTCCTCCTGTAGGTCGCGGTTGTACGCGAGCGGCAGGGCCTTGAGGGTCGCCATCAGGCCGGTCAGGTTGCCGATCAGGCGGCCGGACTTGCCGCGCGCCAGCTCGGCGATGTCCGGGTTCTTCTTCTGCGGCATGATCGACGAGCCCGTGGAGAAGGCGTCGTGCAGGGTCACGAAGGAGAACTCCTTCGTGTTCCAGAGGATGATCTCCTCGGCGATCCGGGAGAGGTTCACTCCGATCATCGCGGTGATGAAGACGAACTCGGCGACGTAGTCGCGGGAGGCCGTGCCGTCGATGGAGTTCGCGGAGCTGCCGTGCTCGAAGCCCAGGTCCTTCGCCACCGCCTCCGGGTCGAGACCGAGGGAGGAGCCCGCCAGGGCGCCGGAACCGTACGGCGACACGGCCGTGCGCTCGTCCCACTGCCGCAGACGCTCCGCGTCCCGGGTCAGGGACTGGACGTGGGCCAGGACATGGTGGGCGAAGAGGACCGGCTGGGCGTGCTGGAGGTGGGTGCGGCCGGGCATCGCCACGTCCGGGTGGGCCTCCGCCAGGCCGACCAGCGCGTCCTGCAGGTCGGCGAGCAGGCCGCCGATGATGCGGGCGTGGTCCCGCAGGTACATCCGGAAGAGGGTGGTCACCTGGTCGTTGCGGGAGCGGCCCGCACGGAGCTTGCCGCCGAGGTCGGGGCCGAGGCGCTCCAGGAGGCCCCGCTCCAGTGCGGTGTGGCAGTCCTCGTCGGCGATGGTGCCCACGAAGGAGCCGTCGGCCACGTCCGCCTCGAGCTGGTCGAGTCCGGCGATCATGCGGGTCAGCTCGTCGTCCGTGAGCAGGCCCGCCTTGTGCAGCACGCGCGCGTGGGCTCGCGAACCGGCGATGTCGTAGGGCGCCAGCCGCCAGTCGAAGTGGACGGAGGCGGACAGCTTCGCCAGGGCCTCGGCGGGACCGTCGGCGAAACGGGCGCCCCAGAGCCGTACGTCACCGCTGTTGCTGCTCACTTGCGTCGCTCCTAGGGGGGGTGGGTCGGTATTGCGCACAGTCTCGCTCACGCGAGGTCCCGCTCGGCCGCGATCTTCGACGACAGGCTGTAGATGTCGATGAAGCCCTTGGCCGCGGCCTGGTCGAAGGTGTCGCCCGTGTCGTACGTGGCCAGGTTGAAGTCGTAGAGCGACGACTCGGAGCGCCGTCCGGTGACCACCGCGCGGCCGCCGTGCAGGGTCATCCGGATGTCGCCGTTCACGTGCTGGTTGGCCTCGTCGATGAAGCCGTCCAGCGCCCGCTTGAGCGGGGAGAACCACTGGCCGTCGTAGACGAGTTCGCCCCAGCGCTGCTCCACCTGCCGCTTGTAGCGGGCGAGTTCGCGCTCGACGGTGACGTTCTCCAGCTCCTGGTGGGCCGTGATCAGGGCGATCGCGCCCGGAGCCTCGTACACCTCGCGGGACTTGATGCCGACGAGGCGGTCCTCGACCATGTCGATCCGGCCGATGCCCTGGGCACCGGCGCGCTCGTTGAGCTGCTGGATCGCCTGCAGGACGGTGACGGGCCTGCCGTCGATGGCGACGGGGACGCCCCGCTCGAAGGTGATGATCACCTCGTCGGCGTCGCGCGGGGTCGCCGGGTTCGACGTGTACTCGTAGATGTCCTCGATCGGCGCGTTCCAGATGTCCTCCAGAAAGCCCGTCTCGACCGCGCGTCCGAAGACGTTCTGGTCGATGGAGTACGGGGACTTCTTGGTGGTCGCGATCGGGAGGTTCTTCTGCTCGCAGAACGCGATCGCCTTGTCGCGGGTCATCGCGTAGTCGCGGACCGGGGCGATGCACTTGAGGCCGGGGGCGAGGGCGACGATGCCGGCCTCGAAGCGGACCTGGTCGTTGCCCTTGCCGGTGCAGCCGTGGGCGACCGTGGTGGCGCCGTACTTCCGGGCGGCGGCGACGAGGTGCTTGACGATCGTGGGCCGGGAGAGCGCGGAGACCAGCGGATAGCGGTCCATGTAGAGGGCGTTGGCCTTGATCGCCGGGAGGCAGTACTCCTCGGCGAACTCGTCCTTGGCGTCGGCCACCTCGGCCTCCACGGCGCCGCAGGCGAGGGCGCGCTTGCGGATGACGTCCAGGTCCTCGCCGCCCTGGCCGACGTCGACCGCGACCGCGATGACCTCGGCGCCCGTCTCCTCGGCGATCCAGCCGATGGCGACGGAGGTGTCCAGACCGCCTGAGTAGGCGAGTACGACGCGCTCGGTCACGGGGTTCTCCTCACACCGCATTCACTGATATGCATGAGTATGCAGTGCTCTGCATGATTCGTCAATCAGACCCGGGCGGCAGGCGGGGCGTGGAGAAGTTCTGAAGGGAGCTTGAACAAACGAAACCGCTTACCCGTACTTCACCCCGAACGCCGGCGCCGCGTTTGTAAACCCACTCCTGACCCAAGTGAGGCATCCGCATGTCCAGGGCTCTTCCGAAGTACAACAAGCGTCGCGTCGCGATCATCGGCGGCGCTGCCGCGGTGGCGCTGTCCGGAGCGGTGATCGCCGGTTCCGCCCTCGCCGGGACGCCGTCCAAGAGCAGCGGGAACAACGCCCGGACCCTGGCCGCGTCCCCCGGCACCATCACCTGCCAGGACGTCGCCTCCAAGCTCCCGGCGATCCCCGCCTCCGCACAGGCCGAGGTCACCCGGAACCTCACGCTGCTGCAGACACAGATCCAGGAGGCCAACAAGCGGCTGGTCGACACGGTCGGCCAGGGCGGCCCGAACTTCGTGAACAACGCCATCCTGGGGCCCCTCAAGGACAAGCGGGTGGCCACGATCAACCGCATCGCCACCGCCATCGGGCGTACGGCGGCCAAGCCGACCGGCCTGGACTCGCTGGCGCCGTGCACCCTGAACGCCGGCGGCGCGAACACCGGTGCCAACAAGGGCGCCAACAACGGAAACGCCGGCAAGGGCAAGGCCGGCTCCGGGGCCGCCGCGAACAACGCGAACTCGGGCGCCTCCACCGCGGCCGGCGGTCAGGCGGCCGGCACCGCCGCCTCCGCAGCCGGCACCATCACCTGCCCGGACGTCGCCTCCAAGCTCCCGGCGATCCCCGCCTCCGCACAGGCCGAGGTCACCCGGAACCTCACCCTGCTGCAGACACAGATCCAGGAGGCCAACAACCGGCTGCAGAGCACGGTCGGCCAGGGCGGCCCGAACTTCGTGCAGAACGCGATCCTCGGCCCGCTGGCCGACAAGCGGAAGTCGACCATCGACCGCATCGCGATCTCCATCGGCCGCACCTCCGCCAAGCCCACCGGCCTGGACTCCCTGGCCGCCTGCACTCTCACCAAGTAAGGCGCGTGACAGGCGCTGTGGCCGCCCCGATCGAGCGCCGGCCGGGGCGGCCACGGACGGTGGCAGGCGATCGAAGGCCGGCCGAAGGAGCTGGACAGGCGGGGCCGGCAGATGGAGGTCGGCAAGTGGAGCTCGACAAGTGGAGCTCGACAAGTGGAGCTCGCAATTCCTTAGACAGGCGAAAGGTTTGCGGCCATAATCGTCAGGCGTGGGAAAGACTTATGAACGTATAGACGGCAGGCTGCGCACGTTCATCGAGGCGCAGCCCCTCTTCTTCACCGCGACCGCGCCCCTCTCCGGCGACGGCACGGTCAACCTCTCCCCCAAGGGCCTCAAGGGTTCCTTCGTGGTGATCGACGAACTCACCGTGGCCTACCTGGACTTCGCCGGATCCAACGCGGAGACGATCGCCCATCTGCGGGAGAACGGGCGTATCACGCTGATGTGGTGTGCCTTCCAGGGCCCGCCGACCATCGTGCGGGTGCACGGGCGCGGGGAGCCCGTCTTCCGCGACGACCCGCGCTTCAAGGAGCTGCTCACCCATTTCCCGGACATCGACCCGACCCTGCACGGCCTGCGGGCCGTCATCGTCGTGACGGCCGAACTCGTCCGCGACTCCTGCGGTTACGCCGTGCCCTTCATGACCTACGACGAGGACCGCGACCTGCACGGCAAGCGCTTCGCGCGGGAGGACGACTCCTCGCTCAGTGAGTACTTCACCAAGAAGGAGCACATCGCGACGAGCCTGGATGGCCTACCCGGGCTGCCGTTGCCGCTGCCCCCGTCTACGGTCTGAGCCATGCGATCAGCTCTTGCCGCCGGCGCTCTGGTGTCCGCCTCGCTCCTGGTCCTCGGTGCCGTGCCGGCCGCGTCGGCCTCCGGTACGCCTCTTCCCGCCCGGATGGCCGACACGGGCGGCGGTTCGCAGCTGATCACCGCCGTGGCCCCGAAGACGGGCTCGACGACCGGCACGGTCATCTGGTGGGACCTGGTCCACGGCCATTGGGTGGAGGCCGGTTCGGCGTCCGCGCGGTTCGGGGCGAAGGGGCTCGTGGAGGGGGTGTCGCGGAAGCAGAACACGAACACGACTCCGACCGGGCTGTACGACCTGCCGTACGCCTTCGGCATCAAGGCCGCGCCGGGCGGGACGCTCTACAAGTACCGTCCCGTGCACCGGAGTTCGTGGTGGTGCGAGGACACCGCCTCCCGCTCCTACAACCGTTGGACCGAGCCGCGGCCCTCCGACTGCCGGGCGTCGGAGTCGGAACACCTGGCGTCCTACGGGACGCAGTACGCGTATGCGCTCGTCATCGGGTTCAACTACCACGAGAGAGTGCGCGGTCGCGGGGCCGGAATCTTCCTGCATGTCAACGGGCGTGGGGCAACGGCCGGTTGTGTGTCCGTCCCTCGTGACGCGATGCGGAAGATCCTCACGTGGGTGCACCCGTGGACCGAGCCGCACATCGCGATCGGGACGACGAGCGGGAGTACGGCGATCACGCGGTACTGAGCCATACGGTGAACGTGGTCGACCCCGGCCTGCTCTCCAGCTCCACGCTCCCCCCGTGCGCCTCCGCGACCGCCGCCACGATGGACAGGCCCAGGCCCGCGCCCCCGCCGGGGGCGTCCTTGCGGCGGCGGTGTTCGGCCCGGGTGAAGCGTTCGAAGACGCCCGGCCGGATGTCTTCGGGGACGCCCGGGCCGTCGTCGTGGACCTTGAGGACGGCCGAGGGGCCGTCGGTCTCCAGCGACACCGTCACCTTGGTGCCGACCGGTGTGTGCAGACGCGCGTTGGCCAGCAGGTTGGCCAGTACCTGGTGCAGGCGGTGCTCGTCGCCGGTGACCGTGACCGGTTCCTCGGGGAGCTCCAGGGTCCAGCGGTGGCCGGGGCCGGCGGCGCGGGCGTCGGTGACGGCGTCGAGGACCAGGCGGGTCAGGTCGACGGGGAGGCGTTCGAGGGGGCGGCCCGCGTCCAGGCGGGCCAGCAGCAGGAGGTCGTCCACCATCGCGCCCATGCGGCCCGACTCGGCGGCGATGCGTTCGAGGGCGCGGGTGACCTCCGGCGGCACCGGGCCGGGGTGGAGGAGGGCCAGTTCCGCGTGGCCGCGGACCGAGGCGACCGGGGTGCGCAGTTCGTGGCTGGCGTCGGCCGCGAAGCTGCGCAGCCGCTCCTCGCTGGCATGTCGTTTGGTCAGGGCGTCCTCGACATGGCCGAGCATGCGGTTGAAGGCGCCCGCGACCCGGCCCACCTCGCTGCGCGGGTCGGACTCGGGGGCGCGCGGCGGCAGGGCCACCTCGCCGCTGGCGAGCGGGAGTTCGCTGACCCGGGTGGCGGTCGCGGCGACCCGGCTCAGCGGCCTGAGCGACCAGCGCACCCAGAGGGCGCCCGCGACGCCGGTGAGGGTGAGGGCGGCGCCGAAGACGATCCCGGCGACCAGTTCGAGGCGGTGGACGGTGGCCTCCACGGGCTCCAGGGGCAGCCCGGTGATCAGGACGTCGCCGTCGAGGCCCTTGGACGCGGTCACCCGGTAGCCGTCCAGGGTGGAGAGCCGGACGCTGTGGCCCCTGCCGTCGACCGGGACCGCGGCGAGCTGCCCGGTGTCCCTGGCCGTCAGCGTGACGTCGACGACTCCGCCGGTCCGGATGACCGCGGCGTTGGTGGCCGAGCCGTCGACCAGGCGGGCGCCGAAGGTGCCGGCGGCCTGTCTGCGGTCGTCGCCGTGTTCGTCGCCGTCGTGATCGTCGGGGAGCTTGCCCCCGTGTTCCAGGCTGGCGGCGAACCGGGGCCCGACCTGGCCGAGCTGCTCGTCGAGGCGGCTGGTAAGGAAGCCGTTCAGCTCGATCACGGCGGCAAGCCCGACCGCCGCGCAGCTGACGGCCAGCAGCACCACCAGGCCGACGGTGAGCCTGGCCCGGAGCGTCCGTGGCCGGGGCAGCCGCCGCCACTGCACCCTCATGACGCCACCGGCTTGAGCACGTACCCGGCCCCCCGCACGGTGTGGATCATCGGCTCGCGGCCCGCGTCCACCTTCTTGCGCAGGTAGGAGATGTACAGCTCGACGACGTGGGCGCGGCCGCCGAAGTCGTAGGACCAGACCCGGTCGAGGATCTGTGCCTTGCTGAGCACGCGGCGCGGGTTGCGCATCAGGAAGCGGAGCAGCTCGAACTCGGTCGGGGACAGCTCGATCAGCTCGCCGGCCCGGGTGACCTCGCGGGAGTCCTCGTCCATGACCAGGTCGCCGACGGTCAGCCGCGGGCCCTCGTCCAGCTGCCGGGCCATGCCGGCGCGACGCAGCAGCCCGCGGACCCGGGCGACGACCTCCTCCAGGCTGAAGGGTTTGGTGACGTAGTCGTCGCCGCCCGCCGTGATGCCCGCGATGCGGTCCTCCACCGCGTCCCGTGCGGTGAGGAAGAGGACGCACACGTCGGGCTTCACGGTGTGCAGGGAGCGCAGCACGGCGAAGCCGTCGGTGTCGGGCAGCATCACGTCCAGCACGACGGCGTCCGGCATCAGCTCCCGCGCCTCGGCCAGCGCGGAGGCGCCGTCGCCGGCCGAGCGGACCTGCCAGCCCTCGTAGCGCAGGGCACCCGAGAGCACCTCGGCCAGGTCGGGGTCGTCGTCGACGACCAGGACGCGCAGCGGAGTGCCGTCGGGGCGGGTGAGGGCGGGGCGGCCGGAGCGGGTGGTGTTCATCGCCCTACCAGGATCACCCCTCGCCGGGTCGGCAGGCCGTCCGCGATGCTCTGAGTTTCCTCTGAGTGGGCTCAGAGGGTGCTGGTTGAGAGCGTGCTGAGAGGTTGCGGCGGCACAGTTGCGTCCGGATACAGGCGAAAGGACGCACACATGACCACCGTGTACGAGCGGCGGACGGCACCGGCCGTGGCGCCGGCCGCGCGGCGCTCCCCCGCGGGCCCCGTGCTCGCCCTGCTGTGGGCAGGGGCGGCGGCCGTGGTCGCCCTGTGGTGGACGGACACCGGGTCGGTGGTCGGCACGGCCGGCTGGCTGACCGGGGCCGGGCGGATCGCCGGGCTGCTGTGCGGGTACGCCTGCGCGGTCCTGGTCGGGCTGATGGCGCGGGTGCCGCTGCTGGAGCGGCGGATCGGTTCGGACCGGGTGGCCCGCTGGCATGCGATGGCCGGCCGCTACACGGTGTGCCTGCTGGTCGCGCACCTCGTGCTGATCCTCCTCGGGTACGCCGCCCAGGACCGCGCATCGGTGTGGCACGAGACGCTCACCGTGGTCCTGGACTACCCGGACATGCTCAAGGCCACCTTCGGCACGGTCATCCTGTTCGCGGTCGGCATCACCTCGGCGCGCGCCGCGCGCCGTCGGCTCAGCCACGAGTTCTGGTACTACGTCCACCTGCTCACGTACGTGGCCGTGTTCCTGGCCTTCTTCCACCAGCTGACGCTGGGCAACGAGTTGAGCGGCCACACCGCGGCCACGGCGGCCTGGTACGTGCTGTACCTCGGTGTCGCGGCCCTGGTCCTGTGGTTCCGGGTCCTGGTCCCGCTGCGGCTCAACCTGCGGCACCGGCTGCGGGTGGAGTCGGTGCACAAGGAGGCGCCGGGCGTGTACTCCGTCGTCGTACGGGGTGAGCGGCTGGACGAACTGGGCGCGCTGGCCGGGCAGTTCTTCCGCTGGCGGTTCCTCGGCGAGGGCATGGGGTGGACGTCGACGCCGTACTCGCTGTCGGCGACGCCCCGCCAGGATCTGATGCGGATCACGGTCAAGGCGCTGGGCGACCACAGCGCGGCCGTCGCGCTGCTGCGGCCGGGCACCCGGGTGTGGGCGGAGGGCCCGTACGGGTCGCTGACCCAGGACCGGCAGACCGCGCAGAAGTCCCTGCTGATCGCGGGCGGCGTCGGCATCACACCGCTGCGGGCGCTGTTCGAGACGCTGCCCGGCGACGTCACCCTTCTCTACCGGGCGCGCACCGCCGAAGACCTGGCCCTGGGCGGGGAGTTGGAGGCCATCGCCCGCTGGCGCGGAGCCAAGGTGCTGTATGCGCTCAACGGGCCGGACGGGCGGCGCCCCAGCCTCACCGCCCAGTCCCTGCGCGCGTCCTTCCCCGACCTCGCGGGCCACGACGTCTACATCTGCGGCCCGCACGGCTTCGCCCGCGAGCTGTACGAGGCGCTGCGCACCGCGGGTGTGCCGGACCGCCGTATCCACCACGAGTCGTTCGAGCTGTGAGGCGGTAGAAGTGCACGCGTTGAAGAAGAACCGCCCGCTGCGCCGGATCGTGCTGGCGAGTGCCGCCACCGTCTCCGGGATGGTGCTGCTGCTCTCCCTGAAGCCGCACTCGACACCGGACGTGGGCCTGGCCGTGCCCGCGCCGTCCAGCAGCTCCAGTTCGGGCACGTCCGGCGGCTCCGGAGGATCGACCACCACCGTCACCAAGACGGTCACCGGGGACACGATCCAGACCCGCTGGGGCCCGGTCCAGGTGAAGATCACCGTCAAGAGCGGCAAGCTCACCGAGGTGACCGCCGTGCAGTATCCGACGGACAACCCCCGGGACCAGGAGATCAACAGCTTCGCCCTCCCCCGGCTGCGCAGCGAGGCGCTGCAGGCCCAGAGCGCGGACATCGACACCGTCTCCGGGGCCACGTACACAAGTGACGGTTACCGCCAGTCACTCCAGTCCGCACTGGACTCGGCACGCGGCTGAACACACCGGCGTCGCGGCACGTATTCCTGGGCCAAGGGACCACGACAGCCCCCTTGCCCCCGCGACGGAGGAACAGTGACCACCACGCTCGCAGGCGGCCGCGCCGCCCGCCGCCAGACGATGCGCCGCATCCGCCCGCGCCGCTCCCCGGCGACCGTCCTGCTGCTCGCCGTATGGGCGGGCGCGGTCGCCGTGCTGTGGCTGTGGTGGCACAACACGCCGTCCATCGCCGACCAGAACGGCAAGATCCTCAACGCGGGCCGGATCACCGGTCTGCTGGCCGGTTACCTGATGGCTCTCGTGGTGCTGCAGATGGCCCGGGTGCCCGCTCTCGAACGGCGCGTCGGCTCCGACCGGGTGGCGCGCTGGCACGCGATGAGCGGCCGCTACACGCTCTGCCTGGTCTTCGCGCATGTCTTCCTCATCATGTGGGGCTACGCGCTGCAGGCGGGCAAGTCGCTCGGCGACATCGTCCAGCAGACGATCGACTCCATCAACCAGCTGCCGGACATGGGCAAGGCGGCCATCGGCACCGCTCTGTTCGTGCTCATCGGACTGACGTCGATCGGCCCGGTGCGGCGCAGGATCCCGTACGACACCTGGTACCACGTCCATCTGCTGACGTACGGGGCCGTGTTCCTGACGTTCTGGCACCAGATCACCACCGGCAACGACTTCGCCGTCGAGCCGGCCGCGAAGACCTTCTGGTACGCCCTGTACGGGTCGGTCACCGCGCTGGTCGTCTGGTACCGCATCCTCACGCCGATCCGCCTGAACATGCGGCACCGCATGCGCGTCGAGGCGGTCATCGAGGAGACCCCGGGCATCGTGTCTGTGCTGATCGGCGGGCGCAAGCTGCACCGGATGGGCGCCGAGGCGGGGCAGTTCTTCCGGTGGCGGTTCCTCGCGCCGGGCATGCGGTTCTCCTCCCACCCGTACTCGCTGTCGGCGGCGCCCCGCCCCGACATGCTGCGGATCACCGTCAAGGCGATCGGTGACCACAGCGCCCGGCTGCGCGAGCTGACGCCCGGCACCAAGGTGTGGGCCGAGGGTCCGTACGGCGCGATGACCGCCCAGCGGCGCAGCCGCGGCAAGGTGCTGCTGGTCGCGGGCGGCGTCGGCATCACGCCGATGCGGGCGCTGTTCGAGACACTGCCGGGTGCCTCCGGCGACATCACGCTCCTGTACCGGGCCAACACCACGCAGGACCTGGCCCTCTGGGACGAGCTCGCCGCCATCGCCGACGACCGCGGCGCCCGGCTGATGTACGCGGTCAACAGCCCGGACGGGGAGCGCCCGGACATCTCGGCGGAGCGGCTGCGGCAGAAGCTGCCGGACATCGAACAGCACGACGTCTTCATGTGCGGGCCGGCCGGCTTCGCGCAGGGCGTGTACGAAGCACTGCGCGGCGCGGGAGTGCCCGCCCGCCGCATCCATCACGAGTCGTTCGAGATGTGAGCGACGGGACTTCAGGAGCTCAGGAAAGCGATGAAGAAGAGTCACCCCATCCGGCGTGTCGTGCTGGCCACCGCCGCCACCGTGTCGGGCGTCGTACTGCTGCTGTCGCTGAAACCGGCGTCCGACCCGAACGCCCAGGCGGCCGGTGCGGCCCCGCAGCAGACCTCGGCCGCACAGGAGTCGCCCCAGGGCGGCACCGCGGGAGCCGGTAGCGGCACGGTCGACGGCAACGTGGCCCAGACCCAGTACGGCAACGTCCAGGTCCGGCTGACGGTCAGCAACGGCAAGATCACCAAGGCCGAGGCGATCCAGGCGCCCAAGGGCGGCACCAGCGACCAGAAGACCGCCCTCTCCATACCCAAGCTGACCAAGGAGACGGTCACCGCGCAGAGCGCGCAGATCGACACGGTCTCCGGGGCGACGTACACCAGCAACGGCTACAAGCAGTCGCTGCAGTCGGCCATCGACAAGATGAAGGCGAGCGCGGGCTCTTCGCAGGGCAGCGGCTCCTCGCAGAGCAGCGGCGCGGGCTCCTCGTCCGGCAACTCCCAGGGCTCGGGCTCGGGGAGCACCCAGGCCAAGACCGTCACCGGCAGTGTCGCGCAGACCCAGTACGGGCCGGTCCAGGTCCGGATCACCGTCAGCAACGGCAAGATCACCAAGGCCGACGCGGTGCAGGCACCCAAGGGCGGGCTCAGCGACCAGAAGACGGCGATGGCCATCCCCAAGCTCAACCAGGAGGCGGTGGCGGCCGGCAGCGCGAAGATCGACGCGGTGTCGGGTGCCACGTACACGAGCAGCGGCTATATGCAGTCGCTGCAGTCGGCACTGGACCAGGCCGGTGGCTGAGTCGGTGGCCGAGTCGGCAGAAGCTCCCGCCGCGGTGCGTCATGCGGAGGAGGTCATGGGGACCGTCTTCTCCTTCGACGTCCGCGGCGGGGAGCCCGGTGCGGTGCAGGCGGCGCTGGAGGAGGCGATCGCCGGACTGCACCGGGTGAACGAGGTGTTCAGCACGTACCGCGACAACAGCCAGGTCTCCCGGCTGGCTCGGGGCGAGCTGACCGTGGAGCAGTGCGCGCCCGAGGTCGCCGAGGTGCTCGCACTGGGTGCCGAGGCGGAACGGGTGAGCGACGGCTGGTTCAGCATGCGCTACGAAGGGCGGCTGGATCCGACCGGCATCGTCAAGGGCTGGGCCGCCGAGCGCGCGGCCCGGCTGCTCGCGGCCACCCCCGGCGTGAGCGGGGTGAGCATGAACGGCGGCGGGGACGTCCAGCTGCTCGGCATGCCCGAACCGCACCGGCCCTGGCGGGTCGGGGTGGCGGACCCGCTGCGTCCTGGCGGGCTCGCTGCGGTCGTCTCCGCGGCCGGCGCGGACGAGCTGGCGGTGGCCACCTCCGGCACCGCCGAGCGGGGCGCCCACATCGTCGACCCGCGCACGGGCCGCTCCGCGGTGACCGACCTGGTGGCGGTGACCGTGGTGGCCCCGAAGCTGACCTGGGCGGACTGCTGGGCCACGGCGGCCTTCGCCATGGGCTCGAACCAGGGCCTGCGCTGGCTGGAGTCCCTGCCGGACGTGGAAGCACTGCTGATCACGGCGGGCGACGAGGTGAGATGCACAGGGGGCCTCGCATCTCGGCTCGGGTGAGCACAGCGCCCCTCCAGGGGCGCGGGGCTGTGTCGATTTGCGGCTCCGCCGCGTGGGCGCGACCCCCACGACCCGCAGGCGGCAAACGACCGCAAGCCCCGCTTCAGTGGCCGTTCTGAGCCAACCTCAGCATGTGCTCAGCAAGCGCCTGCCCACCCGCCGGATCCCGGCTGATCAGCATCAGCGTGTCATCACCCGCGATCGTCCCGAGAATGTCGTGCAACTCGGCCTGGTCGATCGCCGAGGCGAGGAACTGTGCCGCCCCCGGAGGCGTACGCAGAACAACGAGATTCGCCGACGCCTCGGCGGAAATCAGCAGCTCCTGCGACAGCCGCCGCATCCGCTCCTCCTTCGCCGACTCGCCCAGCGGCGCCCGGGGGGTCCGGAAACCCCCCTCGCTCGGCACCGCATAGATCAGATCGCCGTCGTTGTTGCGGATCTTCACCGCGTTCAGCTCGTCCAGGTCCCTGGAGAGCGTCGCCTGTGTGACGGTCAGCCCGTCGTCGGCGAGGAGCTTCGCCAACTGACTTTGGGACCGCACCGGTTGCCGGTTGAGGATGTCCACGATCCGGCGGTGGCGTGCGGTGCGGGTCTGCGGCACGGCAGGCCCGGCGTGCTGTGCGTCGTCCTGCGCGTGACTCATCGTCGTCTCATTCTCCGGATCCGTCCCCGTTGGCCTGGTCCAGGATGCCGGGGAGCGCCCGGAGGAACGCGTCCACCTCGTCGTCGCCGAGAGTCAGCGGCGGCATCAGCCGTACGACGTCGGGGGCGGGCGCGTTCACCAGGAATCCGGCCTCCTGAGCCGCCTGGCGCGCCTGGGGCGCGAGCGGCTCGGTGAGCACGATACCCAGGAGGAGGCCCGCGCCCCGGACATGGGCGATCAACGGGTGGCCCAGTGACTCGATTCCGTCCCGCAGCCTCTCGCTCTGCTGCTTGACGTTCTCCAGCAACCCCTCGTTCGCGATCGTGTCCAGGACGGCGAGCCCGGCGGCGCAGGCGACCAGGTTGCCGCCGAAGGTCGTGCCGTGGTGCCCGGGCTGCAGCAGCTCGGCGGCCCGGCCGAAGGCGACGGTCGCGCCGAGCGGCAGTCCGCCGCCGAGACCCTTGGCGAGAGTGACGACGTCCGGCAGGACGCCCTCGTGGGCCTGGTACTCGAACCAGTGGCCGGTACGGCCGATTCCGGTCTGCACCTCGTCCAGGACCAGCAGCGCACCGGTCGCGGCGGTGATCGCACGGGCGGCCTTGAGGTAGCCGGCGGGCGGCACGACGACGCCGATCTCGCCCTGGATCGGCTCCAGGATGACCAGCGCGGTCTCCTCGGTGACCGCGGCCGCGAGCGCCTGCGCGTCGCCGAACGGCACATGCGTGACGTCACCCGGCAGCGGCAGGAACGGCTCCCGCTTGCCCTGCTGGCCGGTCATCGCGAGCGCACCCATGGTGCGGCCGTGGAAGGCACCCTCGGTGGCGACGACGTGGGTACGCCCGGTCAGCCGGCCGATCTTGAAGGCGGCCTCGTTGGCCTCGGCGCCCGAGTTGCAGAAGAACACCCTGCCGTCCCGCCCGAACAGCTGCAGAAGCCGCTCTGCAAGGGTCACGGTGGGCTCGGACATGAAGAAGTTGGAGATGTGGCCGAGGGAGCCGATCTGCTTGCTGACGGCCTCGACGACCGCCGGGTGGGCGTGTCCGAGCGCGTTGACCGCGATGCCGCCGACGAAGTCGACGTACTGCTTGCCGTCGGCGTCCCACACCTTGGCGCCCTCGCCGCGTACCAGGGGCAGCAGCGGGGTGCCGTAGTTGTTCATGAGCGCGCCCTGCCACCGCGCGGTCAGTTCCTGGTTGCTCACGACTCCCCCTGTACGTGCGGATTCTCGTCGGGCACGACCATCGTGCCGATGCCCTCGTCGGTGAAGATCTCCAGCAGGATCGAGTGCTGGACCCGGCCGTCGATGACGCGGGCGGTGGTGACGCCGCCTCGGACGGCGTGCAGACAGCCCTCCATCTTCGGCACCATGCCGGAGCTCAACTCCGGCAGCAGCTTCTCCAGTTGGGAAGCGGTGAGGCGGCTGATCACCTCGTCGCTGTTCGGCCAGTCCTCGTAAAGGCCCTCGACGTCCGTGAGGACCATGAGGGTCTCGGCGCCCAGCGCAGCAGCGAGTGCCGCAGCCGCCGTATCGGCATTGACGTTGTAGACATGTCCGTCGTCCTGGCTACGGGCGATCGACGAGACGACCGGGATGCGGCCGTCGGCGAGGAGTGCCTCGATCGCGCCCGTGTCGATCTCGGTGATCTCGCCCACCCGCCCGATGTCGACCAACTCGCCGTCGATCTCGGGCTGGTGCTTGGTGGCGGTGATGGTGTGCGCGTCCTCGCCGGTGAGGCCGACGGCGAGCGGGCCGTGCTGGTTGAGCAGCCCGACCAGCTCGCGCTGGACCTGCCCGGCGAGCACCATGCGTACGACGTCCATGGCGTCCTCGGTGGTGACGCGCAGTCCGGCCTTGAACTCGCTGACGATGCCGTGCTGGTCGAGGGCGGCGCTGATCTGCGGGCCGCCGCCGTGCACGACGACCGGCTTCAGGCCGGCGTGGTGCAGGAAGACGACGTCCTGCGCGAAGGCGGCCTTCAGGTCCTCGTCGATCATGGCGTTGCCGCCGAACTTGATGACGACGGTCTTGCCGTTGTGCTTGACCAGCCAGGGCAGCGCCTCGATGAGGATCTGGGCCTTGGGGAGCGCGGTGTGTTTGCGAGTAGTGCTCATGAGGAGTACGCGCTGTTCTCGTGGACGTAGTCGGCGGTGAGGTCGTTGGTCCAGATCGTGGCGGTCTCGGACCCGGCGGCGAGGTCGGCGACGATGTGCACCTCGCGGTAGCGCATGTCGACCTTCTCGCGGTCCTCGCCGACGCCGCCGTTCTTGCAGACCCAGACGCCGTTGATGGCGACGTTCAACTGGTCCGGTTCGAAAGCGGCCTTCGTCGTGCCGATCGCGGAGAGGACGCGGCCCCAGTTGGGGTCCTCGCCGTGGATCGCGCACTTGAGGAGGTTGTTGCGGGCGATGGAGCGGCCCACCTCGACGGCGTCGTCCTCGCTCGCCGCGTTGATCACCTCGACCCTGATGTCCTTGCCGGCGCCCTCGGCGTCCCGGATGAGCTGCTGGCCGAGGTCGTCGCAGACCTGTCGTACGGCCTCCGCGAACTCCTCGTATTCCGGGGTGATGTCGGACGAGCCCGAGGCGAGAAGCAGAACCGTGTCATTGGTCGACATACAGCCGTCGGAGTCCACCCGGTCGAAGGTCGTGCGCGTCGCCGCCCGCAGCGCCCTGTCCAGTACGTCGCTGTCGAGGGCGGCGTCGGTGGTGAGGACGACCAGCATGGTGGCGAGGCCGGGGGCGAGCATGCCCGCACCCTTCGCCATGCCGCCCACGGTCCAGCCGTCCTTGGTGACGACGGACGTCTTGTGGACGGTGTCGGTGGTCTTGATGGCGATGGCGGCCTTCTCGCCGCCGTGCTCACTCAGGGCCTCGGCTGCCGTCTCGACTCCCGGGAGGAGCTTGTGCATCGGGAGCAGGACGCCGATGAGGCCGGTGGAGCACACGGCGACCTCGATGGCGCCCCGGCCGAGGACCTCGGCCACCTTCTCGGCGGTGGCGTGCGTGTCCTGGAAGCCCTTCGGGCCCGTACAGGCGTTGGCTCCACCGGAGTTGAGGACGACGGCGGACACCTGGCCGGTCTTGAGGACCTGCTCTGACCACAGCACGGGCGCGGCCTTCACACGGTTGGAGGTGAAGACACCGGCGGCGGCGCGGCGCGGACCGTTGTTGACCACGAGGGCCAGGTCCGGGTTGCCGTTCTCCTTGATTCCGGCGGCGATGCCCGCAGCCTGGAATCCCTTGGCTGCCGTGACGCTCACGGTGCGACTCCGATCGTGGAAAGCCCCGTGGACTCGTCGAGTCCGAGGGCGAGGTTCATGCTCTGGACGGCACCGCCCGCGGTGCCCTTGGTCAGGTTGTCGATGGCGCTGATCGCGATGATGCGGCCCGCCGCCTCGTCGTATGCGACCTGCACCTGAACAGCGTTGGAACCGTAGACGGACGCCGTCGCGGGCCACTGCCCCTCGGGCAGCAGGTGGACGAAGGGTTCGTCGGCGAAGGCCTTCTCGTACGCGGCGCGCACGGATTCGGCGGTCACGCCCGGCCTGGCCTTCGCACTGCAGGTGGCCAGGATGCCGCGGGGCATCGGCGCGAGGGTCGGCGTGAAGGAGACGGAGACCCGCTCCCCGGCCGCCGCACTGAAGTTCTGGATCATCTCGGGGGTGTGCCGGTGGCCGCCGCCGACGCCGTACGGCGACATGGAGCCCATGACCTCGCTGCCCAGCAGGTGCGGCCTGGGCGCCTTGCCCGCGCCGGAGGTGCCGGAGGCGGCGACGATCACGGCCTCGTTCTCGGCGAGTCCGGCGGCGTAGGCCGGGAACAGGGCCAGGGTGGCGGCCGTCGGGTAGCAGCCGGGTACCGCGATGCGCTTGGACCCCTCCAACGCGGCGCGGCCACCCGGCAGTTCGGGGAGGCCGTAGGGCCAGGTCCCGGCGTGCGCGGAGCCGTAGAACTTCTCCCAGTCGGCCGCGTCCTTGAGCCGGAAGTCGGCGCCCATGTCCACGACGAGCACATCCGGGCCGAGCTGCTCGGCGACGGCGGCGGACTGGCCGTGGGGCAGGGCGAGGAACACCACGTCGTGCCCGGCGAGGACCTCGGGGGTGGTCTCCTGGAGTATCCGGTCGGCCAGCGGCAGCAGATGCGGCTGCAGCGCGCCGAGTCGCTGGCCCGCGTTGGAGTTGCCGGTCAGGGCCCCGATCTCGATCTCGGGGTGCGCCAGGAGCAGACGCAGGAGCTCTCCGCCCGCGTACCCGCTCGCTCCGGCCACTGCCGCACGTACCGCCATGTCATCCTCCTCCTGGATGGCATGACTATACGTATCGATGCACGTTTATGCAATCGGAGCGGGGTCCGCCTTCGGGAGCATGATCCGCCGGGAGACGACGAAGGTCACCGGGATGGCCGCCAGGGACGCGAGCAGCGGGGCGAAGCGGCTACTGAAGTGCAGGAGGTCGACGAGCACGTAGACGCCGGCTGTCGTGCTGAGGAAATTCGCGGCGTTCGTCAGGGGAAACAGCAGGAATTTCCGCAGGGTGGGGCGTGTCCGATAGGTGAATCGCGCATTGAGGAAAAACGAACCGGTCAGGCTGAGCGCGGTCGCGAGGATATGGGCGAGGAGGTAGGGGAGACGGGTGAGGAGCAGCAGGTAGGCAGCGTAATAGGTGCCTGTGTTGACGACACCGATCACGGCGAAGGTGATCATCTGCCTTGAAACAAGTCCGGTACGCATCAGGGAATGAGGTCCTTCGCCCGGTCCACATTGCTCGCCTTCACCAGGAAGTGCGGGCGCCGTTTGACCTCGTAGTAGATGCGGCCGGTGTACTCCCCGATGACCCCGAGCATGACCATCTGCACCCCGGCGACACCGGTGACCGCGGTGATGATCGTGACATAGCCGGGCGTCTGCACGCCGTTGACGAGCGCGGCGCCCACGATCCACGCGGTGTACAGGCCGGCGCACAGCAGCAGGCCCATGCCCAGATAGAGGGCGAGGCGCAGGGGCCTGTTGTTGAAGGAGAGCAGCCCGTCGATGCCGTAGTTGAGCAGGCTGCGCAGGCTCCAGGAGCTGCGGCCGGCCTCACGGGCGGCGTTCTCGTACTCGAAGGTGGTGCTGGGGAACCCCACCCAGGCGAACAGGCCCTTGGAGAAGCGGTTGTACTCGGTGAGCTCCAGGACCGCGTCCACCACGCGGCGCGACATCAGCCGGAAGTCACCGACGCCGTCGACGAGTTCCACGTCGACGAGCCGGTTGATGAGCCGGTAGTAGAGACGGGCGGTGACGGTGCGGGTCATCCGGTCACCGGTCCTGGTGCGCTTGGCGATGACCTGGTCGTAGCCCTCCTTGCGCAGGTCCACCATGCGTTTGATCAGCTCCGGCGGATGCTGGAGGTCCGCGTCCATGACGATCACGGAGTCTCCCGAGGAGTGGCGCAGCCCGGCCAGCAGCGCCGACTCCTTGCCGAAGTTGCGGCTGAAGGAGACATAACGCACGCGCGCGTCCCGGCCGGCCAGCCGCTCCAGCGCTGCGAGCGTGCCGTCGCGGCTGCCGTCGTCGACGTACACGAACTCCATGTCGTGACCGAGCGGAAGGAGCTCCTCCGCGACCTTCTGGACCTGGTCGTGGAAGCGCTCGATAACGTCTTCTTCGTCGTAGCAGGGTGCGACGATCGATATGAGCATGGTTTTCCCCCTGGGGACGCGATCAGAGAACGCCCGTCATGGGTTGGCGCGGGCGGGTGCGGGTGGTGGGTGGGGTGGGCGTTGTGGAACGCCGTCGGCGTACGGCGGTGACGGCGCCGAGCAGGATCAGGGTCAGCAGCGAGGCGGCCCCGACGGCCGTGCCGAGCCGCAGGCCGGGCGGATGGAAGGTGCAGGTGACGCTGGTCGAGGAGCCGTCGAGAGGGACGGCGATCAGGCCGTGGTACTCCTTGGCCGGTACGGCGTCGCCGTCGCCCGCGGCGCACCGCCAGCCGGCGATGCGGGGAGCCGCGACGACCGCGATTCCCCTGCTGCCGGCGGGGAGTTCGGCGCGGAGGGTGGCGTCGGAGACGGTGACGTGTGTGGCTCCGGTGGCCTTGAGGTGTTCGACGGCCTTGTGCAGCCGGGTGGTGTCCAGGCAGCCGACCGCGCCACGCGGGATGCGGCCGGGGCGGTCGGGGGTCAGTTCGATGCGCAGCCGGCCGGCGGCGGGGGCCGGGCCGAGCGGCGCCATGGCGGCGCGGTTGCGCGGGTACTGCGCACGGAAGAGCACGGTGCGACCTGCGAGGCGCGCGGTACCGGAGTAGCGCGGGGCCCACAGATAGACCTGGCTGCCGGCCGGGCAGTCGGCCGTGATCGTCGGATGGGTGAGGGCGGTCCCGTAACCGACCCAGTCCTTCTCCCGGAGCGGCTTGCCGTTGTCGTCGTGGACGGCGGTCCGGGGCACGGTGTAGACGCGGGCGCCGAGCAGCAGCTCCTGGTTGCGGTACGGCGACGGTACGAAGGCCGCCCGGTCCGGCATGCTCCGTACGGTCACCAGTGGCGGCACGTCCTGCCGGGAGACCGACAACGGGCCGCCCAGCTGAGGCAGGTAGGCCTGGTGGGGGTCGATCGGTGAGTGCACCCGTGCTCCGACGGAGAAGATCGCGTCGGTGACGGGGTTGTCGAGGCTCTGCAGGTTGCGGCCCCGCGAGGTCCAGCCGCCGCCGAGGGCGGTGAGGGTGCGGCTGAGGACATCGGAGGTGAGGCTGCTGTAGTACTGGGCGCCCTGGCCGCCGACCACCATCGGGTCGTTGGCGACGGTCTGCGCGCGGCCCGGGTCGGTGCGGTACCGCGGCCAGCCGTCGGCCTGTGCGATCGCCTGCGCCTGCGCCTCCTGCCGGGCTCCCCAGGGCACGTAGTCGTCCATGTGGCCGAAGCGGACCCGGGTGGCGACGGCGGCGGTGGCGGCCGTCTCTCCGAACTGCCCGCCGAACAGCAGCACCAGCGCGAGTCCCGCCAGGGCGGTACGGCCCCGGCCGTCGGCGCGGCGCAACAGCACCAGCCCGCCCACCGCACCGATCACGGCGAGCACCAGCACCGGCCACGCGACCGGCTTCACGAAGTGGCTCCGGCTCGCAACGGCGGTGATCAGGGCGAGCAGCGCTCCCGCGGCCCCCAGCGCCCGCCGGTCGGGAAGGCCGTACGACAGGGCATGCCACGCGGCGATCACCAGCAGCGCACACAGGACGAAGGCCTGGCGGTAGGGGCTGCCCTGTGGGGTGACTAAGGCGTGCCAGACCAGGTGGGTCGGCCCCCACTGCAGCGACAGCGCGACCGCGGCGACGAGCAGCGTCCACCCGGTGCGCACCCGCCCGGGTACCGCTCGGTGGAAGGGCAGCGCAAGAGCGAGCAGCAGTGCCGTCATGCCCACGTAGAGGGCCGGGCTGCCGAAGCTGTACGTGGTGGGCAGCACACGGGCCAGCAGGTCCTGGGTGCCCACGGGCGCGAACTGCACGACCCGGCCCGGGTAGGCGTGCTTGGTGCCGAAGTACACGACCGTCACCAGCGGTGCGGCCAGGCCCATGCCGAGGGCGACGGTGCCGGCGGCGCGGCCCGCCGCGGCGAGTCGCTGCCGGCGGGAGAGGTCGCAGAGCCACAGCCGGAGCAACAGCACCAGGCCGGCGCCGAGGGTGGCCATGTACGCGGTGTAGAAGTTGGCGACCCAGGCGAGGGCCACGATCAGCACACCGAACAGCGGGCGCCTGCGCTGGAGGGTCCACTCGCCGACCAGGCACAGCAGCGGCAGGGCGACAAGGCCGTCGAGCCACATCGGGTTGTAGTCGCCGACGGCCACGGTCCAGCCGCACAGGGCGTACGAGGCACCCAGCAGCCCGGCACCCCACCAGCGGCCGGGGCGCAGACTCAGCAGCAGCCAGGCCATGGCCGCCCCCGCGCAGGCGATCTTCAGCACGGTGATCACGTAGACCGCGAGATCGATCTCGTCCCGCGGGAACAGGGCGACGAGCAGGGCGAACGGGCTGCTGAGGTAGGTGCCGAGGTCGGGCAGGAAACTGGAGCCGAAGCCGGACTGCCAGTTGACGAAGAGTCCGGCGTCGGCCCTGCCGTGCAGCAGGTCCCACAGGTGCGCATGGAAGGGCACGTACTGGTTGCCGAGGTCGTTGACATTGCGGGTGCGGGGGCCGAACGGATAGCTGCGGGCGACGGCGTCGGCGGCGCAGAACACGGTGACGGAGATGACCGCCGCGAGCAGGGCCGCGGCCTTCTTCGGTGAGAAATGACCGCTCGAAACGGCTGTGGACAGGGTCGAGCGATCCATTCCTTCTTACTCCCCGCAGGTTATCGATTCGACGGCTTAGACGGACTTTGTTTCCGCTTGGTTGTGCCGTCCACAAAAAGTGGTGAAGCCAATTCCGAATACGAGCGGGAATTTATGAAATGGTGAACAGCTGGGAAACAAAACCCTCCCGGCGCGTTATTTGATGGTGAAATTCAGCGGGTCTTGCCGCTCTGCATGCGCCCCTCGCGTCGGCCCGGTGCGCCCGCTTCGGCGGCTGATCGGAAGCAGCCTTGCCTTAGAGCACACTCCAGCTTCTACGGTTCGTGTCACGAGCTGTTTCCGAAACGCCCGTGCACTGGACGACAAGATCGACTATGAACGACTGCTCGACGAGCAGTCGGGGACGGACGACCCGACATGAGCGAGAGCACCACCCGTGAAGACCGCTTCGCCCACGGCCTGGAGGTCCTGAAGAGGGTCGACGGCGAGGCCGGCCAGCGGGTCGTCGACTCCCTCGCCGACATCAACCCCGAACTCGGCCACCAGGTCGTCGCCTGGGCCTTCGGCGAGATCTACGACCGCCCCGGACTCGCCCCGCGCGACCGCCAGTTGGTGACGCTGGGCATGCTCACCGCGCTCGGCGGCTGCGAGGCCCAGCTCGACGTGCACGTCAACGCGGCCCTGAACGTGGGCCTCACCCCCGAGCAGATCGTCGAGGCCCTGACCCACTCGGCGGTGTACTGCGGCATACCGAAGGCGCTCAACGCCACCTTCGTGGCGAAGAAGGTCTTCACCGAACGCGGGCTGCTGCCGCTCGGACAGCAGCCCGCACAGGAGACCCCGGCCACCTCTGCCTGATCCGCAGGAAGGTGATCGAGTTCGCCGGGAAGCGCGACCGTCGTGGACGTCTCGGTCTTCACCGCGTCGGGCGCGGCGGCGAGCGTGGTCACCCGGGCCTTGGACACGACCTTGGCGCCACCGAGGTCGATCGCCGTACGGGCCGCCGACGCCTGGGCGTTGACCACCTTGACGATCAGGTCACCGGTCTTCGCGTGCACGTCAATGGGGCGAACATGCGCGGGCGTAAGGTCGACGCCATGGATGCGCTGCTGCCCTACCTCGTCCTGGCCGCCGGCCTGGCCGTCGTGATGGCGGCCTTCACCTGGCTGGCGCTGCGGATCCGTCGCCGTGGGACCGCCGGTGGCGGGCTGGGCGGGGCGCTCGCCGCGTACGAGGAGGCCTTCCGCGCCACGAGCCACGCCGCACACCACGAGATCCGGGCACAGGCAGACCGCAAGACACCCACCGGCTCGCCCGATCCCCTGCGGACCCGGCGGAAGAGGGGCTGAGCATGGGCGAGTTCTGGCCCGTGGCCGACGTGCTGGCCCATCTCGCCGGGCGCTGGCGCGTGGAGCGCACTGTGCGGGATCTCGCAAGCGGCGACGAGGGCAGCTTCGAGGGCACCACACTCTTCAGCCCACTCCCCGAGGGCGGGCTGCTGCACGAGGAGTCCGGCACGTTCACCTGGGAGGGCGTCGCGCGCCCCGCCGAACGCACCCTGCGCTTCCTGCCCGGCGATTCACCGGGCACCGCGGACGTGCGTTTCGCCGACGGGCGCCCCTTCCACCACCTGGACCTGACCTCCGGGCAGCATGTCGCCGACCACCCCTGCGCGGCGGATCTCTACCGCGGCGAGTTCACCGTCCGGGACCCGGACCACTGGCGGACGGTGTGGCGGGTGGGCGGCCCCGCCAAGGACCTCGTCCTGACCACCGACTACGCCCGCGAGGGCTGAACCGGAGCCCCGTCGAAGCGCAGGTTCCAGCGCCCGGCGCGCCCCGTCACGGTGGTCGTCGACAGCGGGCGCACGTCGATGTTCCAGTACGTCGACGGCGGCGCCTTCAGCGCATACACCAGGGCCGCGCGGACGACGGACGGCTCGGCCACGGCGACGATCCGGCCGCCGTCCTCGACGGGCCGGGTGTCGAGCCAGTTGCCCACCCGGGCGATGAAGCCCATCAGCGACTCGCCGCCGTGCGGGGTGGCCCGCGGGTCGGCGAGCCAGGCGTCCACCGCCTCCGGCTCGCGGGCCATCGCCTCGCCGAGGGTCAGCCCGCGCCAGCGGCCCATGTCGCAGTCTCTTAGGGCGAGTTGGACCAGCGGCGCATAGCCGAGGGCGTCGCCGGTGGCACGGCTGCGCGGCGTGGGCGAGCAGTAGCGCAGCTCCGCCGCCGCGAGCGGCACCAGATCGCGGGCGACACGCTGCACCTCGTCCCAGCCGGCCTGGTCCAGCGGACGGTCGTCCTCGAAGCGCTCGGCGAGCAGCGGAGAGCTGCGCGCGGCGGCGACGAAAGTGACCCGAAGTTGCATGCGGCGATGGTGTGTCGGGAAAGTGCGCAGGTCAAGGGGTGTTGGTGAGCGTTCACCGACGGTGCCCGAAACCTTACTTCAAGGTCAGGACCTGCCGGACAAGTCACTCGAAAACGAGGGCCATCCAGATGTCCGGCTGGGCCAGCGGCTCGAATCCGAGCTTCGCGTAGACCCCGTGCGCGTCGGCGGTGGCGAGCATGATGCGCCGCAGCCCGTACGGCTCCAGGTGATCGCGCACGGCGCCCACCATGGCCGTACCGAGGTTCTTGCCGCGCACGGACCGGTCGACGTAGACATCACACAACCAGGCGAAGGTGGCCCGATCCGTGATGACCCTGGCATACGCGACCTGCTCTCCCGAAACCATGTCGTACACCCCGAAGTTGAGCGACCCGGCCATCGCCCGCTCCTGCTTCTCCCGCGCCCGGCCCTTTGCCCAGTAGGCGTCGGTGGACAGCCAGTGGTGGACGCGTTCGACATCGATGCGGGCCGGGTCGGTGGAGATCTCGTAGCCTTCGGGGAGGCTCGGGGTGTCGGTCATGGCGGGAGGCTCGCAGGGCGGGACGGATAAGTCGACCGGTTTTCAGCGGGACGGGGCGTCGCCGGTGCCTCCCCGGCAAACGGTTCGGCAACGCCCTTCAGGGGCGCGGGGCTGTGTCGACATGCGGCTCCGCCGCGCGGGCGCGACCAGCCACAACGGCGCTGCAGACGATCAACGACCCACCCCGCGGAGCGACTCGTCACAAGCCACCCGCAACCGCCGCACCCCCTCCACGATCTCCCCGCTCCCCGCGACCGCGGCAAAGCTCAACCGGGCGTGCGGCGCCGGCGATTCCGCACTGAAGTACGGACGTCCGGGGGTGATGGCAACCCCGGCGCGCAGGGCCGCCGCCGTCAGCGAGGGTTCGTCCGTGCCGTCGGGCAGCCGCAGCCACAGGTGGTACCCACCCGACGGGATGTGCGGCAGGGACAGTTCGGGGAGCTGCAGCCGCAGCGCCGTCGTCATGGCGTCGCGTCGGCTCTTCAACTCCCCGGAGATCGCCCGCAGATGGCGCGGCCAGGCGGGCGAGCCGACGAGTTCGAGCGCCGCCTCCTGGAGCGGGCGCGGGACGAAGAAGGTGTCGACGACCTGGATGGCGCGCAGCCGTTCCAGGACCGGGCCGTGGGCGGCCAGCGCGCTCACCCGGAAGCTGGGCGAGGTCGCCTTGGTGAGCGAGCAGACGTGGACGACGACTCCGTCGGGGTCGTCGGCGGCCAGCGGGCTCGGCAGGGGCCCCGCGTCCTCGTGCACGAGCCGTCGTACGAAGTCGTCCTCGACGACGAACGCACCGGCCTCGCGGGCGATCCGCAGCACCTCCCCGCGCCGTTCGGGGGCGAGCACGGCACCCGTGGGGTTCTGGAACAGCGGCTGGCAGACGAAGACCCGCGCCCCGGTTGCCCGGAACGCGTCCGCGAGCAGCGCGGGCCGTACTCCGTCCGCGTCCACCGGGACCGGCACCGGCCGCAGGCCGGCCGCCCGCGCGATCGCCAGCATCCCGGGATACGTGGGCGATTCGACGAGCACCGGCGCTCCGGGCGGGGCGAGCGCGCGCAGGGCGGTGGTCAGCGCGGACTGGCCGCCGGCGGCGATGAGCACGCCGGCGGCGGTGACCCCGCCGCCGATGCTCCGCGCGAACCACTCGCGCAGCTCCGGCAGCCCCTCCATCGGCGGCCGCCCCCAGGCGCCGGGGCGGCGGCCCGCCCGGGACAGCGCCGCCGCCATCGCCCGCTCGGGCTGCAGGGACGGGTACAGATAGCCGCCGTTGAACTCGACGACCCCGGGCGGCGGGGCGGCAAGGGAGACCGTGACTCCGGAGGCGTCCACGGAGCGCGGTACGAGATCGGCGGCGCCGTCCGCGCTGAGGGCGACCTCCTGCCAGGAGGTGTCACCGGCGGGAGCGCTCGCACCGCGCAGTTCTGCACGGAAGGCGCCGGCGCCCGGCCGGGTCACCACCAGGCCCTCGGCGGCCAACTGCCCCAGGGCACGCGAGACAGTCACCGGACTGACCCGGAACCGCTCGACGAGGGACCGGCTCGACGGGAGCTTTCCACCAGGAGAGTAGCGATCCAGTTCCCGCCGCAGCTGATTCGCCAGTTCACCGACACTGCTACGCTCTTGCATGAGAGCACAGAGTAGCGCTACTACACCCAGCCGGATAGCGGTCGACAGCAAGACCCGGCCGACAGGCGCGGGCACCCCGGTGCCCGCGGCAAGCCGCCGCACCGGCACCCTCCTGGCCGCCCTCGGCGTGGTCGCCTTCTCCCTCACCTTCCCCGCCACCGTCTGGGGCCTGGAGGGCTTCGGGCCCTGGTCCCTGGTGGCCGTGCGCAGTGTTCTCGCGGCGCTGATCGCGGGGGCCTGTCTGCTGGCGCTGCGCGTGCCGCTGCCCGACCGAAGGCACCTGGCGGGCCTGGCCGTTGTCGCCGCCGGTGTCGTCGTCGGCTTCCCCCTGCTGACCACGCTGGCCCTGCAGACGTCGACCACCGCGCACGCCGCCGTCGTGGTCGGACTGCTCCCGCTCACGACCGCCCTGTTCTCCGCGCTGCGCATGGGCACGCGCCCGTCCCGCACCTTCTGGACGGCGGCCCTCGCGGGCGCTGCCGCGGTCGTCGCCTTCACGGTGCAGCAGAGCGGCGGTGCGCTGACCACCGCGGACCTGTATCTGTTCGGCGCACTGCTGGTGTGCGCGGCCGGCTACACCGAGGGCGGCCGGCTGGCCGGGGTCATGCCGGGCTGGCAGGTCATCGGCTGGGCGCTGGTGCTGTGCCTGCCGCTGAGCGTGCCGGCCGCCGCGCTGGCGCTGTCGTACGAGCCCGTACGGCTGAGTGCGCACAGCGTGGCCGGGCTGCTGTGGGTCGCGGCGGGCTCGCAGTTCCTCGGCCTGGTCGTCTGGTACCGGGGGATGGCGGCGATCGGCATTCCCAAGGCCAGCCAGTTGCAGTTGGCCCAACCCCTGCTCACACTGGTGTGGTCGGTGCTGCTGCTGGGCGAGCACCTGACGGTGGCCGCCCCGCTGACGGCCGCGGCGGTGCTGGTGTGCATCGCCGTCACGCAGCGGGCGCGGGGCTGAGCGGCGCACGTACGCGCCGGTTCCAACCGTGGCCCCGCGCCGTAGACTCAAGGCCACGGACCGCTGCTCCCGCACCTGGTGAGGAGGCCCTACAGATGCGTGCAACCGTGGGCGACCAGCTTGTCCAGCACGGCAGGGTGGTCGGCCAACACGACAAGGTCGGCGAGATCGTCGAAGTACTGGGCCAGGAGGGCAACCCTCCGTACCGCGTCCGCTTCGAGGACGGGCACACGGGCATCTGCTCGCCGGGCCCGGACACCGAGATCCGCCACACGGAAACCCAACGCTGACCGCTCCGCTTGGAGAGCCGCGATGTGCCGTCAGTCGTCTGCGGCACCATCGTGGCTGGTCGCGCCCGCGCGGCGGAGCCGCAAATCGATACAGCCCCGCGCCCCTTCGGGGCGCGGCCGAACCGCAGCGGACACTCCCGGCTTGCAAGGGTCAGCGCGGGGACTTCGCCGGCTGCTGGTAGTGGTCGGCGACGACCCGTGCCATCGCACCGATCCGGTCCGTCGTCACGTCCTTGGCGGCGAAGAAGATGTGCCCGCGGACCTGCGGGTAGTCCTTGGCCAGGGTGAGGTGGCGGGAGAGTTCGGCGACGTCCTGCCAGGGCGCGGACTGGGCCGGGTCACCGGCCTTGTACAGCGCCTCCCCCACGTACACCTGCGTCCCGGTGCCGCGCGCGACCTCCGACCACCACGGCAGCAGCTTGGCGTAGTCGGCGGCGGCGAAGCCGATGTTCCAGTAGACCTGCGGGGCGATGTAGTCGATCCAGTGCTCCCGCACCCATTTGCGGGTGTCCGCGTGCAGATCGTCGTACGTCTGCACGCCCGCCCGGGTGTCGGAGCCGTGCGGGTCGGTGGCGGCGTTGCGCCACACCGCGAACGGGCTGATGCCGAAGCGCGTGCCCGGCCGCACCTGCTTGATCCGCACGGCCATCTCGGACACCAGCTTGTCGATGTTGTTGCGGCGCCAGGCGTCCCGGTCCGGGAAGGACCTGCCGTGGCGGGCGTAGGCCGCGTCGTCGTCGAAGGTCTGGCCGGTCACGGGATACGGGTAGAAGTAGTCGTCGAAGTGGACGGCGTCCACGGGGTACTTCCGCACCGCGTCGAGCATCGCGTTCTGCACGAAGGCGCGGACCTTCGGCAGCCCCGGGTTGTAGTAGAGCTTCCCGCCGTACGGCACCACCCAGTCCGGGTGCTTGCGCGCGGGATGGGAGGCGGCGAGCTTCGTCACGTCGGTGTTGTTGGCGATGCGGTACGGGTTGAACCAGGCGTGCAGTTCCAGACCGCGGGCGTGGGCCTCCTTCACCGCCGTACCCAGCGGGTCCCAGCCCGGGTCCTGGCCCTGGGTGCCGGTGAGCACCTGCGACCAGGGCTCGTACGGGGAGGGCCACAGCGCGTCGGCCGTCGGGCGTACCTGGAACATCACGGCGTTGAGGCGGCTGTGCACGGCACGGTCCAGGATGGCGATCAGCTCGGCCCGCTGCTCGGCCGCGGTCAGCCCCGGTTTGGAGGGCCAGTCCCGGTTGGCCACGGTCGCCACCCAGACGCCCCGCATCTCCCGCACGGACCGCCGGCGGCCGGGATCGCCGCCCGCCATCGCCGCACTCGCCGCCACTGCACCGCCCCCCGCCACGAGAGCCGACAGGGCCGTCGCTGCGAACGCCCGCCGCGACAGCCGAGACCTACGGTGCAGCATTCCCCTACCTCCATGCGCCGATGTGCGTGACCGGGGGAGATTCTCGACCCGGGCCACCCCCTGCGTCAGGCTGCCACGCGGACCCGAACGATCGATCAACGATCGCCGGAGGTAACGTGCAGGTTTGGAGCAGGCACCGAACCACGGGGGCCCTGCCGCATTCGTAGATCAGCGAAGGGGACGATGTGACGGACTTCCCAACGGGAGACATCTCGCGCGTCGGAGTGGTCGGCTGTGGCCAGATGGGGGCGGGCATCGCCGAGGTGTGCGCCCGGGCCGGTCTGGACGTCAAGGTCGCCGAGACCACCGGGGAGGCCCTGGAGATCGGCCGGACCCGGCTGTTCAGCTCCCTCGGCAAGGCGGCCGAGCGCGGCAAGATCACCGAGCAGGAGCGGGACGAGACGCAGGCGCGGCTGAGCTTCACCACCGACCTGGGAGAGTTCGCCGACCGCGATCTGGTGATCGAGGCCGTCGTCGAGAACGAGCAGGTGAAGACGGAGATCTTCCAGGTGCTCGATCAGGTGGTGACCCGCCCGGACGCCATTCTGGCCTCCAACACCTCCTCCATCCCGCTGGTGAAGCTCGCGGTCGCCACCTCCCGACCGGACCACATCGTCGGCATCCACTTCTTCAACCCGGCCCCGGTGCAGCAGCTCGTCGAGCTGATCCCGGCGCTGACCACCTCCGAGGGCACGCTCAGCCGCGCCCAGCTCTTCGCCGAGAAGGTCCTCGGCAAGCACGCGATCCGTGCCCAGGACCGCTCCGGCTTCGTGGTCAACGCGCTGCTCGTGCCGTATCTGCTGTCCGCGATCCGGATGTTCGAGTCGGGCATCGCGAGCCGTGAGGACATCGACAACGGCATGGAGATGGGCTGCGCCCACCCGATGGGCCCCCTGAAGCTGTCCGACCTGATCGGCCTGGACACCATAGTCTCCATCGCCAACTCGATGTACGCCGAGTACAAGGAGCCGCTGTACGCCGCTCCCCCGCTGCTCCAGCGCATGGTCGACGCGGGCCGGCTCGGCCGGAAGACCGGGTCGGGCTTCTACACCTACGGCTGATCCCGACGGCCTTTTGCACAGTGCCCGTTCCAGGGTGCTGATTACACAGTGCGACCGGCACGGGCCCGGCACTTTTCGGAGTGCCGGGCCCGTGCCATTCACACACCGTGTGCGCGCCGGGCCCGCATATGCCCCTCGCACACGCTCCCCACGTGTCCACCAGGCGAGTTGACTCTCCCTGCGCAATGCAAGGGATGTGACGACTACGGAAAGGAGTGGACTCGTGACCGCCGACCCGGAGCATCCCGTGGTCCATGGAGAACTCGCAGAGTTACGCCGCCGCCTCGATGTCGCGTACGCGCGCGTCGAGGGAGGGCTGGCCCTGCTCAACCATCGCACCGAGGAGACACACAAGGAAGTCGACGATCTCAGCGCACGGATCATCGCCCTGGAGCACGCCCGCTGGCCGCTGCCCGCAGTCGCGGCGCTGACGGCAGTGGGCGCGCTCGTCGTGACGGTATGGCAAGCCCTGGGCCACTGAGGGACAAGGGCGCGGTGGGGGGATCAGGGTCAGGCGTCCTGCCCGAGCCTGAGGTGGTGCAGGAGCAGTAACGCGGCCGCCATGTTGGCGGCCGGGACCTCGCCGCGGGCGACCATGTCGGGGACGAGTTTGAGGGGGACCCATTCCCGGCGGTCCGACTCGAAGTCGTCCACGGGATGTCCGACGTACTCGCCCTCGTCGGCCCAGTAGATGTGATGCCGGGCGTCGGTGAGGCCGTTGGACGGCTCGACGCTCATGAGGTGCTGCAGCGGTCCCGGTCGCCAGCCGGTCTCTTCCTCGAGTTCCCTGGCGGCCGCGACGGCGATGTCCTCGCCGTCCTCGACCACGCCCGCAGCGAGTTCCCACCCCCAGCTGTCGGTGATGAAGCGGTGGCGCCACAGGAGGAGGACTTCATTGGCCTCGTTCACCACCGTGGCCACGGCGACGGGCCGCAGCCGTATCAGAAAGTGGTCCAGGTGCCGCCCGTCCGGCAGTTCCACATCTGCCAGGTTGACGGTGAACCAGCGGTTTGCATACACAGTTTGTTCGTTCTGTTTCGTCCACTGCACGGTTCTGCCACCTTCCGTCGAGTAAGTGGCAATATCGCAGCAGGGACTGTGGGACGTCGGTGCTCGGAACCTGTCTACGGCGGAACCGGTCTACAGCGGTACGCGCAGTGCCCCGTCGATGAGTTCGGCGGCTTCGGCGGTGCCCGCACAACCACTGCGCACCAGGTACTCGCGTACCGCGCGGAGTCTGTCGCGCAGCCGCTGGGACTCCATTCCGCGGGCCTGCTCGGCCATCTGCACCGCGGTGGCCACGGCTTTGTCGGCGTTGCCCTGGCGCAGTTCGATCGTGGAGAGCATGGCGAGGCGGTGCACCCGGCCGCGGTCGTGCGCGGGATTGTCGACGGCCGCCGCGGCATGCTCCCCCGCGGCGACGAGTTCGCCGAGGCTGAGCAGTGCCTCCGCCACCTGGACGTTGACCAGACCCGGCTGGACATAGCCGGTTTCGTCGGGTTCGTACCCGCGCCGGATGCGTTCGGCGGCCTGCTCGGCACGCCGGATGCAGGACAGGGCCGTCGTACTGTCGCCCAGGTGCGCGTACGCCTTGGCCTGCATCGCGTAGAGATCGCAGGCGAGCGCCGGCGTGATGTGCTTGCCGGCGGCCCGCAGCGCGGCCTCCGCGAAGGCGACCGCCTGGCGGAACTCCCGCATGAACAGCGCCTGGTTGACCAGCAGCGCAATGACATAGGCGCCGAGTCCCCGGTCTCCGCTGGCCTTCGCCAGCCTGAGCGCCTGGTGGAAGTAGCGCTGGGCGAGCCCGTGCGCGTCGGAGTCGTAGGCGCAGATGCCCGCGATCGCCACCAACCCACCCGTGGCACGGTGCAGTTGGCGGCCGGTGGCATCGGTGTAGCTGCCGCGCAGCAGCGGGGCGGCCTCGGCGTTGAGAAAGCCGACTATCCGGGTGCGGGTGGCTATGCCGCCGGCTTTCCGGTACATCTGCTCGTAGTGGGTGCGGGCCGCGCGCAGCATCTCGATGTCGCCGGGGGTGACCCGGTGCCGGCCGCCGCGCGAGACATCCACGTCCTCGGGCGGGTTCTCCCACTCCCACACGGGCATGACGGCGGGCGTGCCGGTGACCGCGGGCGCACCCAGGATGTGCGGGCGCTGCTGTTCGTCGGAGCGCCACAGGGCGGTGGCGCGCTCCACGAAGCCGGACAGCGAGGTGCCGTGCGGAGCGGACGGCTCGCCGGGCACACCGAGGCCGATGTCGTCCAGCGTGACCGGACGGTGCAGCCGTCCCGCGAGTACTTCGCAGATCAGGTCGGGTACCTGCCCCCGGGGCCGCTGCCCCTTCAACCATCGTGCGACGGCGGTGTGTTCGTACCGGAGCGCGAGGCCGCGCGCCCGCCCCGCCTGATTGACGTGTGCCGCCAGCCCCGCATGCGAGATCCCGGCCTCGTCCAGGATCGCGTCGAGCAGAGTGTTGGGCTGCATATATGCCCCCCGGATCGCTCGGTGTCGTCAGCGTAGTGCGAACGGCTTCACACGGGGTGTGAACGGAGTGCTCGAATCCGCAGCGTACGCGCACTGTCGCGGAGAGTTTCCAGTCGGTTGACTGAAATGCCTCGCAAGAGGCCGGCCGGGCCGCCGGCTCCCCCTCGTACAGTGCGGCGGCCCGCTTCCGCGCCGTCCGCCCAGCTGCCTGCCCGACACTCCGTGGCGGGGCGGACGGTGCGCCGGCTGGCAGCTTGGCGGTGCGACTAGACGCCGTGGGTCAACGGTGCGTTGTCGGCTGCGGGTTCGCCGTGGCTGGTCGCGCAGTTCCCCGCGCCCCTTCAGGGCGCGGCTGAACCACGGTGGCCGACCGGCTCGCCCGGGCGGCATGCGACATGGCGGCGGTCGTTGCGCAAGACCAGCAGCGCGACGTCGTCGGCGGGTCTTCCCCCTGCGTGGCGCAGCAGCCCGGCGAAGACGGCGCGCAGTACCGACTGCGGGGAGACCGGCCCGGCGTCCACGGCCTCGGCGAGCGCGGCCGGCAGCGGAAAGAACCGGCCACGTCCGTCACGTGCGTCCTCGACACCGTCCGTGTGCAGGAACAGCGCCTCGCCGGGCAGCAGCCGACCGCACGGGAGGGCGGGCAGCTCGGCGGGCAACGGGAACGGCCCGAGGGGAGGCAGTGGTTCGGCCCGGGTCAGCAGTTCGGCCCGGGCCGGCCCGAGCAGATACGGCCAGGGGTGCCCGCAGTTGAGGACGCGCACCTCGCCGTCCGGCTGGATCTCCAGCAGCAGTACGGTGACGAACTCCTCGGCGACCGGGTTGTCCGGCTCCGCTCCGGCCGAGGGGTGCTCGGCGCGGGCCCGCTCCCGCAGATGCCGGGCCAGCGCCCGTTCCAGCCGCCGCAGCACACTGCCGAGTTCGGCCTCGTCGTGCACGGCCTCACGGAAGCTGCCGAGCACGGCGGCCACCGTACTGATGGCGGCAAGACCGTGGCCGCGCACGTCGCCCATCACGACCCGCACTCCGTGCTCGGTGGCGATGACCTCGTACAGATCGCCGCCGATCGCCGCACAGCGGTCCGCGGACAGCTGGGCCGCGGCGATGTTCAGCCCGTCGATCCGCGGCGGGAGCGGCCGCAGCAGCACACTCTGCGCGGCGCCCGCGACCTGCCGGACCTCTCTGAGCTCGCGGAGCATCACATGCCGGACGTGGAGTATCAGCCCGGTCCCCACCGCGAAGAAGACGGCACTGGTGCCGATGCGCGCCCCCAGCCCGTTCTGCTGGGCGAGCGGACAGGCCAGTTTGTACGTGATCGCCATGGCGCCCCACACCGTGGGCAGCCCCAGCGCGAGCACCCGGCGCAGCGGCAGCCGCCCCGCCCGGGGAACGCCAGCCTTGATGCGGATCATGCCGATTGGCCCCCCATTTAGGCCTGGAAGCACAGACGGACCGACCCCGAAAGGCCGGTCCGATTCTGTCGACCGCATGGCCGGGCAGGGCCAGATCACCCGGGCTTATCACCCAGATGAGTGAGCCCCCGCAGGCCACCCGCATTTATGCAGGTGGGGCGCATATGCACCGCCGGTTCGGCAGCGCCCCGTAAGGGGCGCGGGGCTGTGTCCATTGGCGGCTGCGCCGCGGGGCGCGACAAGCCACGAACGACCCGCAGCCGCCACCCAAGAGCAGCTCCCCGCCCCGTGGGTGAACTAGCCCCGCAGCACCGCTCCCGTGCGCTCGCCCGCGAGGGCAACCGCCGCGTCGCGGGCCGCCGAGGCCTCGTCGACGGTCAGGGTGCGGTCGGGAGCCCGGAAGCGCAATGCATACGCCAGCGACTTCCGCCCCTCACCGAGCTGCTCGGCGTTCTCGTACACGTCGAACAGCCGGATCGCCTCAAGGAGTTCACCCGCACCGTCGCGCAGAGCGGCCTCGACCTCGGCGTGCGGCACGAAGTTGTCGACGACGAGGGCGACATCCTGCGTGGCCACCGGGAAGGTGGAGATGCCCGGCGCCTGCGGGGTGTCGTTGCCGACCTCCTCCAGCACATCAAGGTCGATCTCCATCGCACTGGTGCGCTCGGGCAGCCCCAGAGCCTTCACCACTCGCGGGTGCAGCTCACCCGCGTGGCCGACCACCGTCTCCGCGCCGTCGACGACGACCACGAGCTCGGCGCAGCGGCCGGGGTGCCACGGACCGTACTGACCCTTGCGGACGATCAGTTCGGCACCGGCTTCCCGCGCGGCGACGCGGCCCGCCTCTACCGCGTCCGCCCAGTCCGCCGGACGGCCCTTGCCCCACCAGCCGGCCTGCTCGCGGGCGCCCGCGAGGACAACGGCGACGTGGCGCGGCTGCTCGGGCAGCGCGGCGTTCAGCTCGGCGATCTCCTCGTCGGTGGGACGCCGGTCGACGGGCAGGGCGACGGCGGTCTTCTGCTCCTCGCGCGGGAGGAAGACCAGCCCGGTCTCGAACAGCGCGAGGTCGTGCGAGCCGCGGCCGTTGTTGCGCCGCAGGGCACCCAGCAGGCCCGGCAGCAGCGAGGTACGGAGCGCGGGCTCCTCGTCGCTGAGCGGGTTGGTGAGCTTCACGACGCGGCGGTTCGGGTCGTCGGCCTCCAGCAGCAGCTGGTCGAAGACCTGCTCGCTGACGAAGGGGTAGTTCGGCGCCTCGACATAGCCCGCCCCGGCCAGCGCGCGGCCGACCCGGCGGTGCAGCCGCTGGCGGTGGGTGAGGCCACGGCCCGAGGGCAGCTTGGGCAGCGTGGAGGGCAGGTTCTCGTAGCCCTCCAGGCGGATGACCTCCTCCGCGATGTCGTTGACCTCGAGGAGGTCGGGCCGCCAGGACGGCACGGTGACGATCAGCTCGTCCTGTCCGTACACGTCGCAGCCGATCTCCTGCAGCCGCCGTACGACGGTCTCGCGGCCGTAGTCGACGCCCGCCACCTTGTCCGGGTGGTTGGCCGGGACGGTGATGGTGTGCGGCGCGGACGGCGTGATGACCTCGGTGACACCGGCCTCGGCGGTGCCGCCCGCGAGCAGCACCAGCAGGTCGACCGTGCGCTGCGCGGCGGCGGCCGCGGCCTGCGGGTCGACGCCGCGCTCGAAGCGGCGGGAGGCCTCGGAGGACAGCTTGTGGCGGCGGGCCGTGCGCGCGATGGAGACCGCGTTGAAGTGCGCGGCCTCGATCACGACGTCGCTCGTGGAGTTCTCGGTGTCGTCGTGGTCGGCGATCTCGGTGTTGGCGCCGCCCATGACGCCCGCGAGGCCGATGGGACCGCGGTCGTCGGTGATGACGAGGTCCTCGGCGTCCAGCGTGCGGGTGACGCCGTCGAGCGTGACGAGCTTCTCGCCCTGCTCGGCGCGGCGCACGCCGATGGTGCCCTGGACCAGCGAGCGGTCGTAGGCGTGCAGCGGCTGGCCGAGCTCCATCATCACGTAGTTGGTGACGTCGACGGCGAGCGAGACCGGGCGCATGCCGACCTTCTGCAGCCGGCGCTGCAGCCAGATCGGGGAGCGCGCCTCGGGGCTGAGCCCGGTGACCGTACGCGCGGTGAAGCGGTCGCAGCCGAGCGGGTCGGAGACCTGCACCGGGTAGCCGAACGCGTTCGGGCCGGGTACGTCGATCAGGGCCGGGTCGCGCAGCGGCAGCCCGTAGGCGATGGCGGTCTCGCGGGCGACGCCGCGGATGGACAGGCAGTCGCCGCGGTTGGCGGTGACGGCGATGTCCAGGACCTCGTCGACCAGCTCGAGCAGCTCGATGGCGTTCTTGCCGACCTCGGCCTCCGGCGGCAGCACGATGATGCCCTTGGTGCCGTCGTCGCCCATGCCCAGCTCGTCGCTGGAGCAGATCATGCCGTGGGACGTCTTGCCGTACGTCTTGCGGGCGGAGATGGAGAAGCCGCCGGGCAGCGTGGCGCCGGGAAGCACGACCACGACCTTGTCGCCGACGGCGAAGTTGCGGGCGCCGCAGACGATCTCCTGGGGCTCGCCGGTGCCGTTGGCCTGGCCGACGTCGACGGTGCAGAAGCGGATCGGCTTCTTGAACTCCGTCAGCTCCTCGATGGTCAGCACCTTGCCGACCACGAGCGGGCCCTTGAGGTCGGCGCCGAGGTGCTCGACGGTCTCGACCTCGAGCCCGGCAGAGACGAGCTTCTCCTGGACGTCACGGCCGGTTTCCGTCGCCGGCAGGTCGACGTACTCCCGCAGCCAAGAAAGCGGGACCCGCATCAGATCTCCATCCCGAACGGCCGGGTGAACCGGACGTCACCCTCGACCATGTCTCGCATGTCCTCGACGTTGTGGCGGAACATCAGCATCCGCTCGATGCCGAACCCGAAGGCGAAGCCGCTGTACTTCTCCGGGTCGACGCCGCAGGCGGTCAGCACCCGCGGGTTGACCATGCCGCAGCCGCCGAGCTCGATCCAGCCCTCGCTGGAGCAGGTGCGGCAGGGCCGGTCGGGGTTGCCGACGGACTCGCCGCGGCAGACGTAGCACACCATGTCCATCTCGGCGGACGGCTCGGTGAACGGGAAGAAGTTGGGCCGCAGCCGGGTCTTCATGCCCTCGCCGAACAGCGACTGGACCATGTGGTCCAGGGTGCCCTTGAGGTCGGCCATGGTCAGGCCCTCGTCCACGGCGAGCAGCTCGACCTGGTGGAAGACGGGCGTGTGCGTGGCGTCGAGCTCGTCGGTGCGGTACACACGGCCCGGGCAGATCACGTAGACCGGCAGCTCACGATTGAGCAGCGAGCGGATCTGGACCGGCGAGGTGTGGGTGCGCAGCACCATTCCGGACTCGGTGCCGCCCTGCGGGCCTTCGACGAAGAAGGTGTCGTGCTCGCCGCGCGCCGGGTGGTCCGGGCCGATGTTGAGAGCGTCGAAGTTGAACCACTCGGCCTCGATCTCGGGGCCCTCGGCGACCTCGTAGCCCATGGCCACGAAGACGTCCTCGATGCGCTCCGAGAGCGTGGTCAGGGGGTGGCGGGCGCCGGCCGGTACGCGGTCGTACGGCAGCGTGACGTCCACCGACTCCTCGACCAGCACGCGGGCGTCCCGCTCGGCCTCGAGCTCGGCCTGGCGGGCCCCGAGGGCCTTGTTCACGGCGCCTCGGGCCTGGCCGACCAGCTTGCCGGCGGCGGCCTTGGCGTGCGGGGGCAGGGCGCCGATCTCGCGGTTGGCGAGAGCCAGCGGGGAGGTGCCCCCGGTGTGGGCGACCTTGGCCTCCTGGAGCGCGTCGAGGGAGCTCGCTGCGGCAAAGGCGGCGAGCGCCTCGTCCCGCATGCGCTCGATCTCTTCCGGTTTCAACGCCTCGACCTCTACAGGGTCGTACGACTTATTCGGTGCCGACATCTCTTCCCGTGCTTCCGATTGGCTGGCTGAAGGTCCCCGTCACCGACTCACACAGAGGTCAGAGGGCCGTCCATGGGACACAAAGGTGCCAAAGGCCGAGTCTAACGGGGTGGAGGTGTACGAATGCGCCCGTGGGCCGTCAGGCGAGATACGCCGGGGCTGCCACGGGCAACGTAAATAGGAACTCGGCGCCGCCCTGGGGGGCGCGGCCGACCGTGATGGTGCCGCCGTGGGCCTCGACGATGCCCTTGACGATGTAGAGCCCGAGGCCCGTGCCGCCGCGCTTGCTGCCCCGCCAGAAGCGGGTGAAGACGCGGTTCATGGACTCCTCCGGGATGCCGGGCCCCTCGTCGCTCACCGTGACCGACGTGCCGGTGTCCTCGTCCTCTCGGGGGGACGCCGTGGCCGTGATGTCAATCGTGACGGTTCCCTCGCCGTGCCGCACCGCATTTTCCAGCAGGTTGCTGAGCACCTGGTCGATCTTGTCGGGGTCGGCCCACAGCGAGGGCAGCGGCTGCTCGATCCTCAGCAGGAACCGGTCGGCGGGCTGCCCGGCGGCGACGTACGCCTGGATGTGCCGCCCCACGGCCGCGCCGATGTCGACGGGCTGACGCCTGACCTCCAGCCGCCCGCTGTCGATCCGCGAGATGTCAAGGAGCTCGGCGATGAGCCGGGTGACCCGGTCGGCGTCGGCGTCCACGGTCTCCAGCATCAGCCGCTTCTGGTCGTCCGTGAACCGTTCCCATTTGGCGAGGAGCGTGGCGGTGAAGCCCTTGACGGAGGTCAGGGGCGACCTGAGTTCATGGGCCACGGTCGCTATCAGCTCGGCGTGGCTGCGCTCGGTGCGGCGGCGCGCCTCGGTGTCGCGCAGCGAGACGACGACACGGCGGACCGGGCCGGTGGGTTCACCGCGGACGTACCGGGCCGATACGAGGACCTCCCGTCCACCGGGAAGCAGCAGGTTCCGCTCGGGCTGCCGCCGGCGAATGGCGAGCCCGCCGTACGGGTCGGTCAGCTGCCACCAGCGCCGACCCTCCAGGTCCTCTAACGGCAGCGCCTTCTCCAGCCGCTGCCCGAGGGCGTCCCTGGCGGGGACGGCGGTGATCCGCTCGGCGGCGGCGTTGAAGCAGATGACGTGGCCGTGCTCGTCGGCGACGACGAGGCCGTCGGGCAGTACGTCGGGGTCGATGCCGAGCTCGGCGAGATCGCCGTGCCGGGGCTCGGGCGCGCGCTGCGCGTCCCGTGATCCCCGTGCCCTGCTCGTGCCGACACTCATTCCCCGTAACCCCACCCTTCAGACGGCGCAGGTGGCCCCCGAGCTGGTCACCCTACTAGCTCTCGGTGACGGAGCGGCACCCTCCGGAGGCGCGCTGTGCACGGGCTGACGCATACAGACATACGGCGGCCGCGGTGGCGAGGTTCAGACTCTCGGCCTTCCCGTGGATCGGCACGCGCACCACGGCGTCCGCGAGTGCGCGGGTCTCCTCCGGAAGCCCCCAGGCCTCGTTCCCGAACACCCAGGCGGTCGGCCCGCCCATGGTGCCCTTGTCGAGCTCGTCGTCCAGGTCGTCGGTCCCGGCCCCGTCCGCGGCGAGGATCCGGACACCGGCCCGCCTGAGCCCCTCGACCGCGTCCTCGACGGGAACGCCGACGGCGACGGGCAGGTGGAACAGCGAGCCCACGGAGGCCCGTACGGCCTTGGGGTTGTAGAGGTCGACGGACGCGTCGGTCAGTACGACGGCCTCGGCGCCGGCGGCATCGGCGCACCGCAGCACGGTCCCGGCGTTCCCCGGGTCCCTGACATGCGCGAGGACGGCGACGAGCTTGGGCCTGGCGGCGAGGATCTCCTCGAAGGGCGTGTCCAGGAACCGGCAGATCCCGACGAGCCCCTGCGGGGTGACGGTCGTCGAGATGTCGGCGATCACGTCATCGGCGGCGAGATGAACACGGACCCCGGTGTCCCGGGCCTCCCCCACGATGTCGGCGTACCGCTCCGCGGCCTCGACCGTGGCGAACAGCTCCACCAGCCCGTGCCCCGCGGCTTCCCGCACGGCCTGCGGCCCCTCGGTCAGAAACAGCTGCTCCTTCCCACGGAAGTTCCGCTTGGCGAGCCGCCGGGCGGCGACGACACGAGGGGAACGGGGGGAGATCAGCTCGGGGGTAACGGGAGGCATCAAGGTCACCTAACTCAATCAACGAAACGGACCCGCGGGCAGCAACCCGCGGGTCCGAATGTCACGTCGGCCTAGGCCAGTGCAGCGTCACGCAGCCTTGGGCGCGTTGACGTCCGCCGGCAGGGCCTTCTGCGCAACCTCGACCAGCGCGGCGAACGCGGTGGCGTCGTTGACGGCCAGCTCGGCCAGGATCTTGCGGTCGACCTCGACGTTCGCGGCCTTCAGACCCTGGATGAAGCGGTTGTACGTGATGCCGTTGGCGCGGGCAGCGGCGTTGATGCGCTGGATCCACAGCTGGCGGAAGTCACCCTTGCGCTTCTTGCGGTCGTTGTAGTTGTAGACCAGCGAGTGGGTGACCTGCTCCTTGGCCTTGCGGTACAGGCGCGAACGCTGACCGCGGTAGCCGGAGGCCTGCTCGAGGATCGCCCGGCGCTTCTTGTGGGCGTTGACTGCCCGCTTGACGCGTGCCACTTGTTAACTCCTTGTAGCGGGGCCGTGGTTGGACTCACACGGCCCGGAAACGATTGGGTCCCGGTCCAGACGTACGGCGCTCAGTGGGGGCGCCGCTCACGTCACTTGCCGAGAAGCTTCTTGATCTTCGCGGCGTCGCCCGGGGCCATCTCGGCGTTGCCGGTGAGGCGACGCGTCACGCGGGACGACTTGTGCTCGAGCAGGTGGCGCTTGCCGGCGCGCTCACGGAGCACCTTGCCGGAGCCGGTGATCTTGAAGCGCTTGCTGGCACCGCTGTGCGACTTGTTCTTCGGCATAGCGCCGTTCTCTCCTCGTCGGTGGCGCTCCGGTGCCCGGTCGCGAAAACCGGGCACGGTGGAGCGTCGTTCGTGTTTCGGTTACATCCTGGGGACTTGCGTCCCCCGGGATCACGCCTCGGCGGAAGCCTCGGCAGGTGCCTCGGTCTCCACGGAGTCCTCGGTCGCCTCGGCGTGCTCGGTCTCCGCGGCGTTCTGCGACTTGCCGGGGTTGGCCTTCGCGTCTGCCTTGCGGGCTTCCTGCGCCTGGCGGGCCTCGGCCATCGCCTCGGTCTTCTTCTTGTGCGGACCGAGAACCATGATCATGTTTCGGCCGTCCTGCTTCGGGTTCGACTCAACGAAGCCGAGGTCCTGGACGTCCTCCGCGAGACGCTGCAGCAGTCGGTAGCCCAGCTCGGGCCGGGACTGCTCGCGACCACGGAACATGATCGTGATCTTGACCTTGTCGCCCTGCTTGAGGAACCGGACGACGTGACCCTTCTTGGTGTCATAGTCGTGCGGGTCGATCTTCGGCCGGAGCTTCATCTCCTTGATGACCGTGTGCGCCTGGTTCTTGCGCGCCTCACGGGCCTTCATGGCCGACTCGTACTTGAACTTCCCGTAGTCCATGAGCTTGCACACGGGCGGACGGGCGTTCGCCGCGACCTCGACCAGGTCCAGGTCGTACTCCTGCGCAAGCTCCAGTGCCTTGGCCAGCGGGACGATGCCCACCTGCTCGCCACTGGGACCGACAAGTCGCACCTCGGGAACGCGAATCCGGTCGTTGATGCGGGGCTCGGCGCTGATGGATCCTCCTCGGTTAGCACCACACGGCGGTCTGGCGGACAGCCGCGTATGTCTCTCTTTCGTTAGACCTAACCGCGCCGAAGCATGAAAAATGCCCCGGACGATCACAGGCGGGGCTCCAAAGCACTACCGGAGCACCGCCGCGATGACGCGGGGCGCGCTTTCGGGCGACTCCATCGTCCGTACGGAACGATGGTGGCCGCCTGACCGGGGTGACCCGCCGTCCCGGGGGACAGTCAGGTGGGAGATCGGAGCCTCCACTTGTGGGCCGGACACGCGAGCGTCCAGCCGGTCGTCACACAAGGTTAGCAGCAACCCGGGGGTGGTGCTAACCGGCCTGCACCGGGCCCTATCGTGTGGGGCATGAGTGACACCCCTCCTGAGTCTCCCGAGTCCCCCGCCGACTTCGACGCCATGACCCGCGACATCGCCGAGGTCCCCGCCGTCGAGGTGATCGTGACGGTCGCCGTCAACCTGATGAGCGCCGCCGCGGTGAAGCTCGGTCTGACCGAGGAGGGCGACAAGTACAAGGACCTGGACGAGGCCCGCAAGCTGATCCACGCTCTGGCCGGCCTGCTGGACGGCAGCGCGACCGAGATCAGCTCCTTCCATGCGGCGCCGCTGCGCGACGGTCTGAAGTCGCTGCAGCTGGCGTTCCGCGAGGCGTCGATCGTCCCGGACGAGCCGGGCCAGGGGCCGGGCGAGAAGTACACGGGGCCCGTTTACGGCTAGTCGATCACCGTACGTACAAGGGCTCGCCCGGTGGCGTCGCCCCGGCCGGCAGCAGCGCCAGGTCGAGGCCGCGCACCAGGCGGGCCCTCAGTGTTTCGTCGGCGGCGAGGCGCTCGGCGACGGCGCGGGCGGCCTCGGCGGGTGCGGCGGAATCGTCCAGTACGAGGGCGAGGGTGCCGTCGGCCTGACCGGGCCCGAGGTGGGCGCGCAGCACGGCGGGCTCGGCGGCCACCGCGGTCCGGACCGCCTCCCGTACGGCGGGGTCGGACAGGGGGTCGGCCGTCGTACGCCCCTCGGCGAGTGCGAGCAGCGCGGAGCCGGTCAGTTCGAACGGCACCGGCCCGGCCAGGTCCAGCACCACCGTGTCCGCCTGCTCGTGCGCGGCGGCCTGCAGTGCCTGGTGCAGGGGTACGGCGACGGGGCGGGCCGCCGGGTCCCAGCGAGCCAGGGAGTCGGTGGAGGTGAAGGCCGGCAGAGCGGTGCGGGAGCCGGCCTTGAGGGTCGGGACGGCCATGTCGCTGGTCTTCTCGCGGCGCAGCCCGTTCTCGTCCTCCTCGACCTCGCCGAGGACGGCCACCACGGGGACGAGCAGCCGGGCGCCCTTGAGTGCCTCCAGGACGGGGCCCACGGCGGTGCGGTCCTCGGCCCAGGCGGTGAGCGCGGCGCTGAGCCGGGGGTCGGCGGTGCCGTCGTCGTCGGAGAAGCCGGAGTCGGGAATGTTCTTGTTCGCCACGGTCACCGACCCTATCGGGCGGATATCGGGGGGATGCTGCTGGGCTTGTGCGGCCCCGGAAACCGCTGGTTCACAGGGTTCACGGCTTTCTCAGATTTCCCTGACGCACATCTAACGTCCGTCTAACCGAGCGCACAGTCGCCGCCTCCAGCATCGCGAGAATGGAGTCCCCCAGAGAACGCCGCCGCCGCGCTCGTCCGTCCAGGACGCGCACCCTGCTCCACACCGCCCTCGCCGTCGTGGCCGTCGTCGGCGGTACGGCCGCCGGGACCGTGTATGTGAAGGCTCGGGCGCACTCCGGTGCGAGCCCCGTATCGTCGGCTACGGCGCCGGCCTCCACCTCGGCCGCGGCGGACGGGGAGGATGCGGTGGAACCTGTGGCAGAGCCGGCGGTGGACTACGACGCGCTGCTGGCCGGGGCCGTGAAGTCGGTGCCCGTCGAGGACGGCGCGCAGGTGTCGGTGGCGGTGCTGGACCTGGACTCGGGCGAGAGTGCCTCGTACGGGGACGGCTCGTTCGACACGGCGAGCATCGTCAAGGTCGACATCCTGGCGGCGCTGCTGCTCCAGGCGCAGGACGCGGGCCGGCACCTCACGGCGAGCGAGAAGTCGTACGCCACCACGATGATCGAGAACAGCGACAACACCGCCGCGTCCGCGCTGTGGCAGATCATCGGCAAGGCGGAGGGTCTCGACGCCGCGAACGAGCGGCTGGGGCTCTCAGCCACCGCGGGCGGCGACGGCATGCTGTGGGGGCTGACGCAGACCACGGCCGCCGATCAACTCACGCTGCTGCAGCAGGTGTTCGGGGACGACTCGGGGCTGAGCGAGGTCTCGCGGACGTATCTGCAGGGGCTGATGGAACACATTGAGGCCGACCAGCACTGGGGCGTGTCGGCGGCGGCCGACGGCTCCCGGTGGGCGCTGAAGAACGGCTGGCTGCCGCGCAGCACGACCGGACTGTGGGACATCAACAGCATCGGGCGGGTGACGGTCGGCGGCCGCGACCACCTGTTGGCCGTGCTGTCCAAGGGCAACTCGACGCAGGCGAAGGGGATTTCGCTGGTCGAGTCGGTGGCGAAGGCGGCGGTTTCGGCGCTGGCCGGGGACACCTCGGTGTCGTCCGCTTCTGCTTCGCCCTCCGCGTCCGTCCCGGAGTGACGGGCCGGCGGTCTCAGAAGCCGTCGAAGCGTGGGCGGCGGCCGCGCCACAGGAAGACCGCCGCGACGAGCAGCACCCCGCCGAGGCTGCCCGCGAGCGGAGCCGCCCAACTGCTGGTGCCGTCACCGGACTTGGACTCGTCCGGGCCGGGTCCGAAGTACTTGTCGCCGTACGACACCGCCTGCAGGCCCTTGGGCTTGAGTCGGCCGGCGGCCTTGATCGCGGCGGCCGGGTCGATCATGCCGAAGCCGCGCGAGTCGTCGCGACCGCCGGCGGGAGGGTTGCGGGCGGTGTCCTCGAGGAGCTGCTTGATCTGGGCGGGGGTCAGCCCCGGGTGGGCGGCCTTGATGAGGGCGACCGCGCCCGAGACGAACGCCGAGGCCGCGCTGGTCCCCCAGCCCTCGTAGTACTTGTGGTCGGGGTCGGCGATGACGATCTTGTCGCCGGGGGCGCTGACGGTGGCGTACCAGCGGCGGGTGGAGAACGAGGCGCGGATGCCGAAGCGGTCGACTGCCGTCGCGGCGATGACGCCCGGGTAGGCGGCCGGGTAGGAGACGTGGTCGCCCTTGTCACCGCCGTTGCCTGCCGAGGCGACGACGGCCACGTTCTTCTTCAGGGCGTACTGGACGGCCTCGTCCTCGGCGGGTTCGGGGTGGGCGGAGGCGGAGTCGTCGCCGAGGGAGAGGTTGATGACGTCGGCGCCGTGGTCGGTGGCCCAGCGGATGCCTTCCGCGAGGGCGTTGCCGCGGGTGGAGCGGGCCTTGCCGCGGGCGGTGTCGCCGTCCTCGAGGATCACCCGCACCGGCAGGATCTTCGCCTCGGGGGCGATGCCCATGACGCCGTCGGCGTCGCCGGGGCCGTGTCCGTGCCCGGCGATGATGCCGGCCATGGCGGTGCCGTGCCGGGCCCATGCCCGGTCCCCCTGCTCGGCCCCGAAGCCGATCATGTCCTTGGCGGGCAGGACGTTGCCGGCCAGGTCGGGATGGTCGGCCTCGACGCCGGTGTCGAGGACGGCGACGGTGATGCCCTTGCCCTTGGTGGTCTGCCAGGCCTGCTGGGTGTGCATGGCGTCGAGGGCCCACTGCTGGGCGCGTATGCCGTCGGCGTGCGCGACGGTGGCCGGCACGAGGGCGAGGGAGGCGGCGAGGAGGACGCTCAGCGTTCCGATGCGGCGCGTCACGAGGGGTTCTCCGTGGGCGAGGTGACGTCTTTGCGCAGGGCCCGTTCGATGCGGTCGGCGAGGCCCTGGGCCTCGTTGCCGAGGCCCGCCTGGGCGGGGGCCGCGGTGGCGCCGGACTGGGTGGCCTGCTCGGCGGGGACCGGGGTGTCGACGCTGCGGCCGTCTGCCCAGCCGGAGACGGCGTAGACGACGACGGGGGCGTCGGTGAGGACGGAGACGGTCCAGGAGGCACGCTGCTTGTTGCCGAAGTGGGCGGCGGCGGTGTTCTTCGCGGCGTAGGGGCGGGGCATGAGGTCGGTGCGGGTGCCGAGGCCCTGACTCTGGAAGCGTTTGGCGAGGGAGGTCATGGATGCGGTGTCGGCCTCGGTGAAGAGGAGGCCGACGGTGGTGACGAAGCTCTGGGTGGCGTCGGTGTACGTGGCGCGGAGCAACCGCTGGCAGCCGACCGGTGCGAGGGCCTTCTTCAACAGCGGGTCGAAGGCGTCCTTGCAGCCGCTGTCCGGTGCGACGGCGATGCGGGTCCAGGTCCGGTCGGCGCCGCCGGGTCCGGCGCCCGTGCCCTGCACGGTGCGCGGGAACAACTGGTCCACGGGCACGCTGTGCCACAGGCTCCCGGCCGCGGCGAACGTGTCCTGCCCGCCGTCGTCCCCGGAGCCCCCGACCAGCCAACTCCCGGTCACGGCACCGCCGATGAGCCCGAGCCCGAGCACGACACAGGCGGCGACGGCGGCAGTGCGCGAACGCATCCGCCCCCCGAGCGGCCGCGGCCGGACCCGCTCGTCATATCCCTCGGGTTCCCCGAACGACACCACCGGCCGCCCGCCGCCGGGCACCCCCGGAGCGCTCCAGGAAAGCGCCGGGTCGGGCAGCCCCGCGCCCACACCTTCCACCCGAGTGCCCGGCAAGGGCGGCATGGGCGGCGACTGCGACGGGTGGCGGAAGCTCGGGCGGGTGGAGGGCATAGGAGGTGTGGCCGCGCCGGGGGTCGAGCTGGGCCGGGCGGGCGGCATCGGCATGGACGAGCCGGGGCGACGGGCCGGTTCGGCGGGGGCAGCGGCCGGGCGGGGTGGCGGCGTGGCCGTGCCCGGGCGGGCATCCGCCGACGGCGGGGTGCTGCCCGGGCGGCCGGCCGGCTGCGCGGCTGCACCGGGGCGAGAAGCCGGACGGGCAGGAGGCATGGGCCCGGCAGCCGAGCCGGCGCGCCGCGGCGGATCGGCGGGAGCCGGGGGCGTGGTCGAACCGGCAGGGGCCCCCGCCGGACGGGCAGGAGGCACGGACTTGGCGGCCGACTCAGGCCGGTGCAACGGGTCGGCGGACGGCAAGGACGGCGTCCCCGACCGCGTACCCGAACCGGTCGGACTCGGCGGAACAGCCCCGCCAGAGCCCGAAGCCGCACGCGCAGAAGGCATCCGTCCAGCAGCCGAATCAGCACGGCGCCGCGGATCAGCGGACGGTGACGACGACATCGACCGCGTACCCGAACCAGCGGGGGCGTCCGATGTCGGCGGGGTGGCCGAGCCGGGAGGGGGCGGTGTGGGCGTCCGGCCCGTGACCGGCGTGGTGGTCGGGGCCTCGGGTGGGGTCACCGGGGGGATCGGGCGGAGGCGCGTGGTGGTTTCCTGGGGGGTTTCCGCGGCGGCGTTCGGGGCGCCGGGCGGCGGCGTGGGGCGGTGGGTCGGGCGTGGCGGTACATCGGTGCCCGGAGCGGGTGCGGGCGTACCGGCGCTGTTGCGCGCCGCCGGAGGGGTGTCCGGGAAGCGGGCCGAGGCCTGCGGCGGGGGCGGGGGCTGCGGACTCGACCAGGCCTCGCCCCCCACAACGCCGTCCCGAATGGGCGGCAGCGGAGCCGGAGCCGGTTCGGGCTCGGCGGACGAGTCGGGCCCGGCTTCGGTGTTCGAATCCATGGACGGGGTGCGGTGGCCGAACGCCTCGAAGGGTCCGGAGCGTCGCCACGGGGACCAGGCCTCGCCGGAGGCCGTCGCGGTGTCCTGCGGCCGGTCTTCCGACGGCGACGATCCGACCGTCGGGGGCTGGGGTGGGCGCGGCGGAATGGAGGCATGCTGCGCTTCCGTGCTCATGCACCCCCCGTTTCCTCGCGCCCGGGCCGTCCACCTGTACGCGGGCCGTCGTCCTTGCGCTCAACCGGTCGACGCCGGGCCAGTCCGTCCCGGGCACGCATACCCGTACGAGCGGACCGGCATCCGGATGCATGTGCAACCGCCGACGTTCCGCCGTACGTGCGCGTCACTCTACGGGCTGCCCCTGTCAGAACGGGAACCAGTCCACGAGCACGAGGCATCTGCCCGGAACGTCCCCCTACCCTGCGGTAATCCTGTCTGGCAGGCTTCGTTCATGACTGCGCGCGCCGCCGACCGGGTCCGCTACGACCGGGCCACCGCCCATCTCGACGCCCCTCTCGCCATCGTGGATCTGGATGCCTTCGACGCCAACGCGGACGATCTCGTGCGCCGCGCGGGCGGCAAGCCGATCCGGGTCGCCAGCAAGTCCGTCCGCTGCCGGGCCCTGCTGGAGCGGGTCCTCGCCAAGGACGGGTTCGCGGGCATCATGTCCTTCACCCTCGCCGAGTCCCTGTGGCTGGCGCGCGGCGGCTTCGACGACATCCTGCTCGCCTATCCGTCCGCGGACCGCGCCCGCTTCGCCGAGCTGGCCTCCGACCCCAAGCTCGCCGCCGCCGTGACCGTCATGATCGACGACCCCGCGCAGCTGAGGTTCATCGACGAGGCCCGCGACGGCGGGCGTGAAGTCATCCGGGTCTGCCTGGAGTTGGACACCTCTCTGAAGCTGTTCGGGGGCCGCGTGCGCGTCGGCGCGCGTCGGTCGCCGCTGCATTCGCCCGCCCAGGTCGCCGACATGGCCCGGCTCGTGGCCCGGCGGCCGGGGTTCAAGGTCGTGGGGATAATGGCGTACGAGGGCCATATCGCGGGCGTCGGTGACTCCGTCGCCGGGCGGCCGCTGCGGTCGCGTGCCGTACGGCTCATGCAGGCAACGGCCCGCCGGGAGCTCGCCGAGCGACGCGGCGAGGTGGTGCGTGCGGTGCGGGCCGTCGTACCGGATCTGGAGTTCGTCAACGGCGGTGGCACCGGCAGTGTGCAGCACACCGCCGCCGAGGACGCCGTCACCGAGATCGGCGCAGGCTCCGGGCTGTACGTGCCGCGGCTGTTCGACAACTACACGTCCTTCAGCGGGCGTCCGGCGGCTCTGTTCGCCCAGCCCGTCGTACGCCGGCCAGGGGTCGGGGTCGTGACGGTGCTCGGCGGCGGATACCCCGCCTCCGGCGCGCCCGGAAGCGACCGGCTGCCCGTCCCGCACCTGCCCGAGGGGCTGCGCTACGACCCTCAGGAGGGACCCGGCGAGGTGCAGACGCCGCTGCTCGGCTCCCCCGCCGACGACCTGCTGATCGGCGACAAGGTGTGGTTCCGGCACGCCAAGGCCGGTGAGCTGTGCGAGCGCTTCGACGTGCTGCATCTGATCGAGGGGGATGAGGTGACGGCGACCGTCCCGACGTACCGCGGGGAGGGCCACACCTTCCTCTAGCCGGTGCACCAGGGGTCGCTGCAGGTCAGTACACGGTGTCCGGCTGGTCCGGGACCACGAAACCGTCGTCGCGCAGAAGGGGGTCCTTGGCGCCGTCGGAGGCGTTGTGGGCCCTGGTCGAGCACGGGTACGGGTCCGGCCTGCGCGGCAGGGGCTCGATGAACATGGGGTTGATCAGCCAGCGGCCGTCGGCGTTGTCGTAGGCCCGGCACATCAGCTCCGGCTTGTTGCGGTTGAGGACGAGGTGTGCGCCGGTCGCGTCGCCGACGAAGGTGACGTCGGTGTCGGCGTCCCCGGCCGCGAGGACCGGGCGCCGCGGCCACGGCTGCCGCTGCCAGGCCGCGGCGCCCTGGACGCCGTAGATCTCCTGGTTGATCCAGCAGCGTTTGCCGTCGATGTACGGGATCGCCGTGCCACGGGTCGCGGGTACGTTGCCGCAGCCCTGGTTGCTGGGTGTGATGCGGCCGCGGCGGTCGAGGAGGGAGCGGATGGCGATGGTGTGGGCGGGGTCGATGCCGATGGCCCGGGACCAGACCTCGGTGATCGGCTCGGAGCCCGCGGAGACGATGTAGACGTCGAATCCGGCTCGTTGGAGGGTGTGGATGAGGTCGCGCTGCTGGTCGTAGTAGCGGACGTAGGCGGGCACGGTGTGGGTGCCGAGGGTGCGGGTGGCGCCGATGGGGGCCGCCAGGGCTTCGGTGCGGGCCTGGCGGGCGTAGGAGGCGAGGTCGGCGGGGGTGCGGCCGGCGAAGAGCTGGGGGATCCAGGCGTACTGCGGGACGGTGCGGCGGTGGTTCCAGGTGCCGGCGAAGGCGGGGGCGCCGCTCGCGGTGGTGGCGTTCTCGCGGATGTCGAGGATCTCGTCCGTGCAGCGGGGGTTGGTCGAGGTGCGCAGGGGTTCGGAGGTGCCGGTGCCGCAGGCCTCGGCCAGGGCGCGGTCGGCGGCGTCGGTGAGCCAGGGGCTGGTGTCCTTCCAGCGGGCCGGGCGCAGGAGCCGGTCGTGTCTGAGGGACCAGGAGAGGGTGGCGTCGGTGACGTCGTTCTTGGTGACGGTGTTGTCCCAGTCGAAGACGGCGACCGGGTGGCCGCCGGCTCCCGAGCAGGTGCCGCGCTCGTCGATCACCTGCTGGAGGCGGGCGCGGTTGTCGCCGTACCAAGTGCCGGTCAGGCGGGGGCAGTTCGAGTGCGGGGAGACGGGGGGTGCGGTGGGCGCGGCCGCCAGGGCGGCGGCCGCGGCCAGGGTCCACGCGAGAAGGGATCGCATATGCGTGGACCGTACCGTTTCGTCCCTACAGGGGCGTGACGTACGCGCCCGCGATTCCGCCGTCCACCAGGAAGTCTGTGGCGTTGACGAAGGAGGAGTCGTCGCTGGCGAGGAAGGCGACGGCGGCGGCGATCTCCTCGGCCTCGGCGAACCGGCCGACGGGGATGTGGACCAGGCGACGGGCGGCCCGCTCGGGGTCCTTCGCGAACAGTTCCTGGAGGAGCGGGGTGTTGACCGGGCCCGGGCAGAGGGCGTTCACGCGGATGCCCTCGCGGGCGAACTGCACGCCCAGCTCGCGGGACATGGCGAGCACGCCGCCCTTGGAGGCGGTGTAGGAGATCTGGCTCGTGGCCGCGCCCATACGCGCCACGAAGGACGCCGTGTTGATGATGGAGCCCTTGCCCTGCTGCCGCATGTAGGGGATGGCGGCCTTGCAGCACAGGTAGACGGAGGTGAGGTTGACCTCCTGGACGCGCTTCCAGGCCTCCAGGCCGGTCTCCAGGATGGAGTCGTCGTCGGGCGGGGAGATGCCCGCGTTGTTGAAGGCGATGTCGACGCTGCCGTAGGTGTCGAAGGCGGTCTTGAAGAGGGCCTCGACCTGCTCGGCGTCGGTGACGTCGACCTTCACGAAGGTCCCGCCGACCTCGTCGGCGGCCGCCTTGCCGCGGGCCTCGTCGACGTCGCCGCAGACGACGTGCGCGCCTTCGGAGGCGAGCCGGCGTGCGGTGGCGAGGCCGATGCCGCTGCCGGCTCCGGTGATGACGGCGGTACGCCCGACCAGGCGTCGGCAAACAGGGGTGTCGGTCACTGTGCGGGGCCTTCCGTGCTGATGAAGACGTTCTTGGTTTCGGTGAAGGCGGTCAGGGCGTCCGGCCCGAGCTCGCGGCCCAGGCCGGACTGCTTGTAGCCGCCGAAGGGGGTCCAGTAGCGGACGCTGGAGTGGGAGTTGACGGAGAGGTTGCCGGCGCGGACGGCCCGCGAGACGCGCAGGGCGCGGCCCAGGTCGCGGGTCCACAGGGAGCCGGCCAGGCCGTACGGGGTGTCGTTGGCGAGGCGGATCGCGTCGGCCTCGTCGGTGAAGGGCAGGAGGACGGCGACGGGGCCGAAGATCTCCTCGCGGGCCGCCTCCGAGTCGTGCCGCTCGCCGGTGAGGACGGTCGGCGGGAACCAGAACCCGGGCCCGTCGGGGGCGCTGCCCCGCAGGGCCGGGGCCTCGTCGGGCACGAACGACCGTACGCGGTCCAGCTGTTGACGGCTGATCAGCGGGCCCATCTGGGTCTTCTCGTCGGCCGGGTCGCCCACCACGACCGTGGACAGCGCGTCGGCGAGCAGGTCGCGGACCTCGTCGTACACCGGTTCCTGGACCAGGATCCGGGTGCGGGCGCAGCAGTCCTGGCCGGAGTTGTCCAGGAAGGAGAAGGGGTCGACGGCGGTCCTGAGGTCGGCGTCGGCGAAGACGATGTTGGGGCTCTTGCCGCCGAGTTCGAGGGTGACCGGCTTGACCAGCCGGGCGCAGCGCTCCATGACCTCGCGGCCGGTGCGGGTGGAGCCGGTGAACACGATCTTCGCGACGTCGGGGTGGTCGACGAGGGCGCGGCCGGCGATGTGACCGTAACCCGGGACGACCTGGAAGAGATGCTCCGGCAGGCCCGCCTCCAGGGCGAGTTCGGCCAGGCGCAGGGCGGTCAGCGGGGTGGTCTCGGCGGGCTTGAGGACGACCGCATTGCCCGCCGCGAGGGCCGGGAAGGAGCCCCAGGCGGCGATGGGCATCGGGAAGTTCCAGGGGGCGATGACACCGACCACGCCGAGCGGTTCCTGGAAGGTGACGTCCCAGCCGCCGGTCACGGGGATCTGCTTGCCAAGGAGGCGTTCGGCGCCGCCCGCGGAGTACAGCAGGAGGTCGCGGGCGTTGCCGGCCTCCCAGCGGGCGTTGCCGAGGACATGGCCCGCCTGGCGGACCTCCAGCTGGGCCAGCTCCTCGACATGCGCGTCGACGACGTCGGCGAAGCGGCGCAGCAGTCGGGCCCGGTCGGCGGGGGCGGCGGCCGCCCAGGTCCGCTGGGCGGCGGTCGCGCGGGCGACGGCGCGGTCCACGTCGGCCGCGTCGGCGGCGGGGACGGTGGCGACGACCTCCTCGGTGGCGGGGTTCAGTACGACGAGTTCGTGCTCGGCAGACGTGTACTCGGCAGACAACAGGGGCCTCACATGCGTTCGAAGGAGCGGCGCAGCTCCCAGTCGGTCACCGCGGCGTCGAAGGCCTCGAGCTCGACGCGCGCCATGTTGCGGTAGTGCGCGACGACCTCGTCGCCGAAGGCGGCCTTGGCGATCGGGCTGGTCTCCCAGAGCTCGGCGGCCTCGCGCAGGGTGGTCGGGACGTGCTCGTACTCGGCGGTGTACGCGTTCCCCGCACACGCCTCGGGCAGCTCCAGCTTCTGCTCGATGCCGTACAGTCCGGCCGCCACCAGCCCGGCGACGGCGAGATGCGGGTTGACGTCACCGCCGGGCAGCCGGTTCTCGAACCGCATTGAGCGGCCGTGGCCGACGACCCGCAGGGCGCAGGTGCGGTTGTCGTAGCCCCAGGCGACGGCGGTCGGGGCGAAGGAGCCCGGCTGGAACCGCTTGTACGAATTGATGTTGGGGGCGTACAGGAGCGAGAAGTCGCGCAGGGCGGCGAGCTGTCCGGCGAGGAAGTACCGCATGACGTCCGACATGCCCCCGGGGTCGTCGGAGGAGCCCGCCATGGCGTTGTTGCCGGCCGCGTCCGCAAGGGAGAGGTGGATGTGGCAGGAGTTGCCCTCCCGCTCGTTGTACTTGGCCATGAAGGTGATCGACACGCCCTCCTGGGCGGCGATCTCCTTGGTGCCGGTCTTGTAGATCGCGTGCTGGTCGCAGGTGACGAGGGCGTCGTCGTAGCGGAAGGCGATCTCGTGCTGGCCGGGGTTGCACTCGCCCTTGGCGGACTCGACGGTGAGGCCGGCGCCCGCCATTTCATTGCGGATACGGCGCAGCAGGGGCTCGATGCGTCCCGTGCCGAGCACCGAATAGTCGATGTTGTACTGGTTCGCCGGTGTCAGCCCTCTGTAGTTGGCGTCCCAGGCCTGTTCATAGGTGTCCTTGAAGACGATGAACTCCAGCTCGGTGCCGACCTGGGCGGTGAAGCCGTGCTCGGCGAGGCGCTCCAGCTGGCGGCGGAGGATCTGCCGCGGGGCGGCGACCACGGGCGAACCGTCGTTCCAGGCGAGGTCGGCGATCAGCATGGCCGTACCGGCGTTCCAGGGCACCCGGCGCAGGGTGCGCAGGTCCGGGTGCATGGCGAAGTCGCCGTAGCCGCGCTCCCAGGAGGACATCGCGTATCCGTCGACCGTGTTCATCTCGGTGTCGACGGCGAGGAGGTAGTTGCAGCCCTCGGTGCCGTGGTGGAGGACCTCGTCGAGGAAGAAACGTGCGGCGAACCGCTTGCCCTGGAGCCGCCCTTGCATGTCGGGGAAGGCCAGGACGACAGTGTCGATCTCACCGCTCGCGACGAGGGCATGCAGCTCCTCGACGCTGAGCGGGGGTGTGCGGTCTGCCACGGGAGAGCTCCTTCGGCTGCTGACGCTTTTTCGACCGGGCCGGAAGCCATAAGGTATTGCGGAGAACCATTGCTTGGGAAGGGGGTGCGGCGGGATGTCGCTGGATCCGGACGGCAGCCTGGAGGACCGGTTGACACCGGTACTGCGGCCGGTGCGGGCGGGCAACGGCTTCGAGGAGGCACTGGAGCAGATTCTGCAGGTCGTACGGCTGGGTCTGGTGCCGGGCGGCGACCGGCTGCCGGCCGAGCGGGAGCTGGCGGAGCGGCTCGGGATCAGCCGGGTGACACTGCGCGAGGTGCTGAAGGTGCTGCAGGACCAGGGTCTGGTGGAGTCCAGGCGCGGGCGCTACGGCGGCACGTTCGTCCTGCCGCGCGCGGACGCCGGCGGCGAGGACGAGCTGCGGCGCCGGGTCGCCGAGGTCGACATCGAGGACGTCCTGCGTTTCCGGGAGGTCCTGGAGGTCGGGGCGGCGGGGCTGTGCGCGACGCATGGCCTGGGCAGGGAGCAGGCGGACCGGCTGCGCGAGGCCCTGGCCCGCACGGGCGACGCACCGCTCGCCGACTACCGGCGTCTGGACACGATGCTGCATCTGACGCTGGCCGAGCTCTGCGGATCTCCGACGCTGACCGCGCAGTACGCGGCGGTCCGGGCGACGGTGAACGACCTGCTCGACTGCATTCCGCTCCTCGTCCGCAACCTGGAGCACTCGCAGCGGCAGCACGTCGCGCTGGTGGAGGCGGTCCTGGACGGGGACGCGGACGGGGCGCGGGAGATGATGCGGGAGCACTGCGCGGGGACGGCGGCGCTGCTCAGGGGGTTCCTGGCGTGAGGGGCCGCTTTCCCGGGGGCCTTGCCTTCGAGGGCACCTCTCGACAAAGGTATGAATACAATCCTTTGCCGGACCGGGAGGACGCATGGCGGACGGGCCGCTGATCGGCATCAGTACGTATCTGGAGGCCGGGGCGCGCTGGGGCGTGTGGGAGCTGGAGGCCGCGCTGCTGCCGGTCGGCTATCCGCGGCTGGTGCAGCGGGCGGGCGGGCTGGCCGTGATGCTGCCACCGAACGCGCCGGAGCACGCCTCCGCGACCGTCGCGCGTCTCGACGGTCTGGTGATCGCGGGCGGTCCGGACGTCGAGCCGGTCCATTACGGCGCGGAGCCCCATCCGCGGACGGGCCCGCCGGCGCGTGCCCGGGACGCCTGGGAACTGGCGCTGATCGATGCGGCCCTGGCCGCCCGAGTCCCCCTGCTGGGCATCTGCCGGGGCATGCAGCTCCTGAACGTCGCCCTGGGCGGCACGCTCGTCCAGCACATCGACGGCCACGCCGAGGTCGTCGGCGTCTTCGGCGACCACCCGGTGAAGCCGGTGCCCGGCACGCGGTACGCCGCCGCCGTGCCCGAGGAGACATCCGTACCGACGTATCACCACCAGGCCGTCGACCACCTCGGCACCGGCCTGATCCCTTCGGCCCACGCGGCGGACGGGACGGTGGAGGCGCTGGAACTGCCGCCCGCGGACGGCTGGGTGCTGGGTGTGCAGTGGCATCCGGAGATGGGGGACGACCTGCGGGTCATGCGGGCGCTGGTGGAGGCGGCTGCTTCGGCTACGAGTCCTTCAGCCGTCTCCTGAGCCAGGCGAGGGCGGCGTCGCCCTGGGCGCGTTGGAAGGCGCGCAGGGTGGGAAGGCCTGGGGGCGGCGGCCGCAGGGCGTGCTCGACAAAGTAGCCGGCCAGCGCGGCCAGAGCGGTGGTGACGGCTGCCGGGTCCGCCTCCCGGCCGACGGGATGCGCCGTGAACACCTCCTCCGGGTCCGGTCCGCCCTGGGCCCTCACGCAGGGCAGCATCACCAGCAGGTCGAACCAGGGTGCGGCGCGCACCGCGTGCGGCCAGTCGACGAAGACGACCCGGTCTTCGGCGGTGAGCAGCATGTTGTCGGCGCGCAGGTCGGCGTGGGCGAGGGTGTCGCCGGACGCAGCCCGGGTCCAGTCCGCGGCGATGCCGGCGAGGCGGGGCAGTTGGGCGAGAGTCCAGGCGTCGAGGCGTCCACGGACCTCGTGCTCCGGCTGCGCCCGCAACCGCTGCCAGCCGGAGAAGTCGTCGGCGAGCGCTTCGGCCGCGGGCGGTGCGTCCACCGGGGACGGGGTGAGGATACGGCTGAGTTCTGCCACGGCGTCGAGGACGCGCTGCAACTCCCGCTCCCGCCAGGGGACATGGGGCTGACGGCCGGGGATCTCCTCCAGGACCAGGGCGACCCAGGTTCCGTCGTCGTAAGTGCCGAGCAGGCGGGGTGCGGGGACGGTGTGCGGGAGGGCGGCGGTATGGCGGGCCTCGGTGCGGTGCAGAGTGGGGCTGTGCGGGTTGGTGTCCGCGCTCACCGCCTTGACGAAGGCGCGGCGGCCGTCGGCGGTTCGGATGCGGGCGGCTGTGCCTGGGGAGAAGCCGCCGGGTTGGGTGACTGCGTGGACGACGGGGCTGCCGCCGAGCACGTCTGCAACGGCGTTGCGCACGGTGGCCGGGAGTGCGTCCCAGGGTGTGCGGACGCCTGCGGCGGGCGGGGCGGGGGTGGTCATGCGGTTCATGGTGCGGTCCGGTGCCCCTCGCACACCAAGGGTTTTCGCCCCCGCCGCCCCTACCCGTCCCGTCCCTGGGGGCTCCGCCCCCAGACCCCCGATCGGCCTGAACGGCCTCGTCCTCAAACGCCGGACGGGCTGAAAAGATCAATCCCCGGCCGGCGAAATTCAGCCCCAGTCCGCAAAATTCAGCCCCTCCGGCGTTTGAGGAGCGGGGGTCCGGGGGGCGGAGCCCCCCGGGTCGGGACGGCAAGGGGCGGCGGGGGCGAGGAAAGATCGTTACCCACGGGTCAGCGACAACAGCTCACGTGCCGGCCCCACCGGCCGATGCCCCGTCGGCCACACCGCCCGCAGATCCCTGGCCAGCGCGACGCCGTCGACCGGCACCGACACCAGGCGCCGCATAGCAAGCTCCTCCCCCACCGCCAGCTCACTCAGCACCGCCGGCCCCGCCCCGCTGACCACCGCAGCCTTCACCGCAGTCGTCGACGACAGTTCGATCAGCGGCCGCGCCAACCCGCCCAGCGCCGCATCCAGGACCTGCCGGGTCCCTGAACCCTTCTCCCGCAGAATCAGGGGCGTCTCCGCCAGCTCCGAGGCCTCCAGCGGACGCCGGCGGCGGGCCCACGCATGTCCCGGTGCCGTCACCACGATCAGCCGGTCGTGGGCGATCACCGTCGAGTCCAGGCCGGGCGGCACACTGACCCCCTCCACAAAACCCAGGTCCGCCTCGCCCGACAGCAACCGCTCCCCCACCGCCGCCGAGTTGCCCGCAAGCAGGGACACCGCCGTGTCGGGACGCTGGGCGCGCAGCGCCAACAGCCAGCCGGGGAGCAGGTATTCGGCGATGGTCATGCTCGCCGCCACCCGCAACCGGGAGTCCCGCCGGTCCCGCAGCGCCTGCGCCCCCGCGTCGAAGGCCTCCGCCGCCTCGACGATCCGCCGCGCCCAGTCCGTGACCAGCGCACCGGCGTCCGTGAGGCGGGAACCCCGCGGGGAACGGTCGACGAGGGCCACACCCAACTGCCGTTCCATCGACCGGATCCGGCTGCTCGCCGCCGGCTGTGTGATCCCCACCTCCCGCGCGGCCCCGCCCAGACTGCCGAGCCGCGCCACCGCCAGCAGCAACTCCAGCGCCCCGAGATCAGGCACCCGATGCGCCAGCGAGACCACGACGGCCGGCGGCTCCTCCCTGTTACTCATAACTCCAGCTTATGCCCTCATAGAGACATGCTCCCTGGTCGCAGGGACCCGGCAGCGAGACCGTGACTGCCATGGTCACCGCAGCCCAGCCCCTTCCGCGTGCCACCGCACGCCCCCCGCGCGCCACGGCCGTCCGTCATCTCGGGCCCAACTGGTACGCCGCCGTCATGGGCACCGCCATCGTCGCCACCGCAGGGTCGTCGCTCCCCCTCCACGTCCCCGTCCTGCGCACCGCCTGCGCAGCCGTGTGGGCCCTCTCCCTCGGCCTCCTGCTCGCTCTGCTGACCGCCCGCGCCCTGCACTGGAGGCACCACCGCGACCAGGCCCGCGCCCACCTCCTCGACCCGGCGACGGCACCGTTCTACGGGTGTCTCGCCATGGCCCTGCTGGCCGTCGGCGGCGGTGCCGTCACCGTCGGCCGGCACTGGATCGGACCGGACGGCGCGCTCGTTCTCGACGCCGTGCTGTTCACCGCCGGGACGGTGGTGGGGCTCGCGGCCGCCGTCGCCGTCCCGTACCTGATGGCCGTACGACACAAGGCCGAGCCGGAGCAGGCCACGCCGGTGTGGCTGCTGCCTGTCGTCGCGCCCATGGTGTCCGCGGCGCTCGGGCCGCTCCTCGTGCCGCACCTGCCGGCGGGGCAGCCCCGGGAGACGCTCCTGTTCGCCTGCTTCGCGATGTTCGGGCTCAGTCTCCTCATGACCCTGCTGATGCTGCCGGTGATCTTCGGTCGGCTGATGACCGGCGGTCCGCTGCCCCTCGTCCTGACCCCGACCCTGTTCCTGGTGCTCGGGCCGCTGGGGCAGTCCACCACCGCGGTCGGCAGGTTCGCGGACGTCGCACCGGGGGTCGTACCGGCGCCGTACAGCGAGGGATTCGGCATCCTGGCCGTCCTGTACGGCGTGCCCGTCATGGGCTTCGCGCTGCTCTGGCTGGTGTTCGCCGCCGCGCATGTGGTGCGGGCCCGGCGGCAGGGCATGGGCTTCGCGATGACGTGGTGGGCGTTCACCTTCCCGGTCGGGACGTGTGTCACGGGCGCCGAGGCGCTCGCCCGGCACACCGGGCTCGTCGTGTACGACTGGCTCGCGGTCGGGCTGTACGTCCTGCTCGTCGTCGCCTGGGGCACCGCCGCCCTGCACACGGCTCGCGGTCTGGTCAGCGGAGCGCTGCCAAGCGGTTCGGGCGAAGTCCGCTGCCGCGCGGCGGAGCCGCATGTCGATCCTGCGGCCGCACCCTGAAGGGGCGCGGGCGTGGACATGCGGCTCCGCCGCGCGGGCGCGACCGGCCACGACGCACCCGCAAACAGCTCACCGCTCATCCCGCGGAGCGCTTCGCAGCGCCTCGCCCAGCACCCGCGGCGCCTCGGTCAACGACGGCCCGTACCAGGTCAGATGACGTCCGCTGACCAGTGCGCACTTCAGTCCCGGGAACGCCTCCGGGCCGTCGTCGGCCGTGAAGCGGTACGGCTCGTCCGGCAGTACGACGACGTCCGGGGCGGCCGCCCGCAGCTCGTCGAGCGGGATGCGGGGGTAGCGGTCGGGGTGGGTGGCGTAGAGGTGGTCGACGCCGAGGCGGGACAGGACGTCGCCGGCGAAGGTGTCCCGGCCCAGGACCATCCAGGGGCGGCGCCAGATCGGGACCACGGCCGTCGTACGGTGCTCGGGGCGCGGCAGGCGGCACCAGGTCGTCTCGGCCTCGTCGAGCCAGCGGGGGCGGGACTTCGCGCCGCAGGCCTCCAGCACCCGGGCGAGCTCCGCGAACGCCTGTGGTATGTCACATACCACCGTCACCAGGACCTCGACGCCCGCCGCGCGCAGCGCCGCCAGGTCGGGTTCGCGGTTCTCCTCCGCGTTGGCCACCACCAGGTCGGGGGCGAGCGCGAGGATGCGGTCGAGTTTCGGGTTCTTGGTGCCGCCGATGCGGGGGACGTCCAGGTCCGCGGGGTGCGTGCACCAGTCGGTCGCGCCGACCAGGGCTCCCGGTACCGAGACCGCGACCGCCTCCGTCAGCGACGGGACGAGGGAGACGACACGCACCGGCACTACCGCGACCGGTTCTGGACCGCCTCGACGTGCTCGGCCACCGCGACGACGACCACGCGCGTGTCGGACACGGTCGCCCGCCACCGGTGGCGTACGCCGCCGGTCAGGTACAGCGTGTCGCCGCGGCCGAGCCGGTAGGCCCGCCCCTCGGCCTCGATCTCCACCGCGCCGTCGGCAACGTACATCAACTGGTCGTTGCGGTACTGGAATTCGCGGCCCGCGTCATGGTCCCCGGTGAACTCCGAGGCGTGCATCTGGTGGTGCCCCCGCACCAGGGAACGCACCCGCGGTTCTGCCGCCGGCTCCGGTTCGGCGCGCACGACGTCGACGCTGCACGCCGGGTCGGCGGCGGCGAGGAGTTCCACGGCGGTGGTGCGCAGGGCGTCGGCCACCTTCTCGAGGGACGTTCTGCTGGGCCGCGCCCGGTCGTTCTCGACCTGGCTCAGGAACGGAACCGACAGGCCGCTGCGCTCGGCCACGACGGCGAGGGTGAGCTGCAGCGCCCGACGGCGTCGCCGCACGGCAGCGCCCACTCGCAGGGGCTGATCCTTGTGGTCGTCTTTGTGGTCGCCCATCGCTCCGGCTCCCTCCTTCGCTCGTGGTCCGTGTGGCGCGGTTCCGTGTGCCGTGCACCGGCGTCCGGGGGCGGCACTTCGGATGAGTTTTCTCTGCACCTTACGCAGGTTCGGCAAACCGTTTCATGCGCCCGTCACATCCCCGTAAACACTGCGTGCGGTCAATTCGCCAACTCTGGCCCGCGCATGAGCTCTCCGGACTCCCCGGGCGCGGATTCCTCCTTCGGGACGAAGGCGCTGACCAGCAGGGCCTCAGGGCGGTCCGGGCCGGTCGCGGGGGCCGTGGGCGGTCGGCGCGGGCGCGGCGCTCTCCGGAGGTGCGGATCGCCTTCCGGTCGGCCGGTCCGGTGCCGGGATCCCGGGCGTACGGCCGCCGGTTTCCGACGTCGGCGGGGCGACGCCCAGTTGGCGTTCCGTGTCGCGGTCCGGCCGGTCATGGCTGGTCAGTTCGATGGTGTCGCCATGCACCGAGGTGATGTCCGGGGTGCCTTCGGCACGGACGGCCGGGGTGCGCGCCGCGGTGCATGTGCGGTCGGCACTTCCGGCGGCGAGGACAGTGAGGCTTGGGTGATGACATAGCCCTACGTGGTTGGCCGGATCCTTTTCGTACGCCCTTCACACGCGCGTGGGCGGCCCGTCGCGAAACGGACCGCCCACGCGCGCGTGCTCCCCTACGGGGGTGTCTTCGGGCCTACTGAGGTGTCATCCGGCCCACCACGTCCGGGTGCTCCTTGACCCAGGCGGCGACGGCCTCCTCCTCATGGCCCTGGCCGCGCTTGTTGATCTCGGCCTCAAGGCTGCCGAGCTCCGCCTCGCTCATATGGAAGCCCTTGATCCACTTGGTGAGCTGCGGGTACTGCCCGGGGAACTTCTCGTTGGTGATGGTGCGGATCGTGTTGCCCTCGCCGAAGAGCTTCTTGTCGTCCTTCAGCTTGGTCAGGTCGTAGCGGCTGTACGCCCAGTGCGGCGACCACAGGACCACGGCGACGGGCTCCTTCTTGGCATAGGCCCGCTTGAGCTCGGCCAGCATCGCCGGGGTGGAGCCGTCGACGACCTTGTACTCCTTGTCCAGGCCGTAGCCCGGCAGAACCTTCGTCTTGAGGAGGTTCATCTCACCGGTGCCCGGCTCGATGCCCATGATCTTCCCGCCGAAGGTGCTCGCCTTGCCCTTGAGGTCGTCGTAGGACTTCACGCCCTTGACGTACGAGGGCACGGCGACCTCCAGCGAGGTCGGCTGGTACCAGGTGCCGAGGTCCTTGAGTCTGTCCTTGTTCTTGTCCCAGTAGTTCTGCTGCGCGTACGGCAGCCAGGCGTCGAAGTTGACGTCGAGGTCACCGGAGGCGAGGCCGGTGTAGACCGGGCCGACGTCCATCTGCTTGAGGTTCAGCTTGTAGCCGCGCCGCTCCAGGACGTTCTTCCAGAGGTACGTGACGGCGATGTCCTCGTCCCAGGGGAACCAGGCCACGTTGACGCTCCGCTTGGCCTCGGCGGGGGTCGGGCCCGAGCCGCCGGCGACCGGGGCCAGCTTGTCGACGACGCCGGGGTTCTTCTTCAGCCAGGCGCGTACGGCATCCTGCTGCTTGCCCTTGCCCACCTTGTTGATCTCGGACTCGAGGCTGGTGAGCTGCTTCTCGCTCATCCTGAAGTTCTTCAGCCACTTGCCGACGGTGGGGTTGTCCGACGCGAAGCCCTTGCGGGCCAGCGTGTGCACGCCGTCGCCCTTGCCCCAGGCGCCCTTCGGGTCCTTGAGCTTCTTCAGGTCATAGTCGCTGTACGCCCAGTGCGGCGACCACAGAGTCACCACGATCGGCTCCTTCTTGGAGTACGCGCGCTTGAGCTGGGCCAGCATGGCGGGCGTGGAGCTGTCGACGACCTTGTATTCCCCGTCGAGGCCGTACTCCTTGAGGACCTTGCTCTTGAGCAGGCTCATCATGCCGGCGCTGGACTCGATGCCGGTGATCTTGCCGTCGAACTCGGAGGCCTTGCCCTTGAGGTCGGCGAGGGAGTTGACGTCCTTCATGTACGACGGCACGGTCAGCTCCAGGGACGTCTGCCCGTACCAGGAGCCGAGGTCGTCGAGCTTGCTGCCGTACTTCTTCCAGTACTCGGCGTGCGTGGTCGGCAGCCAGGCATCCGTCTGGAAGTCGAGCTGACCCGAGGCGAGCGAGGTGTAGAGCGGGCCCGCTTCGAGCTGCTTGGCCTCGACGTCGAAGCCGCGCTGCTCAAGGACCTCCTTCCACAGGAAGGTGGAGGCAACGCCCTCGTCCCAGGGGATGTAGCCGATGGTGATCTTCTTGCCCTGGCCGACGTTCGTCGCGTTCGAGGCAGCGGTCCCGCCGTTCGAGCCACCGAAGATGCCCATGCCGCCCGCGACCAGCGCGAGAACGACGACTCCGATGACCGCGACCGCGGGACGCGGGCGGAAGTTCCAGATCGTCACGCCGTGGTCGGCGGGCAGCTTGGCGAGGGCCCGACGGCCCGTCGGGGACGCCTGGGTGCCCAGGGCGCTGGTCATGCGGTCGAGGTAGATCGCCAGGATCACGATGGAGATGCCGGCCTCGGAGCCGAGGCCGACGTTGAGCTGGCCGAGGGCCTCGTTCACGTCGGCGCCCAGTCCGTCGGCGCCGACCATGCCCGCGATGGCCGCCATGGACAGGCCCAGCATGATGACCTGGTTGACGCCGGCCATGATCGTGGGAAGTGCGAGCGGGAGCTGGATACGCAGCAGGGTGTCGCGCGGGGTGGTGCCGAACGCGTCGGCGGCCTCGACCAGTTCCTTGTCGACCTGACGGATGCCCAGCTCCGTCATGCGGACGCCGGGGGCCAGGGCGAAGATCAGGGTCGCGACGATGCCGGCGGGGGCTCCCGAACCGAAGAAGAGGATGGCCGGGATGAGGTAGATCATCGCGGGCAGCGTCTGCATGAAGTCGAGGACAGGCCGCACGAGGGCGCTGACCCGGTCCGAGCGGGCCGCCCAGATACCGACCGGCACTGCGACGACCAGGGCGATGATCGTCGCGACGAGGACGAGTGACAGCGTCATCATCGCGTGGTCCCACAGTTCGAGGGAGTCGACGAACGCGAATCCGACAAAGGTCAGCACACCCGCGACCACGCCGCGCAGCCAGAACGCGATCACTGCGAAGATGCCCGCGAGCAGCAGAGGGTGCGGTGCCTGCAGGACGGCGTCGATACCGTCGAAGGAGCCCTCGAAGACGGTCTTGAAGAAGTCGAACAGCCAGGCCATGTGGTCGAGCAGCCAGTCGACCGTGCTGTTGACCCAGTCGCCGAACGGAATCCTAGGCACCGGCGATCACCTTCTCGCCGCCCTGGTTGCGAGGGGAGTCGCACAGCGCGGGTTCGCCCTGCTCGTCGCCGAGGAAGCCGACGAGGCGCTGTCTGCGTACGACACCGACAAGCCCCCGTTTCGCGTCGAGGACGGCGACCGGGTGCGTCAACCGGGCGCTGATCGCGCAGAGTTCGGCAATCGGCGTGTCGGGCGTCGCGGTCTCGCAGCGGCATTCGGCCTCGTCGCCGCGAACGTCCTCGTCCATGACGGCGGACGCGGTCAGGACGCGGGAACGGTCGACGTCCTGGATGAAGGAAGCCACGTAGTCGTTGGCCGGGCGGACGAGGATGTCCTCGGCACTGCCGGTCTGGACGATGCGGCCGTCACGCATGACGGCGATGCTGTCGCCCAGACGCATGGCCTCGTTGAGGTCGTGGGTGATGAAGACGATGGTCTTCTTCAGGCTCCGCTGCAGTTCGAGCAGCTGGTCCTGCATGTCGCGGCGGATCAGCGGGTCCAGGGCGCTGAACGACTCGTCCATCAGCAGCAGGTCGGCGTCGGTGGCGAGGGCGCGGGCGAGGCCGACGCGCTGCTGCATGCCGCCGGAGAGCTCGTCGGGCCAGGACTTCTCCCAGCCGGCCAGTCCGCACAGGGCCAGCGCCTCGCCGGCGCGCTGCTCGCGCTCGGCGCGGGGCACGCCCTGCACGGCCAGGCCGTAGGCGGCGTTCTCGAGGACGCTGCGGTGCGGGAACAGCGCGAAGTGCTGGAAGACCATGCTGATCTTCCTCGCGCGGACCGCGCGCAGTTCGCGGTCGCCGAGCGCGGTCAGGTCCTGGCCGTCGAAGCGGACCTGTCCCGCGGTCGGCTCCAGCAGGCCGTTGAGCATGCGCAGCAGCGTGGACTTGCCGGAGCCGGACAGGCCCATGACGACGAAGATCTGGCCCGGTTCCACGGTGAAGGAGGCGTCGATCACGGCGGCTGTGGTGCCGTCGGCGCGCAACTCCTCCCGGTCGGCTCCCTGTCGGAGCCGCTCGACGGCATGGTCGGGTCGTCTGCCGAACACCTTGTAGAGATGTTCGGCCTCTAGCCTGGAGGACACGCTCGCCTCTCGTTTCGCGGGGTCAGGGGGACAGGGGGCGCGCCTGCCCCCGGCCGACCAGGGCAAACGCGGGAGTGGTTCAGTTCACAACCAGTGCGTAGGATCACCGCCGGTACTTCACATCGGTATGGGGGGACGACTGTGGAACGACCGGACGACAAACGTGCGTCGGTGCTGCGCTTCGCGACGGAGCTGGTGGCCTGGGTCGCCACGCCCTGGGCCCTGTGGCCACACTCCTGGCCGCTCGCCGTGCTCGCGGTGCTGGTGCTGATCGGTCTGCCGACCGTCTTCTCCACTCCGGGTGACAAGGCGCACGTGATCGTGCCGGTTCCGGGCCCGGTCACGATCCTGCTCGTACTGCTCCAGCTCGCCGCGGCCCTGGTGTCGGCGTGGTGGGTCTGGCCCGTCTGGGCGGCCCTCCCGGTCTCCCTCCTGGCGGCCGCCACCCTCGTCACGGAACGCCCGCGCTGGCGGTGGCTGCTCGCCGACGCGTGACTGTCAGTCCCGTACGGCATGATGCGAGGCGTGACCGGACGACTGATGCTCCTCGACACCGCCTCGCTCTATTTCCGCGCCTACTTCGGCGTGCCGGAGTCCGTGAAGGCCCCGGACGGCACCCCGGTGAACGCCGTGCGCGGGCTCCTCGAATTCATCGACCGCCTGGTCAAGGACCACCGCCCCGACCACCTGGTGGCGTGCATGGACGCCGACTGGCGCCCTCAGTGGCGGGTGGACCTGATCCCCTCGTACAAGGCGCACCGTGTCGCCGAGGAGCACGAGGTCGGCCCGGACGAGGAGGAGGTGCCGGACACGCTCTCCCCGCAGGTGCCGGTCATCGAGGCGGTCCTCGACGCTCTCGGCATCGCGCGCGTGGGCGTCGAGCCGTACGAGGCGGACGACGTGATCGGCACGTTCACCGCGCGGGCGAAGGGCCCGGTGGACATCGTCACCGGCGACCGCGACCTGTACCAGCTGGTGGACGACGCGCGCGGGGTGCGCGTGCTCTACCCGCTCAAGGGCGTCGGCACGCTGCAGCTCACCGACGAGGCGTGGCTGCGCGAGAAGTATGGGGTGGACGGAAAGGGGTACGCGGATCTGGCACTGCTGCGCGGCGACCCGAGCGACGGCCTGCCGGGCGTGCCGGGCATCGGTGAGAAGACGGCCGCGAAGCTGCTCGCCGAGTTCGGGGACCTGGCCGGGATCATGGCCGCGGTCGAGGACCCGAAGGCGAAGCTCACGCCGTCGCAGCGCAAGCGCCTGGACGAGTCGCGGCCCTACGTCGCCGTCGCCCCGAAGGTGGTGAAGGTCGCGGACGACGTCCCGCTGCCGGACGTGGACACGGCCCTGCCGCACGCCCCGCGCGACTCGGCGGCGCTGGACGAGCTGGCGGTCCGCTGGGGACTGGGCGGCTCGCTGCAGCGTCTGCTGACGACGCTGGGGATGTGACGATTCCGGCGACCGGCACTCATCGGGTCTTCATGGGAGAGGTGTTAACTGAGGGAAGGTGCTAACTTAGGTAAACCTAAGCTTGGGAACAGGGAGGCCGCCATGGCAGAACGCCCGGCACGGAAGCCGCGGAAGGCCCAGTCCGCGCAGGTCGTCCGCACGGAACGGCTGACTCCGCACATGCAGCGCGTGGTCCTCGGTGGTGAGGGTCTGGCCGGGTTCGCGGCGGACACCTGCACCGACCACTATGTGAAGCTGCTGTTCCCGCCGGACGAGGGTGTCGCCTATCCCGAGCCCTTCGACCTGGAGCGCATCCGCGAGGAACTTCCGCGCGAGCAGTGGCCGGTGACCCGGACGTACACCGTGCGGGCCTGGGATCCGGTCCACCGCGAGCTGGCGCTGGACTTCGTGATCCACGGCGCCGAGGGCCTGGCCGGCCCCTGGGCGGCGCGCGTCCAGCCGGGCGAGACCGTGCACTTCATGGGCCCCGGCGGCGCCTACGCCCCGGACATCAGCGCCGACTGGCATCTGCTCGTCGGCGACGAGAGCGCCCTGCCCGCGATCGCCCGCTCCCTGGAGTCGCTGCCGGACGGCACTACGACACATGCCTTCGTGGAGGTGTCGGGCCCCGAGGAGGAGCAGAAGATCGACTCCGACGTGCAGGTCGTCTGGCTGCACCGCGGGGACCGGCCCGTCGGCGAGGCGCTGGTCGAGGCCGTACGGTCGCTGCGGTTCCCGGAAGGCCGGATGCACGCCTTCGTCCACGGCGAGGCGCACTTTGTGAAGGAACTGCGCCAGCTGCTGCGCTGCGACCTGGCGATCCCGCGCGAGGACCTGTCGATCTCCGGTTACTGGCGGCTCGGTCACAACGAGGACGGCTGGCAGGCCTCCAAGCAGGAGTGGAACGCGCGTATCGAGGCGGAGCAGGAGCGCGCGGCGTCCGCCGCGTGAGACGTCCGAAGGGGCGGCACCTCGCCGAGGTGCCGCCCCTTCGTTGTTGCCGTCACACCGGGGGCGCGCTCACACCGACCGCTGGTACGAGCGGAAGGTCCGGATCGACAGCCACACCGCCGCCACCGCGAGCGCCAGCAGAGCCCCGCCGCGACTGAGCACGTCAGCCCAGTCGGGGTGCTCGGACAGGGCCGAACGGCCCGCGACCATCGCCCAGTTGAGCGGGTTGAAGTCGGCGATGTGCCGCATCCAGGACGGCATCTGGGACGGCGCCATGAAGGCACTCGAAAGAAACGTCAGCGGCAGCAGCAGGAAGGTGTTGATGCCGATGATCGACTCCCGCTCCCGCACCAGCATGCCCAGCGCGTTGGACAGCGCCCCGAAGACGGTGCCGAGCAGCACGGAGGCGAGGACCAGGATCGCGATGCCGCCGATGCCGCCCGGGTAGTCGGCGCCTCCGGCCAGCGCGAGCAACACGATGACGACCGACTGGAAGGCGGTGACCAGGCCGTTGTTGACGACGTTGCCGTTCATCAGCGCGGCCCGGCTGACCGGCGTGGTCAGGAAGCGGTTGAGCGTGCCCCGCTGGATCTCCTCCAGCGTGCCCATCCCGGCCCACATGTTGGAGCTGAGCGCACTCATCACGACCACGCCCGGGACGAGGTAGTCGAGGTACGTGGTCGTCCCGAAGCCACCCAGCTCGACCACCTTCTTGAAGAGGTTGCCGAACAGGAACAGCCAGATCACCGGCTGGATCAGCGTGATGACCGCGTACGCCGGCTGCCGGGTGAACACCATGAGCTGACGCTGCGTCATGTACCAGGTCTGGGAGACGGCCGTGCTCATCGCGCACCTCCGGCGAGGACGAGGTTCTCGGTGCCTTCGGCATCGGCCTCGGAGTAACGGCGGCCGGCGTAGCGGAGGTAGACATCGTCTAGGGAGGGCCGGGCGACGGTCGCGGCGGCGACCCCGACCCCGGCCCGCTCCAGCGCCCCGAGCAGTGCGGGTACGGCGGCCGCCCCGTCGTCGGCGCGGACGCTGACGCGGCGCCCGTCGACCAGTACCTCGTGCATCCCGGGCAGACCGCCGAGGGCACCTTTGAGCAGCGTACGGCCGGCCTCTCCGAGCGCCTCCCGCAGCTCCAAGTGAACGGCGTCGCCACGGAGTTCACCCTTGAGGGAGTCCGGGGTGCCCTCGACGACGACCCGGCCGCGGTCGACGATGGCGATGCGCTCGGCGAGCCGGTCGGCCTCCTCGAGGTAGTGCGTGGTGAGCAGGATCGTCAGACCCTCCTCCCCCGCCAGCCGGCCGATCTCGTCCCACATCGCCGTGCGGGCCTCGGGATCCAGGCCGGTGGTGGGTTCGTCGAGGAAGAGCACCTCGGGCCGGTGCACCAGACCGAGCGCTACGTCGAGTCGGCGTCGCATTCCGCCGGAGTAGCCCTTGACCGGACGCCTCGCGGCGTCGGCGAGACTGAAGCGGTCGAGCAGCTCGTCCACCCGCCTGCCGAGGGCGGCACCCTTCAACCCGTAGAGCCTGCCCTGGAGTTGGAGGTTCTCGCGGCCGGTGGCGACCGGATCGGCGCCGGAGCTCTGGGCGACCACACCGATCGCGCGGCGCACCCGGTCCGGGTGGCGCAGCACGTCGTGCCCGGCGACCGTGGCGGTGCCCGAGTCGGGCTTCGCGAGGGTGGTGAGGATCTTGACGGTGGTGGATTTGCCGGCGCCGTTGGGCCCGAGGAGGCCGAAGACGGTGCCCGGTTCGACGGTTACGTCCATGCCGCACAGGGCGGTGACATCGCCGGGGTAGGTCTTGATCAGCTGGCGCGCCTGCACTGCGGGCGCACGGGTAGCACTCACGACTGCTCTCCTGAATGAGCGGATGACAACTGATCCGTCCGCTTGAAGAGCGCCGGGCTATCCTGGGTGTGCCGCACCTCGATCGCCTGGAGCCGCTTCACGGCGGATTCAGTTCGGGGTTCGAGACCCCGGCCCAGCTGCTGCAACAGCCCGGCCGGGGTCTGTTTCGTCAGGTGAACTCCGGTGGCAGCTCCCCCGTTTCGTGGAAGCGACGCCACCCGTCGACGCCCGGCAGCGAGCCCTTCTCGATCTCCTCCAGGAAACCGCGGACCCATTCCGCCTGTGCCTCGACCATGTGCAACTGGTACTCGACCTCGACGAGGAAGAGCCGCGGAAGCGTCTCGTACAGCTTCTGCAGCGCCGCGCGCCTGCTCGCCACGTCCACCTCGAGGTTCTGCAGCCGCTCCGCGAGCAGCCGCACCACGTCGTCGGGAGGCAGGGCACCGAGCAACGACAGCGCAGTCTCGAAGATCGGAAACTCTTCGGCCGGGACGGCCAGCAGATCGGACAGCCAGTCGGCCATCTCCTCCCGCCCCGCCTCGGTGAGCCCGTAGACCGTGCGCTCGGGCCGGTTGCCCTGCCGCTCGACGTCCGCGACCTCGACGAAGCCGTGCTTCTGGAGGTTCTGCACGACCGTGTAGAGCGAGCCGTACTTGATCTTCGTGCTGACGTCCTTGCCCTGCCGGCGCAGCGTCTGGCCGATCTCGTATGGATGCATCGGCTTCTGCCAGAGCGTGACCAGCACGGCGAGCGCCAGCGGGTTGCTGAGCTTGCGGCGCTTCATCGCCATGACCGATCACCTCGCTTACGAATATCCGTGGCCGAACATATCGCGATGCCCAACCAGGCGTCAATACACACGATGTATCGCGTTTTGATGTGCGCGGCAAGGGCGTGAGGACTTGGGCCCGTCGTGGACATGGCGGCGTGACACACACGAAACAGCCCGTCCCTAATTTCTGTCGCCTGACAGGAACCCGCACCACTCTCCGCTCCCCGCGCCGAAGGCAGGTGCCGCCGTGACGACAACCACCCCCTCCGACATACGCCCCGACCCTCCGCACTCACCGGACGACGGCTCCCTCGCGGAGTTCGGCTACCGCCAGGAACTGCACCGCAGCCTGGGCAGGTACGCCTCCTTCGCGGCCGGGTTCTCCTTCATCTCCGTCCTGACGACCGTCTTCCAGTTCTTCGCCTTCGGGTACGCGTTCGGCGGCCCTGTCTTCTTCTGGGCCTGGCCGGCGGTGCTGGTCGGGCAGCTGCTGGTGGCCGCGTGCTTCGCAGAGCTGGCCGCCCGGTATCCGATCTCGGGCGCCATCTACCAGTGGTCCTCACGACTTTCGAACCTCACCTTCGGCTGGTTCGCCGGCTGGATCATGGTGATCGGACAGATCGTGGTGGTCGCGGCGGCGGCGCTGGCACTGCAGATGGTGCTTCCGGCGATCTGGTCGGGCTTCCAGCTCGTGGGCACCGACTCGGCGGTGACGTCGGAGGACGGCGCGGCGAACGCGGCGGTCCTCGGAGTGATCCTGCTGGTGCTGACCACGCTCGTGAACATCGTGGACAACCGGGTGATGTCCGTGGTCAACCGGGTCGGCGTGACCGCCGAGATCATCGGTGCAGTGCTCATCGTCGTGCTGCTGCTCACCCACTCGACGCGCTCCCCCGGCATCACCTTCCACACCACGGGAGCCGCAAGTTCCGGCCTGTTCGGGGCACTTGCCGTGGGTTCCTTCACAGCCGCGTACGTGATGATCGGCTTCGACAGCGCGGGCGAGATGAGCGAGGAGACACACCACCCCCGGCGTACGGCGCCCCGCACGATCCTCACCGCACTCGGCGCCGCGGGCCTGCTCGGCGGCCTGGTCATCCTGGGCGGCCTGCTCGCCGCGCCCAGCCTTACCGACGGCCGGCTGGGCGTCGACGGCCTGAGCTACGTCCTCACCAGCCGCCTCGGCGACGGCCTCGGAAAGGTGCTGCTGGCCGATGTGGTGGTGGCGATCGCGGTGGCCACCCTCGCCATCCAGACCGCGGCCTGCCGGATGCTGTTCTCCATGGCCCGCGACGGCCAGCTCCCCTTCTCCCGCCGCCTCGCCCGCGTCAATCCGGGCACGGGCATGCCGAACGCCCCGGCCCTCGTCGTCGGCGTCCTCGCCGCAGCCCTTCTGCTGCTCAACTTCGCCTCCCCGGACGCCTTCCTTGCCATCGGCACCACCTGCATCGTGATGCTGTACCTGGCGTACGCGATGGTCACGGGCCCGCTCCTGATCCGCCGCCTGCGCGGCGAGTTCACCTCCGAAGGCACCGACGAGACGGGCGGCCGGCTCTTCTCCCTCGGCCGCTGGGGCATCCCCGTCAACGCCCTCGCCCTCCTCTACGGCCTCCTCATGACGGTCAACCTGGCCTGGCCGAGGGCGGCTGTGTACGACCCGGCGGGCGGGCACTGGTACTTCCAGTGGTTCACGGTGCTGTTCCTCGCGGCGACGGTGGTGGCCGGCGGCGCGTACCGGGCTTACCGCCGGCGGACGGCGGCCCAAAGTGATGCCGCTGTTCAGAAGGCCGCCGTCTAGCCCGGGCCCCCAGCACGCGCGCGTACGGTCAGTCGCCCTTCACGCGCGCGTGCAGGTGCATGTCGTGCCATCCGTCCTGGTGCCAGCCTGCGCTGCGCTTGGTGCCCTCCAGGACGAAGCCGGCCTTGTCGGCGACCCGGCAGGACGCCCCGTTGGCCGTGGCATGCAGCAGCTCCAGGCGATGGAGTCCGATCTCGTCGAGGGCCCAGCGGGTGAGGGTGTTCGTGGCACGGGCGGCGACGCCACGGCCACGGGCCGCCGCCGCGGTCCAGTAGGCGATCGCGGCCAGACCCTCGTCGAGCCGGATGTCGCGCAGCGCCACCCGCCCCAGCAAGCGGTCGGTGTCCGCGTCGGTGACGGCCCACTGGGCGTCCCGCTCCTCACCCCAGCTCCGCTGCCACTCCTCGATCCAGCCGGCGACCTCCTCCACGGAATCCGCGGACCGGACGTGCCACTGGTGAATCAGCGGGTCCTGGAAGGCGGCATGGACGGCAGGAGCGTCCGCAGCCCGCCACGGGCGCAGGAGGAGGCCGTCGCCGGTGGACAACGCGGGCTGAGGGACGCCGGCGAGGCTTCCGGCGGGCACGACGGGGTCAGCGGTGAAAGGCATGATCCGCATCCTGCCAACGGACAGGGAGGAGCCCAACGGATTTTCCGACGACTACCGGCCTACGGCACCCCTCTCCAGACACTCCACCCGGACACGGACCCTGTCGGGGTTCAGAGTCATACGGGGCTCGACGCGCGGCAGTTGAAGGTCGTTGTGCGAGAGCCGCCAGCGGGCCACGATCGTGGACAATGCCAATGTCGCCATGGTCATCGCATAGTTGTCGCCGATGCACTTGCGCGCGCCTCCGCCGAACGGAATGAAGGCACCGCGCACGTGTTCCTGCTCCGGCAGCCAACGGTCGGGATCGAAGCTGCTGGGGTGAGGATTGAACCGTGCGTCGTGGTGCATGAGATATGCGCTGTAGACGAGCGTGGTTCCGGGCGGAATCACGGCATCTGCCAGCCGGGCTTCGGTGGTGGTCGTCCGGGTGAAGATCCATCCGGGCGGGTAGAGGCGCAGTGTCTCGGTGATGACCCGGCGTGCCAGGTCGAGCCGGGGGAGATCGTCCCAGGTGGCCGTCCGGGTGCCGAGAACCTCATCCGTCTCGGCGCGCAACCGCTCCTGGAGCTCGGGGTGTTGGCACAGGAGATGGGCAGCCCAGGTAAGGGCCACCGCGGTGGTGTCGATACCGGCGACGAGCAGGGTCATGATCTGAGCGTGGATCTCGGCGTCGCTCAGGGCTCGCCCCTCGTCGTCACGGGTCTCGAGGAGCATCGACAGCACATCGCCGTGGGATTTCTCGTCCTGCCGGTACAGACCGATCGTCTTGCTCACCGCGGCCCATGCCCGGTCGCGAGCACGCTCGTAGCGCACGTTCGAGGGGAGTGGCAGGCGGCGCAGCAAAGGCGGGAGGACGGCCTGCTGGTAGATGCCCCGGAAGATGTCCGGAAGACATTCCGTGACGGTCTCCACGGCGGGCCCCGCGACGTCGGCCGTGAACAACGTTCGAGCAATTGTGCCACTCGCGAGAGAATACATCTCCGCGCCGGCATCGATGGCTCGTCCATCACTCCAGCCGACTGTGAGCGCGTCTATCTGCTCGCTCATGATGACGGCATATTTCTGCAGGGAGGAACGAGAGAAGGCCGGCTGCAAACTACGTCGCTGTCGCCGGTGAGCGCTGTGCGGACACGAGGCGATGCCGTCCCCGAGCGCATTTCCGACGCGCTCGATGATGGGGCCGCCCTTGTCGTAGACGCGGTCGTTCAGGAGCATTTCCTGGACGAGTTCGGGTCGGCAGACCACCACGGCCTTTTGCGGACCTAACCGTATCTGTACGAGATCGCCGTACGAGGGGAGGGTTTTCAGGAACTGCAGCGGATCCCGAAGCAAGGGCAACAGATGCCCGACGAGTGGCAGTGCGCCTGGAGCGTGTGTGATGCCTTCACGGTTCGTTGCCATGACATACCAGCCTTCCTTGGCCGATCCAGGTATCGCTCAGCGACCGACCGTTACTACGCCGGGATGTACAGTCCTGGGCTCGGGAGCAGCACCTGAAGATGAGCATGCTGCTGATCCGACTCGTCCGAGGCACCGGGGAGTGTGTAGCGACTGGTGTTGCCGTACCACTGCAGGCACCCGTTGGTCCACTGCCGCATTCCGGCAGTGACCTTCAGAATCGCCTCACGGGTGGCGCGCGGCACGCCACGACTCACCAGGAAGGGCAAGAGCTGTTCTTCGGCGGCCAGGAAGTCGGCTACGCGCGCCTCGACCTTGGCAACGGCCCGGTCGATGGCCTGCTGCAGCGAGATTCCGCCGGCATGCTGCATCACTATGACAACGTTGTGGAAATCTCCACGTTTGCTGTCCAGGTGGACTGAATGCAGGTCGTTCTGCCAGGCGACAACATCGCTCGCGGCTTCGATTATCCGCCTGAACAGGCCTGTCCCGTATATGCCTTCTGGAACCTCTGTGTCCTGACTGAGTTCCACCAGATCGAATCCGAATTCCATACCTACGGACAACCGCCTGGTCTGGGTGAAACTCTCGATTCCTGGAGGAGTGCCACGGAACCGGTTCTCGGATTCCTCGGCGAATCCCTGGAAGAATAGCTCCAGGTGCCGGTTGAGCCGTCCATGAAGCGTCGGCGAGAGCCTTTCGCCGGTACGCACGGCCAGATCCGAAAGAGCCCTGGTGAAAGGAGTCCGGTCTCGCGCGGGGGCAGGGTCTTCTCCGGTATTGATGATGTCCGTCAGGCGCCGCTGAACCGGAGCCCATGCTTCCGGGGCGTCGTAGACCTTCAACGTGTGCAGGTCGTCCAGGATGAAGGTGAAGAAAAGCCATTCCGCACACAGGCAGAGATCACTGAACGATGCTTCCGGATAGGTCCAGGCGACAAAGCGCCCGTAGCCTGCCCGCATCCGCTCCTGGCCGCCTCGCGTCTTGGCCAGCCCGAGGCTCTCTCCGAGTGAGCTGACGTATTCCTCGATCTTCTGGATGTGTGGACTTACGGCCGGCGGGGCGGGTTCCACAAACGTCGGGATCATGGCGAGCACGAGGACCTCCATGTCTGGGCGCAGAAGTCGGCTGAGGCAGATGAGGTGCGGTCAGGTTGCCTGCTCGCGCGGCGAGAAGGCCGAGGAACAGCCGCAGCGAGCGGCCGCGGCACGAGCCGCGACTCGGGCTTCTCCTTCCGTGTTGGCGCGAACAGGACGCTCTGCCTTCGGCGGTACACCCTTCAATCACATCGCAGTTCGGTTCACATCGGAAGTGGGCGTCCCTGATCCAGCCGTGAACGAACCGAACAGCCAACTGAACGTTCGACGATCGGAACTGACGTTTCCCCTCCTCAAGCCCATGGCTTGAGCAACAGCCCTCGGTCGACCTGACCGGCCAGAGCCAGCTCACCGAGGGGACGAGCAAGGTGACGACTCTCAGTAGACGCAGACCCGCCAACGGGAACAAGTGATCACAGGGGGGCGCATCGGGGCGCAAAAGTGGTCACGTAAGCGCATTGGATGGCCGATAGTGCACAGGCACTGATGAACGCGCTCGTGCGCCGGAGCCTGTCATCGCGATCCGGCGCGCAGGCGGGCGCCCCAACGCCCTGCGACTGCACCTCGCCCCGCTGTCAGCGCCGTCTCGTACGCTTGATCGCGATGAGACGCCGTACGCCACCTCCGCCCTCTCCCCTGCCGCAGCGCGACGGGGTGGACCCCGTGCGCGTGCGGTTGCCGGCCGGGGACGAGTGGGCGACCGTACGGGATCATCTGGTGGCGCGGCTCGCGGCCGGGGCCGGGGTGATCGACGCCATGCTGGACGCGGGGCGGATCGTGGACGGCTCCGGGCATCCCGTGCCGCGGGACGCGGCGTATGTGCCGGGGATGTTCGTGTGGTTCCACCGGGAGCTGCCGGATGAGGAGCGGGTGCCGTTCACCGTCGACGTCGTGTACCGGGACGAGCACGTGGTCGTGGCGGACAAGCCTCACTTCCTGGCCACCACCCCGCGCGGGAGCCATGTCGCCGAGACGGCCCTGGCACGGCTGCGACGAGAGCTGGGCCTCCCGACGCTGGGCGCGGCGCACCGGCTGGACCGGCTGACGGCCGGGCTGGTGCTGTTCACCGTGCGGACCGAGGAGCGCGGCGCCTACCAGTCACTCTTCCGTGACAGGCGGGTGTCGAAGGAGTACGAGGCAGTGGCCCGGTACGACGCTGCGCTGGACCTCCCGCGCACCGTGCGCAGCCGGATCGTCAAGGAGCGCGGAGTCCTGGCGGCCCGCGAGGTCGAAGGCGAGCCCAATGCCGTGAGCCGCGTCGAGCTGATGGAGCACCGGGCCGACGGGCTGGGGCGATACCGGCTCGTTCCGAGCACCGGGCAGACCCATCAGCTGCGCGTCCATATGAACGCGCTCGGCGTGCCCGTCCTCGGCGATCCGCTCTACCCCGTGGTGACCGCCCCCGTGCCGGCCGGTGACTTCCGCCGCCCGCTCCAACTGCTGGCGCGGGCACTGGAGTTCACCGATCCGGTCACAGGGGCGGAGCACCGGTTCCGCAGTGCCCGAACCCTCGCTGCCTGGAGCTCCTACGGCGACTGGGCCGGTCAGTAGCCGCGCCACCACAGCAGGAAGCGACGCCAGGCGCCCTTCGGGCGGGCCGGTTCCTCAGGCGCGGGCGCCGCCTTGGGCGGTGCGGCCGGCTGGGGTTCCGCGACAGCGGCCGCCGGCTCGGGCTGCTTGGTGCCGATCTCCCAGTCGGTGCGCTGCGACGGGACCGGGGCGTGGCCGGGCAGCGCCTTCACGTCCTGCTGGGGCTTCGGCTCGAAGTGGACCGGCAGCTCCACCAGGTGCCGGTTCGAGATGGACGCCCGCCAGCGCAGCTCGCTCTCCTCGCAGGCCAGTTGGATGTCCGAGAGGCGGCTCAGCAGCGCGTCGACGCCGACGTCGGCGATGGCACGGCCGATGTCCTGGCCGGGGCATTCGTGAGGTCCGCCGCTGAAGGCGAGGTGGGAGCGGTTGCCCATCATGTTGGCCGACGGGTCGGGGCGTACGCGCGGGTCGACGTTGCCCGGTGCGATGCCCAGGAGGAGGCCGTCGCCCTTGCGGATGCGCTGTCCGCCCAGCTCGGTCTCCTGTTTGGCGAAGTAGCCGAGGATCGTGCTGAACGGCGGCTCGTCCCACAGGGACTGCTCGACCGCCTGGGGCACGGTCATCTGGCCGCCGTTGAGCTGGGCACGGAAGCCGGGGTCGGTGAGGACCACTCGCAGCACGTTGGCGAGGAGGTTGGCGGTGGATTCGAACGCGACGATCAGGACGACACGCAGGTGCTGGCCGACCTCCTCGTCGGTGAGCCCCGCCGGGTGGTTGATCAGGTGGCTGGTGAAGTCGTCCTCGGGTACGGCACGCCGGCGGGCCGTGAGCCGCATCAGGGTTTCCATGATGTATGCGTTGCTGGCGATGGCGGTCTCGGTGCCCTTGAGCATGTCGCGGGCGGCCTGCACGAGCCGGTCGTTGTACTCCTCGGGCATGCCGAGGATCTCGCACATCACCGCCATCGGCAGGTGCTCGGCGAACTGACTGACCAGGTCGGCCCGGCCCTCTTCACAGAACTGGTTGACGAGGTGCTGGGTCGCGCGGTTGATGTGGCGGCGGATGCCCCGGTGGTCGATGGTCGACATGGCGCCGGTGACCGCCCCGCGCAGCCGCAGGTGTTCGTCGCCCTCGGCGTGGCAGCAGATGGGCTGCCACGCGACGTGCGGCATGAGCGGGTGGTCCGGCTTGAACGTGCCGTCCTGCAGGGCGGTCCACAACCGGGTGTCGCGGCTGAACAGCGAGGGACTGCTCACCATCTGCAGGTTCTCGCTGTGGCCGAGCACCACCCAGATCGGCACGTCCTCGTGCAGCAGCGTGGGGGCCACGGTGCCGTGCTCGGCACGGAGCTTTTCGTACACGGCTCCGAGGTCCTCCGCCTCGGGGCCGTACAGTCGTCGCAGCCCGTCGGGGCCGATGCCGTGCGCGGGGCAGCCGGGGGGCGGGCCGGCCATGGACTCGTCCGTACCGGTCGGGGAGAAGGGTTCAGGCCTCACGATGATCGCTCCGAAGCTGAAGTGGATCCGGTGTACATGAAGTGATGGGCTCCCCCGGTCCGGGCGGCTCGGACGAAGCCGCAGACGTGGGGGAGGTCGTGCAGGGGGGCGGGGCCGTACGGCTCGGGGACGGGACGGGGTGACGTACGGCCCGGCTCGATCGGTGCGTGGCTCAGGTGGACGCCTTCGCCCTGGCCAGCGAATGCAGGAAGCGCAGCAGCGTCATCAGGACGTCCCGGCTGGAGGCCCGGCGGCGTGCGTCGCAGTCGATGATCGGGATCTCCTCGGCCAGGTCGAGCGCGGCGCGCAGGTCGGCGACGGGGTAACGGGGGGCGTCGGGGAAGGAGTTGACGGCGATCACGAAGGGCACGCCGCGCTCCTCCAGCCGCCCGATGACGTCGAAGCTGACCTCGAGCCGCCGGGTGTCGATCAGTACGACCGCGCCGAGCGCGCCCTCGAACAGCCCGTTCCACAGGAACCAGAAGCGTTCCTGGCCGGGGGTGCCGAAGAGGTAGAGCACCAGTTGGTCGGTGATGCTGATGCGGCCGAAGTCCATGGCCACGGTGGTGGCCGTCTTGGACTCGGAGCCGTAGTTGTCGTCGACCCCGACGCCGGCCTGCGTCATGGTCTCCTCGGTGGTCAGCGGCCTGATCTCGCTGACCGAGCCGACCATCGTCGTCTTGCCGACTCCGAAGCCGCCCACGATCACGATCTTCACCGCGGCCTGGGCCGTGTGCGGCAGATGATCCGCTGTTCGTGGTCCGGGGATGGTGTCAGAGCCTTTGAAGTCCATGCATCACCGCTTCGAGAAGGGAACGGTCGGGGAGCGCCTGCCGGACGATCGGGGCGCGCGCCTGCACCAGTTCTGCCGTCAGCATCTCGGTCAGCAGCACGGTCACCACGCTGAACGGCAGACTCAGATAGGCCGAGAGCTCGGCCACCGAGAGGGGGGCCGTGCAGAGCCGGAGCATCGCCGTCTGCTCCGGGGTGGCGGAAGGCGGCGGGTCGGCGCGCGCCACGATTAACGTGACGAGGTCGATGTCGGCGCGTTCCCCGTCCGGCCCGGCCACGACGTACAGCCGCTCCGGGGCCTTCGTGTCACCCTGCTGGCCTTCCTTGGCAGGTGTCGGGGGAGGTTCCGCGGTTTCCTGACTGGGGTATCGCCGCCGGCGTTGCGGAGGAGTCATACGGTCTGCCCGTTGCGCCGGGGCGGGCTGGTGAGATGGGCCCCGATGCGTACGACGAGATCGCGCATGCGGTTGCTCATCAGACCGGGTTCGGCGACCACGTCGGAGAGCACCGCGAGGTAGGCGTTGGCTCCCGCGGCCATCAGATAGAAGTAGCCGCCGTTGATCTCGATGATGACCAGCTTCATCCGTCCGTCGCTGCCCGGGATCTCATGGGCGACGGCACCCGCCAGGCTCTGCAGCCCCGCGCAGGCCGCGGCGACGCGGTCGGCGGCGTCCGGATCGCCCCCGTAGCGAGCGATGCGCAGGCCGTCGGCGGAGAGCACGACGATCATCTCGATGCCCGGTACTCCGTCGGCGAGATCCTTGAGCATCCAGTCGAAGTTGGCTCGCTGCTGGATCACTTGTGGTCCCTCTCGTCGTCGGCCTCGATATGGGCCGGCTCGTTGGTCGGCTGGGTGAATGCGGTCGGGTCCGGGTCGCCTTTGAGGCCCTCCCAGAACGCCTCGACCCACAGCCCGGGTTCGGTTTCCTTGGTCTCCGGCTCCGGTTCCGGCACGGGCGTCGCCCAGGCAGGCCTGCTCGCCCGGGCCTCCCGCTCGGCCTCTTCGGCGGCGGCCTGTTCGGCGAGCCGCTGGCTGAGCGGGATCTTGACCCGGCTGCGGCGCTGCGGCAGGCCGCCCGCGGTCCACTCGGTGACCTCGGGGATCTCGTCCTCCATGGACACGCCGGCCGGGATGCGCGGGCTGGTGGGACGCCGCCGCTTCGGTGCGCGCTTGGGACCTTCGAGCGCACCGAGTTCGAGCTTGGGCGCCGCGGTGGCGCCGATGCCGTGGGCGAGGCCGGGCGCCTCGTCGCTGGTCACCATCACGCGCGGGATGACGAGGACGGCGCGGACACCGCCGTACGCGGAGGCGCGCAGCGAGATCTGCATGTCGAACGCCTTGCACAGGCGGCCCACGACGGCCAGGCCCAGTCGGGGGGAGTCGCCGAGTTCCTGGAGGTCGACGCCGGCCTGGGCGCGCTCCAGCATGGCCTCGGCCTTGGCGCGGGCCTCCTCGCTGAGGCTGACGCCGGCGTCCTCGATCTCGATGGCGATGCCGGTCTGCACCTCGGTCGCGATGACGTGCACCTTGGTCTGCGGCGGCGAGTAGCGCGTGGCGTTGTCGAGGAGTTCGGCGCAGGCGTGGATGACCGGCTCGACGGAGATGCCGCGGATGTTGACCTTGGCGATGTTGTCGAGCGAGATGCGCCGGTACTCCAGGATCCGGGACATGGCGCCGCGCAGCACGCTGTACAGCGGTACGGGCTGCGGCCACTGGCGGCCGGGGCGGCCGCCGCCGAGCACCGCGATGGAGTCGGCGAGGCGGCCGATCAGCGCGGTGCCGTGGTCGATGCGCAGCAGGTCGTCGAAGACCTCGGGGTTGCGGCCGTGGTCCTCCTCCATCTCCCGGAGTTCCTTGGCCTGTTGGTGCACGATCGCCTGGACGCGGCGGGCGATGTTGACGAAGGAGCGCTGCGAGGAGTCCCGCAGGGCTTCCTCGGTGTCGATGATGTCGAGCATCCGCCTGACCAACGCCACCTGGGCCTTGGGCAGGTCGCGGTAGGCGGGGTCGATGTCGCCGAGTAGGCGGACCACCTCTCTGGGGGAATGGCCGCCGCGCAGGTACTCGATGGCGGTGGGGACGATCTCGTGCGTGAGGCGGTGGATCTCCTGGTCGTGTCCGGCGATGCGCCGTTCCGTGTACGCACGGTGACGGGCGCTCTCCTCGCGCACGGCCCGCAGGGCTCGGCCGCGGCGTACCGCTTCGGCCGTCGTCGCGACCACCAGGAGCGTGGCGACGGCGCCGCACCACACGACGGCCGCGCGGGCCGGTACGGCCACCAGGGCGACGGCTGCTCCGGTCGCTGCGGCCATCAGTATGGCGGGCAGCAACAGCACGCGCGCGTAAGGAAGTTCACGGCGCCCGGGAGGGGATTGAACACTCACCATGTAGGCCCTCTGAAAAAGATCGGCTGGGTGTCTGGGGAGCTTGCAAGTGGGGTACGCATGGGACTGCGCTGGATCTTCGGTATTTTTGGGAACAAGCGCACGAATACACCTCAACTCGGTGCGCTGCGGGCGAGCTTAGTCCGACCGGATCATCGCCGTGTCATATTCAGCAAGCACCTGAAATGGGACCGGACCAAGGGGTACTCTCGGCTCCATTTGCACACTCAGCGCCCATTCGAACACGCCGCGTCACGACGTACGGAAGTACGAAAAACACTCACCGTGACGAGTGAAGATCAGCTTCCGCGCCGGTCGGTCAGACGCCGGCGATCCGCAGCGCCGCGTCCGCCGTGGCCTCGGCGAACACCGACACCGGGCGTTCGGGGTCGGAGCGGTGCACGAGGATCACGCCCTCGATCAGACCGAACAACAGGTCCGTACGGAGATCGAGCTCGTTCTTGGCGAGCGCGCTCCCGGCGGCCGTGGCGGCGAGCAACTGGCGGTAGGCGTCCTTGAGTTCGGCGCGCACGGCGTGGAAGCCGGCGAACCGCTCGGCGCGCACCTCGGGCAGCAGATACAGCCCGCCGAGGTTGTGCGGGCCGCCGCACAGCAGCTCCACGTCCGTCCGGCACAGCTCCCACAACCGGCCCTCGGGCGGGGTCGCATCCTCGGCGAGGAGCTGTCGGGCGCAGGCCAGCGAGGGCGTGACCGTGGACTCCAGCAGCTCGGCGAGGAGCTCCTCCTTGCCGGAGACGTAGTGGTACATGGAGGCCTGCCGCATCCCCGCACGCTCGGCGACCGCACGGGTGGTGGTGGCCGCGTAGCCACGGGTGGTGAACAACTCGGCGGCGGCCGCGAGCAGTTCGTCGCGCGGCGAGAGGCCGCTGTCCGGCCGTTGCGCGGCCCGCGGCCTGCCGACCCGGCGGCCGCCTGCTCCACCCGGCGTTCCCATGCGTTCGATCCTCGCACACGGCCGGGCGGAACGATCTCCGGGCGATCTCCGGACCGGCTTCGTGAGGGCTCGGTAACCCACCGGCAACGCGCGGGCAATGCCCGTGACCCGCCCGGCTCCTAATTTCTGTCGGGCGACAGAAACAACCCGGAAGAGACCACACCGGAGCCGGAGGTCCCGCGATGGCGACAGCGACCACATACGGAGCCCGCGACCACGCACGCGCCCAGGAGGGCACACACGCCGAGGCCATGCCCGTCGTCCCGGCCGCCGCCTGGCCGGACCCGCCCTGCGCGGCGGGCCATCTGGTCTGGGCCGAGACGGTCGCGGGCGGCAACTACACCCACCGGGTGCTCGCCCGCGGCACCGAGCTGCGCCTGACCGACCTGCACGGCGAGGCCTGCGCCCATCTGCTGCTGTTCGTGGCCGACCGGCCCTGGGAGCGGCTGAACGTCGCCGACACGGTGAAGGTCCAGTGGAACGCCTACCTCGGCGACGGCCGGCTCCTCCTGTCCGACCAGGGGCGCGTCCTCGCGAGTGTCGTCACCGACACCTCAAGGCGGCACGACGCGCTGTGCGGCACCTCCACCCTCGTACGCAACACGGAGCGCTACGGCGACGGCACCCCGCAGTCCTCCTCCCCCGCGGGCCGCGAGCTGTTCAAGCTGGCGGCCGCGAAGAACGGCCTGCAGACGCGCGACCTGCCGCCCTCGCTGTCGTTCTTCCAGGGCGTGGAGGTGCGTGAGGACGGGTCCCTGGACTTCACCGGGTCCGCCGGCCCCGGCGGCAGCGTCACGCTCCGCGCCGAACAGGACGTCACCGTGCTGATCGCCAATGTGCCGCACCCGGCCGATCCACGCCCCGACTACGTCAGCACCCCGCTGGAGGTCCTCGCCTGGCGCGCCGCGCCGACCGAACCGGGCGATCCGCTGTGGGAGGCCACGCCCGAGGGCCGCCGCGCCTTCCTCAACACCGCCGAATTCCTTGCCGCGAGGGGGCTCGCATGAGCACGAAGACCGTGGTTCCCGCCCGCTCCGCCTGGTCCTGCGTCATCCGCGCGGGCGAGACGCTGACCATCACCGACCTGCACGGCAACCAGGCCGTCGACTTCCTCGTCTACGACGCCCACGACACCTCCGTCCGCTACAGCGCCCCCGACACCATCCACGCCCAGGGCAGCATCTTCCTGACCAGGGGCAGCGTGCTGATGTCCAACGAGCACACCCCGCTGATGACGCTGACCGCCGACGACGTGGGCCGCCACGACACGGTCGGCGGCGCCTGCTCCAAGGAGTCGAACACCCTCCGCTACGGCCACCACACCTGGTCCCAGCACGCGTGCGTGGACAACTTCCTGGCGGAGGGCGCCAAACACGGCCTCGGCAAGCGCGACCTCGTATCCAACATCAACTGGTACATGAACGTACCCGTCGAGAAGGACGGCACGCTCGGCATCGTCGACGGCCTCTCGGCGCCGGGCCTGAAGCTGACCCTGCGCGCCGAGCGCGACGTCCTCGTCCTGGTCTCCAACTGCCCCCAGATCAACAACCCGTGCAACGGCTTCGAGCCGACGGCGGTGGAGATGACGATCGGGGAAGCCGGATGAGCTTCGACACGCTGCTGGTCGCCAACCGGGGCGAGATCGCGGTCCGGATCATCCGCACCGCCCGCGAACTCGGCCTGCGCACGGTCGCCGTGTACGCCGACCCGGACCGCTCCGCCCCCCACGTCCGGCTCGCCGACGAGGCGGTGCGGCTCGGTCCGGCGCCCGCGAAGGAGTCGTATCTCGACGCCGACCTGGTGCTGAAGGCGGCGAAGGACACCGGCGCCGGCGCGATTCACCCCGGCTACGGCTTCCTGTCCGAGGACGCGGCCTTCGCGCGCCGCTGCGAGGACGCCGGGATCGTGTTCGTCGGCCCGACGCCCGGGCAACTGGAGCTGTTCGGCGCCAAACACACCGCGCGGGCGGCGGCCGCGGCGGCAGGGGTGCCGCTGGCGCCGGGGACGGGGTTGCTGGCCTCCGTGGACGAGGCCCTCGCTCAGGCCGCCGTGATCGGCTACCCCGTCATGCTCAAGGCGACCGGCGGTGGCGGCGGCATCGGTATGTCGGCATGTCGCTGCGCCGATGAACTCACCGACGCCTGGGAGCGGGTGCAGCGCGTAGCCGCCGCCTCCTTCTCCTCCGCGGGTGTCTTCCTGGAGCGGCTCGTCGAGCGCGCCCGCCATGTCGAGGTGCAGGTCTTCGGCGACGGCGAGGGCCGGGTCGTCACCTTCGGCGACCGCGACTGCTCCCTCCAGCGCCGCAACCAGAAAGTGCTGGAGGAGGCCCCCGCCCCAGGCCTCCCTGACCGCGTTCGCGCGCAACTCGCCGCAAACGCCCGCGACTTGTGCGCCTCGGTCGGCTACCGCTCCGCCGGAACCGTCGAGTTCGTCTACGACGCAGCCCGCGAGGAAGCGTACTTCCTTGAGGTCAACACCCGCCTCCAGGTGGAACATCCGGTCACGGAGGAGATCTACGGCGTCGACCTCGTCGCCTGGATGCTGCGCCTGGCCCGCGGCGAGTCCCAGGTCGTACGCGAACCGGGCGCACCCCGCGGCCACGCCGTGGAGGCCCGCCTCTACGCCGAGGACCCCTCGCGCGAACACCGGCCCAGCGCGGGCCTGTTGACACGGGTCGAGTTCCCGACGGGCGTCCGGGTCGACGGCTGGGTGGAGACCGGCACCGAGGTCACGACCTCGTACGACCCCATGCTCGCCAAGGTCATCGCCTACGGCCCCGACCGCGCCCACGCGCTCCAGCGACTGGACGAGGCGCTGGCCCGCACCCGTGTCGACGGCATCGAGACCAACCTTGGCCTGGTGCGCGCGGCGCTGGACCACCCCGACTTCAAGGCCGCCGGTCACTCCACGGCGACGCTGGCCTCCGTGACCGACCCGACACCGCGTATCGAGGTCGTCTCCGGCGGCACCCTCACCACCGTGCAGGACTGGCCGGGCCGTACCGGCTACTGGCAGGTCGGCGTGCCGCCGTGCGGTCCGATGGACGACCTGTCCTTCCGGCTCGGCAACCGGGCGCTCGGCAACCAGGAGGGCGCCCCCGGCCTCGAATGCACGCTCCAGGGGCCGTCGTTGAGGTTCACCCACCCGACGACGGTGTGCGTGACGGGAGCTCCGGCCGAGGTCACGGTCGACGGCATGCCGGTCGCGCAGTGGGAACCGGTGACGGTGCCCGCAGAGGCCGTACTGGAGATCGGCGCACCCACACGGCACGGCCTGCGCACGTACGTGCTCTTCGCCGGCGGCCTGGACGTACCGGCCTTCCTCGGCAGCGCGAGCACCTTCACACTGGGCCGGTTCGGCGGACACGGCGGCCGGGCGCTGCGCACGGGCGACGTCCTGCACGGCGGTACGGTCTGCGAGGGCGCCCCGGTGCCTGCCGAAGACCGCCCGTCCTTCACCGCCACATGGCGGATAGGCGCCGTCGAAGGCCCCCATGCCGCACCGGAGTTCTTCACCGAGGACGACATCCGCGACTTCTACGCCGCCGAGTGGAAGGTGCACTTCAACTCGGCCCGCACCGGCGTACGACTGGTCGGCCCCAAGCCGCGCTGGGCCCGTACCGACGGCGGCGAGGCGGGCCTGCACCCGTCCAACATCCACGACACCCCGTACTCCGTCGGCGCCGTCGACTACACGGGTGACATGCCGGTGCTGCTCGGCCCGGACGGCCCCTCGCTCGGCGGGTTCGTCTGTCCGGCGACGGTTCTGAGCGGGGAGCGGTGGAAGCTGGGCCAGCTGCGCCCGGGCGACACGGTGCGCTTCGCGCCGGTGACCGTCGACGGCTCGCCCCGCGTGGACATCGTGGACGGCGGCGTACTGGCCCGCGACGGCGACATCACCTACCGCCGCAGCGGCGACGACAACCTGCTCGTCGAATTCGGGCCCATGCAGCTCGACCTGGCGCTGCGCATGCGCGTCCACGCGCTGATGGAGGCGGTGGCCGAGGAGGGACCCGAAGGCATCACGGACCTCACACCGGGCATCCGCTCCCTGCAGATCCGGACGGACCCGAGCCGCCTGCCGCTCCATCACCTCCTCGCCGGGGTCCGGGAGATCACGGCGACGCTACCGCCCACGGACGAACTCGTCGTCCCCTCCCGCACCGTCCACCTCCCCCTCTCCTGGGACGACCCGGCGACCCGCGAGGCGATCGCCCGCTACATGGCGGGTGTCCGCGACGACGCCCCGTGGTGTCCGTGGAACATCGAGTTCATCCGCCGGGTCAACGGCCTGGAGTCGGTGAACGACGTGTACGACACGGTCTTCGACGCGGAGTACCTCGTACTGGGCCTGGGAGACGTGTACCTGGGCGCCCCGGTGGCGACCCCGCTCGATCCCCGCCACCGCCTGGTGACCACGAAGTACAACCCGGCACGCACCTGGACCGCCGAGAACTCGGTCGGCATCGGCGGGGCGTACCTGTGCATCTACGGCATGGAGGGCCCGGGCGGCTACCAGTTCGTGGGCCGTACGACGCAGGTGTGGTCGGGGTGGCAGCAGCGCGGCGCGTTCGAGCCGGGCTCGCCCTGGCTGCTGCGCTTCTTCGACCGCATCCGGTGGTACCCGGTGGACGAGGACGAACTCCTGGACCTGCGCGCCGACATCACGTCCGGCCGCTTCGTGCCGCGCATCGAGGAGGGCACCTTCTCGCTCGCCGAGTACCAGGCCTTCCTGGACGAGAACGCCGAGTCGATCGGTGAGTTCCGGACCCGGCAGCGGACGGCCTTCGCCGCGGAGCGGGACGCATGGGAGGCCGCCGGCGAGTTCGCCCGGGCCGAGGCGGCGGACACACCGGCCACTCCTCCGGCCGAGGTGACCGTCCCGGCGGGTGGCCGTCTGGTGGAGGCCGAATTCGCCGCGTCCGTGTGGCAGTTGAACGTCGAGCCGGGCGACGAGGTGAGCGCCGGGCAGCCTCTCCTCGCCCTGGAGGCGATGAAGATGGAGTCCAGGGTGCACGCGCCGATGGACGGCGTGGTGGCGCAGATCCTGGCCAGACCGGGCGACCAGGTGGAGGCGGGGACGGCACTGCTCGTCCTGGCCCCGGCGCCGTACTGCATCCATCCGGGGGGCAACCCCCGGACCCCCGGCAGAAACGCAGGTCAGCGGCGGTGACCGGCGCGCACACCGCGAGGCGAGCATGAGTGAACCACACCGAGGAGCAAGAGATGTCCGCTGTGAACCGTGTCCGTGCCGCCTACGCCCGCATCGAGGCAGTGGACCGTCCCGAGATCTGGATCGACCTGCGCCCGCAGGCCGAGGTCGAGGCGGAGGCGGACGCGATCGACGCCCGCGTGGCGGCGGGTGAGCAACTGCCCCTTGCCGGACGCCTGCTCGCGGCGAAGGGCAACATCGACGTGGCCGGTCTGCCCACCACCGCGGGTTGCCCTGCGTACGCCTACGAGCCCGAGGCGGACGCTCCGGTCGTCGCCCGCCTGCGCGCGGCGGGCGCGGTCGTGCTGGGCACGACGAATCTGGACCAGTTCGCGACGGGCCTGGTGGGCACGCGCTCGCCCCACGGCGCGGTCCGCAACGCGCACGACCCTGCCCGGATCAGCGGCGGCTCCAGCTCCGGCTCGGCCGTCGCCGTGGCCCTGGGCATCGTCGACCTCGCGCTGGGCACGGACACCGCGGGCTCGGGCCGGGTCCCGGCCGCGTTCAACGGCATCGTCGGCCTCAAACCGACCCGCGGTCTGGTCCCCACGGCGGGAGTCGTCCCGGCCTGCGCCTCCATCGACTGCGTGACGGTGTTCGCCCGCACCCTCCCGGAGGCCGAACAGGCGCTGTCCTTCATGACCTCCCCGCCGGACCGCGAACTCCCGCCGCTCCCCCAGCGCACCCCCGGACCGTGGCGCATCGCGGTCCCGCCCCGGGAACAGCTCGGCGAGCTGGACGAGGGCTGGGCGGAGGCGTACGAGGCGGCGGTACGGCAGCTCGAAGCGGCCGGAGCCGACATCCGCACCCTCGATCTGGCCCCTTTCACCGAGGCCGCGGCGATGCTCTACGAGGGCGCGTTCGTCGCCGAGCGCTATACGGCGGTCGGCGGCTTTGTCGACAAGGCGATCGCGGACGGCATCGCGGGCCTGGACCCCACCGTCGCCGGAATCATCACCCGCGCCCGCGACATCCCGGCTCACCGGCTCTACGCCGACACCGACCGCCTGACCGCGCTGCGTGCCCGTGCCCTGGCGGAACTCGCCGACACGGACGCCCTGCTGCTGCCCACCACCCCCGGCCATCCGACCCTCGCCGAGGTGGCCGCCGACCCGCTCGGCGCCAACGCCCGCCTGGGCCGCTTCACCAACTCCACCAACCTCTTCGACCTGTCCGCCCTCGCCGTCCCGGCGGGCGAGGTGGACGGCCTGCCGTTCGGCGTGATGCTGATCGGCCCGGCGTTCACGGACGACCGCCTGGCGCGGATCGCCGCACTGCTCCAGCCGGACACACAGGTGGCGGTGGTGGGCGCGCACCTGTCGGGCCAGCCCCTCAACCCCCAACTCCTGACCCTGGGCGCCCGTTTGGACCGCACGACCACGACCGCCCCCGCCTACCGCCTGTACGCCCTGCGGACGACGCCACCGAAGCCGGGCCTCGTCCACGTCGGCGAGGGCGGCACGGCGATCGAGGCGGAGGTCTGGACTCTCCCCGCGGCGGGCCTGGGCCGCCTGCTGGCGGCGCTCCCCCGCCCGATGACCCTGGGCGGCGTGCAACTGGCGGACGGCACCCAGGTCCCCGGCTTCCTGTGCGAACCGTCCGCCCTCACGGACGCCGAGGACATCACGTCGTACGGCGGCTGGCGGGCGTACCTGAGCCGCTGAGCGCTCCGCGGGATGTGCGGTGATCTGTCTGCGGGGGCCCCAGCGCCCCTTCAGGGCACGGCCTTCCCGGACCGCCTCGCGCAGGCGGTCCGGGATGCCGGTTCGGCCCTGGCGGGGGTCGGCGGCTCAGCCCACCGACGAGTAGGCCACCACTCCGCGCAGCAGCAGGTCGACCGCCTTGCGTGCGTTCTTCGCGACCGTCGAGCTCTCCCCGCCTGAGACGGGGGCCGCCGCCGAGATCTGCCCGAGCACGTCGATGACCTGCTTGCACCACCGCACGAAGTCCCCGGCCGGCATCTCGGCCTCCCGCAGCACCTCGTCGAGGCCCTTGCCGCTGGCCCACATGTAGGCGGCCCAGGCGAACCCGAGGTCCGGTTCCCGCTGCCCCACGCCCTCGGTCTGGGTGATCCGGAAGTCCTCCTCCAGGGCGTCCAGGCGCCCCCAGATCCGCACCATCTCGCCGAGCGCGGCCTTCGCCTGACCGGAGGGCAGCTTCGGCGCCATGGCGTCGTCGCCCACCCGTGCCTCGTACACCAACGCCGACACGCACGCGGCCAGTTCGGCAGGGCCCAGCCCGTTCCACACCCCGGCGCGCAGGCACTCGCTGGCCAGCAGGTCGAGTTCGCCGTACAGCCGTGCCAGCCGCTTGCCGTGCTCGGTGACCTCGTCACCGCGCAGGTAGTCCAGCTCGGTCAGCAGCGCCACGATCCGGTCGAAGGTCCGCGCGATCGTGTTCGTGCGGCCCTCGATACGGCGCTCCAGCTGCGAGGTGTCCCGCAGCAGCCGGTGATACCGCTCGGCCCAACGGGCATGATCCTCACGGTCGTTGCACCCATGGCAGGGGTGTGCGCGAATGGCGGTCCGCAGCCTTGCGATCTCGCGGTCGTCGGCGGCCTGGGAGCGCTTCTTGCGGGCCCGCTCCGGCGGAATGTGCCCGGCCTTGGTGCGCAGCGCGGAGGCGAGGTCCCGACGCGACTGCGGGGAACGCGGGTTGAAGGACTTCGGGATGCGCATCCGCTCCAGCGCCTCGACCGGCACCGGGAAGTCCATCGACGCGAGCCGCTTGACCTGCCGCTCGGCGGTCAGGACCAGCGGACGCGGCCCGTCGTGGTGCTCGAAGCCCCGGTGGCCGTTGGAACGCCCGGCCGGCAGCCCCGGATCCAGCACCAGCGCCAGGCCCGCGTACTTGCCCGCCGGCACATGGATGACGTCACCCGGCTTGAGCTTCTCCAGCGCGACGGCGGCCTCGGCACGCCGCTCGACCGCACCCTGACGGGCCAGCTCGGTCTCCCGGTCCTTGAGCTCGCGGCGCAGTCGCGCGTACTCCTCGAAGTCGCCCAAGTGGCAGGTCATGGAGGCCTTGTAGCCCTCCAGGCCCTCCTCGTTGCGCTGCACCTGCCGGGAGATGCCGACGACCGACTTGTCGGCCTGGAACTGCGCGAAGGACGTCTCGAGGAGCTCACGCGAACGGTGCCGGCCGAACTGCTCGACCAGGTTGACCGCCATGTTGTACGACGGCTTGAAGCTGGAGCGCAGCGGGTAGGTGCGCGTGCCGGCCAGTCCCGCGAGGTGCTCGGGGCTCATCCCGCGCTGCCACAGGACGACGGCGTGTCCCTCGACGTCGATGCCGCGCCGGCCCGCACGGCCGGTCAGCTGCGTGTACTCACCGGGCGTGATGTCGGCGTGCTGCTCGCCGTTCCACTTGACGAGCTTCTCCAACACCACCGAGCGGGCAGGCATGTTGATGCCGAGCGCGAGGGTCTCGGTGGCGAACACGGCCTTCACCAGGCCGCGGACGAACAGTTCCTCGACGACCTCCTTGAACGTCGGCAGCATGCCCGCGTGGTGGGCCGCGATACCGCGCTCCAGGCCCTCCAGCCACTCGTAGTACCCGAGGACGTGCAGGTCCTCGGTGGGGATGGCGGCGGTGCGCTCCTCGACGAGAGCGCGCACCTTCCCCCGCGCCTCGTCGTCGTTGAGCCGCAGCCCGGCGTACAGACACTGCTGTACGGCGGCCTCGCAGGCGGCGCGGCTGAAGATGAAGGTGATGGCGGGCAGCAGGCCCTCGGCATCGAGCCGCTCGATGACCTCGGGGCGGCCCGGGGTCCACACCCGCGAACGCTGTCTGCGCTCCCGCTCGCGGTCCGCCTCACGCATCGCCCTACCGCGTCTGCGGTCCTGGTAGGAGGGCCGCTGGGCCTCCATGCGGGCCAGGCGCGTGAGGTCGGGGTTGACGGCCTTCTTGTGGCCCTCGCCCTCCTCGAACAGGTCGTACATCCGCCGCCCGGCGAGCACGTGCTGGAAGAGCGGCACGGGCCGGTGCTCGGAGACGATCACCTCGGTGTCGCCACGGACGGTGTCGAGCCAGTCACCGAACTCCTCGGCGTTGGACACGGTCGCCGACAGGGACACCAGAGTCACCGACTCGGGCAGGTGGATGATCACCTCTTCCCATACGGCGCCGCGGAAGCGGTCGGAGAGGTAGTGCACCTCGTCCATGACCACGTAGCCGAGGCCGAGAAGGGTCTGCGAGCCCGCGTACAGCATGTTCCGCAGCACCTCGGTGGTCATCACGACCACCGGGGCCTCGGGGTTGATGCTGTTGTCGCCGGTGAGCAGCCCGACCATGCCGTCCCCGTAGCGACGGCACAGGTCGGCGTACTTCTGGTTCGACAGCGCCTTGATGGGTGTCGTGTAGAAGCACTTCTTGCCCTGCATCAGTGCGAGGTGGACGGCGAACTCGCCCACGATCGTCTTGCCGGAGCCGGTGGGCGCGGCGACCAGCACGCCCTTGCCCGCTTCGAGCGCCTGGCAGGCCTCTATCTGGAACGGGTCGAGGCCGAAGTCGTACATCTCGCGGAAGGAGGCGAGCGCGGTGGCCTGGTCGGCAGCGCGCCTGCGGGCAGCCGCGTACCGCTCAGCCGGGGAGAGGTCCTCTGTCATCGTGCTTTCGAGCGTACCGGGCCGCACTGACAACAGGACGATCATTATCCGTTCCCGGCCCCTCGCCGCGCACAGCACAAGGGCCGGACGGGTCTTCCGTCCGGCCCTCGCTCATGCAGTTGTCCCTGGGTGATGCTCAGGTGACGTCGTCGTAGCCGTTGACCCGCTCGGTGCTCGACTGTTCGGGCAGCGCCCGGTTCGCAGAGACCGTCTCCACCTCGCCGATGTCCTCGGGAGTGAGGTCAAGGTCGGAGGCCTCGTCGTCGGCGGGGCCCTCCTCCTCGCGGCGGCGCTTGCGCTTGTCGTTCATCAGGGAGAACCCGACCGCGCCGAAGTACAGCACCCAGATCGGTCCGGCGAGCGCCAGCATCGTCAGTGGGTCGGTGCTCGGTGTGGCCACGGCCGCGAAGACAGTGATCCCCATGATCATGCCCCGCCACCAGCTGAGCATGCGCTTACCCGTGAGTATGCCCGTCAGGTTCAGCATGACCAGCAGCAGGGGAAGCTCGAAGGAGAGCCCGAACACGAGCACCATGCGGACGATCAGATCGAGGAGATCGTCCAACGGAAGCTGGTTGTCCAGGTCAGCCGGCGAGAACCCGAGCAGGACCTTCGCCATCGTGGGCAGCGTCTCGTAGGCGAAGAACGCACCACCGAGGAACAGCGGGACACCGGTCGCCACGAAGGCCAGCGCGTACTTCTTCTCATGTCGGTGCAGTCCCGGAGCGACGAACGCCCACAGCTGGTAGAGCCAGACCGGGGATGCGAAGATCACGCCTGCCATCAGGGAAACCTTGAGGGCGAGTGTGAAGGGGGTGAGCAAACCGTTCAGCACAATGCGGGCGCAAGTGCCACTGCGGCGCTGCGCCAGCTCGGCCAGAGTGGACTTGCACCCCACCGAGTCCAGGATCGGGTTCGTGAAGAACTCGATGATGTTCTTGTAGAAGAAGGCGGCGAAGATCGTGACGACGACGATCGCCAGCATCGCCTTCGCGAGCCGGTTGCGGAGCTCACGAAGGTGATCCACGAGCGGCATTCGCCCCTCGGGATCCTTCTCCGTGTTGCGGGCAGACTTGAGCAACCCACGTCCTCATCTCGTGCGGCAGGCCGGGGGCGTCCGGCCCTGCGTCAGCGCTTGGTTGTGTCCGTCGGCTCGCTGACCGGGCGCGAGCTCGTCACGTCGCCGGGGGCGGCCTGGATGGTGCGCTGAGCCGGGGGCTGCTCGTCGTTGTTGGGCGGGCCGGCCGGGGTGGCCGTGCTGCTGCCCTCTTCCTTCATCGCCTTGGCCTCGCTCTTGAGAATGCGAGCGGACTTGCCGAGCGAGCGCGCCATGTCGGGAAGCTTCTTGGCGCCGAAAAGGAGAACGACGACGATAAGGATGAGAATGATCTCGGGGGCGCCGAGCCTTCCGAACATAAGTCTTTACCTTCTCACCGAGGCGGCTGGGGTGGGGTGCTGTCCGACTGGTCGGACATGTGTCCGATCAGCCGTGTCACAGCGATCGTAACGCTCAGGGGTAAACGTGAGGCAATCCCCGTGCGTACTCCCGGTCAGCGGTCCGGGCCTCGTTCTCCGGGCCGCGACCAGCAGCGTACCCGCCAGGGTGGCCCCGGTGACAGGTCGAAGTGACCCAAACCGCCTGGGCCGCACGACTCACATGCCTCGCACAGCAGTACTCAGCCTCACGCAGCAGCAATCAGAGGGAGTCCACGGCGCGGGCGGTGCTCACGGCCGCCCGCTCGAGGTCCTCGGCGGCCTTGTTGATACGGCTCGCGGAGTCCGTGACCTGGCGGCCGAGGCGCTGCGCCTCGACGAACACCCGCACGGCGAACACTCCGAGGACGGCGAGACCCAGAAAACCCACAGCTACCGCGAACATCGGCCAGAACATGACGTCGAGCCTAGACGGTCCGCAAGGTCCTGACCCCGCCGCCGGTCAGCAGCTCGACGATCCGCTCCCCCGCCGGCTTGCGGACCGAGGCGCCGCAGTCGGGGCAGGTGAAGGAGTAAAAAGTCGTGCGGCTGCTGGCGCCGATCGCGAGGCGCAGGGCCGCGGCGGCGAGCTCGAAGCTGCCGCGGCAGTCCGGGCAGCCGGCCCGGAAGGTCACCGGGGACACGCTTCTCATCCCGGCGAAGGCGGCCGCCACCGACATGCCCCCCGCACCAGACACCGACGACTCGCTCAAAGCCCCTGCTCCTCTTCCCTAGGTCGATCGCCTCCGGGGCCCCACGGCCGACGCCCCTTCCAGCTCACTCCCGCCTGCCGGACTACCCGTCGTGAACCGCGTGCTCTCCGTGCGGCGCCTGCGCCTCGACCCCGTCGTACGCCGCCAGCGCCTCACGGGCCGCCCGCCGGGCGCTGTCGGCCAGCTCGGGCGGCGAGACGATCCGGCCGTCCCGCCCGAGCCGCAGCGCCAGCCGCCGCAGCGACGCCGGATCCGGGGTCCGCAGGGTGATACGCAGCCCGCCGTCCGGAAGCTCATCCGCGCTGTCGTGCGGGTAGTACTCGGCGACCCAGCGGCCGCCCGGGCCGACCTCGACGACGACCTCCGGGTCCTCGGCGGCGGGCTGCACCAGCGCCTCCGACAGGTCCCGCAGCTCGATCTCGGGCGGTGCGGACGGCTCGTCCAGGATCCTGATCTCGGCGACCCGGTCGAGCCGGAAGGTGCGGCGCGCCTCGGAGCGCCGGCACCAGGCCTCCACGTACGTGTGCCCGACGCTGACGAGCCGGATCGGGTCGATCTCCCGCTCGGTGAGCTCGTCACGCGCGGGCGAGTAGTAGCGGATCCACAGGCGGCGGCGCTCCGAGATCGCCCGGTCGACGTCGGCGAAGACACCGCCCTCGGCCTCGAAGGTCACCGACAGCCGGGCGCTGGCGCCCGCCGCCTCACCGGCCGCGGCCTCCAGCTTGGCGTTGGCCCGCAACAGCGCCTGGCGGTCGCTCTCCCGCAGCCCGGGCAGGGTGGACACCGCGCGTGCGGCCACCAGCAGCGCTGTCGCCTCGTCGGCGGCCAGCCGCAGCGGTTCCGCTGTTTCCTCGCCGAGGGCAGCAGGGTTGCGCCACCAGATGCGCTCGCCGTCGGTGTCGATGTCGAGCAGGTCGCCACCGCGGAAGCTGGTGCCGCACATGGGCAGCACATCCAGGTCGGAGACCAGCTCGTCCTCACTGATGCCGAAGGCGCGCGCGACGTCCTCGACCCGGGCCCCGGGGCGCTCCTTCAGATACGTCACCAGGGAGAGCATCCGCCGGGTCTGGTCGATGGCGTTCACGGGCCTGACCGGTTTGCCTGCCACTGTCCTGCTCGCTCCCCCTCAGCCCTTGGCCACGGCACGCAGCCGGTCCACCACGTCCGCGCGCAGCTCGGCCGGCTCAAGCACCACCACGTCCGGCCCGAACTCCACCAGCCAGGCGTCCAGCCCATGCCCGTACGGAATCTCCAACTCGTCCCAGCCGTCGCCGAGTTCCCGCACCGCGGTGGCCTTCGCCCGAAGGGGGTAGCCCGCGCCCGAGCGCAGCCGGATCAGCGCGGAGCGGTCCGCGGTCTCCCCCGCCCAGCTCGCCACGGTCTCGCGGACGGTGACGACATCGGGAATCTCGGTCGTGAACTGCCCGCTGCGGCTGCGCACCTTGCCGGTGATCCGCGACAGCCGGAACACCCGCTCGGCGCCCCGGTCGCGGTCCCAGCCGGCCAGATACCAGTGGCCGCGCCAGCACTCCAGCGCCCACGGCTCCACATGCCGGGGCTCGGGGTGGGCGGCGGTGGCCTTGCGGTAGTCGAAGACGACCGGGCGGCGATCACGGCAGGCCAGCATCAGCGGCTCGAACGCGACCTCGTGCACAGGGATACGGGGCTCAAGCGCGCCGTGCGCCTCATACGGGTCGACGTCCTCGGGCATCCCTGCCGCGCGCAGCTTCTGCAGGGCGCCGCTGGCCGCACCCGCCAGCCGGGCCTGCTGCCACACCTTCGCGGCGAGACCGAGAGCGGCGGCCTCCTCGGCGTCGAGCGTGATGGGCGGCAGGCGGTTGCTGTCACGGCGGGCCAGATAGCCCACCTCGCCGTCGAGGTTCTCCACCGTCTCGATGACCAGGCCGAGTTCGCGCAGATCGTCCTTGTCCCGCTCGAACATCCGGCTGAAGGAGTCGTCACTGCCCGCCTCGAGGTAGGCCTCGATGGACTCACGAAGCTCGCGCTTGCTGAGCGGCCGCCGCGTCCCGAGCAGACACAGCGCCAGGTTCATCAGCCGCTCGGCCTTGGCAATGGCCATCGACGCCCTTCGCCTCCCTATGGTGCTTACGGACGATGACCGTACCGCCCCCAGGTGGCGTGGCAAAAGCCGAGGGCCCATGCCCGGACAGGCATGGGCCCCAGGTGATCGGGTCCGGTCGCGGCGACGATCAGACCGCGACGAGGTCGACCACGAAGATCAGCGTCTCGCCCGGCTTGATCGCCGGCGTCGGGCTCTGGTTGCCGTAGGCCAGGTGGGCGGGGATCGTCAGCTGACGACGGCCGCCGACCTTCATGCCCTGCACACCCAGGTCCCAGCCCTTGATGACACGGCCGCCACCGAGCGGGAAGCGGAACGGCGTCCCGCGGTTCCAGCTCGCGTCGAACTCCTCGCCGGTGCTGAAGGCGACGCCCACGTAGTGGACGGTGACGGTCTGGCCCGCCTGCGCCACAGCGCCGTCGCCCTCCCAGATGTCCTTGATCTCGAGGTCCGCCGGGGGCTCGCCGCCCGGGAAGTCGATCTCGGGCTTCTCGATGCTCACGTCTCTAGCTCCTGCTTGTCTTCGGAAAGGCAACACGCACAGTCTTACATCACCGAGCCGTTACATCTTGGCCAGGATGTCGACCGAGAAGACCAGCACGGAGTCCTTCTTGATGCCGCTGCCGGCCGGCGGCTTGTCGCCGTAGCCCAGCTTCGGCGGAATGACGATGAGGACCCGGCTGCCGACCTTCTTGCCGGTCAGGCCCTGTCCCCAGCCCTTGACGACCTGCTGCAGCCCGAACGACGTCAGCGCCTTGCGGCTGTACGTCGAGTCGAACTCCTTGCCCGAGTCCCAGAACACGCCCTTGTACTGCACGAGCACGCTGTCCTGTGCGCCGACCACGGGGCCGTCGCCCTCGATGATGTAGTTCGCCACCAGCTTGGTGGGCGCGGTCTTCTTGGGTACGTCGATGGAGGGCGCCGCGCCGTCGGTGTTGGTGCCGACCTTGGGCAGCGCCGCGTCCTTCTGCGGCACGTCCGTGCCCTTGGCGGAGCTCTTGGCGTTGAACGTGGCCTGCACGTCCACCACGAACACCAGCGTGTCGGTGCCCTTGATACCCGCCTGCGAGTTGCCCGACGTGCCGTACCCCCAGGTGGGCGGGACAGCCATCTGGACGCGGCTGCCGGTCTTCTTGCCCGTCAGGCCGTACCGCCAGCCGTCGATGATGCTGCCCTCGGCGAGCTGGATGATCAGGGGCGTCTTGCGGTCGTAGGAGTTGTCGAAGACCTTCGCCGTGTTCCAGATCTGGCCGAGGTAATGGGCCTGCACATAGTCGTTCTCCGCGACCGTCTGCCCGCCGCCCGCGATGAGCGTCCTGACCGCGAGATTCTTCGACGGCTGGCCGGTGCCCTTGGCGACGGTCGGCTTCTCACCGAACTTCGTGCCCGCCGTGATCGCCGGCAGCGGTCCGTCGACGATCTTCGGCGGCGGCGCGGCGGACGTGGCCGGTGCAGAGGGCGACGGACTCGCTTCGGCCTTGCTCGAGGCGGACTTGTCGTCACCGCATCCGGCGAGTGTGACCAGTCCTGCGGGTACGGCGATGAGAAGTGAGCGTCGGCGCACGGTAAAGGCCTCGTATCGGTCGATCTTGTGGATGGCGTGCGCGCAACTCTACGGCGTGAGAAGGGCGCCGTACGGGAAACGTACGGCGCCCGTGTTGCGTTCCGGCCTTTCACCGGAACGCGTTGTTCACATAGCTCACATTCCTGCGATCAGCTTCTCCACCCGGTCGTCCACGGAACGGAACGGGTCCTTGCACAACACCGTGCGCTGCGCCTGGTCGTTGAGCTTCAGATGGACCCAGTCGACCGTGAAGTCCCGGCGCTGTTCCTGGGCCCTGCGGATGAAGTCACCGCGCAGCCGGGCCCGAGTGGTCTGCGGCGGAACGGACTTGCCCTCGAAGATCTTCAAGTCGTTGCAGATCCGCGCCGCTTGACCCTTCCTCTCGAGCAGGTAGTACAGGCCACGACGACGGTGAATGTCGTGGTACGCGAGGTCTATCTGCGCGACCCTCGGATGCGACATGGTCATGTTGTGCTTGGCCCGGTACCGCTCGATGAGCTTGTACTTCATCACCCAGTCGATCTCGGTGCCGATCCGGTCGAGGTCCTCCGCCTCGATCGCGTCCAGCGTGCGGCCCCACAGCTCCAGGACCTGCTCGACGATGCCGGTGCGGATACCGCGACGCTCGCAGAAGTCCACGGCCTTCTCGTAGTACTCGCGCTGCACCTCGAGCGCGGACGCCTCGCGGCCGCTGGCCAGGCGCACCTTGCGCCGGCCCGTGATGTCGTGGCTGACCTCACGGATCGCCCGGATCGGGTTCTCCAGGGTCAGGTCCCGCATCACCGTGCCCGCCTCGATCATGCGCAGCACCAGGTCGGTCGCTCCGACCTTGAGCAGCATGGTCGTCTCGGACATGTTCGAGTCGCCCACGATGACGTGCAGGCGACGGTAGCGCTCGGCGTCCGCGTGCGGCTCGTCGCGGGTGTTGATGATGGGCCTGGAACGGGTCGTCGCCGAGGAGACGCCCTCCCAGATGTGCTCGGCCCGCTGACTGACGCAGTACACCGCGCCCCGCGGAGTCTGCAGCACCTTGCCGGCACCGCACAGAAGCTGCCTCGTGACGAGGAACGGGATGAGAATGTCCGCGAGCCGGGAGAACTCCCCGTGGCGTGCGACGAGATAGTTCTCGTGGCAGCCGTAGGAGTTGCCCGCCGAGTCGGTGTTGTTCTTGAAGAGGTAGACGTCGCCCGCGATTCCCTCCTCGTGCAGGCGTCGTTCGGCGTCCACCAGGAGTCCTTCGAGAATGCGCTCGCCCGCTTTGTCGTGGGTGACCAGCTCGGTCACGTTGTCACATTCCGGTGTCGCGTATTCCGGATGTGAGCCCACGTCGAGATAGAGGCGGGCGCCGTTTCGCAGAAAGACATTGCTGCTGCGGCCCCATGACACGACACGGCGGAAGAGGTACCGCGCCACCTCGTCGGGAGACAGGCGGCGCTGTCCCCTGAACGTACACGTGACGCCGTACTCGTTCTCCAGCCCGAAAATGCGGCGGTCCATGACTGAACATTACGCCCGATCCCCTGAGCTGAAACGGGGTTCGACGGCACGGTTTGGATCATTTTCCGATGAAGCCGCAACCACCGCACGCCCCGCGGGAGCTGCGAGGACCCGCCCGGTGGCCAGCAGAACCAGCAGCGACACGGCCCCAGCGACACCCGGCACGGCGAACCCCCACACCGCCCCGCCCCACTCGACGACCGGGCCCGCCAGGCCCGTTCCCACCGAGGAACCCACCGTGAACGTCGTCACAATCCACGAGAACGCCTCGGTGACCGTGCCACGCGGCGCATGCCGGTCGACGAGGACGAACGCACACGCCAGACACGGCGCAAGGAAGAGCCCCGCAACCGTCGCAAGCACCGTCATCACCACCGGACCCGGCATCAGAGTGAGCGGCAGATAACACACCGCCAGAAGCGCTACCAGCACCCGCAGTCGCCGCTCCGGCGCACCACTCCACTGCCGCGCTCCGTACGCCGTACCACCCACGAGCGCTCCGAGGCCGATCGCCGCCATCAGCCAGCCGTACACCGCATCCCCACCATGACCGTCCGCATACGCCACGGCCGCGACCGCAATGGAACCCAGCGCCATCCCCACCGCCAGGAACGCACCCAGCAGCACAAGCAGGCCCGGCGAGCGCAACGCACCCAGCCAGTGCGCCTCCCGCGGCGCCGAACGCCACGCGCGCGAGGGCGGTGAGACGACCACGGAGAGGGCGCCCAGCACTCCGACGACGTTGATGAGCACCAGCGCCGCCTGAGCCGACCACAACGACACGCACAGCGTCACCAGCAACGGGCCGACGGTGAACATGACTTCCTGGGCGACGGCATCCAACGCGTACGCCGTCTGCACCTGCCCCTCGCCGCGCAGCACCGAGGACCACAGCGCCCGCAGACCGCCCTCCAAGGGCGGAGTGAACAGCCCGGCGAGCGCCACGCACGTGTACGCGAGCACCGGCGGATCGATGCCGACGAAGGCGAACCCGGACATGGCAAGGGCAGAGCCGAGCGCGGCGGGCAGCTGAACACGCGGCTGCCCGTACAGATCCACCAGCCGCCCCAGCAACGGCTGCCCCACCGCGTTGGCGACCCCGTACACCGCCGCGAGCCCACCGGCCAGACTGTAGGTTCCGCCCTCCGCCCGCACGAACAGCACGACCGCGATCGCAGCGACCGCACACGGCAGCCGCCCCACCAGCGTGCCGGCGAGCAGACGCGCGGCGTGCCGGGTCCTGAGGATCTCCACGTATCCCGCAGCCATGTCCGCTCCCCTCACCCGGACCAACGCCGGAAGTTTTACGTATAACGTCCGCTCTCATACGTACCATGTGCGCTGTTCACCAGTCCAGACGACCGGAGTGAGCCGCAGGGCTGGAGCGCCCCGAGGCGAACGACCAGAAGACAAGGAGCAGGCCCACGGTGGCACCAGGCAGCACCCGCCCCACCAGCCGAGACGTCGCCCAGGCCGCCGGCGTCTCCCAGGCCGCGGTCTCCCTGGTACTCGGCGACAAATGGCGCGGCCGCGTCTCGGCCGCGACCGCCGAACGCGTACGAGAGGCCGCCCGCGACCTCGGCTACCGGCCCAACCTCGCCGCCCGCAACCTCCGCCTGGGCCGCACCCGCACCGTGCTCCTCGTCGTCCCGGCACTGACGACGGAATTCTTCGCCGGCGTGTACACAGGCGCCGCCCGCGTCGCCGCCGACCACGGCTTCGGCGTCGTCCTCTACCCCTCCCCCGAAGGCATCGGCCCCGCCCGCGACCCCTTCGCCTCCGCCCAGGCCGCCCTCGACGGCGTCATCGCCTCCTCCATGGCCGCCGACGCCCTCACCGCCATCCGCGGCGACCAACTCCCCCTGGTGATGCTCGACAGCGACCCGCAGGGCAGTCTGGGCGCGGCCACAGTGAACCTCGACATCACGGACGGAGTCCGCCAGGTCGCCGAACACCTGCTGGGCCTGGGCCATCGCCGCTTCCTGCACCTGGCGGCAGACGTGGCGTCCTGGACCTTCGAGGTGCGCGCGCGTGAACTGGCCGCACGAGTCGGCGCCGTCCCGGGCACATCACTACGGACGGCCCGCGCCCCGATCTCCATCGACGGCGCCCTGACCGCCGCCGAAGCAGCCCTGTCCGCCCCCGGACCACGACCCACCGCCCTGGTCTGCGACGACGACAAACTCGCCGCCGGCGCCTACAAGGCAGCCCGCCGCCTCGGCCTGCGCATCCCCGACGACATCTCAGTCACCGGCCTCGACGACCTCGCCCTCGCCACCGCCCTCGACCCCGAACTGACGACCGTACGCCTCGATGCCGAGCTCTTCGGCGAGCACGGCATGAAAGCCCTGCTGGCCGTCCTGGAGGGGCGTCTGCCCGAGGCGGGCGACATCCCCGTCGAACTGGTCGTACGGGGCTCCACGGCCCCGCCCAGCCCCTCCTGAACGCCCTGTGCCCCGGCCGCATCGACGACCGGGGCACACAAGGAGCGGGGTGGGGGTGAGGCGGACTACTCCTCGTCCGAGCCCTCCTCCGCGCTGCTCTCGGCCTCGGTGGACGCTCCGTCGACCTCCAGAAGCCGGGCCAGCTGGCGCCCCACGATCCGCTTGAACTTCCGGGCCTGCGGACGCGTACGGTCCAGCACCGCGACCTCCAGACGCTCGGCGGGGATCTCCCGCTGCGTACCGTTCGTATCGCGGGACAGAGCCTGCACGGCCAGCTTCAGCCCCTCCGCGAGGGACATACCCTCACGGTGCTGCTGATCGAGATAGGTACTGATCTGCTCAGAATTACCACCGACCGCGACCGAACCGTGCTCGTCCACGATCGACCCGTCATGCGGCAACCGATAGATCTGGTCACCCTCAGGCGTCTCGCCCACCTCGGCAACGACCAACTCCACCTCGTACGGCTTCTCGGCCGCACTGGAAAAGATCGTGCCCAGCGTCTGCGCATAGACGTTGGCGAGACCGCGAGCGGTCACGTCATCACGGTCATAGGTGTAACCACGAAGATCGGCATACCGCACACCGCCGATCCGCAGATTCTCGTACTCGTTGTACTTGCCGGCGGCCGCAAAACCGATCCGGTCATAGATCTCGCTGAACTTGTGCAGCGCACGGGACGGGTTCTCGCCGACGAAGACGATGCCGTCGGCATACTGCAACACGACCAGGCTGCGACCACGGGCGATGCCCTTGCGGGCGTACTCCGCCCGGTCGGCCATGGCCTGCTGGGGTGAGACATAGAACGGCGTCGACACCGGTTATCCGTCCCTTTCTGTCGAAGTCACGCGATCACCTTCGTAAGAGCCGGTCACCCGGCTACAGCAGAGCGGCCCGCGGACCGTCAGGCTGCTCCAGCCGCCGCGCCAGAATCGAGCGGGCGATCTCGGAGGACTCGTCCTCCGTCAGCCGACGGAAGCCGTCCTCGGTGATCACGGTCACGATCGGATAGATCCGGCGGGCGACATCGGGACCACCAGTCGCCGAGTCGTCGTCAGCCGCGTCATACAGAGCCTGCACCACGAGCGTCGTGGCCTCGGCCTCGGACAAGTCGTCACGGAAAAGCTTCTTCATGGCACCGCGCGCAAAGATCGAACCGGAGCCCGTGGCCGCATACCCATGCTCCTCGGAGCGGCCGCCCGTCACGTCATACGAGAAAATGCGCCCCTTCGCGCGGTCCACGTCGAAACCCGCGAAGAGGGGAACCACGGCCAAGCCCTGCATGGCCATGCCCAGGTTGGAACGAATCATGGTCGACAGCCGGTTCGCCTTGCCCTCCAACGAGAGCTGCGCCCCCTCGACCTTCTCGAAGTGCTCCAGCTCCAGCTGGAACAGCTTGACCATCTCCACAGCCAGACCGGCCGTACCCGCGATACCCACCGCCGAGTACTCATCGGCCGGGAACACCTTCTCGATGTCCCGCTGCGCGATGACGTTGCCCATGGTGGCGCGACGGTCACCGGCCAGCACGACACCACCCGGGAACGTGACACCCACGATGGTCGTCCCGTGCGGCGCCTCGATCACACCCTGCGTCGGGGGCAGCTGCCGGTTCCCCGGAAGCATCTCCGGCTGATGATCGGACAGGAAGTCCATGAAGGACGACGACCCAGGCGTCAGGAAGGCAGCTGGTAGACGCCCGGTGCTACGAGTGTTGGCTTCCACGTGGATCCTTCCAAGTAGGCAGCAACCCGACGGGCAGCGTCGGGATCGTCTCCCAATTTGCCGATGGCCGAATTGCCGTTGAAGCACAGTACGCCACGGACCCTACCCGTCGAATGGCAGTGATCCACATGCACAGCCGGAGCCTTCAGACAGATCACGCAGAGCCCCATCTGAGAGGCAACCATCTCGTCCCGTTCGGCTTCGGTCATCCCGTACTGACGCTTGAGATGTCCCGCACGGCCCTTGGCTGCCCGGCACGCCTTGCAACTCGTTGACAGGCCATCGGAGGCCGTCGCATTGCGATGCCACTCGCTGTGGGGCTTGACCTCCCCGCAGCTCCGGCAGAACTTGTGGCCCTCGGGTGTCTCCACTCGTGGCCGGACGTTTTTTCCCTTCGCCAGTTGCCGCTCCTGGTGGTAGGCCGCCCAGCACTCCCGGCAGTAGGCCTGCAACCCATCGCGGGCTGACTTGTTCCCAGCGAAGGCTGCCCGCGGCTTGGACGCCTTGCACCGCGAGCAGCGCTTCCCTCGTTCTTCGCTTGCCAAGCCCAGATACCCCCGCCACCTTCGATTCGAAGGTTACTGGCCGCCCTTCTGAACGAAACTCCGAACGAAGTCCTCCGCATTTTCCTCGAGGACGTCGTCAATCTCGTCCAGGACGGAGTCCACGTCATCGCTCAGCTTCTCCTGGCGCTCCTTGAGGTCTTCGGATGCCTGCGCCTCGGGCGCCTCCTCGACCTCCTCCGTGGAGCGCGTCGCCTTCTGCTGGCCGCCGCCGGTGTCCTTGGTCGCCATAACCCCTCACCCCGCTCGGTTCGACGTTCTTGATCAGACCCTACAAGCAGGGTCTGACATCGGCCCCGCAGTTGCTACAACGTACGGGGGCCATCTCGATGATTCCCGGACGTCGGGTTTTCCACCCTGCCGGGACGGGTCGGTCCCGTGTACTCCCTCAGCCGCCCGACAGCACCCTGACCAGGTCTTCCGCTGTGCGGCAGCGGTCGAGGAGTTCCTTGACGTGATTTCGCGTTCCGCGAAGCGGTTCGAGGGTTGGGACGCGTTGGAGGGAGTCCCGGCCCGGGAGGTCGAAGATCACGGAGTCCCAGGAGGCCGCGGCGACGTCGTCCGCGTACTGCTCCAGGCAGCGTCCGCGGAAGTAGGCGCGGGTGTCCTCCGGGGGCTTCGTACGGGCCCTCTCGACCTCGTTCTCGTCCAGGAGGCGCTTCATGCGGCCGCGGGCCGCGAGACGGTTGTAGAGGCCCTTTTCGGGGCGTACGTCGGCGTACTGGAGGTCGAGGAGGTGGAGCTTTGCGGCGTCCCAGTCGAGACCGTCGCGGCGCCGGTAGCCCTCCATGAGTTCGCGTTTGGCGACCCAGTCGAGTTCGCCGGCGAGGCTCATGGGGTCGTTCTCCAGGCGGTTGAGGGTGTCTTCCCAGCGGGCCAGGACGTCCTTGGTCTGGTCGTCGGCATCCGCGCCGAAGCGTTCTTCGACGTATTTGCGGGAGAGCTCGAAGTACTCCATCTGGAGCTGGACCGCGGTGAGTGTGCGGCCGCTGCGGAGGGTGACGAGGCGCTTGAGTGTGGGGTCGTGGGAGACCTGGTGGAGGGTGCGGACGGGCTGGTCCACGGCCAGGTCGACGGCGATGAAGCCGTCTTCGATCATCGACAGCACCAGGGCGGTGGTGCCCAGCTTGAGGTAGGTCGAGATCTCGGAGAGGTTCGCGTCGCCGATGATGACGTGCAGGCGGCGGTACTTCTCCGCGTCGGCGTGCGGCTCGTCGCGGGTGTTGATGATGGGGCGTTTGAGGGTGGTTTCGAGGCCGACCTCGACCTCGAAGTAGTCGGCGCGCTGGCTGAGCTGGAAGCCGTGTTCGTGGCCGTCCTGGCCGATGCCGACGCGGCCTGCTCCGGTGACGACCTGGCGGGAGACGAAGAAGGGCGTGAGGTGGCGCACGATGTCCGAGAAGGGGGTTTCCCGCTTCATCAGGTAGTTCTCGTGTGTGCCGTAGGAGGCGCCCTTGTTGTCGGTGTTGTTCTTGTAGAGGTGGATCGGCTGGGCGCCCGGCAGCGCGGCCGCACGCTCCGCGGCCTCCGCCATGATGCGTTCGCCGGCCTTGTCCCAGAGGACGGCGTCGCGGGGGTTGGTGACCTCGGGGGAGCTGTATTCGGGGTGTGCGTGGTCGACGTAGAGTCGTGCGCCGTTGGTGAGGATCACGTTGGCGAGGCCGATGTCCTCGTCGGTGAGCTGGCTGGCGTCGGCGGCCTCGCGGGCGAGGTCGAAGCCTCGCGCGTCGCGCAGCGGGTTCTCCTCCTCGAAGTCCCAGCGGGCCCGGCGGGCCCGGTGCATCGCCGCCGCGTAGGCGTTGACGATCTGGGACGAGGTGAGCATGGCATTGGCGTTGGGGTGGCCGGGGACGGAGATGCCGTACTCCGTCTCGATGCCCATTACTCGCCGTACGGTCATGCGGCCCTCCTTGCCCGGCGCTGCCCTCGGTCGGGGGCGGCGCTCAAGTACCGCTGGCGCTCCGGTGCGTGTGCGGTGCCCGTCCCCGCACTGCGCGACTCGGCGGTACCGAAGAGCCTAGAACGGCTTTGCGCTGGTGGGGAGATCATTTGCGTCATTGCCTTGCGCGCCTCTTGTTGCGGTCTTGGCCTGAAAAACAGTCGACTGCGGGTACCCGGTGAGGGCACCCGCAGCCGCCCTGTTTTTTACAGGTACTGACCGGTGTTCGCCACCGTGTCGATGGAGCGTCCGGTGTCGGCGCCCTGCTTTCCGGTGATGAGGGTGCGGATGTAGACGATCCGTTCGCCCTTCTTTCCGGAGATTCGGGCCCAGTCGTCCGGGTTGGTGGTGTTGGGCAGGTCTTCGTTCTCCTTGAACTCGTCCACGCAGGCCTGGAGGAGGTGGGAGACGCGGAGACCCTTTGCGTTGTGGTCGAGGAAGTCCTTGATCGCCATCTTCTTGGCGCGGCCGACGATGTTTTCGATCATGGCGCCGGAGTTGAAGTCCTTGAAGTAGAGGACTTCCTTGTCACCGTTGGCGTAGGTGACCTCCAGGAAGCGGTTCTCCTCGGATTCCGCGTACATGTGCTCGACGGCCGTCTGGATCATGCTCTCGACGGTGGTCGTCTTGTTGCCGCCGTGCTCGCCGACGTCGTCGGCGTGCAGGGGGAGGCGTTCGGTGAGGTACTTGCCGAAGATGTCCTTGGCGGCCTCGGCGTCGGGACGCTCGATTTTGATCTTCACGTCGAGACGGCCGGGGCGCAGGATGGCGGGGTCGATCATGTCCTCGCGGTTGGAGGCGCCGATGACGACCACGTTCTGCAGGCCTTCGACACCGTCGATCTCGGCGAGCAGCTGCGGGACGATCGTGTTCTCGACGTCCGAGCTGACACCGGAGCCTCGGGTGCGGAAGAGGGATTCCATCTCGTCGAAGAAGACGATGACGGGTGTGCCCTCGCTGGCCTTCTCCCTCGCACGCTGGAAGACGAGGCGGATCTGCCGCTCGGTCTCACCGACGTACTTGTTGAGGAGCTCGGGGCCCTTGATGTTGAGGAAGAAGCTCTTGCCGGCGGCCTGGCCGGTGACCTCGGCGACCTTCTTGGCCAGCGAGTTGGCGACGGCCTTGGCGATGAGTGTCTTTCCGCATCCGGGTGGCCCGTAGAGCAGGACGCCCTTGGGCGGGCGCAGTTCGTGCTCCTTGAACAGGTCCGGGTAGAGGTACGGCAGCTCGACCGCGTCGCGGATGGCTTCGATCTGGCCGCCGAGGCCGCCGATCTGCTCGTAGCCGATGTCGGGGACCTCTTCGAGGACGAGTTCCTCGACCTCGCTCTTGGGAACGATCTCGTAGACATAGCCGGAACGGGGTTCGAGCAGCAGGGCGTCACCGGGGCGGATGTTCACGTCCAGCAGTGGCTCGGCGAGCCGTACCACCCGCTCCTCATCGGTGTGCCCGAGCACCAGGGCGCGTTCGCCGTCCTCGAGGATCTCCTTGAGGGTGACGATGTCCCCGACGCGCTCGAACTCCATGGCCTCGACCACGTTGAGCGCTTCGTTGAGCATTACTTCCTGGCCGCGCCTCAGCTCTTCGAGGTCGACGCTGGGGCTGACGTTCACGCGGAGTTTGCGGCCTCCGGTGAAGATGTCGGCCGTGCCGTCCTCGTTCGCCGTGAGGAAGACTCCGAAGCCGGCCGGTGGCTGTGCGAGCCGGTCGACCTCTTCCTTGAGGGCCACGATCTGGTCGCGGGCCTCACGGAGCGTGTTGGCGAGTCGCTCGTTCTGGGCGGACACGCCGGCCAGGTTGGTCTGCAGCTCGACGATCCGCTCTTCGAGAATCCTCGTGTGTCGCGGAGAGTCGGCGAGCTTGCGTCGCAGGACGGCGATCTCCTGCTCAAGGTAGGCAATCTGCCCGGCCGGGTCGTCGGACCCTCGTCCCGGGCGGATGCCGCGGTTCATGTCGTCGTCGTGGGCTGCCACGGTCCTCACCTCCTCCAAGGGGAGCTGGACGCTTCCAGACCCTACCTGGGTGGGTGTCGATTGAAACCCCTAGATCACAAAGACTGTCGGGGTGTGTCCGATCTTCACCCTTGCGCTCTCCCTCACGCCAGGGGAATACCCACCGAACATGATTGGGAAGCCGCCGGAGGTAGGGTCGAAGTGTTCAACACCCGTCAGAGCTGGCCGGATTCCCGGTTGGGCTCGGCACCTTTACGGCAGGAGACATGAGCGTGCAGCAGGAGGCCGTGGTCGGCGGTGAGGCGCTGGAGGTCTGGATCGATCAGGACCTGTGTACCGGCGACGGGATCTGCGCCCAGTACGCGCCGGAGGTGTTCGAGCTGGACATCGACGGGCTGGCCTATGTGAAGGGTGCGGAGGACGAGTTGTTGCAGGCCAAGGGGGCTGCAACGCCCGTGCCGCTGCCGCTTCTCACGGATGTGGTGGATTCGGCGAAGGAGTGTCCGGGCGAGTGCATCCATGTGCGTCGCGTTTCGGACAGGGTCGAGGTCTACGGTCCGGACGCGGAGTGACCTGTCGGGTACTGCCTGTTACTGCTGTCTGATATCTCACACGCGGGGGTTGCGCGGGTCAGACGGTGTGTGCTCCGGCGGGTGTGGAGCGGGTGAACGCGCCGTTCTTCCACTGCCACTTCGCGCTGTCGGTGACGTCGGGGCAGCAGCGGGGGACGTCGTCGGACGAGTAGCCGAGGAGTGTGGCGAGGACTGCTCCGTCGCGTACGGCGAAGTCACTGACGGTGTCGCCGGTCTTGGGGGCGAGCAGGGTCGCCACCACGCGTGGCTTGCCGCCGTCCGCGGCGCGTGTGAGGACGTAGACGCCGTCGGGCGGGGTGCCCATGGGGGCGTCGCAGTGCACGACGGCCACGGTTTCGGGGTTTCCGTCGCCGTCGAGGTCTCCGGTGGCTTTTTTCTGTACGACTGCTTTGACCGGCCCGCAGGTGATGGGGAAGTCGACTCCTGTGGTGCTGGGCGCGGTCGCCGTGTGGGCGGTCCTGGCCCGGGGGTGGGCTGTCTGGGCTGCTGTCGCGGAGTTGGGCTGCAGGAGCGAGGAGAGGGCCATGACGCCTGAAACGGCCGTGGCGGTGGCGACCCAGTGGATGGGGCGGGTGTGCGTGTGTGCCAGTTCCGGGACGGCGGATTGCTGCACTAGGAGTGTCTCCTGTGAGGGCTGTGCCGGTGGGGGTGGCCTGCATCGTGCCACACGTCACAGTGCGGGGGAACGGCGGGGTGTTCGGTTCCTCGAATGCGCAGTGCCGGTTTTGTTCGGTTTGTGGCGTGGTGTCAACAGAAGGGCGCTGCGGTCGAGTTGCGGATGATGTCCGGGAACTCGGCGGCAGCGCCTCTTCGTTGGGTGTGGTGTGCGGCCGTGTCAGCGGCCGCCTCCGTCGGCGTTGGGGCCGGTGTAGTCCTCGCCGTAGGCGCCCTTGGCGGGGCGGCGGCGGCGCATGGGGGGCTCGACGCCGTCGGCGAGGCGGCGGGCGGTGAGCAGGAAGCCGGTGTGGCCGATCATGCGGTGGTCCGGGCGGACGGCGAGGCCTTCCACGTGCCAGTTGCGGATCATCGTCTCCCAGGAGGTCGGCTCGTTGAAGGAACCGATCTCGCGGATGGACTCGACGGTCCGGGCGAGCTGGGTGGTGGTGGCGACGTAGCAGCACAGGATGCCGCCGGGGACGAGTGCCTTGGAGACGGCCTCCAGGCACTCCCAGGGGGCGAGCATGTCGAGGATGACGCGGTCGACGTCGGTGTCGGACAGGTTGTCCTGGAGGTCGCCGACGGTGAGCTGCCAGGCGGGGTGGGGGCCGCCGAAGTAGCGCTCGACGTTCTGCTGGGCGATCTCGGCGAAGTCCTCGCGGCGCTCGTAGCTGTGCAGCATGCCCTGGTCGCCGATGGCGCGCAGCAGGAAGCTGCTGAGCGAGCCGGAGCCGACGCCGGCCTCGACGACGCGGGCGCCGGGGAAGATGTCGGCGAAGGCGAGGATGTGCCCGGCGTCCTTGGGGTAGACGACGGCGGCCCCGCGGGGCATGGACAGGACGTAGTCGGGGAGCAGGGGGCGCAGCGCGAGGTAGGCGACGTTCCCGGTGGTGCGGACAACGCTGCCCTCGGGAGCGCCGATCAGTTCGTCGTGCGGGAAGGAACCCTTGTGGGTGTGGAAGTTCTTCCCGGCTTCGAGCGTGAACGTGTAGTGGCGGCCCTTGGGGTCGGTCAGCTGAACCTGGTCCCCGACCTTGAAGGGCCCGCGCCTGCGGGCGGCACCGGTCGGTTCGGACATGTGAACAGACTACCGGGGTTTGAGGGGGCCGCCGACCACTGGGAGGAGGGCCCGGCCGTCTAGGAGGAGGGCCTGGCCATGGCCTTCACGAAGGCGCGTTCCACGTCCGCCGCGGACAGGACGCCGTAGATCTCGCCGGTCTCCTCGACCACCAGGTATTCGGTGGCGGGGGTGGCGCGCAGGACGTCGAGGAGGTCTTCGCCGGCGAGTTCTGCTGAGATGCGCATGCCGTCGGTGAGGTCCTGGGCGAGGCCGCTGACGGCGACCCAGGGGCGGCGGTGTTCGGGTACGCCGACGATGGCGGCCTCGCGGACGAGGGAGAGGGGGTTGCCTTCGGGGTCGACGACGACGAGGGCGCGGGCGCCGGCGGCGTTGGCGCGGCGCAGTGCTTCGGACAGGGGGGTGTCGTTCTCGACGGGGACGGCGCGGCGGGTGAGGTTGCGGGCGCGTAGTTCCGGCAGGTGTTCCCTGAGGCGGGCCATGCGGAGGCTGTTGCCGGCGCCGGTCCAGATGATGGCGGCGAGGATGGCGGCGAGCAGGGCGTCGGTGACGGTGTCCATGCCGACGCTGTCCTCGGCGGTGGTGCCGAGGGCGCCGGACTGGGTGAGCAGCGGGAGGCCGATGAGGACGGAGACGGCGAGGGCGCGGCCGACCCAGGCGGCGGCGATGGTGCCGTTCATGGGCTTGCCGGTGATCTTCCAGACGACGGCGCGGAGCATGCGGCCGCCGTCGAGGGGCAGGCCGGGCAGGAGGTTGAAGGCGGCCACGATGAGGTTGGAGATCATCAGGCCGGCGAGCAGGACGCCGGGGACGGTGCCGGGCTCGACGGGCTGGAGGGCGACGTAGAAGAGGCCTGCGAGGACGAGGGAGAGGAGGGGGCCGACGAAGGCGAGGACGAATTCGCGGCCGGGGGTCTCGGCTTCCTTCTCGATCTCGGAGACGCCGCCGAAGAACTGGAGCTGGATGCGGCGGACGGGGAGTTGGAAACGGAGGGCGGCGACGGTGTGGGCGAGTTCGTGGACGAGGACGGAGGCGTAGAAGGCGACGGCGAAGAAGAGGGAGACGAGGTAGCGGGCGGCGCCGAGTTCGGGCAGGACGCGGTCGAGCTGGCCGCCGAAGACCCAGGTGATCAGGGCTGCGACGAGGAACCAGCTGGGCGCTACGTACACGGGCACGCCGAAGGGGCGGCCCATGAGGAGGCCGCCCCCGGGTTCCCGGGGGCGCTTGGGCGGGCGGTTCTTGGCGGTGCCGGAGTGGGCGAAGGTGCGGTCGTCCGCGGGGCTGTTCGCTGCGGCGGGGCTCGTTTCCGGGGCGGGTGCGTCGCCTGCGGTGGATCGGCTTTCGTGCTCGCCGGTGTCCGGGGTGTCCGTGCCGTTGTCCGGCGTGGGGTTGTCCTCGGCGGCCGTCGGGGGCTGGTCGTGGGCCGGGGTGGGCGCGGGGGCGGCCGGGGCCGCTGACCCTGCGTGGTGCTCGGCCGGCTCGTCGGTGCCGGACCGCGGCTGCCCGCTCCCGCCGCTCTCGTCCACGATGTCCCCTCGTTCGAAGCGTCTTCCGCGCCTGCCGGGCGGAAGGGTCTCGGGTCGATGGTATGCGGCCGTCGGGAGGCGTTCCGCCCCGGCACCCCCTCTCTTTCCCCAGGCGTCACAGCTGTCACGGCCGCGGGCGGGTCACTGTCAGTGGCGGGCCGTATGGTCTGGGGCATGGAGACGAGTACGGAGGGCGCGGCTCAGGCCCCCAGCAGCGACATGGCGCAGGCGGATGCGCCGGTGACGGTGGAGCCGGCGGCAGCGCCGCCGGTCGACGCGGCGGGCACGAGCCCGCGCCTCGCCATAGCGCCCGCCAGTCTGTCGCCCTCGCGGGCCAGTGACTTCATGCAGTGCCCTCTGCTCTACCGGTTCCGCGTCATCGACCGGCTGCCCGAGAAGCCGAGCGAGGCGGCGACCCGGGGCACGCTGGTGCATGCGGTGCTGGAGCGGCTCTTCGACGCCCCGGCCGCGGAGCGGACCGCGCCGCGCGCCAAGTCCCTGATCCCCGGGCAGTGGGACCGGCTGCGGGAGACCCGGCCGGAAGTGCTGGAGCTGTTCGAGGACGATCCGCAGGGCGAGCGGCTGGCGCGCTGGTTGGGCGAGGCGGAGCAGCTCGTCGAGCGATGGTTCACGCTGGAGGACCCGACCCGGCTGGAGCCGGCCGAGCGGGAGCTGTTCGTGCAGGCGGAGCTGGACTCGGGGCTGATGCTGCGCGGAATCATCGACCGGGTGGACGTGGCGTCCACGGGCGAGGTGCGGATCGTCGACTACAAGACGGGCAAGGCGCCGCGGCCGGAGTACGCCGAAGGGGCTCTGTTCCAGATGAAGTTCTACGCCCTGGTGGTGTGGCGTCTGAAGAACGTGGTGCCGAGGCGGCTGCAGCTCGTGTATCTCGGCAGTGGGGACGTGTTGACCTACGACCCCGTCCTCGCCGACCTGGAGCGTGTCGAGCGCAAGCTGCTGGCGCTGTGGGAGGCGATCCGGCAGGCGACGGAGTCGGGGGACTGGCGCCCGCGCCCCACCAAGCTGTGCGGCTGGTGCGACCACCAGGCGCACTGCCCGGAATTCGGCGGTACTCCCCCGCCGTATCCGCTGCCGGTCACAGCCGGCGGATGAGCCTGCCGGTCGCCCGGAGGCGGGGACCGGCGGTGCGGTGGGGCGGCCTGCCCGGCAGCGCCGACGGCCGCGACGAGGGCTCCTCGACGAGCCGCGACGCCGACCGATCGGCCTCGCCCTCGCCGAGCCCGTCGGTCTCCTCGGTCGCGCCCACCGCGGCGCCGTGGTACGTGCCCGGCGTCGCCGGGGAGGCGGGGGTTTGTTCGCCTGCTCTGAGGGCGGCCGAGTCCGCGGGCGTCTCGCAGGGCAGAATGGGGCCGGACTAGCGAAGGAGACTTACGTGGCCATCCGCGTCCTACTGGTCGACGACCAGCCGCTGCTGCGTACCGGCTTCCGGATGATTCTGGAGGCCGAGCAGGACCTTGCGGTCGTCGGCGAGGCCGGAGACGGCCTCCAGGCTCTCGACCAGGTGCGGGCGCTGCAGCCCGATGTGGTCCTGATGGACATCCGTATGCCTCGCATGGACGGGGTGGAGGCGACCCGGCAGATCACCGGGCCCGGGCGGGACGGCCCGGCGAAGGTGCTGGTGCTGACCACGTTCGACCTCGACGAGTACGTGGTCGAGGCGCTGCGGGCGGGTGCCAGCGGCTTTCTGCTGAAGGATGCGCCGGCCAATGAGCTGGTGCAGGCGATCCGCGTGGTGGCCGGCGGTGAGGCCATGCTGGCGCCGAGCATCACCCGGCGGCTGCTCGACAAGTACGCCACTCATCTGCCCTCCGGGGACGAGCCCGTGCCGGACACGCTGCACACGCTGACCGATCGCGAGGTGGAGGTACTGAAGCTGGTGGCGCGCGGGCTGTCCAACGCCGAGATCGCCGCCGATCTGTTCGTCAGCGAGACCACCGTCAAGACGCACGTCGGACACGTGCTGACGAAGCTGGGGCTGCGGGACCGGGTGCAGGCCGCGGTGTATGCGTACGAGAGCGGGCTGGTGCGTCCCGGCGCGCAGTAGCGGCAGCTGTACGACACGAAGGGCGCTCTCTCTCACGGAGGGCGCCCTTCGTCTGCATGGGGCCGTCGCTCAGCCCTTGCTGAGTTCCCAGAAGCGGAAGACCGTCGAGGCGTCGAGGCAGTACTCGAGGCCGTAGACGTTCTGGCGGGTGACCGCGTACTGCTTGGCCTGCCAGACCGGGAGGACGGGCAGCTGGTCGGCGACGATGTCCTGCAGCCTGCCGAAGTCGTTGTCGGTCGCTGCGCGGTCGCTCTCGGCGGCGGTGCGCGGGATGAGGGTGCCGGTGATCGTGCTGTTGCTGTAGTGGTTGCTCAGCACGTTGCCCCGGCCGAAGAAGGGGGCCGTGAAGTTGTCGGCGTCCGGGTAGTCGGGCACCCAGCCCTTCACGTACACGCCGTACTTGCCCTTGGCGATGTCCTTCTCGTACTGGTCGAAGGCGACGGACTTCACGTCGGCGGCGAAGAGGCCGCTGGCGTTGAGCTGTTTGGCGATCGCCTTGAGCTCCTGGTCGGTTGCCGGGCCGTAGCGCGAGGGGGTGGACCAGAGGGTCAGCTTGACCTTGCCGGTGATGCCCTCGTTCCTCAGGGCGGCGGCGGCCTTGGCCGGTGAGGGGCTGGCGCCGTAGGTGTCGAAGAAGGCCGTGTTGTGGCCGGCGATGCCCGCCGGGATGATCGAGTACAGCGGGGTGGCCGTGCCCTGGTAGACGTCCTTGATGAGGGCGTCGCGGTCGAGCAGGTAGGCGATGGCCTTGCGCACGCCGAGCTTTCCGGCGACCGGGTCCTTCATGTTGAAGACGAGGTGCTGGACCTCGGCGCTGCTGCCCTCGACGACCTCGGCCTCGGAGTTGTTGTCGGCGTTCTGGATGTCGGCGATGTCGCCCGCGCTGAGGCCCCGGTAGGCGATGTCGATCTTGTTGTCGAGCAGTGCCTTCTTCAGGGCGGACGGGTTGCCGTGGAAGAACTTCAGCGTCACGCCGGAGTTCTTCACCTTCGCGTTGCCCTTGTAGTGGTCGTTGACCGAGAAGACGGCCTGGTCGTCGCCGAACGAGTCCAGTGTGTACGGGCCGGAGCCGACGGCCTTGCCGTCCTTGCGCAGGCCCTTCGCGTCGTACTGGGTGTGGTCGACGATGGAGCCCGCACCGGAGGCGATCTTGCTCGGGAAGGTGGCGTCGGGCACCTTGAGCCGGAAGACGACGGTCTTGGCGTCCGGCGCCTCGACCTTGTCCAGCATGGGGAACATGATGGCCGGACCGGCGGCGTCGTTGATCTTGAGCATGCGGTCGAAGGAGAACTTGACGTCCTCTGAGGTGAGCGGGTCACCGTTGCTGAACTTGAGGCCGTCCTTGAGCGTGCACCGGTAGACCTTGGTGGACGCGTCGGTGAAGACGCACGACTTGGCGGCCTCCGGCTCGGGCTCCGTGCCTCCGTCGGGGAAACTGAGCAGCGACTGGAAGACGTTGTTGAACAACAGCCAGGAACCCGGGTCGTAACCGGAGGCGGGGTCGGTGGCCAGGACGTCGTCCGACATTCCCATGACGATGGACGAGCCGGTCCCCCCGGGGTCTGAGCTGCCCGTTCCGCAGCCGGTCAACAGGCCGGAGGCCAGCCCCGCCACTACGGGCAGGACTGGCCACTGGTTACGCATGTTCACTGCTTGTGCCTTCTCGTCGGGTTCGGAACCCCGGGGCCACACTCCCCGGGCCCCGGGGACGAGAGAGATCAGCCGCTCACGCCACGGCCGAGCTCCCACAGCTGAAGGGTCGAGGAGGAGTTGAGCGCGTACGCGGTCCCCGTGACGTCGCCGCGGGCGGCGACGTACTGCTTGCCCTGCCACAGTGGCAGGATCGGGACGTCGTCGGCGACGATGTCCTGGATCTCGGTCAGGTTGGAGGAGGCCGCGATGCGGTCGGCCTCCCGGCGGGACGCCGGGATCAGCGTGTTGATGATCTTGCTGTTGTGGTAGGGCAACTTGAGGAAGTTGTCCGTGTCGAGGAACGGCGCGAGGTAGTTGTCGGCGTCCGGGAAGTCCGGGAACCAGCCCATGCCCCACACGTCGTACTGGCCCTTGCGCTCGGCCGGGACGAACGTCGTCCAGGGCGAGCCCTTGATGGTGACGTCGAACAGTCCGCTGTCGTTGAGCTGCTTCTGAAGGACCTCGAATTCCTTCTTGGTGGCCGAGCCGTAGTGGTCGGTCGTGTAGTGCAGCGTCAGCTTGACCGGGGTGCTGATGTTGGCGGCGGTCAGCAGGGCCTTGGCCTTGGCGGTGCTCGGATCGCCGTACTTGTTGAAGAACGAGTTGGAGTGGCCGGTGATGCTCGCCGGGACCAGCGAGTAGAGCGGCTCGGCCTGGGTGCCGTACACCTTGGCGACGATCTCGCCGCGGTTGATCAGCTGGGCCATGGCCTGGCGGACGGCCTTGTTCTTCACGGTCGGCGCGTTGGTGTTGAAGGCGAGGTAGCGGATCTCCAGACCCGCCATCTCGACCAGGTCCTCGTTCGTGTCCGTGCCGGCGGACAGCTTCTGGATCTGCTCCGGCGCCATGGAGCGGGTCATGACGTCGATGTCACCCTTGTCCAGGGCCTTGCCCATCGCGTCGGCGTCCGCGTAAGAGATCATGTCGACCTTGGAGTTGTTCACCTTCAGCGTCCCCTTGTAGTTGGGGTTCTTGGTGAACGTCGCCTTGACGATCTCGTCGTTCTTGACGTCGGCCGAGAGGGTGTACGGGCCGGATCCGTCGACGTCGAAGCCGTCGCGCAGCTTGTTCTTCTCGTAGTCGTCGGGGTTGATGATGCCCGCGACCGGAGTGGACAGCTTGTACGGGAAGGTGGCGTCCGCGGTCTTGAGGTGGAAGATGACCTGGTTGTCGCCCTGCGTCTCGACGGTGTCGATGGTGTTCAGCAGTGCGGAGACGCCGGAGTCGGCCTTGATGGCGCGGGCGCGGTCGATGGAGTACTTCACGTCGGCCGCGGTGATCTTGTCGCCGTTGGAGAACTTCAGGCCGTCGCGCAGGGTGCAGGCGTAGCGCTCGTTGCCCGAGTCGGTGAAGCCGCAGCTCTGCGCGGCCTCGGGCACGGGGTCGCCCTCGCCCTTCGGCTGGATCATCAGGGTCTGCACGGTCTGGCGCAGGATGTTCCAGGTGCCGACGTCGTACGCGTACGCCGGATCGAGCGGCGCGGGTGCGTCCTTCGTGGCGGTGAACCGGTCCGTGGTGCCGACGGCGATCGCGTCCCCGCTGCTGCCGCTGCTGTCGGAACTGCCACACGCGGCGAGCACGGGTGCGAGCAGGCCGACCACGGCCGGCAGCACCAAAGTCTTGCGGTTCATGCTCGTGTTTCTCCAGAGCTGTTCAGGTCCGTGTATCCGGCATGCAGGGGTGTCGCGGCGGATCACGGGGGTAGAGGCGATGGTTCTCGCGTCGAGGTTAGTCCGCACCAGCACGACGGTTCGCAGTCACCGGAGTTGAGCCCCCATCACGCAGCGAAACCGGCTGCGGACAGACCGAAAACCCGACCCGGGAAGGATTCGTGCAGCGTTCCATCAATCGGGACACAAGGGCACTTCCTCGCGCTCCGAAAAGGGGCGAAGAGCACAGCTTGCAGGGCCTGTCGAGGCCCGCATGAGTGGGGAACCTCACATCCCCCACGGCAGCGATCAGTCCCGTAATTCGGCCGTCCGCCGCTCTTCGAATTCCCTCGCACACCAGCCCCGGGAATTCATGTCCTATCGGCGCTGCACGCTGGGTGAACGCTCAGCGCATTTCCGTCATCGAGTGGCGATCATAAGGCGATCAGAGGGTGATCAGTCCGCGCAGAAATGCCAGGTCGACGTCTTCGAGGGAGGTGACGACGGTGCGCCGGGCGGCGGGTGCGATGGGGGCCACGGAGGGCACGGCGACCACGTGGCAGCCCGCGGCCTCGGCCGACGCGACACCGGTGGCGGTGTCCTCGACGACCGCGCATCTGGCCGGGTCCACGCCGAGTCCGGCGGCCGCGGTCAGATACGGGTCGGGGTGCGGCTTGGTGCGCGGCACCTCGTCGCCGGCCACCGACAGGGCGAAGTGCTGGGGGCCGAGCGAGGTGAGCACACGGTCGATGATGCGCCGGTGGGAGGCGGAGACCAGGGCGGTGGGGATCTCGTACTCGGAGAGCTCGGCCAGCAGCCTGGCGGCGCCCGGCATCAGCGGCAGGGCGCGTTCGATGCGGTCCTCGAAGCCCTGGTTGAGCAGCACCGTGAGCTCGGCGAGGTCGATGTCGGCGCCGGTGGCCTCGATCAGGAACCCCGCGCTGCGGGTCATGGGTCCGCCGACCACGACATGGCGCCAGGTGTCGTCGAGGGTGTGGCCGAGGCCGGCGAAGACCTCGACCTCGACGTCCCACCAGAACCCCTCGGTGTCCACGAGGGTTCCGTCCATGTCGAGGAGTACGGCCTGCAGGGCTGAGCCTTCGGCCGTACGGGTTCCGAGCGCGGGGACCGTACTGGTCATCCTGGCGCACCTCCTTGAGGGGCGAGCAGGCCGGTTCCCGGGTGGGGAACCGGCCTGCTGTGGACCGACCAGTGTACGACTGTCGCGGCCGAAGCGCCTCGTTTATCCGGCGTGGTCCGGGGCACATCGTGCATACCGCCGGGGGCCGCTCTGAGGTGCGCCGATGTGCCGTCGAGCGGGTTTCCCCGACGGACTTTTCAGCGGGCGTTGAAGTACTTCGCCTCGGGGTGGTGGATCACGATCGCGTCGGTGGACTGCTCCGGGTGGAGCTGGAACTCCTCGGAGAGGTGGACGCCGATGCGCTCCGGCTGGAGCAGGTCGGCGATCTTGGCGCGGTCCTCCAGGTCGGGGCAGGCGCCGTAGCCGAGGGAGAAGCGGGCGCCGCGGTACTTCAGGGCGAACATGTCCTCGATCTCGGCGGGATCCTCTCCGGCGAAGCCCAGCTCCGATCGCACGCGCGCGTGCCAGTACTCGGCGAGGGCCTCGGCCAGCTGGACGGACAGGCCGTGCAGCTCCAGGTAGTCGCGGTAGGCGTTGGCCTCGAACATGCGGGCCGTCTCCTCGCCGATGCGCGAGCCGACGGTGACGACCTGCAGACCGACGACGTCGGTCTCCCCCGCCTCCTCCGGCCGGAAGAAGTCCGCGAGGCACAGCCGGCGGCCGCGGCGCTGGCGCGGGAAGGTGAAGCGGGTGCGCTCGTTGCCGGCCTCGTCGAGGATGATCAGGTCGTCGTCCTTGGAGACGCACGGGAAGTAGCCGTGGACCACGGCCGCTTCCAGCAGGTTGTCGGTCTGGAGCCGGTCCAGCAGGCCGCGCAGCCGGGGCCGGCCCTCGGTGTCGACGAGCTCCTCGTACGTCGGTCCCTCACCGGTGCGGGCCTGCTTCAGCCCCCACTGGCCCTTGAACAGGGCGCCCTCGTCCAGCCAGCTCGCGTACTCCTTGAGCTGGATGCCCTTGATGACGCGGGTGCCCCAGAAGGGCGGGGTGGGGAGGGGGTTGTCGGTGGCGACGTCGGAGCGGACGTGGCC
>NZ_JODC01000020.1 GCF_000720765.1 Streptomyces sp. NRRL S-646
ATCTGCACCCGCTTGATCGAATCGATGCCCAAATCAGCCTCGACATCCATACCCGGCTCCAACATCTCCACCGGATAACCCGTCTTCTCCGCCACCGCAGCCATCAACGCCTCCATCACCCCAGCGGCAATGGCCGAATCGACGACGGAAACCGGCTCCGGCTCCGGCTCGGCGACAGTCACGGGCTCCGGTTCGGCCGGGGCCACGAAAGCCGGCTCGGGCTCGAGAGCAGTTTCGGGCTCGGGCTCGGGAGCCGGCCCGGGTTCGGTCTCCGCCTGTCCTCGCAACGCGTCCTGTCCCTGCAACGCGTCCAGCAGCAGCCGGGTGGACCGCTCGTGCGCCGCTCCGATCGTCGCGCTCTGCTCCCGTATGAGCCGCAGCGCGGCATCCGTGTCGGGGTGCCCTCCGGCCCGTACGGACTCCTCCAGGGACCGGACCGACGCGTGCACCGTGTCCGCGTGGGCGGTGAGGATCTCCGCCTGAAGGGCCAGCCCGTCGCGTACGACGTCCTCGACCCCGTCGGAGCCACCGGTACCCGCCGCCAGAGCCAACGGCTGCGCAATGGCGTCCCGATACGCCGAACGCCGTTCCTGTGTCACGTAGTTGATGCCGCGCAGCGGGATGTTCATGCCCTTGCGCGCCGGCAGCTCGGCCCGCGGCTCGACGTGGTCGTCGAAGCCGGTCAGGGGCAGCCCGAGGACCGCGAGTTCGATCGCCGCGCGCTTGAGCGAGACCTCGCTGTCCTTGCTGGGCCCGCCGTCCGCCGCGAGGGTCACGACGTCGGTGCGGCCTTCGAGGATGCGGTCGATGAGATCCGTCAGCACCCGCTTGGGGCCGAACTCGACGAAGACGCGGAATCCGTCGGCGTACATCTTCTCGATGCCGGAGACGAAGTCGACCGGTTGGAGCAGCTGGTCCACGAGGGTGCGGCGGTTGGCCGCCGTGTCGCTGCCGTACGCAGAGCCGGGGGTGTTCGCGTACACCGGAACCGTCGGGACGCCCAGCCCCGTCGACTCCACGGCCTGCCGGAACGCGTCCGCGGCATGGGCGACGAAGCCCGTGTGGAACGCGGCGGAGACCGGTAGCCGCTTGGCCGGGATACGGCGGCCCGAGACATCGGCGACCAGGCGGTCGATCTCGTCCGTGGGGCCGCCGACGACGATCTGGCCGGGGGCGTTGATGTTGCAGATGGCCACATTGCGGTATGTGGCGACCAGCCCCTGGACGTCGGAGAGGGAGGCGCGGATCGCGGCCATGGCGCCGGGGTCGAAGTCGGCGGTGGCCTGCTCGGGCGGGGCCATGGCGCGGCCCCGGGCGCGTGCCAGCTGCGCGAACCGGTCGTCGTCCAGTGCCCCGGCCGCCCAGAGCGCGGTGAGTTCGCCGAAGCTGTGGCCGATGACGCCGTCGGCGCGGAAGCCGAGTTCGCTCAGCCAGGCGTATTGGCCGGAGGCGAGCGCGCCGATGGCGGGCTGGGCGAAGTCGGTGCGGCGCAGGGCCGTTTCCTGCTCGCTGCGGGCGGTGTCGGTGAAGGCGGGCGGCGGGAAGACCGTGCGGGCGAGGGTGTCGGGGCCCTCGGTCAGCCGGTTGGCGCGGTCGAACGCGGCCCGTACGGGCGGCAGCGCGACGGCGGCCCGTCGCCCCATGCCGACGTACTGGCTGCCCTGCCCGGCGAACACGGCCGCCGTCTTGACCGACGTGGGCAGGGCCTGGCGCCGGTAGGTGATGCCCTTGGGGTGCTGCCAGGAGTCCGCGTCGGGGCGGGCGCGCAGCAACTCCACTGCCGTGGCGCACAGTTCGGTGAATTCGTCGTCGCTGCGGGCGACGATCCCGATGCGGGCGTCGGACGCGGGGATCCCTCCGGACTCGTCCGGAGCCGCACCGTTCTCGATGCGCAGGGCGAGCGCTTCGGGTCCTGCCGCGTGCCACAGGCCCCAACGGGCCGTCGGGCCGATGGATTTGGCCGCCGAAGGACCTTCCTCGTGTTCCTCCAGCACCATGTGGAAGTTGGTGCCGCCGAAGCCGAAGGAGGAGACGGCGGCTCGGCGTTTGCCGCGTTCCGGGTCCAGCACCCAGGGGCGCGCCTCGGTGTTGACGTAGAACGGTGTGCTCGTGGGGTCGACCGCCTCGCTCGGTGTCTCGACGTTGATGGTCGGCGGGAGGACCTTCTGGTGCAGGGCGAGGGAGAGCTTGATGAGGCTCGCGGCGCCCGCGGCCGCCTTGGTGTGCCCGATCTGCGACTTGACGCTGCCGATGGCGGCGTAGCCGTGGTCGTCGTTTCCGGCCGCGACGACGGAGGAGAGAGCGGACAGTTCGGTGTGGTCGCCGACGGCCGTGCCCGTGCCGTGCGCCTCGAACAGTTCGATGGAGTCGACGGGGACGCCGGCGTCGTCGTAGGCGCGACGGAGGGCGAGCTGCTGGCCCTCGGCGCGCGGGGCGTAGATGCTCTTGAAGCGGCCGTCGCTGGAGGTGCCGATGCCGCGCAGGACGGCGTAGATGCGGTCGCCGTCGCGTTCGGCGTCGGCGAGGCGCTTGAGGGCGAGCATGCCGATGCCCTCGCCGATCAGCGTGCCGTCGGCGGACTCGTCGAAGGGGCGGATCTGCTGGGTCTTCGAGAACGCCGGGGTCTTGCTGAAGCACATGTACATGAGGATCGTGTTCTCGGCGTCGCAGCCGCCGGTGATCATCATGTCGGCGCGGCCCTCGATGAGTTCGCTCACCGCGAGTTTGACGGCCGCGAGGGAGCTGGCGCAGGCGGCGTCGACGGTGCAGTTGGTGCCGCCGAGGTCGAAGCGGTTGGCGATGCGGCCGGCGACGACGTTGCCGAGCATGCCGGGGAAGGAGTTCTCCTCCCACGGGATGTACGCCTTCTTGAACCGGCTCGCGATCTCCTCGGCGTCCGCCTCGCTCAGGCCGACACTGCGTACGACCTCCTTGAGCACGGGGGTCTGCAGACGTGCCGAAAGCGGCTGGGTGAGGGAGTTGGCGCCGGTGATGCCGAGGACGACCCCCGTGCGGGAGGCGTCGTACCAGCTGCCGTTCTCCGCGCCGGCGTCGCGCAGCACGTCGCGCGCCACCGTGAGCGACAGCAGCTGGAGGATGTCGGTGACCTCCAGGGTGTTGGGCGGCAGCCCGAACTCCATGGGGTTGAAGGCGATTTCGGGGAGGAACCCGCCGCGGCGGACATATGTCTTGTCCTCGGCCGCAGGGTCCGGGTCGTAGTAGTCAGCGGTGTTCCAGTGGCTCTCGGGGACGTCCTCGATGCAGTCCTCGGCATCCACGATGTTGTGCCAGAACTCGCGCAGGTCGCGCGACTTGGGGAAGAGGCCCGCCAACCCGACGATCGCGATCGGCGTCTCGGCCAGACGTGAGTAGTGCACGATGGTGGTCCTCTCGGGCTTGCGCGTCGCGCGGGTCGTGTGCGGCGGGTGCGTCAAGTGGTCGGGGGGTTCAGCCGGTTCGCGAACCGGTGGCGAGGAGTGCGGCGAGGGCGTCCGCGGTCTCCGGTTCGTGGAGCATCGTGTAGTGGTCGCCGGGGACGGCCAGTTGCCGCAGCGGGCGGCCGCTGAGGCCGCTCCAGCCGAGGTCGGGGCTGTCGGGCAGGAGCGAGCGCTCCGGTTTGACGACGGTGACCGTGCGGTCGAGCGGGGCGGGCAGATACCCGGCCGTGCACCGGTTGTTGCGGACGAGTCCGGTGTGGAACGCGGTGTACAGCTTGCGCAGTCCCGCCGGTTCGGTGCCGTCCTGCAGCACTCCCTGTTCGACCGCCGCGGTGAGCAGGACGGCCAGGCCGTCCTCCTCGCCGAGACCGTCCAGGGCCGTCGGCTCCAGCGTGAGGCGGCGGCCGCGCTTGGCGCCCAGGTACATCGCGAACCAGGTGAGCAGCATGTCCGGTCGGAGCAGTTCGTCCGGCCGCTGGAAGGCGGGTACGGGTGCGATCGAGTCCAGGACGACGAGGTCCTCGACGCGGTCACCCAGCCCCTGGGCGTCGAGACGGGCGGCGATCTCGTAGGCCACCACTCCCCCGAAGGACCAGCCGGCGAGGGTGAACGGCCGGTCGGTGAGTCCGGCGGCGGTCAGTTCCCCCAGGCAGCGGTGGGCGAGTTCCTGGACGCCGATGACGGACAGGGTCGGGACGAGGGCCGCCGCGAAGTACTCCGGGACGTTCCCCAGGTCGCACAGATGCAGTGCGTGGTCCTCGGGCAGCCGTGCCGCGACCGTCTGCCAGGCGGTGGCGGGCAGCGCACCCGGATGGACGGCGACGACCGGTCGCGCGGCCGGATCCACCGGTGCGAGCGTCGTCAACAGGGGACGGGCAACGCCCGGTTGACGCGGGGTGGCCGTGTCAGGCCGCGGCGACATGACGGTCGCTCTCCTCGGCGATATGCTCGGACAGGGCGGCGATCGTCGGGTGGTACCAGAGCGCCGTGGCCTCGAGTTCGAATCCGAGCCACTTCTCCAGCTCGCCCGCGAGGATCAGCGCCTCCGTCGAGTCGAGGTCGAACTCGTCGAAGTAGCGCTCGACGTCGATCTGCTCCTGGCCGACCCCGAGCCGGATCGCGAGCTTCTCGACCAGCCAGGCCCGGGCTTCTTCGGCGGTGACACGCTGCATTGGGATTCCCCTTGTCCGTTCGTGCTGTGCGGTTCAGTGACGGGTCTTGATCTCGCGGGCGACGGCTTCGGCCGCCTTGCGCCCGGAGACGAATCCGGCCTCGTGGGAGCCGATGAGGTCGACGCCGATGCGCGGCGCGTGGAAGTAGGAGCCGGCCAGCTTGATACGGCCGCCGGGGGCGTTGACGTCGTAGATGGTGCGCTGCATGGCGCGCACCTCCAGGTCGATGACCGGGTGGGTGAACGGCAGTTCACGGACGACGAGTTCGTCGCGCGGGACGATCGGCGAGTCGAGGGTGACGAAGTAGTCCTGCTCGGCGGTGAAGCCCTGCAGGGAGTTCATGTAGTAGGCGACCCAGGTGCGGGGGCGGCCGTCCACGGTCTTCAGTCCGTAGTTCCAGCTCTGCCAGCGGTCCCGGTTCGGCGGCATGCTCGACGGGTCGGTGTGCAGGATGGCCCGGGTGGCGCTGTAGCGGACCTTGCCGAGGATCTCCGCCTGGAGCGGGGTGGGTTGCTCCAGTACGGCGAGGGTCTGGTCGGCGTGCGCGGCGAGGACGGCGTAGTCGTAGCGCTCCTCGCCGGCGGCGGTGCCGACGACGACGCCGTCCCCGTCCTCCCGTACGCGGGTCACCTCGGCGCCGGTGCGGACCTTGCCGTTGACGCCTGCGACGACGCGGCGGACGTACTCGATGCTGCCGCCCGACACGGTCTTCCAGGCCACCGAGCGGCCGCCGAGGCCGCCGGGGTCGTGGGACATGAAGAAGGCGATCACCGTGGTCGCGGGCATCTCCCAGATCAGCTCGGCGGGCACCGACCAGACCGCGGTGGCGAGCAGGACGACGTAGCCGTACTTGAAGGCGTCGCTGTAGCCGCCGCGGTCCAGGTAGTCGCCGAGGGAGAGGTCGGTGCGTTTGCGCAGGAAGTCCTTCGGGGCCTCGCGGTGGAAGCGTTCGGCGTCCCGCCACAGGGGAAGGAAGTCGGCCGGGTAGCGGGCGGCGATCTCGTCCTCGGAGAGTTCGAACTCGGCGGTTCCGTAGTCGAGTCCGCGGTCGAGGTCGAAGAAGTCGAAGCCGCCGGTGTGGTCGAGGGCCCGCGCGCCGAGCTGCTCGAAGAAGGCGGTGAGTTCGGGGTAGGTGCGTGCGTTGAAGACCACGAAGGCCGTGTCGACGCCGATGGTGCGGCCGCCCTCGTCGACCTCCACGGTGTGGGCGTGGCCGCCGGGGCGGTCCTGGCTCTCGTACACGGTGACTTCGACGTCGTCCGGCAGGTGGTGGGCGGCGGAGAGTCCGGAGATCCCGGCTCCGACGACAGCGACACGGGTGGTCATGGCAGGGCTGCACCTCGGCTCGAACAGTTCTCGGGAACGGTCACGGTGAGGCGCAGAGGGCTGATACCTCTGAAAGGGGTCGCGGTCCGCGAGTTGCTCGGCGGACGGCGCACAAGCACCGTAGGCCGGGCCGGAAAACGGGGTCAATCGGCCCATCGGCGCCCGGATTTCCGCTATCGAAGGCTCCGATGGAGAGCGTTGCGGACTGTCCGGATCCGGTCGTACGGGGCTCCGTGGGCGTGACTGCGCTACGGGCGCCGTGGGCACAACTGCACGCAGTGCGGCCGCATTCACCCCTGCGGGGGTGTACGGAATGCGGCGTTCACGGACTCTTATGAATGACCGACTGAACTGACCGCCTGCTCCTGCACGGCCTTCCCGACCGCTCAGCCGAGGAGACCTTTCATGCCGACGATTCCCTGGATGCCCGGCTCCGCCAAGGACGGCACCGAGCCCGCCGGGCCGCCGCTGGTCATGGCCTCCCGGCTGGAGCTGCGCTCGCTGCTGGGCGTGCCCAGGTTCTTCCTGCTGTCCCTGGTGATATTCCAGCAGGTCCGCCGCTCGCCGGGGCTGCTGGGCGCCTCGCTGAAGGCGGAGCCGCTGAAGAGGACGTTCTGGACGCTGTCGGCGTGGCGCGACCAGGAGGCGCTGAACGCCTTCTCCGGGACCGATCCGCACGCGCGGAGCGTGCGCGGGCTGCGTCCCGGGATGAAGGGCTCGGTGTTCGTGTTCTGGAACACCGAGCGCGAGCAGCTGCCGATCACCTGGGACGAGGCGCAGCGACGGCTGGCCGAGCAGGCCGAGCGGGAAGCACAGGCGACATGAGCGCGGGAGCTCCGCTGAACACGGGCACGTCACTGACAACAGGCGCACCGCCCACGCCAGTTGTCCCGCACGGCCGCCTGGTCCTGCTGGCCGCCTGTCTCGGCCTGTTCATGTCGTTCATCGAGGTGACCGCGGCCATCTCCACACTGCGGGCGCTCCAGGTCGACATGCAGGTGGCGCCCGCCGACCTGAGCTGGGTGTCCAGCACGTACACGCTCGTGGTCGCGGCCTGCGTCCTGTCGGGCGGGGCGCTGGGCGAACGGTTCGGGCGACGCCGGGTGTTCCTCACCGGCACGGTCCTGATCGCGGCGGGCTCACTGGTGGTGGCGTCGGCACAGAGCTATCCGCAGGTCCTGATAGGGCGCGGCATCAGCGGACTGGGCGGCGCCCTGGTCCTGCCCACCTCCCTCGCCCTGATCACGACCACCTTCTTCGTCGACCTGCCGCGCATGCTGCGTTACATAGCCGTGTGGGTGTCGGTCTCGGGCGTCGGTCTGGCCGTCGGTCCGTTGCTGGGCGGCACCCTGCTGCAGACGTGGAACTGGCGGGCGGTCTACCTGGTGAACACACCACTCGCGGTGATCACCATCGCGGTGACGCTGCGCGCGGTCGCCGAGTCCCGGGTACCGGACCGGCCCCTCGACCTGCCCGGCCAGTTCTGGGCCGTGCTCGGCCTGTCCACGCTGGTCTACGGCATAGCAGTGGGCGGCCGTTCCGGCTACGACGACCCGGTGGTGGTCACCGTGCTCGCGGTGGCCGCGGTCTCCCTCACGGCGCTGGTCCTCACCGAGCGCCGCAGGGCGGTGCCGATGCTGGACGTCCGCATGATGGCCAACGCCCGCTACACGGCGGCGTTGTGCGTCGCGGCGGCCGCCCTGTTCGTGTTCGTCGGTGTGGTCTTCCTCGAGGTGCTCTTCCTCCAACGGGTCCGCGCCTTCGGCCCCTTGGACACGGGCATACGGCTGCTGCCCGCGATGCTCGCGTTCGTCGCGGCGACGGCCACGGCGCAGCGCCTGGCGGGACGGGTCCGCGCGGGCCGGCTGCTGGCGGCGGGCTCGCTCGTCACCACGGCCGCCGCTCTGGTCCTGCTGGGCCAGCAGCCGGACGGTTCCTATGCGGTCACCGCGCTGGGACTGGTGCTCGCCGGGCTGGGCAGCGGCCTGGTGGTCGCCCCGTCCACGGCGGCCGCCTTCGAGGTGGTCGAGGGCCCGCAGATGAGCGCGGCCTCCTCGGCCGTGACGGCCTTCCGTCAGGTCGGCTCGGTCCTGGCGACGGCGATACTCGGCGCCGTCCTCGCCGTCCGCTTCCTCGGCACCCTCCCCGACCGCCTCGCCGCACACCATCTGCCGGCGCCGGTGATCGACCAGGTCGTCTCGGTGGCCCGCAGCGGCGGCAGGTCCACCGGCCGCTCGTCACCGCAGGTCACGGGCGCGGTCGGGGACGCGTTCACAGCGGGCGTGCACAGTGCGCTGTGGGTGGTGGCGGGGGTGTCGTTCGGCGCGGCGGTCCTGGCCTGGACGCTGCTGGCCCGTCGCCTCCCGAAGGCGGCCACAACACGAGAGTGACACCGTTTCGGCTGCTACTGCGAGGTCCATTTCGCCATCCGGGTGTCGTTCAGCACCGAGATCACCCGCTCGCAGTGGGTGATGAAGTCGCCCTCGGCTGCCGGACCGGCGGCGTGGCGTCGGCATACCACCACTCGACGTCCCCTCCAGGTCAGCGGCCGTGAAGGTGAATTGCGCCTGCTGATGGCTGTAGTTGGCGGCCATGCCGTGTGCGGTGATCGCCGCGCCGGCGGTGGTGGCGACGGCCACCCACGCAGCCGCCTGCCCCACCTCGAACGTCCCGGCCGGAGCACCCAGCAGCACTCCGAGTGCTCCCGGCCCGGCCTCCGCCCGGCGCACGAGGGCGATACGGCGGCCCATGGCCCGCGCCCGGGACAGGTGGGAGCCGGTGATCTGCGGCCGCACGCAGAGGGTGATGTACGTATCGCCGTCCGACACCGCGGCGGCCGCCGCTGGACGGGGGCAATGCCCACGGTGCCGGGGAGAAGATGCGCGGCCTCCTCACGCAGTTGCCTGAGGCGCTTCTGCAGGGCGAGTCGGGCATCCGGCCCCCGATACGGCGTCACCCCCGCAAGCCGGACGCGGGTTTCGCTCTTGAAGGACTCGCTGGTCACTCGTAGGCGTGTCCAGTCGCGTACGGCGCCGGGTCCGGGGTACCGGGCGACGATCGGCACCAGGCCGGTGGCGCAGGCGGCACCGAAGGCAAGTGCCTTGCCCAGGCCCGTGTGCCGGCCGATGGTCTGGGAGGCCGTACCGAGAAGCGCCGCGGTACCGAGAACCGCGGCGGCGAGACCGAGCGCGAGACTCAAGGCCCGCGCCCGGTCGATGCCGACCTTGGCCCGGTCCGCCGCCTGGGACCAGACGCAGCTGCTGGTCCCAGGCCCACTGTGCGGCGGGCTCGCCCGCTCGTTGGGTCGCCATGTCAATAGCCGGCAGCGGGAGCGTGAGGCGGGGCACCCTGCCCTGACGGCAGGGCGGGGCAGGTACGTTCGTAGCGCCGTCCCGGCACGAACTCCTGCCACTCGGCTGCGGTGAGGTTGCGGTGGACGAGCCTGCACCCGTACTCGAGCCAGGACTTGAAGCCCGGGTTCCAGACGCGTGCGGTGTCGTCGGCGCCGCCCGAGGCGACGGACCCGCCGTCGGGACTGAACGCCACGGAGTACACCTCGCCCCGGTGGCCCGTGAGCACGAGACCGGACGGGCGTTCCGTGCGCACGTCCCACATGCGTACGGTGCCGTCGTCCCCGGCGCCGGCGAGCAGGCGCCCGTCGGGGCTGAAGGCGACGTCCTCCACTCCGGCGGTGAAGCCGGTGAGCGCCTTGTCGTGCTGCCGGTGGGCCGCCACGTCCCACATCCGCACCGTGTGGTCGAGGCTCGCCGTCGCGAGCAGCTTGCCGTCCGGGCTGAAGGCCACCTCCTGAATCGCGTTGGTGTGGCCCTTGAGCGGGGCGCCGACGACGGCGCGCCTGGCCACGTCCCAGAGCCGAACGGTCTGGTCGTCACTTACCGTGGCCAGCAGACGGCCGTCAGGGCTGAAGGCGACGCCGTTCACCACTTCGCCGTGCCCGCTCAGCGGCGCGCCGACTCCATGCCCGCTGTCGACCGACCACAAGCGGATCTTGGCGTCGGCGCCCGCGGTGGCGAGGAGACCGCTGTCAGGGCTGAACGCGACATCCATCACTCCCTCGTGGTGCGCGGCGATGATCCGAAGGCGAGGTCTGCCGGACCGCAGACCCCACAAACGAATGGTGTCGTCCTCACCCGCGGTGGCGAGCAGGCTGCCGTCGGGGCTGAAGACCGCCCGGTAGACCGCGCCTTGATGGCCACGCAGAGTACGGGCCGCGGATGTGATGGTGCCGACGCGCCACAGGCGCACGGTGCCGTCCTCGCCCGCAGTGGCGAGGAATCGCCCGTCGGGGCTCAACTCGACGCCGTTGACGTCGCCTTGGTGACCGAAGAAGGGTTGACTGATCGAGTATGTCGGGACGACCTGCCAGATCCGGGCGGTGCGGTCCCAGCTGGTCGTGGCGATTTTCCTGCCGTCCGGGCTGAACACCACCTGGTTGACGAGGTTCGTGTGCCCGGTGATCGGCAGGCCCTGCTGTGTTCCGGTCCGGGCGTCGTACAGCCGGACCGTGCTGTCGTCGCCCGCGGTGGCGAGCAGTCGGCCATCGGGGCTGAAGGTGACCGCCCAGAGGTCGCGCCCGTGCGCGTCGATGTGCCATCTCCGTGGCTTGCCACTGGTCGTGTCCCACACCTGGGCGATTCCGTCAGCGCTCACCGTGGCGATGCTTCTGCCGTCGGGCCCGAAGGCGACCCGCCTCAGCCGGTCGCTGTGCCCTCGAAAAGTCCGCAGCAGATGCGGGGTGCCCGGCCCGACGCTCCACAGTCGGGCGGTCGTGTCCCAGCTGGAGGTGGCGAGTCGGCGACCGTCCGGGCTGAAGGCCAGGCCGGTCACGCCGTCTTCGTGTCCTTTGAGGACGGCCCGCAGGCGCATGCCGCGTACATCCCACAGCCTGACCGTGCCGTCCAGGCCTCCCGAGGCCAGGACTCGTCCGCCACGGTCGAAGGCGACATCTCGCACTCCGTCCGCGTCTCCTCTCACGACGGACAGCTGCCGCCGGGTCGTCACGTCCCACACACGTAGCGTGCCATCCAGGCTGCCGGTGGCGAGCAACCGGCCTGTCGGGTCGAACTCGACGTCCATGACGGCACCTTGATGGCCCGTCATGGTTTTGCCCACCGGAGTTCCGGTGGTCGCATTCCACAGGCGTACGGTGCGATCCCAGCCGCAGGTGGCGAGCAGTCGGCCATCGGGGCTGAAGGCCGCACCCTGGACCTGGTCGGGATGAGGCAGGAGGGTCGACGCGTGGGTGAACCTGGACAGCCCCGTGATCAGCCCTGAGGGCGGCTGGGGCCTGGGCCGGTCGCCGTGAGCCGCACTCAGACTCTGCAAGCCCACCAGAATGGCGACATCCGGCGCGGCGCCGACCAACTGGTCCGACTCCGAGCTGAGCTTTCCGGCCAGGGCCAGCCGGGCACGGGACTGCGCGCGGGCGTTGCTGACGTAGGCCAGCGCAGTGGCGAGAACGGTCAGCACCAGCAGCACGGCCAGTCCGGCAGCCAATCCCCGCAGACGGCGATTGGAGCGCTTCGCCGCCGCGAGCTCGTTCACCGCGTGTGCTCGGCTGGAGGCCAGGAACTGACGTTCCAGAGGCCCGAGTTCGCCGGGGTGCCTGGTGGACCAGTCGTCGAACGTCTCCAGCCTGCCTCCGCGCAGCAGATACGACTCGTCCTGCTCCCCACGTTCCCAGTCGGCCGCAAGCCGTTCCAGGTCGGAGCGCATGCGCAGAACGTTGCGGGACTCCTCGATGCTCCGGCGCAGTGGGTCCCATTGACGCAGCAGGGCCTCATGAGCCACCTCGACCGACGTGCCTTCCCCTACGCCGCCGTCGCGGACGAGCAACCGGGCCTCCACAAAGGCGTCCACCACGTCCCGTTCGGCCGCTTCGAGGGCGTCATAGCGCACGCGTCTGCCGGTCGGGGGCCGATCACCCTCCACCGCGGCGAACTTGAGCAGGGTCGGCAGTACGGTGCCCGCTCTGCCTCGCTCGTCCAGTTCCCGGCGGATGCCGTCCGCACTGCCCCGTAACGCGCCTACGACGCCGCCGAGCCGTTCGTAGTCGGCGAGGCGCACGGTGCCACCGCTGCCCACTCGGACGTAGATCTCGCTCAGGGTGTAGGCCAGCAGGGGCAACGCGTCACCCCCGGTCGTCTCCGCCACCATGCGGGTGACGAGACCGGCCTCGAAAGTGAGCCCGGCTTGCTGAGCCGGGCGTTCGATGACCTCGGACAGCCGGTTCTGGCTGAGTGGCTGGACGACAAGGGTGTCGTCGATCGCCTCAGTGATTCCGGCCCGTTCGGGGCTCGTGGTCAGGAACTCCGAGCGCACGGTCGCCAACACCCACAGCGGGCTGTCCGGCCCGAGGGCATCGTCCAAGAGCCGGATGAAGGAATGCTGCTCGGCGATCCCGGTACGGCTGAGGAGTTGCTCTGCCTGGTCGATGACGACGAGCACGCTCCGGGGTTCGCCGGCCGCAGGGGCGGGCCGGGCGAGTTCGGTACACAGTTCCGCGAGGCCTTGGGACCCTTGTGCCAGGGTCCGTGAGAGATCCTCGCCGGAGCGTGGATCACCCTGATCCGCGAAGGCGCGTCCCAGTTCGGCGACGAGCGTGGCGGTGGGGCGCATCCCGGGCTGGAACGGCGGTACGACCACCCATCGGTTGGCCTGCCGTCGGAGCCGGGGCAGGACGCCGGCGTGCACCAGGGACGACTTGCCACTGCCGGACGGGCCGACGACCGCCACGAAGCGGCCGCCGGCGTAGCGCATGACCGGGTCCAGCAGTTGGAGAAGCCGTGTGGTCTCCTTCTCCCGCCCGAAGAACACGGCTGCGTCGTCGGCCGAGAACGCCTTGAGCCCCGGATAGGGAGGCCGGGTCGGATCACGGGCGAAGGAGGCGGTGGTGGTGACTCCAGCACGCCTGAGGCCTTCCAGGATCCGGGCGAAAACGGGTTCTTCCTGCCTCAGGTCGACCCACTGCACATCGTCGAGGATCCCGGGACGTGGCGCATCGTCGAGCCGTACGGGGACCACGGGCCGCCCCGCCCGGCGGGCATGAGTCAACTCGGCGAAACACCAGTGGGATTCGGCCGAGGCTGCGCTCGCCAGGTAGATCACGGCGTCGGCCCGTGCGAGCTGTGTGTACAGCTCACGTTCCCAGAGGTGGCCGGCCGGAATACCCGCGTCGGGATCGACGTCGAGAAACAGGCCCTCGAATCCGACCGACTTGAGCCAGCCGGCCAGCCTCTGTGCCACGGCACGGTCCTGGCTGCTGTGGCTGATGAAGAGATATCCCATGTCAGGGCGCGGGAGTTGACGCCGTCGGGTAGGGCAGGCGTTGCAGGTACCACTTCTCGCCCTGGTCCGACGTCGCCAGGACGGTCTTGTCCAGGTCCGCGTGCCGCACCTTGTTGTTGTCCTTGTAGGTGCACACATAGTCCTTGGTCTCCCGCGCGGTGGCGCCGGACTTCAGCGCGCAGGTGAAACTGGACGGCGCCGCGAGATATTTCCAGCCCTTGTCGTCCCATCCGCTGCCCACGTCAGCGTTCCGCTCCACCATCTGGGAGAAGAACTTCGGCTCACCATTGGGCCCTGCCCGACACACCCAATCCTCGATGGTCAGGCGACCTGCTTTTTCGACGTAGTAGCAGTCGAATCGATCAGACGGGATGTAGTCCGCAACGAAGGACGCGAACGATTCGTTCTTCTTCGGTTTCTTACGCTTCGCGGACGCATCCGCCGCGGTCATGAACACCAAGGCTCCGACCAGCGCGGTCACCAGCAGCCCCAGGAGAACGGAGTTTCGCCTCCGTAAGCGGTTGATTAACAATTCAATCCCTCTCGGGACGTAATGAAGAGTTGAGGTCAGCACCTCGCTTCAACGCGCCAAAGTTTCACGGCAGGCCCCAGGCCCCCCTCCGAGTGCCTCCAGCGCCAGAATTCGAACTCGTTCACGAGCTGCGCGTGCAGACGAGCCGAATAGACCCAATTCAAGCGCCCCGAGATTACTCGGCCCGAATATTTGCCGTCAACCCGGAATAAATGCTTTCTGTTTCGTTGCGGGAGTGCCACTCGAACCCACCCACGCCCCAACTCGAAACCCCAACTCCACACCCCCGTCCGCCCGATGCCCGTCACCGTCCGTGTGGCCCATCTCTCTCGACGTGCATATCGCCAGGTCACAGGCCATGCGCGGCCTGCCCGACCGCCCCAACAGCCCTCCCGAGTGGCCGATCGGCTGCCCCGAACCTAACGTCGTACTAAAATTTCCGGCTTGTTACGGAAGCTGGAGGAGGACAACCCCAGGCAGACCTGCGGGCCCGCCAGCGCCCCGGAGGCTTCCGGGATCGAGACGCGAGGACCGATGGCAGCCATACACGAGAGCAACGCTCTCGGCCTGCTCGACGATGAGCTCAGCGCTGAGATCCACCAGCAGTTCGGCGACACGGCGCGTTTTTCGGGAGGTCAGGCGGCCTCTCCGCGCACGCTCGTCGACATCTTCGACGCATCTGTGCGGTCGTACCCGGACGAGCTCGCCCTGGACGACGGCACGACGCGGCTCACCTACCGTGCGCTGGCCGCCGAGGTGGAGCAGCTGCGGCGCGGGCTCGCCGCCGCCGGCGTCGGCCTCGGCGACCGCGTGGGCGTCCGGGTTCCCTCCGGCACCAACGACCTCTACGTCGCCATCCTGGCCGTCCTGGCCGCCGGTGCCGCATACGTTCCCGTGGACGCCGAGGACCCGGACGAGCGGGCCGAGCTGGTCTTCGGCGAGGCGGACGTCCGCGCCGTCATCGGCGCGGAGCATGCACTCACCGTCACCGGGCGCAGCGACGTCCCCGCCGCCCGGCCCGGTGTCGAGCACGACGCGTGGATCATCTTCACGTCCGGTTCCACCGGGAAGCCCAAGGGCGTCGCGGTCAGCCACCGCAGTGCCGCCGCGTTCGTGGACGCCGAGGCCGCGCTGTTCCTCACCGACGACCCGATCGGCCCCGGTGACAGGGTCATGGCGGGCCTGTCGGTCGCCTTCGACGCGTCCTGCGAGGAGATGTGGCTGGCGTGGCGCTACGGCGCCTGTCTGGTGCCCGTACCCCGGTCGCAGGTCCGCAGCGGCGCCGACCTGGGCCCCTGGCTGGTCGAGCAGGAGATCACCGTGGTGTCCACGGTCCCGACGCTCGCCGCCCTGTGGGAGCCCGAGACCCTCAACGACGTCCGTCTGCTGATCTTCGGCGGGGAGGCCTGTCCGCCCGAGCTGGTGCAGCGGCTGGTGACGGAGGGGCGCGAGGTCTGGAACACCTACGGGCCGACCGAGGCCACCGTCGTCGCGTGTGCCTCGCTCATGTCCGGTGAGGAGCCGATCCGTATCGGGCTGCCGCTCGACGGCTGGGAGCTGGCCGTCGTCGACGAGGCCGGGGAGCTCGTGCCGATGGGCGGCAGCGGTCAGCTGGTGATCGGCGGCGTCGGACTCGCGCGGTATCTCGACGCCGAGAAGGACGCGGAGAAGTACGCGCCGCTTCAGTCCCTGGGCTGGGAGCGGGCCTACCGCAGCGGCGACCTGGTGAAGGCCGAGCCGGAGGGGCTGGTCTTCCTCGGGCGGGCCGACGAGCAGATCAAGCTCGGCGGGCGCCGCATCGAGCTCGGCGAGGTGGACGCGGCACTGCAGGCGCTGCCCGGTGTCGCGGGTGCGGCAGCCGCGGTGCGTACCGCGCGCAGCGGCAACCAGCTCCTCGTCGGCTACATCGTCACCCAGGACGGCTGGGACCAGGCGGCCGCCGTCGAGAAGCTGCGCGCCGAGCTGCCCGCCGCCCTCGTGCCGCTGCTGGCGCCCGTGGAGGACCTCCCGACCCGCACCAGCGGCAAGGTGGACCGCAACGCGCTGCCCTGGCCCCTGGAGGGCCTGGAGACCGGCGGTCCGGCCGAGCAGCTCTACGGCACCGAGGCATGGCTGGCCGAGCAGTGGACGGAAGTCCTCGGCATCCCGGTCAGCAGTGCCCGCGACGACTTCTTCGCGATCGGCGGCAGCAGCCTGGCCGCAGCCCAGCTGACGACGAAGCTGCGCACCCGCTACCCGAGCGCCGCCGTCCTCGACATCTACCAGCAGCCCACCCTGCGCAAGCTGGCCCGCCACCTGGAGAAGTCGGCGCAGGACGACGGCGGCCGGCGCACGATCGCCCCGGTGCCGACCCGCGCCAAGGTGATCCAGCTGCTGCTGCTCCTGCCGCTGTTCACCCTGCTCGGCCTGCGCTGGACGGTGGCCCTGGCCGCGGCCGGGAACCTGCTGCCCGCCTACTCCTGGCTGCCGACCGCACCCTGGTGGCTGATCGCGGCCGGCGCGATGCTGCTGTTCAGCCCGCCCGGCAGGCTCGCGATCGCCGCGGGCGGCGCGCGACTGCTGCTCCGGGGCGTCGAACCCGGCCGCTATCCGCGCGGCGGCAGCCTCCACCTGCGCCTGTGGACCGCCGAGCGGCTGGCCGAGTTCAGCGGGGCGACCTCGCTGACCGGCTCCTGGCTGGAGCGGTACGCACGGGCGCTGGGCGCCAAGATCGGCCAGGACGTCGACCTGCACTCGCTGCCGCCGGTCACCGGCCTGCTCAAGCTGGGCCGGGGCGCCGCCGTCGAGTCCGAGGTCGACCTGTCGGGATGGTGGCTGGACGGCGACCGTCTGGAGATCGGCCAGGTCAAGGTGGGTGCGCACGCCACCGTCGGCACCCGCAGCATGCTCTTCCCGGGCGCCCGCGTCGGCAAGCGCGCCGAGGTGGCCCCCGGCTCGGCCGTCACCGGCCAGATCCCCACCGGTCAGCGCTGGGCGGGCGCGCCCGCGGTCAAGCTCGGCAAGGCCAAGCGCAACTGGCCCAAGGAGCGCCCGCAGCGCGGCACGTACTGGCGCGTGATGTACGGCCTGACCGGCCTCGTGCTCTCCGCGCTGCCGCTGCTGGCGGGCGGCGCCGCGTTCCTCGTGGCGTACGCCTTCATCGACGCGGACGCGCCCCTGCGCGGTGCCGCGCTCGCCCTCGTCCCCGCCACGCTGGCGTTCGGGCTGGCGTACGCGCTGCTGATCCTCATCGGCGTAAGGCTGCTGAGCCTCGGCCTGCGCGAGGGCACGCACCCCACGCACAGCCGCATCGGCTGGCAGGCCTGGACGGTCACGCAGCTGATGGACCGCTCCCGGGAGACGCTGTTCCCGCTGTACGCCGGGCTGGTCACGCCGGTGTGGCTGCGGCTGCTCGGGATGCGCATCGGGCGGGGTGCCGAGGTGTCGACGGTGCTCGCGCTGCCGAGCCTGACGACGGTCGGCGAGGGCGCGTTCCTGGCCGACGACACGTTGACCGCGCCGTACGAGCTCGGTGGCGGCTGGATGCGGATCGGGCGCGCGGAGATCGGGCGGCGGGCGTTCCTCGGGAACTCGGGGATGACCGCGCCGGGGCGGAGCGTGCCGGACGGCGGGCTGGTCGGCGTACTGTCCGCCACCCCGAAGAAGGCGAAGAAGGGCAGCTCCTATCTGGGGCTGCCGCCGGTGAAGCTGCCGCGGAGCGCCGAGACGGGCGACCAGAGCCTGACGTACGACCCGCCGGCCCGGCTGCTGTGGGCACGCGGGCTGGTCGAGCTGTTCCGGATCGTGCCGGTGTTCTGCTCCGCGGCGCTGGCCGTGCTGACGGTGGCGGCGCTGTGCCTGCTCGGGCCCTGGGCTCCCCTGCTGTCCGGTCTGGTGCTGCTCACCACGGGTGCCGCGGCCGCTGTGGTGTCGTTCGTCGCCAAGTGGCTGCTCGTCGGCCGGCACCGCACCGGGGAGCACCCGCTGTGGAGCGGCTTCGTGTGGCGCAACGAGCTCGCGGACACGTTCGTCGAGGTCGTGGCCGTGCCCTGGCTGGCCGGTTCGGTGCCCGGGACGCCGCTGATGACCGCGTGGCTGCGCGGTCTGGGCGCCAAGATCGGCAAGGGCGTGTGGGTGGAGAGCTACTGGCTGCCCGAGACCGACCTGGTGACCCTGGAGGACGCGGCCACCGTGAACCGCGGGTGCGTCCTGCAGACGCACCTCTTCCACGACCGGATCTTGCGGACGGATACTGTTGTACTCCGTGAGGGCGCCACGCTGGGCCCTGGCGGGATCGTGCTGCCCGGCAGCACGATCGGGGCCCGCACCACGCTGGGTCCCGCGTCGCTCGTCATGGCCGCGGAGTCCGTCCCGGACGACACCCGTTGGCTGGGCAACCCGATCGAGGCATGGCGTCCCTGAGCGCGGGCCACTCCGAGTCGGTGAGCGGTGTACCGGCGGATCGGAGTGGCACGAACGCGCAGGGAGCAGAAACGGCAGTGGCAGTTCAGCAGACGGCGGGTTCGGACCCGTACTTCCCGGAACACGGTGACCCCCGTTACCGGGTGCACCGGTACGAGCTCACGCTGGACTACCGCCCGGGCCCGAACCGCCTTGCGGGCGCGGCCCGGATCAACGCCATCGCGGGCCGGTCGCCACTGACCGAATTCACCCTCAACCTCTCCGAGTTCAAGATCGGCCGGGTCCGGGTCGACGGCCGCCAGCCGCACTACACGCACCGCGGCGGCCGCCTGCGCATCCGCCCGGCCAAGCCGGTCCGGGCCGGAGCCGCGTTCACCGTCGAGGTCCACTGGTCGGGCAACCCCAAGCCGGTCCCCAGCCCCTGGGGCGGGCTCGGCTGGGAGGAGCTGGAGGACGGGGCGCTGGTGGCGAGCCAGCCGATCGGGGCGCCGTCCTGGTACCCGTGCAACGACCGGCCCGCCGACAAGGCCGCCTACCAGATCTCGATCACCACGCCGTCCGCGTACGCGGTGGTGGCGGGCGGCCGACTGCTGACCCGTACGACCAAGGCGTCCACGACGACCTGGGTGTACGAGCAGCCGGCGCCCACGTCGAGCTATCTGGTGGGGCTGGCGATCGGCAAGTACCAGACGGTGCTGCTCGGCGACCCGGGGCCGGGCGGAGTGCCGCAGCACGGACACATCCCGGCGCATCTGCTGCCCGAGTTCTCACGGGACTTCGCGCGGCAGCCCCAGATGATGGACCTGTTCCAGGAGCTGTTCGGGCCGTACCCGTTCGACGAGTACGCGGTCGTGGTGACCGACGAGGAACTCGATGTCCCCGTCGAGGCACAGGGGTTGTCGCTGTTCGGCGCCAACCACGTGGACGGGGCGCGGGGTTCGGAGCGGCTGGTCGCGCACGAGCTGGCGCACCAGTGGTTCGGCAACAGCGTGTCCATCGCCGACTGGCGGCACATATGGCTGAACGAGGGCCTCGCCAAGTACTCCGAGTGGCTGTGGTCGGAGCGCTCGGGCGGGCGCAGCGCTCAGCAACTCGCCGCCGCCGCACACCGGTTGCTGTCCTCACAGCCGCAGGATCTCCGGCTGGCCGACCCCGGCCGCAAGTCGATGTTCGACGACCGGCTCTACGAGCGCGGCGGCCTGACCGTGCACGCGGTGCGCTGCGCGATGGGCGACGTGGCCTTCTTCCGGATGCTGCGCGGCTGGACGGGGCTGCACCGGGGCGGGGCGGTGACGACCGCGACGTTCACGGCCCATGTCAACCGGTTCGCGGACGAGCCGTTGGACGACCTGTTCGCCGCCTGGGTGTACGGCTCGGCGCTGCCGCCCCTGCCCACGCAGATCCCGGCGCGTCCGGCACACCCGCCCACCAACGCCGAGTCGGCGTAGGCGGGCGGGTCACCGAAGTCAGGTTGCCGGCACCTTCAGCTTGTCCCAGCTGACCTTGCCCGGAATGCCGTCCGCGTCCCTGCCCTTGAAGCCGAGCTTGCGCTGCCAGGCCCGGTAGGACTCGCGGTCGGCGTCGGTCCACTCGGGGCTCGGCCCCTCCTCGTAGTGACCGCAGCCCTCGGCGACCAGGCGCCTGCCCATGGCCGTGATCACCGGGGACTTCTGTCCGTCGTGGAAGAAGCCGGCGCCCGGGAAGGGTGCGTGCGACGGCTTGGACGGGGTGGGCTTCGGGTCGGGCTCAGTGCCGCCCCCGCCGCCCTGGCCGGCCAGTCGCTCGGCGATCCGCCTGCGCATGCCGTCCATGGTGAAGCCGCGCGGGTCCACCTTGCCCGGCTGCCACTCCTTGTGGCCGATGACCGACGCGGCGCTCCAGCCGTGGTGGCGGCAGATCGCGGCGGACACCTTCTCGATGGCCTCCTTCTGGGCCTCGGGCCAAGGGTCCCTGCCGTCGCCGAGGTTGATGCACTCGAAGCCGTAGAAGTGCCGGTTGCCGTCGGTGTCCGCCTCGTTGTCGTGCGGCAGTCTCGACTCGTTGACGACGGCGCGCAGCACGTCGTGGTCGCCGAGGCCTGCGTGGTTGGCGCGGCCGTTGCCGACGAGGTGGACATGGCCCTGCTTGTCGATGACGCCGTGACAGAGGGGACCGGGCAGGGCGGGGTAGCCGTCGTAGCAGATGTTCACGGAGTGGTCGGTGCCCGAGGTGACGGTGTGGTGGATCATCACGCCGTTGACCGGGCCCCAGGGGCCCTTCGTGTTGCGGTTGTGGGTGCGCCAGTTGCGCACCTCGATCACCGTGACGCCTTCGGCGCGCAGGATCTCGACCAGCTTGGACGCGCTCATGGGTGTGGCCATCACTCGTCTCCGTCCACGGCTGCCTCCGCTTCCGCGGTGGTCTGCGACCTCCCGTGCGAGGGGTCCTCGGCCGCCAGTTCCTCACGGCGTGCCTGTGCCTCCGCGGCGAGCGCCGCCTCGTCCGCGGCGGGCATGCTGCTGGCCAGCGGGCGGAAGCCGAGGCGCAGGTCGACGGCGCCCTCCTCGCCCTTGACGAGGGCGAGCGGGGCGAGGTGGCGGGTGATGCCGGCGGGTCGCTGCAACAGCGGGCGGCGCGCCGGGTCGGTCGGCCACTCGACGCTGCCGGTGGCGGTGCGCGCGGGGATCAGCCAGTGGTCGCCGGTGCGGTAGCCGCCGCCCTTGGCGAAGTACACCTCGACGCCGTCCTCCAGGGGCAGCCACTCGCCCTCGGTCAGCGGCACCGCGCCGCCCTTCAGGGAGGTGGAACGCCCCTTGCGGCGGGCCCCCTCCTGGTGGTCCCAGCGGCGCAGGAACGGGTTCAGCTCGGGCCGCCGTCCTACACCCGGCTCGGGCTCGGCGGACAGCCGGACCCGGCGGCCGGGCAGGTCCAGTTCCTCGACTCGCAGCAGGGGCAGGGCCTCCAGGCGCGAGGAATACGCCGTATCGGTGAACTCGACGAAGTCGCCGACGTCCAGGTCCAGCTTGTCGTCGTGGCCGAGGGATGCCAACTGCACCCACGTGCCGTCGAGTTCGTCGACCGGGAAGACGACGGAACCGTTCTCCCGGGACCACTTGAAGGTGGCGTCCTTCGCCTCGCCGCCCGTGTGCACCTCGACGCGGTAGAGCTGGTTCTCCGTTCCGCGGTAGCGGGCGTCGGGCCTGACCAGGCACGGGTCCTCGTCGGCGTGGTCGGGCCGCTCGCTGCGGGCGGCCAGGCGGCCCGAGGACAGGGACTGCTTCTGCGCCCACTTGTCGAAGGCCGCGCGGACGACGTCCTTCGACAGGTCGGTGTTCTCGATCGCCAGCTCGGCGAGGGAGAGCGGCAGTACCTGCCAGACCACCTTCACCCGGGCCGCGGTGTCCGGCATCGCGGCACCCAGGGCGACCTCGCGCAGCGCAGGGTCCTCGGCCGCGTTCACCGACCGCTCCCACACGTTCAGGTAGACCACGAACGGCACCTGCGCGGGCGAGGGCAGCCGGTCGCGCTCCGGGTCGCGGAAGGCGTCGGGCTGGTCCCAGTACGTCCAGTACGGCGGCGGGGCCGGCGTGTCCTCGTCCCCCTCCTCGTCGGGTACGGGCTCACCGGGCGCCGGGCGGGTCGCGTCGACCAGGATGCCGTCGACGTAGTAGTGGCCGCCCTGGATGTGGAGGGTGTCGATGTCGAGCTTGCCGCCCACGTAATCGATGCGGAAGCCCGCGATGTCCCGGCCCGCCGCGTCGCGCGGCCCGCCGTAGCGGCCGATCAGGTCGGCGGCGAGGGTGCGGGCCTGGTGGAGCTGGATCGCGGTCTGCTCGTTGGCGTCGGCGTCGAGCTGGACGCGGCCCTGCTGGGCGACGACCGCGGAGTAGTGCCGCTCCGGCCGGAAGGTGAGACGGGAGAGATCAGCGTGCATGAAGGGGGTCCCCCTGGTTCAGGATTCTGCGGGTGGGTCGTACGGCGGCACTGCTCAGGTCACGAAGAAGATCCCGGCGTCCGCGCCCGCGGGCGTGTACTCCGCGAGCCGTGCCCGCAGACCGTCCTCGCGCTGCGGCCGGTACAGGTCGTGGAAGGCGCCCATCTCGGCACCGTCGTCCGCGCCGCGCCGGATCTCCTCGGGGCATCGGTCGGCCAACTGCCCGTACCAGGGCGTCCCGTAGCGGATCGAGGCGAACAACGGCCGTACGCCCGGGGTGAGGTCGGGCTGGCAGCGGTGCCGTCGGGGAGTGCGCGAGCCGGCGGGGACGTACGAGTGGCGCAGGCAGCCGATGCCTCGCCGGGCCACGTGGAGCCTGCCGGTGAAGACCGAGTTCTCGGCGAACTCCACCGCATGGGTGTGGACTTCGCCGATGACGGTCGTGCGGTGCACGTGCAGCACGGCGTGGGCGTGGCGGCAGTCCGGGGCGGACAGGGCCTCGCGGTCGTGTCCGGTGGCGTCCAGGATGCTGTCGCGGAGGTGGATGTCGAGGGGGTCCTCGCCGACCTCGTCGCCGATGACCTCGATGGTGCCGAGGATGCTGTGCTCGATCTGCAGGCAGGCCGTGGTGCGGTCCAGGACGATGCTGGGCTCCTCGGGCGAGTGCGGCTCGCACTCGGGCTCCAGGGACCAGCCGGGTACGAGGGTGCTGTGCCGTACGACGACGGCACCCATCGGGCCGGTGACGTTGATGCCGCGCCCGGCGACCAGCAGCCCGTCGAGGACGATCCGGGGCCGCTCATGCGGAGCGCAATCGTCCTCCACGGCCCGGATGTTGAGGGCGTCGGGCCGGTTGCTGTACCAGTCGAGCAGCCGGATCACCGGCCGGGTGCCCTCGGCCGCGCGCAGCTCCAGCCGGTCGCCCGGGTCGAGGTCGAAGTCCAGCTGCTCCTGGTAGGCGCCGCTGTGCGTGATCTCGATGATGCCGTCGGGGCCGGCGTCGCCGGCCCGGCGGTCGTGCTGCCAGGCCCGGTAGGCGTCCATGATCTGGCGGTACGGCTGCCCCGGGCCGACCCGGTAGAAGGTCGCATCCGGCCGGTCCACGCGGTCGGGCCGCTCGTACTCGCCGCCGCCCATGTCGGCGCCGTACGCGTAGTGGTGGTCCACCCACACGCCCTGCCGGGGCGCCGACCGCGACCCGAACGCGATCCGCCCGAGCTCCGGGTCGACGGCGATCTGCCCGCGCTTCGGCCGGTAACGCCAGTCGGACAGGTCCGCGACCACGATGTCGGACGGCGGTACGGGCTTGTCCTCGCCGTCGCGCCGGATGACGAAGCTCTTGCCGGGGCCGTAGTAGTCCAGCAGCCGGTCGTGGAGCAGACGGCGGGTGATGAAGGCCGGGACGTTGTCGACGGTGGCGATGTGCGTGGGAGACGGCTCCGGGACCGGTTTGGTGACCAAGGGGCTGTCGTTGCCCAGGATCGAGAAGGTGTACAGGCTGCGGGCGCGGTCGATGCAGTACGCCGGGGAGGACGTCAACGGGTACGCCTTGAGCCGCCAGACGAAGAGGGCGACTCCGGCCGGGCTCCAACCGCCCTGCCTGCGAGAGGAGTTGGCGCGGCGGACGTCGACCGTGCGGGCCGCGGTGTCGAAGGGACCGCCCTGGAGCGCGAGGGCCGAGCCGTCCCGGAGGTCGAGGAGGCGCCCGCGGCCGGTGTCCCGGTACAGCTTCACCGACTGGTTGTGGGCGACGAGCCGCGACAGCTCGACGGCGCGGGCGGGATAGCCGGCGACCTGCTCGGAGATCTCCTCCAGCAGGTGCAGCGTGCCCTTGCGGCGCCGGTTGGCGACCGTGGCCGCCACGTCCGCGCGCGGCGCGATGGCCTCGGCGAGCGCGGCACGTCCGCCCTCGTGCAGACCGGTGGTGAGCACGCGCTCGTAGCCCGGCAGGGTTCGGTAACCGACGAGATCGCCGAGGTAGGGCAGCACCCAGGGAGCCGCCGTCTCCACGAACAGGTCCTCGTAGCCCTGTTCCACGCCGTCGCGGACCCGGTCGAGCTGCTCGGCGATCACCGCGAGGAGGGCGCGCAGCGGCTCACCCTCCTCGGCGTCGCGCAGGAGGTGCCAGCGGGGCAGCAGGGCGGCGAGGCCGTCGGGCTCGCGAGAGGCCGCCGGGGCGACCGTGTCGAACTGGACGTCCGTCGAATGCGCGGCCATCACTTGACCTCCGTGAGGATGAGGGTGTCCGCGGCCCGCGGGGACAACAGGGCCAGCTGGGCGGGGCGGATGCCGCGGAAGACGAATACCGACCGGCCCTTCTTCAGGCGCTGTGTGTCGGTGATGTCGGGGTTGAGACGCAGGAGTTCGGCGAGCGGGATGCCGTAGTGGTGGCAGACGGACGACAGGGTCTCGCCGTGCGTGTCACGGACGGTGTGGATCTTCTCGTCGTACGACGCCGGGTGCGCGGGCACGCTCGAACGGGGTGCACCGGGGTCCTTGAGCAGCGCGGCGAGTTCCTTGGGGGTGATGGAGGCGGGGACGCCGGTGAAGACGTCGACATCCACATAGTCGACGCCGGGCACGGTGTGGGCCGTGGCAAGGAGGTCGGAGAGCCGGGCGGGCTGCCCCAACTCCCTTCCCTCGTAACCGAGTCGACGCAGCAGTGCCGCCCGCAGCCGCGGCTCGACGTACTCCCACGCGTAGTCCGGGGCCACCTTCACCTTGGCCGCGACGAGCAGGAGCACCAGTTCGCGCACGTCCACGCGGACGGTGAGGTTGCCGTCGCCGTACTCGGTGAGCGCCCCGCGCAGGGCGCGCAGGGTGTCCGAGTCGCCGTCGAGCGGCACGTCGTCCGTACCCGCGACGGTCACGTGCAGCACGCGCCGCCGCCCGTCGAAGAGTTCGCGCGCGGCGGCCCGGCCGATGCCGGCCCGGGAGCGGGCGAAGTCCTCGTAGTCGGCCGGGGAGACGAGCCGGTCGAGGGCGGAGACGGCGAGGGGGATCGTACGGCGGGTCAGGCCGGGTCCGTCGGCGTCCGCGCCGCCCGTCGCCGGGCGGGGGTTGGTGACCGCGGTGACGCCGAGCGGGCGGGTGAGGGGCTGGGTGATCCGGTCCGCCGGGACATTCGCCGCCTTGCCGGTGCCGAAGCGGTAGCGGGCGTGGACGTTCTCGTGGCCGCTGGGCAGGCGGGCACCGTGCACGCCGTCGCCGAAGGTGACCGTCGTACGGCCGTCGGAGGCGGTGCCGGTGATGTAGACCCGGTCGCGAGGGCCGCGTCCGGCCAGGCTGTCCACTTCGTGCCATAGGACGCCGTCGACCCGGACCTCCAGGACCGGGGTGGCGCCGAGGGGGTTGTCGTCGGCGAGCCAGGTCAGCGGGGACTGCCAGAGCGCGAACGTCTGGCCCACGCGGTCCGAGTCACCGCTGCCGATGGCCTCCTCCCGGCTCTCACCATGGGTGGCCTCGACCACGTTGCCCAGGATGCGGACCGTCTCACGGCGGTAGCGGTGGGCGAGGTGGGTGGTCAGGGTCAGACGGGTGTGGACGCGGTCGCCGGGCAGCTGCGGGTCCACGGCCGGATCGGCGGCGGCGATCGCGACGACCTCGGTGGCGGTCACCCCGGTCGTCCCGGGAATGTCGCTGCGCTGACCGCTGACGACGAGCAGACGCCCGGGACGCAGTCCGTCGTACAGCTCGGCGAGTTCGATCTCGTTGCCGTGCACGTCCTCGCCGAGCGGTTCGTCCGCCAGGCGCAGCGGCTCGCCCCCCGCGTACACGGTGGTGTCGCGGATGTGCGACAGCAGCACGTCGAACTCGTCCAGCCACGGGTCGGCGAGGGTGAGTTCGGTGCCGCGGCCGGTGATGCCGTAGTTGGAGTACGCGGCCGTACGCGCCGCCACGACCTGGGTGGTGACGAAGGCGAGCTTGGCGTCCCCGGGAATGCCGTCCTGAGCGCCCTTGGCGGGACGCCGGATGGCAACCCAGCTGCCTACGGTGATGCTCGTGTGCACGCTGTCGAGCTGCAGCACACGGCGGTTGACCGGCGCCGGCTTGCTGGCGATGACGACCTCGACGTTCGGCTCGGCGCTGCCCACCGTGTAACGCAGGCTCACCTCGTACTCACCGTGGGTGAACTGGACGGGGTTGCCGGGCCGCAAGGGTACGTCCTGCGCCGTCCCGTTGGTGATGCCGACATGGACCAGGCCGTCGTCACCAGGCCGGGACACCGTCAGGGTGCGCTCGGGGAGACCGTCGCGGAGGTGGATGCTGACGGCGGGCTCCTGGCCGGAGCCGCTGGAGAGGTCGACGTGCCCGGGGCCGAGCCCGAAGTTGACCTGCTGAGCGAGCGGCAGCGTCACGGCCCGCTGATCGGAGCTGTTCCCCTCGACATACTGGAACTCCGCCCGGACCGGGGCCTTGCCCGCGGTGTCGTAGACGACGCGCATCCCGGTCAGCACAGCCCCCGTGAGCGGCCAGTCGGCACTCCGGATGACCCGCCCCTGGTCGTCCTGAACGGGCTTGAGCGGGGCGGTGGAACCGAAGGGGGCTGCGGTGACGCGCATGGCGAGCAGGGCGCGCAGAAGCTGGGGGGTGCCGGGGGCGGCAGCTTTGCGCCAGGCCGGGTAGAGGCTGCCGAGTCCGGGATTGAGGGCGCGTAGGAGGCGAGCGGTGTCCGTGCCGGGGAGCTGGGCGCCGGGTCCGGTGGGCGAGGTGGTGGCCTGCGCCCGCAGAGCCGGCAGGACAGTCGCCAGGGCATGAAAGGCGGCGGCGCGCGAAGTTTCTTTTAGGGGCGCGGGGCTGTGTTGAACTTGCGGCTTCCGCCGCGTGGGCGCGACCAACCCCAACGGCGCCGCAGACGCACGAAAACCCTTCTCGGCACCCCCTTCGGCACTCTGCGAAGGAGCCAACTCCAGAGCCCGCTCGGCAAGTTCGGCCAACACGGCCTGCAACTGCTCGAACCATGCCGAAACCTCGTCCCACGGTTCGGCCAACACCTGCGCCTCACCGAGCCGTGCGACGGGCTCCGCGAGCACCGCAGCGAGGCTCTCCGGGGTTTTCACCCCGTCCAAAGCCGCCCGCAGCGGCGCAAGGACCTGATCATCGAAGTCCTCGATGAGGCGGCTGACAGGCCGAGGATTCGGCACCTCGGGCGTCGGCGGCTCATCCCCCGGCTCGCCGGGAGCGGAGGGCAGGGCGGTCCACCGCCGCACCTCCTCGACAAGTTCCTTCAGCGTCGGCGGCGCCGACTTCGGCAGCGAGATCGCCGTGACGTCCTCGTCCCGGTCAACCCGCACGCCCGCGACGGGCAGCAACTTCCGCTCCCCACCCGCCTGCTCACCGAAAACGAAGAGCAACTGGTCGCCGGTCTGCAACGAGTTCGCGGTGCCCTCGACGAACAGCTCGGAGCGGCGCTCCAGGTCCTCGGGCGTCACCAACGACGGCCGACGCCTCCGCACCGTCAGCTCATTGAAGTCCCAGCGGGCGCTGAGGTCGCGGCTGGTCTCGAACGTCACCGACTCCTCGTCGGCGGAGGCGGGCACGCTGTGGGCGCGCGCCCCGCGCGGGATCACGACGGGCAGTGTCTCCGCGCGCGGATCACGTTCGAGGGTGTACGCGAGATGCGTGGCCGCGGCGACACCGGGCCGCGGCCGGTGTCCGACCAGCCGCCCCAGCAGCACCAGCGACCGGTGCTCGTTCGCCGTACGGACATACGCCTCGTCGGCGATCCGCTCCGAGTGGAAGGTGAGCAGGTCACCGAGGACGGCGGCGGCGTCGAGAAGCCCGATCGCCGGGTCGTCCGTGGTGCGGACCGTGAGCCCCTCCAGGGCCGGGTACGCCGGTGAGGCGAGCCGGTCGAGCAGGGCGGCCAGGAACGAGCCGTACTCTCCGACGCGGTAGTCGAGGGCGGTGCGCCCGGGCGGGTTGTGCAGCGGGGCGGGCGCGAGGCGCTCGTCGTGGCCGCCGCAGCCGCAGGTGCACTCATCGGTGGCGGTCATCGGGCCGCACCTCCCAGGGATATCGCCAGCAGGCCGTTCTCCGGCCGGTCCGGGTCGTTGTCGCAGGTGGCGATCTCCAGCGGGCCGAGCCGCAGCACGCCGTCCTCCCTCTCTCCTCGGTCCTGTTCGAACAGCCGCCGCAGCCGGGTGACCTGGACGCTCTCGACGCCCGGTACGGCCGCGGCGACGGCGACCAGTCGGCTGAGCCGCACGGGTTCGCCGAAGGTCAGCGCGTCCGGGTGGAAGAACCCGAGCCGCCCGTCGGCGAGACGGCCGCTGCCGAGCACGCGGTACAGCTCGGCGAGGATCTGCCCGTGCTGGTGGCCGGGTTTGGCGCACACGGTGAGCGCGATGTCGAGCGGTACCAGGCGGGCGGGGCCGACCACGAGGTCGTGGCCGATGCGCCGGTACGCCTCCAGGGACTGCTCGACCTGCGCGAGCAGCTCGGCCGACGGGTCGGCGCTGCCGTACGCGTCGATCGCGATGTGGGCCTCCTGGACGCTGCCGGTCCAGCGGATGTCGGCGGCGGCGCGCTGCACGCCGGAGAGCTGGGCGGCGAGGGCCGCGTAGTCCTCGGCGGTGATCGCGCGCAGTCGGGTGCGGCGCAGGTCGAGCGGGGCCAGCTGCCGTGCCTGCTCGACCGGTTCGGGCTCGGCGCCGCCGGTGGCGGGCAGCGGGTTGCGGACGACGGCGGCAGGCGGCTGTGCGCAGTCGCTCTGGATGACCAGGTGGTTGATGGCCTCGGCGCCGACGTTGCCGGCGAGGCCGCCGCCGAGCCGGTAGTGCAGGGCGAGGCGGGCGCCCGGCTTCGGCTTCGCGCCGTGCCGCCCGTCACCGAAGCGCAGGGCGAGACGGCCGTCGTCCTCCAGCTCGCCGACGAAGTGCCGGTCGCGGGGACCGCTGTGCAGCAGGTCGCGGCGGGGCAGCCAGGTGACGTCGCCGTCCTCGACGCGTACGGAGGGCAGGGCGCGGCGCGGGTCCTGTGCGAGCGCGGCGGTTGCGGAACCGCGCAGCACCGGCTCGTCGGGGTGCAGTCCGGCTGCGTACGCCGGGCCCCAGCTGTGTGCGATCTCCCAGGCGATGTGCCCGTCGAGGACGGCGCCCGCGCGGGCCCGGGAGGCGAGGACGGCCACCCGCCGCAGCTTCGTGTCGAGCAACTCGTCGTTCCTGTGCAGGAGTTCCCGCAGAGCGCGGACGGGATGGGTGCGGAGCTCGAACCGCTCGATGACCTTCAGCCCGTAGATGACGGTGAGTTCGTCGATCTCCTCCTCCGCGAGCCCGTCGCGGTCGCGGGCGCTGCGCCACAGCTCGACGAGCCGCCGGCGGACAGCTGCCGGGATCGCGGCGATCCGCGCGGCCTGCCCGGCGGCCACGGCCTGAGGGTCGGGGAAGGCCACGGCCTGTACGACGGGTGTACGCCCGAGGACGGGCCGGAAGCGCGGCACGATGCCCGGGTAGACGGACTGCGCGAGCAGGGTGCGCAGGGCGGCCGCCTGGGCGTACGCCGTGCCGGGCACCACCCGCTCGTGCCGCTGGCCGGCGCGCTCCAGCCCGATCCCGGCGCGTACGGTCGCCGCCTCGCCGACCACCTCGAACAGCTCGCGGACGTCGTCGGGCACGAGGGCCTCGGCGCTCTCCGTCCTGTCGGTGAGGGAGTTGATCAGCCGAGCAGTGGCGTTGCCCTCCTCGCGGTCGTAGCAGCCGAAGGCGGGCGGGGCGCAGGGGGCGACGACGGCAGGCTCGGGCGGCACGGTGGCCGTCTGCGGGAGTCCGGTGAGGGTGCGGCCGTGGTCGACGAGGACGACGTTGCCGCGGGCCAGGGTCACGTCCTCGACGGGCAGGCAGTCGCGGCCGCCGCGTGTGGTGAGGCAGAACGGGAAGCGCAGGGCGTCCTCGGCGGCCCAGGTGATCTCCAGGACCGGCTGGTCCTCGATGCGGTCGATGCCCGGGGTGACGGAGGTGAGGCGCACGGCCTGCCGGTGGCTCGGGTCCTGGTCGCCGGGGGTGCCGGTGCGCGGGCCCTTGACCTCCTCCAGGACCAGCAAGTCACCCGGCCGGAGGGCCAGTTGACGGTCGCGACAGGTCTCGGGGTCGTCCCACTCGTCGCGCAGGGTGGCGGAGGTCGCGCCCTTCGGCAGGGTGCACACCTCGCCGCCCCAGGTCCACAGGCGTATCGCGTTGTGCGCGACCTTCAGCTCCAGCGGGTCGGCGGCGACGACCGGTTCGAAGACCTCGACCGAACCGCGCTCGTCCAGGTCGCCGAGGTCGTTCTCGTCGATCACCGTGCCCGGTTCGGGCCGGTCGTGGGGGTCGAGGGTGCGGACGTCGACGGAGGCGAAGCGGAAGGTGCCCGGCGCGAGTGTGGTGTCGCCGGCGGTCCGCACAGTGACGTAGGCGCGCGCCGTGCAGCCGTCGTGCATCGCGTAGTCGATGAGCCGGACGTGCCGCCGTACGGAGACCCGGCGGCGCGCGGTGTCGAGATGGGCCTCGGTGGCCACCGCGTCCTGCTGGTAGCTGATCTGGTCACCGGTGTACGCGAGCAGCTCGACGAGCGTGACGCCCAGGTCGGCGGGGTTGCGCTCGACCCAGTCGGGGGTGGTGAGCGCGAGCCGGTCCAGGAGCAGCTTGCGGATGGTGTCGTAGTCGCGGGCGGTGTAGTCGACGACGGGCGCGGCGGGGAAGCCGTCCGGATCCGGCTCCTCGTCCTTGCAGTCGAAGGGGGTCGGGCAGTCGGGCCGGAAGGAGAAGGAGGCGCGGTGGTAGCGCTGGTCGAAGCCCCGGAAGGGCTCCGTTCCCGGGCGGCCGTACGGGTCGGTCTCGACGAGCGCGAACACGTACCGCGAGGTGTCGCCGGCCCGGTCGAGGGTGACGTACAGCCGGTCGTCGAGCTCCGGGTCCTCCTCGCGCTCGACGCTGACGTCGACGGCGTTGATGCCGGTGATGCGGCGGCCGCCGTCGATCCGGACGTTCTCGGGGCCGAGGCCGTGCGGGGCCTTGCCGAGGAAGGTGACGGTGAGCAGCAGCCCGTCGTCACTGACCTCCACCGCGTCGACTCCGTTGAGTTGAGCGGCTCTTACCTTGGCGCGGCGGGAGGTGGTCGTGCCGGTGCTCATGCCGCCCTCCCTTCGAAGACGTCGTCCGTCCGGGCTCCGGTGGCCCGCAGGACGTACGACAGGTGGACGCGTACGGCGTTCTCGTCGCTGACGACGTCCAGGGCCACGACGTCGATGAGGTCGCCGAGCCAGCGCTGGAGCGAGGCCTGTACGGAGAGTTCGAGGGTGCTGACCAGCTCGGGGCTGTTGGGCGCGAACACCAGGTCGAGGAGGCCGCAGCCGAAGTCGGGGCGCATGACACGCTCCCCCGGGCTGGTGAACAGCAGCTGCTCGATCAGGTCGTGGACATGCGCGGCGTGGCCGGCGTGGGCGGTGCGGCCGCGGCGGTCGGCCCGGAAGGGGAACGCGAGGTCGGTGCGCGGGTGTTGGCGTGTGGCGCGACTCATCGGACGGTGACCTTTCGCTGTGCGGCCTGGACCACGGGCGGTCCCTGCGGCACGAAGGCCGCGCTGAAGCACTGGGCTGCGGAGGTGTCGAGCAGCACGGGCGCGCCGTCGACGGTGACGCCGCTGGCGTCGGCGGTCCAGCGGACCGACACGCAAGGCGAGGGCACCCTGGCGACGGTGTGCGGGCAGCCGGTGACGACGTAGCTGTGCGCGCCCGTGGCGACGGCGGCACCCCCGATGCGTACGCCGCCGGAAGGTGTGGTGGCGGCGGTGACACGGCCGCCGTGCGGGCAGCCGATCACGGCGCTCGCGTCGAGCAGACTCCCGGACAACTTCTCTTCTCCCCCGTGTTGCTAGCGCTTCGACTGAACGGTCAACTGGCCCTGGTTGATGGTCACGTGATCGCCTTGCAGCAGGATCTCGGCGCCTGCGCCGTTCGCGATGACCACGACTTCCTTGGTGATGCGGATGTAGGCACCGCCCTGGGCCTGCAGCAGAATCCCCTGCTCGGCCCCTGCGGTGTCGCTCATGACGATCTTGTGCGCGCCCGGTGTCTGCACGACGACCGGTTTGCTGGGCGAGTTCGCCTGCAGCGCGCGCCGCGCGTCGGGCGGCAGTTCCTCGGCGGTCCCGTACCAGCACCCGGTCCACACCGGGAAGCTGGGATCCCCCTGCTCGAACTCCACCCACACACCGGCCCCCGGCGCCGGCACCACGAACTGCCCGGACTCCGGCCCGGTGAACGGCAGGCAGGGCAACGCCCAGGTGGACGGCTCGTCACCGAGGACGTCCGGGACCTCGACGGTGATACGGCCGATGCGCAGCGGGTCGTTGTTGTCCACGACCCGGCCGCGGAACTTGCCGAGGTAGCGATTGTTGGGTGCCGCCATGCTGAACTGCTCCTGGTGGGTGGGTCGTTGGGGCGTCTTCGGTGTTACGGCCGGACGTAGTCGCTGCGGGCCTCCAGCCCCTCCCTGGAGAGGGTGAAGTTCTGCTGGAAGGACCCCGGGCGCAGGTTGTGGGTGACGGACTTGACGTAGTAGTCGCCGTCGTACGCCCGTCCCGAGCCGCGCACACCGACCAGCTGGCGGGGCTGCAGGATGTAGCCGTGCCGGTTGACGTCGAGCGATCCCGACCCGGAGACGACGTCCGCCGATACGGCGGCCCGGGCGAGGAGCTCGGCCTCGGCCTGCTCGCGCTGCTGTTTGGCGGTGCCGGAGAGGGTCTTGCGCTTGAGGGCCGGGGTGGGCCGGCGCCCGAGGGGCGGGCGCAGCGGACTGATCGGCGGCTGGGGAAGGAGGGTGGACACCCGGGTCCCCGGATCCTGCCAACGGGCCTGCGGCTCTTCTCTCGCTGTCCCGTCGTACGCGAAGGTCAGCTGGTCGACGGTGGTATTGCTGTCCATGTTCACGTTCAGGGCGTGCTGACGGATGCCGAGACGGACCTCGGGGCCCCAACGGGCCGAGGACTGGCCGGGATTGGGCCCGGGGTCGAGATAGAAGGTGTAGCCGTTGGCGCGGGCGAGATCGGTGACGTACTGGAGGTCGGTACCGGTCTGGTAGTGCACCCGCAGGTCCTGGTGCGGCGGCTGGGCGATCTTCTCGGCGTAGACGTCGGGCCGTATGCCGTAGTCGGAGTACCGGCGGAGGATGCTGAGCACCCGCTCGGAGGGCGGCAGATTGGGGTACCGGGCGGTGCGCTCCTCGAGGTCCATCAGCAGGGTCAGGTCCTCGCCGGTGACGGTGAGGGTGGAGTGCCCGGGCTGATTGCTCGCACCGACCTCCTGACGCACGACGAGCCCGTCGAAGAGCACGTCGGTGGTACCGCGGACGCTGACGGTGACGATGAGCCGCGTCTTCGGATCGAAGAACCCCTCGGGCAGCAGCCGCTGGTTGATGATCCCGGTCTTGGTGAGGTCGAAAGCGAGCTGGAAGCCGCTCCTCTCCCCCGCGGTGGCGGTGATCTGCGCGGACAGCAGCGCCTCGGTCACCTCGGCCGGCACGGGCTTCACGAGCTTCGGCCCCATGAGGAGCGTGATGTGGACGGGGCCCTGCCCCACGGGCTGCTCAGACACGCCGGTGTCCCCCCGGCTCGGGAATGTCGACGACCCGCCCGGCCTCGTCGGTCAGCTCCCGTGGATCGAGTACGGGGTTGGCGTCGGCTATCCGCCACCACTGGCCGGGGTCGCCGAAGTAGCGCTGGGCGAGCAGGTCGGGTCGCTCGCCTGCCCCCACGACATGCTCCTGGGTCTCCTGGGCGTCGAGAGGGGGCAGCAACCGGCGCTTGGCGTAACGGACTTCGGTTCCGTCTTCCTGGACATGTATGCCGATTTCGGCGTCGTGGTAGCGGCTGGTGCGCGGGTACGGGTGGGACCCCGGTATCGCGTCCAGGGCACTCTCGTAAGACTCGATGTCAGCCATGAGCTGTGGCTCAGCCCCTTCCACTCAGTACGTCGGCACCCGGCAGCCCGAGGGCCCCGAGACTCCCGCCGCGCGCGGCTGCGGCGAGCCGCTCCTTCTGTGCGAGGTGGGCCATGTAGAGATCGGCACCGCGGTGCCCGGCCGGCAGATCACTGACGGTGAGGATCTTCATGCCGATGCTCAGCGAGGCCCGAATCGGATTGAGATTCACGTCGAAGGCGGACTCGTTGACGGAGAGCTCGGTGAGCCGCACGGGCATGACCCGCTTGCTCCCCCACGTGAACAGCGTGAGCGGCATCTCGATCGGGCTGATCTCGATGGTCCCGTTCTGCGCGAGCCGACTGGCGGCGCGCAGTTGGGCGGTGGTGGGCTGCACGAGCATCTCGAGCGTGGCGAGCTGCGGATGAATCCCGTCGGGCGCGGCGATCTCCAGCTGATCGGTGGCGTCGATCTCGGCGGTGAACTTCCAGGTCTCCTCGGCGGGACCCTTGAGCCGAAGCGCCTCGTTCCGGTCCCCGCTGCCCTTTCCGCCGCTCCCCCCGTCACCGCTGTCACCGGCGGACTGGGGCGCGATGCTGCGCTCCAGGGTGTCGGGGTTGAACTGCAGCACGATGACGCGTTGGGGGGTGCCGCGGTCGGGGTCGACGACGACTATTCCGGATCGGATGGGCTTGGGGATGTCTGCGTAGCGGGTCATTGTTCCTCCTTCCAGAAGGTCAGGTCTGCGTCCGTGTGGCCGAGATCGAGCAACGGTCGCACCAGAAGCCGAAGAGCGAGCCGGCGAAGCCCATCGGGCCGAAGGGAGTCGGGCCGCTGTCCACAGCGGCCAGGAAGGGCATGAAGTTTCCACACCCCGGGCAGAGGGGGTGGGTTTCCGGTGAGGGCCAGCGCGGCAGCCCGCCGACCTGATGTCGCGATCTGCCGGTGACGGCGGGCCGGCTCACACCGAGCTGGTTGGGGTGCGGTTCCAGCGTCATGGACCGTTCGCCGGGAACGACGCGTGACATCTCCGCGGAGGGCCCCTGCGGCTGGTAGTAGGCGCGCGTGCCCTCTGCCGTGAACTGCACGTACAGGATGTCGACTTCGTCGCAGTCGCACGAGAACCAGAAGAACGAGGGATCGCCGCTGAGCGTGTACGGCAGGTCATCGGTGGAGAGGGTGAGCAGCCTGTCGGCAGGTGCGCCACACCGCACGCACAGGGGAACCTCCTGTGCGTACCGTCCACCCATCGTGTGCGGGCTCGCACCCCGGTCGGTGACGAACCCCATGAAAGCCGGTGGGAATCCCGCCGGGGTTCCGGTGTCGGGCAGACGGCCCGCGAGCGGCATCAGCCACTCCCACTCCTCAGGGGTGTCGACCTCGTCGCGTACGGAGGCGATCAGGTCGGCGGCGTGGGGTGTCCTGATCAGGGCGAGAGCGATCAGGTCCTCCCGGTCATGGGTCTTGTGCCAGTCGTGCAGCAGGGAGTCCGCCTGCCCGTCGGGGGCACCGGACAGGAGGCTGAGCTGATGGAGAGGGGTGCCGAGCCGGTCGGCGTAGCGGCGCAGGCGGTCAGGGTGGTAGACACCGATGTTGAAGATGACCGAAGACAGCGGGGATTCCGGATCCGGCGCTGCGAGATAGTCGTCGGTGAACGCGTCGGTCACAGACTCCGGAAGCCAGGGGACGAGCCTGGCCGCCGACCGCACGAGCGGTCCCGCACCGCGCAGTCGCTCGGCGGCTCGGGTCTTCGCTTCGCGTGCGTCGGGGACGAGCTCAAGATATTCCGCAACATACTCGGCCACTGCCTCGTCGGTAGTCTCCAGAAGACAGACAGCGGCCTGCTCCGGCCCCTCGTCGCCCTGTGCGGAGAAGTATTCGGCGATGCTTTGCGCTCTGTCCGCCACGGTGCGGTCAGGGTCGAAGGCAATTTCCTCGACGCGTTCAGTCGGTGTCATTCTTTGCCTTCTCCCAGTAGTACAACAGCAAGTTATCGATGTCGCGAGAGTAGTGCACGTCCGTTCCGGTCCTGCTGTCGTCCCGGTCGGCCAGCCGCTTGTAATGCCAGATCATGTCGTAGACCTGGCTCTTGAGCAGCTTTCCCTTGGCATGCCAGCCGACCAAGTAGTGACGGTAGTCGTCCTCTACTGCCGTCGTCAGATCCTTGGAATCAAGCACGATCTTTTTCGGGCTGTTCCTTGCCATGAAGGTTCGCGAACCACCGATCGGATCGGACTTCTCGTAGACGTGCTCCTCCTCCTCGACCACCAGTGTCTGCCCCTCGTCGTAGAGCTTGTTCGACTCCGTCGCCCTGTCGAATTTTCCTTCCGCATTGAGTTTGATGTACTCGTGCTTCACCAACAGGTCTTCGATTTCCTTGTCGGTGAATCTCCTGTTCTCAGCGGCTTCCTGCTCGGCGACGAACTTGCGCTGTGCCGCGAGGAGCAGGGCGGCGCCCGAGGGAATGTGGTCCGGCGTCAGCTCATCGCCGGTCCTGCTGCGCTTCGTGCCCTGCTTGAAGGTCAGGCTCTCCCCCTTGGTGACGTCGCCGGCACCGGCGCGGGCGCTGCGCCGCCCTCCCTCCTTCGTCGGCCGGGGCGCGGCGATGATGCGCGCCAGCTCCGGGGAGAGCGAGGTGGGGCGAGTCGCCGTGGCCGGGGAGCCCTGCGCCGCGTCCGGTTGCCCGGCCCGGGCCGACTGCTGCTGAGTGTCCCGGTTGTGCTGGGCGTCTTCCGTCTCCTTGCGGCGCGCCGAGGTGCGTGCCCTGGTGACGTGCGGCGGTTCGGTGAGGCTGTCCCAGCTGTGGTACGGAAGCGCTCGCTTCCTCGGGTTGAGCACGGCCGTGATGTCGCCGTGGTCGGTGCCCTCGAGGAGCAGTCCCGTGAGCCTGTACCACATGCGAAGGCCGGCCAGCGTTGCATTCATGACAGGGCGGGGCACGCCCGGAGTCATGATGCGCTGGAGGAGCGGCCGGATGCGGGCCACGGCTTTGTCGAGCCGCGCCTCCTTCGACTCCTTGGACTTCTCGTCCTTCTTCCGCTGGTCCTGTTTGCGCCTCTTCTGCTCCTGCTGCCGCCTCTTGTGGTCGCGGAACTGGTCTTTCTTCCGCTTGAAGTAGTTCCGGAGCTTCGACGCGCCGTTCTTGAGCGCCTTGCCCAGCTTCGACTTCTTCAGCTTCCGGCCCAGGGTCTTCGCCGCGTTGCCGACCTTCTTGAGCGCCGACTTGACCGCACCCTTGGCCTTCGAGAGGGCCTTGCCCACAGGAGACTTGGGCTTCTTGGGCTTGGTCGGCTTGGGGCCCTCGATCTCCTTCTGCTTCTTCTTCGGGGCGGACTCTGGAGTTTTGTCCTTGGCCGGTGCCTCTTTCTTGTCCGGGGTGCGGTCCTTGGCGGGACCCTGTTTCTCCTCGGGCGACTTCTCCTTCGGCTTCGTCTCCGCCGCCTCCGGCTTCTTGGCCGGCCCCTTGGGCGTAGCGTGATCCTTTGGCCTCATCGGCGCCTTCGGCTCCGGCGACGGCCGGCCCTTCGGCCTCGGCTCGGTGCCCTCACGGGACAGTGCCTGCCTGGCCTTCCGCATCGCCCCCCGCGCCGAGTTGACCGCCGACCCCGCCGCCTTCTTCGCTCCGCCCCCGACCTTCTTCAGGCCGTCCATGATCTTCTGGGCCATGCCCTTGAGGCGCTTGCCGACGCCCTTTGTTGCTGAAGACAGCTTCTGGAGCAGGAAGTTGGTGATGAAGTCCAGGAGCGCGACCACTCCGGCTGCGACGGCCTCTGCGAACAGGCACGCCGCCGGGCCCGCCTTGACCGCCTTCAGGTAGGCCCAGAACTTCCCGAAGGCCGACAGGATCGAGCTGACCGTCGACCAGGCCGCCATCAGGCCCTGGATGATGGTGAGGATCGCGCCCGCCGCCGGGACGATCATCGAGACGACCTTTTCGATGACGAGCGTCGCGATCATCATCGGGAGCGAAGCGATGATCGCGTCCCACGCCATCTTGCCGATCTGTTTGATCGACACGCAGCCCTTGACGAGGACGTCGATGACCGCCTTGCCGAGGCCGAGGATGCCCTCGACCTTGGTGTCGAACCAGCCCTTGACCGCCACCTTGATGGCGCCCCAGAGGTGATCGGTGATGCCGGTCTTCGCCGCGCTGCCCGCCTTGGAGATCCAGCCGCCCGGGTCCGGCGCGATGTCCGCCACCAGCGCCGCGAATTTGCCCAGCGCCTCGATCGCCGCCTGCGCGAACTTGATCGCGCCCACGATGATCGCCTGGTAGGCCTTGATCACCGCCTTGATCCCGGCTTCGAGCACGTCCAGGAGCTTGTTCAGGCCCGCCGCCAACGCGTCCAGCAGCGTGTTGACCGCCTTCTTCAGGCCGTCCGCCAGCTTGTTGACCGTCGCGATCGCCGCGTCCCGAAGGCCCTCGATCGCCTTGCGGAACCTGTCCCGCAGTTCGGGGAAGGCCGCCAGGAGCGTGTCCCCGATGGCGATCAGGACATCGGCCAGCGCGTTGATCGCCTTGACGGCCAGGTCCCGTACGAAGTCGATGGCCTGGTTGGCCCAGTCCTTGAACTTGTCGATGATCCCGTTGACGGCCTTGCGGGCGGCGTCGAAGACCGCGGTGACCGCGGCGAGCAGGCCCTTGAAGAAGTCGGCGACCTTGTCGGCGATCCAGCCGAGCAGGCCTCCGGAGGGCTTCTTCTCCTCCTTCTTCTTCCGGGCCTCCTTCTCGGCGTTCTCGCGCTCGGTGTCGATCGAGGCGTTGTCCTTGTCCTTGCGCTCGCCGACCTCCTTGTCCTTGTCGTCGCGGGCCTTGACGATCTCCTTGTTCTTCTTGCCGTGCTCGTCGTCGGACTGTTTGTCCGCGTCCTCGATCTTCTTGTCCTGCTCGTCCCGCCAGTCCTGCCGCTGCTTCTGAGTCTCCTGGGCGACCCGGCCGCGTTCCGCCGTCTGCTGCGCGGTGTTGCGCTCGACCTCGCGGTCGATCTCGGCCTGCTTGTCCTGCTTGGCCTGCTGCTCGCTCTGCTGGTGTTCCTTCTCCTTGGCGCCGAGGTCGCCCTGCGCCTTGCCGGCGGCCCCGGTGATCTCGGTGCCCTTCTCCTGCTTGGCGACGGCGCCGACGCCGGCCTTCGGTGCGGGTGTGGCCTCAAGGGCGCCCGCCTTGCCGCCGCCCGCGCCGCCGGAGGCCTTGCCCCGGAGCTCTTCGCGGGGCGCGTTCGGGAAGATCTGGTCCTCGCCGAGCGGCTTCGCCGCGTCCTCACGACCCGTCGTCTGCAGGTCGGACTGCTTGTCCTTGAGCGCCTTGGCCTGGTCGTCGGTGCGCGTCGGGTCGCTGGCGCCCTCAAGGCGGATCTTGGGCGCCGGGCCGACCGTCTTGTTCTCGAGTTCCGGGTCCGTGGTGGGGATCGCGTCGGCCGCGGCCTCGACGTTCTTCGCCTCGGCCTCGCTCAGCCCCTTGTCGGGCACGGCAGGGGCCGGGGGCGGCGCCACGTCGTCGGTGGGCTGCCTGCCCTCGGCCTTGTCGCCGCCCTTGGCCTTCTGCTTGTCGCCCTGGTCCTCCGGGCCGATCCGCTCCACCTTGCCGGTGACCTGGGCCGCCTCGGGGGCCGCCTCGGGCGGCGCCGAACGCGTCTGCGGCGCCCCCGAAGGCCGTTCCCGTGTCGGCGGGGCCGCATCGAGCCGCTTCTGCTCCTCACCGATCTTCTTGTCCGCGGCCTTGTCGACCCCGGGCATGGCGGCGGCCGCCTGGTCCGGCGCCAGCTTGCTGACGGTCTGCACGGCAGCCTTGGGGTCCTGCCCCGAGACGTCCGGCGGGTCCTGCTGCTTCTCTTCGGGCGCGGCCTCGCCGCCGCCACCGCAACTGCCCTGTCCGCCCTCGTCCTTCTCGGGCGCGGGTGCGGGCGGCGCGCAGCCGCCGCCGTCCTTCTCCAGCGACGCCTCGGGCCGGGGCGCGTCCGTCGCCGCGGTCTGGCCGGGCCCGTCGGTCTGCTCGGCGGCCGGGCTCACCGCCGCCTGCGTGACGGAGGGCGCGGCACCGGGTCCGGCTGCGGTCGTCGGACCGGTCTTCTCGGCTGCACCCACGGGACCGCGCGGCGCGGCGCCGGGCCCGGTCTCCTTGGGCACCCTGCTCTTGGCCGCCGGCGCCTCGCGCTCGGACCGCGGCGGTTCGGCACCGCGCCGGGCAGCGGGCGAGGGTTCACGGTCCTCGACGGGGGTCTTGGGCGTCTGCGCACCCGCGGGCCTGGACACGGCCGCCGCCACCGGGCTCACCACCGTGGGCGCCGCGGCCGACGGGGACCCGGCGGCCGTACGGGACTCCGCAGCCGTACGCTCCCGCTGCTCGCTCCTCTCCGCCTCCGCGTCCTCGGCGTCCGGCTTCTCGTCCTCGTCGGCCTGGGATCCCTCGCCGGACTCCGGGTCCTTGTTCTGCTCCTTCTCCTGCTGCTGCTCCGGATCGGGCTTCTCGGCCTCGGGCTCGGGCCGTTCCTTGTCCTGGGTCGCGGGGTCCTGGCCGACCTCCTGGTCGAGGGGCTTCTCGGTCTCCTGGAGGTCCTTGGTACCGCGGTCCTGGGCCTGCGCGGCGGGCCCGTTCTCGGGCTGCGGGGCCTCGCCCTCGACCGGGCCCACGTCCTGGCCGGGCGCCTTCGGCTCGGGTCCGGCGCCGTCCTCGTCCGCCTCCTGGTCCCGCTTCTCCCGCTCCTGCTCTGTCTTCTCGGCCTTCGTCGGCGGAGGGGTCGGGAAGGAGGGCAACGACGGCTCGGCGGCGCCCGGTTCGAGTTTGTCCGCGGTCGGTACCGCGGAGAGGTCGAGGTCGGCGTCGGGCAGGTAGTCCTCCGGCCTGAGCGCGGGCTCCTGCTCCGCGCCCGGCGTCCGGCCGCCCTCGTCCTCGCCGCCCGCGACCTCCTGGTCGGCGCCCGCTTCGAGGCCGAGCGGCCGCTCCTCCTCGCGGGGTTCGGCCTCGGCGCCGCCGTCCTCGTCCTTCTCGTTGAGGCCGTGCTCGGACAGCGCGGAGTCGGGCTGTTCGGCGCGTTCGTCGACCTTCTCGGGGCGTACGGGTCCGGGCTGTGCCTTCTGCTTCGGGTCCGGCTGCTCGTTCCTGGAGCCGGCGCCCGGCTGCGTCTGGTCGTCCCGCTGCTTGCGCTTGTCTGCGCCGGGCGCACTCGCCTGCTGCGGGTCGGCCTCCTCGCGTTCGCGCTGTTCCTTGCGCTCCTCCTTGGCCTGTTCGGCACCCTGCTGCTGTCCCTGGGTGCGCCGGTCGGCGGCCTGGTCGGTGCGCTTGCGGTCGGCGGCGCCCTGTTCGTCCTTCTGCTGTTCCTCCTCCTTGGCCTGCTGCCGGGAGGCGTTGCGCTCGTCCTCCTGCTCGGTGCGCTGCGCGGCGTCCTGCTCCTCGGTGGCGGCGTCCGCGCCGGCCCGGCTGCGGTCGCTGCCGCTCTTCTCGTCGCGAGCCCTGGCGTCCTTCTGCTCCTCGCGGGCGTCGGCGGCACGCCTGTCACCCGAACCGCGCTCGGACTCCTGCTTCTTCTGCCACTGGACGCGCTCGACGCCGAGTTCCTCGAAGAGGTCGACCTCGGGCAGCGGTGCCTCGCTGGGCTGGAGTTCGACCGGACCGGGGCGGGCCTGGTCGGCGATCTCCAGCAGGCGGTCGTACTCGGGTGTCAGCAGCCGGTTCTCCAGCCGCTCGACGACCGCGCCCTCCAACTCCTCCGACATTCGGGCCAGTTGGAGTCGTACGCGGCCGGAGGCGTCGGTGGGATCCCCGCGCAGGGAGCGCAGTACGTTGCCCGCGAGGCGGTCCACGAGGGTTGCCGGGTCGACGGCCTCGGCACGCATCCGGTCGGCGTCGACGGTGGCGTAGCGCAGCCAGCCGGGGGTGGCCTGCCCCTCCTCGACCTGCGGGGCGGACTCCGGGTCGGGCCCCACGAGTTGCTGCGCGGTCTGCTCCGCCTCCCGCTCGATGGCCTGCTGCGGCAGGCTCACGGCGCCGAGCTCGCGGCCGGCCCGCAGGGCGCCGAGTCCGTGCGGGTTCTGCACCGTGTGCTGGAGTTCGTGGGTGAGCAGCCGGCGGCCCTCGTCGGTGCCGGGCCGGAAGGCACCCTCGCGGAAGAAGACGTCCTGGCCTACGGCGACCGCGTCCGCGCCCAGCAGCTCGGTCAGCTGCCCGGCGTCCCGGCCGGTGTGCAGCCGTACCCGGCCGAGGTCGTGCCCGAGCTGCTCCTCCAGCTCGCGTCTGAGGCCGGGGTCGAGGGGCTGTCCGGCGCCGCTGACGATGTTCTTCGGCTCGGGCGTACGGGACTTGGCGGCCTTCTCCTTGCGCTTGCGGCGCCGCTGTTCGGCGGCCTGCTCCGAACGGGAGTCCTGCGTCTGGGAACTCATCGGCTCACCTCCCCGTGCCCGCTCAGCCCCTCGTGCACGGCACGCGCCAGCTCCTGGCCCAGGCGCCGCGCGGAGAGCCCTGCGGGCAGCGGCGGCAGACCGGACAGCGCGTCCACGGCGAGGGGGCCTTCCGCGGCCAGCGGCACACCGTGCTGCCGTACGAGGCGCGTCAGCTCGCTCTCGAAGGCTGCCGAGACGCGTTCGGGGTCGGCCCGGAAGCCGTCGAGCACCAGCTCGCCGACCTCGATCCGGATCGCCGAGGGCTCCCGGTCCCGCGAGGAATTCACACCCATCCGCGGACCTCCGTGGGCGTCAGCGAGCGCTCCAGCTTCAGATACTCGGTGCGGGCGGCGGCGAGCATGTGCCGCATCTGCAGCCGGTCGCCCTCCTCGGCGGCGAGGAAGGCCCCGGACAGGGCGATGTTGCGGATCGAACCGCCGGCGACGGTGAGCTGGGCGAGCAGCGCGGGGTCGATGTCCTTGACCGGGGCCTGCGCCGGCAGCACCCGTCGCCAGATCTCGGCGCGCTCGTGCTCGGCGGGGAAGGGGAAGTCGACGACGAAGCGGATGCGCCGCAGGAACGCCGTGTCGAGGGCGTTCTTCATGTTGGTGGTGAGGATGGCCAGGCCCCGGTAGGCCTCCATGCGCATCAGCAGATAGCTGACCTCGAGGTTGGCGTACCGGTCGTGGCTGTCCTTGACCTCGCTGCGTTTGCCGAACAGGGCGTCGGCCTCGTCGAACAGGAGCAGCGCGCCGCCGCGTTCGGCGGCGTCGAAGACCCGGCGGAGGTTCTTCTCGGTCTCGCCGATGTACTTGCTGACGACCTGCGAGAGGTCGATCACGAACAGGTCGAGGCCGAGTTCCTTCGCCATGACCTCGGCGGCCAGGGTCTTGCCGGTGCCGGAGCCGCCCGCGAACATCGCGGTGACGCCGAGTCCGCGGCGCAGGGTGGCGGCGAATCCCCACTCCTGGTGGACGGTTGCCCGCTGCCGGACGTGCGCGACGATCTCCCGCAGCACGCTGGTCTGCCGCTCGTGCAGCACGAGGTCCTCCCAGCCGGCCTGCGGGGCGATCCTCCGCCCGAGTTCGTCCATGCCGATCCGCGCCTCGTCGAGCCCGGCCCGCCAGGCGAGTTCACCGGCGTCCAGCTCGTCCTCGTGCGGCAGCCGACGGTGCACGGCGGCGGCCGCGGCCCGCACGACGTGCGGGGGCAGCTGGAACTGGGCGACGAGCGAGCGGAGTTCACCCTCGCCCAGGCCGATCTCCTCGAAAGCGCCCGCCCACAGGCCGAGTTGTTCGTCGTCGTCCAGCCGCGGAACGACCACCCGGGCCCCGTACGAGCGCTCCGAGCGCAGCGGGTCCTCGCTCGACACCACCACCGGTACGGCCGCCCCGGCCAGGAACGACTCCGTCGCCGCCCGCTGGTCGCGGTCCAGTTCGCCCGCCTCGACGAGCAGCGCGGCGGGCAGCAGGATCGCCTCGCGCTGCCACAGCCGGGCCAGCCGGTCGCGGTCGGCCGGGTCGGACGGGACGTCCTCGGCGCTCATGGAATACAGGCCGAGGCCCGCCCGGGCCGCCGCGGCCGCCGAGATGTCGGCCCGGCTGCGCAGATCGCCGCCGGTGATCTCGACCAGCGGTGCCTCGGTCGCGTTCGTCCAGCCCTCGGCGAGCCGGGTGGCCGCCAGGTCGTACGACGGTGTCAGCGTTTTCGGCACCGGGGTGCGGCGCAACTGCCCGTGCAGCCGGGCGTCCAGATAGGGCGAGCCCAGCAGGAAGTGCAGAATCCGCTCGTCCAGCCGCAGCCGGGACGTCGTCAGCCGTGACTCGTCGTCCAGCTCGACGATCCGCCACCGCCTCAGCGGCGCGACCGGCGTGAGCGCGCTCCAGTGCGGCTCCGCGAGGGCGGCCAGGGCGAGGGAGAAGGTCGGGTACGCCCGCTCCGGGTCGCCGCAGGCCGCGGCACACCGGGCGGCGGCAGTGGGCTCCAACTCGTGGGCGGCGGCAAGGAGTACGAGGTCGCGCTCGAAGGAGGTGAAGCTGAAGCAGGCGACCAGGGCGTCGAGGGGGGCGGTGCCGGGGCCGGGGAGGGGGGCAAGGGCAGCTTCGGCGGACTCACCGGGGGCCACGACCGCCTCGGCAGCAGCCCCGCCCGTGGGCGCGAAAGCCCCGTCCGAGCCCGCAGAAGCCCTGGCGGCACCCCGAGCCCCCGCCGCGGAGCGCGCCGCCTGCGCCGACTCCTCGACAGCCCACTCACCAGAGCCAGCAGCACCCTCGCCCGGCGCGAAAGCCCCGGCGCCGGACCCGCCCGAGCCCGCGGACGCCCCGGCGGCACCCCGAGCCCCGGCCGCGGAGCGCGTCGCGTGTGCGTCGACGCGGGACAGGACGCGTCGGATCTCCGCGGTCAGCGTCGGCCTGCCCGCCTGTGCGCCCTGCTCGGTCATCCCCATGTCGTCACCTGCCCCCGCCGCTTCCATGTCGTTCAGTTCTCCGTGCCGTCGTCGCCGCGGTCCGCGTTCCGGGTTTCGGGCTGCGCCGACTTGGTGACACGGGGTGCCGCCTTGCGCGTACGGGCGGGAGCCTTGGCGGCGGTTTTGGTGACGGCCTTCGCCGGGGCCTTCGCCGGTTTCTTGGCGGACGGAGCGGCCGCGACCTCGGTTTCCGCCTTCACGATTTCCTTGGAGGGGGCGTCACTTGACGGCCCCTCCACCCGCGGCTCCGCCCCCGGAGGGACCGGAGCCCCCGGCGCCCCGAACGGCAGCACCCGCACCTGGGGCCGTTCGACCGGCCTGCCCGGCACCGGGCTCTCGCGGCCGTCGATGAGGACGAGCGTCGCCTGGTAGACCACCGACAGCGTGTACGGGGTCTGGTAGAGCATCCCCCACAGCTTCGACGTCTCGTCGACATCCATCACCGTCGGTGTGAACCGCACCCGCTGCGCCGCCTCGGCAAGGTCGCTGCCCGCCAGGTACGGCCGCTCTCCGGCCTGTTCGATGACGTCCTTCGGGAGGACGGGGATCTCGTGCAGGGTGCGCACCACGGAGCCGATCAGCCGCTGCCCGACCAGCTCCCGCTCGTCGCCGTACGCGCTGATCAGGTAGTGCAGGTCGAGTGCCGCGGCGGGCCGCTTGACCAGCGTGCCGTCGGCGGCGCGGGTCGGCAGGTCGTTGTTGCGCTGCGAGGTGTTGGGCGTGACCTGGAAGAGGAACACGGAGATCGTGGGCTGTTCCAGCTGCGGGTCGGCGGGCGGCTTGCGCGGCTCGACCTTGACGGCCTCGCCGAACTCGGGCCCCACGTTGTTCTCGATCAGCAGGGCGAGAGCCTGGGTGACATGGGCGATGGCAAGTGCGTTGCTCATGACGTCAGTTCCTCGGTTCCTCTCGTCCTGCTGCTGTGTGCGTGGCGGCTCACTCGCGCCCCCGTGCCAGGTAGTCCGCGAGGCTCAGGGCCGTCCCGGGCCGCTCCGCCGCCTTCCGCCGCTGCCCGGCGCCGTCCGCGGCACTGGCTGCGGTCACCTCCAGCCGTCCGATCTGCACCTGCACCACCTGCTCGGTGGGTTTGGACGGCCGACGGGCCGCTGCCTGCCGTACGGCGTCGCGTGCTGCCGCCGTGTCGGCGGCGCTGGGTCGCAGCGCCGCCGACACGGCCTGGGGGGCGGCTTCCGTGCCCGGGGGGATGGGCACGGACACCGCGGTCTGTGACGCTCCTGGCTCTGCACGCCCCCGCCCGGCCGCGCGCCGCCCGGCCTCGGGCAGCGGCCGCAGCCCCGGCGCGACGGGCGCGACGGGACGCAGCAGGGGTGCCTCGGCGCGGGCCGGCCCGGACGACTGCGGGGCCGGTGCGACGGGTTCCCGTTCGGTGCGTACGACGGTCCGCTCCCGTTCCGTGTGCGTGCGCGTCCCAGTGGCCGACGGACGCTGCGCATCCGGCGGTGCGACGGCGGCCGGCGTGGTCGCGGGCCACAGCAGCGTGTCCTCCTCCGGCGGGGGTGCGGCGGCCCGTACCGCCTCGACCCGCTCGAACGGGCCGGGCAGCCGGGGCCGTACCCGCACCGCGGCCGGTCGCGGGGCCGTGTGCCGTGCGAGCAGCCGGTCGAGGAAGTCGGGGGAGTCCGGCGCACCCTGGGTGTCAGACATCGGCACACAGCTCCAGGTAGTAGCGGCGACGCGTCGGGCTGAGCGCCAGGATCTCCGGCTCGCTCCAGCCGTAGGCGGTGGCGAGCAGGTGGACGTCGAGGAGCACGTCCCGTGCCCAGGCGTCCAGTTCGGTCCACAGGTAGGAGGCGATGTCGAGTTCGGCCCGGGTGGCCTCGCCGCACTCCGGGCAGGCGACGTCGATCACCAGGTCGGCGCCCGGGTCGGCCGCCTCGACGGCCTCGGCGATCCGGCGCTGCACCGGCACGGGCAACTCCCCCGCCGCTACGGCTGTCCCGTCGCGGGTCGCCGAGACCAGACACCGGGCGAGCAGCGCCGTACGCGGGTCGGCCGCCCGGGCCGCGGCCTGCAGGTCGGCGACCCCGGGCAGCCTGAACTCGACGTCCCAGCCGTCCTGTTGGACCCGTACGACCGACTCGCCCAGGCCGCCCAGCGACCCGGCGAGCTGCCCGGCGTCCAGGTCGAACTCCATGTCCGCCCCGCACGCCGCGCACTCCAGCCGTACCTGCATGCGCTCGCCGAACAGCGCCCGGCGCAGCGCGAACAGGTCCGCCTCGCGCTCGCCCACCGGAAGCTGCGGCAGCCTCCCGGTGTCGACGTCGGGCCGTGCCGTGCGGTGCAGCAGCAGCGCCCGTCCGACCGGTGCCTGGCCGAGCCCGGCCTCCCAGGCGGCCAGCAGTTCGGCCGCCCCGGTGATCGCCATGTCCCTCCCCGTTTCCCCCGACTACCCCTTGGTCACGCCGGGTTGAGGAACGAGGGCTCCTCCGGCTCGGGCACCTCGTAGTCCCGCTCCCAGCCCTCGCACTCGAGCTTCAGCGACTGGATGGCCACCGCGTTGGCGTTGGCGTCCAGCTCGCCGAGGACCTGGTACTCGCTGGGCCAGGTCCGGTAGAGCTTGTGCGAGACGGCGACCTGACCGGCCTCGTTGAGGACCTGGATCACGATGTCCTTGCGGAAGTCCGCGAGGGACACCTCGGAGCCGAGACCCGCGCCGACCTGCCAGACCTTGTTGGCCCAGCGGTCGAACTCGGGGTCGTGGGTGACCCCGCGCTCGAGGGTGATGCCCTCGAACTCGGAGCGGCCCGGCGACTTGCGCGGGGAGGAGGGGTCGCCGCCGTGACGGTGCTTGACGACCTCCGTGGTCCGCTTCAGCGGACTGATCTTGCTGATGCCGGCGACCGTCCGACCGTCCCACAGGACCAGGAACTTGAAGTTCTTGTAGGGGTCGAAGCGATGCGCGTTGACCGTGAACTCAGCCATCGATTTCCTTCAGCTCTCCGAGATTGACGGGCCGCTAGAGAGCGAACTGCCCGGACGTCTGCTGGATCCTGACGACCACGAACTCGGCCGGCCGCACCGGCGCGATCCCGACGAGCACGTTGACGACGCCGTTCGCGACGTCCTCGTCCGTCGTGGTCTCGCTGTCGCACTTGACGAAGTACGCCTCGCGCGGGGTGCTGCCCTTGAAGGCGCCCTGGCGGAAGAGCGTGTGCAGATACGAGGAGGCGGACAGCCGGATCTGCTGCCACAGGCTCTCGTCGTTGGGCTCGAACACGACCCACTGCAGGCCGCGTTGGAGGCTCTCCTCCACATGCAGCGCGAGCCGCCGCACAGGCACGTACTTCCAGGCGCTGTCGAGGGCGTCGGAGCCCTGCAGCGTGCGCGCTCCCCACACCAGCGGTCCGGTGACCGGGAAGGTGCGCAGGCAGTTGACCCCGAGCGGGTTGAGCAGCCCGGTCTCACGGTCCGTCAGGTCGACGGTCAGCGAGTGCACTCCGACGAGCTGCGCCTCCGTACCGGCCGGTGCCTTCCAGACCCCGCGCTCGGAGTCGGTGCGCGCGATGACCCCGGCGACCGCGCCGGACGGCGGGAAGGCGCGCAGCCGCCCGGTGAGCGGGTCGGTGAGCTGGATGTGCGGGAAGTACAGGCCGGCGTGGTTGCCGCGCACCGGGTCGAAGGCGGACAGCCCGGCGCGGGCGCTGTCCACGCTCACCCAGGTGCTGGGCGCGTCGACCAGCAGGAAGATCCGCCGCTCCTCGCACAGCCGCTGAGCTGCGGACACGACGGTGAGCGCGTCATCGGTCTTCTCGTACGAGGCCAGCTCCGGCAGCGCGAGCAGGTTGACGTCGGCCACCCCGCGCAGCGCCTGGATGCCGGTCTTGCCGGCCTCGGAGCCGATGAGGTCGCGCGGGCCGGGGGCCTCGCCGTCCTCGCCGCCCTCCAGCGGGAACACCGGCGGGTTGACCGAGGCCTCCAGGCCCAGGTCGTTGGCGCACTCGCCGAGGAAGCGGACGACGTCCTCGGGGTCCGTGGAACCGGCGACCACCTGGATACGGCGGCCGAAGGCGGTGACCTCGACGCCCGCGAAGGCGTGCTTGCCGGGTGCGTCGGGCAGCGCCCGCAGCTTGCGCTCCAGGAGCAGTGCCAACTCGGCCACGGAGGACGGGGCTTCGCCGTCGCAGTCGGGGTCGTAGAGCTTGAACTCGCGCTCCACGTCACCGATCTTCACCGTCAGGTCGACGGCCAGGTCGGGCAGTTCGTGGCCGAACGGCTTGGAGACGGTGCCGGACGGGTCGGGGCGGCCCTCGCCGACGGCCTCGACCCGGATCAGCCGGGAGCCCGCGTTGATCACGGTGGGCGCGTAGGTTCCGCTGCCGGCGTCCATGGACAGGCCGGTGAAGCTCTCGCGGGCGTCGCCCTTGGCGTCGTAGACCCGCAGGTTGAAGGTGGCTTCGCAGTCCGGGGTGTCGTAGTCGACGGCGACGCGCAGGCCATTGCCCCACACGCCGGGTTCCTTGGCGTGGACCTCCAGGACACGGCTCTCGCTGTGGCCCTCGGTGGACTCCAGGACGACACAGGCGGCCTTGCCGCTGCCGGCCTTGGCGACCCGGACGATCACGGCGACGGAGCCGCCGTTGCCGAAGAACTGGTGGACGGCGTAGGCGAGCGGGCTCTGCGCGCTCAGCCCGCCGAAGCGCCGCTCGAAGTCGGCGAATCCGGTGACGCGCACCGGCTCGTTCAGCAGGCCGCGACGGGTGTGCCCCACGAATGCGGTCACCGAAGTGGTCACGGCGGAGATGGTGCGGGTGCTGCTGGGAAGCTCTTCGACGTAGACGCCCGGATACGTCGGCCTGGCGGCCGCGGCATTCGTCGGCATTCCCCCTCCTATCCCTTCTCAGGCACCGGTGAAAGGCACCAAGAGGCGGCAGAGGGGAGAGGTTCGGGCACGGCGGCGCGCAGCAGTCCCCCGACGCGCCCTTGCCGCGCCGGTCCGCACACCCCGTTTCAGCTTCCCCCGTCAATGCCCCGGACGGACGGCCGCCCGGGTCAAGCACGCACGCTTGTGACTCCTGATGCTCAAGTGCTGTGCCCACCATGGTGAGTTGGGGGTTGAGTCAACAAGGCGGGTTCACGCCAGTCCGAAAGGAGGTTCGATGAAGGCGGGCGTGCACAACTCGCACCGGATGTGCGCGTGTCGGAACAGGCGCTTCACAGATTTCACACAGCCCGTGGTGCAGCAGAATGGAGCGCATGTCCCGACGTACCTCGCAATCCCGGCGGCAGCACGACTCCGCCCCAGTTCACAACCCCTCCTGCCCTTGCGGTCTTGCGGAGGCGTACGAAAAGTGCTGTGGCCGATTCCACCGGGGTGAGACCGCGGCCCCGACCGCCGAGACACTGATGCGTTCGCGCTACAGCGCTTTCGTCAAGCGCGACGAGGCCTACCTGCTGCGGACCTGGCACCCGCGAACGCGCCCCGCACAGGTCGACTTCGACCCGGGCATGCGCTGGACGGGCCTGGAGATCCTGGAGACGACCGACGGCTCGGCCTTCCACTCCACCGGCACCGTGACCTTCCGCGCCTCGTTCAAGGGCGGTTCACTGCACGAGCGCAGCCGGTTCGAGCGGGTCGACGGGGCATGGGTGTACGTCGACGGGGACTTCCCCGAGGCGTAGGCGGCGCGGGGCTAGGGCGCCAGGATGTCGAGCTCCTGCAGGGCGCCCACCGTGATCTCCCGGGTCAGCTTCTCCGCGCGGGCCGCATCGCCCTCGCGGACCGCCTCGGCGACCTGGACGTGCAGGGTGACGGCGGCCGGGTCGGGGTCCTCGAACATGACCTCGTGGTGGGTGCGCCCCGCGAGGACCTCGGCGACGACGTCACCGAGCCTGGCGAACATCTCGTTGCCGGACGCCACGAGGATCACCCGGTGGAAGGCCATGTCGTGGACGAGGTAATCCTCCAGCTTGTGGCCGCGGGAGTTGGCGACCATACCGATCGCGCGCTCGGTGAGTTCGGCGCACTGCTCGGCGGACGCGTTTCTGGCGGCGAGGCCCGCGGCGACCGGCTCGACGGCCGAGCGCAGGACGGTCAGCGAGCGCAGCTGGTGGGGGCGGTCGGCGCCGGCCAGCCGCCAACGGATGACCTGCGGGTCGTAGACGTTCCACTCGGCCTTCGGGCGCACGGTGACGCCGACCCGCCGGCGCGACTCGACCAGGTGCATGGATTCGAGCACCCGGACCGCCTCGCGCATCACCGAGCGTGACACGTCGAAGCGCTGGGCGAGCTCGTCGGTGCGCAGAACGCTGCCCGGCGGGTACTCGCCCGCAGTGATCGCGGGGCCGAGGGAGTCCAGTACATGGCCGTGCAGACCCCGGCCCGGAGTGGTCATGCACTCAGCGTACGGGGCGGGTCACGGGAACAAAAAGTCAGACTTATATGTCACAGGGTCTTGAATTCGTCGTACCTAATCGGTTTCAGTGTCGTCGGCGTCGGTTGAACGGTCGGCGTCCAGATGTCGAAGAAGACAGTGAGAGCACCATGCAGCAGCTGCGCACCCCCCATGTCGTCGTGGTCATGGGCGTGGCGGGCACCGGTAAGACCACCATCGGTCCCCTGCTCGCGGCCCGGCTCGGCGTTCCGTACGCCGAGGGCGACGACTTCCACCCGCAGGCCAACATCGACAAGATGTCGGCCGGCGTCCCGCTCGACGACGAGGACCGGTGGCCCTGGCTCGACGCCATCGGTGCCTGGGCGCACGGGCGGGCCGGGCTCGGCGGGGTGGTCAGCAGCTCGGCGCTGAAGCGGTCGTACCGCGACCGGCTCAGGGCCGCCGCCCCCGGTGTCGTCTTCGTGCACCTGACGGGCGACCGGGCCCTCATCGAGGACCGGATGTCGCACCGGCAGGGTCACTTCATGCCCACGGCGCTGCTCGACTCCCAGTTCGCCACGCTCCAGCCGCTCCAGCCGGACGAGGCGGGCGTCGCGGTGGACGTCACCGGGAGCCCCGAGGAGATCACCGCCCGGGCCGTGAAGGCGCTGGACGCCCTGCCCCACCCGGCCGCGTAACACCCACCCCCCGCACTCCCTCCCCATCCCCGTACCTGCAAGGGAACTCCCGTGACCAGACTCAGCGTTGAGATGCTGGCAGCGGACGCACCGGCGCCGATCACCTCGGCCGGCCACGCTCAGCTGGGCCTCGCCGTTCTGGCGGGCATTGCCGTCATCGTCCTGCTCATCACCAAGTTCAAGCTGCACGCCTTTCTGTCCCTGACCATCGGCTCGCTGGCCCTCGGTGCGATCGCCGGAGCGCCGCTCGACAAGGCGATCACCAGCTTCACCACCGGACTCGGCACCACGGTCGCCGGCGTGGGCGTGCTGATCGCGCTCGGCGCGATCCTCGGCAAGATGCTTGCCGACTCCGGCGGGGCCGACCAGATCGTCGACACGATCCTCGCGAAGGCGGGCGGCCGGGCGATGCCGTGGGCGATGGTGCTGATCGCCTCGGTGATCGGACTGCCGCTGTTCTTCGAGGTCGGCGTCGTCCTGCTGATCCCGGTCGTGCTGATGGTCGCCAAGCGCGGCAACTACTCCCTGATGCGCATCGGCATCCCGGCCCTCGCAGGCCTGTCCGTGATGCACGGTCTGGTCCCGCCGCACCCCGGCCCGCTGGTCGCGATCGACGCGGTCAAGGCCAACCTGGGCGTCACGCTGGCCCTCGGCGTCCTGGTCGCCATCCCGACGGTGATCATCGCCGGTCCGCTGTTCTCCCGGTACGCGGCCCGCTGGGTGGACGTCCCGGCCCCGGACCGCATGATCCCCCAGCGCGCCTCCGAGGAGCTGGAGAAGCGCCCCGGCTTCGGCCCCACGCTGGCCACGATCCTCCTCCCGGTCGTCCTGATGCTCTCCAAGGCGCTGGTCGACATAGTGATCGACGACCCCACGAACCTCACCCAGCGCGTCTTCGACGTCATCGGCTCCCCGCTGATCGCCCTGCTCGCCGCCGTGCTCGTCGGCATCTTCACGCTGCTGCGGCCCGCGGGCTTCGGCAGGGAGCGGCTGACTCCGCTGGTCGAGAAGGGCCTCGCGCCCATCGCCGGCATCCTGCTGATCGTCGGCGCGGGCGGCGGCTTCAAGCAGACGCTGATCGACACCGGCGCGGGCCAGATGATCCTGGACATCTCCAAGGACTGGTCGATCCCGGCGCTGCTGCTGGCCTGGCTGATCGCGGTGGGCATTCGCCTCGCGACCGGTTCGGCGACGGTGGCGACGGTCTCGGCGGCCGGCCTGGTGGCCCCGCTCGCGGCCGACATGTCGACCACGCACACCGCCCTGCTCGTCCTGGCCATCGGCGCCGGCTCGCTCTTCTTCAGCCATGTCAACGACGCCGGATTCTGGCTGGTCAAGGAGTACTTCGGCCTGAACGTCGGCCAGACCATCAAGACCTGGTCCGTCATGGAGACGATCATCTCGGTGGTCGCGGGCGGTCTGGTCCTCCTCCTCTCGCTGGTCATCTAGGGGTACGGAAATGAGTCACCCGCTCTTCGACATCAGCGGCCGCAGGGCCCTGGTCACCGGCTCCAGCCGCGGCATCGGGCTCGCCCTGGCCCGGGGCCTGGCGGAGGCCGGCTGCACGGTGGTCCTCAACGGTCGCGACGCGGACCGCCTCACCAAAGCGGCCGCGGAGCTGCCCGGCGACGTGCACACGGCCGTGTTCGACGTGACCGACGGCCCGTCGGTGGCCGCAGGCACAGCGGATGTCGAGGAGCGGGTCGGCCCGCTGGACATCCTGGTCAACAACGCCGGGATGCAACTGCGCGCCCCGCTCCTTCAGTTCACGGACAGCGACTGGCACCGCATCCTCAACACCAACCTCACCAGCGCGTTCCTGGTCGGCCGCGAGGCGGCCCGCCGGATGACGGAACGCGGCCACGGCAAGATCGTGAACATCTGCTCGCTGCAGAGCGAGGTGGTCCGCCCCGGCATCGCGCCCTACGCGGCCACCAAGGGCGCCCTGAAGATGCTCACCAAGGGCATGTGCGCCGACTGGGGCCCGCACGGCGTGCAGGTCAACGGCCTCGGCCCCGGCTACATCGAGACGGAACTGACCCAGCCCCTCGTCGAGGACGAGGAGTTCAGCGCCTGGGTGCGCCGCCGCACCCCGGCCGGCCGCTGGGGCCGCACGGAGGACCTGGTGGGCGGCGTGCTGTTCCTCGCCTCGCCCGCCGCGGACTTCGTCAGCGGGCAGGTGCTGTACGTCGACGGCGGCATGACGAGCGTGCTGTGAAAGGGGCTGCTCAGATGCTCGGTTGTGTGATCCACGGCCAGGACGACCTGCGCGTCGAGGAGCTGCCGGTGCCCGAGCCCGGCCCCGGCCAGGCGCTGGTCGCCGTCCGCTACGGCGGCGTCTGCGGCTCCGACCTGCACTACTGGAAACACGGCGGGGTCGGCGACTTCCACCTGAAGGAGCCGATGCTGCTGGGCCACGAGGTGGTCGGGACGGTCGTCGCATACGGCTCCCCGGCCGCATCGGGCCCGGCAGTGGGCACGGCGGTTGCGGTGCACCCCGCTACTCCCTGCGACATGTGCCCGGAATGTCTGGAGGGACGCCGCAACGTCTGCCGGGACACCCGCTACCTCGGCAGCGCGGCCCGCTTCCCGCACGTGCAGGGCGGGTTCGCCGCCCAAGTCGTCGTACCGGCCGAGCAGTTGAGGCCGCTGCCGGAGGGGCTCGGCCTGCGGCGGGCCGCCCTCGCCGAGCCGCTCTCCGTCGCCCTGCACGCGGTCCGCCGGGCCGGGGACGTGCGCGGCAGGCACGTCCTGGTCACCGGCGCCGGGCCCATCGGCTGCCTCGTGGTCGCGGCGGCGAAGGCGGCGGGCGCCGCGCGGGTGACGGTCACCGACCTCCTCCCGGCGGCCCTGGAGTACGCGCGTCGTGCGGGCGCCGACACCCTCGTACGGGCCGACGATCCGGAAGATGCCGGTCGGCTGTCCGAGGTGGATGTGGCCGTGGAGGCGTCCGGGGTGGCCGCGGGGCTCGACACCTGTCTGCGTCTGGTGCGGCGGGGCGGGGTCGTCGTGCAGCTCGGGATGCTGCCGCCGGGACCGAGTCCGTTTGCCGGGAACCTGGTCGTGAGCCGGGAGATCGAGCTGCGGGGAGCGTTCCGCTTCGACACGGAGTTCGACGAGGCGCTGTGGCTGCTCGCCGCCGAGCCCGCCTTCGACACGCTGGTCAACGCGGTGGTCCCCGTCCGGGAGGCGGAGTCGGCGTTCGCGCTGGCCGCGGACCGGAGCCGTTCCTGCAAGGTGCTGCTGGACTTCCGATCCTGAATTTTCCCCAAGGATCAACCCGAGTCGGCTTCCCCGGCGCCGGGGTGGGCCCGATGATGAGGGGATCCCTGGACACGGCCTCCAGGGGCGCGGGGGGTCGGGGGGCGGCATGGCGGTTTCCCTCGGGATGCGTATCTCGGGGCTGCTCGTGGTCGGAGCGGTGGCGGTGGCCGTCGCGGCCTTCACCGGTGACGGGAGTGGTACGCCGGACAGCCCGGGCGAGGGCAGCTCGATCGCGACCGCGGGGCCGTCGAACGGCGCCCGGTCCCACGCGACGCCCACTCCTCGGCAGTCACCTGCGGGGGAGGCGAGCGGCACCGCACTGCCGAGCGGCCCGCGCCACACCGCCACCACCACGCCGCCCGCGGGCAGCGCCTCCCCCAGTCCTTCCGCAGGCAACAGGCCCCTCCTGAGCCCCACTTGGCTGCCTCCGGGCCCCGTCTCGCCGAACGCCGACGCCGTACCGGACCCGTCGAGCGTCTACGACCGACTCCGCGACACGGGCCAGTGCGGGGCCGCTCTCAAGGTGATCCCCACGGTCTCCGCGGATCCGGAGTGGCGACTGCTCCGCGCCCTCGCGACCGCCTGTCTGGCCGTGCAGGGCAGGGGCGGCAGCTGGGCCATGGCGGCCAAGGAGTACGCCTCCCTGGCGGACAAGGCAGACACCTGCAAGGGGCGCGCCACCTACGCCGTGCTCGGCGGCCTCCTGGACTTCCACCGCCGACACCCAGGCACCACCGTGCAGCTGAAGCCCACCTCGGGCGGCACCCCCGCCTGCGCCTACCGCATCGCAGGCGTGGACACGGGCGGCGACGGCAAGGCACAACCGGGCGACACGATCACCATCGACCTACGGGACACCTTCTTCGACCCCGCCGAACTGCTGCGGTTCGGGAGCGTGTTCATCGGCGGCCAGCAGACGGCCGGGCCGCCCGTACTGCGGTCACAGACGGGGGACCTGCTGGTGCTGACCGCCGTGGTACCACCCCTGGACGACCTCAGCAACGCACTGTGCGGGCAGGCAGCGGCTTCCAGGGGCGCGGGGAACTGCGCGACCAGCCACGATGGCGCCGCAGACGAACGCACCGTCGACGTAGTCGTCCGCTACGGAAACACCGAGGCACAGCTCAAAGACGCCTTCACGGTGGCGGCACCCGCCGCAGCCCCCTCGCCCTCGCCGGAGGCACCCTCAGGGACGCCACAAGGGATGCTCCCGCTCGGCCCACTCCCGGCTCACCCTCCCGGTCCGTAGCCCGCCGCGGGCCTCCGGATCCGCGATCGCCATACCGATGTGCCCGGCGAGCACGATCCCGATCGTCAGGGCCAGCCAGTCATGGACGAACGTCGCGCTGGTGCGCCACATCAGCGGCGTGAGATGGGTGAACCACATGACCAGCCCCGTGCCCAGCATCACCAGGGACGCCCCCGCGATCCAGGCCGCGTAGACCTTCTGCCCCGCGTTGAACTTCGCCGCCGGACGCGAGGACCGCCGCTTGTCCCGGCGAAGAGCCGCCCGCAGCCAGACCCTGTCGTGCGGGCCGAAGCGGTTCAGATGCCCCAGGTCGGCGCGGAAGTGGCGGGAGACCAGGCCCACCAGGACGGGCACCGGCAGGGCGAGCCCGGCGCACTCGTGGACGCGGACCACCAGCTCGCGGCGGCCGACGAGTTCGGCGAACTGCGGGATGTAGAGGAAGGCCGCGGTCACCACGCACACGCCCATCAGCGCGGCCGTCGTGCGGTGCACCCAGCGCTGGACGGGCCCGAACCGGCGGATCTCGTTGACCGGCGGCGTGTGCGCCTCAGCTCGTAGGCTCATCGTCCCGCCCGTTCGAATGGCCGACCCAGGCGTCGACGTCGTAGCCGCGGTCCTCCCAGTAGCCCGGCTTCACGTGCTCGGTGACGGTGATGCCGGACAGCCACTTGGCGGACTTGTAGAAGTACATGGGCGCCACGTAGAGGCGGACCGGGCCTCCGTGGTCGTGGCCGATGTTCTTGTCCTGCATGCGCAGCGCGACCAGGACGTCGGAGCGGCGGGCCTGGTCGAGGGTGAGGCTCTCGGTGTACGTGCCGTCGAAGCAGGAGAAGCGGACCGCCCCGGCCGTGGAGCGCACTCCCGCGGCGTCCAGCAGCCGGGACAGCCGCACCCCCTCGAAGGGCGTGCCCGGGACCCGCCAGCCGGTGACGCACTGGACGTCCTTGACCAGCCGGGTCTGCGGCAGGGCACGCAGGTCGTCAAGGGTGTAGGTCTTCGGGCGGTCGACGAGGCCGTCGACGGTGAGGCGGTAGTTCGTGGCGTTCTTGTGCGGTACGGAGGAGGCGACCGAGTAGTAGCGGAAGCCGCCGCCGTTGGGGAGCAGGCCGGTCAGGCCGGTGGGGTCCTTGTCGGCGGCCGCGCCGAGGAAGCCCTCCAGGGCGCGCTGCAGGGTGGGCGCGGCGAGCACGCCGAGGGCGCCCAGGCCGATGGTGCCGAGCAGGACACGGCGGCCGACCGGAGTGCCGCGCTCCGGAGGCGGCTGCGGTGTGCCCGGCTCCTCGGGTGGTTCGGAGTTCACGTATCCATTCGAACACCCGCGACCCCGGCGGGACCAGGAATCGCGGGTGGTCGTCAGGGTTCCGTAATCACTTCTTACGGCGTTCTCAGAAACCGTCGGGGATCCTTCGCGCCTACGACGCCTCCTGGGCCGCCTTGTCCAGCTGGAACGCCTCGTTGCCGAGCCCGATGCGGGCATGCGCCTCGGGCGAGCGGGAGCGCAGGAGCAGGCCCTGGACCAGGCCGACGACCAGGGCGAGGCCGATGATGCCGGGCAGCGCCCAGCTCAGGGCCGAGTCCGGGCCGGCGCCGACCAGGACGTCGAAGTCCTTGACCGTGTAGCCGGCGATCACGAGCAGCGCGACGGCCGCGAGAGCGGAGGTGACCAGGCGCCCGGCCTGGGCGCCCGCCGCCCCGCGCCGGGCGAAGAAGACGATCACCGAGACGGAGGCCGCCGCCATCAGCAGGATCACACCGAGCGCGCCGATGTTGCCGAGCCAGGTGAACAGCTGCAGGACGGGTGCGGTCGGGTCGCCGGTCGGCTTGTCGTCGGCGACCGCGAAGGCGATCACGACGACCGCGGACACCACGGTCTGCAGCAGGGAGCCGGTGCCGGGTGCGCCGCTCGTGCCCGTCGTACGGCCGAAGGTGCGGGGCAGCAGTCCCTCGCGGCCCATGGCGAAGGCGTAGCGGGCGACGACGTTGTGGAAGCTGAGCAGGGCGGCGAACATGCCGGTCACGAACAGGACGTGCAGCACGTCGGTGAAGGTGGAGCCGAGCCGGGACTCGGTGAGGGAGAACAGCAGTCCGGCGCTCTGCTTCTGCGCGGCTCCGACGATCGCGGAGGGGCCGGTGGCGACGGTGTACGCCCAGGAGCTGAGCGCGAAGAAGACGGTGACGAAGCCGACCGCGAGCAGCATCACGCGCGGCACGAGGACGTGCGGTCGGCTGGTCTCCTCCGCGTACACCGGCGCCTGCTCGAACCCGGTGAAGGCCGCGATGCAGAAGCAGAGTGCCGTGCCGACACCGGCGCCGGTGAGGGTGTCCGGGTTGAAGGCGTGCAGCGACAGGCCCTGCTTGGCCGGGTCGGCGATCGAGGCGACGTCGAAGATGACGACGAGGATCACCTCGACGACCAGCAGAACGCCCAGCACGCGCGCGTTGACGTCGATCTTCAGCCAGCCCAGCAGCCCGACGACGGCCACGGCCGCGAGCGCCGGTATCCACCACGCCAGCTGGACGTCGGCGTAGGTGGCGAACAGGTTGGAGACCTCGAAGCCGAAGATGCCGTAGATGCCGACCTGGAGCGCGCTGTAGGCGGCGAGGGCGACGAGGGCGGCGCTCGCTCCGGCGGTGCCGCCCAGGCCGCGGGAGATGTACGCGTAGAAGGCGCCCGCGTTGTGGACGTGCCGGCTCATCTCGGCGTAGCCGACGCTGAACAGGACCAGCACCACGCCGAGGACGACGAAGAGCAGCGGCTGCCCGACGATGCCCATCACCGCGAATGTGGTGGGCATGACACCCGCGACCACCATGAGCGGGGCGGTCGCGGCGAGCACGGAGAGCAGCAGGCCCCCCGCGCCCAGGCGGTCGGCGCGCAGGGCGCGCTCCTGCCCCAGATAGGTACTGATGCCGCCCGCGGCGGCTCTGCTCGCGTTGGAACTGCCCGTGGTCATGGAGGCCGTCCTTCTGTCGGGGTCGGGAGTGTCATGCCGTGCCGAGCGCGGTGGCGCGCGCGGCACGGAAGGCGGAGTGCGGATCGCGGTCCGGGTACGACCAGGGGGCGGGGGTGGCGTGCTCGCCGATGCGGTGGAACAGGGCGGCGGCCTCGGCGCCGCGGCCCTCGCAGACCTTGGCGTGGGCGAGGAAGTTGAGGTCGACCAGGCGGCGCGGATGGCCCTCGTGCTCCCATTCCAGCCACCAGTCGAAGGCGGCCTTCATCACCTGCCGGGCCCGGCGTCCGCTCCAGTGGCCCGAGGCGGCGGGGTCGGCGGGCTCGTGCCCGGCGGCGGCCAGCACGCGGTAACGCTCGGCGTGCGCGACGACCGGCAGCATGGCGAGGGGTGAGTCGGCGGGGGCGTGCAGGGCGGACCGGTTGGCGAAGTCGTAGACCTCGTGCAGCGGGTCCGGGCCGGCGTCGGCGTGCCGCTCGGCGAGGCGGGCGGTCATCAGGTGGTGGGCGTGGTGGTGGTCGGCGTACCGGCGGCGGACCTCGGCGAAGAGCCGCTCGATGTCCCCCGCCGGGCCCGGGTCGCGCTCCAGCATGAGCAGCCCGAGCCACGGGGTGGGGTCGGCGGGCACGAGCGCGGCGGCCGCCCGGCAGGCCTCGCGGGCGCGCTCCGGTTTCTCCTTGCCCCACAAGGCGCGCTGGACGAGCGCGAACGCGAGGAGCACGGCGGCGTCGACGGAGTCGGGCTCGGCAAGCAGCCAGTCCCGGGCCCAGGCGGCGCTGTAGGGCTCCAGCGCGAGTGCGGTGACCCGGTGTCCGCGGCGGTCCCAGTCGTCCCCCGTCCGAACGAGCAACGACCGCGCTGCCTGCCACCGCCCCTGCACCAATGCGGCACGGGCGGCGACGAGTTCGGCGTCGTCGAGGGCCGCGTCGAGGGCCTGGGCCGCGCGTTTGCGGCCCCGGCCGAAGGGTGGCGGGGGTGGGGACACCGCGGGATCTTCCTCACGCGACGCGGCTCGACGTCTTGGTATCGGTCCGGCCTGATATCGATGTGCCGTCAGCTGATCACGCACAGCAAACCCCCCGCCAACGCTTTGCGTCAAGGGAGGGACGGGTGTTACACGCGTCAACTTCCGTTACTGGAGGGGCATTTGTGATCGTGCAGGGCTGTGCGTTCCGCTGCACCAGGTCATGCGTGTGGCGTACGCCATGGCGCCGCGCGCCCCGGCACCTCACCATGGCGGGACGACCGCGGCACCGCCCTTGATCGTCGGGGCGACGTGACCGGGTCGACGGCCCGGATCCGGGCACTCCCAGGGGCAAGCCGGGCCCTGGGACGCTACAGTCACCCACTACGCACCCCGTGGCCCGGCCCATCTGACTCGAGGTACGCAGCGTGTCCGTTCTGGTTCTGATTCTCGCCGTGAGCGCTGCCTGCTGCCTGGGCTTCGGATTCGTGCTCCAGCAGAACGCGGCCCAGCGGGCACCCCTCAGCGACTTCCTCTCACCACGTCTGCTCCTCGACCTGATGCAAGTGCCGCGCTGGCTGGGCGGCATCGCGCTGATGGTGGCCGGGATGGTCCTCGGGGCGATAGCGCTGAGCCAGGGCGAGATCTCCCTGGTCGAACCGCTCCTCGCCACCAACCTCCTGTTCGCGCTGGCCCTCTCCCGCAAGCAGACCAGACAGCCACTGGGCCGCCAGGGCTGGACCGGCCTCGCGCTGCTCGCGGGTGGCGTCACCGCCTTCATCGTCGCGGGCGAGCCGCGCGGTGGCACCGCCGTCAGCGACCCGTTCCGGCACTGGCTGATCATCGGCGCCATGGTCGGCCTCGCCCTCCTCCTGACGACGTACGCAAAGCGCTCCCGCCTGAGCGCCGCCCCCGTCCTCCTCTCCCTCGCCGCCGGTCTCCTCTACGGCGTCCAGGACGCCCTCACCCGGGTCAGCGGCGAGCGCTTCGCCGCGGGCGGTCTCACCGAGCTGGTGACAGGCTGGCAGCCGTACGGCGTGGCGGCGCTCGGAGTCGCCGGCCTGATCCTGGTCCAGAGCGCCTTCGAAACCGCGCCCCTGCGGATGTCCCTGCCCGCGCTCACCGCCGCCCAGCCGCTGGCCGGCATCCTGTGCGGAGTGGGCTTCCTGGGCGACCGGCTGCGCACCGACACCGGCGCCCTCGCCTGGGAGGCGGCGGGCCTCGCCGCGATCGTCGGGGGCATCGTCCTCCTCGGCCTGCACCCCTGCATGCCGAGCGGCACGGCCAAGCCGGAGCGGGTACAGGCCCTGCAGCGCAGCTGACGCCGTCCTGCTTGGATGGCGGCATGACGACCCCCGCAGACGAGATCCTCGACATCGTCGACGAGAACGACCAGGTCATCGGCCAGTCCCCGCGCGGCGAGGCCTACGCCAAGGGCCTGCGCCACCGCTGCGTCTTCATCCAGGCCCGGGATGCCGAGGGCCGCCTCTTCGTCCACCGGCGCACCCCCACCAAGCTGGTCTTCCCCTCCCTCTACGACATGTGGGTCGGCGGAGTGGTCGGCGCGGGCGAGTCCTACGACGACGCCGCGCTGCGCGAGGCCGAGGAGGAACTCGGCGTCTCCGGCCTCCCGAGCCCGCGCTTCCTCTTCAAGTTCCTGTACGACGGCGGCGCCGGCCACACCTGGTGGTCGGCGGTGTACGAGGTCCGCTGCGAACTGCCGGTCAGCCCCCAGGCCGAGGAGGTGGCCTGGCACGACTTCCTGCCGGAGGCGGAGGTGGAACGGCGGCTGACGGAATGGGAGTGGGTACCGGACGGCCTGGCGGCGTACGAGAGGCTGAAGGAGGACAGGGGTGCCTGACCGGCGCCGGGCTGTGTCTTTCAGCCCGTCCGGCGTTTGAGGACGAGGCCGTCCAGGCCGAAAGCGGGGGCCTGGGGCGGCAGCCCCCAGGCCACGGGCGACAGTTAAAGTCGTCAGTGTGATCGAATTCGCACGGAACGTCCGGCTCTGGTTCGCCCCGGCACAGATCCGAGAAGAGGGCGGCACCCCGGACTACCGCTTCTCGCTGGCGAACGAACGCACCTTCCTGGCCTGGCTGCGCACCGCCCTCGCCCTGATCGGCGGCGGCTTCGCGGTGGACCAGTTCCTGCCGGACCTGCGCTGGGCCTGGCGCGTGGGCCTGGCGCTCGCGCTGCTCGGCGCGGGCGTGCTGTGCTCCCTGCGCGCGGTCAACCACTGGATGCGCTGCGAACGGGCCATGCGCCGCGGCGAGGATCTGCCGGTCTCACGGTTCCCGGCGCTGCTGAGCGTCGTCGTGGCCGTCGTGGCCGTGGCGATGGTCGTCGTCGTACTCGTCGGGTGGGAGGGATGAACGCCGACACGGGCCAGGAGCGCGACCCCGGGCTTCAGCCGGAGCGGACCCGGCTGGCCTGGCGGCGTACGACGCTGGCGAGCACCGTGGCCGCCGTCCTCGCCACGAAGACCGCGCTGCACGGCAGCGTCTCCGCGGTCGGGATCATCGCATGCGCCCTGTGCTGCGCCCTCTGGCTGAGCTTCCTCCTGGTCGCCCACCGCCGCATCAGCGCGCTGGCGTCCTCCGACAGCCCACTGGCACTCGCTCCCCGGCACGCCACCGCGGCGGCTCTGTGCACGGTGGCCCTGGCCGCGTGCGGGGCGGCACTGGTCCTCTGACCAGGGTCGCAGCCGATGGCCTTCATGGGCTCGACCCTCCGGCGTAGGCGGACGCCACGTGAGCGGAATGGTCCGATATGCACCTTTCACATGGCACCCTGTCCGACGTCATCACCCGCCATTCCCGAAGGTGAGCCCCATGACCACCCTTCACCTGGAACACACCTCCCACGCCCACGCCCACGGCCCCGACTGCGGACACACACAGGTGCCGCACGGGGATCACGTCGACTACGCGCACGACGGGCATCTGCACCGCGAGCACGGCGGCCACTGGGACGAGTGCGAGCCGGACGGGCACGCACCCCACGAGGGCCACGACCACCGGCACGGCGAGGGCTGCGGGCACGAGAGCGTCCTGCACGGCGACCACGTCGACTACCTGCACGACGGCCATCGGCACGCCCCGCACGACGGCCACTGGGACGACCACTGAAACCGGCCGGAACCGGTCGGCCGACAGCTCCCGCGCCACTGCGCCGGGAGCTGTCGCCTTATCGTGGCTCAGATCACGTTCGCCGCACACACTGGACGACATACCGACCGGTCGGCATCATGGTCGGGAACCGTTCTGACGCCCGTAAGGAGCACCGATGAGCCCCGACCACCCGCCAGGTCTCGATCTCGACCGGCTGCGCGGCCTGCTGGACCAGGAGCGGCCCGGCCTGGTGCACGGCCCCCTGACCGGCCGGCTGATCGAGGGCGGACGGTCGAACCTCACGTACGCGGTCACGGACGGCACCTCGAAGTGGGTCGTGCGCCGGCCCCCGCTCGGCCATGTCCTGGCCACCGCGCACGACATGAAGCGCGAGCACCGGGTGATCAGCGCACTGCACCCGACGGACGTGCCCGTGCCGCGCCCGGTGCTGCTGTGCGAGGACGAGGAAATCCTCGGGTCGCCGTTCTACGTCATGGAGTTCGTGGAGGGCACGCCGTACCGCACGGCCGACCAGCTCGCCCCGCTCGGCCCGGACCGCACCCGGGGCGCCGTGCTGTCCCTGGTGGACACGCTCGTCGAGCTGCACGCGGTGGACCCCGCCGAGGTGGGCCTCGCCGACTTCGGCCGCCCCGAGGGCTTCCTGGACCGGCAGTTGCGCCGCTGGGGCAAGCAGCTGGACGCCTCCCGCAACCGCGACCTGGCCGGCATCGACGAGCTGCACGCGTCGCTGGGCCGCCGGCTGCCTGCCTCCCCCGCACCGGCCGTGGTCCACGGCGACTACCGGCTCGACAACGTGCTCATCGGCCCTGCGAGTGAGCCGGAGGGGCGCGCCGGTGTCGAGAGGTCGAGCGCGCGGAGGCCCGAAGGGCTGAGCACGGTCGGGCTCTCGACACCGGCACAGAGCGCCCCGGAGGCGAACGAGCCAGAAAAGGGTGCCGACAAGATCAAGGCGATCCTCGACTGGGAGATGTCCACGCTCGGCGACCCGCTCACCGACCTGGGCCTGCTGGTGATGTACAGCATGCCGCTGGGCATGCCCGACTCCCCGGTCTCCACGACCGCCGAGGCCCCCGGACACCCGGATCCGGCCGAGCTGATCGAGCGGTACGCCGCGCGCTCGGGGCGCGACGTCTCGGCCGTCTCCTGGTACACGGCGTTCGCCTGGTTCAAGCTCGCCGTGATCCTCGAGGGCATCCACTACCGCTACACGCTGGGCCAGACGGTCGGCCGCGGCTTCGACCGCATCGGTGACCTGGTGCCCGTCTTCATCGAGCACGGCCTGACCACTCTTCAGGAAGGCTGACAGACCATGGACTTCGCGTTCGACGCGCGCACGGAGGAACTGCGCGCCAAACTGCTCGCCTTCATGGACGAGTACGTCTACCCGGCCGAGGCGGTGGCGGAGGAGCAGCGCACCGCGCTCGCGTCCCCCTGGGACACCCCGGCCGTGGTCGAGGAGCTCAAGGCGGAGGCACGCAGGCAGGGCCTGTGGAACCTCTTCCTGCCGGACGCCGAGCACGGCGCCGGGCTGACCAACCTCCAGTACGCACCGCTGGCCGAGATCACCGGCCGCAGCCCGCAGTTGGCGCCGACGGCCACGAACTGCGCGGCGCCCGACACCGGCAACATGGAAGTGCTCGCGCAGTTCGGCGACGAGCAGCAGAAGAAGCAGTGGCTGGAGCCGCTGCTGGCGGGCGAGATCCGCTCGGCGTTCGCGATGACCGAGCCGGAGGTGGCCTCGTCCGACGCCACCAACATCACCACGCACATCGAGCGGGACGGCGACGAATACGTCATCACCGGCCGCAAGTGGTACATCTCCGGGGCGATGAACCCGGACTGCAAGATCTTCATCGTGATGGGCAAGACGAACCCGGACGGCGAGGACATCCGCCGCCAGCAGTCCATGGTGCTGGTCCCCCGTGACACCCCGGGCGTCACCGTCAAGCGCGCCATGCAGGTCTTCGGCTACGAGGACCACTACCACGGCGGCCACGCCGAGGTGATCTTCGACCAGGCGCGCGTGCCGGTGTCCAACCTGATCGGCGAGGAGGGCGGCGGCTTCGCCATCGCCCAGGCCCGCCTCGGTCCGGGCCGTATCCACCACTGCATGCGGCTGATCGGCATGGCGGAGCGGGCCATCGAGCTGATGTGCCGGCGGGCGGTGTCCCGTACGGCCTTCGGCAAGGCGCTGGCCCAGCAGGGTGTGGTGCACAACTGGATCGCCGACGCGCGCGTGACGGTGGAGCAGCTGCGGCTGCTCGTGCTGAAGACGGCCTGGCTGATGGACACGGTCGGCAACAGGGGCGCCCACGCGGAGATCCAGGCCATCAAGATCGCCACGCCCCGCGCGGTCGTCGACATCATCGACCGGGCGATCCAGCTGCACGGCGCGGGCGGAGTCAGCCAGGACTTCCCGCTGGCCGAGCTGTACGCCGGAGCCCGGACCCTGATGATCGCGGACGGCCCGGACGAGGTGCACCAGCGGTCGCTGGCGCGGCGGGAGCTGAAGAAGTACCTGGTCTAGCAGGACAGTCGAGCAGGGGCTGGGGCCCGTCACCGGAAGGCGACGGGCCCCAGCCCTTTCCCGTCCCCGCTCCTGCCCGAAATCCTCACCTCCACTTTAACCTGACATGCGTAAGGTGACAGCTGTAAGTTCATCGGCGTCGAAAGGTGTGGACATGAGGATCGACATCGACGAGGAGAAGTGCTGCGGGGCGGGCCAGTGCGTGCTGGCTGCACCCGAGGTGTTCGACCAGCGCGACGAGGACGGCATCGTCGTACTGCTGGATCCCACACCTCCGGCCGGGCAGTTCGCCGCGGTGCAGGAGGCCGCTCAGCTGTGCCCGGCCGCCGCCATCGTCGTGGCGGAGGACTGAGGTGGCGGTCGGTCCGCTCCCCCGCCGTGTCGTGGTGGTGGGAGCCTCGGCCGCCGGGCTCGCGGCGGCCGAGGAACTGCGTCGGCGCGGCTTCGACGGGGAACTGACCCTGATAGGCGACGAGCCGGGCCTGCCGTACGACCGTCCCCCGCTGTCGAAGCAGCTGTTGTCGGGCCAGTGGGACGCGGACCGGCTCCTGCTGCGGCCTCGGGAGCGGTGGGACGACCTCCGTGTCGTGCACCGGCCGGGCACGGCGGCGGTGGGCCTGGACACGGGGGCGAGAACGGTACGGCTGGCCGACGGCGGGACCTGTGCGTACGACGCCCTCGTCATCGCCACCGGCGCCCGGGCCGTGCACCCGCCGGCCCTGGGAGCCGGGCTGTCCGGTGTGCAGGTACTGCGGGATCTGCGGGATGCCCTGGAGCTCAAGGAGGCGCTGACGCGCGGTGGCCGACTGGTCGTGGTCGGTGCCGGGTTCCTCGGTGCGGAGGCGGCCGCGGTCGCGCGGGGCATGGGCGTTCCCGTGACGATGATCGACCCGCTGCCGCTGCCCATGGTGGGCGTTCTCGGCGCGGAGGTGGCCGGGCTGCTCGCCGCACGACACCGGGTGAACGGCGTGGACCTGCGCTGCGGCAACGGCGTCAGCGCGGTCCTGGCCGAGGGCGGCCGGGCAACAGGCGTGGTCCTGGACGACGGCAGCCGGGTCGAGGCGGCCACCGTGCTGGTCGCCGTCGGCGCCCGGCCGGCGGTGGACTGGCTCGACGGCTCCGGCGTACCGCTCGGCAGCCGTGAACGGCACGGCGTCGAGGGCGTGTTGTGCGACCCGCGCGGCGAGGCCGCCGACGGCGTGTGGGCCGCGGGCGACGTGGCCGCCTGGCAGAACCCGTCCTACGGCCGCCCGGTACGGACCGAGCACCGGCTCTCCGCAACCGAGCAGGGCCGGGCGGTCGGCGCGGCGATCCTCGGCCAGGAGGCGCCGCCGGCCGGGCCGGCGTACTTCTGGTCCGACCAGTACGACCTCAAGCTGCAGTCGTACGGCCGCACGGGCGGCGCCCTGGCCTTCGCGGTCGTCGAAGGCTCCCTGACCGAGGGCCGGTTCGTCGGTGTCTACGGGCCGCCCGGCACCGCGGGCCGCCCGAAGCGGGTCGAGGGCGTCATCGCAAACGGCATGGCCCGCGCTCTGCGCGACTGGCGGCAGGCCGTGCTCGCCGGTGCGCCGCTGCCCGCGCAGGACCTCACCATCTCACCCCACTGAGCGAGGAGTTCGTATGACATCCCCTGCCGGCACCACGTCCGACGCCCAGGAATCCCCCTTCTTCCCGGCGCCGCGCACCTGCCCCTTCGGCGCTCCCCCGCGATACACCGAGTTCCGCGAGGCCGGCGGACTGCACAAGGTCACCATCTGGGACGGCTCCCGGCACTGGCTGGCCACCCGGCACGAGGACATCAGGGCCGTGCTGGGCAGCCCCCACTTCTCGGCCGACGTCCGCACCCCCGGCTTCCCGCTGGTGCACTCCAACCAGCGCGAGCACGAGGGCGGCCTGTTCCTGCGGCTGGACGACCCCGAGCACGCCCGACTGCGGCAGCTGCTCACCCGCGAGTTCAGTGTCCGGCGCACCCGGGGGATGAGCGACCAACTCCTCTCGGTCACGGACGAGTTGATCGACGCCATGCTAGCCAAGGACGGACCGGTCGACTTCATCAGGGACTTTGCGCTCCCCCTGCCGTCACGGGCGATCTGCGTCATCCTCGGCGTGCCCTACGAGGACCACGAGATGTTCCAGCGGCACGCAGACGCGGGCACCGACCTGGGCATCTCCCACGAGGAGCGCGCCCGGGCCCAGGCGGAGGCGTTCGCCTACTACACCGCCCTCGTCGAGCGGAAGCGACGCGAGCCGGGCGAGGACATGGTGAGCCGGCTGATCGCCGAGGCCACCGGGCCTGAGGGCTTCACACTCGAACAGCTTCCGGTCCTGGTGGGCATCCTGGTCGGCGCGGGTCACGAGACCACCGCGAACATGCTGGGCCTCGGCCTCACCGCCCTGCTCCACAACCCGGGACAGCGCGAACTGCTCGCTTCCCGCCCGGAGTTGGCGCTCGACGCGGCCGAGGAGATGCTGCGCTACTGGGGAATCGTCTCCACGGACCCGCGCCGCGTCGCGCTCGAAGACGTCGAGATCGGCGGCCAGTTGATCCGCAAGGGCGAGGGCGTCATCGTCTCGCTGGTCGCCGGCAACCGGGATCCGCGCGCCTTCGGTCCGGACGCGGACGAGGTGGACATCACCCGCAGGGCCCGCTCACACGTGGCGTTCGGCTTCGGCTCCCACCAGTGCCTGGGCCAGAATCTCGCCCGGGTCGAGATGCAGGTCGCCTGGCCCCGCCTCCTTGAACGCATCCCCGGCCTGCGCCTGGCCGTGCCCGTCGAGGAGCTGGAGTTCAAGACGAACTCCATCGTGTACGGGCTCAAGTCCCTGCCGGTGACCTGGTGAGCGGCGACGCGCCCCGCGCCGGCGGACACCTCGACGGTCACGGTGAACGGCTGAGCAGCCGCACCGCCCTGGTCACCGGAGCGGGCAGCGCGGGCGACCTGCCGGGCACCGGCGCCGCGACGGCACTGCTGTTCGCGGCCCAGGGAGCCACGGTCGGCGTCCTCGACGCCGACGCCGGGCGGGCCGAGCACACGCGCGCGCTCGTCGAGAAGGACGGCGGCCGGGCGATCGCGCTCACCGCCGACCTCACCGACGAGGACGCGGTACGCAAGGCCGTGGACCGGCTCGCGGAACACACGGGCCGGTTGGACGCGGTCGTCAACAACGCCGGTGTCAGCGGCGACGACGGCACCCGTGCGGGCTGGGACCGCGTGTTCGCCGTGAACGTCACCGGCGCGATGCTCGTGGCACGGGCCGCGCACCCGCATCTGGTGCGCGCCGGCGGCACGGTCGTCAACGTGTCGTCCGTCGCCGCCCTGCGCGGCTTCGGCAGTGGGGCGTACGGGGCGAGCAAGGGCGCCCTCCAGTCGCTGACGACCGACCTCGCCTATGCCTGGGGGCCGGACGGCGTCCGCGTCAACTGCCTGGTCCCGGGTCATCTGTACACGCCGATGGGCGATCACGGCGGCGACGAGGGCCGGGAGCTGCGGCGCCGGGCCAACCTGCTCGGCACCGAGGGCACCGCCTGGGACCTGGCGTGGGCGGCACTGTTCCTCGCCGGTCCCGAGTCACGCTGGATCACGGGCGCGATCCTGCCCGTCGACGCGGGCACCACCACCGCGACCGTACTGGCCATGCTGCCCCGGATCACCGGAGGGTCCCGATGACGAACACGGCCCCCAGCCGGCGCGCCGCCGGTGAACAGGTCGTCCGGGAGATGTTCGGCGAGACCTTCCTGCGCGAGCAGCTCACCGGTCCGGCCGACAGCGGAGTCGATCTGGCCCGCCTCGCCCTGGAGCAGTGCTACGGCGACATCTGGGCCCGCCCCGGCCTCGACCGGCGCAGCCGCAGCCTGGTCACGCTCGGCATCCTCATGGCGCTGGGACACCCGGCCGAGCTGCGCAACCATGTCCTCGGCGCACTCGGCAACGGTCTGACCTCCGAAGAGATCCTGGAGACAGCCGTACAGGCCGTCCCGTATCTGGGGCTGCCCGCCGCCGGGCAGGCCCTGGCCGTGGCGGCCGAGACGCTCGGGGAGACCTGAGCCATGAACCGGGGGGCCTCGCGCGATACTGCACAATGGCGCAGGTGAGCGAGGCGAAGAGCACCAGCGCGGCCGGCGGCCGCAGACGCAACCCGCGCGGTCAGGGCGAGAAACTCCGTAGCGAGATTCTCGCCGCCACCGAACGCCTGCTCGACCAGAAGCTCGGTGAGGACGCCCTTCCGGTCTCCCTGCGGGAGGTGGCACGCGAGGTCGGCATCGCCGCCCAGAGCATGTACCTGCACTTCTCCGACAAGGAGGAGCTCGGGCACGCGGTGGTGGCGGCCGGCTACGAGCGTCTGGTGACCGCAATGCAGGAGGCCGACACCAGGGCCGAGGCGGCGGGCGAAGGAGCCGAGGGACGGCTGCGCTCCCAGTGCGCGGCGTTCTGCGACTTCGCTCGCAGCCACCGCGGAGTCACGCGGCTGATGTTCGGACAGGACGCCGGCCGGTTCGGCCCGGCCGGCCAAGTGCACCCCGCCCGCGTCCTGTGGGAACAGTGGCTGGCCGCGGTCACCGTCTGCGTGGAGGCCGGACTGCGCTGGCCGGACGGAACGGAGGAGACCGCGATGCGCCTGTGGTCCGCGCTCTTCGGCCGGTTCGCGCTGTGGGCCGGTTCGTTCGGCGAGCGGCGCCCCGATGCGCTGAACGACTTCGTGAACCGTACTGTCGACGCGCTGCTGCGGGACGCCCGGCGGTAGGAGACGTCCGTCAGGGACGCAGGGCCCGCAGGAGCAGGTCCGCCAGATGGTCGGCGACCTCCTGCGGGCTCATCGGCCCGTCCGGGCGGTACCACGTCGACAGGTGATGGACCGAGCCGAAGTGGTAGTCCACCACCAGGTCGGCGGGGGTCGCCTTGGAGAAGACCCCCGCCTGCTGGCCCTCCTCCACCAGCGCACGGAAGCGCTCGTGGTACTTCCGCCGCTCGGCGCGCACCTGCTTGTTCTTCTCCGGGCTCAGGTGGTGCATGGAACGGAAGAAGATGTTCGCGTCGTCGAGGTTCGCGATGGTCGTGACGACGACGTCGGCCGCCGCGCCCCGCAGCCGCTTCTCGATCGGCTCGTCGGCGTCCGCGAACGCGTCGAGGCGCTCCTGCTGGACGCGCAGCACGCGCGCGTACACCTCGTGCAGCAGGTCGTCCTTGGAGCCGAAGTAGTGGTACAGCGCCCCCTTGGTGACCCCGGCCGCCTCGACGATCTCCTGTACCGAGGTGCGGTCGTAGCCCTGCTCGGCGAAGAGCCGGGTGGCGGCGGCCAGCAGCCGCTGCGGGACGGGAGTACCGTCACCGTCCGTCGTTCTGGGCACTGTGCCGCCACCTGCCTTCCAAGCTCTCTGCCTGTATGGATGTGCTGTTATTCGCTGTCCTGCGGCCGGGAACGAAGCTCCCGACGGAGGATCTTCCCACTTGCCGTCTTCGGCAAGTCGGGCAGGATCTCCACCTGCCGCGGGTACTTGTAGGCGGCCAGTCTCTCCTTGCAGTACATCGCGAGTTCGCCCGGGTCCGTGTCGGCACCCGGACGCAGACTGATGTACGCCTTGACGGTCTCCCCGCGATACCCGTCCGGCACCCCGACGACGGCCGCCTCGCGGACCGCGGGATGCGTGTACAGGACGTCCTCGACCTCGCGCGGCCACACCTTGAAACCGGACGCGTTGATCATGTCCTTCTTGCGGTCGACGACGTACAGCCACCCCTGCTCGTCCATGAAACCGATGTCGCCGGTGCGCAGCTCGCCGTCCGGGAAGGTCTCGGCGGTCGCGTCCGGCCGCCGCCAGTAGCCGGGCACGACCTGCGGGCCGCGGACGACGATCTCGCCCTGCTCGCCGAAGGGCACCTCCTTGCCCTGGTCGTCGAGGATGCGTACGACGGTGTCGGGGCCCGGCAGGCCCACGGCCAGCGTGCCGGAGGCCGGGTCGACGGGTGCCTCCAGGCCCGGCGGCACGGAGGCGCAGGGCGCGGTGCACTCGGTCAGCCCGTAGCCGTTGCGGATGTAGGGCCCGAAGCCCGCCCGGAACTTCTCCACCAGGGCGGGCGGCACGGGCGCACCGCCGCTGGAGATGTTCACGAACGACGAGAAGTGGTCCCGGGTGGCGTCCGGGTGGGCGCCCAGCGCCATGAACGCGGTCGACGGGCCGACCGTGTAGTGCGGCCGGTGCTCGGCGAACGCCTCCAGCACGACACCCGCATCGAAGCGGTACGTCAGCACGAGCGTGCCCGCGCTGTTGAGACAGGCGCCGAGTTGGCAGACCATCCCGGTGATGTGGAACAGCGGCGCCAGCGCGTAGTACACGGGCGCGTCCGGCAGGGCGAGCCCCGTCCGCTGCCGCTCCGCGTTGTGCATGATGTTGCCATGCGTGTTGGTGGCGCCCTTGGGGGTGCCGCTGGTGCCCGAGGTGTAGCTGATCAACGCGATGTCGGACGGCGTGAGCCGGCGGCCCTCGGGCGCCTCGTACCCGGCGCGGGCCACGGTCGTCAGGTCGGCGGCGTCCGCGGCCTGCGGCAACCGCTCGAAGCCCAGCACCCGCGCGTCGCCACGCGTCTGGAAGTCCAGCTCGCAGGCGGTCAGCACGATCTGCACGGGTGAGTCCGCGGCCGTGTTCCGCAGATACGACTCCCAGGCCCGGTCCGAGCAGATCAGCGCCATGACCTCGCCGTCCCGCAGGACGTGCCCGACCTCCCCCGACTTGTACATGGGGTTGACGGGCACCACGATCGCCCCCGCCTTCCAGGCGCCCAGCAGCGCCAGCACGAAGAGCGGGGAGTTCTGCAGCAGGATCGCCACCCGGTCGCCGCGCTCCAGGCCGCGGGCGGCGAGATGCCCGGCGACCGAGTCGCTCAGCTCGTCGACCTCGCGGTAGCTCAGCCGCCCGTCGAAGTAGGCGAGGAAGGTGCGGTCCGGGGCCGCGGCGACGGACCGGCGCAGCGCGTGCACCAGGGAGTCGGCGGGCTCTATGGGGCCGCGCTGGGCATCGTTGAGCAGGGCCACCCAGGGCCGGGCGGAGTAGGGGGAGTCGGTCACCGTGCCTCCTCCCACTTCTGCTGGAGGTGGTTCATGTTCGTCAGCCAGTGGTCGGGGTGGGTGGCCCTGGCCTGGTAGTACCCGGCGACCTCGGGGTGCGGCAGGATCAGGAAGCGGTCCTCCTCGATGCCCTTGAACAGGGCGTCCGCGACGTCCGCCGGCTCGATGGCGGTCGGCTGCAGCACCAGGTCGCCTGCGGTGCCGGTGGCGGCCAGCATGTCGGTCCGCACCCCCTGCGGACAGATGGCGTGCACCTTGAGCCCCCGGTGCCGGTACGTGAGCGACAGCCACTCGGCGAACGCGTACGCACCGTGCTTGGTCACGCTGTACGAGGGCGCGCCGATCATGGTCAGCAGACCGGCGGCGGACACGGTGGACACGAAACGGCCGCTGCCCCGCTCCAGCCACTCGGGAAGCAGCTCATGGGCGGCACGCACGTGGGCCATCAGATTGACGTCCCAGGAGACGGCCCAGGCCTTCTCGTCGAGCGGCTGCCCCGGCCCGGCGTCCTCGAAGGCAACACCGGCATTGGCGCAGTAGACGTCGATGGTCCCGCCGAGCGCGTCCCGGGCATCACCGACGATCCCGGAGGCGTCGCCGGGCACGGCGATACCGCCGATCTCGTCAGCGACCGCCTTGGCCCGCTCACCATCCAGGTCATTCACGACGACCCGGGCCCCTTCGGCGGCGAACCGCCGGGCCAGCGCGGCCCCGATCCCACCCCCGGCCCCCGTGACAACCACACCAGCACCCTGAACGGCTTCCACCATCGGTCTCCTTCGACTGCGGCTCTGCTGCGAGGCCAGACTAACCGGTCGGTATGTAACTGGAAAGGGCCCACTGCAACGCCGTTAAGGGGCGCGGGGCTGTGTCGATTTGCGGCTCCGCCGCGCGGGCGCGAGCAACCACAGACTTCCCGCAGCTTCCCGACAACCTGCGGTAGCAATACCGTGCACCCCATGCGCCTATCCAGACGAGCCTTACTCGCAGCGACAACGGCAGCAGCGTCCCTCACCTCAGCACCACCGGCCTCGGCGGCCAACCCCCACAAACAGTTACGCACCGGCTTCGAACGCCTCTCCGCCGAAGGCTACGCACTCCTCGACGGCCGGCGAGTCGGAATCGTCACCAACCCCACGGGCGTGACCCGAGACGTCCACCACATGGTCGACGTCATGCACGCGGACACCCGGGTGAACCTGGTCGCCGTCTTCGGCCCCGAACACGGCTTCCGCGGGACCGCACAGGCAGGCGGCTCAGAAGGCCGCTACGACGACCCCGCCACCGGACTCCCCGTCTACGACACGTACCTCAAGAGCGGTCGGCCCCTCGCCGACGTCTTCACGGCATCCGGCGTCGACACCGTCGTCTTCGACATCCAGGACGTCGGCGCCCGCTTCTACACGTACATCTGGACGCTGTACGACTGCATGGAGGCCGCCCAGCTCGCCGGCAAACGCTTCGTCGTCCTCGACCGGCCGAACCCGGTGACGGGCCGCGCGGCCCAGGGCCCGGTGCTGCACAAGGAGTTCGCGACCTTCGTGGGACGGCAGCCGGTCTCGCAGGCGCACGGCATGACGGTCGCCGAGCTCGCCCGGCTGTTCAACGGGGAGTTCCTCGCCACCCCCGTGCCCCTGCAGACCGTACCGATGACGGGATGGAAGCGCTCGGAGTTCTACGACGCCTGGTCGCTGCCCTGGGTGCCGCCGAGCCCCAACATGCCGACGCCCGACACGGCGCTCGTGTACTCGGGGACGTGCATGTTCGAAGGCACCAACCTGTCGGAGGGCCGCGGCACCACCCGCCCCTTCGAGCTGCTCGGTGCGGAGGGCATCGACGGGAGGTGGGCGGCCGCCGCGAACGAACTCGGCCTGCCTGGTGTGCACTTCAGGGAGGCGTACTTCGCGCCGACCTTCTCCAAGTTCCAGGGGAGGACCATCGGCGGCGTCCAGATCCACGTGCACGACCGGGCCGCCTACGACCCCGTGCGTACCGGGATCGCGCTGCTGGTGACCGCCAAGAAGGTGTGGAGCGGCTTCGGCTGGCGGTCGGACAACTGGATCGACAAGCTCACGGGCTCCACTCAGGTGCGTACGGCGATCGACGCGGGCGCGGGCACCGACGAGGTGGTGGCGGGCTGGCAGGAGGAACTGGCCGCGTTCCGGCGGATTCGAAAGGAATACCTCCTCTACAAGTGAGTCGGGAGTATGGCCATCCCTGGCCGGTAGCAGGACGATGCGCCCACATCGCACTGCTACGGGGGACGAGGGGACCTGTCATGGCACAGCCGGCAATGAGCGTGACTCCTTACTGGGAGCTGACCTTCGACGCGGACGGGGACATCGACGGGCGGGAGCGGGACCGGCTGCTCGCCGAGGTCGGGGAACGCGGAGTCCGTGACCTGATCGTCTTCGCGCACGGCTGGAACAATGACCGCTCGGGGGCGACCGCCCTCTACAGCCGGTTCTTCGCGCTGGTCCCGGAGCTCGCGGCACAGGCGAAGATCGGGTACGTGGGTGTGATCTGGCCGTCGATGCGGTTCTGCGACGAGCCGATCCCCGACTTCCCGAAGTCCGTGGTGGCCATGGAGGCGGAGGCGGCGCCGGTACCCGCGCTCGACAAGGACACCCGCCACGCCCTGCTGGAGACGTTCCCCGGTCGGGCCACCGTGGTCGACCAGATCGCGCGGATGCTGGACCAACGGCCCGAGAACGAGCTGGAGGAGTTCGGGCGGCTGGTCCGGGTGCTGGTGGAGCTCGTACCGGGCGGGCCGCAGCCGCTGTTCGCGGCGGACACCCTCGCGGAGGGTGTCCCGCAGAGCGAGCCGGTGCTGTTCACAGGGGACACGGCGGCACTCTGCGACGAGTTCGCGCAGGCGCTGGCCGCCCTCCGGTCCGGTGGCGACACGGAGGGCTTCTCGTTGCCGAACCCCTGGGACGGCGCGAAGGAGCTGCTGCGGCAGGCGACGTACTACGCGATGAAGCGGCGCGCGGGCACCGTCGGCGAGCGCGGGCTCGGACGCGTGGTCGGGCAGCTCGCCGCCTCTGCTCCCGCCGTGCGCGTGCACCTCGTGGGGCACAGCTTCGGCGGCCGGCTGGTGTCGTTCGCGCTGCGCGGGCTGCCCGAGGGCGTGCACACGGTGAAGTCGGTGACGCTGCTGCAAGGGGCGTTCTCGCACTACGCGTTCGCGGCGCGGCTGCCGTACGACGCGCATGCGGGGGGTGTGCTGCAGGGCCAGCAGAACCGTGTCGACGGCCCTCTGGTGTGCTGCTACTCCCACTTCGACTCGGCGCTCGGCACGATCTACCCGCTGGCCTCGCGCATGGCGGACGACGCACAGGGTGTCGTCGAGGGGGCCGCAGAGGGCTTCGGCATCGGGGAGATGCTGGGCGCCAAGTGGGGTGCGATGGGGCACGACGGTGTGCAGGCGGTGTCGGGCACGCGCGCGTACAAGCTCGCGGACGCCCTCGTGAGCACTCTGCCGACCTCGGGTTGCGTCAACATCGATGTGGCGGCCGTGGTGAAGAACGGCGGGCCGCCCGCCGGTGCACACAGCGACATCGTGCACCGGGAGCTGGCCCAGGTGGTGCTGGCGGCGGGCCGCATCCACTGACCCGCCGCCGCTGGTCCGTCACCGATGCGAGGTGTACTCCACCACCTGCTGGAAGGTGGGCCGGTTCTGCCAGCTGATGTTGTAGTGCTTGATGCCGCCGAGCGTCCGCTGGACGATCGAGTCGGCGCACCACTGGTCGCCCGCCGAGCACAGGGAGTCGCCGGGGTAGACGGTCGACGCGGACGTGCCGGCCGCCGTCTTCAGGGTGCTGATCAGGATGTCCCGGCAGGAGCTGAGGCTGCCGCCGCCGCAGTACTTCTCCGCCAGCGGCCCCTGCACCGACTCACCGAGCACCGCCCGGATGTCCTTGTCGACGTAGCTCCACCAGCCGTACTGGAAGGAGCTGCCGGCGTGCGAGCCGGTCGGCCCGTGTGCGGCCGACGGGGACTCGTCGATGGGCAGGTTGTTGCTGAAGGCGGTGTACAGGTCGCTGCCGAGGCCGGGTTGGAACTCGGCCTTGACCAGCAGCGGCCACCAGGCGTCCAGGATGCGGATCGCGTCGGCGTTGGCGTACGTCTTCGAACCCGCCGACGTCTCCGTGCGCTTGGCGCCCGCCGTCACCCAGGCCTGCAGCTTGCTCACCGCGGCCGCGGCCGTGGAGTCGGTCACCGTGCTGCTGTTGATGACCTTGAGCAGCTTCGGCAGCACGTCCTCGGCCCGCAGGTCCTCCAGTGCCGCGTCCGCCATGGCCTGCACCAGCTTGGTACGGGTCACCCCGCCGGCTGCGACCAGCTTCTTCACCCGGTCCTCCAGCAGGTTGCCGCGGTGCACGGACCCGTCGCCCCAGGGCGCGGTCGTGTAGTCCTTGGCCTGCTTGTTGTTCCAGGAGATGTAGTAGTCCTGGTCGACGGAGTTCGGGTGCGCGGAGGCCGCGGTGTAGTCGGCGGTGTTGGTCGTCGGGTCCCAGTTCCTCCACTCGTACGCCGCCTGTCCCCACACCGGGAACTCGGCGTCGACGTCGCTCGCGCGCACCGGGTTGTTGCCGCTGTTGTAGTACGCGGTGTGCTGGGAGTCGGCGTAGAACCAGTTGAAGGTGTAGTTGATGTGCTGCGCCGCGCTCTGGAAGTCCTGCGGGCCCTTGACGTAGTCGGGGTCGTTCAGCATCTGGAAGCCGATGATCGAGTCGGCCTCGTGCATGTAGGACGAGCGCAGGGTGGTGTACGCGACCTTCTTGCCGCCGACGGTCGCGCGGTACTCCACCGGCCCGTACTTGGTCTTCCAGACTCTCATCGTGTACGAGCCCGCGGCCGTGCCGTCGGCGGTGGTCGGCTTCCAGGAGTTGGTCTGCTCGACCTTGTCCATGGCCGTGCAGGTGCCGTGGTACAGGTAGTGGTAGTCGTCCTGGCACAGCTCGACGGCGTAGGTGTCGATGATGTCCTGGCCGGAGGTGGTCGCGCTCCAGGAGTAGTCCTGGCCGCGGCCGAGTTCGACGTACATGCTCAGGCCCGCGAAGGAGGCGCCGCGGGCGCTGATTCCCGGGCCCTGGATCTCCTGGAGCATGAGCAGCTGGGGCGCGAAGTAGCCGGTCTGCGGGCCGAAGACGGCGATCGGGTGGCCGCTGGCGGTGTACTTGCCGCTCACCACCAGGGCGTTGGACATGCCGCGTCTGGCCGAGCTGAGAGCGTTCGCGGTCGCCGTCTTGGCGGCGGCGGTGGCGCTCTGGCTCGCCCCGGTGCCGGTGGCGTCGTAGACCAGCGGCTCGGTCGTCACCGAGCCGGAGTCGGGCAGCGCCTCGCCTGCCGCGGTGTCCGGCTTGGAGGCGTACGGGAAGCTCTCGCCGTTGTGGACGGTGAGGACGGCCTCGGGGTCGTTGCGCTCGCGGAAGGACTCCCAGACCTTGGTGCCCTCCGCCACGCCGTACTTGGACTGTGCGGCGATCAGCGAGATCGCGTTGTTGACCTCGCCGCCACCGCCGGCGCCGAAGAGCGAGCCGATGACGGAGCCCAGCGCCACCAGGTCGGTGATCTTGAAGTGGTCGATGGTCCCGGCGTTGGTGATCGAGTCCTTGTGACCGGTCAGGACGTACTCGCCGGGGAAGTAACGGCCGCTGTCGGAGGCGTCGATGTAGGCGTTGATGCCGGCGAGGTAGGCGTTGGCGTCGGCGAGGGCCTGCTGGCCGCGGGCGCCGTTCTTGGCGACGGCGTTGTCGATCTGGGCCTGCAGATCGGCCTCGTTGTAGGGGGCGTTGCGGTAGAACTCCTGCTCAAGGCCCTGGTTGGAGGCCGCGCCGCCCGCGAACGACGTCAGCTGGCCGCGTCCCACGTGCCGGAAGACGTCCATGAGCCACAGCCGGTCCTCAGCCGCGGCATACCCGGCGCCGAACTCCGTCCCGTATCTGGTGGTACCGGTGATGTGCGGGATGCCCGCCTTCTTGTCGCGGACGATCGTCACGTCGCTGCGGCCCGCGGGCTTCTCGGTGGAGGCGACTTGATCGGAAGAGACCCCGAACGACGCGTCGTTGAAGAACGTGTTGATCGTCGAGTCGGTGAGCGAGGAGTAGCCCTTGGCCAGGTTGGCGTACGGGCCGAGCTGGTCCTCCGCGTGGTCCGGCTGGGTGCCGAACGCCTGGTTGAGGAGGACCTGCGCGAGGGTCGCGTTGCCGTTCTCGCCGGGCGGCAGGATGTCGGAACACTGGCCGCCGCAGTAGTCGTTCGGGGCCGCGGCCGCGGCCGTCGCCTGGGTCAGCGGGGACAAAAGACCAGCAATCAGGACGCATATGGATGCGGTCTTCAGGAACCCGGCGAGTCTGCCGGGAGTTCTCAGTCTGTCTGGGGCGCTACGAGAGGTACGCCAGGGCATGGCAGCTCCTACCGACGGGGGTGAGCCGGGACGTTACCGCCGGTATCCCCGGGAGTGAAGATGAACATGCGTCAAGTTTTGGAGTGGGCGGGACGGCTTATGGAGGTCATCGGAAATCGGATGGAGCCGAATCGCTTGTCGATACGTCTATTCGGCGACGTCCGTACGACGACGCCGAAGTGACCGAAGTACAGGTGCAGGTGTGACGGAGGTGCAGGGCGATGGCCGGTTTCCGGAGTCTGGCGAGACAGGTCCGCGACCCGCGGTGCGATCTGGCACTGCGGCGCTACTCACTGCGCAAGTGCCTTGAGAGGTTTGCTCCTTACGGGCACAGGGCGACCTGGGACCATTTGTGCTCCCGGGCAGGGTTCGGTCCCGAGGACCGCTCTCCCGACCCGGCGCGGCTCGTGGCCGCACTGGAGGAGCTGGAGGAAGCGCGCTCGGTCTGGCTGGCCTACGAGGTCGGGTTCGCCGAGCGGCGCAAGAAGGAGAAGCACGACGGGCTGCGCCGGCCGGGCACGGTGGACGACTGGCACCGGCTGACCTGGGGCGGTTTCGGTGTCGCCTGGTGCGACGACCCGCGGGTGCACCCCCGCGAACCGCTGGCGGAGGTGCTGCGCCGGCTGATCTCCGGCCTGGAGCGCGAGCCGGGCACCGGTTGCCCGGTGTGCGGCGCGGAGCGCCTGATCTGGAAGTACGACCTGGACCACGAACCCTCTACGGGTCCGGTCTGCACTCACTGCGGAATTCTCGTGCCACGGCCCGTGCTCAGCCCCGAGGCCCTGGCGGACGCAAGGCGCGGAAGGCTGCTGGTGTCGGCCTAGTACGGCGGGGGTGCGCCGGGGATGCCGCACCCCCTGTTCCAACGACCTTGTCCATCCGTGTCAAAGAGCTGGCCCACTGTTTCAAAGAGCTGGCCCATGGGCTGTCTGCCGGTGGGGCCGTTGTCAGTGGGGGCTGGCAGGCTTGAGGCATGGTGCAGGTGTGTCTCAACGGGGTGCGGGGGTCCGCCGACGGTGCGATGGTGCCGCTGACTCCGGAAGCGATGGCCGAGTCCGCGGCCGAAGCCGTCGCGGCCGGGGCCACGGACATCCACGTCCACCCCAAGACACCATGCGGCCACGACTCGTTGTCGCCCCGCGTGATCGGCCCGGTGCTCGAGGCGATACGGGCGCGGGTGTCGGTCCCGGTCGGTGTGACCACGGGCGCCTGGGCGGAACCGGATCCGGCGGCACGGCTGGAGCGCGTCCGGAGCTGGGCCGGTCTGTCCTCCAGACCCGACCACGCCTCGGTCAACTGGCATGAGCAGGGCGCCGAGGAGATCGCCGCCGCGCTGCTCGACCTGGGCGTGGGCGTCGAGGCCGGTATCTGGTCCGGGACGGACGGGGCGGCACGGTTCGCGGCCTCACCGCTCGGCCCGAGAGTGCTCCGCGTGCTCGCCGAGGTGACGGACACCTCGGCGGACACGGCGCAGGAGACCGCGCGTGCGCTGCTGACCGACCTGCGCCCGGCGCCCGGCCGCCCCGTGCTGCTGCACGGCGAGGACGGCGGCGCATGGCCGGTGCTGCGGCTGGCGGGCCGGGTCGGGCTCGCGACCCGGACGGGCCTGGAGGACACCCTGTTCCTGCCGGACGGGGAACGGGCCTTGTCCAACGCTCAGTTGGTCGCCGAAGCACTGGCCCAGTACGGGTGCGCCCAGCGCTCGTCGTAGGGCAGCGCGAGAAGCTCGGCACGGATCGCCAGGTCGGGCTCGCCCTGGGCACGCAGGCGGGCGGCACCGGGGCCGGCCAGCCAGCTGCGCAGGTCCGCGAGGCCGGCGTCCTCGCTGCCGTCGTACCACCAGGAGAACGGGGAGGAGTCGGACAGCAGGTCGTAGAGCCAGACGTCGGTGCAGTGGGCGAGGTGCGCGTCGGCGACCGGGCCCGGCCCCCAACAGTCCAGGAACGGGACCACGTTTTTGGCGATGGTGACGCAGGTGTCGAAGATGTCGTCGATGCCGTAGTGCGGTTCGGGCTTGGTGAGGGCGTCCTGCCACCAGGCGTTCAGGAACGCCTCGATCGCGGCAGCCTGCTCGGCGGGCCAGGAGCGCCAGTCCACCCGGCTCAGCCCGTGGGCCAGGTAACCGATCGCGCCCAGGGTCCCGTCGGCCATGGCCCGTGCGGCCTGCGGCAGCAGGCGTCGCATGGCGGCCGTGTGGTCGTCGAAGTGGTCGGGCACCTCGAAGAGGTAGTACTGCACCACGTCCACGGGTATCGGCACATGCGGCGTGCGCAGATACGCGGTCTCCTCGGGGGCATGACAGTAACCGCAACCGGTCTCGTCGAAGCTGGCGAAACCGTCGAAGACCGTGTCGATGTCCGCCAGGGCGGCGTCAAGGGCAGCTGAAGGCATGGGAGTTGATCCCGTCAGGACTCCGTGCGCGGCATGCCGTGCCAGCCGAAGATCGCGACGTTACCAGCCGCTAATCCGCTCGCTCCACCCCTTTCCCGTCCGGACAGTTGGGAGGCGATGAAACCGAACCGAGCGACCCCGGAAGCCTAGGAGTCCCCATGTCGACGCTGCGCGTCACCGCCGAAGTGCTGACCGTCCACGAGCATCCGAACGCCGATGCGCTCGAACTGGCCCAGGTGGGCCTGTACCGGGCCGTCGTCGCCAAGGGCGCGTACCGCACCGGCGACGCCGCCGTGTACATCCCCGAGCAGTCCGTGCTGCCCACCGGGCTGATCGAGGAGCTGGGGCTGACCGGGCGGCTGGCGGGGAGCAACTCGGACCGTGTCAAGGCGGTGCGGCTGCGCGGTGAGCTGTCGCAGGGCATCGTGTGCCGGCCGAAGGCCCTGGCGGACGTCGACCTCGCGCGGGCCGCGCTGGACGGGACGGACTTCGCGGAGCAGCTCGGCATCACCAAGTGGGTGCCGCCGATCCCGCCCACGATGGACGGCGAGGTCGAGTCCGCGCCCGAACTGCTGCCCTGGGTGGACATCGAGAACATCCAGCGGTTTCCGGACATCTTCACACCGGGCGAGGCTGTGGTCCTGACCGAGAAGCTGCACGGCTCGGCCTGCCTGTTGACCTATCTCGCCGAAGAGGACCGCGTGCACGTCTCCTCCAAGGGCTTCGGCGCCAAGTCCCTGGCCCTGAAGGAGGATCCGCGCAATCTGTACTGGCGGGCGATGCACGGCCACGGCGTCGCCGAGGTCGCCGCCCGGCTCGCCGAGCGCCTGGGGGCACGCCGGGTCGGGATCTTCGGCGAGGTGTACGGCGCGGGGGTCCAGGACCTGACGTACGGCGCGGACGGGCGGCGCGAGAGCCTGGGGTACGCCGTGTTCGACGTCTCCGCGGAGATCGACGGCACTGTGCGGTGGCTTGATGCGGCCGAACTGCTGGGCGGGGAGCTGCCGTTGGTGCCGCGGCTCTTCGAGGGGGCGTACGACATCGATCGTGTGCTGGAGGTTGCGAGCGGGCGGGAGACCGTGTCGGGGCGGGGGCTGCATCTGCGGGAGGGGGTCGTGATCCGACCTGCCGTCGAGCGGTACAGCCCCGTGACCGGGGGCCGGGCGATCGCGAAAGCGGTGAGTGCGGCCTATCTGACGCGGAAGGGCGGCACGGAGTACGAGTGAACGAGGGTGGCGTATGACCGGTGCCGGTGCGGGCGGGCGGGCGGGCGGGCGGGCGGCGGTGTCACTTGCCACGCCGGCGGGGTACCGCTTTCTTTGGGCCGGGAGCCACCCCAACGACCCGCGACTGCCCACAGGCTACGCGGGCCTCGCCGCCCGCAGGCTGCCCGGGTCTCGCCGCCCGCAGGCTGCCCGGGTCTCGCCAGCCGCAGGCTGCCCCGGCCTCGGCAGCCGCAGGCCACGCGGGCCTCACTGGCCGCGGGTAAGCGGGCCTCCCCACCCACAGGCTGCCGGGTCTCGCCGCCCGCACGCTGCCCCAGCCTCACCGGCCGCAAGCCACGCGGGCCTCACTGGCCGCGGGTAGGCGGGCCTCGGCGCTCGCAGCCTGCCGGGTCTCGCCGCCCGCAGGCTGCCCCAGCCTCGGTGCCCGTAGGCTGCGCGGGGCTCACTGGCCGCGGGTAGGCGGGCCTCACCGGCCGCACGCTGCCCCAGCCTCGGCGCCCGCAGGCTGCCTGGGTCTCGCCGGCAGCACGCTACGCAGGCCTGACCGACGACTGCGGTGGCACTGCCGGACGCGACACTGCTGCCCTGGAAGCAGAGCTGGGGCCGGTCGAACAGACCGCCGCCCGCCCCGCCCGCCGCGTCGGCGGCATCCTTCGCCACGGGAGCCGACTCGCCCGGCCGCAGGCTGCCCCGGCCTCAGCGGCCGTAGGCCACGCGGGCCTCACCGGCCGTAGGCCGCTACGCGCGCTTTCGTCGTCGTTCTACCATCAGGCGCGAACCCGTCTGCCGTTCGCCGAACATGTCGTCCGGGTTGGACAGGACGCAGCCGTCGAGCGACAGGCAGCCGCAGCCGATGCAGTCCGTCAGGTGGTCGCGGAGGCGGTTGAGCTGGCTGATGCGCTGGTCGAGTTCGGAGCGCCAGGCCTCGGAGAGACGGGCCCAGTCCTCCCGGGTGGGGGTGCGTTCCTCGGGGAGCTCGGCGAGCGCCTCGCGGATGGTGGCCAGGGGGATGCCGACGCGCTGTGCGGCGCGCACGAAGGCGACCCGGCGCAGCGTGTCGCGGTGGTAACGGCGTTGGTTGCCCGCGGTCCGCCGACTGCTGATCAGACCCTTGGACTCGTAGAAGTGCAGGGCGGAGACGGCGGCGCCGCTGCGCGCGGCAAGCTGGCCGACCGTGAGCTCGTGGATCTTCTCTGGAATCTGGGGCATCCCTCGAACCCTACCCATCCGTACCCGGCCGTTGTCCGTTGACATTGGTTTCGCGGGCGACCATGCTAAGCAGTTGCTTAGACATTGCGAGGCATGGGAGGCCGGGACATGGCAGAGCCGAAAATCTTCACGTCGGTCGACGAGCTCAAGGCGGCCGTTGGCGAGCAGCTGGGGTACACCGACTGGCTGGATATCGACCAGAAGCGGATCGATCTCTTCGCGGAGGCCACCGGCGACCACCAGTGGATCCACGTCGATCCGGAGAAGGCCGCGGCGGGCCCCTTCGGGACGACGATCGCGCACGGCTATCTCACCCTGTCGCTGCTGCCGCTCTTCGGCCCTCAGCTGATGAGCGTCGAGGGCGTGAAGATGGGCGTCAACTACGGCACCAACAAGGTCCGTTTCCCCGCCCCCGTCCCGGTCGGCTCGCGCCTTCGCGCCACCGGGAAGATCAGCAGCGTCGAGGACGTCCCGGGCGGCGTCCAGCTGGCCGTCGCCTACACCGTGGAGCGCGAGGGCGGGGACAAGCCGGTCTGCGTGGCCGAGTCGGTGGCCCGCTTCTACGTCTGAGCAGTGGCCCGGCGGGCTACTTGACCCCCACCATGCGCAGCACGAGGTCGGCGTCGAGCGCGCCGACCTCGTCGGGCGTCCAGGGCCCGTCGACGTTGAACCAGCGGGCGACGTCGATGCAGAGCGACATGACGGCGAGAGTGGTGCCCTTGACGTCCAGCACCTGGAACTCGCCGGACGCGATGCCGTCCTCGATGATCCCCCGCACCTCCGCGTCGCACTGCCGGCGCAGCGCAAGGATCTCCTCGCGGGCGTCCGGGCCGAGCGAGTCCAGTTCGTACTGCACGACCCTGGCGGTCGTCCGGCCGCCCGCGTGCCAGCGGACGAAGGAGCTCACGGCGTCGGCGAGCCGCTCGGTCGCGGTGCCCTCGCGCCGGGCCGCCGTCTGCAGGATCTCCAGGGCCTTCTCGTGGCCGATCCGGCTGATCCGGTGGAGCAGCTCTTCCTTGGTCTTGTAGTGGATGTAGAGCGCGGCAGGGCTCATGCCGGCGCGGCCCGCGATGTCACGGGTCGTCGTGGCGTGGTACCCGCGCTCGGCGAAGGCCTCCACCGCGGCGATCAGCAGCCGTCGGGCCGCGTCGGGCGTGACCTCACCCCACGCGGACGTCTCGCCGCCGGCCGTCTCCTCCGCCGTACTCATCGCTCGCTCGCCCCTCTCGCAGACAGACACCCCACCATACCGCCCAAGGTGAGCGAGCGCTTAGCGTGGCCGCTCAGAGCTTCTCGAAAGGGGCTCAGAGCTTCTCAAAGGGGTGGTACGCGCGCTCCGTCGCCTCCTGCCGGTCGCGGATCACCTTGGCGAGGGTGAAGGCGGAGGTGACGAGGTACAGGACCGCGATCCCGAGGAACGCCCGCACCCAGGCGTCGGCGTTCAGCCGGAAGATACCGATGGCGGTCGCGGCCATGGCGATCGCGAAGGAGGCGACGGCCTGGCCGTAGAAGGCCGCGGTGTTCTGCTGCTTTCCGGATGTGTCACTCATGGGGACAAGGGTCGGCGGATGTGGCCGGCCCCACATCCGCCGAGATACTCAGCTCAGGTACTCAGAACGCCGAAACCCCCGTCAGGGCACGCCCGATGAGCAGTTTCTGGATCTGGCTGGTGCCCTCGTAGAGGGTCATCACACGGGCGTCGCGCAGTAGCTTGCCCGCCGGGTACTCGTCGATGTAGCCGTAGCCGCCGAAGACCTGGAGGGCGTTGTTGGCGGCGCGGACGGCGGCCTCCGAGGCGAAGAGCTTGGCCTTGGACGACTCGACGGCGAAGGACTGCCCGCGGTCGATCAGGTCGGCGACCCGCCAGGTCAGCAGGCGGGCCGCGTCCACGTCGACGGCGATGTCGCTGATCAGCTCCTGTACGAGCTGGTGCTGCGCGATGGACTTGCCGAACTGCTCGCGCTCGCCCGCGTACCGCACCGCCGCGTCCAGCGCGGCCTGGGCTATGCCCACACAGCCCGCCGCGACCGACATCCGCCCCTTGGCCAGGGCCGACATGGCGACCGAGAAGCCCTTGCCCTCCTCCCCCAGCATCGCGGAGGCGGGCACGCGGACGTCCTCCAGGATCAGTTCGGCGGTCGCCTGGCCGCGCAGTCCGAGCTTGCCGTGGATGGTGCGGCGGGTGAGGCCGGGGGTGTCGGTCGGCACCAGGAAGGCGGAGACGCCCTTGTGGCCGGGGGCGTCGGTGGAGCGGGCGAACAGCAGCACCACATCGGCCCAGGTGCCATTGGTGATGAACATCTTGGCGCCGTTGATGACGTAGTCGTCGCCGTCGAGCACCGCGCGCGTGGAGAGGTTGCCGGCGTCGGAGCCGGTGCCCGGCTCGGTGAGGCCGAAGCAGCCGACGTACTCGCCGGAGGTGAGTCCTGGCAGCCACTGCCGCTTCTGATCCTCGCTCCCCCAGGCGGCGATCGTCTTGGCGACCAGGCCTAGCGACACGGACACGATGCCGCGCACGGAGGAGTCACCGCGCCCGAGCTCCTCCGTGACCAGGCAGTACGCGAGGTGATCGCCGCCCGAGCCGCCGTACTCCTCGTCGACGGTCAGACCGAGGAAGCCGACCTCGCCGAGCTTCTTCACGATGGACCGGTCGACCTCCTCGGCCCGGTCCCAGGCGATGACGTTCGGGGCGATCTCGCGGTCCACGAAGTCCTTGGCGAGCCGCCGGACGGCTTCCTGCTCGTCACTGAGCTCCAGATTCATGACCGGTCACCCCACTCGAGATACTGCACATTTAAATTAGCACTGCTAGTTTCACTCGCGCAGCCCTACTATGTGCGCCATGGCCCGACCGCGCAAGCCCTTGCTCAGCACCGACCGCATCGTCGAGACGGCACGCGCGCTGGTGGACTCGGAGGGCCTCGCGGCCGTCTCCACGCGTCGGCTCGCCGCGGAACTGGGGGTGAGCGGGCCCTCGCTCTACAACCACTTCCGCACCAAGGACGAGATCCTGGAGGCGGTCGCCGACTCGGTGAGCGCGCAGGTCGACCTGTCGATGTTCGAGGACGGCCGCGAGTGGCGGACCGCACTGCACGACTGGGCCGTCTCCTACCGGGCCGCACTGCGCGACCACCCCAACATCGTCCCGGTGCTCGCCCAGGGGCCGGGGCGCCGTCCCGCCGGACTGCGCCTCGCGGACGCCGTCTACGGCGCGATGGTCGACGCGGGCTGGCCGCCGGCGCAGGCCACCTCCATCGGCGCGCTGATGCGGTACTTCATCATGGGCTCCGCGCTCGGCTCCTTCGCCGGGGGCTTCGTGGACGACCAGAGCGCGTACGACCCCGCCGACTATCCGCACCTCGGCCAGGCGCACCTGCTCGCCGAGCAGCAGGAGAAGATCGACGAGCGGGCCTTCGAGACGGGGCTCACGGCTCTCCTCGACGGCCTGGTGCAGCAGTACGAGCAGGTGAAGCGGGCCGTCTAGCCACACTTCGGCGACCGCCGAACTGTCCGTGTCCCATGCTGGGGTGCATGACCACCAGGGAACCCCAGGCCCCTCGGCTGGCCCGGCTCGCCGGGCTGATCGCCGACGAGACACGGGCCACCTGTCTGCTGGCGCTGCTCGACGGGCGGGCGTGGACCGCCGGTGAGCTGGCGCGGCATGCGGGGGTCGCCGCGTCGACGCTGAGCGAACATCTGGGCAAGCTCGTCGCGGGCAACCTCCTCGCGGAGGAGCGACAGGGACGGCACCGGTATGTGCGCCTTGCCGACGCGCGGGTCGCCCAGCTCGTGGAGGACCTCGCCGCGCAGGTCTCGCCGGGCGCGGCCGCACGGCCACGGAACCTGCGGGAGTCGAGCGCCGGGTCGGCGATGGCGCGGGGGCGGACTTGTTACGACCATCTGGCCGGGCGGCTGGGGATTGCGGTGACCGATGCGATGACGTTGCGCGGGCTTTTGCGGCAGGACGCGGGGTTCGCTCTGACCGACGCGGGGGTTCGATGGTTCGACACCATCGGTCTCTCCCTCGACCGCAGGGGCCGGCGGCCGTTGGCCCGTGCGTGCCTTGACTGGACTGAGCGGCGGCCGCATCTGGCGGGAGTCGCCGGGGCAGCGCTTTGTCGGCATGTGCTGGATTCGGGTTGGTGTGTACGGATCGGCTCCGAGCGGGCGGTGAAAGTGACTCCGTCGGGTGAGCGGGCGATGCACGACCTGCTGGGCATCGAGGCCGATTCACTGCGGTAGTTGCGAACCTGCTGGTCCGTCGTGGCTGGTCGCGCAGTTCCCCGCGCCCCTTGAGGGGCGCTGCAGTCACCGTCCGAAATCCGCGAGCCCCAACCTCATTCCCCTCCTAGCCTCTGGAGCATGATGAACTCCCGTCGTACCGACCTCCTCGCCCCCGCTGCCGCTGCGGTCACCGTCGTGTTGTGGGCCTCCGCCTTCGTCTCGATCCGGAGCGCCGGTGCTGCTTATTCGCCGGGGGCGTTGGCGCTCGGGCGGCTGTCGGCCGGGGCGATCTCCCTCGGGGCGATCTGGCTGCTACGGCGGGAAGGGTTGCCGCCGCGAAGCGCCTGGCGGGGGATCGCGATATCCGGGGTGCTCTGGTTCGGGTTCTACATGGTGGTGCTGAACTGGGGGGAGCAGCAGGTCGACGCCGGTACTGCGGCGCTGGTGGTGAACATCGGGCCCATCCTCATCGCCCTGCTCGGTGCGCGGCTGCTCGGGGATCCGATGCCGCCGCGGCTGCTGGCGGGGATGGCGGTGTCGTTCGCGGGGGCGGTGGCGGTCGGGCTGTCGATGTCGGGAGGCGGCGGGTCGTCGGTGCTCGGGGTGGTGCTGTGTCTGCTTGCGGCGGTCGGTTATGCGGGTGGTGTCGTCGCGCAGAAGCCCGCCCTGGCGAAGGCCAGTGCCCTGCAGGTGACGACGTTCGGGTGTCTCGTCGGGGCGGTGGGGTGTCTGCCGTTCGCCGGGCAGCTGGTGGGCGAGGCGGCCGACGCGCCGCTGTCGGCGACGCTCAACATGGTGTATCTGGGGGTGTTCCCGACCGCTCTCGCCTTCACCACCTGGGCGTATGCCCTGGCTCGCACGACCGCCAGCCGGATGGGGGCGACCACGTACGCGGTGCCCGCGCTGGTCGTGCTGATGTCGTGGCTGGCGCTCGGTGAGGTGCCGGGGCTGCTCACGCTGGGCGGCGGTGTGCTGTGCCTGGCGGGCGTCGCGGTTTCCCGGTCGCGGCCGAGGACTGCGGCCGTGCGGGCTGCGGCGCCGGAGAGCACTCCGGAACCGCAGCCCGAGGGTGCCTCGGAATCAGCCTGAACGCACCCGGCCCGCAAGGACCTTGATGGACAGCAGGGCGATCACGGACAGGGCGATGATGTAGCCGGACAACGGGTGTGCACGATGGTTGTACGGAGCATCTGGGGGCTCCGCCCCAAACCCCCATCGGCCTGAACGGCCTCGTCCTCAAACGCCGGACGGGCTGTAAATGCCAACGCCGGTCAGAAGGTGACCAGCGCGCGTCCGCCTCTTCCCGCCAGCATGTTCTCGAACGCCGCCGGGATGCCGTCCAGGCCGATCCGTTCCGTCACGAGTGCGCCCAGGTCCAGGCGGCCCGCCCGGACGTGCTCGGCCAGCACCGGGAGGTCCTTCGCCGGGTCCGAGTTGCCGTACACGCATCCCGCGAGGGTCCTGCCCCAGTGGAAGATCTCGAGGGCGTTGAAGGTGACCTGCTGGTCCTTTCCGCCGATGCCGACCACCGTCGTGCGGCCGCCGCGGCGGGTGGAGTCCCAGGCCGTGCGGATCGTCGACGCACGGCCCACGCATTCGATCGCCACGTCGACGCCTTGCTTGTCGGTCAGTCCGCGGATCTCCCTGGCCGTCGTCTCGGATGCGACGACGTAGTCCGTGGCGCCTGCGCCGCGCGCCAGCTCCTCCTTCTCCGGGGAGACGTCGACGGCGACGATGCGTGCGGCGCCCGCGATGCGGGCCGCCTGGAGCGCGGCCAGGCCCACTCCTCCGACGCCGTACACCGCCACCGTCTCGCCCGGCCGGACCTGCGCCGAGTGGTGGACGGCGCCGTACCCGGTGAGGACCGCGCAGCCCAGGAGGGCGGCGTCCGTGAGGGGGATCCCCTCCGGGAGGGGCAGGACGCAGCCTGCCGAGACGACCGTCTCCTCGGCGAACGCGGCGACGTTCAGGCCGGGGTGGAGGTCGGAGCCGTCGGAGGAGCGGTGGGCGTACACGTCCGCGGCGCCGTTCAGGGCGTTGGCGCACAGCCACACCTCGCCGAGCGTGCAGGCGTGGCAACTGCCGCAGGACGGCGCCCAGTTGAGGACGACCTCGGCGCCGGGCGAGACATGGGTGACGCCTTCGCCGACGGCGACGACCGTGCCGGCGCCCTCGTGGCCGAGGACGGCGGGGACCGGCACCCGCATGGTGCCGTTGGACAGGGAGAGGTCGGAGTGGCACACCCCGGCGGCGGCGAGACGGACGCGGACCTGGCCGGGGCCGGGGTCCGGGAGGTCGATGCCGGTGATCTCCAGCGGGGCACCCACGGCGGGAAGGACTGCTGCGCGAACCATGGATACGCTCCTCAGAACTGCAGGGACTTGGTCTGGAGGTACTCGGACAGCCCGTGCGTGCCGAGCTCGCGGCCGACGCCCGACTGCTTGTAACCGCCGAAGGGGGCAAGGGGGTTGAAGCGGCCGCCGTTGATGTCGACCTGGCCGGTGTCCATACGGCGGGCGAAGGCCACCGCCTCCGCCTCGTCGCCGGCCCAGACGGCGCCCGCGAGGCCGTAGACCGTGCCGTTGGCGATGCGCAGGGCGTCCTCCTCGTCCTCGTAGCGGAGGATGGACAGGACCGGGCCGAAGATCTCCTCCTGGGCGATCGTCATCTCGGGGGTGACGTCGGCGAAGACCGTCGGGGAGATGAAGTAGCCCTGCTCGCGCGGGGATTCGGTGCCGCCGGCGACCAGCCGCGCGCCCTCCGCCAGGCCCTTGTCGATGTAACTGAGCACCCGCGCCCGCTGCTTGGCGTTGACCACCGGGCCGATGCGGTCGCCGTACTTGGCGGCGGCGGTGGCGGCCAGCCCGACCGCCTCCTCGTACTGGTCCCGGTGGACGAGCATGCGGGTCCAGGCGCTGCACGTCTGCCCGGAGTTGGACATGACGTTGGCGACGCCGACATTGACGGCCTTGGCGAGGTCGGCGCTCGGCAGGATGACGTTGGCGGACTTGCCGCCCAGCTCCAGGGCGACCTTCTTGATCGCGGCGCCAGCCGTCGCGCCGATCTGCCGGCCGACGGCCGTGGAGCCGGTGAAGGAGACCAGGTCGACGCCCGGGTGCTCGGCGAGGGCCTGGCCCGCGACCGGGCCGAGACCGGTGACCAGGTTGAAGACGCCCGCGGGGACGCCCGCCTCGTGGACCGCCTCGGCGAAGAGCTGCGCGGTGAGCGGGGTGTCCTCGGCGGGCTTCAGGACCACGGTGCAGCCCGCCGCGAGGGCCGGGGCGACCTTGGCGACGATCTGGTGCAGAGGGTAGTTCCAGGGGGTGATCGCGCCGACCACGCCGACCGGCTCCAGGTGGACGGTCGAGTTGCCGGCCTTCTCCTCGAAGGCGTAGGTCGCCGCCAGCTCGGCGTAGGAGCCCGCGACCGCGATCGGCACGGCGGCGTGGACGTTCTGCGAGAACTGCAGGGGCGAGCCGAGTTCGGCGGTGACCGTCTCGGCGATCTCGTCCTTGCGGGCCACGAGGACGTCCCTCAGGGCGGCCAGCCGGGCGGCCCGCTCGGCGGGCGGGGTCGCGGCCCAGGCGGGGAAGGCGGCGCGGGCGGCCCGTACGGCGTGGTCGACATCCGCGGCGGTACCGGCGGGAACACGACAAATGACCTGTTCGTCGACCGGGTTCACGACGTCGATCGCGTCCTGGCCTGCGGCGGGGCGCCAGGCACCGCCGATGTACATGCCGTCGTAAGCCTTCATCGTGCTCCTCCGAGGCGGGGACGTCGTCCGCGTGACAACCTATCGACAGGCACACAAACTAGCGCCGGTAGTTTTCAACCGCCAGATCGGCACCGCCCTGAAGGGGCGCGGGGAACTGCGCGACAAGCCACAACGGAGCCGCAGACTCCGATCAACCCATCCCGGCACCCCCTGCGGAGCAAAACCTCACTCGTCGAGATCGGGCAGCCGAGCCGGAGCCGGACAAATCCGCTCCCCGTGCTGATCGAAGACGAACAGATGGGCGATATCGACAAGCAGCGGCACCTGCATCCCATGCCGGAGTTCAATATCGGGCGTGGTCCGGACCACCAGGTCACCCGGGAGGCGAGCCTCGGCGGACACCGGCTCGGCCGGGTCGGCGTCCGCCGGGTCGTCCATGACCACCACAGGCCCGGCCCGCAGGGCCCCCGCGCGGTCCCGCAGGCGCTCCAGGACGGTCGGGCCGCCCTCCCGGCGGCGGCGCCGGGACGGGCGGGAAGCAAGACGCGGGGCCTCCAGGTCCGGTACGACGGCGGGCTGCGAACCGGTGTTGAAGTGGACGAGGACCTCGTGGCCCTGGAACTCCACGTGCTCCACGAGACCGGTCAGCGCCACTTCGCCGGGGCGGGCGGAGGCGGGCTTGGCGATGCGGATGGCCTCCGAGCGCAGCCCGACGATCACCTCCCGGCCCTGCTGCACCCGCAGCAACTGGTGGTCCAGACAGAGCGGTTCGGGCAGCCGCAGGTACTGCTTGCCGAGGCTGATGGTCATGGCGCCGTCGAGCGGGGCGCGGACCAGGCCGCGCAGCAGGTTGATGCGCGGGGTGCCGATGAAGGCGGCGACGAAGACGTTGCGGGGCAGGGCGTAGACCATGCGCGGGGTGTCCAGCTGCTGCAGGACGCCGCCGCGCAGGACGGCGACCCGGTCGCCGAGCGACATGGCCTCGGCCTGGTCGTGGGTGACGTAGACCGTGGTGACGCCCAGCTCCCGGGTGAGCTTGGAGATCTCGGCCCGCAGGTGGTTGCGGAGCTTGGCGTCGAGGTTGGACAGCGGCTCGTCCATCAGGAAGGCGGAGGGATGGCGGGCGATGGCACGGCCCATGGCGACGCGCTGGCGTTCGCCGCCGGAGAGCTGGCTGGGGAAGCGGTCGAGGAGGTCCTCGATGCCGAGCATGCGGGCGGTGGCGTCGACGCGCGGGCGCGGGTCCTCGCCGGGGTTCTCGACGCGCAGGGGGAAGCCGATGTTGCCGCGGCTCGTCATGTTCGGGTACAGGGCGAAGTTCTGGAACACCATCGCCATGTTCCGCTCGGACGGGAGCAGTTCGTTGGAGTGCTCGCCGTCCAGCAGCAGCCGGCCCTCAGTGATCTCCTCCAGCCCGGCGATCATCCGGAGCACGGTGGACTTTCCGCAGCCGGACGGCCCGAGCAGCACGAGGAATTCGCCGGGGTGGATGTCCAGCGACAGCCGGTCCACCACCCGAACGCCTCGTGTATAGGTCTTGCTCACGTCGTGCAGAGAGATGGCGCGTGTCATGGCACTGCCCCCGGGGGCGTACTGAGCGAGTCCTGATGCTCCGCGGTCGAACGGCCCGTACGGGACGCACGGGCTGTGAGTCACGGAAGTTAACGGACCGTACGCACTCGGGGGAAGACTCATGACGGAATCGGGTCCTTCGTTCCGCCCAGCGAGAAAGCGGACGCGGCGGCGCGGCGCGCTCGTCCCGGGTCAGCGGGTGGCCGCGAGGTGGGCGAACACGACGACGTTGCTGCTGTAGCCGGTTCTGCGGGTGAACAGGCCGCCGCAGGTCAGCACCCGCAGCTCGGGGCGTGAACTCGGGCCGTACACCTCCTTGTCGGGGAAGCGGTCCTTGTCGAAGATCCGTACGCGGTCCACGGTGTAGACGGCGGTGCGGCCGTCTTCGCGCCGGACCTCGATCCGGGCCCCTGGGTGCACCTGCGCGAGGGCGGCGAAGACCGCGGCGCCGGACCTCGTGTCGCGGTGGCCGACGGCGATGGCAGTGCCGGTCTCCCCCGGTGACGGGCCGTCCTGATACCAGCCGACGAGTCTGGGCTTGTCGAGCGGCGGGGTCTCCAGCTGCCGGTCGGCGCCGACCCGCACCCCGATGACCGGCGCGTCGATGCCCAGGGACGGTACGCGCAGGGCGGCCGCCGGTGACCGGGGCAGTGGCCGGGGCGGGGTGGCGGGTTGTGCGGGCGCGGCCGGCTCGGAGGCCCGAGGGCGCCCGTCGGCAGGGCCGGGGGCCGGTTCGGCAGGCGCCTCGACGGGCGCCGGGCCCCCGGCCCGGACGGATTCGGCCGGGTGGTGGTGATGCCCCCCGTACCGGAAGACCGTCACCAGGGCGGCCACGATCATGGCCGTCCTGGTGAGGCGGTAGGCGCGGGTCCGGTGCCAGGGCCTGCGTCGCCTGCGCCCGGGGCTCGCCCGTCGGACCGGGCCTGCGTCGTGGGGTCTGGCACGCACTCGCCCGGAGGGGGGCGCCGGACAGGTCCTACTCGGCACCGTGGGAGCGGCGGCGCAGCAGCGTCCGGACGTACACGGCTCCGCCGACGGCGACCAGCCCGACGCCTCCGGCCGCGCCCAGCGGGGTGTATGCCTGCACGGTGTCGACGAGGCCGCCGCCGCCGGCGTGGACGCCGCCCTTCGGCCCGTGGTCCTCGATCGTGTGGCTCGGGCCGGCCTGCCCCCGGTCGTGCCTGCCGTGGCAGTCGACGGAGAAGACCTTCTCCTTCGGCGCGACGGGCGGCGTGGGCGGCACGGTCGGCGGAATGATCCACTGGAGGGTGTACCTGCCGTCGGCGAGCCCCAGGATGTCGGTGTGCCCGGCACCGCCGGCGAGGGAGATGGTGCCGCTCACGGTGGCTGCGGTGGGCAGCGGGGGCTGAGCCGTGATGGTGTAGGAGACGGACGTCAGGTCGCCGAAGTTCGCGGCGTCGAGGTAGAACCGGCAGACAACGGGGTCGTCCTTCGAGACGCCGTAGGGCACTCGCTCACTGTGGATCCTGATGTCGGCACCGTCACCGGGGGCGGCCGAAGCGGCGGACGTCGCGGACCAGGAGGCCCCGGCCGCAATGAGTACGGTGAGGGCCGCGGCTCCCAGACGGGCGGCTGCGGACGGGGGCAGCAAGGTGGGCATGGACGTTCCTCCGAGTCAGACGATTTTCATACAAATCGCTCTTTCATCTGACTCTCTTTCACATCCGCCCGGCGTGTTGCCGCAGCACCACCCGACTCGCCGTCAGATATCCCTCGCCCGGCGCAACGGAGTGTCCGCCGGGCGCCCGCCCGGAGCTGCCCCGGCCACCTGACCGCCGCCCGGAGCGGCCGGCGCGCGCAGGGCGCTGCCCGCCGAGAACAACAGCAGCGCCCCGAGCATCACGAAGGGCGCCGCCACGCCCGCGACCCCCGCGACCACACCCGCGGCGGCGGGCGCGGCGACCTGGCCGAGGCGGTTGCCGGTCAGGCGCAGGGCCAGGGCCGTGGAACGGGCGCCGTCCGGGGCCGCCTGGACGACGGTCGTCATGGACAGCGGCTGGCCCACGCCGAGGCAGAAGCCGAGGGCGGCCAGCACCACACCGAGCGCCCACACCGGCATCGGCAGTGCGATCCCGCCGCACAGGACGGCCGCCAGCAGGCAGGTCACGGTGAGCAGCACCGGCCGCCCGAGCAGCCGCAGCAGCGGGGTGAGGACGAGACGGCAGGCGATGGTGGCGCCCGCGCGCAGGCTGAGCAGCACACCGATCACCGCCGGCGCGATGCCCCGGTGTTCGCCGACCACCGGCAGATAGGCGGTGAGGATGTCGGTGGCGGACAGCACCGAGAGGCTGATGAGCATGCCCGCCGGGACTCCCCGGGCCCGCAGGATGCTGCCGACCGCGACGCGATCGCCCTGTTCCGTACGGGACTTGACCGCCGTACGGTCCTCGATGCGCCACAGCGAGGTGAACGCGACCGCGGCTCCCGCACCCGCCACCACCAGGGCCAGCGCGCTGGTGCCCGCCATGTCGGGCCCGCCGATCAGCGCGCCCGCCGCGATCGGGCCGACCAGCTGGCCGAGCGAGGCGCCGATGGTGAAGTGGCCGAAGTTGCGGTCCTGTTCGTGCGGGGCGGACTGGCGGGCGACGAGCGACTGGGCACCGATCACGAAGCACAGGTGGCCCAGGCCCATCACGCCGCTCCAGACCGCCATCGCCCAGAGGGAGCCCGCGAGTCCGCTCAGCGCACAGCCGCCCGCTATCAGGACGACGCCGACGGGCAGCAGGGGTGCGCAGCGGCCGTGGTCGGTGCGGCGGCCCAGCGGTACCGCGGCGAAGAGCGGCAACAGCGCGTACACGCCCGCGATGACGCCGACCGCCCGCTCGTCGGCGCCCAGCGCGAGGGCCCGGTAGGAGACGGCGGGCCGGGCCATCGACACCGCCCCCTGCGCGAAGCCGAAGGCGATGACGAGACGGAGCAGCCAGCCGCGGTTCCTACCGGGCCCCATGTGCGAGTCCTCCTGAATTCCTGGATTCCCTTGTCCGGAAGCCGAATTCCCTTGTCCGGAAGGTCAGATGATTCCGAAGAGGATCCCTGCCCCGAGGACGACGAGTGATGTGAGGGCGGCCCACTTGACCACGAACCTGGTGTGGTCGCCGAACTCCACCTTGGCCATGCCGACCAGGACGTACACGGCCGGGACGAGCGGGCTCGACATGTGCAGCGGCTGCCCGATGAGGGAGGCGCGGGCGATCTCCAGGGACGAGACTCCGTGGGCCTGGCCGGCCTCGGCGAGCACCGGGAGGATGCCGAAGTAGAAGCCGTCGTTCGACATGAAGTACGTCAGCGGGATGCTCAGGATGCCGGTGACGAAGGCCATGTGCGGGCCCATCCCGTCCGGGATGTTGTCCACCAGCCACTTGGCCATGCTGCCCACCATGCCGGTGCCCTGCAGGACGCCGGTGAAGACGGCGGCGGCGAAGACCATGCCGGAGACATTGAGGACATTCTCCGCGTGGGCGCCGAGGCGGGCCTTCTGGTCGGGCATGTGCGGGAAGTTGACGGTGAGCGCCAGGGCCGCACCGAGCAGGAACAGCACCGGGATCGGCAGCCACTCCATGATCATGGCGGTGAGCAGGGTCACCGTGAGCAGCGCGTTGAACCAGTACAGCTTGGGGCGCAGGGTGGGGCGGTTGGGGTCGAGGCCCTGGAGGCCGTCGTCCTCGTCCTCGGGGAGGTCCGCGTCGGTGCCGGAGCCGGAGCCGCCGGTGCGCTTGGCATCCTTGCCGGAACCGGAGCCGGAGCCGGCACCCACGAGGACCGTCTCGGTCTCCTTCTCCTCGACCAGCACTTCGTCCAGCGTCAGCACACCGAGCCGCTTGCGCTCGCGGCGCCCGAGGACGTACGCGAGACCGAACACGAACAGCAGGCCCATGGCGAGCGCCGGAATCATCGGGACGAAGATGTCGCTCGCGTCGAGCTTCAGCGCGGTGGCGGCGCGGGCGGTCGGGCCGCCCCACGGCAGGGTGTTCATCACGCCGTTGGCCATGGCGGCGACACCGGTCATCACGACCAGGCTCATCTTCAGGCGCTTGTACAGCGGGTACATCGCCGAGACGGTGATCATGAAGGTGGTCGAGCCGTCGCCGTCGAGCGACACGATCGCGGCGAGGACGGCCGTACCGACGACGATCCTGAGCGGGTCGGCCTTGCAGAACCTCAGGATTCCCCGAACGATCGGGTCGAAGAGGCCGACGTCGATCATCACACCGAAGTAGACGATCGCGAACATGAGCATCGCCGCGGTGGGCGCGAGGCTGGTGACGCCGTCGATGACGTAGTCACCGAGCTTCGCGCCCTTACCGACGAAGACACAGAACAGTGCCGGGATCAGCACGAGCGCCGCGATCGGCGACATCTTCTTCAGCATGATCAGGACCAGGAAGGTCGCGATCATGGCGAAGCCGAGGATGGTCAGCATGAGTGGATACCTAACGTTCGCCCTTGAACATCCCACCGGGCAGGCGGTGCGACGACGTTAGGTCCGTTCAAACGGCGTTAACAAGACGTTGACGTGCGAGCAATAAGCGCAAAATCCCAGGTCACGGCTTTGCTCAGGTCACAGGGCTGAGCTTTTCGGTCACGGCGGCGACTTCGACGGGCACTCCGTTGAGGACCGCGTTGCCCGACAGCGGGTCGAGCAGGCTGCCGTCGAGGAGCTGGTTGACGTTGACGCCGGGGTCGGTGGCGGCATGGCTCATCCGGGTGCCGGGCCGGTCGTGGCCCCAGCCGTGCGGCAGGCTCACCACGCCCGGACGCACGGCGTCCGTGACCTCGGCGGGGGCGGTCACCTCTCCCCCGGCGCCCTTCACCCGTACTGCAGCCCCGTCCCGCACGCCGAGCCGCTCGGCGTCCTCGGGGTGGATGTGCAGCGTGCAGCGGTTCGTACCGCCGGTGAGGGCGGGGACGTTGTGCATCCAGCTGTTGTTGGAGCGCAGGTGCCGGCGGCCGACGAGGACGAGTTCGTCCGGGAGCCGGTCCAGGGCCGCCCGCAGCCGCGGCAGATCGTCCGCGATCGGCTGCGGCAGCAGCTCGACCTTGCCGCTCCTGGTCTTCAGGGGCTGCGGCAGCCGCGACCCCAGCGGACCGAGGTCGATGCCGTGCGGGTGCGCGAGCAGCCGCTCCAGGCTCAGCCCGTCCGGTCGTACGCCGAAGCCGTCGCCGTAGGGGCCGAGGCGCAGCATCATGTCGAGCCGGCGCTCGGGGCCGGTCGTCCCGGTGAGCTGCGCGGCGAGTTCCTTCGGGTCGCGGCCGTGCACGGGCGACCAGGGCTCCTTGACCGCCTTGCCCAGGGTCTGCCCGATGACCAGGTCGTCGACGGCGGACGGGGCGGCGCCGTGCATGCCGGTGGCGGCCAGGATCAGCCGGGCGAAGATCTCGGTCTCGGGCAGCCGGCCGGGCTCCAGAGGCACGGCGGGGCGGGTGTAGCGGACCTGGTTGCGTACGGCGAGGGTGTTGAACGCGAAGTCGTGGTGCGGGCTCTGCGAGGGCGGGGGCGGGGGCAGGACGACGGTCGCGTGGCGGGTGGTCTCGTTCAGGTACGGGTCGATGCTGACCATGAAGTCCAGGGAGTCCAGGGCCTTGTCGAGACGGTCGCCGTCGGGCGCCGAGAGCACGGGGTTGGCGGCGGAGGTGATGAGGGCGCGGATCGGCTCGCCCTCGTCGGTCGCGGTGTCGATCTCCTCGGCGAGCGCGGAGAGCGGCAACTCGCCCTTCGCCTCGGGGTGTCGGCTCACCCGGGAGTGCCAGCGGCCGAGCGTGAAGCCGTGGCTCGGTCCGGCGGGGCGGGGTGTGCGGTCGGTGGCCGCCTGCGGGAAGAGGGCGCCGCCGGGGCGGTCGAGGTTGCCGGTGAGGATGTCGAGGACGTCGACGAGCCAGCTGGCCAGGGTGCCGTGCGGGACGGTGCAGCTGCCGATGCGGCCGTATACGGCGGCGGTGGGGGCGGCGGCGAGTTCGCGGGCCAGGGTGCGGATCGTGGGGGCGTCCACGTCACAGGCTCCGGCTACGGCTTCGGGGGTGAAGTCCCGTACGGCCGCACGCAGTTCGTCCAGGCCCTGGAGGTGCGCGGTCAGTTCCCCGGTGTCGACGAGGCCTTCCTCGAACAGGACGTACGCCATCGCCGCGAGGAGCAGTGCGTCGGTGCCGGGGCGGATCGCGATGTGCCGGTCGGCGAGCTTGGCGGTGCGGGTGCGGCGCGGGTCGATGACCGTGAGGGTGCCGCCGCGGGCCTTGAGGGCCTTGAGCTTGCCGGGGAAGTCGGCGGCCGTGCACAGACTCCCGTTGGACTCCAGGGGGTTGGCGCCGATAAGGAGCAGATGGTCGGTGTGGTCCAGGTCCGGCACCGGGATGGCGTTGGCGTCGCCGTAGAGCAGACCGCTGGAGACGTGCTTGGGCATCTGGTCGACCGTGGACGCGGTGAAGACGCTGCGGGTGCCGAGGCCGGCGAGCAGCACCGGCGGGTAGAGGGCGCCGGCCATGGTGTGCACGTTCGGGTTGCCGAGGACGACGCCGACGGCGTTCGGGCCGTAGCGCTCGACGACCGCGCGGACACCGGCGGCGACCGCGTCGAAGGCCTCCTCCCAGGTGGCCTCGCGCAGCTCGCCGTCCTTGCGCACGAGCGGGGTGCGCAGCCGGTCGGGGTCGCCGTCCACGGCGCCGAAGGAGGCGCCCTTGGGGCAGATGAACCCCTTGCTGAACACGTCCTCACGGTCACCGCGGGCGCCGGTGACACGGGTGCCCTCGATGGTGAGGGTCAGCCCGCAGGTGGCCTCGCACAGGGGGCAGATTCGCAGGGCGGTGCGGGACACGGGTCCTCCCGGTGGCGGCGACGATGACGCTCGTATTGTGCGGCCGAGCATACCGACCGGTATGCACGGAGGGGAGGCCTCTTCGGGGACGAGGTCGGAAATCCGCGAGCCGCGGCCCTGCGGGGTCTCAGTCCAGCACGCGCGCCAGATACGCCCGCAGCAGCTCCCGCGTCTCCTCGATGATCTTCTCGTCGCCCTCCGGGGCCACTCGGAAGGCCAGGTGGACCAGGGTGTCGGCGGTCTCCACGGCGATCAGGAAGGTGCGGCGCAGATCGTCGTCCGGCTCCCGGTCGAGATAGCCGGAGAGCAGGTCGGTGAGGCGGTCGGCGACACGGTGGTTGGGTTCGGAGTTGCGCGCACCGACCGGGATCTGGTTGCCGAAGTCGACGAGGGAGAAACCGGGCGCGGTGCGCTTCATGGCCAGGTACTCGTCGAGGACGGCGTCCATCGCCGAGCGCCAGCCTCCGTCGCCGGCCGACTTCAGCCGCTCGGTGACCTGCTCGGTGAAGCGCTCGAGGTTGCGCTGGGCGAGGGCGTCGGCCATCTGCCGCTTGTTGCCGAAGAAGCGGTAGACCGAGCCGATGGGGACCCCGGCGCGCAGGGCCACGGCCCGGGTGCTCAGGTCGTCGTAGCCGACCTCGTCGAGGAGGTCGGCACAGGCGTCGAGGATCCTGGTGAGGCGTTCGGCACTGCGCCGCTGCACAGGCGCTCGGCGTAGCGATGTCGCGTGGGGCACAGGCTTCATGATGCCGTTCCGGAGCGCTCCGGTGAACCTCGCCCCCCAGTACTTGAATGAGTGGCAGGCGCACCCAGTGCGGCTCCGCCGCGGGGCGCGGCCGTGATGTCGGCCGTGCTCTCCACGGGCCGGCCCTGCACGGCCCATACGGTGCCGTCGTCGGCGTACAGCCGGGCGGTGACGTGATGCGTGCCGCGCGGTACGAACCTGGCCGGGAGGCGGCAGGTGAGGCCGCGGAGCCGGGTGACGAGCCGGCCGTCGACGAAGACGTACGCGAGACCGCGGCCGGCCGCCGCGCGCGACTTCGTGCCGCGGGGTGAGAAGCGGAAGTTGCGGACGGTCAGATATACGTCCCAGGCGTTGCCGGAGTCCGGCTGCACCTCGATCCCGACCTCCGGCGCACCCTTCTTCTTCACTTCACGGTAGTGCCGCCCCTGCTTGTCCGTGTTGTCCAGCAGCTTGCCCACCGGCGAGATCGAATCGCCGTTCTTCCCCTCGTGCGCATCACTGGAGCCGCAGCTCACGGATCCGGTCAGCAGCAGGACACAGACCGCGAGCGCGGCTGGAAGACCCCGCGTCCACGACATGCCCGGGAGACTAGAACACCGGTCCGACACTCGGATCCCCCTGGAGTCTGGTTCTCGTTCCTCCCTGATGAGGAGGCCCGGGTACCCCCTTGCGCGCGCGAAACCGCAATCCTACGGTGATGCATAGGAATCAGAAGGCATCGATCTGCATGTCTGCATCAGTCCGCAAGGGAGCGACGATGAGCGGGGACGCGCGCAAGACGGCCGAGGGGCTGACCCACCTCTCCGGTTTCGGCAACGAGCACAGCTCGGAGGCCGTGCCCGGCGCCCTGCCCGAGGGCCGCAACGCGCCACAGCGCGCACCGCTCGGGCTGTACGCGGAACAGCTCAGCGGTACGGCGTTCACCGAGCCGCGGGCCCACAACCGCCGCTCCTGGCTCTACCGCATCCGCCCCTCGGCCGCGCACCCGGCGTTCACACGCACGGACAACGGCGCGATCCGTACGGCCCCGTTCACCGAGTCGGTACCCGACCCGAACCGCCTGCGCTGGAACCCGCTGCCCGAGCCCCCGGCCGGCACGGACTTCCTGGCCGGCCTGTGGACCCTGGGCGGCAACGGCGACGCCACCCAGCGCACCGGAATGGCCGTGCACCTGTATCACGCCAACTCCTCGATGGAGCGCGTCTTCAGCGACGCGGACGGCGAGCTGCTGATCGTCCCGGAGCACGGCGGACTGCTGCTGCGCACGGAGTTCGGGCTGCTGCATGTGGAGCCGGGACATGTGGCGCTGGTTCCCCGTGGGGTGCGCTTCCGTGTGGAACTGCTGGATCCCTCTGCCCGCGGTTATGTGTGCGAGAACTACGGGGCGCCCTTCCACCTCCCCGACCTGGGCCCGATCGGCGCCAACGGCCTCGCCAACGCCCGCGACTTCCAGGCCCCCGTAGCCGCCTACGAGGACGTCGAGGGCCCGGTGGAGGTGGTGAACAAGTTCTGCGGCAACCTCTGGACGGCCGTGTACGACCACTCGCCGCTCGACGTGGTCGCCTGGCACGGCAACCACGTCCCCTACGTCTACGACCTGCGGCGCTTCAACGTCATCGGCAGCATCTCCTACGACCACCCCGACCCGTCGATCTTCACGGTGCTGACGTCGCCGTCCGACACCCCGGGCCTGGCCGGCGTCGACTTCGTCGTCTTCGCTCCGCGCTGGCTGGTGGGCGAGGACACCTTCCGGCCGCCGTACTTCCACCGGAACGTGATGAGCGAGTACATGGGCCTGATCGAGGGCGCCTACGACGCCAAGGCGGAGGGCTTCGTGCCGGGCGGCGGCTCGCTGCACAACATGATGTCGGCGCACGGGCCGGACCGGGAGACCTTCGACCGGGCGAGCGCGGCCGAGCTGAAGCCGCAGAAGGTGGACGACGGGCTGGCGTTCATGTTCGAGACCCGGTGGCCGGTGACGCTCACCCCGCAGGCGGCGGGCGCGGAGCACCTGCAGCAGCGCTACGACGACGTGTGGCAGGGCCTCGAGCGGCATTTCCGCCCGTTGCACTGATCGCGTACGACCGGTACGGATAGGCCCGTGACCTCCTTCGCCCCGGACTCGATCGTCCTGAACCGCAAGCTGCCGCTCTGGTACCAGGTGTCGCAGTCCCTGCGCGCCTCGATACTGGGCCGCTCGCCCCAGGACCCGCTGCGACTGCCCACCGAGGAGCAGCTGGCGGGGCACTACGGGGTGAGCGTGCTGACCATGCGGCAGGCGCTGAAGGAGCTGGAGGACGAGGGCCTGATCACCCGCCACCGCCGCCGGGGCACGTTCATCGAGCCCGACGCCCTGAGGGGTGCCCCGGTCCGGCTGCTCGGCTCGGTGGACGCGATCGTGGCCCAGCAGTCCGGGATGGTGACGGAGCTGCTGGACCACGGCAGCGCGCCCGTGCCGCCCGAACTCGCCGAGCACTTCCCGGAGACCGGCGAGGTGGCCACGTACCACCGGCTGCGCTGCGACGAGAAGACGGGCGAGCCGACCAACCACGCCCGCAACTACGTCCGTCCCGAACTGGCCGCCCGCTTCGACCCCGCCGACCTGCTGCGCCGCCCGATGACCAAGGTGCTGCGCGACATCGTCCGGGCGGACATCAGCCGCATCACGGACACCGTGGAGGCCCGCCTGGCCGACCCGGAGACGGCCCGTCTGCTCCAAGTCCCGCTGCTCAGCCCGATCCTGCACTACACGGGCGTGACGTACGACGGGGACGGACGAGTCCTGGACGTGGCCGTCATCCACTACCGCGGCGACCGCTTCTCCTTCACGGTGACCCTGGACGCCACATGACGTCACCGGCCCACCCTGCCTGTCGGCGCAAGGTCGTACGATGCCCAGCGTGACGCACGACGACGCTCCGCTGCTCGCGGACCTCATGCCGTGGTCCGTCGCACCGCCGCGGCTCGGCCGGGGGTGGCCGACGGGCCCCGACGCCGCATCCCTGAAGGCCCGCTGGGACGCCCTGATGAAGGCCGAGGGCCCGGACCGCGAGGCCCTGTTCGAACCGACCCGCTCGCGCACGCTGCGCTCGGCGGTCGGCCGGCTGCCGGGCCAGTCGAGCGGCACGCAGAAACTCATCCACGCGTCGGGCCCCTGCCCCGAGCCGGTCCGCGTCCTGCACGCCCCCTTCGACGAACAGTGGCTGCTCCTCGACCACCGCCTGATCGACGCGGCCCGTCCCGAGCTGTGGCGGGTGGCGGACGAGCACCAGGTCTTCGTCACCGAGACGGCCACGGAAAGCACCGGCCCGCACCTCCTGGCCACCTCCCACCTCCCTCTGATGCGCCCCGGCCGCATCCGCCCCCTCTACCGCCGCCCCGGCGGCACGGAACCCAACCTGGCCCCGGGCCTGCTGGACCACCTGAGCGCCCGCCTCGGCCACTCCCCCGGCCCGTCGGACCTCCTCGCCTGGACCATGGCAACGGTAGGGCCGGACCTGACGGTCCCCCTCACCGAGGATGCCGAACTCTGGTCGCACGGCGTGGAGTTGGGTCGCCGCATCCTCTGGCTGATGCGCCGCAACGGCGACCGCCCCAAGCTCCCGGGAGGCCGCCGCCCGTACGTCCGCGCCCCGCTACCGTCCCGGCCGCTCACGATCGCCTACGACCGCGACGAGGAAACCCTGCTGCTCGACGAGGGCCGCATCTCGCCGGTACCCCCGGAGGCCTGGGACTTCGAGGCGGCCGGCGTCCGGGTCCTGGAGCAGTGGTTCGCGACCCGCACGGCACAGCCCGAGCCGGGAACGCTGACGGCGATCCGTCCGACCACCTGGCCGCAGCCGTGGACGTCGGAGCTGCTGGAGCTGATCACGGTCCTGGCACTGTTGGCCGAACTAAGGCCACAGCAGGCGGAGTTGACGGTGACAGCCCCCGTCACGGCGTCCGACCTGCACAAGGCGGGAGTGCTCCCGGCACCGGAGGCGGCGCGCAGACCGGCCTCGGTTCTCGACCACCACGAAGAAGGCCCCGAGGGCCAGTTCGCGCTGATCTAGTTCCACGCCGTCCAGTCCCTGGGGCTAGTCCCTGGGCTCGAACGCGTCCAGGATCCGGCTCAGCATCAACTCGAAGGCCCCATCCAGATCGATCGGACCGGGGTCCTCCGTGAAAGCCGCCGCCATCCGCGGGTAGGCCCCGCCGCCCACCTGGCTCCCGAGGTAGGCGATACGCACCGCACTCTCCTCCTCCGCCGACCACGGCAACGACCGCGTCCGCTCGGCGGCAGCCAACTCAGTGGCGACATAGGACGTCACACACCCGTTCAGCATCCCGACGAGCTGCATCTTCATGCCGTAGCGCGCATCGAGCGGGTCCAGGCAGGCCAGACAGTGCTCCAGATAGCGCAGGGCGTTCGGACTGAACCCGTACACCGGTGACATCAGCCGCGTGAGCCACGGATGCCGGTGCATCAGCGCCCGCGTCTGCTGGGCGACCCGGCGCATGTCGGCCCGCCAGTCCCCCGACGGCTCCCACAGCTCGTGCTCGCCGCTGACCGCGTCCACCATCAGCTCGTACAGGTCCTCCTTGCGGGGGACGTAGTTGTAGAGCGACATGGTCCCGCAGCCCAGCTCGGCCGCGACGTGCCGCATCGACACCGCGTCCAGGCCGCCCTCGTCGGCGACCTTCACCGCAGCCGCCGCGATGTCGGCACGCGTGTAGGCCGGCCTCGGCCCCCGGCCCGTCCGCTCGGGACGCGCCCAGATCACTTCGGGTACCGCCGCTCGGCCCGCCATCGATCATCACCTCGCCCACCATCCTAGTTACGTACACCGTACGTAGTGCGCTATGGTCAAGACATGACTTCTACGTACGCTGTACTTAGTGAAGGTCTGGAGAAGAGGTTCGGCGAGGTGCACGCGGTGCGCGGGCTGGATCTCGCGGTGGCCGAGGGCACGGTCTGCGGCGTCCTCGGGCCGAACGGGGCGGGCAAGACGACGGCCGTACGGCTGCTGACGACGCTGCTGCGGCCGGACGCGGGCTCGGCACGGATCGCGGGGCACGACCTCGTCCGGGAGCCCGCGGCCGTCCGGCGCAGGATCGGCGTCACGGGGCAGTACGCGTCGGTCGACGGTGACCTCACGGGCCGCGAGAACCTGCAGCTGTTCGCGCGGCTGCACCGGGTGCGGGCGCCGGGGCAGCGCGCCGACGAGCTGCTCGAGCGGTTCGGGCTGGCAGAGGCCGCCGGCCGGGCGGCGTCGACCTACTCGGGCGGGATGCGCCGCCGGCTGGACCTGGCGGCGAGCCTGATCCGCCGGCCGGAGGTGCTGTTCCTGGACGAGCCGACGACGGGGCTCGACCCGGCCAGCCGCAATCTGATCTGGACGGCCGTGCGCGAGCTCACGTCCGACGGTACGACGGTGCTGCTGACCACGCAGTATCTGGAGGAGGCCGACCAACTCGCCGACGACATCGCCCTGGTGGACCGGGGACGGGTGGCACACACGGGTTCGCCGGCCCAGTTCAAGGGGCTCATCGGGGCGTACGTCGAGGTGGTCGTCGCGGACGCGGACGTGCTGGTGAAGGCGGCCGGGGTGCTCGATCAACTCACGGGCGCCGAGCCGTCGTTCGACCGTGAACGCAACGCCGTCGGCGCGGTCACCAGGGACCGGACGCTCACACTGCCCCGCCTGGTGCGCGAACTCGACACGGCGGGCGTGCCGTTGCTCGATGCGGCCCTGCGTCCGCCGACGCTCGACGAGGCCTTTCTGCGGCTGACAGAAAACAACACCGAGGACGACAAGGAGCATGCCGCATGAGCACGTTGGCGTACGACGGGACCGCCCTTCTGGGCCGCCAGCTGCGGCGGATGCGGAACAACCCGGGGTTGCTGATCCTCACTCAGACGATGCCGATCAGCATGCTGCTGTTCTTCGGCTACGTCTTCGGCAGCGCGCTGGCGATGCCGGGCGGGGAGTACCGGTCCTTCCTGGTGCCGGGACTGCTGGTGGCGACGGCCGCGAACGGGATCATGACCGGCATGTTCCAGGCCGCCCAGGACACCCACCGGGGTGTCATGGACCGGTTCCGGACGCTGCCGATCAACCGGGCCGCCGTACCGCTCGGGCAGGCCGTGGCGGATGTCGTCGTCACGGCCGCAGGCACGGTGCCGTTCCTGTTGGTGGGGCTCGCGGTGGGGTGGCGGGTCGAGGGCAGCGCGTTCGATGCGGTGGGCGCCGTATGCCTGTTGCTGCTGTTCCGGTTCGCGACGACCTGGATCGGGATCTTCCTCGGCCTGCTCACCCGGAACGAGGAGGCCGCGGGGCAGCTGGGCGGGGCGACCTTCATGCTGCCGCTGCTGTCCAACGCGTACATCCCGACGGACGGTCTGCCGGGCTGGCTGCGCACGGTCGCCGAGTGGAATCCGATCAGCGCGGTGACGACGGCCCTGCGGGACCTCTTCGGCAATGCGCCGGTGCCGGGGGACGCTGCCTGGCCGGTGGCGCACCCGATCGCCGGGTCACTGCTGTGGTGCGCCGTGCTGATCGCGGTGTTCCTGCCGCTCGCGGTGCGCAGATACGCACACGGGGAGCGATGAACGGTCACCCCTCCGAGGAGCGCCGAAGCTCGTTCGAGGGGGAGTCGAGAGCCGTCGGTGCCGGGCGGGGACGGGGCATCGGACGGGAGCGCGGGCCGCGCCGGGGTGCCGCACCTGGACATCGCTGCTGTGCCGTGGGGATGACGGACGACGAGTTCGCAGCGATGCGCCGGGACGGTGCGGTCACCCGGGCACGGACCACGCGGGGAGCGCCGGTGTAGCTCAGCGCCCGCCGAACAGCGAACGACGCAGTCGGCGCAGCGGCGCGAAGAGCAGCACACGGCTGATCCGGTTGCCCCTGGCGCTGCGCTCACGTGGAGTGTCACGCGCGGTCAGCTCGCGCATCAGCGAGGTCGCCTCGGCCGTCTCGCGCTGTGGGACGGCCGGGCCGCCCAGCACCGAGAGATGGCGGTCGAGACGCGAACTGGTCGCGCTGCTCCCGCAGGTGATCGCAGGGACCCTGGCCCTGCTGCGCACTGTTATCTGTTCCATGTCACTCCCCACCCGTACGAGTCCACCCGGCCCGGGCAGGGTAACCCTATCGCTCCCTCGGGGCACTCGTGTATCGCGGTCACAGGATTCACCTTCCCCATAAGGGTGTTGACGACTCCTCCATGGTCACTCTCCGAATCCAACCGATTTCAGGGCGAGTTGGACAATGGGCTGGCTGGTGGGCTGCGGTGAGCCACCGTCGGGTTCGACGGTCACTGCGAGTGACGTGGCCGACTTGCTGAGGTCGGTCGCGACCAAGGGCGTGTCGCCGCCCCCGAACAGCCCCAGGGAACGCGGTTGCGCATCGGGGCGCATGAGCCACAGCTGGTGCACGCGTCCGCTGGGCAGGGCGTCGTATCCGCTGAGCGTGACGACCGCCTGCCCCTGAGATGCGGAGGCGACCGCTCCGATACTTCGGCCCTGGGGGTCCCTGCGGGTGGTCGCGCGGGCGTCGGGAGCTGCGAGAACGTGGGCGATCTCACGTGCCTGGGCGCGCTCGGCGTCCAGCTTGTCCTGGGTCCGGTTCGCCTGGACGGCGAAGAGCGAGGCGACGACGAGGGCCGCGGCGGCCGTCGCCGTGGCGAACGGCACGAAGAAGGGGCGGCGCTCGCGCGGCGCACGGGAGCGTCCCGGCGGCGGCTGCGTGCCCCAGACGTGCGGCGGCAGCTGGGGCGTGTGCTCCCTCGCGACCGGCCCCGCCTGCTGCGGAGTGGCACGCACGGCGGCCAGCACCCGGTCGCGCATCGCGGCCGGCGGCGGGGCTGCCGTGGACCAGGCGAGGCGCACGGCGTCCTCGGACAGGGCGCGCACCTCGGCACCGCAGCGCTCGCAGTTCTTGAGGTGCCGCTCGAAGCGGACCCGCTCCGCGGGCTCCAGCGCGTCGAGCGCATAGGGGGCCGCGAGGGAGTGCAGATCCCCGCGGCGGAACAGTCGGGCAAGGAGACTCATGCGACACCTCCCAGGCACTTGCGCAGCTGGGTGAGTCCGTCGCGCATCCGGGTCTTGACCGTGCCCAGCGGCAGGGAGAGCCGCTCGGCCACTTCACGGTACGTGTAGCCGTCGTAGTAGGCGAGGGTGACGGACTGGCGCTGCAGGGTGGTGAGTCGGTCCAGGCAGCGGCGTACCCACTCGCGTTCGAGGCCCGCCTCGACCTCTTCGGTGACCTGGTCGAAGGCGGGGTGGTGGGCCCGGCGTGCCTCGCGCTGTTCGCGGTCGACGGCGGCGCGGGCGCTGCGCACCCGGTCGACGGCGCGACGGTGGGCGAGGGTGAGGATCCAGGACAGGGCGCTGCCGCGGCCGGGGTCGAACCGGCCCGCGGAGCGCCAGAGTTCGAGCAGCACTTCCTGGGCCACCTCCTCCGACTGTGCGGGGTCGCGTACGACCCGGCGGACCAGTCCGAACACCGGACCGGACACCAGGCCGTACAGCTCCTCGAATGCCTTCTGGTCGCCGCCTGCCACGAGTACCAGAAGCTCGTCCGCCTCCACTCGGTCCCCCTCTCCCCGGCCGCATGGGCCCCGTCCCGTCACACCAGGCATTCGCAACGAACGCACCTCCGGATGGGGTACGGATCAGCGCGCTCGAAACGCGGGTCCACGCCCCACCAAAGAAGTTTTGCGGCTCGACTGAAACAAGATCAGGGGTTTGCCGTAAAGACGTTTGAGATTCCACCAATCCACTCCGGCGACCGCTCCGAATCAGCGTTCGTCAGGCAAGTTGGGACTGAGGACGGACGGCATGACACCTATCTCCAGGAGCGGCTCGGGACGCAGGAGCATCGCGACCCTGATAGCCAGTGCGCTGGCCGCCGGCGGGCTCACGGCCGCCGGTGTGGCCACGCTGGTACCGGGGGCGGCCTCCGCCTCCAGCCACCGGGAGGCCCCGCTGATCTCGGGGCAGCCCCAGTACGACAACACGGACCTGTACGCGTTCGTCAGCCCGGACAAGCCGGACACCACGACGGTCATCGCGAACTTCATCCCGTTCGAGGAACCGGCGGGCGGCCCGAACTTCTACCAGTTCGGCGACGACGCCCAGTACGACATCCACATCGACAACAACGGTGACGCGCAGGACGATCTGCTGCTGCGCTACACGTTCAAGACGCAGACGAAGAACAAGAAGTCGTTCCTGTACAACACGGGCGTGGTCAGCAACCTGGCCGACCCGGACCTGAACATCACGCAGACGTACGACATCGAGGTCGTCAAGCTGAGGCACGGCAAGGCCGTGTACCGCTCGAAGCTCGCCGACGACGTTCCGGTGGCGCCGTCGGACGTGGGCAAGGCGTCGATGCCGGACTACAACAAGCTGCGCGAGCAGGCGATCTACAAGCTTCCCAACGGCGCGCAGACCTTCGCCGGGCAGGCGGACGACCCCTTCTTCGCCGACCTGCGCGTCTTCGACCTGCTGTACGGCGGGAACCTCTCCGAGGTCGGGCGGGACACCCTCAAGGGCTACAACGTCAACTCGATCGCCCTGCAGGTTCCGACGGACATGATCACCGAGTCGGAGAAGCAGCCGGTCGTCGGCATCTGGTCGACCGTGCAGCGCAGGAACGCGCGGGGCTACTACGAGCAGGTCTCACGTCTGGGCAACCCGCTCGTCAACGAGGTCGTCAACCCGATCAAGGACAAGGACAAGTTCAACGCGTCCTCGCCCGCGTACGACGGGCAGTTCCTGAAGAACGTGACCAACCCGGAGCTGCCGAAGCTCATCGAGTCGATCTACAAGATCAAGGCTCCGTCGGAGCCGCGCAACGACCTCGTCGACGTGTTCCTGAAGGGCGTCAAGGGCCTCAACCAGCCGCCGTACGTGCGTCCGGCGGAAGAGCTGCGCCTGAACACGTCCATCAAACCGACCGCCTATCCGAAGCGGCTGGGCGTCCTCGACGGTGACAACGCGGGCTTCCCGAACGGGCGCCGGCTCACCGACGATGTGATCGACGAGGCGCTCCAGGTCGTGGAGGGCGAACTGGTCGGCTCCAAGAACGACCTGGGCGACGCGGTCGACAAGAACGACAAGAGCTTCGGCAAGTACTTCCCGTACCTGGCCAACCCGACGTCCGGCTCGCGCGGTGCGACGGCCAAGGGCGTCAGCAGCGGCAGCGACGTCAAGAGCCAGCTCGGTGACGCCCTGCAGCCCGCGTCGGCCGGTGGCATGAACAACACCACGCTGATCGCGGCCTCGGCCGGTGGCGGAGCTGCCGGTATCGCTCTGATCGGCGCGGGCCTCATGTGGTGGCGCCGGATGCGGAGCCGGGTCTACTAGGCCGCCCCCGACGGCGGATCGGGCGGACTCTTCGGAGCGGCAGCCGCCCGATCCGCGGATCTCGCACCACCCACAGTCTGGCGCGGCCCGCACGTACTCATCCCCCACGGTGCGGGCCGCGCCGCTTCCAGCGGCAACTTTCTTGTCCTGCACGGCACTTGAGGAGAGGGCAATGACCCCGGGTACGAACGACAGCGAGGACCGCCCCGCGGAGGGTGGCGGGACCGGTAGTGAGTCGTCTGCGGGTTCGTCGGGGCTGGTCGCGCCCACGCGCCGGAGTCGCACATCTACACGCCCCGCGCCCCTTGAGGGAGTTGCCGGGCCGGAGTCGAAAGCAGCCGTCAGCACCCCCGAAGGCAAGTGCGTCGATTCCCCGGAGGATGTCTCCGCCGACGAGCGAGTCACCGCTGTGCGTCGCGTCGCTGCTGCTGGACGCCGGTGGCACATCGGTCAACTGACCGGGCTCGCCGCCCTGTTGGCCGTCGCGCTCACCGGTGGTTCCATCGCGTACGGCGCCATCCGGGACGGTGGGACCACGGCCGTTGCCGATGCGCCCAGCGCGTTGTCTCCGGCGTTGCTGAACAGCGGGAACATCGACGCGAGCATCCTCTCCCTGCAGGCCCATCTCAAGGCGCAGCCAAGGGACTTCGGCAGCTGGGCGAGTCTCGGGCTCGCCTATGTCGAGCAGGCCCGCACCAAGGGCGACCCCTCCCGTTACCCGCAGGCCGACAAGGCCCTCAAGCGCTCCCTCGCCGTGAAGCCCGGCAACGAGCAGGCCATCACCGGGCAGGCGGCCCTCGCCGCGGCCCGGCACGACTTCAAGGACGCCCTGAACTACGCCGACCAGGTGCTGAAGGAGAACCCCTACAGCCAGAACGCCCTCTCCTCCCGTATCGACGCCCTCGTCGAACTCGGCCGCTACGCCGACGCGTCGAAGGCGGCCGACACCGCGGACTCACGGCGCCCGGGCATCCCCGTCTTCACCCGGTACGCGTATGTGCACGAGCTGCGCGGGGACGTGAGGACGGCCCGCCGGATCCTGGAGCAGGCCCTCGGCACCGCCAGCACCAAGGGCGACATCTCCTACGTCGCCTTCCAGCTCGGCCAACTCGCCTGGAACCAGGGCGACTACAAGACCGCGGTCGGCCACTACGCCCGCGCCCTCGCCGCCGACGACAACTACCTGCCGGCGCTGGAGGGGCGGGCCCGCGCCGAGTACGCGAGCGGCGACAGGGCGACCGGGCTCAGGGACATGGAGCAGCTCGTCGCCCGCTACCCGCTGCCCCAACCCCTCGTGGAACTCGGCGAGATGTACGAGGCCCGCGGCGCCGAGGGCGACAGGGCGAAGGCCCGCGACCAGTACGCCCTGGTCGACGCCTGGATCGCCCTCGCACGCGCCAACGGCGTCAACGCCGACCTCGACACCGCCCTCGCGGCGGCCGACCACGGCGACAGGGCCGCGGCCCTGCGCGCCGCCCGCGCCGAGTGGGCCCGCCGCCACACCGTGCACACCGCGGACGCCCTGGCCTGGGCACTGCACGTCAACGGCAAGGACGCCCAGGCCCTCCCGTACGCCCGGCAGGCGACGGCCACCGGCTACCGCAACGCCTCGTTCCTCTACCACCGCGGCATGATCGAACGCGCCACCGGGCGTGCGTCGGACGCCCGCGGCTCCCTCAAGGCGGCGCTGGAACTCAACCCCGGCTTCTCGCCACTGGGCGCCCGCGAAGCCCGTAAGGCACTCGAAGACCTGGAGGCGGCGAAGTGAACCCCCGTCGATTGCTCGCCTCCACCGGGGCCGTCCTCACGGCGGCCTGCGCGCTCGCGCTGGTACCTTCCACCGGCGCGAGCGCGCACCCTCTCGGCAACTTCACCGTCAACCGCTACGACGGCCTGGTGGCGGCCCCCGGCAAGCTCCGCGTGGACCACGTCGAGGACCTCGCCGAAATCCCGGCCACCCAGGCCAAGCCCGACATCAAGCGGCTGGGCATGACCGAGTGGGCGAAGGAGCGGTGTGCGAAGGCGGCCGAGGGCAGCAAGGTCACCGTGGACGGACAGCCGACCGCCCTGACCGTCGGCAGCAGCAAGGCGCAACTGCGGCCGGGTCAGGCGGGGCTGAACACCCTCCGGGTGGAGTGCCGGCTGACCGCGCCGCTCCCCAAGGGCGACAGCGTGACCCTCGGCTTCCACAGCGAGGGCGCCACCTCCGGGCCCGGCTGGCGGGAGATCACCGCGCGCGGCGACCGTATGACGCTCACCGCGACGGACGTACCGAAGACCTCGGTGTCCCATGAACTCACCAGCTATCCCAAGGAGTTGCTCTCCTCCCCCGCCGACACCTCCACCGCCTCCCTGCGCGTACGCCCCGGCGGACCGGCCCTGGCCGAGGAGCGGCAGGGCGCCCCTGCGGCCTCCGTGCTGCCGCGCGGCGCCGACCGCTGGACGCAGGCCCTGAACAACCTGGTCGCCCGCCACGACCTCACCTTCGGCTTCGCCGCGCTCTCGCTGCTCATCGCGGTCGTCCTGGGTGCGATGCACGCGCTCGCCCCGGGCCACGGCAAGACCCTGATGGCCGCGACGGCAGCCGCCCGCGGTGGCCGCGCCCGCCTCAAGGACGTCATGCCTCTGGCCGCCTCGGTCACGGTCACCCACACCCTGGGCGTGGTCGCCCTCGGCCTCCTGGTCACAGCCGGCTCGGCGGCGGCCCCCTCGGTGATCACCTGGCTGGGCATCGCAAGCGGCGTCCTGGTGACCTGCGCGGGCGCCACGCTCGTACGCCGAGCCTGGCGCAACCGCAGCCCCGGACACGGACACACCCATGCCCCCGAGCACGCCCACGATCACGGGCATTCGCACGACCACGACCACCCGCACCCCCACGGCCCCGGCGGCCATACGCACCCGCACGAGACCACCGAGCCCGAGGAACGCGCTCTGGTCCTGGTCGCCGCCCATACCGAAACCGCCTCGACGGCAGCGGAGCCCCACATCCACACGCACTCCCCCGGCCACCCACACGAGCACGATCATGAGCACGACCACCCCCACGGCCACGATCACGACCACAGCCCCACCCACCACTCCGATCACACGCACCCCCACCCCCATCCCCACTCACACACCGTCGAGCACACCCACGGCGGCTTCACCCACACCCACTCCGTCGCCCCCACCCTGCGCGGCACGATCCTGCTGGGCTTCGCCGGTGGCCTCGTGCCGAGTCCCTCCGCGGTCGTCGTGCTCGTGGGCGCGGCGGCGCTCGGCCAGGCCTGGTTCGGGCTGCTGCTGGTCGTGGCGTACGGCGTCGGGCTGGCCCTCACCCTCACCGCGGCGGGGTTCGCCGTCGTCAAGCTGGGTACCGGGATGAACCGTGTGCTGGACAGACGCCCCCGCTGGACCACCCACCCGATGGCGGTCCTCGTCCGCAGGACCGCGCCCCTGGGCTCGGCGTTCCTCGTCGTGTCGCTCGGAATCGGACTGGTGCTCAAGGGGGCGGCATCCGCACTCGGCTGAGCTACGTTGGGGAAGAAAGCGCACGGAGTGGAGAAAACACGCGGATGCGAATGGGGGACGCCCGTGTCCGAAGAATCGGGCAGTGAACGTCTGATCGCGGGCCGCTACCGTCTCCTGTCCCCCCTCGGTGAGGGCGGCATGGGAACCGTGTGGCGCGCCCGGGACGAGGTGCTGCACCGCGAGGTCGCCGTCAAGGAGGTGCGTGCACCCGCCGGGCTGCCGGCCTCGGACGTGGAGCGGATGTACGCCCGGCTGGAGCGCGAGGCGTGGGCGGCCGCGCGGGTCGCCAACCGCAACGTCGTCACGGTGTACGACGTGGCGACGCAGGACGGCCGGCCGTGGATCGTCATGGAGCTGGTCCGCGGTATCTCTCTTGCCGAACTCCTGGACGCCGAGGGCCCGTTGGATCCGCAGCGCGCCGCACACATCGGCGCGGAGGTGCTCGCCGCGCTGCGGGCGGCGCACGAGGCCGGGGTGCTGCACCGGGATGTGAAGCCCGCCAATGTGCTGCTGTCGAACGACGACCGGGTGGTGCTCACCGATTTCGGTATCGCCCAGGTCGAGGGCAGCTCGGCGCTGACGATGACCGGGGAGGTGATCGGCTCGCCGGAGTTCCTGGCGCCGGAGCGGGCGCTGGGCCGCACGCCCGGTCCGGAGTCCGACCTGTGGTCGCTCGGCGTGCTGCTGTACGCGGCGGTCGAGGGCAACTCCCCGTTCCGCCAGGAGACCCCCCTCAGCACCCTGCGCGCGATCGTCGACGAGGAGCTGCCGCCGCCGCACCGGGCCGGTCCGCTGACCCCCGTCATCGAGGGGCTGCTGCGCAAGGACCCGGCCGAGCGGCTGTCGGCCGACCGGGCCGAGCAGGACCTGCGGATCATCTCAGCGGGCGGCACGCCCCACGCGTACGGAGCGCAGGCGTCGCCGTACGCACCGACGGTCGCGGCCTTCCCGCAGCCTCAGTCGCCGACGCCTCCGATGCCGTACCCGGTCGGGCGGACGCAGCCCGCGCCGAGCCCCTCGACGACGACGGCGGCCGCACCGCCGCCGGAGCGCAACCGTCGGGCCGGCGTCATCCTGCTCGTGGGGGTGGTCTTCCTCGCCCTGGCCATCGGAGGGCTGACGTACGCGCTGCTGAACCGCGACAACGGCGGGGGGAACAACAACGCCGACACCCCCCGTTCGGACACCGGGACTCCGTCGACCGCCACGCACAGCAACCCTGGCGGAGGCGCGAGCCCGACGCCGACTCCGAGCAGCAGCCCCTCCAAGACGCCCCCCCAGTCCGTGAACGTCACGCTGTCCGGCTCCCACACCGACTACTCCGGCACCTGTCCGCCCGCCCGGAGCGACGCGCCCGAATTCACGGCGACCTTCACGGTGGGGAAGCTGCCGGCGGAGGTCAGTTACCGCTGGCTGTCGAAGGACGGGCAGATCATGGATCCGGGGTGGAGGACCCTGTCCTTCCCGGAGGGCGGCGGAAAGACCAAGCAGGACAAGGCGTTCGTGACGACGTACAACAGCACCGGGACCTTCCGGAACTCGATCAGTGTCGAGGTGCGCTCGCCGAAGCAGACGACGTCCAACTCGGTTCCGTTCTCGGTGACCTGTGTGGCGGAGACCCCGACGGGCGGGGCCTCCTCCAGTACTTCGCCGTCACCCTCCGAGTGATCAGGCCGCGCTGGTCAGGACGGGCAGATAGCCGCCCGACTGGCCGGCCGCGGTGGGGTGGTACGACTCGCCGATGTTGAACCACTCGACGCTGTGCAGCCAGGAGCTGCCGGAGCAGATCTCGTGGCCGGTGAAGGTGGTGCGGACGTCGCCGTACGTGAAGCCGTGGTCGGCGGCGACCTTCGCGGTGGCGGTGTCCAGGTAGTCGGCCGCGTCGTTGATCGCCTTCCGCTTGGTCTCGGAGAGGCCGAGGCAGGTGGTGCCGATCTTGTAGAAGCGGGGGTAGCCGAGGACGACGACATGGGCGTTCGGGGCCTTGGCGGTGATCGCCGAGTAGACGTTGTTCAGCTGTCCGGGGAGCGTCGAGTCGACGTACGCCTTCGCGGTGTTGATCCGGGAGAGGCAGGCGCTGTCGGACTGGAGCACACACGTCGTCATGACGTCGGAGAAGCCGGCGTCGTTGCCGCCGATGGTGATGGAGACCAGGCCGGTGGCGGCGCTGAGCGGGCCCAGTTGTCCGGACAGAACATCACCCGTACGGGCGCCCGAGCAGGCGGTGAAGTCGAACGTCGAGGGTGAGTGGGCGGCGGCCCAGAGGTAGGGGTAGGCCTTCGTGCTGCGCTTGCAGTCGCCGCTGGCGCTGATGTAGCTGCCGGTGCCGACCCCGGAGGAATAGGAGTCGCCGAGGGCCACATAGCCGGAGGCTGCGGCCTGTCCGGACGCCTGCGCTGCCGTGGCCCCGGTGAGGGCCGTGCCGGCGGCGAGGAGGATCGAGCTCACGAAAACGGCAATTCGGGAACGTCTCATGGAACCTCCCTTTAGCAGGATCTCTGCCGTAACCGTCGTACCAATTACACGTGTCGATGGGAAGTGTCCATGTCAAGACTTTTCGGTCCCTGCCGGGTCGTCACCACCCCTTCACGACATGTTGATTACGTGCTCATGACAGACCTGTTGACGACCCCTCAACCCCTTGTTCCGCACCGGCAGATGTCCCGTTCTTGTTCCCCGGAGGGAGTCGACGCCTCCGGGGAACACGTGTTTAAGAGTGGATGAGAACAGGTGTGGGAGGGTTCCGTGTCTTGACGCCCCCTCTTGCGCTGCGCGACATTGAAGCCCGGCATCCGGCGCGCTGGGGGGCAAAGTCGCCAATGCAGACCATCCGTATCAAGAGACTCACCAATAGACCTTCGACAGACGGCAGATCGTCGACAGACGGCGCCGAGCGGGCGCGACCAGGACCGGGGAGGGACCTGTCGCCACTGCTCGCGGGCGCCGCGACGGCCGTGGGGGGATTCGGCGCGCTGCTGGCGCTGACCGACTCGGGCTCACCCCTGCGCGGGCCGCTCACCCTGTTTTTTCTGCTCGCCGCGCCCGCGACGGCCATCGGGGCCGCGCTGCGCGGGCTGGAGCCCTTCGGCCGCGCACTCGCCGCCGTCGCTGGCGCAATCGTGCTCAACATGCTGGTGGCACAGGGCATGTTGGCCGTTCACCGGTGGTCGGTGCGCGGCGGAATCATCGCAGTGACCGTGATCAGTTTCCTCCTTCTTCTGCGTTCTGTAACGGTCAAACCAACAAAAACGTGAGGCCTCGTTCCAGGTCTTGCCATACAGGTTCATTCGTCAATACCGTCGTATATCTCACCCGCATCGGTCCATCATCGAGCGGCCCAGGGGAGGGCTCAGGACCGCGATGGTTCCCGGCGTGGGGCGCGGTAGGGGGGTGCCGTGCTCGGTGACCGCACTTGTGACCGGGTCGTGCCGCGCGACCGGCTGCCGTTCAACGGCAGACGGCCAGCTTTGCCAGCTCGCCATCGGCGTGCACGGAGATCCATTTCGTCATGCCACAGGCGTGTAACCCCCCTTTCGAACCGGACACATAACCGGGCCGCCCAGGGGCGGGCGGTCCACCGGACGAGAGGGACCAGACTCATGAGTTCTGTTCTGCGGCCGGCGGCCACGGGCCAAGGCCCGTCACTTGCCGGCCGATACCGGCCGATCTCCTCTCACCTGGCCATCGCGCCACCGGTGAGTGTGGTGATTCCCGCCATGAACGAGGCGGAGAATCTCCCGTACGTGTTCAAGACACTTCCGGACTGGATACACGAAGTCGTTCTGGTGGACGGCAATTCCACGGACGACACCGTCGAAGTGGCCCGTGACCTGTGGCCGAACGTCAAGGTCGTCGAGCAGCAGGGCAAGGGCAAGGGGGATGCCCTGATCACGGGATTCGAGGCATGCACCGGCGACATCATCGTGATGGTCGACGCGGACGGCTCGGCCGACGGCAACGAGATCGTGTCGTACGTGTCCGCCCTGGTCTCCGGCGCGGACTTCGCCAAGGGGTCCCGCTTCGCCAACGGCGGCGGCACCGACGACATGACGTTCATCCGCAAGCTCGGCAACTGGGCGCTGTGCACCATCGTCAACCGCAAGTTCGGCGCCCGCTACACCGATCTGTGCTACGGCTACAACGCGTTCTGGCGGCACTGCCTGGACAAGATCTCCCTCGACTGCACCGGCTTCGAGATCGAGACCCTGATCAACATCAGAGTGGTCAAGGCTGGGCTCAAGGTGCAGGAGATCCCGAGCCACGAATACCTCCGCATCCACGGCGCGAGCAATCTGCGGGCCGTGCGGGACGGGTTCCGGGTGCTCAAGGTGATCCTCAAGGAGCGGTCCAACCGGCGTGAACTGCGCAGCCAGGAACGCCATTCGCCGATGCTCGACTCGGTGCGGGGAGAGGTGTCTTGAGCGATCTCGACATCTCCGTCGTGATCTGCGTCTACACCGAGGACCGCTGGGAGGACATCCTCGCGGCGGTCTCCTCGGTGCGGGCGCAGTCCCGTCCCGCGCTGGAGACCCTGCTGGTCGTCGACCACAACCCGGCTCTGCTGGACCGGCTCACCAAGGAGTACAAGGAGTTCGAGGAGACCGGCGAGGTCCGCGTGTTCGCCAACGCGGGCCCCCGCGGCCTGTCCGCCGGCCGCAACACCGGCATCGCGGCCGCGCGGGGCGAGGTGATCGCGTTCCTCGACGACGACGCCGTGGCCGAGCGGGAGTGGCTGCGGCGTTTCGCCGAGGGGTACGCGGATCCGCGGGTGATGGCCGTCGGCGGCCGCACAATGCCGATCTGGGCCTCGGGCCGCCGTCCGGCCTGGTTCCCGGAGGAGTTCGACTGGGTGGTGGGCTGCACGTACAAGGGGCTGCCGCCGGGCCTGGTCCGGGTGCGCAACGTCCTGGGCGGCAACGCCTCGTTCCGTCGTACGGCGTTCGACGCGGCGGGCGGCTTCGCCACCGGAATCGGGCGCGACGGAGACAAGCGCCCGCTGGGCTGCGAGGAGACGGAGCTGTGCATCCGCCTCACCCGCGCCAGACCCGACGCGGTCCTGCTGATCGACGACCGTGCGGTGATCCATCACCGGGTGCCCGAGGCGCGCGAGCACTTCGGGTACTTCCGCACGCGGGCGTACGCCGAGGGCCTGTCCAAGGCGCTGGTGGCCCGGAGTGTGGGCGCGGACAAGGGACTTGAGTCCGAGCGCCGGTACACCACCCGGGTGCTGCCGGCCGGTGTGGTGCGGGGTCTGCGCGACGCCGTGCTGGCCCGGCCGGGCGGTGGGGGACGGGCGGGCGCGATCGTCGCCGGGGTGCTGACGGCGGCGGGTGGGTACGTGGTGGGGAGCGTCCGGGCCCGCAGGGGCGGTGCCACGTTCTCCGTAGTCGAGATCGAGGGGGGATCTCAATGAGGGAAGCACCCGTACCGGTTCTCATGTACCACTCGGTCGCGACCGCGCCGAACGACGCCACGCGCGCGCTGTCGGTCGCGCCCGAGGCGTTCGCGGAGCAGATGGCGATGATCGGCGACCTGGGGCTCACCCCGGTCAACACGGCTGATCTGGCGGCGGGTTGGCGCTCGGGCCGCCCGCTGCCGCCGCGCCCGGTCCTGATCACCTTCGACGACGGCTACGAGGGCGTCCACCGGCACGCCCTGCCGGTGCTCGCCAAGCACGGCTTCGCATCCACACTGTTCGTCTCCACCGGCTGGATCAAGGGCGCGTACGACACCGGGGGCGGCCTCGACACGATGCTGGACTGGGAGCAGGTGCGCGAACTGGCCGCCGCGGACGTAGAGATCGGCGGTCACAGCCACACCCACCCGCAGCTCGACCAGCTCGACGACGACAGCCTGCGGCACGAGCTGATCCAGTGCAAGGAGATCGTCGCCGACGAACTGGGCACCGTCCCCGGCTCCTTCGCCTACCCGTACGGCTACTCCAGCCGCCGGGTGCGCGAGGCGGTCCGCGAGACGGGGTACGCCCAGGCGCTCGCCGTCGGCAACGGCCTCGCGCGCCGCCGGCAGGGGCCGTACGCCCTGCAGCGCCTGACCGTGCGCCGCAGCACGGGCATCGAGGAGTTCGAGCGGCTGGTCGAGGGCCGTTCGATCGCCCGCAACTTCGCCGGGGACCATGCCCTCACCAAGGGGTACGCCCTGGTCCGCAGAGCACGACAGGTCCGCCGGAAGGCCATCCGTTCCCGTGTCTGACACGACCACTACGACCGAGGCGAAGCAGCCCGCGACCGAGGCGCCCGAGCAGGCGGGGCGCCGTCTTCGGCTGCCCGGGATGGGCAGGTCCGACGGCGGCAGCCCGCTGTTCCGCAACGCCTACGCCCTGATGCTCAACACCGGCATCTCCGCGGTGCTGGGCCTGGGGTACTGGCTGATCGCCGCCCGCTACTACTCCGAGTCCGCGGTGGGCCAGGGTTCGGCCGCGATCGCCGCGATGAAGCTCCTGGCCGGACTGACAGCGGTGACGCTGACGGGCGCCCTGGCCCGCTTCATCCCGGTCGCCGGGCGCGCCACCGGACGCCTCATCTTCCGTACATACGCGGCGAGTTGTGTGGTCGTGTCGTTCGCGGCGGGGATGTTCCTGCTGACGCTGAGCAGCTGGGGGCCGTCGTACAGCTTCCTGCACGGGCCGATCAAGGGCCTCGGCTTCATCATGGCCGTGGCCTCCTGGAACCTGCTGACGCTGCAGGACGGGGTGCTGACCGGGCTGCGGAGTGCGCCGTGGGTGCCGGTCGGCAACACGGTGTTCTCGGCGGTGAAGCTGGCGCTGCTGGTCGGTCTCGCCGCCAGCATGCCGACGACCGGTGTCTTCGTCTCCTGGGTCCTGGCGATCGCGACCTCCGTGGTGCCGCTCGGCATCCTGGTGTTCCGGAAGCTGGTCCCCCGGCACATCGAGACCACCGCCGACCATGCGAAACCGCCGACGCTGAAGGAGATCGGCAGGTTCCTGGCGGGTGACTACACCGGCTCGCTGTTCTCGCTCGCCGTGGTCTATCTGATCCCGGTGATCATCGCCTCGCAGGTCAGCTCCGAGGACAACGCGTACTTCTACATCACCACGACGATCGGTGGCACGGTCAACCTGCTGGCCATCAACATGGGCGCCTCCCTGACCGTCGAGGGCTCCCACGACCCGGCCCGGCTGGCCGCCAACACCCGGGCGGCGCTCAAGCGGATGGCGCGGATCATGCTGCCGATCTGCGGGCTGCTGTTCATCGGCGCGCCCTGGATCCTCGGCGTCTTCGGCCAGGGCTACGCGGACGCGGCGACGCCGCTGCTGCGCTGGTTCGCGGTCGGCGCACTGCTCAGGGTCGTCATGGAGACGTACTTCGCGGTGCTGCGCGCGCAGAGCCGCACCGCCGGACTGGCCTGGCTGCAGGGCCTGCTGTGCGTCCTGGTGCTCGGTCTGACGCTGCTGCTGCTCCCTCGTATGGGGCTGACCGGCGCGGGCGTCGCCGAGATCTCCTCGCTCGCGGTGATCGTCGCCATCGCTGCACCCAAGCTGTACAGGACCGTCCGGGCCGCACCGGCCGACGCCGTCCCCGAGGATGCGGCGCCCGACGGGGACCTCGCCGACCTGGGGGCGCGCGAGGTCCCGGCCGCTGAGAAGCCCCGCAGGCGGGGGCCCGCCTGGGCGCTGGACACGGACACCCTCGCGCTCGGCATCCACGTCGACTTCGACCACCTGGAACGCCGTCCCGACGTGCGCCCCGGCCCGGGCACCCCGCCCACCGGCACGCCCGTGGTACCCGTCGACCACCGGCCGACCTGGGCGAAGAACCCCGAGGTCGGGCTGCCCGTCGAGGAGCGCGAGCCCGGCTCGGAGGCCTCCCTGGGACCGGCCGAGACGGAGGTGGACGCACCCTTCGAGACCGAGTTCGAGGCCGGCTTCGACGCAGGCTTCGACAAGGGCTTCGACAAGGGCCTCGGCGCGAGCGAGGGGGTCGTACGCGAGGCGGAGGTGTCGCTCGTAAGGGAAGAGGCGCCCGTACGAGGGCCCGAAGAACCGTCGCTCTCCTGGCGGGAGCGGCTGCAGCCCACCCGCTTCGGGGTCGTCCTCGGCTGTCTGCTGGTGGCCGCGCTGCTGCTGTACTGGGTGCCCGCGCTGCGCCTGGGCGAGGCCGACCTGGACCGAATGGGCGGGCTCGGCCTGATCTCGGTGCTGCCGCTGCCGACGCTGGTCGGGGCGGCGCTGCTGGTCGCGGTGTTCGCCTCGCTGCTGTGGCTGGGCCGGGAGCACAAGGCGCTGCTGCTGGTCACCCTGCTGGCGACGGTGGTGTCGCTGCATGCGCTGCCCGCGGTGATCGAGACCGAGCCGCGCTTCCCGACGGCCTGGCAGCACCTCGGGTTCCTCGACTACATCGACCGCACCGGGTCCGCCGTACCGGACCTGGACGCGCGCTGGAGCTGGCCGGGGTTCTTCGCGGTGGCCGCGTTCGTCGCGAAGGCCTGCGGAGTCACCGACCTCACCGAGCTCATCCGCTGGTGGCCGCTGACCATCCAGCTCCTCTATCTGGCACCGATGTTCCTGCTCGTGCGCTCCCTGCGGGCGAGCTGGCGCGCCAAGTGGACCGGCATCTGGATCTTCGTGCTCAGCAGCTGGGTGGGCCAGGACTACTTCTCCCCGCAGGGCTTCACCTACCTCCTCTATCTGGCGTTCGTGGCGATCCTGCTGGTCTGGTTCCGTGAGCCGCGGGTGATCTGGACGAGGAGGCGCCCGGGCGAGGCGGAGGTCGAGCCGGCGAACCGGCGCCAGAAGGCCGTCCTGCTCGGTGTGCTGATCGGCCTGTTCATGGCGAGCGTCCCGGCGCACCAGCTGACCCCGTTCGTGATGCTGGGCGTGCTCGCAGTGCTCGTCCTGATCGGCAGGTCCGAACTGCGCGGCCTGCCCATCCTGTTCGCCGTGGTGGTGGCGGTGTGGATCGGCTTCATGGCCGAGCCGTACTGGTCCGGGCACTTCGACGACCTGTTCGGCGGGGTCGGCGGCGTCGGCAGCAATGTCTCCACCTCGGTCTCCGGCCGTATCCAGGGCGGCGACTCGACCCACAAGCTCGTCCTGTACGCGCGTGTGCTGCTGGCCGGCGGCATCATGGCCTTCGCCTGCTGGGGCTGGTGGCGACGGCGCGACCACAAGTACCGCGAGCGGTCGCTGCTGGTGCTGACGTTCGTCCCGTTCCTGGGCTTCGGCATGCAGTCGTACGGCGGCGAGATGGCCCTGCGCGTCTTCATGTTCGCGGTGCCGGGCGCGGCCCTGCTGGCCGGCCTCGCCCTGTTCCCGCGCACCGGAGTCACCGCCGAGGAACGCGACAAGGACCGCGTGAGCCTCGCCCCGCTGGCCGCGCTGATGGCGGGCCTGGTCCTCATGGGCGGCTTCCTGGTGGCCCGTTGGGGCAACGAACCGTTCGAGCGGGTCCGGCCCGGCGAGGTCGCCGCGATGGACTACGTGTACGCCCACGACAAGCCGACCGTCCGCCTGCTGTGGCTGAGCAACGACACCGTCAACGACGTGACGCCGGCGATGCCGTGGGGCGCGAAGGACATGGAGCGGGTCAACTACGTGCCAACGCTGGCACCGGCGGATCCGGTGCTGGTGTCGGGGCTGGTCAAGGCGCTCAAGGACGCGGGCCCGAACTCGTATCTGATGGTCAACGCGAGCCAGACGACCTATCTCCGGATGGACGTGGGCTATTCGGACACCTGGGAGCCCCGGCTCACCCAGAACCTGGACCAGCGGCCCGAGCTGAAGAAGGTCTACGTCAACGACGACGCCACCGTCTACGCCCTCAGGAAGCAGCCCGCGGGCAAGGTGCCGAAGCCGGATCCCGGTCCGATCGGACCGCAGATCACCTGGACGCCGTGGTCGATCGTCGGCGCCCTGGCCGCTCTCGCGCTGATCGTGCTGCTGACGGCGCGTGAGGTGGTACGGGTCGCGGTGCGGCCGGGTGTGCGGCAGCTGCGGTGGCTGCAGAGCAGCTTCTGGTTCTCGCTGCCGCTGCTTGCGGTGCTGCTGGCCTCGCTGGTGCAGCGGTTCCTGACGATGAAGTGAGAACGCGTGTCGTGAAGTGGCTCAACCGGTAAGTGGCCCTACGGGCCTACCGGCCCAGCCACTTCACTTCGTACGCCTGCATCTCGAACCGCTTCCCGTCGACCTTCGCGCTGATCGACCGGTCGAGGGTGTTGACCACCAGCACGGTCTTGTCGGTGGCGAGGACGCGGACGTTGGGCACGTCGTCCTGGGCGACGGAGACGGTCGTGTACTTCGTGCCGGGCGGGAAGGCCCGGTGGAAGCGGGAGACCAGGTCGAACATGGGCAGCTTCCTGCCGCCGTCCGCGCTGTCGGTCGGCGTCCACATGCAGCCCGCGCAGTCGCTGCCCTTCTCGTCCTCCGGATTCCAGTAGAAGCCGGAGGATGCGCCCCCCTTGACCATGGCGATCATTCCGGCGGCCTGGACGGCGACGCGGCGGGTCTCGGACCAGCCCTTGCGGTCGTCGTTGCCGTCAGCGGGCTCGACGTAGTACTCGGCCCACCACAGCGGCAGGTTGCCGGTCTGCTTTCGGACCCACGTGCCGACGGCGGTGAACTTGTCGGTGGCCGCGAACTCGTTCGGCAGCATCTCGTCGTCGTTGGTGTAGCTGGAACCGTCCACGACGACGAAGTCGGCGCCCACCTTGTTCCTGTTCCAGTACTCGAAGGCGTCGAGGATGCGCTGGTCCATGGCGCCCCACGGGCCCTTGAACGTCTTCGAGGCCTCGTCCGCGCGCGGGTCGACACTGTCCATGACCAGGTACGGCCCGCCGACCATGATGTCCTTGTCGACCTTCTTCAGGGCCTTGTGGACCAGGTTGTAGAGCTTGGTGTAACCCTCGTAGTCCCAGCGGCCCTTGGCGTTGTTCCAGAAGCCCTTGAACTCGTTCCAGACGATGAAGTGGCGTACGTCCGGATAGCGCTTGGCGACGGTCGCGGCGAGCGCGGCGAAGTCCGCGTAGTGCTCGGGCTGTGGGGCCGTCTCCAGCGCGGACTGGCTCCAGTTCGTGTTGTCGACGCCGGCCTTGCCGCCCTTCATCCAGTCCGGGGAGCAGCACAGGGTGACGACCGGGGTGCCGCCGGACTTGCGGATGAAGTCGATACGGCGGTCCATCGCGTCGAAGTCGTAACGCCCCTTCACCGGCTCGGGGTTGTCCGCGCCCCAGCCCATGACCGCCTGGTCCTGCGGCATCCCCCCGGCGTCCGAGATCAGCCCCTCGACCCGCTCGGTGGCGGCACCGCTGCCCTCGTCGGCGCTGTGCTGGGTGTGTGTGAAGCCCCAGCCGACCTCGGGCCTGTCCTGGTCGGGCGGGGTCACCGGGGTGCCGTGCACCGTGTCGCCGTTGCGCGAGGTGCCCGCGGTGCTTGCGCCGCCCCCTGGCAGCGTGTTGATCAGGGTCACGATCAGAGCCAGTGCGGCCACGCCCACGCCGAGCAGCGCGGTGAGCCGCCACCGCCGAGCCCCCGAAGTCCACTCATGACGTCCCATCGAGGAAAACAGTAACCGGGTGAGTGCCGGACAGGGCAGATGTTGTGAATGCACAGCCTTGTAACAGGACGGAGGGGACACAAGGCACCCTCCGGACAGTGCCGACACACCCGGCGCACTACGGAAACCGGGTGCACGGGGCGGTCTCGTGCCGGATCATGGACGCCATGTCTGCGAACCCACACGACGCTCTGCCGATCCGGCTCAACGTCGACGACAGCGACTCGCCGTCCGACGTCGTCGACGCGCTGTTCCTCGGCCGCTTCGCGACGGGCGAGCAGCCGTACTCGCATGCGGCGAACATCGACCGCGTCCGGTCCGGGGCGACGCTGCTGCCGCCGGGCGCCCGTGTGCTGCGCATGGCCCGTGACGACGACCGCAGCGCGACGCTGGCGGAGGGCGACGGCTGGACCCTGCTGATCTCCCGCTGGAACCGCGGCGCCGACGTCACGGTGACGGCGACCAGCGCCGAGCTGGCGCAGAAGGTCCTCGACCAGGCAACGGACGGCGCGGCGGACGAGCCCGAACCCCAGCCGGAGAACGTGACGATGGGCTTCTGGTACGTCTCCCCCAGGCGCGGCCCGCACCGCACCACCCGGCAGATCTCCGCGGGCACGTGGGACGAGGTGCGGGAGAACTACACGGCGCCGGTGGCGGCCGCGATGGACAAGCTGATGAAGACGACACCGGAGGACATCGCGGGCCGTCTCCTGCTGCTGCACGGCCCGCCGGGCACGGGAAAGACCTCGGCCCTGCGCACGCTGGCGCGTTCCTGGCGGGACTGGTGCCAGGTGGACTGTGTGCTCGATCCCGAGCGCCTGTTCTCCGACGTCGGCTATCTGATGGACATCGCGATCGGCGAGGAGGACGGAGCGGGCAAGGGCCGCTGGCGGCTGCTGCTCCTGGAGGACTGCGACGAGCTGATCCGCGGCGAGGCCAAGCACACCGCGGGCCAGGCCCTGTCGCGGCTGCTGAACCTGACCGACGGCCTGCTCGGCCAGGGCCGCAATGTGCTGGTGGGCGTGACGACAAATGAGGACCTGGAGCGCCTGCATCCGGCTGTGGTCCGCCCGGGCCGCTGTCTCGCCCGCATCGAGGTCGGGTCGCTGACCCGCGCGGAGGCGGTGAGCTGGCTGGGCACGGAGGAGGGCGTGGGCCGCGAGGGCGCGACCCTGGCCGAGCTGTACGCGCTGCGCCGCGGCACCTCGCCGACAGCGCTGCCGGAACCGCGGGACGAGGCGGACGCCGGGCTGTATCTGTAGGCGACCGGTGTTTTGATGGACGTATGACCCTGTTCGTCGGGACGTCGGGGTGGCAGTACAAGGACTGGCGGGACGTGCTGTACCCGGCCGGGTGTCCGACGCGGCTGTGGCTGGAGGAGTACGCGGCCCGTTTCGCCACGGTGGAGATCAACAACGCGTTCTACCGGCTCCCCACGCGGCAGAACTTCGAGAACTGGCGGGACCGGGTGCCGCGGGATTTCGTGGTCACGGTGAAAGCGAGCCGGTATTTGACCCACATCAAGCGGCTGCGGGATCCGGAGGAGCCGGTCGACCGTCTGATGAGCCATGCGGCGGGCCTCGGCGACCGTCTGGGCCCCGTGCTCCTGCAACTGCCGCCGACGCTGAAGGCCGATGCGGGGCTGCTGGACGCGTGCCTGGCCTGCTTCCCCTCGTCGACCCGGGTCGCGGTCGAACCGCGTCACGACTCGTGGTGGACGAAGGAGGTACGGAAGGTCCTGGAGGCCCGGGGTGCGGCCCTGTGCTGGGCCGACGTCCAGGGCCGCCCCGTCACTCCGCTGTGGCGTACGACCGACTGGGGCTACGTGCGCTTCCACGAGGGCCGCGCCCGTCCGTGGCCGCACTACGGCCGTCGCTCCCTGGAGACCTGGGTGGACCGAATCGCGACCACCTGGTCCGACGCCCGGGACGTGTACGCGTACTTCAACAACGACCCCGGCGGGGCGGCGGTGGAGGACGCGGTGACCTTCGGGCGGACGGCCACCAGGGCGGAACTCACGGTGACCCGCACACCGGAACCGACCGCACAGCGCTGACCAGGGCCTGTCCGGCGAACCGGAACGTCTGCAGAGAACGGCGCCGGGCATCGCCCCAAAGGGGCGCGGGGCGTGTCGATATGCGGCTCCGCCGCGTGGGCGCGACCAGCCACGACGGACCCGCACCCGATCAACGGCCGATCGCAGCGCTCCCGCAAACTGCTTACCCCTCGTAAGCCGCCCGCAGGGCATCCCGCACGGCCGCCAGCGCGTCGGCCTCCGTGAGACCGAGCCGCCGGGCCCGCTCGACGTAAGCCTGAGCAGCCGACGCCAGCTCCCGCTCCGCCGCCGAGCCCGCGGCAGCGACGAACGTGCCGTTGCGCCCCCGCGTCTCGATCACCCCGTCGCTCTCCAGCGCCCGGTACGCCTTGGCGACCGTGTTCGCCGCGAGCCCGAGCGATTCGGCCAGCCCCCGCACGGTCGGCAGGCGGTACCCCACCGGCAGCACCCCCGACCGCGCCTGCTCGGAGATCTGCGCCCGCACCTGCTCGTACGGCGCGGCACTGTCGTCGATGTGGATCTTCAAGGTCACGCTGCCGATTGTCCCGCACGCGCCCGGAAATTAAGAGGCACCCGGGTGTGCCTTCCCCGTAGCGTGCGCCCAATGACAGTGACCGTGCGCGATCTCCGCTCCGACGACCGGGCCGACGTGGAGGGCTTCGCCCATGTCCGCCATCTGGCCCTCCCACACATCCTGTGGACCCCGGACGCCATCGTCCACCGCCTCGCCCACACCCACCCCGACGCCCGCTTCAGATCCCTGGTCGCGGAGGAGGACGGTGAGGTCGTCGGCACGGCCCAGGTGCAACTGGCGTACGACAGCCCGGAGCCGGGGCAGGGGATGCTCAACGTCTATGTGCACCCGGACCGGACCCGCCGCGGCGCCGGCGACCTCCTGGTCCGCGCGGCCGAGAAGCACCTGGCCGAGCACGGCGCGACAAAGCTGTTCGCCTGGGTCCTGGACGAGCCCGCCAACCGGGCCTTCGCGGAACGGCGCGGCTACCGCGCCAGCCGCTCCGCCCACTTCCTCCGCCTCGATCTGACCGGCACGCTCCCGCCGCTCCAGCCCCTGCCACCGGGCGTCGAGCTGCGCTCCGCGGCGGACTTCGCGGACGATCCGCGCCCGCTGTTCGAGCTGGACGCGGTGACGGTGTCGGACGAACCGAGCGACGTCGAGGCCGAGCTCACCGACTACGAGACCTGGATCGAGGAGACCTGGAAGGCCCCGCTGCTCGACCGGGAGCTGACCACGATCGCGCTCGTCGAGGGCCGCCCGGCCGCCTTCAGCCTGGCCTGGACGGACACCGCCACCGGCCGCTACGCCACCGCCATGACCGGCACCGCCCGCCCCCACCGCGGCCGCGGCCTGGCCAAGCTCGCCAAGAACGCCTCCCTGCACCGCGCCCGCGCCGCCGGATACACGGTGGCACTCACGGGCAACGACTCCGCAAACGAGCCCATGCTCGCGATCAACAAATGGTTCGGATACGAGATCTGCGCATCGGAGGTGCGGTATGTCCGCGAACTCGCCTGACCGACCGAGGCAGTTGGACGTCGTTCTGGTCAAGGCGGGCCGGACGAAGATCCGTTACGGGGCGGAGCTGCTCGGCGACGACGGTACGCGCGTCGTCGTCCGTGCGCCCTGGGCGGGCGACGGCGTCCGCGACTTCGGGTTCGTCCGCTTCGAGAAGGGCGACGTCTTCACGGAGTACTACTGGCGGGACCGCTGGTACGCGGTGAAGGAGGTCCGCGACTCCGACGGCACCCTGAAGGGCTGGTACTGCGACATCACCCGCCCGGCCACCCTCTCCGGCAGCGAACTGGTCGTCGAGGACCTCGACCTCGACCTGTGGCACTCCGCCGACGGCACGGACGTACTCCGACTGGACGAGGACGAGTTCGCCGAGAGCGGCTTGGTGGAGACGGACCCGGAGGCCGCGGCAGCCGCCGTCGCCGCCCTGGACGAGCTGGAGACGCTGGCCCACGAGGGCGGCTTCGGCGCACTGCTGGCCTGAGGGACTCACACCAGCGCCACCACCGCGTACCGCTCGTCCGCCACCTCCTTCCCCCACAGCAGGGCGTCCTGCGACAGCCGCTCCAGCCGCACCTCACCGGCGAGCGGCGCGAGGAGGCCGGTGAGCACCTCGGCGGGTATGCCGACCGGCGTGACCGTCCCCCACACACCCTCGACCAGCACGAGCCGGCCGCCGGGGCGCACCAGCTCCCGCCAGTGCCGCAGGACCCGGCCGGGGTCGGGCAGCGCCCACAGCAGATGCCGTACGACCACGGCGTCGAAGCGCTGCTCCCCCACCGGCGGTGTCACCGCGTCACCGACGAGGAACGCCGCGTCGCGTCCGGCCAGCTTGGCTCTCGCGAGGTCGACCATGGCCGGGGAGCTGTCCACTCCGGTCACATGGTGTCCCTGCTCGGATGCGAGGAGCGACAGACTGCCGGTGCCGCAGCCGAGGTCGAGGACCTCGCTCGCCCGCTCCGGCAGCCAGGAGCGGAGCCGCTCGGCCCAGGCGCGGCGCACCTGTGGGTCGCGCAGACCGTGATCCGGTTCGTCGTCGAAGGAGGCGGCCTCCGCGTCCCAGTCCACAGCCGCCCAGCTCAGCGCTTCATTGTCGTTCGTCATGCGCCCAAGAGTGACACCCGCCACTGACAGTCGATTCGTGACAGCCACCACAGACAGACCCCGACCGATGAGTCACTCTCCCCGAAAGGGTCTACCTCCGTGAGAACGCGGAACCCGGTAGAACCTGAAGGAGGCAGCCATGCGCCGCACCACTGTGCAGAAGCCCCTGAGGAAGACGGACTCCCGCAAGGTCCGCGAGGAGGCCGACGCGCGTCCCTCCGGGCGTCCGGAGGTCCGCAAGGACATCGCACGAACGTGGTGGCCGGACGGCTGAAGCAGTCGGCCCAGCCAGTCGGTGGGTCAAGTCAGTCCAGCCGTTTGCGGTAGTGGATGCGGTCGTAGGGGCCGTTCACCCGCCGCTCCACGACCTCATAGCCGAACTTCGGATAGATCTTCTGGTTCTCCCACATCATGGCGTTGGTGTGGAGCCTGACCTCGGGCAGCCCGAGCGCACGCGCGCGTGCGTCCACGAACTGCAGCAGCCGTCGCCCCACGCCCCTGCCGTGCGCGTCGGGATGGACGGCGATGTTGTCGAGGTACAGATGGTCCGCGTGCTCCTCGAGCACGACCAGGCCGATCACCGGGTCTCCCGTCACGAACACCCGGCCCGCGGCCACGTTCGCCGCATGGTCCGCCTCCATGGGCTGCGGCACCACCCCGATGCGCTCGATGTAGTGGTGGTAGGCGGCGTCGGTCACGGCCTTCACGGCCGGTACGTCGGCGACGACGGCCGCCCGGATCTCCTCGTCGGTCATGCCGCGCACGGTATTACCTGATCCCAGGCTGAGCACTCCCTTAACGGCACCATAAAAGCCCAAAGACGCCCCTGAACGGCGTTCCCGCAGTTCAGGGGCAGGCCTTGGGGGTCTCTTCCAGTCTTGGGGAGCCAAACGGGGAGCCATGGACGGGAAATCAGGGCTCTTCCGAGGAGCCATCCTCGGTCGTGCCGTCTTCCTCCCCGAAGATGTCATCCATGGCTTCCGCCCCTTCGGAGATGACAGGGCGCAGTTGCTTTCGGTAGACCCTCTCAGTTGTCCCACTGCCGTTGTGTCCAACGAGGCGCGAGATGACTTCGATCGGGATCCCGTGGGCCGACAGCACGGACACGAAGCTAGCCTCGATTGAACCAACACCAGGCAGTAACCCAATTCAGGAACCCCAACGCTGGAATGGTTCCATCGCGTCCGGGTTCGAATGCTTCACCATCGCCCTGAACTCGGAAACTAGCCTGCTCTGGACATCTGCTATTTTGTCAGCGAGGAGCGCCACATCGCCTACCGACATTTCTCGTACTTCGTCAAGCTTTCGATACCTGCTGCGCGTGCAGTAGTAAACAGGGGACCCGTCATCCTTTGCACCCCACGGCCGGGGGATAAGATCGTCCTCCGCGAAGGGGTCATACGGATACCACACGCCGTGTATCACGGCATTTCTGATTACTCGGTACCGGGAGAATTCATCCAGCAGCTCCAGAACCTTGACGTGGTGGTTCTCCGGCCAGCGCTGGAAGTACGGGTCTCTCTGATGCAGGATGGATTTACAAGTCTCAGAAAGCCACTCGCTACTCTGCCCCTGAAGAAGGACCCAAAAGAGCTCGTCGACGCCCGACACGGCACCGATAAGCTCACGCAGGAGTTCATCCGCACGTGCACTCTCTGAGGCTACGCGACCTATCACGCGATAAAGATCGCCGTCCTCTACGAATACCGATCCTTCAGGCACCTTGATATTTTCCTTCTCGTCGGACAGTTACTCCGATTTTTTACACGATTCTGCGACGTTCCGCATGGATTTAAACTGTCCATGTCCGGCCGGAAGTGTGCTGACCTGCCGCGCCACCCACTGGGGCCCAGCCCTCCTCTGGTCTGTGCGACAGTTGACATCCACGACTGACATCAACAGCGGTGGACGTGGACAGCTTTGAGCGACCTCTTGTGGCCGACGGCCCCGCAGGCCTCCACGGCTGACGCCGCCGTCGATCGAACTCCTAATGCGGTGCTCACGCGCGAGCGCCCTTCCGGGCCGTCCTGGGGCCGTGGAAGGGCGCTCGATGGTGACCAACGTCGACAACTGCCGACAGCTCGGCAGCAGGTCAGAACGTTGATCGATTGAGCGGCCGCAGGTCACGGCCGCCGGTGATCAGTTGTGGCTGTACAGCGCTTGGGGCACAGTCGCAGAGCCTGGGGGCGAGGTCAGTCGAACCACGTCGACAGCAGACCCGCGATAGTCGCGCACATGAGGCCGATGGAAGCCAGGACGGCGGGAGCTGTGACCTCTGGGGCTTGCTCAAGACCAACAAGCTCGATGCGCTCTCGGATGTGCAGAAGGTCGCCCATGGCGCTCTCGCTTGGTACCTCTCGTTCCAGCCTGCTCCTACGCTCTTCCTCCGAGAGTCCAGGATCTCCCATGATCTCTTCATACCTACGGAGCTTGCGCCTGAGGTGATCTCGTCGGCCGTCAATCCGCCGCCACAGCAGCCAGACGCCAAGTGCCGGCAGTACGCCGCTGGCTACAGTCAGGATGGTGATCGCCAGTTTCACCCCTGCACTATGCGGTTACCACGGGGCCCCATGGAAGCCTTGGTCCTCGGCGTCGGCGCAGCGGTGAGTGTCTAACTGCGTAACAACGCCGACGAACAGCGGCGGACGAGCACGGACGCCTGCGGACCATCGGTGCAGGTAAGAGTCACAGCCGCCCGAGGTCAGGCACCCGCCCAAGTGGCTTCGGGATGAAGAGGTCACTCAGTAGGGTGCGCCCCATGCCCAACGAAGCCCCGGCCTGTCCAGAGTGCTACCAGCCTATGCAGTCTGGCGGTCTGGTGCTTTCAGCGCGAGACGATGGCTCGCGAACCTGTCGATCGCTGTGGAGGTGTGCCGATAGGCATGTCTGGTGGAGCTGGGCAGACCGACCGGACGAACCGTTGGCGATCTGCCCGGTACCAGGGCTGTTCCGCTGACATTCAACAGTGACATCAACGAGCAACAACCGGCGGCCCACCCCGCATCACAGGCGCACCAGATCGCACAGGAAAGAAGAGCAGACGGCGGGCGGTCTGCGCACCACATCCTCGGCTTCGCAACGTCACGTCCCACTTTTGCGACGGCAACAGAGTTTGTGCGGGCCGCGCCACACGCTGTCAGGGCGCGCGGGAAGGTCCGCCGCTCGGGCTTATCGGCCGTCACCGGTCCCAGGTGTCGTCCACCTGCTCGCCTTCCGCCTGGGACGGCTCAGTCCTGGGGACATCTGGGTGCATGGCCGCACGTTCGGCAGGATCGTCCCGCTCGCCCTCAGCCTGGGAGGGCGTGTGAGAGTACAGCCACGGTTCGTAGTCCGAGTCCGAGGCGCCGGTTTTCATGGCAGGCCTCCTTGGTCGCTTGCCTTCCATGCTCCTCCTCGGACCGCAGCGGAGCTAGGGCGGTAGCCGGCTCTGGACGAGACGTGGACGAGAAGTCGGCGTTTTGAACGCTAGATGCACATCCTTGCTGGTCGGATGGGGCGCGAGCGAGTGATCTTGGGGGGACTGTAAAGCTTCCAGGCCTAACGCATGTCGAACTTTTGTCGGATTGCGCAGTTTGGATCAGTTCGGGGCTTGTCACGTCACTGTGCATGTTCGGCAACAGGGGGTCACGAACCCCGTTCGGCTAGCTACAACCTAGCCATGACACCAGGAACAGAGCGGGTGTTGGTGGTCTCAAGCGTGACCGCCAACCTCCTTTCGGTGGGCGGGTTTTTCGCCAGTGCCGCGTACAAACTCCCGGCCCCCGTCTTGCCGGTCGCGGTATTGATCTTTGGTGGCACGGGGCTCTACCTACTGCGCCGATTCCTGTCATCTGCCGTGGCGGCAAGGCGGGCCGTGCTGGCTGCAACGTTGGTGATCACGCTGATCGTCGCGTACTGGGCTTCCAACCATGTATGGCCTGACAGCTTCCCTCTTGGCAAGCAGTCCGACAAGACCGGGGCAACGAAGGAGACGCGCGGGCCCACGACAAGTGCCGAGTCGGGGAACCTAGCCCGCGGCCTGAAGGTGTCTGAACCCAAGAGTCACGGGCGGATTGGTACCTGCACACCTGTCGTCGGTAGCGGACGGATCCCGGAGGGATATCAGATCTGGGTTGCCAATCTCAACGATCAGGGAGGCAAGCCTGACACATTCGGACTCTTCAACCTTCGCCGTGCGACTCAGGAGGGTGTCAGCGAGTGGACCGTGAGTCCCTTCGGTGTTGGGGCGGACTCGGATGTGGGCAAGAACTTCTGGATCTTTGTGTACCTACTGCCTGAGAGCGCGGGCAGCATGATCGGAAACCTTAGGTTGCCAGACAAGGACCCCGGATGGCGTCCGAGCCTGAACGCGCCGATCTCAGGTGTAGATCCGATCGACAAGATTCCGGTTCAGAGGACCGCTGACCATACCTGTGGCTCTTCGTGAGCTCTGTGGTTCCCTCGGTGCTTTATGCCAGGTGAGCGGCCCTTGATAGGTAGTTCGTCATTGAACCTCTTTCATCCTGGGGTCTGAGGAGTGAAACAGGCTGGTCAGGTGGGGTGACATGGCGAAGCCCCTCGTCGTTCGTGTGGTGATCTCACTCAACACGCCGACGGCCGGGGGGCTTCGTTGGTTCCGTATCCTTCCACGCTCGACGTCCCACACGAGCTGGTCGAGCATGTCTCCTGGCTCATCTACACCCGAAGGCGTGAACTTCGCTCGCCGTGGCGGAAGTTGAGCTACTTCAAGCAAGCCCTTCTGACACTGGCCCATCTGCGGAAGAACGAGACGTTCGCACAGGTCGGCGCCGGGTTCGGGGTGTCGGAGGCGACGGCATGGTGCTACGTCGACGAGACGCTCGAGGTCCTGGCCGCCTGGGCGCCGGGCCTGCACGAGGCCCTGGTGGGCCTGGGCGAGGGGGACTTCGTCATCGTCGACGGGACGCTCATCCCGACCG
>NZ_JODC01000021.1 GCF_000720765.1 Streptomyces sp. NRRL S-646
CGGCTGGGCCTTCTTCAGCTTCTTCTCCGCACGCCGCAAAAAGCGCGGAGAGTCGATCTTCGTGCCGTCGGACAGGACCGCGAAGTGGGTCAGGCCGAGATCGATGCCGATGGTGCGGTCGGTCTCCGGCATCCGCATCGCGTCGACGGCCTGGGCGGTGTCGACGACAAAGGAGGCGAAGTACCTGCCGGCCGCGTCCTTGATGACGGTGACGAACGTGGGGGCGGGCAGGGTGCGGGACCACCTCACCTTCACCGCGCCGATCTTCGGCAGGTTCAGCCGGCCACTGCCGGTAATGTTCCAGCGGGCATTGGCGGTGAACCGGATCGACTGCCGCGCGTCCTTACGGGACTTCAACCGTGGTGCTCCCACCTTCGGTCCCTTGCCCAGCCAGGACCGCTCCTTCGTCTGCTTCGCCTCGGTAATCAGCCTCTTCGACTGCTCTGCGGCCTTGGGCAACGGCTGCTTGGCTGCTCTGGCCTCCTCACGGGCGCGGACCGCGTCGTTGAAAACGACACGGGCGCACCCGAACGCCCTCGCCAGGCGCACCCGAACGCCCTCGCCAACGCCCTCTGCTGACCGTTGTCCGGGTACAGGCGCAAGCTGTACCTGAGCTGCATGACCGCCACCGTAGATCTTGGGTTGTGGGTGAGATGCAGGAGATCAGAACTGGTCGGCACTGTGCTTTCGTGATGCACGCGCACTGGTCTTCGTGACCAAGTTCCGGCACAGAGTGTTCACCGATGCCCATTTGAGGCGCATGGAGGAGATCATGCGGTCGGTGCACGGACTTCGAGTGCGATCTGGTGGAGTTCAACGGCGAGGACAACCACGTCCACCTGCTGGTGAACTTCCCGCCCAAGGTCGCCGTGACCAAGCTGGTCAACTCTCTCAAGGGCGTCTCCTCGCGCCGTCTGCGGCAGGAGTTCCCCGACCTGGTGCGCCCCTACTGGCGGGCCAACAAGCTGTGGTCCCGCTCCTACTTCGCCGGAAGCGTCGGCGGCGCCCCGCTCACCGTGGTCAGGCAGTACATCGAACAGCAGAACCGGCCGGTATGAGCGTTCCCCGGCTCCGCCGGGGCGGGCCGTCATGACGCTTCGCGCCATGAGTGACGAATGTGCCCTCTCCGGCTCCGCCGGAGCAGATGCGGCGACGCTCCGCGTCGCCACCATCAGCTGCGCTTCACCCCGGCGTGAACGCCGAGGCACTGCGAATGAATCTCGGTAGCGCCACAACCAGCCACCGCGAACACCAACGCCGACAGGGCGACTTCCTGATCCAGTCGGCGTTTCGGGTTGTATTGCAGGAAGGTCGCCGAGTCCCCATACGCATCAACAGGACGAGAGCGGGATGGCCGCCCAAGACAGCCGAGCTCGCCGCCCTCCCCAGGACACCAACAACACCTGCCCGCCTACCTCGCCGTCAGCGCGGTGGCCAGTTCGTCCAGTCCGCTGCACCGCAGGTCGAAGACATCGGAACTCGTCGGAGGGTCCCCGACCGGTCGCTGAACGTAGGCTGTCCGCATCCCCGCCGCCTGGGCTCCGCGAAGATCCCAGGCGTGGGCGGCCACCATGAGCACGCGTTCTGGTGGACATCCGGCGGTGTCGATCGCAAGCTGATAGACCTCAGGAGCCGGCTTGTAGGCCAGGACGGCTTCACTGGAGAGCGCTTGGTGCCAGCGCAGCCCGGCATGTGCGTTGAGGCGCAGCAGGGCGGTGCGGCCGGCGTTGGAGAGCCCGAGCACGGGGAATTGCTTCGCCAGCCGTTCGATTCCGGCGACAGAGTCGTCCCAGGGAGGCAGGCGCTGACCCGCTGTGGCCAGCCGGGCGACGGTCGCCGGATCGGCGAGTCCGGCCTCGCCGACCACCCGTTGAGCTGCCTCTTCATCGATGATCTCGGTGTTGGCGTACGCACGAAGCCCTTGCGCGATGCGTTGCTGCTCAAGCTCTACATGCTGCTGCCACAAGGTGAGCAACTCGTCGGCAGACGCGTCGTCGGACGCAGGCACGGCCTCGCGAATTGCCGCTCGAAGCCCGCTGGTTTCGTCGACCATTGTTCCGAGGACGTCGAAGACGACAACCTCGATGTCGCAGATCCCGGCCATCCGGCCCCCTGTTCGTGCTGGTGTCAACAGCTCAGCAGGGGACGACCTTGCCCCGAATATCGTCACCAGTCAAGGTGGTGATGCGGATATCGCCGACGGTGCCGGCACCTCCGGTTCCACCGCCAAGTGGATCGCCTCGCACCACACCTCCAGCGGCGACTGCACCACGCTGAACGATTGCAGCGCCTTCGCCGTCTCAGTTGCGGATGACACGGGGAGCGACGGCCCCGAAGAAACCGCCAACCGCACCGGCTGAGCCGGACTGGACCGGGCCGGGCGCCGGTGACCGACAGGCCGACGCCCGGCTCGGCCCCCTACCCGTACGAGGGTGACCCCGATGTCCCGACCTCCGCACCGCCGCCATCGTCCCCGCCCGACCCGGGCCGGCGACGCGTGGCTCGCCATCGCGCCGGCCCTCCTGGCCCTCCTGGTCGTGGGAGTCACTGGCTGCTCGAAGTCCGACGTCCGCAGCGGCGCGCCCCCGCTGAAGCTGTGCGGGGTCACCTTCTGGAGCGGCGCCGAGGGCATCGGCACGACCCAGCTGAGCACCTCCACCCGCGGCATGCCGTCCGCTCCGGCCGCCGATCGGCTCCCTGCCACGACCGCCCGGGACTCCGGCGGTCCGCCGCCCCGCGTCGTCTCTGTCTCCTCCGACTGCTCCCACGGCCGTACGGTCGTCGTCTCCCCGGCTTCCTCTGTGCGCGTCCGCAAGGTGGCGAAGGACGGCGGCGGTCACGTCGTCGCCCTCTCCCTGGTCCCGGCGCAGCCCGGCACACCTGCCGAGGTGCACATCTACGCCTACGACGGCACCCGCCCCACTGGCCAACTCCTCACAATGGTGGGCTGATACACGGCGGCCACTACTCGGCCACTGTCTTGCGCTGGACCGTCCCTACCGCAACCCCAGCCGTAGCCTGCGCAGAACCCCGCGGGCGATTGCGCAGAGCTCACCAAGCAAAATTCAACTGCGGTGAATCCTGGCCATGTTGCGGTGGATAGCCCAACGGGAATGACGCCCTGCATGGGGGCATCGCGCGTACGTCGGACAGCTCTGGTCTATGTCGTTCTGCTGGCTGCAGCCGCGGGACTGGCACTGTGGCTTTCATCCAAGGAGTTCGAGGCAGCCCGCTTGGCGACCACTGCCATCGCGCTCGTCCTTGCTGCTCCCAGCGCCTACCTGGCCGGGGCTGCCTACCTCGCTGACCGCCGTGAGGCTGCGGCGGACATCGATGCAAAGACCAGGACGATCGCTGCCGCTGTGGCAGTGGCCGAGGCCCGGCAACGAGCGCAGCTGATCGGACCCGGAGCACACCGCATCGACTTGACCTTCCGCTACCGGACCGAGCCTGCCAACAATGCCGCCGGCGCGGACCCTCACGGCCGCCAGACCGGCATCGTCACCTACTACCGCAGAGTGAACCCTGCCCGTCTGGTGATCACTGGTGAACCCGGCGCCGGGAAGACACTGATTGCCCTGGATCTCCTGCTTGGCCTGCTGACCAGCCCTCATCGCACGGACGCCGACCCCATTCCGGTCCGCCTCTCCCTGGCTGGCTGGGACACCAGCCAGCCCTTCAAGCAGTGGCTCGCACACCAGGTCCACCAGCATTTCCGCGACCGTGGCATAACCGCCGCGGACGCTCTGCTCCTCGTTGATCACCACCGCATCCTGCCGGTCCTGGACGGTTTGGACGAAATGGATGCCGACACCGCGCCGGTCGGTCGACGCCGCGCCACCTCCGCGCTGCAGCAACTGAACGACTATCAGGACCCCACCGGCAACGCCCCGGTGATCCTCACCTGCCGTACCACGCAGTATGAGCAACTGGCCGCCCAGGACCTGCGAATGCGTGAGGCCGCTCGCATCCAGATCGATCCGGTCACCGCGTCCCAGGCGGCCGCCTATCTCACCGCTCGCAGCGCCAACCCAGCCCGCTGGACCGCGGTCATCGACAAGCTCACCGTTACACCTGGCGGCACCCTTGCCCGCGCCCTGAACACTCCCTGGCGGCTCAACCTGGCAGTCACCGCCTACGAGGAACGCCACCCCGACACGCTCACCTACCCGCATGACCCCGCGTTCCTGCTCACCTTGGCCTCGTCCAGCGCTGTCCGCGACCACCTGCTTGATCGCTACGTGCCCGCTGCGAGTCGGCAGCACCCAACTCACCCCGGTCGCTACCCTTCCGAGCAGGCTCACCACTGGCTCGCTGCAGTTGCCACTCACCTTGCAACCGGCACCGCGGCCACCGGACCAACCACCGACATCGTCCTCCACCAACTCTGGCCGATCGCCGGTCCCCGCCGCGTGCGCACCGCAGACGCTCTTCTCACCACGCTCCTCCTCTTTGTTTGCACCGCCTTCGTCGTGACCCAACTCCCTATCGACTCTTCACTTGGCCAACTGTTCCTTGTAGGAGGAACCGCCCATTCCGCCTTCTCGACCGTCTGGCAGGCCAGTCGCCCCACTGTTCCGGACCCCAAGTCCCTCCAGTTGCACCAGTTACGCGGTCGGGCCCAACGCGCGCAGATCGCCCGGGAACTCGTACGGGGGCTCGTGTCAGGGCTCCTGGCCGGGCTCGCGGTCGGCCTCACGCTCGCGCTACTGGTCTTCCTCACGGTCGAGCCGGTGCTTGCGCTTGGGGCCTTGCTCGCGTCCGCGCTCCTGGCCAGGCGCGCGTTCGGGCTCGCGGGCGAACTCGTGGCACCCCTGAATGACGCTCCACCAACCGAGCCGCGCCGTGCGCTCCGGGACGATGTCAGGGTCGGCCTCACGGTGGGTTTCGCGGTGGGCCTCGTGACCGGGCTCGCGTTCTGGCTCACGCTCACCGCCGTGGCCGCGCTCACCGTCGGCGCCGCGCACGCGTTCACGCTCGGTGTCGGGCTCGGTCTCGGGCTCACATTGGGGCTTACGTTTGGGCTGCGGATGGCAGGGGCCAGCCGCCGCTACATGGTCTTCCTCTGCTGCGCGCGCGGCCAACTACCCTGGCGCCTGGGCGCCTTCCTGCATTGGGCATACGGCACGGGAATGCTGCGGATCTCCGGAATGGCGTATCAATTCCGCCACCGTGAACTCCAGGACTGGCTCGCAACGCACCCTGTTCCCTAGGAGCACGCCGCCTGCTCCGTCCCTGGAGGGATGGTCCACCGCGACAACGTTCCGCGCCCGCACCCACAGCACGGCGACAAAGTCGAGACGGCGGTGGCCAACTATCTCTGAGGAAAATGGTCAACCATCGTTGAACACCGGCCGCCCAACAGCGGACTTCCCATTGTATCTGGCCACCCATCGCTGAAGGTCCCAGTCGACCGCGACAGCCGGCTGATGTCCTGCTGCCATCCCACCTTGAGCGTGTGCCATCGAAGCCTGAGCGCCCGATCCACAGAACGAGACAGCTATCTCAATTTTCACGCTCTGCTGAACCGGCACGTCAGACGCCCGCCCGACCTTGGCAATTCAGATGCTCCCGGTTCGCTCGGAGTGCGTGTGGACGCTCGCGTAAGGCCCTGGTGCTACTTCTTCGTCGCCAGATGGACCAGTTCTCTGCTCGTTGCGGGGAAGTCTTCGGTGCTTGGACGATGCGGTTCCAGATCTTCCGGATTTCGTTCACCGTGAGAGGGAGAAGATCTGGTCTCTCACCGGATGCGGAGCCCCTTTTTGGGAAGCGCGGCGGAGGACGACGAGGAATGCGGCGGCAGTCATGGACAGGGTGATGTGCCGATACCACGCTTCGTAGCCGCGAACTTGGCAGTGGTCCAGCCCGGTCTCGTTTTTCGCGGTCTGGAAACATTCCTCCACCGACCAGCGGGAGCCGGCGACGTGGATCCACTCCTCGAAGGTGGTGTCTTCGGGGGCGAAACAGATGTAGTACGCGATCTCCGCCGGCTTCGACCGGCTCCGGCGAGCCAGCAGCCAGTGAGCCCAGCCGGAACGGCGCAGGGGTCGGATGGGTTCGGCCGCCCAATCGTAGATACGCGGCCCTCGCACACCGTTCCCGCAGCTCAGCGGCTCCCAGGCATCCTCCGGCAGCCGGGCGATGACGTGATGGGCCCCTTCCTTGAGGAGGCCCATCGACACGACTGACTGCGACTTGGTCACCGCCAGGACGTGAGGTATGTCCCGCGACTCGAGCCACAGGCGGAACTGCCCGTCGCCGCCGTATACCGCGTCGGCGGTCACCCAGCCGAACGGAATCCCTGCCGCCAGAGCGCGTTCGACCATGCGGCGAGCAAGGGCAGGTTTCGTGGCGAACTCAACATCGTCTGGAATGCCGGCCGCGCGACACCGCTCACGATCGGAGGTCCATCCCCTCGGGAGATACAACTCCCGGTCCACCAAAGCTCGTCCATGCTGAGAGGCGTAAGCGAGGAACACGCCGATCTGAGAATTCTAGATCCTCCCTGCCGTGCCCGAATACTGGCGGGCCACACCGGCCGATTTGCGGCCTTTCTTCAGGAAGCCCGTCTCATCCACGACCAGAACACCGCCGTCCGCGTCCTCCAACTCGTGTACTACGAGAGCACGTATGTCATCCCGGAGACCATCGACGTCCCAGCAGTAGGAGTTCAGCAGACGCTGCATCCCCTGTGGGCCGGCGTCACCCACTGCCTCGGCCAGCGTCCAGCCGTTTTTCCGCTCGACCTCGCTGAGCAGTCCCTGCAGGCAGGACCGCATCCGACGCCGAGGCTCAACACGACCGAACCGCCCGGCGAACCGCCCCACGAACTCATCAAACAAGCCGGACCAACCGTCAGCTGCCCCCACCGTCACACCGACGACAACGAGACACCTGCACCGCAGTCACGAAGTGTCGTTTTCGTGTTACGACTCGTAACGAATTGAGCGCGGCATTGCTGTGCAGCATCACGAGGTTTCGCGACCACCTGTGGCTCCCAGCTGCGCAGGGTACCCAGGGCGAAAATCCTGTGGCCCCGTAAGGCGTAGCTGGCAGACTGTCGAAGTGGACGATCAAGAATCTGACCTCGACACCGGAGCTGCTCAGGATGCTGTCACCGCCGAGCGATCGATGGTGGCTGACACGACGCGCGCAGCTCGCCGGATGTCGTTCAACGCTGATGCACTGACCTATAAACGAGGCAGACCACGGTACCCGGACGCGGTCTTCGACCTGTTGGCAGAGCGCTGCGGGCTGCGGCCCGGTGCGCGGGTGCTCGAGATCGGTGCCGGTACGGGACTGGCCACCGAGCCGCTGCTGGCGGCCGGCGCGCACGTGGTCGCGGTCGAGCCCGGCGAAAGCCTGGCCGCGATCCTCGTCGCCGATCACGCGTGTGACCGGCTGGAGGTCCTCGTCAGTGACTTCGAGGCTGTAGACCTGCCAGGCGAGTTCGACCTCGCGGCGGCGGCGACAGCGCTGCATTGGCTCGACCCGGCCACGTCGACCGCGAAGATCGCCCGGTTGGTGCGTCCGGGCGGCTGGCTGGCGGCGTGGTGGAACGACTTCGGCGACGTCAAGCGGCCGACGCTCTTCCGCGACCGGCTCGACGAGGTCTACCAAGACCTGCTGCCTGCCGAGACCGGCTACCGGGACAGCCGCTCGCACGTCCTCGACACCGACCGGTGGCGCAGCCAGTTGACCACGGGCGGCTACTTCGACAACGTCTCCGTCGAGATCATCGAATGGGAGCAGATCCTGACCGCGCAGACCGCACGGGATCAGTGGTCCACGTTCCCGAACATCGCGGAACTCTCTGCGCCCGACCGCGAAGAGTTCCTCACTCGCCTCGGTTCGCTCGTCGACGAGCTCGGCGGCCAGGTCGCAGACCCGCGCCTAACGGTCACCTACACCGCTCAACGCGTCCAAGGCTCGCCGTGACCCGCATCCGCAGCGGTCCAGCAGAACACCATGACGAACGCGAAGACCTGTGGGCCACGGCGACACGAGACACAGCGACAATTTCAGCCGTCGCCAGCAGATGACGGCACAGCCGAGGGTGACGAAGGCATGGTGGATGTCGTCGCGGATCTCCCAGCGGATGCGCAAGCGGCGAAACCAGTGCAGCAGCGCGATCGTGCCCTCCACGACCCAGCGATAGACGCCCAGTCCGGAGCCGTGTTCGATGCCGCGCCGGGCGATATGCGGGGTGATCTCAAACCTGCGCACCCGGTCACGGTAAAGGTCGTGATCGTAGCCGCGGTCGGCATACAGATGCCTGGGCCGCCGTAGCGGTTGGCCGCGCTTGCCGCGGATCGGCGGCACGGCCTCGATCAGCGGAATCAGTTGAGTGCCTGTTTGCGATCCCGGTGTCGATCAGGAATGCGGGGTAGGGCTCGGTCATGGACCCCGACGAGTCAGAGGCCCCGGCACGGAAGTCCGCTCGTGAAAATGAGGCGCTCGCCCTGTCCGTCTTCGGTCTGCGTCTCCCGCTCCTTCGCCCGGCCCAAAACCAGCAGCGCACCACAGGGGGTATCCGCATGCCTGGCTAGGTCAGGTAGGCCTCGTGGTCGGAGACGTCGTACACCGCGCCCCTCGCGGTCGCTTCAGTCATCAAACACGTTTCGACGGTAATCGAACCCTTGGTGTCCTCCATTCGGCGACATCTAAGTTGAGGCGTCCAGCAGCACGAAGACGGCCTGCGGCGACGCAGGAGACCCACCAGGGGGAAACATGCGCAAGCTGTTCAGTGCCGCCGCGGCGTTCGCGACTGCGGCCACCGCGGTGGTGGCGATCGGCGGGGCCGCCCAGGCCGCGCCGGCGGGCAACAGCACGGTGTACGGATGCCTCTCCGGCAACGTGTGCATCTGGCCCGAAAGCGTCTGGCCGCAGGAAAACCCGCACCCGACCAACCAGTACGCCAGCTACGGCGCCCACAACCTGAGCAACCAGTTCGGGTACCACTGGGTCCTCAACAACCAGTACGGCGGCGCCACCGCGGACCTGTGCAACAACTACGGCGGCACCAACTGCGGCGAGCACCTCGCGCAGGACGAGTGGACCTACACGTACCTCACCCCCATCAACTCCATCAAGCTCAACCGGCCGTAGCGCGCCGCTCGCCACGGGGGAGCAACGGCTGGGACCTGTCCACGCCGGTCCCGGCCGTCCCGTTTTCCGCCACACCGGGTGAAAGCTTGGCTCCCTGTCCGACCCCCGAACACACCACCACGCTAGTGGCTCGTCTCGCATCGTTGACCAAGTAATCGACGTGCCGCCCGGCGGCCAGCAGACTATCTCGCCGAGCCGAAGAAGCTCCGCTACCGGCTGCTGCATGCAGCCGCTCGCATCACCCGGGGCGGTCGCCGCTTCCATCTGCGCATCTCCGCAACCTGGCCCTGGCGAAACGAGCTGACCAGCGCATTCGTAGGCCTCACAGCCCTGCCCCGGCCAGCCACCTGAAGCATGACAGCGCCCCTGCCCGCCCACCAAGGTTAGGCGGATTCTTCGCCCGGCACCTTAACGAGTTGCACACCACGCAGGCTGAGCAGCACCAACCCAGCGCACCCGCAGACGAGCGCGATGTCGGCGACGTTACCCACGAACGGGCCGTAGTCGATGAAGTCCACAACATGCCCGCGGCCCAGGCCGGGCTCGCGGAAGAGTCGGTCGCCCAGGTGGGATACCGCACCGCCGAGCAGCGCGCCCAGCACGAGCGCCCAGCTCGCCGAGGCCAGTCGGCGTGCGGTGTAGAGAATGCCGACCACTGCCGCTGCCGTTGCCAGGGTGAACACCCATGTCGCCTCGATGCCTATGGAAAAAGCGGCGCCAGGATTGTACAGCAGCCGGAAGTGGATCAAAGGCGGGATCACGGCGACGCGCTCGCCGTCGGACAGCGCGGAGACCGCCCACAGTTTGGTGAGCTGGTCCGCGAGCAGGACTACCGCCGCCAGTATGAGCATCACGCCGTACAGTCGGCTTGAACCCCGCGCCAACCGCATCATCATGGCCTCCGTGCGTAGCGATATCCGAACCAAGATTCCCCGAGACTATCGGCCCCTTCGCCATGGCAAGGTGCACGTTGCCGCCGTGGGGCAATCGACTGAGCTCGTGGCTTGTCACGCAGCCTTGGCCGGGTATTCGGTCCACTGACGGATCGATGACTCGGGCGCGAAGCGGGTCTTCGGCTCGGCCCGGCTGTTCCGCCAGCGGATGTAGGCGGCGATGTCGGCGTTCTGCTCGTCGTGGGTGCGATGATCGGTGCCGTTCAGCGCGAAGTAGCGCAGGGCTGCGAACTCGGATTCGATCCAGTTCAGCCAGGATCCCTAAGCGTCGTTCCCAGGCAATCGACCAAGGAGCGACCATGGTCACGATCAAGACCGCCAATGCTCAGTTCTGGGTGCACGACCAGGACGAAGCGCTCGACTTCTACACCACCAAGCTCGGCTGGGAGGTCAGGGCGGACGTGACGATGGAGGCATCGAGCTTCCGCTGGTTGTGTGTGGCGCCGCCGGGTGCGGACGGCCCGGCGCTGGTGCTGATGCCCGTTCCGGGGCAGCCGATGCTGGATGAGGCGAGCAGTGCCCAGCTGTCCGATCTGGTGGCCAAGGGTGCGGGCGGCACCCTGTTCTTGGAGACCGCGACTCCAAGGCCGCCTATGACGAGCTGTCCGCCCGAGGTGTCGAGTTCAACGACCCGCCGACGGTGCAGCCGTATGGAATCGACACGTCCTTACGCGACCCCTCGGGCAACAACATCCGGCTCACACAAGTACTGGAATTCGATCCGGAACGCCACTGACCGCACCCCACAGCGAGGGCGGCCTGGCCGCACGCCACCTGTCGGCAGGGATATCAGGGACACGTTCAGGGGTACTCCTCTGGTGGAGGTCCATGATGTTCGAGGCAGGCGACATTCGTGAATGGCGTGGTCACGGCGTGGTCGACCCCCGCGGTCACAAGATCGGCACCCTGGAGGCCGTCTACGTCGACACCGCGACAGACCAGCCCTTCTTCGCCACGGTGACCGTGGGTCTTCCCACCCGTCGGCGCCTGGTTTTCGTGCCGCTGTCCGGAGCGACCGTCGGGCCGGGCTATCTCAAGATCGCTCATCCCAAGGACGTGGTGAAGACGGCTCCCGCGATCGACACCGACGGCGAGTTGCCTGCCGCGGACGAGCCGGAGATCTTCGCGCATTACGAACTCGACTACGCGCCAGGAGCAGGCGGTGAACGCCGTCTGGCCCGTCGCTGAGCCGCCGCCGCTGAGAAGTCGATGAAGCCGCTGGAGCGCCGATGAGTCTGTTTCTGTTCCTCATCATCGTGGCCCTCGTTCTGGGCATCATCGGAGTCGCCGCGCACGGCCTGTTCTACCTGCTGATCATCGGCGCCGTCGTGCTGCTCGCCGACCTCGCCTACGGCGCCGTGCGCTTCCGCCGTGGCGGACGAAAGCACCGCTTGGCACGCTGACCGCGACATTCCCCGGCGGCGGCCGGCATTCTCTCGCCCTCGCCGCCGGGCTCTGTCCGGTCAGATGTCGTCCAGGCGGCGGATGTCCTCCTCGTCCCAGGTCCGGGTGGAGCGGGGGTGAGTGTAGGGCTCGGCCTCGGGCGGGTGGCCGCCGGCGATGGCCCGCTGCCGCACGGTCTCGGCATCGAACTCCAGGCCCAGCAGGATCGCGAGGTTGCTGATCCACAACCAGACGAGGAAGACGATGACGCCGGCCATGGTGCCGTAGGTCTTGTTGTACGAGGCGAAGTTGGCGACGTAGAACGCAAACCCGGCGGAGGCGGCCAGCCAGATCGCCAGGGCCAGCAGGCTGCCTGGTGTGATCCACCGGAAGCCCTTGACCTTGGCGTTCGGGGTGGCCCAGTACAGGATCGCGATCATGACGGTGACCAGCAGCACCAGTACGGGCCACTTTGCGATCGACCACACCGTCAGCGCGGTGTCCCCGATCCCGAGCGCCTGCCCGGTCTGGCGGGCCAGCGCACCGGTGAAGACCACGATCAGCGCGCTCATCACCGCCAGCACCATGAGCACCACGGTCACACCGATCCGCATCGGCAGGATCGCCCACACCGGTCGGCCCTCCGGCATGTCGTAGACGGCATTCGCAGCACGAATGAAGGCGGCCACGTACCCGGACGCCGACCACACCGCCAGCACGATGCCGACCAGAGCCATCACCGAGCCGGTCCCGGCGTTGTTCTGCAGTTGTTCGACGGCCCGCGTGATGATGTCGCGTGCCGAGCCGGGAGCCAGCTGCCTGAGGTTGTTCAGCACCTTGTCGGTGGCCGACTTGCCGGTGATCCCCAGCAGGGAAACCAGCACCAGGAGGGCCGGGAACAAGGACAGCACGCCGTAGTAGGTCAGCGCCGCGGCCCGGTCCGCCAGCTCGTCGTCCTTGAACTCCTTCAAGCTGCCTTTGAGTACGGCGACCCAGGCGCCCTTCGGCAGCTTCGTCGGCGTGTCCGGAGCAGCCCGTTCGACCTCCCGGTCCGGTCCTGCTTCCTCCGGTGACGGCACCGGGTCCCGGGAAGCCGGGGCCTCGTCGGTGCCGTCCTGATGTTTCCGCCCTGGAAGATGCAGCTTGGTCATACCCGCCGGGTATCCCCACGGCGTGGGCTCAAGCGGACGCCCGGCGGCTGTACCGGCCTCGTCTCGTACTGTGCCGCACAGCGCCCTCCAAGGACCGCCCTGACCAGCGTAAACACGCTTGGACGGCAGCATCGACCGGCGCCTGCCGCAGACCGGAATCGGGCAGGACGGCATCCGCCGTGTCCGGTCGATCAGCTCGCCGGCCCCTCCTACTCGCCTCGGGGCTTTGGTCTGTCGGGTGGGTCGAGGGTGAATACGGTGATCCACTCGGCGTCCGCGGCGTGGTAACCGAGGCCGGTCAGAGTCTCGGAGGCGGCACGCATGTGCCCGGCGCCGTAGACGACGGCGATGGCGAACGGGCCGGTCCGTCCGGCGTAACCCCGGTCGAAGTCGGTCAGGGCCTTGGCCAGCAATCGGTCGCGGCGCCGGAGAACCAGGTCGTCCAGGCCCGGCCAGAAGTCCGCCACGGCCTGCTCGCTCTCGCTCATCAGGTCCTCGACGGCGAGGTGCCGGGCGAGCCAGCGACGTGTCCCCAGCAGCCGCATGGCGGCCGTCATGGCCGGCACCACCGTGGCCACCATCGCGCGTTCCCTCAGTGGCAGCCGACGGAACCCTTCCTGGAACTGCGCTCCGCTCATGTCGGGGCACACGACGGGCAGCCCGAGCGCCTCGAAGTCGATGTCCTGCACGACCAGACCCAGGCGTTCATGTCCGTCGAGTCGCTCGTACGACGCGACCAGGGCGTCGGCGCCGGGCGAGCCTTCCCCAACGCCCTCGGCGACCACCAGGTCGCAGTCGCGGCGCAACCGTGCCGCCACTTCCCGGTAGAAGGCTGCCTCCCCGAGGTGAACCATGGGAAAGAGCACAAAGGTCAGCCCCGTCTGCGGCCGCGTGAACCTGATGACGGCCGATCGCACCCCGGCCAGGCCGGTCACCTCGATGAACTGCACACCCGCCCCCTTCGCGCCTGCCCCTCCCCCACAACCACGCCAGGACCGCCTGTGAGGGTTGCTCCCGGCTCGCTCTTACGGGCCAACACCAATGGGGCGCCGAAGGCCGGCGGCTACCCCCCGCTCTCCAGGCGTTCCCGACGGTTGGGCTGCCTCCGTGGTGTGTCCCGCTTCCGTCGGGGCTTCTGCGGCGGAGGAAGTGATCACCTCGGAGCGTCGGTCGCCCCGGTCCATGAGGCCGCCCGTGAAAGCGAGGCCGAGGCCCGCCACTGCGAGGGCGGCGCCGACGAGGTTGGGGGATGCCCAGCCCCAGCCTGCGGAGATGGCCAGTCCGCCGAGCCAGGCGCCGCCCGCGTTGGCCAGATTGAAGGCGGAGTGGTTGGAGGCCGCAGCCATCGTCGGCGCGTTCTTCGCCTTGGCCATGAGAAGCATCTGGACGGGTGTGGTGACGAAGGCGCCCATCGCACCGATGAAGGTGATCGTCACCAGGGCCGGGACGGTGCTGTGGACGGTGAAGAAGAAGGTCACCAGGGCTGCGGCGAGCAGGGCGAGGCCCCCGTAGAGCGTCGGGCGCAGGGCGCGGTCCGTGAGGGGGCCCGCAATCAGGGTGCCGAGCGTCATGCCGACGCCGTACAGCGCGAGGACCAGGGTGGTCGAGGAGTCGGAGATGCCCGTCAGGTGCGTCAGCATCGGCACCAGATAGCTGTAGACGGCGAAGAACCCGCCGAATCCCACCACGGCCGTGGCCAGGCCGATCGCGACCTGCCTGTTCCCCATCGCCCGCACCTCGTGCCGGATGCCGGACTGGCCGCCTCGTGGCTGGTGGGGGACGAAGAGGGCCAGCGCGGCGAGGGCGACGAGGCCGATGACGGCGACGGCACCGTAGGCGAACCGCCAGCCGAGCTGCTGGCCGAGAGCGGTGCCGGCAGGCACGCCGACGATGTTCGCGACGGTCAGTCCGAGGAACATCTTGGAGACGGCGCGCGCAGCTCGCTCGGGGGCGACCAGCCGTGAGGCGACGACCGCACCGACGCCGAACAGTGCGCCGTGCGGCAGCCCGGCCAGGAAACGCGCGGCGAACAGCAGACCGAAGTCGGGTGCGAGCGCGGACGCGATGTTGCCGACCACGAACAGCCCCGACAGGAGCAGCAGGAGCCGTTTGTGCGGTATGCGTGCACCGATGCCGGTCAGTACGGGGGCACCGACGACGACACCGAGCGCATACGCCGACACGAGGTTGCCGGCGTGTGGCACCGACACACCGACGCCGTCGGCGATCTGGGGCAGGAGGCCCATCGTGGCGAATTCGGTGGTGCCGATGCCGAAGGCGACGACAGCCAGGGCCAGCAGAGCCAGAGGCATGGTGCGGGTGAACCTTTCAACGCAAGCAGTGCAGGGACGAGGGAGCGGAGAACCGCCGAGGTCGTCCAGATCCCACGGCAGGCCGCGTCGAGCACCATTGCCCTGCGCACCCCCAAACAGGGCAAGCCCATGAACAGTGCAGCAGCGGCAGCAGACCGCGCATTCCAAGATCGAGCCGTATTCCGGCGTGATCTACGTCATGACAGTTCCGGCCGGGCGGACAGCGACGTGTCGCGTCCGACCGGCCGGAACCGTTGCGTCGATCAAGCCGCCCGCGCCCGCTCGGGCAGCGTGCGGACGTCGCTTCAGCCGGTGTAGGCGGAGAAGATCTTCCCGAACTCGTAGGGGGACTGCGGGATGTTGGTGCACTGGTAGAGCGCGCCCGTGCAGGCGTTGCGGTCCCGGGTCGCCTCCCAGAACGCGAGCTCTCCCAGGTGCCTGCTCTGGGCGAAGGAGACCAGCTGGCGGGCGTCGGCCTGGTCGTAGATGTGGCCGTCGTCGTTCTGTCCGAGCATGGGCGTCACTCCGACCATCGCCCAGAGCCGGGCGTCGGTCCTGCTCGGGAAGAGCGACTTCAGCTGGGTGAAGGTGCTCTGTGCGGCTTGGACGGCGGCGTCGCCGTAGTCGACGCTGCGGTAGTAGTCCATGGCCATCACGTTCACCACGTCCAGGTCGACTCCGGCGTCGCGCGCCGACTGCACGACGTTCAGGCCGTCCGAGGTCAGCCCCTCCGGGAGGACGGGCAGTGTCAGCGAGATCCGCAGCCCCGGGTGGGCCTGCTGCAGGCGCGCCAGGGCCTGGGAGCGGCGGGCGACGGAGGCCGGATCCGCGGAGGCCGCGCCCTCGATGTCGAAGTCGACGTACTTCAGGCTGTACGCGGTCACCACCGCGTTGTACTCGGCGTACAGCGTGTCCACCGAGCCACAGGCCTGGGCCAGTTCGATTCCGCTGGCGCCGCCGAAGGAGACCTTGACGTCTCCCCCGGCGGCCCGGATGGCGTCGATCTGGTCCTTGGCCCAGCCGTCGCGCGGGTCGTAGGCGTTGAACCACATCGCCTTGCAGCCGGAGGCGGTGATGAAGGCCATCGTGTAGCTCTTCACGCCGCTCGCGGAGGCCATGTCGGGCATGCTCGGCGTGGGCCACGCCCCCATGTCGATGTACGGCGCGGTGAACAGACCGCCGCTCGGCTGCTGACCGCCGGTAGAGGTCGTGCCGCTGACGGCCGCGGAGTAGGCGGAGACGTTGCCCGCGGCGTCGCGGGCCCGCACGCGGAAGGCGTAGCTCGTGGCGGCCTGCAGGCCGGTGGCCGTGTAGGAGGTGCCTGTCACAGTGACTGGCGTGCCGCCGTCCCGCGAGATCTCGTAACCGGCGACGGACCCAGAGTCGTCGGTCGCGGCGCTCCACCGCACGGTCAGGGAGGAGGAGGTCGCGGAGCCGACCGTGACTCCGGCCGGGACGCTGGGCGGTGTGGTTTCGGTGCTCGAACCGCCCGTGCAGGACGCTCCGTTGAGCTTGCAGCCGGTGGGCGTTCCGGTGCCGTTGGACACCCACCCGAAGGAAGTGGAGGCACCCGGCGCCAATGTGCCGTTGTACTCACGGTTCTTGAAGGTGTAGTGGTTGCCGCTCTGGGTGAGCAGTGCGTCCCAGTACGAGCCGACGGTGGTGCCGGATGGCAGGTCGAACTCGACACTCCAGCCCGACAGGGTGGTGCTGCCGGCGTTCGTGATGGTGTACGCCCCCTGGTAACCGCCGTCCCACGTCGAGGTCTTGGAAAAGGCGGCGTTCGGTGTGGCCGCGGCGGAAGCGGGTGGGGCCAGGACCAGGAGGAGCAGCCCGGCGAACAGGGCGAGAAGTACCGACGGTCTTCGCATGTGCTGCCTCCACTGGGGGGTGGGCGCCGGCTTGGCGCATGAAGCCGCAGAGTTGGTCCATACCAATCCTCTGGCATGTACATACCGAGGCTGGGACCCGCCGTCAAGCGGTACGCCCGGCCTGGAACATGCTGTGGAGGCGTTGCGGGAACCCCAGGAACCTGTCGAGCTCCTGGGTACGCGAGAGTCGACCCCGGAGGGCGCGTCCTCAATGACCAGGCACTCCCCCGGCTCGGCGCCGAGTCGCTCCGCGGCCGGCAGATAAGGGACCGGTGACGGTTTGCCTTCGTCGACGGCGGCGGCATCCACCACCACACGCGGAATCGTCAGCCCAGTCCGGGCGAATCGCCCCCGTACCCGGTGCTCGTAGTTCGAGGTCACCAACCCCCAGCGCCCCACAGTCAGGGCCGACAACAGCTCAGCCGCACCTTCGAACGCGCCATAGACGCCGGACCGGACGTCGCCGTCCTCCAGTTCGTGCAACGCGGCCAGGCACTCCCGCGGGTTCCGATCCGGGGCGACGGCGGCAAAGGTCTCCATCGGCCTCGTCCGCAGTGCGACCCGATACACCGCCTCAGGGTCCGGTCCGTGTCGCGTGGCCCACGCTTCCCAGACCCGGCGCTGGTTGTCCACGGCGTCGATCAACGTACCGTCGACGCCAAACAGACATACGACCCGAAACCGATCATGCCCATCCGCCAAGAAACTGCCGCTCCGAGGGAAGTGTTCCGCGAGGCGCTGGGCGTGGCCGACGCGTGCTGGATACGCGGCCGGGGGCGGCGCACCGCGGCAGGACCGGCAAGGCGGGGCGACACCAGGTGTGGGCGCAAGGTCAACTGGCGCACAGCTGCAAAGAGTTCTTCGCGAAGGGGTCTTTGCGAAGGACTCTTTGCGGTCTAGAGTGCGCGACATGACAGACATCGGGGCGGCCCCAGAAGGCCCACAAGGCGCAGCAGACGCAGTCGTTCTGGATGCCAAGGGGCTGCGCGCCCTGGCGCACCCGGTGCGTGTGCACCTGGTCGGACTGCTTCGGAAGTACGGGCCTTCGACGGCTACCCGGCTCGCGGAGCGGCTGGGCGTCAACTCCGGGACCGCCAGCTATCACCTGCGTCAGCTCGGCGCGGCCGGTTTCGTCGAGGAGGACACGGAACGCGGCAACGCACGCGAGCGCTGGTGGCGTTCAGTGCATCAGATAACCGAGTTCAGCGACCGGGACCTGGCTGACCGAGAGCCCGAGGCCGCTCTTGCCTACCTGCAGTCCGTCGCCGCCATCTACACCTTGCGTGCCCAGCGGACGCTGAACGAGCTGCAGACGATGCCCCGTGCCTGGCGGGACACCTTCGACATGAGCGACTGGGCTCTGCGGCTCACGCCCGAAGAGGCCGTCGCCCTGCGGCAGGAGCTGAGGGAGGTCGTCGCCCGCTACCGGTGGGATACGCCGGAGGCGACAGCGGATGCCCCCGAGGGCGCCGAGCGGGTGGCAGTGGTCACGCACGTGCTGCCTGAACTGGATGCGCCCGCCGTGCCGGCCGCCCGTTCCGGTCGCGGGGAAACGACGGGAACGCAGGCGTCATGAGGGAAGACCTCCCGGACGCCGAGGGCAGGTCCGGCAAGCGGTCCTTACGGCCGCTGGGCGGCGTGCTGGCGGCCATGGCCGTGTCGCTGACCGGCACTCGGATCTCGGCCGTGGCGCTGCCCTGGTTCGTTCTCGTCACGACCGGCAGCGCCCCCCGCACCGGGCTGGTGACCTTCTGCGAAATGACTCCCTATGTGCTGGTCAAGGCGTTGACCGGGCCCCTGGTGGACCGGATCGGGCCGCGGGCCGTGTCCTGGACCACGGATCTGGTCAGCGCAACGGCCGCCGCCGCGGTTCCCCTGCTCCACGCCCTGCACCTCCTGTCCTTTCCGCTCCTGCTGGTCCTGGTCGCAGTGATCGGCGCCGCCCGCGGCCCCGGCGACCTGGCCAAGCAGGTCATGGTCCCGGAAGCCGCAGAGCGCGGCAGGGTACCGCTGGAACGGGCCACCGGGCTGTCCGGCGTGACCGAGAGGCTCGCCTCCACCATCGGCCCGGCGGCCGGCGGCTCCCTCGTGGCGCTGCTCGGGCCTCTGACCGGGCTCGTCGCCAACGCAGGCTGTTTCGCTCTCGGATCGGTGATCATCGCTCTGGCACTGCCCCGCGGCATGGGTCGTGCAGTGGAAGAGTGCTCATCGCAGGCCGGGGAGACAGGATCGGGCTACTGGCGGCGATTCGGCGCGGGCTTCACCTTCCTGCGCGGCGAGCCGTTGCTTCTCACCGTGATCGTCATGGTGGGGATCACCAACCTGCTGGACGCGGCGTTCGCCACGGTGCTCATGCCCGTCTGGGCCAGAGTGTCCGGCAACGGGCCGACTGCCATCGGACTGACCGGCAGCGTGATGGGAGCGGCGGCAGTCGGTGGAAGCCTGATCGCTGCGGTGGCCGCGCACCGGCTGCCCCGCAGGGCGGTGTTCTTCACGGGGTTCCTGCTGGCCGGGGCACCGAGATTCCTGATCCTCGCCGCCGATGCCCCCTTGGGGGCGGTACTGACCGTCTTCGCCGTCAGTGGATTCGGGTCGGGCTTCCTCAACCCGGTGCTGGGGGCCGTCCTCTTCGAGCGGGTGCCGCGCCGGATGCTGGGACGGGTCAACGCGCTCGGTGACTCGCTGGCCTGGGCCGGAATCCCTCTTGGCGGACTCCTCGCCGGGGCGGCGGTGGCCTCTGTCGGGCTCGTGCCGGTGCTGCTCGCCTGTGGGACCGTGTACTTCCTCACGACGAACCTCACGGGACTGCGGCCCGAATGGCGCGAGATGGACCGTGCCGGCAGACGAGGTGTCGTCACGCCGCACGCCGACGAAGACGCCTCACGCGGCAGCGCGAACGTCACGACATGACGTGCGCAGGAGGGGCGATCTCCTTCCGCTTCCTGCTTCCCGCACGCCATGGCCGGCGCCTGCCGTCCTCGGGGCGGGCATTAACCCGGCAGTACTGCTGTTGCACCACAGGACGCCTGCACAACAGCCCCGACCGGCGTCACCCCGGAACAGGCGAGAACGGAACGGGCGACATGAGCGACGTACAGGCCGGCAACCGCATACGGGCCGCTGCACCGGCCCCGGACAGCGACCTGCTCGAGCGGATACGCCGGCACCGGCGACACACCCTGGAACTGCTGACCGTCTGCGCCGTCGGTCTCGTCCCCTGGACCGTGCTGCTGGCGGTGAAGCTGCCCTCCGGGTACCAGGTCCATCACTGGCGCGTCACGTGGGTGGGATTCGACGTCCTGCTCGTGGTCGCGATGGCGTCCACCGCGCTTCTCGGATGGCATCGGCACCGCGCCGTCATCGTGGCGGCTCTCGCAACGGCTCTGCTTTTGATCTGCGACGCGTGGTTCGACGTGTCTCTCGCCTTCGGCACCTCGGAGATCTGGCTGTCGGCGGCGCTCGCCGTGTTCGCCGAACTGCCTCTGGCCTTCTATCTGATCCGCCGGGTGACGGGGATGATCTCGTTGGCACAGTGGCCCTCCGCCAAGGCCGTGGCGTGCAGCGACGAGCAAGCCCCCGGCCTGGACGCCTGAAGGATCTGCGGCACGGCAGCCGTCTGCTCCGCGCGCGGTCAGCTCATGGGCTGCTGTGCCCTGGGCTTGACTGCCTCCGGGTGCGGATACGACGGTGGCACACGCAGCAGGCGGGCCGCCCACCCGGGCAGGTGCCAGTTCCACGGGCCGAACAGCGAGACCAGCGACGGAACCAACAACATCCGAACGATGGTCGCATCGAGAAGGATGCCGATACCGAGGCCCGTCGCCAGCGTCTTCAGATCAGTACCGGGGCCGGAGGCGAGCGCGGCGAAGGCGAGGAAGAGGATCAGCGCGGCGCTGGTGACCAGCCGGCCGGTGCGGCCGAGGCCCTCGATCACGGCGGCGTCGGTGGAGCGGCCGGTGTCGTACTCCTCGCGGATGCGGGAGAGGATGAACACCTCGTAGTCCATGGACAGCCCGAACAGGAACGCGAAGACCATCAGCGGGATCCAGAAGGTGATCGCGCCGGTGGCCGCGATGCCGAAGACCGCGTCGGAGCCGTGACCGTCCTGCCAGAAGATCACCATCACGCCGAGGGTCGCCGCGAGCGAGATCAGGTTCAGCAGGACCGCCTTGAGCGGCAGCAGCAGGGAGCGGAAGGCGCGCACCAGCAGGACGTAGGTCAGCAGCGCGATGATCGTGAGCATCAGCGGGAAGTTGCCGTAGACGGCGTGCATGAAGTCGATCTGTGCCGCGCCGATGCCGGCGACGCCGATGACGCCGGGCAGGCCGTCCGCGGCCGTCTTGACCCGTTTGACCACGCCCACGCTCTGCGAGTTCACGGTCTCGTGGTCGGGGATGACGACGACGATGCTCTGCCCGGCGCGGTTGCCGGCCGGCCCGGACGGCAGGAGCACGCTGCTCACGCCGTCGATCCCGGCCAGCCTGGCGGCGGCCGTGCGGGCCTGGTCGGTGCGGACCAGGACCTCCATGGGGGTCAGGGCGCCGGTCGGCACACCGCCGCGCTCCAGGGTCTGCAGGCTCTCGTAGGCCGGGCCGCTCTTGGCCAGCGACTCGGAGGAGGCGAGGCCGATCTTGATGCCGAGGAAGACCCCGGTCAGGGCGAACAGTGCGGCCAGCGCGGTGGCGGCCGCGATCCAGCGGCGTCGTACGACGGCGGCGGTCCACCGGCTCCAGAAGCGGCTGGCCCGGTCCTCGTGCCGGATCTTCGGCCAGTCGACCTTCGGACCGACGCCGCCCAGGATGGCCGGGGTGAGCGTAAGCGTCGTCAGCACGCTTGCCAGCGGGATGAGTGCTCCGCCGTAGCCCATGCTCCGCATGAACGGGACCGGCAGGACCACCAGCGCCAACAGACCGATCGCGACGGTGACGCCGCTGAACACCACCGCGTGCCCGGCGCGTTCCATCGCGACGACGACCGCGTCGTGGTTGTCCCGGCCGTGATCGCGCTCCTCGCGCCAGCGGGTGACGAACAGCAGTGAGTAGTCGATCGCCACGCCCAGGCCGATGAGGGCGACCAGGAACTGCACGATGAACGACACATCGGTCGCATAGGTGAGCGGCAGCAGCATCACGAAGGTCGCGAGGATCGACACCGCCGCCACCACCAGCGGCAGCAGGGCCAGGAAGGACGCGAACACGAAGGCGAGTACGGCCAGAGCGCCGACAGCGCCGAGGAGCGTCTCCCCGAGGACGCCGGGCCCGCCGCCGTTGTCGCCGCCGGAGGCCAGCACGTCCTCACCCGTCACGCCGACCGCAGCGCCCGTCGGTACGGCTTTCTGCGCCGCCGACCGGATCGGATCGGTCAGCAGCTTCTGGCTGGGTGACGGGTTGAACCGGTAGAAGACCAGGGCGTAGGCCGTGCGGTCGTCCTTCGTCCGGAACGCCTTGTCCCCGGTGTTCGCCTCGTCGATCACCCGTAGGCCAGGGACGGCTGTGCCTGCGGCTGTGAACGCCCGCCCGACATCCCTCTCGTGACCGGTGATGGTCTGCCCTGCGGGGAGCGTGACCGAGATCAGATAGGGGTTCGTGTCACCGCCGCTGCCGAAGGCACGCTCGATGCGGTGAGCCGTCACCGTCCCGGGCTGGCCCGGCAGGGAGAAGTCGATCGTCAGCCGGTCCGTCGTCCGGCCGGCCAGCAGGATGCCGGCGACGAGCACCAGTCCCCAGAACGCCACAACCGCCTTGCGGTGCCTCAGAACGAACTCGGCCCACCGTCGCATGCCCGGACCTTCCCCACGTAGGTTGCGGGAGTTTAGCGCTATGCCCCCTTCCTTCACTATCAGGCGGATCGATGAAGTTTGCGATCCGTGTCCGTGTCGGGCTGAGCCGTCGGAAGAGCGCTCGGCGGGCTGGGCCCTCAGATCCGCCCGGCCAACCACCCTCCCGGGGTTCCAGGGCTGCCCGCGCCGGAGTGTTCCGTCGAGGGCCGTCCCGTCGGGTCCTGTTCCGTGCGGTCCGGTGAGGTGTCGTTCATCGCCGGGCCTCCATCACCTGGCTCAGTGCGGCGATGCCACGCGCGCTGTGTGTCTTGACCGAACCGCAGGAGATGCCCATGGCGGCGGCTATCTCGCTCTCCTTCAGTCCGAGCCAGTGGCGCAGGACGAGTGCCTCGCGCTGTCGTGCGGGCAGGTCCGGGCCGTACGGTCGCCGCATCCGCTGCCGACGACCGAGTCGCCGTACGTCGAGTCCCGTATCGACCGGCCCGAGCAGGCCGGCAAGCCGCCGCTAGTGTGGGCAGGCTCTTGACGCTCTCTCGCCCAAAGGCAGGAGATTCCACGGGTCGCCCCGTGGGATTCCTGCTTCGTCGTCGACTGTCCGCCCGGAGTTCTCCGTTGAGGTCTTACACCGGCCCCACAGGCCGACACTGCCAGTGAGCCCACAGGTAAAGATCAAACCTACGGGTCGGAGCACGGTCCTTCCCCCAGAAGGCGAAGCCCCCCCTCCTTTCCCTGCTCCGCAAGAGTCCGTTTTCCCTCCGCCCTGAAAGGACGGAGTCTCCACGAGGAGTCAGATGAACATGAGGGGCTGGGCGCGGAGGGTGCGCTGGTATCTGCGTGAGCTGACCGGGGAGGCGGAGTACGACCGCTACTGCGAACGGCACCGGCGCCACCACCCGCTCGCTCCGGTCCCCAGCCGCCGCGAGTATCTGGTGCTCCGCGCCCAGCACCGGGAGGAGCACCCGCACAGCCGCTGCTGCTGACGCCTTCGGCAACCACCGCCGGACGGGTGCGCATCCATGAGGGATGCCGCACCCGTCCCTCGTGCGGGAGCACCGAGAGATCACGACCGACGGGGCGAGTGCCGCGCCAACTCGATGCTGAGTTGTGCGCCCAGTTCTGCAAAGCCCAGTGCGGCCGCAACGCGGCGGGAGGCCGGACGCCGGGCGCGCCACTGCGGCAGCAGCCCGGCAGCGAGGGCGTGTGCGGCCGTCGCGGAGCCCGTCGCCCGGGCAAGTCCGCGCCCTCGCACCTGTGGTGCGGTCAGCACGCTGACGTGAGCGGTTCTGCACGGCCAGGTTCGGTATCCCGCGGCGGCGATCACCTGACCGTGTTCTCGGACCACAAACGCGGGCGACGTGATCTCGTCCAGACCGGCCTCACTGGCGTCCTCGGGTCCTGCCGCCTCTTCCAGTCGCCTCAACTCCCGGTCATCGGCAGGCAGTTGCTCCACCGTCGACAAACCGGCGTGCACTGGCCGGAAACGTTCCGGGGACAGGTACGCCAACACGGCCGGCCCGAGCACTCTGCTCACGGGCAGCACCGCGCGGACCGAAGCCGCGTCCACGACAGCCTCCACCGGAAGTACCCGCAGTGGGTCGCGAACGATCGCAGCAGCGCTGTCGCTGGGCACGGTCACGATCGCCGATCCGCCCAGGGCCACTACGCCGACCCAGCCCGCCGGGCACATCCCGGATTCCGGGGAGACAGCCACGTTGACACCGCCGCTCGACAGGAATGGGACCGGCACTCCGGCCAGGTCCTCCCAGAGACTGCGGGCTCTGGCCAGGAGCGGATCGATCGACATGGCTCCGATCCTGTCAGGTGGATTGGGTCACCGGACCATGCCTCCTTCTTCCGGTTCAGAAGTGGGTGGCGATCCCGAAGACTCGGCGGAGTTGCGCCATGTCGTGCCGATCACGATCGGACGGCTCATACCCCTGATGGAAGAAGACCTGCTGCGCGGCAGACAGACACGGGACCGCCGATCCCCCGATGGTGCCCGAAACGAAACACGAGGAGGGGTAGATGAACGGATGCTCCGGGATGGTTGATGCCTGTTCTGCGGATCCGTCGTCTTTGAAGATCAGCGGATGGAGGTCGATGTCCCGTCCGGCCGCGTCGGTGACGACGAACCGGACGGGCCGCCAGTTGAGGCTCTCAGCGAAACCCTGCTCGGAGAGGACCGCCATGACGGCGGCTTCCTGGTCCTGGCGGTGCATCAGGTCCAGGTCGCGGTGGTCTCGGGTCTGTTCTCCGATCAGAGCGTCGATCCCCCAGCCGCCGCCGATCCAGATGTCGGCCTCGGCCCGTCGCAGCAGGGTCAGGACCGACAGCACGTCTTCAGCTGTCATCACCTGTCGCAGGTTAGAAGCGATCACCTGGTGCCGCGAGCGAATTCCCACGACCCTGCGGTCGGCGGCAATTGCGTGTGGAAAGGGAGCCGGCGTCGTGGGCGGCCGGACGGTCCGCCCGCCAGTGCGGCCCGCCTAGCAGCATGATTGGCTGGCCCCGGGCAGTGCAACAACACACCGGAGGGCACGCAGGTATGAGTAGCGGCTACACCTATGAGTACAAGGTCGTCAGTTTCAGGGAGTCGCTGATCGGTGACGCGCTGGACAGCGACAAGCTGGAGAAGGTTCTCAACAAGCATGCCGAGGACGGCTGGGGCCTGAAGGCGATCACCTCCGCCGACGTCAAGGGGCGTATCGGCCCCGGCGCGGTCGAAGGCCTGCTCCTCACCTTCGAACGGCCCCGCGCATAGCGTCGGCTGTACCACTGTTTCCAGCGTCGGGAGCCGCACCGTCCGCGGCTCCCGACGCTGTTTCAGCTGTGCGCGCCTGGGGCGTCGAGGGCTGCGGCGCGGAGGGCGGCTGCCACGCGCATGACCGGTTCGGTGGGTGGGTGCGGGAGGCGGGCGAGGAGCAGGCGCCGTTGTTCCTGGGGTCCGCCGCGAACCGGGAGGATGCGTACGCCTGGCGGCGCGGCGGGGGCGAGTGTCGCGGGCACGGTGGTGAGGCCGCAGCCGGCGGCGACGAGATGGAGCTTGGCCAGCCAGTCGCGGGCGGTGTGGGCGACCTCGGGTCGCTCGTCGAGGCCGGGCCACACTCCCATCAGCCGGTCCTGACCTGAGCCGGCGCTCCCGATCCAGCGCTGCCCGCGCAGGTCGTCGACGTCGACGAAGTCGCCGCGGGCCAGGGGGTGGCCGGCGGGCACCGCGAGAAGCAGGGCACGTTCGCTGAGCGTCTGCAGGGCGAGCGGGGGCGAGTCGGTGTCCGGTGGGCGGAACGGTGGCATCGAGGCCAGGAGGGCGAGGTCCAGGGTGCCGGCTCGCAGGGCGCGCACCAGCGCCGGGGTGGTGCCTTCCCGGCTGACGACGTCGATCCCTGGGTCCGTGCGGCGCAGCATGGCCAGGGCCGTGGGGAGCAGGACGGCTCCGGCGCTGGGGAACCACCCCAGACGGACCGTGCCGGACTGCTCGGGCAGGCCGGACAGTTCGCGCGCAGTCGCATCGATCTCGTCGAGCACGGTCGTTGCCCGGCGTATCACGACGCGGCCGGCCGCGGTCAGGTGTACGCCGTCGCGCCGCCGTTCCAGCAGCTCCGCGCCTGCCGCCCGTTCGATCGTGGCGATCTGCCGGGACACCGCCGACTGGGTGTAGCCCAGCGTTGCGGCGGCCGCGGTGAACGTTCCCTGTTCGGCCACCGCGCGCAGGACCCGCAGCGCGGTCAGCGACACATCGGTGAAGTCCATGACGATTACGCATACCAGCTGTGCCCAACTTTCGTTGGACTCATGGAGGTGGCCGTTTTTAGCGTGGCAGGTATGAATGCTTCGCGAATCGCTCTTGTCACGGGCGCCAACCAGGGGCTGGGCCGCGCACTGACCGAGGGACTGGCGGCCCGTCTGAGCCCGGACGACCTGGTGCTGCTCACCGGCCGCGACCAGCGGCGCGTGGCGGACGCCGCCCGCGCGGTGGCGCAACTGCCCGGCACCCGCAGCCAGGTTCAGGGCCGGGTCCTGGACGTCAGCGACACCGGCGCGGTCACGGCACTCGCCGATGAACTGCGCACACGGTACGGCGGTGTCGACGTCGTGATCTCCAATGCGATCGCCCGCGTGCTGCCCGAGGAGTCCCAGGCCGCGCGGGCCGACGAGTTCATCGACGTCGCCAACACCGCCACCCACGCGATCCTGCGCTCCTTCGGCCCGATCCTGCGCACGGGCGGCCGTCTGCTGGTGGTGGCCAGCAGCCTGGGGACGCTCGGGCACCTCGACCCGCGGCTGCACCACTTGTTCGACGGCGCGAGCCTCGACCAGGTCGAGTCCGCCGTCGAGGCCTGGCGGAGCCGGATCCACGACAAGACCGCCGAGGAAGCGGGCTGGCCCCGCTGGCTGAACGTGCCCTCGAAGGTCGCGCAGGTCGCCGCCGTCCGCGCGGTCGCCGCCGAGCGCCGCGAGCACGACCTCGCGACCGGCACCCTGATCGCCTCCGTGTGCCCCGGCATGGTCGACACCGCCACCTCCCGCCCCTGGTTCAGCGACTACAGCCAGGCCCAGTCGCCCGCCCGGGCCGCCCGCGCCGTGCTCGATCTGGTCTTCGCCGAGCACGTCGATCCCGCGCTCTACGGCGAGTTGGTGCGCTTCGGCAAGGCCCTGCCCTGGCACGACGGCACGCCCCCGGTGGAACAGGACCGGCTGCTCACCCCCTGAGCGCATGGGGTGCGCCGCCGGGGAAGGTGTACAACATGGACGCCCATGCGGCAGGCCACGCCTACCGGCACCCGGACTGGAGCCGTGCCAGAGCTCTCGCGCTGCCGGCCCGGCGCGATGCGGACGTCCTGCGGGCCGAGCGTGCCGTGGCCCATCTCGTTCCCCGTGCTCTGGGGGCGCTGCAGGTTCCGGGTATCGCCGACGCCGTGTCCCGCCTTGTCCCCGAGGTCGAGCAGCACATGCCGGCCGGTCCCGGACGGGAGGACCTCCTCGTCGCCCTCGCGGGCTGACGGGCGGCACCGGGCACAGCCCGACGACGGCGCGTCAGCGCCGGGCCTCGACGGCGACACTGCCCCCGTGCTCGCGCCAGGCCTGCTCGCGCAGCTCGGCCGACAGGAGCAGTTCCACCGCTGTGCAGGCCAGCGCCTCGGTCGCGGCGAGCATCACACGGCGGGCGCGGTCGGAGGCTGCCGCGAGGGCGAACTCGGGGGTGTGGTCGGAGCCGTCCGGATCCATGATGGCGACGTAGGGGTGGATCGCGGGCACGCGTCCGCTGACGTTGCCGATGTCCGAGGAGCCCAGGAACACGCCGGGCGCCGGTGGCGTGAGGTCGATGCCGGCGCGGGCCAGGTGACGGGCGAACCGTAGGGACAGTGCCGCGCTGTCGCGGAAGTGCTCGTAGCGCGGTGTGGCCCGTCCGAAGGTGACCGTCGTGCCCATGGCCCGGGCCACGCCCTGTGCACAGGTCAGCACCTCGCCCGCCAGGTCCTCCAGAGCGGTGGTCGTCGCGGCGCGCAGGCCGAACAGGCCTTCCGCGTACTCGGGGACGATGTTCGTCGCCAGCCCGCCGTCCGTGACGATGCCCTGGACATGCGACCCCTGCGGGAGGCGTGGGCCGACGGCGGCGAGGGCGTTGAACAGCTGGATGAGGGCCGCGAGGGCGTCGATGCCCTCGGTGGGGTTCCCGGTGGGGTGAGCGGCTCGGCCGTGGAAGCCGATGCGGTACTGCGTCTGGGCGGTCAGGGGCGCCCACTGCCAGTTGTGGACGCCGGGATGGAACATGAGCGCGGCGTCGACGTCGTCGAAGACGCCCGCGTCGGTCTCGGTGACCTTGCCGCCGCCGCCCTCCTCCGCGGGCGTGCCCACGGCCCATACGGCGCCTGCGCCGTCCCCGAGGACGGCCCGTGCCGTGAGCGCGGCGCCGAGGCCGGCCGCGGCGATCAGGTTGTGGCCGCAGGCGTGCCCGAGCCCGGGCAGCGCGTCGTACTCCAGGAGGAGGGCCACCGCCGGCCGGCGGACGGTTCCCGCCCGCGCGGCGAAGGCGGTGGGCAGGCCCGCGAGGTCGCGCTGCACCGTGAACCCCTCGCGTTCGAACTCGCCGCTCAGCAGCCTCACCGCCCGGTGTTCCTCGAATCCGTACTCGGGGTCGGCGTGCAGGGCCAGCGCGACCTCCCACAACCGCTCCGCGCGGACGGCCACCTCCCTGACGACCCGTCCGAGCGCCTCGTCCACCGCGTCTGCCACACCGGCCTCCCGAGGCCTGCCGGATACGTCCATGTCTCTGTACGAGTTCCAACAAGGCGGCCTCCCACACCGTTAACCCGCTGCGGGACGGGGCACTCGGGGGCTCCGGCGGATCCGGACGGGGAGCCGCCGCTTCTTGGCTGGAGGTGAAAGGGATGGGACACGGTGGAAACGTCATCGACGAACTGATGACCGATCACCGGGAGGTCGAGGAGATCTTCGGCCGGATCGAGGCGCTGCCGTCCGGCGACAAGGACCGCAAGGTGTACGCCGACCAGGCCACGATGGAACTGGTCCGGCATTCGGTGGCCGAGGAGGAGTACCTCTACCCGGCGGTGCGGGAACACCTCGTCAACGGGAACACCATGGCGGACAGGGAGATCGACGACCACGCCGGCGCCGAGCAGATCATGAAGGACCTGGAGAGCTGCGACGCGGGCGACGCCGAGTTCGACCGTCTCGTCGGGAGGCTGATGAGCGAGGTCCGTGCGCACATCGCCGACGAGGAGGAGAACCTGTTTCCCCAGCTGCGCACGGCATGCACTCCGCAGATGCTCGACGAGCTGGGCGACAAGGTCCGCCAGGCCAAGAAGCTGGCGCCGACCCGGCCGCACCCCTCCGCACCCGACACGCCTCCGGCCAACAAACTGCTGGCGCCGGGTGCCGGGCTGGTCGACCGGATGCGTGACGCGCTGAGCGGGCGCGGCAAGCACGAGTGACGGGACTACTGCCCGGCACCTGAACGGCCGACTCTCAGACGGGCTGTCCCGGCTTGAGCAGGTTCATCAGCTGGTCCTGGTGGAGTGCGGTCACCGGGGCAAGCAGGTCGGGGTGGCGCAGCAGGGCTGCCGCCCTCCGGTCGCTCTCGTCGGGGGCGACCAGGCGCCGGAACGCGGCGGGCGTCGTGGCCGTGTGGCTGCCCTCGGCGACCGCGGCCACCGCGAGGCCGGCCAGTTCCGGGTCGCTCAGCAGACAGGCCGCCCAGCTGGCCACGACCTCGTCGACCCAGGTGCGCCAGGCGTGGGCGTCCAGGTCCTGGCCGGTGGCGTCGTCCGCGCCGGCGAGCCAGTCGAGCCGGGCGGATCCTCCGGGGCCCGCCATGCCGACCAGGGCGGCGTCCACCGGGGTGGGGTAGCGCAGCCATGCCGCGACCGTCACGGCCTGGCGGGCCTGCACCTCGCACAGGGCCGAGGCCAGTGCGCCGCCGCCCGAGGGGTAGGCGCAGGTCAGCCACTGGGCGGTCGCCGCGATGAGCGGGGAGAGGTCTGCGAGCACTGCGGGGGCCGTCCGTACTGCGTGGGAGAGGGCAGGGGCTTGTGAAAGACGGTAGCTGGCCGGCTCGGGCAGGGACATGCCCGCATCCGCTCCGGTGGCGTGGCATCGACCACAGCGACGCGGGAACCCGGTGGGTCTCTGCACGCACCCACCCCCGGGAGAGGGTCATGAGTCTTCTGCGTCTGGTCGGCCGCCCCATGCTCGCCTCCATGTTCGTCTCCGGTGGTCTGAACACGCTGCGCGCTCCCGAGGAGGTCGCTCCCGTGGCCGAGCCCGTGGCCCAGCCGGTCACCGAGCGGGTGGAGGCCCTGCCGGACCGTACCGAGCAGCTCGTGCGGCTCAACGGGGCCGTGCAGGTGGTGGCGGGTCTGCTGCTGGGCAGCGGCCGTCTGCCCCGCCCGGCCGCGCTGGCCATCGCGGCCACGCTGGTGCCGACGACGCTTGCGGGTCACCGTTTCTGGGAGGCGGACGACCCCGAGGAGCGCGCCCAGCAGCGCATCCACTTCCTGAAGAACCTGTCGATGCTGGGCGGTCTGCTGATCGCGGCCGACGACACCGCGGGTGCTCCCTCGCTGGCCTGGCGTGGCCGTCATGCCGCGCATGATCTGCGGCGCGATGCCCATCTGGTACGCCGGTCCGTGCGGGCCACGGCCCGGCCGGCCGCCGCCGTCGGCGGTGTCCGGGCCCGGCTGGCCCGCTGATCACCTCACCCGCGGGCGGCGACCAGGAAACGGTCGAGGGCCGTGGTCAGTTCCGCCGGTTTCTCCACCGGCAGTTCGTGACCGGCGTCGATGATGCGGACCTCTGCGTCCGGATAGGCCTTGGCCATGCGCAGCATCTGCCGCACCGGCAGCTGGATGTCGTGGTAGCCGTGGATCAGGAGGGTGGGTATACGGATCTCACCGACCCGGTCCAGGACGTCGAAGGCGCGCATGGCGCCGTAGAGCGTCATGACGACCTCGCGCGGGGTGGCGGCGGAGGCCTTGATGCAGGCGCGGACCTCCTCGCGGGGGTAGCCCGGCGCAAAGGCGCGCTGGATGTTGGTGGCGACGAACAGCTTGTAGGGGACGAGGGTCGAGGCCGCCATCAGCAGGCCGCGGCCGCGGCTGTAGGTCATGCGGGCGATGGAGTCGACCAGGACGAGGCGTTCGACGCGCTCGGGGTGGTCGAGGGTGATGGTCTGGGCGATCATGCCGCCCATGGAGTGGCCCACGAGGACGGCCCGTTCGACCTCGAGGTGGTCGAGGAGGGCGAGGACGTCGGTGGCGAGTTCCGCGACGGTGGGCACCCCCGCGCCGCCGCTCTCGCCGTGGCCGCGCAGATCGAGGCGGATCACCCTGCGCTTCTTTGCGAAGTGCGCCATCTGGTGGTCCCAGCGGTGGCGGTTGGCCGTCCAGCCGTGGATGAACACCAGGGGCACGCCGTCGCCGTCGCGGGGGCCCTCGTCGTCGTACGTCAGGGCTGCGCCGTCGACTTCGAGCTGCGGCATGGTGCCTCCTGGATACGGTCCGGTTACTGGCGAGTACGTTAGCGGTCGGCGGGGCCCTCGTCACCGGCGTTCGCCGAGGAAGTCGAGGATGTGTCCGAAGACGTCGAGGGCGGCACCCCGGCCGAGGAACGTGTCCAGGTGGCCGTAGCCGGGGATCTCGGCGTAGGTGACGTCCAGGTGGGGGTGGCGGCGGGCGAGGACGTCGCGGCAGAGCTGCTGGGAGTCCAGCCAGAGGCCGTTGTCGCTGCCCGTCAGGAGCAGCAGCGGGGTGTCGATGTGTCCGGCTGCGTCCAGGGCGTTGGGGGGCAGGGCCGCGTAGCGGTGGTCGGTGTCGTGCCAGCGGACCACGGTGCGGGCCAGTTCGATGCGGCGCAGGTGCGGCAGGATCCACAGGGGTGCGGGGCCGAGGAGTTCGGCCAGCCGGTTGTGGGTGGTCTCGGTCAGGTGCTCGTGGACGAAGAGCGAGGCGCCGGTGCCCCATGCCGAGTGGTGCAGGATCTGGCAGGTGGGGTCCGGGCAGCTCGCCTTGCGGGAGGCCAGTGCGAACAGGGGCGTGTACTTGGAACGCAGACCCACCGTGCGGAAGTCGACGGGGATGTGGTCGAGGCGGGACTTGAGCAGTTCTTGGGCCAGGGACATGCGCAGCGAGGTGCGGCCGCCGAGTTTCGGGGTGAGGAACACACCCTGCGCCACCACGCCCGCCAGGCCCGGGACCAGGCCCGCCGTCATGCTCATGGAGAGGGTGAGGGCGCCGATGCAGTGGGCCACGGCGAACAGCGGACGGTCGTCGCCGATACGGGAGCGGATGTGGGCGACGGCTGCGGGGATGTCGTGGAGGGCGACGTCGTCGTAGGTGTATTTCTGGCCGGTGGCGTTGTAGGGCAGGCGGCAGCTGCCGCGCCAGTCCAGCAGCCACGGCTCGTAGCCGTCGTCGAGCAGGACGTCGACGAGGTTGCGGATCTCGGGCAGCAGGAACATGTCGGCGGAGGCCGTGTGTCCGTGCAGCAGGAGCACCGCGGGGCGGTCCCGCTCGCCGGTGTCGATGCGGGTGAGGCCGAGGCGTACGCCGTCCGGGGCGTGGAAGGGGATCTCTTCGACCCGCTGCGGGTCGAGACGGTGGTGCAGGGGGCGCAGGGTCGGGGTGGTTCTGACTTTGCGGAGGGCCGGCCTGGTGGTGGGTTTCGTCGCCTTGAAGATCATCGGTTGTGCTCCGTGGGGTGCGGGGTGCGGCGGAGGTCGAGGAGGTCGGCGGCGGCCCGGGTGAAGGGGCCGAGCAGGCCGCGGCCCATCTGGAGGCCGAACCAGGCGAGCCAGGTCAGCTTGGCGGCGCGCTGCTCCCGACCGGTCAGCCGGGGGTCGACCTTGATGCCGTCGATCTGGTCGCGTACGTAGCTGTCCGCGGGCACGACCAACTCGCCGGCCAGGAGGGCGGGTTCACCCTGACGTCCGATCTCGACGGTCAGGGCGCGGGTCTGGCGCCAGACATCGCGGCGGGCGCGGGCGTGCTTGCGGCCCTCCAGCCACCAGCTGCCGCCGTCCGCGTCGCGCAACAGCAGCCGGTAGCGAAGGAGTTGGTGGGTCAGGCCGTGCTGTTCGGGGATGCCTTCCTCGGGGCGGATCCACACGTCGCCGCGTTCCACGGTGAGCGGGTCGGGGTGTACGGCCGGGCAGGCGAGGTGTCCGCGGACGTCGATGCGGCGCTCGGTGACCAGCTGGTGCATGCTCGCGATGGAGAGTGTGAGGGTCATGGAGCAGGGCGTGTCGACGGGGGCTCCGATCGGGCCCACGTGGCCCTCGGTGCTCTCGGTGAACCAGAGATAGGGCTGGTCGTCCTTGTGCGGCAGCCGGGCCAGGCCGTCACCCGCCAGCCGCTCGAACGTCTTGAGCTGTGCGCGGGCGTCGTAGCGGGTGGCCGGTGGCAGACCGAGGGCGTCGACGAGGTGGGCGGTGCGTTCGCCGCCGGCCGCCGGTCCCTTGAGTGTCGCCTCGCACAGCTTGAGTGCGGTGGGGCTCTCCAACACCCGGGAAAGGAAGGTCAGTTCGGGGACGGGTTCGGCCTGCAGGCGGGCCAGGGTGTCGGTGCGCCAGTCGTCCCAGTCCTTGACGCGCACGTGCATGCCGCCCAGGGCCATGTCCTGGACGACGTCGTCGAGCGTGTTCGGCACTCCGGTCAGGTTGTAGTCGAAGCCCCAGGCGTCGGGTTCGCAGATGACGCCGACCGCGACCCGGCTGACCCAGTCCACCGGGGCGACGTTGAGATGACGGAAGGCGGGCACGGTGCGGAAGCGGCCGAAGGCCGACACCAGGCCGCTGGAGAGGTCCTGGGGGTTGTAGGCGCCCGTTTTGGTGTGGCCGCCGATGCCACCCGGGCGCAGGGCGGTGACGATCAGGCCGTGGTCGCGGGCGCGGCGCAGCGCGACCTCCGCGGCCCACTTGGTCTGGTCGTAGCCCGCGATGAGGCGGTCGGCGTGGGCCAGGGGGTCGTCCTCGCCCATGGAGGTGATGCCGACCTCGTTGAAGACGGCGATGGAGGAGATGTGGTGCAGGGGTTTGGGGCGGCCGGCCGCCGCCAGTTCGGCCAGGGCGAGGGTGCCGAGGACATTGCCGGCGCGCAGTGACTGGTAGCCGCGCAGGAAGTCCACGGCCGCGGCCACGCCCACGATGCCGTCCAGTTCGTGGGCGAGCCGGTTCCACTCCTCTTCGTTCAGGCCGAGGTGCGGGCGGCGGATGTCGCCGGGCAGCACGGTGATACGGCGGCGGACCTCCGTCGACCAGGGCAGCCGGTAGCTGCGCAGGGCCTCGCCGAGCCGGGTCTCGGCCGCTTCCTCGTCGGCGGCGCGGACCAGGCAGTACACATGGGCGTCGCTGTGGCGCAGCAGGTCAAGGAGCATGTGGCTGCCGAGGAAGCCGGTCGCGCCGGTGAGCAGGATCCGGCGGGGCGGCAGGGGCTCGGGGGCGGCGATGAACGGGAGGCGGTCGGCGAGGGCGAGGTCGGCCAGGATCTGGTCGAGGTCTTCGCGGCGGGCGGTGGTGTGCGGCGCACGGGCGGGTTCGGCCCACCGTACGGCCGGGGGCGGTGGCGTGCGGGGAGAGGGGACGGGCAGCGCAGTCGTCGTCCCGGCCGTCGGTTGTTCTGCGGTGGTGACCGTGGGGGCAACGGCCCTGATTCCGGGGATCCGTGCCCAACGGCGGGCGAGGCTGCTCGGGCGGGCGTCGGCGAACACCTCGTCCAGATCGACCTCGATGCCCAGTTCCTCCTCCAGCTCCGCCACGAGTTCCACCGCGTGCACGGAACTGCCACCGGCGTCGAAGAAGTCGGTGTCGGGCGAGAGATGGCCCTCGGGCAGAAGGCGGCCGGCCGCCGTGGCGATGACGGCGGCCAGCACGTCGACATCCGGAGACGGATCCGTGTCGGGCGCCCCTTCCGTGGCTGTGGCGGCGTGTGCAGGCACGGCAGCCGGCACGACCCTCGCCAGCAGGTCGCTCACGCTGAGTCCGCCTCCGCCGCGCTCGATCGACTCCGCCGTCGCCCGCTGACCGGCGTACGCCGACGCGTCCTCGTTCATCTCACGCATCAGTGCCCTTCACCATGTCCGCAACCATTTCCGCGGTCCCTTTCTCTTGCTGTCTGCTTCGTTTCACTGCTGCCAGGAGCGGAACGCCCGCAGGTGTTCGGGCGTGACCACGCACTCCAGGCGCTCGTCGTCCTGCTCTCCCCCGCCCAGGCCGGCCAGCAGCCGGCGGGCCGGTGCGTTGCGCTCGGTGCGCTGCGCGGTCAACCGGACCTTGGTGCAGCCGAGTTCCTCGGCGCGGTCGGCGAGCCACTGCAGCAGGCGTTCCTCGACGCCCCGGCCGAGGGCGCGGCAGCTCATCAGCCAGGCCGGTACGTCGAGTCGGTCGCCGTCCGCACGCAGGGCGAGGAGGGCGATCTGGCCGTAGTCGCCGAAACGGTCCCGGGCTGCAGCCGTCCACACCTCGCCGTGCTCGCGCCAGCGGGCGACGTCGAGGCCGTCGTCGGAGCGCGGGTGAAGGGTGAACTGGTTGGTGCGGCGCACCAGTTGCTCGGCCCGCGGGACGTCGCCGGCGGTCAGGGGCCTGATGTCGACCTCCAGTTGCAGCCCGGCCAGGAACTCCTCGAAGCCGGCCTGCTCACGGACGGTGTCCCGTTCCCGTTCCTGTTCGTAGAAGCGGGAGCGCAGTGCGTCCTCGGACGTCGCCGCGGGAGGCACCAGCGGCCACAACCGCCCCAGGAACGCTTCCAGTCCGGCGGTCGGGGGGCAGGTGACCGAGAGCACCTGCGGCAGCGCCGAGCGGACCTTGGCGATCTCGGCGGGGTTGTCGTCGAGGAACAGGAAGCTGTCCAGGCCGAGGTTGAGTGTGCGCGCCGCCTCGGCGAGGCGGTCCGGCTTGGGGCCCCAGGCCGCGGAGAGCACGCTGAAGTGTTCCGGCTTCAGCAGGCTGTCCGGGCGGTCCAGGACCGCTCGCACCGTGTCCGCGTCGTTGTTGCTGACCAGCACCAGCAGCGCGCCGGCCGCACGCCACTCCAGCAGCCTGCGTGCCAGCAGAGCCCGGGCACCGGTCAGGTCCACCGCCCCGGCGCCGATCTCCCCGGCCACCCCGCCCCACAGGGTCTCGTCGCCGTCCACCGCGATCACCTTCGGCGCGGGGCGGCGCACGGCCTGCAAGACCTCGGCGAGGCGCAGGGCGACGGCCGCCTGGAAGTGCGCGGTGAAGGGGAGGTGGGCCAGGCGCTCGGTGCGTTCGTCGAAGCGTTCCTCGACGGGGTGCCGGCTGGTCCAGTCGTCGGGGCCGAACACTGCCGTTGCGGGCAACTCGGCCAGTTCGGCAGCGAGTTCGTGCTCCCAGCGCCGCAGGCGGTCCGGGGTGTGCGCGGCGGGCAGGAAGCCGACGACCAGCGGCTTACGGGTGCGCTCGGCCAGGGCTCGCAGGGCGGCGGGGTAGGCGGTGCGCAGCTCGGCGAGCAGTGCGTCGTCCACCGGCCCGAACCGCTCCAGGTCCGCCGCCCGCAGCAGCACCACGCCCACTGCCGTCGCCGGGTCGGCGAAGACACCGGACGGATCCCGCAGGCCGGCCAGCACGTGGTGGTACGGGGCTTGCGCGACGGCCGTCGCGGTGCCGTCCGGCGCCCCGTCGTCGAGGGCCGCCTCGCACATCAGGGGCAGGTTGCCGAGAGCGAAGGTGGCGGCGAGAGCGAGTGCCGGGCGCGGGGCGGCTGCCGCGGCAACCTCTTCACCAGGGTCCGGCCGTTCGGCGGCAGGCGTCGCACGCACCGTCGGCGAGGCGTCCTCGACGGTCTGCGCGAGCAGCCGCACCAGATCCTCCCCCAGCCCGGTGGCCGTGGCCGTGTCGAGGATGTCGAGATTGTGGTCGAGCCGGATACGGCCGGCCTCCGGCGTCACGGTGATCATGAGGTCGAGGTCGGAGTAGCCGGTGCCCACCGGCAGCACGTCCAGGCCGGTGAGGCTGCCCGCGGCACGGACGTAGTTGAAGTACACCTCCACCAGTGGCGCGTCGGGCCGGTACAGGCCCTGCTTGGCCAGCACCGGCAGGACGTCCGAGAACATGGCGCCCTTCGTGAGGATCTTCTCCAGGCGGCTGTCGGTGCGGCGCAGTACGTCCTCGATCGGCTCCTGTGCCCTCGCCTCGGCGGGGAAGGGCACCGGTACGCCGAAGAAGCCCACCGCGTCGAACGCGTCGGCGTGGATACGGGTGTCGACCGGCACGGCGAGGACGAAGCGCTCCCGCTCCCGCCGCCTGGCCAGCAGTACGGTCAGGGTGCCCAGGCAGAAGGCGGCGGGCGTGACGGCGAGGTTGCTCGCGGCCGCCGACACCCGTGCCATGAGGCCGTCGGGGATCGCCACGCTCACGCTGCCGGCCCGGTAGGAGCGCGCGGCCGGACGGGGGTGAGTGAGCGTCAGGTCGAGGCGCTCACTGCCGTGGAACGCCTCGCGCCATTCGGCCGCCCCGGTTCCGGGGTTCTCCCCCGGCTGCTGTGCTTCGATCAACAGGTGCAGGTCGCGGTTGGTGACCGTGGCAGGGAGGGAGGTGCCGGACAGTTCGGTGTCGATCTCGGCGGCCACCAGCAGCAGGGACTGCAGGTCGCTGACCGCGTGGTGGGCGCCGTACAGCAGGATCTGGCCGCGCTCACCGCCGTCGAGGAGTTCGAACCGCCACAGCGGGGGTTGCGCGAGGTCGAACGGCGGCTCGAGCAGGCGGCGCAGTCGGTCGGCGGCGTCGAGTTCGTCGGCTGCGGGGACGGCCGTCCAACGCAGCAGCGGCTGTTCGGGCTCCCGCTGCACCTGCAGCTGCCTGCCTGCCTCGCTGCCGGTGACGATCGCGGTGCGCAGCGCTGCGTGCCGGGCGGCCAGGCGGGTGAGGATGCCGGTGAGCGTGGCAGGGGTGGTCGCGCGGGTGAGCCGTACGGCGAGGCCGACGGCATGGGCCGCGGCCGGCATGTCCGGCCGTGCGCTGCGCAGCAGGCGCACGACGTCGCGGGTGGCCGGGCGCTGTTCGCTGTCCGGCACTTCGGTGGCCGCTTCGGTCCGGGTCGCTGCTGTGCTGCGTTCAGGCAGGGCTGTGGCCAGGGCTTGGGCGAGGCCTCGGATGTCGGTGGCCGAGAAGACAGCGGAGGACGGGAGTTCGGCGCCCAGTTCACGGGCGAAGGCGTTGCGCAGCCGCACCAGCATGAGGGAGTCCAGGCCCAGTTCCTTCAGGGCCGTGGTCGCGGAGGCGTCGACGGCGCCACCGGAGACCTGGCCGACCCTGGCGCGCACATATGCCTCGAGCCGTTCCGTTCGCTGTTCGTGCGTCGTCGCCGTGAACACCTGCTTGACCAGGTCGTCGGAGCCTTGCGGGCCCGTCGGGACGGTGGCCAGGTCGGCGAGGAGGGGACGGGTGCGGGCCGCGTCGGTGTCGAGGGCGAGCAGCTCCCAGTCCAGGGCGAGGGGGGCGAGTTGGCGGCGTTCGGTGGCCAGGACGCGGTCGAACAGTTCGCCGCCCTCGGCGGGAGTGAAGGCGACGAGACCCGAGCGACTGGTTTCGGCGGCCCGGCCGGCCTCCGCGGCGACCATACCGACGCCGGTCCACGCGCCCCAGTCCAGGCTGAGCGCGCGCCTCCCGGCGAGGCAGAGGTGGTGGGCCCAGGCGTCCAGGAAGGCGTTGGCCGCCGAGTAGGGGCTCTGCCCGGCCGAGCCGAACAGGCCGGCCGCCGAGGCGAACAGGATGAGGTTCTCGGCCTCGGGGACGAGTTCGGTGAGCAAAGTGGTGCCCAGCACCTTGGGGCCCAGGACGTTCAGGACGCGTTCGTCGCTCAGGTTCGCCACCGTGGCGTCGTCCAGCACGCCTGCGGTGTGGACGACCGTGGTGACCGGTCCGGCTTCCCGTCGTACGGCGTCCAGGGCGGCCGTCAGGCTGTCACGGTCGGCCACGTCGGCACGGGCGACGTGCACGGTGACACCGCGCTCTTCCAGCCCCTTGATCCAGGCCGCCGCTTCCGGGCTCGGCGCGCTGCGGCCCAGCAGGGCCAGCTGCCGGGTGCCGCGCCGTGCCAGCCGCTCGGCGACGACGCGGCCGAGGCCGCCGAGACCACCGGTGATCAGGTGGACGCCGTCCGGGGTGAAAGCGTCACGGGCGCCGTCGTCCGGACGGGTGCGGACCAGTCGCGGCACCATGCGGTCCGCGGCGCGCAGCGCGACGAGGCGTTCGTCGTCGGCGTATCGCAGTTGCGTCCACAGGGAGTCCACGCCGTCCGTGGGCGGCAGGTCGATCAGGGTGGTCCTCAGCTCCGGGTGCTCCTGGGCGAGGGCGAGCCCGAAGCCCCAGGCCAGGGCCTGTTCGGGACGGGTCACCTGTGTGCTGTCGCCGGCGGCCTGACTGCCCCGGACGACCGTGAACAGACGAGGCGCCGGCCCCTGCGCCCGGTCGGTGAGCATCCGTACCAGGTGCAGGGTGCTCAGGCAGCACAGCCGCGCCGCCACCTGCTCGGTACGCGAATCCCCGATCGGCGGGGCGTCGAGCGCGGACAGCTGCACGATGCGCTCGGGTGCCGCGTCCGCGAAGGCGTCCTCGAACAGGCGGGTGAGGTGCTGCGGATCAGCCGGGTCGAGCACGTACCGGCCGGGGCCCTGGACGCCGAATGCCTCGCCCCTGCGGACGATCACATGGGGCACCGAAGCAGCGTCGAGCCGGTCGGCGAGTTCGGCGGCGACGCCCGACTCGTCCGCCAGGATCAGCCAACTGCCCTGGGTGGGCGCCTGTTTGGCGGGCGGGTGCGGCTGCCAGCGGGTCTCGAACAGTGCGCCGTCCAGTGGGGAGAGCGCGGCGAGCTCGAACTCCTCGACGGCGAGCAGGAGTTGTTCGTGTTCGTCGTACAGTCGCAGGTCGACGGTTGCTCTGTCGCCGTCCACGGAGCGCAGTCGGCACGTGGTCCATACGGGAGTCGTCCTGCGTCCGGTGAAGTGCAGGCGCCCGGCTCCGGCGGGTACGAAGGCCCGGCCTGCGGGTGTGTCGTGCGGCAGGGCGGCCGTATGGAAGGCGGCGTCGAGGACGGCCGGGTGCAGCAGATGACCGGTGGCGGGCCGCGGGGCAAGCCTTCCCCAGGCGGTCGAGTCGCCGGAACGGGCCTGCTCCAGGCCGCGGAAGGCCGGGCCGTATTCGATGCCGAGGGCGGCGAGTTGGGCGTAGACGGCGGACAGGTCGGCCTCTTGGCCGCACTGTTCGCGCAGGGCAGCCGGCGATTCGCGCTCGTCCGGCGCTCGGTCGCCGCTCACCGGGGTGACGCGCCCGGTGACATGGCGGTCCCAGCGCGCGGAGGCTGCCGCCGAGGCGATGGTGAAGTGACGCAAGTTGTCCTCGGCGGGCCGCAGGACCAGTTGCAGCCGCACCGGCCGCTGGGCGTCCAGACGCAGCGGCTGGTCGAAGCTGACGTCGGCCAGTGCCACTTCGCCGCCGCCCTGCACGGCTGATGCGGCCTCGATCGCCATGTCCAGGAAGGCCGCGGCGGGCAGCCACACCTCGCCGGTGACGCGGTGGTCGGCGAGATGGGCGAAGCGGTTGTCGCGCAGGTCGATCTCGGTCTGGAAGATGTGGCGGTCCGCCTCGTCGCTGGCCTCGATGTGCGTGCCCAGCAGCGGTGAGAGGCCGCCCGTCGGGGTAGCAGGCGTGCGCCAGTGGCGCTCGTGGGTGAAGGCGTAGGTGGGCAGGTCGACGCGGCGCCCGGCCGGGAAGAGGGCCTGCCAGTCGGGGGTGTGGCCGGCCGTGAACAACTCCCCCACCCTGCGCAGCAGGTCGTCGAGAGCGCCCTCCTCTCGGCGCAGGGAGGCGATGCTCACGGCGTCGATTCCGGCTTCTGCGGCGACCGACTCGATGGCGGAGCCGAGCGAGGGGTGCGGGCTGAGCTCGACGAAGTACCGGTATCCGTCCTGCAGCATCCGCCGGATCGTGTCGCCGAAGCGGACCGGCTCACTGAGGTTGCGGTACCAGTACCCGGCATCCAGCCGGTCTCCCGGCTCGGGCTCGGCCGTCACGGTCGAGTACAGCGGCGTCCCGGTCGGCGTACCCCGGACGGTACGGATGCGGTCGAACAGGTCGTCGCGCAGGGCTGCCATCAGGGGGGTGTGCGAGGCGAACGGGGTGGACACCCGCCGGGCGGCGATCTGCTGCTCCTGGCACTGGCCGAGCAGGTCGCTCAGCGCGTCCGCGTCGCCGGACACGGCCGTGGACTGCCCGCTGTTGACCGCCGCGACGAACAGCCGCCCCGCATACGGCTCCAGCAGCGCCTCCGCCCGGGTGCGCGGGAGCTCCAGGGCGAGCATGCCGCCCTTGCCGACCAGCGGTACGGCCGCCCGGGCGCGGCCGCACACCACCGCCACGGCATCCTCGAGCGTCAGGGCGCCCGCGCTGTATGCGGCCGCGATCTCACCCAGGCTGTGTCCGACCACGGCGTCCGGTGCGACACCGAGTGCGCGCCAGGCGGCGGCCAACGCCGCGTTGACGGCGAAAAGGGTCGGCTGCAGGTACTCGGTCCGGCCCAGCGGCGCGAGCTCTTCCGGTGCGCGCAGGACGTCGAGGACCGACCAGCCCGCGTGCCGGCGGACCTCCTCGTCCACGCGGGCCAGCTCCTCGCGGAAGGCATCCGAGTCGGCCGCCAACTGCACGCCCATACCGGGCCATTGGCCGCCGTGCCCGGCGAAGACGAAGGCCACCTTGCCGGACGGCTCCTCGCGAGGCGCCGCCACAGGCCGTCGTCCACCGGCCAGTTCATTCAGCTCTGCCAGCAGTTCGTCCCGGTCACCTGCCACCAGCGCCGTGCGTCGCTCGAAGTGGCTGCGGTGGAGCGCCAGGGTGTGGGCCACGTCCGGCAGCGTCATGTCACCGGTCAGGTGCTCGACGAGCCGGGCGGCCTGCCCGCGCACCGCGTCCTCGGTGCGCGCCGACAGCACGAACAGCCCCTTGAGCAGCGTGGGTTCGCCCTGCTCAGCGGGCGTGTCGCCGGGCGGTGCCTCCTCCACGATCACGTGTGCGTTGGTTCCGCTGATGCCGAAGGCGCTCACTCCGGCACGCCGCAGCCGTTCGCCGGCCGGCCAGGCCACCGCCTCCCGGAGCACGTGCAGCCCGCTGTCGGCCCAGTCCACGTGACGGCTGGGGGTGTCGGCGTGCAGCGTGCGGGGCAGCATCCCGTGCCGCAGCGACTGGATCACCTTGATCAGCCCGGCCACGCCCGAAGCCGCCTGCGCATGGCCGATGTTGGACTTGAGCGAGCCCAGGTACAGCGGCCGGCCGGCGGGGCGCGAGGCGCCGAAGACCTCCGCGAGGGCGTTCGCCTCGATCGGGTCGCCGAGTGTGGTGCCGGTCCCGTGGGCCTCCACGTAGTCGATGTCCGCGGGGGCAAGTCCGGACAGCTCCAAGGCCCGCCGGATCACCTGTTCCTGCGCCGGGCCGTTCGGCGCGGACAGCCCCTGGCTGCGGCCGTCCTGGTTCACAGCGGTGCCGCGCAGTACGGCCAGGACCTCGTCCCCGTCGCGGCGGGCGTCGCTCAGCCGCTTCAGTACGACCATGCCCGCACCCTCGGCCCAGACCGCTCCGTCGGCGGCATCCGAGAAGGAGCGGCACCGGCCGGTCGGGGACAGGCCGCGCAGGCGGCTGAACTCCACGAAGGTCTGCGGGGTGACCATGAGCGTCACCCCGCCCGCCAGGGCCAGGTCGCATTCGCCGGCGCGCAGCGCCTGCGCCGCGAGGTGCACCGCCACCAGGGAGGACGAGCAGGCCGTGTCGACGGTCAGGGCCGGGCCGTTCAGCCCGAGCGTGTAGGCGAGCCGGCCCGAGGCCACGCTCAGGGCCGAGCCGGTGCCGACGTAGCCGTCCAGCTGGTCGAGCCGCGCCCCGGCGAGATAGTCGCCGGCGAACATGCCGACGTACACGCCGGTGGTGCTGCCCGCCAGTTCGGCGGGCACGATCCCGGCGCGTTCCACGGACTCCCACGCCGTTTCCAGCAGCAGCCGCTGCTGTGGGTCCATGGCCGCGGCCTCGTTCGGTGTGATGCCGAAGAACGCCGCGTCGAAGGAGTCGATGTCGTCGAGGAAGCCGCCTTCGCGGGCGTACGACTTGCCCGGCGCCTCCGGGTCGGGGTCGTACAGCGACTCCACGTCCCAGCGCCCGGCCGGGAACGGGCCCACTGCGTCGCGGCCCTCCGCAACCAGCCGCCACAGGTCCGGCGGGGAGCCGACCGCGCCCGGCAGGCGGCAGGCCGTGGCGATGACGGCCACGGGCTCGTCGGCCGCGAGTGCCGCCGTGCGGGCCTGCTGCGCGGTGTGGCGGCGCTTGCCGCCATCGGTTGCGAGCGCGGTGGCCAGCAGGTGATCGGCGAGGCGGGCGGGAGTGGGGTGGTCGAAGAGCAGGGTGGCGGGCAGCCGGACGCCGATGCGGGTGCCGAGGCGGTTGCGCAGGTCGACAGCCGTCACCGAGTCCATGCCCAGCTCGCGCAGCGGCTGGTCGGGGCGGACGGACCGGGACGAGGGCAGGCCCAGGGCGTGGGCGGCCTCCTCGCACACCAACTCCAGGACCCGGGTGGCGCGTTCGGTGTCCGTCAGCCGGGCCAGGCGGTCGGCCAGTCCTCGGCCGGTGTGCCGGTCGGGGCGGGGCGAGGACAGCAGGGAGGTCCACAGGGCACCGGTGGATGCCGCGTTGTCGCGCAGGCGGGGCAGGTCCAGATGCCAGGCGAGCAGGTGCGGTGTGCCGCGGCGCAGGGCGAGTTCCACGAAGGCGCGGCCCTGCTCGGGGGTGAGAGCCCGGTGGCCCAGGCGGGCCATGCGCTCCAGGTCGGCGTGTTCGGCGGCAAGTCCCTCGCCGGCCCACGCGCCGAAGGAGATCGAGGCGGCGGGCAGGCCCAGCGCCCTGCGGTGGTGGGCCAGTTGGTCGAGGAAGACGTTGGCGGCCGCGTAGTTGGCCTGCCCGGCGTTGCCGACGACGCCTGCGGCCGACGAGATCAGCAGGAACAGCTCCAGCGGCAGCCCGGCGGTCAGCCGGTGCAGATGGGCGGCGCCGTCGACCTTCGGGCGCAGCACCTGCGCGAGTCGTTCGGGAGTCAGCTCGGCGAGCACGCCGTCGGCCAGGACTCCGGCGCTGTGCACCACGCCGCGCAACGGCAGTACGTCGCCGACGCCGGCCAGCACACCGGCCAGGGCAGTCGCGTCCGCGACGTCGCAGGCGGCCACCTCGACGTCGGCACCGAGTGCGGACAACTCCGCGACGACCTCGGCTGCCCGGGGGCCCGCTGCCCCTTGACGGGACGTCAGCAGCAGCCGCGGCACGCCCTGTTCGGCCAGCAGGCGGGCGATCTGCCGGCCGACCGCGCCCAGGCCGCCGGTGATCAGCACCGTGCCGTCGGTGGGCACGAGAGCGGGACGGCCGACGAGGTCGAGGACGACGGGACGGCCGGACGCATTGCGGCGTACCGCCTCGCGCGCGGCGGTGACCGGGAAGACCTGTGGACGTACGGGGGCGTGGACGGCGGCGCGCAGGGCCTCGGCCAACCGCTCGCCGTCGGCCGAGTGCGCGGGAGACACGGCGGCCGCGGCCGTGAACGGCAGGTCGTCCGAAACCACGGCGACCAGCGGCGCGTCAGCGACGAGCTCGGAGCCGGGCGTGGCGTCGGCGAGCACGTCGACCCGCGCGCCGGGCCCACATCCCGCGGCCGCGGGCACGAGGGACACGGCGGCAGCGGCCGTGAACGGCAGGTCGTCGGGAACCACGGCGACCAGCCGCGCGTCCGCGACGAGCTCGGAGCCGGGCGTGGCGTCGGTGAGGACGACGACCCGCGAACCACACGCCAGGCCCTCGACTTCGGGGCCGACCTCGGTGAGCACACCGGCGCAGGGGGTGTGCGTGGGATGCAGGCCGACGGCGTGCACCTCGATCCGCACCTGGGCGGGACCGAGCGCCTGACGCGCCACCGGGCGCAGGGTGGCGTCGGCCGGAAGGCCGGTCAGCTGGTAGCAGTCCCCGGCCGGGGTCCGCAGCACGTCGGCCGGGCGGGCGCGCACCAGCCGCGGGGCCAGCAACTCTCCCTTCCTCAGGGCGAGTTCGCCCTCGTCGCCGTGAGTGACAGCGGCCGATATCGCGGTCGCGGCATGGCCCCCGTCGATACCGCCGTCCAGGTCGAGCAGGGTCAGTCCGAGGTCCGGGTGCTCGCTGCGGGTGCTGCGGGCCAGGCCCCACAGCACCGACTGCGCCAGGCCCGGCACCGTGTCGCCGTCGCCGGTCGCGACCGCACCGCGGGTCACCCAGAGGGTCCGCGCGGGCGCCCCGTCGGTCGCGAGAGCGATGTGTTCCTGCACCTCCGTGAGAGCTTGGGCCGCCAACTCGCCGGCCACAGCGGCCGGTTCGGCGTCCGCCGCCCCGCGCGGCCACACTCGTACGACGATGTCGGCACCCGATTCGCGCAGCTCGACTCCCGCCGCTTTGAGGCCGTGTGCGATCGCCGCGACGTCCGGGTCCGAGCGGTCACCGATCACCGTCCAGGCCGCCGCCCGCTCGCCCGCGGCGGGCGCTTCGGGCAGCGCCGTCCACGCCACTTCGTACAGGTGCCGGGCGTGCTCCGAGCCCGCGCGCAGGTCCGCCGGGTCGGCGGCCCGTAGCCTTACGCCCTCCAGACGGCCCGCCGGGATGCCGTCCGCGTCCCACAGCGTCACGTCCAGGAGCAGGTCCGTCCCGGAGCCACCGGTGCGGCGCACCATCGCGGTCAGCTCGCTCGCCCCGCCCGGCGGGAGGACACAGCGGCCCACCGCCACCGGCAGCAGCGCCCGCCCCGCCGACGCGTCGAACGCGGCGGCCGCCTGCAACGCGGCATCCAGGAGTGCCGGATGAACCGGATACGCCTCGTCCGCGTCACCGGTCACAGGGGGCAGCGCGAGCCGCGCCAGCACCTCGTCCCCGCCGGTCGCGACCACCGAGCGCACGCCCCGGAAGGCCGGGCCGTAGCCGAGCCCGAGCGCGGCGAGCCGGTCGTACGTGTCCTCGCCCCAGACCTCCTCGGCCGTCTGCGGCCACACGGGCGCCGGTGTGCCCGGTTCGGGGCCGGGTTCGGCCGCCGACGCGGTGGCGTGCAAGGTCCACTCCGCCGCCTCCCGGCCGCGCGGGCGGCTGTGCACGGTGATCTCCGGTACGGGGGCGGAGGCGTCCACCTCGACCGACACCTCGACCGTGCCGGAGGCGGGCAGGGTCAGGGGGGCGAGCAGCAGCAGGTCGGCCAGGTCGTCGGGAGCGTCGGGGCGGGCGACGGCGAGCGCGGCGCGGCACAGCTCCATCAGGGTGGTGCCCGACACCACCGTCTGCCCGAACACGGCGTGGTCCGGCAGCCAGGCGGCGGTGGCCGGGGACCACTCGTTGCGGAAGGTCCAGCGGGAGGCGTCTGCCGACTGCAGCTGGATGCCGAGGACCGGGTGGGCGGCGCGGTCGAAGAGGGCGGGTCCCGCTGCGGCGGTCTCGGGTTCGGTCCAGTGGCGCTGTGCGTCCCAGGCGTACGTCGGCAGGTCGGCGGCCGCGGTGTCGGGGACGAGGCGCCGCCAGTCGATCGGGCGGCCGTGGACGTGGAGTTCGGCGGTCGCGCGGTCCAGGCAGGCGGGTCCGGGTTCGTCGCGGCGCAGCGATCCGACGGCGACCAGGTCGTGGCCGTGGTCCTCGCCGACGGTGGTGACGGCGGTGAGCAGGGAGGGGTGGGGACTCAGTTCGACGAAACAGCGGTAGCCGTCGGCCACCATCCGCTGCACGGTCGGCCCGAAGCGGACCGGCTCGCGCAGGTTGGTGTACCAGTAGTCGGCCTCCAGCTCGTCGGTGACCGGTTCGCCGGTGACCGTCGAGTACCAGGCGACGGACGTCGGATACGTGATGACGCCGTCGAGTTCGTCGAGGATCGTCGCGCGGACCGGGTCGACGTGGGCGCTGTGGGAGGCGTAGTCGACGTCGAGACGGCGGGCGAACACCTGGCGCCGGTCGAGGTCGGCGAGGAGGGTCTCGAGTGGTTCGACGTCGCCGGCGATGACGGTGGAGCGGCCGCTGTTCACAGCGGCGATCGATACCCGGCCGTCCAGTTCGGCAAGGAGGGGCTCGACCTCGGTGTGCGGGAGGGCGACGACCGCCATGGTTCCGGTGCCGGACAGCTCGGTCAGGGCCTGGCTGCGCAGAGCGACCACGGCCGCGGCGTCGTTGAGGCTGAGCGCCCCGGCGACACAGGCCGCGGCGACCTCGCCCTGGCTGTGCCCGATCACCGCGTCCGGGCGTATGCCGCGCGCCCGCCACACGGCGGCCAGGGACACCATCACGGCGAACAGGACCGGCTGGACGACATCCACGCGCTCCAGCGAGGGGGCAGCGGCTTCGCCCCGCAGGACCGACGTGACCGACCAGGTGGTGAACGGGCGCAAGGCCGCGTCGCAGCGGTCGAGCTCGTCGGCGAACACCGGGTCGCCATCGAGCAGATCGCGGGCCATGCCCGCCCACTGGGCACCCTGGCCGGGGAAGACGAAGGCCAACTTCCCCGGCGGGAGCACCTGTTGGGGCCCCACGGTCCGGTCCGGGTCCGGTTCCGCCGCCGCAAGTGTGTGCAGGTCGGCGAGCAGTTCGTCGCGGCCGCCCGCCCGGAGGACGGCCCGGTGCTCGAAGTGCGTGCGGTGGTGGGTGAGTGTCGACGCCACGGCGGACAGCGGCAGCTGCGGCTGCCGCGCGAGGGCCTGCCGGAGGCGTTCCGCCTGTCCGCGAAGGGCCTCGGGGCTGCGGGCGGAGAGCGGGAAGAGAGTCTGGCCCGTCGGCTCGTCGGCGCCGGGCTGGGCCGAGTCCTGCGGCGCCTCCTCCAGAACCACGTGCGCGTTCGTCCCGCTGATCCCGAACGCACTCACGCCGGCCCGCCGCACCCGCTCCCCGTCCCGAGGCCACGCGCAGGGGCCGGCGACCAGGCGCAGGCCGCTGTCCGCCCAGTCGACGTGCCCGGTCGGAGTGGCGGCATGCAGTGTCGCGGGGAGCACGCCATGCTGGAGCGCCAGCACGGTCTTGATGACGCCGCCGATGCCCGCCGCGGCCTGCGCATGACCGATGTTCGACTTGAGCGAGCCGATGCCGAGGGGCCGGTCCGCGGGGCGGTCGGGCCCGAAGACGGCGGCCAGCGCCCGGACTTCGATGGGGTCACCCAGGGGCGTGCCGGTGCCGTGGGTCTCGACGTGGTCCAGATCGCCGGGCTGCAGTCCGGCCGCGTCCAGGGCGGCGCGCAGCACCCGCTCCTGCGCCGGGCCGTTCGGGGCACTCAGCCCTTGGCTGCGCCCGTCCTGGTTGATCGCGGACCCCTTGATCACGGCGAGGATGCGGTCGCCGTCCCGGCGCGCGTCCGCGAGCCGCTTGAGCAGCACCAGGCCGCAGCCCTCGGCCCACACCACGCCGTCCGCCCCGGTGGAGAACGGACTGCACCGCCCGGACGGCGACAGCCCGCGCAGCCTGCTGAACTCGACATGAGCGCGCGGCGTCACCAGCAGCGAGGCACCACCCGCCAGCGCCAGGTCGCACTCGCCGCCTGCCAGCGCCCGCGCCGCCAGATGCAGGGCGACGAGCGAGGACGAGCAGGCGGTGTCGACGGTGACCGCCGGTCCCTGCAGGCCGAGGGAGTAGGCGATGCGTCCGGAGGCCACACTGGACGCCGAGCCCGTGCCGACATGACCGTCGAGCTGCCCCAGTGAGGCGGAGGCGAGGTAGCCGCTGTCGTACAGGCCGACGTAGACGCCGGTCGAGCTGCCGTTCAGCGTGCCCGGCACGATCCCGGCGCGCTCGATGGTCTCCCAGGCGGTCTGCAGCAGCAGCCGCTGCTGCGGGTCCATGGCCGCGGCCTCGCGCGGGGAGATCCCGAAGAAGGCCGCGTCGAAACGGTCGATGTCGGTCAGATATCCGCCGCGCAGAGAGTACGCAGTGCCGGTGGCCTCCGGGTCGGGGTCGTACAGCCCCTGGGTGTCCCAACGGCCCGGCGGCACTTCGGTGATGACGTCCTCACCCGAGGCCAGCAGCCGCCACAGCGCCTCGGGGTCATCCGCGCCACCCGGGAAACGGCACGCCATGGAGATGATCGCGATGTCGTCGTCCACCCGCGCGAACGCCTCGGACCGCACCGGGCCGGCCGCCCCTGTCGCGGCGGACGGGTCGCCGAGCACCGCCTCGGCCAGCGCCGCGACCGTCGGGTGGTCGAAGACCAGCGAGGGGCTCAGCGTCCGGCCGGTGCGGTCGGACAGCTGCGCCGCCAGCGTCACCAACTGGCGTGACCCCAGGCCGAACTCCGCGATCGGCCGGTGCGGGTCGACGGTCAGCGGGTCGAGCCCGGCCGCCTCTGCGACCGAGGAGATCAGCCAGGCTCGCACGCTCTGCGGTGCGGTGAGGGACGGCTCGGCGGGCTGCTTCGCGGACTCGTTCGCAGGCATCGGGGCAGGTGTCCTCGTGAACTCGGGCTCGGGGTGTTTTTCCGTGCGAGCGATACGGCCGGCGTGGAGGCATGACGACGCCGTGGGCGGCCGAACGGGCGGGCGGGTACGGGTGTTGTGCCGCTGGGCGGCGCGGGAAGGCGGGTGGTGTCAGCGCGCGGCGGGTGCGGTGACCGGGGAGAGGGAGCCGGCCAGGTGGGCCGTCCGGGTCGCGTGGCGCTGGATCTTCCCGCTGGAGGTCTTGGGGATCGTGCCGGGGTGCACCAGGACGACCTCGCGTACGGACAGGCCGTGGGCCTCGCCGAGCGCGCTGCGGATCAGGTCGGTGATCTTCTCCGAGTCGCCCGCGGCGTCCGGGGCCACCTCGGCGACGAGGACGATCTGCTCCCCTTCGCCTTCTGCGTCGGCGGGGACGGAGAAGGCGGCGGTGCAGCCGGGGCGCAGGGCCGGGTGGCACATTTCGGCGGACAGCTCCAGGTCCTGCGGGTAGTGGTTGCGTCCGTCGATGACGATCAGGTCCTTGAGGCGGCCGGTGACGAAGAGTTCGCCGTCGTGCAGGAATCCGAGGTCGCCGGTGCGCAGGAAGCGGCCTTCGCGGCCGGTCAGGGTGGCGCGGAAGGTCTCGCGGGTGGCCAGGGCGTTGCGCCAGTAGCCCTTGGCGACGCTGGCTCCGCTCACCCAGATCTCCCCGACCTGGCCCTCGGGCAGTTCCGTGCCCTCTTCCGGGTCCGCGATCGTCACCGTGAGGCCGGCACCGGGACGGCCACAGCCGACCGCGGCCGCGTCCGCCTCGCCGGTGTGCGGCCCGAGCTCCTGGGCGGCGAGAAGAGTGGGCGGGGCGCCCACGGAGGCGCCGGTGACCATCACGGTCGCCTCGGCGAGGCCGTAGCAGGGGTAGAAGGCCTCACGGCGGAAGCCTGCAGCGGCGAAGGTATCGGTGAAGCGACGCAGGGTGGCGGCGCGTATCGGTTCGGCGCCGTTGAAGGCGACCTTCCACGAACTCAGGTCGAGGCCGTCGACGAATTCGTCGGTGGCGTGCTTCAGGCTCAGTTCGTAGGCGAAGTTGGGGCCGCCGCTGGTGTGCGGGCGGTAGTGGCTGATGGCCTTCAGCCAGCGGTCGGGCTGCTGCAGGAAGTGCAGCGGGGAGAAGAGGGTGGTGGTGAGGCCGAGGTAGACGGTGTTCAGGACCGGTCCGATGAGTCCCATGTCGTGGTACACGGGCAGCCAGCTGACGATCAGTTCGCGGCCGTACTCATCGATGACCTCCGGGGTGTGCCTCATCCGTTCGGTGATGATCCGCTCGTTGTCGAGGAGGTTGCCGTGGGTGACGGCCACGCCCTTGGGGGCGGAGGTGGAGCCGGAGGTGTACTGGAGGAAGGCGACCGAGTCGGGGGTGAGGTCAGGGGCACGCCAGGCGTCGGCGGCCTCGTCGGGGATGTCCTCGGTGGCGAGGCAGGTGATGTCGGTCAGCTCGGGCAGGTGCTCCGCCATGCCGGCCAGGGCAGTGACGACTTCCCGGCCGCCGAGGATCACCTTGGCGTCCGCGTCGGCCAGCAGACGCCTCATTCGGGTCAGGGCGCGATGGTTGTGCGCCCGGCCCTGCGGGGGCACGCCGGGCACGGCGACGACACCGGCCGCGAGGCAGCCCAGGTAGTCGCTGATGAACTCCAGGCCGGGCGGGTGCAGCAGCATGGCGCGGGAACCGGTCAGCCCGCGCTCCTGCAGCCAGGCGGCGACGGCCCGGGAACGGTGGGCGAGCCGCGCGTAGGTGATCTCCTGGATCTCTCCGTCGCAGTCGCCGGAGACGAGGTAGCGGTATGCGGTCCGGTCGGGCTGTTGGGTGGCGTGCTCGGTCAGTAAGTCGACCAGGGAACGAGCCATGGGAAGAGTCTCACCTGTCTGAATCGGCGGGTGGGGAACTGGAGTTCGATGGCCGCGCGACACGTATGCGCAGCAGCCGCGAGCGGCCCGGCTCCCTTGCCGGACTGCGCGACTCGACCAGCCGTCCGGGGAGTGGCGACACGCCGGCTCCCCGCACCCCGTACAGCTTGCTACCGGCGAGTAGCACTGTAGCAAGTCTGTTCGGCCCGTCGACCCGAACTCTGTAAACGCTGGGTATCAAACGGGAGTTGGGCATGCGGAAGGCCCGGTCGCCCGTGGCATGCACGGTGCCGGGCCCGGGGACGGGACGCCGGTGTCAGCCGCCGTTCAGGCGTCCGCGCAGCAGTCCCTTGCCGATTTCCGCACCCTTGCGGCTGTCCGCCTGGGCCTTGCGGAACAGGTCGGCCAACTCGGTGTCCTTCTCGCGCTCCGCGTCCTGGATGTAGGTCTCCAGGCGCAGGGCGTTGCTCAGGCACGCCTCCACGTACCAGATGAGGTTGTAGTCCTTGTCCGGTGTACCGGTCACGCCGCCGGTCTCCGTGCTGCTGGTCATGCGGGCCTCCTCCAGCGGTAGTCCTTCCGGGGCCGTCCGAGTACCCGTCCCGCACCGGGCAATCAGCCGACGTCCCAGAGGAAACGGCGCCTGTGGATGCCGAAGCACGGGTTGATGAAGTCCAGCAGTTCGCACGGGCCCGACGCGACCACCTCGCCGATACCGGGCAGGACCATGGACGAGTTCGCGTTCCAGCTGTTCCGGGCCGTTGAATTCCGCGCCACAGCTGGCCAGCGTGACGTCGCAGGAAGCGTCGACATGTCTGACGCGGGCACCGTCCACGTCATGGCAGGGCGCGGCAGGAATGGCGAAGAATCGCTCAACCGTACGAGAGTGATCGGTGACGGTGTGTACTGTGCTGCGCGTGACCGTCACCGACCGCATCGACCGCTTTGTCATCGACCCGTTCGGCGCCGACATCCCCGGAGAGAGTGCCCGGCTGCGAGCCCTCGGCCCGGTCGTTCCCGTCGAGCTGCCGGGCGGCATCCCCGCCTGGGCGCCGACCGGCTACGACACGCTCAAGGACCTGATCCTCGACCCGCAGGTCAGCCGGGACCCCCGGCTGCACTGGAAACTGTGGCCCGAGATCGGTGAACACCCCTCCTGGGGCTGGATATTGGGCTGGGTGGGCGTGGTCAACATGCTCTCCACGTACGGCGGGGATCACGCACGGCTGCGCAAGCTGGTGGCGCCGAGTTTCACGCACCGCCGTACCGAGACGATGCGGGCGCGGGTGGAGGCGGTCACCGAGGAGCTGCTGGACGTGCTGGCGGCGGCCGGGGCCGACGGACGGGTGGTCGACGTCAAGGCCGCGCTCGCACAGCCCCTGCCCATGCGGATCATCTGCGAACTGTTCGGCGTGCCGGACGAGTTGGTGGACGACACGCGCCGGCTGATCGCGGCCATCATGGACACCTCCGACCCGAGCCCGGAGCACGCCGCTTTCGTGCAGCAGCAGATCGGGACGGTGCTGCCGGCTCTGATCGCCCACCGCAGCGAGCACCCCGGGGACGATCTGACCACCGAGCTGATCCGGGTGCGGGACGAGGACGGCGACCGGCTCAGTGACGAGGAGCTGCTGTACACGCTGCTGCTGGTGATCGGCGCCGGGTTCGAGACCACCGTCAACCTCATCGGCAACGCGGTCGTCGCCCTGCTCCGGCACCCCGACCAGCTGGCCGCCGTACGGGCCGGGAAGATCGGCTGGGAGGCTGTCGTCGACGAGACGCTGCGGGTGCACCCGTCGATCGCCTCGCTGCCGCTGCGGTTCGCCGTCACCGACATCGTGGTCGGCGACATCACGATCCCGGCGGGCGACGCCATCATCACGACGTACGCCGCCGCGGGGCTGGATCCCGCGCACTACGGGGCCGACGCGGACGCCTTCGACGCCGCGCGCGGGGTCGACGACCATCTGTCGTTCGGGATCGGTGTGCACCGGTGCATCGGTGCTCCACTCGCCCGGGTGGAGGCACTCACAGCGCTGCCGGCTCTGTTCGAGCGCTTCCCCGAGGTGCGACTGGCCGTCCGCGAGGACGAGTTGCGGCAGGTGCCGTCGTTCATCGCGTTCGGCTGGCAGGAGGTGCCGGTGCGGCTGCGCGCGTAGAACCGCAAGGGGGCCCGACCGGTCCCCCGTGCCGGTCGTGCCCCCGCGGTCCGTCGAACTTACGCGTCCGGTGGATCCGTTGTGAACCGTGTCAGTGCCCGTTGCCGTGTCCGCACGGCTCATCCGTGCACAGGTGAGTCCGGATGGTCCCGGTTCGCCCGGCGCAGATCGGGCTGGTCGAGGTCGCCGAGGGCCAGATGGGCGAGGACGACCTCGTAGAGGTCGCTGCCGGCGGCGAGCAGCTGGCGTTCGAGGACAGGCTCCGCGCTGCGCACGTGCTCCCGCACCGTCTGCGCGTGCACGCCCAGGTTCTGCGCGGCGCGTTCGGCGTTGCCTCCCGCGGCGATCCACATGCGCAGGGTGCGGCGCAGGTCGCGGGCGTCGGCATTGAGGCGCGCCAGCAGGTCGCTCGCCCAGGTGCGCAGGGCGGGGCCGGCCAGCAGTTCACCGAGCCGAGCGTGGCCAGTCGCTGCGGGGCCGGTCTTGTGCGGTTCCGTCGACAGGCCGATCCAGGTGTTGAGCGCAAGGTGGACGACGGCGCGGGCCGCGAGATCGGAGAAGTCCGTCTGCAACAGGGCTTCCACGCGCTCCATACGGGCACGAACGGTGTTGCGGCTGACGCCGAGCACCTTGGCGGCGTTGACGGCGGTGAACTGCAGACCCAGGCGGGTGGTGGCGAGGAGTTCGGCGCGGGTGTGGTGCGCCAGGGTGTCCAGCGGGCGCAGCACCTGGGTCGTCCATCCGTGCAGTTCGGCGGGGTCCATCAGGCGCTCGGGGTGGGTGCGTTCGGCGTACACCGCCTGCTTGTCGGGCCGGAAGCGGGCGACGGCGAGCGCGCTCACGGCCTGTCCGTAGGCGGTGGCGGTGCGGGCCAGGCTCTGCGGGGCGCTGCCGCCGAGGAAGGTGCCCGGCCGTCGGTCGACCAGGGAGCGCAGTTCCGCGGCGGCCGCGTCGCCGGGAGCGACGACGATGACGTGCGCATCGACGGCGGGGCAGCGTACGACCAGCACCTGCTCCTCCGTCGCGCTCAGGCACTCCTCGGCGAGGTGGTCGCGGTCCTCGGCGCAGCCCTCGAGGACGTAGACACAGGCGGTGTCGGTGTCGAGCAGCCCCGGCCACAGACCTGCGGCGACGCGGCGGGCGGAGACGGTGTCCTCGACCATCAGCAGTTGCAGGATCGCCAGGCGCAGATCGGAGGTGGCGCGTTGGAGCCGGCGTCCGGCGGTGGTCGCCTCGCGTGCCCTGAGCAGAAGTTCGACCACCTGGGCGGTGTGGGTCACGATGTCGGAGGTCCGGCGGTCGAAGGGGGCCGGGCGGGACACGGCCAGGACACCGGCCGGGGCGGGCTGCGGCTGCTCCACCCTGACGAGCCGCAGATGGCGTCCGGTGTCGTCCCAGGCCGCGGAGGCGATCCGGCCGGAGACGAGGTCCGCGAGGAGGTCCTCGTCCAGCGCTGTCGGTGTTCCGGCGAGGAGCCGGCCGCTGCCGTCCTGCAGCCAGGCCGTCCCCTGCACGGCGTCCGCGAGCCAGGCGACGACCCGGCGGATGTCCCGCCCCGTGGGCCGCAGATGCTCGAGCAGTTCCTGCGCCCACGCCGGGCCGCCGTCGGCGCCCGTCACCTGTGCAGGGCGGGCCCCGTCCTTTCGGCCAGCCATGTCGGCCTTCTCCTCGTCCATCGCATCGACCTCGGCGTTTCGGTCGGGGACGTTACCTCACGGGTGCCCGGTGGTTGCGTAGCCATGGGTGGGTGCGACGGGGAGCGGGCCTTTCAGGTGGTGCGGTCGGCGAAGGCGCCGCCGGGGGCGAAGGCCACTGAGGCGAAGCGTTCGCCGATGCGGAGGTGGGTGGCGGCGTCGGGGTGGAGTTGGTCGGGCAGGGGCAGTTCGGCGTGGTCGGCCTCGCCGTAGAGTTCCCGGCCGTCAAGGTAGTTCAGGTTCGGGTCTGCTTCCGCGCGCTGGGCGACGATACGGGCCAGCTCGTCCCGGATGACGCCGAGGGCCAGTTTCCCGCTCGCACGTTCCCCGGGATCGCCCATGGCCTGGAACTGCAGTTGACCGTCGCTCAGGGAATTGAAGTCCAGGACGCTGGGGCCGGGCGTGTCCTCGTGTATCGGGCACAGGATGGGCGAGACGACCAGCAGCGGAGTCGTGGGGTGCCCTTCGCGGACGGTGTCGAGGAAGCCGTGCACGGCGGGGGTGAAGGCGCGCAGGCGCATCAGGTCGGTGTTGACCAGGTTGATGCCGATCTTGATGCTGATCAGGTCGGCCGGGGTGTCGCGCAAGGTGCGTGCGGTGAACGGGTCGAGCAGGGCACTGCCGCCCAGCCCCAGATTGATCAGGTCGACTCCGCCCAGGGAGGCGGCGAGTGCGGGCCAGGTGGTGGTGGGGCTCGCCGCGTCGGAACCGTGGCTGATCGAGCTGCCGTGGTGCAGCCATACCCTGCGGCCGCTGGGCGGGCTGGGCTCCACGGGGGCGTCGGTGCGCAGGGCGAGCAGTTCGGTGGTCTCGTTGTGCGGGAGCCAGATCTCGACGTCCTTCACCTCGTCGGGCAGGTCGGTGAAGCGGAGCGTACCCACGGGCCCGGGCCGGAGTTCGGCGGTGCCGGCGACCATGTCGATGGTCACGGTGTTGCCGCCCTCGACACTGCCCCGGCCGGCCGGGCGGCCGTCGACGAGAAGGTCGTAGACGCCGTCGGGACGGGGCGGGGCGCCGACGTAGTCGCGTTTGGTGGGCAGGGTGTCGAGTTCGACGGCCGTCGCACGCGTGCGGAACGCCAGCCGTACGCCCGAGGGCTGGGACTCGGCGCTGGCCAGCTGCGGATCGGTGCACTGGGCGCGGGCCCGGGCGGGCAGCCGGTGCGGCAGCACGCCGCGCTCGGTGCGCTCCACGTCGAGGGCGCCGCGCAGCAGTTCGGCGGTGACGGGCGTGGTGATCCAGTCGTGCTCGGTGGGCATGTCCTCAGCCTGTCGATCAAAGGGTCGGGGTGGTGGGCCAGTTGCACAGCAGCGCGTCCAGGGCGTCCAGGATCCGCGTCCAGCTCTCCTCCGAGTCGGGGGCGCTGTGGCTGAAGCCACCGGCCGTCTCCAGACTCGAGTAGCCGTGGAAGACGCTGCCAAGCAGCCTTACGGCGTGCGTCTGGTCCGGTTCCGTCAGGTCGTAGCCACGCAGGATCGCGCGTGTCATCTGGGCGTGGCGCACGCCCGCACTGGCGGCCGCGGTCTCGGGGTCCAGCCGCAGCCGGGCCGCTGCCGCGCGCCCGGGGTGTTCCCGGCCGTAGTCGCGGTACGCGTTGGCGAAGGCGATCAGGGCGTCCTTGCCCGCGCGGCCCGCGAGGGCGTCGGCCGCCCGGTCGGCGAGCTCCTCCAGGGCGAACAGGGCGATCCTCGTCCTGAGGTCCTGGGAGCTCTTCACATGTGAGTACAGGCTCGCAACCTTGACACCGAAGCGGCGGGCCAGCTCGGAGACGGTCACCTGGTCGAAGCCGACCTCGTCCGCCAGCTCCGCCCCTGCCCGGACCACACGTTCCGTGGTCAGCCCGACGCGCGCCATGGTCGGCCTCCTCTCTCGCCAGAAGCGATTATGCATTTGCCTAAAGCTTATAGGCAAATTAGCGTGAGGTTATGGAACCGCTGACCGAGCAAGAGATCCGCGCCGCCTTCGTGAACTGCACCAAGGGCGAGGCCAGGCGCCTGTCCGTCCCGCGCGACCTGGCCGAGCGGCCCTGGGAGGACCTGGACTTCCTCGGCTGGCGCGACCCCCAGGCCCCCGACCGCGCCTATCTCGTCACCGAGTGGAGCGACGGCAGGCCGAAAGCCGTCGCGCTGCGCGCCTCCGGCTCCGCCGTGGGCCAGGCGCGGCGCAGCATGTGCACGATGTGCCTGACCACGCACTCCGGCGGCGTCTGCCTGATGGTCGCCCCCAAGGCGGGCAAGGCCGGGCAGCAGGGCAACTCGGTGGGCGCCTACATCTGCAGCGACCTCGCTTGTTCGCTGTACGTACGGGGCAAGCGGGACGCGGGCATCGGGGCACGGCTGCACGAGACGATCACCCTGGAGGAGAAGATCCGGCGCACCGTGGCGAACGTCGCCGCGTTCGTCGCCAAGGTCGGCACGGCATAAGCTCGGCGAATGGCGAAGTACTTCGACGTGCACCCCGAAAACCCCCAGCCGCGCACCATCGCCCAGGTCGCCGACAGCATCCGCGCGGATGCGCTCATCGCGTATCCGACGGACTCCTGCTACGCCCTGGGCTGCCGGCTGGGCAGCCGTGACGGCATCGAGCGGATCAGGACCATCCGCCACCTGGACGACCGGCACCACTTCACCCTCGTGTGCCAGGACTTCTCGCAGCTCGGCCAGTTCGTACGGGTCGACAACGACGTGTTCCGCGCCATCAAGGCGTCGACGCCCGGCAGTTACACCTTCATCCTGCCGGCGACGAAGGAGGTGCCGCGCATGCTGCAGCACCCGAAGAAGAAGACGGTCGGTGTGCGCATCCCCGACCACGTCGTCACCCAGGCCCTGCTCACCGAGCTCGGCGAGCCCCTGCTGTCGAGCACGCTGCTGCTGCCCGACGAGGACGAGCCGATGACGCAGGGCTGGGAGATCAAGGACCGGCTCGACCATGTGCTGGACGGGGTGGTCGACTCCGGGGACTGCGGCACCGAGCCGACGACGGTCATCGACTTCTCGGGCGGTGAGGCGGAGATCGTGCGGCGGGGGGCCGGGGACACCACACGGTTCGAGTGAACTCGCACGTCGTACGAGGCCGGGGGCGCCGCGGGGAAGGTGAGTGGCGCATGCAACGATGACCGCACCCGGCCCGTCGGGCCGCAGAGTTGGTCGCCGCAGCGCGCAGAGAGGCAGCCCCCATGACCTCCGTACAGGGAACGACTGTGGACATCACCACCGAGGACGGTGTCGCCGACGCCTATGTGGCACACGCCGCAGACGGCAGCGCCCGCCCCGGCGTTCTGCTCTACATGGACGCGTTCGGGATCCGTCCCCATCTGACCGGGATGGCCGACCGCATCGCGGAGGCCGGCTACACCGTGCTGGTGCCCAACGTGTTCTACCGTCACGGGCGCACGCCCGTCGTCGAGTTGCCCGAGTACATCGACCCGCAGGCCCGCCCGGAGATCTGGGGCAAGGTCGGCCCACTGATCATGTCCGTCACCCCCGACCTCGCGATGCGCGATGCGGCCGCGTATCTGCGGTGGCTGGCCGAATCGCCCCTCGTCACCGACGGCCCGGTCGCCGTGACCGGCTACTGCATGGGTGCACGGCTGTCCCTGCTGACCGCCGGCCACTATCCGGACCGGGTGGCAGCCGCGGCCGGCTTCCACGGCGGGCGAATGGCCACGGACGACCCGGACAGCCCGCACCTGGTGGCCGAACACGTCACCGCCGAGGTCTACTTCGGCCACGCCGACGAGGACCCCTCGCTGCCGCCCGAGCAGATGCAGCGCCTGGAGGACGCACTGACCGCGGCGGGCGTACGGCACCGCTGCGAGGTCTATCCGGGCGCGCACCACGGCTTCACCCAGGCGGACACCTCCGCCTACAACAAGGAGGGCGACGAGCGGCACTGGGCGGCTCTTCTCGACCTCCTCGAGCGCACGTTCTGACGCGCATCGACTGAACCGGCCACGGCGCCCGCGGAGTTCCTTCCGCGGGCGCCGACCGTTGCCCGCTGTTCAACTTATTGACATGCACGCACCCCGGTGCCAGTTTGAGAGCGCTCTCAAAGAGGTCCGGACCAATTTCTCCGGGTGATCCCCCCACAACAAGTGAATTCCCAACCCCCCACGGAGGTGGAGCGTGCTCAGAAAGCTCTCCCGCCGGCTCCTGGTACCGGCTGCTGCGGCAGCCCTGCTCGCCGGGGCCCTCGCCATCCATTCACCCTCGTCCGCCGACGCGGCCGTGCCCGACACGATCCCTCTGAAGCTGACCAACAACTCCGGCCGCGGCGAGCCGGTCTACGTCTACACGCTCGGCACCCTGCTCTCGACCGGACAACAGGGCTGGGCGGATGCGAACGGCGCCTTCCACGCCTGGCCGGCCGGCGGCAATCCGCCGACTCCCGCGCCCGACGCGTCCATCGCCGGGCCGGCCGCCGGGCAGTCGAAGACGATCCGCATCCCCAAGTTCTCCGGCCGCATCTACTTCTCGTACGGCCAGAAACTGGTGTTCAAGCTGACCACGGGCGGCCTGGTGCAGCCTGCGGTGCAGAACCCGAGCGACCCCAACCGCGACATCCTGTTCAACTGGTCCGAGTACACGCTCAACGACTCCGGCCTGTGGCTCAACAGCACTCAGGTGGACATGTTCTCGGCGCCCTACGCCGTCGGGGTGCAGCGCTCCGACGGCAGCACGGTCAGCACCGGGCATCTCAAGTCGGGCGGCTACAACGGGTTCTTCAGCGCGCTGCGAGGACAGTCGGGCGGATGGGCCAAGCTCATCCAGACGCGCTCCGACGGCACTGTGCTGCGGGCGCTCGCACCCGGGTACGGCCTGGAGAACGGAGCCCTGCCGGCGTCCGTCATGGACGACTACGTCAACCGTGTCTGGCAGAAGTACGCGACGTCGACACTGACGGTCACGCCGTTCGCCGACCAGCCGAACACCAAGTACTACGGCAAGGTCTCCGGCAACGTCATGAACTTCACCAACAGCTCGGGCGCGGTCGTCACCAGCTTCCAGAAGCCGGACGCGGACAGCATCTTCGGCTGCCACAAACTGCTCGACGCGCCCAACGACCAGGTGCGCGGACCGATTTCGCGCACTCTGTGCGCGGGCTTCAACCGTTCCACGCTCCTGGTCAACGCGAACCAGCCGGACACCTCGACGGCAGACTTCTACCAGGACGCGGTGACCAACCAGTACGCCCGGAACATCCACGCGCAGATGGCCGACGGCAAGGCCTACGCCTTCGCCTTCGACGATGTCGGCAACCAGGAGTCGCTGGTGCACGACGCCGGTCCGCAGCAGGCGTATCTGACGCTCGACCCCTTCAACTGACCCGAAAGGGCCTCACCCCTCCCGGAGTGAGGCCCTTTTCGTGCGGGTGGTCAGCTCGTCGTCAGCGCCGTGTCGTCGACGACGAAGCCGGTCTGCAGGGAGGAGTCCTCGACACCGCTGAACTTCACGGTGACGGTGGAGCCGGCGAGCGAGGACAGGTCGAAGGACTTCTGGGCGTAGCCCGGGGCGGCGTTGCGGCGTCGAGTATCTGGAGGCCGCACTGTCCGCGTCCGGCCGGCGTCTGCTGGTCCTTCGCCCGCAGGAGACCACGGACGACCTGGTACGGGATATCACGGAGGTGCTGACCTCGATGTGCGCCCGCTTGTACGGACGCCGGACGGCGAAGAACCGTGCCGCCCGCCTGGCCTGCCGGTTCACCACCGGCACGATCCGCGTCGAGTCCGGCGTCCGTCACGTGACGCTGCCAAAGCTCGGCACGATCCGCGTCCACGAGCCCACCGGCAAGCTCCTCGCCCGTGTCGAGGCAGGGACGGCACGCATCCTGTCTGCCACCGTCCGGCACGAACGCGGGCGCTGGTTCGTGTCGTTCCAGGTCGAAGTCAAGCGGGAGCTCGTCCACGTCGGCCGCCCCGGCACAGCCGTGGGCATCGACCTCGGCGTGAAGACCCTCGCGGTGATGGCCGACAGCGCGGGCGACATCCGTGAGGTACCCAATCCCCGGCCCTCGACTCGGCGCTCACCCAGCTGCGCCATACCTCCCGTGCCGTCTCCCGCCGCCAAGGCCCAGACCGCAGGACCGGACAGCTGGCCTCCAAGCGGTGGGAGAAGGCCAACGCCGCCCGCAACCGTGTGCATCACCGCGTCGCGAACCTCCGCGTCGACGCCCTGCACAAGCTCACCACTCGTGTGGCGGCCGAGTACGGCACCGTCGTGGTCGAAGACCTCAACGTCTCCGGCATGCTCAAGAACCGGCGCCTCGCCCGCCAGATCGCCGACGCTGGATTCGGGGAGACCCGCCGCCTGCTCACCTACAAGACAGCGCAATGCCTGCCGCACGGTAGTCGCGAACCGCTGGTATCCCTCCTCCAAGACCTGCTCGGGGTGCGGCGTGGTGAAAGCCAAACTGCCGCTGCACATCCGGACCTTCGAGTGCGACGCCTGCGGCCTGGTCCTCGACCGGGACGCCAACGCCGCACTCAACCTTGCCGCCCTCGCGGCAGCCGCAGTGACAGGTACCGGAGTGGCCGGAGACCTGGACACCCCCAAGGTGTCGAAGCCTCGTGGAGCCGACCACAAGACCCGCACCACCCGCCCCAGCCGCAAGGCCACGGCGGAGCGGGCAGGTGTCGCAACCCTGCCGCACCAGCGGCAGACGGAAACGAGAGACCGTACTCAAATCGAAGCCCTCACGCTCTGGTGACGTGACGGACCTTCCGGGCCGTGAGGCCCGGAATGCTGAGAGCTGACTACGCTCAAAGCAACGGATGCGTCTCACTCGTTCTCCTACTGCTGCGGCCGCGTGGGGCGGCCGGTGACAGACCGGGCGGACGGGTGTACTGACCGGGACGAGCCGAGCTGTGCGGGATCGTCACTGCGTGATGAGAAGGTGGGGGTTGTGAGCCGGCAGTTGACCGGAGCATGCCAGCAGGCTTCCGGTCATTCGAGGGTTGTCCCTCTGTACGGCAAGGCGGTCTGCCCGCTGGGGATGCGGGCAGACCGCCGGGTGATGCCGCCGAAGGTCAGCTGAGGCCGAGGGAGGACAGGGCGGTCGTCCAGTCACTGGCGACGGCGCTGCGAGCGTCGTCGAGGGTGACGGTGCCGGCACAGACGGCCTTCTTGAGCTTGTTCTCCACCGAGTCCTTGCTGGAGGCGGTCTCGTCGCCGTACCGCGGCTCCGGCCACAGGTTCTCGGCGTCCTTGGGAGCGCCGCCGAGCTCGAGCGGGACGAGGTGGTCCTCTTCGTAGTCCGAGGTGCTGGTGTCCGAGTAGCCGTACTCCGCTATCTGCTTGACCTTCAGGGCGTTGGTGTACGAGGTGGAGGGCCGCACGGTGGCGGTCCAGCCGGACACACAGATCGTCGAGTCGATCGTGGACTGGGTGACGTCCGGGTTGTAGGCGCCGGGCTGGCAGGTCGGGTCCGGCAGCGGCAGGTAGGACTGCGAGCAGCCGGCCGCGTGCGCGGCCGAGCCCGTGCCGATGATGAGGCCGGCGACGGAGAGGGTGAGGGATGCCGTGGTGGCGGTGAGGCGGCGCATGGCACGCATGGGGGTTCTCCCGCGATGGGCCCGGGGTTCCGGGCGGGTGTGTGCATGACAGCACCACCGGGTCTATGCGGGTAGAAATAGGAAGTGAAGAATCAGTGACCTCACTGAATCCTTGCCACCCCTTGGCTTTCGGCTGCCCAATGCCTGGGGTGCGCTTGGGTGTTCGATAACACAGCGGTAACTCTCGCCTCGACCGCACGGAAGACATCGGGGCCAGGCCAGACGGCGGCGGCCCACTGCCCGGGCGGTGCCAGGGCGGGGAGTCCAGCCGGGCTTGCGGCCCGCGCGACCCGAGACGAGCCGGGTCGCCCGACCCGCAGGCGAGATGCGACGAAGGCATCAATGATTGGCCGGAACTCGCCCCTTTGCGACCGGAGTTAACCCCTGATAGTTGAGAGTTATTCAGTTACCACTGGTAAGCCCTTGCACTTACGCGGCTCTTACCCGTAGACCTGGCTCCACAAATTGCCAGGGCTCTGGGGGGAGTTGGCAGATGCAAGGCACGATTGACGGGTTCCGCTATGGTGCGGTGACCCCGGTGGCGGCCTATCTGATGGCCTGCCTGGGAGGGGCGCTGGGACTGCGGTGCATCGTTCGGTCCCTGCTCAACGAGGCGTCCTGGAAGCCCGGTTGGCTGGCGCTGGGTGCCGCCTCGATCGGCTGCGGGATCTGGACGATGCACTTCATCGCCATGCTCGGTTTCCAGGTCGAGGAGACCGGGATCCACTACGACACCGGGCTCACTCTGCTGAGCCTGGCCGTGTCGATCGTCGTGGTCGGCATCGGCGTGTTCATCGTCGGCTACCGGGGCGCCGGCAAGGTCACGTTGGGTGTCGCGGGCGTGGTCACCGGTCTCGGCGTCGCCGCGATGCACTACCTCGGCATGGCGGCAGTGCAGGTGAACGGGGACTTCCGGTACGCCCCCCTCACCGTCGCCCTGTCCGTCGTCATCGCGATCGTCGCCGCGACCGCCGCACTGTGGGCGGCCGTCACCGTCCGGGGCTTCATGACGAGTCTCGGGGCCAGTCTGGTCATGGGGGTTGCGGTCTCCGGCATGCACTACACGGCCATGGCCGCCGTCAGCGTGCATGTCCACGGCAACGGCAGCGGGGCGTGGACGGGTGATTCGCCCACCTCCTTGCTGCTGCCCATGCTCCTGGGGCCGACCGTCTTCCTGCTGCTGGCCGGTGTGGTGATCATGTTCGACCCGCTTCTGGTGCTGGGCGACGGCGAGTGGAACAAGTCCGCCCCAGCGCGGCGAACCTCGGTCGCCGATCAGGCGGCAGAGCCTGCACCGCAGCACAGCATCGCCCCGTTCGGCGGACGGGTCGCTACCGCACGGCCCCGGCAGGATCAGTACGGAACCGCCACGCCATCCGCGCCGCAGTGGGCACCACCGCCCAGCCGCGAATGGTGAACTGCCGCCGGGTGCCGCGAGCAGACGGGACGACAGGCCCAGGCCGGGTGCGCCGGGCGGCACCCACGTCGGCGGTTCGTGGCGCACCGAACAACCGGGATCGGAAGACCGCCGAGCAGGTCGGCCCCTTGGCGGTTCGGACGATCGGACTGCCCTGGTTCCGCGGTGAGTTGCCGCGGGGCGCCGTTCCCTGCCGTGCGCGGCTCCGATGCGCCCAGGCACGGCCGCCCCGGCGCGCCAAGGACCCGCACCCTCTTCCCGTCCGCCACTTGATCGTTGTTACGGTTCACCGGTGTCTGACTCTTCACGCGATACCGCCCACGGCGCCGGCTGGGGCACCGCAGAACGCGGCGACTACAAGCGGCTGATGCCGCAGCACGTCGAGAAGCTCTCCTGGCTCAATCCCAAGACGCTGTGGGCCGCCCGGAACGGCGTACTGGCCTCCTGGTTCGGGGACCCCACGGGCAGCACCCGCAACAGATGGGTGGCACAGCGCGAGGCGGCCGGCGCGCCCGCCGACAAGGTGATCCGGCGCGCGGAGGCGGACCGGTTCTCCTTCATGGTCATCGGCGACACCGGCGAGGGCGACGATCCCCAGTACTCCGTCGTACCAGGGTTCCTGAAGATCAGTCAGGGCACCGACTTCGCCGTCATCGCCAGCGACGTGATCTACCCCGTCGGCAGCGCGGACGACTACGCCACCAAGTTCTTCCGCCCCTACCAGGACTACCGGGCCCCGATCTACGCGATACCCGGCAACCACGACTGGTACGAGGACCTCGGCGCCTTCATGCGCGTCTTCTGCGCGGACGCTCCGCCCCTCGCCCCCGAGCCGGCACCGCGCCCCCTGAGCCGGGCCTGGATGCGCTCCCTCCTGTGGCACCGGCCGCGCCCCACGGACGGTCAACACCTGGACCAGGCACGGCAGTTGCGGTCATCGGAGGCCCAACAGGCCGTCCAGCCGGGCCCGTACTGGGCCATCGACGCCGGACCCGTGCGGATCATCGGCATCGACACCGGCCTGCTCGGCACCATCGACGCCGAACAGGGCGCCTGGCTGCGCGAGGTGTCCAAGGGCCCCCGCCCCAAGATCCTCATCACCGGATCGCCCCTGTACGTCGACGGTGAACACCACCCCTGCACCATCGAGGGCGGCAACGGCACCGTCGACGACATCGTCCGCGATCCCGACCACCACTATGTGGCGGCGATCGGCGGCGACATCCACAACTACCAGCGCTACCCGGTCCAGGTGGACGGCCGCACCATCCAGTACGTCGTCTCGGGCGGCGGCGGGGCGTTCATGCACGCCACGCACACCATCCCCCGCATCGGCATCGCGGACGTCACCGAGAAGGACTTCCGCTGCTATCCGCTGCGCGGCGATTCCCTCGCCTTCTACAGCAGGCTCTACGGGCGGCGGCTGCGGCTGCGCCGCTTCTTCACCCTCACCGAGGACGAGGCGATGGCCGTGATCGCCGAGCGGCTCGGCATCCCGCCGACCCGCACGCCGGGCGGAGCGGTACGCGTCACCCGCCGTATCCGCATCGTGGCCAGTCTGCTCGGCGCCGGCGGCCGCCCCGACCGCACCTCACGCTTCCGCCTCCCGGTGCGCAAGATCTACACGCAGTTGTTCTCGCCCGGTTCGGCGACGTACAGCCCGCCGTTCTTCAAGCAGTTCCTGCGCCTGGACGTCACCCCGGAGGCGATCCACCTGCGCTGCTACGCGGCCACCGGCAACCGCACACAGGAGCTCGAACCGCCCGTCGAGGACGAGGTCACCATTCCTCTGACCTGAGATGACCTGATCTTGACCCCGGCACGGGGAACACTTCCCGCGCCCGCCTGGTTGGCACCACCGTAATACTTGATACATCAAACAACCATGGAGGAGCCCGTGCCGCCGTCCTCACGCCCCCTGCGCAAGCTTGGTTTCCTGACCATCGGTCTGTTCGACGAGGCGGATCCGCGTCGCGGACACGAGTCCACTCTGGAGATCATCGAGCTTGGCGAGCGGCTCGGCTTCGACAGCGCGTGGCTGCGCCACCGGCATCTCCAGTACGGCATCTCGTCCCCGGTCGCCGTCATGGCGGCGGCCTCGCAGCGCACCAGCCGTATCGAGCTCGGCACGGCGGTCATCCCGCTCGGCTGGGAGAACCCGCTGCGGCTGGCCGAGGACCTGGCAACGGTCGACATCCTGTCCGGGGGCCGCGTCAATCCTGGCGTCAGCGTCGGCCCGCCGATGCACTACGACCAGGTCAAGGAGGCGCTGTACCCGGACACGGCGGACGCCGAGGACTTCTCCTACGAGCGGGTACGGCGGCTGCTGGACTTCGTGCGCGGCAAGAGCGCCACCGACTTCAGCGGGACCGAGGGGTTCGAGGTGTTCTCGGACCGGGTGCAGCCGCACTCCCCAGGCCTTGGCCGTCGCCTCTGGTACGGCGGCGGAAGCCTGAGTTCGGCGCGCTGGGCGGGCGAGCACGGCATGAACTTCCTCACCAGCAGTGTCGTCAAGGCGGAGAGCCCGCAGGGAGCGGACGGGGCGGCGGAACTCGACTTCGCGGAGATCCAGCTCTCCCACATCCGCACCTTCCGCGCCCATCACCCCGACGGCGACAACGCCCGTGTCTCACAGGGTCTCGTCGTCATCCCCACCGACTCCGCCTCCTCCGAACAGCGCGCCAAATACGAGGAGTTCGCCGCCAAGCGCACCCCTCGCACGGCCTCCCCGCAGGGCCCGGCCCGACTGATGTTCGCGCCGGACATCGTCGGCAGCTCGGAAGAGATCGCCGAACGCCTCCACGCCCATGCGGCGTTCCGCGAGGTGGACGAGGTGGCGTTCGCGCTGCCGTTCACCTTCGAGCACGAGGACTATGTGCAGATCCTCACCGACATGGCCACGAAGCTCGGCCCGGCGCTCGGCTGGCAGCCCGCCGCCTGACAGACTGAGTCACCAGCGGCCCGGCTCGGTCCCGACCACCGGCTCCGACGGCTTGCCGTCCACGCCGACCGGGACGTCTCCCGTGAGCATCACCCGGTGCATGATCCGTGGGAAGTCGAGGTGGGCATTGTCGCTGGGCGCGAGGTGGATGGTGGCCCGGTTGTCCCAGAAGGCCACGCTGCCAGGCTCCCAGCGGAACCGCACCGTGTACTCGGGCCGTACCGCCTGCTCCAGCAGCATGTCCAGCAGCGCCCGGCTCTCCGGACGGGAGACGTCGGTGATCTGCTCGATGTAGTAGCCGTTGACGAACAGCACCCGCTCCCCCGTCTCCGGGTGCACCCGCACGAGCGGGTGCACGGAGGCGACCTGATGGCCCAGCAGGTGGCGCAGGTAGGCGTCGTCACCCGGCCGCGGCTGGTAGCCGACGCCGAGCCGGTGCTCGGCGCGCAGCCCGTCCACGAACTCCCGCACGGGGCCGGAGAGTCCGGCGTACGCAGCCGCCAGGTTCGACCACGTCGTGTCGCCTCCGTACGGCGGGACGGTCTCGGCGCGCAGGATCGTCGCGGCCGGCGGGTCGATGCGGGCGCCGTGGTCGCAGTGCCAGCCGCGCAGCAGGGTGTGCCGGCGGCGCTGCAGCCACTCCTCGTACTCCATGCCGAACTTCCCGCCCAGCTCCAGCCGGTCGGCGGTGGTCTCCACCTCGGGGAAATCCGGCGGCGAGGCGCTGCCCCGCTTGCGCAGCACGACGGGCTCGCCGAACCGGCGTGCGAACCCCACGTGCCCGGCGTGGTCCAGCCGCTGCCCGCGGAAGAACACCACCTTCCAGCGCAGCACCGCCGCCCTGATCGCGGCGACCACGGCGTCGTCCAGGTCACCGGCCAGGTCGACGTCCGTGATCTCGGCTCCGATGTGCCCGGCGACCGGTTGCACCTCGATGCCCGCGGTCCGTTCGACGCCCGTCACCCTGTCCCGCTCAGTCGTCATGCGCACTCCGCTGATCGCCCGGACCGGCTCCGCTCGGCCGGTAGCCGCGTCCGATCTTCGCAGGGAATACGACGGACGTCCTGTTCCCTGCTCCTGCTCCTGCTCCTGCTCCTGCTCCTGCTCCTGCTCCTGCTCCTGCTCCTGCTCGCTTATCGCGTTTGCAGCCAATGCGCGGCTCGCCACGCCCGTGCGGCTGAACCGCCCCCGACTACCGGGCGTTTGAGACTCCTGTGGATCAGGCCCGGAACATACGTGGGGGCTTCGGCGCCGTCCGGCGGTGAATGGGTCCACCCGGCGCGTACCAGCCCGCCTTCTTGCGCACCGCCGGCGAGGGGTCCTCGTCGCGGGCGCGTACCAGGGCGGCGACGGCTTGCGGGTCGTTGTGCACCCACAGTCCGACTAGCTCGGCCGCCCTGGCCCTGACCTGGGGGTCCGGGTCCTCGCGCAGGATCCGCATCGCGCGCGGCTGGATCACGGCACGATCGGGGCGGCAGAGGTCCGCGTCCGGCTTGCACCGGTCGCAGGACAGAGCGTGGAGCGCCGCCACCCGTACCCGGGCGTCCGGGTCGTCGAGCATGGCGGTCAGGTCGTCCACCGCCTCGGGCACCAGCAGTTGGTCCAGCAGCCTGCAGCATTCCTCCCGCACCCGGGGAAGCGGGTGCCTCAGCCCTCGGCGGATGTCGGGCACGGCCTCCGTCCCGCGCCGCAGGAGTTCACGAAAGGCGCCCGGCCGGCGTGGCTCACTGCCCAGTACGTCGACGAGGGCGACGGTTTCGGCCGTCGGCATGTCGTCCTCCTTCCTCCCTCGTCGAGTCTGCGCGTGCGGCCGCCATGGCTCCAAAGCGTTTTCCGCGGCGCGGGACGGCCGTCCTCAGACGCTGAACTCCCGTACGACGGTGTTGCGGAACACCGCCGTCCCGTCGATCGTGAACAGCGCAAGGCCCGTATCGACCAAGTACGGGAACACCTCGCTGGAGTGCACGTACCGGCCGTCGTCGATGTACATCTCCACGGACGTGCGGTCCACCAGGATGCGCAGCTTCACCGTGCGCGCCGCAGGGCTGAACGGGGTGTGGCTCTCCTGCCACTTGCCGGAGGTGTCGGGGTTGACGGTGGTGCGGCGGTTGAGGAAGGCGTAGTCGTTGTAGATGCCGGCGTCGATGTGGCGCCCGCCGTCGGGTGAGCGGCGCAACTGGAGTCCGGCGCCGGTGAGTTGGTTCCAGGTGATCTCGGTCGTGATCTCGTAGGAGATGCCCGTGTAGTCGAGCACCTTGGTACCGTCCACGGTCACGTCGCCCAGGTCCACCGTGCGGGAGACGTACGCGTCGAGGGCGGCGACGGGCCGGGAGGCCAGGTAGTAGGTGCCGACGGAGTCACGCTTCAGGGTGAGCTCGCGGACGATCGAGTCAGTGCCGTTGAAGCCGTCGCAGTCGATGGTGGGTGTGGTGTTCGCGTAGTCCCAGTTGTTCAGCCAGCCGATCGCGTAGCGTGCGCCGGGGTCTTGCGTGCCGTTTGCGTTCCGCTTCTCGAAGGTGACGGCGCCGTACCAGTCCCAGCCGCGGTCGAGCCATTGCGGGTCGGCGGCGTCGGCGGTGAAGGCGCTGCCGTCGAAGGAACCCGTCCAGTACGCGTACGTGTTGGGCAGCCCCGAGCTCTTGCCGTTGGCGCTGACGCCCAGCACCCACTTCACGGTGCCGTCCTCGGCGGTGATGCGGAACAGGTCGGGACACTCCAGCGTGCCGATCCCGTCCTTGATGAATCCTCCGGCGTACGTCCAGGACTTGAGGTCGGCGGAGTGGTAGAAGCCCACCTTGGTGCCCTCGGCGAGGGCCATCACCCAGCGGTCGCGGTCCTCGTCGCGGATCAGCTTGGGATCGCGGAAGTCGGTGACGCCGGGGTTGGGCAGGACCGGGTCGGTGCCGTGGTTGGTGAAGGTGCGGCCGCCGTCGGTGGAGTAGTACAGGAACTGCTCCTGGTGGTCGGTTCCGCCGCCGGGCGACAGGGTGGCGATGACGATCACCGCGCCGGCGCCGAAGCCTGCCGTGTTGTCCGTGTCCACCACCGCCGAGCCCGACCAGACGTCGCCGTTCGGGGTGGTGTCCTTCGGCACGGCGACGCCGCGGTCGGTGAAGGAGACCAGGTCGGTGGTGGTGGCCAGGCGCCAGGCAGTGCCCACGACGCCGCTGAAATAGTCGGCGTTGTAGAGGTAGTAGTAGTGGTACTCGCCGTCGATCCAGACCGGGCGCTGGGGATCGTTCTTCCAGGCGTCGGGGACCGTGAAGTGGTAGGCGGCGCGGTAACTCGCGCAACTCGACCTGGTCGCTTTGGGTTTGGCGGTGGCCCGTGCTGCAGGAAGCAGCACGGCGGCTCCCCCGGCAGTGGTGCCGGCCAGCAGGGCTCTCCGGGACATCCCACGCATCACTCTTCGTTCCTCTCGTCGTCGAGTGGAGAACGGCGGCTCATGTGGTGCAGGACTGTGCGACCTAACTCGTTAAAGGTCAAGGGGTGCACGACCCTTGACAGGTCCGTGGCGGGCTTCACATCATCTGGGGCATCAACCCTGATCTAACACGAGTTAGGCATGTTGGATGACCAACCCGCACGTCACCCGCCGCACGCTGCTGCGGTACGGCGCCTACGGAGCGGGGGCCGCCGCGCTGGCAGGCACCGCCGCGAGCTGGGACCGGCTGACCGGAGCCGACATCCCCGGCCGCGACGACGGCTCCCTCGTCGTCGCCACCCTCGGCCCCGCCTACGGCCCGGAGGCCATCCGCGCCCTCACCGAGGGTTTCCGGAAAGTGCACCCCGACATCAAGCTCCGCATCAACGCGGTGCAGGCCGTCGACTGGTCGGACTTCTTCGCGAAGATCCTCACCCAGATCGCGGCGGGCACCGCACCCGACCTCGTCTACGTCGCCACCGAGGGCGTGCAGCTGTTCGCCAAGAGCCTCGGGGTCGCACTGGACCACTATGTGCAACGGGACGCGGCCGAGCTGAAGGAGTACTTCGCCGACGTCCACCCCTCGCTGGTGGAGTCGATGATGTACGAGGGGAGCCTCTACCAGCTGCCGGTCGAGTTCAACGCGGCCGACATGTATCTGAACCGGCAGGTGCTCGAGCGGGCGGGCGCGGACTTCCCGGCTCCCGACTGGACCCGCGACGACTTCACCACGTTGCTGCGAGCCATGAAGAAGTCGAGTGGCTCGCAGTTCACGCCGTACTTCTGGACCAACCGGCTGTGGGGCGGCGTGGTGCCCTGGCTCTTCGCGGCCGGCACCAACCTGCTCACGGAGTCCAAGGCGCCGGGCGGTGCATGGCTGTGGGACTCCTTCTATCCGGCCGCCCGGCGGCAGGGCCGCGGCGGCGGCTTCCGGTGGACGACTCCGCAGGCCACCGCCGGCCGCGTGGAGGAGGCGTACGACTATCTCGCCTCCCTGATCCAGGAGGGCCTGTGCACCCGCCCCGAGGGCGGCAACGGCCAGAACCTCGTCGGCGTGTTCTCCACCGGCCGGGTCGGCGTCACACCGGCGGGCGGCTTCTGGGCCGGCGGCCTGCATCTGGCCGGGATGCAGGCGGACGGCTTCGACGTGCAGTACTTCCCGCGCTGGCGCACCCAGCGCCACCAGTTCGGCGCGGCGGGCTATGCGCTGCTGCGCACCTCCAAGAGGCAGGACGAGGCCTGGGAGTTCATCAAGTACGCCGCCCGCCGGGACACCCTGATGCGGCTGTTCGACACCAACCAGACCACGCCGGCGCGCCGCTCGATGCTGACCGCCGCCCGCTACCAGGAGAGCGGCCCGAAGCACTGGCAGGTCTTCTACGACACCCTCGACAAGTTCCCCGACACCGGGCCGATCCCCGCCCCGCCGCAGGTCGCCGAGGTGACCGAGGTGCTGCTCAAGCACACCGGCACCGCTCTTGCCTCCCCGCGCTCGGTGCGCCCCGCACTGCGCCGGATGCAGGGCGACCTGGAGAAGGCCATGGAGCGTGACGCATGACGAACACCCAGGTTCCCGCCGTACGGCCGCGGGCCGCCACACCGGCCGTAGACGTCTCGCGGCCCTCGCCCCTGCGCACCCGCGGCACCCGGCTGCTCGCCGCCCTCTTCCTCGCGCCCACCATCGTCGGCATCGTCGTGTTCACGGTCGTGCCGATCGTCGGCTCGGTGGTGCTGAGCCTTTTCCACTGGAACGTGATCGATTCGCCGAGCTTCGCGGGGATGGCGAACTACCGTGAGATCTTCACCGACTCGACCGTGCGGGTGTCCTTCCTCAACACGCTCGTGTTCATGGTCTTCGCGGTCGCCGCGCAGCTGCTGATCGCCCTCGCGCTGGCGCTGACCCTCAACGGGCGGATGCCGGTGTGGCTGCGCTCGGTGTTCCGCTCGGCGTTCTTCTTCCCGCTGGTGCTGTCCGCCGCGTCGATCTCCGTGGTGATGAAGTACCTGTTCAACCAGGACTTCGGGGTGGTGAACTGGCTGATCGGGCTCGTCGGCATCTCGCCGGTGCCCTGGCTGACCTCGGAGCACGCGGCACTCGCGACCGTGATCATCGTCTATGTCTGGCAGCAGTTCGGCTTCTCGTTCCTGCTGTTCATCGGCGGACTGAACAACATCCCCAAGGAGGTCCACGAGGCCGCCTCCCTGGACGGTGCGACCGGCTTGCGCAAGCACCTGCATGTGACGCTGCCGCTGCTGTCGCCGACGCTGCTGGTGGCGACCGTGGTCGGCGTCATCAACGCCCTGCAGGTCTTCGAGCAGCCGTATGTGCTGACCAACGGCGGGCCCGGCGACTCCACCCGCACCGTCGTGATGGTCATCTACGAGACGGCATTCGAGCAGCTGCGCTTCGGCGAGGCGTCCGCGGTGGGCGTGCTGCTGTTCGTGCTGATCATGGCGGTGACCGCCCTGCAGTTCCGGCTCAGCCGGCGTTTCGTCCACTACGAGTGAGCCGGGTGAGTCCTTTGAGCCAAGCAACCGCTTCCCTGAGCCGTGCCCGGTACTCCCTCGGGCCGTGGGCGCGGATCACCGCCCTGGCGGTGTGCGCGCTGCTGACCCTCGGCCCGGTCATCTGGACCGTGTCGACCTCGCTGCGCACCCCGGCCCAGTCCTTCGACCTGCCCCCGAAGATCATCCCGACGCATCCGACGGCCGAGGCCTACCGCGGGGTGTTCGACCAGATCGACGTGTGGCTGCTCGCCCTGAACTCGACGCTGGTGACCGCGCTGATCGCGGTCGGCCAGATGGTCACGGCGGGTCTTGCCGGGTACGCGTTCGCGCGCCTCGAATTCCGTTTCAAGAAGCCCCTGTTCGGGCTGGTGCTGGCGACGATGATGGTGCCGTTGCAGGTGACCATCGTGCCGGTGTTCCTCGTGCTGAAGTCGATGGGCCTGACCGACACCCTGCTCGGTCTGATCATTCCGGCCTTCCCGACCGCGTTCGGCACCTTCCTGATGCGCCAGTACTTCCTGGGAATGCCGAAGGATCTGGGCGAAGCGGCCATGCTGGACGGTGCCGGGCCCTGGCGGATCTTCCGCTCCGTGTACGCGCCGCTGGCCGCGCCCGGCCTCGCCATCGTCGGCGTGCTGGCCTTCAACTACCACTGGAACGAGTTCTTCCGGCCGCTGATCCTGGAGACCTCCGGGCAGAACTACACGCTGCCGCTGGGCCTGGTCTCCCTCCAGGGCAACCTTGGCACCGGCTCCATCTCGGTGGTCCTCGCCGGTGTCGTCCTCTCCATGCTCCCCGCCGTCGCCGTGTTCGTCGTCGGCCAGCGCCCTCTGCGCGAGGGCATCACGTCCGCAGGAGTCAATCGTTGAGCCACGACCCCAACGCCCCGCGCTTCAGGGTCCGACCGCCCGCACAGTGGATCAACGACCCGAACGGGCCGTTCCGTTGGCGGGACCGCTACCACCTCTTCTACCAGCACAACCCTGACGCACCGGTGCACGCGAACGTCCACTGGGGACACGCCTCCAGCGCCGACCTCGCGCACTGGGAGCACCATCCGGTCGCGCTCGCCCCGACGCCCGGCGGCCCGGACGAGGCGGGCTGCTGGTCCGGCTGCGTGGTCGACGACGACGGAGTGCCCACCGCCGTGTACACCGGCGTCGACCGTCACCACACCGGCCTGGGCACCGTCTGTCTGGCGCGGGCTGTGGTGCCGGACGACGAGACGCTGACCGACTGGAAGCCGCTGCCGACACCGGTGGTGACCGGCCCGCCCGCCGGTCTGGACGTGGTGATGTTCCGCGACCCGTTCGTGTTCCGCCACGGCGGACGGCGGTGGGCGCTGATCGGTGCGGGTCACGCGGACGGGACCCCCTCGGTCCTGCTCTACGACTGCAGCGACCTGCTCGACTGGCGCTTCGCCGGGGTGCTCCTCGACGGCAACGACCCCGTTGCGGCTGAGGTGTTCGGGGACGAGGCGGTCGGCTGGGAGTGCCCTCAGCTGTACGCCACGGCAAGCGGGCAGTGGGTGCTCGTCCTGTCGCTGTGGGACGGCGATCCGTGTTCCACCGGCTACCTGACGGGGCGTCTGCAGCCTTACCGAGAAGACGAGTTGCGTTTCGAGGCGCGGTCCGGCGGACGGCTCGACCACGGGCGGGACTTCTACGCGCCTGCCGTGCTCCAGGAGCCGGACCGGGCCCTGATGTGGGGCTGGTCCTGGGAGGCCCGCACGCAGAGCGAGGTCGAGCGCGCCGGCTGGGCCGGGGTGCTCACCGCGCCACGCGTCGTGGACGTCCATCCGGACGGCGCGCTGCGTGTCGTACCGGCACCGGAGCTCCAACTCCTGCGCGCGGCCGAGCCGTTCGTCACCGCACCCGCACGGATTCCGCTCCCTCCGGCGTACGACCTGACCGTCACCGCACGCGGTCGGACCACCGTGGGGCTGCTGCGGTCGGCCGCCGGCGCGCGGCTCATGGTCCGGCTGGACCCGGACGAGGGCACCGTGACACTGGACCGCGGCGACTGGCCCCGGACCCGGCCCGACGGGTCGGCGCCGATCGTGGTGCGGGCCCCCGCCCGGCAGATCCGTGTGCTCGTCGACGGTTCACTGCTCGAGCTGTTCGTCGACGACCGGGTCACCGTCACCGAGCGGGTCTATCTGCGCCCGGGCGATGTGCCCGAGCTGGTGGTGACGGGGAACGCGGACGCCGTCACCGGGTGGGAACTGGTCCCACCGACGCCCGAGTGATCACCGGGCAGGCCAGGCGCCGCACCGTCGCCGGCGGCGTCCGACCCGTGTCGATGGCATCCAGCAGCAGCCGGGCGGCCGCCTCACCCATCGCCCGGTGCGGCAGCGCGACCGTGGTCAGGGGCGGGGAGAGGAACGCGGCCATGTGCTCCTGGTCGTCGTAGCCGACCACCGAGAGGTCGCCGGGGACGGCGATGCCAAGACGGGTCGCGGCGTGCAGGACGCCCGCCGCGACCCGGTCGTTGTAGCAGAAGACGCCGGTCGGGCGCCGGTCGGCCGAGACGCCGTCGAGGATGCGCAGCGCGCCCTCGTACCCGCCGGAGATCTCGCCGCCGCTGCGCACGACCCACTCCTTGGGCACGGTGATCCCCTCGGCGCGCAGCGCGTCCCGGAAGCCGCGCAGCCGCTCCACCGACGCGATGTCGTCGTGGCCGCCGATCATGGCGACCTTGCGGTGGCCTTCCTCCAGCAGCAGCCGGGCGGCGGTACGGCCCCCGGCGCGCTCGGCGGGGATGACGGCGGGCAGGGAGTCGTCCTCGGGCAGGCAGTTGGCGAGGACGGAGTGGGTGCGGTGCAGGCCCTCGGGGACGCGGACCCGGCGCAGCGACATGGCGGCGTAGATGATGCCGTCCACGCGGCGGTCGAGGAGTTCGGCGACGGCGGCGTCCTCCTTGGCCCGGTCGCCGCCGGAGTCGACGGTCAGCACGAGGTGTTCGCTGCCCCAGGCGGTCTCCATGGCGCCGCGCAGCAGCCGGCCCGCGAAGGGCGAGGAGGCGATCTCGTCGGTGATCAGGCCGATCACGGCGGTACGGCGGCGGCGCAGGCCGCGGGCGACGGGATCGGGGCGGTAGCCGAGCTGGGCGGCGGCCTGGCGGATGCGTTCCTGGGTGGCGGGCGAGAGGTTGCCCTCGGCGCGGCCGTTGAACACGAAGGAGACCGCGGTGTGCGACACGCCCGCGAGCCGGGCGACGTCCCGTGACGTGGGGCGCCCGGATCCCGCCGCCTGCTTCTCCTCGGTGCCACCCATGCAGTGCGCCGCCCTCATCCCCACCTGTGCGTTTGATCAGGCCTCACCCTATCCGTGACGCTGGAGCTCCGGCACAGTCGAGGGAAAGGTCCCACCGTGGTCAGCATCCCGACGCACACGCTCAACGACGGCACGAAACTCCCCGCCATCGGCCTGGGCACCTGGCCGATGAGCGACGCGGAGGCGGAACGCGCCGTGTCCGAGGCCCTGGGCCTGGGTTACCGCCTGGTCGACACGGCCACCAACTACCGCAACGAGTCCGGAGTCGGCCTCGGCGTCGCCCGCAGCGGCGTCCCCCGCGAGGAGGTCGTGGTCACGACGAAGCTCCCGGGCCGCCATCACGGATACGAGGAGACCCTCGCCTCCTTCGAGGAGTCCCGCCGCCGGCTCGCCCTGGAGTACGTCGACCTGTACCTGATCCACTGGCCGCTGCCCCGCGTCGACAAGTACGTCGACTCGTGGCGCGCCATGGTCAGGCTCCGGGAGGACGGCCTGGTGCGCTCCATCGGCGTCTCCAACTTCACGGCCGAGCACATCGAGCGGCTGGAGAAGGAGACCGGGGTGCTGCCCTCCGTCAACCAGATCGAGCTGCATCCGTTCTTCCCGCAGGACGAGCTGCGCGCCTTCCACGCGGCCAAGGGCATCCTCACCGAGAGCTGGAGCCCGCTCGGCCGGGGCACGGACCTGCTGGACGACCCCGCCGTCACCGGTGTGGCCGACGCGCTCGGGGTGACACCGGGGCAGGTCGTCCTGCGCTGGCACACCCAGCTGGGCGCGGTGCCCATCCCGAAGTCGTCCGACCCCGACCGGCAGCGCGCCAACCTCGACGTCTTCGGCTTCGAGCTGGACCAGGACCAGCTGCGGGCCGTCGGCGACCGCGCCCACCGGCGCGTCGGCGGGGACCCGGAGGTGCACGAGGAGTTCTGAGCCGTCGGCCGGGTACTCGGGGGCCCACGGGGACAGGGCGCACGGAAGGAGCCGGAGGTGGCCGAGCAGAACCGGCTGCGGGACTATCACCGCAAGCGCGACTTCGGGCGGACCGAGGAGCCTCGCGGGGGATCCGCGTCCTCGGGCGAGGAACCCCGGTTCGTCGTGCAGATCCATGACGCCAGCACCATGCACTTCGACTTCCGGCTGCAGGTCGGCGACGTGCTGAAGTCGTGGTCGATCCCGAAGGGTCCCTCCGACGATCCGCAGGACAAGCGGCTCGCCGTGCCCACGGAGGACCATCCGCTGGAGTACGAGGAGTTCGAGGGCGTGATCCCGGAGGGCGAGTACGGCGGCGGCACCGTGATCGTGTGGGACCACGGCAGCTATGAACCGCTGAGCCACGACCGCAAGGGCAGGCCCGTCGGCTTCGAGGAGTCGCTGGAGCACGGGCATGCACGCTTCCGGCTCAAGGGGTCGAAGCTGCACGGCGAGTATGCGCTCACGCGGTTCCGCGGCGGCAAGGACGGTGACAGCGAGGAGGCGTGGCTGCTGGTCAAGGCCGGCGGCGGGAAGTCCCACGGGCACGGGACGCCGGATCCGCGGCGGGCCCGCTCGGTCAGCAGTGGCCGTACGCTCGCCCAGGTCGCGGCGGCTGCCGGAGAGCAGTGACCCGCGGTGCCCGGCATCCTGGACTCCCTCCCGACGATCAGCGCAGGCTGCCGCACAAGGCGCGCCCGGGTGCGGAACTCGCGGCCCGTCCGATGCTCGCCACACTCAGTGACCGCCGGGACTTCGACAGCGGGTGGATCTTCGAACGCAAGCTGGACGGCGTACGCCTGCCGGCGGTGCGGGACGGCGAGCCGGTCACGCTGCTGTCGCGGACGGAACGTCGCCTGAACTACACGTACCCGGAGATCGTGGCGGCGCCGGCCGCCCAGTCCCGCGGGGACTTCACCGTGGACGGGGAGGTCGTCGCGTTCACCCGGGGCCGCACCGACTTCGCCCGGCTCCGGCAGCGCATGGGCCTGACGCGCCGAGGGGACATCGAGGCGAGCGGTGTCGCGGTGACGTGTTACGTGTTCGACCTGCTCGCACTGGAGGGAGCGGACCTCACCCGACTGCCGCTGAGGACCCGGAAGTCCCCGCTTGCGCCACGCACTGACCTACCGCTCTCCGCTGCGTCCGACAGAGGGAACCCGGAGCAACTTGAGGAGTTCCAAGGCGGATTGGCTCGTTCCGGCCCCAACAGGCCATCTGTGCCTCTATGTTCACGGCGGTACTCGATCTTCGTCCCTCGTCCCGGGAGGCCTTTCCGCATGCGCAACGCGCTCCGTACCGCCGTCGTCGGCGCTGTCGTCGCCGGCACCGTCCTGACCTGCGGCACCGCCGGCGCCACTCCTCCCGGACCGGGAGTGACCGCCAAGCTGATCAGCACCACCACCATCGGGAACACCGACTACGTCATACGGGAGATCACCGTCCCGCCCGGGCAGGCCACCGGCTGGCACTACCACGACGGCCCGGTCTACGGCTTCGTCCAGCAGGGCACGCTCAGCCACTACCACTCGGACTGTGCCGAGGACGGCGTGTACAAGACCGGCACCACCGTCCGCGAGCCGGGCGGGCCGAGCGACGTCCACCTCGGACGCAACGAGGGTGACACCCCGCTCGTCCTCGACGTGCTGTACGTCCTTCCGCACGGCTCGCCGTACTCGGAGGACGTGCCCAACCCGGGCTGCTCCTTCCAGTGATCAGACCGGGGGGAGCGTCTGTTCGGCCCAGATGGTCTTCCCGCGGCCCGTCTGGCGGCTGCCCCAGCGCTGGGTGAGCTGGGCGACCAGCAGCAGTCCGCGGCCGCCCTCGTCGAAGGCGTGGGCCCGGCGCAGATGCGGTGAGGTGGAACTGCCGTCGGAGACCTCGCAGATGAGGCTGCGGTCGCGGATCAGCCGCAGCTGCACGGGAGGCGCGCCGTACCGGATCGCGTTGGTGACCAGCTCGCTGACGACCAGTTCCGTGACGAAGGCGGCCTCGTCCAGTCCCCAGGCGGTCAGCTGCTCGGTGGCCGCCTGCCGGGCCGCGGCCACGCGTTCCGGATCAGGGGTGATGTCCCAGGTGGCGACCCGGTCCTCGCCCAGCGCCCGGGTGCGGGCCACCAGCAGGGCCACGTCGTCACTGGGCTCCTCCGGCAGCACGGCCTTGAGGACCGTGTCGCACAGCGTGTCGAGAGTGTCGGCGCGGGCGGTCAGTGCGCGGCACAGTTCGGCCTGCGCGTGGTCGACGTCGCGGTCGCGGTCCTCGATCAGGCCGTCCGTGTACAGGGCGACGACGGAGCCCTCGGGCAGTTCCAGCTCCGTCGACTCGAACGGCAGTCCGCCTACGCCCAGCGGGGGTCCTGCCGTCATGGGGACGAGGCTCGCGGTGCCGTCGGGCAGCAGCAGGGCGGGCGGTGGATGGCCGGCTGCGGCGAGGGTGAGGCAGCGCGAGACGGGGTCGTAGACGGCGTAGAGACAGGTGGCGCCGAGCTCAGCGACCTCGTCGCCGGTGTCGTCCGACGCCAGGTGGGTGACGAGGTCGTCCAGGTGGGTGAGGAGTTCGTCCGGCGGCAGGTCCACGTCCGCGAGGGTGCGTACGGCGGTGCAGAGGCGTCCCATGGTCGCCGAGGAGGGGATGCCGTGTCCCACCACGTCGCCGACGACCAGGGCGACGCGGCTGCCGGAGAGTGGGATCACGTCGAACCAGTCGCCCCCGATGCCGACCAGTGAATCGGAGGGCAGATAGCGGTGGGCCACCTCGACCGCCGCCTGCCCGGGCAGCCCTCTGGGCAGCAGGCTGTTCTGCAGGGCCAGTGCGGTGGTGCGTTCGCGGCAGAAGCGGCGGGCGTTGTCGATGCAGACGGCGGCGCGGCTGGCCAGTTCCTCGGCGAGGACGGCGTCGTCGCCGCCGTAGTCGTCCGAATTCGCGATGCGGACGGCGACCGCGACTCCCAGGGTGGTGCCGCGGGCCCGCAGGGGTACGGCGAGCATCGAGTGCACGCCCCTGCGGTGGGGGCGGCCCGCGGGGGCCCGCGCGTTGCGTTCGGCGACCCAGCGCATGAAGTCCGGCTCACCCGCGTGGCTGAGGACTGCCCGCCCGGCGCGCAACGCCTTCGCAGGCGGTGAGAACGACGGGTAGAAATCGGTGTCGCCCACATGCACGGCGGCTTCGGGCGTGCCCTCGGTGACCGAGCCGTGGGCGACACGGCGCAGCACGATGTCTCTCCCCGGCAACTCGGGATGCTCGTCGGCGCCGAGGACCCATTCGAGGAGGTCGACGCTGGCGAAGTCGGCGTAGCCGGGCACCATCAGTTCGATGAGTTCCTCCGCGGTGCGCACCACGTCCAGTGTCGTGCCGATGGAGGCCGCCGCCTCGTTCAGCAGCGCCAGCCGCTCCCGGGCCCAGTACTGCTCGGTGCTGTCGAAGGCGGCCATGCCGGTTCCGATGACATTGCCGTCGGCGTCCCGGACCGGCCACATCTCGGTGGTCCAGGCGTGCTCCCGGTTCGAGGACGGCGCGTGCGCGTAGCTCTCGTATCGGACCGGCCTGCCCGTCTCGATGACCTGCTCCAGATGCCGCAGAAATCCCCGGTTGTACCCGACGTCCTGAACGGTGTCCATGAAGTACCGGCCGATCAGGGTCTCGGCGGGCACCCCCATCACCTGGCAGGAAGCGTCGTTGAGCCGCAGATAGCGCTGGTCGGCGTCGAACACGGACAGCGAAAAGGAGGCCTGCTGGAAGGCCTGCCCGGCGAGCGTCGGCTCCGGCCTGCCGGGCTGCTCGGCGGTCACCACGTACCGGTCGGGTGAGTCGTCCCCACCGGACACGGCGCATGCGCGAAGGGCGAGAGGCACCGAGGAGCCGTCACGGTGCCGGAGGACGACGGTGCCGGTCATCGCAGCCACGGCGCCGGGCGAGGGGTCCTCGGCGAGCAGATCCCGCACAGCCCGGCCCACGGCCTCCTCGGCCGGGTATCCCGTCAGCCTCCGGGCACCTTCGCTCCACCCGGTCACGATGCCCCGGGCATCGACGATCGCCGCAGCGGGGGCGTGCTCCATAGAGTTCAGGATGGTTCTTTTGTCGCACCGCTTCAACCGAAACGGAGGGCCGGGCGGGCCCTCCGTTTCGCGGCTGTCACTACTTTCGGTCGCGCAGGGCGGCGAGGGCCCGGTCGGCGTGGGTGTTCATCCGCAGCTCGCTGCGGACGATCTCCAGGACGGTGCGGTCCTCCGCTATGACGAAGGTGACCCGCTTGGTGGGGGCCAGGGTGAAGCCGCGCTTGACGCCGAACCGCTCGCGGATGGTGCCGTCCGCGTCGGACAGCAGCGGCATGCCGAGGTTGTGGCGGCCGGTGAACTCCTGCTGTTTCTCGACGGAGTCACCGCTGATGCCCACGGGCCGGGCGCCGGCGGCCGCGAACTCGGCCGCCAGGTCACGGAAGTGGCAGGCCTCCGCGGTGCAGCCCGCGGTGAGGGCGGCGGGATAGAAGAACAGCACGATCGGTCCGTCGGCGAGCAGCTCGGACAGGGTTCGGGTGGTGCCGGTCTCGTCCGGCAGCTCGAAGTCGTCGATCTTGTCGCCGACGTTCACACGCTCGCTCACCTACCGGCCCTCCCCGTTCTTCGCGACGCTGCGGGCCCACAGCACGAGGGGCAGCTGCAGCGGCAGCCGTCCGATGGCCGCGGCCTTCTGCGGGGTGGGGCGGTGCCGCCAGTCGACGGCCATCTTCACATTGGCGGGGAACACGCCGACGAAGAACGCGGCTGCGGCGAGGGCCGCGGGCTTGCGGGTGCGGGGCAGTGCGATGCCCGCTGCAAGGGCCAGTTCGGCGGCGCCGCTGGCGTACGTCCATGTCCTGGGCCTGCCCGGCAGGGCCTGTGGGATGGTCTCGTCGAACTGGCGCGGCGAGGCGAAGTGGGCGACACCCGCGGCGGCCAGCAGGCCGGCGAGCAGCAGGGGCGAGCGTTCGGACCGTGGCACGGTTCCTCCTCTGATGACCTGCTGCCGGATGTTACCCGAGGGTAGAGGGGGTGGTTCGGGTGGCCGGGTCCGGTCCGGAAGTCGGGCCCTGCGTGCGGCGGTCGTGGGTTCCCTTGTGTAGCCGAAGGAGCGGCGGCAGACGTCGATGAAGGCGCTGGTGGAGGACCAGTCGCAGTGGTGGGCGACGGTCGTGACGGGTGCGCCGTCGGCCAGCATGCGCAGGGCGTGGTAGAGCCGGGACTGGGTGCGCCACTGCGGGAAGATCATGCCGAACTCGCGGCGGAAATGACGGCGACTGTACGTCCCCTTCGCGCTGCACATCACGCTCGGCCAGGACTTCCTGCCGCGGCGACCGATCACGGCGAGCGGGGTCACCCCTGGGGCTGACGGTGAGCATCGGCGGGCTCGCCGCCCCTGTCCTGGGGGCTCTTGCCGACGCCACCTCATTGCGGGCCGCCCTGGTCCCGCCGATCGTGCCGGCCGCCCTGGGGCGGCTCCTGCTGTGCGGTCTGCGGGAGCCCGCCGCGGCGGTGGAGTCGGCGGCCGTGCGGTGGCCCCCTCGCGGACGCTTCCGCGAGACCTCGGCGTGAGGCCGCCGTCGGATCAGGCGGTACCCGCCGACGCGGGCGTCTGCTCCTGCGCCTCCACCTCGACGGCGGCGGCGAGGAAGTCGTCGACCATGCGGTGGAAGAGGGTGGCCAGCTGCCGCAGTTCCTCCGGCTCCCAGTGGGACAGGGCCACCTGCATGCCCCGCGAACCGGCTTCACGGATGCGGTCAATGGCCTGCTGTCCGGCCTCGGTCAGCTCGATGCGCTGGGCGCGTCGGTCGTCGGGGTCCGGGACGCGGGTGACGTAGCCGGACTTCTGCAGCTGCTGCACGGTGCGGGTGACGTGGGACGCCTCCACTCCCAGCCGGGCGGCCAGCTCCCCCGGGCGCAGCGGCTCCGAATCGGCGACCTGCCGCAGCAGCGCCACGGCCGCCCGGTCCAGCGGCACACCGGCCAGGGCCATCAGCCGGTCGTGCTGCCGGGCGCGCGTGCTCAGGTAGGTGATGCGGGTGAGCGCACGCTCGATCTCGATCACTTCGTCCGAGGCGGGGGTGTCGGGGATCTCGGGGAGCGGTGGAGTGGACATGCGATCCACTTTACCATCTTGTTGCGTAACTCAAGTAATCCACTGCAGGTGTCTCCCCCGCGCACTGCGGCCGCATGACGCCGACTCCACTACGCCCCCGGGCTGCCGGGGCATTGTGTTCCCGTTCCCCGGATGTCCAGCCCGTCCGGCCCGGTGACGGTCACCGGCTGCGGGTCGGCTCCCGGGTCGGTGACGCGCTCCGCCGCGACGGTCGTGCAGATGAGCTGCGCCGCGGCGAGGTCATCCGAGTCCCCCGGACCGGCGGACAGCCGGATGCTCACCCCGCCGTCGTGGGAGGTCACCGTCACCCGGGACATCATGGACGCCACGGGCGGCAGCACTGTGTACAGGCCCGCGGCCTGTTCCGCCCGGGTCGGCCCCTTCAACAGCACCCGTACGGCCGACTCGGGATCGACCGGTCCGGCAATGCTCCGGTCCACTCCCCGCAGCGCCCCGTCGGCCACGAAGTAGACCCGCAGCGTCGGCGCGACCCCGCTCGCGGGTCCACCCGCCTCCACCACGCCGGTCGTGGGAATGCCGCAGGAGGCGAGCGCACCCAGCGCCGGAAGCCACATCAGGAATGCGGATCGGCGTCCGGCCCTCATGGTCTGCTCCCTCGTGCCGATGCGTCGTCGTCGGCCTGCCCTTGCGACAACTGCTCGTTGTGCAGCGGGAGTTCGACGGTGAAGACGGCGCCGCCCTCCGGCCGGTTCGCGGCGCGCACGCTGCCGCCGTGCACGCGGACGTTCTCAGCGGTGATCGCCAGGCCGAGGCCGCTGCCCTCGGTGCGGGTGCGGGCGGCGTCCGACTTGTAGAAGCGCTCGAAGACATGGGGCAGCACGACCTCGGGGATGCCAGGTCCGCTGTCCAGTACCTCGATGACCGCCAGGCGCTCCGCTGCGGACCGTCCTGACTCGGTCAGCCGCAACAGGACAGGGCGGGCGCCGTGCCGCAGGGCATTGCCGACCAGGTTCGCCACGACGACGTCGAGGCGGCGGGGGTCGACGCGCCCGCGCAGTGCGTCGGGCGGCGGCAATTCGGCGTCCACCAGGTCGGTCCAGCCGCGGGCGGCGAGGGTGCGCCGCAGCGACTCGGCGAGGTCGATCTCGTCCAGGTGCAGCACTGCCGCGCCCGCGTCGAAGCGGGAGATCTCCATCAGATCGTCCACCAGACGGGCCAACTTCACGGTCTCCTCACTGATCAGCCGGACCGCGGTGGCGGTGTCCGGGTCGAGGCGGGCGGCGTCCTCGTCGAGGACGTCGGTGACCGCGGACATGGCGGCCAGCGGGGTGCGCAGTTCGTGCGAGACGTCCGCGGCGAACCGGCGGGCCCGGGCCTCCATGCCGCGCAGTTCGGCCACCGACGCCTCCAGGGCGGCGGCCGTCTCGTTGAACGTGTGCGACAGATCGGCGAGTTCGTCGGAGCCGTCGACGGCGAGCCGGGTGTCCAGCCGCCCCTCGGCGATGCTGCGGGTGGCGCCACGCAGCGCCCGCACCGGCCTCAGCACCCCCCGCGCGGCGAGCAGTGCCAGTAGCACGGCCAGCACCAGGGCGGGCACGGTGGCCCGTTCGATGGCGCTGACCAAGGCGTCCACGTACGCCTGTTCCTTGGTCTGGGCCACGATCAGGAAGACCTGGAGGCCCGAGTCGCCCACGCCTCCGGCGAAGGTGACCGACATGCCGACGACGAGCGCGGTGTGGTCGCCGCTGTTCACCCGCTGGAAGACGGTGGCCAGTCTGGTGTCCACCGCCTTACGCAGAGCCGGTGTGAGTTCCTCGAACCGGTCGCCTGCGAAGGATGTCGCGCTCAGACCGCGGTAGGTGGCCATGACACGCCAGGTCCCGGAGGGGTCGGTTGCGGCCATGGCGGCCGCGAACCGCCGCAGTTCGGCCTCGTCCGGCGGCGCGACGAGCTCGGGGGCGAGCCGGTTCGCCTGGGCGCGCAGCTGCGCGATCACCGTGTCCTGACTCTGCTGGAGCAGACCTGTGCGCGCCTCGCGGAAGCTCAGGGCGCCGGTGGTCGTCGCGGTGAGCGCGGCGACGAGCGCGAACGCGATGACCAACCGGGTGCGCAGACCGCGCAGTTGGGGCATCCGGAAGCGCTCCGCGAACGCGCGTCGGGCCTTCGGCGTGCGCGTCACAGGGAGGCGAACCGGTAGCCGAAGCCACGCACCGTCTCGATGTAGCGGGGTTCGCCCATCTTGGCGCGCAGCCGTTTGACGCAGGCGTCCACCAGGCGCGCGTCCGCGTGGTAGCTGTGTTCCCAGACTGCTTCCAGGAGTTGCTGCCGGCTGAACACCTGGCCGGGTGAGGCGGACAGGGTCATCAGGAGCCGCAGTTCGGAGGCGGCGAGCGCCACCGGCGCACCCCTCAGGGTGACCGAGAAGCCGGCCCGGTCGACGGTCAGGTCCCCGTAGCTGTCGAGCTTGGGTATGCCGGCGTCGCCGGGTGTGCCGGCCACCCGGCGCAGCACTGCACGGATGCGTGCCTCCAGCACCCGGGCCTGCACGGGCTTGACCACGTAGTCGTCGGCTCCGGCTTCCAGACCTACGACGATGTCCTCGTCGTCGCCCCGCGCGGTGGCCATGATGATCGGCAGCGTCTGGTCGAGAGCGCGCAGCGCGCGGCACACGTCCAGGCCGGGCATGCCGGGCAGCATCAGGTCCAGCACCACGACATCGGGCCGGAAGGAGCGCACCAGCTCCAGCCCCTCCTCCCCCGTCACGGCGGTGGCGACCTCGTGCCCCTGATGGCGCAGGGCGAGGGCGACGCCCTCCCGCACGGCACGGTCGTCTTCGATCAGCAGAGCTCGCGGCATGGGCTCAGTATCGGCATCTCCCCCGGCCCACCGGGTTTCTGTTACCGGATGATCATATGCTGGCGCCGTCGACAGGGTGTTATCTTTTCGTTATTGCTCGGGCCAGGTTCGATCACATATCGATCACAACCTGAACGACCATGACCGCGCACAAAGCAACTCGCTCGCCCAGCCGCCGTCGCCGGAACGGTGTTTCGCACGCCGTCGCCCGTCGGTCGAGGACGAAAGTGTGGGGAGGTCTGGCCGCGCTGACCGTCCTGAGCGTCACGGGTTTCACGGCCGTGGGCTGGACGTCCGCCGACGCACACAACGACCGGCCCCGACCCACCACCCACGCGAAGTCGAGCTCCGAGCTCTCGCGCTCGCCCCGCCCCGCCCCGAGCTCGCCCAGCCCGTCCCACAGCGCCTCCACCCCGTCCGCTGCGAAGATCCCGGCTACGGGGCCGGACACGTTCACCACCGCGGCCGGCGGCAGCGCCAAGGCCGGCACCGGCACGGCACTGCGCTATCGGGTCGAGGTCGAGGACAACGTCGGCCTGTCCTCCGCCTCCGTCGCCAAGGAGGTGGAGCGCATCTTCGCCGACCCGCGAGGCTGGACAGCCGACGGCCACTCGGCGTTCCAGCGGGTCTCCGGCGGCACCACCGACTTCGTCGTACGGGTCGCGACCCCCGGCACGGTGGACAGGACGTGCGCCGAGGGGGGCCTGGACACCGAAGGCAGGTACAACTGCAGCGTCAACCACAAGGTGATGGTCAACCTCGAACGCTGGCTGCTCGCCACCCCCGTCTACGCCAAGGACGTCACCGCGTACCACGCGCTGATCATCAACCACGAGGTCGGCCACTTCCTCGGACACGGCCACGTCACCTGTCCCGGCCCGGGACAGCCGGCCCCGGCGATGATGCAGCAGATCAAGGGCATGCACGGCTGTGTGCCCAACGTCTGGCCGTACGACGAGCAGGGACGGTACCTCACAGGCCCCGCCGCCCCTTGAGGATCAGGCCCGCGTCACGGTCGCGTCGGTGCGCACGGCCTCGCCCCAGGAGGCTCCGGCCGCGATCGCCTGCCGCCACGGCCGGAGGGCCCTGGGCGGCATGCCCACCGCAAGCGCACCGCGCACCCGGTCGCCGGTGCGGTACGCGGCCACGAACCTGCCCTCGGCCAAGTCCCCGTCGACGACGGCGACTTCGTCGTGCCCGCGCAGATGGCCGTAGGCCTGGATCTTCATGTCGTACTGGTCCGACCAGAAGTACGGCACCGGCGCGAACGGCTTGCGGGCGTCGGGCCGGAGTAGGTTGCGGGCGGCGGCCATGCCCTGTTCGGCGGCGTGGGTGCGGTGCTCGATCCGCATCGACGTACCGAACAGAGGGTTGTGCCAGCGGGCGACGTCACCGGCCGCATACACGTTCCGGGCGGCCTCGCAGTACTCGTCGCAGACCACGCCGTCGCCGACGGCCAGCCCGCTGCCCACCAGCCACTCGGTGTTGGGCTGCGAGCCGACGGCGACCAACACCTCGTCGGCCTCGACGAGTTCGCCGTCCGCGAGCCGCCCGCCGTTCTGCGTCACCTCGCTCACAGTGACCCCGCAGCGCAGGTCCACGCCCCGCTCGACATGAGCGCGGGTGAGCATCGCGCCGATCTCGGCACCGACGGCGTGGGCCAGCGGCACAGGGGCCGGTTCGAGGAGGGTGACCTTGGCGCCGAGCCGCCAGGCCACGGCGGCGGCCTCTGCGCCGAGGAATCCGGCGCCCACCACGACCAGGCGCAGCCCCGGCCCGAGCCGGTCCCGCAGCAGGAGTGCGTCCTCGAGGGTGCGCAGCACGTGCGCGCCCGCACCGGGCAGCCGGCGCGGACGTACGCCGGTGGCCACGATCAACCCGTCGTACGGCACTTGCGTGCCGTCGGCCAACTGCACCGTGCGCTCGGCGAGTTCGAGGCCGGTCGCGGCCACACCGAGGCGCAGGTCCAGGTCGAGTGCGGCCAGGTCGGCGGGCGGGCGCAGGGCCAGCCGCTCGGGCTGCCACTCCGCGGCCAGCACCTGCTTGGACAGCGGCGGGCGGTCGTACGGGGCGTGCGGCTCGTCGCCCACGAGGGTGAGGGCACCGTCGTAGCCCTCGCGCCGGAGCGTCTCGGCCGCCGCCAGTCCGGCGGCCGAGGCACCCACCACGACGATCCGCTTCACTGCTCGACCAGCCGGATCGCGGCGGCCGGGCAGACCGCGACGGCCTCCTTGACGTCGTCGAGGAGTTCGGGTGCCGGCGTGTCCTCCAGCAGGATCGCGATGCCGTCGTCGTCCTGGTCGAAGACGTCCATCGCGGCGAGCACGCACTGCCCCGAGGCGACGCACTTGTCGGCTTCCAGTTCCACCTTCATGTCGATCCCCTTCATCACATGGGTTCTTGTTCGTTCGCGGGCGTCTGCCGAGGTTTGCGGAACGGGAACTGTCACCAGGCGACGGGCAGTTCGTGCACGCCGTAGATGAATGCGTCGTTCTTGAATTTGACGTCCTCGAGGGCGCAGGCGAGCTTCAGCGACGGGATGCGCCGGTAGAGGGTGCCGTAGACGACCTGGAGTTCCATCCGGGCCAGCGGCTGGCCCAGGCACTGGTGGATGCCGAAGCCGAAGGCCACGTGCCGGCGGGCGTCGCGGGTGATGTCGAGCCGGTCGGGGTCGGGGAAGACGTCGGGGTCGCGGTTGGCGATCTCGTTGACCATGATGACGCCCTCGCCGGCCTTGATGACCTGGCCCGCGATCTCGATGTCCTCGGTGACCGCACGGCGTCGCCCCAGGTGGGTGATGTGCAGGTAGCGCAGCAGTTCCTCGACCGCGGCGGCGACGAGCTTCTGGTCGTCGCTCTCGCGGAGCAGGGCGAGTTGGTCGGGGTTCTCCAGCAGGGCGAGGGTGCCCAGCGCGATCATGTTGGCGGTGGTCTCGTGGCCCGCGATCAGCAGCAGGAGCGCCATCTCCGTCGCCTGCTGATGGTCGATCTCGCCGGCCGTGACGCGTCCGGCGATGCTCGACAGCAGGTCGTCCTTCGGTTCGGCGAGCCGCCGGCCGATGAGGGCGGCCAGATATGCGGCCACCTCCCGGCTCGCCTGTCCGCGCTGCTCGGGAGTGGCCTCCCGGTGGACCATGGTCTTGGTGTTGTCCTGGAAGAAGGCGTGGTCGTCGTAGGGCACGCCGAGCAGTTCGCAGATCACCAGCGAGGGGATCGGCAGGGCGAACGCCTCGACGAGGTCCACCGGTCGCGGCCCGGCCAGCAAGTCGTCGATCAGCCCGTCCACGATCCGCTGTACGGCGGGCCGCAACGCCTCGACCTTCTTGATGGCGAACGGCGCCGTCACCATCCGGCGCAGCCGGGCGTGTTCGGGGTCGTCCATCATGATGAAGCTGAGCTTGCCCTCCCCCGCCTCGGGCGAGGCCTTGGTCGGGTAGCCCGGCCGGTCGGTGTCGGCGCTGACCCGGGGGTCGCCGAGAAGGGCCCGCTGCTCGGCGTAACGGGTCACGAGCCAGGGCTCGCTGCCGTCCCACAGCCGCACCTTCGTGAGCGGCGCCTGTTCCTGCAGGTCCTTGAGGGCAGGCGGCGGGTCGAAGGGGCAGCGGCCTGCGCGTGGCATGGGGAACTCCGGCAGGTCGCCCGGTGCTTCGGGCGCAGGGCCGGCCAGTGTGTCGGCCATGGTTCTCCTCGGTGGTGGGGGGCTCCGATCGGGGCGGAGCGCCGGGGTGAAGTGGTCGAGGCCTCGATGAGCACATGCAAACAGAGTGGGCTGACGCCTTCCGGTCAGTTCCCTGACAGGAAGCTGACGTGGCCCGGATCACATTGCGAGTTGGGGGGCGGCGGTCCGGGTGCGAGGGAAGCAAAGGCATGCCAACTACCTTGTGAGCGAGCCGAGTTGGACGGACCACGGCGAATCACCGAACCCTTGCGTGCAAGCCATGAGGGCAGTGGCATGTCACATACCACTGCCCTCAAAGCAGGTCGAGCAGACGCCGCCGGCCCTTTGCTCCCCACCCCGCCCGATCGCCGCGTCAGGCCTCTCCGTCCGCCACGCCCAGCCAATACCCGAAGCCCCTGCGCGTATGAATCAGCACCGGCGCCTCCCGGTCCACCTTGCGGCGCAGACGGGAGACGAGCTGCTCGATCGCGTTGCCACCACGGAAGTCGCCCCAGACATAGCGGCCGATCTGCTCCTTGGACAGCACCCGGTGTGCGTTGACGAGGAGGTGGCGCAGCAGCCGGTACTCGGCGGGCGTGAGGTCGAGCGCCCGTGCCCCGCGCCGTGCCTGACACCGGGCGTCATCCAGGACGACGTCGCGGTAGGCGAGCGCTCCGTCCTGGCGCACGCCGCGATTCGGGCCGCACAGCAGGACCTGGATCCGAGCCAGGACCTCCGCCACCCGGAACGGTTTGGTGACGTAGTCCTTCTGCCCCAGGCCCAGTTCGGGCAGGAGCCGGTCCAGGGAGTCGTACGCGGTCAGGAACAGAACCGGCGGGCGATGGGCGGGCGGCGGACGGCGCTCCCGGCCGAGGCCCGCCAGGTCCGGCAGCGTGGCGTCGAGGACCACGAGGTCGAAGCGCTGCTCCATGGCCCGCGCCAGTGCCTGTGCCCCGGTGCCGGCCAGGCTGATCCGGTAGCCGGCCAACTCCAGGGTGGTCGACAGCAGTTCGGCGAGGCCCGGTTCACCCGCGACGACCAGGACATGCTGCCCGGCCCCGCGAGCGAGCGCCGGCCTGTCACCGATGGTGCCGTCGGGGGACGAGGGAGGCATGTCACTCACCCTACCGTTCTACTTGCCTGACTCAAGTAAATCTCTTCCATTGCTTGACTCAAGTAATCTATCTATGCTTGCCTGACGCAAGCAACCCCTGTCGCCGGCACGCCGCCGAGCGCGCGGGCGGTGTCCAGAACTTCACGTCACGGGTACCGGCCGCAGGCCGACGATCGCGTCGACGTGCTGCCCACGGGGCGCGCACGACCACTGGACGGCCCCACCCCAGGAACCCGGGGAGACGGGGCGACGCGCTCACCCGCAAGGGCCTGCACGATCCATCCGCGGCCGAACCGGTCGCACAGGAGTCCTTCTGCGTCTGACCTCGTGCCCTTCGCCCGAGAGGGCCGCCCGTGCCTCAGAACACGGGCGACCCTCGCCCGTCGTTCCCGGCGGGCATCGCCCACCATGGCTTCCAGGACCCGACCGGAGAGACCCGATGAGCATCCCTTGGCAGCAATACGCGGACGAACACGCGCACACCGTCGACACCATGACGGCCGCCCTCGTGTTCGCCGCCTTCCAGCTGGGCAGCGAGATCCGCGTGCCCGGCACCCACCGGCCGGACGCCCTGAACCCCATCGCCCTGGCGGCACTCTCCTGCGGGACCCTGTTCCGGCAGCGCACCCACCCCCGCACCGTGGTCACGATGACCGCGCTCGCGGCGGCCGGCGTCGGCGCGCTGGGCCATCCAGTGAGACGACAAGGACGGACACCATGACCATCCGTGTGCTGCTCGCCGACGACCAGGCCCTCCTGCGGGCCACGTTCCGCATCCTGATCGACTCCTGTGACGACATGGAGGTGGTCGCCGAGGCCACCGACGGCGCAGAGGCCGTCGCCCTCGCGCACGTGCACCACCCCGACCTCGTCCTGATGGACATCCGCATGCCCGGCACCGACGGCCTGGCCGCCACCTCCGCGATCTGTGCCGACCCCGAGCTGTCGGGCACGCGCGTGCTGATCCTCACCACGTTCGAGATCGACGAATACGTCGCCCAGGCGCTGCGGGCCGGAGCGAGCGGGTTCCTCGGCAAGGACGTGACCGCGGACGCGCTGCTCGACGGCATCCGGACCGTGGCCGTGGGCGACTCACTGCTCTCCCCGCTCGCCACACGGGTACTGATCACGCGCTTCCTGTCCGCCCCCGCACAGGGCGTGCGGCCGGCGGCGGCCGAGGACCTCGGCACGCTCACCGCCCGCGAGCGGGAGGTGATGGCGTGGGTGGCGGAGGGCCACTCCAACGAGGAGATCGGCGAGAAGCTCTTCCTCAGCCCGCTGACGGTACGCACTCATGTGCACCGCGCGATGATGAAGCTGGGCGCCCGCGACCGCGCCCAACTCGTCGTGATCGCCTACCAGTCGGGGCTCGTGCAGACATCGCCGGCGGCGGATCGGTGAGCACCGCGGGCTGCGGGCTCAGCCGGCGGAGAGCTTGTTCAGCCACTGTTCCAGCAGAGCGGACTCCGCCGGTGTGAACACCGGGGACTGTGCCGCGCGCAGCCGGGCCGCGAGCGTCGCGGCGGCGACCGGGACGGCGCTGTCCGGCTCGCCCGGCTCACCCGTGCCGGCCGGACGGGTCAGCGAGCCGAGCACGCTGTCGCGCAGCCGCTCGGAGAAGTGCGGGTCCGGGTACTGCTCGGGCCTGGTCAACATCGACAGGGCCGCCCCCACATTGGCGGACATGATCATCTGGGTGGCGAGGGCGGGCGGAACGGTGAGCCGGCCGGCCGCGGCGCAGCGTTCGAGGATCCCGTGCAGCAGGGCGTGCGCCTCCTGGGCCGCGGCGGGCGGGGCCATCAGCTCCGGCGAGTACATCAGGCGGTAGTGGTTGGGGTGCTCCAGCGCGAAGCGCATGTGGTTGTCCCAGCCGCTCCTGAGGTCGGCAATCGGGTCGTCGCTGGGTCGCGCCGCCCGCTTGGAGGCGAGGTATTCCTCGAAGCCCCGGTCGACGACGGCGGCCAGCAGCCCGGCCTTGTCGCCGAACAGCCGGTAGAGCATCGGCGCCCCCACCCCGGCCGCCTCGCACACCGCACGGGTCGAGACATCGGCGACCGGCGCTTTGGCCAGCAGGTCAGTGGCCGCTTCCAGGATTTTTTCCCTCGCATCCATGCGTCCACCGTACGGCATCCGTAGCGCTGATACGACATAGGCAGCACCAACGCTACGAAGCTGTGTTATCGTCGATACGAATAATCCGTAGCAACGCTAACAGCGAAGGGTGCAACCATGACCACTCAGTCCCCCACGGGCCGGCGTGTCGCGATCGTGACGGGCGGATCGCGCGGCATCGGCAGGCAGGTCGCCGAGCGGCTCGCCGCCGACGGGTTCGCAGTCGTCGTCGGATACGCGGGCAACAAGGACGCGGCAGACGACGTCGTACAGACCATCGAGACCGCAGGCGGCTCGGCGTACGCCGCCCGCGCGGACGTCGGCGACGAGACAGCGGTGGCCGCCCTGTTCGACCTTGCGGAAGCCACCTACGGCGGCATCGACGCGGTCGTGCACGCGGCCGGACGGATGCCCCTCTCCCCCGTCGCCGAACTAGACCTCGGTGAGCTCGACGCCCTGTACCACACCAACATCCGCGGCGCGTTCGTCGTCGACCAGCAGGCCGCCCGCCGCCTGCGCCCGGGCGGAGCGCTCGTCAACTTCTCCACTTCGGTGGTGGGTCTCGCCTTCCCCGGCTACGGCGCCTACGCCGCGAGCAAGGGGGCGGTCGAGGCGCTGACGCTGATACTCGCCCGGGAGCTGCGCGGCCGTGACGTGACCGTGAACGCGGTGGCGCCCGGCCCCACCGCCACCGAGCTCTTCCTCGACGGCAAGGACGAGGAGACGATCGCCCGTCTGGCCGCGCAGCCGCCGCTGGAGCGCCTGGGGACACCGCAGGACATCGCGGGCGTCGTGTCCTTCCTGGTCGGCCCCGAGGGCCGCTGGATCAACGGACAGGTGGTGCGGGCCAATGGCGGCATCATCTGACGGCGCGCGCCGTCCTTCGGGAAGCCCAGGTTCGAGAGTTCGAAAGGAACAGTCGTGAGCGACAGCAAGGTCATTCTCGTCACCGGCGCCTCCAGCGGTTTCGGCGCCCTCACCGTCCGCGCGCTCGCCGAGCGCGGACACACGGTCTACGGGGGCATGCGCGCCCTCGCCACCCGCAACGCTCAAGCCGCCGCCGACCTGGCCGGCCACGCGGCCGAGCACGCGGTCGACCTGCAGGCTGTGGAACTGGACGTGACACGGCAGGACAGCGCGGACGCAGCCGTCGCCCGCGTCGTCGACGAACGGGGGCGCCTCGATGTCGTGGTCCACAACGCCGGACACATGGTGCTGGGCCCGGCCGAGGCCTTCACCCCGGAGCAGCTGGCGGACGTCTACGACACCAACGTGCTCGGCACCCAGCGCGTCAATCGGGCGGCCCTGCCCCGGCTGCGCGCGCAGGGGCAGGGGCACGTCGTGTGGATCGGCTCCTCCAGCACACGCGGCGGCTGCCCGCCCTTCCTCGCCCCGTACTTCGCGGCGAAGGCCGCCATGGACGCACTCGCGGTGAGCTATGCCGCCGAGCTCATACGGTTCGGGATCGACACCTCGATCGTTGTGCCGGGCGCCTTCACCTCGGGCACGAACCACTTCGCCCACGCCGGCTCACCGGCCGATGCCGAGCGGGCCGCCGCCTACGACGCCCGCTACAAGGCACTGATGGACGACGTGAACGTGCGGCTGGCCGGGCTGATACCGCCCGACGCCGACGTCGCCGAGGTGGCCGAGGCCGTCGTCCGGACCGTCGAACTGCCGCCCGGCAGACGGCCGTTCCGGGTTCACGTGGATCCCAGCCGCGACGGCAGCGAGGTCGTCTCCGCCGTGGCCGACCGCGTCCGCGCCGAGTTCTTCCGCAGGGTGGGGCTCGACGACCTGCTGACGTCGGCGAGCAGCCTGTAGGCAGCGCCGTTCGCAGCCGGCCCGCAGGCAGCGCCGTTCAGGGGAACCCGGCCGCCGGGGCGAATGGCGGTGGACCACGCCGTCGACAACTGACCCCGTGACGCTCCCCCTGATCCCGCCCATGCTCGCCACGCCCGGGTCCCTGCCGCCCGCCGCGCAGGACTCCCGCTGGGCCTACGAGACCAAGCAGGACGGCCAGCGAGTTGTGGCCTACCTAGAAGGGGACGGCAGCATCCTGCTGCGGGCGCGGTCCGGGGAGGACATCACCGGCGCGTATCCCGAGCTGCGAACGCTGGGCGAGGCGCTCGGTGGGACGCCTGCCGTGCTCGACGGGGAGGTGCTGGCGCTGGACGAACGGGGCCGCGCCGACTTCCAGTTGCTGCAGCCCCGCATGGGGCTGGCGCACACACCCGACAAAGCGGCGCGCCAGGCAGCGAAGGCGCCCGTGCACCTCGTCCTGTTCGACGTGATGCATCTGGGCGGCGAAGACCTCACCGCGCTCCCCTATGCCCGGCGGCGCGGGCAGTTGGAGCGGCTCGGTCTCCACGGACCGTTCTGGTCCACCCCGGCCGCACTGGTCGGGCACGGCGAACAGGCCTTGCAGGCCACCCGTGAGCACGGTCTGGAGGGCCTGGTCTGCAAGCGGCTGGACTCGGCGTACCAGCCCGGGGTGCGCTCCCGGGCCTGGATCAAGATCCGCAACATGCGCAGCGAGGACGTCGTGGTGGGCGGCTGGCTGCCCGGCAAGGGACGGCTGTCGGGGCTGCCCGGCGCCGTCCTGATGGGGCAGCGGGCCGCGGGACGCCTGCGGTACGTCGGGAGTGTGGGCACCGGCTGGAGCGAGGCCGAGCGGTCGCAGCTCGCCGCACTGCTGCGGGCCGCCGCGACCGACGTGTGCCCCTTCGATCCCGTGCCGTCGGTCGCGGGGGCCCGCTGGGTGGCGCCCCGGCTGGTGGGCGAGGTCCGCTACAGCACCCGCACCCGGGCGGGACTGCTGCGCCAGCCGTCCTGGCTGCGGCTGAGGCCCGACCTGGCACCCGAGGACGCGTCGGCCGACATCCCGGACGACTCCGTCTGAGCCCCTCCACCAGACACGCCGTCGCGCCCCGGGCTCCTCTGAGCCGCCGGTGGGGACGCCGTCAGGCGGGGTGGCCGGGGCTGATGTCCCGGGCGTCGTCGAGCCGGAGCAGGGGTCCGTCCGTGCGGCTGCCCCAGTCCTCGGGCGTGAGGACGAAGCCCACGTGATCGCCGCCGTCGACGCGCTGTTCGACGCTGCCGACGAACCAGGCGGCGGCCTCCTCCAGGACGACCGAGCCGCCGTGTCCGCGCGTCCAGGGCACGTGCGCGAACTTGTCGGTCCGATCACCCGTCTGCCCGCCGAACAGGGCTGCCAGCTCGTGCTGTTCACGGGTGAGCAGATGCACAGCCAGCCGGTCTGCGGCACGGGCCACGGCGTAGGTGTGGTTGGCCTTGGAGATCCACACCACGAACCGCGCCGGCTGAATGGAGCACTGGGAGGAGAAGGAGACCAGACAGCCCGACCGCTCCGTGCCCGCCGTGGCCGTGACGACACACATGTCAGGACTCAGCCGGCTCATGAACGCGTCGATGTCCGTCATGTCTCCTCGCTCCTCACCCTCGTCGACGACCCGGCGAGCCCTGGCGGGACCTGCGCAGCGTGACCGTCAGAGCGGTGTGCCGGGGTTCTCGGGGCGGATGCGGCCACGCCAGCCGCCGGTGGTGCCGCCCTCGCGCTCCACGTAGTCCTTGAAGCGGTGCAGATCCCCGTTCACCCGCCGGTCGATCAGGCCCAGCACGTCCGCGCTCTGCTCGGCGATCCCGCTGGGTTCGACCTCCATCATGAGTTCCACGCGGGTGTGCGTGTCGTCCAGCCGCTCGAACCGGACCGATCCCCGCTGTTGCGTGTCACCGCCGACGGACCGCCAGGTGATCCGGTCGTCCGGGAGCTGGTCGACGATCTCCGTGTCGAACTCGCGCCGCACCCCGCCGATGCTGGTGGTCCAGTGGTTGTGCCGGTCGTCGAGCTGCCTGACCTCGTCGACGCCTTCCATGAAGTTCGGGAACTCCTCGAACTGAGTCCACTGGTTGTACGCCATGTGCAGCGGAACTTCCACGTCCACTGCCTTCTTGACCGTACCCATCGATGCCTCCTTGCCCGCTCCTTGCCGGGGCCGACCGCGCCGGGCGACCGGCCTCCTGCGCGTGTGCGTGGCACCGGGTACCCCGGAAAGGCGCCGGTCAGCCCGTGCGGGGAACTCCGTGAGGCATGGCTGAGCACCCCGACCCCGAAAATGTCGTGCTGTCGTCACACGAACGTCTCGCCCTGCGGAGTATCGAAGCGCAACTGAGCTGCGAGCGGCGCCTCGCCCGAGGCATGCGCCGCCGCCCACGCTCACAGCTCTGGCTCCCGCCGTCGGTGGCCCTGCTGACGTGCAGCTCGCTGTTCCTCGTCGTCATGGGAGTCCGCACCGCGGACCCGGTCGTCATCTGGTGCTTCGCCGGGCTCTGGCCCTTCACGGTGGTGCAGTCCTTCCGGCTGCTGTGCCGTGCCGGCAGGGGCGGAGCCCGCATCACCTCGTGGCTGTGAACTCCGCACGGCGCCGCCCGGCTCCACGACCGACGGCGTTCGGGGGCGGTTCCGTGTGTCCGGGGCATGGCTGCGGGAACTCGGCGGTCATGACCGCCGAGACCGAATTCCACGGATCGTACTGGCTCGAGTCGGCGCCGCCGGGTGAACCCGCTCCCCCGCCGTCCGGTGACATCGCCGTCGAGGTCGCCGTGGTCGGCGGTGGCATCGCAGGTCTGAGTGCGGCGTGGGAGCTGGTCCAGCAGGGACGCAAGGTGGCCGTACTGGAGGCGGACCGGCTGGCCGCCGGGGTCACGGGCCACACGACCGCCAAGCTGACCGCTCTGCACACGCTGACCTACGACCACCTGCGCCGCACCCGCGGCCCCACCGGGGCACGCCTGTACGCGGACTCGCAGAGTGCTGCGATCCGGCACGCCGCAGAGATCGTCGACGAACTCGGCATCGACTGCGACTGGGAGGAGGCCGCGGCCTACACCTACGGCGAGCAGCCCCGGCTCGTGGGACAGCTGCAGACGGAGGCGGAAGCGGCGCGGGAGGCGGGACTGGCGGCCGAGTTCGTGACCGAGACCGGGCTGCCCTTCCGGATCGCCGGTGCGGTCCGGGTGACGGACCAGGTCCAGTTCCATCCCCGCAAGTACCTGCTGGCCCTCGTCGAGGACCTGCGCCGGCGGGGCTGCGCCGTGCACGAGCGCACACGCGTCGTAGGCCTCACGGAGAGCGAGCCCTGCGTCCTGGCGACGGACGCCGGGGTGTCGGTGCGGGCGGACGAAGTCGTGATCGCCACCCACTACCCGGTCTTCGACCGTGCCCTGCTCTTCACCCGGCTCTCGCCGCGCCGCGAGCTGGTCGTGGCCGGGTCCATCGACGAGGACCGGGCGCCGCGCGGCATGTACATCACGCCGGAGCAGAACACGCGGTCCGTGCGCAGCGCGCCCTACCGTGACGGAAAACGCCTGCTGATCGTCACCGGCGAGCACTTCACTCCCGGCACCGCCGATGTCGAGGAGCGATTCGCGCGGCTCTCCGCCTGGGCCGAGGACCGTTTCCCAGGGTTTGCGATCAGCCACCGCTGGGCCACGCAGGACAACGACGCCACCGACTCCGTACCGCTCGTCGGCCCGCTCTGGCCGGGCAGCCGCCACACCTACGTGGCCACCGGGTTCGGCGGCTGGGGGCTGAGCAGCGGCATCATGGCGGGCCGACTGCTCAGCGACCTCATCAACGGTCGCAAGGTCGCCTGGGCCAGCCTCTACGATCCGCGGCGTCTGGTCTCCGTGGTCCGCGAGGGAGCCTCGTTCCTCAAGCATCAGGCGCATGTGGCCCGGCACTTCGTCGGCGACCGGCTGCCCGCGATGACGGGGTCCCCGACGGCGGACATTCCGCGCGGCGGCGGGGCCGTGGTGCGGGTGGGCGGGCGGAAGTGCGCCGTGCATCGTGACGAGAACGGTCAGCTGCAGGCGGTGTCGGCCCGCTGCACCCACCTCGGCTGCCTTGTGGCGTTCAACCGAGCGGAACAGGCCTGGGAATGCCCCTGCCACGGCTCCCGCTTCGCCCCGGACGGGCAGATCCTGCAGGGCCCGGCCGTAAGGCCGCTGGAGAAGCGGGACATCTGAGACGACCGCCTGCGGTATTCACCGCGGGTCACGCGTGATCCGCTGCCCCGCCATGAAGCCGCACAGGAGACGGGCAGGTCTCCTCGAAACGGCGGGCGGACGGAGACCTGGCATCGGCAAGCCCTGCACCTTCAGCACCTCGTGACGCTGTGCCGGTCGGCCGTCGGCTGGAGCCGGGAGAGTCTCTGGGGCAACGTGCGCCGCCGCGCCGTCCCCTCGTCACGGCCGACCAAGGACTACGAGGACGCGACGGTGGTCCTGGACCACGCAGCCGTGCACACGACGGAACTCACCCGCACACCGGTCGAGGCAGCCGCCCGGAATCGGCAGGCGCACCGGTCCCGCCTGCCCCTGATCCGCGATTACGCAAGCTTCCTGGCCCAGGCGGCCCAGGTTGTGCGGCTCTCTGCGGACGGCGGGGCCGGCCTGGGCCGGGAGGGTGCTCTGCGGCAGGCTGTCGGGGAGATGCACGCGGCGGTGGACGGCCTGCACCGGCAGCTGCCGGATTCGGTCCTCCGCGAGCCCGAGGAGGCCTCGGCGTACAGTGCGCTCCTCCTGCAGGCTCAGCGACCGGCCGGAACCTTGAGGCGTCGGCACGGCAGGAGGCTCCCCCGGGGCACGTCTGAAGCCGGCTCCGCGGCCGGCACGAACGTCCGCAGGTGGTGCGGCGCGTACGAGCCGGCCGGTGCCGCCGGCGGCAGCCGGGCGGCATGCCGTTTTGTGCAGGGGGGCCAGGGAACTCGTCCGGCACGACATCGAGACCCGGGCATTGTGCGGCAATGGTGCGCCAGCCCCGCGGCCTGAGGCCGTGTGAAGCCAACCGGCACCCCGGTGACACCCGGACAGTGTTGGTTCTCCCGGTGCCATCGGCTGGAGTACTGGTGGATCATGTCTGTTGACGGTGCTTGCGATGACAGGGAGCCGTGCCAGACCGAGGAACGCGCGCGGGTCACCGAGACGCTCGCGGCCGCGGCAAAGGGCCTCGGTCCCGACGACGTTCCCCAGGCGCTGTGCAACGCCTGCGTGGCACTTCTGCCCGTCAGCGGCGCGTCCGTGTCGATCGCGAGCGGTTCGACGGTGCGTGCCACCTGGTGTGCCGGCGACCCGACGGCGGCCCGGCTGGCAGAGGCGCAGTACACGCTCGGGGACGGCCCTTGCCTGTCCGCGATCGAACGCGCCGCCGCCGTGCTGGCGGACGCCAAGGCGCCGGACGCCGGGCGCTGGCCCGTCTTCGCCCACGAGGCCGTCGAGCTGGGTGTGCGCGCGGTGTTCTCGCTGCCGCTCGGACTGGGCGGGGCGACGATCGGCACGCTCGACCTGTATCGCCACACACCCGGCGCGCTGTCGGAGCGCGACCTGCGGATCGCGCTGTGGGCGCGGGACGCCGTCACGTCCGCCCTCATGAACCTTCATGCCGGGTACGACGCGGACGAACGAGTCGGCGAGGCAGGAGCAGCGGCGTGGAGGCTTCCGAGGCCGACCACAGTGAGGTCTACCAAGCGGTCGGCATGGTGATGGTGCAACTGAACCTGGGCGCCGAACAGGCTCTGGACCGGATGCGCGCGCGGGCTTTCGTACAGGGCCGGACGGTGACCGAGGTGGCTCGCGACATCCTCGTACGCACGCTTCGCCTCGGATCCGAGGCGGATGGCGGCAGCGAGGATGCCAGCCGGCGGGACGCCGGTGACGACGGACGAGAGGGCGATCGGTGACGAACCGGGCACAGCAGCTCGCCGAGGCGCTGCTTCCGGGCCCGCATGCCCTGCCCATGCGCGTGCACCACCAGACGGTGGGAACCCGTGAGAACCCTGAACCAGGCACTGGCCGGTGTGAGCACGATCGCCCTCGCCAACTGGAGCCCGCATCCGGTGCAGCGCACCGGTCCGGAAGCTCCCTGACCCCCTGCGCCGGCAGTGCAAGTTCCTCCGACGGCCGACGGTCGGCGAGAGCGCCGAGCTGGATCGAGCGATGCTCGGTGTCCCGCGGGAACGCCTGCTGGATCCGGGCCTGCGAGGTGAACACGGGCGCCGGTTCGGTGCCGTCCTGCTGCTCGCAGACGGGCAGAGTCACCCTCCCGGGAGCCCGGTCCCCGGTGGGGACGCCGATGGGGATCAGCACCTCGCCGACGGCCAGGGTGTCCAGTTCCGTCTCGTCGGCGTCGCCCTCGACCACGACCCGCAGGGCCAGTTGCGGAGAGTCTCAGCGGGCCACGGCCGTCGCCCACAGCGCGGCCACGACCACGACGGCGGCTGCCACCGTCATGACGCTGCGCACCATCGCCGGCCACCGCCCCACCACAGAGGCGTCGTGTCCGCTGTCGTGACGGGCCCGGACGGCCCACATGCGGTGCGGCGGCCGACGCGCTTCCTCATGCATGTTCCCCACTCCTTCGTTCCGGACGGCCGGGCGGGTTCCCTCCGCGGCGGCTCCCATGCCCGCGTACACGGTTGTTCCGTGCCGGTGGTCCGCGGCAGGGGCACAGGGCTCCGCAGTGCCGAAGTCGGCCTCCTGGGAGGCGAGGTGGACGTAAGCGGGCTTGGCCGGCGGGCTGCGCACGGCGGCGCTCGCGTTGCTGATACGGCCGGAGGCCCGGGTGTCGGCGGACGCTGTGCGCGCACCCGGCATCCCTGCCGAGTGATTCGGGTCCCCAATGGGGCGGTAGCGGTCAAAGACCCTCTGGCGACGGTCTATCGTGGCCGCATGTCCGTCCCCGAAATGATCCGCATCGTCTCCCGCGACTCGCCCATGGCGCTGGCCCAAGTGGAGCGTGTGCGCACCGAGTTGGCAGTCCTGTATCCCGGTGTGCGCACCGAGGTCGTGCCGGTGAAGACGACCGGTGACAAGTGGATGGGTGTCCTGTCCAAGGTGGAGGGCAAGGGGGCGTTCACCAAGGAGGTGGATGCCGCGCTGCTCGCGGGCGAGGCCGATCTCGCCGTGCACTGTCTCAAGGACGTGCCCGCCGACCGGCCGCTTCCGGCCGGCACGACGTTTGCGGCGTTCCTGAAGCGGGACGACATCCGTGACGCCCTGGTGCACCCGGACGGCCTCACCCTGGACGAGTTGCCGGACGGCACCCGCATCGGCACCTCCGCGGTGCGCCGGGTGGCCCAGCTGTCCGCCACCCACCCCCACCTGAAGTGTGTGCCGTTCCGCGGCAACGCCAACCGTCGGCTGGCGAAGCTGGCAGCCGGCGAGGCGGACGCGTTGCTGCTGGCGGTGTCCGGTCTTGAACGCATCGGGCGCCAGGACGTGATCAGCGAGGTGCTGTCGCCGGACACCGTGATGCCGTCCATCGGCGCGGGCATCCTCGCCCTGCAGTGCCGTGAGGGCGACCGCGACCTCATCGACGCGGTCAGCGCGCTCGGCGACCCGCACACGCACCAGGAGGCCACCGCGGAGCGGATGTTCCTGCACGTCCTGCAGGGGCACTGCAACAGCCCGATCGCCGGGTACGCGCGCGTGGAGGCCAGTGGCGAACTGTCGCTACGGGCCTGTGTGTTCACCCCGGACGGCAAGACCCGCCTGAACGCCCACGAATGGGCCGGACGGCTCGACCCGGCCACCCTGGGCACGTCGGTGGCCGTGGCGCTGCTGCGTCAGGGTGCCCGCGAGATCATCGACGGCATCCCGCACTGAGCGGGCTCCGGAGCGGGCGGGGTCAGGCGGTGCCCTCTTCGGCCTGGTCCCGGAGGAAGTTGCTGACCTGGTGCGCCAGGCCGCCGTCCCGGCCCGGGCTCGGGTGGGCGCCGACGGGCTCCTCGTGCAGGCCGATGCCGCCTGTCCACAGCCGGCGGTCGGTCCACTCCTCCTCGACCCGCAGCTGGATCTGCACGTCGACCTGGCTGAGGCAGGTGTCCGGGCCGGCCGCGTACAGCACGGCGGTGGCCCGGCGCAGCGGGTAGACGTCGAAGCCCTCGATGAACTGCGAGTTGCGCCAGTCGATGAACGCGGCCTCACCGTCGGGGCCGAGACGCACGTCGATCTGGCCGTCCTCGATGTGGATGCCGAAGGAACGGCTGCCGCGGTTCTCGACGGTGACCCGGAGGCTGAAGTACGTCAGTCCGGCCGCCGCGTCGTCCCGTCCGCGTGGGGGCTCGGCGGCTTCCAGACGGTGGACGCGGACACGCAGGCCGGCATGCTCGTCGTACTCCTGCCAGTCCCCGACCACGTTCGGCTCGTACACAGTCCACCTCATCGACCTCAGAGAGCTGCTTCCTATCTGTGCGCTCAGTGCACTGTCAAATGAGCAGAATGCGCTGTGGCCAGCGCATTCACCCCCTTTGATCACTGATCAAGCCGTGCGCAGGAACAACGGACGGAACACGTCCCACGGACGTGCATATGTGCGTGGGGCACATCACGTTCCGCGGGCGGTCGTCAGCGGGCCAGCCGGCCGAGGAGCGAGGAGGCCGCGGTGATGCCGAGTGCGCCGGCCACGAAGAGCACCGCGAAGTCGAGGGCCACATGCGCGTGGGTGCCGAGGAGGAGGCCGCGCAGGGCGTCCACCTGGTAGCTCAGCGGGTTGACCTTGCTGACGGCCTGGAGCCAGCCGGGCATGACGGACACGGGGTACAGGGCGTTGGAGCCGAAGAACAGCGGCATCGTGATGGCCTGCCCGAAGCCCATGAGGCGGTCGCGGTTGAGGACGATGCCGGCGATGCTCATCGACAGGCAGGAGAAGAACGCGGATCCGAGGATCACGATCGCGGCGACACCGAGCAGCTTCAGCGGGTTCCAGGTCAGCGCCACTCCGAGCACTGCGGCGATGAGGATGACGACCACGGCCTGGATCAGGGACTTCACTCCGGCCGCGAACGCCTTGCCGGTGATCAGGGCCGAGCGTGGCGTCGGCGTGACCAGCAGCTTGTCCAGGATGCCGGCGTCGCGCTCCCAGATGATCTGGATGCCGTAGAAGATGGCGATGAACATCGCGGACTGGGCGATGATGCCGGGTGCCAGGTAGTCCACGTAGGGGATGCCGCCGGTGGGGATCGCCTTGATGCGGGTGAAGGTCTGGCCGAAGATCAGCAGCCACAGGGCGGGCTGCACGGCGCGGGTGTAGAGCTCGGTGCGGTCGTGGCGCAGCTTCTGCATTTCGACGGCGCACATCGCGATCACGCGGGCGGGCAACAGCCGCCAGCCCGCGCGCGGCAGGGGCGGCCGCAGCAACAGGTCGATGCCGGGTGCGCCGGTGGGGTCAGCCGACGCGGTGCGCGGTGCGGCGGGTGCTTCGGACATCGCGGAAACCTCCTGCCTGGTCGTCGAGTCCGCTGCCCGCGACGTCACGGAAGACGTCCTCCAGGGTCGGCAGCGGGTCGGTGGCCGCCGCGCCCGCTGCGCGCCGGCGCTCGCCGAGCCCCTCCCTGAGCTCGTCCGGGGTGCCGAGGGCCCGGATGCGGCCGCGGTGCATCAGGGCGACCCGGTCGCAGTACTGGTCGGCCTCGTCCATGTAGTGGGTGGTCACCAGCACGGTCATGCCGGTGGCGGCGCGCACGGCGTTGATGTGGTCCCACACTCCGGTGCGGGCTATCGGGTCGAGGCCGATGGTCGGCTCGTCGAGGATCAGCAGGCGGGGGGCGCTGACCAGTGCCTGCGCGAGTTCGAGGCGTCGGACCATGCCGCCGGAGTAGGTGCCGGCCAGCCGGTCGGCGGCGTCGGCGAGGCCGACGGCAGCCAGGGCCTGACCGACGCGATCGGCGCGTTCCGCGCGGGGCACGTCGAAGACGCGGGCGAAGAGGGCTACGTTCTCACGGCCGGTGAGTCCGGCGTCGGCGGACAGCTGCTGCGGCACATAGCCCAACAGGCGCCGGACGGCCATCCGGTCCTTGGCCGCGTCGTGGCCGAACACGCGGACCATTCCGGCGGGGACCGGCAGCAGGGTGGTGATGCAGCGGATCGCGGTCGTCTTTCCGGCGCCGTTGGGTCCGAGCAGGCCGAAGACCTCACCCTCGCCCACCGACAGTTCGAGTCCGTCGACCGCGTTCGTCTCACCGAAGGCGTAGGCGAGTCCGGTGCAGGTGACGGCCTCGGCCTGCCCGGTGTCGGCGTTCCGCGTCATGTCTCCTCGGCCTCCTCGTGCAGGGTGTCGGCCAGCCTGCGCAGGGCGGGGATCGCCGTGCGCAAGGCCTCGCGGTCCGTGTCGTCGAGACGGGACAGCCCGCCGCGTACGAGTTCGCCGCGCCGTTTGCGCCATTCGGCGAGCCGGGCCTCGGCCGCGGGCGTCGGCATCAGCCGGGCGGCACGCCGGTCGGCGGGGTCGGTCCCGCGGACCAGGTAACCCTGCCGGGACAGCTGGTTGACCAGCGTCGAGACCGAATTGCCCGCCAGATACAGCTCCTTGGCGGCGTCGGATATGCCGATGCCGGGCCGGGTGACGACCAGCCGCAGCAGCTCGACCTCGGCGCCACGCAGCTGCGGGGCGATCTGCGGGCGCAGGCGGCGCCGGACGAGCCGCTGGACGCCGATGAGAGCGTCGATCAGCTCGTCCGGGAAGTTTTCGGGTTCCACATCAGCAGATTATCTCTGTAGCAGAGGTAATGAACCCAAAGAACGGTCAAGCACGCAGCAGCCGTCCATAATGTACATATTTGTTTGTGATGCACTGATTCCGGGCAACAGTATGAAGTGCTTCGGACAGGAGGCACGTCCGTGGGAGCCGGTCGGGCCCCGGATGTCTCCGCAGGTCCGAGCCCCCATCTCCCATGGCGCCCGTCCCATCTGCACCGCCTCACGGAGGTGCGCACCATGCGTGTCGCCAGCGCCAGCACGAAACCCCACCCGCACGACGACGCCCCCGACACCGCCGAGGCCTTCGCCCGGCTGGCGCGGCTGTCCGAAGGGCCGCAACGCAGACAGCTGCGGGACCAACTGGTCGAGGCGTGGCTGCCGATGGCCGAGCGGATCGCCGTCCGGTTCAAGGGGCGCGGAGAGTCCCTTGAGGACCTCTACCAGGTCGCGGCCCTCGGACTGGTCAAGGCCGTCGACCACTACGACCCCGCCCGCGGACACGCCTTCGAGGCGTACGCGGTCCCGACCATCACCGGCGAGATCAAGCGGCACTTCCGCGACCACATGTGGACGCTGCATGTGCCGCGCCGGGTCCAGGACCTGCGCAACAGGGTGCGTCAGGCCGCGAAGGAACTGTCCCAGACGACCCCGGGGCGCAGCCCGACCGTCGCCGAGATCGCCCGGCACGCGCACCTGAGCGAGGGCGAGGTGCGCACCGGGATGGAAGCCCTGGAGTGCTTCACCGCGCTGTCGCTGGACGCCGAGATGCCCGGCACCGACGGATACGCCCTGACGGACTCGATCGGCGGCCCCGATCCGGCCTACGACGTCGTCGTCGACCGGGTGGCGGTCAGGCCCTGCCTGCAAGCGCTCCCGGAGCGCGAGCGCACCATCCTGTATCTCCGCTTCTTCGGGGGCATGACGCAAAGCCGCATCGCCCAGCAGCTCGGGATCTCGCAGATGCATGTCTCCCGGCTGCTCAGCGGCTGCTGCGACCAGCTCCGTGCGGAGCTCCTCGCGGAGACCGGCTGAGCGTCGCGCCGTTCGGCCGCACGCGGCCCCGTCGCCTCACCGCTCCGGTGGGGCCTCGGGGATCTGCGTGGGGCCGTAGCGGTCCAGGGCGTCTTCCAGCCCGGCCTTGATCTCCGGGGGCAGGTCTCCGTTGCGCCCCCAGATGAGAATGAGTTCGGCGACAGCGCGGAGCTTGATGTTCGTGTGCTGGGAGACGTCCTTCAGCACTGCCCATCCCTGGTCCGGCGTCACCCGGCCCAGCGCGACCATGATCCCGATCGCCTGGTCCACGACGGCGTGCGAGACGACGGCTTCCTTCAGCTGATCGACTTCTTCCTGCAGTGCGAAGATGCGATCCGTCTCGTCGGCAGGTTCATGCGGTACCGGTGCCACTCCTCCATAGTGGCACTCACCCGGCCCGCTGCCACCGGCGACGGACCGCCACGGCACCCGTTTCGGCCCCACCAACGGGGTACTCGGCAGGCGCATCGTGCGGTCCCGGTTGGACACTGGTACGAGACCGGTGGCTGCCGGCCGACGAGACCAGGACGCAACTGCCATGAACCACGACACCTCACGCCCGCGCGGCGTGACGCGCATCGTCACCTCGGCCTCCGTGTTCGGGGCGCCGTGCTGGGTGAGCCTGACCAGCCGCGACGTCGACGCCACCGAGAACTTCTACGGGGCCGTGCTCGGCTGGGAGTGGCGCTCCGCCAAACTCGGCGACCGCTTCCGGATGGCCATGGTGGACGGAACACCCGTGGCCGGGATCGCCGCCGTCGCCGACATGTGGCAGATGGCGGTGGCATGGACGCCGTACTTCGCCGTGCCCAGTGCGGACGAGGCCGCGGCGCGGGCCCAGGAGCGGGGCGGGACGGCCGCGGTCGGCCCGATCTCGTTCCCGCCGGGACGGGCGGCACTGCTGGCCGACCGGGACGGGGCGACCTTCGGGATCTGGGAGGGGATGCTGATCGCCGACTGGGAGAAATGGCGGCACGCGGCCCCGACCTTCATCAGGCTGCACACGCGCGACGCCTTCGATGCCGCGATCTTCTACGGTGAGGTGCTGGACTGGGCCACCAAGCGGCCCGGCGGCTGCGAGGTCCAGTACGAGGGCGGCGAGGTGGTGCTGCGCAGCCAGGGCGCCATCGTGGCGCGCATCGAGTCCGGGGCGCTGGGGGCGGCGCCCGACCCCACCATTCGGCCCCATTGGCAGATCCACTTCGCGGTCGAGGACGTGGCGGCCTGTGTACGGGCCGCCGAGGTGCACGGCGGCAGCGTCCTGTCGAAGGGCAGCGACGAGGCGGTACTGCGCGACGCCGACGGCGCGCAGTTCACGGTCACCTCGCGCCGCGAACGCTGAGGTGACGCTCCGCCGGGTCAGCCAGGCGACTACGGATGCGCCGCACCTGTCGTTGGTCTGGTGCGGCGCGGTTGTGGTTGCTCGCGCCCCGCGGCGGAGCCGCATGTCGATACAGCCCCGCGCCCCTTGGGGGGATGCACGGAGGGGCGTGACAAGAGCACCAGGCTGCGGCGCTCGACCAGGAGCCCGGTGTTCGCCTTGTACTCCGACTCGTCCGGCGGCCCGTGCGGCTCCGCGGTGTCGATCAGCGTCGTCCAGCGTTCGCCGTACCTGACGTCCGGCAGCCGGAACTCCACCGGCTCCCAGTAGCTGTTCAGCAGGAGCAGGAACGAGTCGTCCACGACGGGGCAGCCGCAGGGGTCGGGTTCGGCGATGGCGTCGCCGTTGAGGAACACGCCGACGGAGTGCGCGTCGGAGCGCTGCCAGTCCTCCTCCGTCATCTCCTGCGCGTCCGGCGCCAGCCACACCAGGTCCGGCAGCGGCTGGCGCGGGTGGGTCGCGGTCTCGCCGCGGAAGAAGCGGCGGCGGCGGAGCACCGGGTGGGCCGCACGCAGTGCGATGACATACCGGGTGAACTCGGCGAGGTCCCGCTGCTCCTCGGTCAGCTCCCAGTCGATCCAGGAGACTTCGTTGTCCTGGCAGTAGGCGTTGTTGTTGCCGCGCTGGGTGCGGCCGAGTTCGTCGCCGTGGCTGAGCATCGGGATGCCCTGCGAGAGCAGCAGGGTGGCCAGGAAGTTGCGCTGCTGGCGGGCGCGCAGCTCCAGCACGCCCGGATCGTCGGTGTCGCCCTCGACGCCGCAGTTCCAGGACCGGTTGACGCTCTCGCCGTCCCGGTTGCCCTCGCCGTTGGCCTCGTTGTGCTTGTCGTTGTACGAGACCAGGTCGCGCAGGGTGAATCCGTCGTGCGCGGTGACGAAGTTGACGCTGGCCCGGGGGCGGCGCCGGCTGTGCGCGTACAGGTCCGCGGAGCCGGTCAGCCGGGAGGCGAACTCGCCGAGCGTGTACTCGCCGCCGCGCCAGAAGTCCCGTACGGCGTCACGGTACTTGCCGTTCCACTCCGACCACAGCGGCGGGAAGTTGCCCACCTGGTAGCCGCCCTCCCCCACGTCCCACGGCTCCGCGATCAGTTTGACCCTGCTGATCACCGGGTCCTGCTGGATCAGGTCGAAGAACGCCGACAGCCGGTCCACCTCGTGGAACTGCCGGGCCAGCGTGGCCGCGAGGTCGAAGCGGAAGCCGTCGACGTGCATCTCGGTGACCCAGTACCGCAGCGAGTCCATGATCAGTTGCAGTACGTAGGGGTGCCGCATCAGCAGGCTGTTGCCGGTGCCGGTGGTGTCGTAGTAGTGGCCCCAGTCGCCGTCCACCAGACGGTAGTACGAGGCGTTGTCGATGCCGCGGAAGGAGAGCGTGGGGCCCTTCTCGTTGCCCTCGGCGGTGTGGTTGTAGACGACGTCGAGGATGACTTCGAGGCCGGCCGCGTGCAGCGCCTTCACCATCGACTTGAACTCGGTGACCTGCCGGCCGCGGGTGCCGTGGGCGGCGTAGGCGTTGTGCGGGGCGAAGAAGCCGATCGTGTTGTAGCCCCAGTAGTTGGACAGGCCGCGGCCCTGCAGCACTCCGTCCTGGACGTACTGGTGCACCGGCATCAGCTCCACCGCGGTCACGCCCAGCTTCGTCAGGTGCTCGACGACCGCGGGGTGCGCGAGTCCGGCGTAGGTGCCGCGGAGTTCGGGCGGGACGTCGGGGTGGGTGCGGGTCAGGCCCCGCACATGGGCCTCGTAGATCACACTGTCGGCATACGGCTGCTGCGGCGGCCGGTCGTCGCCCCAGTCGAAGGCCGGGTCGGTGACCACGCCGAGCATGGTGTGGCCGGCGCTGTCCGCCCGGGAGCGGCCGTGCGGTGCGCGCTCGAAGAGGGAGGCGTGGTTGTCCACCTGCCCGTCAACCGCCCTGGTGTAGGGGTCGAGGAGCAGCTTCGCCGGGTTGCAGCGGTGGCCCGACTGGGGGTGCCAGGGGCCGTGCACGCGGTAGCCATAGCGCTGTCCGGGCCCGATGTCCGGCAAGTAGCAGTGCCAGACGAAGCCGTCGACCTCGGTCACCGGGACGCGGCGCTCCCCGCCGTCGTCGACGAGGACGAGTTCGACTCGTTGGGCCACCTCGCTGAAGAGCGCGAAGTTGGTGCCCTTCCCGTCGTAGGAGGCACCCAATGGGTAGGGGTGCCCGCTCCAGACGGGCACCCCTGGCTTGCGGCGGCGCTTCGCCGTCACCGGGCATCCTCCAGGATGCCGTCCGGCTCGCGCACCTGCCCGGCCAGAGCCACGGCCGGCATCTCGCGGGGCACCTGGAGCACCTCGCGCAGGCTCGGTGCGGGCGCCAGGGGGACCAGGGGCACCCGCTCGCCGGCCCTGGCCCGCTGCGAGAACCAGATGACCTTGCTGCCGGTGTCCGTGGCGCAGCAGCCCCAGCCGTCGCTCATCGCGGCGATCCGCTGCAGACAGGCCCGCAGGTCCTGGTCGGGGCGCAGGTCGCAGTCGTTCTCCCCCACGGCGGTGATCAGATGCTGTCCGTTCCACCACATCTCGACCGACGTGTTCTTGTCGGTCGCGTGCTCATCGATGGCCATCAGCAGCAGCTCGGCGCCGCTGCAGACGGGCTCGACCAGTGTCTCGAGGTCCCAGAGCCGGAGATGCGCGGCCAGGATGCGCCGTACCTGTCCGACCCGTTCGGGGCTGACTTCCACATCGAGGTGGTAGTAGCAGGGCACTGCGGTCTTCATCTTCGTTGGCTCCTCACCCGCGAAGCTCCCGCTCCTTCTCGTCCCTGTGGGACGAGCCCCGAACGCGAAGCGTGAGCGTTGATCGCTTCTGAGTCACCTCAAGAGTGGGTGAACTAGACCATTCGTGCAACACGAGCGCGCACCCGGGGTGACGGAGGCCTGTGAGACATGGTTGAAGATCCAACAAGACGCTGAGTCGCCGCCCGTGCACCATGTGTGAAGACCTCGATACCCGTAACGGATCCGTGCGTGCCCACGCGCGGCCGCCGCCCGACGGTCGGGAGACGTGCGATCGAGCCCCGGAGAAAGTGAAGAGCGTCATGCTGCTACCGGCCAAAGCCGAAGTGGCCCGGCAACTGCGGCGGTACCGGGCCTGGGAACGCGTCATGCTCGCGTCTCCCTCCGACCGCACGGTGCGCGCCACCTTCGAGGACTCGGGCTACACCTTGTGCGTGCTGATGGGCAAGCGCTGTGCCCGCGAGGCCGCGGACGCCGCCGAGCGCTATCTGGGGTCGACTCTGGGCGCCTATCTCCGGGAGCAGAACGAGCGGCCCCGAACGGGTGCGGCCGACCGGCGCGGGCCCCCGCAGGCACAACAGCATTACGCCGCAGGGAGGTAGATCCCCCCTGCGGCTCAACGCGTATGTCGCAGTTTGTATCCCTCGACCGGGCCACCGGCCCGGTCTCCAGCACGGCGGAGGTGAGACCCATGAGTTCGATTCCGGCCATCGGCCGCATCCCGGTGCGGGACGTCCACCCGGCGGTGGAGTGCGGAAGGCGCCCGGCCAAGGCGGTCGTAGGGGAGACGTTCGAGGTCACCGCGACCGTGTTCCGCGAGGGCCATGACGCGGTCGCCGCCAACGTCGTCCTGACGGATCCGGAGGGCCAGCACGGCCCGTGGACGCCGATGCGGGAGTTGACCCCCGGCTCCGACCGCTGGGGCGCCGAGGTCACACCCACCTCCGCGGGCCACTGGACGTATCGGGTGGAGGCCTGGAGCGACCCGGTGGCCACCTGGAGACGCACCGCCCGGATCAAGGTGCCGGCCGGTATCGACACCGGACTGGTGCTGGAGGAGGGCGGCGACCTGCACGAGAAGCTGGCCGCGGGGGTGCCCGAGGGTCCGGGGCGTGCTGCGGTGCTGGCGGCGGCGGAGACGTTGCGCGACGACTCGCTGCCGGTCGCGACCCGTCTGGCGGCGGCGTTGACGCCGGAGGTGGACGCGGTGCTGGCCCGGCACCCGCTGCGGGAGTTCGTCACCGCCTCACAGACCCTGCCGCTGCTGGTGGAA
>NZ_JODC01000022.1 GCF_000720765.1 Streptomyces sp. NRRL S-646
ATATCTGGCGTTGATTTTTGGCACGCTGTTGAGTTCTCAAGGAACGGACGCTTCCTTTGTACTCACCCTCTCGGGCTTTCCTCCGGGCGCTTCCCTTCGATGTTCCAAACTCTATCAGTGTTTTTCCGTCCCCCTGACCACCTCCCTGCAGACATGCAGAAGGTGACCCCGAGATAGGATCTGACAAGTATGGGTGCTGCTGAGCCAAGGACGCTCAGTCGCGCCGCTCGGCCTCAAGCAGGAGTACGACTGTACACGCGGCCGGGAAGCGGGTGCAAATCGATAGAGCTGGTGGTCTAGACCACTATCCGGTATCTTCCATGCGGAACCGCCAGTTCATCTGACATACCCTGCTCCACAGTGCGCCGTCCTGTACAGGCAGTGACGGCCCATATGGATCTCCACCTCTGGGAGGCTTCCCATGACCACCGTGACGTCCCCGATTGCAGGACGCGCCATCGGCCTGGCAGCAGTGCCGGATCCAGTCTTCTCCGGGGCCATGGTGGGCCCGGGTACTGCCATCGACCCCGTGCGCGAGCCGTCCGAAGCCGTCGCTCCCGTGGACGGAGTCATCGTCTCCCTCCATCCCCACGCCTTTGTCGTTGTCGACGAGCAGGGGCACGGCGTGCTCACCCACCTCGGTATCGACACCGTGCAGCTCAACGGTGACGGCTTCGAGCTGCTCGTGAACAAGGGCGACACCGTGACACGGGGGCAGGGCGTGGTCCGCTGGAACCCGGCCGCCGTGGAAGCCGCCGGCAAGTCCGCGGTGTGCCCCATCGTGGCGCTCGAGGCCACTGCCGAGGCTCTCTCCGATCTTCGTGACGATGGTGACGTGAAGGCGGGCGACAGTCTTTTCGTCTGGAAGTGACGTCGGTGCCGTCGTATGACGGCAAGCAGGACAACCACAGCGGCGGCGGGACCCGCCGCACTATCGGAGACGGGTGAGATGGAGACAACGCTGCGAGGCGTCGGTGTGAGTCACGGTGTGGCGATCGGCGAGGTTCGGCACATGGGAACGGCGGTGCTGGAGCCGCCTGCCAAGCAGATTCCGGCGCAGGACGCGGAGCGTGAACAGGGGCGCGCCCGCCAGGCCGTGGACGCTGTGGCGGCCGATCTGATGGCGCGTGGCAATCTGGCCGGGGGCGAGGCCCAGGCGGTGCTCGAGGCGCAGGCCATGATGGCGCAGGACCCCGAGCTGATGGCGGATGTCGAACGGCGTATCACCGTCGGGAGCACGGCCGAGCGTGCCGTGTACGACGCTTTCGCCGCGTACCGCGCCCTGCTGGCCGGTGCCGGCGAGTATCTGGCGGGTCGTGTGGCCGACCTGGATGACGTGCGGAATCGTATCGTCGCCCGGCTGCTCGGGGTGCCGATGCCGGGGGTCCCGGACAGCGACGAGCCGTACGTTCTTATTGCACGTGACCTTGCGCCCGCCGACACGGCGCTGCTCGACCCCGCCCTGGTCCTCGGTTTCGTCACCGAGGAAGGCGGGCCGACCAGCCACAGCGCGATTCTGGCGCGGGCGCTCGGTGTTCCGGCCGTGGTGGCGCTGCCGGGTGCCGGTGAGCTCGCCGAGGGCACGGTGATCGCTGTCGACGGCAGCACCGGCGAGATCTTCGTGAACCCCAGCGAGGAGAAGAAGGCGCAGCTGGAGGCCGCGGCTGCCGAGCGCAAGTCAGCGCTCGCCGCCTCGACCGGTCCGGGCGCCACCTCCGACGGTCACAAGGTGCCGCTGCTGGCCAACGTCGGTGGGCCCGGGGACGTGCCGGCCGCTGTCGCGGCCGGTGCCGAGGGTGTGGGCCTGTTCCGCACCGAGTTCCTTTTCCTCGACGACAGCAAGAACGCCCCGTCGGAGGCGAAGCAGATCGAGGCGTACCGGCAGGTGCTCGAGGCGTTCCCCGAGGGCCGTGTGGTGGTCCGGGTGCTGGATGCCGGCGCGGACAAGCCGCTGGAATTCCTCACGCCGGCCGACGAGCCCAATCCGGCGCTCGGCGTACGCGGTCTGCGGACGCTGCTCGACCACCCCGAGGTTCTGCGCACCCAACTGACGGCGCTCGCGAAGGCCGCGGAGGGTTTGCCGGTCTACCTCGAGGTCATGGCCCCGATGGTGGCGGACCGTGCCGATGCCAAGGCGTTCGCGGACGCGTGCCGTGAAGCGGGGCTGCAGGCGAAGTTCGGCGCCATGGTCGAGATTCCTTCGGCCGCGCTGCGGGCTCGGTCGATTCTGCAGGAGGTCGAGTTCCTGTCACTGGGGACCAACGACCTCGCGCAGTACACGTTCGCGGCCGACCGTCAGGTGGGTGCGGTGTCCCGGCTGCAGGATCCGTGGCAGCCCGCGCTGCTCGACCTGGTGGCGCTGTCTGCGGAGGCGGCGAGGGCAGAGGGCAAGAGCTGTGGTGTCTGCGGTGAGGCGGCGTCCGATCCGCTGCTCGCGTGTGTGCTGACCGGCCTGGGTGTCACCTCCCTTTCCATGGGTGCGGCGTCGATTCCCTATGTGCGTGCCACTCTCGGCAAGTACACGCTGGCCCAGTGTGAGCGTGCTGCTGCCGCGGCCCGGGCTGCGGAGAGCGCCGAGGAGGCGCGCAACGCGGCTCAGGCGGTGCTGTCCGGCGAGTAGCCGAGTCGGCCGTCGGCTGCTGTTTCACCGGCTGTTCTTGAGGGGTGCTCCACCCGCGGGTGGAGCACGCCTTCTGCTTTCAGTGGCGGTGACCCGGTGTCTGTCCTTCCTCCCCGAGGTCCGGCGGTACGCAGTAGTCGACGTCCGATTCCGGGGAGATCAGGTCCCCGGAATCGATGTCGGTGCAGTAGGCGTCGAACACCTCGCCGGCTGTGAGGGGTTCGAGACCCTCGCCGCGCAGACGCCAGCCGTAGACGCGGTCGGTGGTCCCGGGGGCGCTGGTGCGCATGACGAGTCCGCCCGGGCTCTGGGTGGCGATGCCGAGGGCCAGGACTGTGGTGAATTCGAGGGCTTCCGCCTCGTCGAGTTGGATGGCGCCTTGGTCGTCCTCGTCTGCATGGAGGACGGAAAGGAGTGTCTCGGGTTTTGCCGAGACGCTGCAGACGAGGTGACGGTTGCCTGGCCCTGCTGTGTCGAGGATGCGTACGACGAGGTGGGACGCCCGTGTGAAGGCGGCGCGACCGATGTCCTCGCCGCAGGAGGCGCAGGCTCCGAGGCGCGCGAGGAGTGTGGAGGCGTACTCCCAGGTGGCCTGTCGGACGGCTTCGTCGACGAGAGCCGGGACCAGGTCGGCCAGGGGCTGGCCCTCGTAGGGAAGCACGGGTCCCGTGGTGGCCAGTTCAGCGGTGAAGCGTGTGCGGCTGGACTGGACGTTGGGGTCGAGGCCCGTGTCCGCGCAGAATTCTGCGTACTCCTGCGGGTCGAAGAGGGCGACCGTGGTGTGGCTGCCCTGGGAGGCGCGTGTCTTGAGGAGCGCCTCGACCTGTTGGAGGTAGCTGGTGTGGTTGTCGAAGGTGAAGCTGCGGTAGCGCCGCATGGCACGGAAGTCGTGCTCGTCGGTCAGCAGGCCGATGGTGCCTGCGATTTCGCGACGCAGGACGCTTCGCATGCTCTGGTGGGCGGTGTGCGCCATCTTTCCCCCTGTGCACGGTCGATCAATGCTCACTCACAGTAACCGTCGGCACTGACAATGGCGTCCGAACGAGGCGATCACGGACCAGAAGGTGCTGAATCAGGCAGGTCAGGCCGATGATGGCCCCGAAGGTCAGCCATCCGGCCGGGCCGGTGGTGATGGCCGCGGTGACGGCCAGTGGCCCGACGCTGCGTTGGGCGGACTGGGCCAGGCCGTGCACGCCGAGGAAGGCGCCCTGCGCCGTGCCGGGGGCGAGCGCGACAGAGAGTTCCCAGGAAATGGTGGCGTGGAGCATCTCGGCCAAGGTGAAGGCGGCGGCCGAGGCCGTGAGGAGCAGGGGCGCCGTGATGGTTCCCCCGGTGGCGGAGAGCGCCATGGCGACGCCGCCGAGTGCGAAGGCGGCTGACAGCGGAAGGAGAAGCGCGCGGGCGGCCGCAGTGGTGGTCCCGAATCGGGCCAGGGGGACTTGAAGGGCCACCACCATCACGTTGTTGAGGACCAGCAACAGGGGCGCGAGGCCGTGCGGTGTGTTGCCCTCGTGGGCGATCCAGAGGGGCAGGCCGACCTTGAAGACTGCGTCGTCGAGGAAGAGAACGGTTTCGGTGGCCACGTAGGCGAGGTAGGTGCGGTCCCGCCAGGGATTTGTGCGTGCCGGCTTGGTCGCGGGTGGCGGGGTCTTCGAGGTGGTGACGGTGCGGGAGGCGGACGGGGGCTCGCCGCAGCGCAGGGTGAGGAGGGCGGAGGCGAGGAAGGAGACGGCGTCTCCGGCGAGGAGCCACTGGTAGGCGGTCGTCGTGCCGAGGGCCACGGCCGCCGCGGCGGCGAGGCCGCCCAGGGCCCAGCCCGCGTTGGCGATGGTGCGGTGGACGGCCTGGTAGCGGACGCGATCGGGCCCTGCCACGCGGGTGGCGTAGAGCCTGGTGAGGACGCTTGCCGCGCGGTCTCCGAGGCTGCCGACCGCGGAAAAGGCGAGGAGCAGGGCGTAGTCGTTCGTGGTGAGGAGCGCCAGGGAGGCCAGTGCGCGCAGGAGTTGGACGGCGAGCAGGACGCGGGTGAGCGGGAATCGGTCGGCGATGCGGCCCCCGAGGGGTGCGCCGGCGATACCGATCGCTCCGGCGGTTGCGGCGAGCGTGCCGACCTGGGCGACGGAGAGGCCCGAGGCGTAGATGAAGTACAGGACGGACACGGAGGCCCACAACCCGCTGCCGATGCGGTCGACGAGGGCGATGGTGAGCATTCTGCGTCCGTCGCGCCCTCCTGGTATGCGGCTCGACCATGCGGCTGCGCGGCGCATCGGCTGCACTGCTCCCCCTTGCCTTCAGTTATGTACTGATACATAATTTCCAACGTGGCAACACAATATGGGATCTCTGGTACGTCGGCCAAGGGAATTGCGGCGTCCGTCGAACGGGCCGTGGCGGAAGGGTCATTGGAGCCCGAGGCCGCGCTGCCTCCCGTGCGACGGCTCGCGGACGACCTCGGGGTCAGTCCCGGTACGGTCGCCGCCGCCTACAAGGAGCTGCGCCGGCGCGGCATCGTGATCACGCGCGGGCGGGGCGGGACCGTGGTCGCCCCGGCTCCCGCGGTGGCCTCACGTCGGCCGCCCAAGGTTCCGGAGGGACTGCGGGACTTGTCCGGCGGACACCCGGATCCCGCGCTGCTTCCCGCTCTCGTACCGCCGTCACAGCTGTCGCCCGGCGCCCGGTCGCACCGTTCGGCGCCGAGGCTGGCACGGCTGGAGGACGCCGCGCGTGACTGGATGGGCGCCGATGGGGTGCCGGTGGAGCACGTGACGTTCGCGCATGGGGCGCTGGATCTGATCGGACGGCTGTTGTCCGTGGAGTTGCGGTCCGGCGACGCCGTGGCGATGGAGGACCCGGGGTATCACCATCTGCTCGACCTGATCACGGCGTTGGGGCTGCGCATCGTGCCGGTGGCCGTGGACGACGAGGGGATGCGGCCAGAGGCCCTGCGCGGGGCGCTGCGGGCGGGTGTGCGGGCTGTGGTGTGCAGTCCTCGGGCGCAGAATCCGTACGGCGGCTGCTTCTCCGTGGCACGCCGGGACGCGCTCGTGGACGTGCTCCGGGACGAGCCGGACGTGCTGGTCGTGGAGAACGACCACGCGTCCGCCATCGCCGCCGCCCCCCTCCACTCGTTGACCGGAAGCGGGTTGGCGCGCTGGGTGCATGTCCGCACGGTGAGCAAGTTCCTCGGGACCGACCTGCGGTGGGCGTCAGCGGCGTGTGACGCGACCACCCTGGCCCGCCACGACGGGCGGTTGCTGCTGACCTCTGGCTGGGTGAGTCATCTCCTCCAGGAGACCGTGCACGGGTTGCTGACCGACACCGCCACACGCGCGTTGGTGGCGCGTGCCCAGGAAACGTACGAAGTGCGCCGCGGCGCACTCCTGGGCGAGCTGGACGATCGTGGCATCCCTGCGCGCGGGGCCAGCGGGATGAACCTGTGGGTGCCCGTGCAGGACGAGTCGGCCGTGGTGAACGGACTGCGCTCGTACGGCTGGTGGGTCGCGGCCGGCGCCCGGTTCCGGTCGTCGTCACCGCCGGGGGTGCGGATCTCCGTGGCCGAGCTGGAGCCGGCCGACGCGGCGCGGCTGGCCTCGGACTTCGCTGCCGTGCTCGGTGAGTCCGAGGCCACCTACGGCGGTTGAGCCGCCCCCGTCAGGCACGTTTGCGGGCGAGGTCCTCGTAGAAGTGCAGCAGATCCAGGTTGTCGATGGAGCCCGGATTGACGGCCTTTTCCAGTGGAGCGCCCTGGAGGAGGCGCTTGACGGGGACCTCGATGCGCTTTCCGGTGAGGGTGTGCGGGATGCCGGGGACTTCGATGATCTCGTCGGGGACGTGGCGCGGTGAGAGCTGTTCGCGGATGGTCTGCTTGATGCGGGCCAGCAGGTCATCGTCCAGGGCGGCGCCGGGAACGAGGTGCACGAAGAGGGGCATCCAGTAGCCGCCGTCGGGCTGTTCGATGCCGATGACGAGGGATTCCCTGATCTCAGGGATGCGCTCGACGGCTTCGTAGATGTCGGCCGACCCCATGCGTACGCCCTGGCGGTTCAGGGTGGAGTCGGAGCGGCCGTGGATGACGACGGAGCCGCGGGAGGTGACGGTGATCCAGTCGCCGTGGCGCCATACACCGGGGTAGGTGTCGAAGTAGCTGTCGTGGTAGCGGCTGCCGTCGGGGTCGTTCCAGAAGTGGATCGGCATCGACGGCATGGGGTTGGTGACCACGAGCTCGCCGACCTCGTCGGTCAGGGGCTTGCCGGCCGGGTCCCAGGACTGCAGGTCGGTGCCGAGGCCGGGTGCCTGGAGCTCACCGATGTACACCGGGAGGGTCGGTACGGCTCCCGCGAAGCAGGAGCACACGTCCGTGCCGCCGCTGACGGATGCGATCCACAGATCGTCGCGCACCTCGTCGTGCAGCCAGCGGAATCCATCGGGCGGCAGCGGGGATCCGGTGGTGGCGACGCACTGCACCTTGGAGAGGTCGAAGTCGCGGGCCGGGTGGACGCCGGCCTTGCGGCAGGCCATGACGTACGCCGCCGAGGTGCCGTAGAGGGTGGCTCCGGTCCGTTCGGCGATGCGCCATTGGGCGGCCGTGTCAGGGAAGCCGGGGCTGCCGTCGTAGAGCACGATCGTCGTTCCGGTGAGGAGGCCGGAGACGAGGAAGTTCCACATCATCCAGCCGGTCGAGGTGTACCAGAAGAAACGGTCCTCGGGGCCGAGGTCGCAGTGCAGGCCGAGCTGTTTGAGGTGCTCGATCAGAATGCCGCCCTGGGACTGGACGATCGCCTTGGGGAGGCCGGTCGTGCCCGAGGAGTAGAGCACCCAGAGGGGGTGGTCGAAGGCGACCTGCTCGAAGACCGGTTCCACGTCCGCGCTGGTCAGGGCGGACCATTCCAGGGCATCTACAGGGGGCTCGGTGCCGAGAAGAGGGATGTGGACGACGGCACGCAGGGTGGGTAGTTCGTGGCGCAGCTCGGCGACGATGTCGCGGCGGTCGTGCTCCTTGCCGCCGTAGCGGTAGCCGTCGACGGCGAACAGGACGACCGGTTCGACCTGCTGGAAGCGGTCCAGCACGCTGCGGGCGCCGAAGTCGGGGGCGCAGGATGTCCAGACGCCGCCCACGGCGGCCGTGGCCAGGAGCGCGACGACGGCCTGCGGGATGTTCGGGAGGTAGCCGCTGACGCGGTCTCCGGGGCGCACGCCGAGGGCACGCAGCTCGGCGGCCAGGGAGCCGACCTGGCGGCGCAGCTCGGCCCAGGTCACCGGGCGCGGCTCGTGTGTCTCGTCGACGTGCAGGAGGGCCGGTTCGTCCGCGCGGGTGGCGGCCGCGCGGAGAGCGTGCTCGGCGTAGTTGAGAGTCGCCCCGGGGAACCACTGGGCACCCGGCATCGAGCGGTCGCCGAGTACGCGCGCGTAGGGTGTCGAAAACCGTACGTCGAACCACTGCGTGACGGCTTCCCAGAACGTGTCCAGTTCGTCGACTGACCAGCGGTGCAGTGCCGCGTAGCCGCCCTCGGCGGGAGCGCCGTGCTGCTCGGCCGCCCAGGCCTGGAACTTTGTGACCTGCGCCTGGGCAATGCGTTCCGGATCTGGCTGCCAGAGCGGCTGGGGGTTCACGGTCGACATGGGGCGGCTCCCGGACTGTGCGCGTCGTATGCGTCGGTCGCGCACGAGCTGGGGTGTGCGCGTGACGCGGCTGACACGGACGATGCCATGTGATCGACTTCTACACCAGGGCGCGCTCCACATAGTCCGCGTCGTGAAGATGTGGTCCCGGCACGGGTGAACGGCAGTTGAACGACACGCGCGCGTGGGGCGGTCAATGGCAGGGTGAGCAGCATGGACGGTCGTGACCTGGTGCGTTCGATAAGGGTGGTCGGTTCGGTGAGGGCGGCCCAGAGGTTGCGTACCGTGAAGGCGGCGTGGCGCAGGAGGCGTGCCGACGCCTCCGCGCTGCCGTCGCGGGGTGCCGAGCGGGCGCGGGTGCCCGGGCCCGTACAGGAGGTGGAGCCCGGTCCGGGCGGTGGCGTCGTCCGGTTCAGCCGGTCCGAGCTGCGCATCTTCGTCGCTGTGAACGGGGCGGTCTTCTGGGGCTGGGACGGGGCCTCTCCCGAGCCGTCGTACGCGCTCGCGGGCCGCTGTCCGGAGCCGGATCCCCGGGCCGTCCTGGAGCCTGACAAGGACGGCGGCTGGCGGGTCGTGGCCGAGCGGGTGACGGTCGTCGTCTCGCGGCACGGTGCGGTCGAGGTGCTCACTCCCGGAGGTGTGACCCTGCGTCGTGATCTGCCGCCCCGGTGGTGGGAGCCGGTCGGGGGCGGCGCCGCACGCTGGATGCAGCGCTCCGAGGTGGCCGCGGACGCGCGGTTCTTCGGGCTCGGCGGACGGGCATCGGGCCCGCGGCTGCGGGAAGGAACGTACCGCCTGTGGAACACGGACCCGGGGCGCGCGTTCGGTCCCGGAGAGGATCCGCTGTACCTCACGATGCCGGTGCAGCTGGTGGTGGCCGACGCGGCGACGCATCTGGTGTTCCACGACACCTCGTGGGACGGCACGGTGACGCTGCGCGAGGGCGAGGAGGGCGCCGGTTCCGGGCACGACCGGGCGGGGACGTGCGAGCTGCGGATGGACGGCGGCCCGCTCCGCTGCTGGGTGGTCGTGGGCACCCCTGCGCGCGTGCTGCTCACCTGGGCGTCGCTGACGGGTGCGCCCGCGCTTCCGCCGGCGTGGGCGCTGGGTCATCACCACGCGCGCTGGGGCTTCGGGAGTGAGCAGGAGGTGCGGCGGATCGTCTCCGGCTACCAGGAGCGCGGGCTGCCGCTCGACGCCGTCCATCTGGACATCGACCACTACGACGGGCACCAGGTGTTCACCGTCGATCAGGAGCACTTTCCGAAGCTGCCGGTGCTGGCCGAGGAGCTGCGCCGGGACGGGATCCGGCTGGTGTCGATCGTCGACCCTGCGGTCAAAGCCGCAGAGGACAACGCGGTGTACGACAGCGGTGCCGCCGCGGACGCGTTCGTGCGGGACGCTTCGGGGCGGCTCGTGCGCGGGGTCGTGTGGCCCGGGGAGGCGGTCCTCCCGGATTTCACGCACGCGCGCGTGCGTGAGTGGTGGGGAGGTCTGTACCGGGAGCGGCTCGCCCAGGGGTTCTCGGGTTTCTGGCACGACATGAACGAGCCAACTTCCTTCGCCGCCTTCGGGGAGTCGACGCTGCCGCGTTCGGCCAGGCACTCGCTGGAAGGACGGGGCGGAGACCATCGGGAGGCACACAACGTCTACGCGCTGTGCATGGCCAGGGCTGCCTATGAGGGGCTGCGCGAACTGGCTCCCGAGGAACGGCCGTTCATTTTCTCGCGTTCCGGCTGGGCCGGCCTGCAGCGCTACGGGGGAACGTGGTCCGGTGACGTGGCCACGGGCTGGCCCGGGCTGCGGGCCTCACTGTCGCTGGTCATGGGGCTCGGGCTGTGCGGGGTGCCGTATTCGGGGCCGGATGTGGGCGGCTTCGACGGGAGCCCGTCGCCCGAGCTGTATCTGCGCTGGCTCCAACTGGGCGCCTACCTGCCGCTGTTCCGCACGCACGCGAGTCTGCGGGCGGGGCGCCGGGAACCCTGGGAGTTCGGTGCCGAAGTGCTGGAGCACGCGCGCGTGGCGCTCGTCGAACGCCGTCGGCTGCTGCCGTACTTCATGACGCTCGCGCATCTGGCGCGGCGCACCGGAGCGCCCTATGTACGGCCGCTGTGGTGGGCGGCGCCCGAGGACCGTGCGCTGCGCGACTGCGACGACGCGTTCCTGCTGGGCGACTGTCTGCTGGTGGCGCCGGTGCTCGACCCGGGCGCGGACCGGCGGGCGGTGCAGCTGCCGCGGGGGCGCTGGTACGACACGGTGACGGAGCAGGTGTACGAGGGGCCGGCGCAGGTTCTCCTCGACGCCCCCCTGTCGCGGATTCCGGTGCTCGCACGCGCGGGTGCCGTCGTCCCGGTGCGCGGGGACGACGGCGGGCTGGAGCTGGAGGTCTGGGCGCCTGCCCGGGGACGGAGCGGGGGCGGACTGGTGGTGCGGGACACGGGTGACGGATGGGACGAGCCGGAACTGGAGCGCTACGTCGCCCGTTGGACGAGGCGGCGGCTCATCGTCGAGCGGCAGGGCGAGGGCGGCACGAGTGAGCCGCCCTACCCGGTGCGTGTGCGAGGCCTGAAGGAGGCCTGAATCAGACGTACCGGCCCTCGAACCAAGCCCGTACGGCGAGCGTGTGCAGGGGGAAGGCGAGCTCCTCCGGCCTGCGCAGGAGGTGCCAGCCCTCCGTCTCGTCGGTGGCCGTGGACTGCGGGAGGCCTTCGGCCGGGCGCTCCGGGAGGACTCCGAACAGCAACAGGTGTCCGTCGGGTGAGCTCATGGCGTCGACGAGCCGCACGTCGCGGCCGGCTGCGTCGATGCCGGTCTCTTCCTTGAGCTCGCGGACGACGGCTTGCCGCCAGTCCTCGCGGTCGTCGATGTAACCACCGGGCAACGCGATGCCTCCGCGCGCGGGGGCGACGGTTCGGGTGATGACGACCAGGGCGGTGCCCTTCGTGTCGTACACGGGCTGGAGCGCGATCGCCACCGGCAGAGGGTTGCGGTAGGCCACCGCGTGGCAGGCCGGACAGGTGCGGGGCCAGCCGGAGATGCCCTCTCCGTAGGGCGCTCCGCAGCTCGAACAGTGGGAGTCGGGCGCGGAGTTGGGGGTGGAGGCATGAGTTTCGGACACGAAGCGGAATGTATCCGATCAACTGATGGGCGTCTTCGGCGGGCGGCTCAGTGGCCGCTGGTGAGCGACTTCCGGGAGACGGGGAAGTCGAAGTAGGTGTCCGGGTAGGGCTCGGGCTTGTACGTGTAGTGCCACCACTCCTCGGCGAGGTTCACAAATCCGAGACCCTCCATGGTGGTCTTGAGGAGCAGCCTGTTGGCGCGCTGTTCGCCCTGGATGCGCGGGTCGAGGGTGTGGGCGAGGGTGTCGAAGCAGTCGAACCCGGTGCCCATGTCGACGGAGTTGTCGGGGAAGCGCTCGTCCTTGGGGGCGTAGCAGGGCACCTGGGGCTCTCCCGGGTGGTACGGCCGGGTCGGTTTCGCGGGGAGCTTCGCGATGGTGAGGTCCATGGTCGAGCCGCGGCTGTGGCCGGATTTCTCCGCGATGTAACCGTCCTCGAACAGACGGGTCTTGTCGACGTTCGGGTAGAACTCGCTCTTCATCGCCTGGTCGTCGAGGTTCTTGGCCCAGCGGACGAAGTGGTTCACGGCGCGTTGTGGCCGGTAGCAGTCGTAGACCTTGAGGGTGTAGCCCTTGCGTAGCAGCCTCAGCTGGGCCTTGTGGAGTGCTTCGGCGGCCGGCCGGGTGAGGAGGCAGATCGGCTGTTGGTAGCCGTCGATGCGCTCGCCGACGAAGTTGTGCGGGGTGAAGTAGCGCATCTCCTGGATGATCGTGGGGTCCACGGTTCTCAGGGCCACGAAGTCCTTCGGCGCCTTGGGCTGAGTCGCGGCCCGGGTGGGGGCGGAGGCGGCGGTCACGGCCAGCAGGGCGGCGAGGGCGGTGATCAGACCGCGTACTGCACTGGAGAGTCGTGTCATGTCTCCTGCATCTATCAGGTTGGTGTTGCTCTCGGGAAGTGATCGGATGCAGTTCACCCCCGGATGCGCCGTGGGACGGCCGGAACGGAGCCCTGCCCATTTCCGGGCGCCCGTGGCAGACTCCTGACGTTCCGTCAGATTCCGTAGTGGGGAGGGGTTGTGTCGCGTACGCGCACACCTGTGGTCGACGGGTGGTTCGCCGGCGACGGGGACGGCTTCAGGCTTCTCGGCACGCGCTGCGCGGCGTGCGCCTCGGTCTTCTTCCCTCGTGAGGACGCACACTGCCGCAACCCCGGGTGTCCTGGCGGAGATCTTGAGGAGGTGCCCCTCTCGCGGCGCGGGCGCGTCTGGTCGTACACAGACAGCCGGTACCGACCGCCGTCACCCTATGTGACCGATCCGGAACTTCCGTGGGAGCCGTACGCGTTGATCGCTGTGGAGCTGGAGTCCGAGCGGATCGTGGTGCTGGGGCAGGCGGCTCCCGGGGTCACCGTCGCCGACCTGACGGTGGGCATGGAGGTTGAGGTCGTCCCGGGGGTGCTCCACGAGGACGCAAAGACGATCTGGACGACCTGGCACTGGCGGCCGACGGGGGTGAAGGCATGACAGGTGAGGTGGCGGTGCTCGGCGCGGGCATGCACCCGTGGGGCAAGTGGGGGCGCAGCTTCGTCGAGTACGGGGCTGCGGCGGCCCGTGCGGCGCTCGCCGACGCCGGGCTGGAGTGGCAGGACGTCGGCTCGGTCGTCGGCGCCGACACCGTGCGGGGCGGCTATCCGGGTCATGTGGCCGGTGCGACCTTCGCGAAGGCTCTGGGCTGGCAGGGGGCCAGGGTGGCGAGTGTGTACGCGGCGTGCGCGTCCGGGGCGCAGGCCGTCAACACCGCGCGGGCGCAGATCCTTGCGGGCCTGGCGGACGTAGTCCTCGTGGTGGGTGCAGACGCAGCACCCAAGGGGTTCTTCCGGCCGGCGGGAGGCGACCGGCCCGACGATCCGGACTGGCTGCGCTTCCGGGTGCTGGGGGCGACGAATCCGACGTACTTCGGGCTGTATGCGCGCCGTCGCATGGCCGTGCACGGCGACACGGTGGAGGACTTCGCGCAGGTCAAGGTGAAGAACTCGGCCTTGGGGGCGCTCAATCCGAACGCGCGCTACCGCAAGCGGGTCACCGCCGAGGAGGTCGCCGCCTCCGCGCTGGTCGCCGATCCGCTGCGGCTCCTCGACATCTGCGCGACGTCGGACGGAGGCGCGGCTCTGGTGCTGTCGAGCATGGACTTCGCACGTCGGCACGGAGTGAGCCGGCCGGTGCGGATCCGGGCCGTGTCCACGGTGACGCCGCGTTACCCCAACACGGTGCTGGATCTGCCGGACCTCGCGACGGACTCCGCGGTGGCCGTGGAGCCTGCCGCCGACACGTTCCGCGCGTCGATCGCGCGGGCGGCCTACGAGGAGGCGGGCCTCGGCCCCGAGGACCTCTCCCTCGCGGAGGTCTACGACCTGTCCACCGCCCTGGAGTTGCAGTGGTACGAGGATCTGGGGCTGTGCGGGCAGGGAGAAGGCGCAAAGCTGCTGAGGGAGGGGGCGACGGCCCTGGGCGGACGAATACCGGTGAACGTGAGCGGTGGTCTGGCCTCCTTCGGAGAGGCGGTTCCCGCGCAGGCGATTGCTCAAGTGTGCGAGCTGACCTGGCAGTTGAGGCAGCAGGCCGGTGAGCGGCAGGTGGCGGGGGCGCGCGTGGGCATCACGGCGAACCAGGGACTGTTCGGACACGGGTCGGCGGTCGTCGCGCTGCGGTAGGCGGAGGGCAAGCCCTTTCTCACACGCTGCGTGATCGCCCCGGAATCCTGCGTGAACGTCTCATGAACTGGGCCTGGGCGTGTGCCGACGGAGCCATCATGCTCCCGTGTACTCCTGGACGGATACTCTCCGCTTCGCCTTCCAACCGGTGGTCAACCTGGCCACCGGAGGGGTCGCAGGGCTGGAGATACTCGCCCGCCCGGAGACCGGCGACATCCTGACCGAGGCCCGTCGAAACCCCGAACTCGACGGCCGGCTGGCCGTGTTGGCGGTCCGTGCGGCGGCACGCAAGGAGACGCTGCTGCCGCTGCACGTCAACGTGTTCGCGGGCACCCTGGCCGACCTGGGCGGCCTCACCCCGCTGCACGCCGCCGTGCGTGAGGCGGGACGGCTGCCCTGGGAGGTGACGATCGACATCGGGCCGCCGTACATACACGTCCCGCAGCATGCGCTGCTGGAGGCGGTGAGCGCGCTGCGGGCGCAGGGCTTCCGGATCAGTGCGGACGGCGTCGGGGACGGGGACGTACCCTTGCGGCTGCTCACGGACATGGGGCCCGACCTGGTGAAACTGGATGCGTCGCTGCTGCCGCGGCCGGCCGCGGTCAAGGCGATGCGGACGCTGTGCGAGCAGTTGGGAGCGCTCCTGTCCGTCGAGGGCGTGGAGACGGAACTGCAGTGCGCGGCAGCGGTCTCGGCGGGTGCACAGCTGGCGCAGGGCGAACTGTTCGCGCCGCCGGCCCGGCTGCCCGCGGCGGACGTATACGTTCCGCCCCGTTCCCCCGGCGTCGTGGCAGTGCCGAGGTCTGGGCCTTCGGTGCTGGAATTCGTACGGCCCGCCGCGTTGCTGCCCGCCACCGCGTCGGCCGCTCAGGTACGGGCGCTGCTGACCGGGTCTCCCGAGGTGTCGGGCGTGCTGCTCGTGGACGCGCACGGGCGGCCCGTCCGGTCGGTTCACCGCTCACGTTTCCTGCTGTCGATGTCGGGGCGCTACGGACATGCGCTGTACGCCGACCGGCCCGCCGCCAAGCTCGGAGACCCGCCGCGGACGGTGGGCGTCGACGCCACCGCCTGGGAGGTGCTTGACGTGGTGGCCGTCGGCGACCGTGGCCGCACGTCGGACGATGTGGCGGTGGTGGACCGGACCGGGCGGTGCGTGGGTGTCGTGCGGCTCGCGGACCTCGTGCGGGCACTGGCCGAGAGCCGGGTCGAGGAGGCCGCCGGGCTCAATCCGCTCACCCGCCTGCCAGGGTCGGACGCGATCACCGGCGAGGTGGACCGCCGCATCGCGGACGGCCGGCCATTCGCGCTGAGCTGGCTGGACGTGGACCACTTCAAGCAGGTCAACGACGGGGCCGGGTTCGCGGCAGGAGACGAGCTGATCCGTTCGGTGGGGCGGGCGCTGCAGCACGCGGCGTCCGGGAACACCCGCGTCGGCCACATCGGTGGGGACGACTTCCTGGTGCTCGCCGAGCCGGAATGGCTGGATCCGCTGGCAGCCTCGGTGCTGGACGCGCCCTGGTCGGCCGGTGGGCGTCCCGTCACGTTGTCCCTGGCCACAGTCCTGTGCCCGCCCGGCAGTGTGACGGACCACCGGCAGGCCGCCGCGTGTCTGGCGCCGCTGAAGAAGGCAGCGAAATCACTGCACGGAGCGAGTTGGGTGCTGGGCCGGGCGGGTCTGCCGGGCCACGAGATCAGGCGGGGCTCAGGGACGGCGACCGCCCAGGCCGGGTGCGCGGTGGCGGAACCCGGCCTAGGCTGATCGTCGTAACCGAACGACCGTTTCTCCGTCGCTCGGACACAACGGCGGCTGTCACCGTTGCCGTCGGCGACCTTGACGCTCTGTGGGCGCCGGTGAACACTTCCGGTGTCAGTCGACATCGCCGTACATACACGGTGTATCCAGGCACGCGCCGCGCGGGCCCCGCCTGAAGAACAGGCCCGTTCCCCCACGGGCGATTCGGCTGCGACGGCACGCTCGTCACGGACGCCGGACGGGGCGCGGGAGCTTCCCTGCCTTCGGCTGTCGCCACGGGAAACGCACCCTGCACCGAGGAACCGGGGTCGATCGCCCCGGGACAGGGCCTAGGAGCCGCCATGAGCACTGCAGACACCCACGGTGAAGGCCGCGGCACGTGGAACCCGGTGGTCGGACCGCTGATCGGCGGGGTGCTTTCCGGGCTCATCCTCACAGCAGCCCTCTGATTCAAAGCAGCCTTCTGAAGGAACGAAGAAGGGGACGTCATGCCGGACAAGTTCGTCGCCGCTATCGACCAGGGCACCACCTCCAGCCGCTGCATCGTGTTCAACCAGGACGGCGCGATCGTCGCTGTCGACCAGCGCGAACATCGCCAGATCTTCCCGAAACCCGGCTGGGTGGAGCACGACGCCACGGAGATCTGGTCCAAGGTGCAGGCGGTGGTCGCCGGAGCGATCGCCAAGGCCGGGCTGCGCGCCGACCAGCTCAGCGCGCTCGGCATCACCAACCAGCGCGAGACGACGGTCCTGTGGGACCGCGCGACGGGCAAGCCCGTGCACAACGCCATCGTGTGGCAGGACACCCGCACCGCGGCGCTGACCAACCAGCTCGGCGGCTCGGACGGGCAGGACCGTTTCCGCGAGCAGACCGGGCTGCCACTGGCCACCTACTTCTCCGGCCCCAAGGCCGCCTGGCTGCTGGACAACGTGCCCGGCCTCAGGGCCCGCGCCGAGAACGGTGAGATCGCCTTCGGCACCATCGACTCCTGGCTCATCTGGAACCTGACGGGCGGCACCGACGGCGGACAGCACGTCACGGACGTCACCAACGCCGGGCGCACCATGCTGATGAACCTGAAAACCCTCCAGTGGGACCCGTCCATCCTCTCCGCGATGAACATCCCCGAAGCGGTCCTCCCCGAGATCAGGTCGTCGGCCGAGGTGTACGGCACCGCCGTGGGCCAGCTGGCCGGGGTGCCGGTCGCGTCGGCCCTCGGCGACCAGCAGGCGGCCGTGTTCGGGCAGGCCTGCTACGACGTGGGCACGGCGAAGAACACCTATGGCACGGGCAGCTTCCTGCTGCTCAACACCGGCAACCGGCCGGTGGCGTCGAAGAGCGGGCTGCTGACGACGATGGGCTACAAGATCGGCAGCGAGGCACCGGTCTACTGTCTGGAGGGGTCGATAGCCATAACGGGTGCCCTCGTGCAGTGGTTCCGCGACCAGCTGGGCATCATCCGGACCGCCGACGAGATCGAGCCCCTGGCGGCGAGCGTCGAGGACAACGGCGGAGCGTACATCGTGCCCGCCTTCTCCGGCCTGTTCGCGCCGTACTGGCGCTCCGACGCGCGCGGTGTCATCACGGGCCTGACCCGCTACGTCACCAAGGCGCACCTCGCCCGGGCCGTGCTCGAAGCGACGAGCTGGCAGACGCGCGAGGTCGTGGACGCCATGTACCAGGACTCCGGGGTGCACATCACCACCCTGAAGGTGGACGGCGGCATGACCAAGAACAACCTGCTCATGCAGCACCAGGCGGACGTGCTCGACGTTCCGGTGGTCCGCCCGAAGGTCTCCGAGACCACCTGTCTCGGCGCCGCGTACGCGGCCGGGCTCGCCACCGGCGTGTGGAACGACCTCGACGAGCTGAAGTCCCACTGGCAGAAGGACGTCGAGTGGACGCCCGCCATGGAGGCCTCCGTACGGGACCGCCAGTACCACAACTGGCGCAAGGCCGTGGAGAAGAGCTTCGCCTGGGAGGAGGAGGGCGAGAACTAGGCCCACGCGCGCGTGCGTGAGCCCTTTGGCTGCGGCCCGTACCCCGGTCGGCGGGGGTACGGGCCGCGCACGTGGTTCAGGTGGTGACGGTCTGACGGCGGTCGGCCGCGTACGCCATGGCGTGCTGGACCACGCCGATGAGGACCTCCTTGACGGACTCGCGGTCGCGGGCGTCGCAGAGCACGAGCGGTACGTCCTCATCCAGGTCGAGGGCCTGGCGGACGTCATCGGCCGGGTAACGGGCCGAGCCCTCGAAGCAGTTGACGCCGACGACGAAGGGTATGGAGCGCCGCTCGAAGTAGTCCACGGCGGCGAAGCAGTCCTCCAGGCGGCGGGTGTCGGCGAGCACGACGGCTCCGAGGGCGCCCTCGGAGAGCTCGTCCCACATGAACCAGAACCGTTCCTGCCCTGGCGTGCCGAACAGATACAGCACCAGGTCCTCACGGAGGGTGATGCGGCCGAAGTCCATGGCCACGGTGGTGGTGTGCTTGCCCTCCACGCCGCTCGTGTCGTCGACGGGCCGTCCGGCCTCGGTGAGCAGCTCCTCGGTGCGAAGCGGCCTGATCTCGCTGACCGCGCCGACGAGGGTGGTCTTGCCCACGCCGAAACCGCCGGCCACCAGGATCTTGAGCGTGACGGGCTCGACCGGAGGCTTCCCGCGCTCAGAACGCCCGAAGATCATCGATCTCTTCTCCTGCTTGCTGGGGGTGGGACGACGGCGGTCCGTAGCCTCCGCCGCCGGGGGTTTCGATGACGAGTACGTCGCCGGGGCCGACGTCCGCGGAGTCGCTTCCGCCGAGCGCGGTGACCGTGCCGTCCGCGTGCTCCACACGGTTGGCGCCCAGGGCACCGGGCTCGCCGCCCGCCATGCCGTAGGGCGGGACCCTGCGGTGCTGGGAGAGCGTGGAGACCGTCATGGGCTCGTGGAAGCGGATGCGGCGCACCGCGCCGTCCCCGCCCCGCCAGCGGCCGGGGCCGCCACTGCCGTACCGGACGGCGAACTCGTCGAGCTGCACGGGCAGCCGCCACTCCAGGACCTCGGGGTCGGTGAGCCGCGAGTTGGTCATGTGGGTCTGCACGACGGGCGCGCCGGGGAAGCCCTCGCCCGCGCCGGAGCCGGAGGCGACGGTCTCGTAGTACTGGTGCCGCTCGTTCCCGAAGGTGACGTTGTTCATGGTCCCGGAGCCTTCGGCCTGGACGCCGAGCGCGGCGTAGAGGGCGCCGGTGATGGCCTGGGAGGTTTCGACGTTGCCTGCGACCACGGCGGCCGGCGGCTCGGGCGCGAGCATGGAGCCGGGCGGGACGACGATGTCGAGGGGGCGCAGGCAGCCGTCGTTGAGCGGGATGTCGTCGGCGACGAGGGTGCGGAACACGTACAGGACGGCCGCGTTGACCACTGCGAAGGGGGCATTGAAGTTGCTCGCCAGCTGGGGGGAGGTACCGGTGAAGTCGACGGTCGCGCGGCGGTTTTCGCGGTCCACGCGCACGCGTACGCGGATGACGGCCCCCGAGTCGGTCTCGTAGGCGTACTCGCCGTCGTCCAGGGCGTCGACGACCCGTCGTACCGCCTCCTCGGCGTTGTCCTGGACGTGCTTCATATAGGCCTGCACCACGTCGAGGCCGAAGTTCTCGATCATGCGGGCGACTTCGTCGACGCCCTTCTGGTTGGCGGCGATCTGGGCACGCAGGTCGGCGAGGTTGGTCTTGGGGTTGCGGGAGGGGTAGGGCGCCTCGGTGAGCAGGCCGAGGGTCTCCTCCTCGCGGAAGCGGCCGTTCTCGGCGAGAAGCCAGTTGTCGAAGAGGATGCCCTCCTCGTCGATGGTGCGGCTGCCCGCGGGCATGGAGCCCGGGGCGATGCCGCCGATCTCGGCGTGGTGGCCGCGGGAGGCGACGTAGAAGAGGATTCGGTCACCCTGCGTGCCGAAGACCGGGGTGATCACCGTGACGTCCGGCAGGTGGGTGCCGCCGTGGTACGGGTCGTTGACGGCGTATGTGTCGCCCGGCCGCATCGAGGTGCCCCGGCGGCGGATGACCTCCTTGACGCTGGTGCCCATGGAGCCCAGGTGGACGGGGATGTGGGGCGCGTTGGCCACCAGGTTTCCGTCCGGGTCGAAGAGGGCGCAGGAGAAGTCGAGCCGCTCCTTGATGTTGACGGACTGGGCCGTTGACTCCAGCCGGGCGCCCATCTGTTCGGCGATCGACATGAAGAGGTTGTTGAAGACCTCGAGGAGAACCGGATCGGCTTTTGTGTCGAGATCGGAACTCTCCGTAATCGCCGCGCGTTCCATGACCAGATGCCCGTCGTCTCGTGCCACGGCCTGCCAGCCGTCGTCGACGACGGTCGTCGCGCTGGCCTCGGTGATGATCGCGGGGCCGGTGACGGTTTCGCCGGGAGGGAGGTCCTCGCGGCGGTGGAGGGGGACGTCGCGCCAGGCGCCGCCGGTGTGGAGCCGGACGGTCTCGGGCGTGGACGGGCCGCCCGCGGGGGCGGCTCGGTACGGGGCGAGAACAGACAGATCGGGGGGTTCTGTGATGCCGGTGGCTTCGACGGAGAGGGCTTCGACGACGATCGGTCGGTCGAGCGTGAAGGAGTACGTGGCGCGATGACGTTCTTCGAAGGTGTGACGCATCGTGTCGGGGTCGGTCAGCTCGACGGTGAGGGTGCTGTCGGTGCCGTCGTAGCGCAGCTGTGCGCGGCGGGTGACCTGGATGCGGTCCTCGGGGACGTCTTCGGCGAGGAGTTCCGCGCGGGCCGCTGCCTCCAGGTCGTCGGCCGTCTTGAGGACGGCGGGCATGGAAGCGGGCTCCAGGGGTGCCTCGGCGGACTGTTCGCGCATGGCGGTGGTGTCGGCGAGTCCGATGCCGAGCGCGGACAGGACGCCCGCCATGGGCGGTACGAGGACGGTGCGGATGCCGAGCGAGTCGGCGACCTTGCACGCGTGCTGGCCGCCCGCACCGCCGAAGGTGGTGAGGGCGTACCGGGTGACGTCGTGGCCTTTCTGGACGGAGATTCGTTTGACGGCGTTGGCGATGTTGGCGACAGCGATCTGCAGGTAGCCCTCGGCGACTTGCTCGGGGGTGCGGTCGTCCCCGGTCCTGGTGCGGATCTCGCGCGCGAGGGCGGTGAAGCGGTCGCGGACGAGGGCCGCATCGAGAGGCTGGTCGCCGTCCGGGCCGAACACCCTGGGGAAGTGGGCGGGTTGGATCCGCCCCAGCATGACGTTGGCGTCGGTGACGGCGAGCGGGCCGCCGCCGCGGTAGCAGGCGGGCCCCGGGTCCGCGCCCGCCGAGTCCGGCCCTACGCGGTAGCGGGAGCCGTCGAAATGGAGGATCGAGCCGCCACCGGCTGCGACGGTGTGGATGTCCAGCATCGGCGCGCGCAGCCGGACGCCGGCGATCTGGGTGGTGAAGACGCGTTCGTACTCGCCCGCGTAGTGCGAGACATCGGTGGAGGTGCCGCCCATGTCGAAGCCGATGACGCGGTCGAAGCCGGCCAGCTGCGACATCCGGGCCATGCCGACGATGCCTCCGGCCGGCCCGGAGAGGATGGCGTCCTTGCCGCGGAACTGCCCGGCTTCGGCGAGCCCGCCGTTGGACTGCATGAACATCAGCCGTACGCCTTGGAGTTCATCGGCGACGTGCTGGACGTAGCGGCGCAGTACGGGCGACAGGTAGGCGTCGACGACCGCGGTGTCCCCGCGCGGCACGAGCTTCATCAGTGGGCTGACCTCGCTGGACAGCGAGATCTGCGGAAAACCGACGCGCGCGGCCAGCTCTCCCACGGCCTGCTCGTGAGCGGGGTGCAGATGGCTGTGCATGCAGACGACGGCGACTGCGCGGATGCCGTCGTCGTACGCCTCCTGGAGGGGGTCGAGGAGGGCGTCCAGGTCGGGGGCGCGCAGGACGGTGCCGTCTGCGGCGATGCGCTCGTCGACCTCCACGACCCGCTCGTGGAGCAGTTCGGGGAGGTCGATGCGGCGGGCGAAGATGTGCGGGCGGTTCTGGTAGGCGATGCGCAGAGCGTCACGGAAGCCCCGGGTGACGACGAGCAGTGTGCGTTCGCCCTTGCGTTCCAGAAGCGCGTTGGTGGCGACCGTCGTTCCCATCCGGACGGCCTCGATGGGGTCCTGGGAGCTGTCCAGCAGTTCGCGTACGCCCGCGACCGCCGCGTCGGAGTATCGCGCCGGATTCTCCGACAGCAGCTTGTGCGTCAGCAGGCGGCCGTCCGGGCGCCGCGCGACGATGTCGGTGAACGTGCCGCCGCGGTCGACCCAGAACTGCCAGCCTGTCACGTCAGTACCCCGCTTCCGCGCCTCTCACAGTGCCCGGAGGCCGTTGATCACGTCGCGCAGAATACTCTCGTCCGGCAGTTCGGCAGGGGGTACCGGCCGCGTCACATGGACGAATTCCCCGGCGACGAGGTCACCGACGAGGACGCGGACCACTCCGATCGGCAGATCGAGTCCGGCGGCGAGTTCGGCGACCGACTGGGGGGCGTCACGGCACAGATCGACGATGTCCACGTGCTCCGGCGACAGCGTCGCGTCGGCGTCCGGATCGTCCGCCTGGGGCTCCGTGACGACCACCGCGATCAGGTCGAGGCGGTGCTGGCCCGCACTGGTGGTGCGGCCGCGCGTCATCGCGTACGGGCGGACGACCGGACCGGCTTCGTCGTCGAACCAGTGGCTTCTTCCCTGACCGTCAGCGCTCATGACATCCCACTACCCGCCTGCGGGCAGATCGGTGCGCGGAGCGGCCCCCAGATGCACACCGACCCGCTTGACGAGGAGCGTCATCTCATAGGCGACCTGGCCGACGTCCGAGTCGGCGTCCGAGAGGACGGCCAGGCAGCTGCCGTCGCCGGCGGCCGTCACGAAGAGAAAGGCGTCGTCCAGCTCGACGACGGTCTGCCGGACGTTGCCGGCCTCGAAGTGCCGGCCCACACCCTTGGCCAGGCTGTGGAATCCGGAGGCGACGGCGGCCAGGTGCTCGCTGTCCTCCCGGGTCAGGTCCTTGGACACGCCCGTCGGCAGGCCGTCTCCGGAGAGCACGAGGGCTTTGCGGATGCTCGCCACGCGGTCCACCAGGTCGTCCAGGAGCCAGTTGAGCTCCCCGGACCTGCCGGTGTCGGTGTGGCCGCTCGCCTTCGGTGCGGTCATCGACCGTCCCCCTTTGTCGTTCGTTGTGGTGCTGTGCCGCTGTGGGCGTCGTCGCCCGCGGCGTTCTCGTCACGGCCGCGCTGCCAGCCGCGCTGGAGCGAGGCCATACGGCTGCGTACCTCGTCGGCGTCCCGCTCCGCGAGCTCCGGGCCGTCCTCCGTGCGCCGCTGGGCACTCTGCTTCAGCTGCGGAGCCAGGTTGGCCTGCCGTACGCGCCGGGGCAGCGGGCCCGCGCCGGGGCCTGTCTCCTGCAGTGGGGTGCCGGTGCGCGGGACGGCGGTGTCCTGGCCGCCGGGTGCGATCGCGGTGGGGCGGCTGCGCATGGGGAGGGCGGGGGGCTGCGAGCTCCCGCCGCGGCCTCCTGTTTCGGGGGGCGCGGATGGGGCGCGCTCAGCAGGCCGGTCGGCCCCGCCGGTGCCCGGGCGCAGCGGGGAGGCGCCGCGTCTGCGGGTCGGCAGCGGGGGCGCCGATTCCTGGTCGGAGTGGCCCGGGCTCCGCCCGGTCGGCGGCTCCTCGGCCCGGCGACGGGACGGCAGTGGTGCGACGGCTTCCGGCTCGGATCGTCGCGAACCCGTCGGCGGCTCGTCGGCGGAGTCCTCTCGCCACGACCGCTGCTCGGTGACCGGGCGTCCGTGCGAGCTGACCAGCTTGGGTGTGTGGCGGCGGGGCAGCGGGACGGGCGCGCCCATGTCGTCGTCGTCGGCGTTGTCGCGGGCCGGTTCGCGAAGGTCGGGCTCGCCGTGGAGCTGACCGCCGCTGCCGCCGGTGGTCTCGTCCTGCGCGAGCGCGATGGAGCGGCGCGGGCGGAAGAGGCCGCCGCGTTCGCTGTCCTCGTCGTCGAGCGCGCCGGGGAACTCCTCGATGGCGTCGAGGTCGACCGGTGCCTCCAGTTCGACCGGGCCGTCCAGGAGCCCGGCTGGCAGACCGGGAAGCTGCGCCGGCGTCCGGGAGAGCGCGTTCCCCTGCCGCTCCTCCAGCTCGGCCTCCTTCGAGTGGTGGGGCCGGTCGAGGCGGAAGCCGATGCCGTTGGTGTCCGGGACGTCGTCCGTCAGCAGCGCGTCGGGGACGAACAGGACCGCGGTGGTGCCGCCGTACGGGGACGGCTGCAGGGAGACTCGGACGTTCTGCCGCTGGGCGAGCCGGCTGACCACGAACAGTCCGAGCCGGTCGGTGTCGGACAGCTCGAACTCCGGTGTCTCGGCGAGCCGGAGGTTCGCGTCCAGGAGGGCGTCGGCCGCCATGCCGAGGCCACGGTCGTGGATCTCCAGGGTGAAGCCGTTGGCGACCCGCTCGCCCAGGACCTGGACGGCCGTGTGCGGTGGAGAGAACACCGTGGCGTTCTCGAGGAGTTCCGCCACGAGATGGGTCAGGTCGGCGACGGCCGGGCCGGTGACGGCGATCCGTGGCAGGCGGCGGACCTCGATGCGTTCGTAGTCCTCGACCTCGGCGACGGCGGCCCGGACGACGTCCATGAGCTGGACGGGCTTGCGCCACTGCCGGGAAGGGGCGGCGCCGGAGAGGATCACGAGGCCCTCGGCGTGCCGTCGCATTCGGGTGGTCAGGTGGTCGAGGCGGAACAGGTCGGCGAGTTCGTCGGTGTCCTCGGTCCGGCGCTCCATGGTGTCGAGCAGGGTGAGCTGCTTGTGCAGCAGGACCTGGCTGCGGCGGGCGAGGTTGACGAACACTTCGGAGACCCCGGCGCGCAGTTCGGCCTGTTTCACGGCGGCTTCGACGGCGGCACGCTGCAGGGTGTTGAGGGCCTGGCCGACCTCGCCGATCTCGTTCTTGTCGTACTCCAGCCGGGGGACCTCGGTCTCCACGTCGACCTGTTCGCCCGCGGACAGGCGCCGCATGACACTGGGCAGCCGCACGCCGGACGCCTCGTGGGCCTCCAGGCGCAGTTGGCGCAGGTCCCGGATGAGAGTGCGGCCGATGCGCGCCGAGACCACGAGCGAGAGCAGCACGGCGACCAGGCCCAGCACGCCGGCGACGGCTGCCTTGACGATGACGTTCATCGCGACCGGTTGCACCCGGTCCTGCAGGCGGTCGCCGGCCTGGTCGTCGAGGCCGGCGAGTTCGGTGAGGACGCTGTCCGCATCGGCGTCCCAGCTCTTGGCACTGACCGAACGGGGCGTACCGGCGCCGGAGTCGATGACGGACTGCTCGGCCGAGCGGAGCGGGGCGGAGGCGGCGTTCTTCCAGAACCGGTCGTAGCGCTCACGCTCAGCCGACGGCAGCACCGGCAGGCTGATGTCGTACAACTGGGTGCGCTGCGCGACCAGGTCGGAGACCTCGCGGACCTCCTCGCGGGTGAGCGTGCCGACCACCAGGGAGGAGCCGAGCAGGGCGTCCTCCCGGGAGAGGAGTTCGCGGGCGCGGGTGATGTTGACGAGGGCGCGGGTCTCCCGGTCCATCTCCACGCTGTCGACCGCGTCGAGCGCGGCCAGGAAGGCGTAGCAGGGGTCCACAAGGCGGTTGTAGAGGTGGAGGGCCTCGGCGCGGGTCACCGTGCCCTGTTCAGCGCTGCTGCGCAGGGAGTCGACACCGTTGAAGGCGTCCAGGACGGCGGTGAGGCGTTCGTCGTCTCCCGCGTTCAGTCCGTCGCGGACGTCGGGGTCCTTCGCGTTCTTGCGGACCTTGGCGATGGCCTCGTCGGAGGCGCGGCGGGTGCTGCGGAGTGCGGCGAGCGCGTCCGAAGCCCGCGGATCGGCGAGATAGACGAGGGTCTGGCGGCGTTCCTGCTGGAGGACGCGGACGGTGTCCTCGATGGGATAGCCCATGTCCTTGACGGCCGTGGACACCTGGAACAGCTGAGTGACCGCCCGTCCCGTGAGTACCGTGGCGAATCCCCAGATCGCGGTGAGGGACACCAGCGGCACGAGAAGCAGCGCCACGATCTTCCGGCGGATCGACTTCCCGCGAAAGCGCATGGCCTCCCCCAGCTCGACCCCCTCCGGACGGGGGTACACATGTGCGTCAACAAACGGCGCGAGCCTACTACCGACGCACAGTTAACTCGAAGACCCGTCCGGAGGCTGAACTTCCGCACTGGCTCGGTGAGATGGGGAGTTGTCCGGGCATTGCGGGAGATTGCCGCCCGCATTCGCGCAGCGACCGCCCGTGCGGAACCGATCGGCATGGCCGGTCAGTTGGCCAGAATTTTTCGTTTCTTGGGAATCTTCGGGACGCTTTGTTCGTCTTCCTCTTCGGGAAATGGGGGCGGAATCGGCCACACGAGCCGCATCCCGCAACCGGGCGGCGTAAAACAGCGCAAGCCGGGCAGCCACTGGGGAGCCGTGCGTTCGGACACGGACGGGGGTCTGCTGGCGGTGGGGAGTGACACGTTGATGGGCACGGCGGAGCGGCACGAGGCGCCCACGGCGGGCGATGCAGCGCACCTGACGGTGCGGCGGAGCCCCGAGGCACTGGATCACGACATTCCGGCGCGCAGGGGCGGGCCCGGCCCCGCTGCGCGCGCCACGGCTGAAGAGCAGGCGTACTACCGGCCCTTGTGGATCGAGGAGCCCGCGCGGCGGCGCAGAATGCCCGACCCGGTGCGTACGGCCGCGGTGCGGGCGGTGCTGATCATCGCCGTGACGCTGATCCAGGCGATGGTCGCGTTCCTGTGCACTCTGGCCGGATCATGGCTGGCGTTCCCCATGGTCCTCAGCAGCGTGGCGAGCACCGTGGCGGCGACTTGGGCTGCGCTGGACGTCTGGGTGACCCGTCAGGTGTGGAACCAGCGCAACGGCGTGGTGTCGGTCCCGAGCAGCACCGCCCGCGCCCTGCGGCGCGAGCGGCGAAAGGCTCGGCGGCAGGCGCGGGCTGCGGAGCGGGCCCAGGCGCGGATACGGCGGCGCGGCGGCGCAGGGCAGTTGTCGCACCCCTGACCGAGCAGAGTTGTGAGCCGTTTGCTCGCCCCTAGGGGTTGGCAGGTGCTGGGCGTTTGAACATCCGCGTCGCGGTGATCTCGCTGTGCCCCGCCTCCTCCGCCTGGGACTGCTGCGGCAGTCCGGGGCGGAGGTGTTCCTCCACGCTGATGTACTTGAGGCCGGCGCGGAGGTCGGCATCGTTCCGCAGCCGGATCACCAGCGGGAACTCCGCCAACGCCGTCGTGTCGAACAGACCGGTGGTGTAGAGGAGTTGGACACCCAGCGCGTCCGAGACGGCCCGCTGCAGCTCCAGCAGATAGGTCGCGTTGGCACGGCCGATGGGGTTGTCCAGGAACAGTGTGCCCGCGTGCCGGTGTTTGTCGCGGCCCCGGTCGTTCGAGCGCAGCGCGGCCATCGTGCAGTACAGGGCGATGGCCGCGGTGAGCAGCTGACCGCCGGAGAACACGTCGCCCATCTGTCCGACGGGCACCCGCTCGGCGCGCAGCACGGCGTCCGGCTTGAGGATCTCGACGGCGACGCCCTTGGGCTGGAGTGCCGCGCCCACACCCCGCAGCAGCAGGGACATGCCGTCGCGTCGCAGGTCGGAGTTCTTCTTCACGGCCGCCCGGGTGGCCTCGTCGATGACCTCGCCGAGCCGCTCGGTGAGCGTGGCCTGGTCCGGCTCCTCGAAGCGGATGCGCAGGAACTCCTGCCCGGACCACTCGCCCAGTCCCTCCGGCAGCCGGGACAGCCGCTGGGCGGACCGCAGCGTCGCCAGTGCCGACTCCACGAGCCCGCGCAACCGGTCCACGATCGAGTCCCGGTTCCGCTCCAGCTGCGCCAACTCGTCGGTGAGGACGCGCAGTCGGGGCGCGAACGCGTCCGCCCACTTCTGGGCGTGCTCGGGCAGCGCGGAGGCGGGCAGCTCGCGGATCTGCTGCCGCGCCGGAGTGCGGACCTGCTCGTAGCGGGTGGAGTTGGCGTGCCGCACGAGCACGTCACTCGCCTCGCGTACGGCGGCCTCGGCGGCCGACAGGTCGGCGGCGCAGCCCCGTAGCGAACGGCGGGCCTCGGCGGCGGACTGCCGGGCCTCCTCCAGGCTGCCCGGGTACGGATCCGGCTCCTCCTGCTCCTCGTCCAGGGCATGCTCGCGCAGCAGGTCTCGGAGCATCGCGGCGATCTCGTCGAAGCCGCCGGCCGCGTCCTCTGCGGCGCGGTGGGCGTCGAGGAGCTCGGCGTGTGCCTCGCGGGCCCGGCTCAACGCCTCGGTGCGGGAGGCGAGTTCGGCCGTCGCGGTGCGCAGCAGCGCCTGTGCGTGCTCGGCGTCGCGGGGTTCGAGTTCCCCGGGCAGCTCGGTGTGCGCCTCGCCGTCCTCGGGCGCATGCCGCTCGGCCTCGCCGCGCAGCCGCCCGAGTTGCTCGCTCGCGGTCGACATCCGGGTCTCCAGGAGCTGCACCAGCTCCTCGGCCCGGGCGGCAGCTGCCTGCCGGGACGGCCCGTCGGACCCGCCCGGCGACTGCAGCAGATGCTCCGCGCGTGTACGGACCTTGTTGCTGAGGCGGTCCAGCTCGGCGCGGGCCGCGCTCTCGTCGCTCTCCGCGCGGGCCTGTTCTGCGCGCAGATCGGCACCGACCCCGACCTTCTCGTAGACCTGGGAGGCGGCGCGGTAGGCCTCGCGGAGTGCGGGCAGCGACGACTTCGGGGCCGCGCCGTCGTCCTCGGGTACGTCGTCGGGGGCGCCCGCGATCTCCGCGCGCTCGGCGCGTAGTGCCCGTGCCGTGCGGCGGGCGTCGTCGGCGGCGCGCTGGGCGCCGCGGCGGTCCTCGTCGGCGGCGCGGGCGCGCTCCAGGCAGGCCTGGGCACGGGCCTCCGACTCGACGCCGTCGTCGGCCAGTTCGCGCAGTTTGACCTGCCACCCTGCCCGCTCGCGCAGCCGGAAGGCGAGCCCGGCGAGGGCGTCGGCCGCACGCCGGGCCTTCTGCGCCGCTTCCTGCCTCTCGTCCCGCAGCCGCGCGGCCTCGGCGGCGACCTCGTCGGCCTCGGCCCGCACCGAACGCGCCTCGGTCAGCTCGGCCTCGGCTTCCTCGGCGAACACCCGCGCGTCATGCGCGGCCCGGGCCAGCTCGACCAGCCGACCCGCCGGGCAGCCGGTACGCCAGGAGGCGAGCCGCGCCGCCAGCTCGCGGTCCTTGCCCAGGCGCGCGGCGAGCGTCCTGATCTCCTCGTCCCGCTCGGTCGCCCGCGCGCGCAGGGCCTGCCGCTCCTCGTCCGCGGCATGTTCGTCGTGCATGGCGGGGTTCGGCGGTACGAGGAAAACGTTGCTGTCACCCGAGTCGGCGGCCGGGGTGGGGGCGAGCAGGGCGGCAGCCGTACCGACGGCCACGGCGGACCGCGGCAGCAACGCCGCTTCGCTGAGGGCCTCGCGGGCGCGGGCATGTGTGTCGGGATCTGTGATGATCACGCCGTCGACCAGCTCCGGACGCGCCGCCAGCACGCGCGCGTGGTCGGCGGGGTCCACGGCCTGGGCGAGATAGCGCCAGCCGGGCAGCGCCGGGATGCCGTGCTCGCCCAGGAACTCCACGGTGGCCAGCACGTCCGGCCCGGGCGGCAGCAGCCCGCCGTCACCGAGCGCGCCGAGGATCCGCGCATCGTCGGCCGCGGCGGTCCGCAGCTCGAAGAGCTGCCGCTCGGCGGAGGACACGAAGTCGTCGAGCAGCTCGCGCAGTTCGTCGGCGAAGCGGTCGAGCTCCTCGGGAGTGAGGGCGGCTTCTTCGCCGCCCGTTTCGTGGCGGGGGTGCGGGACCGACGGCCGGGCGTCCGGGAGCGAGGCCCGGGCGTCCTTGCCGGACAGGTTCAGCAGCTCCGCCAGTCGCTCCTCGGCCGCCAGTGACTCCGCGATGCGGCGCTCGGCCTCGTACGACCGCCGCGTCGCCGTCGCCGCGTCCGCCGCGCGGGCGGCCGTCAGCTCGGCGCGGGATTCGGCGGAGGCCGCCTCGCGCGCGTGCTCCGTCGCCTTGTGCGAGGCCTCACGCGCGGTGTCCCAGGCGGCCACGGCCGTTTTCTCGGCGTCGCTTGCCGCGAGAGCGGCGCGGGCCGGGTCGGCGTCGGGCGCGCTGTCGTCGAGCCATCCCGCGCGCACCGCCTCGGCGGTCTCCTGCTCGACCTCGGTGAGGCGCTGCCGCAGGTGCCCGATCTCGCTGCGGGCTCGCTGCGCCTCTGTGGCGGCGGCGGTCGAGTCCCGGTAGGCGGCCTCGCCGGCCTCCTGCAGCGCGGCGGACCGCTCCTCCTCCTCGTTGGCGAGGCTCTCGGCGCTCTCCGCGGCCGTGTGCAGGGCCCGTACGAGATCCACGGCGGCCTTGGCGCGGGCGGCGAGCGCGGGGGCCGCGTCCCGCTCGGCCTCCTGGATGGCGGCGGCCACGCGCGCGACGCGGTCGGCGGCGGCGCGGTGGCGCAGCACGGCCTCGGCGGCCTGCCAGGCGGAGTGCAGGGTGCGCGCCTCGGCGAGCTCGCGCTTCTGTCCGGCGGCGGACTTCTCGGCGGCGGCGAGCGCCAAGGAGGCGTTCCGGTAGGCCAGTTCGGCGGCGATCAGTGCACTGCGCTCGCGGGCCGCCTCGCAGTGCGTGACGGCGTACGCGGCGGCGGTGACGCGTTGGGCGAGGTCGGCGGCCCGGACCCGCTCCTGCACACCTCGGGCCGACAGCCGACGGGCCAGCGTGCGGGTACGGCGCTCGGCGCCGGCGTGGATGTCACGCGCGCGTGCACGGGCCTCGGCGGCCTCGACGATCCGTCCGAGCAGGTCCACCGAACCGGCGGTGAAATCCCGTTCGGCGATCAGCTCGGCCCGGCGGCCCAGCTTGTTGCCGAAGCCGCTGACCAGGTCGGCGAGCCCGTCGGTGTCCCGGGTGTCGGTCACGGCGCGCAGCAGCAGGTCGGTGAAGTCGGAGTCCTTCTTGACCGCGAAGAGGCCGGCCGCCTCTCCCTCGTCGGCGTTCATCTCCCGCTGGTAGCGGAAGAGTTCGGGGTCGAGGCCGAGGTCGCCGAGGTGTTCGATCCACCGGTCGTGGATCTCCTCCCAGTGCACCTCCAGATGCGGATACGCCTTGCCCGCCTCGGTGAGGGCATCCCGGAAGCCCTTCATGGTGCGCCGGCGGCCCTGCGCGCCCGACTGCCCCTCGACGACCGGCCGTACGGCGGTGGCCTCGGCGACGGGCAGGTTGTCCAGGGACAGCCCGGGGCCGGGCCGGAAGGAGTACCAGGCCTCGGCGAACTTCCGTGGGTCGTTGGAGACTTGCCGTCCGCGCCACTCGCTGACCTTGCCGACCACGACGCACTCGCCGGTCAGCGTGTGCTGCCACTCCAGTGCGACGTGTCCGCAGTCGTCGGCGAGCAGGAACTTGCGCAGCACGCCGGAGCTGGCGCCGCCGAGGGTGTTGCGGTGACCCGGCAGCATCACCGAGAAGATCAGCTTCAGCAGCACCGACTTGCCGCCGCCGTTCTCCAGGAAGAGCACACCGGCGGGCGCCGGGCGGCGCGGCGGGCCGACGGGCTCCTCCTCGAAGAACTCCGCCTGGGTGGGCGCGGGGTCGGGCACGGGCTCGCCCACGCCCCGCAGGTCAAGCACGGTGTCGGCGTAGCGCGCACCGGCGGGACCGATGGAGTAGAGGCGGACCCGGGACAGCTCGTACATGGCGGACTCTCGTAAGTCTTCGGCAGGTCGGGAAAGTTCAGGGGTGCGACGGCGCGTGGAAGGGCAGACCGGCGTCGGCCGCCAGTTCCAGGTCGTCGGTGTTCTCGGGCGGCAGCAGCGTCGGGGTGCCGTCGGTCACCGGGACCACGCCCAGCTCCAGCAGCTCGGCCATCGCGGCGCTGCCCGCCATGTCGCGCACCTGGAGCTGATAGCGGGAAGTCGTCCGGTACGTGCCGCCGTTGTCGTCGCCGGTGCGCTGCAGGAATCCGGAGTCGGTGAGGAACGCGGCCGCCTTGCCGACGATGCCGGTGGTCGAACCGGCAAGCCTGCGCGCGTCCTTGGTGGCACCGGCCGCGCTGCGTCTCGCCCAGATCCGCCACGCGGCCTCAAGGCCGGGCGCGTCGGTGGCCGGGTCGGTGTTGTCGCCGTTTTCCTCGGCACGCTCCTCCAGCCGGCGGCAGGCCTGCCGTACGAACGCGTCGACACCGTTGACCGTCACGCGCCCGATGTATCCGTCGTCGGCGAGGTCCTCGGGGCGCGGGAACGCCATGGCGGCGATGGCGAGATGGGCCAGTCCGTGCAGGAAGCGGTCGCCGCCGTCGGCGGACGTACGACGCGCGTAGTCGCCCATGCGGACGGCGAACACCGAGTCCTCGGCCGCCGTCACGGCCATCCCCGCGCGCGGGGACACCTCCAGCACCACCAGCCCGAGCCCGGCGGCCACGGCGTCCGCGAGCCGCGCGAACGGAGAGTCCTCGCGGTAGCGGCGCAGCAGCTCGGCGTACTCCTGGTCCCGTGCGGGCTGCAGCTTGGGCTGCAGCCCGAACGCGACGAGCCGCGCCGCGTCGGCGGCGTCGGCGGGGGTGACGGCGGCGGTCGCCGACGGAGCCGGGGCCTCCGTTTCACTCCACTCGACGTGCTCACTCACTGCTCGGGCTCCTTGTCGCGTTCCTGCTCACTCATGCTGCTTCCGTCCGGTCCGCCGCCATGCCGGCCGCGTCCAGCAGGGCCGTGCCGACGATGAGATCGGCTCCGCCGAACTCCGGGTCGTCCAACTCCGTCCCGTCGTCCACGGCGAACAGCAGCTTCTCCTCGCCCTGGCGGTATGCCGTGCCGACGGCCGGACTGGCCGCGTGCACCGCCAACAGGGCCACCAGGTACGGCAGATCGGGATCCTGCCTCCGGGCCTGCGCCAGCAATCCCGACAACCGGCGCGGCGCATCGGCGGGCAGGTCCAGCAGCTCGGTCGCCGCCGCCAGCTGCTCCTCGCTGAACCGGCTGTCGTCCGGCGTCGCGATCAGATCCGGCTCGGGCATCTCCGCGCCCAGGTGCTCCCGCTCCACCGGCGGCGTCAGCAGTATGTCGACGAGGTCACCCACCCGTACGGACACCGGCGTGCGCAGTCCGGTGCCCCGGGCGAAGAAGGCATCCGTGACCTGCACCGCCTGTTCCAGCGGCAAGGGCAGCACGGGAGCGACCAGGTGCCCGTACAGGTCGATTCCGGACGACGTCATGGGCGTCGCGAACGCCTGCCGGTCCTGCTCGGCGCGGAACAGCGGCCCGGCCTCCAGGAGGCGGGACTGCAGCTGTGTGTGCCTGCGGATGCAGTCCTTGACGATGTCGACGAGTTCGGCGGCGCGCCGCTTGTGCTCGGCGTCCTCGGTCTCGTCCCGGGCCTTGCGGATGTTGGTGAGGATCGCGTTCTCGTGCCGGTAGCGGTCGGCGACGTGGTCCAGCGCCTCGGCGATCATGTCGGGCACGGAGTTGAGCCAGTCCACCGCCCGGACGTTGCGCCGGGTTGCGTCCAGGGCTCTGCGCAGGGTTTCCGAGTACTGCACCGTCCGGTAGCGGGCCTGCTCGGCGGCGAGCTGGGCGTCGGCGAGGCGGCCCCGGTTGATCAGGACCTCCAGCTTGACCTCGGCGGCGATCTGCGCGCTGGTGACGTCCGTGTCCAGGGCGCCGACCAGGACGTTGACCGCCTCGTCCGTGGTACGGAGGTAGACGGTGCCGCCGGGGCCCGGCACCTCCTCGATCAGTTTGAAGTCGTAGTCACGGCGGACATAGCTGCCGTCGGTCGTGAACGTGCCGTAGACGGCCCGGAAGCCGCGGTCGACGCTGCCGACGTTGATCAGGTTCTCCAGGACCCAGCGGGCCACGCGCTCGTGCTCGGCGACCGGCCGCTGCGGGGCCTGGGCGGCGATGCGCGGGATGAGCCGGGCGACTATCTGGTCGTGGTCGGCGCCCGTGTCGAAGTCCATGTTCAGGGTGACCAGGTCGATGGCCGCGAGGGCCACCTCCGCCATGCCGTAGACCGAGTACTCACCCGCGAGGTTGGCCTTGCGTGCGTCGAGGTCGTGCAGCGGCGCGGTGCAGGCGAGCGCGCGCAGGCGCCGCGCCAGCCCCTCGTCGGCGGCCGGGCCCGGCGCGGGGCGCGGCCCCGCGCTGAGCTGGGGCGGAACGCTGTCCGTCGATGCAGGCGAAGTCACGGTGCACAGACTAGGTCCTCGGTCTGACATCGACCCAAACGGCATGGATTGCCTCCGGCGGCCGGGCGGGCGACCACCGGTTGTGATTCATGTGCGGGCCGTCTGTGGCTGGTCGCGCCCGCGCCCGCGGAGCCACACATCGATGCAGCCCCCCACCCCTAGAGGCCGCTGTCCTCGCCGACCCTTCGTCGGTACACCTCGACCACGCGCTCCAGTGAATCCTCCAGGTAGACCGCGAGCAGTTTCTCCGCCTCGGCCCGGTTCCCCGCCTCCAAGGCCTGGAGGATCTGCTGGTTGCGGGCCAGATACGGCTCGTGCAGGGCCTTGGGGTCGTCCACGACGTGGAAGGCCAGGCGCAGTTCGGCGAAGACGCTGCGCATCAGCTCGTCGGTGCGGGCGCTGCCGGCGAGGGCCACCAGCTCACGATGGAAGTGGATGTTTGCCGTACCCACGCCTTTCCAGTCACCTTCGCGCGCCGCCCGCTGCCCGTCCTCGACGACCTCGGCGAGCGCGTCCAGGCCGTACGGCGGATCGCCGAGGCCGCGGACGACGGCGCACTCCACGAGGCGGCGGGTGCGGTAGATGTCCTCGACGTCCTCGACGGTCAGGACCCGGACGAAGACGCCCCGGTTCAGCTCGTGCACGAGCAGACGTTCGTGGGTGAGCAGCCGGAACGCCTCGCGCAGCGTGTTGCGGGAGACTCCGAGCGCACCCCCGATGCTGTCTTCCGACAGCCGGGTGCCGGGCGGGAAGAACCCCTCGGCGATGCGGCCCCTGAGGATGTCCGAGACGCGCTCGGCGGTGCTGGTGCGCCCCAGGAGAGCCCGGTCGTCGGCCAGTCCTGTCAGCTGCTCTGCCATGCCCGGAATTCAATCGCAGATACAAGAACGAAACAACGTGGGTATTGAAGGATCGTTCAACGATCCTCTACCTTGCTACGCACGGCGCCGTCGTTCACCCCGGGCGCCGACCGCTCCTCCCGCACGGCACGGCTCACTTCTGAAGCACCCTCCGTCCTCCCACTGCGAGGTGCCCATGAGCACGACCCCTCCATCCCAGGCCCTGACCAAACGGCCCGGAACCGATGAAAACGCCCTCGACGACGGCGCGTTGGGCTGGCTGCGCGCCCTCGGCCCGCGTGGCCGCCGCGCCTTCGCCGGCGCCTTCGGCGGCTATGCCCTGGACTCGTACGACTACTTCACGCTGCCCCTGAGCATGGTCGCGCTGGCCGCGTACTTCGGCCTGGACAGCGGTCAGACGGGGCTGTTCACGACGGTCACCCTCGTGGTCTCCGCGGTCGGCGGCGCCGTCGCGGGGGTAGTGGCGGACCGGGTCGGCCGGGTCAGGGCACTGATGATCACGGTGATCACCTACGCGGTCTTCACGGTGGCCTGCGGCTTCGCGCCCAACTACGAGACGCTGCTGGTCTTCCGCGCTCTGCAGGGCCTCGGTTTCGGCGGTGAGTGGGCGGTCGGCGCGATCCTCGTCGCCGAGTACGCGAGCGCCAGGCACCGGGGCCGCACCCTCGGCGCGGTCCAGAGTTCGTGGGCCGTGGGCTGGGCTCTGGCCGCGATCGTGTACACCCTGGTCTTCTCGTTCGCCGGCGACGATCTGGCCTGGCGCATCATGTTCTGGACCGGCGCGCTGCCCGCGCTGCTGGTCATCTGGATGCGGCGCCGGGTGCACGACGCCCCGGAAGCGGCGGCCGTACGCGAACAGAGCACACAGAAGGGCTCGTTCACCGCGATCTTCAAACCCGGCCTGCTGCGCACGACAGTCTTCGCCGGACTCCTGTCCACGGGCGTCCAGGGCGGCTACTACACGCTCGCCACCTGGGTACCGACATACCTGAAGACCGACCGCGGCCTGTCGGTCGTCGGTACCGGCGGCTACCTGACGTTCTTGATCTCCGGCGCCTTCCTGGGCTATCTGACCGGCGGCCACCTCACCGACCGGCTGGGCCGCAAGCGCAACATCTGGCTGTTCGCCCTGCTGTCGGCGGTCTGCATCCTGGCGTACGCGAACATCCCGCACGGCGCCAACACCCTGCTCCTGGTGCTCGGTTTCCCGCTCGGGTTCTGCATGTCGGCGATCTTCAGCGGTTTCGGCTCCTACCTGAGCGAGCTGTACCCGACGGCGGTACGGGGCACGGGACAGGGCTTCACGTACAACACCGGGCGCGCCGTGGGCGCCGTCTTCCCCACGACCGTCGGCTTCCTGGCCGACAGCTGGGGTGTGGGCGGCGCGCTGGTGTTCGGCGCGATCGGCTACGGTCTCGCGGCGCTGGCGCTGCTGGGGCTGCCGGAGACCCGTGGGAAGGAGCTCGCGTGAACCGCACGGAAGACCGCCCCCTGACCGTCGTCGACGAGCACGCGCACGCGTGGAGCCCGAAAACCGCCCGGGCCCGCTTCCGGGAGGGACTCAGCGGACCCACCGCGGGGGTGGCGGCCGGCCACACCCAGGTCAACCTGATCTCGGTGCCCGCCGACTGGGCGTACGACATGCTGCTGTTCTGCCAGCGCAACCCCAAGCCCTGTCCGGTCCTCGACGTCACGGACGCCGGCTCCGTCACGACGATCCTGGCGGACGGCGCGGACCTGCGCACCGACCTGCCGCGCTACCGGGTGTGGCAGGACGGCGAGTTGGTGGACGAGCCGACGGACGTCCGCGCGCACTGGTGCGAGGACCTGGTGTCGTTCCTGATCGGCTGCAGCTTCACTTTCGAGTGGGCGCTGGCCGAGGCGGGCGTGCCGATCCGCCACATCGAGCAGGGCCGCAACGTCCCGATGTATGTGACGAGCCGTCAGTGCCGTCCGGCGGGGCGGCTGCACGGCCCGCTGGTGGTGTCCATGCGGCCGGTGCCGCCGCAGCACCTGGCGGCGGCGATCCGGGAGAGCAGTCTGCTCCCGGCGGTGCACGGAAGCCCCGTGCACTGCGGCACTCCCTCGGGGCTGGGCATCGAGGATCTCGGCCGCCCCGACTTCGGCGACCCGGTGGACCTCGAACCGGACGACATCCCGGTGTTCTGGGCCTGCGGAGTGACTCCTCAGGCGGCCGTGATGGCCTCGCTCCCTCCCTTCGCCATCACCCACGCACCCGGCCAGATGTTCCTGACCGACGCCCGCGACGAGCAGTACCGCGTGGCCTGAGAGAAAACACGAAGGACCCATGACCTCGATCGATCTCAACGCCGACCTCGGCGAGGGCTTCGGCCGCTGGCAGCTGACCGACGACGAACAACTGCTGTCCGTCGTCACCAGCGCCAACGTGGCCTGTGGCTTCCACGCCGGGGACGCGGCCACCATGCGGCGGGTGTGCGAGCTGGCGGCCGAGCGCGGCGTCCGGATCGGCGCCCAGGTCTCCTACCGGGATCTGGCGGGGTTCGGGCGGCGCGCGATGGACGTGCCGCCCGCGGAGCTCGCGGCCGAAGTGGCCTACCAGATCGGCGCCCTGGAGGTCTTTGCGCGAGCGGCGGGCACGCGCGTGTCGTATGTGAAGCCGCACGGGGCGCTCTACAACCGCGTGGTGCACGACGAGGAGCAGGCCGGCGCGGTCGTGGACGGCGTACGGCTCGCCGACGCCTCGCTGCCCGTGCTCGGCCTGCCCGGCTCGCGCCTGCTGGAGCTCGCCGGCAAGGCGGGCCTCCCGGCCGTCCCGGAGGCCTTCGCGGACCGGGCGTACACCCCGGAGGGCACACTCGTGCCGCGCGGCCACGACGGCGCCCTGGTCACCGACCCGGAGGCCGTGGTGGAGCGCTCGGTGGGCCTGGCCCGCTTCGGCACGGTCACCTCGCACTCCGGTGCGCGCATCGACGTACGCGCGCGTTCGCTGTGCCTGCACGGGGACACACCGGGCGCCGTCGAACTGGCCCGGCGCGTCCGACAACGCCTGCAGGAGTCGGGAGTCCGGGTGGAGGCCTTCGCATGAGGGCGCTGCCTGTCGGGGACAGCGCCCTGCTCGTGGAGGTGTGCTCCGGGGACGAGGCGCGGGCCCTGCACGCGGAGCTGCTGCGGCGCCGCACGGAGGGCCTGCTCACGGTGCGCGAGATCGTCCCCGCTGCCCGCACCGTCCTGCTCGACGGCCTCGACGACCCGGTCCGTCTGGCTTCCGAACTGACCGCCTCCGAGGTGCCCCCCGCTCCCCGTCGCGAACAGGCTGTCGTTGACATCCCGGTGCGCTACGACGGCCCCGACCTGGCCGACGTCGCCGCCCACTGGGGCGTCGGCGAGCAGGAAGTGCCCCGTATCCACGCGGCCACCGAGTTCAGCGTCGCCTTCTGCGGGTTCGCCCCGGGCTTCGGTTATCTCACCGGCCTGCCGCCGCTGTACGACGTCCCGCGCCGGGCCACCCCGCGCACGGCCGTCCCCGCAGGTTCGGTGGCACTGGCGGGCCCGTACACGGGCGTGTACCCGCGCTCGTCGCCCGGCGGCTGGCAGCTGATCGGGCGCACGGACACCGTGCTGTGGGACCACGCGCGCGTGCCGGCCGCGCTGCTGTCGCCCGGCACGCGCGTGCGCTTCGTCCCGGTGGGGCCCGCATGACGGACCGAGCACTCGTCGTCGTACGAGCCGGAGCGCTGACCACCGTGCAGGACCGGGGACGCCCCGGGCATGCACACCTCGGCGTGCCCCACTCCGGTGCGCTCGACGGCCACGCGGCGGCGCTCGTCAACCGGCTGATCGGCAACCCGCCCGAGGCGGCCGTTCTGGAGACCACGGTCAACGGGTGTGCCGTACGGCCGCGTTCGACGCTCACGATCGCGGTCGGGGGGGCTCCCTGCCCGGTCGCGGTGGACGGACGGCCGGTCGCCTGGGGAGCTCCGGTGAGGGTGCCCGCGGGCGCCCTCCTGGACATCGGAACCGTCAGCTGCGGAGTGCGCTCCTACGTCGGCGTCTCGGGGGGCATCGCCGTCGACCCTGTGCTCGGCAGTCGCTCCACGGACCTCCTGTCCGGCCTCGGTCCGGCACCACTCGCGGACGGTACGGTGCTGCCCCTGGGGGCGCCGCAGCACGTCCACGCGCGCGTGGACGTCGCCCCGCAACCCGCGCCTCCGACGGAACTCGTCCTACGGGTGACGCTGGGACCGCGCGACGACTGGTTCACGCGGGAGGCACTGCACACCTTCACGTCCCGCACGTACCGGGTCTCCCCCGCCAGCAACCGCATCGGCCTGCGCACGGAAGGCCCCACCCTGGAGCGAGCCCTGCCGGGCGAACTCCCCAGCGAGGGCATGGTGCTGGGCGCGGTCCAGGTCCCACCCGACGGCGGACCGGTCGTCTTCCTGGCCGACCACCCGACCACCGGGGGCTACCCGGTGATCGCGGTCGTCCACCCACCGGACCTCCCAGCCGTAGCCCAGGCGGCGCCGGGAACACCGGTCCGCTTCGTGACGATACGCAGACACCAACGCCGTTAGGGGCGCGGGAACTGCGCGACCAGCCACAACGGACCCGCAGAAACTCACCGGCCCCCTCGCACAGCACTACGCCGCATCCGGCTGCTCCACCACCGACACCGCAGCCAGCGCAGCCGACACCGCAGCCGCGGCCCGCAGATCCAGCCGCGCACTGGTCCCGCGCACCCGGTGCCGCATCTCGTCGGCGGCGAGCCGCAGCAGCTGCGGCAGCAGGTCGGTGCACCGCCGTGCCACCCACGCCGTGCCCGCCGTGGCCAGCCACAACAGGCTCGCCGACCTGGTGGGCACGGGGAACTCCGGCTCGGGCGAAGGCGCAGGACCCGCCGCACGGTCCGCTTCCGCCAGCAGCGAGTGGAAGCGCACGGCCAGCTGCCGGTGCCCCCGCTCACCCGGGTGCAGCTTATCGGCGCTCCACATCGCGCGGTCCGTGATCCAGGCCGCCTCGGCCGCGTGCAGATGGACGGCCCCGTAGCGGTCCGAGAGCGCGTGGACCACTCGGTTGACCGCCCGTTGCCGCCGGGCCAGCGGACGGGCCAGCGAACCGGGCAGACCGAGCATCGAGCCGGGGTCGGGCAGACAGGCCGTGAGCAGGGTCGCCCCCTGCTCGGTGAAGGCGGCGTACACCTTGTCGAGCCGTTCGGCCACGGCGTGGATGTCGAAGGTGCAGCGCAGGGTGTCGTTGACGCCGATGACCACGGACACCACGTCGGGCTGCAGGGCGAGCCCGGCCGGTGTCTGCTGCTCCAGCACCTCCCGGGTCTGGGCGCCGCTGACGGCGAGGTTGGTGAACTCCACGTGCTCCTCGGCAAGCCCGCCGGCGAGCAGCGCGGCCCAGCCGCGCCACCCGTCGGCGACGGGATCGCCCACGCCCTCCGTCAGCGAGTCCCCGAGGGCGACGAATCGCACCGGTCTCATGCCACGCCTCCGGGCGCAAAAGGACGCACCGGTACCGGCGCGTCGTGCGCGGCGAGAAACGCATCCACCGCCGTGTTCCACCCGAAGCACTCCGCACGCGCGCGTGCGCTCTCGCGCCGCTCCCGCTCGGGGAGTTCGAGCAGCATGTCGACGGCGTCAGCGAAGGCCTCCCCGCGGTCCGCGGCGACGGCTCCGGCGGATCCGATCACCTCGGGCAGCGCGGACGACGTGCTCACCACCACGGGCGTGCCGCAGGCCATCGCCTCCAGCGCGGCGAGCCCGAAGGTCTCGGCGGGCCCGGGCGCCAGGCACACGTCGGCGGAGGCCTGGAGGGCGCCGAGCGCGCCGCGGTCGGAGACATGCCCGAGGAAGGTGACCGGCAGCCCGCGCTCCCGCGCCCGCTGTTCGAGCCGCGGCCGCAGCGGACCGTCCCCGGCCACCACCAGCACCGCCCGCCGGCCCCGCCGCAGCAGCGCCTCGAGGGCGTCCAGCGCCGTGCCGGGCCGCTTCTCCACGGACAGCCGGGTGCACGTCACGAGCAGCGACTCGTCCACGCGCGCGAAGCGGGCACGCAGCCCCGGGTCGCGCAGCGCGGGATGCCGCTCGACCAGGTCGACTCCCAGCGGGGCGCGTACGACATTGCGAGCGCCGATCCGCACGAACTCCCGCTCGGCGAACTCGGTGGTGCACACCACGCGCGCGTACGTGTGCGCCGTACGCACGTTGAGGGCGTCGGCGGCGCGGCGGGCCGCCCCCTCCGGCAGCCCCCAGGTGCGCAGGACGCCGTCGGCGGTCTCGTGGGAGACCATCACGGCGGGCACGCGGGCGCGCCGCGCCCACTTGCCGGTCCACCTGAGGGTCGTACGGTCGGAGACCTCCAGGCGGTCGGGCGCCAGCTCCTCCAGGAGGCGGGCCACGCGCCGCTTGTCGGTGAGTACGCGATACCCGCCCGTACCGGGCAGCAGCGGCCCGGGCAGGGTGATGACACGCCCCTGCTCGGTGTCGCGGTCGTCGGCGCGTTCGCCGGGGACGATGAGCACGGGCTCGTGTCCTGCGGCCTTGAAGCCCTTGCCCAGTTCACGCAGGGCGGTGCGCAGACCTCCGGAGGAGGGGGCCACGAAGTTGGCGAGTCGCACGATCCGCATTGAGGTCATGCCGCCACCGCCGTCTTCTGTCGCGCGGCGAGCACGTCCGCGTAGTGCCCGATCAGCTGATCGCCCACGGCGGCCCAGGTGCGTCCCTCGACGGTGGCGCGTGCGGTGGCGCCGAAGGTGACCCGCTGCTCCGGGTCTGCGGCCAGGGACAGCACGGCATCCCGTACGGCGTCCGCGTCATGGGGTGGCACCAGCAGCCCGGTGCGCCCGTGGGCGACCAGGTCGAGGGGGCCGCCGGCGGCGGGCGCCACGACGGGGACGCCGCTCGCCATGGCCTCCTGCACGGTCTGGCAGAAGGTCTCGAAGGGACCGGTGTGCGCGAAGACGTCCAGCGAGGCGTAGATCCGGGCGAGTTCGTCGCCGGTGCGGCGGCCGAGGAAGACCGCGCCCGGCAGTGCCTCGGCGAGGCTCGGCTGGCTCGGGCCGTCGCCCACGATCACGACCTTCACTCCGTCGAGGCCGCACACGCCGGCCAGGAGCTCGATGTGCTTCTCGGGCGCGAGTCGGCCGACGTAGCCGACGATCAGCTCGCCGTTCGGGGCGAGTTCGCGGCGCAGTGCCTCGTCGCGCAGGTGCGGGCGGAAACGGACGGTGTCCACGCCGCGCTGCCAGAGCTTGACCCGCGGCACGTCGTGGGTCTCCAGGTCGTGCATCGAGGCGCTGGAGGGGGCGAGGGTGAGGTCGGCGGCGGAGTGGACGGAACGGATGCGCCGCCAGGCCGCGGCCTCACCGGCGCCCATGTAGGTGCGGGCGTATCCGGCCAGGTCCGTCTGGTAGACGGCCACGGCAGGGACGCCGAGACGGGCGGCGACCGCCATGCCGCGGACGCCGAGGACGAAGGGGCTGGCCAGGTGGACGATGTCGGCCCGGTGCTCGATGACGGCCGCGGCGAGGCGGCGGCTGGGCAGGGCGACACGGACCTGGGGATAGCCCGGGAGCGGGAGGGAGGGGACGCGGACGACGGGGCACGGCGCCTGGGCGTCAGGCCCTGTACCGGCACGCCCGACGAGGGCGGTGCTGGCCGGGGCGACAACGAGCGGAGAGTGACCGCGATCTACGAGGTGCCGGGCGGTCTGGAGCGCGCAGTGGGCCACGCCGTTCACGTCGGGGGGAAAGGATTCGGTCACGATGACGACACGCATACCGGTGTTCTCGCCGTGCTGGACGTGGTCGCGACAACGTGGATCTTTGCGAACGATGAACGTCCCGTGAGCGTTCCTTCGCACACCCGAGCAGGTCAGGCCGTGTCCATGACCACCTGACCCGCGGGTCACCCATTGTTCATCCTGGGGCCGTGCCGGAGCCCTGTGTACGCGTGCGTGGCTGGCTCAAACGGCGGGTCCGTCGGGTGCGATCCGACTTCGTACGGCGGTCTGCACTTCGGCTTCCTCGGCCGGATCGGCGGCGAGCCGGCGGAGCTGTTCGACGACCCGTGCGTCGCCGGTCTCGGCGTGCCGGGCGGCGATTTCGCGGGTGGTCTCCTCGCAGTCCCAGAGGCACTCGACGGCGAAGCCTGCCGGGAAGGAGGGATCGGTGGCGGCCAGGGCCCGGGCGGCCCGGCCGCGGAGATGGGAGGAGGCGGTTTCGCGATAGATATGGCGCAGTACGGGCGCGGCGCAGCCGATGCCGAGCCGACCGGCGCCGTCGACGAGCGTCCACAGGGTCGGGGCGTCCGGCCCCTCGCCCCGTACGGCTTCGCGCAAGGCACCGAGGACGAGGTCCTTGTCCTCGATTCCTCCGTGGCAGGCGAGCATACGGCCGGCGGCGGCGCCCAGGGGGTCGGGCCGGTGGGCCCAGCCGCGGGCCCGGTCGACGGCGGCGACACTGCGCATCCGTTCGAAGGCGTCGACGGCGGCTTCCACGACGGCCGGTGAGCCGGTGAGTACGGCACCCTCGATCAGGTCGAGGGCGTCGGGATCATTGCTGTCGGCGAGGTAGCGCAGCGCGGTGCAGCGGGCTCCGTCGGTGCCGTCCTTGGCGGCGGCCACGATCTCGGGCCGGTCCTCGGGGCCGGCGACGGCGGTGAGACAGCGGGCTGCGGGGACGTGCAGCGCGGCGCCCCGTTCGACGCCCTGTTGGGCCCACTCGAACACGGCCTGCACGCTCCACCCCGGACGGGGCCCGGATGGTCGCATCTGCCGCTGCCAGCGGTCGAAGCAGCCGGTCTCCTGAGCGGCACGCACACGCGTGGCGATCGATTCGCGCGGATCCTCCGCCCACAGCCGCCACGGCCGGGGCTCGAAGGCGTCACGCACGACGGCGGCCAGTTCGGCCTCGCCCTCGGCGTCGGTGGCGAAGCGGGCCAGCACGGGAGCGGCGAGGGCCCGCAGGCCGGCGTCGTCGTCGCGCAGCGCCAGTTCGTCGAGGGCCCAGGCCCAGTTGGAGCCGGAGGCGGCGTACCTGCGCAGCAGTGCGAGCGCGTCCCGCCTGCCGTACGAGGCGAGGTGGCCGAGGACGGCCAGGGCCAGTCCCGTGCGGGACTCCTCGGTGTCGAAGACGTCCTCGACGTCGAAGAGGTGCGCCTCGATCTCGTCCAGCTCGCCGTTCAGGTCGAGGTAGAGACGGGCGTAGTAGAGGGAGCGGTTCTCCACCTGCCAGTCGTGGCGGGGGTCGCGCAGCACACAGTGGTTCAGCGCCGCGAGCGCCTCGGCGCGCGGGGCGGTGAGCGCGTGCAGTGTGCCGTCGCCGCGGCCCCGCTGGAGCAGGCCGAGCAGCGTACCGCTGGGCGCTATGACCGGATCGAACATGGGAAACAGCCTCACATCAAGCGTCGACGCAACCGGGGAACACGCATTACCTGGCCGCGTGACACAACGTCGGGGCGCCCGCCGTCTCTTGCTTGCTGTAGACCATCTTCCTCTGCCTCTCGTCAGTGGCCCTCGCGGACCGCATCACGGCCCGCGCGGTGCGGCAACGTCTGCCCAGCCATCGCGTCCGTGAATCACGACGTCATGATGACTCGGCACTTCGACCTGCCGCGACCGAAATTTCGGCGGCCCTGTACCGCCTCCCCCGTTTTCCGTGTTTTTACTGGTCAGAACATTCGGATCAGTGTGCGCCGAACAACTCGAGCAGATCCGTCTTGCCGAACATCCGCGCCGTGTCGACGGCCGACGGGGTGCCCGCGGCCGGATCGGCACCGCCCTCGAGGAGGGCCTTGATGACGTCCGTCTCGCCCTTGAAGACGGCCCCGGCGAGCGGAGTCTGGCCCCGGTCGTTGATCCGGTCGCCCTCCGCACCCCGGGCGAGCAGGGCGCGTACCGCGTCTGCGTGCCCGTGGTAGGCGGCGAGCATCACGAGCGAGTCACCGCGGTCGTTGGTGAGGTTGGCCGGTACACCCGCGTCGACGTACGCCACGAGCGCCTCGGTCTGCCCCTGCCGGGCCAGATCGAAGATCTTGGTCGCCAGCTCCACGACCTCGGGGTCGGGGGCTTCAGTCATCGGCCGGACCGCCTCTCAATACAACCGTTCAGGTGAATCGCCAGGGTACTGGCTTCCGCGGCACATGACCCGATGCGCCGGAGGTAAAGATCACCCCAGACCAGGCAGGACACGGGGGTTCGGCCCGGTCGACCCGAGTCGGCTCGACCACCTGAGGGAAATCTACCGAGATTCATCCATTTGCACCTTTAATACTATGGATACATGCTGTGATCCTGGAAGTACTCATGGTGACTGTCCCCGTGAACCAGGAGAAAAAAATGATCCTGTCCATCTCCGGCGTGGTCCTGCTCGGCATCATCGTCTTCCTCTTCTTCCGCAAGGACGGCCTGAAGGCGTCGCACGCCCTGGTCTCGGCCCTGTTCGGCTTCTACCTCGCAAGCACTGCGATCGCCCCGAGCATCAAGGCGGGCGGCGAGAGCCTCGCGAGCCTCCTCGGCGGCATCAAGTTCTGACACCGCCCCTCCCGCCCGTACGCACCACCAGGAGAATGCAGTGGCCCGGCGCCCCCTCCCCCGCATCCTGAGCAAGGACAACGCACAGATCGCCCGGATGCAGATCGCGCGGAGCCGGGAACTGGCCCGGACGGCGGCCGACAGCGCCACCGACGTCCTCCACCCGCTGATCACGATCACCCGCGGTCTGCGCCGACTGGCAGCGGCCGGGCGGCACAAGTGGGCCGACACCCCCAAGGACAGGCGTGGGCCGCTGCTGTTCCTGGTGGCCTCGGTGGTCCTGGTCGTGGCGCTCGTGCCCTACGGCCCACTGCTCGCCGTCATCGGCCTGATGACCGCGGCAGCCCTGCACGGCCGGGACCGCGCACCGGCGGTGCCCGAAGGGCCGGACGAGTCCCAGGTGCAGCGCCTCAAGTCGCTGTACGAGGCCCTGATCCCGTACTTCTCGATCGCCGAGGACCCCACCCCCCTGTACGCCCACGGCGGCGAGTGGGAGAAGGCCTTCCCTGCATACGAGTTCGACGAATCGGGCCGTATCACCCATCTCGTGATCCGTTACCCGGCGTACTTCACCGATGGCGAGGCCGAGTCCCGCGCCAGGATCGAGCAGCTGCTGCACGCCAAGTCGGGGCGCGGCCGCGAGTACCACTTCGCATGGGAGGAAGAGGGCAACGAGCTGACGGTCACGGTGCTGCCCCCACTGCCCACCGACATCGCCGCCCAGCGGTTCGTCACGGCGCCGGGCGAGACGGTCCTCGGCTTCACGGACCCCACCCAGGTCCAGCGCACGCTTCCCCTCACCTACGGCGAGAACAGACGTGACGTTCCGCCGGTCGTCTGGCGCACCGGCATCCGCTCCACCGCACCGCACCTCCTGATCATGGGCCAGCCCGGCAGCGGCACCTCGACCCTGCTGCGCTCCATCGCTGTGCAGGCGCTGCAGCACGGCGACGTCGTGATCGTCGAGGGCGGCTCCGGCGAGTTCGCGTGCCTGACCGGCCGGGACGGCGTTCTGGCCGTCGAGTGCGGGCTGACCGGGGCGCTGACGAGTCTCGAGTGGGCCGCCCTGGAGACGGAGCGCCGTCTGATCGCCGCGAACCGCTCCCGTCAGGCCGGCGAGCCGCCGCCGGAGGACACCAGGCGTCCCCTGTGGCTCCTCCTGGACCGCCCCAGCGCCTTCACCCATCTCGCCGCCGCGGACGGCCGCGAGGACCCGCAGTCCCTGCTCCAGGTCCCACTCCGGCACGGCCGCGCGGTGAATGTGACGGTCGTGGTGGGCGAACAGTTCGACCACGCCGAAGCGCTGAGCGATGACGTACGGCAGCACACGCGCGCGCGTGTCGTCCTCGGCCCGGCGACGGCCGAGCAATTGTCAGGGGTCCTGGGTGCTCTCCCGGCCACGACTCCGGCCGCCGAGGTACCGCCCGGCCGCGGCTACGCCCGTCTCGGCCCGGGCCCGGTGCACCGGCTTCAGGTGCCGTCGACTCCGGACCCGTACGACGACACGGCGAGCGACGCGCACCGCGAGGCGGTGCTGGCGCTGCTGCCGCCGCGGACCATGCCGGTCGACCAGGACTCCGTCGAGGCCAGGCCTGTCGAGGCCGTGCCGGTTGAAGCGGTGCCGGTCGAGGTGGTGCCCCTCGACGAGGAGCCGGTCGAGGCAAAGCCGATGCCCGCGGAGGCCGTGGCGGCGGAGGCGCAGTAGGTTTCAGCGCCGGGCGCTGTGACAGTGGCCGACTCCCCGTCCCCGGCTACGCCACGAACGTCCGCGGCGACTCCCCGCCCCCCGGCGCCCCGCTCTCCACCAACCGAGCCGCCGCGGCCAGCCGCACCGCCGCCTCGTCGGCGACCGCACCGCCCACGGTGAACGGCAGCCGCACATACCCCTCGAAGGCACCGTCGACCCCGAAGCGCGGCCCGGACGGCACCCGCACCCCGACCCGCTCCCCCACCTCGGCGAGGCGGGAGCCCGACAGCCCCCCGGTCCGCACCCACAGCGTCAGTCCGCCCTTCGGGACCTCGAACTCCCAGTCGGGCAGCTCCCGCCGCACCGCCGTGACCAGCGCGTCCCTGTTCTCCCGGGCCTGCACGCGCCGCACTTCCACGGCCTCCTTCCAACCCCCCGTGCTGAACAGCCAGTTCACGGCGAGCTGCTCCACCACGGGGGTGCCGAGATCGGCGTACGCGCGCGCGGCGACCAGGCTGCGGATCACGTCCGGTGCGGCGCGCACCCAGCCGATGCGCATCCCCGCCCAGAAGGCCTTGCTGGCCGACCCGACGGTGATCACCGTGGACCCGGCGGGGTCGAAGGCACACACGGGCCGCGGCATCTCGACGCCTTCGTCCAGCCACAGCTCGCTCATCGTCTCGTCGGCGATCAGCACCGTCCCCGCCGACCGGGCCGCCTCCACGAGCTGACGCCGCTGGTCGTCGTCGGCGAGCGCGCCGGTCGGATTGTGGAAGTCGGCAACGATGTACGCGATCCGGGGTGCGGCGTCGCGCAGCACCTGCCGCCAGCGGTCCAGGTCCCAGCCGGCCAGGCCCTCGGCCATCGCCACGGGCACCAGCCGCGCCCCGGCCTCCCGCATCAGCTGGAGGATGTTGGCGTAGGACGGCGACTCGACGGCGACGCGCTCGCCCCGGCCGGCGAAGAGGTGACAGATCGCGTCGATCGCCCCCATGGCTCCCGTCGTCACCATGATCTGCTCGGGCATCGTCGGGATCCCGCGCGCGGTGTACCGGTCGGCGATCATCGAGCGCAAAGCGGGCAGACCGGCCGGATAGTCGCCGTGCGTGTGGGCGTACGGCGGCAGTTCCTCCAGGGCGCCCTGGACGGCACGGGTCAGCCATGGCTCGGGTGCGGGGAGCGCCGCGGTGCCCAGGTCGATCATCGAGCCCAGGGCCTCGGGCGGCAGGGGCTCCAGGCCGCGCGCCGGGAGCGGGTTCCCGGCCGGTACGGCGGTCCAGCTGCCGGCGCCGCGCCGGGACTCCAGGAATCCCTCGGTACGCAGCGCCTCGTAGGCCGCCGCGACCGTCGTACGACTGACGGACAGGGCCAGGGCGAGTTCGCGCTCGGCGGGCAACCGGGCGGCCACCGGAACGCGGCCCTCCAGCACCAGCAGTCGGATGCCGTCGGCAAGCGCACGGTAGGCGGGCGGACGGCGCGTGCCGGGGCCGGCCGGGCGGTCCTGCTGCGAGTTGAGCAGCCGGGCGAGCTGTGCCGCCCCGATCGCCGAGGTCCACGTCGCCATGGAAATCAGTCCACCTTCCCCGAATTGGCCATGGATGATGTTTCCACCCAAGCCACAGGGTGTCACGAACCAGGCCACTACGACCACAGGGGGCACCTCTTGTCCACGAAGAACCGTCTCGGGCGACGGTTGATCCAGCTGTACGTCGGTCTCGCGCTGTACGGCGCGAGCTCCGCGCTCCTCGTCGAGGCGGGCCTGGGCCTTGAGCCCTGGAACGTGCTGCACCAGGGCCTGGCCGAGCTCACCGGCCTGACCATCGGTGTCGTGTCGATCGTCGTGGGCGCGGCGGTGCTGCTGCTGTGGATCCCGCTGCGCCAGCGCCCGGGCCTCGGCACGGTCTCCAATGTCTTCGTGGTCGGCATCGCCATGGACGGCACGCTCGCCCTGGTCCCGGACGTGCACTCCCTCGCCGTACGGATCCCTCTCCTGCTGGCCGGCATCCTGCTCAACGGCTTGGCCACCGGGCTCTACATCTCCGCCCGCTTCGGGCCGGGCCCGCGGGACGGGCTGATGACCGGCCTGCACCGGTGCACCGGCCGCTCCGTCCGCCTGATGCGGACGGCGATCGAACTGGCGGTCGTCGCGACCGGCTTCATCCTCGGCGGCACTGTCGGCATCGGCACGGTCCTCTACGCGGTGTCGATCGGTCCGCTCGCCCAGCTCTTCCTGCGGGTGTTCGACGTCCCGTCGGCATCCGGCGGCAGCACGGTGGTTGCCGAAGGGCAACCCCACAGGGCGATACTGCGACGGTGACCACGCGGATACGCCACCCCTATCTCGACCATCCCGGCCCGATCGCCTTCGCCCACCGGGGCGGGGCCGCGGACGGCCTGGAGAACACCGTGCTGCAGTTCCGGCGGGCGGTGGAGGCGGGCTACCGCTACATCGAGACCGACGTCCACACCACGGCGGACGGCAAACTGGTCGCCTTCCACGACTCGACCCTGGACCGGATGACGGACGGCGCGGGGCGCATAGCGGACCTGCCGTGGAAGGACGTGAGCCACGCGCGCGTGGCGGGCAAGGAGCCGGTTCCCCTCTTCGAGGAGCTGCTCGAGACCTTCCCCGAGGTGCGCTGGAACGTCGACCTGAAGGCGGAGACCTCGCTCCACCCCTTCCTGGACCTGATCGAGCGCACGCGCGCGTGGGACCGGATCTGCGTCGGCTCGTTCTCCGAGGCGCGCGTGGTGCGTGCCCAGCGGCTGGCCGGTCCGCGCCTGGCGACCTCGTACGGCACGCGTGGCGTGCTCAACCTGCGGCTGCGTTCCTGGGGCGTCCCGGCCGCGCTGCGCGCCTCGGCGGTCGCAGCCCAGGTGCCCGAGTCGCAGTCCGGCATCCAGGTCGTCGACCACCGCTTCGTCCGCGCCGCCCATGCGCGCGGGCTGCAGGTGCACGTGTGGACCATCAACGAGCCCGATCGCATGCACCGGCTCCTGGACCTGGGAGTCGATGGCATCATGACCGATCACATCGACACGTTGCGCAAGGTCATGGAAGAACGCGGCGTCTGGGTCTGAGCCCGGCGGCCCCTCCCCCGAGCCTTCGCATGGCACTTCAGCGGGGAAGCGAGGGCACGGGTGAGCTCCGACACCGTGCGGACGGACGTCATCGACCGGCAGCGCGAGCAGCGCGGCTGGTACTTCTACGACTGGGCCTGCTCCGTCTACTCGACGAGCGTGCTCACCGTGTTCCTGGGCCCCTATCTGACGGCGGTCGCCAAGTCGGCGGCGGACGCGGACGGCTTCGTGCATCCTCTGGGCATCCCGGTGCGCGCGGGGTCGTTCTTCGCGTACTGCGTCTCCGCGTCCGTGATCGTGTCGATCCTCGTGATGCCACTGGTGGGCGCGGCCGCCGACCGCACGGGGCGGAAGAAGCCGCTGCTCGCCGCCTGCGCCTATGTGGGGGCGACGGCCACCACGGGCCTGTTCTTCCTGTCCGGGGACCGCTATCTGCTGGGCGGCCTCCTGCTGATCGTCGCGAACTCGGCCGTGGCCGTCTCGATGGTCGTCTACAACTCCTACCTGCCGCAGATCGCACCGCCCGAGGACCGCGACCGGGTCTCCTCGCGCGGCTGGGCCTTCGGCTATGCGGCCGGCTCGTCGATGCTGATCGTGAACCTGGTGCTGTTCACCGGGCACGACTCCTTCGGCGTCTCCGAGTCGACGGCGGTCCGTATCTGCCTGGCCTCCGCGGGCCTGTGGTGGGGCGCCTTCACCCTCGTACCGCTGAAGCGGCTGCGGGACCGCCGTACGGCGTCCGCGGCGCCCGCGGTCCACGGCTGGCGGCAGCTGGCGTCCACCGTCCGGGACATGCGCGGCAAACCGCTCACTCTGGCCTTCCTTCTCGCCTACCTCATCTACAACGACGGCATCCAGACGGTGATCTCCCAGGCGTCGGTGTACGGCTCGGAAGAGCTGGGCCTGAGCCAGTCCACGCTCATCACGGCCGTCCTGATGGTCCAGGTGCTGGCGGTGGCGGGCGCGCTGGGGATGGGAAGGCTGGCCCGGACGTACGGGGCCAAGCGCACCATCCTCGGCTCGCTGGTGGCGTGGACGGTGACCCTGGGCGCCGGGTACTTCCTGCCGGCCGGGGCGCCGGTGTGGTTCTTCGTGCTGGCGTCCGGGATCGGTCTCGTGCTGGGCGGCAGCCAGGCCCTGTCCCGCTCCCTGTTCTCGCATCTGGTCCCGCCCGGCAAAGAGGCCGAGTACTTTTCGGCGTACGAGATGAGCGACCGGGGCATGAGCTGGCTGGGACCGCTTCTGTTCGGGATCACCTACCAGCTGACCGGAAGTTATCGCGACGCGATCATCTCGCTCGTGGCCTTCTTCGTCATCGGATTTGCCCTGCTCACAAGGGTTCCGGTGCGGCAGGCGATCTTGGCGGCGGGCAATCCGGTCCCTGAGAGGATTTAGCACTCACGGCGAAAGGGCTGTAGTGTACGCGTTTGGCCTGCCAGGCGTACCGTTACTGCGCGTCAAAGATGCCGAAACGCTGGGTGACATCTGCTAGCAGATGTGACAAACCGGGCGCTGGTGGGTACAACAAGGGGCGGCTACGACGGCGACGCATGACCCGGAACGGGACACGGAACGGGAATCTTTACCGCCGACCGGACGTTGACCGGATGACGACGACAGCGACACCTGTCCTGTGGGCGACAAGCCCGGGAGGCACGATTCATGAGTGAGCGAGCTCTTCGCGGCACGCGCCTCGTGGTGACCAGCTACGAGACGGACCGCGGCATCGACCTGGCCCCGCGCCAGGCCGTGGAGTACGCATGCGAGAAGGGGCACCGGTTCGAGATGCCCTTCTCGGTCGAGGCGGAGATCCCGCCGGAGTGGGAGTGCAAGGTCTGCGGGGCCCAGGCACTCCTCGTTGACGGCGACGGCCCTGAGGAAAAGAAGGCCAAGCCCGCGCGTACGCATTGGGACATGCTGATGGAACGGCGCACCCGCGAGGAACTCGAAGAGGTCCTCGAGGAGCGCCTTGCCGTTCTCCGTTCGGGCGCGATGAACATCGCGGTACACCCGCGGGACAGCCGCAAGTCGGCTTAGTTCCTGCCGGGGTCGGGCGGACCAACCACGCACGCAAACGACTGCGGGCGTCCACGTGGATTCACGTGGACGCCCGCAGTCGTGTCTCCTGCCGCGTTCTCAGTGGGTCAGCGGGGGTCGCGGGCCCTGCGGGGCGTCGCCGTCCGGCTCGTCCCTGATGACCTCGCCCTGGACGACCTTGCCGTCGGGGCGGTGGATTCGGGCCTGCTGGAAGGCGTCACCGAAGCTGCCCGCACCGGCCTCGCGCAGCTTGCGGTCGAGGGTGCGCTCGGTGAGGCGGCTCAGGGCCTTCTGGACCGGGGGGATCAGCAGAAGCAGGCCCACCGCGTCCGAGATCAGGCCGGGGATCATGAGGAGCAGACCACCGAGCATCAGCAGGCCGTTGCCTCCGCCGCTCTGCGGGGTGCCGCCGCGCTGCAGCGCCTCGTTGAGGTTCTGGAAGGCGCGCCGGCCCGCCTTCTTGATCACCGCGGCACCGAGCACGAAGCCCGCAAGGAGCAGCAGGAACACCGTGAACCCGCTCGACGCGCCCGCGACCACGGTCAGCAGCCAGATCTCCAGCACCAGCCAGGCCGCGACGCCGAGCGGCAGGAAGGTCCGCAGCCGGGAGCGCCGGGGCCGGGCGGGATACGTGGGGGTCGGAGCACCTGTCGTCATGCATCCAGTGTGCCTGGGCCCGCCTCAGTGCGGCATAAACGAATGATCAACCGCGGTTGTGAGACCGTAACGCGGGCTCTGAGCAGACGGACGGGGTCAGGCCTTCTTGCCGCGGCCCGTGACCTTGGCGACCCGCTCCCCCACGCCCCACGCCGTGACCCGCCACAGTGCCTCGACGAGGATGTCGCGGCTCATCTTCGAGTCGCCCAGTTCGCGCTCGACGAAGGTGATGGGCACCTCGACGACGTGGTAGCCGGCCTTGACCGCGCGGCGGGCCAGGTCGACCTGGAAGCAGTAGCCCTGGGAGGCCACCTCGTCGAGGCCGAGGCCCTCGAGGGTCTCGCGGCGGAAGGCGCGGTAGCCGCCGGTGATGTCGCGCAGCGGCAGGGCGAGGGCGAGGCGGGAGTAGAGGCTGCCGCCGCGGGAGATGAACTCACGGCTCTTGGGCCAGTTCACAACCCGCCCGCCGGGCACCCAGCGGGAGCCGAGGACCAGGTCGGCGCTCTTGAGCGCGGTCAGCAGCCGGGGCAGTTCCTCGGGCTGGTGGGAGCCGTCGGCGTCCATCTCGACCAGCACGCCGTAGCCGTTGTCGAGGCCCCAGCGGAAGCCCGCGAGGTAGGCGGCGCCGAGGCCTTCCTTGCCCTTGCGGTGCAACACCTGGACATGGTCGTCCTCGGCGGCCAGTTCGTCGGCGAGCTTGCCGGTGCCGTCCGGGCTGTTGTCGTCGGCCACGAGGACGTGAGCCTCGGGGACCGCCTTCCGTACCCGGCCGACGATGGACTTGATGTTCTCCGCCTCGTTGTAGGTCGGAATGATCACCAAGGCCGTGCCGAGCGGGCCGAACTGCCTCCCCTGGGCCTTTGCCGCGAGGGTCCCGTCGCCGTCGTTCACTGCTGCCCCTTCGTGTCCGTACGCAGACGTCCACCATAGTGGTCACGGCCTGCGATGACGCGACAGGACGTTCGTATAGTGGTGTCGATTCCACAAGAGCGGGGTAAGAGCGCTTTTTTGGGCACCTTCGCGGATCTACGGATGGGGGCCCGGCGCCCTTCGGGCCGACCTGGGGCCCGCTGGCTGCGGGTCGACCGAAAGCCGTTGTCTACTGAGCCCGGGCCCCACCCGGGTCACACCTCCCCGACCGGCCGGAACGGTCCTCCCGTCGCGGCGCGGGCGCTGAGCCTGGCTCCCAGTGGCGGTGCCCCGGTGCGGCACACCGTCCCTGACCCAGCGGCGCTGCGACGAGTGCGCGGAAGTTCCCCGGTCGGGCGTCCGGTGGTGGACTCGGCCGAACCTACCGGCCCCCTGCCATCGGCTGTCAACAGCCGTTTGACCTGCGCATTTTGCATCAATGCCCTGGTCAGGGCGGAGGATACGCAGGTCGTGCGACGCCGCTGAGGGCATCGATCGGCGCCGCGCCACCCCGGGAGATCACTCGCCCGGCCGTACGAACACCGTCCGCCCGCCGACCACGGTGCGCAGACAGACCGGCAGGTCGCGGCCGGGGCTCAGGTCGGGCAGGCCGGGGGTGCCGGAGCGGGGGTCGGTGGACCAGCGGGCGACCCGGTCGTCGGGGGCCTGGACCACCAGTTCGTCGGTGCGCCACACGGCGTAGTCGGCGGGTGCGCCAGGCACCAGGACGCCCGCGTCGTCCCTCCCGATCGCCCGCCAGCCGCCGCGTGTGTGGGCGGTGAAGGCGGCGCGCGCGGAGACACGGTGCTCGGGCGTGCGGTGGAAGGCGGCGGCGCGGACGGTGCCCCACGGTCCGAGCGGCGTGACCGGGCTGTCGGAGCCGAAGGCGAGCGGAACGCCCGCCCTGAGCAGGGCCGCGAAGGGGTTGAGGGTGCGGGCCCGGTCGGCGCCCAGGCGCTGGGCGTACATGCCCTCCTCGCCACCCCACAGTGCGTCGAAGGCCGGCTGCACGGAGGCGGTCAGGCCCAGTTCGGCGAAGGCCGCGATCGTCTCGGGGGTGAGCATCTCGGCGTGCTCGACACGGTGGCGGGCGGCGCGGACGCGGGCCAGGCCGACCTTCTCGGCGGCGGCGCGCACACCGTCGACGACCGTGGTCACGGCCGCGTCGCCGATCGCGTGGAAGCCGGCCTGGAGGCCCGCCTCGGTGCAGGCCACCACGTGGGCGGCCACCGCGGCGGCATCCAGGTAGGCGGTGCCCGTGTGGTCGGCGTCGGTGTACGGCGTGTGCAGGCAGGCGGTGTGCGATCCGAGGGCCCCGTCGACGAAGAGGTCGCCGGCGGCGCCGGCCGCGCCCAGCTCGCGCGCCTTCGCCACGCCCTCTTCGGCCTGTTCCGCCCAGTAGCCGATGACTCGCGGTCCGGGCTCCTCGGCGGCGAGCCGGAGCAGTCCCGTGAAGTCGTCCTCGGAGGAGATCTCCGGTCCCGCGCACTCGTGGACGGAGCCGATGCCGAGGGAGGCGGCGTGCGCGAGCGCGGTGCGCTGGGCCCCGGCACGCTGGGCCGGCGTCACGGCTGCGAACGCGGCGGCGCGTACGGCGTGGTGGGCGTCGGCGGTCAGCGGGCCGTCCTCTGCGCCGACCCCGTGGGCCAGGTCGAGCAGGGCCGTGGTGACGACCGCCGAGTGGACGTCGATCCGGGAGAGATAGAGGGGGCGGCCTCCGGTGGCCTCGTCCAGTTCCGCGCGCGTCGGGGGGCGGCCGCCGGGCCAGCGGGCGGCGTCCCAGCCGTGCCCGAGCAGCACCTTGTCCTGCGGGCGGGCCGCCGCGAAGTCCCGCACCAGGACGAGGGCGGCTTCCAGGGAGGGCGCGTCGGACAGATCGAGGCCGGTGAGCGCGAGGCCGGTGGAGGTGGTGTGCACATGGGCGTCGGTGAAGGCCGGGGTGACGAGGGCGCCGTCCAGGTCGACCACCTCGTCGACACCGTCCGCGAAGGCGTCCGCGGCGCCCTCCGAACCGACCCAGGCGACCTGGCCGCGCTCCACGACCATCGCGGTCGCGAAGGGGTCGGCGGGGCTGTGGACCTCTCCGCGGCGGAGCAGGACGGTCTTCGGCTCGGGGATGCGCTCACTCATGGGGAACAGTCTCGCGCCTCACCCGGACCGCCCGGTACGCAGGTCGGCCTTCGCCCGGTGTCCTGACCGTAGGCCGGTCAGATTCGCGGCGGCCGCGCCTCGTACGGCGTGGAAAGGACCACGGTCGTGCGCGTCGAGACGCCCGCCAGCGTGCGCAGGCGCGCCAGCAGCTCCTCCAGCTCGTGCGGCGTGGCCACCCGTACCTTGAGGATGTAGTTCTCGTCGCCCGCGACGCTGTGGCAGGCCTCGATCTCGGGGACCCCGGCCAGGCGGTCCGAGATGTCGTCGGGGGCACTGGGGTCGAAGGGTTTGACCGAGATGAACGCGGTCATGGGCAGCCCGACGGCCTCGGGGTCGACCACCGCGGCATAGCCGCGGATGACGCCACGCTGTTCCAGCCGGCGCACCCGCTGGTGCACGGCCGACGTTGACAGGCCCGTGGCCTTGCCCAGGTCTGTGTAGCTCATCCGCCCGTCCTTGACGAGCAGCTGCACGATCTGACGGTCCAGCTCCTCCATGACGCAAGAACCTACAGTGCGCTTGATCTCCTCGGATACCTGAGCAGTCCAGGTCATACCCGCTTTGTGATGTGCCCGAGAGCTGTCCGTGAGCCGTCCGAGGGACAAAACGTCCGCCCCGGGCACCTGCGGGCGGCATGTGACGAAGGACACAGCCGTCGAGACGTCTCCGTGATGCTCTCGTGATTACCGCCGAGACGGGGCGGGAAGTGCTTGCTGTGGTCGAGGCCGCAGTGCCCGAACGGCCCACCCGAGGGGGAGAACCTATGCAGAGTCTTAAGCGCCCTGGTCGTACCGCACCCAAGCGGCTCCAGGCCGTCGTCGAGCCCGAGCCGGAGGGCGTCGAACCCGACGCCTTCGAGGACGAACTCGACGCGTACGACACCTTCGAGATGTACCGGGTGATCTGCCCGGACTGCGCGCAGCCCATCGCCCTGCTGGCGGACGAGCAGGTCCTGCCGGAGCATGCACTGTGCGCCTCGCCGTGGAACCCGTTCGGCCTCACGGTCTGCGCCGGCACCGGCCGCCGGGCGGCCGAGGCCCGCTCCGCGGACGAGTCGGCCGAGCCCCAGGAGCAGGGCACGGCCCTCCTGTTGACGCTCCCTCAGGGGCTCGACTGGCGGACGCAGCCGTTCTCGCACGTCGGCGGCCCGGGCTCGCGCCCGATGCGCGTGCCTGCGATGCGTCGTCAGGCCGCCTGAACCGCCTCGCTCAATTCCAGTAGCTGCCCTGCACCATGGCCCGCAGGCTGCCGTGGTGCAGGATCAGTGTGTCCGGGTCCGCCGGAACGGCCGCCTCCCCGAAGTGCACCTGCCGGTAGGCGACACGCAGCATGACGATCGCGTGCCGCAGGGCGGCGTACAGGGTGTGGAAGTCCATGTCGCGCGGTGTGTGGCCGGTGAGTTCGGCGTAGCGGGCCTCCACCCGGTCGCGGCGCAGGAAGTCCGGCATGCCTCGCTGGCCGAAGGCGACCGTGAGGTCCTGGAAGAAGCGGTGCAGATAGACCGTCCAGCCGAGGTCGACCTCGCGCGGGGCGAAGGCAGCCATCTCCCAGTCGAGGACGGCGGCGGGCTCGAAGCCGTCGTAGACGACGTTCCCGATGCGCGCGTCGCCCCAGTTGAGCACCGGCGTGCCCGGATCGCTGGGCCAGAGCTCCTCCAGCCGGTCGAACGCGGTCTCGATGAGCGGTGATCGGGCTCGCCCGTCGACGACCCAGTCGTAGTACGCACGTTGGGCTGTGACATGGCGGCGCAGGGCGTCGCCCTCGCCGGGGAGGGCGAGGAACTCGGCGGCCTTCCGCGGCACTTGGTCGTGCAGTCGGGCCAGCAGCCCGATCGAGGCCGTCTCCAGGTGTTCGCGCTCGGCGTCGGTCGCCGCGTGCAGCCAGTTGCCCTCGTATGTGTAGGGCATGACGTCGGGCGGCACGCGTCCCTCGACGCGCTCCATCACGAAGAACGGCGCCCCGAGCGGGCCGGGATCCTCCTCCAGCCACAGCACCTTCGGCACGGGCAGGTCCGAGTGCTCCGCCACGACGCGCATCGTGCGGTACTGGCGCGCCATGTCGTACACCGGGAAGACGGTGTACGCCGCAGGGTCCGCCGCGAGCCTCAACGCGCAGCGGCGCACGGGTGGTTCGGGGTGCTCGATGTCGAAGAGCAGGGTCTCGCTGGACATGCCGTTGGACTCGGGGACGGTAACGCCGACCGCCTTGGCACCGGGCAGGCGGGTGGAGAGCCAGGCGGTGAGGCGGCGGGCGAGCTCCTCCGGGTCGCGGGTGGCGGTGCGGGGGCGGGGTGCAGTGGGTGCCATGTCACATACCACCTACGGTGCGACCGAAGTGAAGTCCGTGAACCCGCTCGGATCGTGCCGCCCGAACGAGCCGTGCTCGAAGATGCCGTGGCCCGTCCGGCCGTCCAGCCGGAAGCGGGCGGCATGATCGGTGACCCCGTAGGCGGCCAGGGCGTGCGGCTGCGTCAGGTCCTACGTACGGCGGTCCGTCCAGCCGCGGCCGCGCCAGGTGCCGTGCTGCCAGTCGTCGGCGGGCGGGTAGCCGGCCCCGATCGCGAGCGGCGAGGAGGTGAGGATCTCGACCTCAAGCTCCTGCGGTTTGCGCGGGTCGCCGAGATGGATGAGGGCGCGTTCGGGGTGACGGGTGCCGGGGCGGTAGGTGATTTCGGGGACGGGCCAGCCGAGTTGGCGGTCACGGCGGCTCCCACTGATGTGTGACATACCACTGGAATGGACCAGGGTGGCGTCGTTCAGAGTGCGGTACCCGTCCGCATCCTCCTGGACGATCACCATCAGAAACCGGTCCCCGAAGCGCACCGGGCACCAGAGCCAGTGGAAGCCCTCGGTCGGGTGCTCCTCCGCCAGGCGCCCGCCCTCCTCCCCCGGTATGGGCCGCACTCCCCAACTGCGGTCGCGGGTGCCGGTCCACCCGCCGGCGGTGACCCGGAACTCCTCGCCCGCGGCACGGATCACGCCCTCCACGCCGCCCGCCTGGACGAAGCGGCGCCCTTCGAGGGTGAGGCGGTCCCCGCGGCGCTGGAGGTGGTGGGGTTCCCACAGGGCGGGGAAGCCGGCGGTCCAGGTGAGGTCGTACGACAACAGGTCGTCGTCACCCACCAGCCGCAGTCGCCGCAGTGGCTCCTCGACCTCGATCCTGAGCGGGCCGACGGCGAGCCGCATACGGTCCTCACCGAGGGCGTCCGAGGCGCGCACCGCGTGCAGCGAGTCCCCGGTCCGCAGGGTCGCGTACGCGTCGATCACGCCGAGGTTGGGGTAGACCCCGAGGCCCACGATGAGCAGGGCGCGCCCCTCGTGGTCGAGGACGTGGAAGATACAGCGGTCGTAGGCGTTCCGGTCCCCGGTCGCCACGTGCTTCATGGACAGCGGGACCTGGTGCACGGGGTACTCGTCGAGTGGTACGGGGCGGTCGTCGGCCACGCCAAACCTCCCTGGAGACGGCTGGGCTGACGGTACGTCAGACAGCTGGCGGAGGCCAGAGGGGGAGCCGGACGTCCGGGAACTCACGCTCGATTCCACGGATGGGTGACCTGTCCGCCTACCTCCGCGTTGCCCAGGTATGACCCCCACCTATTCCGTGATCGGGCGTCAGCGCCGCGTGTTCGTTCCACCGCCCGAAGGAACGGTTGTGCCGGTGCCGCCGCACCTGCAGGATCCGCCGATCTACCGCGATCTGATGCGCGCCTGGGCCGACCGGGGCCGCACCCTGCCGGGCCGCCACGACCCGGAGTGGATCAGGCTGGCGGCCCCGCAGGTCACCAGAGGCCAGTTCAGCGCGTTTCAGGACCCGCAAGGTGACGGGCGATGACCATCCGCTGGATCTGGTTGGTGCCCTCGACGATCTGCAGCACCTTGGCCTCGCGCATATAGCGCTCGACCGGGAAGTCCGCGGTGTAGCCGTATCCGCCGAGGACCTGGACGGCGTCCGTGGTCACCTTCATCGCGGTGTCCGTGCAGTGCAGCTTGGCCATGGCCGCCTGCTTGGCGAACGGCCGCCCCGCGTCGCGCAGCCGCGCAGCCGCCAGATAGAGGGCCCGGCCCGCCTCGATCTGGGTGGCCATGTCGGCGAGCATGAAGCGCAGCCCCTGGAAGTCGGCGATGGGCCGCCCGAACTGCAGCCTCCCGGTGGCGTACGCGACCGCCTCGTCCAGCGCCGCCTGGGCGAGGCCGATCGCACAGGCGGCGATGCCGAGCCGGCCGGAGTCGAGCGCGGCCAGGGCGATCGCGAAGCCCTGGCCCTCCTCGCCGATGCGCCGCTCGTCCGCCACCCGCACGCCGTCGAGGTGGACCTGCGCCGTGGGCGAGCCCTTCATCCCCATCTTCTTCTCGGGCACCGCACCGCTCAGACCCTCGGCATCGCCCGGGACCAGGAAGGCGGTGATGCCGCGAGGTCCCTCCTCCCCCGTACGGGCCATGACCGTGTAGAAGTCGGCGATCCCGCCGTGCGTGATCCAGGCCTTGGTCCCGGTGATCACCCAGTCTCCCCCACTCTCGGCTTCGCTCGAGCGGGAGGGGCCCCCATCGTCGCGCACCGCCTTCGTGCGAAGAGAGGCGGCATCGGAGCCTGACGACGGCTCGGACAGGCAGTAGGCGCCCAGCAGGCCGCCGCCCAGCATCGTGGGCAGGTGCTCGACCTGCTGTTCCTTGGTGCCGTACGCGGCGAGCGCGTAGGAGGCGAGCGTGTGCACGCTGACGCCGAGGCCGACGGTGAGGCGCGCCGCGGCGAGCTCTTCGAGGACCTGGAGGTAGACCTCGTAGGGCTGGTCGCCGCCGCCGTACTCGGAGTCGTACGGCAGACCGAGCAGTCCCGACTCCGACAGCAACGTGAAGACCTCGCGCGGGAAGCGTCCGGCGTCCTCCTCCTCGGCCGCCTTCGGAGCGATCTCGCGCTGGGCGATGTCGCGGACGAGCGAGATCAGATCCCGGGCCTCGTCCGTGGGCAGTTGACGGTCCACCGGCTGCGGGGCGCGGTCGGGCATGGCGACGCTCTCCTCCCTGTTCGGGCACATCGGCCGACGCGCGCCTTGGGTGGGGGCGGCTCCGCCGGGTCTTCCTGGGGCCGGCCGATGCTCGCCCTCCCGGGTCTCGGAAGCTGCTGACCAGCGGCTGCGCTGTGAGTATGCCCGATTGGAGGCATCCCGTCACCAGTTAACGACCGCTTACTTCAAGAATATCCCGGCCACTCGCTGCACGCGATGTTCAGCGGAATGTGACGCACGGCTGGGACTTGCGCGAGCGGCGGCCTCGGCGACGAGCGCCGAGCTCAAGGACCTCGGCGCGACGAAGATGACGTACAAGAGCCGGCAGGGTCCGGGCGGTACGTACTTCTGGGAGGGCAGCGGTGGCACCGCGGCCGGTGAGCCGATCACGGCGGTCGACTGGCCGCAGGAGTACGGTGGTTGAGGCGGGGACGCGGGAGCCTTCGCCCCTCGCTCAGGTGTCGCGGCGGGCCGGGGCCGGAGTGGGGTAGGCCGGGTCCAGTTCCTCGATGGCACGCATGGCGCCGCCGAGCTGCTTGACCAGGAGTTCGCGCATCTGTTCACGGGACAGCTGAGGGCGGTCGATCCAGTCGAGAGTGGCGCCCTCCACACCGCACACCCAGGCGAACAGGCCCATGCGGGCGAGCGGGGCGATGTCCGTGCGGCCGTACGCCCCTTCGGCGACCGTCGCCACGATCGCCTCACGCACGCCGTCCCGGATGGCGTGCACCTCGGCATCGAAGCCGACGCCGCCGCTGACGACCGCACGGAAGGCGGCCTGGTTGTGCTCGGCGTAGCGCAGATAGCCCTCCATGGTGCGATGGACCCGGTCCAGCTGCTCCAGTTCGATCTCGCTCGCCGCGAACGTGACCAGATCGGCGACCGAATCGTTGATGATCGCCAGGTAGTAGCCGCGCTTGGACTGGAAGTAGTAGTAGATCAGCCCCTTGGCGACATGCGCCTGCCGTGCGATGTCGTCCATCGAGAGCGCGTCGTACGACCTGTCGGCGAACAACTTCCGCCCGATGGCGATGAGTTCGGCTCGGCGCGCCAGCGAGCGCTCGGTGCCGCGCGCCCGGGGACGGGTGGCGTCGCTCTGTTCGCTGATCTTCAATTTCGACCCTGGTCTCGGGCAGGCTGTTCGGGACATCCGCAGTATGTCAGAACAACCACGTCCACTCGTTCGAGTCGGGTCGACGAGTGGCCGCAGGGAGGGCGGGGTCCCGCCTGCGTCAGATCACAGCAGGCCGAGCTGGGTGACAAGCATCGCGAGGACAATGACGAGGGTCCAGCCCATGACGTGCTCGAGGATCTTCGGGCCGTCGTTCCCGGGGCCGCCGGTGCGGCTGCGGGCGGCGGCAGAGTGTGCGGTCATGGCGTCTCGCTGAGGTCGGGCGTGCGGTGGACTCCCCCCTGGGTTCTGTCCACCTTGCCAGCCGAAGCGGCTTTTGCGGCGGAGACGTTGGTCACAGGCGAAAGACCCCGGTTTCCCGCGGCCTTTCGCCTGTCGTTCAGCGCACGCCGACCACCGCGAGCGCCTTGCGCTGGCGGGGTGTGGGCCGGGCCGGGAAGTACAGGTAGCAGACGCCGCCGGTGCCGGAGACGACCTTGCCGGAGGCGTTGTACCGCTTGGTCCTGAGCCAGATGTTCTCCCACTCGCGCCGCTTGTAGACACGGCGCACCGCGTCGTCGCTCGGCGAGAACGGGTCATTGGCGATCACGTCGCCGTCGGCGGTGAAGCCGATGACGGTCATCAGGTGCCCCGCGGTGCCGTAACCCGCCCCCGTCAGCTCCCCCTTGAGGAACGACTGGGACGTTATGGCCGGGATGCCGGCCGCGATCAGTGTCTCCAGGTCGGTGAGCGAGCCGAGCCGCGTGACCACGCCCTGCAGGTCCTTGTACGTGGCTGCGTAGGCGGCGTTGAACGGCCAGTTGCCGCAGCCCTCGTACTGGTAGTCGTAGGTGAAGCGGGCCGCGTGGTCGACCTGCGGGTCGGCGTAGCTCGGGTCCACCCAGGCCAGTTGCTCCGGGGTGAGCCGGCCGCCCCAGTACTCGATGATCATCTGTGAGGAGGTGGGGCTGCACCAGGCCTCGCCGCCGTTGTCGTACTCGGGATACTGGCCCTTGTGGATCTCCTGCGAGTAGCGCGGGACGATCAGTTCCTTGGCGAGGCCGGGCGTGGAGGCCGGGACGGTGAAGCGGTCGGGGATGTCCGAGCCCATCGCGCCGAGCCGCCACACGGTGGGGCTGAGCTTGGTGCCGGGCTTGCGGTAGAGGGTGAGGCGGAGACGGTACGAGACCAGGCGCAGGCCGGTCGTCGCGTCGTCGATGGCGAACGTGTCCGTCCAGATGGCGCTCTTGCCGTCCTTCTGGTCGTCCACCGAGGTCCGCTTGATGTCCTGGTCGCCCGCCGCCCAGCGGCCCATCACGTACCAGGGGGTCTCGGTGCCGTCGGAGTACGTGCCGTGCAGTTCGACCTGGAGCCAGGTGCCGGCCGGGGTGTGTGCGTTCCAGGAGGCGATCACCTCGGTGGCGGGGACGCGGAGCCGGTGGACGGGGGACGTCCAGGTCGCGTACTCCCAGGCGGCGGTCGTGCCGGTGTGCGGGTCGGTGTAGTCGGTGGTGCCGGCGGGGGTGGCGATCACCACGCCGGGGCGGGCGCCCGCGACGGCACGGGTGCCGTGCGCGGCGCCGGCGCGCCAGTCCTGGTACGAGGTCCAGGAGCGGTGGTCGACGGTGGGAGTTCCCCCGCTCGGGCGAAGCCCGGGCTGGGCGAGGGGCGGAGCCACGGCGGCCTCCTCGGCGTCGGCCACGTCGGCGGTGAGGGCGGAGCCCGCCACAGCGGCGGCCACCGCGGCGGCGAGGACGGTTCTGCGGGACGGCTGTTCGGCTCTGCTCATGGGCGGAACGACCCCCAGGTGTCCGAGTCGGGCAGGTCCAAATGCACAGTTGCGCTGCATTGTTGTGCGCCAACTATGGCCGCGGACAGAACCTCCTGCCAGCACTTCGGCCCATGCCACGCCCACGAATATTGGTCTGAACCACTGACGTGACCTGCTGGGCAGCCGGGCCCGGCGCACGCGGACGCGCGCCGGGCCCGGGGCTCAGATCAGGTCCATCGCCGCGACCTCGTCGGGGCGGCCGTAGCTGACCGGCCCCTGGAAGCGGCGGCGGGCGGTGGCGAACCACCAGACGGTGGCGACGACCAGGACGACCACGAGGGCGATCGGCGCGTAGTTGAAGGAGTCGACGGTGATCGGCGAGGCCTGCGGGAGCATGAACAGCACGCTGCTGAGCAGGATCCAGGCCACGGCGATCACACCGACGGGTTTGCTCCAGCGGCCCAGGTGCCAGGGCCCCGGCTGGAACTCGTCGCCCAGGCTCAGCCGGAGCAGGATCGGCACGGCGTAGGCGAGGAAGAGGCCGACGACGTTGACGCTGACGATGGCGGTGAACGCCGTGTGCGACCACCAGCCGGGCAGGACGAGTGCCAGCGAGCAGGCGACCGCGAGCCAGACGGCCTTGACGGGGGTGCGGGTGCGCGGCGAGACGGAGTGCCACAGGCGGGAACCGGGCATGGCGCCGTCGCGGGAGAAGGCGAAGATCTGCCGGGTGTTGCTGGTGAGATTGGCAAGACCGCAGAAGAGCATCGCACCGATCACGATCAGCAGCAGCACCTTGGCGGTGGTCAGGCCCAGACCGTCGATGAGAATCTGGACGGGCGGAGCGGACGCGCTCGCCACATGGTCGTAGTCGTGAATGCTGTAGACCAGTGCAAGCATCAGGATCAGACCGGTGATCGCCGAGTAGCCGATCGCACGTGTGATCCCCTTCGGCGCGTTGACCGTGGCCCGCACCGTTTCCTCGGACATGTGGAAGCTGCCGTCGAAGCCGGTGAAGGTCCAGCTGGTGACGAGCAGGCCGAGCATCCCGCCGTAAAGCCCGTTCGTGAAACCGGTGTTGTTCGCGAAATGCGTGACGAACGAGGCCGACTGGTGCTGGTCGGGTCCGACGATCAGGGCGCCCACGATCACCACGAGACCGATCAGCAGCCACCACACGGAGATCCGGTTGAGCAGCGCGACCAACTGGACGGTGTAGGTGTTGGCCAGCCCCTGCAGCACGATGAGCAGGGCCGTGATCAGCACCGTCTGGTGGGCGGTCGGCAGGTAGGAGTCCCACTGCATGGCGATGAAGGCCTGGATGAAGGTGGCGGCGGCGTAGCCGGTGGCGGCCGTGCCGCCGATCTGGCCCACGAAGTTCAGCCAGCCGGTGTACCAGGACCAGGCTCCCTTGTGCCGTCTGGCGAGTTTCCCGGCGGAGAAATACAGGGCGCCGCTGGTGGGATAGGCGGAGGCGACTTCCGCCATGGCGAGACCGACGAAGAGAACCATGACGGAGACGCCGATCCAGCCGAAGACGAGGATACGGGGGCCTCCGGCATTCAGCCCGAATCCGAAGCTGGAGAAGATTCCCGAAATGATGTTGATGATGGTGAATGAGATGGCGAAATTGTCGAACGCCTGGAAGCGACGGGTGAGTTTTCTCGGATAACCCATCTCATGAAGTACGGCGTCGTCGTCCGATATCCGTTCCGGCACAGGTCGGCCTTTCTCTCTGCGGGGGGGGGCTACGGGGGGACGGGGAGGCCGCAGGCGCGGCGGGCCCGGGACAGCTGGTCGGCGGGCTCTCCGAAGGCGGACCAGGGCATACGGGAGGCGTACGGTCCCATGGCCGCGAAGACCGCGCGGGCCTCGAACTCGCGCTTGCCCATGACCAGCGCATGCGCCAGGTAGGCCAGGTCGAGCACCGGGGTGAAGCGGTAACCCGGCATCGTGGGCAGCCAGTTCTGGTAGATCGCGAGGGCGGTGGAGCGCCACTGCGGCTGCTCCCAGACCCGGTCGGCGAGCAGCTGGGTCGGGTTGTAGCTCTCGACGAGGGCGACGAGGGGCAGCAGGCGCAGCGGGGAGTCGGCGGGGGCACGCTGGCCGAGGAAGGCGGCGACGTCCCAGGCGGCGTTCACGGAGCCGCCGTGGCGAGTGAAGAAGCAGGCCAGGAAGCGGTGGTGGGCCTCGCGGTGCCAGGGGTCGAGGGACAGGACGTGCGCGAACAGCCGCCACGGTCCGGGCGGCGCGGTGAGCAGCCCGCGCGGGGCGGGGTCGGTCAGCCGGTGCAGCCGGGCCATGGCCAGCCGGGCCGCCCAGGGCGTGGGGTCGGCCGGGCTCGCCGCCGCCGCCCGGTCGCAGGCGGTCAGCGCGATCCGCTCCAGGGCGCCGGCCCGCTCGTCGTGCGCGTCGGCCGCGCGCAGCGCCCGTAGCACCGCCACCCGCGCCCACAGCAGCGCCGCCTCGGGGGTCGGCTCCTCGGCCAGCCACCGCTCGGCGAGGTCGGAGTCGGCGGCCTCGGAGGCGAGGACCAGGGAGCGGTGGGCACGCAGACCGAAGTCGCCGCGTGTTTCGGCGAGGGCCTCATGGGTGCTCCGGTATCGGCCGGCGCGTACGTCGACGCATACGCTCGCGAGCAAGCGGTCGTCGGCCGCCGGATGCCACACATACTGCCCCTCGAATAACCCAGCGACCATCTGCTCCTGTCTCCCCGTACGACGCCTCGCAGTTGTGCACCCAGCACCTTACTCAGCGCCGAGCGCAACCGGAACGCGATTTTCGAGATGGGCGTCCGATGTTTCGGGGAGGGATTAACACTGGCTCGCAGCCAGCCAACGACTGGTTCAATACGGCACTATTTTCCGGCCCACCCATTCGCCCCGATTTCACCCACCACTAGAATGTTCCCGTCGAATATGCCCAACTCTCCGGCCAGACAGGGAACAGCCATTCACGACCTCGCCTCCCGGCTCCGCCGTCTGCCCCCGTCCTGCGGCCCGGTCCGCCTGATCGGCGTCGACGGACATGCCGGCTCCGGAAAGTCCACGTTCGCCGGGCGGTTGGCCCGGGCCCTGGACGGGGCGTCCGTGCTGCACCTCGACGACATCGCCAGCCACGACGAGCTGTTCGAGTGGACCGGACGGCTGCTGACCCAGGTGATCGAACCGTTCAGCCGCGGCGAGAGCGCCCACTACGCCCCCTACGACTGGCACACCCGCCGCTTCGGACCGCTCCGCACACTGCCGCCCGCCCCAGTGGTCCTCGTCGAGGGCGTCGGAGCAGGCCGCCGCACACTGCGCCCGCACCTCGCGGCACTGCTGTGGATGGAGTTGCCGCACGAGGAGTCCTGGACGCGGGGACGGCAGCGGGACGGGGAGGAGCAGCGGGAGTTCTGGGCCGGTTGGGTCAGGGCGGAGCGACGGCACTTCGCCGAGGATCCCTCGCGGCCGTTCGCCGACCTTCTGATACGGCAGTCGGAGAAGGGGTACGAGATGCTCCCGGGACCCATGAAGACTGTTGGACCGGACCAGCTGCTCACGCACGGTGACGGACCATCGGCAATGTGCTGAACTTGTGAAGACGCCCGCCGGGAGAAGTTCCCGGAGTGCCTCAACTCCGCTTGACCGGGGGCCCGTACAGGACTTACGTTCTCAATGTGTGGCCATTCGAAGCCGCCCACAGTCGCGAAGCCCCCGGTTGTTCCCCCGTGATCGGGGGCTTCGTTCTGCCCACACCCCGTTTTCCGGACGCTCCGCGGCACGTTTCGCTCACACACCGTCACCGTCCGAAGTGCGCCCCATCTGCTCCCACCTCGCCAAACGGCCCGTGCGGCACCCTTCGGCGGGCGACACCCTCGCAGGTACGATGCCCTCGGTGCGACCTGATGGACGGCTGCGCGCACCGCAACTCCGCTCCGCGGTACGGCGGTTCGATCAAGGCGGCCGGCGGACAGCGGTCCGGCGGTCAACCGACAGGGGCACGGTTTGTGGGGGACGTGATGGATTTCGGCACGCAGGGCCCCGAGGCCCCGGCCGACCTCGCCTGGCTGCGAGGTGTGGACGCCTACACGATGGGCGCCTATCCGCAGGCCGAGGAGGAGTTCCGGGCCGCGGTCCGGATGGATCCCGGGATGGCCGACGGCTGGCTCGGACTGCATGCGCTGCGCGTCGACACGACGACCGCGCTGTTACGGATGTTCCGGCACCGGGACCGCTTCGGTGAACAGCGCGCCCGGCACCGCCGCTCCCTCAACTCCTGGTACTGGCTCGGCTGGTGGGTGCAGCCCGTGCTGGAGAGCCCGCGCGACCTGCTGCTCGCGCACGCCTCGCACTGGCTGGACGGCCGACATGTCCCCGAGCTGGACCGGGCCCTCGCCGGACTCCCACCCGTGGACACAGACCCGCAGGTCCGCTTTCTGCACGCCTGCCGCGCCTACCTCGTCAAGGACTGGGACCAACTCGTCCGCCACACCGACCCGCTGATCGACGACGCCCTGCTCGGCATCGAGGCGGGCCTGTTCGGCGGCATGGCGCGGGTGCGCCTGGAGATGTACGGGCAGGCCGAACCGCTCCTGTCGTCCGCCCTGATGCGCTGCCGCAGCGAGCAGCCGCAGCGCAAGGAACTGCGCTACTGGCTGGCGCGCGCCCATGAGGGCACGGGCCGCTCGGCCGCCGCCCTTCCCCTGTACCGGGCCGTGCACCGCGTCGACCCCGCCTTCATGGACACCTCGGCCCGGCTCGCGGCGATCGCCGAGGGCGACGGGTACGACGAGGCCACCGACCTCGCGGCGATCACCCTCTCCGGCGGCCAGGACGCCCTGGAGGGCCCCGACACCCTGGACCCGCTCTTCGGCACCGAGGGCCGGGACCTGAGGCTCTCCGAGTCCGACCTCCCGCCCGTCGGCCCGCTGCCGTCCTCGATCGACCCGACGGTGCGCGAGAAGACCGTCGGCCCGCCCGGATCCCCGCTGCCGGCCGGACCCACCGACCCCGCACTGCTAGAGGAGGCGCTCGCCGAACTGGAGCGCATGGTGGGCCTGGAGCCGGTGAAGCGACAGGTCAAGGCGCTGTCCGCCCAGTTGAACATGGCGCGGCTGCGCGCCGGTCAGGGCCTGCCGGTCCAGCCGCCGAAGCGGCACTTCGTCTTTTCCGGCCCCTCCGGCACCGGCAAGACCACGGTCGCCCGCATCCTCGGCCGCGTCTTCTACGCCCTCGGGCTGCTCGGCGGCGACCACCTCGTGGAGGCACAGCGGGCCGACCTGGTCGGCGAGTACCTGGGCCAGACGGCCGTGAAGGCCAACGAACTGATCGACTCCGCGATCGGCGGCGTGCTGTTCGTCGACGAGGCCTACTCGCTCTCCAACTCCGGGTACGGCAAGGGCGACGCGTACGGCGACGAGGCGCTGCAGGTGCTGCTGAAGCGGGCCGAGGACAACCGCGACCACCTGGTGGTCATCCTGGCCGGCTACCCGGAGGGCATGGACCGCCTGCTGGCCGCCAACCCCGGCCTGTCGTCCCGCTTCACCACCCGCGTCGACTTCCCCTCGTACCGGCCGCTCGAACTCACCTCGATCGGTGAGGTACTGGCTGCCGAGAACGGCGACGTGTGGGACGAGGAGGCGTTGGACGAGCTGCGGTCGATCGCCGGGCATGTGGTGGATCAGGGATGGATCGACGAGCTCGGGAACGGACGGTTTCTGCGGACGCTGTACGAGAAGAGCTGTGCGTATCGGGATCTGCGGCTGTCCACGTATCCCGGGGCTCTGTCCCGGGACGACTTGTCGACATTGCGGCTGCCCGATCTGATGCAGGCGTATGGGGAAGTGTTGTCCGGGCGGGGGCCGCAGGATCCGTCAGGGTTGTGATCTGCGCCCACGAGCCCGGTGATTCCGGTCTCTCGCGACTGCGGGTGTGTCGTGGCTTTTCGGCCCGCGCGGCGGAGCCGCACATTGGTACAGCCCCGCGCCCCTTTCGGGGCGCGGGGAGGCCCTGCGTCAGCCTGCCAGGGCCTGTTCCGGCTCCCCGCTCCCCCGCGGCTCCGTGACCCGTACCTCCGGGACCTCCCGGTGGGCCGGGTCCGTGACCTCGCCGACCAGTAGTTCCAGTACGTCCTCCAGGGCCACCAGGCCCAGTACCTTGCCGGAGGCGTCGGCCACCTGGGCCAGGTGGGTGGCGGCGCGGCGCATCACCGTCAGCGCGTCGTCCAGGGGGAGTTCGGAGCGCAGCGTCGTCATCGGCCGCCACAGCTGCTGCGGCACCGCCCGCTCCGAGTCCTCCAGGTCCAGTACGTCCTTCACGTGCAGGTAGCCCATGAAGGCGCCGTTCTCCGAGGCTATGGGGAAGCGGGAGTATCCGGTGCGGGCGGTGAGTTCGACGATGCGGCCCGGGGTGACCGACGGGGGAACCGTCACCAGGGACTCGCGTCCCAGGAGCACGTCCGTCACCGGGCGGGAGCCCAGTTCCAGGGCGTCCTCGAGGCGTTCCTGCTCCTCGGGGTCGAGCAGGCCTGCCTGGCCGGAGTCCTCCACCAGGCGGTTGAGCTGCTCGCTGGTGAAGACGGCCTCGACCTCGTCCTTCGGCTCGACCCGGAAGAGCCGCAGGATCGCCTGGGCGACGGCACCGAGGGCGACGGTGATCGGCTTGCAGACCCGGGCGAAGGCGACCAGGCCCGGGGCGAGCCAGATCGCGGCCTTCTCCGGGGCTGCCATCGCGAGGTTCTTCGGGACCATCTCGCCGATGACGAGGTGGAAGAAGACCACGGCGGCGAGTGCGATGACGTAGCCGAGCGGGTGGATCACCCCGTCGGGCAGGTGGATCCACTCGAAGACCGGCTCCAGCAGATGCGCGACGGTCGGTTCGGCGACCGCGCCCAGGGTCAGCGAGCAGACGGTGATCCCGAACTGGGCCGCGGCCATCATCTGCGGCAGCCGCTCCAGGCCGTAGAGGACCTGGCGGGCGCGGGCCGTGCCGAGCGGTTCGATCTGGCTTCGGCGTACGGACACGAGTGCGAACTCGGCGCCGACGAAGAAGCCGTTGGCGAGCACGAGCAGGCCGGCGAACAGGAGTTGGAGCACGCTCATCGGGCGACCTCCACGACCAGGCCGGTCCGCACCAGCCGGACCCGCTCGGCGCGGTAGTGGCCGACCCGGCGCACGGTCAGCCGCCAGCCCGGCAGTTCCGCCTTGTCGCCGACGGCCGGGATACGGCCGAGCCGGTCGGCGACCAGTCCGGCGACGGTCTCGTACGGCCCCTCGGGCACGTCGAGTCCTATGCGCTGCAGGATGTCGACGCGGCAGCTGCCGTCGGCGTCCCAGGCGGGCCTGCCGTCCTCCGGCGGGGCCGCGGCGAGTTCGGGCACGTCCTGCCCGTCGTGCTCGTCGCGGACCTCGCCGACGATCTCCTCGACGATGTCCTCCAGCGTCACGACGCCCGCCGTGCCGCCGTATTCGTCGACGACGACCGCGATGGGCTGCTCGCTGCGCAGCTGGGCGAGGAGCGGCTGCACGGGCAGGGTCTCGGGGACGAGCAGCGCGGGACGGGCGATGCGGCCGACGGGGGTGCGCAGGCGCTCGTGGGCCGGGACCGCCAGGGCGTCCTTCAGATGGACCATGCCGACGATTTCGTCGATCCGCTCCTTGTAGACGGGGAAGCGGGACAGGCCGGTGGCGCGGGTCAGGTTCACCACGTCCTCGGCGGTCGCCGTCGACTGCAGTGCGCTCACCTTCACCCGCGGGGTCATGACATGCTGCGCGGTCAGCTCGGCGAGCGACAGCGTCCGTACGAAGAGGTCGGCCGTGTCCTGTTCCAGGGCACCGGCCTGGGCAGAATGTCGGGCCAGGGACACCAGTTCGCCGGGGGTTCGGGCGGAGGCCAGCTCCGCGGTGGGCTCGACGCCCAGGGCGCGGACCAGGCGGTTGGCCACCGCGTTCAACGCGGCGATGACCGGGCGGAACAGCCGGGCGAAGGTGTGCTGCGGGCCCGCCACGAAGCGCGCGACCTGCATCGGCTTGGACACCGCCCAGTTCTTGGGCACCAGTTCCCCGATCACCATCTGCACGGCGGAGGCCAGCAGCATGCCGACGACCACCGCGACACCGGAGACGGCGCCTTCGGGGATGCCGATCGCGGTGAACGGGCCGTGCAGCAGCTCCGCTAGCGCGGGCTCGGCGAGCATGCCGACGACGAGGGAGGTGATGGTGATGCCGAGCTGGGTGCCGGAGAGCTGGAAGGACAGCTCCCTGAGCGACTCGGCGACCCGTCGGGCCCGTTTGTCGCCTTCGGCGGCGGCCTTCTCGGCGTCCGTCGACTCGACCGTGACCAGGCCGAACTCGGCGGCCACGAAGAAGCCGTTGGCCAGAATCAGCAGGAGAGCGGCTCCGAGGAGCAGCAGGGGGGTGGTCATGATGCCGCCGCCTCGTTACGTCGTGAGGGGGCGGCGCAGGTACTACAGGACGATCCGTCCATCGCTGGAGGGAGTCACTCCTCGGGTAGCAGGGGGCCTCTGAAGCCCGGCGGGAACTTCAGCGGCGGAGGCGCAACGAAAACGCCTCCGCCAACAGATTAATCAAGACATGGGCCGTTACGGCAGATCCCTTGTCGAGCGGGCCTCGGCGAGTGCTCGCAGAGTGCGCGCGTCGGCGATGGCGCGCTCCTTGGCGATGCCCGGCTGGATGCCGAGCGCGGGCAGACTGGTGCCGTCGCTGAGGTTGAGAAAGACCCAGGGGTCGCCGGGGCGCAGGTTCACATGGAGGATCTCGGCCCACTCCAGGTGCCGCCTGCTGGCGATGTTGACGACCGTGACGCCTGTCTCTTCGGCGACGACCTTCACCCGGGCGAGCAGCGCCAGCACACCGAAGAGGATCGCTCCGGTGAAGACGAAGCTGAGCTTCTCGCCGGGGCTGAGCTGCTCCAGGAGCAGCGCGACGGTCGTGATCACCACGAAGATCACCGCACCGGAGGTGAGCAGGACGGCCCGGGTGCGGCCAGGCCGGAAGGTGACGGGGAGAGCGGGCAGATCGGACATCTCTCGTGCGCCCCTCAGAGACGGCAGGCGTGGATGGCCGTGGTCAGGATGGCCCGCGCACCGATCGCGTAGAGGTCGTCCATGATCCGCTGGGCGTCCTTGGCGGGCACCATGGCGCGGACGGCGACCCAGCCCTCGTTGTGCAGCGGCGAGACGGTCGGACCCTCCAGGCCGGGGGTGATGGCGACCGCCTCCTCCAGGTGCTCGGCGCGGCAGTCGTAGTCCATCATCACGTACGTCCGGGCCACCAGGACGCCCTGCAGACGGCGCAGGAACTGCTGGACCTTGGGCTCCTCGCCGTTCTCGCCGGTGCGGCGGATGACGACGGCCTCGGACTTCATGATCGGCTCGCCGATGACCTCCAGACCCGCGTTGCGCAGGCTGGTGCCGGTCTCGACGACGTCCGCGATGACCTCGGCGACGCCGAGCTCGATGGCGGTCTCGACGGCGCCGTCGAGGTGGACGACGGAGGCGTCGACGCCGTTGTCGGCGAGGTGCTTGGCGACGATGCCCTCGTAGGAGGTGGCGACCGTCATGCCGTTCAGGTCCTCGACGCCGTTCGCCGTGCCCGGCTTGGTGGCGTAGCGGAAGGTGGAGCGGGCGAAGCCGAGCGGGAGGATCTCCTCGGCGTTGGCACCGGAGTCGATCAGCAGGTCGCGGCCGGTGATGCCGATGTCGAGGCGGCCCGAGGAGACGTAGATCGCGATGTCGCGCGGGCGGAGGTAGAAGAACTCGACCTCGTTGGACGGGTCGACGATCCGCAGCTCCTTGGACTCCCGGCGCTGCTGGTAGCCGGCCTCATGCAGCATCTCCGCCGCAGGGCCTGACAGGGAACCCTTGTTGGGGACGGCGATGCGCAGCATGAGGTCGGCTTCCTTTGTTCGTGCGTACGGAGACGTGTGCGGGGTTTCTTGCGGCTGTGACGGCTCAGAGATGGGCGTAGACGTCGTCCAGGGAGATGCCGCGGGCGACCATCATCACCTGGACGTGGTACAGCAGCTGCGAGATCTCCTCGGCGGCCGCTTCCTTGCCCTCGTACTCGGCGGCCATCCAGACCTCGGCGGCCTCTTCGACGACCTTCTTGCCGATGGCATGGACGCCCTTGCCGACCAGTTCTGCGGTGCGGGAAGTGGCGGGATCGCCGTGGGCGGCCTTGTGCTGGAGCTCGGTGAAGAGCTCCTCGAACGTCTTATTGGACATGGTGACGCTCAGCCTATGCCAAACCCCGCAGACGTCAGTGCCACGGTTCAGATACTGAGCGGAGGGTCGCCGCGGTCGCCACCGCCGCGGTCACCGCCTCGTGCCCCTTGTCCTCGTTGGAGCCCTCGATGCCGGCCCGGTCCAGGGCCTGCTCCTCGGTGTCGCAGGTCAGTACGCCGAAGCCGACGGGGACGCCGGTCTCGACGGAGACCTGGGTGAGGCCCTGGGTCACGCCCTGGCACACATACTCGAAGTGCGGGGTGCCACCGCGGATGACGACACCGAGGGCGACGATCGCGTCGTAGCCGCGGCCCGCGAGGACCTTGGCGACGACCGGGAGCTCCCAGCTGCCGGGGACCCTGAGCAGGGTCGGCTCGTCGATGCCCAGGTCGTGCAGGGCGCGCAGGGCGCCGTCCACCAGGCCGTCCATCACCTTTTCGTGCCACTGCGCCGCGATGACGGCGACCCGCAGGTCTCCGACGTTGCGTACGGACAGTTCCGGTGCGCCCTTGCCGCTCACGTTCTCTTGTCTCCTCGGTGACTTCTGACGGTCTTCTACTGGTTGCTGCAGGTGGACACGGGGGCCGTGTCCAGCCAGGGCAGGTCGTGGCCCATCCGGTCCCGCTTGGTGCGCAGGTAGCGGAGGTTGTGCTCGCCCGCCTGTACGGGCATCGGCTCGCGGCCGGTGACCTTGAGGCCGTGGCGGACGAGCGCGTCGGTCTTGTCGGGGTTGTTGGTCATCAGGCGCACGCTGCGGACGCCGAGGTCCTCCAGGATCTGCGCGCCTGCGCCGTAGTCCCGGGCGTCGGCGGGCAGGCCGAGCTCCAGGTTGGCGTCGAGGGTGTCGCGGCCGCGCTCCTGGAGTTCGTAGGCGCGCAGCTTGGACAGCAGGCCGATGCCGCGGCCCTCGTGGCCGCGCAGATAGACGACCACTCCCCTGCCCTCGGACTGGATGCGCTCCAGGGAGGCGTCCAACTGGGGGCCGCAGTCGCAGCGCAGGGAGGAGAAGATGTCGCCGGTCAGGCATTCGGAGTGGACACGGACCAGGACGTCCTCGCCGTCGCCGATCTCGCCGTGGACGAGGGCGACGTGCTCGACGCCGTCGACGGTGGAGCGGTAGCCGTAGGCCGTGAACTCGCCGTGGGCGGTGGGCAGTTGGGTCTCGGCCTCGCGGCGGACGGTGGGCTCGGCGGTACGGCGGTAGGCGATCAGGTCCTCGATGGAGATGATCGTCAGGCCGTGCTTGCGGGCGAAGGGGATCAGCTCGGGCAGGCGCAGCATGCGGCCGTCCTCGCCGGCGATCTCGACGATCGCGCCGGCCGGGCGCAGCCCTGCGAGGCGGGCGAGGTCGACGGCTGCCTCGGTGTGGCCGTTGCGTACGAGCACACCGCCGGACCTGGCGCGCAGCGGGAAGATGTGGCCGGGGCGGACGAAGTCGTCGGCGTGGGTCTCTCCGCTCGCCAGTAGCCGGAGGGTGGTGGCGCGGTCGGAGGCGGAGATGCCGGTGGTCACGCCGTGCGCGGCGGAGGCGTCCACGGAGACCGTGAACGCGGTCTTCATCTGCTCGGTGTTGTCCTCGACCATCTGCGGAAGCTTGAGCCGGTCCAGCTCCTCGCCCTCCATGGGCGCGCAGATCAGGCCGCGGCACTCGCTCATCATGAAGGCCACGATCTCGGGGGTGACCTTCTCGGCGGCGACGACGAGGTCGCCCTCGTTCTCGCGGTCCTCGTCGTCGACGACCACGATCGGGCGGCCGGCCGCGATGTCGGCGATGGCCTGCTCGATGGGGTCGAGCGACCAGTCCTCGATGCCGTCGGTGCTGTACAGGATCGGTGCCGTGGTCATGCCGGCGCTCCTTCCGGGACGGGCTGCGACGCCTGCCGGGAGCGCAGCCACCAGTCGCGCATGCCCCACAGGACGAGTGCGCCGTAGATGACGTAGACGAAGCCGGAGAAGGCGTAGCCGTTGGCGAAGTTGAGGGGGACGCCGACCAGGTCGACGAGGAGCCAGGCGATCCAGAACTCGGTCATGCCGCGGGCCTGGGCGTACATGGCGACGATGGTGCCGACGAAGATGTAGGCATCCGGCCAGGGGTCCCAGGACAGGGACGGATAGGCCTTGAAGAGCAGGGCGACGGCGACCGTGCCGACGGCCGCGGCGGCGATCATCGCGCCGCGCTCGCGCCAGGTGGCGAACCGCGGAGCTATGTGACCGTCCTCCGCCTGCCCCTTGTTGCGGTTCCACTGCCACCAGCCGTAGAGCGCCACGACCATGACGACGACCTGCTTGCCGGCGCTGCCGGCGAGGTGGCCGTAGAAGGCGATGAACAGGACGAGACCGGAGAGGAACTGGACCGGCCAGGTCAGCAGGGAGCGGCGCCAGCCGAGGGCGAGGGTGATCAGGCCGAGTATGTTGCCGATCATGTCCGACCAGATGATGCGCTGGTCGAGGAGGGTGAAGGCCTGCGAGTTCAGCCAGTTCACCGGTCCGCCCCCTGACCGGCCCCGAGCAGGCGCTCGACGTACTTGGCGACGACGTCGACCTCGAGGTTGACCGGGTCGCCGGGCTGCTTGATGCCGAGCGTGGTCAGGGCGAGGGTGGTGGGGATGAGGCTGACCGTGAAGTAGTCCGGGCCTGCGTCGACCACGGTGAGGCTGATGCCGTCGACCGTGATGGAACCCTTCTCCACGACATAGCGGGTCAGCTCCGCGGGCAGGGAGATCTTGATGATCTCCCAGTGGTCGGAGGGCTTGCGCTCCAACACCTCGCCCGTGCCGTCGACATGGCCCTGGACGATGTGGCCGCCGAGGCGGGCGCCCACGGCCATGGGGCGTTCCAGGTTGACGCGGGAGCCGACGGCGAGGGCGCCGAGGCTGGAGCGGGCGAGGGTCTCCGCCATGACGTCGGCGGTGAACTCGTCGCCCTCGTGGTCGACGACGGTGAGACAGACTCCGTTCACGGCGATGGAGTCGCCGTGCTTCGCGCCGTCGGTGACGACGGGGCCGCGCAGCCGGAAGCGGGAGGCGTCGCCGAGGTTTTCGACGGCCGTGATCTCGCCCAGCTCTTCGACGATTCCGGTGAACACTTCCCGGGTCCTCCTGCCTCTTCGGGCACGGACTCCGGGGCCTGTCGATGACGACAGAATGAACGAGCGAGGGCACCTGGGGCGACGCCGGACAGGACCCGCCCCGAGGACGAGCCCAGATACGGCGGCGCGCATACGTGGATGCCCGCCCGCCGCGCACTGCCTCCCATCCGGACTTTAACCGTCGGTCCAGGAATTTCACCTGGTCAACCGGCCGCTGGAAGCGGTCGGGTCGCGGACTGTAACCGCCGGTTCGGACTTTCACCGACCCCGGAGTGCGCTGCTTCTGGTACAGAGTCAGTGTGCCACGCCTGATCGAGGTCCATACGGGCGAACGGTGTGGGTTGGCTCACAGGCGCTGTCGATGGACTTCTCAACCCGGCCCACCTGGTGGACCCTTTGGTCTAGTCCTTTCCGGATCTTCCGAGACCGGTCCGGCGGTGGTGACGACGGCCCTTGCCCACCGCCGGGCCTCACAACTCCCCCGTCCACGGGCTCTGGCAGGGTGGTGCGCATGAGCAGCGCGATCGCCGACGAGTTCGAGACGCACCGCCCGCGGCTGTTCGGCCTCGCCTACCGCCTGCTGGGCTCGGCCGACGAGGCGGAGGACACGGTCCAGGACGCCTATCTGCGTTTCAGCGGGGCCGACCGCACGGGCATCGAGTACCCGGGGGCCTGGCTGGCCAAGGTCGTCACCAACCTCTGCCTCACCCGTCTGACCTCGGCCCGCGCCCGGCGCGAGCACTACGTCGGAACCTGGCTGCCGGAGCCCGTGATCACCTCGGACGGCACGCTCGGCCCGCTGGAGTCGGCCGAGCAGCGCGATGCCGTGTCGATGGCGATGCTGATCCTGCTGGAGCGGCTCAGCCCGACCGAGCGCGCGGTGTACGTGCTGCGGGAGGCGTTCGGGTACGGGCACCGCGAGATCGCCGGCGTACTGGACCTGAGCGAGGCCAACTGCCGTCAGCTGTACCGGCGGGCGGTGCAGCGGGTGGGCGAGGACCGGTCCCGTTTCGAGCCGGCGCCCCAGCGCCAGGAAGAGCTCGTCGCGTCGTTCCTCACGGCGGCCCGGGACGGGGATCTGGCCGGGCTGGAGAAGCTGCTCACCGCGGACGTGGTCTGGTCCAGCGACGGCGGCGGCAAGGTCAGCGCGGCCCGGCGGCCGGTCGAGGGGCTGGACAAGGTGGCGCGGCTCGCGGTGGGCGGCGCCGAGCGGTTCGCGGCCGGCCTGGACTTCACGGCGGCCGAGGTCAACGGCGAGACCGGACTGGCCGCGTGGGCGGGCGACGCGCTGGTCGGCATGGTCGCGTTCGAGGTGCGGGACGGTCTGATCTCGCATGTGCGGGTGGTGCTGAACCCGGACAAGCTGGGCTTCGTCCGGCGGCAGCTCGCGCGGGAGGCGTAGTGGTATGTCACATTCCACGCGCCTGCTCAGTCTGAGCTGACGTAGGGCGCTCCACCCGGGAGAGCCCGGCGTCCGAAGGGGCTGAACAGCATGACCACGATCCTGGTGACCGGCGGCACCGGAACCCTCGGCCGGCTCGTCACCGAGCGGCTGCGGTCGGACGGGCACGAGGTGCGGGTGCTCAGCCGTCACACCCAGCCGTACGCCGTCGATCTGCGCAAGGGCGGTGCCGGGCTGGAGGCGGCGGTCGCCGACGTGGACACGATCGTGCACTGTGCGACGACGCAGACCGGCGGTGACGAGAAGGCGGCCGAGAACCTGGTCGCGGCGGCGCGGCGGGCCGGGGTGGGGCACCTGGTCTACATCTCGATCGTCGGCGTCGACCGGGTGCCGTATCCGTACTACCGGACCAAGTTCGCCGTCGAGAAGCTCATCGAGGAGTCGGGGCTGGGCTGGACCGTGCTGCGCGCGACCCAGTTCCACGATCTGCTCGTGATGGTGTTCAAGGCGCTGGCCAAGCTGCCGGTCATGCTGCTGCCGGCGCGCGTGAGCGACCAGCCGGTCGAGGTGGCGGAGGTCGCTGCGCGGCTGGCCGAACTGGCCGCCGGCGCTCCCGCGGGGCGGGTCGAGGACATGGGCGGGCCGGAGATCCGGACATTCGAGTCGCTGGCGCGCGCGTACCTGAAGGCGACCGGGCGTCGGCGGGCGGTGGTGAACGTGCCGCTGTGGGGCAGGGCGTACCGGCAGTTTCGCAACGGTGGCCACCTCGCGCCGGAACACGCCGTCGGCAAGGGGACGTTCGAGGAGTACCTCGCCGGGCCGCGCGGATGAGCCGCCGCGACCGGCTCCGCACGGGCTTCGGGCTGCTCGCCGGTGTGCAGGTGCTGCTCGGCCTGTGGATCCTGCTGCTGCCGGCACCATCTGGAAGTGGCGCTGGGTGTCGCTGCTCCCGCCGTACAACGAGCATCTGAGCGCTCCGCGGGAAATGCGGTGTCTCGGCTGCGGGCACATCGTGGCTGGTCGCGCAGTTCCCCGCGCCCCTTCGAGGCGCTGCACGACCGCACCCGTCGCTGAGCTGGAGCCCGTCGCATACCGCTCGGGAGGCACGGATCACCGCGCGGACCACCGCCCGGGCGGCGCGAACAGCTCGTCCTGAGCGCCGTCCCGCGCGGTGAGCAGGGCTCCGCGGAGTACGGCACTGCCACCGAGGGCGCTCGCTCGGACCTCGGTGGGCAGCGGGGACATACGGCGGACCCGTTCGGCCACGCGGGCGGCGAGTCCGTCGCCGCCCGCCTGGCCGACCTCGCCGCCGAGGACGAGGCAGCCGGGGTCGAGGATCGCCACCACGGAGGCGACACCGACGGCAAGGCGATCGGCGAGGGCGTCGAGGAAACGGGCGGCGGACAGGCTCTCGCTCGATTGCCCGGGCGGCACCACCGTCCTCCCGACATCCCCCGAAACCGCTGCCTCGGGCACTCCGCCGACCCCCGAAACCGCTGCCTCGGCCACCCCGCCGACCCCCGAAACCAGCCCCACCGCCGCCCGCACCACCCCGGCGGCAACGGGCTCATGCGCCGGCCCCTCCGCCGTCAGCCCGTGCTCCCGTGCCAGCTCCACGATCGCCGCCGAGCCCGCCAGTGAGTGGAATCCCCCGTCGCAGTCCGTCGCCGAGGGCAGGGCGGTCGTCCCCGGTACGGGCAGGAAGCCGATCTCCCCGGTGCCGCCGGAGGCGCCGCGGCGCAGAGTGCCTTCCAGGACCACGGCCGCGCCGGTGCCGTGGCCGAGCCACAGCAGGACGAAGGTGTCGCGGTCCTGGGCGGCACCGTCGCGCTGTTCGGCGAGTGCCGCGAGGTTGGTCTCGTTCTCGACGCTGACGCGGGCCTCGGGGAGGCGCTCCTGGAGGGCGGCGACGAGGCGGCGGTGCCACTCGGGCAGGCCCGAGGAGTCGCGGAGTTCGCCGGTGGACGGGTCGATCAGGCCAGGGGCGCCGATTCCGACGGTGTGGAGACGGTCGGCGCCGGCCTCCTTCGCCACGCGTTCGACCAGCGCGACCGCCTGCTCCACCGCCGGGCCGGTCCCCGTCTCGCCGCCGATCGGCAGGGACGCCTCGGCGAGCACCCGGCCGACCAGGTCGGAGACGACCACGGACACGCCCTCGGTACGGACGTCCAGGGCAGCGAGATGCGCGCGGTCCGCGACGATCCCGTACAGCTTCGCGTTCGGTCCGCGCCGCTGCTCCCCCGCCTCCCCGACCACGGTGAGCAGGCCGGACACGGTGAGGCGCTCCACCAGGTCGGCGACCGTCGGCCGCGACAGTCCGGTCAGCTGCTTCAACTGGCCTGCCGTCAACGGGCCCTCCTGCTGCAGCAGACGCAGGGCGAGCCGGTCGTTGATGGCCCGGGCGGTGCTGGGGGATGCGGGCATGCCGGGATCCTTCCAGATCGGCGGGACCGGGCCGAGGCGGGCGTGCGTCCGGGCGGCCGACAATCCTCTATCTATCAGGCAGGGTTCCTGATAGTTTACGCGACGCCGGTGGGAACCGTATGGGGAAGGGGAGGGGCCGAGAATGAGCGACGTGGTCTACGACCTGCGCGAGGTGAGGCGGGCCCGGTATGCCGTGGCCGCCGTGTTCGCCGTGCACGGCGCCGTCACCGGTTCGTTCGCGACCCGCGTGCCGTGGGTCCAGGAGCATGCCTCGCTGAGTGCCGGACAGCTCGGCTTCGCCCTCGCGTTCACCGCGTTCGGTGCGTCCTGCTCCATGCCGCTGGCCGGGCGGATCAGTCACCGTTTCGGGAGCCGTACGGCGCTGCGCGGCCTGATCGCGCTGTGGACGCTCTCCCTCGTCCTGCCGTCGCTCGCGCCGAACATGCTCACGCTGTGCCTGGCGATGTTCGCGTACGGGGCGAGCGCGGGCATGGCCGACGTCGCGATGAACGCGCTCGGGGTCGAGGTGGAGCGGCTGCTCGACAGGTCGATCATGTCGAGCCTGCACGGCATGTGGAGCGCGGGCGCGCTGATCGGCTCGGCGGCCGGCACGCTCGCCGCGCACCTCGGTTCGGACGCGCGCCTGCACTTCGCGCTGGCGGCGGCCACCCTCACTCTGCTCGGCGTGCCGGCCTGCCGCTGGGTGCTCGACGTACAGGCCACCGAGGACGAGGAGCCGCCGCCGAGGTTCGCGCTGCCGCCGAAGTCCGCGCTGCTGATCGGCACCGTCGGCTTCTGCGCGGTGTTCGCGGAGGGCGCCAGCCTCGACTGGTCGGCGGTCTATCTGCGCGACCAGCTCGACACCTCGGCGGGCCTGGCCGCCGCGTGCACGACCGGTTTCATGCTCACCATGGCGGTGGCCCGGCTCGTGGGTGACGTGGTGGTCAACCGCTTCGGCGCGGTCCGCACCGTGCGGGCGGGCGGCGGACTGGCGGTCCTGGGCGGGCTGCTCATCGTCGTCGCGGGTCATCCGGCCGTGGCGATGGGCGGTTTCGCGCTGCTCGGCCTCGGCATCGCGGTCGTCGTGCCGCTGTGCTTCGCGGCGGCGGGCCGCAGCGGCCCGAACCCGAGTCAGGCCATCGCGGGCGTCGCGACCATCACGTACACCTCGGGCCTGATCGCACCCAGCCTCATCGGCGGGGTGGCGCAGGCGACGAGCCTGATGGTGTCGTTCATGCTGGTGACGGTCCTGGCGTGCGGTCTCGCGGCCTTCGCGGGCGTTCTGCGCACCGGCGACCGCAGCCGCCCGGAGGTCAGCCGTCCGAGCGCAGCAGTTCCCGACCCGCGGCCCTGAACCCCTCGCTCCACGGCGCGGGGCGCATCGTCTCCGAGTCCAGCCGCACCAGCACCCGGATGCCGTGCGCGTATGTCGTAGAGCCGTCCGGTGAGCAGAACCGGAAGCCGTAGGTCAGTCCGGTGTTGCCGAGCCGTTCCAGCCAGAGGTGGACCGCGTAGGAGCCCGGCCGGGTGACCGGGGCCTCATAGCTGATCCGGAGTTCCTTGACCGCGTTGCAGGCGTCCCCCGCCGCGGCCCAGTCACCTTCGAAGCTGAAGCCGTACCCCTGGAACAGCTCGGCCCAGGCCCGCTCGACCATCAGCGGGTAGCGGGCGTTGTGGAGCAGGCCGAGGGCGTCCAGGTCGTCGAAGTGGACGGTGACGGGGATCAGCCGGCCATGGGCCGGGGCGGGGGCGATCGTGGCTTCGGCGGTCACGGGTGGGGCTCCTGAGCAAGGGGACGAAGCGGTGGGGACGCTCCATCCTAAGCGGACGCTCAGGAGCCCCGGTCGGGAGGGCCGCCGGAAAGGACCTGGTCAGCCCGCTATCGAGTCCAGCTGCTCGGCCGCCGGGCGCAGCGCCCACAGGTCACCGCCGGGCGGTGTCTCCAGCTTCGGGACGGCCTGCTGAGCGGCCTTGTCACCCGCGTCCGCCGCCGCGTGTACGACGTCGCTCGCCGCGTAGCGGTGGAACTCCAGCTCAGGGTGCGGCCATGCGGCGGAGCCGGTCGCGGCGGGCAGGAGGTAGTCGGCGGCCTTGAACAGCCCCTGCCCGTCCGACCCTTGATAGGCCCACAGGTTCACGCCGACGTGCCGGCCGATCGCCGCGAGCCGGGTGTACGCGACCAGGTCGAAGGTGGAGTAGTGCCAGCTCCGCGTCCGGGCGAGCTCCTGCGGCTGGCTGCCGTCGGCCGCGATCTGCGGGTCGATGCGTCCCGTACGCGCGGCGAGGACGGTTCGGCGGGCCAGTGCCCGGTCGCCGGTCGCGTAGGCGAGGGCGGCGAGCTGCATGTCGTAGAAGGTGCCGTGGTTGTTGGCCGCCGCCCCCTCCTCCTTGCCGAAGGCGCTGTTCCTCAGCCAGCCGAGGAAGTCGGAATTCCACCGGGACATCCCCGTCCGGTCGGCCTTGGTCCAGCCGGGGGCGCCCGTACCGAGGATCGCCAGGGCGTCGACGACGCTGGTGTACGACTGCGAGAAGTCGATGATGCCGATGGCCCGGCCGTCGTACTTGCATGGGATGAACTGGGCGTGGTCGAGGTTGGGGTTCATGCGGGTGGCCGGGGCGAGGAACCAGGTGCGCAGGACCTGGGCCGCCTTTTCGGCGTAGGCCCGCTTGCCGGTGTAGTACCAGGCCAGGGACAGGTCGTAGGCCGAGTCGAAGACCTTCTCGACGTCCTGGCGGTCGGTGCCGGAGTCGACCTCGGGGTTGCGCTGTCCGTCCCGTTGGACATACGGGCAGCCCCACGGGTTGTCGGCCGTCGGGGCCCGGGTGGGCCACCAGTAGGGGGCCTGGCTCAGGTATTCGTGGAGGTCGCCGCCGGGTGCCGGCTTCGGCTTGTCGACGACCGTCCAGGAGCCCTGGGTCAGCCAGTTGTCGGCGCGGGTCGTCAACTCCCCCAGGGCGCGCTGCAGTTGTGGATCGCCCTGATCCAGGCGGAGCTTCGTCCGCTGCAGCCGGGCGCCGTCGAGGACGGCGGTGTCGGGAGCCATGGGGGCCGCGTGCGCGGAGGGGACGAGGACGGCTGCGAGGGTCACCACCGCGGCCAGCAGGACGGCGGCACGGGATCTTCCACTCATCGAGCACTCCGATCCATCGAACGAGGGGTCAGGAATGTGAACGCAGTTCATGAGTAGGACCGTGCGAGCGTAAAGGCGCACGGCAGCCGTGACAATGGTCCGAACCGTCTTCAGCGCTCGTACCGCCCTGCGCGGATCACCGCGGCCACGCCCACGAAGGACAGGGAGCAGGGCCGCAGGACCAGCAAACTCACTGACCACTGGCGACCTCTCCGGCGTCGGCAAGGCGGACTGGGTCGGGCTGCCGTCCTTCCACGGACCGTCATTCCAGTGGTCGGCGATCCTCGTGGCACTCCCGGTCGTGATCGCCCTGGTCGCCGAGAACGCCGGGCACGTCAAGGCGGTCGGTGAGATGGCCGGCGACCCCCTGGACGACAGACCGGGCACGGCGATCGCGGCCGACGGCATGGGCTCGGTGCTGTCCACCGCGGTCGGCGGCCCGCCCACTGGGCCGCCGCCGGTTTCGCCCTTCTCTTCGGCCTCAGCCCGAAGTTCGGCGCAGACGTGGCCGCGATCCCGGGCGGCGTCCTCGGCGGCGTCAGCGTCATCCTCTACGGCGTGGTCGGCCCGCTCGGCGGGCAGATCTGGGCCAACGCCCGGGCGGACGCCTTCGCACCCGCGCATCTCAAGACCCAGCAGCCACTCCTGGACGAGGGCACGTCCTCCTACGACGAGGCCAAGTCATAGGCGTACGACGGACTGAACGTGCCCGGAGCCCCCTTGCAGCCGTCCGACTCCCCCGGCAGCTTCACCCACAGATAGGCGTCGATGCGCGCCTCGCCGGTGCTGAGCGTGGGCGCCCGGCCGATCCTGCGGCCCGCGGGGTCGCACCACTCGCCGTCGGCCGGGGCGCCGTTGCCGTTGCGGCTGGTGTCGATGACGGCGCCCAGGCCGGCGGCGCCGCCGAGGGCGGCGAGGACCTGGCGGTCGTAGGCGATCTCGTCCGGCGTCGTATGGAAGTTGGAGACGTTGCTGAAGATCCCGTCGGAGGAGGCGGCCGACGCGGCACCCGCCTTCTTCAGCAGTGCGGCCTGCTGCGCGGCCGGGTTCCAGCCGGAGTGCCCGGCGTCGTAGTAGACCCGCGCCTTCGGGTCCGCGGCCTTCAGGACGCGGCCCGCGAGGGCCAGCGAGGCGAACCGGTCGGCGCGGGCACGGTCGGAGAGGCAGTCGGACTGGGCTATGGAGTCGGGCTCCAGGACGACGACGACCTCGCCGGAGCCGAGCCCCGCCGCGAACCTTTCGATCCAGGCGTCGTACGCGGCGAGGTCGGGTGCCCCGCCCTTGGAGGCGCCTCCGCAGTCGCGGCCGGGGATCGCGTACGGCACGACGACTGGCACCCGGCCCTGCGCCGCGGCGTCCGAGGTGACCGCGCGGACGCGGGAGGCGATGGTCGCCGGCGTGTAGTCGGCGAACCACACGGCGGCCGGCTGGTCGGCTATCCGGGACGCTATGACCGGCGTGCGCGGGTCGCGCGGGTTCGCTCGGACCCAGTCGAGCACGTGGGAGTCGGACTGCCGGTAGAGGCGGGCGGCCACCTCGACGGGCTCCCTCTTCTGCTCCGTCCTGGTGGGCGACGGGCTCGCCTTCATGGACGAACTCGGCTTCGGGGACGCGGACTTGGTGACCGCGGCCGACGCGGAGGGCACGACCGGCAGTTGCTCGACCCGCGGCGAACTGGTCACCTCGGGCTTCGCCTGTTCCGCGCCGCGCCCGTCGTCGAGCGCCGACATCATGCCGGTCGCGGTGCCTACGGCGACGACCACGGAGGCCGCCGCGACCATGGCGCTGCGCCGGTGGGCCCGTCTGCGCTCGGCCCTGCGTGCGGCCAGCCGCTGCGCGCGTAAGCCTGACACGGTGCTGCTCCCCCCACTCACGTTCCCCCGTTCTGGGGAAGCGCCGGGCCCGCCGACACCCTCGTCAGCCTAGGACTGGGACCCTTCCCCCATGGCGCAATTGGAACAGTTCACCACTTCTGTAGACGCAGTCGTCTCCCGGATGCGCGCCCTCGACGCGACCCTGCCCGAACGGGACGGTGTCGCGGTCTTCAACCGCGTCTACCTCGCCGTCACCGAGGCCGTCGACCGGAGCATCGACGCCCATCGGTTCGCGGACGCGCGGGCGGCGACCACGCTGGACGTACGGTTCGCGCAGCGCTATCTCGCCGCCGTCGACGCGGTCACCTACGAGCGGCGTCCGCCCGCCTGCTGGCGGCCCCTGTTCCAGCTCCGCCGCCATCCCGGAGTACGACCGCTGCAGTTCGCGCTGGCGGGCATCAATGCGCACATCGGCCACGACCTGGCGCTCGCCGTCGTGGACAGCTGTCGTACGTTGGGCTGCGAACCGGCCGAACTGGAAGACGAGTTCGATCGCGTGGGCGACCTCCTCGTCTCGCTGGAGGAGCGGATCCGCGAAGATCTGATGCCCGGCCCCGACCTCCTCCAGATCGCCGACCCGCTCACCCATCTGCTCGGCGCCTGGAGTCTGGAGCGCGCCCGGGACGCCACCTGGACCGCGGCACGGGCGCTGTGGGCCCTGCGCGGACTGCCCGAGGTCGCCGCCGAGTTCACCGAACGGCTGGATACGGCTGTGGGCTTCGCAGGCCGCATGTTGCTCACGCCGCTCCCCAGTTAGGTTGACTGTTGAACCGACGCAAAGGAGCGGACGCATGGCCATCCGGCTGGGACTGAGCCTTCCCCAAGCGCGGCAGTACGACATAGGACGCGATGTGCCCGACGTGGCACGCACCGCCGAACAGATCGGCTACCAGAGCCTGTGGGTCTACGAGCGCGCGCTCTTCCCCGAACCCGCGACCCAGGGTCTGTACGGCGTCGAGGGCCTGCCATGGCCCGACGTGTACCGGGGCGTGCCGGACCCCCTGGTGACGCTGACCCTGGCCACCGCGGCGACGGAGCGGGTCCGGCTCGGCACAAGCATCCTGGTGGCCCCGCTGCACAACCCCTTCCAGCTGGCCAAGTCGCTCGCCACGCTGGATGCGGCCGGCGGTGGCCGGGTGCTGGCGGGTCTCGGCACGGGCTGGTCGCTCGACGAGTACGCGGCCGCGGGCGTGGCACCGTTCGAGGAGCGGGGCCGGGTCCTGGACGAGATCATCGACGTCTGCCGGGCCGTGTGGGGCCCGGACCCGGTGACGTACGACGGCCGGATCACCAAGATCGCCTCCGCCGTGGTCGGGCCCAAGCCCGCCCGACCCATCCCGATCCTGCTGCCCACCAACAGCAGGAAGGCGATGACCCGGCTCATCGACCGCGCCGACGGCTGGATGCCCATCGCCATGGGTGCCGAGCAACTGGCCGCGCAGTGGCGTCAGTTGCAGGACCTGGCGGCCGAGCGCGGCCGCATCGAGCCGATCGAGACGGTGGTGCGAGTGAACGCCCGGTACACGCCCAAGGCGTACGACGGGGCCGACCGCTCCCCGTTCCAGGGCAGCGTCGCCCAGATCGTCGAGGACCTCGCAGCCCATGCCCTGAGCGGCCTCGACGAGTTCTTCTTCGAGCTCCAGGGCGGCGCGCGGGACGCCCAGGAGCTGAAGGACGTGGCCGCCGAGGTCTACGAGTCCGTGCGCGCCGCCGGAATCTAGTCTTCCGGCAGCTCCACCGGCGCGATCTCGTCGTACACGTCGCCCGGCCCGGGGTTGGTCGCGTCGGTCTCGCCGCCGAAGTGGTGCATGACGCCCCAGACCGCGTTCAGCGCGGTCTGGATCGCGCCCTCGGCCCAGCCGGCCGTCCAGGAGATGTCGTCGCCGGCGAGGAAGATGCCCCGCTTGTCCTCGGGCAGCCGGTCCTGCATGAAGTGCGTGAACAGACGCCGCTGGTAGCGGTAGTGGCCGGGCAGGTTGGCCTTGAACGCGCCCATGAAGTAGGGCTCGTTCTCCCAGGACACGGTCACCGGGCTGCCGATGACGTGCTTCCTGATGTCGACCTTCGGGTAGATCTCGCCGAGCGACTTCAGCATGACCTCCATCCGCTCGTTCGCGGACAGCGGCAGCCACTTCAGGCTGTCGTCGCACCACGTGTACGAGAGACAGATGACGGCCGGCTTGTCCGGGCCGTCGTCGAGGAGATAGGTCCCGCGCGTCATACGGTCGGTGAGTGTCATCGACATGACGTCCCGGCCCGTCTCCTCGTCCTTGTCGAGCCAGAACGGGCGGTCGACGGGCACGAAGAGCTTGCTGGACTCCATGTAGTGGGTCCGCTCGATGGCCGTCCAGTGGTCGATCGGGAAGAGCGAGTCGTCGCAGGCGATCTTCGAGAGCAGCATCCAGGACTGGGCGGTGAAGATCGCCGCCTGGTAGGTGCGGATGTCGCCGTTCGCGTCGGTCACGGTGATCCGGTTGCCCGCCGTGCGGTGCAGCCGGGTCACGGCCGGGCGGGGCTCGCCGTCCACGTGCAGGGACTTGAGGGAGGTCCCGTACGGCCAGTGGACGATCTTCTCGGGCTCGCGCTCCCAGAGCCGCACCGGGAGCTGCTGGCTGCCGCCGACGATGCCGCGGTGGTGGTCGTCGGCCTCGGTGTAGACGACCCGCAGGATCTCCAGGATGGAGTTGGGGAAGTCGGTGTCCCAGCCGCCCGTGCCGAAGCCGACCTGGCCGAAGATCTCGCGGTGGCGGAAGGACTTGAAGGCCTCGGAGTCGCAGAGGAACCCGTAGAAGGTCTGGTTGTCGAGCTTCTCGATCAGCTTCGCCCAGATCTCGCGGATGCGCGGCACGTCACGCTCGCGCAGGGCACGGTTCATGTCGGAGAAGTCGGCGCCCTCTTCGAGGCACTTGTTCCATGCCTCGGCGACATCGCGGTAGACCTGCGGCAGGTCGTCGGCCGTCTCGGCGTAGTGCGACTCCCCCTTGAGGTCGACGACGGTCGAAGGGGTCGCCTCGGCAAGGGGGTTGGGGAACGGCCGGGTCTCGAGTCCCACCAGGTCGATGTAGTGCTGCAGGGCTGTCGAGGAGGGCGGGAAGCGCATCGCGCCCATCTCGGCGGTGAGGGACGGGTCGCAGCCCTCGAACCCCACGGTCCTCAGGCGGCCGCCGATCCGGTCGGCCTCGTACACGACCGGCTTGAGGCCCATCTTCATCAGCTCGTAGGCGGCCACGATGCCGGACAGTCCGCCGCCGATGACCGCGACCTCGGCGCCGTGCCCGGTCGCCGGTATCTGGCCGAGACCCGCCGGGTGGGCGAGGAAGTCGTCGTAGGCGTACGGGAAGTCCGGCCCGAACATGGTGATCGGCGGCAGCTGCTGCTCGTCTGCGTGCTCGACGGCGTTGGGCACGGTGGACGTCATGGGGTACGGACTCCTTGCACAGAAAGTACGAGAACGGGGTGAGGGGATCAGACGAGGGACCCGTAGAGACCGGGGCGGCGGTCCTTCAGGTACGGGTTCGCCTCGCGGGAGGCGGCGAGGAAGGCGGGGTCGGCGTCGGCGAACACCAGTTCCTCACCGCGTCCGGCGCGGGCGCGGGCGACTCCGTCGGGACCGGCCAGCGCGGAGAGGCCGACGAAGTCGAACTCCCCTTCCTGCCCGACGCGGTTGACGTACGCGACGTACAGCTGGTTCTCGAAGGCGCGCACCGGGATCATCGACTCGGCGACGAACTGGAACGGGTGCATCTGGGCCGTCGGCACGACTAGCAGGTCGGTGCCGGCCAGGGCGTGGGCGCGGACGTTCTCCGGGAACTCGACGTCGTAGCAGATCATGAGGCCGACGGTGAGCCCGCCGAGCTCGGTCTGGACGATCGGCTGCTCGCCCGGAGTGAAGTGGTCGCGCTCGAAGCAGCCGAAGAGGTGGGTCTTGCGGTAGTTCGCGAGGCGGATGCCCTCGGCGGAGATCATCTGCGCGGAGTTGAAGACGCTCTCGCCGTCCCGCTCCGGGTACCCGTACGCGATCGCGAGCCCGTGCCGTCCTGCGATGTCGGCGATCGCGTCCGCGGACTCGCCGTCGGCGGGCTCGGCGAGACGGCCGATGTCGTCGCCGATCGCGTACCCGGTCAGGAACATCTCCGGCGCGGCCAGCAGCAGGGCGCCCGCGGCAGCGGCACGCCCGGCAGCCGCGTCGAGCACCTTGAGGTTCTCGGCAACGGACCCGGGACGACCGGAGCTCTGGAGCAGGGCGGTACGCATGCGTGTTCCTCAGCGGTACGGAGGGTTCGGGGGGCCAGATAGACGGTACGGTCGCTGGGCTCGGCCCAGCAAGAAGGAGCCGTTGCGCGCCGGTGAGCGGTTCGTTGCGTGCACCATCGGTCCGACGGCGATTCGTTGCGCTGCGCGAGACTGCCGGGTCGGTGGCGCCCTGAAGGGACGCGGGGCTGTGTCGATATGCGGCTCCGCCGCGCGGGCGCGACCAGCCACGACGCAGCCGCAGACGCCCCACAACACACAGAAGCCCCCCGCGGAGCGCTAAAGCTCCCGCAACCGCTCGACGATCTCCCGGAGCAACTCAGGATCATCCGCGGGCCCGCCCGCCGACACGCGCCGCGGCGCATCAACCCGCACAAGCCCGGCCTCGGCCAGATCCCCCAGCAGCACGCGCACCACGGTCAACGGCAGATCGGCGTCCGCGGCGAGCTCGACGACGGGCCGGGGCCCCTGGCGCACCAGGGCGAGCAGCGCGGCGCCCGTGTGGTCGACACCCGGCGGCATCTCGGCATGCACGGCGGTGACCTGCGACATCAGATCGATCCGGTGCCGGTCGGAAGGCCGGGTCCGCCCCCGCGTGACGGTGTACGGCCGCACCATCGCCCCGGTCTCGTCCTCGTACCAGTGCTCGTCGCTCACGGCAGGGAGGCCCGGGCCGGCACGCCCTCCTCCGCCAGCACCCCTTCCGGCAGGGTCACCACCGCCGTCGTCCCGCCGTACGGCGACGGGCCGAACGTCACCTCGATCCCGTGCCGGGCGGCGAGGCGACCCACCACGTACAGCCCGAGCCTGTCGTGCCGGGTGGGGTCGAAGCCGCCCGGATTCCTGATCGTCCGATCCGCCTCCTCCAGCTGCCCGGCGTCGAACCCGAGCCCCCGGTCGTCGATCTGCAGGACGAAGCCGCTGTCGGCCCGTGCGGTGCGCATGGTCACGCGGGTGTCCGGCGGGGAGAACACCGTGGCGTTCTCGACGAGCTCGGCGATCAGGTGGACGACGTCGGCGACGGCGTCCGCCGCGACGCCCACCGGGGGCATCGGCGGCACCTCGACCCGTGCGTACGCCTCGATCTCGCCGACCGCGGAGGCGACGACGTCGGCTACGGGAACCGGTCGCCGCCATCTGCGGCCGGGCGCCGAGCCGGAGAGGACGATCAGGTTCTCGGCGTGGCGCCGCATACGGGTGGTGAGATGGTCGATGCGGAAGAGCTGTTCCAGAACATCCGGGTCGTCCGTGCGCCGCTCCAGCGTGTCGACGAGCTTCAGCTGCCGGTGCACGAGCGACTGGTTGCGGCGGGCGATGTTGAGCAGCACCGCGGACAGCCCACGACGCAGGTTCGCCTGCTGTACGGCCGCCTCGACGGCGGCGAGGCGCGCGGCGTTGAAGGACCGCCCCACGTCGCCGATCTCGTCCGCACCCGCCTCCCCGTCCGCGAGCGGCGGCGCCTCGGTGACCGCGTCCACATCCTCGCCGGCACTCAACCTGGCCATGACGTCGGGCAGTTGACGGGCGGTCAGCAGATCGGCGGTGTCCCGCAGCGTCTCCAGCCGCAGCGAGATCCGACGGGCGCCCCGCACCGCGAACCACAGCGACAGTCCCACGGCGGCCAGCCCGACCACTCCCACCGCCGCGGCCCTGGCCAGCTCCCGGTAGGCGAACTCCCGCCCGCGCCCGGCGGAGTTCATGGCGGACCGGGTGCACAGCCGCATGTACTGCTTGACCGCACGGTCGGTGGTGGAGCGCCAGGAGCCGGCCGCGACGGCGTTCCCCGCCCCCGACGCTCCCGCCCGCAGCAGCGCGTCCTCACTGCTCACCAAGTTCCGGTGCAGTTGGCCGCGCTGGAACTCCTCGAACAGCGCCCGCGAGTCACCCGGCAGGTCGGGCACATACGTCCGCTCGAAGACCCGCCGGTCCTCGACGGCCGACGTGAGCGTGTCGTACTGCCGGTCGGTCAGCGTCCCGGCCGCCCGCGCTCCGGCGACCAGCGCGTCCTCCCGCGACACGAACTCCCGTACCCGGACCAGCTCGACGACGACCTGGGCCTCCCGCGCCAGCTGCCCGGCCTGCAGGGCGGTGAGCGTCGACTCGACGTCGAAGCCGGGTTCCACCAGCGCGCTGTACTCGCTCACCGCCCGGTCCCAGGAGATGTCCCGGGACAGCACCTGCTCCCGCAGCCCCTCCAGCCTGCCGACGGTCGTGACCATGGCGTCCAGCGCCTGCCGCTGGCGCCGGGAGAGCCGGCCCCGGTCCCCGGACCGGATCGCGTCGCGCATGGCGTCCACGGCCCGGTCCGTACGGCGCTGCTGCTCCAGCAGGCCGGCGACGGGCGGCGTACGGCGGTCCGTGCCCAAGTACGCGGCGGAGAGCCGCCGTTCGATCTGGATCTGCCCGATCGCCGTGTCGACGGGGGTGCCGAACTCCTCATAGACCCCCTGCACCCGCACGAGCGCGCGCAGCTCCCCGGTGACGGACACCATCGCGAAGCTCCACAGCACCAGCAGGGCCAGCACGGGAGCGAGCGCGAGCGCGACGATCCGGGCGCGGACCGTGCTGGGACGGCCGATGAGCCGGCGCATGCTCTCCCCCTTGGAGTTACCCGCCAGTGCTACCCGTCGGTAACGGCGCCGCACAACCTACGGGATGCTCCGCCGGGACCGCAACGGCCACTTGAGCACCAGCAGCATCGCCGTCACCAGATAGGGCACCGCGAACAGCGCGAACGCGGTGCTGTGCGCAGCTCTCGTCTCGATCGCCGCGTAGCCGCCGTACGCGGCGACCGTGGCGAGGTCGCTGCCCAGGCCCGCGACCGAGGTCAGGGTGGCCCGGCGAGTGTCGTCGATGCGCTGCTGGAGACGGACGTCGGCCAGTACCGTCGCCAGCTGGAAGCCTCCGAAGGCGAGCGCCAACAGGCCCAGGGCGGCAGGGGTCCGGGCCGCGGCGCCCAGGGCCATGGCGAGCGCGGCCGCCGTGAGGACCGCCGCCAGTCCCGCCGTACCCAGGCGTTCCCACGGCCCGGCCAGCAGGCCCCCGGCGGTCGCTCCCGCCCAGATCAGCAACAGCAGATAGGGGACCGTCGTCTCCGCCACGCCGGTGTCCCGCACCAGCAGCGGCGTGTACTCGTCGAGCGCCTCCCAGACGGCCCCCACCGCCGGGACGAGCAGGAGCGCTCCGCGCAGCGACCGGTCGCGGCGGACGGCGGCGAGCCCCTCCCGCAGAGTCGTGGACCAGTCCTCGGCGTCGGCCTCGGGCACCGCCCGGTCCTCCGGGAACCGGGTCGCCGTCGCGGCGCTCGCGAGGCAGGCCAGCACGCTCGCCGCTCCGACGGCGGGGTAGCCGCCCCAGGCGAACACGGGTCCGGCGAGCGCCATGGCCGCCATGATCGCGACATGTCCGGCGGCCCGGGCCCGGCCCATGATCCTGGCGTACTGATCGGCCTCACCGAGCCGTTCCAGTTCCTCGTACACCAGCGCCTCCAGCGCACCGGAGCCGAGTGCTCCGCGCGCGCCCCACAGGACGAACCCCACGGCGAAGGCCCAGTACGAAGGGGTGAGCACCCACAGGGCGAAGCCGACAGCGGTGAGCAGCGGGCCGAGCCGGAGCAGCAGCCGTCGGGAGACGGCGTCGGCCCAGGCGCCGGAAGGCACCTCGAGCAGCACGCCGGTGAGGGACCAGAGGGCGAAGAGGGAGGAGATCTGCCAGACGGACAGACCGGTGTCGCTGAACAGCAGCGCGTACACCGGGTAGAGCAGGACGAAGTCGTCGAGGAACGCGTAGCCGTAGAGCGTGGCCGTGAGCCGGCGGACGCCGGCGGTGACGGGCACGCGCGCAGGTGAGAGTGTCATGAGGCCTTCCCGCAGGGACGGATCGGATGCCGGAGGTACGGCGTCCGAGGCGGCCCTCGGGAGGCACGGCTGGTGGATCAATGTCGCCAGGTCATGGCACCGATGGTAGGCGCGTGCGGCGATCCCGTCGGGTGAATTACGTCGGTGACCCCGACGAGAAGCGGCGCAGCAGCGGCGACAGCACCAGCACGGACTTGGTGCGCTCGACGAACGGCTCCCCGGCGATCCGCTCCAGGACCCGTTCGAAGTGGCGCATGTCGGAGGCGAAGACCTGCACGATCGCGTCCGCGTCGCCGGTGACCGTGGAGGCGGCCACCACCTCCTGGTAGCGCTCAAGGCCTCGCCGGATGACCTCCGGCGAGGTGTTGTGCCGGCAGTAGATCTCGACGAACCCCTCGGTCTCCCAGCCGAGCGCCCCCGGGTCCACCCGAACGGTGAAGCCGGTGATGGCGCCCGTGGCACGCAGCCGGTCCACGCGCCGCTTCACGGCGGGCGCGGACAGGCCGACGAGCTGCCCGATGTCCGCGTAGGAGCGGCGGGCGTCCTCGGCGAGGGCGTGCACGATGCGTTCGTCGAGATCGTTCAGCACTGCTGGTGGTTCACTTCTCTGGAGTCGCGAGTACGTCTGGAGTTGCGAGTTCTTCTCGCGTGGCAAGGCGGGAGCGGCGATAGCCGTACCCGAAGTAGAACACGAGCCCGACCGCCATCCAGACCCCGAAGACCACCCAGGTGACGGTGGACAGACTGCCCATCATCCAGATGCAGAACGCGAAGCCCAGGGCGGGCAGCACCGGGGAGAGCGGCACCCGGAAGGTGCGGGGCATGGCCGGGCGGGTCCGGCGCAGCACGACCACGGCGATGTTGACCAGCGCGAAGGCGAAGAGGGTGCCGATGCTGGTGGCGTCGGCGAGCTGGCCGAGCGGGATCGCGGCGGCCAGGACTCCGCAGAACAGGGAGACGATCACCGTGTTCGCGCGCGGCGCGCCGGTCTTCGGGTGGACCTTGCCGAACACCTTGGGGACGAGCCCGTCCCTGGACATCGCGAAGAGGATGCGGGTCTGGCCGTAGAGAACGGTCAGCACGACGCTCGCGATGGCGACGACGGCGCAGGCGGCGAGCAGGGTGCCCCAGAAGGACTGGCCGGTGACGTCGCGCATGATCTGGGCGAGCGCTGCCTCCGAGTCGTTGAACCGCCGCCAGGGCTTGGCGCCGACGGCGACGGCGGCGACGAGGACGTACAGCGCGGTGACGATGACGAGCGACAGCATGATGGCCCGGGGCAGGTCGCGCTGGGCGTTCTTGGCCTCTTCACCTGCGGTGGAGGCGGCGTCGAAGCCGATGTAGGAGAAGAAGAGCGTGGCACCGGCGGCGCTCACGCCCGCCATGCCGAGCGGCATGAAGTGCGCGTAGTTCCCGGACCTGAAGCCCTGGATGCCGATGGCGCAGAAGAGCACCAGCGCGGCGATCTTCACACAGACCATGACCGTGTTGGCGCGGGCGGACTCCCGGGCGCCGCCCAGCAGGAACGTCATGGCCAGCAGGACCACGATCAGCGCGGGCAGGTTGAAGATGCCGCCGTCGCCGGGCGGGGCGGACAGGGCGTCCGGGATGGTGACCCCTATGGTCCCGTCGAGCAGTTCGTTGAGGTACTCGCCCCAGCCGACGGCCACGGCGGCGACCGAGACGCCGTACTCCAGGACCAGACACCAGCCGCAGATCCAGGCGATCAGCTCGCCCATGGTTGCGTATGCATACGAGTACGAGGATCCGGCGACCGGGATGGTGCCCGCCAGCTCGGCATACGAGAGGGCCGAGAAGAGGGCGGTCAGACCGGCGATGACGAAGGACAGGGTGACGGCGGGACCGGCCTTGGGCACGGCCTCGCCGAGGACCACGAAGATGCCGGTGCCGAGGGTGGCGCCGATGCTGATCATGGTGAGCTGCCACAGTCCCAGGGAGCGGCGCAGGGCCCCTCCCTCACCCTGGCCGCCCTCCGCGACCAGGCGTTCCACCGGCTTGCGGCGCATGAGGCGCGCGCCGACGCCCGGGGACGGTGGGGCGTTCGTGGTGCGGTCCTGCGGGGGTGCGCCTTGATCGAGCACGCGCTGACTCCTTCGTCACTGCGGTCAGGGCGGCGGGGACCGGCGGCACCCCTGCGCGAGCAGGAACCCACCGAGCGGGGTCCCTGCCACGCCACGTACAGGGCATGACCTTACGGGGCATGCCTTCGCAGGCGAAATGCAGCAACCTTGCGCATACCTGCAAGATCATTGCGTTCATCGCATCCGGGTGGGCGTTCGTTGCGCGGGGGCTGTCGAGCGTTGCGTACGGCTGCTCAGCGCAGCTCCTTCACGAGGAAGGTGCAGGCGTCGATGCACTCGCGCTCGGCACCGTCCGCGTCGACGTACGTATAGCGGTCGAGGTAGTCCGTCACCGGGCGATACCCGAGCCGCGCGTACAGCGCGGCCGCGCGCGGGTTGTCCCTGCCGACACCGATACCGACGACCGGCAGGGCCCGTTCCCGGGCCAACTCCTCAGCCGCTCGGATCAGTCGGGTGCCGATCCCGCGCGAGCGGAGTTGCTCGGGCCAGACGCCCAGCCCGCCGATCTCGGGGCAGTCCACGGCCACTTCGGGCGCCTCGCAGCCGATCCAGCGCATCTCCGTGTGCCCCACGGGCCGGCCCTCCAGCCAGGCGAGCAGATACGTGCAGTCCCCCGCCTCCTGCCGGGCGAAGCGCCGGGCGTGGAACGAGGTCACTCCGGGCGAGGGGATGTACTGGTCGAGCAGCCCCACATCGGCGGCCCGGCAGACGGTGATCTCCATGCACCCGACGGTAGAGCCCAGGCATGCCGACGGCCCCCGATTTTCAACGGGGGCCGTCGGCAAGGGACTTCGCTCAGCTCCAGCTGGCGTGCAGCGGCTTGCCCTCCGCGTAGCCGGCCGCGCTCTGGATGCCGACCACCGCCTTCTCGGCGAACTCCTCCAGGGAGCCCGCACCGGCGTAGGTGCAGGAGGAGCGGACGCCGGCGATGATCGAGTCGATCAGGTCCTCGACGCCGGGACGGACCGGGTCGAGGAACATGCGGGAGGTGGAGATGCCCTCCTCGAACAGCGCCTTGCGGGCGCGGTCGTACGCCGACTCCTCCGACGTCCGGTTGCGGACGGCACGCGCGGAGGCCATGCCGAACGACTCCTTGTAGAGGCGGCCGTTCGCGTCCTGCTGCAGGTCGCCGGGGGACTCGTAGGTGCCCGCGAACCACGAGCCGATCATCACGTTCGACGCACCGGCCGCCAGGGCCATGGCGACGTCGCGCGGGTGACGGACACCGCCGTCGGCCCACACGTGCTTGCCGTACTTCTTCGCCTCGGCCGCGCACTCCAGCACCGCGGAGAACTGCGGCCGGCCGACGCCGGTCATCATGCGGGTGGTGCACATGGCACCGGGACCGACGCCGACCTTGATGATGTCCGCGCCCGCCTCGATCAGGTCGCGCACACCCTCGGCGGCGACGATGTTGCCGGCGACGATCGGGACCTGCGGGTCGAGGGCGCGCACCACCTTCACCGCGCTGATCATCGACTCCTGGTGGCCGTGCGCCGTGTCGATGACGAGCGTGTCCACGCCCGCATCGAGCAGCTGCTTGGCCTTGCCCGCGACATCGCCGTTGATGCCGACGGCTGCGGCGATGCGCAGCCTGCCCTGCGCGTCGGTGGCCGGCGTGTACAGCGTGGCGCGCAGGGCGCCCTTGCGGGTCAGGATGCCGGCGAGCCTGCCGTCCGTGTCCACGGCGGGCGCGTAGCGGCGGTTGGCGTGGTCGAGCCGGTTGAACGCCTCACGCGGGTCGATGTCCGCGTCCAGGAGCAGCAGATCCCGGGACATGACGACCTCGAGCTGCGTGAAGCGGTCCACGCCGGTCAGGTCCTGGTCGGTGACGACGCCGACCGGCCGGCCGTCCTCGTCGACGACCACACCGGCGTTGTGTGCGCGCTTGGGCAGCAGGGCCAGCGCGTCGGCGACGGTCTGGTGCGGGGCCAGCACGATCGGGGTGTCCAGGACGTGGTGGCGGCTCTTCACCCAGGAGACGACCTCGGTGACGACCTCGATCGGAATGTCCTGGGGGATGACGACGAGGCCACCGCGCCGGGCCATCGTCTCGGCCATGCGGCGGCCGGCGATGGCGGTCATGTTGGCGACGACCAGCGGGATCGTGGTGCCCGTGCCGTCCGGGGAGCTGAGGTCCACTCCCTGCCGCGAGCCGACCGCACTGCGGCTCGGGACCATGAAGACGTCGTCGTACGTCAGGTCGTACGGGGGCTGGATGTCGTTGAGGAAACGCACGTGCTGCACATCCCAGTCGATCAGAGGTGGCCCCCGGACAGGTCAGCCAGGGGGAAGAGCACGTACTTCATTGTCCCATGTCGACCGGATTGCGATGCACGGGCAGATCATCCAGGCTGGTCAGAGGCCCCTTCGGAGGAACCTCCAAGCACTATCGCGCCGTACCCCCGAGAGCCAGCGCCACACAGAGTGCCGGTGTACGGTCCGCCGCATCGGCGAACACCTCCTGCGCGGTCTCCCACTCCTGGGGGCTCGCCTTGGCGTACGCCTGCCAGTTCCGCACGACGACCAGCAGCCCCTTCTCCACGGCGGCCTCGGGCCAGACGCTGTGGTCGGAAAGGCTGTCGGCCAGGGCGTCCCAGTTGCGTCCGAACCAGTCGGGCAGCTGCAGGGCACGGACGGCGCGGTCCATCAGGCCCGCCTTGTCCGTGACCCCGTCGAGGTCCAGCGTGACCACGAGTTCCGTCATCTCAGTACCGCCCTGAACGAGTCGTGGCAATTGTCCTGACCACCTGTCAGATCCCGTCCGGGTCGGCCCTGTTGAGCGCCGGCTTCGGCGTCGGGCCCGCGGTCATCAGGACGTCCGCGGCCGACGTGTCCGTCACCAGGCTGGTGACGAGCCCGGAGCGCAGCACCGCGTCGATGGCGGACGCCTTGCGCGCCCCGCCCGCGATCGCGACGACCTCGGGGATACGGCGGAGCTGGTCGGCCTTGACGGTGATGCACCGCTCGCCGAGGTCCCGGCCGACCCGGCGGCCCTGGCCGTCGAAGAGGTGCGCGGACATCTCGGCGGCGACGCCGAGCGAGGCGTAGTGCGCGCGCTCCTCGTCGCTGAGCATGTCGTGCACCGTCGAGATGCCCGGCTCCCAGGAACCGATGGAGACGCAGGCGACCGTGACCTTGTCGAAGTACTCGAAGGCCCGGGCGATCCCGGTCTGGTTGCGCAGCGCGGCCGCGGTCGCCGCGTCCGGCAGCAGCATCGGCGCGTAGATCGGGTGGGCGTCGCCGCCGGAGACCTGGGCGGCGCGGCGCACGGCCTCGACGGAGCCGCGCTCGGCGGTCCCGGCGTCGTACACGCCCGTCAGCTGCACCACCGTGCACGGCGGCAGCCGGTCCAGGGCCGCGGCCATGTGGATGGTGGAGCGGCCCCAGGCAAGGCCGAGCACATCGCCCTCGTTGACCAGTTCACCGAGCAGGTCGGCGGCCACTTCACCGAGGTTCTCCGGGTCGGGCGTCTCCTCGGCCTCGGCCGGGGACTCCACCACGACGGCGTGCCTGAGGCCGTAGCGGGCACGCAGCGCGTCCGAGCGGTCGGCGTCCAGCTCGGCCGGGACGCGGATCTCGATACGTACGAGATCCCGTTCGAGAGCCGTCTCCAGGACCCGGGCCACCTTGAAGCGGCTGACGCCGAACTCCTCCGCGATCTGGATCTTGGACTTGCCCTCGAGGTAGAAGCGGCGGGCCATGGCCGCCGCCTGCACCAGCTCAGCGGGTCCCATCCGCACTGCTGACCGGCCCGCCGACATACCCGACACGGCGATCTCCTCACTGCTGTTCACACTCTGGATTCGCCGTTCATCCTTGCAGATTCGGCGCACTTGATCCGCCCTGATGGGCGCCGTTCACGTTGTCTTGGCTCAGTGGTCGCACGCCCAGCTCGCCTTGGCGGTCACCGTCTCCGCCTGGGTGCGCAGTGCACGTACCGCGTGCGCCGGGTCCTCCGCTCCGTACACCGCCGAACCCGCGACGAACACGTCCGCGCCGGCCTCGGCGCAGCGCTCGATGGTGGAGGCGGAGACTCCGCCGTCCACCTGGAGCCACAGTTCGAGGCCGTGCTTGCTGATCAGCTCGCGGGTACGGCGGATCTTGGGAAGCATGATGTCGAGGAACGCCTGCCCGCCGAAGCCCGGCTCAACCGTCATGATCAGCAGCATGTCGAGCTCGGGGAGCAGGTCCTCGTACGGCTCGATGGGCGTGGCGGGCTTCAGGGCCATCGAGGCGCGGGCGCCCTTGGCCCGGATCTCCCGGGCGAGCCGGACCGGCGCGGCGGCCGCCTCGACATGGAAGGTGACGGACGAGGCCCCCGCTTCAACGTACTGCGGAGCCCAGCGATCGGGGGCCTCGATCATCAGATGGCAGTCCAGCGGGGTGTCCGTCGCACGGGCCAGCGACTCTACGACCGGCACGCCGAGCGTGAGGTTCGGGACGAAATGGTTGTCCATGACGTCGACGTGGAGCCAGTCGGCTCCTTCGACCGCCTTCGCCTCGTCCGCGAGGCGGGCGAAGTCGGCGGACAGGATGCTGGGGTTGATCTGCACGGCCATGACCCAAGCCTGCCATGTCCGGGCACGTTTGTTCGCGCCGGTCCGGACCTGTGACGTTCATGGGATGTCGAGGACGGCGCCGCGCGAAGTCAGCCGGTCCTCCGGAAGAGCGCCAGATACATGGCGTCGGTCCCGTGCAGATGCGGCCACAGCTGTACGTCGGGGCCGTCGCCGAGGTCCGGTACGCCCGGCAGCAGGGGGCGCGCGTCGATCAGCTCGGCGTCCGGGTGCTGCTTGAGCAGGTCGTCGACGACGGCCCTGGTCTCGGCGAGATGCGGCGAGCAGGTGGCGTAGCCGACGACTCCGCCGACCCGTACGGCGTCCAGTGCGGTGCGCAGCAGGGCGCGCTGCAGCGGCCCGAACCCGTCCAGGTCCTCGGGACGGCGCCGCCAGCGCGCCTCGGGCCGTCGGCGCAGCGCGCCGAGCCCGGTGCAGGGGACGTCCATCAGGACGCGGTCGAAGGAGCCGGGCCGCCACGGCGGGCGGGTGTCGTCCGCCGCGATGACCTGGTACGGCCCGGGGTTGCCGCGCAGGGCCTTGGCCACCAGACCGGCCCGGTGCGGCTGCTTCTCGGAGGCGAGCAGTGTCGCCCCCCGCTCGGCGGCCAGCGCACCGAGCAGCGCCGCCTTCCCGCCCGGCCCGGCACACCCGTCGAGCCACTTCTCGTCCGGGCCGTCCAGGGGAGCATTGGCCAGCGCCAGGGCCACGAGCTGACTGCCTTCGTCCTGCACACCCGCACGACCGTCCCGTACGGCCTCGATCGCACCGGGCTCACCGCCTTCGGTGAGCCGCACGGCATACGGCGACCAGCGCCCCGCGACGGCGGCCTCCTCCCGGAGCAACTCCTCGGTCGTGGCCCGCCCGGGGCGCGCGACCAGGGTCACCTCGGGCCGCTCGTTGTCCGCCTCCAGCAGCCGCTCGATGCCGGCGCGGCCGCCGCCGAGGGAGTCCCACAGCGCGGAGACGACCCAGCGCGGGTGCGAGTGCACGACGGCCAGGTGATCCTCGGGGTCCTCGTCATAGGGCGGCGCGACGCGCTCGATCCAGGTGTCCAGGTCGTCCTGCGCGACCTTCCGCAGCACGGCGTTGACGAACTTGGCCCGCCCGTCACCGAGTACGACCCGGGCCAGCTCGACGGAGGCGGACACGGCCGCATGGGTCGGAATCCGCGTCCCGAGCAGCTGGTGCACACCAAGACTCAGCACATCCAGCACCGGCGGGTCGACCTCGCGCAACGGCCGGTCCACACAGGCGGAGATGACGGCGTCGTACGTGCCCTGCCGTCGCAGCGTCCCGTACACCAGCTCAGTCGCGAGCGCGGCGTCCCGCCCGTCGAACTTGTCGGGTCCTTCCTTCTCCCGCGCCTTGCGCAGCAGCGGCGGCAGCACGAGGTTGGCGTACGCGTCCCGCTCGTCCACGGCCCTCAGGGCCTCGAAGGCGAGGATGCGGACGGGGTCCTTCTTGGGCCGACGGTGGGGCTTGCCGGGCTTGCGGGGCCCACGGGAGGTGTCGCTCACGAAAAAGGTGCTCCGGATGTCTGATGTGGATACGCACCAAGGGTACGTCCCGCTCGTCCCCCGTTACCCGCCGAGCGTCTCCCCGTCCGCGATCCGCACCCCGCGCGCCCAGTCCGCCGCCCGCATCGGCTTCTTGCCCTGGGCCTGCACCCACAGCAGCTCGACGGCGTGCGAACCGGTGCCCACGTGGACGCTGTTCTTGCCGACGGCCAGCTGCGCCGGTGCGAGGTCGGCGCGGTCCGGCGCGGGCGTGACCTGGATGAGCTTGAGCCGCTCGCCACGGAAGGTGGTCCAAGCGCCGGGCGCGGGGGTGCAGCCGCGCACCACCCGGTCGACGCGCAGCGCAGGGGTGGCCCAGTCGACCTGGGCGTCCTCGACGGTGATCTTCGGGGCGAGGGTGATGCCCTCGTTCGGCTGCGGTACGGCCTTCAGCGTGCCGTCCTCGATGCCGTCCATGGTCGCGGCAAGCAGCCCGGCACCGGCGAAGGCGAGCCGGGTCAGCAGGTCACCGCTGGTGTCGGTGTGCCGGATCTCCTCGGTGACGGTGCCGTAGACCGGCCCCGAGTCGAGTCCCTCCTCGATGAGGAAGGTGGAAGCGCCGGTGATCTCGTCGCCCGCCATGATGGAGTGCTGCACAGGCGCTGCCCCCCGCCATGCGGGCAGCAGTGAGAAGTGCAGGTTGACCCAGCCGTGGGCCGGGACGTCGAGCGCGACGCGCGGCAGCAGCGCCCCGTAGGCGACGACGGGACAGCAGTCGGGCCCGATCTCCCGCAGCCGCTCCAGGAACTCGGGGTCCCGCGGCTTGAGCGGCCTCAGCACCTCGATCCCGGCCTCCTGCGCCCGCTGCGCCACGGGCGAAGCCACCAGCCTGCGTCCCCGCCCGGCCGGCGCGTCGGGCCGCGTGACGACGGCGGCCACCTCGTGCCGCCCGGAGGCGATGAGAGCGTCCAGAGCGGGGACGGCGACCTCGGGGGTACCGGCGAAGACGAGCTTCATGGGTGGGCGGGGCCTCTCGGACGGGAGCTGTTGTGGCAACGCACAAGTCTATGACCCCCGCCCGGCGGAGCTCGACGCCCGCGCCCGAGGCGCAAACCAGTCCCAGCGGGGGGCGTACGCATATGCCCCTACGCCCCCAGACCGTGACCCCCGAAGCAAAAACACGTTGGTCAAGACAGAGTTGACCACAACGGGCCGCAATCGCGCGGCCCGGATCCTTTTCAACGCCGGTTCGAGAGGCTTGTTCATGGCCGACCACGCAACCCACGACGCCCAGGCTCGGGCCAGCCTGCACTTGCTGGTGCGGGACATCGAGCGGGTCCGCCGGCAGGTGGACGCACTGCGCACGCTCACCGCGCAGTTGGGCAATGTCTACCGCCCGCGCCGCTCCGGCCCCTCCACGGGCTTCGTCGTGTACGGACGCGCTCCCGCCCCGACGGTCCGTCTCGCGCAGGAGCTGCGGGACAGTGTCGAGACCCTGGTCACGGCTGCGGTCGATTTCGACCGCTCCCTCGGCTTCTCGTGGGACGCGGTGGGTTCCGCACTCGGGGTCACCAAGCAGGCGGTCCACCGCCGTTACGGTGCCCGTCGTGCCGCGGCCCAGGCGGCCGCCGAGACCGAGCGGGCCACCGAGCCGGCGGGCTCCCGGACGGTCAGTGTGAACACCGGCATCCCGACGGTGCCGACGGTCCCCGCCGCGCGCTGCATGCCGACCCAGCCGACGGCCGGCAGCCCGTCCCTCCGCGACGAGGCCAGGCCAACAGCCTTCCCCGGCCCCCGCAACGGCTGAACCACCTCTCCCCTGCCCTCCCGGCCGGCCTCGGGAGGGCAGCCGCACGTCGGGGCACGGGGATGCCGTGCACCTCGGGGAACGCGGCGGGACACGCCCCGGGGAACGGGGTGGGCTGCGCCTCCGGGGAACGCGGCTGGGCACACCTCGGGAGAGGCGGCGGGGCATACCTCCACCGCCTCACCCGATGTCAGGCGGATCGATCCGCACCCGGACCAAGGTCTCTCCGGCCCCCCGTGCCATCCGCGCAGCCTGCGCAGCCTTCAATGCCGAGGCCAGTGCGGCTCCGCGCCCCGGTGGTACCCGAACGAGTGCCCGCTCCCAGTGCTCCCCGGGCGGGGGCGCCCCCGCCCGCCGCGGCCGCCCTGCTGACGTGACCGGCAGCGGCACGGGTCCCAGCACCTCGGCCTCCTGGGGCAGTTCGGCCGCGCGCAGGAATTCGGCGACCGCCTCGCCGTCCCCGGACACTGCCGCCATCCGTGACACCGGCGGAAAGCCCAGCTCGGCCCGCTCGGCGAGCTCCCGCACCGCGTGCCCGACGGGATCCCACCGCACGAGTGCCTGCACGGGCCGCAGCGTCGGCTCGGCGACGACCACCACGGTGCCGCCGGCACCCTGCGGCCGGACGAGCGCGGCGGCAGCGATCCAGCGCCGTAGTGCGTCCTCGCCGGCGCGCAGGTCGGGCCGGCCGAGCATTGCCCAGCCGTCCAGCAGCAGGGCCGCCGCGTAGCCGCCCTCGGCGACGGGCTCGGCCCCCGGTGTGCTCACGATCAGCGCGGGCGCGTCCGGCACGGTGTCCAGCACATGCTCACGCCCGGAGGTCCGCACCGGAACGGCGGGAAACGCCCGCCCCAGTTCCTCGGCGGTGCGCCGCGCCCCCACGACCTGCGCCCGCAGCCGGAACCCGCCGCACTCCGGGCAGTGCCAGCCGCTCTCCTCCCGCCCGCACCACCCGCACCGCAGTGCGGCCCCGGCCTCCTGCCCCTCCAACGGCCCCGCGCAGTGCCGGCACCTCGCGGGTGCCCGGCAGTTGGCGCACGCCATCCGAGGGACGTAACCCCGCCGGGGCACCTGCACGAGCACCGGCCCCTGCCGCAGCCCCTCCCTCGCGGCCTGCCAGGCAAGGGTCGGCAGCCGGGCGGCCCGCGCCGCCTCGTCCCGCGCGAGGTCCCCGTCCCCCACTGTCCGCACCAGCGGCGCAGCCCCTCGCACCTGCTCCCGCCCGGCGACGAGCGGCCGGGCCCAACCACTCTCGACCAGCTGCGCCGCCTCGACCGTGCAGCTCCAACTGCCCAGCAGGAAGCCGCACTTGTCCAGGGCGGCCCGCAGCAGCAGCACTTCCCTCGCATGCGGCTGGGGTGCGTGCTGCTCGCTGTGGCTGTCGTCCCCGTCGTCCCAGATGGCGACAAGGCCGAGATCCTGAACCGGGGCGAACATGGCGGCCCGGGTCCCGATGACGGCCCGGACGGCCCCCCGCCGCACTGCGAGCCACTCCCGGTACCGCTTCTCGGGACCGGCGTCGGCGGTGAGCACCGCATGCCGCCCCTCCCCCAGCAGGGCGGTCAGCGCGGCGTCGACCCGGGCGACCGCCCGCCCGTCTGGCAGCACCACGAGCGCACCGCGCCCGGAGACCAGCGTCGCCGCCACGGCACGCGCCAGCTCGTCGCTCCACTCGGACCCGGGCAGCGCATTCCACACCGCACGCGGCGCACCGCCCGACGCCAGCGACTCCAGAAACCCGGCCCCCCGCTCGTACCGGACCCAGGACGCCGCCTGAGGCATCGCAGGCGGCGGCAACGGCTCGGGCGACGGCCGCTGCTCGGCCCGCGCACTGCGCGGCGGCACGGCGAGCTGGAGGACATCGGCCAGACTTCCCGCATACCGATCGGCTACAGCCCGGGACAGCCCCAGCAACTCCTCACTCAACACCCGTTCGGGAGACACCACCTGGGCCAGCGCGGCAAGCGGCCCGGAATACTCCGACTCGGCAAGCCTCTCGACAAGGAACCCGTCGATCAGCCCGCCGCCCTCGCGCCGCCCTTCCCGCACTCGATGCCGCCCGGCCCCGAACCGCACCCGGACCCGCACCCCGGGCTGAGCATCTGCATCGAGCTCCTCCGGCACCGCATAGTCGAAGTACCGGTCAAGATGCAGCACCCCCTTGTCGACCAGCACCCGCGCGACAGGCAGCTCCTTGGCCAGCGCGGCCCCCCGCCAGGTGCGCGGCTTGGCCCTGGGCACCTCGGCCTTGCGCACGCTCTCCCGGATGAGCGCAAGCTGCTCGGGCGGCGCACCCTCGGCCCCACCGTCCACCGACCCGTTCTCGCTGCTCACGCTTGCATTCTTACCAAACGCCACTGACAACGTCGGTGCCCGAGACCAGTCCGGCCGGGGATCACGGATGCCGCACGGGGTCCACCTGGCCGGCGCACGCGTCCATTGCACCCGGAACGCACCAAGGCCCGGCTCCCCGAGGGAGCCGGGCCTGGTGAAGAACCGCGGAGCCTACAGCCCCGCCGCCTTCCGCAGCGCGTCCACGCGGTCCGTCTTCTCCCAGGTGAACTCGGGCAGCTCACGGCCGAAGTGGCCGTAGGCCGCCGTCTGGGCGTAGATCGGGCGGAGCAGATCGAGGTCGCGGATGATCGCGGCCGGGCGCAGGTCGAAGACCTCGTCGATGGCCTTCTCGATCTTCTCGTGGTCGATCTTGGCGGTGCCGAAGGTCTCGACGAAGAGACCGACGGGCTCTGCCTTGCCGATGGCGTACGCGACCTGGACCTCGCAGCGGGAGGCGAGACCCGCGGCGACGACGTTCTTGGCGACCCAGCGCATCGCGTACGCGGCGGAGCGGTCCACCTTGGACGGGTCCTTGCCGGAGAAGGCGCCGCCGCCGTGGCGGGCCATGCCGCCGTACGTGTCGATGATGATCTTGCGGCCGGTCAGGCCGGCGTCGCCCATCGGGGCTCGCGTGCTGCGAGGAGACGACCACGGTGTCGAGGCGGACGGCCTTGTCGCCGTCGTACTCGATGGTGACCTGCGTCTTGCCGTCGGGGCGCAGGTAGGGGATGGTGCCGTTCTTGCGGACCTCGGACAGGCGCTTCGACAGACGGTGCGCCAGGAAGATCGGCAGCGGCATCAGCGTCGGCGTCTCGTCGGTGGCGTAGCCGAACATCAGGCCCTGGTCGCCGGCGCCCTGGCGGTCCAGCTCGTCCTCGTCGCCCTCGACGCGGTTCTCGTACGCCGTGTCGACGCCCTGGGCGATGTCCGGGGACTGCGCGCCGATGGACACCGAGACGCCGCAGGAGGCGCCGTCGAAGCCCTTCTTCGAGGAGTCGTAACCGATCTCGAGGATCTTGTTGCGGACGAGGGTCGCGATGTCCGCGTACGTCTTGGTGGTGACCTCGCCGGCCACATGGACCAGGCCGGTGGTGATCAGCGTCTCGACGGCGACCCGGGAGGTCGGGTCCTCGCGCAGAAGCGCGTCGAGAATGGTGTCGCTGATCTGGTCAGCGATCTTGTCGGGGTGACCCTCGGTCACAGACTCCGAGGTGAACAGGCGACGGGACACAACGCTCCCTGGGGTTGCAGCGGCTGCTGGCTGATCATTGGCGGACGGGCCCGGGGGCTGCGCCCGGCATCGTCCGAGAACAGTTTATCGGTCGTGCTCGGCCACCCGCCTCCCTGTCTCGCCTCTCGGGAGTGCTGTGACCTGCGGCACGCGCATTCTGCCCAATACCGAGGGGCGTTGGCCAGGGGGCGCCACACCCGGTGGCAGAGGTTTGAGGGGACCGAGAAGCGAATGAAGCACTCAGCCGAGGCGCTCCGCCACCAGGTCCCAGACAGTTTCGGCCAGATGTTCCTTCGGGCCGCGGTGTGCCGGGGTCTCGCTGCCGTCGGCGCCCAGTATCACTGCCTCGTTCTCCTCGGAGCCGAAGGTCTTGCGCTCCCCCACCTCGTTCACCACGAGGAGGTCGCAGCCCTTGCGCTCCAGCTTGGTGCGGCCGTTGGCCAGGACGTCGTCGGTCTCGGCGGCGAAGCCGACGATCACCTGTCCGGGGCGCGCGCGCTCCGTCGAGATCTCCGCGAGGATGTCCGGATTCCGCACCAGCACGATGGGGTCCGGGTCCTGGCCGTCCTTCTTCTTGATCTTCCCGGCCGCGTAGGTCTCCGGCCGGAAGTCCGCGACCGCTGCGGCCATGACGACGGCGTCGGCGTCCGGAGTCGCCTTCAGCACCGCCTCGCGCAGCTGCACGGCCGTGCCCACCTGGACGACGTCCACGCCCGCCGGGTCCGGCAGGCCGGTGTTCGCGGCGATCAGCGTGACGCGGGCGCCGCGCGCGGCGGCGGTGCGGGCGAGGGCGTAGCCCTGTTTGCCGGAGGAGCGGTTGCCGAGGAAGCGCACCGGGTCGAGGGGTTCGCGGGTGCCGCCGGCGCTGACGACGACGTGCCGGCCCTTGAGGTCGGGCTCGGTGACGCCTCTGGACAGCACGCGGCGGCAGATCGCGTAGATCTCCGTCGGGTCGGGCAGGCGGCCCTTTCCGGTGTCGACGCCGGTCAGACGGCCGACGGCCGGTTCGATGACGACGGCGCCGCGACGGCGCAGCGTCGCCACGTTCTCCTGGGTGGCCGGGTGCTCCCACATCTCGGTGTGCATCGCGGATGCGAAGACGACCGGGCAGCGGGCGGTCAGGAGCGTGTTCGTGAGCAGGTCGTCGGCCAGGCCGTGGGCGGCCTTCGCGAGGATGTCCGCGGTCGCCGGGGCGACGACGACCAGGTCGGCGTGCTGCCCGATGCGGACGTGCGGGACCTCGTGGACGTCGTCCCAGACCTCGGTGGAGACGGGGTTGCCGGAGAGGGCGGACCAGGTGGCGGCGCCGACGAAGTGCAGTGCGGAGGCCGTGGGGACCACGCGTACGTCATGGCCGGACTCGCTCAGCCTCCGCAGCAGCTCGCAGGCCTTGTAGGCGGCGATGCCACCGCTGACCCCCAGCACGACCTTGGGCTTGTCCACCGTCTCTCCCCGGCTCGGCAACGTACGAGTCCATCAACGACTCCATCACACACCACAGGCCCGACAGTCGCGCTGTCGGGCCTGTGGAAAAACCAACCGCAATACGAAAGTACTACTGCGCCGGGCCCTCGATGGCCTCGGACGTCAGCAGACCGGCGTTGATCTCGCGCAGGGCGATCGAGAGCGGCTTCTCGTGGACATGGGTGTCGACGAGCGGACCGACGTACTCGAGGAGGCCCTCGCCGAGCTGCGAATAGTACGCGTTGATCTGGCGGGCACGCTTGGCCGCGTAGATCACGAGGCTGTACTTCGAGTCGGTGGCCTCGAGGAGCTCGTCGATCGGCGGGTTGATGATGCCCTCGGGCGCGGAGATGGAAGAGGACACGCTCTACCTTCCGATGGATGGGAAAAGATCGGTCGTGATCACATCACTCGTGATCACAGGACATCCATCAAGGCTAGCAGCTCGCGAGCCACGTCCTCGACGGAGGTGTTGACCAAGGTCATGTCGAACTCCGGCTCGGCCGCCAGCTCGATCCTGGCTGCGTCGAGACGACGCTCGATCACCTCGGGGGGCTCGGTTCCCCTGCCGGTGAGCCTGCGTACGAGCTCGTCCCAGGAGGGTGGAGCCAGGAACACCAGCCGGCCGTCCGGCATGGTCTCGCGGACCTGCCGGGCACCCTGGAGGTCGATCTCCAGGAGGACCGGCACGCCGTCCTCCAGGTGCTCCAGCACGGCCGCACGCGGCGTGCCGTAGCGGTTGCCGGCGAACTCGGCCCACTCCAGCAGCTCGCCGTTGGCGATCAGCTTGTCCATCTCCTCGTCGGTGACGAAGAAGTAGTGGACTCCGTGCTTCTCGCCGGGGCGGGGCTTGCGGGTCGTCGCCGACACCGAGAGCCAGACCTCGGGGTGTTCCTTGCGCATATGAGCGACGACCGTGCTCTTGCCGACCCCGGAGGGGCCGGAGAGCACGGTCAGCCGCGGACGTACGTCCGGGGGCTCGGGGGTCGTCCCCCGGAATGTTGCAGCCATGCAGCGATTATTCCAGCAATCCCGGAGTGCCCGGGACTCCCGGTCCGGAGTACCCGGACTCAGGAGCCGGTGCTGCCGAACTCACGCTCCAGGGAAGCGATCTGGTTGGAACCGAGGCCGCGCACCCGGCGGCTCTCGGAGATGCCCAGACGCTCCATGATCTGCTTGGCGCGGACCTTGCCCACGCCCGGAAGGGACTCGAGCAGGGCGGAGACCTTCATCTTGCCGATGACGTCGTTTTCCTGGCCCTGCTTGATGACCTCGTGCAGGGAGGCGCCGGAGTGCTTGAGTCGATTCTTGACCTCGGCCCGCTCCCGGCGAGCCGCGGCGGCCTTTTCGAGCGCGGCTGCGCGCTGTTCAGGGGTAAGGGGCGGAAGAGCCACGCCTACGTCACCTCGGATGTCGAACTGTCGGATACGGACCGGTGAGGAACCTAGTCGCCCCACACCTGGGGAGCCACGAGCAACACGCTCGCCCGGTGACTCTCGTCGGAGACTAGCGGGCGAGCGCGCCAGAGTCAGCGAGAACAGCGGAAAAGTCCTGGTCAGCCTCTGCCAGGACGGACATTTAGGACATAATGCCCCGGATTTGAGGATGTATTCAGACTCAAGCGGGCCTCGAAGCACCCGACGACCACTCATCGGAGGACTCGAGCGAGCGCCTCGAACACCTGCGACGACCGTCGCGAAGACCTCATACGGCTCCCACTGCGGCCCTGATCTCCTCCGCGAAGCGCTCCGCGGCCGCGCGCAGCGCCCCGGCGTCGGGACCGTGCCGCAGCACCGCCCGGCTGACGTTCGGCACGACGTTGCACGCGGCGGCTCCGAAGACGCCGGGAAGGTCGGCCGCGGTCGCGCCCTGGGCGCCGATGCCGGGCGCCAGGAGCGGCCCGTTGATGTCCAGGTCGTACGACGACAGGTCGCCGAGAGTGGCGCCGACGACGGCCCCGAAGGAACCCAGGGGCTCCTCCCCCGCGTTCTCGGCGGCGAGGTGCGCCAGCATCGTCGCCCCGATGTTCCGTCCGTCCGCGCGCACCGCGTGCTGCACCTCGCCGCCCTCCGGGTTGGAGGTCAGGGCGAGCACGAACAGGCCGGTCCCGCTCTCCCGGGCGAGCGCGACGGCCGGGGAGAGCGATCCGTAGCCGAGGTAGGGCGAGACGGTGAGCGCGTCCGAGAAGAGCGGGGAGTCCTTGTGCAGGAAGGTCTCGGCGTACGCGGCCATGGTCGAACCGATGTCGCCGCGCTTGGCGTCCATCACGACCAGCGCACCGGCCGCCCGCGCCTGAGCCACCGACTTCTCCAGGACGGCGATGCCGCGCGAGCCGAAGCGCTCGAAGAACGCGCTCTGCGGCTTCAGGACGGCGACCCGGTCGGCCATCGCCTCGACGACCGTGCGGCTGAACCGCTCCAGACCGGCGACGTCGTCGTTCAGGCCCCACTCGGCCAGCAGGGACGCGTGCGGGTCGATGCCGACGCAGAGCGCCCCGCGCTCGTCCATGGCGCGGCGAAGGCGTGCGCCGAAGGGTTCGAGAGAGCTCATGCCGTCTTCCTCACGTCGGCGCCGACCGCGTCGGCGAGGGTGGCGTACGGGCTGGTGCCGAGGCGGGCGGCGAGGCCCTTGTGGATGGCGCGGCCCCAGAAGGGGCCCTCGTAGATGAAGGCGCTGTAGCCCTGGACCAGGGTGGCGCCGGCCAGGATGCGCTGCCAGGCGTCCTCGGCGTTCTCGATGCCGCCGACGCCCACGAGGGTGATGCGGTCGCCCACGCGCGCGTAGAGGCGGCGCAGCACCTCCAGGGAGCGGGATTTCAGGGGTGCGCCGGACAGTCCGCCGGTCTCCTTCACGAGCGAGGGTTCGGATTTCAGACCGAGGCCCTCGCGCGCGATGGTGGTGTTCGTGGCGATGATCCCGTCCAGGCCGAGCTCGACGGCGAGGTCGGCCACAGCGTCGACGTCCTCGTCGGCGAGGTCCGGCGCGATCTTCACGAGCAGCGGGACGCGGCGGGAGGTCACGGTGCGGTCGGCGGCCTCGCGGACGGCGCTCAGCAGCGGCCGCAGCGCCTCCGTGGCCTGCAGGTTGCGCAGGCCGGGAGTGTTCGGGGACGACACGTTCACGACCAGGTAGTCGGCGTACGGCGCCAGCCGCTCGGTCGACTTCACGTAGTCGCCGACGGCCTCCGCCTCCGGGACGACCTTCGTCTTGCCGATGTTCACGCCCACGACGGTCCTGAAAACCGGCTCACGGGACGCCAGACGGGCCGCGACGGCCAGCGAGCCCTCGTTGTTGAAGCCCATGCGGTTGATCAGCGCACGGTCCTTCACGAGCCGGAACAGGCGCTTCTTGGGGTTGCCGGGCTGCGGCTCCCCGGTCACGGTACCGATCTCGACATGGTCGAAGCCGAGCATCGACATGCCGTCGACCGCGACCGCGTTCTTGTCGAAGCCGGCAGCGAGCCCGAAGGGCCCGTGCATGCGCAGCCCGAAGGCCTCCGTGCGCAGCTCCTCGTAGCGCGGTGCGAGGGCGGCAGCGACGAAGGTGCGCAGCACGGGGACGCGGGCGGCGAGGCGGATCCAGCGGAAGGCGAGGTGGTGTGCCTGCTCCGGGTCCATCCGTTTGAAAACCAGACGGAAGAAAAGCTTGTACATGTCGGTGTCCTCTTGAAGTCTCAGGTGACCTCATGAAGAGGGGGACACCGTTTCCGGTGTCCCCCTCAGGGCTGCTAGTCGCGAGCCGCGGTCAGGTGTTCCGCGTGTTCCTGGAGCGAACGGACGCCCACGTCGCCGTGGTTGAGGGCGTCGATGCCCTGGACGGCTGCGGCGAGCGCCTGAACCGTCGTCAGGCATGGGACCGACCGCGCCACGGCCGCCGTACGGATCTCGTAGCCGTCGAGACGGCCGCCGGTGCCGTACGGGGTGTTGACGATGAGGTCGACCTCGCCGTCGTGGATGTGCTGGACGATGGTCTTCTCGCCGTTCGGACCGGTGCCCTCGGACTGCTTGCGCACGACGGTCGCGTTGATGCCGTTGCGCTTGAGGACCTCGGCGGTGCCGGAGGTGGCGAGCAGCTCGAAGCCGTGGGCGACCAGCTCGCGCGCCGGGAAGATCATCGAGCGCTTGTCGCGGTTGGCGACCGAGATGAACGCGCGGCCCTTGGTGGGCAGCGGGCCGTACGCGCCCGCCTGCGACTTGGCGTACGCCGTGCCGAAGACGGAGTCGATGCCCATGACCTCGCCGGTGGAGCGCATCTCCGGGCCGAGGACGGTGTCGACGCCGCGGCCGTGGATGTCGCGGAAGCGCGACCACGGCATGACGGCCTCCTTGACGGAGATCGGCGCGTCGAGCGGGAGCTCGCCGCCGTCGCCGTTGGCCGGAAGCAGCCCCTCCGCGCGCAGCTCGGCGATGGTCGCGCCCAGGGAGATCCGGGCGGCGGCCTTCGCCAGCGGCACCGCGGTCGCCTTCGAGGTGAAGGGGACGGTGCGGGACGCGCGCGGGTTGGCCTCGAGGACGTAGAGGATGTCGCCGGCCATCGCGAACTGGATGTTGATGAGCCCACGGACGCCGACGCCCTTGGCGATGGCCTCGGTCGAGGCCCGCAGCCGCTTGATGTCGAAGCCGCCCAGCGTGATCGGCGGCAGGGCGCACGCCGAGTCGCCGGAGTGGATGCCGGCCTCCTCGATGTGCTCCATGACGCCGCCGAGGTAGAGCTCCTGGCCGTCGTAGAGCGCGTCGACGTCGATCTCGATGGCGTCGTCGAGGAAGCGGTCGACGAGGACCGGGCGGGAGGGGCTGATCTCGGTCGACTCGGCGATGTAGGACGACAGCCGGGTCTCGTCGTAGACGATCTCCATGCCGCGCCCGCCGAGGACGTACGACGGCCGCACCAGGACCGGGTAGCCGATCTCGTCGGCGATGGCCTTGGCCTCGGCGAAGGTGGTGGCCGTGCCGTGCTTGGGGGCCGGCAGGCCCGCCTCGGCGAGCACCCGTCCGAAGGCGCCGCGGTCCTCGGCGGCGTGGATGGCCTCCGGCGAGGTGCCCACGATCGGCACGCCGTTGTCCTTCAGCGCCTGGGAGAGGCCCAGCGGTGTCTGGCCGCCCAGCTGGACGACCACACCGGCCACCGGACCGGCCTGCTTCTCGGCGTGGACGATCTCCAGGACGTCCTCGAGCGTCAGCGGCTCGAAGTACAGGCGGTCGGAGGTGTCGTAGTCCGTGGAGACGGTCTCCGGGTTGCAGTTGACCATCACGGTCTCGTAGCCCGCGTCGCTCAGTGCGAAGGAGGCGTGGACGCAGGAGTAGTCGAACTCGATGCCCTGGCCGATGCGGTTGGGGCCGGAGCCCAGGATGATGACAGCCGGCTTCTCGCGCTGTGCGACCTCCGTCTCCTCGTCGTACGAGGAGTAGAAGTACGGCGTCTTCGCGGCGAACTCTGCGGCGCAGGTGTCGACCGTCTTGTAGACCGGGCGGATGCCCAGGGCGTGCCGGACCTCGCGCACGACGTCCTCGCGCAGTCCGCGGATCTCACCGATCTGCTGGTCCGAGAAGCCGTGCCGCTTGGCCTCGGCCAGCAGCTCGCGGGTCAGCTCGGGCGCCTCGGCGAGCTCGTCGGCGATCTCCTTGATGAGGAAGAGCTGGTCGACGAACCAGGGGTCGATCTTCGTGTACTCGAAGACCTCCTCCTGCGTGGCACCCGCGCGGATGGCCTGCATGACCGTGTTGATACGGCCGTCGGTCGGGCGGACCGCCTCTTCGAGCAGGGCGTGCTTGTCGCCGGGCTCGCCGACGAACGTGAACTGGCTGCCCTTCTTCTCCAGCGAGCGCAGCGCCTTCTGGAAGGCCTCGGTGAAGTTGCGGCCGATGGCCATTGCCTCGCCGACCGACTTCATGGTGGTGGTCAGAGTGGAGTCGGCCTGCGGGAACTTCTCGAAGGCGAAACGCGGGGCCTTCACGACCACGTAGTCGAGCGTCGGCTCGAAGGAGGCCGGGGTCTCCTGCGTGATGTCGTTCGGGATCTCGTCCAGGGTGTAGCCGACGGCCAGCTTGGCCGCGATCTTGGCGATCGGGAAGCCGGTCGCCTTGGAGGCGAGCGCCGAGGACCGCGACACGCGCGGGTTCATCTCGATGACGATCACGCGACCGTCCTCGGGGTTGACCGCGAACTGGATGTTGCAGCCGCCGGTGTCGACGCCGACCTCGCGGATGACCGCGATACCGATGTCACGCAGGATCTGGTACTCGCGGTCGGTCAGCGTCATCGCGGGCGCGACGGTGATCGAGTCGCCGGTGTGCACGCCCATGGGGTCGAAGTTCTCGATGGAGCAGACGACCACGACGTTGTCGTGCTTGTCGCGCATCAGCTCCAGCTCGTACTCCTTCCAGCCGAGGATGGACTCCTCCAGGAGCACCTCGGTGGTCGGGGAGAGCGTGAGGCCCTGGCCTGCGATGCGGCGCAGCTCCTCCTCGTCGTGCGCGAAGCCGGAACCGGCGCCGCCCATGGTGAAGGACGGGCGGACGACGACCGGGTAGCCGCCGAGCGTCTCGACGCCCTTGAGGACGTCGTCCATGGAGTGGCAGATGACCGAGCGGGCGGACTCGCCGTGGCCGATCTTCTGGCGGACGGCCTCGACGACATCCTTGAAGAGGTCGCGGTCCTCGCCCTTGTTGATGGCCTCGACGTTGGCGCCGATCAGCTCGACGCCGTACTTGTCGAGGGTGCCGGCCTCGTGCAGCGAGATGGCCGTGTTGAGGGCCGTCTGGCCGCCCAGGGTGGGCAGGAGCGCGTCGGGGCGCTCCTTGGCGATGATCTTCTCGACGAACTCCGGGGTGATCGGCTCGACGTACGTTGCGTCGGCGATCTCCGGATCGGTCATGATCGTCGCCGGGTTGGAGTTGACGAGGATGACCCGCAGGCCTTCGGCGCGCAGGATGCGGCACGCCTGGGTGCCGGAGTAGTCGAACTCGGCGGCCTGGCCGATGACGATCGGGCCGGAGCCGATGACCAGGACGGACTGGATATCGGTGCGCTTAGGCACGCTGGCCCTCCATCAGTGCTGTGCTCATCAAAGAGGTGAAGCGGTCGAACAGGTAGGCGGCGTCGTGCGGGCCGGCTGCCGCTTCGGGGTGGTACTGGACGCTGAAGGCAGGCTGGTCGAGGAGCTGCAGACCCTCCACCACGTTGTCGTTGAGGCAGACGTGGGAGACCTCGGCGCGGCCGTAGGGGGTGTCGGAGACCTTGTCGAGCGGGGCGTCGACGGCGAAGCCGTGGTTGTGCGCGGTGACCTCGACCTTGCCGGTCGTGCGGTCCTGCACCGGCTGGTTGATGCCGCGGTGGCCGTACTTCAGCTTGTAGGTGCCGAACCCGAGGGCGCGGCCCAGGATCTGGTTGCCGAAGCAGATGCCGAAGAGCGGGGTCCTGCGCTCCAGCACGCCCTGCATGACGGAGACGGGGTGGTCGGCGGTGGCCGGGTCACCGGGACCGTTGGAGAAGAAGACGCCGTCGGGGTTGACGGCGTACACGTCCTCGACGGTTGCCGTGGCGGGCAGCACGTGCACCTCGATGCCGCGCTCGGCCATGCGGTGCGGGGTCATGCCCTTGATGCCGAGGTCGATGGCAGCCACGGTGAACTTCTTCTCACCGATCGCCGGGACGACGTAGGCCTCCTTGGTGGCGACCTCGGCGGAGAGGTCGGCGCCCTTCATCTCGGGGGCCTGGCGGACCTCGGCGAGCATGGTGCCCTCGTCGGGCAGCGCGTTGCCGGAGAAGATGCCGACGCGCATCGCGCCGCGCTCGCGCAGGTGGCGGGTGAGCGCGCGGGTGTCGATGCCGGAGATGCCGACGACGCCCTGGTGGCGCAGTTCGTCGTCGAGCGAGCGACGGGAGCGCCAGTTGGACGGCACGCGCGCGGGGTCGCGCACGACGTATCCGGCGACCCAGATCTGCTTGCTCTCCGGGTCCTCGTCGTTGACGCCGGTGTTGCCGACGTGCGGGGCGGTCATCACGACGACCTGGCGGTGGTACGAGGGGTCGGTCAGGGTCTCCTGGTAGCCGGTCATGCCGGTCGAGAAGACCGCCTCGCCGAAGGTCACCCCCACGGCCCCGTAGGCGCGACCGCGGAACATCCGGCCGTCCTCCAGGACGAGTACGGCGGGAACCTTGGCGGCTCCCCTGGTGGAGGTTGTCATCGTGCGCCTTCCGTCTTGTTGATCATGTGGTTCAGGGTCTCGGCCCACTCGGTGTGCTCGGCCGCACGGTCGGAGCGGAAGCCGGAGTCGATCAGCCGCTCGCCGTGCGCCCAGGTCACCACGAGCAGCCCGCCCTCGGTCAGCACCTTGCCGGCGATGCCCTTGTCGAGCCGGGCCTCGCGCAGCTGCTCCGCCGGGACGAAGAAGTCGGTCGCACCGGGGCGTACGACATCCAGTCCTGCGTCCGTCAGCGTGAGCTCGACCCGGCTGCGGGTGCCGAGGCCGTGCGCCACGATGCGGTCCAGCCACTGCCCGGCGGTGGTGGAGCCGTGATAGCGGCCGCTCATCGTCAGTCTCGCCTCGCCCGGCTCGTCCGGCGCGCTGGGCAGCTCCGGCAGGTCACCCTGGAGCGTGCCGCGCCACTTCCAGCCCTCGCGCATCAGCCAGTAGACGAGCGCGACGAAGAGCGCGAGTCCGACGAGCCAGCCGATGCGTCCGGCCCAGTCGGTGACCACGGCCGACTTCTTCTCGGCGGCCAGATACGTCAGATGCAGTGGTGTCACGTGAGCTTCCCGTCGACGAGCGTGGCCTTGCCCCGGAGCCACGTGTGCGTGACACGGCCCGGCAGCTCACGCCCCTCGTACGGGGTGTTGCGGCTGCGCGAGGCGAAGCCCGCGGGGTCCACGGACCCACGGTATTCCGTGTCGACGAGCGTGAGGTTGGCGGGCTCACCAGCCGAGACGGGACGCCCGTGCCCCGTGGCCTGCCCGATCTGCGCGGGCTTGAAGGACATACGGTCGGCGACCCCGGCCCAGTTGATCAGTCCGGTGTCCACCATGGTCTCCTGCACCACTGACAACGCGGTCTCCAGGCCGACCATCCCCATGGCGGCCGCGGCCCACTCGCAGTCCTTGTCCTCGTGCGGGTGCGGGGCGTGGTCGGTGGCGACGATGTCGATCGTGCCGTCGGCGAGCGCCTCACGCAGGGCGATCACGTCCCGCTCGGTGCGCAGCGGCGGGTTCACCTTGTAGACCGGGTTGTACGTCCGCACCAGCTCGTCGGTGAGGAGCAGGTGGTGCGGGGTGACCTCGGCGGTGACGTCGATGCCGCGGGACTTGGCCCAGCGGACGATCTCGACGGACCCTGCGGTCGACAGGTGGCAGATGTGGACGCGGGAGCCGACGTGCTCGGCGAGCAGGACATCCCGGGCGATGATCGATTCTTCGGCCACCGCGGGCCAGCCGCCGAGCCCCAGCTCGGCGGAGACGATCCCCTCGTTCATCTGGGCGCCCTCGGTCAGCCGCGGCTCCTGCGCGTGCTGGGCGACGACCCCGCCGAAGGCCTTCACGTACTCCAGCGCCCGCCGCATGATCACGGCGTCGTCGACGCACTTGCCGTCGTCGGAGAAGACGGTGACACCGGCGGCCGACTCGTGCATGGCGCCAAGCTCGGCGAGCTTCTTGCCCTCAAGGCCGACGGTGACGGCGCCGATGGGCTGCACATCGCAGTAGCCGTGCTCCTGGCCCAGTCGCCAGACCTGCTCGACGACGCCGGCGGTGTCGGCGACCGGGAAGGTGTTGGCCATGGCGAAGACGGCCGTGTAGCCGCCGCTCGCCGCCGCGCGCGTGCCGGTCAGCACGGTCTCGGAGTCCTCGCGGCCGGGCTCGCGCAGATGGGTGTGCAGGTCGACGAGCCCCGGCAGCAGCACCTTGCCGGCCGCCTCGACGACCTCGGCACCCTCGTCACTCAGACCGACGCCCACCTCGGCGATCGTCGCGCCGTCGATCAGCACGTCCTGCGGCTCGCCGCCGAGCACCTTCGCACCACGGATCAGGATCTTGCTCATGGGTCTTACTTCTCCTCGGTGGTACGGGCGTGGGTGACGGCGGGCTCGTTGCCGCCCAGGAGCAGGTACAGAACGGCCATCCGGATGGAGACTCCGTTTGCGACCTGCTCGACGACGGTGCAGCGCTCCGAGTCGGCGACCTCGGCTGTGATCTCCATGCCGCGGACCATCGGGCCCGGGTGCATCACGATGGCGTGCTCGGGCATCCGCGCCATGCGGTCGCCGTCGAGGCCGTAGCGCCGCGAGTACTCGCGCTCGGTCGGGAAGAACGCGGCGTTCATGCGCTCGCGCTGCACACGCAGCATCATCACCGCGTCGGACTTGGGCAGTACGGCGTCCAGGTCGTACGACACCTCGCAGGGCCAGCGCTCGACGCCGACCGGCACCAGCGTGGGCGGCGCGACGAGGGTGACCTCGGCGCCCAGCGTGTGCAGCAGGTCGACGTTGGAGCGGGCGACCCGGCTGTGCAGCACGTCGCCGACGATCGTGATCCGCTTGCCGGACAGGTCCTGCCCTATCCCGGCGTCCCGGCCGACGAGGCGGCGGCGCATGGTGAACGCGTCGAGCAGGGCCTGGGTGGGGTGCTGGTGGGTGCCGTCGCCGGCGTTGATGACGGCCGCGTCGATCCAGCCGGAGTTGGCGAGGCGGTAGGGCGCACCGGAGGCACCGTGCCGGATGACCACGGCGTCGACGCCCATGGCCTCCAGGGTCTGGGCGGTGTCCTTCAGGGACTCGCCCTTGGAGACGCTCGACCCCTTGGCGGTGAAGTTGATGACGTCCGCGGACAGGCGCTTCTCGGCGGCTTCGAAGGAGATACGCGTGCGCGTGGAGTCCTCGAAGAAGAGGTTTACGACGGTACGGCCGCGCAGGGTCGGCAGTTTCTTGATCGGCCGGTCGGCGACCCGGGCCATCTCCTCGGCGGTGTCGAGGATCAGGACGGCGTCGTCGCGGGTGAGGTCGGCGGCCGAGATGAGATGACGCTGCATCTGTCAGGCTCCGTAAGGCAGTTCAGGAGAATTCGGGCATACGTGCGCGCGGAAGCGCACCCGGGGCTGTACGGCCGAGTGCTACTGCTGCTCGCCCGGGGCGGCCGGCTTCGCACCGAGCAGCACGGTGTCGCGACCGTCCTCCTCGGCGAGCTGGACCTTGACCGTCTCCCGCAGCGACGTGGGGAGGTTCTTGCCGACGTAGTCGGCGCGGATGGGCAGTTCGCGGTGGCCGCGGTCGACGAGGACCGCGAGCTGCACGGCGCGCGGACGTCCGATGTCGTTCAGGGCGTCGAGGGCGGCGCGGATGGTGCGGCCGGAGAACAGCACGTCGTCGACGAGGACGACCAGGCGGCCGTCGATGCCGTCAGCGGGGATCTCGGTACGGGCCAGCGCACGCGGCGGATGCATGCGCAGGTCGTCGCGGTACATGGTGATGTCGAGCGAACCGACCGGGATCTTCCGGTCGGTGATCTCCTCGAGCTTGGCGGCGAGCCGCTGGGCGAGGAAGACCCCTCGGGTCGGAATGCCGAGGAGCACCACGTCGTCGGCGCCCTTGGCGCGCTCGACGATCTCGTGGGCGATGCGGGTCAACACCCGCGCGATGTCGGGGCCCTCGAGAACCGGCCGCGCATCGGACGCCGGAATTCCGGATGTGTCCTGCTTGTCCATACGAAACGGACCCCCTTCTCCGCCTCACGGGACGGACCTTAAAGGACGTCGGATTTGCGCCATCCACGGTAGCAGGCCCCGCCGACGCCCCCGATCACCCCCATGGCGTAATCAGCCACGGCGGTCACGGAAGCGTCGGTGTGGACCATTCGGCTTGACGCAGAAGAGTCACGCTGCGTAACCTCACAGTGAGTTACCAGACGCGCGGCTCGGAACCTCTGCAGCCGCGTCGACACAGTGTCCGGGGAGCTATATGTCCAGCGAATACGCCAAACAGCTCGGGGCCAAGCTCCGGGCCATCCGCACCCAGCAGGGCCTTTCCCTCCACGGTGTCGAGGAGAAGAGTCAGGGACGCTGGAAGGCGGTCGTGGTCGGTTCGTACGAGCGCGGCGACCGTGCCGTGACCGTACAGCGCCTCGCCGAGCTGGCGGATTTCTATGGGGTCCCCGTGCAGGAGCTGCTGCCGGGCACCACTCCTGGCGGCGCCGCCGAGCCGCCGCCGAAGCTGGTCCTGGACCTGGAGCGGCTGGCGACCGTGCCGGCCGAGAAGGCGGGCCCGCTGCAGCGCTATGCGGCGACGATCCAGTCGCAGCGCGGTGACTACAACGGCAAGGTGCTGTCGATCCGCCAGGACGACCTGCGCACACTCGCCGTCATCTACGACCAGTCCCCCTCGGTCCTCACCGAGCAGCTGATCAGCTGGGGCGTGCTGGACGCGGACGCGCGTCGCGCGGTCGCCCACGAAGAGGTCTGACATCGCCTGACCGCTCTGAGCAGAAACGTGCCGCCGGGGTGGCCGGAACTTCACGGTTCCGGCCACCCCGGCGGCTTTCTGCGGCCTTGAGGGGCCGCACCGGTACGGGAACGCCAGGGGGCCCGCAGCAGTCGCGCTGCGGGCCCCCTGGCGATGTCTGCCTCTTACGACCTGGGGTGCAACAGGTCGTTACGCCTCGTCCCGGCGCAGTGAGGGCTTCAGCTCCTTGAGCCGGCCCAGCAGGCCGTTGACGAACGCGGGCGACTCGTCCGTGGAGAACTCCTTCGCCAGCTGCACCATCTCGTCCAGCACGACGGCGTCCGGGATCTCGTCGGCCCAGATCAGCTCGTAGGCACCGAGGCGCAGGACGTTGCGGTCCACCACCGGCATCCGGTCGAGCGTCCAGCCGACCGAGTACTGCGCGATCAGCTCGTCGATGCGCTTCGCGTGCTTCGCGTAGCCCTCGACCAGCTGCATCGTGTACTCGCTCACCGGCGGCTGCCGGGTGTCGTCCCGGGAGAGCCGGATCCAGTCCGCGAGGACCGTCAGGACGTCGGCGCCGCGCTGGTCGCCCTCGAAGAGGATCTGGAAGGCGCGCTTGCGTGCCGTGTTGCGGGCAGCCACGGTTAGCTGTTCACCCGGCCGAGGTAGTCGCTCGTACGGGTGTCGACCTTGATCTTCTCACCGGTGGTGATGAAGAGCGGCACCTGGATCTGGTGGCCGGTCTCCAGCGTGGCGGGCTTGGTGCCGCCGGTGGAGCGGTCACCCTGCAGGCCCGGCTCGGTCTCCTGGACGACGAGCTCGACGGCGGCCGGGAGCTCGACGAAGAGCACCTCGCCCTCGTGCTGCGCGACGGTGGCCGTGAAGCCCTCGATGAGGAAGTTGGCGGCGTCGCCGACAGCCTTGCGGTCGACCATCAGCTGGTCGTAGGTCTCCATGTCCATGAAGACGAAGTACTCGCCGTCCATGTACGAGAACTGCATGTCGCGCTTGTCGACAGTGGCCGTCTCGACCTTGACGCCGGCGTTGAACGTCTTGTCGACGACCTTGCCGGAGAGCACGTTCTTCAGCTTGGTGCGCACGAAGGCCGGGCCCTTGCCGGGCTTGACGTGCTGGAACTCGACGACGGACCAGAGCTGGCCGCCTTCGAGCTTGAGCACCAGGCCGTTCTTGAGGTCGTTCGTGGAAGCCACGGTTGCGGAATCTCCTGGACTGACGTGGACGACCCCGGCGCACGCACCTGCCTAGAGTGCGAGCAGCTCCTTGGTCGTGATGGTGAGTAGCTCGGGTCCGCCGTCCGCCTCGGGGCGGACGACGAGCGTGTCATCGATCCGGACGCCGCCCCGGCCCGGGAGGTGGACCCCCGGTTCGACGGTGACCGGCACGCAAGCGTCCAGTTTACCCATGGCCGCAGGGGCCAGCTGCGGGTCCTCGTCGATTTCGAGCCCCACACCGTGCCCCGTCAGGGCCGGGAGCCCCTCCGTGTACCCCGCGGAATCCAGCACCTGACGTGCGGCGCGGTCCACATCGCGGCAGGCCGCGCCGGGCACCAGCGACTCCCGTCCGGCGCGCTGGGCGGCGAAGACGAGGTCGTACAGCTCGATCTGCCAGTCCGCGGGAGACGTGCCGATGACGAAGGTACGACCGATCTCACAACGGTAGCCACGGTAGGCGGCGCCCAGACAGACGGAGAGGAAGTCGCCCTCCTCGACGCGGCGGTCGGTGGGCCGGTGGGCACGTCTGCCGGCGTTGGGGCCGGTGGCTACGGAGGTCGGGAAGGCGGGACCGTCCGCGCCGTGGTCGACGAGACGGCGCTCCAGCTCGAGTGCGAGATGCCGTTCCGTGCGGCCGACGAGGATGGACTCCAGGAGCTCACCGAGGGCCTGATCGGCGATTTCGGCACCGATGCGGAGGCAGGAGATCTCCTCCTCGTCCTTGACGACCCGCAGCTGCTCCACGGCGCCGCCGAGATCGGTCAGGCGTAGCCGTGGAACGACCGAGCGGATCTCCCGGTGCCGGGCCACGGTGAGGTGGTGTTCCTCCACGGCGAGGGTGTCGGCCCGCTGGCCTTCGGCGAGGTCGGCGGCGGCCACCGCGGGATCGCCGGCGCTGCCGGGCAGGGTCTGCACGCGCAGCGCCTCGTCAGGCCGGCCCTCGGCGGATCGCTCCTCCGGCGGGCCGGGGCAGAGCAGCAGGTCGTCGGTCTTGCCCAGGAGCAGGACGGCGCCCCGCGGGGCGGTGCCCGCGAGGTAGCGGACATTGGCGGGGCGGGAGATCAGCGCGGACTGGCTGCCGCCGGCCTTGCAGCGGTCTCTCAGCCTTGCTCGGCGCAGTGCGTACACCTCTGACATGAGATGAGCGTAGGAGCGGTGGGGGATTTGTGCCGGTTGGGGTGCCGATTGGGGGATGGGGGTGCCGCTTGATGTTGAGTGCCCGTGCGGGTCTGTGGGGGTTGGTCGCGCCCACGCGGCGGAGCCGCACACCGATACAGCCCCGCGCCCTGAATACCGTGCAGTCCCCAGCGGGCAGCAGCCAAGAAGCCGTGCAGTCCGCTGCCTTTACCAGTTCGGAGGGCTGGCGATCGAACGAGCCAGTACGTCGTCCAGGACCCTCGCCGTCTGGGGGACGTCCAGCTGTGAGTTGTCGATGATCGGGAGACCCGAGCCGTACCAGCCCGCCATGCGGCCGTGGATGCGGGCGACCTCCTCGTCGGTGAGGCGGCGGTTGCCGGAGCGTTCCGCGTTGCGTTCCAGGACGATCTCCAGGCCGGGGAGGAGGACGACCGGGAGGAGGCCGGGGCCCACATGGCGCTTCCAGCCGCCGAGGCCGACGACCGGACGGTCGGGGAAGACGGCGTCGTCCAGGATGCAGGAGATGCCGTTGGCCAGGAAGTTCCGGGCGGCGAAGCCGCAGGTGCGGCGGGCCAGGCGGTACTGCGCCTCCGAGTGGTCGTTCCACCCCGACTGCGGGTCGGCGAAGCCGGAGCGGACCCATTCGCGCACGTCGTCGAGGCTGATGTGGGCGGTGGGGACCCGGCGGTGGTCCGCCCAGTACTTGGCGACGCTCGTCTTGCCGGCGCCCGCGGGGCCGATGAGCAGCACCGCGAGGGTAGTGGCGGTGGGATCGGGCGCTGTCGTCGCGGGCGGTGCGCTGGGCATCGCGACGGGGCCGCCGGGGGGCAGCGGGACGTGGCCGGTGGTGTCCGGGGGCGGCGGGGGCGGGGCGTGCTGCGGGGCGGGCGCCTGGGGGTAGCCCGGTGC
>NZ_JODC01000023.1 GCF_000720765.1 Streptomyces sp. NRRL S-646
AACGACGCCAACCGACCCGCCTGACCGGCAAGCCCGTCCCCACCACGACCCGACACCACCCACGGCACCACACCACCAGCCCCGAACACCGGCGCAGCGGCATCACCCCCGGACCCGACCGGGGGCACAACCGGAGGTTCCTCCAACACCACATGCGCATTGGTCCCCCCCATCCCGAAGGCGCTCACCCCAGCGATGAGGGGCGCATCGGGGTTGGGCCAGGAGCCGGCGGTGTCCTGCACCCGCAGGTGGAGGGCATCGAGAGGGATGTCGGGGTGGGGCGTCTCGAAGTTGAGGCTGGGTGGAAGTTCTCGGTGCTGGAGCGCCAGTACGGTCTTGAGCAGGCCGGCGATTCCGGCCGCGCCTTCCAGATGGCCCACGTTGGTCTTCACCGAGCCGACGCGCAGGGGCTGGTCGAGCGCCCTTCCTTCGCCCAGGGCGGCGCCGAGGGCGGCGGCCTCCACCGGGTCTCCGACCGGCGTTCCGGTTCCATGGAGTTCGACGTACTGGATGTCATGCGGAGCCGCCCCGGCGTTGCGCAGGGCACGGCGGATGACGTCCTCCTGGGCGTGCGGATCCGGTGCCGTGAGCGTGTCGCCGCCGCCGTCGTTGTTGACGGCGCTGCCACGGATGACGGCGCGGATGGGGTCGCCATCGGCGAGGGCCCGGTCGAGCGGCTTCAGTACGACGAGGCCTCCGCCCTCCCCGCGGACGTAGCCGTTGGCGCGGGCGTCGAAGGTGTAGCAGCGGCCGTCGGGCGAGAGCGCCCCGAGACGGTGCGGGTACAGGCTGCTCTCCGGGGCGAGTTGCAGATTGACACCGCCCGCGAGAGCGATGTCGCTGTCGCCGCTGCGCAGGCTCTCGCAGGCGAGGTGGAGGGCGACGAGGGAGGACGACTGCGCCGAGTCGAGGGTGAGACTGGGGCCGCGCAGGCCGAGCAGGTAGGAGAGCCTGTTGGCGATGAGTGCACGGTGGGTTCCGGTGAAGGACTGGTGAGTGACGCTCTCGGGTCCGAGCCCGTGGAGGAGGGTGGCGTAGTCGTCGTGGGCGGCCCCGATGAACACGCCGGTGCTGGTGGAACCGAGGTGTGCGGGGACGATGCGGGAGTCCTCCAGGGCCTCCCAGGCGAGTTCGAGGGCGAGGCGCTGCTGGGGGTCCATGGTGTCGGCCTCGCGCGGCGCGACACCGAAGAAACCGGCGTCGAAACGGTCGACTTCGTCGAGGAATCCTCCCCAGTGGGGTGCTTCGTCATCGGACGCGTTCTCGACGGACGCGCCGGCGAGCCTCAGCCGGTCGGCGGGAGTGGGACGCACGGCACTGTCTCCGGCGCGCAGCAGGCGCCAGAGGCCCTCCGGGTTCGGGGCGCCGGGCAGGCGGCAGGCCAGGCCGATGACGGCGATGGCACGCCGGGGCGCGGCGTTGAGCCCGTACCGAGTGCGTTCTGACTCGCTCATTCCACTCCACCAGCTTGTTGGCCCAGCCTGTGTGGACCGCAGACGTCGGGTACGGCGTGTGCACGGCATGCGTACGGTGCACGGCGTAGGTGACGGCCGTAGCCGCCGGGTCATGCGTCGGGCAGCGGATCACGGGGCCGCCCGGCTCCCCACGCTATGGGCGCATGGACTAGGGCGGCCCCTAGATTCCCGCTGCGGCCCGGAGGTGCATCCGGAGTGCGAGGGGCTTTCTTCTGACGGTGTTTTCGGGAAACGCCCAGACATGGCGGGGAGGAGGCCGCCGGGTGTTGCGCTCGTGCGGCTTCTGCCTCCTGAATGAGCGCAACACCGCTCGGGGGACCGCGGTGACGTGTCCGGGTCCGGGGCCGCCTTGCGCGGCGGCGTCCTGGCCCATCTGGAGAAGACGGAGGGAACGCATGACGAACGCGGAGCTCGCGGACCTGCGCGATGCATTGATCAAGCTGCGCGGCAGCCTTGAATCACTGCGGCTGGCCAAGGGCGACTCACCATACGTCCGCCGGCTGATGAACGACCTCGACCGGTTTCAGTTGGACATGGAGGACGTCCCCGGGGCCGGAGTTCACCTGTCGGCGTTGCACCGCAGCAAGAGTGCGAGGGAGGTCGTCCGGATCAAGGACGGCCCTGATGCGCACCTGCCGTGGCCGGACGCGGACGACGAGGGCATTGGTGGTCACCGCCGCTGAGGTGCGGGCACCGCCTCGGTGACTCCACCCGGGCGGCCATGGAAAACGCCGGACTTCCCGGCGCGGCCAGGAGTCCGGCGTCGACACCGGGTGTGGGGCGGGTCACTTCACGAAGTCGGGTACGGCACGGGGCGGCCAGCTGCCGACCGTGAGGACACCCATCGAGTAGGCGCGGGAGACGAGCGCGGCACGGTTGGGGGCCTTGAACCGGCGCAGCATCAGCCCCACGTGGTATTCCACGCCTTGGCGGCTGAGATAGAGACGTGAGGCCATCTGCACGGTCGAGGCGCCGGTGGCGACGCCCTCCAGAATGCGGGCATCCAGCGCCGTGAGCATCGGCCCCGGCTTGGCGGGCCCCTCCGCCGCCTCGGCCGGCTCGTCCTCCGGGCTCATCAGGAGGACGACACCGGAAAGGTCGTCCCTCTCGCCCTTCACAGCGATGCCGGTGATCTCCGCCGAGAAGACCCGGTCGTGGCCGCGCATTGCGACCACGCGCTCGACGAAGCGGCTGCCATGACCGTCGGACAGACGTGTGAAGTGTTTCGGGAGGATGTTGCGCGCGCTCGGATGCAGGACGTCGTAGATGCTGCGTCCGCAGATCTCCGTCGAGGAGCGGGCGACATGACGGAAGAAGTCGGCGTTCGCCGCTTCTATCCTGAGACCGGCGTCCAGGCTCGCCATGCAGGTGACATGCTGCGGGGCACTGGGCCGCCGCTCTCCACGACGGACGTTGCGCGGGAATTCCGAATGGCCGCTGACCATGGCCGGACGATCGACGTGGGGGAGCATCGAATTTTTCTCCTGAGCGGTCAACACGGGAAATTAATTTCGACTGCGCGGAACAGAAAACAGAAGACCTTGCGATAAATGGTCGATTATTTTCTGCCCCGCTGTCGGCGACATTAGGTGGGCCGCATTCCGGTGTCAACGATGACCAGGACCGGCGGGGAAACACTGCGGTACCCCCGCCGAGTGGGTTCGGTCATCGCGCGTAGAAATGGTTCGGCAGGGACGGTTCGGTACGGTCACATCTGCACCGGCCGGGCAACTTGCACACCCCCGGGCCCCTGCGTTGCGGCGCCACGGCACGCGAAGGGGGAGTCGAACGACCGTAACCCGACCGTCCACGTGCTGAAACGCCACAGGCACCGCACCCCGACCATCGTCAATAACGGCCCGATAACGATGTCGGCCCCTTGGTTTACCTCTGCGGGAAGTGGGAAATGGGCCGCCGCAACCGGCCGCGCGGGGCGGCAGTCACGAATTCCCCTTCGGCTCCTCGCCCGTTCAGGAGGCGGGAAAACATGCCGCTCTCGCCCGCCGTCCTTCTTTACCCTTTCACGCGAAAGAAAACTGTTCCGTCGTGGGGACGCAAGGAAAAGCAGGGAAGCACCCTGACTTTCAGGTCTCATTGACCGCCCTTGAGTTCAGAGCCGGTGATCCGCGCCCCGCACCGCCACCAGCCCCGACTCATACGCGAACACCACCAACTGCGCCCGATCCCGCGCCCCCAGCTTCGTCATCGCACGGCTGATGTGGGTCTTCGCCGTGAACGGGCTGATCACCATGTGCTCGGCGATCTCCTCGTTCGTCAGACCTCTCGCGGCCAGGGCCGTCACCTCGCGTTCGCGGCGGGTCAGGCATTCCAGGCCGGGGGGCGTCGCGCGGTCCGGTGGGCGGGAGACGAACTCACCGATCAGGGTGCGGGTGACCGAGGGGGACAGCAGGGCCTCGCCCCGCGCCACCACCTCGATCGCCTCGAGCAGGTCGGCGGGTTCGGTGTCCTTCAGCAGGAAGCCGCTGGCACCTGCCCGCAGGGCCTCGAAGACGTACTCGTTGAGGCCGTAGTTCGTCAGGATCACCACGCGGACCGCCGACAGGGCGGGTTCCGCCGCGATCCGCCGCGCCGCCTCTATGCCCGACATCACCGGCATCTGTACGTCGATCAGCGCGATGTCGGGGATCCGGGCGCGGATCAGCTCCAGGCCCTGTTCCCCGTCCGCCGCCTCTCCCACCACCTTCGACGCCGTCCTCGGCCTCCAGGAGCGCCCGGAAGCCCGCCCGCATCAGCGCCTGGTCGTCGACGAGCGCGCGGGCTGGTGGCGTTTGGGCCAGCAGCCCGGGAACGGTCCGGAGACGGCCGCTCAGCGACTCGCCGGGGTCACGTCGCGCCCGTCGGCGTCCACCCACCTGAACCGGTCGGTGACGTTCGGCGAGGCGCTGGCGGACACCTGCTTGACCCGCACTTGTCCGAGGACGTCAGGCGCCAGCAGCATGCAGGCGATGGAGCGCTGCTCCTCCACGGGCGTGGCGTCCCAGCGCTGCTCGACGTCGGGCCCGTAGTCGAACAGGGCCGCCAGCGGCGAGGGGATGGGCGCCAGCTCCGCCTCGCGGGTCTCCAGCTCGCGGATCTCCCCGCTCAGCCTCTCGATCTTGCGGCCGATGAGCCGCGCCTCGGCCGGGGTCTCGGGGTCCTCGCCCTCGAACGCCTCCAACTGGCTCTGCTTCAGGATCAGTTCGGCCTGCACGGTAGCCAGCTCCGTGCCGCCGTCCTGCGGCGTGACGTCCTGGTAGACGTCCGGTCGGGCCAGGTACCCGAGCACGACCGCACGGAGCACGCGGTCCGTGTCCTCCTTGTTGATGCGGGTGCAGCCCTTGCCGTGGCACTGGTAGGCCGGCGCCGTCACGGGGGCGTCGCAGACGTCGCACACGTGCGCGCCGCTGAAGGCGTGCAGGGCACCGCCGGAGAAGTTGGTGCGCCGGTCACCGTCCTTGAGGATGTCCTGCACCTCCCGCTCGACGGCGGCCATGGAGTGCCAGGCCCGGATGCGGAAGAACAGCTCGATGACGGCCTGCGCCTCGTCGCGCTTGGGCATCTGCTCGGTGGGGCGCATGACCCGGCGGCCACTGGCGTCCTGAACACGCTCGTAGTCGCGCTCGTAGCCGAAGGGGCACACGCCGTGGCCCCTGGCTCCGCCGGGGTGGTTGAGGTTGGTCTTCACGCCGCGCGTGACCCTTTTGTGGGTCTTGTAGCTCTCGTACTCGGAGTCGACCGCGTCCAGCAGCAGCGTCCGCCGGTCGTTGCCGTTGCGGGGGTCGAGGATGCGCTCGCGGGTCTGCATGTAGAAGCGCACGCCCTTCTCCTCGCACAGGTCGAGCAGCGTCACCCACTCGCCGGTCTTCCGGCTGCCGCGCGAGGACTCCCACAGCCACAGCGGGTCGGCGCCGAACTGGCGTAGCGGCTGGCGGAGCCGATGTTGTCGGGCTTGCCGAGGATGATGCCGAGGTCGGCGGCCGTCCTGGAGTGCTCCGCGTGCTGCTGCTCGGGGCTGCGCTCGGTGCCCGGCGTATCGACGCTGACGCGGAGGTACTCGCGGGCGGTGAGCGCTGCTGTGGCGGTGGTCATCGGTCCTCCCCTGGGTCACTTCCTGACCCCTTCCTGGGTAGCGCCAAGAACGGGGTTTCAGCGTGTACGGCGCGATGTGGGCAGCGGCGCTGATCGCGGCGGCGTTCACTGCGCCCACCGTGCGGCACGCGGTCGACCAGGCCCTGGCCGTCATCCCGGCGAGCAGCCGGCTCGCCCGTACCGTGCGGCGGGTCGTCTCCCTCCACGACACGCGGATGACCTGGGAGGACACGCTCACGACGGTCGGCGCAGTGGAAGGAGCCGCTGGAGGACACCGTCCGCAGCGCGGTGTTCGGCTTCGACGGGGTGCGCATCAGCGAACTGGCGGAGCGGACGGTGCAGCTGGCGGAGGCGGAGATCTAACCGAGGGCCGAGACTGGTCTGTCACTTGCCCGGCCTGGCAAGTGAGGGCGAGAGGCGACTGCGCGAGCTGGTTACCCTTCCTGGATGACCTCCACGCCAGACTTCGCCACGTACCTCGCCGGCCTGCCCCGCATTCTCGCCGGGGCCGCCGCCCTCTTCCGTGACGCCGAGGGCCGGGTGCTGCTCGTCGAGCCCAACTACCGTGAGGGCTGGGCGCTGCCGGGCGGCACGATCGAGTCCGACGACGGCGAGACCCCGCGCCAGGGCGCGCGCCGCGAGACGCTCGAGGAGATCGGTCTCGACCGCGAACTGGGCCCGCTGCTCGCGGTCGACTGGGTGTACAAGCCGAGCTGGCCGCCACTGGTGGCCTACCTGTACGACGGCGGTGTCCTCGACGAGGACGATCTCAAGGCGATCCGCCTCCAGGAGGAGGAACTGCTGTCCTGGCGCCTCGTGCCCCGCGAGGAGCTCGACGACTACCTGCTGGGCACCCTCGGCCATCGCGTCCGGGTCGCCCTGGACGTCCTCGCGGAGGGTTCGGGCACGGCCGAGCTGGAGAACGGACAGCGGGTGGCCTGACCGGGCGTCGGCTCACCCCTCGGGGTCGCGGGGCTTGACGTGCACCTCGTGCAGCCCCTCGTCGCGCGCGGCAACCCGGGCCTCGGTCCGGTGGCCGCGCTCGATGTAGTCGCGGACTACGAGCTCGACGGCGTCCTGAGGGCTGCCGACACCCGCGAGGACCATGACTTCCACGACGAGTTCGGCATCGAGCGAGACGGTGACCATGGCCATGGCCGGAACCTAGCACTGGACGGCGCGCACGAATATCCGTTCGCCCCACCCGGTCCGCCGTCCTACCCTCGGTGCCATGAGCAAGCCCCTCGTCGCGATCCTCAGCGGTGCCGGTATCTCGACGGACTCCGGAATCCCCGACTACCGCGGCCCGAACGGGCTGTGGCGGAAGGATCCCGAGGCCGAGAAGCTCGTGACGTACGAGTACTACATGGGCGATCCGGAGATCCGGCGGCGGTCGTGGCAGATGCGGCGCAAGAACCGGACTCTGAAGGCCGAGCCGAACGCCGCGCACCGGGCCGTGGCGGAGTTGGAGCGGTCCGGGGTGCCCGTGCGTGTGATCACGCAGAACGTCGACGGGCTGCATCAGCTCGCCGGGTTGGCTGCCCGCAAGGTGCTCGAACTGCACGGCTCAGCGCGGAGTTTCGTGTGCACCGGGTGTCATGCGCGCGGGCCGATGGAGGATGCGCTCGCCCGGGTCGAGGCCGGGGAGGACGACCCGGCGTGCCTGGAGTGCGGGGGCATTCTCAAGTCGGCGACGGTGATGTTCGGCGAGCGGCTCGACCCGGTGGTCCTCGGTGAGGCTCTCGCCATCACCAAGGCCTGCTCCGTGTTCGTCGCCGTCGGCACCAGCCTGCAGGTGCAGCCCGCGGCCGGACTCGCCGGCATCGCCGCGGACCACGGCGCACGGCTCGTCATCGTCAACGCCGACCCGACGCCGTACGACGACCGGGCCGACGAAGTGATCCACGAACCCATCGGCACCGCGCTGCCCGAACTCCTGGACCGGCTGAACGCGGAGAGCCGCAGCTAGGGCCGGGGCCGCCGTCCGGCGCGTCTACGACGGACGCCGTGTCAGCTCCCGGCCGGGACGACGGTGCCGAAGGAGGCTGCGGCGATCTGCTGGATGTAGCGCATCTCGGTGCCGTCGAGGTTGTCGGGGTTGAGGGAGTAGACGATCTTGCGGGAGAGGTCGCGGGTCGCGAAGACGCCGCTGGTGCAGCCGGGGCGGGAGCCGGTCTTGCCCCAGACCACGACTCCGTTGGAGGCCTCGACCCGCATCAGGCCCATGGTCATGCAGGCCCGGCCGGCGTCCGTCCGGGTGCGGCACTGGCTGCTGTGGTAGCTGGGGACGTCGGGAACCGCGAAGAGCTCGGCCTGCTGGGCCGGCGGAAGGAGACGGCCGCGGAACAGCTGGGTCATGAAGCGGTCGAGGTCGGCGGGGGTGGAGATCATGCCGCCCTCGGCCCAGGGCCAGGGGCTCTGCTCGGTGACGTCCACCGGGTGCCTGGTGCCGTCCGCGGACTTGACCATCAGGTAGCCGTGCGCGTGCGGGCCGGGCAGGGTCGGGTCGTCCGCGTCGGGGACGTAGGTGTCGTGCAGGCCGAGGGGGCGGGTGATCCGGGACTGCACCTCGTGGGCGAAGGTATGCCCGGTGATCTTCTCGATCAGCACGCCGGCGACGTAGTAGTTCATGCCGTTGTACTGCTGCGCGGTGCCCGGCGCGAACTGCATCGGCTGACCGGCCATCAGGTCGATCACCCGCTGCGGGGTGAAGCTCTTCAGACGGTTGGCGGCGAACCATTCGGGGCTGCCGTCGCCGAAGTCCGGGCTGTCGGCCGCGCGCGGCAGGCCGCTGGTGTGGTTGAGCAGCTGAGCCACGGTGACCGGCGGAAGGTCCGCCGGCAGCACGCCCGGCAGGTAGTGCTGGACGGGGGTGTCCAGGTCGATCCGGTGCTCGGCGGCGAGTTGGAGCACGACGGTCGCCGTGAAGACCTTGGAGATGCTGCCGATCCGGAAGTGCCCGTTGCGCGGGACGCCCTGGCCGGTCTCCAGGTCGCCCACGCCCGAGGTGCCCGACCAGTGGCCCGCACTGCCGGTGATCCGCAGCAGCGCGCCGGTGACGTCCGCGCTGGGCAGACCGCCGATGGCCGCCCTGAGCTCGACCGGGTCGAGTGCGGGCAGCGGGGTTCTGGCCGCCGAAGTCGCAGGCGCCGCAGCCGGGATCGCGGCGGAGGCGGGGGCGGCCACGCTCACGGCGAGGGCGGCCAGCACGGCGCCGGCTGCTGCCACGGTGGACCAACGGGTACGACGCACGGAGCAGTTCACGGCAGAGCTCTCCCAGGGTGGCGGTCGGACCGGCGAACGTCCGGCCCGACCACGAGTCTCCTGCGCCCCGGCAGCCCCGTTCATCGGGAGCGTCCCCGAGTAACCCCTCACCACACCCTGACAACTGATTCGGGGTCAGGGTCATACCTGATCAGGGTGACCGGGCCTGCACAGCGGATTTCAACGCCCTACCGCTGGAACAGGGCGGTTCCCCGCTCGAAATCGAGAAGTCGTCGTTTTCGGTCCAGGCCGCCGCCGTAGCCCGTGAGGCTGCCGTTGGCGCCGACGACTCGGTGGCAGGGGACGATGATGCCGATCGGGTTCTTGCCGTTGGCGAGGCCGACCGCGCGGGAGGCGGACGGGTTGCCCAGGGCGTCGGCCAGGTCGCCGTACGAACAGGTTTCGCCGTAGGGGATCTTGCGGAGTTGGTCCCAGACGGAACGTTGGAACGGCGTTCCGTGCAGGCTGAGTTCGACGGTGAACTCCTTCAACTCGCCCGCGAAGTAGGCTTCCAGTTGTTCCTCCGTCTCGTCGAAGAGCGTGTCCTCCCGTGCGCCGAAGGACTCCTCCGGTGGGCGGTGGCGTTGGGCGGTCATGTAGAGGCCGCACAGGACGCCGTTGTCGGCGACGAGGGTGAGGGGGCCGTACGGGCTGTCGATCACGGTGTGGTGTTTCACGGGGCTCATCGCGAACGTCCTTATACGGGAAGGAAGTTGATCGGGTGGCTGTCGGTCGCCCAGAGGTACTGGACCGCGTACGCCCGCCAGGGGCGCCAGGCCGCCGCGCGGGCGGTGAGGGCCGACGGGGTGGACGGGAGGCCCAGGTCCTGGGCGGCGCGGCGGATGCCGAGATCCGTGGGGAGGAAGGCGTCGGGGTCGCCGAGGGCGCGCATGGCGATGACGTCGACCGTCCAGGGTCCGAAGCCGGGGAGGGCGAGGAGCTGGGCGCGGGTTTCGGGCCAGTCGCTCTCCGGGCCCAAGTGGACGGTTCCGTCGGCGAGTTGGCGTACCAGGGTGGTGAAGGTCGTGCGACGGGTGCGGGGCATGGCCAGGGACTCGGGATCGAGGGCGGCGAGTGCTTCGGGGGTGGGGAAGAGGTGGGTGAGGCCGCCCTCGGGGTCGTCGATCGGGTCGCCGTGCGCCATGACCAGGCGGGAGGCGTGGGTGCGGGCAGCGGCCGTGGAGACCTGCTGACCGAGTACGGCCCGTACGGCGAACTCCGCCTCGTCGACCGTGCGCGGGACGCGTCGGCCTGGGGCCTTGTCGACCAGCGGGGCGAGCAGGGGGTCCGTGCGGAGCTGGTCGTCGATCGCGACCGGGTCGGCGTCCAGGTCGAGCATGCGGCGGCAGCGGCTGATGGCGACGGGCAGGTCGCGCAGATCGCTGAGGGTGAGGCGGCAGGCGATGTGGTCGGGCTCGGGGGCCAGGGTGGCGATGCCGTGGCCGTAGGGAAGGCGGAGGGTGCGGCGGTAGGCGCCGTCCCGCCACTCCTCCACGCCGGGTACGGCGGTGGCGGCGAGGTGGCCGAAGAGGTTCTCGGGGTTGAGGGGGGTGCGGAACGGCAGGCGGAGGGTGAGCGTGCCCGGCGTGGCGGACTGGGGGTTCCTCTTCTTGGGCAGCCGGGCCCGCAGTTCGCTCGGGGCGAGCGCGAAGACCTCGCGCACGGTGTCGTTGAAGGTGCGGATCGAGGAGAAGCCGGCGGCGAAGGCGATCTCTGCCATGGGGAGGACGGTCGTCTCGATCAACAGGCGTGCCGTCTGTGCGCGTTGGGCGCGGGCAAGCGCGAGCGGGCCGGCGCCTAGTTCGGCGAGCAGCTGGCGTTCGATCTGGCGGGTGCTGTAGCCGAGGCGGGCGGCGAGGCCTGGGACGCCGTCGCGGTCCACGACGCCGTCGGCGATCAGGCGCATGGCGCGGGCCACGAGGTCGGCGCGCTGGTTCCACTCCGGGGAGCCGGGGCTGGTGTCGGGGCGGCAGCGCTTGCAGGCCCGGAATCCGGCCTGCTGGCAGGCGGCCGCGCTCGGGTAGAAGGTCATGTTCTCGGGCTTGGGCGGTACCACCGGGCAGCTGGGCCGGCAGTAGATGCGGGTGGTCAGGACCGCCGTGAAGAACCAGCCGTCGAAGCGGGCGTCCTTGGACTGGACTGCGCGTACGCAGCGCTCTCGGTCGGTGTGCATCCCGTTCTGCATGCGTCCAGCATCAGCGATGGGCAGGACGGAGGCTGGCGAGAATCCGACATCAAGGTGGTGTGGGCTGGACCGGTCCGGATCACCCCCTCCTCTGCACGGTACGCGGTGGGTACGCTGCCCTCCATGGACCGTGGACGGCAGCGACCGATGTGGCCGCTGTACGCGGCGGGGTTCACCACCGCCTTCGGGGCGCACGGTATCGCCGCGAACCTAGGGGGTGCCGGAAAGGGCGCGGTCACCTCGCTGCTCGTCCTGGGCGGCCTGCTCGCGCTCTATGACGGTGCGGAGGTCGTGCTGAAGCCGGTGTTCGGCACGGTGGCCGACCGGGTCGGGGCGCGGCCGGTGCTGCTCGGCGGGCTGGTGGCCTTCGCCGCCGCGTCCGCGGTGTACGTCCTCGCGGACAGCCCGGGGTGGCTGTGGGCGGCGCGGCTCGGGCAGGGGGCGGCGGCGTCCGCGTTCTCGCCGGCCGCGTCCGCGCTGGTGGCGCGACTCAATCCCGCGGCCAAGCACGGGCGGGTCTTCGGGAGTTACGGCTTCTACAAGTCCGTCGGCTACACGCTCGGGCCACTGATCGGCGGGGTGCTGGTGTGGGCGGGCGAGCTGCGGCTGCTGTTCGCCGTGCTGGCGGTCCTCGGTGCCGCCGTTGCGGTGTGGGCCCTGGTCGCCGTACCCGTCGTAGCGCCGCTTCCGCGGGCCCGGCAGACCGTGCTGGATCTGGCGCGGCGGCTGACGGACCCGGCGTTTCTCGTGCCGACGGCCGCGCTCGCGGGGGCCACCGCCGCGCTGTCGGCCGGGGTGGGCTTTCTCCCGGTGTCCGGTGCGGTGGCGGGGTTCGGGACGGTGGCGACGGGTGCCGCGGTGTCGGTGCTGGCCGCCTGCGCGGCGGTCGTGCAGCCGCGTGCCGGGCGGGCCTTGGACGCGGGGCGGCTCACCGCAAGCACCGGGCTCACCGCCGGGCTGCTGCTCGCGGCGACCGGTCTGGCCTGCGCGATGCTGCCCGGCCTGACCGGCGTCCTGCTCGCCGCCGCCCTCATCGGCACCGGCACGGGCCTGATCACCCCACTGGGCTTCGCGACCCTGGCCTCGGCGCCCCCGCAGGAACGGCTCGGGCAGACGATGGGCGCGGCGGAACTCGGGCGCGAACTGGGGGATGCGGGCGGGCCGTTGCTGGTGGCGGGGGTGGCAGCCGCTGCGACCCTGACGTACGGGTTCGGGGCGCTGGCGGTGGTGACGGCGTGCCTGGCGGTGGGAGTTGTGGCGGGGGTACGGAGGGCGACGGCAGGGGCGCGCTGAGGCGAGCGCCAGTCCGCCATCAGGCCGGGGCGCGTCCGCCTTACGTCAGCACGCTCCCCAGAAGCTGCAGCAGATCCCCCGTGGCGTCCGCCGCGCCGAGTGCGGGCAGGACTCCGAGGGCCAGTACCGCCGCGGCGATCCGGCGCAGGTGGGGCGGCGGGGCCGTCTGCAGGGCGGCGACGCGGCGGGTGACGGCGCGGTCGGAGAAGTGCAGTGCGCAGCCGGGGCGGTGTGCGACAAGGGCGGCTCGGGCCAGGGCCTGCGCCGTGGTCCGGCGGTCGCCGACCGCGGTGGCGGCCTGTTCGTCGGCCCAGCGCTCCACCAGGTAGGCGACCGTCGTCCGTACCGGCACGAGCAGCGGGTTCGCCGCCGCGGCGAGGGTGACCGCGTGGACGAGCAGGGAGTGGCGGTGGGCGAGGTGGGCGCGCTCGTGGGCGAGCAGCACGCGGCGTTCGGCGGGGCGCAGGGCCGCGAGCATGGCGGAGGTGACCAGGATCCGGCCCGGGGTTCCGGGCACCGCGAACGCCTGCGCGGTCGGTGAGGCCGCCACGACGAGTTCGGTGCCGTCCGGGTGGCCCTCGCACAGGCGGCGCAGGGTGCGGCGGGTGGCGCGTTCGGCGCGGACCGCCCGCAGGACCCGGCAGGCGGCGACCGCGAGAACCACGAGCGCGGCGAGCGCGACGACTTCGGGGACCGGATCGGGCAGCACCTTGCCGTCCTCACGGGCGTCGGCGACGACCGGCGGCGCCTCGTCGACGAGCGTGACGGTCAGCAGGACCAGCGCCCAGGTGGTGGCGCCCGCGGCGAGGACGGCGGCCGCGGTCAGGGCCCGGGCCGCCGGAGCGGGCGCGAGGCGCAGGCCGACCTGCGGGCTGACGATGGCGAGCAGCAGGGACAGCAGGAGCGGGGTGTAGACGTCGATCCTCATGTCCCGCTCCGCCTCCCCTTCGCCCACTGCTCCCGTTGCCACTGCGCCTGCGGCCGCCGCCTCACGCACCGCTCTCGCCGAGGAGTGCACGCAGCGCGGACTCCTCCGCCGGGCTCAGGCCCGTGACGAACTGCTGGAGGGCGGCTATCGGGTCGGGGCCGCGGTCCAGGGCCTGGTGCATGGCCTCGGCCGTCATCTGGGCCGCGTTCTTCGCCGGGCGGTAGGCGCCGCGCCGGCCGTCGGCGTCCCGCAGGACGAGGCTCTTGTCGTGCAGCCGCCGCAGGATCGTGTGCACGGTGTTGTAGGCGAGGTCGCCGCCGAGGTCGGCCTGGATCTCGGCAGGCGTGAGGGCCCGGTCCGTCGCCCAGAGGGTGGCGAGGACCTCGCTCTCCAGCTCACCGGGGCTGCGTCGCTCGCCCCTGCCGCGGGAAGTCGTGCCTGCCATGGCCACCACCTTACGGTGCGTAGGGTCCGACGGTCACCAAGTCGCACCGGCCCCTTACCCGCCTCCGGTTCCGCGCCTACCTACAGCCTGTAGGGTGAGATCAACCCTACAACTTGTAGGGCCGGATGGGTGAACGATGACGAGGACCTCCAACGCCGCTCCGACCCGCGCCACCCGGCACGGGCCGCCGTCGGCCGCCCGGCCTCCATGGCGCTCTGCGGGCGAGTGGTGGCTCGCGGCCGTGGCGGCGGCCTTCACACTGCTCCAACTCGCCCTGGTGCGGCCCGGGATGGGCCTGGGCTGGGACGAGGCGGTGTACGTCAGCCAGGTGAGCACGCACGCCCCGGCGGCCTTCTTCAGCGCACCGCGCGCCCGCGGCATCACCCTGCTGGTGGCTCCCCTCGCCTCCTGGTCGTCGTCCACCGCGCTGCTGCGGGTGTACTTGGCGGTCCTGTCCGGGCTCGGTCTGTACTGGGCCCTGCGAGCCTGGCGGGGCCTGTTCCCGGTGCGGGTGATCGCGGTCGGCGGCGCCCTGTTCGCCTCACTGTGGATCACCCTCTTCTACGGCCCGCAGGCCATGCCCAACTACTGGGTGGCCGTGGGCGCGTCGGCCACCGTGGGCTTCTTCCTGCACGCCCGCTCCGACCGCGGCCGGCGCGGTGCCCTGTGGGGCGTGGCCGCCGGTACGGCACTGATGGCGTGGATGCGGCCCACGGACGCGGTCTGGGTCACGCTTCCGCTGCTCGCGCTCGTGCTGTGCGTCCGCCCCCACCGCCACCTGCGGCTGCTGACGGCTCTGGTCACCGGCCTTGCGGCGGGGGCGACCGAGTGGATCGTCGAGGCGTACGTCGACTACGGCGGCGTCGGCGCCCGGCTGGCCGCGGGCTCCCGCATCCAGGGCGGCCTGGGCCTGCACAACGCCGTCGCCGACCAGCTGCGCAGCCTCGGCGGACGGGCCCTGTGCCGCCCGTGCACGGGGGCGATCGCGAGCCCACCGGTGATCGCCTGGTGGTTCGTCCTCCCGCTCCTCGCCGCCGCCGCTCTGGTGATCGCGGTACGGGCCCGCCGCACGACGGCCACGCTGCTGCCGCTGGCCTGCGCGGCCACCGCTGCCGTGCCGTACCTCTTCCTGATCGGCTACGCCGCACCCCGCTTCCTGCTGCCCGCGTACGCCCTGCTCGCGATCCCGGTCGCGGACGCCCTGGCCCGTCTGGTCACCGCGCCGAGCGGGCGTTGGCGGACGGTGGCCGTGACGCTGGTGGCCGTGGGGCTCGCGGGCCATCTGGCCGTCCAGTTCGCCGTGTTGGAGCGCGCCGTGTCCCGAACCACCGCCGAGCACCGGGTCTGGGGCCGTACCGCCGCGGACCTGCGCCGTCTCGGCGTACACCCACCATGCCTGGTCACCGGCGCCGAATCCGTACCGGTCGCCTTCGCCGCGGGCTGCGCCTCCGCCCACACCGGCGGCCACGACGCCAACACCACCCCCGCGGAACTCGCCCGAACCGCCCGCCGGATGCCGGTCGCCCTCCTCACCACGCACCTCGTCCACCCGCCGTCGTACGCCCGCACTTGGCAGCCACACCGCTTGACGGGCGGCTACGCGTACCTCGCTCCCGGCGTCGTACGGAAGGGCGGGCACGGATGACCACGCCCGTGGACGGGGCCGTCGGCGAAATCCGGTGCGGCTCGGCAGCGCCCCAAAGGGGCGCGGGGCTGTATCAGTCTGCGGCTCCGCCGCGGGGCGCGAACAGCCACCACGAAGCCGCGAACGAAAGACGGCCCATCGCGGCCCCGCGGCGCAGCCGCACTTCGGCACGATCCGCGGAGCGCCTCGCACCGTGGCAGACCGCGGCCGCACTCGTCCTCACCGCGGGCGCCGCCGCTCTCGCCGCCCGGCACTGGGCCGTCCTGGACTCGGGCGCCGACCGGCTGGCCGCCGCCGACCGGGGCTGGCTGCTGCTCGCGGCCCTGCTCACCCTGCTGACCTGGGGGTGCGCGGCGCTCGCGCAACAGGGCGCGGTGCGGGAGGCGCTGCCCGCCGGCCGGCTGCTCACGGTGCAGTTCGCGGCCTCCGCGGCCAACCATCTGCTGCCCGCCGGACTGGGAGCGGGCGCGGTCAATGTGCGGTTCCTGATGCGCTGCGGACTGGCACCCGGCCGGGCGGCCACGGCCCTCGCGGTCAAGTCCACCGCCGGAGCCGTCGTGCGGGTCGCCCTGATGGCGGTGCTCGCCCTGGCCTGCCCCGGCGTACTGCGGCTGCCGCCGGTGGGCGGACCGAAGCTGCTGGCCGGCGCGCTGGCGGCAGCGGCGGCGCTGCCCGTGGCCGTCCTGCTTGTGCGGCGGACGCGGCTGCGGCGGGCGCTGGCCTGCGCGGCGGCCGACGTACGTGCCGTGCACGAGAACCCTCGGCGGGCGGTGGCCCTGTGGGGCGGCTCGCTGGCCTTCGCGGCCCTGCACACGGCGGTCGTGGTCGCCGTGGTCCACGCCCTGGACGTACCTCTTCCCGCAGGGCGCATCGCGCTCGCCTACCTCGCCGCGAGCAGCGCCGCCGTCCTGTTGCCGACCCCCGGCGGCCTCGGCTCACTGGACGCCGCGCTCGCCTGGGCGCTGACCACGGCGGGCGCCCCGGGCTCGGCGAGTGTGTCGGTCGTACTCGGATACCGATTGCTGACCGTATGGCTGCCGCTGGTGCCGGGGCTGCTGGTGCTGGCCGGACTGGTCCGTACGAGAGCCCTGTGACGGCACCGCAGTCAGGATGCGTTCAGGTTTCCGGTGACAGCGTCGGCCGTATGACATCAGATACGTCCGGGACCACTGAGGCGACTGCGGCCTACGGCACCGCGACCGAACCGCCGTCCGCTCGGCACCGATCGCGCTTGCGTTTGAACAAGATTCCCGAAGTCACCGTATATTTCTGGGTGATCAAGGTGCTGTGCACCACCGTCGGCGAGACGGCGGCCGACCTGCTGAACGAGAAGGCCGGACTGGGCCTGACCGGTGTGTCGCTGCTGATGAGCGCGCTGCTCGCGGTGGTGCTGGTCGTCCAGTTCCGTACGAACGCCTACCGGGCCGGCGTGTACTGGCTCGCCGTCGCCCTCATCAGCGTCGTCGGCACTCTCGTCAGCGACAACCTGACCGACAACATGGGCGTGCCGCTGGAGACCACCACCACGGTGTTCGCGATCCTGCTGGCGGTCGTGTTCGTCGCCTGGTACCGCAGCGAGCGCACCCTGTCCATCCACAGCGTCGACACCACGCGCCGGGAGTCCTTCTACTGGCTCGCGGTCCTCTTCACCTTCGCCCTCGGCACGTCGGCCGGCGACCTGGTCGCCGAGCGCATGGACCTGGGCTACTGGGTCTCCGCCGTGCTGTTCGCGCTGGCCATCGCCGCGGTCGCCGTCGCGCGCTTCGCGCTCGGCCTGGACGCGGTGTGGAGCTTCTGGATCGCCTACGTCCTGACCCGCCCGCTGGGCGCCTCGGTCGGCGACTACCTCTCCCAGCCCACCGGGGACGGCGGCCTCGGCCTTGGCACCGTGGTGACGAGCGCGCTGTTCCTCACGGTGATCCTCGGCCTGGTCGTCTTCCTCGCGATCACCCGCAAGGACGTCACCGAACCAGAACGACGACAGGAGATCCCCACCGCATGACCCGACAACCCCCCACAGAGGCGGCGGAGTCGACGGTCCTCAGCGACCTCGACGCCGCCGCCGGCCGGCGCGATGTACTGAAGAAGCTCCCGGAGGTCACCCTGGCCTTCTGGATCATGAAGATCGCGGCGACCACCCTCGGCGAGACAGCGGGCGACCTCTTCTCGCAGACCCTCAAGCTCGGCTACTTCCTGACCACGATCGCCCTGTTCCTGGTCTTCGTCGTGACGCTGGTCGTCCAGCTCAGGTCAAGGCGCTACAACCCGTTCTTCTACTGGACCGTCATCCTGTCGACCAGCATGGCCGGCACCACGATGTCCGACTTCATGAACCGCGACGCCAGCGCCAAGTACCTCTCGGGCGGCGCCACTTCGCTGGGCTGGGGGCCGCAGGGCCTGGGCCTCGGCTATCCGGCGGGCGCCGCGATCCTGATCTCGCTCCTGGTCGTCATCTTCGCCGTGTGGAAGCTGACCGGGATGACGTTCGTCATCCGGGACATCGTCACCTTCCGCGGCGAGGCGCTGTTCTGGTCGGCGATCCTCGTCTCCAACACGCTCGGCACCTCCATGGGCGACTTCCTCTCCGACAGCTCCGGCCTCGGCTATGCCGGCGGTGCGCTGCTCGTGGGCGGGGTGCTCGCCGTCCTGGTCGCCCTGATGAAGGTGCCCGTGGTGCCGAACGTGCTGCTGTTCTGGCTCGCGTTCGTGCTGACCCGGCCGCTCGGTGCGACGGCCGGCGACTTCCTCACCAAGCCCGTCGCCAAGGGCGGCCTCGATCTCGGCACGGCTGGATCGTCGGCGGTTCTGCTGGCCGTACTGGTCGGGCTGATGGGGTACGCCCATGCGCGCGAGCGGCGTCCCGCGGGCGGCGTCAGCCGGACGGCAGTCTGACCACGAAGCGTGCACCAGGGGTGAGTTCGGGGTCGTAGGAGACCTCGCCCCCCGCGGAGCGGGCCAGGCGCCGCGCCAGCGGCAGCCCCAGGCCCGCTCCGCCGTGTCCGTCGTCCGGGTCGGCGCGGCGGCCGGGCTGGAAGAGCTGTCCGGCGAACGCGGGCGGCACGCCCGGTCCGTCGTCCGTGACACGGATGCGTACGCCGCCGCCGTCCCGGTCCGCGTGCAGGGTGACGCTCGACTCGGCATACCGCAGGGCGTTGGCCAGCAGCGGGCTGACGATCCGCTCGAGCATGGCGACCTGCACGCCGGCCTCCAGCCGCCCGTCCGTGCCGCCGACGCCGTCTGTGCCTACGGCCGCCTCGACCGTGACCGTCACGTGGTCGGGGGCGTCCGCCCGTTCGGCGAGGCGGTGCAGGATGGGCAGGACGGGGGCGGTGCCGGGAGCGGCGGTGGTCGCGTCCTCACGGGCGCTGGTCAGAAGGGTGTCGCAGATGGTGCGCATCGACTCGGCGGCCTCGGCGAGCGTCTCGTGCACGGCCCTGGTCTCGGCCGCCGTGCGGGGCCGGGAGCGGTACCAGTCCAGCTCGGCGACGATCCTGCTGAGCGGTGTGCGCAGCTCGTGCGAGAGCTCGCCGGTCAGCTGCCGCTCATGCCGCAGCACCGCGCGGATACGGTCAAGGAGGGCGTCCAACGAGGCGCCCAGCCGCGCGAGTTCGGCCGGTCGGTCCGCGCTGCCGAACCGTTCCTCGGAAGCCACCGCGCTCCACTGGGTCGCCTGGTCGGTCATCGTTCCGACGGGACGCAGCGCGCGTCCCACCGCGAGCCGGGTCAGCGCGTAGGTGCAGGCGAGCATCACGGCGTCCAGGGCGAACGAGCCCAGCAGCAGGGTGTCGGCCGAACTGCGGTACGGGGACAGGTCCAGGGCCGTGACAATGGTGGCCGCCTGCCGTGCGCCGGGGACGGGCTCGGAACACAGGCGGACGGGGCCCGATCCGTGGCCCGAGGCCGTGACGCAACGCCGTCCGCCCTGGCGGGCCAGGCCTTCGGCGACCTGGGTGAGCGGGCCGGCGGACGGCGGTTGTTCCAGCAGCCGCGGGCCGGCGTAGATCCACACGTTCGCATCCAGGAGCTGGTCGTTGACCGTCTCCAGGACCCGCACCCGCGGGCCGCCGGTGTCGACGGTGGTGGCGACGGCGGCCGCTCGGGTGCGCAGTTCGTCGTCCGCCTGGCGCCGCAGGTGGTGGCGGACCACGGTGTTGAAGACGACGGTGAGGATCACCATCAGGAGCGCGGCGGTGGTGAGCGCGACCAGGGAGAGCCGGCCGCGCAGGGTGCGGGGGACGAGACGGGGACGGAGCCCGGTGCGCGGGGCGCGTGGGGTCGGCCGGGGTCGGAGCGCGGTCATGTCAGCCGGTGTCCGATGCCGCGCGCGGTGCCGATCGTCACGTCGCTGCCCGCCTCGCGCAGCTTGCGGCGCAGCCGGGTCAGGTACTGGTCGAGGGTGTTGTCGCTGACCTGGGCGCCCTCCGGCCAGCCCGCCCGGACGAGTTCACGACGGCTCACGATCTCACCGGGGGCAGCCATGAGGGGGGCAAGGAGCCGGAACTCCGTCGGCGTGAGGTCGACCTCGGTTCCGCGCACGGTCAGTCGGTGCCGCAGGGCGTCCAGTACGAGGTCGCCGGCCGCGGGGCGGGGCGGGGGCGCGGCGCGTTTGAGGGCCGCGCGCAGCCGGGCGGCGAGTTCCACCAGGTGGAAGGGCTTGGGCAGGTAGTCGTCGCCGCCCGCGGAGAACCCGGACAGCCGGTCGGTCAGTCCCTGCCGTGCGGTCAGAAAGATGACGGGGGCCACGAACCCGTTCGCCCGCAACGCCTGACACACGTCACGCCCGTCCGCATCCGGCAGCCCGACGTCCAGCACGGCCGCAGCCACCTCGTCCCCGGCCAGCCGCAGCGCGGTCGCGCCGTCGGCAGCCGGCAGGGTGTCAAAGCCCTCGTCCCGCAATCCACGCAGCAACACGTCCCGCAGGGCGTGATCGTCCTCGACGACCAGGATCTTGGGGGGCATGGTCCTCCATCGGCGGTTGTGCGGTACCGGTTGGGCGGTGTGCGGGAGTTGTGGGTGGGACGCGGGGTGGTGGGTGGGGGTTTCCTAGGACGGTGGCGCGTCGGAAGCATCCGGCGCCGTACCCGCACCGGGCGCCCCGGGCCCGTCGCGCCCGCTCGACTCCACGGGCAGCCGGCGGGCCCAGCCCCACCACAGGCTCAGCCACACGGCGGCGAGCAGCCAGCCGCCGATGACGTCGCTGGCCCAGTGCACCCCGAGGTACACGCGGGTCAGGCCGACCGCTACCGCCCAGCACACCGCGAGCGTGCAGGTCGTACGGGCGAGATCCGCGCGAGTGCGACGAGTCGTCGCCCAGCACAGCAGACCGGCGGTGAGGGCCGAGGTGGTGGCGTGACCGGAGGGGAACGCGAAGCCGGACGCATGCGTCGCCCAGTCGGCAGGGGCCGGGCGGGCCCGCGCGAACAGTTCCATCACTCCGGTGCGGACCAGCTGCCCGGCGACCAGCACGATCAGGACGACGACGGCGATCCGGAGCCGCTCACGTGTGGTGCTCCCCGCGAGGAACCCGGCGATCACCACGAGTACGTAGGGCCAGGGTCCCGTCCCCGTCGCCGTGATCCCGCGCGCGAGCGCGACCGCCTCCGGGGGCCGGTGCGCGAGCCCCCACGCGTGGGCCGAAGCGTCCCCGGGCAGGAGAGCGCCGTGGCGCAGGGCCACCGCGGTCGCAAGGGCAGCGAACAGCAGGGCACACACGACGGCGAGCAGCACCGGCGCTCGTCCGGTCCGGTGCACGCCCGACCCCCGTCCGGTCCAGTCCACGCCCGGACCTTGACCGGTCCGGTGCACGCCCGGCCCTGTGCCGGTTCGCCCCGGCCCGCGTCCGCTCCGGTTGGCGCTCGGCCCTCGTCCGCTCGGACTCGTGCTCGGCCGCCCGGCAGAATCGCGCGCCTGCGCACCACGCACCGCCCACCGCCGTCCTCTCCCGGTCGGTCCCCGTGCTGAACGCCTGGCTACTTGGGCAGCCTTTCCGCCGTCCCCGGCGCCTCCACCGGTTCCGGCATCAGGCCCCCCGCGCCCGCCATCACCACCCGACCCAACAGCACCCCCACCGCGCCCAGCACCACCACCAGACCCAGCAACCTCTCCGCCAGACCCGGCACCCCCACCCCGCCCAGCACCACCACCAGACCCAGCAACCTCTCCGCCAGACCCGGCACCCCCACCGGATCCGGCACCAGGCCCGCCGCGCCCGCCATCACCAGCAGACCCAGCAGCCTCTCCGCCGCGCCCTGCACCACCGCCAGGCCCGCCGACGCGCCCATCGCGTCCCGCCTCGGCGCCACGTTCAGCGGCGTCCCCAGCTCCGGCCGAACCCCCGCCCCGCCCGTCCCGCTCCCGCTCCGGCCCCGTCATGAGGCCGTCACCAGCGGCCTGAGCCGAGTGCCGGCTGCGCGGTCGACGAGGGGGGCGGCCCGGTTCGCCAGCAGCATGAGGGGCCAGGCGAGGGCCGCCCCGAATGCCAGCCCCACGGCCACGTCGTGCGGATAGTGCACGCCTGTCCAGACCCGGGAGGCGGCCATCAGGACGGCGGCCAGGGCCGCGATCCGGCCGAGGCGGTGGTGCGCGAGCCACAGCGCCACCGCAGCGGCCCCGGCGATCACCGCATGGTTGCTGGGGAACGACCAGTCGCCCGCGGCCGGGCACGCCTCGACCGTGACGGTGTGCAGCGTCCGGCAGGGTCTGCGCTCGGCCACGGCCGACTTGACCAGTACATCGACCGCGTAACAGACCACCACGACCACAGGTACCGCCAGCGCCCGGACCATCCGTGTCTCCCCCGCGCTGCGGGCCCGCCACCACGCCGCGAGCATCAGGACGCCGAACAGCGCGAGGCCGTAGTCGGACCATGCGGCGATCACGGTGTTCACGGCGTGCGGGGTATGGCGGGCAAGGCCGGTGATCCAGGTGTACGCGCCGCCGTCCACCGAGGCGCCGCCGAAGGCGAGGCCGGTCACGAGGAGGTCCCCTCGGAGGCGCGGCGGGCACGTGCGCGCCGGGCTTCGAGAGCGATGGGGGTGAGGGAGAGGAGGACCACCAGCGCGACCAGCGGCAGCAGGTAGCGGTCGACGTTCGACACCGACGAACCCAGCGCGTAGCCGCCCAGCACCAGACCGACCGTCCAGACAAGGCCGCCGATCACCTGCCACAGGGTGAAGACGCGCACCGGCACGTCGAGCGCCCCGGCCAGCGGGTTCAGCACGGTACGAACGACCGGCACGAAGCGGGCCAGGACCACCGCCTTCGCATGCCCGTAGCGCGCGAGCAGTTCCTCGGCCCGCGCCGCGCCCTCGTGCAGCTTCTTCGCACGGCTGCGGGCCAGCAGCGCGCGGCCGCCCCGCCGCCCGAGCCAGTACCCCGTCTGGGCACCGAGCAGCGCGCCGACCACTGCGGCCGCCAGCACCGGCAGAAGCGACAGGTGCACGGATCCACGGACGCCTGGGACACACAGCAGCCCGGCCGTGAACAGCAGGGAGTCGCCGGGCAGGAAGAACCCGACCAGCAGGCCGGTCTCGGCGAACATGACGACCGCGATGCCGAGCGCGCCGAAGGCGGACAGCAGGGATCCGGCATCCAGGACGTTCACCGCCTGGGCCACGGCGAACTGGGCAGCTGCCACGGAGGCGACCCCTCTCATACTGGGACGTGGATGGAGCGGGCACGGACCCGCATCGAGCGACTACAGTCATGTAGACCGTCTACCGAACTGTAGACGAATCAGAGCCGAGGAGTGTTCCCATGCCCGAGGGGCAGATTGACGAGCCGGCCGGCGGCCCGGCCGACGGGCGCACGGACCGCCGGCCGTCCGGCGAGCTGGAGGCGAGCGTGCTGGCCGCACTGTGGGCCGCCGACGCACCCCTCACGCCCGGCGCCGTCCAGCTGGAGCTCGGCGGCGGTCTCGCCCGTACCACCGTGACCACGATCCTCACGCGTCTGCACGCCAAGGGCGCGGTCACCCGCGCGCGCTCCGGCCGCGGCTACGCCTACGCCCCGGCCCAGGACTCCCCCGGTCTCACGGCCCGCCGTATGCACGCCGAACTCGACAAGGACGAGGACCGTGGCACCGTCCTCGCCCGCTTCGTCTCCGATCTGAGCCCCGAGGACGAACAGCTCCTGCGCACGCTCCTGGAGGGCGGCCCCGAGGGCGGTGAGGACAGCGTGTGAACAGCGCCTTACTGATCTTGTTGTCGGCTGCGGCGCGTAGGCTGGTCGACTACGGCCCGGTGGCCCCTGGAGGAATCCCGTGATCTACGCCGTGTGGCTCCCGCTGCTCATGCCGTTCCTCGCCGTGCCCGTGGCCCGGCGTGGCGCCGAGCAGCTGCGGCCGCGGACGGCCGCCTGGGTGCTGACGGCTCTCGCGCTGGTCCTCGCCCTCTCCAGTACGGCGGCGCTGGGCATGCTCGCCCTGGCCGGCGCGCTGCGGCTGCCCTTCGTCGCCCGGGCGGCCCACCTCTCCCCGCATCTGCTGGGCGACGGCTCGCCCGCCACCGTGCCCGCCGCGGTCCTCGCCACCCTCGCGCTGACCGCTCTCGGCGTCCTGGTCCTCGACCGGACCCGCCGCCACCTGCGCGAACTGCGCGCCGCGCACCGCCAGTTCCGCAGCGGGGCGAGCGCCGGCGACCTCTGCGTACGGCACGACGACCGGCCCGAGGCCTATGCCCTTCCCGGACGGCCCGGCCGCATCGTGGTGACGACCGGAATGCTGCGCGCCCTCAGCGCCGGCGAACGCGAGGTGCTGTTCGCCCACGAACGCGCCCACCTCACCGGCCGCCACCACGTCTTCCTCGCGGCCGCCGAGCTCGCCGTCGCGCTGCACCCCGCCCTGCGCGGCCTGCGCGCGCCCCTCTCGTACGCCTTGGAGCGCTGGGCGGACGAATCCGCGGCGCAGGCGACGGGGGACCGCGCGCTCACCGCCCGAGCCGTCGGCCGCGCCGCCCTTGCGGCCCGCGCGGCAGGCTCCTCCGCCCGCCCCCGCCTGTCGCTGACGGCCACGGCGGGCCCGGTCCCCCGCCGTGTCACCGCCCTCCTGAGCACCCCCGCGCCCGCCGCCCGCCTGCTCCCCCGTTCCCTGGCCTGCCTGCTCCTCGCGTGCGTGGCCGTATCGGCGACGGCGGCTCTGGACGCGGCCACCGATCTGCACACCGGCATCGAGGTCGCCCAGGGTGAGCAGGGACAACAGGGGCACGCGGCCTTCGGCGACGGCGACTGATCCCACGCAGACCCTGATGGCCCCGTAGATCCATGGGTCACGGAGACCGGCGGGCCGCCCCTTCGACGAAACCGGTCACGAGGTCGACGTAAGCGTCCGGATGCGTCGCATGAGGGATGTGCCCCGCGCCTTCGAAGGTGTGCGTCCGTGCGTGCGGCAGGGCCGCGGACAGCCGGCTGACGATGGTGGCGAACCACGGCGGGCTCTCCGTGCCCTTCGACAGCAGGGCGGGCCCGGTGTAGCCGGCGAGGCGGTCGAGGTCGAGGCCGGCCCAGTTCGGATCGGCCTGCTCGTCAGCGAAGGTGGGGGCGTTGCGCAGAAAGGTCTCCCGGACCGGGTCCGGCAGCCGCTCCCACATGCCGGGGCCCAGCGCGACCTCTTCCACGAACTCGCGTGCTCCCGCCAGGGTTTCGCCCGCGCGCAGGTGGGCGATCACGGACTCGATCTTCTTCGCTGCATCCGTCATCAGCGGCTGCAGCTCGGGTACGTCGGCCACGATGGCCAGCAGCGGGGGCTCGTGGGCGATGAGCCCCCGGAAGAGTTCGGGTCGTCTGGCGGCCAGGCCCAGTGCGGTCGAGGCTCCGAAGGAGTTGGCCGCCACATATGCCGGCGCGTACCCCAGGGTCTCCATCAGTGCCGCAAGGTCGTCCTCGTCCTCGGTGCGGTTCCCCTGCCCGGGCGGGCGTTCGCTGAGGCTGTGTCCGCGCCGGTCGTAGACGAGGACCCGGAATCGCTCCGCGAGGGCGCCGAGGACCGGGGTCCAGTTGTTGTGATCGCCCCATGATCCGTGCACCAGGACCAATGGATCGCCGTCCCCGGCCGTCTCGCAGTAGAGCTCCACGCCGTTCACTCCGACCCGTGCCATAACCAGCCGGTCCTCTCGTCGACAGGCGAAGACTGCCGCCACCTAGGCCCATGGTCCTCCCTCTCGGCGGCGATTTCCCGGCGATCACCCCAACCCGCTTTACCCCTTTTCATGGCATGCCCCCGACAAATCTGCCACGCTACAGCGGTCGCACCACCGATACACGCAGCCCACTGCCGCCCCCAGGCGCACCCCAGCCGACCGGGCGGCACCGAGCAGGCCGGGATCCCGGCCGCCGCAAAGGAGTTTCGCGTGAGAAAGACCCCCCACAGATCCATCGCCGTGCGCGCACTGGCAGTCGCCGCGCTGGCCGCCGTCTCCCTGCCCACCGCCCCTGCGGCAGCCGCCCCGTCGGCCGCGGCAGCCTGCACCCCGGCCCAGGTGGTCACCAACGGCGGCTTCGAGAGCGGCACTTCACCGTGGACCCAGTCCTCGACGAGCGTCATCACCAACCGTTCCGGCCAGAGCGCACACGGCGGCACGAGCTACGCCTGGCTGGACGGAACGGGCGGCACCCACACCGACACCCTCTCCCAGAGCGTCACGATCCCGTCCGGGTGCAGCACCGCCACCCTCTCCTTCTGGCTCCACATCGACACCACCGAGACGACCTCGTCGATCGCGTACGACAAGCTGACGGCGAAGATCGGCGGTACGACGCTGGCGACGTACTCGAACCTCGACAAGAACACCGGGTACGTGAAGAAGACGCTCGACGTCTCGGCGTTCGCCGGGCAGACCGTGAGCCTCGCCTTCACCGGCACCGAGGACTCCAATCTGCAGACCAGTTTCGTCCTCGACGACATCGCCCTGGACACCTCCGGGGACAGCACCCCGCCGGCGGACTCCACACGCACGCCCGCCACGCCCTCGTACACGGTCAGCCTCAGCAGCAACACCAGCGGCACCGTATGGACCGGTCATGAGAGCGCGACCTTCACCAACGCCTCCTCGACCGCGCTGAGCGAGGTGTACCTGAGGCTGTGGGACAACTACCACGGCACCTGCGACGCCATGCCGATCACGGTCACCAACGTCAGCGGCGGTACGGCGGGTTCGCTGTCCGTCGGCTGCACGGCCCTGCAGATCACCCTGCCGACACCGCTGGCGCAGGGGCAGTCCGCCACGATCGGCTTCGACCTCGGCATCACCGTGCCGAGCGGCGCGGACCGGTTCGGCCACGACGGGGCCTTCAACAACATCGGCAACGCGCTGCCCGTCCTCGCGGTCAAGGACGGCTCGGGCTGGCACCTGGACCCGTACACCAACAACGGCGAGTCGTTCTACTCCCTGGCCGCCGACTTCAAGGTGACCCTCGACCACCCGAGCACCCTGCTGGTCCCGGCCACCGGCACCTCGACGGACACGCCGGGCTCCAGCGGCCGTACCGTCACCACCGCGACCGCCTCCAAGGTCCGTGACTTCGCCTGGGCGGCCGGTCCGTTCAGCAAGATCTCCGGCACCTCGACGGCCGGAACAGCGATCAACATCTACTCCGTCTCGGGCATCAGCTCCTCCGACGCCCAGTCGATGCTCAGCACCGCCAAGTCGGCCGTGGACGCCCATGCGGCGCGCTTCGGGGCATACCCGTACGGCGAGTTGGACGCGGTGATCGACAACAACTACTGGTTCGGCGGCATGGAGTACCCCGGGTTCGTCCTCGACCTCGTCAGCACCACCGCTCTCACCCACGAGATCGGTCACCAGTGGTGGTACGGCATCGTCGGCGACGACGAGTACAACAGCCCCTGGCTGGATGAGGCGTTCACCGACTACGCCACCGACCTGGCGCTCGGCAAGACCGGCACGAACTGCTGGAACAGCGTCTCCTGGGCCTCGTCCGCGGAGAAGATCACCAACTCCATGGCCTACTGGGACGCCCACTCGTCCCGCTACTCCACCGTCGTCTACGGCTACGGCAAGTGCGCCCTGCACGACCTGCGGCGGCTCCTCGGCGACACGACGATGACCAAGTTGCTGAAGGACTACGCCACTTCGCACTGGTACGGCGTCTCGACCACGGCCGAGTTCAAGGCGGCCGCGCAGGCCGCGACGACCACGGACCTGACGTCCTTCTGGAGCACGCACCGCATCGACGGCTGAGCATCGGATCGACGACTGACGGCCGGCGGGCCTGCGCGGCGAACGCCTCGTGGGCCCGCCGGTCCTTTCACCCCCCCGCTCCACTCCCTGGCGGAGCCTCAGTTGGGCGCCCCCGGCGGCACACGCGGCGGCGGGTCGAGCCGGACGGAGTCCGGGGCGGCCAGGTAGGCCGTGATCAGCTCGGCCGCCTCCTCGTGGTGGTCGCCGCCCTTCTGCCGCAGATCCGGGGCGAGTTCACGCAGAACGGCACGGAGCTCCGAGCGGACCGGGGCATGCAGGGCTTCGGAGTCGAGCGTACGCAGGGCATGGTGGAGCAGGGCCCAGTCGGCGGTGTGCTGCACCGTCGCGCCCGCGGGGACGTCGGCGGGTACTGGATCGTCGCGGCGCCAGGTCGCCGCCAGGAGCGCGGTGAGAAGTTCCGCGACACCGGGTACGGCCGGGTCGGCGGCGTGCTGCCAGGCCAGGCGGTTGAGGCGCGCGGGGTCGAGGAGGGGTTCGGTGACCAGGGTCGCCGCGGCCCGGACCGCCGCGAAGGGGTCGAAGACCAGGCCCGCAGCGGTGTCGAAGTACTGAGCGGTCCGGTGGTAGCGGATCGCGGGCGGGGTGAGGGCTTCCAACACAGCGGTGGACAGGGCCAGTTGCTCTGCGCGCAGGAGCTCGGCGAGCCGGGTCAGCGCACGTCGCTGGGTGCGGGCGTCGACGGGCACGGTACCGGTACCGGTCTCGCCCGCCAGGCCGTACGCGTACCGCACTCCGCCGATCAGCCGGGCGACGGCCGTCACCTCGTGGCGGTGCAGCAACTGCAGCAGTACCGCCCGTTCCTCCAGCTCGCCGGTCTGCCGGTCGGGCGGCAGCACTCCTCGGGAGAAGCCCGTCAGGGCGATGTGGCGTACCTGGAGGATCGTGTCCAGCGCGTCGAGGGCATCGCCAGTGGTGACCCACGGCACCCCGTCGGCGTGGGCGGCGAGCGGCTCGTGGCCGTCCTCGTCGGTGACGTAGAGCAGGCCGGAGTCGGCGGCATCGCGGCGCAGGGCCGCGAGTTGGTCGTCGGAAGAGTCGCCGTACGCATGGGCGACGAGGAAGTGGTCCCAGGGGCCGAGTCCGGTGGCGTACGCATCGGAGAGGTCGAGGTTCCCGTCCGGCGTCACCGTGACGCGCGCGTGCGGATAGTCCATGACCGACGGCTTGGGGTGGTGCGTACTGGCGTAGTTGTGCATGAACCCGAGCGCATGCCCGATCTCGTGCGCGGCGAGCTGACGCAGCCGTGCGAGGACCAACTCCTCCACGGCGGCGAGCCGTTCGGCCTCGTCGGGGCGGCCGTAGGGCGCGAGCAGTGCCTCGCCGAGCGCGCGGACCTGCTCGACGCGCTGGGAGCCGAGGCGGACCCGGGCGTGCAGGATCTCGCCCGTGCGCGGATCGGTCAGGCCCTGCCCGAGGGACCAGCCACGCCCTTCGCGGTGCACCCACACCACGCCGTTGACGTCGGGGTCGTACGGGTCGAAGTCAGCGCCGCCCGCCTCGACCCGGTACGCGTCCGAGAGCCCGATCCGCGCGAAGCCCTCCTGCCACCAGTTGCCGCCTTCGACGACCGCCGAGCGCAGCGGCTCGGGGATGGCCGGGTCGACCTGGAAGACGATCGGACGGCCTGTGTCGGGCGTATCGGGGGCTTCAACTCGGAAGCGGGGCTGGAACTTGACCTGGGTCGCGGCCCGTCCGACCAGGCCGTGGTCGGCGTAGCCGATGCCGTATCCGCCCGAGGCGGGGTGGTAGCCGCGGGCAGGCATGGGGCGCGCGGGCAGCCGGAGGAGGGTGAGCTGCTGGACGAGCGTGAGGGCACGCGGGTCGGCGGCGACGGCCCGGACCGCCGCGCCCCGGCCGGGACCGCGGAAGGTGAGCAGGGCCGGGAGGCGGGTGGCGCGCGGGCCGGTGCGGCTGTCGGCGACGAGCGGCACGCTTGTCGCCGGGTCGATCTCGTAGTCGCCCTGGTCGCGTTCGTGCAGATGCTCGGCCACGCGGTCGTGATCGGCCACCACCAGATCGGTGGCGTCCACGACCACCACGCCGTTCTCCTCCCGCAGCACCGGCCCGCTCCAGACCACGGAGGGCGCGAAGGACTCGTCGCCCGCGCGTACGGCGGCCGGGTCGCCCAGGGTCAGGAAGTGCTTGTTCCGTACGAGGAAGAGCACCCGGTCGCCGATGCGGCGGAACTCCGCGAGCCGGGCCTTGCCCGCCCGCCCCCGGTCCAGCCACAGGTCACTGGAGCCGAGCCCCTGGGAGAGGGACACGGTGAGCAGGAAAGACTCGTCGAAGTGGCGGATGCCCAGCAGAAGGCGGCCCTGTGTCCGGGCGTCGGGATCCGGTACGAGATCGAGGAAGTCGGGTGGGCGGATCTCTTCGCCGGGCATTGCAAGGCCTCTTTCAACGGGCTCAGCCGACCTGCCGGGCGAACACCTCGTACGCCCGGTCGTCGAAGAGGACGAACCGCACCTCTTCGACCGCGGTCGTGGCGGACCGCACCGTCTCCATCGCGATACGAGCCGCATCCTCCATCGGCCACCGGTACACCCCGGTGGAGATCGCCGGGAACGCGACCGTCCGGGCACCCAGCTCGTCGGCCACGCGCAGTGATTCCCGGTAACAGGAGGCGAGCAGCTCCGAGCGGTCTTCGGTGGACGACCAGACCGGGCCCACCGTGTGGATCACCCAGCGTGCGTCGAGCTCGCCCGCGGTGGTGGCGACCGCCTGGCCGGTGGGCAGGCCCTTGCCGTACTGCGAGGCGCGGAGTTTGCGGCACTCCTCGAGGATCGCGGGGCCGCCGCGGCGGTGGATGGCGCCGTCGACGCCTCCGCCGCCGAGCAGGGAGGAGTTCGCGGCGTTGACGATCGCGTCGGCGCTCTCGCGGGTGATGTCGCCCTTGGCGAGCGTGATGGTCGGCGTCATGTCTGCCTCAGCCTTCTCCAGACCGCCTTCGCGGCGTTGTGCCCGGACATGCCGTGTACCCCGGGCCCGGGTGGGGTGGCCGACGAGCAGATGAAGACTGCCGGGTGGGGGGTGCTGTACGGGGAGAGGGAGAGCTTGGGGCGCAGCAGGATCTGGAGTCCGGAGACCGCGCCGGAGGCGATGTCGCCGCCGATGTAGTTGGCGTTGCGGGCGGCGAGTTCGGGCGGGCCCGCGGTGGCGCGGGCGAGGACGCGGTCACGGAACCCCGGGGCGAAGCGCTCCAGTTGGCGCTCCATGGCCTCCGTGAGGTCGCCTGTCCAGCCGCTGGGGACGTGACCGTAGGCCCAGAAGACCTGTTTGCCCTCGGGGGCACGGGTGGGGTCGACGACACCGGGCTGGACCGTGATCATGAAGGGTTTGTCGGGTGCCCTGCCCTCCCGGGAGGCCGCGGTCAGGGCGGCGCCGATCTCCGCGCTGTTCGCGCCGATCTGCACGGTGCCGGCGGCGCGGGCCTCCTCGGCGGTCCACGGCACCGGGCCGTCCAGCGCGTAGTCCACCTTGAAGACTCCGGGGCCGTACTTGTAGCCCTCGTAGTAGCGGCCGAAGCCCGCGATGCGGGCCAGGGCGGTGGGCGAGGTGTCGAAGACGTACGCGCGGGCGGGCGGCAGGTCGTCGAGGCGCTTGACCTCGTAGTCCGTGTGGACCAGGCCACCCAGGTCCTTGAGGTACGCGGTGAGCGCGTCGGAGATGGACTGCGAGCCGCCACGGGCCACGGGCCAGCCGCGGGCATGTGCGGCGAGGGCGAAGACCAGGCCGATGGCGCCCGTGGCGAAGCCGTTCAGCGGCGCCATCACATGCGCGACGAGGCCCGCGAACAGGGTCTTCGCCCGCTCGTCCCGGAAGCGGCGGGTCAGCCAGGTCGACGGGGGCAGGCCGACCATGCCGAAGCGGGCGAGGGTCACCGGGTCGCGTGGGAGCGCGGTGAGGGGCAGGGACATGAAGTCGCGGGCCAGGGTGTCCCAGTTGGGGAGGAAGGGCGCGACCAGCCTGCGGTAGGCGCCCGCGTCCCGTGGGCCGAAGGATGCGGCCGTCTCCGCGACGGAGCGGGACAGCACGGCGGCGGTGCCGTCGGTGAAGGGGTGCGCCATGGGCAGCTCGGCGTGCAGCCACTCCAGGCCGTAGCGCTCCAGGGGCATGGTGCGGAACACCGGGGAGTTGATGGCGAGGGGGTGGGCCGCGGAGCACGGGTCGTGCCGGAAGCCGGGCAGGGTGAGCTCTTCGGTACGGGCTCCTCCGCCGACGGTGTCGCGGGCCTCGAACACCGCCACGGAGAAGCCGCGGCGGGCCAGTTCCACGGCGGCCGTCAGTCCGTTCGGCCCCGCACCCACCACGACAGCATCGAGCATCGACGGCACCTTCGGACCCCTTCGTCAGCCGATGGCCTCTGAGGATCAGGATATGCCGGGGCACTGACAGTCTCCGGCGGCGGGTGGTCCACGCTGATCAGGCCCCCTGGGCCGGCCTGGACGGGTGCCTGGATCAGGTCGTACCGGACAGCAGCCCGTGCACCCGGCGGGCCGTCGCCGTGTCGCGTGCGGCCGTGAACGGCAGGACGTTGCCACCTGTGATGCGGAAGGGCTCCCCGCTGAGGGTGAGGTGGGCGCCGCCCGCCTCCTCGACCAGCAGGATTCCCGCCGCGTGATCCCACGCCGCCTCCCAGGAGAAGGCGACGGCATCCAACTCGCCGCGGGCTATGGCGAGATACTCGAGGCCCGCCGAGCCGCAGGACCGGAACGCCACACCGTCGGTCCGCAGGCCGAGCAGGGCGCGCTTCTGCTCGTCGGTCGTGTAGTCCGGGTGGGAGGTGGCCACTTGGAGGTCCTGGCCGGGGACGGGCGAGCCCGCGGACAGCCGCTCGCCGTCGAGGAAGGCGCCCTGGCCCCTTGTGGCCGTGGCCAGTTGGTCCCGCGCGGGTGCGTAGGTCCAGGAGGCGAGCAGAACTCCGCGGTGCGCGAGGGCGACCAGCGTGCAGAATCCGGATTCGCCGCGCACGAACTGGCGTGTCCCGTCGACCGGGTCGACTATCCAGACCGGGGCGTCGCCCTGGATCGCCTCGTACGTCACCGGGTCGGCGTGCACCGCCTCCTCGCCGACCACGACCGAACCGGGCAGAAGGGCGCCGAGGGTGTCCGTGAGGTACTGCTCGGCGAGGCGGTCGGCGTCGGTCACCAGGTCGTGAGGTCCGGCCTTCTGGTCGACCTCGTGCGCGGCCAGTCGGCGGAAGCGGGGCATGATCTCGGCCGCGGCGGCCTTGCGGACCGCCTCCTCCACGTCGGCCGAGTGGCGAACGAGAAACTCGTCGATGGTTTCCTTGTCTTCGATCATGGCTCCATGAGAGCACGCGCCACTGACAATCCCCGCCGCGCCGGTGGATCCCTGGTGGAATCGGCGTGAACTCGGCGTGCTCGGCAGCGGCCCGGTGCGCGATCAGCGACCGACCGCGTACCCCTGCATGCCCCGCGGGTTCGCGGCCGCGGACAGGATGCCGGTCTCCGGGTCCCGGGCGACCGCGCACAGGCGTCCTTCCGACCAGGGGTCACCGACGGTCACGTCGTGCCCGCGGCGCCGCAGTTCCTCGACGACGCCGGGGGCCGTGCGGGACTCGACCGTCACGCTTCCCGGCCGCATGCCGCGCGGGTAGAAAGACCCCGGGAAACCGTCGTTGTGCCAGTTCGGGGCGTCGATGGCGCCCTGCAGGTCGAGACCGCCGCGGACCGGTGCGCGCAGGGCGACGGCCAGGAAGAAGTGCAGCTGCCACTGGTCCTGCTGGTCCCCGCCGGGGGTGCCGAACGCCATGACCGGGACGCCGCCGCGCAGGGCGATCGAGGGCGTGAGGGTGGTGCGGGGCCGGCGGCCGGGCGTCAACGAGTTCGGCAGGCCCTCCTCCAGCCAGGTCATCTGCAGCCGGGTGCCGAGCGGGAAGCCCAGCTCGGGCACGACGGGGTTGGACTGCAGCCAGCCGCCGCTGGGCGTGGCCGCGACCAGGTTGCCCCAACGGTCGACGATGTCGAGGTGGCAGGTGTCGCCGTGGGTGGCGCCGTCGGCGCGCACCTCGGGTTCACTCGGGTTTGCGGCGCGACGTCCGAGCCGGTCATGGTGGCCTGCCTGCTTTTCTGCCGGGGGCCCGGGGGTTGCCCCCCGGGAAAATGCAGCCCCGGCACGCGCGCCTGGCTCACCCGGCACCGGGGACGTGGTCGGCTTGGCAACCGTCGGCTCACCTGCGCCCATCGGGTCGAACCCAGGGTCGTCGGAGACGACCACGCGCGCGTGCCCGCTCAGCCGCGGGGCCCGCCCGCCGGGGCTGCCGGGACGCAGCTCGTACGAGGCCTTGTCGCCGACGAGGTCGCGCCGGGCCGCGTTGTAGTCCGCCGACAGCAGCTCGTCGAGCGGGACCTCGGCGGCGTCCCCGTACCAGGCCTCCCGGTCGGCCATGGCGAGCTTGCAGCCCTCGATCAGCAGGTGGACGTAGTCGGCGGACCCGTACTCGGGCAGCTCGGGCGGGAGCAGCGCGAGCTGCTGGAGGAAGGCCGGGCCCTGGCTCCACGGGCCGGCCTTGCACACGGTCCAGCCGTGCCAGTCGTACGTCGCCGGCGCCTCGTAGGTCGCGGACCAGCCGGCGAGGTCGGCGGCCGTGAGGGTGCCGGTGTGGCGTTCGCCGCTGGTGTCCATGGTGGGCCGCTGCGCCTGCCGTACCAGGGCCTCGGCTATGAACCCGGACCGCCAGACCTCCCTCGCCGCCTCGATCTGCGCGACCCGGTCACCCGCACCTGCGACCTCGGCGAGCAGTCGCTTCCAGGTGGCGGCGAGCGCGGGGTTGCGCAGCAGCTCACCGGGGCGCGGGGCCTTCCCGCCCGGCAGGTAGACCTCCGCCGACGAGGTCCACTCCGTCTCGAACAGCTGCCGTACCGACTCGACGGTCGCGCCGACGTTCTCCACGGGCGCGTGCCCGTGCTCGGCGTACCCGATGGCGTACTTGAGGACCTCGGCGAGGGGCTTGGTGCCGTGGTCGCGCAGCAGGAGCATCCAGGCGTCGAACGCGCCGGGGACGGCGGCGGCGAGCGGCCCGGTGCCCGGGACGAGCTCCAGCCCGAGTCCCCGGTAGTGCGCGACCGTCGCTCCGGCGGGTGCGACGCCCTGGCCGCACAGCACCTGCACCTCGCCGCCCGCCGGGGCGAGGAGGATCGGCACCTCACCGCCCGGCCCGTTGAGGTGCGGCTCGACGACGTGCAGCACGAACGCCCCGGCCACGGCCGCGTCGTACGCGTTGCCGCCGTCCTCCAGGACGGCCATCGCCGACTGCGAAGCCAGCCAGTGGGTGGAGGAAACCATCCCGAAGGTGCCCTGGAGGGTGGGACGAGTGGTGAAATGCATCTCTGACCTCGATGTTTGCGGGCATGGGCCAGGCCCATCCAACCCCAGACGAAACCCGGGGAGAAAGAGCGCGCGAGGCGCACCGCACATCCCAGGGCGCCCGAAGCCCCGGCTGATCACTGCGCACCGGCTCCGGTTGCCGACCCCCACCCCGCAGGTTGCAATGAGGCTGTGGCCCGACGGCCGCAGCCAGCGGCGCAGGTGGTGTCCCACCCCCGCTCGGCCCCGCTCGAGCCGGGGAGGCAGTGATGACGTTCCCTGAGCCCGGTCCCCGCCCCGCGGGTCACACCCGGTGGGGGCGGCTCGGCCTGGTGATGGTGCCGACGCTGGTGGTGTCCGCGCTGCTCCTGGTGGGGGTCGGCAGCGGCATACTCCCCGTCTCGCTCGCGGTCTCGGCCCAGTCCATGGCGGTTTCGGGACAGAACCTCAAGATCACCGCCGACCGGCTGGAAGGCACCGGGTTCACCCAGTACGTCGCGACGGACCGGTCCAAGTCCCAGACGTACCCGGAGGCCATCGCCGGGATCGACTCGGCCGACCTGTACAACCTGTGCCAGTCGATGGTCGTCAAGCTCCCCGTCGTCGGCGAGACCACCCTGCGGATCGGCGCCGGCGGGGGCGGCAAGCCCGCGCATGCGGACCATCTCGTCGTCCACACCGATGATCTCGGCGGCGACGCGGTGTTCCACAACATCGTCATCGGCCAGGATGCCTCGACCTTCAAAGACGGTTCCGGTTCCGTTGCGGGAGTCTTCGGACAGCAGGCCGACACCGTACGCATCGATCACCTGCGGCAGTCGACCCGAGAGGTGAAGGCGGCGACCTTCCGGCTCACGGGCCTGCACCTCAGCGTGAAGGCCGGATCCAAACCCTGCTAGTCAAAAGGCATGCAGGGTCGCCTCAAGTGCCGCCGCCTGCACGAGCCTTGGCAGCAGATGCGATTCCTCCAAGGGCTGAAGCCCTGGGGGTTCCTCGCAAGGATCCGCTGAACGCCCCTCCCCCTCCCCTTTGAGCCGCGCGGGTGAATGCGTCCGTCCATTGGGGTCCCGCCGCTGATTCTCGGAGTCACCCCCGGGTTCCGCCGGAGTTGGCGATGCGTACCGCCCGAGACTCGGGAATTTGGGGCTTCTCGGCCCGCTGACGGGCCGGCCCGGATTGTCTGACGGGGAGAGGGATGACAAGCATCGCCGACAGCGCCACCCAGACCACCGTGAGCACACGTCTCACGGGCCACACCCGATGGAGGCGCCTGGCCGTGGCCATGGTGCCCACGCTGCTGGCCTCCGCAGCGCTGTGCACGGCGATGGCTCGTGGCGCCCTGGCCGCGTCCTTCGGTGTGTCACCGAACTCGTTCACGGTTTCCGGCGAGAGCTTCCAGATCTCGGCCAGCACGCTCGACGGGCAAGGCTTCGTTCAGTTCGGTGTGCTGGACCGCGGCGCTCATGCCTCGTACCCGGAAGCTCTTTCCGGCATCCGGTCCGCGGACCTGTACGACCTGTGCCAGTCCGTCGTACAGGACGTGCCCGTCCTCGGCCCCGTCACCCTGCGGCTGACCTCGGGCAGCGGCGGGACCCCCGCGCACGCGGACCGGCTCGTCGCGGACAGCCACGACCTGCAGGGCGACGCGCTCTTCCACAACATCAACATCGGTCAGGATGCCGCGACCGTGCAGGGTGTGCCGGGCGTGCACGGCGAGCCCGGCGGCTTCGGCGAGCAGGCCGACACCGTACGTATCGACAACCTGCGGCAGCAGACCCGTTCGGTGAGTGCGGCGACGTTCCGGCTGCCGGGGCTCCACCTGAGCGTGCAGGTCGGCTCGAACCCGTGTTTCGATGCTGATGCGGATCAGGGGGACGACGACTCTTCTGGTGCGGACCACGAGGGTCACCACTCCTCTGATGCGGACCACACAGGTCACCACTCGTCGGGTGCGGATCAGGGACACCACCACACTCCGGGGGATCGAAGTGAGTAGTGCGTGGCTGAACCTCGGAGGCAGGAGGAAGGGAGAGGCTGACGGGATGGGCCGCGGATGGTGGAGCGCCTTCCGCGACTGGCGGCGCAGCCGCCCGTTCTGGGCCGGGGTGTGGACGCTGCTGGCCGGGGTCGAGATCCTCTCCATCCCGTTCGCGCCGTTGCCGGTCATGATGCATGAAGGCATCGCCGGCGTGGCGGGGTCGCTCATGGGGATCTTCCTGGTGGTCCTCGCGCTCAGCATGTGGCTGTCGCCCGGCCACCGGGTGTTCGCGGGCATCGCGACGCTGGTGCTGGCGGTCGCCTCGCTCGTGCTCTCCAATTTCGGCGGTTTCCTGATCGGTTTTCTGCTGGGTATCACCGGCGGCGCGATGGCGGTGAGCTGGGTGCCGTACGAGCGGCCTCCGGTCCGGCCGCCGATCTGGCCGGACTGGCGTCGCGGCAACGGCTCGGGCCGCACTGGAGGCTCGGACGATCCGGAAGGGCCGGAAGGGCCGGACGGTCCGAGTGGCCCCGGTGGTTCGGGCGGTTCCGGTGGTTCGGGCGGTCCCGGTGGGGCGGGTGGCTCCGGTGACCCCGGCGGTTCCGGTGAACCGGATGGCTGGGGAGGCGGTGGAGGTCATACGGTCGGCGGCGGACAAGCCGGCGGCAGCCCGCGCCCGAACGGTCTGACCTGGCGCACCAGCCGTATGCGGGCGCTCGGTGTGCTTCCGATCGGAGCCCTGCTGACCGGCGGCCTGCAACCGGCCCCGGCGCACCTCCCCCGGGTGCTGCCGAGCCGCGCCGATCCCCCGAGCGTGCTCGAGAGCACCGTCGACGACACCACTGCCCCGCACCTGACCGTCTGCTCTCTGCTCGGCGGACTGCTGGCCGGGGCGGCACCTCCCGCGCGCGGCACCGGAGGCCGCACCCCGGGCACTGACTCCGTAGTGCACGGCCCGCACGCGCCTCTCGTCCCTCTTGTGCCGAAGCCGCGTACCGAGACGAACGACAAACACAGGCCCGGACGCGGACCGGCCTCCGTCAAGCCCGCACCCGCTCCCCCGGCTTCATCCGGAGCGGGCCTTCTCGGCTCGGTCTCCGACCTGCTCGGCCTGCACGGATCACCCGACACACCCGACAAACACGACAACGGGCCGGCTGCCCGGCACGACCGTGCAACTCCGCAGCCGGCCCACCCCGCCGACCCGCCGACCCGCGGCAAGCCCGACCACGCGGCCGGGCCGGGCGCGTCGGACAAGCAGCCGAGCAGCTCCGCCGACGACGTCCCGCCGTCCGTCCTGCGTCTGGACATCCCGCCACTGCCTGCCGACGGGCGGATGAACGGGCCGCTGTCACTGCTGCCCCTGCACATCGATCTGGGCGCCGGCTCCGGTCGGGACGAGCAATCGCGCTGGTGTCTTCCGCAGCCCCTGATCTCTCTCAGGCTGGGTGTCGATGCCGCCGCGTACCGCGTACGCACCGCCGCCCAGCCGTTCCGGGTCGTCACCCCGCTGCTGGTGCTCACCGGCCTGACCTATCACGGCATCACCGAGGTGCCGACGGTGTACGGCCCCCAGGAGGTCCTGGTCTTCACCGCGTACCGGGTCGACATTGCGAGCCTGCGCCAGACGGCCCCTCTCCTTGCCCCCGGATGCGGCCGCAACCAGCCCCCGCCGCCCGCTCCGCCCTTCCACGGGCTGCCCGGCCTCCGGTTGCCGCTGCTCGACATGGGCATCCCCGGCATCGGCCGCGTGGACCCGTCCGCCCCCGGCCCCTGGTATCCCTGCCAGGGCACGCTGGAGACCGACGCCCCCTCCAGCACGACGGTGGCCACCGGGCAGCCCGTGGTCCTGCTGACCAAGGTCCTCAGCGGGAACCTCCTCGGCCTGCTCCCCGTCACGTTCACCCCGAGCATGCCGCCCCCACTGCCACCGGGGCTCACCCTTCCCATCCCGATCTTCTTCACCAACGTCACCGCGTACAACCAGTTCCTCAGCGCCGACGAACTGGACGTCCCCGGGATCCACCAGACGGCGTCCCGCTGACCGCACGCCGCCGCCCCATCGGTACACGGGTGACAACGCGTCAGCTGGGGATTTTGGCCTCGGAATTACCCTCCCGCGACTGACTGATTGCATACCCGCAGGTCATGATGGTTCGCGTTTGGTTAGGCATGCCTACGCTAATGAGGGCCGCATGTGGGATGACGCGTTTCCGAGCTTCCTGATCGGACTGCGGGAAGGACTCGAAGCCGGGCTCATCGTCTCCATCCTCGTCGCGACGCTCGTGCGGGCCGACGCCCGCTCCCGGTTGCCGCAGGTGTGGACGGGCGTCCTCGCGGCGATCGCGCTCGCCATGAGCTTCGGCGCGGTCCTCACCTTCACGGCCGCGTCCCTGTCCGCGACCGCCCAGGAGGCCTTCGGCGGCACCCTCAGCCTGATCGCGGTCGCCTTCGTCACCGCCATGGTGTTCTGGATGCGACGCTCGGCGCGCAGTCTGTCCGGCGAGATCAAGGAGAAGGTCACCAGCGCGCTCGGCATGGGCGCGGGTGTCCTGGTCGTCACCTCCTTCCTCGCCGTGGGCCGGGAGGGCCTGGAGACCGCCCTGTTCCTGTGGACCACCGCGCAGGCGGCCGGCGAGTCCGCGGGCCCCCTGACGGGCGCCGCCGTCGGCCTGCTGCTGTCGGCCGCCCTGTGCTGGGGCCTGTACCGGCGGGTGCTGAAGATCAACCTGACGAGGTTCTTCACCGCCACCGGCGTCGTCCTGATCGTCATCGCCTCCGGTGTCCTCGGCTACGGCCTGCGCGACCTGCAGGAGGGCGGCGTACTGCCCGGGGGCACGGCGTACGCGTTCGACCTGAGCGGCAGCATCGACGCCGGCTCCTGGTACGGCACCCTGCTCCAGGGCGTGTTCAATCTGACGCCAGCCATGACCTGGCTGCAGGTCCTCGGCTACGGCACCTACCTCGCCGTAGTGATGACGCTGTTCGTGCGCGGTGCGCGGGCCACGGCACCGAAGCAGCCCGCTGCCGACGAGGTGACGTCCGCCCAGGAAGTGCAGGGTGCTCCGCCCGCCCGGCGCCGTCCCGCCTGGGTGGTCCCCGTGGCCGTCGTCACCGTGCCCGCGGTGATGGCGGGCGTCGCCGTCGCATTCGGCCACCCCAAGTCGGCCGCGTCCCAGACCGTCGCCGTCTCGGAGAAGGACTGCGGCAAGGGATTCAGTGCGCCCAAGCCCGGCCGGCAGACCTTCCAGATGCACAACACCGGCGACAAGACGTCCGAGGCCTACCTCGTCGATCCGGCCACGAACGCCGTCTACGGAGAGGTCGAGGGCCTGGCGCCCGGAACCACCCGCGAGCTGGTCGCCACCGTCGCGGGCGGCACGTACGCGTGGCGGTGCGTCCCGAGCAGCGGCACGGCCGTGACCTCCAAGGCGGTCCGCGTCACCGGCGGGGGAGCCTCGCAGGCGGTCGTTCCCGTCTCCGAGCAGGACCTCGCAGGCCCGCTCGGCCAGTACAAGGCGTACGTCGACCAGGGCTTGGCCACTCTTGTCCGGCAGACGCGCACCCTCGCCTCCGACATCAAGGGCGACCAACTCGGCCGGGCCCGCGCCGACTGGCTCGTCGCGCACCGCACCTACGCCTCCCTGGGCGCCGCCTACGGCACCTTCGCGGACTTCGACCAGAAGATCAACGGCAGTGCCGACGGTCTGCCGGACGGCGTGCACGACAAGGGTTTCACCGGCTTCCACCGCCTGGAGTACGGCCTGTGGCACGACGAGTCGGCGACCGCGCTCACCGCTCCGGCTCAACAACTGGCCGCCGACACCGCCGGGCTGCGCAAGGCCTTCCCGCGCCAGGACTTCGCCCCCTCCGACCTGCCACTGCGCGCCCACGAGATCCTCGAGAACACCCTGCAGTTCGAGCTGACCGGCGACACCGAGGAGGGCAGTGGCACCAACCTCGCCACCGCCGACGCCAACCTCGCCGGCACCCGCGAACTGCTCACCGTCCTCAGGCCCCTGCTCACCAGCCGCTCCCCGCACTTGCTGCCGACCGTCGACGCGGACATCACCCGCCTGCAGCAGCTCCTTCACGCGGCTCACCACGGCAGCTCCTGGACCCCCGTGGACCGGCTCGACACGACCGCGCGGGCCCGCCTGGACGGAACCACCGGCCGGCTCCTGGAGGACCTCGCCCCGGTCCCCGACCTGCTGGAGATCCGGAAGTCCGCCTGATGACAACCCCACACCGCCACGACCCTGTACGCAGCGAAGGGAACGCCCCCATGCCGTCCGACGAATCCCCCGCCCCGCAGGACGGCTGCCCCGCCGGTGCCCGCCGCCGCTCCTTCGTGAAGACGGCCCTCGGCGCCGGGGCCGCGGGAGCAATCCTGACCGGCGGCGGACTCGCCTTCGCAGAGAGCAGCGGCAGCGCGCAGGCGGCCACCCAGACGGAGAACGCCGCCAAGGTCCCCTTCCACGGCGCCCACCAGGCCGGCATCCTCACCCCCGCTCCCGCGGCCGCCACCTTCGTTTCCTTCGACGTCATCGCCGACGACCGCGACGAACTGGCCGAGCTGCTGCGGACCATAACCACCCGCGCCCGCTTCCTCACCTCCGGCGGCACCCCGGCCGACCTGGGCGTGGGCGCTCCTCCCGCCGACAACGGCATCCTCGGCCCGACCGTCCCCGCCGACGGCCTCACCGTCACGGTAGGCGTCGGTGCCTCCCTCTTCGACGACCGCTACGGCCTTGCATCCGCGAGGCCCCGCCGCCTGACCGCGATGCGGACCTTCCCCAACGACAATCTGAAACCCGCCGAGTGCCACGGCGACCTGTCCCTGCAGATCTGCGCCGACCGCCAGGACACCGTGCTGCACGCCCTGCGGGACATCGCCAAGCACACGCGTGGCGGCATGCAGATCAAATGGCGCATCGACGGCTTCCAGAACGCACCGCGCCCGACGGGTGCGCAGCGCAACCTGCTCGGCTTCAAGGACGGCATAGCCAACCCGGACGTCACCTCCACCCGGGAGACCGACCGCCTGATCTGGGTCGGCAACGGTCAGGGCGAGCCCGCCTGGGCGACCGGCGGCAGCTACCAGGTGATCCGCATCATCCGCATGCTGGTGGAGTTCTGGGACCGGGTCTCGCTCAGCGAACAGGAGCTGATGTTCGGCCGCCGCAAGGACACCGGCGCCCCGCTCGACGGCGCCCAGGAGACCGACATCCCCAACTACGCCAAGGACCCGCACGGCACCACGATCCCTCTGGACGCGCACATCCGCCGGGCGAACCCGCGCACGTCCAGGACCGACAACTCCCGCATCCTGCGCCGCGGTTACAACTACGACCGCGGCATCGACAACGTCGGCAACCTCGACATGGGCCTGGTCTTCTGCTGCTACCAGCAGGACGTCAAGCGCCAGTTCGAAGCCACCCAGACCCGCCTGATCGACGAGCCCCTCGTCGACTACATCTCCCCCACCGGCGGCGGCTACTTCTACGCCCTGCCCGGCGTCCGCGACACCAAGGACTGGTACGGCAGCGGGCTGCTCGCAACCTGACGCCCGCCCCTCACATCCCCCCGACGAGCGCCGTGACCAGCGTCGCCACCCCGCCCTGCACCGCTGCCAGCACCCCGTCCGAGGCGCCGCCCGCTACCGCACGGGCGAGCGCCCGCAGACGCTCGGGCCGGGTACGCACCGCCGTGACGACCGCACCGGCATCGGTGACGCTGCCGTCCGCCGCCACGACCCCCTCCCGGGCCAACTGGGCCACGAAGGCGCGCAGTTCACCGACGGCGGCGTCCAGCTCGGCAGGCGAGACCCCCGGGGAGTTGTCGATCCTGAAGGTGCTGCCGCTGCCGCCGGTCTGGACGTTCTTGTCGCGGCCGATCTTGTCGCCGCCGAACTTGTCCCCGTAGACGTAGTCGGACATCTGTGACTCCTTCTTCTTTGCTCTTCGTGAGGGTGGTGGTTACGCGGGGGATCCGCTCCGGACGTTCTTGTCGCGGCCGACCTTGTCGCCGCCGAACTTGTCCCCGACGACGAGATCTCCTCCCACGTGCAGGATCCGTTCCGTGGACGGCGGGTCCTCGATCGCGGCGACGAGCTCGGCCTGGATGCGGTGGATCTCGTTTCGGGCCGTCCCGGACAGCGCGGTGTACTGCGTGCCCGCCGTCTCGATGAGCAGTGCGTACCGCTTGCGCCGGAACAGCAGCCGGTAGAGCAGCACCCCCAGCAGGTACGCGGTCCGGACGGCCAGCAGCGCGACGAAGGCAGTGCCGATCCGCCGTACGGTCTCGGCGTCGGCGTCCGAGAGCCGGGACCCGAGGCCGGCGCGCTGCAGGACCAGGGTGATCGCGCCGCCCAGGAGGAGCAGGGCGGCGATCTCGCGGAGCGGGTAGAGCGTCGCGAGCTTGCCGCGCCAGACCACGCGCAGGGTCTGGACCCGCGAGATGTTGGCGAGCGGGTAGGTCTCGTGGCCGATGGTGACGATCCGCTTGGCGATGCGGATCTCGCCGACCTTCTTCTTCGTTCTGCTCATCGCTGTTCGTCGTCCCTCATTCGGTCGCGGTCGGGGTCGGGGTGCCGTCGGACGGAGTGACCGTCGCCGGGGCCGTGGTGTCCGGCGCCGGGCCGGAGGGCTCGGCACAGTCGGGGAGCGACAGGGCGTCGGGGCCGCCGGTGAGCGCGGTGGCCGTGACCCAGCCCGTGCCGCCGGTGGCACGGAGCAACTCGACCCACAGATCGCTGTCGTAGCCGTGCGCCTGCACCGGGTCGCCGTGCGCCGCACACAGCGCCTGGTACGAACCGCCCGCCTCGACGTAGCTGATCTGCGTGTCTGCGGTACTGGGCCCGGTGCGTACGGGTGCCGTCACGGCGCCGGTGACCGTCGTGCTTCCGGGAGTTGTGGTGTCGGTGGGTGTGTCCGTCGGTGTCGGGGTCGGAGAGTCCGTCGGTGGGTCGGAGGGCGCGGGCGCCGTCGCGGCCACGTACACCGTCGTCGGCGTCCGGCGGCTTGCGGTCACCCGGTCGCCCGGCCGGGGCGAGGCGTCGTCGGCGGGTGGAAGTTGTACGGCGTCGGCGGCGCCGGCGGTCGGGATGACGACCCGGGAGACCGTGCCCTCCTCGACGCCGTCCGCGGGCTCGGCCGCGTACTGCACCTGGAGACAGTCGGCGGCCAGTTGCGCCACGGTGTCGTCGACGTCGGCGCCGGCGGTCACCTCGGGCAGGGTGACGCCGATGTCGCCGGTGCCGGCGGTGCAGGAGGGCGCCGAACCGGTCGGCACGGGAGAGTCCTGCTGCTTCGGGGCGTCGGCGATCTGCAGACGCGTCACCTTGCCGGGCTGCGTACGGGTCGCGTCGACCAGCACCGTGCCGCCCTGCGCGAGCGCGAGATCCCGCCCGTCCAGGGAGGGCTGGACATGGCGGCCCTTGGTGTGGATCTCGTAAGCGGAGTAGACGTATCCCGTGCCTTCTGCGCCCCTTGGCTGTACGAACGCGGCGCTCCGGGTGGTCGTCACGGCGTGCGCCAGGTGCCTGATCAGGACCACCAGGTTCTTGCCGCTGACCAGTCGCTGCTGGAATCCGCCGACGGAGACCTCGCCGAGCGGCGTGACGATCTTCGCGTCGGCGGAGACACTGATGTTGCCCGCCGAGTCGATCGTGAACGACACCGGCAAGAACGCCGGTTTGACGGTCACCGAGCCCTGGTCCGGTTTGCAGCCGGTCAGGCCGGTCGCGAGCAGCGCCGCGAGCACGACCAGGGCGAGCGGCCTGGCAGGTTTTCCCCATGCCTTTCCGCGTGTGTTCCCCCGCATGATGTTCCCCCGATTCCCCCGACTTCCCTGATGAGTCGTCCGCCCAGTCTTCGCGCGGCAGGGGCCGGGAACATCCAGGCGGGCACCGGTCCGCCGGCGGGGGCTTCTCAGGGTCTGCCCTGATGCCGTGGTCCACCGCGGGCCGTCAGCATGGGACCATGAGCCGCAGCGTGCTGATCGTCGACGACGACCCCGCCTACCGGGCCGCCGTCCGGGCCCTGTTGGAGGCGGACGGGGACTATGCCGTGACGGAGGCGGCCTCTGGGGCGGCGGCGGTCGCGGCGGTCGCCCGGGGTGAGCGACCGGACATCGTGCTGCTGGACCTGGGGCTGCCGGGGGAGAACGTCTTCGCCGTGACGCGGGAGCTGAACGTGCTGGCCGCCGACATGGTGCTCGTCCTGTGCTCGGTGCGCGAGGCCGAGGAGTTCGCCGCGCGCATCGCCCGCTCCCCGGCCGCCGGTTTCCTGGCGAAGGACCGGCTGTCGGTCAGGGCCCTGTCGGACCTCGCCGACCGGGGGCCGTGAACCGGGACGGCACGTCAGGAGTCGCGGGACTGGAGGTACTTCAGCACGGCCAGCACCCGGCGGTGGTACTCCCCCTCGCTCTCGTCGGGCAGTTCGAGCCGCCGGAAGATGCTGCGGACGTGGGTCTCGACGGTCTTCACGGTGACGACGAGCCGGCCGGCGATCGCGGGGTTGGTCAGACCCTGGGCCATGAGCCGGAGCACGTCCAGTTCGCGGGGGCTGAGCGTGGCCAGACCGCCGCGCCGGCGCGGGCCGTTGAGGAGCAGTTGCAGCACCTCCTGGTCGAACTCGCACTCCCCGTCGGCAATCCGGCCGACGGTGTCGAGGAAGTGCTCGTCGGCGACGCGCTCCTTGAGCAGGTAGCCGACGCCCCGGACATCGGATGCCGTCAACTCGGCGAGGTGGGTGACCTGGACGCTCTGGGACAGCAGCAGGATCCCCACGTCGTGGTGGGACTGCCGGATGTCCACGGCCGCCTGGAGTCCTTCCAGGCGTTTCGTCGGCGGCATCCTGATGTCGATCACGGCGAGGTCCGGGACCGTGCGGGCTACTGCCGCGCGCAGCTCGTCCGCGTCGCCGACCTGGGCGGTGACCTCGTGACCGCGGCTCGCCAGCAGCGCGGCGAGGGCGCCCCGGAAGAGGCGTTCGTCGTCGGCGAGCACGATCCGCAGGGGCTTGGGCGAGGGCGGGGCACTGGTGGCGCCTTCGCGCGGGGAACTTCCCGGTCCCGGAAGGGCCTTCTCCGACTCGTGTTCCGTCACGCCTGTCCCGCCTCCCCCTCGCCGGAGGCGCCGGAAGCAGCCTCTGCCGCAGCCGCCACGGGGGCCAAGTCCCGTACACAGAGCGGAAGTTCCACCTCCACCACGGTTCCCCGCCCGCGCTCGCCACGGACCGTCATGGTGCCGTCGAACACCGCCACCCGGTCCCGCAGCCCGAGCAGCCCGGTGCCGCCCCCCGGGTCGGCGCCGCCGACACCGTCGTCGGCCACCGTCAGGCGCAGCACCCCGTCCTCGGCCCGGTGGCGGACGTCGATGCCGATGGTCCGCGCGTGGGCGTGCTTCAGGGCGTTGGTGAGGGCCTCCGCGGCGACGAAGTACAGGGTGGCCGCGAGCGGCGGCGGAAGGCCGGGAACTGTGCCCGCGGTCACCTCGACCGGGCACGGCGCCCGCGCGGCGAGCGTCTCCAGGGCTGCCACCAGGCCCGTTTCGGTCAGTACGGCGGGATGGATGCCGTGCGCGAGGTCGCGCAGCTGGTCGATGCCCTCGCCCATCAGCATCGCGATCCGGTCGAGCAGGCCGACCAGTTCGGGATCGGGCGCCTCCCGGCCGGCGAACCTCTGCCGGGCCAGCCGTAACGTCACCAGTGCGGTGACGAAGGTCGTCTGTGCCCCGTCGTGCAGGTCGTGCTCGATCCGGCGGCGCTGCTCGTCGCCTGCCTCGACGATACGGGCCCGTGACGCGCGGACCTCGGCCAGTTGGGCACGCACCTCGGCGGCGAGGCGCTGGTTGTCCAGCTCCAGCGCCGCCGCGGAGACGACGGCTTCCAGAACGTAGCGGTCCTCGCGCAGCGCCGGGTCGTGGACGAGCACCCCGACGCGCCGGCCGTCCCGCTCCAGCGGGCTGACCTGCCGCCCGGGCGCCACGGCGAGCACGGTGCCATGGCTGTCGACGTACCCGTCGGGGGCGAGGTGGCCGACCTGCACCGACGGGTCGCGGAGCGCCCGCGCGAGCGCGTCGCGCAACTGCGCCCGGGTGGCGGTCGGCATGCAGCGCAGGAGGTCGGCCACGGCCGTACGCCCCATGCGGACATGCCAGACGCCGGCCAGGAAGGCCAGCGGCAGCGCGAGCACCGCCACGTGCGCGACGGCGATGAGCGGTGGATGGGTCGGCGAGTCGGGTCCCGTCCCGAGTATCGCGTCGAGCGTGGACGCGAGCCCGCCGACCAGGCCCGTGGCGAACAGCGGCGCGAGCACCCGCCGCGCCGGACGTGTCGCCTTCACCCACCGGCCCAGCAGGACGGCGACGACGGCCGCGCTCATGACGAACTGGACCCGGTCGACCGCTTCGGGCAGCCAGAGCACGGCGTGCACCAGCAGCAGGTTCCGTACCACCGAGTCGTAGAAGAGCGTGCTCAGCGGGATCAGCCCGAACGCCGTCGCGTAACCGGCGGCCACCAGGAGCCGCTCCAACCGCGAACGCAGCACGCCGTCGGGGAACATCAGCAGCAGCGGGATCAGGAATCCGCTGGACGCCGACCGCACCAGCAGCCCCACGGTGTGCGCCACCGGAGCCGGGCTGATCTGCAGGTCCTCGGCGAACCACCCGATGCCCACCCACAGCATCAGCAGCCCGACCGGGTTGCTCGGCCGCCGCATCCGCGCGAGGAGCCCCGCTCCGAGATACAGACCGCCGACCGCCCCCGAGAACCACGTCGTGGTGGTCGTGACATACCGCCCGGGCGCGCTCACGACCAGCACATACGCCCCGAAAGCGACCCCGCCGACGGCCAGCCCGACCGCTGCCGCCTCCGGTGCGAGCCGAAGCCGCCCAGACGGGGCCCGGGTCGTCCCGCTCCCTGGCGCGGCCAACTCCGCCGCCTCAACCATGAGCCGCCTCCCCCTGGCGCGCGCCCCACCGCAGGCCAACAGCCCGTCGGGAGAGCCATGTTAGCGAGGCGAACCCCTCGGACCTGGTGGAACAGGGAGAAACAGGGACAGAACCCGGCCGAGTACGGAACGCCGTGCCGATGCCCCTCGGCCGGGCCGCCCTTCCTGCCACCCTCTGCGACATGCCGTGGCCACGAGTTCGTAACGAGCCATTGACAGTGGCTTCCGGCTGGGGGCACTCTCATGTCCACACGGTTGGCTAAACGATTAGGCAACCCGGAATCCTCCACTTTGGGCAGGGGCAATGGCGCGCCGGATCGGGATCAAGGACGTGGCTGCGGCGGCAGGTGTGTCGACCGCGACCGTGTCGCACGTCCTGAACCGGGTCGAGGGCAAGCGGATCAGCGAGGAGACGCGTCAGCGCGTCTGGAAGGCCGCCGACGAGCTCGGGTATGCGCCGAACGGTCTTGCCCGGGGGCTGAGGACACAGCGGTCGCAGACCATCGGCTTCGTCAGCGACCAGATCGCCACCACCCCCCACGCGGGCCGGATGATCCTGGGTGCCCAGGAGGCCGCCGCGGCCGCGGGCCTGGTCCTGCTGCTGGTCAACACGAGCGGCGATGCCGAGCTGGAGCGCACCAGCATCGAGATGCTGCTCCAGCGGCAGGTGGACGGCGTGGTGTACGCGGCCATGTACCACCGCATCGTGGAACTGCCGGAGGCACTGCGCACGACGCCCACCGTGCTGCTCGACGCGAGCTCGGCCGACCCCGCCGTCCCGTCCGTGGTGCCCGACGAGGTGCAGGGCGGTTACGCGGCGGTGCGCGAACTGCTCGACCACGGCCACCGCCGGATCGGCGTGACCGTACAGACCGTCGACCTTCCCGCCCGTCAGGGCCGTCTGGAGGGCTACCGCAAGGCGCTGGCCGAGGCCGGTGTCGCCTACGACCCGTCTCTGGTCGCCGCGGAGACGGCGGTGCCGTTCAACACGGTCGGCGGTGACGTGGACACGGGCTACCGGGCCGCGCGGCGGCTGCTGACGGCTGAGCAGCGCCCCACGGCGTTGTTCTGCTTCAACGACCGGATGGCCGCCGGTGCCTACCGGGCCGCCGCCGAGTTGGGACTGTCCATCCCCGGCGATCTGTCGGTCATCGGCTTCGACAACCAGGAGCTCGTCTGCGAGTCGGTGCACCCGCAGCTGAGCACGGTTCAGCTCCCGCACTACGAGATGGGGGCACGGGCCGTGGCCCAGTTGCTCGCACTCACGAAGACTCCGGGCCGGCCACCGGGCCCGGACACCCAGGAATTGCTGCCTTGCCCGCTGGTGGCGCGGGCATCGGTCACTTCGCCGCCCCGACTCTGACCCCGGGACGGCGAAGCAATCGCACCGTGACAGGCGACCGTCGCAACCGGTCGTCGGTCCTGCCAGTACTTGGAACACAGTGAGGGTACACACATGTCCCCTGAGCCTTTCAACGAGCGATCGAGGCGGCATCCCCGCCTGATGCCCGACAGCGCCTCGGAGTACTGAGCCGCGCCTTTCCTGCCGACGAGTCGTCGGCGCTTCAGACAGCCTTCCCGCACCTCGCCGCCGGCAGCACGCCGGACCCGGCTTCCCTCGCCATGCCACGAGGGCCGGCAGCGAGTGCAGGGTGAAAGGCGCCTTCACCGAGTTCCACGAGGGGATCGTGGCCGGCCGTGTCCGGTGACCGTCCGTCCTCGCATGCTCCGCTGCACATACCGAAAGGCACGCGTGTGTCCACCGCGCCCCGCGATCCGTACCGGCCCGTCGCACATCTGCGCCCGCCCCGGAACTGGATCAACGACCCCAACGGGCTGGTCTTCCATGACGGCCACTACCACGTCTTCCACCAGTACAACCCCTCTGGCGCGACGCACGCGAACATGCACTGGGGTCACTTCCGCAGCCCCGACCTGCTGAGCTGGGAGCCGCTGCCGATCGCCCTGTCCCCGACCCCGGGCGGCGTGGACGCCGACGGCTGCTTCTCCGGCAACGCCGTCTCCGACGGCGACCGGCTGGTCGCCTTCTACTCCGCGAACCGCTGGGACCGCTCGCCCCAGCACCAGCCGGTCACCACCGCCACCTCCAGCGACGGCGGCCGGACCTTCGGCCCTCGGGGCCAACTGGTCATCCCCACATGGCCCGAGGGCTGCACCATGTACCGCGACCCCTATGTGTGGCGGGACGGCGAGCGCTGGCGGATGCTGGTCGGCGCCGCTCTCACGGACGGCCGCGGCGCGGCCCTGCTCTACACGTCGCCCGACCTGGAGACCTGGACCTACCTGGGCCCCTTCGACGCCCGCGCGCAGGAGCCGGTCGGCGACAGCGGCCTGCACACCGGCGAGGGCTGGGAGTGCCCCCAGTACCTGCCGCCGCAGTCCGGACGGCCCGGTGCCCTGATCTTCAGCGCGTGGAACGACCACGACGGCGCGCGCTGCGTCACCGCCCTGGTCGGCGAGGAACACGGCAACGCCTTCGAGGCCGGCCCGCCCGCCTTCGTGGACCACGGCCCGGACTGCTACGCGCCCGCCCTGCTGCGCGCACCGGGCGGCCGATGGCTGCTGTGGGGCTGGTCCCCGGAAGCCCGCGAGGAAGACTGGGTGGTCGCGGACGGATGGGCCGGCGTACTGACCCTTCCGCGCGAGATCTCGGTCGCTGCCGACGGCACACTGCACCAGCAGCCCGCCACCGAACTCCTTGCCCTGCACGGCGAGTCGGCGCTCCACTCGGAAGGCGTGGCGCAAGGCCCGCAGCCCGTGGAACTGGGCAGTGTGGGCCGCGCCTTCGACCTGACGGCCCGTCTGGAGACGACCGGCGCGGCGAGCCTGCGCCTGCTCACCGACCCCGAAGGCTCGGAGTACCTCGACATCCGCCTCGACGCCGCCGCGGGCGAGCTGGTCGTCGACCGCGACCACGCCTCGCTGGACACCCGCGCCCACGGCGGCTCCTACCGGATGCCCTGCCCCACCGGACAGCCGGTCGAACTGCGCCTGGTCGTCGACCACTCCCTCGCCGAGATCTTCCTGACCTCCACCGGCCAGGTGCTCACCCTGCGCTTCTATCCGACAGGAATCGGCCCTTGGCGGCTGCAGGCCCACACCGCGCCGGGCGCGCACCTGAGCCACGCGGTCGACGCCTGGGAGCTGCTGCCCCTCGTGGTCAAGGAGCCGAGCACCGGTCCCGAACTGCCGCAGGGGCAGCCCACATGACGGAGTCGTCGCCCGCGTCGCCGTACCGGCACGTGCCGATCCCGAATCCCCCCCATGCACCTGAGTACCACCCACCCTCGCCCGCACCACACACCGGAGGCACCCACGATGAACGCCGGCACCACAAGAGCCCGACGGACGGCCTGTACGGCCCTGGCCCTCGCCCTTCCGCTGGCCGCGCTCGCCGCCTGCGGCGGGGGCAGCGGCACCGGCGCCTCCGCCGAGCAGGGCAGCGGCACGGGCACCATCACCGTCTGGGCCCACCAGGGTCAGGCGAGTGAGGCGGCCGCCCTGCAGAGCGCGGTGAAGACCTTCAACTCCTCGCAGAAGAAGGTCAAGGTCAAGCTGACACTGATCCCCGACACCGACTACACCAAGACCATCACTGCCACGGAGGCGTCCAGGCTGCCGGACGTGATGGAGTTCGACGGCCCGACTATGGCCAACTTCGTCTACAACAAGAAGCTCGCCCCGATCGACAGCTACGTCTCCGCCAGGACGCTGTCCAACGCCACCCCCGCCATCAAGGCCGAGGGCCGGTTCGAGGGCAAGCAGTACGGCCTCGGCATGTACGACTCCGGGCTCGGCATCTACGGCAACAAGAAGCTGCTGGACGCGGCCGGCATCAAGTACCCCACCGGTCCGTCCGACAACTGGACCGCCACCGAGTTCACCGCCGCGGTGAAGAAGCTGGCCGCCGGGGACTCCGACGGCAAGAGCCTGGACCTGCAGGAGAGCGGCGGGTTCGCCAACGAGTGGGGCACCTACGGCTTCGCCCCGGTCGTCTGGTCGGCGGGCGGCTCCCTGCTGAAGAACGGCAAGGCCGAAGGCGCCCTGGACACCCCGGCCGTGGTATCGGCGCTGAAGACCTTCCAGTCCTGGAAGAAGTACGTCGATCCCAATACCGACGGCAACGCCTTCGCCAAGGGCCGTGTCGCCCTCAGCTGGGTCGGCCACTGGATGTACCCCGCCTACGGCAAGGCGCTCGGCAAGGACCTGGTCGTGCTGCCGCTGCCCGACTTCGGCAACGGCCCCAAGACCGGCCAGGGTTCGTGGGCGTGGGGCATCGGCGCCGACACCAAGAACGGCAAGGCCGCCGGCGCCTTCCTCGACTCCCTGCTGAACGACACCAACGTCACCGCGATGACCACGGCCAACGGCGCCCCTCCCGGCACCAGGACCGCGCTGGCCAAGAGCACTCTGTACAAGCAGGGCGGCCCCCTGCAGCTCTACGCCGACCAGCTCGCCAAGGCCTGCGGTGACACGAACATCGACAAGTCCTGCGTCGCCGTGACCCGCCCGGTCACCGCCGGATACCCCACGGTCACCGCCAAGTTCTCGCAGGCGCTGAGCGACGTCTACGGCGGCGCCGACCCGAAGTCCGCCCTGAACAAGGCCGCCCGCGCCATCGACCAGGACTTCTCGGACAACGACGGCTACAAGCTGCAGTAGCGGCATCCAGCAGCCGGGAGGGACGGACTCACTCTGACAGCGCCCGTCCCTCCCGGCCGGGAAGAGGACACCCCACCGTGACCACCGTGAACCCCGCACCCGCCACGCCCGACCGGCGGAGGCCGAGCCCACCACCGCCGTCCGCCAAGCCCGTACGGCCTCGCCGCGCGAACCGCGACCGGGTGCACGGACTGCTGATGTCCGCACCCGCGCTCGGCGGACTGATCGCCTTCGTCGCCGTGCCGTTCGTGTACGCCGTCGTCCTGTCCTTCTACAACGTGCGGCTCGGCTCCCCGCTCCCGCCGCGCTTCTTCGGCATCGAGCAGTACCGGCGCATCTTCACCGACCCGGACATGTCCGGTCCGTTCCTGCGGGCCCTGCTGAACAACCTGACCTTCGCCGTGGTCGTCGTACCCCTGCAGACGGGGCTGGCCCTTGCCCTGGCGATCCTGCTCAACCGCAAACTCAAGGCGATCGGCGTCTTCCGGTCCCTTTTCTTCCTGCCGGTCGTCTTCCCCATGGCCCTCGTCGCGGTCATCTGGCGGCTCATCCTCGCCCGCAGCGGCGACGGCCTGCTCAACTCCGCGCTGCACGCGGTGAGTTTCGGCAACTGGGGCGCCTTCGACTGGCTCGGCGACGGCCTCACCGCCATGGCCTCGATCATCGTGCTGTCCGTGTGGCAGGGCGTCGGCTTCCAGATGGTCATCCTGCTCGCCGGCCTCCAGCAGATCCCCGGCGAACTCTACGAGGCCGCCCAACTCGACCGTGCCTCGCGCTGGCAGCAGTTCCGGAACGTCACCCTGCCCGGCATCCGCGGCACCCTCGTCTTCGTGGCCATGCTGACCTCCGTCCTCTCCTTCCGCGTCTTCGACCAGGTCTATGTCCTCGTCCACGGCGGCGGACTCGACGAGGACGCCACCCGCACCGTGATGTACCAGGCCGTCACCACCGCTTTCGACCAGAACAACATCGGCCAGGCGTCCGCGATCACCGTCGTCTTCTTCCTGATCGTCGTCGTTCTGACCCTCATCCAGCGCCGCGTCGTCCGCCCCGGCAACGAGGACTGATCATGACCAGCACACCCCTGCGCCGCTTCTTCGACTACGCCGTCCTCAGCGTCCTGGCGTTCGTCTTCGTCCTGCCGGTCCTCTACCTGGTCCTCGGCAGCTTCAAGCCGTCCGACCAGGTCCTCAGCGGCCTGACCGGCTTCCTCCCCACCCACCTGTCGTTCGACAACTACCGCGCCGTGCTGAACAGCTTCGACTCCGACGCCACCGGCTACTTCTGGCGCTTCATGGGCATCTCACTGCTCGTGGCCACGGTCGTGGTGCTGGGCAACCTGATCGTCAACTCCATGGCCGCGTACGGCCTCACCCGTCTGCGCTGGCGCGGCCAGCGCGCCGTCTTCACCCTCGTGCTGGTGCTGATGCTGGTGCCGTTCGAAGCGGTCGCCGTCCCGCTGTTCTACATGCTCAACGACCAGCGCAACACCGTCTACATCCAGGCCCTCCCCTTCATCGCCAACGCCTTCTCCATCTACCAGTTCGCGACGTTCTTCCGCGCGATCCCGCCGAGCATCGAAGAGGCCGCCCGCATCGACGGCGCCGGTCCCTGGCGCACCTTCTTCGCGATCATCGTCCCGATGTCGAAGCCGGTGTTCGCCTCGGTCGCGGTCCTGACGTTCCTCACCCAGTGGGGAGCCTTCCTGTGGCCGGTCCTGATGGTCTCCGACCCGTCGGTGCGCCCGCTGCCGCTGGAGATGAGCGTCTTCCAGGGCCAGATGCCCGTCGACTGGGGTCAGGTTCTCGCCTTCGGCGTCCTCCTCGTCCTGCCCGTGCTGATCGTCTTCGCGTTCTTCCAGCGCTGGTTCGTCCAGGGCGTGGCAAGCTCGGCCGTCAAGGGCTGAGTTGCCGGGTGCGGGTCGCATGGCGTTCTGCGGGACTCCCCGGCAGCGACGCCATGCGCTGCATTCCACCGCGGGGACCCTACGAAGATTTTGCGAACTCGCGGGGACCGCATGAACCGCCTACCACCTGCCTGAAGTCCCGTTTGTCCGGCTGTGCTTCGGGCCGGTAATCCCGTGTTCACCGACCTTCTCTTCCTGGGCGTTCTACGCGCGTGGTGTCATGCCCACGCTCACCCACCCCCCACGTGGGCATCAACTCGACCAGGAGTCACGCATGCTGTGGAAGGTCATCGGGCGCGCGGGTGTCGCCCTGGCGGCCGGCGCCGCCGTCGTCGCCACCGCCGTCCCCGCGAACGCGGCGAGCTACACCGCGTTCGCCTTCTCTCAGAGCGGCAGCCAGCCGGACATCTACGACTTCATCGACTCGGCCACCACCTCCCTCGACATGACCATGTACGAGCTGGAGGACACCACGGCCGTCAACGACCTCATAGCGCTGGAGAACAAGGGCGTCACCGTGCGGGTGGTCCTCGACCGCCAGCACAAGACCGCCAACAACTCGGCGTACACCGCCCTGACGAACGCGGGCGTGGGGGTGGTGTGGTCGTCGTCGAGCTTCGTCTACACCCACCAGAAGACGATCACGGTGGACGCCACCAAGTCGCTGGTCCTCACGGGCAATCTCACCTCGCAGTACTACGCGACCGGCCGCGACTACGGCGTCTTCACCGACGACACCCGTGACGTCGCCGCGATCGAGAAGGTCTTCAACGCCGACTACGCGGGCACCTCGATCACGCCGACCGACGGCGACCACCTGCTCTGGTCGCCCAACGACTCCCGCAGCCGCCTGCTGTCCGTGATCAACTCCGCCACCAAGACGCTCGACGTCGAGGAACTGGAGTTCAGCGACAGCACGGTGGTCGACGCCATCGCGGCAAGAGCGAAGGCGGGTGTGACCGTGCGGGTGGTCCTGGAGACGCCGGGCGACTACTCCAGCGAGGTCTCCGAGATCGAGGCGGCGGGCGGCACCGTCGTCGGCTACTCCGACCCCAACGGCTTCTACATCCACGCCAAGGCCATGGTCGCCGACTACGGGCTGTCCACCCAGGAGGTGGAGGCGGGCTCCATGAACATCAGCAGCAACTCCCTTTCCAACAATAGGGAGTTGGGCATCATCCTCACCGGCACGGGGGTGGCCCAGTCCGTGGCCACGACCGTGGAGACGACGTTCAACAGCGACTACGCGGGCGGTACCGCGGCGTAAGCGCTCCTCTGGGGGTGCGGGGTGACATTGCGGGCCAGTGGGGGCTGGTCGCGCCCACGCGGCGAAGCCGCATGTCGATATTGCCCCGCGCCCCTACGGGGGCGCTACGGGTCGTCGGCGGTCACTCGAAGCGGTGATCCCCGCCGCGCGGCGCCACCAGCCCCGACTCATACGCGAACACCACCAACTGGGCCCGGTCCCGTGCCCCCAGTTTCGTCATCGCCCGGCTGATGTGGGTCTTCGCCGTGAGCGGGCTGATGACCATGTGCGCGGCGATCTCCTCGTTCGACAGACCACGCGCCGCCAGGGCCGTCACTTCGCGTTCGCGGCGGGTGAGGCAGTCCAGGCCGGGTGCCGTCGACCGGTCCGGTGGGCGGGAGACGAACTCGCCGATCAGGGTGCGGGTGACCGACGGTGAGAGCAGGGCCTCGCCGTGGGCCACTACCTCGATGGCCTGGAGCAGGTCGGCCGGTTCGGTGTCCTTGAGGAGAAAGCCGCTGGCGCCCGCCCGCAGGGCCTCGAAGACGTACTCGTCGAGGCCGTAGTTGGTGAGGATCACGACGCGTACGGCGGACAGGGCGGGGTCGGCGGCGATCCGCCGGGTCGCCTCGATGCCCGTCATCACCGGCATCTGCACGTCGATCAGTGCGATGTCCGGCAGATGTGCGCGGACGAGGGCCAGGCCCTGTTCGCCGTCCGCGGCCTCGCCGACCACCTCAAGGCCGTCCTCGGCCTCCAGCAGGGCCCGGAATCCGGCGCGCATGAGGGCCTGGTCGTCGACGAGGGCGACCCGGATCATCGCGTCTCCCCCAGCGGCAGCCGGGCCCGCACCTCGAAGCCGCCCTCCGCTCTCGGCCCGGCGTGCAGGGTCCCGCCCAGCGCCGACACTCTCTCGCGCATGCCGGTGAGGCCCACGCCGGGTGCGGGCGGACGGTCCGGGTCGGCGCTGCCGTCGTCCTCGACTCGTATCGTCAAGTCATCGTCCCCATAGGCGAGTTGGACACCGACCTTGGCTGCTCCCGCGTGCCGGGCCGCGTTGGTCAGGGCCTCCTGGACGATGCGGTACACCGCACGGTCGACCGTCGCCGCCAGGGGCCGTTCCTCACCGGTCACCGTCAGCTCCACCGCGAGGCCCGCCGCGCAGGCGCGCTCCACCAGTAGAGCGGGCGTGCCGGTCGGCTCGTCTGTGCGCAGGATCTCCAGGGTGGCGCGCAGTTCGCGCATGGCCTCGCCGCTCGCGTCCTGGATGGCGAGCAGCGCGGGCGGTATCTCCTCGCCGCGCTTGCGGGCGAGGTGCACCGCGACTCCCGCCTGGAGCTTGACGATCGAGATGCTGTGGGTGAGCGAGTCGTGCAACTCGCGGGCTATGCGCAGGCGTTCCTCGCCCGCACGGCGCAGGGCCGCCTCCTCCCGGGTGCGTTCGGCCTCCAGGGCGCGCTGTTCGGTCTGGCGCAGATACGCCTGCCAGTTGCGGTCCGCCATGCCCGCGACCACCGCGGACAGGAACCAGCCCGCGAGCAGCGCGGTCCGTTCGACGACCTCCTGGGTAGTAGGCCCGGTCGCGAAGTATGCCGCCAGGAACACACCGCTCGTGGCGGCCGCATACCCGCGGTGCCCCAGCCGGACCGCCGTGAGCGCGGCCGCGAACACAGGCAGGGCGGAGACCGGTCCCGGGTGGGCGTGCAGGACGTAGGCGCCGCCGCTCGCCGCCGCCACGGCCAGAACTGCGCGCGGGGCGGCACGGTGGAACGCCAGGGCGGCCGAACTCACCGCGATCAGCGCGTAGTCGACGGCGGTGGTGTCCGAGTCGAAGGCGGCCGTGGTCATGACGAGGGCGCCGACGACGACCGCGAGGGCCACGTCGGCGAGGTACCTGCGCAAGACCGGGTGCCCGCCCATGCACGCACAGTAGACGGCGGCACCGACAACGGCGTCAGACCTGTGGACGGCTCTGCGGCTACTCCTCCCGTAGTAGTGCCCTGGCCCGCCGCGCCCCTCAGTCGCAGTGCGGACTGTCTTCGGCCGTACGACGACCGCGCCCGCCCCCGAGGCGCACGCTGCTGCCCATGTCCACACCCTTCCGCTTCACCGAACCCCTGCCGCCCAAGGCGGCCACCGGCCGCGTCGCCGAGGTGTACGAGCAGCTCTCCCGCGACTTCGGCATCGACAGGGCGGCCACCTTCGTGGTGCTGTCCTCCGCGCCCGAAATCCTCACCCCCGCCTGGGCGTTGATGCGCGAGTCACTGATCGCCGGCCCGGGCAGCCGCACCGGCAAGGAGCTGGCGGCCTACGGGGTGTCGCGCGCCAACAAGTGCCCGTTCTGTGTGGACGCGCACACGGTCCTGCTGCACGCCACCGGCGACCACGCCCTCGCCGAACGACTGGCCCGGGGCGAGCAGCCGGAGCGCGAGGAGCACGCGCGCGTACTGACGTGGGGGCAGCACACGCGCGTGCCGGGCGCCGGCCTGATGTCGTACCCGTTCCCGCACGAGCACGCCCCGGCCTACATCGGCACCGTGCTCGCCTTCCACTTCATCAACCGGATCGTGTCGGCCCTGCTGACCGAGCAGTTGCTGCCGGGCAACGCCCAGCGGTGGCGCCCGGTACGGAGCCTCGCGGGCCGCTCGCTCGCCCGGACCGTACGCCGGACCGCCGTGCCCGGCGCTGCTCTCGCCCTCCTCGACGATCCGGCCCCGGGACCGGCGTGGGCGGCCGGCACGACCGTCGGCCCGGCCTACGCCGCACTCCGGTCGGCGACCGCGGCCGGCGCAGGCCTGCTCGACGCCGACGAGCAGGCCCTCGTACGGGAGACCCTGTGGGACTGGGACGGCTCGCACCCGCCCCTGGCGTGGGCCGGGCTCCCGGACCGCCGGGAGCACCCCGCAGCGCGGCTCGCGCTGCTGGCCGCCCTCGCGCCGTACCGCATCACCGAGGAGGACGTGACGGCCTGGCGCCGGCCGGAGCACACCGACCACTGCCTCGTCCACCTCGTCTCCTACGGCGCCTTCGCCGCCGTGGACCGCATGGAGAGCTCGTTCAGTCTGCACGCCGCCCGGGAGACGTCATGACCGCGATCGCCGACATCCGGCAGCCATACACCTGGAACGGCGTCCACGCTGCGCTCTTCGCGGCGGCGGCCGTCAAGCCCGCCGACCGTGTCCTCGACGTCGGCTGCGGCACCGGGGCCACGACCCGGATCGCCGCCCGGCTGGCCTCGCGGGGGCACGCGGTGGGCGTCGACATCTCGGCGCCGTTGCTGCGCACGGCCCAGAAGCTGACGGCCGCCGAGAAGGTCTCGAACGCCTCGTACCAGGTGGCGGACGCGCAGGTCCACCCGTTCCCGCCGTGCGGCTACGACGTGATCGTCGGCCGGGGCGGCGTACTGTCCTTCGCGGACCCTGCGGCGACCTTCCGCAATCTGGCGCGGGCGCTGATGCCGGGCGGCCGGCTGGCGTTGGTGTGCCCCCGGTCCCGCTCCGGCCCCGACCGCGTCCGGGTGGTACTGGACGGCTGGGAGAACGTCGAGGTCGGGCTGCGCGGCGGCATCCGGCTCGTCACCGCCGAACGGCCGCGCCGCATGCCGACCGATGTTGACTGAAAAGTAACCGCGCGGCCACGGAGCGAGTTGGCACTTCCGTCTCACAGGGACTCATGTGAGACTGGCGCCCCGTCCGCAGTGCGGACCCCCTCCGCACACCGTCCCCCACCGAAAAGTGTGCCGTGCGCGATTTTCCTCTGCCGCTCGCTCTGACCGCGCGTCTGTCCCCGGTCGTCGTGCTGGCCGCGGCAGGCTGGGCACTGACCTCCGGCCCCGCGGCGACGACGACCGCCGAGCACAAGGACGCAGCGAAGACCGGCAACCAGTCGGCCTCCGCCCCCTCCACGACCGCGCAGACCAAGACGTACGCCGCCGCCCCCGCACCATGCGGCAGCGTGGCCGAGAAGACGCTCAAGGCGCTCGTTCCGGGCGCCAAGACGGCCGGCAAGGAAATCCAGTCGACGGACGCGAAACTGCGCCGCACCTGCTCCTGGAACGCGCTCAAGGGCTACGACTACCGGTGGCTCGACGTCTCCTTCGAGGTAATGAACTCGGACGAAACGGCACAGAGCACATACAAGCAGCGAACTGCGGACAAGAGCGGCGGAGGGGCGGTTCCCGGACTCGGTGACCAGGCCTACTCCGTCGTCAATCTCACCACCGAGGACAAGCAGCAGACCCGCGAGGGCATGGTGTTCGCCCAGGTCTCCAACGTGCTGGTGGTCGTCACGTACAACGGCAGCGACTTCGAGACGAAGAAGGCGCCCAGTACGGACGAGATCAACAAGGGTGCGATCAAGGCGTCGAGGGACGCTGTGACAGCGCTGAAGGGCAGCCAGTAGGACCGGCTGCCCTCCGAGGCGCGCAGGCGAAGGCTCAGGCCTCGAGTCGGTCCCTTCCGCGCAGCAGCATCAGCACCACGTACAGCACCATCGAGGTGCCGAGGCCGACTGCCCAGCCGTAGTCCGCAAGGGGTTCCAGCGCCGGGATGGGCCTCCCGTCGATCAGCGGCTTGAAGCTGGCGCCGCCGATCGCCAGCACACCGCCGACCACGAAGGCCACGACGGCCCGCCAGTTCCAGCCTCCCTCGTACCAGTAGCGGCCGCCCGCCCGGTACAGGTCGACGAGATCGAGCTTGCCGCGGCGCAGGATCCAGTAGTCGGCGATGAGGATGCCGGCGACCGTGCCGAGCAGTCCGCCGACCAGGCCGAGCCAGGTGAAGATGTAGCCCTGCGGGTCGGAGTACAGCTTCCACGGGAAGATCAGCACGCCGATGACGCAGGTGGCGAGCGCACCTGCCCGGAAACTGACCTTCCGGGGCGCGATGTTGGAGAAGTCGAAGGCCGGCGAGACAAGGTTGGCCGCGATGTTCACGGACAGGGTCGCCACCAGCACGGTCACCAGCGCGTACAGCAGGCCGAAGACGTTGTCCGTCTTGGCGGCGAGCTGGACCGGGTCCCAGACCGTCTGCCCGTACACGGCCTGCGAACCGGAGGTGACCAGCACGGACAGCAGCGCGAAGAGCGTCATGGTCGTGGGCAGACCGAGCGCCTGGCCCCAGGTCTGCGCCTTCTGGGACTTCCCGTAGCGGGTGAAGTCCGGGATGTTCAGCGACAGCGTGGACCAGAAACCGATCATGCCCATGAGGGACGGCCAGAACAGCTTCCAGAAGCCGCCGCCCCAGCCGAGCTTGGAGGGCTGGTCCAGCAGCGGGCCGAAGCCGCCGGCCTTGTTGCTCATCCAGATCAGCATGACCAGCGCGCCGACGATGACGAAGGGCGCCGCCCAGTTCTCGAAGCGGCGGATCGTCTCCATGCCCCGGTAGATGATGGCGACCTGGATCACCCAGAAGATCGCGAACGACAGCCACATCGTCCAGGCGTAACCGCCGACCTTCCCGGCGTCGGACCAGCCGTTGCCGATCAGCTTCCCGGCGAGGAAGTAGATCGCCTCGCCGCCGATCCAGGTCTGGATGCCGAACCAGCCGCATGCCACCAACGCCCGCACGACAGCAGGCAGGTTGGCGCCGCGGATGCCGAAGGAGGCACGGGCGAAGACCGGGAAGGGGATGCCGTACTTCGGTCCCGCGTGCCCGGTGAGCAGCATCGGGATCAGCACGATCACATTGGCCAGGGCGATGGTGAACACCGCCTGCTTCCAGTCCATGCCGACGGCGATCAGACCGGAGGCCAGGGTCCAGGAGGCCGTGTTGTGGGCCATGCCGACCCACAGGGCGGAGAAGTTGTACGTGGTCCAGGTGCGCTTCTCGACGGGGACCGGGAGCAGGTCCTCGTTGGCGTACGGGCCGCTGGGCAGCGGGGACCCCGGCGCGATCTCAACGCGCCCGTCGGCGAGGGTGACTTGGGCTGTCGGCGGTATGGCCGTGGGAGCGGTGTCGGTCATGGGCAGGCCAATCAATGAGGGGTGGTCCGGAAAGGCCGTGCGGGTCTCCGGTCCCCTCCCCGGGGAGGTGGGGAGGGGGGAACTGGAGTGGGGGGTGGGGAGGGAACTGGTAGGCGCAGGTCAGGAGTTGACCGCGGGGATGACCTGGGCGCCGTACGCGTCGATCACGGCCTCCTGCGCGTCGTGCATGTCGTACACGGCGAACTGGTCGACGCCCAGCTCGCGCAGCGCGTTCAGCTTCTCGATGTGCTTCTCGACCGGGCCGATGATGCAGAACCGGTCGACGATCTCGTCGGGTACGAACTGGGTGTCCGGGTTGTCGGCGCGCCCGTGGTGGGAGTAGTCGTACCCCTCGCGCGCCTTGATGTAGTCCGTGAGCTCGTCGGGTACGGCGGCGGAGTGCTCGCCGTACTTGGAGACGAGGTCGGCGACGTGGTTGCCGACCATCCCGCCGAACCAGCGGCACTGGTCGCGCGCATGAGCCAGCGCCTCGGGCGAGTCGTCCTCGGTGACATAGGCCGGGGCGGCCACGCAGATCTTCACGGCGGAGGGATCACGACCCGCAGCGACGGCCGCCTCCTTGACCGCCTTCACCATGTACTCGGTGAGGTAGAGGTCGGAGAGCTGCAGGATGAACCCGTCGGCCTCCTCTCCGGTCATCTTCAGGGCCTTGGGGCCGTACGCCGCCATCCATACGGGGAGTTCGGCGCCCGGCTTGATCCACGGGAACCTGACCACCGTGCCGCCGAGGTCGGCCTCCTCTCCGCGGCCCAGCGCCCGGATGACCTTCATGGCCTCGCTGATGCGTGCCAGGGTGTTGGGCTTGCGGCCCGCGACGCGCATCGCGGAGTCGCCGCGGCCGATGCCGCAGACGGTGCGGTTGCCGAACATGTCGTTGAGGGTGGCGAAGGTGGAGGCGGTGACCTCCCACGTGCGGGTGCCCGGGTTGGTGACCATCGGGCCGACCGTCAACTTGGTGGTGTTCGACAGGATCTGACTGTAGATCACGAACGGTTCCTGCCACAGCACGGCGGAGTCGAAGGTCCAGCCGTAGGTGAAGCCGTTGCGCTCGGCGCGCTTCATCAGGCTGACGACCTTCGAGGCCGGCGGGTCGGTCTGCAGGACGAGTCCGAAGTCCATGGGCGCCACTCCTAGTTGAGGTACTGACAGGTGGAGCGCGGGGTGTAGACACCGTGGCCGGCGTGTCCCGTGTACTCCCGCTCGTTGATGACGACTTCGCCGCGCGAGAGGACCGTCTCGACCCGGCCGGTGATCCGCTTGCCCTCGTAGGCCGAGTAGTCGACGTTCATGTGGTGCGTCTCGACGGACAGCACCTGCTCGGCGTTCGGGTCGTAGATGACGACGTCGGCGTCGGCGCCGGGCGCGATCGTGCCCTTCTTCGGGTACATGCCGAACATACGGGCCGGGGTGGCGCAGGCGATCTCGATCCAGCGGCGTCGGGAGATGTGGCCCTCGACGACGGCCTGGTGGAGGAGGTCCATGCGGTTCTCGACACCCGGAAGGCCGTTCGGGATCTTCGAGAAGTCCCCGCGGCCGAGTTCCTTCTGGCCCACGAAGCAGAAGGGGCAGTGGTCGGTGGAGACGACCTGGAGGTCGTTGGTGCGCAGGCCCTGCCACAGCTTGGCCTGGTGCTCCTTGGGGCGGAGCGGCGTGCTGCACACGTACTTCGAACCCTCGAAGTCCGGCTCGGCGAGGTTGTCGGTGGACAGGAAGAGGTACTGCGGGCAGGTCTCGCCGAAGACGGGGAGACCCTCGTCGCGCGCCCGCGCCAGCTCGGCCACTGCCTCCATGGCCGAGACGTGCACGACGTACAGCGGGGCGCCCGCCACCTGTGCGAGCTTGATGGCGCGGTGCGTGGCCTCGGCCTCCAGCAGGGCCTTGCGGACCTCACCGTGGTAGCGGGGGTCGGTCTCGCCGCGGGCCAGCGCCTGTTCCACCAGCACGTCGATCGCGATGCCGTTCTCGGCGTGCATCATGATCAGGCCGCCGTTGTCCGCGGAGCGCTGCATGGCGCGCAGGATCTGGCCGTCGTCGCTGTAGAAGACGCCGGGGTAGGCCATGAACTGCTTGAAGGAGGTGACGCCTTCCTCGACGAGGTGGTCCATCTCCTTGAGCGTGCCCTCGTTCACATCGGAGATGATCATGTGGAAGCCGTAGTCGATCGCGCAGTTGCCCTCCGCCTTCGCGTGCCAGGCGTCGAGGCCCTCACGCAGGGAGTGGCCGACGCTCTGCACGGCGAAGTCGACGATCGTGGTCGTACCGCCCCAGGCTGCCGCCCGGGTACCGGTCTCGAAGGTGTCGGAGGCGAAGGTGCCGCCGAACGGCAGCTCCATGTGGGTGTGGGCGTCGACGCCGCCCGGGATGACGTACTTGCCGGTGGCGTCTATGGTCCGCTCGGCCGTCCAGGCCTCGGCGGCGGAAGTGCCGGCGGCAGCGATGGCGGCGATGCGGCCGTCCTCGATGAGGACGTCGGCGTGGAGTTCGTCGGATGCGGTGATGACGAGACCGCCGCGGATGACGGTACGGCCGACCATGGGTTCACGCTCCGTTCGGTTGTCGAAAAAGTGACGGTCGTCTGTGGCTGGTCGCGCCCACGCGGCGGAGCCGCATATGGACGCTGTCCCGCGCCCCTTTCAGGGCGCAGGGACTGCCCGTCGGCTGGTTACGGCGCCGTGAGCGGGCCGTACGCGTCCGGGCGGCGGTCTCGGAAGAACTGCCAGCGGTCGCGGACCTCGCGGAGCTTGGCCAGGTCCAGGTCGCGGACGACGAGTTCGGTCTCCTTGTCGCTCGCCACCTCGCCCACGAACTGCGCCTCCGGGTCGACGAAGTACGTCGTGCCGTAGAAGTCGTTGTCGCCCAGCTCCTCCACCCCGACCCGGTTGATCGCGCCGACGAAGTACTCGTTGGCGACGGCCGCCGCCGGCTGCTCCAGCTGCCACAGATAGGCGGACAGGCCGCGCGAGGTGGCCGACGGGTTGAAGACGATCTCGGCACCCGCGAGCCCCAACGCCCGCCAGCCCTCCGGGAAGTGGCGGTCGTAGCAGATGTAGACGCCGATCTTCCCGACCTTGGTGTCGAAGACGGGCCAGCCGGCGTTGCCGGGGCGGAAGTAGAACTTCTCCCAGAATCCCGGGACTTGGGGAATGTGGTGCTTGCGGTACTTGCCGAGGTACGAGCCGTCCGCGTCGATCACCGCGGCCGTGTTGTAGAGGACGCCGGGCTGCTCCTCCTCGTACATCGGCAGGATCAGGACGATGCCCAGTTCCTTGGCGAGGGCCTGGAAGCGCTTGACGATCGGGCCGTCCGGGATCGCTTCCGCGTACTCGTAGAACGCCTTGTCCTGGACCTGGCAGAAGTAGGGCCCGTAGAAAAGCTCCTGGAAGCACAGGACCTGAGCACCCTGCGCGGCCGCGTCGCGGGCCGCCTGCTCGTGTACCTGGATCATCGACTCCTTGTCGCCCGTCCACGCGGTCTGGAAGAGGGCGGCACGAATCACTCTGCTCATCGGGACCTCCGGTCGCTCGGTGTGCGAGAAGACTAGGAAGTCCGAAAACGGGCGTTGAGTTGCACGCTGTCACGTCTGCGGGCGTGCGGCGTGCCACGGTGTCACCCTTTCCCGAGCTCATGTTTCACCGCCGTTTTCCCAGGTCGTGGCATGTTTCAGCCCTGTTGCGCGTCGTGCGCGAGGAGCGCGATGTGCACCGAGGCGGCCTGCTCGAAGTCGTCGAGGTCCACACCGAGGCGACCCTGTATGGCCTCCAGGCGGCGGTACAGGGCAGGCCGGGAGACATGGTGGAGCTGGGCGGTGCGGGACTTGTTGCGTCCGGTGGCGAGATAGGTGCGCAGCACGGACAGCAGGTCCTCGTCGGCCGAGCACAGCAGCCCGTCCAGCTCCCGCTCCGCGAACGACTGCACATACGGATCGTCCCTCAGCAGCCGGATCAGGCCGCGCAGATGTACGTCCTTGAGGCGTACGACGGCCGGGAGGTCGAGGGCGGCCGAGGAGTCCGCCACGGCGTCGGCGACGTGCTGGGCCTCGCGCAGTCCGGCGGGCACGTCGTCCCAGGCGGTGCGCGGGTCGGCGGCGGCCACCACGGTCTTCGTCGACCCCGATTCCGTACGCAGCCGGGCCGCGAAGTGCGCGGTGAGGGCGGCCGCGTCCTGGTCGCGGGCGAGGCTGAGGAGCACGGCGGTGGCTTCGTCGGCGAGCTCCGCGACGAGTCCCGACAGGCCCAACAGGCGCAGCACGCGGTCCAGTTGGGCGAGATCGGCGTCCCGTACCACCAGCGGTACGAAGGTGCGCCGGTTGACCGGCAGTCCGGCGGCACGCGCGCGTGGCAGCAGCTGCCTGGCCGGTACGACCCCGCTGACCAGGTCGGTGAGCAGGCTCTGCGCGGACTGCTCCTCCCAGGTGTGGGCCGAGGTGCCGCCGAGCATGCGGTGCAGGACGAGGGCCTCGGCGGCCCGGTCGGCGAGGAGGCGTCCGGTGGCGGTGTCGCCGCGGTAGCCGCAGAGCATGATCTGCCCCCAGCGCTCGCCGCGCCCGCCGAGCTCGGCGCGGATCCAGCCGTCACCCTCGCTGCCGCCGGCCTGCCGGGCGATGCGCTCCCAGTCGCGCAGCACGTCGTCCACGGCGGGCCGCTCCCCCGCGGTGGCGAGGACGCGGTGGGCGAGGTTGGTGACGACGACCGGGCAGGCGCTGTGCTGGGCGATCTCGTCGAGGAGCCGCTGCAGGGGGGCGCCAGCGGTGATGAGTCCGGTGAGCGCCGTGCGGACGGACTCCGAAAGACTCACGGCGGCGAACTTCCGCCGTACCAGCCGGGCCTGGACCTCCTCCGTCAGCTCCGCGAACGGGAAGGGCCGGTGGAGGACGATCATCGGCAGCCCGCAGCGTTCGGCGACCCGGCGCATCACGTCCGGCGGGGAGGGGAAGGCCCGCCCGAGGCCGAGCACGACGGCAGCGGCCTCGGCGCGGTGCAGGGACCGGATGTACTCGGCCTGCTTCTCCTCGTCGCCGGCGAGCAGCACGCCGGTGGTGAGGACCATCTCGCCGCCGCTGAGCATGACGCCCACGTCGGGCGCCTCGGCGACATGCACCCAGCGCACGGGCCGGTCGAGCTGGGCCGCGCCGGCCACCACCTCGGGCTCCCCGGCGAGGACCCGTTCCAGGGTCAGCACCTGGCGCACCGACAGGGCGGGTTCGAGGGTCCCGAAGGTGGTGGTCATGGCGGTCTTCCCTTGCTCAGCGCACTACTGCGTAAGGCTCCTCAGAGCGCGTTCGAGGGTCGCGGCGCCCTCCTCGGCCTCCGCGACCGTCAGGGACAGGGGTGGGGCGACACGCAGGGCGCTGGTGTTGTGGCCGCCGCCCTTGCCGATCAGCAGCCCGTCCGCGCGGGTCGCTTCGAGGACGGCGGACGCGGCGTCCGGGTCGGCCTCGTCGGTCCCCGGTTTCACCAGCTCGATGCCGAGCATCAGGCCGCGGCCGCGCACCTCGCGTACGTGCGGGACCTGGGCGGCGACGGCCCGCAGCCGCTCGATGAGCAGCCCTCCGACGCGCCGGGCGTTGCCCTGCAGGTCGTGTTCCAGCAGGTAGGTGAGATTGGCGAGGCCGGCCGCCATGGTGATCTGGGTGCCGCCGAAGGTGGAGATGCTGTTGGAGTCGAGGCAGTTCATGATCTCGGCGCGGGCGACGACACCGCCGATGGAGCTGCCGTTGCCGATGCCCTTGGCGAAGGTGAGCATGTCCGGCGGGCCGCTCTGGCCGTGTGCCTGCCAGCCCCAGAAGTTGTCGCCCGTGCGGCCCCAGCCGGTCTGCACCTCGTCGGCGATCCAGAGGATGCCGCGCTCGGCGAGGACCTCGCGGAAGGCCGCGTACAGACCGTCCGGCCCGGAGGTGAAGCCGCCGACGCCCTGGATGGGCTCGGCGATCAGGGCCGCGGGCGGGCGGGTGTGGCCGAGCAGGTCCTTCAGGTCGTCGACGCAGGCCGCGATGAAGTCGTCGTCGCTGAGGGAGGCGTACGGGCCGCGGGTGCGGACGCCGCCGTGGACGTACAGCGTCTGGAGGGGTGACAGCGAGGTCGGGGACCAGCCGCGGTTGCCGGTGATGCCGACCGCGCTGAAGGAGCGGCCGTGGTAGCTGTTGCGCATCGCCAGGACGGTGTTGCTCTGCCGGTAGGTGGTGGCGAGCAGCAGGGCGGTGTCGTTGGCCTCGGTGCCGGAGGTGGTGAAGAAGACACGGGCGTCCGGGATGCCGCTCAACTGGGCGATCCGCTCGGCGAGTTCGACCATCGGGCGGTTGAGGTAGAGCGTGGACGAGTGGAGGATCCGCCCGGCCTGCTCGCTCACCGCCTTGGTGACCTCGGGCAGCGCGTGCGCGGTCATCGTGGTGAGGATGCCGCCGAAGAAGTCGAGGTACTTGTTGCCGTCCGAGTCCCAGACGTACCGGCCCTCGCCGTGCGTGATCTCCAGCGGCTCCTCGTAGTAGAGGGCGAGCCAGTCGGGCAGGACCGACCTGTGGCGGGCGTAGAGGTCGGTCACGGCTGCACCAGCCCTTCGTAGGCGTCGGGTCGTCGGTCACGGTAGAACGCCCACTGCTGCCGCACTTCCTCGATCAGGTCGAAGTCGAGGTCGCGGACGAGGAGTTCCTCGGTCTTGTCGCTCGCGGTGTCACCGACGAACTGGCCGCGCGGGTCGACGAAGTACGACGTGCCGTAGAAGTCGTTGTCGCCGTACTCCTCGACCCCGACCCGGTTGATCGCGGCGACGAAGTACTCGTTGGCGACGGCCGCGGCGGGCTGCTCCAGCCGCCACAGGTAGGAGGAGAGGCCGCGGTGGGTGGCCGACGGGTTGTAGACCAACTGGGCGCCGTTGAGGCCGAGCTGGCGCCAGCCCTCCGGGAAGTGGCGGTCGTAGCAGATGTACACGCCCACCTTGCCGACCGCCGTGTCGAAGACGGGCCAGCCGACGTTGCCGGGCTTGAAGTAGTACTTCTCCCAGAAGCCCTTGACCTGCGGGATGTGGTGCTTGCGGTACTTGCCGAGGAAGGTGCCGTCGGCGTCGATCACGGCGGCGGTGTTGTAGTAGAAGCCGGACTGCTCGACCTCGAAGACCGGCACGACGATCACCATGCCTGTTTCGCGGGCGAGATCCTGCATACGACTCACGGTCGGCCCCTCGGGCACCTGCTCGGCCCAGCGGTAGTGCTCGGGTTCCTGGACCTGGCAGAAGTAGGGAGCGTTGAAGACCTCCTGGAACCCGATGATCTTCGCACCCTGTCGGGCCGCCTCGCGGGCGTGCTCCTCGTGTTTCGCCACCATGGACTCGGTGTCGCCGGTCCAGGTGGCCTGGACCAGAGCGGCACGTACGACGTTGGCCATGAGCTGCTCCTTCGGCGGGTCGTCAGAGCCTCTACGCCCGTAGAACAGGCCGTAGAGGGATGAACGTAAGCCTCCGGGAGAGCCTTGCCAAGACCATCGCCGTTAACCCGCGGAGTCGATCACGTTTCGCACTCCGGTGGAGGAGCGGAGGGGCCGGTGGGACGGGTGGAGGGGGTGTGTCAGGCGGTGAAGCCGGCGACCCGGAGAGCGTGCACCAGATCCCAGTGTCGCTCCTCCGAAACGCCCTGCGCCGCCTCCAGGAGCAGCGGGACGAGAGCCCGCGGGTCGGGCTCGGCGCTGCGGGCCGCCTCCTCGGGGGTGCGGACGCGGACGTATGCGTCGAGCAGCGCGCGCACCTCGCGGTCGCGCCCTTCGCCGGCCAGATCCAGGACGGCCCGCCCGATCTCGGTGGCGGGGCGGGCGACGCCCTGCCGCAGGATCTGCTCGCCGTCTTTCCCGCGCCCGGCCGCGACCAGGGCGTCCGCGGCGGCCACGAGCCGGTCGGCGGGCAGCGAGGCGGCCTCCCACAGCAGGGAAGCCCAGTCGGCGCCGAGCCCGGCGCGCTGCAGTTCCGCGGCGAGCAGCGGGAAACGGGCGGCGGGCCAGTGGGCGGCGTCGACGAGCAGCGCATGCGCCTCGCCGCTGCGCCCCTCGGCACGCAGTTGCACCAGCCGCTCGACGGCCCCGACGACCTCCCGCGGCCCTGCCGTGTCCAAGGGCTCGGCCTCCGGCTGCTGCGACCGCTCCGCCACCTCGGCAGCGCCTGCGAACCGCGCTCCGCGCGGGGTACGGCCGGTGGCCTTCGGAGTGGGCAGGACGGATGCATCGGTCGGCGGCACGACTACGGGAGCGGCCTCTTCCTCGACCATCCCGGCAAACCGGGCACTGCCTCGACGGCGCTTGCGCTGCTTGGGGGCGGGGGGTTCAGGGGCGGGCTGTGCCGCGCCGGAGGGACCCGGGCCGTCCGCGGGATTCGTGTGTGCGTCAGGCTGGGGCGCGCTCGGAAAGCCGCCGTCGTACGAGACAGGACGCGCCGCCTCGAACGGGCCACGGTGCTCTGACGCCCCACGGGCGCCGGACTCGTAGGAGCCACGCAGCCCGTCTGCGGCACCTGTGCGCGCCACTGCAGCACCGGAGTCCCGCACGTCTTGCCCCGCCCCTGCGGGACCACGGCCATACGACTCGTACGGCCTCGCCGAACCGGGGGCACCCGCCTCAAACGGACCGCCGCGCAACCCATCCACGCCACCGCGCGCCCCCACCGCACGCGAGCCGTGCGAGCCTTGCCCCGCCCCCGCTGGACCACGGCCGTGCGGTTCGTACGGCCGCCCGGCACCGGAAGCAGCCGCCTCAAACGGGCCACCCTGCAACCCGTCCATGCCACCGCGCTCGTACGAACCACCGTGCGCCCCCGCAGGACCACGGCCGTGCGGTTCGTACGGCCGCCCGGCACCGGAGGCAGCAGCCTCGTAGGGGGCGGCCTGCTCGTTCCGGGCCCACGCAGGGCCACCGCCGTGCGTGTCCGGCGGCGGTGTGCCGGCCGGGGTGCTGGTCTCGTACGGCCCCTGTTGCCCGTCTGCGGGGCCGGGGTCGTACGAGCCGCGCTGGTGCGGGAAGGCCGGGTTGTGGGTCTCGCGGTCGTCCGAGGGGGTGTCGGTCGGCGGTGGCTCGTCGGGGGTGAACTCCCTGTCGATGCGGTAGACCGCGCCTTCCGCGATGCGGGCCCGGCGGATCGCCGCCGCCCGGCCGTCTGCCGTGCGGCTGTCCAAGTCGGCCATCCGGGCCCGGAGTTCGGCGCAGCGGGCGGTGGCCCGTTCGTGGTCGTCGCGGGCCCAGGCCAGGTCGAGGCGGAGTGCGTCGGCCTCCTGCCGGGTGGCGGCGGAGGCGAGCCGGTGGCCCAGTTCCGCCTGGCGTTCGGCGGCGTAGCGCTGCTCGCGGAGCATGACGTCGAGCCGGTCACCGAGGGCGTCCCGGCCGCCGGGCCGGGCGTCGTGCGCCGCGAGCGCTGCGGTGTGCAGCCCGCGGGCATGCTCCTTCTCCTGGGCGGCGGCGCCCGGACCGTACTCCGCGGCGAGGTCCTGCAGGAGGGCCTCGAGCACGTCCCAGGGGGGCAATTCACGGCCCTCGAGACAGGCCCGCATGCCGTCGGGGTCGCGCTGCCAGAAGACGGCGCACCAGCCGCCGCCCTGATCCAGGCGCGCCAGCAGGCCGTTCAGGTAGTTCACGAACTCCCGTACCCGGCCCGGGAGTTGATCCACAGCCATCGCCCAACTCCCGCCAGACCGGAGCACTCCGGTCCGTTAGACAACACGAGCCGTGTTACAGGAGCGCTACGAGAAGTTTTCCGACGGAACGCAGAGTACGCCCTGCCTGCCGGAACGTGACGAGCGCGTGGGCAGCTCTTGGGGAACTCACACCGCGACCGGTGCGCAGGCCCCGGCGAGTTCGTCCATCGACAGGCCGAGCGCTCGGGCCAGTGCGGCGACCGTGAAGAAGGCCGGCGTCGGAGCCCGGCCCGTCTCGATCTTCCGCAGGGTCTCCGCGGAGATTCCGGCGTCCGCCGCGACGTCCGTCATGCTCCGTCCGCCGCGGGCCTCGCGGAGCAGTCGGCCGAGCCGCTCGCCGCGTTCACGTTCTTCGGGGGTGAGAGGGGTGCGCACCATGCCGTCATTCTAATACCGGTATAGTAATTGGCATGGTGGAGCTGAAGACAGACACATCGATCGACGCCATGTACGAGGCGGGGCAGGTGGTCGGGCGCGCGCTGACGGCCGTACGAAAGGCCGCCGACATGGGTGTTTCCCTGCTGGAGCTGGACGAGGTGGCCCGCGGGGTGCTGCGCGAGGCGGGAGCGTCCTCCCCGTTCCTCGGCTACCGCCCCTCCTTCGCCCCCGTCCCCTTCCCCGCCGTCATCTGCGCCTCGGTGAACGACGCGATCGTGCACGGCATCCCGACCGGCTACCGGTTGCGCGACGGCGACCTGGTCTCCATCGACTGCGGCGCCGAACTGGGCGGCTGGGTCGGCGACTCGGCGACCAGTTTCGTGGTCGGCGAGCCGCGCCCGGCGGACGTACGGCTGATCGAGACGGCGGAACAGGCACTTGCGGCGGCCATCGAGGCGGCAGTGGTCGGCAACCGCATCGGCGACATCGCGCACGCGATCGGCTCGGTGTGCCGCGCGGCGGGCTACGGCATCCCGGACGGGTTCGGCGGACACGGCATCGGGCGCCGTATGCACGAGGACCCGGGGGTACCCAACGAGGGCCGCCCCGGCCGCGGTTTCCCGTTGCGCGCGGGCATGGCCCTCGCCATCGAGCCCATGCTCATCGCGGGCGGCCGGGACGACTACCACGCGGCGGCGGACGGCTGGACCCTGCGCACGAACGACGGCTCACGCGCGGCACACGTGGAGCACACGGTGGCGATCACGGAGGACGGCCCCCGGATCCTCACCGCCAGGGAAGCTCTCTGAGCGAGCCACCATGACCCCGCCCACACCGAACATGGTGCGTGCCGACCGGGCCGCGCGCTCCGGCGGCTCCCTTCCCGGATTCTGTGCGCGGTGCGCGCCGGTCAGAGCGAGGCACAGATGGGAACGTTTCTTCACGCATGCGTACGGCAAATTGCGAACAGTCGTACCCCCCTCACGCCAGGCACGTGCGCCGACGTCAGACCAGAGGCATCTGCTTTTTCATACCGTCATACTTTCACGCTGCGTCTTGCCCCTTCTTCACGTTCGGCAGCTAGCTGGTCCTGCGCCCACTCCCCACCCGGGGTCTGGGACACCACCGCAGTGAGGAGTAGTCATGAAGAAGGCATACGAAGCGCCGACACTCGTCCGGCTCGGTACGTTCCGCAAGGAGACGGGGCTCCTGGGAGAGCACGGCAACGACCGGCTGATCCTGAGCAAGAACTGACGGGCGACGGCGCAGATCCGACGTCATGACTGAACTGCACGCAAGTGCGGGGACGGGCCCCGGCGACGCGGACTTCGCGGTCTTCACCGACCACGAGGACGCGGCCGCCGTGGCCCGCTCCTTCGCCCCGCCCGGCAGCCGCACCCTCACCCACTCCTCAGGCCGGCCGTGGCTGGTCGGCCACTGGCACGACGACGAGATCGTCACGGCGAGCGCCGGTGACGCCGCCCTCGCGGTCATCGGCTGCTGTCCCGTCGAGGCGGACGAACTGCGCCGCAGGGCCGCACGGCTGAGGGACCTCGCGGAGCTCGACGCGCTGGCCCGTTCCCTCCCCGGCAGCTTCCACCTCGTCGCCGCCCTCGACGGGCGGATCCGGGTGCAGGGCACCGCCTCGGGCCTGCGGCTGGTCTTCCACGCGGAGATCGACGGCGTACGGGTGGCGGCAAGCCGCGCCGACACGCTCGCCGCCGCCCTCGACCTCGACCCCGATCCCCAGGAGCTCGCCGTCCGGCTGCTGTGGCCGGCCCCGTACCCCCTGTTCGAGACCTCCCTGTGGCGCCCGGTCACCGCCGTGCCCCCGCACGACGCCGTGATCGTCGCCGCGGACGGGCGCTCCGCACGGCACACCCGCTGGTGGACCCCGCCGGAGCCGGTCCGTTCCCTCGCCGAGTCGGCGCCGCTGATCCGGACGGCGCTCCAGGAAGCCGTCGACGCGCGGACCCGGCAGGGCGGCGTGGTCAGCTGCGACCTGTCCGGCGGGCTGGACTCCACCTCCGTCTGCTTCCTCGCCGACCGCTCCCCAGCCCGCGTGGTGGCCAGCACCTGGCCGGGCCGCGATCCGGCGGACACCGACCTGCACTGGGCCGAGCTGGCCGCGCGGCACCTCCCGGACGTCGAGCACGTCATCTGGGACGCGGACGCCTCACCCCTGGTCTACGAGGACCTGCTCGGCATCGACGACCTCCTCGACGAGCCCACCATCGGCGTCATGGACCGCTCCCGGGCCCTGCACCACCTGCCGGCCCTCGCCGCACGCGGCAGCCGGGTCCACCTGACCGGCATCGGCGGCGACCACGTGGCCTGGTGCTCCGAGGCCTACTACCACCGGCTGGTGCGCACCCGTCCGCTGTTCGCCCTGCGGCAGCTGCGCGGGTTCCGGGCCCTGTGGCGCTGGCCGCTCGGCGGCACCGTCAGCGCCCTGGCGGACTCCCGTCCGTACGGCAGGTGGCTCGCCGACGCGGCGGCCCGGCTGCGCGACCCGTCGCCCTCCTCCTCCGTGGCCACGGGGCTGGGCTGGGGCATGGCACCGCGGCTGTTCGGCTGGGTGACACAGGACGCCGAGCGGCTGGCACGCCGGGCGCTGCTCGACGCCGCGGCGAAGGTGGCACCGCTGCACCCGGACCGGGGGATGCACACGGACCTGGAGCAGATCCGCTCGACCACGCGCGTCATCCGCCAGTGGGACGCGATGGCGGCCCGCGCCGGTCTGCCGATGGCCTCGCCCTTCCTCGACGACCGTGTCATCGAGGCGTGTCTGGCCGTACGGCCCGGCGAGCGCGTCACCCCGTGGGCGTACAAGCCGGTGCTGACCGCCGCGATGAGCGGCCGGGTGCCCGAGGAGTGCCTGCGGCGCACCACCAAGGCCGCGGCCTCGATGGACGCCGCCAACGGCCTGCGCGATCACCGCGCCGACCTGCTGGCGCTGTGGGAGGACTCCCACCTCGCCCGGCTCGGCCTGGTGGACGGCGCCGAGCTGCGCCGCCTCGCCCGGCGGCCCGCCTCTCCCGGCCTGTCCGACGCCATCCTCTACTCCACCATCGCCGCCGAGGTGTGGCTGCGGGGACGCTCCCGCAGCCGTGCCCGCACCCCTTGAGAATCCCCACCGCGTCAGAAAGGCGAGCACATGCCCTTGCGGTTCGACGCACACATCTCCACGGCCGAGACCGACTACGGCACCGTTCTGCTGGACGAACGGGCCGGCACCTACTGGGAGTTGAACCCGACCGCGACCCTGGTGGTCCGCACGCTGCTGGACGGCGGCGAGGAGACGGACGCGGCCGCCGCGCTGGTCCGTGAGTTCGACATCGACCGGGCGCAGGCCCAGCAGGACGTCGAGGTGCTGGTCGGTCACCTGCGCGAGGCGGGGCTGGCCTCATGACGACACCCAGCGCGCTGGAGCGCCCCACCGGTGTGTCCCTGGGCCTCCGCCTGGCCGCCCGCCTCATGCTGCTCCCCGCCGTCGTGCTCGCTCTGCTGCCGCCCCGGCGCATCCGTGCCGTCCTGGGTGTCCTGCGCCACGGGGCGACGCCCGCCACCACTGTGCAGGCCCAGGCCGCCCGGGACGCCATGTGCGCCGTCAGCCTGCGCTGCACCGGGCCGAAGGGGTGCCTGCCGCGTTCACTGGGGGCCGCGCTGCTGTGCCGGCTCCGGGGGACCTGGCCCACATGGTGCGCCGGGGTCCGTGTCGTCCCACCCTTCACCGCGCATGCCTGGATCGAGACGGAGGGCCGCCCCGTCGGCGAGGGCGTACCGGACGGCTACTTCGCCCGGCTGCTGGCCGTCGAGCCGACGCACCGGTGAGCAGCGGTACGGCGCCGGACGAGCCCCCTGGCGAGGACCGGTCGACCCGCGCGGCCGTGGCCACGCTGTTCCGGCTCACCGGCGGGCACCGGGCCGCGGTGGCCGCGGCCACCGCTCTGACACTGGCCGGCTCCGCCCTGGGGCTGGCCCAGCCGCTCGTGGCCCGGCACGCTGTGGACGCGGGTGGCCGCGGACAGGTCCTCTGGCCACTGCTGGCACTCCTCGGTGCGCTGTTCCTCGTCGAGGCGGCCATCGGGTCGGTGGGGCGCTTCCTGCTGGAGCGGATGGGCGAGGGTGTCGTACGGCAGCTCCGCATGGGTTTGGTCGGACGTCTGCTCCGGCTGGAGATGCGGGAGTACGACCGGCACCGCAGCGGCGACCTCGTCTCCCGGGTCACCGCGGACACGACCCTGTTGCGCGAGGTCGTGTCACAGGCGCTCGTCGACCTGGTGACCGGAAGCCTCGTCGCTGCCGGGGCGCTGGTCCTGATGGCGTGGCTCGACCCGCTGCTGCTGCTTCTGGTCGCCCTCACCGTGGCCGTGGCGGCAGCCGTGGTCACCTCGCTGCTCCAGGGCATCCGGCGCGCCTCCGAGCGTATGCAGGACTCGGTCGGCGCGGTCGCCGCGGACCTGGAACGGGCGCTGGGCGCCCTGCCGATGGTCCGGGTGCACCGCGCCGAGGATCGCGAGGCGGCCCGCATCGGGGCCAGGGTCGAGGAGGCGTACGAGGCGGGGGTGAGCACAGCGCGGCTCGCGTCCGTCATGAGTCCCGCCGTCGAACTCGCCGTCCAGGGCTCCTTCCTCGTCGTCCTCGTCGTCGGGGGCCTGCGCGTCGGCGGTCACGCCGGCTCCCTCGGAGATCTCGTCGCGTTCCTGCTGTACGCCTCGTACCTGGTCATGCCGCTCTCCTCCGTCTTCCACGCGGTGGGACTGATCCAGCGCGGCATGGGCGCCTACCGGCGCGTCGACCAGGCGCTGCGCCTCCCCACCGAACAAACGGACCCGCTGGTCGCGCAGGACCGCCCCCTCCCCCGGCCCGTCTCACCCGCGGCACCCGGCTCGCCCGCGCTCGCGCTGGACGACGTCCGGTTCGGCTACGCTCCGGGCCGTCGGGTGCTCTCCGGTGTGTCCTTCACCGTGCCCCACCACCGGCAGGTGGCCCTCGTGGGCCCCTCGGGCGCGGGCAAGAGCACCGTCTTCGCGCTCGTCGCGCGGTTCTACGAACCCGACTCGGGGGCCGTGCTGTTCGACGGGCGGCCCGCCACCGAGCTCGGCCGCGACGCCTGCCGCCGGCGCATCGCCGTGGTCGACCAGAACACCCATGTCGTCCACGGCACCCTGCGGGAGAACATCACCTACGCCGTCCCCGACGCCCCGGAGGCCGAGGTACGGCGGGTCCTCGCGCTGGCCCGGCTGGAGGAACTCGTCGACCGGCTGCCCGGCGGCCTGGACGCCGTCATCGGTGAACGCGGGAGCACCCTCTCGGGCGGCGAACGCCAACGCGTCGCCCTGGCCCGCGCCCTGCTCGCCCGCCCCGCGCTGCTCCTGCTGGACGAGCCCACCTCGCATCTCGACGCGATCAACGAAGCCGCGCTGACCACCGTGATGAAGGAGATCGCCCAGGAATGCGCCCTGCTGGTCATCGCCCACCGACTCTCGACCGTGCAGCACGCCGACCGCATCGTCGTACTCCATGAGGGCCGCAGCGTCGCAGCCGGCGACCACGAGGAACTGCTCGCCCACAACCCCCTCTACCGCGACCTGGCCACAAGCCAGATGCTGCGCCCCGGCGCACCGTCCGCCGACCGTGGGGGCCGTCGGACGAACGGCTGAGGAAGACGTGCCGGGCAGGCGCTGGAGGTGCCCCGGGCCACCCTTCGTGCGAAGGTGTTCTATGGGCGTGCGCCAAGGTGTAACCGGCTCTCACCCGGGTTACCCGACTGCGGCACGTCGATCAGCGAGGGCGTCCCGGGCCCCGCAGGGACGCCGGATGGGAAGGCCATGACCAGCGGCTTCAGCAGCCCCGAGGGCTACGACCCCTTCGGAGAATTCCTCGCCCGCTTCTTCAGCGGCCCGCGCCCGGGCCCCCGGCAGATCGACATAGGGAGGCTCCTCAGTCAGCCCGCCCGGGAACTGGTCCGTGGGGCCGCCCAGTACGCGGCCGAGCACGGCAGCCGGGACCTGGACACCCAGCATCTGCTGCGGGCCGCGCTGGCCAGCGAGCCGACCCGGAGTCTGCTCAGCCGGGCCGGCGCGGATCCCGACTCGCTGGCATCGGAGATCGACGAACGCTCCGGCCCGGTCCAGCACACAGCGGAGGAAGCTCCCCCGCCCACCTCGCTCTCCCTCACCCCCGCAGTCAAGCGGGCCCTGCTCGACGCCCACGACCTGGCGCGGGCCAGCGGCGCCGGCTACATCGGCCCCGAGCATGTGCTCAGCGCCCTGGCCGCGAACCCCGACTCGGCGGCCGGGCACATCCTCCACTCGGCCCGTTTCGCGCCCGCCGGGCTGCCGCCCGAGGCACCGGACACCGCACAGCCCCGTACCGAGCACGCACGCGCCACCGGCACGCCCACCCTGGACAAGTACGGCCGCGACCTCACCGAGCTGGCCCGGCAGGGCCGTATCGACCCCGTGATCGGCCGGGAGGACGAGATCGAGCAGACCATCGAGGTGCTGTCGCGGCGCGGCAAGAACAACCCGGTGCTGATCGGTGACGCGGGCGTCGGCAAGACCGCCATCGTGGAGGGGCTCGCGCAGCGCATCGCCGACGGGGACGTGCCCGACGTACTGATCGGGCGGCGGGTGGTCGCCCTGGACCTCACCGGTGTGGTCGCGGGCACCCGCTACCGCGGTGACTTCGAGGAGCGCCTCAACAACATCGTCGGCGAAATCCGCACGCACTCGGACCAGTTGATCGTCTTCATCGACGAGCTGCACACGGTCGTCGGAGCCGGCTCAGGCGGCGAGGGCGGGGCGATGGACGCCGGCAACATCCTCAAGCCGGCGCTCTCCCGCGGCGAACTCCACATCGTCGGCGCCACCACCCTGGAGGAGTTCCGCCGGATCGAGAAGGACGCGGCGCTGGCCCGCCGCTTCCAGCCGATCCTGGTGCCCGAACCGTCCGTACCGGACACGATCGAGATCCTGCGCGGCCTGCGTGACCGCTACGAGGCCCACCACCAGGTCCGCTACACCGACGAGGCCCTGGTGGCCGCCGTGGAGCTGTCCGACCGCTATCTCACCGACCGCCGCCTGCCCGACAAGGCCATCGACCTCATCGACCAGGCCGGCGCGCGGGTACGGCTGCGGGCACGGACGAAAGGCACCGACGTACGGGCCCTGGAGCGCGAGGTCGAGCAGCTGACCTGCGACAAGGACCAGGCGGTCGCCGACGAGCAGTACGAGCAGGCGACGCAACTGCGCGACCGTATCGGCGAGTTGAAGAAGCGGATCGCGGACGCCACGGGCGGCGACGAGGCCGACGAGGGGCAGCTGGAGGTGACCGCCGAGGCGATCGCCGAGGTGGTGTCCCGGCAGACGGGCATCCCGGTCGCCAGCCTCACCCAGGAGGAGAAGGAGAAGCTGCTCGGACTGGAGGAGCACCTCCACAAGCGGGTCGTCGGGCAGGAAGCGGCCGTCGCCGTGGTCGCCGAGGCCGTCATGCGCTCCCGCGCGGGACTCGCCAGCCCCGACCGGCCGATCGGCAGCTTCCTCTTCCTCGGCCCGACGGGGGTCGGCAAGACGGAACTGGCGCGCGCCCTCGCGGAGGCCCTCTTCGGCAGTGAGGAGCGCATGGTCCGCCTGGACATGAGTGAGTACCAGGAGCGCCACACCGTCAGCCGCCTGGTGGGCGCCCCGCCCGGCTACGTGGGCCACGAGGAGGCGGGCCAGCTCACCGAGGTCGTCCGCCGCCACCCGTACTCGCTCCTGCTGCTGGACGAGGTGGAGAAGGCGCATCCGGACGTCTTCAACATCCTGCTCCAGGTCCTCGACGACGGCCGTCTCACCGACTCCCAGGGCCGCACAGTCGACTTCACCAACACGGTCATCGTGATGACCAGCAACCTCGGCTCCGAGGCGATCACCCGGCGCGGCGCGGGCATCGGCTTCGGGGCGGGTGGTGCCGACGCCGACGAGGAGGCCCGGCGCGAGCAGATCCTCAGGCCGCTCCGCGAGCACTTCCGGCCGGAGTTCCTCAACCGCATCGACGAGATCGTCGTCTTCCGCCAGCTCACCGGCGACCAACTGCGGCAGATCACCGACCTGTTGCTGGAGAAGACCCGCCGCCTGCTGCAGGCGCAGGGCGTCACGGTCGAGTTCACGGACCAGGCCGTCAACTGGCTCGCCGAACGCGGCTACCAGCCCGAGTACGGCGCCCGCCCCCTGCGCCGCACCGTCCAGCGCGAGGTCGACAACGAGCTGTCGCGGCTGCTGTTGGACGGGCGGGTCGGGGAGGGCGGCCGGGTGACGGTGGACGTCGAGGAGGGACGGCTGGCGTTCCGGACGGAGGACCTGCCGATCGCCCCGGAACTGTAATGACCAGGCGGGGCCTGAGCGCCCCGAAAGGGGCGCGGGGCTGTATCGATATGCGGCTCCGCCGCGTGGGCGCGACCAGCCCCCACGCACCCGCAGACGACTAGGGCGCCGGATACACCACCATCGCCGAGCCCCCGCCCCGCCGCACCTTCTCGGCGGCCGCCAGCCACTCGCCGTTCGGCAACCGCTGCACACCGGTCGCCGCACCGATCTCCGGGTTCAACTTGAACGAGTGCCCAATGGCCTCCAGCTGCGCCCGCAGACTCCCGGCACCGGTGTCGTTGTAGAGCGCGGGCTCCAGTTCAGTCTGCGCAGCGTTCCGCTGGCTGGCCCGCGGCGCCGCGATCGCGTCGACAAGCGGCAGATGGCGGTCGAGGAACTCGGTGAGCGTCTGCAGCACGGTGGTGATGATCGTCGCCCCACCGGGCGAACCGAGCGCCACCACCGGCTTGTTGTGCTTGTCGAGCACGATCGTCGGCGAGATCGAGGACCGCGGCCGCTTGCCCGGACCGGGCAGGTTCGGGTCGTGCACGGCCGGGTTGGCCGGGGTGAAGGAGAAGTCCGTCAGCTCGTTGTTGAGGATGAACCCACGGCCGGGCACGGTGATCGCGCTGCCGCCGGTCTGCTCGATGGTCAGCGTGTAGGAGACGACGTTGCCCCACTTGTCGGCCACGGTCAGGTGCGTGGTGTTCTCACCCTCGTACGTCGTCGGCGCCGCCGTACCGCCGGATGCGCACGCAGCAGGGTTCCGCGGATCCCCCGGCGCCACCGGGCTCGTCAGCACCGCGTCGTCCTTGATGAGGCAGGCCCGCGAGTCGGCGTACTTCTGCGAGAGCAGTTCCTTCGTCGGTACGTCCTCGAAGGCGGGGTCGCCGACCCAGCGCCCGCGGTCCGCGAACGCGATCCGGCTGGCCTCGATGTAGTGGTGCAGGTACTGGACCTCGCTCGCCTTCGAAAGGTCCGTCTTCTCCAGGATGTTGAGGGCTTCGCCGACGGTCGTGCCGCCGGAGGAGGAGGGCGCGATGGAGTAGACGCCGAGTCCGCGGTACGAGGTCTTCGTGGGCGCCTGGAGCTTGGCGCGGTAGGCCGCGAGGTCCTTGTCGGACAGCTTGCCGGGGCGGGCGTTCCAGCCGGAACTCGGGTCCACCGGCGGCTTGTTCACGGTGCGGACGATGTCGTCGCCGAGGTCGCCGTCGTAGATGGCGCCGACCCCCTTCCTGCCCAACTCCTCGTAAGTCTTGGCAAGTTCGGGGTTCTTGAAGGTGGAGCCGACCACCGGGAGCTGCCCGCCCGGCAGGAACAGCTTGGCCGTGTCCGGGAAGTAGCGGAACCGGGTCTCGTTGGAGGCGGTCTGCGAGCGGAAGGTGTCGTCGACCGTGAAGCCGTCTCGGGCGATCCGCTCGGCGGGCTTCAGCACCGTGCCGAGTCTTCTGCTGCCCCAGTTGTCGAGCGCCGTCTGCCAGGTGGCGGGCGTGCCCGGCGTGCCGACGCTCAGGCCGCTGCTGACGGCGTCGGCGAAGGCGAGCGGCTTGCCGTTCTCCACGAAGAGGTGGGAGTCGGCAGTCAGCGGCGCGGTCTCGCGGCCGTCGATCGTGTGCACCGTACGGGACTTGGCGTCGTAGTAGACGAAGTAGCCGCCTCCGCCGACGCCGGAGGAGTAGGGCTCGGTGACGCCGAGCGCAGCCGCGGTGGCGACGGCCGCGTCGACCGCGTTGCCGCCCTTCCTCAGGACCTCGATGCCGGCGGCGGAGGCGTCCGCGTCGACGCTTGCGACGGCGCCGCCGTAGCCGACGGCGACGGGCACCTTCTGCGGTGTCGTCGTCGCCGTGGTCGGCGGTGCTGCCGCCCCGACCGACAACACGGCGGCAGAGACCGCCAGGATCGAGAGTTTCCGCGCGACAGGGCGACGCATCCGTACCTCCAGTCAGGGACGTCCGCGCAGCGTAACCGCATCTCCGGGGCCCCAACAGCCCCCTTCCGGCTGCTGTCATACGAATGCCATGGATCGAACACCGGTACGTACCAGCCATATCGGCCCGCTAGCATGCGCGCCCATGAATGACGACGTGCGCAACATCGTCCTGGGCGTGGTCGCGGCGGGCATCAGTGCCGCACTCGGCTGGCTGGCCCGTACCTACCTGTGGAAGCGGAAACTCCGCCGCAAACAGGCGTTCTTCGGGCTGCCCGACCACTCCGAGTCGCTGCTCGTCGTCAACCGCGACGCAGGCAGCCCGGACCTCGCGGTGCACCGCTACGACGTGTTCGCGCTCCTGGAACTCGCCGCGCTCATCAAGGACTGCGGCGCACATGCCGAGGTGATCACCCAGGACGCGGCCCGGCAGGGCTTCGGCGAACGGACCGAGTTCTGCGTCGGCGGGCCGGGGTCGAACCGGCGCATGGCGGCCCACCTGCACGCCATGCTGCCCGGAGTGCGCGTGAACACCGACCCGGAGCCGGGCCCGGACCGGCTGGCGTTCCAGATCGGCAGCGAGCGCTACCGCATGGAGAAGGGCCTGTCCGAATACGTGCTGCTGGCACGGCTGACTGCCGGACAGCCCGGCCTGACCCGCCCCGTCTTCCTCTTCAGCGGCCAGACCGCGATCACCAACCAGGCCGCGACCCGCTACCTCGCCCGCAACCACGAGCGACTGGCCCGCAAGTACGGCGACAACACGTTCGTCCTGCTGCTGAAGGTGGTCAACTCACAGGCGTACGGCCCGGACGTCGCCGAGCTCGTCGCGGACGTGACCCGCGCGGCACAGGCACCCCTGCCGACACCCGCCGCTCCGCGCAACTCCCACCGTGCCTCCTGAATTCATTCACATGCCAACAATCGTTACTGGCACGTAACTTACCGACGGGTTACCTCCAGTAAAGGAGCGAGGTTACCGTCTGGTCACTTTGCACTGACACGAGTGAGGAGTGACCCGTGGGAACCCATCGCAAGGCCCTGCGCACGACCGCCGTGGGCGCCGTCTCCGCGACTTTGATCGCCGGTGGCGCCCTCGGGCTCGCCCCCGCCGCACAGGCCGCGGACGCCGTCCGCTTCGTCGACATCACCGGCGACGGCGGCACCGTCCTCAAGGCGAACGTCGTCATGCCCGCGGGCGCCGACGGCGCGCACCGCTACCCGCTGCTCGTGCTCCCCACGAGCTGGGGCCTGCCCCAGGTCGAGTACCTCGCCCAGGCCCAGAAGCTCGCCGACTCCGGCTACATCGTCGTCAGTTACAACGTACGGGGCTTCTGGCAGTCCGGCGGGGAGATAGAAGTGGCGGGGCCTCCGGACATAGCCGACGCGTCCAAGGTCATCGACTGGGCTCTCGCCAACACCCCGGCGGACTCGCAGCACATCGGCATGGCGGGCGTCTCCTATGGCGCCGGCATCAGCCTGATCGCCGCCGCGCACGACAAGCGGATCAAGGCGGTCGCCTCCCTCAGCGGCTGGGCCGACCTGATCGACTCGATCTACTCCGGCCGCACCCAGCACGTCCAGGCCGCGGCCCTGCTGGACGGCGCAAGCCTGGTCACCGGCCGCCAGAGCCCCGAAATCCGGCAGATCTTCGACGACTTCTACGCCTCCAACCTGTCCAAGGAACAGGACATGATCAATTGGGGGAAGAAACGTTCGGCCGCAACATACGTGGACCAACTGAACAAGAACGGCGCCGCGGTCATGATGGCCAACGCCTGGGGCGACACGATCTTCGCGCCCAACCAGTACGCGAACTTCTACGAGAAGCTGACCGGCCCGAAGAGACTGGAGTTCCGCCCCGGCGACCACGCGACCGCCGAGCTGACCGGACTGTTCGGCCTGCCCAACGATGTGTGGACCGACACCGAGCGCTGGTTCGACCACTACCTCAAGGGCGAGGACAACGGCATCAACCGTGAGGAGCCGGTCCAGCTCAAGTCCCGTTCCACGGGCGGCTACGAGGGCTACCCGGACTGGAAGTCGGTCGCCGCGACGGAGCGGAAGATCGCCCTCGGCGGCACGACCACGATCCACACCAACGTCGACTCGGGGGCGGACGGCGGAATCGTCTTCCTGTCGAGCATCCTCGACCAGATCGCCCAGCTGCCCCCGATGGCCTCGATCCCGCTGCTCCCCCGCCGCTGGGCCGCCGTATGGCAGTCGGAGAAGTACGCCGCCGCCCAGCAGATCCGCGGTACGGCCGAGTTGCACACCACGGTCACCCCGACCAAGGAGAGCGGCACCCTCGTCGCCTATCTCTACGACGTGGGGCCGCTCGGCCTCGGCAAGCTGGTCAGCAACGCGCCGTACACCTTCCACGGGCGCACACCCGGAGAGCCGTTCGGTCTCGACCTGGATCTGTTCTCCACGGCCTACGACGTCCCGGCAGGGCACCGGCTGGCCCTGGTCGTCGACACGGTCGACCCGCTCTACATCGAGCACAACCCGTCCGGCGCTCAGCTGACCTTCTCCTCGCCGGCGAACGACCCGTCGTACGTGTCGATTCCGCTGCGCAAGCAGTGATCTCCGGCTGCCGCCGGCCGGGCATGGCTCTGTCGCTCAGTGCTTGAGGATCTTGGACAGGAAGTCTTTGGCGCGCTCGCTGTGCGGGTCGGTGAAGAACTCCTCCGGGGCGCGGTCCTCGATGATGCGGCCGTCGGACATGAACACGACGCGGTTGGCGGCAGAGCGGGCGAAGCCCATCTCGTGGGTGACGACGACCATCGTCATGCCGTCGCGGGCCAACTGCCGCATGACCTCGAGCACCTCGTTGATCATCTCGGGGTCGAGGGCTGAGGTGGGCTCGTCGAACAGGAGCGCCTTGGGCTCCATGGCGAGGGCGCGGGCGATGGCCACGCGCTGCTGCTGGCCGCCGGAGAGCTGAGCGGGGAACTTGGGCGCCTGGTCGGCGAGTCCGACGCGGTCGAGGAGCCGGCGGGAGCGCTTGTCGGCTTCTTCCTTCTTGCGCCCTCGGACCTTGATCTGGCCCAGCGAGACGTTCTGCAGAACGGTCTTGTGGGCGAACAGGTTGAACGACTGGAAGACCATGCCGACGTCCGCGCGGAGCCGCGCGAGGGCCTTGCCCTCTTCGGGCAGCGGCTGCCCGTCGAGCAGGATCGTGCCTGACTGGACGGTCTCCAGCCGGTTGATCGTCCTGCACAGTGTCGACTTTCCCGACCCGGACGGGCCGATGACCACGACCACCTCCCCCTTGCCGACGGTGAGGTCGATGTCCTGCAGGACATGCAACTCCCCGTAGTACTTGTTGACGTCATGCAGCTCGATCAGCGGATCGACGGCCATTCGCAGCCCTACTCACTCTCAGCTGTGTCGTGGTTGCCGCAAACTATCCGGACGGGAGTTGACTTACGTCACGACACGCACTTTTCGGGCATAAGCCGTATTTACGTCGATCTTAGGTCGGTCCCTCCCCTCATGTCTCCGCGACCTCCCCGTACAGCTGCGAGAGCTCGGGCACCCCGCTGGCCGCCCACTCGTGCCCGGAGGTCACGACGTCGAACTCGCGGCCCGAGGCGAGCCGTACGACGGGCTGGCCGTCCGGCCAGATCTCCCAGGCGGCGCCGGGCACGGTACGCACGATGACGGTGCCCAGATAGAGGCCCGCGTCGTTGCCGAGCCAGTGCAGCACCTCGGGGTCGTCCCGCCAGCGCGGCAGCAGCTGGTCGAGGGCCTCCAACGAGGCTGCGGAATCGTCGAGTTGGACGCCCTCCTGGGACGCCTGCGAGCGGAGGAGTTCGCACTCGGAGAGGAGTTCGGCGATGCCCTCCGGGTCGGGGATGCCGTGCTTCTCATGCCGGTGGCCCAGAAAAGGGATCTTCATACCTCCCAGCGTGTCATTCGCACCGGCGTGCGCACCACAGGCGCGCGGGCGGTCACTTCGGGTCGATTTCGCGTCGACTCCGTGCATGGCTCGTTGACGGGCCCCTCACGTCTCTCTAGCTTCGCGATGCGTCTTTCGTCCCACCGGTGAGCGGGAGGAGTCGGCCGTGCGTCGACATGTGCGGGGATTCGCGGTTGCCATCGTCTCGTTCGCCTTCCTGGCGCCGGCCGTGTCGGCAGGAGCTGCTGCCGACGAGAGGGCACAACCACAGCCGCTGCAGCGGCTCTTCGACAGCGTCGCGGTCAGCGACAACGCCCGTCCGGGCCTGGCGAACCTCGACGGCTACGGCGGTTCCCTGTCGGCACAGGACCTGCAGGCCGCGGGCTGGACGCCCGGCCGCGCGCTCACCGTGCAGGGGGCCCGGCTGACCTGGCCGCGGCGGCTGCCGGGCGAGCCGGACAACGTACTCGCCGACGGACAGTCCGTACGCGTCGGCGGACGCGGCGACGCGCTCGCCTTCCTGGTGGCGGGCACGGGCGGGGCCGGCGCGAGCGGCACGGGCTCGGTCTCGTACCGGGACGGCACCCGCTCCTCGTACGCGCTGACCGCTCCCGACTGGCGCGCCGGCCCGCTCGCCACGAAGGCGGTGGCACTGCCGCACATCAACACACCCGGCGGTCAACTCACCGAGCAGGCACGGCTGTACGTGGTGACCGTGCCGCTGGTCCGGGGGCTCCAGGTCGCCTCCGTGCGGCTGCCGCGCGCAGCCGGTCTGCATGTCTTCGCGCTGGCGGTGCGAGCCTCGGGCGGGGGCTGGACCGGCAGTTGGGCGGCGGCGACCTCCGGTGTCCGGGCCGTGGGGCCGTGGAGTGACCGGACGGTACGGCTGGTGGTGCACACGTCGGCGGGCGGGTCGCGGGTGCGGCTGCGGTTCGACAACACCTTCGCGGCGGCGCCGGTACGGATCGGTGGCGCGACTGTGGCCGTGCAGCAGGAGGGGGCTACGGCGCGGGGCGTGCCGGTGCCGCTGTCGTTCCGGGGCGCGGCGGGGGTCGAGATCCCGGCCGGGGCTCAGGCGTTCAGCGATCCGCTCGGCTTCGTGGTGCCCTCGGATGCGAATCTGCTGGTCAGTTTCCATCTGCCCGGGCCGGTGGCGGCTGCGCCCGTGCACCAGCTGGCGGTGCAGCGGTCGTATGTGAGCACCGCGGGCGACCATACGGCGGAGGGCTCCGGGGCGGCGTACACCACGACCCTGACCAGGTGGCCCCTGCTGACGGGTGTGGACGTGGGCGGTGGGCCGGGGTCGGTGGTGCTGCTCGGGGACTCGATCACCGACGGGGACAAGTCCACCACGGGCGCCAACCGGCGGTGGCCCGACGTGCTGGCCGGACGGCTGCTGAAGCAGCGTGGGGTACCGCGTTATGGGGTGCTCAACCAGGGAATCTCCGGGAACCGGGTGGTCACCGACCGGTATCCCGGTGACGGGGTCTCCACGGACATGGCCGGGGTCAGCGCCCTGAACCGGTTCGACCGCGACGTCCTCGCCCAGACCTCGGCACGCACCGCGGTCGTCTTCGAGGGCGTGAACGACCTGCGGGCGCAGACCACGGCGCAGCAGATCGTCGCGGGGCTGCAGGAGATCGCGGACCGGGGGCATGCGCGGGGCCTGCGGATGCTGGCGGCCACGATCCTGCCCTGCGGGGGCGAGGCGCGGTGCACGGCTGCGGTCGAAGCGGAGCGGTCCGCGGTGAACGCGTGGATCCGGGGTGCCGGGGTGTTCGATGCCGTGCTCGACTTCGATGCGGTGGTGCGGGATCCCGGGCAGCCGGGTCGGATGCTGCCTGCTTACGACAGTGGGGATCATCTGCATCCGGGGGATGCGGGGCTCGCCGCGATGGCGCGCTCGGTGGATCTGCGTGCGTTGGTGCCGTGACCGCCTGGGGGCTGCGCCCCCGGACCCCGCTTCGGCCTGAACGGCCTCGTCCTCAAACGCCGGACGGGCTGAAATGCCTGCCTCGCGTACGTCCGTCGGGCCGAAGAGGGGCTGGAGGCGACGCTCTACACCTCCAGGTCGACCACCACCGGTGCATGGTCCGATGCGCCCTTGCCCTTGCGTTCCTCGCGGTCCACGTAGGCGTCCGTGACCGCCTTGGCGAACGGGGCGTTGCCGTAGACCAGGTCGATGCGCATGCCGCGGTTCTTGGGGAAGCAGAGCTGGCGGTAGTCCCAGTAGGTGAAGGGGTGCTCGTACTTGAGGGGGCGCGGGACCACGTCCGAGAGGCCGGCCTCGCGCAGGGACGCCAGGGCCGCGCGCTCGGCGGGGGTGACGTGGGTGAGGCCCTCGAAGGCGGCCACGTCGTAGACGTCGTCGTCCGTCGGGGCCACGTTGTAGTCGCCGAGCACGGCGAAGGGGCGGCTGCCGGCCGCGTCGCCGGCGACAGCGGCCTTGAGGGCCTCGAACCACTGGAGCTTGTAGGCGTAGTGGGGGTGGTCCACCTCGCGGCCGTTCGGCACGTACACCGACCAGACGCGGACCGGGCCGCAGGTCGCCGAGATGGCTCGGGGCTCCGCACCGCCGTCGTAACCGGGGTCGCCGGGCAGACCCTTGACCACTTCCTTGAGGCCGACGCGGGAGAGCACCGCCACGCCGTTCCACCGGCCGGTCGCGTTCACCGCCGCCTCGTAGCCGAGGTCGCGCAGTTGGTCGAACGGGAACTGCTCCTCGGCCAGCTTGGCCTCCTGGAGGCAGAGCACGTCCGTGCCGCTGCTCTCCAGCCAGGCCAGGAGCCTCGGCAGGCGGGCGGTGATCGAGTTCACGTTCCAGGTCGCAATGCGCATGCCTCACAACCTACCGGGCCGGTCTGACAACGCGGCCGGCCCGCCCGCCGGGCATCGGGTCCTCAGACCTCCGCCGAGTCCCCCGGGGTCAGCCGCAGGTGCTCCGAGCCGCCGAGCCCGCCGATCTGGCGGTCGTAGACGGGGCGGGCCAGGTCGGTGAGGAGGGCGTCGTGGATGTCGTAGGCGCGCTGCGGCTTGACCTCGCGGACGTAGTCGATGACCTCGGAGATCTTGCTCCAGGGCGCCTGCACCGGGAGCATCAGCGTCTCGACCGGGTGGTCGGGGACGGTGAGGGCGTCGCCGGGGTGGAAGACCTTGCCGCCGTCGACGAGGTAGCCGACGTTCGTGATGCGTGGGATGTCCGGGTGGATGACGGCGTGCAGCTCGCCGTGGACCTGGATGTCGAAGCCCGCGGCGGTGAACGTGTCGCCGTGGCCGACGGTGTGCACGCGGCCCGGGAAGGCGGCGGAGATCTGTTCCGCGACGGAGGCGAGGGTCCAGATCTCGGCGGCCTGGTTGGCCTCCATGGCCGCCCGCAGCCGGCCCTCGTCGAAGTGGTCGGGGTGCTCGTGCGTGACGAGGATCGCATCCGCGTCGAGCGCGGCGTCCTGCTCGCTGAACCCGCCGGGGTCGAGGACGAGCGTGCGCCCGTCCTTCTCGAGACGGACGCAGGCGTGCGACTTCTTCGTGAGCTTCATGGCTACCATCCTGCCCCGGTCCGGGGAGGCTCGGGCGGCTGAGACTGGTGCTTTCGCTGCCCGGCTGACGATCACTCGGTGGGGGTCGTTTCCTCTCTTATGATCTGCTGGGCCACCTTGAACGCGCTGTTCGCCGCCGGCAGGCCGCAGTAGACGGCCGTCTGCATCAGTACTTCCTTGATCTCGCTCGGCGTGAGGCCGTTGCGCAGGGCGGCGCGGGTGTGGAAGGCGAGTTCCTCCAGGTGGCCGCCCGCGACCAGGGTGGCCAGCGTCACGCAGCTGCGGGCACGCCGGTCGAGACCGGGACGGTCCCAGATCTCACCCCACGCATACCGGGTGATGAACTCCTGGAAGTCCCCGGAGAACTCGTCCGCCTGCGCCAGCGCGCGGTCGACGTGCGCGTCGCCGAGCACCTCGCGGCGCACCTTGAGGCCCGCGTCGTAGGGGTCGGGACGTCCGTTCACCGGTGGGGGTACGACGGCGGCCGGGGCTATCTCGGCGATCGGCGCGGGCTGATGAGGCTGCGGGGACGGTGCGATCACGGGCTTGACGGGGGCGGCCGGGATGGCGATCTGGCCCGTGGACGACTCGACGTAGCCGGGCTGCCAGGCGGTGGAGAAGTGCCGGACCAGTAGGTCGGTGACGGCGGCGGGCTGCTCCACCGGCACCAGGTGGGAGGCCCCGGGGACGACGGCCAGGCGCGCGTCGGGTATGCCGGCGACCAGGGTGCGGGCCTCGGCGGGGCCGGTGACCTTGTCCTCCGAGCCGACGAGCACGAGGGTGGGCACGCCGACGCGGCCGAGTTCGGGCCGTACGTCGAAGGCGGCCAGGGCCTCGCAGGCGGCGATGTAGCAGCCGGGGTCGGTGGTGCGGACCATCTGCACGGCCCAGTCGGTGATCGCGGGCTGCGCGGCGGCGAACCCGCCGGTGAACCAGCGGTCGGGCGAGGTACGGGCTATCGGGTCGAGCCCGTTCGTGCGGACTATCACCCCGCGCTGCCGGAACTCGTCGGCCGTGCCGAAGCGGGGCGAGGCGGCGATCACCGCGAGCGAGGCGAGCCGCTCGGGGTGGCGCAGGGCCAGCTCGAGACCGATCGCACCGCCGAGTGCACAGCCCGCGTAGCCGAAGCGCTGCACGCCGAGCGCGTCGAGCGTGGCCAGCAGCCGGGAGGCGAGTTCGCCCACGGAACCCACCGGGTGGGCGGGCGCGCCGCCGTGCCCCGGCAGGTCGAAGCGGAAGACGCGCCACTGCTTCGCCAGCTCGGGCACCTGGCGGTCCCACATGTGCCATGTGGTACCCAGTGAGGGACCGAGGATCAGGACAGGAGCGTCTTCTGGCCCGTCAAAGCGGTATTGCAGGGTGTTCATCGGTGGCTCACTCACCCGCCCGAGCCTCTCATCTGTCACGAGATGTCACATCGCCGGGGTGGACGTAGCGGGCCTTGCCCCGCTCCGGCACCGCCGGACCTGCTCACGAGAGCCCAGGTATACGTTCTCCGGCATGTACTCGTGCCAGTGTCGGCAGTGGGCCCTCCGGGCACGCACCCTCCTTCAGTCGCCGCGAGCAACGCATTTCTCGTTGATCACAGCCTCCAGCGGTTCGCGTTGCAGCAGCAAGTGTGGTGGCACGGAGGAGGCTCGGCGTGAATCGCCTAGAAATCTTCGGGAATCCCACCCAACAGCAGCTTGGAACACCAAACGGTGAACGCTTGGTAGAAGCCTTGGCCGTAGCCGGATGCTCTCCGTACAGCCGCTGGTCCAAAACCAGCAAGCGGACCCTCGAATCCACGTCGCCCCAATCCTGCTGGCCATACGGCTCGCAGTCGCTCGGCCGCTAGGGCCTGTCCGGCGGATCATGTGACCGTTGCGGGTTTGACTCGTTGGCATGTCCATGGGTCGGGGAGATCTAACGAACGAGGAATGGGCCCGGCTGAGGCCGCATCTGCCGAAGTCCGGTAAGCGGGGAGGCCGTTGGGCGAGCCATCGCAGGGTGATCAACGGGATCTTGTACCGGATCCGCACAGGAGTGCCCTGGCGGGATCTGCCTGCACGTTTCGGCAAGTGGAAGACCGCATACGAGCGGCACCGACGCTGGTCGGCAGACGGCACATGGGACAGGCTCTTCGCGGCCGTCCTGGCCGACGCCGATGCAGAGGACCGCATCGACTGGTCGATGGTGAGCGTGGACTCCACCTCCTGCCGGGCCCACCAGCACGCCGCCGGGGCCCGCAGGAGACGCCCACGAGTACCGGGAAAAGAACGACGCCCCGGCAGCACCGCCCCGACGAGGGACTCGGACGCTCCCGGGGCGGCCTTACCTGCAAGATCCACCTCGCCGGTGAAGGCGGACGTCGCCCGCTGGCCTTGCTGATCACGCCGGGCCAGTGGGGCGACGCCCCGCAGCTCATCCCCGTAATGGAACGCATCCGAGTTGCCCGTCTCGATGGTGGGCGCCCGCGCACCCGGCCGGCCCATCTCGGCGGCGACAAGGCGTATTCCTCCCGCCGCAACCGCCACTACCTGCGGCGACGCCAAATCAAGCACACCATCCCCGAACCGAAGAGTCAGCGGGCCAACCGCCAGCGCCGGGGCAGCAGGGGCGGCCGGCCCACCGGCTTCGACAAGACGAGCTACAAGAGGAGGAACGAAGTCGAGCGAACGATCAATGCCCTCAAGAACTCCCGGGCTGTCGCCACGAGGTTCGACAAGCCTGCCTACGTCTTCCACGGCACCGTCACCGTCGCTTCGATCAGACTCTGGCTCCGCTTGTGACCAGCTGAAGGGAGCTAGACGCCGGTCCGTCCGTCGACGAGCTCTCGCACGATGTCGAGATGCCCGTTGTGTCGGGAGATCTCTTCGATGAGGTGGAGGATTACCCAACGGAGGTCCACGTGGCGACCGTCACTGATGGGACGCTTGGCCCTTGCGTTCAAGTCGTGGTCGGACAGCAGGCGACGGTAGCGGTCGCTCTGCTCTTCGTATGCGGCGAGAAGCTGGGGCAACGGGATGTCGACAGCTGTCCGCATCTCGGGGTCGGGGTCGTCGTCACTCGCCTGCGTGAGCGGACCCGCTGGTTCCTCCCCCAGGAACATCACTTGGACCCAGTGGTACTCGACCCACCGCAGATGGCTGATCAGCCCACACAGGGTCATCAGCGGTGAGTTTGGAAGCGGGGCCCTGCGGGCGTCTTCCACAGACACGCCCTCGCACTTGGCTCGCGCCGTGTCACGAGCGTAGTCCAGGAAGGTGATCAGCTGCGTGCGCTCGTCCCAGGTGGGAGGCGTATCGGTTCGTTGCGTCATCGCGGGGAGTCTCCCGCAGGTCGTAGGGGCGCGCGAGTGATTAATGAACACCACCCCGTCGAGTACTGCCTCATCCACCCTGGGCACGTCGGCCCGGCAAGATCCGCCGGACAGGCTCTAGTCCCTGACGGGCCCAGCCAGTTCCTCCTCACCTACACCGCCGAGCCCCACTCACCCTCGCAGGACGCCCGGAACCTGCTGGCCAGCTGGGCTGCGACCGACGACGGCATTGAGCGATCCGCACCGGCCAACGACTCCCAGCCTGTCGACTCGGGCGAGACACCGGACTGAACGACGGGCCACGCGAGGCGACATGCCCGCCCGCGAACACGACAACTGACCACCCGGTCGCCCGCCCCGACCATTCATACGCGGCCCACTCCTCCGCGGGCACCTTCACCTGCTGGGCGACGTACGACACCGCCGGCACCGGGATCTCCCCGGCGTCCTCCGGGAACCGGGCCTCCACCTCGAAGAACTTCAGCAGCAGCGCGAACCCCAACCGGTTCGCCCCCGACTTGTTCCGCAGTCGCTCCTGGTCCTCCTCCAGCAGCGTCCAGACCTCGATCAGGTCCTCCGGCTCCCACTCCTGCCGCACCCCGGGCTCCTTCCGGTCGTCATGACCGGACCAAACTCGCCGAGCAGGTCCCTCGATGAGCCCAGAAGATCCAAACTCTGACAAGCAGACCCCGGATCCGCTACAGAGAGCTACTTGTCACTTCGTAGCAGCTTCGGGAGTACAGGGCCTATGGGAGGATGTTGAGCAGGATGCGGCCGTGGCCACCGCGGGCGTCGACGTGGTCGTGGGCCTTGGCGATGTCGTCCAGCGGGTGACGGTCGCCGACGGCGACGGTGAGGGCGCCGGCGGCGGCTGCGGAGGTGAGGTCGCGGGCGGCCTGGCGCTTGGCCTCGGCGGGGAAGTCGTCGCTGCCGAGCAGCCGCAGGGTGACGTTGTTGAACAGCAGCGGCCAGAAGGGGATCTCCGTGCGGTCCGTGCGGGTGGCGTAGGCGGCGATGACGGCGTCGTTGGCGGCGACGGCGTTGTCGAGATCGGCGTTGTCGGACAGCGCGACCTCGACGATCCGGTCGACGCCCCGCGGCGCGTACGAGCGGATGGCAGCGGCGGGGTCGCCGGTGTCCAGGGCGACGGCGTGGGAGACGACGGCCGCGTCGACGCGGTTGAGGTCGGCGGTTCGGCGGACGGTCGCGATCACAGTGGCGCCGGCCCAGTGGGCGAGCTGGGCGGCCAGGGAGCCGACACCGCCGAGAACTCCGTGGACCAGGACCAGTTGGCCTTCGACCGGGCCGTCGGCGAAGACGGTGCGGTGGGCGGTGATGCCGGGGATGCCGAGGCTCGCCCCCAGCTCATCACTCAGATGATCTGGCAGAGGTACGGCTTGGTGGTCAGGTACGACGGTGTACTGGGCGGCGGTGCCGAAGGGGCGGTAGGACTGGGCGCCGTATACCCAGACCCGTTGTCCGACGCGGCGGGCGTCGACTTGGGCGCCCACGGCGTCGATGACTCCGGCGCCGTCGCTGTGCGGGATCACCCGCGGGAAGGGCATGGACGAGCCGAGCCAGCCGCGCCGTTTCTTGGTGTCGCCGGGGTTGACGCCCGAGACGGTGACGCGGACGCGGACCTCGCCGGGGCCGGGGACGGGATCAGGGAGTTCACCGACGTGCAGGACATCGGCGGCGGGGCCCTGGTCGTCGTACCAGGAAGCAAGCATGGGGGTACCTCCGTGGACAGTCAGCTCGCGGGAGCAGCGGGCGCATGCGGATCGCTGTCGGTGTATCCGGCGTCGAATACGGGCGGTTCCTCCCCGAGGGTCTCGCGCAGCCAGGTCCGTTCGGCGCGGCTGGTGGCGCGGGCGGTGAGCAGCATGCCCCGCCGGTAGGGGTCGGCGATCTCCTCGGCACGCAGGGGCCGCTCGTTGTCGTAGAAGAAACTCGCCGGTTCTTCCAGGAACTCCAGCCGTCTGCGCAGCACCGCGTGCTGTTCGGCCACGTCGGGCAGGCGGGAGAGGAAGGCCAGGACGACGTAGAACCGGGTGAAGTCGGTGATCTCGTGGTCGGCGGGCTTGCGCAGGCGCTGAAGCATTTCGGCCCGCCCGGCCGCAGTCAGGCTGAGCACGTACCGGGCCGCCCCCGCGGCCGGGTCGGCGCGCCGCTCGATCAAACCCGCCCTGGTCAGGCGATTGATCGCCGGATACAGGCTGCCGTCACTGACCGGCCGCGTATAGCCGGTCAGCTGTGAGACGCGGCGGCGCAGCTCGTGTCCAGGCAGGGGTCCCTCGGCGAGGAAGCCGAGTATCGCGAGTTCCAGCATGAGCCCATCTTCGCACGTGAACATCGAATCGATGTAAACATCGATTCGATGTTACGCTCACTGGTACCCGTCCAAACGTCTCTGGAGAGGCACAGCAAGATGTCATCGCAGTCCACCGCGTCAGTGATGAACCGTTTCGTCGAGTTCATCAACACGGGCAACGAGGATCTCGCCCGCGAGGTCATTTCTCCGGACGCGGTGTTCCACGCGCCAAGCCACCCGGAACCACTGCGAGGGCCCGATGGGTACATGGAAGTCATCGGGATGATGCGCAGTGCCTTCCCCGACGTCCAGTGGACGCTGAAGGAGACAGTCACCGAAGGCGACACCGTGGCCGCGCGGTTCACCATGCGGGGAACCCACGACGGTGAATTCTTCGGGATCCCGGCGAGCGGCAACAAGATCTCGGTGCAGGCCATGAACTTCTACTACCTGGCCGACGGCCGGATCGTCGGCGAACGGGGCCAGCCCGATCTCCTCGGGGTGATGCAGCAGATCGGTGCCGTACCGGCGCCGTGAACCTCGTAGCGCCGGGTGAGCCTTCTGCCGCGCGGGATTGCCGCTGTCGGGAGGGGGCCGTACGGCGCGGTGGCAGAGGGCGAAGGCCCGCACCGGAGCGCGGGCGGCCGGCGCGGGTTCACCGCAAGAGGCCGGTCTTCTTCTTGCTCCGGCGTCTTCGCGCAGACAGCGCCCGTTCGGCGAGAGCTTTACACCGTGTCACCGCTGACGTGACCGAGCCGGGTACGGAACTGCTTGCTCTACGGCGAATACTGCAACCCTCGAATACCGACAGTCCACCAGTGCCTGTACCCGGGAGACGACCCCTCGGTCCTCATCGCCCGCATCCCGCGCGCTGTCCACACCCACGGCGTCTTCTTACGGCACCCGCACCCTTGTGTATAGGCGGTCAGTGACCGAGCTGTGTAAGCGGTACGGCAGCGCGCACGGCTTATCGCCTTGCTGGGACACGGGTTACGGTCACTCGGCGCACTCGCGTCGGGCGGGAGGCCGACCCCGCCCGGCTCGGCCGTAACCTAGTCGAGCGTGCCGGCCTGTGCCTGCGTCCAGGTAGTCGCGGGGCCGGTCGAAGAAGGGTCCGCGGTCGATGGCGAAGCCGGTGCCGTCTTCCCGAGCCGGGCGGCCCCGAAGGAACTGCGCGGCGCTCATCGGGCTCTGGGGCGGTCGCCTATCGGCAGCTGCTCGGCGGCCAGGTCGTAGGAATCCTCGACCGCGTCGGTGATCAGCCGCTCGGTGATGCCGGGGCCCGGCCCCAGCGAGATCCAGTGGCGCTTGTCGAGGTAGCGGCCCGGGGTGATCGAGGCATGGCCGCGCTGCAGTGCCCGCGCGTGCTCGGGTTCGCACTTGATCGTGATGATCTGGTCGTCCGGGTGCTCGGTGACGATCAGGAACACCTTGCCCGCGACCTTGTACACGTCGAGTCCCGGGGTGAAGGGGTGGCCGTGGCTGACGTCGGGGAGGGACAGGGCCGTCTGGCGGGCGGTGTCCTGGAGGCGGTCACCGGCCGCGCTCACCGGGCCGGCCCGGTGCCGTAGGTGTGCGGGTCGACGGGCTGCTCGGCCTTGGGCAGATGGGCGACGACGAGCCGGTAGGAGTCGGTTACGAGCTCCCTGACGAGCTCCGTGTCGACGCCTTCTCCGCCCTCCACGGTGATCCAGTGCTTCTTGTTCATGTGGTAGCCGGGGGTGATGTGGCGGTACTGCTCCCGCGGGGCGTGGGCCTCTCCGGGGTCCGCCTTGAGGATCACGACGGGCCGCCCCGGCACTTCGGTCATCAGCATGAACACCTTGCCGCGCACCTTGAAGACCTCCCAGTCGGGGCCGAAGGGGTGCTCCAGGTGAGCTCCGGGAAGTTCCTCGGCGCAGTCGGCGGCGGTCTTGTGCAGGGCCGATCCGTTCATGGGGCGTTGCCTTCCTCAGGTGGTGACGGACTGTGGCATCGAAGGACGCGGAGGGTGCGCCGCGCGGGCGCGGTGGCACGTCCATCCTTCCGCCGCAGCCGAGCAGAAGGGCGGTAGGCTGCGGACACGTGATGGTCGACAAGCGACACCCCGGCCCGAGCGGAAACGCGGCCAGTCCGGCCGCGGTTCCGCTGTTCGCTTTCCAGCCTCCGGTCGGTACCCCGTACGGCCTTGAGGTGAGTACCGTCGAGGACTTCTTCGCCCACCACGACGACTGGCCGTGGAACCCGCCCCGTCCGGGCCGTGCCACCTTCCACTACCTCATCGCGGTCACCGAGGGTGAGCTGCTGCATGACGTCGACCACGTCACGCGGACCGTCGCGCCCGGTCAGTGGCTGTGGGTGCGTCCCGGGCATGCTCAGTGCTGGCATCCGCCCGGCGCGGCCCGCGGCCCGTTCATCCTGTTCGAACCGGACGTGCTGCGGCCCGACCTCGCCCGTCTCCTGGCCCCACTCACCGCGCACGAGGCCCCTGCCGTGCTGACCCCGCACCCCGACGACACCGCCTGGCTCCGGCAGACGGCACTCCAGCTCCTGGACGAACACCGCGCACTGGGGCGCCGTCCCCTCGACATCCACCACGCCCTGCGGCGCAGCCTGCTCGAATCGCTGCTGCTGCGCCTGGCCAACTCCCCGGGCATCGCCCCCGTCGGCACTGCCACGGCCCACGCGGGCCGCGCCGACCGGTACGGACGCTTCCTGGACGCCTTGGAGCTGCACTTTCGCGAGCTGCACCAAGCCGCGGACTACGCCGAGTTGCTCGGCTGCTCGGTCCGCACCCTGAGCCGTGCCGCCCGGGACGCCACCGGCAAGGGTGTACGCGAGCTCATCGACGAGCGGCGCCTGCTGGAAGCCCGGCGCCTGCTGGGAGTTGCCCGGTGGGATGCCCGGTCTGTGGCCGTCCACCTCGGCTTCAGTGATCCCGCGAACTTCGGTCGCTTCTTCCGCGACCGCACCGGCCTCACCCCGGCCGCCTTCGCGGCCGGCGAGGCCGACTGACGGTTCTCGGTGGTTTCCGGGCGGGGCTCAGTCGATGGCCTCGATGGTGACGTCGACCGTGCTGTCGTACTTGTTGAAGGCATCGGCCCCCGAGTCGATTTGGCCGAGGATGACGATGCCGGGGTCGGGGATGGACTGGCCGTCGTGGGCATAGAAGAGGGCGATGTCGGGACCGGGTGACCAGTAGGCGATGTTGCCGATCTCGTAGCCGAACTGCGGCTTGCCCCCTGCGGTCAGAGACCGGGGCAGGTGACCGTACTTCTCGCGCGTGAGCAGGTCGTCCATCTGCAGCGTCAGCGGAAGCAGCGAGGCGAAGTCGCGTGCCGTCGCGTTGTCGTCGAGGGTTGCGGTGAGGACGGTCTCTCGGGCGGTCAGTCGGATTCTCATATGGATCCTGCTCTCTGGGGTGTTGCTGGCAGCGGGTACGGGAACTCATCGACGAGCGGCGCCTGGTGGAAGCCCGGCGCCTGCTGGCAGGCGCCGGGTGGGATGCCCGGGCTGGGCCGTCCATCAAGGACTTCTCCAACTCCTGTGCCGGTTCCTCTTAGGGATGTTGTGGCCGGCTGTCGTCGACCGGCAGGCATCGTGCGCGGTTGTTTGTCGTTTCAGAGTTGCCCAGGTCTCAGTCGTCCAGGACGACGACGTGCTTGCCCGGCGTGGTGCCGGACTCGACGTCGGCCGGGGCGTCACGGACCTGTTCCAGGCCCTGGTAGACCTTCGCGACCGGGACTTTGAGGCGCCCTGCGGCGATGGCCTGGAGCTGGCTGGCGAAGACGTCGGCCGGGAGGTCTGCGGCCTGACCGCCGTAGGACGTCAGCCGCACCCCGCCCGGGATCATGAACGGGCTGAAGTCGGGGATCGTCCACTGGCCCGCGAGGGCTCCGGTGAAGCAGACCGTGCCTCGCCGGCGGACGGCGTCGAGGGTGTCGGCGAGGACCGAGCAGCCCACCAGCTCCAGTGCGGCGTCGACACCCTCCGGCATCAGCTCGCGCACCTGGTCGGCGATCGTGCCGCTGTCGACGAGGGGATGGTCGACGCCCGCAGCCCGCAGGTCCCCGGCTCTTCCCGGGCTGCGGGTGGTGGACAGCACGGTGGCTCCGAGGTCCTTCGCGATCGTGGCCGCGCTCAGCCCGACAGTGGAGGTGCCGCCGCGGATCAGCAGCGTCTGCCCGGCCTTGAGGTCCAGGCCGGTGGTCAGCGATCCGTAGGCGGCCTGGAACATCTCCGGCAGCGCACCGACGACCTCCCACGGCAGGCCGGAATCAAACGGGATGACCTGCGCCGCCGGGACCGTCACGTACTGGGCGTACGCGCCGTCGTACGAGCGGCCCATGCCGCCCGTCATCGTGGCCACCTGCTGTCCCGGCCGCAGCCCGCTGTCCACGTCGGCCTCATCGACCACGCCGACGCCCTCGATGCCGGGTACACGCGGGTAGGTGACCTCGGCGTCCGACTCGCCCTTGCGGGTGGTGACTTCGGACTCGTTGACGCCGAACGCCTTCACCCTGATCCGCACCCAGCCGGGCTTGCGCACGGGCACCGGCACATCCTTGATCTCCAGTGCGTCGGGACCGCCGGGCCGGGTGACGACGACGGCCCGCATCGTCCCCGGCGTGGCGTCACCGGCTGCTGACGGTTGGCTCATGTCGAGTTCCCTACTCCCTGGTGCGCAGTTGCGTAATCGTCCGACGGCCGTCAGGGGCGGGCGATGTTCTCGAACAGGTCGAGGACCTCCTGATAGTGGGCGCTGGGCTCGTAGGGAAGGCTGCCGATACTTCCCGAGGTGGGCCGGTCCGTGACGGCGGGCCACAGGCGCCTCTGCTCGCCGGTGACGAAGTCGAGGACGATGTCGCGGATACGGGTGTCACGGTCGGCCTGTTCGGGGCTGCGGCCCGGCTTTTCCTGGCCGACCAGGGCGTACATCTCGGTGCCGTGCACGGCAGGCGCGCCCTCGGCGGGCCCGATCGCGAGGAGATGGGCGTTCCCGCCCGCGGCGGCGTGGGCCAGAGCGCCGCGGGCGGCGGGGAGCGTGAAGATGTAGTCCGTCAGGGACGCGGCGCGGACCTCGGCAGGGCTGCGGCCGCCCTGGTCGTAGATGTCGACGATTTTCTTGGCACGGGAGCGGGGAATGCGCCACCCCGCGAATTCGTCGGTGACGCGCTCGACGGTGTGCGGGTCGAACCGGTCGAGGTCGTTCGCCACCCACCAGCCCATCTCGTCACTGGCCGTGCTCAGGAGCACGTCGATGCCCCGGTGCGAGCCCGAGGCCAGGACGTCCAGGGGGTGGGCGTGCACCACCCCGCCGGGCTGTCCGGCGTCCAGGACGACACCGAGACTCTGGTTGTCCATCCCGCCGCGGACTCCGAGGTCCGTCGGACAGACCGTGTGGAGGGCGGCCACCAGGGAGGCGGCGTCGAGATCGATCAGCTTGTCGGGGTTGCCCGCGACACCGAGTTCGGTGACGAACCGCTCCGCGAGCTCCTCGGCCCACCATGCCGGGACGAGGCGCGAGGGCGCGCCGGAGAGCCCGGCCAGTCGCCGGTACAGGCCGTCCGCGGAGGACGCCCCGAGCAGCCCGAGGGTGGTGTAGGCGCCGGCGCTGTGGCCGAAGACGGTGACCTCGTCGGGGTCGCCACCGAAGGAGGCGATGTTGTGCTTGACCCAGGTGAGGGCGGTGATGACGTCCTGCAGACCCAGGTTGCTGGCCTCGGCGAGCCGCCCGCCGTACTGGGAGAGCGAGAGCGCGCCCAGGGCGCCGAGCCGGTAGTTGACCGAGACGCTCACCACGCGTCCCGTCGCGGCGAGACCGGCGGCGTTCGAGGTGGTCTGCGTGTTCGCGCCGTACTCGAATCCGCCGCCATGAATGTACACGGCCACCGGAAGCGCCTTCCCGGCCGGCTGCTCGGGAGCCCACACGTTCAGGTTCAGGCAGTCCTCGCCCATCCCGCTGTCTGCTTCGAGCCAGTCGCCGGCATCGGGCTGGACGGGGACGACGCCCTTGCGGTCATACGGGCGGTCCGGAGTGAAGTCCGCGACCACGGGGCGGCGGTATCGCTCGGCGGTGGCGTACGGGATTCCCCACCAGGACCGCACCCCTGGTGCAGTCGGAGCCTTGGGCGCGGTCGCGGTCATGGCGTGAGATTCCTTCCGGTGCGGTCGAGGTAGTGCGCGCGGCGTGTCGGCGGCTGATCGCTCGCCGTGACGCTCTCCAAGCATTCCCTGGACTTTGACAAAGTGCCGTGCGGACAGCGGTCATCTGGTGGTCATCAGGTGACACCTCTCCTCACCTCGTTCTCGTCACCGGGGCCGCTGCGGCGACCCGGACGGCCTGAGGTCCTGCTGTCAGCGCGCCCGGTGGATTTTGGCCAGGGAGCCTGCTGTTCACAGGCGGTGGTCTCGCGCTGTCCCCCCACCCGCAATTCGCGTCGCTGTCCGTCGGCAAGGCCGCGCTTCGCGCGTACGTACAAGCACTGCATGCACAGCTGGCGGGAACGGGCGTGCATGCGACCAGTGTCACCATTGCCGGAGCGATCGGCGGCGGTGAAACGCGTTTCGATCCGGCCGTGCTCGCCCAGGCATACCTTGACCTGCACCATCAGCCGGAGAGCGAATGGCAGCACGAGCTGCTGCGCGACTGAGCCTTCCATGATCCGCTTGCAGTGAGGGGCTCCACGCCGAGGACGTGGAGCCCCTCACTGCGCTGTCCGCGATGACTGCTCAGAGCTCGGTGCCTGTCGCATGAGCGGCCGGCGTCTGCAGAAGGCGGTCCCGACGTCCCGTCGTAGACGGCGCGGTGCGGTTGCTGCCGCTGGCAGTGGTACCAGTACCCGCCCCTGGCCTGTGAGCGCATCCTCTCCGACGGCTCCGTCAACTGTTGCCCGGCTCGCCGCGCAGGCAGCCCGCTTGGAGGCCGCGACGGCCGCCGCCGTCGGCCACCTCACCTCGGCTCTGCCGTCGCTCGGCCGCAAGGAGGCTGACGCCGCGCTGGTGACCGCGGTGCCGATCCCCACCCGCGGGGCAGCTCGCTACCTGGAAGAACTGGCCGGTCACCTCGCTGCCCACCCCGACGCGCTGACGTCAGGCAGCTCGGTCTGTCCACCCGTCCTGCTTCGGCTCGCTGAAGTCCTACACGATGCCGGGCACTCTGTGGTCCGTCCCGGATGCGCACACTGCGGAAAGATCGGTCTGACCTGCGGCAACTTCGCCCTGAGGGGCGGCTCTGCGGTTCGTGCGACGCCCGAAGCCGCCGACGCGAAACCTGCGCGCGGTGCCAGCGCGAAGGCCAGCGCGTCGTCGCCCGGCGCCCCGAGGGGCCGACCTGCAACCGTTGTTACCGCGCCGACCCCGCCACGTTCGAGGAGTGCGCCGAGTGCGGGCAACTCCGACACCCGGTGGTACGACGGGACGACGGCCGAGGGCTGTGCATCAAGTGCTGGAAACGCCCCATGCACACCTGCGTGAGCTGCGGAAAGACCGCAGCCGCCGCCCTCGTTGACGACGACGGCGCGCTGTGCCACCTCTGCTATAACGGCGGCTCTGCGGTCGGTGCGGGCAGCTCAAGCGCATCGCCCGCAACGCGCGCGACGGGCAACCGGACCTCTGCGACGGCTGCTACCAGGGCCCCGACGCGACCTGTTCGTTTTGCAGCCGGGTCCGCCCCTGCGCCAGCCGTGACGAACAGGGACAGCCAGTCTGCGCCACCTGCTATCAGCGTCATCGCACCGGCGAGCCGTGCGCCCGCTGCGGCCGGACCAAACCGGTCAACACCCGTTGGCCGATCGGGCCGGTCTGCGTGACGTGCTACACCGCCGTGCTCCGCTCACCGGCCGAGTGCCCGCGCTGCGGCATGGTCCAGCCACTGATCGCGCGGGATGACGACGGCGCCGAGGTCTGCGGACCATGTGTCGGATTCGCCGCCGACTACACCTGCAAGCAGTGCGGCCGGGCCGGCAATCCTCACAGCCGCGGCCGATGCGCTCACTGCGTCCTCGCCGAGCGGGTCAACGCCCTGCTGGCCGGGCCCGACGGCACGGTCGCCCCGCAGCTGGAACCGCTCGCGGCCGCGCTGGCGGACGCTCCCTCGCCGTTCCCCGCCATTCAGTGGCTCAAGGAGAGCCCGAACACCAAGCTCCTCGCTCGGCTGGCGTCCGAAGGGCACGAGCTCAGCCACCAGCTGCTGGATGAGCTCCCGCCCAGCCGGAACCAGCGCTACGTCCGCCAACTCCTCGTCCACACCCGCGTCTTGGAGGAACGCAACGAGGACCTCGAACGCATCCCGGGCTGGCTGGAGCACGAGCTTGCGGACAAGCCGGCCGCGCACGCCAGCCTCGCCCGTCCGTTCCTGAACTGGTTCCTGCTCCGACGCGCCCGCCAACGGGCCGCCATGCGCCGCCACCCTGCCTCCGCCGACCGTGACCTGCGGCGCCGCGTCAGCGTGGCCCTGGACTTCCTGCCCTTGATGGACCAACGCGGCCTGGCTCTCGCCGACCTTGCCCAGGAGCACATCGACGACTGGATCGCCGGGGCCACCAGCCAGCGGCGCTACCTGATCCGTTATTTCCTGAAGTGGACCACGAGCCGTCGGCTCACCCGCGAACTGACCGTCCCCTCCATCCCGAGCCAGGAGCCCCAGGACCTGCTCGACGACGACGATCGCTGGCAGCTCCTCCAACGCTGCCTGATGGACGATGCCTTGCCGACCGACGTCCGGGCCAGCGGCGCGATCACCCTGCTGTTCGGCACGTCCACCGAACGCCTTTGCCACTTGACGTCTGAACACCTCAAGTTCGGTGACAAGCACGCCCACCTGGTCCTGGGCCGCCACCCCGTCCTGCTGCCTCCACGGCTCGCCGAACTCCTTCGGCAACTTGCCGAACAGCCCCAACCGCGGCCGCAGCTCTCACAAGCCCACCCAGGTCCCCAGTGGCTGTTCCCGGGCATGGTCCCGGGCAAGCCGATCTCGACGCACGGCATGACCCAGAAACTCAACCGGCACGGAATCATGGTTCGCACCGCGCGCAACGGGGCGTTGGCCGCCCTCGCTGCTGATCTCCCCGGCCCGATCCTCGCCGACGTGACCGGGATGCACCGCCACACCGCGCTCCGCTGGGTCGCCTACGCCCGACGCGACTGGGCCGGGTACCTCGCAGCCCGGGCAGCAGATGACTCGGCCCCGAGGCGGCTGCCCAAATGATGTTGCGTCTGTCCGGGGTGTCGTGGAGCCTCTCACGCCGGAGGTGGTCACAGTGACCGACATCAGGATCTCCCTGTCCGTGCGCGATCTCACCCACGAAGACCTGCCCTCGTGCGACTGGTCGGGCTCCGCCATGCACGTGAGGCAGATCGCCGAGCAGTTGCGCCGGGCCGAGCGCGGCGAGGTCGACTACCTGGCCGTTTGCGGGCCCTCAGACGTGCCGGTGGCGATCGGCGGCGTCGACTACGTGCTCAAGAGTGGTGCCGGCACGCTCTGGCAGCTCGGTGTCCATCCGGCGCTTCAGTCGTGCGGCATCGGCACCCTGCTGATCAGCTCCGCAGAGGCTCGGATCACAGCCCGTGGTCTGGCGGTGGCCGAACTGGGCGTGGAGGAGAGCAACCCCAGAGCCCGAGCCCTCTACGAGCGATTGGGCTACCGGCCCTACGGCCGTGAGCTGGACTCCTGGGACGTGGAGACCGAAGAGGGCTCGATCAAGCGGTACGAAACCATGTGCACGTTGATGCGCAAGGACCTGACATAGCCAGGGGGTCGCCAACAATCCGAGCGAACATCGGGCGACGCAGCGGCGAAGCAACGGCATGGAAGACGGGGAATAGTGCACGGTCGGAATAACCCCCTCCCGCCAGTAGTCCTCGGCCTGCGCAGCGGCTGCATCTCCACCGGCACGCAGAGCAAGACGGTCACCGTCTACCTGCGAGGAATGAACGGGGACCGGGTCCTTGGCTCGGACGGTAAGACCCCGGACCAGGACGCCCGCAAGACGGTGAAGGTCTCCGGCATCAAGGCCGGCGAGATCACCGACTCCGACCAGTTCGCGGGCTTCACCCGCGAGACCGTCACCTACGACGGCAACAACGAGGTCGGGGGCACGGTCAACGCCCCGTGGTCGAAGCGGACCGCGACCCAGCACAAGTCGTACGCCGACATCGAGGCGTACTACGTCCGCACCGGCGCCACCCATACGCGCACCAACATCACCAGCAAGCTGACCCCGTCCGACCGTGTGCGCACGGTGAAGACCACCTTCGACGACTACGGCATGGCCGAAACCGTCGAAGACCTGGGCGACGACGCCGTCACCGGTGACGAGAAGTGCAACCGCACCTGGTACGCGCGCAATGACGACAAGGGCATCAACTCCCTTGTCTCCCGCACCCGTACGGTGTCCAAGAGCTGCTCCATTGCGGACTCGAGCCTGGACCTTCCGGCGGACTCCACCCGTTCCGGCGACATAGTCGCTGACACCGCTGTCGTCTACGACGACGCCGCGGCGACGACCTGGTCGGCCACCCAGAAGCCGACCAAGGGCGACCCGACCTGGACCGGACGCGCCAAGGGCTACGGCAGCGACGACGCGCCCACCTGGCAGAAGGTCTCGACGACGACGTACGACACGCTCGGCCGCCCGTCCATCACCAAGGACACCAACGGCCTGCAGGTCTCAAAGACGACCTACACGCCTACCGCAGCGGGACCCCTGACGTCGACCGTCGTCGAAAACGCCAAACTGTACAAGTCAACAACCTCGATCGACTTCGCCACGGCCTCGCCGCTCAAAGTCACCGACCCCAACAACAAGGTCACGGAAACCGAGTACGACAGCCTCGGCCGCCTCACCAAGGTATGGCTGCCCAACCGCTCCAAGGTCCTGAACAAGACGCCCAATTACGTCTACGACTACAAGGTCACCAGTACCTCCATGTCCTGGGTGTCCACCAGCACCCTCAAGGGCGACGGATCCGGCTACAACACCAGCTACACCTTCTACGACTCGCTGCTGCGGACCCGGCAGACCCAGTCCCCCACCCCGCAGGGCGGCCGGCTCATCTCCCTGACCCTCTACGACACCCGAGGGCTCGCAGTCAGCCAGCAGTCGGACATCTGGGACAGCACCTCGACTCCCAGCTCCACCGCCGTGGAGACCTCGGAGGGCCAGGCCCCCATCCAGACGGACACGACCTACGACGGCGCAGGGCGTCCGATCAAGGCCGTCACCAAGACACACTCCACCACCCGTTGGACCATCAACACCAGTTACACGGGTGACACGGTCTCCACCAGCGCGCCGAACGGCGGCCAGGCCACGGCCGTCGTCACGGACGCCCTGGGGCAGACGACGGAACGCCGTGATACGCGGGCTCGACCCCGACCGGCACCGGCTACACCACGACCAGATACACGTACACGCCCGCAGGCCAGCAGGAAACCATCACCGGCCCCGACAAGGCCAAGTGGTCGTACACGTATGACCTGTTCGGCCGTCAGGCAACGGCCACGGACCCGGACAAGGGCAAGAGCGCCACCGAGTACAACAATCTCGATCAAGTCGTCAGCACCACCCCCAACGACGACCAGACCAAGAAACTGCTGTACGAGTACGACGATCTCGGCCGCAAGACGGGCATGTGGCAGGTCTCCAAGACCGACACCAACAAGCTCGCGGCCTGGACCTTCGACTCGCTGGCCAAGGGACAGCAGGACACTGCCGTGCGCTACGACGGCGGCGTGACCGGCAAGGCGTCCACGCAGAAGGTCACGGCATACGACGCGCTGTACCGGGCAACTGCCAACCAGCTGATCCTGCCTGACGCCGAACCGCTGGTCGCGGACGGGTACGTGGCCAAGACCTTGTCATTCAGCACGGGTTACAACCTGGATGGCACGGTCAGCCAGACCGCTGCTCCGGCAGTGGGCGGCTTGTCGGCGGAAACGGTCTCCTACACCTACGACGCAACCGGCCACCAACTCACCGCAAAGGGCACAACCGGCTATCTCCAGGGCGCCGCGTTCAGTCCGCAGGGCGACCTGCGCCAGCTCAGCCTGGGCATGGACGGCAGCAGTTCGGCGAAGAAGGCGTACATCACCTGGTCCTACGAGGACGGCACGCGCCGCCTGACTCGGGCTCAGGTCACGGACGATGTACACAGCTACTCGATCCAGGACCTGAACTTCACCCAGGACGACGCGGGCAACGTCAAGTCCATCTTCGACACGAGCACGCAGGGCGGCACAGCGAAGGCTGACTACCAGTGCTTCGACTACGACGGCTACAGCCGACTGACCGAGTCCTGGACCCGAAGACCGCGGACTGTGCCGCTTCCGGCCGCACTATGTCCAACATCGACGGCGCGGCCCCGTACTGGACGTCGTACGCGTACACCGACGGCGGACAGCGCAAGACGGAAACGCAGCACACGTCGTCGGGCGACAAGACCACGACGTACACCTACGACCACACGACGGCTGACGCCAAGCCGCACACGCTGGACAAGACCAGAGGTGCCCGAGCCGGCTCCTACGGATACGACAGCAGCGGCAACACCACCTCCCGACCGGGTCCGAGCGCGCAGCAGGCGCTGGCGTGGAACGCCGAGGGCGACCTGAGCAAGCTCACCGAGAGCACCAAGGAGACCCGACTCACCAGGCAATTGAAGACGGCGATGCGGCAGAGCTGGCTCGTCTTTTGGATTCGGGAGTCGATCCGGATGAAGCTTGTAGCGGAATGACTCTACTGGCCCACGCGATTGACTACGAGAGCGACGTGGCGATTCAGGCTGGCCGCGACATGGGGGTCACGCTCATCGCAGTACTCCTTTGTTATGGGGCGTCACCGCAAAAGGCTACCCTTGAAGGGAAAACCCCGCTCGAGTTGGCTGATGAGTATCAGCATTCGATGGCCAAGAGGCTCCTCATGCGCTTCATCCATTAACCATTTCCCCAAACGTCTCTTCGCTCAATGCTACGTGGCATGAGTTGATCACGCTGTGAGCCTGGACCCACCGTGTGACGTGTGGCCTGTGGGCTTCGAGCGAGCCGACGAAATTGGAGTTGAAGCTCCTGCTTGCGGCGAAGCATGCCGCAATGGCCTCCCTGGCAGCGGGACGAGCGCGGTGATCCGATGTCGCCATTGCTGTGGACGGTGAAGTCGACCCGCACGTTGGCGCGGGAGCTGGCCCGGGCCGGGCACAAAGTCAGTGCAGACACCATCGCCGATCTGCCGCGGGAGGAAGGCTTCAGCCTGCAGGCCAACGCCAAGACCATCGAGGGAAGCCAACATCCAGACCGGGATGCCCAGTTCCGCTATCTCAACGAGCAGGCGGACGCCCGGTGACCAGCCACGAAGTCATCGTCCAGTCCATCGCCGCGACCACCACCCGCACCGGACTACGCGTCATGGCCGAGCTGGACACCAACACCTACCCAACCGGAGTCCGGATCGGCGACGCGGAGATGGCGGCCCTGCCACTGACCCGACACGCCTTCCACGGCGACTGGAACTATGTCCTCCACCCTCAGCCCCGCCCGGTCATCCCAGCACCCCGGGCTCCGCAGAAGCCGGCCCCGGAGTGGGACCACGCTCTACTGTCCGATCCCGCTCTGACCGGTATGTTCCGGCAGCAATTGATCGATCTCACCGAAACTTTGGCCCTCGACGGCGACGTCAAGCGCGGCCGCCCGCCCCGGCTCGCCTTCTTTCTGGCGCGCTTTCTGCCTCGCCCTGCGCCGCGCCGGCTACGACGACGTCCTGAGCATCGAGCACGAGGACGTTCTTGTGGCCCCCGTCGAGGGCGTCACCAAAAACCGTCGACCTCCTGCGCCGCGTCATCCTGCGCGACCCCAGCTCCTACAAGCCCCAGGAGATCTGAGCCGTCCGAAGCCGCACGGAAACAAGTTCCGCGCGACTGGGTCCGCCAGGCCGAGGTCGACCGCGGCGAGCGGGACGACGGGTGACCACCGCCGAGCATGAGGAACTGAGAGTGCGGGATGTGAGCTGATGTCCGTTTCGGGGTTGGGCCTGGGTTTGGGACAATGCTGTTGCTTTACGCGTTCGCGCGTTGAGGCTCCACCCGCGTTCGCTGCAGCGGTCCCTGTCCAAGGAGGGCACGACCTTCAGCGGCGTCGTCGACCGCGTTCGCAGGACTCAGGCCTTGACCTGATCACGGCGGCCGACCTGTCGTTCTCGCGCATCGCGGCCGCGCTGGGAATGCACGAACAGTCCAGCCTCACTCGTGGGTACGTCGCTGGTTCGACACGTCACCTTCCAGACTGCGACGCGCAGCACAGGAGCCGAAAGGCCACTCCCCTTTGATCGACCCATGGCTCCGCCATCGGCTTGTGTCGCGAGGGCGTGCTCCCGCGTTCTCGCCGAGCCCGGCACTGGGCCTGGACCTGTCCTCAGCAGCGACGGTGCCCGGCCCGCGCGCCCCGGGGGCCGAGGTGCCACGGCACGCCTGACCAGAGCCGGGCGCACAGTGGAGGCACGGGGCCGGGCGGGTGCGCCGCTGTGCACCGCGCCACGGTCTACCGGCGTTGGCGCGATGCCGGCGGCCTGCTCGTCGACCTCATTGACGCCTCCGGCGAGATCGACTGGCAGCCGCCGGACACCTGCTCCCTGCGCGGAGACCTGACGGCCCTCAACCAGGAGATCCAGGAGTTGCTAGTCGGCCGTCGTTCACTGTCGCCTGATGGCCGCCTCGTTCCACTGCGAACAGGCCGCGCGGGCTCAGACACAACTATGGACGGACGGGTACGCCAGTGCGAGATCCTCGTCGAGCGAACACGGCTACCGGCCCGGCTTCACCGAGGAGCTGGCTGCATAGGAAGGTCTCCACGAAACCGGCGCACTGACATCGGGACTGATGCTGAACTCGACAGAGACCGCCAACCCGTCCTCGGAGGCCTCCAGCCAATGGAGGCGGTGCGGTGGATCAGCTGCGGAGCCACGCCGGTGCGGTCACTCCCAGTCGCTGTCCGATGGCGCCGTCGCTGTCGGCGCCGTTTCTTGGGCGGCCGCTTGCTTGTTGTGCTCGATGAGGGCCGTGGTACCGGCCACAACTGCAGAAAGAGCCACGGCGGCCGACAGCATGGTCGACTTACGGCTGACGTCGCCCCGCAGGCCCGCGGCCAGGAAAGCGGCGGCATCCACCGAGTCCATGACGATGTTCACCGCAAGAAACTGCTGCTGCTGAGGCCGGGTGAGACCGTCCATCCGTTGCAGTCCAAGCCCGAGAGCAGCGTTGCGGATCGCGAACATCCGCGAATAAGGGATCGCGGGGGTACCGCTGGCCGTGAGCTGGAAAACCCGCGCAGCCAGCCGCGGGGTGAACAAGTGGGTGGCCGCGACGATGAAGCGCCCAGTCGTCAGCGCTCTGCGGGAAGGAACCAGGTGGAGGGGGAATTTGGGCATGGAGAATCCTTTCAATCCGTAACGGGCCGGTCAGTTGTTCAGGATTGGCGGGTCAGGAATTCGACCTGGTCCGCAACGACGGTCGCCGAACCGACCCGCCCCTCCCCGGAGGGCACCAAGCCGCTTCCGCGCCCTCTGCACCGCCCACAGCTGACCCCGGCGAGATCACCAACACAGTCACGGCATTGGCCCTGGGTCGAAACGGCTACTTGCCTTCGGCTTCGCGGGAGATGGGAGCCCACTCGGCCCGCTCGGTGAGGTGTTGCTGGGGGAGGGTTTTCTGTGGGGTTCAGAGCTCGGCGACGACGCGTCGCAGTGTGCCCGGCGCGATGCGCAGCATGGCGGGCATGACTTTCGTCTGACCGGGGAATGCCATGTTCCGCCCCCGCCGAAGAGCCTTCATCGTGACCGCCGCCACCTGCTCGGGAGTCAGTTTCTTCCCCGTGGCTTCGGCGTTCATGGGCGTGTCCGTAGACGGTGGGAGGACCTCGAGGACATGGGTGCCCTGCGGGGCGAGTTGACGGCGCAAGCCGTCCGCAAAGCCGTGCAGGCCGGCCTTCACCGCGCCGTGGGTGGGCGCGCGAGTGGGCGAGACCAAAGCGAACCCCGAGGTGATGAATACGATCGCGTCGGGCGATGGCCATCGCTCGAGCACTTCACCCGTCAAGTGGATGGGGGCGGTGAGATTCAACGCCACCTCGTCATCGAGAGTCGCATTGGGGTTCTTGCCGGCGGCATAGTCTCGTTCCTCGAACGTACCGGCGTTGTTGACCAACACGTCCAGACGCCCAAAGCGATCAGCGACTGCTTGCAGCAACGCTGCCCGGTCAGCTGCGTTCGTCACATCAGCCTGCACGGCCAGCGCCTGCGGGTGCGCCTGCGCGAATCGGTCAAGCGCAGCCTGCGAACGTCCGCAAACGACGACAGACGCCCCGAGTTCCACGAAGGATTGCGCGAGGCTCAAGCCGATGCCTGAGGTTCCGCCAGTGATGAGTACGGTCTGTGACATGTTGCCACCTCTCCGTTTACCGTACCGATTGGTACGAAACACGCTAGCACATCCGTACCGATCGGTACCGAAGGGGTAGGATGAAGAAATGCGCTCGACGACACCGGTCCCTCCTGGCAGGCCCCGCGCGTTCGACATCGACGAGGCACTCGATCGTGCAGTCCTGGTGTTCTGGTCAAAGGGTTTCGAGGGCTCCAGCCTTGACGACCTCACCGAAGCGATGGGTATCAGCCGCCCAAGCCTGTACAGGGCGTTCGGCAGCAAAGAAGACCTCTTCTACAAGGCGCTGGAGCGGTACACCGAGGGCTTGACCTCCTACTTCGCTCGAGCTCTGGCAGAGCCCACAAGTCGAGCAGTGGCTACTGCTGTGCTCCACGGGACGGTCGAGGCGGCAACCATGCCGGGGTTGCCCACGGGCTGTCTTGGCGTGCAGGGTGCGTTGGCTACCGGGGATGAGAGCCGCCAAGTCCGAGACGCACTCATCGCATGGCGTGAGGAGGGGATAGCCCACTTGACGCGCCGGTTTCAACAGGCAGTGGACGCCGGTGACCTTCCGCCTTCCACAGATCCTCATCTGCTTGCGCTCTACCTGAGAACAGTCGCCAATGGGATCGCCGTCCAGGCCGCGAGTGGTAGTTCCCGCCCTGAGCTGCTGCAGGTCGCGAACCTCGCGTTGGGCAGCTGGCCAAAGCTGTAGTCAGCTAGTTGGCCCGGGATCTGCGCACGTACTTCGACTTTCTGTGGTTCGCGCGAGGCCGGCGTGACTGGCGCGACGCGTCCATGGATGACCAGGCGACGTACGAGTGGTGGAGTCGTCGCGACGAGCGTGGACCTCGTCTGTAAGACACGAGCTGGGACCGGGAGGTGTCCACGGTCAACGGGCTCACGGAACCGCCGCGACGGGTGGAGGAGCTGCGGGTGCGTCACCTGGAGCGGTACCTGATGTCGACGCGGCAGACGTGCGGGGAGAAGTCAGCCCGCCGGAACCTGTACGAGGAGGCCATCCGCCAGCCGGCCATCGAAAACGACGCCCTGCGCAGTGAGTGGTGTGCATCGTGAAGTAGCAGGTCGCGGGCCTGGTGTGCGGCGGCGTCGGGGTGCTCACGCTGGTTGTGGGCGGGTGACTTGGGTGGAGATCGTCGGTCAGCGGGCGACTTCCCGGTTCGTCAGGACCAGCAGGGCCCGCACCTGCGCTTGGTAGGCTACCGGACCCTCCACGACCGCATCACCGAGGCGGTCGAGATCATCACTGCCGAAGCCAAGCGCCCCTCCACCGCCCGACCCGGCACGATGGCGTAACTGGAGGCCCCTCGGCGGCAGTTGAGTTTGGTGCGAAGAAAAACAACAGTCTCGCCGAGGGCCCCGATGGTCTTGTCTGCACCGCCCGCCTGCCGCTGTCGAGCGCCACCTTGAAGTGGCTCGCCGACCTCATCCGCAGCCACCTGAGGAAGATCGGATCGCGGTGGCGGGCCCTGCCCGCGGGGAAGATCGCGGGCATCGTGCTGGCTGTGCTGCGCTGTGACCAGCGGCCCGGCGACCCGGCCGGCGGGAACGGGGTGCACCGCATCGCGGTGTCACGGTGGGTGCGGGAAGTTGTCGGGCTGCTGGCCGCCCGCGCCCCGCGCCTGGACCGCGCGCTGAAGAAGATCACCCGATCGGGTGGCGGGATGGTACTGCCGGACGGCTCTTTGATCCGCACCCGCCGCCGCAGAGGAGGTTGATGCAGCGCATCAAGGTGGTCTTGCCGCCTCCGCTCTGCCCGATGACGCTGACGATGCGGCCGCGGTCGACCTCCAGGTTCACGTCGTCGAGCACCAGGCGGTCGTCGAAGGACTTGAGCAGGTCGACCAGCATGGTGTTGGTGCCGGGCAGGGCCTGGCGTACGGCCTGCGGCAGGACGACATGGGCGAAGATGCCCGCCTTGCCCAGTCCGAGCGCCTCGCCCGCCTCGGTCTGTCCGGCGTGCACGCCGCTGATCGCGGCACGGAAGATCTCGGACAGGTAG
>NZ_JODC01000024.1 GCF_000720765.1 Streptomyces sp. NRRL S-646
ACGGCGAGCCCGATGTTCAACCCGACGTATCGGCACCGCCGTCCAAGCCATCCACACCCTCTTGACCTGCGACTATTCAGGATGAAAGAGGTTCACTGAGCGTGTTCCGCCGCGGAGGGTGTCGCCCCGCACGCCAAAACGAAGCTCCTCCACATGGCTACCGCCCTGCCGTTCAGCCGCAGAGACGTCTGATCAGCGGGGCGGCGCACCGGCTGTTCCACCAACAGCAGCAACGCGACCGGAGGCCGTTCGTCGACCAGCACTGGATTCCACTCCAACGCCAGCCCCGTCGCGACGTTCGCAGCCGGGGAGACCACAGTCCCCAGCAGAATACGACCACTCTGCGCCCCGCCCATGGGCACGTGGAGCCACGAGGGCGTCAACAGACTGACCGAGGCCAAGAAGCAAGGCCGTCCACGGACAGCGGTCGCTCGGATCGCCCATCGCCCCCTTGCGGGGCTGGGCGGCATCGCTCATCGATCTCGCTACCAGGCACCCAACCCCGGTACACGACGCGTGCCCACATCCACGAGAAAGTCCCGGGAACCCGCAGGTAGACACGCGAAATACCCAGACACGGGCAGAGGCTCTGGCCTGGCCGTACGACCAGGCCAGAGCCCAGCCAGCAGACGAGGCGGACATCGCCTCGCTGCAGTCATCAGCGCCCACACCCCGTTACGCGGCAGCGCATCCCCCGCCACCTCGCACGTTCCTCCCGGACGCATCAACCTGCTCAACCCGCGGCATCCCATCAGGATCAACCCTCGTAAGGAACGCTTGTGTTCACTAAGGCCGACTCGCCATGGCCCCTATTAGTGAACGGGAACGTTCACTACTTCGTTTCTGGGGGATCTCCTGTGACGCACGATCAGATTCAGACGCAGTCACCCGTGCCCGCCCCGCCGGGTCCAGCCAAGCGGTCGCCACACCCGGGCATCGCGCTCGCGGTCATCGCCGCTTGCCAGTTGATGGTGGTGCTCGATGCCACCATCGTGAACATCGCCCTGCCCCACATCCAGACCGCGCTGAACTTCTCCACGACCAACCTGACCTGGGTGGTCAGCGCCTACACCCTCACCTTCGGCGGTCTGCTGCTGCTCGGCGGGCGGGCCGGGGACATCCTCGGCCGCCGCCGGGTCTTCATCACCGGCATCCTGCTGTTCACCTTCGCCTCGCTCCTCGGCGGACTCGCCCAGGAACCCTGGCAGCTGCTGGCCGCACGCGTCCTGCAGGGCATGGGTGGCGCGATCGCGTCGCCGACCTCGCTCGCGCTCATCACCACCACGTTCCCCGAAGGCCCCGAGCGCAACCGGGCGTTCGGCATCTTCGCAGCCGTCTCCGCGGGCGGCGGCGCCATCGGACTCCTGGCCGGCGGGCTGCTCACGGACTGGCTCGACTGGCGCTGGGTGCTCTTCGTCAACGTCCCCATCGGCATCCTCATCGCCGCCCTCGCACCGCGTTACGTCAGCGAGTCGGAACGCCACCCTGGCCGCTTCGACCTCACCGGCGCGCTCACCTCGACGCTCGGCATGGTCGCGCTTGTCTACGGATTCATCAGGGCGGCGTCCGACGGCTGGCGTGACTCGCTCACGCTCGGTGCGTTCGGCGCGGCCGTGGTGCTGCTGGCCGCCTTCATGCTCGTCGAGTCCCGCGCCAAGGAGCCGATCACTCCGCTGCGGATGTTCGCCAACCGCAACCGCTCCGGCACCTACGTCATCATGATCAGCCTCGCCGCGGCGATGTTCGGCATGTTCTTCTACATCGTGCTCTTCGTGCAGAATGTGCTGGGTTACTCCCCGATCCGCGCCGGCCTCGCCTTCCTGCCCGTCACCGTGGTCATCGCGGTGGGCGCGGGGATATCGCAGCGGCTGCTGCCGGTGTTCGGCCCCAAGCCGTTCCTGATGACCGGCACCACCCTCGTCGCCGTCGGCCTGGCCTGGCAGTCCCTGATCGGCTCGGGCAGCTCGTACGTCAGCGGAGTGCTCGGCCCGATGCTGGTCTTCGGCCTCGGCATGGGACTCAACTTCGTCACCGTCACCGTCACCGCCGTCTCCGGCGTCGCCCCGCATGACGCGGGAGCCGCCTCCGCCCTGCTCAACACGACGCAACAGGTGGGCGGTTCACTCGGCCTGTCCATTCTGACCACCGTCTTCGGCTCGGCCAACCGCGACGAAGCAACCAAGCAGGTCGCTTCGTTCATGGCCAAGGCCACACCCGAGCAGAAAGCCGCGTTCGCCGAGTCCCACCAGCTGCCCGCCCCATGGAGCCACGAGGTACTCGCCCACGGCATCTCGACCGCCTTCATACCGGCCGCCGCCATGGCCGTCCTCGCATTCGCCGTCGCCACGGTCGTCATACGCGTCCGCAAGAGCGATCTGGAAGCCCTCAGCGGCACGGGCGGTCCCCAGGCCGCATAACCCTCGCGTGTCCCCCGACCACGGCGCCCGTGACCGATCGTCCCGCCCACGCGGGTTCGTCGGCCCACGGGCGCCGCGCGACGCCGCTGTCCCGGCCGTTCCCGCCGTCACACCATCGCCCCCAACCGAAACCTGATAACGCGCGTTGGAACGCCACCGGAGCCACCGAGTATGAGGCGGGCTGGAGTCGACTTCAACAGTCCTCCGCAACGTTCCCCAGTTCACAAGCCGTTTGCCCCGGAGGGGTAGGGCCCGCCCAACGGGGCTTCGACGTCTGGGAGGTCGGGCCAGAGCGTCGATGGAGCGCTGGAGGAAGTCCCTGACCCCCTTCGCCGTCAACGCATCGGAGGGCCGCCTCGAGGCCGTCGTGGGATGCCGGTCACCCTCAACTTCCCTTGCAGTCACGTCTCTACGCTAGGAGGGCAACCTCAGCGTGGACACGTCGAAGGTGCGTCTGGAGGCACAGAGCGCGACCCAAGAACCGTCCCGGCGCGGAGCGGCACTCATCCATACAGGATCGCCTCGACGGCATCACGGGCCGCTAGGTCGGTGGGCTTTCCCGATCCTCGGCCGGTCTTCGTGACAAACGGCTGGATGAGCGCCCACGCCTCATCGGGAGCCTCGGCCCAGGACCTGGTGCAGGTCCGGGGCCTTCTCGGCGAGAACGTCGATGCGTTCGTGCAGGTAGCGGTAGCCAATGGCCTGGGAGACGCCGGCGTCGCGGGCCAGGCAGTGCACGCAGCCGCGCTCGCGGAACCAGCGCAGGATCAGCACGTCCTGCCGGAACGGGCCCAGTGCACGGCTGCCTCGTGAGGTGCCGATGTGCCGTCGGTGCGCTGCGAGCAGGCGGGACAGGCACTCCACAACATGGCGCGGGACGTCGAGCGTGGCAACATGGGTGACCGACGTGAAGCCTCTGGTAGTTACGGACACGATCTTGTGGTGAGACCTGCCCGACCAGGGGTTCGCCGGGGGCGGACCCCCGTGCCCGTGATCCAGGTGGCGAGGGCTGCCGGGTCGGCGGCATTCAGGACCCCCGCGACAGCCCTCTGGCGGCGGTCGATCTCCTGCTGCAAGCGGAACGTCTGCGGCGGTGTGGCGGTGTCGGCGAGGGCCAGGCCGGCGATCCCGGCGGCGCCGATCGCGGCCGCTGAGGCCGTGACCTGTCCGAGGGAGCGGCGTCGGCTCGTGTCGAAGCGGGTGGGAGGGTGCCGACCTGGTGTGATTCGCGTGCCTGGACTTCCGATCGCGGTTACGGCTCTGTACACCGGGCTGCAGGGAGAATGCGCAGAGTGCGGGCACGGCAGAGTGCACGTTGTTCATCTCCGTCGGCCGAGGGGGATGCGAGGCAGACGGGATACGGAGAACGGGCGGGCCTTTCGGGCCCGCCCGTCGGATGTCCTTGGTCAGGCCCAGCAGCCGTTGACGGTCGCGGCGAGGCCGTCTTCTGCGTGGCGGATGTCGGTCGTCTTGGCGGTGGAGCCGTTCTCGATGAAGGAGAAGATCTTCCACTGGCCGTCGGAGCCCCGGGTGAGCCCGCTCAGCGCTATCGCGCCGGTCAGGGTGCCGGTCTTGGCCATCACCTTGCCGACGGCGCACTGGGAGTCCGGTGTGTCGAAGCGGTCCAGCGCGGTGTCGAGCGTGGAGCCCGCCTCGCCCGCGACCGGCAGGCCGTCGATGACGGGCTGCAGGATCATGCGGTTTCGGGGGTCGGCGTCGGTCTCCAGGATCTGGGCGACGGTCTCGGCGGAGATCCGGTCCTCGCGGGAGAGACCGCTGCCGTCGTAGAGCTTGAAGTTCTCCAACGAGATGCCGTAGTTCCGCAGCACCTCGGTGACCACCTCGGAGCCGGCCTCGAAGGTGGCGGGGCGGCCCGTGTGCAGCGCGGTCATCCGCAGCAGGGACTCCGCGATCTGGGCGTCGCTCTTCTTGAGCATCCGGTGGACAGTGTCAGCGACCGTCGGGGACTGGTGGACGGCCAGCGGGAGGGCCTGCCCGGGGTGGACCGTACCGCGAGTGATGCTGCCGGTGACGGTCAGGCCCTTGGCGGTGAGCTGCTTGGCGAAGACCTGGCCCGCGTCGAGCGAGGTGTCCTGGGTGAAGTTCTCGTCGACCGAGAGCGCGCGCACCGGCGGGATGACATCGGTGAAGTAGCTCGGATCCCAGCCCTGGGCCAAGGAGGGCTCCGGGAAGAGGCTGTCGTCCACCTGCACCTGGACCGACTTCACCCCGGCGTACTGCAGGTGGGAGACCACGTCGGCGGCCATGGAGGTCAGGTCGGCGGTGCTCAGCAGCCGGTCGCCGCCGCCCACAAGGGTGACGACGCCATCGTGGTAGAGGGCCCTGGTGCTGAAGCGGTGGTTCGGACCGAGGACGGTCAGCGCGGCGGTGGCGGTGGCCAGCTTGGCGTTGGAAGCCGGCATCAACACGGTGTCCCCGTTGTGGTTCCACACCGTCTTGCCGCTCGCCTCGTCGATGACGAGGCCGCTGAACGTCGAGTTGGTGAAGGCCGCGTTCTGGACGCGGGTGTCCAGGTTCTTGGCTATCTGCTCGTCCGCTGAGTCGGCGATGTGGTCGGGGGCCGTTGCGGTCGTCGGCTGATCGGCGGCGAAGGCGGAGCCCTGGCCGAGGAGCATGGCGGTGGCGACCGGCGCGCTCGCAGCGACGACGAGGGCACGGCGTACCGCCACGCCGGCGGGCTTGGGCTTACGGTGACGGCCTGTGGAACTGGACACGTGGAATCTTCCCGAAGTGATGTGGGGGGGTTGGGGGTTGAGCAGACAGTCAGGTTGAACTCATAGAGTCCGCGAACTGTACTTGACTGTTGAAGTACCTTGTCCTGCGGTACTTGCATGGAGGCGGGCCGGCTCCCAGGGGGCAGGTGATGCGAGGGCGGGTGCGTGCGCTGCCGCGCAGGAACCGTCCGCATCCCGCCGTTTCACCTCGATGTCCGCAGGTGTCAGGAAGGGTCCGGCATCGGGATGCTCCACCTGGATCTGCGGGGCCACGACCTGGTCGGCCGTCGAATCGTTGCGGTGGATAACCGTGAACAAATGTGAGCCCGGACCCGGAGGGGACCCGTTATACCGACCGGCGCGGCCATAAACGCCAAGGGCGCTGCCGCGAGACGGCAGACGGTCAAGGGTGCGCACGCAGAACTCCTGGTGTGATGGCGTCTGCATGCAGCCTTTCCTCTCTTGCAGATGAAAAGTGCCGTCCGATGCGGCCAGCCGCTCCTGATTGCTTCTTTCGGTGGCAGCTGATAAACGTCGGGCATCTCCTCACGAACACGAGTCCACCCCTGGCCATACGTCGAGGCACCTGGACGGGCCAGAGCCTGCTGCCACCTACGATGACAGGCGGGGGGTTGATTTCCACCCCACTTCATAGGTGCAATCAATCTCATCGCACACCGGAGAGCGCGGCGGATATACGGTGAGATAGCGATACAAAGCAGACATCCCACACTGTGGTCGTGGTCGAAGGCCTTCCATTCGTTGTGAACTTGGGCCGGCCCTGCGGGGGGGGGGCTGCCGAGCCGGGCGGGATATCCAGAAAGACCGGCTCCGCAATAAAGGTCGTGCGCGTTTGCCACGACGTGAGCTCATTCTCCCGGTCGGTGGATAAACCGGCCGGAGAGCACATATTTCTTCCGTGCACGAAATTGACGCTCCTTGACCTCGATCGTTCATGATTCCTCGTCAGTGTGCTGACGGGGACTTCATGTTTGCGAGGTGTGGTCATTTCGGGCCTGGGGCGGGTTGATGGCCCGGTTGTCGCCTCGGGTGGGCGCCGGGTTCCGCTTACCGGTGTGGTGGTGCGGATCGTTGGGGCGGTCGGTGTGGCTGGTCAGCCGGGGATCGGCAAGGCATTGAGTCGGTCGACTGCCCGGGTGATCTCATCGGTCCAGGGCCATTGCGTGGTGAAACGGAGCCGGCGGCAGCGACCGGTGTTCACGAGCTGAGCGGCGGAGGAGAACAGCCGCGGGCGGAGCTTCTTGGGTTCCCGGCGGCGGGTCTTGCCGGTCAGAGCGAGCATCGGCATCCAGGGAGGTCGAGTGCGAGGGAGACGATCTCCAGCCGAATCCGGTTCTGTGCGGTGTCGTGCAGGGGCAGGTTGCGCAGTCCGGTGTCGCGGGCGCCTCGTGTGCGGTCCTCACAGCGGGCCCGCCGGCAGGGACACAGTTCACCCCCGAGGTCGGGCCGTCCCATCGCTCGTTCTACCGACCGTTCGCCGCTCAGCCGCGTTCATGCCAGGCTCGGAGTGCGTTCCCAGTCGGAGGCGATCCTGTGCCGGCTCGGGCACCCGGAAGCCTCGGGCTCCACCGGCGGCGCGGGGAGCCCGAGGGTGGGGCGCGCTGTGAGGAGGGGGCAGCTGTTGATGTTCGGACCGTGGGGAGCGGGTCCGGAGCCCGGTGGGTGTCCTCGCTGAGCGTGGCCCCGCAGCCGGGTTCCCTCCACTCGACGTGGACACGGTCAAGGGGCTCGATGTTCATGCCCTTGACGGGGACGGTGACGGGGCCGCACTGGTGAACTGGACGGAGCCGGACGAGTTCCCGCCGGGTACCCCTGCGCCTGGACGCAGGCCGCGCCGGCGCCGATCTTCCGGCGGCTCACGGCGGCTCACGGCGGCTCACGGCGATATGGTTCGGTCGGGTCGACCGATCCGGGGTGGTCAGGCCTACCGGCAGGCGCTCGGGTTGCCGTCCGTCCAGCCGTTGTCGCTGCACACGGACAAGCGCGGGTTGTCGATGCGGACCAGAATCCGGGAGAACGTCCCGCCACTCGGTGCGGGTCCGTTGTATGAGGCCGTGTAGCCGACGCCCCCGACCTTGGTGCCCTGGCACGCACGGTCGTTGTAGGCGTCCAGTTCGAACTGGTTGCCCTCGCTGAGCTGCACGCCCGTGTCGATATTGTTGTTGCGGTCGGTGACAACCTTGCAGAACGAGCCCGTGCCGGGCACGGTGATCTTGATGCTGTTGGTCTGGCCGGGAAGGCTGACCGGCCCGCCCTGGACGAAGACCGGAATGAGCGATCCATCGGAGTTGCTCAGCGCGGCATAGGCGGAGCCGCCGGAAACGGCGAACATACCCAGGCCCGCTCCGCCTGCGATGAGCAGCGCCAGGGATTTTTCGAGAAAACGCTTCATGGGTCGTGCAGATGTCGACACGATGGTTCCTTTCCATGCGTGACCATGACCGCGTGCCTGGTGGCGAGCGGTGGTGCACGAGAAGGATTTCCGCGAGGAGTCCTGAAAAATAGAGTCATATGCCCTCAACTCCTGGCAATGCACACCCGATTGCCCCTCATCGACCAGATGGACCTGCCTGCGGGGACGGCATACGGCGACTGGCTACGGCAGCAGCGCGAGGTGGCGCGCAGCACGACGAACCTGGCCTGGTCCGGCGGATTCAAGCCCGCTTACGCTCTCGTGCTGCCATTGCAGGCAGGGTGACCCACGCGACGAGTGCCGCCGCGGCACCAGAAAGACCCCGCATGAGCTGACTGCTATCCGTACCGAATCGCGACCAGGAGAGGGGACCTGACGCTGATCTGGCGGCCGGGAGAGGGCGATGCGCCTCTCCCACAGCCTGAAGGCCGGCCCGCCCCCCTCCCCCGCAAGGATCGATCCACGACAGCGCCTGCGGAAAAGATCTTCGGCGGTGACGCTCTCGAACTGACCGCCGGCGACGGAGCCGGGACGGACGAGGAAACCACGGTCGTGCGCGAACTCCTCCTGTGGCGCTGGACCTCTGGGAACAGGCCGCGCGTGAATCCGGCGCCGACTGATCGAATCTACGAGTCTTCCGTCGGCACGGTCTGGCCGATGAGCAGGACGCCTTCGCGGGCACGGGTGACGGCCGTGTAAGCAGGTTGCGCTGGAGCAACATCGGCCCGGCACGCGGAAGAGGTCGCGGGGAACGGCCGCTCCGACATGAGGTCGTTGTCGTGCACGTTGGGGGCAGGTCCCCCCCCGGAGGACGATGCTCTCCCCGAGCTGGAGCCTCCCGCGCAGGGGAAGTCATCGGCATGGGCGCTCGGCAGCGAGCCGAGGGGGCCGGCGACGGTGGCGAGGAACGCGAGCATGAGCGCGGTCAGGGCGGACCCGATGGTGTACGTGCGGGGTTGCTGTCGGGCTCTCCTCGGGGGAGGACGTTGTTCGGCGCCCGCCTCCCATCAGAAAAACATATTCCGACGTCGGGGCTCGACGCAGCGAGGGCCTCCGGCGGCACAAGGGGGAAGCGTGCCGCCGGAGGCTTTGCGGCCCGTCGGCCGACACAGGGGGAAGCATGCCGCCGTCGGGCTCTTGGTGCTCGCTCACCGAGCCACCGGGCGCGGTCGGCGCCGGGGGTTCCGGCTGGCGGGACCTACATTTCCCGGCGCGGCGTTGATCCGCACCCCGGTTCGATCACGAAAATCAACCGCCGGGGAGTGGACGCCTGGTGCTGTGACCGGGAAGGTTCACCGGGTTGTGGATTTCGCGGCGTTGGTCAGCGAGCACCGCACCGGGTGACGAGCGATCCGCCGCCTCCCGGCCGGGATGAACATGGGTGGTGTGGGAGTTGGGTGTGGCGACAGGTCAGGTGATCGTCGTGTCGCCACCGTACTGCCGCCGAAAGGCAACCTCATACCCCTGCTGCGCCTCGGCGTCTCCCTGCAAACCGCTGGCCGCTCGACGACGGAGCCGGCGTGCTCCGCGCCGCGGAAGTCAGCGACGTCCGGCGCCGCCTGCATGACCTCGCCGGCGGCGGGGGAATCGCTGACCGCCTGACGCTCGCTTCGGCTGCGTTCCTCACCCCGCCCGGTATCCCCGCGGCGGTTCCCCCACCGGGGCGACCACTCAGGGGCGCTGCACCCACCGCAGCGAGCGTCGCCGACGACCTCAGGCAGCTCGCCGAGGCGGGGCTCACCGATTGCACCCTGTGGCTGCCAGTCGCGGCTGAGCACGTCGGGAAGGCGATGGAGTGGGTCGCAGCCGAGGTCACCCCGCGATTCACCTGATGGCGTGGGTGGAAAGGTCCCCGGGATGATCAAGCTGTCGCGTCGAGGGGGCGTCGCCCCAGCGGATACCCCTCTCGCTGGGGATGCAGGCGCGTTCCTCGCGCTGGGCGGCGAGTACTTCGGGGTGGCGGGTGTTGTTGTCGCGCCATCGAAGGCAGGCGTGCAGAGCCCGGGTTTGGATGGTGTGGTCGGGGTGGTGGGAGTTGGCGAGGGTGAACTGCCGCAGCGGTCCGAAGTGGGCCTCGATCGGGTTGGCCCAGGAGGCATAGGTCGGGGTGAAGCACAATTCGACCTTGTTCTTCTTCGTCCAGCGGCGGATGTCCGCGCCGGTGTGGGCGGAGAGGTTGTCCACAATGATGTAGATCGGGGCGCCGTCGGGCCAGGCGGCTGATCGACTTCAGCGCGGCCAAGGTGTTGGCGGTGCGTTTGCGGCGGCGGTCGACGCCCCACAGCGTGTCCTCACGGACGGAGTGGCAGCCGTGGAAGCAGGTGACGCCGTGGGTGCGACGGCGGCACCGCCCAACCAACCGCTCCAACGGCCAACCCGGCGAACCTTCCCGGCCAGGGCACCTGGCAGCCACGAATGAATCACGTTCCCCTCGGGCTTTACCGGGATATTGCGTCGATGTCACCGGAACCACATCGGGGGCGGAGAACGTCAGCTGCTACGGCAGGGGGGCTCCCCCGCAATGCCGTTCGCGCCAGTCATGTTCCGTCGGAGGTGGGACCCGATGGGTCGTCCCGAAAGACCTGTGGACCCCGAGGCCGGTCCCGTCCAGCGGCTCGCGCACGAGCTGCGGGAACTACGACGCACCGCCGGGGGCCCGTCCTACCGGACCATGGCCAAGACGGCCGGCTTCGCACCGACAACGTTGTCCCAGGCGGCGACCGGTGAGCGGCTGCCGTCCTGGGCCGTCGTCGAGGGCTACGTACGGGCCTGCGGGGGTGATCCCGCGGAGTGGGAGCCACGCTGGAAGGAAGCCGGGACGGCGACCGCCGGCGAGGTCCGGGAGGACGAAGCGGAGGCGGCACCGCCGTACCGGGGTCTCGCCCGCTTCGAACTCGACGACCGGCACCTTTTCTTCGGCCGTGACCGGATCACCGAGGACCTGAGGCGGCTCGTGTGCGAGCAGCGGCTGGCCGTGCTGTTCGGGCCGTCCGGCAGCGGCAAGTCCTCGCTGCTGCGGGCCGGGCTGCTGCCGCGGCTGCGGGAGGCGATGGCCGAGAACGGGAATCCGGCGGTGCTGCGGGTGCTGACCCCCGGGGCGCGACCGGCCGGGACATACGGCCACCTCCTCGCCCCCGCCGAGGACGAGCCGGAGAGCTGGGTCGTGGTCGACCAGTTCGAGGAGGTCTTCACCCTGTGCCGGGACGCCGAGGAGCGGGCCCGCTTCATCGAGATGCTGCTGTCCGCCCGCGACCCGGACAGGCGGCTGAAGGTGCTCATCTCCGTACGAGCGGACTTCTACGCCCGCTGTGCCGAGCACCGGGACCTCGCGGACGCGCTGGCCCATGCCGGTCTGTTGCTCGGTCCGATGACGGCCGACGAGCTGCGCGAGGCGGTCGTCAAACCGGCGCAGGAAGTAGGGCTGCTGGTCGAACGGGAGCTGACCGCGCGGATCATCGAGGAGGTGGACGGTAGGCCCGGCGGGCTGCCGATGCTCTCGCACGCCCTGCTGGAGACGTGGCGGCGGCGCAGGAGCCGGTTGATGACCCTGGCCGCATACGAGGCCGCCGGCGGGGTGAGCGGCGCCATCGCGGCGACCGCCGAGGAGGTGTACGGGCAGCTGACCCCGGATCAGGCGCGCACCGCACGGCATCTGCTGCTCCGCATGGTCGAACCGGGGCAGGGCACCACCCCCGACACCCGGCACCCGCTGCCCCGGGCCGAGCTCCAGGACCACCCGAATCCGGACGTGGGGCTGGTGGCGGACCGTCTTGCCCGGGCCCGTCTGGTCACCACCGACGAGGACGGCGTCCAGCTCGCCCACGAGGCACTGATCACCTGCTGGCCGCGGCTGTCCGCGTGGATCGAGGAGGACCGCGAACGGCTGCGTCACCACCGCCGGCTGACCGAGGTGGCCCACGCCTGGCAGGAGCACGGCCGCGACCCCGGCGCCCTGTACCGGGGTACCGCACTCACCCGTGCCGAGAAACTCTTCCCGGACGGCGACCTGCTCACCGCGACGGAACAGGCCTTCCTCGCCGCTGCGCTCGACGCCCGCGACGCGGACCAGCGGGCCGCCGTCCGCACCGCCCGCCGGTCTCGCGCACTGCTCACGGCCCTGTCCGCCGTCCTGGTCACCGCGCTGGTGGTGAGCCTGGTCGCCTGGAGCCAGCACGTCGACAACGTGCGACAGGCCACGAACACGGCCGCCCGCCGCATCGCCTCCGTCGCCGACGCCCTGCGCACCACCGACCCGCGCACCGCGATGCTGCTCGGCGTCGCCGCCTGGCGGGTCTCCCCGCTGCCCGAGTCCCGCCGCGCCCTGCTGGGCTCGCTCGCCCAGCCCGAACAGGACGCCTTCACCGACCCGGTCCCCGGCGTCGGGCCCCGCCGCTTCCTCGCCGACTCCGGCCGTATCCTGCTCGACGTCGCCTCCAGCCACTGGGTGACCTGGGACGTGGTCACCCACAAGAGAACCGGGGCAGGCACGGTGCCGCCGGGCGTCGTGCTCGACGCAGCCCCGGACGGCCGCGTCCTCGTCATCTCCCAGCACGTCGGCGTACGGCTGTGGGACACCCGGACGAGCCGTTGGACGGGGCCTGCGAGACCCATGCCGGAGTGGACGACGGTCGGCATCGGCAACGGCAGCGCGGTGGTCCGGGACACGGACGACGGCCGGGTACAGGTGCGTTCCGTCGGTGACGGCAGCGTCCTCTTCGAGACCCGGTCGCCCGGTGATCTGGCGCCTGTGCTGAGCGCCGACGGCCGGTCCGTCGTGGTCTGTCCCGCCGCCGGCGCACCGCAGGTCTGGGATGTCGCCGGCCGCCGCAGGCTGCCTGGCGCATGGGAGAACACCTCCGGCCTGTGCAAGACGGTCGATCCGGTCACCGGCGTGAAGTACGCCGACGCGAGGGTGAGCCTGAGCGCCTCCGGCGACCGTCTGCTGTCCATGTCATCGGCGGGCGTCCGCGTCTGGAACACCCGCACCGGCCGCCAGGAGGCCGATGTGAGTGATTCCGGCGTGCGGTACGCCTCCCTGAGCGCCGACGGCGCCTTTCTGGCGACAGCGGACGACAGCGAGGTGCGGGTCTGGCGGCTGTCGGCCCCCGACGGCCCGGTGTTCCGGCGCGCCCTGAACAACCAGCAGCCGTACGGCGGCCTGGCCTGGGACCCCTCGCGTCCGGTCCTGCGCTATCTGGAAGGCAGTACGGTCCACTCCCTCGACCTGGGCACGGCGGTCACATCCGCCTGGAAGGACCGTCCCTTCGACAAAGTCCTGCTGAGCCCGGACGGTCGCACCCTCGCCACCGCCCGACTCTCCGGGTCCCGTTACACCGTCCAGCTCCGCTCCACCCGCGACGGCCACGTCCTGCGCACCCTGCCGACGCCGGCGCTCCCGGTCTCCCGCGCCCCCCGCCGGCCGGTCGCCCCGTCGGACACCCTGCCGTTGCTGGCGTTCGACGGCGACGGCACGGCGTTCGCCTACGGTGTCTCGGCACCGGGCAACCAGACGTCACCACAACGTCTGACCGTCTGGGACATACGGCACGACCGCGCACGCGCCGAGCTGGACCTGGCGACCGCCGCGACCGGCCCCGTGGTGAACCTGGCTCTCGGCCCGTCCGGCCGTACCGCCTATGCCGCCCGGGTCAGCCCCTCCAGCGACCTGGCCATCGAGGCCTGGGACACCGCACGCGCCCGCCGCACCCGGGTGCTCACCGGCGTGTCCGGCCTGTCCGGCCCGGCGCTCGCCGTCAGCCCCGCCGGACGCCTCCTGGTCGGGGACAACCGCACGGCCACCCTGCCTTCGGGGCAGATGACCGAGCGGGACCTCGTTCTCGGCAGCCAGGCCGGCGCCTTCGCCTTCGGCGCCGACGGCTCTCGGCTGGCAGCAGGCGATGGCGCGGGCAGGGTCGCCCTGTGGGACGGACGGCTCCGACAGCGCTCCGGCGTCCTGCGCAACGTCTTCCCCGCCTCGCTCGGCCCCACCCCGCAATCGGTGAGTGCGCTGGCGTTCAGCCCCGACGGCCGCACCCTGGCCGTCGGCGGCGACGCGGGCACGCTCCAGCTGTGGGACACAGAGACCCAGCAACCTCTCGGCGACCCGCTGACCACGCCCGGCGACCCGGTCGGCTCCCTCTCCTTCAGCCCGGACGGCACGACCGTGTACGCGGCCGGCGCGCACGTCCCGCTGCAGCGCTACCTCATCGATCCGGTCCGGGCCGTCGCCGAGGTCTGCGCCCGCGCGGGGCACGCCGATCTGACACGGGCGCAGTGGCGGACGTACGTCGGCGACGTGCCATATCAGAGGGTTTGCGGCCAGTGATGCGGCAGCTCGGGCTCGGGTCCGGCCACGCCCTCCACGGCATCGCCCGACAGACGCCCCGACGCCATGAAACGGACGTACGTCGGCGACGCGCCGTATCAGTGATTTACCGCCAGCCATGCGGCAGCTCAAGCCCAGGTCCGGCCACGCCCCCTCCCCGCTGATTCTCAGGTGCGCGCCCCGCCCTCGTAGTCCCCCTGGGCCGATACCAGGCGGGAGGAGGGGAGGGCAGGACGGTGTCGGCCGATGGTCCGCGGCTGGGCCACGAAGGTTTGAGGCAAGCTGAGCGGGTCCGGCAAAGGCCGGTGCGGTACGGCAGCGCTCCGAAGGGGCGCGGGGCGGTGTTGATTTGCGGCTCCGCCACGGGGCGCGACCAGCCACGACGGCGCTGTCGACGGCCGACGGCACTCCCGGCGGAGCGCTCAGGGCTTGCCCGGCCGATCATGCGGATCCTGCAACGCCGATGATGACCCCCTGGATACCCGCCGACTGTCGCTGAATCACAGTAGCCCGAGACCCGTTCGGGGCTCGCTCAGTCGGCGTCGGGTCTCTGCTCCGCCGTGGTGTCGTAGGCGGCGCGGGCCTCGGCGATGGCGGCCCGATGCCGCTCGGCCCGGCCCGCCAGCCCGGTCAGCGACGCGTGCAGCTCCCGGACCATGGGCGTGAGGCTGTACTCGACCTTGGGCGGCACGGTCGGATGCACGGTGCGAACGAGTGGTCCGTCCCGCTCCAGCCGGCGCAGGTTGAGCGTGAGCATTCGGCGGCTGATGCCATTGATGGCGCGTTCGAGTTCGGTGAAGCGAACCGGGCCGTGAGCGGCGGCGATCAGGATCCCGATGCTCCACTTGCCCGCCACACGGTCGAGCACCTCGGTGACCGGACAGGCTTCGTCCCTCAGCGCTTCGGTAACACGGGTGATGCCGGCGCTGCCGCGAAGTGCCCGGAATTTGGCCGCCCTGGCAGATTGCTCTCGCGGTCATCAAGACCAACCAGCCCACCGCCTGCGTCCAGCTCTCCGCCCTGCCCTGGACCTCAGTCAAGGTCCAGCACACCGCCTCCGCCACCGCCCGCGGCCGCCGCGAGTCCCGCTCGATCAAAACCTGCGCCATGGCCGGCAGGGCTGCATCGCTTTCCCTCACGCCCACCTCGTCGTCCGGGTCCACCGCCGCCGCAAGCCCACCGGCCAGCCCGAAATACGCGAAAGCGTCTACGCGGTCGCCAGCCTCGCCGCCCCGTCAAACCCGCCCCGCCGACCTTGCCGCCGCCATTCGCGGGCACTGGGGCATCGAAATTGCCCCCCACTACATCCGAGATGTCACGTTCGCCGAGGAAGCCTCGACCATTCACGCCTCCACCGCACCCCGCGCCATGGCCACCATCCGCAACCTCGCCATCGGCACCCTGAAGCTCCTCGAAGCCGACGACCTCGCCAAGACCCGAGCCATCCGCCACGAACCCGAACGAGCACTCACCATCCTGGGCATCACCAACGACCAGAACGCTCAGGGAACTTGATCCAGCCCTGGAGGGAGTCACCTCGGAGTTGTTCGATCTCATTCATCCGGGTTGATGAACAACTCACCTCCCTCAAGAATCCTTCATGCCCGGCGGTGATCTCTCGTCTTTCGGTCCTGGCACCGTGACAGCACGTCAACGCTCTCGGGCCCCCGTCAACCCGCACCTCACCGGAGCGCAGCGCGGGCGGATTTTCCGGAACGTTTGTCGCAGCGCCCGTTACTGGCCCCTGCTGCTGCATCAAAGCGTTCAAAAGAAACTCAGGAGAACTTGAAATGCATCCCCGATGCCCACAGGGCAGTCACGGCCAGCGGATCTCCAGGATTCCCGCGTCATGATGCCGACGATCGACGGAGATCTGCGGGCACAGCTTCTGCGACGTCCTGCAACCGAGCGCCTGCAACATCCATCCTGGTACCTCACATGTCGCTCCGAAGATCACGGAAAGGCCAGGCGAATCCGCTGCCCGGGGCTAAGCAGCTTCCCGATCACCCAAAAGCGGTCCGGCACGATCACACACGTTCCCCGTCCCATGCCGGGTCAACATCCGCCTCACAGCGTAGGACCTTTCCACCACCGGAGAAAATGATGTCGTGTGGTTCTCGATTTCAGGGTTCCCCTTTATCCATCGGATCACTGGCGATCGTCGTGGTCAGCCGCCACGGAACCAGGCCACCCCTACTCTCCGGGACCGACTGCCGCGTGATCCGCAATCCCTGTGAAATAAGGGAAAGTGATCAAGTGTTACTTTTCTATGGATCCGGCATGGGGAGAGAAGTACGGCGCTTTTCGGCCGAGTCGAGAGGCAAAGTTCTTCCCGTAGTGGTGTTGGCGCCCGAGCTCGATTGGGGTGATGTGTCCAGGGCGCTGAACCATGGAGCTCTCGGTTATCTACTGGAAAACGAGTACGGCTGCCTGGTGATGGAAGCTCTTATCTGCGCTTCTACGGGCACGAGCATTCTCGACCCCGAAATCGCCGCCGAGCAGATCAGAGCTGCCCGCGGAACAAGGATCGGACCGAGTGACCGGGGGCATACGGGAACAGGAGCCCGCAGGACAGCCGATTCGCCGAGACTGCTCACCGAGCGAGAACGTCAGGTCATGGATCTACTCGCCTCCGGCACGACAATCAGAGCTATTTCAAAAAAGCTATCCCTGACGGAAAAGACAGTCCGAAACTATCTCAGCCGCATTTACGTGAAGCTCGAAGTGCACAGCCAGTCGGAAGCGATACTGCGCTGGCTCGGGCTCTTGCGTCCCCGAGTCCACGCAAGGGACATTGGTGATGCCGAGCGGAGTGAGCGGTGGCCGTGAAGTCGCAGGGTGGAAGTTGTGGCGGATCTCCTGCCGGTCCCGGTGCAGCCCTCATCGAACGTCATCAATCTCCGCGGCTGTCCCCACCTCGGAGCGGCAACGCCGGAAGGCTCACTGTCCCGGTGGTCGCGATTCCGCATCGCGACCACCAGGTTTTTCTCATCGCCGGAGAGCGTGAAACGCCTTAGTTCACGTTCCACGTCTGGGAGACGTCATCCGGCACAACTCGGCTGAACGAGGCAGCGGAGTTCCAGTCGCCACAGCCGGGCTTCCGGTACATGTCGAAGTGAACGTTGTCACCACTGTTCACCGACACCGTCGTGGCGATCAAGGTCGTTCCGCGAGAGGCCGCAAAGCAGGCGTCGGTGCCGTTCGTGGGGTCGGTGACAGCCACCGATGCCGCGTCGGGCGATATAAGGTTGCCGTTGATCGCAATGCGAGAAGTGGTTGCCGCGGATGCCGGTGCGGCAGCCATGGCAATGGCCAGCAGCGTCGCCGCTCCGGTAGCGGAAGCGACGGCAACAATGCGGCTCGGATTCTTGAAGGAACGCATCAGTAGTCCAATTCTACGAGTTGGTGTTTCCCGTTCAGACCCTATTCCAGCCGGAAACCGGGAACGCGGGTGATCCTGCTGCCCGAGGCAATGCATCAGGCGATGCCCAGCAATCCATCCCGCCCGATCAGGAACAGCCATGGTCGGTAATCTTGAAGGACACGGAATGACCTCTTTCCCCGGCCGAGACTTCATCGTTCGAATCTCTCCGGTTCAGCAGAATCACGATCGTGTTGTTATGGATTATGAGTGCGAAGAGAAGACGCTGATAGAGTCATTTACCTCTGGTGATCTTCAACACGCGACACAGGGAGGAGGGCGGTGCGGACGCCCTGCGCTCGATGGGACCGGCTTCGGTGGAACGGCTGAACTCCCGGCAATGCCCAGGATGGTGAGTGCTCGTTCGGGTTCGTGGCAGATGGCTCGGGTGGTCTTGGCGATGTTGTCGGATCCGAGGGTCTTCAGGGTGCCGATGGCGAGGTTGCGGATGGCGGCCATGGCGCGGGGTGCGATGCCGGCGTGAATGGCCGAGGCCAACCTCGATCTTTCGCGAGGATCGGCGTGTTGAGTGAGATCACCACACCAACGCCGAGGGGCTTCGCCACGCCACCGCCCCTGACCAGCCCGGTTCACCCGACAACCCAGGATGAAAGAGGTTCACTGACCGGGCTGAGCAACCGCAAACTCATCCGCCGGCGCTCCGAGCTGGACGTACGTGATCATGATCAGCCTCGCCGCAGCGATGTTCGGCATGTTCTTCTACATCGTGCTCTTCGTGCAGAACGTGCTCAGCTACTCCCCCATCCGTGCCGGCCTGGCCTTCCTGCCCGTCACCGTCGTCATCGCACTGGGCGCAGGGATATCGCAGCGGCTCCTGCCGACATTCGGACCCAAGCCATTCCTGATCACCGGCGCCACTCTCGTCGCCATCGGCCTGGCCTGGCAGTCCCTGATCGACTCGGGCAGCTCGTACGTCGGCGGAGTGCTCGGCCCGATGCTGATCTTCGGCTTCGGCATGGGACTCAACTTCGTCACCGTCACCGTCACCGCCGTCTCCGGCGTGGCTTCACACGACGCGGGTGCGGCCTCCGCCCTGCTCAACGCGACCCAGAAGGTGGGCGGTTCACTCGGTCTGTCCATCCTCACCACCGTCTTCGGCTCGGCCGGCCGCGACGAGGCGACCAAGCAGGCCGCATCGTTCATGGCCAAGGCCTCACCCGAGCAGAAGGCCGCGTTCGCCAAGACCCACCAGCTGCCGGCCCCATGGAGCCACGAAGTCCTCGCACACGGCATCTCCACGGCCTTCATCCCGGCCGCCGCCATGGCCGTCCTCGCGCTCACCGTGGCCGCTGTCGTCATACGCGTCCGCAAGAGCGACCTGGAAGCCCTCAGCGGCGCGGGCGGCGCCCCGGCCGTGTAACCCCCGCTGGTCCCCCGATCACGGCGCCCGTGACCGAACACCCCGCCCACCACGAGGGCGTCGGCCCACGGGCGTCGTGCGGCGCCCCGGGCCGCGGGGACTGGGACGCCGCCGACCCGCCATCCCCGTCGCCACATGACGTCACACCGTCGACGCCAATCGGAACCTGATAACGCACGTTGGAACGCCACCGGACGCGACGATTGTGAACATCGCGCTCCCGCACATTCAAGACGCTCTGAAGTTCAGCACGACCGACCTCACCTGGGTCGTCAGCGCCTACACGCTCACCTTCGGCGGCCTGCTGCTTCTGGGCGGGCGCGCCGGTGACATCCTCGGCCGCCGCCGGGTCTTCATGACCGGCATCCTGCTGTTCACCTTCGCCTCGCTGCTCGGCGGACTCGCCCAGGAACCATGGCAGTTGTTGGCCGCACGCGTCCTGCAGGGCATGGGTGGCGCCATTGCGTCTCCCACCGCGTTGGCGCTCATCACCACCACGTTCCCCGAAGGCCCCGAGCGCAACCGGGCGTTCGGCGTATTCGCCGCCGTCTCCGCGGGTGGTGGCGCAATCGGTCTGCTGGCCGGCGGCATGCTCACCGAGTGGCTCAACTGGCGCTGGGTGTTCTTCGTCAACCTGCCGATCGGCATCGTGATCATCCTGCTCGCGCCGCTCTACATCAGCGAGTCCGAACGACACACGGGCCGCTTCGACATCGCCGGGGCCGTGGCCTCGACGGCCGGCATGGCGTCCCTCGTCTACGGCTTCATCCGGGCAGCGGACGACGGCTGGCGGGACAGCCTGGCCATCGGCTCCTTCGGCGCCGCCGTGGTCCTGCTGGTGGCCTTCGCGCTCATCGAGTCCCGGGCCAAGGAGCCGATCACTCCCCTGCGGATGTTCGCCGACCGAAACCGCTCCGGAACCTACGTGATCATGTTGAGCCTGGCCGCGGCCATGTTCGGCATGTTCTTCTACATCGTGCTCTTCGTGCAGAACGTGCTGGGGTACAGCCCGATCCAAGCCGGTCTCGCGTTCCTGCCGGTGACCGTCGTGATCGCGCTCGGCGCCGGTCTGTCCCAGCGGTTCCTGCCAGTGCTGGGGCCCAAGCCGTTCATGCTCACCGGCTCGGCTCTCGCGGTGATCGGACTGGCCTGGCAGACCCTCATCAGCTCCGGCAGCTCGTACGCCGGCGGAGTGCTCGGTCCGATGCTGGTGTTCGGCTTCGGCATGGGCCTGAACTTCGTGACACTCACCGTCACAGCTGTCTCCGGTGTCGCCCAGCACGAGGCGGGTGCGGCCTCCGGACTGCTCAACGCCACACAGCAGGTGGGCGGTTCGCTCGGCCTGTCCATCCTGACGACGGTGTTCGGGTCGGCCAGCAAGGACGAGGCGCAGAAGCAACTGCCGAAATTCCTCGCCAACGGTTCGGCGGAGCAGAAGGCAGAGTTCACCAAGACGCACCAGCTGCCCGGCACCTGGGGACACGAGGTGCTCGCCCAAGGAATTTCCATGGGCTTCGTGGCGGCCGCAGCCATGGCCGTACTCGCCTTCGGCACTGCCTGGTTCGTGATCCGGGTCCGCAAGAGCGACCTGGAAGCACTCGCCGGCACGGCGGGAGCGACAGCCGGCTGACCCGGCCGCCCCCGCATGGGGCCGCGGAGGGCCGGACCGAGTCCCGGGGACCGACGGCGAGGACGTCGGTCCGGCCCTCCGCAGACGTCCCACAGGGCACAGCGAGGTCAGGACCGAAAGCACCGCCCACTCGACCACGAACTGCACAACCACCCCCCGGACCCCTCGCGCGTCAGGTGCAGTCAACCCGCTCCTGCCTCACACGGCTGATGTCACAACAACGGACGGGCGGTCACGCAGAGTTCCCGCCAAGCACAGAGAGTTTCCAGCGGTCTGTCCCGGCAGACGCTGCACGGGGCCGCGGAGGATTCAAACCGACGGGGTCCGGACGTTCGGCACCCAGTCCGGCAGTGCCTCCGTCAGCCCAGCCCACTCGGCAGGCGGCAGGCCGGCCTTCCCGGCGGCGAGCACGCCGCCCACGATGGCGCAGGTGGTGTCCACGTCACCACCGACCTGCGCGGTCGTCCAGAACGCCTGCTCGAAGTCGCCGAGGGCCCGCGCGGCCGACCAGAGCGCGAAGGGCACGGTGTCATGGGCGGACGTACGCCGTCCGCAGCCCAGCACGGCCGCGACGGTGCCCGAGTCGGCGTAGTCGAGCATGTCCCGTGCGCGCCGCAGACCGGCGCCCACGGCGCTCTTCGGGACGAGGGCGACGACTCCGTCGAGGAGTGCCTCAGGGCTCGGCGGACCGCCGGGCGCAGCGACCAGCGCGGCGGCCGCGGCAACCGCCATGGAGCCGACGACGGCCTCCCTGTGCTGGTGCGTGGGGTACGCGGAGATCTCCGCCTGATGCGTCGCCTGTTCCGGGTCGTCCGCGTACCAGGCGCCCAGCGGGGCGATCCGCATGGCTGCTCCATTGCCCCAGGAACCCTGTCCGTTGAAAAGCTCGGCGGCCAGCTCGCGCCAGTCCTCGCCCTCTCGAACCAACCGCAGCAGACGATTGACCGCGGGACCGTACCCACGGTCGAAGTCGTGGTGGTGGGCGAAGGAATGCGCCAGGGCGTCCTGGTCGATGCGGTGATGGGCGGCCAGGACCGCGACCACGGAGCAGGCCATCTCCGTGTCGTCGGTCCACTGCCAGGGACCGGGCGGCAGCTCGCGACGCTTCAGCAGCGGATGGTTCACCGGTACGAAGAACTGCGAGCCCAGCGCGTCCCCCACCGCCAGTCCGCGCAGGCTGGCAAGGGCGCGGTCCAGGCGCCCGTCGTAGGAGGAGTCAGGGGTCATCGTTCTGCCACTCTATCCAGTGATTCCGTACGGTTCCGGATCACGCCAGCGCTCAAAAGGCCTGTCGAGCGCGTACTTGCCGTCGTCCCCGAGAACGAGCATCCGCATCTCCGCGTTCCCCGGATTCGACAGCGACTCGAATTCCGCGACCGTCCAGTGGAACCAGCGCATGCAGAACAGCCGCATGGCCAGGCCGTGGGTCACCAGCAGCACGTTGGACGGGTGGTCGGGGGCCTCGAAGCTGCGGTACAGACTCTCCAGGAAGCCGCCGACCCGGTCGTACACGTCGGCGCCGGACTCCCCCTGGGCGAAGCGGTAGAAGAAGTGGCCGTACGCATCCCGGTAGGCCTTCTGGAGGCGCACATCGTCGCGGTCCTGCCAGTTTCCCCAGTCCTGTTCGCGCAGCCGGGGCTCCTCCCGCACCCGTATGAGTTCGGGATCGAGATGGAAGGCGCGCAGGGTCTCGTGCGTACGGCGGTACGGCGACACGTACACGCTGACGCGCTCACGGCCGAAGACCTCGCGCAACCGCTTTCCGGTCTCCTCGGCCTGCTGCCAGCCCCGCTCGGTCAGCGCCAGCGCATGGTCTGGCTCCCGCTCGTAAACGGTGTCATCAACATTGCCCGTTGACTCCCCGTGCCGGACAAGGACGATGCGCCGTGGTCGTGCCATGCCAAAACCCTAGATCGGGTGACGGCCGATCGAGCACTCGTACGCCCCTCATACGGCGTAGGTCACACACTTCCTGCACCACTGACCACGCCAGGCCGCACGATTGACGCGTCCAGATTTCAAACCCAACGTGTCAGACCGTCCAGCTCGGCTCCAGCTCAATGATGTCGCCCGTGAGGGCCGCCACGTCGGCCTCCGTCTGGGCCCGCAGAGCGAGCCGCTCCACGCGCTCCGTGCGGTACTTGCCGTGTTCGGCGGCCGATCGCCACATGGACAGCACCAGGAACTCGTGGCCCGGTGCCTCTCCGAACAGGCCCCGGATCATGCCGGGAGAGCCGGCCATGGCGGGGTTCCAGACCTTCTCCTGCATCAGCGTGAAGTGCTCGGCCCGTTCCTCGTGGACTCGGCAGAGGGCGACCCGCAGCAGGTCCGCGTCCGTGAAGCGCGGCTCGAAGCCGGTCTTCACGTCGAAGCGGTAGTCGAAGAGCTTGACCTGGGCATCCTTGAAGGTGCCCGACTGGGCCGCCGCCAGCCGATCATGGGAACGGGCCATGAAGGAGTCGTAGAAGGCACGGCTCTCCCAGAAAGCGAAGATGTGGGCCACTCCTGTGCGTCCCCGGCTCCAGCCACCGCCTTGTCCCCGAAACCCCGGCTCCCCCAGAAGCCCCGCCCACTTTCGCTGCCCCCGCTCGAAGCCGCGGCGGTCCACCACGGTGCAGCGAATCCACTTGACCAGCACCGCGCCATGGTAAGGCCACGGAGCGTGGCGCCGGTCACGCTCCGGCGGACAGCACCGGCGCACACCTCCACGCGCGCGTGGCAGGATGGACAACAGGCCCAGTCCGCCGAGCAGTTCGGGCCGGACAGGGACACACGGGGAGACGGGGAAGGGGAGGTCCGGTGACCGGCATCAACAAGGGGATCCGCAAGGTCGAGGTCGCGCTCAAGTGGGACCCCAGTCCGGCGGGACAGGCGGACACCGATCTCGACATCGTCGCCGCCACCTATCCGGCGGACGACGCGTACGGCGACCCCGCCTATGTGGTGCACTTCGACAGCCGTTCCCCTGACGGCACGATCTACCTCAACCGGGACAGCAAGGACGGCAAGGGCTTCGGCTGGGACGAGGTCATGACGCTGGAGCTGGAGCGGCTCAGCGAGCGGTACGCGCGCGTGGTGGTCGGCGTCGTCATCCAGCAGCGCACGGCGCACCGGACCTTCGTCGGCGTGATCAACCCGGGGCTGCGCATCCGGGAGGGCTACACCGTCCTGGCCGAGGACGACTTCGGCGACGTCCTCGGGGCCACGGCGGCCACGGTCGGGGAGTTCATACGCGACGAGTCCGGCGAGTGGACGTTTCGTCCCGGGATCCACGGCTTCGAGGACGACCCGGCGGCGTTCACCCGGGACATGGGCCGGGCGCACCAGCCCTGACGTCCGGTCAGCCGGCGGTCCATCCCGGGACCGTCGGCAGCACCTTCTCGGCGACGCAGAACAGGGCCGCGTCGTCGGGCGTCGCGAAGTCCTGGCGCCAGACGGAGACTTCGAAGTAGCCGCCGCCGTCCTTCACGTCCCGGGCGACCAGCAGGTTGCGGGCGATACCACCGGGGCCGCTGTCGGCCTTGGTCTTGCCGCCGCCGAGGTTGAAGCTCAGGGCGATGGTCCGGTCCGAGTAGACGACCGCGGGATGTCCGAGCACCGTCTTCGTCTCCGCGCGGGTGCCCAGGAGGCCGGCCATGTCGGCCACGCCGAGATCGTCGTCGGATGCCGAGAGCCTCAGGGAGTACGTCTTCAGGTCGACGTCCGCCTCGGGGGTGGTGAATTTCGTGCCGTCGGCCGAGGTGATCGTGCTCTCGTTGCCGTCGGCGGTCTCCGCGTACTCGTCCGGTGTGCCGAGCAGTACGGGCAGGTCCGGGCGGTTGAGCGCCGTGCAGAGCCGGGCGCCCGAGACAGGTTTCGACGGCTTGCTGTCGTGCGTGGACGTGCAGGTGGCCGGCCCGCGGTCGGCGGACGCCTTCGAGTCCAGGTCCAGCGCCCACACAAGCCCTGCGAGGCCCCCAACCACCACGATCGCGGCGATCACCTGAGCCGCCACGTTCATGGGCTTCTCAGGCTCGCTCGCTGCCTTCTTGGAGTCGGCGAAATCGTCGACCATGTCCCCCACGTTCCCCACCCTGCCGTTCGCGCCGGTCGTGCGCGGAGGGAGCCTAACCTGTGATCGTCCTGTGGAGGAACAAATTTTCGCATCGGCAGTATTCGAGGGCGAGCTCGCCAAGGTGGCGGGCGGGGGCGGCCGCTGTTCCCGACCACCGTCCATCAGGCCGGCACCACCTTCAGCTCGCCCGATGACGGCCGCGCGCATCGCCAGTCGCCGCTGGAGGCACATGGTGGGGCTGTATGTGCCGTCGTTTCAGCTCCGCGTCCGTCCGGGGGGGGTGGGGTGGCGTTCCGCCCTGCGCAGGTCCTGATGCCATGGTGGAGGGGTTCGATGAGGCCGGCGGAAGATACGGTTGGGAGCCATGATCCCGGAACCTCCAGGCGGGGAGCGCGCCCTGCGGAGCAAGTTCATGTTGATCTTTCGCGGGGGCGCTGTCTCGCGGCACGATCTGTCGCCCTCGGAGCTTCAGGCCCACGTCGAGAAGTGGTATCGCTGGTCCGATGAGCTGGCCCGGCAGGGTCGGCGCAACACCGGAACCGCACTTGACGACCCGGGGGCCACGGTCCGGGGCCATGAACGCGTGGTCACCGACGGCCCGTACGCGGAGTCGAAGGATCTGGTGACCGGCAGCATGATCTTCGAGGCCGCCTCCCTGGAAGACGCCATCGACGTGGCGCGTACATGTCCGACATACGAGTTCGGCGGTTCGGTCGAGGTCCGGCCGGTCCAGGACCCTGGGATCTGAGGATCGTGGACCAAGGGCCTGCAGCGGTGTCATTGCCGGAGCTGGTCGAGGACCTGTTCCGGAAGGAGTACGCGCACCTGGTCAGCGCGCTGACCCGGGTCCTCGGGCCGTCCAACATCCCGCTCGCCGAGGACGTCGTCCACGACGCGCTGGTCAGTGCCATGCAGGCCTGGCGTTTCGGATTGCCGCAGGACCCCAAGGCGTGGCTCATCCGGGCCGCCCACAACCGGGCGATCGACATCATCCGCCGCGAACAGCGCCACCGCTCGTTCCTGCCGGAACTGGCCACAATGACGGCGCTGAGCGGCACGATCGAGGCGGCGCTGGCCCCTGCCGCCGAGAGCGCGGGCCAGCTGGCGATGATGTTCACGGTTTGCGACCCCAGCCTGAACCGCGAGACGCATGTGACCCTGATTCTGCGGTGGCTGTGTGGTCTGTCGCCCAAGGAGATCGGTCAGGCGTTCCTGGTCGACACCCAGACCATCGACCGACGGCTGCACCGGGGTCGCGGTCGGCTGCGTCAGCTGGGCCGGCTGCCCGACGTGGACGATCTCCCCGACATCGACGCCCGGCGGGACTCCGTCCTGCGGTCGCTCTATCTGCTGTTCAACGAGGGCTACCACGGCAGCAACCCGCACGACCCGGTACGTCCCTTCCTGTGCGAGGAAGCGCTGCGTCTGACCGAGCTGCTGCTGGACGCCAAGGCGACGGCGCAACCGGACCTGCACGCCCTGGCCGCCTTGTTCTGCTTCGACGCCGCCCGCCTGCCGACGCGTCTGGATGAGCACGGTGTGTTCGTGCCTCTCGAGGACCAGGACCGCAGCCGCTGGGACCGGGCGCGCATCGAGCGCGGTCTGATGCACTTGGCCCGCTCGGCCACTGGGGATCACATGTCCCGCTGGCATCTGGAGGCCGGCATCGCCTGCGAGCACGCGATTGCGCCATCGATCCGGGAGACCGACTGGGACCGGATCGTCGGCTTCTACCAGGTCCTCGCCCAGCAGTCCTGGAGCCCGGTCGTGGCGCTGAACCGCGGACTGGCCGTGGCCGAGCGGGACGGCATCGATGCCGGCCGCCGCGAGCTGATCGCCTTGGCCGGTGAGCCGAAGTTGTCCCGGTATCCCTTCTACTGGGCGGCCCGCGCTGACCTGGAACGGCGGGGCGGCTGCCACACCGCGGCCCGGGAGAACTATTCCCGCGCCATTGCGCTGTCCCGGAGCCCGGCCGAGCGCATGTCCTTCGAGCGGCGGATCGAGAGCCTGGGAATCTCCTAGCGCGTGTCCGGTTTCGGCGCCCGCCGTTCGTCGTCCTGGTGAAGACAAGCAGCCAGGAGGAGAAAAATGAACGATCTACTCGACGCCGCCGTGGCCGCGCACGGCGGCCTGGACCGATGGAACCAGGTCAAGTCGATCACCGTCGACGCCTCTATCACCGGGGCGCTCTTGTCCCTCAAGAACCAGGATGACGCGCTCAAGGACGTTCGCTTCGAGGTGGACGCCACGCGGCAGCGGCTGACGATGGACTTCACCGGCCAGGACAAACGGTCGGTCTTCGAGCCCCGCCGAGTCGTCCTGCAGAGCCGTGACGGCGGGCTCATCGATGTACGCGACGACCCGGAGATGTCGTTCCACGGTCATCAGCTCCAGACGCCGTGGGACGACATCCACCTCGCCTATTTCACCGGGGAAGCACTGTGGACGTATCTGAATACGCCGTTCCTCTACACCCTGCCCGGGTTCGTCACCGAAGAGGTCGCGCCCGTCGAGACCGACGGCGAAACGTGGCGGCGGCTCCAAGTGACGTTTCCCGACCACATCGAAAGCCACACTCGCCGGCAGATCTCCTGCTTCGGCCCGGACGGACTGCTGCGCCGCCACGACTTCACCATCGACATCCTCGGCGGGGCGACCGGGCTGCTCTACGCCACCGGCTACCGCGACGTCGACGGCATCATCATCCCCACCACGCGACGCGGCTACGCCTGGGAGGGTGACTACCAGCTCATCCCGGAGCCCCTGCTGGTCGCCATCGACATGGGCGAGATCACCATCCGCTGACCTCAGGCGGCTGAGGAGCCGGGTGACCTCGGCATTGACTACCTTGATGTCGATCAAGTGGGGGACTGCAGTCGAGAATGTCGCAGAGCGCTGCGAGGGCCTCCACCGACAGCCTTTGTGGCGTCCGAGTCACCAGACGACCGAGATCGTGGACTGCACAGTACGCGGGAGGGGCGTCAGCACGAGGCTGACGCCCCTCCCATCAGGGACTACCTGTCGGGTGAGCCTTTACCGAGCGTTGCACTCGATGCGATTGCGCCCGGTTTCAGCTGCAACCGCTGGTCGAGCCGCAGCCCTCGCAGATGTAGCAGGAGCCGGCCCGCTGCATCTTCGTACCGCAGGAGAAGCACAGCGGGGCGTCGGCCTGGATGCCCAGCTGCATCTCCACCAGCTCGGCGCTGGTGTGGGCCTGCTTCGGGGCGGGCTTGGCAGCCTCGACCTCGGCACGCGGCGTGGCGACGGCCTTCAGCTCCTGGGCGCGCGGAGCCGACTGCGCGAGGCCCTCGACGTCCAACTCGTCCTCGGAGGGCTCGTACGAACCGGTCTCCAGGTGACGCTGGCGCTCCTCGGCGGAATGGATGCCGAGGGCGGAACGCGTCTCGAAGGGCAGGAAGTCGAGCGCCAGGCGGCGGAAGATGTAGTCGACGATCGACTGCGCCATCCGCACGTCCGGGTCGTCCGTCATGCCGGCCGGCTCGAAGCGCATGTTCGTGAACTTCGAGACGTACGTCTCCAGCGGCACGCCGTACTGCAGGCCGACGGAGACGGCGATGGAGAAGGCGTCCATCATGCCCGCGAGAGTCGAGCCCTGCTTGGACATCTTCAGGAAGACCTCGCCGAGACCGTCGTCCGGGTAGGAGTTGGCGGTCATGTAGCCCTCGGCGCCACCGACCGTGAAGGAGGTCGTGATGCCGGGACGGCCCTTGGGCAGGCGCTTGCGGACCGGGCGGTACTCGATGACCTTCTCGACCGTCTCGCGGATGGTCGCCTCGGCCTTCTCCGTGACCTCCGTCTTCTCCTTCTCCTTGGTCTTGGCGGAGAGGGGCTGGCCGACCTTGCAGTTGTCGCGGTAGATGGCGAGCGCCTTGACGCCCATCTTCCAGGCCTCGAAGTAGACCTCTTCGACGTCCTCTACGGTCGCCGACTCCGGCAGGTTGACCGTCTTGGAGAGCGCACCGGAGATCCAGGGCTGGATCGCGGCCATCATGCGGACGTGGCCCATCGCGGAGATGGAGCGCTCGCCCATCGCGCAGTCGAAGACCTCGTAGTGCTCGTGCTTGAGGCCCGGGGCGTCGACGACATTGCCGTGCTCGGCGATGTGGGCGACGATCGCCTCGATCTGCTCCTCCTGGTAGCCCAGGCGACGCAGAGCCTGCGGGACGGTGCCGTTGACGATCTGCATAGAGCCGCCGCCGACCAGCTTCTTGAACTTGACCAGGGCAAGGTCGGGCTCGAGGCCGGTGGTGTCGCAGGACATCGCGAGACCGATGGTGCCGGTCGGGGCGATGACCGACGCCTGGGCGTTACGGAAACCGTTCTTCTCGCCGAGGCGCAGCACGTCCTGCCAGGCCTCCGTGGCGGCGGCCCAGATCGGCGTGTCGAGGTCGTCCATGCGGACGGCCTTGCCGTTCTCGTCGGAGTGCTGCTTCATGACCCGCAGATGCGGCTGCGCGTTACGGGCGTAACCGTCGTACGGGCCGACGACCGCGGCCAGCTCGGCCGAGCGGCGGTACGACGTGCCGGTCATCAGGGAGGTGATGGCGCCGGCGAGGGCGCGGCCGCCGTCCGAGTCATACGCGTGGCCGGTCGCCATCAGCAGGGCGCCGAGGTTGGCGTAGCCGATGCCGAGCTGGCGGAACGCGCGCGTGTTCTCGCCGATCTTCTGGGTCGGGAAGTCCGCGAAGCAGATGGAGATGTCCATCGCGGTGATGACGAGCTCGACGACCTTCGCGAAGCGCTCGACTTCGAAGGACTGGTGGCCCTTGCCGTCGTCCTTCAGGAACTTCATCAGGTTCAGCGAGGCGAGGTTGCAGGACGTGTTGTCCAGGTGCATGTACTCGCTGCAGGGGTTCGAGCCGTTGATACGGCCGGACTCCGGGCAGGTGTGCCAGTTGTTGATGGTGTCGTCGTACTGAATGCCCGGGTCGGCACAGGCCCACGCGGCCTCGGCCATCTTGCGGAACAGGGCCTTGGCGTCGACCTCTTCGATGACCTCGCCGGTCATACGGGACGTCAGGCCGAACTTGCCGCCCGTCTCGACGGCCTTCATGAACGTGTCGTTCACACGGACCGAGTTGTTGGCGTTCTGGTACTGGACGGACGTGATGTCGTCGCCACCCAGGTCCATGTCGAAGCCCGCGTCGCGCAGGGCGCGGATCTTCTCCTCTTCCTTCACCTTGGTCTCGATGAAGTCCTCGATGTCGGGGTGGTCGACGTCGAGGATGACCATCTTGGCGGCGCGGCGGGTGGCGCCACCCGACTTGATCGTTCCTGCGGAGGCGTCGGCACCGCGCATGAAGGACACGGGACCCGAGGCGTTGCCGCCCGAGGACAGCAACTCCTTGGAGGAGCGGATGCGGGAGAGGTTCAGGCCGGCGCCGGAGCCGCCCTTGAAGATCATGCCCTCTTCCTTGTACCAGTCGAGGATCGACTCCATGGAGTCGTCGACGGCCAGGATGAAGCAGGCGGAGACCTGCTGGGGCTGCGGGGTGCCCACGTTGAACCACACGGGGCTGTTGAAGCTGAAGATCTGGTGCAGGAGGGCGTACGCCAGCTCGTGCTCGAAGATCTCCGCGTCGGCGGGCGAGGCGAAGTACTTGTAGTCCTCGCCGGCCTTCCGATACGTCTTCACGATGCGGTCGATGAGCTGCTTGAGGCTCACCTCGCGCTGCGGGGTGCCGACGGCACCGCGGAAGTACTTGCTGGTGACGATGTTGACCGCGTTCACCGACCAGAAGTCGGGGAACTCGACGCCGCGCTGCTCGAAGTTGACCGAGCCGTCGCGCCAGTTGGTCATGACGACGTCACGGCGCTCCCAGGCCACCTCGTCGTACGGGTGCACGCCGGGGGTGGTGTGGATGCGCTCGATACGCAGTCCCTTGGTCGCCTTGGTGCCCTTGGCTCGGGAACTCCGTGCCGGACCGCTCGCCGTCTCTGTCATGCCGCCTCCCTGTACAGGCAAAAACGCCCTGAAGTGCCCCGATGTTCCCGTGGCACGGTGGTGTGTCTGGTGTTGCGGGCATCTCGCGATGCCGCCCGCAACGGGTCTTCGATAGCCGCCGTCCGGCCGGAATCGGGGCCTCCGCCCGGTTCCGGCCCGCCGATCAGTCGGCGGCGTGGGCGGGCTCGGGGACCTGAGCAGTCCCTCCGGGCCCGCAGTCTTCTTCCTGGCCCCCCGCGACAGCGTCCTCGCGGTCGTCCTTGTCCGCGGCGACGGGTCGCATCTCCTCCCTGAGTTCCGCGATCGCGGCCTCGAAGTCATCGAGCGAGTCGAATGCCCGGTAGACGGAGGCGAATCGCAGATACGCGACGAGGTCGAGCTCCTGCAACGGGCCGAGTATGGCCAGCCCAACGTCATGGGTGGTCAGTTCGGCGCTTCCGGTGGCCCGCACCGCCTCCTCGACCCGCTGGCCGAGCTGAGCGAGTGCGTCCTCGGTGACAGGCCGTCCCTGACATGCCTTGCGCACGCCATTGATGACCTTGGTACGGCTGAAAGGCTCGGTGACTCCGGACCGCTTGACCACCATGAGCGAGCACGTCTCCACGGTCGTGAAACGACGGGAGCAGTCCGGACACTGGCGGCGCCTGCGGATCGACGTACCGTCGTCGGTCGTACGACTGTCGACGACACGGCTGTCGGGGTGCCTGCAGAAGGGGCAGTGCATGAACTCCCAACCCTCCTCACAGCAGACTCAATAGCTTCGCTGGGCCTCATGGGCCCCTCGAAGCAGCCCCAAGCATAGGCGATCGCCAGGAGCCTGAAGACCCGGGGGACCACAACTTCTGGGCTGCTGCTGCAATCCAACCACTAGATGTGGGGATTGGCCCATGCATGCACTCCCTACGCGCGTGTCGCGCACGTATTGGCATGTGCCGCGCGACCGGGGCGGCGCACCGGATCCGCAGGTGCACAGCCGTACCGTTGCGACACATGCGGAGATACCGTGGGCGCGGCAGGGAGGCGACGTGGGGCTCCCGCAGAGATGGAGACCTGTGCCGGGTTGACGGAATGCCAGATGGCAGACTGGGCAGGAACCCACGAGGTCAGCACCCCGGCGGTGAAGAGTACAACAATGGGCCCTTTTGTCCGCCAGGTGCCGCGTTAGCTATACACCCAGACACATGATCAAGTAAGGCAATCCGCGTTTTTTCACTCGAACGTGTGTTTGGCGCAACCTTTCGAAAGCAACTACCGTTGTCCAGCAGGGAGACCATCGAGAGGGGCCGACGTGACCACCACCGCAGACAGTGCCACCATCACTGCCCAGGACCGCTCCCAGGGCCGACTCGAGCCGGTGCATGCGATGAACGAAGCCGTGAATCCCGAGGGGCACAAGCGCTCCCTACCGGGCCGACCTCCAGGCATCCGGGCGGACAGCTCGGGTCTCACCGACCGGCAGCGCCGGGTGATCGAGGTCATCAGGGACTCCGTGCAGCGGCGCGGCTACCCGCCGTCGATGCGGGAGATCGGCCAGGCGGTCGGCCTCTCCAGCACCTCCTCGGTCGCACACCAGCTGATGGCACTGGAGCGCAAGGGCTTCCTGCGCCGCGACCCGCACCGCCCGCGCGCATACGAGGTGCGCGGATCCGACCAGGGCGCCTCCGTGCAGCCCACCGACACCGCCGGCAAGCCCGCCGCGTCGTACGTCCCGCTGGTCGGCCGCATCGCCGCCGGTGGCCCGATCCTCGCCGAGGAGTCGGTCGAGGACGTCTTCCCTCTCCCCCGCCAGCTGGTCGGTGACGGCGAGCTGTTCGTGCTGAAGGTCGTCGGCGACTCCATGATCGAGGCCGCGATCTGCGACGGCGACTGGGTCACGGTGCGCCGCCAGCCCGTCGCCGAGAACGGCGACATCGTCGCGGCCATGCTCGAAGGCGAGGCGACCGTCAAGCGCTTCAAGCGCGAGGACGGCCATGTCTGGCTCCTCCCGCACAACGCGGCGTACGAGCCGATCCCCGGCGACGACGCGACCATCCTCGGCAAGGTGGTGGCAGTGCTGCGGCGCGTATGACGGCTGCGGCGGGCGGCTCGTACAGAGCCACCCTCTGACCGGGCCCCGGGACCCCTGCGCCGGTTCCGGGGCCCTGTGCTGTCCGGGCCCCGCCCGCGGGTGCCCGCATCGGGGGTTGGTCTGTCATGACGCCGCGACAGACCAACCCCCGCTCATTCGGCCTCTGACTTCTTCGCCGCCGCGTCGATCGCCGCCAGAGACTTCCGGACCTGGTTACGGTCCGTCGTGAACCAGAAGTCCGGCAGTGACGCCTTCAGATAGCTGCCGTAGCGCGCCGTAGCCAGTCGCTGATCCAGTACGGCGACCACCCCGCGGTCCCCCGAGGCCCGTACGAGGCGGCCGGCGCCCTGGGCCATGAGCAACGCGGCGTGGGTGGCGGCGACCGCCATGAAGCCGTTGCCCCCCGCGTCCTCCACCGCCTTCTGGCGGGCACTCATCAGCGGGTCGTCCGGACGCGGGAACGGGATCTTGTCCATGACGACCAGCTGACAGCTGGGGCCGGGGACGTCGACGCCCTGCCAGAGCGACAGCGTGCCGAACAGGCAGGTCTGGGGATCGGCGGCAAAATTCTTGATCAGCTCGCCGAGCGTCTCCTCGCCCTGGAGGAGAATCGGGAACTCCGGGATCCGGGAGCGCAGTTCCTCGGCGGCGAGCTGCGCGGCCCTCATGGAGGAGAAGAGGCCGAGTGTGCGACCGCCGGCCGCCTGGATCAACTCCGTCAGCTCGTCCAGCATGTCTGCGCGGTCGCCGTCCCGTGCGGGGCGGGACAGATGCTTGGCAACGTAGAGGATGCCCTGCCTGGGGTAGTCGAAGGGCGAGCCGACGTCGACGCCCTTCCACTGCGGGAGGTCCTCGCCCTCGGTGCCTTCCGGTCCGAGCCCGAGGGAGGCACCGACGCCGTTGAAGTCGCCGCCCAGCTTCAGCGTCGCGGAGGTCAGGACGACTGAGCGGTCCGCAAAGAGCTTCTCCCTCAGGAGGCCCGACACCGACATGGGGGCAACGCGCAGGGAGGCTCCGAAGCGGTCGTGGCGCTCGTACCAGACGACGTCCCACTCGGAGCCGTTCGTGATCCGCTCCGCCACGTCGTGCACCGTCTCGACGGAGGCCAGCGCCTGCTTGCGGACCGCGTCCTCGTCCTGGACGGACTTGTCCCGGGTCGCCCCGATCCCGGAGATCACCGTACGGCAGGCGTCGCGCAGCGCCATGAGCGCGTACCCGAGGTCCTCCGGGATCTCCTCCAGACGGCCCGGCAGGGCCAGCTCCATCAGCCGCTCGAAGCCCTCTGCGGCGGTCTGGAGCTGGTCGGCGGCCTTCTCGTTGACCAGTTTCGCGGCGCGGCGGACCGCACGGTTGACCTGGCCGGGCGTGAGTTCGCCGGTGGCCACCCCGGTGACCCGGGAGACCAGCTCGTGCGCCTCGTCGACGATCAGCACCTCGTGCTGCGGGAGGACCGGGGCGCCCTCGATGGCGTCGATCGCGAGCAGCGCATGGTTGGTGACGACCACCTCGGCGAGCTTGGCACGCTCGCGGGCCATCTCGGCGAAGCACTCGGCGCCGTACGCGCACTTCGTGGCACCCAGGCACTCCCGGGAGGAGACCGACACCTGCGCCCAGGCCCGGTCGGAGACGCCGGGCGTGAGGTTGTCGCGATCGCCGGTCTCGGTCTCGTCCGACCACTCGCGCAGTCGCAGCAGGTCCTGGCCCAGCTTGCTGGTGGGCGCGGCTGCCTCGAACTGGTCGAAGAGACCCTCCTCCTCGTCCTGCGGGACACCCTCGTGGAGTCGGTGCAGGCAGAGGTAGTTCGATCTGCCCTTCAGCATTGCGAACTCCGGGCGGCGGCGCAGCAGGGGGTGCAGCGCATCGACGGTACGCGGCAGATCCCGCTCGACGAGCTGGCGCTGCAGGGCGAGGGTGGCCGTCGCCACGACGACACGCTCCCCGTGCGCGAGGGCGGGCACGAGATAGCCCAGCGACTTTCCGGTGCCGGTGCCGGCCTGGACCAGCAGATGGGAACCGTCGTCGATCGCCTCCGCGACGGCTTCGGCCATGGTCACCTGGCCGGGGCGCTCCGTACCGCCGACGGCAGTGACGGCAGCATGCAGGAGTTCGGGGAGTGAGGGCTTCGTCATAGCGCGACCACCCTACGACCCGGCACTGACAAACGGGTGATCAAGAGGGGGACGAGGGGCGGGATCAAGACCGGGTGCTCCTCGGGTGAGGGTCGGGGCGGATCGCTCGGGAAGATCGGCTCGGGTGACTTTGAGCCAGCGCTGTGGAACACCGGATCTGAGGCGGTGGGAACCGGATCGCCGCGGGCGGTGTACCAAAAGTGACGCCGCTACGACACGGCGTCACAGCAGATCGCGCAGGGACCGGTCTCGGATCATGAGGGCGGCCCGCTTGGCGGGCAGGTCGACCTCGGCGGCGAACCGGAAGCCGGCACTCAGAAAAGCAGCGACGGAGGGGGTGTTGCGAAGGTCGGGTTCCGCAATGACACGTGCGCAGGCAGGCCGCTTCTCGAGGGCGAGGTCGGCCGCGGCTCTGAGCAGGGTGCTGCCGAGCTTGCGGCCTCGGTCGGCGACCCCGCCGATGAGGAGGTGCAGTCCGGTGTCATGAGGTCGAGCTGGATAGTGGCGGGCCACCGGGTCGAGGTCCGCCCGGTAGATCTCCCAGTAGCTCATCGGTGTGCCCTCCAGCACGCCCAGGCACGGAACACTGCGTCCGTCGCCGGAGAGCTGGGCCCGCAGGTGGCTCTCGGTCACGGTCGGAGGGCCTGCGAGCTCCCAGAACTCCGCGACGGCAGGGTCGTTCATCCAGCGGCTGATCAGCGGTAGGTCGCGCTCGACGTGCACGGGAACGAGGTGGAACACACCCGCGGGTGTGACGACCGGCGCCCACTCGGCCACACGGTTGAGGAGGTCGTCTTCGGCTCTGGTGACGGAAACGGGCGGCGCTGCATTTTCGCCCCGGTTTCTTGGCTCTTCGGAGTCGGTTTCCGCTGCAAAGAGTGCAAGCAGTTCGTCCGGCAGACGCAGGTCCAGTGTGTCCTCGTTGTCCGTGCCCACGCCGGGGCTGCTTTCGGCCGCAAGCCAGCTCGAGTCGGTGCCGAGGTCGGTGGCTGCATGTGCGCTGGCGTCGGTGGGAGGCACGGCGCCGCTCCTCTCAGAAGACGGGATGGGGCATGTTCCTCAGAAGCGAAGGGAGTTGATGGTGGTCATTGGTGGCTTTCAGAAATGGAGGGGGTTGGCGATCGTGACGTAGACGGACTGGGTGTCGACCGGGCCGACGAGTTCGTCGAGGCCGTGCAGGCGGGTCAGCAGGTTGGCCTTGCAGCGCAGAACGGGTGAGTCCAACAGATGGGAAGGAAGTGAGGTGCCCAACCGGCCGGGACCGGTGGCGACGTCATTGAGGAAGTGGCGGAAGGCGGCGAGCAGCAGCTGTTCCTCGGCGAGGCGCTGGGAGCCGAAGGCACCGATGAGGCCGAATACGTTGTTGATCGCAAGGTAGTAGGCGAAACGCTCGTCTGTGACCTCGTCGGAGACGAAGGTGTCACTGTGGTCGCCGATACCGGGCAGCCGGGTCTCGAGTTGCGTGCGCCGGGACTCCCGGAAGTAGTAGCCCTGGTTGTCGCGGTAGCGGCCGCCGACGGGCCAGCCGTCGGAGTCCAGCAGGAGCAGCGTGTTCTGCTGATGCGCCTCCAGGGCGATCCCCGCCTCCGCGTCCAGCCACAGCACGGGACGGACGACCTGCTCGAGGTAGCGCAGGAACCACTCGACGGCAACAGCCGTACGGGGACGACCGGTTCGGCCGGCCAGGCCCGTGACGACCGTGGCGAGCCTGGACTGCAGGGGCGGCGGTCCGTCCTCCGGACGGCGTACGGCGCCCGCCGAGTTGCTGCCTGTCCAGGCCTGCGGTCGGGGCGAGACGAGCCCGGCGATGCAGGACACGTTGTCCGACGGGGTGAACGGGTTGTGGCGGATCATCACGTCGAGTCCGGCCACAGGGCTGCCGTCCGGGCCGTCCACCGCGAGCCAGGCCGGGTCGCGGACGATGTCGAACCCGGGGTGAGCAGCCTGCCACTGCTGGGCCAGGCCGCTGCGCAGCAGACGGTGGACCTCGACACCTCGGTGGAGTTCCTTGCGGAGGTTCTCGCGACGCGAGTTGGTGATCCGCAAGCCCAGCGACAGTTTGAGCATGGCAGGGGAGCCGGACCGGTGGACGGTGCGTACGGAGGAGGTGGGGTGCCATGGTGAGCCATGCGTACCGAGGTCGCGGAGGAGCCCGCTGTCGAACAGGGGCGCAGTCTCGGCGCGTTGCCGCACCTCACGGAGCTGCCAGGGGTGCAGCGGCAGAGCTGCGTAGCCGTCGGGAAGCGTCAGCTCGGCTTCGGCGAGGCGCGCCATGAGCCGGGGTGCGGGGACGACACGGCCGCGCTCGGTCCAGGCGGAGTCCGAGGCAAGTACAGAAGGAGCTACAGCCAACCAGTGCAGAGGGAAGGAGCCGCGCAACTCAGGTGAGTACGACCGCGCTTCTGCCTCGGAGAGACCTTCGCGGCTCTTCGGAGTGGGGTGCAGTGGATGCCCGAGTACGAGTGCCTGCTCGGACGCGAGGAAGAGGTCGGGGCCGTCACAGGGGCGTTCCCGGCGCTCGCGGATGAACGTGACGGTACGGCGGAGGGAGTCGGCGACGCGGCCGACGAGGTCTGGGCCGGATGTGGAGGCGGTTGGGGTGGGGGCTGGTGTCTGGGCGGTCGCGGAATGGCAGGCGCCGCTGGCCGTGGGTCCGGGGGTGGCGGGCAGGGCGGCCGTGTCGCTGCGAGGGTCAGGCGTCTCCCTCGCCAGCAGTGCAGCGATTGTGACCGCGTCGGCCGGTCGGGAAAGTGCGGGAGCGTTGGCGAGGAACGGGAGACCGAACCGGTGCCATCCCGTCCGGGACCAGTAACGGACGGGGACGAGGAGGGCCGTGCCGCTGGCGGGCAGAGGGATACGCAGCGTGCCGTCGTCGGGGGTGTGCAGGCCGGCTTCGCGCACCCAGCAGCGCAGCAGGTTCTCGACCGCCGCGGCCTCGGCTGCGGTGCCCGGGTCGGGGTGCTCGAGGAGATCGGCGACGGCGAGACGCGGGCTCTCGGTGACTAGGGCTTTGCGCTGCTCCGGAACCCGCTCCAGTTCCGGCACTCTCTGTCGCTCCGGAGTTCTCTCCAGCTCGAGGGCTCTCTGTCGCTCCGGTGCCGACACTTGTCGCGGCACGTTGTGGGGCTGTCCGTCACCTCTCTGTCCCTGAACCCTGTCCGTCTCAGAGCGATCGCCCCCCGGAGTTCCGCCCCCGGCCGAAGCCCAAGCCGACCCCTGCTCCGGCTGCCGCTCCGACTCCCGGCCCTGCTCCGGTTCGCGCGCAACCGCTCGTCTCTGCTGACAAGGCGCTGACGCCGTCACCGGCGCAGGTGGAATCTGCTGGGAGGGCGGTGCGTCGGAGGGGCCTCGCTCTGGGGCAGGCGTACGGGCGTCGGATGCAGGGGTGGGGTTCAAGGCGGTCCTCGTGGGTGGTTCTGGTTCGTGCGGTGACGAACCGGGGCCGTACTGCGCTACCGGCGAAGTGGAGGTATGGGCGTCCTGGTTTCAAGGAGTTCGAGAAGATCAGGGGGGTACGAGTCATGCACAGGCATGGGGGTGGTGCCGACGGCACGTACGAGGGGGCCGCGTCAGTTGCCGAGGTGGCCCGCCCGCTCGGTGCGCTCGCCCTGGCGTCGGTGCTGGGGATCGGGTCCGTGGGGCCGTCGTATTCCGGGTGGTCGGCCGGAGCGGTCGCGGGCCGCCGTCCCGACGGCATCGGCCAGTCGGTCGAGCACGGCGGCGGCCTGTTCGTCGCTGATCGTCAGTGGCGGGAGGAGTCGCACGACGCTTGCGTGGCGGCCTCCCACTTCGACGATGAGGCCACGTCGCAGACACTCCCGCTGGACGGCGGCCGCGAGTTCGGGATCGGCTGGGCGCGGGCTGCCGACGCGGGAATGCGGCACCGCCGCCGGAGTCGTCCCGCGGCTGAAAGGCTCGCAATCCACCGAGGGATCGGCTCCGCCACCGCGACGGCTCCGATCCAACCCATCGGCCGCCCAACTCGTCCCATCAGAACCTCGATCCGACCCCTTGCGCGACCAACTCGTCCCGCAGGAAGCAGAATCCAGTCCCTCAAGCCCCCAATCGAGCCCTGCCGGGCCCCCACCTCCAGCCCCGGAGCCCTCTCCATCGAACGCCCCGCCGCCGTGCCTCCCGCAATCTCCCTCCGCGCCCACAAGCTCCATCCCGATCATCAGCCCCCGCCCGCGCACCTCTCCGATGCATGGCAACTCCCCTGCCAGAGACCGGAGTTGGGCGAGCATGCGGGAGCCGAGGGTGGCCGCTCTCTCGGCGAGGTGGTTTTCACGGACATAGGCCAGGGTGGCCGTGCCTGCGGCCATGGCGAGTTGGTTGCCGCGGAAGGTGCCGGCGTGGGCGCCGGGTTCCCAGACGTCGAGGCTGTCGCGGTAGACCACCACGGCGAGGGGGAGGCTGCCGCCGATGGCCTTGGAGAGGACCATCACGTCGGGGGTGATGCCGCTGTGCTCCACCGCCCAGAAGGCGCCGGTCCGTCCGACCCCCGTCTGCACCTCGTCGGCGATCAGCGGGATGGAGCGGGCCGATGTGATCCTTCGCATGCGCCGCATCCACTCGTCCGGCGCGGGGATCACCCCGCCCTCACCCTGGACGGGTTCCAGGATCATCCCCGCGGGACGGGGCACCCCCGACTTGGGGTCGTCGAGGACGGATTCGGTCCAGCGGGCGGCGAGTTCGGCGCCGCGTGGGCCGCCGACACCGAAAGGGCAGCGGTAGTCCTGGGGATAGGGGAGGCGGGCGACTCGTACGTCCGAGGCATCCCCGGACGCTTCAAGGGCTCCGGCGGTCATGCCGTGGTAGGCGCCGGTGAAAGCCAGGAGTCCGGTGCGGCCGGTCGCGGTGCGGACGAGCTTGAGCGCGGCCTCGACCGCGTCGGTACCCGCCGGCCCGCAGAACTGCACACGCGCGTGGTCGGCGAGGCCGCGCGGCAGGGTCTGGAACAACTCGGTGACGAAGGCGTCCTTGACGGGGGTCGCCAGGTCGAGGACGTGCAGCGGGGCACCTGAGTCGAGGACTTTGCGGATGGCCTCCAGCACCACGGGGTGGTTGTGGCCGAGGGCGAGCGTTCCGGCTCCGGAGAGGCAGTCGAGGTAGCGGCGGCCGTCGGCGCCCTCGATGGTCAGCCCCCGGGCCCGGACGGGCACGATCGGCAGTGCACGCGCATAGGTGCGCGCCGCCGACTCGCGCGCCGACTGCCGCCGTAGGATCCCCTCGTGCGCGGCCCGCCCGGTCGCGGACAGCTCACCGGCAGCACGCCGCCCAAGAGTCCCCTCGGACGCACTCCCGCCGCCTGCAGACTCGGCCACGACTCCCTGTCCTCCCACCGGGGACCGCACACGGACAGCAGAACCCCCACCGGTACCAACCCCCCCATCGCTCGCCGGGTTACGGGTTACCTCAAGATCCTTTCCGTGACGGAACCGTTGCCGTTCCATCGGAAGTCCCCCACAGCGAGCGCATAGTGTGTGATGCCGTTCCAAGAGGCCGTGAAGTCACGTGAGATCACCTGTTCCGAGCGTGCGTTCACAGCCGCCGGACCCGATTCGTTCAGTTCATCCCAGGGGGAGTCAGAGCATGCGATCCATAAGGCCGTCCGTCACCGTTCGCCGGGAGAGGGGTGCCCGCCGCAGAACCTCCCCCGTTCTTGCCGCCGCAGCCCTCGCAGCGGCCCTGGCGCTCACCGCCACCGCCTGCAACTCGGGTGACGACAAGGCCGACGGCCAGGCCTCCGCCTCCGCGACCGACAGCGGCAGCAGCGGCGACGGCAAGATCAAGATCCCGGACGACATCAAGAACAAGCTCAAAGAGCACGGGTTCGACATCGACAAGTGGAAGCACGGGGCCTGGAAGAACTGGAACAAGGAAGACTGGCTGCGCGAGGCCGACGATTTCATCAACCCGATCATCAAGGGTCTGTGGAACCCGGACCGGATGCGGAAGGCCAACGACCCGGACAAGGGCGTCGACGACAGCGACCTCTCCGGTGACCAGGGCGTGACCGACCCCACGCCGGCGCCCGTGGACGCGAAGGCCGTGGCGCCTACGTACCACGCCAACGCAGCGGCGTCCGGGAAGGTGTTCTTCGACTCCCCCGAGGGCACGATGGTCTGCTCGGCGACAGTCGTGGAAGACCCGGCCCACCCCGGCAAGTCGAACCTCGTGTGGACGGCGGGGCACTGCGTGCATGCCGGCAAGAAGGGCGGCTGGTACCGCAACATCGCGTTCGTGCCGTCGTACAACAACGCGGGCAGGTCGGCCGCCCAGCTGCAGAACGCCACCAGGGAGGAGGCCGCTCCGTACGGCGTCTGGTGGGGAGACTGGGCGCAGACCTCCCAGCAGTGGATCGAGAAGGGCGGCGAGACGGGCGGTGACGGCGCCTCGTACGACTACGCCGTCATCCATGTGACGCCGGAGAAGGGCGGCAACGGCAAGTCGCTGGAGGAGACGGTCGGTTCAGCACTGCCTGTCGACTTCAACGCTCCGGCCGTGCCGAAGGTTCCCAGCATCACCGCGACCGGTTACCCGGCCGCCGCGCCGTTCGACGGCCAGAAGATGTTCCAGTGCACGGACAAGCCGGGACGGCTGTCGATCAACGCCTCGGACCCGACGATGTACCGCATCGGCTGCACCATGACCGGCGGTTCGTCCGGCGGCGGCTGGGTCGCAACGGGCTCGGACGGCAAGCCGGCGCTGGTGTCCAACACCTCGATCGGCCCGGTGACTTCGGGCTGGCTGGCCGGACCGCGGCTGGGTGAGGTGGCCAAGGGTGTGTACGACTCGGTGAGCAAGAAGTTCGCCGGTCAGTAGACCTGCTCGTACTGAAGGCCCGCCCCCTCGGTGAGGGGGCGGGCCTTCGGCGATTGTCGACTCTGCGGTAAGTCGGCCCGCGGCTCAGACAGCCGGGGCCGGCACATACGGCGCGAGGTCCGCCGCCAGTTCCTCGTGCACCCGCACCTTGAGCAGGGTGCCCTCCGGGGTGTGCTCCTCGGAGATCACCTCGCCCTCGTCGTGCGCGCGGGCGACCAGCTTGCCGTGGGTGTACGGCACCAGCGCCTCGATCTCGACGGACGGCCTGGGCAGCTCGTTGTCGATGAGCGCCAGCAGCTCCTGGATGCCCTTTCCGGTGCGGGCCGAGACGGCGATGGAGCGCTTCTCGATCCGCATGAGCCGCTGGAGGGTCAGCGGGTCGGCCGCGTCCGCCTTGTTGATCACGACGATCTCGGGTACGTCGGTGGCACCGACGTCCCTGATCACCTCGCGCACGGCGGCCAGCTGCTCCTCCGGCGCCGGGTGCGAGCCGTCGACCACGTGCAGGATCAGGTCGGACTCGCCGACCTCCTCCATGGTGGAGCGGAACGCCTCGACCAGGTGGTGCGGCAGGTGCCGTACGAAGCCGACGGTGTCGGCCAGCGTGTACAGGCGGCCGCTCGGGGTCTCCGCCCGGCGGACGGTCGGGTCCAGGGTCGCGAACAGGGCGTTCTCGACCAGAACCCCCGCGCCCGTGAGGCGGTTGAGCAGCGAGGACTTGCCGGCGTTGGTGTAGCCCGCAATGGCCACGGACGGCACCTTGTTGCGCTTGCGCTCCTGGCGCTTGATCTCGCGGCCGGTCTTCATCTCCGCGATCTCCCGGCGCATCTTCGCCATCTTCTCGCGGATCCGACGCCGGTCCGTCTCGATCTTGGTCTCACCGGGACCACGGGTGGCGAGGCCGCCGCCCTTGCCGCCGCCCATCTGCCGGGACAGCGACTGACCCCAGCCGCGCAGCCTCGGCAGCATGTACTGCATCTGCGCTAGCGCGACCTGCGCCTTGCCCTCTCGGGACTTGGCGTGCTGGGCGAAGATGTCGAGGATCAGGGCCGTACGGTCGATGACCTTGACCTTGACGACGTCTTCGAGGGCGATGAGCTGGCCGGGGCTGAGCTCGCCATCGCAGATGACGGTGTCCGCGCCGGACTCGACGACGATGTCGCGCAGCTCCAGGGCCTTGCCGGAACCGATGAAGGTGGCCGCGTCGGGCTTGTCGCGGCGCTGGATCACGCCGTCGAGCACGAGCGCGCCGGCCGTCTCCGCGAGGGCGGCGAGCTCCGCGAGGGAGTTCTCCGAGTCCTGCACGGTCCCCGTGGTCCAGACGCCGACGAGCACGACACGCTCCAGGCGGAGCTGGCGGTACTCGACCTCGGTGACGTCCTCGAGCTCGGTGGAGAGGCCCGCCACACGGCGCAGGGCCGCGCGCTCGGTGCGGTCGAACTGGTCGCCGTCCCGCTCTCCGTCGATCTCGTGGCTCCAGGCGACGTCCTCTTCCATCAGGGCATCGGCCCGAAGCCGCTCGGGGTAGGTGTGCGCGAAGCGCTCAGTGTCCTGGGAAGGGGATGAAGAGGAGGTCATTGGGTCCTTACGTCGATGGGGATTCCGGTACGGCGATCGCGACAGCGGTCACTGTGCTCAACGTACGAGTACCCCGGGAGATTCCCGCGACCCGTGCCGCGCCGACCCGAAGATGGTCGCACGGCACGGCCCGTCCGGTCATCGCCTTATTTCGCGGACTTCGCAGCCTTCGCGCCGGGTGCCGCCGGCTTCCTGTCCGGGTGGCCGGGCATCGGCGGGGTCTTCTTTCCGTACAGCCAGCCTTCGAAGAAGCCGCTCAGGTCGCGTCCGGAGATCCGGGAGGCGAGTCGTTCGAAGTCGGCGGTGGTGGCGGTACCGTCACGGTGGAGATTCACCCAGGACCGTTCCAGGCGCTCGAAGGCGGGGCGGCCGATCTCCTGGCGCAGGGCATAGAGCGCGAGTGCGGCGCCGTCGTAGACGTTCGGGCGGAAGATGCTGATCTTCTGACCGGGGTCGGGCGCCTTGGGCGCGGCCGGCGGCCCGCCGGCGGCGCGCCAGCCGTCGGAGGCGGCGTACGCGGCCTTCATGCGTGTCTCCATGGGCTTGTGTCCCACCTCCTCCGCGTACAGCGCCTCGTACCAGGTGGCGTGCCCTTCGTTGAGCCACAGGTCGGACCAGGTCTGCGGGCTGACGCTGTCGCCGAACCACTGGTGGGACAGCTCATGCACCATGATCGACTCGACGTACCACTTGGGGTAGGTGTGGCCGGTGAAGAGATCTCTCTCGAAGAGAGAGAGCGTCTGTGTCTCGAGTTCGAAGCCGGTGGACGCCTCTGCCATGAGCAGGCCGTACGTCTCGAAGGGGTAGTGGCCGACCTTGCTCTCCATCCAGGCGATCTGGTCGGGGGTCTTGGCGAGCCACGGTTCGAGCTCTTTGACGTCCTTGGTGGGCACGACGTCGCGTACGGGCAGGTGGTGCGGCCCGGTGCGGTGCAGGACGGTGGAGCGGCCGACGGACACCTGGGTGAGCTCGGTGGCCATGGGGTGCCGGGTGCGATACGTCCAGGTGGTCGACTTGGCGTCGCGCTCCACGCCGGTCGGCAGACCGTTGGCCACCGCTGTGTAGTCGTTGGGGGCGGTGATCCGGATGGTGAACAGCGCCTTGTCGGAGGGGTGGTCGTTGCACGGGAACACCAGGTGTGCGGCATCGGCCTGGTTGGCCATGGCGAGCCCGTCCTCGGTGCGTACCCAGCCGGCGTCCTGGTCCTTGGCGGCCACGGGGTCGCTGGTGTGCCGGACGGTGATCCGCGTCCAGGTGCCCCGGGGCAGTGGCCTGGCGGGCGTGACGACGAGGTCGTCACCCGCGCTGGTGAACGTGGCCGGCTCACCGTTGACCTGGACCGATTCGACCTTGCCATGGGCGAAGTCGAGGTTCAGCCGGGCCAGGTCCGTGGTCGTCGACGCGTTGATCGTGGTGACGGCCTGGAGGGGTTTGCTGTTGGTGCCGGGATAGGTGAACGAGAGGTTGTACGACTGCACGTCGTATCCGGGGTTGCCGAGGTCCGGATAGAGGCGGTCGCCGATGCCCAGGGGGGCCGGGGGCGAGCTCGCGGCCAGGAGGCAGACGGAGACGGCGGAGGCGAGCAGTGCGGTCGCCTTCAGGCGGCGGGCAGGGCGGCGGAACCGAGCCGCGGTGCCGGGACGCGGGCCGTGGGGTCGTGGAGCCTGGGAGCGCGGGGTGAGCAGCATGGATCACGGCTATCAGCGCGCGCGTGCCGGACGGCGACGACTCGCGTTCGGCCCACCCGAATGGGTAGGTCGGGTGCAGGTGTGCGGCTCTGGCGCCGTGGGGCGCGCGGTCCGGCGCTCACACCCCCGGCGTCTGCGCCCGGCTCACGTCGTAGACCCCCGGCACATTGCGCATCGCCCGCATCAGCGCGGGCAGGTGGGCCGCGTCCGGGAGTTGGAGGGTGTACGTGTGACGGACGCGCTGCTGGGTCGGCGGTTCGACCGTCGCGGACACGATCTCGGCGCCTTCGAGGGCCATGGCCTCCGTCAGGTCCGCCAGCAGATGGGGGCGGACGAACGATTCGGCGAGCAGCGTGACCCGGCACTCGGTGGTGTCCCCCCAGCGCACATCGACCTCCGCGCGCCCCGCGCTCTTCATGCGCTCCACGGCGGCGCACTGGACGCGGTGGACGGTTACCACACCACCCCGTACGGCGAAGCCGGTCACCTCGTCGGGCGGTACGGGCGTGCAGCAGCCGGCGAGGCGTACGGTCGCGCCGGGCTGGTCGACCGTGATGTCGGCGGTGGTGGGACGTGAGGTCGGTCCCTCCGCGACGGGCCGGAGAACGGCCGAGGGCTCCCCGTCGGTCTCCTGCGCTGCCTCCTGCGCCTCCTCGTGCGTCGGATGGGCCGCCAGCCATCGCTGGATGGCGATTCGGGCGGCAGGCGTGTGGGCGTGCTCCAGCCACTCCCTGGAGGGCTCGGAGGCCGGGTCCTGGCCCATGAGGAGCTGGACGGTGTCGCCGTCCCGCAGGACCGTGCTCAGCGTCGCCAGGCGGCCGTTGACGCGGGCGCCGATGCACGCGTGCGCGTCCTCGCCGTACTGGGCGTACGCGGCGTCCACACACGTGGCGCCCTCGGGCAGACCGAGCGTGCCGCCGTCGGGACGGAAGACGGTGATCTCACGGTCCTGGGCGAGGTCCTCGCGGAGCGTGGACCAGAACGTGTCCGGGTCGGGCGCGGCCTCCTGCCAGTCGAGGAGGCGGGAGAGCCAGCCCGGGCGGGTGGGGTCGACGCGCTCGCCGTCGGCCGGAGCGTGCTCCTCGGGAGGCGGAGCATAGGGATTGCCGAGCGCCACGACACCGGCCTCGGCGACCTTGTGCATCTGGTGGGTGCGGATGAGGACTTCGGCGACCTGACCGTCCGCGCGCGCGACCGCGGTGTGCAGGGACTGGTAGAGGTTGAACTTGGGGACGGCGATGAAGTCCTTGAACTCCGAGACCACGGGCGTCATACAGGTGTGCAGTTCACCCAGGACGCCGTAGCAGTCCGCGTCCTCGTTCACCAGCACCAGCAGGCGGCCGAAGTCGCAGCCGCGCAGCTGGCCGCGCTTGCGTGCGACGCGGTGGACGGAGACGAAGTGCCGCGGCCGGATGACGACTTCGGCCGGGATGTCGGCGTCGCGCAGCACGCCTCGTACCTCGTCGGCGATCTCGGCGAGCGGGTCGTCGGCGCGGGAGGCGTTGTCGACGATCAACTCCCGTGTGTGCTCGTACTCTTCGGGGTGGAGAATCGCGAAGACCAGGTCCTCCAGCTCGGTCTTCAGCGCTTGGACGCCGAGCCGCTCGGCGAGCGGGATCAGGACGTCGCGGGTGACCTTGGCGATGCGTGCCTGTTTCTCGGGGCGCATGACGCCGAGGGTGCGCATGTTGTGCAGCCGGTCGGCGAGTTTGATCGACATCACGCGGACGTCGCTGCCGGTCGCGACGAGCATCTTGCGGAAGGTCTCGGGCTCCGCGGCGGCGCCGTAGTCGACCTTCTCCAACTTGGTGACGCCGTCGACGAGATAGCGGACCTCCGAGCCGAACTCCTCGCCCACCTGATCGAGAGTCACGTCCGTGTCCTCGACGGTGTCGTGGAGCAGAGAGGCCGTCAAGGTCGTGGTCTCCGCGCCGAGTTCGGCGAGGATCAGCGTCACCGCGAGCGGGTGCGTGATGTACGGCTCGCCGCTCTTGCGCATCTGGCCGCGGTGCGAGGACTCGGCCAGCACATAGGCGCGGCGCAGGGGTTCGAGGTCGGCGCTGGGGTAGTGGGCGCGGTGAGCGTCGACGACATGACTGATGGCGCTGGGCAGCCGGTCACGGGTGGCGGGGCCGAGCAGGGCGGCACGGCCGAGGCGGCGCAGGTCGATCCGGGCCCGCCAGCGCGCCGCCGGGCCTGTTACCGGACCTGGGGTCGCGGGATTCGTGGCCTCCGCACTCATGGGCACCTCCGACTGCGTGGACCGGCGGACGGGGTGCCCCATGGCGGACACGGCTCAGGGGATGGCATCGGTCCCCCGTCCGGGCCGGTGCTTGATGCTACCGAGCCCATCACGTGCGGCTGACCGCCTCTCGCCGAGCGTGAAACGGATCACCCATTCGAGCGAAGGTCTGTAGGTTTACGATTTCGCGCCACCCGACAGGCAGCCGCCCGTGATTTCGAACGCACGGTCGTCGCCCCGGAGATGCTCCTGTGCACTGCTCGGTACACAGGCCTCGGATCCCAAGTCGCCGTCCTGTTCAGCGAACGAAAGATTCCAGCCACTCGGATGCGATCTCGCCCTCGGCGACGATCACTGCGGGACCGGTCATCTCGATCTCGCCGTCGGGCTGTTCGGTGATGACCAGGGTCCCGCCGGGGACGTCGACGGTGTACGTAGCCGGGCTTCCGGTGACGGCCGGGTCGGCGCCGTCCCGGCGGGCGGCGGCCACGGCGACGGCGCACGCGCCCGTGCCGCACGAGCGGGTCTCGCCGGCGCCGCGCTCGTGCACGCGCAGCGCGACGTGCCGGGGGCCGCGGTCGACCACGAACTCCACGTTCACGCCGTCCGGGTATGCGGAGGCCGGGCTGAACGGCGGCGGTGAGTACAGGTTGCCGGCGTGTGCGAGGTCGTCGACGAACGCGACCGCGTGCGGGTTGCCCATGTTCACGTTCCGCGCGGGCCAGCTGCGCTCGCCGACGGTCACCGTGACGTCCCCTTCGGGGAGGCGCGCCCTGCCCATGCCGACGGTGATGTCTCCCGCGGCGGAGCCGCTGTCGGATGCAGCCTTGGCGATGTGAACGCTCTTCACGCCCCCGCGTGTGGCCACCGCGAGGTCGCCCTCGGCGACGTACCCGGCGCGCTGGAGGTAGCGCGCGAACACCCGCACGCCGTTGCCGCACATCTCCGCGATCGAGCCGTCGCCGTTGCGGTAGTCCATGAACCACTCGGCCTCGGCCGCCATGTGCTGAGCCTCGGGGTGCGCGGCGGACCGCACCACATGCAGCAGACCGTCACCGCCGATGCCCGCGCGGCGGTCGCACAGTGCGGCGACGGCGGTCGGGGGGAGGTCGATGGAATTCTCGGGGTCCGGCACGATCACGAAGTCGTTCTCCGTGCCGTGGCCCTTGAGGAAGGCGATCCGCGTGCTCATTCCTCGATCGTACGGGAGCGCCCCGCCGGGAGAGCCGGGACGGGGTCGCGGGTATGTGCGGGTCCGTTGTAGCTGGTCACGCCCACGCGGCGGAGCTGCATATCGTCACAGCCCTGCGCCCCCATAGGGGCGCTTCAGCGGAGCCTTGCTACGCGCCACACGGCGAGCACTACAACCGCCGCGACCACCACGACGTACGCCAGCACGACCCGCCAGTCCGGTCGACGGCCGGAACCCCGCTGTGGGAGCCCAGGACCCGTGTAACCCACCCGGCGGGCGGCCATCATGCCCCAGCCGGCCGCGCAGGAGCAGATCAGCAGGCCCAGCATGGCGATCACGGCGCCACTGTCGCCGAAGTCGAAGGCGAGCGGGAAGGCGAACATCAGGGAGCCGACCGCGGCCAGGGCGACGATCGGGGCGAGCTGCCAGATACGGAGGCGGCGCTGCGGGCGCAGCTCGACCTCGACCTCGGGGCCACCGGCGAACATCTCGTCCGGCTCGGGGCCGTCGTCGGTCACTCCGCCCTGGATCTCGTCGGGCCCGTCGGGGCTCAGACGGTTCTCGTCCTGCTCCGGATCACCGCTCTCGACGGTGAGGGGCTCGATGCCTTGTGCGGTGTCGCGAGGGCCGGCCTCCATCGCCACGCGCCCTCCCAACTAGGACTCCACTTGGTCGATCGAAGCTCGATGATGGCACGGCGCCGGAGGCCCGAACGGCGGCCGGAGCGTCCCGATGCCATGACGTGATCAGGCTGTAACCGGTCGTTCGACCAACGCCAGTGCGCGCTGCGGAAGTTCTGTGAGATCCGCCGCAGCCCCGCTCAGCCAGTGCACCCGCGGGTCCCGCCGGAACCAGGAATCCTGACGGCGCGCGAAGCGCTTGGTGGCGCGCACGGTCTCGGCCCGCGCCTCCGCGTCGGTGCACTCTCCGGCCAGCGCCGCGAGCACCTGCTGGTAGCCGAGCGCGCGGGCTGCTGTACGCCCCTCGCGCAGGCCCTGCGCCTCCAGCGCACGCACCTCGTCCACGAGCCCGGCGTCCCACATCCGGTCCACCCGGCGGGCGATGCGCTCGTCGAGTTCGGGGCGGGCCACGTCGACGCCGATCTGGACGGTGTCGTAGACCGAGTCGTGGCCGGGCAGGTTGGCGGTGAAGGGCTGACCGGTGATCTCGATCACTTCGAGCGCCCGGACGATACGGCGGCCGTTGCTGGGCAGGATCGCATGCGCCGCCTCGGGGTCCGCGGCGGCAAGTCTGGCGTGCAGCGCGCCGGAGCCGCGCAGCGCGAGCTCCTCCTCGAGCCGGGCCCTGACCTCGGGGTCGGTGCCGGGGAACTCCAGGTTGTCGACGGCTCCGCGGACGTACAGGCCGGAGCCGCCGACCAGGATCGGCCAGCGACCTTCCTCGAGCAGGCCGTCGATCTTGGCGCGGGCCAGCTTCTGGTACTCGGCGACGGACGCCGTGACCGTCACGTCCCAGATGTCGAGGAGGTGGTGCGGAATGCCGCCGCGTTCCTCGGGCGTCAGTTTGGCGGTGCCGATGTCCATCCCCCGGTAGAGCTGCATGGAGTCGGCGTTGACGACCTCGCCTCCGAGCTGCCGGGCGAGAAAGACGCCCAGATCGGACTTTCCGGCCGCGGTCGGTCCGACGACGGCGATGACTCGGGGGGCGGGGGGTGCGCTGCTCACTGCACCAGTCTCGCAAACCCCGCGTGCACTCCTCGAACGAGTTACGTGACGGCACGGGTGCCGGGTCGTTGCCCGTTGCGAGGTTCTCGCCGCCGGTTTCGGGGGGCGGCGACCCGGGCGGCGCAAACGGACGCACCGGACGACGCGGGATTTCGCCCGCACGAGTAACGTAAGGAGTGGATATGGGCGTTTTCGCACGACTTCTCCGGAGGTCGAAGGCTACGGAGGAGGCGTCAACCGCCGAGGCTCAGGCAGACACACCGACGGCCGAGCCCGCGGCGGAGGAGGCGGCAGAGGCGAAGGGGTCGGCCGAGGCCGAGGAGCTGACCGAGGGCGAGCCGGAGACGACGGAGGCCGCCGAGTCCGCCTCCGCCGAGGGCGTCGAGATCCCCAAGCAGCAGTCCGCCGAGGAGGCGGCCGACAGGGACGCCGGCGAGGACGCCCGCACGTAACCGCCCTGGCGCGAGTGGGCCGACGGGGCGTGCCGAGTCCGGGAACAACGGAAGGTGGACCATGGGTCTCCTGAACAACCTCAAGGCCAAGCTCAACCCGGCCAAGGACAAGGTCTCCGGCCTCGCGCAGCAGCACGGGGACAAGATCACGCACGGTCTCGACAGGGCCGCGAAGGTCGTCGACGAGAAGACCAAGGGCAAGTACAGCGACAAGATCCACACCGGGACCGGCAAGGCCAAGGGCGCCATGGACCGACTCGCGCACAAGGACGGCACGGGGGCAGGCGGTGGCACGACCGCACCGCCGGACTCCACGCCGCCTGCTTCCTGAACGGCACGGCACATCGACGGACGGCCGCGGGGCCCTGGGCTCCCGGCCGTCCGCCGTTTGCCCCCGCCGCTACGACCAGGTCGCGACCATGTAGCCCACACCGTACGGCGCGTCCTCGTACAGCAGCGCGCCTGCGAGGTCCGAGCCCTCGGCCGCGCCCGCGAGGACCTGCCACGGAGCTCGGCCCGATGCCTTCAGCTCGGACGCCAGCTCGGTGTCCAGCGCTTTGAGGGCCGCCACGTCCGCCGCTCCCAGCGCACGCGCGACCGCCGCGTCGAAGGGCGCCGCGCGCTCGTCGAGGTAACCGGGGGCCTTGAGCGTGCGGCAGGCGCTGGCGTCGCCCATGACCAGCAGCGCCACCCGCTCGGCCCCGGCGGCGATTTCCCTTCCGACTTCAATACACCGCTCGGCAGCCAGAGGTTCCCCCACACCGAGTCCCTCGATCGGGGCGTCGGACCAACCGGTGCGCTGCAGCAGCCACGCGGCCACCGCCAGCGAGGGCGGAAGCGACCGCTCCGAGGCCGCCGGGACCGGGTCTTCGGCCTCGGCGTGCTTGGGCCTGCCGAGCCGTACGTCCACGTCGACGCCGAAGCCGCGGAAGGAGCCCCGCGTGCCCTCCGGATACGGGCCTCGGCCGCTCTCGTCTGCCGGACCGACGACGACGAGCCGGTCGGGCCGGGCGGCCGCGAGCACACCGAGCGCGTCCGTGCACGCGGCACGCGCGACGTCCATCTCGGCGGCGGCACCCGCAGCGACCTCGGGCACGAGCAGCGGCGGGCACGGGCAGAGTGCGGCGACGACAAGCATGATCGGCAGGGTAACCCCGGCGCCTGGCGGCTGACACCGCGCCGGGCGGACCGGTCAGTCGCAGCCGCAGCCGCTCCCCGTCGCGACCGGCAGCGGCTCGGGCACGCCGATCTTCGGCAGGCCCAGCAGCACGCCCGCCGGCTTCGCCGCCTCGGCCGCGTTGCGCTTCTCCCAGGCGTCCCCCGCGCGCGTGCGGCGCACGTCGAGGACGGCGCCCTCGGCGAGCAGGTGGTGCGGGGCGGCGTACGTTATCTCGACCGTGACCACGTCGCCGGGTCGCACCTCCTGCTCGGGCTTGGTGAAGTGGACCAGGCGGTTGTCGGGGGCGCGGCCGGAGAGGCGGTGGGTGGCGCCGTCCTTGCGGCCCTCGCCTTCGGCGACCATCAGCTCCAGGGTGCGGCCGACCTGCTTCTTGTTCTCCTCCCAGGAGATCTCCTCCTGGAGGGCGACGAGACGCTCGTAACGCGCCTGGACGACCTCCTTCGGGATCTGGTTCTCCATGGTCGCGGCCGGGGTGCCGGGGCGCTTGGAGTACTGGAAGGTGAAGGCCTGTGCAAACCGCGCCTCACGGACCACATGCAGGGTCTGCTCGAAGTCCTCCTCGGTCTCGCCGGGGAAGCCCACGATGATGTCGGTGGTGATCGCGGCGTGCGGGATGGCAGCCCGCACCTTCTCGATGATCCCGAGGTAGCGCTCCTGCCGGTACGAGCGGCGCATCGCCTTAAGGACCGTGTCCGAGCCGGACTGCAGCGGCATGTGCAGCTGCGGCATCACGTTCGGGGTCTCCGCCATCGCCGCGATCACGTCGTCGGTGAAGTCGCGCGGGTGCGGGGAGGTGAAGCGGACGCGCTCCAGGCCCTCGACCTTTCCGCAGGCGCGCAGCAGCTTGCTGAAGGCCTCGCGGTCGCCGATGTCGGAGCCGTACGCGTTGACGTTCTGTCCGAGCAGGGTGATCTCGGAGACGCCCTCGGCGACCAGGGCCTCGATCTCGGCGAGGATGTCGCCGGTACGGCGGTCCTTCTCCTTGCCGCGCAGGGCCGGGACGATGCAGAAGGTGCAGGTGTTGTTGCAGCCGACGGAGATCGACACCCACGCCGCGTACGCGCTCTCGCGGCGCGTCGGCAGGGTCGAGGGGAACGCCTCCAGGGACTCGGCGATCTCGACCTGGGCCTCTTCCTGCACGCGCGCGCGTTCCAGCAGAACCGGCAGCTTGCCGATGTTGTGCGTGCCGAAGACGACGTCCACCCAGGGCGCCTTCTTCACGATGGTGTCCTGGTCCTTCTGCGCGAGACAGCCGCCGACCGCGATCTGCATCCCGGGCCGCGAGGCCTTCTTCGGCGCGAGGCGGCCGAGGTTGCCGTACAGCCGGTTGTCGGCGTTCTCGCGGACGGCGCAGGTGTTGAAGACGACGACGTCGGCGTCGCCGTCGGAGCCCTCGGGCGCACGCACGTACCCGGCCTCTTCGAGCAGCCCGGACAATCGCTCGGAATCGTGGACGTTCATCTGGCACCCATAGGTGCGGACTTCGTAGGTCTTCACGCCCACTGCCTGGCTCCGGTCGATGCTGCTCATGTGACAAGGGTAGGCGGTGCCGGAAGTGTCTCCGGTCGCCCTGTGGACAACCGGGGGCTCAGGGCTCGATCAGCCCCGCGCGGATCGCATAGGGGGTGAGTTCCAGGCGGTCGCGCATGCCCAGTTCGTGCAGCAGGTTCGCGCCGTGGCGCTCGACCGTCTTCGCGCTGATGAAGAGCAGTTCGCCGATCTCCTTCGAGGAGTGGCCCTCGGCGACCGGTTTGAGGATCTCCTCCTCGCGCTCGGTGGCCGGCCCCGGGCAGGCCGTCGCCCCGGTGCGAAGACCCATCGCCCGGTGGACGCATACGAACCCTGCCGAGGGGCCACGCCCCAGAACTACCCCCGGCCGCGCACCCACCGACCGCCAAACGCCCGGCAGGCCCGTAGGCAGCCCTGTCGCAAGACCTCACAGACCGTCGGGCGCCCACCCCTGCCGGCGCAGCACAGCGGACACGTCCGGGGCCTCGTAGTGGTCGCCCTTGAGGACCTTGCCGTCGGCGCGGCGGGCGACCAGGCCGTCGGGGCCCAGCTTGGTCATGTTGGAGCGGTGGATCTCGGCGATCACCGCGTCGAGGTCGATGCCGTGGACGAGGGCAGTGCCGTAGGCCACGTAGACGACGTCGGCCAGTTCGTGGGCGAGCCTGTCGAGCGGGCCGGTGACCGAGACCTCGGCGACCTCCGCGGCCTCCTCCGCGAGCAGTTCTCCGCGATGGGCGGCCAGCGAGGGCGGCACCTCGGTGGGCGTACTGCGGGCGTCGAGCCCGACGGCGAGGTGGAATTGGCGAACCAGGTCGGCGGGCGATGAGCTCATACCGCGACTGTATCGACCGCCACTGACAACGCCCGGTCGTGATCCCGTTGTGACCCCTGCCTGGTCAGCAGCCCTGGTCAGCACCGCGTTCCGGCTGGCAGGATCCCTCGCATGTCCAAGATGTTCCCCCGGATCGGCAGACGCCGGGCCCTGCAGGGTGCGGCTGCCGGCTTCGTCGCCTTCGGGTTGCTGCTGTGGTGGCTGCTGCCCCTGGGCGAGGCCCCTCCGAGCGGAACGATCACGTTGAGCACGGGAACGCCGGCCGGTGTGTACCAGCAGTACGGCAAGCTGCTGCGCACCGCGCTCGACAGGGACATGCCGGACCTCAAGGTGAAGCTGCTGACCAGCGACGGATCCCAGGAGAACGTCAAGCGGGTGGCGACCGGCCAGGCCGACTTCACCATCGCCGCGGCCGACGCGGTGGAGACGTACGAGCTCGCGGCCCACAACCCCGGCGCCGACAAGCTGCGTGGTGTCGCCCGCCTGTACGACGACTATGTGCAGCTCGTCGTCCCGCGCGACTCGCGCATCAGATCCGTCGCGGACCTCAAGGGCAAGCGGGTGGCCATAGGGCCGCCGAGCTCGGGTGTGCGGCTGATCGCCGACCGGGTGCTCAAGGCGGCCGGGATCGACGCGACGAAGGACATCACCCCCTCCGCCGATGGCATCGACACCGGTCCGGACCGGCTGAAGCACGGCAAGATCGATGCGTTCTTCTGGTCGGGCGGGCTGCCCACGGAGGGGCTGCAGAAGCTCGCCGACACCTTCACCTTCCGGTTCGTGCCGATCAAGCCCGACCTCGTCGCCGAGCTGCACAAGCAGGACCAGGCCACTCACTACTACCGCGCCACCAACATGCCGGAGTCGGCCTACCCCAGCATCCAGAACGGCATCGCCGTGCCGACACTGGCGGTCTCCAACCTGCTGATGACACGCAAGGACATGGACCCCCGACTCACCGAGTGGATAACTCGCACCGTGATCAGGAGCCGGGACGGCATCGGCACGAGGGTCCACTCCGCGCAGCTCGTCGACCTGCGCACCGCGATCTACACCGACCCACTGGCCCTGCACGAGGGCGCCCGGCGCTACTACCGCTCGGTCAAGCCGTAGCGGTGCCACCTCTCGGTCAAACGGCCGGGCTGTTCCTCGGCACGGACACCGTCACCGTGAGCCCGTGCGGCTCGTGACGGCCGTACGAGATCGAACCGCCGCCCGCGGCGAGCAGCGTGCGCGAGATGGACAGGCCGAGGCCGGAGCCCTTGATGTTCTGATGGCGGCTGCTGCGCCAGAAACGGTCGCCGACGCGGGCGAGTTCCTCGTCGGTCAGGCCCGGACCGTTGTCGGTGACCACGACGGTCGAGCTGTCGCCGTCGGCCGCGACCGAGACCTCGACGCACTCGTCCCTCGGCGTGAACTTGACCGCGTTGTCGATCACTGCGTCCAGGGCACTGGAGAGCGTGACCGGGTCGGCCCAGGCGGTGGTCGGCGGGCAGTTTCCCACCAGCCGTACACCCTTGGCCTCAGCGGTCGGCGTCCAGGCCGCGACGCGCTCGGCGGTCAGCGCGCCGATGTCGGTGATCCGCAGGTCGGCCTCGGTGTGCTCGGCCAGGGCCAGGTCGAGCAGGTCGTCGAGGACCTCCGCGAGGCGCTTGCCCTCGGTGCGGACCGATGCGATCTCCTCGTTGTCCTCCGGCAGTTCGAGAGCGAGCAGTTCGATGCGCAGCAGCAGCGCCGCAAGGGGGTTGCGCAACTGGTGCGAGGCGTCGGCGACGAAGGCGCGCTGCTGCTCCAGTACGTCCTCGACGTTGTCCGCCATCTCGTTGAACGAGCGGGCCAGGCGCCGGAGTTCCGGAGGACCGCCGGCGGCCGCCACTCGGGACTTCAGGCGGCCGCTCGCGATCGCGTGCGTGGTGGCGTCCAGCACCCGTACCGGCCTGAGCACCCAGCCGGTGAGCCGGAGCGCGGCGCCGACGGCCAGCAGCATCGCGGCGATCTCACCCACGCCGATGACCAGCCAGCCGTGCAGGATCCGCGAACGCAGCGCCCCGGTGGGCGAGTCGGTGACGACGACCGCCACGACATCGCCGTCCCGGATGACCGGTGAGGCGACGACCAGGCGGTGGCGCTGCCAGGGCCACACCTGCTTGGGGTCGTGGCTGCGGCGGCTGAGCAGGGCCTCGGCGAAGGCATCGCGCACCTCGCCCTGGTCGGGGAGGTAGAAGTCCTGCGGCGCCTGGGCCATGGGGATGTCAGTGCGGCAGAACACCCCGGCCCGGATGCCGTAGACGCCGTAATAGCTGGCGAGTTCACTGCTCAGAGTCTTGAGTCGCTCGTCCGTGGACGTACGCGTGAAGGCGCAGGCGTCCGTGACGAACTGGGCGAGGGACGCGAAGCGCGCCGTGTCGTCGATCCGGTCGACGACGACCTTCTGCTGCTGAGCGGCGGCCACGCTCACGGCGAGCGGGATACCGAGCGCTAGCAGCACGGCCGCCATCAGGACGATCAGCAGCGGAAGAAGACGAGTACGCACCCGTGCACGCTACGAGGCCGGGGCGACAAGCCGGTAACCGACGCCGCGTACGGTCTCGATCAGCGCCGGCATGCGCAGCTTGGCGCGCAGGGACGCAACGTGCACCTCCAGGGTGCGTCCGGTCCCCTCCCAGCTGGTGCGCCACACCTCGCTGATGATCTGCTCCCGGCGGAAGACGACCCCGGGGCGCTGCGCAAGGAGGGCGAGAAGATCGAACTCCTTGCGGGTCAGTTGGACAACCGAACCGTCCACGCTGACCTGCCGGGTGGGCAGTTCGATGAGCATGGACCCGAGGCGCAGCTCGTGGTCGCCGCCCGCCCCGGCGTCCTCGTGGACGCTGCGCCGGCTGACGGCGTGGATACGGGCGAGCAGTTCCCCGGTGTCGTACGGCTTCACGACGTAGTCGTCGGCGCCGAGGTTGAGGCCGTGGATACGGGAGCGGACGTCGGAGCGCGCGGTGACCATGATCACCGGGGTGCCGGTGCGCTTGCGGATCTTGCCGCAGACCTCGTAGCCGTCCTGGTCGGGCAGGCCCAGGTCGAGCAGGACGACGCCGAAGCCGTCGCCCTCCGGAACGAGCGCCTGGAGAGCTTCCTCGCCGCTACGCGCGTGCGTGACGTCGAACCCGTGCCGCGCCAGAACCGCAGAAAGAGCGGCGGCGACATGGTTGTCGTCCTCGACGAGGAGCAGTCTCATCCGGGCCTCCTTCGGTTCATCGGCCGTACGATCAGGATGGATAGAGCTGGACGGAAGAACGTGTGCACGCGCGCGTGCACAACGCAGTCACGCTGATGGACGAGGACGGCGTCAAGTGGGTTCCGGTTGCGGACCGCTTTAGTTACCCGGCCGATACCGGCCCCCGCGCATCTGCTACGACATGTGTCCGATTGCTATCGGATCGTGATGCTCAGATTCCCCTCAGATGTAATGACGCTGGTGGAACGGGGTTACTACTGTCCTCCGAAACCGAGGAGGACGGAGCCCGATAGCGATGACCGAAGTATCGGTGGCCAAGGAAGATGTGGCCGCGACCGGCGAACTGGTCGTCCTGAAGAGCGTCAACAAGCACTTCGGCGCGTTGCACGTACTCCAGGACATCGACCTGACGATCGCCCGCGGCGAGGTCGTCGTGGTCATCGGGCCCTCCGGGTCCGGTAAGTCCACCCTGTGCCGCACCATCAACCGCCTGGAAACAGTCGACTCGGGCTCGATCACGATCGACGGCAAGGCGCTGCCCCAGGAGGGCAAGGAGCTTGCCCGGCTGCGCGCCGACGTCGGCATGGTCTTCCAGTCCTTCAACCTCTTCGCGCACAAGACCGTGCTCGAGAACGTGATGCTGGGCCAGATCAAGGTCCGCAAGGCCGACAAGAAGAAGGCCGAGGAGAAGGCCCGGGCCCTGCTCGACCGGGTCGGCGTGGCCACCCAGGCGGACAAGTACCCCGCACAGCTCTCCGGCGGCCAGCAGCAGCGCGTCGCCATCGCGCGGGCCCTGGCCATGGACCCGAAGGTCATGCTCTTCGACGAGCCGACGTCGGCTCTCGACCCGGAGATGATCAACGAGGTCCTCGAGGTCATGCAGCAGCTCGCCCGCGACGGCATGACCATGATCGTCGTCACCCATGAGATGGGCTTCGCACGATCGGCTGCAAACCGCGTGGTGTTCATGGCGGACGGCCGAATCGTCGAGGAGGCTGCGCCAGACCAGTTCTTCAGCAATCCGCGCAGCGACCGGGCGAAGGACTTCCTGTCGAAGATCCTTCACCACTGACGGTTCGCCTCGCTCAGCCGGCCACCGCCGGCCCCTCTCTCTTCACCAGCCAAAGGATGTTCACCATGAAGCTCCGCAAGGTCACCGCCGCTTCGGCCGCCGTGCTCGCCCTCGCTGTGGGTGCCACGGCTTGTGGGTCGAGCGACAACAACAGCAGCAGTTCGTCCGGTGGCGGCAAGAAGATCAAGATCGGCATCAAGTACGACCAGCCGGGCCTCGGCCTGAAGGAGCCGAACGGTTCCTTCTCCGGCTTCGACGTGGACGTGGCGACCTATGTGGCCGGGAAGCTCGGCTACAAGCCGAACCAGATCGAATTCGTCGAGACCAAGAGCGCCGACCGCGAGAACGCGCTGCAGCGCGGCGACGTCAAGTTCATCGTTGCCTCGTACTCGATCACCGACGAGCGCAAGCAGAAGGTCGACTTCGCCGGCCCCTACTTCCTGGCCCACCAGGACCTGCTGGTCAAGAGCGACTCGAAGATCACCAAGGGCACGGACCTCAACGGCAAGAAGCTGTGCTCCGTGACCGGCTCCACCTCGGCGCAGAAGATTGTGAAGATCGCTCCCAAGGTCAACCTCAAGGAGAACAGCGGCTACTCGGAGTGCGTCTCCAGCCTCCAGAGCGGCGCCGTGGACGCGCTGACCACAGACGACTCGATCCTCGCGGGCTACGCCTCGCAGGCCCAGTACAAGGGCCAGTTCAAGCTCCTCGGGCTCAAGCTCAGCAACGAGAACTACGGCATCGGCGTGAAGAAGGGTGACACCGCGACCGTCAACAAGATCAACGACGCCCTGACGAGCATGGTCAGCGACGGCACCTGGAAGAAGGACGTCGAGAAGAACTTCGGCCCGGCCAACTACAAGTACGAGCCCGCCCCGAAGATCGGCGTCATCGTCCAGTAGTCCAGGAAACCGCAGCCACCGCAGGGTTCCACAGGGGCGCGCCGCCGCCAGCCGCGATCACGGCGGCGGCGCGCCACACCCTCCTCGTACGCCACACACCCGGAAGCGCGGGAGATCGTGTTCGACTTTCTTCAAGGTTATGACGTCCTGGGGGCGTTCTGGATGACGGTGAAACTCACCGCCATCTCCGCCCTCGGCTCCCTGGTCTGGGGCACCCTGCTGGCCGGGATGCGGGTCAGCCCTGTCCCGCTGATGCGCGGGTTCGGCACCGCCTACGTCAACATCGTCCGGAACATCCCCCTGACGGTCATCATCGTCTTCAACTCGCTCGGCCTCGCCGACATCTTCGGCGTGACGCTGGGCGCTTCCGACTTCAAGGTGCAGGGCTTCAGGCTGGCGGTGCTCGGATTCATCGCCTACACCTCTGCCTTTGTCTGTGAGGCGCTGCGGTCCGGCATCAACACGGTCCCGCTCGGGCAGGCCGAGGCGGCCCGCGCCATCGGCCTGAGCTTCAGTCAGACCCTCCGGCTCATCGTGCTGCCGCAGGCGTTCCGTTCGGTCATCGGCCCGCTGGCCAACGTGCTGATCGCGCTGACCAAGAACACCACCGTCGCGGCCGCGATCAGCGTGGCCGAGGCCGCCGCTCTGATGAAGACAATGTTCGAGAACGAGGCTCAGACGCTGCTCATCGCCGCGGTCTTCGCCTTCGGGTTCGTGGTTCTGACCCTTCCCACCGGCCTCATCCTCGGCTGGCTGGGCAAGCGACTGGCGGTGAAGCGATGAGCTCGGTCCTCTACGACGCCCCCGGCCCCCGGGCCAAGCGGCGCAACGTCCTCCTGTCGGTGGTCTTCGTCGCTCTACTCGCCCTCCTGGCGTGGTGGATCTGGCGAGTGATGGACGACAAGGGCCAGCTGAAGTGGTCCCTGTGGCAGCCGTTCACCACATCCGACGCGTGGACGACGTATCTGCTGCCCGGCCTCGGCAACACCCTGAAGGCCGCGGCACTCGCCATGATCATCGCCCTTCCGCTGGGCGCCTTCTTCGGCATCTCGCGTATGTCCGACCACCGGTGGGTGCGGGTGCCGGCCGGAGTGGTGGTCGAGTTCTTCCGCTCGATCCCGGTGCTCCTGCTGATGCTGTTCGCGAACGAGTTCTACGCCCGCTACACGAACGTAACCGCCGAGGACCGGCCCCTGTTCGCGGTCGTGACCGGCCTGGTGCTCTACAATGCCTCGGTCCTCGCCGAGATCGTCCGGGCCGGCATCCTGGCGCTCCCGAAGGGGCAGACGGAGGCCGCGTACGCGATCGGTCTGCGCAAGGGCCAGACGATGACCAGCATCCTGCTTCCGCAGGCGGTGACGGCCATGCTGCCGGCCATCGTCAGCCAGCTGGTGGTCATCGTGAAGGACACCGCGCTGGGTGGCGTCCTGCTCGGCTACGCGGAGCTGCTCAACGCACGCAGCACCTTCGCCGCCAACTACGCCGACGTCATCCAGAGCTTCATCGGAGTGGCGATCATCTACATCGTGGTCAACTTCCTCCTCACCAGCTTCGCGAGCTGGCTGGAGGGCAGGCTGCGGCGCAGCAAGAGGAGCACGGGCGCGGTCCTCAGCGAGGACACGGTGGAGGTCAATCCGGCCGCGGTGGGCGGTGGCTTCGGGACCGGTGGGGAAGGCGGCGGCCTCCCCGGTACCCGGACCTATCTCTGACGGCCAGTCAAACAGCACGGACGACACGGAGGCAGTGGCATGATCGCCACTGCCTCCGTCGCTTGACGCAAACCCCGCCAATGGGTTGCATACGTTCTGTGATCGTGCACCCTGCTCCAACTTCCTGTTCACATACGTCCGTCAGGACGCCGCCGCGGGCAGGGGGCGCCGCGCCGTGGACCCGGTGATCATCGTCGGAGCGGGACCCGTCGGGCTCACGCTCGCCCTGGCGTTGGCCCGTCAGGAAGTGCCCTGCGTCGTGCTGGACGAAGGCCCCGGCAAGGACGAACCACGCCCCGCGCGCACCGTGGTCCTGCGCGAGGACACCGCCGCCCTGATGGAGCGGCTGACCGGCCAGCCGCTCGCGCGGGAAGGGGCCCACTGGGCCGGATGGCGGTCGATGCGACGCAAGCAGGTGATGCGCGAAGTCACCTTCGGCGACCATGAACCCGCCCCCCTGCACATCGCCCAGCACGTCCTGACCGGCGCCCTGCGCGCCGCCCTGGCCACCGAGCCCCTCGTCGAGGTCGCCGTGGACAGCCGCCTCGACACTGTCGAGCAGGAGGCCTCGGGGGTCACCGCCCACACCCGCGGCCCCAAGGGCACCTGGTGGCGCGGCAGTTACCTGGTCGGCTGCGACGGCCCGCGCTCCACCGTGCGCAAACTCCAGGACATCCGTTTCCCGGGCCGTACCGCGGTGGAGCGACACGCCGTGGCCGCGCTGCGCACGGAACTTCCGTGGGCGGACGAAGCATTGCTCCACCGGATGCCGCCGTGGCGGACGTCCGGGCCCTCGGCCGGGGAGGTGACCGCCCGCCCCCTCCCGGACGGCGTGTGGCGCCTGGACTGGCTGCTGCCGCCGGGCAAGGACCTGGTCACGCCCGAGCTGCTGCTCGCCCGCATCCGGGAGACCCTGGCCGGCTGGACCGGGGGCCCGACGCCGCCGTACGAACTCCTCGACACCGGTGTCCACACGGTCCACCACCGTCTGGCCCGCCGCTGGCGGGTCCGCCGGGTTTTCCTCGCGGGGGACGCGGCGCACCTGCTCGGCGCGCTGGGCGCGCAGGGGCTCGACGAGGGGCTCAGGGACGCCGACAACCTGGCCTGGAAGCTGGCGCTCGCCTGGCACCACGGGCCGCACGAGGCGCTGCTCGACAGCTACCAGGCGGAGCGACGCGGCGTCGTCGCGGGCCGGCTGCGCGCGGCCGACCAGGCGTTGCCGCTGCTGCGCGGCGGCGGAGGGCTGCGCCTGCCCGGCTCGGCCCGCGGCCACGACGCGCTACTCACGGACGGTCACCTGGGACGCGGGACGCTTGGTGCGCCGGGAGCGTACGCCGCCTCCCCGCTCGCGCCCCGGCACCTCGAAGCCGAGGTCCCCGTGGACACGGCGCCCGGCGAGCCGGTCACCGATGTGCGGGTCACAGCGGAGGACGGCACCTTCGTGCAGCTGCGGGACCGGCTCGGGCGCGACGCCCTGCTGGTGGTGCTGATCGCGCCGGGTACGGGGGTGTGGGACCGCAAGCACTGGATGTCCGCCGGGATCATGCCCCGGCTGGCGGCCGCGGTGGCCGCGCTGCCGCACCACGCCGAGCTGCTGGTCGCCGAGAGCTATCCCGGTGCGGCCGCCCACACCGTGCTGCTGGTACGCCCGGACGGGCGCCTGGTCACGGCGCTGGGCGGGGTGCGCCCGGCCGACCTCTACTCGGCGGCGGAGGCGACGCTGGGAGGACCGGCGAAGGCGGAGGCCGAAGCCAAGGCCGGATCGCGCTGATGAGCCCCAGAGCATCGTCATGCGGCCGCGGCAGAATCATCAATCAGCGGCCACACTCTATGGCGAGTACTGCCCCGCGCACGGAATCAGTCCCTACGGTCCACATATTGACTGCTCCCCTCCAGAGAGATGCATGCTCCCTCAGGCATAAGTGGGGATCCCTGACTCACGCTGCCTGATCGCTCAGCGAGCGACCAGGTCTGACACGATCGACACCAGCCGGGGCCAGACCAGCCCGGACGAGCATCACGCGGGCGGAGTTCTTGTCTCTCGGTGAGACAGCGCCACACGCGGTGCATGTGTAGGTGCGCTCACCCAGCGGCAGTGCGTGCTTGGCTCTCGCTCCGCAGCGTCCGCAGTCCATCGTGGTGTGCGCAGGATGTACCAGGTGCACGGATCGCCCGTGCTTACGCCCCATCTCGATCAGAGCTGTCTTGGTAGCTCCGATGGCGGCGTCGGCGGCCTTGCGGGCCATCATCGTCTTCGAAAGGAATTTCGGCTTGAAGTCCTCGACCGCAAGGGCATCGTGATCGAGAACGACTCTCTTGGCCCATTTACGACCCGTGTCCTGGCGCTGCCGGGCGACCTTCTTGTGCAGCTTGACACACGGACGTTTGACCTTTCGGTAACCCTTGGAGCTCGCCTGCCCCCTCTTCGACTTACGCCGAGCCATCATTCGGTCGTACCGGCTCAGCTTCTCTTTAGCCTTCCTGCCGTGCGCAGGATGGGGTAGGTCATGCATGGCGCTGGTGGTGGTCGCGGTCACCCTCACACCCCAGTCGATGCCGATCACGCAGCCGGTCTCCGGCAGCGGTTGCACACAGACAGGGACGACGAACGAGCAGTACCAGTGCCTGATGCTGTCCTGATACACGCGGACGGACGTCGGTGCAGCGGGAAGGTCACGCGACCACACAACAGTCAGGATGATTCCGCCAGCGAGATGCAGCTTGCCATCCTTGAGCCGGAAACCGCGCTTTGTGTAGTTCAGCGTTGGCAGAGCTTTGCGCTTCCTCTTCCACCTCGGCATCCCTGCCCGCCGATGCATCGGCAACCGGTCCTTGATGTCCTTGATCGCCTTGGACCGGGCCTTGCCGAAGTCACGGATGAGCTGCTGCTGCGGCACGCTACTGCCTTCACGGAGCCACGGAGTGACTGCCCGCGCCTCGGTCAACATCCTGTCCAGTGCGGCCGGGCCGATCTTCTCACCGTTGGCGTACGCGTTCTTCGAGCGGGCCACGCACTCGTTCCAAATCCAGCGGCACCGGTCCCACTCACCGAGCAGGGCCGCTTGAGCGCCGCCCGACACGCGGAGCCGATAGGCGTATCGGGCATGTCCGACATCCCGGTCTGTTGGTGACGTCGCCATGATGTCAAACTAGCATCATGATTCGATTTGCGTTGCGCATTCCTGAAGATCTGCATGCCCGGCTAACTGCACGGGCAGCCGCCGACCGGCGCTCCATCAATTCGGAAATCCTGCACCTGTTGGACGCCGCTCTCAGTACTCCTACGGAGACCGCCGACGCGCCCGATGCCAAACCGACCAGTGCTCCGCAGCACGAGAACCCGGGCTCTTCACCTGCCTGAACACAGGAGACATCCCATGACGGTGAGTTGACCGCTCTGCACCGTCAATGGTGTACTCCGGATCGTGACCGACACCTTTGCGCGCCTGTGGCGGAGGGTCCATATGGACCTCGTCCGCTACGCGGGCTGCGTGTGTCGCCCGTCCTGCTGAATTCGCATCCCACTCCTTCCGCGCGCCTTCCAGTGCTGACGCGCGCCCCCGCGAACTCTTCTTCAGGACGGTGCCACGTGTCTGTCTCTCCTTCTGCCCCTCCCTCCACCGCCGCCCCCGCCCAGGTCCCGACGCAGGCGGACCTCCTCGACTTCGTACGGCGTACGGCCGCCGACGCGGAGCTGATCGCCTCACTCCCGCTCGATCCCGAGGGCCGCACCTGGGTGCGCCTGGAGGGGCCCGGCGGCAGCGAGGCCTGGCTGATCGGCTGGCCGCCAGGCACGGGCACCGGCTGGCACGACCACGCCGAGTCCGTCGGCGCCTTCGTGACGGCGGCCGGTGAGCTCAAGGAGAACTCGCTCGCCGCCCGTCTGCCCGCCGACGGCTGGAAGACCCTGGAGCTCACCGAGGGCGTGGACCGCGAGCGGCGGCTGCCGACCGGCAAGGGGCGTGCCTTCGGGCGCCATCACGTCCACGAGGTGCTCAACGAGTCCACCGACCAGCACGCGGTCTCCGTTCACGCCTACTACCCGCCGCTGCCGCAGATCCGCCGCTACAGCCGCGTCGGCCAGGTCCTGCGCCTGGAGCAGGTCGAGCGCCCGGAGGACTGGCAGTGAGCGGCGACGGTCCGGTCCGCGGGCAAGCGGGCGGTGCGGGCGATCAGCCCGTCGGCATCGACGAGCTGCTGGAGCGGGTGCGCGGGGGCTACGAGCGGATCGAGCCGAAGGAGGCGTACGACGCTGCTCGCGCCGGCGAGGCCCTCCTGGTCGACATCCGATACGCCGCCCTGCGCGAGCGGGACGGCCTCATCCCGGGCGCCCTCGTCGTCGAGCGCAACGAGCTGGAGTGGCGCCTCGACCCGCAGGGCAGCCACCGCGTGCCGGAGGCCACGAGTCACGAGGTGCGGGTCGTGGTGATCTGCAACGAGGGGTACGCCTCGAGCCTCGCGGCGGCATCGCTGCACGGCTTGGGGTTGGGACGGGCCACCGATCTCGTCGGCGGGTTCCAGGCGTGGAAGGCGGCGGGGCTGCCAGTGGCGTCATAGGCGCTCGGTCGGCCTATCGGTCGTCGCCGACGCCGGTACTCACTCGCCGTCCGACATGGCCTCGATGCGGGCGACGAAAGCACTGGCTAGAAAAGGGAACGCCGCCGGGTTCGACGGTCACGCCCTACTGAGCGTGGCAGGCATCCCGGCGGCCACGCCTCGATGGCTCCTGCCCCGTCAGAACCCCTCCTCCCCGAGGAACTCCGTGTCCTCCCCCTCCTCCTCCAGCGCTTGCCGGACCACCCGCAGCGCCATGCCCTCGGAGTAGCCCTTGCGGGCGAGCATGCCCGCGAGGCGGCGCAGCCGCTTTTCGCGGTCGAGGCCGCGCGTGGAGCGCAACTTGCGGGCGACTAGTTCGCGTGCCGTCGCTTCTTCCTGCTCCGAGTCGAGCTGGGAGACTGCCGCGTCGATCAGCGTGGAGTCGACGCCCTTGGTCCGCAGCTCCTGGGCCAGCGCCCGCCGGGCGAGCCCCCGGCCGTGGTGCCGGGACTCCACCCAGGCGTCCGCGAACGCGCTGTCGTTGATCAGCCCGACTTCCTCGAACCGCGACAGCACCTCCTCCGCGGCCGCGTCCGGAATCTCCCGCTTGCGCAGCGCGTCGGCGAGTTGCTTGCGCGTGCGCGGGGTCCCGGTGAGCAGGCGCAAGCAGATCGCCCGCGCTCGCTCCACCGGGTCCCCTGAGGACTCCTCCTGCTCGGCCCTCGACGAGGAGGAGGTGCCCCCGTCCTCACCGGACGGCTCGCCACGACGTCGCTGCCGACGTCCGCGGGAACCGCCCGCACCACGCCCCGCGCCATCACGGGCCGCGCCGCCACGACGGCGCGAGCGACCGCCGGACGGGCCGGAGCCACGCACCGAGCCATCGTCCGGCCACTCCCCGCCCCCGGACGACTCGCCCTCGCCGTACGACCGGTCGTCCCCGTACGACCCGCCGTCCCGGTATGCGCTGTCGCCGTGCGAGCCCCCCGTGCCGTACGACTCCGCGCGGCCGTGTCCCCCGTCCGTGCCGCGCCCCGCATTGTCCTCGTATGCATCGCCGCCCAGCCCGGCAGAACCCCCGTCGCCTCCCCCGCCCCGCATGCGCGGAGTGTCCTGGTCGGCGTACTCGGCCCAGTCGGTTCGCCGTGTCACGGGGTCAGCTCTTGGCAGCCGGGGCCTTGGCCTTCGCCGCCTTGGCCGGCGCCGGGGCCGGCACCTTCGCGGCCTCGTCCGCGGTGGCGGAGACGGCAGCGTCCGCGCCCGGCTCAGCGGTGGGCTCCTGCGGACGTACGCCGACGCCCAGCTTCTCCTTGATCTTCTTCTCGATCTCGTTGGCCAGGTCGGGGTTGTCCTTCAGGAAGTTGCGCGCGTTCTCCTTGCCCTGGCCGAGCTGGTCGCCCTCGTACGTGTACCAGGCGCCGGCCTTGCGGACGAAGCCGTGCTCCACGCCCATGTCGATCAGGCCGCCCTCGCGGCTGATGCCCTGGCCGTAGAGGATGTCGAACTCGGCCTGCTTGAAGGGCGGGGCGACCTTGTTCTTGACGACCTTGACCCGGGTGCGGTTGCCGACCGCGTCCGTGCCGTCCTTCAGGGTCTCGATGCGGCGGATGTCCATGCGCACCGAGGCGTAGAACTTCAGCGCCCGGCCACCGGTCGTGGTCTCCGGGGAGCCGAACATCACGCCGATCTTCTCGCGGAGCTGGTTGATGAAGATCGCCGTGGTCTTGGACTGGTTGAGCGCACTGGTGATCTTCCGCAGCGCCTGGCTCATCAGACGGGCCTGCAGACCCACGTGGGAGTCGCCCATCTCGCCCTCGATCTCCGCGCGCGGGACGAGCGCGGCGACGGAGTCGATGACGATCAGGTCGAGGGCGCCGGAGCGGACCAGCATGTCCACGATTTCCAGAGCCTGCTCGCCGTTGTCCGGCTGGGACAGGATCAGGTTGTCGACGTCGACGCCGAGCTTTCGCGCGTACTCGGGGTCGAGGGCGTGCTCCGCGTCCACGAAGGCCACCTGGCCTCCGGCCCGCTGCGCATTCGCCACCGCGTGCAGGGTCAGGGTCGTCTTGCCGGAGGACTCCGGGCCGTACACCTCCACCACTCGGCCGCGGGGAATGCCGCCGACGCCGAGCGCGACGTCGAGTGCGGTCGACCCGGTGGGGATGACCTCGATGGGCTCGTTCGGCCGCTCGCCCATGCGCATTACTGCGCCCTTGCCGAACTGCCGTTCAATCTGTGCGAGCGCGGCGTCCAGGGCCTTCTCGCGGTCGGTTCCTGCCATGGGTTCCACCCGATTTGCTTGAGTCGATCGCTTCACGTCAAAGACGCTAACGCCTGCCACTGACAATGCGCCCCGACGCCCGTCCGGCCTGTGGATAACTCGGGTACATCTCTTTCAAAACCGTGTCGAATCACCCGTGGAGAGCTTCGCCGGAGCCTCCATAAGAATGGATGTTCGATTTTTGTGTCAAGCGCCCCACGCGACACCTCCGACCCTACGTCCGCGGTCCGACAACAGGCCGGACTCCTGGCCATGCGGCCGCTGTTCGTGCCTGCGTCCCCGTTCGGCTACTCCCCGCGGCGTACGGCGGGTGTCTTCGGTCGGACGATGACCGGAGGGGGCGGTCTCACAAGGCTGAAGGCATGGAGACCAAGAAACCCGTCCGAGCGTGCGGCAGGGCAGCACGCGGAAGTCGCGCTACGGACGGGAGGGCGGGCCTGATGACAGCCTCCACGGTGCCGACGCGCCCGTCGGCCCCGGTGGCCTGGTGGTCGGGATCCCGCCCGGCGGAGCTCCTCTGCCACGCCGTCGGCCTTCTCCTGATCCTCTCCGGCCTCGTGCACCTGGTGGTGTTCGCCGTCGACGGCGGCTCCTGGGACGGGCCCGTCTCCTGGCGCAAGCCCGTCACGTTCGGGCTTTCCTTCGGGGCGACGCTGATCGCGGTGACCTGGGTGACGTCGTATCTGCGCATCGGTTCGCGGCTGCGCGCCCTGCTGCTCGTCGTGTTCGCCGCCGACTGCGTCGTGGAGGTCGGCGGCATCACCCTTCAGGCCTGGCGCCGGGTGCCCTCGCACCTCGACATGGAGACACCGTTCGACACCGCGGTGTCCATGACGCTCGCGGTGGGCGGTGGCGTCCTCGTGGTGCTGCTCACCGTGTTCGCTGTCACCTCGTTCCGCCACCGGCCCGCAGGTCCCGCGGGGATGGCGCTCGCGGTGCGCTCCGGCTTCGCGATCCTGCTCGTCGCGCTCGCTTCGGGCGCCGCGATGATCGCGCGCGGTGTCGTGCTCACCCGTACCGGCCACCAGGAGGCGGCCTACCACTCGACGGCCCCGCTCAAGCCTCTGCACGGAGTCAGCCTGCACGCGGTGCTCGTCCTGCCGGTGCTGGCACGGCTGCTGTCCGGCACGTCCTGGAGCGAGCCGGTGCGGAGGCGGATCGTGGCCGCGGCGACCGGTTGCTACGTGGCTGCCGTCATCGGCGCTGGGGTGTGGGCCGTTCTCACGTACTGAGTGAGTGGCGCCCGCTCATCGGGCCGTGCCTCAGGAGGAGGAACCCTCCCCGGCTTCCACCGCTTCGTCCTGTGCCGGCCCCGGCCGCCGTATCCACAACTGCCGCGCGCGCGTGAGCAGACCCGGCCTTGATCCGCCTCGCCGGTGCCCGTGGACACGAGGATCGTCCGTGACGGCGTACCGCTTCACATACGCCCCCAGGAACGCCTGCAACGTGGCGACCGCGGGGATGGCGATCAGCGCGCCCACGGCGCCGAGGAGCGCGGTGCCGGCGATGACCGAACCGAAGGCGACGGCCGGGTGGATGTCGACGGTCTTCGCGGTCAGCTTGGGCTGCAGCATGTAGTTCTCGAACTGCTGGTACACCACGACGAAGATCAGCACCCACAGCGCGTACCAGGGATCGACCGTGAAGGCGATCAGCATGGGCAGGGCGCCCGCGAGGTAGGTGCCGATGGTCGGGATGAACTGGGAGACCAGGCCCACCCAGACGCCGAGCACGGGCGCGTAGGGCACCCCCAGGATCTGCAGCAGGATGTAGTGCGCTATGCCGGAGATGAGCGCCATCAGGCCGCGCGAGTAGATGTAACCGCCGGTCTTGTTGACGGCAATCTCCCACGCACGCAGCACCTCGGCCTGGCGCGCGGGCGGCAGTACGGAGCAGATCGCGCGGCGCAGCCGCGGGCCGTCCGCGGCGAAGTAGAACGAGAACAGCGTGATCGTCAGCAGCTGGAAGAGACCGCCGATGACCTGGGCGGACACGTCCAGTACACCGGTGGCGCTGTTCTGCACGTAGTTGCGCAGCCAGTTGGAGCGGAGCAGGCCCTCCTGGACGTCAACGCGTCTGAGTTCGGTGTGGAAGTGCGTGTTGATCCAGTTGATGACGGAGTCGAGGTAGTTCGGGAACTCCTCGACGATCTTGATGATCTGGCCCGCGAGCATGGAACCGAGAAGGGTGACGAAGCCCGCCGCCATGATCATTACGGCCAGGAAGACGAAGCCTGTCGCCAGCCCCCTGCGTATACCGCGCGAGGCCATCCAGCTCACCGCGGGCTCGATGGCCAGAGCCAGGAAGAACGCGATGAGGATATTGATCAGCAGGCCGGTGAGCTGATGGAAGGCCCAAGTGCCCAGCTGGAACGCCGCGTAGAGGGCGAGGACGAGCACCACGGCGCGCGGCAGCCAGCGCGGCATGCTGGCGCTCGGCCCGGCGGCGTCGGCCGGGGGCCGACCGGGCGGCGTCGTGCCGAACGGGGATGCGTGCTGGGGCGTCTGCCCGGCCTCGTCAGTGGGTGCCACGGATCAAGTCTCGCCCACTGGTCTGACAATCAACTACCGTCCTGCGATCTTCGTGACCGATCAGTGCTTCTCCCGCGGAACGTCCATGACCGTGCAGACCACTCGCCACACGTCCTTGGCATCCCAGCCTGCGTCCAGCGCTCCGTGCACCGTGCGACCGCCGAGCTCCGCCATCACGTGGTCGCGTGCGAAGGTGTCGGCGTATCCCGGACCGAAGTGATCCGCCATCCGCTGCCAGAAGACCGTCAACCGCATGACTCCAGTATCCCGCCCCTGGGGGTGGGCCTGAGCCGGGACCCCTTGCCGAGACCGCTTTCCGCCCTACGGTCTGACGCATGTCCGAAACAGGAGCTTCCCCACTCCCTGCCACTCCCCCGGCACGCTCCCCGCTCTTCCGCGCCGAGCACTTCGTCTGGCTCACCGCGCGCGTGCTGGAACAGCGCCTCTTCGCGTACCACTTCCTGAACGGGGGCGCCGACCCGGTGGAGACCGCGCTGGACGCGTACCGCAACGAGGACGGCGGGTACGGCCATGCGCTGGAGCCCGATCTGCGCGGCCCCGTCAGCCAGCCGCTGCACACCGTGCACGCGCTGCGTGTTCTGGACGCCATCGGGCGCTGTGGCGGACAGCGGGTCGAGCGTGTGTGCCGCTATCTGACCGCCGTGTCCACGACAGATGGTGCCCTGCCGGCGATCCATCCCAGCCAGCGCGGCTATCCGGCGGCCCCCTTCATGCCCATCGTGGACGATCCGCCCAGCGAACTCCTCACCACGGGGCCGGTGGTGGGCCTGCTGCACCGCAACGAGGTGTGGCACGCCTGGCTGTTCAGGGCCACCGACTTCTGCTGGCATGCGGTCGAGTCGCTGGAGAAGTCCCACCCCTACGAGATCGAGGCCGCCGTGGCCTTCCTGGACTCCGCTCCCGACCGCCCGCGCGCGGAGGCGGCCGCCGACCGCCTCGGCCGCCTGGTGCGTGAACACCGGCTCGCGGCTCTGGAGCCCGACCGTCTCGACGCGTACCCGGTCGCCCCCGGATACGGGCCCGACGAGCACCACTTCCCGCACGACTATGCGAAGACACCGAGCTCTCTGGCGCGCGCGTGGTTCACGGATGCGGAGATGACGCGTTCCCTCGACTTCCTCGCGGACGCGCAGCACGAGGACGGCGGCTGGCCTGTCCGGTGGCGCCAGTGGGCGCCGGGGACCACCCTCGAGGCTCGCCCCATGGCGACGATCGAGGCGCTTCACACCCTCAGGGCGCACGGGCGTCCCATCGGCTGACCTGGGCGCCGTCACCCGCCCATGGCACGCACCCCGGCGGTCACCACTACAGCCGCCGCCACGACGAGGAGGAACGGGGCGCGCAGGACCAGCGCCAGGGCGGCTGCGGCGAGCCCTGCAACCCGCGCGTCGAGCACCAGGGCGTGCCCGTCGGCGAAGGTCTGCTGGGCCGTGAGGGCGGCGAGAAGGGCCACCGGCAACAGCGCGGCCAGACGCCTGACGAGCGGCTTCTCGAGCGCACCCGCGGGTACGAGCAGTCCGGCGAGCTTGACGGCGTAACAACCCAAGGCGGTCGCGCCGATCGCGATCCAGGTGTTCAACGGTCTTCCTCTGGTACGTCGGTCTCGTGTGTTTCCTTGCGTGACGTGCCCCTGCGGCGACCCTCCAGGCAGAGAACGGCGGGCGCTGCCAGCGCGGCCACCAGGACGGGCACTCCGGCGGGCAGCACGGGCAGCAGACCGAGCCCCAGAAGGACGGCGAGGCCGGCCACCGCGCGCTCGGTGGTGGTCTTGAGCATCGGCGCGAGCAGAGCGAGGAAGACGGCCGGCCCGGCGGCGTCGAGGCCCCATGCGTCGGTGTCCCCGATGGCGTCGGCGCCCAGTGCACCGAGGAACGTGGTGAGGTTCCACAGCAGGTACAGACTGAGCCCGGTGACGGCGAACCCGATGCGCGTACCCCGCCGCGTGGGCTGCGCCAGCGCGACCGCGGTCGTCTCGTCGATGACCCACTGGGCCGCGAACGGCCGCACCGCGCGCGGGAGTGCCAGCAACTGGGACAGCCGGAGTCCGTAGAAGGCGTTGCGCACCCCCAGGAAGAAGGCGCCCGCCGCTGCCGTGAGCGGGTTGCCCCCGGCCGCGAGCGCCCCCACAAGGGCGAACTGGGATGCGCCGGTGAACACGAGGAGGCTGAGCGCGCATGTCTGCAGCAGCGTGAGCCCGCTGCCGGCCGAGGTCACCCCGAAGGCGAAGCCGGACAGTCCTACGGCGACGCCGACTCCGAGGGCGTCCCGTACGACGGCGGAGTCCGCCTTTCCTCCGGCTTCCGGACGTTTGCCTGCGAAAGCTGTCTGTTCTGCCACGCACCGGACGGTAGGAGCAGTCGCCCCCGCGCGTCTTGTACGTTCTTGCGCTCACGCCGGTACGCCCCAGGGGGCACGCCGACGATCCGGGTGAAGTGCCGGTTCAGGTGCGGCTGATCGGTGAACCCGACGGCGACGGCAGCCTCCGCGGGCGTTGTACCGGCGTCCAGCAGCCGCCGCGCCCGCCGCACCCGCGCGTCCGTGGCATGAGGCGGCATCCCGTAGGCCTCCCGGAACGCCCGCAGCAGCGCGAACGGACTGGTGCCGAGATCGGCCGCAAGCCTCTCCAGAGTCGGAGGCTCGGCCAGCCGCTCCTCCAACACGGCACGCGCGCGTGCCGCCATCCGGGCACCCGCCGTCCGCACCTTGCGCTGTGGCAACGACCCACCATTGAGCCGTAGGAGCCTCGTCACAGCGACCCGCAGCAGCGTGTCGGCGGCCAGGGCATTGCCGTCCTCCGCGGCCCGCAGCACCTGATGTACGAGCGCCCCGGTGTACGAATCGTCGAGCACTGGCAGGACAAACCCCGGCGTCCCGCGGATGAGAGTGGTCTCAGCCGCGATCCCGGCCACCACCTCCGGCGACGGATACACGGCCCCGTACCGCCACCCCTCAGGCACCCCGGCCCGCCCGGTATGCGGCGTATCAGGATTGACGAGCGCGAGCGCCCCCGCCCCCGCGTACTGATCGGCCCCGCGATGGTGAAAGACCTCGACCCCGTCGGCGATGGCGGCAATGACGAAGTTCTCGTGCGTGTGCCGCACGAACTCCTTGCGGACGTACCGGGCGCGCAGCAGATCGACCCCGGGCAGTTCGGCGTACTGCCAGTGCCGAGCCAACTCCTTTTCCGACCCCGCCATACCTCCATTCTCCGCCAGCCCGATACAAAGCAGCCCTCACGTCCGCACCCACCCCCACCCACCGCAGCCGCCGACGCACGGGAGCGGGTCGCGGCGGTGCGGCGCAGCCCGCCGCTTACTTCATCCCGCCGCCGGCGCCCTCGGACGCCAGGCCGATCTCCCGCGGGCGGCGGGCTCGCCGCACCGCCGCGACCCCGACCCACGACGAACCACATCGCGCCCGGCCCTGACCCAGCACAGGGCAGCGCCACGCAGCGAACCCGCAGGCCAGAGCCATTGTCAGTGGCCGGGTGCAGGATGGACGCATGGTCAGCTCCGCACACCGAGCCCTCGACGGCTTCTCCCCCGCGACCCGCGGCTGGTTCACGGGGGCCTTCTCCGCGCCCACCGCGGCCCAGGCGGGCGCGTGGCAGGCCATCAGAGAGGGCTCGGACGTGCTGGTGGTCGCCCCCACCGGTTCCGGGAAGACCCTTGCCGCGTTCCTCGCCGCCCTGGACCAGCTGGCCTCCACACCGCCGCCCGCAGACCCCAGGAAGCGCTGCCGCGTCCTGTACGTGTCGCCGCTCAAGGCCCTCGCGGTCGACGTCGAGCGCAACCTCCGCAGCCCCCTGACCGGTATCCGCCAGGAATCCGTGCGCCGGGGCCTGCCCGAGCCCGAGGTGAAGGTGGGCATCCGCTCCGGCGACACCCCGGCCGCCGAGCGCCGCGCCCTGTCCACCCGGCCCCCGGACATCCTGATCACCACCCCGGAGTCGCTGTTCCTGATGCTGACGTCGGCCACGCGCGACGCGCTGACCGGCATCGAGACGGTGATCCTCGACGAGGTGCACGCGGTGGCGGGCACCAAGCGCGGCGCGCACCTCGCGCTCTCCCTGGAGCGGCTGGACGAGATCCTGCCGAAGCCGGCCCGCCGCATCGGCCTGTCGGCGACGGTCCGCCCGGTCGACGAGGTCGCGCGCTATCTGTCACCGCGCCGCAAGGTGGAGATCGTCCAGCCGAAGTCGGGCAAGGAGTTCGACCTCTCGGTCGTCGTCCCGGTCGAGGACCTGGGCGAGCTGGGCGGCTCCCCGGTCGCCGACGGATCGGAGGGCACGGAGCGCCCCTCGATCTGGCCGCATGTCGAGGAGCGGATCACCGACCTCGTCCAGGCCCACCGTTCCACGATCGTGTTCGCCAACTCCCGCCGGCTCGCGGAGCGTCTGTGCAACAGGCTCAACGAGATCGCGTACGAGCGGGCCACCGGCGAAACCCTGGACGAGCACCACGCCCCCGCCGAGCTCATGGGCGGCTCCGGAGCCGCCCAGGGCGCACCACCCGTCATCGCCCGTGCCCACCACGGCTCGGTCTCCAAGGAGCAGCGTGCCCTCGTCGAGGAGGACCTCAAGGCGGGCCGCCTGCCCGCCGTGGTCGCCACCTCCAGCCTCGAGCTGGGCATCGACATGGGCGCGGTCGACCTCGTCGTCCAAGTGGAGTCCCCGCCGTCCGTCGCCTCCGGCCTGCAGCGCGTGGGCCGCGCGGGCCACCAGGTGGGCGCGGTCTCCACGGGCGTGGTCTTCCCGAAGTACCGAGGCGACCTCGTCCAGGCGGCGGTGGTCACCGAGCGCATGCGCACCGGCTCCATCGAATCCCTGAAGGTCCCCGCCAACCCTCTGGACGTGCTGGCGCAGCAACTCGTGGCGATGACGGCCCTGGACACCTGGCAGGTCGACGACCTGCTCGCCACGGTCCGCCGGGCCGCCCCCTTCGCCTCGCTCCCGGAGTCGGCGTTCACGGCGGTCCTCGACATGCTCGCGGGCCGCTACCCGTCCGACGCGTTCGCCGAGCTGCGCCCGCGCGTGGTGTGGGACCGCGTCGCCGGCACGGTCACCGGCCGGCCCGGCGCTCAGCGCCTCGCCGTCACCTCCGGCGGCACCATCCCCGACCGGGGGCTCTTCGGGGTCTTCCTCGCCGGAGCCGACCCCAAGAAGGGCGGCGGCCGGGTCGGCGAGCTCGACGAGGAGATGGTCTACGAGTCGCGTGTGGGCGATGTCTTCACGCTCGGCACCAGCTCCTGGCGCATCGAGGACATCACGCGCGACCGCGTCCTGGTCTCCCCCGCGCCGGGCGTACCGGGCCGGCTCCCCTTCTGGAAGGGCGACCAGCTCGGCCGCCCGCTCGAACTGGGCCGCGCGGTGGGCCAGTTCCTGCGCGAGGTCGGCTCGCTGCCCAAGGAGGACGCCCGCCTGCGTCTCCTCGCGGCGGGCCTGGACGCCTGGGCCGCGGACAACGTCCTGTCCTACCTGGACGAGCAGCGCGAGGCCTGCGGCCATGTCCCGGACGACCGCACCATCGTCGTGGAGCGCTTCCGCGACGAGCTCGGCGACTGGCGGGTCGTCGTCCACTCCCCCTTCGGCGCCCAGGTACACGCGCCGTGGGCACTCGCCCTCGGCGCCAAGCTCTCCGAGCGGTACGGCATGGACGCCCAGGTCATGCACGCCGACGACGGCATCGTGCTGCGCCTCCCGGACGCCGATCTCATGGGCCTGGACCTGCTCGACCAGGAGCCGATGAAGGCGGGCACGGAGTACGACGCAGATCAGGCACCCGTCGGCGCCGCGGACGTCGTCTTCGACAAGGGCGAGGTCGACCAGGTCGTCACCGACCAGGTGGGCAGCTCCGCCCTGTTCGCGTCCCGATTCCGCGAGTGCGCAGCTCGCGCGCTGCTGCTGCCGCGCCGCAATCCAGGCAAGCGCACCCCGTTGTGGCAGCAACGCCAGCGCGCCTCCCAACTGCTCCAGGTGGCCAGCGAGTTCGGCTCGTTCCCGATCGTCCTGGAAGCGGTCCGCGAGTGTCTCCAGGACGTCTTCGACGTCCCCGGCCTGGTCGAGCTGATGGGCGACCTGGAGTCCCGGAAGGTGCGCCTGGTCGAGGTCACCACCCCCGAGCCCTCCCCCTTCGCCCGCTCCCTCCTGTTCGGGTACGTCGCCCAGTTCCTCTACGAGGGAGACTCACCGCTCGCCGAGCGCCGCGCCGCCGCGCTCTCCCTGGACTCGCGGCTGCTGGCCGAGCTGCTGGGCCAGGCGGAGCTGCGCGAACTGCTCGACGCCGAGGTGCTGACCGAGCTGGAGCGGGAACTCCAGTGGGTCACCGAGGACCGGCGTGTCAAGGACGCCGAGGGTGTCGCCGACCTCCTGCGCCTGCTGGGCCCGTTGACCGACGCCGAGCTGGCCGAGCGCGGCGCCGAGCCGCACTGGGCGCAAGAGCTGGCCGGCGCCCGCCGCGCGATCAAGGTCCGCGTCGCCGGCGCGGACCACTGGGCGGCGATCGAGGACGCGGGCCGCCTGCGCGACGCCCTCGGCACTGCCCTGCCAGTCGGCGTCCCGGAGGCTTTCACAGAGCCGGTGAAGGACCCCCTCGGCGACCTCCTCGCGCGCTACGCCCGCGCCCATGGCCCCTTCACATCGGCCACAGCGGCGGCTCGCTTCGGCCTGGGCGTGGCCGTGACGGAAGGCGCACTGCAGCGCCTCGCGGCCAACGGCCGTGTCGTGCAGGGCGAGTTCCATCCGGCAGGCATCGGCCAGGAGTGGTGCGACGCGGCAGTGCTGCGCCGACTGCGCCGTCGTTCCCTGGCGGCGTTGCGGCACGAGCTGGAGCCGGTGGCACCGGCGGCGCTCGCCCAGTTCCTGCCGCAGTGGCAGCACATCGGCAAGGGGCACGGGCTGCGCGGTGCCGACGGACTGGTGCGTGCCTTGGAGCAGTTGCAGGGTGCATCCGTGCCCGCGTCGGCCCTGGAGAAGCTGGTGCTGCCGTCCCGCGTCGCCAACTACACGCCCGCGATGCTCGACGAGCTCACCGCCGCCGGAGAGGTCGTCTGGGCCGGCGCAGGCGCCCTTCCGGGCAAGGACGGCTGGGTCTCCCTGTACTTGGCGGACGCTGCTCCCCTGCTGCAGCCCCCACCGCACCCTCTGGAACTGACGGCGCTCCACCAGTCCGTACTGGACGCCCTCTCCGGGGGCTACGGCCTGTTCTTCCGCCAGATCGCCGACCAGGTCCGCGCGACCACCCACCCCGACGTCACCGATCCCCAACTCGCCGACACTGTCTGGGATCTGGCCTGGTCCGGACACCTCACGAACGACACGCTGGCCCCCATGCGCTCCCTGCTGGGCTCGGGCCGCACCGCGGGCTCCACGGCCCACCGTGCCAAGCGCAGCGTCCCTCGTGGGCGTTACGGCTCCCTGACCGCCGCGGCCCGGCCCGCCTCCCGCAGTGGTCCACCGACCGTCGCCGGCCGCTGGTCCCTGCTCCCGGCACGCGAGGCCGACCCGACGGTGCGGGCGCACGCCGTCGCCCGCACCCTCCTCGACCGGCACGGCGTGGTAACCCGGGGCGCCGTCTCCGCGGAAGGCGTCGAGGGCGGCTTCTCGGCGACGTATCGCATCTTGTCTGCCTTCGAGGAGAGCGGCCAGGCACGGCGCGGCTATGTGGTGGAGGGGCTCGGCGCGGCGCAGTTCGCGATGGACGGCGCGGTGGACCGCCTGCGCGCGGTGTCCAACGCCCGCGACCGCGGCGAAACCCTGCCGCAGCCGTCGGCCGACGGCACACCGAGCGGCTTCCCCGCCGACCCCTTCAGCTCGTCCCACGCCTTCACCTCGCCTGGCGACCCAAGCGCCGGAACGCCCCACGGCCACACACCCCACGGCTCCGACGATCCCGACACCTTCGACTGGACGGACGGCTTCGACTCGGGGAGCGGCACCGCCCGGAGCGGGGACCGTGCCCGCCGGGACCGGCCCGAGTTCGACATCACCGGCTTCGAGGACGACTTCGGCCTCCCGCCCGCTCGCGCCTCCCGGGACGAATACGTCTCGCCCCGCGACCTCGCGCTCCCGGGCGCAGGCGGCCCCCGAAGCGGCCCCGGCTCGTACGGCTCCGCCTTCCCCGATCGCCGGCTCCGCCCCACTCCCGACTCCCGTGCCGTCGTCCTCGCCGCAGCCGATCCGGCGAACGCGTACGGCGCGGCGCTCCCCTGGCCGGAGCCCCCGACCGGTGCGGGGCACAAGCCGGGCCGAAAGGCGGGCTCCCTGGTGGTCCTCGTCGACGGTGAGCTGACTCTCTACATGGAGCGCGGCGGCAAGACACTGCTGGCCTGGCCCGCCGACCCGGAAGGCACCGCCACCGACGACCCCCGCCTGCAGGCTGCCGCGCAGGCACTGGCCGCAGCCGCCAAAGCGGGCTCTCTCGGCACCGTCACGGTGGAGCGGGTCAACGGCGCCTCGGCCCTGACGTCCCCCATCGGCACCCTCCTGGAAGGAGCAGGCTTCATCGCAACCCCACGAGGCCTGCGGCTGCGGGCCTAACCGCAAGGGCCCCGCTCTCCGAGCCCACGTGCGCCCACCCGTGACACCCTTGACGCATGCCCGAAGGAGACACGGTCTGGCAGACGGCGAAACGCCTGCATGACGCCCTCGCCGGCAAGGTGCTGACCCGTAGCGACTTCCGGGTGCCCAAGTACGCCACGACCGACCTCACGGGCCGTACCGTCCTGGACGTCACCCCGCGCGGCAAGCACCTCCTCACGCGTGTCGAGGGCGGCCTGACGCTCCACTCCCACCTGAGGATGGACGGCTCCTGGAAGGTGTACGCGAACGGCCGGCGCTGGACCGGCGGCCCGTCCCACCAGATCCGCGTGATCCTGGGCAACGCCGACCGCACAGCGGTCGGCTACCGCCTCCCCGTCCTCGACCTCCTGCGCACGACCGACGAACAGCGCGCCGTCGGCCACCTCGGCCCCGACCTCCTCGGCCCGGACTGGGACCCGGAGCAGGCCCTCGCCAACCTCCTGGCCGACCCCGCCCGCCCCCTCGGCGAGGCTCTCCTGGACCAGCGCAACCTGGCCGGCATCGGCAATGTCTACAAGAGCGAGCTCTGCTTCCTGCTCGGCGCCACCCCCTGGCTGCCCATCGGCGCGCTGCCCGCCGACCGCGCGGCGAAACTGCCCGCGCTCGCCAAGAAGCTCCTGGAGGCCAACCGCGACCGCCCGGTCCGCACCACGACGGGCCGCCGCGGCCAAGACCTGTTCGTGTACGGCCGCGCGCCCCGCCCCTGCCTGCGCTGCCACACCTCCGTCCGCGTGGCCGACCAGGGCGACGGCTCCCGCGAACGCCCCACCTACTGGTGCCCGAACTGCCAGACGGGACCGGCGCCGAGTGCCGCTCCACTCCGCGGAACTCCACGCCGCACAACCAATTGACGATCCGTCAGAAACCCTCGTACCGTCCCTTCATGCCCGTCAAGGCGTACGAACTCACCGGACGCACCGCATTCGTCACCGGAGCGGCCGGCGGCATCGGGCGCGCGTCGGCCGTGCTGCTCGCCGAAGCAGGCGCCACGGTCCACTGCGCCGATCGCGACGCACAGGGCCTGCACGAGACGGCGACCCTGATCAAGGACGGCGGCGGCACCGCCCGTGTCCACCACCTCGACGTCACCGACCGGGAGCAGCTCAGACAGGCCGTCGAGTCCTGCGGGCGCCTGGACGTGATGGCCGCGGTCGCCGGGATCATGCACAGCAGCCCGGTCCTGGAGACCCGTGACGAGGACCTCGACCGGGTCCTGAGCGTGAACTTCAAGGGAGTGCTGTACGCCTGTCAGGAGGCCGCTCGCCTGATGCTGGAGGGGAAGACCGGCGGCAGCATCATCACCATGGCCTCGAGCGCCGTCGACACCGGCCGTCCCGGCCTGCTCTGCTACGGCGCGGCCAAGGCGGCCGTCGTCCAGCTGACGAAGACCCTGGCGAACGAGGTCGGCCGGCACGGGATCCGGGTCAACGCGATCGCCCCGGGCTGGATCCGTACCCCCATGACCGACCGCCACGAGGCCGAGGCACAGGCGCAGACCGAGGCGCTGATGGCCCGGATGTCACCGCTGGGCCGGGTCGGCGAACCGGAGGACGTCGCTCACACCGTGCTGTTTCTGGCCTCCGACGCCTCGTCGTTCACGACGGGCCAGATCCTGCGTCCGAACGGCGGGGTGGCGATGCCGTGGTGACGCGGGCCGTCCGCCAGGCCACCCGCCACCGCCCTGCCCCCACGGCGCCCGTCGCCCGCGCCTTCGGCACACAGTGCACCGGCAGCAGACCCAGCCCCCAGCCCCCGGCAGCGACCGCCCCCTCCAGCACGCCGGCCCCGGGCGCAAACACAAGCCGCAGCACAGCCCACCACCACAGCACCCCGAGCCCGAGAAATGCCCCCCAGCGCACTATCGGCCGTGCCATGGACGCCACCTCCGGCCCCGAAGCTAGACCGCCGCCTTCACCCCCAGAAAGGGCGCACCGACGGCACACGGGCGCAACGCATCGCAGGCATCCACCATGACCGCCCCGAGCCGCACCGGCAAACGGACCCGGGCAGCCGTACCAGGCACCCCGACAACACGAAAACCCCGACCGCACCTCCCCAGTTCTCCCTGGGGAAGCCCCGGCCGGGGCCTTGCACGTGCACGTCGGCTCACGCAGCCACGCGCGTGAACGTCACGCGGCGACCACGTCCACCGCCTCTGCGGGCGCCTTGATGGTCACCCGTTCCGGTGGCACACCGGTCACCGACACGGAACCCAGCATCGGACGAACCGGCGCGGGTACAGGCTCGGTGGCCGCAGCAGACTGGGCCAGCTCGGCGAGGGCGAGCTCGTCGCTCACTTCTCGCATGAGCTCGGACATCCGTACGTCCAGCGCGTCGCAGATGGCGGAGAGCAGCTCGGAGGAAGCCTCCTTCTGCCCCCGCTCCACCTCGGAGAGATAGCCGAGTGAGACTCGGGCGGACGAGGAGACTTCGCGCAGAGTACGGCCCTGGCGCTGGCGCTGCCGACGCAGCACGTCACCCAGCAGGCGACGGAGCAGAATCATCGGTGGCTCCCTCCTCGGACCGCGTAGCCGCATCCTTCACGCCCCACCGTACCGCCTCGCGCTGCGGCCGTGCGGGGAGCGATGTCGTGTTCACTCAGGGCTGCAAACATCAAAACCCCCCGTTCTGTTCCGTATCCTGTGCCAGCTCATTCCCGGACTGTTCGCTCGCAAGCTCCTTCAGGAGCAGTGCGAGTACGCTCCGTACACTCTCCATACGAATTTCCGCGCGGTCGCCGTTCAACCGCAGGGCCTCGACTTTTCCGCCACCGGCGGAACCGGAATCCGCTCCGAGGGGGCCTTCCACGGCCACGAAAACCGTCCCGACAGGCTTCCCGTCCTGCGGTTCCGGGCCGGCGACACCGGTCGTCGCGATGCCCCAGTCGGCGCCCAGCGCCTTGCGCACCCCGACCGCCATCTGGGCCGCGACCTGCGGATCCACCGCTCCGCGCTGTGCCAGCAGCATGTCGTCGACGCCCAGCAGCTCGTGCTTCAACTCGGTGGCGTAGGCGGTCACCGAACCACGGAACGCCTTGGATGCTCCTGGGGCGGCTGTGATTTCCGCCGCAACCAGCCCGCCGGTGAGCGACTCGGCGACCGCGAGGGTCTCGCCCCTCACCGTCAGTAGTCGCACGACGTCGGCGGCCGGAGAATTCACGCTTCCGTCTCCTCCAACGCGGCCTTGCGCTCGGCGATTCCCTGCCTGCGCAGCACAATGGCCTGTCTTACATAGTCCAGTCCGGTCGCCACGGTCAGGACGACCGCCGCCGCCATCACCCAGAACCTCAGGGTGGCCAGCCAGCCCGTCAGCGCCAGGACGTACATCCCCACCGCCACGCCCTGCGTGAGCGTCTTCAGCTTGCCGCCGCGGCTCGCCGGGATGACGCCGTACCGGATGACGAGGAAACGCAGCAGCGTGATCCCCAGTTCCCGGCCCAGGATGACGATCGTCACCCACCACGGCAGGTCGCCCAGCGAGGAGAGACAGATCAGCGCCGCGCCCATGATCGCCTTGTCGGCGATGGGGTCGGCGATCTTTCCGAAGTCGGTGACGAGGTCATAGGTGCGCGCCAGATGACCGTCGAAGAGATCGGTGATCATGGCGACGGCGAAGGCCGCCCAGGCGAAGGAGCGCCAGGCCGGGTCGTACCCGCCGTCGGCCAGCATCAGCGCGACGAAGCCGGGCACGAGGAGCAGCCGGAGCATGGTGAGCAGGTTGGCGATGTTCCAGACGCTGGCCTGGTTGACGGCCGCGGCGGCCAGTTTCCCGCCCCGCGGGCCCCTCGCGCCTGCCTGCGCGTCGGGATCGGCGGGGCCGACCGGCGGGGAATCCGCCTTGGAGGAGCCGTTCGCCGCCGATGCCGGTACTCCGGTCATCTGCCCGCCTCCTCACTACACCCGAGCGAACCCGTCAGCGGCTCGGCCACCAGGTCGACACCTTCCGTACCGACCACCTTCGCCTCGACCATACGGCCGACGCTCAGGCCTTCGCCGCTCGTGAGCAGCACCTGGCCGTCCGTCTCCGGTGCCTGGTGCGCCCCGCGGCCGTACACGCCGTCCTCGTCCACGGACTCCACGAGCACGTGCACGGTCTCGCCCAGGCGCTCCTCGGCACGCTGCGAGACGAGCTCCTCGGCCAGCCGGGAGACACGTGCCAGCCGCTCTGCGACGACGTCCTCGTCCAGCTTGTTCTCGTACGTCGCCGCCTCCGTGCCCTCCTCGTCGGAGTAGCCGAAGACGCCGATGGCATCCAGCCGCGCGCCGTTCAGGAACCGCTCCAGCTCCGCCAGGTCGTCCGCGCTCTCGCCCGGGAAGCCCACGATGAAGTTGGAGCGCACGCCCGCCTGGGGGGCCTTGCTCCGGATGGTGTCGAGCAGCTCCAGGAAGCGGTCGGTGTCGCCGAAGCGGCGCATCGCGCGCAGCACACCCGGGGCGGAGTGCTGGAAGGACAGGTCGAAGTACGGGGCGATCTTCGGCGTCGAGGTCAGGACGTCGATCAGCCCGGGACGCATCTCGGCCGGCTGGAGGTAGCTCACGCGCACCCGTTCGAGGCCGTCGACCTCGGCGAGCTCCGGCAGGAGCGACTCCAGGAGGCGGATGTCGCCGAGGTCCTTGCCGTACGAGGTGTTGTTCTCGGAGACCAGCATGATCTCCTTGACGCCCTGCTCGGCCAGCCACCGGGTCTCGTTCAGCACGTCGCTCGGGCGGCGGGAGATGAAAGAGCCGCGGAAGGACGGGATGGCGCAGAAGGAGCAGCGCCGGTCGCAGCCGGAGGCGAGCTTCACCGAGGCTACGGGGGCGCCGTCCAGCCGGCGGCGCAGGGGCGCACGGGGTCCGGAGGCGGGCGCCAGCCCGTCCGGCAGATCCACCGGAGCGTGCCCGGGCAGCGCGACCTCGGCCGCGGAGTCCTGGCGCTCCGCGGGGCTGATCGGCAGCAGCTTGCGCCGGTCGCGCGGGGTGTGGGAGGCGTGGATGCCGCCGTTCAGGATGGTCTGCAGACGGTCGGAGATGTCCGCGTAGTCGTCGAAGCCGAGTACGCCGTCGGCCTCGGGAAGGGCCTCGGCGAGCTCCTTGCCGTACCGCTCGGCCATGCAGCCCACCGCCACGACGGCCTGGGTTCTGCTGTGGCCCTTGAGGTCGTTGGCCTCCAGGAGGGCGTCGACGGAGTCCTTCTTGGCGGCCTCGACGAAGCCACAGGTGTTGACGACGGCGACATCCGCTTCCGCGGCGTCCTCCACGAGGTCCCAGCCGTCCGCCTCCAAGCGGCCTGCGAGCTCCTCCGAGTCCACCTCGTTACGGGCGCAGCCAAGGGTGACGAGTGCGACGGTACGGCGTTCAGGCATGCGCTCAAGACTACTTTGTCTCACTGACAGCCCACGTCGACGGGGTTGGCCGATCTTGGCCAACCCCGTGTGGACATGCCCCGTGCCGGTCGGCTGTCAGCCGACCTGGGGGTCGCCCTTCGTGTACGTCAGGCGCTCGACCGCGCCGGGCTGGAAGTCGTCCTCGATCTTCTTTCCGTTGACGTAGAGCTGGATCGCGCCGGCGTCGCCGAGGACGAGGTTGATCTTCTCGCTGTCCTGGAAGGTCTTGGAGTCGCCCTGCTTGAGGAGTCCGTCGAAGAGCAGCCGGCCGTTGTGGTCCTTGGCCGAGATCCAGCTGCGTCCATCGGCAGCGCTGACCTGTACGGTCACCTTGTCCTGGGGCGCAGCCGCGATGGCGCTGTCCGAGGGGTTGGACTTGGGGTTGTCGGACTTGCTGCTCTTGGGCGTGGGCGAGGCGGACTTGCTGGTCGAGGGCGTGGATCCCTCGGCGACCTGGGTCTTCGCACCGTTGTCGTCGCCGCCCTTGAACGCGGTGAAGCCGACGAAGCCGATCACGGCGACGATCGCGGCGACCATGGCCGCGGTCCAGTTGGGTCCGCGCCGCTCGGGGCGGATGCGTTCCGCCTCGAAGAGGGGGGCCGCCGGGGTCGGGGCGGGGCGGCCGCCGTGCTCGGCGTCGTACCGCGCGAGCAGCGGGGCCGGATCGAGGTGGACAGCCTTGGCCAGGGTCCGGATGTGGCCCCGGGCGTAGACGTCGCCACCGCAGGGGGCGAAGTCGTCCGCCTCAATGGCGTGCACGATGGCGATGCGGACCCGGGTGGCGTTGGTGACGTCGTCGACGGTCAACCCGGCCTCGATTCGTGCCTGCCGGAGGGCGTGGCCGACGGAGAGGCGGGCTGCCTCGCGATCGTCTTCGAACGGACGCTCGTCTTCAGGGGAGTTGCCGATGGACACGGGGGCGCCTTTCGAGCGTTTAAGCCACCTGTGCTGGAGGTTCAGTCTATGGGGGGTGCGAAAGGGTGGGGCAACCGGGCGGTCGGACTTTGTAGCCCATCGGAATGGCCGGACACGCCGATGGTGGGGTGCGCGATTGTCGCTTCGCTCAACTTGACGTACGGGGAAGGGAAACGGTTGCTCAATGATCCCTTACGGGTGAGTCACGATCGGGCATCGGCGGCCCACCCGCGCGAGCCTCTTTCTCAAGCCTCCCCGCGGATCACCGCGAGCACGCCGTCCAGCTCGTCAGCCTTCACAAGAACGTCACGAGCTTTCGACCCTTCGCTCGGTCCGACGATGCCCCTGGACTCCATGAGGTCCATGAGCCGTCCGGCCTTGGCGAAACCGACGCGCAGTTTGCGCTGGAGCATGGACGTCGACCCGAACTGCGTGGACACCACCAGCTCGGCCGCCTGGCACAGCAGGTCGAGGTCGTCGCCGATCTCCTCGTCGATCTCCTTCTTCTGCTTGGTGCCCACGGTGACGTCGTCCCGGAAGACGGGCGCCATCTGGTCCTTGCAGTGCTGGACGACGGCCGCGACCTCCTCCTCGGTCACGAAGGCGCCCTGCATACGGGTCGGCTTGTTCGCGCCCATCGGCAGGAACAACCCGTCGCCCTTGCCGATGAGCTTCTCGGCACCGGGCTGGTCGAGGATGACGCGGCTGTCGGCCAGCGAGGAAGTGGCGAACGCGAGCCGCGAGGGCACGTTCGCCTTGATCAGACCGGTGACGACGTCGACCGAGGGCCGCTGCGTGGCGAGCACCAGGTGGATGCCCGCCGCGCGCGCGAGCTGCGTGATGCGCACGATCGCGTCCTCGACGTCCCGCGGCGCGACCATCATCAGGTCTGCGAGCTCGTCGACGATCACCAGCAGATACGGGTACGGCTGCAGCTCCCGCTCACTGCCTTCGGGCAGCTTCACCTTGCCGTTGCGGATGGCCGCGTTGAAGTCGTCGATGTGCCGGAATCCGAACGCGGCCAGGTCGTCGTACCTGAGGTCCATCTCCCGTACGACCCACTGGAGCGCCTCGGCGGCCCGCTTCGGGTTGGTGATGATGGGCGTGATCAGGTGCGGGATGCCCTCGTAGGCGGTCAGCTCGACCCGCTTGGGGTCGACGAGGACCATACGGACGTCCTCGGGAGTTGCGCGGACCATGATTGACGTGATCAGGCAGTTAATGCACGACGATTTACCGGAACCGGTGGCTCCGGCCACGAGGACGTGCGGCATCTTCGCGAGGTTGGCCATCACATAGCCGCCCTCGACGTCCTTGCCGAGCGCGACCAGCATCGGATGGTCGTCCTCGGCCGCCGCCGCCAGGCGCAGCACGTCTCCGAGGTTGACCATCTCGCGGTCGGTGTTCGGGATTTCGATGCCGACCGCGGACTTGCCGGGGATCGGGCTGATGATCCGCACGTCGGGGCTGGCGACGGCGTACGCGATGTTCTTGGTCAGCGCGGTGATCCGCTCGACCTTCACCGCGGGGCCGAGCTCGACCTCGTAACGCGTGACCGTCGGTCCTCGGGTGAAGCCGGTGACGGCGGCGTCCACCTTGAACTCGGTGAAGACGTTGGTGAGTGAGGCGACCACTGCGTCGTTGGCCGCGCTGCGCGCCTTGCCGGGGCCGCCGCGCGTGAGGAGGTCGAGCGACGGCAGGGAGTACGTGATGTCGCCGGAGAGCTGAAGCTGCTCGGCGCGGGCGGGCAGGTCGCTGGGCGCCTCGGGGGCGGGCTTGGTGAGATCCGCGACCTCGACCTTCAGCTTCTCCTGCTTGGGGCGCGCGGCCGGCACGGCCTTCGGTGCCGGCGTGGGGGTCGGTGTGCTCTCCTCGCGGTCTCCGACGCTCACACCCTGGGTGAGGTCGGCGACGATCGGCGAGGGCGGCATACCGTGCATCACGGCACCGTCGAGCGCGGCAGCTGCAGCGGCTGCGACGTCCACGGCGTCCATGGGGCGCTGCATGTCGGGCTGCGGCACCGCCGACCTCCGCGGGCGGCCACGACGCCGCGAGAGGGCCTCCTGCTCCGCGCTGTCGGGGTCGTACGACTCCGGGGCCGAACCACGCCTGCGCGTGCGCGCCGGCAGCGCCTCGCGCCACTGGTCGTCGTAACGCTGCTCGTCGTCGGTGAACTCGTCCTCCTCCGGATCGTGGAGGATCCCCAGCTTCACGCCGAGCAGCCGCAGCCGCTGCGGAATGGCGTTGACGGGAGTGGCCGTGACGACGAGCAGCCCGAAGATCGTCAGCAGCACGAGCAGAGGTACGGCGAGGACGTCGCCCATGGTGTACGTCAGCGGGGTTGCCGCCGCCCAGCCGATGAGGCCGCCGGCGTCCCTTATCGCCTGCATGCCGTCACTGCGGGCGGGTGCCCCGCAGGCGATGTGGACCTGGCCGAGCACACCGATGACGAGAGCGGACAGGCCGATCACGATGCGGCCGTTGGCCTCGGGCTGCTCGGGGTGGCGGATGAAGCGCACGGCGATGACCGCGAGCAGTATCGGCACGAGCAGGTCGAGGCGGCCGAAGGAGCCGGTCACCAGGATCTCGACGAGGTCGCCCACGGGCCCGCGCAGATCGGCCCAGGTGCCCGCGGCCACGATCAGCGCGATGCCGAGCAGCAGCAGGGCGACGCCGTCCTTGCGGTGTGCCGGGTCGAGGTTCTTGGCGCCGTTCCCTATGCCCCGGAAGACGGCGCCGACGGCGTGCGCGACGCCGAGCCAGAGGGCGCGGACGAGCTTGTAGATGCCCCCGGTCGGGTTCGGCGCAGGCTTCGGCGGTGGCGCCGACTTCTTCGCCGCGGCTTTCCGGGCCGGGGCTTTCTTGGCCGGGGCCTTTTTCGCAGCGGCCTTCTTCGCCGGAGCCGCCGCCTTCTTCGCGGGCTGCTTCTTGGCAGCGGAGGGACGTGAGGCCATAGAGGTGAGGTTACCGGTGGAGGCGACAGCGGACACGTGTGCCTACTGCTTCACCCGTTCGTGTCGCCCTGAAGCGGGCGCGGAGCTGACGCGTCCTCATGCGCAACTGGTCTACGCCCGGAGGTCAGTTCTGCGAGGACACCGAGGACGCGCTGCCGGCGCCCGGTTCCAAGGCGTCCAGCGCCCGCCGCAATCCGGTGAGTTTGCGTTCGAGATGGGCCGCGGTCGCCACGGCCGCCGCATCTGCCGACTCGTCATCGAGCTGCTTCGACAGCGCCTCGGCCTGCTCCTCGACCGCCGCGAGCCGCGCCGACAGCTCGGCGAGCAGGCTGGCGGGCTCCTTGGTCTCGCCGACCGCGGCCTTGCCGCCACCACCCTCCAACTGGAGCCGCAGCAGCGCCGCCTGCTCCCGCAGCTGGCAGTTCTTCATGTACAGCTCGACGAACACCGAGACCTTCGCGCGCAGCACCCACGGGTCGAACGGCTTGGAGATGTAGTCGACCGCACCCGCCGCATACCCACGGAAGGTGTGGTGCGGGCCGTGGTTGATCGCGGTGAGGAAGATGATCGGGATGTCCCGGGTCCGTTCTCGCCGCTTGATGTGCGCGGCGGTCTCGAAACCATCCATTCCCGGCATCTGAACGTCCAGCAGAATGACCGCGAAGTCGTCCGTGAGCAGTGCTTTGAGCGCTTCCTCCCCGGACGATGCCCGCACCAGCGTCTGATCGAGCGCAGAGAGGATGGCCTCCAGCGCAAGCAGATTCTCCGGCCGGTCATCGACCAGGAGGATCTTGGCCTTCTGCACCATGGCCCGCCCTCCTCGCCCCGGATGTGCACCGGGTGCCGCCCCTGGGGACGACTCCCTTTCGCCGCCCGTCCTTGTGCCGGTCATCGTAGCCGCACCCCGCCTGTCGACACACCCTGTCACCGCGATGTCACTGTGCACGTAGCAGAAACGTAGCGGGAGACCAGAAGGTTCCCCGAATCCCGTACTTCTACACGGCTTCGGCCACACTGAGTCAGCAACTCCGCGTGAACATCGATGGTTCCCGTCACTCCCCCCGCATCCACTGCTCCATCACCGACAGCAGGTGATCGGGATCGACCGGCTTCGTCACGTAGTCGGAGGCGCCCGACTCGATCGCCTTCTCCCGGTCGCCCTTCATCGCCTTCGCCGTCAGCGCGATGATCGGCAGGCCCGCGAACTGCGGCATCCGGCGGATCGCCGTGGTCGTCGCGTAGCCGTCCATCTCGGGCATCATGATGTCCATCAGGACGACCGCGACGTCGTCGTGCTGTTCCAGGACCTCGATGCCCTCGCGGCCGTTCTCGGCGTACAGCACGGACAGCCCGTGCTGCTCGAGCACACTGGTCAACGCGAAGACGTTGCGGATGTCGTCGTCGACGATCAGCACCTTCTGCCCGCCGAACCGGATGCCGCGGTGCACCTGAGGCGCAGCGTCCTGCTCGGCGGCCGACCACTGCTCCTGAGTCGCCAGGCGCTGGTCGGCGTCGAGTCCGTGCCTGCGGCGGCGCCTGAAGAGCGCGGCGGCGCCGTTCTGCGTCTCCCGGTACGACTTCACCTCGGCCGGCGTCTCGATCTCCACCTCGGCGAGATGGGCGAGGTCCGAGGCTGCCACCAGATCGCCGGCGTTCAAGGTGGGCAGGGCCTGCTGGTAGCCCTGCGGCGGCAGTTCGCTGGGGTGCAGCGGCAAATACAGCGTGAACGTCGAACCGCGTCCCGGCTCGCTCTGTGCATGGATCTCACCGCCGAGCAGCTGCGCGATCTCCCGCGAGATCGACAGCCCCAGACCGGTACCGCCGTACTTGCGGCTCGTCGTGCCGTCCGCCTGCTTGAACGCCTCGAAGATCACGCGCATCTTGCTGGCGGCGATACCGATGCCGGTGTCGGTCACCGAGAACGCGATCAGGTCCGCGTCCGGGTCGCTCATCGACCCGGCCTCGAGCAGCTGCTCCCGGATCGCCATCGGCACCTCCCGGCCGGCCGGCCGGATGACCAGCTCCACGGCCCCGGAGTCGGTGAACTTCACCGCGTTGGACAGCAGGTTCCGCAGCACCTGCAGCAGCCGTTGTTCGTCGGTGTGCAGCGTGGCGGGCAGCTCAGGCGACACCCGTACGGACAGGTCGAGGCCCTTCTCCGCGGTCAGCGGCCGGAAGGTGGCCTCCACGTAGTCGACGAGCTGGACGAGCGCGATACGCGTCGGGGAGACGTCCATCTTGCCCGCCTCGACCTTCGACAGGTCGAGGATGTCGTTGATCAGCTGAAGCAGGTCGGAGCCTGCGCCGTGGATGGTCTCGGCGAACTCGACCTGCTTCGGGGTGAGGTTGGAGTCCGCGTTGTCGGCGAGCAGCTTGGCCAGGATCAGCAGCGAGTTGAGCGGTGTGCGCAGCTCGTGCGACATGTTGGCGAGGAACTCGCTCTTGTAGCGCATCGACACGGCGAGCTGCTCGGCGCGCTCCTCCAGGACCTGCCGCGCCTCCTCGATCTCGGTGTTCTTGACCTCGATGTCGCGGTTCTGCTGGGCCAGCAGTTCGGCCTTCTCCTCCAGTTCGGCGTTGGACGCCTGGAGGGCCTTCTGCCGGTTCTCCAACTCGGCCGAGCGCTCCCGGAGTTGCTCGGTCAGCTCCTGCGACTGCTTCAGCAGCTGCTCCGTCTTGGTGTTGACGGAGATCGTGTTGACGCTGGTCGCGATCATCTCGGCGATCTGGTTGAGGAAGTCCTTCTGGATCTGCGTGAAGGGGTTGAAGGAGGCCAGCTCGATGACACCGAGCACCTTGCCTTCGAACAGCACCGGAAGGACGATCACCTGTGCGGGCGGCGCCTCGCCGAGGCCGGAGGAGATCTTCAGATAGCCGCTCGGCGCGTTCTCCACCAGGATCGTGCGCTTCTCCTCGGCGGCAGTCCCGATCAGCGCCTCGCCCGGCCGGAACGACGTCGGCATGGAGCCCATCGAATAGCCGTACGACCCCAGCATGCGCAGTTCGTACGCGTCCTCGCTCTCGGCGTTCAGGTCCTTGCCGTCCATCAGCGGCATGGCCACGAAGAACGCGCCGTGCTGTGCCGAGACCACGGGCGTCAGCTCGCTCATGATCAGGGAGGCCACGTCCTGCAGATCGCGGCGGCCCTGCATCAGCGCGGAGATACGGGCGAGGTTGCCCTTCAGCCAGTCCTGCTCCTTGTTGGCGATCGTGGTGTCACGCAGGTTGGCGATCATCTTGTTGATGTAGTCCTGGAGCTCCTGGATCTCGCCGGACGCATCGACGTCGATCTTCAGGTTCAGGTCACCGCGGGTCACCGCGGTCGCCACGCGCGCGATGGCGCGCACCTGCCGAGTAAGGTTTCCTGCCATTTCGTTCACGGACTCGGTGAGGTCGCGCCAGGTGCCGTCGACGTCACGGACGCGTGCCTGACCGCCCAGCTGTCCTTCCGTGCCCACCTCGCGGGCCACTCGGGTGACCTCCTCGGCGAAGCTGGACAGCTGGTCGACCATCGTGTTGATCGTCGTCTTGAGCTCGAGGATCTCGCCGCGGGCGTCAATGTCGATCTTCTTGGTCAAGTCACCCTTGGCGATGGCGGTGGTGACCATGGCGATGTTGCGCACCTGGCCGGTCAGGTTGGACGCCATGCCGTTCACGGAGTCGGTGAGGTCCTTCCACGTACCCGCCACACCCGGTACGTGCGCCTGGCCACCGAGGATGCCGTCCGTGCCCACCTCGCGGGCCACCTTGGTGACCTGGTCGGCGAACGAACTCAGCGTCTTCACCATGGTGTTGAAGGTGTCGGCGAGTTGCTGGACCTCGCCGCGCGCCTCGATCGTCACTGTCCGCGTCAGGTCGCCGTTGGCGACGGCCGCCGCGACCTGGGAGATGTTCCGCACCTGCATGGTCAGGTTCTTGGCCATCAGGTTCACATTGCCGCTGAGGTCCTTCCAGATGCCCGTGACGCCCGGTACGTGCGCCTGGCCGCCCAGGATGCCCTCGGTGCCCACCTCACGGGCCACCCGGGTCACCTGCTCGGCGAAACTGGACAGCTGGTCAACCATGGTGTTGACCGTCGTGACGAGTTCGAGAATCTCGCCCTTCGCGTCAACAGTGATCTTCTTGGACAGGTCGCCCTTGGCGACCGCCGTCGTGACCTCCGCGATGTTGCGCACCTGGATGGTCAGGTTGTTCGCCATGAAGTTCACGGACTGCGTGAGGTCCTTCCAGGTGCCGGAGACACCCTGCACCTCGGCCTGACCGCCGAGCTGCCCCTCCGTGCCCACCTCGCGGGCGACCCTGGTGACCTCCTCCGCGAACGACGACAGCTGGTCCACCATCGTGTTCAGCGTGTTCTTGAGCTCCAGGATCTCCCCGCGCGCGTCCACGGTGATCTTCTGGGAGAGGTCACCGCGGGCTACGGCGGTGGCGACCTGGGCGATGTTGCGCACCTGGGCCGTAAGGTTTCCTGCCATTCCGTTCACGGAGTCGGTCAGGTCGCGCCACACGCCTGCCACGCCGGGCACCTGCGCCTGCCCGCCGAGGCGGCCCTCGGTGCCCACCTCGCGGGCGACCCGGGTCACCTGGTCGGCGAACCCGGAGAGCTGGTCGACCATCGTGTTGATGGTGTTCTTCAGCTCCAGGATCTCGCCGCGCGCGTCGACGTCGATCTTCTGGGACAGGTCGCCCTGAGCGACCGCAGTGGTCACCTGGGCGATATTGCGCACCTGGGCCGTAAGGTTCCCGGCCATTCCGTTGACGGAGTCGGTGAGCTCCTTCCAGGTACCGGCCACACCCGGTACGACCGCCTGACCGCCCAGCCGGCCCTCCGTGCCCACGTCCCGGGCCATCCGCGTCACCTGGTCGGCGAAGGACGACAGCTGGTCCACCATCGTGTTCACGGTGTTCTTCAGCTGGAGCATCTCGCCGGAGACGTCCACGGTGACCTTCTGCGACAGGTCGCCGTTGGCAACCGCCGTCGTCACCTGCGCGATGTTGCGGACCTGCCCGGTGAGGTTGCGGAACGCGGTGTTGACCGAGTCGGTCAGATCCTTCCAGGTACCGGCCGCGCCCGGCACCTGCGCCTGCCCGCCCAGCTCACCCTCGACACCGACCTCGCGCGCCACGCGCGTGACCTCGGAACCGAACGACGACAGCTGATCCACCATGCCGTTGACGGTGTTCTTCAGCTCGAGCATCTCGCCGGCCACGTCGACGGTGACCTTCTGGGAGAGGTCACCGTTGGCCACCGCCGTGGTGACGGCCGCGATGTCCCTCACCTGAATGGTCAGATTCCGGAACACCGTGTTGACGGAGTCCGTCAGGTCCTTCCACGTACCCGCCGCGCCCGGCACGTTCGCCTGACCGCCCAGCTGCCCCGCGGCACCGACCTCGTTGGCCACGCGCGTGACCTCGTCCGCGAAGATCCGCAGCGTCTCGGTCATCTGGTTGATCGTGTCCGCGAGCTGCGCCACCTCGCCGCGCGCCGACACGGTCACCTTCTGGGACAGATCACCATTGGCGACCGCTGTGGTGACCTGGGCGATCCCGCGCACCTGGGCCGTCAGGTTGCCGGCCATGAGGTTCACCGAATCGGTGAGGTCCTTCCACACACCGGCCACACCCGGCACCTGCGCCTGCCCGCCGAGCTCACCCTCGGTGCCCACCTCGCGGGCGACTCGCGTCACCTCGGAAGAGAAGGACGACAGCTGGTCCACCATCGTGTTGACGGTGTTCTTCAGCTCCAGCATCTCGCCGGCGACATGGACGGTGACCTTCCGCGACAGATCACCCTTGGCCACCGCGGTCGTCACCAGCGCGATGTCCCGCACCTGAGCCGTCAGCCGGTACGCCATCGTGTTGACGGAGTCCGTGAGGTCCTTCCACGAACCCGACATGCCACGCACGCGTGCCTGCCCGCCCAGCTTGCCCTCGGTACCCACCTCGCTGGCCACGCGCGTGACCTCGTCGGTGAAGGTCGACAGCTGGTCGACAAGGTTGTTTACCGTCCGCCCGACCTTGAGGAACTCCCCGCGCAGCGGATGCCCGGTCCCGTCCGGCGCCTGCGTCCGCAGCTCCATACGGGGCGAGAGATCGCCCTCTGCGACCGCGGACAGCACCCGGCCGACCTCGGAGACGGGCCGTACGAGATCGTCCACGAGCGCGTTGGAAGCCTCGATGGCGGCCACCCAGGAGCCCTCATAGGCACCCGTCTCCAGCCGCTCGGTGAGCTTGCCCTCACGGCCCACCATGCGCCGCACCCGCGACAGCTCACCCGTCAGATGGAGATTCCGGTCGGCCACCTCATTGAAAACCGCCGCGATCTCCGACATCACGCCGTCCCCGGACACCGTGAGCCGCTTGCGGAAGTTCCCGTCGCGCATCGCCACGAGAGCCGCCAGCAGCCGGTTCAAGGACGCCGTGTCCACCGCGGTGGTCCCGCCGCGCGGTTTGCGCTGGTTGTTCAGGGACTGTCCGCCTTTCGCGCGCGTCTTAGTGCCCCGCGTCGCTGCGCCAGACTCCACTGTGTCCCTCCCGCAGGGGTCGACCGTTACTGCTGTGCTCCGGTACTACTGCCGGACGTACCAGTTACTGCTGCCTGTTTCTGCCCGATGTACCAGGCCGCACCACGGGCTGCTGCCCACTGCACGCGGAAGCCACTCGGCCTGTCCGGACCTTCACAAGAAGCTTGCCCAGTGTTTCACCCTGCCTGAACCCGGCCATAACAGTTCGGCAGCTTCGCACATCGTCCGCACACCCTCTGGGCGGAAACACTGCAGACCGGCATCCGCATGGCCGTCGAAGGTAAGTAACCTTGCATGCGGCTGTCCAGCCGCGCCGGTCCGTCCGGCCTGGGCGGTGGCACGAGAACGAGCGGGCATCGGAGGGGCGGCCGCACACATGACCACCGGACTGATCCCGGGGGGACAACCCCCGGACCCCCGGCCGACGGGCGGTCTGCCGCATCAGCGGCACGAGCCGGTCGGCCAGGCAGCCCTGCCCGTCGACAACCGGACGAGGAGTTCTGTGATCACCGCGCGCGCGGCCGCCAGCTTCGAGCCCGTCGGACGATCGGTAGCGACCGCCCGCTCCTTCGTTCGCGACACCCTCCAGGGCTGGGGCTTCGCCGACATCGTCGACGACGCCGTGGTCCTCACCAGCGAGCTGGTCACCAACGCCGTCGTCCACGCGGGCACCGCCGCAGACGTCCTGTGTCTGCGCAGCGACGAAGGCGTACGGATCGAGGTGGCCGACCGGTATCCGGAACGCGAGATCCCCCTCCAGGGCCACCCCGTCAACATGGGCAGCCCGGACCGCGAGGGCGGCCGGGGACTCCAGCTGTGCGCCGCACTCGCAGGCCGCTGGGGTGTCGAGTACACGCCCACCCACAAGCAGGTCTGGTTCCAGCTCGACCTCCCCGAGCGCTCCGTGGGCACCCGCGCCGCCGGCCCGTCCCTCCCCGCCGACCTCCTCCCCCTCGCCGACGGCCGGGTCCGCGTCGCGGTCGTCCAGATCGACCGCAGCGGCTCCATCACTTCGTGGAACGAGGACGCGGAGGAACTCTTCGGTTACCCCGCCGAACAGGTGATCGGAAAGCCCCTTACCGATCTCGCCGCCTGGCCGCACACCCCGGGTACCAGCACCGGTATCGCGGAGGCACTCCAGCTTTCGCGCTGGGAGGGCAGCTACGGCATAAGGGGCGCCAACGGCCGCGTCACCCCGGTGTACGCCTCCCACCTCCGCGTCCGTGACACGGGCGGCGAGCCGTCCACGGTCTGCCTCCTCGTCCGGGACCACGAACGGGCCGTCCTGCAGACCCCGCTGCGCATCCCGGCCTCCGACACGGCACCCGCCGCCGACGGCCAGAGCAACGACCCCTTCGAGGTGTTCATCGGCTCTCCGGCCCCGGACGACCTCGACGGTCTCCTCCAGCGCACGGTGGAACGCGCCCGCGACATGCTCGATGCCGACTCCGCCTTCCTGCTCCTCGCGACCGACGACGAGACGGAGTTGGAGGTCCGCGCCTCCACCGGCCTGCCCTCCGCGCGCCAGCGCTTCGCGCGCGTACCCGTCGAGGCAGGCCCCGGCCGCTACGGCTCGGCCCGCATGCCGGCCGTCCACGACGACCTGACGGCCGTACCCGGCGCCGTCCCGCTCCTCAGCGGCACGGGCATGCGCTCGGTCGTCACGGTCCCCCTGAAGGTCGAGGGCCGCCTCACCGGCTCCCTGGGAGTGGCGGCCGAATCCCCCGGCAGATACTCGAACGAGGAGGCCCTCCGCCTCCAATTCGCCGCCGACCGCATCGCGTTGGCCGTCGAGTCGGCCCGCCTCGGCGAACTGGAGCGCCTGCGCCGAGGCTCCCTGAGCTTCCTGGTCGAGGCCTCCGACCTCCTGGCAGGCACCCTGGACCGCGACCAGACCCTGGCCCTGATGGCCCAGATGACCGTCCCCACGCTCGCCACCTGGTGCGCCGTCTACACGATCGCCGACCAGGCCTCGGAGCCGTATCTGTCGTACGTCCTCCACGAGGACGAGGAACTCATCGACGGCATCAAGTCGCTGCTGTCGAAGGTCCCCCCGCCCGACCCGGTACCCACCCCCGGCGCCCGCGTCTGGTCCGCCCCAGGCGAGGTCGCCCACCAGGCGGCTTTGCGCAGCTCCATGCGCAGCCTCGGTCTGAGCGGCGGCCCGACCCGCCAGATCGCCTCCGGCATCGGCCCCACGCTCGCCACCGCCTCCGCGGTGGGCGGCGAGACGGTCGTACTCCCTCTGGTGGCGCGTAACCGAGTCATCGGCATGCTGACCCTCGGCAAGCCCACCGACGAACACTTCCGCCAGGAAATCCTGGAACTGGCCGAGGACCTGAGCCGCCGGGCCGCCCTCGCCCTCGACAACGCCCGCCTGTACTCGGAACGCACGGCCATCAGCCAGTCCCTCCAGCGCAGCCTCCTGCCCCCGGAACTCCCGGAGATCGACGGCGTGGAGGTCGAGGTCATCTACCGCGCGGCCGGCGAGGGCAACGAGGTCGGCGGCGACTTCTACGACCTCTTCCCGATCAGCCACGGCGCCTACGGCTTCGCCATCGGCGACGTCTGCGGTACGGGCCCCAACGCGGCGGCGGTCACGGGCCTCGCCCGGCACGCGCTCCGCCTCCTGGCCCGCGAGGGCCTCAGCGGCCCGGCGGTCCTGGAGCGGCTGAACTCGGCCATTCTCGACGAGGGCGCCCGCAGCCGCTTCCTGACCCTCCTCTACGGCGAGCTACGGCCGCAGGAGGACGGCAGCGCCGAACTGAAGGTGGTCTGCGCCGGCCACCCCCTCCCGCTCCGCCTGCGCCAGGACGGCACGGTCGAACCGGCCGCCGAACCCCAGCCGCTCCTGGGCGTCATGGAAGATCTGGAGCTCTACGAGCAGACGGTCACCCTCGACCCGGGCGATGTCCTCCTGTGCGTCACTGACGGCGTCACGGAACGCCGCGAGGGCACCCGCATGCTCGGCGACGACGGCCTCACCGACGTCCTCACCACCTGCACGGGCCTGACAGCCGGCGCGGTTGCCGCCCGCATCATGCGTGCGGTGGAACGCTTCGCGTCCGACGCCCCGTCCGACGACATGGCCATCCTGGCGATGCGGGTCCCGGGCCTCCACAAAGACTGAGGGCCCCACGAGTACGAAAAAGGCCCCGCCCAATTGGGCGGGGCCTTTCGACTGGAGCCCCCAAACGGAATCGAACCGTTGACCTTCTCCTTACCATGGAGACGCTCTGCCGACTGAGCTATAGGGGCCTGTCACCTTGGGGAGTTTCCCCCGCGGCAACGGAATAGATCATACCCCGAACAGACAGGTGCTCCCAACCGCGTCCTGCAGTTCCGACCGCCGCTCAGAAAGCAGGCTGAAGCAATCCACCCAGTGCATTGCACGCGCCCACGATCCGCTGCATGTCCCGCTTGGTCAACGCGGCGTCCACGGGCAGCGCGAGGGTCTCGTCGGCGGCCCGCTCGGTCTCCGGCAGCGACACGCACCGGCGGAATTCCGGCAGCCGGTGCACAGGCGTCTTCACCGGCACCCGGCACTCAACTCCCCTGGCCCGCACGGCCCGAGCGAAGGCATCCCGATCCGGCCGCCCGTTCCCCGGCACACGCACGACGTACTGCTGATAGGTGTGCCCGTCACCGCCGTCCGGCGTCCGCACACCCCTCAACTTGGCGTCGAGATAGGCGGCCCGCTCCCTCCGCTGAGCGATCTCGTCGTACGGTGCCTCGGACTCCCCCTGCTCCAGCACCAGAAGCCCGTGCCGCTGCCCCACACCGTGCAGCCGGGCGATGTCGGCCGGCCGACCGAAGCGGTGTACGACAACGACCGCCGCCGTCCGCGAAGTTATGGCTGCTTCGACAGCGGCCGGGTCGAGGCAGTACGTCAGCGGATCTATGTCGGCGAACACCGGCAGTGCGCCGGCGAGGGCGACGGCCCCGGCGACCTCGGAGTTCCCGAAGGCCGGCACGACAACCTCGTCACCGACTCCGACGCCGGCGGCCCTGAGCATTGCAGCAGTACCCATGCTTCCGATGGTTGTTGCGCAACGTGAACTCCAAGTGACGGAGAACAAAAAAGGGTTGGACCCTGAACCGAAGTTCAGGATCCAACCCTTTGAATAATTGTTCGGCGGCGTCCTACTCTCCCACAGGGTCCCCCCTGCAGTACCATCGGCGCTGTAAGGCTTAGCTTCCGGGTTCGGAATGTAACCGGGCGTTTC
>NZ_JODC01000025.1 GCF_000720765.1 Streptomyces sp. NRRL S-646
ACGGCGAGCCCGATGTTCAACCCGACGTATCGGCACCGCCGTCCAAGCCATCCACACCCTCTTGACCTGCGACTATTCAGGATGAAAGAGGTTCACTGATCGCTCTGCTTCCTGCGATCTGCGATGGCCCATCGGCCTGATCAACTGGGGGACACGCCTCAACCTGGATAGCCGGCCAATACGCAGCAGTGGCCGCCTACTACGCGCGCGGCACCCTGCGCACCAGCAACAGCAGATCAGCGAACAACGCGAGTTAACGATATCGGTGGGCTTGGCGCGTGTGTCGATCCCGCTGGACTTGCCTGCGGCCGGCGGACCAGTAACCACGTAGAGCACGACGTTCCTCAAGCGATCAAGAGCAGGAGCAGCCACATAATGGCGGAAAGCCCCGGTAGTGCGTAGACGATGAGCACCAGGGAGCGCCCCTGGGGCATGCATGTCCTGAGCGTTTCGTCGTAGTCCGGGAGCCTCTGACGTGTGCGAAGTCGTATGGCTCGCCAATACAGCAGGTGACGGTGCCCTATGTACAGCCAGATCAACGTGGACGCGATTCCGAATGCAGCGATCACGCGTGCGGCAGCCAGATTCTTGTCGCCAGCGGTCAGTATTGTGCTGTAGGCCACCGCCAAGAGTGACAGCGCGACCAGGAAGAGATTCCCCTGCTGGTAGCGGATGTTGTCCTCGTGAAGGAGGTGCTCCCAGATCCTGTTGTCTGCCGCCTGGCGCTCATGTTCCTCGGTCTCCTCCATTGCGTAGTGCTACCCGGCCCGGGCGTGGAGTCACCGCATCCGCATTCACCAGATCCGTGAGCTGGCTGAGGCTGATTGCTCGTGGTGTGGTTGCCGCGGGCGCTGTTGCAACGCCGGTGGGCCGAGCGGGCGTTCTCGGGGTCGAGGAGACTGCCGCCCTTCGACAGTGGGACGTAGTGGTCGAGGATGAAGGCGAGCGGGTGACGGCGGCCGTCGACGTCTGGCGTGGCCGCAACGCCAGCAGGGCAGGCCGAGGGCTTTCTGTGCGGCGACGAGGCGGCGGGAGGGGCGCCCGTTGCGCGGGTTGCTGGCCACGGGCGCCACCTCCTTAGGGCTGGGCGGTCTCCAGGCCCTTGGGACCCTTGTCGACTGCGTCCCCGATCTCCTTCTGCATGATCTCAGCGGCGTACTTCTGGACGGTCTTGTCGTCGACGCCGTTGCAGGCGTCGGGACGGGTGCCGGGTGTGGCGTTGTCGCCTGCGGCGATGGCGTCCCCTGAACGCGCGGAGATCCGACCGTAGATGGGCCAGTAGACGACGGTAGACGAGTCGGTAGACGTGCAGGTCAGGCAGCGGTAGACGGATCGGTAGACGTCTCCCCGGCGTGCACCGGGGAAGGGGGCCAGATCTTCACGGCGGACACCCCTCGTCGGGCTCCCGCCGTGCGCCTTCACCTTGGGCTGAACAGGGATGCCCAGGGCCTCCAAACGGGCGCGCAGATCACCCACCGTCCAGGCGGCCGTGCGGGCCGCGGTCGTGGGGTGCTGCTGGAGGTGGGCGAGGACAGTCCGCAGGTGCAACGCCTTGCCGTCCCCCATGACCTCCAAGAGCAGGGCCCGGACGGCGTCGACGTCGAGTTCGGAGGAACGTAGGCGCCACCGGGAGCCAACCGAGGCATCCGAGTGCGGACTGACACGGACTGACACGGACGGTGGCGATGCTCGGACGCAGGTGAGTCGGGGCGTCCCCCCTCCCCTTCCTGAGCCCTCAGTTAGTCCTGCCTTAACGGCACCATAAGGATCTCCACCACCCGCCTCCAGCAGGCGATTTCACGGTTTCTTGGGGCTAGCTTCTGATCGCGCCCCACGGGATTCGCCCCCGGCGATCGCCCCACAAATCAGGACCGTTCCGAGGAGATTCCGCATGCCCGCACGCCGCCGCAAGGTCGCCGCTCTCACTGCCCTCGGCGCCGCCCCGCTCGCCCTGACCGCCCTCGCTGCCGCCCCGGCGTCCGCGCACGGCACGATGGGCGACCCGGTCAGCCGGGTCTCGCAGTGCTATGCGGAGGGCCCGGAGAGCCCGAAGTCGGACGCCTGCAGGGCGGCGGTCGCTGCCGGCGGCACCCAGGCGCTCTACGACTGGAACGGCATCCGTATCGGCGACGCGAACGGGCAGCACCGGACGCTGATCCCGGACGGCAAGCTGTGCAGCGCGAACAACGAGGAGTTCAAGGGGCTCGACCTGGCCCGCGCCGACTGGCCGGCGACGAGAGTGAGCGCCGGCTCGTACACCTTCAAGTACCGCGTGACCGCACCGCACAAGGGCACCTTCAAGGTGTACGTCACCAAGGCCGGCTACGACCCGGCGCACCCGCTCGCCTGGTCCGACCTGGACCTGGAGCACCCGGTGGCGACGGCCACCGACCCGGTCGCCGGCGGCGGCTTCTACACGTTCTCCGGCACTCTCCCCGAGCGCTCCGGAAAGCAGCTCCTGTACGCGATCTGGCAGCGCTCGGACAGCCCGGAGGCGTTCTACTCCTGCTCGGACGTCACCTTCGGCGGAAGCAGCGGCAGTGGTGGTACGACGGCGGGCGGCTCGTCCCCGGCGCCGAGTGCCTCCGCCCCCTCCGACGAGCAGATCGAGGCGGGGGCCGACAAGTCGACGGTCGAGCACCACGGTCACGGTGACGCCGACGCGAGCACCTCGGCGGATCCGACGACCGCTGCTGCCGCGGCCAACGAGCCCAAGGAGGCCGGGACCTCGGAGAACCTCGCCGAGACGGGCGCCGACGACAGGACCCCGTACCTCGCCATGGGTGGCGCGGCAGCCCTGGCGCTCGGCGCGGCGGCCCTGTTCGCCTCCGTCCGCCGCCGTGCGACCGGCGACGGCGGACGGCGCGGCCGCTGACCCGGCCGAAGAGCGCGGGGCCTGTCCGGCGGCTCAGGTCGGACAGGCCCCGGGAGGTGCGTCAGCCCAGTGCCGACGCACAGGTGGTGGCGGTGGCGTGCGCCGGGTCGAGGGCGTTGGCCACCTCGTGGAAGGCGACCCGGTCGGTCAGCCCGACCAGCGCGTGCTCGGAGAGGTCGACCGAGCACAGGTTCTGCAGCAGCACGTTGTGCACGTCGGAACCGCTCAGGAACTGACTGCGGTACGGCGTGACCACCTCGTCGTACTTGGTGGCGAGGACCGTGTAGTGGACGCCGGGAACGGTGTCCCCGCCCGCGTTGAGCTTGGTGAGGAAGGCGGATCCGACGACCTGGTCGGCCAGTGCGGGGGTCGCGGCGGAGATCAGGTCGGATGCGCCGGGGAAGTACGGCAGCAGGTTGGTGAAGCCGTCGAGGTCGGTGCCGTGGTTGCTGGGTGCGATGCCGACGAGGGCGTTCACCTTGGCGGCTCCGCCGAGGAACTTGAGGTAGTAGCGGGGCATCATGCCGCCCTGCGAGTGGCCGACGAGGTCGACCTTGGCGGCGCCGGTCGCGGCGAGCACCTTGTCGACGTAGGCGGACAGTTGCTCTGCCGACTTGTCGATGGGTCCGAGGCCGTAGAAGACGGGGACGCCCGTCAGTTGACCGTAGTCGAGGGCGAAGACGCAGTAGCCGCGATCCTCCAGATACGGCGCGAGTGCCAGCCAGTTGTCGATGGAGTTGGCGAGGGTGCCGTGGACCAGGACGACGGGCCGGGGGTGGGCGGCGGACGGCTTGCAGGAGTAGTCGTTCCAGCCGCTCGACGAGGCCACGGCTGTGTCGGCGGCGTGGGCGGCGGTGGCGGGGACGGTTGCGACCGCGGCGGTCAGCAGCAGCGCGGTGAGGGGTCTGAGCACTCGTTTCCAGGGCAGCATCGTGTGATCTCCTTGCGGCTCAAGGGAGTTGCGATGGCCTTACGCCCTGTGATCCGGATCACGAAGGATGCTGTTCACTCGTCAAGTTACGGGTGAGTAGCGCAAGTGTGAAGTTACGCGTCAGTAAAAACTTCCAGTGATAACTGACTCGCCAGTAGCCGACGCCGAACCCTCACCAGGCAGGCCGGATGGGCCCATAGGGCGCAATGCGCCCCAAGTGCCCACCCAGCGCCCGCACTTCACCCTCACCGAGCACGGCACTCCACTCCCGCACCACCTCCGCGGCAGCCTCCTCCGCGGCCCGCGTACAGGCCCACCCCTGCTCGGTCAGCACGATCAACCTGGCACGGGCATCCAGAGGATGCGCCCGGCGCTCGGCATAACCCTTCCGCACGATCTCGTCGACGAGCTGACTGGCGGCCTGCTTGGTGACACCGAGGTGGGCCGCGAGATCGGTGACCGTCGCGCCGTCCGGTGCGAGCCGCGCGAAGGCAAAGCCGTGCGCGGGCCTTACCCCCTCGAAGCCGCGGGCGACGACGCCCTCGTTGATGCGCTGCGTGAGCTCACCGGCGACGGCGAGCAGGGCGGCGGACAGGGCCATGGCCTCGGAGTTCTGCACGGAGGCATTGAAACACCCTTGACGAAATGGTCAAGCAGCTTGACTATGGATCCGGATAGTCAAGCTGCTTGACCATATGGATCGGAGTCAGCCATGCCCATCGTCCGCACATCCGAAGCCGTCACCCACGAGATCCACGGCGCCCGTTTCATCTCGTACGCCGCCCCGCTCACCGGAAGCAAGGAGCTGTGCGCCTGGCGCGGTGAGATCCCCGCCGGGACCAAGGCACCGCTCCACACCGTCAGCCGCGAGGAGATCTTCCATCTCCTCATCGGCGAACTGCTCATCACCCTCGACGGCCGCACCGACCGCATCACGGCGGGCGACACGGTCATCGTCAACCCCGGCGCGACCCTCGGAGTCGAGAACCCCACCGATCAGACGGCGATCTCCTGGGTCACCACTTCCATCGGCCTGGAGGCGGTACTGGAGGACGGCACGCGGATCACACCACCATGGGCCAACTGACCTTCCGACACGAGGAGTTACGCCGCCAGCGCGCCCGGCCGCACCGCTCCCGGTCCGAACTTCGCCCGGACCCGGTCCGCGACCTCCTCGATACGGCGGGCCTTCTGGTCCACCGGGTCGAAGGTGAGCTGGTAGGCGGCCTGTTCGGCGGGACCGAGGGACTCGGCGCGGAGAGTGAGGGCGCGGACGCGGGCGCGCTGGAGGCCCAGGGACTCGTACATGTCGTACGCCGTCCTGGTCAGGGCGGCCGAGTGGGCGGTGGGTTCCTTGAGGGTGCGGGTGCGGGTCGTCGCGGTGCGGTCGGCGTAGCGCGCGGTGAGGGTGAGCGTGCCGCAGACCTTGTCCAGGGCGCGCAGCCGGGCGCCCAGTTCCTCGGCGGCCGAGAGGAGGGCGCGGCGGTGCCGGTCCGGGCTCAACTCGTCGCGGGTGAAGGGGCGTTCGGTGGCCAGGGAGCGGGAGACGGCGTTCGGGACGACCCGGCCGCGGTCGACGCCGTTCGCCTTCTCGTGCAGTTCGCGGGCCGCCCTCGCACCGATCAGGCGCTGGAGTGTGGAGAGCGGTGCGGCGGCCACCAGACCCAGGGTGTCGAGGCCGTACTCGCCCAGGGTGCGGGCGGTGGCCGTGCCGACGCCGGGGAGCGCGGTGACCGGACGGTCCGCGAGGAACTCCGCGATGCCGTCCGGATCGCCGGGGACCTCGCAGGTCAGCCCGGGCCTGGCCGAACCCAGTGCCACGCGGGCCAGCATCGGGCCCGGCCCGGCGCCGATCGCGCAGTCGACGCCGTACAGGGCGAGGGCACGCACCCGGATCACCGCCGCCAGCTCGACCGCGCTGCGTCCGAAGTACCGCTCGGCGCCCCGCAGATCGGCCAGCGCCGCGTCCGGCGGCAGCGCCTCCACGACCGGGGTGAACTCCTCCAGCAGCCCGAGCAGCCCCGACAGGGCGGCCTCGTCCGTCGGAGGCAGCTGGAAACGTACGCACACGATGGTCATCCCGCACTCCCCGGGCTCTGGTGCCACAACTTCCGTACCTGTGAGGGCTCTTGACCCGCCGGCCGCAGATCGGCCCACGGGTTCATCTCGTATCCGGTGGGCATGTGGATTCGCCTGCCGTGGGCCGAATCCCCGCCGCCCTCCGGCAGCGGCTGCGCCAGTCGTTTCGCCACCTCGTCGAGGCCGCCCTCGGCGCGCAGTTCGACCAGTTCGGCGAGGTTCCAGGCGGCGGCGCCCACCACGCTGAGGCTGCGCGGGCCGCGCCGCTGCACCACTCCGCGCACCAGCAGCAGCCAGGAGTGGAAGACCGTGTGGGCGCAGGCGTCGTGGGAGTCGTCGAAGAAGGCGAGGTCGACCAGGCCCGTGCCGTCGTCCAGGGTGGAGAAGATGACACGCTTGCCGGAGCGGATCGGCGGGGTCTGCGTCGCGGCCTTGGCGCCCGCCACGAGGACCGTCTCGCCGTGCCTCGTCTCGCGCAGCCGGCGCGCTGAGACCACGCCCAACTCGTCGAGGAAGGCCCGGTGATCGTCCATCAGGTTGCGTGAGGCATCCATGGACAGCACTCCCAGCTCGGCACTGAGTTTCTCCGCCTCCGACAGGTCCGGCAGCCCGGCCGGTGCCGTCTTCCGCCCGCCTGCCAGGGGGAGTTGGCCGCCGCCCGCACCCCGGGCACCCCGCTGCAGCTCGGTCAAGTGCAGTTGCAGATCACGGCGGTTGGCGCCGAAGGAGTCCAACGCGCCGACCTGGGCCAGCCTTTGAGCCAGCGGCCTGCTCGGCCGCGCCCGCTCCCAGAAGTCCAGCAGCGAGGCGTACGGCTGCCCCTCCGCGATCCGCGCCGCCTCGGCCTCGCTGATGCCGTACACATCGGAGAGGGCAAGCCGCAGCCCCCAGACGCCCTTGGGCCCCTTGAATTCAGACACCAGTTCGATACGGTGTGCGACCGCCGACTTGTTCACATCCAACGGCAGCACCGGCACCCCGCGTCGCCGCGCGTCCGCCAGCAGCAGCCGCTTCGGATACATCCCGGGGTCGTGCGTGAGCAGCCCGGCATAGAAGGCGGCCGGATGATGTGCCTTCAGCCACGCCGACTGGTACGTCGGCACGGCGAAGGCGACCGCGTGCGCCTTGCAGAAGCCGTACGACCCGAAGGCCTCGATGATCTCCCAGGTCTGCCGAATCGTTTCCGCGTCGTATCCGTTGACGGCCGCGTGCTGTGCGAACCACACCTTGATCCGCCCCTGCGACTCCGGGTCCGACAGCCCGCGCCGCACCCGGTCCGCCTCGCCGCGCCCGCAGCCGGTCATGATGGCCACGATGTCGATGATCTGCTCGTGGAAGACGACGACCCCGTACGTCCCCTTCAGCGGCTCCTCCAGGTCCGGGTGCGGATAGCGGACCGGCGCCCGCCCGTGCCGCGCCTCGATGAACGGCCGCACCATGTCGGCGGCGACCGGGCCGGGACGGAAGAGGGAGATGTCGACGACGAGGTCGTCGAAGGTGGCCGGCTGCAGACGCCCCACCAGGTCCCGCTGGCCCGGCGACTCGATCTGGAAGCAGCCCAGGGTCTCGGTGGAACGGATGAGTTGATACGTCGCCGGATCGCCGCCCTCGAGCGTGTCCAGGTCGATCCGCTCCCCCGTGGCCCGCTCCACCTCGGCGACCGCGTGGGCCATCGCCGACTGCATCCGCACCCCGAGCACGTCGAGTTTGAGCAGTCCGAGGTCCTCGACGTCGTCCTTGTCGAACTGCGACATGGGGAAGCCCTCCCCGCTGGTCGGCATGACCGGTGTACGACTCAACAGGGAGGCGTCGGAGAGCAGGACCCCGCAGGGGTGCATGGCGACTCCGCGCGGGAGGGCGTCGAGGGCCTCGACCAGCTCCCAGAGCCGTCCGTACCGCTCCTTCTCCCCTGCCAGTGCGCGCAGTTCGGGCAGCTCCTCCAGTGCCGCACGGGCGTCGCGGGCCCGGATGTGCGGGAAGGACTTGGCGATGCGGTCGATGTCGGCCGGATCCATGGACAGGGCCGCGCCGACGTCACGGATCGCGTGGCGGACGCGGTACGTCTCCGGCATCGCAACCGTGGCGACCCGCTCCTCGCCGAACCGGGCGATGATCGCGCGGTAGACCTCAAGGCGGCGTGCGGACTCCACGTCGATGTCGATGTCGGGCAGCACGACCCGCTCCTTGGACAGGAAGCGCTCCATCAGCAGTCCGTGCTCGACCGGGTCGGCGTTCGCGATGCCGAGGAGGTGGTTGACCAGGGAGCCCGCTCCGGAGCCGCGGGCGGCGACCCGGACACCCATGTCCCTTACGTCGTCCACCACTTGAGCAACCGTCAGGAAGTAGGAGGCAAAGCCGTGGTGGGCGATGATGTCCAGCTCCCGGTGCATCCGCTCCCAGTAGGCGCGCCTGCCGGAGTAGCCGTTCAGCACCATCCCGGCCGCCGCCCGCGAGGCCAGTGCCCGCTGCGCGGTGCGGCGGCCGGCGCCGACGAGGTGCGGTTCGGGGAAGTGGACGGCGCCCATGCCGAGGTCGTCCTCGGGGTCGACCAGGCACTCGGCGGCCGTTGCCTGCGTCTGCTCCAGCAGACGGTGGGCGGTGTCGCGCCGGTAGCCCGCGGCCTCGACGATCCGCTCGGCGGCGTGCAGCATGGCGCCCGCGTCCTTGAGCCAGGCCTCGCCCGAGTCCAGTTCCTTCGTCGGGTCGACGGGGACCAGGCGGCGGGCCGCGTCCAGGACGTCGGCGACCGGGCCGAGGCCGGGGTCGGCGTAGCGCACGGCGTTGCTGAGCACCGGGCGGATGCGCTGTTCGGCGGCGAAGCCGACGGTGCGGGCGGCCAGGCGCAGGGAGCCGGGGCCGGTGCCCTTGCGGCCGTGCCAGACCGTCTCCAGGCGCAGGGCGTCGCCGTAGATCTCACGCCAGGGGGCGAGCAGCCTGGCCGCGCGGTCGGGGCGGCCCGCAGCGAGGGCGCGGCCGACGTCGGAGGCGGGGCCGAGCAGGACGGTCAGGCCGTCGGCCCGGTTGTGGGTCCAGGGCAGCAGGGGCGGGCCGTCGGCGGAGTGCGCCGCGGTGACCAGGCGGCACAGGTCGGCCCAGCCGCGGGCGCCGTCCCGGGCGAGGAAGGTGACGCGGGGTGTCGACTCGTCGATGAAGGCACCGCCGCGTACGGGGGTACGGCGCCTTTCCCGTCGTACGGGATCGTCCTCCCGCAGCCGGGCGGGCTGCTCCACCGTCAGTTCCGCGCCGAACAGCGGGCGCACACCCGCCTTGGCGCAGGCCTTGGCGAAGCGGACCGTGCCGGCGAGGGTGTCGCGGTCGGTGAGGGCGAGGGCGTCCATGCCCCGCTCCGAGGCGCGCTCCGCCAGCCGCTCCGGATGCGAGGCGCCGTAGCGCAGGGAGAATCCGGAGACGGTGTGCAGATGTGTGAAGCCAGGCATCCGCACCTCCCGCTGTCTGAGCCGTCTCCGTTATCGAACATCAGTTCCCGACTGCCTCACCCCCACCATAGACCAAAAACCGAACGAGTGTGCGACAACCGTTCGGCCCTCCCCCACCTGCGGAAACGCCCGCAGCCCCGGACCGTGAGGACATGGCACAGAGGAGCTTTCTCACCGAGGTGAAGGACGCGGTCACCCCGCGCGCCACGCTGCTGGTCGTCGGTGTGATCGCCCTCCAGCTGCTGTTCATCGCCTCCTATGTGGGCGCGCTGCACGATCCCCGGCCCAAGGACGTGCCCTTCGGAGTCGTCGCGCCCAAGGCCGCGGCCGAGCAGGCGGTGGCCCGGCTGGACAAGCTGCACGGCTCACCCTTCGACCCGCGTGTGGTGGCGGACGAGGCGACGGCGCGCGCGCAGATCCTGAACCGCGACATCGACGGCGCGCTGATCATCGACCCGGCCCGGACCGCCGACACGCTCCTGGTCGCCAGCGGCGGCGGCACGGTTCTCGCGAACACCCTCCAGCAGTACCTCGCCCTCCTGGAGGCCTCTCAGCAGCGGACCCTCCGGACGGTGGACGTGGCCCCGGCCTCGTCCCAGGACTTCGACGGGCTGTCCTCCTTCTATGTGGTCGTGGGCTGGTGCGTCGGCGGCTATCTGTGCGCCTCGATCCTGGCGATCAGCACGGGCGCCCGGCCCGCCAACCTGCGCCGCGCGGTGATCCGGCTGGTCGTGATGGCGCTGGTCTCGATCGTCGGCGGGCTCGGCGGGGCGGTGATCGTGGGCCCGATCCTGGGGGCCCTGCCGGGGAGCGTGCCGGCCCTGTGGGGGCTGGGTGCGCTGATCACCTTCGCGGTCGGGGCGGCGACGCTCGCGCTCCAGGGGGTCTTCGGGATCGTCGGCATCGGCCTGGCGATCCTGCTCGTGGTGATCGCGGGCAATCCGAGTGCGGGCGGTGCCTTCCCGCTGCCGATGCTGCCGCCGTTCTGGAAGGCGATCGGGCCGGCGCTGCCGCCGGGCGCCGGGACCTGGGCGGCGCGGTCGATCGCGTACTTCGACGGCAACGACACGACCGACGCCCTGCTGGTGCTGTCGGCCTGGGCGGCGGCCGGGATCGCGATCACGCTGGCGGCGGCGGTACTGCGCGAGAAGCGCGCGGGTCCGGCCGCGCCCTGAACCTGGCGGCGGCGGTACTGCGCGAGAGACGCGCGGGTCCGGCCGCGTCCCAAAGGGCGCGGGGTACTGCGCGACCAGCCACGACGCACCCGCAGACAAATCCACCGCACATCCGCGGAGCGCTTCGCATGCGAAAGTCCCGCCCCTCGCGCGCGGGGCGGGACTTCACACAACTTCGCGCAACCGGCGGAGCCGACGATCAGCCGATCGAGGCGCCCTCGGCCGACAGCGCCTCGGTGACCGGCTGGAAGAAGGTCTCGCCGCCGGCGCTGCAGTCGCCGCTGCCGCCGGAGGTGAGGCCGATCGCCGACTCGCCGTCGAAGAGCGAGCCGCCGCTGTCGCCGGGCTCGGCGCAGACGTCGGTCTGGATGAGACCGCTGACCGAGCCCTCGGAGTAGTTCACGGTGGCGTTCAGGCCGGTGACCGTGCCGGTGTGCACCTGAGTGGTGGAGCCGCTGCGGGTCACCTTCTCGCCGACCGTCGCCTCGGCGGCCTTGGTGATCTTCTGGGTCGAGCCGTTGTAGAGGTCGACCTCGCTCGGGTGGTCCACGTCGGCGGTGTACTTGACGAGGCCGAAGTCGTTGCCCGGGAACTGGGAGTCGGCGTTCTCGCCGATCTGGTTGCCGCTGGAGTCCGACCAGGTCTTGATGGCGTCGGTGCAGTGCCCTGCGGTGAGGAAGTACGCCTCGCCGCCCTTGGTCACATTGAAGCCGAGCGAGCAGCGCCCGCCCGAGCCGGAGATGGCGTCGCCGCCCGCGATGAAGGGCTTGAACTCCCCCTTCGAGCGCTTGAGTTCGGCCTTGGCGCCGAGCCCGTCGACGACCTTGGAGAGCTTTGCCCACTCGGCCTTGGAGACGGTCTTGTCGGCGGTGACGACGACCTTGTTGCTCACCGGGTCCGTCGACCACGAGGTGCCGGGGATGGTGGCGTCCTTGGTCAGCGTCGTACGGGCGGCGTCGAGTTCGGCGAGGGAGTTCTCGACGACTCTGGCCTTGGCGCCGGCCGCCTCGACGGTCTTGGCGGCGGCCTGGTCGAGGACGTTCACGACGAGGCTCTTGGCCTTCGCGTCGTAATACGTTCCCGCCGCGTCGGCGCCGAGGTTCTTGCCGAGGGTCGAGGCGAGCTTTCCGGCCGCCACGGCCGACAGGGTCTCGGGCGCGGAGGTCTTCGAGGGCTCGCTGGCGTTCGCAGTCTGGAAGGTGACTCCCGCGGCTACCAGTGCGGCTATGCCCGCACCTACCACGGCTGCACGCCGCTTGGGTATGCGTCGGTGCTTCAACTCACGTCCTCCTGTGGGGGGTCGGTCCGGGAGGTTGTGGGGACCTCACGAACCGGAAGGCGTTGAACAGCGCCTACTATCCCGAGGTCAACAGGGAGCACACAAGGGCGTCTTCAGGACGCGCGTAGAACGGGGTTTGCGCGCCCCCGTATTTTTGACAGACCACGGTCACCCCACGTCTTCGCTCTGCAAACACTACGAGCGAGTAGCCTGTGTGCGGTGCGTGAGGTCTAGTCCTGTCCGGAATTCGACCCCTCGGAGCCGGGCTCCAAGCGCGGCACGGGAGGCGGCAGTTGCTCCTGCACCGGTTGCTGCTGTGCCGGCACCGGCTGCTGCGGGACCTGCTGAGGCACCCCGGTCGGCTGCTGCGCCCTCTCCAGGAACCGCAGCAACTCCACCGGGAACGGCAGAACGAGCGTGGAGTTCTTCTCGGCGGCGACGGCCGTCACCGTCTGCAGCAGCCGCAGTTGCAGCGCGGCCGGAGTGTCCGCCATCTGCTGCGCGGCCTCGGCGAGCTTCTTCGACGCCTGGAGTTCGGCGTCGGCGTTGATGACCCGGGCCCGGCGCTCCCGGTCGGCCTCGGCCTGCCGGGCCATCGAACGCTTCATGGTCTCGGGCAGGGACACGTCCTTGATCTCGACGCGGTCGATGGTGACGCCCCACTCCACGGCAGGGCTGTCGATCATCAACTCCAGTCCCTGGTTGAGTTTTTCCCGATTGGACAGCAAATCGTCCAGTTCGCTCTTGCCGATGATGGACCTGAGCGAGGTCTGCGCCATCTGCGCGACCGCGAACCGGTAGTCCTCGACCCGGACGATCGCCTCGGACGGCCCGGTCACCTTGAAGTAGACGACGGCGTCCACCCGCACCGTGACGTTGTCCCGCGTGATGCCCTCCTGCGCGGGCACGGGCATCGTCACGACCTGCATGTTGACCTTCTGGAGCCGGTCCACGAACGGCACGATCATCGTGAACCCCGGCCCGCGCACCTCGTCGCGGAGCCTGCCGAGCCGGAACACCACACCGCGTTCGTACTGCTTGACGACCCGCGCGGCCGCCATCACGTACACCACACCGGCGGACGCGAGGGTCGCTCCCGCCGCCACCAGCTCCTCGACCATGCCGGCCCCCAGGGGACTGAGCCCTATGTGTACTTCGAAGGTAACTCCGTCACCCGGACAAGAGGGAGCCCCCGCACGCCAGTTGCGTACGGGGGCCGCTCGCAGGAAATGTCAGCCGATGCTCACGCCGTAGTAGCTCAGCGCCTCGGTGACCGGCTGGAAGAAGGTCGTGCCGCCGGAGGTGCAGTCGCCGCTGCCGCCGGAGGTCAGACCGTACGCCACGGTGCCGCCGTACAGCGGGCCGCCGCTGTCGCCGCCCTCGGCGCAGACCGTGGTCTGGATCATGCCGTAGACGACGTCGCCGCTGCCGTAGTTGACGGTGGCGTTCAGGGCGGTGACCCGGCCGCTGTGCGTGCCGGTGGTGGAGCCGCGGCGGTAGACCGTGGTGCCGACGCTCGGGGTGGCCGCACTGGTGATGGTCTGGCTGCCGACCGTGCTCGGGTGCGAGATCGACGAGTTGGTGTAGCGCACCAGCGCGAAGTCGTTGGTCGGGAAGCTGTAGCCGACGTTGGTGCCCAGGGTCGTGGTGTGACCCGAGTTGGAGTACCAGGTGGAGGCGACCTCACCGCAGTGGCCCGCGGTCAGGAAGTAGTAGGTGCTCCCGCTGTGCACGTTGAAGCCGAGGGAGCAGCGGTACTGGCCGCCGTAGATGGCGTCGCCGCCGCTGATCAGCGGCTTGAACTTCCCGGAGGTGTGCTTGATGGTGAGGGCACCGGCGTTGCTGCCGGCCTGCCGCTTGATCTTGGCGATCTCGGCCTTGGAGACCGTGCTGTCGACGGTGACGACGACACGGTTGGTCTTGCTGTCGACGGCCCAGGCGGTGCCCGGGACGTCGGCCTTGAGCACCGAGGCGTCGGCGCTCTTCAGCTGGGCCGTGCTGAAGGGGGTGGCGGTGGACGCGTTCGCGCTGGGGACCGCGATCGCGGCGGCGGCCACGAGACCGGTGGTGACGGCGATCAGCCGGGTCCGTCTCGCAATACCGCTGCGGGGGATGGTGCGCTTGATCCTCACGTTCGTTCCTCCCAAGGGGAAGTCGGGGGCCCGCGTGGGGTCGGGGCCCGTGAGGCGCAGCCAGGACCGAGTTCGTCCGGATTCCGGACACGCCGTGCCCCTGACAAGCGCTTGCGGGGAGTATTCGGCCGAACGGCCGGTAGGCGCAAGGGCGCCTTTCGGCCGCCAAGCCCTCGACCAACCATGAGATTTGGCCATCTCTGCCCTGGTTCAGACCAGGTTGCAGACTCCCGCCTCGACCGCGTGTTCCCTCGTCGCTGATCACACGAAGAAGCAGTCAGACCGTCCGCCTCGCAGGCTGCCGGCACCGCCGAGTCACCTTCGGCCGCCCAACTCCCGGGGATGTCCGGAAGTCGCCCGTCCGGATGGTCCTCGGCCCTGAGAGTTCCCCGGCCGTCAGGCACTGACGGACGGTACCGGGTCGGGCAGCCCGAGATGCGAGCGCAGAGTCAGGCCCTGGTATTCCGTGCGGAACGCGCCGCGCTCCTGCAGCAGCGGCACCACGCGGTCCACGAACTCGTCGAGTCCGACCGGCGTGATCAGCGGCTGGAGGATGAAGCCGTCGGCGGCGTCCTTCTGCACGTACTCGTCGAGTTCGGCTGCGACGGCCTCGGGTGTGCCGATGAAGGACTGCCGGCCGCCCGCCTCGATCACGGTCTGCCGGATGGACAGCCCCTTCTCCTTGGACAGGGCGCGCCATTTCTCCGCGATCGCGACGGTGTCGCCGCGCCGGGTCCGCCCCTGGGTGATCGCGGAGTCCGCCACCGGGTCGATCTCGGGGAGCGGGCCGTCGGGGTCGTACGCCGACAGGTCGACACCCCAGATCTGCTCCAGGGCGAGGATCGCGTTCTGCGGGGACACCTGCTGTCGCCGGATCTCGGCGGCCCTCTCCTGGGCCTCGGCGGCGGTGTCGCCGAGGACGACGGTGACACCGGGCATGATCTTCAGGTCGTCCGGGTTCCGGCCGTACTTCTCCAGGCGGCGCTTCACATCGCCGTAGAAGGAACGCCCCGCCTCCAGTGTGCCGTGCCGCGTGAAGACGACGTCGGCCGTGGAGGCGGCGAACTCCCGTCCCTCGGCCGAGTCCCCGGCCTGGATGACGACCGGGTGCCCCTGCGGTGAGCGCGGCACGGTGAACTCGCCCGCGATGTCGAAGTGCTGCCCGCGGTGCGCGAACGGCCGGGGGACGCCGTCGGGGGTCCAGGAGTCCCACAACTTCCTTGCCAAGCCTACGAATTCGGCTGCCCGGGTGTACCGGTCCGCACGGTCGAGGAAACCGCCGCGCCGGAAGTTCTCGCCGGTGAAGGCGTCGGAGGAGGTCACCACGTTCCAGGCCGCGCGGCCGCCGCTGAGGTGGTCCAACGTGGCCAGCCTGCGGGCGAGTTCGTACGGCTCGTTGAAGGTCGCGTTGACGGTGGCGGCGAGGCCGAGGTGTTCGGTGACGCCGGCCAGCGCGTTCAGCACGGTGAGCGACTCCGGCCGCCCCACCACGTCCAGGTCGTGGATACGGCCCTTGTGCTCGCGCAGCCGCAGCCCCTCGGCGAGGAAGAAGAAGTCGAACAGGCCGCGTTCCGCGGTGCGGGCGAGGTGCTCGAAGGAGGAGAAGTCGATCTGCGATCGGGACCGCGGATCGGACCACACCGTGGTGTTGTTGACGCCGGGAAAATGCGCGGCCAGATGGCAGTGCTTTTTGAGCGGCCTCCGGCCGCGGGCCCCGCGAGTCCGTACGGTCATGACGCTCCCCCTGTCACGGCGTACCGGTTGGCGGGCCTGGCGAGGCCCAGGTGCTCCCGGAGGGTGCTGCCCGGGTAGAAGGTGCGGAACAGTCCGCGGTGCTGGAGCACCGCCACCGTGCCGTTGACGAGCCGCTCCAGGTCACGGCGCGGCTCGATGGGCGTGAGGTGGAAGCCGTCGACGATGCCGTCCGCGTGCCAGCCGGCGATCAGTTCGGCGAGGTCCACGGGGCCGCCCCGGTACAGCGGCCCCTGCACGGTCTGCCGGGGGCCGCCCCCGCCGTGGCCCGGTTCGGCCGCGTGCTCGCCGTCTCCGAGGTCGACAAGGAGGCTCACGAGCACGCGCAGGGTGTCCGGGTTGCGTCCGAACTCCGCGGCGGACTGGCGGAGTTGGTCCCGTACGGCGGCGGCCTGCGCGGGGCTCGCGGCTCGCACCAGGGCCACGTCGGCGTACCGGGCGGCGGTGCGCCGGGTGTGCCCCTCGGTGGCGTCGACCACGCGGACGGGATGGCCCTGCGGGGGCCGCGGCACGATCGAGGGGCCCTTCACCGAGAAGCCTGCGCCGGTGAAGTCGACGTGGTGCAGCTTGTCCCGGTCGATGAAGCGGCCGGTCGTCAGGTCCCGTATCTCGGCGTCGTCCTCCCAGCTGTCCCACAACCTGGCGGCCACGTCGGCGACTTCGCCGGCCTCGCGCCACAGCTCGTCGGCGGGTACGGCGTGCCGGCGGCCGAAGAGGCGGGCCTCGCCCTCGGTGGTGGACACGTCGATCCGCCAGCCGGCCCGGCCGCGGCTGACCCAGTCGAGGGTGGCGACGGCGGCCTGGACGTGGAAGGGCTCGGTGTGCGTGACGGTGACGGTGGGGACCAGGCCGATGCGGGCGGTGGCGGGGGCGACCCGGGACAGGACGGCGAGCGCGTCGGGGCCGGGGCGGGCGAAGGTGTCGTCCAGCGTGACGAAGTCCAGGCCGCCGCGCTCGGCGAGCCGCGCCAGTTCGATGTGGGAGCCGGCGTCGAACACCGCCGGCTGGTCCAGGGCGGCGGCCAGGTGCAACAGCCCCCGGCCGTTCGATGAGGTCATGTGGGGGGAACCTTTCAGAGAACCTTGGAGAGAAACGCCCGGGTCCGTTCATGGCGCGGAGCGTCCAGCACGTCACCGGGCGGGCCCTGCTCGACGATCTTCCCGTCGGCCATGAACACCACCGAGTCGGCGACCTCGCGGGCGAAGCCGATCTCGTGCGTGACGACGATCATCGTGGTGCCCTGATGGGCCAAGTCCCTTATGACGTCGAGGACTTCACCGACCAGCTCGGGGTCGAGCGCGGAGGTCGGCTCGTCGAAGAGCAGCAGCTTGGGCTCCAGTGCGAGCGCCCGCGCGATGGCGACTCGTTGCTGCTGTCCGCCGGAGAGCTGCCGCGGGTAGGCGTCGGCCTTGTCCGCGAGCCCCACACGATCGAGCAGCCGGCGCGCATTCGCGAGGGCCTCCTTGCGCGGTCGTTTCAGCGCGGAGACGGGCGCCTCGATGATGTTGTCGACCACGGTGAGGTGTGGGAACAGATTGAAGTTCTGGAAGACGAACCCGATCCGTGTCCGCTGCTTGAGCACCTCACGCTCGGGCAGTTCGTGCAGCTTGTCGCCGGAGCGCCGGTAGCCGACCAGTGTGCCGTCCACGCTGATCGCGCCGTGGTCCACCTTCTCCAGGTGGTTGATGGTGCGCAGCAGCGTCGACTTGCCGGAGCCGGACGGACCGAGAACGACCGTGACCTCGCCGGTGCGCACCTCCAGATCGATGCCCTTGAGGACCTCGAGCGAGCCGAAGCTCTTGTGGACGGATCTGATGTCGACCATGACGCTCATCGGGGCACTTCCTTGGGAATGGGAGGGAGGCGGGTCATGTGGCTGCGCTGTCGGCCGGCTCGCGCAGGAAGAGCAGTGCCGCCCGTGCGGTGGCGTCGTTCTGCCGGAAGGCGGGACCGCCGGTACGCGGCCGGGTGAAGGCGCCGGGCGTGCGTCCGTCGGTGTAGGGCCCGAGCGCGAACCGCCGGGGATGAGGCCGCCCGGCCCCGTCGAGGAGCCGCCCGTCGGCGGGGTCCACCCGGAGCAGCCCGTCGGGGGTCTCGACGGCGCCGTCGGCGTGCAGTTCCCGCAGCAGGGTGTCGCGAGCCCGTCCGACGGTGGGCTCGGGCAGCCGCGCCTCGACCAGCGCCCGCGCCTCCACAAAGGCGCCCGGAACGGTGGCACCGGACGCCCGGAACACGCCGCCCTCGGCGCTGACGGTCATGTCGGCGCCGACGAACTTCAGGACTCCGGCACGGGACAGCGCCAGCATCTGCCGCAGCCGCGGACCGGGCGGCCCGGAGGCCAGATAGCTGAAGAAGCCGTGCCACCAGGGGCCGATGCCACCGAGCCGGACCAGCTGGCCGTAGACGGAGAGGAGACCGAGAAACACGGCCAAGTCGGGGCTGTAGCAAGGATCATGACGTCTGCTCAGATCATGCTCCACATAACTGCGCAGCCCCTCCTGGAACTCCTCGAAGGAGCCGTACCGCACACCGTCCAGCGGGTGGTCGAGTGCGTGCAGGTCCAGCCGGTCGGCGGGGTCGGGCACGACGGACGCCACGAGGGCCTCCCGCTCGGCCACGTCGGACGCGGCCGCGTACTTCTCCTCGAAGGCACTCCATTCGACGGCCGTCCGCTCCGGATGCACGGTGAACAGCCGGTGGTAGTGCGCGAACCCCAGTTCCTTCTCCACCAGCGGCCACACATCCCCCCTGAAGTCGAACCCCTCGGGCCGTGCGAGCAGCGCCTCGACCTCGGGCGGCCCGAAGAACCTCGGCAGCGGCGGTCGTTCACCGCTCCAGTCGTAGCCGATCTTCGAGTGGTACGGCACTCCGCGCCGCGAGCCGACGTACAGCACCGGCTCCTGCCCCGACGGCACATAGGTGTTGCCCTCGTACCGTCCGCCCCGCCCCTCGGTCAGCAGCACCATGAGGTCGACGAAGGCGAGCCCGAACCCGCGCACCAGGACGGGCTCACCGGCCTTCAGCGCGGACAGGTCACTGTCGGCGGTGAAGTCGGGCGGAAGGTGGACCAGTCCATGAGTACGTGCATACTCGGCCAACTCGGCCTGTTGGTCGTCGAGTTCGGCGTCGAGGTGGCCGAGCGTGAGCACGACGAGGTCGGCCAGGAGCGGGCGCGGGCGGCCCTGAAGCCACACCTGCTGGCGGCCCTCGCGCGGGCCGGTGACCCGCAGGGCCCGCCGGGGATGGTGGTGGACGACGACGCCCGGGGGCAGGTCGGCGACGGCCTGTTCATGCACCCAGCGCAGATAGGCCCCCTGGAGCTGCCGTTCCGCAAAGGTACGACCGTCGATGCCGGCCCACTCGTGCAGCGTGGGCCCCTCTCGCACCGGGCCCTCCATGGCCACCGTCTCGTCGGTGAACATGGTGACGTCCTCGGCGTGGGAGTTCATCCACAGCAGTGGCGACTGCGCGGCGCGCCAGATGCGTCCGGCGCCCGGCGGGTGGGGGTCGACGAGATGGATGTCGAAGCCCGAACCGGCGTACAGCTCGGGCGCGTTGGCGGCGATCCGCTCGATGAGACCGGTCCCCCGCGGCCCGGCCCCGACGATCACCAGGGAGGGCCTCATCGCGCGCGCTCCGAACCGCGGGCGTAGTGCTTCTCCACGTAGTACTGGCCGACGCCGAGCACCGAGGTGACGACGGTGTACCAGAGGGTGGCCACCATCAGCAGCGGAATGACCTGGTAGGTGCGGTGGTAGATCAGCTGTGCCGAGAAGAGCAGGTCGTTCACCGCGATGACGCTGACGATGGAGGTGCCCTTGAGGGTGCCGATCAGCATGTTCCCGGCGGGCGGCACGATGGAGCGCATCGCCTGCGGCAGCACGATCCGCCACCGGCGCCGCCACCGGCTCAGCCCGAGCGCCTGGGCGGCCTCGATCTGTCCGCGGTCGACGGAGAGGAGCCCGCCGCGCACGACCTCGGCGGCGTAGGCGGCTTCGTGCAGCGTGAGTCCGACGACGGCGACCTCGACGGGCCCCAGCAGATTGACGGTCTTGATCCCGAACAGCTCGGGATACAGGGCCCCGATGTTGAACCACAACAACAGCTGCACCAGGATCGGAATCGACCGGAAGAGCCAGACGTAGCCCCAACTCACCGCCCGCAGCACCGGGTTGGCGGACAGTCGGAACGCGGCGAGCAGCGTGCCCAGCGCAAAGCCGAGCACCATCACGACCGCGGTCAGCCACAGGGTGAGCCACAGCCCGCGCAGCACCGAGTCCGAGGTGAAGTAGTCGGCGACGACGTCCCACTGGAACGCCTTGTTGCGCAGTACGGAGTTGACGACGAGCCCGAGCAGGCCCAGGACGACGACAGCGGCGGCCCACTGGCCGAACCGGCGCTGCGGAACGATCCGCAGGGCGTCCGCCCGCTCGGGTATGTCCGGTGCGGCGGGGATTTTGGCGAGGGTGTCGGAAGACATGGGAAGGCTCCGTGACGCAGAGGTCGAACACGGTGGATGCCTTCACACGGACGCGCCGGGCTGCGCACAGCGACAGCGCGATACGGCCGAGCCCCTCAGCAGGGCCGTCCATCGACTGTACGGGGCGGTTTCCCCTCACTGTCAAGGCTGTCCGGCATGTGAGCGCCACGTCTCAAGTCAGTTGACGCAGAACCGGATGCCTGTTCCACTTGGCCCATGCATCCACAGCAGTGGCTGGTCACGCGCTCCCACATCGACTTCGGTCGAGTGTGGTCCTGTTCCTGTTGAGCCGACCCCACTGCGCGCCCTGACCCGGGCGCTCTGAGCGTTCTCCCTCTTCGCCTTCACACGCGCACGCACCCCTCCCCTCGCGCTCTCTTCACTCCTCCCTGCTTCCAGGAGACCGCACACGATGCGCATGCTCACGCGTACCCGTAGACAGCTTTTTGCAGCTTTCACCCTGATTACGTCGGCCACTCTGGTGCTCACCGCTTGCGGCTCCGGTTCGGACGACTCGACCAGCACCGCGGGCACCTCGGCGAGGGCCGACGAGATCCCCACGATCGACGTGGTCTCCGGTGTCCACAAGGACGAGGCGTCGGCAGAGCTCCTCCCGTCGGGCACGACAAGCCTCACCGTCGCCTACAGCGTCGGCGGCACTCCGCCCGGCACCACCTACCTGGACGACGGCAAAACCCTGACCGGCCAGGACGTCGACTTCGCCAACGCGGTCGCCAAGGTGCTCGGCCTCCGGCTCAAGTCCGGACAGGCGAGCTTCGAGGCGATTTTGCCGGCGCTCGACAGCGGCAAGTACGACTTCGGCGCGAGCAACTTCGGCGTCACGGACGAACGCCGCAAGACCATCGACTTCGTCACCTACATCAACGACGGCCAGGGCTTCGCCACCCGCAAGGACAGCAAGCTCTCCAAGGTCACGGACCTGAAGCAGCTGTGCGGCCTGAACGTCGCAACGGGCGCGGGAACGACCTTCGAAGCGACGCTGGAGGAGAACAAGAAGATCTGCACGACCGCCGGCAAGAAACCGTACAAGGTGCAGACCTACAACGAGACCGGCGCCATCTGGTCCTCCCTCCAGCAGGGCCGCAGCGACGTGGTGATGTCCACCATCAACGGCCTGCGTTACGCGGTGGCCCAGCAGCAGGGCGTGAAGTTCCTCAACGAGTACCACCGCCTGGACGTGGGCTTCGCCTTCAAGAAGGGCACGAAGCTTGCTCCCGCCTTCCAGTCGGCGGTGAACAGGCTGATAGCAGACGGCACGTACGAGAAGATCCTCAAGAAGTGGGGCACGACGGGCTCGGCGATCACGAAGTCCCAGATCTCACCCCCGGAACTGAAGAGCTGACGGCAAGTACCCCGCGCCTGAAGGGGCGCGGGGCTGTGCTGGATCTGCGGCCAGCGCCGCGTGGGCGCGACCAGCCACAACCAACCCGCACCCGCTAACGCACCATAGCCACCCGCCTCTTGGGCGCAGCTGCCCGAACCCCGATCACCCGATCCATCAACGCCCCCAGAACATCCCGCACAGACCCCCGCTCCCGAGCATCACACTCCAACACCGGAACGTCGGCCCCCAGGCCAAGCGCCTCCCGCACTTCCTCCAGCTCAAACCGCTCCGCACCATCGAAGCGATTCACAGCCAGCACAAACGGCTCCCCCTGCGACTCGAAGTAGTCAACCGCCGGAAAACACTCCTCGATCCGCCGGGTGTCCGCGAGGACAACCGTCCCCAGCGCCCCTTCCACCAGGTCGTCCCACAGGAACGAGAACCGGTCCTGCCCGGGCGTCCCGAACAGATAGAGCGCGATCGTCGGATCGAGAGTGATCCGCCCGAAATCCAGCGCAACGGTCGTGGTCGTCTTCGACTCGACCCCGTCGAGCGAATCGACCCCCACGGAAACCTGCGTCATCGCAGCCTCCGTGTCCAGCGGTTCGATCTCCGAAATCGCCCCGATGAACGTGGTCTTGCCGACGCCGAGTCCGCCGCTCACCACGATCTTCACAGCGAGCGGCACGATCCTGTCAGAGCGCCCGGACATGATCCCTGATCCTTTCGAGCATCTGGAGCGGCAGCTCCTCGGGTTCCCGGCAGTCGAGCCGGCCGGCGACGACGAGGTCGGACACGAGCACCTTGGCGACGCCCAGCGGGACACCGACCCGCGACGCCACCTCGGCAACCGTCGTCGGCTGCTCGCACACCGCGACGATGTGCCGCCGCTCGAACGTCAGCGACTCGTCGGGGACGCCGACGGCGACGACCAGCGTCTCCAGCCTCAGGTCGGCCTGGAGCGGCTCGGCCCGGCCACCGGTGATGATGAACGGCCGGACGAACGTCACGTCCTCAACAGGCTCTACGTCCATGGGCTCTTCGCCGTTCACCGCGGCAACGCCTGCCGCAGATCGGCGATGAGCGTCGGCGTGAGCAGATCGCCCGCACGCTCCGCGAGGACCGCCATCTCGTAGCCGACGAGCCCAAGTTCACCGCCGCTGTCGGCAAGCACGCCGAGACAACTGCCGTCGCGGATCGCGGAGACGAGCAGGAAACCCCGCCCCATCTCGATCATGATGAGTTTGACCCCGTCGAAGCCGTACCGCTTGGACGCGCTGCGCGCCAGGCTGCTGAGCCCCGAGACGATCGCGGAGAGATGGTCGGCCTCGGTCCGCCCGAGCCCGTCGGACACGGCGATCAGCAGACCGTCGGAGGAGACGGCGACCGCGTCCCGTACCCCGTCGGTGCTCTTGACGAAGTTGACGAGCAGCCAGTTGAAGGTCTGCGAGTCCTTGTGGGCGTCGACGGCGGTCACTTGCCCTCACCCTCTTTCTGCTCGGCGCCCTTCTGGTTCTCCTTCTCGCTCGCCTTCTCCTTCTCGACGCTGATGCCGCCCCGCATATGAGCGCTGCGCAGAGTGGAGAGCATCCCGGAGATCTCCTCGGGGCTGCGGTCGGGCGTGGGCTCGGCGGGGGCGGGGCGCTCCGGGCGGTCGGTCTCGCTGACGGCGTCGGAAATGGCGCTGCGCTGCGGGCGCTTGATGAGCCCGTTGCGGGTCCGTGCGGCGGAGGCGCCCTTGCCGCCTGCGGCCGCCGGGGGTCCGGGGGTTGTCCCCCGGGAAAGCACAGCACCGGCGTTCTCGGCAGGTTTCGCCTCTGCCTGAACGGTCACCAGCTCCTCGGGGGGAACGTCCACTTGCTTCTCCTTCCGCGGAGCGGGAAGCACCGGCTTGTCCGCGGCCTTGCCCTGCGGAGCCTCCGTCAGCAGTTGCACCGGAATCAGCACCCGGGCGACCACTCCGGCCGCCGGTGCCTCGCCGAGCCGTACCTCGATCCCGCACTTGCGGGCGAGGGCGCCGACCACGAAGTGACCGAGGAACCGGGTGGGTTCGGCCATGAAGCTGGCCGTGCCGGACAGCCGTACGTTCGCCTCGGCGAGCGCCTGGGTGTCCATGCCGAGGCCGTTGTCGACGATCGCGACGAGATAGCCGGCGCTGGTGCGGCGCCCCTCGATCTCCACGTCGGAGTCCGGCGGCGAGTAGCTCAGCGCGTTCTCGACCAGCTCGGCGAGCAGATGGGCGACTTCGGCGACGACGGAGCCGCTGATGTGTGCGGTTTCGATCCGGCGCAGGGTGACCCGGCGGTACTCCTCGACCTCGGCGAGCGAGGCGCGCAGCACGTCGGTGACGGCCAGCGGGGTGGCCCAGGGGCGGGGGCTGGACTCCCCGGCGAGCACGAGGAGGCTTTCGGCGTTGCGGCGCATACGGGTGGCGAGATGGTCCAGCTCGAAGAGGTTGGCGAGGGTGGCCGGGTCGGCGTCCTCGTGCTCCAGCTTGTTGATGAAGCTGATCTGGCGGCGTACCAGGTTCTGGTTGCGGCGGCCGAGGCTGACCAGCGAGTCGGTGGCGTTGCGGCGCAGCACGGCCTGCTCGGTGGCGAGGTCGAAGGCGGCGCGCTGGACGCGGTCGAACGCCTCGGCGACCTCCCGGACCTCGGCTCCCGCCCGGCGGGTCACCGTGAGTGGGGCGGGCGGCTCGGGGCTCTGCCCGGAGTCCGCGTCCTGTACGGCGGCGACGGCGCGCGGAAGTCGCTCCCCCGCCACCTCCCGTGCCTGCTGGGCGAGTTCGGCGAGCGGCGCGGAGACGGACCGTACACAGTCGAGGGCGAGCGCGCCGAGGGCGGCGACGGTGCCGAGCGCGAGCAGGAGGAACAGCAGCAGGTCGCGCTGGGCGGTGCTCTCCAGGCCGGCGGCGCGGTTCTCGACATCGGCGCCGAGCGAGATCTGCACGGCCCGCAGCCCGTTGATGGTCGAGGTCATGGTGTCCCACCAGGCCATGGGCGGGAGGTCGGACGAGCTCAGCTTGCCGCCCCCGTGCACGGCGACGCTCTCGTACGCCAGCATGCGCTCCGCGTCCGGAGTGGTCAGGGCCTCGTTCAGGCGCCGTTCCTGCTCGGTGGTCGCCGAGCGCGGGAAGGCGGCGAGGGCGGCCTGCCGGCCGGCCCGGATCTGCATGAAGCGGCTGTAGTCGTCGCCGCGGAACCGGCCGCCGGACGCGCGCACCGAGCCGAGCACGATGGCGCGCTCCTCGCCGGTGAACTCCTTGGCGTTGCCGAGGACCTGGAGCGCCTGGTAGGCGTCGCGCAGGGTGCCGTCGCGCACCGCGTCGAGGCCGAGGTCGAGCCGGTCGAGGACGGTGATCGTGGTGGTGAAGTAGTTGAAGGTGTCCTTCACGACGCCGGTCCTGTCGTCGGCGTGCCGGCGGATGCCGGCGAGGCCGTCGAGCCGTCCGAGTGACTCGCGCACGGAGTCGGCGGCCGCGTCGTCACGCCCCTTCAGCGCCTTGTCGAGCGCTGCGCGGGCGGTGTCGGTGGCCTTGCGCTGGGCGGGCAGCTTGGCCTTGAACTGCCCGACTCCGCCCACGTATCCGGTGGTGAGTCCGCGCTCCTTCTGCAGCTCGTGGACCAGGCCCTGGAGGGTGATCTCCAGCCGTGCGTTCCCTTCGGTGGCGGATGCGTTGCGGTAGGCGGAGATCTGCTCGGCGGCCGCGACGCCGAGCAGCGCCAGCAGGACCGCGAGGGCGAGGATCAGGATCCTCAGCAGCCTGGTGCGAATGGTGGTGGTCGCTTTTGCTGTGACGTCCACTGAAATGCCTTATGTGGGTGGCGAGTTGGGCAAGGGACAGAAATGGTTCTGCTTCCGCCCAACGACCTCACGGGGCACCGGTCACCAGATCATCTTCTTCTTTTACTTTGTGGACACAGGATCTTCGGGAAGCGCCAGGTGGCCGCTTTGCGCGGCGCATTCCGTATACGACATCTGCGGTACCCGATCAGCAGTCGCAGCCGCAGTCGCAGCAGTCGCACCCGTCACAGCAGTCGCAGCAATCGCAGCCGCAGTCACAGCAATCGCAACAGTCGCCGCAGTCGGTGCCCTTGCAGAGGCCGTCCTTGCGCTGACGGCTCCACGGGTCCTCGTACTCGCCGCAGCACATCTGGCACGTACAGGCCAGCCCGGCCCACACCGCGCAGCCCGCCAGCAGTCCACGCCGGTCGCGCCGGGGCGGCTCCGGCGGCAGGAACGGCCCACCGGGACCACCGGGCGGTGCATACGGCCCCGACAGCGACGGTGCCGACCCGTGCGCACAGGAGGCCGTACCGAAGGCGCGGTCGACGGAGGTGCGCAGTTCGTGCACGAGCAGCCGGTGGGCGAGCCCGCTGTCCACGAAGTCCACCTCACGCAGCGCGAGCCGGATCCCGTGCAGGGCGTCGTCGGCGAGCCGCCGGGCCTCGGCGAGCGGGGTTCCGGTGGCGGTGAGCGGATTCCAGGCACCCGACACGGCGTCAGTTTCCCGGTCCTCGACGGCGTCCAGGAGATGTGCGAGCCGCCCGAACAGCCGCCCCGCCTCGGCCAGCGGCTCCGCGTTGCCCGGCCGTCCGGCCAGGACCGCGGTGTGCGCGAAGGCCGCGGCGGTCGCCGTCTCGGTCGGTTCGGTGACCGTCAGAACGGGCGTCCCGGGCCCGGCGAGGGCCTCGATACCCGTCTGCCGGTCCACGGCGTCCACGAGCACCGCGGTGTCGAAGCCGACGGCGGATCCGGTACGGGCCCCCGCCGCATCCCAGTTCGATGCCACTCGGCGCGCGGCGAGCGCCACCGGTTTCCGCCTCAGCAGCCCGTCCCCGTCGGCGAGGTGGTCCCGCACCTTGGCCGAGGCGAGCACCAGCGATACGGCGGCCGCGAGCCGCGCCCCTTCCCCCTGCGCGACGGACGCGGTACGCATCCCGCGCAACGGACAGGGCCCTGCCGTACGCCGCCACCCGGCCGCCTTCTCGGCCTGAACCTCCGTCAGAACGGATATGAGCAGCCCGTCGTAGTTGGTCACGACCCGTGCGAACTGACCGTGATCCTTGCGCAGTGCGAGACACAGTCCGCACAAATGCGCAACCCATTGGGACTTGAGGTTCTCACCCAGCCGATGCCGACAAGGCCTGACGATTCCGAACACGACGATCCCCCCGTGGCTCGTGTGACATCCGGTACTACTGCTGCTTCTGATACGGCGTTGAGCTGCCGCATCGTATCGACCACTGCGTTCACCCGTACGCACTGATCGTCACCCGTACGCCGTGAAGAATCATATTTCACTCACAGTCAGCATCTGTGTACAGCACGACCCTTGGGAAACGCGGGCTCTCGACGGATTCGCTCTGCACCAGTACCGTCACAAACCCCCCGTGCGGCGTCTATCCACTTGGCGCGCCAACCGCATCATGGATGACGATAGGGATGCGGAAAGCAAGAAGGACCGCTGTGAGAGGAGGCGTCCATGGGATCGGTACGCAAGGCGAGTGCCTGGCTTGGCCTCGTTGACGACAACGATGACGAGCGTTACTACGACGACGACTACTCCGAAGGGACCGAGCAGCCCGGGGATGCCTGGGTCACCGACCCGCGGGTCAAGGTGGCCTCGGACACCGCCGAGGACAAGGGCCGCCGTATCGGCACGGTGACCCCGGACAGCTTCCGGGACGCCCGCGCCATCGGCGAGCTGTTCCGCGAGGGTGTGCCGGTCATCGTGAACCTCACCGCCATGGAGGCGTCGGACGCCAAGCGCGTCGTCGACTTCGCGGCGGGGCTCATCTTCGGTCTGCGCGGTTCGATCGACCGCGTCTCCAACCGGGTCTTCCTGCTCACGCCCGCCGACACGGAAATCGTCAGCGGGGAGCCGGCGCAGCACCGTTCGGACGGTTTCTTCAACCAGAGCTGAGGCAGGGCCGCTCACCGGCCCTGCCCCCGCGCAGGGTTACCGGGAGGCTTTACCGGAACGCGTCGAGTCCGGTGAGCGCCTTGCCCAGCACGAGCTGGTGCATCTCGACGGTGCCTTCGTACGTCAGCACCGACTCGAGATTGGTGGCGTGCCGCATGACGGGGTATTCGAGCGAGATCCCGTTGGCGCCGAGGATCGTCCGTGACGTACGGCAGATCTCGATGGCCTCTCGTACGTTGTTGAGTTTGCCGAAGCTGACCTGCTCGGGACGCAGGCGGCCGGCATCCATGCGCCGCCCCAGATGGTGGGCGAGCAGAATCCCCTTGTGCAGTTCGACCGCCATGTCGGCGAGTTTGGCCTGGGTGAGCTGGAACCCCCCGATGGGCCGCCCGAACTGCTCCCGTGACTTCGCATAGTCGACGGCGGCCTCGAAACAGCTGCGGGCCGCGCCCATGGCGCCCCAGACGATCCCGTAGCGGGCGTGCGAGAGACAGCTGAGCGGCCCCTTGAGGCCGACGACCTCCGGCAGTACGGCGTCGGCGGGCAGTCGTACGTCGTCGAGGACGAGTTCGCTGGTGACGCTGGCCCGCAGGGACCACTTGTGCTTGATCTCCGGCGCGGAGAACCCGGCGCTGCCGGTGGGCACGACGAACCCGCGGATCCCGTCCTCCGTCTGGGCCCACACCACGGCGACGGCCGCCACGGACCCGTTGGTGATCCACATCTTCCGCCCGTTGAGGACCCAGTCGCCGCCGTCCCGCTTGGCGTGCGTGCGCATCGAGGCGGGGTCGGACCCGTGGTCGGGCTCGGTCAGCCCGAAGCAGCCGATGGCCTCACCGGCGGCCATCCGCGGCAGCCACTGCTGCTTCTGCTCCTCGCTGCCGAACCGGTGGATGGCGTACATCGCGAGCGACCCCTGCACGGAGACCAGCGACCGGATCCCGGAGTCGGCGGCCTCCAGCTCCAGACAGGCCAGCCCGTACTGCACGGCACTGGCCCCCGCGCACCCGTAACCGCTGAGCGACATACCGAGGGCGCCGATACCACCGAGCTCGCGCGCAAGCTCCCGGATCTCGGGGAGCTCCCCCTTCTCGTACCAGTCGGCGACATACGGCAGGACCCGGTCCGCGGCCCAGGTCCGCACGGTGTCGCGGATGGCCAGGTCCTCGGGTTCCAGCAGGTCGTCGATGCCGAGGGGATCGGCCGGGTCAAAGGGGGGCAACTTCGAGGACGCAGACATAGGACCCTCCGGCACACTACGAAAAACTAGCACCGCTAGTTACGACTTTGAGGCCGACGTTACGGCGCAGTGTCCTCTACGTCCAGTACAGCCGCGCCCAAAGGGGCGCGGGGCTGCATCCGCTTGCGGCTCCGCCGCGGGGCGCGACCAGCCACAACGGCGCCGCAGAAAAAGGTCAAGCCGAGACCCGGGAGTCGGCAACCTCCCGAGGCGCCGGCAACTCCACAGGCACCGCAGGCTCCCCACAGTGCATGATCCGCGGCAACCGCAGAGCCATCACCGCACCCAGCAGCAGCAAGCCCGCGCTGACCAGCAAAGTCACATGCAGCCCGTGCACGAACGAGTCCCGCGCCGCCCGCCGCAGGGCAACACCGACCGGCCCGCCCAGCTGCGCAGCGACCTGATACGCCTCGCCCAGCGAGTGCCCCGCCGCGGCCGAGGCCGATGAAGGAACCCCTGGAACGGACGCCAGTCCGGGCGCGTACGCCGCGTTCATCACGCTCCCGAGGAGCGCGATTCCGATCCCGGCCCCCAGCTGGTACGAGGTCTCGCCGATCGCCGCCGCCCCACCGGCCTGCTCCGGCGGAGCCTCGCTCAGCATCGACTCGTACGCCCCGAAGAGCGTGGTCTCCAGGCCGAAGCCCAGCAGCATGAACGCGGCCACCATCAGCCCCGCGTTGTCCGACCCGCCCATCACCGTCAGCAGCACCACGGCCCCGGCGGTGAGGAAGAACCCGAAGGACACCATCCGGCGCGGGCCGAAGCGGCGCAGCATCCGCGCGCCCGCCAGCCCCGCCGCCATCGCCGCGAACGTCAGCGGCAGCAGGCGCAGCCCCGTCTCCAGCGGCGACAGCCCCAGCACCAGCTGCAGATACTGCGCCGCGATCAGCTCAAGACCGACCAGGGCGAGCATCGCCAGCACGATGCAGCCCACGGCGGTGCTGAAGGCAGGCCGCGCGAACATCCCGAGGTCCACCAGCGGATGCGCACGGCGCCGCTGCCGTCGTACGAAGAGGACCAGCAGGAGGGCGCCCACGACGAGCGGCGCCACGGTGACGAGACCCAGCTCGCCGCCGCCCAGTCGCTTGACGCCCAGTACGACGCCGAACAGCCCGGCGGCCGCCATCAGTGCACCGACCACGTCCCAGGGGCCGTCACCGGCGCCCCGCGACTCGGGCAGCAGCAGCCGGCCCACCGGCAGGCTGACCAGCATCAGCGGGATGTTGACGAGGAAGACCGACCCCCACCAGAAGTGCTCCAGCAGAAAGCCGCCGAGGAGCGGACCGACCGCGGCGCCGACCGCGGCGACCGCGCTCCAGATGCCGATCGCGAGGGCCCGTTCACGCCGGTCGGGGAAGACCTGGCGGAGGATCGAGAGCGTCGCGGGCATGATCATCGCGCCGCCGACGCCGAGCAGCGCCCGCGCGAGGATCAGTACCTGAGGGTCATGGGCGAGGGCCGCGAGGCCGGAGGCGACGCCGAAGAGGCCATAGCCGAGCAGCAGGATCCTTCTGCGGCCGACCCGGTCGCCGAGCGTGCCGAAGAGGATCAGCAGCGAGGCGCAGACGAGGGGGTAGACGTCGACGATCCAGAGCAGTTCTATCGCGCCGGGCCTGAGGTCCTCGCTGACGGCGGGGACCGCCACGTGCAGCACGGTCGCGTCGACCGCGACCAGCAGCAGGCTCGTACAGAGGACGAAGAGGACGACCCAGCGGTTGGCACCGGCCCCGGCCGCCCGGCGGCGCAGCGCAGCGGCGGCCGTGGTCGTCCCGGACATGTACGTACCTCCCAGATGTTCCCTCGCGGTCGGCGGGCACACGGGGTGGGGACTCCCCGTGATCTCGGCCGGAGAGGAGCGGTGGTCTCCGGCCCGCGCAACGAAGGCGAGTGACACGTCAGCGTACGCGAGTTCGTGTAAAGGTCACGTGTCGGACCTCTCAGACTTCGCACAGACCGGTGTGGCGTACGCCACTCCCCCTCGTTCCTGGCCACGCCCCCGCCGGGCCTTCCGGTTCCGGCGGCCGTCGATAATCGAGCCCGTGACCGACCTTGTGACACGCGTTGCGCCGCCTCGCGAGACGGCCCTGCGCCGCGCGGCCCCGGCCCTCCTCGGGTACGTGGCCGTGCGCGCGCTGGGCCTGCTCGCGCTGGCCCTGTGGAGCGCCGCGCGCGGCAAGAGCGCGTACACGCTGCTGACGGCCCGCTGGGACGCGCTCTGGTACACGAGGGTCGCCGAGCTCGGTTACGGCTACGAGGTGCGGCTGCCGAACGGCGACGTGCACTCGAATCTGGCCTTCTTCCCACTGCTGCCCTGGCTGGAGCGCGGCCTCGCGGCGGTGAGCCCGCTGTCGTACGCCGACGCCGGTTTCGCCGTCAGCCTGCTCGCCTCGCTCGCGGCTGCCTGGGGGATCTTCGCGGTCGCGGACCATGTGTACGGCCGCAGGGCGGGCGTCTGCGCCGTCCTGCTGTGGGCCGTGCTGCCCGTCGGGATCGTGCAGTCGATGGCGTACAGCGAGTCACTGTTCACGGCGCTCGCCGCCTGGTCGCTGTACGCGGTCCTGACCGGCCGCTGGCTGACCGCCGGCGCGCTGGCCGCGCTGGCGGGGCTGACCCGGCCGGTCGGGCTCGCCGTCGTCGCGGCCGTGTGGGCGGCCGGGACGGTCTCGTTCGTGCGAGAGCGGAGCGCGGCGGAAGCGCGCGCGGGCGAACGCGCTCCTGCGCCGCCCGGAGACGGTCCCACGCGGCGCGTCGGGTCATCCGGCGGCGTGCCGGACACACCGCGCGCCCCCGCCTCCATACGACGCGCCCTGGCCATGCTCCTGGCCCCGCTGGGCGCCGCCGGCTACGTCCTCTGGGTCGGCCACCACACCGGCAGGGGCCCGCTGGGCTATCTGGACGTCCAGGCGGGCTGGCGCAACGGCTTCGACGGCGGCCTGGCCTTCGCCCGCTTCGTCGCCGACAAGTTCACGTCGTTCCCCTCGGCTCTCGCGGCCGCCGGCATCGTCGTCGGGGTCGGACTGGTGGTCTGGCTGTACGTCGTCTGCGTACGGCAGCGCCAGCCGCTCCCGCTGCTGGTCTACGCGGGTGTGGTCACCGCGCTCGCCCTGTGTGCGTCGAGCTACTTCGGCTCGAAACCGCGCCTGCTGCTGCCCGCCTTCCCCCTGCTGCTGCCCCTCGCCCTGGCCCTGTCCCGGCTGCGTACCTCCACGTCGGCGCTGGTGGTGGGCGGTGTCGCGGTGGCATCGGCCGTGTACGGAGCGTTCTGGCTGAACGGCTCCGGTCCTCCATGATCGTCTCGCGGGGACCGGTGAGCGCCCGGAGAAATCCGCCCCAGCAATCGGTGAACGAATTCCTAAGTCCCATAAAACTGATTCGCGGAATGATCAAAGGAATTGAAGGGAGCCGACGCCGGACATTGCGGATTCCTTGGAAATAAACGTGCCCCTGAGAGGAATCCCACATCACATCGTCATCACAAAGCAGCTGAAGAGACGGAGAACTTACCTCACTCGCTGTAACGTCGATTGGGTGCGTACCGAACGAAACCTCACCCGTCTGGACCGGGTGTTCACCAGACTGGACCGGGAGCCGGAACGACCGGCCCACATCGACGTGCCGAGGATGAGCCGGCACCGGGTCGCGTTGCTGACCGGGACCCTGGCCTTCTACCTGGCGATCGTGTATCTCGTCGTGACCACGTCGTGGCTGGTCCGCTTCGACTGGCAGGTCATGTTCTTCCGGCCCTACCAGCAGTGGCACAACATCCACTGGTTCGTCGACTACTACGTCGTGCTCGGCCAGCGCGGCCCGACGGCAGTGATGGTCGCGGCCTGGCTGGGCTGGCGCTCCTGGCGCCAGCACACGTTGCGACCGCTGCTGACGCTGGGCGCCTCGCTGCTGCTGCTGAACATCACCGTGGGCGCCGCCAAGCTCGGCATGGGCCGCCTCGGACCGCACTACGCGACCACGATCGGCTCGAACGAGATGGGCCTGGGCGGCGATATATTCCCCAGCGGCCACACCGCCAACGCCGTGGTGACGTGGGGAATCCTGGCCTACCTCGCCTCCACCCCGAGGGCCCGCCGCTGGCTGTCCGCCCTCTCCGCACTGACCGCGCTGGGCGTGGGCCTCGCCACCGTGTACCTCGGTACGCACTGGCTGAGCGACGTGCTCCTCGGCTGGGCCGCCGGCCTGCTGATCCTGCTGGCCCTGCCCTGGTGCGAGCCGGGGATCGCCAAGGCCGAGGTCGCCCTCTTCGACCTGCGCGACCGCTGGCGCGCCCGCAAGGGTGCCACTGCACCGGCCGCTCCCGTGGGCGCCCCCGTGCTGCTCAAGCCGCGTACGGCCGCGCAGGACGAGGCCGCCGCACGCGAGACGGTCGGCTCCGGGGCCCGCTCGGCCCGGACGCCCGCCTACCTGGCCCCGGGCCCGCACACGGCCCGCTCGGAGCGCACACCGGTCACCCCGGTCGGCAGCCGCCGCCCACCGCACTCGGACCGCATCCCGCGCGGCGCGACGGCCTCCACGGCCCGCCCCCTGACGGGCGGCTGACACGGACAGCGGGGTCGGTACGCACAACCACCCCCGCACAGCGAAGGCCCCGGTTCCCGTTCGGGAACCGGGGCCTTCGTCACGTATCAGCCCTTCCAGGCCCGCAGCACCCGGCCGTCCTCCACCTCGAAGTTCAGCCGGCCCGTGCGGTACTCCATCGTGATGATCGCCCCCGGCGGCAGCGAGCGCACCGTGGACCAGCCGCGCTCCCGCGCGCGCCGCTCGGCGCCTGCCGCATCGAGGCCGACATACGCGTCCGGACTGTCCTGGGGTTCCGCCTGCGGAGTGGGAATCGGTGCCATGCCGCCACGCTAGGCCCTGTCCCGCGGCCAGGGAAGGCGGGGCGGTCCCACCCGGCCCGTATCCCCCTCCGGTCACACTTCTGTCACAGGATCACGACACGTGTTTCGGCTCACGCGACATCAACTACTGCGTTGCGGGCGTCACACGTACGAGCGGTTCCGTACCGGTTCCGTAGGCCTTCCGCAGGCAATCGAACGTAATTCCCGCGTGTCGCGGCCGATCTCCGAATAGCCCGTCGGAAAGTGCCGTGAGAACCGATCCCGGACTTCATTTCGGTCCGATTCCGGGCGGGTTCGTGAGAGCTGACACCGCGTAGGAAATGCACGGTTCCAGCACAGAACCCCCGCACGCCCCCTGTCGGAGCGTGCGACGGCGCGCGCATCATGACGTGAGCTCGCGGACGGGGGGAGGCGCGGGCTTCAGCGGACCCGGGGCGCGACGAGCGAAGGGGCGAGCGAGCAATGGGGACCCAGACCGTGCAGGCGGCGGCGCGACCCGTGCGGACCAGTCAGGGGCGGGTGATCGTCGACTGGCTGACGACCACCGACCACAAGAAGATCGGGCACCTCTACCTGATCACCTCGTTCCTGTTCTTCCTGACCGGCGGGGTGATGGCGCTGCTGATGCGCGCCGAACTCGCCCGGCCGGGGCTGCAGATCATGGACAACAACCAGTTCAACCAGCTGTTCACCATGCACGGCACGATCATGCTGCTGCTCTTCGCGACCCCGATGTTCGCGGGCTTCGCCAACGAGCTGATGCCGCTGCAGATCGGCTCCCCCGACGTCGCCTTCCCGCGGCTGAACATGCTCTCGTACTGGTTCTTCCTCTTCGGCGGCCTGATCGTGCTCGGCTCGCTGCTCGTGCCGGGCGGTCCCGCCGCCTTCGGCTGGTTCGCCTACGCGCCGCTCAACAGCGCGGTGCGCTCACCCGGTGTCGGGCCCGACCTGTGGATCATGGGGCTCGCGCTGGCGGGCTTCGGCACGATCCTCGGCGCGGTCAACTTCATCACCACCATCATCGGGATGCGCTGCCCCGGCATGACGATGTTCCGGATGCCGATCTTCACCTGGAACACGCTCTTCACGTCGATCCTGATCCTGATGGCGTTCCCGGTGCTCGCGGCCGCGCTGCTGTGTCTGGAGGCGGACCGGCGGTTCGGCGCACAGGTCTTCGACGCGGGCAACGGCGGGGCGCTGCTGTGGCAGCACCTGTTCTGGTTCTTCGGCCATCCCGAGGTGTACATCATCGCGCTGCCGTTCTTCGGCATCGTCACGGAGATCCTCCCCGTCTTCAGCCGTAAGCCGCTCTTCGGCTATCTCACGCTGGTCGGCGCGACGATGGCGATCACCGGGCTGTCGGTGGTGGTGTGGGCGCACCACATGTTCGTCACCGGCGCCGTGCTGCTGCCGTTCTTCTCCTTCATGACGTTCCTCATCGCCGTGCCCACCGGCGTGAAGTTCTTCAACTGGATCGGCACGATGATCAAGGGCTCACTGTCCTTCGAGACGCCGATGCTGTGGGCGTGCGGCTTCCTGGTGACGTTCCTGTTCGGCGGTCTGACCGGGGTGATCCTGGCCTCGCCGCCGCTGGACTTCCATGTCTCGGACACCTACTTCGTCGTGGCGCACTTCCACTACGTCGTGTTCGGCACGGTCGTCTTCGCGATCTTCGGCGGCTTCTACTTCTGGTGGCCCAAGTTCACCGGCAAGATGCTCGACGAGCGGCTGGGCAAGATCCAGTTCTGGACGCTCTTCGTCGGCTTCCACACCACGTTCCTGGTGCAGCACTGGCTGGGCGCGGAGGGCATGCCACGGCGGTACGCCGACTATCTCGCGGCGGACGGCTTCACGGCCCTCAACACCATCTCGACGATCGGCGCGTTCCTGCTCGGCATGTCGACACTGCCGTTCCTCTACAACGTCTGGAAGACCGCCAAGTACGGCGAGAAGGTCGAGACCGACGACCCCTGGGGCTACGGCCGCTCGCTGGAGTGGGCGACCTCGTGCCCGCCGCCGCGGCACAACTTCACTGTCCTGCCGAAGATCCGCTCCGAGTCCCCGGCGTTCGACCTGCACCATCCCGAGTTCGCGGCGACGCCCGAGGAGCCTCTCGGAGAAGAGCGCGGGACAGCCGGTCCCGGGCCGTCCTGATCGCCTCGGTGAGCTCGGCGGGCTCCAGAACCTCGAAGTCGAAGCCCGTCATCATCACGTGAATCACCATGACGTCGAGGCTCGCGGCCCCGGTGCGCAGAATGCAGGCGCCGGGGCCGTCCGCCTCCAGTTGCCCCGCCGAGGGCGAGATGCGCTCCGCGGCCTCCTCCAGGGGCGCCAGCAGCCGGACGACCGCATGTGTGGCGTACGCGCGTGTGGAGACGCCCTTCGAGACGTACGCGGCGAGGTCCTCGGCGGGCGGGGTGCGCGGCGCGAAGCGCGGGCCGTGCGGCGGCTTCGGCGTGATGCGGTCGACACGGAACGTACGCCAGTCCACGCGGTCGAGGTCCCAGGCGACCAGATACCAGCGGCGCTCGGAGCACACCAGGCGGTGAGGTTCGACGGTACGGCGGCTCGGAGCACCTCCGTGGTCGCTGTACTCGAAGCGCAGGCGTTCGGAGTCCCGGCACAGGTTGGCCAGTTCGGTCAGGACGGCCGGGTCGACGGCGGAGGGCTGGGGGCCGCGCAGCATCGGCACAGTGAAGGCGTTCAGGGCGCCCACACGGCGGCGCAGCCGGTTCGGCAGCACCTGCTCCAGCTTGGCGAGGGCCCGTACGGAGGTCTCGCCGATGCCCTCGATGCCCTGTCCGGCGGCCGTGCGCAGCCCGACGGCGACGGCGACCGCCTCGTCGTCGTCGAGGAGCAGCGGCGGCAGCTCGGCGCCCGCGCCCAGCTGGTATCCGCCGCCGGTGCCGGGGCTGGCGTTGACGGGATAGCCCAGCTCACGCAGCCGGTCGACGTCCCGGCGCACGGTGCGCGGGGTGACACCGAGACGGTCGGCGAGGTCGGCGCCGGACCACTCGCGGTGCGCCTGGAGGAGCGAGAGCAGACGCAGCAGTCGTGCCGAGGTCTCCAACATGGATCCGAGTCTGCCAGCCGTTGCGGACCGCTGCTGTCCTCAAGAGCTCCTGTCCTAGGGACGAGCGCTCACTGCGGTGACGGACACGGACAGGTCGTTGTCCCGTGTGTAGTAGGGCCCGGCCTCCACCGGGCCGTACGGCGCGTCCACGCGCATGCGTGGATAGGTGAACACGGGCTTCTTGTCGGCCACGTCGTCGAGCAGCCGCGCGACCCGCACCGCCGGTCCCGCCTCCCCCGCGGGCCGCAGCCACAGGTCCCACAGGCCCGGCTCCAGGGCGCCGTAGACCACCTTGAAGCGGAACTCGGTGCGGTCGGCCAGGACTTCGGTCCGCCGCACCGGGACGGGTGCGTGCCGGCCGCGGAGCTCGGCATGGGCGTCCGGGCCGAGCCCGATGCCGTAGACCCGCCCCGGCACCGTCAACACACCTTGTCTGATGCGCAGTTCGCCCGCCTCGGCGTGCGGGGCGCGCAGCCAGCTGCGGACGGTGAGGTTGCCCTGCCGGGTCGCGTACGGGATGCGGACGGCGACGTGGCCGCGGGAGCCGCTGGGGGTCCGTGCGGCGAGCGAGCGCAGGTCGGTGACGCCGGGTGCCAGGCGGCGCGGATCGCCGGCGTCCACGCGCGCGTAGGCGTCCCAGCGGCCCTCGGGGAGGGCGACGATGCTGGGCAGCGCGGCGCGCAGCCGGCCGTCCGCGGCGGGGGTCAGCGGCAGGTACACCTCGTCGTGGCTGTCGCGGCGGCGCAGCACGAGCAGGGCCGTGGCCGTCTCGCCGACCGCGCGGACGTCGAAGGTCAGGCCGCCCGCGGAGTCGGCGATGCAGTCGGCGCGCAGCGGTGTGGACTGCGGAGCCACCGTCGTCATGCAGTACGGATCCCTTCTCGGCCTGTGCTTCTCGGTCAGACCCGCGAACAGGCGCTTTGGTTGCCCTTTACCCGGACTACGGCCGATACCGGACTACGGCTGGTAGGAGAGCTGCGGCACGTCGAAGCAGTTGCTGCTCATGTCGCCCTGGGACACCCAGCCGCGGCCGTCCTGCCAACGGGCCACCGACAGGCAGGTTCTGCGGTCCTTCGGCGGGTCGGCCAGCCGCTCGAAGGCGACGGGAACCAGCAGCCCGCCCGCGGTGTAGTCCTCGCTGCGGTTCATGAAGGCGTCGACGCACGCGCGCGTGATACCCGTCCGTGCACAGGACTTCGCCGCGTCCGTGAACCACATGGCCGCCGCCCAGCCCTCCAACTGCCACTGGGAGTGCGTCTTCAGGCCCTTGGTGGCGTCCCGGAACCGGCGTACGGCCGCGTTGCCCGTGTCCTCGTAGTTGCGGCTGGAGCCGGTCGCCCAGAGGGCGTTGCGGCAGCGCGGGGAGTCCTTGTAGTCGTCGGGGACGGTGGACGTCCAGTTCTGTACGTTGGTGACCTTCGCGGTGACCTTGGCTCCGACCTCGTCCATCGCCTTGCACAGCTGGGCGTTGCCGTGGGTGTCGATGGCGTCGAAGACCAGGTCGGCGCCCTGCTCCTTCAAGTCGGCCGCGGCGGCACGGAAGTTGGGCAGCGCGAAGTCGACCTGCTCGGTGACCACCTTGTAGCCCTCGGCCTTCAGGCCCTGCTCGACGAGGCGGGCGTAGGCGGCGGACGCGGCCTGGTTGTAGGAGACGACGGCGGCCGTGCGGGCGCCCTTCTCACGCTTGAAGTAGCGGTAGACCTCCGTGCCGCCGTAGAGCTTGCCGTCCCAGCCGGGGGTGCCGTTCCTCGGGGCGAGGCTGCCGTAGATGCCGTAGAGGTGCGGCCAGGTGTCGTAGGCGGCGCCGATGGGCTGGCCGCCGATGTCGGGCACGCGCGCGTGGGAGACGCGGGAGGCGCCCGCGTAGTCCAGGGCGGTGGTGGCGACCAGAGCGACGACCTGGTCCTCGTCGATCAGCCGGTGCACACAGGTGTTGTTGCCGACGCCGCTGCCTCCGTCGTCGCACTCCCGCACCTCGACCGGGTGCCCGTCGATGCCCCCGCGCGCGTTGAGCCGGTCGAAGTAGGCCTTGGCGCCGTCGCGCGGGCCGGTGAAGGTGTCGCCGCCGACCGGGCTGGTGGCGCTGGTGATGATGCCGACGCGGACGGGCGTGCCGCTGCTGGGCGCGGGCGCGTTCGACCGGCCGCCGTGCTCGAAGTCGCTCTCCGGCAGGCGGCTGCCGCAGGCCGTGCCCAGCAGGAGCAGCAGCACGGCGGCGGCCGTCTCAGCAGCCGGGGAGAGCCGACGCCGAGGCATTGCCGCTCATGGCGACCAGTGCGCAGAGGGTGTTGACGGAGACCTTCCAGGTGCCGTTCTGCTGGACGGCCGTCCCGGAGGCGTTCGGCAGGGCGGTGGCGCCCTTCAGGGTCAGGTCGTAGTGCACGGTCGCCTTGGTCGGCGAGGTGAACTCGACCTTCGTCACCTTGGCCTGCACCTGCCCACCGCGCTGGTCACCGCCGAAGGCCCGCAGGACCAGCGCCATCCTGTCCCCGTTCTCCAGGACGGCCAGCTTGTCCTCGGCGGACGTCTTCGGGTCGAAGAACTTCGCCCAGTTCTGCTTGATCTCCTTCGTGGCGGCCGCCGGATCCGCAGGCGCGGTGGCCGGCGCGCTCGTCGTCTTCTCCACGGACGGAGTGGGGGGTGTGCTCGCGCTGCCGCCGCCGTTGTCGTCACTGCACGCCACGAGGACCGGGGCGAAGATGAGAACAAGGGCGGCCGCGAACGCCGTACCCCGTCCCGCCGCCCTTGGGCCGCGCCCCCTGCCCGCGTTCCCCCGCCTGAGGTCGCTCCCGAGAACCATCTGGCTCACCACCGGGTGTCGGTCCGGGCAAGGTGCGCCCGGTGCTTTCAGGGTCAGCTTCCAGGAGGCATAGTGCAAGTCCATTGGCTTACATGGAATAGCGCCAGGCACATGCACAGACTCGCGACTGTGGGAGCCAGCGATGCGGACAGGCCGACTGCGGACCGTGCACCCCGTCCTGTGGGCCGGCTGGGCCGCGCTCGCCGCGGGTGCGGTGCTGTGCGTCGTCGGCTGGTACGGCATCTCCGGTGAGCGTTACGCCGAGCGTCAGCTGCCCTATCTGGCCTCCTGCACGGTCCCCGGCGCCGCGCTGATCATCGCCGGGTCGGTGCTGCTCACCCACGGGCGCAACGCGCTCGCCGCCGCGCGTGTGGAGGAGCTCTACGGTCTCCTGGTCGCCGCCGAGTCCGCCGACGCCGACGAGTCCCGGCAGGCGGCCGCCCTGCCTCTCGCGGTCAGCGGTGACCTGCTGATGGTGCCGGGCGGCACGCTGTGGCACCGCGCGGACTGCCCGCTGGTCTCCGGGAAGGTGGAGGCCGTACCGGTCGACGCGAAACTGCTGCAGAGCGGCGAGCTGGGCCCGTGCCCGATCTGCGAACCCGCCGACGAGACCGACTGAAGTCCTCCCGATGTCCTCCCTGACGTACGACCTCACGCTCGCCGGCCTCTCCGTCGGCAGCGCGGCCGCGCTCACCGGAATCGGCCTGATCGTGACGTACCGCGCGACCGGCGTACTCAACTTCGCGCACGGCGCGATCGCGATGGTGTGCGCGTATGTGCTGCGGCAGTGCGTGGTCGAGTGGGGCTGGCCGCTGTGGCCGGCGGCGACAGTGACACTCGTCGTCCTGGCCCCGGCGATCGGTGTGGCCCTGGAACGGTTCGTCTTCCGGCCGCTCGCCGTCCTGGGCAGCGACCCGGCGCAGACGCTCGTCGCGTCCATCGGTGTCTTTGTGCTGCTGGTCGGCGGGGCCGCGCTGGTGTGGGGGCAGGGGGCGCGGGACGACGCCCCGGAACTGGTGTCGGAGGACCCGTGGGGCCAGCTGGCCGTGGTGCTCGTGCTGGCCGTGGGCGTCGGGGCCGTGATTCGCTGGACGCGGTTCGGGCGGGAGCTGCGGGCCGTGGTCGACGACCGGCAGCTCGCGGTGCTCGGCGGGATCGACGCGGACCGGGTGGCGGCGGCGGGCTGGGCGTTCGGTGCGTTCACGGCGGGCCTGACGGGCGCGCTGCTGGCGCCGTACGTGCGCCTCGACCCGTACGGGCTGCCACTGCTCGTCATGGAGGTGATGGCGGTCGCGGTGGCGGCGCGGATGCGGAACCTGCCGGTGGCCGTCGTCGTGGCGCTGGGCATCGGGATCGCGCAGAGCCAGCTGACGCGGCTGCATCCCTCCGGCTGGGGCGAGCCGCTGCTGCAGGCGGTGGGCGCGAACCTGTTCGTGGTGGCGCTGCTCGTCGCGTCCTTGGTGCTGCCCCGCATCGGCACCCGCGACGCGCTCCCCCGCACGGCCACCGCGCGCGTGCCGACACCGCCGGGGGCATGGATCGTGGCCGTCGTCCTGTTCCTGCTCCCCCTGGGTTTCGCCGGTTCGGACCTGCACACCTCGGTCCAGGTGCCGGCGCTGGGTGTGGTCCTGCTGTCCCTGGTGGTGGTCACCGGCCGGGGCGGTCAGATCTCCCTGGGACAGGCCGCGTACGCGGGCCTGGGTGCCCTGTTCACGGCCCTCCTCGCAGCGGGCCGTTTCCCGGGGCTGCCGCACCTGCCCGAACTGGCCGCCCTGGCAGTGGCGGTCGTCCTGGTCGCTCCCCTGGGCCTGCTGACGGGCTGGCCGGCGATCGGCCGCCAGGGCCTCGCCCTCGCGCTGGCGACGTTCGCGGTGGGCGTCGGCGTGAGCCGCTTCGTGTTCGCGCAGCCGTACGCCACCTCGGGCCTCTCCCTGGACCGCCCGGCGGGCTTCGACGGCGACCGCGCCTACTACGTCCTCGAACTGGCCCTGCTGGCAGTCGCGTTGCTGGCCACGCGGGCGCTGCGCCGAGGCCGCACGGGCCGGGCTCTCGCGGCGATGCGGGACCACGAGTCCGGCGCGTCGGCGGCGGGCGTCCAGGTCCCCTCCCTGAAACTGCTTGCCTTCGTCTCGGGCGCTGCCCTGGCCGCGCTCGGCGGCGGCATGCTCGGCATGGGCCTGCGGGCCTTCGACCCGGGCGCCTACGACCCGGTGCGCGGCCTGCTGTGGTTCGCCGCCGTCGTGGTACTGGGCGCCGACAGCACTCTGGGCGCCCTGGCCGCGGCCGCCCTCCTGGTGGGCCTCGACGCGGGCGCCCGCGGCGGCGTGGCGGCAGCACTGATCGGCGTACTGGCGCTGCTCGTCGGCCGCTTCCCCGGGGGCCCGTACGAGGCGCTGCGGGCGGCCGGGGCGCGACTTCGACTGCGGAGGACGGCGCACCTTACGGCGTTGGGGACGCGGGTGCGCAGGAGGCTACGACCCGCACAGGAAGGGCTCGCATCGCCCCGCCCGGCCCTGGCGGGGGCGACCACGGCGCCGCGTGGCGCTGCATCTGCGCGAATTCGACCGGCAGCCGCCGACGGCGCTCCACCCCCACAGGGGCCACCCGCACCCGACGACGAAAGGGATACGGGTCGTGCGGGTGGGAACACAAACCCGGCCGAAGGCCGGGTGCACCACAACCCACCTGCACCCACCCTCAATGCCCGCCACCTCCACGCCCGCTACGGCGGCTTCACCGCCCTCGACGGCGTCGACCTGGACGTCCCCCCGGGACAGATCACCGCCATCGTCGGCCCCAACGGCGCAGGAAAGAGCACCCTGTTCCACTGCCTGGCAGGCACCCTGCACCCCGCCCACGGCCAAGTGCGCCTGGGCACAAAGAACATCACGCGGCTCGCCGCCCACACCCGCACCCGCCTGGGCATCGCCCGCACCTTCCAACAGCTCGCCGTCTTCGCGTCATTGACCGTCGCCGAGAACGTCCGCGTAGGCGCCGAGCAGGGCCGGGTGCACGACCCCCGAGCCGTGGAGCGCGCCCTTCGGCTGCTGGCGCTCGACGGTCCCGTACGGGCCCTGCCCGCCGCAGATCTCCCCACCGGCACACTGCGCCGCGTAGAACTGGCCCGGGCCCTGGCGGGCAGCCCCCGGGTGCTGCTGCTCGACGAGCCCGCAGCCGGCCTCGACAACATCGAAGTCGCCGCTCTGGCACGGGTGCTGAAGGCCCTGGCGGCCGACGGCACCGCCCTCCTCGTGGTCGAGCACGACCTCGACCTGGTCGCCGACCTCGCGGACGTCGTGCACGTCATGACGGCGGGCCGCATCGTCGCCTCCGGCCCACCCGCGCACGTACTCGACGCCCTCGGCACCGGGGAGGGGGGCGCATGACCATCTCCCTGCGCCACGCGCGCGTGCGTTACGGCCCCCTGGAGGCCCTGCACGGCGTCACCCTGGCCGCCCCCGGCCCGGGCCTCACCGTCCTGCTCGGCCGCAACGGATCCGGCCGTACGACCGCCCTGCGCGCGCTGGCCGGCCTCGTACCGCTGTCCGGCGGCGCGGTGGTGTGGGACGGCGTCGACGTGAGCCGGACACCTGCGTACGAGCGGGCCCGACGGGGCCTGTGTCTGGTTCCCGAGCGGCAGGCCGTGTTCGGCTCCCTCACCGTGCACGAGAACCTCGAACTGGCGGCCAGGGACTACGGCTTCGCCCTGGAGGCCTACCCGCAGCTGGAACCCCTGCTCACGCGTCGCGCCGGCACCCTCTCCGGCGGCGAGCAGCGCATGCTCGCCCTCTCCCGCGCCCTGCTGGCACGCGCACGCGTGCTGCTCGTCGACGAGCCCGCGCAGGGCATGTCGCCCGCGGTCGCGGCCCGCAGCTACGATCTGCTGGGCGCCGTCGACGCATGCGTCGTCATCGCCGAGCAGCGGCTGCCGCCCGGGCTCCAGGACCGGACGGGGGTCATCGTGTACGAACTGCGCCGCGGCGCCGTCGTATTCAGCGGAGAGGCGGGCGAACGGGAGCGTCGTCGGACAGCGGCGGGCCGGCCTCCTCGAAGTCCTGGTACGGCTCCTGGGCGCGGGCCGGGTTCCGCGGGATGAGCAGCTGCGTGCCGACGTTCAGCCGCTTCGGATGCTCGCCGACCATGTCCCTGTTGGCCCGGTACAGCGTCAGCCAGCCGCCGTCGATGCCGTACCGGTCCGCGATCGACACCAGCGTCTCTCCGGCGTGGACGGCGTGCACACGCCCCTGGAGCCGGTAGCGCTGGGAGCAGGCCGGCCAGGTCTCCCACCCCTGGGAGGCCAGCACCTTCTCGGCGACGGCGATCTGCTCCTCGCGGGTGGCGAGATCCGCGCGCGCGGCGTACTTCAGCCCGCCGAAGTACTTCCAGGTGGACTGCCGGAACTGCAGCCCGCCGTAGAAGCCGTTCCCGGTGTTGATGTCCCATCGCCCGCCGCTCTCGCAGTCCGCGATGCAGCCCCAGGGCCAGTGGTCCTTGGCGCAGCTGTAGGACACGCGCACCGGAAGCGCTCCCGGCAGCGGGGGCGGCGGTGCCGCCTGCGCCGTGACGGGGGCGAGGGCGCCGAACAGGGCGGCGGCCAGCGCGAGTGCGAGCTGCGTACGGTGCATGCGGAACATCGGGCCACCGTAAGCAGTGGGCGGCCTGCGACCGCTCCGGCGCGTCCGGTGGGCCGAAGGGCCCCACCCGGTCGGACGACCGGGCGGGGCCCACTCGGTGAGGGGGAGCTGCTCAGAGGTCGAGCTGCTGCCCGGGCACGATCACATCGGGGTCGGGGCCGATGACGGCCTTGTTGGCGGCGTACAGCCGCTGCCAGGTGGTCCCGTGCCGGGCGGCGATCCTGCTCAGGGTGTCGCCCGCGCGGACGGTGTAGTCGCCGCGGGAGGCACCGCGCGCAGTGTGGCCCGTCGAACGTGTCGGCGTCTTCGACGGCTTCGACTTGACGACCGATGAGGACTTGGTGGTGACGGAACCGGAGGAGGCAGCGGGTGCGCTGCCGGACGCTCCGGCCCGTGCCGAACAGACCGGCCAGGCGCCCCAACCCTGGGCGTGCTGGACCTTGGTGGCCACGGAGATCTGCTGTTCCCTGGAGGCCCCGGCGGCCGTCGGCGCATAGGCCGTGCCGCCGTACGCGCGCCAGGTGCCGGCGGAGAACTGCAGCCCGCCGTAGTAGCCGTTGCCGGTGTTGATGTGCCAGTTGCCGCCGCTCTCGCACCGGGCGATGCGGTCCCACACCCCGCCGTCCGCCGCCGCGGCGTTGCCGGTCGCGGCCAGCAGCCCGAGCGGGGCGAGCAGTGCCGCCCCGGCGAGGAGCGCCGTCGTACGGGTCCTGCGGACGTTGTCACGGGTGGTATCGGCACACTCGGACATGTAATTCCCTCTCGAAACACCCGGGCTCCCCCAAGGCGGGGCGCGCTCACGGCACATGGACCGGTCGCCGCGCTCCGCCCCGTCCGCCGGTGATCGCGTCGTGCTGGTACTGCTGGCTGGTGCGGTCGGCGGACGTTCCCGAGCGGTGCTCGTTGCACACGGCGGAGGAATCTAAGGAGCCTGTCGAGGCGTCAGCAACCAACTGCTTGTCATTCCAGGCCAGTTCGCCGTTACCGCGGGTATCGGCATTTTCCGGCCACCCACTTAATTCGCCGATTTCACGATTTGTCGACCAAGGGGCCCGAGGATCTGTGACTCACTTCACGCAACCAACTTCCTTGGGTTTCCAAGGAATTGACGGTGAGTGCCCGATTCCGCACCTGCGGTGACCCTGTGCGGTGGATGGTTCGATTCCGTTCGTCCTGGAGCGTGACTCCCGCCACAGATCGCCCGTTGTCTCCTTCATGAGCCCGGGACCCGCCCGGTTCACACTTCCCGAGGGGAGCCACCCGTGCCGCGCATGCTCGACGTCAGCGACGAGGTACGCGCCGAGATCGGCGACGAAGAGGCCGACCGGCTGCTCGCCGGAGAGAACGCCCCCGGCAGCTACGACTGCACCTCCTGCCGCACCCCGGGCGACTCCGAACAGGAGCGCACCAGCACCGTCCTGTTCGTCGGCGAGGAGACCGCCGTCCTCGCCTTCGCCCACGCCACCTGCCTGCCCTCGCAGGTCGTCCAGGTCACCGAGGAGCAGCTCCGGGGCGCCGTGCGGTCCATCTCCGGGGACACCGTGGACCTGGACCCCGACCAGGTCGTCCCCGAGCAGGCCGTGCTCGGTGTGACCAGCGGACTCGTCCTGATCGCCGGAGAGTTGCACCCGGCGCTGGTCGTCGAGCCGACCGGGCCCATCGTGCGGCCGGGCACGACCGGGCTCGGCGACGACTTCCTGCCGCTGCTGATCGAGCAGGGGTTCATGCCGCTCATGGAGCTGTCCGAGGTGCCGCCCGTGCTGCACGGCTGGTCGGTGCTGCTCGCCATGGGCCAGCTGCACGCCGTACTGCAGCCCGGCACGAACGGCGGGCAGCCGGTGGCGTGGTGGCAGGCGCATCAGCCGCTGCAGGTGACCGACGGCTGGCGGGCCGCCGCCAACAAGCATCAGCAGGTGCTCATGTTCGCCGCACCGGTGGGGTCCATCGGGCGTCAGCCCCGGGAGGACCTGCTGAGGGACGCGCTGGACAAGGCGGCGGCCAACGGGCAGCTGGTCGGCGTCGCCATGCCGCTCGCGGGGACGTGAGAACACCCAAAGAGGCGGATACCAACCGCATCCCTTGAACTTCGGGGTCGTTTGGACATACGTGCACGCATACGACATTCCCCGCCGCCAGTCCTACCAGCCGATTCCCTCCGCCCGCTCGGCCCAGGACATTTCGGGCAGCCACTCGGCCACGCCCATCTACGACGCGCTCTGGTCCGAGTACGTCAAGTCCTTCCGCACGCTGCCGGGTGACCGCAGTGGCGAGGAGAACCTGGGGTTCACCGCCTTCGGGAACATTCCGACCAGTGCGGAGCCGCACGGAGGTCACCGGCCGGGGTCGTTCAGCAGCTCGTACAGCGCCTACAGCGCCGGGGCGTACAGCGCCCGGCAGCAGTCGCAGTGGCAGCGCGTGCCGGCCGCACTGCCACCCGGTCCGCGCGGCGTTCGCTGAGACGGCTGAGACAGCCGGCACATGGGGGAGGGCGGTCCCGATCGGGACCGCCCTCCCCCATGTCTCGCCTACTTCTTCTTGTTGCCGCGCTTCTCGCGCACCCGCACCGAGATATGGATCGGCGTCCCCTCGAAGCCGAACTCCTCGCGCAGCCGGCGCTCGATGAAGCGCCGGTAGCCCGCCTCGATGAACCCGGAGGCGAACAGCACGAACCGCGGGGGCTTGGTGCCGGCCTGGGTACCGAAGAGGATGCGGGGCTGCTTGCCGCCGCGGATCGGGTGCGGGTGGGCGGCGACCAGCTCGCCCAGGAAGGCGTTCAGACGGCCCGTCGGGACGCGGGTCTCCCAGCCCGCCAGCGCGGTCTCGATCGCCGGGACCAGCTTCTCCATGTGGCGGCCGGTGCGGGCGGAGACGTTCACCCGGGGCGCCCAGGCGACCTGACCGAACTCGGTCTCGATCTCCCGCTCCAGGTAGTAGCGGCGCTCCTCGTCGAGGGTGTCCCACTTGTTGTAGGCGATGACGATCGCGCGGCCCGCGTCGACGGCCATGGTGACGATCCGCTGGTCCTGGACCGAGATGGACTCGGAGCCGTCGATCAGGATGACCGCGACCTCGGCCTTCTCCACGGCGGCGGCGGTACGCAGCGAGGCGTAGTAGTCGGCGCCCTGCTGGAGGTGGACCCGCTTGCGGATACCGGCGGTGTCGACGAACTTCCAGGTGACACCGCCGAGTTCGATCAGCTCGTCGACCGGGTCACGGGTGGTGCCGGCCATCTCGTTGACGACGACCCGCTCCTCGCCGGCCACCTTGTTCAGCAGCGAGGACTTGCCGACGTTCGGGCGGCCGATCAGCGCGATCCGGCGGGGGCCGCCGATCCCGGCGCCGCCGAAGGTCTGCTCGGGCGCCTCCGGCAGGGCCTCCAGGACGGCGTCCAGCATGTCGCCGGTGCCCCGGCCGTGCAGCGCGGAGACGGGGTGCGGCTCGCCGAGGCCCAGGGACCACAGGTACGCCGCGTCGGACTCTCCGCTCAGGCCGTCGACCTTGTTGGCGGCCAGCACCACGGGCTTTCCGGCCTTGCGCAGCAGTCGTACGACCGCCTCGTCGGTGTCGGTGGCGCCCACCTTGGCGTCCACGACGAACACGACGGCGTCGGCGGCCTCGATCGCGTACTCGGCCTGCGCGGCCACGGAGGCGTCGATACCGAGGACGTCCTGCTCCCAGCCGCCGGTGTCGACGACCTTGAAGCGGCGGCCCGACCACTCGGCCTCGTAGGTGACGCGGTCGCGGGTGACGCCGGGCTTGTCCTCCACGACTGCCTCGCGCCGCCCGATGATGCGGTTCACGAGAGTCGATTTGCCGACATTCGGGCGGCCGACGACGGCGAGGACGGGCAGCGGGCCGTGACCGGCCTCTTCGATGGCACCCTCGACGTCCTCGAGGTCGAAGCCCTCTTCCGCGGCGAGCTCCATGAAGTCCGCGTACTCGGCGTCGCCAAGTGCTCCGTGGTCGTGCTCCTCGCCCGAGCCGTCGGAGTGGATGTGGTCGTTCATGAAGTCCGTACCTCGTCGTTCATCGTGGTGCGGTGGAACATCCGGCTTCTTCCGGCTGGTCCACTACTCATAGTGTCGCCTGGCGACCGGTCAGTCGCCTGGCGTTTTCCAGGTGTGCGGTGAGCTGCTTCTGGATGCGTTCGGTCGCCTCGTCGAGCGCCTTGCGCGTGCGCCGTCCGCTGCCGTCGCCCGCCTCGAAGGGGTCGCCGAAGACGACGTCTATACGGCTGCGCAGCGGAGGCAGCCCCTTTATCAACCGACCCGGCCGCTCCGAACTTCCCAGTACGGCGACCGGGACGACCGGTGCTCCACTGCGTACGGCGAAGTAGGCGAGGCCGGCGCGCAGCGAGGCGAAGTCGCCCTCGCCGCGAGTGCCCTCCGGGAAGATGCCGAGGACTCCGCCGGCCGACAGGACGTCCAGGGCCTGCGTGATCGCCCCGCGGTCGGCGACCGAGCGGTCCACCTTCAGCTGGCCGATGCCCAGCAGGAACGGGTCGAGCGGGCCGATGAACGCCTCTTTCTTGATCAGGAAGTGCGTCGGCCGGGGCGCCACGCCCATGACCATCGGTCCGTCGATGTTGTGGGAGTGGTTGACGGCGAAGATCACCGGGCCGGTGGCGGGTACCTTCCAGGAGCCCAGCACCCGCGGCTTCCACAGCCCGTACATCAGGCCGACGCCGATCCGCCGCCCGACCTCGGCGCCTTTCTCGGACGGGACGGCTTTCCCGGAAGGGACGGAGGGTGCGGTCACTTCCCGGCCCGCTTCTCCTCGACGAGGGTGACGACGCACTCGATGACCTGCGCGAGGGTGAGGTCGGTGGTGTCCACCTCGACGGCGTCGTCCGCCTTGGCGAGCGGCGAGGTCTTACGGCTGGAGTCGGCGGCGTCGCGCTTGATCAGCGCCTCACGGGTGGCGTGCACGTCGGCACCCTTGAGCTCACCGCTGCGGCGGGCGGCGCGGGCCTCCGGCGAGGCGGTGAGGAAGATCTTCAGGTCGGCGTCGGGCAGCACGGTCGTACCGATGTCACGGCCCTCGACGACGATGCCGTGCTCCGCGGAGGTGGCCAGCGAGCGCTGCAGCTCGGTGATCCGGGCGCGCACCTCGGGCACCGCGCTGACCGCGCTGACCTTGGAGCTGACCTCCTGGGTGCGGATCGGGCCGGACACGTCGGTGCCGTCGACCTCGATGGTCGGGTTGGCCGGGTCCGTGCCGGAGACGATCTCGGCCTTGCCCGCCACGGCGGCGATCGCGGAGGCGTCGTCGATGTCGATCCCGTTGTTCACCATCCACCAGGTGATCGCCCGGTACTGGGCACCGGTGTCCAAGTAGCTCAGACCGAGCTGCGCGGCGACGGCCTTCGACGTGCTCGACTTGCCCGTGCCGGCCGGGCCGTCGATGGCGACAATCACGGGCTTGGCGACGCCGTTTTCCACGGGGGGACACCTTCCTGGTGCGGTGTGGTGGGTAGGTGGGGCCGCGATCGTGCCCTGAACAAGGTTACTGGCTCGCCGGAACCCTTCTTACAGGCGGATGATCCCGGGGATCACTGTGCAGGGGTGCGGTTGGTCACTGCCGGATCGCCCACCCTCGCTCCCGCAGGGCCGCCGTGAGGACCGGTGCCGTCTGCGGCTCCACCATCAGCTGGACCAGACCCGCCTGCTGGCCGGTCGCATGCTCGATGCGTACGTCCTCGATGTTGACCCCAGCCCGGCCCGCGTCGGCGAAGATCCGCGCCAGCTGGCCCGGCTGGTCGTCGATGAGGACGGCCACGACCTCGTACGCCCGTGGAGCGGACCCGTGCTTGCCGGGGACCCGCACCTGGCCGGCGTTCCCGCGCCGCAGGACGTCCTCGATGCCCAGGACGCCCTCACCGCGCTTGGCCTCGTCGGAGGACTGCAGGGACCGCAGTGCCTGCACCGTCTCGTCCAGGTCGGCGGCGACGTCGGAGAGCAGGTCGGCGACCGGGCCGGGGTTCGCGGAGAGGATGTCGATCCACATCCGGGGGTCGGAGGCGGCGATCCGGGTCACGTCGCGGATGCCCTGACCGCACAGTCGTACGGCCGCCTCCTCGGCGTTCTCCAGGCGCGCGGCGACCATGCTGGAGACGAGGTGCGGCATGTGCGAGACCAGCGCCACCGCGCGGTCGTGGGCGTCGGCGTCCATGACGACCGGGACGGCCCGGCAGTGCGAGACCAGCTCCAGGGCGAGGTTCAGCACCTCGGTGTCGGTGTCCCGGGTCGGCGTCAGCACCCAGGGGCGGCCCTCGAAGAGGTCACCGGTCGCCGCCAGCGGGCCGGACTTCTCGCGGCCCGACATGGGGTGGGTGCCGATGTACGCGGACAGGTCCAGGCCCAGCGCCTCCAGCTCGCGGCGCGGGCCGCCCTTGACGCTGGCCACGTCGAGGTAGCCGCGGGCCGCACCCCGGCGCATGGCGTCGGCCAGCACCCCGGCCACATGGGCGGGAGGCGCGGCGACGATCGCGAGGTCGACCGGCCCGCCGGGGGCCTCGTCGGTGCCGGCGCCGAGCGCGGCGGCCGTACGGGCCTGCTCGGGGTCGTGGTCGGCGAGGTGGACGACGACGCCCCGCTGGGACAGGGCGATGGCGGCGGACGTACCGATGAGCCCGGTGCCGATGACGAGCGCGGTTCTCACTGGGCGATGTCCTTGCGCAGGGCGGCCGCGGCGCCGAGGTAGACATGGGCGATGTCGGCGCGGGAGCGGTCCGACTCGATGTGCGCCAGGACGCGCACGACGCGCGGCATGGCGCCCGCGATGTCCAGTTCCTGGGCGCAGATCAGCGGTACGTCGACGATGCCGAGCTTGCGGGCGGCGGCCGCCGGGAAGTCGCTGTGCAGATCGGGTGTGGCCGTGAACCAGATGCTGATCAGGTCGTCGGCGGTCAGGGCGTTCCGCTCGAGGATGGCGGTGAGCAGGGCCCCGACCTGCTCGTCCATATGCCCGGCCTCGTCCCGTTCCAGTTGGACGGCTCCCCGGACCGCTCGTACCGCCACGGCTCTGCTCCTCGCTGATGTACGGATCGGTTTCCTCGACCATCCAGCCTAGTCAGCCCGCGGCGGGCGGGTGCGCGACGCCCGCCCGCTGAGACGGCGGCTCCGATGCCCTGCCAATGTCACTGAATCGCCCCAATTTCGCTACTTGGGATGGCTCGCCCCTGTGCGCCTCTTTACGTCGGGGCCGCCGGTCCGCTCTGATGGCAGGACACTCGCCTCGGGGGAGGCCCGTATGAAGCGCCCTGGACCGCTGCTCACCCTGCTCGCGGGACTGCTGCTCGGCCTGTTCATGCTGTCGCTGAACGCGACGACGGGGACGAAGAGCGCCTCGTCCACGTACAAGGAGAAGTCGCCCGGCGTCACGGCCTCGCCGACTCCCTCCAGGACCACCACGTCGCCCAGTCCGTCGCCGTCGCGGGCGGCCGCGCCCCAGGGCGTCTACACCGGCCGTACCGACGACGACTCGTCCGCCGTGGCGGTCTCGCTGCGCGGAGGCAAGGCGATCGCGTACTTCTGCGACGGCCACAACATCGAGTCGTGGCTGAAGGGCACGGTGAAGGACGACGGCAGCCTGCGCCTGACCGGTGACCACGGAGCGAAGCTGAACGGCGCGGTGCGGGGCAAGCAGATCCGGGGCGCGGCCGAGGTCGGCGGCGGGCACTACGCCTTCACCATCGACAAGGCGAAGAAGCCGTCCGGGATCTACCGGGCGAACAGCCAGGTCGCCGGCGCCAGGATCGCCGGCGGCTGGATCGTCCTGCCGGGCGGCAAGCAGGTCGGCATCGTCACCCGCGACGGAGCGCCCTCGGCCGCGCCGGCCATCGACCCCGAGACGGGCGCGGTGACGGTCGACGGACAGCGGCTGACGGCACAACCCGTAACTCCTTAATCCTCCTGACCTGGGAGACGACACCATGACCGTCGACCCGAACGCCGCGACCCAGAGCTTCCCGCCTTCCGGACCCGCCCATCGTGCCCCGGGCCCCGCCCGCTATCTCGTCCCGGCCCTGGTCGCCGCCGCGGTGGCCGTCGGCCTCGGCGTGTACGGCAAGGTCCACGACCCCACCGGGACGGCCTTCAACCTGGCCGGGTTCAGCAGCACGGGCGCGGTGAAGTCGTGGCTGGCGTCGACCGCGTTCTTCTTCGCGCTCGTACAGCTGGTCAGCGCGTTCATGGTGTACGGCAAGCTGCCGGGCCCGCGCTGGGCGTCGGCGCTGCACCGCTGGTCGGGCCGGATCGCGTTCCTGGTGGCGGTCCCGGTCGCCGTGCACTGCCTGTACGCGCTGGGCTACCAGACCTACGAAACGCGCGTGATGTGGCACTCTGCCCTGGGTTGCTTCTTCTTCGGTGCCTTCAGTGCCAAGATGCTGCTGCTTCGCTCTCAGCGGCTCCCCGGCTGGCTGCTGCCGCTCGTCGGCGGGCTGGTCTTCACCGTTCTCACCCTCATCTGGCTGACGTCCGCCCTCTGGTTCTTCCGCACGTTCGGAGTGACGACATGACCCACCGCTCGACGCGGCGCACGGTTCTCCTCGCGACGGGCGCGGCGACGCTCGCCGCGGGCTGCAGCAAGTACGGCGACAACAGCGACTCCGGATCCTCCGCGAACGCCTCCGGCGGACAGGAACTGGCGAAGACCTCCGAGATCCCCGTCGGCGGCGGCAAGATCTTCAAGGACGAGAAGGTCGTGGTCACCCAGCCGAAGAAGGACGAGTTCAAGGCCTTCTCGGCGATCTGCACCCACCAGGGCTGCACCGTCGGCACGGTCTCGAACGGCATCATCGAATGCCCGTGCCACCACAGCAAGTACCGCATCGCCGACGGCTCGGTGGCCGGCGGCCCGGCACCGAAGCCGCTGCCCGCGGAGCAGATCAAGGTGGAGGGAAATTCGATCCGCCTGGCGTGAGGCGCCGCGTACGCTCCGGGACATGCTTCCCGAGATCCTGGTGCGCGACCACACGGTCTACGCCTGCGTGATGGGTTCGCGCGCCTTCGGTCTGGCGACGGACGGCAGCGACACCGACCGCAGGGGCGTGTTCGTGGCCCCCACTCCCCTGTTCTGGCGCTTCGACAAGCCGCCGACGCATGTCGAGGGCCCGGCCGAGGAGCAGTTCGGCTGGGAGCTGGAGCGCTTCTGCGAGCTCGCCCTGCGCGCCAACCCGAACATCCTGGAGTGCCTGCACTCCCCGCTCGTGGAGTACGTCGACGACACCGGCCGCGAACTCCTCGCGCTGCGCGGGGCGTTCCTCTCCCGCCGGGCCCACGAGACGTTCACGCGCTATGCCCTGGGCCAGCGCAAGAAGCTGGAGGCGGATGTCCGCACGCACGGCGCCCCGCGCTGGAAGCACGCCATGCACCTGCTGCGCCTGCTGATGAGCTCCCGCGACCTGCTGCGCACGGGTGCCCTCAGCATCGACGTGGGCGACCGGCGCGAGCCCCTCCTGGCCGTGAAGCGCGGCGAGGTCCCGTGGCCGGAGGTCGAGTCCTGGATGAACCGCCTGGCCGCGGAGGCCGACGAGGCATCGCGTCACAGTCCCCTCCCCGAGGAGCCGGACCGGGCCCGCGTCGAGGCCTTCCTCGTCCGCGTCCGCCGCGCCTCAGCGCTCCAGCCGGATGCGTATGACGAAGTCGTGCAGGGCGTCGTACACGGTCGGGGCATCGGGTAGCGCCGAGGTCTCCTGCGCCGCGTCGAGCACGCCGTGCAGATGCTCGACGTCCGCCTGCACGCGCGCGTGGTCGACATCGGCACCCCCGTGTTCCTGCTCCGCCTTCGCCGCGATCAGCTCCGGCAGGTAGGCGGGGGCGTCCGACTCCGCCAGCAGCGTGGGCAGATGGGCCTGCACCTCGCCGCTGCGCATCAGGTGGATGCCGGTGAGCAGGACCCGGAAGGTGTACAGCAGCGGCTTGAGCTCACCGGTCTTCTCGAAGAGCCGCCACTGAGTGTTGGCGAACCCCCTGTAGTGGTGGGCGTGATGACCGGTGAGCACGCCGGGCGCGAGCGCGGCCAGCTCGCCGTGCGCGTCGGTGGTGTGCACGACCAGGGGCGAGAGCAGCTGCTCCAGCACATAGCCGTTGCGGCGCAGCATCAGCCGTACGAACTTGCGCAGGTCGTGCGTGACGAGGTCCAGTTCGACGCCGTCCCGGTCCCACATCCGGGACCGGGTCTCGTCCGGCTCCCGCAACCCCAGCAGGTCCGCCGTGGGCAGCAGGTGCACGCCCCGCAGGTCCACGTCCGAGTCGCGCGACGGGAAGCCGTAGAGGTGTGCGCCGGAGACGGTCGCGAACAGCACCGGGTCGGGCTGTTCGGCGACCACCGGCGTCAGGTCGAGGTCCAGTGCGTCGATCATGGCTCAAGCGTCCCAGAGGGCACCGAGGGTCAGCAGGTCGCTCCGGTATTCGATGCGGTCGGCCCACTCGGTCGGCCAGGCGTCCGCGCCCAGATACGCGCCCGCGAAGGCGCCCGTCAGGCAGGCGATGGAGTCCGAGTCGCCGGATGTACAGGCGGCCCGGCGGATGGCCGTCACCGGTTCGTCGACGAGGAGAAGGAAGCACAACAGGCCGGTGGCCAGGGCCTCTTCGGCGATCCAGCCCGCGCCGGTGGCCAGGCACGGGTCGGTCTCCGTCGAGACCGTGCGTACGGCGTCCTGAAGGCGGCCGAGGATCTCCAGGCACTCGTCCCAGCCGCGCGCGATGTACTCCTCGGGGGTGGCGTCGCCGGCATGGGTCCACAGGTCGCCGAGCCAGGTGTGGTGGTAGCGGCTGCGGTTCTCGATGGCGTACGACCGCAGCAGGCCGACGAGTCCGGTCGGCTCGGCGCCCTGGGCGAGCAGCCGTACCGCACGGGCAGTGAGGTCGGAGGCGGCGAGCGCCGTCGGGTGCCCGTGGGTCAGGGCGGACTGCAACTGGGCGGCGCCCGCCCGCTGTTCGTCGCTCAGGCCGGGGACGAGTCCGACGGGCGCGACCCGCATGTTGGCGCCGCAGCCCTTGGAGCCGATCTGGCTGGCGTCCTGCCAGGGGCGGCTCTCGTCCTTCAGCAGGCTGCAGGCCCGCAGGCAGGTGTTGCCCGGCGCCCGGTTGTTCTCCGGCGACTGGTACCAGTCGACGAACTCCTCGCGCAGCGGCCGCTCCAGCCGCTTCGGGGCGAGCACCCCGCGGTCCATGGCCGTGCGCAGGCCCCGGCCCAGCGCCAGCGTCATCTGCGTGTCGTCGGTGACGATCGCGGGCGTGGGCAGCCGCATCTGCCGCCACGGCCCGTGCTTGGCGAGGATCGACGGCACGTCGTCGAACTCGGTCGGGAAGCCGAGCGCGTCCCCGAGTGCGAGGCCGGTCAGCGCCCCGGTGGCTGCTTGCTTGTCGACGATGGTGGCAGTCATGCGGGACGTCCTTCCCGGGACGGTCGGAGGAGGGGCGGGTGTAGTGCGCCGGCCGGTCCGGCGCGATACAGCGCGGCGGGTTTGCCGCGGCCGCCGGTCAGCCGGGCGGCGCCGGGCACGGCCTCGACGAAGCCGGGCGTGGCGAGCACCTTGCGGCGGAAGTTGGGCCGGTCGAGGGCGGTGCCCCACACCGTCTCGTAGACGTGCTGCAGCTCGCCGAGCGTGAACTCGGGCGGGCAGAAGGCGGTGGCGAGACAGGTGTACTCGAGCTGGGCGCCGACCCGTTCATGGGCGTCGGCCAGGATCGTGTCGTGGTCGAAGGCGAGCGGCCGGGCCGAGTCGTACGGCAGCCAGCTCGCCCGCGCCGCATCGCTGCCGGCCTGCGGCTCGGGCGCGTCGGGCAGCAGCGCGGTGAAGGCGACGGACACGACCCGCATCCGGGGGTCGCGGTCGGGTTCGCTGTAGGTCCGCAGCTGCTCCAGATGCAGCCCGGTGACGTCCGCGAGGCCGGTCTCCTCTGCGAGTTCGCGCCGGGCGGCCGTCTCCGCCGACTCCCGCGGCTCCACGAAGCCGCCGGGCAGCGCCCAGTGACCGGCGTAGGGCTCCTGTCCGCGCTCGACGAGCAGCACATGCAGGGCGCCGGCGCGGATGGTGAGGACGGCGAGGTCGACGGTGACGGCGAAGGGCTCGTAGGCGTACTTGTCGTAGCCCGCCTTGTCGAAGGCCATGCGCAACCCACCCCATTAATAGTCAGTACGACTATAAAGAGGGTGGGTGCTTTGCACAAGCCCCGCGTCACAGCTCCCGGGCGAGCGCTGCCTCCTGGGCCCGCGACGGCGCGAAGGCCGCCACCACCGCTCCGACTCCCGCCGCCCCGGCCGACACCCACAGCGCCGGTGCGCAGCCGTCCAGGAAGGAGGCGGGTGAGCCGTAGCCGCCGTACCGGGTGAAGACCAGGGCGGCGACGGCGATGCCGAAGACGCCGCCCAGTTCGCGCAGGGCGTTGTTGACGCCGGCCGCGACGCCCGCGTCGCCGAGGGGGACGGCGGAGGTCACGGCGTTGGCGACGCTCGGGAAGACCATGGAGATGCCGATGCCGGCGATGATCAGCGGGACGACCAACTGCCCGTAGCCGACACCGGGTTCGACCTGCGAGGCCAGCAGGGCGAGGCCCAGCGCCTGCAGGGCCAGTCCGCCGAACATGAAGGGCCGGGTGCCGAAGCGGTCCGCGAGGGCGCCCGCGACCGGGGCGACCAGGAGTGGCATCGCGTTCCAGACGAGGACGCGCACGCCCGCCTCCAGCGGGGAGTAGCCGAGCCCGGTCTGGAAGAGCTGCGTGATCATGAAGAGGGCGCCGAGGAGGGACCCGAAGACCAGGAAGGCGGCCGCGTTGGCGACGGAGAAGCCGCGGTTGCGGAAGTGCGCGAGCGGCAGCATCGGATAGCGGGCTCCCCTGCGCTCCCAGAGGAGGAAGGCGGTCAGGAACACGATCCCGGCGGCGAGCGCGGTCAGCACCTCGGCGCTTCCCCAGCCCGCCTGCGGCGCCCGGACCGGCGCCCAGGCCAGCCCCGTCAGGCCGACGGCCGCCAACACCAGTCCCACGAGATCGAGTTGGGGCCGGGTGCCATAGCTCTCACGGAGCCTGGTGGCGGCGAACGGCAGCATCGCAAGGCCGATGGGTACGTTCAGCCAGAAGATCCACTGCCAGGACAGGCCCTCGGTGACGGCCCCGCCCAGCACCGGCCCGGCGGCCACCCCGAGCCCGGTCACCCCGCCCCACACACCGATGGCGACGCCCCGCTTCTCGGCCGGGAACGCCTCGCTGATCAGGGTCAGGGTGAGCGGCAGGAGTACGGCCGCGCCGGCACCCTGCACCACGCGGGCGCCGATGAGCTGGCCCGGGCCGCCCGCCAGGGCGGAGGCGGCCGAGCCGAGGGTGAAGACGGCGAGCCCGGCGAGGTACATCCGCCGCCGCCCGAAACGGTCGCCGAGCGCGGCGCCGGTCAGGGTCAGACAGGCGAAGACCAGGTTGTAGGCGTTGATCGTCCATTCCAGGTCCGACAGGCTCGCCCCGAAATCGGCCCGCAGGGCGGGCAGCGCGGTCGCTACGACCACGACGTCCAGGGAGCACAGCAGGGCGCCGAGCCCGGCGAGAAGGACGGTCCACACGCGTCGGTGCGGGGCCGGTTCGGCGGGTGGTTTGCGTACGGAGACACTCAGTGTGTCGGTCATGACGGGGGTTCCTTCCATGAGCTCTTGAGGTCGCTCACGGAAGGCAGACCACCCTCACCCCGGAAAGGAATCGCACCGCCCCAGAAAGGCCAGCAGGCGCGCCTCGGGCCCCGCGTGCAGCGGTACGGCCACGGGCGCGCCGAACCGCACGCCCCGGTCCGCCGGCGCCACCACGCACTGCGCCACCGGCAGCAGCTCGGCCGCCAGCGGGCCCGGTATGGGCCGGGGCCGCCCGCAGGCCTGCGCCACGTCCCATCCGTGCACGGCGATCTCCACCGCCCCCACGGCGGCCATCACCCGTACGTCCAGCGGCAGTTCGCCCACCAGCACCCGCTCCCCCGGCCCGGCCGCCCAGGCGCCGAGCACGGCACACGCGCGCGTGCGGAACGCGCAGGCGAGATCTCCCCCGGGGCGCCCCGGCGTCAGCGCGATCCGCCCGCCGGTCAGCCCCTCGTGCAGAGCGTCCAGCGAGTCGTCGAGGTGCCCGAGCAGCTCCCCCAGGTCCCACTCCGCGCACGGGGTGCCCCGCTCCAGACTCCCGGGCCCGACCCCGGCGATGCTGCCCAGCGCGTAGGCGAGCGAACGCTCCAGCAGCTCACCGCAGTTCACGACAGCACCCGCGGGAACCCGAAGCGGGCGACCTGCGCCAGGTCGATGAAGGCCGTGATGCGGGCCAGTGTGCCGCCCTGCACGGTGAGCACCTGCACGGAGTGCGCCCGCAGCACGCCGTCCACCCCGCGCACGTACATGACGACGGCCGGCTGTCCGTTCGCGCGCGTGGGCAGCATCCGGTAGCTGCCCTCCCCGTGACCCCTGGCATGCAGGAACCGCAGCACGTCCTTCTTGCCGCGGAACCACTCCAGGTTGGGCGGCATCTCCAGCTCGACGCCGTCCTGGAGGAGGTCGAGCAGCGCGTCCATGTCGGCGCGTTCGAAGGCGGCCATGTACCGGTCGAGCACCTCGCGGTCCGCGGCGCCCTCGGGCTCGACGACGAGGTCCTCGTCGGGGGCGACCTCGTCGAGCCGGGCACGCGCGCGCTGGAGGCTGCTCTTGACGGCGGCCGTCGAGGTCCCGAGCAGCGAGGCGACCTCGGGCGCCCGCCAGGCGAGCACGTCCCGGAGGATGAGCACGGCCCGCTGCCGGGCGGGCAAATGCTGCAGCGCGGCGACCAGCGCGAGCCGCAGGCTGCCGCGGGCGGCAACGACGGTCGCCGGGTCGACCAGCGAGTCGGGCAGCGGCTGCAGCCACGGAACATCCGTCGCAGGGGCCCTCAGCGGCTCCTCAGGCGCCTGTGACGGCCCGCCGAGCCCCGCGGGCAGCGGACGCCTCGCGCGGCTCTCCAGAGCCGTCAGACACGTGTTGGTGGCGATCCGGTGCAGCCAGGTCCGCAGGGACGCGCGGCCCTCGTAGCCCTCGTAGGACCGCCAGGCCCGCAGATACGTCTCCTGCACCAGGTCCTCGGCCTCGTCGACCGAGCCCAGCATCCGGTAGCAGTGCGCGAGCAGCTCCCGCCGGTACGGGTCCGTCAGCCGGACGAACTCGTCGCGGTCCGTCGTCGTAGCAGGCATGGCCATTCCTCTCGCCGGTCACGAGTACAGACCGGCGGCGGGCCGAAAACGAATCGGCCGGCCCCGGAGAAGATCCGGAACCGGCCGTTCACAGCACCCGCAGGGCCTACAGGTCGACTTCCTGCATCAGCATGCCGACCTCGGTGTTCGACAGCCGCCGCAGCCAGCCCGACTTCTGGTCGCCCAGGGTGATCGGCCCGAAGGCGACCCGCACCAGCTTGTCGACCGGGAAGCCGGCCTCGGCGAGCATGCGCCGCACGATGTGCTTGCGGCCCTCGTGGAGGGTCACCTCGACCAGGTAGTTCTTGCCGGTCTGCTCGACGACCCGGAAGTGGTCCGCACGCGCGTACCCGTCCTCCAGCTGGATGCCGTCCTTGAGCTTCTTGCCCAGGTCGCGCGGGATCGGGCCCACGATGTGCGCGAGGTAGACCTTCTTCACGCCGTACTTGGGGTGGGTCAGCCGGTGCGCCAGCTCACCGTGGTTGGTGAGCAGGATCACGCCCTCGGTCTCGGTGTCCAGCCGCCCGACGTGGAAGAGCCGCGTCTCACGGTTGGTGACGTAGTCACCGAGGCACTGCCGGCCCTCGTTGTCCTCCATGGTGGAGACGACACCGGCCGGCTTGTTCAGTGAGAAGAACTGGTACGACTGCGTCGCGACCGTCAGGCCGTCGACCTTGACCTCGTCCTTCTCCGGGTCGACCCGCTTGCCCTGCTCCAGGACGATCTCGCCGTTGACCTCGACGCGGGCCTGCTCGATCAGCTCCTCGCAGGCACGCCGGGAGCCGTAGCCCGCGCGCGCGAGGATCTTCTGGAGTCGCTCGCCCTCCTGCTCGGCGCCCGGGAAGGTCTTGGGGAGCTTGACGTCCTTCTTGCCGGCGTACCGCTCCCGGTTGCGCTCCTCGGCGCGGGCGTCGTACTCACGGGAGGTCGCGGGCGCCCAACGCCCCCGCCCGGTGCCCGGGGACTGCTTCGGGCCGCCCTTGGCCCCACCGCGCGCCGAAGCGCCGCGCCCGGACTTGGGGCCCTCCGGGGAGGCGCCGGGGCCCACGTCGTAGCGGCGCTCCTCGGGGCGGGGCTTGCTCGGCCGCCCGCCCGGCTTGTCGTCGCGGTTCTTGCCGGCGCCACGGGGGTTGCCGCGGCCCCCGCTGCTCCCGCCGCGGCCGCCGCTGTTGCCACCACGGCTCCCGCCGTTGTTTCCGCTGCTGTTCCTGCCGCTGCTGCTTCGCATCAAATTTCCGTCTTGTCGTCTGCGTCTTCCGAATCCGGAGCGTCCGGATCGAACGACGGAACCCCTTCCAGCGTCTCGGCCTCGATCGCCTCCGCCTCCGGGAGGAAGGGCGCGAGCTCCGGGAGCTCGTCCAGACCACGCAGGCCCATCCGCTCCAGGAAGTAGTTCGTCGTCGTGTACAGGATCGCACCTGTTTCGGGTTCCGTGCCCGCCTCCTGGACCAGACCCCGCTGCAGCAGGGTGCGCATGACCCCGTCGCAGTTGACTCCTCGTACGGCCGAGACCCGGCTGCGGCTGACCGGCTGCCGGTAGGCGACGACAGCGAGGGTCTCCAGGGCGGCCTGGGTGAGCCGGGCCTGCTGGCCGTCCAGGACGAAGCCCTCGACGGCCGCCGCGTACTCGGGCCGGGAGTAGAAACGCCAGCCGCCGGCGATCAGCCGCAGCTCGAATCCGCGGCCCTGCACCGCGTACTCGTCGGCCAGCTCCCGCAGTGCGTCCCCGACCTGCCGCTTGGGCCGCTGGAGGATCTTCGCGAGATGTTCCTCGGTCGCGGGCTCGTCCACGACCATGAGGACGGCCTCCAGGGCGGGCTTGAGGTCGAGGTCGGCGACGGTGCGCAGGCCTGCCGGGAGGCCGGTGGTGTCCTCGCTCACGCCTTGTCCTCCTTGGGCGGCTCGGGCGGTCGGTCGAATTCGTCGGTCACCATCGGCCGGTCTTCGCCCTCGCCGCCGGTCCAACGCACGATCAGCTCGCCGAGCGCCGTCTCCTGGTCGAGCGCGACGGCCTTCTCCCGGTACAGCTCCAGCAGGGCGAGGAATCGCGCCACGACGGTGAGGGTGTCATCGGTGTCCTCGACCAGTGCCCGGAAGCTGGCCTCGCCGAGCTCCTTGAGCCGCGCGACCACGATCCCGGCCTGCTCCTGCACGCTGACCAGCGGTGCGTGGATGTGGTCCACGTACACCTGCGGCTTGCGCTTGGGCTGCATCGCCTTCACGGCGAGCTTCGCGAAGCCCTCCGCCCCGATGCTGATGACGACCTCGGGCAGCAGTTCGGCGTGATGGGGCTCGAGTCCGACGGTACGCGGATAACGCCGGGCCTCCTCGTCCAGCCGCCGGTTGAAGATGTCGGCGATCTGTTTGTAGGCGCGATACTGCAGCAGCCGCGCGAACAGCAGGTCCCGCGCCTCCAGGAGCGCGAGGTCGGCCTCGTCCTCGACCTCGGCGGAGGGCAGCAGCCGGGCGGCCTTGAGGTCGAGCAGGGTGGCCGCGACCACGAGGAACTCGGTCGTCTGATCCAGGTCCCAGTCCGGCCCCATCGCCCGGATGTGCGCCATGAACTCGTCGGTCACCTTGGACAGCGCGACCTCGGTGACGTCCAGCTTGTGCTTGGAGATCAGCTGAAGCAGCAGATCGAAGGGCCCCTCGAAGTTGGAGAGCCTGACTTTGAAGACACCGTCACCGGGGGCGTCCTCGGACACGGCTTCCGCTTCCGCTTCCGCTTCCGGGACGACGGTGCCTGCCTCGGCGAAGGACTCGGGGGCAACGGCCACGCCGTGCTGATCGGCAAAGGATTCCGGGACTGCAGCTTGCGACGCGGGGGCCGACTCCAGGGCCACGGCCTCCGGCTCGGGGACCCATTCCCGGCCCGCAGCATCCGGCACGGGAACCGATTCCGAGGCCAGGGTCTCCGGCTCCGGGATCAGTTCTCGGGCCACGGCCTCCAGCACGGGCTCGGAGACCAACGCCCGGCCCGCAGTCTTCGGTTCAGAAACCGACTCCGGCGTCACGGCCTCCCGCACGGGCTCACGCGGCGGCTCCGCGGCCACGGCTTCCCGGTCAGGACTCGACTCCAGTGGCACGGCACCCGGCTCAGGCTCACGATCCGGCCCCGAAGCCTGGAGCTCCCGTGTGGTAACCGGCTCCGGTCCCACGGCACCCGGCTCAGGGGCACGGGCCTGCTCCGGGGACACTGCCTGCGGCTCGGGTTCACGGGTCGGTGCCGGGCCCGCAGCCTCACGCCCGGCGGCCTGCTCAGGGGCTGCCTCCGCCGCCGAAAGCTCCGCGGCGGGCGACTCCTCCGTGGGCGGTGTTGGCCGCTCGCCCCGCGGAGCGCCCGCGCCCGGGCCCCTCCCCAGCGCGCGACGACGGCCGGCGGGGGCGCCGGGGGTGGGAGCGTCGTTCGAGGTCATGGCCCCCGCAGGCTACCGCTACCGCCCGCGCAGCCGGCGTACGAGGATGCTCGCGTCCCCGCGGGACTCCAGGTCGGCCAGCACCACGGCGACCGCCTCGCGGACGATCCGCCCGCGGTCGACCGCAAGGCCGTGCTCACCGCGGAGCACCAGGCGTGCGTGCTCCAGGTCCATGAGCTCCTCGGCGGACACGTACACGGTGATCTTCTCGTCGTGCCGCTCGCGCCCGCTGGGCCGGCGCGAGGGCGAGGACCGGCCGCGCTTGCGGGGCTGGGCGCCGGTGGCGGCAGAACCTTCCTGCGCCCCCTGACGTCGCCCGGAGCGCTCCTGGCCCGCGGCACGGCTGCGGGACTCACCGGCGTCGGCCGGCTCCGGCTCCGCGGCCACGTGCTCCGGGCCCTCGCCGTCGCCGCCCTGCGCGGGCACCGACTGCGGTGCGTCCTCGGGCGACACGGCCGCGGCCGGGTCGCTCTCCCCCGCGGGCGCGGGCACACGGGCTTCGCCGTTGGCCCCCCGCCGCGGAGTGGACGGCTGGAGCGCCGTTCCCCCTGTCGTACGGAAGAGTTCGTCGGCCCCCGGCAGACTCACTCGGCGTGACACCGGGCGAGCACCTCCCTGGCGAGCTGACGGTAGGCGGCGGCGCCGACGGAGTTGGAGGCGTACGTGGTGATCGGCTCACCGGCGACCGTGGTCTCCGGGAAGCGGACCGTGCGTCCGATGACCGTGTGGTAGACGTGATCGTCGAACGCCTCGACCACACGGGCCAGGACCTCGCGGCTGTGGACCGTGCGCGAGTCGTACATCGTGGCCAGGATCCCGTCGAGCTCCAGCTCCGGGTTGAGCCGCTCCTGGACCTTCTCGATCGTCTCCGTCAGCAGCGCGACACCGCGCAGTGCGAAGAACTCGCATTCCAGGGGCACGATCACCTTGTGGGCGGCCGTCAGCGCGTTCACGGTCAGAAGACCCAGCGAGGGCTGACAGTCGATCACGATGTAGTCGTAGTCGGCCATGAGGGGCTTGAGGGCGCGCTGGAGCGTGGACTCGCGCGCGACCTCCGAGACCAACTGCACCTCGGCGGCGGACAGGTCGATGTTGCTGGGCAGCAGGTCCATGTTCGGGACCGCCGTCTTCAGGAGCACCTCGTCGGCCGCCATCCCCCGCTCCATGAGCAGGTTGTAGACGGTGAGGTCGAGCTCCATCGGATTGACGCCGAGGCCCACCGACAGCGCGCCCTGCGGGTCGAAGTCCACGAGCAGCACGCGGCGTCCGTACTCCGCGAGCGCGGCACCCAGGTTGATGGTCGACGTCGTCTTGCCGACGCCGCCCTTCTGGTTGCACATCGCGATGATCTTCGCGGGCCCGTGGTCGGTCAGCGGGCCCGGGATCGGGAAGTACGGCAGCGGACGTCCGGTCGGGCCGATGCGCTCACGGCGCTGCCGGGCAGCGTCGGGCGCGAGCGTGGCCGCGTACTCGGGGTCGGGCTCGTACTCCGCGTCGGGGTCGTAGAAGTGCCCTTCGGGCAGTTCGTCGTAGTCGGCGAGGTGGTTGTGGGGCGCGCCACTTCCGTCGCCGGCCATGGCGTTCACGTGATGGCCATCCATGCTCTTGTGTGCTGTCCGGATCACCTGGGGACCCGGGCTCTGTCGGGCTGCGAAAGTGCGCACAGCAACGGAGCCGACAGCCTCGAACCCCGCGGGACCCTGGTCCCGTACAGGCGCTCCTGGTTGACCACCCCCGGGAGAAAATGTCGACTCATTCACAAGTCGTCTTACCTCCTTGGTGACCAGGAAACTTCTAGACAGGTCGGCGTGACACCATGCCGACGGTTGGCGACTCTATGGCGTGTCGGGCGTCCGCAGCAACACAATCCGCCGGACCCGGCAGGATGTGTCGGCAATGAAACATCCCTCTGTCAAGGGCGTACGGCCGTCGCACGGCAGGTTTCGCGGGTGTGCGAATCGGTCGAAGGGTTACGTTCGAGGCGAGTTGACCTAGAGCCGCAAAGTGACCATACACACATCCGGCCGGACCTTGTCGGGCAAGGTCCGGCCGGATGTGCGCTGTTGACGACCTGTGTTGACGTATCGCCTTTTACCGAATGGTGACTTAGCGGCTCGACGACTCGCCGCTCGGCCGAGGCTCAGCCGAGCAGGCTCTCGAGCTCCACGTGCTCCATGCCGTGCGCCTCTGCGACCTCGCGGTAAACGACCTTGCCCTCATGGGTGTTGAGCCCCTTGGCGAGCGCGGGGTCGCGGCGCAGTGCCTCCACCCAGCCGCGGTCGGCGAGTTCGACGATGTAGGGCAGCGTCGCGTTGGTGAGCGCGTAGGTGGAGGTGTTGGGCACCGCGCCCGGCATGTTGGCGACGCAGTAGAAGACCGAGTCGTGGACCTTGAAGGTCGGCTCGGCGTGCGTGGTGGGACGGGAGTCCTCGAAGCAGCCGCCCTGGTCGATCGCGATGTCGACAAGGACACTGCCGGGCTTCATGCGGGACACGAGCTCGTTGGTGACGAGCTTCGGGGCCTTGGCGCCCGGGATGAGGACCGCGCCGACGACCAGGTCGGCGTCCAGGACGGCCTTCTCCAGCTCGAAGGAGTTGGACATGATCGCCCGGACCTTGGTGCCGAAGACCTTGTCCGCCTCGCGCAGCTTGTTGATGTCGCGGTCGAGCAGCGTGACGTGGAAGCCCAGGCCGACCGCGATCTGCGTCGCGTTCCAGCCGGAGACGCCACCGCCGATGACGACGGCCTTCGCGGGCTGGGTGCCGGGGACACCGCCGGGGAGCACGCCACGGCCGCCGGCCGAGCGCATCAGGTGGTAGGCGCCGACCTGCGGGGCGAGGCGGCCCGCGACCTCGGACATGGGAGCGAGCAGCGGCAGCGCGCGGTTCGGCAGCTCGACGGTCTCGTAGGCGATCGCCGTGGTGCCGGACTCGATGAGCGCGTCGGTGCACTCCTTGGAGGCGGCCAGGTGCAGGTAGGTGAAGAGCGTCTGGCCCTTGCGCAGCCGGTGGTACTCCTCGGCGATGGGCTCCTTGACCTTCAGCAGCAGGTCGGCGGCGGCCCACACCTCGTCGGCGGTCTGCAGGATCTGCGCACCGGCGGCGACGTACTCGCTGTCCGGGATCGACGATCCGACACCGGCGCCGTGCTCGATGACGACCTGGTGGCCGTGGCGCACGAGCTCATGCACACCGGCGGGGGTGATGGCCACCCGGAACTCGTTGTTCTTGACCTCGCGGGGGATGCCGACCTTCACGTCGATCACGGTCCTTGGCTCAGTGGATGTGGGGCAATACAACACATACCCAGGCATGCATGAGCACACCGGGAGACACCGCAGGAGAAGGTGCGGCAGAGCCAGTCTAATGAAGGCGTTCTCTCTGTCTAGCCTTTCATTGCATCAATCTTCGTCGGATGTACTACGGATTTCGCAGGTGTCATCTTCCTGTTTCAAGGACTCAAGGGGTTTCGGCTCCTGCTCACCGTCCTCGCGCTCCTCCCCCAGCAGCCGCTCGGCCGTGCCCCGGTGCAGCTGAGCGGAGGCGGAATCGCCCAGGCGTTCCAGCGTGTCGGCGAGGCGCAGCTGCAGCGCCGCCTGCAGCCGTACGTCCTCGGCGCGCCGCGCCCATTCCACCGCCTCGTGGCAGGTGCGCAGCGACTCCTCGGGCCGTCCCGCGTACTCCTGGACGCGCGCGAGTTCGCTCAACGCCCGGGCGTGGGAGGCGATGTCGCCGTTCTTGCGGTGCCGGGCGATCGCCGTGCGCCAGCCCCGCTGGGCCTCGCCGTAGCGGCCCGCATAGGTGTGGGCCGCGGCGATACGGCCGTAGAGCCGGGCGGCGGCCGCACGCTCGCCCCGGGCCAGGCGCTCGGCGAGGGCGCGGCCGAACCAGTCGGCGGCCCGGTCGTAGTCCCCGAGCTCCAGATGCGCACCGCCTACGGATTCCATTGCGCGGCCGCTCGCGTACGGGTCATTTGCCTCCCGTCCGGCATCCAGCGCGGCCCGATAGCGCGCCAGCGCCTCCGTCGTGCGGCCGGTCTGGGCGTCCAGGTCGCCGAGGTTCAGCAGTGCCGCGGCCTTCTCGCGGGGCAGATCCCGCCGCTCGGCCACATCCAGGACGAGCCGGTGGATGCCGTACAGGTCGGGGGCGGCGGCCCGGGTGCCGAAGTGCGCGACCATGGCCTTGACCAGCTGGGACATCAGACGGCGGGCGAGGGTGTCCAGTTCCCCGTCCGCGACGGCCAGCCGGGCCGCGGCCAGCAGTGCGGGCCTTCGCAGGCGCAGCCACTCCTCGGCGGCCCGGGGGCTCGGGAAGCGCACGGCGCGCGGCATGCCCTGGAGCTTCTCGCGCGCCTCGGGGCTGTCCGTCTCGGTGATCACCCGGCAGGACTGCAGCAGCCGTACCGTCCGCTCCAGCATGCGGGCGCGGGCCAGCTGCAGCTCGCCGGGGCGGTCCTGGCTCTGGGCGAGCGCCTTCAGAAGGGGGTGCAGACAGCCCGGCACCTCGTACTGCGGCAACGGCGAGTCCGCGGCCCGCAGCAGGCCGAGGGCGACGAACTCGTCCAGGGCGGCGTGGGCGTCGCCGACCGAGCAGCCGGCGAGCGAGGCCGCGGTGTGCGGGTCGACCAGGCCGGCCGGGGCGAGGGCGAGCAGTCGCAGCATCCGGGCGGAGGGCGCGGGCAGCGAGGTGTAGACGAGCCCGAAGACCCGGCTGAGGGGTGTGCCCTCACCCTCCGTGTGCAGATGCTTGGCCAGGTCGGCGACGGCCGCCTTGGGGCGGGCGGCGAGCCAGCCGCCCGCCAGCGTCAGCGCGGCCGGGTGGCCCTGGCACTCCTCGACCAGGCCCTCGGCGGCACGGGGGTCGACGGTGATGCGGACCGAGCCGGTGTGCCGGGTGAGCAGCTCCAGGGCGGACTTGGTGTCGAGACCGCCGAGAGTGCACGGGCGCACGTCGGAGATACCGGTGAGGGGACCGCTCGACACGGCCACCACCAGGCAGTCCGGCGTGTCCGGCAGCAGGGCGTCCACCTGCTCGGCGTCCGCCGCGTCGTCGAGCAGTACCAGGGCCCGGCGGTCGGCGAGGGCGGTGCGCAGCGCCTCGGCCAGGTCGTCGGCGGCGGCCCCGGCGGGGGTGGGCAGCTTCAGCGCGGCGAGCAGTCCGCGGGCGGTCTGCCCGAGGGGGACGGGCGTGCCGTCGGGCTCACTCAGCCGCGCCCGGAGCACCCCGTCGTCGTAACGGTCCGCAACCTGCCGCACCAGTTCCTCGGCGAGGGCGGTGCGTCCGGAACCGGGCCTGCCCGCGATGAGCAGTACGCGCGCGCGTGGGGCCTTGCGGCCGGAGAGGGTGTCCAGGCCCGCCCGCTCGATGTCGGCGCGGAGTTCCTTCAACTCCCTTGTACGGCCCAGGAACCGGCTCTCGTCAGCAGCGTGCCCCGACAGCCGTACACCGTCTGTGTTGACCGTCTGATCCGTCACGGGCCACACTCCCGTCCCACCGCACGCGCAAGCCCGCCGGGACTCCGGTACCGGGCATCAACAGAGCCTAGTTCACGCTCTGCAACGATCCTGGCGGAGCGCGGCGGGCACGTCCCCCGATCGGATCAGCCGATCGTCACACCGGTGCGGTAGGGGTCGCGTTCAGGACTCGAAGGGACGCGCGGGCCACGGCGCCTCTGCGGGGCGCAGTGCGTCGAGCCCGTCCCTCTGCTGTGCGGCGATCAGCGAAAGGACGCCCACGACAAGGCAGTTGTTGTGCAGCTCGCCCGCCAGGACGCCCCGTACGAGCTCCTCGACGGGCACCCGCTCGAGTTCCATGTCGGCCTCTTCGTGCTCGACCTCGAAGCGGTCGCCCTCGGCCTCGGACAGGTCACGGGCGAGGAAGATGCGTACGGCCTCGTCGCAGCCGCCGGGGGTGGTGTAGACGTCGGTCAGCACACGCCAGTCCTCGGCCTTGACGTGCGCCTCCTCGTACAGCTCGCGCTGGGCGGCGTGCAGGGGGTTCTCGCCGGGCACGTCGAGCAGGCCGGCCGGGATCTCCCACAGCTTGTGGCGCACGGGGTGGCGGTACTGGCGGATGACCAGGACCCGGCCTTCGTCGTCGAGGGCGAGGACGGCGACCGAGCCGGGGTGGACCTGGTAGTCGCGGCGGGCCACATGTCCGTCGGGCATGACCACGTCGTCCGTACGCACGGAGGTCTTGTTGCCCACGAAGGGGGTCTCCGTCGCCCGGATCTCCCACTCCTCGGAGGTGTCCTTGATCGTCATGCCCTGTCCTTCCGCACGCTTTGCCACACACGCCGAGTGAAACGGGGCGCTCACCTTTTGAATGCGAGCGCCCCGGCCACCGTACAACTGGTGTGTTACTTGGAATTCTTCCGCTCGACCGAGGCCTTCACCAGACCCGCGAACAGCGGGTGCGGCCGGGTCGGGCGGGAGCGCAGCTCGGGGTGCGCCTGGGTCGCCACCAGGTAAGGGTGCGTCTCGCGCGGGTACTCCACGTACTCGACGAGCTTGCCGTCGGGCGAAGTGCCGGAGAACAGGATGCCGGCCTTCTTCTCCAGCTCCCCGCGGTAGGCGTTGTTCACCTCGTAGCGGTGCCGGTGGCGCTCCTCGACGTACTCCTTGCCGTCGTAGACCTCGCGCACGATCGAGCCCTCGGCCAGCTTGGCCGGGTACATGCCCAGCCGCATCGTGCCGCCCATGTCGCCCTCGCCGGCGACGATGTCGAGCTGCTCGGCCATGGTGGAGATGACCGGGTGGCCGGTGGCGGAGTCGAACTCCGTGGAGTTGGCGTCGGTGATGCCGGCCAGGTTGCGCGCGGCCTCGATCACGATGCACTGCAGGCCCAGGCAGAGGCCGAGCAGCGGGATCTTGTGCTCGCGGGCGTACTTGATCGCGCCGACCTTGCCGAGCACACCGCGGTCGCCGAAGCCGCCCGGGATGCAGATGCCATCGACGTCGCCGAGCTGCGCCGCGGCGCCGGCCGGGGTCTTGCAGTCGTCGGACGTGACCCACTTGATCTTGACGCGGGCCTTGTTGGCGAAGCCGCCCGCCCGCAGCGCCTCGGTGACCGAGAGGTAGGCGTCGGGCAGGTCGATGTACTTGCCGACCAGCGCGAGGGTGATCTCGTGGTCGGGGTTGTGGACGCGGTCGAGCAGGTCGTCCCAGGTCCGCCAGTCCACATCACGGAACGGCAGGTCCAGCTTGCGGACGACATAGGCGTCCAGGCCCTCGCCGTGCACGGTCTTGGGGATGTCGTAGATCGAGCGGGCGTCGGGGCAGGCGACCACGGCGGCCTCGTCGACGTCGCACATCAGGGAGATCTTGCGCTTGATCGCGGTGGGGACCTCGCGGTCGCAGCGCAGCACGATGGCGTCCGGCTGGATACCGATGTTGCGCAGGGCCGCAACCGAGTGCTGGGTCGGCTTCGTCTTCAGCTCTCCCGACGGGCCGATGTACGGCAGGAGGGAAATGTGGACGACGAAGACGTTGTCACGGCCGACCTCGTGGCGGACCTGGCGGACCGTCTCCAGGAACGGCAGCGACTCGATGTCGCCGACCGTACCGCCGACCTCCGTGATGACGACATCGACCTCGTCGGTCGCCATACGCCGGATGCGGTGCTTGATCTCGTTGGTGATGTGCGGGATGACCTGCACGGTGTCGCCCAGGTACTCGCCGCGCCGCTCCTTGGCGATCACCGTCGAGTAGACCTGGCCTGTAGTGACATTGGCGGAGCCGTCCAAGTCACGGTCGAGGAAACGCTCGTAGTGTCCGATGTCCAGATCGGTCTCGGCGCCGTCGTTGGTGACGAACACCTCACCGTGCTGGAAGGGGTTCATCGTGCCCGGGTCGACGTTCAGGTACGGGTCGAGCTTCTGCATCACGACCCGCAGGCCCCGCGCCTTGAGGAGCATGCCCAGGCTGGAGGCGGTGAGGCCCTTGCCCAAGGAGGAGGCGACACCCCCGGTGACGAAGATGTGCTTGGTCGTCGTGGCTGTGCTGCTTCGGAAAGCAACGGGCGGCATGGCCAAAGGGGGGCTCCCGTGGTCGCGGTCTGGGGTGCTGTGCGGCTGCCGACCGGAGATTTCCGGGGGTGCCGTCGCTGCGGTTCGGGGGTTTCGTGCCCACCGGTCCACGGGCTACCAGGGTATCAGCGCCCGGAGGAGATGGCTTCCGGCCACGCACCACACACGAGTCACCACAGACCCGCACGGTCCTTCGCGTTTCTCACCCGTTGCTCACCCGTTCGGCCTATTCGGGTTGCCCGGAGCGGCACGCAGATCATCTACGTGCGTCGTATCCTGCTCGGACACTCGCTGCCGAGCCCGGCCGGGTACACGTCACCACCCCCGCACGTGATGACCGGAACAACGAGAGCTCGTCAGTTCGTTGAGTATCAATTGTCGTTTTGCCACACGGCCAGGACGACTGCTTTGCTTCACCGCTCAACGACGCATTACAACGACCCCTTGACCGCACTAGCGACAGCCCCCTTTTCGCGGGGGTGACGTGGCCGTTCGACTGGAGTTGCACGTGGCCGGGCGCATCGAAGACTACGCACTCATCGGAGACATGCAGACCGCCGCCTTGGTCTGCCGGGACGGCACAGTGGACTGGCTGTGCCTGCCCCGCTTCGACTCGCACGCCATCTTCGCCGGCCTGCTGGGCACCGAGGAACACGGCTTCTGGCGGCTCGGCCCCGCCCACGCCTCCGACGCCCAGCCGCCCACCGCGGCCCGGCGCAGCTACCGGGGCGACTCCCTGATCCTGGAATCCGAGTGGGACACCCCGCGCGGCACGGTCAGGGTGACCGATTTCATGCCCCCTCGTGACGGCGCCCCCCAGCTGATCCGCATCGTCGAGGGTGTCTCCGGCCGCGTCCCGATGCGCTCGGCCCTGCGGATGCGTTTCTCGTACGGCCGGGTCGTGCCGTGGGTGCACAAGCACGACGGCCGCACGGTCGCCGTGGCCGGCCCTGACTCGGTCTGGTACGACACCGAGTGCGAGACCTACGGCAAGTCGCTGACCACGTACTCGGACTTCACGGTCGCTCCCGGTGACCGGATCGCGTTCACCATCTCGTGGGAGCCCTCGCACAAGCAGCCGCCGCCGCTGCCGGAACCGGAGGCCTCGCTGGAGGCGACCGAGGACTTCTGGCGCGAGTGGGTCGAGCACTGCACGTACCACGGCCCGTACCGCGAGGCGGTGATCCGCTCGCTGATCACGCTGAAGGCCCTGACGTACGCCCCGACCGGCGGCATCGTCGCCGCCCCGACGACCTCCCTGCCCGAGGACATCGGCGGCGTCCGCAACTGGGACTACCGCTACACCTGGCTGCGCGACGCAGCGATCACCCTGTCCTCGCTGCTGCGCACCGGCTACCGCGAAGAGGCCCGCGCCTGGCGCGAGTGGCTGCTGCGGGCGGTCGCCGGCGACCCCGAGAACCTGCAGATCATGTACGGCATCGCGGGCGAGCGCGAGCTCGGCGAGGCGGAGCTGGACTGGCTGCCGGGTTACGAGAACTCCGCGCCGGTGCGGGTGGGCAACGGCGCCGCCCACCAGCTCCAGCTGGACGTGTACGGCGAGGTCACCGAGGCCCTGCACCTGGGCCACATGACCGGCCTGGCCCGCAGCGACTACGCCTCCCTGCTGCAGCTCAAGCTGATCCGCTACCTGGAGCAGCACTGGGACGAGCCGGACGAGGGCATCTGGGAGGTGCGCGGTCCGCGCCGCCACTTCGTGCACTCCAAGGTCATGGCCTGGGTCGCCGTCGACCGCACGATCAAGCTGATCGAGTCCGGCGACGCGGACGGCCCGCTGGAGCGCTGGCGCGAGCTGCGCGACGACATCCACCGGGACGTGTGCGAGAAGGGCTACGACAAGGAGCGCAACACCTTCACGCAGTCGTACGGCTCGAAGGAGCTGGACGCCTCGCTGCTGCTGATCCCGCAGATGGGCTTCCTGCCCCCCGACGACAAGCGCGTCATCGGCACCATCGAGGCGATCCAGCGCGAGCTGTCCACGCCGGACGGCTTCATCCTGCGCTACCCGACGGAGGGTTCCAGCGAGGGCGTCGACGGCCTGCCCGGTGACGAAGGGGCGTTCCTGGCCTGTTCGTTCTGGATGGCGGACGACCTGGCGATGATCGGCCGCGTGGACGAGGCCCGCAAGCTGTTCGAGAAGCTGCTCGCGCTCCGCAACGACCTCGGGCTGCTCGCCGAGGAGTGGGACCCGCGCCGCCAGCGCCAGGTCGGCAACTTCCCGCAGGCCTTCAGCCACGTCCCGCTCATCGACACGGCACTGCGCCTGACGGCCTCCGGGGCGTACGGCGGCTGAACAGGACCGCCGAGCCGCGCCCGCCTACGCTGGATCCATCAGCCCCTGTACGGAAGGGGGCGCCCCATGGCTTCCCCATCGAAGGCGGGCGCGGCCCTCGCCGCGCTGCGTGAGGATCTGGTCGGCGATGTGTTCGCCCCGGGGGATGTCGGCTACGACGAGGCCCGGGCGGTCTTCAACGCGCTGATCGACCGGCGGCCGGCGGTGATCGCGCAGTGCGTGGACGAGGCCGACGTCGTGCGGGCCGTGCGCTTCGGCCGGGAGCTGGACCTGAAGATCGCCGTGCGGGGCGGCGGGCACAGCGTGGCGGGTATGGCGGTGAACGACGGCGGGCTGGTCGTGGACCTGCGCCATATGCGCGCCGTCAGCGTCGACCCCGCGGCCGAGGCGGTGCGCATCGCGGGCGGCGCCACCATGAGCGACCTGGACCGCGCGACCGAGCCGTACGGCCTGGCGACCACCGGCGGCCGGGCCTCCACCACCGGCGTCGGCGGCTTCGTCCTCGGCGGCGGCACCGGCTGGCTGGACCGCTGGTGCGGACTGGCGGTCGACAATCTGCTCGGCGTCGAGCTGGTCACCGCCGACGGCGAGCGGATCCACGCGAGCGCCGACGAGAACCCGGAGCTGTTCTGGGGCCTGCACGGCGGAGGCGGCAACTTCGGCGTCGTCACCGCACTGACCCTGAAGTTGCACGAACTGCCCGTGTTCTCCGTCGCGTTCGTGATGTACCTGCCGGCCTTCGGCCGCGAGGTGGTGCGCACGTACCGCGAGATCATCACGGCCGCCCCGGTCGAGGCGTCCGGGATGGCCGTGTATGTCACCGGCCCGCCGGCCGATTTCGTGCCGCCCCAGCTGGTCGGCCGTCTGATGTGCGGCGCGCTGCTGACGTACGCGGGTCCCGAGGAGGACCTGCGCAAGCTCGCCGAGCCGCTGCTGGCGCTGCCGCACGAGGCCGAGGTCGTCGGCGCCATGCCGTACGCCGAGGTTCAGTGCCTGCTCGACGATCCGCCGGGCCTGCGGAACTACTGGTCCGCGGATTACCTGACGGGCCTGCCCGACGACCTGGTGGACGTCTACTGCGCCCGCGGCGAGGCGATACCCGTGCCGACGGGCGTCCAGTACGTGCTGCTCCCGCAGGGCGGCGCGATCGCGGACGGTCCGCACGAGTACCCCGTGCCCTATCGGGACGCGCCGTGGGCGGTGCACCCCTTCGGCATCTGGCAGGACCCGGCGGACGACGAGCGGTGCCTGCGGTGGGTGCGGGACGTGCGCGACGACGTCCGGCCGTGGAGCACCGGCGCCGTCTACCTCAACTTCATCGGCGACGAGGGCCCCGAGCGGGTGGTCGCCGGTATGGGTGCCGAGAACACCCGGCGGCTGGCCGAGCTGAAGCGGCGCTACGACCGGGACAACGTCTTCCGCTTCAACCACAACATCAGGCCGGCCTGAGGGCCCGCGGCCGAACGCCGTCGTGGGAGTCCCCGACGCGCGAAGCCGAGCGTGGAGCGTATGCGGCGGCGGGCGCGCGCCAGGCAGCGACGCCGGTACGAGCGCGATCTCGTCCAGGCCGGCCTCGGCACAGGCGTCGATACGGGCGCGTACGGCATCGGGATCGCCGACCAGACCCGACCGTGGCCGGCACGGTCAGATACCCGGCCACACTCTTACCTGAGTGTGGGTCTCCGGCTCCGGGTCGACGGCTGCGTACGACCCGCTTTCTCGACCGCCGCGAGCAGCTTGGCACGCAGTTCGCGCACCTGCTCGGTGGTGACGACGTCGAGCAGCATGCGGTCGGCGTGCGAGTACGGCCGCGGGGGCGACCGCCCGTCCGGCGACGGCGACGACGCCCGCGGCACCGCGAGCGAGGGTGTACGGGCCGTGCACGGACACGGGACGAGCCCGGCGGTCAGCCCGACCCCATCGGCCCGGCCTTCGGGGCCCCACCCCCGCCCGAAGATGTCCCGGAGGCACCCGCGCGGGTAGCGTCCGACTCATGGACAGCAGTACGGGCAGCGGTACGAGCAGCAGATTCGACACGCACGGGGCCGGGATCACCGTGCAGCGGGCGCTGGAGCTGCCCGGTCTGCGCAGCGGGCTGCCGGAGGTCCTCGCGGGCGCCGACCGGCTGCAGCGCACCGTGCGCTGGGTGCACGCGGGCGAGGTGCCGCACATCGCCTCGCTGCTGAAGGGCGGCGAGCTGCTGCTGACCACCGGCTACGGCCTCGGCACCCGGCCCGCCGAGCAGCGGGCGTTCGTCCGCACCCTGGCCGAGCGCGGTATCGCGGCCCTCGTCGTGGAGCTCGGCCCGCGCTTCACCCGCCTGCCCGCCGCGCTCGTCGACACGGCACGCGCGGCCGGGCTCCCGCTGGTCCAGCTGCACCGCGAGGTGCCCTTCGTGACGGTCACGGAGGAGGTCCACACCGAGATCGTCAACGGCCACTACGCGCTGCTGCAGCGGGCGGAGGAGGTGCACCGCCGCTGTACCGAGGCCCTGCTGGGCGGCGGCGGGGTGCCCCAGGTGCTGGGCATCCTGGCCGGCTTCAGCGGCAACCCGGTCTTCCTGGAGACGACGGACGGGCAGCTGCTGTACGCCGCCGGGGCCGGCCCCGAGGGCGCGGACCCGCTCCAGGTGTGGGAGGGGCTGCGCAGCCAGCACAAGGACGCCCCGCCGCCGTCGGGGTCGGTGCTCGTGGACGTGCCCGGGGGCGGCCCGGGGACGGGTTCGGTACGGGCCCGCCTGGTCCTCCTCCCCGTACGGGCCCCGCTGGCCCCGGTGCACCGCATCGCGGCCGAGCGGGCGGCGGGCATCCTTGCCGTCGTCCTGATGCAGGCCCGCCAGGAGGAGGAGCTGGCGGCGCGCGGCCGCGGGGACTTCCTCACCGACCTCGCCGAGGGCCGTATCGCCGCGGAGGACGCGCCCGCGCAGGCGCGCGTGCTGGGCTTCAAGCCCGGCAACAGCCCGCTGCTGCCGGTGGTGATGCGGCTGGGCGACACGCTGTCGCCGGGCGGGGGCTGGGCGGTGCTGGCACGCGCGGTCGCCGAGGAGCTGGCCTCGGTGGGGGTTCCGGTCCTGTTGGGTGTACGGCCTGTCGAGGGCCGGGTGCCGTTGCTGCTCGGCCTGCGTGCGGAGGCGGAACGGTCGGCGGTCGCGGACCGGGTCGCGGCGGCGCTGCGGGCGGGCGTGGAGCGGGCCGGGATGCACCGGCCGGGAGCGCAGCCACCCGTGGTGGTCGTCGGGGTCGCGGGCGGCTGGGCGGCTGCGTCGGCGGGCCTGAGGCACGCGGCCGAGACGGCGACGGCGGCGCAGGGCCTGACGGACCGCCCCTGGTACGACGCCCGCCGCCTCGACATCGACCTGCTCCTGTGGCGGCTGCGCGACCACCCGGACCTGGCGGCCTTCGTGGACCGTGCGATCGGCCCGCTCCGCGACCACGACAACCGCTCCAGGCCGCCCCTTCTGCCCACCCTGGAGACGTACCTGGCGCACGCGGGCCGCAAGGCGGAGACGGCCCGCGAACTCCACCTCAACCGGCAGACCCTCTACAACCGCCTGGCCCGGATCGGCGAGTTGCTCGGCACGGACCTCGACGACCCGCAGACGGTACTGGCGTTGAGCCTGGCACTGCGAGCACGCCGGCACGCCTCCTAGGGTCCGCCGCTCAGGCGAGCGGCCGGTGCTGGGTCAACTCGTCGTAGACGCTGAGCACTTGGGCGACGGTCTCGTCCTCGGTCGGCCAGGTGGCGGCCTGCCGGATGCCCTTCTCCCTGAGCAGCTCACGGCGCTCCGGATCGCCGAGGAGCCCGGTGACGGCGTCGGCGAGGGCCTCCGCGTCCCCGTACGGGACGAGTTCGGCGGCGTCGCCGACGAGTTCGGGGATGCCGCCGACGTGGGTCGCGACGAGCGGCACGCGCGCGTGCAGCGCCTCCTGGGCGAGCACGGAACGCGATTCCCAGCTGCTGGGCAGCAGCGCGAGATCGGCGGCGGCGAGCAGCGCCCGCACGTCGTCGCGCCGCCCGATGAGCCGGACGGGCAGCCCTTCGTCCTCGATACGGCGCTGCAGAACGGCCCGCAACGGCCCCTCCCCCGCGATCACGACGAGCGGCACGGGGTCGAGTCGCCGCCACGCGCGCGTGGCGTCCAGCAGAGTGTCGTAACCGCGGTGACGGTCGAGGGAGCCGACGGCCATCAGCAACGGGCGGCCGGTGGCGCCCAGTTCGGCCCGGATCTTGGGGCTCGGGCGGTCGGGATCCTCCGGCTCCGCGGCCGGACGCGGACCGGGCAGCGCCACGGCGGCCAGCCGCGCGTCCCGCGCCCCGGTCCGGCGGGCCCGGTCCACGAGGTCCGAGGAGGTGCCGAGCACCACGGTGGCGGCCTTCACGACCCGCCGCTCCAGGAGGCGCAGCAGATGGGCGCGGGCTCCTTCGGCGTGCGCGCGGTTGTGCCAGGTGACGACGAGGGGGGTGCGCCGGCCGCTGAGGGCCAGCGCGGCACGGAAGGAGGCGTGCAGCCCATGCGCGTGCACCAGGTCGGCGTCCTTGCACGCCTCCCGCAGCGCGGTCACGGCTCCCGGGTCGCTGCTGCGCGGCACATGCACGTGCTCGGCGCCGGTCCCCGTGAAGTCGTAGGCGCGATCGGCCTCGACGGGGGCGCACACGGTGACCCGCACGCCCCGCGCGACAAGGCCAGCCGCCAGCGAACGCACATGCGCGCTGCTGCCGGCGTTGCCGCCGCCGAGCACCTGCACGGTGCGCAGCGGCGCCTGACCGTGCGGAGAGTGGCTGCTCACGGGGCTCACGTGGCCGGGGCTCCTGGTTCGGCGTCGGGCGGTCACGAAGAAAGTACAGAAGGATCCAGCGGAGGGGGTGTACCGCGCGGTTTCCTCCACGTACTACGCCAAGGATGCCAGGACGTACGGCTGTTCCGACAACGCGGAAATGGCGGGAAACCACAGGAAGCGCCCCGGAACAGGGTGAGGAGTCACTCACACGGGTGAGGAAGCGGTGGTTCCGGAGCCGGCGCCCAGCACACGCACACCCCTGCGCCACGACCGCGCCGCCCCGCTCACCCTGTCGCCGTACACCGCAGCAGCCACCAGGGCCGCAGCATGGGCGAGCAGCCCGGTGCGCCCGTTGCCCGCGACCACGGCCGCCCCCAGGGCCGCACCCAGGGCGTGCGCGCCCGTGTCGCCGAGCATCGCGCGCTCACCGAGGTCGTCGGGCAGGACGGCCGCGGCGGCGCCCATCGCGGCGGCCGCCAGTTCCGCACCGGGCCCCGGGCGCAGCAGTCCCGGCGTCCCGAACGCGATCACTGTTCCGGCAGCCCTCCCCGGAGCCACGTCCACGAGGTTGACGAAGTGCGCGGCCCCGGCGATCACGACTCCGGCGAGCAGCTTGTCGAGCGGCCGTTCCTTGAGCACCGCCCCGGCGGCCAGCCCGGCCGCCGAGATCCCGAACAACTTGACGGCGCCGCTGGTGACTTCGCCGTCCCGGAGAGCGGTGAGGTGCGCCCTGAACCCGCGCCGGGGGTCACCGGCACCGGCGACGTCGTCGTAGGCCCCACAGGCGCCGGCGGCCAGCACGGCGAACCCGGCGGCGGGCCGGACCCTCCCGGCCGCGAGCGCGACACCCGCCGCGGCCGCCGGTCCCGCGTACAACTCGACCGTACGACCGGCGTAGTTCTTCCGCCGCCACCGGTCGGCGTCACCGGGTGCCGCCTTCCGCAAAGCGGCCATTCCCGCGCGCGTGACGCCGGCCGCCGAGGCGAACGCGGCCTTCCTGCTCGTACGACTGATCATGGCTTCACCCTACGAGGCCGTTGTCAGCGCACCTTCAGGGCAAAGGGCGAGCGCCCCGCCCCCGTCGCTACCCGTCGGCCCTGGCGGTCGCCAGCAGTTCCTCCGCATGGGCCCGAGCGGTCTCGGAGTCCTCCTGGCCGGCGAGCATCCGGGACAGCTCCCGCACCCGCTCCTCGCCCTCGAGCACCTTCACGCCGGACCGTGTCACGGACCCGTCGTTGGTCTTCTCGACCAGCAACTGCCGGTCGGCGAAGGCTGCCACCTGCGGAAGGTGGGTCACGACCACGACCTGCGCGGTCTTCGCGAGCTTCGCCAGCCGCCGCCCGATCTCGACCGCCGCCTTGCCGCCGACACCGGCGTCGACCTCGTCGAAGAGGTACGTCGGCACGGGATCCGTCCCGGCGAAGACGACCTCGACGGCGAGCATCACGCGCGAGAGCTCACCACCGGACGCGCCCTTGGCGATGGGCCGGGGCGGTGCTCCCGGATGCGGGGCCAGCAACAGCTCGACCTCGTCGACGCCGGACGGCCCGTAGGCGACCACACGTCCGCCGACCTCCACGCCCTCCGGGTCCTCGGCCTGCCGGATGTCGAAGGACACACGCGCGTGCGGCATCGCGAGCGAGGCGAGCTCCGCCGTCACGGCGGCCGCGAACCGCTCCGCCGCCTCCGCCCGCGCATCCGTCAACGCCTGTGCCAGCCCGCCCAGTTCGGTCCTCAGCGCGTCCCGCTCGGCGGTCAGCTCGTCGATCCGCTCGTCGTCGCCGTCCAGCTCGGTCAGCCGCGCGGCACTCTGCTCGGCCCACGCGAGCACGGAGTTGATGTCCTCCCCGTACTTCCGGGTCAGACCGGTGAGCGCAGCCCGCCGCTCCTCGACCGCCGCCAGCCGCAGGGGGTCCGCGTCCAGGTCGTCGGCGTACCCCGCCAGCTCCCCGGCGACGTCACCCAGCAGGATCCCGATCTCCCCGATCCGGTCGGCGAGCGCGGCCAGCGCCGGATCGTGCGACCGCACGGCGTCCAGTGCGCGCTGGGCGCCCGCCACGAGCGTCGCGGCGTCGATGCCCTCGGGATCCTCCGGATTGCCGGCGAGGGCAGCATGCGCGGCCGTGGCGGCGGACGACAGGGCCTCGGCGTGCCCGAGCCGCTCGGCCTCCTCCGCCAGTTCCACGTCCTCCCCGGCCCGCGGCTCCACACCCGCGATCTCGTCGAGCCCGTACCGCAGCATGTCGGCTTCCTGGGCCCGCTCACGGGCGCGCGTGGTGATCTCTTCCAGCTCCACGGAGACGGCCCGCAGCCGCCGGTACGCCTCGCCGTACTTGGCGAGCGGCCCCGCGACGGCATCCCCGGCGTACCGGTCGAGCGCCTGCCGCTGCCGGGACAGCTTCAGCAGCCCCTGCTGGTCGGTCTGCCCGTGCACGGCGACGAGATCGTCGGCAAGATCGGCGAGCAGCCCCACGGGCACGCTCCGCCCGCCCACATGCGCCCGCGACCGCCCTTCGGCGGAAACGGTACGGCTGATCAGCAGCGCCCCGTCGTCGAGCTCGGCCCCGGCCTCCTCGGCGCGTACGACGGCCGAGGCGCCTGCGGGAACGGCGATCCGCCCCTCGACCACGGCCTTGTCGGCCCCGATCCGCACCAACGCCGGATCCGCCCGCCCACCGAGCAACAACCCGAGGCTGGTGACCACCATGGTCTTACCCGCACCCGTCTCACCGGTGACGGCAGTGAACCCGGGCGACAGCTCGACGACCGCATCGTCGATGACTCCGAGCGACCGTATCCGCATCTCTTCCAGCACGGCTACGACCTTACGAGGTCAGCACCGGGAAGTGCGACGGCCCCCGTCCCGGTTGTGTGAAGGTGCAGGTGACGAATGCCCATCGACGGCACATTGTCACCCGGGCGAGTGCACGGCTTTGGCTTTGGGGGCGCGGGGCCGGATCGATGTGCGGCTCCGCCGCGTGGGCGCGAGCAACCACAGACAACCCGCAGCCGCTGAAGCTCCCCAGCCCCCCACAGCCGGCTAGTGAGGCGCCCCTCGCCACCCAGAAACCGGCAACGCAAACTTCGCCACAAGCCGGTCGGTGAACGACGCATGGTGCAGCCGAGCCAGCCGCACCGGCACAGCCCCCCGCCGCACCTCGACCCTGGCCCCCGGCGGCAACTCCACAGTCCGCCGCCCGTCACACCACAAAACCCCGGGCGGGATATGGGGCAGCACCTCCACCGCCAGCACGGAATCCGGCGACGTGACCAACGGCTTCGCAAACAGCGCATGCGCCGAGATCGGCACCATCAACAGCGCCTCGACCTCAGGCCACACCACAGGCCCACCTGCCGAGAACGCATACGCGGTCGACCCCGTCGGAGTGGACAGGACAATGCCGTCACACCCGAACCCGGTCACCGGGCGCCCGTCGATCTCCAGCACGACTTCCAACAGCTTCTCGGCGCCGGCCTTCTGCACCGCCGCCTCGTTCAGCGCCCAGTCCGTGTGCACGATGTTGCCGTTCTGGTGAACGACGACATCGACGGTCATCCGCTCCTCGACCTCGTACGCCTTCGTCACCACCCGGTCGACGACCTTGTCGAGATCATCCCGCTCGGCCTCGGCGAGGAATCCGACCCGCCCGAGGTTGACGCCGAGCATCGGCACTCCGGACGCCCGGGCGAACTCGGCGCCCCGCAGCAGCGTCCCGTCACCCCCGAGCACGATCAGCAGCTCGCACCCGTCGAGACACTGCGGGGTGGCCTCCTTGACCAGCTGCACTTCCTCGGGAAGCGGCAGATCGGCGGCCTCGTACTCCAGAACACGCACGCCGATGTTCTCGCGCAGCAGCCCTTTGACCACGAGTTCGGCGCTGCGAATGGCCGCGGGCCGCCCGGTGTGGGCGAGCAGGAAAACTGTACGAGCTCGGTTCTGGGTCAACGCGGCCCCTCCGCCACTGCACGGTCAACGTCGGCCGGGTCCAGTTCGGGTGCCCCGGTCCGCAGCCACAGAAAGTACTCGACATTCCCGGAAGGTCCGGGCAACGGACTGGCGGTGACACCCTTCACCCCGAGCCCGAGTTCCCACGCCTTGTGGGCCACACCCCGTACGGCCTCCGCCCGCAGCTGCGAACTCCGTACGACTCCTCCACTGCCCAGCCGTTCCTTCCCCACCTCGAACTGCGGCTTGACCATCATCACCAGGTCTGCGTCCGGTTTCACACACCGCACCAGGGCGGGCAGGACCAGCCCGAGCGGGATGAAGGACAGATCCCCCACGACAAGATCCACAGGCTCACCATCGATCTCTTCAAGCGTCAACTCGCGTACGTTCGTACGGTCCTTGACGGTGACGCGTTCATCGCTCTGAAGAGTCCAGGCAAGTTGTCCGTATCCGACGTCGACGGCGACGACGTGCGCGGCCCCCGAGCGCAGCAGCACATCGGTGAACCCGCCGGTCGAGGCGCCGGCGTCCAGCGCCCGCCGCCCTTCCACCGCGAGCCCCTGCGGCACGAACACCTGCAGCGCGCCCGCGAGCTTGTGCCCGCCCCGGGAGACGTACTCGGGATCGCTGTCGTCGGCCGTGACGAGGATCGCCGCCGCGGTCTCCACCTGCGTGGCGGGCTTGGTCGCGACGGTCTTGCCGACGGTGACCCGCCCGGCCGCGATCAGCTGGCTGGCATGCTCGCGCGAGCGCGCGAGCTTCCGGCGGACCAGCTCCGCGTCCAGACGGCGGCGTGCGACTCCTGCCACGTTCGGTTCAGCTCCTGTGCTCGTACGGCCGTGGGGGCGCCGGAGGTCCCGGGCGGGCGTCGAGCGCGGTGAGCGCGTCGCGCAGCCCCCGGTGTACATCCTCGTACACCTCGAGGTGGCCGTCGGTGGCGAGGTGGTCGGCATCACCGAGGCGCTCCAGCTGGGCGTCCACGTCGGCGTTGCCGGTCGTGGCGCGGGGCACGTTCAGCGGCGCGGGAGCGGCAGGGTCGTACTCGGCTTCCTGCTCGGGTTCGACGTCGACCGCTTCGTCCCCCGACGTGGCCTCGGGCACAGAGTCGCTCATGCCCAGACGCTACCCCGAACCGCTGGGGTACCGTCGATCGCGATGGCCACGATCGAGGAGTGCCGCGCCGCACTCGAGAAGCTCTCGGACAACATGCAGACCGCCGAAGGGGACGTCCGCACGGCCGCGGCCCTGGACCGCTCGGTGAGCTGCTGGATCACCGACCTCGACGTCACGTTCGTCGGCAGGATGACGGGCGGCCGGATCGTGGTGCAGGACACGATCCAGGGCCCACCACGGGAGAAGGCCCAGATCAGACTGGCCTTGAAGGGCGACGACCTGGTGGCGATGGTCAACGGCGAGCTGAACTTCGCCAAGGCCTGGGGCTCGGGCCGGGTCAAGCTGGAGGCAGGCCTGCGCGACCTGTTCCAGCTCAGGAAGCTTCTGTAGCCGCTACGCGCGCGCGTGCCTTCCGCGCCGCGGGCACCACCAGCGGCGTCCCCGTCTCCGGGTCGTCGATGACCTGGCAGCGCAGCCCGAAGACCTCCTCGACCAGTTCGGCCGTGACGATGTCGTTCGGGGCGCCCTCGGCGACGATCCGTCCGCTCTTGAGCGCGATCAGGTGGGTGGCGTACCGGGCGGCGTGGTTGAGGTCGTGCAGCACGGCCACGAGCGTGCGGCCCTGTTCCTCGTGCAGCTGGGCACACAGGTCAAGGACGTCGATCTGGTGCTGGATGTCCAGGTATGTCGTCGGTTCGTCGAGCAGCAGCAGCGGGGTCTGCTGGGCGAGCGCCATGGCGATCCACACGCGCTGCCGCTGACCGCCGGACAATTCGTCGACATGGCGATCGGCGAGCCCGGCGACCCCGGTCTGTGTCATCGACTCCTGTACGACCCGCTCGTCCTCGGCCGACCACTGGCGCAGGATGCCCTGGTGCGGGTACCGGCCGCGGCCCACCAGGTCGGCGACGGTGATGCCGTCGGGCGCGATCGACGACTGCGGCAACAGGCCCAGCGTCCGCGCGACCCTCTTCGCCGGCATCGACTGGATGACCTGCCCGTCCAGCAGCACCCGCCCCCGGCTCGGCTTCAGCATCCGCGACAGGGCCCGCAGCAGGGTGGACTTGCCGCATGCGTTCGGGCCGACGATCACGGTGAACGAGCTGTCGGGTATCTCCACCGAGAGCTGCTCGGCGATGACCCGCTGGTCGTAGGCGAGGGTGACGTTCTCGGCGGACAGCCGGTTCACGGTGCTCCTTCGGGTGTACGTGTTCTTCGAGCCGCTCGTGTCCGGCTTCGCGGGGTCGCTCATATCCGGCCCGCCCTGCGCTCGGTGATCAGCAGCCACAGCAGATAGACACCGCCGAGGACGCCGGTGACCACGCCCACGGGCAGCTGGTCGGCGCCGAAGGCCCGCTGCGAGATCCAGTCGGCGCTGACCAGCAGAGCCGCGCCCATGCACAGGGACGACACCAGGTTGGGGCCGGGCGAACGGGTCAGACGGCGGGCGAGCTGGGGCGCGGTGAGCGCCACGAAACTGACGGGTCCCGCGGCGGCCGTGGCGGTGGCGGTGAGCAGTACGGCGGCCACCATCAGCAGTGCCCGTACGCGCTCCACCCGCACCCCGAGGGCGTTCGAGATGTCGTCGCCCATCTCCATCATCCGCAGCCCGCGCGCGTTGGCGAGGACCAGCGGTACGAGTACGGCGCACAGCCCGAGCAGCGGCCAGACCTGGTCCCAGTCACGGCCGCTGAGGGACCCGGTCATCCAGACGACCGCACGGGCGGCGTCGACGAGGTCGGACACCGTGAGCAGATAGCTGTTGACCGCCGTGACGATCGCGGACACTCCGATACCGACCAGAACCAGTCGATAACCGTGCACGCCCCGCTTCCAGGCGAGCAGATAAATGGCAAGCCCGGTCGCAAGGCCGCCCACGAGCGCACCCATGGTGACCTGGGCCGCGCTCCCGGAGAACAGCACGATCATCACGAGCGCCCCGGCCGTCGCCCCCTGTCCGAGGCCGAGCACGTCCGGGCTGCCCAGCGGATTGCGGGTGACGGCCTGGAACAGCGCCCCACCGAGCCCCAGCGAGGCCCCGACCAGCAGCCCGACCAGGACACGCGGCAGGCGCAGCTCATTGACGATGAACTCCTGCCCGGCGTTCCCGCCGCCGGCCAGTGTCCTCAGCACGTCGCCGGCCGAGATCGGGAAGTCGCCGGTGCCGATCAGCAGGACACTCGCGGCGAGCGCGGCGAGCAGCAGCAGCGCGACGACGGTGACGGCCCGGACGTCCAGGCGCAGGGAAAGTCCGCCCGGCGTCCTCAGCACACGGTTGCTCTTCACAGCTGTGCCGTCCTCCGTCGTCGTACCAGAAAGATGAAGACCGGCCCGCCGATGATCGCGGTGATGATGCCGACCTGGAGCTCCGAGGGACGGGCGACGACCCGGCCGATGACGTCGGCACCGAGCAGCAGCACGGGCGACAGGATCGTGGCGTACGGCAGGATCCAGCGCAGGTCGGGGCCGGTGAAGGACCGTACGACGTGCGGGACCATCAGCCCCACGAACGCGATCGGCCCGCAGGCGGCGGTCGCCGCGCCGCACAGCACGACGGCGGCGAGCATCGACAGCGCCCGGGTGCGGTTCAGGTTGGCGCCGAGGGCCTTGGCGGTGTCGTCGCCCATGGCCACGGCGTTGAGCGGCCGGGCGAGCGCGAGTGCGAGGACCGTGCCGACCGCGAGGAACGGCAGCACCTGCAGGATGGTCGAGTCGGTCGCCGAGGAGAGCGAACCGACCGTCCAGAAGCGCATCTTGTTCAGCGCCGCGTCGTCCGTGATCATCACGGCCTGCAGATAGCCGTACAGCGCGGCGCTGATGGCGGTACCGGCGAGCGCGAGCCGCACCGGCGTGGCGCCCCGGCTGCCACCGAGGAACCAGACCAGCGCCCCGACGACAGCCGCCCCGGAAAAGGCGAACCAGACATACCCGCCCAGGCTCGTGACACCGAAGTACGTCATGGCGGTGACGACGGCGGCCGATGCGCCCGCGTTGATGCCGAGCAGTCCGGGGTCGGCCAGCGGATTGCGGGTGAGCGCCTGCAGCACCGCCCCGGACAGGCCGAGTGCCGCGCCGGCGAGCAGCCCGAGCACGGTCCTCGACAGCCGCTCGTCGACCACGACGTCGCCGTACGTCCCCGTGTCCTGGAACAGCCCGTGCCAGACCTGCTCCGGGGACAGCTCCTTCGCACCGATGGCGATGCTCGCCAGCGCGACGAGCACCAGGACGGCGAGGGATACAACGAGCCCAAGGGCACGTATCGCCCGGCGGGTTGGGGGCGCGGGGGCGGTCTCCGCGCGCTGTTCTGGAGGACTGTCGACCAACACGTAGTTAGGTTAGCCTACCCTCGCTCACCCTCTCGATTCCCGGTCGTGGCCGCGGTCACGGTCGCGGAGCCATTCACAGGTTCCCCCGTCCGCCACCCGCCGCGCCCGTCGCCTCACAACTCCAGCCGCGCCAGCGCCTTCCCCGCATCCAGCGCGCACACACCCTCGCCGGCCGCCGTCCAGGCCGCCGCACACAACGCCCGCAGTCCGTCCAAGGCCTCGCCGTCACCGTCCAGTTCGAGCCGGTCCACACCCGCCGTCGCCGTCCAACCGCCGCACCGGAAGCCGCCGTCCGCCTCGACGACCTCCGGCTGTCCCGTGAGCAGCCCGCGCAGATCCGCGTCGACGTACGTCGGGCGGTGCTGCGGCGGCGCAGCGAGCAGCTGCGCGCCGTCGGTGACGCCGGTCAGCACGAGCAGCGAGTCGACCTCCCCGTTGAACGCGCCCTCGATGTCCGTGTCCAGCCGGTCCCCGACCACCAACGGCCGCTCGGCGCCGGTCCGCAGGATTGTCTCCCGGTGCATGGGAGGCAACGGCTTGCCCGCAACCTGCGGTTCGGCACCGGTCGCTATCCGCACGACCTCCACCGCGGCGCCGTTGCCCGGTGCGATGCCTCGCGCACTCGGAATCGTCAGGTCGGTGTTGGACGCGTACCAGGGCACCCCGCGCGCGATGGCGTAACAGGCCTCGGCGAACCGCCCCCAGGGCAACTCGGGCCCGCCGTACCCCTGCACGACCGCCGCCGGATCGTCCTCCGCCGACTCGACGGGCACGAGCCCCCGCTCCCGCAGCGCGACCCGCAGCCCCTCCCCGCCGATCACCAGCACCCGAGCCCCCGCCGGCACCTGCTCGCTGATCAGCCGTGCGACCGCCTGTGCGGAGGTGATCACGTCATCGGCCCCGGTCGGTATCCCCAGCTCGGTCAGATGGTCCGCCACCGTGTCCGGCGTCCGCAGCGCGTTGTTGGTGACGTAGGCGAGATGCATCCCGCCCGCCCGAGCCGTGGCCAGCGACTCGACCGCGTACGCAATGGCATTGCCCCCCGCATACACCACACCGTCGAGGTCGAGCAGCGCGGTGTCGTACGCCTCGCTCAGGGCCTGGCCACTGCCCTCGGGCCTCGTCCTGACGCTCTGGCTCATTCCACATCGCTCCTCGTTCGACGGCTTTCCCCCGATCATCCCTCACGCCACTGACACACGTACGATGCCGGGATGAACTCAGCAGGTCACTCGGAAGCAACGGCGCGCCGAGGCCTGGAACTCACCCCGTTCCGAGGCCTTCGCTACGACCCCGACCGGGTCGGCAGCCTCGCCGCCGTGACGTCCCCGCCGTACGACGTCGTCGTACGCCCCGACGGCCTGCACCACCTCCAGTCCGCCGACCCGCACAACATCGTCCGCCTGATCCTGCCGCAGGCCACCACCCCCACGGCCCGCAACGAACAGGCCGCCGACACCCTGCGCCGCTGGCTCTCCGAGGGCGTCCTGACCACCGACGCCGAACCCGGCCTGTACGTCTACGAGCAGCGCGACGGCGACGGAATGCTGCAGCGCGGGATCATCGGCGCCCTGCGTGTCTCGGATCCGTCGGAGGGCGTGGTCCTGCCGCACGAGGACGTCATGCCGCACGTGGTCGCCGACCGCGCGGCCCTGATGCGCGCCACCTCAGCGAACCTCGAGCCCCTGCTCCTGACCTACCGCGGCAACGGCTCGACGTCTTCGGCGATCGAGGTCGTGGAACGCGTCGCGGGGCATCCTCCGCTCCTGGCCACCACCACGGAGGACGGCTTCAGCCACCGCCTGTGGTCGATCACCGACCCGGCCGACCTCGCCCGCATCCAGTCCGACCTGGCCCAGCACCAGGCCCTGATCGCCGACGGCCACCACCGCTGGGCGACCTATCGCCGGCTCCGCACCGAGCACACCTCGCCGAGCCCCTGGGACTACGGCCTCGTCCTCCTGGTCGACACGGCCCGCTACCCGCTGCGCGTCCGCGCCATCCACCGCCTCCTGCACGGCCTGCCGGTCGCCGACGCCCTCTCCGCCCTGGACGGCCTGTTCCGCATACGGCACCTGCCCGTCCCCCTGCCGGAGGCCCTGGACGCACTGGCGGACGCCGCCTGCGCCGGCAACGCATTCCTGCTCGCCGGCGACGGCTCCTTCCACCTGATCGACCGCCCGGCCCCGGACCTCCTGGCCCGTACGATCCCCGCCGACCGCCCCGCCGCCTGGCGCACCCTGGACGCCACGGTCCTGCACGCCACGCTCCTCGACCACGTCTGGCACATCCCCGAGGACGACCCTTCCCGTATCGCCTACATCCACGACACGGCGGCCACGGTCGAAAAGGCGGAACGCGACGGCGGTACCGCCGTGCTGATGCACCCGGTCCGCGAGGAGGTCGTCCGCGACCTGGCACGCCAGGGCGTGACGATGCCCCGCAAGTCGACGTCGTTCGGCCCGAAGCCGGCGTCGGGACTGGTGCTGCGCGCGCTGGACCTCTGAGGACCTCTGACATGCGAAAGGGCGGGACCTCACGGTCCCGCCCTTCTCACAGATCAGTCCTTGTCGTCCTCGACCTCGGCCTTGGCCTCGGCCTCGGCCTCCGTGCCGTCTCCCTCGTCACCTTCGTCGCTCTCGTCGAAGGCGTCGACGAACTCCACACCGTCCAGCTCGGCAAGCCGGTCAGAGGCGTCCGTGCTGCCGTCCTTGTCGGCCTCGACGGCCTTCGCGAACCACTCCCGCGCCTCACCCTCGCGACCGGCGGCGAGCAGCGCGTCGGCGTATGCGTACCGCAGCCGCGCGGTCCACGGCTGCACTGAGCTGGAGGCCAGCTCGGGGCTCTGCAGCGTCACGATGGCCGCGTCGAGCTGCCCCATGTCACGCCGTGCGCCGGCCGCGACGAGCCGCATCTCGACCTGCCCGGCCTTGTCGAGCTTCTGGACCTCCGGTGCACCGGCCATGTCCAGCGCCTTCTCCGGACGCCCGAGCCCACGCTCGCAGTCGGCCATGACGGGCCACAGCTCCGCGCTGCCGGTCATCCGCCGCGCGGCCCGGAACTCGGCAAGCGCCTCGGCGTACTTCTGGTTCGCGTACGCGGCGAACCCGCCCGCCTCGCGCACGGCGGCGACGCGCGACGCCAGCCGCAGCGCGATCTTGGAGTAGGCGTAGGCGCGCTCGGGGTCCTCGTCGATGAGCCGGGCGACCATCACCAGGTTCTTGGCGACGTCCTCCGCGAGCGTCTTCGGCAGGCTCAACAGCTCCTGCCGTACATCCTTGTCGATCTCGTCGCCGGTGACGTCCTCGGGGATGGGCAGCCGCTTGATCGGCTCGCGGTCACGGTCCCGCTCGTCACGGAACCGACCGCCGCCACTGCCACCCCGGTCGTCCCGCCCGCGGAAGCCTCCGGGACGGCCACCACGGTCGTCCCGACGGGGACCTCCGCGTCCACCACGGTCATCACGGCCCCGGAACCCACCGCGCTCGCCTCGGCTGTCGTCCCGCCGGAAGCCGCCGCGGTCGCCTTCGCGCCGCTCGCCACGGTCGTCACGCCGGAAGGGCGGACGCTCTCCGCGGTCTCCTCGGTCGTCACGGCGGAAGGGCGGACGCTCTCCGCGGTCTCCTCGGTCGTCACGCCGGAACGAGGGACGATCCCCGCGCTCTCCGCGATCTCCACGCTCGTCACGGCGGAACGAGGGACGATCTCCACGGTCTCCGCGGTCGTCACGCCGGAAGGACGGACGTTCCCCGCGCTCCCCACGGTCGTCGCGCCGGAAGCCACGATCACGGTCGTCGCCACGGAAGCCACGGTCGCGGTCATCCCTGCGGTCGTCGCGGCGACCGTAGCCACCGCGGTCGGCACCACCGCGGTTGTCGTCACGTCGGTCGTCCCGACGATCGTCCCTACGGAAACCGCCACGGTCACCGCGGTCGCCGCGGTCATCGCTCCGGCGGTCGTCCCGACGGCCGTACCCACCGCCGCGGTTGTCGTCCCGACGGAAGCCGCCGCGGTCGTTGTCGCGCCGCTCGCCGCCGCGGTCGTCACGCCGGAAGGAGGGACGGTCCCCACGGTCTCCGCGGTCGTCCCGACGCGGCCCGCGGTCGCGGTCGTCGCGCTGGAATGCCGGACGGGGGCCACGGTCACCCTCGCGCCGGTCGTCCCGACGGCCGTACCCGCCACCGCGGTTGTCGTCCCGACGGAAGCCACCGCGGTCCCCACGGTCGTCACGCGGGCGGTCGTCACGCCGGCCCTGTCCGCCGCGGTTGTCGTCGCGGCGGCCGTAGCCACCGCGGTCGGAACCACCGCGGTTGTCATCGCGCCGGTCGTCCCGACGGAAACCACCGCGGTAACCGCCACGGTCGCCGCGGTCCCCACTGTCCCGTCGCCGCTGGTCGCGCTCCGGTCGGTCGTCGGGAGAGTTGGTGGACATCGGTGACTCCTGTCTTCGGTACTGCAAGCATAGTAAAAACAAAAGGACCCCTGGTCCCAGCTGAACGCTGGGACCAGGGGTCCTTCCAAAGATTGTTCGGCGGCGTCCTACTCTCCCACAGGGTCCCCCCTGCAGTACCATCGGCGCTGTAAGGCTTAGCTTCCGGGTTCGGAATGTAACCGGGCGTTTCGCGTTCTGCTCAAAGCCGGCAACGGTCGTTGCCTCAGAACTAACACAGTGGACGCGAGCAACTGAGGACAAGCCCTCGGCCTATTAGTACCGGTCACCTCCACACCTTGCGGTGCTTCCAGATCCGGCCTATCAACCCAG
>NZ_JODC01000026.1 GCF_000720765.1 Streptomyces sp. NRRL S-646
CCGGTACAGATGGTGAAGGTCAGGGTGTCGATGAGGATGTCCGACTCGTGGATGCCCCAGGTGCCGGTCAGGTCGCCGATCAGCCGCTCGGCGATCTCGACCTTCTTCTCCGGGGTGCGGGCCTGGCCCTCCTCGTCGATGGTCAGCGCGATCAGCGCCGCGCCGTGCTCGCGGGCGAGCCGGGTGACCTTCGCGAAGCGGGAGGCGGGGAGCGGCCGGCCAGCATCGCCTCACGGAACTTCTTCGAACCGTTGGCATTCGTCCGCTCACCGATCGCCAGGTAGGAGGTGTCCTGACGGAACGGCACACTCTGGTACAGGGAGGCCGCACCCGGCTCGGGCTGCGGGTTGCGCTCGGTCGGGGTGAGGTCGCGGACGCGCTCGACGACCTGGCGCAGATGCTCGGGGGTGGTGCCGCAGCAGCCGCCGATGAGGGAGAGGCCGTATTCGCGTACGAAGGTCTCCTGGGCGTCGGCGAGCTCCGGCGCCGTGAGCGGGTAGTGGGCGCCGTCCTTGCCGAGGACCGGGAGGCCCGCGTTGGGCATGCAGGACAGCTGGATACGCGAGTGGCGGGCCAGGTAGCGCAGGTGCTCGCTCATCTCGGCGGGGCCGGTCGCGCAGTTCAGGCCGATCATGTCGATGCCGAGCGGCTCCAGTGCGGTGAGCGCCGCGCCGATCTCCGAGCCGAGCAGCATGGTGCCGGTCGTCTCCACTGTCACCGACACGATCAGCGGGACCTGGTACCCGGCGGTCTCCATGGCCCGGCGGGCGGCCAGGACGGAGGCCTTGGTCTGCAGCAGGTCCTGGGTGGTCTCGACGAGCAGCGCGTCCGCGCCGCCCGCGAGCAGGCCCTCGGCGTTCTGCTGGTAGGCATCGCGGATGGCGCCAAAGGTGGTGTGGCCGAGGGTGGGCAGCTTGGTACCGGGGCCCATCGAGCCCAGCACCCAGCGCTGCCGGCCGTCGCGGGCAGCGAACTCGTCCGCCGTCTCGCGGGCGATGCGGGCGCCGGCCTCGGAAAGCTCGGCGACGCGCTCGGGGATGTCGTACTCGCCGAGAGCGGTGAGGTTCGCGCCGAAGGTGTTGGTCTCCACGCAGTCGACACCCGCGTCGAAGTACGCGGAGTGCACCGAGCGGACGATGTCGGGGCGGGTCACGTTGAGGACCTCGTTGCAGCCCTCCAGCTGCTGGAAGTCGTCCAGCGTGGGGTCCTGCGCCTGCAGCATGGTGCCCATGGCTCCGTCGGCGACCACCACTCGGGTGGTGAGCGCCTCGCGGAGCGCGGACACACGGGTCCGGCTGTCGGCGGAAGGGGTCAGTGGCGACGAGGCCATTAAGGGGCTCCCTTAGGTGCGACGGCTGTCGGCTTTGCGTCTGTCCGGGAACTGCCCCCGGTAGGCGCACCTCGCCAGGGTAACCGGGGTCGGCCGGGGATGGTCAGGGGCGTCCACGGGGCGGACGAGGATGACGGGCAGGTCACTCCCGGGATACGAGTGACACAACAGAACCCGACGGATGCGGACCGACCATTAGCGGGAGGTCGGCATCGACCGGTAGTGTTCGACATTGCCGAACAGCGGCAGCGACGTCGCTACGTCGACGGTCGAAGGGGACGGAGGCAGTACGGCGATGGCACGGAACATCCAGTCGCTCGAACGGGCGGCCGCGATGCTGCGGCTGCTCGCGGGCGGCGAGCGACGGCTCGGCCTCTCGGACATCGCCTCGTCACTGGGCCTCGCCAAGGGCACCGCCCACGGGATTCTGCGCACCCTCCAGCAGGAGGGTTTCGTCGAGCAGGACGACGCCTCCGGGCGCTATCAGCTGGGCGCCGAACTGCTGCGCCTGGGCACCACCTACCTCGACGTGCACGAACTGCGGGCGCGCGCCCTTGTATGGACGGACGACCTGGCCCGGTCCAGCGGGGAGAGCGTGTACCTCGGCGTCCTGCACCAGCAGGGCGTACTGATCGTGCACCATGTCTTCCGGCCCGACGACAGCCGTCAAGTGCTGGAGATAGGGGCCATGCAGCCCCTGCACTCCACGGCCCTGGGCAAGGTCCTTTCGGCGTACGACCCGGTCGCGCACAGCGAGGCGATCGAGGCCGACCGCAAGCCCTTCACCGACCGCACCGTGTGCGAGCCGGCGGACTTCGAGCACATCCTCGACATGTCACGCGCGCGTGGCTACGCGGCCGACGTCGAGGAGACCTGGGAGGGCGTCGCGTCCGTCGCCGCGCCCATCCACGACCGGCGGCGGATGCCGGTGGGCGCGGTAGGGATCACGGGCGCCGTGGAGCGGCTGTGCCGGGACGGCGAGCTGCGCCCGGAGCTGATCGCCGCGGTGCGGGACTGCGCCCGTGCGGTGTCGCGGGACCTGGGCGCCGGGCGGTTCTGAAGGACCTGGCAGGACACAGGAGAAGGCCGGGACGTCGGGCGGCGTCCCGGTCTCGGTCGTGCCCGGACGCGACCAGGCGAACCATCCGGTCGGTACGCGCCGCGCTTGTTACCCGGCCGTACGCAGTCATAGGCATCTGACCTGCAAGATCGACTGTTCACAGTCGATCGATAACGATCGCATTTTCGCCAACACAGGCCTTGACGCACACCTGACGCCGGAGCAAGACTCCCGTCCATCGGTCGGCATTGTCGAACACCTACCGGCAATACGCGCTAGAGTGTGACAACGCCAAGGGCCGGTATTCGCTCTCACCCCCGAGGGCAGCTCGAACTCCCGGAGGGACCCGGGGTTCGGTCCCCTGGACGAAGGACAAAGGAGTCGCGGGTGTCCAGCTCCGACATCTTCATCGGCGAGACCATCGGTACCGCCATACTCATCCTGCTCGGCGGCGGCGTCTGCGCCGCCGTGACGCTGAAGGCCTCCAAGGCCCGTAACGCCGGCTGGCTGGCCATCACCTTCGGGTGGGGCTTCGCGGTACTCACGGCGGTCTACACCTCGGCACCGCTCTCCGGTGCCCACCTGAACCCGGCCGTGACGCTCGCGCTCGCGCTCAAGAAGGACGGCATCGACTGGAGCGACGTCCCGATCTACTGGGGCGGGCAGCTGCTCGGCGCCATGATCGGTGCGGCCCTGGTCTGGGTCGCCTACTACGGCCAGTTCCACGCGCACCTCACCGACAAGGAGATCGTCGGTGGTCCGGGCGCGCAGGCCACGGCCGCCAAGGCCGTCGAGGCGCAGGAGAAGGGCGCAGGCCCGGTCCTGGGCATCTTCTCCACCGGCCCCGAGGTCCGGGTCGCCTGGCAGAACGTCGCCACGGAGGTCATCGGCACCATCGTGCTCGTGCTCGCCGTCCTCACGCAGGGCCTCAACGACAGCGGCAAGGGCCTGGGCGTCCTGGGCGCCCTGATCACCTCGCTCGTCGTCGTCTCCATCGGTCTGTCCCTCGGCGGTCCGACCGGTTACGCGATCAACCCGGCCCGTGACCTCGGTCCGCGTGTCGTGCACGCCCTCCTGCCCCTGCCCAACAAGGGCGGTTCGGACTGGGGCTACGCCTGGGTCCCGGTCGTCGGTCCCCTGATCGGCGCCGCGCTCGCTGCAGGCATCTACAACGTCGCTTTTGCTTAAGAGCACCGGACTTCACCGCACTTAAACAGCACCGCGCCGTACAGACAGCCCTCCCTTCCAAGGACTTCAGGAGCACACCGTGACCGACGCCCACACCGCCGGCCCCTTCATCGCCGCGATCGACCAGGGCACCACCTCCAGCCGCTGCATCGTCTTCGACCGCGACGGACGTATCGTCTCCGTCGACCAGAAGGAGCACGAGCAGATCTTCCCGAAGCCGGGCTGGGTCGAGCACAACGCCAACGAGATCTGGACCAACGTCCAGGAAGTCGTCGCCGGAGCCATCCAGAAGGCCGGCATCACCCGCGACGACATCAAGGCCATCGGCATCACCAACCAGCGCGAGACCACGCTGCTCTGGGACAAGAACACCGGTGAGCCCGTCCACAACGCCATCGTCTGGCAGGACACCCGCACCGACGCCCTGTGCAAGGAGCTCGGGCGCAACGTCGGCCAGGACCGCTTCCGCCGCGAGACCGGCCTGCCGCTGGCCTCCTACTTCGCCGGTCCGAAGGCCCGCTGGCTGCTCGACAACGTCGAGGGCCTGCGTGAGCGCGCCGAGCGCGGCGACATCCTCTTCGGCACCATGGACAGCTGGGTCATCTGGAACCTGACGGGCGGTGTGAACGGCGGTCACCACGTCACCGACGTCACCAACGCCTCCCGCACCATGCTGATGAACCTGCACACGCTGGAGTGGGACGAAAAGATCGCCGAGTCGATCGGCGTCCCGCTGGCGATGCTGCCGGAGATCCGCTCCTCCGCCGAGGTCTACGGCGAGATCAAGGGCGGCAAGCTGGGCGACCTGCTCGGCGGCATCCCGGTCGCCTCCGCGCTCGGCGACCAGCAGGCGGCCCTGTTCGGCCAGACCTGCTTCGCGGAGGGCGAGGCCAAGTCGACGTACGGCACCGGCACGTTCATGCTGCTGAACACCGGCGAGAAGATCATCAACTCGTACAGCGGCCTGCTGACCACCGTCGGCTACCGCATCGGCGACGACAAGCCGGTCTACGCCCTGGAGGGCTCGATCGCCGTCACCGGTTCGCTGGTGCAGTGGATGCGCGACCAGATGGGCCTGATCTCCACCGCCGCCGAGATCGAGACGCTCGCGCTCTCGGTGGAGGACAACGGCGGCGCCTACTTCGTGCCGGCCTTCTCCGGTCTGTTCGCCCCGTACTGGCGCTCCGACGCCCGCGGTGTGATCGCCGGCCTGACCCGCTACGTCACCAAGGCGCACCTCGCGCGCGCCGTCCTGGAGGCCACCGCCTGGCAGACCCGTGAGATCACGGACGCCATGACCAAGGACTCCGGCGTCGAGCTCGCGGCCCTCAAGGTCGACGGCGGTATGACCTCCAACAACCTGCTGATGCAGACCCTCTCGGACTTCCTGGACGCCCCCGTGGTGCGCCCGATGGTCGCCGAGACGACCTGCCTCGGTGCCGCCTACGCCGCCGGTCTCGCCGTCGGCTTCTGGACCAGCACCGACGACCTGCGTGCCAACTGGCGCCGGGCCGCGGAGTGGACCCCCCGCATGGACGCGGACACCCGCGACCGTGAGTACAAGAGCTGGCTCAAGGCCGTCGAGCGGACCATGGGCTGGCTCGAGGACGAAGAGAGCTGACGAGGCCTCTGCCAAGGCCCTCGTAAGCTCTGATGAGGAGTAAGAACCCGAAATGACCAGTCAGCCCACCCTGCAGTCCGTGCCTGCCCTCGGTACGCGCCCGGCCTCCGGCTCCAACCCGAGCCGCGCCGAGACCCGGGAGCAGCTCGCCAAGGCGTCGTACGACCTCCTCGTGATCGGCGGCGGCATCCTGGGCATCTCCACCGCCTGGCACGCCGCGCAGTCCGGCCTCAGGGTGGCGCTGGTCGACGCCGGCGACTTCGCCGGCGCCACCTCTTCCGCCTCCTCCAAGCTCCTCCACGGCGGTCTGCGCTATCTGCAGACCGGCGCGGTGAAGCTGGTGGCGGAGAACCACTTCGAGCGCCGTGCGGTGTCCCGCCAGGTGGCCCCCCACCTGGCGAACCCGCTCACGTTCTACCTCCCCGTGTACAAGGGCGGGCCGCACGGCGCTGCGAAGCTCGGGGCGGGCGTCTTCGCCTACTCCGCGCTCTCCGCGTTCGGTGACGGCGTGGGCCACCTCCTGTCCCCCGCGAAGGCGGCGCAGGACGTGCCCGAGCTGCGCACCGAGAACCTCAAGGCCGTCGCCGTCTACGGCGACGACCAGATGAACGACGCGCGCATGGCGCTGATGACGGTCCGCGCGGCCGTCGAGGCGGGCGCCGTCGTCCTGAACCACGCCGAGGTGACCGGACTCCGGTTCACCAAGGGCCGGGTGACGGGCGCGGACCTGAAGGACCGTACGACGGGTGACGAGTTCGGCGTCAACGCCCGTCTGGTGCTCAACGCGACCGGCCCCTGGGTCGACCACCTGCGTCGTATGGAGGACCCGAATGCCGCTCCGTCGATCCGGCTGTCGAAGGGCGCGCATCTGGTCCTGAAGCGCACCTCCCCGTGGAAGGCCGCGCTCGCCACCCCCATCGACAAGTACCGCATCACCTTCGCCCTCCCCTGGGAGGACATGCTGCTTCTCGGCACCACCGACGAGGAGTTCGAGGGCGACCCCGCGGATGTCTCGGTCACCGAGAAGGACATATCCCAGATCCTGGACGAGGCCGCGTTCTCGGTCCGGGACCAGCAGCTCAGCCGTGACCTGATCACGTACTCCTTCGCGGGTCTGCGGGTGCTGCCGGGCGGCCCCGGCGACACCGCGAAGGCCAAGCGCGAGACCGTGGTCACGGAGGGCCGTGGCGGGATGCTGTCCGTCGCGGGCGGCAAGTGGACGACCTTCCGGCACATCGGCCGTACGGTGATGCAGAAGCTGGAGGCGCTGCCGGGCGCTCCGCTGGGTGACGACTTCGAGCCCATCTCCTCGCTGCCGAAGAAGCTGCCGCTCCCGGGTGTCGCCAACCCGCGTGCGGTCGCCCACCGGCTGCTGGTCGACAACCCGGCGCCCGGTCCGCGTATGGCGGCCGACACCGCCAAGCACCTGGCCACGCACTACGGTTCGCTGTCCTTCGACATCGCCCGCCTCGCCAACGAGAACCCGGAGCTGGGCGAGCGTGTCCACCCCGACGCTCCGGAGATCTGGGCGCAGGTCGTCTACGCCCGGGACAACGAGTGGGCCGAGACGGCGGACGACGTGTTGCGCCGTCGTACGACGCTGACGATCCGCGGCCTGGCCACGGACGACATCCGCGCCAAGGTCCAGGGCCTGCTCGACAAGAAGTGACCTCGCGCCGGCCCCTTCCCTGACCAGGGCCGGCACGATCGGGGAACGGCCCCTCTCCCCTAGGGGGCCGGATCCGCGAGAGGGGCGACTCCGCGCCGACGGAGCCGCCCCTTTTGCTTGTGTTGCGTCGTGAGTCGTCTGCGGGTGTGTGTGGGCTGGTCGTGGCCACGCGGCGGAGCCGCACATGCGGGACCGTGGGCTGGGGACCCTCGGCGAGGGCGCCGTCCTCGCCCACCTGGAGGTTCTCGCCCTGAGCTGAGCATTCGGCCCTCCGTTCAGCCCACTGAACCCCCATAATGGCCTGATACATCGGATGTCTGAACGACAGGTCTGAACGACAGGGAGGCCGCCCATGGCAGTCACCGACGAGGCGATCGAGAAGATCAAAGGGATGATCGTCTCCGGCGCGCTGCGCCCCGGCGACCGGCTGCCCAAGGAGAGCGAACTGGCCGCCGAGCTGGGACTGTCCCGCAACTCCCTGAGGGAGGCCGTGCGTGCCCTGTCGCTGATCCGGATCCTGGACGTGCGGCAGGGCGACGGCACGTATGTGACCAGCCTCGATCCGCAGCTGCTGCTGGAGGCACTGAGCTTCGTCGTCGACTTCCACCGCGACGACACGGTGCTGGAGTTCCTGGCGGTGCGCCGCATCCTGGAGCCGGCCGCGACGGCGATGGCCGCCTCCCGGATCAGCGAGCAGCAACTGGACGCGCTGTCGGCCCAGTTGGAGAAACTCGGGGACGCCCCCTCCGTGGAGGAACTGGTCGCCTGCGACCTCGACTTCCACCGGGGCATCGTGCAGAGCTCCGGCAACTCGGTGCTCTGCTCGCTGCTGGACGGCCTGTCGGGGCCGACCACCCGGGCCCGCATCTGGCGCGGCCTCACCCAGGAGGACGCGGTCAGCCGCACCCTGCACGAGCACCGCGCGATCCTGGCCGCCCTGCGCGACCGGGACGCGGAGGCCGCGCGGTCCTGGGCGACGGTGCACATCGCGAGCGTGGAGCAGTGGCTTCGCTCGACGCTCTGAGCGGCTGCGCGCGGTGGGGCCGCGGTGACGATCATGGGTGTTCGAGGGCCCCGGACGGGGCAGTGATCCGTTCACTCCCCCGTGCAAGGGGGCTGCGGGCGCCCCCGCCGCACGCCGTAAGGTTGGGTGGTCAAGCGAGGGCACGTCGGAAGGAGGCCTGGGTGATCGAGCTCGAGGGGGTTCCCGAGCTGATCGACCCGGTCATGGTGGCCGCGTTCGAAGGCTGGAACGATGCCGGCGACGCCGCCTCCACCGCGGTCGCGCATCTGGACAGGGAGTGGAAGGGCGAGGTGTTCGCGGCGCTGGACGCCGAGGACTACTACGACTTCCAGGTGAACCGCCCCACGGTGTGGATGGACGGCGGCGTGCGCAAGATCACGTGGCCGACGACAAGGTTGTCGGTGGTCCGGGTCGGCGGCGAGAAGCCGCGCGACCTCGTACTCGTCCGAGGTATCGAACCGTCGATGCGGTGGCGCTCGTTCTGCAACGAGCTGCTGGGCTTCGCGCACGAACTGGGTGTGGAGCTGGTGGTCGTGCTGGGCGCCCTGCTGGGCGACACCCCGCACACCCGGCCGGTCCCGATCAGCGGCACCACGTCCGACTCGGACCTGGCGCAGCGCATGGACCTGGAGGAGACCAAGTACGAGGGCCCGACGGGCATCGTCGGTGTGCTGCAGGAGGCCTGTACGCACGCGGGCGTGCCGGCGGTGTCCCTGTGGGCGGCCGTGCCGCACTACGTGTCGCAGCCGCCCAACCCCAAGGCGACGCTGGCCCTGCTCAACCGCCTGGAGGACCTGATCGACGTGCGCATCCCGCTGGGCGAACTGCCCGAGGACGCGCGCGCCTGGCAGGTCGGCGTGGACCAGCTGGCCGCCGAGGACAGCGAGGTCGCGGAGTACGTGCAGACGCTGGAGGAGGCCCGCGACACCGCGGAGCTGCCGGAGGCGTCGGGCGAGGCGATCGCCCGCGAGTTCGAGCGCTACCTGCGGCGCCGGGACGGCGGAGGTCCGTCGAGCGGCGGACACGCGACCGCGGACGGCAGCGACAGCACGTCGTATCTGCGGGACAACCCGAGCGGTCGTACGAAGCCACCGAAGCCACCGAAGCCGGGTCCGGACGACGAGGAGTCGTCGGAGGAATAGCCGGGTCGACCGAATGAGGGCGGTGCGCAGCTTGCGCACCGCCCTCTTTGCGTTCTGCCGCCCCATCCCATGACTGACAACTCTTCAGTCTTTGGCCGGTTTGCTACGTGACCTCTATTTCAGGACGGATTGCACACGCTACCCAATTCAACTTGTTTTCAAACCGAGTTGGTGAAGACGGGGTGGACGGACCGCCGAGGGCGTGCTTGGTTGTGCAGCGATGGCGCACCCGCACGGACCGAAGGGAGCGGTACCGATGAGCGACCAGGTACAGCCGGCGCAAGGGCCGGGAACGTCCGGGCCGGGGCCCGACGGAGCGGGATTCACCTATCGAGGAGCCGAGCGGGAACTGATCGTCGTCGCCCGTCCCGAGGCCCGGCTGCGCGCCCAGGCCGAGGGCGTGCGCTCGGCGGCGGGAGCCGACGTATCCGCTCTCAACATGTTCCTCAGCGATGAACAGCTGGCCCTGGAGCCGCTGTTCGGCAGCGAGGAGCGGCTGCAGCAGTCCGCCTCGCCGAGCGACGGCAACGTGCCAGACCTCGCGATGTTCTACCGGGTGCGCGGCGGCGAGAGCCGCGCCGAGGAACTGCGCTCGCGGATCGCCGCGCTGCCGGGCATCGAGACGGCGTACATCAAGCCCGGTGCCGTACCGGCGTCCTTGGCGGAGGAGAGCGGCCGGCTGAAGGAAGGGGCGCCCGTCACCCCCGACTTCAGCAGCCGGCAAGGCTATCTGCGCCCCGCGCCGGAGGGGATAGACGCCCACTGGGCCTGGCAGCGCCCCGGTGGGTCGGGTCAGGGTGTGACGGTCATCGATGTCGAGGGCGCCTGGCAGTTGGGCCATGAGGACCTGGCCGCCAAGCTGGCCGGCGTCGTGGTCGGCACCCCGCTGACCGATCTCGCCTGGCGCAACCACGGCACGGCCGTGATCGGCGTGATCGGCGGCGACCGCAACGAATACGGCGTCAACGGCATCGTGCCCGAGGCGGTGACCGCGGCCGCGTCCTTCCAGGGCATCGGCACGGCGGCCGCGATCCACGCGGCGGCCGACCGGCTCGGCCCCGGCGACGTCGTACTGATCGAACTGCACCGCCCCGGACCGCGGTTCGAGTACGCCGAGCGCGACGACCAGCGCGGCTATGTCGCCGTCGAGTGGTGGCCGGACGACTACGCGGCGATCCGGTATGCCACCGCCAAGGGCGTCCTCGTCGTCGAGGCGGCCGGCAACGGCGGGGAGTCGCTGGACGATGCGGTCTACGAGCGCCGCCCGGACGAATTCCCCGAGTGGTGGCGCAACCCGTTCAATCCCTCCAACCAGTCCTCCGGTGCCGTCCTGGTCGGGGCGGGCGCACCGCCGCCCGGCACGCACGGCCGCGACCACGGCCCGGACCGCTCCAGGCTCGCGTTCTCCAACTACGGCGCCCGGCTGGACGCCCAGGGCTGGGGACGCGAGGTGACGACCACCGGCGGCTTCTGGGACAAGCCCGGCGATCTGCAGGGCGGGCCCGAGGAGATCGCCTGGTACACGGACACGTTCTCCGGGACCTCCTCCGCCTCCCCGGTGGTGGTCGGCGCCCTGGCGGCACTGCAGGGCATGCTCAAGGCGGCCGCCCAGCAGCCGATGTCCCCGGAGCGGGCCCGCGAGGTGCTGCGGGCCACGGGCTCCCCACAGCAGGACGCGCCGGGCCGGCCCGCCTCGCAGCGGATCGGCAACCGGCCCGACATCAAGGCGGCGGTCACCCATCTGCTGCCGGAGGCGGTCGGCTCGGGCCAGGCCGAACGGTACTGGGACGAGCTGCTGCCGTACCCCCGTGAACTCCCGCCCAGGCTGAGGCTGTTCGTGGCCGGTGCCTGGCGGAACCTGAACCATCCGTCCCCGGAAATCCGCCAGGCGGTGCACTCCGCCTTCGCAGGGGGACGGCCCGACGTCCGAGTGTGGTTCTCGGACGACGAGATCGTCGGCCTGGTCGTCACGGGCTGACGCATCCCAACCATCAAGGGAAGGTGACACCCGCATGAGCACCACCCCGCAGATGAGCCAACTGGGACAACAGCAAGGCCAGCAGTTCCCGAGCACGTCGCCCTACCAGCAGCACCAGCAGCAGCCGTTCGGGCAGCAGCAGGGCTACGGCCAGCAACAGCCGTTCGGGCAGCAGCAGGGCTACGGCCAGCAGCCGTTCGGACAGCAGCAGCCCATGGGTATGGGCGGCTCGCTGGAGCAGCTCCAGCAGCTCGGCCAGCAGCAGCCCTTCCAGCAGCTGCTTCAGCAGCTCGGCCAGCAGCAGCACATGGGCCAGCAGCAGATGAGCCCGCAGCAACAGGCCGAGCAGCAGGTGCAGCAGCACCTCCACCAGATCGCCCAGGCCGCCGCGCAGCACGCCCAGCAGCAGGTGCAGGCTCAGGTGCTGCAGGCCGGCGTCGCGGACGGCTACATCGACGTCGTCCAGCCGCTGCCCGGGCAGCCCAGCCTCATCGCGCTGCGCATCAACGGCCAGCTGAGGATCTTCGCCAACCCGAACGCCCAGACCCACGACCAGGTCCAGGAGGCCTTCGCGTTCGGCCACCAGGTCGTCGGCATCTGGGACTCCGGCTCACCGCAGGTCCTGCGCAGCATCCAGATCCGCAGGATCTGATCCACAGGTCTGATCCACACGGTCCGACCCGCGCGAAGTGACACGAGGGGCGCTTCCTCCACGGAGGAAGCGCCCCTTTCCTGTGCCTTGCCAGCTGCGGCTACAGGGCCACGCCCAGCAGAGCGTCCACCGCCCGCGACACGACACCGGGTGCGCCGATGTCCGTACCGCCCTCGGTGTCCTGCTGTGCGGCCCAGCGGTCGACCGCGGCGAGCGCGGCCGGAGCGTCCAGATCGTTCGCGAGAGCCCCGCGGATCTCCTCGACCAGGGCCTCCGCGGGCGGCCCGTCGGGCCGGGAGACGGCGGCGCGCCAGCGCCCGAGCCGGGCCACGGCGTCCTCGAGGACCTGGTCGGTCCACTCCCAGTCGGCCCGGTAGTGGTGGGCGAGCAGCGCCAGCCGGATCGCGGCCGGGTCCACGCCGTCGCGGCGCAGCTTGGACACGAAGACCAGGTTGCCCTTGGACTTGGACATCTTCTCGCCGTCGAGGGCGACCATGCCGGCGTGGACGTATGCCTTGGCCATGGGGAACTCGCCGGTCAGCACCTGGGCGTGCGAGGCGCCCATCTCGTGGTGCGGGAAGGCGAGGTCGGAGCCGCCACCCTGCACGTCGAAGGTCATGCCGAGGTGGTCCAGGGCGATGGCCACGCACTCGATGTGCCAGCCGGGGCGGCCCCGGCCGAGCGATGCGCCGTCCCAGCTGGGTTCGCCCTCCCGGGCGGCCATCCACAGCATCGGGTCGAGCGGGTTCTTCTTGCCCGGACGGTCCGGGTCGCCGCCGCGCTCGGCGGACAGCAGCCGCATGGCGGCGGCGTCCAGGCCGGACACCTTGCCGAAGTTGGGGTCGGACTCCACGGAGAAGTAGATGTCGCCGTCGAGTTCGTAGGCGGCGCCCGCGTCCCGCAGCCGCTCGACGAGCGGCACGATGCCGGGTATCGCCTCGACGGCGCCTATGTAGTGCTGCGGCGGCAGCATTCGCAGGGCGGTCATGTCCTCGCGGAAGAGGGCCGTCTCCTGCTCGGCGAGGGCCACCCAGTCGATGCCGTCACGGTGCGCCCGCTCCAGCAGCGGATCGTCCACGTCGGTGACGTTCTGGACGTACTGAACCTGCCGCTTGGTGTCGAGCCACACGCGCTGAACGAGGTCGAACGCGTTGTAGGTCGCCGCGTGACCCATGTGGGTCGCGTCGTACGGCGTGATGCCGCAGACGTAGATACGGGCGACGGGACCGGGGTCGAGGGAGACCAGACCGCCGGTCGCGGTGTCGTGGATCCTCAGGTCGCGGCCCTGACCAGGCAGGGCGGGGACCTCGGAAGCGGGCCAGGCATGCATGTCATGAGCGTAACCGGACGGAAGTTCCGCATACGAACCGGACCGGGCCGGATGGCCGGTAAGGCGCTCTTGCGCGATATCGCTCCGCTGGGGTAGGGGGTACACCGCGGGCCGGTGGGGGCTTGTCGCGCCCACGCGGCGGAGCCGCATATCGATACAGCCCCGCGCCCCTTTGGGGGCGCGTAACCCCACCGGAGTTCTCAGACGGGCGGCCAGGGGATTGCCGGCCACTCGCCGCTCGGCTCAGGATGCTTGCCCGTCTCCAGGAGTACGGCGACACGCGCGCGCGTGGCTTCGAGTTCGGCCTCCGTGATCAGCCCCGCCAGCCGCGTGGCCAGGGCTCCTTCGGCGCCCAGGGCCTCCTGGAGGGCCTTGAGGACGTCGACCGCCTCCGGCTCCAGCGGCTCCCCCGCCCAGCCCCACAGCAGCGTCCTGAGCTTGTTCTCGGTGTTGAAGGTCACCCCGTGGTCGATCGCGTACAACCGGCCGTGGGCCGTGGGCAGCAGATGGCCGCCCTTGCGGTCCGCGTTGTTGATCACGGCGTCGAGCACGGCGAGTCGGCGCAGCCGCTCGTCGTCGGCGTGCACCAGCAGCGCCGTCTGCCCGTCGCCGACCTCCGCGAAGCCGATCGCCTTCCAGCCCGGCTCCGGCTCCTCACCGTCGACCAGGGCGAGCAGCTCGGCCTCGGGGCTCACCTCGATCCACAGCTGGACCATGCCCTCGCCGTACGGCCCCTCCCGCAGCACGGTGGGCGGAACGAGCCCCCAGCCGGTCGCCTCGGAGACCTCGTAGGCAGCCACCTCGCGCCGGGCGAGATTGCCGTCGGGGAAGTCCCACAGGGGCCGCTCACCGGCGACGGGCTTGTAGATGCAGGACGCTTCCCGGCCGTCGTGGGAGATCGTGCAGTACAGCGCCGCGTTGGACGCCTCGCGGATACGGCCGCGCACAGTGAGCTCGCCGTGCGTGAGCAGGTCGGCGAGCGGCTCGTCGGTCGTCACGCTCCGCGGCGGTATCCGTTCTGGCGCGGACATACGTGTCCTTCCGGGTCGAGCGGGAGGCTGCACAGCGGGCACGGCGGCCGCCCGGCGTTGACGACGTCGAGGGCGCGCTTGGCGAAGGCCCGTGCCTGCGCGCCGGTCAGCCGGACCCGCAGCATCGGGGGCCCGTTCTCCTCGTCCTGGAGCAGGCGCTCCTCCGCCTCGGCGAGGTCCTCCTCGGAGTCGGCGTCGAGCTCCACGAGAGCCTGCGCCTCGACGATCATGCGCTGTTCCTCGCCGTCCCAGGCGAGGGCCATGGTGCCGACCCGGAACTCCTCCTCGACGGGGGTGTCCAGCGGATCGGTGTCGGAGATCTCGGCGGGCGACACGGCCGGGACGGCGGCGCTGCCGCCACTGCGCCGTACGACCTCGTCGAGCAGTTCGTCCATGCGCTCGGCCAGGGCGGCGACCTGGGTCTTCTCCAGGGCCACGCTGGTCACGCGGGGGCCCGCGGTGGCCTGGAGGAAGAACGTACGGCGTCCGGGCATACCGACCGTACCGGCCACGAAGCGGTCCGGGGGGTCGTAGAGGAACACCTGACGGGACACGTCCTGTCTCCTGGAATCGTGGATCGACATCGGACCGGATGACCGCACGGACTGCTGGTGCGGACGGGTGCGGGGCTACTGCGACCGCTTCACCCTACTGCGCCCGACGATCACGGTGCGCCCGCACCGCCCCCGACCGTGGCGTCGTCGGCCGGGGGTTCCTCGCGCGGCGCCAGCGAGGCGAAATCGCCGGTGTCACCGAGCCGTACGAGAAACGGCCTCAGACGTGTGTAACGGATCGCGGTGATGGAACACGGTTCAACGGAAATCCTCTGGAAAAGGTCGAGATGAAGTCCGAGTGCATCCGCGACGAGCGACTTGATGATGTCGCCGTGCGAGCACATGACGTAGACGGCGTCGGCGCCGTGGTCGCGCTCCACGCGCGCGTTCCATTCTCGTACGGCTTCGGCGGCGCGGGTCTGCATCGCACGCATCGATTCACCGCCGGGGAACGCGGCGGCCGACGGGTGCGCCTGCACGACCTCCATCAGCGGCTCGTCCTTGAGCTCGGCGAGCTTGCGGCCGGACCAGTCGCCGTAGTGGGCCTCCCCGATCCGCTCGTCGGAATGCGCGGTCAGCTCGGGGCGGGCGTCAAGCAGCGGCCGGATCGTCTCCTGGCAGCGCTGCAGCGGGCTGCTGACGACCTCGGAGATCGGCAGCGCGGCGAGCCGCGCGGGCAGTGCGGCGGCCTGTGCGGCGCCGCGCTCGTCGAGAGCGACACCGGGCGTCCAGCCGGCGAGCACCCCCTCGGTGTTGGCGGTGGAACGTCCGTGCCGGACCAGGATCAGCGTGGGCATGCGGCCAAGGGTAGGCATACGCGGGGGTGCATCGGCGGGCGTGGGGCGGGAGAATACGCTCCGTGATCGTCGACTGCGCCATCTACCGGGACGGGCACCGGACGGAGGGGCCTGCGGACTTCTCGCACGCCCTGGCGCAGTGCCGTCGCGGGCGCGACGCCTTCGTCTGGATCGGCCTGTACGAGCCGACGGAGAAGGAGTTCGACCGGGTCTCGGAGGAGTTCGGGCTGCATCCGCTGGCCGTCGAGGACGCCCTGAACGCGCATCAGCGGCCCAAGCTGGAGGTGTACGACGACTCGCTGTTCATGGTCCTCAAGCCGGTCGGGTACGAGGCGAAGAGCGACATCGTCACCTCCGGGGAGGTCATGGTCTTCATCGGCGACTCGTTCGTGGTGACGGTGCGGCACGGCGAGGAGGCGCCGCTCGCGGCCGTGCGGCACCGGCTGGAGGAGGAGCCCGAAATGCTCCGGCACGGCCCCACGGCGGTGCTGTACTCGATCGCCGACGCCGTGGTCGACCACTACGTGGAGGTGGCCGGCGAGCTGGGCACCGACCTGGAGGAGCTGGAGGCGGAGGTGTTCTCGCCGACCGGCGGGGGCTCGCGACACACGGCGTCCCGCATCTACGCCTTCAAACGGCAGATCCTGGAGTTCCGCAGGGCCACTGGCCCGCTGGCGCAGCCGCTGGCCCGGCTGGCGGGCGGCGGCGTCTTCAGCGCCCGGGTGCCCTTCGTGCACGAGAAGGCGCAGCCCTTCTTCCGGGACGTGAGCGACCACCTGACGCGCGTGAACGAGTCGGTGGAGGGCCTGGACCGGCTGGTCTCGGACGTCCTGTCGGCGCATCTCGCGCAGATGAGCGTGCGGCAGAACGACGACATGCGGAAGATCTCCGCGTGGGCGGCCATGGCGGCGGTCCCCACGATGATCGCGGGGGTCTACGGGATGAACTTCAGGCACATGCCGGAGCTGCGCTGGGGGTGGTCGTACCCGGCGGTGATCCTGGCGATGGCCGCCCTGGAGGTGCTGCTGTACCGCCTCTTCAAGCACCGGGACTGGCTGTGACTCACGCGAATCCGGGTGCCGTCGTGGCGGGTGAGCCGAGTGCGTCGCGCCGCTCGGGCATCCGCAGGCTCACCATGCGCCGCCAGCCCGCGCACCGCTCGTACGCGTAGACGGCGTGGATGCCGGCGGCGAGCAGCGCCGACTTGGCCCTCGGCCAGCCGAGGATGCGCCCCATGTGGTCCATGACGGCGAGGCTGACGTCCCGGTAGATGCGGATCTCCGCGAGCGCGCACTCCCGCAGCGTGCGCTGGATGGCGCGGCCGTGTCCTGCGTACGCGAAGCGCAGCAACTCCTCGTGGCAGTAGGCCAGGTGGTTGTCCTCGTCGTCGGAGATCATCCGTACCGCCCGGCCGATGTCGGGGTGGTCGGCGAAGTGCCGGCGCAGGAGTTCCATCTGCTCGGAGGCGCGCTGCTCGGTGACCCGGCTGTGGGACAGGTAGGCGACGATGTCCTGCACGGTGAGCGGCTCGTCGCTCTTGAGCTTCTCGTGGGGGAGACCGATGCCGTTCTTCTCCAGGAGCATCGTGTAGTCGGTCTCGGGCGGTACGGGGACGGGTTTGAGACCGCGCTTCTTCATCAGGGCGTTGAAGATCCGCCCGTGCTTGTCCTCGTCTGCGCCGTGCCGGGTGATCTTGGAGGCGAGGGCGCGTTCGCTGTTCGGGACGAGCGCGGCGATCCGCCCGTTCTCCCAGCCACCCTGGGACTCCCCGCTGGCCGCGATGGAGCAGAACAGGGCGAACGACTCGTCGTCGTCGAGGATCTCCTGGAAAAGACTCCTGGCCGAAAGCATCGTGGGCACCTCTCTGCCGGTCTCTGTCCTGCCGGTCCCCGCCGCATTCCGCGGGCTTCCGCAAAGAACGAGTCAAATGCGGCGTAAGAGGTGCTGCAACAGCTGTGTCGGACAACTCCGCCAAAAGGAGGACCCAAGGGGTCGGTTCGGAGGCGTAACCGTGCGCGCCCGGGCGCGTTGTTCCCCGTGACGGCCGTGGCGGGGAAGACCCCCGAGCCCCCACCACGGCCGCAGAAACCTCTCCCCTGCCGCCCCGGACCGTGCGTTACGCCAGTCCGGCGCGCTCCAGGGCTTCGGTGCCGGCGCGGAGCGAGGCGATCCGCTCCTCCAGCGTGAAGCCGGCCGGGTTCAGGCTCAGGGTGGTGACTCCGGCCGCCGCGTACTCCTTCATCCGGTCCGCGATGCGGTCCACGGAACCGAGCAGCGCCGTCTTGTCGATCAGGTCGTGCGGGATCGCGGCCGCGGCGCCCTGCTTGTCGCCGGACAGGTACTTCTCCTGGACCTCTGCGGCCGCCGCCTCGAACCCCATGCGCTGGGCGAGCTGGTTGTAGAAGTTCTGCTTGGCGCTGCCCATGCCGCCGACGTACAGCGCGGTGTAGGGACGGAACGCGTCGGCAAGGGTGGCCACGTCCTTGTCCTCGCCCACGGAGAGCGGGAGCGTCGGGCAGACGTCGAAGCCGTCGAGGGTCTTGCCGGCCTTCTCGCGCCCTGCGCGCAGGTACTTGATCGTGGTCTCCTCGAGGTGCTCGGCCGAGGGGAAGATCAGCAGGGCGCCGTCGGCGATCTCACCGGTCTGCTCGAGGTTCTTCGGGCCGATCGCGGCGATGTACAGCGGGATGTGCTCGCGCTCGGGGTGCACGGTCAGCTTGAGCGGCTTGCCCGGGCCGCCGGGCAGCGGCAGCGTCCAGTGCTCGCCCTCGAACGAGAGCCGCTCGCGCGTCATCGCCTTGCGCACGATCTCGACGTACTCACGCGTGCGTGCCAGCGGCTTGTCGAACTTGACGCCGTACCAGCCCTCGGAGACCTGCGGTCCTGAGACCCCGAGGCCGAGGCGGAAGCGGCCGCCGGAGAGCGAGTCGAGGGTGGCGGCGGTCATCGCGGTCATCGCGGGCTGGCGGGCCGGGATCTGGAAGATGGCCGACCCGACGTCGATCCGCTCGGTCTGGGCGGCGACCCAGCTGAGCACGGTGGCCGCGTCCGAACCGTAGGCCTCGGCGGCCCAGCACACGGCGTACCCGAGCCGGTCGGCCTCCTTGGCGACCTCCAGGTTGTCCGCGTCCATTCCGGCACCCCAGTAGCCGAGGTTGATCCCGAGCTGCATGCGCCTGCCCCTTACCGATCAGTAACGTCCCTGTTCGGCAGACCCTAGCGCGTGGAAACTGGTTGTCCACAGGCCCCCACGCCGATGGTTCAGGCCAGTAATCTCGGCGTTCATGGAGCAGAGGTATCTCGGCCGGACCGGCCTTCGTGTGTCCCGTATCGGACTCGGCACGCTCACCTGGGGCAGGGACACCGACGAGCACGACGCCGCGGACCTCTTGAAGACGTTCTGGGAGGCGGGCGGAAGCCTTGTCGACACCGCGGACGTGTACGGCGACGGAGAGGCCGAGTACCTGCTCGGACGCCTGATAGAAGGCCTGGTTCCGCGCCGGGACCTGGTGATCTCGACCAAGGCGGGCAGTGTGCCGGACCCGGACCGCAGGGTCGACGGCTCGCGCGGGCACCTGCTCTCCGCGCTGGACGCCTCGCTGACCCGGCTCGGCACGGACTACGTCGACGTCTGGCACATCCACGCCTTCGACCCGTACACCCCGCTCGAGGAGACCCTCCAGGCCCTCGACCTGGCGGTCAGCAGCGGCCGGGCGCGCTATGCCGGCGTCTCCAACTTCTGCGGCTGGCAGCTCGCCAAGGCGGCGACGTGGCAGCTGGCGGCTCCCGGGCTGCGGACCCGGCTGGCGAGCACGCAGATGGAGTACTCGCTGCTGCAGCGCGGCGTGGAACGCGAGGTGCTGCCGGCCGCGCTGGACCTGGGCATCGGCCTGCTGCCGTCCTCCCCGCTGGGCCGCGGGGTCCTGACGGGCAAGTACCGGGGCGAGGCCGTGCCCTCCGACTCGCGCGGCGCCTCCGAGCACCTGGCGCCCTTCGTCGAGCCGTACCTCGACGACACCGCGAGCCGCATCGTGGACGCCGTGCAGACCGCGGCGGACGGGCTCGCGGTGACTCCCCTCCAGGTCGCCCTCGCCTGGATCCGCGACCGGCCCGGCGTGGCCGCACCCGTCGTCGGTGCGCGCAACTCCCAGCAGCTCACGGCGGCATTGTCAGTGGAGGCCCTTACTCTTCCTGACGAGATCTGCCGGGCGCTCGACGACGTGTCGGTGCCCGTGCACCGCTATCCCGATCACGACTGGAGCACGCTGTGAGCACGGAGCCCGAGCCCACCGAGGACGCAGAGAACGCCGAGCCGGGGACGCCGGGCGCCGCGGGGCAGAGCGGCGAACCCGACGTCCCGGTCCCGTCGGCCGGAACAGGCGGTGACGGCGACTCCGCGGCTCAACTGTCCGAAGCCGAGGCCGAGCTGGCGGCTCAGCGGCTGGAGCGGGAGCGGATCGAGCGGCGCAAGGCGGAGAAGGCGGGGCCCGTCGAGGCCGGAGCGAAGCTCAGCGGGAAGGCCGCCGATCTGCTGGCCGCCGTCCGTGCCGTGGAGAGCGGCGAGAAGCCCGTGGCCACCGTGTTCAGCGAGTCCGCTCCGCGCCGCCCCGCCCCCGAGCCGGTACGGCGTCCGCAGTCGGCGCCCGCGGCCGCGCCCGCTGCTCCCGCGCCGGAGGCCGTCGACGCGGTACGGGGCGTGCTGAGCGACGGCGGCGCACCGGACGCGCTCGCACCGCAGGTCGCCGCGGTCCTCGGCGAGGGCGCGGACGGAGTTCTGCGGGCGGATCCCTGGCTGCTGTTGCGCGTCGGCGGTGTGCGGCCCGAGCAGGCCGACGGCTTCGCGCGGGCGCTGCTCGGCGCGGAGTGCCGTCCGGACGACGAGCGGCGGGGCCGGGCGCTGACGGGGTGGCTGCTGGAGCAGGCGGCGCTCGCGGGGCACACGGCGCTGGAGATGCCGGCGCTCACCGCGGCGCTGTCCCAGCGGGGCGTGACCGACGCAGACGCGGCCGTGCAGAGCGCTGTCGCGGAGGGCGAGGCCCTGGTCTTCCAGGACGCCCTCGACCCGACCGCTCCGGCACCGCAGACGGCCGAGGAGGGCGAGGAGGCCGAGGAGCGTCCGGTACGGATCCTGGTCGGCCTGGAACGCTGTGCGCTCGCGGAGGAGAGCCTCGCCGACGGACTGGCCCGCCTGATCAACTCGGTGCCGAAGGAGGACGGTTCGGCCGAGGCCTGGGAAAGCGAGGCCGCCGCCGCGCCGGACTCCACCGCCGAGCTCATCCGCGCGGTCGCGGGCCACGGCCTGGTCCTGCACACCGGCGGCGAGGCGTCCCTGGCCGAACCGGCGGCACTGCTGCAGACAGCAGCCGCCCTCGGCCTGCGCGCCTGGGCCGCCACACACAGCCCCGCCGGCCGCGACCGCTTCGCAGCGTTGAGCGGGTCCCTGCCGGGCGGCAACGAAGGGAGCGGCACCGCTGCGGACCGGGTTCCAGAGGGCGACACCACGCCGGCCCCCACCGGGGCGAGCGGCGGCACGTCCAACGGCCGCACCCCGGACGACACCGCAGGGGACGGGCCCGCGCCGGGCGGCGGCACGGCGGGCAGCACCACGCCGGACCACACCGCAGCAAGCGGCGCCCTGCCCGACAACCGCACGCAGGGTCGATCCGGGTCCGAGGTGGACGGGGCCGCAGGCGGGCTCGCTGCGTCCGGCGTCGTCAGCGTCGCCGGGCTTCTCTCCGGTGACGAGGGGCCCGGGCGGGACGCGGAAGGGGCGCTGGATCTGGATCTTCTCATCGTGCTCGACGCGCCCCAACTGGACGTCGAGACGGGGGCCCTGCTCGTCGAGTCGTTGCCCGACGGTGCCCGGCTGGTGCTGGCCGGGGATCCGGGGGTGCTGTGGTCGGCCGGGCCCGGGCGGGTGTTCGCCGATCTGCTGGCGGCACGGGTCTGCCCTCGGATCGCCTCGCGGCGGCCGGACCTCGGCCCCCTGGGCGAGCTGGTCTCAGGCATCGGCATCGGTGAGCTCAACCAGGTCGAGGCCCCCGGCAAGGAGGTCGTGATCGTCCCCGTGCGGGACGCGGGCGAGGCGGTCCACCGGACCGTTCAGCTCGTCGCCGACTCGGTGCCCCGGGCGATCGGCGTGCCGCCCGAGCAGACCGTGGTGATCACGCCGGGCCACGGCGGCGCGGCCGGCACCCGCGCGCTCAACGCGGCGCTGAAGGAGCGCCTCAACCCCGGCCCCGGCCGCTTCGGCGGCTTCGACCCCGGTGACCGGATCGCCTACTCGCCCGCACCCGGCCGTACGGCAGCGGGCACGGTCGTGACGGCCGACGCCGACGGACTGCACCTGTCATGCGCGGGCACCCCCGTCGTCGTACCGAAGGAGCGGGTGGAGCAGTCCGTGCGGCACGGGTGGGCGCTGACCGCGCACCAGGCGGTCGGCACCCGGTGGCCCGCGGTGGTCGTGGTGCTGCCCGGGGACGCGGCGCAGTCCCTCAGCCGGCCGTGGGTCTACACGGCGTTCGGCAGGGCGGACCGCCACCTGTCCGTGGTCCACGGCGTGGACCAGGCACTCCCCCGGGCCGTCGCCGAGGTCCCGGCCAAGCCGCGCACGACCCGCCTGCCGCTACTGCTCAGCACACAGGTACCGGCCACCGGCTGACCGGGGGTCCCGACAGCCTCCCAAGGGGCGCGGGGCTGTGTTGAATGTGCGGCTACCGCCGCGTGGGCGCGACCAGCCACAGACGCCCCGCAGCCAGGCACCCACCACGCGCACGAACAGCGGCGGCGTTCACGGAGATCATCCGTGAACGCCGCCGCAGCGACAGCTCGGCCCGACCCGGCCTCAGCGGCCCGCGCTAGCGGTCCGCGTCCAGTGGCTCCAGGTCCTCGTCGCCGTCCAGATCGGTGTCGAGGTCGTCCTCGAGGTCGTCGTCGTCCACGCCGGCCAGGCGGCCGTCGTCGATCTCGTCGTCGAAGACCGCGCTGACATCGAAGCGGCAGACCACCCGCTGCGGATCGATCTGCTCGAACGGCGCCTCCAACCAGTCGCCCGGCTCGGCCGGTTCGTCCGCAGCCGTCACCCAGAGCGTGGAGTCGCCCTCCTCAAGGCCGAACTCCTTGTGTCGCGAGGCGATCTCGTCCGGTTCGAACTCGCCGAACAGGACGCTCAGCGCCCCGTGCACGGTCGCGGAGGTCTCCGCCCCCCGCCCGTCGTCGTCCGCCGCCTCCACCCGCTGCGCCTGCGCCAGCAGCCGATGCGGTTCCGCCACGGCGTAGTCGCGGCGGATCAGCACACTCAGCGCGTTCGGCTCCTCGGGGCCCGTGTACGGCGGCAGCGTGTCCTCCGCACCGGGGATCTCGAAGGGCGTGACCTCGTCATAGCGGTCGTAGAGCAGCTCGTCGTACGTCTCGGCGGCCGCGGCCAGCTCGTTGAACGCCTCGTAGACGGCCTGGTCATCCTCCCCGGACCTGCGTTCGACCGCGGCCAGGTGGCGGTCGAGCGCGGTCTTGACCGCCTCGGCGGCGGCTCGTACCTCGGCAGCGGTGGGCTGCGCAGCATCAGACATAGTGCAGACGCTATCCGTACCGGGCCCCAGCCCGCACAATAGATGCGATGCCGGAATACGAATTTGTCGACGTGTACGTACCGCGCGGGGTTTCCCGCAAGGACGCCACACGCCTGCTGACGGACCATGCCGAGTACGGACACTGGGAGTTGGACCGTCTGAGCCTGCTGCGCGACGGCAGCCGCCGGGTGCGGTTGCGCCGGCGGATCATCCGCCAGGTGCGGGCCACGTGGTGAGCTGAGGCGACGACGGAGACGACGGAAACGGAGCGGGCCCCGCCAGCACGGGGCCCGCTCCGTTCTGTGCACCGTAGGGGAAGATTGCGGTGCTTGACGTGGAGATGCGCCGGTTCAGACCGAAGCGCGCGCCTTGCGGTACATGACCGCGCCGGCCAGCAGTGCCCCGGCGCCCACCGGGAGCACGACGCCGATCGGCAGGTCGCTGCCGGTGTGCGCAAGCTGTGCGCTGCCCTGCGGCTGGGTCACCGTCTGGGTGCCCGGGTGGTTGGTGTGCGAGGAACCGCCCGGCGTGCTCGGGTTGCCGGGGTGACCGGGCTGGTTCGGGTTGCCCGGGTGGCCGGGGCTGCCCGGATGTCCGGGGTGACCCGGGTGACCCGGGTGACCGGGGTGACCCGGGTGCCCGGGCGGCGGCGTCTGGTGGCCGCCTCCCGGAGGTGTCGAGTGCCCGCCGCCCGAGCCGCCGTTGGCGCACTCGTTGTCCTCGGCGGCGTTGCCGATGCCGACGATGTTGACGCTGTTGCCGCAGACATTGACCGGCACGTCGACCGGCGCCTGGACGGTGTTGCCCGAGCCGATGCCGGGCGAGTCACTGGCGTGTCCGTTGGCCTGGGATCCGCCGCCGGAACCGCCGTGCCCGCCGGACGAACTGCCGCCGCCCCCGTTGCTGCACTCGTTGCCGTGCGCCGGGTTGTGCAGTCCGACGACGTTGACCGTGTTGCCGCAGACGTTCACCGGCACGTCGACCGGCGCCTGGACAGTGTTGCCCGAGCCGATGCCGGGCGAGTGACTGGAGTGTCCGCCGGCGTGGGCCCCGCCGCCGCCCTCGTTGCTGCACTCGTTGCCGCTCGCCGGGTTGAGGAGTCCGACGACGTTGACCGTGTTGCCGCAGACGTTCACCGGCACATGTACCGGCGCCTGCACCGTGTTGCCGGACAGTACGCCGGGCGAGTCCGAAGTGGAGCCGTTGGCTCCCGAGTCGGCGTGGGCGTAACCGCCCGCCGCGGCGAGCACACCGGTCGCCGCCATCACCGTCATCAGGCCCTTGCGGGTGACCTGTCGCATTGCTGAATTCTCCCTGCCTTCATTCCTGACCTGGAATCTCGCGACATCTCGCGTGGAAATTCGCGAAAAGGCCGGTCGGCTCCGGAGCGCATGGCGCGCGCTCCGGAGCCGACGGGCGTGACGACCCTCAGCGGGTCGACGTCACTTGTTGATGCAGGTGTTGCCGAAGGCGGGGTTCAGCAGCCCGATCACGGAGATCGTGTTGCCGCAGACGTTCACGGGGACGTGAACGGGCACCTGAACGACGTTGCCGGAAGCGATACCCGGGGAGTGCACCGCGGCACCCTGAGCACCGGCGTCGGCGACGGCCAGGCCCGCACCCGCGAGAACCAGACCACCAGTGGCAGCCGCAGCAGCGACGACCTTCTTGAGCATTATTCCTCCTTGTTGGCAAAAGCGATCTCGTGTTGCTGATCGCATTACCTGTAACGAGGAGGAAGTAATGGAGCTACGAGCTGATGGTCGCATTCACCCTTCTCGGTCCCGCTCCGCACGTGCGGACGATTACGAAGGTCACGAGGCGTCGATGAAGCGGTCCAGCACGCGCACGCCGAACTTCAGGCCGTCGACCGGCACCCGCTCATCGACACCGTGGAACATGCCCGCGAAGTCCAGCTCCGGGGGCAGCTTGAGCGGTGCGAAGCCGAAGCCGCGGATGCCCAGCTCGTCGAAGGACTTGGCGTCCGTGCCGCCGGAGAGCATGTACGGGATCGCCTTGGCCGCCGGGTCCTCGGCCACCAGCGCGGACTGCATGGCGTCCACCAGCGCTCCGTCGAAGGTGGTCTCGACGGCCTTGTCGGCATGCACGTCCTCGCGCTGCACCTTGGGCCCGAGGATCTTGTCCAGGTCGGCGAGGAACTCCTCCTCGAACCCGGGCAGGAAGCGGCCGTCGACATGCGCCGTGGCCTCGCCGGGGATGACGTTGACCTTGTAACCGGCGCCCAGCTGTGTGGGGTTGGCGGTGTTGCTCAGGGTCGCGCCGATGAGCTTGGCGATGCCGCCGAGCCTGGCCAGGGTCCCCTCCATGTCCTCCGGGTCCAGCTCGGTGCCGAGCGCGTCGCCGAGTTCGTCGAGGAAGGCCCGGGTGGTCTTCGTCACCCGCACCGGGAACCTGTGCCGCCCGAGCCGCGCGACGGCCTCCGACAGCTCGGTGATGGCGTTGTCCCGGTGGATCATCGAACCGTGACCGGCGGTGCCTGCCACGGTCAGCTTCATCCAGTGCATGCCCTTCTCGGCGGTCTGGATCAGATAGAGCCGCCGCTGCTCGTTGACCGTGAAGGAGAAGCCGCCGACCTCGCTGATCGCCTCGGTGACGCCCTCGAAGAGACCGGGGTGCTTCTCGACCAGGTGCCGGGCGCCGAACTTGCCGCCCGCCTCCTCGTCGGCGAGGAAGGCGAGGACGATGTCGCGCGGGGGCCGGCGCCCGCTGCGCAGCCGGTCGCGCACGACCGCCAGGGTCATCGCGTCCATGTCCTTCATGTCGACGGCCCCGCGGCCCCACACGCAGCCGTCGGTGACCTCGCCGGAGAAGGGGTGGTGGGTCCAGTCGTCGGCGTTGGCCGGTACGACGTCGAGGTGGCCGTGGATGAGGAGGGCGGGCCGTGACGGGTCCTCGCCCTCGATCCGGGCGACCGTGGAGGCCCGGCCCGGGTGCGACTCGAAGATCTTCGATTCGAGACCCACCTCGGCGAGCTTCTCCGCGACGTACTCGGCCGCCTCCCGCTCACCCGGACCCGAGTGGTCGCCGTAGTTGCTGGTGTCGATCTGGATCAGCTCGCGGCAGAGGTCCACGACCTCGTCCTCGCCGGTGACGCCCCTGGCCGTGTCCGTCTCGCTCACGCTGCTTCCTCCCGCTGTCACTGCTGGTGGTTCCCCTCATCCTCCCTCCCCGCCCGGCCCCTCCCCAAGACCGGACCCGGCCCGTCACACGCCGTTCACGCCGGACGGGGGGTGACCGGGGACCTCTCGAAAGCCTGGTAATGTTTCCTTCGTCGCCGCGGGGGAAACCCCGCACGACAGACACCTTGTCCGGGTGGCGGAATGGCAGACGCGCTAGCTTGAGGTGCTAGTGCCCTTTATCGGGCGTGGGGGTTCAAGTCCCCCCTCGGACACCAGCCGAAGCCCCCGGCCGCTCAAGCGGCCGGGGGCTTCGTCGTACCTTCACGGCCGCTCTGGCCACAACCCGCCGCCCGCCGCTGTCCCGGTGCGGATTCCGCAAGATTCCCCGAGGTCCGGCGAAGCCCCAGCTCCCTCCATGCGCTCCGGCGCGCGCCGGGCTCCGTGACGCCCTCCGGATTTACAATTCACTTGACTCGACCTTACAAGGCTTGTTGACTGGTTCGGAGCCAGTACTCCCAGGTGACAAGAGGTGAAGCTCTGTGAAGACCCAGGGAAGCCTGACGATGGAGCGTCGGCCGGAGGCCGTCCCGAGAGTCACACCGGGGCGCCCACAGCCACTGGGCGCCACCGTCGACGCCGACGGCGTGAACTTCTCGCTCTTCTCCGAGCACGCGACACGCGTCGACCTGCTGCTGTTCGACCGCTGTGACGCGCCCCTCCCGTCCCGCGTCGTGCGCCTGCACCCCGAGCGGCACCGCAGTTTCCACTTCTGGCACTGCCATGTGGCCGGGGTCGGCCCGGGGCAGGTGTACGCGTACCGGATCGACGGCCCCCGCAACACCCACCACTCCGGGGCCCGTTTCAATCACCGCAAGGTGCTCCTCGACCCGTATGCGCGGGCCAACATCAACAGCTGCTGGGACCGCACGCACGCCATCGGCGGCGGGGACAACGTGGAGCACTGCATGCGCAGCCTGGTCGTCGACCTCGACGACTACGACTGGGAGGGCGACCGTCCGTTGCGGACGCCGATGACGGACACGGTCATCTACGAGATGCACGTCCGCGGCCTGACCGCGTCACCCACCTCGCGCGCCGCCCACCCCGGCACCTTCTCCGCGGTCGTGGACAAGATCCCGGAGCTGAAGCGGCTCGGCATCACCGCCGTGGAACTGCTGCCCGTCTTCGACTTCGACGAGACGCAGATCCTGCGCACCGGCCCGGACGGCACACTGCTGCACAACTACTGGGGCTACGACCCGTACGGCTTCTTCGCCCCGCACACCGGCTACTGCGCCGAGCCCCACCTGGCCGGGCACATCACCGAGTTCCGGGACATGGTCAAGGCGCTGCACCGGGCAGGCATCGAGGTCATCCTCGACGTGGTCTTCAACCACACCAGCGAGGGCAACGAGTACGGGCCGACGATCAGCTTCCGGGGCCTCGCCAACGAGGCGTACTACCACCTGTGGCCGCAGGACCGCAGCCGCTACATGGACTTCACGGGCTGCGGCAACGCGGTCAACGCCAACCACCCCATGGTCACCAAGTTCATCCTGGAGTGCCTGGAGTACTGGGTGACCGAGCACCATGTCGACGGCTTCCGCTTCGACCTGGCCTCGGAGATGTCCCGCGGGCCCATGGGGTACGAGATGGCCGTACCGCCGGCCCTCTGGGCGATCGAGCTGTCGCAGGTGCTCGCCGAGACGAAGATCATCGCGGAGCCGTGGGACGGCGGCGGCCTGTACCAGGTCGGCCGGTTCCCGGGGAAGCGCTGGGCGCAGTGGAACGGGCCGTTCCGGGACGACGTACGGCGTTTCGTACGCGGGGATGCCGGCCTGGTCGGGGAGATCGCCTCCCGGCTCGGCGGTTCTGCGGACCTGTTCTTCCCGCAGCAGGTGCTGCCCACCAACAGCATCAACTTCGTGACCTGCCACGACGGGTTCACCCTCAACGACCTGGTCTCGTACCAGCACAAGCACAACCACGCCAACGGCGAGTCGAACGCCGACGGTGCGCACGAGAACTTCAGCTGGAACTGCGGGGTGGAGGGCCCGACGGACTCCGAGGAGGTGGAGCGGCTCAGGGTGCGGCAGATCAAGAACTTCCTGTCGATCCTGATGCTCAGCCGGGGCGTGCCGATGCTGCTCGCCGGGGACGAGTTCCGCAACAGCCAGCAGGGCAACAACAACGCGTACTGCCAGGACAACGAGACCTCCTGGCTGGACTGGGGCCAGGCGGAGAAGGAAACGGAGATACGTTCCTTCACCGAACGGGTCATCGGGCTGCGGAAGCGTTTCAGGACCTTCCGTGAGGCCCGCTTCTTCACCGAGCGCCGCAATGAGCGGGGTCAGGCCGACGTCACCTGGCACGGCACCAAGCTGCTGTGCCCCGGCTGGGACCACGACGACGCGCGGGTGCTTGCGGCCACGCTCGGCGGCTTCGACGGTGACCCCGATCTGCATCTGATCCTGAACATGTACCACCTGGGCCTGGACTTCGAGCTGCCGCCCGTCGAGGGCCACCGCTGGTTCCGGGTCCTGGACACGGCCTGCTCCGGGCCGCACGACCTGCTGCCCGCCGGCGCTGAGGAGCCGGTCGACGGGGCCGTCTTCCACGCCCACGGCCGCAGTGTCGTCCTGCTTGTGGCGCTACCCGACGAGAAGGGCACATGACGAGATGAGTGCCACCACCGACCGCCGTATCTTCTCCGACACCCTCGCGGGATATGTGACATACCACAGCCCCACCCAGCACCGTTTCGGGCTGCGCACCTCCGACGGCCGCGAGTTCACCGTGCATCTGGCCCGCAACGTCGTCTCCCGCATCGTCCGCAACCTGGGCGACCCCTACCAGGACACCACCTCGCGCACCCGGGACATGCTGGGCACCGGGCGCTTCCTGTTCGCGTACGGGATCTTCTACGAGTGGGAGGGCGGCGCGCGCTTCGAGGCGAAGGAGATCACCTTCCCCGAGGAGAGCCGCGGCCACTACGTCTTCGAGCATCCCAACTGGTGGGTGCAGCAGGCCGCCGCGATCGCCGACTTCTATCTGCGCGGCCAGTTCCCCGACGGCAAGTTCGACTGGCGCAACTACCGCACCCATCTCACGCTCGACGGGGCGCACCTGCCCGAGCACGCGGGGGAGAACGTGCGGCAGGAGACCGACACCATCTCCCGGCTGGTGTACGGCCTTTCGACCGCCTATCTGCTGACCGGCGAGGACCGGTTCCTGGACGCGGCCGAGAGCGGAACCGAGTACTTACGGCAGTACATGCGCGTCGACGACAAGCAGGACGGGATCGTCTACTGGTACCACGGCATGGACATCACGCCCACCGGGCGGCGCAAGGTGTACGCCTCGGAGTTCGGGGACGACTTCGACGCCATCCCGATGTACGAGCAGATCTATGCGCTGGCCGGGCCGACCCAGACGTACCGCGTGACCGGCGATCCGCGGATCCTTGAGGACATCGACCGCACGGTCGCCCTGTTCCAGCGGTACTTCCGTGATGAGGAGCGCGGGGGCTTCTTCTCGCACATCGACCCGATCAACCTCAGCCCCTGCGACGACGCGCTGGGCCGCAACCGCTCCCGCAAGAACTGGAACTCGGTCGGCGACCACGCCCCGGCGTATCTGATCAACGCCTATCTGGCCACCGGCCGCGAGGACTTCGCCGAGCTCCTGGAGGAGACCGCGGACACCATCGTGGCCCGCTTCCCGGACGAGCCGGACAGCCCGTTCGTGCAGGAGCGCTTCCACGAGGACTGGAGTCCGGACCGCACCTGGGGCTGGCAGCAGGACCGGGCGGTGGTCGGGCACAACCTGAAGATCGCCTGGAACCTGACCCGGATCCGAGCCCTGCACGACAAGCAGGAGTACGCCGAGACCGCCCGGCGGATCGGCGAGATCATGCCGCCGGTCGGCAGCGACCAGCAACGGGGCGGCTGGTACGACGTGGTGGAGCGGCGGGCGGATGCGGACAGCGGCATCCACCGGATGGTGTGGCACGACCGCAAGGCCTGGTGGCAGCAGGAGCAGGCGATCCTCGCCTATCTGATCCTGGCGGGGACGGCGGACGACCCCGAGTCGCTCAGGCTGGCGCGGGAGGCCGCCTCCTTCTACAACGCCTTCTTCCTCGACCACCAGGACGGCGGGGTCTACTTCAACGTGCTGGCCGACGGGATCCCGTATCTGGTGGGCACCGAGCGGCTCAAGGGCTCGCACGCCATGGCCGGCTACCACTCGCTGGAGCTGTGCTACCTGGCGGCCGCCTACACCGGTCTGCTGATCAGCCACGAGCCGCTCACCCTGTACTTCCGGCCCCGCCCCGGCGACCTGCCCGAGCGCGAACTGCGGGTGGCGCCCGACCTGTTGCCGCCCGGGACGGTCGAGCTGACCCGGGTCTGGGTCGACGGGCGCGAGCACCATCACTTCGACGCCAAAGAGCTGACCGTGAAGCTCCCCGAGAGCGACGGGCCGGTGCGGGTGCGGGTGGAGCTGGAGCCCGTGCAGATGCGCCTGAGGATGCGCAGCGAGTTCGACGGCGGCACCGCGCACGTCCGCTGCGGCGGCGCGGTCGACGGCGGCGAACTGGACAAGTTCCGCCGGGTCCTCGGCGAGGTGATGGCCGCGGGTCCCCGGCGTGTGGAGTTCCATCTGTCCGAGGTCAGCGAGATGTGCCGGCCCGCGGTCAACGAACTTCTCGTGCAGCGCACCAAGGCAGGGCTCGACGTCGACTTCGTCGTCGTCGGCGCCGTTCTGCCCGAGGTCCGCGAAGCCCTGATGGCCACCGACGCCTTCCTGCTAGAGGGCGAGGAGGACTGAACCGTGACCACCACCCTGCCCCCCGGAATCCTTGCCGCGGAGCCGGACTTCGGCCCGCCCTACGAGGTGCCCGTAGAGCCGGTGGACCTGTCCGCCTACTGCCAGGACCTCTTCGGCACCCTCAGCCGCTCCGACCAGCGGCGCTGGGGAGAGGTCTATGTCCGTGGACTGCTCGGCGTGCCCGGCCGCAAGACCCCGGCCCGGATCTCCGAGCAGGTGCTGGGCCGCCGGGCCGTGCAGCAGATCCAGCAGTTCGTCAACCAGAGCCCGTGGCCGTGCGGTCCGGTGCGCCGGCGGCTCGCCGGGCAGCTGAGCCGGGCCTTCCGGTCGGAGGCCTGGTGCGTCGACGAGGTCGTGTTCGCGAAGAACGGCGACCGCTCCGTGGGCGTGGCCCGACAGTACGCGCCCTCGCTGGAGCGCACGGTCAACTGCCAGCTGGCGCTGGCCACTTCGCTGGTGGGCCGGCACGGCGGGGTTCCGGTCAGCTGGCGGCTGATGCTGCCGGCCCGCTGGGACCGCGACGAGCGGCTGCGCACCCAGGCGCATCTGCCGCCGGAGGAGCGCTCCCGGCCGCGCTGGCGGTACGTCCTGGAGGCCGTCGACGAGATGCTGGAGGAGTGGTATCTCGAGCCGCTGCCGGTGCTGGTGGACTGGAGGGGTGAGGCCGATGTGGCGCCCCTGCTGCGCGGGCTCGAGGCGCGGGGGCTGGCGTATCTGGTCGAGGCCTCGCCCAGCACCGCGGTCACCCTGCCCAGGCCGTGCGCCGGATCCCCGTACGGCAGCGGGACGTTGACGGAGCTCGCCGTGCACGCCGTGCAGCACCGCAAGCGGATGCCGATCGCCTGGCAGGACCGGACGACGGCCCGGATGCGGCAGTCCCAGGTGCTGTCCGCACCGGCCCTGCTGCTGACCGAGGCGCCCCACGGCGGGGGTGCGGGCGCCCGGTCCGCGGGGGCGCATCCGCCGCAGCGGCCGAGGCATCTGGTCACCGACTGGCCGTACGGCCGGCCCACCCCGCGCACGTACTGGCTGACGAATCTGGCCGGGCGCAGGCTGTCGGACGTGCTGCCGCTGGCGCAGCTGCGGGCGCTGTCGGGCGAGAGCCTCGGCCGGCTCCAGCAGGACTTCGGGCTCGCCGACTTCGAGGGCCGCTCCTTCCGCGGCTGGCACCATCACGTCACGCTGGCCTCGGTGGCGATGGGCTACGACACGCTGAGCCGCCCCTACCGCTGCCAGCCGACCGCGGTGAAGTCGATGTCGCCGAGGCCGGGCACACCGTAGTTGGCGAGGCCCTTCCTGACCGCGAGCACCTGCGGGCGCTGGTAGAGCAGGACGTCGTGGCCCAGCTGCCAGATCAGGCGGTCGGCCTGGTTGTAGAGCTGGTCGCGGCGTCCTGCGTCCAGGGTATGCACGGCCCGGCCGAGCAGGGAGTCGATCTCGGGGCTGGAAATCCTGCCGTAGTTCTCGTAGGACTGGCCGCCGCTCGGCCGCCGGTAGACGGGGTACAGGGTGCTGGGATAGGTCAATCCTCTGAATCGGAAGATCGCCAGGTCGAAATTCCCGCGGTTGAGGTACTTCGGCAGGTAGTCGTCGGCGGGGACTTTCTGGATCTCCACCGCAATTCCCGCGCGCTGGAGCATCTGCTGGATCAGCTGGGAGAGGTCGAGACCAAGTCGGTTGGTGGACTGGCTGAGTACGAAACGCAGGCGCAACTCCTGTCCGTTCCTGCTACGGGTGCCGCTTCCGTCGGTGCGGTGCCATCCCCGCTGATCCAGAATTCGCTCGGCGGCCTTCAGGTCGTGGCTGCCGAGCGCAGCGGAATTATCGGCGTATCCGGGCTGGTTGGTCATGAAGAAGTGGTTGCCGAGCAGCGGCACCCCGACCGGCAGGCCGGTGCCCGCCACCTCGGCGAGGGCATGGCGGTCGATGGCCCGCAGCACGGCCCGGCGCACCTGGACGTCCGCGAGCGGGCCCGCGGCGCCGTTCAGGGCGACCTGGACGTCGTCCCAGGCGGAGCCGGTGCGGATGTCCGTGCCGCCGGCGTTCTTGAGCCGGTCGTAGAGGTCGGCGGAGGCGGCGTTCACGGTGTCGATCTCACCGTTGAGGAAGGCCTGGACGGCGGTCGTGGGGTCGAGGGTGCGGAAGACGACCCGGTCGAGACGGGGGCGGGTCCCCCACCATGCGGGGTCGGGTACGAGGGTCAGGGTCTGGCCGGTGTCGTCCTTCGAACCGACCCTGAAGGCACCGGCGGTGATCGGCGCCTTCCCCTGCCAACCGGTGTTGAAGTCCGCAGGGTTGCCGAAGCCCGCGGCCGGATACAGCGGCGTGAACAGCCGCTGCCAGTCGGCGAACGGCCGCTTGAAGGTGACCTTCACCTCGTGCGCGTCCGCCCCCTGACGTACCGAGGCGATGTCCTCGTAGCCACTCGGATCGGCGATCCGGAACCGCGCGTCGCCTCTGCCCAGCGCACGCCACTGGGCCGCGAAGTCCCGCCAGCCGAGCGGCTTTCCGTCGGACCACCTCGCTTCGGGGTTGAGGCGGTAGGTGACCGTCTGGGGGGTGGTGGAGGTGACGGAGGCGGAGCGCAGGTAGTCGGGCACGCGCTGGGGGGCGCCTTCGGCGTCGCGGGTGAACAGGCGCGGTTCCAGCATGCTGACGACCGTGAACACGTCGTCCAGGGTGCCGTCCGCCTGGTAGTAGTTGAACTGCGTCAGCCACTGGTAGATCGGCAAGGTCAGGGTGCCGCCCTGCCGGAGTTCGCTGCGCGGGTGGGGGTTGACGTCGGTGCGGCCGTAGGCCGGAACCGCCGCGCTGGAGCTGCTGTTGCCGGGCGCGGCGCGGCCCTGGACCCCGGTGCAGCCGCCCAGCAGAGCGCAGAGGGCGATCCAGACCAGCGCGGGCCACAACCGTCTGCCGCGTATGCAGAACCCCGTCATTGCGTTGCCCTCTCCCCCGTGTGACTGCAAATCCTGCCGCTGCCGCGGCGGGCGCTTCGGCGAGCAGTCTGCCGTAAGAAAGCGCAAACACGTCTTCAAGGGGCGTCGGCGAGCTTAACATTGGCCCATGTCAAGCACATGAAGCCGACGGGTTGCCGAGGAGTCCGACACCCGATGCTCGCATTGTTGGCAAAACGTCTGACGAACTGCCTGATATTGCTTCTCGCTTCAACGTTCCTCTGCTATTTGATTTCCTCCGCGGCGCTTGATCCGCGGGCCTACTTCGAGGACCGTACGCCCCGGCCGCCGGCCGCCGTGGTCGATGCACGGCTCGCCGAAATCGGGCTAGACAGCAGCACTCCGGTCACCGAGCGGTTCGGCCACTGGGCGTGGCGGGCCCTGCACGGGGATCTCGGCCGCACGCTCGACGGCACACCGGTGGACGCCGAGTTCGGCCGGCGGGTGGGGGTCACCGCGCGGTTGCTGATCGTCGGGACGGCCGTGGGCACGGTGCTGGGGGTGCTGGCCGGGGTGTGGGCGGCGGTGCGGCGGGGCCGGCTGCCCGACCGGGCGCTGACTCTGTTCTCCTTCGCGGTGCTGTCGGTGCCGCCGTTCGTGCTGGGGCTGCTGCTGCAGGCGGGTGCGCTCACGGTCAATGACGCGGCGGGCCGCACGGTGATCCGGTACACCGGCGAGCGGACGCCCGGTCTGGAGGGCGGTGCGGCGGCCCAACTCCGGGATGCAGCGGTTCACTTGGCCCTGCCGACGGTCTCGGTCGCGCTGGGGGCGGTCGCCGCGTACAGCCGCTACCAGCGCGGGGCCACGCTGGACGTCCTCGCCTCGGACCATCTGCGCACCGCCCAGGCCAAGGGGCTCACCCCCGGGCGCGCGCTGCTCCGGCACGGCCTGCGGACCTCGCTGATTCCGCTCACGGCGTTCTTCTCCTTCGGGTTTCTGACGCTGTTCACGGGCGCCGTGTTCACGGAGAAGATCTACGGCTGGCACGGCATGGGCAGTTGGTTCATCGAGTCCGTGCAGAGGGGCGATGTGAACGCGGCCATGGCGGTCGAGGTGTTCAGCGCCGCGCTCGTCCTACTGGCCGGCCTGGTCGCCGATCTGCTGCACAGCGCACTCGATCCGCGGGTGCGGTACACGTGAGATCCGCGCGGGGGGCCTCGGTACGGCGGCGGCTGGTCCGCGCACCGGGCGCGGTGGCGGGCGGCGCGCTGCTGCTCGCCCTGTTCCTGTTCGCCTTCGCGGGACCGCATCTGTCCGGGTGGGGTTACGCCGACATCGACTACTCGGCGCTGCACCGGCCGCCGGACGGGCGGCACTGGCTCGGCACCAACCGGATAGGCCAGGACGTCTACGCGCAGTGCGCCAGGGGGCTGCAGAAGTCGCTGCTCATCGGGGCGTTGGCGGCGGCCTTCTCGACGGGGCTCGCCGCGGTGGTGGGAGTGTGCGCGGGGTACTTCGGGGGCTGGGCGGATCGGGCGCTGATGCTTCTCGTTGATCTGATGCTGGTGGTGCCGGCGTTCCTGGTCCTGGTGGTGGTGGCGCCGCGGCTGCGCGCTCTCGGCTGGCTCGCGTACGTCGGGCTGATCGCCGCGTTCGGCTGGATGATCACGGCGCGGGCGGTGCGTGCCATGACCCGTTCCCTGAAGGAGCGTCAGTTCGTGCTGGTAGCCCGGCACATGGGGGTCGGCCCGGTCGTGGTCATCCGGCGGCACATCCTCCCTCACATGGCGTCCTTCCTCGTGACGGACGCGACGGTGGCGGTCGCCGGGGCCGTCATCAGCGAGACCGGACTGTCGTACTTCGGCTTCGGGGTGCAGCCGCCCGACGTGTCCCTCGGCACGCTGATCGCCGATGCGGCGGACGTGCCGACCACGTATCCATGGATGTTCGGCTTCCCGGCGGGGCTGCTGGTCCTGCTCGTGCTGGCGTTCCATCTCATCGGGGATGCGTTGCGGGATGCGCTGGATCCGGAGCCGGGGGCGGTGGTGGGCAGGGAAGCGGGGAGCCGGGTGTGACGGGCGATGTGGTGCTCGATGTGCGGGGGCTGCGGGTCGGGCGGGCGGGGAGCCGTCGGGCGGCCGGGGTGCCGCTGGTGCACGGTGTCGATCTCCGGTTGCACCGGGGGGAAGTCCTCGGTCTGGTGGGCGAGTCGGGGGCGGGGAAAAGCCTCACCGCGCTGGCGCTGCTCGGTCTGTGCCCGCCCGGCGTGGAGGTGAGCGGTTCGGTGCGGCTGCTCGGGCGGGAGCTGGTCGGGCTGCCCGTGCGCGAGCTCGCCCGGGTGCGGGGGCGGCACATCGCCATGGTGTTCCAGGACGCGCTGAGCGCGTTCACCCCGGTGCACAGGGTGGGAGACCAGATCGGTGAGGTGCTGCGTATCCATCAACGCCCGCGCCCGGGGCGGGAGTCGGCGCTGCGGGCCGCGACCGAACTCCTGGACACGGTCGGGGTGCCGGAGCCGGACCGGGCCGCCCGCTCCTACCCGCACCAGCTGTCGGGCGGGATGCGGCAGCGGGCCATGATCGCCATGGCGATGGCGGGCCGCCCCGAGGTGATCGTGGCCGACGAACCCACCAGCGCCCTGGACGTCACCGTGCGGGCCCAGGTCCTCGAGGCGCTGTCGACGGCACGGCGGGCCACGGGCGCGGCGCTGCTGCTGGTCAGCCACGACCTGGGGGTGGTGGCGGGGACGGCGGACCGGGTCGTGGTGATGTACGGCGGGCGGATCGTCGAGAGCGCGGGCGTCGACGCGCTCTTTGCGCGGCCCCGGATGCCGTACACCAAGGGGCTGATCGGGGCCGTGCCCCGGATCGACGGGGAGACTCCGCCCACCCCTGTGCCGGGCGAACCTCCGTCCGCGGGTGGCAGCGGGCCGGGCTGCGCCTTCGCCCCGCGGTGCCCGCTCGCCGAGCAGAAGTGCCGGGAGCTGCTTCCCGAACTCAGGGGAGACGACGGGCATGTGGCCGCCTGCCATCGGGGCGACGAGGCCGTGCAGCGCAGCTCCGTCGAGCTGTTTCCGCCGTCCGTGTACCGCAGGCCGCCCGCGGGAGGGCCCGAGCCGGAGCCGGTCCTCAGGATCACCGGGCTGGCCAAGTCCTTTCCCGCGCCCGGCGGCTTCGGGGCGTGGAGCCCGTGGAGTCTGCGACGGGGGCGACGGACGGTGGCCGAACATGTCGTTCGCGCCGTGGAGTCGGTCGATCTGGAGGTGCGCCGGGGGGAGACCCTGGCGCTCGTGGGAGAGTCCGGGGCCGGGAAGTCCACCACGCTGCTCGAAGTGATGTCCCTGGCGGTCCCGCAGAGCGGGACGATCGAGATCCTCGGGCAGGACACCTCGTCGTTGTCGCGGGACGCGGCCCGGAGGTTGCGGAGCGCGGTGCAGATCGTGCCCCAGGACCCGATGTCGAGCCTGGATCCGCGGATGCCGGTGGGTGACATCGTCGCCGAGCCGTTGTGGGTGCAGCGGATGCCGGCCGACCGGGTCGCCGCGCGGGTGGCGGAGGTGTTGCGGCTCGTCGGGCTCGGCCCGCAGGACATGTCCGTCTGCCCGCACCGGTTCTCCGGCGGTCAGCGGCAACGGATCGCCATCGCCCGGGCCCTGGCCGCCCGGCCGCAACTTCTGCTGCTGGACGAGCCGCTGTCGGCGCTCGACGTGTCCGTGGGGGCCGGGATCCTCGATCTGCTGCGCAGGCTGAGGGAGGATCCCGGCCCGTCCTGTCTGTTCGTCTCGCACGACCTGGCCGTGGTGCGACAGATGGCCGACCGGGTCGCGGTCATGCATGCCGGTCGCGTCGTCGAGACCGGCGAGGTCAAGGAGGTGTTCGAGTGGCCTGCCCACCCGTACACCAGGGCGCTGCTGGACGCGGTGTCGGTGCCTGATCCCGCGCTGCAGCGGACACGTACGGCCGTTGCCCTGCGGGGCGATCCGTCGACGGGCGGCGAGTACGTGACGGGATGCCGGTTCCGGACACGCTGCCCCGTGTTCGCTTCACTTCGACGGGAGGAACAGCGCAGGTGTGAACGGGAAATCCCGGCGACCCTGAAGACGGCTGTGGGGGGTGGCCGTTCAGTCGCCTGTCATTTTCCGCTCACGGACCCTCGGGGCGTTTCCGGGTAGGACTCCCTTTACGGCAGCCGGCCGAGGTGCGCCGGCCGGCTCAGCAGCAGCCGCCGCCCGCCGGTCCGTTTTCCTTCGCGGGCTCGACCGTCTGCACGGACGCCCCTCCTTCTGCGAGGAAGGTTCCACCGCCGACCAGTCCGGCGACGAACAGTACAGCCACAAGTATTGCGGCGAGTTTGTGAATCACTCCTTTTCTCCATTCCCCCTAGAGGTTTTTATTTACGATGCAAGTCAATCGAACATTACATCGTTAGTCAAGTACATTTCAGTAAAATGGAGAATGCATTGTCGTTATTGGAATCGGAATTTCCGTGTCCTGTTCGCGCACACGACAACCACAAGCGGAGCAGGGTGTTTTCGGCCGCTCCGGGCCACAACCCGGTCAAGCCCATTGGCGTGGCCCAGTCATGCTGGTATTGTGATCTATGACACCTGAAGTCATGTGCTCACCCCTGGGAAGCCAAATGGATCAAACAGAAAGCGCAGCTCCGGTCGAGTTGGGCAGGCGCATCCGGACCCTCCGCGTCAAACTCGGGCTGAAGCAGCAGGATCTGGCCTCCTCGGATATCTCGGCGAGCTACATCTCGCTCATCGAATCAGGGAAAAGGGCTCCCTCGGATGCGGTGCTCTCCGCACTCGCCGGGAAACTGGGGTGCTCGCCGGACCATCTGCGCACCGGTCGCGACGACCATGCCCTGGAGGACACCAGGCTGAAGCTCTCTTTCGCCGAAATGGCGCTGCGGAACGGCGACAACGGCGAGGCCCTGCAGGCCTTCGGTGAACTCCTCGCCAAACCCGCCCTGCTGGACCCGCACATGCGGCTGCGCGCCCGCATCGGTCAGGCGACCTCGCTGGAGAAGCTCGACCGGATCGAGGCCGCCATCCCCGTACTGGAGGAGCTCGGCAAGGACCCGTCTCTCGCGGCCGGCTCCGACGAGTGGTGCCGCGTTCAGGTCGCCCTCAGCCGCTGCTACCGCAACATGGGCGACATCACCCTCGGCATCGAGATCGGCGAGCGGGCCATGGCCAGGCTGGACGCGCTCGGCCTGGACGTCACCGTGGACCACATCCAGGTCGGTGCGACGCTCATCGGGTCGTACCTCATGCGCGGCGACATCACCCGCGCCCACCTTCTCGCCCAGAAGCTCGTTCCGGTGGCGGAGGACCACGGCGGACGCGCCGGGCGTGGCGCGGTCTACTGGAACGCCGGGCTGGTCGCCCTCTCCAGGCGGCAGCTCCCCGAGGCGCTCGCGCTCACCGAGCGGGCCCTGGCGATGATGGCCGACGACGACAACCTGCGGCATGTGGCGATGCTCAAGATGACGGTCGCCTGGCTGGAGCTGCAGTCCGACGTGCCCGACCCGGCCCGGGCGCTGGAACTCCTTCAGGACGCGGGCCAGACGCTCGCCGAGCTCGGCACCGCCGTGGAGCAGGCCAGGTGCGAGATCTGCCTGATCGACGCGAACACCCAGCTCGGCCGGTGGGACGAGGCCGTCTCCCACGCCCGGCGCGCCCTCGGACTGCTCAGCTCGGGTCCGCGTGTCGAGGCGGTCGGGGCACGCGTCAGGATCGCCGAGATCCATCTGCTGCGCGGGGAGACGGAGGAGGGCCTGCAGGGCCTGCACGCGGCGACCCGCCAGCTGAGGCATTTCGCGGCGTCGTACGAGACCGCGCAGGAATGGCGCCACCTCGGTGACGTGTGGAAGCGCCAGGGCCGCGCGAAGGAGGCCCTGGACGCCTACGACCAGGCGCTGCAGGCCTCCGGGATGCCCACGACCTACGATCCCGCGCAGGCCCTGACCGGCCAGCAGCAGCACCAGAGCTGACCGGCCGGCCCGGCGCGTTCCCCCGTGGGTGTTCATCAGCTCACCGTGCCCACAGGCCGGTGCCGGCGCTTCTCGTACCGGGTGCGGCGAGCAGGTCGATGATGGTGCGTGCGAAGAGATGGCAGTGCTCGCCGGTGCGGGCGGTGACGAGGTCGTCGTCGACGACGACGTCCTGGTCGACGTAGCTGCCGCCCATGTTGCGCAGGTCGCCCAGCAGGTTGTTGTGCACCACGGCGCGCCGGCCGCGGACCAGTCCGGGCACCGGGGCCGCGAGCCACATGCCGTGGCAGATGACGCCCTTGAGGATGGCGGGGTCGGCGAACGCGCGGCGCAGGAACCGTGCGGCGGGCGGGAGACGATCCGGGTCCTCGGTGTAGCGCAGCCGGTCGGCGACCATCCCGGAGGGGACGATGACGGCGCTGAACTCCTTCAGCGCGAACTCGTCGACGTCCTCGAAGGATTCGGTGACCGTGAACGGCATCCGGTGCTCGTGTCCCTGGAAGGTCATCTCCTTCTCGCCCCACAGCCGGGACAGGAAGTGGACCTCGGCGCCCTCCTCGGGGAAGCGGTGCTTGTAGTAGAGGATCTCGGGTTCGTAGAAGTCGCTCTCCATCAGTACGGCGATCTTGTGACCCGTCAGTCGCACCGTTACCGTCCCCTCCCCCGTTCGGTGACCAGGTCGATCAGGAACGGGCCGCGGTGCGACAGCGCCTCGGTGACGGCCGCCGCGGCCTGGCCCGGTTTCTCCACGCGCAGGGCGGGCACGCCCAGGGACCTCGACAGGGCGACGAAGTCGATGGCCGGCCGGGAGAGGTCGAAGATCCCCGGGTGTTCGTGGACCGGGATCCCCTGCTCCCTCCAGTACTGGTCGATGTTGAGTTCCAGCAGCCGGTAGCTGCTGTTGTTGCAGACAACGAACTTGGCGCCGATGTCGTGCCGGGCCGCCGTCCACAGCGCCTGGAGGGTGTACATGCTGCCGCCGTCGCCGGTGAAGCCCACCACCGTGGCGTCGGGGCGGGCGAGCTGAGCGCCCAGAGCGCCGGGGATGCCGACGCCGAGGGAGCCGCCGCGGGTCTGGTGCCAGCGGCCGGGCTCGGCCGCCGGGAGGGGCCCGAAGAGGTCCGGGGAGGCGGTGAGGGACTCGTCGAACAGAACGATGTCGTCCGGGAGCCGGGCCGCCAGCTCCTCGGCGAAGGCGATGTGCGGGAGCTCCGCCGCGTCGGCCCGCTCGTGGGCGCTGTGGGCGGCGGCCGCCCGGGCCTCGGCCCGCTCGGCGGCACCTCGTCGCAGCCGGTCCTCGGCCGCCGTACGGTCCGCGCGGCTCATCCGGGCCTCGATCGCGTCGGCGAGCAGCGCGAGGGACCGCTTCGGATCGGCGACCAGGCCGATGTCGACGGGGAAGTTCTTGGCGATCGCGTCGGTGTCCAGGTCGATGTGGACCACCGGCGCGCCCTCGCCGAAGACGCCCTCCAGGGCCGGGAACACCTCGGGCAGCGCATACGTGCCGCACAGCAGCACGGCGTCCGCCGCACCCGTGACACGACGGCTGCTCTCGCCGAACATGTGGCCCAACTGGCCCGCATAGGCGGGGTGTTCGACCGGCAGGTTCACCTCGGCCCAGTCGGCGCCCCACACCTCCGCGCCCCACACCGAGGCCAGTCGGCCCAACTCCTCCTGTGCGCCGGAGAAGTGGATCCCGTCGCCCGCGATCACGATCGGTTTGCGCGCCCCGGCCAGCAGCTCCGCCGCCCGCGCCAGCGACTGCGGATCTGGTGCGGAGGCGGTGTCGGGGTAGGACACCGGCACCGCCTCCTCGCGGGTGGGCCGGTCCATCACGTCGGCGGGCAGCACGACGAGGACCGGTCCGTACGGCGGGGTGCCGGCCTCCTTGAACGCGCGGCGCAGCACCCTCAGCGTGGAGTCGGGGTCGACGACCCGCGTCGCCCATTTGGTCACCGGCTCGGCCATGGCCACCAGGTCGGCGGCCATCTGCGCCTCCATCGCGTCGTAGCGCAGGCCGGCCTCGCCGACCAGGACGACGAGCGGGGCGTGGCCGCGCTTCGCCTGGTAGAGCATGCCGATGCCGTTGCCGAGGCCCACCCCGGAGTGCAGCTGGACCACGGCCGGCCGACGGGTGGCGCGGGCGTAGCCGTCCGCCATGCCGACGGCCACGGCCTCCTGCAGGGTCAGCACGTACTCGATCGCCGGGAAGTGGCGCAGTTCGTCCAGGAAGCCCTGCTCGACCGTGCCGGGGTTGCCGAACATGTACGGCACCCCTTCGACGGCGAGCTGTTCGAGGAACGCCGCCCGGGCCGGCCTGCTGTCCATGGTGGTACCGCCTCTCGTCCGGATCGGTGGCTACGACTGGGCGGCGGCCCTGAAGCCCCACTGACGCAGGCCGTGGTCGAGCACCTCGACGGTCTTCTGGCCGGTGAGGTAGGAGTCGGGGGTCGAACGCCCGGTGATGAACGGGTAGTCGACGATCACCGAGGTGGTCTTGCCGAAGTTGCCGTGGTAGGCGCCGCCGGGGGCGGTCGCGTCGCGCAGGATGTACTCCAGCGGGTACGGCGGCGGGCCCATGTTGAAGTCGGTGCCGACGAACCCGGTGCCGTCGAGGTAGTCGTACTCGATGCAGTGCCCGGTGACGTGCTTGCCGCGGATGATGCTCTCCCGGTCCTCCTGGTCGCGGGCGAAGGCCAGGCAGGCCACGCCGTAGCACTCGGCGGCGATCGGGCGGTCCAGGTGGTGGAAGGCGAGGATCAGGTCGTGGACGCGCCAGTTGTTGGCGAGGTCGACGATCGGGCCGCTGCCGCCCACGATGAGGAGGGCGTCGTAGCGGTCGGCGATCTGGTCGCGGACCTTCTCCACGCGGCTGTTGTACGCCTCCCAGTCGCGCAGGAAGTACGGCTTGGAGCGGTAGGGCCGGTCGGGCAGCCAGGAGGACAGGTCGAGGGGGTTGTCGAGGCGGTCGGAGGCCTCGACGGCCTTGACCTTCGCCGCCATCTCCGGGGTCGTGACGGAGCGGCCGAGCGGCGGGTCGACGTAGTCGGGGTCCATGCTCGGGGGCAGCGCCACGGGCCGCTTGCCGGTCGGGGTGGCGAAGGTGAGGTGGTAGCCCGCCTTGTCGAAGGTCTCCAGGGGGCCGATGAGTTCCTCGCCCCAGTAGCCGTACTCGGACAGGACGACGAGGATGCGCCTGCTCATGAGGTTCCTCTCGGTCGGCTGGGTCGGCGTTCGGTTCGGACGCTTGAACTGCCGAACTCATGTCTAGTTTTCGGGGTTTGGCCGGTACCAGGAGGGAGGGCTCCGGGTGCCGCACATCCCCAAGTGGCAGACCGCACTACGGCAAATCGGGCCCTGGGCAGGGTTGTTGTCCAATGCGCAACAAAAGACGCCCTCCGCTGGGCGGAGGGCGTCCGGTGTCGGTGTGCGGGGTCAGAGGCGGAACAGTCCCGGGTCGGCGACCACGACGTCGAGGAGGACCGGGCCGTCGGCCGTCAGGGCGCTGCGCAGGGACTCGCGGAGGTTCTCCGGAGTCTCGATGCGTTCGCCGCGCACGCCGAAGCCGCGGGCCAGCTGGGCCATGTCGACGCCGCTGAGGTCCCAGCCCTTCTGCCAGGACTTCTGGTCCTGGAGGTAGTACTTGAGGGACAGATAGCCGGAGTTGTCGGGGATGACGAAGGTGACCGGCAGCCGGTGCTGGGCCGCGGTCCACAGCGCGTGCAGCGTGTACTGGGCCGAGCCCTCGCCGACCACGACCACGGCACGCTTCTCGGGGTGCGCGAGGGCGTAGCCGACGGCTCCGGCGAAGGGGAAGCCGAGGGCGCCGCTGGCCGTGGCGAAGTAGCCGTTGTCCGCGCCGAGCGGTATCTGCTCGTGGAAGTCGGCGCGGGCGATGGGCAGTTCCTCGAACAGCTGGGCGTCGTCGGGGAGTTCCTGGGAGAGGACGTGGAAGAGGTACGCCTGGGTGAGCGGCGTCGAGGGTTCGGGGACCGCCACCGGCTCGCGCACCGGGGCGAGTTCGACGCTCTCGCGCTCCTCCACCAGCGGGACCAGCCCCTTCACGACCGCGCCGGGCGGGGCCACGAAGCTGGTGTTCGCGAGGGTGGCCGCGGCGGCCTGCGGGTTGTCCGTGACATGCAGGAACCGTACGTCAGAAGTGAGTTGGGGACGCGGCGTCCTGTCCAGGTCCGCGGGTGCCGTCGAGAACAGGTCCCACGCCGTGAAGAGAGTGAACGCCGGGCCGCCGAGGACGACGACCACGTCGTGCTGCTCGGCGAGCCGCTGGTTGACCAGCTCGGGGATGGGCGGCAGGACTCCGGCGAACAGGGGGTGGTTCTCCGGGAACGCGCCGCGATTCCACACGGGGGCGCCCCACACGCGCGCGTTCAGCTTCTCGGCCAGGGCGATCAGGTCGCCGCGCGCGCCCTGCGCGTCGACCGGGCCGCCGGCCACCAGACCGGGCCGCTCGGCGCCGTTGAGCGCTTCGGCTATCCGGGCGAGGACCGCCGGATCGGGTACGACGGCGCTCTCCACCTCGGCGATCCGCACCGGCTCCGGATCGGCGGGGCGGACCCAGTCGTCCTCGGGGACGGCCACGAACACCGGGCCCTGCGGGGCCTGTTTGGCGATCTGGTAGGCCTGGGCGATCAGCGCGGGCACGTCCTGCGGACGCCCGGGCTCGCCGGCCCACTTGATGTACGGCTTGGGCAGCTGGGTGGCGTCCTTGGCGACGAGGAAGGGGTCCCCGAGGAGCATCTTGCGGGCCTGCTGTCCGCCGAGGATGACCATCGGCGTGTTCGCCGCGGCCGCTGTGTAGACGCTGCCCATGGCGTTGCCGAGGCCCGGTCCGCCGTTGATGAGGACGAGGGCGGGTTCCCCGGTGCCCTGGGCGTAGCCGTCGGCCATGCCGACGACGGCGGCCTCCTGCAGGCCCATGACGAAACGGAACTCGTCCTCGGGCCAGTACTCGAACAGCTTCATCTCGGTGTGACTGGGGTTGCTGAAGACGGTGGTCAGACCCAAGGTGCGCAGGACGTCCAGGGTCGCGTCCCGCACGGTGCGGGCAGTGCTCGCCGCTTCGGTCATGGTGATCAGGCTCCTGAGTCGTTGGGGGTCGGTTCGAGCGCCGCCACCGCGCTGAAGACGTGGTCCGGGTCGTAGCGTTCCTTGGTCTTCAGCAGCCGTGCGGCGCCCGGGCCGAACGCGGCCGCGGCGCGCCGGCTCTCCTTGGGGCCGAGCAGATTGGGGTAGCCGCCGGGCAGGGCGTGCTCGGCGAACGCGGTGGACACCTCGCGCGCCCAGCGCCGGTGCGGCGCGGCCTGCTCGGCGCCCTCCCAGGCCGCGGCGACCTCGACCAGCAGATGGTCCCGGCGCAGTGCGAAGGCGGTGTCCGCGGCCGGTACGCGGGCGGCGGCGCCGTGGAAGTGGTGGATGTACATGCCGGAGTACGGCGAGGTCGCGCCGGCCGCCGCTTCGACGATCAACTCGACGGTTGTGTCGGTGAGTTCGGGCAGCCACTGGGTGCCCATCTCGTTGTGCCGGCCGTCGACGACGACCTGGTCGAACATGCCGAGGACGCCCGCGTACTCCTGGGGGCAGACCTGTCCGGCCAGAGGGGTGCCGAGGGCGGTGAAGCGGTCGATGACCGGGCGGCCCCGGGCGATGTCGCCGCACCACACCGGCAGGACGTAGATCAGGGGCTGTCCGTCGGGTCCGCCGAAGAAGCCGGTCATGACGGTCAGTTCGTCGGCGGCCGAGGCGGTGATCTCGCGGTACCCGCGCAGGACGGAGGTGGCCCCCGCGAGGGGGTAGAGGATCATGCCGGCGAGGACGGTGCTGATGGGGTGCAGGCGTACGCGCAGTTCGGTGACGACGCCGAAGTTGCCGCCTCCGCCGCGCAGCGCCCAGAACAGGTCGGGGTTCTGCTCGGCACTGGCGACGACGGGGCGGCCGTCGGCGAGCACGACCCGGGCGGCGACCAGGTTGTCCAGGGCGAGTCCGCACCGGCCGGCGAGCAGCCCGTAGCCGCCGCCGAGGGTGAGGCCCGCGAAGCCGACCGCCTTGACGGTGCCGGTGACGGGGGCGAGCCCGAGGGCCCGCGTCGCCTCGACGAGGTCACCGGCGCGGGCGCCGCCCTGCGCCACGGCGGTGCGGGAGGCCCGGTCGACGGTGACCCGGCGCATCGCGGACAGGTCGATCATCAGGCCGTCGTCGGCGGTCGCCCGGCCCGCCCAGTCGTGGCCGCCGCCGCGGACGGTCAGCGGCAGCCGGTGCGTGCGGGCGATGCGGACCGCCCAGGTCACGTCGGTCTCGTCGGCGGGCCGGACGATGACCGCGGGCCGTGCGTCGACCGCGCCGTTCCACAGTTGCCGCGCTTGCTCGTAGGACGGGTCGCCCGGCGCGAGCACGTCCCCCCTGAGGGTGGTGCGCAGTGCGCGTACGGCGGCCGCCGACGCGGGAGTGGTCGTTGAGGGTGCCATGGCTCCCCCTTCTCTTCTTGTCGACAGGTGGGCCGGGCCGGCTCCGGATCCCTCACAGTCCTGGAGCAGGCCCGGCCGGGGAGAAAGCCCGAGGAGAAGGCCTCAGCTCTCGATCAGCTCGTAGCGGCCGGGCTGTACGGTCTCCAGGTCGACGGCGGCGAGGAACGCCTGGGTCTCGGGGGCGGCGAAGAAGGCCGCGATGGTGGCCTCGGCGTCCTCGGGGGACGCCCAGTGGACGGTCACCAGGTACTCGCCGTCAGCGCTGCGGGCGGTCGAGCGGGCGAGAAAGCCGACGCGGGTCTCCAGGTACTCCTTCTCCATCGTGCGGTTGAGCTGCTGGAACTCGGCGTCGTCGACATCCGCGTGCAGCTTGAACCGGATGGTCTCCACAGTGGTCATGTGCTCCACCTCTCTTGGGCGAGACGTGCGTCGAGGGGGCGGTTGAAGACGGGGGTGCCGGGCTGCTGCCGGCGTCCTCCCCCGGCGAGGGAACCCGTCGGCAGGGGTGCGAAGCCGAGTTCGTCGAGGAGTTCGGTGACGAGCCGGTTGGCCTCGGGATCGTCGCCCGCGACGAACAGGGCGGTCCGCTCCGCGCGGGGTGCGCCCGGCCGGGCGAGGTCGAGCAGGTACTTGTAGTTGAGGGTGTTGACCGCCTTGACCACGCGTGCGCCCGGGAGGTGGGCCGCGATCAGCTCGGACGACGTGGTCCGGTCCGACTCCAGGTCGGGGAAGGTGCCGTCCCTGCCGGGCGTGTAGTTGGTGGTGTCGACGACGACCTTCCCGGCGAGCGCGTCGGCGGGCAGGCTCTCGTAGGCGCCGAACGGAATGGCCACCACGACGAGCGGGTCGCCGAAGGCGATCGCGTCCTCCACGGTGGCCGCCCGCGCCCGCCCGCCGAGTTCCGCGACCAGCCCGGCGAGGGAGCCGGGCCCACGCCGGTTGGCGACGGCGATCTCGTGTCCGGCGGCGGTGAGCAGACGGGCGACGGTGCCGCCGATCTCTCCGCTGCCCAGGATGCCGATCCTCATGTGCGGGTCCTCTCAAGCGCCCGGGCGGTTGTACGCGTACGACTCGTTGGTGTCGGCCTCGTCGGGGACGAACTCGGTGACGATGTCCTTGGCAGCATGGATGTTGACCATGCGGGCCCGGCCGGGGCCCAGGTTGGCGAACTTGTGCGGCATTCCGGCCGGTACGACGCAGATGTCGTCCGGCGTGGCGTCGACGGTCTCGCCGCCGGCCTCCAGCCGTACCGTGCCCTCGACGATCACGAAGATCTCCTCGTAGGGGTGGGTGTGGCGCGGGGGCCCCGCGTCGGTCGCGACGTCGACGATGAACGCCGAGACGCTGAGACCGGGATGGTCGCTCGCGTTGAGGATGTGGGCGGCCACCTCGCCGTTGATCTGCACGGTGGGCAGGCTGTTCTTCGCGATGATCTGCATGGGTCGGTCCTCGGGGTCCTCAGGTGGGATCGGCGACGGGGTCGGCGACCGGGGACACCGCCCGGACGGGCTCGTCGGCGGCCGGACGCAGACGCGTCGCGGCCCAGGTCGCGGGCAGCGCCACGACCATGACGATCAGGGCGAGTACGAACACCGAGCCGACGCCGTGGGCCTCCACGGCCCAGCCGCCGGCGGCCGCTCCCCCGGCGATGCCCGCGTTGACGGCGGAGGCGCCGAGGGTGGCGGCGAGGTCGCCGCCGGGTCCGGCCAGGGTGATCACCCGGAGCTGGAAGGAGGGCACCAGGCCGAAGCCGACCAGCCCCCACACGGCGAGCGCGACGGCGGTCAGCGCCGGGTTGTCGCCGACGTAGTGCAGGGCGGTGAGGATGAGCGCGAGCGCGATATTGGCCACCACCAGCGTGGTGGCCGCCCCGCGGTCGGCGAACCGGCCGCCGCCGAATACGCCGACGGCGCTGGCGATGCCGTAGATCAGCAGGAAGGCGCTGACCGCGCCGCCGGAGATGCCGGTGACGTCCTCCAGGTAGGAGGCGAGGTAGGTGAAGGCGGCGAACTGGCCGCCGAGCAGCAGCAGTCCGACGCCCAGCTGGGCCAGCACCCTTGGTGCGAAGGCGTGTCGGGCCTGTGAGCCGAGCCCGGTGGGCCCGGTCAGGCCGACCCTCGGGACGAAGGCGAGCGTGGCGACCAGGGCCAGCGCGCCGAGGGCGACGATGCCGACGAAGGTGGCCTGCCAGCCGATCGCGTTGCCGACCAGGGTGCCGAGCGGTACGCCGATGACGGTGGAGACGGCGATCCCGCCGAACACCATGGCCACGGCCCGGCCCTGCTGCCCGGCCGGGACCAGGTGCGCGGCGAGCGCCGAGGCGACGCCGATGAACAGGCCGTGGATGGCGCCGGTGATGACGCGCGCAACGATCAGCGCGCCGAAGCTGGTCGTGACCGCGGCGAGCAGGTTCCCGACGAGGAACACGGACAGCGCCGACCACAGCAGCAGATGGCGGCCGAGCCGGATGGTCACGGCCGTGAGCAGGGGGCCGCCGATGCAGATGCCGAGGGCGTAGGCAGTGACCAGCAGACCGGCCGTGCCGACCGAGACGCCGGTGTCCTTGGCGATGAGGTTCAGGATGCCGACGATGACGAGTTCCGCCGTGCCGATGACGAACGCGCCCAGGGCGAGGGTCGCGAGGGCGAGCTGAGTGCGCCCCTGGTTTTTGTCCGTGTGCTCAGCCGTGTTCACGTGCGCTGTCCTCCGAGCCGATGATCCAGTGCTCCTTGACCGCCATGTGGTGCAGATAGCGGGGCTGTACGAAAGTGACGAGGTCGTCCTTGGCCCTGGCGTACTCCTCGGAGGCCGCGGCCTTCTCCAGGTCTTCGAGGCTGTCGAAGGAGAGGAGGTAGGCGGCGTCGAGGAGGGCCTCGCCGATGGTGTAGGCGCCGTCGCGGGTGAAGCACTGGAGGTAGCGGCGCAGGCCCGGCACCTGGAGCATCAGCTCGGCGTGCTCGCCCAGGCTGCGCTCGCGGAACTGCTCGACGCTGGTGCCCTCGTTCCGCTTCACCAGGGCGACGATCTTCACGCCGTCCTCGGGCGCCGGGTGGTCCCCGGCCCGCAGGACGTGGGCGTCGGTGTCGAGGACGACGGTGCGCCAGAAGGCGGCCCACTTGGGCTCGTCGAGCCGGGCACCCTCCAGGAACTCCGGTGTCTGCAGGGAGGCGAGCTGGTCCTCGTCGTTCTCCAGCCAGATCTCCGCGATGCCGCTCCACAGCGGGTCGTCAGGTTCCGGCCCGAAGGGGATGCGGGTGTCGATCAGGTACTTCTTGATCTGCGGGATCTTGCTCGCGTACTGCACCGCGTGGACGTCGACCCAGTAGTCCTGGAACTCCTGCTCGGACATTCCGGGTTTGGGATGGGCGAAGATCAGCTGGTGGATCATGACGGTCTCCAGGGGAGTCGGTCGGACGGTCGGTCAGACCTTGTAGGCCTTCTTCACGTCCTCGGCGAAGCCGAGGTAGTCCCGCAGCGGCCAGACCTCCTCGAACTCGAGGTACTCGCGCATCGGCAGCCGGCCGAGCGCGGTCCGGTCCAGTTCCTCGGCGCTCGGGGACTCGATGATGCCGATCACCCGCTTCTGCGCGGCGACCTTCCACAGGCCGACGGCGAAGCCGGAGTCGAGGGTCTCCTGGGCGTGTTCGGCCTCTTCGCGCTCGATCTCCCAGAGCTCGTCCAGGGAGATCCGACCCTCGTGGTTCCAGCGCATCTGGACGTAGAACAACATGGGTGATCCTTAAGGGAGTTGGGGTCAGGCCGCCGCGAGTGCCGCGATCCGCCCGGTGATCGGGTCGTCGTCGCCGAAGACCTCGACGGCCAGGTCGAGCGGGGTCTTGCCGTCGTGGCCGACCAGGTCGGTGCGGGCGCCGGCGTCGAGCAGGACGGTCACGCAGTCGGCGTAGCCGTGCCACAGGGCGTCGTGCAGCGGGGTGTAGCCGTTGGTGGCGCCCTGGAAGTCGAGGTCGATGCCCGGGTGGGCGACCAGGTCGGCGGTGATGTCGGCGTGGCCGTTGTAGACGGCCTTGTGCAGGGGTACGGCGCCGAAGCAGGGCTCGACCGCGTTGATGTCGGCGCCCGCCCCCAGCAGCAGCCGGACGATCTCGCCGTGGCCGTCGCGGGAGGCGACGAGCAGCGGGGTGTGGGCGTCGTTGAACCCGTTGAGCATGGGGGCGCGGGCGTCCACCTCGGCGCCGTCGGCGAGGAGTCGGCGTACCGCCTCGGTGTCTCCGGCGGCGGTGGCGGCCATCAGGGGCTGGGCCTCGACGGCGCCCGCGTCGGCCTCCCGGCGCTCCTTCAGGAGCTGCTCGGCGCGCAGCAGCTTGTCCTTGCCGAAGGTGTTGACGTTCAGCTCGTAGGCGAAGTGCTCTTCGAGCGAGAACCCGTAGTGGGTGTGGAGCTTGAGGCCGGCGCCCTGGTCGAGGAGGTACTCCACGAGGTCCGGGTACTTGTACCAGAGGGCGTCCATCAGCGGGGTGTGCCCGGTGGTGGGGGCCACGGCGTCCACGAAGGCGCCGGCCTCGACGAGTTGCCGGGTGACGTCCAGGCTGCCGCCCTGGCACGCCTTGTGCAGGGCGGTGGCGCCGGCCCTGGTGTCGGCGGTGTGGACGTCGGCGCCGGAGGCGATCAGCGTCTCAGTCGTCGCCGGGTCGGCCTGGCCCGCGGCGATCATCAGGACCGTGAGCCCGGAGGAGTGCTCGCGCGTGCTGGGGTCGGCGCCCGCGTCGAGCAGCCGCTGGACCTCTGCGGTGGCGCGGCCGCGCACGGCCGTGATGAGAGCGGTGCTCATGAGGTCACCGTCCCGCCCCGGATGGCCCGGATGATCTGCGAGGGGTCGGTGTGGGACTCCCAGCGGACGATGCGGCCGTCGCGGACGGTCAGCCAGTGCGTGAAGATGATCTCGAAGTCGATGCCGGTCTCCTTGACCCGGGAGATCTCGTGGATGATCCCGGCGGCCTTCTCGCCCTCGACGACGAGGTCGAGCAGTTCCTCGGAGATCACGTCGCACTGACCGGCGAACACCCCGACGCTGTCCGCCACTTCGGCGCTGCTGTGCAGGGTGCCGATCCACTTCATGTCGTCGTTGTAGCCGGGCACGGGGCGGTAGTTGATCCATTCGACGTCGTCGGCGAGGAGCCCGAGCGCGGTGCCGAAGTCGCCGCTCGTCAGGGCGGCGAACCACCGCTTGGCAACGTCCCGGGTCTGCTCGGTGAGGTCGCTCATGTCGTCTCCTTGTGGCCGTTTCCACGGCCCAATGGCTGTCACTGGCTGTCCGGAGGGGTCATGATCTGCTGGTTGCCGTCCGCCCACACCGCCGTCATCACCACGCCGGCGATACGCCAGCCGGACGCGCTGCGGGTCAGGTCGAAGCGGTAGCGGCCGCCGAGCGTCCAGGTCGGGCCGCCCTGGGCGTTGGGCAGTAGATGGGTGGCCTGGAAGTGGGCGGTGAGGACCGCCTCGTCCCCGTACACCTCGGCGATCTGGTTGCCGATCATGTGCTGGGTGGCCTTCAGGTGGCCGAGCCCGGCCCGCCAGTCGGCGATGACCCGGTCGGGGGTGCTGACCACGGGTTCCCCGCCGAAGAGGCTCGTGTAGTCCAGGGTCACCTTCTCCGCGAGCAGGGCGGGCAGTGCCTCCCACTGGCGCAGGTCGACGTGCCACAGCATCCTGGTGCAGGTCTCGATCACGTCGATCCGGTCTTCGGCGGAAGTCATCGGCAACTCCGTGGGGGCGCGCCCGAGTCAGGCGGGCGTGCTGGACGATCGGTCCCGGCCGAAGCTAGTGACGGGGCCGGACACGAGGTCCCGGCGCCGGGTCCGCCCGGCACACTCTGCGAGCTCCGCCCGGGTACTACGTCAGTTCATTCGATCTGACCGCTCACTTGACGCAGTGTCATCCGTCGTGTGACGGAGTGCCGGAACCTGCGGCGTGGCACCGCGCGGGCGCGTGGCCGGGTGGGGACGGTGGGACGACCGGATCGACCCACGAGGAGGCACCGATGGTGAACAACGCCAGAGCACGGCGGACCAGGTCAGGAGAGGACGACGGCTGGGGTCTGGTCGGCTAGTCATGCGTATCGGAGCTGTTTTCCCGCAGACGGAGATCGGCGCGGACCCGGGCGCGGTGCGCGCCTGGGCCGAGGCCGTGGAGGAGCTGGGCTTCCGGCACGTGGTCGCCTTCGACCACGTACTCGGCGCAGGCACCGCCGGCCGCCCCGGCTGGTACGGCTACACCAGCGAAGACCTCTTCCACGAGGTCTTCGTGCTGTTCGGCTACCTGGCCGGGATCACCCGCACCCTGGAGCTCGCCACCGGGGTCCTGGTGCTGCCGCAGCGGCAGACCGCCCTGGTCGCCAAGCAGGCCACCGAGGTCGACGTGCTCAGCGGCGGCCGGCTGCGGCTGGGTGTCGGCATCGGCTGGAACCGGGTCGAGTACGACGCCCTGGGCGCGACCTTCACCGACCGGGGGGCCCGCAGTGCCGAGCAGGTGGAGCTGCTGCGGGCGCTGTGGGCCGAGCCCACGGTCACCTTCGAGGGGCGGTGGCACCGGGTCGAGGACGCGGGGATCCTGCCGCGGCCGGTGCGGGGGCGTATCCCGGTGTGGTTCGGGGGGAACGCGGAGGCCGTGCTGCGGCGGGCCGGCGCCCTCGGCGACGGCTGGCTCCCTCAGCGCGGGCCGGACGAGACGGCGCGTGCGATGGTGCACCGGGTTCGCTCCTACGCCGTCCAGGCGGGGCGCGACCCGGACGAGCTGGGCTTTGAGGCGCGCCTCAAGCTTGCCGAAGTGCCGGAGAGCAAGTGGGCGGAGTTTGTTGCCGGTTGGCGGGATCTGGGGGCGACGCATCTTTGTTTGAGCACGATGGGGTTGGGTTTGGCGACAGTTGATGACCACGTGCGTATGCTGCGCAGTGCGTTGCGGGATTTGGGGCCTGTCGCTAGTGAGTGAATCTGCGGGGCGGTGGGGGCTTGTCGCGCAGTTCCCCGCGCCCCTAAAAACCCTCAGCGGCCATATTCCTCGGCCAGGAATCGGATCGATTGGTCGGTGAAGACCCGCATCTCACGCGTGAGGTTTTTGCCGCGTCGCCACGCCAGCTGTGTGAACACCTCGAACGGGATGTTCCAGTCCAGCTTCACCAGCAATCCGGAATCCAGGGTGTCCTGAACACACGCCGTCGGCAGCAGGCTGATCCCGAGGCCCGCCGCAACCCCCCGCTTGATGGACTCGATCGTCCCGAACTCCAGGAACGGCAGGGCCTCGCCCGTGCCGTCGTTCAACTCGGCCTCGAACAGCTCCCGATAGGCGCAGCCGGCCTCCGCGGAGATGACCTGCGTCCGGCGCAGCTCCTCCGTCGTCACCTTCGGTACCTGCGTCAGCGGGTGGTCGGGCGCGGCCACCACCGTCAGCGGTTCGGAGCCGAGTACCTCGGTCTGGACCCCCGGGTGCTGCGTCTCGGCCTCCATCAGGAAGCCCATGTCGAACATCCCCTGCCGTAGCGCGTGGCAGGTCTCCGCGCACAGGCTCGGGCGGAGCACTATGTGCAGGGCCGGGTAGCGGTGGTGGAAGAACTCCAGCAGCGGCGGCATCCTGTAGGACGTGATGCTCTCCATCGAGCCGATGGTGAGCACGCCGGAGGGGTCTCCGGAGCCGACCGTGGCGCCGCGGGCCTCGCCGGCCAGGGCCAGCATCTGCTCGGCGTAGGGCAGCAGCCGCTGGCCCGCCTCGGTGAGCTGGATGCGGCCGCCGAGGCGGTCGAAGAGGTCGACGCCCAGGGACATCTCGAGTCCCTTTATCTGGCTGGTGACGCTGGACTGCGCGTACTTCAGTTCCGTCGCCGCCTTCGAGAAACTGAGCAGCGTGGCCACCTTGTGGAACGCCGCCAGCTGCCTGATGTCCATGGGTCTCTTCTCCAGGGGTAGACAACGGATGGATTTCCTACTCCAGGAAACCAAGGAGTGACGGTGAGCGCGATGTCCCGGCGATGTCCCATTGGGGACATGCGACGTCAGCTAGCGGCCAACATCCCCGTTTTCGTGGCTCTCGCGGCCGATTATCAGGCCTGCCTGGAATCGGCTGACCGCGCCCATTTCCTCCATGACGGCGGAGATGTGGCGGCGGCAGGTCCGGGTCGCCATGCCGAGCCTGCGCGCAATGACCTCGTCCTTCAGCCCGAGGGCCATGAGGCGGATGATGGAATGCCGTACTTCTTCCGCGACTTGCGGATATTCGGCGGTCTGCTGGTCCACCTCGAAGGGGCGGCCGACCTGCCACACCGACTCGAAGGTGCGGGCCAGATAGCCCACCACCGTCGGTTCGGTGATGACGGCGGCGCCGGGCGGCTGCCGGCCGGTGCGCTCCTTGGGGATGAAGGCGATTCTGCGGTCGTAGATGATGAGCCGCTCGGAGAGTTCGTCGACGGTGCGCACCTCGGCGCCGCGTCGGCTGATCTCCTGGACGTAGGTGCGGGTGGCGAGGCTGGTGCGGGCGGTGTGCTGGTAGAGGGTGCGTACGCGGACGCCCCTGCGCAGCAGTTCCAGGGTGTGTTCCCGGTCGGCTTCGAGGAGTCCGGGCGGGCGGCCGCCGCCGGACTGCAGGCTCATGCGCTCCTGAGTGCAGCCGTAGCGGGCCCGGTCGATCTCGCGGCGCACCTCCTCGACGTCGTCGAGGACGGTGATGGGTACGTCGGCCGGTGAGCCGTTGGGCCGGGCGCGGTAGTCGGCGGCCAGGGAGCGCAACTCCTCGTGGATACGGCCGATTTCGCGTCGGCGCCGGCCGATCTCCACCTCCAGTGGCGTGACCAGCTCGGCCTCGGCGACCTCGGGGTCGAGGGGGACGACGGGACGCCCGGGTGCGCTCGGGCTGAGCAGGTGCAGGTCCTGGAGCGACTTGCGTATCTCCTCGACCGTGGTGATGTCCGCACCGAGGGCGGTGGCAAGCTCCTGGTCGTCGAAGCGGCCCTTCTGCAGCGCCGTTTCGTAGGCCTTCACCGCGAGGTCGCCGAGAAGGGGAATCTCGTCCGTCAATTCATCACCCCCGCGCACGCCACGAAATCGCCGACCGCTGCTCCTTGCCGCTTCAGCCTAGGACTCCGCCGCCGACCCGAACTCCCGTGCGGCGAACGCCGGCTTGAGAGCGTTAGGTACGGAACCGCATTCAGTAATGAACACGCCGGTCCTCCTGTGTGGCCCGGTAACGGACGTTCCACAGGTTGCGGCGGATGTAGGTGCGTTGGAGCCAGCGGTCGCGGCCGTCGTGGCGGGCCCGGAAGGTGGAGCGCGCGTGGACGCCCTTGCGGTTGTTGATCAGCAGGGCCTGGCCCGGTTCCAGCCGTACGGTGTGGGCGACGGACCGGCAGGCGTCCTGCAACGCGTCGAGGGCGGTGCCGGCTCCGCGGGTGAGCGGGCGGGTGCCGTTGGCGGAGACGGTGATCTCCGGGAAGCGGGCGGCGCCGCTGAGGATGGGCACCGGTTCGGACAGCACCTCCTCCCCCACGCTGGTGGTGTAGCTGCCGGGTGCGTTGAGTCGGTAGAGCGGGCTGCGCAGCGTCTCGACCAGAGGGTCCGGCAGGTGCCGGCACAGGTCGCGGGCGTCGGCGTAGTACGTGAAGGCGTCGTTGCCCGCCGCGCCGCGCAGGCAGTTGAGGACGAGGAAGTCCGGGTTGGCGACGTCGTAGCGGCCGGTGGTGTCGTAGGTGATGTCGCTGTGGAAGTTGAGGAAGACCGCGGAGCCCTGGTTGGTCTGGGCCCGCGCTCCCTCCCGGACCGGGACGACGTCGTGGACGAGCCGGCCGGCCTTCTCGGTGAGCACGCCGATCGGCTCGCCCAGCAGTCCGGTCAGGCCGAGCAGCACGCCTTCGGCGACGAAGCTGTTCTTGGCGGCGGACGGTTCGCCGTCGACCGGGGTGGGCGGCAGTTCTGCGTCCAGTGGCAGGTTGCGTACGAGCATCACGCCCGGGGAGTCGTTGTGCCGGCCGAAGTCCATGATCTGCTGCAGGAGTTCGGTGGGCAGGGCGGCGAAGATGCGGTGGTAGCGGGTCAGCGCCCGGTCGACGTCCGCGGTCGGGTCGGGCAGCAGACACAGCTCCGCACCGATGGTGTCGCGCACCCGGTCGGGCAGTTCGAGGTCGGCGAAGGTCAAGGCGGTCACACTCCGGCGAGGTGGGGCTGCGGTACGGGTTCCATGACGGGCAGGTCGATCCGGTCGTGCAGGCGCTGGGCGACGTGCAGGGCGTCCTCGCCGCTCTCCGCGATGTGCGTGGTGACCTTGGAGCCGCGGATCTCGGCGACCGGGACACCGACGTAGGTGCCGGGTTTGAGGTTCTGGCGGCGCTGCACGGCCTCCAGGTCGACGAAGCCGCCGACGACGGCGACCCACGGTTTCTCGGTCAGCCGCACGGTGTCGATGCCGGCCGCGTGGAAGACGCCGTGCGCCAGGTCGGCGCAGTCGTCGGAGTCGTAACCGAGCACCACGGAGCGCTGGTTGAAGACGATCGCCGCCATCTGGTCGCCCTCCCGGCTGATGGTCGTGCCGCGCGAGAACGGCGCCCGGTTGTAGCGGCAGACGATCTCGATGCCGTGCCGCAGGGCGAGCTGCACGGCCCGGCGGTGCAGCACCTTGGCGCCGTACAGGGACATCAGGGCGGCCATGTTGAAGGAGACCGTCGGCAGCAGCCGTGCGCCGCGGACCAGGTGCGGGTCCGAGGTGTAGATGCCGTCGACGTCGGAGTGGATCTCGCAGGCGGTGCCGCCGAGGGCGCGGGCGACGGCGATCGCCGACAGGTCGGAGCTGTTCTTGCCGAGCCAGGTGGGCCGCCCCTGTGCGTCGATCGCCTGTCCGCCGGGGACGACGACGACCTCGTACTCGGAGAGCGTCCGGTCGAGCGGCCCCGGGTCGGTCTCGATCACCCGGGCCCACAGGAAGGACGAGTTGGTGACCAGGCCGATCTGGTGGCCGGCGAGCACGGTGGCGGTGCGGCCCCTGCGGTGCAGGGCGGTGGCGAGCAGATGGGCGCTGATCAGGTCGGCGGTGGCGAGCATGCCGGCCGGGGTGGCGTCCTCGGGGTGGGCGTTGACCTCGTGCAGCCGGCCCCGCAACTGCTCGGTCTCCCCCTGCATGGCGCTCACCACGACGGCCAGCCGGCGGCCCTCGCGCTCCAGCCTGGCTTCGAGGCCGGCCGCGAGCCTGTCGTAGGCGGCATGGGTACGGAAGGTGGAGCCGCCGAACTTCAGAATGGCAGCGTCGGTCACAGCAACCCCCGGTCGAGAACGGTCTCGGCGATCTGTACGGCGTTCAGGGCGGCCCCGATGCGCAGGTTGTCGGCGACCAGCCAGAGCCAGAAGCCGCGCGGGTTGTGCGGGGCGACCCGGACCCGGCCGACGTGGACGTGGTCCGGGTTGCCCGCGGTCAGCGGGGTCGGGAAGCGGCCCGGGGTCTCCTGGTCGTGGACGGTGACCTCGGGCAGGGCGGCAAGCCGGCCGATCAGCTCGGTGCGGTCGACGGGGGCCGCGGCCTCCACCCACACCGCCTCGGAGTGCGAGTTGACGACCGGGACGCGGACGCAGGTGGTGGTGACGTCGAGGTGCGGCAGGCCGAGGATCTTGCGGGACTCCTGGAGCATCTTCTGCTCCTCCATGGTGAATCCCGTGTCCAGGAGCCGGTCGATGAACGGCACGACGTTGAAGGCGAGCGGGGCGGTGAAGCGTTCCGCGGGCAGATCGGCGTCGGGGTCGTGCAGGGCGAGTTCGCTGCCCTCCTGGAGTTCCTCGATGCCGTGCTGGCCCTGGCCGGAGGCCGCCTGGTAGGTGCTGACGACCACCTGCCGTATCCCCCACCGCTGCTCGACCGTCTGCAGCAGCCGCACCAGTGGGATGGTCGAGCAGTTGGGGTTGGCGATGATGCCGCTCGCCGGGCGGCCGGTGAGGACGTCCGCGTTGACCTGCGGGACGACCAGCGGGGTGTCCGGGTCCATGCGGAAGGCGTTGGTGTTGTCGATGACCAGCGCGCCCTGCGCGGCGGCCGGCCGGGCCCACTTCTGGCTGACGGACGTACCGGCGGAGAAGAACGCGATGTCGACGTCGGAGAAGTCGAAGCCGTCCAGGTCCTCCACCGTGCAGGTACGGCCGTCGACCTCCAGCTGCCGTCCCGCCGAACGCGCGGACGCGGCGAGGCGTACGCCCTTGTGGCGCAGGCCCCGTGTCTCGATCAGCTCGATGAGGGTGTGGCCGACCGCTCCGGTCGCGCCGACGAGGGCGATGCTCGGCGCCTTGCTGTCGCTGACGAAGGTCATCGGGGTTCTCCGATCCGGGTGAGCGCGGGTGCCGCCGCCTTGTCCCCGTGCGTACGGCGGCCCCCGGACGGCAGCAGCCGCCAGCCGAGGTTCACGCCGAGGCCCGCCAGGACGATCAGCGGGACGCCCAGGGCCTGCAGGAGCGTGATGTGGTGCCCGTACACGGTGAAGTCGGCGAGGATGGCCACCGCCGGGTAGACGAAGGACAGGACCGCGATCTTCGCGGTGGGCAGCTTCTGGTACGAGGCGTACAGCAGGATGTACATCAGGCAGGTGTGGATCACGCCGAGTCCGACCAGCCAGGCCCAGTCGGCACCCAGACCGGCGGTCCTGCCGAGCGACGTGAACGGCAGCAGCAGCGGGATGCCGACCAGCACCTGGGTGAGGGCGGTGAGTTCGGGGCGTACGGACTTCAGATGCTTGGCGATGACGGTGGCGAAGGCGTACAGCAGGGCGGCGAGCAGGGCCTGGCCGACGCCCAGGAAGTAGGCGTCGCCCTTCTTGCCGTCGGCCGAGGTGAGGTCGGCGACCAGGAGCACGCCGAGGAAGGCGAGCACGATCCAGCCGGCCTGGTGGCGGTTGAGCTTCTCCTTGAAGAGGACGAGCCCGAGGATCACGACGTAGAACGGCTGGGTGTGGTAGACGACGGTCGCCACCGAGATCGACGTCTTGGTGTAACTGCTGAACAGCAGCACCCAGTTGAAGACGATGCACACGCCGCCGAGGACCGCGAGGGCGAAGGTGCGGCGGGTGAAGTTGTGGTTCCTGAACAGGCCGCGGGCCAGGCAGTACGCGGCGAGGGCGACGGCGCCGAAGACGCAGCGGAAGAAGACCACGTTGAAGCTGGGCTGGCCGGACTCGACGACGAAGACGCCGAGGGTGCCCGACAGGACCATGGCCGCGGTGAGTTCGACGGCTCCTCTGGTCTGCTGCTGACGGCTGGGGGTGCTCACAGTCGGTACCTCTTCTCCGGGGTTCTCCGGGTGGATCCGCGTCTCAGTGCAGGGGCACGGCGTAGTGCAGACCGCCTCTGGTCCACAGCTCGTTGGGGCCGCGCGGCACGTCGAGGCCCGAGGCGCGGCCCAGGTTGCGTTCGTACAGGTCGGCGTAGCTGCCCACGGCGTCGAGGACGCGGGCCGCCCACCGCTCGTCGAGGCCGGCGGCGGGGCCGTGACGTCCGGCCTGGCGGGCGACGGCCTCGCGGCCCGCGGCGCCCGTGCGATGGCTCTCGTACTCGGCGGCGAACAGCAGTTGCAGCACCCAGCGGCAGATCCGGAACCATCCGGGGTCGTCGTCGCGCACCACGGCGGCCATGGGCTCGCGGGAGATCTCGGCGGGCAGGATCCGGTGCGCCTCAGGGTCGGGCAGCGTACGCCTCGCGCCCGCGAGGGCCACCTTGTCGAGGACGTACGCGGCGCACTCGCCGGAGGCGTAGGCATGCAGCGCCGCGGCGGGGCTGTCGAAGGTGACCGGTTCGACGGCGAGGCCCCGCGGCCGGTACCAGGCGGTCAGGTTGGCCGGGGAAGTGGACCCGGCGTGCACGGCGAGGCGACGGCCCGCAAGGTGGGCAGGGTCGTCGACACCCGAATCCGAGGGAACGAGGAAACCCTCCCCGTCGTAGCAGGTGACCCCGGCGAAGAGCAGCCCGTGCGCGGCCTCGCGGCCCATGGTCCAGCTGACGTTGCAGACCGTCAGATCGGCGGCGCCGTCGGCGAGTCGGCTGAGCCGGGCGGCGGATCCTGCCGGGCACCAGTCGACGGCTTCGGGGTCGTCCAGTACGGCGGCGGCGACCGCGCGGGCGATGTCCGCGTCCAGACCGGTCCATCGGCCGTCGGCGGCGCACAACGAGAGCCCCGGCTGCCCCTGGGAGACCAGGGCACGCACGGCACCGTGCGCACGGACGGCGGCCAGAGTGCCGGCGAGGGCCGTACGGGCGGTCATGCCGCGCTCCGCGGCACACGGACGTAACGGTGCTCCATACGGACCGACCCCGCCGACGGCCGATCGGCCCCCGGCACGGCCGTACACACCGCACCGACGAGACCGGACCAACCAACAGAGGCACGGGCGCCGAGCCCGGCCAGGGGGGCGGCGACCGCCGTGCGGGCCCTCATGCCACGCTCCCCAACAACGAACCGACCACGGTCCTCACGGTCGTAACACCGCTCCCTGCAGGCCAACCCCACCGACCACCGGCCGGTCCCCGGCACGAGCGTGCACACCGCACCGGCCAAGCGCACACAGGGACCGAACCGGCCGCCGAGCGCGGTCAGAGGGGTGGCGAGCACCGTGCGGGGCCTCATGCCGCGCTCCCCAACAGCGAACCGACCAAGGTCCTCACGGTCGTCACACCACTCCCTGCAAGCCAACCCCACCGACCACCGGCCGGTCCCCGGCACGAGCGTGCACACCGCACCGGCCAAGCGCACACAGGGACCGGACCAGCCGCCGAGCGCGGTCAGAGGGGTGGCGAGCACCGTGCGGGGCCTCATGCCGCGCTCCGTAGCAGCGAGCCGACCAGGTCCTCGCGGTCGTAGCGGCGTTCGTTGTAGGCGAGCATGGTGGTCAGGCGGTCGGCCGTGAGGGGGGACGTGCATGCGGTGTCCGTGTCGCGGACCGTGACCGGCATGCCGCCCGCCTTCGACCAGCTGAGCATGCCCTGCTCGTCGATGACGGCTCGGGCGGCGCCCGCGTTGTCGCGGTGCAGGCAGAACGGCACGTCGAGGACGCCGCGGGCGAAGGCGGTGACCAGGGCGGAGCCGACGGTGCGGCCGAGTTCGAGGGTGGCGTGGATCAGGGTGCGGGCCTCGGTCAGGAGGCCTGTGTCCGTGGGCGGGGGGCACTTGGTGACCGCGCAGTCGGCGGCGGCCTGCCGGGCGACGGCGTCGGCGAACTCCAGCGCCTCGGCGTTCTCCTCGATCGCGGGGATACGGCGGGCCTCGGCGGGCGTCTTGACGATCAGCCGCTCGGAGCCGCTGTGCACGGCGAGGCGGACGCTGTCCTCGACGAGGCGGTAGGAGCCGATGGGGGTGCGCGGGAAGACGCCCATGTAGGTGTAGAGGGTGACGTGCCAGTCGACGCCGGGAAGGTGCTCGGCCGCGAGGCGGCGCAGGGCGGCCAGGGCCTCCAGGTCCTGGCCCAGGTGCACCTGTTGGGCGTAGCTGAGGGAGATCGAGCGCAGCCCGTGCTCATGGAAGAACATCGCCTCCAGGACGCTGAGCGCGACCAGGAGGGAGGGCGGGCAGAGCTGGCCGAGCATGCAGCCGCCGAAGGTCTCCAGGTGCATGGGGTCGGGGGCGCCGGCGGCGAGTTCGCTGCAGCGGGCCCAGTTGTCGGTCGCCTCGGGGAGGGGGACACGCCCGTAGGGCAGGCAGTACGACACCGGTCCGCCCTCGGTGGCGTCGACGCCCGCGGCGACCATCGTGCGGAACAGGTCGAGCGGCAGGGGCGAACCGTGCCGTACCTGGACCGGGAAGTCGGGACCCGAGACCTCGCGCAGCAGGTCGCGCACGGTCCCCGCGCCGTGGGCCAGCAGCGGGAAGCCGTTGAGCTCGGCTCCCTCGCGCAGGGCGCGGCGGGCGGAGGCGTGGTCGCCGACCCGGGTGTAGCTGTCGAGCGTGATGGTGCCGACCGAGGTGGCCCGGCACTCCCGCACCGCGCTCAACCCGGCCCGCATCCGGGCGAGTTCACCGAAGCCCATACGGGGCTGCACGACCAGCTGCCCGGCCGCGGCCGCCGTCCGGACGAAGTCGGCGAACCGGGGCATCAGCGCGGCACCCCGGCGGTGAGGGGTTCGCGTACGGCTGTTGCCTGGGCCAGCCCGGCGAGGTAGTCGCCGAAGGCGGCCAGGGTGCGGCCGGCCGGCTGCTCCGACTCGTTGAAGACGGCGTCGAAGCCCGCGTCGAGCAGCCGTCGGCCCTCCTCTGCGTCCGCGCCCCGCACGCCGAGCTTGCCTCCGATGACGACCGGCAGGGCGGCCAGTTCGGGATCGCGGCGCAGGGCGCGGATCAGGCGCAGGCCGTCGAGGTGGCCGTGGCCGTTGACGGTGCTCAGCACCAGGAGATCGGGGCGGTCGGCGCCGCGGCAGGCGTCCATGACGGTCCCGTCCGGCGGGCACACTCCGAGATTGGTCACCTCGTGCCCGGACTCCTCCAGCAGCAGCTGCAGATAGACCAGATTCCACATGTGCGCGTCGGAAGAAACGCTGGAAACGACGATACGGAGAGACATACCCATCACTCTTGGATTCGCCCGGGCGAATGTACAGAAGCCGCCGAACGGATTCCCCGGAACCGGAGATCAGGAATTTCCATACGTCAGGTGTCCGGGGTGTCCACGGCGCCGAGCAGACCGAGCCGGGCGGCGGCCGCGCCCAGCTGGAAACGGGTCACCACCCCGAGTTTCGCGCACATTCCGGCCAGATAGCGGCGCAGTGTGCGGGTGGAGACGCCGAGGCTGCGGGAAATGGACTCGTCGGATCTGCCGCATTCCAATTGCCGCAGTATGGCCACTTCGATGTCGCAGATGTCGCCGAACATGTCGGCCTCCGGGATTGCTACGGATCGCTACAGAGCGAAGTGCCGCTCCAGGAAATCCGTGGCGACTCCCCCGCGGCGGAACTCCGGGTGGCCGAGTATCTCCTGGTGCATGCGGATCGTGGTGTGCACGCCGGGGCCCGACACCTCGAACTCCGACAGGGCGCGCAGGGCGCGGTCCAGGCAGGTGGCGCGGTCCGGTCCCCAGACGATCAGCTTGCCGATCATCGAGTCGTAGTAGGGGCTGACCCGGGAGCCCGGCACGTAGTCGGTGTCGACGCGGACCCAGGGGCCGCCCGGGGTGCGGTAGTTCTCCAGCAGGCCGGGCGTGGGCGCGAAGCCGCGGTCGGGGTCCTCGGCGTTGATGCGGCACTCGATGGCATGGCCGCGGACCTCGATGTCCTCCTGCTTGACGGTCAGCGGGGAGCCGGAGGCCACGCGCAGCTGTTCGCTGACCAGGTCGACGCCGGTGACGAGTTCGGTGACCGGGTGCTCGACCTGGATCCGGGCGTTCATCTCCATGAACCAGAAGGCGTTCTGCGCGTCCGGGTCGGCCTCCAGCAGGAACTCCACGGTTCCCGCACCGCGGTAGCCGACCGCGCGCGCCCCGGAGACGGCCGCCGCGCCGAGCCTGGCCCGTAGTTCGGGCGGGATGCCGGGGCCGGGTGACTCCTCGACCAGTTTCTGGTGGCGGCGCTGTACGGAGCAGTCGCGTTCGCCGAGGTGGACGGCGCCGTCGAAGTCGTCGCACAGCACCTGGATCTCGATGTGCCGGGTGTCGGTGAGGTAGCGCTCGATGTAGACGGCGCTGTTCTTGAACACCGCCAGGGCGCCGGCCCTGGTCGTGGTGTAGGCGTCGCGCAGGTCTCGCGGCCGGCGCACGACCGTGATGCCGCGCCCGCCACCGCCCGCCGCGGCTTTGATGATCACCGGGTAGCCGATGTCCCGCGCGATCTCCTCGGCGGCCTCCACCGAGTCGACGGGCTCGGTGGTGCCGGGCAGCAGCGGGAGACCCGCGGCCGTCATGAGCTTGCGGGCGGTGGCCTTGTCGCCGACGTTCTCCATCACGTCCGGCGGCGGGCCGATGAAGGTGATGCCGTCGTCCGCGCAGATCTCGGCGAAGTAGGGGTCCTCGGAGAGGAATCCGTAGCCGGGGTGGATGGCCTCGGCGCCCGTCTTCACGGCGGCGCCGATGATGTTGGGGATGTTGAGGTAGCTGCGGGTGGGCGCGCCGGGACCGATGTGCACGGCCTCGTCGGCGGCCTTCACGAACTGCGCGTCGGCGTCCGGGGTCGAGTACACGGCGACCGTGCGGACCCCGAGGTCGCGGCAGGTCCGGATGATCCGCAGCGCGATCTCGCCGCGGTTGGCGATGAGCACCTTGTCGAACATGTCGTCGTCCGCCCCTGCCTCAGCCGGCCGGGACGAGGTCGATGAGCGGCTGTGCGTACTCGACGACGTCCCCGTCCTGTACGTGGATGGCGTGCACGGTGCCCTTGACCTCGGCGGTGATGGAGTTGAGCAGCTTCATCGCCTCGATGATGGCCAGCTGCTGCCCGGCCTCCACGGTGTCGCCGACCTTGACGAGGGGCTCGGCTCCCGGGGAGGAGGCCTGGTAGTACGTGCCGACGAGGGGCGCGGTGACCCGTACCAGGTCGGCGGGGGCGGTCTCCGGCTCCGGGGCCGCGGCCGCTGCCACGGGGGCCGCCTGCACGGCCGGGGCGGCCGGAGCTGTCGGCGCCGGCGGGTTCTCCCACTCCACGTCCACGCTCAGAGCGCCGGCCCGCAGGGTGATCCGCCGCAGTGTGCCGGGGAGTTCACCGGCGAGGCGCAGGGTGTGGGCCCGTAGCTCCTCCACCGTCATGTCGGTGCTGTCCTCGGCTCGGGTGGTGCTCGCCTCAGTGCTCATCGTGCGTCTCCCAGTCCACTACGGGCTGCAGTTGGGGGTCCCCGAAGCGGTCGTACCGCCTCCGTCGGGCGTCGACGAGCTGCTCGCCGGAGAGGTCGAGCAGCGGGGCGAGGGTCCGCGCGAGGGCGCTCTTGACCGTCAGCGCGGTGGTGTGCGGGGCGGTGTGGGCTCCGTCGGGCGGCTCGGGCACGATGCCGTCGACGACGCCGAGGCGGAGCAGCTCGGACGCGGTCAGGCGCAGGGCGTCGGCCGCGCGGCCCGCGTGTTCGGCCGTGCCGAAGAGGATGGTGGAGCACCCTTCGGGGCTGATGACCGAGTAGTAGGCGTTCTCCAGGATCAGCACGGAGTTGGCGACGCCGAGGGCGAGCGCGCCGCCGCTGCCGCCCTCGCCGGTGACGACGGAGACCACCGGGACGCGCAGCCGGGACAGTTCGAGGATGCACTCGGCGATGGCCACGCTCTGGCCGCGTTCCTCGGCACCGATGCCCGGGAAGGCGCCCGGCGTGTCGATGAACGCGATCACCGGCAGCCCGAACCGGTCCGCGAACCGCATCAGCCGCAGCGCCTTGCGGTAGCCCTCGGGGTTCGGCATGCCGAAGTTGCTGCGCACCAACTCGGCCGTGTCATGGCCCTTTTGGTGACCGAGGACGACGACGCTCTGCCCGCCGAACCGGGCGATCCCGCCGACCAGCGCTTCGTCGTCACCGAAGGCGCGGTCGCCGTGCAGGCCGACGAAGTCGTCGAAGACGTACCCGATGTACTCCAGGGTGGTGGGCCGCTGGATGTCGCGGGCAAGGGCGACGGTCTCGCGGGTGGTGCGGGTGCTGGGCACCGGGTGTGTGAGCACCGAGTTCCCGGATCCTTCGGGGAGTTCGGGAACGGAAGGGCCGAGCAGGGCGAGCAGTCGCGCCAGCTGCTCCCGTTGGCTCTCCCGCGGTACGACGGCGTCGATCATTCCGTGTTCGAGGAGGAACTCGGCGCTCTGGAAGCCGGACGGGAGCTCCTGGCGGATGGTGTTGCGGATGACCTGGGGCCCGGCGAAGCCGAGGAGGCTGCCGGGCTCGGCGAGGACGACGTCGCCGAGCATCGCGAAGGAGGCGCTGACCCCGCCGAAGGTCGGGTCGGTGTTGAGGTTGATCACCGGGACGCGGGCCTCGCGCAGGGCGGCGATCCACTGGGAGGTCTTGGCCATCTGCATCAGCGACAGCGCGCCCTCCTGCATCCGCGCCCCGCCGGAGGCGGCGATCAGGAGCAGCGGCAGCCGCTCGGCGAGGGCGGTGCGGGCCGCGGCGGCGACGGTCTCACCGACGACCGTGCCCATGCTGCCGCCCATGAAGGTGAAGTCGAGGACGGCGACGACCAGTTGACGGCCGCGCACACTCATCCGCCCGGCGAGCACGGCGTCCTGCCGTCCGGTCCGGGCCTGGGCGTCCCGCAGCCGGTCGGGGTACGGCTTGCTGTCGCGGAAGCCGAGCAGGTCGCGCGGCGCATAGCTGTCGGGGAACGCCTCGAAGCTGCCGGCGTCGGCGAGCTGGGCGATCCTCACGTCGGGCGGGATACGGAAGTGGAACTGGCACTCGGGGCACACCTTGCGGTTGCGGTCGAGTCGTTTGCCGTAGATGTAGGCGCCGCAGGACGCGCACCGGCGCCACTGGACGTCCTGTCCGGCCCGGATGGGCCCTGGTGTGGTCGTCACGTTGTGCTCCGCTCTTGTCGACTGCCGCTGCCGCGCTCCCGTGGCACCGGCGCGGCCCGCTGGGGCCGGCTCCCGGTGGCCGCGGCGATGCCGAACGGCGGCATGTTGCGGTAGACGGTGTGCATGCGCGCCGGGTCGACGACATACGCCTCGTGGTAGATGCCGACCGCGCCGTTGTCGGCGACGGTGCGGTTGAAGCGGCCCCAGGCGGGCCGGTGGGCGGCGTTCGTGTCGTGCGCGTACGCCATCAGTTCGTCCATGGAGCCCCAGTACTGGATCACCACCACCGTGCGGCCGATCCAGGTGCGGGCGCCCAGAAAGCCGTACTCCTTCTGCTTGTGGAGCTCGACCAGCATGGGGACCATCGCCACGAAGGACGGCAGCCAGCGGTGCACCTTCCAGAAGCTGTTGATCCGCATGCCGATGAGGAACACGACGGTTCCCTCGGGCGGGTCCGCCACCTGGGGCACTAGCTCGACCTTGGCTGCCACGGAATCTCCTGGAGGGGGGCTCAGAAGGGGTACGTGCGGGGTGGGGTGCTGGTGGTGAGGGTGCGCCAGCGGGTGAACGCCTCGAGGCTGGCGCGCCCGCCGAAACCGGAGCCGTTGCCGGAGGCGCCGATGCCGCCGAAGGGCAGAGCGGCGTCCTGGACGACGGTCTGGTCGCCGATGTGCGTGACTCCGCAACGGAGTTGACGGCCGATCACCGAGCCGCGGCCGGTGTCGCCGGTGTAGACGGCGGCGGTCAGGCCGTGGTCGCTGGTGTTGGCGAGGCGGACGGCCGCCGCGTCGTCCGCGAAGGCGGTGACCGTGGCAACCGGTCCGAAGACCTCCGTGTGGAAGACGTCCATCTGCTCGCTGACGTCGGCGAGGACGGTCGGCGGGTAGTACGGCGGCTGCGGGCGCCCTCCGGTGACCAGCCGGGCGCCCTGGGCGACGGCCTGCTCGACGGCGTTGGCGACGGTCGTGAGCTGGCGCCGGTCGATGACGGGGCCGATCTGTGCGTCCGAGCGGTACGGGTCGCCGATGCGCAGGGCGGCCGCATGCCGGGCGAGCGCCTCCGTGTACTCCGCGACGATCGACCGGTGCACCAGGTGACGGCGGGCGGACATGCAGATCTGCCCCTGGTGCAGGAAGGAACCCCAGGCCCCGGCGGCCGCGGCCTGCTCCACGTCGACGTCGTCGAGCACCACGAAGGCGTTCTGGCCGCCGAGTTCGAGCACGACCCGCTTGAGCAGCCGCCCGCACAGCGCGCCGATCTCGCGGCCCACCTCGGTCGACCCGGTGAACGACACCATGGCCACGTCGGGCGCCTGCACCAGCGCCGAGCCGGCCTCCGCGTCGCCGTGCACGACCTCCAGGACGTTCGGCGGCAGCCCCGCGTCGGCGAACGCCTCGACGAAGAGGCGGCCGCCGCTGAGCGGGGTGTGCGGGTCGGGCTTGAGGAGCACGGTGTTGCCGAGGGCGAGCGCGGGGCCCAGGGAACGGGCCGCGAGCAGCAGCGGGAAGTTCCAGGGCACGATCACGCCGACCACGCCCAGCGGGACGCGGGTCACCTCGGCCGTGCGCTCGGGGTCGTCGGCGGGCGGGTGCGGGAGCCCGGGATGCCGGGCCAGCCGTGCGCCGTGCCGCAATTCCTGTGCGGCCTGGTGAACTTCGAAGAACGCCTTGCCCGGGATCGCGCCGCCCTCCCGCACGAGCAGCTCCTGTGCCTGCTCGGCGCGCTCCACCAGGAGGTCGGCGGCGCGTTCGACGATCGCGGCGCGCTCATCGGCGGGCGTGGCCGCCCAGGCGGGTGCCGCGGCGCCTGCGCGGCGGGCGGCGGAGGTGACGCGGTCGGGGGTGGACAGCTCGACGGCGCCGAGCGCTTCGCCGGTGGTGATCTCCCGGCTGACCAGCCGGGTCTCGGACGCGGTGAGGGCGGTCACCTGGGCACCTCGGTTTCGGTTGCGTCGTGGGTGCGTACGGGGCAGCGGGCGCAGTCGTCGTCGAGGGCGGCCGGAGTGCCGTCCCGGTCGAGGGCGCGCCGCAGCCGGCGCAGACAGCGGGTGCGGATCGGGCCTACGGAGCTCACCGGCATGGACAGCGCGGCGGCGATCTCCTGGTAGGAGGCCGGCGGGTCCTGCAAGGCCCGCAGCAGCAGCTCTCGGCACTGGTCGGAGAGGCTGTCGAGGGCGCGCAGCACCTCCTGGCCGCGGTCGGCGCGCAGGGTGATCTGCTCGGGGCTCTCGTGGTGGTCGAGCAGATGCTCCAGCGAGGCGCTGTCGCCGACCATGACCAGACGCCGGTCGCGGGTGGCCGCCTTGATGGCCTCGCGGCGGGCGACGGTGGCGAGCCAGTCGCCGAGCCGGTCGGGGTCGCGGATGCGGTCGGCGTTCTGCATCAGCCGGAACCAGGTCAGCTGGCGCACGTCCTCGGCGTCGACCCGGCTCACCCGGTGGCTGCGGGCCACCGACCAGACCAGCCGGCCGTACCGGCCCACGGTCTCGTCCCAGGCCTCCGCCTCGCCACGGGCACAGCCCGCGAGCAGCTCCGCGTTCCCCTTCGCCGGCATCGCTCGTCCTCCGTCTGCGACCGCCCGCACGGCAGCGGGCTCCGGCTTCCATGCAACACAGCGGGCGTTACGGCCGGAAACGGATGGCGGCGTCAGGTAGCGGTCAGACCAGGAGTGGACAGCGTGGGCAGGGCAGTTGCTCATCGGGGGCCGCCCGCGGGGGATTCCGGCAGCAGCTCGGCCATGGCCGAACGCAGCCGTACGGGTATCGGCCCGGGCTCGTCCTCGCTGCCCCGGATGGCGATGCCGAGCGCGAACCGGTCCCACACCTGCAGCACCTGGATCTGCCACAACGGCCGTTCGTCCTGCGGGATCTCGTCGTCGACGACGGCCAGTCCGCCGCCCCGGAGGCGGTGTACGGAGAAGGCGTCGAAGCCGCGGGCCATGCCCATGCCGGTGGCCTTGGTGTACGCCTCCTTGGCCACCCAGGAGTCCGCGAAGGCGTGCCCCTGCTGGTCCTCCCGGTCCCGGCGCAGCACCTCCTGCTCCAGTGGGGTGAAGACCTTCGGCGCGAACTGGAGGGCCTCGGGACGGGCCGGGGTGTTCTCGGCGTCGACGCCCGCGGTACGACCGCGCACCACGATCGCGGCGATCAGCCCGTTGGTGTGGGTGATGTTGAAGTCGAGCCCCCAGTCGGCTCCCTGGACGGACGGCCGCCCGAAGCGGCCCTTGTCGAACCGCCACTGCGCCGGCGCCACGTCGGCGTACTGCGACAGCACCTGGCGGGAGAGCAGCCGGGCGCCGAGGAAACGAGTGCGGGCGGCGGGGAAGAGCAGCCGGTCGTGCCGGGCCCGCTCCTCCTCGGTGAGCAGTTCGAGGCCGCCGGTGGCCTCGGCGAACCATTCCACGTCCTCCTCGGCGAGGAGCCAGACGTCGGCGCCTTCGGCCAGCGGGTCGCCGACGGGCTCGCGTTCCGGCGACATGTCGGGAGCCTCCGCGGTCGTACGCATCTCCTGGTCACCAACTCACCTGGAACGGACGGAAGGAGAACAGCAGCCCCTCGCGGTGGGCGCCCGCCATGACCTCGGCGACGGCGTCGACGTCGTCGGGTCCGGTCACCCGGCGGGTGGGGTGGAAGCGCCGCAGCAGCCGCTCCAGGCAGAGCAGGAGGACCGCCGGTGAGCGCAGGGCGGGCGCGAAACTGTCGCGTCCGTGCAGATAGAGGTGGACGCAGGCGGCTGCTGCCGACACGGCCGCGTACTGCTTGGCCAGGTCGTACAGCTCGGCGGACTGCCCGGCCTGGCGCCCCTGTTCGGCGAGGAGTTTGGCGTGCTCGTCGGCGAGGCGGTGCACTTCGTCGGCGATCAGCCCCGCGGTGTCGGCGCAGCCGGCCAGCCACGCCGCCGCACGCCCCTCGGCTGCCTCCGCCGCCCGGCGAAGTTCGGCGACGGCCGAGCGGAGGGCGAGTACGGAGTCGTCGCCGCCACGGCTGAAGAGCTGCTGCGCGGCGGGCTCGTAGGGATCCATGGGATGGGCGGGATCGAAGAGCCGGGTGGTCGTGGTGACCGCCTCGGCCACCGGGGCGGGTTCCTGAGCGACGGCGTTCGCGAGCAGGTTCTGCAGCTGCAGCGCGATGTTCTTGAGGTTCACCACGGTGTTGCCGTCGGCGAAATTGGATATCGCGAAGTCGCGCAGCACCTTCTGGAAGATGCCGTGGCGGGGGTGGTCGCGCAGGTAGTAACGGGCGCCGAGCACGGTGGTCAGCCGGGAGAGGGTCTCCTCCAGCAGGGTCGGTACGAAGTACTTGACGACGGAGGACCAGATGCTGGCCTGGGCGGGGGCGAGCTGCAGCGAGCGTACGGCGCCGGTGGTGAGCGCGTCGGCGATCAGCAGCTCGGCGAAGCACTCGGTCAACTGCCGTTTGGAGTACGGGACTTCGAGCACCGTCCCGCCGAAGATGACGCGGCGGGAGGCGAAGTCGAGGGTGGTGCGCAGGGCGGTGTCCACGCAGCTCATGGCAATGCTGGAGATGGCAATGCGCGCCAACTGACTGCTCTTCAGGGCGACTTCAAGCCCCTGCCCGACTCGTCCGACGAGCGCCGAGTCGGGCACGAAGCAGTCGGTGAGCCGCACGCCGCTCATGTCCAGGCCGCGCAGCCCGTGGAGCGGTTCGTCGCGCAGGTGCTCCAGCTGCTGCGCCGGGATGCCGGCCTTCTCGACGGCGAAGACCGAGTATCCGCCGGGCCCGCCCTTCTCCGACGTACGGGCGAAGACCATGACCGTGGCGGCGACGGTGGCGTTGCCGATGGTCCACTTCTCGCCGCTGAGCAGCCAACCACCGTCGGTGCGCCGGGCGACGGTCTCGTTCGCCAGTACGTCACTGCCGTGCCGTCGCTCTGACAGCCCCCAGGCCAGCTTCTTGCCGTCGCGGATGGCGTCGGCGAAGTGCTGACGTTGGCCCGGGCTGCCGGCGATCCACACCGGCATATAGCTGAGGCTGGTCAGGACCATGGCGGTGGCGGAGGTGGGGTCGCGTCGGCCGACGAGGCGGTAGAGGTTGAAGCCGTCCTCGACGTGGACCGCCTTGCCACCGTTGGCGGCGGGGACGATCCAGTCGTACAGGCCCCATTCGGCCAGGGTGTCCACGAACTCGTGCGGGTACGCCTGGCGTTCGTCGAGGTCGAGGATGCGCGGGTACGGCATGGGGCCGCCGGCGTCCCACGGGTCGCCGAGACAGCGCTCCAGGTCCGCCATCAGCGCGGTGAGGTCGGTCATGTCGTCTCGTCCTCCTCGGGTGCCGGTCCGTCGGACAGCTGGACCGGGAACGCGGTGAACAGGAGCCGCGCGGCGTCGAGCGAGGTGACCGCGCGGGCTGCCGGCGGCAGATCTGAAGCCGCCTGCCGGGGATCACGCCCCTCGGCCATCGCAAGCAGCACGGCCAGAACAGCGGTGAGCCATCCCGCGCCGGCGGGCCCCTCGCCGTACAGACCGCGATCGGGCTGCGCATGCCAGGCGAGGGCGGCCGCGGCGGCCGCATACAGCAGACAACAACGGTCGGCAAGATCGAGCAGCTCGGCCGAGGCCCCGAGCCCACGGGACCGGTCACGCTGGGCCTCGGCGGCGGTGGCAAAGGTGTCGGCAAGTCCGGTACGTACGTCACGTACGAGACCGGCGGCCCGTTCTTCACCGCGTGCCGTGAGGTCCCGCGCGAGTTCTTCTGCGTGTGCCGCAAACCCGAGGAGCACAAGATCCTTGGGCCGTACTGAGAGGTCGAGCGCCCCGGGCTCGAGCCCGGGAAGCGGCTCACCGAAGGCGAAGAGGGCGTCGAGCCCGGCTGGGGCCACGGGGACGGCCACGTGCGCCAGTTCACCGCCGGCCGGCACCTCCCAGCGGATCGGGGTACCGGACTCGGCCGCGACAGGAAGCCCGCCGCCCGGCCTCGCCGACACCCCGAACTGAACGGGGGAACCGAGACCGTCCGCGGCCGGCACGACCGCATCGGCCCCCGGCCGCACCGAGCTCTCCGCCCCGGCCGCAGAACCGGATCCGGCCGCGAGAAGCCCACCCCCGCCAACGGCCCCACCGCTCCGCCCCGCCGCAAAGAGAGCCGGGGAACCAGAACCAGCGGCGCCCGGCACGACCACGTCTGCCCCCGAGCCTGACCCCGGCCGCGCCGAACCCGCGGATCCGGCGGTGGGGAGCTCGGGCGCGCCGACCGTCTGAACGGCGGGCCTCGTCCAGTGGGCGAACGTCGGTGCGTAGCCCGGGAGTTGCAGGGACACTGCGCGCAGTACGCCGAAAGGGCTGGTGTCGATGGACTCCACGATGGCGTTGTCGCGCTGGGCCTTGTCGACGACCGCGCCGGGGCCGTGGGCCAGGACGCCGCGGGCGCCGAGCAAGGAGCGCGAGCGGGACACCGTGGACGCCGTCAGGCGGGTGGCTGCGCGCTTGACGACCGACGAGCACAGGCCGAACGTCGCCGGTGACAGGTGGGCGTAGCGGGCGGCGGTCAGGGACAGGAGGTCTGCCGCGAACAACTGTGCTGCGGCGACGGCCAGTTCGCGGGAGCCGTGGGCGGTGTCCGCGACCCGGACGCCGCCGATCCGCCTGCTCTGCGTGAACCGCAGTGCCGTGCGCAGCGCCGTGTCCGCCGTCGCCAGGCAGGCCGCCGTGCTGAGCAGCCGTACCACCTGCTGGGCCCGCATCGCGCCGGCGAGGCCGCCGCCCGGGCCCCCGATCACCGCCGCCTGCGGTACAGGAGTGCCGTCGAACGCCAGGTCGGCGAAGTCGATGCCCCGCATTCCGGTGACGGGCTGTGCGGGCTGCCGCCGTACGCGGGACAGCTCACTGGGTCCGAGCAGTACCGCCGTGAACGCGGCCGGGCCGCGCGCTGCCGTGCGGGCCACCACGACCGCGGCGTCGGCGGTGGCACCCCGGCCGACGAGCCATTTGCGGCCGGTGAGTCGGAACCCGCCGTCCTGCGCCTGGTCGAGGCGGCACTCGCCCGCCAGGACGTCGCTGCCCGAGTGCTCCTCGGAGAGTGCGAACGCGATCGTCCGCCCCTCCTGCACCCAGTCGGCGACGGTCTTCGCCTGCTCGGGCGTGCCCGCCGCCAGGACCGTGAGCACTGCGGAGCAGGACAGCAGGGTGGCCGGCATGATCGCGGCATCCCGCCGGGCGGCCACCCGCACCAGCAGCAGCGTGTCGTCCAGGCCGCGCAGTGCGCCGCCCAGCGACGGGGGCAGGTAGGCGAGCGGGAAGTCGACGGAGTCGAGACGGGCCGCGAAGGCGTGCGGGAAGTCGCCCCTGGCATCGCGCGCGACGCCGGCCTCGAAGCCGTAGACGTTGTCCTTCCGCCAGGGGTCGCCCAGCAGTTCGTCGAGGAGCGCCGCGGCGGCGAACGCGGCCGTCATGGCCGTACCTCCAGGGCCGGGTCGGGCTGCGGCACCGGGTAGTCGGCGATCGCAGGTGAGAGCGCGAGGCCCGCTGCCCGCAGCATGGACAGCCGCTGGTGGAAGGCGGCGCCGGTCATGATGTGGCGGGCGACGTCGGCCACGCGGCGATTCCGCGGGGCGGCCAGGTACGTGCCCCGCACCCAGGAGTTGAAGCTGCCCATCGCCGGGCCGCACCAGATCTGGTAGTCGACCGCGCGGTCCGCCTCCCCCGTCTTGGCCCAGCGCGAGGCCATTCCCAGGTACCAGCGGAAGATCAGCGCGGCCCGCCGTTTGGGGCTGGCGGCGGCGCGGGCGAGCTGGTCGGGGTCGCGACGCTCGAAGTAGGAGACGGTCTCCGCCCAGACGTCCTCCAGGGGACGCCGGAAGAGCTGCTTCTCGATACGGGCGCGGGCCGCGGCCGGGATCGCGTCGATGCCGTCGTGGTCGCGGTAGAGCTCGTAGAGGAGCCGGGCGCGCATCGGGAACAGGGTGCCGCGCTTGAGGACCTGCAGCTCCACGCCCATCTCGAACATGTCCGCCGCGGGCGCCATCTCGAAGTCCGCGAGGTCGGCCTGCGCCAGCATCTCCTTGACCTGCACGGAGGTGCCGGCCTCGACGCAGGACTGGTTGACGGAGCCGGTCACCACATAGTCGGCGCCCATCGCGAAGGCCGCCCAGGCCGCCTCGGGCGTGCCGATTCCGCCCGCCGCCCCGACCCGGATGCGTACCGGATGGCCCAACTCCCGCATCAGACCGTCCCGTTGACGGATGATGACCGGCAGCTGCGCGGGCAGCGGGCGCCGGTCGGTGTGTCCGCCGGAGTCGGCCTCCACAGTGATGTCGTCGGCGAGCGGCACCCGTTCGGCGAGCCGCGCCTGCTCGGCGCTGATCGCGCCCTCGTCGAGCAGCGCCCGCACCATCGGCTCGGGCGCGGGCCGCATGAACAGCTCCGCGAGTTCCGTACGGGAGATCTTGGCGATGACCTTGTTGTCGGCGACGACCCCGTACGGCCCGCCGGCCCTCAGCCCGGCCAGCCGGTAGCGCACGATGTGCGGGGTGAGCGCCAGGAACGCGGACGCCTCCACGCACGGCACCCGGTGCTTCAGATACAGGTCGACGGCGGTGCGCTCCAGACGCTCCTCGCTGGGGCTGTGGATGAGGTTGCAGGCGTACGGCAGCCCCGGGATCTCGGTCGCGAAGCGGACGAGTGCCTTCTCGACGGCCTCGGGCAGCAGCCCGGCCGCCCCGTACGAGCCGAGGTAGCCGGCCCGTGCCATGGCGATCACCAGGTCGGCGGAGGCGATGCCGTTCGCCATGGCGCCGCTCATGTACGCCTCGCGCACCCCGTACGCCTCCAGGAAGGCGGCGCTGCCGAGACGTTCAGGCCCGAGCGGCGGCACGGCGGCGACGATCTCGTGCTCGCCACCGGGCCGCACGCCACCGCCCACGGCGGCGCCGAGGCCGTAGGGGCCGCGCAGGATGTAGACGGGCTCGTCGAGGCGCATCAGCGCCTCCTGGATCCCGGTTTCGCCGACCGCGGGTGCGGGTCCGCTCCACCGCGGCCGCGGCTGTTCGGTGCTCATGAGTACGTCTCCTTGGTCCGTTGGCCGCACTTCGCTCCGCGGGTAGTGCCGCAAATGGCCGTCGATCGTCTTCGGGTCCGTCCTGGCTGGTCGCGCAGTTCCCCGCGCCCCTTTGGGGGCGCGGCCGAACCGCCTAGTCGTGGTGGATCTCGATGCCCAGGTCACCGAGGCGATAGATCCGCAAGGTCGACTTCCAGACGTGGGCGTCGCCCAGCAGGACTATCCGGCCGGGTTCGCGGCGGATCTCCTTGACGTGGACGTCGAACTCCATGTCGGGGTCGGTGCGCAGGATCTGGCCCCGGTAGCTCCAGGTGGTGTCGGTGCCGGTGCTGAGTGCGAAGCGCGGGTTGCGCAGTCCGTCGGTGAGGCCGGTCTCGACGGCGTACACCTGCATGCCCTGCAGCAGTGCCTCCACGCCGAGGGAGCCGGGCATCACCGGGTCGCGGTGGAAGTGGCAGGAGAAGTACCACTCGTCGGGACGGATCGAGCGGTGTCCGCGCAGGTATCCCTGGCCGTGTTCACCGCCGCCGGGCAGGATGTCGACCCATTCGACGAGGTCGAGGTGCCGGTCGGCCAACCGCGGGCCGCGGCGGGCGGACTCGGCGGCCCGGAAGTCGCGCAGATCGATGCGGCGGGTGCCGGGGGGCCTGGCCGGCTGCGTGTCCAGCCAGGGAAGCACGTGCTGCCCCTTGTCGAGGCCGACCTGGTGGGCGAGTGCCTTCTCGTTGAAGTAGCCGAAGAGGGACTCGCCGGTGTAGAAGACCTCGCCGTCGCAGGAGAGTTCGTAGGAGAAGTTCTGCAGGATCGAGCCCGGCATCCGGTCGCTGGACAGCAGCGTCGACCGGTGCTGGACGGTCTTCCCGCGCAGGTCGATGTCCTTGACGAGGGTGGCGTGGCCGTCCAGGTTGCGGATGCTGAACTGCTCCTCGGGGAAGGGCAGGGTGGCGCCCAGGTAGTAGCCGAGGAGGATGGCCGCCTGGAGGCTGGACTCCATGTAGACGCAGTTCGGCATGTACGGGTGGCCGTTGTCGGCGTAGTACCAGGCGTCCTCGGGAACGTCGTACTCGGTGACCATCACGGCCCCGCGCTTGAGCGTGCCGCGCGTGCCCTCCAGCTTCATCACCCGGTCGACGAAGAGGAAGTCGCCGTTGGGGATGTACGGTGCCCGGCTGTCGGCGTAGATCTCGAACTCGGGCCCCATCGCGACGGCGAGGTCGCCTTTTGCCGCGTGCGCCATGTGGAACTCGTTGAGCAGCGCGGGTTCGCCGGTGGCCGGGGAGAGCCGGCCGAGGAAGTGCGGGACGGTGCCTGCGGTCTCCGGGCGGTAGGGCGTGCCGGGTTTCTCGCGCAGCCGGATGCCGAGGCCGGTGACGCTGATCGACGGGGTGCCGTCGCGCAGGACGACCACGTCGGCGACGAGTGACGGTCGCGGCAGCAGGTTCAGGTCGGTGATGTCGATGCGGTATTCGATACGGGCGTTGCGCGGGGTGATCTGCCCGCGCACCTTCACCTCGGTCCGCAGGTCCGGCACGGGCTGGAAGCGGGCGTCGGGGAGGGTGAGGTGCAGGCCGAGGGAGAGGGCGTAGGTCTCGAGGAGCTGTACGGCTCCTTCGGCGACGAGTGATCCGGCGAGCACGGGGTCGTCGGGGAAGTGGCTGGTGAAGTACCAGGCGTCGGGGGCGAGTTCCTTGACGGCCTCGATCCGCCCGAGCCCGTGGCTGCCGCCCTTGCGGTCGAGGACCGTGACCTCGTCCGCCATCAGCAGCGGCCGCGTGGGCAGCCGCAGCGAGGTGTTGCAGCCGGGGGGCTGCCGGTGGCCGGGGCCGAAGACGTCGGCAATACGGCCTTCGGCGAGCGCGTCGAGGTCGGCGGAGGTGAGGGAGGTGCGGTGGGTGGTGGCGAGCGGCTTGAACGCGGTGCGCCCGGGGTCCGCCGCCTGCTTGGGGCCGGGGGCCACCCGTCCCTGCACCAGGCCCGGCGAACTCTCCAGCTCCTCATCCGTGAAGAAGCCCGCGCAGGCGTTGTTGAGTTTGAGGATGAGCTCGCCGTCGGCGTAGCAGTCGTAGTGGAAGAAGAAGAGCAGGGTGTCGCCCTGGCGGACGAACTGGTCGATCCAGATGTCGTAGCGCAGGGTCTGTCCGGTGCGCGGCAGGTCTCCCAGGAAGCTGAGGCTGCTGTCGAGGAGGCGGTAGACGCGCTGGCCGCGGTTGGTGAAGTCCGCGCCGAGATAGCTGATGAGCAGCAGGTCGCACTGGCCGGCCTCGATGGTGACGGCGGGCGGGACCTGGCCGTCGACCGCGTACCAGGCGTCCTCGGGCACGTCGTACTCGGTGCGGATGAAGGACGGCTTGAACTCCCCGGGCTCTGCGTCGAGTTGGGTGACGCGGGTGGCGAAGAGGTAGGGCGGGGCGGGGAGTCGTACGCGGCGGTCGTAACCGTCGATCCGGGTGAAGCGGGGGCCGAAGACGTTGCCGACCTTCCCCACGGCGAACTCGAGGAGGTCGTGTTCGTCCCAGACGACGCCCTCGGGCTTCGGCGGGCGCTCAGTGGCTGCCGGTGTCGGCCGGCCGGAGGTCGAGGCGGACAGTACGGCGGTGAGTTCCTCCCGCAACTCCCGCTGGGCGTCCAGGACTTCCTGGTGGGCTTCCAGGATCTCGGCACGCAGGCTGCGGACCAGGGTCAGGGTGGCCGCGTGGTCGTCCTTGGGCCGGTCCGGCTGCTGCGGCTTCTCCGGTACGGGCAGGGGGGCGCCGAAGACGGCCGGGCGGGGCGGCACGTCGGCGCGCCCGGCCTGCGGCGGGACGGCACCGAGGGACGGCGCCGACACCGCGTCGGCGGGAAGCATCGTGATCGGTTCCCGCTCCAGCGAGAGCGCGGGTACGGGCGGACCGTCGGGGCGGGTCGGCATCGCGGTGTCCCATTCCGTGGCGTGGAATGCCGTGGCAGGCAGTTCCGGGGCTTGGTCGGGGGCCCCGGCGGTCACCGGGACGGAGGGTGAGGCGCCGGGCGGGGCGACGGCGGTCAGGGTCGGCGCGGGGGCTGCGGCGGGCGCAGCCGCCCGGCTCCGCTCGGAGCCGTGTCCGACCGGCACCGACGGCACGGCACGCTCGCGCGGCTCGGCTCCGCCGCCCGGCGCGGACGCCACCGGCACGGGTGGCTGCTCCGCGGGGACTGCGGCCCGTCGCACCGCACCCGCCACCGCTTGGGCCGGCGCGGCGGTCATGGCCGGCGCGCGGGCTCCGGTGGGCGCCGGTGCGGGCGGGACGGTCGCTGAGGCGAGGGGCGCGGCTGCGGACGCCGCTACCGGCACGGGTGGCCGAACCGCCGGCACTGCGGCCCGTCGCACCGCACCCGCCACCGCTTGGGCCGCCGCGGCAGTCACGGCCGGCGCGCGGGCTCCGGTGGGCGCCGGTGCGGGCGGGACGGTCGCTGAGGCGAGGGGCGCGGCTGCGGAGGCCGGTACCGGCACGGGTGGCCGAACCGGCGGCACTGCGGCCCGTCGCACCGCACCCGCCACCGCTTGGGCCGGCGCGCGGGCTCCGGTGGGCGCCGGTGCGGGCGGGACGGTCGCTGAGGCCGGGGGCGCGGCTGCGGAGGCCGGTACCGGCACGGGTGCGTCCTCGACCGGGACCGGCGCGGCACGTTCCTGTGGCTCGGCTCCCTTACCCCACGCGGTCGTCAAAGGCACGGGCTCCGGCGGGTGAGCACGTTCCGCCGGGACCGGCGCCGGTGGCGTCGCGGGCGGATCGGCCTCACCACTCGGCACGTTCGTCGCCACCGGGGCCGGGGCGGGTGACTGCAGCGGGGGCGTACCGGACTCTCCCCGCCCGGCTCCGCCACCCATGACGGCAGCGGCAGGCGTCGGCGGGGTGACGAGCCGGCGGGTCGGCGCGGTCACCCGTCGTACTGCGCTCACCACCGGCGCAGCCGCCTCCCTCACCAGCGACGCGACCGGTGTGCCGCCCACCGTGAAGGTGCGCAGGCCCGGCGGGCGTCGGTGTGCTGCCGTTCGGGGGCGGAAGGGGGTCAGGTCGACCGGGACGCCGTGCGCTGCGAGGCGGGCGACGAGGCGGGCCGTGTCCGTTGCGCCGCGGGCTCCCCGGCGGTCGACGGGGACCGCGAGGTGCGGGTCGTCGCCGAGTGTCTCGTGGATCCAGCGGGTGCAGGTGCTGGAGGGGCCGACCTCGATGAAGCAGCGGAAGCCGTCCTCGTAGGCCCGTCGGATCAGGCGGGGGAAGTCGACCGTCTCACGGAGGGTGACGGCGATGTTGTGGGCCACCACGTCCTGGTCGAGGGCGCCGACAGGGGCGTAGTGGCGGCTGCTGTAGAGGACGAGGTCGCCCACGTCGCCGGTCGGGTAGCGGTTCAGGTCGGCGAGTTCCGAGAGCACGCCGTCCACCACCGGGCAGTGCATCACGTGGTTGGCGGGAGAACGTGCGCTCTGGCAGCCCAACTGGTCGATCAGGTCGCGGCATTGGGCCGGGTCGCCCGCGACCACCACTTCGGCGGGTGTGTTGACGTGGGTGATGAACACCCGGTCGAAGCGCGCGACGGCCGCCCGCACGGCGTCCGCGGGCGCCAGCAACACGTGTGTCCCCCACACCTGCTGGTCGGGGACGTCCTCCCCGATGCCCCACAGCTCCCGTACCGTCTTCTTCGGGCCGCGCAGCCGGTCCACGAAGAGCGGCGAGGCGTCGATCTTCGTCGTGGCGCGGGCCTCCTTGATCCAGCCGCCGGTCGCGAACAGCATGCTGCTCTCGCCGAGGCTGTAGCCGAACGCCCCGTGCACCGGCACGCCGAGCACCTCGCGCACCAGGTCGGTGGAGAGCAGGGCGTAGCTGGTGCCGACGGCCAGCATCAGCGGGATGTCCTCGATCAACTCGGCCTCGCGGCCCATCAGTTCACGCCGGTCGAGCGGCTTGAGCGCACGCGGGTACAGCGCCGCCGAGCGCAGCATTTCCGCGGGCAGTTCGGCCTGCGTCTCGAAGCGGGGCAGGAGTCCCGGGAAGGCACGGAAGAGCGAACGCCCGAGGCCGAGGTACGAGTTGAAGGCGCCCGGGTAGACCAGTGCCGTCTTGGTGCCCGGCCCGCCCGCCGGACGCGCGGCGAAGCAGCTCCCGGACGGCGAGGTCCACTCGCCGCCCGCCCGGTGGACCCCCGGCAGGTCCTTGGCCGCCTGGTCCAACTGCCGTACGAGCCCTGCCGGATCGTCGGCGACCAGTACGGCCTTGAGCGCGGCGGGCCGGTCCTCGGCGAGCTGCGCGGTCCAGTCGCCGCCGCTGTCGACGGCGTCGCGCAGTTCGCCCAGCCGCCGCATCAGGGTGTCGATGTCGTCGGCGCCGACCGGCACGACGAGGCTGCCGCCGGAGCGCACCCAGTCGGTGGCCGCCACCTCGCCGCGCGTCTGCGCGCCGCCGAGCACGACATGGGCGTGGCTGCCCGCACTGCCGATGACGCTGACACTGGCCGTACGACGGCCCTCGCGGCGTTCGCGGAGCCAGGGCCGCGAGTCGCCGGCGAGGAAGAACGCGGACCCGGTGAGCCGGGCACCGTCGACGCCTTCGGGTGCGATGGGCTGGTAGCCGTAGTGCAGGCACAGCGCGGCACGGATGACGGAGGCGAGTGCGGAGGCACAACCGGTGTCCCCGACCGCGGAGTTGACCGCGCTGACCGCCGTCCGCAGCGCCCCGCCGGCCCGCTCGGCCGACCAGACGCGGACGAGCCCTTCGAGCATGCCGTCCTGCGCGGCCCCGGCCTCGACGAGTTCGACGTCGGCCGGTGTCACTCCGGCGGCGGCGAGGGCCTCCTCGGCCGCGGCGGCCACGAGCTCCGGCGCCGGCCGGGGGTCGAGGGTCGGCGAGTGGTGGACGGCCAGGGCGTCGACGGTGGCGTACACCGTGCGCTCCGGCGGGACGGAGCCGGGACGGGTCACGACGACGGCACCGGCTCCGTCCCCGAGCACGCCCTGGGACGCCAGCAGCTGCCGCGCCTGCGTGGACTCCGGACCGGCGGCCAGGTCGACCGCGCCCACCAGGACCGCCTCGATGCTCGGGTCGAGCAGCAGCAGCCGTGCCGTGTCGAGGGCGTCGACACCGACGGCGCTGTCGGAGGAGACGGTGAAGGAAGGGCCGGTGAGGTTCCACAGGGAGGAGATCCGCGCGGCCATGATGTTGCCGATGTAGCTGAGGACCTCGTTGGCCTCGATGGAGTCGTGGATGCCGTCCCGGGCGGCCCGGGTCAGTGCGGCCAGCTGCTCGTCCCTCGGCTCCAGGCCGGCCGCGGCGCACCAGGCGGCGAGCTTGCGGCCGAGCGCGTAACGGGCGCCGTGCCCCTCGGCGCTGGGCTCCATCTCCATGCCGAGGACGACGGCGACCCGCCGCCCCTTGGCCCCGTCCCTGCCCCCGGGGGCGGGGCGCTCGTAACCGGCGTCCTTCAGGGCCTCCTCCGCGACCCGCATCATCAGCAGGTGCTGCTGGTTGAAGTGGTCGAGGTCCTTGGGCGGGATGCGGTACGAGGTGGCGTCCACCTCGAACCCGTCGATGTACGCGGCCTGCGGCGCCCCGCCGTCGCCGAGCGTCTCGAACCCGCGCCAGCGGTGGGGCGGCAACTCCCGTACGGCACCCGTGCCTTCGTAACCCGCCCGTTCGAACTCGTCGAGTGTGGTGAAGGACCCGAAGTGTGCGCCCATGCCGATGACAGCGAGGGACTGCGGTGTGCGCCGCTCGGTGCCGTCGTCCTCCGCGTCCGTCTCGGGGCCGGACAGGACTACGTGTGCGTTGGTGCCGCCGAAGCCGAAGGCCGAGACGGCGGCCCGGCGTACGCCCTCGGGGGCGGGCCAGGGCGTGGGTTCGCGTACGACACGGTCCGCGACCGTGCCCGGCAGCGGCAGCTCCACGCCGAGGGTGGGCGGGATGACGCCGTGTCCGAGCGCGAGAACGACCTTGACCAGGCTGCTCATGCCGGCCGCGGTCAGCAGGTGCCCGATGTTGCCCTTGACCGAGCCGAGCAGCGGGCCGCGCCCGAAGTGCCGTTCCACACCGTCGAGTTCGGTTCGGTCGCCCAGCGGGGTGCCGGTGGCGTGGCACTCGACGTACTGGATGTCGTGCGGTTCGATACCGGCGTCCCGGTGGGCGAGTTCGTACGCGGCGAGCTGGCCGCTGACGTTCGGGGCGAGCAGGTGCTTGCCGGGGCCGTCGTTGCCGAGGGCGACGGCGTCGACGACCGCGTACACCCGGTCCCCGTCGCGGCGGGCGTCGGCGAGCCGCTTGAGGGCGACCATGGCCGCGCCCTGCCCTGTGATGATGCCCTTGGAACGGGCGTCGAAGGGCTGGCTGAAGCCGTCCGGCGGGTAGGCGTGCAGGTCGGAGAAGGACAGGTGGATGACGGTCGGGTCGGGGGCGCAGACCCCGCCGGCCAGCATCAAGTCGGCTTGCCCGGTGGCGAGTTGGGCGCAGGCGAGCTTGATGGCATACAGCGCGGAGGAGCAGGCCGCATCGAGGGTGTGGCGGGGGCCGTCGAGCCCGAGGGCAGCGGCGACCACATGGGCGGGGAGCCCGCCGGGCCAGAGGTTGTGGGCCTCGGCCCTGGCGGCGAACGACCCGAGATTGTGAGCTTCGCGCCGGGCGCCGAACGGCCCCTTTGCCGGACCGGCACCCCGATCACCGGCCGAGCCCACGCCGAACGACCCGAGATTGTGAGCCTCGGCCCGGGCGCCGAACGGCCCCCGTGCCGGACCGGCACCCCGATCACCGGCCGAGCCGACACCGAACGACCCGAGGTTTTGGACCTCGGCCGGGGCGCCGAACGGCCCCCGTGCCGGACCGGTGCTCCGGTCACGGGCCGGGCTGCCGTCCGCCGCACCGGACGGCAACCCGGCCGCGGGGAAGCCGGCCGCCGCGAGGCCCTCGGAGACCGCGGCGTCCCACAGCTTCCCCGCTGTTCGGCCGGAGGCCGGGGTGGGGAACGGGTAGTTCCCGAACACCACCCCGGTCCTCCGGCCGGCCGCCCGGCCGTCCGCGGCAGCGGGGGATACACCCGCGTCGGCCAGGGCGTCCGCGGCCACCCGGAGCGCCCAGTGGAACGAGCGGTCCAGGCCGGCCAGGTAGTCGGCGGGCAGCAGGTACCCGGAGGGGTCGAGGTCCGCCGTGGCCTCGAGGAATCCGCCGCGCGTGCAGTAGATGCGGTGCCGGTCCCGCGCGTCCTCAGGACCCCTCTCCTCGGTCAGCGGGTCGTGCCCGAAGACCCGCTCACCGCCCTCGGTGCGCGAGTCGACCGCGCCCATCAGGTTGCTCCAGTAAGCCTCGGGCGTGGCCGCCCCCGGGAAGAGGCAGGACAGTCCGACGATCGCGTACTTGCCCATGACGGATCAGCCTCCGAGCCTCGTCAGACCGTGACCGCGGCGGCCGCCCGGCCCGGCTGCCTGAACCGTGCGTCCAGTTCCGCGTCCTCGACCGCGACCACGTCCTCCAGGACGGCGAGCACCCGGCCCTGCGGGTCGAGCGCGGTCACCTTGCAGGTGACGCCGGTCCGGCCGGGCCGTACGTCCTCGACCGCGGTGAGGAAGTCCCCGTCGGACGGCAGCGGCGCATACAGGCTCAGGCGTCCGATCTCCATCGGCAGGCAGGCCCGCCCGCGCTGCTCGCGCACCCACACCAGCACGGCCTGCAGCAGCAGGTCGGCCAGAACCGGGCTGTGCAGCCGGGTGTGGTAGCCGCCGAGCGCGGGCCGGTCGTCGGTGAGCCGGGCCCGTACGAGAAGCCGCTGCTCGTCGCCGGCCAGCACCGTGCGCAGGCCACGCAGGGAGGGCCCGTGGAAGAGCGTGCCGTCGCGGTACAGCCGCGCCGCGTCCTGCCCGGCCGCGCTGCGGGCGAGGCCCGCCAGGTCGCCGCGGTCGGCGGGCCGCTGCCCGGCGTCACCCGTGCTCAGCCGGACGCTGTACGCGGGCCGGCTGCGACCGCTGCCGTCCACGGAGGAGGCAAGTACGTCGATGCCGTCGTCCGCGGGCTCGATGGACAGCCGCAGCCGCTGCGGCTGCTGCCCGTCGGGCTCGTCCCAGGCGACGCCCTTGAACACCTTGAATCCGCTTGCCCCGACGACGGTTTCGCCAGTCGCTGTCTCGACGGCGTTCGCCAGCACGCCGAGTGCCGCGGTGGCGGGCAGGACCCGCCGGCCGCCGATGGTGTGGTCGGTCAGCAGCGGCTGGTCGGCGAGGTCGGTCAGGGTCCGGTCGACGACCAGGGGGCTGAGCGCGGAGCCCTGCTCTGCGGGCGGCGCGGACAGCGGGGTGAGCGGTCCGGTGACGATCACGGTGTCGTGCCCGTGTCCTGCCGTGAACTGCTCGGCGAACATGCCCGCACCGGTCGCGAGCGGCACCAGGGCGATCCCGCGCGAGGCGAACATGGCACGCAGGTCGTCGGAGACCATGCCGCCGTCCCAGGCGCCCCAGTTCATCGCGGTGACGCGCGCGGAGGGCAGTTCCCGCTTCAGCCGTACGGCGATGCGGTTCAGGGCCTCGTTGGCCATGGCGTAGTCGGACTGGCCGCGGTTGCCGAAGAACCCGGCGACGGAGGAGAAGAAGACCAGGTGTCGCAGTTCGGCGATCCCGCGCAGGGCGTCCAGGACATTGCCCAGCCCGATCAGCTTCGTGCCCAGCACCCGGCGTATTTCGTCGGCAGACTTCTGCGCGATGAGCCGGTCGGCGAGGACACCCGCCCCGTGCACGACACCAGTGACCCGTCCGGCGTACGGCGTCAGCGCGCGGCGCACCTCGCCGGCGTCGGTGATGTCGACGGTGAGGTACTCGACGCGGGCGCCGGTGTCGGTGAGCCGGGCGAGGTTCGCGGCGATCTCCCTGGATGCCGTGATCTCACGGAACTCCCCCTCGATCGCACGGGGGTTGGGCTTCTGCCCGCTCTGCGCGGCCCGCCGTGCGATGAGCCCGCGCAGTGCCGGGCCTTCGTGCCCCACGGCCCAGTCGGGCTCCGGCGCGGGCCGGCTGCGGCCGAGCAGCAGCAGTCCGGTGGGCCGGGCGGAGACCAGGGCGTGCAGGCAGTCGGCGGTGATGCCGCGGGCGCCGCCGGTGACGACGAACAGGTCGTCGGAGGAGACCTCCGGGACGGCGGCCGCGTGTGCCTCGTGCGGCTCGGCCGCGAGCGCGATCGTGCGCCGCCCGGCCAGGTCGTGCGCCACGTCGGCGTGCTCGGCCGACAGGTCGTGGATCTCGCCGAGGAAGCGGGCACCGACGGTGGTGGGGGCCAGCTCCGGAGCGAAGTCGACCGTACGGACGAAGAGTTCGGGCGCCTCGACGGCGAGGGTCTTCACCAGGCCGCCGACCCCGCCGAGCAGCGGAGAGGCGTCACCGCCACCGCGGTAGCCGTTCGCCCCGTCGAGCCGGGTGACGGCCACGAAGGCGGCGCGGGTGCCCTGCGCGGCGACCGGCTTCAGCGCGGCCAGGCTGTGCTTGGCGACGAGCAGGCAGTGCTCGAGCCGCTGCACACCCTCGCCCCACTCCTGTCCCGCCGCGGCAGCCATCTGCACGACGAGGTCGACCCGGCCGCGCACGAGCGTCCCGGCGAGCTCAACCTCGTCCCAACCCGCCAGCCGCCGCACGGCGTCCGCCTCCGGCACGACGCTGTCGACACCGGGCAGCGCGACGATCTCCACCCGCCAGCCGTCCCCGCGCAGCGCTCCGGCGAGCGGCCGGGAGAGCGTAGACCCGTCGTCGACAAGAACCGCCGTCCGCGGTTCGGCGTAGGCGCCGACGAGGACGTGGGGCGGGGCGATCTCGATGACGTCGGCGTAGGTACGGCCGATGCCGGGGGCGGGTGGATAGGTGACGGCAAGCGGGGCGGCGGCGGCCGCGGAGACAGCCGTCTGAGGAGCGGGCCCCGTGGAAACGGCGGACACGGTGGAGGCGAGGAAGCCGGCGATGTCGTCCAGCGTCCGCAGCTCCGCGAGCACCTCCGGATCGACGTCCTCCGACACCGGATACGACTCCTGCAACGCCCCCAGAATCTGCACCCGCTTGATC
>NZ_JODC01000027.1 GCF_000720765.1 Streptomyces sp. NRRL S-646
GACCGTTTCCCGATCCGATTTCCTCGGTGCTTTCCAGGTTCCCGCTTTCGCGTTTCCCTTTCCGGCGGCTCCGACTCTATCAGATCCTTTCGGGCCTGATTCCCTGTCGGCGGGGCCTTTCGACATTCACTACGTTAACCGATTCCCCCGACAAACTCATAATCGAGTTCTGCGAGTCCAAATTCGAGCATGCGGGCACGCCGAATTCGACCCCGCCGAGGGGTGATCGTAGGTAGTGGTTTGGCCGCTTCCGGCTGCAGGCGATTGCCGTACCCGGTTCAGCGGCTCGGGCTACGTTACGCACCTTCCAGGGGCGCGTCAACTTGAGCGGCGCCGCGGAACGTGGGCCCTATAAGGGCTCACCGTCGGGTCGTTGGCAATCCAGAAGCGCCACGGATGCACGCCTCCGTCACCTGCCACACCGGTGCGTGGGCCGTTGCATACCTGGTCGGGGGCGACGGCGGTGCCCGTCAGGATCCGCAAGGGGGTGTCGCCCGGGGCGCACGCGTCCGTGCCGTCAAGATCGCGGGCCACGTCCAGGGCTGTCGCCAGGCGTGCGGGTCCTTTGGCCAGTTCCTTGTCGTTTCGGGCCGAGAGTCGACGTTTACGGGCGAGCTCGGCGCCCTCGACGACCTCGCCGGCCCGGAGCAGGACCGCGCTCGCCTTCCCTTCGGGGCCGCACACCAGGTTCATGCAGAACCACATGCCGTAGGTGAAGTAGACGTATACGTGCCCGGGCGGACCGAACATCACGCCGTTTCGGGCCGTGCGGCCGCGATAGGCGTGGGAGCCGGGGTCGTTCGGGCCGTCGTAGGCCTCGACCTCTGTGAGGCGCAGGGCGATCGGACCGTCCGGTGTCGTACGGACGAGGATGCGGCCCAGGAGGTCGGGGGCGACTTCCAGGACGGGGCGGTCGAAGAACTCCCTGGGCAGTGGCGTACGGTCCGGTGGCGCGATCATGGGGCACGAGCCTAGTCCAGACGGGTGGAGACCAAGGGGTGGTCAAGGTTCCCTCTCCTTGCCAGGGTGTGGGGCGGAACCGGCCGTACCCGGATCGCGTTTGTAGGGATCAAGGGTCCACACGTATAGGGAGAGACATGGCGTTCAAGAAGCTGCTCGCGAGCCTGGGGGCCGGTGGGGCTTCGGTCGAGACGGTGCTGACCGAGGTCAACGTCGTTCCGGGCGGCGTCGTCCAGGGTGAGGTGCGGATCCAGGGCGGGTCCGTGAACCAGGACATCGAGGGCCTGTCGGTCGGGCTGCAGGCCAAGGTCGAGGTCGAGAGCGGCGACGAGGAGTACAAGCAGAACATCGAGTTCACCAAGGTGCAGCTCGGTGGCGCCTTCGAGCTGCAGGCCGGGGCCGTGCACGCGGTGCCGTTCGGGCTCGAGATCCCGTGGGAGACGCCGGTCACGATGATCGACGGGCAGGCGCTGCGTGGGATGAACATCGGGGTGACCACGGAGCTGGCGATCGCGCGGGCCATCGACTCCGGCGATCTGGACCCGATCAATGTGCACCCGCTGCCCGCACAGAAGGCGATCCTGGACGCCTTCATCCAGCTGGGCTTCCGCTTCAAGAACGCGGACATGGAGCGCGGGCACATCCGGGGGACGCGCCAGAAGCTGCCGTTCTACCAGGAGATCGAGTTCTTCCCGCCGTCCCAGTACCGCGGGCTGAACCAGGTCGAGTTGAGCTTTGTGGCCGACGAGCACGCCATGGACGTCATCCTGGAGATGGACAAGAAGCCCGGTCTGTTCAGCGAGGGCAGTGACACGTTCCGGTCGTTCCAGGTGGGTCTGCACGACTTCCACGGGACCGACTGGGCGGCATACCTCAACCAGTGGCTGTCCGAGGTCGGCAGCAAGCGCAACTGGTTCTAGGCTCGGAACTGCTGATTCCGTCTTCGATCAGGAGGTACCGAGGTGACCGAGCTCAAGCGGCGGCCGCTCCCCCATGATTTCCACCCGCCCGTGCCGTCGTTCACGGTCACGAGCGAGGATGTCCAGGAGGGCGCCACGCTCAGGGACGCTCAGGTCTATGCGGCCGGCAACACCTCGCCGCAGCTGCGGTGGGAGGGCTTCCCTGCCGAGACCAAGAGTTTCGCCGTGACCTGCTACGACCCGGACGCCCCTACGGGCAGCGGGTTCTGGCACTGGACCGTGTTCGACATTCCGGCCTCGGTGACCGAGCTGCCGGCCGGTGCGGGCAGCGGCAAGTTCGAGGGGCTGCCCGAGGGTGCCGTGCAGGTGCGCAACGACTACGGGAGCAAGGACTTCGGCGGGGCTGCTCCGCCGGCCGGGGACGGGCCGCATCGGTATGTGTTCACGGTGTACGCCGTGGACCAGGAGAAGTTGGGCCCGGATTCCGATGCCTCTCCCGCCGTCATCGGTTTCAATCTGCGGTTCCACGCGATCGCGCGTGCCCAGCTGATCGGTGAGTACGAGGTGCCCGCCGAAGACTGACGTTCATGGAACGTTTGCCCGCCTCTGGTCTTGGAATTGATCAGGGGCGGGCAGTTTTTATTGCGTTGTCCATCTCGGCGTGCCCGGCCAGAGTTGATCCAAGCCCGCCCGCCAGGGGGGTGGGCCGGTGCGCATGGGAGGTGGGCTGGATGCGGGACACGCTGGTGCTGAACGCGAGCTTTGAGCCGCTGTCGACGGTGACTTTGAATCGAGCCGTCGTTCTGGTGCTGCAGGACAAGGCCGTTGTCGAGCAGGCCCACCCCGAGCTGCGCATGCGTGGAGCCGCGGTCGACATACCCGTGCCCCGGGTGATCCGGCTGTGCCGGTACGTCAGGGTGCCGTTCCGAAGACAAGCTCCGTGGTCGAGGCGGGGTGTGCTGGTCAGGGACCGGCACCGGTGCGCGTACTGCGGCCGCCGGGCGACCACTGTGGACCATGTGGTGCCGCGGGCGCAGGGTGGTCAGGACTCGTGGCTGAATACGGTGGCCTCGTGCGCGGAGGACAACCACCGCAAGGCGGACCGGACTCCGGAGCAGGCGGGTATGCCGCTGCTGCGGCAGCCGTTCGAGCCGACGCCGCAGGATGCGATGCTGCTGACGCTGGGCAGTGAGGAGTTCGAGGCGCTGCCGGACTGGCTGGCCCAGCCTGCCGCCTAGGCCGTACGCAGAACCCGGGGCTCCCCTCCTGACGGAGGTGAGCCCCGGTGTCGTACAGGAGACGTCAGTCGATTGACGGCTTCTCTCGGCGTTCCTGGGCCTTCTCCGAGCCTCCGCCGCCTGAATTGCCGCCGAACGGGCTGAAGTTGCCCATTGCGCCGGAGAGGCCCTTGAGGGCGTCGCCGATTTCGCTGGGGACGATCCAGAGCTTGTTGGCGTCGCCCTCGGCGATCTTCGGGAGCATCTGGAGGTACTGGTAGCTGAGGAGCTTCTGGTCGGGGTCGCCGGCGTGGATGGACTCGAAGACCGTGCGGATCGCCTGGGCCTCGCCCTCGGCGCGCAGGGCGGCGGCCTTGGCCTCACCTTCGGCGCGCAGGATCTGGGACTGCTTCTCACCTTCGGCGGTGAGGATGGCGGCCTGGCGCGTACCTTCGGCGGTGAGGATGGCGGCGCGCTTGTCACGGTCGGCGCGCATCTGCTTCTCCATCGAGTCCTGGATGGAGGTGGGCGGTTCGATGGCCTTGAGCTCGACGCGGTTGACGCGGATGCCCCACTTGCCGGTGGCCTCGTCGAGGACGCCGCGCAGGGCCGCGTTGATCTCCTCGCGGGATGTCAGGGTCCGCTCGAGGTCCATGCCACCGATGATGTTGCGGAGCGTGGTGACGGTGAGCTGCTCGATCGCCTGGATGTAGCTGGCGACTTCGTATGTCGCGGCCCGGGCGTCGGTCACCTGGTAATAGATGACCGTGTCGATGTTGACGACCAGGTTGTCCTGGGTGATCACCGGTTGCGGCGGGAACGGCACGACCTGCTCGCGGAGGTCGATGCGGTTGCGGATCGTGTCGATGAACGGGACCACGATGTTGAGACCCGCGTTGAGTGTCCGCGTGTAGCGGCCGAAGCGCTCGACGATGGCGGCGCTGGCCTGTGGGATGACTTGGATTGTCCTGATCAGGGCGATGAAGACCAACACCACCAGAATGATCAGGACGATGATGACCGGTTCCATCGTCGTTCCCCGTACCCTTCTCCGCCTCGGCGCTTTCGGAAGATCTTATGGTTGTTGAAGATCTTGCTGGTCGAGTCTGACAGACCGTCGCACAACTCGTGGGCTGTTCGGTTCAGTTGAGTCCTACGAGGTCAGATGACGATCGCGGTGGCTCCTTCGATCTCCACGACATCCACTTCCTGCCCCACCTCGTAGGCGCTGCCGGCGTCGAGCGAGCGCGCCGACCACACCTCGCCGGCCAGCTTGATCCGGCCTCCGGAGCCGTCGACGCGCTCGAGCACGACAGCCTGCCTGCCCTTCAACGCCTCGACTCCCGTGGCGAGTTGGGGGCGCTGCGCGCTGTGCCGGACCGCGATGGGGCGTACGACGGCGATGAGGGCGACCGAGACGACGACGAAGGCGAGCACCTGGGCCACGGAACCGAAACCCACTCCGGCCATGACGGCGGCGGCCACGGCGCCCACGGCGAGCATGCCGAACTCCGGCATCGCGGTCACCACGAGCGGGATTCCGAGCGCAGCCGCGCCGACGAGCCACCACACCCATGCGTCGATGTCGTTCACATGGTCATGGTAGGACCGCGGGTCCTGCCTCCGACAGGGCGCGATGTGGGTGGGACGGGCTTCTTACCCGTGTTTTCGCGCGGGCTTCACACCGTCAGGACAGCGGCAGGCCCTGAGCGGTCCAGCGGTCGCCGACCTGTTCGACGACGAGCGGGAGGCCGAAGCAGAGGGAGAGGTTGCGGGAGGTGAGCTCGAGCTCCAGCGGGCCGGCGGCGAGTACCTTGCCCTGGCGGATCATCAGGACGTGGGTGAAACCGGGGGCGATCTCCTCGACATGGTGGGTGACCATGATCATCGAGGGGGCGATCGGGTCGCGGGCGAGGCGGCCGAGGCGGCGGACCAGGTCCTCGCGGCCGCCGAGGTCGAGGCCGGCTGCGGGCTCGTCGAGGAGGAGGAGCTCGGGGTCGGTCATCAGGGCGCGGGCGATGAGGGTGCGCTTGCGCTCGCCCTCGGAGAGGGTGCCGAACTTGCGGTCCGCGTACTCGGTCATGCCGAGGCGGTCGAGGAAGGCGCGGGCGCGCTGCTCGTCGATGTCCTCGTAGTCCTCGTGCCAGCCGGCGGTCATGCCGTAGGCGGCGGTCAGGACGGTCTGCAGGACGGTCTGGCGCTTGGGGAGCTTGTCGGCCATGGCGATGCCGGCCATGCCGATGCGGGGGCGCAGCTCGAAGACGTCGACCTTGCCGAGGGTCTCGCCGAGGATGGTGGCGGTGCCGTTGCTGGGGAAGAGGTAGCTGGAGGCGACGTTCAGGAGGGTCGTCTTGCCGGCGCCGTTGGGGCCGAGGATGACCCAGCGTTCGCCTTCCTTGACCGACCAGGAGACCTGGTCCACCAGAGCCCGGCCCTCCCGGACCACGGATACGTCCTGAAGCTCCAGAACATCGCTCATGAGCGCGTTGTCTCCCCTTGCAGTGTGACCGGTCTCGGCGTCTCGGCTGTCGCGTGCGCGCTTTCGGGCGCAGCCCTCGATGAAATCTACGCCACCGGCCGCCCGGCCCATTCCATCGGTCCGGTCCTTAGGGTGGGGGCATGCTCTCGGAACCGCGTTCAGGACGCTTTGCTGCTTGGGGAAACGCCCTTTTGGCCGGACTTGTCTCGCCGGACGACGCTGTGCTGTCGATCGTCGGGGACGATGCCGTGCATCGCATGGAGGGGCTGCCCGGCGAGTCGGCGCCTGTCGGGCTCACGCTGGCGCTGGGCCGGCTGCGAGCGCTCGGCGCCACGGGGTTGCGGGTCGCGCTGCCCGCGCCGGGGCATCCGCTGGGGTTGAGCGGGCCGCCGGAGTTCAATGCGCGGGCGATGGACGCCGAGGAGGCGGTGGTCTGTCATGGCGCCGCGTTCGGGTTGGTGCCGGAGGTGTACGAGGCCGGACCCGACGGCGATGTGCACGTGGAGGTCGTGTGGCACTGCCTGCCGGTGCGGGAGGCTCCGCCGGCCGATGTGCCCTCGCTGGGGGAGGCCGAGCGGGAGCTGGCGGAGGCGTTGCGGGATGCGACGGAGGTTCTGTCGCGGCTGGACGTCGCCGGGTCGGGGCCGGTGGCGGAGGCGGCGATCGATGCGTACCGGGCGCGGGCCGAGCGGGGGCGGGAGGTGCTGGCGCCGGGATATCCGCCGCGGGCGGTGCGGGTACTGGAGCTGGCTCAGCGGGTGGGGCTGCTGATTTCCCTCGCCTACGGCAACGGGCAGGGGGGTGCCGTGAGTGCCGGCGAGATGGGGGCGCGGGCCGAGGCCCTGCGGCCGGTGGAGCGGACGGCTCGGCGGGCGCAGGTCGCCGCGTACAACTCCGTTGTGGAGGAGCGGGAGCGGGGGGTGCGGTGAGCGCCGGCGTTTTTGTGGCCGACGGTTGTGGTCGCGTCTGGGGGCTCTGCCCCCAGGCCCCCGTGTCGGCCTGAACGGCCTCGTCCTCAAACGCCGGACGGGCTGAGATATGCCGACCGGCGCCGTAAGGCGACCGCCCTCGAAGAGCCGTAAAACGACTGCCGTCAAAAAACTGACCGGCCTCCCGGATGCCCGGGAGGCCGGAGGCACTGCATGCCGTGTGGGCTGCGTCAGTGGTTGACGGCCAGGTTGCCGAAGGCGGGGTTCAGCACGCCGACGACGTTCACGCTGTTGCCCGAGACGTTCACCGGGACGTGCACCGGGGCCTGGACCACGTTGCCCGAGACGATGCCGGGCGAGCCCACGGCCGTCCCGTCGGCGTGCGCGCCGCCGGTGGCGGAGGCCATGCCGGCTCCAGCGGCGAGCAGACCGCCGGTCACCATCGTCACAGCCGCTGCCTTCTTCAGGTTCTTCACTTTCCAAGCCCTCCCTAGCGGTTGCCGCGGCAATCGCCGCAGCACGCACTGAAGAACGGCGGAGAACCGCGGAGGATGCGCCATCTGGGGGACATTCCCACGACGGTATGAATCTCAGTCCGGAACGGAACCCTCCGTATTGCCGCGGCGTCCCGGCGCGCGGCGTGTTTCAGCCGGTCACGCCGTGGCGGACGGCCCACAGCGCCGCCTGGGTGCGGTCCGCCAGATCGAGCTTCATCAGGATGTTCGAGACGTGGGTCTTCACGGTCTTCTCGGACAGGACGAGGGCGCGCGCGATCTCGCGGTTCGAGCGGCCGTCCGCTATCAGGCCCAGCACCTCGCGCTCCCGTTCCGTGAGCGAACCGCCCCGCCCCTGGCCCGAGTTGGCCTCCTCCTGGGACAGCAGGGCGCCGGCGACCTCGGGCTGGAGCAGGATGTGCCCGGCGTGGACGGAGCGGATCGCGCCGGCCAGGGCGTCCGGGTCCACGTCCTTGTAGACGTATCCGGCGGCGCCCGCGCGCAGGGCCGGGACCACCGTGCGCTGTTCGGTGAAGCTGGTGACGATCAGCACGCGCGCGGAGTTGTTCAGCTCGCGGAGCTTGCGCAGGGCCTCAACGCCGTCCATGCCGGGCATCTTGACGTCCATCAGCACGACGTCGGGCTGCAGTTCCTCGGCGCGCGCGACTCCTTCGGCGCCGTCAGCCGCTTCGCCCACGACCTCGATGTCGTCCTGCACTTCGAGGAACGTGCGCAGGCCACGGCGGACCACCTGGTGGTCGTCGACGAGCAGCACCTTGATTGCGTCAGCCACCGGGGACCTCCATCTCGATCGTGGTGCCCTTTCCGGGCGCCGATTCCACGGTCAGCACGCCGCCGACCCCGCTGGCGCGGTCACGCATGGACACCAGGCCCAGGTGGCGTCCCGCGCGGCGTATCGACTTCGGGTCGAAGCCGCTGCCGTCGTCCGTGACGCGGAGGACGGTCCCACTGTCGTGCCGGGTCAGGGTCACGTCCACGTGCCGCGCCCCGGAGTGCCGCAGGGCGTTGTGCAGGGCCTCCTGGGCGACGCGCAGGACGGCCTCCTCCTGGGCGGCGGGCAGGGCGCGCACGCCGCGGCTGTCGAAGGTCACACGCGCGCTGTGGGCGCGGTCGAGGACTTGGATGTGGGTACGCAGGGTGGCGACCAGGCCGTCCTCGTCGAGGGCAGCGGGGCGCAGCTCCACGACGGCGGCGCGCAGTTCGTCGGCGGCCTCGGCGGCGAGCACGGCCACCTGCTGCAGCTCGCCCTTGGCGCGGGACGGGTCGCGGTCGACGAGGGCGGCGGCGGCCTGGGCGGTCAGGCGCAGGGAGAAGAGCTTCTGGCTGACCGCGTCGTGCAGCTCGTGGGCGAGGCGCGAGCGCTCCTCGGCGATGGTCAGCTCGCGGCTGCGCTCGTACAGGCGGGCGTTGGTGAGGGCGATCGCGGCGTGCTGGGCGAGGATGGCGAGCAGGTCCTCGTCCTCTTCGGTGAAGCCGCAGCTGCCTTCCGTCTTTGGGCACGGGGGGTGTGGGGGGTTTCCCCCCACAGGGCGCAGCTTGTTTGCGAGGAACAGCGCGCCGATGACCTCGTCGCCGTCCCTGATGGGCAGTCCCAGGAAGTCGGACATGTCGGGGTGGGCGGATGGCCAGCCTTCGAAGCGGGGGTCCTTGCGGACGTCGGCGAGGCGCTCGATCTTCGCTTCCTGCAGCATCGCGGCGAGGATGCCGTGCTGGCGCGGGAGCGGGCCGATGGCCTTCCACTGCGCGTCGCTCACGCCGTCGACCACGAACTGGGCGAAGCCGCCGTGATCGTCGGGGACGCCGAGGGCGGCGTACTGCGCGTCGAGCAGCTCGCGGGCCGAGGCGACGATCGTCTTGAGGACGTCGCGCACCTCGAGATGCCTGCTCATGGCCAGCAGCGCGGAACTCACCGCGGTGAGGCCGGACCGGGGGCCGTGACTCATGCCCTCAAGGTACCGGCGGGGTGTGACAACGCGGATCGGACCTGTGACGGCGCTGCCTGCGCCGGTGGGCCTAGGCCAGGCGGACTAGGTCCGGGGCCCCGGACGGGCGGCCTAGTCCGAAGGGCCCCGGCTTTTTGCGGCCCGCGTCCGAGGCGGGGCGGGCGGGGCCGTTCCTACGTTGAGGTCACCGCCGATCGACGGGCGGGCGAGACGAGGGGACGTGTCATGCCGGTAGCGATCATCACGGGGGCTTCGAAGGGGCTGGGGCGGGCGCTCGCCGAGGCACTGGCCGCGCGCGGCTGGGATCTGGTGCTCGACGCAAGGACGGAGGGGGTTCTCAGCGAGGCGGCGGGGGCCGTGTCCGCGTACGGCACGCGCGTGACCGCCGTGCCCGGGGACGTCACGGCCGCCGGTCACCGGGCCGAGCTGGTGGCGGCCGCAAGGAAGCTGGGCGGCATCGATCTGCTGGTGAACAACGCGAGCGCGCTGGGCGCCGAGCCGCTCGTACGGCTGGAGGAGCTGTCTCTTGAGGGGTTCGGGCGGGCGCTGGAGGTGAACGTGGTGGCCGCGCTGGGCCTGGTCCAGGAGGCGCTGCCGCTGCTGCGGGCGTCCGAGGCCGGCACGGTGATCGCGGTCAGCTCGGACGCGGCCGCCGAGGCCTATGAGACGTGGGGCGGGTACGGCGCCTCGAAGGCGGCCCTCGACCATCTCGCGGCGGTGCTCGCCGAGGAGGAGCCCGCGCTGCGGGTCTGGGCGGTCGACCCCGGGGACATGGCCACGGACCTGTATGCGGCGGCCGTACCGGACGACGGTGATCCGCGGCCGACACCGGCGAGTGTGGTGCCGGCGTTCCTGCGGCTGCTGGACGAGCGTCCGGTGAGCGGCCGGTATGCGGCTCCGGCGCTGCTGGAGGGGCAGCGATGAGGGTGGCGGTGCACGTACCGGAGGAACTGTCGGCCCGGATCCCGGTCGAGCAGCGCGGGGCGGGGCTCGACCGGGATGCCGTGCGGCTGCTCCTGTCGCGCGGCTGTGAGGTGTCGCACCATGCGTTCATGGAGCTGCCGCGGCTGCTGCGGGCCGGGGATCTGCTCGTGGTGAACACCTCGCCCACACTGGCCGCTGCCGTGGACGGGCGGGTCGGGCACGCGCGCGTGGTGGTGCACTTCTCCACGCGCGGGGACGACGGGCGGTGGGCGGTCGAGCTGAGGGATCCGGACGGGCAAGGCGCCACGCGCGCGCGTGCGGGAGGACCTGCGGGCTTGGAGGTGCGGCTGCCCGGGGGCGTGCGGCTGGTTCTGGAGGAGCCGCTGAGCGCGCGCGGCGACCGGTTGTGGTGGGCGCGGGTGTCGGGGCCGGGGGTACTCGGGCTGCTGCGGGAGCACGGGCGGCCCATTCGCTACTCCTATACGGAGCGGGACCAGCCGCTGTCCGTGTACCAGACGGTGTTCGCGCTGCCGTCCGCCGACGGGACGGGCAGTGCGGAGATGCCGAGTGCGGCGCGGCCCTTCACGGCTCGGCTGGTGGCGGAGCTGGTGAGCCGGGGTGTGCAGTTCGCACCGATCACTCTGCACACGGGGGTGGCCTCGGCGGAGGCGCACGAGCCGCCGTATCCGGAGCGGTTCTCGGTGCCGGAGGCGTCGGCCCGGCTGATCAATGCCGTGCAGGCGGGCGACGGGCGGGTGGTCGCGGTCGGGACGACGGCCGTGCGGGCCGTGGAGTCGGCGGCGGGGCCGGACGGCGTCGTACGCGCGCGTGAAGGGTGGACGGATCTCGTGGTCGCCCCGGAGCGCGGGGTGCGGGTGGTGGACGGGCTGCTGACCGGGCTGCACGAGCCGGAGGCCTCGCATCTGCTGATGCTGGAGGCGATCGCCGGGCGGGCCGCGATCGACCGCAGCTACGAGGAGGCGCTGCGCGGGCTCTACCTGTGGCACGAGTTCGGGGACGTCCACCTCATCCTCCCGTAGGAGGCTCCTCACGCAGTGCATTGCTCAAGCAACTCATGGTGAGACCGTTGCGGCGACGATGTGAGCCCGCGCATAGGGCGCAGATCACGTACGAAGGGCGATAGGAGACAGACCCTCCCCTCATGAGCGGGGCGAACGGTCCAGTCTGTCCGTTTTTGCCCTCACCCGATCCACTACCGGGGATCGTACGTCACACCTTTGCCACGATATTTTGCGGCCGCTAAGAATGGCTGTCGTCGCTCAGCGCCGCGGGTTCCCCCCGCGGCGTTTGTGCGGGAAGGACCCGTGTCCCCCGCCGGACGTAGAGCGACCTCCGCGCTATTCGAAGAGGTCCGTCTGCCATGCTCAAGAACACCAACATTCGCCGTCTCAGTCGCTCGCTCACCCGTCACCAGAAGGTCGCGATGGCCGGTGTCGCCACCCTCGGTGCCGCCGCTCTCGCGTTCTCCGCGGTGCCCAGCAACGCCGAGACGACCACGAACGAGGCCACCGTCTCGACGGCCAAGGTGGAGTACGGCTCCGACCAGATCAAGGACGTCAAGGCCAGCGTCACCGACCAGCTCGCCGGTGCCAGCCTGAAGGCCGAGGCCATCAAGGCAAAGGCTGAGGCCAAGGCCAAGAAGAAGGCCGCAGCCGAGGCCGCAGCGAAGAAGGCGGCCGCCGCAGCCGCGGCCAAGAAGAAGGCCGAGGCCGCGCGCAAGGCGAAGGAGGCCGCGAGCCGGTCCGCCCAGCGCGCCGCGATCAAGCCGGTCGCCAAGACCTACGCGAACAACCTCGACGGCTGGATCAGGAACGCGCTCGACATCATGCAGTCGAAGGGCATACCGGGCAGCTACAACGGCCTGTACCGCAACATCATGCGGGAGTCCTCGGGCAACCCGAACGCCATCAACGACTGGGACATCAACGCCATCAACGGCATCCCGTCGAAGGGCCTGCTGCAGGTGATCCCGCCGACCTTCAGCGCGTACCACGTCAACGGCACGTCCTGGAACATCTACGACCCGGTCGCCAACATCACCGCCGCCGCCAACTACGCGGCCGACAAGTACGGCTCGATCGACAACGTCAACAGCGCGTACTGAGGTCGGCGCGGACCTCTGCACGTGAACGCCGAAGGGCGGCACCCCTTGATGGGTGCCGCCCTTCGCGCCGTACGAGAACGCCCTACGAGAGCGTCGTAGGACTGCGACTACTTGCGCATGACCTCCGGCTCGTGGCGGCGCAGGAAGCGGGCGACGAAGAAGGCGCAGATCACACCGAGCGCGATCAGGGCGATCATGTCCATGCTCCAGGCGCCCACGGTGTGCTCCCAGAGCGGGTCGTTGGGCTTGCCCTTGCCGGGCGGGCTGATCCTGTTGAAGTCGAGCGTGGCGCCCGCGGCGGCGACGGCCCAGCGGGACGGCATCAGGTACGAGAACTGGTTGACGCCGATCGCGCCGTTCAGGGCGAAGAGGCAGCCCGTGAAGACGACCTGGACGATCGCGAACATGACCAGCAGGGGCATGGTCTTCTCGGATGTCTTCACCAGCGCGGAGATGATCAGGCCGAACATCATCGAGGTGAAGCCCAGGGCCATGACCGGGATGGTGAGCTCGAGCAGCGGGAGGTTCTTGAGAACCAGGCCCTCCGTCGGGATCGTCCGGCTGGCGAAGCCGATCATGCCGACCATCAGACCCTGCAGCACCGTGATGAAGCCGAGCACGAAGACCTTGGACATCAGGTACGCGGAGCGGGACAGGCCGGTCGCGCGCTCCCGCTCGTAGATGACCCGTTCCTTGATCAGCTCACGGACGGAGTTCGCGGCGCCGGCGAAGCAGGCGCCGACCGCGAGGATCAGCAGGACCGTGGTGGCCGTGCCGTTCGGGACCGGCTGCTGGGTCGTCGGGTTGATCTCCGTGTTGACCAGCAGGTCCTTGCCCGAGTCGATGAGCAGGCTCACCGAGCCGAGGACGAGCGGCAGGATCACCGTCAGGGCGAGGAAGCCCTTGTCGGAGGCTATGACGGAGACATAGCGGCGCACCAGGGTGCCGAACTGGCTCATCCAGCCCTGTGGCTTCGGCGGCTTCATCGCCTGCATCGGAGGCATCTGTACGGACTGTGGTGCAACGGCGTCGATGTCCGCGGCGTACATCTGGTAGTGCTGCGAGCCCTTCCAGCGCCCCGCCCAGTCGTAGTCGCGGTAGTTCTCGAAGGCGGAGAAGACGTCGGCCCAGGTGTCGTAGCCGAAGAAGTTCAGCGCCTCCTCCGGCGGGCCGAAGTAGGCGACCGCGCCGCCCGGGGCCATCACCAGGAGCTTGTCGCACAGCGCCAGCTCGGCCACGGAGTGGGTGACGACGAGGACCGTACGGCCGTCGTCGGCAAGGCCGCGCAGCAGCTGCATGACGTCGCGGTCCATGCCCGGGTCGAGGCCCGAGGTCGGCTCGTCCAGGAAGATCAGCGACGGCTTGGTGAGCAGCTCCAGGGCCACCGAGACGCGCTTGCGCTGGCCGCCGGAGAGGGAGGTGACCTTCTTCTCCTTGTGGATGTCGAGCTTCAGCTCGCGCAGCACCTCGTCTATGCGGGCCTCGCGCTCGGCGCCGGTGGTGTCGGCGGGGAAGCGCAGCTTGGCCGCGTACTTGAGGGCCTTCTTGACGGTCAGTTCCTTGTGCAGGATGTCGTCCTGCGGGACCAGACCGATGCGCTGGCGCAGCTCGGCGAACTGCTTGTACAGGTTGCGGTTGTCGTAGAGGACGTCGCCCTGGTTGGCGGGGCGGTAGCCGGTGAGCGCCTTGAGCAGGGTCGACTTGCCGGAGCCGGACGGGCCGATGACCGCGATCAGGGACTTCTCCGGGACGCCGAAGGAGACGTCCTTGAGGATCTGCTTGCCGCCATCGACCGTGACGGTCAGATGGCGGGCCGAGAAGGACACCTCACCGGTGTCGACGAACTCCTCGAGGTGGTCGCCGACGATCCGGAACGTGGAGTGGCCGACGCCGACGATGTCGGTCGGGCCGAGCAGCGCCGAGCCGCCCTTGGGGATCGGCTGGCCGTTGACGTAGGTGCCGTTGTGCGAGCCGAGGTCGCGGATCTCCATGCGGCCGTCGGGCGTCGAGTGGAACTCGGCGTGGTTCCGGGAGACCTGCAGGTCGGAGACGACCAGCTCGTTCTCCAGGGCACGGCCGATGCGCATCACGCGGCCGATGGAGAACTGGTGGAACGTGGTGGGGCTGCGGTCGCCGTAGACCGGCGGCGCCCCCGCGCCACCACCGGGGCCCTGCTGCTGCGGGATCGGCGCGGCGGCCTGCTGCGGCTGCTGCCAGCCGGGCTGCGGGGCCTGCTGCTGCGGCGGTGTCTGCTGGGCCCAGCCGGGGCCGGCGCCCTGAGCGGCGTACGGCTGCTGCTGGGGCTGGGCGACGGCGGCCGCCGCGCCGGTGACGTTGACCAGCGGGCCGTCGGTCGCGTTGCCCAGGTGCACCGCCGAGCCGGGCCCGATCTCCATGTGATGGATCCGCTGCCCCTGCACGAACGTGCCGTTGGTGGAGCCCTGGTCCTCGATGACCCAACTGCGGCCGCCCCAGCTGATCGTGGCGTGACGCCAGGACACTCTGGCGTCGTCGAGCACGATGTCCCCCTGCGGATCGCGTCCGAGGGTGTACGGCCTGGACGGGTCGAGCGTCCAGGTACGTCCATTCAATTCCAGTACGAGTTCCGGCACTCCATGCCCCACTGAGTAGTCCCCCGAGTTACCCCCAACACAGGGAGTCTAGGGATGTCGAACATCGTCGGGAACTATTTCAGGCTCGCCCCCCTGACCGAAAGTCGGGCCTTGTGCACCACCACGCGCATACGCATCGGCTGGTTCCGTTGACGGGGTTGAAACCGCCCCGGAGAGTGGTAATCCACGCGAGGGGGACTTGCGCGGCCACCGTGCCGCAATGCGGATCGGGGGGTCTGCCATGAGCGCGTCCATGAGTACGTCGTCGAGTGCCGAGTCCGTCAGGAGCGGCACGAGGGTGCCGTGGGGGGACGTTCTGCTGTCCGCGATCGCCTCCGTGAGCTGGGCGTTGATCGGGATGGCGGGCACGGCGGCGCTCGGCCTGCATCTGCTGGAGGCGGACGCGTCTGGCTCGCTCGGGCCGATGACCGCGGCGGTGGTGGCACTTGGGGCGGGTGGTTCGGTCACACCGTCCGGGGACGTGTCCGCGTTCGGCCTGAAAGGCGCTCAGGCGCATACGGCCGTCACGATCACGCCATTGGGGGTGAGCCTGGTCGGCGCACTCCTGCTCTCGTGGTTCTTCCTACGGTCCTTGCGGGCGGCGGGAGTTGTGATCGCGCCGGCCGAACTCCTCGCGCGCGCGGGCGCGGTGGTCGCGCTGTTCGTGGCGACGCTGGGCGGGCTGGCCTGGGCGGGGCACGACGTCATCACGATCGACGGCGGTTCGCTGGGGCTCGACAAGCTGCCCGGCGGAGGCGGCGGGGGCGGCGTCGACATCCCCGGTCTCGGCGACATCGGGAACATCGGCGGGCTGCTGCCCGACAACATCGGCAACCTCATCCAGGCGAAGGCGGCGGTCGGCTTCACCGTCGACACGGCGCCCACGCTGCTGGGCGGGCTCGGCTGGTCGGCCGGCATCCTGCTGATCGCCCTGCTGGCCTCGCGCCGCACTCCCCTGCCACACGGCTGGGAGGCCGCGCACCGGGTCGTACGGCCGGCGGCATCGGCGATCGTCACGGTGCTGCTGGTGGCAGTGGTGGCGGGCCTCGCGGCGGGGGCGTATGCGGCGATCGGCGACGACCACCCCAAGCGGATCTTCGGGGCCGCGCTGCTGGGCGCGCCCAACGGCACCTGGCTGGGCATCCCCATCGGCCTGTTCGTGCCGTTCGACGGCAGGGCCACGGGCGTACTGACCAAGTTCCTGCCGCATCCGCTCGACAGCCTGCTCACTGCGAAGACCGACCGGTCGGTGACTCTGGGGCGGCTGGCGGACCTGGACGGGCGGGTGTGGCTGCTGGGGGTGGCGGCGGTCTTGATGATGCTGCTGGCGGGGGTGCTGGCCGCGGTGCGGACGCCGGTGGTGGCCGCGGCTTCGCCGGCTGCGGGTCCTTCGGGCGTACGAGGTCCGGGTGCCCTCGGGTTCGCCGGGCGCTGTGCGGTGCGGCTGGGGGTCGTGACGGCGCTGACACTGCCGCTGCTGGCGTGGCTGACGGAGGTGTCGGTGGACGCCTCGCTGTCGGTGCTGGGCTTCGATGCGTTCGGCGCAGGGATCGAGTTGCACGGGCACCTCGGCATGGCGCTGCTGCTGGGCGCCCTGTGGGGCGCGGGAGCGGGGGCTGCCGGGGCGCTGCTGGCGTGGGCGACCGGGGCGGCGGGGCGGCGGGCGGCGCCGTTGGCGCTGAGCGGCGGGGTCGCGGGGGTGCCGGCCGGGGATGCCGGGTATCCGCAGTACGTGCGCGAAGCCGGGGGCGCGTCGGGGCCGTACACGCCCAGTACGCCGTACCGGGCGCCGAATCCCACCACCAATCCGTATCTGCAGCTGCCGGACGAGCTGCGGGAGCCGGAGGACGCGCGTCCGCCGGACGGGGCCCGGCAGGGTCCGCCGGGTGCCCCCGGACGCGGACGGCCGCCCGGCGACGCCCAGGACCCCGGCGGCTCGCCACCGCCCGCTACCGGCAACAGCGACATGTACGGCGCACCGACGGTGGCCCGCCCGATGGGCAGCCCCCCGCCCCGGACACCGCCGCCCCGACGCGGGAAGCGGCCGAAGCCCGGTCCGAACGAAGGCCCGCCCCCACCCCAGCCCCCGCCCCCTCCGGGGAGGCCGAAGGACGACCGCTGAGCCATACGCGTCGGCCGCCGCGGGAACCGGGACGCCCGGCGCGCATGTGCCCTTCAGGGTGACCACCGAGAGCGGATGCGACCGGGACAGGGGTCGGCGACCTCCACGACTCCCGCCGGCCAGAGGCAGACCGCAGAGGGGCATACGCCGACCCCGACGAAACCGGGCTGTACGGCACAGCGCTCCGCAAGCGGACCTCGCCGACAGCTGGTGCGGCGGATGCGGCCGATGCAGTAGTGGGCCGACGGGTAGGCCCTCCCGCCGGCCGAAGCGAGGCGCCGAGCAGGACGCATCGCCACCTGACGGAACCGGGCCGTCCTACGTGCGTATGCCGCTCTGCGATGTCCGCCGGGCGTCCACTCGGGCGCGCCGCCAGGTCGAGGGGGTCGCTGGGGCTGGCCGGGCCACCAGGGGTGCATAACCAACCCCTGAGTCTTCCGCCGGCCAGAGGAGGACGCTCCGCCGGATACACCCGCCCCGAGGGAACCGGCCCCCGCCACACGTGCCCCCGACGCCACCGGCCCGCCCCAGCCGCGCTACGAGGAGCCCGAGCTCCCCTCCGGGCAGTACGACGGCTACGGCCGCCACCGCGCCGACGACCGACGGGTGAACCGCCCCGAGCAGCTCGCCGGCGACCCGGGCGACCAGCTGCCCACCGCCCGCCCCGCCTACCCCTCGGAGTACCAGCGCCCCGAGCCCGGCGCCTGGCCGCGCCCGTCGCAGGACGAGTGCAGCCGGCAGCAGCAGCGCCTCGGCTTCCCCGAGCGGGACCCGTACGCCTCGCCGCCGCCGGACTCATACGGCTCACCGGCACACGTGCGCCGCCCCGGGGCACCCGCCGACAGCCGCAGCGACCCATGCCGCCGGTGCAGTCGTGGCCGGCCCGTAAAGCTTTCGCCATTCGTTCGACACCCACTGTTCCGTGTCCGCTAGGCGGACCGCGGCGGCGGGCGGCACTGGGTGCCGGATACGGTGGATACACCATGAGCGCATCGCAGACCTCGACCTCTGACGTCCCCACCCTCCTCGTCAAGATCTTCGGCAAGGACCGGCCGGGCATCACGGCCGGACTGTTCGACACCCTCGCCGCCTACTCCGTCGACGTGGTCGACATCGAGCAGGTCGTCACCCGTGGCCGGCTCACGCTGTGCGCGCTCGTGACCCCGCCGCCCCACGGGCTCGAGGGAGATCTGCGGGCCACCGTCCACAGCTGGGCGGAGTCGATGAAGATGCAGGCGGAGATCATCTCCGGGCGGGGTGACAACCGCCCTCGCGGCCTCGGACGCTCACTGGTCACGGTCCTCGGTCACCCGCTCACGGCGGAGGCGACCGCCCGGATCGCCGCGCAGATCGCCTCCGTCGGCGGCAACATCGACCGCATTTTCCGCCTCGCCAAGTACCCCGTCACGGCGGTCGAGTTCGCGGTGTCCGGCGTCGAGACCGAACCGCTGCGCACCGCCCTGGTGACGGACGCCGCGGCACTGGGTGTCGATGTGGCGGTCGTCGCGGCGGGGCTGCACCGGCGGGCGCAGCGGCTGGTCGTCATGGACGTCGACTCGACGCTCATCCAGGACGAGGTGATCGAGCTCTTCGCGGCGCATGCAGGCTGCGAGGACAAGGTCGCCGAGGTGACCGCAGCCGCGATGCGCGGGGAGCTGGACTTCGAGCAGTCGCTGCACGCGCGCGTGGCGCTCCTGGAGGGGCTCGACGCGTCCGTGGTGGACAAGGTGCGCAGTGAGGTGCGGCTGACGCCGGGGGCGCGGACTCTGATCCGTACGCTCAAGCGGCTCGGGTACCAAGTGGGTGTGGTCTCCGGGGGGTTCACCCAGGTCACGGATGATCTGAAGGAGCGGCTGGGGCTCGACTTCGCACAGGCCAACACCCTGGAGATCGTCGGCGGCAAGCTCACCGGCAGGGTCACCGGCGAGATCGTCGACCGCGCGGGCAAGGCACGCCTGCTGCGCCGGTTCGCCGCGGAGGCGGGCGTACCGCTCGCCCAGACCGTGGCGATCGGCGACGGCGCCAACGACCTGGACATGCTCAACGCGGCCGGTCTCGGCGTCGCCTTCAATGCCAAGCCGGTCGTACGGGAGGCCGCGCACACCGCGGTGAACGTGCCCTTCCTCGACACGGTCCTGTATCTGCTGGGCGTCACCCGCGAAGAGGTCGAGGCGGCGGACACGCACGACGATCAGTAGTCGCCGATATCCGCACGTCGAGGGGGCCCGGCACCATGGTGGTGCCGGGCCCCTCGGTCGTCGTGTCGCCTGCTCGCTTCGTCGGTCGCCTGCTGGTTCCGCCGGGTCGTCTACTCGGTCGGCGCCCAGTACTCCAGCAGCGTGGCCACACCCGGCTCCAGGCTCTTCCAGGGGCCCTCGAAGGACAGGACGGCGAAGGCGGCGGCCGGGAACCCGCGGCGGTTCATCCGCTCACCGGCGTCCCCCTCGGACGAGCCGGCCAGGATCTCTGCAAGGCCCTGCACGCCCGGGTTGTGACCGATGAGTACGGCGTTCTGCACGTCGTCGGGGGTCTCGTTGAGCAGCGCGATCAGCTCGCCGGGTGAGGCCTCGTAGACCCGCTCCTCGTAGACGGTTTTCGGCCGGTGCGGGAACTCATGGACGGCGAGCTTCCAGGTCTCGCGGGTCCGGATCGCGGTGGAGCAGAGGGCCAGATCGAAGGGGATACCGGTGTCGGTCAGCTTGCGTCCGGCGACTGCGGCGTCCGTGCGGCCCCGCTCGGCGAGGGGGCGCTCGTGGTCGGTCACCTGTGGCCAGTCGGCTTTCGCATGCCGGAAGAGGACGATCCTGCGGGGTTCTGCGACGCTCATGGGTCCCAGCTTCGCATGAAACAGGCCATGGGGCGCAGGGAGTTGACTGGCGGCCGAACCGGTGCTCAGCGGCCAATGAGCTGCTGTGCCCGCTCGAAGAGGTGGGTGATCGCCGGGTCGCCCGCCGCCGCCTGCGCGTCCGACGGGTTCAGCATCAGTGCGAGCAGCACGATGAAGGCGAGCGTCGGCAGGGCGAGGGCCCACCAGGGCAGCCGGATGTCGACGCCGGCCGTGGTCGCCGGGTGGGGCCGGGTGTGCGACTGGGCCGACATGGGTGCCTCCGCTGGTCTTCGAGTCTGCGGTGATCCGCCTCTCGCGGTCACACTTCGAAGTTACGGAATCCGGAGCCCTCAACCCATCCGGAGATCCACCCAGTTGACCCTGACACTCACCCCCTAGGGGATGGTGGTGCCAGCCCCACCATCGGGCCGCCGGCGGACGGTCACGGCGAGGCGATCGTCGCGATGACGGCGATGATCACGAAGATGGCGAGGAACGAGCCGAAGACGAGCAGCATCTTCTTCTGGCCGTTCTGGGGGTTCGGGTCGAGCACTGGCATAGGGCAAGTCTCGCACCCGGCGCCCGCGACGGTTCGGCCGGGGTCAGCGGACCGCCTCGTCCTCCACCGTGCGGTTGCGCCCCGCCAGGACGCCGACGACCATCTGCGGGACCATCAGGGCGGCCATCAGCGCGATGGGCAGTCCCCAGCCGCCGCTGTGCTGGTACAGCACACCCACCAGGAGCGGGCCGGGAACGGAGATCAGATAGCCGGTGCTCTGCGCGAACGCCGACAGCTGGGCGACGCCCGCGCCGGTCCTGGCCCGCATGCCGACCATGGTGAGGGCCAGCGGGAAGGCACAGTTGGCGACACCCAGCAGCAGCGCCCAGGCCCAGGCACCGGCGGCAGGTGCGAGGTACAGGCCGGCGTAACCGGCGAGACCGCAGGCGCCGAGCGCGATCACGATCGGCCCCTGGTGCGGCAGCCTGGCGGCGACGCGCGGGATGACGAAGGCCAGCGGCACACCCATCACCATCGTGACGGCGAGCAGCAGCCCCGCCGTGCCCGCGGGCACGCCCGCGTCCCGGAAGATCTGCGCCATCCAGCCCATCGTGACGTACGCGGCGGTGGCCTGCAGCCCGAAGAAGACGGCGAGCGCCCAGGCGGTGCGGCTCCGGGTGATGCGCAGCGCGGGCGCCTCCACGCGCGCGTGCTCCTGCCGCCCGGCCGGCTGCTCGGCGGGCACCGCACCCCGCTGCCGTACGAACGGGATCCACGGCAGTACGGCAGCCGCCGCGAGGGCCGCCCACACCGTGAGTCCCGACTGCCAACTTCCGCCCAGCGCCTCGGTCATGGGCACCGTCACCGCGGCCGCCGCGGCGGTGCCCAGGGCGAGCGCCATCGAGTAGAGGCCGGTCATGGAGCCGACCCGGTCCGGGAACCAGCGCTTGACGATGACCGGCATCAGGACGTTGCTGACCGCTATGCCCATGAGGGCGAGTGCGCTGGCGGCCAGGAAGCCGGCCGTGCCGCCCGCGTACGGCCGTATGAGCAGGCCCGCGGTGATGGCGACCATGCCCGCGCACACCACCGCGCCCGGTCCGAAGCGGCGGGCCAGGCGCGGGGCCGTGACGCCGAAGACGGCGAAGCAGAGCGGGGGCACGGAGGTGAGCAGGCCGGCCACGCTGCCGCTCATGCCGAGCCCGTCGCGGACCTCTTCGAGGAGCGCGCCCAGGCTGGTGATGGCGGGGCGGAGGTTCAGGGCCGACAGCACGATGCCGAGCACGAGCAGTCTCGTCGTCCACGCGCGCGTGGCGGGTCGTCGGGGCTCGCCCGCGGCCGAAACGGCCGCGGGCGTGAACGTCGTCGTCCGGGTTTCCTCACGTGCCATGCCGTCCATCATAGAATCATAGGATGATTGGTTGTCCATCCCCGGGTCGGCCGGACCCGCCCACCGCGTGCGAAGGTGTGCCATGCCCCTGAGTCATCCCCGCCGTTCCGCGCTGTCCGAGCAGGTCATCGCCGCGCTGCGGCACGAGATCACCTCGGGCGAGTGGCCGGTCGGCTCCCGCATCCCGACGGAGCCCGAGCTGGTCGAGCAGCTCGGCGTGGCCCGGAACACGGTCCGTGAGGCCGTTCGCGCCCTCGCGCACAACGGTCTGCTGGACATCCGTCAGGGCTCGGGCACGTATGTCGTGGCGACGAGTGAGCTGGCGGGTGTGATGCACCGTCGCTTCGCCGACGCGGACCCGCGGCACATCGCCGAACTGCGCTCCACGCTGGAGTCGGCGGCGGCCAGGCTCGCCGCCGGGCGGCGCACGGAGAAGGACCTCAAGCAGCTGGACGCGCTGCTCGTGAGGCGTGAGGAGGCCTGGGGGTCGGGCGACACGGAGACCTTCGTGACGGCGGACGCGACCTTCCACATGGCGGTGGTGGCGGCCTCGCACAACGACGTGATGACCGCGATGTACGCGGACCTCGGCGAGGTGCTGCGGGACTGGCTGCGCGAGGACGTCGGCCAGGAGCTCACCCCCGAGACGTACATGGAGCACACGCGCCTGGTCGACGCGATCCGCAAGGGCGACGCCGAGGCGGCCGGTGCGGAGGCGGCGAGCTATCCGTTCCTGTGCCGTCCCGGACGGTTCACCGCCTCTGGTGACTGATCCACACCGAGCCGACTTCCTTCCAGCACCGGCCGGTGAGCCGTACGGTCATCGCCGGCCAGGTGTCGACCGGAGTGCCGTCGGTGTCGATGTCCCACCAGCGGGCGCACTCGACATGCAGGCTGACGCCGTCGGTCTGCGGATAGGGGTTGTGGCAGTACGCGGTCACGTGGGAGCCGGTGACCCTGGTGCGGCACTCCGCGCCGAAGAGCTGCGGTCCCGGCGGCTTCCCGGGCTTCACGCGCACGTGGGGCATCGCCTCGTACGGCAGGGACATCACGAGAGCGACGGCGACGGTCACCGAGGCCAGGTTGCGGAAGATGCGCACAAGGGGACCTCCTCGGCCGTGCTGGGGAGGAATCACGTACTGAACACGTAATCCAGAGTGCGCAGTTGAGTCCCGGCTCCGCCCGGCCGGATAGGCCGAACGGGTGACATCCCGGCGATGGCTGCGCCCCCTCAAGGGGCGCGAAGCCGTATCGACAGGCGGCTCCGCCGCGATGGGGGTCCCTCCGCTCGAGCGAAGTCGAGAGTGGGGGAGTGACCAGCCACGGACAACGCGCGATCCGCAGACATCCAGCACCGCCACGGTGCTTCCCGCCCTCGCGCCGGGTACGGCGGACGCGCCGAGGGCCCGCACCCGGCGTGGGTGCGGGCCCTCGGTGTCGGCCGAGGCTCAGCGGCAGCGTCAGGCGCCGATGGCGTGCAGGCCGCCGTCCACGTGGACGATCTCGCCCGTGGTCTTCGGGAACCATTCGCTCAGCAGGGCGACGATGGCCTTGCCGGCCGGCTCCGGGTCCTTGAGGTCCCACTCCAGCGGGGAGCGGCTGTCCCACACGGAGGCCAGGTCGCTGAAGCCCGGGATGGACTTGGCGGCCATGGACGCGAGCGGGCCCGCGGAGACCAGGTTGCAGCGGATGTTCTGCTTGCCCAGGTCGCGCGCCATGTAGCGGCTGGTGGCCTCCAGGGCGGCCTTGGCCGGGCCCATCCAGTCGTACTGCGGCCAGGCGAACTGCGCGTCGAAGGTGAGGCCGACGACCGAGCCGCCGTTCTGCATCAGCGGCAGGCAGGCCATGGTCAGCGACTTCAGGGAGTACGCCGAGACGTGCATGGCCGTGGCCACCGACTCGAACGGCGTGTTGAGGAAGTTGCCGCCGAGCGCGTCCTGCGGGGCGAAGCCGATGGAGTGCACGACGCCGTCGAGGCCGCCGAGCTCCTCGCCGACCAGGTCGGCAAGGCGGCCCAGGTGCTCGTCGTTGGTGACGTCGAGCTCGATGACCTTGGTGGGCTTGGGCAGCTTCTTGGCGATGCGCTCGGTCAGCGTGGGCCGCGGGAACGCGGTCAGGATGATCTCGGCACCCTGCTCCTGGGCCAGCTTGGCGGCGTGGAAGGCGATGGAGGACTCCATCAGCACACCGGTGATCAGGACGCGCTTGCCCTCGAGAATTCCGCTCATGGTGATCAGTGACCCATTCCCAGTCCGCCGTCAACGGGAATGACGGCTCCAGTGATGTACGAGGCGTCGTCCGAGGCGAGGAACCGCACCGTCGCGGCCACCTCCTCCGGCTGCGCGTAACGGCCGAGCGGCACCTGCTTGACGATGCCCTCGCGCTGCTCGTCGCTGAGCGCCTTGGTCATGTCGGTGTCGACGAAGCCGGGCGCGACGACGTTGAAGGTGATGTTGCGCGAGCCCAGCTCACGGGCGAGGGAGCGCGCAAAGCCGACCAGGGCGGCCTTGGAGGCGGCGTAGTTGGCCTGGCCGGGGCCGCCGTACAGCCCGACGACCGACGAGATCAGGACGACGCGGCCCTTCTTGGCGCGCAGCATGCCGCGGTTGGCGCGCTTGACCACGCGGAAGGTGCCGGTGAGGTTGGTGTCGAGGACGGACGTGAAGTCCTCCTCGGACATGCGCATCAGGAGCTGGTCCTTGGTGATGCCGGCGTTGGCGATCAGGACCTCGACCGGGCCGTGCTCGGCCTCGATCTCCTTGTAGGCCTGCTCCACCTGCTCGGTGTCGGTGATGTCGCACTTGACCGCAAGGAAGCCGGCCGGCGGCTCACCCGAGCGGTACGTGATCGCGACCTTGTCGCCGGCGTCGGCGAATGCGCGGGCGATGGCGAGGCCGATGCCCCGGTTGCCTCCGGTGACGAGAACCGAGCGGCTCAACGGATCACCCTTTCGATAGCGGTCTTATACCCCCCGCCCGAACACCTGGATGACAGGCGGCTTCCTCGAAAACCTATCGGTCCCGGTGCTCCCGCGGACAATCGGGCACCGACAGTGGCTTACGGGACTCACTGTCGGGTCCCTACAGAAAGTTCCCGGTAGCGGCTCGAAACCTGTGGTCCGCGGCCCGGTCACGCGAAATGATCGGAGCAACCGCCGGTCCGATCACAGGTCACGACAACAAGGAGAGACCTCGGTGCCTCATACCATCGACGAAGCCTTCACGGCACTTCCCCTACGGGCCCTGGCCGACGCGGCGCTGGCACGCGCGCGTGCCCTGGGTGCCGAGCACGCGGACTTCCGGTTCGAGCGGGTACGCAGCGCGTCCTGGCGCTTCCGGGACGCCAAGCCCTCCGGTTCGTCGGACACCACTGATCTCGGGTACGCGGTGCGGGTCGTGCACGGCGGCACTTGGGGCTTCGCGTCGGGGGTGGACCTGAGCCTCGACGCCGCCGCCAAGGTCGCCTCGCAGGCGGTGGCGATGGCGAAGCTCTCCGCCCAGGTGATCAAGGCGGCCGGCTCGGACGAGCGGGTCGAGCTCGCCGGCGAGCCCGTGCACGCCGAGAAGACCTGGATCTCGTCGTACGAGATCGATCCGTTCTCGGTGCCCGCCGAGGAGAAGTCGGCCCTGCTGGCGGACTGGAGCGCGCAGCTGCTCGCGGCGAACGGCGTCAACCACGTCGACGCCTCCCTGCTCACCGTGCACGAGAACAAGTTCTACGCCGACACGGCCGGGACCGTGACCACCCAGCAGCGCGTGCGGCTGCACCCGCAGCTGACGGCCGTGTCGGTCGACGAGTCGAGCGGCGAGTTCGACTCGATGCGGACGATCGCGCCGCCCGTCGGACGCGGCTGGGAGTACCTCACCGGCACCGGCTGGGACTGGGAGAGCGAGCTCGAGCAGATCCCCGAGCTGCTCGCCGAGAAGATGCGCGCACCGAGCGTCGAGGCGGGCCTGTACGACCTGGTCGTCGACCCCTCCAACCTGTGGCTGACCATCCACGAGTCCATCGGCCACGCCACCGAACTGGACCGTGCCCTCGGCTACGAGGCCGCCTACGCCGGCACCTCCTTCGCCACCTTCGACCAGCTCGGCAAGCTGAGGTACGGCTCCGAGCTGATGAACGTCACCGGCGACCGCACGGCCGAGCACGGCCTTGCGACCGTCGGCTACGACGACGAGGGCGTCGAGGGCCAGTCCTGGAACCTGGTGAAGGACGGCACGCTCGTCGGCTACCAGCTCGACCGGCGGATCGCCAAGCTGACCGGGTTCGAGCGGTCCAACGGGTGCGCGTTCGCCGACTCCCCCGGACACGTGCCGGTGCAGCGCATGGCCAATGTGTCGCTGCAGCCGGATCCGGCCGGGATGGCGACGGAGGACCTGATCGGCGGGGTGGACCGGGGCATTTACGTCGTCGGTGACCGTTCATGGTCGATCGACATGCAGCGCTACAACTTCCAGTTCACGGGTCAGCGGTTCTTCAAGATCGAGAACGGGCGGATCACCGGGCAGCTGCGGGACGTCGCGTACCAGGCGACCACCACCGACTTCTGGGGCTCGATGGCCGCGGTGGGCGGCCCGCAGACGTATGTCCTCGGAGGTGCCTTCAACTGCGGCAAGGCCCAGCCGGGCCAGGTCGCCGCCGTCTCGCACGGCTGCCCGTCCGCGCTCTTCAAGGGCGTCAACATTCTGAACACCACGCAGGAGGCCGGTCGATGAGCGCCCGCAGCAACAAGCCGCACGAGATCGTCGAGCGGGCGCTGGAGCTGTCCACCGCCGACGGCTGTGTCGTCATCGCCGACGAGCACTCGACCGCCAACCTCCGCTGGGCGGGCAACGCGCTCACCACGAACGGCGTCACGCGCGGGCGTACCCTCACGGTCGTCGCGACGGTCGACGGCAAGGAAGGCACCGCCTCGGGTGTCGTCTCCCGTTCGGCCGTGACAGTGGATGAGCTGGAGCCCCTGGTGCGGGCCGCCGAGGCCGCCGCACGCGGCGCCGGGCCGGCTGAGGACGCGCAGCCGCTGGTCACGGGCGTCGCACAGTCGCCGGACTTCGTGGACGCGCCCGCCGAGACCTCCTCGACCGTGTTCGCCGACTTCGCGCCGACGCTCGGTGAGGCGTTCGCACGCGCGCGTGCGGGCGGCCGCGAGCTGTACGGGTTCGCCAACCACGAACTCGTGACGAGCTACGTCGGCACGTCGACGGGCCTGCGCCTGCGGCACGACCAGCCCAACGGGACGCTGGAGCTCAACGCCAAGTCGCCGGACCGTACTCGCTCGGCCTGGGCGGGCCGCTCCACGCGCGACTTCAAGGACGTCGACCCGGCCGCGCTGGACGCGGAACTCGCCGTACGCCTCGGGTGGGCTCAGCGGCGGATCGAACTGCCGGCGGGACGGTACGAGACGCTGCTGCCGCCGACCGCCGTCGCGGACCTGCTGATCTACCAGATGTGGTCGGCGTCCGGCCGGGACGCGGTCGAGGGCCGCACAGTGTTCTCCAAACCGGGCGGCGGCACCCGCGTGGGCGACCGGCTCACTGAGCTGCCGCTGACTCTGCGCAGCGACCCGAACGAGCCGGGCCTGGAGTCGGCGCCCTTCGTGATCGCGCACTCCTCCGGCGGCGACCAGTCGGTGTTCGACAACGGCCTGCCGCTCGCGGCCACCGAGTGGGTACGGCAGGGCGAGCTGGCCCACCTGACCACCACCCGGCACAGCGCGGGCCTGACCGGGCTGCCGGTGGCTCCCGCGATCGACAACCTCGTCCTGACCGGCGGTGACGACCGCTCCCTGGAGGAGATGGTCGCGGACACCGAGCGGGGACTGCTGCTGACCTGCCTCTGGTACATCCGCGAGGTCGACCCGGCCACCCTGCTGCTCACCGGCCTGACCAGGGACGGCGTCTACCTCGTCGAGAACGGCGAGGTGAGCGGCGAGGTCAACAACTTCCGCTTCAACGAGTCGCCGGTCGACCTGCTCGGGCGGGCGACGGAGGCGGGGCGCACGGAAAAGACGCTGCCGAGGGAGTGGAGCGACTGGTTCACTAGGGCTGCGATGCCTGCGCTGCGGGTGCCCGACTTCAATATGAGCTCTGTCAGTCAGGGCGTATAACCTCGTAGCCGGTAGTCGTTCGACTGCCCGAAGATCATCAAGGAGATACGAGAACCGTGACGGACATCGTCGACGAACTGAAGTGGCGCGGGCTGATCGCCCTCTCCACTGACGAGGACGCATTGCGCAAGGCGTTCGCGGACGGTCCCGTCACGTTCTATTGCGGCTTCGACCCGACCGCGCCCAGCCTGCACCTCGGCAACCTCGTGCAGATCCTGACGATGCGCCGGATCCAGGATGCGGGCAACCGTCCACTGGGCCTGGTCGGGGGTGCCACCGGCCTGATCGGTGACCCGAAGCCGAACTCCGAGCGCACGCTCAACGCGCCCGACATCGTCGCCCAGTGGGTCGAGCGGCTGCGCGCGCAGATCGCCCCGCTGCTGGACTTCGAGGGTCCGAACGCCGCGGTCATGGTCAACAACCTGGACTGGACCCAGGGGATGTCGGCCATCGAGTTCCTGCGGGACGTCGGCAAGCACTTCCGCGTCAACAAGATGATCGCGAAGGAAGCCGTGGCCCGGCGCCTGGAGTCCCAGGAGGGCATCAGCTACACCGAGTTCAGCTACCAGATCCTGCAGGGCATGGACTTCCTGGAGCTGTACCGGCGCTACGGCTGCACTCTGCAGACCGGCGGCAGCGACCAGTGGGGCAACCTCACCTCCGGCACCGACCTGATCCACAAGGTCGAGCCCGACGCCGTGGTGCACGCGCTGGGCACGCCGCTGATCACCAAGGCCGACGGCACGAAGTTCGGCAAGACGGAGTCCGGCACGGTCTGGCTCGACCCCGAGATGACCACGCCGTACGCCTTCTACCAGTTCTGGCTGAATGCGGACGACCGGGACGTCTCCAAGTTCCTGCGCATCTTCAGCTTCAGGTCCCGCGAGGAGATCGAGGAGCTGGAGAAGCAGACCGAGGAGCGTCCCCAGGCCCGGGCCGCCCAGCGCGCGCTGGCGGAGGAGCTGACGACGCTGGTGCACGGCGCCGACCAGACGGCCGCGGTGATCGCCGCGTCCCGTGCCCTCTTCGGGCAGGGTGAGCTGGCGGAGCTCGACGAGAAGACGCTGGCCGCGGCCCTCTCCGAGGTACCGCATGTCCAGGTCGCCGAGCCCGGCCTGGTGGTGGACCTGTTCGCCGAGGTCGGGCTGGTGGCCAGCAAGTCGGCTGCGCGGCGGACCGTGAAGGAGGGCGGGGCGTACGTGAACAACGTGAAGGTCGCGTCCGAGGACGCCGTCCCCGCCAAGGAGGATCTGCTGCACGGCCGCTGGCTGGTCCTGCGCCGGGGCAAGAAGAACCTCGCGGCCGTCGAGGTCACCGGCGCCTAGTACCACCGAAGGGTGGCTCCTCAGCCGAGGGGCCGCCCTTCGCCGTATCCGTGCTCACGCCCGTTGTTTGTGCTTGCCCAGCGTTGCCATGTACGCCATGTCGACCACGAAGACGATGATGATCGCGGCCACCAGCTGGAAGGCGTGCCGGCTCCAGTCGATGCCTCGGGTCGAGTCGACGCCGACTGCTCGGGCCACGGCGTTGCCTGCGATCGCGCCGAGCATGCCGCAGATGGTGGTCAGCCAGAGGGGGCTGTGCTGCTTGCCGGGGATGACCGCCTTGGCGATCAGGCCCAGTACGAATCCCACGATGATGGCCCACAACCAGCCCATGGCTGCCTCCTCGTACGGCTCGACGTGAGCCTTGCGCCCAGTGTCGGCCCGGGCACCGTACGGCGCATGCCGGGCGCCGCCGTACGCGCTACGGCCGAGGCCGTTCGGCCAGGCAGGAGGTGACCCGGTCTCGTAGGCGGCGCAGGCGCGGCGTAACGTTGAGGTGTCCGGGCGCCGTCCCCCGACCGGGGGCGGACCGGGCACGGGGACGGGGACGGTCCGATGCGGGCGGATGGTGGAATGTGATGCGGAAGCAGCATGGCGTCGGCAACAGCCAGGTGTTCCGGATCACCGGGGCTCGGGCGAGTCTCGACGAGGATGTGCGCGGCCGGCAGCGCCGGTACGTCATCTCGATGTCGATCCGTACGGTGTCGGTGATCCTCGCGGCCTCGCTGTGGAACGTCGAACGGCACGTCGCGATCGTGGCGTTGGTCCTAGGAGCGGTCCTCCCCTACATCGCCGTGGTGATCGCGAACGCGGGCCGGGAGAATGCGCCGTCGCTTCCGTCGACGTTCGTGAGTGTCCCGATGCGTCCGATGATTGCGCCGCCGCGGACGAACGACGGTTTCGCGGAGCCGGTCCCGGAAGATGTCGCGGCCGAGCCCGCACCGGGCGCACGAAGCGAGCCGCACGACCGGGCATGACCACGTCGGAAGGGTCGCAAACGGAAGTCGGCTCCGCACAAAGCTCAAGAAAAGCTCAGATCAATCATGTTGTTCCGGTGCCGGGCGACGGGTTACCCGTGACATACTTCGTAGGCGCTCCGCATCCCCCGTCGGAGCGACAGACCGACGCCGGGCAGCTCCCCCCGTGGCTGCTCGGCGTCGCCTTGTTCGGCGCCTTTTCAGCGCCTCGTTCAGCCCGGTTGTGAGACGAACCTGTGAGTGACGAGAACCCGATCTGCTCCGCCAAGGGCTGCCGTACCGATGCCGTGTGGGTGCTCGCGTGGAACAACCCGAAGATCCACACGCCGGAGCGGCGCAAGACGTGGCTGGCCTGTGAGGAGCACCGGGAGCATCTCTCCCAGTTCCTCGGAGTACGGGGTTTCCTCAAGGACGTGGTCCTGCTGAAGGAATGGGAGTCCTCCCAGGAAGCCTAGGTTCCCTACGGCCCCTAGCCGCCGATCGCCGACATCGGGCGGTCCGGCTGGACGAACGACGGGTCGTCCAGGCCCGCTCCCGCCTTCTTGCCCCACATGGCCAGTCGCCAGATGCGGGCGATCTCCTCGTCGGGGGCGTCGGAGCGCAGGGCTGCGCGCAGGTCCGTCTCCTCCTGAGCGAACAGGCAGGTGCGTATCTGGCCGTCGGCGGTGAGGCGGGTGCGGTCGCAGGCCGCGCAGAACGGGCGGGTGACGGAGGCGATGACGCCGACGCGGTCCGGGCCGCCGTCCACGATCCAGCGCTCGGCGGGGGCCGAGCCGCGCTCGGTCGTACCCTCCGGAGTCAGGTCGAAGCGGGTGCGCAGCGAGGCCAGGATGTCGCCCGCGGTGACCATGCCCTCGCGCTTCCAGCCGTGCTGGGCGTCCAGGGGCATCTGCTCGATGAAGCGCAGTTCGTAGTCGTGCTCCACCGCCCAGGCCAGCAGGTCCGGGGCCTCGTCCTCGTTCATTCCCGGCATCAGGACCGTGTTGACCTTGACCGGGGTCAGGCCTGCGTCGCGGGCGGCCTGAAGGCCCTCGATGACGTCCTTGTGCCGGTCCCGGCGGGTGAGGGTCTTGAAGGTGCCGGGGCGGAGCGTGTCGAGGGAGACGTTCACCCGGTCCAGGCCCGCTGCTTTCAGGGCCGTCGCCGTGCGCTTGAGTCCGATGCCGTTCGTCGTCAGTGACATCTGGGGGCGCGGTTGCAGCGCGGCGACCCGCTCGACGATACCGACCAGGCCCGGGCGCAGCAGGGGTTCACCGCCGGTGAAGCGGACCTCCTTGATGCCCAGGGAGGTGACGGCGATGTCGATCAGGCGGACGATCTCGTCGTCGGTGAGCAGGTCGGGCTTGGCCAGCCACTGCAGGCCCTCTTCGGGCATGCAGTACGTACATCGCAGATTGCACCGGTCGGTCAGCGAGACCCTCAGGTCGGTGGCCACTCGGCCGTAGGTGTCGATGAGCACGTGGGCCCCCTCCCTCGTAACGGATCAGTACGGCTCCATCATTTCCCGTCACCTGCGAGCCTACGTGACGCCACCGACAACGACAGCGGCCCGATCCCACGAGGTATGGCGCGGCCGCGTCGTAGATCCCTACGACGCGGCCGCTCAGAGGGCGTGCTCAGTGTGTTTTCGGTGGGTTCAGTGGGCGCCGGTGCCGGTGAGGGACCGGACCTCCAGCTCCGCGTACTTGCCCTTGTCGGGCTCCTCCTTGGACAGGTAGGTGCCGAGGATGCCCAGCAGGAAGCCGACCGGGATCGAGATGATGCCCGGGTTCTCCAGCGGGAACCAGTGGAAGTCGGCGTCGGGGAACATCGACGTCTCCTTGCCGGAGACGACGGGCGAGAACAGCACCAGACCGACCGCCGTGATCAGGCCGCCGTAGATCGACCACAGGGCTCCCTGCGTCGTGAACCGCTTCCAGAAGAGGCTGTAGAGGATGGTCGGCAGATTGGCGGAGGCGGCGACCGCGAAGGCGAGGGCGACCAGGCCGGCCACGTTCAGATCGCGGGCCATGGCGCCGAGCACGATGGAGACGGCCCCGATGCCGACCGTGGCCAGGCGGGCCGCGCGCAGTTCCTGCTTCTCGGTGGCCTCGCCCTTCTTGATGACGTTCGCGTAGATGTCGTGGGCGAACGACGAGGAGGAAGCGAGGGTCAGGCCCGCGACGACCGCGAGGATCGTGGCGAAGGCGACCGCCGAGATGGAGGCGAGCAGGATGGCGCCCCAGTTGGAGTCGACACCGCCCAGGTGCAGGGCCAGGAGCGGTGCCGCCGTGTTGCCCGCCTTGTTGGAGGCGATGATCTCGTCCGGTTTGATGAGAGCCGCGGCGCCGAAGCCCAGCGCGAGGGTCATCAGGTAGAAGGCGCCGATGAGGCCGATCGCCCAGTTCACGGACTTACGCGCGGCCTTGGCGGTGGGCACCGTGTAGAAGCGGATCAGGATGTGCGGCAGGCCCGCGGTGCCCAGCACCAGGGCGATGCCCAGGGAGATGAAGTCCAGCTTGGACGTCGAGGTGAGGCCGTACTTCAGGCCGGGCTCCAGGAAGGCCGACCCCTTGCCGCTGTTGTCGGCGGCCTTGCCGAGCAGGTCGGAGATGTTGAAGTTGAACTTCAGCAGCACCAGGAAGGTCAGCAGCAGGGCGCCCGCGATGAGCAGCACGGCCTTGACCATCTGGACCCAGGTGGTGCCCTTCATGCCGCCGATGGTGACGTACACGATCATCAGGACGCCGACCAGCGCTACGATCCCGATCTTGCCGGCGTCGCTGGTGATGCCGAGCAGCAGCGAGACCAGCACTCCCGCGCCCGCCATCTGCGCCAGCAGATAGAAGATCGAGACCACGATGGTGGACGTGCCGGCCGCGGTGCGGACGGGCCGCTGGCGCATCCGGTAGGCGAGGACGTCGCCCATGGTGTACCGGCCCGAGTTGCGCAGGGGCTCGGCCACCAGGAGCAGCGCGACCAGCCAGGCGACCAGGAAGCCGATGGAGTACAGGAAGCCGTCGTAGCCGGCCAGCGAGATCGCGCCCGCGATGCCGAGGAAGGACGCGGCGGACATGTAGTCGCCGGAGACGGCGAGGCCGTTCTGGAAGGCGGTGAACTGCCGTCCGCCCGCGTAGAAGTCGGCGGCGTCCTTGGTCTGGCGGCCCGCCCAGATGGTGATGACGAGGGTGGCGGCGACGAACACCGAGAACAGGGTGATGATCAGCGGCCGGTGCTCGCTGGCCTCACCCGCGGCCAGCACGGTCTGCTGCGCGATGCTCATGCGTCGCCCTCCATACGGGACTTGATCGCCTCGGCCTTGGGGTCGAGCTTGGTCGCGGCGTGCCGCGAGTACCACCAGGCGATGAGGAACGTGGTGAGGAACTGGGCGAGACCCAGCACCAGGGCGACATTGATGTTGCCGAACAGCTTGGTCCCCATGAAGTCGTCCGCGAAGTTCGACAGCAGGACGTAGAGCAGGTACCAGGCGATGAAGCCGACGGTGAGCGGAAAGGCGAAGGAGCGGTGGGAGCGGCGCAGTTCACCGAACTCCGCACTCTCCTGCTCCGCGACGAACTCCTCGGTGGAGGGCAGTCGGGCTTGGGTTTTCGAGGGGGGCGGTGTCTCGGTGGCCACGGAGTCTCCTCGCGTTGCGGATGCGGTTGTGACGGGGATCGGGGGCGAGTGTCCTCGTGCTCCCTGTCCAAGGTCACGGCGCCACGCGAGGACAGGTTCAACTCCCTTGACCTGTTTCCGAACTCACCTTGGGCAACTCATTGCTGGCCGGTGACTTCGGGAGATAGCTTCGGCCTGCACCGCCCGTCATGTACCTGCCCGAGCAGCATCTGCGTCTCGGGCGGTTTCGTTTCCGGATGATGTGGAGACCCCATGGCTCATCTGCGTTCCAGACGCCGGCTCGCACTCGCCGTACCGGTCGTGCTGTCGCTGACCGCCTCGCTCGGCTTCCTGCCGGCGGCCGCTCACGCCGCCCCGCGCACGGAGTCCACGGCACAGGCGGCCGACGCGGAAAACTTCGCGTATCTCGTCAACACCAAGACGGACCACCGCACGATCGAGTCGGTCAAGAAGGCGATAGCCAAGGCCGGCGGGACCGTCGTCGTGGCGTACGACAAGATCGGCGTGATCGTCGTCCACTCCGCGAACCCCGCCTTCGCCCAGGAGATACGCAAGGCGCCCGGCGTGCAGTCCGCGGGGGCCTCGCGCACCTCGCCGGTGACCGCGGCGGGTACGACGGACGAGGGGGCGGTCCAGTACCTCTCCAAGGCCGAGGCCGCGAAGATCGCGGGCAGTTCGACGGCCGGCGAGGAGCCGCTCGAGGCCGACCAGTGGGACCTCAGGGCGATCGGCGCCGACAAGGCGGCCGAGGTCGACCCGGGCAGCAAGAAGGTGACCGTCGCCGTGATCGACGTCGGCGTCGACGACACCCATCCCGACATCGCCCCGAACTTCTCCGCCTCGCAGTCCGCGAACTGTGTGAGCGGCAAGGCGGACACGACGTACGGCTCCTGGCGGCCGGTGGACGCCGACCACTACCACGGCACCCATGTGGCGGGCGAGATCGCCGCGGCACGCAACGGCATCGGTGTCGCGGGGGTCGCACCCGGCGTGAAGGTCTCCGGCATCACGGTGGCCCAGCCGGACGCGAACCAGCTGTTCTTCCCCGAGAGCGTCGTGTGCGCCTTCGTGTTCGCCGCCGACCACGGCGTCGAGGTGACCAACAACAGCTACTACGTTGATCCGTGGCAGTACAACTGCATGGACGACCCCGATCAACGTGCCATTGTTGATTCGGTCAACAGGGCCCAGCTGTACGCACAGCGCAAGGGCACGCTCAATGTCGCCGCTGCGGGCAACTCCAACAACGACCTCGACTCGAACGCCCTCGTCGACGCCTCGAGCCCCGACGACTCGACGCCGGTCACCCGGACGGTCGACCCGCACAAGTGCTTCGACGTGCCGACCCAGCTGCCGGGTGTGGTCACGGTCAGCGCGACCGGTGTCACGGGCGCCAAGTCCTACTACTCCAGCTACGGCGACGGTGTCATCGACGTCGCGGCGCCGGGTGGCGACAAGTACAAGATCCCCGACACGCCGTCGAAGAACGGCCGCATCCTCTCCACGATGCCGAACAACTCGTACGGCTTCCTGCAGGGCACGTCGATGGCCACACCGCACGTCGCGGCCGTCGCCGCGCTGCTGAAGTCGACGCATCCGTGGGCGACTCCGGCCCAGCTGCAGGCCCTCCTCAAGGCGCAGGCCGACAACCCGGGCTGCCCGACCGACCCGTACGACGGGGACGGCGACGGCGTCGTGGACGCCACCTGCGTGGGCGGCAAACGGATCAACGGATTCTACGGTTTCGGTATCGTCAACGCGCTGCGCGCGGTGAAGTAGACCCAGTGCCTGCACGGGCGGCGCGGTGACAGGGACCGCGCCGCCCCGGACCTCCGGCACGGTCCGCCCCCCCGCTCGCACCGCGAACGAACTGGAGACACCGACACATGACAGCGCCTCACCCGCGCTACCGCCGCACGATCGCGATCCCGCTCGGGATGGCGACGGCGACGGCCCTCGCGTTCCTGCCGAACGGCACGGCCGCGGCGGCGGACAGCGCGCCGGCGGCCACCACCGCCGCCGCCGCCGACGCGAGCTCGCTCAGCTACGTCGTCAACGTACGCCCCGGACACGGCGCTTCGGCGTATGTGAAGAAGGCGATAGCCGAGGCCGGCGGCACGATCGTGACGTCGTACGACGAGATCGGCGTGATCGTCGTCCACTCGGCGAACCCCGGCTTCGCCAGGACCATCCGCACGGTGCACGGGGTGGAGTCGGCCGGCAACACCCGCAACGCGCCACTGCCCGCCCAGTCGACGACCGACATGGGCGCGCCGAAGGCACTCACGGCCGAGGAGCTGAAGGGCGTTCAGGCCGCCGACGGGCAGGACCCGCTGGAGCCCCTGCAGTGGGATCTCGCCGCCATCAAGGCGGACAAGGCGCACGAGAAGTCGCTGGGCAGCCCGAAGGTCACGGTCGGCGTGATCGACACCGGCGTCGACGACACGCACCCCGACATCGCGCCGAACTTCAACCGGAGCGCCTCGGTCAACTGTGTGTCGGGCAAGCCGGACACGACCGACGGCGCCTGGCGCCCCAGCGCCTCGGAGAGCCCGCACGGCACACACGTCGCGGGCGAGATCGCGGCCGCGAAGAACGGCGTCGGCATGACCGGTGTCGCTCCGGGCGTGAAGGTCGCCGGCATCAAGGTGGCGAACCCGCAGGGCTACTTCTACACCGAGGCCGTGGTCTGCGGCTTCGTGTGGGCGGCCGAGCACGGCGTGGACGTCACCAACAACAGCTATTACACCGATCCCTGGTACTTCAACTGCACCGACGACCCGGACCAGAAGGCGCTCGTGGACGCCGTCACCCGGGCCGCGCGGTTCGCCGAGAGGAAGGGCACGGTCAACGTCGCGGCGGCCGGCAACGAGAACTACGACCTGGCGTCCGACTCGATCACGGACCCGTCCTCGCCGAACGACGGCACCCCCTCCGACCGGGTGGTCGATCCGGCCAAGTGCCTTGACATACCGACCCAGTTGCCGGGTGTGGTGACCGTGGCGGCGACCGGTGCGAAGGGCATCAAGTCGTCGTTCTCCAACCACGGTCTGGGCATCATCGACGTGGCCGCTCCGGGCGGCGACTCGACCCGATACCAGGCACCGGCCCCGCCGGCCACCAGCGGTCTGATCCTGGGCACTCTGCCGGGTGGCAAGTGGGGCTACATGGCCGGTACGTCGATGGCCTCGCCGCATGTGGCAGCGGTCGCCGCATTGATCAAGTCAACCCATCCACATGCCTCGGCCGGCCTGGTGAAGGCCCTGCTGTACGCCGAGGCCGACAGCACGGCGTGCACCGACCCTTACGACCTCGACGGGGACGGCAAGGTCGACGCGGTGTGTGAGGGGCCGAGGAACTACAACGGCTTCTACGGCTGGGGCACGGTGGACGCGCTGGACGCGGTGACGAAGTAGGGCGGAAGAAGCAGGGCAGAAACAGGACGCGACCTCCGGGCCGCCGTCCATATATTGATTCAGTCAATAGTGCATAGTGCAGTCATGACTGCAATCAACTTCGCATGGTCCGCTCTGGGCGGCGATGCCGCCCTTCTCCCGCGGGTGTCGACCGTAGTGCGGGAGGGCGCTCTCCAGGGGCGCCTTCCCGTACGGGAGTTGGCGCGGGCCTGCGTCGGAGCGTGCGCGCTGGCCGCTGCCGAGCTGGGGGCACGGCGGGGCGAGATCCCGAAGGTGCCCGGGGTGCGGGTGGACGACGGCGCCGTCGCCGCGGCCTTCCACAGTGAGCGGCATCTGCTGGTCGACGGGCGGGCGCCGGTCGGCTTCGCCCCGTTGTCGCGGTTCTGGCGGACGGCGGACGGCTGGGTGCGGACGCACGCGAACTATCCGCACCACCGGGCGCGTCTGCTGGAAGCGTTGGGCGCGCCGGACGACGTGGCCGCCGTCGAAGCCGCGTTGGCCGAGCGGTCCGCACGGGAGGTCGAGGAAGCGGTGTACGCGGCCGGGGGTCTGGCGGTGGCACTGCGGAGCCCCGAGGAGTGGGCCGCGCACGCACAGGCCGCCGCGGTGGCCGCGCGACCTCTGGTGGAGCGCGATCGGCTCGACTCCTCGCACGCGCGCGTGCTCGCCCCCGTGGACGGGTCCCCGCTGCTGCCGGCGGCCGGACTGCGGGTCCTCGACCTGACCCGGGTCCTGGCCGGACCGGTCGCCACCCGCACGCTCGCCCTGCTGGGCGCGGACGTGCTGCGCGTTGACCCCCCGCAGCTGCCCGAGCTGTCCGATCAGCACGCCGACACGGGCTTCGGGAAGCGGTCGGCGACGCTGGACCTGGCGGCCGACCGGCGCACCTTCGAGGAGCTGCTCGCAGCGGCGGACGTGGTCGTCACGGGCTACCGACCGGGCGCCCTGGACCGGTTCGGGCTGTCGCCGCACGCGCTGGCGGAACGGCGTCCCGGCGTGGTCGTGGCGCAGGTGTCGGCATGGGGCGCCTACGGGCCGTGGAGGGAGCGGCGGGGCTTCGACAGCCTGGTTCAGGTGGCCTCGGGGATCGCCGCCGTCGAGGGCTCCCCGGAGCAGCCGGGTGCGCTGCCCGCGCAGGCACTCGACCACGGGACGGGCTATCTGCTGGCGGCAGCGGTGCTGCGGGCGCTGACCGAGCAGTCGTACGAGGGCGGCAGCCGGTTCGTACGGCTGGCGTTGGCGCGGACGGCCGACTGGCTCGTGAACGGCATCGGGGCCGGTGCTGCGGGCGACGACTCGTACGACGGGCCCGGCCCCTGGCTCGCCGAGACGGAGAGCTCGCTGGGGCGGCTGCGGTACGCCCTGCCGCCGGTGTCCTTCGCGGGCGGGCCGGCCGACTGGGCGCGTCCGCCGGTGCCCTGGGGCACGGATCCCGCGCGCTGGGTCTGAGTCAGGGGACGCCCGAAACCGTACCCATGCGCAGAATGCCGTACCCCACTTGTCTTACTCCACTTGCCCGGTTCTGCGACGGCTGGCAACCATCGGGAGGTGACTTTGACGAAACCCAGGGCCGGGGAAGCCGAAGCCGGGGAGCCCGCACGGCGCCCCGGTGCCGGCCGAACCGTCGCCGTACTCCTCCTTCCGGGCCTGGCCGCGCTGATACCGCTGCTCGGCCCGTCCGCCGCGCTGCACGGCACGGGGGAGGCCGCCGCGCCCGGCGTCGGCGGCATCGGGCTGCTGCGGGCAGTGCTGTTCGCCGCGGTGTGCGTGCCGGTGGGCGAGTTGTTCGTGAAGCGTCTGGCCCGTTCGCTGCCCGGCGCTCCGGAAGCCGCGCCCCGAAGCTGGGTACCGTACGCGGCCGCCGCCGGTTTCGTCGCCGCACTGGGTCTCGCCTCGGTCGTGTCCACCGGCAACCTGGTGCCGCACAGCCTTGCCGACATCAACGTCGGCGGCCTCTACGACTCGCGGGACGGCAAGCTCGCGCTGGTCGAGGTCAACGCCTTTCTCGCGGTCGGCCTCTGCGCCCTCTCGCGCCGCCCGGCCACCCAGGTCTGGCCGCTGGCCGCGATCATCGCTGCGGAGGCCCTGCGCGCCCATCCCACGACCGAACACAGCCCGCTGCTCGGGGCGGGGCTGACGTTCTTACACCTGACGTGCGCGACGCTGTGGACGGGCAGCCTGCTGCACACGCTGCGGACGCTGCGCCGGTGGGGCCCCTGCGAGACGGGTGCGGCCCTGTTGGGGCTCTACGCGCGCGTGGCGGCCGTTCTGCTCGCCGCCATCACCGCGACCGGGGTGTGGAGTTCGCTGCGCCGCATGCCGTCGCACACGATCCTGGACCAGCTGACGACGACGGCGTACGGGCGCACCCTGCTCGCCAAGGTGATCCTCGTGGTCACCGTCGCCCTGCTCGCCCTGTGGGCGCGGATCCGGCTGCGTCGCGCCGCCGACCCGCTGACCGCCTGCTTCCCCGCGCGCATGGAGGTCGCCGCCCTGGGCGTGGTGGTCCTGGTGTCGGGGCTGCTGACGGCGCTGCCGCTGCCGATCCGCTGGTCGTGACGGTCAGTCGTTGATGACGAGCACCTTGAGGGCCGTGCGCTCGTCCATCGCCTTGTAGCCGTCGGGGACGCCCTCCAGACCGACCGTCAGGTCGAAGACCGGTGAGGCGTCGACGGTGCCGTCGAGGACGTCGGGCAGCAGTTCCGGGATGTAGGCGCGGACCGGTGCGACACCGCCGCGCAGTGCGATGTTCCGGTCGAACATGACGCCGAGGTCGACTCCGGTGCCGCTGCCGTGCGGCACGCCGACGAAGCCGATCGCGCCGCCGTCGCGGGTGATGTTGACCGCCGTACGCATGGACTGTTCGGTGCCGACGGCTTCGACGACGGCGTGTGCGCCCTGTCCGCGGGTGAGTTCGCGTACGGCCTCGACGGCCGCGTCGCCGCGTTCGGCGACGACGTCGGTGGCGCCGAAGCGGCGCGCGATGTCGGTGCGGACCTGGTGGCGGCCCAGGGCGATGATGCGCTCCGCGCCCAGCCGCCTGGCGGCGAGCACCGCGCACAGGCCGACGGCTCCGTCGCCGACGACGGCGACCGTGGCTCCCGGGCGGGCGCCCGCGCCGAGGGCCGCGTGGTGGCCGGTGCCGAGGACGTCGGAGAGGGTCAGCAGGGCGGACAGCAGGTGGTCGTCGGACGCGGCGTCCTTGGGGAGCTGGACGAGGGTGCCGTCGGCGAACGGCACGCGCACGGCCTCGCCCTGGCCGCCGTCGTGTCCGACGGAGCCCCAGAAGCCGCCGTGCTCGCAGGAGGTGGTGAGGCCCTCGCGGCAGTAGTCGCACACGCCGTCGGACCACATGAAGGGCGCGACGACGAGGTCACCTCGCCGGATGTTCGAGACCTCGCTGCCGGTCTCCTCCACGACACCGAGGAACTCGTGCCCGATGCGCTGCCCCGGCTGCCGGGCCGCCTCGCCGCGGTACGCCCACAGGTCGCTGCCGCAGATGCAGGCGCGCAGCACCAGCACCACGGCGTCGGTGGGCAGCTGCACCACGGGCTCGGGCACGTCCTCCACACGCATGTCGTACGGGGCGTGGATGGTGGTGGCGCGCATGGCGAGGGTCCTTCTCGTGCGGTGTCGTGGGTGCGCTCGGGGGGTGGTCGGGCGCACTTCACCGTACGCCGCCGCGGACGCCCGCCGCTCGCCGAGGGCGCCGCGGACCAGCAGGAACCGGGACCTGAGCGCTCCGCATTGCTGTGCGCGCGCCCCTTCAGGGCGCTGCCGCTGTGTCTACCTGCGGCTCCGCCGCGGGCAGCGGAATTCTCCCGAGCTGCTCAGACCCCGGCCGCCCCCAGCAGCGCCCCCGCCGCGTAGGTGACCCCCATGGCCAGGGCCCCGCCCGCGACGTTGCGCAGCACGGCCTGCCCGAGCCGGGCGCCACCGAGGCGTGCGCTGGTCCAGCCGGTGAGGGCGAGGGCGCCCAGTACGGAGACCACGGTGACCGGGAGCCGCCAGTCCGCGGGCGGCAGCACGATCGCCAGCAGCGGCAGCAGCGCGCCGACGGTGAACGCGAGGAAGCTCGCCCACGCCGCATGCCAGGGATTGGTCAGCTCGTCGGGGTCGATGCCGAGCTCCACACGCGCGTGCGCCCTGAGTGCGTCCCGTTCGGTCAGCTGCTCGGCCGCCTCCCTGGCCACCTCGTGGGACATGCCCCGCTCCTGGAGCAGCCCGGTGAGTTCCTCCAGTTCGGCCTCGGGCTGTTCGCGCAACTCGCGCCGTTCCAGGGCGAGCGCGGCCATCTCGGAGTCCCGCTGGGTGGAGACGGACACGTACTCCCCGGCGGCCATCGACATCGACCCGGCCAGCAGACCCGCCAGCCCGGCGGTGAGCAGGGCCGAGCGGTGGTCCGTCGCGCCGGCCACACCGACGACGAGACCCGCGGTGGAGACGATGCCGTCGTTCGCGCCCAGCACGGCCGCGCGCAGCCAGTTCAGCCGCTCGCCCAGTGAGCCCCCGTGGGCCTCGCCGGCATGCGTTGGTTCCATCACATCGGGAGGATCCCACTGCGGGCGTCACCACACCCGTACCGACGCTCCCCGGGCGAACGCCGGGCTCGTCGCGTCCGCCGGCGGTTCGGTCAGCGGCTGCGCCGGCTCCGCCACCGTCGGCCCCACCTTCGCCGCGATCGGGTCCCGCAGATCCAGGTCGAAGCCGTGCACGCGCGCCGCGTTGCCCCCGACCATGGCGGCGACCTCGTCGCGCGGCACGCCCGCGTAGGCGGCGCGCAGGCCCTCCCTGGAGTACGGGTAGGTCCCCTCGTCGTGCGGGTAGTCGCGCGGTGGAGCATCGACTCGGCACGCGCGCGGATCTGGGCGTCGCTGTGCTCGCTCGCCGGCAGCAGCCAGAAGCGGTCCGCGCGGATGCCGTCCACGACGAGCTCCGCGACCTCCTCCACGGGCGTGAACCACACCTCCCGGCCCGCCGCGCGCATCGCCGCCTCCCACTGGCCGAGGCTGCGGTACGGCGTCCTGCGCGGCCGCTCCTTCGCGTACCGCTCGGGCCTGTTGCGGTGCGACTCCCACAGGCCGGTGCGCAGCATGTGCGGCCCGGGGAAGAGCACGGACGCGCCCACGCGCGCGTGCTCCGCCCTGAGGTGGGCGTACAGGGACTCGGTCATCGTGACGACGGCGGTCTTGGTGACGGCGTACACGGAGGCGGTGGGCAGCGGGGCGATGCCGCCGTCGCAGGAGGACGTGTTGACGACATGACCGGGTTGACCCGACTTGATCATCCGTGGCAGGAACGCCTGGACGCCATGGAAGACGCCCCACACATTGACGGCGAACGCCCACTTCCAGTCGTTCGGTTCGTGCTCCCACATGCGGCCCTCGGCACCGGAGCCGACCCCGGCGTTGTTGCACAGGACATGCACGGCGCCGTACGTCTCGTACGCCGACTCGGCGAGGTCCAGGACCTCCTGACGCTCGCCGACGTCGACCACGCGCGCGTGCACGTCGGCACCCTCGGCGCGCAGGTCCGCGGCCGCCTTCTCCAGGGCGCTCTCCTCGACGTCGGCGAGGACCACCTTCAGGCCCTCGCCCGCGAACCGCCGGGCCATGGCGAGCCCGATCCCTCCCCCACTGCCTGAAGGGCGTGGGCGGTGCCCCCAGCCGCCCCGGTGACGACGGCGACCTGTCCGGCCCGGAGTTCCATTACACCCGCCCCTGTGGAGGCGCGTCGAGGATCTGCCCCGGATCGTCGTAGCGCTGGTGGATGTACGGCAACAGGGCTTCCGGGCTGACCCGTTCGACGACCTTGCCGCGCTGGTCGCTGGTCTTCTCACCGATGGTGATGTCGACGAGCCGGAGGACCGGGAGGTCGGCCACCGGGTCGTACATGGACTCGCGCAGGACGACCTCCCCGGTGACCCGCTCCAGCCGGCGCACCTTCTCGTTGCGCAGGCAGTGGACCAGCACCGGATCGACGTCGAAGCCCGAACCGTCCACCGCGGGAAGGAACTTGAAGTAGAAGTCGGTCTTCCGGCTCCGCTCCGGCAGCGGCAGCCGGCCGCTCACCGCGCCGCGCACCTCGACGAAGGCGATGCCGTGCCGGGCGAGGGAGGCATGGACGACGAGGCCGTCGCGCTCGACCGTCACCTCGCCCAGCTTCTTGGGCTCCCCGAAGACCTCACGGCCGCCGGTGAGGGCCCGCTCGTGGGTCATCGGCATGACGAGCGGGTACCAGCCGTCGACGCCCGCGTGCGAGGCGGCCACCGCGAACGAGCCCGCGCCGAGCGGGTGTCCGGACAGGTCGACCCTGCTGATGTTCACCCGGACCAGGGGCCGGCCCGTGGGTTTCAGGGGCGGCGGCAGCACCGCGGCGAGCGCGTCCGGGTCGGTCTCCCACTGGGCCACCACACCGGTGGACCAGATGTCGGGAAGCCTCGCGGCCGCTGTGCGCGCGGCGGCGATCTCCGCCTCGGTCCGTGCCCCGTACCGTACGCGTGCCATAGCCGTACCGCCCTTCCGTCGGCCGTCACACGCCGGGCGGGCAGCACGCTTGCACCGGCTGCCGAAAAGGTCCATAGCCGGGGGCACAGACATTCGCGCCATTCGCGGCACTCGAACAGAGCGGCGCGGAAGGCCACCTGACGGACAGGACTGTCAGTGCCGGCCCGTATCCTCAGGGACCATGCTCGAAGACCTTCCGACCGCAGCGTCCTCCCCCACAGCGTGGCCGGCCGCGTATCCGCAGGGATACGCGGTCGTTGACGTGGAGACCACCGGCCTGGCCCGGGACGACCGGATAATCTCCGCGGCCGTCTACCGGCTGGACGCGCGCGGCGAGGTCCAGGACCACTGGTACACGACGGTCAACCCGGAGCGGGATCCGGGGCCGGTGTGGATCCACGGCCTGACGAGCGAGGCGCTCGAGGGTGCGCCCCTCTTCCAGGACATCGCCGAGGAGTTCGCGACCCGGTTGGAGGGCCGGGTGCTCGTCGCGCACAACGCGGTCTTCGACTGGCAGATGATCGCGCGGGAGTACGCGCGCGCGGAGCGCGAGGCGCCGGTGCGGCAGCGGCTGTGCACCATCGCGCTCTCCAAGGAGCTGGGCCTGCCGCTGCCCAACCACAAGCTGGAGTCGCTGGCCGCCCACTTCGGCGTCGTGCAGCAGCGCGCGCACCACGCGCTGGACGACGCGCGCGTGCTGGCGGAGGCGTTCCGGCCGAGCCTCGTGGCCGCGGCGGCCGGGGGCGTACGGCTGCCGCTGCACGAGTGCCGGCCGCTGACGGAGTGGGCGGACCGGCCCGCGCCCCGGATCGGACAGCAGAGCGGGGGCTACGGCAGCTATCGGCCGAGCAGTTGGCGCCCCTCCCGCAAAAGGCCCGTATGCCCATATCCCAACCCGGGTCGCTATGAAGACGGCAAACCACTCAAGCAGGGCATGCGGATCGCCTTCTCCGGGGACACCTCCGTGGAGCGGGAGCTGCTGGAGGACCGCGCGGTCGAGGCGGGGCTGCATGTCGCGACGAGCCTGTCCCGGCTGACCAGCCTGCTCGTCACGAACGACCCTGACTCGGGTACGTCGAAGGTGGTCAAGGCCCGGCAGTACGGGACTCCGGTGGTGGACGAGGCGGCGTTCGGACAGCTGCTCAGGGATGTGGAGCCCGCCGACGGATGACCCGTACGGACGGGTGATTGCCACGCGACTCGCCCGCCGCCCGCTCGCCCGCGCGGCGGCGACGGCTCACCCTGTGGCGCATGGCGACCTGTGAAGTATGTGGCAATGACTACGGAATGACCTTCGAGGTGCATGCGCAGGGAGCGGTGCACGTCTTCGACTGCTTCTCCTGCGCGATCCACCGCATGGCACCCGTGTGCGAGCACTGCCGTGTGTCGATCATCGGGCAGGGAGTCGAGGTCGACGGCCAGTGGTTCTGCGGAGCGCACTGCGCCCGCGAGGAGGGCAAGGTGGGCATCGTCGACAAGGTGTAACCCGCTACCCGCCCGTATGCGCCCCACGACCGAGTTGTACGGTCGTGGGGTGTACCGCTTCCTGTTGTCCCGGCAGTGGGTGATCCTCACCCTGATCGCCCTCCTCCTGATCCCCACGATGATCAGGCTGGGCATCTGGCAGAAGCACCGCTACGAGATGCGCACCGCCCGCAACGACCTGGTCTCCGCGGCGCTGCACGCGAAGCCGGTCCCCGTGGAGCAGCTCACCTCCCCCGGACACGCGGTCACCAGCACCGACAAATACCGCACCGTCACCGCGACGGGCACCTTCGACACCGCCCGCGAGGAAGTCGTCAGGCGCCGCACCAACTCCGACGACGAGGTCGGCTTCCATGTCCTGACCCCGTTCGTCCTGACGGACGGCAAGGTGGTGCTGGTCAACCGCGGCTGGATCCCGGCGAACGGGGCACAGACCACCTTCCCGAAGATCCCCGCGCCGCCCGCCGGCAAGGTCACCATCAAGGGGCGGCTGAAGGCCGACGAGACGACCGCGGCGAGCGGCATCAAGGAGATCAAGGGGCTGCCGGACCGGCAGGTCATGCTGATCAACAGCGAGGAGCAGGCCCGGCGGCTCGGGGCCACGGTCCTCGGCGGTTACATCGAGCAGACGGCGCCGGAGGCGAAGGGCAACAGCCCCGAACAGATCTCCGACCCCGGCAGCGAGGACGCCCCGCTGAACTACGCGTACATGATCCAGTGGTGGCTGTTCGCCGCCGGTGTCCCGGTGGGTTGGTGGGTGCTCGTACGACGCGAGCGCCGTGACCGGGAGGAAGCGGCCGCCAAGGAACAGGCGCAGGAAGCGGAACCCGCAGCGGTGTAGCCACGCGCCGGTCACTCCCCCGGCCCCACCCCGGATTGCCCTGCGGCCCTTGTGGGAACCCGCAACTCCGTGCATCCCCGTATCGAGGACTACGCCCTCATCGGCGACGAACAGACCGCGGCCCTGGTCGGCCGGGACGGCTCGGTCGACTGGCTGTGCCTGCCCCGCTTCGACTCGCCTGCCTGCTTCGCCAAGCTGCTCGGCGACAAGGAGAACGGCCACTGGCGCATCGCACCCAAGGGCGCCAAGGGCCACTGCACCCGCCGCGCCTACCGCCCCGGCACCCTCGTCCTGGACACCGAGTGGGAGACCGCCGAGGGGGCGGTGCGCGTCACCGACCTGATGCCGCAGCGCGACCACGCCCCCGACCTCGTACGCGTCGTCGAGGGCCTGCACGGCAAGGTGACCGTCCGCAGCACGCTGCGGCTGCGCTTCGACTACGGCTCGATCGTGCCGTGGATGCGCAAAACCAACAGCCACCGGGTGGCGATCGCCGGCCCGGACTCGGTGTGGCTGCGCACCGAACCCCCGGTGCACACCTGGGGCGAGGACTACGGCACACACTCGGAGTTCACCCTGAAGAAGGGCGAGAAGGTCGCGTTCGTCCTCACCTGGCACCCCTCGCACCACCCGCGTCCGCCCCAGATCGACCCGTACAAGGCGCTGCACACCAGCGTGAAGGACTGGCAGAAGTGGTCCGCCGCATGCCGCTACGACGGTCCCCACCGCGACGCCGTGCTGCGCTCCCTGCTCACTCTCAAGGCCCTCACCTACGCCCCGACCGGCGGCATCGTCGCCGCCCCCACCACCTCACTGCCCGAGGAGCTCGGCGGGGTGCGGAACTGGGACTACCGCTACTGCTGGCTGCGCGACTCCACCCTCACCCTCGGCGCGCTCCTGGCGTGCGGCTACCACGAGGAGGCCGAGGCGTGGCGGAACTGGCTGCTGCGCGCGGTCGCGGGCGACCCGGCCGACCTGCAGATCATGTACGGCCTCGCGGGCGAGCGGCGGCTGCCCGAGTTCGAGCTGTCGTGGCTGTCCGGCTTCGCGGACTCGACGCCCGTGCGGATCGGCAACGAGGCCGTGAACCAGCTGCAGCTGGACGTGTACGGCGAGGTCCTGGACTCGCTGTCGCTGGCCCGGAGTTCGGGCCTGTCCGCCAAGCCGCACACGTGGGCGATCCAGGCCACCCTGATGGACTGGCTGCAGGCACAGTGGCGACAGCCCGACGAGGGGCTGTGGGAGGTGCGCGGCGGCCGCCGCCAGTTCGTCCACTCCAAGGTCATGGTGTGGGTGGCCGCCGACCGTGCCGTGCGCACGCTGGAGGAGAACCCGAAGCTGCGCGGCGACGTGGACGGCTGGCGCGCGCTGCGCGACGAGGTGCACCGCGAGGTGTGCGAGAAGGGCTTCGACACCGAGCGGAACACGTTCACACAGTCCTACGGGTCCCGCGAACTCGACGCCGCGCTCCTGCTCATCCCGCGCGTGGGCTTCCTTCCGCCCGACGACCCGCGCGTGATCGGCACCGTCGACGCGATCCGCGAGGAGCTGGGCCACGACGGCTTCCTGCGCCGCTACAGCACCGACGAGACGACGGTCGACGGGCTGCCCGGCGACGAGGGCACGTTCCTGGTGTGCTCGTTCTGGCTCGCGGACGCACTGCACATGACGGGCCGCAAGAAGGAGGCACGGGAGCTGTTCGAACGGCTGGTGGGGCTCACCAACGACGTGGGTCTGCTGGCCGAGGAGTACGACCCCGTGGCCGGCCGCCAGCTCGGCAACTTCCCGCAGGCCTTCAGCCACGTCGGTCTGGTGAACACCGCCCTCGCCCTGTTCGGGGACGACGAGGCAGGATAGGGGCCATGGATCTTGGACTGAAGGACCGGGTGTACGTCGTCACGGGGGCCACGCGGGGCCTCGGCAATGCCTCCGCGCGTGAGCTCGTCGCGGACGGCGCGAAGGTGGTCGTGACGGGGCGGGACGAGAAGCGGGTCGCCGACGCGGCGGCCGAGCTGGGGCCCGATGCCCACGGGGTGGCCGTCGACAACGCCGACCCCGAGGCCCCGGCGCGGCTGATCGCGGCGGCCCGGGAGAGGTTCGGCGGTTTCGACGGCATCCTCATCAGCGTGGGCGGGCCTCCGGCCGGGTTCCTGGCGGACAACACGGACGACCAGTGGCGTACGGCGTTCGAGTCCGTCTTCCTGGGGGCCGTGCGGCTTGCCCGGGAGGCCGCCATGCAGTTGGAGGAGGGCGGTGTCATCGGGTTCGTGCTGTCGGCCTCGGTGTACGAGCCGATTCCCGCGCTCACCATTTCCAACGGGCTGCGCCCCGGGCTGGCCGGATTCGCCAAGTCCCTCGCCGACGAGTTGGGGCCCCGGGGAATCCGGGTCGTGGGTCTGCTGCCCTCCCGTATCGACACGGACCGGGTCCGCGAATTGGACGGACTGTCCGCCGATCCCGAAGCCACGCGTACCGCGAACGAATCCCGTATTCCACTGCGGCGTTACGGCACACCGGAGGAGTTCGGGCGGACGGCGGCTTTCCTGTTGTCCCCCGCCGCTTCCTATCTGACCGGGATCATGATCCCCGTCGACGGCGGAATGCGGCACGGATTCTGAAGGTCAACTGACCCTCTCCGCACGGTGCTTGACGCCCTTCATCCGCACCTCGGCGGGAAATGCGGCGAGACCCGCGGAATTGCGTGCGTGCATCAGGGCCCGGGTCGTGAGCTCGTGCAGGGCCGTTCCCGGGTCCACGTGCGGTTCCAGGAGGAGTTGCACGCGCGCCTCGGGGGCGGTACGGCGGCCGGTCAGATGGGCACGGGCATGCGCCACTCCCTCCAACTCGCCCGCCTCGCTCGCCAGTACGCCTTCCAGGGCCCGGCCCCGCAGCAGCGCGCCCTCGCCGTCACCGGTGTCCACCAGGACCTCGGCGAGGCGGCGTCGGCGCAGGACCGCGGTCAGCCACCACAGGGCGAGCAGGACCAGGACGGCCAGTACGGCGATGACGGTGGGCCACCACCAGCCGGAGCCCTGCCAGCGGGTGCGTTCGGCGTCGCTGAGCAGGACGTCGTGCCGGCCGTCGTGGATCCACCAGGACGGGGGCGGAGCGCCGAGCCCGACGGCCAGGACCGAGCCGCCCAGCAGGAGCAGGGCGAGTCCGACGATCCCGATAAGTACCCGGTTGACGATCCTGAGCATCGCCCTCACCCCTTCCGTCCGGGACGCCGTACGTGCACCGACAGCGCGGGCGGGTGGGTGAGCCCCAGGCCCCTGATCGCGTCGTCGAGCGTGGCGTTCAGGTCGGCGCGTACGTCGCCCAGTTCGCGGAAGTGCGAGACGGCGTACACGTCGGCACGGGCGCGGCGCATCCGGACCCGTACCGACTGGACGCCGGCGACCTCCATGGCGCGGTCGCGCAGCACGAAGGCCGCCGCCTCGCGGTGCAGTCCGGCGCGGACGTCGGCGTGGGTGCGCCGCATCGGCAGGACCCCGCGCAGACCGGGGGTGACCGCCAGCACGACCAGCCAGAGGCCGAGGACGGCGGCGACCCCGGCGCCGACGAGCACCCAGGTGTCGTCGAGGGGGCGCTCGGCGAGCCGGCGGGCGAGTTCGCGGCGCCAGGCCATCGCGGGCCGGTGCGCCCGTACGGCCGCGATGTCGTACAGGAACAGGCCGGCGACCGCCAGGACCAGTACCGCCACGATGCCCGCGGGGATCCGGCGCGCCGACCAGAAGCGGCCCTGATCACCGTCGTGGCCGGACGGCTCAGGCCCGTATGCCGGTGCGTCATCGGGTGCCTTCTCGATGACCGGTAGTCGTTGTGTGGTGCCCTCGGAGCCCTGGGGCTCGCTCATCGCGTCCTCCCCTGTGCCACGCCGTGTGCCGGGGTCAGATGCAGCCGCTCCACGTGAACGGCCACCTCCGGCACCTCCATGCCCACCAACGCGCCTACCCGCGAAGCGACATGTCGACGCACATCCGCGCATCGGGCACCGATGTCGCAGGGGTAGTCGAGCTCGATGTGGATGCGGACGTGGGCTGCCGCGATGGGGGTCCCCCCGCTCGAGGGAAGCCGAGAGTGGGAGCGGACGACGACGGTGGCGTGCGGGGGTGAGGTGTCCTCGGACTGGTCACTGAGGGTCTCCCTGGCCGCCTGGGCGGCGATCTTCGAGACCACCCGGTCGGCGATCCTGGTGGCCCCGCGCTCGCCCGGCGCGACGGTGGCCGTGGGTCTGCGCAGCTCACCGACACCGTCGCTCACCGTGCTCACCGTGCTCACCGCCGACGGTCGTCACGCGTACGGAAGAAGTCGCCGATCTCCAGATCCCCCTCCAGGAACCGGCCGACGACGAACCCGATGGCGCCCAGGGCGGCCACCAGCACGAAGGCGCCGAAGCCGCCGAAGTATCCGGCGAAGCCCAGCGCCATTCCGGCGATCATGCCGACCATGGCCCTGCTCATCGTGCGCTCCCCTCAGTGGTGCGGTTGTCCGGTTCGGTGGTGCGGTTGTCCGGTCGCCGGCGGGTCACTGGAGCCGGGTCTCCGGCTCCTCGTCCTCTTCCTCCGGCAGCTTCACATCGCTCACGGCGATGTTGACCTCGACGACCTCGAGGCCCGCCATTCGTTCCACCGCCGCGATCACGTTCTCGCGCACGGCGTGGGCGACATCGGAGATCGAGACGCCGTACTCGACCACGATCTCCAGGTCGAGCGCCGTCTGCACCTCGCCGACCTCGACCTTCACACCCCGCGTCACGGACTTCGACCCTCCGGGTACCCGATCGCGCACGGCTCCGAAGGTGCGGCTGAGCCCGCTGCCCAGGGCGTGTACGCCGACCACGTCCCGGGCGGCCAGCCCGGCGATCTTCTCCACGACCCCGTCGGCAATCGTCGTCCGCCCCCGGGTGGCGGGGTCTCCTCCGCCGCGCCGCGTCGGCTGGGCCTTGCGCATCGTCGGGGGGTCCGTCGCCTCGCTCGTTCCTTGGGGGTTCCCCGTCCGGTTCTGCTCCGTCATGTCGGTCATCGCCGCACGTCCCTTTCGGTTCGTCGTCCTACGACCACGGTAAGCGGGGTTGCGCCGCCGCGCGCCGGGGATGCGGCAGGCTGGAGGAATGACGACGGAACGGTGGGCACAGGCAGTACGGCATCAGTTGGGCCTCGGCAGGCTCCTGCCCCTGGGCGGGCCGCACGACGGCTCATGGATCTCGGAGGAGGCGGCCGAGGCGGTGCTCCGGCGCACGGCCGGGGAACTGCGCGGGGTACGGCTGGACGCGCTCCGCATCGCACTCGCCGACCCGGACACCGCTCACGACCCCGCCGTACCGCCGCCGCCGAGCGCCCTGCCGCCCGGACCGCTGCGCGTGACGGCGGACTTCGCCGCGACGGCGTCCGAGCCGCTGCCGACGACGGCGGCCCTGGTGCGTACGACGTTGGAAGCCGCGGCGACAGAACTCCTGGGCCTGGCGGTGGCCGAGGTCGACCTGCGGGTCACGGCCCTGCTGGACGAGGACCCGGAACCCGCCCCGGTACGAGCACCGGCACCGCCGCCCGCCGCGGAGCCCGACGACGCGGACGAACTGCGCGCGGCGACCGCAGCCCTGATGGTCCCGGGCGTCACCCATCTGACGGGCGGCCTGGGCCGAGCGGCGGTGCACATCACGACCCTCCAGGAGGAGGGCAGCCTCCCGCACCGCCACGCCCGCGTGGAACTCGCGGTGAGCGCGAGCCACCGAGCCTCGGACGTGGCCCGGCAGGTCCGCGCGGCGGTCACCGAGTCACTGCCCGATCACCCGACGGTGGCGGTGCTGGTGACAGCAGTCGGCTGATTCCGCGCCGGTCCGGCAGCGGCTTTCAGGGGCGCGGGGCTGTGTCAATCTGCGGCTCCGCCGCGCGGGCGCGACCGGCCACGACGGCGCTGCAGGCAAAAAGACGACACACCGCAGCACCGCCGGAGGCTCACTCCCCGAGACCGGCGAGATCCCGCAGCCGCCGCGCCTGCGCAGCCCTCTCCGCCGCACGCTGCTCGTCGTAGGAGCGACCGTGCGCCCCACGGATCAGCGCCTTGGTCTCGATCACCGCATCCCGCGGCGCAGCCAGAATCGCCGACGCCAGATCCCGCACCGCACCGTCGAGCTGGTCGCCCGGCACCGCGAGGTTGGCGAGGCCCGTGCTGACGGCCTCCTCGGCCAGGACGGCGCGCCCGGTCGCACAGATCTCCAGTGCGCGGGCGTAGCCGACCAGCCCGACGAGCGGATGCGTGCCCGTCAGGTCCGGCACCAGACCGAGGCTGGTCTCGCGCATGGCGAACTGCACGTCGTCGGCGACGACGCGCAGATCACAGGCGAGCGCGAGCTGGAAGCCCGCGCCGATGGCGTGGCCCTGGACGGCGGCGATGGACACGAGGTCGCTCCGCCGCCACCAGGTGAAACCGGCCTGGAACTCGGCGATGCTCGCGTCGAGTTCACCGTCGCTGCTGCGCGCAAGGTCGATGAACGTCGGCTCGCCCTCGATTCCCTCGGGCGTGAACATCTGCCGGTCGAGCCCGGCCGAGAAGGACTGCCCCTCGGCGCGCAGCACGACGACGCGGACGGACCCCGGCAGGACCCTCCCGGCCTCGGCGAGCGCACGCCACATGGCGGGGCTCTGCGCGTTGCGCTTGGCCGGGTTGGTCAGCGTCACCGTGGCGATCGCGTCGTCGACGGTGAGCCGTACGCCGTCCTTGTCGAGTACCGGACCGAGGTCCTGGGCAGGCGAAGCCATGGAGTGCCTCCGATGAGTGCGGTCAGCAGAGCAAGCTAAAGCGCAAAGCTAAGTGACTGCACAGTAACCACCCGGTCGATCTGCCGACCGACCGGGTGGCCACCATCGAAGCCGATGGGCCGCCCGGAATCAGGACGAGGCGGCCTTCTTGCCCCGCGTCGCGCCGCCACGCCCACGGAGCGTGACGCCCGACTCGCTGAGCATCCGGTGCACGAAGCCATACGAGCGGCCGGTTTCCTCGGCCAGCGCCCGAATGCTCGCACCGGAGTCGTACTTCTTCTTCAGGTCTGCCGCGAGCTTGTCGCGCGCGGCGCCGGTTACCCGGCTGCCCTTCTTCAGAGTCTCGGCCACCCGTGCCTCCTCATGGGAAGTGCGCTCTGGTCCCCTCATGATCACCCCTCCGGGCTTTCATGGCCACCCATTCGGCAAGGTCCGTGAGACAGGGTTTTGACGACAGGAGCACATCCCCACAAGCGGAATCAATAATTCCCCCCGACTGCGTTCGTACCGCCGAACGGGTTCTTTTATGAAGTGCCAGGTCAGAGACGTACGACGGCCGAGCCCTTGTCGATAAAGGGCTCGGCCGCGAAATGGATGTAGGACACACCTCGGTACGAGGAGATCTCACACAGATGATGGATCACGGATCGGCCGAATGATCCATACGCTGTGGATCACGCCTTCGATCAAGCTGTGCTGACTCTCCGGCGCTCTCAGGCGAGGGCGACGAGGTCCGCGTAGTCGGCGCCCCACAGGTCCTCGACGCCGTCCGGCAGCAGAATGATCCGCTCGGGCTGCAACGCCTCGACCGCGCCCTCGTCGTGGGTGACCAGGACGACCGCGCCCTTGTAGGTGCGCAGGGCGCCGAGGATCTCCTCACGGCTGGCGGGGTCGAGGTTGTTGGTCGGCTCGTCCAGCAACAGGACGTTCGCGGAGGAGACCACCAGGGTCGCGAGCGCCAGGCGGGTCTTCTCACCGCCGGACAGCACTCCGGCCGGCTTGTCGACGTCGTCGCCGGAGAACAGGAACGAGCCGAGCGTCTTGCGCACCTCGACGAGGTCGAGGTCGGGGGCGGCCGAGCGCATGTTCTCCAGGACCGTGCGCTCCGGGTCGAGGGTCTCGTGCTCCTGGGCGTAGTAGCCGAGCTTGAGGCCGTGGCCCTCGACGACCTCTCCGGTGTCGGGCTTCTCGACGCCGCCGAGGAGGCGGAGCAGGGTCGTCTTGCCGGCGCCGTTGAGGCCGAGGATGACGACGCGGGAGCCCTTGTCGATCGCCAGGTCGACGTCGGTGAAGATCTCCAGTGAGCCGTACGACTTCGACAGTCCCTCGGCGGTGAGGGGTGTCTTGCCGCACGGCGCGGGCTCGGGGAAGCGCAGCTTGGCGACCTTGTCGCTCTGGCGCACCGCCTCCAGGCCGGAGAGCAGCTTGTCCGCGCGCCGGGCCATGTTCTGCGCGGCGACCGTCTTGGTGGCCTTGGCGCGCATCTTGTCGGCCTGCGAATGCAGGGCGGCGGCCTTCTTCTCGGCGTTGGCCCGCTCGCGCTTGCGGCGCTTCTCGTCGGCCTCGCGCTGCTGCTGGTACAGCTTCCAGCCCATGTTGTAGATGTCGATCTGGGCGCGGTTGGCGTCCAGGTAGAACACCTTGTTGACGACCGTGTCGACCAGGTCGACGTCGTGGGAGATCACGATGAAGCCGCCGCGGTAGGTCTTCAGGTAGTCGCGCAGCCAGACGATCGAGTCCGCGTCGAGGTGGTTCGTCGGCTCGTCCAGCAGCAGGGTGTCCGCGTCGGAGAACAGGATGCGGGCCAGTTCGATACGGCGGCGCTGACCGCCGGAGAGCGTGTGCAGCGGCTGGCCGAGCACCCGGTCGGGCAGGTTGAGCGCGGCGGCGATGGTGGCGGCCTCGGCCTCGGCGGCGTACCCGCCCTTGGTGAGGAACTCCGTCTCCTGGCGCTCGTACTGCCTCAGCGCCTTCTCGCGGGTCGCGCCCTGTCCGTTGGCGATGCGCTGCTCGTTGTCGCGCATCTTGCGGATCAGTACGTCGAGGCCGCGCGCCGAGAGGATCCGGTCGCGGGCGAGGATGTCGAGGTCGCCGGTGCGGGGGTCCTGCGGGAGGTAGCCGACCTCGCCGGAGCGGGTGACCGTGCCGCCGGCCGGGATGCCCTCTCCGGCCAGGACCTTGGTGAGGGTGGTCTTGCCGGCGCCGTTGCGGCCGACCAGGCCGATGCGGTCGCCCTTGGCGATACGGAAGGAGGCGGACTCGATGAGGACGCGGGCACCGGCGCGCAGCTCGATACCGGAGGCGGAGATCACGGACAGGCTCCAGGGCAGAAAGGGTTGACGGGTGGGCGGCTGAGGCGTTCCCGCCGTCTAATGCGCGAGGAGAATGGCCATGGGCCAAGTCTAACGGGGCCGTGCAAGCACTTTTTCTGTGTTCGGGTGTTCGGGCCGCCGGCCGGGAACGTCGTTGCCGAGGGAGGTGCGGTGCGGGGTGATCCGGCCCAGGGCGTCGACGGCGATGAGCTGGGACGTCCACGCCGCCGCCGGGCAGGGCTGAGCGACGATCAGCGCTCCGGCGTGACGTACGGCACGCTCGGGCGTGAACACGCACCTTTCGCGTGCGGGCACCACCCAGCGCAGGTCGCCGTCTGCGAGGCGGTAGCCGGCGATGCGGGGCGGGGTGACGACGGCGAGGATTCCCCGGCCCAGGGGGCGCAGCACTCCGGTGCCGCGGTGGGTGGGCAGCCAGTCGTCGGCCGCAGGGAGCGCCCGGTGCCAGCGGACGGAGGCGCCGTCGTTCGCGGTGACCACCCCGTCGTCCCAGAGCGTGACGGTGTCCCCGCGTGCGGGGAGCACGGCGAGCGGACGGTGGCCCTCGCGGGCGTAGTGGGCGTGGGCGGCGAAGTGGTCGCCGTAGGGGGCGGGGCGGACCGCGTGGAGGGCCGCCAGGACGGGCGCCGCCACGAGGAGGGTGAGGGCGGTGGGCAGGAGGCGGCGAAGGGCCGGGGGCCCGGTGCGGCTCGGGGCTGCAGGGTTCGGTTCCGTCACCTCGACCGGCTGAACGACCACCTTGCTCCCTTCAGCGCCGATTGGCTCGGATCCGGCGCAGAGCGTAGTCGCGTGCGCGGGCTGTGCGGGGGATACGGCGGTGGGCGAGCGGGGGTGTCCCCCGTTCGGCCCCGTGCCGGGCGCCTGGTCATGTGCCGCGATATGCCGTCGCGCGTCTGCGGCTGCGTTGTGGCTGGTCGCGCAGTTCCCCGCGCCCCTGAGAGCCGCTGCCCATCCCGGCGCCCTTGAAGCCGCTGTCCCTCGCCGCGCGCCTGAGAGCCGCTGCCCCTCGCCGCCCCAAAAGCCGCTGCCCCTGCCCGCGCACCCAAAAGCCGCTGCCGATCCCGGCGCCCTTGAAAGCCGCTGCCCAGCCCCGCGCGCCCAAAAGCCGCTGCCCATCTCCGCGCCCCTGAAAGCCGCTGCCCATCTCCGCGCCCCTGAAAGCCGCTGCCGGACCGCCGAGGATTTCGCCCCCCTGCTCAGCTACCGCCCGTGTGTACCTGGAAGGCGGCGCGGCGTACGGCCTTCGCCAGAGCGGGGTCCGGGTGGGCTGCCGCGAGGGCGACGAGGACCTGGACCGTGCGGGGGTGGCCGACGGCCCGTACCTCTTCCAGGAGCAGCGGGACCGTCGGCTGCACGGCCGACTCCAGGTGGCGTACGAGCATCGGGGCCTCGCCGTGGTCGGCGACCGCGGCGGCGGTGTCGACCCACAGCCAGGTGGCCTCTTCGCGGGTGAGGACCTCGTGGGCGTCCTCGGGGTCGACGCCGTCGTGCTCGGCCAGCCACAGCAGGGCGTACGGCCGCAGGGTCGGTTCGTCGGCGACGGCGCTGACGTCCGGCTCGGCGGGGGCGCCGACCACGCGCAGGGCCTCGAAGGCGAGGCCGCGCAGCAGGGCGTCGTCGCCGCGGGCGGCGGCGATGAGTTCGGTGACGGCGCTGCCGACGGGGCGGGCGGCGAGCCAGGCGCGGTATTCGGCGCGGGCGGCGTTGGGGCGCAGCTGGGCGCAGCCGCGCAGCATCTCGTCGGCGGCGACCTCGATGTTCCCGGCGGGGCTCTGCGCGGCGACGCAGATCTGCTCCAGCTTGACCCAGACGGCCCAGCTGCCGAGCGGGGTGAGGGTGGCCTGCCCACCTCCGTAGGTGAGGGCGCCGACGGAGGCGAGGGCGTGCAGGGCCCAGTCGAGGAGGGGGGCGAGCGGGGCGTCGACGGCCTCGGGCTGCTCGGCGGGTTCGGGCTGCGGGCCGTAGGGGATCTCGCAGCGCTCGGTGCGCAGTTCGGTGACCCGCTGCTCCAGGAGGTCCAGGAGCTGGTCGACCGGGACGGGCCCGGCGGACAGCTGGAGGAAGGAGAGCACCTGGGGCATGGCCGAGACGACCTCGGCGACGGCGGCGGGCTCGTGGTCCGAGGGTTCCGCGTGGGCGAGGGACCATGCGTCGAAGAGGGCGACCCAGCCGCGCAGGACAGCGCTGTCGTCGCGGTTCCAGGCGCGCAGCCGCCAGCCGGGGCGGGCGCTGTCGCCGTGCACCTCGACGAGGCCGGCGAGGCGGGCGGTGTCCCAGTCTGCGCGGATCTGAGCCACGGTCAGGCCGAGATCCCGGGCGGCCCGTTCGGCGCTCGCGTCGGCGAGGGTGGCCTTGCCGTCGGCGGTCGCGCCGTCGCTGCCCGGGCCGAGCGCGGCGTCGGCCCAGCGGGCGACGCGGGCCGCGGCGGCCAGCTGGGAGCGAGCCATTCTGGCCAGCTCCGCGGGTGCCGGTGTGCCCTCCGGGGGGCGGGGTGCGGCGCGGCGCGGGCGGCGCTGGTTCACGGCTCTGGGGGCGGCGGACAGGGATCGCGGGCCGACGAGTCGAAGCCTGGAGTCGCGCGGGATACGGGACGTCACGGGTGCAGTCTTCCGGTTGACGGTCCGAAAACCCAAACGGAATGTCACGGCGGGCGACGGGACTGGCCAACGCACGGGGTCCGGCGGGCGGCTCGGGGACGGGAACAGGCCAGTGGTACGGCCTTAAACGGAATCGTGCCGACTGTTCAGCTCCGCTCGGGCCCGGCGGCGCGGAAAGGGTCGGCGAAGGGATCACATGAGAGGGGTGAGGAAGCGGCGCAGCGCTTCCTCGTAGGCCTCCGGGTCGGCGTTCCACATCGCCGAGTGCGGGGCGTTCGGGACCGTGCGCAGAGCGATCAGGTTGGGACGGGCGTGGGCGAGACGGCGGGAGTACTCCCAGGGGGCCAGGGTGTCGTCCGGGCCGTGGAATATCAGCGTCGGCACGGTGAGCTGCGCGGCATCGGCGGTGCGCTCGCGCTCCATGCCGGTACGTCCCTGGGCTGCCCGGACCGCGAGCGGGAGCAGTGCGCCAGGTGTGCGGCGGGCCGCGGCGAGGGCGCGCAGCGTCGTGGCCCAGCTGAGCACCGGGGAGTCCAGAACCAGTCCGGAGATGCTGTCGCGCAGCCCGGAGTGGGCGGCGGCGCGCAGCGCCATGGTGGCGCCGGTCGACCAGCCGTGCAGGACGACCTGTTTGGCGCCGTGGCTGACGGCGTACCGGATCGCCGCGTCCACGTCGCGCCACTCCGTCTCGCCGAGGTGGCCGAGGCCGTCCGGGGAGCGGGGTGCGCCGAGGTCGCCGCGGTAGGCGAGGGCGAGCACCGGGAAGCGCTGGCGGTGCAGGAACTCCATGATGTTCATGGGGAGTTCGCGGGTGGCTCCCAGACCGTGCACCGCGATCACCCAGGTGTCCCGCACGCCGGGCACGAACCAGGCGGGCAGGGAGCCGAGTTCGCCGGGGATGTCCACGTCGGTGTGGCGCAGGCCGAGGGCGGTGCCCGGGTCGCCGCTGTGCACGTTCGGGGTCAGCCACACCTTGTCGCCCGGCTCCAGGGTGCCGTGGGTGACCCGTTCCAGGCGCCGGACGACGGTGTCGACGGAGTGCGATGCCGTGGCGAGGACAGGGCCGACGACCGCGTGGGTGCCGTCGCCGACGAGGCCGTAGGTGCCGGGGCGCATGGCCGCCAGGTCGCGGGTGAGCGCGATCTGGCCGGCGGCCGTGGCGTGCACGGTGAGCCGGGGTTCGGTGGGCAGCGGCCGGCCCGGCGGGGCCTTGAGCGCCGCGTCGCTCGCGTACCGGCCGGCGGCCACGCTTGCCGCGCCGGCCGCCAGGGCTACGGTGACGGCTGCAGCCGTCGCTTTGACTGTGCGCACCCGTCCAGTGTCCCGGCGGACCACGCCACCGGCCAGCGGGAGGACGGGTCGGGCTGATGCGGGTTGCGGCGGCGGCGTGCTCCGCTCACCCCGGCCGCGCTTCCCCGGGGCTCACCCCCGTTGCCCGTAGCCCCGCAGTTTCTCCCCCACCTCCGCCAGCTGCTCCCGGGACAGCAGCGTCGGGGACATACCCGGTACCGAGGACGCCGTCAGCCACAGGCGGCACATCCACTCCAGCTGGGCGGTGCGGTCGTAGGCCTGGTCGAGGGTGGTGCCGTAGGCCATCGTGCCGTGGTTCTGCAGCAGGCAGGCGGTGCGGTCGGCGAGGGCGCGGAGCATGTTCTCGGCCAACTCCTCGCTGCCGTATGTCGCATACGGGGCAACTCGGACAGGGCCGCCGAGCGCGGCGGACATGTAGTGGATCGTGGGGAGCTCGGGAACGAGCGTCGAGACGGCCGTCGCGTGCACGGCGTGGGTGTGGACGACGGCGCGGGCGTCGGTGGTGCGGTGGACGGCGAGGTGCATGGGGAGTTCGCTCGTCGGGACGAGCGTGCCGAGCACCTGGCGGCCATCGAGGCCGACGCCGGTCACGTCCTCGGGCGTGAGCCGGTCGTAGGGCACGCCCGAGGGTGTGACCAGCACGATGTCCCCGACGCGCACCGAGACATTGCCGGAGGTGCCGACGACGAGGCCGTCGGCGACCGTGCGGCGGGCGGTGGCGACGAGTGCCTCCCAGGCGTGTGCCACCTCGGCACTCACACCCCTCTCCCACCGCTCCGGCACGTCCTGCACACCTTCTCGCGCATCCCGTTCACCTCGCTGGTCCCGCCGCCGCTCAGCCATGCCGCGATCCTGCCAGGCACACCTCCGACCGACCGCCGGGCCGGGGGCACTTTAGAGCGGAAGCCACACCTCCGAAAGTCCCCCTATAGGGACATATCCGTCTCTCTCCATGCTTGGCCTGAGATCACCGATCATTCGACGATCTTCCAGTAATCTCCCGTTGTTTTGTTGTGCACGTCGCCATTCCGGGGGGAAATATGGCTCGTGATCGCAAACTGCTGCGCCGCCGCGCCCGCGTCATCGCGGTCTCCGTGGCGGCACTCACCGCCACAGGGGCGGCTCTCGCCGGGCTTCCGGCCTCGGCGGCGAGCCTGCCGAAGGGGCACGACGTCTCTTCGCACCAGAAGAACGTCAACTGGTCGAGCGCGAAGGCCAGGGGCGCCAGGTTCGTCTACGTCAAGGCCACCGAGTCCACGAACTACCGCAATCCGTACTTCAGCCAGCAGTACAACGGCGCCCGCGGCGCCGGCATCATCCGCGGGGCGTACCACTTCGCCCTGCCGGACAGGTCGTCGGGCAGGACGCAGGCTGCGTACTTCGTGCACAACGGCGGCACGTGGAGCTCGGACGGCTGGACGCTGCCGCCCGCGCTCGACATCGAATACAACCCGTACAGCACCAAGCACAGGTGCTACGGGCTGAGCAAGGCGGGCATGGTCAGCTGGATCAAGTCGTTCAGCAACGAGGTGAAGCGGCTCACCGGCCGCCACCCCGTGATCTACACGACCACCCACTGGTGGAACACGTGCACCGGCGGGAGCGGCGCGTCCGCCTCGAACCACGCGCTGTGGATAGCCCGTCACGAGTCCGGGGCCGCCGGGTCCCTGCCGGCCGGCTGGTCGTTCTGGACCTTCTGGCAGTACGGCAACAGGGGCGGCCTGCCGGGTGACCAGAATCTCTTCAACGGGTCACAGACCCAGCTGAGGAGGTTCGCCCGGGGCTACTAGCCAAGGGGCGCCGAGGGTCAGGGGGTCGCCGGGACCGGACGGAGCGGCAACCCCCTGGCCCAGACACCCTGCAGCCCACCCCAGTTCATCTTCCGTTCACCCAGGTTGCCTACGGTCAACCGACCGTTGACTTCGAACGATTGCCTGGGTAAATGGAAAACTTCTCGCTGATCCTCGCGATTGTGGTTGTAACCGCACTCGCGTTTGATTTCACGAACGGTTTCCACGACACCGCCAACGCGATGGCCACCACCATCTCGACCGGCGCGCTCAAGCCCAAGGTCGCGGTGGCCATGTCCGCCGTGCTGAACCTTGCGGGTGCCTTCCTCTCCGTGGAGGTCGCCAACACGATCTCCAAGGGTCTCGTCGACGAGACCGGCATACGTCCCGAGGTCATCTTCGCGGCCCTGGTCGGCGCGATCCTCTGGAACCTGCTGACCTGGCTCGTCGGACTTCCCTCCAGCTCCTCGCACGCCCTGATGGGCGGCCTGATCGGCGCCACCATCGCCTCGGCCGGCATGGGCGCGGTGCACGGCGACGTACTCGTCACCAAGGTGCTCATCCCGGCGCTCGCCGCCCCGGTCGTCGCGGGCCTGGCAGCGCTGCTCGCGACCCGGCTGTCGTACACCCTCGGCAAGAAGGCCGACGGCAAGGCCGCCGAGAAGGGCTACCGCGCGGGCCAGATCGCCTCCGCGGGCCTGGTCTCGCTGGCCCACGGCACCAACGACGCACAGAAGACGATGGGCATCATCACCCTCGCCCTGGTCGCCGGCGGCGCCGTCTCCCCCGACTCCGACCCGCCCACCTGGGTCATCCTCTCCGCGGGCCTCGCCATCGCGCTCGGCACCTACCTCGGCGGCTGGCGCATCATCCGCACCATGGGCAAGGGCCTCACCGAGCTCCAGCCGCAGCAGGGCTTCGCCGCCCAGACCAGTGCGGCGACGGTCATCCTGGCCTCCTCGCACCTCGGCTTCTCCCTCTCCACCACCCACTCGGTCTCCGGTTCGGTGATGGGCGCGGGCCTCGGCCGCAAGGGCGGCGTGGTCCGCTGGTCGACGGCGACCCGCATGCTCGTGGCCTGGTGCCTGACGCTGCCGGCCGCGGCCCTGGTCGGTGCGGGCGCGGAGTCCGTGACGAACCTCGGCGACTGGGGCACCGCCGTCGTCGCCGTCTTCCTGGTCGCCGCCAGCGCAGCCATCTGGAAGATCTCCCGGCGCGAGGTCGTCGACGCGTCGAACGTCAACGACAGCGAGGAGCCGGCCGGCGTGGTGACCACGGCGATCGCCGCCGTGACCCCGCCCCCCACGGGCACGGTGACCGAGGGTCTGACGGCCACCATCCCGGCCCCCGTGTCCGCCGCCCCCGATCCGGCGACCCCGCCGGCCGCGGCCGTCTGAGCCCGCCCACCCGGTACGAAGGAAGAGAAGCAGCATGAAGATCGACTGGGCAGCCCTGGGCTCCGTCTTCGGCGTCAGCCTCGCGGTCACGGTGGGCCTCGTGGCCCTGTTCACCCTCGGCATCATGGGCCTGTCGCGCCGCGAGCGGGCCGTGGCGCAGGGCAACTCGGCCTCCCTCGCGGTGGCCGGCGCGTACGTGGCCTTCGCGGGGTGCGCGGCGGCGGTGGCGTACGGCATCCACCTGGTGGTGGCCAAGGCCTGAGGCGGCCGCACCGCCTTTCCCTACCGTCCCGCGGGGCGAGGAAGCACGCATCCATGCTTCCTCGCCCCGCGGGTTTTTCATGCACGGTTCAGAGCACCGGGTGTGGGCCTCAGCACACTCCCCCGCCGCAGGTCAACGGCAAGTTGACTGCCGTTCGGGGGCGTGGTGGACTGCCGAAGCCATATACGGCGGCGCGAGAGGAAGCCGGTGCAAGTCCGGCGCGGTCCCGCCACTGTCACCGGGGTAGTAAGCCCCGGGAGCCAGGAACTCTCACCGCCGGTCTCGTCGAACCAGGGCGTGGACACCCTGAGTGAGGACATGTCGCCATGCCAGCCTGCCGTTTGAGGTACAGGACCAGGTCCCTGCCCGACTCCATGGCCGGCTGAGCCGATGCGTGCCGATCGCGTTTTCGCGTACGGCGCCGCCGCCGGCCTCCTCGGTGACCATCTGCTCGGCGATCCGCGCCGTGGGCATCCGGTCGCCGTGTTCGGGCGGGCCGCGGGGGCGGTTGAGCGGGTGTTGTGGCGGGACCATCGCGGGTGGGGCGCGCTGCACACCGCCGTGTGCGCCGGGAGCGCCATTGCGTTCGGTGCCGTGGCGCAGAGGGCCGTACGTCCGTCCCGTACCGCCTCCCTCGCGCTGACCGCGGCCGCCACGTGGGCCGTCGTCGGGGGGACTTCACTCGCGCGCGAGGCCCGAGGCATCGGGCGTGCGCTGGAGGCCGGGGACGTCGAGGCTGCCCGGGCCAGGCTGCCCCATCTGTGCGGCCGGGATCCGCAGGCCCTGGACGCCGACGGGATCGCGCGGGCCGTCGTGGAGTCCGTCGCAGAGAACACGTCCGACGCCGTCGTGGGGGCGCTGGTGTGGGGGGCCGTGGGCGGGGTGCCGGGGCTGCTGGGGTTCCGGGCCGTCAACACGCTCGACGCCATGGTGGGGCACAGGTCGGCCAAGTACCGGCGGTACGGGTGGGCTTCGGCGCGCCTGGACGATGTCGCGGGGTGGCCGGGGGCCCGTCTGACGGCCGTGCTTGCGACGGTCGCGGGGGGTGACCGCCGGGGCGCCGTACGAGCCTGGCGTTCTGACGCCGCGAAGCATCCGAGCCCCAACGCCGGGCCTGTGGAGGCGACGTTCGCGGGGGCGCTGGGGGTGCGGCTCGGGGGGACCTTGTCGTATGGGGGGCGGGTCGAGCATCGGCCTGTGCTGAACCAGGAGGGGCGGGCCGTGGAGGTCGGGGACATCGAGCGGGCTGTGCGGTTGTCGCGGCGGGTCGGGTGGCTGGCGTTGGGAGTGAGTGCGGCGGGGGCGGTGCTGCGAGGCCGGGTCGCGCGGCGCCCGGCGGTGGGGGCTGTGCCCACCCTCCCCCACTCTCAACTTCGTTCGAGCGGGGGGACCCCCATCGACCCAGCGGAACGACTGCCCACAGCGGTAGGCAGCGGCTGCCCACGGCAGTTGGAGGAGCTCTCATGACCGGCGGGGGCATTCTCGTTGCCGGTACGACCTCCGATGCCGGTAAGAGTGTCGTCACCGCCGGGATCTGTCGTTGGCTGGTGCGGCAGGGGGTCAAGGTTGCGCCCTTCAAGGCGCAGAACATGTCCCTCAATTCGTTTGTGACGCGCGAGGGTGCCGAGATCGGGCGGGCTCAGGCCATGCAGGCGCAGGCCTGCCGGGTGGAGCCGACCGCGCTGATGAATCCCGTGCTGCTGAAGCCCGGTGGCGAGCAGAGCAGCCAGGTCGTGCTGATGGGCAAGCCCGTCGGCGAGCTGAGTGCGCGTGGGTATCACGGCGGGCGGCAGCAGAAGTTGCTCGGGACCGTGCTCGACTGTCTCGCCGAGTTGCGGGGCACGTATGACGCCGTGATCTGTGAGGGGGCGGGTTCACCCGCCGAGATCAACCTGCGCCGGACCGACATCGTGAACATGGGGATCGCCCGGAACGCGCGGCTTCCCGTGCTCGTGGTCGGTGACATCGACCGCGGCGGGGTCTTCGCCTCCTTCTTCGGGACCGTCGCCCTGCTCTCGCCCGAGGACCAGGAGCTCGTCGCCGGGTTCCTCGTCAACAAGTTCCGGGGGGACGTCAGCCTCCTGGAGCCCGGGCTGGACATGCTGCACGGGCTCACCGGCCGGCAGACGTACGGCGTCCTGCCGTTCCAGCACGGGCTCGGCATCGACGAGGAGGACGGGCTGCGGGTCTCCCTGCGGGGGACCGTGCGGGAGTCGAACGTCGCGCCGCCCCTCGGTGAGGACGTGCTCCGGGTCGCCGTCTGTGCCATCCCCCTCATGTCCAACTTCACCGACGTGGACGCCCTCGCCGCCGAACCGGGTGTGGTGGTGCGGTTCGTGGACCGCCCGGAGGAGCTCGCCGACGCCGACCTCGTCGTCGTTCCGGGGACCCGGGGGACCGTGAAGGCCCTGGAGTGGCTGCGGGAGCGGGGACTTGCGGACGCCCTTGTCCGCAGGGCCGCCGAGCAGCGGCCCGTCCTCGGCATCTGCGGTGGCTTCCAGGTCCTCGGCGAGCACATCGAGGACGAGGTCGAGAGCCGGCGCGGGCATGTGCAAGCGCTCGGAGTGCTGCCCGTGCGGGTGCGGTTCGCCCGCGAGAAGACCCTCACCCGGCCGGTCGGGGAAGCCCTCGGGGAGCACGTCGAGGGGTACGAGATCCACCACGGGGTCGCCGACATACGCGAAGGGGAACCCTTCCTGGACGGCATCCGCGTCGGACAGACCTGGGGCACGCACTGGCACGGCTCCCTGGAGTCGGACGGGTTCCGGCGGGCCTTTCTGCGCGAGGTGGCGGCCGCCGCGGGCCGTCGTTTCGTGCCGGCGCCCGACACCTCGTTCGCCGCGCTGCGCGAGGAGCAGCTCGACCGGCTCGGCGACCTGATCGAACAACACGCGGACACGGACGCGCTGTGGCGGCTCATCGAGTCGGGCGCGCCGCAAGGACTGCCTTTCATCCCACCGGGAGCACCCGCATGAGCACAGTGTTGTTGTTGTCGACCGCCGACACGGATCTGTTGGCGGCCCGGGCCGCTTCCGGTGCCGACTACCGGATCGGCAACCCGACCCGGGTGGACGTGGCCGAGGAGCTGCCCGGCCTCCTCGACGGCGCCGACATCGCCGTCGTACGGCTGCTGGGCGGCAAGCGGGCCTGGGAGGACGGGCTCGCCGCGCTCAGGGCGTCCGGGATCCCGACCGTGCTGCTCGGCGGGGAGGCCGTCCCCGACGCGGAGTTGATGGCCGAGTCGTCCGTGCCCGCCGGTGTGGTGGCGGAGGCGCTCAGGTACCTCGTCGAGGGCGGGCCCGCCAACCTCACCGAGCTCGCCCGGTTCCTGTCCGACACCGTGCTGCTGACCGGCGAGGGCTTCGTCGAGCCGCAGAAGATGCCCGAGTACGGGGTGCACGGCGAGCGTGCGCACGTCGAGGGCCGGCCGACCGTCGGTGTGCTCTTCTACCGGGCCCATGAGCTGAGCGGCAACACCGCCTTCGTGGACACCCTGTGCGACGCGATCGAGGCGAAGGGCGCCAACGCCCTTGCCGTGTACTGCGGTTCGCTGCGCGGCGCGGACGCCGGGCTGTACGAGATCCTCGGCCGGACCGACGCCCTGGTCGCCACCGTCCTCGCCGCCGGAGGCACACACGCCTCGCAGGCGTCGGCCGGCGGTGACGAGGAGGCCTGGGACATCGGCGCGCTCGCCGACCTCGACGTCCCCGTGCTGCAAGGCCTTTGCCTGACCTCGTCCCGTGACGCGTGGGACGAGTCGGACGCCGCCCTGTCCCCCATGGACGCGGCGATGCAGGTCGCCATCCCCGAGTTCGACGGGCGGCTCATCACCGTCCCCTTCTCCTTCAAGGAGCAGGGCCCCGACGACGTTCCCGTGTACGTCGCCGACCCGGAGCGGGCCGCGCGGGTCGCCGGGATCGCCGTACGGCATGCGCAGTTGAAGCACAAGCCGAACGCCGACAAGAAGCTCGCGCTCGTCTTCACCGCGTACCCGACGAAGCACTCGCGGGTCGGCAACGCGGTCGGCCTGGACACGCCGGCATCGGCCGTACAGGTGCTGGACGCGTTGAAGGCCGCCGGGTACTCGCTCACCGAATACCCCTCCGGCGGCGACGAGTTGATCCACCGGCTGATCGCGGCCGGCGGTCACGACGTGGAGTGGCTGACCGAGGAACAGCTGGCCGCCGCGCCCGCGCGGGTGCCGCTCGCCGACTACCGGGCGTGGTTCGACAAGCTCGACCCGGAGCTCAGGGACGGGATGCTTCAGGCCTGGGGCGAGCCGCCGGGCAGTCTGTACGTCGACGGGGAGGACATCGTCCTCGCCTCCCTGCAGTTCGGGAACGTCGTCGTGATGATCCAGCCGCCGCGCGGCTTCGGCGAGAACCCCATCGCGATCTACCACGACCCCGACATGCCGCCCTCGCACCACTACATGGCGGCCTACCGGTGGCTCGACAACACTTTCGGCGCCGACGCGATCGTCCACATGGGCAAGCACGGCACGATGGAGTGGCTGCCCGGCAAGGGACTCGGGCTCAGCGGTAAATGCGCGCCGGACGCCGTGCTCGGTGAACTGCCGCTGATCTACCCGTTCATCGTCAACGACCCCGGTGAGGGCACCCAGGCCAAGCGGCGCGGCCATGCCACGGTCGTCGACCACCTCGTACCGCCGATGGCCCGTGCCGACACCTACGGCGATCTGGCCAAGCTGGAGCAGCTGCTCGACGAGTACGCGCTGGTCTCCGACCTGGACCCGACGAAGGCACCGGCCGTCCGCGCCCAGATCTGGACGCTGGTCAAGGCGGCCGAGCTCCACCACGACCTGCATGTGGACGAGCAGCCGGACGAGGACGAATTCGACTCGTTCGTCATGCACATCGACGGCTATCTGTGCGAGATCAAGGACGTGCAGATCCGGGACGGCCTGCACATCCTGGGCGGCGGGCCGGTCGGCGAGCCGCGGGTGAACCTCGTGCTCGCCGTGCTGCGCGCCTCGCAGGTGTGGGGCGGGCAGGCGAACGCGCTGCCGGGGCTCAGGGCTTCGCTGGCCTCTCAGTTCGGGCTGGTCGAGAAGGAGTTGCTCGCCGAGCCCGGTGCTCCGGTGAAGGTGCCGGTCGAGCTGACCGATCTCGTCGAGGGCCCCTCCCGTACGGCCGCCGACGCCATCGACCTGCTGGAGCAGCTGTGCCGGCGGATCGCGGAGGGCATGGAGGCACGCGACTGGGACGTCGCGCTCGCCCCGGCTCTCGTGCGTGGCGTGCTCGGCACCGAACTCCCGGACGCGGTCGCGGTGTTGGAGTTCGCCTGCACCGAGGTGGTCCCGCGACTGGCCCGTACGACGGACGAGATCGGCCACATCCTCAAGGCACTCGACGGCGGTTACGTCCCCGCCGGTCCGTCCGGCTCCCCGACCCGCGGGCTGGTCAACGTCCTGCCGACCGGCCGGAACTTCTACTCGGTCGACCCCAAGGCCATTCCCTCCAGGCTGAGTTGGGAGGTCGGGCAGTCGCTTGCAGACTCCCTCGTGCAGCGGTACCTGCAGGACACCGGCGAGTACCCGAAGTCGGTCGGCCTGACGGTCTGGGGCACCTCCGCGATGCGCACGCAGGGCGACGACATCGCCGAGATCCTGGCGCTCCTGGGCTGCCGGCCGGTGTGGGACGACGCCTCGCGCCGGGTGACGGGCTTCGAGGTCGTGTCCCTGGAGGAGTTGGGCCGCCCCCGTATCGACGTCACCGTCCGTATCTCCGGCTTCTTCCGGGACGCGTTCCCGCACGTCGTCGGGCTGATCGACGACGCCGTCCGCAAGGTCGCCGAACTGGACGAGCCCGCCGAGCAGAACTTCGTGCGCGCCCACGCCGACGAGGACACGGCACAGCACGGCGACCGGCGGCGCGCCACCTCCCGGATCTTCGGCTCCAAGCCGGGCGCCTACGGGGCCGGGCTGCTGCCGCTGATCGATGCCCGCAACTGGCGCTCGGACGCCGACCTGGCCGAGGTGTACGCCGTCTGGGGCGGTTACGCGTACGGCCGCGGGCTCGACGGACGGGCGGCGCGCGGGGACATGGAGACCGCGTTCAAGCGGATCGCCGTGGCCGCGAAGAACGTCGACACCCGCGAGCACGACCTCGTCGACGCCGACGACTACTTCCAGTACCACGGCGGCATGGTCGCCATGGTGCGGCACCTGACGGGTGAGAGCCCCGAGGCGTACGTCGGTGACTCCGCCACCCCCGACCAGGTGAAGACGCGCACGCTCGGCGAGGAGACGCACCGCGTCTTCCGCGCGCGTGTCGTCAACCCACGCTGGATGGCGGCCATGCGGCGGCACGGCTACAAGGGTGCCTTCGAGATGGCGGCGACCGTCGACTACCTCTTCGGCTACGACGCCACGGCCGGCGTCGTGGACGACTGGATGTACGAGAAGCTCAGCGCCGAGTACGTCTTCGCCCCGGAGAACCGGGAGTTCATGAAGCAGTCCAACCCGTGGGCGCTGCGCGGCATCACCGAACGGCTCCTGGAAGCGGCCGACCGCGGCCTGTGGGCCGAGCCGGACGCGGAGACGCTGGAGCAGCTGCGCGCCACATACCTGGAGCTGGAAGGCGACTTGGAGGGCGACCAGTGACCACCCCCTTCCCCTTTACGGCCGTCGTCGGCCAGGACGACCTGCGGCTCGCGCTGCTGTTGAACGCCGTGTCACCGGCGGTCGGCGGTGTGCTGGTGCGCGGCGAGAAGGGCACCGCCAAGTCGACGGCGGTGCGGGCGCTCTCGGCGCTGCTGCCCGAGGTGGCGGTCGTCGCCGGGTGCCGTTTCTCCTGCGACCCCGCGGCGCCGGACCCGTCCTGCCCGGACGGGCCGCACGAGCCGGGACCGGGCGCCCAACGCCCCTCCCGCATGGTCGAGTTGCCGGTCGGCGCCTCGGAGGACCGCCTCGTCGGCGCCCTCGACATCGAGCGGGCGCTGGCGGAGGGCGTGAAGGCCTTCGAGCCGGGGCTCCTCGCGGACGCGCACCGCGGGATCCTCTACGTCGACGAGGTCAACCTTCTTCACGACCACCTCGTCGACCTGCTGCTGGACGCGGCCGCGATGGGTGCGTCGTACGTCGAGCGCGAGGGCGTCTCGGTACGGCATGCCGCGCGTTTCCTGCTCGTCGGCACGATGAACCCCGAAGAGGGTGAGCTGCGGCCGCAGTTGCTCGACCGGTTCGGGTTGACGGTGGAAGTCACGGCCTCGCGGGAGCCCGACCAGCGGGTGGAGGTCGTGCGGCGGCGGCTCGCCTACGACGACGATCCCGCCGGTTTCGTGACCCGTTGGGCGGACGAGGAGGCTTCGGTACGTCAACGGATCGTTGCCGCACGGGAGTTGTTGCCGTCGGTGCGGCTGGGCGACGGGGCGCTCCGGCAGATCGCGGCGACCTGCGCCGCCTTCGAGGTGGACGGCATGCGCGCCGACATCGTGATGGCGCGTACGGCCACCGCGCTGGCCGCCTGGGCCGGGCGGACCGACGTGCTCGCCGAGGACGTACGGCAGGCGGCACTGCTCGCGCTGCCGCACCGCAGGCGCCGCAACCCCTTCGACGCGCCGGGGCTCGACGAGGACAAGCTCGACGAGACGCTGGAGGAGTTCTCCGGCGACGACGATCCCGACCCGGACCCGGACGGCGGCGGACCGGGCGGTGGCGGGCAGCCGCCCTCCGACGACTCGGACGGTCCGCGGGGCGGCGACACCGATGCGCGGCCCGAAGCCGGGGAGGGCGGTCAGCCGCAGGCCTCGGGGGCTGCCGAGCAGTCCGCCGTACGGGCCTCGGAGCCCTTCCGTACCAAGGTGCTGAGCGTGCCCGGGATCGGTGAGGGGGCCGCCGGGCGGCGTTCGCGGGCGCGGACGGAGCATGGGCGCACGACGGGGGCGCGGCGGCCCCGAGGGGCGTTGACCAAGCTCCACCTGGCGGCGACCGTGCAGGCTGCTGCGCCGCATCAGCGGGCGCGGGGGCGGTCGGGGCCGGGGCTGGTCGTGCGGCGGGACGATCTGCGGCAGGCGACCCGGGAGGGGCGCGAGGGGAACCTCGTGCTGTTCGTGGTCGACGCCTCCGGTTCGATGGCGGCACGGCAGCGGATGAGTGCCGTGAAGGGGGCCGTGGTGTCGCTGCTGCTGGACGCGTATCAGCGGCGGGACAAGGTGGGGCTGGTGACGTTCCGGGGGGCGGCCGCCGAGGTCGCGCTGCCGCCGACCTCGTCCGTGGATGGGGCCGCGGTGCGGCTGGAGTCGTTGCCGACGGGTGGGCGTACGCCGCTTGCTGCCGGGCTGCTGCGGGCGCACGACGTGCTGCGGGTGGAGCGGTTGCGGGATCCGGCGCGGCGGGCGCTGGTCGTGGTGGTGACGGACGGGCGGGCCACCGGTGGGCCCGAGCCGGTCGCGCTGGCCGGGCGGGCTGCCCGGCTGTTCGCGGCCGAGGGGATCGCCTCCGTGGTCGTCGACTGTGAGTCCGGACCCGTGCGGCTGGGGCTCGCCGGGCAGCTCGCGGGTGAGCTCGGGGCGACGGCGGTGACGCTCGACGAGTTGCGGGCGGACTCGATCGCCGGGCTGGTCAGGGATGTACAGGGTGGGACGAAGAGGAGGGCCGCGTAATGCCGCAGGGGCAGCCGAGTGTGGTGCCGGACGACGGGCTGACGACTCGTCAGCGTCGTAACCGGCCGCTGGTCGTCGTGCACACGGGCATCGGGAAGGGCAAGTCCACGGCTGCCTTCGGGCTTGCGCTGCGGGCCTGGAACCAGGGGTGGCCCATCGGGGTGTTCCAGTTCGTCAAGTCGGCGAAGTGGAAGGTCGGCGAGGAGAACGCGCTGCGGGTACTGGGTGCCTCCGGCGAGGGCGGGACCGTCGACTGGCACAAGATGGGCGAGGGCTGGTCCTGGGTGCAGCGGGACTCCCAGATGGACAACGAGGAGAAGGCCCGGGAGGGCTGGGAGCAGGTCAAGCGGGACCTCGCCGCGGAGACGTACCGGCTGTATGTGCTGGACGAGTTCGCGTATCCGATGCACTGGGGCTGGGTGGACACCGACGAGGTGGTCGACGTGCTGCGGAACCGGCCCGGGACCCAGCATGTCGTGATCACCGGGCGGAACGCGCCCGAGAAGCTCGTGGAGTTCGCCGATCTCGTGACCGACATGTCCAAGGTCAAGCACCCGATGGACACGGGGCAGAAGGGGCAGCGGGGTATCGAGTGGTGATGTCCTCCTCCGTGTCCGTCCCTCGGATGGTCATTGCCGCGCCCACCTCGGGCAGCGGCAAGACCACCGTTGCCACGGGGTTGATGGCCGCGTTCGCCGCGCGGGGGCTTGCCGTGTCTCCGCACAAGGTCGGGCCGGACTACATCGATCCCGGGTATCACGCGCTCGCCAGCGGGCGGGTGGGGCGGAACCTCGACGCGTACCTGTGCGGGCCGGAGCTGGTCGGGCCGTTGTTCCTGCACGGGGCTCGTGGGTGTGACATCGCCGTCGTCGAGGGTGTGATGGGGATGTTCGACGGGGCCGCGGGGGAGGGTGAACTCGCGTCCACCGCTCATGTGGCGAAGTTGCTCAGGGCGCCGGTGGTGCTGGTGGTCGACGCGTCGTCGCAGTCTCGGTCCGTGGCGGCGCTCGTGCATGGGTTTGCGTCCTGGGATCCGGAGGTGCGGGTCGGGGGGGTGATCCTGAACAAGGTCGCTTCTGATCGGCATGAGGAGTTGTTGCGGGAGGCGTTGGAGTCGGCGGGGGTGCCTGTGTTGGGGGTGCTGCGGCGGGTTGCGCAGGTGGACACGCCCTCGCGGCACCTCGGGTTGGTGCCGGTCGCCGAGCGGCGGGCCGCGGCGGTGGAGGCGGTTGACGCCATGGCCGCGCAGGTTTCCGCCGGGTGCGATCTTGAGGCTTTGATGGGGCTGGCGCGGAGTGCGGGAGCGTTGTCGTGTGCGGCCTGGGATGCGGCTGAGGTCCTGGATTCCTCGCCCCCGCCGCCCCTTCCCGTCCCGACCCTGGGGGCTGCGCCCCCAGACCCCCGCTTTCGGCCTGGACGGCCTCGTCCTCAAACGCCGGACGGGCTGAATGCAGCCGGCCTGGGCTCGAAAACGAAGGTTGCGATCGCGGGCGGTCCCGCCTTCACTTTCTCCTATGCCGAGCACAGTGAGCTGCTCGCTGCCGCCGGTGCCGAAGTCGTCACCTTCGATCCGCTCCGGGATGAGCAACTGCCCGACGGGACACGCGGGTTGGTCATCGGGGGCGGGTTTCCCGAAGTGTACGCGAGTGAGCTGTCTGCCAACGAACCGCTGCGCAAAGCCGTTGCCGCGCTCGCGGAGGGCGGTGGTCCCGTTGCTGCGGAGTGTGCCGGGCTGCTGTATCTGTGCCGGGAGCTCGACGGGCAGCCCATGTGCGGGGTGCTCGATGCGAGGGCGCGGATGAGCGGGCGGCTCACTCTCGGGTACCGGGACGCCGTGGCCGTCGGCGACAGTGTGCTGGCGCCCGCCGGGACCCGGATGCGGGGGCACGAGTTTCATCGGACGGTCGTCGAGCCGGGGGCGGGGGCGGCTCCCGCCTGGGGCGTGCGCGCCCCTGTGCCGCGGGTCGAAGGTTTCGTACAACAAGGTGTGCACGCCAGTTATCTGCACACGCACTGGGCGTCCGAGCCCGGTGTCGCCCGTCGGTTCGTGGAGAGGTGCCGGACGTCATGAGCAGCAACAGCAGCAGGTTGATCGGGGTCGGGGTGGGGCCGGGCGATCCCGAGCTGGTGACCGTCAAGGGGGTCAATGCTCTGCGGGCCGCCGATGTTGTTGTCGTGCCCGTGATGGACACCTTGGAGCGGGGGCGGGCCGAGGCCACCGTGCTGCACTACGTGCCCGCTGAGAAGGTCGTTCGGGTCGTGTTCGCGCTGAACGAGCGCAGTGATCGCGGGCGGCGGGAGGCTGCCTGGGACGCGGCCGGGGAGCGGGTCGCGCAGTTGCTGCGGGAGCGGGGTGTCGTCGCGTTCGCCACCATCGGTGATCCCAACGTGTATTCGACGTTCACCTACCTCGCGCAGACCATTGCCGAGCTCGTGCCGGGGACCGTGGTCGAGACCGTGCCCGGGATCACCGCCATGCAGGATCTCGCGGCGCGCTCGGGTGCCGTGCTCACCGAAGGCACCGAGCCGCTCACCCTCGTGCCCGTCACCGCCGGGGCCGCCGTGCTGAAGGACGCCCTCAGCGGGCCCGGCACCGTCGTCGCCTACAAGTTCGGGCGGCAGGCCGGCGAGGTCGCCGAGGCGTTGCGCGAGACCGGGCGGCTCGACGATGCGGTGTGGGGCTCCGCGCTCGGGCTGGAGTCGGAGTCCATCCGGCCGGCGTCCCAGCTCGACGGCGAGCCTCTCCCCTACCTCTCCACGCTCATCGCGCCCGCGCCGCGCGACGGCGGGCGCGGCGGCAAGCTGTGACCGGCGCGGGCTCACCCGGCCAGGCCCACCACCAGCCAGATGAAAGCCGCCCCCGCCACCGTGCACAGCAGGGTCGAGCGGGCGGGGTGTTCGTGGTGCGCCTCGGGGAGGATCTCGGCGGCGGCGAGGTAGAGGAGTACGCCGCCGAAGAGGCCGAGGTAGCCGCCCAGCAGGCCCTCCGGAATGCTGACGAAGGCCGTGCAGGCCGCGCCGGCCACCGGGGCCACCGCGTCCGCGAACAGCATGGTCAGCGCCTTGCGGCGGGCGTTCCCGTACAGGCTGGTGATCGTGTACGTGTTGAAGCCGTCCGCGAAGTCGTGGGCGACGACGGCCAGCGCGACAGCCGCGCCCATGCCGTCGCCGACCTGGAAGGCCGCGCCTATCGCCACGCCGTCCATGGCGCTGTGACCGACCATCGCCGCCGCCGCCGTCAGACCCACCTCGGGCACGCGGCCGTTGCTCTCCTCCCCTCCGTGGGAGGCCTGGCGGGCCGCCAGCAGGCGTTCCACCAGATGGGCCAGCAGGAATCCGGCCACGAACAGGAGCAGGGCCGCCGGTACGCCGAAGACCTCTTCGCCCGCCGCCTTGAGCGCCTCCGGCAGCAGGTCCAGACCGACGACACCGAGCATCAGTCCGCCGGCCAGGCCCAGAACCAGGTGGCGGCGGTCGGTCACACGCTGTGCCGTCCAACCGCCGGCCAGCGTCATCAGGAACGCGCCGAGCGCGACGAAGACCGCCATACGCCCTTGCTATCCGATCAACCCCCGTTCACGCACGTCCGACGGCAATAACCACACCGCTGCTTGTAAGACCGAGAGCCAGACCAGAGCTTTGCTAGAGAGGACCGTTCCCATGGCCGATGCCCCCACCGGCAAGGTGACCTTCGTCGGTGCCGGCCCCGGCGCCGCCGACCTGTTGACGTTCCGTGCCGCGCGCGCCATCGCCGAGGCCGACGTCGTGATCTGGGCCGCGAGCCTGGTGCAGGCGGAGGTCCTCGAGCACGCGCGCGAGGACGCGGAGATCCTCGACTCGGCGACGATGTCGCTGGAGGACGTCGTCGCCGTGTACGAGCGCGCACAGCGCACCGGCCTGAAGGTCGCGCGTATCCACTCCGGGGATCCCGCTCTCTGGGGCGGTACTCAGGAGCAGCTCGACCGGTGTGCGCGCATCGGCATCGAGACGGAGATCGTGCCCGGCGTCTCCGCGTTCTCCGCCGTCGCCGCGCTCGCGCAGCGCGAGTTGACCATCCCGGAGGTCGCGCAGTCCGTCGTCCTGACCCGGCTGGGCGGCGGCAAGACGCCCATGCCGCCCGGCGAGGAGGTGCGGGAGTTCGCCAAGCACGGCACCACCATGGCGATCTTCCTGTCGGCCGCCCGCAGCGGGCAGCTGGTGCGGGAGCTGCTGGAGGGCGGCTATCCGACGTCCACGCCGGTCGTCGTCGCCTACCAGGCGACCTGGCCGGAGGAGTTGGTCGTGCGGTGCACGATCGGGACGCTGGAGGAGACGGTCAAGGAGCACAAGCTCTGGAAGCACACCCTCTTCCTGGTCGGCCCGGCCCTGGACGCCGAGGGCACTCGCTCGCACCTGTACCACCCGGGCCACTTCCACGGCTACCGCAAGGCCGACCCGGAGGCCCGCAGGGCCCTGCGCACGCGGGGTGCCAGTACGTGATCACGGTCGTCGGTACGGGGACGGGCGCACCCGTTCCCCTCGAAGCGCTGGCGGGGGCCGAGCTCGTCGTGGGCGGGCGACGGCACCTGGACGCCGTGCGGCTGCCCGAGACCGCCGAGCGGATCGTGCTCGGGCCGCTGGCACCTGCCCTGGACGCCATGGAGGAGTACGTCGGCAAGGACCGGCGCGTGGTCGTGCTGGCCTCCGGCGACCCCGGGTTCTTCGGGATCGTGCGGGCCCTGTCCGAGCGGTTCGGTGCGGAGCGTCTGAACGTACGGCCGGGGGTCTCGTCCGTCGCCACCGCCTTCGCCCGGCTGGGGCTGACCTGGGACGACGCGGTCGTCGTCAGTGCGCACGGGCGGGATCCGCGGACGGCTGTCAACGTGTGCCGGGCGCACCCCAAGGTGGCCGTGCTGACCGGGCCCGGCGCCGGTCCGGCGGAATTGGGTGCCGCGCTCGCCCGCACCGCGCCCGGCCGGGTCCTCCTCGTCGCCTCAGCGCTCGGCTCCGCCGAGGAGGGCCTGCAGCGGGTTTCCCCCGCCGAGGCCGCGGGCCGCGACTGGGGTACGGCGGTGAGTGTCGTCCTGTGTCTGGACGAGACGCGGGCGCTCGGTCCCGTACGGACGCTGGCGGGAGCGGCCGTACGGCCCCCCGGATGGGCGCTGGACGAGGGCGAGTTCGCGCACCGCGACTCGATGATCACCAAGTTCGAGGTACGGGCGCTGGCCCTGGCCCGGCTCGGGCCGCGCCCCGGCGACCTGGTGTGGGACGTCGGCTCCGGCTCGGGTTCCGTCGCTGTGGAGTGTGCGCGGCTGGGCGCAGCCGTCAGCGCCGTCGAGAAGGCGCCGGACGGGGTGGAGCGGATCCACGCCAACGCGGGCGCGCACGGCGTCGACGTGCACGTGGTGCACGGGACGGCGCCGGACGCGCTGGACCAACTCGACGATCCCGACGCCGTGTTCGTCGGCGGCGGGGGCCGCGAGCTGCCCGACATCGTGCGTGTGTGCGCGCGGCGGGCCCGGCGGACGGTCGTGGTCGCCATGGCCGCGCTGGACCGGGTGCCCGCGGTGCGTTCCGCGCTCACCGGTGCCGGGTTCGACTGCGACGGGGTGCTGTTGCAGTCCTCGCGGCTGGCGCCGCTGCCGGGGGACGTGACCCGGCTGGCGGCGACCAATCCGGTTTTCCTGCTGTGGGGGGCCAGAACCCCCGTTTCTCGTGAAGGAGTTGCCCTGTGATCGGCCTCATTTCCGCCACCGCGGCGGGGGCGGCGGCGCGCGACCGGCTGGCCGCGGCGTGGCCGGACCGTACGCGTGTGTACGAGGGTCCCGTCGGGAACGCCGTACGGGCCGCGTTCGCGGAGTGCGAGCAGCTCGTGTGTTTCCTGGCGACGGGGGCGGTGGTTCGGCTCGTGGCGCCCCTGCTGGGGGACAAGAAGAGCGACCCCGGGGTGGTGTGCGTCGACGAGGGCGGGCGGTTCGCCGTGTCGCTGGTGGGCGGGCACGGGGGCGGGGCCAATGAACTCGCCGAGCGGGTGGGCGAGTTGCTGGGTGCCGAGCCCGTGGTGACCACGGCGACGGACGCGGTGGGCATTCCCGGCCTGGACACGCTCGGCCTCCCCGTGGAGGGCGACGTCGCGGGCGTCACGCGGGCTCTGCTGGACGGTGAGCCGGTCGCGCTGGACGCGGAGGTGGCGTGGCCGCTGCCGCCAGTGCCGTTCGCCGTGCAAGGCAGCACGCAGGGCTCGTACACCGTCCGGCTGACGGACCGTGCGCTCGTGCCCGCCGAAGGGGAGGTGCTGCTCCGTCCGCCGTCCCTCGTCGTCGGTGTCGGCGCGTCCAGGGGCGCCCCGGCCGACGAGGTGCTCGGCCTGGTCGAGGGTGCCTTGCGGAACGCGGGACTCTCGCCCCGTAGCGTCGCCGAACTCGTCACCGTGGACGCCAAGCGGGAGGAGCCCGGCATCGTCGAGGCGGCCGCGCGGCTCGGGGTGCCCCTGGTGACGTACTCCGCCGAGGAGTTGGCGAAGGTCGAGGTTCCCAACCCCTCCGACGCCCCGCTCACCGCCGTGGGTACTCCCTCCGTCGCCGAGGCCTCCGCGCTCGTCCGGGGCGGTGAACTCCTCGTCCCCAAGCGGAAGTCGGCACGTGCGGACGGGCACGCCTCGATGGCGACCTGTGCCGTCGTACGGCGTGCGGCGCGCGGGCGGCTCGCGGTGGTCGGGCTCGGTCCCGGCGCCCGCGACCTGCTCACCCCGCGCGCCACGGCCGAACTGCGGCGCGCCTCCGTACTCGTCGGCCTCGACCAGTACGTCGACCAGATCCGCGACCTGCTGCGGCCCGGCACCCGGATCCTGGAGTCCGGGCTCGGCGCCGAGGAGGAGCGCGCACGGACCGCGGTGGCCGAGGCCCGGAAGGGTCAGGCGGTCGCGCTGATCGGCAGCGGCGACGCAGGCGTGTACGCCATGGCCTCGCCCGCGCTCGCCGAGGCCTCCGACGACATCGACGTGTTCGGCGTACCGGGCGTCACCGCGGCGCTCGCGGCCGGGGCGATCCTGGGCGCGCCGCTCGGACACGACCACGTGTCCATCAGCCTCTCCGACCTGCACACGCCGTGGGAGGTCATCGAGCGGCGGGTGCGCGCGGCGGCCGAGGCGGACATCGTGGTGACCTTCTACAACCCGCGTTCCCGGGGCCGGGACTGGCAGCTGCCGAAGGCGCTCGCGATCCTCGCGGAACACCGGGAGCCGACGACGCCGGTCGGTGTCGTACGGAACGCGTCGCGGCCGGACGAATCCAGCCGGGTGACCGATCTGGGCTCCCTGGACCCGGCGACGGTCGACATGATGACGGTCGTGACCGTGGGCAACACGGCGACCCGTGAGATCGCGGGGCGCATGGTGACGCCGCGCGGCTACCGCTGGCAGGAGGGTGCCAAGTGACCGGTGTGGCCCGTGTCGTTCACCCGATCGAGGAGGAGTCCTACCGGCGGCTGCGTGCCCGTCTGGACACCTCGCACTTCCCTCCGCTGACGCGGGCGGTGGTGGAGCGGGTCGTCCACTCCGCCGCCGACCTCGACTACGCGACCGATCTCGTCATGGACGAGGGCGCCTTGGAAAAGGCGTATGACGCCCTGCACGGCGGGGCGCCCGTCGTCGTGGACGTGGAGATGGTCGCGGCCGGGATCACCCGGCGCGAGACGGTGTGCCGGCTCAGGGACGCCGTGGCCGGCCCCGGACTGACCCGTTCGGCGCACGCGATACGGCTCGCCTACGAGCAGGTCGGCCCGGGTGCCCTCTGGGTGATCGGCAACGCGCCGACCGCCCTGGAGGAGCTGCTGACCCTGGACGCCTCCCCCGCACTCGTCATCGGCCTCCCCGTCGGCTTCGTCGGCGCGGTCGAGTCCAAGGCCGCGTTGCGCGAGAGCGGGCTGCCCGCCGTGAGCAACGTGTCCGAGAAGGGCGGCTCGGCGGTCGCGTCGGCCGCACTGAACGCCCTGCTGTACCACCCCACTTCGTACTCCGAGGAGAAATCGTGACCACCCCGCCGCCCGCCCTGCTCATCGCCGGCCATGGCACCCGGGACGAGGCCGGAGCCGAGGCGTTCCGCGACTTCGTACGGCAGCTGGGGGACCGGCACCCCGACCTGCCCGTCGCGGGCGGCTTCATCGAGCTGTCGCCGCCGCCACTCGGCGAGGCGGTCGCCGAACTGGTGGAGCGGGGGGTACGGCGTTTCGCCGCCGTACCGCTGATGCTGGTGTCCGCCGGGCACGCCAAGGGCGACATCCCGGCGGCCCTGTCCCGCGAGAAGGAGCGCCACCCGGGGATCTCGTACACGTACGGGCGTCCGCTGGGCCCGCACCCCTCGCTGCTGTCGGTCCTGGAGCGACGGCTGGACGAGGCGCTCGGTCAGGCCGCGCGTACACCTCAGGACCGGGCCGACGTGACCGTGCTCCTTGTGGGGCGCGGCTCGACGGACCCCGACGCCAACGCCGAGGTGTACAAGGCGGCACGGCTGCTGTGGGAGGGCCGCGGCTACGCGGGCGTGGAGACGGCGTTCGTGTCGCTGGCGGCGCCGGACGTGCCGAGCGGCCTGGACCGGTGCGCGAGGCTGGGCGCCAAGCGGATCGTGGTCCTCCCCTACTTCCTGTTCACCGGCATCCTGCCGGACCGGGTGCGGCAGCAGACCGAGGGCTGGGCGGCCGCGCACCCGGAGGTCGAGGTGCGGTCGGCCGATGTCATCGGGCCCGAGCCCGAGCTGCTGGACCTGGTGATGGAGCGCTACGAGGAGGCCGTCAAGGGCGATCTGCGCATGAACTGCGACTCGTGCGTGTACCGGATCGCGCTGCCGGGCTTCGAGGACAAGGTGGGGCTGCCGCAGCAGCCGCACTTCCACCCGGACGACGACGGTCACCATCACCACCACGGTCACCACCACGGCGGGCACGCCCATGCGCACTGAGCACGATCTCCGTCACCACGGTGACGCCGAGGTGCGCGACGACGGCTCCGCCCTCGTCGACCTGGCGGTGAACGTCCGCGCGGACACACCCCCCGCCTGGCTGCGCGAGCGCATCGCGGGCTCGCTCGGCTCCCTCGCGGCCTATCCGGACGGACGGGCCGCGCGGGCGGCGGTGGCGGCGCGGCACGGCCTCCCGGTGGAGCGGGTGCTGCTGACAGCGGGTGCCGCCGAGGCCTTCGTGCTGCTCGCCCGCGCCCTGAAGGTGCGCCGGCCGGTCGTCGTGCACCCGCAGTTCACGGAGCCGGAGGCGGCGCTGCGGGACGCGGGCCACACCGTGGACCGGGTGCTGCTGCGCGAGGAGGACGGCTTCCGCCTGGACCCGGCGGCGGTCCCCGAGGACGCGGACCTGGTGGTGATCGGCAACCCGACGAACCCGACGTCCGTCCTGCACCCCGCCGCGACCGTTGCCCAACTCGCCCGCCCCGGGCGGACGTTGGTCGTGGACGAGGCCTTCATGGACGCGGTGCCGGGTGAGCGGGAGGCGCTGGCCGGGCGGACGGACGTCCCTGGGCTCGTGGTGCTGCGCAGCCTGACCAAGACCTGGGGGCTGGCCGGACTGCGGATCGGCTACGTCCTCGCCGCCCCTGAGACGATCGCAGAACTGGAGTGCGCCCAGCCCCTGTGGCCGGTGTCGACGCCAGCGCTGGCCGCCGCCGAGGCCTGCATGGGACCGCAGGCCCTGGCGGAGGCGGCGCACGCGGCGCACCGCATCGCCGCCGACCGGGCCCATCTCGTCGCCGGACTGGCCGAGTTCGCCTCGGACGGACTGCGGGTGGCACAGCCCGCCGAGGGCCCCTTCGTCCTCGTACGCCTGCCTCGGGCGGCCGCGGTGCGCGGCCATCTGCGGGACCTTGGATTCGCGGTACGGCGCGGGGACACGTTCCCGGGGCTGAGCGAGGAGTGGCTGCGCCTGGCGGTACGGGACAGGGCGACGGTCAACACCTTCTTGCAGGCACTGGACCGAGCACTGACGCTGGCGTCGGCGGGCCGCTGAGAGAGAGCCTGTGCACGACCCCCGCCATCCTCCCGAGGGGCGGGGGCTGCGTCCCGACAGGGGCGCGGGGCTGTATCCAATATGCGGCTCCGCCGCGTGGGCGCGACCAGCCCCCACTGCGCCGCAGACAATGGACGACCCTCCCCGCACAACCCGCGGAGCGCTCAGCTCCGCGCGCGCCGCGCCAGCGCCACCGCCCCGCCGCCCGCCACCAGCAGGGCGATCGCCCCACCCGCGATGTACGGCGTCATGGAGCTGCCGCCGGTCTCAGCGAGACCACTCTCCCCGCCCTGCACCTTGGTGCCGCCGGAGCTGCCGGAGCCGCTGGAGCTGCCGGAGCCGCTGGAGTCGGCGGAGCCGCCTGCCGGGGCCTCGCAGGTCGCCTTCGCCAGAGTGAGGGTGCCCTCGACGTCGGCCACGTTCAGCTTCAACGGGTTGACGGAGACCTTGAGTTCGAGGGCGGTGGCGGCCGCCGTACGCGACGTCGTCTCCGTCTTCGACAGGGCGAGGTGCACCTCACCGATGCCGGCCGCCTTGACCTCCGTGGTGCCGCCGGTCGTCAGGGTGACCTTCTTGCCCAGGACGGTCACCGAACCGCCCAGGTTCGAGGAGGCGACGGGCTTCTTGCCGGCCTCGCAGACCGCCTTCGAGGTGACCTGCTCCAGCTCGATGAGGGACAGCAGCGGCAGGCCCGGGACATGGACACTGGCGTCGGCGAGGTTGGTGTAGCCCTCGGCCCTGGCGGAGGTGACGCTCGCCGCGGACTTGGCCGTCTTCGCGTCCAGCACGCTGAAGGCCCTGCCGCCGTTCACGCCGTCCAGCTTGGCGCTCAGCGCCGTCTTTTCGGCGCTCTGGGGCGCGTCGACCTGGTTGAGCGAGACCGCGAGGGGAACGTTCACGGTCTTGTTGAGCAGGGACACGTCGAGCCCGGTGCGCAGGACGACGGCGCTCGCCCGGCCCTGGTCGCCGGTCGCGTGCGCGGCGCCCGCGCCGGCCAGCGCCGCGGGACCGGCGGCGAGGGCCGTGGCCGTCGCGACGGTGGCGAGACGGCGTGCGGGCATGCGGAAGTTCTTGCCGTTCAAGGTGGGGACCCCTCAGAGGGCGGTATGTGACGCGATGTCACTGTGGATGTCACCGGAACGTGTGCGGCCGCCGCGCAAGCCGATCCGCGCCTGACGCAGAAATCGAGGAG
>NZ_JODC01000028.1 GCF_000720765.1 Streptomyces sp. NRRL S-646
GATTCGCCCTACGGGGCACCGCCGCCGGCCGAGCGTTGCCGAGACGCGCGAACACCAGTTGTCCGTACTCACCGGTTCTGCCTGACCTACGATGACGCGATGAAGTTCGTGATGGTGCCGGGCGGCCGGCAAGGCGGATGGGCGTTCGACCCGGTCGCCGCCGAGCTGCACCGAAACGGCCACCACGTCGAGGCAGTGACCCTGTCAGGACTGGAGCCGGACGGCCCAGCCGATGCGGACCGTCCCCCCAACCCCGACACCCACATCGACCAAGTCACCGAGATCATCGACCACAGCGACGCCACGCCCGCCGCACTGTGCGGACACAGCTACGGCGGAATGGTCATCGCCGGCGTCGCCGACCGGCTCAGCCACCGCCTCCATCACCTCGTCTTCATCGACGCCTACGTCCCCCACCACGGGGACTCATGCCGGTCCCTGACCAGCAACACCTTCCGGGAACCGTTCATCACCGGCGCCCGCCCCGACGGCCGATGGGTCACCGCCCCCCCAAGGACTCGCCCCCCCGCGCCCGACCCCACCCCCTGACCAGCCTCATCCAGTCGATCACACTCCAAAACACCCCCAGCCCCACCCTCGGCCGAACCTTCATCAGCGGCGGCACACGGCCCGGCAGCCCCTTCCTCACCCTCACCGAACAACTGCGCAACAACCCACACTGGCACGTCTGGTGACGCCGCCGGCGCCGCGGCCGCGTACGCCGAACTCCTGCCGGACATGATGCGAGTACAGGGCGACGACCACCCCCACACCCTCGCCACCCGCGAGGATCTGGCCTACTGGCGAGAGCAGGCGGGAGATGCCCCCGAGTGCGACGAGCTACTGGATCTGGGCGACGACTACTTCAACACCATGCACGGCTGCCACAACGAGGCCTCCTGACGGGCGCAAGCAAATTGCACCCGTCAGGCGTGTCTGGGGCCGTGTGGCCACGCGAGGAGAGCCAGCAGGTCAGGCAGACGCCAAGCCTGATGTTCCTCAAGTCAGAGTCCAACGCGCCTTCTGCTGGGCATCCTTGGCCCATGTCGCTTCCGGTCATCGCCATTGTCGTGGCGTCGCTGAGCGCCCTCTTCACAGGGGTTAACACCGTGATCTCCTACCGGGCGTTCCGCAGAGTCCCGCCCAAGGTGACGGTACAGATATGGCCCAAGAGCTCGTAACACGATCATGCGACCCAGCCCCAGTAGTCGTTGGCTTTGTTCACGAGATCGGACAGTAGTTGTTCAGCACTTCCGACAGCACCCCGGCCGGGCGCTATTCGAACGTCCGGCGTCGGGTTGTCGAGGAGTGATCGTGGTGAGAGACCCGCGAGCACGATGTGATTGGTGTCGAAGGGGCGGTGCGGTGCCTAGCCCGGGTTAGGGTCTGTCCGGCGGATCTTGCCAGGCTCTTCCTGAGCACAGCCGGTGCTGTGGCACTTGACGGTGCTTCCGATCAATTGGGTCGACACCCGTTCCGAGCTGCGGGAAACTCCTCGCGATGACTCAACGAACCGACACGCCTCTCATGTGGGACGAGCGTACGCAGCTGGTCACCTTCCTGGACTACGCCCGTGACACCGCGCGAGCCAAGTGTGAGGGCGTGTCCGCCGAAGACGCCCGCAAGGCCCCGCTTCCGAGTTCACCGCTGATGACGTTGTGCGGGCTGATCAGCCATCTGCGTTGGGTCGAGTACTACTGGTTCCAAGTGATGTTTCTGGGCGAGGAGCTCGCGGGGCCGCTCGCTGAGGCAACCGACGATGATCCCGACCCTGAGATGCGGACAGCAGCCAACATCCCGTTGCCCCAGCTTCTTGCCGAGTACGAGGAGCAGAGCTCCCGCTACCGTCGCCTGGTGTCCGACCACGACCTGAACTCAACGGCCAAGCGTTCCATCAGCGACGGCCGCCACGTCGACCTGCGGTGGGTGATCCTCCACCTCATTGAGGAGACGTCCCGCCACAACGGCCACCTCGATGTCGTGCGTGAGCTCGTCGACGGGCGGACCGGCGCCTAAGACCTGTCGTGCGGGTCATGGGCGAAGCCACAGTCGGATCGCTGCCACGGAGACCGTGCCGTGGAAAACGTAGGCCCGCTTGTCGAACCGGGTGGCCACAGCCCGGAAGTTCTTCAGCGCATTGATCGTCCGCTCGACCTCGTTCCTCCGGTTGTAGATCGTCTTGTCGAAACCGGCAGGCCGTCCGCCCTCGCTGCCACGGCGTTTCCGGTTGGCTCGCTGGTTCTTCGGTTCGGGGATGGTGTGCTTGATCTGGCGCCTGCGCAGGTAGCGGCGGTTTCGCCGGGAGGAGTACGCCTTATCACCGCCGAGATGCTCCGGCCGGGTGCGAGGGCGGCCTCCACCGAGCCGGCCGACGCGGACGCGTTCCATGACGGGGATGAGCTGCGGGGCGTCGCCCCACTGGCCCGGAGTGATCAGCAGGGCCAGCGGGCGACGGCCGCCTTCACCAGCGAGATGGATCTTGCAGGTCAGTCCGCCCCGGGAGCGTCCGAGTCCCTCGTCGGGACGGTGCTGCCGGGGCGTGCGTCTTTTCCCCGGCACCCGCGGAGGTCTTCTTCGCGCTCCGGCAGCGTGCTGGTGAGCCCGGCAAGTAGTGGAGTCCACGCTCACCATGGACCAGTCGATGCGGCCTTCCGCGTCTGCGTCGACCAGGACGGACGCGAAGAGCTTGTCCCATGTGCCGTCCGCCGACCAGCGCCTGTGCCGCTCGTACACCGTGTTCCACTTCCCGAAGCGCACAGGCAGATCCCGCCACGGCACCCCCGGTCCGATTCCGGTACAGGATCCCGTTGATGACCCTACGGTGGCCAGCCCAACGGCCGCCGCGCTGCACGGACTTCGGCAGGTGCGGCTTCAGCCGGGCCCACTCCTCGTTCGTGAGATCTCCCCGCAGCATGAACACGCCAACGAACGGCCTCTCCCGGAAGTCACATGACCTGCCGGACAGGCCCTAGTCCGATGGCTTGGCCGTGAGCGCCGCGCCTGTCCGGGTACGCAGGTGCACGGCCGTACGGCCCGTGCGGCGAGTCGTCACCAGCCCCGCATCGCGCAGAGCGCCGAGGTGCTGGGAGACGGCGCTGGCGGTGACACCCAATCGGGCGGCGAGGTCGGGGGTGCTCAGCGGTTCGCCGAGCTCGGCGAGCAACGCGGCGCGGGTGCGGCCGAGGACGGCGGTGAGGCCGGCGGACGTCGCACGGGGCTGTTCCCAGAGCAGCCCGACGCCGGACGCCGGGTAGCGGATGGAGGCGGCAGTGCGCGGGGAGTAGTCGACGATCACGTCCGGCCAGCCGAAGACGGACGGCATCAGCACCAGTCCGTGCCCGCCCGCCTCGACCGTCCACACGGCACCCGGGCGGCGGCGCCCATGCACCACCAACTCGCCCTCCCGCCACACCACATCGCGGTGCAACTGCGTGAAGAGTCCCTCCACCCCGCCGTCCACCAGCGCGACCGCACGTTGACCCAGGTCCGCCTCCAGCACCGCCCGCATTCGCCCCCAGTGCGGGGCCACCAGCCGGGCGTAGCAGCGCGTCAGCGCACCGGCGACCCGTTCCAACAGCAACGTCGGCCCCGGCAGTTCCCCGGCCCGGGGCCCCAGAGCGGCGGCGCACTGCGCCTCGACGTACGCCGGGTCCGTCGCCCGCAAACCCGTCAGCTCGGCGTCGAACGTCGGCAGACGCTCCTGCGGCACCGGGAACAGGAACGACGGCAGGCAGCCTTCGAGCAGCGTCCGCAGCAACGGCAACTCCGACTCCCCTGCCAGCGCCAGTTCCGCGTTGCGCACCCACGGCCGGTGCACCTCGTGCCCGCCGATACCGAGCGCCGCTCGTACCCCGAGCACCGTCTCGGCCAGCGGCGACACCGCGAGCCGCACCCGCGCCACCTCGGCCGCCGAGAGCCGGATCTCCACCGCCATGTCCGCCCCGCCCTCTGATCGTTTAGCCGTGGCTGAACGATAGCCGGGCCCGACCCCCACCCCGCAGGCTGTCCGCCATGGATTTCTTCACCTCGTACGACGGAACCACGCTCGCCTTCCGCACTCTCGGCGGCGGCCCGCCGCTGCTCTGCCTCCCCGGCGGCCCCGGCCGCGCAGCCGAGTACCTTGGCGACCTAGGCGGCCTGTCCGCCCACCGCACCCTGATCCTGCCCGACACGCGCGGCACCGGCGCCTCCGCGACGCCCGCCGACCTGGCCACCTGCCGAGTCGACCGCCTGGTAGCCGACGTGGAGGCGCTGCGCCGCCACCTCGGCCTGGACCATTTCGACCTGCTCGGCCACTCCGCCGGCGGCAGCCTGGCCATGCTCTACGCCGCCGCCCACCCTGACCGGCTCGACAGCCTGACCCTGGTCGCCCCCTCGTTCGCCGCCGTCGGACTGCCCTCCGACACCGGCGTGGACGAGGTGATCGCCGCCCGCGCGGCCGAGCCCTGGCACGCCGAGGCCGTGACGGCGCACCAGCACATGAGGGCCGCAAATACCTTCGCCGAGGCCGCGCCGTATCGATTCGCTTTCGAGCCGCTGATGTACGGCCGCTGGGACGACGCCGCCCGCGCCCACGCCGCCGCTGACCCCACCCAGCGTGCGCTCCCCGTCAGCGAGCACTACTACAAGGACTACACACCTGACACCAAGGAACTCCGGCGCCGCCTGGGCGCTCTGCCCTGCCCCGTCCTGCTCGTCGTGGGCGAGGTGGACCTGTGGCCCACCTCCAAGTCCGCCGCCGATGCCGCCTCGCTCTTTCCCAAGGTGACGCTCGCCATCCAGTCGGGCGCCGGCCACTATCCGTGGCTGGACGACCCCCAGGCATTCACGGCAACGGTGGAGGGCCTCCTCTCCACAGTCGGCTGACAGCACGCCCCGAGCAGGCTGCCGCCATCGGCAGGCGAGTCAATTTAACGGCTGATCTTGGTTGTTGGCGGTCGGTTGTTGCTCGGGGTCAGGCGGCCCTCGAAGGCGATCTGGAACGCGTTCAGCGGTGCTTTCCAGCGCATGGTCCACCGCTTGCGGCCCTTCCCGGTCGGGTCCAGGCTCATCAGTGCCGGGTCAGGTCACGGTGGCTTCGCCGGTGAGAGCCTGTGTCTGAACTTCAGGCGCTGATTGGAGCCGTTCCCAGCGGTCGAGGCGCTAGCCGGCGACGTTTTCGGCTGGGATGCGGACGACGAGGTCCGTGTCCATGTAGATCCAGGGGATGAGGAGTGTCTGGTAGCGGGCCACTTGGATCGGGTCGGTGATGCGGGTGGCCCGGCCGGTGACCATGACGCTCCAGCAGGTGCGGGTCTGCTGGTCGAGGTGGTCGGCTTCGTATGACGTCTGCCGCCGCCTGGGCACTACGATGCGATCATCCGCCCGAGCAGGGACAACCTGGCTCGGCCGCTGTCGCTCGCGACGGCCGGGAACCGTAATCCCGGCGCCGCGACGAACGTGTGGCGGTGCCGGTCGAGAACACCGCACCCGGCACGCCGCCCGGCGGCGCCACACCACGCTCGACCCGTTCTCGACCAGTAGCACAATCCGTCCCACTCGGGGTGACAGTGATGACGCCGACGTCCGAACCCGCGCGCGAAGCAGAGCCCCTGCACATCGCGAAGAAGTACGTCTCCTGCTACAACGACCAGAACTACGACGAGCTGACCGCGATCCTGCACCCGAGGTCGTTCCGCTTCTCCCACCACAATCGCGGCGTCTACGCCGAGTCCGCGGCCGAGTTCGTGGAACTGCTGCGCCGCATGGGTGCCGAGGTCTTCCCGGACCGCCGTTTCACCGCGATCCGCAGCGCGCACGTCTTCGACGATGTCGTCCTGCTGGACACCAGGTGGAGTGGCCGGCCGATTGTCACCGTCCCCGGCCGTTTCGAGGCGGGCACGGAGCTGGTCATGTACATCAAGTCGTTGATCGTGGTCGATGACGGTGTCATTAGCGAGATCCGCGACCACAACTGACATTCAGCCGCCTCGCCAACCGTGCCGCGACGAGGATCGCCGGTACCGGCAGACCGACGGTCCGGTATCCGGGTGTGCTGGCGATGGCCACCGAGCTGACGCTCCTCAGCATTACCGATGAGGTCAGCGCGGCACGGCGACCGAATCGGTCGGCATACAGGCCGAGCCGACCAGGGGCCGAGCGGGCGCATGAGAACACCGACGGCGAACACGACGGCGGTGGGCACGGTCGCGACAAGTGAGCTCACCGCAGGGCAGAGGGGTTTCCGGTGGGCGCGCCGGTGTTGATCCAGACGCTCTTAGTCTCGCCAGCCATAGCGCCGCTCGGGCCGGCCGGCGGCGCCGTAACGCAGGGAGACATCCGCCGTGCCGGTGGTGTGGAAGTGCTCCAGGTAACGGCGGGCGCTGACACGGGAGATACCGGTGGCGGCCGCGCATTCGGCGGCCGACAGGGTGCCGTCCGCATCGCGGAGCGTGCGTTCGACGAGGTCGGCGGTCTCCACGCTCAGGCCCTTCGGGAGCCTGGCGACGGCCGAGGGGACGTGCCCTGCGCACAGCACGCGGTCGATGTCGGCCTGGCCGCGCACCACCGTGGTGAGAAGCCGGCCGCGCCGTTCGGCGTACCGGTCCAGGCGGGGCTTCAGGTCCTCGTAGTCGAAGGGTTTGAGGAGGTAGTCCACGACACCGTGGCGGACCGCGCCGCGCACGGTGTCAGCCTCGCGCGCGGCACTGATGACCATGAAGTCGCAGTCGTGTCCCGCGGTGCGCAGCCGCGGGATGACATCCAGGCCGAAGACATCGGGCAGATAGAGGTCGAGGAGGACCAGGTCCGGGCGCAGTTCGTCGACCGCGGTGATGGCCTGCTCTCCGGTCCCCGCGGTGCCCACGACCCTGAACGGCGGCACCCTCTCGACGAAGGTGCGGTGGACCCGAGCCACCATGAAGTCGTCGTCGACGACGAGAACATCGATCGTGCCGGAGGTGTCCCTCACTGTGCTCCTCCTTCCTCGATCGCTTCCGTCGAGTGGCTCACGGACATGCGCGCGGTGAACCGGGCCCCTTCGGCGGTGTTGGTCACCCTGATCTCCCCGCCACGCCGTTCACAGACGAGCTGGGTGAGGGCCAGGCCGATGCCACGCTCGCCCTCCGCGGCGGCCTTGGTGGTGAAACCGTGGTGGAAGACCTCCCGGGCGAGTTCGGGCGCTACCCCCGGGCCCGAGTCGCACACCACGATCTCCACGCTGGACGCGTCCTGCCGGAGTTCGACCTCGACCCAGGGCTCCCGGCCGTCGGGGCCGCTCCCGGCGGCGGCGTCGATGGCGTTGTCGACCAGGTTGCCGACCACAGTCGCCACGTCGGCGGCATCCTCCGGGGCGAGCCGGCCGAGAGAGGTGTCGTCCGAGACCTTCAGGGTGATCTTTCGTTCAGCCGCGAGGGAGTCCTTCGCCATGAGGAGAGCGGCGACGGCCGGATCGTGGACGCGGCGGCCGATGGTCATGTCCAGGGACTGGCGGCGCCGGGTGAGCGCCCGGACGTAGTGCACGACCTCGTCCTGCTCACCGATCTGGATGAGTCCGGAGATGGTGTGCAGCTGGTTGGCGAACTCGTGTGTCTGGGCCCGCAGCAGCTCGGACGTGCTGCGGAAGGAGCCGATCTCGCGTTCCAGCCGCGCCAGTTCGGTGCGGTCCCGCAGGGTCGTGACCGAGCCGAGCAGGCGGTCGTTCTTCGTGACGGTCATCCTGTTCATCACCAGCACACGACCGTGCCGTATGACCACTTCGTCGGGTCCGTGGTCCGCTTCGGGCCGGGTGCCGGTGAGTACGTCGTGCAGACGGCCGTCGATGCCGAGCTCGTCCAGCGTCCGGCCCACGCACTCGTCAGGCAGGTCGAGCAGCTGTCTGCCCACCTCGTTGACCAGAGTGAGGCGCTGCTGGGGGTCCAGGGCGATCACGCCCTCGGCGATCCCGTACAGCATGGCCTCGCGGTGTTCGGCGAGCCCGGTGATCTCTCGCGGCTCCAGACCGAGCGTCTGCCGTTTGACCCGTCGGGCAAGGAGCCAGGAGCCGGCCAGACCGAGCCCGCTGGCGATGCCCAGATAGGCGAGGAGATAGGAGGACGCCCCACTGAGCCGCTGCCACACCGTCGGGGACGCCTCCCCGATCATGACGATGCCCAGGGTCCGCCCCAGGTCACCGCTGGCCGCGCCGAGCACCGGCACCTGCGCCACCAGTTCGCGGCTGCCGTCCCAGGTGAGCGAGCCGGACCAGCCTCGTCCGCGGGCCACCCCCGGTCCGAACCGCAGCCGGTCACCGATGACCGTCGGGTTGGTCGAACTGACGATGCGACCGGAGGAGTCGGTGATGGTCACGGAGCTGACCCCGGACTGCACCAGCGTGGAATGCGTCAGCGGGGCCAGCGTCTCCTCCGGCGCTGGACGCGGGAGCTGGTTGCGCACCAGTGGATTGGCGGCCAACTGCTCGGCCATCGCACTCACGCGGCGGCCCTCGACCCGGCTGAAGGTGGCCTCCGACTGGGCGAGCGAGAGCGCCGCGACCGCCAGCAGCACGACCACGACGATGGCGAGCTGCAGCGCCAGCATCTCGCCCGCGAGGGTATGGCGGCGAAAACTGGTGACCACAACGAACTCAATTTCTACTGCTGACACAAACTGGGCGGCTCGCACCTCGGGCTGCACAATCATGACGTCCACCCCGGCGGCTGCGGAAGAGAGGTGCCATGAGAGGTCGCTCGCACGCCCTTCGCGGCGCCCTTCTCGCGCTGTCGCTGCTTCTCGTCACCGGGTGCCAGATGCTGCCCGACGGGGAATCGGCCGACACCGGGCTGCGGATCATGGTTCCGAACACCGCCGGTGGCGGATACGACACCACGGCCCGGACGGTGGCCCGCGTGCTTCAGGAGACCGGCGTGGACTCCGGCGTGCAGGTCTTCAACCTGCCGGGAGCAGGCGGCACGGTCGGCCTGCAGCGCATCGTGAACGAGCGGGGCAACGGCAGGCTCGTCCTGCAGATGGGTCTCGGAGTGATCGGTGCGTCGTACGTGGCGCACACGAAAGTGTCCGTCCTCGAGACCACTCCGCTGGCCCGGCTGGTCGAGGAGGCCGGCGCGGTGGTCGTGCGTCGTGACTCGCCCTACCGGTCGATCGACGATCTGATCGCCGCCTGGAAGAGGAACCCCGCGCGCTTGAAGGTCGGGGGCGGATCCTCACTCGGCGGACCGGACCACCTGCTGGCCATGGAGTTGGCCAAGGCCGTCGGTATCGGCCCGCACCGGGTCGGCTACGTCGCCTACGACGGCGGTGGCGGCGACCTGCTGCCCGCTCTCCTCGACGGCAAGGTCGACTTCGCCACCACCGGCTTCGGCGAGTTCCTCGACCAGATCGACGCCAGTCAGCTCAGGGTCCTCGCGGTGACCAGCCCACGACCGATCGGCGCGCTGCCCGGAGTACCGACCCTCAAGGCGTCCGGCATCGACCTGGTCTTCAGCAACTGGCGGGGAGTCGTGGCGCCGCCCGGCATCCGGGGCGCCGACCGGAAGCGGTGGATCGACGCGCTGACAGCGATGCACCGGTCCCGGCAGTGGAAAGCGGAACTCCGCCGCCACGGCTGGACCGACGCGTTCACCACCGGCGACGCCTTCGCCGCATACCTTTCCGAACAGGACACCTCCGTAGCCCGTCTCGTCAGGGATCTCGGACTGGACTGACCGGGCCACCGCCCGCCCCTCCTGACACCAGCCGCACCACCACCCTTCTGCGCTGCGGCTCACTTCGCCATGCCCATCAAGCCGTCCACCTCAACCCGTCTGTCGAAAGGCGCACCCGCATGACGCCGCACACCTGGTGGTTGCTGCTCATCCTCACCATCGCGATCACGGCCCTGATCTACCTCATCAACTCCCGCCTGCGCATCCATCCGTTCGTCGCGCTCATCGTCGTCGCCGTCAGCACCGGCCTCGCCGCCGGAGAGCCCGCCACCAAACTGGTGGAGTCCCTCGAGGACGGTGCCGGCGGCACCCTCGGGGACGTGGGCATCACCCTGGCCCTGGGCGCCATGCTCGGGCGTCTGCTGTCCGACTCGGGCGCCACCGACGCCCTCGCCCATGCCCTGATCGACCGCTCCAGCACCCGCAGGCTGCCCTGGCTGGTCACGGCCGCGGCGTTCGTGATCGGCATCCCGATGTTCTTCGAGGTCGGCCTGATCGTGCTGCTGCCGCTGATCTTCAGCGTGGCGCGCAGGCTGGAGGCCCAGGGAGGCACGAAGGGCTCCCCGTACGTCCTGCTCGGCGTACCGGCCATCGCCGCGCTGTCCACCCTGCACGGCATGCTGCCGCCGCACCCGGGGCCGCTCACCGCCATGACCGGCCTCCACGCCGACCTGGGCCTCACCATGGTCGTCGGCTTCGTCTGCGCCGTCCCCACCGTGATCCTGGCCGGCCCCGTCTACGCCCGTTGGATCGCTCCGCGCCTTGCCGAGGTTCGCCCGGACGAGGCTCTTGTCGCGCAGTTCACGGGTGCGTCGCAGTCTGTCCGAGAGAAGTCGCCCGTCAGCGTGACGGTCGGTGCTTCGAATACGTCATCGGCGGATACGGACGTCACCTCCCGTTCCGGGATACCGACCGGGTTGGCCATCACCGCGGTGCTCGTCCCTGTCGCCCTCATGCTGCTGCGGACCCTCGCCGAAACTGTGCTCGACGAGACGAGCACCGTGAGTTCCGCGCTGACCTTCCTGGGCGAGCCCGTCGTGGCGATGCTCGCCGGGCTGCTCTTCGCTCTCGGCGTGACCGCTCTTGGCACGGGCCGCTCCGGCGAGGAGATCCGCGCGTCCCTGACGGACAGTCTGAAGTCCATCGCCGCCATCCTGCTCATCATCGGTGGCGGTGGTGCGTTCAAGCAGGTTCTCCAGGACTCCGGCATCGGCGACGCGATCGCCTCCGCCGCCGAGGGGGCGCATCTGAACGTCATCGTGCTGGGCTGGCTGATCGCACTCCTGCTGTCGCTGACCACCGGTTCCGCCACCGTCGGCATCGTCTCCGCCACCGGCATCATCGCCCCCATGGTCAGCGGAGGCGGTCTGGAGGCATCGCTGCTCGTGGTGGCCATCGGGGCAGGTTCCCTCGGGCTGAACTACGTGAACCACGCCGGTTTCTGGCTGGTCAAGGAATCCTTCGGCATGGATCTCACACAGGCCACGAAGACACAGACCGTGGTGCAGACGTTGGTGAGTGTGCTCGGCCTCGGAATGGCGCTCCTCCTGTCCGTGTTCGCCTGACAGCCACCGAGCGGTGTGCATCGTGAAGGTGCACACCGCTCAGTGAGCTTCTTCGCGCTGGTCCCTGACAGGTGACAGGCCGTGAAGCGCAACGAGCGAGGCCCTCGAGCTGTTGATCGAGATGTCTGACGTCTCAACCACGCTGGTCGGGGGCCTCGTTGGTCATCTGCCCTGCCGCACTCGACCTGCCCCATGCACGCGTGGAGTGGGTAACCGTGCTCGTCGTCACCCGTGCGGGTGGCCGGCGCTGCAAGCTCCGTCCATCCCAGCGCGCGATGGTGGCACGGGTGTACCTGCGCGAGCACATCACCCTGGCGAAGATCGCTTCCGGGTCGGGATCAGCGAGTCCACCGCCCACGCCTACACCAGCCAGGTCATCGACCTGCTCGCCGGATGTGCGCCTGGACTGCTGAAGGTCCTGCGCGAGGCCGACGCGGACTTCAATCCTGCTGGACGGCACGCTCGCCGAATGCGACCGGGTCGGCGACGGACGCGCCGACTACTCCCACAAGCACCGCAGGCATGGGGTGAACGTGCAGGTGGTCACCAATCCGGACGGTCGGCTGCTGTGGCTCTCACCCGCGCTGCCCGGCCGGGCTCACGACCTGACCGCGGCCTGCACCCACCGGATCATCCGCATCTGCGAGCGCCAGGTCGTCCCCATCCTGGCCGATCTCGCGTACCAGGGCGGCGGCCCCTGGGTGACCACCGGCATCAAACGCAGGCCCCTGCAGGAACTCACCCCCACCGAGAAGACCGTCAACCGGGCCCTGGCGGCAGCACGGGCACCGGTCGAACGCGGCGTCGCGCGCCTGAAGTCCTGGCGGATCTTCCGTAGATCCCGCTGCAGTCCAAACTGCATGACGTCATCCATGAAGGGGCGGGGCCGGTCAAGTGCGGTGCTTATCCGGGTCTTTCCTACTGCTCGTTGGGATGAGGGCGTGCTCGGCCGGGAGGACGGGCTGTTCCCGTTCCCCGGTATGTGCTGTGGGCCCGCCCGCGGGCGGGCTGTTGTAGGGGTGTGCTCTTCACCAGTGTGATGTCCGAGGTGGCGGCGCTCGGGCTGCCGGTCATCCATCCGCCGCGCCCGCGTCACGCATGGTACGTGGGGCGGCATGGTGTGGTTCGGCACACGGCCGGCGGGATCAATCAATCGCGCGGCCTCGCCGCGGTGCGGGGGCCAGACGTCATAGCGATCGCGCGCCGGTCGTGGGTCCGGATGCTGCTCACACCGGGTCCCGGCGGGTCAGGCAGCGGACCTCGCCGTCGCGCAGCCCGTAGTAGACCAGGGTGAGCAGCTTGCGGGCCGCGGCGGCCTTGGCGATATTGCGTGCCCCGGCGCCGCGGCGGGCCTCGATGCGGTCCCTGTGGGCGCGCATCGGGGTGCTCTCGGGGGCGTGCTGGACGGCCTCGCCGGCCGCCCAGCGCACCAGCTTGGAGCCCTGCTTGGTCAGATGCCCGCGTCGGACCACCGTGTCCGACTCCCGGTGGCGCGGGGTGAGCCCGGCCCATGAGCACAGATGCTGCGGGTCGGGGAAACGCGTAACGTCGGCGATCTCGACGGTGAAGACCGCGGCCAGGACCGGACCGATACCGCCGATCTTCTGGATCGCGCGGTAGCCGGTGTCGCTGGCCAGGCGGGCGGCGGTCTCCTTGTCCAGCATCCCGATCTGCTGGCGAGTTCGTGTGGGAGGAGACCTCAATCGCCTCCTGTCAGGCGCTGGAGCGGACCGGGAACGACGCCAAGCCGGCGTTCATGGCCGAGCGGCTCGCCGGTCCGCATCGGGCATCGGTGCGGGGCACTCAGCCGCCGGCCTCGAACGATGCCCGCCGCAAGGCCCGTCTTGGTCACCAGTAGTGGCGTCGGCCAGCGACCGCGTGACCCATGGACCCCATGATCCACATCACGGCGCCGACCACCGCCAGGATGATGCCGATGGTCCACAAGATCGATATGCCGGTGAGGAAACCGACGACAAGCAGGATGATGCCGAGAGCGATCATGACGTACCTCCTGGCGTGGGCTGATGCGCTGGCTTCCGAGTGCCCCGCCTCCTGGGTGCCATTCCCCGGAACCAGCCCGGCAGCAGCTTTCCGCCCGCCAGGATGGTGCGGGTGACCATCACCCCAGACCTCTGGCACCACTACGGCCGGACCCGCGCAGAGCAAGACCGCGCTGTCCCCGACGCCTTCCACTGGATCTGGAGCCAGGACAGCGGCGTGGGTGTGGGATGCCGCCTCCCTGTCGATGTGGTCTGGCTGCAAGGTGCTACACGGACCGTCTGAACTGCACGTTTCCCCTCCGAGGAGAGCGATGCCGTACACGCCGCCTACCTGGCCCGTCTCCGTCAAGGGCGTGGCAGTGGACAGCCGCCGACGCGTCCTGCTGCTGAAGAACGAACGCGAGGAGTCGGAGCTGCCCGGAGGCCGCCTCGAACAAGTCGAACCCACACCGGAATTGACGGTGGAGAGGGAGATCGAGGAAGAGACCGGCTGGACGGTGAAAGCACGTCAGCTCCTGGACGTGTGGACCTACCAGCCCTTGCCCGAGACCCTGCCGGGCCGGCGCGTCGTGATCGTCACCTATGGCTGCACCGTGCTCACCCCTGACATGAAGCCGGTAGTGAGCAACGAGCACCAAGAGCTCGGCCTGTTCACCTCCGCCGAAGTCCCCGGGCTGACCATGCCCGACGGGTACAAACAGTCCATCGTCACCCGGTACGAGCGGATGTAACCGGCCTCGACGTGCTGACTGCCCATCACTCTGGTGGCCGCCGATGCCTTGGAGACGGGTGGCGCGAGAGAACTCACCAAGGTGTGTCCCGGAACGCCGACCGCCTCAGCGCCACGGTGAACCAACGTCAGGTCGACAACGCGGCTTCGGCCTCCAGCGGGGAGACCGTGGCCGGTGAACAGCCGAGCCGGTCACCGAGGGCGGCGACCGTCCAGGACCGGTGCACGCGGCCAAGACGGATGAGAGCGCAAGGCCGCCGTTGGAGTCGAGGCATCTCAGCCCGGCTTCTGCGGCGGCGCCCGCGACGGGATGCGCCCGGCGGGCCCCCGCCGGAGGCGCCGACACCGGCGACGTACGGACCTCACCGAACAGCTCCGGCCGCAGGGAACTCAGCGTCTCCGCGGCCACCTGGATCGGCACGGCGTCCGCGTCCGCGTCCTCGTCGTCGGTGGCCAGCAGACGCTCCGCCTCCACCAGGTCCTCGCCCTCCGCGCCGAGCGCCACCAGAGCAGCGCGGCGAAGCGCCGCCGCCGATACCACCGGCCTGACGCTGTTCGCGACGGTGCGGCGCGCTGACGAGCCGGAGTGATCCCCCCGCAGCCGGCATCGAGTTCCTCCCTGACGCGGCATCCGTCGTCAGTCGAGGCCTTCGATGATGCGGAAGTCGCGCTCGACGCAGTCAGCAAGTACGGCCAGCGCCTCCTGGTAGGCCGTACTCGCGCGTGCGGCGACCGCCTGTTCGAAGCTGTCGAACTCGATCAGGATGGTGCGCTCGGCGATTCCGGCGTCGTGTGCGACGACCCGGCTGCCGCGGGAGAGCGTCCGCCCGCCCGCGGCCTTGACGGCTGGACCGGCCAGCTTGTCGTAGGCAGCAAGCCTCTCAGGGTCTGCGATGGTGCGGTAGACGCTGACCCAGTAGCCCTTGGCCACGGTACCTCCTGTGTTCGGAATTGATGATCAGAAGCATGCTCGGATCCATGGCCGGCGCGCGGTGGGTCAGCCGGCCGACGCAGACGGCGTCGAAGTCGGACGGCTTCGATCAACCGGCTGGGGCTGCGAACGGATGGGGCCCGGGTGAACGTCGGCGGGCGAGGACGAGCCAGAACCGGTCGAGTCGATGACCGGCCTCGCCGGAACGGCGGCGGCCCGGACGGACACGAAGAGGAGCCGACAAGCAGGTACGAGTCGCACCAGCACGACGTGATCGGCCATCACCCCTTCGCCCCTGCCCCGGATGCCGCCAGAACCGGCCCGGCTCTCACAGGAGCAGTGGGACCTGGTGCGCACCGGCACCCTCGCCTTGAACGCGCAGGCCTCATCGCATGACCTTGCGCACGATCGCTGCCTGGCCGCCGACTCGGATCCGGTGTCCCGTGCGGTCGCGGTGGACGGTCGCTGTGACGGTGGATGGGCTGCCGAGGTGGTCACCCATGTCGACAGCGAGGCGGTATGTGCCGAACCCGGCAGCATGCGCTGCCAGACAGGCCGTGCTGTTGGCGTTGGCGATGTCCTCGGGGACGCCGATCGACGGGGCGAACATGCGGGCTGCTGCTCGGCCGTGTCGGTTGGGGGGCGAGTAGGCGTAGCAGCCCAGCAGACCGTAGCGGTCACAGGCTGCGCGCAACAGGGTTGAGTCCGGGGCGAGTTCGGCCAGTGCGGCGCGGGATCGGAGGGGCAGCAGAAGCCTCGGCCGCCCGTTCGACGCCACGCAGGCGTAGTCGCCGACCGCGTCCTTTGTCAGTCCGAGGCTGCTTGCGACTGCCCTCAGTTCGGGTCCACCGGCGCTGCGCAGGCTGACCGGGCCCGGGTCGAACGACGCCGTCAGGCCGTCACCGTTTCGGCTTGCCCGACCGTCGAAGCGGCGGTGGGCCGTACGCAGGACGGCGCGGTAGTCTTGGTCGCCCCCTTCCCGTTCGGCGAGCACAGCGAGGGCGGCGACGGTGCCGTGGCCGCAGGCGGGCAGTTCGCCGTGGGCGGTGAAGAACCGCAGTGTGTACGCGGGCCGACGACGTTCGATTCTGGTAGCGCGGAGGAAGACGGCGTGCGATGTTCCCAACTCCGTGGGAATGCAGCATCGCTCCTCGTCGGTGAACGGCGCATCATCCACAACGGCGGTCGGGCTGCCACCCGCGCCGTCTCGCCGGCATGCGTCGACGACCGTTACCTCGGGCATGGCACCGGGCCGGTGGTCAGCAGCATGGTCAGGTCCAGTGCGGGCGCGCTGTGCGTCAACGCCCCGACCGAGATGAGGTCGACGCCCGTCCCGGCGATGGCGCGAACTGTGTCCAGGCTGATGGTGCCCGAGGCCTCCAGCAGGATCCGGGAAGCGTCGGCCCGCCCGGCCCGGACCTTCACGACCTGCTCGATGTCGGAAACCGGCATGTTGTCGAGCATGATCCAGCGGGCTCCGGCGTCCAGGGCCTCGACGGCCTGGGTGACAGTCTGCACCTCGACATCGCTCTCCACGGTCTGCCCGGTGCGCGCCGTCCCGCGCCTGACCGCCTCGATCGCGGCGGTCACCCCGCCCGCCGCGGCGATGTGGTTCTCCTTGAGCAGGACCATCGCCGCGAGATCGAGGCGGTGGTTGTGGCCGCCGCCGGCGGTGACGGCGTACTTGTCCAGGGCGCGCAGGCCCGGCGCCGTCTTGCGCGTGTCCAGGATGCGTGCCCTGGTCCCTGCCACAGCTTGGACGTAGCGGTCGGTCAGCGTCGCGATGCCGCACATGCGCTGCAGGAAGTTCAGCACCGTACGCTCCCCGGTGATCAGGCTGCGCGCCGAACCGGACAGACGCACCAGGACCTGGCCGTCGGCCAGTCGGGCGCCGTCGGCGACGGCCGGCTCGACGTTGGCCTCGGGGTCGACCTGCGCGAAGACCTCGGCGACCATGGGGAGGCCAGCGGCGATGCCGCTGTGCCGGGTGCGGATTTCGGCCGTGGCCGCCAGGTCCTCGGCAACGCTTAACTCGGTGGTGATGTCCTTCCCTGACGCGTCCTCGGCCAGGGCGGCAGCGGCGGCGGCCCGCGCTGCCGCCGAGGGGAACTCGGTCGTGGTCATCCGGTCTCCAGCTCTGAGTGGACATGGGGTTGGTGGCGGCAACCGCTGACGAGGCAGCACTGAAGTTCCGCCGGGCCGGTTTGCAGGACCTGATCGATCCTGTACTCGATCTCCCGCGTGCCGGTCACCCGTCCCGCGCCACGAACAGGTCCCGGGTGGGAGCCGTCCGTGCGACTCGGCGCCGACGTCGAACCCGGGACACCATGCGCATGGACCGGTCCTCCCAGCCGGTCGCGCCTCCGTCGACACGGGACTTCAGGAACGCCTCTCACCCGGCTCGTCAGGGCAGGTGCCACAACGGGTCCCCTCCGTTTCGATTTCCGAAGCGGTCACCGATGCTAGCGTGTCGGAATCCGAAGCATCAACCCTGCAGAGCTGGACATCCCGACGTGACAACACCCAGACCTGGCAGTCCTGTTCGCGGCTCGACCACCGGCCGCCCCCTCATGGCCGCACTCGATCTGTTCGGGCGGCGGTGGAGTCTGCGCATCCTGTGGGAGCTTCGCGCGGGTCCGCTTGGATTCCGCCCCTTGCAGAAGCAGTGCGACGACATGTCCTCCAGCGTGATGCGCCAGCGCCTGACCGAACTGCTGGACGCCCAGGTGATTCACCAACTACCGGACAGCCGCTACGAACTCACCCCGCTCGGACAGGAGGCGCGCCACGCCCTGAACCCCCTCGCCCGCTGGGCGGAACACTGGGCGGCCACGATCGACCCGCAAGAGCCGGACCACACCGACGACCCGTCCGCCGGCCGCGTCCCACATCCGGACACCATGGACGACAGGACGCCGCAGAGGAACGCCGCGGACTGACACCCCGCCTCGGGCCGAAAGCGGGGCGGGACCGCCGGGGTCACCAGGTTGCCGTGGCTCGACCTAGCGCCCAGGACAGGCGCAACCCTCCGCCGATCCTCGCGGACGCAACCCCCAGGTCAACACCGAAGACCGCGCGCACCCCATACGCTGCACACGACTTCGCGAACCGAACGGCCGGTGACGTTGTCACGACCCGTCAGAGCGAGCCACCCCATCCCCCGCTGGGCGGCCCTCCGCGCCAAGGCCTCGGGACGGGACGCGCCGCAGCGCATGGCACAGCTGGACGCTACGTGGAAATGCATGAGCCGCTCCACGTACGCCTGGATCCGGCGACGGTATCCCTTCCGACATCGCCCATGTCAGCGGGCCTGATCCGACTGCCTGTGATCATCATCGATCCTGCGGGGCATCACGCCGAGGATCAGATTTTCGAGGGCGTACGGCATCGGCCCGAACCTGGCGACCCACGTCTCGACAAGGTAGATCTCACTGCCCTCATCCATACCGAGAAAGAATCGGCCGTGATCGAGCTCGCCGAGGGGGAAGAGACGTCTCCCCAAGGATTCGCTCCACTCGGAGAACCGGTCATCCTCTCCCCAAGCCAGCTCCGGGTCCAGCTCGAATGGTTCCCGGGCACGGTTGACTCCCGGGCCGCCGATGTTCACGGTCAGCCCTCCGAACTCCTGGAGAAACCTCTCCGCAGCGTCGTGCATGACCATGCCGACCGCTTCGAACACGGACCGCCAGCCGGTCGTGTCGACCTGCCTGCCCGCCGTCCATCCGGAAGCCTCGAGGACCTCGAGCACCTCCGGCGACCACTCGCTCATGACGGGCCCAACCCCCCGGCTTGAAGCATGAGGCGATCATCCCAGCAGACAACCCGAGAGAGAACAGCATGTGGCCGCACCACAAGTGGACCAGAGCCCTCGCAAAGTGACACAGCCATGCCGCTGCCCGGACCGGCGAGTCCGGGCAGCGGTGTGCTGTCTTTGGGTCAGGGCGTCAGCTGCCAGCGCGCGATGTATCCGACGTCGATGGATGCCCGGTCCTGCACGCGCAGTTTCCAAGTGCCGTTCAGCGGCTGCGCGGAGGCGTCGACGGTGAAGGTCTGGTCGACGTTGTCGGCGGAGCCGCCGCTGCGGTTGAGCAGGGAGTAGACGGTGCCGTTGGGGCCGACCAGGTCGACAGTCAGGTCACCGCGGTAGGTGTGGACGATGTTGACGTAGACGGAGGTGGTCTCGGAGGCGTTGCCGTCGCGGCCGGTGATGGTCACCGGTGACTCCACGGCGGGCCCGTTGTCCGGTATGTCCACGCGGGTGGCGTTGGCGTAGACGTAGGCGATCCGCCAGCTGAAGGTCTTCGAGACGGACGCTCCCGTGCTGTCGGTGACCTTGACGGTGACGTCGCCGGTGCCGAGCGTCGTCGGCGTGCCGGTGATCAGACCGCGGGGGCTGATGCTCAGGCCGTCGGGCAACCCGGTGGCCTCGTAGGTCAGTGTGGCTCCGGTGTTGGTGGTGTAGGCGTCGAGCTGGAGGCTGACCGCCTGGCCGATGCCGCTGGTCTGGTCGGCGATCGGGGCGAGGTTGACCCCGAGGGCGATGCGGTTGCCGACGTTGATCGCCGCCCAGGCGTCGGCGACGGCGAGGTAGGTCGGGCTGTAGGCGCCGAACAGGTCGGCAGCGGCGGACAGGGTGGCGGTGCGGGCGCCGGCGTAGTCGGTGGTCGAGGTCATGTACGTCGTCAGGGCGCGGTACCAGATGGCGGCGGCGTTCTGGATACCGATGCCGGTGACCGGCTGACCGTCGTAGGTCGGGCTGTCGTAGGAGACGCCGTTGACGGTCTTGGCGCCGCTGCCCTCGGAGAGCAGGTAGAAGAAGTGGTTGGCGGGGCCCGAGGAGTAGTGGACGTCGAGGCCGCCGAGGGAGGGGCTCCAACTGTCGGCGGAGGCACCGTCCTTGGAGGGCTTGTCCATGTACCGCAGCGGGGTGCCGTCGCCGTTGATGTCGATCTTCTCGCCGACCAGGTAGTCGCCCGGGTCGGCCGGGAGGTTCTCGTAGAACTCCACGGCGGCGGCGAAGATGTCGGAGGTCGCCTCATTCAGGCCGCCGGACTCGCCCGAGTAATTCAGGCCCGCGGTGGCGGCGGTGACACCGTGGCTCATCTCGTGGGCCGCGACGTCCAGCGCGGTCAGCGGGTGAGTGTTGCCCGAGCCGTCGCCGTAGGTCATGCAGAAGCAGGAGTCCTGCCAGAAGGCGTTGACGTAGTTGCTGCCGTAGTGGGCGCGGCTGTAGGCGGCGACACCGTCATTGCGGATTCCGTTTCGGCCGTACACCTGTTTGTAGTAGTCCCAGGTGGCCGCGGCACCGAACGCGACGTCCACGCCGGCGGTCTGACGGTTCGACGGCAGGCCGTCGCCCCAGACATCGTTGTCGTCCGTGAAAAGGGTGCCGGTGCCCGACGTGCCCTGATTGAGGTCGTACGTCTTGTGCCCGGCACGGTCGGGGTCGGTGAGCTGGTACGTCGATCCCGACTGGGTCGTGCCCAGCGGGACCGTGCCGACGTACTGGCCGGTGCCGGTACCGGTGTCCACCTTCTCGGCCGCCAGGAGCTGTTTACCGGTGGTGGCATCGGTGACGACCTGCAACTCGCTGGGGGTGCCGTCCCGTTGGACGCCTTCGACGACGCTCTCCCAAGCCAGGACGGGCTTTCCGGAGCCGGCCCAGATCACCAGGCGGGGCTTCCGCTCGACCTCGGAGCCCTTGACGCGGGCGCGCTTCGAGGCTGCCTCGGCCTTGTCTGCGGCCACAGCCGCCGTGTTCTTCGGACTCAGCGAGGACACCGCGAGCGCGGCCCGGTTCGCCTTGGTGACGGTGATGCGACCACTCCTGTCGTGGACGACGAGATCGCCGCCGAGGACGGGCAGGCCGGCATAGGTGCGCTCGTAACGGGTGTGCGTGGTGCCGTCGGCGTCCGTGATGACGTCTTTGACGACGAGTTTCTCCTTGACGCCGAGGCCGATTCGGCGTGCGGTGTCGGCGGCCGACGTCTGGGCGTTCTTCAGCAGAGCGGTGCGGCGGGTGGGCGTCAGGGACACCGGCAGGGCACCGACCCGGGGCTTGGCGGTGATTTTCGCGGGGCTCGGGCCGGTGGGGGCGGCGGTGGCGTGGCCGGGAAGGGTCAGGGCGAGTAGAGATCCCAGGGAGCTGAGAGCGAGGGCGGTGGCGCGTCTGCGCCGGACAAGGGTGCGGTCTCGCAGGGGCAACGGTTTCTCCTTCGATATGACGGCCCATGGGGCCGCGGGCGGCACAGAGCAGCAGAGGGCCCGGTCTGGAGGCTGCACGGCATGCGGGTGGAAGGAGGTGGGGGGTGAGGGCGGGGCTGGGGGTGACGCTGCGGGTGCACCGCGTGGTGAATATGTCAAGGAATGGTGAACTTCCTGCAGAAGAGTGGCACCACACAGCCGAACTGTCATGCGCCGGTCAACTGATCGGCTGGAAATGGCTATGCAGATCAGGCAAATCGGAACGGACGACGCCGGTTTTCGGCCGCACCCCGCGCCAGACAGTCGTCATCGTCGCGGATGTCGACGGGCGGTGACATGCAGGAGCGTCGACTACGCGTGCCCACACCGCCTCAATCGGCCAGGACGGCCCCGTCACGCCGAGAGCAGCCAGGAGCATCGCGACCAGCTGACTCGCGGGGTGCTCACGGCCGCCCACGCCGCGCACCGGGAACCGCGGCGGAACCCTCCGAACCCGAGGAGTAGACAGCCATGGGCTCTGGGCGTCCCGGCAGGGCAGACACAGGCGATGCTCGGCGATGACCAGCCGGCCCGTCCACCGGCCGGGAAAGCCGCGCAGGAGGCTTTCGTCTGCAATTCTCTCCAACTCGCCGTGCATGCGCCGGCGCACCGATGGACTGAGGCAGACCTCGGCGGCGGCCCGAAAGGCGATCTCGAAACCGGGACGCCCTCCGGCTAGGCTGAGCGCACCGATGACCTTGGGGACTTCGATGCGCACGTTGGATGCTTCCCTCACGCTTGCCACCGCCGCGGCGATCGCCGCGGGACTGCTGTTGGTGTGCGGCTGCTCCAGCGGCAGCAGCGCCAGCCAGAAGCGGTCACCGGCACCGGTGGTGAAGGCTTCCGAGATCACCGGCGCGTTGAAGGCCTATGCGAAGTCCTTCGACGTGGCGCCGGCGAAGGAGATCTGCGGGAAGTTGTTCCGGGCCGCACCCACGGCGCTCGACCCGAGCTCCTCCGGTCCCACGGTTACCGTCACCCTGATGTCCCTGACCTGCGAGTTCTACGGCACCGACTGTGACGCCGACTTCGACGTGTCGGCGATCTCCAGCGGTCGCGACGACCCCAAGGGCCTGACCCCGTACAACGGTCACTTCGCCGATGGCGGCGTCGACCACGGCATCCATATCGGCGAGTCCGTGGGCTCGGACTCCACCTCGACTAACGGCTGCAAGGTCTCCGTCTCCACCGCCAAAACGTCGATCACCTATCTCAACGACGCCCTCGCCCGCATCTCCGGCGACTGACGAGGTTGTCGGCCATTGATGTTGAGGCGTGATGGTTGAGTGTTCACCCAATTGGCGATTTAGCAGTTCATCGGGCTAACGGGTACGAGTTCGGTGCTCGGTTTGGGGCGGGTGGGGCGCTGGGCGGCTCGGTCGGGGACCAGGCCGGCGATGGCCCGATGCGTGGCCGGGTAGTGCTCGCGGCGTCAGAGGAAGCGTTGCAGCGGGCGCCATTGCTTGTGTTCGGCGTTGGCGTGTTCGACGCAGATCCGCGCCGAGGACTGGCGGCGCCGGTGCTCACGCCAGGCGTACTGGTCACCGAGAACGACGTCCTCCTTCGGCTTCTTCGGCGGTGCACTGACCTGTTCGGGGAATTCGTTCGCCAGACCCCGGTAGCCCTCATCCACCTCGGCTCTCACGTCCGGGTGGAGACGGAACTGCTCGGCGATGCCCTCGGTGCGCATCGCGGTCTGGTCGTGCATTCTTCCGGGCCGGTCGGCCCCGGACCAAAGGATGCGGCCCTGTCCGTCGCTGATCGTGGTGGTCTTCATGGTGTTCTGCTTCTTCTTGCCGGAAACGAACGCGCAGGGGCCCGGCCGGTGGGCCTTCGGTCGGCGGACCTGGGTCTCGGTCCCGTCGATCCGCAAGGTCACGCCCTCCGCATCGGCGTATACGAACACGTCGGCCCACGTCCGCAGACGCACTCCGGGCCGACCGGGGACGGCGAAGCCGCGGTCGGCGAGCAGCGGGCGGGTCTCGCCGATGGCTTCGGTGACGGTGGAACGGCCGACCCCGTAGAGCTCGGCGAACGCGGCGTGCGGGAGCTGAGTGCGCAGGTGGACCAAAGCGACCAGCTCTCGGTCGGTGAACACCAGCTCGTGCTTGCGGCCGGCCCCGGCGACACGGTGACGCTTCCCTCCCCGCCGCTGCTGCAATGCCGATTCACGCCGGGCCTGCCACGGCCCGGCCAACTCCTCGATCAGACTGCCGAGATGTGCGCGCGAGATGCCCGTGAAGGCAGGATGAGACATGGCCGCACGAGCCCACTTCTTGGTCACACTCGAAGAACCCGTGCGGCCGTCCGCACGTCACGGCCCGTGACCATGCTCATGTTTGGCGGGCAGGACGGAAGTCTTCCTCCAGGAACGCCGAAACCGCCTCGGTGAACGCCTCCGGCGCTGCGTGGTGGATCAGGTGTCCCACCGGGATGGTGACCATTCGCCCGCCAGGGATGCAGCGAGCGAGCTCAGCGACTCCGGCCTGGGGAACATGACTTTGTGGGCCGCCGGCGATCACGAGGGTCCCGGCGGTGATCCGGTCGAGTCGCTCCAGCCACCTGGGATCGGGCTGGTCGATCTGCCGTCTGACAGCCAACACCATCTCCCAGTCGAAGGTCAGGGCGCCGTCCGGTCTGGCCGGGGTGCCCGGCTCCCGGGGACGGGGAACCGACACATCCTCCAGGACAAGCCGGCTCACCCGTTGCGGATGGTCCTCCGCGAGCAGATAGGCCACGAGCCCGCCCATGGAGTGCCCGATCAGATCCACTGGTCCAATTCCCAGTGCGTCCAAGAACCGGAGCACATCGGCCTGCATGAGTTCGAGTGAGTAGTCCCCCGGCCAGTCGCTTCGGCCGTGACCGCGAAGATCGAGGGCATACACCCTTCGACCCCGGGCGAGGGCGGGCACAACCGCCTCCCAGTCGGTGGCATCCTTGCCCAGCGCGTGCAACAGAACGAGCGGCGGACCATCCGCAGGACCCCACAGCTGATAAGCCAGCCGGACCTCGCCAACGTCGACCGAGCGTTGATCAACCATGTCCGGAGGATATGCGGACGGGTCCCGCCGGAGATTGGCGTTCACCAGCAGCCGAACCACCATCCCCAGTCAGCAGCCCGGATTCTCAGCCACACGGTTCCGGCCCCGACCTTCAATAGCCGACAACGCCGTAACCCTGGCTATTCATCGGAATTGAGTGATCTGACGTCACACTCAATCGCTGGTGGCGAGCCTGGACGGACAAGGGCCCACCCTCCGAGCTCCAGACCCTGATCGACGCGGTCACCACCGGACACGGCATTGACCTCTACCTCCGGATCCAACGAACTACCGGTGAGTGGCGCCAGCTGACGGCACAACCAGTTCCCCTGAACTGGGATCAGGGTGCCTCAACTGGAACAGCAACGAGCGGTCGCCGGACACTGCGGCCGATCTGGCGCACGCGGGGATTGCACAAGGCGCCTTCGTCGCGGAAGCGACGGCGGCCTGCAACTGTGGGACGTGCCGGCCGGGCAACGGATCGGCGGGCTGCTCACCACTCCCGGGGACGCGGTGTACACCCTCGCGTTCGACGCCCGCGGCACCACCCTGTACGCGGGCAGCGCCCATGTCCCCCTCCAGCGGTACGATCTCGACCCTGCCCGCGCCCTGTCGCGGGTGTGCGCCCGCACAGGCGGGTCCGGTCTGAGCCCGTCCCAGTGGCAGACCTACGTTCCTGACGCCCCGTACCGGCGGGTGTGCAGCCCTGCGTGAGGATCAGCGGCCTCCGCGTTCCCGAACGCGCCGGCTGGGATGCCCTCCAGGAGCGGATCCAGGCTGGAGCGATGGAGGGTGTCAGCTGCTGGGCCGGACGGCGGAGGACACCGTCGGACGGCCCGTGACAGACCTGCCGGCCGGAGCTACGGCATCCGCACGACCCCCTCCGGGCTCATCTGCCTCGTCACCGGGACGGATCGTCGGTGGACGCCGTGGTGACGACGCACTGGTGGAAAGCCGCGATCGCGCCGTCGACCGGAAAATCACTGAACTGCTGCGGGTCCTGAACCACACGATCACCTCTCTTGAGGAGCTGGGTGACACGGTGGTGGACGCGATCCTCCCCGAACGCCGCACCGGGCGACGCCGCTCTGCTACTCGCTCGCTACTCACGCGCTGCCGCGGTGTGCGGGACGGTAGTGCGGACCCGTCCCGCGCACCGCGGGATGTCCGGGGCGCAGTCCCGGACGGCTGCTGAGGTGCGGTGGCGTCAGCCGAGTTTCCACTGCTGGTTGCTTTGTCCGGTGCAGGTCCACAGTTCGAGCTTGGCGCCGTCGGCGGTGGACGCCCCGGTCACATCGAGACAGAGCCCCGACTGCTTACCGGTGATCGTGCCGTCGGCGTTGAGGATCCACTGCTGGTTGGCGCCGCCGTTGCAGTCCCAGATCTCCACCGGGGTGCCGGGGGTCGTCTGGTTGTTGGCGGCGTCCAGGCACTTCCCGGCGCCGTAGACCGTGAGCTGGTTGCTCGCGGTGTGTGTCCAGGTCTGGTTGCTGCCGCTGTTGCAGTCCCATATCTGCGTCACTGTCCCGTTGGTCTGCGTTGCGCCGGGCACGTCCAGGCACTTGTTTGCGCCGACCGCGTGGACGGGGCCGGTGGCGCCGCCTTGGCCGCCTGTGCCCCAGCCGTACTGAAGCCGGTCGAGACCGGACTGGTTGTTGATGCTCAGCGTGTAATTCGGCGCGCTGCCCTGCAGGGAGGTGATGGCGCAGGAGGCGTTCTCGCACGGGCCTGGGCCCTGGGTCTGGTCGGCGAACTTCACGCCGGTCCACAGGATCGAGCCCATGCCCTGTTTGCGCACGGTGTCGGTGAGCGCGTAGAGGAAGGACACGTCGTTGACGCCGTCGCGTGGCCCGTTGTAGTTCACACCGGTGTTCATCGGGACACCGAACTCGGTGAGTACGGCGCGGCTGTCGTATCCGCAGACGTTGTTCTCGAAGCTGGTGATCCACTCGGCCTCGGTGGGGTGGGTCTCTCCGCCGAGGGTGTAGTCGTGGAGCGAGAGCAGGGTGCCGTCGAGGCGGGAGTCGGCGCCGACGGCGCACAGGTTCCCCTCCCAGGCGCCGGGCACCAGGATCCGGCCGCGGGGTACCTGGGAGTAGTGCGCCACCCAGGCCGCCGCGATGTTGTCCTCGTCGGTGGTGCTGTAGCCCCAAGGCTCGTTCATGATGCCGAAGTACACCCGGCTGTTGCCCGCGTACTTGCTGATCACGGTGTCCCACATCGCGTAGAACGAGTTGGTGTCACCGATCACACCGCTCTGCAGCCACGGGACGAGCACGACGTTCATGCCCAGCGCGGTGGCCGCATCGAAGGCGGCGGTGTAGCTGTTCCACCAACTGCCGGTAACAGTCGCCCGGTTGAAGCCCATGCGCACGGTGTTGGCTCCCAACGCCTGGAAGCCCTTGAGGATGGAGGTGGCCTTCGCGTACGTCGTCGAATAGTCATCCGTGTTCGACAGGCCGACCGGCGTGATGTTCCCGGTGACGAAGTTGTCGTTGGGGTCGGCCCAGTTCACGCCGTGGAACTGGTTGGTGGTGGCGTGCGCTCCGGTCCCGGTCGCCGCCTGCAGTCCGAGCAGGCTCAACAGCATCGCGACGACCAGGCCGACCGGGGTTAAGCGCCGGAGGCGGCTTCCACAGGTCTTCATACACTCTCCTTCAGGAACAGGGTTCGCATTGCTTGGTGCCGGCTCCGCTGAAGGCGCGGCTCACCCGCCGTGTCGTCGCAGCGGCCGGGCAGCGGGACCCGGACCGCGCCGACATCACTGCGGCCAGACCTGAGCGCCAGGAGATACCGCTGCCGGAGTACCGGTGCCTGAGCGGGTCAGGCCGCGCCGAGCGCAAAGAAGGCGGTCTGGCCGTTGCGCCTGTCCGAGCTTTCGCCGCTGGTTACTGCCGCCGTTGCAGACCCAAAGCGTCAGGTCGGCACCGTCGCCGGTGGAATCCCTGGTCATATCCAGGGACAGCCAGGGTCGGTTGTGCACCAAGACCCTCGGAGTCGGCTGCCCGCCGCAGCCACGCTTCCGCAGCTGCGTCACTGCCGTCGGGGGCGCTGGGAGCCTGCCGCGCCGACGCGGACGGTGACTGCTTGCGCGCGGGCCACGACCCACGGGATGCCGGTCATGCCTCTGCCGCCGGTCGGCGTACCGCAGTAGGTACCCGCCGAACCGCCCGCACCGCTCGCATCTCCGTCGGCGCCGTGCCGCTCCGATCCGGACCCGCCCCCGGGGTCCGGACCGGGGGCCGACTCGGTCGTTGAAACTCCTGTTCTGCGCGGGACAGCCAGTTCCGGCGGCGAGGGCCCTCGTGGACATTGCGCGCGGATCTGCTGTCATGTTGCCTCGTGTTTGATTTTGTCTGTCGCGTTGCACTGCTTACCGACGGGCACCAGCTGAGATGGCGAGGGCGACGAAGTCGATACATGGGATGGATGCGGCGAGGGTCGCCCAGGCGACCCTCAGCGTGCAGTCCGGCGTACCAGTCGCTGGGACAGCTGAGAAGCAGGATGAGCATGCCCCGATCGAACGGGACGGTCAAGGGGTGCCGCACAAGACTGCGGGGCATACACATGGGGTGTCTCGCACCACTCTGGCGTTCGCGGCTCGTTGTCCGCTCGGCGCAAAAGAAGGGCTGCCGAGACCCTTGACTGTGCGCTTCTGGAAGCAGTTCCCTGTTCTCGCGTTTGATTATGAGCTGTTGTGATCGGGTGTGGCTGGCCGTAGTTGCGGCTTGATCACCGCAATCGATGAACTAGGGAGTTCATGTTGCCTGCCCAGCGCGCACCTACGGATTCTCCAGCCAATCGGGGTACCAGGTGCGAAACCCGGGGCTCACAGGTATGAAGCCACCCCAGTCGGGATCGATCTGCCAGACCTCGCCGGCTCGCGGGCCGTTCAGGACCAGCCGGATGAACATGCCGCAGCCTTGTTCGGTCAGCATGAGCGTGCCCCGGGTCAGCGCATCGGCCGGTGCGCCGATCCGCCCGGGTTCGGCCAGAGGGAATGGCTCGGCGAGTCGGCCCGGCAGTCGGTCCTTCTGCCACTCGCCGTCCACGGCCCACTCCTCGCCGGCCTCTGGGCGGGGGACGGTCAACGGCATCAACCCCTGGCAGGGACCGGCGGGGCCGTTTCCCACCTCAGCGGCGAAGGACCGATACCACATCGGCAGATCGATGCCATGGGATTCCTCGAACGCCCGGATCTCCGCCTCTGACAGCCGAGGCGCCAACTCGTACCGGTGCGTGTGCGCCCCGAAGCACTCCCGCGGATCCCGTGCTGCCATCTCCCGTATCCGTGCGCGCACGGCATCCTCGTCCCAGCTCTCCATCCAGCGACCGTCACAACGACGTTCACACCCCCGGCCCGCCGCACTCGCGGTACGCGGCTGCCGGTGGCCGGCTTAAGCGGCTGCACCTCTGACCAGCGCACTCAGACTTCCCTGACGTTGGTGAACCTTCGCTGTAAGGCAGCCTTCTTCTCCGGCAGGGGCACGCTCCGTATGGGTTCCTTCAGAACGCTGGTCGGACGTCACTCGTCGTGCCTCTCTTCAGGGAAATTCTGTCCGCCGTGGCCGCTGGGCGAAGGAAGCGGATCACGGGGTGACCGGGGTCGGACGTGACCTCGGCGCGGACCCCGTAGACCTGCTCGATGAGGGTGGGGGTGAGGACCTCGGCCGGGGTGCCCTCGGTGACCGCGCGGCCGTCGCGCAGGACGAGCAGGCGGTCGCAGTACATCGCGGCGAGGTTGAGGTCGTGCAGGGCGATCACCGTGGTGACCGGCAGGCCGGCGATCAGCTCCAGGAGGTCGAGCTGGTGCTGAATGTCGAGGTGGTTGGTGGGTTCGTCGAGGAGGAGTTCGCGGGGTTCCTGGGCGAGGGCGCGGGCGATCTGGGTGCGTTGGCGTTCGCCGCCGGAGAGGGTGTGCCAGGACTGGCCTGCGCGGTCGGTCAGGCCGGCGCGCGCGAGGGCCTCGTTGACGGCTGCCGTGTCGGCCGCCGTGGTGGGTGTCCAGGCGCGGCGGTGCGGGATGCGGCCGAGGGCGACTACGTCGCGGACGGTCAGTTCGGTCTGGGTGTCGGCGTGCTGCTCGGCGGTGGCGATGCGGCGTGCGGTGACTCGGCGGCCGACCTCGGTGAGCGGGCGCCCGTCCAGGGTCACGACTCCGGCGGTGGGGGCGAGGACACCGGCCAGCAGTCTCAACAGGGTGGATTTTCCGGAGCCGTTGGGGCCGAGGAGGCCGACGGTCTCGCCGGGGCGGAGGGTGAGGGTGACGTTGTCGACGACGACCTTGTCGCCCAAGCGCCGTACGACGCCGTCCGCGTGGAGGCTGGTCATGCCCTGCTCCGTCCTCGGTAGAGCACGGCCACGAACGCCGGTACGCCGATGAGGGATGTCACCACGCCCACCGGGACCTCCTGGGGGTCAAGGACAGTACGGGCCAGGGTGTCCACCCACACCAGGAACACCGCGCCGGTCAGCGCCGTGACGGGCAGGAGACGGGCGTGCCCAGCGCCGGTCAACGCACGGGTGGCGTGCGGCAGGACCAGGCCGACGAAGCCGATCGCGCCGACGCAGCTGACCAGGGCAGCGGTCAGCAGCGCGGTCGCGCAGAGCAGGACCAGGCGGGTGCGGACGACGTGGACACCGAGTCCGGCGGCGGCCTCGTCGCCGAAGGCGAAGGCGTCAAGGGTCCGGGCGTGACCGAGGCAGATCGCGAGGACCACACCGAGCACGACGGCGCACAGCAGCACCTGGCCCCAATCCGCGCCCGTGAGCGAGCCGAGCAGCCAGAACAGCACGCCTCGGGTGGTCTCGGCGTCGGCCGAGGTCAGCACGATGAAGGAGGTCAACGCGGAGAACAGCTGCATGGCGGCCACCCCGGACAGCACGACCCGGTCGGAGCTGCCGCCGAGGGTGTAGCTGAGCAGCAGCACCAGGGCGAAGGAGAGCAGCGCGCCAAGGAAGGCGCCCGCCGAAAGGGACACCGCTTCCCCGCCCACGCCCAGTACGACCACGGCGACCGCTCCCGTGGACGCGCCGGAGGAGACCCCGAGCACGAACGGGTCGGCCAGCGGATTGCGCAGCAGGGACTGCATCACCGCACCGCACACCGCGAGTCCGGCTCCGCACACGGCGGCGAGCAGGGTACGCGGCATCCGCAGATTCCACACGATGCCGTCCCGCAGTGGCGCCAACTTGCTGTGCGACGTGAGGCCGCATTTCCGGAAGTGAGGTGATTCTCGTGGAGAGGTTCAGACAAGGGATTTCCTCCTAATCAGTGTCGCGATTTGTCCCCGCGCTCACATGCGTCGTCGGTGACGGCGGGGTGTGAAGCTGAGCGTTCACGCCCAAGGGCACCTCGGCCATCGAGGGCCACAGGCAAGGGGAAGGCTGGACGGGCGAACGTGCGTGAACTCCTGGTTGATGCCTCGATATGGGACCCCCGAGATGGTCTGTTTTCGCGGGGGATGGCCCGGTGCTGCAAGGCACAGGCGGCCTCCGGTGCAAGCAACATCGGAGGTAGGACACCGCTGGCCACGGGGTATAGGGAGCGCCCACCCCAGCCGCATCTTCGGAATGCGGAACACGGAAACCCTGTCGGAGTCCGGTTCGACCGGTAAGCCAACCGTAAGGAAGGCCCAACTCCCCGGCAGGAACAGGATGGTCCAAGAAGCGAATGCCGGTTGGCCGAAAGGTCAGGGGAAACCGGACAGCGACTCTCCACATGCTGTCCGCCATAACCCGCCGGATACGGGCCCTGGTGGCCCGGCCCGAAAGGGCGCCCACGTGGACCAGGTGAGCCTTTGAAGCCCCAACGCAAAGACGCTAGAACCAAGGGACAAGTTAGATGCCGGAGGCGCGCATGAGCACCACAGTGGCAGATGCGACTGCCCGCGCGTCCGAGGTGAACGGACCTGAGGACGGGCCATTCACACAGGCGTGGCACAGCATCGACTGGACCACGTGTGAGAGGAACGTACGGCGGCTGAGGCAGCGGATCTTCAAGGCATTGCGGGAAGGGGACCTGAAAAAGGTCCGGAACTTGCAAAAGCTCATGTTGCGAAGCCGCAGCAATACGCTGGTGAGCGTGCGCCGGGTGGCGCAGCAGAGCAGTGGTCGCAAGACCGCTGGCATCGACGGAGAACGCGCCCTCACTCCGGCGGCGCGGGCCAAACTGGCAGCGCACAGCCACCGGTCGTCCACTCCGTGGAAGGTTCAGCCGGTCAAGCGCGTGTACATCCCCAAGGCGAACGGTAAGCAGCGCCCGCTCGGCATCCCGGTCATCCGTGACCGGGTGCTCCAGGCCCGCGTGAAGAACGCTCTGGAGCCCGAGTGGGAGGCCCAGTTCGAGGCGAGAGCCTATGGCTTTCGCCCCGGACGAGGCTGCCAGGACGCGATCTCCGCCATCCGGGCCTCCACACGAGGACCGAAGGCGAAGCGCCGTTGGGCGCTGGATGCGGATCTGGAAGGGGCCTTCGACCGCATCAGTCACGACCACCTGATGGCCATGATCGGGCAGTTCCCCGCCAGGGACCTGGTCCGTGCCTGGCTGCGGGCCGGCGTGATGGAGAACGGCCGTTGGGCGCCGACCGAGGAGGGAACTCCCCAGGGCGGCGTCGTCAGCCCTTTGCTGCTGAACATTGCTCTGCATGGGATGGAGAAGGCCGCGGGATTCCGCTATGAGAAGCACAAAGGGCGGGAGGGCCATACCGCTCCAGGGGTACCCGTGTTGGTCCGTTATGCCGACGACCTGGTGGCGTTGTGCCACAGCGAGGAGGAGGCATATCGGGTCAAGGAGGATTTGGCGGCCTGGCTTGCGCCCAGAGGTCTGCGTTTCAACGAGGCCAAGACTCAAGTGGTCCACCTCGATGAGGGGTTTGACTTTCTGGGGTTCACCGTGCAGCGGCACGGGGACAAGCTGGTCATCCGGCCGAGCAAGGCAGCGTGCAACAAACTCCGGAAACGGCTGCGGACGGACATGCGCGCCCTGCGGGGCGGCCCCGCCAAGGCCGTGATCCGTGCCTTCAACCCGGTGGTGAAGGGTTGGAGTGCGTACTACCGGGGTGTGGCGTCGCACCGAGTGTTCTGCTCGATGGACTTCTACATGTTCACGCTGCTCTACAAGTGGGCGAAACACAGCCACCAGAACCGTTCGGGGTTGTGGATCAAGCGCCACTATTTCGGTCGATTCAACAAGTCCAGACGGGACAACTGGGTGTTCGGCGACCACGCCAGTGGGGCCTACCTCCAGAAGTTCGCCTGGACTGCATATACCCGCCATGTCCCGGTGAAGGGGGCGGCGTCTCCGGACGATCCGGCCCTGAAGGGCTATTGGCGGGCGCGTCGCCGTATCAAAGCGCCACCGCCGATGGGAAAGACGAGTCTTCTCCTGGCGGCGCGACAGAGGGGCGTGTGTCCTTTGTGTCGTGAGGCGCTGATCGAAGGAGCCGAATATGAGCCGGACAATATGCGCGAGTGGATTGCCTGGTTCTCGGCGTCGAGGAAGCTGCTCAACAAGCACCACCTCGTTTACCGGAGAGACGGCGGTACAGACGCACGAGCCAACCCCCGCCTCGTGCATGCCGATTGTCACCGTCAGCATCATGCAAACGACGGAGATCGGACCGTAAGTTCCTGTCCCACGAAGCCCAAGTGGCTTGCTTGAGCCGGATGCGGTGAAAGCCGCACGTCCGGTTCTGAGGGGGCCGGGGCCCAGCGATGGGCTCCGGCTACCCGACCTCGCCGAAGCCGAGATGGGCCGCGACGGACGCCCACACGTCGCCGGTGGAGATGTCTGCGGGCCCGATCGTCACGGGGACGGCGACCGAGGCGAGCAACGCGACCAGGCCGCCGCCGGTCAACAGCAGCGCGCGCAGGCTCACTTGGCGAGCCCGAAGTCGCGCAGTCCCGCCGCGACCTGCTCGATCCCCTCGACCGTTCGGATGGACGGGTTCATCGCCTGCCCACTCAGCAGGACGTACCGCTTCTTCTTCACGGCGGTCAGGTTGCGGGTGGCTGGGTTGGTCTCCAGGAAGCGGATCTTCGCCTTCGCGGTCTCGGCGGTCTGCTGCTTGCGGGTCAGGTCGCCGATACACCTACGACCAGGGCTGAGGGCCTGGTAGATGCGGGCTGAGGGGCCCGCGCACTTCGCCGCAGGGGTGAGGGTCCCGCGCGGCGCGACTGGGAAGAGGGCGGGAAGCGCGAGTGCGGCGCTTCCCGCCCTCGGTCCGTTTCACGCCCGTCCGCCGCGTGGGCCACCTCACCATCCGGATGGTGGACGGGACACGCCGCGTCCGGAAGTGGGCCCGTAGGCTGGCCGGTGCAGCTGGTTCGCCCCGTCCGCCAGGCGGGATGCGTCGTAAGAGGGAACCCGGTGGGAATCCGGGACTGCCCCGCAGCGGTGAGCGGGAACGACCGCCGTCATACGCACTGAGTCCGACATACCGGGCCTGGGAAGCGACGGCCAGTAGGTGTCCTCCGTCCGGAGGATGGGCCCGCGAGTCCGAAGACCTGCCCGCTGCCCGTGTGCGACCCACTCGTGCGCGGATATCCCGGTGACCTCGTGGGCGGGTCGGCGTACACACCAGACGGACGGTCGTACGGCCGCTGCCGTCCGGTCCGTCACCCCTTCGCGCTCTCGTCCCGTCACCCGGGATCTCAGGGATTCATCTCGCGAAGGAGATCTCCGTGACCACCAAGACCGCAGCCGCGGCAGCACAGGCCACCGTGTACGGCTACCCCCGCCAGGGCCCGGACCGGGAACTGAAGAAGGCAATCGAGGGCTACTGGAAGGGCCGCGTCACCGCCGACGCCCTCCGCTCCACCGCCGCCCTCCTGCGCGCCGCCAACTGGCGGCAGCTCGCCGAGGCCGGCATCGACGAGGTCCCGGCCGGCGACTTCTCGTACTACGACCACGTCCTGGATACGACCGTCATGGTCGGCGCGATCCCCGCCCGCCACCGCGAGGCCGTCGACGCGGACCCGTTGGACGGCTACTTCGCGATGGCCCGCGGCACGCAGGACGTGGCACCGCTGGAGATGACGAAGTGGTTCGACACCAACTACCACTACCTGGTGCCCGAGTTGGCCCCGGACACCGTGTTCACGGCCCACCCCGCCAAGCAGGTCGCGGAATTGAAGGAGGCACTCGCCCTCGGTCTGACCGCCCGTCCGGTACTCGTCGGGCCGGTCACCTACCTCCTGCTCGCCAAGCCGGCCCCCGGCGTGCCCGCCGGCTTCGACCCGCTCACCCTCCTCGACCGCCTGCTGCCGGTGTACGCAGAGGTCCTCGCCGACCTGCGCGCGGCCGGCGCGGAGTGGGTGCAGCTCGACGAGCCCGCCCTGGTCCAGGACCGCACTCCCGCCGAACTGAATGCCGCCACGCGCGCCTACCGCGACCTCGGTGCCCTGACCGACCGGCCAAAGCTGCTGGTCGCCTCGTACTTCGACCGGCTCGGCGACGCGCTGCCGGTACTGGCCAAGGCTCCCGTCGACGGTCTCGCACTGGACTTCACCGAGTCCGCCGCCGCCAACCTCGACGCGCTCGCCGCCGTGGGCGGGCTGCCCGGCAAGCGCCTGATCGCCGGGGTCGTCAACGGCCGCAACATCTGGGCCAACGACCTGGAGAAGTCGCTGTCCACCCTCGGCACCCTGCTCGGGCTGGCCGACCGGGTCGACGTGGCCGCCTCCTGCTCCCTGCTCCACGTGCCGCTCGACTCCGCCCGGGAGCGGGACATCGACCCGCAGATCCGGCGCTGGCTCTCCTTCGCACAGCAGAAGACGAGCGAGATCGTCACGCTCGCCAAGGGCCTCACGCAGGGCACCGGCTCGATCACCGGCGAACTCGCCGCGAACCGCGCCGACCTGGCCTCCCGCGCGAGCTCGCCGATCACCCGCGACCCGGCCGTACGGGCTCGCACCGCCGCCGTCAACGAGGCGGACGCCCGTCGCTCGCAGCCGTACCCCGAACGCACGGCGGCTCAGCGCGCCCACCTCGGTCTGCCCCTGCTGCCGACCACGACCATCGGCTCCTTTCCGCAGACCGGCGAACTGCGCACCGCCCGCGCCGACCTGCGCGCCGGGCGGATCGACACGGCCGGCTACGAGGAGCGCATCAAGGCCGAGATCGGCGAAGTCATCTCCTTCCAGGAGAAGGCCGGCCTGGATGTCCTCGTGCACGGCGAGGCCGAACGCAACGACATGGTCCAGTACTTCTCCGAGCAGCTGACGGGGTACCTCGCCACGCAGCACGGCTGGGTCCAGTCCTACGGCACCCGGTACGTGCGTCCGCCGATCCTGGCCGGCGACATCTGCCGCCCCGAGCCGATGACGGTGCGCTGGACGTCGTACGCCCAGTCGCTGACGCAGAAGCCGGTCAAGGGCATGCTGACCGGACCGGTCACCATGCTGGCCTGGTCCTTCGTCCGCGACGACCAGCCGCTCGGAGCCACCGCCCGCCAGGTCGCCCTCGCCCTGCGCGACGAGGTGAACGACCTTGAGGCGGCCGGGACTTCGGTCATCCAGGTCGACGAGCCAGCATTGCGCGAGACCCTGCCCCTGCGCGCCGCCGACCACCCCGGCTACCTGGCATGGGCCACGGAAGCCTTCCGGCTCACCACCAGCCGAGTACGGCCGGACACCCAGATCCACACCCACATGTGCTACGCCGAGTTCGGCGACATCGTCCAGGCCATCGACGACCTCGACGCCGACGTCATCAGCCTGGAAGCCGCCCGCTCACACATGCAGGTCGCCCGCGAACTCGCGGCCCACGGCTACCCGCGCGAGGCCGGGCCGGGTGTGTACGACATCCACTCCCCGCGCGTCCCGAGCACCGAGGAAGCCGCCGAACTGCTCCGCACCGGCCTGAAGGCGATCCCCGCGGAGCGCCTCTGGGTCAATCCCGACTGCGGGCTGAAGACCCGCGGCTGGCCCGAGACCCGATCCTCGCTGGAGAGCCTGGTCACCGCCGCCCGTACGGTCCGTGAGGAACTCTCCTCGTCCTGACCGCAAGCCCAGTCCGCCGGGGAAGGACGCATCTGCCGTTCTTCCCCGGCCCCGGCACCGGAGAACGCATCAGCCCTCATTCGCATTCATGCCATTCCGCAGCACAGCGGCCGAAGCCGGCCTGTGGACCGCGATCCGCCGGCTGGAGACGCTGTTGCCCACCTTCGCCTCTGTGACCTACGGCGCCGGCGGCTCCACGAGAGGCCGGACCGTCAACGTCACCGGGCGGATCGCCCAGGAGACCACCCTCACCCCGGTCGCCCACCTCACCGCGGTGGACCACAACGTCGCCGAGCTGCGCAACGTCCTCGGCCACTACGCCGGCCAAGCCGGGATCTTCGGGGCCTTCAGTTCGCGCACGGTTCCGACTTTGGCAGGCGTCGATATCCCGTCAGGAAACTCATCCCGCAGATCGCACAGGGGCTTCGCGGTCACATAGTGAGTACCGCCACGGTCACGCCAGCACCAGCACTGGTTCACTCCCTGACCGCGTCAGCCTCACAAGACCTGCATTGGCATGACCTTGACCAGCACAAGACGGCAGCCTCATGGTGAGACCACCCGACCCCGCAGCTCACCTCACATGTCTCCTGACATGCCGTCTGTCAATGCCGCTCTTCGCCATGCAGCCCTCCCGAATCGCCTCAAACCGCGCGGAGGCTCGATGCACCGACGCCAGATACCCTCCGGATCCCTGGTGATCCACCGCCACGAACCGACACGCCCGCTGCGGCGGACGGCAGCGGCCCTCACCGCGATGCTCACACTCACCGTCACCGCCCTCACCGTCGGCCTGGCCACCAGCGCTCAGGCCACCGCGGTCTCGTCCGCCCCGCTCACGTCCACCTCCGCGAGTACGACGGGCTTCGGCTGCGCCCACCCCTCGCAATCCGGACAAGTCCGCTGTTTCGGCCTCCTGAAGGACCACCGCACCGCCTCGGGCCGCATGTCACCGTTCACCACCGGATCCCCGACCACGGCGGGATACAAGCCGTCCGATCTGCGATCCGCCTACAACCTGGGCGACACCTCGGGATCCGGCCGGACGGTGGCCATCGTCGACGCCTACAACGACCCGAATGCCGAATCGGACCTGGCCGCTTACCGCAGAGCCTACGGCCTGCCGTCGTGCACCACCGCCAACGGCTGCTTCCGCAAGGTGAATCAGCATGGCCAGGCATCGCCGCTGCCCTCCGGCGACTACGGATGGGCCGAGGAGATCAGCCTCGACCTCGACATGGTCTCGGCGACATGCCCTGGCTGCCACATCCTCCTGGTCGAGGCGGACTCGTCGGACGTCACGGATCTCATGAAGGCCGAGGACACCGCCGCCACCACGCCGGGCGTCGTCTCCGTCTCCGACAGTTGGGGCGGGCCCGAGGACAACACCATCACCTCCTTCGACTCCCACTTCCACCACCCCGGCGTCGCGATCACAGCGAGCTCGGGTGACTCCGGTTACGGCGCCTCCTGGCCCGCCTCCTCCCCGTACGTCACCGCCGTGGGCGGCACCGCGCTGAGCAAGGCGTCCAACTCCCGCGGCTGGACCGAGACCGCCTGGAGCGGCGCGGGCTCGGGCTGCTCGGCGTACGAGGCCAAGCCCTCCTGGCAGCATGACTCCGGATGCGCCAAGCGCACTGTCGCCGATGTGTCGGCGGTCGCCGACCCCAACACCGGGGTGGCGGTCTACGACACGTACAACAGCTGCGGCGGCGGACTGGTGTGCGACACCGAGCTTCAACTCGGAGTCGCACAGGGTGCCGACGGATGGGTCGAAGTCGGAGGCACCAGCGTCTCGTCGCCGATCATCGCGAGCGTCTACGCACTGGCCGGAAACACCTCCCAGGTCGCGGGCGGCTCGTATCCGTACAGCCACACCTCGGCGCTCAACGACGTCACCTCGGGCAGCAAGGGCTCCTGCGGAGGCAGTTACCTCTGCACCGCAAAGCCGGGATACGACGGGCCGACCGGCCTCGGCACACCCCACGGCACCGGCGCCTTCTGACGACGCCGCTCTCAGCCCGACGACGGCTGGGCCCGCGCTGCACCTGCAGCGCGGGCCCAGCCCCTGCGGAATCACCGGCGCGAACCGGATCCACACGCAAGGGTCCCGCACACGACGGGCCGGGCCTGTCGTGTGCGGGATCGGGTGCCGCAGGGGTCAGCTGGTCGTCAGGGCGGTGTCGTCCACGACGAAGCTGGTCTGCAGGGAGGAGTCCTCCACACCGTTGAACTTGAGGGTGACCGTCTGGCCTGCCAGCGAGGACAGGTCGAAGGTCTTCTGCGCGTACCCGGAGTTGTGGTTGAGGTTCGAGTACGTCGCCAGGGTGGTCGAACCGACGGTGACCGTCAGCTTGTCGTACTGGGTGCTGCTGGTGGTCTCCGAGGTGTCGATGTGCAGGTAGAAGGTGAGCGTGGCCTTGCAGCCTGCCGGGATCGTCACCGACTGGGACAGGGTGTCGGTGTGCGAGGAGCCGTAGCCGTCGAGCCAGGCGTAGTACGAGCCACTGTGGGCGGCCTCACCGGTGTCGTTGACGATGACGCCGCTGGTCGCGCTCCAGCCGGTGCTGCCCGACTCGAAGCCCGGGTTGGCCAGCAGCTGCGCGGACGTGCAGCCGCCACCACCGGAGCCGACGGTCCAGGTGAAGGACGTCGAGCCGGAGGCGCCGGTGGAGTCCTTGGCGGTGACGGTGACCTGGTAGGTGCCCGCGGTGGACGCCGTACCGGAGATCAGGCCGGTGGAGCTGTTGATGGACAGGCCGGTCGGCAGGCCCGTGGCGCTGTAGGTGAGGGAGGCGCCGCCGCTGTCGGTGGCCTTGATCTGCAGGCTGACCGAGCCGCCGGTGGTGGTGGACTGGCTGCCGGGGTTGGTGACGGTCACCGTGTTGCCGCTGCTGGAGCCGGCGGTGAAGGCGGCGGTGCCGTTCGGGGTGCCCCAGCCGGTCGGGCCGTCGTAGCCGGTACCGGCCGTGCAGAAGTACGACGGGGAGCAGGAGCCGTTGTTGCCGCTCGTCACGTCGTACAGGTTGCTCGTGTGGGAGTACGGGTACTTCGCCGGGTAGTCGCTCGCGCCCGGGGCGCCCGCGAGCGCGTAGACGCTCGCCAGGATCGGCGAGCTGGCGCTGGTGCCGCCGTAGACCGCCCAGCCGGAACCGCCGTACGTGTCGTAGACCGCGACGCCGGTGGCCGGGTCGGCCACGGCGGAGACGTCGGCCTCCATGCGCTTGCTGCAGCCGGTGTCGGTCTGCCAGCTCGGCTTCGGGTCGTACGCGGAGCAGCCGGAGCCGGTGCCTTCCGTGGAGTTGGTGTGCCACACCGACTCGCTCCAGCCACGGGAGTTGGAGGCGGTGGTGAGCGCGGTGCCGCCGACGGCGGTCACGTACTGGGAGGTCGCCGGATACTCGGCGCCGTAGGCGGAGTCACCGGAGGAGACGGTGATCGCAACACCCGGGTGCTTGAAGTACGAAGTGTCGTCGCTGGTCTGGGAGGAGGACTCGGAGCCGCCCCAGCTGTTGGAGACGAATTTGGCGCCGAGGGCCACGGCCTCGTTCTCAGCGGTGCCAAGGTCGGCCATGGTCGCAGAGTTGGCCTCGACCAGGATGATGCTGCAGTTCGGGCAGACGGCGCTGACCATGTCGATGTCGAGCATCTCTTCACCGGCCCAGCCGGTGTCGTTGGTCGGCAGCGAGGTGGTCGAGCCGGTCTGACTGACCTGCTTGAAGCAGCCGTTGGCCTTGGTGCAGGACGACAGGCCGTAGGTGGAACGGTAGGTGGCCAGGTCCGACTCGGCGTTGGGGTCGTTGTAGGCGTCGACGATGCCGACGGTCATGCCCGAACCTGCCGTGGTGGGCAGGTTGTAGGCGCTGTGCAGGTTGGCCGGGGACAGGCCGGAGGGCGCTGCGGCGGCGAGCGCCGAGGCGAGCCGCTGCTCGATGTCGGTGCGGCGCTGGGCGAAACAGGACGCCAGGCCCGGCTCGGCGGTGGCACACAGGTGCTGGGTCGGCACCTTCTGGCCGGCCTTGCCGGTGGAGTGGTAGGTCTGCCGCTCGGGAGCGGTCAGCGCCTTGTTGTTCTGCGTGACCTTGGAGGTCTGGGGGTGGGTCGCGGCAGGCTGGGCACCGGCCGTGGGCGCGGCGGTGAATCCGGCGACGGTCAGAGCGAGGGCGGGGAAGGCGACGGCGACGAGTCTTCGCAGACTCCGTCTCCGCCCGCGCGGGCGTGACTCACGCATGGGTACTGCCTCCGTTTGACGTGAGGTAATCGCACTGGATGGGCAGCCCGTGACGCGCGTTGCGGCGGTGGAACCGCGCAGTCAGGAGCATGACACTCACAGCATCCCGTTACGCCGAGTGAGCGTGACATGACAGGATGCGGGAGGACCGTAGCCCCGAACACGGACTACCGGGCAGTACCGGGTTGAATTCTTTACCCCTCCATAGGAAGGACATAGCCCCCTCATAGCGGGAGGCCGGCCGCACTTGATACGGATCCCAGCGCTACGCCGTGCTGTTCAAGCCGGGCGCCTACAGCGCCGATGTCAACGTCGGCTGCCGACCTGCTGGCCCCGGCCGGCGCTCTGTCCTCATGTGTTGGGCCGGGCCGCGCTGATGTCGCCGAGGGCGGATTTCTCGTCGCGTTCCATTGCAAGGTCACCCAGGGAGAGGATGCCCACGCCCACCGGACGGTCGCCCTCGACGACCGAGAACTGCCGTACGGAGTGCTCGCGCTCAGCGGGACCGCCCGGTCCAGGCTGTCGTCCGGGGTGATGGTGACCAGGTCGTCGCTGGCCGCCTGCATCACCGTCGCCCGCTCAGGGTCGGCGCCTTCGGCGCAGGCCCACAGCACCAGGTCACGGTCGCTCACCAGGCACCGCAGATGTCCTTCCTCGGTCACCAGGACGGCGCCGACGTCCTGGTCCGGCATCAGCCGGGCCACGGAGGTCACCGACGCCACCGCCCCTCTCGGCGCGTCCGTTGGGGCCGGGCCACCCCGGGACAACCCGTGGGATGCATACGACGGTTGGGGGACGTTGCCGTCCCGGGTGTGGCCCGCCTGCGTGACCTACTTGTCTTCGGTGATGCAGGTGGTGTGGTTCAGGATTCCGACGGTTTCCGTCCCGCAGTTGTTGCTGAACCCGGAGGTGTTGCGGGAGTCGATGTTGGAGAGCAGGCCGCCGCTCGGTCAGGTCACCTCACGGTTGTCGTGGCGGTGGGAGTCGTACCGGGTTACACAGGTTCGGTCGTTGAGGAGGCCCACCCTGTTGGCGCCGCACAGGTTGGAGTGCGCCGAGGCGTTCTTACCGCTGATGTTGGACAGCAGACCGCCCGCCCCCAGGTCGATCGTGTCGGCACTCGCGGCCCCGAGGCATGCGGGGGAGGCCAGGACGGCCACGGCCATGCCGGACAGAACTGCGAATCGCTTCAGAACCCACTGGTCCGCCTTGTCATTTCGATGGGATACGGCACTGGTGAGAAGCAAGGCCCGCGCCGTGCGGCACTACCGCCTGCTCTCATCCGGTTGGCTTAACGGAATGGTGCGTTCCGATTTGCGATCCGAAGACCTGGAAAGCGGCAAAATCGCCCGGGAGTGGGAATCAGCTCCCGTCGGCCGCTTCCGCCAGATCGATCAGTGCCCAGAGGTTGCGCCACCACTGTTCGAGAAAGCCGTAGTGGCGCACGGTGTGTGCCACGAAGTAGAGCCCGAAGCGGTTGATGGCCAGGTCCCTGAGGGCGAGGCGGTACCCGGTTCCCACTGGGGCCTGTCGCTGGCGATCTGAGTATGGTTCTGGAGCGAGATGCGGTGGACTTCTGAAAGCTCCTCGACCACCGTGGCGTTGATGTCGGCGGGCTCCAGGGCAGTGCAGAGCAGTTCCGCCAGATCGTGCTGGGGAATGTGCAGGGTGGCGAGTTCCCAGTCGAAGGCGCACAGCCTGCCGTCCGCACGGATGGCGAGGTTGCGGGGGTTGAAGTCGTTGTGTACGAGGGTTCTCGGCATCGCCTCGATCTGCGGCTACCAGCGTCCGATGGCGCCGATGTGCGAAACCAGCAGGTCGCGGTGGCGGCTGTCGACGAGTTCGGGGAACTCCTGTGCCGAGTGGTGGGCCAGGGCCAGCCACAGGTCGCTCATCTCCGTCATGTCAGCGGCGTTGGGAATGTGCCCGATCCACGGCATCCGGCGGAGCTCCGGTTCCTTGCCGTACCAGATGGAGTGGAGTTGCCCGAGGTCGCGCAGGGCAATTTCGAGATGCCGGCGTGACCATCCGCGTGCATGGTCCGAGGTGTCCATTCGCTCCATGTCGCCGAGGCATTCCATGACGATGACATACGCCTCTCTGCGGTCATCGCGGTAGGTTCGGTACTGTTTCGGGACCAGGCTGGTGAAGCGGGTGTCGGTCTGCTCGTACAGGGCCAGTTCCCGTACATCGCAGCCCACGAATCCCAGGCGTTGGTCGAATCTGCCGTAGTGGGTTGCCACCGGGCCGCCGCACAGGGCGGCAGCCAGTCCGGCCATCTTGATGACTTCCCGGTCGGTGGGCTTGACCTTGACCATGACGTCGAGCTTCTGCTACACGTCGCCGTGGTCGACTCTCAGCTGCATCGGAAAGAGCCCGACGGCTTTCTTCACCGTCCGCGATGTCAGCTCCGACAGGACGCTGGGCCCCATGGGAATGTGGGCGGCTTCGACGTGTGTGACCTTGGCACCCGGCATTGCGGAGTGACCCAGCGCCGATTCGAAGAACTGGGCATCCAGCTCGTCGAGTTGCAGCCAGCGCACCGGCCGGTTGCGCCCAAGGCGTTCGTGGGCACTGGCGAACTGTCCGGAAACGGCTGCCGAGACCGTCGAGAGGTCCAGGGCAGTGCGAAGCCGGCGATGACTTCTGCCAGTCGGGTCGCGCTGCCGCGGCCCGTGCAGCCCATCACTTCCAGGAGTTCCTGTTGCGTGGGGAGGTGGGTGCCACCGCCGACCGTGCCGATTGCCAGGCCGGGGAGGGTCATGCTCGCATAGACGCCGTCCGGAGTCCGTTCGAGGATGAACTGTCCCACGCCTGACTCATGAACGCAGGCGACGTCCTGACCCGTCGCGGTGAAATGGCCCGGAATTCTTCCAGGGCTCATGCAGCATCACTTTCCTTTTGCGGACACACACGTGTCCGATGAGCTTCTTCGAGGGACGGCGGCGCCGTCAGGCTCGCTGGGGAGCGAGGAAGATCGCAGTACGAGGAATGGGATGACCAAGGCGAGGGTGCCGACAGCTAGGCCGTTCCACAGCCCGAGCCAGGTCCCGGCGGCGCCGGCGAGGAGGGCGGCCACCGGCTGGGAACCGTAAACGACCCAGCGACTCGTGGCGAGCATGCGGCCCTGCAGCGCGGGGTCACAGGCGGCCTGACGGACGGTGCGCTGGGTGGAACCCTGGACGACCGCGCATCCCAACTGGACGAACATCCCCAAACCGACGACCACTTGCCACGGGCGACCGGGCGTGGCGAGCAGGAGCGGCACCTCGGTGAACGGGGCGAGGGCCAGGGAGGTGAGCATGACGCGCACCGGTCCATACCGCGCGACCACCGGGCGGACGAGGAAGGCGCCGCAGAACCCGCCGAGCGCGGCCACGCTCAACGTCGTACCCAATGCCACACCCGAATAGTGAAGGTGGCGCAGCACGTAAAGAGACCACAGCGTGGTGAGGAAAGCCATGCATTCCCTCGGCGATCTCGGCCCGGAAGGTCGCGTTCCTTGTGGGCCGGGCCACCGCCGGTTCGGTGGTGCGGATACAAAAGAGGAAGAGGGCACAGGCCAGGTAGGAAGCAACGTCCAGGTAGATGGCAGGGGCAGCTCCCAGAACAGTGATCAAAACACCGCCGAGCTGAGCGCCGGCACTGTCGGCCAGCGAATTGACACCGCCCAGCTTGGAGTTGGCCTCCAGCAGCCGCGAACGGGGCAGCAGCGAGGGAAGGAAGCTGATACGAGCGGTGGAGCCGAACACCTCCGAAACCGCGCCCACCAGGGCCACCCCGTACAACAGCCCCAAAGACAGCCAGCCCAATTCGCAAGCAAGCGGGACGATGAGAAACGCGACACCGCCGACCAGCGCCGCGCCCACCATCACCGGACGCTTGCGGTACCGGTCCGCGAGCACACCGGCGGGGAGCGACACCAGCAAGGGCGGAAGTTTCTGCGCGAACGACAACAGCGCGACCTGCCAGACAGAGGCGTGCAGCGCCACCACCGCGATCAGCGGAATGGCCACCTGAGTGACACCGCTGCCCACGAAGTCGACAGCGTTCGCGCTCCAGTATCGGACGAAGCCAGGATGCCTCCAGAGGCTGCCTTCTGCCGTGGCCTCGTTCACCACACCCCGCTCCCGCCACGTCGTCGTACCGTCATACCTACGACAACGATCTATACGGGAAAGGGTTCGGCGGGGTCCGTAATCTGGTCCATTCCATCCGCGCGGGTACCGACAGGGCCTCGGCCGGGTTGGCCGTGGTGCGTTGGAGGGCGTGGACGTGCCACGGGGATGCATGCCTGGGCGAGCACGTGAGACCTCCAGGAGGTGCGCGTCCCACCACACCCAGCCCTCTGGCCCACTTCAGCAGGGCGCGGTTGCCAGCCGTAGTGGCCGGGAACTCGCCGGTGCCGAGCACCGAGCACTGCAGCCACGTGAACATCCCGGTGCGTGTCCACGCCCAGCACCACCTCCCCCGCCGACCGTCGACGGCGCACACGCGGGACAAGAGACTTACTGGACGTGCTCGTTCACCTTCCGGCCCTCGGCTCATCGCGTTGCCGGCACCGGGCCGCGTCGGGTGGTCAGAATCGTGATGACTCATCGTTGATCGGCAGGCCCCTATCGAGACACACCCCGTCAGCCCGATACCGACAACGCACCATCCCCGACCAACGGCCGACACTGTGTGATCAAGACACCCCCGTCAGATGTCTCATGAGTCAGACCCCGGAGCTGGGACAGCACCCGCCCATCCTCCCGCCCCTCACAACACGTGGCCCCCCTGTCCAAACCCGGCCGTCGGCCAGGACCATTCGACAACTGACGCCTGCCGACGACAGCAAGTGCTCAGAACAAGGAGACAGTCACGACGCCTCTGCTGCGATGGTGCCCGCCCTGGACGGAGCGGGCCTCATCCGCGCGCACGACCTCCCCGACCGGCTTGCTGGCGGCGATGTGCTTCAGGATGGAGGCCATCACGGTCCGCTTCTGCGCCGGATTCGCATACGTGGCAGCCGAACTGCCCGGCGGGGACAGCGCGCCGCTGTGCCGCATGCGCTTCACCGGTGTGCCGCACGCCTGGGGCTTCGCCCTCTACCAGGCCAGCAACGACAGCTACCCGGGACAACGTCCTGCCCAGGCGTCCTGGGCAGCAAGGTGTGGGGGGAAGCCCGCATGTTGATCGTGGTTGGCGGCGTGTCGCTGCTCTGGCGTCTGCTTCCTGCTCACCGAAGCTCGTGTCCGCCAGTTCCATGTGTTCAGGGACCATGTATTCAGCGGTCAGCTCACCGTCACATCGACCATGGCGGTGAGAACGCCGCGAGGGACGCGGCTGATCAGGTCGATCAGGAGGTCCTGTTCGTCGGCGCGTTGCCCGAAGCGTCCGAACCACTGCTCAGGACGGGCGCTCTCGCTGGAGAAAGTCAGCCGATACTGATACGGGCCCCTTTCCACAGGCCGGAACTGGGTGAAGACGGACAAGGGGAAGTAGCCGTCGTCTCGACCGGCGCTGGGGTCAAAGCTCTCGCCTGGGCGGAGCCGACGGAAGTGTGACCGTAGCAGGGGACCTACGAGGGGGTCCTCGACGAGTGGTCGGTACACGGTACGTCCGCCGTGCAGGACCGCCGTGCGAAAGTGAGGGAAACGCATTCCCGCCTCGGAACCGTCGAGTACGCCGACGACCCACACCGCCGCGTCACTGATGTTGCGCAGTTCCACTTCGATGGGCAACGGTTCGCCGACGGGGTGCGGACCCGTCGGCGCACGCAGGACCATGCGGAGGGCGACGGCCGCCTGGCCGCCGCCCGTGCTGTGGGAGGGGAAGGGGCGAGACATGGCTACCGGCGGGTGATCTCTTCCTTGGTCCGTTCCGCCTCCGACCGGATGTCCCGCATGACGTGGGGCTTGAGGTTCTTGCGGTCGAAGATCTCCACCATCTCGTCCATCACCTGTGTCGCCCGTTGCGGATTGCCCGCTTTGGCCTCCACCCGTGCCAGCCGCCGCATCACCTGGCCGAGAGTGATGTTGTCGACCCCCTCGTCACCGGCCGAGGATTCCACCACCTTGCCGAGCTGCCCGATGCTCTCCTCGGTGTTGGCGTGGCGGATGCGGAGCTCCTTGCCGGGGGTGAGGTCCTTGAAGTCCCTTGAGACGCCGAAGCCCTTGACCATGCGTGGGTAGACGGCGAGCGGGTGCTCAGCGTACTGGTCCAGCACCTGATCGAGGGCCCGGTTCCCGGACTCGAGGCTCTCGGCGCGGGAGCCGAGCAGGTAGAAGAGCGTGCCCTGCTCATCGCCGGACATCATCAACTCGGCGACATCCTCGTCGGCCTCGGTCAGCGGCCTGCGGACCGTGAGCCGGTGGATGCCGGAGACCACCCGGGAACCGTCCGAAGCGTTGTACTGGGCCCGCAGTTGGTACTGGCCGGGCTGCTGGAAGTAGAAGCCGTCCTTGCCGTAACCGACGTAGGCACTCTCGTAGATCGCCGGCCGGTCGGCGTCCAGGACCGTCCGGTGCTCGTGATCCGCGCAGCGGATCAGTGGCGGCCGGTAGGTCCTGGTCTCGCCCGAAGGGGTGCGGATGGCGACGGTGACGAATCCGTCGTTGGGGTGCAGTCGGCCATGTGTGCTGCGGCCGCGCAGGTCGGTGGTGGCCAGCTTGATCTCGACCACGACCGGCTCGCCGAACCGGAACGTTCTGTTGGACCGCAGTTCCAGGGCCAGGCCGGAGTTGTCGACGACCGGGTCGTCGAAGAGGTCCACGTCGACCTCGGCCGCACCGACACCGAACGGGTTGCCGCCCATGATCACGTCACGGTGGAAGCCGTGCCGCAGATGCACGAGTTCACTGTCGGTGAACTGGAAGGGGAACGCGGCCCAGTAAGCGGCCGTGCCACCCGGTGCTGGTGGCGGCGGCTGGAAGTTCTGCACGTAGTTCATCCAGGACAGGTCCCCGAGACCTCCGTTGGGCCCGAGCGGTTGAGGCGGTTCGGCCAGGTCCTTCTGCCACGAGTGCAGCAGGTTGAAGGCGTGACCGAGTTCGTGGACGTACGTACGCAACTGCGCACGCTGGCTGGCCGGGTCCTCGCCCTTGATCGCGTCGTGGAACACCGCGCAGCCCTGTCTCTGGAAGGCTCCGCCGGCATCGAACATGATGCCCCGGACACCGTCCTCGACGTACGAGGAGGCCACCAGCTGCCACACCTGCCACCGGGGGACATCCCGCCAGAGGCTGAAATGGTTGACCATGGCGTTGTGCAACTCCGCGTCGTTCCACCGTGCGTCGGCGCCCGCGGCACCGGCGGGGACGACATCGGGAGCCCCGGCGATCTGCACCTCGATCCCCGCCTCCGCGTACGCGGCGGGCACGCTCAGGACACGTGCCGGGCTCGACGGCGGCTGCGCCAGGGACCCGGTGTCGTACGAGACGAACGGGACGGTCCCTGTCACGGAGTCCTGTTCGAGCTGGACGCTGCGGAAGTGCGGTGAGACGAACGCGCACAGGTAACTCGCGCTGGGGCTCCCGCCGTCGGTGGAGAACTGCACGGTGGCCTCGCCCGGCGTGTGTGCCACATCCGTGCCCCGGACAATGCTCACCTCCACGTGCGAGGACAGGACGGGGAAACTGAACCTCCCTCGTCCGGTGAGCTTCACCAGCCCCTCGGTGACGGCGGCGGTGAGCGTCTCCACGACGAAGGAACCGACGTAGTTGGTGGTCGCCCCACTGGTCTGGAAGAAGTCTCCGCTGATCCGCATCAGCGGCCGCGGGCCGTCCACGTCCACTCGCAGTTCGAGCTGAGTTCCGGCTCCCGTGCTGCGGAAGCGCCCGCTGACCATGGTCGCTGCGGCCTGATCGGCCGGCCGCGGCAGGGCCTGTGCTTCGAGTCGCGCCACACGAGCCCTGAGCTGAACCATGTCCTCGGCCTCCGGCTCCACGAGCACTGCCTCCGTGGCGCCGCTCTGCTCCGCCCTGTGGGTCGGCGTCAGCCCTTCGAGGTCATTCCTCTTGGCCGGCCGCACCATCCCGTCCAGCGTTGTGGGGTCCGACATGATCGACATGGGTTGCCTCCTTGTGCGGGTCTTGCCCTCAGGCGGTCAGAACCGCCGTCCCCAGTTGGCGGTCGAGGACGTGCAGTCGTTCCAGCCGTACTGGCTGAGGTGGTAGCGCGTGTTCCCGCCAGGGATCTCGAGCCGGGAGCCGCGGTATCCGGGGGTGTCCCAGAGCGTGATGTGCCACCGGCACCAGTTGACCGACGAGATGATGTCGTTCCAGTCACCCGTACCGAGGAAGCCTCTGCGGACCCTGCGCAGATCCCGCCAGGCGCGTCCCGGGCCGTTCTGCAGCCAGTCCCCGCCGAGGTCGTCGTCTTCGTAGTAGTACGAGAGCTCGGACAGCGAATCCGGGTTGGTGGTGCCGATGTCGCTGTGCCGCGCGCCGACCAGGTGGTCGTGGAGCGCTTCGAGCGTCGTGAAGCTGTACAGCACGGGGTCGCCCTGGGCGTTGACACCGGGCGTCGAGTACAGCTCCTGCCCGTCGAACTCACGGACCACACTGGGCTCGTTGGTCTCGCCGTCCAGCACCACAGGTATCTCGGGCGGCTGGTGCGGTTTCGGTGGGGGCGACTCGCCTTCGGCCCGGATGCCGCCAATCATCATGACGGCGTCCTCGTGGAGGATCGGTGGGTCGACTTCCGCCAGGCGGTCGACCAGCGCGTCGAACGAGTCGATCCCCGAGTCCTCCAGGCCCTCACGGACCTGCCTCCGCGTCCGCTCGCGGACGTCGCCGGAGGCCCCGGAGCGTTCGGGGCTGAGCTGTCGGCTCATGGTGTTCCTCTTGTTCCGCCCCGGACCGGGAAGAGACGGTCCGCCGCTCCCGCGCAGCGCTGTGGGTTCGCACGGGGCGGCTCGTCTCTCGGGGCCGCGGGCTGTCGTAGCACCAGGATTGACGGGTCTGCGCCGTCACGGGCGCACTCGGACGCGGGCGCATTCGGTGTGCCGCGGGGGCTTTCGAGCGCCGTGTCGATCTCCATCCGCAGAACGCCCCTGATTCCAGTAGGCGTCGCATCCGCGATGGTGTCAACCGGACCACGAGCGCCATCTGGCGCCGCAACTCTGCTGGTTGACCAGTCAATTTACGCGATGTGACCCTTCTTGACCCTCGCGTCATCATTTGCTATTGCAAGCGCTAATGCGTTCGCAAGCGAAGGAGCCGGACGGCCATACGGGAGGCGAAGAATTCGTAGTAAGTGCCGCACCGCGGTCCCGAGTGCGTCCGCCGAACAGCGCAACCTCTTCTCGCGCGTGGGCGGGTTCCACGGCCTGGAGCGGGACCGGTAATAGCTTGTCGGACGGCGGGCGGCCGGGTCCCGTTCATACGTGGCACGCGGCCGGCACCCGATCCAGCTCCGTACGTCGAGCGGGTTCCCCGAGGAGAACAGATGTCTAGCTCACCACTGCCAATCTGCGAGCACGCCAAGGCCGGCCTCGCGAAGGCCAAACTGGAGACAGCTCGCAGGCTGAAGGAGCTGAACGACGCCGAGCACAAGCTCCACGAGCTGGAAGCCGCACAGCCGCCGGACGAGGCGGCGATCGAGGCTCAGAAGGCCAAGGTCGACCAAGCCCGGGACAACTGGCTGGAGGCAAGAAAGAAGCAGAAGGACTGGCAGGAAGCGGTGGACGAACTCTGCAATCCGTAGCACGGCCGGAGGGCGCCGGCCACCCTCATCCGAACGGACCTTCCCAGGCGCTGGCGCGATCACCAGAGATGAGACTCAGACCAGGGGGCCTTGGGCGGTATGTGCCATAGGGGCTCGACACCGCCATCTGCGCCGGAGGTCAGCGCCATGCTTCAGGTAACCGTCCAGATCTTCAGTGGCCGGCCCAACCCCACCTGGGTCGTCACCGATGAGGATGCCACTCGCACACTGCTGGAAACCGCCGCCCAGGAGGCCGGCGACGCGATCGGGCTGCCTGGTGCCGGATACGACGGTCTGGGCTACCGGGAGGTGGTGGTCACCACAGCTGCCGACGACCAACTTGCCTGGCCCGAGCGACTGCCGCAGGCATTCGCGCTCGGCACCATCGCCGCGGCCGATCCGTCGAGTTCCGGGGAGTTGGCCCGCCGGCTCATCGCCACCATGGACCAGTACCGTGATGTCACGCTGGCCGAGCACGCTCTTACCCCGATCGGCTCGCAGACCCAGGACTTCGTTCTGGAGCAGCTCGACACCTTCCTGGAGAATCCGCCCGCCTGGAACCGCGCCATGAAGGCTCCTTCGCAGCCCGCGGAACGGTCCAGCAGACAGGAGAAGGATGTCGCGGAGACCTGCACGTACGAGGTGAGCCAGTTCAACCCGGACTACTGGAACCGACCGGAGGTACAGCCGTACAACAACTGCTACAACTACGCTCGTAACTACCGCACCGACACCTTCGCCCAGCCCGGCCGCGCACACGGCGCCCAGACCAGCACCATGGCCTGCTCCAACGTCACCCAGGCAGCGCTCGCCGACGGGCTGGTGTACCGGTACCACTGCCTCCCGGACTCGGAGTACCCGCGCCGGCTCATGGCACTGGTCGTCTGGCCCGGCTGGGACTACCACTGGTACCGGGAACACAAGGGTGACTTCTGGGGACACAAGCCGGGAGCCACCGCGGCCCGCAACTACGACAACAGCGGAGCGCTGATCACCAACCCCGAGACCTGCGACCGCGGCGGCTACACCGACTTCTGCCGCTACTTCTACGCGGGCAAGTCCGTGGTCATCAACTGAGCTGCCCTCACTGATGGGGTATCGGAGCCCGCCGGAGACCGATGTGATCGTCGAACTGGACCTGTACAGCGGCCGACCCAACCCGCGCTGGCGACTGGACGACGAGACGAGCAGGACCTTCCGCGGGCTGGTGGCAGACCTGGCCCCGACGACTGCCCCTCCGGCCACCCCGCCCGGCCTGGGCTATCGCGGCTTCGTGGTCACCGACGGCGCCCAAACCTACCGGATCTTCGGCGGCCTGGTCGCCACCGGTGACAGCGTCCTGGCGGACTCCGGGAGAACGCTGGAACACTGGCTGCTGGGCGGGCTCCCGGAGCGATACGAGGCGCTACGGCCAACGGTCACCCAGGCGATGGGGAACGGCTGACCGTTCGGATGCGGACGGGGCTGCGGCCCGGCATACTACCGGGCCCCGTCCACACTGACCGGCGACAGGAAGCGAGCACGGCCTCCCTGCGATTCCGCAAGTCTGCCGTTTGCCCGCTGGCCGAGCAGGCCGTAGTCCAGTACATCGGAAACATGACCCCGCACGGCGGCTACCCCAGCGACCTGTCCGAGGAACGCTGGGAACTGATCGCACCGGTCCGTGAGGCATGGCGGGCCGAGCGGCGCGGGCGCGGCCTGGACATCGGTCGCCCGCCCGAGCACGACCTGCGGCAGATCATGAACGCGATCCTGTACGTGGACCGCACGGGCATCCCCTGGCGCTATCCGGCCCACGACTTCGCCCCCTGGGCCACGGTGTACGGCTACTTCGCGAAGCGGCAGCGGGACGGCGTCTTCGAGCGGCTCACCGGACTGCTCAGGCGCCTGGTGCCGGCGCCCGCGGGTTCACGATCATCCCGAGACGGTGGACCATCGAGCGCAGCATCGGCTGGCTCATGCACCACCGACGCCTCGCCCGCGACTACGAACGCCACCCGCCCCGCTCCGAAGCCATGACCCACCTCGCGATGATCGACCTCATGGCCCGCAGACTCACCGGCGTAGCCACCCTGAACTGGCGCGGAACCTGACCCGGGACCAAACACGAATCACCGGACCAAACGCCCAGTCAGTGCAGTGAATCCGAGAGCCGTACGAACCTATGGCCAGAAGCCAGCAGCCGGGGTACGGCGGCGGCGACGCCCCGGGCCGTGCCGCCCTCGGGGTGGTTCATGTGGCAGATGACTATGGAGCCGGCGGGCGCGGCCCCGACGGTTGTACGGACCTGCTCGGGGCTGAAGGTGGCCCCGGCGTCACCGTTGACCGAGAAGCTGACGAACCGCTCGCCCAGGGCGGTGACGATCCTGGCCGCGACGTCGTCGCAGTACGCGGTGCCGGAGCGGAAGAAACGCGGCGGGCTGCCCAGCAGGTCGGTCAGCCTCGCCCGGTTGCCGGCGATCTCGTCGTAGACCTCGGCGGCGCTGCGGGTGCCGGGGATGCCGTAGGCGGAGCGGCCGGTGACGGAGAGGGGGAGGTGGCGGGTGCCGTGGTTGGCGATCTCGAACAGCGGCTCGGCGGCCAGTCGGCGGAAGACGGCCGGATTGGCGTCGATCCAACGCGAGTTGACGAACAGGGTCGCCGGTATCTCCCGCCTGCGCAGGAAGTCGATCAGGGCACGGTCGTAGCCGCTGCCGCCCCGGCCGCCGCAGGCGTCGAAGGTCAGCGCGATCCCCTGGCGCCCGGGCAGCCTGTGCACCACGCCGGGCGCGTCGAAGCCCCAGGTGTGAGGCACGGCGTGCCCGTAACGGGCGACCATCTCGGCGCGGGTGGCCGCGGGCAACCGGGCCGGCCTGACCGTCACCGCGGGCGACGGGGCAGCGGAGGAGCGGTGGGCCGAGGGGGAGGCGGAAGCGGCCGTCTCCGGCTTGGCAGCCCTCGTCGGTGCGGTACAGCCGGCCAGGGCTCCCCCCGCCAAAGTCGCCAGCACCATCCGCCGACTCGTTCCCATCCACTCCCCCACTTGCTCGGACGTTGCACGGCAAGGCTAGGCAGCGCACACCCGCCACCCGCCCGCACACCGGACAAGCCTTGCCCAACAATCCTTTGTGGATCATTTGCCCCGCCCGACCGAACCACCCGCGCCCGGCGTCAGCTCGGCATCAGCACCACCGCATGGCCGCCGGAGGGGGCCATGGCCACGCTGAGCACGGTCGCCGAGGTGACGGTCGGGGTACTCACCACGACGGGCTTCTGGTAGGCGCTGGTGCCGGGCGTGCCGTCGGCGTACACCGTCGCCGTCCAGTTGCCGCTGCCGAGGAAGGACAGCGGGAGCGACAGCGTCCGGGCCGACTCGTCGGTCATCGCGCGCAGGTACCAGGTGGTGCCCTGCCGGCGCGCGACCGTGATGAACTGGCCGATCGAGCCGTGGAGGGTTCGGTTCTCGTCCCAGGTGGTGAAGAGGGCGTCAAACCATTGCAGGCCGGGCCAGTTGGCGGTGTTGGAGTGTTTCGACGGTACGTCGTACAAGCGGAGGAAGTTGAGCGGCTGGTAGTGGACCGCCGCCATCGCTATCTGATGGACGTTGGTGGTCTGGTCGCGCGGCTGGCCGTAACAGATCGTGTAGTCCGTCGGTCCGCCGGCGTTCCGGGCGAACGGCAGGGTGACGTTGTGCGAGGCCGTTGCGAATTGCGCTGCCGCCCCTACTGGGTCAACCGCAGCCTCGCCCGCGTCCTGCTCGGCCAGAACACAGCAGACTGGGACGACAGATCGGCGCCGCCCTCGTCGTGGTCTGCCGGCATCACGGAACTCGAGGTCCTCCACTCCGCCCGCTCGGCCAAGTCCCGCGCACGATTGAAGGAAGCGCTCGACGCCCACTGCGTGTGGTGTCCGATGCCCGGTGGCATCTACCGCCGCTCCCGCGTGGTTCAGGAGCAGCTCACCGCGAAGGGCGAACACCGCAGCGCAGACCCGGTCGGTCTCCTCGTCGCCGCTGCCGTCGCAGAGGCGGGGCTCACCCTGCTCCACCACGACCGCGGCTTCGACACCATCGCCCGGACGACAGGGCAGCCGGTACGCACGATCGACCTGAGACCGTAGCGCCCGCCGGCGCCCGGCTTTGTCGCGCAAGTCCACCGAAAGAACGGACGCGACATGAGCCAGGCCAGCAGCAATCGGAGACCTCTGGCGCACGCGAAGGTCAGCTGCTGGAACCGAGCCCGCAAGTCGACTGGCGGGAAGCCAGGGCTGGATGGCGGAGCGGGGTCACGGCCTATCGCCGCACCCGGCGGACGGCCGCTTCCCAGCGAGGCCGGGATCGCGCGGCCGCCCGAGAGCGCGTGGGCCTGTGCCCTACGGCGGGACGGCGAGGTCCAGAACCAGGCGCACCTGTCCGCGAGTTCAGGGGCCCACTTGCTTCGGCGTCGGCACCATCGACGCCGAAGCGGAACCGTACGGTGGCACCGTGCTCTCGGCGCGTCGCCGCGATCGGCTACAGCTGGGCACCGATTCCGGTCAGCGCCCGGACCTCCATCTCCGCATGCTTGTCAGGATCCGCGGGGCGCCTGCTGAACACGGTGCCGAGGTATCCGCACACGAACGAGAGCGGAATCGACACGATGCCGGGATTCATGAGTGGGAAGCAGTGGAAGTCGACGTTCTTGATGATCGACGTGGAGGTACCCGAGACCGCCGGCGAGAAGACGATGAGCACGAGGCAGGACACCAGACCGCCGTAAATGCTCCACAGCGTGCCCGAGGTGTTGAAGCGTTTCCAGTACAGCGTGTAGAGCATCGTCGGCAGGTTGGCTGAGGCGGCGAGCGCCAGGGCCAGAGACACGAGGAAGGCGACGTTCTGGCCGTCGGCCACGATGCCGCCGATGATGGCCAGGAGACCGATCACGATCGCTGTCAGGCGGGCCACCCGTATCTCGGACCGGGGATCGGCCTTACCGCGCCGTATCACGTTGGCGTAGACGTCATGGGCGAAGGAAGCCGAAGCGGCCAGGGTCAGACCGGCCACGACAGCCAGGATCGTCGCGAAGGCCACCGCTGAGACGACTCCCAGGAGCACAACTCCGCCGATACGGAAGGCGAGCAGAGGCGCCGCGGAGTTCTCACCGCCTGGTGCGTGAACAATCGCGTCGGAACCGACCAGGGCGGTGGCACCGTAACCGACGACCAGGATTCCCAAGTAGAACGTGAACATCGACCAGGAGCACCACACCACGGACCTGCGCGCCTCCTTGGCATTGGGCACGGTATAGAAGCGCATCAGCACGTGCGGCAGGCTGGAGATACCCAGGACCAACGACAGGGCCAGCGAGACGAAATCGAGTTGGCTCGTCGCGTTCTGGCCGTAAAGGCTGCCCGGATTGAGCAGTCGCTCGCCCAATGGGCTGTTCTGCGTGGCCTGGTGCAGGAGCGCCGAGAAGTTGAATCCGAACTTGCCGATGATGAACACACTGATGAAGGTCACGCAGACCAGGAGCAGGCCGGCTTTGATGATCTGCACCCAGGTCGTGCCCTTCATCCCGCCCACCAGCACATAGAGGAGCATGACGACGCCCACGCCGCTGATGAGGAGCGCCTGCCCGCCCCTGGTGTGCACGTCCAGCAGCAAGGCGATCAGCCCACCGGCGCCGGCCATCTGGGCGAGCATGTAGAAGAACGTGATCACCAGGGTGGCGTTGGCCGCCGCGGCCCGCACCGGGCGCTGCTTCATACGGAAGGCCATCACGTCACCCACGGTGAATCGCCCGGTGTTGCGCAGTCTCTCACCGATGAGCAGCAGGGCGACCAGCCAGGCGACGAGCCATCCGACGGAGTAGAGGAATCCGTCGTAACCATGGACGGCGATCGCCCCGGAAATTCCCAGGAAGGAAGCCGCGGAGAGGAAGTCGCCAGACATCGCGATGCCGTTTTGTACACCGGTGAAGGCGCTGCCCGCAGCGTAGTAGTCGGATGCCGTCTGGTTTCTGTTGGTGACCTTGTAGACGATGAGCAGAGTGATGACGACAAATACCAGGAACACGCTCAGATTGAGCATGGGGCTGCCGGTCGCGCCGGCGGCGATCTGCCGTGTCATTCCTTGTCGACTCCCGCCAGTTCGTGAATCCTGTCCACTTCCGGATCAAGCTTCTTCCGGGCGAAACGCCGATAGGCCAGGACGATCACGATCGTGGACGCGAACTGCGTCAGACCGAGGATGGTACCCGTGTTGATTTCGCCTGCGACCTTGTGGCTCATGAACCCGTGGGCGTAGGCGGAAAGCAGAGCGAACGTCATGTACCAGCAGAAGAAGAGCGCGCTCATCGGGAAGACGAACAGCCGAAGCCGTCTGCGCAGCCGGGAGAACTCCTCGCTTTGCTGAATCGCGGGGTAGTTGGGCCCGCCTCCGTGACGGGGGTCGATGAACTCCCGTCCGGCAGGCCGCTCGGACACTTCGAAGGTGGGTGACCCTGCCGGTCCGGTCACGTTCCTCTTCCTGGGGATTCGGGCAGGAGGATGCATGGGCGCTCCTGCGGCGAGCGATGCGAAGGAGCAAGCCGTAGCCGCCTGCGCGGTGCTGGAGAGTGTAGTGAGATACCACGCACCGTCAACCAACACCCCCCCCCCCACGAATCACGCGGTAAGTAGCGGACCTCAGATGGGCGTCCGGACGCGCCCGCGAGAACCGCTCGACGATTCAACGCCCTCACGGGTTGGGACTTGAAGGCGGCTTGATCTTCTTTTTGCTCAGCATTCACCGACCGAACCATGGACGCACGATGCGGCCGACCCGGCACACCGAATGTGGAGAACGTGTGTGTAACGGTTTGGTTCGTCGGCGTGCCCGGGGTGGGGAGCCGCATTGTTGCCGTTCGCCTGGCTGTCCTAAACTCGCCTGGATTCCACAACACTTGACGGATCGGCACACAGCATGCGGGATCGGTTCGCATCCGAGAACTGGGAGATTGAACAATGGGTTTCCTTGGGCGCACCCGCGACGTCGCCGGGTAGGTTGGGGGTCCCTGGTCGAACCTTCCCTTGGTTTTGAAATGCAATCCTCCGCTGCCGGCACCACCCTGTGCTGCCGGGCGTCCCCGTCCTGCTCAGGTGAAAGCCCGGGAGAAAACAGCATCGTGACAGGTACTTGCGAGCAAGCCGTTCCGAATACGGAGCTCATATCGTGACCGCGGCCAGGCATGCGGCCACGCGTCAAGCACGGCCGTCACGGTGGGCTTCGCTCGTGCAGTGGCGGAACTGGCGGCTGCTGGTGAAGCTGGCGGCGGTGCTGCTCGTACCCGCCCTGCTCGCTGTCGGCCTGGGCGTCGTGCAGATCCATGGCGACGTCACACGTGCCGGCTCCTACGCGGACATGCAACGCCTGGTCAAGATGCGTGGTGAGCTGCGGACTCTGCAGGAAGGCCTGCAGATGGAACGCACGATGTCCGTCGAACGACTGAGTGCCGACTCTGCCGACGACGCCGCCGGTCTGCGGCAGCAGAAGCGCAGTGTCGACAGCGCCCGGACCACCGTCACCAACACCAGAAAGCAGGAAGTCTCCCTTACGGGCGTTGCGGCGAATCGTTACCGCGACGCCGTCGGCCTCCTGGACCGCCTGCCCGCCCTGCGCGCAAAGGTGACGTCCGGCAGCATCAGCTCCTGGACCGCGCTCAATGACTACGGCACGATCATCACGGGGCTGCTCAATCTGGACCAGGCACTCGTCAGCGGGTTCGACACCCCCCAACTCACCAGGCCGGCGACCGCGTTGTACGACCTGGAGGCTGCCGAGGAGCAGATCCACCTTGAGCACGCGATTCTGCTGCAGGCAGCCGGTCGAGGCCATCCGATGACCCCGACACTCATGAAGGCGCTGCAAGAGGCCGACGTACGCCTGCGGGACAGGCTCGGTGGCTTCCGGACCCTGGCCACCTCCACGGAGCTGAGCGGATACCAGCGGACAGTCACCGGGCCCGCCGTCAGTCGGCGTGCGCATGTGGTGAGCGCCGTGCTGGCCGAGCCCCTCGCGTCGGGCGCACAGCAGCACGCCACCACGTCGGTGCCTGTCTCGGTCGACAGCTGGAACCGCGACTCGATGACCACCGGGACGCTCGTCGACCAGGTGTCCGACGGCTTCCTCCACAAGCTGCGCACATCGTCGGCCAAGCTGCAGGACCAGACGAGCAACCGCGCGGGCATGGCGTCCGTCATCCTCTTCGCCGTGCTACTGCTCGCCCTGGCCATCGGTCTCGGGATCGGCAGGCATCTGCTGCGGTCGCTGACCGTCCTGCGCTCGACGGCACTCGAGGTGGCGGAACACCGGCTGCCCGCCGCCGTCGAGAGCATGCGCGAGGGGCGGAAGGCGAACGCCGTGGTCGACGTCGTGCCGGTCCACACCACAGAGGAGTTCGGTCAGCTCGCCAGGGCGTTCGACACGGTGCACGCTCAGGCCGTGCGCCTGGCGGCGGAGCAGGCCGCGCTGCGTGGTGACCTCAGAAACACCCTGGTCAACCTCTCCCGGCGCAGCCAAAGCCTGGTGGACCGTCTGCTGCTGATGATGGAACAGCTTGAGCGGCACGAAGAGGACTCGGAGCAACTGGCCAGCCTCTTCACGGTCGATCACCTGGCGACGCGTATGCGGCGCAACAACGAGAACATGATGGTCCTGTGCGGCAGCACTCTGGTGCGCCCTTCCCACGGTGCGGCGCTGGACACCGTGCTGAGGGGTGCTGTCTCCGAGATCGAGCACTATCAGCGCGTGCTCGTTCAGCCCGGTCCTCCCGTCGAGGTGATCGGTTACGTAGCCGGTGACCTGGGGCGGCTTGTCGCCGAACTGCTCGACAATGCCACCGCGTTCTCCCCGCCGCACACCCAGGTGGTCATCGGCGGTACCCGGCAGTCCGACGGCTCACTGCTGATCGAGATCCAGGACGGGGGAATCGGGATGAGCGAGAGCGACCTGGCCAGGGCCAACCGGCGACTAGCGACGGACGCCGCCACGGATGCGCCCACGTCCCGGCAGCTTGGGCTGCTCGTGGTCGGTCGCCTGGCCGGTCGGCACGGCATCGCCGTCAACCTGAGCTCGCAGCCGGGCGTCAGGGGACTGCGGGCCCGTGTTCTGGTACCGGCCAAGCTGGTCACGGCGCAGGCGCCGGCCCGCAGGGACCAGCCGGGCACCCTGGCCGAACGCCCTGCTGCCACGCTTCCGACGCGGTCGCGCGGCGGCCGGACGGACGGCAGTGACGCGGCCTCGCGCCCGCAGCAGCGGCCGTTCGCCGCCGCCGGTACGACGAGGCCCGTCCCGGCCGCCAAGGAGGCGCCTCAAAAGGCCGCCGAACCACCGTGGTTCGCACTCGCCGCATCGGCAACGGCAACGGCAGCCCGCAGCGGCGGGAACAGCACGGACGCACCTGTGCCGCGCGCCGCGGAGAAGGCCGCACCTGTCCCGTCGTCCTCGACCGAAGCACTCCACGCCGCGCAGGAGTCTGACCAGTCGGCCGACCTCACACAGGCCGGGTTGCCCAAAAGGGTTCCGCGTACGCGATCCGCTCCGGCCCGAACCGAGCGGTCCGCCACCGAGGCCGGAGCAGCTGCGAGCCAGAACGCCAGCCGCGCCCACAGCTTCCTCAGCAGCTACCAGTCGGGCATCCGTCGGGCGCAGCCCGATCAGACGCACAATCCATCGGCGACGGGCAGGAAGAACCCATGACATCAACCCACTCCCCGGAGGTGAGCCAGTTCGGATGGCTGGTCACCAACTTCACGGAGCGAGTGCCCAATGTGGCGCACGCCGTGGTGATCTCGGCCGACGGACTGCTGCTCACCACGTCGGACCAACTGGCAGACGATCGTGCCGAGCAACTCTCCACCATCGCGGCGGGTGCCATCAGCCTGATCCAGGCTGCCGCCGACTGTATGGACACCGGGAACGCGCTGCGCACGGTGATCCAGATGGAGCACGGCAACATGCTGATGATGTCGATCCGAGACGGCTCGTGTCTGGTTGCCCTGGCAGCTCCGGACTGCGAAATCGGCCAGATCGCCTATGAGATGACCGTGCTCGTCGACCAGGTCGGCGAGATGCTGACTCCGGAACTCCGTACCGAATTGCAGCAGTTCCAGCAGACTGCGGCCCGATAGCCGGACGGGGAGAACATGAGCACCGGTGAAGGCCCGTCCGGCCCTCGAAGAGATCAGCAAGCGGAGGACGAACAGACCTTCGCCGACGTGCTCAACGCGTTCAGTTTCGGCACCGGACGACGTAGGCGGAAGACCGCCGGCACTCCTGGCACGCCGCAGGACATGGCATACGACGAGAGCAACGAAGCCTCGCCGCCGCCTGCCCCCGAGTCGTACGGGCCGGCTTCCCAGGTGGACTACCAGCCGTCCACCTGGGAAGCCGGCAGCGTGGAGCCAGGAGCACCGGCCTCACTCGTCCGCGCCTACGCATGGACGGGCGGCCGGACCAGGTCGCACCACCACTTCGAGGTCGAGACCCTGGTCACTGCCGCCGATCCGGGCGACGTCCCCCGCGCTGCCACGCAGTGGGACCGCGCTGTGCTCGACCTGTGCCGGGAACCGAGGTCGGTGGCCGAGGTGGCGGCGCTCGTCGCGGTGCCGCTGGGTGTGGCCAAGGTCCTCCTCGGTGACATGGCGGAATGCGGGATGATCGTCGTCCACGAGTCGGCGACCGACGCCGACGATGCCCCGACCCAGGCACTGATGGAGAGGGTGCTGATCGGACTGCGTCAGCTCTGACGGGGCTCCGCGCCGGGCAGGGGGCACCTCACCCCGCCCGGGCGCGCACTCACCAGTCGTCGGGGGCGTTGCCCACCCACATGATCGGCTGCCCCTCGATCGGGTGAGTTCGGCAACGGATTCGTCAGATCGGCGCCTTCTCACAGGCCGCGTAGTTGCTGGTCGGCGCGCCGGCACCGAGGCAGTGGAGGTCGACGAGGGGTGTGCCGTTCGAGATGATCAGGCCCTGCTGAGGGGCGTTGACGGTGACCGTGGATGACGAGAAGCCGTCTCCGCCGGTGACGACCGTGTTCGTGTCGGCGGAGGCAGCTCCTGCACCAACGCAGAAAGCACTGAGGGTAATTGCCGTGATAATCGCGAACTTTCTGGACAATTCGGTTCCTTCCTGAATTCACGCATGTGCACGCTTGCATCCAAGGCGTGGCCGTGATCGTTCACCTTCCACCGGGAGTGGGTCCTTCCGGGAGCAGATCCAGGCACACATCCCGGGCCCGGTCTCCTCCACGATGGATGGTCTGCGCGGTGCGCGCACGAGGAACACCGCCAACGAGTGAACTCGGCGACTCGCGGTGAAGCCCTGCGCCAGAGACTCGGCCCATGACACAGCCGTGCGCTCCCGCCCCGGCTCGGTGGTCGCGGGGCGGGAGCGCAGCACCAGTGTCGCGCCGCATCGCCGGGTGGGGTGGCATCAGGCGCTGCGGGGCCTGCGTGCCGCCGTCTTCTTCGTGGTCTTTTTCGCCGTGGTCTTCTTGGCCGGCTGCTTCTTCGCGGTCTTCTTCTTCGGCAGCTCGTGGACATCGGCGTTCTCGCCACGGGAGGCGTTGGCCTGCTGGACGGACTCAACGGTCCGGCCATCGCCCGCCCGCTTGCGCGCTGCCAGCCCGCACACTGCACGCTGGCACAGTGGTGGCCACCGCCCGTCCCGCCCCGGACAACAAGGCCGACGCCCATGTCTGGCGCAGCTCCGGCCTTCCGGAGCAGTGCCAGGGGGTCACGGTGCCGGTCTCCAGCCAAAGCTCCCGGCTGGAAGACGACGTGGGCACTCAGCTCTGAATCGTCCGTCCAGGCCGGAGTCCTCCGCGCTGCCAAGATCGGACAGGCGATTCTCGACACTCTGACGGCCGTCGAGGGCCGCGAGGAAATGACACGGAAGCTGAGACAACCGACGGCGACGCGGCGTGAGGCTCCTCCAGAACTCCCAGGTCAGAGACCTAGCGGATGACACGAGCCGCGAGACCCTACATGTCCGTTGACAGGGAAGTTAGTCCGCCGCGAGCCGCTGACCTGCGCGGACTAGAGATCTTCAATGGCTGGGGTTACGGCCCCGAGGGGGCGATCCATGGCAGGAGCGGTGACACCGCCCTCGCGAACTGAACGCTCGGGCGGCCACACTGGGGCCATGGAATACGTCGGCCGGGTGCCCGCTCCGCCGCTCGACCGGTTCATCGACGACATCTACTGTCTGACCGGGGTGCCTCACCACCGGCTGATGAACGTCCCGCCGATGCCGTCGGCACACTTGTTCCTTCACCTGGGCGGGCCCGTCCGTCTGTGGGACTCAGACCGTTCGGTGCCGCCGGCGGTGTTCACCGACGGGTGGTTCATGGGCGTATGGACCAGGCGCTTCCTCTTCGAGTACCCCACGCATGTGCGGCTCGTCGGGGTGCACTTCAAACCCTGGGGGATGTCGCCGTTCGTCGATCTGCCGGTGGCCGAGCTGCGTAACCGGTGGGCGCCGGTCGATGCCGTCTGGCAACGCTCTGTGGACCGGATTCGAAACCGGGTCGGTGACATCGCGTCGGCCACCGAGACCTTGCGGGTGCTGGAGGAGGAGCTGCGGTCGCGACTAACCGAGGCCCCGGCGCGCGGTCTCGACCTGGTCCAGCACACAGGCGGGCGTCTGGAGACCTCGCACGGCACGATCCCGGTGAGTGCGCTGGCCGATGCCGCCGGGGTGAGTGGTAATCACCTGGCCAACCTGTTCAAGACTCATGTCGGTGTCACCCCGAAGCGGATGGCGCGGATCTACCGCTTTGCGCGGCTGATCGTGTCCGTGGACGCCCTGTGCCCGGTCGACTGGTCGGAGCTCGCCCAATCGGCGGGCTACTTCGATCATGCCCACTTCAGCAGGGAGTTCAAGGATTTCACCGGCCACACTCCGACGGACTACCTGGCCCTGTGGCGTCGATTCCCCCTCGAGCGGGGAGGTCCGCAGGACTACGGTCCGATGCCGGCCGATTGATTTCTTACATGCCCGGGTCCTCTCGACGCGAGAGGATTGCCCCAACCCCGCATAGAGCTTCCGAGGAGGGCCCGTGGGCGCGGTGATCATGCACAGCGTGGTGTCGGTGGACGGCTACATCGCCGACGAGAAGGGCGAGGTCGGGCCCCTTCACGACTGGTACTTCAGCGGGGACGTCCCGATCGTCGTAGGCGGGGGCGAGCAATACGACCATTCCGGAGCCGGAAGCGGCATCAAGGTCTCCCCCGCGTCGGCGGACTACGTCCGCACGATGTGGGAGTCGATCGGCACGATTGTGATGGGCCGCAACCTGTTTGACCTGGTCAACGGCTGGGAGGGCAAGCCGCCTGCGGGCGATCACGTGGTCGTGGTGTCCCATCGGCCCAAGCCCGAGGGGTGGCACCCCGAGGCGTCCTACCATTTCATTGACGGTGCGGTGGCCGCGATCGACAAGGCCCGGGAACTCGCCGGGGAACGGATCGTCGCCGTGAATGCCGGCGACGCGGGTGCCCAGATCCTCGCGGCCGGTCTCGTGGACGAGGTGGCGATGGACGTGGTTCCGGTGGTGTTCGGTTCGGGCAGGCGCTACTTCGGCGGCATCGACGGGCAGCATCTGCTGGAGGATCCACACGTGGTCGTCCAGGGCGACAGGGTGCTGCACCTGAGGTTCAAGGTACGCCGCTAGAGTCACGGCGGTCGGAGGTCGGGCCTGTCCTTGGCGATGAGCCCCTCGATGAGGCGGGGGCGGTGCTGCATCCGCTTCAGCTGCGTCTTCGCCAACGCGATCAGCTGGTCGAGGCTGGGTTTGGTGAGGTTGGCCAGTGACCTCTTCACGTGCGACCACACGCCTTCGACGATGGCAGCCGCCGACGGAGCGCAGGTCCTCGCACGCCTTCTCCTCTTCTCCTCGTCACTGCCGCTTGGGGCCCTCGCGAGCCCGCCACTCGCGGCGCGCAGACGCGGGTACGGCGTCGCGCTGCGCCCCCGTGCACCGCAGCGGCGGGGGGATAGCAGGTCCGGCTCGTACCGTGGCGCAGGCTGTGTTCCGTCAGGCGGCCGGCACGCTTGAGGGGCGTAGGAGGTGCGGCAAGTCGGCTTGCCGGCCTGGCTGTTGGGCTATCGGGCGCTGCGGGGCCTGCGGCCGGTCGTCTTCTTCGGGGCCGGTGACGCCTTCGCCTTCCCTGGGCGGCCGCGTCCGCCGTCAGGAAACAGGTGAGGGGGCCGGTTCACCGGGCCCCTCACCTCGCAGTTGGTGCTGACCGGTCGGGTCAGCGCAGGAAGTCCAGCAGCCGCTTCGTCAGCTCCTGCGGAACTTCTTCGGGCAGGAAGTGACCGGCTTGGGAGATGACCAGTTCGGTGACGTCGGTGGCCACCAGGCGCATGGTCTCCGCGGGCATGGTGCCGGTGCTGTACTGGCCGCCGATGGCCAGCACCGGGATGGTCAGCGGTCCGTGGTCGCGCCAGCGCTGGACGTGCTCGGCGGTGGTGTCGAGGGTGCGGTAGTACTCGAAGCTGGCATGCCGGGCGGCCGGGTCGCGCAGGTGGTCGACGTACAGGTCCACGGCGTACTGCGGGATGGCGCCGGGGGTAGCGGTCTTGGACGCGAACTGGTGGCCAAAGTAGATCTCCTCGCGGCCGGCGATCAGGCGTTCGTTGAGGTCTGCGAGGCGGTTGATGACGAAGTGCGACATCACCTCGTTGGTGGTCGGGTCCGTCAGCATCGGCGGGAACGGGGTGAGGCCGGGGAGGATCGACTCGGCGCCGACGAAGCGGGTGACGCGGTCGCGGTGGCTTGCGGCCAGGGCGTAGGCGACCAGCATGCCAAGGTCGTAGCCGACGACGGCGAAGCGTTCGTGGCCGAGTGCGGTCATCAGCTCGGCCATGTCGTCGGCAAGGGCGGCGGCGGCGTAGCCGGTGGCGGGCTTGTCGCTGGCGCCCATGCCGCGCAGGTCGGGGGCGATGACGGTGAAGTGCTCGGCCAGGGCGGGCATGGCCAGGCGCCAGCTGTACCAGAACTGGGGCCAGCCGGGCAGGAGCAGCAGCGGCGGGCCGTCGCCGCCGACGACGGCGTGCAGGGTCACCTCGCCGGTGGTGACGGTGCGGCTGGTGAAGGTGTCGGTGAACCCGGCGGGCAGGCCCGGGACCTCGGTGACGGTGAACGCCATAGCGGCTTCTCCTCGGGACGCGAAGCGGCGCCCCATCGAAACGGATGAGCTATCCATTTCAACGTAACACGAACCGGATGACTCATCCACTTATGCTGGGGGTATGACCCCTGCACCGATGCGCAAGGACGCTGCCCGCAACCGGCAGCGCATCCTCGACGTGGCCCGCCGACTCATCGACGAAGGCACTCCTCTGCTGCTCAACGACATCGCCCGCCTCGCCGGCGTGGGGGTGGCCACGACCTACCGGCACTTCCCGACACCCGAGGCCCTGATGGAGACCGTGGCGGCCCCGGGCCTGGAGGATCTGATCGCCCGCGCGGAACAGGCCCTGACCGAGGAGGACCCCTGGGGCGCCCTGACCGACTTCCTCAGCACCACCCTCGAGATGCAGCTGACCGACCCCTCCATCACCCTCGTCCGCGCCGCCCCCGAACGCGTCCTGCCCCGCACCCAGGAGCTCACCGCCACACTGGACACACTCGCCGGCCGCCTGCTGGAGCGCGCACAGGCGGCGGGATCGGTTGAGGGCGTCGTCACCTGGGACGATCTACTGCCCCTCATGTGCGGAATCGCCTACGCCGCAGGCGTGCATGCCGACGACCAAGAGGAGCGTCTGGACTCCGGCCGCCGCTACCTGGGGGTGATGCTGCGGGGGCTGCGCAGCTGACCCAGCGCAAGCCGGGCGGAGGCCACACGGAGAACTTCCCCCTTATGCCTGCTCGAACAAGCAAAGGCCAAGCGCACCTCTGACGCCAATCGCAGGCTGTCAGTGCAGGATCCTCAAGTGCACTTTTTAACTTGACCCTCTCTCGCTCGTGATGTGAATCACATTCATATAGGGAAGTCCGGACCGTATTTACCTGTTCGGACAAGTAACGGTTCGAGAAGACACTTTCGCAGCCGTGTGACGCAACCCCTCCCCCGCGAGAAGAGATGATGATGTCGAAGGCATTCGAGCCTTACCAGCTGGGCGGCCGGCTCCTGGCCAACCGCCTGGTGATGGCACCGATGACCCGCAGCCGTGCCTACGGGCCCGGCCAGAGCCCCACATCGCTCATGGCGGACTACTACGCGCAGCGTGCCTCCGCCGGACTGATCGTCACTGAGGGCGTCCAGCCCTCCAGGGTCGGCCAGGGCTACCCCGACACCCCCGGCATCCACACCGCCGAGCAGATCGCGGCCTGGCGTACGGTGACCGACGCGGTGCACGCCCGCGGCGGCGTGATCTACCTCCAGATCATGCACACCGGACGGGTCGGCCACCCGGCACTGATGGGCCTGCAGCCCGTCGGTCCCTCCGCCATCCGGGCCACGGGGCAGGTCTACACCCACGAAGGCCCCCAGGACTTCGTCACCCCGCACGAGCTGACCGACGCGGAGATCCGCGCCACCATCGACGACTTCGCCACCGCTGCCCGCAACGCCGTCGAGGCCGGCTTCGACGGCGTCGAGCTGCACGGCGCCAACGGCTACCTGATCAGCCAGTTCCTCGCCCCGAACAGCAACCAGCGCAACGACGCATGGGGCGGCAGCCCCGAAAGGCGTATCCGCTTCGCGGTGGAGACCGCCAAGGCCGTCGCCGAGGCCATCGGCGCCGACAAGGTCGGCTTCCGCATGTCCCCCGGCAACCCCTTCAACGACATCGACGAGTCCGACGCCACCGACCTGGAGACCACCTACACCGCCCTGGTGGACGCCCTCGCCTCGCTGAACCTCGCCTACCTGCACCAGCTGGAGGTCGACGGCGTCCGCGATCTGACCCTCAGGCTGCGCAAGACCTGGCCCGGCACCTACATCCTCAACCCCGCCAGCGGCGGGCAGCCCACCGGGCCGACCGAGCTGGAACTCGTCGAGAACGACACCGCCGACCTGCTCGCCTACGGCGCCCTCTTCCTCGCCAACCCCGACCTCCCCGCCCGCCTCGCCCAGGGCGGCCCCTTCAACACCCCCGACCCGTCCACCTTCTACGGCGGCGACGGCAAGGGCTTCACCGACTACCCCACACTGGAGGAAGCCCGCGCCTGAGGGTTCGGCGCCGGACCCGAGCCCATCGGTCATGCCACGCCTGAACAGCCCATACCCTGCCTTCAGGATGCGGACCTGAGGGCCTGTCCGCGGCGGTCGGCCCAGCGCCGGCTGCCGCGTGCAGGTGCTGCAAGCACGGCTGCGCGTTGAGAAAAGCAGAAGGGAGCGCCGTGGAATCCGAGGCAATGCCCCAGGTCCCCGAGACCGGGGAACTCCCCGAGGCCGCACGCCGCGGACCGATCAGCCATGCGATCTTCCGGGTGGCCCGCCTGCACCGTATGCTCGCCGGCCAGCTGCTGCGCGAAGTCGGTCTGCACCCGGCCCAGGAACTGGTCATGATGCAGCTGTGGGACCGCGGCCGGATGCGCCAGACCGACCTGGCCCGGCACGTCGGCGCTGATGCCGCCACCATGACCCGCACCATCCAGCGTCTGGAGAAGGCCGGCTTCGTGCGCCGGGTACCCTCCACCAGCGACAAGCGCTCCGTCCTGGTCGAGCCCACCACCGCCAGCCACGCCCTGCGCCAACAGGTCGAAGACCTCTGGGCACGCCTGGAGGACCACGCCGTCAGCGACCTCACCGACGACGAATGCCGCGAAACCCTCGCCGTCCTCGAACGCCTCGAAACCAACCTCGCCGCCCACATCAGCGACGTTGAACCGCCCGCCTCACCCGGAGCCCGACCAGGCGCCGAGTGAGCGCGCGGACGTGCTCCGTACCGGGCCTCGGTACCCGACGGGTCTCCCGCGACTCTGAGATCGTTTCATCTTGAACTCGCAGGTCGTGGTACTGGTGTGAGCCCGTGATGCGGTCCTCGTGCTGGCAGGCGGAGTGATCGCCGTCAGGTGATCGTCTGTCACCGCTGGATTTCGCGGTTCGCCAGAAACGAGCAGGGCCCGTAGCAGCGTGGTGGCGTGGTGGAGGTTCATGCGGACCTTTGTCAGAATGAGCCAGGTCTTCAGGTTCGCGAAGCCGTGCTCGACGGCGGCGCGTTCGCAGTTGACCAGCCGGTTCGCCTCCTTCTCGGCGTCGGTGAGGCGGTGGGAGCGGGTCGCCTTGCGGCCCGTGATGATGACCGGATCATCGTCGGGGTCGTCGTCGAGGCCGACGAAACCGAGGTCGGCCAGGGCGCCGAGGCCGGCCTCGCGTAGCTGCCTGGTGACGGATCAGCCGCATCCCACCCGCCCCGGGCGTCACCATTTCACCTGCTAATGATCACGTCCGAGATGAGCACGAGCGCGTCAATCTCCACCCACATCAGCGGCCCGACCTGCGAATTGAAAATCGATCAATGGGATGCAGAACGAGTCACCGGAGTTCGGCGGAACCGGTGGCCGCCGCTGCCGTGATGGCGAGGGACCCATGAGGCGGACGCTTCGCATGTCAGTCAGTCACTTGTAGATCTTGCCGGGCTCGGCCTTGGCCGGAGCGAGCAGCTGGGAAACAGTCACGAAGGTGTAGCCCTGCTTGCTGAGCGCCTTCAGGATGGAAGGCATGGCCGGCACGGTGCCCTTGTGCAGCGGGTGGAGCAGGATGATCCCGTCGCGGCCGGCGCCGTCGAGCACGCGCTTGGTGATCAGCGCCGTGTCGTCCGTCTCGTAGTCCTTCGCGGTCACCGTCCACAGCACCTGCGCCATCCCCAGTTCTTTCGCGACCTTGGAGACGCGGTCGTCGGTGCGGCCCTGGGGCGGGCGCATCAGCGTCGGCTCGGTGCCGGTGATGCCGGAGATGGCCCGTGCCGTGCGGCGCAGCTCGTCGCGGATCTGCGCATCAGAGACATCGGTCAGAACCGCGTGCGTCCAGGTGTGGTCCCCGATCTCGTGGCCGTCCTTGGCGATCCGCCGCACCACATCCGGGAACTTGTGGATGCGCCGGCCCTCAAGGAAGAACGTCGACGGCGCCTCGTACTTCTTCAGGAGGTCCATCAGCCGGTCTGTGGGTTCGCCCGGGTTGCCGTCGAAGGTGAGCGCGATGCACTTGACCTTCCGACAGTCCACCTGTCCCGACGGTACGCCTGCTCCAGACGCGGCCCGGTCACGTTCCTCGCGCGGGGAGAGCGTCTCCATCTTGTTCGCTTGGATGACCATGCCGACGGTCACCGTCACGGCCGCCACCACGGCCAGGGTCAGGAGTATGAGCAGGCGAGGCCGCCTCTTGAGGATCTTCACCTCAAGGAGAAGATTTCAGCATAGGAAGGGTTGCCCAGCGGCCTCGATTGTGAGGCAGGACACGCGCGTGCAGCGCTTTCAAGCGAGCTGCGGCGCGACCTCGGCTGTGATCCGCTCCAGCGCCTCTTCGACGTGCTCGGTCGCCGACGGTGGCGCTGATGTGCCTCGCGCCGGGCAACGGCACGCTGCTACAGCCGCCGCCAGGCGGGCCACCTCGGCTTCCGCCTCCGCGAGTTCCTTGCCCAACTGCGCGCCCCGGTCCGTCAGCACGACCCGCCGCTGAGTCACCCACGTCAGCACCGCAGCCACCCGCTGCCCCCGTCTCCCGCCCCGTGAACTGCCGTGATTCCGTGGACAGTAGACGGCACGGACGCCCCGCGGCCGCAGTTCCGGCCAATCACTCCATGACCAGACGATCACCTGCTACCGATCACGCCACCGACCAGCACGAGCACCCCCATGACCGGCGACACCAGCCCCGTGACCTGCAACTTCAGGATGAAACGATCTCTCTCATAAACGGGTCCTCTGCACGAGAAAGATCGATCAAGGGCCGCCGGACCCCCGCCAACCTCGGATCTGTCCACAGAACCCGTTCTCACTCAAACCACCTCACCGCCCACGGCCTGGTCCTGGAGATGCTCGCCGGTCCGCTGCCCGGCATCTAGGACCCCACCGGGCCGGGCAAGCTGCTGTTCGCGCTCTTCGCCGCGATGCGGAGCCCGAGCGGGAGAACATCCACGAGTCCACGCTGGAAGCGCTCGACACCGCGGCCGGCAAGGGCAAGTACGGCGGCCGGCTGCCGATCATCACTGACGACATGTTCCACACCGTGCTCCGCCGCCAGGCGCTGGGCGAGTCCGTCGAGCAGATCCAGCCCGACCTGATCATCCCCACAGGCAAGCGCAAGGGACAAAGCCCATCCGTCGCCGGCATCTACCGGGCGCTCGCCGAACACGCCAGGCGCGAGGCATACCCCGAAGCCGTCGAACAGACCCCGTGCCGACTTCGCCGCCCGCCCCGGCAGCGAAGTTCCTGAACCCCGCACAGAAGGAAGGCCCTAGCAACACGCTGAGCTACTTGTCGCTTTGTGGCAGCTTCGGAAGAACAGGGCCGAAACGCAGGTCCCCCGGTCAGTCGTTGCTGGGTGTGTCCGGGTGGGTTGCGGGTTCGGGCAGGGGTTCGGTGTTGCGGCTGCTGAGGCCGTCGAGGGAGATGTGCAGGAGGCG
>NZ_JODC01000029.1 GCF_000720765.1 Streptomyces sp. NRRL S-646
AGGGAAACGCCCGGTTACATTCCGAACCCGGAAGCTAAGCCTTACAGCGCCGATGGTACTGCAGGGGGGACCCTGTGGGAGAGTAGGACGCCGCCGAACTCCTTTTAGAGCTCTGACTCTTGGGCAACAGCCCAAGAGTCAGAGCTTTTTTGCGTTGAGGTAAGGTCAGGGAGCATCGTTGGCACGTTTCCCACAGGAGGCCCCCGGGTGGAGGTCCAGGAGACCCGCGTCCAGACGGACCGGGTCCTCACCATCCCCAACATCCTCAGCATGGCGCGTCTCGTCGGCGTGCCGGTCTTTCTGTGGCTGATCCTCAGGCCTGAGTTCGGAGGCCCGAAGAGTGACACGTGGGCGCTGCTGGTGCTCGCTCTGAGTGGCGTCAGCGACTATCTGGACGGCAAGCTCGCGCGCCGTTGGAACCAGATCAGTAGTCTTGGCCGGCTGCTCGACCCCGCGGCCGACCGGCTCTACATTCTCTCGACGCTGGTCGGCCTCACCTGGCGCGAGATTCTGCCAATCTGGTTGACCGCTGTACTTCTGGCGCGCGAGCTCGTACTGCTGGTGATGGTGGGCATCCTCCGGAGGCACGGCTATCCGCCGCCGCAGGTGAACTTCCTGGGGAAGGCGGCCACCTTCAACTTGATGTACGCCTTCCCCTTGCTCCTGCTCAGTGACGGAACTGGATGGATCTCGTCACTCGCTGCTATTTTCGGATGGGCGTTCGCCGGATGGGGTACAACGCTCTACTGGTGGGCAGGAGTCCTCTACGTAGTACAAGTCCGCCGCCTCGTCCGTGCGGACGCCATGGCCGATTGACCTCGCCGATTGCGCCGCGGCCGTAGCGGCCGGATGGCCCTCGGCGGAAAAGTGCGGGACAATCTGGGCGGGTGAAGTCGGCTAGACCGTCGTCTCTTTGAGGAGGACGCTTCCGACATGAAGGCCGTCGTGATGGCCGGAGGTGAAGGCACACGCCTTCGCCCCATGACCTCAAGCATGCCCAAGCCGCTCCTGCCCGTGGTCAACCGCCCGATCATGGAGCACGTGCTACGGCTGCTCAAAAGGCATGGGCTGAACGAGACCGTCGTAACTGTCCAGTTCCTGGCCTCATTGGTCAAGAACTACTTCGGTGACGGCGAAGAGCTCGGAATGGAGCTCTCCTATGCCAATGAGGAGAAGCCACTCGGTACCGCAGGGAGCGTCAAGAACGCCGAAGAGGCGTTGAAGGACGATGCCTTCCTCGTCATCTCTGGTGATGCCCTGACCGACTTCGACCTCACCGAGCTGATCAATTTCCACAAGGAAAAGGGTGCGCTCGTCACTGTCTGTCTGACACGTGTGCCGAATCCGCTGGAGTTCGGTATCACGATCGTCGATGAAGAAGGAAAGGTCGAGCGCTTCCTCGAGAAGCCCACCTGGGGGCAGGTCTTCTCCGACACTGTCAACACGGGCATCTACGTGATGGAGCCCGAGGTCTTCGACTATGTCGAGCCGGATGTGCCCGTGGACTGGTCCGGGGACGTCTTTCCTCAGCTGATGAAGGAAGGCAAGCCGATCTACGGCTATGTCGCGGAGGGGTACTGGGAGGACGTCGGTACGCACGAGAGTTACGTGAAGGCGCAGGCCGATGTCCTGGAGGGCAGGGTCGACGTCGAGATCGACGGCTTCGAGATGTCCCCGGGCGTGTGGGTGGCCGAAGGTGCCGAGGTGCATCCCGACGCCGTGCTGCGCGGCCCGCTCTACATCGGCGACTACGCCAAGGTCGAAGCCGGTGCGGAAATTCGTGAACACACAGTCGTGGGCTCGAACGTCGTTGTGAAGAGCGGTGCGTTTCTGCACAAGGCCGTTGTGCACGACAACGTGTACGTGGGGCAGCACAGCAATCTGCGTGGATGCGTCGTCGGAAAGAACACCGACATCATGCGTGCCGCGCGGATCGAGGACGGTGCGGTCATCGGCGATGAGTGTCTCATCGGTGAAGAATCGATCGTTCAGGGCAATGTGCGGGTCTACCCGTTCAAGACCATCGAGGCCGGCGCCTTCGTCAACACCTCGGTCATCTGGGAGTCCAGGGGCCAGGCGCATCTCTTCGGCGCGCGTGGGGTGTCCGGCATCCTGAACGTGGAGATCACGCCCGAGCTTGCCGTGCGCCTGGCCGGCGCCTATGCCACGACTCTGAAGAAGGGCTCCACTGTCACCACCGCCCGCGACCACTCCCGGGGCGCCCGTGCGCTGAAGCGGGCGGTCATCTCCGCCCTGCAGGCCAGCGCCATCGACGTACGGGACCTGGAGAACGTACCGCTGCCCGTTGCCCGGCAGCAGACGGCACGGGGCAGCGCCGGCGGGATCATGATCCGGACCACGCCCGGGGTGCCGGACTCCGTGGACATCATGTTCTTCGACGGGAACGGCGCCGATCTGTCGCAGGGAAGCCAGCGAAAGCTGGACCGCGTGTTCGCACGACAGGAGTACCGGCGTGCGTTCCCCGGGGAGATCGGCGACCTGCACTTTCCTGCCAGCGTCTTCGATTCGTACACCGGCTCGTTGTTGCGCAATGTCGACACGACCGGGATCACCGACTCCGGGTTGAAGGTCGTCGTCGACGCGTCGAACGGCAGTGCCGGTCTGGTCCTGCCCAGCCTGTTGGGCAAGCTCGGTGTGGACTCGCTGACCATCAATCCCGGGCTCGACGAGTCGCGCCCCACGGAGTCCGCCGATGTGCGGCGCTCGGGGCTGGTGCGGCTCGGTGAGATCGTGGCGTCGTCGCGGGCCGCCTTCGGAGTGCGGTTCGACCCGGTTGGCGAGCGCTTGTCGCTGGTCGACGAGAAGGGGCGGATCGTCGAGGACGACCGCGCGCTACTGGTCATGCTGGATCTGGTGGCCGCGGAGCGGCGCAGTGGGCGGGTGGCGCTGCCGGTGACCACGACGAGGATCGCCGAACAGGTCGCGGCGTACCACGGGACGCAGGTGGAGTGGACGACGACTTCGCCCGACGACCTGACTAGGGTCGGGGGCGACGACTCGACCATCTTCGGCGGTGACGGCAAGGGCGGCTTCATCGTCCCCGAGTTCAGCAGTGTCTTCGACGGTACGGCGGCCTTCGTACGGCTGATCGGACTGGTGGCGCGGACACAGCTCACGCTCAGCCAGATCGATGCCCGGATTCCGCGGGCACACGTCCTCAAGCGGGATCTTGCGACTCCCTGGGCCGTCAAGGGACTCGTGATGCGGCGAGTGGTCGAGGCGGCAGGAGACCGCTTCGTGGACACCACGGACGGCGTGCGGGTGGTGGAGACCGACGGGCGCTGGGTGATGGTGCTGCCCGACCCGGCTGAGGCGGTCACCCACCTGTGGGCGGAGGGGCCGGACGACGCCTCCGCCCAGGCCCTGCTCGACGAGTGGTCGGCGGTCGTGGACAGCGCCGGCCGCTGAAAGACGCAGCACGCGCGCGTGTCGGACAGGTGTCCCCAAGGGGGCCCGTCCGGCACGCCGGTGGGGCCATTCGGAGGTAGTGGTCGCGACATGCGACGATGTGCGGCATGCCGCAGCAGCCCCCCGTTCGGAGCACACCCACGCGACCCTCGCGTCCGGATGCTTCCATGTCGCTGCTCACCAACGTCATGGATCACAGCCTGGACGACGGTTACGCCGAGGCGGCCGCCAGGAAGGAGGCCGCGGGTGACGGTGGTCTCCCGAAGACCCTTCAGGCCAGGCTCGGCCTGGCCGCCGGGCTGGTGCTCGCGGCTCTCGTCGTGACCGTCGGAGCGGCACAGGCTCGAGTGGCGGCTCCTGTCGTCGCCAAGGAGCGCGAGGAACTGATCAACCGCATCGACCGGGAGACCACGGCGGCGGACAAACTGGAGGGCTCCGTCGACAAGCTGCGCGACGATGTGAGCGCGCGCCAGCGGGAGGCCCTCGAGAAGAGCGGCAGTGGAGATCAGTCGGAGCTGGTGGGGATTTTGTCGGGTGCCGTCGCAGTACACGGCCCGGGCGTGAAACTGGTCGTGAACGACGCCAAGGAAGCCACCAGCGGCGGCAACGGCAATCCGCGCGAGACCTCGGACTTCTCCGACACCGGTCGAGTGCGGGACCGCGACATGCAGCGTGTGGTCAATGGGCTGTGGGCGTCGGGGGCCGAGGCCGTTTCGATCAATGGCCAGCGGTTGACGGCGCTTTCGGCGATCAGGGCCGCGGGGGACGCGATACTGGTCGACAACAAGCCGCTGGTTCCTCCCTATACGGTGCTGGCCGTGGGGAACGGCAAGCAGTTGAGCAGCAGGTTCCAGGACAGCGCCGACGGGCTCTATCTGCACGCCCTGCAGGAGACCTACGGCATCCGGGCCAGCATCTCCGTGGAGGGCGACCTCCGGCTGCCTGCCGCACCGAGTGTGATCGTACGTACAGCACAGCCGAAGACCGAGAAGACTGAGAAGGGCACATCGTGATCGCCGTACTGGGCCTCGTCGTGGGAGTCGTGGCCGGCCTGTTGGTCCGGCCTGAGGTTCCGGCGGTCGTCGAGCCTTACCTGCCGATCGCCGTCGTCGCGGCGCTCGACGCCGTCTTCGGTGGTCTGCGGGCCATGCTCGACGGGATCTTCGACGACAAGGTCTTCGTGGTGTCGTTCCTGTCCAACGTGGTCGTGGCCGCGTTGATCGTGTTCCTGGGCGACAAGTTGGGTGTGGGCGCCCAGCTGTCCACCGGTGTCGTCGTGGTCCTCGGGATCCGCATCTTCTCCAACGCCGCGGCGATCCGCCGGCACGTGTTCCGGGCGTGAGGCCGATGAGCGACAACGAAGAGACGCCGGAGAACAGGCTGCGCAAGGAACTTCCGGAGGAGGTTCCCGCGACGGAGCCCGACGTGACGGCAGCTCCCGACGTGACGGCAGCTCCCGAGGAGAAGCAGCCCTCTCTCACGGGGCGGCAGCGGCTGGTGAAGGGCCTCTGGCCGCCGCGCATCACCCGCGCCCAACTCATCGTCGCCGTCCTGCTGTTCGGCCTCGGCTTCGGCCTGGCCGTCCAGGTGGCTTCCAACAGCAACAGCGACAGCGCTCTGCGCGGCGCGCGTCAGGAAGATCTCGTTCGCATCCTGGATGAACTCGACGACCGTACACAGCGTCTTGAGGACGAGAAGCAGGGACTGGAGAAGCAGCGCGACGAGCTGGAGAACAGCTCCAACCAGGCCGAGGAGGCCCGCAAGCAGACCGTCGAGAAGGAGAAGCAACTCGGCATTCTGGCGGGCACGGTGGCCGCGCAGGGGCCCGGCATCACGATGACCATCGAGGACACGAAGGGGACGGTCCAGGCGGACATGCTGCTCGATGCGATCCAGGAGCTGCGTGCGGCAGGAGCGGAGGCGATCCAGGTGAACGATGTGCGTGTCGTCGCCAACACCTACTTCACCGACTCCGGCAAGAGCGTGAGCGTCGACGGGAACAAGATCAACGCGCCCTTCCGTTTCAAGGTCATCGGCAAGCCGGCGGACCTCGAACCGGCGCTCAACATCCCGGGAGGCGTGGTGCAGACTCTTGAGAAGGAGCAGGCCACCGCTGCCGTCGAGCGGTCGAACAAGATCGTCGTGGACGCCTTGCGAGCGGCGAAGCGGCCTGACTACGCTCGGTCGCCCTCCCAGTGAACAGGCGGTGCATGGGGGACGTCCGGCGGGGGCATGAGGTTGCGGGGGGTCGGCGCACCGAATGGGTGGTGCGTGGTGGAAACTGTCTGGTGGATACGGACGTTGTGAGGATGTCCGGGTCGGCCGGTGTATGCAATCAGGGTTCGTCCTGCCCCACGGGCGGGTCTGTTTCGGTCAAGGGGAATCGCCCGTGAAGTTGTTTGCGAAGTTGTTCGGCAAGAGCGCGCGAGAGGGTAGCGACAACGCGACCGCTCGTCATCGCGCACAGCCCGACGCAGAGGGTCAGCGCCCGCTGTTCCGGGACCAGGTCCCTGGTCCGGGTGGTGACATTCCCGGAGGTCAGGGCGCGCCGTCTGTTGACCCTGCGCAGTCCGGCGGCATAGGTTTCGGGCAACCGTCAACCTCAAGTACGGGTGGAGGGTTTTCCCCTATGTCGGCCCTGGTGTGTACGAGGTGCGGTAACCGCAACGCGGAGAACAGCCGCTTCTGCTCCAACTGTGGCGCCCCGCTGCGGGCTGGCGGCGCGCCCGAGCGACCGTCCGAGACGACGTCCACGATCTCGATTTCCGGCCTCGAGGCCTATGACGCCGAGGTCACCGGTCAGACGCAGATGCCGGCGCTCTCTCCCGAGGCCCAGGCGGCCGTCGACGCGCTGCCACTGGGCTCCGCGCTCCTGGTCGTGCGCCGCGGGCCGAACTCGGGCAGCCGCTTTCTGCTGGACGGCGACCTGACCACGGCAGGGCGTCATCCGCAGAGCGACATCTTCCTGGACGACGTGACGGTCTCGCGCCGGCACGTGGAGTTCCGCCGTGGTGCGGACGGCTCGTTCACGGTGGCCGACGTGGGCAGTCTGAACGGCACGTACGTCAACCGCGAGCGGATCGACCAGGTCGCTCTGAACAACGGTGACGAGGTGCAGATCGGAAAGTACCGGCTGGTCTTCTACGCAAGCCAGCGGGGCTACTGACCCTTCCCCCAGACCCCGTCCGGGGGGACCCCAAGGGAATGTCCATGCTTCGAACACCGGGCGGCGGTGCCGGGCACGGCACCGCCGGCACGGACAGCGGTCTGATGAGCATTGGCACCGTGCTGAACGTGCTGCGCGACGAGTTCCCCGAAGTCACCATCTCCAAGATCCGTTTCCTGGAGTCGGAGGGGCTCATCGAGCCGCAGCGCACCCCGTCGGGGTATCGCAAGTTCAGCGCGGGCGACGTCGAGCGCCTCGGCCACGTGCTGAGGATGCAGCGGGACCACTATTTGCCCCTCAAGGTGATCCGCGAGCATCTGGACGCCATGGAGCGCGGTGAGGCCGTCCCACTGCCCGTCGTGGGACGCCAGCGGGACGGCGAGGCTCTCCTCGAGGCGTCGGAGGGGCCCACCGCGGCTCGGATCGGGCGGGCCGAGCTGCTCGCGGCCGCCGGGATCGGCGAGCAGGAACTCGAGGAGTGGGAGTCGTACGGCCTGGTCGCGCCGCTGCCGGACGGGGCATACGACGCGGAGACGGTGACGGTGGCGTCGCTCGTCGTTGAGCTCGGGCGGTTCGGGATCGAGCCGCGGCACCTGAGGGCCATGAAGGCCGCCGCCGACCGTGAGGCCGGGCTCGTGGACCAGGTGGTGGCCCCGCTGAAGCGCCACCGCAATCCGCAGACCAGGGCGCATGCCCAGGCGCGTACGAAGGAGCTGGCGGCGCTCACGGTGAAGCTGCACGCCGCCCTCGTGCAGACCGCGCTCGGTGTGCGGCTGCCCTGACTCCGGCGCGTCCGCGGCGGCCGGATCGGCCTCCCGTTCTCGGCTCGACTACCCAAACGTCCCGGGCAGGTCCTAGGGTTGCTGTGTGAACGAGCTCGATGTCGTAGGTGTCCGGGTCGAAATGCCCTCCAACCAACCGATCGTGCTCCTGCGTGAAGTGGGAGGCGACCGTTACCTCCCCATCTGGATCGGGCCCGGGGAGGCGACTGCCATTGCCTTCGCCCAGCAGGGCATGGCCCCCGCACGACCGCTGACCCACGACCTGTTCAAGGACGTGCTGGAGGCCGTCGGTCAGGAGCTGACCGAAGTACGCATCACGGATCTGCGTGAGGGCGTCTTCTATGCGGAGCTGGTCTTCGCCAGCGGGGTCGAAGTCAGTGCCCGTCCTTCCGACGCCATAGCGCTGGCCCTGCGCACCGGAACGCCGATCTACGGCAGCGACGGGGTGCTCGACGACGCAGGCATCGCGATTCCGGATGAGCAGGAGGACGAGGTGGAGAAGTTCCGCGAGTTCCTCGACCAGATCTCGCCGGAGGACTTCGGGACAAGCAGTCAGTGAGGCGTGGGCGGCCCGGCGGAGTCGGACTCCGCAGCGGGCCGGTTCGCGGCCCGTCACGGCTCGAATGCCGGCAAATGCCAACGGCGAGTGAGAGCGTCCTGCGGCCCCCTCCGAGCGCATTCGGCTAGCCTTTCCCCGCGGTGGGGTGCGGGAAACCACTCTTAGGGTGATTATCACTCGGCGTGCCGAGTGTGGCGATCGTTGACGCACCCCTGGTGACTGCCTACCGTCGAGATGGCAGGTCAAGGACGGAGGTCGGCGTGAGAAGCAGCGGCGACGGTACGGCTGGGGGTGCCCCCGAACGCAGTCCGGGGGAGAGCGGTCCGTACCCGCTTCACGGCAGCGCGGCCGATCACGCTCCGCAGCGACCGACGGCCGTGCCGAGCAGCGGAGGGGCGGCGTCCATGGCGTCCGAGCAGATCGGCTATCGCGGCCCGACGGCCTGCGCGGCCGCCGGCATCACCTACCGGCAACTGGACTACTGGGCCCGTACCGGGCTCGTCGAGCCGAGCGTGCGGCCCGCCTACGGGTCGGGCACGCAGCGGCTGTACAGCTTCCGGGACGTCGTGGTCCTCAAGATCGTCAAGCGGTTCCTGGACACCGGTGTCTCGCTGCAGAACATCCGTACCGCGGTGGTGCACCTGCGTGAGCAGGGCTTCCGGGACCTGGAGCGCATGACGCTGATGAGCGACGGTGCCACGGTCTACGAGTGCACCTCGCCCGACGAGGTCCACGCGCTGCTCCAGGGCGGCCAGGGGATCTTCGGGATCGCCGTCGGTGTGGTGTGGCGGGACGTCGACAGTGCGCTCTCGCAGCTGCACGGCGAGCGGATCGACACCGGCGAGACCCTGGTCGGGCACAACCCGGCGGACGAGCTGGCGCGACGGCGGAACCGGGCCGTCTGACCCCGTCCCCTGCGGCCTCTCAGAGCGCTTCGGCGATCTCAGGACGGCATTGTCAGTGGCGTAGGGCAGCATCGGAGATGTGAGAAACGCGCCCACGATCCTGCATCTCGACATGGATGCCTTCTACGCCTCGGCGGAGCAGGCATCCAAGCCGAGTCTGCGCGGGAAAGCCGTGATCGTGGGCGGGCTCGGGCCGCGCGGGGTGGTCGCCACCGCTTCGTACGAGGCGCGGGTCTTCGGGGTGCGGTCGGCGATGCCGATGGCGCAGGCGCGGCGGCTGGCACCGAACGCCGCGTATCTGGTGCCGCGCTTCGGGTTCTACCGGTCGATCAGCGAGCAGGTCATGGAGCTGCTGCACTCGCTGTCGCCGCTGGTGGAGCCGTTGAGCCTGGATGAGGCGTTCGTGGACCTGGAGGCCGGGGAGGCGGCCTGGGACGCCGCGTCGGCGCGGCTGGTGGGGGAGAAGCTGCGCGCCGACATACGGGCGGATACGGGGCTCACCGGGTCCGTGGGGCTTGCCGCCTGCAAGATGCTCGCGAAGATCGCCTCCGAGGAGGCCAAGCCGAACGGGCTGGTGCTGATCCAGCCCGGGACGGAGCGGGCCAAGCTCGGACCGATGTCGGTGCGGATGCTGCCAGGGGTGGGGCCGGCCACGGGGGACCATCTGCGGCGGGCCGGCATCACCACGGTCGATGAGATCGCCGAAGCCGGTGAGGACGAGCTCGTCCGGCTGCTGGGCAAGGCCCATGGGCACGCCTTGTACGCCATGGCGCTGGTGCACGACGACCGGCCTGTGGTGGCAGAGCGGGAGGCCAAGTCGGTGTCGGTGGAGGACACGTACGACGTGGACATTCACGACCGGGTGAGGGTGGGGCTGGAGGTGCAGCGGTTGGCCGACCGGTGTGTGCGGCGGTTGCGGGGGGCGGGTCTTTCGGGGCGGACCATCGTGCTGAAGGTGCGGCGCTACGACTTCTCGACGCTGACTCGTTCCGAGACGCTGCGCGGGCCCACGGACGATCCGGCGGTGGTGCGGGAGGCTGCCGCCCGGCTGCTGGATTCGGTGGACACGACGGGGGGTGTGCGGCTGCTGGGGGTCGGGGTGAGCGGGCTGGCCGACTACACGCAGGAAGATCTGTTCGCGCAGGCGGCGGGGGAAGGCGCGGAACATTCGGCGGACGAGGCGGACGAGGAGCCCGTGGACGAGCAGCAGGTGGTTGTCGAGCGGCGGTGGCCCGCGGGGCACGATGTGCGGCATGCCGAGTTCGGGCACGGGTGGGTGCAGGGAAGTGGGCTCGGGCGGGTGACCGTGCGGTTCGAGACACCGGATTCGGAGCCGGGGCGGGTGCGCACGTTTCGGACCGATGACCCTGAGCTGGAGCCGGCGGATCCGTTGCCGCTGGTGGCAGGGAGACCCGGGGCTCCCGTGCATGGGGTCGGCGCCTGACCCGGGACGGTGCCGGTCCGCGCGGGGGCCGGGCGCGGTGCGGCGGGTGGGCTAGGCGTCCGCGTCCTCCGTGCCCGCGAGCTTGCCGAAGTCGTGGTCCGGGAAGGAGGGGGGAGCGGCGATGTCGAGACCGTAGTGGTGGTAGAGCTGGAGTTCCTGTTCGGGGGAGAGGTGGCGGCCGACGCCGAAGTCGGGGGCGTCCTTGATGAGGGACCGGTCGAAGGGGACGTGGAGAGTGCCCTCGATCAGTTCGCTGGGCTCCAGGGGAACAAACGCGTCCCGGGAGAACAGGCCGGTTCGTATGGCCGCCCACTCCGGCACACCGGTCGCGTCGTCGAGGTAGACCTCGTCGATGGTGCCGAGCTTGGTGCCGTTGCGGTCGAACGCCTTGCGGCCGATCAGGTTGCGCGGATCGATGTCGGTCTGCACGGGCCCTCCACTTGGTCGCAACTCATTCGTAAGCACTACAAAAGAGCACATTGGAGATGGCGGCCACTCGAAGGATCGGTCGTTGTGCTCGCTGGTAGGCTGACAGCGGCTGCTGACCCCGTGCGGGAGAGTCCTCCAGACACCATCGGAGGCGCCGAAGGAGCAAATCCTCCCCGGAATCTCTCAGGCTCACGTACCGCGCGGACGAGGTCACTCTGGAAAGCAGGGCGGGTGTCAACGGCTTCCGCTCTCACCGACGGTGAAAGCCGGGCGCCCTCGGGATGTCCGGTGAAGCTCTCAGGTTGAGATGACAGAGGGGGAGGCCGTCCGGGTACCCGCGCCGTGGTGCCCCTCGAAGGTCGTGTCAGACCAGGAGGCCTCCGCAATGACCGCCCATCGCATTCCGCTCTCCGAGCTCGAACAGGGGATCCCGTTCGAGCAGCGCCATATCGGGCCCGATCACGAGGCACGGGCCAAGATGCTCGCGCAAGTCGGATACGGCTCGCTGGACGAGCTCACGGCCGCCGCGGTGCCGGATGTGATCAAGAACTCGGATGCGCTGGAGCTCCCGGGTGCGCGCACCGAGGCCGAGGTGCTGGCCGAGCTGCGGTCGCTCGCCGACCGGAACCAGGTGCTCGACTCCATGATCGGTCTCGGGTACTACGGGACCTTCACCCCGCCCGTCATCCTGCGCAATGTGATGGAGAATCCCGCCTGGTACACGGCCTACACGCCCTACCAGCCCGAGATCTCGCAGGGGCGGCTCGAGGCCCTGCTCAATTTCCAGACCATGGTCGCCGATCTGACCGGGCTGCCCACCTCCGGGGCCTCGCTGCTCGACGAGGGAACGGCCGCCGCCGAGGCCATGGCGCTGTCCCGGCGCATGGGCAGGAACAAGAAGGGCTTGTTCCTGATCGACGCGGACGTGCTGCCGCAGACGATCGCCGTGATCCAGACCCGTGCCGAGCCGACCGGTGTGGAGGTCGTGGTCGCCGACCTCAGCGACGGCATTCCGGCCGAGGTCGCCGGGCGTGAGATCAACGGCGTGCTCGTCCAGTACCCCGGCGCCTCCGGCGTCGTACGCGACATCAAGCCGCTCATCGACCAGGCGCACGAGCTCGGTGCGCTCGTCACCGTCGCCGCCGATCTGCTCGCGCTGACGCTGCTGAAGTCGCCCGGGGAGCTCGGCGCGGACATCGCGGTCGGGACCACCCAGCGCTTCGGTGTGCCGATGGGCTTCGGCGGGCCGCACGCGGGCTACATGGCGGTGCACGAGAAGTTCGCGCGCAGCCTGCCCGGACGGCTCGTGGGTGTGTCCGTGGATGCCGACGGGCACAAGGCCTACCGGCTCGCGCTGCAGACCCGTGAGCAGCACATCCGGCGGGAGAAGGCCACCAGCAACATCTGCACGGCCCAGGTGCTGCTCGCCGTCATGGCGGGGATGTACGCCGTGTACCACGGGCCGGAGGGGCTCAAGGCGATCGCGCGGCGCACCCACCGGTACGCCACGATCCTTGCCGCGGGGCTCGAGGCCGGTGGTGTCGAGGTCGTGCACGGCTCCTACTTCGACACGGTCACCGTGCGGGTGCCGGGCCGCGCCGCCGACGCGGTGGCCGCCGCGCGGGAGAACGGCGTCAACCTTCACCTCGTCGACGCCGACCATGTGTCGATCGCCTGTGACGAGACCACCGCGCGGGCCCAACTGGGCGCCGTGTGGACCGCGTTCGGGGTCGAGGGCGACATCGAGGCGCTGGACGCGGCGACCGAGGACTCCCTGCCCGCCGGTCTGCTGCGCACCGACGACTACCTGACCCACCCGGTCTTCCAGGAGCACCGCTCCGAGACTGCGATGCTGCGCTATCTGCGCAGGCTCGCCGATCGTGACTACGCGCTCGACCGGGGCATGATCCCGCTGGGCTCCTGCACCATGAAGCTCAACGCGACCACCGAGATGGAGCCGGTCACCTGGCCGGAGTTCGGGCAGCTGCACCCCTTCGCGCCCGCCGAGCAGGCGCAGGGCTATCTCACTCTCATCCGTGAGCTGGAGGAGCGGCTCGCCGAGGTCACCGGCTACGACAAGGTGTCCCTGCAGCCCAACGCCGGATCGCAGGGCGAGCTGGCCGGACTGCTCGCCGTACGCGGATATCACCGGGCCAACGGGGACGAGCAGCGGACCGTGTGTCTGATTCCGTCGTCCGCGCACGGTACGAACGCCGCCAGTGCCGTGATGGCCGGGATGAAGGTCGTCGTCGTGAAGACCGCCGAGGACGGCGAGATCGACGTCGAGGACCTGCGGGCGAAGATCGAGCAGTACCGCGAGGAGCTGGCGGTGCTGATGATCACGTACCCCTCCACGCACGGTGTGTTCGAGGAGCATGTCGCCGACATCTGCGCGCAGGTGCACGAGGCGGGCGGGCAGGTGTACGTCGACGGCGCCAACCTCAACGCCCTGGTGGGGCTGGCCAAGCCCGGGCATTTCGGCGGTGACGTCTCGCACCTCAACCTGCACAAGACGTTCTGCATCCCGCACGGCGGCGGCGGGCCGGGTGTCGGGCCGGTCGGTGTGCGGGCGCACCTGGCGCCGTATCTGCCGAACCACCCGATGCAGCCGGCCGCTGGACCGGCGACGGGGGTCGGGCCGATCTCTGCGGCTCCCTGGGGTTCCGCGGGCATCCTGCCGATCTCCTGGGCGTACGTCCGGCTCATGGGCGGCGAGGGGCTGAAGCGGGCCACGCAGGTGGCCGTGCTGAGCGCCAACTACATCGCCAAGCGGCTGGAGCCGCACTACCCCGTGCTCTACACCGGTCCGGGCGGGCTCGTCGCGCACGAGTGCATCATCGATCTGCGACCGCTGACCAAGGCGACCGGCGTGAGCGTCGACGACGTCGCCAAGCGGCTCATCGACTACGGCTTCCACGCGCCGACGATGTCCTTCCCGGTGGCCGGCACGCTGATGATCGAGCCGACCGAGTCCGAGGACCTGATCGAGCTGGACCGGTTCTGCGAGGCGATGATCGCCATCCGTGCGGAGATCGAGAGGGTCGGGGCGGGCGAGTGGCCGGCCGAGGACAACCCGCTCCGCGGCGCGCCGCACACCGCATCCGCGCTCGGTGGGGAGTGGGAGCACGCGTACTCGCGTGAGGAGGCCGTCTTCCCGGCCGGGGTGTCGGCCGCCGACAAGTACTGGCCGCCGGTGCGCCGGATCGACCAGGCCTTCGGTGACCGGAACCTGGTGTGCTCGTGCCCGCCGCTGGACGCGTACGACGACTGAGGCAGTGGTCGACGAGGAGGGCCCCGCTTCGGCGGGGCCCTTTCCCGTTACGCCGTCGCGAGTGAGATCTCCGTCGACTTGATCAGGGCTACGACGGGTGTGCCGCTGCTCAGGGCGAGGTCCGTGACGGCGTCCCTGGTGATCGCCGAGGTCAGTTCGCCGCCGTCCACGGCGACCTTCACGGAGGCCATCGCGCCGCCCGTGGTCACCTCGGTGACCGTGCCCGGCAGCTGGTTGCGGATGGACAGGCCCTCGACCGGGGCGGTGGCCAGGGAGACCTCCGTCGACTTCACCAGGGCGCGTACGGCGGTGCCCGCGGCCAGGCCGAGTTCCTCGACGGACTCGAGGGTGATCGCCGCGGTGATGTCCTGGCCGCCGGTGAGGCGGACCTTGACGGTGGCCATGACCTCGCCCGGGGTGATGGCGGTGACCGTCCCAGGGATCTGGTTGCGGATGCTCAGGCTCATGGGGCTCATGGGGAACGCCTCGCAGGGGGTGGGGGATTGAGGGCTTCGTGCCCGGGCCCACCGTAGACCCAGTGGGGTGTTATGACGGGTATGCGCGTTTCTGCGTCACCTTGGCACCCGCTCGGCGGGTACGCCGCGAACGCCGGGCCGTGTCGTCCTGGAGGGCACCCCCTCCAACATCGCCCGCCACCCCCCCGTACGGCCTATATCGCCCAGCCGGTCGGCCTCAACCGGGACAAGGGCCAGGCGGAAGGCCACACCGTCCTCGATGCCTACCAGGCGGTCGGCCGGCGCCATGGCGTCTAGTGGATGGTGTGTGACGAGGAGCGCGACTCCCTCGAACTAGGCCAGGTGGCGGCGGAGTCGGGCCCGTACGTCGAAGCGGGGGTTGGCCGCCGGGGCGCGGGCGAGGGCGACGCGCTGGGACTGGCCGCCGGAGAGGTGGCGGGGCTTGGCGACGGCGTGGTCGGCGAGGCCCACGCGGGTCAGCCACTCGGCGGCCGCGGTTGGGGATTCGGCCTTCGTGGCTCCCGGCAGCGGGGCCGAGACCACGTTGCCCAGAGCGGTGAGGTGAGGAAAGGGCAGGTGGTCCTGGAAGACGACGCCGAAGGGACGCGACTCGCGGGGTGTACGGGCCAACTCGGTGCCGTAGGTGGAGGGTGGCCGTCGGTGAGTGGAGTGAGGCCGGCGAGGGTGCGTAGGGCGGTTGTCCGGGAGGAGGCCTTGTCGCCGCCGGTGATGCCCGCGGCGAGGCTGTCTGTGCCGCGGAAGCTGAAGGTTGCCTTCGTGCCGCGGCAAAGACGGTCACGGTGCGGTCAGGGCCGGCAGCGCTGCGGATGCTGCACCGGCTGCCTGCAGGGCCTGCGGGTCCGATGCGCCGGAACGGCGCCGTGCGGGAGTCGTTCGGGGTCAGGTGCGGTCGATGTGCACGTTGGTCGACTTCACGCGTGCGGTGGCCTCCATGCCGACCTCGAGGCCGAGCTCCTCCACGGCCTCCCGGGTCAGCAGTGAGACCAGGCGGTGGGGGCCTGCCTGGATCTCGACCTGGGCCGCCACGTCGCCGAGTTTGATCGCGGTGACGATGCCGGGGAAGGCGTTGCGGACCGAGGTGTAGGGGGTCTCCTCCTCGGCGCTGCCCGCCTTGGCGAGTTCGACGGAGAAGGCGGCCAGGTCCCGGCCGTCGATCAGCCGTCGGCCGCCCTCGTCGCGATGGGTCGCGACCCGGCCGGCGTCCGCCCAGCGGCGTGCGGTGTCGGGGCTCACGCCGAGCAGTCGTGCTGCCTGGCCGATGGTGTAGCTCTGCATGCGGTCACGATAGGGCCGGGAACGAGCCCTGGCGGACGTGGGGTTGAGCGTTGGGTATAACGCGATATAGCGTTAGTCCGGTGTCGCGGATTCGGGGGTGTGGGTATGTCGGCTGAGCTTTCACGCAGTGGTGGGGTGCCGCTCGATCTGAGGGCCTCGCATGCGGACCGGGACCGGGTCGTGGAGGTGCTGCGCGTCGCGGCCGGGGACGGTCGGCTGACCGCGGAGGAGCTGGACGAGCGGGTGGAGGCGGCCTTGACCGCCCGCACGCTGGGCGAACTCGCCGTTCTCACGGTGGACCTGCCGGAATCGGCCTCGGAGGTCGCCGGCAAGGATGTCGACCGCATCGAGCAACGCGGCGCTTCCGCCCGGCGCGGTGACGGCTGGGTGGTGCCGCGGCGGCTGGAGATCGACTCGGAGTGGGGCGAGGTGACGCTCGACTTCACCGACGCGGTGATTGCGCACGACACCCTGCACATCGAAGTGGACCTGCGCGGAGGCGCACTGAAGCTGCTGACCCGGCCGGGCGTCGTGGTGGACACCGACTGCTTGGTGCTCAAGTACGGGGGCGTCAAGAACCGTTCGGCGGCCGGCCCGGGCGTGCCCGTGGAACTGCGCGTCGAGATTCACGGCCGTATGAACTTCGGTCAACTGGTGGTACGTCCGCAGCGGCGCGGTTTCCTCAGGAGAGCCCCGAAGCCCTGAGCACCGCCTGTGCGGTCTCGTCCTCGATGCGGTGGCCGAGAGTTCGTTGGAGCACGGCGACGAGGGCGTCCGTTCGTCGGTGTGCTCCGGGGGTGCGCCGATGTGCGGCTCCGCCGCGGGCTCGATCTGCCTCGATCAGCCGTCGATCGTCTGCCGTGCCGTCGTGGCTGGGCGCGCCCCGCGGCGGAGCCGCACATCGATACAGCCCCGCGCCCCTTCAGGGCGCCTCCGCGGCGGAGCTGTACAGGGAAGCCTTGTTCAGCCCGTGTGGACGCGTGGCCTGCGGGCCCGGTCAGGTTCTGCCTCGCGCAGGACCTCTCGGGTGACCGGGGCGACCTCGCCCTGGCCGAAGAGGAAGAAGCGCAGGAAGTTGGCGAAGGGGTTTCCCTCGGTCCACTCGAAGTAGATGTGCGGGGTGCACTTGGTGGAGTCGCGGACGTGCAGGAGCAGGGCAGCCAGCGCGTTCGGGATGGAGGAGGACTCCAGGGTCAGCACCCGGTAGCGGTTGTGCAGGACCTCGCCGCGCACCGTCAGGCCCGCCTCGAACTCGGAGGGGTCGATGACCGTGACCTCGACGAAGACGAAGTCCTCGCCGGGGATGTCGTTGTCGTTCTGGATCTGCTCGATCTTGTCGCGGTACTCGGCCTTGTCCCGTTTGTCGGGTTCGTTGGCGATGAAGCGGATCTTGCGGCTGGACATATCGCGGATGAAACGTTCCGCCATGTCGTCCAGGCTCACGCTGGTCACGCGCAGCTCGAAGGCCCGGGCCAGTCGGGACAGCAGGGAGACCAGGATGATGCCGGCGATGAAGCAGGCGCCGATCTTGACGCCGTCCGGGCGCTCGATGACGTTTGCCACGGTGACGTAGAGCAGGACCGCCGAGACGGTGGCGAAGCCGATGGTCCAGTTCCGTTGCTGCGCGCGGCGGGCGGCGATGGTCACCGCGATCGCGGCCGAGGACATCAGGACCAGGACGCCGGTGGCGTACGCGCCGCCCTGGGCGTCGACGTCGGCGTCGAAGATCCAGGTGACCAGGAAGCCGATCAGGGTGAAGACGATCACCATCGGGCGCACGGCACGGGCCCAGTGCGGTGCCATGCCGTAGCGGGGCAGATAGCGGGGCATCAGGTTGAGCAGGCCGGCCATGGCGGAGGCGCCGGCGAACCACAGGATCGCGATGGTCGAGACGTCGTAGACCGTGCCGAAGGCGTTGCCCAGGTATTCGTGCGAGAGGTAGGCGAGGGCGCGTCCGTTGGCCTGGCCGCCGGACTTGAACTCCTTCTCCGGGATCAGCACGGTGGTGATGAAGCTCGTCGCGATCAGGAACACGCTCATGATCAGGGCGGCGGCCGTGAGGAGCTTCTTAGTGTCGCGGATGCGGCCCTTGGGATTCTCATCGGTGTCGTCCGGGTCGCCCTGGACGTGTGGCATGACCGCGACGCCGGTCTCGAAGCCGGAGAGGCCGAGCGCGAGCTTGGGGAAGACCAGCAGGGAGACGCCGATCATGGCGAAGATGTTGCCGTGTTCCGTGGTCAGGGCGCTGGTCCAGTCGGTGACCAGGTGGCCCGCGGTGAGGACGTGCCAGAAGCCGACGGCCACGACGACCACGTTGAGCCCGAGATAGACCACCACCAGGGCGACCGCGACTCCGATCGCCTCCAGGAAGCCCTTGAGGAACACCGCCCCCAGCAGTGCCACCAGGATCAGGGTGATCAACATCTGCTGGCCGTGCAGCGTGTTCTGCAGATGCGGGTTCTCGACCAGGTGGGTCGACGCGTCCGCCGCCGACAGCGTGATGGTGATCAGGAAGTCGGTGGCGGCGAAACCGAGCAGGGTCAGGACGAACAGCTTGCCCTTCCAGAAGGACAGCAGCCGCTCCAGCATCGCGATCGAACCTTCGCCGCGCGGGCTCTCCTCGGCCACCCGGCGGTAGACCGGCAGCGCGCCGGCGAGCGTCACGATCACGAGGACGACGGTCGCCACCGGTGACAGCAGGCCGGCGGCCAGGGCGGCGATACCGGGCTGGTAGCCGAGTGTCGAGAAGTAGTCGACGCCGGTCAGGCACATCACGCGGTACCAGCGCTGCCCCTTGTGTGCGGGCTCCGGCTGGGCGTGCGGCGCCTGCTGGACGCCCTTGCCCATGTCGGACAGGCCCTCCAGCATCCAGGCGCGCAGGCGACTGGGAGGCGGGTGCTCGGTCGTGGCCATCGGCGTGCTCCTGATGTGCGGCTCAGCGTGTGGATTCCGGCCATCACGCGGACGGCGGCACCAGCGTAAGCGGAGAGTGACGCATGGGCCCACGGATGAGGGGGGTGACGGCGTCAAGCTTCCGTTAAGACTCGCTGCTCGGCTGGAGTGGCGCCCAGGAAGGGGCCTTATGGGACAGTTGGCGGTCGATTGGGCCTTCTGAGGGAGGAGGCCTGACGATCGCGACCGGATACCCAGCGTCATGGCGCGTGTGGAGGCGACGGACATCAATCGGCGGCAGTTCGCGGACTCGGTGCGGGAGGAACGGTCGGTGGTGGGTGGGGTGCTGGTCATGGGTGGGGCCGTCGTGGCTCAGATGTCCGTGAGGCGGACTTCCTCCAGATCCAACGACTGCTGGAGCCTCCTGCGCGTCGTGTTGCTGATGGCGTGTTCGTCGTACAGGCGCTGCAGCTCCACTGCCTCGAAGGCGATGAGGTCGCGGCGCAGCTGGCGGTAGACCAGGTCGGCGGGGGCGCTTTGGCCGGTGGGGTCTGTGAGGCGGTCGCGGGCGTCGTCGAGGCGGGCGGTGAGGCCGCGGCGGAGGCGGTCGAGAACGACCTCGGGGACGGCCTCCAGCTCGGAGAGTTCCGTCAGGCGCCGGATGCCCGCGTCGGCGAGGCGGCAGCGGGCCGCGGCCTCCTCGCGCTCCGTGTGGTCGGGTTCGAGGGCGATGCCGGAGCGCCGGACCACGGGGGCCAGGGTGAAGCCCTGGACGACGAGGGTGACGACCACGACCGAGGTGGTCAGGACCAGTACCGGGGGGCGGTCCGCGGGCGCCGCGCCACTTTTCGTGGTCTCCGGGATGGAGACCGCCGCGGCCAGGGGGACGACGCCCCGGGTGCCCGCCCAGGTCAGCACCATCGGGACCCGCCAGTTCATGGGACGGATGCCGCCAGGACAAATCCTCCGCGCTCGCGTACAGCAGCGGGGGCAGTACGACCAGGCCGATGATCTCGGGGCTGGTCTCGATCTCGGGGGTGCCCGGCAACAGGGCCACGGCGAGGCCGGCGACGACCGGCAGGGACGGTGCGGGGATGCGCCGACGGTGCGCGAAGGTGGCCACCACGGTGGCCAGTACGACCAGTGCGAGTACCGTGCCGACGCTGCGCATGCCTTCCCCCTGGGGCTTTCACGGGAGCCAGCGTGGCTCCCGGCCGACCAGACTTCCCGGCACACCGCTTTCAGCCTGTCCGCCCCGCGCACGTCAAGGCAGTGTCAACGCTCTTGACGTGGGCTGTGGCGGCTGACCTGGACCGTGGCGGCTGACCCGGGTCGGTGCGGCGTCGGGGGCGGATGTTGTTGGCATGTTCTTGGCAAACTCTTGGATCCCGGGCGGCCTCCCGCCGGAACTGCCCTCGCGAGCTGCGGCGTTCTGCCTGATGTGACATCGACTCTCCCCATCCGCATACCCCCCGGCCAGAGATCGCAGCACATGGTGATCTGCGGCGACGACGCTCTCGCGCACCGGCTCGCCGTCGAACTGGACGCCGTGTGCGGGGAGATCGTCACCGTCGTGCTGCCGTCCGCCAGCGACGAGCGCGGCGCGGAGATCGCCGCGCTGCACGAGGACCCGCACTCCCCGGTCGAGCTGCACGTCTCCGTCCGGCCCGACGAGCGGGCCCTGCGGGCGGCGGGTGTCGAGCGGGCCGCCGCGCTCGCCCTGACCTACCGGGACGACCAGGTCAACATGACCGCGGCGCTGCTCGCCCGGACCATCAACCCCTCGGTGCGGCTGGTCGTCCGTATGTTCAACCGCGAACGCGGCCGCCATCTGGAGCGGCTGCTGGACCGGGCGGCGGGACTGTGCGACGACCTCGCCCAGGACACCTCCACCACGGTGCTCTCCGATGCCGACACCGCCGTACCGGAGCTCGTGGCGGCCGCCGCTCTGGGCCACGGCCACACCCTCCAGGTCGAGGGCAAGGTGTTCCGCGGTGTCGTACGGCCCGCAGGGTCCCCGTCGAACGTCACCGACCTGGCCACTCTGGCCGTCCTGTCCGGCGCCCACCAGGACGACCCGGCCAGCCAGGACAGCGCGGAGACGCCCGGCGAGGAGGGCACCCAGCTGCTGCCCGACACCCGGACCGCCCACCACCGGCAGTTCACGCACGGCCGGCTGATGCTGGAGGAGGTGACCCACCACGCGTCCGAAGCGACCGCCCGCGCGCGGCGCCCGCACCCCCGACGGTGGCTTCGGGCACGGCTCGCACACCTGCCGTGGAAGGTCTTCCTGTCCCACCAACTCGCGGCCGTCTACGGGGCGTTGACGGCGGTTGTCCTCGCGCTGGCGACCGCCACCGCGCTCTTCGCCGACGAGCATCCGTGGTGGAAGAACTTCTATCTGCCGCTGCTGGACATCTTCACCATGGGCGACCCGGCCACCGAGGAGTCGGTGGCCCGGCGAGTCCTCCAACTCCTGGCCGGTTTCGTGGGGTTGGCCGTACTCCCGCTCGTGGTCGCCGCGACCATGAACGCCACCGAGGCCTTCCGCACCGCCTCGGCGAGTCATCCGCCCGACGACGGCGTGAACGGCCACATCGTGCTGGTCGGGCTGGGGATGGTCGGCACCCGGGTGCTGGACCGGCTGCGCGCCACCGACCACCAGGTGGTGGCCATCGAACGCGACCCGCACGCCCGCGGCGTCGCCCTCGCCCGCCAGCTCGGCACTCCGCTGATCCTGGAGGACGCCACGGCCCCCGGTGTGCTCGAACTGGCCCGCGTCCGGCAGAGCGGCTCGCTGCTCGTCCTCACCCGCGACGACGGCCAGAACCTCGACATCGTCATGGCCGTGCGGGAGACCAACCCCGCCGTGCGGGTGGTGACGCGCCTGTACGACGACGCGTTCGCAGCCACCGTCCAGCGCACGCTGCGCGCCTCCTACCCGGACGCCCTCACCCGGAGCAGAAGCGTTTCCGCGCTGGCTGCGCCCTCGTTCGCCGCCGCGATGATGGGCCGCCATGTGCTGGGGGTGATGCCGGTGGAGCGGGGCTCGCTGCTGTTCACCTGCGTGGACGTGGCCGGGCATCCTGAGCTGGAGGGGCGCTCCGTGCACGAGGCGTTCCGGGAGAACGAATGGCGTGTGCTGGCCGTCGGGGCCGCCGCCGGGCCGCTCCCCGCGTCGGAGGCCGAGGACGGCCTCACCGGGCTGCATCCCGGCCGGACGGGCTTCGACTGGCGTCCCGCGCAGGGGCGGATCCTGCGGCCGGGCGACCGTGTCGTCCTGGCGACGACGCGGCGCGGCCTTGACATCCTGATGACGGGGGTACGGCCGCGTTCCGCGGACCGGCGGCAGTAACTGCGGCTGAGCGCTGTGCGGTGATGCGCCGTCAGGGTGCCCGCGACGAACTTCGCGTAGGCGGCGTACGCGAGCCAGAGGGCTCCGAAGGAGGAGAACGCGGTCGCGCCGAAGGTGTTGCCCTTGCGAACCTCCACATGCCGGCCAGCAGTTGAGCAAGTCCGCCGTAGAAGAGTGCGATGCGAGGGGGAGGACCACCGCGACCAGTTTCTTGTCGATGATCAGGTCTGCGTTGAAGACACTGAGGGCGAACGTCGTCATGGCGAAGGCGCCGAGACCGAGCGGGCCGGGGGCGGCGATCGTGTCGGGGTTCGAAGCTGGTGTGCCCACCTCCGCGTTCCTTTTTGCGGCCGGTGGACGCGCGTATCGCCGAACGGTGTGAACCGGGCACTGAACGGTCCTGGTTGTTTCGTAATGTTCGCCCGTTCCGCCGAATGTTTCGCACCCTGCTTGGTGTGAAGCGTATGTGGTTGAGAGCAACGAGCCGCGATGGCGTGCACGTTCTCCGCAGATTCACCGCGTACAAGGGGTTGCCACCGTTTGGGAGCTGTCTCTAGGGTGCGGCAACAACGCAGCTTTCTGGATCATCTCCGAAACTTTCGGTCCAGCGGACGGTCGTGGACGCGCCGTCCCTACCCAAGGAGCGCATTATGGGCGACCGGGCACTGTCCCGCCGCGGCTTCCTGGCGGCCTCCGCCGCGGCCGGTGTGGGCATGACGGCACTGAGCGGATGCGGCGGAGACTCGGACGGAGGGTCGTCGGACGGGACGACCACCGTCGAGTGGTGGAACATCTCCACCACCGAACCCGCCAAGACCGTATGGGCCGGTCTGGCCAAGAAGTTCGAGGCCCAGAACCCCAAGGTGAAGATAAAGATCGTCCAGCTGGAGAACGACGCCTACAAGTCGAAGATGACGGCGCTGACCGCCTCCGGGAAGCTCCCCGACATCTTCCACACATGGGGCGGCGGGGTCCTCAAGCAGCAGGTCGACGCCGGGCTCGTCGAGGACCTCTCCGACAGGACCAAGCCGTGGGCCGACGCCCTGCTGCCGGTCGCCAAGAAGCCGTACATCCTCGACGACAAGACGTACGCGATCCCGTTCGACATCGGCATGGTCGGCTTCTGGTACAACAAGGCGCTCTTCAAGCAGGCCGGCATCAGCACGCCCCCGACCACCTGGAACGGCTTCCTCGACGCCGTGCGGAAGTTGAAGGCCAAGGGCATCACGCCGCTCGCCCTCGCGGGCAAGGAGAAGTGGCCCGGCATGTACTACTGGGCCTATCTCTCGATGCGCACCGCGGGCATCGACGCGCTGCAGAAGGCCAGCGACGACAAGGACTTCACCGCCCCCGGGTTCGTCCAGGCGGGGCAGCACCTCAAGGACCTGGTCCAACTCCAGCCGTTCCAGAAGGGCTTCCTCGGCGCCGCCTACTCCACGCCCACCGGAGAGGCCGCGACCGTCGGCAACGGCAAGGCGGCCATGGAGCTGATGGGCCAGTGGGCCCCGAGCGTGCAGGCCGACGCCGGCAAGGGGCTCGGCAAGAACCTCGGCTTCTTCCCGTTCCCCGCGGTCGAGGGCGGAAAGGGCGCCATCACCGAGGTGTTCGGCGGAGGCGGCGGACACGCCCTGCGCAAGGGCGCACCGCAGGCGGCCGTCGACTTCCTGAAGTTCTTCGCCTCCAAGGCCACCGACATGGAACTGGTCAAGAAGACCGGCACCCTCCCGGTCGTCCAGGGCGCGGAGAGCGCCATGTCCGACCCCAACCCCGAAGCCGTACAGGCACAGCTGAAGGCCGCCACCGGCTTCCAGCTCTTCCTCGACCAGGCGTACGCCCCCGCCGTCGGCCAGGAGGTCAACGACAGCGTCGCCGCGCTCATCGCCGGCTCCAAGTCCCCCGAGCAGGTCACGCAGTCGATCACGAAGACCGCGAAGGAAGAGCAGTAGCCGGCGATGACCTCCACGTCCTCCACGTCCTCCACGTTCCTTCCGGACAAGCGGAGCGGCCCGGGCGTCGAACTCCCGCCCCCCGCCGCGGACTTCGCGCGGGGTCGGGCCCGGCGGCGCCTGCTGAACTGGCTCACCGCGGTCGGCTTCCAGGTGCCCGCGCTGGTGCTGTTCATCGGTCTTGTCCTGCTGCCGATGCTGTTCGCGCTGTGCGCCGCCTTCTTCCGCTGGGGCGGCTTCGGGATGCCCTCCGACTACGCGGGCACCGACAACTTCACCCGGCTCTTCCAGGACGACGTCTTCCTGGGTGACCTGTGGCGCTGTCTGGTCCTGGTCGTGCTGTCGCTCGTGCTGCAGCTGCCGTTCGCGCTCGCCATGGCCGTGGCGCTCAACCAGCGGCTGCGCGGCCGGGCCGTGTACCGGATGCTGTTCTTCGCGCCGTACGTCCTGTCCGAGGCCATCACCGGCGTGCTGTTCAGCATGGTGTTCGCCCCGGACGACGGGCTCGCCGACCACGTCCTGGGCGCCATCGGCCTGGACGGCCTGGGCGGGGAGTGGTTCGCCGATCCCAACTACGTCATGGCGACGCTGTTCCTGGTCATGACGTGGAAGTACTTCGGCTTCCACATGATGCTCTACCTGGCCGGACTCCAGTCCATCCCGGCCGAGTTGACGGAGGCGGCGCTGATCGACGGCGCCGGGCCCTGGCAGCGCTTCCGCAATGTCACCCTGCCGCTGCTCGCGCCCACCCTGCGCATCAGCGTCTTCCTCTCCGTCATCGGGGCGATCCAGCTGTTCGACCTGGTGTGGGTGATCACCCAGGGCGGTCCCGACCACCACTCCGAGACGATGGCCGTGACCATGTTCCAGTACGGCTTCAAGCGCTACCAGGTCGGCTACGCCAGCGCGATCAGCGTGGTCATGTTCGGCATCTGCCTCGTCTTCGCCCTCGCCTACCAGCGGTTCGTGCTCCGCCGCGACCTCGAAGGGGCCACCACGAACATGAGGGGAGACGGCAAGTGAAGACCCTGCGCAAACTGCCGTTGCACGTCGTCCTCGTCGCCGTCGGCGCGGTGATGATCGTACCTCTGTTGTACGCCCTGCTGTCCGGCTTCAAGTCCACGGCCGAGCTCTCCCGCAACCCGTTCGGGCTGCCCGAACACTGGCTGACCGGGAACTACACCGACATCCTCGGCGGCGGGGACTTCTGGCGGCTGCTGGGCAACAGCACCCTGGTCGCGGTGGCGACGACCGTGCTGGTGGTCGCGGTGTCCGCGCTTGCGGCCTTCTCCTTCGCGCGGTTCGCCTTCCGTGGGCGGGAGGTGCTGTTCACCTTCTTCACGATGGGGCTGATGTTCCCCTTCGCAGTGGCCGCCCTGCCGCTGTTCCTGCTCCTGCGCTATCTCGGCCTGCTGGACAATCCGCTGGGCGTGATCCTCCCGCAGGCCGCGTTCGGGCTGCCGATGACCATCATCATCCTGCGCGGCTTCTTCCGGCAGATCCCGGGCGAGCTGGAGGAGGCGGCCACGCTCGACGGGTGCAGCGCCTTCGGGTTCTTCTGGCGGGTGCTGCTGCCGATGGCACGGCCGGCGCTCGGCACGGTCTCGGTCCTCGCCGTCGTCGCCAGTTGGAACAACTTCATGCTCCCGCTGCTGGTGTTCACCGACTCCAAGTGGTGGACGCTGCCCCTCGGCGTCGCGCAGTTCCAGGGCCAGTACTCGGCCGAATACGCGCGCGTCTTCGCCTACCTCGTCCTGGCGATGGTGCCCGCCCTCGCCCTGTACTCGGTCGCCGAGCGCCAGCTCGTCGGCGGCCTCACCGCCGGCGCCACGAAGGGATGACCGCGCGCCCGCGGACGTACGGCCCCGCACCACACACCGTGAGGAGTCGCACCATGCGCAAGACCACCCGTCTCAGACTCGCCGGAGCACTCGCGGCCGCCCTGGTCGCAGCCGGCATCGCCACCGGCCCCGCGGCCCAGGCGAGCCAGAAGCAGCCGACGCTCGCGGAACTGGCCCAGCGCCACGGCCGCTACTTCGGCAGCGCCACCGACAACCCCGAACTCACCGACACCGCCTACACGGCCATGCTCGGCAGCGAGTTCGACATGATCACCCCCGGCAACGGCATGAAGTGGTACGCCACCGAGCCCCAACAGGGCGTCTTCGACTGGACGAACGGCGACGAGATCGTCAACCTCGCCCGTAAGAACCACCAGCGGGTCCGCGCCCACACCCTCGTCTGGCACAGCCAGCTGCCCGACTGGCTCACCGGCCGCGAATGGACGGCGACCGAGCTGCGGGCCGTCCTGAAGAAGCACATCCAGACGGAGGTACGGCACTACCGCGGCAAGGTCTACTCCTGGGACGTCGTCAACGAGGCCTTCAACGAGGACGGCACCTACCGCGACACGATCTGGTACAAGACGCTCGGCCCCGGCTACATCGCCGACGCCCTGCGCTGGGCCCACCAGGCCGACCCGCACGCCAAGCTCTACCTCAACGACTACAACATCGAGGCGGTCGGCCCGAAGAGCGACGCCTACTACCAACTCGCCAAGGACCTCAAGGCCCGGCACGTCCCACTCGACGGCGTCGGCCTCCAGGCCCACCTGGCCCTCCAGTACGGCTATCCGACCAGCCTGGAGGACAATCTGCGCCGTTTCTCCCGGCTGGGTCTCGACACCGCGCTCACCGAGGTCGACGTCAGGATGATCCTTCCCGCGGACGCGGAGAAGCTGGCGACCCAGGCGCAGTGGTACCGGAACCTGACCCAGGCCTGCCTGGCGGTACGGCGATGCGTCGGAATCACCGTCTGGGACTACACCGACAAGTACTCGTGGATCCCGGCGTTCTTCCCGGGAGAGGGCGCCGCGCTCCCGTGGGACGAGCAACTGGCGCCGAAGCCCGCGTACTTCGCGATCAGGGAGGCGCTGGGAGGCAAGTAGGGGATTCCCAAAACGCCCCGGCGGTGCATTGGGGAGCACCGCCGGGGTCCGGCACCCCCGGTCAGGGCGCCGGGGGTGCCGTGCTCGACCGCACCACCAGCTCCGTGCCCAGCTCCACCCGTGGTGAGACGGGCTGTTCGCCGCGGGCCAGGCGCAGCACCGTGCGGACGGCCAGCTTGCCCATGTCGGCCAGCGGCTGGCGCACCGTCGTCAGCGGCGGGGCCGACCAGCGGACCTCCGGAAGGTCGTCGAAACCGACCAGGCTCATGTCCTGCGGCACCCGCAGGCCCCGTCGGCGCAGTGCCTCGATCGCGCCGAGTGCCATCTGGTCGCTGGCCGCGAACACGGCCGTCGGCGGTTCGGGCAGGTCGAGGAGGGTGTTGCAGCCGGTGAAGCCGGATTCGGGGTGGAAGTCGCCGGGGACGACGAGGGTTTCGTCGACCGTGAGGCCCGCGCCCTCCAGGGCGGCGCGATGGCCGTCGAAGCGGGCCCTTGAGCACAGCAGCCTGGGCGGGCCCGCGATGAGGCCGATCCTGCGGTGGCCCAGGGACAGCAGGTGCTCGGTGGCCGCCATACCGCCCGACCAGTTGGCGGCGCCGATGGTGGGGACGTCCAGGACGGGGGAGCCCGCCGGGTCGACGACCACCAGCGGGACACCGAGGGCGCGTAACTCCTCGTGCAGGACCGGTTCCAGCGCCGAGGTGACGAGGACGACGCCGTCGGAGGCCCGGGCCCGCAGGTTGCGCATCCATTCGCGGGCGTCGCCGGAGCGGCCGTGGATCGCCGACACCACCGTGCCGACCCCGGCCGTGTGCGCGACCTCCTCGACACCTCGGATGATCTCCACCGCCCAGGGGCTGTCGAGGTCGTTGAAGACCAGGTCGAGCAGGGCGGCGCCGGTCGCGGAGGCGGCGGAGCGCCTGCGGTGGCCGTGTCGCAGCAGTAGGTCCTCGACCCGGGCGCGGGTCTGCGGCGAGACGTCGGAGCGGCCGTTGACGACCCGGGACACGGTCGGCACCGAGACCCCGGCCTGCCGGGCGATCTCCGTGATCGTGACCTTGCCGAGGACCTCGGACGGCGCCTTGGCCCCAGCCTCGTCTGCTGCCAAATCCCCACCTCGTCGACCTGGACGGCATCGCGCAACTACGCGCAGTGATCGCCTCCGCACATGCATCGGGGCCGGTTCGCAGGGTGTCCTTGCGACCGGCCCCTCAAGTCTCCGGGTGGTGTGACGCACCGCCCGGGGGCCGCTCAGGCGGCCGTCATCACCTGGCCGGCGCCGACCGGGCGGTGCGGCGCGATGATCTGGCCGTCGGGCAGGAGCTCACCGGTGTCCTCGAAGAGCAGAATGCCGTTGCACAGCAGGCTCCATCCCTGCTCCGGGTGGTGCGCCACAAGTCGGGCGGATTCCCGGTCGGCGGAGTGGGCTGTCGGACACGGTGGCTGGTGCTGGCACATTGATGGGATCTTTCGCTCTGTCGTGATGTGTGAGATGGCTGTCTTGTCTGGCCCGCGGCTTGAAGCTCCGTTCATGGCCGCCCCCCGTAGTGATAAGTCGGTCCAGTCCCAGTGTTGCCCCACGGGCGTCAATCCGCAGGGATTTCGCAGCACCGCTTCTCACAGGTTGAGGACGCATCCCCCGCACGGACGGTTCAGTCCAACCGCACTGTCACTTCGGGTGGTTCTCGGTGGCCGGATGGGGCTAGTCCTTCCAGGTCAGGCCACTTTTTCGGCTCGTACGAGCAATTGGTTGCTCGTACGAGCGAATTGTCGGCGGAAAAGCGTCGTGGCCCGCCCCGGAATTCCGGGGCGGGCCACGAAAGGAGTGGCGACGGGCGGTGCTCAGGCGGGCGAGCCCAGTAGCGGGACGGGAGTCACCCTATGGGTGAGCACCGGGAGCAGTTCGGCGACGCGGTGCGGGCGGTGGGCGGCGATGCCGGGCGGCGCCGGCGCCAGCGGGACGAGCAGGTCCGTGGCGGCGGGGTGGCCGGTCGCGCCGTCCGCGGTGCAGTCGCCGTGCAGCCACAGTGTGAGCATGTACAGGCTGGGTACCGAGAGCAGGCGTGGCTGGTAGGGCTGGCCCATCGTCTCGGCCTGGCGCAGGGCGCGCTCGGTGGAGGCGATGTAGGGGCCTTCGAAGAAGTGCGAGAAGGCCCAGCCGTCGGGGGTCAGCATGGTGTCGGCGGCGGCCACCGAGCGCTCGCCGCAGCGGATCAGGAAGCGCCACCCGGCCAGCCGGGTGGCGGCCGCGCCCGCGGGGCTGAGTTCGTCCAGTACGTGTACGGGCAGAGGGAGTTCGGGCGTGGCGGGGCCCTGGGAGTGCAGCAGCGAGGGAGTTCGGGCCTCGCGGACCGCGGTGGGGGAACCGAGTGCGGTCAGGACGGTGCGAAGGGCGGGCGCGGGAGCCGGGGGGACATGCAGCGGCATGGTGGGTCGCCTCTCATTCGACAGGCACGGTGGCGCGAGGGCGGGGGCGGACGGCGCTGTCTGCTCACGGGACCAGAGGGGCGGGGGCCGGGTCCTGGGAACGAGGCGTGTGGGTGAGGCCTGCCGCACGTCACCTCGACGGCAGGTTCCATGACCGCGGGCGCCGACCCTCTGTCTTGTTCGCGGAGTTTATACGACATGTGTTCAGACGATGTTTCGTCTAGTCGTTTCCGGTGTACTTGGCAAGGGTGCATCCGGTCTGCGATACGTGGGAATCATCCCGATTCCGGTCCGCCCTTGAGCCGGTGACCTCGGGAAATACCCGGGCAACGGTCGGCCAATTCTCGTCGGCGTTTTTCACGAGTTCGTCGACGGCCCGAAACTGCGCCGTGCCCCATGCCCGGTGAATGTGCCACCGGTCACGTTCATCAGAGTAGCGGGCGACGTCCCCGCGCGGGGACGTTATCGATCGCCGCGGCTGGGCATCATCCCACGTGACCCCGACACCGGGCGGCCGGATCTCCGGCCCGCCCACTCGAGGAGGGACGCTTCGATGGGGGAGAAGGTCGTGGCAGGGCGGTTCGACCTGTCCGATCGGCAGCACTACCGCGACAAGCTCCGCAGGTGTCTGACGGGGCTGGAGCGACTCCTGGACGAGAAGCGGTTCGATCGCCCGAAGAACCTCATGGGGTTGGAGATCGAACTGAATCTGGCCGGTGGCGACGGCATGCCGAAAATGCTCAATGCACAGGTTCTCGAGCGGATCGCAAGCCGTGATTTCCAAACAGAACTCGCCATGTTCAATCTGGAAGTCAACATTGCCCCACATCGATTGGGTGGGCGGGTATTCGACCGGCTCACGGAGGAACTGAGGACCTCGCTGGCATATGCCCACCGAAAAGCGGGAGAGCTCGACGCGGGAATCGTGATGATCGGCATTCTGCCGACCCTCGACCGGGACGACCTGGTCTCCTCCAACCTCTCCGACGTGGACCGCTACGCCCTGCTCAACGAGCAGATCGTGGCCGCCCGCGGCGAGGACTTCGTCCTCGACATCGACGGCGTGGAGCGCCTCACCTGCACCTCGAAGTCCATAGCCCCGGAGGCCGCCTGCACCTCCGTACAGCTGCACCTCCAGGTCACCCCGAGCCGCTTCGCCGACGTCTGGAACGCCGCGCAGGCCGTCGCCGCCGCCCAGATCGCCGTCGGCGCCAACTCGCCCTTCCTGTTCGGCCGTGAGCTGTGGCGCGAGTCCAGGCCCCCGCTGTTCCAGCAGTCCACCGACACCCGGCCGCCGGAGCTGCAGGCGCAGGGCGTGCGCCCGCGCACCTGGTTCGGGGAACGCTGGATCACCTCGGCGTACGACCTGTTCGAGGAGAACCTGCGGTTCTTCCCCGCCCTGCTGCCGATCTGCGACGACGAGGACCCTCTGGAGGTCCTCGACGAAGGCGGCGTCCCCAAGCTCGCCGAACTCGTCCTGCACAACGGCACGGTGTACCGGTGGAACCGCCCGGTCTACGGCATCGCCGACGGCGTTCCGCACCTGCGCGTCGAGAACCGCGTCCTGCCCGCCGGGCCCACCGTCACCGACGTCATCGCCAACGCGGCCTTCTACTACGGCCTCGTCCGCGCCCTCGCCGAGGAGTCGCGGCCCGTGTGGACCCGGCTGCCCTTCGAGGCGGCCGCCGCGAACTTCGACGCCGCCTGCAAGGACGGCATCGACGCCCGCCTGGAGTGGCCGCGACGGGGCCGGTACGGCGGCACCATGCAGGTCGACGCGGTGAGCCTCGTACGCGACGAACTGCTCCCGCTCGCCGAGGCGGGCCTGGACGCGTGGGGGGTCGAACCCGCCGACCGGGACCTCTACTTGGGCGTCATCGACGAGCGCTGCCGGCGCCGGGTCAACGGTGCGACCTGGCAGGCGGCGACCTTCCACCGAGCGCTGGAGACGGGGCTCTCGCGGGATGCCGCGCTGGCGGCCACGACCCGGAGGTACAGCGAGCTGATGCGGGTGGGGGAGCCGGTGCACACCTGGCCGGTGGGGCTGCCGGAGCCCGTACCACTGGGCTGAGTACCGCGCCCCAAAGGGGGCGCGGCGCTGTTTCGATATGCGGCTGCGCCGCGGGGCGCGCCAAGCCCCCACCGGCCCGCGGGTTCGTCACCGTGCTTCCGGCGGAGCGCCTAGTCGCCCCGTGACCCCGCCGCCACGATTGCTTTCAACATCACCGACTGGATCTGCGACGGGTTGCTGACCGACTGGCCCGAGCCGCCTGTTGCCGCGGCGATCTGTTCGGCCTCCTGGCGGTCTGCGTCGGGGCCCACGGCGATCATGATGAGAGGTACGGGGCGCGCGGGGTCGGTGAGTTTCTGCAGTTGGGTGATGAGTTCTGAGCGGGAGATGCTGCCGGGGTCCTGGTTGACGCCGTCGGTCAGGACGACCAGCGCGTTGAACTTCCCCTTGACGTAGGACGTGGTCGCCGCCTTGTATGCGGCGAGCGTGGTGTCGTAGAGCCCGGTCGCCCCGTGCGGGACCGGCTGGAGGGCGTTGAAGGCCGCCGAGAGCCGGTCGCGCTGGGTTCCGCTGCCCTTCTGGTTGCCGAGGCGCTCGGTCGGCACCAGGACGCGGTAGTCCTTGGCGCCGTCCAGCTTCGTGGAGAACTCCCACAGGCCGATCTCGTCCTCGGGCGTGAAGGTGGCGAGGGCCTGCAGCAGGGAGCCCTTGGTGACGTCCATGCGGGACCGGGCGGTCCCCGGCACCGGCTGTGACATGGACGAGGAGGCGTCCACGACCGTGGTGAGCCGGGCGCTCTGCACGGTGATCGTCCAGGTGCCGAGGGTCTCCTGGAGCGCGGCGTCCGAGGCCGGCTGGGGCGTGGGCTCGGTGTACGGCTGCGGCCTGCTGCCGCCCGCCTCGGCGACCACCGCCTGAGGCGCCTCCTCGTCGGAGGTGCGGAAGCCGTACTTCTGCAGCAGCCGCAGCTGCGCCGGCTGCCGCAGGTAGTTGATGAACCGCAGCGCGGCCCGGCTCTCGTCGGTCGTCAGCTCGTCGACCGTGGCGAACGGGTAGTCCAGCCGCGGCGAGCCGTCCTTCGGGTAGAACATGTCCACGCTGCCGCCGCTGTCGGCCGAGGAGTTGTACGCGTACGCCGCCTGCTCGGACAGCACCAGCGCCTGGTTCCGCTTCGGGTTGCCCAGCTCGGTGCCCGAGGAGTCACGGGGCAGTGTCTCCACCACCTGGCTGTCACTGTCGGCGGTGCGCTGCGACAGCGTCTTCATCATCGCGGCGGCCTGGGTGTCGCCGCCCTTGAGCTCGGCGGCGGTCGTGCTGAGCTGGGTGAGGGCGAGCAGCCCGGTGGCGCTGCGCGCGGGGTCGGCTGCGCCCAGCCTGAGCGACTTGTCCTGCATGGCGGCGCCGACCAGGTTGACCCAGCTGTACGTCTTCTTCGGCCACCCCAGCGACTTCGCGGCCGTCGGCACCATGGCCACGCCGATCGGCGTCGAGGCGACCGCGCCCACCGGAGTCACGTCGATCGGGCCGTTGTCCGCCGTGACCCGGTCGATCCACAGCTCCGAGTCCGGCACCCACAGCTGCGCGTCCGGCTTCTTGCCCGCGGCGATCGCGTCCGCGACCTTGTACGAGTCGCGCGCGGTCACCGTGACCGCGACGCAGCGCCCGTCGGAGGTGATGTCCCTGCGCCGGGCCTGCTTGGCCGCGGCCGTGAGGGCAGGGGCGATGTCCGGCGAGACGGCGAGCCTCAGGCGCACCGGGTCGTCCTGGCAGGAGGAGCCGAACGACAGCAGCCCGCTCTTGATCGCGCCCGCCGTGCCCCCGGCGATGGCGAGGACGAGCACTGTCGCCACGGCCACCGTGCGGCGCCGCGCCCGCGGACGGGGGTCGCTGCCGCCCGCCCCATACTGATCGGGCAAGCTGTGACGTCCCATGACGGTGGTGCCCCTCCCTGTTGAACCTCGTGCCGGACTGCGGCCGTATGGCATGCAAAAGGGGAGGTACGCCCCGTACGGCGTCCGTCCCCCCTGACGGCCAAGCGCACGATCCTCGTAAGTTCTTTCGAGACCCTAGCGGGGCGGCGGTGGGGATGAGGCTGGATTACTCAACTGGAGGCAGGTGTGCAGGCAGAGGCGGGCCCGGTGGCCGATTCCTTTCCGCCGGAGCGGCCCTCGCGACGGATTCTCCGTGACGAGACACTGCTCGTTCTGGGGCTTTCGCTCGGTGCGAGTGGTGTGTCCGCCCTGATCAGCTTTGTCGGATCGGTCACGAAACCAGGGGGGCTCAAGGAGCAGGCGGCCACCCTCAACGCCTCGGCCGCGCCGGGCCGCCCCTGGCTTGATCTGGCCTGGCAGCTGTTCGGGATCACCACGGCCCTGGTGCCCGTGGCGCTCGTCGCTCACCTCCTGCTGCGCGAGGGCAAGGGACTGCGCACCATCGGCTTCGACCGCACCCGGCCCTGGCCCGACCTCGGCCGTGGCGCCGGGATCGCGGCGGTGATCGGCAGCACCGGAATCGCCTTCTACCTGGCTGCACGCGGCCTCGGCTTCAACCTCACGGTGGTGCCGGAGGCGCTGCCCGACGTGTGGTGGAAGTACCCCGTGCTGGTCCTGTCGGCGATGCAGAACGCGATCCTCGAAGAGGTCATCGTCGTCGGCTATCTGCTGCGCCGGCTCGGACAGTTGGGCTGGACGCCCGGCACCGCCCTGGTGGCCAGTTCCGTACTGCGCGGCTCGTACCACCTCTACCAGGGCATCGGTGGCTTCGTCGGCAACATGGTGATGGGTGTGGCGTTCGTGTACCTGTACCGGCGCTGGGGGCGGGTGGGGCCCCTGGTGGTGGCGCATTCCCTGCTCGACATCGGGGCGTTCGTGGGGTACGCGCTGCTGGCCGGGAAGGTGGGCTGGCTGCCGACGGCGTAACCGCCGGCAGCCCGGCTTCTAGGCGAGCAGCTCGCCCTCGATGACCGTGACCGCGCGCCCGCTCAGCAGCGTGCGGTCGCCGCGCAGCTGCGTGCGGACGCGGCCGGAGCGGGGCGAGGCCTGCAGGCCGGTGAGGTCGGTGCGGCCGAGCCGCTCGGACCAGAAGGGCGCCAGCGCCGTGTGGGCACTGCCGGTGACCGGGTCCTCGTCGATGCCGGCGTTCGGGAAGAAGCAACGGGAGACGAAGTCGTAGCCCCGGGCGGGGTCCTCGGCACGGGCGGTGGCGATGATGCCGCGCTCGGAGTACGCGCCGAGCGCCTTGTGGTCGGGGGTGAGGGCGTGGACCGTCTTCTCGTCGGCGAGCTCCAGCACCAGGTCGCCGACGTTCGGGCCGGTGTCGAAGGCGGCGCGCGGCACGGCGCCCAGCGCTTCGGCGACGCCGTCCGGGACCTCGACCGGCGTGAGCGGCGCCGTCGGGAAGTCCAGGGTGATCGAGCCGTCCTCATGGGGCGTGGCGATGAGGACGCCGCTTCGGGTCGCGAACCGCACCGAGCCCTCGTGGGCGCCGGTCGTGTGCAGGACATGGGCCGTGGCCAGCGTGGCGTGCCCGCACATGTTGACCTCGGTCGCCGGCGTGAACCAGCGCAGCGCCCAGTCGGCGTCCCCGCCCCCGGGCAGCCGGTGCGCGAACGCGGTCTCGGCGTGGTTGACCTCCAGGGCGATCTTCTGGAGCCGGTCGTCGTCGGGGAAGTCGTCGAGAAGCAGGACACCGGCGGGGTTGCCGGCGAAGGGGCGGTCGGTGAAGGCGTCGACGATTCGGATTCGCATGGCTTCGACGCTAGGGCGGAGTGGAGTCTTCCACCAAGTCCAATTCGGGGCCGGTGGACCGATTTCCGGGTTGCGTGCCTTAGCGAAGCGGCCCTCGGCTGACACCCTGTCGTTGACCGTTCAGCCCTGCCCAGGAGGCCGTCATGTCCCAGCCGTCCGTGCTCGCCGCTCTGCTCGCCGGGCTGCAGGGTGGATCGATCGAAGTCGTCGACCTCACTTCGCCGCTCTCGTCGACCACACCGGTGATCCAGCTCCCGCCCCAGTTCGGCCAGACCCAGGTCTTCGAACTGGAGGAGATCAGCCGGTACGACGACCGGGGGCCGGCCTGGTACTGGAACAACTTCCGCAGCGGCGAGCACACCGGCACCCACTTCGACGCACCCGTCCACTGGGTCACCGGAAAGGAACTCGCCGACGTCGCCTCGGTGCCGGCGGGCCGGCTGATCGCCCCGGCGGTCGTACTCGACTTCTCCGACCATGCCGCCAAGGACCCCGACTTCCTGGTCGAGGTGGACCACATCAAGGCATGGGAGGCCGACAACGGGCCCTTGCCCGAAGGGGGTTGGCTGCTGCTGCGCACCGGCTGGGACGTGCGCTCGCAGTCGCAGGAGGCGTTCCTCAACGCCGACGAGAACGGACCGCACACCCCCGGCCTCTCCGCGGAGTGCGCCCGCTGGGTGGCCGAGGAATCCCCTGTGATCGGCCTCGGCACGGAGACGGTGGGCACGGACGCGGGACGGGCGCACTCCTTCGACCCGGCCTTCCCCTGCCACTCCTACTTCCTGGGCGCCGACAAGTACGGGCTGACCCAACTGCAGAACCTCGGCTCCCTGCCCCCCACCGGCGCCGTCGTCATCGCGGGACCGCTGCCCATCGTCTCGGGCTCCGGATCCCCCGCACGCGTACTCGCCCTGGTGGAGCGGTCGTGAAGGTCGCCGAAGCCGTCGGGCGGGCCCTGGTCGCGTCGGGGATCGACCATGTCTTCGGCGTGGTCGGCTCGGGCAACTTCCATCTGACCAACGCCATGACGGCGGCGGGCGCACGGTTCGTCGCCGCACGGCACGAGGGCGGCGCGGCGACCATGGCCGACGCGTACGCCCGCACGAGCGGGGAGGCGGCCGCACTCAGCGTCCACCAGGGCCCCGGCATGACCAACGCGCTGACCGGCATCACCGAGGCCGCCAAGAGCCGTACACCGCTGCTCGTGCTGGCCGCCGAGGCGACCGCACAGCGCTCCAACTTCCGTATCGACCAAGCCGTGTTGGCGCACTCCGTCGGAGCCGTCACCGCGCGCGTGACGACCGCGCACGACGCGGTCGAACAGGCCCGCGCGGCCCTCCAGCGGGCCCGGCACGAACGGCGCACGGTCCTGCTGAACCTGCCGCTGGAGGTGCAGGCCCTCGACGTGCCCGACGCGGCCCTGCTGGACGCCCACCCCATGCCCGTACGAGAACCGGTCGAGCCCTCCGAGGCCGCGGTGGCGGAGCTGGTACGGGCCCTGGAGCGCGCCCGGCGTCCGGTCTTCGTCGCCGGCCGGGGCGCGCGCACCAACGGCAGCCGCGACGCGCTCCTCGCCCTGGCCGACCGGTACGGCGCTCTGCTGGCGACCTCGGCCGTGGCCCGCGGCCTGTTCCACGCGAGCCGCTACTCGCTCGATGTCTCCGGCGGCTTCGCCTCTCCCCTCGCGGTCGAACTGATCCGGGGCGCCGACCTGATCGTCGGCTGGGGCTGCGCCCTGAACATGTGGACCATGCGGCACGGCAGTCTGATCGGCCCGGACGCGACCGTCGTCCAGGTCGACGACGACCCGGAGGCGCTCGGCGCGCACAGGCAGATCACCCTGGGCGTGACGGGTGACGTGGAACGCACGGCGCGACGGTCCTGCGAGGCCGCCGGCGAGAGCCGCGCGGGCTACCGCACGCCCGACGTCACCGAAGCCCTCGCCGCACGGGTCCGGTGGCGGGACATGCCGTACGAGGACGAGGGCACCCGCGAGCGGATCGACCCGCGCACACTGAGCATCGCGCTCGACGACATCCTCCCTGCGGAGCGGGTCGTCGGCGTCGACTCGGGCAACTTCATGGGCTACCCGAGCGCGTATCTCTCGGTGCCGGACCACAACGGCTTCTGCTTCACCCAGGCCTTCCAGTCGATCGGCCTGGGCCTCGCGACCACGATCGGCGCGGCCCTCGCCCAGCCGGGCCGGCTCCCCGTGGCCGCCCTCGGCGACGGCGGCGCGCTGATGAGCGCCGTGGAACTCGACACCGTGCGCCGGCTCGGCCTGCCGATGGTGGTCGTCGTCCACAACGACGAGGCCTACGGGGCCGAGGTGCACCACTTCGGCCCCGACGGCTTCCCGCTCGACACGGTCACCTTCCCCGAGACGGACATCGCTGCCATCGCCCGCGGCTACGGCTTCGAGGCGGTCACCGTCCGCACGCCCGCCGACCTCAAGGCGGTGCAGGACTGGGTCGCCGGGCCGCGCTCGGCACCCCTGCTGATCGACGCCAAGGTGACCCGCGAGCACGGTTCCTGGTGGCTGGAGGAGGCGTTCCGCGGCCACTGAGCGCCGCACACCCGCATGAGGCCCGGCTCTGACCTGGGGCCGGGCCCTGCTCATGCACTGGGGCGGCAGGCGATCGTCTCGGTCTCGGCCTGCGATCGGGGCGACATCACTCCATCGACTCCAGAATGCGGTCCAGTGTCCGGCGCCCCATTCTGCTCATCGTCGGATTGCTCTCGACGTAGTACCAGACAACACCCATCGCCTGTTCGAACGCCCATGCCTTGCCGCGCTCCCACTCCAGATCGTCACAGTCCAGTGTCCGCCGGAGCACTTCCCGCGGGCCGGGCTGCAGCAGGTGCCAGGCACTGACCAGATCCAGCGCTGGGTCGGCCGGGCCGAAGCCGCCGGTGTCGAGTACGCCGCTGAGCCGGTCTCCCGCGACCAGTACATTGCCGGGAATCAGGTCACCATGGCTCATCACGTCGGCACCCGTGCGCGGCAACTTTCGGAAGTGGCTCCACACCTGGCGCAGCCGGGGCACGTCGAGCAGCCCCTCACTCTCCTCGAAGCACTTCGCCATCCAATCGTCGTGGTGAGCGAGAACGCCGCCACGATTTTCGCCACTGAAAAGCCGCCCCCGCGTCTCGGCCTCCCGCAGGGCCGCGATGAACGCCGCAAGGTCCTCGGCAAAGGCGTCCGACCCACTCGGGTCGGCATCAGAGGCGACCGTTCCCGGCAGCCATGTCTGGACCGACCACGGCATGGGGTAACCCGCTCCGGGCTTTCCCAGGGCGACGGGTGTCGGGACGGGGAACCTAGAGACCTGTGCCAGCTCCGCGCTCGCCTGGGCTTCTTGTTCCAGAACCGCCAGCGCCTCGGCAGCATCGGCCGGACGCAGTGGGAAACGCGCAGAGAGGTCGTTCCCGATGCGGAAGATGGCGTTGACCGTCCCGGTCGACGACAGGAGTTGGATCGCCTCGCCGCTCCACTGAGGGAACTGTTCTTGGATCAAGGTCGCAACGATGTCGGTGGTCACGTCCACTTGGTCATCGTGCATGGTCATTCCCGCGGGCTCCTCCCCTGGTCCAGTTCGAAACGCCCAGTCTCCATACGCCAGGGTCCAGATCAACCGAGATTTTCGGGCTCCCAGGTGTCAGCCGTTCTTGTCGTCTGTCCTGTCTCAATGAAGTTGGTCGGCCGCATGCTGCTGACCTGCATGGACTGGATTGAGTGAGACGCGTGGGCTCGGTTGGTCGAGAGGGACTGCAGGGAGTGTCGTCGCGCCGTGTTCGTCGATGCCGCACCAACTTGAAACAGCTCGGCTGAGGTTACGGCTGTGGGCCGAGCCAGACAGCGCCGCTCAGCACACGCTCATCACCGAACGGGCGAGGGCATGCCAGGAATTGGGAGTCGGGCCGCGACCCTGGAAGGCGGCGCCCGTAATCCGCTGTTCACCGCCTCCTTCGCGAGCAAGAATCGTCCGCATGTCTGCGATCCCCGGTGGCACGACCGCCTTCCACGACCTGCCCGCGTTCCTCGCCCAGCCTCGCGTCAACTCCCTTGCGCTGTCCGCCGACGGTGGCCGTCTCGTCGCCACCGTGCAGACGCTGTCGGAGGACCGGACCAGGTTCGTGTCCGGGCTGTGGGAGATCGATCCGGCCGGGGAGCGCGAGGCGCTGCGCCTGACCCGGTCGGGGAAGGGCGAGTCCGGGCCCGCGTTCGGCCCGGACGGGGTGCTGTACTTCCTGTCGGAACGCGAGGACGACAGTGAGGAGGACAAGCACGAGGGTGCCGCGCTGTGGGCGCTGCCCGGGCGTGGTGAGGCCGCCGTCGTGGCCCGGCACCCGGGCGGGATCACCGCGTTCACCGTCGCCCGGGACTCCGGCGCGCTGGCCCTCACCGCCGGGCTGCTGCCCGGGGCCGCCGACGCCGACGCGCACGGCAAGCTGCGCACGGCGCGCAAGGACGCGAAGGTCACCGCGATCCTGTACGAGGCCGGGCCGACCCGCGCCTGGGACCGCGATCTCGGCCCCGAGGCCCAGCACACCTTCGTGCGCGCGGGGGCCGAGGGCGCCGTGGTCGACGCCGGCGGGCAGGGCGTCGGCCTCGAGCACCCCGGGGACGTGGCGCTGTCGCCCGACGGGACGCGAGTGGCCTACACCCGGTTCGTACCCGGCCGGGTGCCCGCCGAGAACCGCACCGCCGTGGTGGTGGCACACGCGGCCACCGGCGAGGAGGTCTTCGTCCTGGGCGATGTGGAGCACCTCTACGAGGCGCCGGTGTTCACGCACGACGGCTCGGCGGTCGTGTGCTCGCGGATGACGTGGCCGACTTACGACGAGTCGATGGACGTGACGCTCGTCCGGCTCGGCGTGGACGGCGGCGAGGCCGTCGATCTGCTGCCCGGGTTCGACAACTGGCCTGGCGGCGCCGTCTGCTCGACGGTCGACGACACCCTCTTCTTCGTGGCCGATGTGGAGGGTCACGCGCCCGTCTTCCGGCGGGACGCGGACGGCACCGTGACCCGGCTCACCGCCTCGGGCGCGTACGGCTCGCTCTGCGTGGCCCCCGACGGGCGGACGCTGTACGCGCTGCGCAACGCGATCGACTCGCCGCCGCGGCCGGTCAGGTTCGAGGCCGGCGTCGCCGACCAGACGCCGGTCGAGCTGCCCGCCCCCGGTGCGTTCGACGCGCTGCCGGGCACCCTCACCGAGGTGCACGCCAACGCGGCGGACGGGTACCGGCTGCGTGGCTGGCTCGTGCTGCCTGAGGGCGCGTCGGCCGAGAACCCCGCGCCGCTGCTCGTCGCCGTGCACGGCGGGCCGCAGGGCAGCTGGAACGGCTGGACCTGGCGGTGGAACCCGTGGCCGTTCGCGGCCCGCGGCTACGCGGTGCTGCTGCCCGACCCGGCCCTGTCGACCGGCTACGGTCAGCAGGGCCACCGGCGCGGCTGGGGGCAGTGGGGCGGGGTCCCGTACACGGACGTGATGGCGCTGACCGATGCAACCGAGGCCCGTGACGACATCGATGCCGCGCGCACCGCGCTCGGGGGCGGCTCCTACGGCGGCTACATGGCCAACCGGGTCGCCACGAGCACCGATCGGTTCAAGGCGATCGTGAGCCACGCGGGCCTGTGGGACCTGCGGTCCTTCCAGGGCGACACCGACGTGCCCTGGTACTTCCAGTGCATCTTCGGGGACCCGGTGACCCGGCCCGAGCGGTACGAGGCGCACTCCCCGTACCTGGACGCCGCGAAGATCCGTACGCCGATGCTGGTCATCCACGGCGCGAAGGACTACCGCGTGCCGGTCGGCCAGGGCGCCGCGCTCTTCCAGGATCTGCAGCGGTTCGAGGTGCCTGCGAAGTACCTGTACTTCCCGGACGAGAACCACTGGATCCTCTCCCCGGGCCACAGCCAGGTCTGGTACGAGGCGTTCCTGAACTTCCTCGACCACCACGTCCTCGGTGACGAGTGGCAGCGGCCCGGACTGCTGTGAGCGCGGGCGGGCGCCGGACTTCGACGAGGTGGGATCCCCGCTTTTGGGCAGGAACGGACGCCGGTTCACCGCGGCCGACGCGTTGGCGGACGCCAGGTGCAGCGACACCCCGACCCGGCAGTTGGTGACCTCGCCCGCGCCGCCGGTGTACTGCCAGGGCACGCGGGTGGCGATGTCGACGGAGTGGTGGGACGGTTCCACGCCGACGAACGTGTGGCCGGCGGGGCGTGGGCCGGCTGCCGTCGTCGGCGGCCGGTCCGGCGGGGCCGCGAGCAGCGGGCTTCCAGAGTCCGGCGGTTGTACCCGTCCGATCATCTCGATCGGACGGGATCTCTGCGTTTCTGGGCTGTGCGAAAGGTCTGGGTGCGGGCGGGAAAGCGCTGCGGTGAGCAAGGCTCGCGCTTCTGCCTGTGGGCAGATGGGGAAGCATGCTGACGGGCGTTATCAGCGTGCTGGGGTGAGGCGGGCCGGTGGCGTCGATGCTGACATCGCCGCTCCAGCCGGCCAGGTGACCGTGCTGCCGGGCCATGCGGACGGTGGCCAGGACCAGACGGTTGGCCAGGTGCTGGAGGCGATCGGCGGTGGCGCGGCTTTCGGGTCTTCCACAGGGTGACGTGGAAGTCGGCGTGACGCTGGGGGAGTCGGGAGCGGCGGTTGTGGCGCACGGGGTCCGGCGCGGTGGTGGTCGCGTCCGGGGCGCGGTAGAGGCGTCGGCTGGAGGCGAGGCGCCGGTGGGGCGTGCGGGGTGCCTGGTCGGGGATGTCGAGCCAGGTGCGGGCGCGGGATTCGGGTTTGTTGTGCAGGCAGCGTAGTCCGGGGCGTGCCGACGCTCCCCCTCGCCGTCATGCCAGTGCAGCCAGAACGGCTGCGAGCCAATCCCCACCACGCTCAACCGCGCGACTAGGTTCGCTGAGACAGAAGCCCGAACGACTCAGTTCGTTGAGAAAACGACACGACTGAGTGAGACAGGACATCTGACCTGTGTCAGTTACCTCTGATCGATTGCCACTGATGAATGATCAACGCTAGTTTGTGCCACCTAAAGATGATCACCTGGCGTACAGCAGGCGGGGGACGTGGTGGGGGCACTTGTCGGTGTGCCGGACGAGGCTCCCCTGACGGCCTTTGACCTGGCCTTTTCCGTTAACGGCTCGCTTGTGCGCCGGTCGCTGGGGTCGAGTTGGGACACGCGCTTTGAAGCTGCGGATCCGGTACGGGAGTTCAGCTGGCGCAAGGACGGTCACGGGTTCGCTGGCTGGTACTACTCGACGACGGTCCGGGATCACGTGGGCTACGAGTCGTGGCTGGAGAGGGACCGGCTGATCCTGCTGGACCGCGATCCGCACGTGGTCGCGATCGCCTCGCAGCCGTTCTGGCTGCACTGGCACGACGGCACCCGCAAGCGTCGGCACGCTCCCGACTACTTTGTCCGGCTGTCTGACGGTCGCGCCCGCGTCGTTGACGTCCGGGCCGAGGACGAGATGGATGAGGCGACGCGGGAGGCGTTCGACGCGACCGGGCATGCCTGCCGGGCCGTGGGCTGGGAGTTCGAGTGGGCTGGCAGGCCTGAGCCGGTGTTCATGGCGAATGCCCGCTGGCTGTCCCGGTATCGGCGGGCCCGCTGCGGACGGCCGGCGGTGGTGGTGGACCGGCTCCGGGAGGTCTTCCGTGAACCGATGGGCCTCTGGGACGGCGCCGGGCTGGTCGGGGACCGTCTGCAGGTTCTGCCGGTGCTGTTCCATCTGCTGTGGTCCGGTGCCTTGAAGACGGACCTGGTGGGAGGGCTGATGGAGACCGACAGTCTGGTCTGGACGGAGGGAAACTCATGGGCGGTCTGAAGCGGCCGCCGGCCTTGGCGGTCGGCCAGAGGGTCCGGTTCGAGGGTCAGGTCAGGGGGGTTCTCGAGGTCACCGCACAGGCGGCGGTGCTGGAGGACACCGAGACCCCGCACCGAGTGGTGGCCCTGATCGACCTGTTCGAGACGGCGGACTTCGAGATCCTGTTCCAGCCCGAACGCATGCCGCTGCCGCCGTCCGGTCTACTGGAGACCTTCGATCCCGAAGTCATGAAGCGGGCACTGTGGTGGGAAGAGCACATCCTCGAGGTCCTGCACGGGCTGCCGCCCGGCGTCGAACCCGGAACACCTCCGCGGCCGGGTTACGGACCGGGCACGTCGGTGACCTCACGCCAGAAGACCAAGGCGGCCGAACTCGCGGCCCTCGGCCACGAGCTCAAGTCCGGGGCGGTGGGGCTGCGGCGACGCCGCTACATGGAGGACGGCCTGGTCGGACTGGCCAGGCTTGTGGACCACAGGCCGGGACGCAAGCGCAAGGAGTTCGGTGACGCGTCGGATGCCGTCGTCGCGGCGATGCGGCAGGCGATCAAGGAGGGCGTCGAGACCTCGACGCGCAACGGGGCCTACCTGATCTGGAGGACCGGGGAGATCCTCCGGGACAACGGCGGCGACCTGGCCGAACTGCCGTCGCGGCGGACGCTCTACCGTCTGCTGGACAAGATGGCGGCGGGCACGCACGCGACCGGGTCGGCGGTCACCCGCAGGTCGAAAGCCCACGGGGCCGCTGACCCGTTCGGAGAGCTGACGGTGTCGGCTCCGGGCGAGGTCATGCAGATCGACTCCACTCCGCTGGACGTCATGGTCCGCCTCGACGAGGGAGTGGTCGGCAAGGTCGAACTGACCGGCATGATCGACGTCGCGTCCAGGACGCTGACAGCGGCGGTGCTCAGGCCCACGACGAAGTCGGTCGACGCCAGCGTGCTGCTGGCCCGCACGGTCACTCCGGAGCTGATGCGGCCGGGCTGGGTCGACGCGCTGAAGATGTCGCGCTCGGTGCTGCCGCACCGCCGCCTGCTGACCATCGACGAACGCCTCGAGCACGCCGCGGCCAAACCGGTGATCGTCCCGGAGATGATCGTCTGCGATCACGGCAAGGTGTTCGTCTCGCACAACTTCCGGGCTTCCTGCCGGTTCCTTGAGATCGACTTCCAGCCCACGCACAAGGGCTCGCCCTTCGAGAAGGGGCACATCGAGAAGATGCTGGGCTCCGTCGCGACGATGTTCGCCCAGTTCCTCCCCGGCCACACCGGCCGCAACACCGACCACCGCGGCCGGCACCCGGAGGAGGAGAACCTGTGGTCCCTGCCTGAACTCCAGGACCTGCTGGACGAGTGGATCGTCGCCCACTGGCAAAACCGCCCGCACGAGGGGCTGCGTGATCCCGACCACCCGGGACGCCTGTTCACCCCCAACCAGAAGTACGCCGCCCTGGTGGAGGCCTGCGGCTACGTCCCGGTCGCGCTCAGCGGCCAGGACTACATCGAGCTCCTGCCTGCGGCCTGGCGGGCCGTCAACTCCTACGGTATCCGGATCAACAACCGCACCTACGACGCCCCCGAACTCGGGCCGATGCGACGCCGCGACTCGGGCATCACCGCTAAACGCGGGCTCTGGGAGGTCCACCGCGACCCCTACGACGTCTCCCGCGTCTGGGTACGCAATCACCGCGGCGACGGTGAATGGGTCCAGGCGACCTGGAAGTACCTGAACCGGGCTCCGGTCCCCTTCGGCGACCTGGCATGGGATCACGTCAGCCACCAACTGCCCAAGGCCACCGAGGAAGAACTCGCCGAAGCAGTGGCTGCCCTGCTCACCCGCGCACACGCCGGCCCCACCCGGCCGACGGCCAAGAAAAGTCGGAAAGTCGCAACGGCCAAGAAGGACCGCCGCGTCGCGGCCCGCACCAAGGCCACCACGCCGACGGCAGCCACAACGCCGCCACCGACGAGCACGCAGGACGAGCCCGCCTTGCACGAGCCGGCGGAGGACGAGGAAACCATGGCCGAGGTGATCCCGCTGGGGCTCTTCGACCCGCTCGAGGACCCCTGGAAGAGATCATGACGACGATGCCCGACAGCGGCCCGCACGACGACTTCGGCCAGTACCTGACTGTCCTGCCCGGCTGGCAGCAGTTCGTCGCGTCGACCACCAGCACCACGATGACCATGCTGACGAAGAACGAGTACGACGCCCTGAGCAAAGAGGAGAAGTACGACTACGACGAGGACCGGCTCGACCACCACGCCCGTCTTCAGGTGGTCGCCACCTCCACCGTCCGCCGCACCGTCACCTGCGGACGTCGCCTGACCGTCCTCAACCGCGGTGCCATCAGCGCACGCCGCGGCCTGATCGTCACCGGTCCGGCCAACACCGGCAAGACGATCGCTCTGACCCAGCTCGGCCTGGCCCACGAACTCCAGGACCGCCGCCGGCACCCCGGGCAGGACGAGCGCATACCGGTCATCTACATCACCGTCCCGCCCGCCGCGACACCTCGCATGATCGCCGCCGAGTTCGCCCGTTTCCTCGGCCTCCCAGTGCTGCGAAGCTCCAACATCACCGACCTCACTGAAGCCGTGGTCGGCGTCTGCACCAAGGCCCGCACCGGCCTCGTCCTGGTCGACGAGATCCACAACATCTCGCTGCAGACCCGCACCGGAGCCGACGCGTCCGACACACTCAAGTACTTCTCCGAGCGGGTCCCGGCGACCTTCGCCTACGCGGGCATCGACATCGAGGACAGCAGTCTCCTGACCGGAACCCGCGGCGACCAGATCGCCGCCCGGTTCACGGCAGTGGACACCCATCCCTTCCCCTACAACGCGGAATGGAAGGCCCTGGTCGCCCAGTTGGAGGCGAACCTCCTGCTGCACCAGCACAAGCCCGGCACCCTCACCCGCCTGGACCGGTTCCTGCACACCCGCACCGGCGGCATGATCGGCACCCTGTCCCACCAGCTCCGCGGGGCCGCCGTCGACGCCATCCTCACCGGCACCGAAAAGATCACCAAAGCAGGACTGCTGGCCGTCGACCTCGACATCGCCTCCCGCCGCAAGCAGCCCGGCACCGACAGATGACGTCGTCGGCCCCGGACACCGAGGTCGCCCGCCTTCCGTTCAAGGTTCGTCCACGACAGGGAGAAGGAGTCGCCTCGTTCATCACCCGCCTCGCCAAGGCGAACTACCTTCCTCCCGCCTACCTGCGCAAATACCTCGCAGAACCGCCCATGCACCGGGGCAGTCCGACCTGGCCCCGCGTTGCCGCCGCCGCTGGCCGCGAACCGGCCGAGCTCCGGCAGATCCTGAACACGGTCAACTGCGAGGAATGCGGGGCCCCCATACAGTCCAAAGCGAGCTTCGGCGTCAAGCCGCTGACCTGTTCGAGAGCCTGCCGACAGAAGAGATACCGCAAGCGCCACCCCGCCAGCCAGTGGCGCCGGGAACGCTGCCGGATCTGCCGAAAGGTCATGGTCATGCGTATCGGACAGCGTCGCCCTCTCTGTTCGTCGGCCTGCCGACGAGCCGCCTACCTCGAACGGCAACAGCGACGCACGCCACAACCCGAAGCACCTTCCGGACCACAGGCCGACTCATCACCGGCCTGTCTGATCTGCGAAGTTCCTCTGCCGCCGAATGCTGTCAGGAGCGGGCGCCGCACCTGTTCTCAACGCTGCCGACAAGCGGCATATCGCTGGCGGACGACACCACCGCGTCCAGATCTCCCACCGACCCAACCCCGGAACCCGACACTGATGTCCGCCCGAACATGCGAAGTCTGCGGGCAACCGCTGCCTCCCGGGCGCGGACAGCCACGACGCCGCACATGCTCGGCTCGGTGTCGCCAGCGGGCCTACCGGTCATCCGAAGAACACCGCACTCAACAAGCAGCCCCAGCGTCCCCGAACCCCGACCCACCGCCTGAACCCGCGGCTTCACCCACCACGGTCGGGGCGAGGGCTGACGCCCTCGCCCCGAACCGCAACGAGTCACTGGAAAAGCCGCCCTGCACAGTCTGTTTGGGCCCCCTGCCCGAAGGACGCAGCAGGTCACAGCGCCGGACGTGCTCCCAGCGTTGCCGTCAGAAGGCATACCGCCAACGCAAGGCGATGCTTTTGTGAGTCTGTCCTCGAACGTCCAGGCCGGTCAGTTCAGCAGGGCAGCTTTGAACGTCTGACGGTGGTCCACCAGCCAGGTCTGCATGCGGTCCCAGCGTTCCCATCCACCACGCTCTGCCAACGCCTGGAGATAGACGGGGTCTCCGTCGGCCACGCGGCGGGCGACGAAGGCCCGGCAGACCTCCGCGGCCTGCTCGATGACGACGGGCAACTCGGCGCGGTCCCCCGCCGAGAGGCCGTAACCGTCGGCAAGAATCCGCAGCCGTGCGGCCGCATCCAGTCCGGGGGGATGGAGAGCGGCCGCGGACTTGGGATCAAGCATGGGCACCCAATAGCGGGCGGTCATGGCGACGTCCCAGAGGGCACGGCCCGGGGCCGCCAAGTCGAAATCGATCAGGGCCGCGGCACGACCGTCGCGGAAGACGACGTTCTCCGGGCACACATCGTTGTGACACAACATCGTTCCCCCCTCCGGGTCGGCGAGGTCCGGGGGCCACTCGGCACGGGTGTCGACCGCGACGGCCGCGCTGGTCTCATGCAGACGCCGCAGCAGGCTACCCACCGATGCGAGGGCAGAACTTGCCATCGCCCAGTCCGGGAACGGCGGCAGAGCCACGTCGCCAGGGATGAAAGTCAGCTGCTCATGGCCATCCGAGGTGAGACCGACAGGGGTCGGCGCCGCGTCGAAGCCGTGCTCCTTCAGCGCAAGGAGATAGGCATGGAGGGCGCGCGCGTTGCGCGGTGCCGGTCGCTCCACCAACTCCCCTCGGCGGAAGACTGCCCCCGCGTTCGCCATGCCGCCGGTCAGCGCCTCGTCTTCAGCCGTCATGAGGATCACGCTAACGCCCGACCGATCCCGCGCGGGCCGGGCTGCACACGACGTGGATCAGCTCACGACGGAACGCGCGACGCGGAATCCCACGTCGTCGACCTGGAAAGTCGGGTGGCTGCGGCGCCGCGCGGAGGCCCGGCAACTCCAGTGCTCATCGAACCAACCACCGCCACGGAGCACCCGGTAGGCGCCATAGACCTCGGCGTCGTAGACATCCCAGCACCAGTCCCAGACGTTGCCGAGCATGTCGTAAAGCCCCCACGAGTTGGGGCGTTTGCCGCCCACCTCGTGGATGCGCTCGTGCGAGTTACCGCGGTACCAGCCGATCTCGTCGAGATCCCCGTAGTGCGGCCCGGTCGTCCCGGCACGGCAGGCGTGCTCCCACTCGGCTTCGGTCGGCAGTCGATACCCGTCGGCGGACGCGTCCCACTCGATGTCTTCGGCCTCGGCACGGAAGTGGTACGCGGGCGTGAGGCCGGTGCACTGGGACAGGGCGTTGCAGAACCGCGCCGCGTCCCACCAGGAGACGCACTCGACGGGCAGCTGGTCCCCAGGGGCGGTACTCGGCCGCTGGCCTGTGATCTGTGCGTACAACGCCTGGGTGACCGGGAATGCCGCGAGCTGGTAGGGCGCAAGCTCGACCGACCAACTGCGCTGTGTCCGCCGGTCCGACAGCGTCACCTGCCCCGGCGGGATGGCGATCATCTCGTTCCCCATCATCACGTCCATGATCAGGAGATCCTAACGAGCCCTGCCATTGCGAGACGACAGAGCTACTAACGGTTGCCCTTGGCTGACACGAATCTGCAAGTGGTCATCCTTCACTGACACAGACGGCCATCGATCGTCCTTCAGTGGCAATCGATCAACGTTCACTGGCACAGGTCAACATCGTCCCCTCGGCGGGCCTTGCCATGCGAACTGTTCCGATATATCGTTGACGCATCGCGACAGATCAACGATGGAATGGAGTGATTGCGATGCGTTCCCATGGATTCGAACGTGGACACGGTGGACCCGGCCCTCGCGGGCGGGGTGGTTTCGAGGGCCTGCGCGGCGCCTTCGGTCCCTTCGGGCCGGGTGGCCCCGGCGGTGGTCCGGGCGGCTTCGGCTTCGGCGGACCCGGCTTCGGTCCGGGCCCCTGGGGGCCACGAGGGCGCGGCGGACCGAGGGGCAGGGCACGGCGAGGCGACGTACGGGCGTCGATCCTGGCCCTGCTGAAGGACCGGCCCATGCACGGTTACGAGATGATCCAGGAGATCGCCGAGCGCAGTGGCGGGGCGTGGAAGCCCAGCCCCGGTTCGGTGTACCCCACCCTCCAGCTGCTGGAGGACGAGGGCCTGATCGCCAGTGCGAGCGAGGGCGGCAAGAAGCTCTTCTCGCTCACCGAGTCCGGCCGCAGCGCGGCAGACGAGGGCCCGGACGCGCCCTGGGAGGAAGCGTCCCGCGGTATCGACTTCGAGGCGCTCGGTGAGATCCGCCAGGCAGGCTTCGGTCTGATGGAGGCCTTCGGCCAGGTCTGGAAGACCGGCAACAAGGAGCAGCGCGAGAAGGCGCTGACGGTCATCAACGAAGCCCGCAAGAAGCTGTATCTGATCCTCGCCGACGAGGACTGACGGCCCTACGGCGACGAAGGCGCCCCGCGGAGTGCTCCGCGGGGCGCCTTTCCGTGTCCGGCGGTCAGGACACCAGCCCGGCGAGCTTGCGCAGCGACTCGTTCAACGCGGCGGTCCCCGAGTCCTTCAGCCGGCCCGCCATCAAAGTGACCGCGGCGCCCGTGAACTCGCCGTCGATGCGGACCTTCGTGGCGTCGCCCTCAGGGGTCAGGGTGTAGCGCGTGGCCAGGCTCACGGCCATCGGACCCTTGCCCTTGATGGCGAAGACCCGGGCCGGTTCCAGCTCCGAGATGGTCCATTCGACCTCGGCCGGGAAGCCCATCAGCTTCATGTTCTCCTGGAAGGTCCCGCCCACTTCGAGCGCCGCCGGGCCGCCCTGCGGAAAGCTGGTGTGGGTGGCGTTCCACTCGCCGTACGCGGGCCAGTCCATGAGCTGTGCCCACACCTTCTCGGCGGGCGCCTCGATCCGTGCCTCCGCGTTGATTTCGGGCATGCGACCACCTCTTCGTGTCGGGCTGTGGTGTCGCGGAACGTAGCCGCAGGGCCTGGAACATTCAATACTGATGAACCGTCAGGAAGTGTGAGTGTTCCTCCGTGCGCCCCGGGCGGTCAGCCGACCCGGCGGATCAATGCGGCGTCGAAGAGATCGCAGGCGCGCGGGAAGGTGCTCTCTTCGTGGCAGTGCCAGGCGTCCCAGAACAGGTCGGCGGGCAGTGCGTCCTCCGGGGCGTACACCCGGTACACGTACTGCTTGCCGTCGACGGCCGGCAGGGACACCAGCCAGCACCTGCTCTCCACGCATTTTCAGGACGTGCGACGGGGCGCTGTGGTTGCACGCCGGGCGCGCGGCAAGGCGGCGCGCGCCCCTGCGGGCAGAACGGCCAGATCTCATCCGTAAGGAGGAGATTCCGGCCCGCCGGGTCCACTCTCTGTGGGACGCCAAAATGCTCCCCCTCGGGGATGACCGGAGGCGAGGAGGCTGATGGGGTAGGGGTTGTGCAACCCCGTATCCCCCGGCAGTCGGTCGGCGAACAGGCCGCCGGCCCCCGCGTGGACAACGATGCCAGGCTCAGAGCCGAGCTGGCAGCGGTGGTCTCCGGCGCCCGCCGCCGGGCGGTGCGCGACGGGGACCGGCAGATCGACACGGCCCATCTGCTGCACTCGCTCCTGGAGCAGGACCCCGAGGTGCGGGCCGTCTTCGACGACGGGCCCGAGATCGCGCGGCTGCTCGGCTACCTGGTGCAGCGCAGTATCGGTTACGGCCTGCGCTGGCAGGGCTCCGTCGAGGACTCCGGCGCCGTGCCCGTGGTCGCGGCGGCCGAGGGTTTCTCGCCGCTGGCCGCGGCCGCGATGGGCCACGCCTGCGAGCGCGCCGCCGCCCGCGGCGCCGGACCGGCAAGCGGCATCGATCTCCTCGCGGCGATCGTCGTCGACCCGCAGGCACGGGCCGTCGAGGTCCTCGACCGGGCCGGCATCGAAACGGGCGCCGTGCTGACACGCATCGAGAACCGGCTGGCACGCTCCAGGTGGTCCAGCCGCTGAGACAGGTGTCATCGGGGGTGACGCTCATGTCGTCGCCTGTCATCATGTGCCCGTGCATACGTCAGACAGCAGCCGGGGCAGCCGCCGCAGCAGTGCCGGGCTCGGTCTCGCCCTCGGGTCCGCGGTCGCCTTCGGAGGATCCGGGGTCGCGGCGAAACCCCTGATCGAGGCGGGCCTCGACCCGCTCCACGTGGTGTGGCTGCGCGTCGCGGGCGCCGCGCTGGTGATGCTGCCGGTCGCCGTGCGCCACCGCGCGCTGCTGCGCCGCCGCCCGGCGCTGCTCGCCGGGTTCGGACTGCTGGCCGTGGCCGGTGTGCAGGCCTGCTACTTCGCCGCGATCTCCCGCATACCCGTCGGCGTCGCGCTGCTCGTCGAGTACCTCGCGCCGGCCCTGGTCCTGGGCTGGGTGCGGTTCGTGCAGCGGCGGCCGGTGACCCGGGCCGCCGCGCTCGGTGTGGTCCTCGCGGCCTGCGGGCTCGCCTGTGTGGTCGAGGTCTGGTCGGGGCTGAGCTTCGACGCCGTCGGCCTGCTGCTCGCCCTCGGTGCCGCCTGCTGTCAGGTCGGCTACTTCGTCCTGTCGGACCAGGGCAGCGACGCCGGTGACGACGCACCCGACCCGCTCGGCGTCATCGCCTACGGCCTGCTGATCGGCGCCGTCGTCCTGACCGCCGTGGCCCGCCCCTGGAACATGCACTGGTCCGTGCTGACCGGCACCGCGCACCTGGACGGCACTCCGGTCGCCGCCCTCCTCCTGCTGGCCTGGATCGTCCTGATCGCCACCGTCCTCGCCTACGTCACCGGCGTCCTGTCGGTGCGCCGGCTCTCCCCGCAGGTCGCGGGCGTCGTGGCCTGCCTCGAAGCGGTCGTCGCGACGGTCCTGGCCTGGGTGCTGCTGGGCGAGCATCTGTCGGCGCCGCAGATCGTCGGCGGTGCGGTCGTCCTGGTGGGCGCGTTCATCGCCCAGTCCTCGGCACCCGCCAAGGGCTCCCCGGAGCCGGTGGCGAGCGGCGGCCCGGAAAGGGAGTTGTCGTCCCGCGAAAGCCCCGCCTAGGGTGCTGATCATGCATTCGAACGCACTCGTTCTTCCGCCTCCGGCCGCCTGAGGCGGGCCCTCCGGAATCCACGCCCGGCCCGGTGCCGGGCGGAACGGTGCTGCCCGCAGAAGAAGTCCACGGCCCGGTCGATGCCGGGCCCCTTCCGAAACTTCTGCGGAGACATTCGTGTCGTCGAATGCTGCTTTCGGCCTGCCCGTCGGGCGAGGCCTGTTCTGTCTGATCGTCGCCGGTGCCGCCTGGGGCACCGCGGGCGCGGCCGCCTCCCTGGTCTTCCGGGCCAGTGACATGGGCTACGCCGCGCTCTCCTTCTGGCGCTGCGCGGCCGGCCTCGTCCTGCTGCTCGCCGCCCGCCTGCTGCGTCCGCGCCGGCGCACCGCCGTATGCGAACCGCTCCGGCGCAGGGTGCTGCGGCTCGGTGTCTCGGGCGTCGGGCTCGCCGTGTTCCAGACCGCCTACTTCGCGGCCGTGTCCACCACCGGCCTCGCCGTTGCCACCGTCGTCACGCTCGGCACCGGCCCTGTGCTCATCGCGCTGGGCGCCCGGCTGACGATGGGGGAGCGGCTGGGCCGCGGCGGCCTGACCGCCGTCGCCGGAGCCCTGGCAGGGCTGGGAGTGCTCGTCCTCGGCGGCGGCGGAGCGACCGTACGCCTGTCGGGTGTGCTGTTCGCCCTGCTGTCCGCAGTCGGATACAGCGTGCTGACCCTGCTCACGCGCTGGTGGGGGAGGGACGGTGAGGTCGACGCGTCCACCACGTCGGTGGGGGCGTTCGCGGTCACCAGCCTCTGCCTGCTGCCGTTCGCCCTGGCCGAGGGGATCGTCCCGCACGCGGCCCATCCCGCCCGGACCGTATGGCTGCTGGCCTACCTCGCCACTGTCCCCACGGCCCTCGCCTACGGCCTCTACTTCGCGGGAGCGGCCGCCGTCCGGTCCGCCACGGTGTCCGTGATCATGCTCCTGGAACCGGTCGGCGCGGCGGTCCTGGCGGTCGCCCTGCTCGGCGAACGGCTCACTCCGGCAACCCTGGCGGGCACGCTGCTGATGCTGGGCTCGGTGGCGGGCCTGGCACTGGCGGAGGCACGCGGCGCGGCGGCGGAGGACCCGGTGCGGGTGTGAGGCGGGGGTGCGGGGCCCGGTCACCGGACCCCGCACCCGTCGGAACCGTCACGGCACCGCGAGATAGTCGGGGACCGCGGTGCCGGCCGCCAGGTCGGCGTCGGGCACCGGGGTTTCGTAGCCCTTCCGCAGCGGGACGACGCCGGCCCAGTGCGGCAGGGCCAGGTCCTCGGGCTCGTCGTTCACACCGCCCGTGCGGAGCTTGGCGGAGACCTCGTTCAGGTCGAGGCGGATCACCGCGGTTGCGGCCAGCTCCTTCTTGTTCGCGGGCCGGGAGTCGGCCGCCCGGCCCGGTACGACGTGGTCGACCAGCGCGTCCAGGGCGGCCCGCTTCTCCTCGGGGTCCGTCACGTCGTGGGCGATGCCGTGCACCACCACGGACCGGTAGTTGATCGAGTGGTGGAAGGCCGAGCGGGCCAGGATCAGTGCGTCGACATGCGTGACGGTCAGGCACACGGCGAGCCCGGGGTCGGCCTTGCCGGTCATCCGCAGCGGGCGCGAGCCAGTCGAGCCGTGCACGTAAAGGCGGTCGCCGACGCGCCCGTACAGCGTGGGCAGCACCACCGGGGCCCCGTCCCTCACGAAGCCCAGATGACAGACGTACCCCTCGTCGAGTATCGCGTGCACCAGCTCCTTGTCGTACGACGCCCGCTCCGCGGCGCGGGTGGGGACGGTGCGGTCGGTCGGCGTGTAGGCGGCGGGCTGCGACGTCGGCTGCTGCCGGGTCCCCTGCATTGCGATCTCCATTGCTGTGTGTCGTCCGCTGTCGGTGTTGCGTTCCTGTATTGCACTAGTGCATAATGTTCTTTGTGCTAGGAGGATATCGGATCAAAGGGCGGCGCGCAGCAGAGATTGCGGCGAGCGTCGAGCGTGCGGTGGGGTCCGGCGAGCTGGAGCCGGGTCAACTGCTGCCTCCCATGCGGGAGTTGGCGATCGAGCTGAGCGTGAATCCGAACACGGTCGCGTCCGCGTACCGGATTCTGCGGGAGCGCGGGGTCATCGAGACGTCCGGGCGTCGCGGCAGCCGGGTGCGGTCCAAGCCGGCCACCACGGGGCGCGACTACGTCCGGATGGATGTGCCCGCGGGGGTGCGGGACGTGGCGAACGGCAACCCCGACCCGGCGCTGCTGCCCTCGCTGGCGCAGGTTTTCGCGGCGGCGGGCGAGCAGGGCGACCGGGAGCCCGTGTTGTACGGAGATGCCCCGGTCGAACCGGAGCTGGAGCGGATCGCGCGCGCGGACCTGGAGGCCGACGGGGTGCCGGACGGACCGCTGACGGTCGCGTCCGGCTCGCTGGACGCCATCGAGCGCGTCCTTGCGGCGCACCTCAAACCGGGGGACACCGTCGCCGTGGAGGACCCCGGCTGGGGCAGCCTGCTCGACCTCGTCCCGGCACTTGGCCTGCGCACGGCCCCGGTGGGCGTCGACGACGAGGGTCCGCTCCCCGGCGACGTACGGCAGGCCCTGACGGCCGGCGCCCGCGCCCTGATCATCACGGACCGCGCCCAGAACCCGACCGGCGCCGCGGTGAGCGCCACGCGCGCGCGTGCCCTGCGCGCCGTGCTCCGCGACCACCCGGAGATCCTCCTGATCGAGGACGACCACGGTCACGGCATCGTCGACCTCCCACTGCACCCCCTGGCCGGCATCACCCGGCACTGGGCCTTCGTGCGCTCGGTCGCCAAGGCGTACGGCCCCGACCTGCGCCTGGCCGTCCTCACCGGCGACACGACCACGGTCGACCGGGTGAGCGGCCGGCACCGCCTCGGCCCCGGCTGGGTCAGCCGCCTCGTCCAGCGGGCGGTGGTACGGCTGTGGGCCGACGACGCACTGGACACCCGCGCGGTCGCCGCGGCCTACCGCGCCCGCCGCGACCTCCTGATCGACGCCCTCGCGCAACGTGGTGTGGAGGCCCACGGCCGCACCGGCCTGAACGTCTGGATCCCCGTCCCCGACGAAACCACCGCCGTGGCCGCCCTCCTCCACGCCGGCTGGGCAGTCGCGCCGGGCGCCCGCTTCCGCATGAGCGCCCCACCGGGCATCCGCATCACGGTCGCGACCCTGGCACCGCAGGAGGCCGGCCTCCTGGCGGACGCGATCGCCAGAGCCTTGGGTCCATCGCCGACCCGGAACTACGTGTGAGGGGGCGCACCCCACCTCGTAGCACGTCGAGAATGTGAGCGTGGTACCTCGTAGCATTGCTTATATGTTGAATCTGGAGCGTCTGCGCACGCTCGACGCCCTCGCGCGGCACGGCTCCGTCAGCGGTGCCGCCGAGGGGCTGCACGTCACGACGTCGGCCGTATCCCAGCAGCTGGCCAAGCTGGAGCGGGAGGTCGGCCAGCAGCTGCTCGCCAAGAACGGGCGGGGCGTGCGGCTCACGGACGCGGGCCGGCTGCTCGCCGAGCACGCGGCCCGCATCCTGTCGCAGGTCGAGCTCGCCCAGTCCGACCTGGAGGCACACCGCGGGGAGGTGGTGGGGGAGCTGCGGCTGGCGGCGTTCCCGACCGCGGCGCGCGGCCTGTTCCCGGCCGCCCTGTCCCGGCTGCGCAAGGCACATCCGGGCCTGCGCGTCACCTCCCGGGAGACGGAGCCCGAGCCCGCCGTCCTCGCCGTGATGCGCGGCGACTTCGACCTCGCCGTCGTCCTGGACTGGTACAACAGACCGTTGCCCACGCCCGAGGGGCTGGTCAAGGCCGTCCTCCTCGACGACACGGCAGATGTGGCGATGCCGGCCGGGCACCGGTACGCGGAGCGGGCCGAGGTCGACCTGGAGGACTTCGCCGACGACGACTGGATCACCTGGGGCGAGAGCGAGTTCTGCCACGAGTGGCTGATCCACACCCTGCGCTCCAAGGGCATCGAGCCGCGCGTCGCCCACCGCGCCGAGGAACACCCCACTCAACTCGCCCTGGTCGGTGCGGGGTTGGGAGTGTGCGTAGCGCCGAGACTCGGGCGTGGACCGCTCCCGGAGGGCGTGCGGGCCGTGCCCGTGCGGCAGTCGGTACGGCGCCAGATCTACGCCGTCTGGCGTGCGGACGCCGACCGCCGCCCGTCGATCCGGGCGGCGGTGGAGGCGCTCCAGGACGCGGGGCGCGAGGTGGGCTAGGCGGGTCCCAGCTTGCGGAAGTCCCAGGACACGATCTTCTCCGGGGTCAGCCGCACCCAGGCGTGCCGGCCGTCGTGCGGCATCTCCTCCAGGTTGAAGTTCTTGCGGGCGAACAGGGTCTCCGGGACGTCGAGTTCGGCGCAGAGTTCCCCGGTGCGGGGGAACTCGCCCACGAACTCCACGGATCCGGACAGCTCGACGCCGCGCAGTTCGTCGTACTCCTCGCCCGTGTCGACCACGATCGCGACCCGTGGATCGCGCCGCAGGTCGGTCCAGCGCTTGCTGCGCACGACGGAGTACAGCCACATCGAGGTGCCGTCCCAGGCGAACCACAGCGTGCTGACGTGCGGCGCTCCACCCGCGGACACCGTGGCGACCCGGCAGGTGCGCTGGGTGACGAGGAACTCGTCCAGCTCACCGGGCGTCATCATGATCTTCCGGCCCCGACGCTGAGTGACGGTCATGCGGCCCCCTCTTCTCTCACGTCGTGTCAGAGGAACTCCAGTGATCCTCTGACATCACGTCAGAAAAGGATGGGACGTCTTCCGTCCATGCGCAATGGCCGTTACGCTCGCCCGCTCCGGACCGCCGTCGACGAGGGGGAACCGTGCCGTCGTACGAACAGCTCAGCGAACTTCTCGACCCGGCGACCACCGTGCTGCTGACCGTCGAGTGCCAGCAGGGGGTCGTCGGCCCGGACGGCGCGCTGCCCGAACTCGCCCGCGAGGCACGCTCCTCGGGAGCCCTGGCCAACGTCGCCCGGTTGGTGGCGGCCGCGCACGAGAGCGGGATCCAGGTCGTCCACGCCATCGCCGAGCGCCGCCCCGACGGCCGCGGTGCGAGCCGCAACGCCCGCCTCTTCCGCGCCGCCGAACGCCTCCCCGTGCAGCAGCTGTCCGGCACGAAGGCGGTGCGCGTCGCCGCCCCGATCGAAGTCACCGAGGAGGACTTCGTCGTACGGCGACTGCACGGGTTGTCCCCGATCCAGGGCACCGACGTCGACGCGCTGCTGCGCAACCTGGGCTGCCGCACACTGGTCGTGACCGGTGTCTCGACGAACGTGGCGATCCCGAACGCCGTGTTCGACGCCGTGAACCGCGGCTACACCGCCGTCGTGCCGTCCGACGCCGTCGCGGGAGTGCCCTCCGAGTACACCGCCGCGATGATCCGCCACACCCTCGCGCTGGTCGCCACGATCGCGACCACGAACGAAGTGCTGGGCTGCTTCGAACGGCCCCGGCGCAGGCGGATCACGCCAGCGTGATCGAATCCCCGCTCACGGTGATCTTCTCGGCCGGCAGGGGCTGCGTGGCGGGACCCTTCTTCACACTGCCGTCGGTGACGGAGAACTCACTCTTGTGGCACGGACAGATGATCACGCCATTGGAGATCTCGGACACCGCGCAGCCCTGGTGCGTGCACTTCGACGAGAACGCCTTGTAGGTGCCCGCCGTCGGCTGGGTGACCACCACGCCCTGGTCCTTGAAGATCTTGCCGCCGCCCGCCGGGATGTCGGCCGTCTTGGCCAGTGCGGTGCCGCCGCCGGAGCCGGACGAGGCGTTGGAGTCGCCGCCGCTCGCGTTGGCGCCCGCCCGGGTGTTCGAGGATGAGGGGTCCGAGGACCCGTTGTCCGATCCGCACGCGGTCAGCGCGACGGCGAGCCCCGTCGCGCCCACCGCCGCCACGACAGTACGGCGGCCGGGTGCCGGAACGGGATGAAGCGGTTCGCTGGTCATGCTGACGTTCCCTTCCATGCAAGCTTCGAAGATCTGTCCAGGGGTACGGTCGCCGAGCAAGGGTTGTTCAGACGATGTCGAGAGCTTGACGGGTTCGGGATCAGGGGGAGGTAAGCCAGAGCTGTCGTTTCGCTGTCGGCCAGTAACCTGGGGCGATGCTCAAGGAAGTCATCGCGACCCGCTACATCACGCCTCTGCGGGAGGGCGGATCGCTGCCGGGACTCGTCGAGGCCGACGACTTCGGGACGTACGTCCTGAAGTTGTCTACGAGGCCACTCTGACCTGGGGTGATGCGATGGTTGCTACCTCTGACCTGCACGGATGAGCCTTTCGGGGCCTTTCATGGCCATGCCGCGTTACGCGGCCCATTCTCCCCGCGCGCTCCTCAAGAGGGGCTCTTACTCCCCAGATTCTCCCCAGGGGGCCTCCTGATGACAGGCGCTGACTGTGATCTCGGCGGCTCGGCGTAGGGGGGTAGCGGTCACGCAACGTGCCCGCCGGCAAAGCGCATAGTTCTGGTGCGCTGCCGAAGAGAGGCGCAGAGCGGCGTGGGCACGGTCGCCAACAGCGAACTGGTCGCCGAGGAGATCGTACGCACGCTGCTGCAGGATCGCGGGCAGGATGAAGAAGTTGAGCACCCCGCGCGCAGGACGAGTGGACGCCCGGTGACACGGCCGGAAGTCCCCGAAGGGTCCCAGCTCTGCACGAACGGCGACGCGAGCTTCTGGAACGGCTCGCGGCTGGCGAGGATCCCGTGGATTCGGGGACTGCGGAACAGCGCACCCAGGAGCAGTACATGACCACCGCCACCGAGCACCGCACCCACGACGACCACACCCACACCCACGGCGCGGGCTGCGGTGCCAACGAATCTACGCGGTCACAACACTGGCGAGCAGGGGTTCACAGGGCAGGCGAACCGCTCGTGACCATGGACTCATGCGGGCGAGAGCATCTCCTGAAGGATGCGCTGCAGCTCGGTGCGGTCCCGCGGAGTGATCCTCGCCAGCCTGCGGTCGTACTCCGCCGCGAGGGCTGCAAGTGCACGATCCCGTGCCTCTGTGCCCTCAGCGGTTAGTACGAGCCGGTGACGCCGCAGGTCCGCGTCGTCGATCTCGCGCCGGATGAACCCATTGGCGACGAGGTTGCGGACGTAGACCGTCACGCTCGCTTTGGGGAGCAGCAGTGCCGTCGCGATCTCGGCCGGGTACGGCGAGGCTTCCACCTCGGGCAGCCTGCCGGTCCGACAGACCGAGCACGAACTGCAGCACACAGACGGTGGCCAGTTGCGCAGGCGAGAGACCCGGACGCCCATCCCGCGGGTACCAGTCGGCGAAGTCCTCATCCCGCCACAGCCCGTCCAGCCGGTCACGCACCCATATCGCCGTCGTACCACCCGGGTTGCTCGCCCGCGCGACCTGCGCAGTCAGAGGCGGGACCTGCTCACCGGAACGCGGGCGGAGGGACAACGGGCACCTCAACAACTACATAGATCATCGGAACGATCCGAGCATGCCCGTCGATCATGATGCCGCACTGCAGAACTCCAAGATCTCCGACAGAGTCAAGCTCAGTGAAAAGGGGCGTCGCCCCTGACCGTCTGGCTCGCCTCGTCCGCGGGTGTCGGCGGGAGATTGATGGTGGCGACGGCGCCACCCTCGGGCGGGTTGTGCCAGCTCAGGCGGGCCTCGATCACTCCGGCCTGTCCGGTGGCGATGGCCAGGCCCAGGCCGAGGCCGCCGTTGCCGCCGGTGCGGAACCGCTGAGGGCCGTGGGTGATCAGCTCGGGCGGGAAGCCGGGGCCGTGGTCGCGGACCCGCAGTTCGGGGCCGTCGACCTCCACTACCACCGGCTCCGCGCCGTGCCGCAGCGCGTTGGTGACCAGGTTGGTGAGGACACGATCGAGGCGACGCGGGTCGGTCTCCCGCACGGTGTCGTGGATGACCTCCACTGCCACCGCCGCCTGCGGCCGGTCGGCCCGCACGCCCGCGACCACGCGTCGGGCGAGCGCGGCGAGTTCCACCTCCCGCGGCTCGGCACGCTCGCCCCCGTTGTCGATCCGGGCCACCTCCAGGACGTCCTCCATCAGGTCCCGCAGCCGTACGGCGCGTTCGCGGACCATTTCGGCCGGACGGTCGTCCCCCGGGAGCAGGCTCGACGCGGTCAGCAGTCCCGCAATCGGGGTGCGCAGCTCGTGCGCGATGTTCGCTGTCACGGCGCGTTCGGTCTCGATCCGGGCGGCGAGGGCCTGCGCCATCGCATTGACGGCTGCGGAGAGCTGGGCGATCTCGTCGCGCCCGCGCTGGGGCAGTCGGGCGTCCAGCTCCCCGTCCTTGATCCGCTCGGCCTGGCGAGTGGCCCGCCGGAGCCGGCGGGCCATCGCGGCCGCCAGCCCGATGCCCACGATGCTCGCGCCGAGCGCGCCGACGACGGCAGCGCTCCGGGTGGCGTGTTCCAGGTCCTCGAAAAGGGTCTGGGGAAAATGGCGGCGGAAGGCCAGCAGTTGGCCGTCTTCACCGAGGCCCGCGGCCCAGACGGTGGTTCCCGACGCGTCCGCTTCCAGATAGGTGACCGACCTGGCTCCTCCGGGTCCAACGGCGCGCCGCAGGTCCTCCGGCACCTTCACCGGGTCGACTTCGAGACCGGCCGTGACCCGGCCCTCCTGGTAGTGCCGTGCGGCCTCCTGGTACTCGGCGAGGACGCTGTCACGGCGGTCGTCCTGGACGATCCCCGGAACGAACGTGCCGGTCAGCGTTGCCGACACAGCGGCCGTCGCGGCGATCGTCATCCCGATCTTGAAATGCAGGCCGATCCGCAGGCCCCGTAAACGTGTGCCCACACGCATATCCCCACGTGCCCTCCGCATCGGCATCAGCTTGAACCGCTCGCAGAACCGTACGAGGCCCGCGGAGCGGGCCCAACGCAGACGGCGCAGACAGCGCAGGCCGGCACGGCAGTAGGAAACTCCATGCGCTTCACCCTCACACCCCGCGCCATTCCGACTCCAGCGGGACGGAACGACCGTTGCCCAATTGTCGACCAACGGAACGCGGCGAGCCCGGCCGACCGGGCGCGAGCAGTTGCCCGTCAGCCCCGGAACGGATCTCCGTCCTCGGCTTCGACGACCAGCTGATGGCCGAATGGCTCGACCTGTCCACCGTGGCCCAGTCCCCCTCCGACATGGGCCGCGCCGCAGCCGAACTGGCCCTGGTGTACCGAATGGACAGGTATTAACCAGTTTCGACCAATGGATGCAACCCAATCCGACTTGTATCGAGCAATTGACACAAGATCTTGCGCGCGGCATCTTGTACTAGCCGCTCGATACAACCGTACTCGCGGCAGGCAGCGCCCTCTACCGCTGGGCACCGACCACCGCAACCGCCCCCACTCCACCGAGGTCCCCACATGCTCGACACCGCTCCACCCGCATCCCCCCGCCGCGCCCGCGCCGATCACTACGCCCGCTGGGCCGGTCTGGTCGCGGGCACCGTGGCCGCGCTGCGACTGGCCACCCTTCCCACCGCCGAGTTCGGCGACGATTTCAGCAGGCCGATCGTCATGGCCATCACCGGCTTCGGTCTGTGCGTGGCGGGCGGCGTCCTGCTCGGCGACGCCCTCACCCCCCGTCCTCAGGAAGCGATCCGCACTGCCGAACTCACCCCCCGCCGGGTCCGAGACCACGTGCCACCTCGCATGACGCCCTTACTTCTCCTGCAGGCGGTCGCCCTCGTCGTACTGCTGGCAGTCGGCGCTGCCACGGCCTCCCCCGACCTCATAGGCCGACCGGACAGGGCCCTCACCCTCTCGTGCGGCGGCGTGAGCGAACCCGTCAGCTCCTGGCCGGGCTTGTACTACGGCACCCCAATCCTCGCCTCGCTCAGCGCCGGCACAGCCGCCTGCGTCTGGGCCCTGCGGCGCATCGCCCACCGCCCCGGCAGCGACCGGCAACGCCGCGACCGCTCGCTGGCGATCACCGCAGCCTGGGGCCTGCTGGTCTCGCCGCAGCTGCTCCTCGTCGTTTTGATGATGGCCATCACGCTGACGCACGTGACCTGCGCCGCCACGTTCGGCACCGTCACCGCGGTGGTCATCTACCCCCTGGGCCTGCTCGCCCTGACCACCCTGGTCTGGTCCCTGTTCACCGTTGTGGCACCCCGGGCGGCCCGGCGATGACCGGCCCCGTCGTCCGCGTCGACACCAGCAGCGCCGTCCCGCCATACGAGCAGATCCGCGCCCAACTGGCCGCCATGATCCTCACCGGCCAACTGACCGAGGGCGAACGCCTCCCGACCGTGCGTCAGCTCGCCGCCGACCTGGGCCTGGCCCCGGGCACCGTGGCCCGCGCCTACCGCGAGCTGGAGGCAGCGGAGCTGATCCGCACCCGCCGCGGCGCAGGCACCCGGGTCGCGCCACCGCCATCCGAGCCGAACCACCCGAATCCTCACCAACTCGCCACGCTGGCGAGGGACTTCACCTCAGCCGCCCGCGCTCTGGGCGCCGACACCGAAGCCATCCTGGCCGCTGTCCATGATGTCCTGGGCCAGGACCAGCCCCGGGCCAATAACATGGCCCACGGCTGAAGGCATCCAACCCGGCGAACCTAATTCCTTGTTAACGGTGCCACGAGGAGCTGTGAGCCTTGCGGTGCTGTTCGAACCGGACGGTGATGTCTAAACGTTGCCTGGCGGCTGACGCCTCGCATCAGAGCGGCGGACGGTCCGGCGGATCTCGTGGTGGCGGTCGCGTGGGCACCGGGCGGATACCTTCGGCGAGCACGGCGTTGATGCCTCCGCATAGAGCGGTGACGCTCGGTGCCTTCGCGGCCGCCACCATGTCAACACCCGTCGTGTGATCGCTCGTTGGTGTTGGTGGTGCGAGCCCGTCGCACGGTGACCTCTTGATACACCCGAGCCGTCCGAGCTCCGACTCAGACCGAGGCCCGTGGGGTGAGCTGGCGCCACGAACGGCTGCTGAGGTGGCGGACCGGCCTGGTGTCGAGTCCTGGAATCAGGTCGCTGCGTGGCCCGCATGCGCTCGTGACCAGCGCAAACAGTCAACGCTCAGGGAAGGAGCAACTTGATCTACTGCGGAATCGACTGGGCCGAACAAACACACGACGTCGCCCTCGTCGACGACTCCGGCCAGCTGCTGGCCAAGAGGCACATCGCCGATGACGCGGTCGGCTACCGGATCCTGCTGAACCTGCTCGCCGAATACGGCGACACCGAGGACGACTCAATTCCGGTGGCAATCGAGACCTCCCGGGGCCTGCTGGTCGCGGTGCTGCGGACTCTAAAACTGACGATCATCGTTGACACCTGGGTCTCCGATCACTACGGAGATCCACATGCCGAAGCCCACACCCACCACCCCGCCGCTTGACCGTGAAGCCAAGCGGCGCCTGGCCGTCATGCGCCATGTCGAAGAGGTCACCGGGAATGTCGCTATGTCCTGCCGCTACTTCGGGATCAGCCGGCAGGCGTACTACACGTGGTACCGCCGCTACCAGGCCGAGGGCGTCGAGGGCCTGCGCACCCGTTCCAAGGCGCCCAAGACGTCGCCGAACGCGACACACGTCGAGGTGGTCGGGAAGATCATCTATCTCCGGCAGAACTACCACTTCGGCCCCGAGAAGATCGCCAT
>NZ_JODC01000030.1 GCF_000720765.1 Streptomyces sp. NRRL S-646
GGGGCAGCCTGCCGGTGCGTTGGTGGCCGGGCTATGGCCAACGGTTGCGGGGGCTCACCGGAAGGCGGTCTCGGCCCGGCCCGGGATCTCCGCGAGCGCCACCTGTCTGCGTTCCCGTCGGGAGACCTCGCAGGCCTCGGCGATCCGCAGCGCCTGCAGGGCCTCGCGGCCGTCGCAGGGGTTCGCCCGCTGCCCCAGGACGACCTCGACGAACGCGGCCAGCTCGGCCTCGTAGGCAGGCCCGAAGCGCTCCAGGAAGCCGGACCACGGCTTGTCCGCGGCGGGCGGCCCGGTCGGCTCCGTGGACGCGATCGGCGTACGGTCGTCCAGGCCGACGACGATCTGGTCGAGCTCCCCGGCCAGCTCCATGCGGACGTCGTAGCCGGCGCCGTTCAGCCGCGTCGCCGTGGCCGTGGCGAGGGTGCCGTCGTCGAGCGTGAGCAGCGCGGCACCTGTGTCCACGTCACCCGCCTCCCGGAACATCGGCGGTCCCGCGTCGGACCCGGCCGCGTACACCTCGACGACCTCGTGCCCCGTCACCCAGCGCAGCGCGTCGAAGTCGTGGATCAGCGCGTCCCGGTACAGCCCGCCGGACAGCCGCAGCCACCCGGGCGCGGGAGGAACCTGGTCGGACGTCACCGCCCGTACGGTGTGCAGCCGCCCGAGCCGGCCCGCGAGCACCGCGTCGCGCGCACCCGCGTAGCCCGCGTCGAAGCGGCGCTGGAAGCCCATCTGCAGAATCGTCCCGGCTGCCTCGACCTCGCCGATGGCATGCAGTGTGCCGGGCAGATCCAGCGCAATGGGCTTCTCGCAGAACACCGGGAGCCCCGAACGTGCTGCCCGACCGATCAGTTCGGCGTGGGCCGACGTCGCCGTCGTGATCACCACGGCGTCCACGCCCCACCTGAAGATCTCGTCCACCCCCGGCGCCGCCGTCTCCCCGAGGCGGAGGGCGAGCTCCTGGGCCCGCGCCGGATCCACATCCGTGAGGATCAGCGATCCGACCTCGCGGTTGCGGCTGAGCGTGTTCGCATGAATGGTGCCGATGCGGCCTGTACCGATGACCCCGATGCGCATGAAAACAAAGTGAGGGTTCAGTGCGCACGCTGTCAATGCATATGTCCGGACAATCGAACTACACAACTTCCCGTCAACAACATGTGGAGCTACGCTCGGCCCGTGCCGAAACCAGAAGTGGACCCGACCGCGTCGCTCGAGCTCAGGGTGGACCGGAGCTCTCCCGTGCCGCTGTACTTCCAGCTGTCCCAGCAGCTCGAAGCGGCGATCGAGCACGGAGCGCTCACCCCCGGCAGCCTGCTGGGCAACGAGATCGAGCTGGCCGCACGGCTCGGCCTGTCGCGGCCCACCGTCCGCCAGGCCATCCAGTCGCTCGTCGAGAAGGGTCTCCTGGTGCGCCGCCGCGGTGTGGGCACGCAGGTCGTGCACAGCCAGGTCAAGCGCCCCCTGGAGCTCTCCAGCCTCTACGACGACCTGGAGGCGGCCGGCCAGCGCCCCGCCACCAAGGTGCTCGTCAACACGGTCGTACCCGCGACCGCCGAGGTCGCCGCATCCCTCAACGTCGCCGAGGGCAGCGACGTCCACCGCGTGGAGCGCCTCCGGCTCGCCCACGGTGAGCCGATGGCGTACCTGTGCAACTTCATCCCGCCCGGCCTGCTCGACCTGGACACCGCGCAGCTGGAGGCCACCGGCCTCTACCGCATGATGCGTGCCGCCGGGATCACCTTGCACAGCGCCCGCCAGACGATCGGCGCCCGCGGCGCCAGCGCCGCCGAGGCCGAGCGCCTCGCCGAAGCCGAGGGCGCCCCGCTGCTCACCATGCAGCGCGTCACCTTCGACGACACGGGCCGCGCCGTCGAGTACGGCACCCACACCTACCGGCCGACGCGTTACTCGTTCGAGTTCCAGCTGCTCGTACGGTCCTGAAGATCTGCGTGGGCGGAGTCTGGTTCGTCGCAATGTCAGGACAATTAAGCGGCTGTTCTGCTCGCCTATGAGATGTGACACCGGGTGGATGCGCCCCGCAGGGCGCGCAGAACTGCGCGACCAGGCACAACCCACCCGCTTCCCGGCACACATCGCGTACCCCTCATTGCTCCCCCGCACAGCACCCTCACGCACGGTGAGGCAGAATCGGGCCTTGATGAGCACCTACGGCAACTTCACCGCCCCCATAGGCTCCCGCCGTGCCCCCGCGCTCCGTACGGTCGGCACGAGGGAGCGCCGGTCACACCTGACCGCACCCCGTGTGCCGACGGTCGGCATCGACATCGGCGGCACAAAAGTGATGGCGGGCGTCGTCGACGCCGACGGCAACATCCTGGAGAAGCTCCGCGCGGAGACCCCGGACAAGTCCAAGAGCCCCAAGGTCGTCGAGGACACCATCGTCGAACTCGTCCTGGACCTCTCCGACCGGCACGACGTGCACGCGGTGGGCATCGGCGCGGCCGGCTGGGTCGACGCCGACCGCAACCGCATCCTGTTCGCCCCCCACCTGTCCTGGCGCAACGAGCCCCTCAGGGACCGCCTCGCGGGCCGGCTCGCGGTACCGGTCCTGGTCGACAACGACGCGAACTCCGCCGCCTGGGCCGAGTGGCGCTTCGGCGCCGGCCGCGGCGAGGACCACCTCGTCATGATCACGCTGGGCACCGGTATCGGCGGCGCGATCCTGGAGGACGGCCAGGTCAAGCGCGGCAAGTACGGCGTCGCCGGTGAGTTCGGCCATATGCAGGTCGTGCCCGGCGGCCACCGCTGCCCGTGCGGCAACCGCGGCTGCTGGGAGCAGTACAGCTCCGGCAATGCACTGGTCCGCGAGGCCAAGGAGCTGGCCGCCGCCGACTCGCCGGTGGCGTACGGGATCATCGAGCACGTCAAGGGCAACATCGCCGACATCACCGGCCCGATGATCACCGAGCTGGCCCGCGAGGGCGACGCGATGTGCATCGAACTGCTGCAGGACATCGGGCAGTGGCTCGGCGTCGGCATCGCGAACCTGGCGGCCGCCCTGGACCCGTCCTGCTTCGTCATCGGCGGCGGCGTCTCGGCCGCAGACGACCTGCTGATCGGCCCCGCGCGGGACGCCTTCAAGCGTCAGCTCACCGGCCGCGGCTACCGCCCCGAGGCCCGTATCGCGCGCGCCCAGCTCGGCCCCGAGGCCGGCATGGTCGGCGCCGCCGACCTCGCCCGCCTGGTCGCCCGCCGCTTCCGCCGCGCCAATCGACGCAGGGTCGAGCGGCACGAGCGCTACGAGCGGTACCTGGAGACCCGCCGCTCCACCAGGGACTCCGCATGACCGCCTCGCTGCCGCGCCAGGCCCTGCCCCCGGACGAGCCGCCGAAGCCGGCCGAGGACCGCCGGCACAAGATCCGCCGCAGGGCGCTCACCCTGCTCATCATCGTGCTGCTCATCGGCGTCCCGGCCGGCTATCTGGTGATCTCCGCCAACCAGAGCCGCGACAGCGGCAAGGACAAGGAGGCCAAGTACGCGGCGACCGGCCTGACCAGGGGCTGGCCGTCGAAGGTGCAGCGCCGCCTCTACCAGGTGCCGATGCCGCACCCGTCGGGCAAGGTCGCCAGCTACGAGACGAACAACTGGAAGACCAGCCGCCTCTACGTCCAGTTCCAGACCCCGCTGCGCAACCTCGACGTCTTCCTCCACGACATGGGCGTCACCCGCGCCGACCTGAAGCGGGGCGACATCACCATCAGCGCGCGCGACCAGAAGATCACCGGCTGGGACTTCACCAGCCCGGGCCCCTGGTACGGCCTGGTCCACAAGCAGAAGTCACCCAAGCCCACCCAGTACGTCATGATGAGCCTGGGGAACAGGAACAACCCGTTCTTCTACGTCGTCTCCCGCACCGTTCCGTGACGGGGCGGGCCCCGGGACCGTCACCGGAGCCGATTGTCAGACCCCGCCCGTAGAGTCGAAGACGTCTGATCCGACACACGGGGCGGGAGGTGACAGGTCGTATGAGCGACACGGCTGCGGTGGCCGCGCGAGCGGGGGAGCGGGAGCAGGGCGCGGGGACCTCTGTGCCCGTCCGGCTCGCGGCCGTCTTCCTGCCCGCCCCGCTGCCGCGGGACGGCCGGATCGCCTTCTGGGACCCGGAGGGCGGCCCACTGACCGCCGGGGAGACCGAGCTCACGGTCGTACGACCGCACGGCGCGGGAGTACGGCGCAGGACCGCCCCCGCGCTCTCCATCCCGGTCGGCGAGGCACTGCCCCACCTCGTCCGCGCCCGGCGCGACCCGGCCGCCCACCCCGCCACCGCCTGCTGGGGCGCGGCCGCACTGCACGCGCTGCGGCTCATCGCGCGCGGCCGCCTGCTGCCCGGCCTGACGGCCGACGGCCACGACGCCTGGCGGGCCGGCCCCCTGGACCCGGACGACATCGCGCACATCCGGTCGGTCGCCGCGGCCCTGCCGTACGAGGGCCATGCGGTCCCGCTGCCCGGACCGGGCCCGCTGCGGCTGCCCGAGCCGGAGGCCCTGATGCGCTCCTTCCTGGACGCGGTCGCCGACACCCTGCCGCGCACCCCCGCCGCACCGCACGCCTCCGGCAGGCCCTTCGCCGACCGCCGCCCCCAGCGCCTGCCCGAGGCCCACGACTGGGCCGCCGAGGTCGCCGCCGGCATGGACGCGGGCGTACGCATCTCGCTCCGCCTCGACCTGTCGGCGTACGAGCTGTTCGACCGGGACGAGTCAGTGCGCACCGCGGGCGCGGCGATCGTCCAGGTGCACAGCCTCGCCGACCCCACGCTGATCGCCGACGCGGCGGCCCTGTGGGCGGGCGAGGCGGACGCCGCGTTCGGCCCCCGCGCACGCGTGGACGCGGCCCTCGCCGTGCGGCGCGCGGCCCGGATCTGGCCGCCGCTTGACCGGCTCTCCGAGCAGGACGTGCCCGACGTCCTGGCGCTGTACGACGAGGAGCTGGGCGAACTGCTCGGCGTGGCGGCGACCCGGCTCGCGGCCGCCGGAGTCGCCGTGCACTGGCCCCGGGACCTCGCCCAGGACCTGAGCGCGGCCGCGGTGGTACGGCCCGCGCCGGGCTCCGCGACCGACGGCACCGGCTTCTTCGAGAGCGAGGAACTCCTCCAGTTCCGCTGGCAGTTGGCGCTCGGCGGCGACCCGCTCAGCGAGGCCGAGATGGACGCCCTCGCCGAGGCCCACCGTCCGGTGGTGCGCCTGCGGGACCGCTGGATCCTGGTCGACCCCGCCCTGGTCCGCAAGGCCCGCAAGCGCGAACTGGGCCTGCTCGACCCGGTGGACGCGCTCTCGGTCGCGCTCAGCGGCAGCGCGGAGGTGGACGGCGAGACGGTCGAGGCGGTACCGGTCGGCGCCCTGGCGGCCCTGCGCGACCGTCTGACGGCAGGGGTGCGCCCAGCCGAACCGCCCCCGGGCCTGCGCGCCACCCTCCGCGACTACCAACTGAGGGGCCTGTCCTGGCTGGACCTGATGACTTCCCTCGGCCTGGGCGGCTGCCTCGCCGACGACATGGGGCTCGGCAAGACGATCACCCTCATCGCGCTGCACCTCAAGCGTGCCCGCAGCGAGCCGACCCTGGTCGTCTGCCCGGCCTCGCTGCTGGGCAACTGGCAGCGGGAGATCGCCCGGTTCGCACCCGGCGTCCCCGTCCGCCGCTTCCACGGCCCGGACCGCACCCTGGACGACCTGACCGACGGCTTCGTCCTGACCACCTACGGCACAATGCGCACGACGGCACCGCGACTGGCCGAGCAGCGGTGGGGCATGGTCGTCGCGGACGAGGCGCAGCACGTCAAGAACCCGTACTCGGCGACGGCGAAGGCCCTGCGCACCATCCCGTCCCCGGCGCGTGTGGCCCTCACCGGCACCCCCGTCGAGAACAACCTCTCCGAACTCTGGGCCCTGCTCGACTGGACGACACCCGGACTCCTCGGCCCCCTGAAATCCTTCCGGGCCCGGCACGCGCGCGCCGTGGAGAACGGCGAGGACGAGGAGGCGGTGACCCGCCTGGCCCGTCTGGTCCGTCCCTTCCTCCTGCGCCGCAAGAAGTCCGACCCCGGCATCGTCCCGGAGCTGCCGCCCAAGACGGAGACGGACCACCCGGTGCCGCTCACCCGCGAACAGGCCGCCCTCTACGAAGCGGTGGTGCGCGAGTCCATGCTGGCCATCGAGACCTCGGACGGCATCGCCCGCCGGGGCCTGGTGCTCAAGCTGCTCGGCGCGCTGAAGCAGATCTGCAACCACCCGGCGCTGTATCTCAAGGAGGAGGCCGCCCAGGGCGAACGGCTTCTCGCGCGTTCCGGCAAACTCGCCCTTCTGGACGAGCTGTTGGACACGCTGCTGGCGGAGGACGGTTCGGCACTCGTCTTCACCCAGTACGTGGGAATGGCCCGACTGATCACCGCGCACCTGGCCTCCCGGGCGGTCCCGGTGGACCTGCTCCACGGCGGCACGCCGGTCCCGGAGCGTGAACGGATGGTGGACCGCTTCCAGAGCGGCGCGACCCCCGTACTGGTGCTGTCGTTGAAGGCAGCAGGCACGGGCCTGAACCTCACCCGCGCGGGCCATGTCATCCACTTCGACCGCTGGTGGAACCCGGCGGTCGAGGAACAGGCCACCGACCGTGCCTATCGCATCGGCCAGACCCAGCCGGTCCAGGTGCACCGTCTCATCACCGAGGGCACGGTCGAGGACCGCATCGCCGAAATGCTGGAGTCCAAGCGGGCGTTGGCCGACGCCATCCTCGGCTCCGGCGAGTCGGCCCTCACCGAACTGACCGACCGCGAACTCACCGACCTGGTCACCCTCCGGAGGCCGACATGACCCCGGGCCCGGCCGACGAGGCCCGCCGGGCGCTGAGAGAGGCACGGGAGCACGGCACGGAGAACCGCGAGGGCGGCGCACCGGGGCAGGGGAGGGCCGCTGACGGGAAGCCGGTCGCGGAGAGCGGTGCGGGGGACGAGCCGATGCGGAAGCTGCATCAGCGACCCGAGCAAGTAGAGCCATCCGAGACGCCCGACCCCGGCGAGGCCCGACCCGCAGACGCCGCCCGCGCGGCACTGCGCCGCGCGATCTCGGCAAAGCGCGAAGCGGGCGGCACGGACCGGGCCACGGACGCCGGAACCTCTGGGGCGGCGTCGGGTGGCCCGGGCGGGGACGAATCGGGTGTGGCGTCCGGCGGGAAAGCGAACGCCGAGGGGGCTGCCCGGGCTGCGATCGCCGCGTTGCGCGCTGCGCGGGCGGAGTCGCGGCAGGCTCGGGTGGATGCCGAGCGTGCCGGAGCCGAGGCCCGGCGTCGGCCGCGGCGGGCGGCGGACGGGAGCCGCGGCGAGGCGTCCCGCCGGGCCGCCGGCGTCCAGGGACGGGATCTGGGGGAGTTGCTCGGCGACGCCTTCCGCATGCCTTCCTCAGCGGCCGGGCCGGGACAGAACCAGAACGACGATGACCCTGCACCGAAGAGGAGTTCGGGTTCCCGGACGTCTCCGTCCGTGTCCACACCCACGTCCGGCGAGGGCCCGCAGGCAGCCTGGTCCGCCGAACACCTCGCCGAAGTCCAGCGCCCCGGAACCGCCCACTCCGCCCCGATCCCCTCCTCCGGCGAATCCCCGACCGGCCCCACGGCCCTCCGTCCCCACTCCATGGCCGCCCCCGCCCGCGACAGCGAATTGCGCCGTACCTTCCCCGCATTCCCACCCCGCGCCTCCGGTTTCCCGGCCTCCGCGGCTTCCCCCGTCGACGCCCGCTTCGCGGAGACGTGGTGGGGAAATGCCTGGGTCAGGGCGTTGGAAGAGGGGGCGTTGGACGCCAAGCGGCTCGCGCGTGGCCGTAGTTACGCCCAGCAGGGCCATGTGGACGCCATCACGGTGACGCCCGGACTCGTGCTCGCGTATGTGCAGGGCAGCCGCCCGCGCCCGTACCGCGTGCAGGTGCGGCTGCGCACGCTGGACGACGCCGACTGGGCGCGGTTCCTGGACGCCGCCGCCGAGCGGCCCGGGCACATCGCGGCGCTGCTCGACAAGGAGCTCCCCCAGTCCCTCGTCGACTGCGGAGTGCCGTTGCTGCCGGGCCCGCGCGACCTCGACCCGCACTGCAGCTGCCCCGACCGCGGCCACCCCTGCAAACACGCCGCCGCCCTCTGCTACCAGACGGCACGCCTCCTCGACGCCGACCCCTTCGTACTCCTCCTGCTCCGCGGCCGCGGGGAACGCGAGCTGCTGGACGCCCTCTCCCGCCTGAGCGCCACGCGCGCGGCCCGCGCCGCCCAGGAGCAGGAACCGGCCCCGCTCCCCGGCATGCGCGCGACCGAAGCCCTCCTGCCCCGCCAACTACCGCCGCTCCCGGCCCCGTTGCCTGTCCCGCCGCACCCCGAGCAGCCCCCGGTCTACCCGGCGGCCCCGGGCGGCCCCGACCCCTTCGCGCTGGACCAACTGGCGACCGACGCAGCCGCCCGTGCCCACGCCCTGCTCAGCACGGGTCGTGACCCGGTGGCGGAGCTGACGCTGTGGCAGGACGCCGTCCGGCTCGCCGCCGCCCGTCCCGGCTCCGGCCTCACCGCCGGCACCCGCGCGCTCTACGCCTCGCTCGCCTCGGCCGCCGGCCGCACCACCGCCGAGCTGGCCCGAGCGGTCGCCGCCTGGCGGCAGGGCGGACTCGAAGGCCTCGCCGTCCTCGAGGAACCCTGGGACCCGCCCGCCGGACGCTTCGACCGCGCCCGCCCCCTCCTCCTCGCCGCCGACCTCCCCGCCTTCAGGCCCTGGCGCAACCACCTCACCCACCCCCGCGGCCACGTCCAGCTCCGCCTCGGCCGTGACGGCCTGTGGTACGCCTACGAGTCGGAGCCGGGCCACGACGACTGGTGGCCCCGCGGCACCCCGGACCTCGACCCGGTGGGCGCCCTCACCGGCCTGGGCACACCGAACGACCTCTGAGCGGAGGCGGCACGCGCAGTCGTTCAACTGCGGCCAGGAGTCAGCGGATTGCGCCGGCCGGCAGCGTGTAGTGTCCGGTTGCGTGCTGGCTGAACGACGACACCAACTCATCCTGCAGGTCCTGCGCTCCGGCGGCACCGCCTCGGTGACCGACCTCGCCGAACAGCTTGATGCCAGCGCGGCGACCATCCGCCGTGACCTGCTCAAGCTGGAGACGGACGGGCTGCTCACCCGGGTGCACGGCGGGGCGGTCGTCGAGGAGGACCAACCGGCGTTCAGCGAGGCCGCCGCGGTTCAGGTGGAGGAGAAGGACGCGATCGCCGCCCGTGCGGCAGCAATGATCGAGGACGGCCAGTCGGTCATTCTCGACAGCGGCACGACGGTCCACCGGCTGGCGCTTCAGCTGCGCGGGCGCCGCCTCACCGTGATCACCAACAACCTCGCGGTGTATGACGAGCTCAACGACGACGAGAACATCGACCTGATGTTGCTCGGCGGCATGGTCATCCGGGAATCACGCATGCTGGACGGCTTCATGGCCGAGGACAACCTCCGCCAGGTCCACGCCGACTGGCTGTTCATGGGCGCTTGCGGCCTCCGCCCCGGCGGCCAGGTCATGGACACCACCGTGGCCGAGGTGCCCGCCAGACGAGCCATGATCAACGCCGGCGACAAAGTGGTCCTGTTGGCAGACAGGAGCAAGTTCCCCGGAACCGGCATGGTGAAGATCTGCGGCCCGGAGGACCTGTATGCCCTCGTCACCGACGCATCGGAGGACGACGCGACGTGCATGGCCCTGCGTGAGGCCGGCGTGACCGTGATACCGACGGCTCAGGCCACAGCCGACACCTCACCCAGCGACTTGCACGGCCGGTGAACCGCTCTCCCGTCACAGCGGCCGATGGGACACGGTGAGCAGATAGGTGCCGTAGAAGAGGGAGACGACGGCGAGGGCGGTGAGCAGTATGACGAGGGTGCGCAGGCGGCTGCGCGCCAGATGCCGGGCGAGCGGGAGCAGCAGCGGGAAGGCGGGCAGCAGGAACCTCGGCTTGCTGGTGAAGAAGTGGGCGCCGCCGACGGCCATCACGATGAGGACCGCGCAGTAGGCGAGCAGGGGCAGGGGCATCCTGTTCAGGACGCAGAAGACGAACAGCAGCAGGAAGCCGAGCACGAGCGCGGCGGTCGCATAGACGACGAGGGTGTCGTGCCCGACGATCAGGTGCTTGAACATGCGGGCGGTGTAGCGGCCGAAGTCGAACCGTGAGCCCCACAGACTCTGCACGTGGAAGTAGCCGAGGGGGTCGTGTGTCCGAAGCCCCACCCAGCCTATGTAGCCCAGCCAGCCGAGGGGAGCCACTGCGGCGGCCGCCCAGGCGCGCGGCGCTGTCGGCGCACCGGCGCGGCGCAGCTGCCAGAGATGGATGACGGCGCCGGTGACGACGGCGGCCGCCACTGCGAGGCCGTTGGGACGGCTCAGCCCGGCCAGCACCGCCAGCGTCCCCGCGGTCAGCCAGCGGCGGGTCAGCACCGCGTAGAGCCCCCAGGCGGCGAAGGCGGTCATCAGGGGTTCGGTGTACGCCATCGTCAGGATGATCGCGTGCGGCAGCATCGCCCACAGCGCCACGAGGAGGAGCCCGACGCGTCGTCCGTGCAGCAGCTCGCCGACCGCGTACACGCCCCAGGCCGCCACCAGGGCGGCACTCCATGCGATGAGCAGCGCCACGTTGACCGGGCCGATCGGCAGCACCGTGTCCACTGCGCGGATCAGGCCGGGGAAAAGGGGGAAGAACGCCAGGTCGTTCCAGACGGCGTGACCCCCCTTGGAGTGGACGATCATGCCGTAGCCGTACTGGGAGATATGCCAGTACCAGCGGCCGTCCCATGCCAGGCCGCCCACGGTTCGCGGATGCCTGCCGAGGTGCATCGACCACAAGGTCGCCATGATCACCCCGGTCAGCCGCACGGAGAGGAACAACGTGAGTGCCGGCAGTGCCTTTCCCAACTCGACACGCCACGGCCGCTGCTGAGGCGGTGGATCGAGTCTCGGCGTGAACCGCCGTGTGAGCGCGTTGCTCGTCTTCATGGGGCTGTCGCCCATTTCGACCTCCTTCACTGCCCTGCTTGAGGGAGCGGCCGGAGGCCAGGTTCCATTGATGAGAAATCTCTTACTTCGTGAGAATCAGTGAAATTCTTCGTTAACACGGACGACAACCTTTGGGGCATCTCGCGCATCACATGTGCATGAAAGCCAAGCGCAGTTCGGCGGTCCGTCTGCGAAACCGTCGCCCCTGCCGACGCGGGCGTACGCGACGATCGAGGCTGAATGGCAGCTCAACGTGAGGAGTGTGAGGACTCCTCGTACGGCCAATGCCTGTTCCGGGTCGGCAACACCGGCACTACGTGTGCCCGGTGCCGTTCGGCGTCGCCGCCGGAAGGAGCCAGTTCTTCGAGCTGTGGGTGAAGACGGCCAAGGGGTACGACGGGGCCAAGGGCACGGCGACCGTGCGTCCCGGCCCGGCAGGCCTCGCCCTCCACGACCCGGACGCCTCCAACGACAAGGTCACCTTCACCTTCGGCACCTCGGCCACCCCGACTCATGCGGCACCGTCCGGCGGCATCCTGGCCGCCGCGGGCAGAGACCGCACGCCCCTCATCGCCACCGCGGCCGGCTCTGTCGCTCTGCTGGGCGGTGCGGCACTCGTCGTCCGTCGCCGCCGACGCTCCCCGACGCCCACGCGCCCACCCCTGTCGTAGACGGGCGGGGTTGGCCGAAATCAGCAAAGGATTCGGCCAACCCCGCCCGTTCCAAAAGGAGTTGTACTTCGGATTACGGCCGCTCGGCCGCCAGCAGCGCCGGAAACGCTTCCTGCAGGGCCTCGCGCCACTCGCGGATCGGCTCGATCCCGGCGGCCGCCCACCGGTCGTGGCCGAGGACGCTGTAGGCCGGCCGGGGAGCCGGGCGGACGTACGCGGCGCTGGTGGTGGGGCGGACCCGCTCGGGGTCCGCGCCGAGCAGCCGGAAGATCTCCCGGGTGAGGCCGTACCAGGTGGTCTCGCCGCCGCTGGTGCCGTGGTAGATCCCCGCCGGGGCGGTACCCGCCAGTGCGGAGTGCCCGAGGCGGACCAGCCGGTCGGCGAGGTCGACGGTCCAGGTGGGCTGGCCGCGCTGGTCGTCGACCACGTCGAGGGTGTCCTTGACGCTCTCCAGCTTGATCATCGTGCGGACGAAATTGCCGCCGCCCGCCCCGTACAGCCATGCCGTGCGCACCACGTGGCCCGCGTCCGGCAGTGCGGTCAGTACCGCCTGCTCTCCGGCCAGCTTGGTGCGGCCGTAGGCGCTGCGTGGAGCCGTCGGGTCGTCCTCCGCGTACGGAGAGGCGCCGTCGCCTGCGAAGACGTAGTCCGTGGAGACCTGGAGCAGCTTGGCGCCGGTCTTGGCGCAGGCTGCCGCGAGGTTCCGGGGACCGTCGCCGTTGATGCGCAGCGCCTCGGCCTCCTGCGTCTCCGCGTCGTCGACGGCGGTCCAGGCGGCGCAGTTGACCACCACGTCCGGCTGGTGTTCCGCGACGGCGCCGTACACCGCCTCCGGGTCCGTGATGTCGAGGTCCCCTCGGGTCAGCCCGATGCTCTGCACGTCGTCGCCCGCCAGGCGGGCCAGGAGGTCCTTCCCGAGCATTCCGCCCGCACCGGTGATCAGCCAGGTGGATGTCACAGCGCCGCCCGAGCCTTCAGGGGCTCCCACCAGGCGCGGTTGTCCCGGTACCAGGCGACGGTCTCCGCGAGGCCGGTGGCGAAGTCCTTGCGGGGTTCGTAACCGAGTTCCTCGCGGATCTTCGTGCAGTCGACGGAGTAGCGGCGGTCGTGGCCCTTGCGGTCGGTGACGTACTCGACGCTGGTGTCCCAGTCGGCGCCGCAGGCCTCCAACAACAGCCCGGTGAGCTCCTTGTTGGAGAGTTCGGTGCCGCCGCCGATGTTGTAGACCTCGCCCGGCCGGCCCTTGGTGCGCACCAGCTCGATGCCCTGGACGTGGTCGTCGATGTGCAGCCAGTCGCGGATGTTGCCGCCGTCGCCGTACAACGGGACCTTCTTGCCGTCCAGCAGGTTCGTGATGAACAGCGGGATGACCTTCTCGGGGAAGTGGTGGTGCCCGTAGTTGTTGGAGCAGCGGGTCACCCGCACGTCGAGGTCGTGGGTGCGGTGGTACGACAGCGCGACCAGGTCGCTGGACGCCTTGGCCGAGGAATACGGCGAGTTGGGCTGCAGCGGGTGCGTCTCCGGCCAGGAGCCCTCGTCGATGGAGCCGTAGACCTCGTCGGTGGAGATGTGCACGAAGGTCCTGATGCCCGTCCGGTGCGCGGCGTCGATCAGGGTGTGCGTGCCCACCACGTTCGTCCGGACGAACTCCGCGCCCCCGTCGATGGAGCGGTCGACGTGCGACTCGGCGGCGAAGTGGACCACCTCGTCGTGTTCGGCCATCAACTTCTCGACCAGCTCCGGGTCGCAGATGTCGCCCTGCACGAACTGGAAGCCCGGGTGGGCGCGTACCTCGTCGAGGTTGGCCGGGTTGCCCGCGTAGGTGAGCTTGTCCAGGACGGTTATTGCCACGTTCCCCGGCCCCTGCGGGCCGAGCAGGGTACGGACGTAGTGGGAGCCGATGAAACCGGCACCGCCGGTCACCAGGATTCTCGTAGTCATGAAGAGATCTGTACCTTGCTGTGGTCGCCGAGCACGAGTCGGTGGGCTGCGGGATTGCGGGGAGCGGGGGTGACCTGGACGTTGCGGCCGATGAGCGAGGTCTCGATCCGCCGTACGCCCGTGATGGAGGAGTCGCGCAGGACGATGGAGTACTCGACCTCGCTGTCGTCGATCCGGCAGTCCTCGGAGACCGAGGTGAAGGGGCCGATGTACGAGTCGCTGATCACCGTGCCGGGGCCGATGATCGCGGGGCCGACGATGCGCGATCCGCGGACCTCGGCACCGGCGTCGATCCGCACGCGGCCGATGATCTCGCTCGACTCGTCGACGGTGCCCTCGATGTGGGGTTCGAGGGTCTCCAGGACGGAGCGGTTGACCTCCAGCATGTCGGTGACGTTACCGGTGTCCTTCCAGTAGCCGGAGATGGTCGTCGAGCGGACGTCCTTGCGCTGGTCGATCAGCCACTGGATGGCGTGGGTGATCTCCAGCTCGCCGCGCCAGGAGGGCTCGATGCTGCGGACGGCCTCGTGGATCGCGGGGGTGAAGAGATACACACCGACCAGCGCGAGATCGCTCTTGGGCTGTTTCGGCTTCTCCTCCAGTCCCTTGACCCGGCCGCTCTCGTCGAGCTCGGCGACACCGAACGAGGTCGGGTTGGGCACCTGGGTCAGCAGGATCCGCGCGTCGGGGTGTTCCGTGCGGAACTCGTCGACCAGGCCCGTGATGCCGCCGACGATGAAATTGTCGCCGAGGTACATGACGAAGTCGTCTTCGCCCAGGAAGTCGCGTGCGATGAGCACCGCATGCGCGAGGCCGAGCGGCTTTTCCTGCGGAATGTAGGTGACGTGGATCCCGAGCTTCGAGCCGTCACCCACGGCTTCCCGGATCTCTTCGGCGGTGTCGCCGACGATGATTCCGACATCCGTGATGCCGGCATCGGCGATCGCCTCAAGACCGTAGAAGAGCACGGGCTTGTTGGCGACGGGTACCAGCTGCTTCGCCGATGTGTGGGTTATCGGACGCAGGCGGGTGCCCGAGCCACCGGAGAGTACGAGAGCCTTCATGAGGCGGGATTCTAGCCGGGGTCCTGTTAAACCGACGTACCGTGCGGTCCGGCGCAGTTCCGGAGCACATTCCGAGTGCTTTTTTGATCGATTTATACCAAGGGCTATCCTTTTTCATAACCACGGCTTACCTACTATCTCTAATCTTCGCCGAGCGCTTACCGAGCGGCGTCGCTCGCCGGGAGGTGGCACTGTGGCTCCCAGCAAACGAGGCGGAAGAAGGCGCATGCCGATCAAGGTGAGTGTGGTCATCCCGGTCTACAACCCGGGCAGGTACATCGAGGACTGCATAGCCTCTCTTCTGCGTCAGAGTCTGCCGGACGACGAGTACGAAGCGATCTTCGTCAACGACGGCTCCACCGACGGGACCCCCGAGCGCCTGGACCGGCTCGCCGCCGAGTATCCGCACATGCACGTCATTCACCAGGAGCCGTCGGGCTGGTCGGGCAAGCCCCGCAATGCCGGCATCGCCGCTGCCAGGGGTGAGTTCATCCAGTTCGTGGACAACGACGACTGGCTGGGCGACGAAGCCCTCGAACGTATGTACAACTACGGCGTGGAGAACGGCGCCGACGTGATCGTGGGAAAGATGGCCGGCAAGGGGCGTCCGGTCCCGCGGGAGCTGTTCCGCAAGAACCGGCCGCACGCGAACGTCGAGAATGCCCCGCTGATCGACAGTCTCACCCCGCACAAGATGTTCCGGAAGGCCTTCCTGGACAAGCACAACCTCCGCTACATGGAGGGGCGCCGTCGTCTGGAGGACCACGTCTTTGTCGCCGAGGCCTATCTGCGGGCCGAGAATGTCGCCGTTCTCAGTGACTATCTGTGCTATTACCACGTCAAGCGCGACGATGCCTCCAACGCGGGCTTCCAGCGATTCGACTCGGTGGGCTATTTCAAGAACCTTCGTGAAGCCCTCGACGTCGTCGAGGAGCTCACCGAGCCGGGGCCGCTGCGCGACCGGCTCTTCCGCCGCTGGCTGCGCAACGAGATGGTCGAGCGGATGCGCGGTCAGCGGCTGCTCAAACTGCCCGCCGACTACCGCCAGGAACTGTTCGACGAGATCCACAAGGTGGTCGTCGAACGCTTCGGACCCGGAGTCGCGGCCGGTCTGCCGCCCACGCACCAGATCGTCGCGGGCCTGATCGCGGCCGACCGGCTCGCGGACGTCGAGGAGTTCGCCCGGTGGGAGTCGGGGATCAAGCCCTCCGGGGTCCTCGAGCACCTCGGCTGGGACAACGGCGGGCTGACGATCGGTTTCACCGCCGAGTACAAGTCGGGCGGTGAGCCCGTCGCCTTCCGTGCCGACGGTGAGAAGGACCTGCTCGTTCCGCCGTTGCCGCAGGCCGGCCTGGACGCCATCGCCCTGCTCGGCGCGGACACCTCCGCCCCGCTCGGCAAGTCCAGGGTGGACCTCGTCGTGCGTGAGCGCGCGACGGCCGCGGAGTTCTTCCAGCCTGTCGAGTTCACCCGGGAGAAGGTCGCCGTGGCGGGCCGGGAGGGGTATTTCCGGCAGGTGTTGCACGCCACCTCGCGGGTCGACCCGCTGTCGGCGGCAAACGGCGCCGGACTGGATGCGGGCATCTGGGACGTCCTCATCCGCATCACTTCCTGCGGCTGGACCAAGGAGACCCGCCTCGGTTCCGTGCGCGGCGAGAAGGCCGGAGGCGAACGCGCCGCCGCGGTTGTCGGCTCCCCGGCCCACCTGGTCCTGCCGTATTGGACAGACCCGCACGGCAACCTCTCGCTCGACGTCGACCAGAAGACCAACCGGATCGCGTACGAGTTCGCCGGTCTCACCGCCGCCGACGTCACGGTGACAACCGGCCCCGACCGCCTCACCGTTGCCCTGCCCTTCCACGTCCGGGGCGAGAGCGAGGCAGCCCTGAGGCTGACGAACGCCGCGACCGGCCGTTCGGTCGACCTCTCCGGCACGCTGACCGCCCGGGTGACCGGCGAGGCCGAACTGAGGGCCGGCCTTCCCCTCGGGGAGCTGGTGGGCGGCCAGTGGCGGCTGGAGCTGATTCTGCCGCCGGCCGGCGCCGGCAAGCCGGTGGCACTTCCGCTGGCGCTCGATGTGTCCGCGAGTGGTGGTGCCGTGGTCAAAAGCCTCGCAGCCGCTGCCGCCGACCTGGCAGCCAAGGACCCCGGGCGGCGCAGGCCTGCCTCTCGCCCTGCCAAGCCGACGTTCCTGCGCCGCGTGGCGGGCAGGCTCCGTAGGGCTCTGAAGAAGTAACCGACTCACGCGAACTAGGATCAATACGTGCGACCACTGGGCATTGACGGCGCTTGGGTACTTGAGCCCAAGGTCTTCCCCGACGACCGCGGCAGCTTCCACGAGTGGTTCCGCGGCGCAGAGTTCCGCGAGGCGACCGGCCAGGACCTCAACCTGGCCCAGGCCAACTGCTCCGTCTCCAAGCGGGGCACTCTGCGCGGCATCCACTTCGCGGATGTTCCGCCGAGCCAGGCCAAGTACGTCAAGTGCGTGCGCGGCGCGGTCATCGACATAGTCGTCGACATCCGCGTCGGCTCACCGACGTACAAGAAGTGGGAAGCCGTCCGGCTCGACGACGAGACCCATCACGCCGTCTACCTGTCGGAGGGCCTCGGTCACGCCCTCTTCGCCCTGACGGACGACGCGACGGTGGTCTACCTCTGCTCCGAGGGTTACGCCCCCGAGCGCGAGCACGGAATCCACCCGCTGGACCCCGACCTCGCCATCGAGTGGCCGGCCGGCATGGAGCCGCTGTTGTCCCCCAAGGACGAGCAGGCGCCGACGCTCGCCGAGGCGGAGGCCCAGGGCCTGCTCCCGGCGTATGAGGATTGCATCACATACCGCAGGTCCCTCCGAACGGCTGACGGCTCCTGACCTTTATTGCGGCCCTTCCGCGGAAACAAGGAAGTGGTATGAGCTTTGTCCCATTAGCGTTTCTTGGGGAACGCGGAAGAGGCCGCAACCCTCCTCCTGGGTGACGGAAAAACCACGGGCAAGGAAACCGGGGACTGAGTGGCATGGGCTTGACCAGCGAGACGACTGTGTACGTGATGGCGGCCGTGGCCGCCATTTGTGTGGCGCTGTTGGTCTGGCTGTGGCCACGGCTCGCCAGGCAGGGCGTGTGGCAGGTGCTCGGACGGCTGGCGGCCGTCGGAGTGGCCCAGGTGACGATCCTCGCGGCCTTCGCGTGCTGGCTGAACTCGTCGTACCAGTTCTTCGGATCGTGGGGCGAGCTCTTCGGCAACGTCGACACCGCTCCCGTCGGTGTCACCCAGGCGGGTGGAAACAACGACGGCGGGGCCATTTCCGGCGTCTCCGTGAAGGGCGCCCTCATACAGCCCAACGGCGACGAGCAGTTGAACCGGGTCAGCGGTCTGCCCACCGGCCCCGCGGCGGTGAACGGGCGGGTCGAGTCCGTCAAGGTCATCGGCCGCCGCACCGGCGTGGTCGACCCGGCCTTCGTGTACCTGCCGCCGCAGTACTTCCAGAAGGCGTACCACCGGCAGCGCTTCCCGGTGATCGTCGCGCTCAGCGGTTACCCCGGCAGCATCTTCAACCTCGCGCAGTACCTGCGGGTGTCACAGACCGCCGGAGAGCTGCAGAAGAGCGGCCAGATGCAGCCGACCATCATGGTGATGATCCGGCCGACGATCGCTCCGCCGCGCGACACCGAGTGCGTCAATGTCCCGGGCGGACCGCAGACCGAGACCTTCCTGGCGAAGGACCTGCCGGACGCGCTGAAGTCCACCTACCGGGTGGGCCACGACGCCAACGCCTGGGGTGTCATGGGCTACTCCTCCGGCGGCAGTTGTGCCCTGCAGCTGACGATGCGCAACCCGCACGTGTACACGACGGCAGGCGCCCTCTCGCCCGACTACAAGGTCAAGGACGACCCCACGACCGGCAACCTCTTCGGCAGCGGCCTCGGCCGCGTCAACCGGATCAACGGGCACGACCTGATGTGGCGGCTCAAGCACCTTCCCGTGCCGCAGGTCTCCGTCCTGGTCGCCGACAGCAAGCACGGCGAGAAGGGCTTCCCCCAGACCCTGGCGTTCATCAAGGCCGTCAAGGCGCCCATGCGGGTGGCGTCGATCCTGCCCGAGAACGGCAGCCACAACTTCCCGACCTGGGTACGGGAGATGCCGGCCACCCTGAAGTGGATGAACCAGCAGCTGACCTTCCCCCAGGACGTCGTGCCCCGGCACCTCCACAAACCGGGCCGCACCTCGGTGCGTGCCTCGGGCCCGGAGCCCTCGGAGACCCCCACCAGGCGCAGGTGACGGAAGCCGCTTCTGTCACCCTACGGTTTGCAGGGTGAGAGGAGGATGAGAAGAAGCCTGCCCCTCCACAAGGCCGTACGGCGTCAGACGACGGACGGCCTCTGCTCCTGTGAGACTTGATCGGCGGGGTGCCGGTGCGGCTGCAGGCACCGGCTCCGCAGTTGGCCGGTCCCCGGCAACTGCATCGCGGGTGCGGTGCTGTTGACCGCCGTGGCACTGGTGACCTGCGGCTATCTGCTCGACCACGCGGGCACCGACGAAGGCGTGCTGACGGCCCGGGCCGCGAGCCAGATCCTGCACGGCCATCCGGTCTACGGCCAGTCCTGGCCCTGGCTCTTCGACAGCGCACAGGTCGGCATCACCATCAAGAAGCAGATCGGTACGGCGGTCACCGCGTCGGGCAACCCGGCAACGGTCCTGACCCGGCTCCAGGCGGAAGCGACGGCGGCGGACAGCCGTACGACAACGACGACGACCGGCCGAGCGCCACCGTTCCCCTCATGGACCGGCAGGAACTGGGCGTACGCGAGCAGACGATCCTCGCCCTCGAACGCCTGGGCTTTTCCGAGCCCCGGCGCGAAGAGCGAGCGATACGCGAGGAACTGGGCCTGGCCCCGTCCGCTACTACCAGCGCCTGAACGTCCTGCTGGACGACCCGAGGGCCCTGGAGCACGCCCCGGTGACCAGGTCGGCGATCGAAGTCCGAACGTGCCGGTGCAACGGGACTGGCGTCGGACTGCGTTCGCAGTGTGCCGGTGCGCCGGCGCGTGGCCGATTCGGCGGCAGTGACGTGGCCGGTCGGGGCCTGGGCGAGCGGTTCCCGGGAGCGGTGCAGGAACGCTTGCCCGAGCAGCCGACCCGGCGCACGAAGGCACTCCCCGGTGCGAAATACTCTCCTGATGAGTTCACGCACATCCCCGGTCAGTCAGCCGATCGCGATACGGAGGGCTGTCGCGCGGGATGCCAAACGGCTCACGAGGCTCGTGCGTGGCTCAGGCGCCTACGCGGGGAAGTATGCAGCCGCAGTCGCGGGCTACCGGGTCGGTCCTGATTACATCGAGGCCCATCGCGTCTTCGTGGCCGTCGGCACCGACGAGCACGGCGGCCGAGTCCTCGGGTTCTACTCGCTCGTCCTCGCTCCGCCGGAGCTCGACCTGCTGTTCGTCGCCGACGACGTGCAAGGGCGGGGTATTGGACGGCTGCTCGTCGCGCACATGCAGTCCGAGGCCCGTGCCGCCGGGATCGACCGTCTCAAGGTCGTGTCGCACCTTCCCGCCGAGGACTTCTACCACTGCGTCGGTGCGGTGCGGACCGGGACCGCGTTCGCGAACCCGCCCGCCGTGCCGTGGGACCGTCCCGAATTCGAGTTTCGCATTCCTTCGGGATGACGCGGTGTGCCGGTTCACGGGGCCCAGGCTTCGCCTGCTTGGCGGTCTGTGCTTGGTGGTCTGCTTGCAGGAGCCGCTGGACGCCGCACGCTCCGTGTGTGCAGTCTCCCCTGCCCAGTGTGGTGATCGCCTGCGCCAGGTGCCTCCCCTGTTATAGGGGCTGTGCGATATGGCGTGAGATGTCAGGAACCCCCCGTCGGCTGGCGCCGACGGGAGGCTGCACGAGGTGGCGGGTCGCGCGGTGGACCTCCGGAGCCGCGCGACCCGCCGCGGCAGCCGCCTCTGGCTGAGCGAGCCGGGGGCCGGAGTGGTGGGGATGGAAGTATCGGATGTCCGGACGCGGTCTGATACCTGCTGGCGCCGCATCTGAATCTCATGCCGGTCGCCCAGGCCACCTCAATACGATCGAATGCCGCAAGAGTGCCCCGAGCATGGCCGCTTTTGTGCCGGGGGAGCATCAGTGGCGCAGCCAGGTGCGAATGAGGTGGGCCAGGTCGGGCGGACAGTCGGGGGACTGGGCCGGAGTGAGGACGCGGTGGCCGGGGCTGCGGCGTTCGCGGATCGCGAAGGCTCAGGCGATCGCCCTCTTCGTGCCGGCGCCCGCGGTGGGCCAGGGATCGGCGACCAGCCATTCGGCGATCCGGATCAGGCAGAGTCGCCTGCGCTTCGACCCACGCACCCGGGACTACTGCGAACGCCGCATCAAGGAAGGCAAGACCCGACGCGAAATCGCCCGATGCCTCAAACGCTACGTCGCCCGGGAGGTCTTTCACCTGATCCGGCCCACATCCTCACGGCCCCGTCATAGGGGATCGGTACTGGGCGCATTGTGAGAGGTGAGGAGCCCCCGTCGGTCCATCGGCATCTCGACAGACAGCTACACCTACGACAACGCGGGCAACACCGAAACCCGCACCATCGGCGGCGACAAGCAGACCCTCGTCTGGGACGACGAAGGCCACCTCGCCAAGCTCACCGAACCCGATGGCAGCGGCGGAACCAAGACGACCTCCTACGTCTACGACGCCGACGGCAACCGCCTGCTGCGCCGCACCGACGCCGCCACCACCGTCTAGCTGGGCAACACCGAGCTCACCCTCACCGTACTCAACTGCCCGCCGGGGGTGCGGAATCCGGGCCGACGTGCGTGGGCACGGATCGATACGTCTTGGCCATCTGGAGCAGGAAGGCCCTCTCGCCGGCGAGATCCGTGCTGCCCGCAGAGTTGAAGCCTGACGTGTGGGGCGTCGGGGCAAGGCCCCGAAGCTTCGCCTCCCGGGCACTCTTGACGACGGCGGCCAGGGCGGCGGCGTCCGCGGCCGCCTCGGGGCCCGGCGTACTCCGGGCCGGCGGAGCGAGAGGGGAGCCATGGTCCGTGAGCGCCAGAATCGCATCTCTCGTCTCGATGATCCGGCGGTAGGCGAGCACGTGATAGGGGATCCGAGGCCACACGACGTCCCAGACGCGGTGACGCGGCGTGGCCAGGGCAACGTGCGGAACGGCGATGACGAGATCGCTCCACATCGGCCACAGGCGCCAGGCAGTGGCGATGCCCGCCATGGCACGCCGGAACACGGAGTACGTGGGCACCAGGACGGCCAGGGCGCGCAGCACGCCGTGCAGATCCATGAGCAGGGGAAGCCAGGGCAGGGGCCATCGCTCGCCTGTGGTGACCCGGAGGAGACAGCCCAGCCAGTAGATGCCGACCAGAGCCGTACCGAGGCCGAACAGGCGCAGGCTGAGGGTCAGGGACCGGCTCGCTGAAGTCGCGCTGTAGCGCAGGCACATCAGGACACAGAAGGCGTTGGCCCCCAGATGCGTGCTCATGAGAACGAGCCAGTAGAGGAGAGAGGGAGTCGGCGGCCCGTTGACGGGGACGGCGATCCTCAGGTGCGGCTCCGCCGCGAGATCGAGTGCGAACAGGACGGCCAGTACGGATCCGGTGGCAAGGGCGAGGGCCGCCTTGAGGCCGCGGACGTCGGTGGTGGCCTGGGCGACGAAGTACAGCAGGGCTCCCGCGGACAGCACACCCAGGGCGTTCCTTGCCCCGGCGACGACGTTCGCCTCACTGTGGCGGGCGGCCTCGTGCAGGACCGCCGGCAGATCGAGCGTCATGGCCGCGGCCGCGGTGGCCACGGCCAGCAGCACGCCGCGCTGGGCAGCGGAGCGCAGGCCGGACGGGGCGCGCAGCAGCACGGCGATCCACAGCAGCAGCACGCTGGGCAGTTGGAGCCCGGCGCCGAGCGCGGCGGCGTCGTGGGTCATGCCGTGCCGTGCGGCGAGTCGACCCCCATGGCTGCCTCCAGTCTGCCGAGAACTCCGCCGGTGCGCTGGCGGGAGGGCTCGCTGATACGGGTTCCGAGGAAGCTGGCGAACAGCTCCGCCTCCTGTTCCTGGTCGGTCGCGTAGTTCGTGCGGCGCAGGAGCCGTTGCACCGTGCTCATGTCGAGGTCGGGCAGGATCACGTCCCAGCCGGTCTCGCCGTCGAGGGCCGGCGTTCGGTGGTCGAACAGCAGATGCCCGATCTCGTGGAGGACGATGTGCTCCTGGTGGAGGAGCGCGGTGCGCCGTTCGTAGAAGATGTGGTCCTCGGCGTCGGTGGCCAGCCACATGCCGCAGGCGCCGACAGCGGCTGCCTCAGGCGGCAGCGGATGAAGTCGTATCGGTCTCGCGCGCCGCGCTGCGAGATGGCGGCACAGGACCTCGATGGACAGGGCGTGGGGGAGTTCGAGCCCGTCGATCACCGCTTGGCAGCGACGGCGCAGCTTGAGTGATCCGTTCGACATGGGTGTCCGCGGCGGGGACCTTTCTTCGCGTGGGGGGCGGAGTTCGAAGGGGCCGGAAGTGTGGGGGGATCAGGGTCTCTGGGCCTCGGAGGGGTCCGGCTGGTGATCGGCGTCGTACTGGTCGGTGTCATGGGTGTCCGACGGGGAGCCCTGCTGTTCGCTGACGCGTTCCAGGTTCTCCACCCGGCGGGCTTCGTTGACGATGGTGAGCAGGGCGTCCAGGCTGGCGGACGACAGGCCCTCGGCCCGTAGCGCGAGGCTGCGCACCCTGGCGTCGCGGAGTGCGACGGCGAGTGCCAGCTGCGCGTTGACCCGGCGCGACACCTCGTCGTTGATGAAGTACTCCAGCGGGACGCCGAAGAACTCGGCGAGCACTGCGAGCTGTTCCAGCGTCACATTGTGTTTTCTGCCGGTGGCAAGCTCCCACAGATAGGTTGCTGAGATTGTTCCGCCGGTCCTCTCCCGGATCAGCCGGGCGAGCCGTGCGTATCCCGGACGTTTGCGCTCGTCGGGGTACAGGGCCGCGATCAGACCGCCAAGACGTACGTCGAGGTCGTGCAGCAGAGGCCGACTCGTGTCTCGGGGAGCTGGCCCATCCCGGTCCATAAGCCACCTTTCATCCGTCCGCTGCAGTGGACAGCGCCACCTGAGATCAGTGTGGACCGTCTCGCGACACGGGGTGAGCATGATCCGGCCAACCTCACCACGGTTGAAAACGCGATTATTTCGTCGGCGACGGGCGTCACTCCGCTTGTGCTGACGGCTCGTGAGAGCGGTGACCTGGAAGTAGGCGCCGAACTACGTCGGTTGGAGCCGTGTCCGGAGGGCTTCGCGAAGGGGCGGGCCGTGGTGGCCGGAGTGGGTTCATCCGCTGCAGCGGACGCATTGACGCTCTGCTGTCCGCTGTCTAGCGTCGTGTCGTGTGAACTCGGGGCGATTAGTGAACGACGCCGGGCAGACCGCAGGCCAGGAAGAGTCCGACCCTGGCGGTCGGCCCCTGGCGGAGACCCTGCCGCTCGACGCGCTGCGGTTCTCCGACTCGCCGCGTACCGGGGGCGTGGACACGGGACATGTGCAGAAGCTGGCCCGGACCGCCGGGCCGTTGCCCCCCATCGTCGTGCACCGGTCCACCCTGCGCATCGTCGACGGGGTCCACCGCGTCCAGGCCGCCCGGCTTCGCGGGGAGGGCCAGATCGATGTCTGTTATTTCGACGGCACCGTGGAGGACGTGTTCGTCGAGGCCGTGCGGTTGAACACGTCGCGGGGGCTGCCGCTGACCCAGGCCGATCGCGCGGCCGCCGTCCTGCGGATACTGGGCACGCATCCTCAGTGGTCGGACCGTCTGATCGCCTCGGCGGCTGGAGTCACCGCGGGCACGGTGGCCGCCGTACGCAAGCGTTCAACTGTCCGGAGCGAACAGTTGAACACGCGCGAGGGCAGGGACGGCAGGCTGCGGCCGGTGGACCCCGCTGAAGGGCGCAGGCGTGCCGGCCTGCTGCTGGCTGAGCGGCCCGACGCCTCGCTCCGGCAGATCGCCGCGGACGCCGGTGTCGCTCTGGCCACCGCCCGCGACGTACGGGAGCGGATGCGCCGTGGCGAGGATCCCGTCCCGCGCAGGTTCCGTGGGCCCGTGGCCGGAGCCGACCCGGCCGGAGCAGCCCGGAGCAAGCAGGTGGAGGCGGCGTCCGGTCCCGCGGACGCGGACATGGGTCTGCTGGTGGCAAGGCTGCGCAAGGACCCCTCGCTGCGGCTGACGGAGGCCGGCCGGGCGCTGTTGCAGATGTTGAGCGTTCCGCTGGTCCTGGAGAGCGACAGGGCGCGGCAGTTCGTGGAGGCCGTACCCGGACACCGCACGTCCACGGTGGTCCAGGCGGCCCGTGGATGTGCCCGGCGGTGGCTGGAATTCGCGGAGCAGCTCGAACGCCGCCCCTGACGAGTCGGGTGGCCGCGTCGGCCTACGGGTGGTCGGCGCCCAGATCGTGTGAGATCGCGCGGGCGCAGGTCCTGACGGCGGAGACCAGAGGCTCGCGTGCCCTTGCGTTCTTCCGCACGCATGCGGCGAATCCCGTGACGCTCACGGCGGCGACGGTGACGCCGTGCCGGTCGCGGATCGGTGCGGCGATCGAGACCATGCCGTCCTGCACAGGGTCGGGGGCGCAGGCCCAGCCGCGCTCCCTGACGGCGTGCAGGACCTCTCGAGGAGCCGTCGGCATTCCGGGTGTCCCGGCCCCGTGGGCGTCCAGCACCGCGCCCAACGCTGTCTCCCCGACGGGCTCCACCGATCCGGTCTCCAGCACCTGCCGCGTGGTGTCGCTCCGGAAGACGTGATGGACGATCAGCACGCCCGACCGGTGCGGCACACCGACACGCACCGCTTCCCCTGTGACCCGGCCCAGGTCGTCGGCCCAGGCCAGCGCGCGGGTCCGTAACTCATGTGTTCTGAGATAGCTGCTGCCCAGCCGCACCAGCTCGGGGCCCAGCCGGTATCTGCCGGACTCGACGTCGCGCTCGACCAGGCCCTCCTGCTGAAGCGTGTGCAGGATGCCGTACGCGGTTCCCTTCGGCAGCCCCAGCAAGGAGGCGGTGTCGGAGAGACCGAACTCGCGCTCACCCGTGGCGAGCAGCCGCAGCGCGGCCGCGGCACGGGTCAGGGACTGGATGGGACCTGACATGCAGCCGCCTCCACTGGTCTGGCCCGGCGCCATCGGGCACCGCACTTCGGACCGGCGCTCTCTCATTGCGCCGCGGGCGTGAGTGTGCCATGCATCAAACGTCCTGGGGAGGGGATTCAACGATCGTTCGACCAAAGAATCCTCAAGGAATTCCCCATCTCGGTAATGTCCATTTGGAATGACGCATGGGGGGCTTGTTGTGCGTGTTGAAACCGCTTGCTCACCCGAGTCCGCAGGTGCAGCATCGGAGGAGATCCATTCTTATTCCCTCGCCGGACCAAGTATTGGACGCCCATGCAGCACTCGACGGCTATGCGAAAAATCGAGAGCCTGAACACGATCGTCAGTCAGGACCCGGCCGTACATCTGAATTGCCGGGTGCACCAGATGCTGGCCCTCGTCGCGGCGAAGACTTCCGCGGTCGACCTTCTCTATCACGGTGCTCTGCACGATTCGCACCGAGTGTTCGAACACTGCTACCTGAAGAAGGAGCTGCGCTGGTCGTACCCCTATCCCTACACACGCGACGACGACCTACGGCAGCTGGGCTTCACTGTGCGGCGCAGTGAACATCTCGGTCTGGGCGAGTTCCTGAGCTTGCTCACGGACGGGGTGGCACGGGACGAACCGGTCTCCTTCTTCGCGCCCCGCACGGAATTCGCATACCAGGTGCAATACATGAGCCGCATGGGGCTGCCCCTGTCGGGGATCCTTCCGCACTCCTTTCTCGCCTGCGGTGTGGACGATTCGGTCACCGAACTCCTCATCAGGGACGACGCGACGGACAACCACGAATTTGCCGACTTCGTAGTTCCATGGGAGACGGTACGGTCCGGTTGGGAGACGAACCCCGATGAGTGGTTCACCGACGTCCTGGTGCTGAAGAACTCGGCGGATGAGCCGGATCCGGCCCACTTCGATCGTGCATACACGAAGCATGTGCTCGAACTGGAGGACGCATTCGAGATATACCACCTCCTGCACGACCGTCTGGCCGAGGAACGGGAGGGCTGGCCCACGTTCGCCGCACCTGGCCTCAACAGCCTGTCCATGCTGGCCGGAGCGCACATTCTCTTCTGCCGCTTCCTCAGGCACACGCGGCATTCGGAGCGGGTGAAGGAAACGTTCAGGCGCAACATGAAATTCCTGTGCTCCGTCCTGGACGAGGCGACGCTCAACCACGTGGAGCGAGCGCCATCCTCCGACGCCCGGATCAAGCGGGGCCTTTTCGCGCTCGAGCGGCGGGAGGCGAAGGCTCTGGGGCTGCTGCGTCAGGAGGTCGAGGAGTTCCGGACCGCCGGCGTCGAGGCGGTGCGCTTCCCCGTGCCGTCCATTCGTTGACAAGGAGGAAGACTGTGCGGGCAAGAATATTCCCGGGCCAGGGAGCCCAGCGGAAGGGAATGGGCGACGGTGTCTTCGGAGATTTCCCCGAACTCACCGCCCAAGCAGACGAGTTGCTGGGCTACTCGATCACCGAACTGTGTCTGGAGGACCCGGAGGGAAAACTCCGCCAGACCCGCTACGCACAACCGGCCATCTACTTCACCAACGCACTCCTGCACCTGAGCGAACACGGCGAGCCCGCCGGGTTTGACTACTTCGCCGGACACAGCCTCGGTGAGTACAACGCCCTGGTCGCGGCCGGAATGCTGGACCTGATGGACGGCCTCGACCTCGTTCGTGGGCGGGCCGAGGCCATGGCCGGCGTCACTGGCGGCGCGATGCTGGCCGTCATCGGTCTGTCCCGGAATCAGGTGGAATCCCTGCTCCTCAGCGAGAGCGTGGCTGCCGTGTACATCGCCAACTGGAACTCCGACCAGCAGATCGTGGTGGCGGGCGACCGGAGCGGAATACGCGCGTTCGGCAAGGAGGCCAGGAAGAGTGGAGCGACGAAGGTCGCTCCCCTGAGCGTCAGCGGCCCTTTCCACACCCCGCTCATGAATCCCGCTCGAATCGAATTCGACCGAGCCCTGGCCCGGTGTGCCTTCAAACCGGGCGACGTACCGGTGGTGTCGTCCACGACCGGAGAGCTCGTGGACCCCGTGCACCTGCGCAATCTGCTCAGCACCCAGATCAGCAGCCCCGTCCAGTGGGTCACGACGGTGCGAACCCTCCGGGAGTTCGGTGTCACCCGGTTCAGCGAAGTGAACGGCACCACCCTGACCAAGCTCGACCGCGAGATCGATTGATCCGCGCGATCGCGGACAAGGAGCGCGAATGACACGTGATATCGCCATCATCGGTATGTCGGTGGAACTTCCCCAGGCGAAGAACACCGACGAATTCTGGGACATGGTCGTAAGCGGCAAGAGCGCGAGCAAGCCGTTTCCAGAGGGACGCAGGAAAGACATCCTCGACTACACACGGTATGCGCGGACCGTCGCCGTGAAGCCGCTCACCGACCCGTCGGTCGACTTCCATGACGGCTACTGGTTGGACGACATCGCCCAATTCGACCACGAGTTCTTCGGCATGACTCCCCGCCAGGGCGCAATGGCCGACCCGGTCCAGCGGATGCTCATGAAGAACGCGTATCTGAGTCTTGAGGACGCCGGATATTCCGGCCCCAGGATCCGGGATCTGCGCACCGGTGTCTTCGTCGGATACTCCGTCAACCCGGGCCAGACGTACGCCGACTTCCTGACCCGAGCCGATCCCTCCCTGACCCCGCTCACCCTCACGGGGAACATGGGAACGATGCTGGCGAACCGGATCTCCTACCAGCTGGATCTGCACGGTCCGAGCATGGTCGTCAACTCGGCCTGCTCGGCAACCCTGGTCGCCCTGCACCAGGCCAAGAACGCCCTGCTGACGGGCGACTGCGACATGGCCGTCGTCGCCGGTGCCCGCATCATCCTCTCCCCGGTCAAGAGCACCGAACGCAACATCGGCATCGAGTCCTCCGACGGGCTCACCCGCCCCTTCGACGAACATGCCGACGGCACCGGCTTCGGCGAGGGCTCGGGTGCGGTCGTACTGACCCGGCTCGACCGGGCCCGCGAACGAGGCGACCAGATCTACGCGACGATCAAGGGCAGCGCCGTCAACCACGACGGCCACTCGGAGATGATCACCTCTCCCGACGAGAAGGCCCAGACCCAACTGCTGCTCGACGCCTGGGCCGACGCCGGCCTGGATCCTCGCAGCCTTGAGTACGTGGAGGTGCACGGCACGGCGACGCGCATCGGGGACCCCATTGAGTTCGAGGGGCTGCGGGAGGCGTTCGGCCGGCACACGTCCGACAAGCAGTTCTGCGCGGTAGGCACCGCCAAGGCCAATGTCGGGCACCTCTTCGAAGGGTCCGGGGTCATCGGCGTGATCAAGGCCGCCCTGACCGTGAAGAACAAGACCGTGCCGCCCATGGCGAACTTCGAGAAGCCCAACCCGAAGATCGACTTCGCGAACGGCCCGATCCGTGTCCCCACCACGGCAGAGCCATGGAACCCCGTCGAGGGCGAACGGCACTGCGGCGTCAGCGCCTTCGGTATCGGCGGCACCAACTGCCATGTCGTTCTCGGTGAAGCCCCCCAGCAGTACGAAGCCGCCGCTCCCGAGGCGGCGGACGGCCCACAGATCTTCACGCTGAGTGCCCACAGCGAGCGGTCGCTGCGGCTGCTCGTCGACGCCTACGTCCGCCACCTCGGCACGGAAGCCGCCGAGCAGCTGAACCTCCGCGACGTCTGCTACACCACACGTGTCTCCCGAGGCGCTCACCGGTACCGCCTTGCCCTGCCGGTGTCGAGCCTGGTCGAACTGCGGGACGCGCTCACCGCGCTGTCCCAGGGCAGTGGCGATGACCTTCCGGCGCTCCACTCGAACCTCGACGACTGGTCCCGGCCGGCCCAGCCCGACGACTCGCCGCTCGCCCGCTACGTCCGCGGTGAGGACGTCGTATGGGAGGAGTACGAGGGCGCCGCACCCGGCCGTATCGTCAAGCTGCCGCTCTACGCCTTCGACGAGAGCCGCTGCTGGTCGTCGTTCCCCGAGTCCTGGTCCGAGCGGACCTCCCTCGGCTCCGCACCCAGTGCGCAGAACCACCCCGTCACGCACGACGTCGTCTTCCCGGAAGAGCCTCTGGCGGCGGACTGGCCCGGCGAGGTGCGGGCGCTGGCCCTCGTCGACCCGGCGACCGAGGCCGAGGCCCTGCTGGGCGCACCGCCCTCCGGGGACCTTCATGTCCTGCGGCTCGTGGCGGACGGTGCCGACGTGGCGGCGGGCACTTTCGCGGCCACGGACGAGAGCCTTCAGGAGGTCGCCGAGCACATTCTCAGGGGCGGATACACCCACATCGTCCACGCCCTAGCCCTGGAGGAGACCGAGGCACCCGACGTCCAGACCCTGGACCATCGGGTCACCAAGAACCTCTACAGCCTGTTCCTGCTGAGCAAGGCCCTGATGAACTCCGGGGTGCGGGCCCGGATCGTCGCTCTCACCCGCAACGCCTGCGCGCTGGAGGACGGGGCGTCCGTCACTGCTCCGGAGAACTCCGCGCTGGCCGGTCTCGCCAAGGTGATCGGCCGTGAGTTCCCCTATCTCAAGACCCGCGTCCAGGACGTGGACGAGCACGTCACCCCCGACTTGCTGTGGCGCGAGATGACCCGGCCGGAGCCCGGGCTGCACTTGCTGCGGGAGGGGCGTTCGTACCAGGAGGTCTTCGAGGAGCTCCCGGAGCTGGGCACCGGCGCCGAGGAGGACTACCTCAAGGCGGGCGGCACCTACCTCGTCACCGGCGGCACCGGCGGGATCGGGCTGGCTGTCGCGGACATGTTCGCGACGCTCCAGCCCGACATCGACCTTGTGCTGCTGAGCCGGTCCGGGGCGCCCGACCGGGCGGAGTGGGAGCAGCTGATCGCCGCGCCCGGCGACGCGAAGCCGGCCCGGGTGGCCCGCGCGCTGGCCGGGATCGAGAGCAAGGGCGCACGCGTCCACGTGCACTGCGTCGACGCCGGCGACCCGGATGCCCTCAGGGCCGTCGTCGAGGACGTGCAGCGGACCTTCGGCCGGATCGACGGCATCGTCCACGCCGCCGGGATCCCCGGGCGCAACCGCATAGCCCTGCGCGATCCGCAGGACTTCGCCGACGTGGTCCGGCCGAAGATCCACGGGGCGTACGTCCTCAACAGTGCAACCGCGGACGCGAGTTGCGACTTCATCCTGTACTTCTCGTCGGTGGCCGTCGTCTTCCCCTCGCCGGGACAGGGCGACTACGCGGCCGGCAACTACTACCTGGACACCCTCGCCCGCATGGGCCGCAGCGACGACTGTCACGTCGTGGCCGTCGACTGGGTCGCCTGGCGGGAAGTCGGCATGGCCGTCGACTACGGGAGTAACCTCGACACGACCTTCAAAGCGGTCTACACCGACGCCGGCCTGGACATCATCGACAAGATGCTCCGTTCCCGCCGGCGTCGTGCTTTTGCAGGGGAAGTGAACTACGACGGCAGCCTCGTGCACATCTTCAAGTCGTTCGACACGGTGCTCGGTGACACCGTGAGCACCAAGATGAAGCAGGCCGAGAGCGAACTGCGGGACCGGCTGCGGATCGCGTCGGAGCAGAAGCGCCAGCAGATCGACGCGATCTCCGTGGAAGTGACGGGACGTCCGGACGGCGTCTACCGGGACGAGGAGATCACCGTTGCCCGGTGCTTCGCGGACGCCCTGGGGTACCCCACCGTCGATGTCGAAGCCGACTTCTTCAACATGGGCGGCGACTCCCTCATGGCCACCTCGGTGGCGTCCAACATCGCCACCTGCCTGCAGATCGAGTTCGACGCTGCCGACCTGCTGATGGAGCGCACTGTTTCCGCTGTGGCGGACGCAGTCGAGCTGATGCGGGAGGAAGCCGAAGAGGAAAGCCCCGTGTAGGGCACCGGACGGGCCGGGCGGGCTCGCAGGAGCCCACCCGGCCCCTGGCATGCAGATGGCGGAGATGACCAGAGAAGTGCGGAAACACCCACCAGGACGGAAGCATCGCTCCGAGTTGCGGTCGATTCTCGGATTCAGCATCCCGATGTCGGTCGCCAACTATGTGCAGCAGTCCTATCTGCTGGCCGACAGCATCATCGTGGGCCACTACGTCGGCATCGAGGGACTCGCGTCCGTCGGCGCCGCCCAGCCGATCTTCTATCTGGTCAACGCCGTCTTCCTCGGTCTGGTCAGCGGCTTCGCCATACGGTTCGCGAGGATGACCGGGTCCGGGCACGCGGAGCGGCAGGAGGACGCCGTTATCGGCCTCGCTGCCTTCGCCGTCGTCTGGGCCGGCCTGTGCGTCGTGCTGGTCTTCTGCGCGACGGGCTTCTTCCTGGACGCCATGGGGATCCACGGCACGGTGGCCCACGGAGCCGAAACGTATCTGCGAACGCTGTCCCTCGGGTTCGTCGGCGTCTTCGGTATCGGCGCGCTGGGCGGCTTCCTGCGCGGACTCGGCGACTCCCGCACCGTCATGTACGTCATGGTGTTCAGCAGCCTGCTCAACATCGCCCTGGCCTGGAGCTTCGTGGCTGTCCTGGGACTGGGGGTGCGCGGAGCGGCCCTGGGGACGGTGACGGCAAGTACCGTGGCGTTTCTGGCCGGTCTCGTGCTCGTGGCCCGCAGGCACGGGATCCACCGTTACCGCAGCACTCTGCCTGATCTGGTCCGACAGGCCGGATCGTCCCTGCGGCTGGGCTTCCCGGTGGGCATCCAGCACGTCTTCCTCTCCCTCGGAAGCATGGTCCTGACCTCGCTGATCGCCCCGTTCGGAACGGCCGCAATCGCCGCGTTCAGCATTGCGTCCCGGCTGGAGACCCTGGCCGGGCGGTTCTACCTGGACCTGTCCGGCGCGGTGACGGTCTTCGTGGCCCGGCACGTGGGCGCCGGAGCCCCGGAGCGGGCGCGACGGGTCCTGCTCGAAGCGCTGCGCATCTGCCTGTGGGGGACCCTGGCGGAGTCCGTGCTGGTGATCCTCGTACGACATGACATCGCCGCGGCCTTCACCAGCGACACGGCCGTACGCGCCATCGTCGGCACCTACATCCTCATGGCCTACCCCTTCTTCCTGCTGTACACGGCGATGGCGGTCGTCCACGGCTTCCTGAACGGCATCGGCAGGACCGTCTTCCCGCTGGTGTGCACCATGCTGTCGTTCCTGGTGGTCCGGGTCCCCACGGCGTCGCTCCTGAATGGCCCCCTGGGGTTGCACGGCATCATCTGGGCGGTCCCCATCGGCTGGTTCGTCGGCCTCGCCTACACCGCGTTCGCCGTACGCAGGTACATCCAGGACGCCCGGCGGTTCATACCCGTACCGACATCCGCGCCCGAACAAGGAGACGTCCTTCGATGACCACCGACGCCGGCACCGAGACCGCCCCGACCACCGCCGGCCGGGTGGCCGACCTGCACCGCATCAAGCAGCAGGCGGTGCTGGGCCCCGGCGACGCGGCCACGGCCGCACAGCATGCCAAAGGGAAGCTCACCGCGCGGGAACGACTGGCGCTGTTACTGGACGACGGGTCGTTCCAGGAGGTCGAGCCGCTGCGCAGGCACCGGGCGAGCGGATTCGGTCTGGAGCACCGCAAGCCCTACACCGACGGCGTCATCACCGGCTGGGGCACGGTCCACGGCCGCACCGTGTTCGTCTACGCCCACGACTTCCGGATTTTCGGCGGCGCGCTGGGCGAGGCCCACGCGGCCAAGATCCACAAGATCATGGACATGGCCCTCGCGGCCGGCGCTCCGCTGATCTCGCTCAACGACGGGGCGGGCGCACGCATCCAGGAAGGCGTCACCGCACTGGCGGGCTATGGCGGGATCTTCCTGCGCAACACGCGCGCGAGCGGCGTCATCCCGCAGATCAGCGTGATGCTCGGCCCCTGCGCAGGCGGGGCGGCCTACAGCCCCGCACTGACGGACTTCGTGTTCATGGTGCGCGAGACCTCGCAGATGTTCATCACCGGACCCGACGTCGTTCAGGCCGTCACCGGCGAGAAGATCTCCCAGAACGGCCTCGGCGGAGCCGACGTGCACCATCACACCTCGGGCGTGTGCCACTTCGCCTACGACGACGAGGCGACGTGCCTGGAAGAGGTCCGTTACCTGCTTTCTCTGCTCCCTGCCAACAACCGGACGCCCCCTCCGGTACAGCTCACGGCGGATCCGGCGGACCGCCGCTGCGAGTCGCTGGCCGACCTCGTCCCCGCGGACGGCAGCCGCACCTACGACATGCGCCGGGTCGTCGAGGAGATCACAGACGACGGCGAATACATGGAGATCCAGGAACGCTGGGCGACGAACATCATCGTCGCCCTTGCCCGTATGGACGGTCACACGGTCGGCATCGTCGCCAGCCAGCCGCAGTCCATGGCCGGTGTCCTCGACATCAACGCGGCCGAAAAGGCCGCGCGCTTTGTGCAGATGTGCGACGCCTTCAACATTCCCCTGGTCACCCTGCTGGATGTGCCGGGCTTTCTGCCCGGCGTGGGCCAGGAACACGGCGGCATCATCCGCCACGGTGCCAAATTGCTCTACGCGTATTGCAACGCCACCGTGCCCCGGGTCCAGATGATCCTGCGCAAAGCGTACGGCGGCGCCTACATCGTCATGGATTCACGCTCCGTCGGCGCCGATCTCTCCTTCGCCTGGCCCACCAACGAAATCGCGGTGATGGGAGCGGAAGGGGCGGCGAACGTCATTTTTCGGCGTCGGATCCAAGACGCCGACGATCCTGATGCCATGCGCCGCCGCATGGTCAAGGAATATCAGGCCGAGCTCATGCATCCCTACTACGCGGCTGAACGCGGCCTGATCGACGACGTGATCGACCCGGCCGAGACCCGTGAGGTTCTCGTCGGCGCTCTGCGTGTGCTCCGTGGCAAGCATGCCGATCTGCCCCTGCGCAAGCACGGCAATCCCCCGCAGTAGCAAAGTCGAAGAAGGAGACCCGAACATGGCCGGCCCGACCGCCAAGTCACCGCTCATTCGTATCGAATCCGGAAACCCGGGCGAGGAGGAGTTGGTCGCCCTGACCGCCGTGCTCCTCGCCCGGACCGGTGAGCCGCCAGACGTCGACGCCGACGACCTGCCCGCAGTGCAGTGGCAGCGGCCCGAACGCCGAACTCCCTATCAATCACCCATCAGTTGGCAGCGTTGAGGAGCAGCGGCTCTCCGTGCTCCAGACAGACCGTCGCCCGCGCGTCCCGGGCGGGTACGGCCGCTTCCTCGTGGACGTTCTCACCCGCGGACCTGAGGCACCAGACGCCGCAACGGTTCGCCGACGCCGTGGGCCCCTTCTGGTCTCATGCCCATGATCCGACGCGCACTACCGGGAGGGTCGGGGAGCCGAACCGGAGGCGGCGGTCGGGGGAGTGAGCGTGCACCTCGGAGCCCACTACCTCGCCCTGGCCTGCCAGTTGCTCGGTGAACCGGCTCGGATCGCCCCGCCGGCCAGGAGCGACGCGGCCCCGGCATCGACACCCAGCTGTCCGGTCACGTCACCTTCCGCTCCGGCGCGCACCTCATCGTCGCCGTGACCTGCGGGCGTCGGCACGCCACGAGCAGCTCACAGTGCTGGGCCGGCACGACTGGGTCGAGGTGCGCGGCGGCGCCAACCGCGGAGAACTCGATGGTCGCCCGCTCTCCGTCCCCGCCCGTCCGGCGGCCGAACTGTGCAGGGAGGTCTACCGGGAACGCGCCGACGGGCTGCAGGGTGGTCCCACCCCGACCTGTCCAGCCTCGCCCGCAGCGCGGGCGTACTCGCAGTGCTCGACGGTCTGCTGGGCATCGTGAGCCGGGTGGCTTCGTGAACGGCACCAGCGCCCCCGCGGTCACACGACCGCACCCGCCCTCGGCTCGGCTACTCCTCCACGCCCCTGCCCGAGGCCGGCCCCGAGGAGCGGGCACGGGCCGTGCTGCGCGACGCCCGCCGCGAACTCCCACGCACAGTCATAACCTGCACCGTCGTGGCCGCCGCGTTCGGGCTGGTAAGCACCCAGTCGTTCGCCGCATCGGCCGATACGAGACTCGGCCCTGGCAGGCACGCCACCAGGCCGCGATGGGCCGCCAGCACATCAAGGCGGTGCACGCCGGCCACGGAATGTCCGCCTTCGCCGCCGAGGGCGACGACGACGGCGCCGACGAGGCGGAGAACTCCGCTGAGGCCACCGCCCAGTTCACCGAGGCACGTACCGCGCCCGGTGTGGTCGCACCCGGCGCCTACGGCGCGGCCTGGCAACAGCTGCAGTCGATGAAGCACACGAACTGCAGCTGGAACCACGTCACCAAGAAGGCGTACAACTCGGACGACTCCCGCTACCGGGATGTGAACTCCAACTCCAGCGGCGGCTCGGGCAAGGTGACCGGCCGTGAAGTTGCTGGTCACGGGTCTGGTGTGAGAGTCGGGAAGCTACTCGCGCTGGTCGTCGGCCGGTGTCCATGGCGAAGATCGTCTGACATGTCGTTCAGGGCCGTCTTCGGGTTCTGCTGTGCCGACGGCTGGCCGAGCAGGACCGGGCCGCGGCAGAGGCCGTCGCGGCCGTCGCCCCGGCGCCCGCCCGGGAGGAGGCTGACCGGGACGAAGCCTGCCCGCGGCTGGGCGAAGAAGCCCCGAGTTCCACCGGCCGAGCCTGGACTACGAGGAAGACTCGGGGCTGTCGTCGCCGAACTGCCGGTGCCCGGTTATCGAGCGGCGAGGACGTGCGCCCACGGCTCATCGATGTCGGCCAGGCCCAGCACGGCGACCACGTTGTCGAGCATTCCGGCGCCGAACCAGCGCCGCACGGCCTCGTCGTCGCCCAGCAGTCGCCGGACGGTGTCAACCTGCTTGGCGTAGCACCGGCGCACGGCCTGCGCCACCAGCGGCTCGGCGACGGCGCAGTTCGCGTGCATCAGGAAACGCAGGATGTTCCGGTCCGCGACGAGTGCGGCGTAGGCGCCGCGTGCGGCATCCAACGCCGCCTCGGGCGCCGGCCCGGCCCCACCCGAGGCTGGTGAGTGAGCGAGCAGCGTGTCGGTCATGACGACGGAGACGTGGTCGACCACCGCCGCGAACAGCGCTTCCTTGTTCGGGTACAGGCGGTAGAGATACGGCTGAGAGATGCCGACCCACTCTGCGATCTCGTGTGTCGTCGTGCCGTAGAAACCTTTTTGCGCGAAGCATTCGACCGCGGCGGCCATGAGGGTCCGACGTCGTTCGTCGCTCTTCGTGCTGGTGCCGGGGGCAGGCATGGACGTCAGTCAAACACGGCTCCTCTCAGCTTCCAAAAGTCACGCTGAGGTCGGGGTCGGACGGAACGTCGTTGGGCGTGAGCGCCTCGATCGCCACCAGCGGGTTCCAGTAGTCCAGGTAGTGGGTGATGCGCGCGTCGTCATCGGTCCGGACGACGGAGATGCACGTCTGCTCGTACGGCTTGCCGGTCGGCAGCGCCGTGCCCTTCGAGCGGAATTCGGCGATCACCAGACTCGGGTCGACGGTGTCGTGGAAGACCAGGTCGACGAACTCGACGTCGAAGGTCTCGGGAAAGTTGCTCATGTGCGCGACCAGTGCGTCGCGCCCCGTTACCCGCTGGGGCACGCCGGCCGGCGCGTACGGGAACTCAAGCACCGCGTCCGGGGCGAACAGCTCCACCCATTCGTCGACCCGTCCTGCGGCGGTGAGGCGCAGGTGCTCGGCCAGGGTGTGCTGAGCGGCGGCGCGGCGGGCGGTGTCGTCTTCCTTGACTGTCATCTTCACTCCTACGTTAGTGGTCGACCTATAACCTACCACGGCAGCGACCATTGCAGGCATTCGAGCAGAGGTAACGCCAGGGGGATCCCGGTCCGGTTCACGCACGGGATGGCATCCGGAAAACGCTCCCTCGGCGGCGGGCGCCGGCCCGGTGCCAACGGCGCCCGTCACGCTTCGGCGAAGATCGTCGATCGCCGGGAGGCTTCACGGTTCGTCTGGGGATCGACGGCTGGTCTCGGCTGGAAGCGGCCGCAGCGCGGGGTGGTGCCGCACCTCCGCAGGCCCGAAGCAGTGACTCCGGCGACTTCGTTGCTTCTCGAGCCGGCTCTTCACAGGGCTGCCAGGGGACGCGGCGGCACTTCGCGGGCGGCTGGTGCCGAGGAGCAACTCCTTCGTCCTGGCGGGGACGTCCGCGACGTTCGGCCAAGGGGTGCATGCGGCGTGACACGATCAGGCGAGGGCGAGGGTGTTGAGGCGGGCGCGTGTGAGTACCACGTACAGCGCACGATGGTCCTCTTTTGCAGGGTCGAGGCCGTTCGCCAGGGCCGAAGCTTCCGCAGGGGGCAACTTGATGCCAACCGTGTTCCACTCTCGTCCCTTGGACTGGTGGTAGGTGAGACCAGGTATCAGCTGGTCGTCCGTAAGCCGGAGTTGTAGAAGATTCAGTGCACTGACCGGTTTGCGGGTGAGCTCCGCGGCAGCATCGTCGGAATTCGGTCCGTCAGGCTTGCTGTGAGTTTTTGCCACACCGGCGTCGGCTGGTGGCCGTCTTTGAGGTTGGCGACGGCGGCCTGCAGGCAGGGGTGTGCCGTTGTGGCTACTGAGCTTGAACTCGTGATGTCGTCGGGATGAGTGACAGTCCGGTTCCGGCGAGGCATGCGTCGATGAGATGAGGGCGGTACTGGATCTTCCTCATGTCGTGGCGGACGACGTCCGCCGGCGACGCCCCGCGCCGGCGACCGGTGCGGGGCGCGGACGATGTAGTCGCCGGCGAGGTGGGGACCGCCATGGGGTGAGCGTCGTCCGACACCCACCCCGCCCGGCGCGGTAGGGGGCTCGCCGTGTCACAGAGAGTGGTGGAGAGCCACTGCCAACTGGGCGTCGATGGCCGCCAGCGTCCAGAGGTGGCCGTCGCCGATGCGGTAGTTCGGGGCGGTGTGATTCTGGGTCGCGTTCTGGGCGGCCCTGGAGATGCCGTCCCAGTTGTTCTCGAGGTCAATGCCCGTCACGTCGATGTTGCTGCCGCTCGACCCGTTGCTGCTGACCCTCGACGACGTTCCCGGGTACCACTTGTGGCTGCCTCTGATTGCCTGGCTGATGCGGTAGGAGATGAAGTCGAAGCGGGCGCCTTCGGCGATGGCCTGGGTGAGGATCAGCAGGGACCGCGCCTCGTTCCGGCCGGCTGCCGTGCTGTTACGGCTGCCCAGGTCACTGATCGCGCCCTGGATGGTGCCCATGGAGATGCCCAGGCTGTCCCGGCTGACACCGGCGGCCCTCTCCATGTCGTTGTAGTTGGCCCAGTCGAGGTTCCGGGGGCGCGCACCACCGTAGGTCGCAGGCCCTGTGTTCAGCCGCCAGTACGTGTCCGTGCCGTCATTGCGCCAGCCGACGACGTACAGGTCCCTCGCGTTGATCACCAGGGTGACCTGGCTGCCACCCATGGCCAGGGTGACGGGGAAGTAGTCGTTCACAGGCCTGGTCAGGATGATGTTGCCGTAGAGGTGGGTGCCCCTGAGTCGGCCACGGATGTCGTTGATGATGGCGTCGTAGCGGTTGGCGAAGTCCTTGTGGACGCCGACCGTCATGTCGTAGCTCATACCGTCGGTCGGAACGTTTTCGTCGGCCAGCTGGACCTGCGATCCCAGGGAGGACGGGTGGTTGCCTGACGTGAGCCCGCTCACGCCGGTGACGGCGACGGCGACGAGCGCGGCCGACGCGACGGCCGTGGTGGACAGGTTACGGATGGCTTGGAAGCGGGACATGGCGCTGTTCTCTCCAGGTGTTCGGTGTGCCGGGATCCGGCCTTGCCTCATTGAGATTCGCCACCGGAAAGTTGGCAGGCACCTCCCTTACGTCACGCAAATCAACCCCGTCAGGGCCGAAGGATCGATCGGATTCACCTGGCCGTCACCTGGGGGCAATTCGGGCGTCGCCGGGCCACTCGTATGGTCATCGCTCCTGATGTCCTGATGTCCTGATGTCTCTTTTCACCGGGTGTATGGAGGTACGAGCGCATGGGGCGTCCCGAGAGACCCCTGGACCCGACGGCCGGTCCCGTGCAGCGGCTCGCCTGCGAGCTGCGGGAGCTGCGCAGGGGCGCGGGCAGTCCCTCCTACCGGATGATGGAGAAGACGGCGGGGTTCTCCTCGGCAACGTTGTCCGAAGCCGCCAGGGGCAAGCGGCTGCCCTCGCTCGCCGTCGTCCTCGGGTATGCGCGCGCCTGTGCGGGCGACCCCGGGGAGTGGGAACGCCGGTGGAAGGAGGCCGAGGCGGAGCTGGACCGGGCCCCCACCGAACTTCCCGAGGACGCTCCGTCGCCGTATCGCGGCCTCACCCGGTTCGAGCCGTCCGACCGCCATCTGTTCTTCGGGCGGGACCGGATGGTGACCGAGGTCAGGGACCTGTTGTGCCGGCAACGGTTCGCAGTGCTGTTCGGCCCCTCGGGGAGCGGGAAGTCGTCCCTGCTGCGGGCCGGCCTGATCCCCCGGCTGCAGGAGATGAGCGCGGAGCGCGACCGCCCCGTGAAGCTGCGGATCATGACCCCCGGGCCCACACCCGTCACGACTTACGGACACCTCTTCACCCCGGCCGAGGACGAGCCGGAGAGCTGGGTCGTCGTGGACCAGTTCGAGGAGGTCTTCACCCTCTGCCGCGACCCGCACCAGCGCTCGCGCTTCATCGATCTGCTGCTCGCCGCCCGCGACCCGGGCAACAGACTGCGGGTGCTGGTCGCCGTACGTGCCGACTTCTACGCCCGCTGCGCCGAGCACCGGGGCCTGGCGGACGCCCTACGAGGTGCCGCGCTGCTGCTGGGACCGATGGCGGCCGACGAACTGCGGCAGGCGGTGGTCGGCCCGGCCCAGGCGGTCGGCTGTCTCGTCGAACGGACACTGACCGCCCGTCTGATCGACGAGGTCCAGGGCGAACCCGGCGCCCTGCCGATGCTCTCGCACGCCCTGCTGGAGACCTGGCGCCGCCGCAGGGGACGGACGCTCATGCTCGCCGCCTACGAGGCCGCAGGCGGGGTGCGCGGCGCGATCGCGGCGACCGCAGAGAAGGTGTACGGCGGCCTGTCGCCGGAGCAGGCCCGCACCGCACGGCACCTGATGCTGCGGATGGTCGAGCCCGGCCAGGGCACCCCCGACACCCGCCGCTCCCTTGCCCGCTCCGAACTGGAGGAGTGGGCGACCCCGGACGCGACGGTCGTGGTGGAACGGCTGACCCGTGCCCGGCTGCTGACCGCCGACGAGGACGGCGTCCAACTCGCTCACGAGGCGCTCATCACCTGCTGGCCCCGGCTGCACGAATGGATCGAGCAGGACCGCGAAAGGCTGCGCCACCACCGGATGCTCGCGGACGCGGCCCGCACCTGGCTGGAGCACGACCACGACCCCGGCGCCCTGTACCGAGGCACCCGGCTGACCCGCGCCGAGGAGCTGTTCCCCGACCACGAGCGGGACCAGGCGCTGACCGTGTCGGAGCGGACGTTCCTCACCTGCGCGCTCGAGGCCCGCGCGTCGGAACGCCGGGCAGCCGCCCGCACCAGCCGCAGGTACCGCTTCGTGACCGTGTCACTGTCCGCCGTCCTGGCGGTGGCCCTGCTGACGGGCTTCGCCGTCTGGCGCGAGTACGACGACAACCAGACCCAGCGCACCCAGAACACGGCCCGCCACATGGCTGACGTCGCCGACGCACTGCGCACCACCGACCCGCGTGCCGCGCTGCTGCTCGGCGTGGCCGCCTGGCGGACGGCCGCACTTCCCGAGACCCACCGGTCCCTGCTCGGCTCCCTCGCCCAGCCGGAGACGGATGCCTTCACCGACCCCGAACCCGGTGACGACTCCGATCGCTTCCTCGCCGACTCCGGCTCGACGCTGCTCAGCGTCGAGGGCCGCACCTGGCGCACCTGGAACGTGGCCGCCCACCGCCGCATCGCCTCGGGGCGGCTCCCCGCCGGACAGACGGCGGTCGCGGTTAGTGAGGACGCACGTGTGCTGGCGCTCTCGGCGAGCGACGGCGTACGGCTGTGGGACACGGCCACCGGAGCATGGACCGGCGACCCGGCCCATCCGGAGAAGCCCTACTCCATCGTCGATTTCACCGCTGCCGGCTATCTGGTGACCTCCGTGGACGGCGACGACCGGGTGCTGCTGCGTTCCGTCCGGGACGGCCGCCTGCTGTTCGCCGCACGGTCGGCCGGCGCCGACGTGGCCGCGGGCCGAGGTCCCGGCGGTCCGCTGATGGTGGTCTGCTCCTCCGCCTCGGCCGCACCACGGGTATGGGACACCGCCCGCCATCGCGCTCTGTCCGGAGACTGGACGAATGCCACGGACGTCTGCGGAGACGACGAGGCCGTGCCGGTACTGGGCTCCGGGCGGCTGGCCGCGTTCACCGCGAACGGCGTCCGCGTCTGGGACATCCGGTCGGGACACCAAGTGGCCGAGCTCTCCCAGCCGGGCGTGGACTACGCCTCCTTCAGCAAGGAAGGGGACTTCCTGGCGACGGCCGACAGCACGGAGATCACGGTGTGGCGGCTGTCCTCCCCCGACGCCCCCGTGTTCCGTCACGCCCTCGACGGACAGCACCTGTACCGGGGCCTGTACTGGGATCCCGGTCACCCGACCCTGCGCTACCTCGAGGGCGGCGCCGTCCACTCACTCGACCTCACCCGGGCCGTCACCCCCGCCTGGCTCGGGCACCCCCTGGACGACGCGCTGCTCAGCCCGGACGGCCGTACCCTGGCCACCGCCGAACGCATCGGCGGCGACTACCGCTTCCAGCTCCGCGACACCCGGGACGGCCACGTCGTTCGGACGCTGCCGTCTTCTCCTCTCCCCGTCTCCCGTGATCCCGCACGCCCGGTCGACCCGGGCGACACCACGCCCCTGATGGCGTTCGCCCCGGACAGCGGCACACTCGCCTACGGCATCTACGCCGCCGGCTACGAGGCCGCCCCCCAGCTGATCACGCTCTGGGACGTGTCCCACCACCGCGTGCGTACCACCCTGGACCTGGCGACCGGTGACTCCACCGGGGCCGTCATCGGCCTGGCCCTGGACTCCGGCGGCCGCAGGCTGTACGGCGTCCGCACGCCCGCCGTCGGCGAGCTGCGCGACGAGGTGTGGGACACCGGGCGCCACCGCCGGGTCTCGACCCTGCCCGGTCTGGCCAGCGGCGACCTGGCCGTTCGCCCCGACGGTCGGCTCCTGGTCGGTGACAACCGCCTCGCGTGGCTCCCTGGCAGCTCCGTCACCGGTCGCAATCTCGTCCAGGGAGACCAGGTCGGCGCCTTCGCCTTCGACACCGATGGCTCCCTGCTGGCCGTGGGCGACCAGACCGGCCGGGTCGCGCTGTGGGACGGGGAGGTGCGGCACCGGGCCGGCGTGCTGCGCAACGTCTTCCCCGCCGTGCACGACACCACCCCCGAGGCGGTCAGCGCGCTGGCCCTGAGCCCGGACGGCCGCACCCTCGCCGTCGGCGGCGACGCGGGCAGCCTGCAGCTGTGGGACGTGGTCGCCCGGCAGCCCCTGGGCGGACCGCTGACCACGTCGGGCGAACGTCTCGACTCGCTCGCCTTCGGCCCGGACGGCACGACCCTGTACGCGGGCAGCGCGCATGTCCCGCTCCAGCGGTACGTGGTCGATCCCGAGCAGGTCGTGGCACAGGTGTGCGCGCGGGCGGGCGGCAGCGGGCTGACGCGGGCGCAGTGGCGGACGTACCTTCCAGACGCCCCGTACCGGAGGGTGTGCGGGGGTTGATTTCCCTGCCGGAGGATTGACAGCCCTGATGAAACGGGTGGTCGGTCAACTCCTGGGCTCCGAGGATCGTCCCGTCGCTGCTTCGACCGACCCGATGGGAGAAAGCCCCCCATGCGCCTGAAGAAGACCGGCCGCAGAAAACTGGCCGTCCTCACCTCCGCCCTCGCCGTCCTCCTGATCCCCTTCTCTGCCGGATCGGCCAGTGCCAACACCAGCCCCGGCTGGGGTGACGACCGGCCGGACGTGGTCTGGGACTGCAACCACGGCAAGGCCAAGTGCTGGTACCACGAGGTCAACGCGTGGACCGCGCTGGGCAAGCGCCGGGAGGTGGGAAACCCGATCTACAACTGCTCGGGCAGCCAGACCGTCGACCAGACCCTCACGTGGCGGACCGACCGCACGACGTCGTACTCCTTCGAGCAGTCGACGTCGGTGGAGGTCTCTGCCGGCCTCGAGAAGGAGATCGAGGCGGGCATGTCCGCCAGCTCGACGCAGACCGAGACCTGGCAGGTGGGGACCACCCTCAGCGCCAGCCAGTCGCTCACGAGCCATGTCCCTCCTGGTGAGGCCGGCGGCTGGTGGTTCGCGCCGTACTGGCGGCACTCCCAGGGCTGGATCGAGGCCCACTACGGCAAGCGCAACCACGGCCACTACTACTGGTACTACCCGGGCCGCGGTTCCACGGGCGTCCAGACCACCACGCCCGTGAGGCTGTCGGACGGCCAGATGAAGGGGAAGTGGTACTGGGCCACCTGGAATTGCTGAACGCAGTTCTGAGAGGCCGCCGCCTCCCGTTGTTTTCTCCTGCTTTTCTTCTGGAATGCGGACTTCGCCATGCGGTGTCGGGTTGCGCCAGGAGATGGTGAGCGCGCCGGTGAGGCGGCGGCGGGCCCTCCCGCCGCACCACCGGCCGTCCCTCCCGAGACCGCGAGAATGACGCAATGACGTTGAGTCGCTTGTCGGGGCCTGCCGACCGCAGGGCTCACACCCGCGCTCCCCCCTCACGCCACCGGTCGAGCCCGACTCGCGGCACCGGAACGCAGGAAGGCTTCCCGACGGCGCACCTCGTCCGACCGCCGGCCGACGGGCAGACTTCGGACGAGCCGTTCGAGCCGGCTGCGGGCGCCGATGTCGCTCCGCGGCGACAAGACGGTGGACGAGACCAGGCCGATCCCGTGCCCCCCGGTGTCGTGATGGTTGTGGACGACAGGGAGCTCGATGACACACGACAGGTGGACCGGGCGCCTCGGCTGCCCTACCAACTCACCAGATTCATCCAAGTGCTGGGGCCTACGGTGCCGTCCGGAGTCAGCCCTCTGAACTTCTGGAAGGCGATGACGGTGTCCCGGGTTCCGGCCCCGAACCGGCCGTCCACCGTGACAGCCGCGCCATGGGCCTTCAGCTCGGCCTGGACCGCCCGCACAGCCGCGCCGGTGTTGCCCTGCTGCACGGTGACGACCAGGCGCTGCCAGGTGTTCGGTCCCACGATGCCGTCGGGGGTCAGTCCCTGGGCCCTCTGGAAGGTGATCACGGCGTCCCGGGTTCCGGCCCCGAACCGGCCGTCCGCCGTAAGGGGCGCTCCGTGGGCGGCGAGCAGGTACTGGACGGTGGTCACCTGTCGGCCTGCCTGGCCCTGCTGCACCAGAGGCCAGCTGGGAGACGGCGGCGGAGGCGTGTAGTCACCCAGGGCGAAGGTCTTCAGGTCCTTCAGAGTGCCGTTGAAGACATCCTGGTCCCCCGGGAAGGCCCCCGAGGCGGCGGTCTGCCAGAGCGTGTAGGTGTTCCAGCCGGCGGGCAGCGGGGTGGGTGTACCGGACTGGTTGACGATCCACAGCGGGTCGGTCCTGCCGAAGCCCCGGTAGTTCCCGGTGCAGGCCGCCCACCAGCCGGCGGCGGTGTAGATCACCGGGTGGCGGCCCGTCCGGGCGTGGTACTCGTTCACGAACGCCGCGATCCAGCCGGTCATCGCGGTGCGGCTGAGCCCCCAGCAGGGGTCGCCTTGCGCCTTGGCCTCGATGTCCAGGGCTCCGGGGAGGGTCTTGCCGTCGCGCTTCCATATGCCGCCGTGGGCCAAGAAGTAGTCGGCCTGCGCACGTCCGCCGGAGGCGTCCGGGCGGGCGAAGTGGTAGGCGCCGCGGATCAGACCGGCGCCGGCCGCCCCGCTGTACTGCTGTGCGAAATAGCTGCTGGTGTAGCTGACCCCTTCGGTCGCCTTCACGTAGGCGAAGGCGGCGCCCTTGGCGGCCGTCGCTTTCCAGTCGACATGGGGGTTGTGGCCGCTCACGTCGAGCCCGTGCACCTGGACCGTGGAGCGGGCTGCCCCGGTGGCCGCGGTGGTGTCCGCGTGCGCCACGCCGTGGACTGCGGTGCACAGGGTCGTGAGTCCGGCGGCGAGCACCGCCGCAGCGCGGACCCGCCACCCGGCCCTGCCCACCGCGCCGATGCGGGCGTGGGGATACGTCATCGCTGTCTCTCCGTTCTGGCTTTGTGGTCGGTCATGGCCGGCGTCGCTGGTCCGTCCAGGCCCGGCGACGCCGTGCGCCGGCCCCTGCGGCGCCGGAGGCACCGGGCAGGGACCGGGGGACAGCCGGGCTTCGCCCGTTACGGGCGTACCAGGCCGTAGAAGACCGAGCCGGACAGCGCGTAGCTCTTGTCGTAGACGCCGTACTGGCCGGGGCGGGCGGGGTTGGACGTGTTGCCCGAGACGACGCGGACGGTCCCACCGCTGACCTGGTCGACGACGCCGATGTGGTAGCGGTTGTGGGCGCTGCCGAAGATGATGAGGTCTCCGGGCTTGACGGTGCCCAGGCCGCTGGTGCCGACCCACTTGTGGTGCGCGACGGCCCAGTCGTAGACGCTGGGCACGTACTTGATGAAGGGGATGTCGACACCGGACTGCCGCCAGACCCAGGTGGCGAAGGCCGCACACCACTCGGTGCACACGCTGTACGGCTTGCCGGGAACGCACTCGTGGGAGTCGGCGGTGACTCCGATCTGGCTCTTGGCGGTCTTCACGATCCTGGCCCGGAGCGCGGTCGTGGCGTGGCAGCTCTTGACGAGCCGCTCGATGCCCATGGTCTTCATCGTCTGCTCTCCGGCGATGCCGTCCGCCGAGAGGTGGTGGGCGGCCTGGTAACGCTTCACTGCGTTCGTCGTGGCCGTGCCGTAGTCGCCGCCCGCCGGGGCTCCGGCCTTGGCCTGCACCTGCTTGACCATGGACGTGAGTCCGGCGAGCGTCTGCGGGCCGATGACGCCGTCGGCCCCGAGGCACCGGTCGCTCTGGAAGGACTGCGTCGCCGCCTTGGTCTTGGGGCCGCTGACACCGTCCACACCACCGGCGTCGTAGGCCAGGCCGTTCAGGTCGCGCTGGGCCAGCTTGATCTGCGCTGAGGTGGCGGCCGGCCCGACCGCCGACGAGGCGGCCGCTGAAGCCGGGCCCGGCACGGCCGCCAGCGCACCGGCCGCGACCGCGGCGGTCAGCAGACCGACAACGGCTCGGCGGGAGCGCCGCATCGGGCGCCGGGTTGCAGGAGTGTTCGTCAGCATGTCCGGAACTCCTCACGTTCAGGGAGAAAGGGAAGGTGAAATCCGGATGAGCGTTCACACGGCATTCATTTCGGCTGTACGACCGGTGCTTCGCCCCCGGGACGGCGTCAGCGGCACCCCCGTGTCCGCTGTCGCCACGTCGGTTCTACGGCACCCTGCGTTGTCCGGTGTCGGTCAAGAAGCCCCGGACAACGGGCTCCGGACAATAGGCTCGACGCGTCACTTCACGACCCGGGGGACAAGACAAGTGCCAAGGAAAGAACAGCCGTTGGAGGACGACGGCAGCCCATTGACCGACTTCGCCGCGGGGCTGCGCCTCCTGCGGGACAAAGCGGGGAAGCCCACCTACCGGCAACTCGCGGCGAAGGCGCATTACTCGTCGACCACGCTCGCGGACGCAGCCGGGGGCCGAAGACTGCCCAGTCTGGAGGTCACCCTCGCCTTCGTCCGGGCCTGTGGGGGCGACGAGGAAGAATGGAGAGCGCGCTGGCACGAGGTCGCCGCGGGCCTCACCCCCGCGTCGCCGGACGGGCGGGCCCACGGGGAGCCGGAACAGGACCGGCCATGCCCCTATGTGGGCCTTGCGGCTTTCCAGCCGGAGGACGCCTCCCGGTACTTCGGACGCGAAAGACTCACGGACGACCTGGTCACCCGGGTCCGCACCGATCGGTTCATCGCGGTGTTCGGCGCGTCGGGATCGGGCAAGTCCTCACTGCTGCGGGCCGGTCTGGTCCCGCGCCTGAACGCGGGCGGCCCAGACGGCGGCCCCGGATGGCCGACCCTGCTGTTCACCCCGGGAGCACATCCGCTGGAGGAGTGCGCGGCCCGTCTCGCGGCCTTCGCCGGGGGCAGCGCCCCGGCACTGCACAGGGAGTTGAGCGGCGGTGCCCGGGCCCTGCACCAAGCAGTGCTGCAGGCGCTGGCCACGGCGGACTGTCCCGACGGCACGGATCTGCTGCTGGTCGTGGACCAGTTCGAAGAGGTCTTCACCCTCTGCCGGAGCAAGGAGGAACGCGACCGCTTCGTCACCGCGTTACTCACGGCGGCCCAGGCCGCCAACAGCCGTACCCGCGTGATCATCGGCGTCAGGGCCGACTTCTACGCGAGCTGCTCCGAACACCCCGAACTCGTCACGGCCCTGCAGGACGCTCAGTTACTCGTCGGCCCCATGTCGACAGAGGAACTTCGCCGGGCCGTCAGCCAGCCGGCCGTCCGCTCCGAATGCGCCGTAGAGACAGCCCTGCTGGCCCGCGTCGTGGCAGAGGCCACCGGACAAGCCAACGTCCTGCCGCTGGTCTCCCACGCCCTGCGGGAAACCTGGCTGCGCCGCCGCGGCAACACGCTCACCCTGAGCGGATACGAGGCCGCGGGCGGCATCACACACGCCCTGGCCAACACCGCCGAGACCCTCTACCAGCAGCTGACCGCCGAGCAGCAGCGACTCACCCGTTCCGTCCTGCTGCGGATGGTGGCCCCCGGAGACGGCACCGACGACGTCAAACGGCCCGTAGCGCGTGAGGACCTCGGCCCGGACACCGGCGCCGTGCTGGACCTGCTGGCCGGGGCGAGGCTGGTCACCCTGGACCGGGACGGCGCCGAGATCACCCACGAGGCGCTTCTGCACGCATGGCCCAGACTGCGCCGCTGGATCGACGAGGACCGGGCCGGTCTCCTCATGCACCAGCAGATCACCGAGGCAGCCGCTGTCTGGCAACGGCAGGGACGCGACCCCGGCGCCCTGTACCGGGGCGGCGTCCTGGCCGCGGCGCGTCAGTGGGCCGCCACCCGCGGCGACGCACTGGTCCCCGGCCCCCGCGTCGAGGAGTTCCTCACCGCGTCCGTCCGGCACGCGGGCCGCGCGGCCCGGCTGCGCCGCGCCGCAATCGCCGCCGTGTGCGTCCTCGCACTCGTCGCGTCCGTGGCCGCCGCCGTGGCGTTCAAGAAGAGCGCGACCGCCCAGGCCGAGCGCAACAACGCCATCGCGGGAGAGGCGCAGGCCGAGGCCGGCCAGTTACGGGAGTCCGACCCTTCGCTCGCCGCCCAACTGGACATCGCCGCGTACCACATCCGCCCGCAGCCGCAGCTGCGCACCGACCTGATCAGCGCCGCCGGCACCCCGCTGTCCAGGCCCCTGGCCGCCGGTAGCGGCACCGTGTACGCGGTGGCGTACAGCCCCGACCGCCGTACCCTGGCTGCGGCGGGAGCGGACGGCATGATCCGCCTGTGGAACGTCGCGAACCCGGCCGACCCGGTGCCACTCGGCCGCCCCGTCGCCAGCCACAGCCAGTGGGTCTACTGGCTCGCCTTCAGCCCCGACGGCCACACCCTGGCATCCGCCGGGCGCGACCGCACCGTCCGGCTGTGGAACGTCACCCGCCCGGCACACCCCTCGCCCTGGGGGCCGCCGCTGACCGGCCATGCGAGTTACGTCTTCTCCGTCTCCTTCAGCCGGGACGGACACACGCTCGCCAGCGCGAGCGACGACGGCACTGTCCGGTTGTGGGACGTCGCCGATCCGGCCCGCCCCGAGCGGCTCGGACAACCGCTGAGGGGCCACGACCGCGGTGCCGTGGCCTCGGCCGCGTTCAGTCCCGACGGCCGCACCCTCGCCAGCGCGGGACACGATCACACCATCCGGCTGTGGAACGTCGCCGACCCCGCCCACCCACAACGTCTGAGACGGCTCACCGGCTTCAAGGACACGGTCTACGCCGTCGCCTTCAGCCCCGACAGCCATGTCCTGGCGGGCGTGGGCAACGACCGCACCGTCCGCCTGTGGAACGTCGCGGACCCGGCCGACCCGGTGTCGCTCGGAGCACCTTTGACCGCTCACCACGACACCGTGTACGCGGTCGCCTTCAGCCCCGACGGACACGTCCTGGCCACCGCCGGAGCGGACCACACCGTCCGCCTGTGGAACGTCATGGACCCCTCCGCCCCCGTCCCGATCGGGCAGCCCCTCACCGGTCACACCGAATACGTCTACTGGCTGGCGTTCAGCCCCGACGGGCACAGCCTTGCCTCGGCCGGGGCCGACCACACCGTCAGGCTCTGGCGCCTCCCGGACACCCTTGTCACCGACCCGAGTTACGTCAACACCGTGGCGTTCAGCCCCGCACGGCACATCCTTGCCAGCGGCAGCACCGACAGCACCGTCCGCTTGTGGAACGTCGCCGACCCGGCCCGGCCCACGCCCCTCGGCCGCCCTCTCACCGGGCATCACAACGCCGTTCGGAAACTTGCGTTCAGCCGCGACGGCAGGCTCCTGGCCAGCGCCAGCCGGGACGGCACCATCCGGCTGTGGGACGTCACCGACCCCGCAGGGGCCGTCCTCGTGGGACAGCCGCTCACCGGCCATCAGGGCGAGGTCAACTCGGTCTCCTTCAGCCCGGACGGCCGGACACTGGCGAGCGCGGGCCTGCACGACCGGCAGGTCCGCCTGTGGGACGTCTCGCATCCGGCGAACGCCACCGGCCTGGGCGAGCCGCTCAGCGTTCACACCGGACCGGTCACCGCTGTCGCGTTCAGCCCACGAGGGCACGTGCTGGCCACAGCTTCCGCGGACGACACCACCCGCCTCTGGGACGTGACCCGTCCGGCGAGGCCCGTCCCGCTGGGCCGCCCTCTCGCCGTCCGCAGCGGCGGGGTGTACGGGGTGGCGTTCAGCCCTGACGGCCGGACCCTGGCCACGGCCAACGTCGACCACACGGTACGGCTGTGGGACGTCACCGACCCGGCACGGCCGCTGGCCCTGGCCGAGCCCCTGACCGGTCACACCAGCTTCGTGTACGCGGTCGCCTTCAGCCCCGACGGTCACACCCTGGCCAGCAGCAGCGACGACCACACCGTGGACCTGTGGAACCTCACCGACCCGGACCACCCGTCCCAGCTGGGCACCGCGCTCGTCGGACACACCGGGCCGATCGACGACGTGGCCTTCAGCCCGGACGGCCACACCCTTGCGAGCGCGAGTGACGACCACACCGTGCGGCTGTGGAGGCTGGACCCCGTCCGAGCGATACAGGGGATCTGCGCCGCGACCGGCGATTCCCTGACCGAGGACCAGTGGACTCAATTCGTTCCTGGAGCGCCCTTCCACCGTGTCTGCCCACCTCGGTGAGCATGACGGGAGGGAGAGGAGGAACCGAGGCTGCCGCCGGCCGCCCCACGGCAGCCGGCGGCAGCATCCGACACTCAGTGCGGGACGTAGGACCTGCAGTAGCTGCCGTACCAGCCGTCATCGATGATCATGTAGTACCCGGTTCGGTGCCCTACGACGCTGTCGGAGGGCAGCCCGTGCCGGCCCTGGTACCACGCAACCCAGTCGGCAGTACTGGTGCCGAACTGGCCGTCCTCCGCGATCACTCCGCTGTGCCTGCCGTAGTACGTCTTGTAGTAGCTGTTGACTGCGTGCTGGACACACCAGACCCCGTGGCCACTGTCCCCCTTGCTGATGGAGTCCGGCGGGGTGGCCGCGCCGGCGGAGGGCGCGAAGAGGGCGCCCAGTCCCAGCGCGGCGGTGCCGGCCACCAAGCCCGCACGCATGGTCAGTCGTGTGAGGTTCACCAATCACTCCTTCGGTCGTTCGGCGCGGGCCACCCCGTGCTGCCCGGAGACCTGCGCCCTGTCACGGGAACCTGTCTACGGCGATCCGGATGTCCGGTGTCGGGCCGGTGACGGCGGACAACAACGCGCGGACAACAGCGGCCGTTGTCGTCGACGGTGGGCGAGTTCACTACGTACCTCGCGGCTCTACGCGGCGGTCAGAAGATCGTGCGGCAGACCCGGCGGTCAGTCGGTCAGTGGGTAGTGGCAGGCAACGCGGCGTCCTGCGGGCGTCGGTGCGAGCCGGGGGCGCTCCACGGCGCAGCGTTCGCGTGCGTACGGGCAGCGGGTGCGGAAGGGGCAGCCCGTCGGCTTGTCCACCGGGTTGGGTACCTCGCCGGTGAGGACGATGCGTTCCCTGGGTGGTGCGTCCGGCGCGCTGCCGTCGTCGATGTCCGGCACCGCGGACAGCAGTGCCTGTGTGTAGGGGTGGGCCGGGGCCTCGAACAGGGCTTCCGTACCGGCGAGTTCGACGATCTCGCCGAGGTACATGACGGCGATCCGGTCCGACACATGGCGGACCACGCCGAGGTCGTGCGCGATGAAGACGTAGGTGAGCGCGAACTCCTCCTGGAGGTCGGCGAAGAGGTTCAGCACCTGGGCCTGGATCGACACGTCGAGCGCGGACACCGGCTCGTCGGCGACGATCAGCTTCGGGTTGGTGGCCAACGCCCGGGCGATTCCGATGCGTTGGCGCTGACCGCCGGAGAACTCGTGCGGATAGCGGTCCAGGTGCGCCGCGGCCAGTCCTACGACGTCGAAGAGCTCGGCGACCCGGCGGCGGACGGTGGCGGCGTCGCCGTAGCGGTGCACGAGCAGCGGCTCGGCCACGATGTCGCCGGCGCGGCGGCGGGGGTTGAGCGAGGCCTGCGGGTCCTGGAAGACCAGCTGCATGCCCGGGCGCACGGGCCGCAGTCGGCGCGTGGACAGGGTGCTGATGTCCTGCCCGTCGAACTCGACCCGGCCGCCGGTGAGTTCGGTGAGCCGGACCAGGCAGCGGCCCAGGGTGGACTTGCCGCAGCCCGACTCGCCGACGATGCCGAGGGTTTCGCCGGTGTGGACGTCGAGCGACACTCCGTCCACGGCTCGTAGGACCTTGCGGCGGCGGGTGAGTGGGTAGTGCTTGGTGACGTCCGTGGCGCGCAGCAGGACGTCGCCCGCGGGAGGCGCGTCCTCGTCCACCGCCACGATGTCCTGTGCCGTCACTTCGCCGCCTCCGTGTCGATGTCCGCCGGGCCGGTCGCTCCCGCCTCCGTGTTCGTGTCCGCCGGGCCGGTCGCCGCCACCCGTGCCGTCAGGCGCAGCGCCGCGCGGTCGTCCGGTGGCAGCCAGCAGGCGTCGCGGTGGCTGTCGCCGGACAGCGCGGGGCGCTCCTCGCACCGCTCGTGACGCAGCCGGCAGCGCGGTGCGAACGCGCATCCCTCCGGAAGGCCGCCGGGCGAGACCGGCATGCCCGCGATGGTGGGCAGCCGTCGCAGCCGGGGACCGCCGACGCGGGGCACCGAGTCCAGCAGGCCCCAGGTGTAGGGGTGCCGGGGACCGTGGAACACCGCCCGGCGCGGGCCCTCCTCGGCCGCCCGGCCTCCGTACATCACCAGGACCCGGTCGGCGATCTGGGAGACCACCCCCATGTCGTGCGTGATGAGCACGACGGCCGCGCCGCCGGCGTTCAACTCCCGCATCAGGTCGAGGATCTGGGCCTGGACGGTGACATCCAGCGCAGTCGTCGGTTCGTCGGCGATGAGCAGTGCGGGGCTGCAGGAGAGGGCCATCGCGATGACCGCGCGCTGGCGCATGCCGCCGGAGAACTCGTGCGGGTAGGCGTTCACCCGGGAGGCCGCGTCGGGGATGCCGACGTCGGAGAGCAGCTGGACCGCGCGGGCCTGCGCCGCCTTGCGGGACACCTGCTCGTGCGCACGTATCTGCTCGGCGATCTGCCAGCCGACCGTGTACACGGGGGTCAGCGCGGTCATCGGGTCCTGGAAGACCATGGCGACCTCCCGGCCCCGTATCGCACGCATCTCCTTGTCGGGAAGGGCGAGCAAGTCGCGGCCACGGAAGTGGACTTCGCCCGACACCGTGACGTTGGGATTGGTCAGCAGGCGCAGGACGGCCAGCATCGACACGCTCTTGCCGGAGCCCGACTCGCCCACCACGCCCAGGACTTCGCCGGGTGCGACGGTGAAGGAGAGGCCGTCGACGGCCGTGACCGGGCCGGTGCGGGTGCGGAAGGAGACCCGCAGGTCGCGTACGTCCAGCAGGGGTTCAGGCATGGCGGGCCCTCGGGTCGAGTCGCGCGTACAGGATGTCCACCAGGGCGTTGGCGAGGACCACGAAGAAGGCCGCGTACAGAACGGTCCCCATGATCACGGGCAGGTCGAGGTTCTGCAGGGCGTCGAAGGTGAGCTTGCCGATGCCGGGCAGGCCGAAGACCACCTCGGTGAGCAGCGCCGCGCCGCCCACGAGGGCGCCGAAGTCCAGGCCGAACAGCGACACGATCGGGATCAGCGAGCAGCGCAGGGCGTGGCGCAGCAGGATCCGGCGCTCGGACAGGCCCTTGGCGCGGGCCGTGCGGACGTAGTCCTCGTTCAGGGCGGTGATGACCTCGCCGCGCAGGAGGCGGGCGTAGATCCCGGCGTACAGCAGGGCCAGCGTCAGCCAGGGGAAGAGCATGTGCAGCGCCCACTGGCCCGGGTCCTGACTCAGGCCGACGTAGCCGGGCGGTGGTACCCAGGAGAAGACCGAACTGTGCAGCTGCTTCTGGGTGATGAGGTTGACGACCTCGCCGAGCCAGTAGGCGGGCAGCGAGACGCCGACCACGCCCACGAGCATGATCAGCGGGTCGGCCGCCTTGCCGCGCAGAGTTGCCGCGGCCGTGCCCATGAGGATGCCGGCCACCATCCAGATCACCGCGGCGCCGACGACCAGCGACAGGGTCACGGGGGTGGCCTGCACGATCTGCGGGATGACCCGGGCGCCGCGGTTGACGAAGGACTCCAGGTCGCGGTCGACGAGGAGGTGACGCATCATCAGCAGATAGCGGATCGGCATCGGGCGGTCGAGGCCGAAGGAGTGCCGCACCTGGGCGAGGATGGCGGGGTCGGCGTTGCGGCCCGCGATGCGTGCCGCGGGGTCGACTCCCGGAGTGGCGAAGAAGATCAGGAACACCAGGACGCTGATCGCGAACATCACCAGCAGGGCCGAGCCGAACCGCTTGAGCGCGAAGGACAGCATGGCAGCGTCACACCCCTCCGCGCAGCCGGGCGCTCGGGTCGAGCGCGTCGCGTACCCCGTCGCCCAGGACGTTGAGGGCCGCCGTGGTGAGCGCGATCAGCAGACCGGGGGCGATCGTCACCGTCGGGCGGGTGTAGAGCAGGCCCAGACCGTCCTCGATGATCGTGCCCCAACTGGCGTCGGGCGGCTGCACGCCGACGGACAGGAAGGACAGCGCCGACTCGGTGAGCATGGCCAGCGCGGTCATCAGCGGGACGAACACGATCGCCGTGGGCAGCACGTTCGGCAGCACCTCCCGGCGCAGGATGCGCAGGGTGGGCGCGCCGGAGCCGACGGCCGCGTGGATGAACTCCTTGTTGCGCAGCACCAGCACCTGACCGCGCAACGGCCGTGCGACGTACGGGACATAGATCGCCGCGATGATCGCGACGGGCAGCCACAGGCTCCCCGCGTCGACGGTGAGCGGGCCCAGCTTGAGCCCGTTGGTGAGCAGGACCACCGACAGACAGATGGCCAGCAGGTACACCGGGAAGGCCCAAATGATGTCCAGGATCCGGGAGATGACGGAGTCCACGGCGCCGCCCGCGTACCCGGCGACGACCCCGACGGCCGTACCGACGACGCAGGTGAGCAGAGCCGCGGTGACACCGATGAACAGGCTCGTACGGCCGCCGTAGAGCAGGCGTGCCATGACGTCGCGGCCCTGGTTGTCGGCGCCGAGGAAGTAGTGGGCGGGGTCCCAGGTGGGGCCGATGGGCGTGACGCCGAGGCCGAGGCCGGTGCTGCTCGGGGTGAGCACCGGCACGGTCTTCCCGTCGACCACCGTGGTGCCGGAGACGTGGGACTGGAAGGGGTCGGTGTGGGCGATGTGGGCCGCGTACAGCGGTGCGTACAGCGTGGCCACGACGACGATGAGCAGGACGACGGCCGCGGCCAGCGCCGACCTGTTGCGCACCAGGTCGGCGGCGGCCGTCCGCCACGGGCCCGGCGAGCGCCGGGCCTCAGCGGTCAACAGGGGCTCTGAGGTGGTCATTTGACCCACAGCTGCCCGACGAGCATGTAGAACTGCTTGCTGAACTGGTAGTTGCCGACCCGCTTCGACGTGAAGTCGACGAGCTTGGGGTTGATCAGCGGGACGACCGGCGACTCGGCCATGACTTGCTGGTCGATGGCGCCCCACTGCTGGTTGGCGTTCTTCTGGTCGGTCTGTGCGGTCTTCAGCGCCGTGTGCATCTTCGTGTCGATGCCCTTGTCGCAGAAGCCGGAGATGTTGATGCTCGAGTCGCTGCCGGGGTGGAACGAGGCGCAGGACAGCAGCACATTGAGGAAGTCGGAGGCCGCCGGATAGTCCTGGTACCAGGACGTCAGCGCCAACTGCACCTTGTTCTTGGTGTTCTGGATGTAGGTGAACTGGATGTTCGGCGACAGCGGCTTGAGCTTCGCCTTGTAGCCGAGCTGGGTGAGCAGGCTCTGCAGGTACTGCCCGATCGACTTGTTGACGTCGTCGTCCTGGACGACGATGCCGACCTCCTGCCCGGCCGTACCGGACTTCTTCACCAGCTCCTTGGCCTTGGCGAGATCCGCGGCCTTCCAGGTGGTGCCGCCGCCCTTGGTGTAGTCGCACGAGTCGACGTGCCCGGGGAAGCCCGGCGGCAGGATGGTGCACGCGGGAGAGGCGAGGTTGGTGCCGCCGTACAGCCGGACCACGGCCGCCCGGTCGACGGCGTAGTTGATGGCCTGACGCGCCAACTTGTTGTTGAACGGAGCCATGTTGACGTTCAGCGTCGCGTACCAGAACGCGGTCAGCGGGTTCACATGCGTCTGCGAGGCGTACTTGGTGCCCATCTCGCCCAGCCGGTCGGTGGGCGGCGCGTCGAACATCCAGTCCGCCTGGCCGTTCTCGACGGCGGTGACCTCGGACTCCACCGTCTGCCCGAAGGTGTAGTCGATGACGTCCGGATAGCCCTGCGGCGACGCCTGCCGCGACCACTCCTTGAAGTGCGGGTTGCGCACCAGCTTCAGCTCGCGGTTCGGATCGTAGGAGGCGGCCATGTACGCGCCGGTCGACGGCAGCGGCTTGGTGCCGGCGTCCTTCGTGGGCGAATCCTTCGGTACGACGCTGGCGTGCGGGACGGCCAGTTTGTACGGGAACTCGGAGTCCGCGGCGGTGAGGTTGATGGTGACCGTGTTGCTCTTCGGGTCGCCGATCACGCCCTTGGACAGGGTGCAGGAGGCCGGCTTCTTGATGCAGGCGTCGGCGCCGACGATGCCGTTGTAGAAGGTGCCGGCGGTGGGGCTGGAGACCTTGAAGATGCGCTGGAAGGACGCCACCACGTCATCGGTGGTCAGCGCCTTGCCGTTGGAGAAGGTGATGCCCTTGCGGAGCGTGAAGGTGTACGTCCTGCCGCCGTTGGTCACCTTCGGCATCGCCGCGGCCAGGTCCGGGACGACGGTGAACGACTCCTGGCCGCCGACCTTCTTGAACGCGAGCAGACCGTCGTACATCGACTGGTACAACTGCCAGTACTGGAGCGTGTAGTTGACCTGTGGGTCGAGGGTGCCGGCGGCCGCATGGGCGATCAGCTTCAGGGTGCCGCCCTTGTGCTGCGGCTGGAAGGCGGAGGACCCGGAGCCGGAGGCGGACGCGCTCGGGTTGTCGGAGGAGCCGCCGTCGGAGGACGAACAGGCGGCGGCGGTCAGGGCGAGGGCGACGGTGGCGGCGGCGAGCGCGCCCCGTCTCGTGCTGCGGGACATCGCAATGAACTCCCGTCGGGGGAACGGCCGTTGGGGTCAGTCGGTGGAGTCGAGGAAGGAGCCCACGACCCGGAGGTAGAGCTCTTCTTCTTCGACGTGCGGCATGTGGCTGGAGTGCTCGAACATGTGCCAGCGCACATCGGGGATGTGGTCGGCGAAGGGGCGCAGCGTCTCGGGGGTCGCCTCGTCGTAGCGGCCGGACACCAGCAGGGTGGGTACGTCGATCAGGTGCAGCCGGTCGACGACGGACCAGTCCTTGAGCGTGCCGACGACATGGAACTCGTTCGGCCCGTTCATGGTGTGGTACACGGTCGGATCGGCCGCGATGTTGTCCCAAGTCGCCTGCACTTCGGGCGGGTTGGGCGTCAGGCGGCACACATGGCGCTCGTTGAAGACCTGCTCGGCCGCGCGGTAGGCGGGGTCGTCGGTGGTTCCGGCGGCCTCGTGGGCGAGCAGGGTGTGCTGGACCTCCACAGGCAGTTCGGCGCGCAGTCCGGCCGCCGCCTTCAGCCACAGCTCCATGGACGCGGGGGAGTTGGCGATGACCAGACCCCGCAGTCCGGTCGGGCGCCGTACGGCGTGCTCGGCGGCGAGCATGCCGCCCCAGGACTGGCCGAGCAGGTGGTAACCGTCGGCGATGCCCAACGCCTTGAGGAGGTTGTCGAGTTCGTCGAGGAAGAGCTGGACGGTCCAGAAGTCGGCACCCTTGTCGGGCAGATGGGTGGACAGTCCGGTGCCGAGCTGGTCGTAGTGCACCACCTGGCGGTCCTGCTGGGCGATGTTCGCGATGCTGAGTGTGTAGTTGTGACCGGCGCCGGGCCCGCCGTGCAGGACCACCAGGGGGGTCCGGCCCGGTTCGCCCGTGATCCGGTACCAGGTGGAACAGCCGTTGAAGTCGACGGTTCCGGTGTGGTTCGGTTCGGGGATCGCCACGAGGAAGCCTCCCAGACCGGCCGGTGCGAGCCGGCCGCTGGCTGAAACGGTGTGGGTGTGACGGATAGGTGAGATAGTGATTGGGTAAATGGTCAGCGCACAAGACCTTTTAGCGGGGCCGGGCCAAGACGTAACGGCGTGTTTACGTGGCCCGCGTGCGTTAACAAGAGCGGCGAACAAGGGGGAACCAGCTGACATCCGTACCTGAGGCATCCGAACCGGGTGGCGAGTTCTCGCGGGTGCTCGACCGTGTCCTCCTCGGCGGCGCACCCTCGCCCGAACTGCGCCCGGTGCGTGTGGCCTCCGCCGTCGACGAGGTCTCGGATCGGCTGCTCACCGCGATCGCCGTAGGAGACTTCCTGCCGGGCGAACGGCTCCCGGTGGAACGCGAGTTGATCCAGCTGCTGCGGGTCAGCCGCCCCACCGTGCGCGAGGCGATCGCCAGGCTGCAGGCCGTCGGTGTCGTCGAGATCCGCCGCGGCCGCAACGGCGGTGCCTACGTCCGCGACAGCTGGACCGAGTCGACCGCTGCCGCCGTCCGCCACACACTCGTGCCCCGCTGGGAGGAGTTCGAGCAGCTCTTCGACCTGCGCGGGCTGGTGGAGGGCATGGTGGCCGCGACGGCAGCCCGGCGCCGCAGCTCCGAGGACGTCGACTCCATGCGGGACGCCCTGACCGCCTACCTGTCCGCCCGCACACCGCGCGACGAACAGACCGCGGACAGCGCCTTCCACCAGGCCGTCCGCACCGCCACGGGCAACCCGCAGATCGTCATGCTCAGCCGCGACCTGCTCGCCCGGATCAGCCTCGGCTTCCCCGTCGAACCCTGGGGCAAGGGCGAACGGACCGACTTCCACCGCGGCGGCGAGGACCACAAGGCGCTCTACGAGGCCATCGCGGGCGGTGAGCCCGAGCGGGCGGAGGAGATCGCCCGGCAGCACTTCATGATCAGCGCCGAGATGATCCGTGACGTGCTGGCGCGGGTTCGGGGCGTGGAGCCGTCCTGAGGGGCAGACCTGTCGACCGGATGGTCGTGCCTGTCGATTCGGGGGGACGCTCTTCGTGTAGAGGGTGAGAGACCGGTACCTGGCCGGTCCGCGCGCGTTCGACGATGCCGGTGTCGGAGTGGTGCGCTGACGACGGAGCCATGGCGGACCTCCGGGCAGGCACGACGGAACTTCACCGTTTCGCGGATCGGTGAGAGTGTCAACGCCATCTGATACACCGGGAGTTGACCTCGGTGGGTGGGGAGCCGGTCAGGCGTTCGTGCGTGACAGGTGGTCGGGGAGGTCGGTGAGCCGATCGATGCGGAGCACCGTCTCGTCTGCCGTCGGCGATGGTCCACCGGTGACGAAGTCGATGCCGCGGTCCAGCCAGATGCCGGTGAGGCCGGCGAGGGCGGCTGCGTTCACATCGCTTTCCAGCATGTCGCCCACGTTGACCGCCTGCGCGGGGTCCGTCCGCATCCACCGGCAGGCGGTGGCGTAGGCGACGGGCTTGGCGGCACCGAGCTCGGTCGGGGTCAGGACGGCTTCGAAGTACTCGAGGAGGCCGAAGCGGGCGAGTTTGAAGATCAGGACGGAGTACCTGACACCGCCGACCGCCGCCGAGGTCAAGGCCAGGCCCGCCTACGCGTACTTCCAGCCGTACCAGACCGGCTTCTACCTCCCCAAGCAGGCCACCAGGTTGGAGAAGGCGATCTCCGCACAGATCGACGCCATGTACACCAACGGCGAGATGGCCAGGCTCGTGAAGAAGTGCGGCGGCGACCCCGAGCAGTTCCTCAAGCCCGCCGCCGACGTCGCCACCGCGCGCCGCGGTGTGGACCGTCCGAGCAGCTGGACGCCGCCGTCCATCGGCCAGTGAGGGGAGCGAACATGTCCGGCCTCTTCCAAGTCCCCTGGTCCGACTACCGGTCCGACCTCCTCGACGCGCTCTGGCGCACCGTCTCCTACACCC
>NZ_JODC01000031.1 GCF_000720765.1 Streptomyces sp. NRRL S-646
GACGTCATCGCCGAGGCACTCAAGCCGTCCTACGAGGCCGAGGCACTCAAGACCCGGGTCAAGGCCCTCGCCGACAAGCACCCGCTCTACCCCGGTCTGAACAAGTAGTTCCCCGGTGGGGGCACCCGACGACGTGTGCCCCCACCCTTTTCGGAGGAGTTCCCGTGGCCATCTCGGTCTTCGACCTGTTCTCGATCGGCATAGGCCCGTCGAGCTCCCACACGGTGGGACCGATGCGTGCGGCCCGCATGTTCGCCCGCCGCCTGCGCAACGAGGAGCTGCTGGGCTCCGTCGCGTCCGTCCGCGCCGAGCTGTACGGCTCCCTGGGGGCGACCGGCCACGGCCACGGCACCCCCAAGGCGGTGCTGCTCGGCCTGGAGGGCGCCTCGCCACGGACGGTGGACGTGGAGGGGGCGGACGAGCGGGTGGAGGCGATCAAGTCGTCCGGCCGGATCCGGCTCCTCGGCGAGCACGAGATCCCGTTCTCCTTCGACGACGACCTGAAACTGCACCGCCGCAAGACCCTCCCGTACCACGCGAACGGCATGACCGTGTGGGCGTTCGACGCCTCGGGTACGGAGCTGCTGTCGAAGACGTACTACTCGGTGGGCGGCGGCTTCGTCGTCGACGAGGACGCGGTCGGCCAGGACCGCATCAAGCTGGACGACACGGTGCTGAAGTACCCCTTCCGCACGGGCGACGAGCTGCTGCGCCTGACGAACGAGACGGGCCTGTCCATCTCCGCCCTGATGCTGGAGAACGAGCGGGCCTGGCGCACCGAGGACGAGATCCGCTCGGGGCTCCTGGACATCTGGCGGGTCATGCAGGCGTGCGTGTCCCGCGGCATGTCCCGCGAGGGCATCCTGCCCGGCGGTCTGAAGGTGCGGCGCCGGGCCGCGGTCTCCGCCCGCCAACTCCGCGCCGAGGGCGACCCGTTGGCGCACGCCATGGAGTGGATCACGCTCTACGCGATGGCGGTGAACGAGGAGAACGCGGCGGGCGGCCGGGTCGTCACCGCCCCCACGAACGGCGCGGCGGGCATCATCCCGGCCGTTCTGCACTACTACATCAACTTCGTGCCGGGCGCCGACGAGGACGGAGTCGTCCGCTTCCTGCTGGCCGCGGGCGCGATCGGCATGCTCTTCAAGGAGAACGCCTCGATCTCCGGCGCCGAGGTCGGCTGCCAGGGCGAGGTCGGCTCGGCCTGCTCGATGGCGGCGGGCGCACTGGCCGAGGTGCTCGGCGGCTCTCCCGAACAGGTGGAGAACGCCGCGGAGATCGGCATGGAACACAACCTCGGCCTGACCTGCGACCCCGTAGGCGGCCTGGTCCAGATCCCCTGCATCGAGCGCAACGGCATGGCCGCGGTGAAGGCGGTCACGGCCGCCCGGATGGCGATGCGCGGCGACGGCTCGCACAAGGTGTCCCTGGACAAGGTCATCAAGACGATGAAGGACACCGGCGCGGACATGTCCGTGAAGTACAAGGAGACGGCGCGCGGTGGGCTCGCGGTGAACATCATCGAGTGCTGACAAGTAGGCTCTGACCGGCGCGTTCTTATCTTTCAGCGCCGTCGTGGCCTTCCCTCGTTGCTCGGCGGAAAATCCCCGGAAGTTCCTGGGACAGGCTTGGAGGTCCCCGAACGGGCAGGCGCTCACGGGAGGAGAGCAGGGCCAGACGTGCCTGCACCGTCGTGAACGGTGGGCGATCTCCTACCCGCCGACCGTAGTGGCACAGCACGCCCCGACGGCCTTCGCTCTCGGCGTCGAACGATTCGAAGCAGCCCCAGGAGAGACCGTCCCCGCTTACAACGCCGCCCGCTGCGTCGTCAACGCGATGCGCCTACCGCAGCCGCATCGGCGAGACCCTCGCCCTGAGGACGAAGTGTTCCCGGCCAAGGGGTGATGCGGCCAAGCGGTGGAGGAACCGCTCGGGGACGTACTCGACCATGACCTCGTCCCGGTCCGGCGCCAGCCAACGGTTCACCCGACGCAACCGCACCGCGACCATGGTGGACGACTCGCCGCCCTGGAGCTCGGCGCTCATCCGCCGGCTGCCCGGGACCGGGCGGGGATCACCCACCGGCATGTGACGCGTCGGAGTCGGAATCCGCGTGGGTCGGCCAGTTGTCCCGCCGTTCCCGCGCCACTGCCGTGCGACTGCCGATCCGTTCTCCCTGGGAGCCGACCCGTTCTCCGCTCAGAGGGAAGGCGGGCGCAGTCGGTTGGACAGAGGTGATCAGTTCGGAGAGTTCATGGGGTTCCGGGCGCTCCGGGCGCTCCGGGAGCGCGGGGCGCGGGATGCTCCGGTGGATGGATTCGCCGTCGGTCTCCCGGCTCTGGTGCTCGAAGAAGCGGAGCATCTCCACCGGGAACGGCATGACCAGGGTGCTGTTCTTCTCCGCCGAGACGTCCACCACGGTCTGCAGGAGGCGCAGTTGGAGCGCGCCCGGAGTGTCGGCCATGGTCGCCGCGGCGTCACTCAGACGCTGGGACGCCTGGAACTCACCGTCGGCGGCGATGACCCGGGCACGGCGTTCACGCTCGGCCTCGGCCTGCTTGGACATGGAGCGCATCATCGACTGCGGAAGGGCGATGTCCTTGATCTCCACCCGCTCGATGCGCAGTCCCCACGGTTCCTCGGTGGGGGCGTCCATCACCTTCTTGAGCTCCGCGTTGATGTGGTCGCGGTCGGAGAGGAGTGTGTCCAGATCCGCCCTGCCGATGACCGCGCGCAGCGAGGTCTGGGCGATCTGGGAGACGGCGCTGGGGTAATTGCGGACGTTCACCAGGGCCTTGACCGGGTCGATGACCCGGAAGTAGACGACCGCGTCTACGGTGAGCGTCACGTTGTCGGCGGTGATGGACCCCTGCGGCGGGATGCCCAGCACCTCGGTCTGGACGGACACCTTCCGCATCCGGTCCCCGATCGGCCGGATGACACGCAGGCCGGGCCCGCGGATGTCCGGCAGCAGCCGCCCGAAGCGGAACACCACGCCCTTCTCGTACTGCTGGACGTTGCGCAGGCTCAGGCCGAGCAGGACCAGCCCGGCCACGGCGAACACCACCAGCACAGTGATCAGAACACCCATGGTTCTCACATTCCTTACGTCGATGACGGTCCCGGACCGAGCGGTCCGGGAAGCACCCGGCACGGGAGGACCCCGGCCTGTGCCCGTGGGTGCGGCCGGGGTCCCGGGCTGCTGTTGAGGCTCTGCTACGTCGGCCCGGCTCGGCCGGGAGAACTCTGCGGTACGTCGCTCGGGCCGGCCCCGGTGATGCCGGTGGCGGCCAGAATCCGCTCGGCTGAGACGTCGTTGTCGTCCTGTACGGCCATGACCATCGCGTCGTGCGCGGGGCCGATACCGGCCCCCGGCGGGATCACCAGGAACAGGAAGTGGTCCTGGTCGCCACGGGTGACGATCATGGTGTGGTCGCCCACGGCGGACCAGTCGATACGCACCATGTGCCCGTCGACGAACAGATGGCCCGGAGCCCCGTCCCAGTCGCTCGCGTCGAGGCCCACGCGGGCAATGGGGCCCAGGCGGGCCGTCAGCGCGGTGAGGAGAGCCGACAGCTGGCTCTTGAGGTCGCGGGTCCGCGGCCACCAGGCGCCGTCGAACGTCCCCGTGCGCCTCGCTGTGGTCTCCATCCGCAGGACCGCGGTGCCGGGAAGCACCGGCTCACCGCCGGTGTCTGCCAGAAGCTTCACGGACTGCATGGCGGGGAGCATGGCGACTCACTTCCCCGCCGTCCGGGTCCGGGTCCGGCGCCGTGGCCGGAGCCGTCCGCGTCCCCCGTCGCGGTGGTCGCGGCGATCGCCGGCGCCATTCGTTCCGGCACGACCGCGAAGCTTCTGCGGGGCCGATGGTGCCGACCCCCGGACAGCCGACCGGGAGCGGCCGTAGTGGAAATCGGCGATGCGCTCGTCGTGCTGGTTGTTGAGCAGGTGGATCAGGAGCACACCGACAGCGACCATCGCCAGGAGCGCCATCAAGGCCACGAAGGTCTCCATGACCCTCACATGCCCTTCGCCGGATGCGGTGTCGGCAGGGCGCCTGCCGGAATGGTGAGTACCGGAGCAGTGACTGCCGGGATCCGTGGACGTGAGGCCGGACCGGGAGCCTCACGGCCTCCTTCGGCATCCCAGACGACCTCCACGGCCCGTTCGGCCGCCGTCACGGTGCGCAGACGCGCCGCCTCCTCCATCAGCGGTCCCGCGGTCGACGTGCGCAGCGGGTCGCTCACGGCGTCCATCAGCCACGAGGCCGAGACGCGAGTCGTCTGCGGGTCGAGCAGGGCTGTCGCCCGGGGAAGTTCCGCCCCCGGATAACAGGAGTGGTACCACCAGGCGCCCTCCTGCAGAGCCGGAACCGAACCGGTGAGAGCCGACGGCATGCGGAGAGACGGAGAAGAGGGCCGATGTTCGATTGCCGGCGCGTACGAAACGGTCGCTGTCATGATGCGAACCCTGCTCCGGGCCGGTCGGACCGGCCCGGTGAAATCAATCGCCGAAAACGACACAAGCATGGAGGCCGGTGCGCGAAATACCCTCGGTAACATCAGCTTACTCCTTCGGCGGGCCGTTCCACGGACGCGATCCGTACAAGTGTGGGAAGTGGACGGACCGACGCCGAGCATGCGGGTACCGATCGGCTGCCGAGGTCGGCCGTCTGCGGCAGTGAGGAGCGCGCCATGGGCGCGAACACGGCCGAGACCGCGTTGTCCGACACGCTTCAGAAGCTGACGGACCATCTGGCGGCCTCCCACGCCGACCTGCTCATCCGACCGACCCGATCCCCCAGCTCCCTCTCGGGAGGAGACCGGCGGGATACGAGGCCACTCGGTCACCGCAGCTCTGCGAAGGCTTCGCATCGCCCTGACCCGCTCGGCACCGGCACCTCGCCCGTGATCAGCACGACAACGGTGCTCGGGGCAACGCCGACCGCTTCCCCGGCGGGGGCAGCCGCTGAAGCAGCTCCCAGAGCGGACGTGAACCTCCCGCCCACTTCCCCAGCGTTCCGAAGTCGGCCGAGAAGCGCGCGTGACCGTGCATTCCGGCCGGGGTGGTCGCCGCCGCCTCGACCCGGCATGTTCCAGCGGTGACGTGCGTGATCCGCTGCCACCCGTCGCCGTCAGCGGAGAGGACGCCGCCGGGCGCGCCGGGACAGCCGCACGGCGACCACGGTCACGTCGGCCACGAGAACCACGATGCCGACGATCAGCAGATAGCCCAGACCTGCGGCCGTCACGCCGATGATTCCCAGGACGACGGCAACAAGGAGGAACAGGAGAAAGTACGCCATGGCTTGGACACCTCCCTTGGACCGTGCCGTCGCTCAGCGGCGTGCGAGCTTTCGTTCGCCGTTCACGCCCGGCTGGTACGTCATCCCGTAGTGCTGGAAGATCGCTTCCTCCTGCTCGGCGGGCAGGACGTCGTCCGTGCCGATCGAAGGAGCCTTCCTGACCAGGCTCCTGGCGTGGGCGATCTTCACGTAGCCCGGCCCCAGGAGTGCGTCGTCAACGGGCACGAAGACCAGGCGCCGACGAGTCGGCAGCCCGGTCCGTACGGTGGCCACGGCCGGTTCGTCGGTGGTGGTGTCCACGTAGACCGCTTCGAGCACGCCGATCCTGTGACCCTTCGGGTCGACGACGTCATGGGTGCGCCACTCGCGGATGTCGACTGCCTGGATCATGCGCTGTCCCTCCTGAGCGGGACACCGGTCGAGGCGGGCCGCCTCCCCTGGAAGATCGCGGCCAGGCCGGAACCGGAAGAGCGGCTGTGACAACGACTCCGGCGCAACCACGCCGGAGTCGCCCTTCCGGGCGGCTGCACGTGAGAGTGAGCCAACCCACAATCCATGTTACTGCGGCCGCCGCGGCTCGCGCTCTTGATGGATACGCCGGTGCGGTGGATCCAAGACCCGCTCACACGCGCAGCAGCCGTTGCGTGGTCTCCCGTCCCGGTTCCTGCCGGGCCTCGTGGCGGGCGGGGTGCGCGGCATCCCCGCCACCGGGACGATGCCGCTGCCCGCCGTCACCCTCGGCATCCGCGGCGGCAGGGCATCCTCTCCTGGTGGACTACCGGCGCCTGACACCGCCGCGCCCGCGCATCGCGGAGCCGACGGATCCAGGCGACCAGCAGGACGGCTGCGACCCACCACAGGACGTGCAGGGCGGCGACGGCAGATGTGGCTTCGCCGGGATGCCATGGCGACGGCGACTGCGGGAGCGGCCTCGCTCGTGACGCGGCAGGTTCCCGCGCCGATACGCGAGGTGCGTCCGCGGAGCGCGAGGGTGATCGAGGCGGCCGGGGGCTCGGACCGCACCGCACACGTCGGCTCTCGCCGCGCTCCCTGAACGGCCGGCAAGGGACCATCAGCTCCGGGTGCGAGACCGTTACACGGGGCGTCACCAGCTGCCTCAGGACAGGGCTACGCTGTTCGAACAGGCCCAGGCCCCCGGCAGTGAAGCGCCGCTCCGGGGAGGCCCACCGTGTTCGCCCTGCTCCTCATCCTCGTCGTGGTCCTGTCCGGCTTCTGCTTCCTCAGCCCCTTCTGGTGGGTGGTCGCGACCTCAGTCGTGCTGGTGTTCGGCGCCATCCAATACGGGCGCCGTGGTGAAGGCGGGGGCTGGGACCGTGGCGGCAGTTCCGATCTCCGGGAGCACCAGGACCACCGGAAGCGCCGGTACCGCCCTCGGCATCGGGAGCGCTGGAGGCGCGAGGCCCTTCGGGACCGCGAGCACCGCGGGTGACCGACACCACGCCCCGTGAAGAGCCGCCGCTGTCGACGGCTCGGGATGCGGCACTGCTGGCCGAGGTCGGCGAACTGCGGGCCGCCAACGAGCAGTTGGAGCGGGCGCTGGCGAGCCGTGCGGTGATCGACCAGGCGTGCGGCATGGTGATGGCCCTGGCGCCCTGCACCAGTGAGAGGGCCTGGGACCTGCTGGTGGGCGTGTCGCAGCGCTGCAACATCAAGCTCCGGGACGTGGCCGCGGCCCTGGTCGCCACGACGAAGGACGAGGCGCTCCCGGCACCGGTGCGACAGGAGCTGCGCCAGGCGCTGCGGCGCCTCCATTCGGCGGACCGGAGATGACGGCGGGCGCGCCCGGCGGTCGGCCTGTCTGCTCATCGCCCGTGCGGCCCGGTCACGTGCTGTCGGGGGGCCGGAGGGGCACGCTGGTGTGCGCGGTGCCCGAAGCGCCGGAGGGTGTGGTGGCGGGCGTCGTGGAGGTGGCGCTGAGGGCGAGGAGCGCGACGTCGTCCGCGGGTCCTGCGGGGAAGGTGTTCAGCAGCGCGGTGAGGTCGCTGATGATCGCGGTGGCGCCGAGGGCTCGGTTGGTGGCGGCGTGGTGGGTGAGGTGGGAGGACAGGCCGCTCTCGCCGAACCGGGCGCCGCGGGAAGTACGGGCCTCGGTGAGTCCGTTGCTGTAGAGGAAGAGCGCCTCGCCGGGCAGGAGTTGAACGGCCCGGGAGACGAAGTCCGCCTGCGGCAGGGCGCCGACAAGCATCCCTCCCGCCAGGTTCACCTGCTCGGTCCCGGCTGCTGCCCGGGCGGGCCCGTCGCGGCGGGCGGGCCGCAGGTGGTGGGCCGGGAGATGGCCGCCTCCGGCGAGGGTGAGGGCGAAGCCGCCCGCGGGGTCGGGAGCGAGGGTGCCGAAGACGAGGGTGCAGAAGCCGCTGCCGTCGGACGATGCCGACAGCAGGGCGGTGTTGAGCACCCGCAGTACGGCACACGGATCCGGTTCCAACAGAGCGGTGGTACGCAGGGTGTAGCGGATCAGCGAGGTGAGCGCGGCGGCGGGCGCGCCCCGGCCGCTGACGTCGCCGAGGAAGAACGCCCACCGCCCGGCGCCGAGCGGGAAGACGTCGTAGAAGTCGCCGCCGACGTCGTGGACCGAGGCGGTGGTGTAGTGGCAGGCGGCCTCCAGGCCCGGCACTTCCGGCAGTGCCGGGGGCAGCAGGGAGCGCTGCAGTGTGGAGGCGTACGCGACGATCTCCGACCGGTCCCGCTCGGCGCGCTCACGTGCCGCGTGTTCCACCTCAACCAGTTCCCGTTCCACGCGGAGCATGCGCAGGGCGGCCAGCCGCAGTTCGAGTTCGTCCATCACGAGCGCGGCCAGGTCGGTCAGGGCGGTGGCCTGATCCGCTGTGATGCGGCGCGGCCTGGTGTCCAGGACGTCCACGGTGCCCAGGCGGTGACCGTCGCCGGTGGTGATCGGGGCAGCGGCGTAGAAGCGCGCCCGAGCGGGACCGGTCACCAGGGAGTGGGCGCGGGCGACCGGGTCGTCGAGGGTGTCGGGGACGACCAGAGGACTGCCCGTGGTGATCACCGAGGTGCACAGCCCCGGGTCCCGGCCGATCTGCGTGACCCCCGCCAGACCGTACGCGGCCTTGAACCAGACCCGGTCGGTGTCCACGATCGTCACCGTTGCGGACGGAGCGTCGAACAGGCGGGCCGCCAGCGCGGCGATCCGGTCGAAGGCACCGTCCGGCGGGGTGTCCAGGATGTCGTAACGACGCACCGCGGCGATCCGCCGCGCCTCCTGCTCCGCAGACAGCTCAACCTGCTCCTCCATGGCTTCTCGACGCCTCCACGTCTTCGCACGTCCACGTCGCGCGTCTCCGGCTTCGCACGCGTCGCACCCGGCCGGCGCAGGCGGCTATCCGGGCCGTTGGGTCCGGTCGTTGTGCGCGAGGCCGTCCGGATGCTGCGTCGTGCGCTCTCCGAGGGACAGAAGCAGTACGCACAGGACGGTCGGGGCGCGGTGGACCTGGCCCACCTCCTGCCAGCCCCACGCCTCCAAGGCAGCACGGGCCGGGCGGTCGGACTGGTCCAGCAAGGTGACGCCGAGCGAAGCCTGGTGGTCGGCGAGCAGGCGCTCCTGGAGCCGGCGAGCGAGCCCGCGGGCGTACTGGTGCGGATGGACGACGGTTTCGAGGATCGCGAAGACGTGTCCGGACGCGGTCAGTTGCTCCAGGTTCTGGGGCAGCGGCCCGTCGAACCCCTGCCACCAGGAGCCGTCACGTGGCACGGGGATTCCGAAGACACACCCGGTCAGGGACCGGGCCTCGGCGACCAGCATGTCGAATCCCGGCAGTTTCACGCCGTCCGCCAGACGGCGCAGGAACTCCTGCCGGCCGCGGAACTCCTCGCCCGGCGGGGTGGTGGTGGACTCCACGTACAGATCCGCCAGGTCCTCTCGCATGCCCTCGGCCTGCCAGCGGTTCAGCCGGCGCAGCCGCACCGTGTCCATGGCGGACGGCTCCGGGCCTTCGGGTTCGTGGGGTTGCCGCGGAGTGCGCATGGGGCGCCTCGGTTCAGGAGACCGGCAGATGGGCGGGAGTGCCATCGTGGCCGATGTGTGGTGCGGCGCCGGGGTCCGGGACGTCTGTTCGCCAGCATAGCCCCGGATCGGCGCCGCTCCGGGGCCAGTTGGGGGCACGGGGCCACTGTGGCCCGGGCGGCGGGTCGGCCGACCGCCAGGTCGTTCAGGTCATGGGGCGATCCCTTCGGCCAGACGTGCGGCGGGTGCCGACCATCGGCTTCGGCTGTACGAGCCTGTGCCGAAGAGTTCCCGCAGCCACGGCCAAGGAACCGGTCCTCCCGCCGTGGCTGCCGCTCGCCTGTGGCGGCCGGCATCGGCCCGGTGCTCGACGCGACACCGCGCACATCCGGCGTTCACACGAGACGAGCACACTTACGTCAGGCCCTGTTCCGCCGCTCCTGAATCTGCTCTAGGCTGCACGCAGGGAAGGTGGGACTGCGACCGTTTCAGGTACCAGCAAGTCTCCCCACCCAGGCTCCCAGCCCCCGAGTCGGAAACCAGGCCCGGCTGGAGCCGTATCGCCGGACAGCGCGGCTCCAGCCCAAGTCCTCTCGGCAATTTCCAGACGGGGTGTTCCCATCAGTCCCGCCGCCGCAGAGGGCAACGCGCGAGGACACGGCGGAGGGGGGCCTCCCGTTCCTTGCGCTCCGGACGGCCGCCGCCGTCGTGCGGCGGCGGCTGTCCGGCCCACGGTTCCCGGCGCAGGAGCGGCGTGCCGGTGCGCGTCGGCTGCGGCGCGGAGTGGGTCAGGACCCCAGCCCGGCAAGGGGTTCCGAGCCGTCGATGAAGGCGCGGGCCACGTCGGCCAGGCGCCGGTTGTGGGAGCGGGCATAACCGCGCAGCGCGCTGAACGCCTGCTCCATGTCTATGCCCTGGCGTTCGGCGAGCTTCCCCTTGGCCTGTTCGATCAGTACCCGGCTGTTCAGCGCCGTCTGCAGCTGCTCGTTGAGCACCGTGCTGCGCTGCGCGGTGCGTTGTTGCAGCAGGCTGATGGTGGCGACGTCGGCCAGCGCCTGGGCGACGAGGGTGGCGGCCGGGTCGAAGGGGCCGGGCGCGGCACGGAAGAGGTTCAGGGCGCCCACTGTCTCCTCCCGCAGGCGCATGGGCAGGGCCTGGACGGCCCCGAATCCGCTGCGGTGGGCCGCCGTGACGAAGCGCGGCCAGCGGTCGACCTCCCGGGTCAGGTCGGGGATGATCACCGGCGCGCCGGTGCGGAAGCACGTGAGGCAGGGGCCTTGGTCGTTCTGGAGCTGGAAGAGCTCCAGCACACGCACCTGTTCGTCGGAGGCGGCCATGACGCGGAGTTTGCCGTCCCGGTCTGCGAGCAGGACCCCGGCGGCGCTCGCGTCGAGCATGCCGACGCAGCGGTCGGTCAGCAGGCGCAGGAAGTCCATGAGGTCGAAGTCGGCGACCAGGTTGTCGGCCAACTCGACGAAGGTCTTGGCCAGGAGTTGTTGATCCATCGTGGACACCCTCGATTAAGACTGGTCCCGCCGGGAAGGGGCGGGAAGTACGGCATGTTCCTCGGCCGACACCGATGCGTCAGGTTTCCTCCCCGGCCTGGTCCGGCTCCGCGTCCGGGGAGAAACGAAGCCGACGGGCCACCACGTCCGCAGCCACGTCGGCGAGCCGGCGTCCCTGTGCATAGGCGTAGGCGCGGAGCCGGACGAAGGCTTCCTCGATGCCGACGCCGAGCTGAACCGTGAGCATCCCGCTGGCCTGGTCGATCTCCGCCCGGTAGGCGCCCAGGTCCTCGACGGGGCCATCACGCGGCCCGCCCGTCTCGTCGATGCGCGCGTCGAGCAGCACCAGAGTCGCGAGGTCGGCGAACGCCAGCGCGTCCGCCAGTTCCTCCGCGTCCAACCGGACCGGAACGTGGGCGTACAGGTCCAGAACTCCCGGGCTGATCGCGCCCATCTGCAGAGGAAGCGCGAAGACCGCGCGGGCCCCGGCTTCCAGGGCCGCATCGGCGAACACCATCCAGCGATCCTGCAGGCCACGGGTGAGCAGATCGGGTGTCAGGACGGCCGAGCCGTGCAGGAAGGCGTCCACACAGGGCCCCTCGCCCAGCGTGAGCTGGAGCTCTTCCAGTTGCTCGCTGACAGTGTCGGTGCTGCACAGCGGGTGGCTCGGCGCGGCCCTGGACATCGCCGACAGCCCGGCCCCGCCGACCGGCAGCGCGGCGACGGCCGCGGTACACACGTCCACCACGTCGACCCGGGCACCGCGCCGGGCCGCCTGCTCGGCCACCAGTAGCTGGATGCGGGCCGACCTGCTCTCAGCGCCCACCCGGGCCACCGCCTCCCGGCATCGCGACAAGGCCCACCCCCGTCACCGTGGCGCGTTCCGCCAGGGGAAACACCAGCGCGCGGAACGTGGTGACGCCCAGTGGCCTGCGAAGCTCTCCGACATCCAGCCATCCCCAGGAGCGGAGCGCGGAGAGAGTCGGGTGATCGGCCCCGTCCACCAAGGTGGCGCCGAGCGAGGCCTGGTGGTCGGTCAGCAGCCGCTCCTGCACACGCCGGGCGAGTTCCCGGTCCTGCGGGTGCGGGCGGATCAGGATGTCACCGAACGCGAAGGCCCTGCCGGACACCGTGAGTTGCCCGACGCCGCGCGGCAGGACTCCGTCGAAGCCGAGCCACCACGAGCCGTCACCGCGCACCGGGAATCCGAAGGCGCATCCCATCAGGCCGTCCGACTCGGCGATCACCATGGCGAATCCCGGTCGGCCCATGTCCGCGGTGAGACGGTTCAGGAAGTCCTGGCGGCCGGGACGGCGGTACGCATCACCCGTGTCCGGCACGCGGGACTCCACATACAACCCCGCCAGATCCTCGCGCAGGTCCTCCACCAGCCGACGGTTCAGCCGGCGCAGTCGCACCGGCGCCACGGCGCAGGCCTCGCCGTTCCCCGGCTTCCGTGGCTGTCCCCGCCCGGGTCCGGCCGTCATCGCACATCGCCCGGGAGAACAGGCGCAGGCGGGACAGACCCGTGCGGCAGGGCTGGAGCCGGCACAGCCCGCGCGTCGCGGGAAGGAGGTGGCAGGTCGTACGGAGGACCGAGGAGCAGGAACCCGCACCCGGTGAGGCCGACTACAAGGACGAGCATCGGCGGTGGGTGGTGCAGTCGCAGGGTCCCGCCCGCCACGGTGGTCTGCCGCGCGGCGTGCAGGAAGGCGTTGAGTCCGCTGCAGTCACAGAAACTGACAGGAGTGAGGTCGACGTCGATGGCGCGGATGCCGTCCCGCAAGCACTGCTCCAGGGATGCGCGCACCAACGGCGCGGATTCGAAGTCGATCTCACCGGCCAGGGTGATCAGCGCCCGTTTCCTTCGGTCACGGCGATACACGGTGAGCTGTGGAAGGGGCATGACGCCTCGGTTCGGAAGACCATCCGGCAGCGGGCCCGGCCGTGCCGGATATCCGGCACCACCTGACGCCCTCCAGATGGGGGCGTACGTTCGGCGGAGTCGGAGCGAAGGCAGGTCCGACCGCCCGTGCGACAGGACAGAGGAGCACCCGGTTCCCTCCTGGAATGCGCCGGGTGACGGACTACGAGTCCGCTCCCCGCGCTCTATGTGTCGAGCAACGACAAGCCGCCGGGGTCTGGGACGTCCGTACAGCAGCATAGTCCCCGGCGCGGTCCGGTGGGGTCCGCTGACCCGCCTGGTCCCAGCGCCTGGACCGCGGCCGCGATGTGACGCCGTACGCGGGCATGTCCGACGCGTAGCGCGGTACTGGGCAAGCGGCGCGAAACGCGGCGGCCGACGGCCGCCGGGCACGTCAGTCAGTGCACCACCCGAGGAGGTGGCTTCGCATGACGGAGCCGAACGGTTCCACCCTGCCCGAGCCCGGCCCGGGGGAACCCCGCACCGACCTGGGCACGACACTGCAATCCGCACGCCCCCGGCTCCGGGAACAGCCTGGGACCCGCGGCCGGACGACCATCGCCGACGGGGTGGTGGAGAAGATCGCCGGCATCGCCGCACGGGAGGTCCCGGGAATCCACGCGCTGGGCGGCGGATTCACCCGCACCATGGGCGCGATGCGCGACCGGGTCCCGGGCGGACATCCGAGCGCGGGGCGTGGCGTCAAGGTCGAGGTCGGCGAGAAGCAGACCGCCATCGATCTCCAGGTCGTCGTCGCATACGGAGTGAGCATCACCGACCTCGCCGCAGAGGTCCGTGAGAACGTGATCGCGGCGGTGGAACGGATGACGGGCCTGGAGGTCGTCGAGGTGAACATCGCGGTCAACGACGTGCACCTGCCGGACGAGGACACGCAGGAGACCCCCGAGGACCGGGTGCATTGAGGCCATGCCCGGGCAGACGCGGGCGCGGCTGCCCGGGGCAGTCTCCGGATGCTCTCGGACGGTCGATCACCGGCGACCCGAGTCGTCGGGCCCGGGACACGTCGAACGGACGCGGTCGGCTCAGCAGGACGGAGCTGGGGGCTGTGGGCGGCGGTTCAGCGCCGTCGGCATGTCACGGACAGTCAACGCCGCGCACAGGTTCCGGTACGTGGGCACCGAAGGGGCGGACCACGGGCGGCCCGTCCCGCACCGGTGCCCTGCGCGGTTGCGCGTCGGCGGAGGGGGCCGGCGCGGGGGTGTCTGCGGGAAGCCGCGGAGCGTCGCGACCACGCCTCTGGTCCCGTCCGGGTCGAAACGGACGGCAGCCATCGAAGATGCCGGGCCAGGCGAACACGGCAGCCCTCCCGTCCGAGGGCGGTCAGCGGCGCGCAAGTTGCCGTTCCCCGGCCGCACCGGGCTGGTAGGGCAGTCCGTAGTGCTTGAAGACCGCTTCCTCCTGCTCGGCGGGAAGCACGTCGTCGGTACCGATCGAAGGAGCCTGCTTCACCAGCGTTCTGACATAGCCGACCTTCAGATAGCCCGGGCCGACGATCGCGTCCTCAAGTGGGACGAAGACCAGACGGTGCCGGGTGGGCAGTCCGGTCCGTACCGTGGCCATGGCCGGCTCGTCGGTGGTGGTGTCCACATAGACCGCCTCCAGGACACCGATCTTGTGCGACTCGGGGTCGACGACATCGCGGTTGCGCCATTCCCGGACGTCGGCTGCGTGGATCATGGTCTCTCCCTATCTGGACGACTCATCGGCCGATGACGAGCCGCACCCTCGGTCCTCCGCGTGAAACCGCCGCAGTGCACGACGCAGCGCACGCTGCATCCGCTCCGGGAGCGGCTTGCCCTCCCAGGCGGCGACCACGGCCGCGGCCACCTCCGGAAGTCTGGTGCCGCACTGCCGCGAGACGTCGACCAGCAGGTTCCTGGCCGCCCCGCGGCTGCAGGGGGTCAGGACCATCACCATTCCGCAGGCCTGGTCGATGACCGCACGGCCGGTCAGCGCCCGCCGCAGCTGATCGTTCTCGGCGCGCAGTGCGACGAGGTCCTGCCCCGCCGATGCGTTCCCCCACGTGGCCTCGGCCCGCAGTTTCCACCAGTCCTCTTGGAGCACGGTTGTGCGTTGCATGGCATGTACCTCTTCACGAGTTCGACGTCTCCGGTCTGGCCGGAGCCGTCCCGGACCGTGGCTGCCCGCCCGCTCCACGGGTCACCTGTGGTGGTCATGGTCCCGACGGTCCTCACGCCGCCAGCGCGCCCGGTTCTGGCGGCTGTAGCGGCGGTCCCAGCGGTCCTGGCGATCCCGGCGCTCCTGATAGCCCCGGTAGTCCCGGGGCTGCCGATGGTCCCCGAGATCGGAACCGCCACGGCTTCGGCCTCCGCCACGATCGCGGCCGTGGCGGGTCGCGCCGTAGACCAGCACCGCCGCCGCCACCCACCAGACGGGGTGAAGGAAGCCGAAGCCGAAGAGAACGGCGATGAGGATGAGGAGCAGGACGAACACGGTGGGCCTCCCCGGGAGCAGAACACGGCATCGATACCGGGGACTGGGGCCTTACCCCTCAGCGTAGTCCTGCCCGACGCGTGCGGGTACCGTCCGACGTCAGCGCGTCCCGTCCGGTACTGATGGCTGCTTGCCACCTGTCGGGAAACCGCGGCGAGGGCTAGCGTGCGACATGCCGCCCCGGCCCCCGGCAGCGTCGCACCGCCAACGCGCTCCCCAGAGGGCGCACCCTGCGCATCGGTGCCGGAACCCGCCGCGTCACGAGCCCGGCCGTTCCCGCACACGCCCGTCGTCACGAGAACCCGGCGAAGCCCCGATGCGCTTCAAGCGGGCAACGATCTGCCGCCCGCCGCGTCGCACGCATCCCCTACCAGGCGGTACACATGTACGCGCTGATCGTTCCCGCTTCGACCCCCTTCGTCCTGCTCATCGGGGTGATGGCCCTTTCGTGGTGGGAGGACCACATCCTCCCGCCGTCGACCGAGCCGGCCGAATCCCCCGCCGAGGCTCCGCTCATCCCGGCGGCCCCGGCGCAGCTCCCAGAACTCGCCCGTGTCGACGCCGCGTTGACAGAGGAGGTTGCCGGGCGTTGACTGACAACACGGCGTAGGGCCATGCCACTCCGGAACATCGGGGCGCGGCATTCCACCTTCCCGCTTCGCCCGGACCCCGCGGAATCAAGGAAATTCCCGCGATCTGGAGGCCCGGCGATGATCTGGATTCTTCTCCTTCTGCTGATCCTGGTGGTCTTCGGGTTCGGCTTCACGATGCAGATCCTGTGGTGGGTCGCCGCCGTCCTGCTCGTCGTCTGGATCGTCGGCTTCGCGATGCGCGGGCGCGGCAGTGGCCGCCGCCGGTAGTCCGTTCCGGAGCCCGCCCCTGCCCGCGGGGACAACGGTCTGTACGGCGATCACACGCGGGACCCCACTCACCAGACAAGCAGGAGGCCGGCCATGAATGTCGGACAGACCATCAAGCACAAGACACAGGCGTTCAAGGGCCGGGTCACCGAACGCATCGGCCGGACCACCCGCAACAGGCGACTGCAACGCGAAGGCAGGACCGACCGGGTCTCCGGAAACCTGAAGCAGTCCGGCGACAAGGCCAAGGACGCCTTCAGGCCCTGACCACCAACGCCCCGGGGGTGCCCGCGTCGGGCGGACACCACCCGGCAGCCCGAACACTCGACCAGCCGACAGGAATCGACGGCAATGAAGCAGACCAGCGTGCGCACCGAGAGCCGGAGAAGGCAGCCATGATCATCGTCGTGATCATGGCCGTGGCCGTCATCGGCCTGGCCATCCTCCTCTACACGGGACGTGGACGAACCCGAGGCGGTGGCGGGCAGGGACTGAAGCGCCGCTTCGGACCCGAGTACGCCCGCGCAGTCGCCGACCACGACGGCGACACCAAGGCCGCCGAACAGGAACTCGGCAAGCGTGTGCAGGAGCACGGCTCCCTCACGCAGCAGGCGCTGACGCCCGCGGCCCGCGAGCGCTACAGGACGCGATGGGCCGCCATCCAGGAGCAGTTCGTCGAATCACCGCAGCAGGCCGTCACCGAGGCGGACACACTGCTGGCGCGCCTGGCAAGGGACCGCGGCTTCCCCGACGGCGAGCGGTACGAGGACCAGATCGCCGCCCTCTCCGTCCACCACGCCCACCACGTCCAGGGCTACCGCAGCATGCACACGGCGGCCCACGGGCCGAGCGGTACCGAGGACATGCGGGAGGCGATGGTCGAATCCCGAAGCCTCTTCGAAGCACTGGTCACCGGACAGCCTGCCACCCCGCCCCGGCCCTTTGCCCCCGACGGCCAAGGCAAAGCGCCGTGGCCACTGACCCGACGCCACGCGAAGGGAAGCAGCACCTGATGTCCCACGACGCCGAACCCGCACCGCAGCCCCAGCCTGGGAGCCCGGATCCGACCCGGCTCGCCCCGCAGGCGGCCCGCACCGATTCCGCTCACGCACCGCGTGAGCCCGGCACCGGCGCCGACGGCCCCGATCGCACGCCCGGCCCGGACCTGATCCCGCAGGGCGACCGGGGCAAGCTGGCCCTGCGTCTCCAGCAGGCCCTGGCCACCTTCGTCGACGGGCCGCGCCAAGCGGTGGAAGAGGCCGACGCCGTCCTCGACGAGGTCACCACCCGGTTCGCCGACACCCTCGCGGAACGACGGCGCGTCCTGCGCACAGGCTGGCAGGACCCGGACGCCGACGTGCAGACCGAGGAACTACGGCTCGCCCTGAGGCAGTACCGGGAGATCACCCAACGGCTGCTGCACATGTCGGTGCCTGCCGGTCAGTGACAGCGTCCTCCCCGCAAGAAGGACGGCCGCCGCAGGAGAACGGTGCGTACCTCACACCGGTCGGACTGCGACGGCCGTCTCCTGCGATCAGGGGAATCCGAACGGTCGCCCGCGTCGCGGTCACGGTCGGCAACGGGGTTCGGCACGACGGCCGCGACGACATACGGTTCCGTCCGCGCAGTTCATCCGGTCGGTACGGCGAAGCGCAGGATGCGTCCCCAGGTGGAGCCGTACTGCCGCCACAACGGTCCGGTGATGTACGGGATGTTGTGCTTCTCGCAGAGTGCACGCATGTGCGGGGCGATCTCGGCGTAGCGGTTGCTGGGCAGATCCGGGAAGGCATGGTGCTCGATCTGATGGCCGAGATTGCCGCTGAGGACGTGGAAGAGCGGGCCGCCTTCGATGTTGGCGGAGCCCTGGACCTGACGCAGGTACCACTCACCGCGGGTCTCGTCCTCGATGTGCTCCTCGGTGAACGTCTGGACGTCACCGGGGAAATGCCCGCAGAAGATGATGGTGTGGGTCCACAGGTTGCGCACCGTGTTGGCGGTGAGGTTCCCGAGCAGACACGGCAGTGCGGAGGGCCCGGCCAGCAGCGGGAAGAACACGTAGTCCTTGGCGAGTTGGCGGGTCGCCTTGGCGAGAAACCCGCGCGCGTCGCTGAGGAAGGAGCGCCATGGCTTGCGGCCGGCGACGACGGCATCCGGTTCCAGGTCGTACAGCGCGATGCCCCACTCGAAGAGGGGCGCGAGCAGGAAGTTGTAGAACGGCTGGGCGAGATGGCGCGGATGCCAGGCCTGGTCGGCGCTCATCCGGAAGGCGACGTACCCGAGGTCGCGGTCGCGGTCCACGACGTTGGTCCAGGTGTGGTGGAGGTGGTTGTGGGTGTGCTTCCAGGCCTCGGCGGGGGCGAGGAAGTCCCACTCCCAGGTCGTCGAGTGGATCGCCGGGTCGCACATCCAGTCCCACTGACCGTGCAGGATGTTGTGGCCCAGCTCCATGTTCTCCAGGATCTTGGCGAGGGAGAGCAGGGCGGTGCCCGCCACCCAGGCGGGCGGGAACAGCGAGACGGCGAGGGCGACCCGGCCTCCCGCCTCCAGGCCGCGATGCACGGCGATCACCGTACGGATGTAGCGCGCGTCGTCGGCGCCGCGCGTGGCGATGATCTCGGCACGTATGCGGTCGAGTTCCTTGCCGAACTCGTCGCCGAGGGTGACCTCGGGAGGCTCGGGAGCGGTTGCGGTCACAGGGGACTCCTTGCGTGGCTGGGCGTGAATTTCGCCGGTACTCGGGTCGCGTACGCGACCTGCAGGAGGGAACAGGTCCACAAGCCGGGGCCCGGGTGGTCGTCGGCGGACGCATGGTGGCGTTCATCGCAGGCCACCGACCGGCCGACAGAAGGATCTCGTTACGGTGCGTCCGACGCCCCGACGCCGAACCGAGGCGCGCGCATCGCTGGTGCCGAGACCTGCGTGCACGGCGCGCCTCCCTGGAGCAGAGCGACTGAGCTGCTGCCGGGGGCTCGGGCCTCGTCGGTCAGCCTAGTGCCGCTTCCAGGTCGGCCGACAGTGCGCCTACGGCCAACCACGGTCAGGACTCGCCGGGTCGGGTACGGGTGAGGTCGGACAGAAGCGCGGACAGGAGGACCGCGGCCGCTCTCGTCTGCACCGAGGGCGCCCCGTCCGCCCACGGTCGGAAAGCCAACGAAACGACACCGGCCTGCGGACCCGGCTGGTCACCGAGACCGGCCTGGCCTCCGCCGTCCCGGGCTTCAGCCCGCCATGCGGATGACCGACTGCTGGACACCTTGGTCGCCGACGACATCGCCGACCAGCTGCCCGCCGTACTGCGCGAAGCCCTCACCAACACCGCCCGGCACGCCCACGCCACCGCTGTCGACGCCGAGGCCACCGCCACCCGCCCGCCGCTGCGGGTCGCCGACAACGGCCGCAGCATCGACCCCGCCCGCACCCGCTGCGGCGGACTGGCCAATCTCCACGCCCGAGCCGTGGAGCCCGGCGGCACCCTCACTCTCACTCCCCGTCGTCCCACCGGCACCGTCCTGGAGTGGACCGTCCCACTCCCCGCCGACAACGGCTGAGTCTCTCCTCGCAAACCCCGGCGCTCCGGGGACCGTTCAGCCCAAGCGGCAGACGCGAGCAGCAAGGGATGCTGGACACTTGGCGGGCCCGCGGCCCGCACCGCGCCCGCTCAGGTGACAAGGCGCGGTTCTCACAGAGGCCCGAGCACCCGGGAAACGTGCCGGTGCCCCCGTGACTCACGCGCCACCACCCGATCACCCGTCCCCGGGACCGCGCGCGACAACGACGCGGCCCTCAACCTGAGGAGCAGCTCATGGGAGTCCTGATCTTCCTACTGGTCGTCGTCGCGGCTCTTGCCGTCCTGGCACTCGCGATGGCCTTGAAAATCGTCAAGCAGTACGAGCAGGGAGTGCTGTTCCGCTTCGGTCGCCTGGTGGGAACCCGGGATCCGGGGCTGCGGATCATCATCCCGTTCGTGGATGTGCTGCACCGGGTGTCACTGCGGATCGTCACCATGCCCATCCAGTCCCAGGGGATCATCACGCGGGACAACGTGAGCGTGGACGTGTCGGCGGTCGCCTACTTCCGGGTGACCGACGCGGTGAAGTCGGTCATCGCCGTCGAGAACGTCCACGCCGCGATCAACCAGATCGCCCAGACCACCCTGCGAAAGGTCGTCGGCCAACACACCCTCGACGAGACCCTCTCCGAGACCGACCGCATCAACCTGGACATCCGCGAGATCCTCGACGTCACCACAGCGGAATGGGGCGTCCAGGTCACCCTGGTCGAGCTCAAGGACATCCAGCTGCCCGACACCATGAAGCGCGCCATGGCCCGCCAGGCCGAGGCCGAGCGGGAGAAGCGAGCGAAGATCATCAACGCGGAGGGCGAGTCCCTGGCCGCCGCCCTCGGTGACGCCTCCGACACGATGATGGCCCACCCCCTGGCCCTGCAACTGCGCAACCTGCAGAGCCTGGTGGAGATCGCCGTGGACAAGAACAGCACGGTCGTCTTCCCCGCACCCCTCATGAGCACCATCGGCGAACTCGGCGCCTTCCTCGCCCGGGAGACGGCAGCGGCCACCTCCTCGGCACCGCCCAGCGACCTGACCAAGACGATCCCCGGACCCACGTCGAACGGCGTGCCCGAGACCGTGTGACCGTCGTACACCGCGGTCGTGTGAACACGGCGAGAAAGCGAAAGGATCATCCGGTCCGGACTCTCCACCCGACGTGTCACAGAACACGACAGGCAGGAAAGCCTCGGCTCTCCTTGACGTCTGCGAGCCACGGAGAGCCGAGGCGAGCCATGTCAAGCAGATATGTTGAAAAACGCCCCATCGAGCGAACTCCTCGTACAGAGAATCGTTTTGTCGCGCAAGAGGCGGGAATGGGTCATACGCTGGCCGCCTGTTGCCGCCCCAGCCCCTGGTGGCGAAAGCGTCCTTGCTCCCGAGATCTCGGGCAGCTGGGCTCACCGGGGGAGACGCCGTGCAACAGGGCAACAAGGCATGGCCCTATGGGCACATCCGCAGCCAACAGGTCAGCGGATGCACCGTCATCGAGTTCCACGGCGAGGTCGACATCGCCGCCGCCCAACAAATCATGCCGGACCTGGACACCGCGACAGCCGCTCGAGGTCGAACCGTGGTGATCGATCTGACTCCGGTCGAGTTCTTCGACTGCTACGGACTACGACTGCTGTGCCACGCCGAGCGGCGGGTCAGGGAGCGGCACGGTTGGCTGTTACTCGTCTGCCCGCATCCGATGATCCTGAGGATCCTGCACGCGGGAAACCTCATGGACCGGTTCACCCCGCTCGCCACACGGGAAGAAGCCCTGGCGCTCGCCGACGCGGAGGCCACGGGCTGACCCGTGGAGCGAATGGGACCGGGTCAGTCCGGTGCGTCCGGGCACGGTACGGCCAGGTCCCTGAGCCGGGTCTCCTTGGCGTCCAGCCGCCTGCCCTCGGCGTGCCGGCGGTGCCGCGCCCGGGCTCGCCGGCGGGCCGGCCCTGAGCCGACCGATCGAGTCCGGGCGCCCTCGTGTCGCGAGTACGGGCAACCCGAAGGACAAGGCGAATCTCCAGGCCAGGACCAAGCAGAAGGCCCAGCGGAAGAAGCCCAAGATGAACATCATCGAGTACTGAACTCCCCTTTGCCCGACGGAGGTCGGCGTTCCCCTTAGGTCTACCGGCCGGTAACGGCTTTCCCCTACGCTGCCGCCAACTCGGCGACAGTGAAGGGGACTTGACCCATGAGGGTTGCGAGACGGCCGGCGGCGCTCATGGGCGCGGTCGCGATGCTGATGGCGGTACCCGGCAACGCCCACGCGGCGGCACCGAAGTTCTCCGAGACGACGACGATCGGGACGCACAACGCCTACGAGAAGGACAAGTACACGTACTGGGCACAGGCGTTGGACTCGGGGGCCTCGCTGCTCGAGCTCGACGTCTACGCGGACAGCCTGAACAGGCGGTGGCGGGTCAGCCACAGCAACCCGCTCGGCAACGACAACAACTGCGAGTACGCGGACGAGCCGAGCGAGCTGTACAGCAAGGACCGCAACCAGGACCTCGGCAGCTGCCTGGATAACATGGCGGCCTGGGAGCAACTGCATCCGAATCACGCGCCGGTCATCGTCAAGGTCGAGATGAAGGTCGGCTTCAACAACAACGTCGGCCTCGGACCCGACGAGTTCGACACGCTGGTGTCGCAGAAGCTCGGCAGCAGCGTCTACAAGCCGTCGGACCTGCTGGGGTCCTCGTACTCCACCCTCGACGCAGCCGCGAAGGCGAACGCCTGGCCGTCCCGCGACGCCCTCAAGGGCAAGTTCGTCTTCGAACTGATCCCCGGGACGGTGGAGAAGTCGAACCCCTTCGACCACTACTGGACCGACGAGGAGTACGGCGACCATCTGCGCGACCTGTACGCGGCGGGGAACATCTCGGCGGCACAGGCCTTCCCGGCGGTGCTGGACGCGGCGAACGGCGACCCGCGCACCAGCCGCTACGACTCCTCGATCCGCCCCTGGTTCGTCTTCTTCGACGGGGACGCGGCGACGTACGTGAACAACGGCTACGACACGTCCTTCTACTCCGCCAACCACTACATCCTGATCATGACGGACGCCTACAACGTGTCTCCGGCGATCTCGTCGACCAACCCCACGGACGCGGAAGTCGCCGCACGGCTGGCCCTGCTGGCGGCGGATCACGCGAGTGTGATCACTTCCGACTGGTCGGCGAAGTCCGCGTCGGTGCTGGCCTCCGCGGCGGCCCGGGGCTGACGTTTCCACGTCGTTTCCACATCCGGAACGGATCACCCGTGCAAAGGTGGGGATGAATCAACCGCTGTCCCCCCACCGGCACTTCAGGGAGTCCATCCATGCTGCGCGGTATCGATGTGAGCGCCTACCAGTCCTCCTCGTACGGCACGGACGGCCTCTCCTTCGTCTTCATCAAGGCGACGGAGGGCCGCTCGTACGTCAATCCGAGACTCGGCGCCCAGACAAAACACGGTCGCGACGCGGGCCTCGTCGTCGGCTTCTACCACTTCCTGTGGCCGGGCCATCTCCAGGCCCAGGCCGACTACTTCGTCCGGCACGCCCCGGAGAAGGCGGGCGACATCCTCGCCGTGGACTGGGAGCGGACCAGCGCCGGGACGCACGCGAGCAACGCGGAGAAGGACCTGTTCATCCGCAAGGTGAAGGAACTGCGGCCGAACAACCAGGTCGTGCTCTACACCAATCGCGACTTCTGGCTCAACGTAGACACGACCTCGTACGCCGGTGACGGCCTCTGGATCGCCGACTACGTCACGGCGGGCAAGCCCCGTATCAAGGCCAAGTGGCGCTTCCACCAGTACACCAGCGAGCCGCACGACAAGGATGTCGCGGACTTCGCCGACAAGGCCGCGCTGAAGGAGTGGGCCACGAGCGCGTGACGGCCACGCGCCGCCGTTACGCCCGGAAGTCCGCCGGGCGTTCCCGGGGTGCCTCCGCCAGCGCCTTGGTCACCTCGTCCACGCCCGCCCGCAGTCCGTAGACGGGGGTGCCCGGCTGCTGGCGCCAGGAGTCGGCGAGGGTGCCCGTGTCGACCGTGTCGAAGCCGAGTTCGTCGATCAGGTTCCTGACCACGCGCTTCGCGGCCTCGTCGTCGCCCGCGACCGGGACCGCCTGCCGGTCGGGGTCGCCCGCCGGGCGCGGCCGCTCCAGGATGTCCTGGGCGAAGGTGCCGTTGAACGCCTTGACGACGGTGTGACCGAGCTGCCGCGCCGTCCAGGCGCTCTCCGTGAGGCCCTCGTCCTCGATCGCCGCGATCCTGCCGTCCCGCTGCCGGGGGTAGTAGTTGCCGGTGTCGATCACGGCGACGTTCTCGGCCGCGCCGTCCAGGACGCCTGCCGGCAGGTTCGGGATCGCCTTGACGGGGATCGTGATCACCACGACCTCCGCGCCGCGCGCCGCCTCCTCCACGGGTACCGGGGTCGCGCCGGTCTCCTCGGCCAGCTCGTTGAGCGTCTGGGGGCCGCGGGAGTTGGCGACCAGGACGTCGTGTCCGAGGGCGGTGAGCCGCCGGGTGAGGTTGCCGCCGATGTTGCCCGCGCCGATGATGCCGATCTTCATGACAGGCCCTTCCCTGGATGATGCACGTGCATAGGTCTGGGTCGGATCAACCTCGGAGAGCGGCGGCCTATTCCGCGGGCTGCGCCAAGCGGGTGGGAGCCCTCAGACCCGTACGACGATCTTGCCCGTGTGCCGGTTGGACTCCATCAGGCGGTGGGCGTCCTGGATGCGGTCGAGGCCGTCGAGGACCTCGCCGACGACCGGGCGGAACCCGCCGTCGGCGAGGCCCGCGTTGAGGAAGGAGGTCGAGCGGCGGCGGCCGGCGGGCGTGTTGGTGAGGATCAGGTTGGCGTAGGTGTGGAGGGTGAAGGGCCAGTTCCGGGGAATCTCGGCCGGGCGGGTGTCCAGCCAGCCGTAGACGACCAGGGAGCCGCCCGGGGCCAGGGCCTCGCCCAGCGCTCCGAAGCCGGGGCCGCCGATCGCGTCGAAGATCACTTCGGCGCCATTGCCCCCGGTGATCCGCTTGACCTCCTTGGCCACGGCCTCGGGCGCCGACTCCCCGGTGACGATCACCTCGGCCGCGCCGAGCTCCAGCAGCCGGTCCCGTTTCGCCTCGGTCCGGGTGGTGGCGAGCGGGATCGCGCCGACGCGGCGGGCGACCTGGATCGCCGCGGTGCCGACGCCGCTGGACGCGCCGGTGATCAGCACATGGTCGCCGGGCCTGAGGCCGGCGGTCTCCAGCAGGGCGCCGTACGCGGTCGTGTACGTCAGCCAGGCCGCGGCGCCGGTGACGGCGTCGACGGAGTCGGGGCGGCGCAGGACCGCGGTCTCGGGCAGGACGACCTGCTCGGCGTACACGCCCTGCGCGCTCATCTCGATGCCGGGGCCGGTCATCACCGGGTCGCCGACGGCCAGTTCGGTCACGCCCTCGCCGACCGCCTCGACGATGCCGGCGGCCTCGTAGCCGAGCCGGGAGGCGGGGAGGGCGGGCTGGTAGTAGTAACCGCCGGACCTGAACAGGGCTTCGGCACGGTTGAGGCCCAACGCCTCGACCCGTACGACCACTTGGCCGGGGGCGGGGTCGGGGACGGTCACGTCCTCGATGGTGAGCACCTCGGGTCCGCCGATTTCATGAAAAAGCACTGTGCGTGCGGTTGTTGGCATGCGGAACACGCTAGGTGGCGGTGTGCGAGACGATCCATGTCCACCGCTCTCCCTTTCCTGTCCGATCGTCTCTCCGGTACGACCCCCGGCTACCGTTCGGACATGGACGTACTCAGTGACGCCGTGAGCGCGATGCGCACCGGGCGGCCGCACTCCTCGCGCCGGGACAAGTACGCGCCCTGGGGCATGCGCTTCGAGGCATCCCCCGGGGCCGGGTTCCATGTGGTGCTGCGCGGGTCGGCGTGGCTGATCCCGGCGGAGGGGGAGCCGGTGGCGGTCGGGCCCGGGGACGTGGTGTTCCTGGCGCACGGGCGGGGGCATGCGCTGGCCAGCGGGCTCGACGTGCCGCTGGAGCATGTACGGCCGGGGTCGGACAACCGGTGGCCCGCGCCCCCGCCCACGCCGAGGGAGGGGACGCCGGACGCGGTCCTGCTCTGCGGCTCCTACGAGATGGACCGCAGCCGCACCCACCGGCTGGTCTCCGAGCTGCCGGACGTGGTGCACCTGCCCGCCCAGGTCGGCGCCCACCGCTCGCTGCGGGCGGCGGTGGAGTTGCTCGGCATGGAGCTGGAGGAGCCGCAGCCCGGTTCGGACGCCATCGTCACCTCGCTGCTGGACACCCTGCTGCTGTACATCCTGCGCGCCTGGTGGCAGCACGACCGCAAGATCACCGGCTGGTCGGCCGCGCTCGACGACCCGGCCGTGGCGGCGGCCCTCCGCGCCATCCACGGCGACCCGGCCCGCCCCTGGACGGTCGAGGAGCTCGGCGCCGAGAGCGGACTGTCCCGCGCCGCCTTCGCCCGCCGCTTCACCACGCTGGTCGGCGAACCGCCGCTCGCCTACCTCACCTGGTGGCGCATGACGACCGCGGGCCGCCTCCTGCGCGAGGAGGACCTTCCCCTGCGCCGGATCGCCCAACAGACCGGCTACACCTCGGAATTCGCCTTCGCCAAGGCCTTCAAGCGGGAGTTCGGGGTGGCGCCGGGGCAGTACCGGAGACAGCGGGCATGAAGGAAGGGGGCGCCCCATCGGGCGCCCCCTTGCCGCTCAGGTCACTTGTTCAGGTACGCCCAGAACTCGTCGAACGACAGCACCTTGTCGCCGTTCAGGTCACGGGTCTTGATGATCACCGCGGCGACCGACTCGGTGACGTTCCAGTCGCCCTCCTGGGCGAGGGCGGTCTTGAACTCCGCGGCGGTGATGAACCCGTCGCCGTCGGTGTCGATCCGCTGGAACTCCTTGCGTGCTGCTTCGATGTCGGCCACCGATCCGCCCCTTTTCTCCGTAAACCGCATGTCTTGCTGTCGTACTGACGCAGGTCAGATTAGCTGGCCACGCGTGCCCTCAGTGCGGCGACCACCCACGCGAACTCCGGCTCGTACGCCGCCTGCGGCCCGAGCCCCGCCACGACCGCCCACAACTGGCGATACCGGGCCACGCGGACGTTGGTGCCCGCCTCCAGCCGCTTCAGCACCTCGGCAGGGTCCGCGTCGCCGAGCAGCCCGCGCAGGAGCTCCTCGGCCTCGGGCGCCTCCGGGGCGACGCCCCGCTCCAGGGCCTCCCCCGCGAGCTGCACCAGGCGGCTCATGAACCACAGCGAGGTGCCCGCGGGCACGTCCGGGCCGCGGTCCGCCGCGTTGAACTCGATCATCCTGCGCATCAGGGCCCGGAACTCCGGGTCCTGCATCATCTCGGCGAGCTCCACCCAGGCGTCCACCTGCTCGGGGGTCGGCTCGTCCGGCAGGTCCGCCGGGGCGAACCGCAGCCGCTTGCGGATGTCGGGGTCGGCCGTGTCGAGCCCGTCGAAGATCTCCGTCGTGAAGTCCTCGACGATACGGGCCCGCTCGGCGGCCGACAGCCGCGCCAGTCTGTTCATCAGGGTCATCTCCTCTGCGGTCGAGCCGCGTCGCGCCACGGTCGACAGCACCGCACGGGTCACCTTCAGGGAGCGGATCTGCGCGTCCAGCGCCACCACGTGTGCCGCCGCGACCTCCGCGACCGTCCGCTCCCCGTCCAGCACCTTGCGCACGTCCGCCAGACCGAGGCCCAGCTCACGCAGCGTGCGGATCAGTTCCAGACGGGCGGCGGACTCGGCGTCGTAGAGCCGGTAGCCGCCGGTGGAGCGGGTCACGGGAGTCAGGACGCCCTCGTCGGACCAGTAACGGATGGTGCGCACGGTCAGGCCGGTGGACCGCGCCAGCTCGCCGATGGTGAAAAGTCCGGTGCCGTCGTACGGGGGGTCTGGGGGGTCTCCCCCCGGATAGCGCAGCATGTGTGTGAGTCTGGGCCTTCCAGTGGGTGGAGGCTCAAGGAGCGCGGTGATGGAGACTCTGCGGGACATTCTCGACGCGGCCGCCCGCGGTGTCTTCCCGCCCTCGGACGGCCGTACGACGGTGGTCCCGCAGGCCTGTGACCGGGACGCGGGCGTGTTCTCCTTCACCGCTCACTCGGTCGTCTTCACGGACGAGGATCCGCGCTGGGTGTACGACGCCCTCGCCGCCGCGCCCTGCGACGCGCTCGCCGCGACGATGAACCCGCTGTTCCTGGCGGCCTTCATCCAGCGGACGGGCCGTACGTCGGAGACCATCGACGCCATGCTGGTCGGCTCCCCGCTGCCGGGCGGGCCACCCCTCGCGCTGAACGAGATCGAGGACGGCGACCATCCGCGGATCGTGTACGCCCGCCGGCGGCGCGACGACGTGCGTGCCTGGCAGACGGACGGCGGTGTGCTGGTGCTGGGCCGCGGGATCGCCGGACGGCTGGAGGTCTCCGTCGAGGTCGACGAGGGGGTACGGCACCGGGGACTGGGCCGGGCTCTGGTGACGGCGGCCCGCCATCTCGCCACGGAGCCGCTGTGGGCGCAGGTCGCGCCGGGGAACGCCCGCAGCATGCGGACGTTCCAGGCGGCGGGCTTTCGCCCCGTGGGGGCAGAGGTACTGCTCAGTGCCAGGGCTCGTAGTACGGGTTGCTCTGACAGTCGTTCATGATCTCGGTCTTGGTCTTCTTGTCGACCGGGCAGACGCCGATGATGTACTGCCGCGCGATGCCGCCCGGGAAGGCCACCTCGACCTGGTCGGCCCATTTGTGGGTGTCACCGATGGTCTTGTTGACGTCGACGCCGCCGGGAGCGTCGATGTAGTAGTTGTAGCCCGACTTGTACCAGGTCTTGTAGAGGTCGTGGTCGTACGTCGTCGACACGTACGGGGAGGGCTGGTTGACCAGGACGTACTGCTCGATGTCGTACTGGCCGTTGATGACGTCCTTGGGGTGGAAGCCCTGCTCGAAGACGGTCGCGGGGCCGCGGCTGTCGCTGCGGTAGAGCGTGCCGCAGGTCTTGCGCCAGACCGGGGCGGGCGTGATGCGGTCGACGTCGACCCGGCGGTCGACTGCCGCCTTGATGGGGTCGTCGAACTGGGGACAGGCAGGGGCGGCGGCCTTCGCGGGGGTGACGGTGGGAACGGTCGCTGCCGTCGTCGCGAAGACGGCAGCGAGGGACAGGACGACGACAGCGGCCCGCCGCCGCAGGCGAGTTGTGATCATGGTGGGGACGATCCCCGTCCCGCGGCGGCGGAATGCGCAACGTCACCCGTTCGGCGGCATCTCCCGGGCCGCCCCAACTCGCTGTGTTTCAGCGGAAGATGCCCGTGTGGCCGAGCGAGTAGCGACCCGGCTGCGGGTACACCGCGAGGCCGTGCGGGCCGCTGCCGACCTTGATGCGGGCCAGCTGGGTGCCGGTGCGGGTGTCGATGGCGTACACCTCGGAGTTGTAGCGCCCCGACAGCCACAGGACCTTGCCGTCCGCCGAGACGCCGCCCATGTCGGGGCTGCCGCCGTCCGGCAGGTGCCACTTCTTGGTGAGCCTGTTCTGCGCGAAGTCGAAGAGGGAGATGGTGCCTTCGCCCCGGTTGGAGATGTACATCTCGCGCGAGTCGCGGCTGACGTAGAGGCCGTGGGCGCCCTTGCCGGTGGGCAGGAGGGTGGGCCTGGTGAACTTGTCGCCGTCCAGGATCCACACACCGTCGGCCATCATGTCGGCGATGTAGAACCTCTTGCCGTCGGGTGAGATCTTGACGTCCTGCGGCATCGCGCCCTGGAACGGCAGCTTCTCCTGCCCGGTCACCTTCATCTTCGCCGTGTCGACCTTGAGCAGCTCGCCGCTGAACTCGCAGGAGACGATGAAGTAGCGGCCGTCGAGGGAGAAGTCGGCGTGGTTGACGCCGTAGCAGCTGACCGGGACGGTCTTCTCGACCTTCATGGTGTGCGCGTCGCGGAAGACGAGTTCGCGGTCGAGGGAGGCCATCACGATCGCGTACTTGCCGTTCGGCGTGAAGTAGAGGTTGTAGGGGTCGTGCACGTCGACGGCCTTGCCGGCCTTCCCCGTCCTCGGGTCGATGGGGGTGAGGGTGTTGCCGCGGTCGTTGTTGACCCACAGCGTCTTCATGTCCCAGGAGGGGACGACGTGCTGGGGCTGGGCGCCGACCGGGATCGTCTCGATGACCTTGTACGTCTTCGGGTCGATGACGGAGACGGTGTTGGAGTTGGTGTTGGGGACGTAGACCCGCGACGGGAAGTCCCGTACCGCCGGGGCGAGTTGGTTCGGGCGGTCGGCCGCGTACACGTCGTGCGGGTCGAGGACGGGCGGCATGCCGGCCAGGCCCGGGACGGCGGCCTTCTTCTTCGCCGGGGCCACGGCGGCCTTCTTGCCGAGGGCCTCGTCCTCGTGGTACGGGGCGCTGGTGCAGGCGGCGAGGGTGGTGAGCGAGGCGAGGACGGCGGTCGCGACGAGGGCGCGGGCGAGCCGGGTGGGGTTCATCAGCTGAACAGCTCCGTGGTGGTCACCGCGGCCAGGCCGCGGCGGGCGAGTTCTTCCAGTACGACGGGGAGGGCAGCGACCGTGTCCGGATACCCGAAGTGCATGCTCACCACGGAGCCGCCCCGGACCTCGTCGAGGACCTTGCGCCGGACGGCGTCGGCGCCGGGCCGGGTGTAGTCGAGGGAGTCGACGTCGTACGAGAGGACGTGCGGATAGCCGGCGCTGCGGGCCAGACGCAGGACCAGCGGGGACGCGAGGGGTGCGCGGGAGGGCCGGAACCAGGTGCCGATGGAGCCGGTGAGGTGCCCGAGGCGGTCGGCGCAGGCGGTGATCTCGCTGCGGGCGTCGGCTTCGGACATGGCGTTGACGGCCAGATGGCGCTGGGTGTGGTTGCCGAGGTCGTGGCCGCCGTCGAGGACACGGCGGGCCATGTCCGGGTACTGGTCGAGCCAGCTGCCGACGGCCAGGACGGTGAGGCGGGCGCCGTGCTTCTCGGCCTCGGTGAGGAGGGTGTGGGCGAGGGCGGGGTCGCCCTGGCCGTGGAAGGTGAGGGCGACCCGGGGGTGGGTGCGGGGGCCTTGGGTGAGCTGGGCGGGTCGGCCGGGGAGGAGGCGGGGGGCGGGGGCGGCGGCGGGCGTGGAGCGTGGCACGGACGACGGGTGCGCCGGTGAAGTGGGGTGCACGACGGCGCCGTTCGGTGCGCAGCCTGCGGTGAGGGCGCCTGCGGCGAGGAGGCCGGCGCCCGTGCGTAGCGCCGTCCGGCGGTCGGTCGAGGTCACCGCACCATTTAAGAGGCGAAGGGTAAGAAAACGGCCGATTGACCCGATCGGGGGACATTTTTCGGGTCGCGACCGACAACAATCAGGCCATTCGGCCGACCCGCGACCCCCGGCTAACGGTCCGCCACCCTCATTTCGAACCAGGTCGTCTTGCCGCGCGGCAGGAGGTCGACTCCCCAGCGGTCGGAGAGCTTGTCGACCAGGAACAGGCCCCGGCCGCTGATGTCCGTCTCCTGGACCGGCATCAGGCAGGGCAGGCCCCGGGAGGGGTCGCGGACCTCGATGCGGATCCAGCCCCGGCGGCGGCGCATCCGAAGGCCGAAGACACGGGCGCCGGTGTGGCGGACCGCGTTGCCGACCAGTTCGGAGACGAGAAGGACGGCGTCCTCTGTCATCTTGGGAGTCAGGCCCCACTGGCGCAGGACCACGACCTGGGCGAGACGGCGAGCGGTGGCGGCGGACTCCGGGCGGGACGGCAGCGGCACCTCCGCCTCGGTCGGGTTGCCGAACAACTCCAGCGCCTTGAGCGCCCGTTCGTCCTCTACCGCGGGCGACCAGCGCGCCGCCGTCGCACGGCCGTGTCCCCGCGGCTGTTCGATGCCCTCCAGCCCCGCCATGCCCCCATCATGGCCGCCCAGAGCGCCCTCCGGGGCCGTTCCTGAGGAATACGCCCCCCGGAATACGTCGTTCCGAATAGGCCGGTTGACATATGCCACGGGCAGTTCAGAGGCTTCCGCAGCCCGCCCGACCTGCGCTGAAGGCTCTCGTGGAGGCAATCGACGGTCTCCCTCGACAAGGCAGACTTAAGGTTGTCTTAAGGCTCCCATAAACCGCCCCATCGAGGGACCCCGGATCAGACAGCGCGTCAATTGCAAGTGGTTCAGAGGAACTTCGCCTTGCCCGGCCCTTCCTCCACGAAGCTCCGCATCCCGCGCTCGCGGTCCTCCGTCGCGAACAGACCCGCGAACCAGTTCCGTTCGACGGCCAGGCCCGTCTCGATGTCCGTCTCCAGACCGGTGTCGATCGACTCCTTCGCGGCCCGCAGCGCGATCGCCGGGCCCTGCGCCAGCTTCGCCGCCCACTCGTGCGCGGCAGTGTAGACCTCCTCGGCCGGCACCACCCGGTCCACCAGACCCAGCGTCAGCGCCTCGTCCGCCTTGACCATCCGGCCGGTGAAGATCAGGTCCTTGGCCTTCGACGGGCCGACCAGCCGGGACAGCCGCTGGGTGCCGCCGGCGCCCGGGATCAGGCCCAGCAGGATCTCGGGCTGGCCCAGCTTGGCGTTCTGAGCCGCGATCCGGTAGTCCGCGCACAGCGCCAACTCGCAGCCGCCGCCGAGCGCATAGCCCGTGATCGCCGCGACCACCGGCTTGGGGATGCGGGCCACCGCGGTGAACGAGTCCTGCAGGGCGCGGGCGCGCAGGACCATCGCCGTGTGGTCCATGTTCTGCATCTCCTTGATGTCCGCGCCCGCCGCGAACACCTTCTCCCCGCCGTACACGATCACGGCCCGTACGTCGTCACGACGGGTCGCCTCCTCGGCCAGCTCCTTGAGCCGGTCCTGGGTGGCGACGTCCAGCGCGTTCATGGGCGGACGGTCGAGGCGGATGGTGCCGACGCCTTCGGCGACTTCGAGATTCACGGTCATGCAGGCAGGTTAACGGGGACTAACGACAGCGTCCCCGGTGCGCAGGAGGTCTGGGGGATTTCCCCCAGAAAACACCGCCTCACACCGGGGACCGCCATCGGCGTAGAACCACATCACCGCCGTACGGCTACGCCTTCCACTTCTCCCACGACATGTTCCAGCCGTTGAGCCCGTTGTCCGGGGAGACGATCTCGTCATGGGCGTGCTTGACGATCACCACGTCGCCGAGGATGGAGTGGTCGTACATCCAGCCGGCCGGCAACCCGCGGTCGTAGCCGCCCCGCACGTCCCTCAGGCCGATGCAGCCGTGGCTGGCGTTGTAGTTGCCGAAGGCGCCGCCGGCCCAGTAGTTGCCGTGCATGAAGGTGCCGGAGTCGGTCAGCCGCATGGCGTCCGGGACATCCTTGATGTCGTACTCCTTGCCGAGGTTGACCGTCTCGCTGTTCATGCGGGTCACCCGGAGCTTCTCGCTGATGACCATCTGGCCGTTCCAGGTGTCGTAGCCCGGCTTGCCGGTGGTGACCGGGATGGTCTTGACGACCTTGCCGTCCTGGGTGACCTTCATCTGGTGGGTCTTGGCGTCGACGATGGAGACCTGGTTGCGGCCGATGGTGAACTTCACCGTCTTGTCCTGCTTGCCGTAGACGCCCGGCCGGCCCTCGACGCCGTCGAGGTTCAGGCTCACCGTGACCTTCGTACCGGACTTCCAGTAGTGCTCCGGGCGGAAGTCGAGGCGGTCGTTGCCGAACCAGTGGCCCTCGACGTCGACGGCCGGTTCGGTCTTGATGCTGATCGCCTTTTCCACGTCCTCGGGGTGTGTGATGCCCCGGGTGAAACGGACGGAGAACGGCATCCCGACGCCGACGGTGGAACCGTCCTCGGGGGTGAAGGTGCCGATGAAGGTGTTCTGCGGAGTGAGCGTGGTGAAGCTGGAGTCCTCCGCGGCCTCACGCCCCTCGGAGTCCTTCGCGACCGCGTGCACCGAGTACTTGGTGGACGCGGCCAGGTGGGTGGACGGCGTCCAGTCGGCACCGTCGGCGGTGATCTTCCCGGATATCTCCTTGCCCTTGGGGCCCTTGACCTCGACCGTGGTCAGCTTGCCCTTGCTTGCGCTGACCTTGAGGACGCCGCTGGTCTCGACGGACTTCGCGCCGTCCTTGGGCGCGATGGTGACGACGGCCGCCGACTGCTTGGTCTGCGCCGCGTCCGCATCCTTGCCCTTGCCGTCGCCGGAACCGGGTCCGGAACCCGAGCCGCCCCCTCCGCACGCGGTGACGGCCAGCAGCAGCACCCCGGATATGAGTGCCGGCCGCCCCTTGGCCCAACGCCCGCGCGCGTCAACCGACGCCCCCGATATCGGCCGCACGTTCAAGTTGCTCTCCCCTCGCCGGCCCTGGTCAGGCCCGCACCCCGGCGCATCCCGCGCACGCATTGGCGCATATTAACTGCAAGGTTTTGGGGATCGTGTCAGCTGAAGGTCACCGTTCCGTCGCAACATTGACCATGCACCTGGCGCCATCCCCGCCTCCCTTCGGGTTACTTGACCGCACTGCCCGCTTTCCACTCCTTCCAGCCCATGTTCCATCCTCCGAGGCCGTTGTCGGGAGCGACCTTTTTGTCATTGCTGTGGACGACCTGGACGACGTCCCCGACGAGGCTGCGGTCGAAGAACCAGCCGGCCGGGGTGTCGGAGCTGCCGCCCTTGACGTCCATGAGCCCCACGCAGCCGTGGCTGACATTGACGTGGCCGGGGGCGTTCGGCGCCCAGTAGTTGCCGTGCAGGAAGGTGCCGGAGTCGGTGAGGCGCAGGGCGTGCGGGACGTCCGGGATGTCGTACTCGCCCTTGCCGTTCTGCTTCTTGAAGCCGACCGTGGCGCCGTTCATCCGGGTCAGCTCGAGCATCTCCATCACCACCATCTTCCCGTTGTAGGTGGTGTGCCGGGGCGCCCCGGCCGTGATCGGCACGGTGGCGAGCAGCGCCCCGTCCCGCCGTACCTGCATGGTGTGCGCGGCCGCGTCGACCACGGAGACCTGGCTGCGGCCGACGGTGAAGGAGAACGTCTTGTACTGCAGCCCGTAGACGCCGGGCGCGCCCTCGACGTCCCGGAGCCGGAGGGAGACGGTGACCTGGGTGCCGCGTTTCCAGTACCGCTGGGGGCGGAAGTCGAGACGGTCCTTTCCGAACCAGTGCGGGCGGATCTCGACCGCCGGTCGCGCCGTGACGTGGACGGCCCGCTCGACTGCCGCGCGGTGCTCGATCTCCCGGTTGAACTCCAGGGAGACGATCATTCCGGTGCCGACCGTGGAGCGGTTCTCCGGGGTGACGTAGCCGATGAAGCGCTCGTCGGGGACGAACGTGGTGAACGTGGTGTGCCGTGCGGACCTGCGCCCGTGGCCGTCCAGGGCCACCGCGTCGACGGTGTACTTGGCGGCCAGCGCGAGCCGGGGCTCGTCGGGTTCCCAGCGCAGGCCGTCCTCGGAGATACGGCCATGCACCTCGGAGTCCTGTGCGTCCTGTGACTTGACGACCTTCACGGACTCCAGACGGCCGCTCGGCACCCCCACCTGTAGCCTGCGGCCGGGGCGGACACCCTTGCTGCCGTCGTCCGGGGAGATCCGGATGACGTCCTCGGGTGCCGGAGCCTTGCCGAACGCCTCACCGATGTCGCTGCGGTCCGCCGGGTCCGAAGTGCAGCCGGCGGCTCCGGCCAGCAGTCCTGCCCATGTCAGTACGGCGGCCAGCGCGGCCCCCGCGCGCCGTGCGCGCCCTTGTCCATGCCTCACGAGCTTCCCAACGACCGGGCCCACCCCTGGGAAACGTGAGTGCGAGCCAAGCTCTGGGCAGAACAGTGGGGAGGACGACGCAAAGGGGAGCCGCGGCCGGGACGCTGTGCGCTGCTTCAATGTCGTTCCGTGAGCCGTGGGAGGCGGACTGGTGTCCAGCGCAGCCGAGCAGGAGGCGGTGGCCGAGGGGCGCGCCGAGGAGGGCGAACGCCCGGCCGGCGTGGTCAACGGCGCGCCCCGCAAGGTGCCGGGCGTGCCCGTGCGGCCGGGTGCGCCGATGCCGCTGGGGGCCAGGTTCCGGGTCGGACCGGACGGGGTGGCGGGCACCAACTTCGCGCTGTGGGCGGGCGGGGCGGAGGCGGTGGAGCTGTGCCTGTTCGACGAGGCCGGCAAGGAGACCCGCGCCCGGCTGACCGAGCTGACGCACGAGATCTGGCACGGCTTCGTGCCGGGTGTGATGCCCGGGCAGCGGTACGGCTACCGGGTGCACGGCCGCTGGGACCCGTGGACCGGCGGCCGCTGGAACCCGGCGAAGCTGCTCCTGGACCCGTACGCGCGCGCGGTGGACGGCGACTTCAGCCTGCCGCCCGAGGTGTACGGGCATGTGCGCGACTGGCCGCAGCAGCAGGTCGCGGACACCGTGCGCGACGACCGGGACTCGGCGCCGTACGTCCCCAAGGGTGTCGTGGTCCACGATGACGACGACTGGGCCGACGACCGCCGCCCGAAGACGCCGTGGGCGGACTCGGTCATCTACGAACTGCATGTCCGGGGGTTCACCCGGCTGCATCCGGGGATCCCGGAGGAACTGCGCGGCACCTACGCGGGGTTGGCGCACCCTGCCGCCGTCGAACACCTCGTCGGGCTGGGCGTCACGGCCGTCGAACTGCTCCCCGTCCACCAGTTCGCGCACGAGGACCATCTGCTGCGCCGCGGCCTGAAGAACTACTGGGGCTACAACTCCATCGGCTACTTCGCCCCGCACGCCGCGTACGCCGCATCCGGTACGACGGGCCAGCAGGTCGGCGAGTTCAAACGCATGGTGCGCGCGCTGCACGCGGCCGGCATCGAGGTCATCCTCGACGTGGTCTACAACCACACGGCGGAGGCGGGCGAGCTCGGCCCGACACTGTCGTTGAAGGGGATCGACAACCGGGGGTACTACCGGCTCCAGTCCGACGCCCGCAGGTATGCCGACTACACAGGCTGCGGCAACACCCTGCACGTCGTCCAGCCCCACGTCCTGCGCCTCATCACCGACTCCCTGCGCTACTGGGTGACGGAGATGGGCGTCGACGGCTTCCGCTTCGACCTGGCCGCCGCCCTCGCCCGGTCCATGCACGACGTGGACATGCTGTCGCCGTTCCTCGCGGTCATCGCGCAGGACCCGGTGCTGCGGCGGGTGAAGCTGATCGCCGAACCGTGGGACGTCGGGTCCGGCGGCTATCAGGTGGGGTCCTTCCCACCGCTGTGGACGGAGTGGAACGACCGGTACCGCAACGCCGTACGGGACTTCTGGCGGGGCGCGCTGCCGGACGTACGGGATCTGGGGTACCGGCTTTCGGGGTCGAGCGACCTGTACGCGTGGGGCGGTCGCCGGCCGTACGCGTCGGTCAACTTCATCACCGCGCACGACGGCTTCACCCTGCGCGACCTGGTGTCGTACGAACGCAAGCACAACGAGGCCAACGGTGAGGGCAACCGGGACGGTTCGAACGACAACCGGTCGTGGAACGGCGGGGCGGAGGGGGAGACGGCCGACGAGCGGGTACGGGGTCTGCGGCGTCGGCAGCTGAGGAACCTGCTGACCACACTGCTGCTGTCGACGGGCGTGCCGATGCTGGTGGCCGGCGACGAACTCGGGCGCACCCAGCGCGGCAACAACAACGCGTACTGCCAGGACAACGAGATCAGCTGGCTGGACTGGTCGCTGCTGGAAGAACCGGGCTGGAAGGCCCTGTTCGACCTCACGGCCCGGCTCATCGAGCTGCGGCACCGGCACCCCGTACTGCGCCGCCGGGCCTTCTTCTCGGGGCGGGCGCACTCCGTGGACGGTCTGCGGGACCTCGCCTGGTTCACGGCGCGCGGCACGGAGATGACGGAACGGGACTGGTACGCGCCCGCCGCCACGCTCGGCATGTATCTGTCCGGTCGGGACATACCGGGCCGCGACGAGCACGGCGACCCGATCCTCGACGACAGCTTCCTCGCCGTCCTGCACGCCGGGGACCGCCCGGTGAGCTTCATACTGCCGGGTCCGCCGTGGGCCGGGCAGTACGAGGTGGTCGTCGACACGTCGAGGGAGGCGCAGGAGGAGGCACCCGGGGTGGTGCACCGCGCGGGGGCGGCGATCACGGTACCGGCGCGGGCCGTTCTGTTGTTGCGGGTGGTGGGGTGACATGCCGCGCCGCACATCACTTGAGCCGACGGCCTGATCAGCCGAGGATCCCCCGCTGATACGCCGTCGCGACCGCCGCCGCGCGGTCGTTGACACCCAACTTGGCGTACAGGTGGGTGAGATGGGTCTTCACGGTGGCCTCGCTGATGAACAGTTCGCGGGCGATCTCACGGTTGGACGTGCCCCTGGCCACCAGGGCGAGGACCTCGCGTTCGCGGGTGGACAGGGGCTCGTTGCCGCCCGACCCCGGGGTGCGGACCGCCGAGACCAGGCGGGAGGCGACCGCCGGGGACAGCACCGTGCGGCCGTCCGCCGCCGCGCGGACGGCGGTGAAGAGCTCGTCGCGCGGGGCGTCCTTGAGCAGGTAGCCGGTCGCGCCCGCCTCGATCGCGGGGAGAGTGTCGGAGTCGGTGTCGTACGTCGTCAGGACGAGCACCTTGGCGCGGACACGGCGCCGGGCGAGTTCGCGGATGGCGTCCACTCCCCCGCCGCCGGGCATGCGCAGGTCCATCAGGATCACGTCCGGGTCGAGAGCCTCCGCGCGGCTGACGGCCTCCACGCCGTTCGCCGCCTCGCCGAGGACCCGGAAGCCCGGCGCGGACTCGAACATGCCGCGCAGACCGTCCCGTACGACGGGATGGTCGTCGACGATCAGCAGGGAGATCAACGGCTCGTCACTCATGGCGGACCAACGGTACGCGAGCCGACAGTGCCGTGCCGTGGCCCGGTTCCGTCTCGACGGTCAGCGAGCCCGCGATGCGTTCGGCGCGGGCGCGCATGCCGTCGAGGCCGAAGCCGCCGGAGCCGGTGCGGGCCGGGAGCGCGAGGGGGTCGAAGCCGGCGCCGTCGTCGCGGATGTCGAGGATCACCTCGTCGCCCAGGAAGGAGAGGGTGACGCCGAGCCGTGAGGCGCGGGCGTGGCGGGCCGCGTTGGACAGGGCCTCCTGGGCGATGCGCAGGAGGGTGGCCGAGACCTCCTCGTGGAGCTGTTCCGCCGTGCCGGTGACCGTGAACTCGGCCCGTACGCCCGTCCGTTCGCCCCATTCGGCGACGGTCTTCTTCAGCGCCTCGGGCAGTCCGGCGTCCGCCAGCTCCACCGGGGCCAGGTTGTGCACGGAGCGGCGGGCCTCGCCGAGGCTGTGCCGGGCCAGGTCCATGGCCCGGGCCAGGTGTTCGCGGGCCGGCTCCGGGCCGGGCGTGTTGGAGACGACCTGGAGCTGGGCGATGATGCCGGTCAGGCCCTGGGCGATGGTGTCGTGGATCTCGGCGGCGAGCCGCCGCCGCTCGTCCGCGACCCCGGCTTCCCGTGCCTGGACGAGGAGTTGGGCGTGAAGGGCGGCGTTCTCGTCGAGGGCCTGCTGCAGGGCCGCGTTGGTGCGTTCGAGTTCGGCGATGGTCGCGGTGCGTTCGCGGGCCCGCAGCGTCTCCTGCTCGGTGAGATGGGCGACCACCATCTGCAGGCCCGAGTTGGCGAGCAGGAGCGCGGCGAAGACGGCCCACTGCACCGCGCTCCCGAACGGCATCCCGCCGGCCTGCGCGCCGGCCACGGTGACGGCGCTCGCGAGCAGCCCGAGCCGCTGCCACCGCCTGCCCGGGATCGTCTCGTCGGCGTCCATGTAGCCCGCGGCGGCGTAGAACGCGAAGAACGGGTTGATCCAGGTGAGGGCGAAGGCGAGGGCCCAGCGGACGACGTAGTACACGGCCCCGGCCCGGGACGGCGTCCGGCGGCGGTCGGGCCCGCCGGGACGGGTGCTGTGCCACCACAGCTGGAGCACCACCGCGGCGCCGAACAGAGCCCAGGCGGTGTGCCACCTGGCCGGGGAGGCGTGGGGGTCGGCCGTCGCGAGCGCGGGGACCAGGCCGATGCCGAGGAGCGCGTACGGCCCCCAGGTGTGGAACCGGTTCCAGCGCCGCTCGATCTGCGTGTCCACCGCGGTCATGTCCCCAGTCTGCACGGCACCGCTCCTACTCCCAGCGGAACCAGCGGCTCGCCGCACCCGTGAGCAGCAGGATCCACATCGCCAGCACACCCAGGTGCCCCCAGCCCGGCCAGTGCCCGGCCGCCGCCCGGTTCAGCGCCTGCGCGGCCGCTCCGAAGGGCGTGTACCCGACGATCCGGGCCATCAGGTCCGGCATGGACTGCGTCGGCAGCCACACCCCCACGCAGAACATCGACGGGAAGAAGACGGCCGAACCGATCGCACCCGCGATCTTCGTCGTACGGGACAGGGCCGACACCACCGATCCGAGAGCGAGGGCGGCCAGGACGGCCAGCAGCAGGGCGAGGACGTATCCGAGGGGCTGTTTCGGCAGTCGTACGTCGAAGCCGAGGCGCCCGACCGCGAGGGCGAGCAGCGCGGACGCCAGCGCGGCACCGCCGTACACCACCATCTGCGCGGACAGCAGGGCGCTCGGCCGGACCGGTGTGGTGGCCATCCGGCGCAGGATGCCGCGCTCCCGGTAGCCGGTGAGGGTCTGCGGCATCGACTGCAGGCCGCCGACGATCATGCCGAGCAGCACGGCGACCGGGACGTAGACGTCGATGGTGCGCAGGCCGCCGAGGTCGGCCTGGTGGTCCCGGAAGGACGGGATGGAGCCGAGGATCACCAGCAGCAGGGTCGGGAAGAGGAGGATCCAGAAGATGGCGCCGGGTTCGCGGCGGAAGAGGCGGACCTCGGTCTTCAGTACGGCGGTGCTCATGCCGCTGCCTCCTTGGTGTCGGCGTCGTCGGCCTTCGTCAGGTCGAGGAACGCGTCGTCGAGCGTGGCGTCCACGACGCGGAGCTGGTGGGCGGTGATGCGGTGGCGGGCGAGGAGGGTGATGACGGCGTTGACCGTCTCGTCCGTGCCGGAGAGGGTGATGCGGCCATCCTTGTGCTCGACGGACGCGAGCGCGGGGAGTGCGGCGAGATCACGCTCGTCGAGCGGGGCGGACGGAGTGAAGCTGATGACGGTGGCCCCCGCCGAGCGCCGGATGAGACCGGCCGGGGTGTCCAGTGCGGCCACCCTGCCCTTGTCGATCACGGCGATCCGGTCGCACAGGCGCTGCGCCTCCTCCATGAAGTGGGTGACGAGCAGGACCGTCACTCCGCTGTTCCGGACGTCCTCGATCAGCGCCCAGGTGTCCCGGCGGGCCCGCGGGTCCAGACCGGTCGTCAGCTCGTCCAGGACGACCACCCGCGGGTTGCCGATCAGGGCGAGCGCGATGAACAGGCGCTGCTTCTGGCCGCCGGAGAGCTTGCCGAACCGGCTGGTCAGCTTCGCGGTCAGGCCGAGGCGTTCGGCGAGCGGCGCCCAGTCGAGCGGGTCCGGGTAGAAGGAGGCGTACAGCTCCAGCGCCTCGCGGACGGTGAGTTTGGGCTGCAGCTCGCTCTGCTGCAGCTGGGCGCCCAGTACGCGGGCCACGCGCGCGTGGTCGGCGACGGGGTCGAGGCCGGTGACGCGGACCCGGCCCGCGTCGGGGACGCGCAGTCCCTCGACGCACTCGACGGTGGTGGTCTTGCCGGCGCCGTTCGGGCCGAGGATCCCGAAGATCTCGCCCTCCTCGACGGCGAAGGAGACGCCGTCGACGACGGCCCGGCCGCCGTAGGACTTGCGCAGTTCGGTGACTTCGATGACGGACATGGCATCAGGTTCGCGGGAACCGCCCCACCGCCACATCGGCCGTCGCGCTCGAAGGCGCATCAACCGATCGGTTGATGCGGGGGTACGACCCCTCCGGATCCCTTGTACGACCCCTCGAACGCGCAGGTCGTAGGACCAGCGGCCGATTCGGGTCCGGCCAAAACTCGGTGGGCGTTGTCAGTGCCGATCCGTAGGCTCACAGACGATGCCCTCTACACGTGCAACCACCAAGGACCCCACGCAACCCGGCGACCGATCCGCCGTACGCACGCTGCTGCGCCTGTGGCCGTACGTACGGCCCGTGCGGGCGCGGCTGTTCACCGCCGCGTTCGTCGCCGTGCTCGCCTCGTGCACGGGCCTCGTGATCCCGCTCGTGCTGAAGTGGATGGTGGACGGGCCGGTTGCCGACCGGGACCCGGCCGGGGTGTGGCTCGGCGCGCTGTACCTGCTGCTCCTCGGGCTCGGGGAGGCGCTGCTGTTCGGGCTGCGGCGGTGGCTGGTGGCACGGCCGCTCTCCGGCATCGAGGCGGGGATGCGGGCGGATCTGTACCGGCATCTGCAGCGGCTGCCGGTCGCCTTCCACGACCGCTGGGCCTCGGGCCAGTTGCTGTCGCGCGGCACGACGGATCTGATGCTGCTGCGCATGTTCCTCGCCTTTCCGATGACGTTCCTGCTGGTCAACGGGGTGACGATTCTCGTCGGCGTGGTGATCATGCTGCTGCAGGACTGGACGCTCGGGCTGGTGATCCTGGGGCCGGCCGTCCCCGTGATGGTCACGTGCGTGATCTTCGAGAAGCGGTACGCCGATGTGGCGCGGCTCGCGCAGGACCAGGTCGGCGATCTGACGACCGTCGTCGAGGAGAGCGTGCTCGGCATCCGGATCATCAAGGGGTTCGGGCGGCACCGCAGCCAGGCGCGGGCGTTCCGCGAGCTGACCCGGACGCTGCGGGGGACGGAGCTGCGGAAGGCGGGGCTGCTCGCCACGATCTGGGGCGTCATCGTGACGCTGCCGGAGGTGGCGATCGGGGCGGCGCTGGTGCTCGGCACTGTGCAGGTTGCCTCCGGCGGTCTGTCGGCGGGGACTTTGGTCGCGTTTCTCTCGACAGCACTGGCGTTGCGGTGGCCGGTGGATTCCATCGGGTTTCTGCTTGCGATGAGTCAGGAGGCGGCGACTGCCACGGAGCGGTACTTCGAGGTGATGGATGAGGTGCCGGAGGGTGGGGTGCGCAACTCGGCGCTACGAGGTGCCGCTCTCAGTGGGGCGGGAGCCGCCTGGGGGTCCCCCCAGGCCCTTGAGGCACTGGGGGAGGCACGACTGCCCGCAGCTACGGGGGGACTTCGCTTCGACGGTGTCCGGTTCCGCTATCCCGACGCGCCCCCCGACTCCCCTCCCGTCCTCGACCGCGTCGACCTCCACATCCGTCCCGGCGAGTCCATGGCCCTGGTGGGCGCAACCGGGAGCGGCAAGACGACGCTGACCGCTCTCGTACCCCGTCTCCACGAGGTGACATCCGGTCGCATCACGCTGGACGGCGAGGACATCACCGCCATGTCCCGCGAAGAACTGCGCGCTCTCGTCGCCGTCGCCTTCGAGGAACCCACCCTCTTCTCGGCGAGCGTCGGGGACAACGTGCTGATGGGGGCGGCCGACAGTGCAGGCGCCGCCGAGCTGAACCGTGCGCTCTCCGTCGCGCAGGCCGAGTTCGCGCACGCGCTGCCCCAGGGGACGGACACCCAGGTCGGCGAGCAGGGGCTCAGTCTCTCCGGCGGGCAGCGGCAGCGGCTGGCGCTCGCGCGGGCCGTCGTGGGCAGACCCAGGTTCCTCGTCCTGGACGACCCCCTGTCCGCCCTCGACGTGCACACCGAGGCCGCGGTCGAGGCCGCCCTGCGGGACGTCCTCGCGGACACCACGGCGCTCATCGTGGCGCACCGCCCGTCCACGGTCCTGCTCGCCGACCGGGTCGCGCTGCTCTCCGGCGGCCGGATCACCGCCGTGGGCACGCATCACGAACTGCTGCGCACGAACGCCGAGTACGCCCATCTGATGTCCGGGACCTCAGAAGCGGAGGACGAGCGATGACGGCCCCCACCACATCCGTCCCCACGGCGGACGACGAGCCGGACCTCCCCCGCCCCAAGGACGCCGGCGACGCCTTCGACCGGGACGTCCTGCCCACACCCCCGGGCGCCACCGCCGGCCTGCTGCGCTCCCTGCTGGCCCCCATGAAGGCCCGCGTCGCCGTCACCACGCTCCTGCTGCTGCTCCAGCAGGCGGCAGTGCAGGCCGGCCCGCTGCTGGTGGCGTACGCGATCGACAAGGCCGTACCGGCGTTCCGGGACCACGACCACGGCCCGCTGATCGCGGTGGCCGCGGGCTATCTCCTGTGCGCGCTGGTCTCCGGCGGACTGCAGTACGCGTTCATCATCGCCTCCGCCCGGGTCAACCAGGACGTGCTGCTCGATCTGCGCGGCCGTATCTTCCGGCATGCACAGGCGCTGAGCATCGACTTCCACGAGCGATACACGAGCGGTCGCCTGATCTCCCGGTCCACGGCGGACGTGGAGTCGCTGCGGGAACTGCTCAACGAGGGGCTTCAGGAACTCATCACGGTCATCCTGTCCTTCGTCTACATCTCGGCGATGCTGCTCTGGCTGGACCTGGGGCTCGGCGCCGTCGCGGTGGCCTCCTTCGTGCCGTTGTACCTGCTGGTACGGGTCTACCAGCGGCGCGCGGTACGGGTGTACCGGGTGCGGTCCACCGCCATCGCGGCCGTCATCGTCAAGTTCGTCGAGACCATGAACGGGATCCGGCCGGTGCGCGCGTTCCGCCGCGAGGCCGCCAACGACGCCGACTTCCTGGCACTGAACCGGCGGCACGAACGGGTCAACGGCGACGCCATGCTGGAGATGGCCCGCTATGTCGTCGGCTCCCGGCTGGTCGCCAACACGGCCGTCGCGGTGATCGTGCTGTGGGGCGCCTACCGGGTGGCCGGCGGCTCGCTGGAGCTGGGCGTGCTGGCGGCCGCGGTCCTGTACCTCCGCCGCCTGTACGACCCCATCGACCGCCTCGGCATGTTCCTGAACTCGTACCAGTCGGCGGCGGCCTCCCTGGAGAAGATCGCCGGGCTGCTCGCCCAGACACCGTCCGTGCCGGAGCCGTCGACGCCCGTGGAGCTTCCGGTACTTGAGAGCGAGCACCCGGGCCGCGAGGTCGTCTTCGACGGCGTCCGCTTCGGTTACCGCACCGGCGGCGAGGTGCTGCCGGTCTTCGATCTGACGATCCCCGCCGGGCAGACGGTCGCGGTCGTCGGCTCCACGGGCGCCGGCAAGTCGACGCTCGCCAAGCTGCTCGCCCGCTTCTACGACCCTTCCGCGGGCCGGGTCCTGCTGGACGGCGTCGACCTGCGCGAACTGGCCGTGCCCGAACTGCGGCGCGGGGTGGTGATGGTGACGCAGGAGGCGTTCCTGTTCTCCGGCACGGTCGCCGAGAACATCGCCATCGGCCGCCCGGACGCGACCCGTGAGCAGATCGAGCAGGCGGCGAAGGCGATCGGTGCGCACGAGTTCATCAGCGCACTGCCCGACGGGTACGACACGGACGTACGGAAACGAGGCGGCCGTATCTCCGCGGGCCAGCGCCAGCTCGTGGCCTTCGCCCGGGCGCTGCTCGCCGACCCGGCCGTGCTGATCCTCGACGAGGCGACCAGCTCGCTGGACATCCCGGGCGAACGAGCGGTGCAGCGGGCGATGCTGACGGTCCTGCGCGGCCGTACGGCGGTCGTCATCGCGCACCGGCTGTCGACGGTCGAGATCGCGGACCGGGTACTGGTCATGGAGCACGGGAAGATCGTGGAGGACGGCAGCCCGGCCGAACTCGTCGCGGGCACCGGGCGGTTCGCGGATCTGCACCGGGCGTGGCGGGACAGTCTGGCGTAGGGAACGGCAGGGATCAGCAGGGATCGGGGGAGCATGATCGACGCGTACGAGGATCCGGGCGAGCCCGACTGCCGCGGGGGCGCCCGCTATCTGCTGTGGCTGGTGCGCTGCCAGCCCGGCCGGTCGCTCGCCGGGGCGGTGCTGGGCAGCGTGTGGATGGTGCTGCTGGCGGCGACGCCGTATCTCCTCTCCCGGGCGATCGACGACGGACTGGAGCCCGGTGACTACCCGGCGCTGGCCGGCTGGACCGCGGCGCTCTTCGCGGTCGGGGTGTTCAACGCCTGGCTGAGCATCATGCGGCACCGCACGATGACGCGGGTGCGGATGGATGCCAACTTCCGTACGGTCAAGGTGATCGTCGGCCAGGCGGTCCGGCTGGGCGCCGCGCTGCCGCGCCGGGTGGGGGCCGGGGAGGTCGTCACCATCGGGGTCGGCGACGTGCAGACGATCAGCCAGTCGCTGACGGTGGTCGGGCCCGGGGTCGGGGCGGTGGTCGCCTACCTGGTGGTCGCGGCTGTTCTGCTCTCGGTCTCGCCCTTGATCGCCGCGGTCGTACTCCTCGGCATCCCCGTGATCGTCGTCCTCGTCGGGCCGCTGCTGGCCCGTCTGCAAGGCGCGGAGACCGAGTACCGCAACCGGCAGGGCGTGCTCACGGCCCGGATCGCCGACCTCGCGGGCGGCCTGCGCGTCCTCAACGGCCTCGGCGGCAAGGGCCTGTTCGCGGAGGCCTTCCACCACGACTCGCAACGGTTGCGCCGCCAGGGCTACCGGGTCGGTGCGGTCACCAGCTGGGTCCAGGCACTGGGCATCGGACTGCCCACCCTCTTCCTGGCAGTGGTCACCTGGCTGGCGGCCCGGCTCGCGGCCCAAGGGGCCATCACCATCGGCGAGTTGGTGTCGGTGTACGGCTATGTGGCGGTGCTGGTCGGCCCGGTGGCGTTCTGGGTGGAGTGCGGCTACCAGATCAGCCGCGGCCTGGTGTCGGCACGCCGGGTCGTCCGCTTCCTGCAACTGGAGCCACTGCCCGACACGGGCACGAGGGACGCACCCGCGGAACCGGCGGTACTGCACGACCCCGAGTCGGGGGTACGGGTACGACCCGGGCGGCTGACCGCCCTGGCCGGCGCTCGCCCGGCGGACGCGGCGGAGATCGTGGACCGACTGGGGCGCTACATACCGTCAAGGGCAACCTGGGGCGACATACAGCTGGACGAAATTGCGTTGCCCCAGGTCAGACAGCACATCCTGGTCGCGGACCACGAGGCAGACCTGTTCGCAGGCCCACTGCGCGACGTACTAGGCGGTTCGGCAGGTTCCTTCAGGGGCGCGGGGAACTGCGCGATCAGCCACAACGAAACCGCACCCGCCAAACGACCTGCCGAGGCAGACGAAGAGGCGCACCTGCTCAAAGCAATAAACGCAGCCGTCGCAGACGACATAGTCCAGGGCCTCCCCGAGGGCCTGGACTCAGCCATCGATCCCCAGGCCCGCAACCTCTCCGGCGGCCAAAGACAACGCATCCGCCTGGCAAGGGCACTCGCCGCCGACCCCGAGATCCTGCTGGCCGTCGAGCCGACATCAGCCCTGGACGCCCACACCGAGGCCCGGGTGGCCGAGCGCCTGCGCGCCGCACGCCGGGGCCGTACGACCCTGGTCACCGCCACCTCACCGCTCGTACTGGACCGCGCGGACACCGTGTACTACCTGGTGGACGGCAAGGTCGCGGCCACCGGCGGCCACCGCGAACTACTGAACAGCGAGCCGGGCTACCGCGCACTGGTGGCACGGGACGCCGAAGAGCCCACACCCGAGGAGGCGATCCGATGACGGCGGCCTCGGGCCACCTCCCCGTGGCCGAGCGGCCGGACGTGCGCCGCGCCATGGTGCGCCTCGTACGGGCCGACGCCCGCGCCTTCGTCGCCGTACTCGCACTCAACGCGCTGGCGGCCGGGGCCGGACTCGCGGGACCCTGGCTGGTCGGCCGGATCATCGACGAGGTGCGGGCCGGACACGGCGTCGGCGCCGTCGACCGGCTGGCGCTGTGGATCCTGCTCTGTTCGCTGGCGCAACTGGTACTCGCCCGCTGGGCCCGGTATGTGGGACACCGGTTCGGGGAGCGGACGCTGGCCCGCGTGCGCGAGGAGTTCGTCGACCGGGCGCTGGCGCTGCCCGCGGCGGTCGTGGAGCGGGCCGGCACCGGCGATCTGACGGCGCGCGGGACGGCCGACGTGGCCACGGTCGGCACCACGCTGCGTGACGTCGGGCCCGAGCTGCTCATCAACACCGTGCAGGCGCTGTTCCTGCTCGGCGCGGTGTTCTGGCTGAACCCGCTGCTCGGCGGGTGCGGCCTGCTCGGTCTGGTCGGCATCTGGGGTGCGCTGCGCTGGTATCTGCGGCGGGCCCGCGAGGGCTACCTCGCCGAGGGCGCCGCCACCTCCGACGTCGCCGAGATCCTCTCGGCGACCGCGTCCGGCGCCCGCGCGGTCGAGGCGCTGCGGCTGGAGCGGCGGCGGATCGCCGCGAGCCGGGACGCGCTGGAGACGTCCCGGCGCACCCGGCTGTACACGCTGTTCCTGCGCAGCGTGTTCTTCCCCGCGGTGGAGGTCTCCTACCTGGTGCCGGTTTCCGCGGTCCTGCTGGTCGGCGGGGTGCTGCACGCACGCGGCACGCTGAGCCTCGGCGCGGTCGTGACGGCGGCCCTGTATCTGCAGCGGCTGAGCGGCCCCCTGGACGAGATCCTGATGCGGGTCGAGCAGCTGCAGAACAGCAGCGCCTCCTTCGCCCGTGTGGAGGGCCTGGCCCGGGCACCGCGCGTGCAGGAGGCCGCAGCGCCCGCCTCGGCGGACGACCGGTTCGACGTGGCCGGGGTGCGGTACGCCTACGACCGCGGCGGCGAGGTCCTGCACGGCGTCGACCTGACCGTACGGCCCGGCGAGCGGCTGGCGGTCGTGGGCCCCTCGGGCGCCGGAAAGACCACACTGAGCAGGCTGCTGGCAGGCGTCGACGCACCCACCGAGGGCACGGTGACCGTCGGCGGGGTGCCCGTCGTCGACCTCGGCCCCGAGCAGCTGCGCCGCCAGGTCGTCCTGGTGACGCAGGAGCACCACGTCTTTCTCGGCTCTGTCCGCGACAACCTGCTCATCGCCGAACCGGCCGCCACGGACGAGGAGTTGTGGGCGGCACTCACGGCGGTGGGTGCCGACGACTGGGTGCGCGAACTGCCGGACGGACTGAACACCCCGCTCGGGGACGGCGGCACCCGCACCGACGGCTCCCAGGCCCAGCAGCTCGCCCTGGCCCGCGTGGTCCTCGCCGACCCGCACACTCTCATCCTCGACGAGGCCACCGCGCTCCTCGACCCGACCACCGCCCGCCACACCGAGCGCGCCCTGGCCGCCGTACTCGAGGGCCGCACGGTCATCGCCATCGCCCACCGCCTTCACACCGCCCACGACGCGGACCGCGTGGCCGTGATGGAGGACGGCCGGCTCACCGAACTGGGCACACACGAAGAACTCGTGGCGTCCGAGGGGGCGTACGCAGCGCTCTGGCACACCTGGCACGGCAAGCCGTCGTAGGACGCACTTTCCGCTCACGATCCAACATCCAGTCCGTATACCGAACATGAACAACCGGACAACGAACCAATTCCGGCCAACTTTGTGACGCGCTCCTGACAGGGCCGGAATCTCCTGCCACCCTTCCCACAGCTTCAACACAGCAACCCCACAAGCTCCACCCCAGTTCTGCCCGGACGGTCGACCCACCGTCCGGATGTCCCTGGCCGCGCAACCCGCGGCCACGCAGAAGGAGTCAGTGTTGAGAAGCAGTTCCTCTCGCAGACGCACCTCCCACATCGTCGCCGTCGCCGGCGTCACCGCACTGCTCGCCGCGGCCGTCCAGTCGGGCGCCGCGTCCGCCGCGCCGGCCCACGCCTCGTCCCTGAACAAGGCGCACACGGCCGTCAAGCTCTCCCCCTCCCAGCGCGCCGAGCTGATACGCGACGCCGACAGCGCCCGCGCGCAGACGGCCAAGGACATAGGCCTGGGCGCGAAGGAGAAGCTCGTCGCCCGTGACGTCGTCAAGGACGCCGACGGCACCCTGCACACCCGTTACGAGCGCACCTACGAAGGCCTTCCGGTCCTTGGCGGCGACCTGGTCGTGGACACCGCCAAGTCGGGCGCCACCAAGGGCGTCATCAAGGCGACGAACGCCGCCATCAAGGTCTCCGACGTCACCCCGGACATCACCAGGGCGGCCGCCGAACAGCAGGCCGTGAAGCGCGCGAAGGCCCTCGGCTCCACCAAGTCGACCGCCGACAGCGCCCGCAAGGTGATCTGGGCGGCGAGCGGCAAGCCGGTCCTGGCGTACGAGACGGTCATCGGCGGCTTCCAGGACGACGGCACGCCGAACCAGCTGCACGTCATCACGGACGCCACCACCGGCAAGAAGCTCTACGAGTACCAGGGCATCGACAACGCGACCGGTACCGGCAACACGCAGTACAGCGGCACGGTCTCGCTGACGACGACCCAGTCGGGCTCGAACTACAACCTGACCGACGGCGACCGCGGCGGCCACAAGACGTACAACCTGAACCACGGCACGTCCGGCACCGGCACGCTGTTCTCGCAGACCAGCAACACATGGGGCAACGGCACGACGTCGAACGCCGGGACCGCGGGTGCGGACGCGCACTACGGCGCCGCGGAGACCTGGGACTTCTACAAGAACACCTTCGGTCGCAGCGGCATCAAGAACAACGGCGTCGGCGCCTACTCGCGCGTGCACTACGGCAACTCGTACGTGAACGCGTTCTGGGACGACGGCTGCTTCTGCATGACGTACGGCGACGGCTCCGGCAACGCGGACCCGCTGACCTCGCTGGACGTGGCGGGCCACGAGATGACCCACGGCGTCACCTCCAACACCGCGGGCCTCAACTACAGCGGCGAGTCCGGCGGCCTCAACGAGGCGACCTCCGACATCCTCGGCGGCGTCGGCGTGGAGTTCTACGCCAACAACTCGTCCGACCCGGGTGACTACCTCATCGGCGAGAAGATCGACATCAACGGCGACGGCACCCCGCTGCGCTACATGGACAAGCCCAGCAAGGACGGCGGCTCCGCCGACTCCTGGTACTCGGGCGTCGGCAACCTCGACGTGCACTACTCCTCGGGCGTCGCCAACCACTTCTTCTACCTGCTGAGCGAGGGCAGCGGCGCCAAGGTCATCAACGGCGTCAGCTACAACTCGCCCACCTCGGACGGCCTTCCGGTCACCGGCATCGGCCGGGACAAGGCCCTGGCGATCTGGTACCGGGCACTGACCACCAAGTGGACGTCCACGACCAACTACGCGAGCGCACGCACCGGCACGCTCGCGGCCGCCGGGGAGCTGTACGGCACCACCTCCACCGAGTACAAGGCCGTGCAGGACGCGTGGGCGGCCGTCGCGGTCGGCTCGCGCTCCGGCGGGGGCGGCGGGGGCGGGACGTCGTACGAGAACACGACCCCGCTGTCGATCCCGGACAACGGGCCTGCCGTCAGCTCGTCGATCACCGTCTCCGGCAGGAGCGGAAACGCGCCAAGCAACCTCCAGGTGAGCGTCGACATCACCCACACCTGGCGGGGCGACCTGGTGATCGATCTGCTCGGCCCGTCGGGCACCGCGTACCGCCTGAAGAACTTCAGTTCCTCGGACTCGGCCGACAACATCCAGGCGACGTACACGGTCAACGCGTCGAGCGAAACAGCCAATGGCACCTGGAAACTGAAGGTTCAGGACCAGGCTGCGCAGGACGTCGGCACACTCAACAGCTGGAAGGTGACATTCCCGTAGACCGCACGTAGCGGCATCGGAAACAGGGCGCCGTCCCGGAGTGCGACTCCCGGGGCGGCGCCCGTTTACATTCCTGAAACGTTAACCGGACAGTCGGTTTTCAGCCAACATCACTTCGGGGTCATGACATGTACGCGCCCTGATGTCACTCTTCTCCACAACCGCCGCACAACTTCACTGCAACCCCGGCCGGGCGCCCCACGCCGTGCCGGACTCCCCCACCACAAGGAGCTTGTGTGACCCCCCTCTACGCGCGTCACAAGCGCTCGACTCTGGCCATCGCAACCGCCGTTGCCGCCGGAGCCCTGCTCACCACCGGTCTGACCACCGGTTCGGCCGCCGCCCAGACCCCGGCGGACTCCACGGCCACGGCTCGCACCGCCGGCTCCCCCGCCGCGCTGTCGGCCGCGACCCGCACCTCCCTCATCAGCCAGGCCCAGGCCGACGTCGCCGACACGGCGCAGAAGATAGGCCTCGGCACCAAGGAGAAGCTGGTCGTCAAGGACGTCGTCAAGGACGTCGTCAAGGACGCCGACGGCACGGTCCACACCAGATACGAGCGCACCTACGCGGGCCTGCCCGTCCTCGGCGGCGACCTGGTCGTCGCGACGAAGGCCGGCAAGACCGAGAGCGTCACCAAGGCGACGAAGGCGGCCATCAAGGTGGCCTCGCTCAAGCCGCAGATCACCACGGCCAAGGCCGAGAAGCAGGCGCTGACCGCCGCGAAGGCCGCGGGCTCCGCCAAGACCTCCGCGGACAAGGCCCGCAAGGTCATCTGGGCCGGCTCCGGCAAGCCCGTCCTCGCCATCGAGACCGTCGTCGGCGGCCTCCAGGACGACGGCACCCCGAACGCGCTGCACGTCATCACCGACGCGGCCACCGGCAAGAAGCTCTACGAGTACCAGGCCATCGAGAACGCGACCGGCACCGGCAAGACGCTGTACTCCGGCTCGGTCAGCCTCACCACGTCCGGGTCGGGCTCGTCGTACACGCTGACCGACGCCTCGCGCGGCGGCCACAAGACGTACAACCTGAAGCACACCACGAGTTCCGGCACCGGCACCCTGTTCACCGACACGGACAACGTGTGGGGCACCGGCGCCGCCTCCAGCTCCACCACCGACCAGACGGCGGCCGCCGACGCCGCCTACGGCGCGCAGGAGACCTGGGACTTCTACAAGTCCACCTTCGGGCGCAGCGGCATCAAGAACGACGGTGTCGGCGCCTACTCGCGCGTCCACTACGGCAGCTCGTACGTGAACGCGTTCTGGGACGACGACTGCTTCTGCATGACGTACGGCGACGGTGACAGCAACACGCACCCGCTGACCTCGCTGGACGTGGCCGGCCACGAGATGAGCCACGGCGTCACGGCCAACACCGCGGGCCTGAACTACTCGGGCGAGTCCGGCGGTCTGAACGAGGCCACCTCGGACATCTTCGGCACCGGTGTCGAGTTCTACGCCAACAACTCGTCCGACAAGGGCGACTACCTCATCGGCGAGAAGATCGACATCAACGGCGACGGCAGCCCGCTGCGCTACATGGACAAGCCCAGCAAGGACGGCGGCTCGGCGGACTCCTGGTCCTCCTCCGTCGGCAACCTGGACGTCCACTACTCGTCCGGTGTCGCGAACCACTTCTTCTACCTGCTGTCCGAGGGCAGCGGCGCGAAGACGATCAACGGCGTCAGCTACAACTCGCCGACGTCCAACGGCTCCACGGTCACCGGCATCGGCCGGGACAAGGCGCTGCAGATCTGGTACAAGGCGCTGACCGAGCAGTTCACCTCGACCACCAACTACAAGGCGGCCCGCACGGGCACGCTGGCGGCGGCGGCGAGCCTGTACGGGTCCAGCAGCACCGAGTACAAGGCGGTAGCCGCGGCCTGGTCCGCGGTCAACGTGAGCTGACCCGAGGGGGGGTTGGCGGGCGGTACCCGGGACGAAGGCATTCCCGGGTGCCGCCCTACTCTTGTGTCCCATGCGCCTGGAGGACTTCACCTACGACGACGTCGGCGGCACCCGCCGCGTCGGTTTCTGCCCGCCGGGCTTCCGCCCGATGCATGTGCGCACGCGCATCGGCGAGGGCGAAAAGGTCTTCCGCCGAGCCGCCGAGGCGATCCTGACCTGGGAGATGCACCGGGAGTTGGGTGTCGGCATCGACGCGAGCGCGGACCGGGCGGCGCCCGGCGTCGACGTCACGGTCACTCTCGCCGGGATGATCAAGGCGCCGTGCCGGATCATCTACACGGTGGACGAACCCCGTCGCGCCGGCTGGGCGTACGGCACGCTGACCGGTCACCCGGAGTGCGGCGAGGAGGCGTTCGTCGTGGACCGCACCGGTGACGGCACGGTGTGGCTGACCGTGGATGCGTTCAGCCGCGCGGCGAAGTGGTACGCCCGGGCGGGTGGACCCGCGACGCGCGGCCTTCAGCATGCGTATGCACGGCGGTGCGGCAAGGTTTTGCAGCAGTTGTGTGCGCCGCTCTCCGAGGGGTGAGCGGGGGTCGGGGTGGCCGTCTGGGGGCTGCCGCCCCCAGGCCCCCGCTTTCGGCCTGAACGGCCTCGTCCTCAAACGCCGGACGGGCTGAAAAGATCAAACCCCGGCCGGGACTGAAGCTGAAAGATCAAGCCCCGGGCCGGGACTGAAGCCGAAAGATCAAGCCCCGGGCCGGGACTGAAGCTGCTCCCCCCGGGCTGAAACGGCTCACCGCATCAGCACACCCGCCTCCTCCCCCATCTCCTCCGAAGGCACCGCCACCAGACCCAGTTCCACGCCGGACGCCAGCAGTCGATGGGCCGGCAGGATGCGGACCGTGTAGCCGTAGGGGCCGGTGCGGTCGAGGGAGAGGGGGCCCTCGTAGAACCACCTGCCTTCGGCGTCGGGGCCGCCCGCCGGTTTCAGGGGGACGGTCGTCGCGTCCGCGATGCGGTCCTCGGGGTCGACACGGCCCGACACGACCTGGACCTCCACGTCGTCGGGGCCGAGCTCGCCGAGGCCCACGCGCACCCGTAGTCCGAGCGTGCTGCCGAGTTCCGCGGTGGCCGTGGCGGCGGACGTCTCCACGTGGTCGACGGTGACGCCGTGCCAGGCCGCCCGCACCCTTGCCTTCCAGGCGGCGAGTTCGCGGGCGGAGCCGGGGTCCATGGCTCGGTGTGCGTGGGCGGCGGGGGCGTAGAGGCGCTCGACGTACTCACGGACCATGCGGCCGGCCAGCACCTTCGGGCCGAGCAGGGTCAGGGTCTGGCGGACCATCTCGATCCACCGGTCGGGCAGGCCGTGCTGCCCGCGCTCGTAGAAACGCGGGGCGACTCGCTGTTCCAGCAGGTCGTAGAGCGCGTCGGCCTCTATGGCGTCGCGGTGGTCGGGGTCGGTGCCCGCGCCGTCGGCCGTGGGGATCGCCCAGCCGAAGTCGGGCTGGAACCACTCGTCCCACCAGCCGTCCAGGACGGAGAGGTTGAGGCAGCCGTTCAGCGCGGCCTTCATGCCGGACGTGCCGCAGGCCTCCAGGGGGCGCAGCGGGTTGTTGAGCCAGATGTCGCAGCCCGGGTAGAGCTTCTGCGCCATCGCCATGCCGTAGTCGGGGAGGAAGACGATGCGGTGGCGCACCCGCGGGTCGTCGGCGAACCGGACCAGCTCCTGGACCAGGCGCTTTCCGCCGTCGTCCGCCGGGTGGGCCTTGCCCGCGACCACGATCTGGATCGGGCGCTCCGGGTGCAGGAGCAGGTCCATGAGGCGGTCGCGGTCGCGCAGCATCAGGGTCAGGCGCTTGTACGAGGGGACGCGGCGCGCGAAGCCGATGGTGAGGACGTCCGGGTCGAGGACTCCGTCGATCCATCCCAACTCCGCTGTTCCCGCGCCGCGTTGACGCCAGGAGGCGCGCAGCCGCACCCGTACCTCGTCCACCAGCTGCTCGCGCAGATTCCGCCTGAGCTCCCAGATGTCCTGGTCGGGGATGTCCCCGACGGCGTCCCAGCGGTCCGAGCCGCCGACGGTCAGCGCGTCCTCGGTGCGCTGGGCGCCGATCTGCCGGGCGCCGAGCCGGAAGACCTCGGGGGCGACCCAGGTGGGTGCGTGCACGCCGTTGGTCACGGAGGTGATCGGCACCTCGTCGGGGTCGAATCCCGGCCACAGTCCGGAGAACATCTCGCGGCTGACGTGACCGTGCAGAAGGGAGACGCCGTTGGCGCGCTGGCCCAGGCGCAGGCCCATCACGGCCATGTTGAAGAGGTTCGGTTCGCCGCCGGGATAGGTCTCCATGCCCAGGCGCAGGATGCGTTCGACGTCGATGCGCGGGAGTTCGGCGTCGGGGCCGAAGTGGTGAGCGACCAGCTCGCGGTCGAAACGGTCGATACCGGCGGGGACCGGGGTGTGGGTGGTGAAGACGGTCCCCGCGCGGACCGCTTCCAGGGCGGAGTCGAAGTCAAGGCCGCCGTCGCAGAGTTCGGCGATCCGCTCCAGGCCCAGGAAGCCGGCGTGGCCCTCGTTGGTGTGGAAGACCTCCGGCTCGGGATGGCCGGTCAGCCGACAGTAGGTCCGTACGGCCCGCACACCCCCTATGCCGAGCAGCATCTCCTGCAGCAGCCGGTGCTCGCTGCCGCCGCCGTAGAGCCGGTCGGTCACCCCGCGCTCGCCGAAGTTGTTGTCCTCGACGTCCGAGTCGAGCATCAGCAGGGGGACGCGGCCGACCTGGACGAGCCAGATGCGGGCGTGCAGCTGCCTGCCGCCGGGCAGGGCGAGGGAGACCTGGGCGGGGGTGCCGCCGGGTTCCTCGAGGAGGGCCACGGGCAGCTCGTGGGGGTCCAGGACGGGGTAGTGCTCCTGCTGCCAGCCGTCCCGGGACAGCGACTGGCGGAAGTAGCCGTGCCGGTAGAGCAGTCCCACGCCGACCAGGGGTACGCCGAGGTCGCTGGCCGCCTTCAGATGGTCGCCCGCCAGGATGCCGAGGCCGCCGGAGTACTGGGGCAGGGCGGCCGTGATGCCGAACTCGGGCGAGAAGTAGGCGACGGCGGCGGGGAGTTCGCCGGAGTGGCTCTGGTACCAGCGGTCGCCGGTCATGTAGTCGTCCAGGTCGCCCGAGACCTCCGCCAGCCGGCGCAGGAAGCGGTGGTCCCCGGCCAGCTCCGCGAGCCGCGCCGGCGACACGCTGCCCAGGAGCCGTACGGGATCGCCGTCCGAGGCGGCCCAGCGCTCGGGGTCGACGGACTGGAACAGGTCGCGGGTCTCCGCATGCCAGGACCAGCGCAGATTGCGGGCCAGATCGCTGAGCGGCCGCAGGGGTTCGGGGAGAACGGGTCGGACGGTGAATCGACGGATCGCCTTCACTTTCCACCTCGACGCGTGTCGCTGTGCGGACGCACAACGCTGTGCGCCTCGTCGTCAACCTCGACGGTATCCGGGCGGAGGGCTTCGCAACCACGGCACGTCCAAGAGCACGCCACACTCCTACGCCGTCCGGAAAACGCCGCAACCTTCACGCGTCCGCCATGGCGGACATGGCCGATTCCGCCCCGTAGGCCCTCTTGTGGGCCTTCTACACCGCACGAGAGGCTGCCAAGTGGAGTCAATGGAGGGGAAATCGGACCATGGCACGGACGCGAACACGGCGTCTGCGCTGGACAGGGGCTCTGACCGCGGCGGCCTGTGCTGCCGCGCTCTCGGCCGTCACCCTGCCCGCGCACGCCGCACCGGAGGGTCAGATACTCGGCGCCGGTGAGCCCGGCTCCGTCAGCGGAAGTTATCTGGTGACACTCAAGGGGGGAACAAAGGCTCCGTCGGCGACCGGAAAAGGCATCGCCGAGAAGTACGGGGCGAAAATAAGCCACACCTACGGCTCGGTCCTCAACGGCTACGCCATCAAGGCCGACGAGAGACAGGCCAAGCTGCTCGCGGCCGACTCCCAGGTCGCCTCGGTCGTCCAGGACACGCGCGTGTCCCTCGACCACACGCAGAAGAACCCGCCGACCTGGGGCCTGGACCGGATCGACCAGCCGAGCCTGCCGCTGGACAGGAGCTACACCTGGCCGGAGTCCGCGGGCGCCGGGGTCACCGCTTACGTGATCGACACCGGTATCCGCATCTCGCACAAGGACTTCGGCGGCCGGGCGAGCTACGGCTGGGACTTCGTCGGAAACGACAAGGTCGCGGCCGACGGCAACGGGCACGGCACGCACGTCGCCGGCACCGTCGCCGGCACGAAGTACGGCGTCGCCAAGCAGGCCAAGGTCGTCGCCGTCCGCGTCCTCGACAACGCCGGCTCCGGTACGACCTCGCAGGTCATCGCGGGCATCGACTGGGTGACCAAGCACGCGAGGAAACCGGCGGTCGCCAACCTCAGCCTGGGCGGCTACCACAACGCCCAGCTGGACGCCGCCGTACGCAACTCCGTCGCGTCGGGCGTCACCTACGCGGTTGCCGCGGGGAACGACGGCCTCCCGGCCGCCCTCTACTCCCCGGCGGACGTACAGGAGGCGCTCACGGTCGGCGCGACCGACAGGACGGACGCTCGGGCGAGCTTCTCCAACTTCGGCTCGGCCGTGGACCTGTTCGCGCCCGGGGTGTCGATCACCTCGGACTCCTATGCGAGCGACACCGGGAAGGCGACCTTCTCCGGTACGTCGATGGCGACCCCGCACGTCACGGGCACGGCCGCGCTTTATCTGGCCGACCACCCGAAGGCCACTCCGGCCCAGGTCTCCAAGGCGCTCGTGAAGCTGGCGGTGTCCGGGAAGGTCTCCGGCCGGGGCCTCGGCTCACCGGACGAACTTCTGCAGGTACCACCTTCTTAGTGGCACAGTCCCCGGACCGGTCCCGTTCGTTCACGAACGGGACCGGTCTTGTGTGTAGACATACGCGTGAGTAGTTAACAAAGTGCCGGATTGCGTACCCGAATAGGGTGGGAAGGCTCCTCCGGTACACCACACAGGCAGTTCACGAGAAACACCCGCAGGACCCACCTCCCCACAGCCATCCGCCCACCCACGTTGACGCGGACAGGAGCGGTCATGCCCGCCACGCACCACTCGTCAGCACCCCCGACGACCAGCACCGAAGCGCCACCCGTGCGCCTCGCCGACGCCGGACCGCCGGCCCCGGAGCCACCCTCCGCGGGCGACACTCCGGGCATCGGGCGCATACCCGTCCTCGATGTCCGCCCGGTGGTCCAGCACGGGCGAAGGCCGGCCAAGGCCGTGACCGGGGAGTCGTTCGAGATCTCGGCCACCGTGTTCCGCGAGGGCCATGACGCGGTCGCCGCCAACGTCGTCCTGACGGATCCGGAAGGCCGTCCCGGCCCCTGGACGCCGATGCGGGAACTGGCCCCGGGCACCGACCGCTGGGGCGCCACCGTCACCGCCGGCGAACCCGGCCACTGGACCTACACGGTGGAGGCCTGGGGCGACCCGATCACCACCTGGCGCCACCACGCCCACATCAAGATCCCGGCGGGGATGGACACCGACCTGGTCCTTGAGGAGGGGGCGCGACTGTACGAGCGCGCGGCCGCCGGCGCCCCCGACAGCCGACGCGACGTGCTCCTCGCCGCCGTCGACGCCCTGAGGGACGAGACCCGCCCAGCCGCCTCGCGCCTGGCGGCGGCGTTGACGCCGGAGGTGGACGCGGTGCTGGCCCGGCACCCGCTGCGGGAGTTCGTCACCGCCTCACAGACCCTGCCGCTGCTGGTGGAA
>NZ_JODC01000032.1 GCF_000720765.1 Streptomyces sp. NRRL S-646
GACGTCATCGCCGAGGCACTCAAGCCGTCCTACGAGGCCGAGGCACTCAAGACCCGGGTCAAGGCCCTCGCCGACAAGCACCCGCTCTACCCCGGTCTGTAACCGACAACCCTCCCGCAGGGGCGTGCCCGTGAACCGCGTCGGCACGCCCCGCCAATCCTCCGGAGTATGGCGTGGCAATCAGCGTCTTCGACCTGTTCTCCATCGGCATCGGCCCGTCCAGTTCGCACACCGTCGGCCCGATGCGCGCCGCCGCGATGTTCGCCGCCCGGCTGAAGCAGGACGGCCTGCTCGCCCAGACCACCGCGGTACGGGCGGAGCTGTTCGGTTCCCTCGGCGCGACGGGCCACGGCCACGGCACCCCCAAGGCGGTGCTGCTCGGCCTGGAGGGCAACGAGCCGCACACGGTCGACGTCGCCCAGGCCGACCTGGACGTCGAGCGCATCCGCGCCACCGGGCGCATCCGCCTCCTCGGCGCCCAGATCGGCCCGGCCCACGAGATCGGCTTCGACGTCTCGACCCAGCTGGTCCTGCACCGCCGTCGCTCGCTGCCGTACCACGCCAACGGCATGATCCTCTTCGCCTACGACGCCGACGGTGTGCCGCTGCTGGAGAAGACGTACTACTCGGTGGGCGGCGGCTTCGTCGTCGACGAGGACGCCGTAGGGGCGGACCGGATCAAGCTCGACGACACGGAGCTTGCCCACCCCTTCAGCACGGGCGACGAGCTGCTCCGGCTGGCGAGGGAGACCGGCCTGTCCATCTCCGCGCTGATGCTGGAGAACGAGAAGGCCTGGCGCACCGAGGAGGAGATCCGCACGGGCCTGCTGGAGATCTGGCGGGTCATGGAGGGCTGTGTGTCGCGCGGCCTGGCCTTGGAGGGCATCCTTCCCGGCGGTCTGAAGGTACGGCGCCGGGCCGCGGCCGCGGCCCGCCAACTGCGCAGCGAGGGCGACCCGTTGGCCCGTGCGATGGAGTGGGTCACGCTCTACGCGATGGCGGTGAACGAGGAGAACGCGGCGGGCGGCCGGGTCGTCACCGCGCCCACGAACGGCGCGGCGGGCATCATCCCGGCCGTTCTGCACTACTACCTCAACTTCGTGCCGGGCGCCGACGAGGACGGCATCGTCCGCTTCCTCCTCGCGGCGGGCGCCATCGGCATGCTCTTCAAGGAGAACGCCTCGATCTCCGGCGCCGAGGTCGGCTGCCAGGGCGAGGTCGGCTCGGCCTGCTCGATGGCGGCGGGCGGCCTCGCCGAGGTACTGGGCGGCAGTCCCGAACAGGTGGAGAACGCCGCGGAGATCGGCATGGAACACAACCTCGGCCTCACCTGCGACCCCGTAGGCGGCCTGGTCCAGATCCCCTGCATCGAGCGCAACGGCATGGCCGCGGTCAAGGCCGTGACCGCCGCCCGCATGGCGCTGCGCGGCGACGGCCGCCACCACGTCTCCCTCGACAAGGTCATCAAGACCATGAAGGAGACCGGCGCCGACATGAAGGTCAAGTACAAGGAGACAGCGCGGGGCGGGCTTGCCGTCAACGTCATCGAGTGCTGAGGAGGCGCCCCGAAGGGGCGCGGGGCTGTGTCGACTTGCGGCTCCGCCGTGGGGCGCGACCAGCCACGACGCAGCCGCAGACGAAGGACGGCACATCGCGCCCCCCGGAGCGCCCCGTACGGGAACCAGGAGTTGAGGCCATGGGACGTGTCACCGAACGACGACGCGTACTGCGCATCCGCGACGGAGCGACCAGCACGCGCCCCGACACGCTGGTGGCGGAGGAACCGCTGGAGATCCGCCTCAACGGCAGACCCCTGGCGATCACCATGCGCACGCCCGGCGACGACTTCGCCCTGGCCGCGGGGTTCCTGGTGAGCGAGGGAGTCCTGGCCCGGGCCGAGGAGGTCGCGAACATCGTCTACTGCGCGGGCGCCACCGCGGACGGCTCGAACACGTACAACGTCGTCGACGTGCAACTGGCCCCCGGCGTGCCCGTGCCCGACATCTCGCTCGAACGGAACGTCTACACCACGTCCTCCTGCGGGCTGTGCGGCAAGGCGAGCCTCGACGCCGTACGGACCACCGCGCGATGGCCGATTGCCGACACATCCCCCATCCGCGTCACCCCCGCCCTGCTGTCCGCCCTGCCCGACCAACTCCGCGCCGCCCAGCGGGTGTTCGACCGGACAGGCGGCCTGCACGCCGCCGCACTGTTCTCACCCGGGGGCGAACTGCTGGACCTGCGCGAGGACGTCGGCCGGCACAACGCCGTCGACAAGTTGATCGGCCGCGCACTCCAATCCGGCCGACTCCCGCTGTCCCAGACCATTCTGCTGGTGTCCGGACGGGCCTCCTTCGAGCTGGCGCAGAAGGCCGTCATGGCGGGCATCCCGCTGCTGGCAGCGGTCTCGGCACCGTCCTCCCTGGCGGTGGACCTGGCGGCGGAGACCGGGCTCACGCTCGTGGGCTTCCTGCGCGGCACCTCCATGAACGTGTACACGGGCGAGCAGCGCATCGACCTCACCGCCGAGGTCGCGGCGTGACCCGGCGCGCCCCGCTGCACGGCGGCACCCTCCTCCCCCCGCCCCGGCAGCGACCGCCCGGCGCCCGCAGCCGCCCCCGCCGTGTCGCCATGCTCAGCGTGCACACCTCACCGCTGCACCAGCCCGGCACGGGCGACGCGGGCGGTATGAACGTCTACATCGTCGAGCTCGCCAAGCGCCTCGCCGCCATCGACATCGAGGTGGAGATCTTCACCCGGGCCACCTCCGCGGCCCTCCCGCCCAGCGTCGAACTCGCGCCCGGCGTCCTGGTGCGGCACGTGGCCGCCGGGCCGTACGAGGGCCTGGCCAAGGAGGACCTGCCCGCGCAGCTGTGCGCCTTCACCCACGGAGTGACCCAGGCCTGGGCCGGCCGGCACCCCGGCCACTACGACCTGGTCCACTCCCACTACTGGCTCTCCGGCCAGGTCGGCCGGCTCACCGCCGAGCGCTGGGGCGTCCCGCTCGTCCATGCCATGCACACCATGGCCAAGGTCAAGAACGCCTCCCTCGCAGACGGCGACACCCCCGAACCCGCGCACCGCGTACTCGGCGAGACCCAAGTCGCCCGCGCCGCCGACCGGTTGATAGCGAACACCGACAAGGAGGCGGAGGAACTCCTCCACCACTACGACGCCGACACCGACCGCGTGTCGGTCGTCCACCCCGGCGTCAACCTGGAACGCTTCCGGCCCGAGGCGTCCGGAGTGGAAGCAGGCCGCGCCGCGGCCCGCACCCGCCTCGGACTGCCGGCGCACGCCCTCATCCCCCTGTTCGCGGGCCGCATCCAGCCGCTGAAGGCACCGGACGTCCTGCTCCGCGCGGTGGCCCGGCTGCTGGAGGAGCGGCCGCAGCTGCGGGAGCGGATCGTGGTGCCCGTCGTGGGCGGGCCGAGCGGCAGCGGCCTGGCCAGGCCGGAGGGTCTGCAGAAACTGGCGGCCTGCCTCGGCATCTCCGACGTCGTACTGTTCCGGCCACCGGTCGGCCAGGACCAGCTCGCCGACTGGTACCGGGCGGCATCCGTCCTGGTCATGCCCTCCTACAGCGAGTCCTTCGGCCTGGTCGCCGTCGAGGCACAGGCCTGCGGCACCCCGGTGATCGCCGCCGCGGTCGGCGGTCTGCCGGTGGCGGTACGGGACGGCGTGAGCGGCGTACTCGTACCGGGGCACGACCCGGTCGACTATGCGCGGGCGCTGCGCCGCTTCGCCGACGATCCTGCGCTCTCCGCCCGCATGGGCGAGGCCGCGGCCCGCCACGCCCGCTCCTTCGGCTGGGACACGGCCGCGGCGGCGACGGCACAGGTGTACACGGCGGCTGTGCGCGAGGCGTGCCGCTGAGGTCGGCCATCACCTCGCCCGCCTGCCGCTCCGCCCCGGCGCCAGGCGTCGGGGCCCGTGTCCTTGGCGGCCCGGCGGGAGCTCCACGTCCCCGTTCAGCGGGACACCTTCGACCCCGCCCGAGCCGTCCGGCGGGTGTGCGCCCGCACGGGCGTTGAGGCGCTGTCGGCGGATACGACCCCCTTATGACGCGATCAACACGAACCACACGCCTGTTGTGCGAAAACGTCGGTTAGTGTGCATGGCTAAGTGACGCAAAGGGGGCAGAGCAGGCGGAGGGCGAAGCTGTGTCGGACGAAGGGCGGCTCGTCGCCGGGCGCTACCGGCTGGTCGAGCGCATCGGTCGCGGCGGTATGGGCACCGTGTGGCGCGCCGAGGACGAGGAGCTCACCCGGCACGTCGCACTCAAACGGCTGCACACACCGCCGCACCTGTCCGACGCCGAGATCACCACGCTGTACGAGCGCGTCCGCCGCGAGGCGCGCAGTGCCGCCAGGGTCGTGCACCCCAACGTGGTCGTCGTCCATGACGTCGTAGACGACGACGGGCAGCCGTGCATCGTCATGGAGTACGTCCCCGCCGGCACCCTCGCCGACGTCCTCGACGGCGGCCGGACGCTGCCGCCCGAGGAGGCGGCACGCATCGGCCTCGGTGTGATCTCCGCGGTACGGGCCGCGCACACGGCCGGCGTGCTGCACCGCGACATCAAGCCCGGCAACGTCCTGCTCGGTCCCGGCGGCCGGGTCGTGCTGACCGACTTCGGTATCGCGCAGACCGCCGGGACCTCGACGCTCACCCAGACCGGGGAGATGATCGGCTCCATCGACTTCATGGCCCCCGAACGGATCCGCGGCCACAAGCCCGGCCCGGCCTCGGACCTCTGGTCGCTGGGCGCGACGCTGTACCAGGCGGTGGAGGGGCGTCCGCCGTACCGCCGCGAGACCCCCATGGAGACCGCGTACGCCATCGCCGTCGACCCGCTGGAGCCGATGCGGAAGGCCGGTTCGCTGGAACCGCTCATCGAGGCCCTGCTGTCGAAGGAGCCCGAGGACCGGCCCACGGCGGAGCAGACGGAACGGGCACTGCGGGCCACCTGGTCCACCGGCCCGCCGACCGAGCGGTCCTCCGCCGTCCCCGCCCCGCTGCCGACAGGCCCGGAGGGCGACGACTCGACCACGCACCACACCACCGCGACGCCGCCGAGCCCACCGGCGCAGACGGGCAGGAGCGCACGCCGGCGCCGTCGCGCCCGAAGAGGCCGTGTCCTCGTGCCGGTCCTGGCCGTCCTGGCCGCGGCCGCCATCGCCCTCACGCTGTACGTGTCGTCGCACCGGTCCGACCGGGACGGAGCGCACGCAGTCACCACGCCCACCCCGTCCGCGTCGCCCTCGCCCGTCCCCGACGGCTACCACCAGGTCCACGCCGACCAGCTCGGCGTCTCCTTCCCCGTGCCGGACGGCTGGAAGCCGAAGAAGCAGTCGAGCGACGACGAGGTCACCTACACCGACCCGACCGGCCTCGCCGGAATCACCATCGGCATGGTGGACCCCGCGGGCTCCAACCCCGTCGGCCACTTCAAGGACATCGAGGCGAACACCAAGGCCAACTACTCCGTCTACCGCAGGCTGCGCATGCAGGAGACCACCTTCCGGGGCAAACCGGCGGCGGTGTGGGAGTTCACCTTCCAGGGCCGGGCCCGCGCCTTCCGCGCCATCGACCTCGGCCACGGCACCGCGGGCGGCCGGGAGTACGACATCTATCTGTCGGCCCCGGAGGCCGAGTGGGGCACCTACCGCCCGGTCTTCGACGACGTCAGGGACGGGTTCACCGAACAGCAGCCGTGAGCCCGATGGGCCGATGAGACCTATGTGCCCGGGAACAGGGCGCGGGCGTGCTCGGGGTCCGAGGCCATGGCGACCGGGTCGAGGCCGTCCGGCAGCGGGACGAGCATGGCGTCCGCGTACGGCACCCGCACCAGGTCGGAGAAGAGACCGCCCCAGCTGCCGCCGATGGGCGCCCCGTACATGGCCATGTGCGGTACGGCCGTGCAGTGCGCGGTCAGTCCGGCGCTGCAGTGGTCGCACGTGCCGCAGTTGATGGACCACGGGACGACCACCGGGTCACCGGGGGCGACGCCAGTGACGGCGTCGCCCGTGTCGACGACCCGGGCCACGCACTCGTGGCCGAGGGCGAAGGGAGGGTCGACGCTGTATTTGATTTGCGGCTGCCGCCGCGTGGCGTGTCCGGCCAGGATCGCCGAGTCGACGTCGCAGGAGGTCGCGGCCACGGGGGCGACGATCGCCTCCCGGTCGGACTGGATTCTGGGGTCGGGCGCCTCGCGCCACTCCACGGAGTGCCGGGCGACGTAGGTCAGTTCACGCATCGGCCTGCTGCCCCTTCTGTCCCTGCGCGAGCGCGACCAGGTCGGCGTGGCGGATGACGGAGCCGCCCGCGCCCCAGGTGCCGTCGGGCTGCTCGTGCACCAGCACCCACACCCGCAGGACGTCGGCCTCGGACAGCCCGGAGGCCGCGAGCACCGTCTTGGTGGCGTCCTGGACCAGACCCGCCTTGCGCCGCTCGGACAGCGCGCCCTGCGGAACCGTCACGTCCACGAGGAAGCGAGGCGCCTCGTCCTCGGCAGTGGTCTGCGCGCCTTCGGGCAGCTCGACGAGGTAGCTCCAGGCCTGGGCGCGGAAGAACGTGGTGTCGGGCGCTCCCTCCCAGCGAAGCAATACGGCGGCCAGGTCGCGCTGGACGGTCCTGCGGCCCTCCTCGGTCAGCGAACCGGACGGGACGGTGAGCCGGATCATCGGCATGACGAGGTCCTCTCTGCTGCTCAGCACGTTTTATGACAGTCGTTATAAGCGGGGGTCACGCTAGACTATGGCGGTCGTTATAGCCAGTGGGGTTCGGAGAGGGAGCACGGCCGTGGTCAAATCCAGCGCACCGTCGCGTGAGCGCATCGTGGCCGGTGCGGCCGACCTGATCAGCAGGCGCGGCCTGAACGCCGCCAGCATCCGCGAGCTGGCCAAACACGCCAAGGCACCCCTCGGCTCGACATACCACTACTTCCCCGAGGGCAAGGGGCAGTTGGCCGCCGAGGCGGTGCAGTACGCCGGGGGAGCGGTGTCCCGCGTCCTGCGCAAGGAACTGGACGCGGGCCCGATCGCCGGCCTCCGCGCGTTCCTGTCCCTGTGGCGCGGCATCGTCGTCGAGAGCGACTTCCGGGCCGGCTGCCCGGTGCTGGCCGTCTCTGTGGAGGAGCCGCCGGCCGACGAGACGCCACCGGCCCTCACCGCCGCGGCCGAGGCCTTCGAGGACTGGGAGCGACTCCTTGCCGAGGCCCTCCGCAAACACGGCGCCGACAGCGAGCAGGCTCCGGGACTGGCGGCCCTCATCGTGGCCTCCGTCGAGGGTGCCATCGCCATGTGCCGCGCCAAGCGCAGCATGCAGCCGCTGGACCAGGTGGCACAGCAGCTCGACCCGCTGATCGCGGGCGCGCTCGACGGTTAGTGCTCAGGCGGCCATCGCCGCGCGGATCGCCTTGGCCTTCTCCTCGGTGAACACGCCGCTCTCGAGGAGCGAGAGGACGGAGAGGACCTTGCCGCCGGAACCCCAACTGCCCTCCTCGACGACCCGGAAGTTGACCCACCAGGTGGGCGACGGCTCCGGCAGGCCGCAGGCTTGTGCCAGTGCGGCGAGGACGCGTTCGATGACCTCGGCTCTGACCTCCCGGTGCCAGTCCCCGTCCATGACGGCCACGTCGATCACCATCACGTCGAGTTCCTGACCGGCGTCCGCCAGCAGTCGGCCCCCGATGGCCATCATGTCCGGCGCGCGCTCCACGAAGTGCACCTGGAATCCGACCCGGGCGGCCGGTGCGAAGCGGCCGACCTCGGGCACGAGCACCGCGTCCGTCAGTGTCTCGGCCAGCGTGCGGCGCTGTTCGACGCTCAGGCGGCCCTGCGGGGCGTTCACGGTGATGACGGTCACTGCATACCTCCTATGACGATCGTTATAGGGCGACCTTACAGCAGTTCTATAACGAGCGTCTTGGAGGTGGGTTCGGTCGTCGGCTCGCTTCAAAATACCCCCTGGGGTACTCGTGCTACTGTCGAAATACATACCCCGTGGGGTATTACTTCGGGATGGAAGGGAGTGCCTCGTGTTCTTCGTCGACACGATCGAAGTGGCCGGCCTCGGCAACCGGAGCTATCTGGCGGGCGGCAGGCTCACGGCCGTCGCGGTGGATCCGCCGCGCGACATCGACCAGATGATCGCGGCGGCGGCGCGGCGGGGGGTGCGGATATCGCATGTGGTCGAGACCCACGTGCACAACGACTACGTCACCGGCGGCCTGGAGCTGGCCCGCCTCACGGGCGCCGCCTATCTCGTCCCGGCCGGCGCCACGGTCGCCTTCGAGCGGGTGCCCGTCGACGACGGGGACCGCACGGAGGTGGACACCGACGACGGGCTGGTTCTGCGCGCGTTGGCGACGCCCGGCCACACCCCGCACCACACCTCCTACGTACTGGAGGAGGACGGCACGGCGGTTGCGGTGTTCACCGGCGGCTCGCTGCTCATCGGCACGGTCGGACGGCCCGACCTGGTCGAACCGCGGCTGACCGAGCGCCTCGCCCGCGCCCAGCACGCCTCCGCCCGCCGCCTCGCGGCCGAACTGCCCGACGAGACCCCGGTGCTGCCCACCCACGGCTTCGGCAGCTTCTGCTCCTCGGCCCGGGCGGAGGCCGGGGACACGACCATCGGCAAGGAGAAGGCGTCCAACGAGGCGCTCACCCGCGATGTGGACACCTTCGTCGCCGACCTGCTGGCCGGCCTGGACGATGTCCCCGCCTACTACGTGCACATGGGCCCCGCCAATGCCGCGGGACCCGCGCCCCTCGACCTCACCCCGCCCGCCGTCGCCGACGCCGACGAGATCGCTGCCCGGCTCGCGGCGGGGGAGTGGGTGGTGGACCTGCGCAACCGAGTGGCCTTCGCCGAAGGGCATGTCGCCGGCTCCGTCAACTTCGAGGCCGAGGGGCAGCTCGCCACCTATCTGGCGTGGCTGATCCCTTGGGGCAGGCCGCTGACCCTGCTGGCCGAGTCGGCCGGACAACTCCTCGCCGCACAGCGCGAGTTGGCCCGGGTGGGCATCGACCGCCCGGCCGCCGCGGCGACCGGTGATCCGTCCGGATGGGTGCGCGCGGACGAGACCCCGGTGTCCTTCCCGCGCGCGAAGTTCGCCGACCTCGCGGACCGCCGGCGCGGAGGGCACGGCCGCGTGGTGGTGCTCGACGTCCGGCGGGAGAGCGAACGCACCGGCGGCTGGGTGGAGGGAGCCGTCCACATCCCCGTCCATGACCTGCACCGACGGCTCGGCGAGGTCCCCGATGGCCAGGTGTGGGTGCACTGCGCCGGCGGTATGCGCGCCGCCATCGCGGCATCCCTGCTGCATGCCGCCGGCCGGGACGTCGTCGCCGTCGACGACGCCTTCGACGCCGCAGAGAAGGCCGGACTGACCGTGAGGAGCGGACCGTGTCGTTGAACCTGGTCAGGCGCGGGCCCGGTCGGGTCGATGCGCGGCGCGCCGCGGAGTGCACCGGACACCTGGACGGTGTCCCGGCGGAGCGCGACGCCGTACTGCTGGACGTCCGTGAGTCGTACGAGTGGCAGGCGGGCCATGCCCCGGGCGCGGTTCACGTCCCCCTGTCCGCGCTGGCGGCCGGTGCGGCACTGCCCGAACGGGTGGCGGGCCGGCCCCTGGTGGTCATCTGCCGCTCGGGCAACCGGTCCCGGCAGGCGGCCGAACTCCTGGCCGCACGCGGCGCCGACGCCGTGGACGTCATCGGCGGGATGCTCGACTGGGCCGGGCTGGGGCTGCCCATGGTGGACCGGCGGGGCGAGAGCGGAACGGTGACGTGAGCGTTCTCGTACTCGCCCTGGTGTCCGGTGCCGTCATCGGTGTGGCGCTGGGCGCGCTCGGGGGAGGCGGCAGCGTGCTGGCCGTCCCCGCCCTGATCTACCTGCTCGGTTTCACCCCGGTCGCGGCCACCACCGCCAGCCTGGTCATCGTGGCCGTCACCACGGCCACCGCGCTGCCCGCGCACGCCCGGGAGGGGCATGTCCGCTGGCGCACGGGACTGCTGTTCGCGGCCGCCGGCATCGGGCCCGCCATGCTCGGCGGGCTCGTGGCGGCACGGTTGCCGGCCGCCGGTCTCACCGCGGCCTTCGCCCTGGTGGCGCTGGTCGCCGCGGTGCGCATGCTGCGCCCGCGACCCGGCACGCCCGACGCCGTCCGTGCGGTCCGGCCCGGCCGGGCGGCCGCGGCGGGGGCCGGGCTCGGGGCGGTCACCGGAGTCCTCGGGGTTGGCGGCGGCTTCCTCGCCGTACCGGCCCTGGTGGGTGTCCTCGGGCTGCGCATGCGGGCGGCGGTGGGGACGAGCCTGCTGGTCATCACCCTCAACTCGGTCGCCGCCCTCGCGCTGCGCGCGGGCACCGCCGACGGACTGGACTGGGCGGTCATCGGACCGTTCGCCGGGGCCGCGGTTCTCGGCGCCTGGGACGGCAAACGCCTCGCCGAGAAGCTCTCGGGGCAGGCGCTTCAGCGGATCTTCGCCCTGGTGCTGCTGGGGGTGGCCGGCTTCATGCTGATCGGCTCGGCCGTGTGACGGCCGCCGACGCGTGCGGCCTCCTCACGCCAGCGACAGGAACAGCTTCTCCAGGCGGGCACGCATCTGCTCGACGTCCTCGCCGTTCCTGCGGCCGGACTCGACGTCGGTCAGGCACTGCTGCAGGCCGGTGGCGATGATGGCGAAACCCGCCCGGTCCAGGGCCCGGGAGGCCGCGGAGAGCTGGGTGATGACGTCCTCGCAGTCACGCCCCTCCTCGATCATCCGGATCACACCGGCGATCTGGCCCTGAGCGCGACGCAGCCGGTTCAGCACCGCCTTCAGTTCCGCACCCGCGAGCTCCATGTCCACGACGACTCCTCCGTCAACGTATACCCCTAGGGGTACTGTACGTCCCGGTTCGGGACGGCGTCGAACCCCGACGAAATCAGAGCGAATCACAAAGGATCACAACTGCCGTGACTGCTTCCCCTCTTCCCTCCGCCCTCGCCACCCACCAGGTCCATGGCCTGCTCCACCAGCTGACGGTCATCGATGTGCGCACCCCCGGTGAGTACGCCTCCGGGCATCTGCCCGGCGCACTCAACATTCCCCTGGACCAGATCCGCCGCGCCCTGCCCGACATCCGCCAGGCCACCGATCGCGGCGACGTCCTGATCGTGTGTGCCTCCGGGACCCGCTCGCAGAACGCCTGCAAGCTCCTTGCCGAGCAGGGCATCCCGTCGGCGACGCTGACCGGCGGCACCGGCGCCTGGGCCGCCGCAGGACACGACCTGCACCGGCCGGCGGCCCACACGGGGCGGGCCGCCTGGGGCATGGAGCGCCAGGTGCGTTTCACCGCGGGCACGGTGGTACTCCTGGGGCTGGCACTCGGCCTCCTCGTGCACCCGGCCTTCCAGCTCGTCTCGGCGGCGATAGCGGGCGGCCTGGTCTTCTCCGCGGTCACCGACACCTGCGGCATGGCGGCCCTGCTCGGCAGGCTCCCGCACAACCGGCCCCGCCCGTCCGACCTCGACGCCACGCTGGCGGCGCTCCGCAGCGGCTGACATCCCGAGGACGAGCCCGTTCCCTCGGTGCTGCCGGTCTCCGGGCGCCAGGCCCCCGGAGACCGGAACCGCTCCGCTAGGCTGACAGTGGAGGTGGTCAAGTGGCCGAAAACGCAAGGGAGTTGGCCGATTCATCGGAATCCACGACCGTCGTCGTGATCGGCGCGGGCCCGGCCGGTCTGACGGTCGCCAACCTGCTGCGACGCAGCGGCATCGACTGCATCGTCCTGGAACGCCGCAGCCGCGAGTACGTGGCGCAGCGCCAGCGGGCCGGCATCGTCGAAACCCGCGCCGTGCGGATGTTCGACTCCTGGGGGCTGGTCGACCGCGTCCTTGGCGGCATCCCGTACGACGGCATCCTGGAGCTCCGGGTGGACGGCGAAAGCCACCTGGTCTCCGACAACGACGGCTCCGAAGGCCCCCGAGCCCGCCTGTGCCCCCAGCAGGTACTGGTCCAGAAGCTGACCGCCGCATACCTCGCCGACGGCGGCGATCTGCGCTTCGAGGCCGCCGACGTCTCCCTGCACGACCTGACCGGCGACCGCCCGGCCGTCCGCTACCGCGCCGCCGACGGCACCCTCCGCACCATCACCTGCGCGTTCGTGGCCGGCTGCGACGGCGACCACGGCATCAGCCGCACCGCCGTCCCGGAAGGTGCCCTCACCGCGTACGCGATCGACCACGGCATTGGCTGGCTCACCGTCCTCGCCGACACCCCGCCCCCGGCCCACCCGCTCCTCGCCGTCAGCCCGCAGGGCTTCGCCGCCCACTTCCCCCGCGGCCCGCACACCAGCCGCTACTACGTCCAGTGCCCGCCCGACGACCAACCCGACGCCTGGCCCGACACCCGCGTCTGGGAAGCCCTGCGCACCCGGCTCGCCGACCCCGACCTCACCGCCGGCCCGATCACCGACCGCGAGATCTTCCGCCTCCGCAGCCTCGTCCACGACCCCATGCAGTACGGCCGCCTCCATCTCGTCGGCGACGCCGCCCACATCGTCTCGCCCATGGGCGGCAAGGGCATGAACCTCGCCCTCTACGACGCCGACGTCTTCGCCCGAGCCGTCCGGGACTCCGTCCGCGACCACGACGACACCGCCCTGCGCAGCTACTCGCAGCGCTGTCTGCGCCGCGTCTGGAACGACCAGGAGTTCTCCCACTGGCTCACCCGCACCCTCCACGACGCCGGCGACGACACCGCCTTGGGCCCCTTCCACCGCAACCTGGCCCGCGCCCGCCTCGACCGCCTCCTCACCTCACCCACGGCGGCCCGCGCCTTTGCGGAGCTGATGACGGGGCTGGACCTGGCTTAGGGCCGGCCTGGGGCCTGTCCGACGGGTCAGGCCCTGCTCGCCAGGCTTCTGGGCGCCCTGGACACCGGCGCCGCGCTCTGGAGGCGCTCGTGCACCGGTGGGGCGCCGAGCACTCCCCGGGGAGGGTGCGCTCGCGACCCGTCGGACAGGCCAGGCCTGGTGAGCGCCGGCCTCGGCGGCCGCTCGATATCGGATCGCGTCGGACGACTGCGAACTGGCACGCTGCTTCCCATGGATCACGCGGAGGTGCTGCTCATCGGAGGACGGGCCGGAGTCGGCAAGACGACGGTCGGGTGGGAGGTGTCGGCGCTGCTGCGGGCCGCGGCGGTTGCCCACGCGATCATCGACGGTGACTTCATGGGGCAGGTGCACCCGGCCCCGGAAGGCGATCCGCATCGCGCCGAGATCACCGAGAGCAATCTGACCGCGGTATGGGCGAACTTCGCCCGGCGCGGCTGTCGCCGGCTGATCTACACGAACACGACGAGTGTGCTTCCTGAGGCGGCGGGCATGTTCGAGCGCGCCATGGGGGCCGAGGTACGGGCCGTACGGGTCCTGCTCACCGCCTCCGACGCCACCGCCCGAGAGCGGCTGGTCCGCCGGGAACTCGGCTCGGAGCTGGAACAGGAACTGGAGGGCAGCGCCCGCAAGGCCCGGATCCTGGACCGGCGGGCCCCGGCGGAGGCGGTGCGTGTCATGACGGACGGACGCACCGTCGGGGACATCGCGCGCGAGGTCGTCGCCCTCACCGGCTGGGCAGGGCAACGGAGTTGACCCCGTCCCCGGAGCGCCCACAACCGTCGAGCCGCGCCGTAGGGTGGCGCCCATGAGCATCGACGGTGTTGCGCTGCGTCCGGTGGCCGAGCCCGACCTGCCTGTCATGGAACGCTTCCTCATCGATCCGGAGACCGTTGTGCCCTTCCAGTGGTGGGCTGGTCGGACACCGGGCGCTGGCGGCGCCAGTGGGCGGAGAACGGTCTGCTCGGCGACGACGGAGGGCATCTGATGGTGGTGCGCGGCACGGAGCGGCTGGGGTTCGTCGCCTGGCGGCAGGTCAGGCCCACCCGGACCACCACCTACTGGAACATGGGCATCAACCTGCTGCCGGAGGCCCGCGGACAGGGCGTCGGAACCGAAGCGCAACGGCAGTTGGTCCACTACCTCTTCGCGAACACAACGGTCGTACGCATCGAGGCGGACACCGAAGCGGGCAACATCCCCGAACAACGCGCCCTGGAAAAGGTCGGATTCACCCGCGAGGGCGTCCTGCGCAGCATCGCCTTCCGCGACGGACAGTGGCGTGACGGCGTGCGCTACAGCATCCTGCGGGGCGAGCCGGCCTGAGCACCCGGCTCAAGGCAGGCAGAAAAAACAAAGGCAAGGAGGTCACTCACTCCTTGCCACTCTCAACTTATAGCGCACTGGGGGGCTTGCGGCAAGGCCCCGGTCGTGCCGCACAATCGCACGCCGAGGCCACAAGCTGCGGAAATGGGAGTTTCACGAAGTGCATGTTCTGTCTGGCGACATGACCCCTCCGACCACCCGTGCGTTCGACCTGCCCGACCGGCTCGCCCACAAGGCCGCCCCGACCCTGATCGCCGGCGACGAACAGCACTTCGCGGCGATCGCGGAGAGCCTCGAGCAGACGATCGCCGAACTGTCCGCCCGTCTCGACGCCGAGCTCAAGGAACCCGGCGGCATCGGCCGGCAGGCGATGGACCGGGACATCGAGGTGCACCGGCTGACCGGTCGCCTGCGCGCCCTGCGTCGCTTCGGCCTGGACCTGTGTCTCGGACACATCGTCGGCGCGGACGACCCCGAGCCGGTCTACATCGGACGACTCGGCCTCACCGACAGTACAGGTCGTCGACTGCTGCTCGACTGGCGCTCTCCCGCGGCCGAGCCGTTCTTCGCCGCGACCCACGCCAACCCGATGGGGCTGGCCAGCCGCCGCAGGTATCGCTGGACCCGCGGCCGTATCAGCGACTACTGGGACGAGGTGTTCACCGCCGACGGGCTCGAAGGGCGCGCCGCGCTCGACGACCAGTCCGCGTTCATCGCCAGCCTGGGCAGCAACCGTTCGTCCCGCATGCGGGACGTGCTCGCCACCATCCAGGCCGACCAGGACGCCATCATCCGGGCGGGATCCCGCGGCGCTCTCGTCGTCGACGGCGGTCCCGGCACGGGCAAGACCGTCGTCGCTCTGCACCGTTCCGCCCACCTCCTCTACTCCGACCCCCGCCTCGGTCACCGTCGGGGCGGCGTGCTGTTCGTCGGTCCGCACCGGCCCTACCTGGACTATGTCGCCGACGTCCTGCCGAGCCTCGGCGAGGAGGGCGTGCAGACCTGCATCCTGCGGGACCTCGTCGAGGAGGGAGCCGACGCGGGCGTCGAGACCGACCCCGACGTGGCCCGTCTGAAGTCGTCCGCGGAGATGGTGAAGGCAGTCGAGAAAGCCGTCCGGTTCTACGAGGAGCCGCCCGCCGAAGGGATGACGGTCACCGTCGACTGGACCGACATCCGGCTGACAGCCGCCGACTGGGCCGAGGCGTTCGACGCGCCGGAACCCGGCACCCCGCACAACGAGGCGCGTGATCAGATCTGGGAGAAGCTGGTCACGATCCTTCAGGACAGATACGACGGCGACGACCTGCCGCCGAAGCAGTTCCGCAGGGCGCTGCGCCAGGACAAGGAGCTGGTGGGGACCCTCAACCGGGCATGGCCGCTGCTCGAAGCGGCCGACCTGGTCTCAGACCTGTGGTCGGTGCCCGCCTATCTGCGGATGTGCGCGCCCTGGCTGAGTCGCGAGGACGTCCGCAAGCTGCAGCGGGCGGATGCCCAGGCCTGGACGGTGTCCGATCTGCCGCTCCTGGACGCCGCTCGGCAGCGGCTCGGCGATCCGGAGACGGCCCTGCGCAAGCGCCGGCATGCGGCCGTCATCGCGGCCCAGCGCGAACGCATGGCGCAGGTCGTGGACAACCTCATCGACGCGGTGGCCGATTCCGGTGCCGACGGTGATGACGGCGAGGGCCTGGTGAGGATGTTGCGCGGCCAGGACGCGAAGGTCAGCCTGGTCGACGAAGCAGAACTGACCCCCGTCGAACCGGATCTGCTCGCCGGCCCGTTCGCGCACATCGTCGTGGACGAGGCCCAGGAACTGACCGACGCGGAATGGCAGATGCTGCTGCTGCGCTGCCCGTCCCGGAGCTTCACCATCGTCGGTGACCGCGCTCAGGCCAGGCACGGGTTCACGGAGTCGTGGCAGGAACGGCTCGAACGGATCGGGCTGGACCGGGTCGGTGTGGCCTCCCTGAGCATCAACTACCGCACGCCGGAAGAGGTCATGACGGAGGCCGAGCCGGTCATCCGGGCGGTACTCCCGGACGCCAACGTGCCGACCTCCATCCGCAGCAGTGGCATCCCTGTCGTACACGGCTCCGTCGCGGAGCTGGACACCATCCTGGACACCTGGCTCGCCGCGCATGCCAAGGGGATCGCCTGCGTCATCGGCGATCCCACCTTCCCGGCCACGTCCCGGGTCCGGTCGCTGACCCCGGAACTGTCGAAGGGGCTCGAGTTCGACCTGGTCGTCCTCGTCGACCCGGAGGCCTTCGGCACCGACGTCGAAGGAGCGGTCGACCGTTACGTCGCCATGACGCGGGCGACGCAGCAACTCGTCATCCTCACAAGCTGAAAACCTTTGACGGGCCGTCGGCGATCCATAGTAGGTTCCCTTTAGGAACTCAGTGCATATCGAGGGGGAACCTGCCGTGACTCAGCAGACCTGGACCGCCGTCGACGACTACTTCAACGGCCTGCTGGTCGAGGAGGACGAAGCTCTGCTCGCGGCCGCCGCGGGCAGCGAGGCGGCAGGGCTGCCGCCGCATCAGGTCGCCCCCAACCAGGGCAAGCTGCTGAACCTGCTGGCGACGATCCAGGGCGCCCGTTCGATCCTGGAGATCGGCACCCTCGGCGGCTACAGCACGATCTGGCTCGCCCGGGCTCTGCCGGCCGACGGACGCCTGGTCACTCTGGAGGCCGACGAGCACCATGCCGCCGTGGCCGCCGCCAATGTCTCCCGTGCCGGGCTCGACCACATCGTCGACCTGCGCGTCGGCAAGGCCCTGGATGCTCTGCCCCGGCTGGCGGACGAGGGGGCAGGACCGTTCGACCTGGTCTTCATCGACGCCGACAAGCCTTCCAATCCCGCCTACTTGGAGTGGGCGCTCAAGCTCACCCGGCCGGGCAGCGTCATCGTCGGCGACAACGTCGTCCGTGACGGTGCGGTCACCGACCCCGCCGACGTGGATCCGCGCGTCCAGGGCGTCCGCCGCTTCACCGAGCTGATCGCGCAGCACCCCCGACTCACCGCCACCACCATCCAGACCGTCGGCGCCAAGGGCTACGACGGCTTCACTCTCGCCCTCGTCACCGCCTAGCAGAGCCGGAGGCAACGGCGTGGCCCGCGTCGTCGAGTTGTCGTACTACCCCGTCAAAGGATGTGCCGCAGTCTCGGCCCGCGAGGCGCTGCTGACGCCCGCCGGTCTCGCGCACGACCGTACCTTCATGGTCGTCAGCGAAGCGGGCGTGTACCGCACGCAGCGCCGGGATCCACGACTGGCCCTGATCCGCCCCGCCATCAGTGAAGACGGTGGACGGCTTGTGCTCCGCGTGCCGGACGCCGAGTCGCTGGATCTCCCGGTGGACACCTCGGGTGCGCGCCGACCGGTGGACCTGTTCGGGACCGCCTACCAGGGCATCGACCAGGGCGACACCGTCGCCGAATGGCTCTCGGACGTACTGGGCACACGCAGCCGCCTGGTCCGTGTGCCGCCGGACCACCACCGGGTGACCGACGGCCGGACCCCGGGCACCTCCGGCTACGCCGACAGCTGTGCCCTGCACGTCCTCTCCCGCTCCACCCTCGACCTGCTCAACCAGAAGCTCGCCGAACGCGGTGCCGCACCCCTGCCGGTGAACCGTTTCCGCCCGAACATCGTGATCGACGGCTGGGACGAGCCGCACACCGAGGACCGCGCCCGCGGCCTCAGCGTGGGCACGGCCGAGCTGGGCTATGCGAAGCTCGCCATCCGCTGCGCCGTCACCCTGGTCGAGCAGGAGTCGGCGAAGAGGGCCGGCCCCGAACCCCTGCGTACGCTCGCCGCCTACCGACGGGCCGCCGAGGGCGGAGTCGCCTTCGGCACGAAACTCTCCGTGCTGCGGCCCGGCAGAATCCGCGTCGACGACGAGGTGACCGTCACCGCCTGGGGCGAATCCGAACTCCGCACGGCGGACCGCCTGGCCCGGCGTCCTGGGTGACATGACCACCATCGCCCCGACCACCGACGGCAGATGGCTGCTTCACCTACGAGAACTGGGGCGGCGGAGCGCACGTCCGCCACCGGCTCGCGGACGACCCGCCGAAGTTCTACCCGACCGCGTGACGGCCCTTCCCGTCACCAGGCAGCCCGTGCCCTCCGGCGGCCGGACGCTGTCAGCGCCTGGGTGAACGAGTCCGGAGTGCATCGTCACCGAGCCCCGGCGTCCCTGCACGCTCGCGACCCTCGCCGACCTCGTGCTGCCCCGTGCCGCTGCCACCCTTGGCGTAGCAGCTGAAACCAGGGCAAAATCGGGCGGGAGGTGCGAGGCTCCCATTCGCTGGGGCCGCCGAGGCGCCTCACGGAACAGGCCCGTGGGAGACGTGGATGGAGTGGCTGGTCTCGCTGGTCGGCGTGGGACTGGTCCTGGCTGTCCTGCGGGATCTGTTCCACACGCTCTGGCACCCCACCCGCCACGGAGGCATCAGCCGACTCGTCATGACGAGCATGTGGCGACTGGCCCGGCGCCTCCGGGTCCGTCGCCGCGTGGTCGGTCTCGTCGGGCCGCTGGCCATGGTGACGGTGGTGGGACTCTGGGCCGTCATCATCATCCTGGGGTGGGCGATCATCTACTGGCCCCACATGCCGGGCGCGTTCACACTCACGCCTGGTTCCAGGGCGGCACAGCAGCCCGCACTGCTCGACTCGGTCTACCTGTCCCTGGTCACCGTCGCCACCCTCGGGCTGGGGGACATCACGCCCGGCGACGGCTGGCTCCGCCTGGTCTCTCCGTTGGAGGCCCTCGTCGGCTTCGCCCTCCTGACGGCCACGGTCTCCTGGGTGCTGGAGATCTACCCCGCGTTGACCCGTAGGAGGGTCCTGGCCATCCGGTTGGCGCTGCTGCACCGCTCGGCCCCGACGACCGAACACATCGACAGCGTGGCCGGAGCGGCACTGCTGGACAGCCTGGCCACCGAGGTCGTACGAGTGCGCATCGACTTCACCCAGTACGCCGAGGCCTACTACTTCCACGACGGCGAGGACCACTCCTCCCTGGCAGCCATCCTCGGCTACGCCGTAGCTCTTGCCCGGCGAGGGCAGGCGGCCCGACGGCCGGACGTGCGACTGACCGCGGACCTGCTCGCGGGCGCGCTGGACGACCTCGCCACCATTCTCGACCAGCGCTTTCTGCACACGGGCGGCACAACGACGGAGGTCTTCGCCGCGTACGCGGCCGACCACGACCGCGATGTGACACGGGCCTGAGCACATCCCATGGCGAAGGCAGGACCGCGACGGCTACATTTGTATCGCTACAAGAAAGCGGTTGCCGTACGGCACTCGCCTCAATTTCCCCGGCACCGGTTGCGCCCCCCAGGTCCCACCCACGTCATCGACTCGACACAGGAGTATGTCCGTGTCCAACGCCACCGCGGTCATCAACCTCGACATCGAGGGCCCGAGGATCAGCCGTCACCTCTACGGTCACTTCGCCGAGCATCTCGGCCGCTGCATCTACGGCGGCTTCTGGGTCGGGGAGGACTCGCCGATACCCAACGAGGGCGGTATCCGCCTCGACGTCGTCCAGGCGCTGCGTGCCCTGGACATCCCCAACCTGCGCTGGCCGGGCGGCTGTTTCGCCGACGAGTACCACTGGCGTGACGGCATCGGCCCGCGCGAGCAGCGGCCTAGCATGGTCAACACGCACTGGGGCAACGTCGAGGAGAACAACCACTTCGGCACCCACGAGTTCATGGCGCTGTGCGAGTTGCTGGGCGCCGAGCCGTACATCAGCGGCAACGTCGGCTCCGGCACGGTGCGGGAGATGAGCGAGTGGGTCGAGTACCTCACCCGCGACGGCGACAGCCCGATGGTGCGGCTGCGCAAGGCCAACGGCCGCGAGGAGCCGTGGCGCGTGAAGTTCTGGGGCATCGGCAACGAGACCTGGGGCTGCGGCGGCAACATGCGCGCCGAGTACTCCGCCGACCTGGCCCGTCAGTACGCCACCTACTGCCGTGACCACGGTGACAACAAGCTCTACCGCATCGCCTCCGGTGCATCCGACGACGACTACAAGTGGACCGAGACGCTGATGCAGCAGATCAGCTGCTTCGGCTGCGAGGCCACCCCGAAGAACTTCTTCCAGGGTCTGTCCGTCCACTACTACACGCTGGCCGGCCCCTGGGAGGCGAAGGGCAGCGCGACCGTCTTCGACACCGCCGACCACTACCGCACCATGGTCGCGGCCCGCCGCCTCGACCGCATCCTGACCGGCCACTCCACCGTGATGGACGTCTACGACCCGGGCCGCACCGTCGGGCTGGTCCTGGACGAGTGGGGCACCTGGTGGGACGTCGAACCGGGGACGAACCCGGGCTTCCTGTTCCAGCAGAACACCCTGCGGGACGCGCTGGTGGCCTCCACCCACTTCGACATCTTCCACCGCCACGCGGCGCGCCTGTACATGGCCAACATCGCGCAGACTGTCAACGTCCTGCAGGCCATGCTCCTCACCGACGGCGACAGCCTGGTCCTGACCCCCACATACCACGTCTTCGAGATGAACAAGGGTCACCAGGACGCCACTTCACTCACCGTCCATCTGCGCGGCGACACCCCGCGCCGCACGGTCGGCGACACGGAGCTGGAGACCCTGTCCACCTCCGCCAGCGTCAAGGACGGGGCGGTGCTGATCTCGCTGTCCAACCTGGACGCGGAGGAGCCCGCGGAGGTGACGCTCGACCTGCGCGGCCGCTCGGTCGGCGAGCCGAGCGCCCGCATCCTGACGGCCGACCGGCTGCAGGACCACAACACGCCCGGCACGCCGGACACGGTCACCCCGCGCCCCTTCGACGCCCTCAAGGCCACCGACCAGGGGCTCACGCTCACGCTGCCGCCGCACTCGTTCGTCACGCTGAGCGCCCCGCTCGTCTGACACGACCCGACCGCGAGTACGACCCCGCCGCACTCCTGCACCGCCCTGCGCAGCCGGGGTGCGGCTTAGCATGCGAGTGGGTTCCGGGACGGCAGGCCAGGGGTGAGGGTGACAACGATCCAGGACGTGGCGAAGGCGGCCGGGGTCTCACCGATGACCGTCTCGAACGTCATCAACGACCATCCCAACGTCCGCCCCGCGACGCGCGAGAAGGTGCTCGAGGCCATGGCCCGGCTCGACTACCGGGTCAACGTCGCGGCCCGCAATCTGCGCAAGGGCCGTACCGGAACCATCGGCCTCGCCGTTCCGGAGGTGGACAGCGCCTACTACGGGCTGCTGGCCGCCGCCATCATCGCCGCGGCCTCTCGACGCGGCCTCAGGGTGAGCATCGAGCAGACCGCCTCTCGGGACAACGAGCTGGACGCGCTGTCCCTGTCCCGCAACCGGCTCTACGACGGGCTCATCCTGAGCGCCGCGGGCATGGGGCAGGGCGATGCCGAGCGGCTCAGGGTGGACCACCCGGTGGTCATCCTCGGCGACCGGATCTTCGGCGCCCCCGTGGACCACGTCGCCATGCCCAACTTCGACGCGTCCCACGCCGCCACCCGGCATCTGATCGAGCGGGGCTGCCGGCGTATCGCGATCGTGTGCGGGGCGGTCGAGGAAGTGGACACCTCCAGCCTCCGCATCACGGGCTACCGGAAGGCCTTGGAGGACGCGGGCCTGTCCGCGGACCGCGTCCTGGTGCAGCAGGTGGACCGGCTCGGCATGCGCGAAGGTGCCGAACGGGCCCGGGAGATGGCGAAGAGCGGGCTCGACTTCGACGGTGTGTTCTGCGTGACCGACGCCCTCGCCATGGGCGTGCTCCGGGGCCTGGCCGACGTCGGGACGCGCGTACCCGACGAGGTGAAGGTGATCGGCTTCGACAATGTGTCGGAGAGCGAGTTCTTCATCCCGTCGCTCTCCAGCGTCGATCCGGACCACGACGGTATGGCAGAGCGTGCGGTCGACCTCCTGATCAGGCGCATCGAGCAGACCCAGCCGCCGACCCGGCACCAGGACGTCGTCGGCGGCTTCTCCCTGGTGATCCGGGAGTCGACGGGCGGCTGAGACCCCTGCCATGCCCGCACCCGGCGCCCCCGTCGCCCTTTCCGGCGAGTCCGCCGACGAGGTCTTCGGCGGTTACCTGCAGTTCTTCGACGAGGAGGCCCGCAGCGGCGGCACCTTCCCCTGGCTGGTGAACCTCCGCCGCCACTTCGGCGAGGACGCCGAGGTCCTGCGCCCGGACCTGCTCGCCTCCCTCGACCTGGACGGATACGTCGCCGACGGCTACCGCACCGCCGTCGGCGGCATCCACCGCCTCGACGGCGAGAGCGACTTCGAGTACCGGATGCGGCAGATCTGCCATCTCCACCTCACCCGCTTCGTCCGCGTCCTGCTCGACCGGAAGGACCGCGCGAGCATGGCCGTCGGCCTCGAGGTCCGGGTCCCGTTCTGCGACCACCGTCTGGTGGAGTACGTCTACAACACGCCCTGGTCGCTGAAGTCCTTCGACGGCAGGGAGAAGAGCCTGCTGCGCGAGGCGACCGCCGATCTGCTCCCGAAGTCGGTGTACGACAGGGTCAAGAGCCCCTATCCGTCCACGCAGGACCCCAGGTACGCCACCGCACTCCAGGACCAGGCCAAGGACCTGCTGGCCCAGCCCGCCCATCCCGTCTTCGACCTCGTCGACCGAGACCGCCTCCACCGCGTCGCCCACCGCGACAGGCCCGTGAACACGCAGTCCGAACGGCGTGGTCTGGAACGCGCGCTGGACCTGGCCGTGTGGCTGGACATGTACCGTCCGGACATCGAGCTCGCCTGAGCCTCCTTCTCCCCGGTCGACGGCAGGCACCGCACTGGTCGAAGTCGTCCCGGAAGAGCCCCACTGGACGCAGATCTCCGGCTTGTTCTGGCTCACCAGTGGTTGTTGAGGGCATCGACCACGCAGTCGGTCGCAATGGCGCGGCCCGGAAGTAGGCGATGTCGTGGCGGTACTTGAACTGATGGGGGCGGCCGTAGCACGGTTCAGCCGGCGTAGACCCTGCCCTGCTTGACGACGTAGTGCGCCGGCTGGGAGCAGCCGATGGACGGGGTGATCGTCAGGCTGACGGCGACCGGCGCGGGCTCTGTGCTCGCGGTCGTGAACTCGCAGACGGCCTGGCTGCCGGTCAGCGGGTACCAGTACCATCCGTCGACATCGCCCACCGTGACCCGGTCGGACTCCTTCCACCTGCCGCTGTCGTGCGTGTAGACCTGCAGCCGCACCGAGGCGGCGTACTCGTCCTGAGTCGAGCGCAGCGCGGTGAGAGTGATCTTGTAGTCGCTGCCGAGGACGGACGAGGCGATCTGCTGTGTCTGGGGCGCCGCGGTCTCGGCGTTGGAGGCCGTGGCTCCGGCGGTTCCGAGGACACCCGCCATCACAAGGGTGACGGCCGCGGTTGCGGCGCGACGGCTGCAGTGATTGCGGAGCAGGTTCAAGTTTCCCCCCGTTGGGTCGAGTGGTGCGGTTCGTGCGGTCGCCGCGGTGCTTCGCGGTCACGCACCGCCGACGATGTTCGCCCGTGCGCGGGGTGGGGGAGAAGCATTTCGAATGTGCTCGAATTGCGGGCAGCTTGCGGACAGTTGCCTCGGTGGAGGCACGGCTGTGCGCGGCGGCTGTGCGGGAGCCGCCGCCACAGCCGCCACTCCCGCTACGGGGTGCCGCCGACGGTCTGCCCCATCTGCTGCAACTCTCCTTCCTCTCCGTCCAGGAGCCGGTGGCCCATGAGCGTCACCGAGTGCCGCACGTACTGGCCCTCGCGCCGGCTTGCCACCAGCCCCCCGTCGCGGAGGACGGCAAGCTGGTAACTGGCGCTGGGCAGGGCGATACCGACAGCCGTCGCCACTTCGGAGGTGGTCCGGGGACCGCTGCGGGCCACCTCGGCGAGGACCGAGGCCCTGGTGCGGCCCAGCAGACGGTCGAGTCCGTTGTCGTTGAGGGTGATCGAGTCGAGCGGCCGTGCGGTGACCGGGTAGACGAGAACCGGGCCGAGGGCCGGATCGGCCAGCGCGGTGGGCCTGCGCCAGCAGAAGTAGGACGGGACCAGAAGCAGCCCGCGGCCCTCCAGATGCAGGTCGCGGTGGGTCGGATACTCCACTTCCAGGACGGGCGCTCGCCACCGGGCGAGCGGACGCAGGCTCTCCAGCAGAGCCAGGACACCGCCGTCGAGGAGGACACGAGAACGCAGGTCGACCTCGTCACGGATGGCTCTGCGGGCGTGGGCCCAGCGCGGTTCGAGCAATGTCGTGGCGGAGATTTCCAGGGCCTTCGCCAGAGATCGCAGCCCGCGGTCTCCCGGTCGGCCCAGCGTCGTGGCCCACCCGGGGAGGGGACGCGCGGCGCCGAGCCTGCCCAACTCGTGCCGCAGTCGGCCGGGAGGAGTGGCTTGTATTTCCTCCAGGGCCGCGGGCAGACCCCCTTCCAGGACGGTCGGGGTGAGGAAGTCGGGGATGTACCCGACGGGCGGGACGAGTGTCTGCAGCGTGTGCAGGGCACGGCCGGCCACCGGGTCCGTGGCGAGGCGTTCGCGGACGGAGTGACGCCATGACCCGAACTCGAGTGGTCCCTGGTGTGTGACCAACCGGCAGGTGGCGCAGACGAGTTCCCACAGCGGGTCGGGTCGGCGTGAGATTCGGATGTTCTGTAAGTCGTGGGTGGTGAAATGGATACGGAGCATGCGGCCTCATTCGCGGACAGTGGGGGGTTGGCCGAGGGTGGAGAGCGGTGAGCGTCATCATGGGTGACGACTGACAAGCACCGTGGTTGGTTGCTGCGTTGAGACGGACGCCCGGGCAGATCGGCCGGATGCAGCTGTATTCGGCCACACATGGCGGACGTCTGCTGCGGGGCGGGTGAGCACCAGGAGCTGCCGGACCCTTCGGGTGGAGAAGCGGGCTTGCCCGCGGCCGGCCGAGTTCGGTCACCACGCCCGGTGCCCGCCGCCGGCTACGCGGGCCGCACCTGGAGGGTGGCCGGCCTGCGCTCCGAGGTGCGCGGTCGCGCCGACGACCTCGCCGCCCGCTTCGACGCCCGCAACGGAACCACGGCCCACACCGACCGCCGCCGGGCCCGCCTCGACCGTGCTCCGCTCCTGGACGCACTGGAACTGACCCTGCGTCCCCGCAGCCTCGACCACATGGCCCCGGTCGCCCCGGTCGCCGCGCCCGCCGCCGTCCCCGACTCGCTGCCCGAACTCATCCTCCGGGCAAGGGCCTTGGACGAGCAGGAACACCCGACCGCACAGGCCTGCTGGGCGCGGCTGCGCAAGCTCGTCGCCGCCCGTGACTACACCCACCCCGACGACCCGGCCGTGGGCCCGCTCGTACAACTGCGCGGACCTGCTGGCCGACGAGGCGAACCGGGCGGGCAACAAGGACGAATTCGCCGTCGCCGCCGAGCTCCACGAGGAGGCCGCGGTCCTGTACGACGCTGCCGGACGGCCGGGTGACGCGGCGCTCGCCCTTGCCTGCGCTCTGCTCGCCACGGCAGAGATCCCCGCGGAGAGCCCCACGGACGGAGCCGATGGGGCCGAGGCGAAGGCCGCCGCTCTGACCGCCGCCCACACGTCCATGGTCCGTCTGCACGAGGAGACGCCCGGCCTCGCCCCGTACCAGGAGGCCCGCCTGCTGCGACTGCGGGCGACCGCGCTCGCCCTGCGCCTGCAGACGTCACGGAGCGACGAGCACGTCGCACCGGTCCTCGCCGAGGTGGACCTGCTGCACACCTTCGCCAACCGGCACGACATCGTCGGGCAGATCTCCGGAGCCCTGCAGCTGCGGGCCAGCACATACGCCATCTCCGGCCACCTGCCCGCCGCGGTCACCCGACTCGACGCCCTCCTCGACCGGCTGAAGGCACACGGCCCCGCCTGGCATCTGCCCCGCACACTCGGCCTGCGCGGCCGCCTCCAACTCGGCCTGCGGGACGCGCAGGCCGCACACGCGGACCTCACCGAGGGTCTGCGACTGGCCGGCCGACTCCGTCGACACCACCCGCCTCCACGGTGATCTGGCCGAGGCCTGTATGCACCTGGGGCGCCCCGACGAGGCCCTGCGGCATCTGACGCGCTCCGCGGAGCTGGACCTTCGCCACGGCAGCCGGACGGACGCCTACTGCACCTACAGCAACGCAGCCCGAATCAGCCTCGACCTGGACCGCGTCGAGGACTGCATCGCCCTGCTCGACTCCCTGCCGGCCGAACCGGACATCGCGGCCGGAGAGGTGGACGACCGGCTCGTCGCCCAGCTGCGCCTGACCCGCGCCCGCGCCCTGCACACCGGGGAGGACCTCAAGGCCGCCACGGCGGAGTTCGTCGCCCTCGCGGCCGAGTCGGCCGACTGGGACGACGACCCGGGAAGCCATGCCATGATCGCCGCCGAGACGGCCGTACTCCTCGGCGAGGCCGCCGAGTTCGGCCGCGCCCGCGAGGCCGCGGACCAGGCACTCGCCGCCCACGCCCGGGCCCCGCGCTACGAGCAGCTCAGCAACTGCCTGCGCGAACTCGCCCGCCTCCAGGCCCAACGGCAGGGCCCCGACGGCCTGGCCGACGCCCTCGCCTTCCTCGCCGACGCCGGCCGGATCGCCGACGAGGCCCGCACCGCCGGATACGAGGCCCACTGCCGCTCCCTGGACACCGCCCTGGCTTACGAACACGGACGGGTCAACACCTACGCCGGCGAGTACGAGGACGCCCTGGCAGCCCTGGACAAGGCCCTCGCACTGCTCGGCGAACCGGGAACGGACGACGGCCGCGCCGGCGAGTGGGCCGAGTGCATCCGCCTCGCGGGTGCCGTCGAGGGCCTCTACCTGGAACGCCCCGCCCCCGCCCTCACCCGCCTCGACGCGGCGATCTCCCACCTGACCGCCCTGGGCCACACCGAGGAGAGCGAGCCGCTGACCTCCCTGGCGGCCCGGCTGCGTGACGAGGAGTGACGCGACGGTTGCCGGGGAGCTCAGGTCAGGCGCGATTGAGCCGTGCGGCGATTCCGTGACCGATCAGCAAATACAGAACGGCCGGGAGACCATAATTGAGGAGGACGCGCAGGCCTTCCGTGTCCATCGTGAAAATGTCCTGCGACCACCAGGCCAGCCAGTCCGCCATTCCGTGCACGAACTTGACGAATACATTCGCCAGGTTCGCGTCGAGCAGGAACAGCAGGATCCACAGGACCAGCAGACCTGCCGCCGTGTCGGCGATCGTGCAGATCGTCAGCGCCGTGCGCCGACCGGCGGCCTGACGTTGCAGGGAGCGGTCCGGCCCCGAGGGCTGGTTGTACGTCTGGTATCCGGAAACCGGGTCTGTGTTGCTCACGAGGAAATTCCGATCTGATGAGGTGTCGTGTCGGCACGGTCGCCCGGGGCGTCTGAATTCAGTCCGAGGTTTTCCCACGCCTCTGTTCTTCAGCGCCTTGCCGACCTGGCCGCGTTACACCCCAATCCGCGATGTCCCAAATATGGTTTCCTATTCGGGCACTTACTCAAATGTTCGGGTGCGGCAGTACATTTGAGGATGGCGCGGTCGACTCTCGCGTCGAGGTCATGAGAGCGGCCCCAGGATCTCCTGGGACTCGATGAGCCCCTGGTCGCTGGGTGCCTTGCTGTCGTCGAAGACGCGCGCGGCCTGCCGGGCCCGGAATTCGAGGTGGGCTTCGGCGGGCTTGGCGTAGCCGTAGCGGGTGCGGGCCTCCGCAGGCGCCAGCACTTCCTCCTTGCGGGGAGGGATGCCGAGCTTGATCGGCGCGATCACCGGAACCGTGGAGGGCGAGAGCCGCGCCAGCAGGCGCAGTTCGGCCCTGGGGCTGAGGTGGGCGAGCGCGAAGGCCGTTTTCATGACGGGCACGATGAGCAGATCGAGGAGGCGTGACTGCCGGATCCCGGACATCTCACGCATCCAACGCGGCATGGTGGCGATCGTGGCGATCCGCTGTGCCCTCGCGACAGCCAGAGTCGCCGGTTTCGCCCACCACGGTGTCGGCGGCAGTACGAGCTCGCTCCGAAGCAGGTGGTGCATCGCCTGCCGGGCGATCGGGCTGGCGGACAGCCGCGGGCGCATACGTTCGAAGTAGGCCCGGACGCCTTCGCGGCTGCGGGGGATGTCGTCGGGCGAGCAGGTCTGCAGTTCCGCGGCGACCGCACATGCCTCCCAGTACTCCTTCTCCTCCTGCGCGGTGAGTTTCCCGGGGCCGTACTTCTCGTACGCGTAGAGGATCGAGTGCCAGCCGGTGAGCTGGATCCACAGCTGCGAGGCAGGGTTGTTGGCGTCGTAGGTCCCGCCGCCGTAGGGCAGTTCGCCGATCGCCTTGGAGTGGACCTTCACGAGGACGTCCGCGGCCTTGCACACCTCCCGGGAGCCGGCGAAGGCCACCATCGCGAAGTAGCGCAGGGTGCGGTCGTAGCGGGTGCGGGAGCGCCGGTAGATGCCCTGGGTCGCGTGGACGGCGGCCACCAGCGGTGGGTCGAGTTCCTCCACCACCACGGCCCGCTGAAAACCGACCGTCGGCGCCGTCGGATAGCTCCAGACCTTCCAGACCACCGAACCCGGGCCGAAGAAGCCGTAGTCCTCGTGCGGTTCGACCTCACTCCGCTTCGACTTCGCCATGGAGCCGCTCCTCATGCGCGTCCGGGCGCACGCCGCCCTCGATTACGACACTACTGTCTTAAATTAAGACACGCATGTCGTAAGATGCCAAGGTGTCAGCACCCGCAACTTCGGAAGACAGGCCACGCAAGCGACGCCCCTACGCCCCGCGCGTCCCGATCGCGGAACGCCGCGAGCAGCTGCTCGACGCGGCCCTCGCCGTGATCGTGAGTGACGGCTACGACCGGGTCTCCATCGATGCCATCGCAAAGAGGGCCGATGTCGCCCGGTCGGTGGTCTACGGCGCCTTCGAGAACCTCGACGCTCTCTTGACCGCACTGCTCGACCGGCAGCAGGCGCGGGCCTTCGGACGCCTGCTTGAGACCATCCCCGGCACGCCCGATCTGCGCGACCCCGCTGCGTACGTCTCCGAGGCCGTGCGTCGGATGTCCGCGATGCTCCGCGAGGACCCGGACACCTGGCGGCTGATCCTGCTGACTCCCGGCAACATGCCCACCGTCGTCCGCGACCGCATCGAAGCGGACCGAGAGCGGTTTCGGCTCCGTGTCGAGGAATGGATCTCCGTCGTCCTGGCCGACAGGAGCGGCCCGGCACTCGACCCGCAGGTCCTCGCCCACGCCCTTGTCGCCTGCGCCGAACACTTCGGCCGTATCGCGCTCACCGATCCCGGCAGATTCGATCCGTCGCATCTGGTCGACCAAGTGCAGGTGATCCTCGGTGTCATCTGGCCGCCGACGCGTTGACGGCATGTCGGCGGAGCACAGTAACCTCAGCGACGCCTGAGCAGGCCACGGGCGCATCGCTCACGTGGAGAGGTCATGGGCAGTTGGCTCCCGGCCGGGTTCACTTCTCGTCGAAGATGATCTCCTCGGGCTGGTGGGTCATCTTCACGGTGTTGCCGTTGGTGATCTCGACCGCGTGCTGCAGGCCGGTGATCTGCTTCGTGGCGGGCGGGAGGTAGAACTTGTCCGCGCCTCCGCCCAGGTAGGACGGGAAGCAGGTCAGTGACGGGTCCGTGGGGTTGAGGTCCAGATACTCCTTCAGCCGGCGGAACAGCTTCGGGAGGATGACCGCCCCGTCGTCGGCCGTGAGCGAGGCCATCCCGGTGATCTTCACTCCGGACTGCGTCACGTCCTTGGCCCACACGCCCAGCGGAGGCGTGGACTCGCGCGCCTGCTTGGCGGCTGCGGCGAGGACATTGCGCAGAGAGACGGGAAAGCCCGTGTAGAAGGTCGGGTAGACCAGGCCGAGCGAGAGCAGGTAGTGGTTGGCCGTCTTCTTCAGCAGGGCGTCGTCGACGTTGATCTCGTAGCCGGTGCAGCCGGGCGGGGCGCCGCGGCCGACAAGGGCCACACAGCGGCCGTAGATGTCGGTGCCCCGGGTGAGGATGAAGCCGGGCACGCTGGTGGGGGTGAGGGTGACGGTCTCGTCCGCCTTGCGGACGATGCTGGTGAAGCCGAGCCACTTCAGCAGCTCGTCCGCGGCCTGGTGCGCGAGCTCGATCGGCTGGTGCTGGTCCGGTCCGTAGCTGCCCCCGTAGTGGGTCTCCAGCGCATCGATGCCTTCCAGCCGGATGTTGGCGTGGCCGTCGGCCGCGGGCAGGATCGGTTTACACCCGGGTACGAGCTTCCAGTCGGCCACGTTGTCCGGGATGAACGGGACGGTGTCGCCGTCCGGCTTGGCCGTCTCCGACACCTTGAACGAGCCTTCGATGAGCAGCATGGGCATGGCGACTCCCGTCATGGGCATCACTGTGCGTATTTTTCGATTACGTTCAGTATATGTCCCGGTGCTGCGTCGGGGGCATCTCGCGCCGGGAGCCCCGCCGGGGCGGCCCGGGCCGCCGGGTCGGGCAGGAGCAGCTTCCAGCAGCGCCTCTTCGTCTCGACGCCCGCGGGTTGGCGCGGTAGTCGAAGTCGCGCAGGGACTTCTCGTGGTGTCCGTGATCGTGAGCACTCCGCCCAGGGAAGACGATGCGGCGGCCGCGAGGTCGGCGTCCGGGAAGATCGCCACCGGGCCTTGCCGCCGAGTTCGAGATGTACGCGCTTGAGGCTGTCGGCGACGGCCCGGGCGACTGCGCGGCCGCTGCCGACCGATCCGGTCAGCGCGATCATGTTGATGTCCGGGTGCTCGGCGAGCCGGGCACCGACGGTCGGTGTGGGCCCCGCACGAGCGGCGGGGCCCATTTGGTCAGCAGGTCGAATTGGTCTGGGTGAGCAGGCTCAGCCGCCACGGCAGGCTGTTGTAGTCACCGCCGGCGTTGGGGTCCTTGCCCTGGTACAGGTACTGCAGCTTGCAGGCCGGGATCGTGAGCGTCTGGTCGTAGCCCGCGCGGATCATCTCGCCGTGACTGATGTCCCGGGTCCAGGTGCCGGCGGGGAACGTCACGTTGCTCGCCCTGGCGAACGGGTTGCTCTCGGACGCGGCCAGGGGTGACCAGGAGCCCGCGAGGCTGCTCGCGGTCCAGGAGCGGAAGTAGCGCTTCCCGTCCGAGCCGATGGCCTCGACGAGGAGGAGGTACTGGTTGCTGTCCTGCACCTTGTACACGTTGCTCGCTTCGAACAGGGCGTACTTGTTGGAGTCCTGGGCCGCGATGACGGTGTTGGTGAAGCCGTTCGGGAACTGGCCGACGGTCGTCTGCGAGCGGTAGAGGTGCCCGTTGTCGTCGGAGGAGAACAGGTAGCAGTTGGCGCTGTCGCAGATCACCCACATGTCGACCCAGTAGCCGCCTCCGATGTTCTGCCGGATGATGTCCGGCATCGACGAGTAGAAGTTGCGCGGGGTGCTCCACCCGTTGGGATTGCTGATGTCGGAGTTGGTGGAGTACGAGGCGTTGCCGGTCTGGTAGACGAGGTACCACAGGCGCTGCGGCGCGTAGTAGAAGACCTGGGGTGCGGCCCGGTATCCGGTGCCGATGGCGGTGCGGTCCAGATAGTGGTGCGTGGCCGAGCCTGCCTGGGACCAGTCACTGAAGTTCAGGTACACCAGGCTGTATCCGGAGGGGCTGGCGACGCTGGCGAACACGTGGTACTTGCCGTTGTAGCGGACGACCGTCGGATCCTTGATTCCGGCGATGTTGTGGGTGGCGTCCGGTTTGGGTGCGATCAGCGGGCCGCCGGAGCTCCACGAGAAGCGGGAGGGCAGCGCGGTGGCGGACCGGGTCGACGGGGCGGTGGCCTGCTGTGTCGCGGGAGTGCCGCCCAGCGCCGACAGCACCGCCTGGTAGGCCGATTTCTTGTTCCCGTTGCGGTCGAACAGCAGGGGGTTCTCCCCGCTGCGCCAGGAGTCGCTGTCGCGGATGCCCCAGACGGTGATGCCGTTGCACCGCGGCACGTTCATGCAGGCCCGCACCGTGTTCGCGTACGCCGTCGACGAGGCCTGCGCGATGTCCAGCTCGGTGATCTGTACGTCCACGCCGAGCGCGGCGAAGTTCGACAGCGTGGTCTGGAAGCTCGACGGCGGTCCGCCGGTGCCGAAGTGGGACTGGAAGCCGACGCAGTCGATGGGCACACCGCGCGCCTTGAAGTCGCGCACCATGCGGTAGACACCTTGGGTCTTGGCGTCGCTCCAGTTCTCGATGCTGTAGTCGTTGTAGCAGAGCTTGGCCGCCGGGTCGGCCGACCGTGCGGTGCGGAAGGCCTGCTCGATGAAGCCGTCGCCCAGCAGGTTCTGGAACACCGAGGAGCGGTGCTGGCCGCTGCCGCCGTCGGCGAAGGCCTCGTTGACCACGTCCCAGGAGTAGATCCTGCCCTTGTAGTGGTTCATGACGGTGGTGATGTGGTTGTTCATGACGCTGCGCAGCGTGTTCGCGTCCCTGATGGAACCGACCCAGCCGGGCAGTTGGGAGTGCCAGACCAGGGTGTGGCCGCGCATCCGCTGACCGTGCGCCGCGGCGTGGCTGACGATCTGGTCGGCGGGGCCGAAGTTGAACGAGCCGCGGGACGGCTCGGTCGTGTCCCACTTCATCTCGTTCTCGGGCGTGACCGCGTTGAACTCGCGGTCCAGGATCCTGCTGTACGTGCTGTCGCCGAGCCGTCCGGCGGCCACGGCGGTCCCGAAGTACCGCCCGGACTGTGCGGCCTGGGCACCCAGCGTGGATGCCTGGATCGCGGGGCCGGGCGCACCGGCGGCGGTCCCGGGTGTCACCAGGGCGGCCACGGCGAGCAGACCTAAGACCGAGGCTCGGCGACGGCCGAGCCGCTTCAGCGGGTTCATTTTTCTCCTCGTACGGTCGGGTGCGGGTGATCATTGGCGCGTGCATGACATTCAGAGATGCGAGTTCTCGTGCGGAATGTCGAACAACAGTCGACTTGCCGAGCATCTCGGATGATAGGGACGCGGTAAAGCCCGTCAATACCTCTCGCATGATTCGTCAGCCGCTTCGAAACATTCGAATAATTCTGATGTTGGAACGCTGCAGGCCAGTTGCCGGATGCTGCACTTGTGCCACTTTGGATCGACGTCGGTGGTTGCGAGGTGAAGCTGCTTCGATGGTGAGGGTTGACATGTTCGATTGCCTGTCAATATCCATGGCGCCCGAGTTTCGGAATGACCAGCGAAAGTTCGGACCTCAAGACGGCTGGGGCGATGCCGGCGGCGAAGGCACGGCACCCGGTCGTCCGGGCGGCAGGGACGCACGTCATGATCGATCCCAGCGACCTGACAAGGAGAAGACGATGAGCGTTCTTGATGGGATTCTCGCGGGAGTTCGCGAAGATCTGGAGGAGCGTAAGCGCGCGACGCCGCTGGTGGAGCTGCGCTCCCGGGCTGCGGACGCGGCGCCCGCGCTCGACCCGCTGCCCGCCTTCCGGGCTCCGGGGGTGTCCATCATCGCCGAGGTGAAGCGGAAAAGCCCCAGCAAGGGGGCACTGGCAGACATCCCCGACCCTGCATCCCTCGCGGCCCAGTACGCGGCCGGTGGTGCCGCAGCGATCAGCGTGCTGACCGAGCGCAGGCGTTTCGGCGGCTCCCTCGCCGATCTCGACGCCGTACGCGCCCGGGTCGATGTGCCCGTCCTGCGCAAGGACTTCATCGTCGACCCCTACCAGCTGTGGGAAGCCCGCGCACACGGCGCCGACCTTGCCCTTCTCATGGTCGTGTCGCTGGACGACGGCCAACTCGCCGATCTGATGGGGCTGTGCAAGGAGTTGGGTCTCACGCCGCTCGTGGAGGCGCACACGGCCGAGGAAGTGCGGCGTGCCGCTGCCGCAGGAGCCGAGCTCCTCGGCATCAACGCGCGGGACCTGACAACGCTGGACGTGGATCGCAAAGTGTTCGCCGACCTCGTGACGGGCATCCCGGAAGGCACGGTCAGGGTCGCGGAATCGGGGGTGACGGGCCCGGAGGACGTCGCGGAGTACCGCGGTTGGGGAGCCGACGTGGTCCTGGTCGGCGAGGCACTGGTCCGCTCGGGAAACCCGCGCACCGCCGTGCGCGAGTTCATCGAGGCGGCCGGGGCGTAACGGCGGCCGGCTCGGCCGCGGCGTGCTTGGACATGCCGAGCCGAGCCATCGACCGTGTCGCCGGCGCGATCAGTGCCGGGCGAACTGGACCGAGGTCGGCTGCACGACGTTCGGCCGCAGCGCGATCCCGCTGACGGTCAGCCGTTCCCCGTAGATGTCCGTGACTCTGATCGAGCCGCCGCACCCGCTGCCGTCGGCGGAAATGAAGTAGTTGTAGTCGGTGCGCGGCAACGGTCGCCAGCCGCCCGGGGTGCGGACCTCCAGCCGCGCCACCGGATTCCGGTGACCGATCACCTGGATGCCGCACCAATAGGGGCTGGACCCGGTCTTGTACCTGATGGACATTGGGCCGGATGTGCTGGGGCTCAGCAGCTGCCAGGTGATCGGTATCCGTCCGACCTTGAGGTCGGCCAGTTTGGCGAAGGCCTGTTGGCTGAGGTCGAGTTGCCCGGGTGCGCAGGGCAGCGGACATTCGTTGGTGATCCGCACGGTGACGGAGGCGCCGTTGGCCGCGCGCACGAGCACGTACGCGCCGCACGCCCTGGACGTCTCGTAGTCGGTGGTGTTCATCGCCGCGATCATGAGGGTGTCGCTGGGGCCGAACAGGCAGGCCCCGTCTCCGTCGCCCGCCTCATAGGCGGTGGCGACCCCCTTGTAGGTGATCCTGGGCCGAATCCGCCCTGCCAGTGATGCCGTGGTGGGCGCCGTGCGCCGGGAGCGCGGGGTCGCCTTGGCCGACGGACGAGCCGAAGGGGTGGTCGCAGTGGCCGTCGGCTTCGGCGTTCCGGTCGTGGACGGGGACGCCGACGTGGTTGCGGCGCGCGACTCGGTCGAGGTGGCGGCCCCCACCTGGCTGGTGGTGGCGGGGGTCGCCGCGACAGGCCCTGCATCCGTCCCGCGGCCCGGGAACGCGCCCATGACCAGGTAGGCGAGAACGCCCGCGGCGGTCAGCGCCAACGTGGTGCCCAGCACGAGTCGCCTTCTGTGCCTGCGCTGCCGCGCGGCCTGTCTCGCTGTCTTCATACCTGTCCGTTCGGAAGATCGAGCCGATGGTGCACTGCTCAGTTGCCGCGGGCAGCGAAAAGGTTGCCGACGTTTTTCTCGGCGTGTCGGTGGCCATGCGAGTCTTCCCAGCCGAACGCGGCTGCGGCAGCGCACGAGAAGTACGCCGCCGCAGCCGCTCACACGTCCCGGGGATCAGAGCGCCGTGAAGGTCCACAGCAGGTTGGTGCTGCCTCCGTAGGTCCACTGCTTGGTGACGGAGCCCGAGGCGACGTTGCCGCCGCCGTCGAGGACCAGGCCGGTGGTGCGGTTGGCGATCGAGTAGCTGTTGCCGCCCCGGGGGGTGATCTTCCACTGCTGGTTGGAGCCGCCGTTCCACGGCGCCTGCTGGGCTGCGGAGCCGTCGGCGGTGGCGCCCCAGCCGTCGGCGACCATGCCGTTGGTGCGGTTGACCAGCTTGTAGTAGCCGCCGCCCACATCGACCGCCTGCCACTGGAGGTTGGAGCTGCCGTCCCAGGTCCACTGCTTGAGGTTCGATCCGGATGCGACGTTGCCGCCGCTGTCCAGGGCGAGACCGTCGGTGACGTTGGTGAGCCGGAAGTACGTCGACGGGTTGAACTGGACCCTCAGCGAGGTGATCTGGTCGTTGTTGCCGGTGACCCTGAGGTCGGGGTTGTCGGCGGTGAACGTCCAGGCGGTGCCGGTGAAGTTGTCTGCCGAGTAGCCGATCACCTGGTAGCCGGGGGCCGGACGGAGGGAGGAGATGTTGCGCGTGCCCACTCCCGCCGCGGTCAGGTCGGCCGCGGTGTGGTCGCCGAGGGCGAACGTGGCGGAGCTGCCGGAGTAGTTCACGTCCGCGAACGCGACGGCCCCGGCGAGCGGAGCCGTGGCCGGGATGGTGCCGGAGAAGGAGAGCTTCAGGACATAGGCGTTGGCGCTGTACGGCGCGGAGGACGGCAGGGTGACCGTGAGGCCGGAGGCGCTCTGGGCCGGCGTCGGAAGGTCGATGTAGGTTCCGGCGGTGGAGCCGAGAAGTTTCACCGAGGTCAGCGACGACAGGTTGATGCTGCCGGAGCCGAGTGTCTTGATCGTCAGCGAACTGCCCGGCCAGCCCAGGACGGTGGCGTACAGGACGTTGTTGTCCTTGTTGCGGGTGAAGCGGATGTCCTGCGCGGTGCCGGCCGTCGGATTGGTGAAGGCGCCGCCGCCCATCTTCGTCGGGCCCTCTCCGTACACGCTCCAGGCGCGGGTCGAGTAGATCGACTCACCGAAGCGCTTCAGATGGTCGCCGATGCCGAGCAGGACGTCCTTCTGTGCCTGGGGGATGGTGCCGTCGGCCATCGGCGCTATGTTCAGCAGCATGTTGCCGTTCTTGCTGACCCGGTCGATGAACGAGTGCAGCATCTGCTGGATGCTGTAGTAACCGATGCCCTGGGTGTAGCACCAGCTGCTGCTGGAGATGCTGTCGTCGGTCAGCCAGTAGGACGCGGTGATGTCGGCCGGGCCGCCGCGCTCGTAGTCGAAGACCTCGCCCTTGTTGTCGAACCCGTCCTTGTAGGTGGCGACGACCTCACGGCCCCAGCTGTTGGCCTGGTTGTAGTAGTACGACAGGAAGTTCAGGCGCTGCGTCTCGTCGACGGCGTCCAGCTTGAAGTCCTGCCACAGGATGTCGGGCTGGGCGCGGTCGACGACCTCCTTGAGCTTGTCGTACCAGAGCTGGTTCTCCGCAGCCGAACCCAGCTGCCCGTACAGCTTCTTGAGGCTCGGGTCCGTCTGGGCGGGGGCGTACTCGTAGAAGCCGTTGAAGTGGTACGCGTGGTGCATGGCCACCAGCAGCTTGAGGCCCTTGGCGCGGATGGCCGTGGAGAAGAGCTGCAGCAGGTTCAGCCCCGGGCCCTTGTTCACCGAGTTCCACTCGTTGACCTGGCTGTCCCACATCGAGAAGCCGTCGTGGTGCTCGGCGACCGGGCCGGCGAACCTGGCGCCCGCGTCGACGAACAGCTGCGCCCACTCGTTGGGGTCGAAGTTCCCGCCCGCCGACTTCAGCTTCGGCGCGAACTTCACGAAGTTGCCCGCCAGGTCCCGCGCTCCGTCGATGAAGTTGTGGTACGGCCATGCCGAGGGCTGACCGTAGGTCGCGACGTGGTGCTGGTTGGCGTTGCTGCCCGCCTGGTACATGTTGCGCGGGTACCACTCGCTGTCGTACGCGGGGACGCTGAAGACGCCCCAGTGGAAGTAGATCCCGAACTTCGCGTCCTGGAACCACTCCGGGGCCGGCGGGTGCTGGTCGACCGAGTTCCAGTCCGGTGTGTACGTGCTGGGCGCCGCCTGGGCTGTGCCGGCACCGAACACACCTCCCGCGACGGCGGCAGCGGCCACGCAGGTGGCGCCGGCCAGGAAGTGGCGTCTGCTGAGCGAACTTGACATGGAACATCCCTGGTGCAGAAGAGGACAGGGGAATGTGGAGCGGCGCTTGTTACGCATGAAGGTCGGCCATGTCTCCCTGGGATGTCAACATGCGTGCAGGGATGAAAGACGCTGTTCTGCAGGGCAGTTCATCACTGTTGTGTACCTTGTGGGGCGATTTAAGGCCATCCAAACATGGCATGTCTGTCGGAGCCTTCGTGGTCGATCCAAGCTGTTCAATGGAAGCGATTGATGGGATGGATCTCGTCTCCGGGTTGTCACTCGCTCTCCTGGAGGACCTGTTCTGAGCTGCCACTTCTTGATGGTTTGAGCAGAGGGGTGGACAACGCGTCGGAGTCGCGCCTATAAACATCCCATCTCTACCGCACGGCGATACACAGATGTCGTCGAGGCGATACATCTCCCGCCCAGGGACGAGCGCGAGGAAGCATCGATGAGACTCAGGACCGCCCTCTGTTCAGCCGTCTCCGCCGTGTCCGCACTGGCTCTGCTCAGTGCGTGCAGCGACGGCTCCACCACCTCGGCGTCGTCGGGCGGCAAGCCGCTGGTCGGCGTCGACTACCCGCGCTCCGACACCGACTTCTGGAACTCCTACATCAAGTACACGCCCCAGTACGGCAAGCAGCTGGGCCTGGACCTGAAGACCACCAACTCGCAGAACGACGTCGCCAAGCTCACCGCCAACGCGCAGACTTTCATCAGCCAGGGCGTCAAGGGCATCGCGATGGCCCCGCAGGACACCGCCGCCATCGCGCCCACCCTCGCGCAGCTGGAGGCGAAGAAGATCCCCGTCGTCACCGTCGACACCCGCCCCGACACCGGCAAGGTGTTCATGGTGGTGCGCGCAGACAACCGCGCCTACGGCGAGAAGGCCTGCCAGTACCTGGGCACCAAGCTCGGCGGCAAGGGCAAGGTCGTCATGCTGGAGGGCGGCCTGGACTCCATCAACGGACGTGACCGCACCGAGGCGTTCAACGACTGCATGAAGAAGAACTACCCCGGCATCAAGGTGCTCGGCGAGGCCACCAACTGGGACGGCGCGGTCGCCGCGCAGAAGCTCCAGACCGACCTGACCGCCAACCCGGATATCAAGGGCGTCTACATGGAGTCCAGCTTCGCCCTGTCCGGCACGCTCCAGGTGCTCAAGCAGAAGGGCCTGTTGGTGGACCCGAAGGACAAGAAGCACGTCTTCATCGTGTCCAACGACGGCATCCCCGAGGAGCTCAAGTCCATCGCCGAGGGCAAGATCGACGCCACCGTCTCCCAGCCGGCCGACCTCTACGCCAAGTACGCCCTGTACTACCTCAAGGCCGCCATCGACGGGAAGACGTTCAAGCCCGGCAAGACCGACCACGACAGCACCATCATCCAGGTCCGCGAGGGCGTGCTGGAGGACCAGCTCTCCGCCCCGCTCGTCACCGCCGACGGTGCCACCTACGGCGGCGTGCCCAGTGTCAAGAGCGACGACAAGTCGCTGTGGGGCAATAACCTCGGCTGATCCCTCCTCCGGAACACAACGGCCCACGAGAACAAGGCGGTTGAGATGAGCGACGGGGAGCGAGCAGTCACCCCCGCGCCCGCCCCGGCGGACGACGGGCGGGCCCCCGCAGCCCCGCCCGTCGTCGAGGCGACGGGCATGGTCAAACGATTCGGTCCGACGGTGGCCCTGAACGGCGCCCGGATCACCATCAGGCCCGGCGAGACCCACGCGCTCGTCGGCCGCAACGGAGCCGGCAAATCGACGCTGGTCTCCGTCCTCACCGGCCTTCAGGCCCCCGACGAGGGAACGGTGACCTTCGGCGGCGAGCCGGCCCCCCGGCTCGGCGACCGCGACGCCTGGCGCCGGCGCGTGGCCTGCGTCTACCAGAAGTCGACGATCATCCCCACGCTGACCGTCGCCGAGAACCTCTTCCTGAACCGGCACGACCACGGATCGAGCCGTCTCATCAGCTGGCGGGCCACCCGCCGCCGCGCACAGGATCTGCTGTCGGCCTGGTCGGTGAACGTCGACCCGCAGACCCCCGCAAGTGAACTGAGCGTCGAGCAGCGGCAGTTCGTCGAAATTGCCCGCGCGCTGTCCTTCGGCGCCCGGTTCATCATCCTCGACGAGCCGACCGCCCAGCTCGACGGGGCGGCCATCAACCGCCTCTTCGACCGCATCCGCGACCTGCAACGCCAGGGCGTCACCTTCCTGTTCATCAGCCACCACCTCCAGGAGATCTACGAGATTTGCGACATGGTGACCGTGTTCCGCGACGCCCGGCACATCGTCACCGCCCCGGTCGCGGACCTTCCGCGCGCCGAACTCGTCGCCGCCATGACCGGCGAGGCAGCGGCCGACCGGCGCGAGGAACGGGCCGCCACCCTCGACCCCGGCGCCACCGCCGCACTGAACATCCGCGCGCTGCAGGGCGAGGGGTACGACGACGTCAGCTTCCAGATCGGCGCCGGCGAGATCGTCGGCCTCGCGGGGGCCGCCGGCAGCGGCCGCACCGAGGTCGCCGAAACCGTCGTGGGGCTGCGGGCGGCAGCGGCGGGGGAGGTGGAGATCGCCGGGCGTCGGCCCCGGCCGGGCAGTGTGCCCGCCGCGCTCGCCGCAGGCGCCGGGTTCGTCCCGCAGGACCGGCACCACCAGGGCTTCGTTCCCGACATGTCGATCGCCGACAACGCCACGCTGTCCGTGCCGAAGCGGCTCGGTCCGAACGGCTTCCTCAGCCGCACCCGCCGGGACCGGCTCGCCGAGGGCATGATCGAGAACCTGGCGATCAAGACCCCCGGCCCCGACCTGCCCGTCTCCTCTCTCTCCGGAGGCAACCAGCAGAAGGTCGTCATGGCCCGCGCCCTCGCGAACGACCCCCGGCTGCTGGTCCTGATCAACCCGACCGCGGGCGTGGACGTGCGCTCCAAGGAGTTCCTCCTCGGCAAGGTCGAGGAGACCGCGCAGACCGGCACCGGAGTGCTCATCGCCTCCGACGAACTGGACGACCTGCGCATGTGCGACCGGGTCCTGGTGATGTTCCAGGGCCGTGTGACCTCAGAGATCGCCCGCGGCTGGCACGACCACGACCTCGTGGCCGCGATGGAAGGAGTGGACCTCCATGCCTGAAACCGTCCTCGTGGACACCGCCGCGGCGGGCGCCCCGGAGCCCGAGGCGAAGCGGACCGCGCTGCTCGGCGGCCGGATACCCCTGGCCCGGCTGCGCGACCTCGCGCTCGTCCCGGCCATCGTGGTCATCGCGATCGTCGGACAGATCGTCAACCCGGTGTTCCTGCAGACCGACAACCTCATCAACGTCCTGCAGACCATGTCCGAGATGGCCCTGCTGGTCCTCGCCCAGACGATGATCCTGATCGTCAAGAAGATGGACCTCTCCCTGGAGTCCACAATGGGCCTGGCGCCCGGCGTCGCGGCCTGGCTGGTCGTCCCGGCCGGCGCCGGACACGGACTCGGGCTGCTCCCCGGCGCCTGGGCCATCCCCGTCACCCTCGCCGTGGGCGCGCTCGTCGGCGTCGTCAACTCGCTGCTGATCATCCGCTTCGGCCTCAACGGCTTCATCGTCACGCTCGGCATGCTGATCGTGCTGCGCGGTGTCCTCACCGGTATCTCCGGCGGCCAGACCTTCTTCCAGCTGCCGCAGTCGATGCTCTACCCCGGCACCGCCGAATGGTTCGGGATGCCCGCGTCCATCTGGATCTGCCTGGCGCTGTTCGCCGTCGCGATCGTGGTGCTCGGCTGGACCAGCTTCGGCCGCTCCCTGTACGCCATCGGCGGCAACGTCGACGCCGCGAAGGCCGCCGGCATCCGCACCGACCGGGTGCTGTGGATCGTCATCGTCACGGGCAGTCTGCTCGCCGCCCTCGCCGGGCTGATGCTCTCCGGACGCCTGGCCTCGGTCGCCTCCGCGCAGGGCAATGGCTACATCTTCACCGTCTTCGCCGCCGCCGTCATCGGCGGCATCAGCCTCAACGGCGGCAAGGGCACCATGTTCGGGGCCTTCTGCGGCATCCTGCTGCTCTTCATGATCCAGAACGTGCTCACGCTGGCGGGCGTCCCCGCGCAGTGGATCGGCGCTCTCAACGGCCTGATCATCCTGGTCGCCCTCGCCATCTCACGCATCACGGGCGGCAAGGTCCAGGAGTGAACCGGGCGGCCCGCCCGGCCGCCCGGCACCCTCCGCCGCACCGCCATCTCGTCGCAAGGGGCCGTATCGCCCCTGCCCTCACAGGAGTTGCCGCCATGTCATCCGCCCTGTCCGCTTCACCGGCCTCTGCCCGCATCACCGCCCTGGACGTACTGGACGTGCGTTTCCCGACGTCCGAGCACCTGGACGGGTCGGACGCGATGAACCCCGAACCCGACTACTCCGCCGCCTACGTCGTCCTGCGCACCGACGCCTCCGACGGACTGGAGGGCCACGCCCTGGCCTTCACCACCGGCCGCGGCAACGACGTGCAGGCCGCCGCCATCGCCGCCCTCGCCCCGCACGTGGTCGGCCTCTCGGTCGAACAAGTCTGCACCGACCTCGGCGCCTTCTCCCGCACCCTCGTCCACGACCCCCAACTGCGCTGGCTCGGCCCGGAGAAGGGCGCCATCCACATGGCCACCGGCGCCGTCGTCAACGCCGCCTGGGACCTGGCCGCCAAGCGCGCCGGCAAGCCCGTATGGCGCTTCCTCGGCGAGATGTCCCCCGAGGAGCTGGTCGCGCAGGTCGACTTCCGCTGGCTCTCCGACGCCCTCACCCCCGAGGAGGCCCTTGAGATCCTGCGCCGCGCCGAGCCCGGCCGCGCACAGCGCATCGCCCACCTGCTCGAGAGGGGCTACCCCGCCTACACCACCACCCCCGGCTGGCTCGGCTACTCCGACGAGAAGCTGGCCCGCCTGGCCCGCGAGGCCGTCGCCGACGGCTTCACTCAGATCAAGCTGAAGGTCGGCGCGGACCTGCAGGACGACATACGGCGCATGCGCACCGCCCGCGAGACGGTCGGCCCGGACATCCGCATCGCCGTCGACGCCAACCAGAGATGGGACGTGCAGCCCGCCATCGACTGGATGCAGGCCCTGGCCCCGTACGACCCGTACTGGATCGAGGAACCCACCTCCCCGGACGACATCCTCGGCCATGCCGCGGTCCGGAAGGCGGTCGCCCCCATCAAGGTCGCCACCGGCGAGCACATCGCCAACCGGGTCGTCTTCAAACAGCTCCTGCAGGCCGGCGCGGTCGACATCGTGCAGATCGACTCCGCACGGGTCGGTGGCGTGGGCGAGAACATCGCGATCCTGCTGCTGGCCGCCAAGTTCGGCGTGCCGGTCTGCCCGCACGCGGGCGGCGTGGGCCTGTGCGAGATGGTGCAGCACCTGTCGATGTTCGACTACGTCGCCGTCTCCGGCACCACAGAGGACCGCGTCATCGAGTACGTCGACCACCTGCACGAGCACTTCGTCGACCCGGTACGCATCGCCCGCGGCCACTACCTGGCGCCGACGCTGCCGGGCCTGAGCGCGCAGATGCACGCCGAGTCCCTCAAGGAGTACGCCTACCCCGACGGCCCCGTCTGGACCGCCCGTGTCTGACACCCCGGCCCTCGTCGACGCCCACCACCATATGTGGGACCTGGACCTCAGGCCGCAGCCCTGGCTGGACGAGCCCGGTCACGAGCCGATCCGCCGCAACTTCAGCTCGCATGCCCTGCGCTCGGCCGCGACCCGGCCGATCGCCGGACGGCGACTGACGAGCACGGTGGTCGTGCAGTGCATCGCCTCCGGGCCCGAGACCCGTGACCTCCTCGCCCTGGCCGAAAGCGATCCGCTGATCGGCGCCGTGGTCGGCTGGGCGGACCTGACGTCCCCCGACATCGGCGACGTACTCGACGGCCTGCGTGCCTGGCCCGCAGGCCGGTACCTGCGGGCCGTACGGCACGTCGTGGAGGGCGAGTCCGATCCGCGGTGGCTCCAACGCCCGGACGTCGAGCGGGGGTTGCGGGCGGTTGCGGAACGCGGTCTCGGATACGACGTGCTGGTCCGCACCCACCAGCTCCCGCAGGCGATCCGCCTCGCGGAACGGCTGCCGGAGCTGCCGCTCGTCCTTGACCATGCGGGCAAGCCCTCCGTCGCACGGCGGGAACTGGCCGACTGGGAACGGCAGTTGCGGCAACTGGCCGGGCATCCGCAGGTCCACTGCAAGGTGTCGGGTCTGGCCACGGAGGCCGACCACGAGAAGTGGACCGCCGACGACATCCGCCCGGTGTGGGACGTCCTGCTCTCCGCATTCGGTCCCGACCGGCTGATGTTCGGCTCCGACTGGCCCGTCTGCGTCCTCGCCGGAGGCTGGAACCGCTGGGCCGCCACCGTCGAGGAACTCCTGGACGACTGCTCCGAAACGGAGACCCGCGCGGTGCTCGCCGGCACCGCGACCGCCTTCTACCACCTGCCCCCCGCCCCGACGAACAAGGCGACGCCGTGCTCCTGACCGAACTGCTGCACCCCGGCATCCTCGAATCCCTGGCCGGAGCCGGCCACGGCGCCCGCGTACTGCTCGCCGACGGCCACTACCCCGCGAGCACCGCCACCGGCGAGCGCGCCAGAACCGTCCACCTCAACCTCGCCCCCGGCCTGCTCGACGTCACCACCGTGCTCGACGTCCTGCTGCGCGCCCTGCCCGTCGAGGCGGCGCACGTGATGGTGCCGCCCGAGGGCGAACCGGAGCCGCCCGCCATCGCCGAGTACCGCTCGATGCTGGCGCCCCTCCCGGTCGACACGCTCGGCCGCTTCGAGTTCTACGACGCCGCCCGCTCGCCCGACCTGGCACTGGCGATCGTCACCGCCGACACCCGCACCTACGCCAACCTGCTGCTGACCATCGGCGTCCGCGCTGAAGGGACCCTGACGACACGATGACACTCGCCGTCCGCTACACGTCCGCCCGCACCCTGGACACCGCCCCCGCACGCACTGCGCCGCCCGGCCCCGGCGAGGTGGAACTCGCCCCCGCCTACGTCGGCATCTGCGGCACCGACCTGCACATCTTCCACGGCGACATGGACGCCCGGGTGGCCGCGCCCGCCGTCCTGGGACACGAGATGTCCGGCCGCGTCGTAGGCGTCGGCCCGGACGTCGAGGGCTGGCGGCCCGGCGACGCGGTCACCGTGATGCCGCTGCGCTGGGACGACACCTGCCCGGCCTGCCGTGCCGGCCACCAACACGTCTGCCAGCACCTCGACTTCATCGGCATCGACTCCCCGGGCGCGATGCAGCAGCGCTGGACCGTCCCCGCCTCCACCCTGATACGGCTGCCCGAGACCCTGCCCCTGGACCGGGCCGCACTCGTCGAACCGACGGCGGTCGCCATGCACGACGTGGGCCGGGCAGCCGTGAAGGACGGCGAGAAGGCCGTCGTGGTCGGCGGCGGCCCCGTCGGCATCCTCATCGCACTGGTCGCACGGTCCGCGGGCGCCGACGTGCGGATCGTGGAGCTGAACGCCCACCGTCGGCTGCTCGCCGAGGAGTTGGGACTGACGTCCTGGAACCCGGCCGACGACGACGTGCCGGAGCTCGTGCGGGAGTGGACGGGGGATGCGGGCGCGGACGTCGCCTTCGAGGTGTCCGGCGCGGCGGGCGGCGTGGACACGGCGGTCGACGTGCTGGGAGTGCGGGGCCGTCTCTGCCTCGTCGCCATCCACCCCCGCCCCCGCGAGATCAACCTGCACCGCTTCTTCTGGCGCGAACTCACCCTCGTCGGCGCCCGGTTGTACGACCGCGGTGACTTCGAGCGCGCAGTGGCACTGGTCGCGGACGGCACCATCCCGGCCGAGCGGCTGATCAGCAAGGTCGTGCCGCTCACCGAGGCGCCCGCCGCCTTCGAGGCGCTGGAGGGTGGCGGCGACGTGATGAAGATCCTCGTGGACTGCACCGACGACACTCAGGGAGCCGCCCTATGACCGCCTTCGACCTCAGCGGAAAGCTCGCCGTCGTCACCGGCGCCCGGCGCGGCATCGGCCGGGCCATGGCCCGCGCACTCGCCGAGGCCGGCGCGGACGTCATCGGCGTCAGCGCGTCACTGGAGGAGTCCGGCAGCGCGGTGGAGAAGGACGTCCACGCCGCCTGCCGTACCTTCGAGGCGATCCGGACCGACTTCGCCGACGCCGAGGCCGTGCGGGCCCTGGGCGCGGAGCTGGCAGGGCGCGAACGGCCGGTGGACATCCTGGTCAACAACGCGGGCACGATCCGCCGCGCTCCGGCCGCCGAACATGCCGACGAGGACTGGGAGTTGGTGCTCCAGGTCAACCTCAATGCGCAGTTCACGCTGACCCGTGCGGTCGGCACGACCATGGTGACCCGCGGCCAGGGAAAGATCATCTTCACCGCCTCGCTGCTCAGCTTCCAGGGCGGCATCACCGTCCCCGGCTACACCGCCGCCAAGCACGGCATCGCCGGCCTGACCAAGGCCCTGGCCAACGAGTGGGCCCCGCACGGCATCAACGTCAACGCCATCGCGCCGGGCTACATCGCCACCGACAACACCCAGGCGCTGCAGGACGATCCGGTGCGCAGCCGAGCGATCCTGGACCGCATCCCGGCCGGCCGCTGGGGGGACGCCGACGACCTGGCGGGCGCCACGGTGTTCCTCGCCTCCGAGGCCGCCGCCTACGTCCACGGCGTCGTCCTGCCCGTGGACGGCGGATGGCTGGGCCGATGAGCGGCACCGACCTGGCTTCCGTACTGGACGGAGCCCGCCTCCTGCCGGTGCTGACCGTGCCGTCCCCCGCGACCGCCGGCCCGCTGGCCGACGCGCTCGCGGCGGGCGGCGCCCGGTGCGCCGAGGTCACCTTCCGCACCCCGGGCGCCGAGCAGGTACTCAAGACGATGGCCGCCCACGGTGGCCTCGTCGTCGGCGCCGGCACGGTGCTCACCCCCGAACAGGTGGAGCGGGCCGTGGCTGCCGGGGCCCGCTTCGTGGTCTCGCCCGGCTTCGACGAGGAGGTCGTCGCGAAGTGCGGTGAGCTGGGGGTCCCGGTCGTGCCGGGCATCGCCTCCGCCACCGAGCTGATGCGCGCACTGAAGTCGGGTCTCGACACCGTCAAGCTCTTCCCCGCCGAGCCGCTCGGCGGCCTGCGCACGCTGCGCGCGCTCGCGGCCCCCTTCCCCCGGGTGCGCTTCGTCCCGACGGGCGGGATCGACGCGTACCGCATGGCCGCCTACCTCGCCGATCCGGCGGTGCTCGCCGTCGGCGGCAGCTGGATGGCCACCGCCGACCACCTGGAGCGCGGCGACCACGAGGAGATCCGCCGGCTGACCGCCGACGCGGTGGAAAGGAGCATGAGGTGACCGACGTGCTGGCCCTCGGCGAGGTCATGCTGCGCTTCGACCCGGGCGAGGGACGCATCCGCACCGCCCGCACCTTCCAGGTCTGGGAAGGCGGCGGCGAGTACAACGTCGTCCGCGGACTGCGCCGCTGCTTCGGCCTGCGCACCGCCGTCGTGACCGCCCTCGCCGACAACGCCGTGGGCCGGCTCGTCGAGGACCTGATCCTCCAAGGCGGAGTCGACACCTCGCTGATCCGCTGGGTGCCCGACGACGGCATCGGCCGCACCGCCCGCAACGGCCTGAACTTCGTCGAACGCGGCTACGGCATCCGCGGCGCGCTGGGCGTCAGCGACCGCGCGCACACCGCCGTCTCCCAGCTGCGCAAAGGGGACGTGGACTGGGAGTCGGTGTTCTCGGCCGGGGTGCGCTGGTTCCACACCGGCGGCATCTTCGCCGGCCTGTCCGACACCACGGTGGACGTCGCGGACGAGGCCATGGCCGCGGCCCGCCGTCACGGGGTCACCGTCTCCTACGACCCCAACCACCGCCCCAGCCTCTGGGCCGGCCGGGGCGGCGCCGAACGGGCACGCGAGGTCGACCTGCGGCTCGCCCGGCAGGCCGACGTCGTGGTGGGCGCCCTCGGCCTGGCCGGCACCCACCCAGGACAGAAGCGCCTCGGGGCCGACGAGGTGGCGGACGCGCTCGCGGAGGTGGCCGACCTGCTGCCCGCGGCGAAAGTACTGGCGACGACCCTGCGCGAGGTTCCCTCGGCCGGAGTCAACGACTGGTCCTCGGCCGCCTGGTCCGCCGAAACGGGCTTCGTCACGGGCCCGCGGATGCCCGGCCTGCACGTCCTGGACCGCATCGGCTCCGGCGACGCCTTCGCCGCCGGTCTGATCCACGGACTGCTGGGCGGCACCGGCCTGGAACGGGCCCTGGCCTACGGCACCGCCCACGGTGCGCTCACCATGACCACGCCCGGAGACGTGTCCATGGCCTCGCTCGCCGAGGTCGAGGCGCTCGTCGCGGGCGGCTCGGCCCACGTCAGACGCTGACCTGCGCCCCACCACCCGTCACTCCAGGAGCACGTCTTGCACCAAGGGACGATCCAGAACACGTCCGTCGCCCTCAGCGATCTCGGCTTCGGGGCCTCCGTGATCGGCAACCTGTACCGGGTGACCCCGGTGGAGGAGGCGACGGCCGCCGTCGACGCGGCCTGGGAGGCAGGCATACGGTACTTCGACACCGCGCCGCACTACGGCCTCGGCCTCTCCGAGCGCCGCCTGGGCGCAGCTCTGAGAGGGCGCCCGAGGGACGAGTACGTCGTCTCCTCCAAGGTGGGCCGGTTGCTCGTGCCCAACGAGGAACCGGGCGGAGTCGACACGGAGGGCTTCGTCGTACGGGACGACCTGCGTCGGCAGTGGGACTTCAGCCGGGACGGCGTCCTGCGCTCCATCGAGGACACGCTGGAGCGCACCGGCCTGGACCGCCTCGACATCGTCTACCTGCACGACCCCGACGACCACTGGCGGCAGGCCGCCGAGGAGGCCATGCCCACCCTCGCGGAATTGCGCGACCACGGCGTGATCGGCGCGATCGGCGCAGGCATGAACCAGTCGGCGATGCTCGCCCGCTTCCTGCGCGAGACCGCCGCCGACGTGGTGATGCTGGCCGGGCGCTACACGCTCCTGGACCAGTCGGCGCTGGACGACGTCCTGCCCGCCGCGCGGGAACTGGGCAAGAGCGTGGTGGCGGTGGGTGTCTTCAACTCGGGACTGCTCTCCCGCGACCGGCCCGCCGAGGGCATGAAGTACGACTACGCGGACGCCCCACCCGCTCTGGTCGCCCGCGCCCGGACGATCGCCGACGTCTGCGAGGCGCACGGGACCAGCCTGCCCGCCGCCGCGATCGCCTTCCCGCACACGCATCCCAGTATCATCAACGTCACCCTCGGCATGCGGACTGCGGAACAGGTCGGACGAAACGTGGAACTCCATGATCAGCGCGTCCCGGACGCCCTCTGGGACGATCTCCGCACTCAGGGGCTGATCAGGTCGGACGCGCTCGTGGGGCGCGGTGGCGGGAGGGATGCGCGGTGTCTCTGACGGACAAGGCAATCGAGCAGATCCGGGAGTTGATCCGCACCGGCGCGCTGCCGCCGGGCTCGAAGCTCCCGCCGGAGCCGGACCTGGCCGCCCAGTTGGGGCTCTCCCGCAACCTCGCCCGCGAAGCGGTCAAGGCACTGGCCGTCGCCCGCGTACTGGAGGTCCGGCGCGGCGACGGCACGTATGTGACCAGCCTGCAGCCGAGCCTGCTCCTGGAGGGGCTCGGCGGCGCGGTGGAACTGCTGCAGGGCGACTCGGTCGCCCTGCAGGACCTCATGGAGGTACGGCGGCTCCTCGAACCGCTCGCCACGGCCCTCGCCGCCACCCGGATTTCCGACGCCCAACTGGCCGAAGTGAAGCGGCACTTGGACGCGATGCGCGAGGCCCGCGACGACGTCGAACAGCTCAACGCCCACGACGCGGCCTTCCACCGTGCCGTCGTCTCGGCCACGGGCAACGAGACCCTCCTGACCCTCCTGGAAGGGATCTCCGGCCGCACCCTGCGCGCCCGCATCTGGCGCGGTCTCGTCGACGACAGGGCCGCGGGCCGCACCCTCGCCGAGCACGAGGCGATCTTCAACGCCCTGTCCACCCGTGACGCCGCCCTCAGCCAGGCCGCCGCACTGCTGCACGTGAGCAACACCGAGCAGTGGCTGCGGGAACACCTGCGCTCGCGCGAACCCCTGCCCTTCGGGACGACGGCGCGGAAGTGACGTACTGACTGCCCGCCCCCGCCGATCCCTCAGCGCGAGTGATCGGCCTTCCGCTGGACGGCTGACGTCGACGTGGCCGGGCGTCCAGAAGGTCCAGGCAAGGCCGGCGGGTCCGGCTGTCGTTCCTCGGCTGAGCGGCGCGGCCGCGGGAGACCGGGCGGCGCACTCTGTGCTAGCGTTGCGCGTTTGCAGCGTCACTGTGTCGGTGCACCCTTCGGTGTCCCTGACCGGTGGCCGCGTCCTCGCCGCGCCTTCCTCGGTACGGTCCCTTTGGAGGAAGGCTTTCTGTGAGCGAATCAGCACGTGCCGATGCCCGGCAGCAGGACCATGTGTCCCAGGCGTCGGGCGCCACTTCGGCGCTGCCCACGGCGTCGTCCTTCGCTCAACTGGGGCTGCCGGCCGAGGTTCTGCGGGCGCTCGACGAGCGCGGTGTGACGGTGCCCTTCCCCATCCAGGCGGCGGCGCTGCCGAACGCCCTCGCGGGACGGGACGTCCTGGGCCGGGGCCGCACGGGATCCGGCAAGACGCTCGCCTTCGGCCTGGGGATGCTCGCGCGGACGGCCGGGCGGCGCGCGCAGCCCAAGGAGCCGCTGGCACTCGTGCTGGTGCCCACCAGGGAGCTGGCGCAGCAGGTCGGTGAGGCGCTCACGCCCTACGCCGAGACGCTGCGGCTGCGGCTCGCGACCGTGGTGGGCGGAGTGTCCATCGGACGGCAGGCCGCCGCGCTGCGGGACGGCGCAGAGATCGTCGTCGCCACGCCCGGTCGGCTGCACGACCTCATCGAGCGCAAGGGCTGCCGACTGGGACGGGTGCGCATCACGGTCCTGGACGAGGCCGACCAGATGTGTGACATGGGCTTCCTCCCGCAGGTCACCGAGATCCTGGACCAGGTGCGTCCGGACGGGCAGCGGATGTTGTTCTCCGCCACCCTCGACCGCGACGTCGACCAGCTGGTGCAGCGCTACCTGCGCGACCCCGCCGTCCACTCCGTGGATCCCTCGTCCAGCGCGGTCTCCGCGATCGAGCACCACGTCTTCGTCGTGCACGGCCCGGACCGGTACGCCGTGACGACGGAGATCGCCGCGCGGGACGGCCGCGTCCTGCTGTTCCTGGACACCAAGCACGGCGTCGACCAGCTCACCCGGCATCTGCGGGCCAGCGGCGTGGCTGCCGCCGCCCTGCACAGCGGGAAGTCCCAGCCGCAGCGCACCCGGACCCTGGCCCAGTTCAAGAACGGGCAGGTCACCGCGCTGGTGGCGACGAACGTCGCGGCACGCGGCCTGCACGTCGACGACCTCGACCTCGTGGTCAACGTCGACCCGGCCACCGACCCGAAGGACTATCTCCACCGCGCGGGCCGCACGGCCCGGGCCGGCCGCTCCGGCACCGTCGTGACACTCGTCCTGTCGGGACAGCGCCGTGAGACGAGCCAGGTCATGGCGGATGCCGACGTCGCCGCCAAGGTCACCACCGTGCGGTCCGGCGAGGCGGAGCTGAGCCGGATCACCGGCGCCAAGGCCCCCTCCGGAAAGCCGCTCGACGGAGGTCCGGCCGTAGCGCGCGCCAAGAACCACAACGCCCCGTTCCGCGGCCTGGGCAGCACCAAGGACGCGCAGAGCGGCTCAGGTGGCAGGCCGTCCCGGAAGAGCAACGAGGCCCGCAAGCTCGCGGAGGCCCGCAAGGCGGCCCGGGTGCGGCGCGGCGGCTGAGCCCGGCTTCCCGGGCCGTATCTTCGTCTACGCTGCTGGGCGTATACGCGGGAGCGGAAATCGGCCGGGGTGCACCGGCCGGCGTCGCGCACGGGTGACCATGCGCAGGGGGAGGCGTGCAGGCGATGGGGAACGGCGCGGACCTGCCGCGGCGGATCGGTGTCTACACCGTCGAGCGAGAGCTGGGCGCGGGCGGTATGGGGACGGTCTACCTCGCCCGGTCGCGGGGCGGTCGGGCCGTCGCGGTGAAGGTGGCCCGCCCGGAGCTTGCGGCCGACCCGCACTTCCGCGAACGGTTCCGCGCAGAGGTCGAGGCCGCCCGCAAAGTCGGCGGTTTCCACACGGCTCCGGTCGTGGACGCCGATCCCGACGCGGAGGCGCCCTGGCTGGCGACCGCGTACGTCCCCGGACCGACCCTCGCAGAGCTGATCAGAGGTCAAGGTCCCATGGGCGAAGGGGAGTTGAGGTCCCTCGGTGCAGCGCTCGCCGAGGCGCTCCAAGCCGTCCACGCCTGCGGGCTCGTACACCGCGATCTGAAGCCGGGCAACATCATCATGGCCGACGACGGCCCACGCGTCCTCGACTTCGGCATCGCGCGGGCCGTGGAGTCCACCCGGCTGACCGCCACCGGGGCGGCCTTCGGCACTCCCGGATACCTCGCGCCCGAGCAGGCGCAGGGCGACGAAGTCGACGGTGCCGCCGATGTGTTCGCGCTCGGGGCCGTGCTCGTCTCGGCGGCCGGAGGCAGCGCCTTCGGCACCGGCACGCCCCTGGGGCTGATGTACCGGTCGGTGCACGAGCCTGCGGATCTCTCCGCGCTGCCGGAGCAGTTGCGGTCGGTGGTCGCCGCCTGCCTGTCGAAGGATCCGGCCGGCCGTCCCACGCTCGAGGCGCTCCTGGTCTCGCTCAGCGCGGACCCGGCCCCGGACCCGACCACGCTCGCGCTCGCCACGCCCGACCCGCCGCGCGTCGCGCCGCCCGTCCCGGTCGTGCCTCTCGCCGATCCCGGCCGCGCCGACGAGCCTCCGCTGCCCGCCCCGGCCGGAGGCTCGCGCACGCGCCGCGTGATCACCCTGCTGATCGTGGCCGCGGCCGTGACGAGCGCGCTGGTGGGCGCCATCCTCGCCCTCACCCGGCACGGGGACGACAACAAGGCCGGTGGACCCTCCGCAACCGCTTCGGACACCCGGCGGTCCACATCGCAGGCCTCCGCTCCGCCTTCCACGCCGGGATCGTCCCGGGTGAGCGCAGCCCCCAGGGACCGGGTCACCGTCGGGGTGACCGCCAAGAGCGGCCAGAGCTGGATCTCGGCGAAGGACCACGACGGCCGAGTGCTGTTCGACGGACTGCTGCACAACGGCGAGACCAAGAACTTCACGGACAAGAACCGGATCACCCTGGTCCTTGGCGACGCCTCCGCCGTCGGGCTCGTGGTCAACGGCAAGGAGGTCACTGACGACTTCGAGGCCGGCCAGGTCCAACGTCTCACCTACGGCAGAGACGACTAGGCGGACGCGACCTGCGAGTGGAGCGCCTGGCCGGTGACTGCGGCGAGGCGGTCGAAGTCCCGGTCCCGGCGCGGGAAGGGGCAGCCCCCGCAGCTTGGCCTGCTGTCGTGGGACTGCCCCTCTTCCCGTCGGACATCTGCCTGCGCGGCTGGGGGGCGGGTTACGGGAGCGTGGTCCACTTCTGGTTGTTCTGGCCGCTGCAGGTCCACAGAATGAGCGGGGTTCCGTTGGCGGTACCCGCTTGCTGGGCGTCCAGGCACAGCCCGGCGTGGACGTTGCGGATCGACCCGTCGGCCTGCATGGTCCACTTCTGGTTGTCCTGGCCGTTGCAGGGCCAGATGATGACCGGCGTGCCGTTGCTGGTGCCCTGGTTGGAGGCGTCGAGGCACTTGTCGCCGTAGACGCGGATCTCGCCTCCGGCCCACGTGGTCCACAGCTGGTTGGCGGCGGTGTGGCAGTCCCAGATCAGCGTCGTCGTCCCGGCCGCGGTGGAGGCGCGATCCACGTCCAGGCAGCGGCCGGAGCCGGTACCGCGCAGGCGTGCCGTGGTGGAGGCCAGCGGGCTGCCACCGGTCACCTTGAACACGGCGACACCGTGCGCCGGGACGCTCGCCGATATCTGGCCGGAGGTGCTCGACGTACTGCCGGTCCACAGGTCCGTCAGGGTGAACGGCCCGCCCGACAGGCCGACTTGGGCGGCCGTGGTGGTGATGGTCGCGGTGCCGCTTCCCCGGTTGAACAGGCCGACCGCGACCGAGCCGTCGGACAGGGGCTTGGCGAACACCTCGGTGTCGCCGTCGTCGCGTACCCGGCGCCCGCCCGCGCCCAGCCGGTCCTGGTTCACCGCCAGCAGGCGGGGGTTGCGCAGGATCGCGCTCACGTCGGCGGACATGGTGCGGATGTCGTTGCCCGCGATGAGGGGGGCCGAGAGCAGCGACCACAGGGCGAAGTGGGAGCGGGACTCGGTCAGTGACAGGCCGGGGCGGCCGACGACCAGCATGTCGGGGTCGTTCCAGTGGCCCGGACCCGACTGAGCGGCCAGCGGCGCGTCGATGTCGAGGACGCTGCCGACGCCCATCGGGTAGCTGTTGGTGTTGCCGTTCTGCCAGATGTCGAGCAGGTCCTCGGTCGTCCGCCACAGGTCGGCGACCTGGCCCCAGTTGTAGGTGGCACCGGTGATGGCGTGGAAGCTGTTGGGGTTGATGCTGTAGACGATCGGGCGGCCGGTGGCGCGCAGCGCGTCGCGCATGAGGGAGAACTGCGCGACCTGTTGGTCCAGGGTGCCGCTGGAGGAGCACCAGTCGTACTTGAGGTAGTCCACGCCCCAGGAGGCGAACGTGGTGGCGTCCTGGGCCTCGTGGCCCTTGCTGCCGGTGGAGCCGGGGTAGGTGCCCACGCCCTGTGCGCACGTGCGCTCGTTGGGCGCCTCGTAGATGCCGAACTTCAGGCCCTTGCTGTGGATGTAGTCCCCGAGCGCCTTCATCCCGCCGGGGAACTTGGCCGGGTCGGCCCGGAGGTTGCCCGCGCTGTCACGCTGCGGGTCGAACCAGCAGTCGTCGACGACGACGTACTGGTAGCCGGCGTCCTTCATGCCCGAGGACACCATCGCGTCGGCGGCCTGACGGACCTGCGTCTCGTTGACACCGCATCCGAAGCTGTTCCAGCTGTTCCAGCCCAGCGGCGGGGTCAGCGCGGGGCTGCCCGGCGCGGCCTCGGCGGTCGTGCCGGCGGAGGCGGTGACGCAGGCGGTGAGCGTCAGCGCGGTGGCAGCGACGAGACGCAGCAGTCGTCTGTGTATGGGAACCACGGAAGGTTCCTTCCTGGGAGATGGAGCGGAAGCCGCTTGTGACCGTGCCTGGCAGGCACGGTCACAAGCCTGTGGTCATGTGCGCACGGGTCAGCGCTGCAGAGTGAGGACGCCCGGCCGGTACGGCAGTTTCTCGTAGGAGGTGCCGTCCGAGCTGGGGGACCTGCCCTGGTAGAGGAGCTGCAGGTTGCAGGGGTCGATGGTCATGGTCTGGTCGGGGTTGTTGCGGACCAGGTCGCCGTGGCTGATGTCGTTGGTCCAGGTGGCGCCGCTGTTGCCCTTGCCCGCGAAGGGGTTGGACTCGGTGGCGGCCTGCGGGGTCCACGGACCGTTCAGGCTGGAGGCGGTGAACGAGCGGAAGAAGCGCTGCTCGGTCGCACCCCGGGCCTCGACGATCATGAGGTACTGGTTCTGGCCCTGGACCTTGTAGACCTGCGGCGCCTCGAACAGGTTCTTCGCCGAGTCGGTCATGACCGTCGTGGAGGACGAGCCGAAGCTGCCCGGGAAGTTCCCTATCGGCATGGTCGACTTGAAGATGCTGCCGTCGTCATTGGCGAAGAACAGATACATGTTCTGGTCGTCGGCGATCAGGGTCGGGTCGATCGGACCGCCGGTGGGGGTGCTGCCGGTGAACAGCGGCTGCGGCGCGGACCAGCCGTTGGGGTTGGTCGGGTCGCTGGACGTGCGGTAGGTGAAGGGCCACTGGGTGCCCCATCCCAGAGAGGCCAGCACCCAGATGTTCTTGGGCGCGAAGTAGAACAGCTGGGGCGCCACCGCGGAAGAGCTCATCGCGGTCTGGGGGGCCGTCGCCATGTCCGACCAGTTCGTGAAGGGGCTGAAGCCCATCGAGTGCCAATTACCGTCGGAGTAGGTCGCGTAGACCAGGTGCTTGCCGTTGTACGTCGTGGTGGTGAAGTCCTTCAGCGAGTACCACCCGTTCGCCGGCTGTGCCAGCGGACCCGTCGAGCTCCACCGGTACGTCGACGGAAGAGCACACGAGTTGGTCGTGCCGGACAGGCCGGTCCACTTCTGGTTGCTGGCGCCGGTGCACGACCAGAGCTGCACCGCCGTGCCGTTGGCCGTGGCGGCGCCCGACACGTCCAGGCACAGCCCGGACTCCACGCCGACGACCGTGCCGTCGGCATTCACCCGCCACTGCTGGTTCGTGCCGCCGTTGCAGGACCAGATCTCCACCTTGGTGCCGGCCGTGGTGGCGTGGCCCGGGACGTCGAGGCACTTGGTGGTGCCGTCGTCCGAGTCCTGGACCGCGAACGCGCCGACGGCGGTGGAGTTGCCCGCGATGGCGAGCAGCTTGCCGCTGTTCACGTTGCGGATCTTGTAGGTTCCGTCTCCCTGGTCGAGCAGCGTCCACTTGTGGTCGGCGGTGCCGTTGTCCGACCACTGCAGGACGGTCGCACCGTCTGTTGCGGCCATGTTCAGGACGCCGAGCACCTTGCCGCTGTGGGCATTGCGGAAGCGGACCGCGTTTCCGTCGGTGATCATTTGCCAGTCGTGGTCCGCGGTGCCCGAGTCGGTCCACTGCAGGGCGCGGCCACCGTCGGCCGTGGACATGTTCTGGATGCCCAGCACGAGGCCGCTGCCCACGTTGGCCAGACGGACGGTATTGCCCGAAGTGTCCCAGTAGACGGTGTAGTTGACGCCGTGCGCGTCGTGGAACGGGCCCAGGTTGACGGTGGAGCCGCCCGCGGTGGCGGTGAAGGCGAGCGAACTGCCGCTGGTCCGCTTGACCGATGACGTGTTCAGCGTGGGGAGCGAACTGAGCGTGGTGTCGCCGTAGTTGCCGGACAGGACCACCGGGCCGTAGGTGATCGCGGCGACGTTCGCGTTGTCGTTGGCCGGTCGTATGCCGACCCGCATGGGCAGACGGACGGTGACCGTGTCGCCGGAGGTCCACGAGCGGCTCAGGGTGGCGTAACTGCCGGGCGTGGCGGTGATGTTCTGCGCGACGCCGTTGACGCTGACGGTGGCACCGGTGGTCCAGCCCGGGATGCGGATGCGCATCGCCCAGGTTCCGCCGACATTGCCGGTGACTCGCAGGGTCGTGGTGTCGCTGACGGGGTACGACGTGGTCTGGGTGACCGTGATGCCGCGCTCCGACCAGTTGAGCACCGAGGGCACGAACATGTTCACGATCAGCGTGTCGTCACTGTGGAAGTAGATGGAGTCCATCAGCCTGGTGTGCATCTCCAGGCCCGTGCCCTGGCAGCACCAGAAGGTGCCGTAGTCGGTGCTCCAGGTGCCGCCGCCCCAAGCCGGGCCCACACCACGGCGGCCTCCCGGGTCGAGCGGGGTGAAGTAGGTGACGTGGCCGTGGTCGTCGGCCGGGTTCTGCTGGCCGATCATCTGGTTCAGCCACGCCCGCTCGTAGAAGTCGAACAGCGCGGCACGGTTCGGATCCAGCGCGAACAGCTCTCGGGTGAGGGTGAGCATGTTGACGGTGTTGCAGCTTTCGCAGGTGTCCTTGTTCAGGTAGCCGGAGATGGCGTTCGGGGTGCGGAAGTGCTCCGCCTGGCTGTTGCCGCCGATGGCATAGGTGTGCGCATTGACGCAGAAGTTCCAGGCGTTGGTGGCGATGTCCCGGTAGCGGCTCGTGCCGGTGGCCTTGTACTCCCGGGTGGCCCCGATCCACTTGGGCACCTGGGTGTTGGCGTGCAGACCACTGAGCTGGTCCTGGCCGGACGCCAGGGGGTCGAACACCGCGGCGTGATCGAACCGCTGGGCGACGCTGAGCCACCGTGCGTCGCCTGTCTGCTGGTAGAGATCGGTCAGCACGGTGTTCATGCCGCCGAACTCGGTTCCCAGCATGGCCTGCATCTGCTGGCTGCTCAGCCGGCCGGTGCGCCAGTCGACCCATCCCGCCAGGGCGAGCAGCACGTCCCGGGCCTGTGTGCTGCCGATGTGGCGCCACACATCCAGCAGACCGGCGAGGGTCTTGTGAATGGTGTAGTACGGCACGTTGCCGTTGCTCAGGGTCCGCTGCTCGAGAGCGGTGAAGTCGGACTCGGGGTAACCGGACAGGTATCCGGCGTTGAAACCGGCGGCGCTGTTGTTGGCCTGGCACTTGGCCAACTCCGCAACCATGGTGGTTGCCTTGTCCCGGCAGGTGGTGTCCCCGGTCACGGCATACAGCTGTGACCATGCCGTGAGGAAGTGCCCCTGGATGTGGGTGCGGAAGGGGAACGTCGGCCCGTCCCAGCCGCCGGTCGCGGCTGCGCCGTTGGTGGACAGCTTGTGGTTGGCGCGGAAGTTGTACAGCAACCGGTCGACGTCCACGAACCGCAGGTAGTTCTGGGTGCGGTTCTGGTTGTCCAGCCACCGGCTTGCGGTGAGCCGGACCTGGCCGAGCTCGAAGGGGTCCGCGGAGACCCCGATGTCAGCCCTGGCGGGAGGTATGGCCGCATGGGCAGGAGATGCGCCGATGAAGGACCCGGTGGCAGAGGCGGCTGCGGTGGCCCCGGCCAGTTGCAGGAGGCGCCGTCTACTGACGGAGGAAGACATCTTGCACCTTTCGGTGACGGCATCACGATTGCCTGGTCGTGATGGGGTGGCGGCTCACATGTCCGGCGGTCTGGTGCAGCACGTCACGGGCTTGTCTGCTGCCGATGTGGCGCCATACCGCCACCGGGCCGGACTGATCCGCGTGGGCAAGGCGGCAGCGCGGCTCGGAATGGAGGCCCGGGGTCCGTAGGGGTCTCGGACCACTCGGCCCTCTCCAGTGACACATGGGATGGATTAACGGATATGAAGGTGTCCGGTGTCTAGCCTTGCGACACAAAATCCATGCCTGATCGCCTATTCGTCAGGCGGGCGTCCGTGCGGCGTCCCTGACGTCGAGCCAAACATTGGATGTACCATGGGAGAGCGTGGAGTGCGAGTGCAGGACAAGGGTGGCTCGTGCTGTTGACGCGGTTCCCACCCTGCCTGCGCTTCGGTGCTGTTGCTGCTGTCGAAGCGGACCCGGAAGTGCGTCGGCAAGGGCGCCTGACGGGCATCTGCCCAGGTCAGGCGCCCTTTTTTGGTGTCTAGAAGAAGCCCAGCTTCTTCGGCGAGTAGCTCACCAGCAGGTTCTTCGTCTGCTGGTAGTGCTCCAGCATCATCTTGTGCGTCTCGCGACCGATGCCGGACTGCTTGTAGCCGCCGAACGCCGCGTGCGCGGGATAGGCGTGGTAGCAGTTGGTCCAGACGCGGCCCGCCTGGATCGCCCGGCCCGCCCGGTACGCCGTGTTGATGTCCCGTGTCCACACGCCCGCACCGAGCCCGTACAGCGTGTCGTTGGCGACCTTGATGGCGTCGTCGAAGTCGTCGAAGGATGTCACGGAGACGACCGGGCCGAAGATCTCCTCCTGGAAGATCCGCATGCGGTTGTCACCCTCGAAGATGGTGGGCTGGACGTAGTAGCCGCCCTTCAACTCGCCGTCGTACTCGATGCGTTCGCCGCCGGTGAGGACCCGGGCGCCTTCCTGACGGCCGACGTCGAGGTAGGAGAGGATCTTCTCCAGCTGGTCGTTGGAGGCCTGGGCGCCGATCATCGTGTCGGTGTCCAGCGGGTGGCCCGGCTTGATCAGCTCGGTGCGGGCGACCGCCGCCTCGATGAACTCGGCGTAGTTGCCACGTTGCACGAGCGCCCGGGACGGGCACGTGCACACCTCGCCCTGGTTGAGCGCGAACATGGTGAAGCCTTCCAGGGCCTTGTCGCGGAAGTCGTCGTTCTGGTCCCAGACGTCGTCGAAGAAGATGTTGGGCGACTTGCCCCCCAGTTCCAGGGTGACCGGTTTGATGTTCTCCGAGGCGTACTGCATGATCAGCCGCCCCGTCGTGGTCTCACCCGTGAACGCCACCTTCGCCACCCGCGGGCTGGACGCGAGCGGCTTGCCCGCCTCCACCCCGAAACCGTTGACGATGTTCACCACGCCCGGCGGCAGCAGGTCCGCGATCAGGCTCATCCAGTAGTGGATGGAGGCCGGGGTCTGCTCGGCGGGCTTGATGACGACGGCGTTGCCCGCGGCGAGGGCGGGGGCGAGCTTCCACACCGCCATCAGGATCGGGAAGTTCCAGGGGATGATCTGCGCGACGACGCCGAGCGGCTCGTGGAAGTGGTACGCCACGGTGTCGTCGTCGATCTCGCCGAGCGAGCCCTCCTGCGCACGGATCGCGCCCGCGAAGTATCGGAAGTGGTCGATGGCGAGAGGGATGTCGGCGGCCAGCGTCTCCCGCACCGGCTTGCCGTTCTCCCAGCTCTCGGCGACCGCCAGCTTCTCGAGGTTCGCCGCCATCCGGTCGGCGATCTTCAGCAGGATGTCCGAGCGCTCGGTGACCGACGTGCGGCCCCACCCGGGGGCGGCCGCGTGCGCCGCGTCCAGCGCCCGCTCCACGTCCTCCGCCGTACCGCGCGCGATCTCGGTGAACGGCTGCCCGTTCACCGGCGACGGGTTCTCGAAGTACTGTCCGCGGGCCGGCGCCACGTACTCGCCGCCGATGAAGTGGTCGTAGCGCGCCTGGTAGGAGACGATCGCGCCCTCGGTGCCGGGCGCCGCGTAACGGGTCATGCTGGTCTGCCTCCCTCGAAGCGCTGCCCGCCGTTGGGCAGCTCCGGTCGGGAGGCTAGGGACGGCGACGTTGCAACTACGTTGCCGCGAGCGCCGGGGACCGGCCCTCGGGCGCTACGACGGTATGCCTCCCCGGCGAACAGCGGCGCCGGGCCAGTCGGCCGGTGCCCCCAACTCGCCCTCCAGCGCCGCCAGTCGGGCCCGGACCGTCGCCGTCGGACGGACCACGGCGAGAGCCCGCCACACGTCGAGGTCGTCCTCGCCCCACGGCGCGTGCGCCCAGTCGGCCAGCAGATCGGGGTCGCGGCGGGCTATCAGCGCCGTACGCAGGGCTTCGGCGAGGCGGTGCCTGAGCCGCACCACCGCCGGGGCCTGCGAGCCGGGCAGCAGCGGCCCCGCATACGCCGTCGCGGCCGCCGTGACCGCACCGGTCTCCAGCCGTCGCTCGACGACGGCCATGTCGCACTCGACGGGCACGGTCAGCCGGTACGGCCGCGAGGCCAGCAGCCCCGGACCCAGCACCCTGCGCAGCCGGGCCAGTTCGGCACGCAGAGTAACCGGCGTCACCGACTCGTCCTCGTACAGCGCGCACAGCAGCTCGTCCCCGGTCAGCCCCTCCGGGTGACGGGCCAGCAGGACGAGGATCTCGCTGTGCCGGCGGCTGAGCCTGATCCTGCGCCCGCCGGTGAGAAGGTGTGCCTCGTCCCGGCCCAGCACCGTCAGCTCGGGGGTGTCGGCGCCGGGCCGCTCCGGGGTGAGCAGCGCCAGCTGGGACTCGGCGGCGCGCGCGACCGCCTGCACGAAGCCCAGGCTGTGCGGATGCGCGAGACCGTCACCGCCGGTGATGTCCACGGCGCCGAGCACCCGCCCGGTCCGTGGATCGTGCACCGGAGCCGCCGCACAGGTCCAGGGCTGCACCCGGCGGATGAAGTGCTCGGCCGCGAAGACCTGCACCGGCCGGTCGACGGCGACCGCGGTCCCCGGAGCGTTGGTGCCCATCGCGGTCTCCGCCCAGCGGGCACCCGGCACGAAGTTCATCCGTCCCGCATCCCGGCGGGTGGCCGGATGCCCCTCGACCCACAGCAGCCTGCCGTTGGCGTCGCACACCGCGAGCAGATGCTCCCCGTCGGCCGCGAACGTTCCCATCAGCTCACGGAACAGCGGCATCACCCGCGCCAGCGGATGCTCGGCCCGGTAGGCGCCGAGATCGCCGTCCACCAGCTCCACGCTCGCCGTGCCGTCGGGCCCCACCCCGGCCCGGGCGGAGCGCCGCCACGACTCGGCCACCACCGAACGCACCGGACGCGTCACCGTGCCCGCCTCGGTGAACGTCTCGTGCGCGCGACGCAGCATCCGCGCGTGCTCGGCAGGGTCGGCCCCCGGCTCCAGGGCCACCCACGGATCGGTCAACTCGGCCTCCCCGAAAGGTGATGCGGCTGAGGACATCGTCACTCCCGGTGCGCGCGCCGACAACCGTTTCGACCAGGTCACCCGAATGACGGCCGGTCCACCCGGCCGACGGTCTTCTCGCCGGGGTCAACGGTCTCCCGCCGCGGTCAGGCGAGGTCGACGAGCTTTATGTAGTGCGCCCAGTCCCAGTGGGGTCCGGGGTCGGTGTGGTCCGTCCCCGGCACCTCGTAGTGCCCGATGATGTGGTCCCGGTCCTTCGGGATGCCGTACTTCGTGCAGATCGCCGCCGTGAGTCCGGCCGACTGTCGGTACAGGGCGTCGGTGAAGTATTCGGGCCGGTCAACCCAACCCTCGTGTTCGATACCGATGCTGCGCGTGTTGTAGTCCCAGTCGCCCGCGTGCCAGGCGATGTCGGCCTCCCGAACGCACTGCGCCACGTGCCCGTCCGCCGAACGCACCAGGTAGTGCGCGGTCACCTTCTTCTCCGGGTTCTGGAAGATGGCGAGCGTCTTGGCGTACGTCTCCTGCGTGACATGGATGATCACGCAGTCGAGGGGATAGGACGTGGGGCGGTCCGATGCCGTGTAGTTGGATGTGCTCGCCGGCTGCCACTCCGCCCCCGGGTAGTCGACGGCCTGGTCCTGCGCCCCGGCCCGCGCGTCGGGAAGTAACGCGTACGGGACGGCGGCCAGGACAGCGCCCTTCAGGAACCGCCGTCTGGATGTGCTGGGTCTTGCCCGTTCCATGAAGCCGTGCCTTTCGGTCAGCGGGGGAGGCTCAGCCCCGCAAACTCGTCGCGATCTCGCGCAGCTGCGCGTGCACGCCGCGATGAGTCTCGCGCGCGGGCAGCCACTCCTTGCGGATCTTGGCCACGCAGGTGTAGTTGGTGTCGCACACATTGGCCAGCGGTGACTCCACCGCCTGGGTGGCGAACTGGTAGGCGTCCAGCTCACTGAAGCCGTAGTCGCGCACCAGCCACTGCACCAGGTCGAGCTGCGATATCCGGAACGCATCCTCCAGGGGGCGGGCCGACCCCGTGGAGATGATGTGCGTGTCCGACTCGATGCGCGGCCAGGGCGTGGCGAGCCCCCTGAGCAGTTCCACGATCACCACGGTGTTCATCGCGCACTCGACCGCGACGCCGCAGGTCTCGCCCTCGCCTTGCCGAGCGTGCCCGTCGCCGAGGCTGAGCAGCGCGCCCTCCACATTCACGCCGAGGTAGCAGGTGACGCCGGCCCGCATCTCGGGCGTGTCCATGTTGCCGCCGTGCGCGTCGGGTACCAGGGCCGAACGCACCTCGAGGTTGGCTGGGGCCACGCCCACGGTGCCGTGCATCGGGTCCAGGGGCAGCTCGGCCTCGATGTCGCTGTCGTGCGCCCGGAACAGCGCCGTGCGGCGGCTGCGGTCGAGCTGCCAGATCCACACCGTCTCCGGCAGCGGCGGCTGGAGCGTGGCCGTGGTGTGCGTGGAGGTGAGCGCGCCGAACAGCGGGACCGTGGTCGACGCGGCCCAGTCGCGGGCCGGTTCGACGGACACGAAGTGCACGGCGACCGTGTCACCCGGTTGGGCACCCTCGACGTGGAACGGTCCGGTCTGCGGATTGAGGAAGGGGAACTCGCACACCTCGGACACCAGGTCCTTCTCGGACCGCACCCGCCCGGCGAAGCAGTCCTCTGTGTACAGGTCGAGGACCGTGCCGGGCGCGATGCGCGCCACGGGCGGGGCGCCGCCGAACGTCCAGGCGTACTCGCCCGGCTCCGGCCGGACGGTCAGGATGCGGGGGTCGCTCATGGGTGTGCTGCTCCGTTCTGCACAGGGCCGGTCGGGGAGGGGTCGTCGAGGTGGACGCGGGCGGTCTCGGATATCCGCTCGGGATGCCGCCGCATGAGCACCAGCAGCACCACGACGCCGACGGCCATCCACACGGCGACGACCGGTCCCGCGTAGGAGACGGGCGCGGTCAGTGCGGTGACGAAGTCGAAGACGGGCAGGCCCGCCGCGGTCAGCAGCGCGGGCACGAACGCGATGATGCCCAGCAGCGGCAGCAGCAGATGCCGTACCGGTTTGAGCAACTCCCGCCTGCGGCGAAGGAAATAGCCGGCGCAGGAGAGGTTGACGACGATGTACACGCCGATCACGACGGTGACGATCACCGTGGCGAGCAGCAGGAACGCCGTCACCGGGTCGTAGCCGAAGCCGAGCCCCAGCACCGCACCGACCGCCACCACGGTCTGTACGGCGATTCCGGCGACGGGGGAGCGGTGTCTGGGGTGGAGCGTGGCGAAGAGGCGGGGCAGGACGCGGATGCAGGCCAGGGCGAAGGCCGTACGGGTGGAGACGTTGGCGCATGCGTTGGCGTTGGCGATCGTCGAGTTCACCACGGCCAGGAACACCAGCACCCAGAACAGGCCGAACGACGCCCGTGCCACACCCTCCCAGGACGCTGCGCCGGAGGCCCCGAACTTCGCGAACCGGTCAGGCCCGACGTACACCGTCATGGCGTAGGTGGTGACCACGTAGAACAGGCCGATCCCGAGCGCCGCGCCGAGTACCGCCCGGTGCATGGTGCGGCGCGGGTTGCGTGTCTCCTCGGCGAGCGGCGCCGCGGCCTCGAACCCGGCGAAGGCCAGTACCGTGTACACCGACCCGGCGAATACCCCGCTGACCCCGTGGTAGCCCTCGGCCGTGTGCGAAGTGCCGAACACCGAAAGGGTGTTGTCCGCTCCCGCCTTGCCGATCAGCCAGACGGCGAACACCAGGAGGACAAGGACCTCGAAGACGCCCAGGACGGTGCCGAAGCGGGCCGAGGCACGCACCCCGAAGTACCCTGTGGCCGCGATGATCGCCGCACCCGCGAGCGCCCAGGGCCACCACAGGTCTGCCGGATAGGAGGACCACTCCTGGTGCAGCGTGCCGGCCGTGGTGAAGCCGAGCTGCAGAAGCAGCAGCGGCGGCACCAGCGCCTCCACGAACACATAGCCCCAGCCGACGAGGAAGCCGACCGCCGGATGCAGCCCCTGCGCCGCATACGTCGACACCGAGCCCGCCGCCGGGAGCTCACGCGCCAGCTCGGCCACGCAGGACGCGGTGAACAGGCAGGCCACCAGCGCGATCAGCACGGCCAGTGGCAGACTTCCGCCGGCGAAGGCCGCGCCCGACGGAATGGACGCGGCGACGGCTGCGGCCGGTGCCATGGCCGTGATGCTCTGGAACAGCACCTCGCGCAGCCCGATCGCGTCGCGCCTGAGACCTACGTCCGCTGTCACATCCCCCGACATGTGAATCCCCCTCAACCCACGCCGACTTGCCCCACGCCGCCCGACCCGGCGGGAGTGCCTCGCGTGAATCACGGTACGGCGCTTGCGAGTTGGGCAGAAGGGCGCAGCGTGCTTCGGTGGACGACGGTGCGAATGTGGAAAACCCGGCCACCCGTACGGGTGAAGCCGACGGCTGGGCGCGATCTACTGCGTACGCCGCAGGCTTGCCGAGAGATGGTGCTGCAACGGCCGGCCGACCGCCGCGAGGTCGAAGGCGAAGGTGAGGGTGTCGTCGTCGGCGAGGGTGTAGCGGCGGCGGGTGGCGGTGACCTCCTTCGCGGTGGGGGTGAGCGCCACGTCGTGGGTGGAGAGGTCCACCGTGCCCTCGCCCGCCCGGCCGACCGCGATCTCCGCAATCCCGGTGGGCTGGGTGATCAGTGCCTCCACCCGGCCCTCGGGCTGAAGCCGCCACCAGCCGCTCTCCCGGGCCGCCGGACGCAGCGGTGCGCCGTCGGCATCGAGCAGCCAGGCCCGGGCCTCGTAGTGGAGGAAGGGGCGCCCGTCATGGCTGAAGACGACCTCCTGCCCGTACGCGAAGTCCCCGTCGAGCGTCGGGTAGCCGCCCTCGCCGCGGCCCTGCCATGCACCCAGGAGGCCGAGCACGGGCGCGAGCAGAGGGTGTGGTGCGGGCGGTGCGTCCGGCCGCCGGCTGTCGGGGTACGGGTGCTCAGCTGCTGGGTCGAACACGGTTGCGCTCCTCGGGTCGTGCCGGTGCCGGGGAAAGCCTAAGGCGGGTGCAGGGTGCTGATCCGGAACAGCGGCGCGGGTGCCGGGGTCAGGCTCGTTCGGCCACCGCCGCGGGGTCGTCCAGCACCGCCCGCACCACCGAGTGCGCCGCGCCCAGCAGGGGCCCTTCCGGGCCCAGCCGCGACACGGACACCGGACAGGCGGGGCCCGCGGTGCGCCGGTCCAGCTCGGCCTCCAGCGACGGCAGTAGCCACGGCGCGAGCCCGGCCAGCGCGCCGCCCAGCACCACGCCCTCGGGATCCAGCAGGTTGACCGCCCCGGTCAGCGCGATGCCGAGCGCCTTCCCCGCGTCGCGCAGCGCACCTCGTACGTCCTCGTCGCCCTCTGCGGCCCGGCCCGCAAGCAGCCCGACCCGGTCCTCGCCCGGCTCCAGGCCCGCCGCCCGCAGCACCGCCTCCTCACCGGCGTACTGCTCCAGACACCCGCGCCCGCCGCACGGGCAGGCAGGCCCCTCCGGCTGCACCGGGACATGCCCCAGCTCGCCCGCGAAACCACGCGTCCCGCGCAGCAGCCCCCCGGCCACGACGACCGCCGCGCCGATACCGATCTCCGCCGAGACATGCAGGAAGTCGTGCGGGGTGCGTTCCCCGAGCCAGAGTTCGGCGAGCGCACCGAAGTTGGCCTCGTTGTCGACGGTCAGCGGGATGTCGGTGGGCAGCAGCGCCCCGATGTCGGTGTCGTGCCAGTCGAGGTTCGGGGCGCGTACGACGGTGCGGGCGTCGCGCGCCACCAGGCCCGGCACGGCCACCGCGAGCCCCGCGGGCCACAGCCCCTCGCGCTCCGCCTCGGCGACCACCCGGCGCACCAGATCGGTGAGTTCCTCGATCACCGGCTCGGGCAAGCGGCCGCGGTTGGCGCCGTGTCGCACGGCACGCGCGCGTACCTGTCCGCGCAGGTCGACCGCGCAGACCGCGAGGTGGTCCACGCCGATCTCGGCGCCGATGCCGGCGGGGCCGTGACCGCTGACGGCGAGCGCCGAGCCGGGACGGCCCACCCGTCCGGGCCGCTCGGGTCCCAGCTCTTCGAGCAGTCCGGTGCGTATGAGCTCGTCGACAAGGGTCGACACGGCCGCCCGGGTCAGCCCGATGCGGGAGGCGACGGTGGCTCGGGAGAGCGGTCCCTCGGCGCTGACGGTGTGCATCACCCGGGCGAGATTGCGGCGGCGCATGCCCTGCTGGGTGTCGGGCAGCGCCCGCCCCGGGCCGGCCGGGTGGGCCTCGTGCAGCGGTGCGGTCATGCCCCCGTCCTCAGCTGTCGGTGCTCCGCTCCAGCAGCGGGGCCGCGTCGGAGAGTACCCCGGCGATCCTCGCCAGCGTCGCCTCGTCCCGCTGCACGGCCTCCAGCACCGGGCCCGCGGCGGTGTTCCAGCGCCGGGCGACCGAGGCCGGATCCTCCCCGGTCAGCAGGCCCGCCGCCTGCGCCGCGGCGCCCAGCGCGACCAGTTCCTTGGCCTGGGGCACCTGGACCGGGCGGCCCGACAGGCGGCGTACGGTCTGCTGCCAGGCCGTGCCCCGGGCGCCCCCGCCGATCAGCAGCAGCGGCGTCGAGCGGTCCGCGTCCTCGTCGAGGACCAGGTCGAGCGCGCCGAGCAGCGAGTGCACGGCGCCGTCGTAGGCGGCCTGCAGGAGCTGACCGCCGGTGGTGTCGTGGCGCAGCCCGTGCAGCAGGCCGGAGGCGCTGGGCAGGTTGGGGGTGCGCTCGCCGTCCAGGTAGGGCAGCAGGGTGATGCCGATGGCCGGTTCGACGGCCTCGCGGTCCAGGCCCAGCAGTGTGGCGACGCGGTCGACGGCGAGCGTGCAGTTCAGGGTGCAGGCCAGCGGCAGCCAGTCGCCGTGGGCGTCCGCGAAGCCCGCCACCGTGCCGGTCGGGTCGGCAGGGCGCCGCTTGGAGACCGCGTACACCGTGCCCGAGGTGCCCAGGCTGAGCACGGGGGTGCCGGGACGCAGCCCGAGGCCGAGCGCCGCGGCGGCGTTGTCACCCGTGCCCGGCGCGACCAGGGTGCCCTTGGAGAACGGCAGGTCGTGGCTGTCGCGCACGGTGCCCGCCACCTCACCGGGCCGGACCACCCGGGGCAGCAGCGCGGGATCGAGCCCCACGTGCGCGAGGGTCTCCTCGTCGTAGGACTCCGTCCCCGAGGCCCACCACCCCGTACCGGAGACGTCGCCGCGGTCGGTCGTGCCCTGCCCGGTCAGCCGCTCGGTGAGGTAGTCGTGGGGCAGGCGCACCGCCCTGGTGGCGCGGACCGCCTCCGGCTCGTTCTCGGCCAGCCAGGCCCATTTGGTGACGGTGAAGGAGGGGCCGGGCACGCTTCCGGTGCGCTCCGCCCAAGCCTTCGGGCCGCCCAGCTCCTCGACCAGCCGGCGGGCCTGCGGCGCCGAACGCACGTCGTTCCACAGCAGCGCCGGGCGCACCGGCTCGCCCCGCTCGTCCAGCGTGACCAGGCCGTGCTGCTGCCCGCCGATCGAGACCGCGGCGGCCTCGTGTGCCGCGTCACCGCACTGGTCGAGCGCCGCGCACAGGGCGTCCCACCACTGGCGCGGGTCGCTCTCGCGGCCGGCCCCGGAGGAGACGGTGTGCGGTGCCTGGCCGCTCGCGACGACCTGACCGGTGGCCGCGTCGACGACGAGCGCCTTGGTGGACTGAGTGGACGTGTCCACGCCGACGACGAGCGGACCCTCGGCTGCTGACATCGGGCTCTCCCTTTTTCCGCGGCTCTGCGGGGCTCTGACCTGCTGGTTCGAGGGTTCCCGGGCCATGGCGACCCGGAACCTCACCCCTTCGGGGACATCTTGTCCCTTCCCAGCGATGCGTTCGCATACTAATTTGTAAACCGCCATGACGAAATAGTCGTGAGGCAACCGTCGCAAACAAGCAAGGAGCCGCGGCATGAGCTACCAGCCCACCCCCGAGGACAGGTTCACCTTCGGCCTGTGGACCGTCGGCTGGCAGGGAAGGGACCCGTTCGGCGACGCCACGCGGCGTGCCCTCGACCCGGTCGAGACGGTGCAGCGCCTGAGCGAGCTCGGCGCCTACGGCGTCACCTTCCACGACGACGACCTGATCCCCTTCGGATCCTCCGACACCGAGCGCGAGTCGCACATCAAGCGCTTCCGCCAGGCCCTCGACACGACCGGCATGACCGTGCCGATGGCCACCACCAACCTCTTCACCCACCCCGTCTTCAAGGACGGAGCGTTCACCGCGAACGACCGCGAGGTGCGCCGCTACGCCCTGCGCAAGACCATCCGCAACATCGACCTCGCGGCCGAGCTCGGCGCGAAGACCTACGTCGCCTGGGGCGGCCGTGAGGGCGCCGAGTCCGGCGCCGCCAAGGACGTACGTGTCGCCCTCGACCGCATGAAGGAGGCCTTCGACCTCCTCGGCGAGTACGTCACCTCCCAGGGCTACGACCTCAAGTTCGCGATCGAGCCCAAGCCGAACGAGCCCCGCGGTGACATCCTGCTGCCCACCGTCGGTCACGCCCTCGCCTTCATCGAGCGCCTGGAGCGCCCGGAGCTGTACGGCGTCAACCCCGAGGTCGGTCACGAGCAGATGGCCGGGCTGAACTTCCCACACGGCATCGCGCAGGCCCTGTGGGCGGGCAAGCTCTTCCACATCGACCTCAACGGCCAGTCCGGCATCAAGTACGACCAGGACCTGCGCTTCGGCGCCGGCGACCTGCGCGCCGCGTTCTGGCTGGTCGACCTCCTGGAGAGCGCCGGCTACGACGGCCCGCGCCACTTCGACTTCAAGCCGCCGCGGACCGAGGACCTCGACGGTGTGTGGGCCTCGGCCGTCGGCTGCATGCGCAACTACCTCATCCTCAAGGAGCGCGCGGCCGCCTTCCGCGCCGACCCGGAGGTGCAGGAGGCCCTGCGCGCCTCGCGCCTGGACCAGCTCGCCCAGCCGACCGCCGGCGACGGCCTTGAGGCCCTGCTCGCCGACCGCAGCGCCTTCGAGGAGTTCGACGTCGAGGCGACCGCAGCGCGCGGGATGGCCTTCGAGCACCTCGACCAGCTGGCCATGGATCACCTGCTGGGGGCTCGCGGCTGAACGGCACGCGTACACGTGCGCGTGCGTGCTTGATCCGTATGCGCACGCACGCGTGCCCGAGCGACTCCCGCGCGGAATGCCCCGGAACCGTACGGTCCATGGCATGGGGCCGTATCAACTTCCGTGCGGGGGTCGCCGCCTGCCCGATCTGCCGCGACTCTGGACGGTATGGCCACACCGCCGGTACCGCCTCGACCGCCCGGCCCGCCGGGTGACACACCGCCAGCGGGCGGCGGGTTCGGACCACCTCCGACCTACGGCGACGGGCAGCCGTCCCCGCCACCGCCCAGGCGACGGCGCAGCCCGCTCTTCGTCCTCCTGGTCGCCCTCGCGGCGGTCGCCGCAGTGGCCGTCGTCGTCCTGATGGCCTCCGACCACGACGACTCGCCCGACAAGAAAACACCCAACGGCACCGGTGCGAGCTCCGGCCGCACACGGTCGCCGTCCCTGAGCATTCCGACGGAACTGCCGAGCAAGCTGCCCAGCAGACTGCCGTCGAAGCTGCCCAGTGGACTGCCGAGCAGTGTCCCGAGCGACCTTGAATCGCTGATTCCTTCCTTGGGGGACGTCGACCTGCCATGACGCGAGGTCAGGCACCGTGAGAAGACACCCCACGATGCCAACGGCCAAGCGGCCAAGCGGCCAAGCGGCCAAGCGGCCAAGCGGCCAAGCGGCCAAGCGGCCAAGCGGCCAAGCGGCGAAGGGGAGTGCAGGGGGTGACTGTCCGCAGGCTCGGCCCGGATACTGCGGACAGGTAGTTCGTCTTCTCCATGACCCTGCCCGGGCTGCTCGTCGTGCTGACCCTGCTGGCCTTCGGCCGCGTGCGCAGGCGGTTATTGACGGTCTGCATCTTCGGTCGCCTGCGGACCCATGCGGAGTGGGCTCGATCGCGTCCTCCAGGGAGGCCGGGAGGGCTGAGGGATGTCGGCTCCGACTGTTCGCCATTTCGTTGGTGGGTCGACGGGTCGGTGGCCACATCTGATCGGTGAGTGCGCGGCGCGGTCGAGGTGCTCGGTGCCCGGCAACTGCCCTGCTCGTTGCACTTGCGCCGTCCATGCCAAGGCTCTATAACGTCTCCAGCAGGTATCGGCGGGGATGGCCGGAAATGGCAGTTGCCGCCGACCAGGGGGGATCCTCGGCTCCGTCGCGATCGGCATCAGTGCCCCCGGAGCGATGGAGACCGAACCATGACCAACGACGCATATCGTGCTGCCCTGACCCGCCTGGCCGTCGACCCGGCCTTCCGTGCCGAACTCGACGGCGACACCGGCGAGGTTGCGCGAAGACTCGGCCTGTCGCTCGCCCAGGTCGCCGAACTCCGCTCCCTCCGCGTCGAGTCCGCCACCGACGGGGGACCGGCCGCTCTCGACCCACGGCTGTCCAAGTCGTCCCTGTTCTTCGGAAGCGCGGCGCACGCGCTGGCGCATCACGACATCACCGCTGACCACACCGTCCCGGTCGACCACCACGCCGAGGTGACGCACGAGGCCTCCACGACCCACGCCGTCCCGGCTGAGCAGGTCTCAGGCGATCACGATGCCGGTGCCCCGGCCTCCACCGAGCAGGGCTACGACCTGTCAGGTCCCGCCGGGGGCCAGGAGGGCGCCGCCGGCCTGGACACGGCAGCCACCGGTACCCACAGCCTGCTCGGCGGCCCCCTGCTGGACCGGTCCCCGGCCGAAGTGGCCGGCGAGCTCGGCCAGGTGGGCAACTTCGGTGAGTTCGGAGGGTTCGGGGACCATGTCGGCGGTCGCGCCGAGGGGGGCTTCGGTGACTTCGGCGCCGGGGGCGACGGCGGGTTCGGCGGCGCCGAAGGGGACTTCGGCGGGTTCGGTGGCGGTGCCGACGGCGGGTTCGGCGGTGGTGGCCTTGGCGACGGCGGCTTCGGTGACGGCGGTGCGGGTTCCGGTGGGTTCGGCGACTTCGGGGGCCATGGCGGCTTCGGCGGTGCCGGCGGGGAAGGCGGCGGGGACGCCGGTCACTTCGGCCACGGTGGCATCTACGACCGTGACGGCGGCGAAGGCGGCGGCGGCGAGGGCGGCGGCGGCGAGGGTGGCGGCGGCGAGGGTGGCGGCGGCGAGGGCGGTGGCGACTCGGAGAACAGCAACCGTCCCAGTGGTGGTGGTGGCCATGGCGGCGGTGGCGAGGGTGGTGGCGGTGGTGGCGAAGGTGGTGGCGACCCCGAGAACACCAACCGTCCCAGTGGTGGTGGCCATGGCGGCGGTGGCGAGGGTGGCGGCGGCGGTGGCGAAGGTGGTGGCGACCCCGAGAACACCAACCGTCCCAGTGGTGGCGGTGGCCACGGCGGCGGTGACGGTGGGGGCGACGGAAACGGCGGAGGCAGCCACGAGAACATCGGTCGGCGTCCCGGCGGTGTCGGTGAGCCCGGCGGTGGTAACCGCATCATCGTCCAGGGTGGCCTGCCCGCCTCGGGCGAGGGTGGCAACGGTGCTCACATCATCGTCCAGGGTGGCCTGCCCGCCTCCGGCCTCGGAAACGCCGCCACGCACCTGCCGGACTCGGGCCCCGCCGCGGAAGGCGACGCAGGTTTCGACGGCGGAACGTTCGCCAGCGGTTCCGGCGCAGGCTGAGCCACCGCATGCTCTGCCGTGTCTGCCGCGTCCACGTGCGGCGCGACTTCCCGTACTGCCTGCACTGCGGTACCCCGCGCCGGGGTGCCGCGTCGACCTCGTTCGCCGCACCCCAGTTGCGCGGCCTCGACGAACCCACGCTGCTCGTCTCGCTGACCGCCCCGGTCACCACGCTGGGCCGGGGCGAGGACAACGACGTGGTCCTGTCCGACACCAGCGTCTCGCGCCGCCACGCCCGCATCGTCCGCACCGCTGAGGGCTTCCGGATCGAGGACCTGGACTCCTTCAACGGCACCGCCGTCGGCGGCGTCGACCTGCACGGCGGTGCGGCCGGCCTCGCCGACGGCACCGAGCTGTCCGTCGGCGACGTACGCCTGGTGTTCGAGCAGCCTCGCGACACCCGGATCGGCTCGCGCACGATGGTCGTCGGCACCCAGCTGACGCAGCTGCCCACCGCCGGACAGGCCGGGCAGGAGGAGGCCCCCGAGGCGAACGGTCCGCTCACCGCGCGCCCCCGCCGCCGTTCGGGCTGGGCCCTCAAGCAGATCCCGACCGAACGCGGCGCACCCCGCTGGGTGCTCAACAGCACCAGAACAGGGCGCTATCTCGAACTGGACGAGCGCCAGGTCTTCCTGTGGCACGCCCTTGACGGCGATAACACCGTACGGGACCTGCTGTTCGCCTACGCCGACCGCTACGGCGAACTCGCCCTGCCCCGCATCGAGTCCGCGCTGGCCGCGTTCGCGGACGCCGGGCTGCTGCGTGGCCTGCCCGGGCGGCCGGAGGAGGAGCGGCCGAAGGGCTGGCGGCGGGTGGCGCGTGCCGTATACCGGGCGCTGCTGAAACTGGAGGTGTCCGTCCCCGGCCTCGACCGGCTGGTGACCCGGCTCTACCAGGCTTTCGGCTGGCGGCTGTTCACCCGGACCGGGGTGCTGCTCGCCTGGCTGTCGGTGACCGGTGGCCTCGCCGCGTTCTTCGCCGCGCAGGGGCGGCACCATCTACTGGACTTCGGCGGGGCGGGCGTGTGGGGCCCGGTCGTGCTGGCCGCCGGATATGTGAGCGCGCTGCTCGTCCACGAGCTCACGCATGCGCTGGCCGTGAAGTCGTACGGCCGCAAGGTCAGGCGCGGCGGGTTTCTGCTGATGATGGGCATGCCGTTCGCGTTCGTGGACACCAGCGACATGTGGTTCGGCTCCCGCTGGTCGCGGGTCGTGGTGGCCCTGTCCGGGCCGCTGTCCACGGCGGCGCTGGCCGGCTGGTGCGCCACGGGCGCGGCCCTGCTGCCCGCGGGACCCGCCTCGGCCGTCCTTTACCACCTCGCCTTCGGCCTGTATCTAAACACCCTCTACAACTTCAACCCGCTGATGCCGCTGGACGGTTACCAGGCGCTGACCGACGCCCTGCGGGTGCCCCGGCTGCGCGAGGAGGCGAGCGCCTACTTCCGCACGGGCCTGTGGCGAGACCTGCGGGCGGGCAACCGGCCCGGCCCCCGCCAGGCAGGCCTCGCCGCCTACGGCCTCGCGGTCGTCGTAGGCACCTACGGCTTCCTCGGCCTCGCCCTGCTGGCCTGGCGCTCCCGCATCGGCGACCTGCTGGACGGCCGACTGGCCGAGCCGTGGCCCACGGTGATCGAGGCGGCCGTGGTTGCCCTGGTCGCCTTCCCGGTGTGGTCCGCGCCCGCCCGCTGGCTGCTGCGCCGGGTACGGCGCCGCCGGGACGCGAGGGACGTACCGCGGGGGGCCGGGCTCCCCGCGCCGGTGGAGGGGACGGCATGAGCCAGGACAAGGACACCGAGGGCGGCTGGGCCGTACCCGGCTACGCGGCCGTCCGGACGCTGGGAGAGGGAGCCGGCGGCCGGGTCGTCCTCGCCCGGCACACCGCGACCGGCGTCCCCGTCGCCGTCAAGTACCTGAGTGAACGCCTGCGCGCGGACCCGGAGTTCCTGGCCCGCTTCCGCGCCGAGGCCCGGCTGCTCGGCGAGCTGCGGCACCCGTTTGTGGTGCGGCTGTACGAGTACGTCGAGGCACGCGCCGGCGCCGCGATCGTGATGGAGGCCGTGGACGGCGTCAGCCTGCGCCACCTGCTGCGCCGCCACGGGGCGACCGGCCCCGAGGCAGCGCTCGTCCTGCTCAAGGGCTCCCTCCTGGGGCTGGGCGCGGCCCACACGGCCGGGGTGGTGCACCGCGACTACAAACCGGAGAACGTCCTGGTCCGCGCCGACGGCACCAGCGCGCTCGCCGACTTCGGCATCGCGGTGCGCAGCGGCCGGGAGACCGACGTCGCGGGCACGCCCGCTTACATGGCGCCGGAGCAGTGGAACGGCGAGCCCGCCGGACCGGCGGCCGACGTCTACGCGGCCTCCGCGGTGTTCTTCGAGTGCCTGACCGGCCGACGGCCGTTCCCCGGGGACGACATGACCGCGCTGCGCCTGCAGCACCTGCGCGCACCGGCCCCGCTGGACGACGTACCCGCGCCGGTGCGCGGACTGCTGCGCGCGGGCCTGGCGAAGGACCCGGCGGACCGGCCCGGCGTCGAGGCGTTCCTCGCCGACCTGGAACGGTCCGCCACCGAGGGCTACGGCGCCGGCTGGGAGGAGCGCGGCCGCCGCCGACTGGCCGAACTCGCCGCGCTGCTGGCCCTGTTGTTCCCGTTCACCGCGACCGCGACACTGGACGGGCCGGCCACCGCGCTCACCCTGCTGGGCCGGCTGAAGCGCGGGGGATGGAAGGTGGCGACCGGTGGGGTGGCCGCGCTGGCGGTCGTCGCGGGCGGAGCGACGTACGCGACGGGCCGCCCGCACGACACGTCCACGACGGTGGCGAGTTCGACCCCCGCGCCGGTCAACTCACCGACAGTACGGGTCACTTCACCCTCCTCATCCCCTTCGGTGAGCAGTGCCCCGCCCACAGCCGACACCTCGCCCACCACCACCCCCTCGGACAGCCCGTCGGCCTCGCCCACGCCGTCCACGGAGACGACCGCACCGGCCGGGACGCCGACGACCGAGTCCCCAGGCCCGCCCACCCCGGGCACGGTCACCCTCACCATCGGCTCCTGGCAGCGTGGACAGAAACCCGGCACGCTCGTCGCGGCGGTGACCGTCGAGACGACAAGCACCGGTCCGCTGACCGTCACCGCGAACTACTACGTCGACACACCCGCCGACCCGTACGGCTCCCAGGCCCAGTCCCTGTCCGGGAGCACGCGGTACGACCTGACCTTCGAGGCCGATTTCTCCAACCACCCGTGCCGAGGGACCTGGATGGTCTCGCTCAGCAGCGACCCGGCGGCAGCGAACGGTCCCCAGACGGCCTCCCTGGACGCACCGCCGTGCTGACCACACTCCCGAGGGCTCCGAGAGCCACTCCCCGCCGCGACGAGAACGGATCGACATGACGACAGCCACCACAGTGGCCGGCCGGCCCCTGTCCGGCTGGTCAAGGCACACGCGCCACGGCACCTGGTACGCCCTGCTCCCCGCCCGGTCAGGCGAACGGACCCTCGGCGCGCTGCGCATCGACCGCGCCCTGCTGGCGCCCGACGGCACGCGCGAGCGCCTGGCGGCCATGGTGCTCGCCACGGCGAAGCTCCGGCTGCCCGGACTGCTCGGCACGGTCGACCTCGTGGCCGAGGCCGGTGAGGTGTGGCTGCTCACGGCCCGGCCGCCGGCCCCCACCCTGGCCGACGTCCTGGCGTCGGCAGGCGGCCCCCGCCCGGACGCGGGCAGCGCGGCCAGCATCCTCAACGAGACCGCGCAGACCCTCCTCGCCCTGCGCACGGCAGGCCTGACCCACGGCCCACTCGGCCCCGACACCATCGTCATGGCCCCGGACGGTGTCGCCCTGCTGGCCGGGGCGGAGACGGGCGCGGTGCTGGGCGACGCGGCCGCCGTACCGGTGTCGGGCGACGCGCCGCACGCCGACCGCCGGGCAGCAGTCGCCACAGCTGCCTGGGCCGCCCTGGCCCGCACCCTCGGCGACGCCTGGGCGCAGCCCGAAACCCCCGCGGCGGAACTGTTCGTTCGCTGCTCCGCCATCGCCGAGTCGCAGGGGCTGGCGGCGGCCCGGGCCGAACTGGTCGCCCAACGCGCGGCGCTCCCGGCGGACTTCCTGCGCCGCACGGCGCTCCGCGCGGCGGCGGCCGCGTCGACCCCGGACTTCGCGCCGCCGAAGGCACCGGCACCGTCCGTCGCAGCGACTCCTGGTCGCCCGGCTCAGCGGACGGACCCTCACCCGGCGCCGAACGCAACCGACTCCGACCCACGCCCCACCGTCCCCGAAGATCCTGCTGCCGCACCGGCCCGTTCCTCCCGCCCCTCAGCCGCCGTCGCCCAACCCGCCACGGCGGACCACGCCCGCACCGCCGCGGCCTCGGACCCGGGAGCCTCCCCGGCTCCCCCCGGACCGACCCCTTCAGCCGCCGCCGACCAGCCCACCACGGTCGGCCGCACTCACCGTCCCCATGCAGCGGACCCCCAGGCGACCGTCCTCGGCAAGCGCAACCATGTCGCCCTGCCTCCGGTGGACGCAGGGGAGGACTCCGACGGGATCCTGCTCCGGTTCGGGCCCGGGGTCCCGGTGGAGGAGCAGGACGTCCTGTGTGCCCGATGGCGGACCGAGGCAGCGGTTCCAGCCTCCCCGCGCTCGCGCCGCAAGCGCCGGGGCTGGATCGTCACCACCGCCGTCGTCGCGATCGCCGCCGTCCTGCTCTGGCTGCTGGTTCGCCCGGCCCCCGCTCCCGCGATCGTCGCTGTCCGGGTCCAGGCCCCCGCAGGGCCGTTGCACTGCGGTCAGACGGCCGACCTGGTCGGTGTCGTCACCACCGACGGGCACGCGGGCCCGGTCAATTACCAGTGGCTGCGCGCGGACGGTCAGGATTCGGGCGAGCTCGTCCGCACCGCCCACCGGGGTGAGCGCCGGGTCAGGGTGCACCTGCGCTGGACGGTCCGCGGTTCCGGTCGCTTCCGGGGGACCGCCCGCCTGCGAATCGCGCACCAGCCGGCCCCGATGGAGGCGAGGGCGAGCTTCACCTACGTCTGTCCTTGAGGCGCCTCTCCTTGGGCATGTTGCCGGCGTGAGCCGCGTCGCATCGGAGCGGGCGAGGGTTGCTATGCAACGAGTTGCATAGCAGGATCGACGGCATGGCGCTCGAACACGCGATCTTGGTGTCGCTTCTGGAGAAGCCAGGATCCGGCTACGAGCTGGCCCGGCGCTTCGAGCGGTCCATCGGCTACTTCTGGACCGCGACCCACCAACAGATCTACCGCGTGCTCAAGCGCATGGAGAACGACGGCTGGGTCGACGTGCGGGACGTCGCGCAGCAGGGCCGGCCGGACAAGAAGGAATACTCCGTCGCCGACCTCGGCCGGGCCGCACTGTCCTCCTGGTTGCAGGATCCGATCGAACCGGAGAGCGTCCGCCACGACCTGGCCGTGAAGATCCGCGGCGCCGCCTTCGACGACCCGGTCGCCCTGATCCGCGAGGTGGAGCGGCACCGCCAGGCGCACCGGGACCGGCTGGCGCACTATCTCGCAGGAGAGGCGCGCGACTTCACGCCCGAAGCAAGCACGGCCGGTCCTGCTGCGCCGCTCGACGCGGAGCGAGAGCTCCAGCACGTCGTCCTGCGCGGCGGCATCGCGTACGAGCGGATGATGATCGACTGGCTGGACGACGTGCTCGCCACGCTGGCCCGGTTCGGTCCCGGCCGCTGATCGCCGCCGTTCCCGCCGCCGCTCCTCCCGATCCCCGTCCGGCCCGTCCGGCCGTCAGATCTTCCGTTTCCCACCCGTCCACCAGCCGAAAGGCGTCATCCCATGGCCGACCAGCTGCTGTTCAACCCGCGCACCTACGACCCCGTGCACTTCGACCCCGAGACGCGCCGCTTGCTGCGTGCCACCGTCGACTGGTTCGAGGAACGTGGCAAGAGGCGGCTGATCGAGGACTACCGGACTCGCGCCTGGCTCGGCGACTTCCTCGCCTTCGCGGCGAAGGAGAACCTTTTCGCCACCTTCCTGACGCCGTCGTCCGCCGCGGGGGAGGGGGAACCGGACAAGCGGTGGGACACCGGCCGGATCGCCGCGCTCAACGAGATCCTGGGCTTTTACGGCCTCGACTACTGGTACGCCTGGCAGGTCACGATCCTCGGCCTCGGCCCGGTCTGGCAGAGCGACAACGCCGCAGCCCGCGCCCGCGCCGCGGAACTCCTCACCCAGGGCGAGGTGTTCGCGTTCGGCCTGTCCGAGAAGGTCCACGGCGCCGACATCTACTCCACCGACATGCTGCTCGAACCCGACGGCAACGGCGGCTTCCGCGCCACCGGCTCCAAGTACTACATCGGCAACGGCAACGCCGCCGGACTCGTCTCGGTCTTCGGCCGCCGTACCGACGTCGAGGGCCCCGACGGCTATGTGTTCTTCGCCGCCGACAGCCGTCACCCGTCCTATCACCTGGTCAAGAACGTCGTCGACTCCTCGAAGTTCGTCAGCGAGTTCCGGCTGGAGGACTACCCCGTAGCGGGCGAGGACGTCCTGCACACCGGCCGCGCCGCCTTCGACGCCGCGCTCAACACCGTCAACGTCGGCAAGTTCAACCTGTGCACCGCCTCGATCGGCATCTGCGAGCACGCGATGTACGAGGCCGTCACCCACGCCCACAACCGAATCCTCTACGGCCGCCCCGTCACCGCCTTCCCGCATGTCCGGCGCGAGCTGACCGACGCGTACGTCAGGCTCGTCGGCATGAAGCAGTTCAGCGACCGCGCTGTCGACTACTTCCGCTCCGCCGGCCCGGACGACCGCCGCTACCTGCTCTTCAACCCGATGACGAAGATGAAGGTGACCACGGAGGGTGAGAAGGTCATCGACCTGATGTGGGACGTCATCGCGGCCAAGGGCTTCGAGAAGGACAACTACTTCGCCCAGGCGGCCGTGGAGATCCGCGGCCTTCCGAAGCTGGAGGGAACGGTCCACGTCAACCTGGCGCTGATCCTGAAGTTCCTGCGCAGCCACCTCCTAGACCCGGTCGACTACCCCGCCGTACCCACCCGCCTCGACGCGGCCGACGACGACTTCCTGTTCCGGCAGGGACCGGCCCGCGGCCTCGGCTCGGTGCGCTTCCACGACTGGCGGCCCGCCTTCGACGCGTACGCGCACCTGCCCAATGTGACCCGTTTCCGCGAACAGGCCGACGCACTCTGCGAGTTCGTTGCCACCGCCGCGCCGGACGCGGAGCAGAGCCGGGACCTCGATCTCCTTCTCGCGGTCGGTCAGCTCTTCGCCCTCGTCGTGCACGGACAGCTCGTCCTGGAACAGGCCGCGCTGACCGGCCTCGACGAGGACGTGCTCGACGAACTCCTCGCCGTCCTCGTGCGGGACTTCTCCGCGCACGCCGTCGAACTGCACGGCAAGGACTCGGCGACCGAACAACAGCAGGAGTGGGCGCTCGGTTCGATCCGGCGGCCGGTGGTCGACGAGGCACGCACGGAGCGGGTCTGGCAGCGGGTCGAGGCGCTGTCCGGCGCGTACGAGATGGCCCCGTAGGCGCGCCCTGCGCATCAACACCGGTGGCCGGGCCGCGTGGGCCCGGCCTCCGGTCGGGAAGTGTTCAGCCCCGCCGCAGGTCACATGCGAGGCTGAAGCCGGTGCAGTCGCACATACGTCACCGTCGTCTCGATGCCGCTGTCCACCAGCCGCCCCTGCGCGTCGAACGCGCCCGCTCCGTCCGTCATGCCGAAGTCGTTGTCGTTGATCAGGGCGAGCGTGTCGTGATCCACGCGCGCGATGCCCTCGATCTTCCCGGGCACCCCGGCGACCGTACCGAGGTCGACGACCAGCCGCTTGTCGAGCACCAGGACGCCGGAGGCCGCCGGGTCGTCGAGCTGCTCCAGGGACGGAGACGTCGCGTCGTCGTCGTAGGGACCACCCAGGATGTTCGCGCCTCGCTCCAGCTTCACCAGCTGCAGCCGCGCGGCCTTGTCGGTGCGCTCCTCCACCAGCAGCCGATTGCCGCCCACGGCGACCACCGACGAGATCTTCAGCTCGGAGGTGTCGTCCTCGCTCGGATCCACCACGTTCACCGGATCGAAGCGGTACGCGTACTCGGCGGTGACGGCCTTCTTCTTCGGCGAGAAACGAAGCAGACGCGTGGTGCGCGACGTTTCACCCGCATCCGTGTCGGGCAGGGACAGCGGGCTCTGTACGGCCATCACCAGGTCGCCGCCGGGCAGTTGGGCCAGCCCCTCGAAACCGCGGTTGGTCTTCCGGTGCAGCAGGATCGCGGGCAGCGCCTCCACCACCGGGTAGTCGGTACCGGTGAGGTTCAGCCCCTTCGGCACATAGCGCGTGAGTACCCTCCCGCGCGCGGAGACATGGACAAGGCTCGGGCCGTATTCGTCGACGAGCCAGAAACTCCCGTCCTCGGACCGCACGATGCCCTCCGTGTCCAGCCCGCTCGGGTTGTACGACAGCGGAGACCTGGCGTCGTAGGAGTACGGCGCCTCGTCGCGCCCCGCCTGGTTCGGCAGCCCCGTGACAGCCTTCCCGGAAGCTGTGGTGATCGGAATCGCGTCCAGCACCTTCACGGTGTCGCCGACCACCCGGATCTTCACGATCGCCGGATCGAAGCCCGGCACCGGGAAGGTGCGGCGCTTCGTACCGGCCACCTTGATCTGGCCGTTGGGCCCGCGGTCGGTGACCGTCCAGAACTCACCCTTGCGGCCCGCCGGATAGATGTCGCTGCCGATCCCGCCGAGGTCGATGCCCCGGTCGTCGTCCACCGTCCCGGGCAGCAGGCTGTTGCTGAAGGCGCCCAGCGGAATGTCCCCGAGCGTCGCCGTACGGACGACATGCGCGTCCTCGTCCGACGCACTCGCGTCCGGACCGGCCGCCACCAGGGCCGCGATCACGACCAGCGGAACGCTCACTGCGACGGAGCGCCGGACGCGGAGCCGGCCGGTGGCGTGCGGGAACATCGGGCCTCCTGTGTGACAAGTTCGTTGACAGCGGCAAGATTTGGGCACTGCAGCGAACGCGTCGCGACCGCCGGGTGAACACGGGGCGTCGGGTTGCGGCGCAGCGGACGCGACCCGGTCGATGCCTGCCTGAGAGGCGGGATCGAGGTGAATACCCAAGAACGTCGTCCGGCGTGGCTACGAGGTCGTCTCCCGGCGGGCGAACCATGCGGACTGCTCGTCGGCAGCGCGGTGCTGAACGTCGGATGCGGAAGCGGGCTGCCGGCCGCGCGGACCCTGGCGGCCTTGGGGCACCGGGGCACTCGCATGGTCATCAGCGAAGTCAGATCCGCAGGGCCCGGGAGCGGGCGCCGCAGGCGGAGTTCATCCGCGGCGACAGCCGCCCCTCGCGGGCGCCCCCACCCACCGCTCGTGGATCGCGCAGCCCGGGCGGACAGTGGAACGGCAGGAGTTCGCGCCCGACGGAGACGGCGGACACGCTCTGCTCCGGGCCCACCGCCCCGCACAGCCAGTGTGAACCCAGCCGACGGGGCGCCGTTGCCCGAGCCAACTCTGCCGCTTCTCAGGCGGGTTCCTCCCCGGGAGCCGGCTCCACCGACTCCATCGAGGCCAGAGCCGTCGCCGGGTCCTGGCAGGCGGCTCCGGCGGGCACCCAGCGGCCCCGCTCCTTGCGGTACGGCCACCAGCGCCCCTCCCGCCCCAGGCGCAGTTGGGCCGGTGCGCCGACGACCGTCCACCGGTTGCCGCTCGCTCGCAGCGACGGTCGCTCGTCCTCGTCCCAGGCCGACTCCAGGGCGGCACGCGCGCGTGCGAGAGCCTCGCCCGAGACGGTCCACTCCTCCTCCAGCACGGACAGCGCGGCCGCCCCTCCGAGGCGCCACGCGCGCGTGGCGCGCGCCAGCCCCTGACGGTCGCGTCCCGAACGGGCGGCCAGCCGGTCCGCCACGGCCGCCTCGTCGGTTCCTGCGGCGAGACGGACCGCATCCTGTGCGAGTGTCAACTCCTGGTCCGGGCCGTGCGGTCCGGTCCCGGGACGGAGAGCCGCGGCGAGCAGGCGATGTGCCTCGACGGCGGTCCGGGCAGCCAGATACACCAGGGCGGCCGGTTCCACGCCCGGCCCGGGCGGGGCCTCGGTGTCCAGGGACGGCGGGATACCGGGTTCCGTGGGAAGCTCCGGCGGGGCGGGCAGAGGCGGCAGGATGTCGCCGGCCCTGTATGCCTCGGCGGCGTCCACACCCTCCGGTTGGGCCGACTCCTCCGTGGGTGTGGGTGTGGCGCTGCGAGCCTGGAGGTCGTCCAGCAGGGTCCGTTCGTCCCGGCCGCGGATCAGCAGCAGCACGAAGGGGTCCTGGTCCAGCAGCCGCGCCACCTGGTAGCACAGAGCCGCCGTGTGCCCGCAGTGGTCCCAGGTGCCGCAGTCGCACTCCGGTTCCAGGTCGCCCATGCCCGGCAGCAGTTCGATGCCCGTGGCCGCTGCGTCCTCGACCAGATGCGGAGGCATCTCGCGGTCCAGCAGCGCCGCGACGTGTCCGGCCCGCTCGACCGCCATGTCCAGGAATCGGTCCCACTGTTCGCCGTCCAGCTCCTCCAGCAGGACATCGGCCCGGTGAGGCGTGCCGTCGCGGCTCTGGACCACGGCCGTGACACGTCCCGGGCGTATGGATACCGCGCCCACAGCCCCCGCGCGCGCGAGTCTGCGGCCCGCCTTGAGCTGTTGCGAGTCGAGCGCTGTGTCCTCCAGGGCTCTGAGCCAGGCCTGGCCCCACCAGGTGTGCGCGAACCCCTGCCCCTGTGCGGGCGGCAGCGCGGCGAACGTGCGCTCCGTGTCCTGGTCGTGCCGGTTCATCGGGTGCCCCCTCGCAGTTCCACCAGATCGGCCAGCTCCGCGTCCGTCAGCTCCGTGAGCGCGGCCTCGCCGGAACCCAGCACGGCGTCGGCCAGCTCCCGCTTGCGGCCGAGCATGTCTGCGATACGGTCCTCGATGGTCCCCTCCGCGATCAGCTTGTGCACCTGCACGGGCCGGGTCTGGCCGATGCGGTGGGCACGGTCGGTGGCCTGCGCCTCGACGGCGGGGTTCCACCAGCGGTCGTAGTGCACGACGTGTTCGGCCCGGGTGAGGTTCAGGCCGGTGCCCGCGGCCTTGAGCGACAGGAGGAAGACGGGTACTTCGCCGTCCTGGAAGCGCCCCACCATCGCCTCGCGTTCGGCGACGGGCGTCCCGCCGTGCAGGAACTGCGAGGTGACGCCGCGGGCCGTCAGGTGCCGTTCGACAATGCGCGCCATGCGCACGTACTGCGTGAAGACCAGAACGCTCGCTCCCTCGGAGAGGATGGTGTCGAGCAGCTCGTCCAGCAGTTCCAGCTTCCCCGAACGACCGGCGATCCGCGGCCGCTCCTCCTTGAGGAACTGCGCCGGGTGGTTGCAGATCTGCTTCAGCCCCGTCAGCAGCTTCACGATCAGACCGCGCCGCGCCATGCTGTCGGCCGCGGAGATCTCCGCGAGTGTTTCGCGCACCACCGCCTCGTACAGGCCCGCCTGTTCCTTGGTCAGGGACACGGCACGGTCGGTCTCGGTCTTCGGCGGCAGCTCCGGCGCGATCCCCGGGTCCGACTTGCGGCGGCGCAGCAGGAACGGCCGTACGAGACGGGCGAGCCGCTCCGCGGCGGCCGGATCCCGGCCACCCTCGACGGCCTGCGCGTACCGCGTGCGGAAGGTGCCCAGCCGCCCCAGCAGTCCCGGAGTCGTCCAGTCGAGGATCGCCCACAGCTCGGAGAGGTTGTTCTCCACCGGGGTCCCGGTGAGCGCCACGCGTGCGCGTGCACCGATGGAACGCAGCTCCCGCGCGGTCGCCGAGTACGGGTTCTTCACATGCTGCGCCTCGTCCGCCACGACCATGCCCCACGTCATCTCGGCGAGCCGGCGCGCGTCCAGGCGCATCGTCCCGTACGTGGTCAGCACGAACTCGCCGTCGGCCACCTCGTCCAGGCTGCGCCGCGCCCCGTGGAAGCGGCGCACGGGCGTGCCGGGCGCGAACCTCTCGATCTCGCGCTGCCAGTTGCCCATCAGCGACGTCGGACACACCACGAGGGTGGGACCGGCGGTCGACGTCTCGCTCTGCCGGTGCAGATGCAGCGCGATCAGAGTGATCGTCTTGCCGAGTCCCATGTCGTCGGTTGTTCCGACTTACTTGCAGTGTCGCATTGAGCCTCAGAGAGGGGATTGGAGATCGTTTGTGAGGCATCAAGGTCCGTGTAGGCTGACGTAATGAAACAAGTGTTCTATTCGTCCTTAGGTTGGGAGTCCTGGGGGCTTGAGTTCAAACCTGCCATCCCTGAGGGAATGCCACTGCTCTTCGAGAACGACCTGCTCTTCGAGGACGAAGGCGGGGTGCGTGAGATCACAGCGGTGAACCAATGGGCGTGCGAGCTGCCGACCCGAGGAGTTCCGGCCGCCAACTCCTGGCACACGTACGTGCGCGCGGTCCGCGAGTGGAAGGACTTCGCGGCAGTGCACGGGGTCGGCCTATTCGGGAGCCGGGACCGCTTGAAGGCCGTGCTCGGCACTTACGCGGTCCACCGGGGATCGGGCCCTCTGAAGGAGCGATTCGCGTCGTCGATGTGGAACCAGAGCATGTCGATCCTCAGCCAGTTCTACGACTGGGCGAGCGACCGCGGGTACGCCGCGCACGCGCCGTTCACCTACAAGGAGAGCGTCCAGCTGTTCGAAGGCGGTGCGACCACGCGCCGGGTGAACCAGGCTCGCAGGCGCCAGCCGAAGGAGCACGTGACCGTCAAGTATCTGATGGACGACTTCGCGGACCTGTTCGTCAAGGGGCTGGGGCGGCTGCAGCCGGACGGTTCGGAGGAATGGGGCTACCGGGGGCGGGAGATCGCGCGGAACTCGGCGGTGGGCAAGTTCGTACTGTCGTCGGGGCTTCGGTCGCAGGAGTTCTCGTACATGCTCGCGTGCGAGGTTCCGCCGCTGCCGCGCCAACGGACGGATGTCCCACAGGTGCTGCCTGTGCCGGAGGGAATCACCAAGGGCAGCAAGTTCCGTGAGTCGTGGGTGAGTTACGACGTCCTGTCGGACCTGCACAGCTATCTGGAGCTGGAGCGGGCGCTGTCGGTTCAGGCGTCGTCATGGATGCCGCCGGCACGCTGGGGCGAGCCGCTGATGGTGACAGAGTTCGATGCACGCGGCGGCCGGGTCAACGGGACCTGGACGACATGGGAGACGATGAAGCCTGTGGACCGGCGCAGGCTGGTGGGCCCCGGAGGCGGGTCGATGCTGCTGTCCGTCTGGGGCGAGGGGCGGCCATTCACCGAGTGGGCGAAGGTGTTCGAACGGAACGCGGACCGGCTCCGGGAGCGCTACGAGCCGCGTTTCCCGCATGTCTGGCCGCACCGGATCCGTCACACGATGGCGATGGCCACGATGAAGCGCCTGGTCGCGGGCTACTACGCGCAGGCCGCGCGGCTGGTGGCGGACACGGACGAGAACGCGGCACTGGCGCTGTACCTGCGGACGACGGAGCCGATTCTCGTGCTGCGCGACCTGTTGGGGCACGCGAGTTCGTTGACCACGGAGAAGTACCTGCACCGCCTGGACACCACACGCATCTTCCGTGAACTGTACGAGCGCAGCGGGCTGGAGGCCGGACTGCTGGCCGCCGCACGGGATCACGAGCTGGAGTCCGAGTTTGGCGAAGACCCGGCGGGGGTGGGGGTCTGATGCCCGCGACGGTGACCGAGCCCGGCGTGGTGCCGCCGGCGATCAGTGCGGTGTTCACAGACGGCCGCTCCTGCACAATACAGATCAACAAGTCCAGGAACCCGTTGCTGGCCCGGCAGCTGCTGCTGGGACTGGCCGACTTGGTCAAGCCGCACGGCGACCTCGACAGGCAGAGCAGCGTCGAGGGTTACTGCACCGGTGTGCGCTACTTCTGCGACAAGCTCGCCGAGTCAGGATTCACCGGCACAGCAGCGGATCTGACGCGCGGGGTGCTCGCTGAGTTCTGGCTGGGCCGCCCACACCCGATCAATGAGTCCAAAGCCCGGGCGATGCTCCAGCGACTCGACGACAACCACGCGGTCCTGAAACCGGACGTGCGTGCGCTTATCGACGGTCGTGACTTCCATCGCACGCCTGTCAGCCAGCCGCTGAAACCCTACAGCGAAGGTGAGTGGGCTCGACTGACCGAGGTGTGCCAAAGGATCGTGAAGGAGGACTACGCCGCCTATCGGCAGGCGCTGGAAGAAGCAGCCCAGGGCTGCAACCCCTACGAGAACAGCTGGAGTCTGAACAACGTCCGCTGGGCGATGGCGACATGGGGTCCGGAGAGGGCCGAGGCCGTGGTCGACTGGCGGATCCCTGGCCATCCGTCCGGTCTGGGGCGGAGGCTTCCCTACTCGATCGAGAAGGACACCGAAGTCCTGTTCCCGAGCTCGGGCACGGTCATCGCCTACCAGCTCCTGCTGGGCGTCTACACCGGCATCGTGCCGGACGGCCTGGCGGATCTGGGCCTGGACGACATCGACTGGGCCGGCGAGACAACCGTTCTGCTCGACTACGTGAAGGGCCGCACGGCCCCAGAGAGCCTGGTGCTGTCGGCACGTGCGAGCCGGCTGTTGCAGCAGTGGCTCGACCACTCCTCTCTGGGCCGGAAGCTCGCTCCCGAGGCGGACCGGGGCGCGCTGTGGCTGCACTACTCAACGGCGGCCAAGCGGTGGCGCACCACACGGGAACACTGGTCCCGAATAAAGGACTGGGTGCGATGGACCGGGCTGAAGGACGATACCGGCCAGCCGTTGTCGATCCACCGGCACCGGATCCGTACCAGCAACGCTGCGATGCGTGAGCGGCGGTCGTGGCAGGGTAGTCGACGTTCGACGATCGACCCGAACCGCAGCCCGAGGGTGGAGGGGGACAACTACGTCACGTTGGGGACGGCGGCCCAGCGAGAGATGGTGAACGACATCATCGCCGACGCCCAGGGCGACATGCTCAGGCGGGCCCAGCCGCCGATGGTGCTGACCGAGGAGTCGCTGGCCAAGCTGGTACGTGAGTTCCCCGACCGCGTCGCGGCACTGGAGCTGACGGACGAGGTGCTGACCGAACTCGTCGGTGGCGAGCGGGACGTGTTCACCGCGGCGTGCGCGGACCAACTGTCGGGCCTGCACGGACCCAAGGGCAAGCCGTGCCCGGCCAGGCCGTGGGTGTGCCTGCCGTGCCCGCTGGCCCTGTTCGCCCCCCGCCACCTGCCCAATCTGCTGCGGCTGCGGGCGTTCTTCTCCGCCCGCTGGCAGGAGATGACCTCCGCCGAGTTCATGGCCCAGTTCGGCGTCTATGCCCAGCGCCTGGACCAGATCCTGGACCCGGGCGTGCACTTCAGCGCCGAGGCGCTGGCCCGGGCCAGCGCCGAGGTGGCCGATACCGACGACGAGCTGCCGCTGCGGGCGGAAGAGAGGACCGTACGATGACCACGACGAGCATGGTGACCTCCCCGTGGACGGGCGAGCGGGTCAGCCCGTTCGCGGGCGCCGACGTCTGCGAGGCCGCCCGGCTGACGGTGGAACCGGGCGGGCACCGGGCCCGCTTCGACGAGGACGTGTGGCTCTTCACCGCCGTGGAGGGCCTGTCACAGCAGCAGGCCGACTGGGCTCGGCTCCTGGACTTCACCCTCATCCGTGATGCGCGCTGGCGCCCGGTGGCCAAGGAGTTCTTCTTCGCCCGCATGGCCCCATGGCACGACGGCGTGCGGACGCTGCCGGCCGCCTACCGCACCCCTGTGCACGTGATGACCTGCTACCAGCATCTGGGTTTCCTCGCGGACTGGCTGAACTGGCTCACCGACAACCGCGTCACCTCGCTCGCGCAGGTGACCCAGCAGCACTGCGACTCCTACCTCGAATGGCGCCGGCACGTACGGGGCAAGGACGGGACGGCCATCAGGCCCAGAAGCGAGGGCGGGCTCGCGGACACGGCACAGGCGGTGATCGAACTCGCCTACTACACGCAACTGTTCACCACCGACGCCTACTCGGACGGCTTCCTGCCGTGGCAGGGCCGAAGCGCCCACAGCATCGCCGGGAAGGTCGTCACGAGGAAGAACAAGACCCCGGTCCTGGACGACACCGTTCTGCAGCCGCTGTTGGCGGCGGCCCTGTACGTCTGTCAGACGCTCGGCCCGCACCTGCTGGCCCAGCCTCCCCGCTCGCTGGCCAGGCATGTCAGCGTGACCTCCAGCGGCGAGAACTGGCAGGCACGGATCACGGATGTCCTGCACCGCCACCAGCGGTCCGGCACCCCGCTGGAACTGCTGCCCGACTTTCGCATCCAAAAGCGGCTGAAGCTCGGCTGGCTCGCGGACGACTCTCTCCTGGCGGTCAACCTGAACGCGGTCGCCCAAGAGGCCGGCATCCGCACCTTCCGGGAGCAGTGGCTCGGTCCGCTGCGGGGCCAGCTGGAGCAGACCCTGGCCGATGTCGGTGTGCAGGCTGGCTGGGGTGTGGACGCGGCCCTGGTGCCGCGCGCGGACGGCCAGGGCGAGGTGCCCTGGACACTGCCGCTGACCCGGGCCCAGGACATCGACTTCCTGATCGAGAAGGCCCGAACGGCATGCATCCTGGTGATCGCCGGGGTCACCGGCATGCGCACGAGTGAGGTCATGGAACTGCCCCTCGACTGTGCGCTGACGCCCTCTGACGCGGGGGCCGGGCGGGTGCGCTACCGCCTGGCCGGCAAGCTGATCAAGGGGCAGCCGCTGGGCGGAAAACGCGAGGAGTGGGTGACCGTGAAGGAGCCGCACGACGCCGCCATCCTGGCCGCCGGCCTGCTCGGCGAGGACAGCGGGAAGGTACATCTGTTCGGCCGGATCGGCTTCAAGAGCCGCTACCAGCGCTTCCGTGAATGGGTCAACGGGCCCGAGGGCCGGCGTCTGGGGCTGGCCCCGATCCCAGAGGCCCTGGTGAACTTGCGCAGGCTACGGCGGACCCTTGCGGTCGAACTCGCCCACCGACCGGGCGGGTTGCTCGCGGCGAAGATTCATCTCAAGCACGTTTCGGTGGCCACGACCGAGGGCTACGCGGCTCTCCCGGGCGGCGCCCAGGGCAAGTTCCTGGCCGAGATGGCCCAGGAGGAGCAGAACCGCAACAAGGCCATCAGCCTGGAGGTGTTCCGGGACTTCCAGAACGGCGTGATGCCCGCCGGGCCCGGTGCATAGGACCTGATCGAGTTCTTCGCCCAAGTTGACGGCAAGCTTGAGCCCGCCGGCGCCGCCAACGTGAAGGGAGGGGACCAGGAGGTGATCAACCTGCTGTCGCGCAGGGCGAAGACCCTGCACCTTGCCACCGCGAACTACTGCTGGTTCATGGACCCGTCCAAGGCCCTGTGCCTGAAGCTGGCCGGTGCCAAAGGCGGGACGAAGCCGATGGCGGGCATGTGCGACTCCTCGCGCTGCCCGCAGGCCACCCACCATCCCTGCCACCGGCCGGTGTGGGCCTCCAGTGCGCAGAGCAACAAGGTGTTCATCGCCTCGATCGGCCGCGGCCAGAAGGCGGAGAAGGCCCGGCTGCAGGGCGAGCTGGAACGCGAGCTGCGGGTCCTGGCCGAGATCGACGCTGCCGGCGGCGCTCTGGCGGTGGTGTGAGATGGGACGGATCAGCGAGGAGACCCGCGCCCGCAACGAGGAGGCCGTCAGAACGGCCATGGAGCGGATGCTTCGCGGCGAACTGCCGTCCGGCGGCAAGTGCGACCTGAAGACGCTGGCCGCCGAGGCCGGCGTCCCGCGCACCGCCTTCTACGCGCGCAAGGGCCGTGATGGCGGCGAGCGTCCCGGCCCCTACCAGCACCTGGCTGAGGAGTTCGAGCGTCGGCTGGAAGCCCTGCGGGAGGCCGGGACGATCCCCGATCCCCGGGTCGCCCACATCGAGCGCCTCAAGAACGCCAACGCCGACCTGCAACGGCGGCTGAACGCCCGCGACAGCGAGATCGAGGAGCTCAAGGCGCTCAAGCAACTGGCCCTGTCCCGCATCGCCGCTCAACAATTGGAGATCCAGCGTCTGCGCGAGCAACTCGCGGCCCGGCCCGAGCCGGTCGGCCCGGTGGCCGCTGTGCACTACCTACGCACCGCCGAGCACGGCTCCTAAAGCTGAGCGCCTGTGCGGCGGGCGGGTCCGCGGGGCCTTGCGGAAAATTACGAAACTGCACGTCAGGCGATCGTCTCAGTTGGGCCCGGGAACGCCCCTCTCAGCGTTTCGGAACGCGTGTCGTGTCTTCGTAGGTCAGCCGGGTTGCTCGGAGTTACTGATTGGAGGCGCCCCCGCCTTCGGCCAGCCGCTCTGCGGTTTCCCCCTCCAGCCCGACGAAGCGCCGAGACTGTCCCCGCGCTGACGGTGATCTTCTCCATCAGGTCGTGACGGTGGGCGACAGCCCAGCGTTATGTTCGGCGAGTTCGGCGAACTCGCCGACGGCCAACGCGAGCAGGTGTGGCAGGCGTCCGGGTCAGACAGGGCGGATGTTTGAGAAACGCGGTACGCGTTTCTCGGTGAAGGCGGCCATCCCCTCGGCGTGTCCGGGACCGCGCGTAGCTATGTCCTGTGCCTCGGCCTCGGCGGCGATCACCTCGGGGACCGAGGCGTGCGCGGCCAGCCGGAAGACCCGCTTGGTGAGGGCGAAGGCGTCGGCGGGGCCGGCCGCCAGCGCGTCGGCACGCGCCTGCGTCTCGGCTTCGAGGTCGGCGGCGGGGACGACCGCGTTCACGAGGCCGAGTTCATGAACCTCCCGTGCGCTCAACGAGCGGCCGGTGGTGGCCAGTTCGAAGGCACGGACGTGGCCGAGCGCGCGTACCAGGACGGCGGAGATCCCCGTGTCGGGCACGAGCCCTACCTTGCCGAAGGCGCAGGCGAAGCTCGCCGTGTCCGCGGCCATCACCAGGTCGCAGACCAGGGCTAGGCCCATGCCCGCACCCACCGCGAGCCCGTTGACGGCCGCGATGACCGGGGTGTCCATCCCCGTGACCGTGGTGACGAGCGGGTTGTAGGTGTCCCCTACGGTCGCACCGGCGTCGACGAGTTCGTGGTGGGCCGACAGGTCCTGGCCGACGCAGAAGGCGCGCCCGGTGCCGGTCAGGACGACACAGCGGACCGCGGGGTCCTCGTCAGCCCCGTGGAGGGCGTCGAGGAGGGCGCGGCGGGTGGGCTCGTCGAGGGCGTTCAGCCGCTCCGGACGGTCGAGGGCGATCCACTCGACCGCCCCCTTGCGGGTGGTGGTCACCGTGGTCATGCCCGGACCTCCTCGACGGCGGGAGTGTGCAGACTGCTGCCTTCCTGGCCGTGGCCGGAGTAGCCGCGCTCGGCGTACGGGAAGGCGTCCAACTCGGTGTCCCTCTCCTCGTGCTGCCGGTAGTAGGAGCGGATCTCGCGAATCCGGCCGTCGGTGTCGAAGGTGAACCACTCCGCCCCGCGGGTGGCCACCCGCCGCCCGGTGTGCTGCGGGGTCCAGAACATCGTCCACTCGATGACGGCCTCTGCTTCGCCGTCCAGGATGTGGTCCACGACCCAGACCGCGTCGATGAGCCGGTGCACCTTGCGCCAGTAGCGGGCCAGGTGCTCGCCGCCGCGTACGGGTGCGGAGCCCGGGTTAGGGGCGAGGAAGAAGTGCACGACGTCCTCGGCGAGCGTGGTCCGCATCAGGTCGACGTCGCCGGTGCTGCAGCCGTCGTAGTAGCGGCTGATCGTCTCCAGGTGCGTGCTCGCGCTCATCGCTGGATCGCCTTCGTCTCGGTGAACTCGTCGATGCCGTGGGTGCCGAACTCCCGGCCCAGACCGGACTTCTTGTAGCCGCCGAAGGGCGCGGCGGGGTTGAAAGCGCCCCCGTTGACATCCACCTGGCCGGTGCGGATACGGCGGGCCACGGCCAGCGCGTGCTCCTCGTCACCGCTCCACACGCCGCCGGCCAGGCCGTACGGGCTGTCGTTGGCGATGGCCACGGCCTCGTCCTCGTTGTCGAAGGGGATGATGACGAGGACCGGGCCGAAGATCTCCTCCTGGGCGAGACGGGAGGCGTTGTCGACCCCGGCGAAGATCGTCGGCCGTACGTAGAAGCCCTCGTCGAGGCCGTCCGGGGTGGCGGAGCCGCCGAGGACGAGCTTGGCGGCCTGGCCGGCCCCGCCCTCGCTCTCGCCGAGCCGGATGTAGTCGCGGACCGTCGCCTGCTGCTGCGCGGAGGCCAGCGGGCCGAGGCGGGTGGCCGCGTCCAGCGGGTGGCCGAGGGTGAGGCGCTCGGCGGCGGCGCGGGCGAGGTCGATCACCTCGTCCTGCGACTCGCGGGAGACCAGCATGCGGGTCCAGGCCGAGCAGGTCTGGCCGGAGTTGAGGAAGGCGTTGTTCACGCCCGTCTTCACGGCCCGGCCCAGGTCGGCGGTGGGCAGGACGATGTTGGCGGACTTGCCGCCGAGTTCCAGCGAGACGCGGGTGATGTGCTCGGCAGCCGTCCGCATGACCCGTGCTCCGGCCGCCGTCGACCCCGTGAACGAGACGACATCCACACCGGGGTGCCCGGCGATGGCCTCGCCCACCTCCGAGCCGGGGCCCGACACGAGGTTGAACAGGCCGGCGGGCAGGCCGAGACGGTCCGCCACCTCGGCGAAGACGTCGGCGAAGGCGAACGCGGACAGCGGGGCGACCCCGGCGGGCTTGGCGACCACCGAGCAGCCGGCCGCGAGTGCGCCGCCCACCTTGGCGACGAGTTGGTGCAGCGGGTAGTTCCAGGGCGTGATCGCGCCGACGACACCGGCCGCTTCGCGGACCACGAGGGAGTTGCCCACCTCGTGCTCCCACGCGTACGAGCCGAGGGTGTCCGCGAAGGCGTTCAGGACCGCCGACGGCAGTCCGACCTGGACGGCCCGGGAGATCTTCAGCGGGGTACCCACCTCCAGGCTGATCAGCCGGGCGATCGCGTCCTGCCGCTCGGCGAGCCCCGCACTCAGCGCCCGCAGGACCTCGACGCGCTCGGCGACACCGCTGGCGGCCCAGGCGTTGGAGGCGACACGCGCGGCGATCACCGCGACGTCCACGTCCTCGGCGGTGCCTCGCGGTATGGCGCCCAGCTCGGTGCCGTCGGCGGCGTTGGCCACCGGGTCGGTGGCGGCCCCGGCGGAGTAGCGCCAACTGCCGCCTATGTACAGGGCGTTACGGTCGGTGAGAGCCGGGTCGGGGGTCGGGTGGTCGTTCATGAGGTGCTCCTGGGGATGACGGAGGGGGTGTTCACGCGCCGCTCCGGGCAGCGGAGTGGTCATGGAAGCCGGCGCCGCTCTTGCGGCCGAGCCGTCCGCCGTCCACCAGAGCCAGCAGACCGTCCGCGGGCTTCAGCCGCGCGTCGCCGGACGCCGCATGGAGCATCGTCTGGGCGGCGGCGGTGACATCGGTGCCGATGAGGTCGATCAGTTCGAAGGGGCCCATCGGATGACCGAGCGCCTCGCGCATCAGGGCGTCGGCCTCGGCGGCCGTGAACGCTCCTGAACCGAGGGCCCGTACGGCGTCGTTCAGATACGGGATGAGGAGGCGGTTGACGACGAAGCCGCGCTCGTCGCCGCAGCGCACCGGGACCTTTCCGATCCGACGGATCCAGCCGCAGGCCGCGTCCAGCACCCCCTCGTCCGCACCGGCGACCTCGACCAGCTTCATCGCCTTGGCCGGGTTGAAGAAGTGCAGCGCGAGCACGGTGCGCCGGGCGGGGAGCCCGGCGCGGATCTCGGCGACCGTGAGGGACGAGGTGTTCGTGGCGAGGATCGTCCGCTCCGGCAGCGACCGGTCGAGGAGGGCGAGCAGCTCCCGTTTGACGGCCAGGTCCTCGGCGACGGCCTCGATCACGTGACCGCAGTCGGCCAGTGCGCCCGGATCGGTGGTCAGGCTCAGGTGGTTCAGCGCGCCGTCACGCAACCGGCCGGTGAGGCGGCCCTTGGCGACCGCCGCGTCCATGCTCGTGGCGACTGCGGCGCGCAGCCGGTCGGCGGAGGCCTGCGAACGGCCCAGCACGACCGTGGGCACGCCCGCCCGGACCAGGGCCTCCACGATGCCGGACGCCATGGTGCCGGTCCCGGCGACGCCCACGGGACGGGCCCATGGCTCGTTGTCCGCGTCCTGTGGGCTGCCGTCGGACACACCGGTGACCGCGGGTGGCTCGGGCAGCCCGGCGCCGGCACGTACTGCCGGATCCAGTTCCCGGAGCAGCGTGAGCGGGCCGACCGGGTGTCCGGCCCCCAGCTGCATGGCGAGGTCGATGTCTTCCGGGGAGGCCACCCCTGAGGCGGCCAGGGCGACCGCGTCTCGCAGCAGCCCGCTGAACAGGGACAGGGCGGCCGGGGACGGCGGCTCGCCCGATGACAGGTCTTGACGCATACCACCTACCTTCCGGACGGTAGATAACGTAGGGTGACCGCGCCACCGTGTCAACGGAACCGAAAAGGACCGTCATGGAGACAATGGAGACACCCTTGGCCGCCGGCCCCGGAGCCCTGAGCACACCGGCTCCCCTGAGCAAGGTCGTCGCAGACCCCGCCCGGGCCGTCGTCGACATCCCCGACGGCGCCACGCTCGCGGTTTGCGGCTTCGGCTCGTGCGGCATACCGAGCCTGCTCATCGACGCTCTCCACCAGGCCGGACCACGGGGCCTGCACGTCGTGTCGAACAACTGCGGCATCGACGGCTGGGGGCTGGGCATCCTGCTGGACGCCGGGCGCATCGACCGGGTCACCGCCTCCTACGTCGGCGACAACAAGGAGTTCGCCCGCCGCTACCTCTCCGGGCAGTTGGAGGTGGAGCTCATCCCCCAGGGGACGCTGGCCGAGCGGCTGCGCGCCGGCGGCTCGGGCGTCCCGGCCTTCTTCACTCCGGCCGGGGTGGGCACGCAGATCGCCGAGGGCGGGATGCCATGGCGCTACCGCGCGGACGGCACGGTCGCCGTCACCTCCCCGCCCCGCCGGACCGAAGACTTCGACGGCCGCCCGTACGTCCTGGAGCGTGCCGTCACCCCCGACTTCGGCCTCGTACGCGCCTGGAAGGGCGACACGGACGGCAACCTCGTCTTCCGCCGGGCCGCCCGCAACTTCAACCCGTTGTGCGCCATGGCGGGGCGCATCACCATCGCCGAGGTCGAGGAGCTGTGCGAGCCGGGCGACCTCGACCCCGATGCAGTGCACCTGCCCGGCATCTTCGTCCAGCGCGTCGTGCCGATCGGTCCGGAGGGGCCGGGCGCGGAGAAGCGCATCGAGAAGCTGACCGAACGCCGGCCCGCCGGCCAGGAGGAGACGTCCCGATGAGCCTGACCCGAGAGCAGATCGCCCAGCGAGCGGCCCAGGAGCTGCGCAACGGCCAGTACGTCAACCTCGGCATCGGTCTGCCCACCCTCGTCCCCGGACTGCTGCCTCCGGGTGTCCGCGTCCGCCTGCACAGCGAGAACGGCATCCTGGGCACGGGTGACTACCCGCTGCCCGGCGAGGCCGACGCGGATCTGGTCAACGCGGGCAAGGAGACCGTGACCGTCCTGCCGGGCGCATCCTTCTTCGACTCGGCCGTGTCGTTCGCGATGATCCGCGGTGGTCACGTGGACGTCGCCGTCCTGGGAACCATGCAGGTGTCGGCACACGGTGACCTGGCGAGCTGGGCGATCCCCGGCTCGATGATCAAGGGCATGGGCGGTGCGATGGATCTGGTGCACGGTGCCCGGCGGGTCATCGTGGCGATGGAGCACGTCACCCGCAAGGGAGAGCCCAAGATCCTCGACGCGTGCACGTTGCCGCTCACCGGCGCGCGGGTCGTGCACCGGGTGATCACGGACCTGGCTGTGCTGGACGTCACCGACCGGGGGCTGGTGCTGCGCGAGACGGCCCCGGGTGTCACCGTGGACGAGGTCCGCGAGCGCACCGGGTGCCCGCTCGTCGTGGCCGGCGACATGCGTGTGATGGCCCTCGGCCCGGCGTCCACAACCGCAACCACCGCGGGGCCCCGTTGACCGGGCGCCTGCCCGCCCTCGTACCGGGTGATCCCGAGACAAGGCGCCTACTGGACCCTTACCGGCTTCCCGACGGACGCCCGCTGCCGGTCTTCCAGGCCGTCGCCCACAGTCGGGCGGCCCTCGACGATCTGCGCCGGGCCACCGCCGCCTGCCTGAAGGGAACGCTGCTCGACGCCCGCGTCCGCGAAGTCACCATTCTGCGGGTCTGCGCCCGTGCTGGGGCGGAGGCCGAGTGGGCGGTGCACGTGGAGATGTTCGCCGCCGAGGCCGACCTGAGCGAGGCCGAGGTCCTAGCGACCGCGACACGAGACGCCCCAGTGCTCCGGTCGGTGCGGGACGCGCTGGCGGTCCGGCTCGCCGACGAGATCCACGACACCTCCACCGTCTCGGAGGACCTGTGGACCGCTCTGGCGACGACGTACACACCCCAGGAGATCGTCGAGTTGCTGCTGGTGGTCACCCAGTACCACAAGGTGGCCTGCCTCACAAACGCGCTCGCGCTGCGGGCGCCCGCCGGCCTGCCCACGCTGCCGCGTGACATAGATTGACCGGCAGTGGCAGTGGCAGTGGGAACGGGAGAGCGCCGGTGTCGGACGCACGGAGCACGGGCACACGGATGTCCGGGGAACAGCGCAAGGCGCAGATCATGAAGGTCGCGGCGGAGCTGTTCGACGCGCGTGGCTACCAGGACGCCCCCATGGAGGCCATCGCCCAGAAGGTAGGCATCCGCAAGGCCTCGCTCTATTACTACTTCCCCAGCAAGGACGCCCTGCTGGTGCAAATGCACCAGGAGATGATCGATCTGATCATCGACGCCCAGCAGCGCCGCCTCGACGAGGACAGCCTCGGCCCGCGCGGCCTGCTCCTCGCGATCATGACTGATCTCGTGTCGCTGATGGAGACCCACCCCGGGCACCTGCGCGTCTTCTTCGAGCACTACCGCGAACTCCCCGAGGCGGTCCGTGAAGAGATCGCCGGTAAGCGTGACTGCTACCAGCAAATGGTGGTGGACGTCCTCGAACGCGGCGACGCCGAAGGCGAGTTCCGCATCGCTGACGCCCGCCTTGCCGCTCTCGCGATCCTCGGCATGTGCAACTGGACCTACCAGTGGTTCCGCCCCGGCGGGTCACGAACAGCCCACGAGGTCGCACGCTACTTCTACGACACTCTGCTGGACGGCATCGGGCAGAGGGGCCGGGACTGACCAGCGCGGGCGGCAGAAGGGCGCATGGCCACGTGAGAGGGCAACGGGTGAGTCCGTGCTGTCCAGGGTCCGGATCTTCGAGGCGTGCACGCCGGACGACCCCGCCCTGACGTTCTCCGAGGTGGCCCGCAGGACCGTGCTGCACTTCTGAGCTGTGGCCGGGCCCGCCCCTTGGGGCGGACCCGGCCACAGCTCAGAAGGCGGTGCCGGGAGCCGCCCCGGCGCCGAGGACCGCGGCGAACCGGGCTTCGGCCCGGTCGATCTCGCCGAGTTGCTTGAGGATCTCGCCGGGCGTGGCCTCGCCGACCACCTTCTGCAGGACCGGGGTGCGATCGAGGATGACGTCCCGTACCGGTCGCAGCGGGCGAGGCGCGTGATGGAAGAGCTGCCCGAGGAGGTAGGCCTGCTGGGACTGGCGGGCGGTATGAGGCTTGCGCGGGGTTTCGAAGGCGTCCAGCGCCCGACGGACCTTAGTGTAGTCGCTCAGGTCCACTCCCGCGAGACGGCGGCCGATGAAGTAGCCGTCCTCGGTGGCCATGCCGGCGCCGTACGCCGCGTAGGGAGAGGTGGGGTGTGCGGCGTCGCCGATGAGGGTGACGCGGCCCTTGGACCATTGTTCGAGCGGCCTGCGGTCGCGGATCACCCAGCGCTGGACGTGCGCCGGGTCAGTCGCGGCGATCAGCTGGGGCAGCGGGCGGGCGAAGGCCTCGCCGAGCGTGGTCGCGCTGGAGTACAGGTCGCCCGTGAACTCCTGGCTCGCGTCGAACGCCTCGAGCACCCACCACTGGAAGCCGGCGCGTCCCTTGTCGCGGACGGCGGTCCAGCTGCCCTGCACGGTGCGGCTGTGGGAGACCACACACAGCCCCGGCTCGGCGGTGACGCTCTCGTCGAAGGTGTAGCCGCCGAAGATATGCAAGTTGTGCTCGCGTTTGGGGCTGTCGCCCCACAGTGTGCGGCGGACCAGGGAGTCGATGCCGTCGGCGCCGATGACGACGGCCGCGTCGTGGATCGCGCCGTCCGACAGATGCAGCCGCACGCCACTCTCGTCCTGCTCGACACGCACCACGGTGTGGTCGACGTGGAGGACGCCCTTGGGCAGGGCGGCGATCAGCCGCTCGTACAGCTCTGGGCGCAGCAGTCCGATGAAGCCGCCGCCGTAGGTGCGCACGACGTCCTCGGGGAGCTCCACGCGGACCCGGCGGCGGCCGTCGGCGCTGCGGAACTCGGAGGTGCAGGGGGCACCCAGGTCCTCGGTGTCCACCCCGAGCAGCCCGAGTGCCTTGATCGGGGCGGGCCACAGGTTGAGGATGTTGCCGGCCGGTCTGGCCTGCGGGTATCGCTCGAAGAGCACGACGTCGTGACCGGCCTGGTGGACGGAGAGCGCGGCGGCCATGCCGGCGGGGCCCGCGCCGATGACGGCGACACGGCCTCGCTTGCCGGGAAGGAAGTTCATGGTGGGTGTCCTCAGCCCTGGTCGTCGATGACCCGGTGGATGGTCATGGTGGGCTCCGACGACACGAGGGCCGGCGCCTGGGCCAGGAAGTCCCGGGTGTGAGGGCGGCCCATGTGCTCGTCGAGCGCGTCCTGGCTGTCCCACACCTCGACGCCGACGATCGTGTCCGGGTCGGTCAGGTCGGCGTAGAAGCCGTAGGAGCGACAGCCCGTCTCGCGGAGGGTGGCCTCGCTCATCCTCCGCGCGGCCGCTACCAGTTCGTCGCGGCGGCCGGGAGCGGACCGCGCTGTGCCGATCACGATGAGCATGCATGCCTCCAGGGCGGGGGAGTCTTCGCATAAAAACGAAGTGCGCACTACGGTTACGAGAGAATCGGGCCGCCAGTGAGGCGATGTCAAGGGTTACGGCAAAGTTTCCGGAGCGAGGTGTTCAGGGAGAATGGGCGTCGTGACAGCCCGAACGGACGACATCCCCGACCATCTCGCCATCCGGCCGCCGCGCCAGGAGCGCAGTCGGCAGGCTTGGGCCCGGGTCCTGGACGCCGGTGTCGCGCTCATCGAGGAGGGCGGGTACGAGGCGTTCACGATCGCCGCGGTCTGCGAGCGCGCCCAGGTCGCGCCACGCGCCCTCTACGACCGCACCACCAGCAAGGACGCCCTGTTCCTGGCCGTGTACGAGCACGGGGTGGACCGGATCAGGGCCGACGAGGAGGTCTTCACGCGTGAGGAACGCTGGGCCGGTCTGGACGCGCGGCAGCTGATCGCGGGGGCGGTCACGGAGGTCGCCGCAAGCTTCACCCGCCATGCGGCGTTCCTCAGGCCGGTCGTGCTGCTGTCAGGAGCCCATCCGGAGGTCCACCGCAGGGGGCGGGCCAACAGCCGGCACGTGTCGGACCTGTTCACCGCCGTCGTGCTGCGGGCCCGGCAGCAGATCACCCACGACGACGCCGAGCGGGCCGTGCGCCTGTGCTTCAGCACACTGTTCGCCGCCTGCGTCCTGCGCGTCGCCTACGGTCCCGGCTTCGCCGGGGCAGACGCCGACGACCGGGTGTTCGTGGAGCACCTCACCAGCACGGCGGTGCGGTACCTCCTCGGCCCGGAGTGCGCACCGCAAGCATGATCAGGGGTTCGGGGCTCCTCCCCGCCCGGTGCCGTCGGTTTCCAGTGGGGCCAGGGTCCCGGCGGCGTCGGCGAGCATGCCGAGCAGCCACCGATGGCCGGGGTCGAGCTGGCGGCTGGGGTGCCACCAGGCGGCCTGGTGCAGCTCGGGCATCGGTACGGGCAATGTCACCAGGCGCAGCGGCACGTCGGGCGATGTCCGCAGCACGCGCTCGTGGACCAGCGCGAGCAGATCGGTTCCGACGACGAGCCGGCCGAGGGCGGTGAAGCTCTGCACGGTGACCGCGCTGTGCCGGTCGAGTCCGAGCGCTGAGAGATGGGCGTCGGCGGGTGAGGCGAGCGGCGAGGGGCCGAACGGCACGATCCAGCGGGTACCGGGCACGTCCGCCGCGGACAAGGCTGCGGGAGTGACCGTGTTGCCCTCCCAGGCCACGCACACCCAGCGGTCGGCGTAGAGGTCGAGGCTGGGCAGGTCGCTGAGCAGGCCCCGCGCCATGACCAGGATGTCGGTGTCGCCGAGCACGGTGTGGGGGTCGTGGATGATCTCGGGGTCCACCGGCCGGATGTCGAGCTGGACCTGTGGCGCCGCCGAGTGGACGGCGGTGACCAGGGCCGGTCCCAGAACGGTCAGGACCGAGTCCGAGCAGTGCACGCGAAAACACCGGGTGGAGCTCTCCGGTTCGAATCGCGGCTGCGCGGTCAGCAGCCGCGTGAGCCGCTCCACCGTGTCGCCCAGCTCCGCGCGCAGTCCCTGGGCGACCGGCGTGAGCGCGTAGTGACTGCCGCTGCGTTCCAGCAGCGGGTCGTCGAAATGCCTGCGCAGCCGGGCCAGCGCGGCGCTGGTCGCGGGCTGGGACAGTCCCACGCGCTCCCCGGCTCGGGTGACGTTGCGTTCCTCCAGGAGCGCGTGCAGGACGACGATCAGGTTCAGATCGAGTGTCGGAAGCTCCACATGCCCTCCATAACGCCGGTGGATGGCACACCATACGGATCTTTTGTTGGCCTGGTGAGCGGTCCGAACCCGATGCTGCTGATTAACGCCGACGTTACATGCCGGTCGGTGAACGGCCTCACGAGGAGCGCATTCATGGTGTCCTTGATCGACCACGCCGGAACGTGGGCCCTGGCGGCCTTCACCCGCCCCGGGCAGCAGTCGGCCGTCCCGGGGCTCGTCCGCAGGGACCACGTCCTGGACCTGTCGTCGTGCCCCGAGGCGGGTCGCCCCGCATCCACCCAGGAACTGCTGGAACGCTGGGACACCGCCGAGCCCGCGCTCGCCGCGCTCGCCTCGGGGACCGGCTGGATCCCGCTGGAGGACGTCGCACTCACCAGTCCGGTGAGCCCGCGACAGGTGTTCCAGTGCGGGGCCAACTACCGCACGCACGTGATCGATCTGGCGGTCAAGCACCACGACGGCTCCGACGGCCGGACCGCGGAGCAGGTACGCGCGGACGCTGCGGCCACGATGGACAGCCGCCTGGAGCACCCGCCGTACGTCTTCACGGGCCTGCCCAGCGCGATCTGCGGCCCGTACGACGACGTCATCCTGCCCCGGCACGGCGAGAAGCCGGACTGGGAGCTGGAGCTGGCCGCCGTCATCGGCCGGTCCGCCCGCGACCTCGATGTGTCCGAGGCAATGGACGCCGTCGCCGGGTGGACGATCGTCAACGACCTCACCCTGCGGGAGCTGGTCCTGCGCCGCGACATGCCCGAACTCGGCGCGGACTGGCTGGCCAGCAAGAACGCCCCGACCTTCCTGCCGACCGGGCCGGTGATCGTGCCACGTACCGCCGCCCCGGACCCCGCGGAATTCCACCTGACGCTGAAGCTGAACGGCCAGGTGATGCAGGACGAGTCCGCCAAGGACATGATCTTCGACGTGGCGCGGATCGTCGCCCACTGCTCGAAGGTCGCCACCCTGCTGCCCGGCGACCTGGTCCTCACCGGCAGCCCGGCTGGCAACGGCCTGGTCCACGGCCGGCTGCTGCGGCCCGGCGACGTGATGGACGGTTCGATCACCGGCCTCGGCGCCCAGCGCAACCGCTGCGTGGCGCAGAAGTGATGACCGCGCATCCCGTACCCGCCGTCGACCTGCACGCGCACCTGGGCGTCCGGGCCGTCGACGAGCTCATCGCGGGCGAACCCGGCCTGGCCCGGCAGCGGGAGACCGACGCGGCAGCACTCGGGCCCGTCTCACTCGCCGAGAACGTACGGCAGATCGGCTCGCTGGGGCCCCGCCTCACCGACGTGGATCTGCGCCTGGAGGCGATGGACCGGGCCGGAACCGACATTCAGGCGGTCAGCGCCGTCCCGCTGCCCCACGCCTGGGCCGGCCGGGAACTGGCCGAGCGCGTCACCGCCGTCTCCAACGAGTCGGTCGCGGTCTTCTGCGCCAAACACCCCGACCGGCTGCTGCCGATCGGGTCGGTCGCCCTCCAGCATCCCGATCTGGCCGTGCGGCAACTGCGCGACGCGAGCACGGACCTGGGGATGCGCGGGGTGCAGATCTCCACCGCCGCCGCTCCCGGTGTCGAGCTCGACGACTCCCGGCTGGCCGAGTTCTGGGCGGCGGCCGAAGAACTGGGGGTGGCGGTCCTCATCCACCCCTGGGGCTGCACGCTCGGCCCGCGGCTGAGCGCGTACTACCTGTTCAACACGGTCGGCAATCCCGTCGAGACCGCGCTCGCCCTGTCCCGGATCGCCTTCAGCGGACTCCTCGAACGCCACCCCGCCCTGCGCATCTGGGCCGCCCACGGCGGCGGCTACCTCCCGACCTACCTCGGCCGCGCCGACCACGCATGGAGCGTCCGCCCCGACGCCCAGACCACGGCCGAGCCGCCCAGCGCCCAGCTGCGGCGGATCTGGGTCGACTCACTCGTCTACTCCCCCCAAGCGCTGCGCCACCTCGTCGAGGCCATCGGGCCGACCCAGGTCACCCTCGGCAGCGACTACCCCTTCGACATGGGCGTCGAGAACCCCGTCGAGCGACTGCTTGCAGCCGGACTCGACGCCGCCACCGTAACCGCCGTACGCGGAGGAAACGCCCAGCGGCTGCTGGGCCCTCTGCCCGGATTTCCGCACACACCCGCCGGAGGTATCCGATGACGGAACGACTGATCACCCACCTGAGGCATGTCGACCTCGCCGTGCCCGACTTCGACAAGCAGCGCGAGTTCTACACCACGCTGTGGGGCCTGACCCAGGTCGCCGAGGACGACGGCATCGCCTTCCTGGCCGCCGAGGGCTCCCCCGAGCAGTACATCGTCCGGCTGCGCCGCGACAGCGAGAAACGGCTCGACCTCATCTCCTACGGAGCCCGCGACCGCGCCGCCGTCGACGCCCTCGCCGCCCAACTGGCCACGGACGGTGTGCGGTTGGTGCATGAGCCGAGGGACCTGGACACCCCGGGTGGCGGCTACGGCCTGCGGTTCTTCGACGTCGACGGCCGCACCATCGAGGTCAGCGCCGAGGTCGCCGAGCGCCGCCACCGCAAGATCGAGGAGCGCGAGTCGATCCCGGTCCGGCTCTCCCACGTCGTGGTCAACTCCGCCAACCCCGAGGCCACCCGCACCTTCTACGAGAAGCACCTCGCCTTCGGCCTGACGGACTCGCTGACCCTGCCGCACATGGGCGACCTGATGTACTTCATGCGCTGCAGCCCGCAGCACCACAGCCTGGCCATCGCCCGCGGTCCGCACACCTCCCTGCACCACGTCTCCTTCGAGATGCGCGGCCTGGACGAGTACATGCGCGGCTCCGGCCGGCTCCTGCGGGCAGGCACGCACAAGGTGTGGGGTCCCGGCCGCCACATGGCCGGAGACAACACCTTCTCGTACTTCCTGGACCCACACGGCAACACCGTCGAGTACACCACCGAACTGGAGCTGCTCGACGAGGACATCTGGCATCCCAGCCAGTACGACGTGTCCCAGCCGGAGAACCAGGACCAGTGGGGCACCGCCAACCCGTTCAGCGAACTGGTCGCCAAGGAGTCCTTCAACGATGTCGACCGCGGCTGCTTCGTCGCGCCCCCGGTGTGAGGTGACCATGAACGTTCTGAAGGAGTACGGCAGCGACCCCGAGGCCGCCATCGCCAAGGCCGCCGCCCTGCACAGCAACTGGAACCGCTGGGGCCACGACGACGCCCTCGGCACCGTCAACTTCCTCGACGACGGACTGCGGGCGCGGGCCGGTGCCCTGGTGCGCACGGGCATCTCCTTCTCGCTCGCGCTGCCGCTGGACGAGAACGGCCCGCAGAACGGCTGGAAGCGCCGGGTCAATCCGGTGCACACCATGATGTCCACCGGCCAGGACACCGCCGCGCAGATGGGCACCCCGCACGGACTGACCGCCGCCGACGACGCCGTCTACATGCCGTTGCAGTGCGGCACCCAGTGGGACGGGCTCGGGCACGTCTTCGACCACGGCATCGGCTGGAACGGCCGCCGCGGCGCCGAGACCGTCACCAGCGAGGGCGACGCGGTGACCGGCATCGAGAACCTCGCCGCCCCGCTGGTCGGCCGAGGCGTCCTGCTCGACGTGGGCCGGGCACTGGGGGGTGAAAACGGTGAACTCGACGACGGCCACCCCATCACCACCGAGGACCTGAGGGCCACAGTCGAACGGCAGGGACCGACCAGCGAGGTGCGCCGCGGCGACATCGTGCTGGTCCGCACCGGCCAGCTCGCCCGGGTCCGGCGCGCCCTGGCCCGCGGCGAGGGCTGGGGGACGTACGCCGGCGGGCCCGCCCCCGGCCTCTCCTTCGGCACGGTCGGCTGGCTGCACGGCACCGAGATCGCCGCGATCGCCACCGACACCTGGGGCTTCGAGGTACGGCCCAACGAGTTCCCCGGCTCCTTCCAGCCGCTGCACCAGGTGGTGCTGCCGCACGTCGGGCTGCTGGTGGGAGAGATGTGGGACCTCGACGCCCTGGCCGAGCACTGCGCCGACGACGGGGTGTACGAGTTCCTGCTCGCCGCCCAGCCGCTGCCGTTCACCGGCGCCGTCGGTTCCCCGGTGAATCCCATCGCCGTGAAGTGACCCGCCGCTCACCGCACACGCACCGACAGCGCCCCCTTCGAGCCGCAAGGACGCACACCCTTGAAACTCACCACCCTCCGCACCCCCGCGGGCCCACGTCTGGGCATCGCCGACGGCGACGCCGTCCGGGTGCTGCCCACGCGGGAAGCCCTGCTCCAGGTGATCCAGGGCGGCCAGGAGGCCCTTGACGACGTGGCTCGCCGGGCCCGCGACGCCGAGGCCCTGCCCCTGGAGCAGGCCGACTTCGCCCCGCTCCTCCAGCCGCCGACCATCCGCGACTACCTGACCTTCGAGAACCACATCGCCGTCCTGATGTCGAAGGATGCGGCCGACGGCGCCGTCCCCGAGGGCTGGTACGAGGAACCCGGCTTCTACTTCTCCAACCCCGTCGCGGTCGTCGCCCCGTACGACCCCGTGCCGGTGCCCCCGGGCGCACGGCGGTTCGACTACGAACTGGAGATCGCCGCGGTCGTCGGGCGGGCCGGGTCCGACCTGACGCCCGCGCGGGCCCGCGAGCACATCCTCGGCTTCACCGTCATGAACGACTGGTCCGCACGCGACCTCCAGCGCCGCGAACTGACCCTGCCGCTCGGCCCATCGAAGTCCAAGGACACCGCCACCACCCTCGGGCCCTGGCTGGTCACCGCCGACGAGTTCGCCGACGTGTGGGACGACGAGGGCACCCTGTCCCTCACCACCGAGGTACGGCTGAACGGCCGGCGTACCGGCGGCGACACCACCGCACACATGTCGTGGACCTTCCCAGAACTCCTCGCCTACGCCTCGCGGGGCACGGTCGTCCGGCCCGGCGACGTCTTCGGCTCGGGCACATGCGGTACCGGCTGCCTCGCCGAGCTGTGGGTGTCCCAGCCCGACACGGCGCCCGGCCCGCTCGCTCCCGGCGACACCGTCCGGATCGACATCGAACGCATCGGGCACATCGAGAACCGGATCGTCCCCGGTCCGGAGCCCGTCCCTCTCCCACCCGCCCGCAGCCGTCGTACGAGTCACACAGGGAGAACGTCATGAGCCAGGTTTCCCGGGTACTCATCCAGGGCGCGGGCATCGGCGGGCTCGTCGCCGCCACCGCCCTGGCCCAGCGGGGCGTCCACGTCGACGTGGTCGAGCACCGCCCGGCCGGCTCCGTCCTCGGCGTCGGCCTCAACCAGCCCGGCAACGCCCTGCGTGTCATGCAGGAGATCGGCGTCCTCGACGACTGTCTGGCGGCCGGCTACCAGTACCGCGAACTGCGCATGGTCGCCCCGGACAGCACCACCGTGGTGGACTTCCCGCCGCCGGACCACCCCGGCGTGCCCCCGAACAACGGCATCCAGCGCAGCGAACTGTGCCGGATCCTGCTCGGCGCTGCCCGCGGCGCGGGGGCCCGCCTGCACCACGGCGTCACCCTGTCCACCGTCCAGGAGGACGAGGACGGTGTGTATGCCGACTTCACCGCCGCCGTCGAGGGCGCGTCCGTATCCGAAGCGGGCCGCTACGACCTGCTGCTCGGCTTCGACGGCATCCGCTCGCGGGTCCGCCGCCACCTCTACGGCGACCGTTACGACGCCGAGTACACCGGCTTCGCGTGCTGGCGGATCAGCCTGCCCAGGCCCGAACAGCTCGAACGGGTCGTGTACGCCGTCTCCGGGCAGGTCAAGGCCACCCTGATCCCGCTCAGCGACACCGACTGCTACGTGGCCCTCGTCCTCCAGGAGCACATCGGGGGCCGACGCGACGCTGCGGAGGTGGCGGACCGGATCAGAGTCCTGCTGGGGGAGTTCACCGGCTGGGTCGGGGAACTGGCCGGGCAGGTCTCCGGCCAGGCCGCGTCGGCCGCGTACAGCCCCGTCGAGCAGGTCACGGTTCGCGAACCGTGGTTCCGCGGCCGGATCGCGGTGGCCGGTGACGCCGCACACGCCAGCAGCCCGCACATGGCCCAGGGCGCCGCGATGGCGGCGGAGGACGCCGTCGTGCTCGCCCAGTGTCTGGACTCGGCCGAGCCGCTCGACAAGGCCCTTCACACCTGGTGGGAGCGGCGCATGCGCCGCGCGGGATTCGTCCAGGACTACTCGGCGGCCCTGCTGCGCACCGAGTCGGGAACGCCGACCCCGGACGACGAGGAACTCCTCAAACTGCCCATCCCGGCGGCCCAGGCGAGACTCGCCGAACCGTACTGACCGCAACACACAGGTGGCGCCGAGTTCACCGGGGCTCGGCGCACCACCCGCCGGCCGGCCGTGGAACGACCCGCACCAGGGCAGGCCTCAACGACGGCCGTCCGCTGCACCGCCACGCCGTCCGCACCCCGTCAGGCCCGCCGCACCCCGTGACGCCGGCCGCACCCCATTGGGCCGCTACGCCCGGCCGGTACACGGCGACGCACCTACCTGCATCGGCCAACCCCGTCAGGCCGCTACGCCGGCCGCACACCGCCGGAGCACCGCCCGGCCGAACGCCCGCTCGCCCTCTCCGACGTCGCCCTCCCGCTGAGGGTCGCGCGTCGGCCCATCGTCATCCCCCGACCAACCGGGAGCGAACATGTCCGAGTCGAAAGTCGAGGGGTACAACCACGTACCCGCCGCTCCTTCCCCCGGCACAAGAACAGCAGGCCTCGGGCAGGCGCTCATCCTGCTGCTGGCCAGATGCATGGGAGTCCTCGGCGCCGTCCTGCTCACCCCTGTCCTGCCCAAGATGCAGGACGCGTTCGACGGCACCGCGGGCGCCGACATTCTGGTGCCCGTCACGCTCACCGCCCCCGCCCTGATGATCGGTCTGCTGTCGCTCGTCGCCGGATCGGTCGCCGACCGCCTGGGCCGCAAAGGGCTGCTGGTGGGCGCCCTCCTCGTCTACGCCCTCGTCGGCACCGCCCCGCTGTGGCTGGACTCGCTGCCTCTCATCGTCGGCAGCCGGGTCCTGGTCGGGGTCTGCGAGGCGGCCATCATGACGTGCTGCACCACACTGATAGCCGACCACTTCGACGGCCACCGGCGTGACAAGTACCTCGGCCTGCAGGTGGTGTTCACGAACATCTCCGCCATCGCGTTCTTCGGGCTCGGCGGTGTGCTCGGCGGCGCGGGATGGCGCACCCCGTTCTGGCTGTACGCCGTCGGCCTGGCCCTCGCCGTCCTCGTGGCCCTCTTCGTCCGACAGCCGGCTTCCGGAGCCGAGCGGGGCACGCTGCAGCCCGTTCCCTGGCGGAGCCTGCGCAAGCCCGTCTGTGTGTCGCTCCTCGGCGGAGTGGTCTTCTACACGCCAATCGTGGAACTGTCGTACGTCCTCGACGGCATCGGCGTCGAGTCCACCGCCACGATCGGACAGGTCAGTGCCGCCTCCGGGGTGGCCACCGCGCTCGGCGGAGTCGTCTTCGGTCGCGTCTCGCGATCCGGCCCGCGCACCCTGCTGCCCTTGGCCTTCGGCCTCGCAGGCGCCGGACTCGTCGGCATGGCCCTCGGCTCCCAAATCGCCGTGGTGGCCGTCGGCGCGGTGATCGCCTGCGCGGGTACCGGTCTGCTGCTGCCGACCCTCCTGACATGGGCCATCTCCTCCCTCGGCTACGAGGAGCGCGGTCGCGGCACCGGATTGTGGACCGCCGCCTTCGGCATCGGCCAGTTCTTCTGCCCCCTGGCGGTCCTCGCCCTGTCGGCCCGGCTGGGCGGTCTGTCGGCCGCGATCACCGCGGTGGGCGCGGTGTCGCTCGCCATGGCACTCGCCGTGGTCGCCGTCGTGGGCCGGAGCGAGGTCGGCACGTTCCGCGCAGTCACCGCCGACAACGAATCCTGAGGCTCCTCATAACCGCACACCTTCATACGCGTCAACCGAGTCGGATACGTCGCCCGCATCGCGGTGATGCGAGTGATCGTCAACCCGCTGATGTCCAGGATCGCCAGGACGGCCATGCGCACGTGAAGCAGGCGGCCGAGATGGTGGTGGACCGCTACATCACGCTCGTGGACCGTGCGGTGCATGAACCCTGAGAGGTCGTTTTCTCCCTTTGTTTCATCCCGGAATCGGCGGTTGGTGTAGTTTTGCGGGGTCGCGCCAGGAGACGGTGGTCTCGCCGGTGAGGCGGCGG
>NZ_JODC01000033.1 GCF_000720765.1 Streptomyces sp. NRRL S-646
CTACCTGTCCGAGATCTTCCGTGCCGCGATCAGCGGCGTGCACGCCGGACAGACCGAGGCGGGCGAGGCGCTCGGACTGGGCAAGGCGGGCATCTTCGCGCACGTCGTCCTGCCGCAGGCCGTCCGGCAGGCCCTGCCCGGCACCAACACCATGCTGGTCGACCTGCTCAAGTCGACCTCGCTGCTGGTCACCGTCTCCGCCGCCGAGCTGATGTCGGAGGGCCGGCTCATCACCTCGGCCACGTTCCGTGCACTGGAGGTGTACCTGGTCATCTCGGCCATCTACTTCGCCCTGTGCTACCCGCTCTCCCAGTCCCTCCTGCTGCTGGAGCGGAAGGTACGCGCCGGCGTCCCCCTGTCTCCCCGGCGACGGCGCCGGATGCGCGCCGCCCGTGCGCTGCTCGCCGCCGACCTCGGCGCGCCGGCCGACCCGAAAGAGGCTGCCGTATGACCGAGCCCGTCACCACGGCGAAGACCGTGCCACCGGCCCGCCCCGAGGCGGTCGTACGGATCGAGGGCCTGAGCAAGTCCTTCGACGACCGCCTGGTGCTCGACGACGTGAACCTGGAGGTCGACCGCGGCCGCATCGTCAGCGTCATCGGGCAGAGCGGCGGCGGCAAGACCACCTTGATGCGCTGCATCAACCTCCTCGAACGCCCCGACCAGGGGACGGTGGAGGTGGCCGGCGAGGTCGTGCACGGCGGCGGCCGTACGGTGTGCCGCGACCTGCCCCGGCTGCGCCGTACCGTCGGCATGGTCTTCCAGCGCTTCAACCTCTTCCCCCATCTCACCGCCGTGGAGAACGTCGTCCTGGCGCAGCGCAGGGCCGGCGTGCCGGAGCAGGAGGCGCTGGAGCGGGCCGTCGCGCTGCTGCGCCGGGTCGGCGTGGCGCACCGCGGCCTCGCCCAGCCGGACCAGCTCTCCGGCGGAGAACAGCAACGCGTGGCCATCGCCCGTGCGTTGGCGCTGCGGCCCGAGGTGCTGCTCTTCGACGAGCCCACCTCCTCCCTGGACCCGGAGGCCACCCGTGAAGTGCTCGGCGTGATGCGTGAACTGGCCGCCGACGGCATGACGATGCTGCTGGTCACCCACGAACTGCCCTTCGCCCGCGAGGTGTCCGACCACGTCGTCTTCGTCGACGGCGGCCGCATCGTGGAGGAGGGAGCGCCGCAGGACGTCCTCGACCGCCCCGCCCAGGCCCGCACCCGGGCGTTTCTCGCCTCCTACGAGTCGGCCTCATGACCGCGCCCGTGGTGGTCCTCGGCGGCGGCGTCGTCGGACTGTGCACCGCGTACTACCTGGCCGAGGCAGGCCTCGCGGTGGAGGTCGTCGAACGGCGCGGCCTGGGCTCGGGAGTGTCCCGGGGCAACGCGGGCTGGGTCTGCCTCAGCCATTCGACGCCGGTCCCGGCCCCGGGCGTCGTACGGTACGCACTGCGCTCCCTGGGCCGACCGGACTCGCCCCTGTATCTACGCCCCCTGCCCGACCCGGCGTTCGTCCGCTGGCTGTGGCGGTTCTGGCGCAGCAGCACCCCGGCCGCCTTCCGGCGCGGCTACGCGGCGATCGCCGAGCTGAACCGCACCACCTTCGACCTCTTCGACGGCCTGAGCGACGCCGGAGTCGGCACCACCCTGACCCGCCCCGGCATGGTCCACGCCTTCCTCTCCCCGGCACAGGCCCGCCACCACCTCGCCGTACAACGGGAGATGGCCGACGGCCGCTACCCGTTGCCCGACGACGTCACCACCGGGGACGAGGCCCGGCAGCTCGACGATGCGCTGTCGCCCGGGGTGCGCGCGGCGTATCTCGTGGAGGGAGAGGGCGTGGTCGACCCGGAGGCATTCGCCCTCGGGCTCGGACAGGCGCTGGCCGCGGCCGGGGTGAAGGTCCATGAGAACGCGGAGGCGGTGGGGTTCCGCACGGCCGGCGGCCAAGTCACCGCGGTGCGTACCGATTTGGGCGAGATTCCGTGCCAGTCCGTCGTCATCGCGGCCGGCATGCGCTCTTCCGGCCTCCTGGGGGCGCTGGGGCACCCACTGCCCCTCCAGGCGGGCAAGGGCTACAGCTTCTCCGTCGATCTGGACCCCGCCCCCCGCCACACGCTGTACTTCGGCGAACGCCGGGCCGTGGCCTCACCGATCGGCGGCACGACACGGATCGGCGGCACGATGGAGCTGAGCGGCAACAACAACCGTCTCGACTGGCGCCGCGTCGTCGCCGTCGCCCTCGCGAGCCGGCACTACCTGGGCCGTTGGTTCGACGACCCGGACGACCTGGTCGGCCTGATCCGCGACCCCTGGGTCGGCGGCCGTCCCTTCCTCCCCGACGGCCTTCCGGTCATCGACCGCGTCCCCGGCCACGACAACGCCTTCGTGGCCACCGGACACGGCATGCTCGGCGTCACCCTGGGCCCGGTCACCGGGCGCCGCCTCACCGAGTACGTCCGCACCGGCCGACGCCCCGAAGCACTTGAACCGTTCCGCTTCGACCGGCTGCGCCACTGATGCCGGGGTGACTCAGTGGGCCGGGTACCGGTATCGCCGCAAAGTCGGCCCATCGCGCCTGGCCCGCGTATTGCTGACGGTCGGCCTTGCGCTGCCAGGTCACGGACTCGGTCGGGGCCGAGCAGGCTGCGCCGTCGGAGGTGGAGCGCCGTGCAAGTGAGGAGACACGAGCGGCGTGATCACCTTCACGGCGGGTGTGTCAGGACCGAACGGCTGACGCCCTGGTTGCAGACCGCTTGCCATGCCCGGAGTCCGCGGAGGTGAGCGCCGCCCGCTGCCGCTCGGCGGGCGGCTCCTCGCGGCGAGCCGCCCGCAACTCCCGCTCCGCAGCCGCCCGTTCAACGCGCGAAGCAGCGGATTCGAGCAGGGTCGAAAGGTGTTGCTGGGGCAGGTGCAGCCTGCGAGTTTGGGCGACAGACCAGCGACGCTGCGGTCGCTTTACGGGGGCTTCGAAGAGGCCTGGCGGGCAGCGGAGCACGGCCGAAAACCCTGTCTGCCTAGCCCGGGGACAGACACCGAGATCCCGGGCTCATCGTTGAAGGAGACGTCATGCCCGTCTTGCGTAGGATCATGGCCACGGCTGCGGTCCTGGCCGCCACAGCCATCAGCGCCTACCCGTCATCCGCCCAGGCCCTCACCTCCTCGTCCTCCCACTCCTCCACCGGCCACGCCCGTCTGGCAGCCGCCAGCTGGACTGCCTACTCGGACACCGACTGGGAGGGTCCGAATACGACGTTCTCCGGAAACACCGGGGAGTGCCACTACGTCGGCGACAACTGGAACGACAACGTCCGCTCCGCCCGCGCCAATGGCGCCGACGTCAAGGTGGAGCTGTGGGACAACGCCGACTGCACCGGGGGTTCGATCACCATCGACGGATCCGGCTACCACAGCATCGGCGCTTGGGTCAGCGCCTACCGCGTCACCAGCTAGGACACCAGCGGAAGCACGCTGCCTGACCTTGTGAGGCAGGGGAGCGGGAAGAGGTAAACCTCTCTTCTCGGCTCCCCTGCACTCGACCTCGGCTTCGTGTCGGGGCCGGCGGCTCGCCGCCGTGTCGGCTCGATCCGCCGCCGCGACAGGCGGCACGGCGTCCGGCCGACGGCCTGGACTGTCAGCCGCCGGAGGGACGGCGCGCAGCAGAAGGGCCCCGCCGGCGCAGAGGCCGGGCACCTCCCGGGGGCGGCTCAGTGTCCCCGCAGCGGATTGGCGCGGGACGCCGCGAGCAGATACCAGGCGGTGGCGCCCAGGTGTCGGTACGGGTAGTAGCCGAAGCCGAAACCGGTGTTCAGAGGACTGCTGGCCGAGACCACCCCCGACCGTTCGGGCAGGGCCTTGCGCCCCACTGTCTGGCCCGCGCCGAGCCGGTCCTGGGCCCGCTCGATGGAGGCGATGAGGCGAGCGGCACGCCGTTCGTCGCCCGCCGCGCAGCGTTCCCGCAGGGCCAGGGCGAGGTGGGCGGTGCCCTCGAACCACACGCCGTTGCGGTCGGGTTTGGGCTGGGAGGCCGCGATGGGCGAGTTCTCGTCCGCGAGGAGGGATGCCGAGCTGAAGGTGACGCCTTCGTAAGACTGACCGGCGAGGACCGTGCTGTTGGTGCGGTCGGCGGTGTCCAGCACCGCGAGGTTGCCTGCCGCCCAGTCCAGCGACCGGGCACGGCGGCGGTCGTGGAGGGACAGATAGCTCCAGGTCTGGGTGTCCTCGGGCACTGGCGAAGTGTTGACAGTGACGCCGTCGTTGGTGCCGGTGTAGAAGAAACCGCCGGACTCGTTCCACATCTTGTCGAGGAACGCCTGCGCGCGGGCCCGCCGCTTCAGCCAGACGCCGTCCCCGGTGAGCCGGGCGAGACGCGCGAAGAGGCAGGTCAGATCGATGTTGTGCTCGGTGGAGGTGAAGGGAAGCTTCTGATCGCTGCCGTCGACACCGAACTTGTAGCCGCCGAGCGGCTCGTCGGTGCGGCCGTGCGCCTCCACCCACTCGCCGATCCGTTCGGCGCCCTTCAGGAACCGGGCCGCCCCCGTGCGTGCGGCCAGCGCAGCCAGCGCGATGCCCGCCCAGGCCATGTCCCCGACAGCCGTACCGGTGAAGCCGAATTGAGTGCCGACGTTCACGGTGCCGTCCGCGCGCACAAAGCCGTCCGGCTGCGGTGAACCGTCGTAGAAGACGTACGGGCCCACGTTGTACGCCTGCCGGAGCCTGCCGTCCGTGTGCTGCGGGTCGTGGGTCTGTGCGTAGAGCAGCGCGTCTCCGAGAGTCGCGGCTCTGGCGCGTGAACCGGGGTCGGAGTGGAAGAGGAGGGCCAGGATCGCGAGGGCGTTGTCGTAGGTGAACGCCGTGCTGAAGAGCCCGGCCTGATCGGTGTAGCTCTGGGCCAGGCGGATGCTGCCGTGGTCCGGGTAGCCGTCCATGGCCGCAGCGAGGAAGGCGTAGCCGCGCATGCGGGCATCTTCCGCCTCGGCGGCGGGAGTCGACCCGGTGGCCGCGCGAGCCGTACCACTGCCGAACACGGCCAGGGCCGCAGCGGCGCTCCCCGCCCCGATGATCGTCCGACGGGCGATCTCGGCCATGGCTGCTCTCCTCGGGGTCGGTGACGCTGCTGGGTCCGAGAGCTCAGCTCTGAGAGCGCTCTCAAGTGGCCATATTCTGCTGGTCCGGGCGGTGGTGGTCAAGGTGATGCGCGAGGGGAGAGGTGTCTGGGCATCGGATGTGGCGACGGGCCGGCTTGCGCCCCAACTCCCCGCGTCTCGCCCCCTCTTGACCGGTTGGCCACATTGCCCAGCTCGTCCACCCGGTCCGGTGTGCCCATGCTTGTCGACTACGTGTCGGTCCGCAGCTCGACAGGCGGTTGAGCTGTGCCCGCTGCGGCCTGCGTCAGTCCGTTGCGTCCGCCACCCGATCGAGGAACCCGTCGACCAGGTTGCGCGCGTTCAACCGGGCGATCGCCTCCAAGTCGCCGCCGCGGGCGAGGAGTTGGCCGGGGTCGACACCGTGCCGCAGCGCCTGCTCCGCACCGCCGTTCGCCAGCCACCCGCGCAGCATCCACATCGTGATCTCCGGATGGAACTGCACCCCGAGGCTCCGCCCCACCCGGAACACCTGCACGCCCACCTCGTTTCGCGCCGACTCCTCTGCGCCCGGTGCCAGTACGCACCGGCCGTAATGCCACTGCATCCAGGGGAGCCGGCCCACGAGCGAGGTGTCGTACGTGTCGATCTAGGTCCAGCCGATCTCGGGACGCGGCGACGGCTCGACCGAGCCGCCGAGGGCGGCGGTGAGCGCCTGGGCGCCGAAGCAGACGCCGAGCACGGGTATGCCGAAACGGTGAGCCTTGCGCAGCAGGGCGAGCTCCCCGCCGATCCAACTGCAACTCAGCCCTTCGCCCGCCGGCCACTCCGCCGGGGTGCCGGCTCTGCGCCGTTGAGGAGGGACTGGCGGCGCTCCTCGCCGTTCTCCTCCACCTGGATCACCACGCGCCGCAAGCCCTCCGCCAGCGTCCGGCACTCTTCATCCGTCAACTGGCCTGTGACGAAGGCCTCTTCCTCGTTGAAGGCGGGGAACAGCCGCTGCATCAGCTGCTCGCCCTCGTCGGTGAGGCTGAGCAGCACCAGCCGGCCGTCCGTCGGGTGGCCGGCCCGCCTGACCAGTCCTCGGGACTCCAGAGTCCGCGAGACCCCGGTCAGGGTCCCCTTGGAGATGCCCGCCTCCTCGGCCACGTGCCGGGTCTCCGACTCGCCCCACACCCATACGACCCACAGCACGACGAACGCCGTCCAGGTCAGGTCGGAGCCGCGCAGCACCGAGTTCTCCACGTGCTGGCGTACGGCGGAGGCGGCCCGGTAGATGTTGGCCACGGCGGCCATCTGGTCCCGTCGTATCGGGATGCCGCCGAGCTTCGCCGCGGCGAGCTTCTCGGCTTCGGTGATGGATCGCTGGCCTGGCACGGGCGCTCCCTCGCACTTCATTGACCGTTCGGACTCAAATTGTACGGAGGGAATGACGAAGCGAGTCACGTGGCGAGCCAGGCAGGGAATCACGCAGAGAATCGCGAAGGGCTTCAGCGTTCGTGGACGATGCGCCCGTCGCACACCGTCAGGTCCACCTCCGCATCCGTGATCGCGTGCGGATCCAGGCCCAGCAGCGGGCGGTCCAATACGCACAGGTCCGCGACCTTGCCGGTCTCGACCGTCCCTTTCCATTCCTCGGCGAAGTCCTGACGGGCCGCGTTGACCGTGTACGCCTGCAGGTCCTCGGCGAGGCCCACGCAGTGGTCGGGGCCGCTGGGCCGGCCGCTCGCCTTCGACTCCCGAAGCATCATCGCGGCCACACCCTGCCGCCAGTCGGGCTCCGTGATCGGTGCGTCCGAACTGGCGCAGACCGCGATCCCGGCCTCGACGGTGGACCGTACGGCCACTGGTAGGCGGACCGCTCGGGCCCGACGACCTCGTCCATCAGGTCGGAGATCGTCCACCTGATGGCGGGGTTCATGTTGATGCCGTAGCCGTGCGCGGCGAGCTTGGCGAGGCTGCCGGCGTCGATGAAGTCGCCGTGGATGATGTTGTGCCGGGCGTCGGGCCGGGGCGCGGCCTCGTTCGCGGCGACGAAGGCGTCCACGACCGTGTCGATGGCCCGGTCACCGGTGACGTGCACGCCCAACTGGAAGCCCGCCTCGTGGGCGGTGCGGATCATCTCGTGCAGTTCGTCGACCTGGAGCGCGGGGGTCTCGCCGTGCACACAGAGCGCGCCGTGGCCGCCGTCGGCATACTGCTCGTTCGTCCAGGCCGTACGGTTCGGCGGCATCCCGTCGGCGAAGATCTTGACGCCGATGACGCGCAGGAGACGGAGGTCGGCCGACCCCGGGCGCCGCAGCTCGGCAAGGCCCCTTGCGTACGTCGTCGGCGGAGCCGCCCATCGGCGCGGGCAGCAGCAGGACGCTGACCCGGGCCTGCCGTTCAATGACGCCCGCACAGCCGTACACCGTGGTCCGATGCCCGTCGGCGGCTCCTTGCCACAGGCCGGCGCAGGTGCCGTATGAGTTGCGTCAAAGGTGTACGGACCGCCGTAAGGGAGCCGTCAACGACGCTCGGATCCGGCCAGGGACGAGGTTTCCTCTAGTCGTCCGATCCGCTCGCGGATTTCCGTACCTGCTCTAGGAGCTCGCGATGGCCGACGTGGCCTTCGTCGTCACCACACTCGCGGTCTTCGCGCTGGTGGCCCTCGTCGCCAAGGGGGTGACCAAGCTGTGACCGCCGAGAACGTCGTCGGCCTGGTTGTGGCCGTCGCCCTGCTGGGCTATCTCGTCCTCGCCCTGATCTTCCCGGAGAGGTTCTGAGCCACCACATGGGTCCCGTACTCGCCGGCTTCCTCCAGCTGCTTGCCCTGACAGGCGCACTGGCGCTCGCCTACGTCCCCCTCGGCAACTACATGGCCAAGGTCTACTCCTCCGACAAGCACTGGCGGGTCGAGAAGTGGGTCTACAAGGGCATCGGTGCCAACCCTGATGCGGAGATGCGCTGGTCGGCGTACCTACGCGGTGTGCTCGCCTTCTCCGCGGTGAGCGTCCTCTTCCTCTACCTGCTGCAGCGGCTGCAGGGCGTCCTGCCCGGCTCGCTCGGCTTCTCCTCGATCGAGCCGGCGCAGGCGTTCAACACCGCCGCGTCGTTCGTGACCAACACCAACTGGCAGTCGTACTACGGCGAGCAGGCCATGGGCCACGTCGTGCAGACGGCCGGGCTGGCCGTGCAGAACTTTGTCTCCGCGGCCGTCGGCATCGCCGTCGCCGTGGCGCTTGTACGAGGGTTCGTGCGCTCGCGGACCGGTGAACTGGGCAACTTCTGGTCCGACTTGGTGCGCGGCACGATCCGGATCCTGGTACCGGGCGCCGCTGTCGCGGCGATCGTGCTGGTCGCCTGCGGTGTCATTCAGAACTTCTCCGGCATCGATGAGGTCGGGCAATTCTTCAATGGGCACAGCATGGGTGGGCATCAGCAGTGGAACGGCGGCGCGGTGGCCTCGCAGGAGGCCATCAAGGAGTTCGGTACGAACGGCGGTGGTTACTTCAACGCCAACTCCGCCCACCCGTTCGAGAATCCGACACCCTTCACGAACCTCTTCGAGATCTTCCTGCTGCTCGTCATCCCGTTCTCGCTCACCCGGACGTTCGGCGTGATGGTCGGGAGCGTGAAGCAGGGTTACGCGATCCTCGCCACGATGGCCACCATCTGGGTCGGCTTCGTCGTCCTGATGATGTGGACCGAGTTCGCCCACCACGGCCCGGCGTTCCAGCTCGCGCACGGTGCGATGGAGGGCAAGGAGGTGCGCTTCGGCGTCGGCTCCTCGTCGATCTTCGCGGTGTCGACCACGCTGACCTCGACCGGTGCGGTGGACTCCTTCCACTCGTCGTTCACGGGTCTCGGCGGCGGCATCACCATGCTCGGCATGATGCTGGGCGAGATCGCGCCCGGCGGCACCGGCTCCGGCCTCTACGGCATGCTGATCATGGCGGTCATCGCGGTGTTCATCGCCGGACTGATGGTCGGCCGTACGCCCGAGTACCTGGGCAAGAAGATCGGCTCCCGCGAGATCAAGCTGGCGGCCTGCTACATCCTGATCACGCCGGCGCTGGTGCTGATCTTCACGGCCGTCTCCATGGCGCTGCCGACGCCTCCGCACTCGATGCTCAACTCGGGCGCGCACGGCTTCTCCGAGATCCTCTACGCCTTCACGTCCGCCTCCAACAACAACGGCTCTGCATTCGCGGGCCTGAACGCGAACACCGACTGGTTCAACACGATGACCGGTCTCGCGATGATCCTCGGCCGCTTCCTGCCGATGATCTTCGTGCTGGCGCTGGCCGGGTCACTCGCCGAGCAGACGCCGGTGCCTGCCACCGCGGGCACCCTGCGCACCGAGAAGCCGCTGTTCACCGGCCTGCTGGTGGGCGCAATCCTCATCATCACCGGTTTGACCTACTTCCCCGCCCTCGCGCTGGGTCCGCTGGCCGAGGGGCTGGCGTCATGACAACCGACGCAACGAAGCAAGAGGACCCGATGTCCACAGCCACTCCGACCCGGGCGCCGCACAGCGACGTACCCACCGGGCACAAGCCCGCCGAAGGACGTGTCGGCGCAGGCCTCTTCGACCCGAAGCAGCTTCTCAAGTCGCTGCCGGACGCCTTCCGCAAGCTCGATCCGCGGGTGATGGTCAAGTCCCCCGTGATGTTCGTGGTCCTCGTCGGATCGGTCCTGACCACCGTCTTCTCCTTCAAGGACCCGGGCGACTGGTTCGGCTGGACGATCAGCGCCTGGCTGTGGCTGACCGTGATCTTCGCCAACCTGGCGGAGGCCGTCGCCGAGGGCCGCGGCAAGGCGCAGGCCGACACGCTGCGCAAGGCCAAGACCGACACGGTCGCGCGCCGGCTGTCCAAGGACGGCGAGACCGAGGACCGGGTGCCCGGCACCGAGCTGACCATCGGCGACCTGGTCGTCTGCGAGGCCGGGGACGTCATCCCCGGTGACGGCGACGTCGTCGAGGGCGTCGCCTCGGTCGACGAGTCGGCGATCACCGGTGAGTCGGCCCCGGTCATCCGCGAGTCCGGCGGCGACCGGTCGGCCGTCACCGGCGGTACGAAGGTGCTGTCCGACCGCATCGTCATCAAGATCACCACGAAGCCCGGCGAGACCTTCATCGACCGGATGATCAACCTCGTCGAGGGCGCGGCCCGGCAGAAGACGCCCAACGAGATCGCGCTGAACATCCTGCTGGCCTCGCTGACGATCGTCTTCCTGCTGGCCGTCGCCACGCTGCCGCCGTTCGCCGACTACGCCGGCACGCATCTGACGATGGTCGTCCTGGTCGCCCTGCTGGTCTGTCTGATCCCGACCACGATCGGGGCGCTGCTCTCCGCGATCGGTATCGCGGGCATGGACCGCCTGGTCCAGCGCAACGTTCTGGCCATGTCCGGCAGGGCGGTCGAGGCCGCCGGAGACGTGTCGACCCTGCTGCTCGACAAGACCGGCACCATCACCCTCGGCAACCGGCAAGCGTCCGAGTTCGTGCCGGTGCGCGACGTAACGGAAGCCGAACTCGCCGACGCCGCCCAGCTGTCGTCGCTGGCCGACGAGACGCCCGAGGGCCGCTCCATCGTCGTACTGGCGAAGGAGACGTACGGGCTGCGCGAACGTCACCAGGGTGACCTGGCGCACGCCGAGTGGATCGCCTTCACCGCCCAGACCCGTATGTCGGGCGTGGACGTCGACGGCAAGAAGATCCGCAAGGGCGCGGCCGGTTCGGTCATCGCCTGGGTCCAGGACGAGGGCGGCACGGTCCCCGAGGACGCGGACACCGTCGCCAACGCCATCTCGCAGGCGGGCGGTACGCCGCTGCTCGTGGCCGTGAACGACGACCGGGGTGCGCGTGTGCTGGGCGTCATCCACCTCAAGGACGTCGTCAAGGAGGGCATGCGCGAGCGGTTCGACGAGCTGCGCCGGATGGGCATCAAGACCGTCATGATCACGGGTGACAACCCGCTGACGGCCAAGGCCATCGCCGAGGAGGCGGGTGTCGACGACTTCCTCGCGGAGGCCACTCCCGAGGACAAGATGGCGCTCATCAAGCGGGAGCAGGCGGGCGGCAAGCTCGTCGCGATGACCGGTGACGGCACGAACGACGCGCCCGCGCTCGCGCAGGCGGACGTCGGCGTGGCGATGAACACCGGTACGTCGGCCGCCAAGGAGGCCGGCAACATGGTCGACCTCGACTCCAACCCGACCAAGCTGATCGAGATCGTCGAGATCGGCAAGCAACTCCTCATCACCCGGGGCGCGTTGACGACGTTCTCCATCGCCAACGACGTTGCGAAGTACTTCGCGATCATCCCGGCGCTGTTCGCGGCGGTCTACCCGGGTCTGGACAAGCTCAACATCATGGGTCTGTCCTCGCCGGACTCCGCGATCCTGTCGGCGGTCGTCTTCAACGCGCTGATCATCATCGCGCTGGTGCCGCTCTCCCTGAGGGGCGTGCAGTACCGGCCGGTCAGCGCCGACAAGATGCTGCGCCGCAACCTGACGATCTACGGACTGGGCGGGCTGATCGCCCCGTTCATCGGCATCAAGATCATCGACCTTCTCATCTCCCTCATCCCCGGGCTGTAACTTCTTGAAAGCGTGCTGATCGCCATGAACAACTCCGTGACCAACACCGCCCGGTTGCTCGGGGCGGGCCTGCGCGCCCTCCTCGTGCTGACCCTGGTGACGGGCGTCATCTACCCGCTGGTCGTCACCGGCATCGCCCAGGCGCTGTTCAACAGCAAGGCGAACGGCTCCGAGATCAAGGCGGACGGCAAGGTCGTCGGCTCGTCCCTGATCGGGCAGTCGTACAACCTGCCGCTGAAGAAGGGCCAGCAGACCCCGGACCCCGATCTCAAGTGGTTCCAGGGCCGTCCGGCCAACGGCCTCGGCAGCAACAGCGTCAACACCCAGTACAAGCTGCTGCTGTCCGGCGCGACCAACCTGTCCGCCGACAACAAGGACCTGATCCAGCAGGTGACGGACGCCAAGGCGGCCGTCATCAAGGACAACTCGGTCCCCGGCTACACCGTAAGGCCTTCGCAGGTGCCCGCCGACGCTGTCACGTCCTCCGGCTCCGGCCTGGACCCGGACATCTCCCCGGCCTACGCCGGGCTCCAGGTTCACCGGGTCGCCGAGAAGAACCACCTCTCCGTCGCCCAGGTCGAGAAACTGGTCAAGGACCACACCGACGGCCGCACCCTCGGCTTCATCGGCGAATCCCGCGTGAACGTCCTCGAACTCAACATCGCACTCAAGGACCTTGTGGCGAAGCGCTGACGGGATGACCTGACAGGCACGGGAGTTGGGGGCCGGGAGCCATCCGGACCCCTCAACTCCCGCCGCCATGACGTCGATCGGCTCGTGCCCGGCGTCGCCCGGCCCGACGTACGACAGGAAGGGCACACACCCATGACCCGGGTGCTCGTGGTGGAGGACGACCCGCAGCTCGTACGGGCCCTCGTCATCAACCTGCAGGCACGGCAGTACGGCGTGGACGCGGCCCCCGACGGCGCCACGGCCCTGCGGCTCGCCGCCGCGCGGCAGCCCGACGTGGTGATGCTCGACCTCGGACTGCCCGACATGGACGGTGTCGACGTCATCAAGGCGCTGCGCGGGTGGACACGGGTGCCGATCCTGGTCCTGTCCGCCCGGCAGGCGTCCGAGGAGAAGGTCGCCGCGCTCGACGCCGGCGCGGACGACTACGTCACCAAGCCGTTCAGCATGGACGAGCTGCTTGCCCGGCTGCGGGCCGCCGTGCGCCGCACCGAGGACACCCCGCTCGTCCCGGAGACGTCACTCGTCGAGACAGGGGACTTCAGCATCGACCTGCTCGCCAAGAAGGTCGTCCGGAGCGGACGGGACGTGCGGCTGACCCCGACCGAGTGGCACCTGCTGGAGATCCTGGTGACCAACCCGGGGCGGCTGATCACCCAGAGGCACCTCCTTCAGGAGGTCTGGGGCGTCTCGCAGAGCAACAAGACCAACTACCTGCGCGTCTACATGGCCCAGCTGCGCCGCAAACTGGAGACGGACCCGTCCCACCCCCGCTATCTGATCACCGAGCCCGGCATGGGCTACCGCTTCGAGGGGTGACATGGCACGTGGAAGGCTCCGGATCACCTCGGCGCGGCACCCGGCGTCGGCAAGAACTACGCCATGCTCTCCGAGGCGCACCGTGACGGCGTTCGAGGCAGCCATCACCTCCGGTGTCAGCGCCACATCAGCGTTTGCCCGATGCCCGTCAGCGTTGCGTCATGAGCCGACGGATCACCAGGGCGGGCGGGCGTAACGTCAGCGGCGAGCCCCGTTCCGCCTCCCCGCGTTCGGGGCCGTCAAGCCACTCGACCCATCCGTACCCACTCGGGTCCCGGTCCCCGGAGGCATTCATGGCAGACATCCTGTGCGGCGAAGACCCGGAACCTTCTGATCGGTTCCCGGCCGGACCACTGTTCGTTCCCGTCCGGCCGGGGCCCTCGGGGTGTGTGACGCGTGTCTTCCGCACACCTCTCGGCGACCGTACGGCCGTCGGCTTCACCTCCGAGAACCGGCTCATCGCGACGCTCGGCCCCGGACAGGCGTGGATCAGGCTCGCCGAGCCGGCTCTCCGCGCGCTGACCGAACCGCTCGGCGTCACCACCGTCACCTTGGATCCCCAGTTCACGGCCCCGGCCACCCGGCCGGTGAACCCCGTCGTCCCCGCGCTCCCTGTGCGCGTCGGCTGAAGAGAGGCCACGATGACCGCCGTTCACGACAGTTCCGTCACCACCATCGACGGCGACCTCTCGGTCTGGCCTGCGTCGACCGCCGAATGCCGGCCGGGCGAGGTGGCGGTCGGCGGCGTACCGCTCGCCGAGATCGCCGACCGCCTCGGCACACCCGTCTACGTCCTCGACGAGGCGGAGGTCCGCGACCGCTGCCGCACCTACCGGAACGCCTTCCCCGACACCGAGATCCTGTACGCGGCCAAGGCGTTCCTGTGCCGTGCAATGATCCACTGGATGGACGAGGAAGGGCTCGGGCTCGACGTCTGCTCGGCCGGTGAGCTGGAGCTGGCCGTCATGACCGGGTTTCCGCCCGGGCGGATCGTGCTGCACGGCAACGCCAAGTCCCCACGTGACCTGGCATCGGCGCTGCGCCTCGGCGTGGGCCGCATCGTCATCGACAGCCCGTCGGAGATCGCCCGGCTGGCCGCCGCCGTCGGACCCCAAGGCCACCAGAAGGTCATGGTCCGCGTCGCGCCCGGCATCAGCGCCGGCGGCCACGAGAAGATCCGCACCGGCACCGAGGACCAGAAGTTCGGCCTCAGCATCTCCGACGGCTACGCCCAACACGCGATCGCCCGGATACTCGACCAGCCGCAACTCGAACTCACCGGCCTGCACTGTCACTTGGGCTCGCAGATCACCAGCGTCAAGCCTTATCTGGCCGCCGTGCGGCGGATCGTGGGCCTCATGGCCCGCCTCCATGAGCAGCACGGCCTCGTCCTGCCCGAGCTCGATCTCGGCGGCGGCCACGGCATCGCCTACCGCCCCGGCGAGATGTCCATGGACCTGACCACCTTGGCCCGCAAGGTCCGTACCGAGCTCACCGAGGCGTGCGCGACGGCCGGACTGGCCGTTCCCCGCCTGATCATCGAACCAGGGCGGGCCATCGCCGGACCGGCGGGCATCGCCCTGTACCGGGTCCTCGCCGTCAAGCGCACCGGCGCCCTCACGTACGTCGCCGTCGACGGCGGCATGAGCGACAACCCGCGCCCTGCCCTGTACGGAGTCCACTACGCACCCCGCCTCATCGGCCGCCACACCACCGCCGACCGGGCCTCAGTCACTGTCGTCGGCCGGCACTGCGAGGCCGGAGACGTGCTCGCCGCCGACGTCGAACTCCCCGCGGACGTGCGCCCCGGGGACCTCCTCGCCGTCCCGGTCGCCGGCGCCTACCACCTCTCCATGGCCTCCGGATACAACCTGGTCGGCCGCCCACCCGTCGCCGCCGTGCGCGACGGTCACGCGCGGCTGCTCGTGCGGCGGGAGTCCCTGCACGACATCCGTGTCCGCGACGTGGGCCTTTAGGGCGTGTGGGTCTCAAAGTGGGGCCATGGCCCGGTGGTTCGCATTCGGCCGGTCATGGCGGCCCGGTTCCGGTGCGGTCTCCCGCAGACCCGGCTCCACCCAGCGCCGCTGACGTGGCTGTCATGTCCAACGAGCCGCCCGGCCTGCGGGCATCGCATGCCCGCCCGCATTGAGCTGCGCGCTCAATTGTGCCGAGTGACCTTCGACTTCACCCGCGCGGTGTCACATCGGACGTCCTGCGGATCGAGACGGACATGGCACACGGCAAGCTGATTCTCGTCGGCTCACCGGGCGTCGTGATCGACACCGACGGGCTCAATCTCACCTACTCCAAGCTGCAGCTCCACTCCGAGAAAACTGCTGACGATCCGCGTCTGCGCATCGAACTCGCCGGAACGCTCGTGCACGCGAAGGTCATCGATAAGCGGCGGTGACGTGAACCTCGGTGCCCTGAGCCGTCTGGGCTAGTCCCGCGCCGTGTCCCCGCGTCGTCTCCGGGCCGCGTACAGCCGCGCAGAGTACGCGTGTCGACGCTGCCGACCTCGCACTTCAGCTGCCGGTCCCCGTCGAGTCGACCGCGCCGAAACCTCCCGAACCGACACCCCTCCATCGGCGGTCGGGCGGGTGCATCGGTAATGTCCGCACTGCTGAACGGGCCTGGGGCAAGGTGGCCCGCGAGAAGGAGGATCACCATGGCCGACAGTCGGCAGGAGCTCGCGTCGGCGCGGCCTCCGGAGGCTCAGAGGCAGCTGGCACGCGACTCGGTGCGCCTCGCGGTCGTGATCGGCGCGCTGGGCGTGGTCTTCGGCGATATCGGGACCAGCCCGATCTACACCCTCCAGACCGTGTTCAACCCCGACGATCCGCACCCGGTGCCGGTCTCTACGCAGAACGTGTACGGCGTGGTCTCGCTGGTGTTCTGGTCGGTCATGGTCATCGTGACGGTCACGTATGTGCTGTTGGCGATGCGCGCCGACAACGAGGGCGAGGGCGGCATCATGGCGCTGATCACCCTGCTGCGGCGGTGGAGCTCACAGCGGGGCGGGCGGGCCGCCGTCGTACTGGCTGCGCTCGGCATCTTCGGTGCGTCGCTGTTCTTCGGCGACAGCATGATCACCCCGGCGATCTCGGTGCTGTCCGCGGTCGAGGGACTCAAGGTCGTCGAGCCCTCGCTCGACAGTGCGGTCGTGCCCATCACCGCGGTGATCATCGTAATCCTGTTCCTGGTGCAGCGCCGGGGCACCGCGGCGGTCGGCCGGGTGTTCGGCCCGATCATGATCGCCTGGTTCGCGGCCATCGGCGCGTGCGGCGTCGCGGGCATCGCCGACCACCCGAGCATCCTCAGGGCACTGTCACCGACGTACGCACTGAGCTTCCTGTTCGGGCACTTCGGCACCGCATTCTTCGCCTTGGCCGCGGTCGTGCTGGCGGTGACCGGTGCCGAGGCGCTCTACGCGGACATGGGTCACTTCGGCCGTCGGGCGATCACCCGGGCCTGGCTGATCCTCGTCTTCCCGGCCTGCATCCTGAGCTACCTGGGCCAGGGCGCGCTGATCCTCGACGACCCGAAGAACATCAGCAGCCCGTTCTTCCTGCTCGTGCCGGACTGGGGACGCTGGCCGATGGTCCTGCTGGCCACAGCCGCCACGGTGATCGCCTCTCAGGCGGTGATCACTGGCGCGTACTCGGTCACCTCACAGGCCGCGCAGCTCGGCTATCTGCCGAGGCTGCGCATCGCGCACACCTCGGAATCCACCATCGGCCAGATCTACGTCCCGTGGATCAACTGGCTGCTGATGGTCTCCGTCCTCACCCTGGTCTTCGCCTTCCGCAGCTCCACGGCACTGGCCTTCGCCTTCGGCATGGCCGTCACCGGCACCATCACCATCACCACGTTGCTGTTCTTCTACGTCGCCCGCGCGAAATGGGGCACGCCGACCTGGCTGGTCGCCACCGGCGCGACCCTGCTGCTCTTCGTGGACCTGCTGTTCGTGGCGGCCAACATGACCAAGTTCGTCCACGGCGCATGGCTGCCGCTGCTGATCGGTCTGACCGTGTTCACCGTCATGACGACCTGGCAGCGCGGCCGCAGAATCGTCACGGCGGAACGGGCAAGGCACGAGGGCTCACTGCCCGAGTTCATCGAGGATCTGCGTACCGGGACGGTGTCGACGGTCCGGATCCCCGGCACGGCCGTCTTCCTCAACCGGGGTCGGGAGACCGCGCCGCTGGCCATGCGGGCCAATGTCGAGCACAACCACGTACGGCACGACCAGGTCGTGATCCTCTCCATCGAGACCGAGCCCGTACCCCGCGTCCCGGCCGACCAGCGCCTCGTCGTCGACAGCCTGGGATTCGCCGACGACGGCATCGTGCACGTCACCGCCCGCTACGGCTACATGGAGACACCGGACGTACCCGCCACCCTGGCGATGCTCGAACCGGCCGACACCGAAGGGCCGTTGGACCTCGATCAGGCGTCCTACTTCCTCTCGAAGATCGAGCTGCGCCGCGGCAAGGCCCGGACCATGGCCCCGTGGCGCAAGCGCCTGTTCATCGCCACGTCCTACATCACGGCCGACGCCGCCGAGTACTTCGGCCTGCCGGGCGACCGCACGGTCATCATGGGGTCCCACATCGAGGTGTGACCGCGCCTGTTACCGACGGCGCGGGCACGAACGGCGGGTACGCCTCCCCGGTGGATCACGTGCAGGGACACCGTCAGCCAACTCGGAAGTCCCGGTAGTGGCATGTGACATACCACTGGTCGCTGCTACCAGGTCACCGGCAGCTCGTAGACCCCGTAGACAACCCCGTCGTCCTTGAACGGGATCTTCTCCATCCCGGTGGCCCTGCGCAGAGTGGGGATGCGACGGAACAAGGTGCCGTAGACGACCTGGAGTTCGAGGCGGGCCAGCGGCTGGCCCAGGCACTGGTGGATGCCGAAGCCGAAGGCCATGTGGCGTCGCGCGTCGCGGTGGACGTCGAGGCGTTCCGGGTCGGGATAGACGCCGGGCTCCCAATTGCCGGTGGCGCCCGGGATGATGACGCCCTCGCCGGAGCGGATGAGCCGGTCGCCGACCTCGATGTCCTCCAGGGCGACGCGGCGCTGGCCGTTGTGGACGACGGTGAGGTAGCGCAGCATCTCCTCCACTGCGTTCGCGAGAACCTTCGGGTCGGCGGTGTCGCGGACGGCGGCGAGCTGCTCGGGGTGCTCCAGGAAGGCGAGAACGCCCAGGGCGATCATGTTGGCGGTCGTCTCGTGCCCGGCGCCGAGCAGCAGAAGGCCCAGCATGGCGGCCTCGTGGCGGGTGAGGTCGCCCGCCTGCATCCGGGCGGCCAGGTCGGAGAGCATGTCGTCGGCCGGGGCGGCGAGTTTGGCTTCGAGCTGTTCGTCCAGGTACTGCAGGAGTGCGCCGGTGGCGGCCCGGGACTCCTCGAGCGAGGCGTCGCGGCGCACGCCCACCTTGCTCTTGCTCTGGAAGAACTCGTGGTCGTCGTAAGGGACTCCGAGCAGTTCGCAGATCACCAGCGACGGCAGCGGGAGGGCGAGGGCCTCCACCAGGTCGACCGGTTTCGGGCCGGCCAGCATGGTGTCGATGAAGTCGTCGGTCATCCGCTGGACCGCCGGACGCATGGCCTCGATGCGCTTGATGGTGAACGGGGCCGTGACCATCCGGCGGATGCTGGCGTGTTCGGGGTCGTCCATGTTGAGGAAGGACGGCGGGTTCTGGGAGAAGGCCTGCCGGAAGGCCGCGCTGGAGTGGGGATAACCGGACCGCCTCGGATCGACGCTCAGACGCGCGTCGCCGTACAGGGCCCTCCGGACGTCGTAGCGGGTGACCAGCCAGGGAGTGCTGCCGTCCCACAACCGGACCCGGGAGACCGGCTGTTCGGCGTGCAGTCGCATCATCTCCGGCGGCGGCACGAACGCGGGGTCGGCTGCCCGCGGCATCGGGAAGCCGGGAATCGTCTCGTCGGCGGCGCCCGCAAGGACGTCGGTCATGGCAGGTCACTCCTGATGGTGGCGGAAGGGGAGCCGCCGCCATGCAGACCCACCTACCTGACAATTTCCCGTCAGCGGGCTGACAAGGGATTGATGTGGCCGGATCCCGGCGCACCCATTGACCTGCCCATGCCCACCACCGCCCTGACGACCTGACCGACGGCCGGCCAGGCCTGCTTCACGCCGTACGCAGCAGCGCGGGCCGGGAGTGATCCCGGCCCGCGCTTTGTCGGTCCGTCTTCAGACGCCGGGCGTCAGCCGAGCAGCTTGCTCGCCAGTGTCGCGGCGTTGTACGAGCCCCATCCGGTGGTGAAGTCCCAGCCGGTGGCTGCGGAGTAGGCGCCGTTGCTGCCGCTGGTGATGTCGTGGAAGCCGGTGCCGCTCGCCGAGTACAGGGCCGGGTTGGCGAAGCCGAGGTTGGCCTTTCCGGCCGCCGCGGCCTGCTGGTTGTACAGGGCCGCGAACGCCGCCCACTCGGGCGCGGCGGCGCTGGTGCCGCCGACCGAGGACCACGAGCCCTGCGAGTAGATCGAGACGCCGGGGCTGGGGTTGGCGTGGGCCGAGACGTCCGGCACCTGGCGGAAGCCGCCGCCGGCGCTCTTCTGCACCGCGGTCTGCCAGCTGGGGATCTTGAAGACGGAGGACTTGCCGCCACCGCCCCCGGACCACGCCACCTCCTTGCTCCAGGCGTTGGACGAGGTGACGGTCAGCTTGGTGCCGCCGACGCCGGTGACGTAGGGGTCGCTGGCCGGGTAGTCGACGGAGGTGCCGCCGTTGCCCGCGTCGTCGGAGCCGTCGTCGCCGGAGGCTGCGTAGAAGCCGAGGCCCTGGGCGGCGCCCGCCTTGAAGACGGCGTCCACCGCGTTGATGTTGGAGGTGGTGCGGGCGCTCTCGGCGGCTCCCCAGCTGATCGAGGTGGTGGGGATGCCGCTGTCGACGATGGCCTGGTACGTGTCGACCTCGCCGGCGTCGGAGTTGGGGCCCTCGAAGACCGTGACGTTGGCCTTGGGGGCGATCGCGTGCAGGACCTCGATGTCCAGCTCGACCTCGACCTGCCCGTCGCCGAGCGCGCCGGATCCGCCGCTCACCTTCTGCACGGTCGGCGTGGGCGAACCCAGGCTGTAGTTGTTGTCGTAGGCGGTGATGTTGGACTGCTGGAAGCCGTCGAACTCCAGCAGTGCGATCTTCTGGCCGCTGCCGGTGTACGTGCCGGAGACGTTGTAGCCGCCCTTGAGCTGGGCCGGGGTGTAGCCGCCGCCCGGGCCGTTGTGCGGGGTGACGGTGGAGGGCGCCTGGTGATGCAGGGTGAGGCGGTTGTTGAGGCCGGCCACGTCACTGACGAGGGAGGCGACGGACGTCGGCAGGGTCGGCGCGGTGTCGTTGGCGTAGAACGAGCGGCCCGACGCCGAGTCCTTCCACGTCGACAGCTTGGTGCCGAAGGCCTTCTCCAGCTGGCCGGCCGTGCCACTGGCGTCGACCAGCAGGTTGCCCGAGTGGACCGTGCCGACGGTGAGGCCCTGCGCGCGCAGGTAGTCCTTGAGCTGGGCGACCTCGGCGTCGGTCCGGCCGAAGCGGGCCGCGAACTGGCGCTTCGTCAGGTAGTGGCCGTAGGAACTCGACCGCGGATCGCTGACCTTGGCGACGAAGGTGTCGAGTGCTTTGTTGTGTCTGGGGGTCAGGCTGATGGCCACCGATATGCGCTTTCCGGCGGCGACGTGGCCGGTGCGGGTGGCGTTCTTGTTCAGTCCCTTGAGGACATCTCCGGTGACGGCTGCGCGCGTTGCGTGCGGCTGGGCGGTGCCGGCGGCGTAGGCGGCGGGTACGGCGGCGGCGAGCAGGGCGGGCACGGTGACCAGGCCGAGCAGTTTCAGACGTGACTTCACTGAGGTTCTCCGGAGGTGGGGGGTGGTGTGCCGGAAGCGGAACGGCTTCAACGTAGGAACATCCGCCCCACCCGCATAAGCGGGGGAACCCTTGCTTCACGTGTTAACAACTGATGTCACGTGAACGCCGGATGTCACGTCAGCGGCGCGTGTCGAGCGCCCGGGCCGTCCGGACCCGGACGGGCTGACTCGCCGTCACTGCCTGTGTGCCGACACTGACTTGGTCGTCGTCGCCCAAGTTCACGGCCGCCGTACCGGACGCGATGACGGCGACGGCCATCGCGTGGGCGAGCGCGGTGCGCGAGCGGACACCGACCTTGCGGTAGACCCGTGACAGGGCGCCTTCCACCGTTTTGACGCTGATGAACAGCTCCGCGGCGACTTCGCGGTTGGTGGCCCCGCCACCGACCAGTTCGGCGATCCTCGCCTCCGTGGGGGTGAGTTCGGGGCGGCCCGTGCCCGCCTCGCCGCTGCGGTCCCCGGCATCCAGCCGCGCCAGCTCGTCCCCGGCCCGGGCCGCCAGCGGAGCGGCGCCGATCCGTGTCGCGGTCTCCAGTGCCTCGGTGAGGGCCGCCCGTGCCGCGGTCCTGCGGCGTGCCCGGCGCTCGACCGCGCCGAGCGCGATCAGAGTGCGCACCAGCTCCACGGGCAGGGGGAGTTGACGCAGGCGGTCCACCGCGGCATGCAGCCGTACCGCCCCCTCCTTCGCACGGCCGAGCCCCGCCTCCCGCAGCCCGTCCGCCCGTTCCAGAGCCGCCAGTACGCTGCCGGGCGTATCGCCGGACACCCGTGTGCGGGCCTCGCGGAGCACAGCCCCGGCGGTGTCCGTCTCGCCCAGGATCACCAGGGCCTCGGCCAGGTCGCCGTACCAGTGCAGCAACGGCGGATCGGCGGCGCCCATCGCCTCGCCGAGTTCTCTGACGCGGTGCAGCGACTCGGCCGCGGCCGCCGCGCCCCGTGGGTCGCCGGCGAGCAGCTCGGCCTGTCCGAGCACCGCCAGTGCGCGCAGCAGGAACAGCCGGTCGCCGTCCGCTTCCGAGGCCCTGACCGCCTGCTCGGCCAGTCGCCGGGCCTCGTCGGCGGTGCCGCCGGCGGTCGCCGCGAGCGCCGCCGCGTACAGTGCGGGAGCCGCCTGGACGCCCGTCTCGGCGAGGGCGCGCGAGCAGCGGGCGGCGGTGCGCAGTGCCTCCCGGCAGTGCCCGGCGCGCACCTGGATACGGGTCAGCGCCACCAAGGTCGCCATGACCTCCTCGACCCCGGCGAACTCGCCGATGTCCGCGAGGAGTTCGGCGACCTGCTGCCCGGCCTCGGTGACCTGGTCGGAGTCCAGGGCGAGAATCGCCCGCATCCGGATCAGTCCCCAGCTCTCCGGGCCGGCGTCGGCGCCACCGGCCAGGCTGAGGGCCTCGTCGAGTGCGGCGCCGGCGGAGGCCGGCTCCCCGGCCAGGGACTGCACTCGCGCGAGGGTGGCGAGGGCGCCGATCCGGGTGTCGGTGTCGTCTGCCCGGGCCGCCTGCCGGGCAGCGCGCCGGGCATGCCGGGCGGCCTCCGCCAACTCCCCGCACAGCAGACCGCGTACGGCCGCCCAGTGGTGCAGCCAGCCCTCGGCCTCCGCGTCGCCGGCGGCGTCCCGCAGGCCTTCCTCGATCAGGTCACGAGCACCCCCGAGCGCCTGCCCGGCGTTGCGCAGCAGGATCAGCCGGGCCCGCACCCGTTGCCGTGCGGAGCCCGACCCGGTGAGCACGGTCTCGGCCGCCTGCCCCGCCTCCTCCAGCTGCCCGGCGTCACATGCGTAGTCGGCCGCGGCCAGCAGCCGGTCTGCCCGGTCGGCGGGGCGGTCGCCGGGAGTGCGCAGGGCGGCGAGCCCGGCCAGTTCGAAGGCGGCATCGGGTGCGCCGTCGCGCCGCGCCAGTTCGGCCGCGGACATCAGCGTGCGCGCGGTGGCCTCGTCCTCGTACGGGTGCGCGAGGGCGAGGTGGCGGGCCTGCTCCACGGGCTCGGTGACCGCGCGGGCCAGCAGGGCGTGCGCCTGCCGGCGGCTGTACTCGGGGGCGTCGGCACAGACGGCGGCCCGGAGCAGTGGATGGCTGAAACGTACGGTTCCGTCGGCGTCGACCGCCCCGACACCGAGCCGTTCGGCCTCCGCGAGGTCCGCGGCGGGGTCGGGAAGCCCGGCGGCACGCAGCACGGTGAGGCTGGGGCGGGCCGCGGCGCACGCGACGAGGAGAGTGTGCCGCACAGTCTTCGGCAGCGTACGCACCTGGTCCAGCACCATTGCGCGCAGCCTCCGGGACACGGGCAGCGCCCGCCCGAAGCCGACGGACGCCGCATCGCGTGGGGCCGCCCGCCCCAACTCCAGTGCGTACGACGGGTTTCCGGCAGCCGTGTCCTGGACCGCGCGCAGCACCGCCGACGGCAGATCGGCACCGATGGCCGTGCGCACGAGGTGGGCCACCTCGCCGTCCGCCATGGGCGGCACAGGCAGTTCGACGGTGCCCGGCGGGCAGTAGCGCAGCCGTTCGGGCTGCTCGCCGTCGGCCACCCGCTCGGCGGCCACCACCCGGACGGCGAGGCCTTCGAGACGGCGTACGGCGAAGGCGAGCACCTCGGCGCTGGGCTCGTCGAGCCACTGGAGGTCGTCGACGACCAGCAGCACGGGACCGGTGGCGGCAAGGGCGCGCAGCACGTCGACCACGGCGACGCGCACCGCGAGACGGCCCTGGTCGTCGGCCGGCTCCGGGCCGCGCAGCAGAACCGCCCGCAGGGCCGCCCTGGGCTGGGGTGCCAGGGCCTCCAGACAGTTCTCCGGCACCCGCGTGAACAGGTCGATCAGGCCGACGAACGGAAGCCGGGCGTCCTCCTGGGCGGGCGAGCAGTGCAACACCGTGCATGACTCGTCCTGCGCGGCCAGGGACGCCGAGAGGGCAGTCAGGAGCGTGGACCTGCCGATGCCCGCGGGACCGTGGAGGAGCACTCCGGGGCGGGCCGTCAATTCGGCCAGGGCGGCGTCGAGCAGCGCGCGGCGCCCGCTCAACGACGGTACCCGCGGCGAGTGCAGCAGGTCCCAGGGCATCGCAGCATGTGCACATGACAACCTTGGCGGATCCGGCTTGTCAATGACGTCCGGCGCCTGACGATCACGAGCTGCGTTTGAGGACGAAGTAACCGTAGGCGGCGTCGTCGATCACGTAACGGGCATCGGGGTGCAGCTGACGGGCGTAGGCCCGGACGTCGCCGACCCACTGGCTGGTGTTGTGGAAGGCGATGTAGTCGGGAGCGATGCCCCGCGTGTCGCCGATCCAGAAGACGCGGCAGCGGGAGGTGAGACGGCTGCTGGGGCCGATGTCGGCCTCGACCGTCGCGCCGCTTGGGATGCGGGCCAGGGCGCGTTCGATGCGGGGGACGCCTTCGGGGGTGTCGTAGGTGGCGGAGTCCGTGAGCGTGGACAGCGGGAGGGTGGTCGTGAGGGCCAGTGCGGCTCCGGCGACCGCCGCGGGCGTGTGCTGGGCGTACGAACGCAGCCAGGGCCGGGAGCTCACACGCGCCCGAGCGAGGGCGTCGACGAGGGCCAGTGCGACGACCGGCATCAGGACCGCGCTGTAGTGCCAGTCGGTGCCCCAGTAGTGGTCGTCGGCGGAGTAGAAGCGCCAGCCCAGGGTGGGCAGGGCCACGGCGAACAGGGGTGAGCGCAGCGCGAGCAGACCGCTGGTGGGGATCAACAGCCAGGCCAGGGTGCGGAGTTTGGTACCTGTGCCGTCGAAGAGAGTGAAGCCGCTGTCGACCTTGGTCCAGTAGTCGTAGCCGCCGGTGGTGTTGAAGGAGGGGATGACGAGGGTGAGGGTGACGAGGGTGGCGGCGATGGCCAGGACCGCCACCGCGAGGGCGTACACGAGCGGGCGCGGAGAGCGGCGGCAGCGCAGGGCGACGACCAGCGCGATGGCCGCCACTGTCAGGCCCAGGTCCTCCTTGACCAGCACCAGCGGCAGCGCCCACCACAGCGCGGGCCGCCACCGGCGGGCCGGCAGCGCCTCCAGACTGAAGGCGATCAGGGGTACGGCGAAGCAGATCTCGTGGAAGTCGAAGTCGACGGCCCGCTGCAGACCCCAGGACAGGCCGTACGCGATCCCGAGCACGAGCCCGCGCGGCCGCCCCAGCAGCCCGGCTGCCGCGCGGGTCACTGGCACGGCCGACAGCGCGAAGAGGGCAGCCTGGGCGACCAGCAGCGTGACAGGGGAGGGGAAGAGCCGGTAGAGGGGGGCGAGCAGAGCGAGCACCGGGCTGAAGTGATCGCCCAGGATGTTGAACCCGGGCCCCTTCAGATCGACGACCGGCGCCTGCAGATGGGCATACGCGCGGACCGCCTGCTCGAAGATGCCGAGGTCCCAGGACCGGGTCGCCAGATGCTCGTACCGTATGACGGACAGGGCCGCGTACGCGGCGAAAAGGGCGGTCGCCAGGAGGTAGGGATCACGGCGGCCGGACGGACGGGGGCGCCGGTCACGCGGGGGAGACGCGACCGGCGCCGGTATGGAGGGGTCGGGGAGGAGCGAAGTGGGGGTGTCCTGCTGGGTGTTGGGCACGGTGGGGGGCGTCCTTATGAGCCGGCACGGATCATCCGCCTCGGGCACTCGATGACTACGTCATCTGCTGTGACCGAGTTGGCCGGCCCCCGGTTCACCCGCTGAGACGTAGATCACTTGCATCGCCCGGGCCGATGAATCGAGGAGCGCCGGCGCGGTGCCTGTGTCAACGGGGCTCGTACGGCTTGGGCAGGCGCATGCCCCGGTCGGCCATGATCTGCCGGACGTGGTTGGGGTAGTTGGTGATGATGCCGTCGACGCCCATGTCCATCAGCGCTTCCACGGTGGCCGGATCGTCGCAGGTCCACGGGATGACCTTCAGGCCCCGTGCGTGAGCCTCCTCGACCATGGTCCGGTCGGAGTAGAAGCGGAAGTCCGGGTCGCCGACCTTGCCGTTCTGCGGGAAGCCGTAGTTGGGGGAGAGGGCTTTGACACCGGGGATGGTGGCGGCCGCCTTCACGAAGTCGCCGCCGTAGTCGTCGGCGTCGATCCCGCCGAGCCACGGCGAGGCGCCGGGCTGTCCGACCTGAAGGAAGTCGTAGTTCGTGAGCGCGACGAGGGGCCACTTCGGGGCCAGCTTGTGCATCGCCTTCAGCGCGCCCCAGTCGAAGGACTCGACGGTGACCTGGCGCTCGATGCCGGAGCGGTGGATCTCCTCGTGGACCCGGCGCACGAACAGCGCGCGCGGCGCCGTCTGTTCGGGGGCTCCCGCCTCGACCTTGGTCTCGATGTTCAGCTTGAGCTGCTTGGCGTGATAGCTCCTGACCAGGTTCAGGACGTCCTTCAGCTCGACCATCCGGAACCCCTTGACCACCTCCTGCTCGGGGAAACCGGGCAGCTGCTGGTAACCGCAGTCCATGGTCTTGATCTGGGCCAGCGTGAGGTCCTTGATGTACTTCCCGACGTACGGATACATCGGGTCGCCCGGCGTGACGGGCGCGGTATCACGGCACTTCTGGGCGCTGATCTGCCGGTCGTGGTTGACGACGACCTTCTCGTCCTTGGTGATCTGGGTGTCCAGCTCCAGGGTGGACACTCCGAGACGCATCGCCTTGCCGAATCCCTCCAGGGACTCCTCCGTCGTCATGCCGATGCCGCCGCGGTGCGCCTGCAGGTCGAAGCGCGTCTTCTGGGGCGGCACGCCGGAGCCGTCGTACGTCGTCGCGTGAGCCGCCGCCGGGAAGGCGAGCACCGGAGCCAGCGCCAGGGCGGCGAGGGTGTGTCTTGCGGACATCGAAACCTCACTCAGGTCGGTTCGGGCCACTGCACGACGCTAGTTGGACCCCGGCCCGGCGAAACGGCCCGCACATGAGGACGGCGTGAAATGTACGTGCGGCGGCAAGGACCACTTCTTCTGCTGCCGTTTTGTAGCGGCAGGCACTCTTGACAACATGCGTACTGTTTCGCGACGTTTGATCCTCGGCGGACAGTTCGGAACCTGAGAATCAACCGCGGAACGACCGTGTACACGGCCGGGAACCGGCTGATACTCAAAGAACGTGGTAGGACGCGGACAGCGCGCCGCGGGGGGACGTCACGGGGGGAGCGGTCGCGGATGCGATCAATGAACAGGGGTCCACACGCTCTACCGGCCTGCGCTGCGGCCGGGTCGTCCCTCGCGGAGCCTGTGGAAGGGCGGATGATCTGACGTGGACGTCACGACCCACAGAGTCGACGAACTGAGCAGCTCGCTGCGTACGGCGTGGCATGCGGCGATGGACGAATCCCCCGAGTACGCCAATCCTTTCCTGGCTCCGGAGTTCGCGCTCGGGATCGGCAGGTACCGCGCCGGCACACGGATCGCCGTCCTGCGTGAGGCGGGGGCGCCGGTCGGCTTCCTCCCGTACGAGCGCAACGCCTTCGGCGTCGGCCGGGCCATCGGGCTCGGCCTGTCCGACTGCCAGGCGCTGGTGCACCGCCCCGGAGTCACCTGGGACGCCCAGGACCTGCTGAAGGCCTGCGGGCTGTCCATCTTCGAGTTCGACCATCTCGTCGAGGAACAGAAACCGTTCGGCCGGCATGTCACGGGGATGTTCGCCTCCCCGGTCGTCGATCTGAAGCCCGACGAGAGCGGCTATGCGACCTGGCTGCGCGGTGCGTACCCCGGGCTGGCCAAGACGACGCTGAAGAAGGAACGCCGTCTCGGGCGCGACGTCGGTGAGGTGCGGTTCGAGTTCGACGAGCGCGATCCGCGGATGCTGCGCCGGCTCATGCAGTGGAAATCCGCCCAGTACCGCAGGACGGGCCGGATGGACCGCTTCTCGCGGCCGTGGATCGTCGACCTGGTGGACCATCTCTTCCAGGTCCGCGAGGAGCACTTCACCGGTGTGCTGTCGGTGCTGTACGCGGGCGACCGACCGGTGGCGGCACACTTCGGGCCCAGGTCGCGCACCGTGCTGGCCGCATGGTTCACCGCGTACGACCCCGATCTGCACTACTACTCGCCGGGCCTGATGATGCATCTGCGCACCGCCGAGGCGGCGGCCCGGCACGGGGTGACGCTGATGGACCTGGGGCGCGGCGACAAGGAGTACAAGGACTGGCTCAAGACCCGCGAGCTTCGCGTGGCGGAAGGGTTCGCCAGCCGCCCCCACCCGGTCGCGGCGGCCCACCGGCTGTGGCGCAGACCCGTGCGCGGTCTGCGGAACACGGTCAATGCCCACCCCGAGCTGCGCGCACCCGCCGACCGCCTGCTGAGGACGGTCGGCACCCTGCGCACATCGAGACCGACGAACTCCGGCACGGCGGGGCCCCGCACACGCTGAACAGACCCTGACGTCAGCTCGCAGCGAAGTCCGGTCCGTCTGTCCGAGCAAGGGTGTAAGCATGTAATGCACGCCCTTGGGCCAGCGGAAAGGTCGACTCGTGGCCGAGACACTTTCCGAGCCCGACCGCTCCCGTCAGGAGCAGGCCGCGCTCGACTCCTACTCGAAGATCGTCACTTCCGTCGCCGTCGAACTCACGCCGAAGGTGGCGGCTCTGAACGTCGCGCACCGCCGATCCAGAGGCCGATTCGTCATGGGGACCGGCTCCGCCGTGGTCTTCACCGACGACGGCTTCCTGCTCACCAACGCCCATGTCGTCGGGCACTCCGACGCCGGTACGGCGTCCTTCGCGGACGGCACGACCACCCCCTTCCACGTCATCGGCGCCGACCCGCTCTCCGACCTCGCGGTCGTGCGCGCCGACGGGCCGACCCCGCCCCCGGCCCGGCTCGGCGAGGCCGACGCACTACGGGTGGGACAGCTGGTCGTGGCGGTCGGCAACCCCCTCGGGCTGACCGGCAGCGTCACCGCCGGCGTGGTCAGCGCGCTGGGCCGGTCGCTGCCGGCGAGCGCGGGCCGGGCCACCCGCGTCATCGACGACGTCGTCCAGACCGACGCCACCCTCCACCCCGGCAGCTCGGGCGGGGCACTCGCCACGGCCGACGGCAGCGTCGTCGGCATCAACACCGCCATCGCCGACGTCGGCCTGGGCCTTGCCATCCCCGTGAACGGCACCAGCCGCCAGATCATCACGACCCTGCTCTCCGAGGGCAGAGTCCGCCGCGCCTATCTCGGCCTCGCCGGTACCCCCGCGCCGCTGCCGCCACTGCTGCGGGCACGCACCGGCCGCCGCACGGGCCTGCGGATCGTCGAGGTCGTACCCGCGTCCCCCGCCGCCCGTGCCGGGCTGCGAGACGGCGACCTGCTGATCACCGCCCACGGCGAACCGGTGACCAGCGCACAGGCCCTGCAGCGTCTGATGCTCGAGGACGCGATAGGACGCCCCCTCGCCCTCACCGCACTACGCGGCGACGCCCTCGTGGACGTGATCGCCACACCGGTGGAACTGCTCGCGGACGACTGAGCGGCCGAGAATCCCGGCGGTCCGCGGTGCTCGGGCCTGCCGACGGATGCCCGTCCTCTTCACGCGCCCAGCAGCCGACGTCCGCGCTGATACGGGGGCTTGCGGTCCGCCGCCTGGTTCTGCGGCCCGGTTCGCCTCCGCCGCTGGGTACCTGCGCTCCTCGCGCGGCTACGGCTGGCACCTGGGCTTGCGGCCTGGCGAGGCGTTCGCTGCCTGCCACGGCGTGGCGCACGGGTTTGCGGCCTGTCGCCTGGGTTTGCGGCTTGGTGCAGACATGCGGTGTCCGGCGTCTGCGCTGGTTGATGGGCATGGGGGCTTGTGCGCCCGGGGCCTTGCGGTGCGGGAGGCGTCGGGTGGTTGGCGCTGGCCTGCTGTGTGGGTGCGTGGTTTTGCGGCCTGGTGGAGGCGTGTGGTGTCCGGTGCCTGCGCTGGTTGAGGGGCTTGGGGGCTTGCGTGCCTGGGGGTTTGCGGTGCGGGGAGGCGTCGGGTGGTTGGCGCTGGCCTGCTTTGGGGGTGTGTGGGTTCGCGGCCTGGTGGAGGCGTGTGGTGTCCGGTGCCTGCGCTGGTTGAGGGGCTTGGGGGCTTGCGTGCCCGGGGCCTTGCGGTGCGGGAGGCGTCGGGTGGTTGGCGCTGGCCTGCTGTGTGGGTGCGTGGGCTTGCGGTCCGGTGCAGGGGGCTGCCGTCCAGCGCATGCGCTCGTCGTGGCATGGGCGCTTGCGGTCCGGCGCCCGGACGCAGGGCCCGTGGAAGGTGCCTGTCGCCGGGCAATGGGCCCTGCGCCCCATGAGTCCGCCTCCCGGTTCCGGCCAGGCGACCGGTGCACGGGCTTGCGGCCCGAGGACGGGGCCTGCAGGCCGGTACTCGTACTCGCCGCGCAGTATCTGGGTTTGCAGCCCGGCGCACGCCCTTGTCGCTTTGCCGAAACAGCAACAGGCATCGACCGCGTCGTCCCGCACCCGGCATGATCGTCGCCCGCGCCTTCGGTCACGCTCGCCCCGGGAGGGACCCATGCCGCAGACCCCCGCCGCCGACCGCCCCCATCACCGCCTTGTGCCCTCACCCGCCGGCCGTACCCACTTGGTGGAGCAGGGCAGCGGGCCCCTGGTGCTGCTCGTGCACGGCTTTCCGGAGTTCTGGTACTCGTGGCGGCACCAGCTGCCGGCCCTGGCCGCCGCCGGCCACCGTGCCGTGGCCCTCGACGTCCGCGGCTACGGACGCTCCTCCAAACCCGGGGACGTGGCCGCGTACCGCATGCTCGACCTGGTCGCGGACAACATCGCCGTGGTCGACGCCCTCGGCGAGCAGTCCGCCGTGATCGTCGGGCACGACTGGGGCGCCACCATTGCCGCCGGCTCGGTCCTGCTGCGGCCCGACGTGTTCCGCGCGGTCGGGCTGCTGAGCGTGCCCTACACCCCGCCCGGCGGCCCCAGGCCCAGCGAGGTCTTCGCGGGGATGGGCGGCGAGGAGGAGTTCTACGTCTCCTACTTCCAGAGCCCCGGCCGGGCCGAGGCCGAGATCGAACCCGACGTGCGAGGCTGGCTCGCCGGCTTCTACGCGGCCCTGTCCGCCGACACCATGCCGGCGCCCGGCGCGCCCGACCCGCACTTCGTCGGCCGCGGCGGCACGCTGCGCGACAGGTTTCCGGCAGGCCGCCTGCCGCACTGGCTCGGTGAGCCCGAACTCGACGTCTTTGTCGGGGAGTTCGAGCGGACCGGCCTGACCGGGGCCCTGAACCGCTATCGGAACATGGACCGCGACTGGGAGGACCTGGCCGCCCACCACGGCGCCCCCATCGCGCAGCCCTCGTTGTTCGTGGGCGGATCCCTCGACGCGTCCACCACCTGGCTGGCGGACGCGATCAAGGCGTACCCCACCACTCTTCCCGGTCTGACCTCCTCCCACGTCCTCGACGGCTGCGGCCACTGGATCCAGCAGGAACGCCCCGAGGAGGTCAACCGGCTGCTGATCGACTGGCTCGGCTCTCTCGATTCTCTCGGCGGATGATGCGCTTCAGGGCTTGCCGGTCCAGGTGTGGGCCACATCCACGATCACGTGGCCGTCCACCCGAAGCACACGGAACGGCAGCCGGGCCCGGACGCCGAGCCCGAGCTGGGTGTCGCCCTCGAAGCTGCCGGCGAACCGGGTGTCCCTGAAGGCGCGGTACCCGGTGAGGTCGACGCCCGGCAGCGGACGGCCCGCCCGGGCGGGATAGGTGGGTGCGCCGGTCTCGGGGTCGTAGCTGGGTGCGTGCACCCGCACCTCGAGGACGGCGCCGCCGCCGACGGGTATGAGGCGCCCGGATCCGTCCTGGTAGAGGTGGCTGACGTACCTGACGGAGTAGCCGAGGCTGCTCCGGCCCGCGCCGGGGATGTCGATGACCATCCGGTCGTAGCAGGTGTGGCGGCCGGTCCTGACGTTCCTGACCGGCGTCGTCGTGGATGCTGAGTGTGTCTTGGCGAGGCTGCCCCAGCCGGTGGGGCAGGTGACGGTCTGGGTGGTGGCGGCCGGTGCGGCGTCTGCGGGAACCGCGGTCGCTCCCATCGCGGTGCCCAGGAGCATGAGCGTTGCCCATGCGGTTCTGCTGCGTGTTGCTCTGCTTCGTCTCATCACGTCCCCCGAAGCATCGTTCGTATGGATATCTGATGAGACATACAGGATGGCTGAAAGGTTGCGGTTCCGGCCGGTTATCTGCAGGATCCGCTTACGCCGCATCCGTCGGCTACCGCGTGGGCACGAATCCGCCGTCGACCCGCGGGTCGGTACCCACCGTGTTCGCGGCCCCGGCACCCGCGAGGAACAGGACGGCCCCCGCGACCTCGGCGGCCTGCGAGAACCGGCCGGTGACCGTCGCCTTCGCGGCGTCTGCCGTCACGGTCGACGGATCGGCGCCGGTCGCTCGGCTCACCGTGGCCGCCACGCCGTTGTCGGCCGGCCACGGGTCGGTGGCGACCGGGCCGGGACTGACAGTAGACGGAGCTGTTCCGGCCCGCCGCGCGAGTGCCCGCGGACCGCGTGCATGGAGGCCGTGGTGTCCCTGAGAGTCACCTTCGGATGACTGAGCCAGTTGCCGACCCTGCTGATGTCCTGGTCGTCGCCCAGGCCGCGGGACCGGGCATGCAACAGGGCGGCCGGAGACACGCGCCCTGCGCTCGCGGCAGGACACCGGCGAGCGCGGACCGGGCGTACCGGTCAGTGCGGCCCGTGCGTCCACCGCCCGCCCAGCATGGTGGCGTGCACCGGCATCTCCCGCAGCGTGCATGCGTCCGCCTCCGACGGGTCCACGTCCACGACCACCAGGTCGGCCGCGTCGCCGACCCGGAGCTTTGAGCGTCCCTGTGCCGACGCGGCGAGGGCCGCCGCTACCGGGATCCGCTGCTCCGGATGCCAGGCCGGCCGCCCGTCGTCCGTCCGGTGCACCGCCGCCGCGATGCCCAGCCACGGGTCGAGCGGCGAGACGGGAGCGTCGGAGCCGAACTCCAGCCGGGCGCCGGAGGCCAGCAGGTCGCCGTAGGCGAAGGCGCGCCCGGTGCGCCCGGCCCAGTGCCGGTCCGCCACATCGCGGTCGTCGGCGGCATGCGCGGGCTGCACCCCGGCGGTGACGCCCAGTTCCGCGAACCGCGCCACATCGGCGGCCGACAGCAGCTGGGCGTGCTCGATGCGACCCCGGCAGCCGACGTCCGCGAACGCGTCGAGGGCGAGGGCGTTGGCCCGGTCACCGATCGCGTGCACGGCCGGCTCGATGCCATGGGCGGCGGCACGCCGCATCAGACGGACCAGCTCCTCGTACGAGGTCTCCTGGATGCCGTATGCCTCCTTCGTGCCCTCCAGCCCCGGGTAGGGGTCGCAGCACAGCGCCGTCCGCGTGTTGAGGGAACCGTCCGTGAACAGCTTGAGCGGGCCGACCCGGACCAGGCCTCCGGTGCCGGGCAGTACGTCCCCCGTCCTCAACCCGCCCTCGACGGCCGAGTCCAGGTGCCGGGGATAGACGGCGGCCAGCACCCGCACAGCGAGCGCCGAACCCGCTGCCCGTAGACACCAGTCGGCGAGGTTGTCGGAGAAGTGGAAGTCGATGATGCCCGTCACGCCCCGGCCGGCCGCATCGCGGCAGGCCTGCGCCACCCACTCGTCGAGGACCTCGTCGGCCACCTCGGGCAGCGCCTGCAGGGCCTCGAAGCACTCGTGCTCGCGCAGCAGTCCCGTCGCATGGTCGCCGCGGCCGACCAGCGCCAGGCACGCCGAGTTCAGCCAGACGGCATGCAGATCGGCACTGATCAGCGCGACCGGCCGATCCGGGCACACGGAATCGAGCAACGTCCTGTGAGGCGTGTCCGGCCACAGGCCGTCCCGGAAGCCCTGTCCCATGACCATCTCGTCCTCGGGCAGACCGACCGCGTGCAGACGTACGGTTTCAGCGACCGCCCGCGCGGACTCCAGCCCGGCGAGATCGACCCGATGACGGTTGCCTGCCCACTGCGCCGCGTGCACATGGGCGTCCCACAGGCCCGGCAGTACGGTCCGCCCGTCCATGTCGAGCACCGGGCCGCCGAGCTCCCTGTCCACCTCGACGGCGACGACCCGCCCGTCCGCGATGCGCACACTGCCCAGCGGTCCGCCGGCGCCCAACCGCACTCGGGAGAGCGTCAGCGCGCGTGGCGAGTCGACTTCGACCGCGGCAGGGCCGGGTATGCCGTCGAGGCTCGTCATCAAATCTCCAGTGGTGAGATCCCGGTGATTGGCCTCTGAGGCTACGCGGCGACAGTGCGGTGAGGGCGGGTGGAGCTCCGGTAGATGGAGATGCCCACGGCCAGCAGCCAGTAGCTGAGGATCGCCCCCATCAGGGCCGTCGTACCCCAGCCGTTCGCCGCGTAGAAGTGCGCGGGCGTGTTGCCGAAGAACAGGGACGGTACGAAGGCCAGGTTGATCGCGGCCAGGACGTAGGCCGAGCGGCCGATCCAGCGGGGCAGGACGCCGGTGCGCGCGACGATGTAGCCGACCGCCGTCAGGAAGAGGCCCAGCATCAGCCGGGAGATCGACCCGTAGAGGATGTAGGTCCCCTCGACCGTGATGGTCGGATCGATCGGATGGTCGGTGGCGATGACCGCGCCGGCCTCCAGTCCCATGGAGACCAGGGTGATCGTCGCGTAGACCAGCCCCGTCGCGGAGGCGATCGAGCCGGCCCACTCGTAGGCGGGATGCGTGCGCTTGATCAGTTCACGGAAGGCCGTCACGAACACCACCAGGCAGGCGAGGGCGACGATTCCGAGCAGCAGCCGGGTGAGCACGTTCGCGTCCGGCGGCGGGCCCGAGTAGACGAAGTACAGGGGTACTTCGACGATGAGTGCGGCCGCGGCGGCGATGCCGGCGGCGCCGGTGAGGCGCCTGGCGAAGGTTTCGGTCATGGGTGTTCCCCCGAGTCCGTGAGGTGGATTCCGCGTCGGTCCGGTTGCCGACGTGATGAATCCTTCCGGCCGCGGGGCCCGCCGTCCCTGGGCCTGGGGACCGGATTCAGGGTGTCCTCAGCACCACCCTCAGCCCAGGGCCTTGTCCAGGTTGAAGGCGGCGCTGATGAGGGCGAGATGGGTGAACGCCTGGGGGAAGTTGCCCTGTTGCTCGCCGGTGTGGCTGATCTCCTCGGCGTACAGGCCCAGATGGTTGGCGTAGGTGAGCATCTTCTCGAAGGCGAGGCGTGCCTCGTCGATGCGGCCGGCGTGGACCATGGCCTCGACGTACCAGAACGAGCAGATGGAGAACGTGCCTTCGTCGCCGCGCAGCCCGTCGGGGCTGGCCATGGGGTCGTAGCGGTAGACGAGGGAGTCGGACACCAGGTCGTGGGTGAGCGCGTCGAGGGTGGACAGCCACTTGGGGTCGGTGGGGGCGATGAACTTCGTCAGCGGCATCATCAGGACGGCCGCGTCGAGTACGTCGTCGCCGTCCTCGTGCTGGACGAACGCCTGCCGGGTCTCGGACCAGCCCCGCTTCATGATCCGCCGGTAGATCGTGTCGCGGGACTCGCGCCAGCGGGGCAGATCGGCGGGCAGGCCGCGGCGGTTGGCCATGCGGATGGCCCGTTCGATGGCCACCCAGCACATCAGGCGGGAGTACAGGAAGTTCTTGCGGCCGCCGCGGGTCTCCCAGATGCCCTCGTCGGGCTGGTCCCAGTGCTGGCACACCCACTCCACCAGCGTGCACACGTCGTCCCACTGGGCGCTGGAGATGGGCTTGGCCCATTTGTCGTAGAGGTAGATCGAGTCGATCAGGGCGCCGTAGATGTCGAGCTGGAGCTGGTCGGCGGCCGCGTTGCCGATCCGTACCGGCGCGGAGCCCTGATGGCCTTCCAGGTGGTCGAGTTCGAGTTCGGTGAGGTCGGTGCGTCCGTCGATGCCGTACATGATCTGCAGGGGTGCGGAGTTGCCGTCGGCGCTCGGACTGACGTGCCGGGTCAGGAACTTCATGAACGCCTCGGCCTCTTCGGTGAAGCCGAGCCGCAGCAGCGCGTACACGGCGAAGGCGGCGTCGCGCACCCATACGTACCGGTAGTCCCAGTTGCGTTCGCCGCCCAGCTGCTCGGGCAGGCTCGTGGTCGGCGCGGCCACGATCGCGCCGGTGGGTGCGTAAGTGAGCAGCTTCAGGGTGAGGGCGGAGCGGTGCACCATCTCCCGCCAGCGGCCACGGTACTTGGAGGCCGAGAGCCAGCGCCGCCAGTACGCCACCGTGGTGCCGAACTGCTCCTCCGCCTCCAGCTTCGCGCACCGGCGCGGCTCCACGTCGCCGCCGACCTGGTCCAGCGCGAACACCGCGGTCTCGCCCTCGGAGAGCTTGAAGTCGGCGTGCGCGTCCGGCCCGTCGGCCTCCAGCGGCACCGTCGCCGTCAGTGCGAGCGACAGCCCCTCGGATGCGAACACCGCGACCTCGCCGACCAGGCGCAGGGTGTGCGGACGGGTGCCGTAGTCGAAACGCGGGGCGACCCGCGTACGGAACGGGATGGAGCCGCGCACGCACACCACCCGCCGGATCAGCCGGTGGCGCTCGGTCTCGGCGTTTCCGCCGTTGAGCGGCATGAAGTCCTGCACCTCGCCGACGCCGTCCTCGGTGAAGAACCGGGTGATCAGGACGTTGGTGTCGGGGAAGTAGAACTGCTTCGTCTTCGCCGGTACGGACGCCGCGAGCTCGAAGGAGCCGCCGCGCTCCGCGTCCAGGATCGCCGCGAAGACGCTCGGTGCGTCGAAGGCCGGGCAGCAGTACCAGTCGATGGTGCCGTCGGTGCCCACGAGGGCCACGCTGCGCAGATCGCCGATCAGTCCGTGCTCGGCGATCGGCAGATACCGGGGAGAGGCCCCCGGGACGCCCTGGTCGATCGCTTCTGAGCCCATCGCAGCCTCCCTGCCCCGACACGCATCCCGCTCCCCAGCCTAGGCGGAATCAGCCGGCCGGGGTGAGGATCGCGCCGGCCGGGGCGCACTGTCGGGAGTCAGACGGTGACGACCGCGATCCCGGCCTCCTCGAAGCGGCGGATCGTGTCCGCGCTCGCCGCGGTGTCCGTGACCAGGATGTCGACCGACTCGGCCGCGCAGATCCGGGCGAACGCCCGCCGGCCCAGCTTGCTGGAGTCGGCGGCGACGACCACCCGCTCGGCGCGCTCGCACAGCAGCCGGTTGATCGCGGCCTCCGCCTCGTCGTGCGCGGCGGCGCCGTGCGTGACGTCGAAGGCGACGACACCGAGCACGGCCACATCGATGGTGATCTGGCCGAGCACGCCGTCCGCGAGCGGCCCGATGAGCTCGTACGACTGCGGGCGCGCCACCCCGCCGGTCACCACGATCTTGAACTGGGGGCGCACGGCAAGCTCGTTGGCGATGTTGAGCGCGTTCGTGACGACGGTGAGCGCCGGGGAACCGGAGGCGAGATCGCTGCGCACGGCCAGGGCGCGCGCCACTTCGGTGGTGGTCGTGCCGCCGGTCAGCCCCACCGCCTCGCCCGGCGCGACGAGGCCGGCCACCGCCTTCGCGATCCGCTGCTTCTCGGAGGCGTTCCGGGCCGTCTTGTAGCGCAGCGGCAGCTCGTACGACACCCCGTGCACGACCGCGCCGCCCCGCGTGCGGACGAGCATCTGCTGCTCGGCGAGCTGGTCGAAGTCGCGCCGGATCGTCGCGGCCGAGACCTCCAGCTCGGCCGCCGCCTCCTCGACGTCCAGCCGGCCGCGCTCGACGAGCAGTTCCAGCAGCGCCTTCCAGCGGGCGTCCCGGGACATGCCCACCCTCCGTTCCTCGATCTTCCGGCGACCCTAGCGCACCCCGCATGAGCTCGAATGCTTGATTCTGCTCGAAAGCTGGCTATATCTTGCAAGAACAATCACGCGTGCCATCAGGTCAGGAATCGGAACAGGGGAGGGCCCGGCAATGACCCATGTCGAGGACGAGCTGACCAGCCAGCCCGAGTGCTGGATACGCGCTGCAGCGGAAGCGGACCGGCATCGCGCGGCGCTCCCGGCGCCCGGGGAGCGGGTCGCGATCGTCGGGTGCGGCACCTCGTACTTCATGGCGCAGGCGGCCGCCGCGCTGCGCGAGGGCGCCGGACAGGGGGAGACGGACGCCTTCGCCGCCTCCGAGTTCCCCCACGGGCGCTCGTACGACCGTGTCGTGGCCCTCACCCGCTCCGGCACCACCACCGAAGTCCTCGACCTGCTCGGCCGGTTGAGGGAAGGCACGCGAACCACGGCGATCACCGCCGACCCGCACACGCCGGTCATGGCGGCCGCCGACGACCTCGTCGTGCTCGACTACGCGGACGAACGGTCCGTCGTGCAGACACGGTTCGCGACGACGGCGCTGACCCTGCTCCGCACCCATCTGGGCCTGCACACCGACGCCGCAGTCGCCGACGCCCGTACCGCTCTCACGACCCCGCTGCCCGAAGGGCTCGTCGCCTGCACCCAGTTCACCTTCCTGGGCCGGGGCTGGACGGTGGGGCTGGCCAACGAGGCCGGGCTGAAGATGCGCGAGGCCTCACTCGCCTGGACCGAGGCCTACCCGGCGATGGAGTACCGGCACGGCCCCATCAGCATCACCACGCACGGCACGGCGACCTGGATGCTCGGGGAAGCCCCCGAGGGGCTGGCCGAGCAGGTGCGCGCAACCGGCGGACTGTGGATCGCGGGCGGCCTCGACCCGCTCGCCGAACTGGTCCGCGCCCAGCGCCTCGCGGTCGCCGTCGCCGCGGCCCGCGGCCTCGACCCGGACCAGCCGCGCCACCTCACCCGCTCGGTGATCCTCGCGCCCTGACGCACCCCGAAAAGCCCGAAGGGAGAAGCCGTGCCCCTCGTCACCACGGGCGAACTCGCGCCCCGGGCCGCCGCCGAGCACTCGGCCGTCGCCGGGGCGTGTGGTCTCGTCCCGGACCGGCGGAGCCATCTGGCCCGCTCGGTGATCCTGGCGCCCTGATACGCCCCGACACTGCCTGAAGGGAGAAGCCGTGCCCCTCGTCACCACCGGCGAACTCGTCACCCGGGCCGCCGCCGGGCACTCCGCCGTCGCCGCCTTCAACATCATCACCCTGGAACACGTCGAGGCCGTCATCGCGGGCGCCGAGGCCGCCGAGGCCCCCGTCGTCCTCCAGGTCAGCGAGAACGCCGTCACGTTCCGCTACGGCCGACTGCTCCCGCTCGCCCGCGCGGCCGCCGTCGCCGCCGAGCGCGCCTCAGTGCCCGTCGCGCTGCACCTCGACCACGTCCAGAGCGACGACCTGCTGCGCCAGGCGGCGGACGCCGGATTCAGCTCCGTGATGTACGACGCGGCCCGCCTGCCCTACGAGCAGAACCTCGCCGCGACCAGGGCCGCCGTCGACTGGGCACACGCCCAAGGCCTGTGGATCGAGGCCGAGTTGGGGCAGGTCGGCGGCAAGACGGGCGAGCCCCCACTGGACGCCCACGCGCCCGGCGCCCGCACCGACCCGGCCGAGGCACGCGCCTTCGTCGCCGACTCCGGCGTGAACGCCCTCGCTGTCGCGATCGGCAGCACCCACGCCATGACCACCCGCACCGCCACCCTCGACCACGACCTGCTCAAACGCCTGTCGGCCGCCCTGGACGTGCCACTCGTCCTGCACGGCTCCTCGGGCGTGCCGGACCACGAACTCGCCGCGGCGGTCGCGGGCGGTATCGCCAAGGTGAACGTCGGCACCGCCCTCAACATCGCCATGACGGGCGCGATCCGCGACTTCCTCGCCGCCCATCCCGAGGCGGTCGACTCACGCAAGTACCTGAGCGTGGGGAGGGAGGCGATGGTGCGGGCGGTGACCGGGATCATCCGGACCGTCGGCCGGTTTGCCGCCTGATCACTTCCTGACGGCCTTAAGCACCACGAACTTCGGGTCGCCGGCGACCAGTTGACTGTTGCCGAACACCTGGCGCAGCTTCACGTGGTACCCCAGGTGCCGGTTGCCGACCACCCACATCTCACCGCCGGGACGCAGCACACGCCGCGCACCGGTGAACATCCGCCACGCCGTCTGGTCGGTCGTCGCCTGGTGCGAGTGGAACGGCGGATTGCTGAGCACGAGGTCGACACTCCCGTCCGGCACCCCCGCCAGCCCGTCCCCGACCCGGAACTCCGCGTGCCCGGGCACCCCGTTCGCCTTGTACGTCGCCTCCGCCGAGGCCACGGCCTGGAACGACTCGTCCACGAACAGCACCTCGGCCGACGGCTCGGCCACCGCCACCGCCGTACCGACCACGCCGTTGCCACAGCCCAGGTCGACCACCCGCCGCCCGCCGGGCACGGCGGGCAGATGCTGCAGGAAGAAGCGGGTGCCGATGTCGAGGCGGTCGGCGCAGAACACACCCGCGTGGTTGACCACGGTGCGCCCCGAGACCGGGCCGATACCGTCGGGCAGCGCATAGCTGAACGGCCACGGGTTCGCGGGCCGCTCCGGCGAGGCGTCGGGCGTGCAGAAGATCAGCCGGGCCTTCCGCTCGGCCAGCGAGGTGCGGGTCGGCCCGAGGATCCGCTCGAACAGCTGCAGCGTCGAGGTGTGGATCTCCTTCACCATCCCGGTGCCGACGACGACCGTCCCCTCGTGCACCGCGGGCGCCAGCCGCAGCAACTGGTCCTCCAGCAGCGCGAGACTCTTGGGCACCCTCACCAGGAGGACGTCGATGCGGTCGGGCGGCGGATCCTGGGTGGTCAGCAGTCGTACGGCACCGGCCTCGACGCCCGCCCGGGCCAGGTTCGCGCGGGTCGCCTCCTGCGCCAGGAACGAGTCGGTGATCTGCACGGGCCGGTGCGCCGCGAGCGCGGTGACCAGGGCGCCCCAGCGGTCGCCGAGGACCACGACCGTGCCGGACAGCGGGACCTTCTCGGCCGCCAGGTGCCTGAGCAGGTACTCGTCGGAGGCGTCCCAGGCGCGCAGCCTCTCGCGCGGGTCCTCGGGGAAACGGGCCAGCGCGAGCTCGCCCCACGGCGTCGTCATACGGTCGTTCATCGTGCGTCAAGGCTAGCCGAGCCCCAGCTCACGGCCGGTGGGGGAGGATGGCGACATGGATGCCGAGCTGTTCCCGCGGGAGCGCAGGGAGGTTGCGCCCGGCGCGGTGCATGTGCCCGGCTGGCTGGCCGCGGCCGCCCAGCGCGAGCTGCTGGACGCCTGTCGCGAGTGGGCGCGCCCACCGGCCGGCCTGCGCACGGTGCGCACGCCCGGCGGCGGCACGATGACCGCCCGGCAGGTCTGCCTGGGCCGGCACTGGTACCCGTACGGCTATGCCCGCACGGTGGTCGACGGTGACGGTGCTCCGGTGAAGCCGTTTCCGGGGTGGCTCGGCGAACTGGGCCGTCGGGCGGTCGCCGATGCACTGAGCACAGTGGCAGCGGTGGCGGCAGTGGCATGTGACATTGCACAGTCGGTGTCATATGACATAGCACTGATCAACTTCTACGACGGCAACGCCCGCATGGGCATGCACCGCGACAGCGACGAGAACTCGGACGCGCCCGTGGTGTCCCTCAGCCTCGGCGACACCTGCCTCTTCCGTTTCGGCAACACCGAGACCCGTACCAAGCCCTACACGGACGTCGAGCTGCGCAGCGGCGACCTGTTCGTGTTCGGCGGACCGTCCCGGCTCGCCCACCACGGGGTGCCGCGGGTGTACGCGGGCACCGCGCCCCCGGAGTTGGGGCTGACGGGACGGCTGAACATCACGCTTCGGGTCGGCGGCCTGTAGCCCGGCGTAACTGCGGATCATGGGAGACTCGCCCTCATGAGCGGCAAGGCGGACCCCCGGCCGACGGGGGAAGGGACCACCTCGAGGGCGCGGTTGGACCGGGGGCGCGGGGCGCTCGGGCCCGCGTTGGAGCTCGTGCACACCGGACGCGCGCCCACGAGGGCGGTGCTCACCGCCGAGCTCGGCGTCACCCGGGCCACGGCCGGCGCGGTCGCCGCCGAACTGGAGGCCCTCGGACTGATCCGGGTCGACGCCCGGCCCGGCGCGGCGGCCGGCTCGCAGGGCAGGCCCTCGCACCGGCTCGCAGTCGCCGAGGACGGCCCGGTCGTCCTGGCCGCGCAGGTGCACGCCGACGGCTTCCGGGCGGCGCTGGTCGGCCTGGGCGGCCGCATCGTCGCCACCGCGCCGGGCTGCGAGACCGTCGACGCCGACCCGGCGAAGGTCCTCGGCTCGGTCGTGGAGGCGGGCGCCGAGCTGCTGCGCTCGACGGGACGGCGCTGCGTCGGCGCCGGACTCGCCGTACCGTCCGCGGTCGCCGAGCCGGACGGGCTCGCCCTCAACCCCCTGCACCTGGCGTGGCCCGTGGGCGCGCCGGTCCGGCGGATCTTCTCGGAGTGCGTGCGCGCGGCCGGCATCACCGGGCCCGCCTTCGCGGGCAACGACGTCAACCTCGCCGCCCTCGCCGAGCACCGGCACGGCGCGGGCCGCGGCGCCCGGGACCTGCTGTGCGTGGCCACCGGCCACCGGGGCGTGGGCGGCGCGCTGGTCCTGGACGGCCGCCTGCACACGGGCAGTTCGGGCCTGGCTCTGGAGGTCGGCCACCTCACCGTCAACCCCGAGGGCCGCCCCTGCCACTGCGGCAGCCGCGGCTGCCTCGACGTCGAGGCCGACCCGCTGGCCCTGCTCACGGCCGCGGGCCGCGACCCCGGCCCCGAGATCTCCCTCCTCCAGCAGGCCATCGACCTGATCCGCCACCACTACGACGACCCGACGGTCCGCACCGCCACCGAGGCCCTCATCGACCGCCTCGGCCTCGGCCTCGCGGGCCTGGTCAACATCCTCAACCCCGACCGCATCATCCTCGGCGGCCTCCACCGCACCCTCCTCGACGCGGACCCCGGGCGCCTGCGCGCCGTCGTCGCCGACCGCAGCCTGTGGGGCCAGAGCGGCGGCGTCCCCATCCTCGCCTGCACCCTCGACCACAACAGCCTTGTCGGCGCGGCCGAGTTGGCGTGGCAGCCGGTACTGGACGACCCGCTGGGCGCGCTCAGCCAGTAGAGGTGCACGGCTGGAACGCCTTGGCCAACTCGTCCGCCGGCGGCCCAGGGACGGATGCCGGGTGCAGGGCAACTTCAGGTGGGGCGGTGAGCACCGGCCGCCATTCGGTCGCGAGGCGTTCCTGCAGGCGACGCCGAACGTCGTCCGCCAACCGAATGCCCGAGTGCCATCAGTCCGCTGGTTCGGCGCCGAGCTGCTGTCAACGGCATACGTTCGGGTCGCACGCAGCACCGGATGGCGTGGGCGAATCGGTTCGACGCAAGCGCTTCGACGGGACGCCACGACTGGCTGTGTGCGGGGTGAATGGCGTGGCGCGAGGCGAATCCGTCAGCGACAGGCGGGTCGAGGCTCGGCACCTTCGGCCAGTGCCCTCCAACCGGCTCTCCGCGGCCCGGCCTGCCGACTGAATCCCTGCTCACCGGCGTGATCGTAGGACCTGCGGAGGACCCTGACCCCACACCCTCCTCCGCTCGGCTTCCGTGCGGCAGGCGATTGTGCCGTCGTCCGCCTGCCGGCACACCGCAACTTTTCGACGGTGCCGATGGCTTGCGCACCACAGGAATCAGCAGTCGAATCGATTCCGCAAACAACACTCGCAGCAGGAGGCTCCGTGCCCTTGACCACCCCGTGACACCGGGAGCACCGCCTCCCCGCCGAAACCTCTCTGCAATCCCACTGCAAATACGGCACGTTCCAGCGCTTCCGCATCCGTCAGCGCCACCGCCACAAACCGACCGGGTTGCGCCGGCACGGTAGGGAGATCAGATGGGAACCACACGTACAAGACGCCGCCTGCTGTTCGGACGCGGTGGCATCCAGGGCTTATCGGCAGCGGTACGGCACCGTGGCAGGCACGCCGACACGGCGCTTCAGGCAGACGTGCCTTCGCCGACCCGCTCGGCCCGCACCCGTTGGAAGACGGTCGCCCGGGCAGGGGCCGCGACTGCGCTCGTCGCCGGAGCTCTGGCCGGCGCGACGGCCGGCACGGCCCGGGCCGCCACGTCCGGTCCGTGCGACATCTACGCGGCGGGCGGTACATCCTGCGTGGCCGCGCACAGCACGACGCGAGCGTTGTACGCCTCGTACAACGGGCCGCTCTACCAGGTCCGGCGTGCCTCGGACAACACCACCCGGAACATCGGCGTCCTGAGCGCGGGCGGGTACGCCGACGCCGCCGCCCAGGACTCGTTCTGCTCGGGGACGACCTGCCTGATCACGATCATCTACGACCAGTCCGGGCGCGGCAACAACCTCACCCAGGCGCCCGGAGGCGGTGCCGCGGGCGGCCCCGACAACCTCGCGAACGCGACCGCCGCGCCCACCACAGTGGCCGGTCACAAGGCCTACGGCGTCTTCGTGGCACCCGGCACGGGCTACCGCAACAACCACACCAACGGCATCGCGACCGGGGACAACCCCGAGGGCATGTACGCGATCTTCGACGGCACGCACTACAACGGCGGCTGCTGCTTCGACTACGGCAACGCCGAGACGGACAGCAACGACGACGGCAACGGCACCATGGAGGCCATCTACTTCGGCAACATCAAGGTGTGGGGCTACGGTTCGGGCAACGGTCCGTGGATCATGGCCGACCTGGAGAACGGCCTGTTCTCCGGAGTCAACCAGCACTACAACGCGGGCGACCCGACCATCAACTACCGGTACACGACCGCCATCATCAAGGGCGGGGCCAACCACTGGGCGATCCGCGGCGGCAACGCGCAGTCCGGTGGCCTGTCGACCTTCTACGACGGTCCGCGTCCCAACGTCGCCGGCTACAACCCGATGCGCAAACAGGGCGCCATCATCCTGGGCATCGGCGGCGACAACAGCAAGGGCGCCCAGGGCACCTTCTACGAAGGCGTGATGACCTCCGGCTACCCGTCGGACGCCACCGAGAATGCCGTCCAGGCCAACATCACCGCGGCCGGCTACAGCAACTCCTCCGGCGGAACGAGCACCGGTGCGCTGCACGCGGTGGGCGCGGGCAAGTGCCTCGATGTGCCCAACTCGTCCACCACGGCGGGCACACAGCTGCAGATCTGGGACTGCAGCGGCGCCGCCAACCAGACCTGGACCCGCACGTCCTCGGGCCAGTTGACCGTCTACAGCGGCAGCAGCCAGATGTGCCTGGACGCGTACAACAACCAGACGTCCGCCGGCACCAAGGTGGTGACCTGGCCGTGCAACGGCGGCGCCAACCAGCAGTGGCAGGTCAACTCCGACGGCACCGTCACGGGCGTCCAGTCCGGGCTCTGCCTCGACGTCACCGGGGCCTCCACGGCCAACGGTGCCCTGGCGGAACTCTGGCAGTGCAACGGCGGCTCCAACCAGCAGTGGAGCCTCAACTGATCTGAACGGCCTCCGGTCCGTGGCCGCCTCACCGCCGGTCACGGACCGCCACACGCGTCAGCACCGGAGGATGACCATGTCCAGAGCCAGAGCGCTCCGCGGCCTGTGGGCCGCCCCCGTGGCGCTGCTCGCGCTACTGGCCGGCAGCTCGGCCACCGCGGGGGCCGCGTACGCCGTTCCGGTAGCACGGCAAGCGGCTGCCGCCGACCTGTATGTGGCGCCGGATGCGGCTCCCGGCGGGGACGGCACTGCGGGGCGGCCGTTCGGCACCATCGACCAGGCGCAGCAGCCAGCGCACCGGCTCTCCGCCGACTCGAACGTCGTCGTCCATCTGGCCGGTGGCACCTACCGGCTGTCCAAGCCGCTGTCCTTCGGCTCCGGCGACGGCGGCCAGAACGGCCACACCATCACCTACCAGGCCGCGGCCGGTCAGCAGCCGGTCGTGACCGGCGCCCAGCACATTACAGGTTGGCAGGTGCATGATCAGGCGAAGAGTATCTGGTCGGCCCACGTCGGCACCGGCGTGAACACACGCCAGTTGTACGTGAACGGCAAGGGCGCGCCGCGGGCGGCGATCCAGGTGCCACGCTCCGGCTTCACCTTCACCCAGAGCGGCCTGACCATCACCGACTCCTCCCTCGACTACCTGGCCGGCCTCTCGGACCAGAGCCACATGGAAGTCGAGAGCATCAACTCCTTCACCGACCGCTACGCGCCGGTCCAGTCGATCAGCGGCAGGACCGTCACCATGCAGCAGCCCGCGTGGAACAACAACTCCTGGGGCTACGACACCATAAACGCGCCGTTCGCCGGCGGGACGATGTACCTGGAGAACAACTACGCCTTCCTGCAGCAGGCCGGACAGTGGTATCTCGACTCGTCCACCGGCGACCTGTACTACCGGGCCCAGCCCGGGCAGAACCCGAACAGCCTCGACGTCGAACTGCCCCGTCTGCAGAGCCTGCTAGGCATCAGCGGCAGCTACGGCTCACCCGCGACCGGACTGAGCTTCGCCGGCATCCGGTTCACGGGAACCTCCTGGCTCGGCCCGAGCGGACCCGACGGCTACGCGGACCAGCAGAGCGGCGCGCACATCACCGGCGCCTACGCGATGCCCGCCAACTGGCTGAGCACCTGCAAATCGGGGTGCACGCAGTTCGAGGCCACCCGCAACCACTGGGCGCAGATGCCCGCGGCCGTACAGGTCTCCGCATCCACCGGCATCACGTTCTCCGGCGACACGTTCTCCGAACTCGGGCAGGCCGGACTGGGCGTGGGCAACGACGGCGTCGCCACGGCCTCCGGCACAGGACTCGGCGCGAGCGGAGTCACCGTCACCGGCAACACGTTCACCGACATCGCCGGCAGCGGCATCCAGGTCGGCGGGATCCAGCCGGACGCGCACCACCCCGGCAACCCGCAGATGACCAACCAGAACATCACCATCATCAACAACACGGTCAGCGGCGTCGGCACCGACTACAAGGAGACCGCCGCCATCCTGTCCACCTACGTCACCAACGCGACGATCACCCACAACCAGTGCGACCACCTGCCCTACGACGGGATCGACATCGGCTGGGGCTGGGGCGTCAACGACCCGGGCGGCAGCCAGGACTACGTCAACCGGGGCACGTACACCTACCAGCCCGTCTACAGCACCCCCACCACGCTGAAGAACAACACCGTCTCGCACAACCTGATCTACGACACCAAGAACGCGATGTTCGACGGCGGCAGCATCTACAACCTGTCCGCGAGTCCCGGCTCGGTGATCTCCGACAACTACATGTACGACAACAACCACACCACCGCCCTCTACCTCGACGAGGGCTCCCGGTATCTGACGCTGTCGCACAACGTGGTGCAGGACGCCGGCAACTGGGCGCTCACCAACGCCAACGCGAACAACCACACCGACGACAGCACGTTCTCCGGCAACTGGTACAACGGCGGCAACACCTACGTGGCCACCGGTCCTCCGCACAACAACGTCCTGACGGGCAACGTCCAGGTCAGCGGCACCAACTGGCCGCAGGGCGCCCGGCAGGTCATCCAGCAGGCAGGCGTCCAGTCCTCGGACGGCGGTGGCTTCCCCAGCGGTTACCACCAGCTGGTGATCGGCAGCGACAGCCTGTGTCTGGACGTGTACGGCAAATCCGGCAGCGCCGGCGCCGCGATCGACCAATGGACCTGCAACGGGCAGAGCAACCAGCAGTTCCAGTTCGTGCCGGTCGCGGGCGGCTACGGGCAGTTGCAGGCCCAGAACTCCGGGCTGGTCGTGGCCGTGTCCGGCGCTTCCACGGCCGCCGGTACGCCCGACATCGTGCAACAGACCCCGAGCACAGCCGCCGGCGGTCTGTGGCTGCCGGTACAGCAACCCGACGGCTCGTACTCCTTCCAGAACCAGAACAGCGGCCTGTGCCTGGACGTCTACGGCGGCGCCGGCAACCCCGGCCGGCAGCTCGACCAGTGGCCCTGCAAGAACACGGCCGGCAGCAACCAGGACTTCACCCCCCGCTGACCGACTCCCCGCTCGTTCACCCCCACCCACTGTCCCGCACCCAGTGAGGAACGCATATGAAGAAGTACTCGGCACTCCTGGCCGCCGCGCTGACGGCAGCGGTCGGCACCGGCACCGCGTTGCCCGCGGCGGCCGCCACCGGCACCGGATCACCGGCCTCCGCCGCACGGGCCGCCGCCGCTTCCACCGCTCTGCGCCTGATGCCGTTGGGCGACTCGATCACCTGGGGCGTCGGCAGCCCGTCCGGGAACAGCTACCGCGACTTCCTGGGGAACCAACTGGCTGCCGATGGGCACGCTGTGGACTTCGTCGGTTCGGGCCGCAACGGCACCATGTCCGACCCGGACAACGAAGGGCACTCCGGCTGGCACATCAATGAGATAGCCGGCATTGCGGACTCCGTGCTGGCCCGGTACCGGCCCAACGTGATCACCCTGGAGATCGGCACCAATGATCTGAACGGCGGCTCTCAGGCTGATCCCGCCGCCGACCGGCTCCATGCGCTCATCGACCAGATCACGGCCGACGCCCCTGACGCGACCGTCCTCGTCGGCACCGTGATCGTCTCCACCAGCAGCACCGAGGAGGCCACCCGCGCCGCCTTCAACGCCAGGCTGCCCGGCATCGTCCAGGCCGAGCAGGCCGCCGGCAAACACGTACGCCTGGTGGACATGAGCGCGCTGACCACCGCAGACCTCTCCGACGCCCTGCACCCCAACGACAACGGCTTCCGCAAGATGGCGGACGCCTTCCACGCGGGGGTGCAGGCCGCCGACGCGGCAGGCTGGATCAAGCCGCCGGTCTCCGTGGGCGGGCCGGTGCGCTCCGGGGTCGCGGGGAAGTGCCTGGACGTCAACGGCGGCAACAGCGCCAACGGGACCGCCGTGCAGATCTGGTCCTGCAACGGCGCCGATGCGCAGGCGTGGTCCGCGCGCTCGGACGGCACTTTGCGGGCGCTCGGGAAGTGCCTCGACGCCACGGGCGGTGGTACCGCCAACGGCACCAAGATCGAGATCTGGGACTGCAACGGCGGCAGCAACCAGCAATGGCAGGCGTACAACGGCGGTTACCGCAACCCGGTCTCCGGCCGCTGCCTCGACGACCCCGGTGCGTCTGCCACCGACGGCACACAACTGATCCTGTGGGACTGCAACGGCGGAGCCAACCAGCAGTGGAGCGCACTGCCGGTCAGTTCGGCTGTGTGACCGGCCCGACTCGACGCCGGCACCGGCTTGTGGTCGGTGTCGCAACCCCCTCACACACAAGGAGGACGATCCGTCATGTCCTGGCTCAACGAAGAGCCCCGTCCGCGCAAGGCCCTGGCCCTGGCCGCCGTACTGGCAGCCGGCACGGCACTGGTGCTGGCCGGCCCGGCGAACCCCGCCGCCCACGCGGCCTCCGGCACGCTCGGCGCGGCAGCGGCCGACAGCGGCCGCTACTTCGGCACGGCCGTGGCCGCCGGGAAGCTCGGCGACTCGGCGTACTCCACGATTCTCGACCGGGAATTCAACATGGTCACCCCGGAGAACGAGATGAAGTGGGACACCACCGAACCGTCCCGCCCTGCGCAGCGTGATGAACAACCACATCACCACCGAGATGAACCACTTCAAGGGCAAGATCTACGCCTGGGACGTGGTCAACGAGGCGTTCGCCGACGGCGGCAGTGGCCAGCACCGGTCCTCGGTGTTCCAGAACGTGCTGGGCAACGGCTTCATCGAGGAGGCGTTCCGCACCGCCCGGAACGTCGACCCCTCGGCCAAGCTCTGCTACAACGACTACAACATCGAGAACTGGTCGGACGCCAAGACCCAGGGCGTCTACAACATGGTGCGCGACTTCAAGTCCCGCGGTGTGCCCATCGACTGCGTCGGCTTCCAGTCCCACTTCGGCACCGGCGGACCGCCGTCGAGCTTCCAGACCACGCTGTCGAACTTTGCCGCGCTCGGCGTGGACGTACAGATCACCGAACTGGACATCGCGCAGGCACCGGCGACGGCGTACGCGAACACCGCGAAGGCGTGCATGAACGTCGCCCGCTGCACCGGTATCACGGTGTGGGGGATCAGGGACAGCGACTCGTGGCGCACGGGGGAGAACCCGCTGCTGTTCGACAACAACGGGAACAAGAAGCCGGCCTACGACGCGGTCCTGTCCGCGCTGGGCGGCGGTACGGGGAACTCGGGTGGCATCGTCTCCGGAACGGTGTACTCGCTGACCGACGTCGCCGCGGGCCGGGTACTGGACGTGCCGGGCGCGCAGACCGCGAACGGCACGTCCCTGCAGGTCTGGGATGCCAACGGCGGCGCCAACCAGCAGTGGCGGGCGAGCCAGAACAGTGATGGCTCCTACACCCTGACCAACGTAGGCAGCGGACGGGTCCTGGACGAGCCGGGTGGCCAGACGGGCAACGGCACGCGGATGGAGATCTGGGACGCCAACGGCGGTGCGAACCAGCACTGGCGGGCGAGCCGGAACGGCGACGGTTCGTACACCTTGACCAACGCCGCCTCCGGCCGGGCGTTGGAAGCCCCGACCGGGCAGAGCGCCAACGGAAGCCCCGTCCAGATCTGGGACTCCAACGGCGGCGCCAACCAGCACTGGAGCTTCAGCTGAGGTGATCGGCGCCCTGCGCGCGCTCCTGCTCCCCTGACGAACACCCGCGCCCGGCACGACGGCCGTCGCCGGACGCGGGTCTCGGCATGCCCTCAGACCGTCCTGACCAGGAAAAAAACATGGGATGGATCGGATCGGAATCGCCAAGTCAGGCCTATTGACAGGGTGTTGGGCCTGTGGGATCACTATGCGACATGGGATGTCTGAGTGTTCCCTGTGAGTGCTGACGGGCACGCTGACGGGAGCGGTCGACACCCCTTCCGAACTCTTCGGCCAGGCACGGCACTCTCCGTCCGCACCCCCCGGCATATCCGAGGACACAGAATGCAGCCTTCATCCACACCGCCCTGCGGTCCCGCGGCTCGTGCACCACGCTTACCGGCGGCAGCCGCCGTATGCGTGATGGCTCTGCTGGCCATGCTGCTGGCGTCCGCGCCGACCTGGTCGGCGCCGGCGTCCGCGGCAGCCTTGGTGAGCTCGGCGTCGGGACGGTGCCTTGACGTCAAGGGCAACGTCGACACGTCGGGCACGGTGCTGGAGATCTGGGACTGCAATGACCAGGCCAACCAGGCGTTCGAGGTCACGTCGGCGGGTGAGCTGAGGACGATGAACGGCTCCCGGTGCGTGGACGCCTACGACAACCGGACGGCACCCGGAGCCCCGGTGGTCATCCGGCCGTGCGACGGGCGGCCGACCCAGGTGTGGCGGCAGAGTTCCGACGGGTCCGTCACCGGTGCCGCCTCCGGATTCTGCCTGGACGTGAGCGGGTCGGGCACGGCCAACGGCACCGCGGTCATCCTGTGGACCTGTAACGGCCAGAGCAACCAGAGGTGGACGACGTCGGCACCCCCGCCTCCGCCCCCGCCCGGCGGGTCGGGCCCGTGCGACCTGTACGCCGCGGGGGGTACGCCGTGCGTGGCCGCGCACAGCACGGTGAGGGCGCTCTACGGCTCGTACAACGGCCCCCTGTACCAGGTCAGGCGCGCCTCGGACAACGCCACCAAGGACATCGGCGTGCTGGCGCCGGGCGGTTTCGCCGACGCCGCGGTGCAGGACTCGTTCTGCGCGGGCACCACCTGCGTGATCACCGTGGTCCGCGATCAGTCAGGACACGGCAACGACCTGTGGTACCAGGGCTCGGCCCAGGTCCCGGGGTCGAGTCAGAGCAGCCCCGCGAAGGCGACCTCCGAGTCGCTGACCGCCGGGGGGACCAAGGCGTACTCGCTGTACATCAACCCCGGCAACAGCTACTGGCGGGACGGCCACCTGACGGGCGTGCCGACCGGTGCCGCACCCGAAGGGGCGTACATGGTGACGAGTGGCACCCACGTCAACAGTGGCTGCTGCTTCGACTACGGCAACAGCGAGACGACCAGGAAGGCCGACGCCGCCGGGGCGATGGACGCGATCAACTTCGGCACCCAGTGCTGGTTCGGCGGCTGTTCGGGAAGCGGTCCCTGGGTGCAGGCCGATCTCGAATGGGGCCTGTACTCCGGCGGCAGCCAGTCCTGGAACCCCAACCAGCGTGCGTTTCCGGGCAAGTTCGTCACCGCCATGCTGAAGAACAACGGCACGTCGAGGTTCGCCCTCAAGGGCGGCAACGCCCAGTCGGGCGGCCTGACCACCCTGTGGGACGGCGGGCTTCCCGGCGGATACAGCCCCATGAAGAAACAAGGGGCCATCGTCCTGGGCAGCGGCGGCGACTGCTGCAAGCCCGGCGGCGGCGCCAACCTGAGCGCCGGCACCTTCTACGAGGGCGCCATGGTCGCCGGCTACCCCTCCGATGCGACCGACAACGCGGTCCAGGCCAACATCACCGCCGCCGGCTACCGCTGAACGCCCTTCAGCCGTCCCAACTCGCCCCAGGAGGCGATGACTTATGCCCACGACCACTTCGAGAGCCAGGCGTCTTCGGCAGCTGCCCCCTCTGCTGTCCCTCCGCAGAGCCCTGGCACTCGCGTTCTCGGCCCTGTTGCTCACCGCGGCCGTCCCTCTCCTCTCCCTCGGCACGGCGCAGCCCGCCGCCGCGCTCGGCAACGGGCTCGCGCCGACCCCGCAGATGGGCTTCAACGACTGGAACGCGTACGGCTGCAACGTCTCCGAGTCGCTGATCAAGTCCACGGCCCAGGCGATGCACAGCAACGGCATGCAGGCGGCGGGCTATTCGTACGTCAACATCGACGACTGCTGGATGACCAACAACCGCGACTCCGGCGGCCACCTGGTGCCGGACCCGGCCAAGTTCCCCGACGGCATCAAGGGCACCGCCGACTATGTGCACTCGCTGGGGCTGAAGCTCGGGATCTACGAGTCCGCCGGCACCGCGACCTGTGCGGGATACCCGGGCAGCCTCGGGCACGAGACCACGGACGCGCAGTCGTTCGCGTCCTGGGGCGTGGACTACCTGAAGTACGACAACTGCAACAACAACGGAGTGCCGGCGCAGACCCGCTACACCGCGATGAGGGACGCCCTGGCGGCCACCGGCCGGCCGATCCTGTACAGCCTGTGCAACTGGGGTCAGGAGAACGTGTGGACCTGGGGCGCGGACGTGGGCAACAGCTGGCGCACCACCGGGGACATCAGCCCGAACTTCTCCAGCATGCTGTCGATCTTCCACAGCAACGTCGGACTGGCCTCCTACGCAGGGCCCGGCCACTGGAACGACCCGGACATGCTGGAGGTCGGCAACGGCTCGATGACGGCCACCGAGAGCCGCAGTGAGTTCAGTCTGTGGGCGGAGATGGCCGCGCCGCTTATCGCGGGCACCAACATCCCCTCGGCCAGTGCGGACACCCTGTCCACGCTGACCAACTCCCGGGTGATCGCGGTCGACCAGGACCCGCTCGGCAAACAGGGGACCATGGTGTCCTCCTCGGGCGGGCTGGACGTGCTGGCCAAGCCGCTGGCCAACGGGGACGTGTCGGTGGCGCTGTTCAACGAGACGGGTTCGACGGCGAACATCACCACCACCGCGGCCGCGATCGGCAAGACCGGGGCGTCCGCCTACACCCTGACCGACCTGTGGTCGGGCGCGTCCTCCAGCACCTCCGGCACGATCAGCGCCTCGGTGCCGGCACACGGCACGGTGATGTACCGGGTCGCGGGCGGCTCCAGCGGCGGAGGCAGCGGCACGACCGGTGCGCTGCACGCGGTCGGCGCGGGCAAGTGCCTGGACGTACCGAACTCCACCACGACCGCCGGTACCCAGGTGGAGATCTGGAGCTGCAACGGCGGTGCCAACCAGACCTGGACGCACACCACCTCCAACCAACTCACCGTCTACTCCGGCAGCGGTCAGATGTGCCTGGACGCCTACAACAACCAGACCACACCGGGGACGAAGGTGGAGATCTGGCAGTGCAACGGCCAGAGCAACCAGCAGTGGTCGCTGAACTCCAACGGCACGATCACCGGCGTCCAGTCGGGCCTGTGCCTGGACGTCACGGGCGGAGCCACGGCTGACGGAACCCTCGCCGAGCTGTGGACCTGCAACGGCGGCAGCGGTCAGCAGTGGACGCTGGGCTGACTTCCCTCTCCCCTCGGCCACGGGCAGCTTCGGTGCCGCCGTGCGGCGGCACCGCCACAGAGGAGGTCACCTTGCCCGGATCAGCGACAGATCACCGACGAAGGCGATTCCCGGCCGTGCTCCTGATCGCCCTGGCGATGGCCCTGGCCGCATTGGGCACACCGGCGTTCGCCACATCTCCGCGGACCGGCACGCCCCCCGGGGCCCGTCCAACGGCGGTGAACGCCTCCGCGGCCGACGCGTCGCTGCCCTGCGACATCTATGCCGCGGGCGGAACGCCGTGTGTGACCGCGCACGCCACGACCAGGGCGCTCTTCGCGGCGTACAACGGGCCGCTGTACCAGATCCAGCGGTCCTCCGACCACAGCTACCGCGACATCGGGGTGCTCGCCGCGGGCGGGTACGCCGACGCCGCGTCCCAGGTGTCGTTCTGCGCGGGCACGTCGTGCACGATCACGAAGATCTACGACCAGACCGCCAAGCACAACGACCTACCGATCTCCTGGGGCGGCTACTGGAAGGGTCCGGGTCCCAACGGGGCCGATGTCGGAGCGGACGCCATGGCCCTGCCGGTGACCGCGGCCGGCCACCAGGTCTTCGGCGTCAAGGTCACCCCTGGTGTCGGCTACCGGATCGACCACGCGAACGGCGTGGCCACCGGCTCCCAGCCCGAAGGCATCTACATGGTGACCTCGTCGAACTACACGAACCAGTGGTGCTGCTTCGACTACGGAAGCGGCGAGAACTCCCACACCGACACCGGCAACGCCACCATGAACGCCATCTACTGGGGCAACGCCTGCTGGTTCAACGGCTGCACCGGCAGCGGTCCGTGGGTCGAGGCCGATCTCGAGAACGGCATGTTCCACACCAACACCGGCTCCAACAAGGACCCCAACAACCAGGGCGTGCACTACCCGTTCGTCAGCGCGTGGCTGAAGAACAACGGCACCAGCAACTTCACGCTCAAGTACGGCAACGGTGCCGGCGGCGGGCTGACCACCACCTTCTCCGGCCCCCTGCCGAACGGCTACTCGCCGATGAAGGTCGACAGTTCCGTACTGCTCGGCACCGGCGGCGACAACAGCCCCAACGGGGTCGGCGAGTTCTTCGAGGGCGCCATGACCGCGGGCTACCCCTCCGACGCCACCGAGAACGCCGTCCAGGCCGGCATCACCGCCGCAGGCTACGGGACGGGAAGCGGCGGGGGCGGCACGACGGGCGCGCTGCACGCGGTGGGCGCGGGCAGGTGCCTGGAGGTGCCGGGCGGATCCACGACGCCGGGCACACAGACTCAGATCCGGGACTGCACCGGAGCGGCGAACCAGTTCTGGTCCCAGAGCGCTTCCCACGAGCTGACCGTCTCGGTCGGCGGCAGCCGTCTGTGCCTGGACGCCTCAGGTCAGGGCACCAGCCCCGGCACCAAGGTCATCACCTGGACCTGCAACGGCCAGAGCAACCAGCAGTGGACGCTCAACGCCAACGGCACCATCACCAGCGCTCCTTCCGGGCTGTGCCTGGACGTGACGGGCGCCGCCACCGCCAACGGCACCCCCGTGCAGCTGTGGACCTGCAACGGCCAAACCAACCAGAAATGGTCACTGAACTGACCGGTGAGGCACCCGCGATCGACTCGGGGCGGCATCCCGACGCCGCCCCGACTCAGGAGGATCGGATGAGGACGAGAGCGAGACCCGGCCGTCCGGCACCGCTGGCGGGCATCCTCCTGACACTCGTGCTGCCGCTGCTGTCGACGGCTCCGAGCCAGGCCGCCGCGGGCACGTCGCTGAGCGTCAACCTGGCGTCGCCCAAGGGGGCGTCGACCGGTGTGGGGGAGGGGTTCCTCTACGGCATCAGCGAAGACGGCAGTCGGCCCGTGGACCAGTTCCTGCAGCCGCTGGGGATCAACGCATTCCGCGGCGGCGGATGGTTCTCCGGCGGCTGGATCAAGGACGGCTACCAGTACGGCTCGGCCACCCGGGCCGACCTCGACTCGATCGTCGCGCAGGCGAAACGGCTCACCCGGCCGCCGTACCACGCGCAGTACCAGGTGCTGGTCAGCGACATCTACGGCGCGAACGGCGGCCAGCCGTCGAACACGACGTACCCCTGCGACAACGGCAACTGCTCGAACTGGATCAGCTTCATCGACTCCACGGTGGGAGCGCTCCAGACCTCGGGCCTGACGTTCTCCTACGACATCTGGAACGAGCCGGACATCTCTGCCTTCTGGACCCGGGGCGTCAACAGCGCTCAGTACTTCCAGATGTGGGACACCGCCTACCGGGAGATCCGGCGCATCGCGCCCGGGGCGCAGATCGTGGGGCCGTCCCTCGCGTTCACCCCGCAGCGCAACCCGGGTGAGTGGCAGGCCTGGCTCGCGCATGTGAAGGCGGCCGGGACTGTACCGGACATGATCACCAGCCACAACGAGGGCGATGTCGACGATCCCGTCATCGTCGCGCAGCGCCTGCGCAACGCCCTGAGTTCGGCGGGCATCGGCGCGTTGCCGCTGTCCTCGAACGAGTACCAGCCGGCCGACCGGCAGACCGCCGGGGTGACGGCCTGGTACCTGGTACGGTTCGCGCAGTCCGGGTACAGCAACGCGATGCGCGGCAACTGGGTGTGCTGCGTCACCCCCAACCTGACGGGAGTCCTCACCCAGAGCGGGGGCAATTGGCAGCCGACCGGCAACTGGTGGGCGCTTCGGGACTACGCCGACATGACCGGCACCCTCGTCGACACCTCCGGCCAGGTCGGCTCCACGGCGATCGCGGCCTCCGAGGACTCCGCCAACAAACGCGCGGTCGCCGTCGTCGGCGACTCCAACGGCTACACCGGCGCCGCGTCCGTGACCTTCAACGGGCTGTCGTCCCTGCCCTGGCTGACGAACGCCTCAAGCGTGCACGTCACCGTCCACCGCATCCCGGACCAGGCACCGCTCGGTGCGCCACAGACCGTGTACGACCAGAACGTGAGCGCCTCGAGCGGCTCGATCAGCGTGCCGTTCACCTTCCAGGGCTCGCACGACGCGTTCGCCGTCTGCCTGACCCCTGCCTCGTCCGGCGGTGGGGGCTTCCCTGACGGCTACCACCAACTCGCCGTCGCGAACAGCAACTTGTGCCTGGACGTGTACGGCAACTCCGGCAGCGATGGCGCCGCGATCGACCAGTGGACGTGCAACGGTCAGGGCAACCAGCAGTTCCGGTTCGTGCCGGCCTCGGGCGGCTACGGCGAACTGCGGGCCCAGAGCTCCGGCCAGGACGTGGCGGTCGCCGGCAGTTCCACGGCGGCAGGCACCCCGGACATCGTCCAACAGGCCCCCGGCACGGCGGCCAACGGCCTGTGGCTGCCGATGCGCCAGTCCGACGGCTCCTACGCGTTCCAGAACCGCAACAGCGGCCTGTGCCTGGACGTCTACGGCGCCGACAGCAACGCGGGCCAGCAACTCGATCAATGGCAGTGCAAGAACGCCCCGGGCACCAACCAGGACTTCGTCGTCCGCTGACACCGCACCCGACGCGGACACCTCCGACCTGCGAAAGGAACCCACCGTGTCAGCATTCAGACGGCTGCTGCGGCGCCTGCGCGCCTCGACGGCCCTGCTCACGGGCCTCGTCCTGGCCGTCGGCGGCCTCGTGGGCACTACCGCCGCTCCCGCCCAGGCCGCCACGTCCATCACCGTCAACGGCACCTCCGGCGGCCGGACCTTCGACGGCGTCGGCGCGATCAGCGGCGGAGGCGGCAACAGCAGACTCCTGATCGACTATCCCGAACCCCAGCGCGGCCAGATCCTCGACTACCTCTTCCGGCCCGGCTACGGCGCCTCCCTGCAGATCCTCAAGGCCGAGATCGGCGGGGACACCAACTCCACCTCCGGAGCCGAACCCAGTCACCAGCACACCCGCTCCGACCTCAACTGCGACCGGGGCTACGAATGGTGGCTGATGGAGCAGGCCAAGGCCCGCAACCCGAACATCAAGCTGTACGGGCTCGCCTGGGGCGCGCCCGGCTGGATCGGCGGCGGGAACTTCTGGTCCACCGACATGATCAACTATCTGGTCTCATGGCTGGGCTGCGCCAAACAGCACGGACTCGGCATCGACTACCTCGGTGGCTGGAACGAGCGAGGCTACAACGTCTCCTGGTACGAGCAGCTGCGCAGCGCGCTCAACAGCAACGGCTACGGCAGCGTCAAGATCGTCGCGGCCGACTCGGACTGGGCCGTGGCGAACGACGTCGACTCCAACCCGGCGTTCGCCGCAGCGGTGAACGTCATCGGCACGCACTACCCCTGTGGCTACCGTTCCTCCCAGTCCACCTGCTCGGTGCCGTCGGCCGCCACCTCGTCCGGCAAGCAGCTGTGGGCCAGCGAGAACGGCTCGGACGACTACAACGCGGGAGCCCCGGCCGTGGCCCGCGGCATCAACCGCGGATACATCGACGGCCGGATGACCGCGTACCTCAACTGGCCGGTGGTCGCCGCGATCACCCCGAACCTGCCGTACCCCACCATGGGACTCGCCCTCGCCTCGCAGCCGTGGTCCGGGCACTACGCGATCGGCAAGAACACCTGGGTGATGGCGCACACCAGCCAGTTCACCGCTCCCGGGTGGCAGTACCTCGACGCCTCCAGCGGCTACATCGGCGGCAACCGGAACAACGGCAGCTACGTCTCGCTGAAGTCCACGAACAACTCCGACTACTCCACGGTCATCGAGACGATGGATGCCGGCAGCGCCCAGACGCTGAACTTCAACGTCACCGGAGGGCTGTCCACCGGAACCGTCCACGTCTGGTCGACCGACGTCAACTCCGGCAACCCGGCCGACTATTTCGTGCAAGCCACGGACATCACACCGTCGGGCGGCGGCTTCAGCCTGACCGTGCAGCCCCACCGCATATACACCCTGACCACCACGACCGGTCAGGGCAAGGGCACCGCCACCGGCCCCGCCCAGGGCGCGATGAGCCTGCCGTACAGCGACTCCTTCGACGGCTACGCCACCGGCACCGAGGCGAAGTACCTCATGGACTGGCAGGGCGCCTTCGAGGTGGCGGGCTGCGGCGGCGGCCGCAGCGGCAGGTGCGTGCGCCAGATGAGCCCGCAGAAACCGATCACCTGGGACGCGTTGTCCGATCCGCACGCCCTGCTCGGTGACGTGGGCTGGAGCAACTACACCGTCTCGTCCGACGTGCTGCTCGAACAGCCGGGATACGCTGAGCTGATCGGCCGCGCGAACGGGCAGGACTACAACAGCACCGGAGGACTCAACGCCTACCACCTGCGGGTGAGTGACACCGGAGCCTGGTCGATCCTGAACTCCAACACCAACGGCACCGTCTCCACCCTCGCCCGTGGCACGACCACGGCGCTGGGCACCAACCGGTGGCACACCCTGGCGCTGACCTTCTCCGGCAGCACCATCACCGCCGTCATCGACGGCTCCACGGTCGGTTCCGTCAACGACCGCACCTGGGCCGGCGGACAGGTCGGCTACGCGACCAGCCAGGGCGAGACGGCACAGTTCGACAACCTGTCCCTCACGCCCGGCAGCGGCGGAACCGGCGGCGGCACGACCGCCACGATCGTCGGGGCCGCCTCCGGCCGGTGTGTGGACGTACCGAACCAGTCGCAGACGTCCGGTACCCAGGTGGAGCTGTGGACCTGCACCGGCGCCGGCAACCAGAAGTGGACGCGCAACTGATCCGGCGACTGCCTAGATCACCCACCCCCGTCAATGACCTGAGAGGTTCCGCATGACCTCCTCCTCCCTCCCGATCAGCCGACGCCGGCTGCTGGCCGCGACCGGCGCGGCCACGGCCTTCGGCCTGCTGCGGTTCGCCCCCGAGGCCGCCGCGACCGACGGCCCCGCGAGCTACACCGCGAGCTGGTCCTCCGTGGACCAGCACCCCCCGGCCGCGGCCTGGTTCAAGGACGCCAAGTTCGGCATCTACTACCACTGGGGCGTCTTCAGCGTCCCCGCCTTCGGCAACGAGTGGTATCCGCGCAACATGTACATCGGCGGCTCGAACGAGAACAAGCACCACATCGCCACCTACGGCGACCCCTCGGCCTGGCCGTACAACAACTTCATCGACGGAGCCCGCGACAAGGCCGGCAACTTCGTGCAGTTCGCCCCCAGACTGGCCTCCCAGGGCGGCAACTGGGACCCGGAGGCGTGGGCCCGGCTGTTCAAGTCAGCAGGCGCCAGGTTTGCGGGCCCGGTCGCCGAGCACCACGACGGCTTCTCCATGTGGAACAGCCGCGCCAACCCGTGGAACTCGGTCCGGCACGGCCCCAGGCTCGACCTCGTCGGGCTGCACGCGCAGGCCATCCGTGGGCAGGGCCTCAAGTTCATGGCCTCCCTCCACCACGCCTACCACTTCAACGGCTTCTACGACCACGTGCCGAACCAGTCGGACCCGAACCTGCGCATCCTCTTCGGCCAGCAGGGCTCGGCCGCCGAGAACCAGCTCTGGTACGACAAGCTGGTCGAGGTCGTCGACGGCTACCAACCGGACCTGATCTGGCAGGACTTCGACCTCAACCTGGTGCAGGAATCGGACCGGCTGCAGTTCCTCGCGTACTACTACAACCGGGCCGTCGCCCGGAACAAAGACGTCGTCGCGACCTACAAGGACGGCCTCGACAACAAGGGCGAGGTCTTCGACTTCGAGCGCGGCGGCCCGGCAGGACTGCTCACGCCGTACTGGCTGACCGACGACAGCATCTCCTCCTCCAGCTGGTGCTACACGGTCGGCATCGGCTACTACTCGACGCAGGCACTGCTGCACTCGCTGATCGACCGGGTCAGCAAGGGCGGCACCATGCTGCTGAACATCGCCCCGATGGCCGACGGCACCATCCCCTCCGGGCAGCAGTCGATCCTGCTCGCCATGGGGGACTGGCTCGGCCGCTTCGGAGAGGCGGTCTACGGCACCCGCTCCTGGACCAGTTACGGCGAAGGCCCGACCAAGATGGGCGGAGGCTCGTTCAGCGGACCCGTGGCCGGCAAACCGCAGGACATCCGGTTCACCCGCAGCCAGGACAACAAGGTCCTCTACATCACCGCGCTGGGCTGGCAGGGCGGCACGATGACCGTCACCACGCTGAACTCGAACCAGATCAACCTCAGCAGCCTGACCGGCGCCCAACTGCTCAACAACGCCGCCGGCACCTACGTGAACCTGCCCGCGCCGACCCAGGACGCCTCCGGCCTGCACCTGGCCATGCCCTCGTCGAACCCGCCGTTCAGTGCCCTGGCGTACACGGTCAAGCTGACCTTCTCCGGCGAGATCCCCGTCCTGGGCGCACCGGGTGGCTCCACGACCTGGGTGAAGATCGCCAACGCGACCAGCGGACTGGTGCTCGACAGTGGGGGCAACGTCGCCTCCGGCTCCAACCTCAAGCAGTGGAACTACGACGGCAGCACCAACCTGCAGTGGCAGCTGATCGACCTCGGCAACGGCTACCACCGCATCATGAACCGCACCAACGGCATGGCCGCCGACAGCTGGGGCAACTCCGCGAACGGCGCTCCCGCCCGGCAGGAGACCTGGAACGGCGGCAACAACCAGCAGTGGTCGCTCAACAGCCTCGGTGACAACCGCTACCAGATCGTCAACCGGGGCACCGGCACCGCCCTCGACGGCAGCGGCAGCACCACGGTCGGCTCGACGACGGTGCTGTGGACACCGAACTCCAGCACCAACAACGAGTGGACCATCACCGCCGTCTGAACCCCCCGACGACCGACGCTCCCTGTCCATCCCCCGACCAAGGAAGCAGGTCTGCATGAAACGCAAACCGCTCTTATTGACCATCACGGCCGCGTTACTCCTCGTCCTGTCAGCTGCGGGCACCTCGTTCAGCAGAGGCCTCACTGCACCCGCGTCGGCCACGGCCACCGCCGGCTGCGGCAAGGCCCCGACGCTGACGAGCGGCACCCACACGATCCAGAGCGGCGGCCAGACCCGCAGTTACATCCTGCGGGTGCCTGCCGGCTACGACAGCAACCACCCCTACCGGCTGATCTTCGGTTTCCACTGGCGGGGCGGCACGATGGGCGACGTCGACTCGGGAGGAACGGACGGATACAACTGGTCCTACTACGGCCTGCGGCGCCTGGCGGACAACGCGAACAACGGCACGATCTTCGTCGCCCCTCAGGGCAACGGCAACGGCTGGGCCAACCCCGGAGGCCAGGACGTGGCCTTCGTCGACGCCATGGTCAGCCAGATCGAGGCAGGTCTGTGCGTCGACACCACCCAGTTGTTCTCCGCCGGCTTCAGCTACGGCGGCGCGATGTCCTACGCACTCGCCTGCTCCCGGGCGACGGTCTTCCGCGCGGTCGCGGTGTACTCCGGCGCGAACCTCAGCGGGTGCAGCGGCGGCAACCAGCCCATCGCCTACATGGGACTGCACGGCCTCAGGGACAACGTGCTGCCCATCCAGTCGGGACGAGACCTGCGCGACACCTTCGTCCGGAACAACGGCTGCACCCCGCAGAACCCGCCCGAGCCGGCCTACGGAAGCCTGACGCACATCATCACCACCTACTCAGGATGCAGGTCCGGATACCCCGTCGTCTGGGCCGCGTTCGACGGAGCGGGCCACGACCCCGGTCCGATAGACGGTTCCACCGGTGACGGCTGGCGCACCTGGACGTCGGCAGCGGTGTGGCAGTTCTTCGCACAGTTCGGCTCGAACCAGCCGCCGCCCCCGCCGCCCTCCGGCAACCAGGAGATCGTCGGCCAGCAGTCGGGGCGCTGCCTCGACATCAACAACTCCACGACGGCCAACGGCACGCAGGCACAGCTGTGGGACTGCAACGGCGGCTCCAACCAGCGGTGGACACACTCCGCCGGAAAGCAGCTGGTCGTCTACGGCAACAAGTGCCTGGGCGTCGGCCAGTCCGCGGGCAACGGCACCGCGGCGGCGATCTGGGACTGCAGCGGGCAGGCGGACCAGCAGTGGAACATCAATCCCGACGGCACGATCACAGCCGTGCAGTCCGGGCTCTGCCTGGACGCCAGCGGCCAGGCGACCGCCAACGGGACGAAAGTCCAGCTGTGGAGCTGCTCGGGCGGTGCGAACCAGCACTGGCGTCTGCAGAACTGACCCACCGGGCGCCAGGCACGTCATCGTGCGGGCCTGGCCCCGCGGCTCCTGGCGGCGGAAGCGGGCGTGGACAGCCACAGCCACCCCGGCGGCGTTAGGCTCCGGAACATGCGGATCTCCGTCTCCTCGGACATGGACGAACACGTGGCGCGCTCGCTCGTCGCGGAACTGAACAGGCGCGGCCACGAGGTCGTTCCCCACGGGGCGCTGAGCCCCGGGGACGACCCCCAGTGGGCCGCGTGCTCCCAGGCCGCGGCCCGCGAGGTCGCCGAGGGGACCGCCGACCAGGCGGTCGTGTGCTGCTGGACCGGCACGGGCGCGTCCATCGCCGCCAACAAGGTGCCCGGCGTACGGGCCGCCCTGTGCACCGACGCGTACACGGCGGACGGCGCCCGCCGCTGGAACGACGCCAATGTGCTGGCGCTGAGCCTGCGACTGACGTCCGAGGCGCTGCTCAGGGAGATCCTCGACGCCTGGTTCGCCGCCTCGGCCAGCGAGGACGCCGAGGACCGGGCGAACGTGGAGCTCGTGGGACGGCTCGACGTCGGCAGGAGCACCAACTGAACGGCACCCCCTTGCTTACTTCAATAAAGGCGCTTTAGTTTAGTCAGCATGATGTTGACCCAGCGGGAGCGCGAGATCATCGCGCTGCTGCGCCGAGACCCGCTGGCCGGGCCGCAGGCGATCGCCGACGCCCTCGGCAGCACCCGGGCCGCGGTGAACGTGCACCTGTCCAACCTGGGCAAGAAGGGCGCCATCCTCGGCCGCGGCTACATCCTCCGCGAGGAGAACGCCGTGGTGGTCGTCGGCGGGGCCAACGTCGATGTGAAGGTACGCAGTCTCGCCCCCGTACGGCAGCGGACCAGCAACCCGGGGCGGGCCGGCACCACCGCGGGCGGTGTGGGCCGCAACATCGCGGAGAACCTGGCGCGGCTGGGCACCCCGACCCATCTGATCGCCGCCGTCGGCCGGGACGCGGCGGGCGAGCGGCTCCTCGCCGAGACCGCGGCGGCCGGGGTGCGCCTCGACCACGTGCACCGCAGCGCCCACCCGACAGGGACATACACGGCGGTCCTCGACGCCGACGGAGACCTGGTCGTGGCGGTCGCCGACATGGCGGCCACCGAAGCTCTGGCGCCCGAGGACCTGCACCCGGCCCGCGAGCTGATCGCCCACGCCGACATGCTGGTCCTGGACGGCAATCTGCCCGCCGAGCTGCTGGCCCACGCGATGGACATGGCGCAGCCCGCCGCCATACCGGTGGTGATCGACCCGGTCAGCGCCCCCAAGGCGGCCCTGCTCGGGCCGCTGCTCACCGCTCGCCGCCCGGTCTTCGCCCTGACACCGAACCTCGACGAACTGCGCGCCCTCCTCGGGCACCCCATCGGCGACAGCGAGGCCGACGTGACGGCCGCCGCCGACACGCTGCACACCCGCGGGGTTCGCCATGTGTGGGTACGGCTCGGGGCGCGCGGCAGCGTGCTGAGCACCGCGGGCGAGGAGGCGACCTTGCTGCCCGCGCCGCCCGCCGAGGTCGTCGACGTCACCGGCGCCGGGGACGCGATGCTCGCCGCGTTCGTCCACGCCCTGCTGGCCGGAGGCGACCCGGTGGACGCCGCCCGCTACGGACACGCGGCCGCGGCCCTGACGGTGCAGAGCCCGGCGACGGTGCGCCCCGACCTGACCCCGCGTCTGATCGAGGACGCGCTGACCGACCCGACCGAACCGAACGACCTGAACGATCCGATGCGGAGCCAGAGATGACCACGCCCACCCCCGCCCCGACCCCCGCGACCCCCGTCCCGCACCCGCGTCTCGTGCTGACCGACGAGGTCCGCGAGGCGCTGCGCGACGGGCGTCCCGTCGTGGCGCTGGAGTCGACGATCATCAGCCACGGCATGCCGTACCCGCAGAACGTGCAGATGGCCGTGGAAGTCGAGCAGATCATCCGCGACGGCGGCGCCGTCCCCGCGACGATCGCCGTCCTGCACGGCCGTCCCCACATCGGGCTGACCCAGGCGGACCTGGAACTCCTCGCGACGGCGCCGGACGTCACCAAGGCCAGCGTCCGCGACCTCGCTTACGTCATCGCGCGGGGCACTCACGGCGCGACGACCGTCGCCGCGACCATGCGGCTGGCCGCGCTCGCCGGAATCCGTACCTTCGTCACCGGAGGCATCGGCGGTGTGCACCGTGGCGCGCCGACGACGTTCGACATCAGCGCCGACCTGACGGAACTGGCCGCGACCGGCGTCGCGGTGATCAGCGCGGGCGTCAAGAGCATCCTCGACATCGGCCTGACCCTGGAGACGCTGGAGACCCTCGGCGTGCCGGTTCTGACCTACGGCACGGACGAGTTCCCGGCGTTCTACTCGCGCCGCAGCGGCTTCACCTCGCCCATGCGCGTGGACTCGCCCGCCGAGATCGCCGCCGTGATGCACGCCCGCTGGGATCTCGGCATCCCCGGCGGCGTCAGCATCGCCAACCCGGTGCCCGAGGACGAGGAGGTCCCGGCCGAGCGCATGGACGGCGTCATCGCCCAGGCCCTGGCCGAGATGGACAAGGCCGGCATCACCGGCAAGGACACCACCCCCTACCTCCTCGGCCGGATCGTGGAGCTCACCGGCGGCGAGAGCCTGCGCACCAACATCGCGCTGGTCAAGAACAACGCCCGGCTCGGTGCGCGCATCGCCGTCGAGTACGCCAAGCTCGGCTGAGACCGCGCCGCGGCTCACAGACTCCACAGCGCCGCCACCAGCGGCCGCCGCAGATCCGCCCGCCGTACGCACAGCCCGATCGGGAACGGCTCCGGCGGCGGATCTGCGGGAACCACCGCCAGCCGGTCCCGCACCGCACTGTGCTCCAGTACGAGCCGCGGGACCACGCCCGTGCCGCAGCCCAGGGCGACAAGCGTCAACAGCCCCTCGTGGCCGTCCGGTTCACAGGCCACCTCCGGTCGCATGCCGCGGGTGCGGAACCAGCGGTCGGCGGCCTCGCGGACGAGCCCGCGATGGGGAAGGACGAACGGGCCGTCGAGACCGGGGTCCGGGCGGTCCCGTGCGGTGACAAGGACCAGTTCGGTGACCGCGACGGTACGGCTCACCAGTCCCTCCGGCAGCCGCGCCGGGATCCCTGCCACGGCCACGTCGACCTCGCCCTCGTCGAGCCGGGCCAGTGCGGCCGCCGCGTCACCGGTGCGCAGGTCGAGCAGGACCTGGGGGTGGGCGGTCCGGAAGGGGGTCAACAGGTCGGGCAGCAGCGCCTGGCAGGCGGTCACCGTGGCGAACACCGCCAGTCGGCCGGTGAGTTGGGCCGGATCGGGATGCTCCTCGCGGTAGGAGCGCCACAACTCCAGTGCCTGCACGGCGTATTCGCGAAAGCGGTGCCCCTCCGCAGTCAGCGACACGCCGCGCGGCCCGCGCTCGAACAGCCGGTGCCCGAGATCGGTCTCCAGGCGCTGCACCGTGCGGGTCAGCGTCGCCGGGCTGACATGGCAGTCGAGGCTCGTCCGCCCGAAGTTCAGCGTCTGCGCCAGATGCAGAAAAAGACGCAGCTCCCGATGGTCGTCCCGCACCCGTGACCTCGCTCTTTCACTTCGCGCAACACTCCGCTGCACATGTTGCGCTTGCTGCAACGAACTCCCGGAGCCTACAACTCGACCATGACCTCCACCGCGTACACCTCCCGCGTGTTCCCTCTCGAAACGATGCACGTGCCCGGCGGCACCGAGACCATCCTGCGCGGCGGCCGGCACCTCTTCCCGCTGCTGCCGCAGGCCTTCGCCGGCGTCGGCCGCATCGGCGTCATCGGCTGGGGCCCGCAGGGCCGCGCCCAGGCCCTCAACCTGCGCGACTCGCTCGCCGGTACAGACATTCAAGTGGCCGTCGGACTGCGCCCGGGCTCCGCGTCGGCCGCCGACGCCCGCGCCCACGGCTTCACGGAGGAGAACGGCACACTCGGCGACTGGCTCGCCGTCACAGCCGAAAGCGACCTGCTGATCCTCCTGATCGCGGACGCCGCCCTCGCCGCCCACCACCAGCAGATCTTCGCCGCCCTCAAGCCCGGCGCCGTGATCGGCCTCTCGCACGGCTTCCTGCTCGGCCATCTCCGGGAAACCGGCGGGGAGTTCCCGTCCGGACACGGAGTGATCGCCGTGTGCCCCAAGGGCATGGGCGACTCCGTGCGCCGCCTGTACCAGCAGGGCGAGCAGATCAACGGCGCAGGAATCAACAGCAGTTACGCCGTCCACGCCGACCCCGACGGTCGTGCCGTCGACCTCGCGCTCGGCTGGTCGGTCGCGCTCGGATCGCCGTACACCTTCCGCACCACGCTCGACAGCGAGTACCACTCCGACATCGTCGGCGAACGAGCCATCCTGCTCGGCGCCGTGCACGGCATCGTCGAGAGCCTCTACACCCGCGCCCGCCTCGACGGCCACAGCCCCGTCAGCGCGTACGAGAAGACCTGCGAGAACATCACCGGACCGATCGCCCGCACCATCTCGCACAGTGGGCTCCGGGCCGTGCGAGAGGGCCTCGACCCGGCCGGCCGGGACGTCTTCGACCGCGCGTACACCGCGACGTACGCGCCCGCCCGAGAGATCGTCGCCGAGATCTACGACGAGGTCGCCGACGGCACCGAGCTGCGCAGCGTGATCCTCGCCGAACGGCGGCTCGGCAGCCGCCCGATGAGCGAGATCGGCGGCTCACCCATGTGGTCGGCCGGCGACGAGGTGCACGCCCGGCGCGGCGAACGCGACCTGCCGGTCGACCCGTTCACCGCGGGCGTCTTCGTCGCCACCATGACCGCCCAGATCGACGAGTTCGCCGAACGCGGCCACCCCTGGTCGGAGATCGTCAACGAGTCCGTCATCGAGGCCGTCGACTCCCTGCTGCCCTACATGCACGCCCGCAACGTCGCCCACATGGTCGACAACTGCTCCCGCACGGCCCGTCTCGGCGCCCGCCGCTGGGGCCCCCGCTTCCAGTCGGCCTACGAGCAGATCGCCTACCCGGCCGCCGAGCGCCCTGCGGACGAAGCCCTGTTGACGGCCTTCGACACCCACCCCGTCCACGAGGCGCTGGCCGCGGCGGCGAAACTGCGGCCGTCCGTGGACATCTCAGTCTCCTGAGGTCGTTGTCAGTGGCGGCGGTTAGCCTGCGGGCATGATCGAGACGACCGGCGACGACCGCCGCTTTCCGCCCGCCCTGGCCGCCGTGGCCGAGGTGGCGTTCGACTACGACGACGGCGAGGGCATCGACTTCGAGCCCTACAACGCCTTCGACTCCGCGGAGGAGACCACCGACTGGATCCGTCACTGGACCGGCAACCACGAGCTGGACGGCGACGCCTACCGGGTCTTCGGACAGGACGGCACCGGAGGCCTCGTCGCCCTCTGGTGCGTGCGGCCCGGTCGGCCACTCGCGGAACAGCCCGTGGTGTTCCTGGGGTCGGAGGGGGAGCGGGGTGTCGTCGCCGGAAACCTTTCCGACTTCCTGTGGGTGCTGGCCGACGGCCTGGGCCCGATGGAGGTCATCGAGTACGAGCAGCGCGAGGCCCGCCCGAACCCGACGCTGGCCGAACTGGCCGACAGGCACGCCGGCACCCCGCGCCGGACCGCCCGGGAGATCATCGCCGAGGCGCAGGCCGAGTTCCCGGCCTTCTCCGAGGACCTGGACGAGCTCTGCCGTTGACGCAGCCGATCAGATGTCGGCCGCCTGGAGGTACTGTGCCACCCCGTGCCCGAGCGACCAGTCGGCCGACCCGTTCTCGGTCACGGTGACGAAGACGTTCCGCGGCTCGGTCCCCGCGTAGGCCTGCGCCAGTTCGGCGATCCGCCGGTACAACGCCTGCTTCTGAGCAGCCGTGCGGCCGGAGCGCATGGTGATCGCGACATAGACGATGCCGTGGTCGCGCTGCACGCCGAGGTAACTGCCGTACCGCAGCGTGCTGTTGGTGCCGTCGTGGCCGACCAGGATCTGGAAGTGGTCGTCGGCGGGAATGCCGAGCGTCTCCACCAAAGCCTCGTGCACGGCTTGGCCGAGCGCGTCGAGGCGTGTGGCGTCGGCTCCCAGTGCGTCGATACGGACCAGAGGCATCGGCGGTGGTCCTCCTTTCCGCTCAGCGCCACTCGACGGCGAACGCCCGGCCGGGGTTCTCCGTGAGGACGCGATTGACGAGTTCCTCACCCAGTTCCAGCGCGAGCCGCGGCCGCACTCCGCCCAGCAGATACGGCATCCCCGGACCGCCGTCGACCGACCGCGCCCCGGCCACCACCGTGTCCCCGCCGAGCAGCAGCCGGTGCCCGAAACCCGCCTCGGTGAGGGCCCGGACCGCGACCGGCATGCGCCAGTCCGTGGCGTGATGGGCGCGGGACGGGCCGTCGAAAGCCAGCCAGCAGCCCGCCTCGGCGGCCTGCCGCTGGACCACAAGGTCGGGGGAGCGGTTGAGGTGGCCGAGGATCACCCGCTCCGGCGGGACACCCAACTCGCCGCACAGCAGGTCCAGTACGTCGAGCGCACCCGTGCCCATCTCCAGGTGGACGGCGATGGGTGCCCCCGTCGCGTGGTGGGCCTCGGCCGCCGCGGTCATGGTCCAGCGGGCGTGCGCGTCGAGCGCATGGAAGCCGCCGGCCACCTTGACGAGCCCGGCGCGGACGCCCGACGTGCCGATGCCGTCGGTGAGTTCGGAGACGAACACGTCGGCAAGCCTGCCGCGCAGCTTCTTGAGCAACTCCGGTGCGTAGTGAGCGGCTTGGTGCAGTCCGGTCGCGCAGACCACGTGCACGCCGGCTGCCCGGGACAGCAGGGGCAGGTCGGCGGCCCGACGCCCCATCCCCAGAGGCGTCCACTGCACGACGCTCGCCCCGCCCGCCGCACGGAACGCCTCCAACTCGGCCCGCGCGGCTGAGGCGTCGCTCAGCTCCTGGCCGGGCAGTTGCGGGCTGCTGAGGAAGAGATGGTCGTGCGCGTCGCACACACCCAGGTCCTCGGGCCGCACGTCCCCCAGCACCGTGCGGACGCTGCTCACCACTGCCGCCCGCACGGCAACTCGTCACGCCCCGGCGCCGACATGTGCAGCACCTCGAACACGTCGCCCTCGGCCTTCGGCGTGTCGTGCTCCCACAGCGAGAAGTGGACGAGCTCCCAGCGGCTCGAGTCCACGGCCGCCGCCGCGAGCACCGCGCCGTCCTCGCCGGCCAGCCGCGCGGTCTCCCGCGCCGCGTCCGCCATGACGTCGGCCAACACCACGCCCTCGGGCACCGGTTGACGCCGCCGCACCGCGAACCGCGCCGGTGAGCCGGGGGCGCCGCCCTCCTCGTACGCCAGGCCCGTCCACTGCCGGACCGACGGTCGCCCGAAGTCGTTGCTGAGCCCCTGGAAGGCGCCGCCCCACAGGAAGGTGTTCATGCCCTCCATGGTGTTCCACAGGTAGAACGGCGCGTACTGGTTGACCGGCGAGCCATTCACCCCGCGCTCGCGCAGGAGGAACGTCTTGAAGCCGAGGCCCTGCCAGTCGTCCAGCAGATGCCCGATGCGGGCGACCCGGCCGCGGATGATGCCAGTGTCGTAGTCGGCGGGCAGGGTCAGCTCGTACTGCATGGCGTGCATCGGGTGCCTCCTCAGGCGGGGTAGTCCTCGAGGCCTACGTGCGCGTCCCACTCCGCGGTGGTGCCGTCTTCGGCGGCCTCGACGACCGCGAGATGCGTCATGAAGGTGCGCGGCCCGGCGCCGTGCCAGTGCCACTCGTCCGGCTCGATCCACACGGTGTCGCCCGCGCGGATCAACTCCGGTGCACCGCCCTTGCGTTGTACGAGACCCTCGCCCTCCAGGACGTGCAGCACCTGACCGTGCGGATGGCGGTGCCAGGCGGTGTGGGCGCCGGGTGTGAAGTGGACGTTGAACATGCGCAGCCGGGACGGTGCCGCGGGCGCGGCTATCTCGTCGAGCCACACCGAGCCGGTGAAGTTCTCCGCCGGGCCCTGCCGGGTGTCGGGGCGCTTCCTGGTGATGTGCACAGACCTGAACTCCTAACGCGGGGCGAGAAGGGAGAGCAGCCCTCGGACGCCGGCGTCGAAGGCGGTGGGGGAGCCGGAGGCGCGGGCGAGGACATAACCGCCCTGGACGGTGGCGAGGACGGTCGCGGCGATCTCCTCGCCGTCCAGCGAGGGCGCGAACTGGCCCTGCTCCTTGCCCTCTTCGACGATCCCGGCGATCTGCTCGCGGATCGCGTCGAGCGTCTCGTCGACCGGTGCGCGCAGCTCGTCGCTGGCGATGACGTCCGGATCCATCGTGAGCCGCCCGACGGGGCAGCCGCGCAGCACGTCACGCTCGCGCAGCAGATAGGCCTCGATGCGCTCGTACGGCGTTCCCGGCCCGCCCAGTACTCCCTCGGCGGTGGCCCGCAACTCCTCGGCCGTCCGCCGGATCGCCGCCAGCGCGAGATCCGGCTTGCCCTTGAAGTGGTGGTACATGCTGCCCTGTCCGGCGCCCGATCGCTCCAGGATCGCCTTGGGGCTGGTGCCCACGTAACCGCGCTCCCACAGCAGCTCACGGGTGGACTCGATCAGCCGGTCCGAGGTGCTCTCCGAGGTGCTCATGAACCTACTGTACATACTAGTAGTTACAGAAGTCGAGCCCTTTGGGAGCAGCGGACCCGACCCCGTGTACTCCCCGGGAGGTACGCGCACTGCCGCTGGCCGTACGACGACCCGGACCCCTCCCCGGCGGGAGTCTCGAGCCATCACCACAAGACGCACCACAGACCGTTCAGGAGATGACCCGAGATGCAGACCCTCGCAGACTGGCACGGCGGCCCCGGCCCGTGGATCCTCTTCTTCCCGCTGATCTGGGCGGCCGTCGTGATCGGCGTCGTGACCGTCCTGCGCCGCACCGTGTGGCGCGGTCGCGGCGGCCCGTGGCGGGCCATGGGGGACACCCGCCCCTCCGGCGACTCACCCCTCGCAGTCCTCGGTCGTCGCTTCGCCTCCGGTGAGATCGACGAGGACGAGTACTGGCGCCGACTGTCCGTGCTGGACGAGCAGTTCGGCCGCACCAAGGGCGGTGCGGCGTGACCACCACGACCGCCGTCCGCACGGCCGCCCGGGTCGTCGACGCCGTGAAGGTGTACGGCCGCGGCGACACCGAGGTGAGGGCCCTGGACGGGGTGAGCGTCGACTTCCCGGTCGGCCGCTTCACCGCGATCATGGGACCCTCGGGCTCCGGAAAGTCCACCCTGATGCACTGCGCGGCGGGCCTCGACACACTCAGCTCGGGCACCGCGTACATCGGTGACACCGACCTCGGCGGGCTCGACGACCGCCGGCTCACCCTGCTGCGCCGCGACCGCCTCGGCTTCGTCTTCCAGGCGTTCAACCTGGTGCCGACGCTGAGCGTCGCGGAGAACATCACGCTGCCCCTGGACCTCGCGGGCGGCAAGGGCGACCCGGAGTGGATCGAGGCGCTCATCGACGTCGTCGGCCTGCGCGACCGCCTCCACCACCGGCCCTCAGAACTCTCCGGCGGGCAGCAGCAACGCGTCGCCGTGGCACGGGCGTTCGCCGGGCAGCCCGACGTCGTCTTCGCCGACGAGCCCACCGGCAACCTCGATTCCCGCTCCGGCGAGGAGGTCCTCGGCCTGCTCGGCCGCGCGGTGCGCCAGACCTCCCGCACCGTCGTCATGGTCACCCACGACCCGGTCGCCGCAGCCCACGCCGACGAGGTCGTCTTCCTCGCCGACGGACGCCTGGTCGACCGCATGGAATCCCCGACCGCCGACAAGGTCCTGGACCGCATGAAAGCCCTCGAGGTGCCGTCATGAACGCCTCCGTACGCCTGAGCGTGTCCTCCCTGCGCGCCCACAAGCGGCGCTTCGCCGGCACCTTTCTCGCCGTCTTCCTCGGCGTCGCCTTCCTGGCCGGCACCCTCGTCATGGGCGACACGCTGCGCGCCAGCTTCGACTCGATGTTCGGCAACGCGACCAGTGGCACGGGCGCCGTGGTGCGCAGCGCCGATGCCATCACCACACCGGGCGAGAGCCAGGGCGTGCGCCAGCCGGTCGACACGGCCCTGGTGAACACCCTCGAACAGGTGCCTGGAGTCGCGGCCGCGGCACCCGACATCGAGGGCGCCGGCCAGCTCGTCGGCAAGAACGGCAAGCCCATCGGCGGCAAGGGCCCGCCCACCCTCGCCGGCAACTGGATCACCGACGCCAGGCTCAACCCCTACCAGCTCGCCGAGGGCCGCGCCCCGCAGAGGGCCGGCGAGGTCGTCGTCAACCGCGGCGCCGCCAAGAAGGGCAACCCGAAGATCGGCGACACCACCACCCTCCGAACCCCCGATCCGGTCAAGGTGACCATCGTGGGCCTTGCGACCTTCGGCGGCGAGGACGGCATGGCGCAGGTGACCTTCACCGGCATGACCCGCGCCGACGCCGAGAAGTACCTCACCGCCCGCCCCGGCGAGGCGGCGAGCATCAAGGTGCGGGCGGGCCCCGGCGTCAGCGAGAAGAAACTCGTCGACCGCCTGACTCCCGTACTCCCCAAGGGAGTCGAGGCCATCACCGGTCAGGCGTCGGCCCAGGAGAACACCGACATGATCTCCAGCCAGTTCCTGACCATCTTCACCACCTTCCTTCTCGTCTTCTCCGGCATCGCCCTCCTCGTCGCGACCTTCTCCATCCACAACACCTTCGCGATCGTCGTCGCCCAACGCACTCGGGAGAACGCCCTGTTGCGCGCCCTCGGTGCCTCCCGCCGACAGGTCACCGCAACGACCCTGATCGAGGCCACCGCCGTCGCCGTGACCGCCTCGGTGGCGGGCCTCGCGGGCGGCATCGGCATCGCCGCCGGACTTCAGGCCCTGTTCCCGGCGATCGGATTCCCCTTCCCCGACGGCAACCTGGTCATCAGCGCCCTGTCCATGACGCTTCCGCTCGCGGTCGGCATCGTGGTCTGCCTGGGCTCCGCGCTGCTGCCCGCAGCCCGCGCCGGCCGCACCGCCCCGCTGGCCGCACTGCGCGAGACGGCCGTCGACACCTCCGGCGCCTCCCGCACCCGCGCCGTCACCGGCATGGGCCTCGCCGCCCTCGCCGTCGCCAGCACGCTCAGCGGGGTCCTGGTCTCACCGTCCCTCTGGATGGCGGGACTTGGCGCCGTCCTTGCCCTGGTGGCGTTCGTCGTCCTCGGCCCGGTGGCCTCGACCACGGCTGTACGCATCCTCGGCGGCCCGCTCGACAAACTCCGCGGCGTCACCGGCGGTCTCGCCCGCCGCAACGCCCTGCGCAGCCCCAAGCGGACGGCCGCCACCGCCAGCGCCCTGATGATCGGCGTAGCCGTCGTCTCTCTCTTCACCGTCTTCGGCGCCTCACTGAAGGCCACCATGAACCAGACCGTGTCCCGGTCCTTCGCCGGCGACGTCGCCGTCAGCACACCGTCCTTCGGCGCGGGCGGCAGCGGCCTCAGCCCCCGGCTCGCCGGCGCGATACAGCAACTCCCCGAGGTCCACACTGCCGTGGGCCTGGGCCGCGGAGTGGCGAAAGTCGACGGCAAGGGACGGGCGTTGACCGTCACCGACCCCGTCGCCCTGGAGCGCACCTTCGACCTCGGCAAGGTCGACGGTTCACTCCGCGCCCTCGGCACCGACGGCATCGCCATCACCAGGGCGGAAGCCGACAAACAGCACCTGTCCACCGGCAGCCGGGCGCGACTCAGCTTCACCGACGGCAAGAAGCAGACCTTCACCGTCCGAGCGGTCTACGGCCAGTCCGAACTCGCCGGCGACTACGTCATCACGCGCGCTGCCTGGGCCCCGCACCGCACCCAGGACTCCGACAGCCTGGTCGCCGTCTCCTTCAAGGGCGGCGTGAGCACGGACGCGGGCAAGGCCGCGGTGCAGAAGGTCGCCGACCGGTACGGCAACCCCGAGGTGCAGACCCGCAGCGAGTACGCGCAGTCCTCGGCCGGTGGCATCGACATGATGCTGACCCTCGTCTACGCCCTGCTCGCCCTGGCGGTCCTCATCGCGCTGCTCGGCATCGCCAACACCCTGACCCTGGCGATCCACGAACGCACCCGCGAACTGGGCCTGCTCAGGGCCGTCGGCCAGACCCGTCCCCAACTGCGGGCCATGGTCCGCTGGGAGTCGGTGCTCGTCGCCGCCTTCGGCACGGCCGGCGGCCTCGGCCTGGGCGCCTTCCTCGGCTGGGTGCTGGTCAAGGCCTCGGACGGCGCCAGCGACAGCGCCTTCGCCTTTGCGATTCCGCCCACGCAACTGGTGATCGTGGCCCTGGTGGGCCTGGCAGCCGGCGCCCTCGCAGGCCTGCGCCCGGCCCGCCGGGCGGCCCGCCTGGACGTCCTGCGCGCCATCGCCACCGAGTGACCGACGCCCGGCTACAAGGTCGTCGAGCCGCCCTGCCCAACGGCACTTCGGCGGCCGGCCGGCTCCACGGCATGGGCCCTCCAACGCCCACTGCACCGCCGGACACCGGCTGAGGCGCCCCCGGAGGCGACCGACCCAAAATCACCGCCCGGTCAGCCGGCAACGGCGGACCGGGCGGGAGCGTGCGTGGACCTGTGGCCGTCGGCCGCGTGCTCGACCTCCACGAGCCGGCGGGCCGGCTTGTCGGCCGTACGGCGTGGAGGGCGGGCCGGCGCCGCCACCGGAGCGGGCGTGGTGGGCAGTGCGAACCAGACGACCTTGCCCGAGTCGCCGTCGGGGCGCGCCCCCCAGCTCTCGCTCACCGCGGCCACCATGGCCAGCCCGCGCCCGGTGGTGGCGGAGGCTTCCACGTCCCGCACCTCGGGCAGGCGGGGGTCGTGATCGCGTACGGAGACCATGAGCCGGTCCAGCACCAGCTCTATCTCGACGGTGCACAGCTTGTCGGGCTGGGCGTGCAGGTGGACGTTGGTCAACAGCTCCGTCACACCGAGCGCGGCCCGGTCGATGAGGGGGTCGAGATGCCAGTAGCGCAACTGCGCAGAGACGATTCTGCGGACCTGGCCGATCCGCGACGGCAGGGCTTGCAGCTCTACCGTGCAGTGCCTGCTTGGGTGACTGATCACGGCTGCGACTCCCCGACTTAAGAGGTCCGGAAGAACACGGAGTACGGATCCAGCAGGTGCCTGAGGGCCTGGCCACCTGCCGTCGTGCCCGGCGGGCTGGTTCGCAGCGTTATCGCCGGTAAACCCAGAGTGACGTGAGAACAGCGTGACCCAGGGGGCGTGGGACCGCAACTCGCGATCGGCTCCGCCGACCGTGCGGGTGCGAGCCCGCCGCCGCCCTGAGGGCTCTGTCAGCCGCCGCGCCCCGCCGCTTTGCGTACGGCCTCGATGAAGCGGCGTGCCGCGGGCGGCCCCGGCTCGCCCGGCGCCGGGTCGTGATCGCCCAGGGTCAGCAGGTACCGCTTGCCGTTGAGGTCCGCGAGCGCCCGGTCCTCCGCGGAGAACCAGGGCTTGGAGGCGCGCACCGCCTGCACCGGCGCGCTGTCGATCTCGGTGCCGTAACTGGTGAGCAGCGCAAGTCTGCCGTCGCTGATCCGGACCTGCCCGGCCCGGGTGAGCGAACGCAGCCGTTTGCCGATCCGCACGCCCGTCGCCGTGAACTCCGGCTCCGCCATGCCGCCCGCCCCCTTGTGGCCGTCCGGTGCGCTGGACCCTGCTCCTCCGTGGGCGTGTCCAGCTCGTGTCGTGATCCAGTGTGCGCCCCCGTTCGGTGCAGTCTGCCTGCACCCGACGGCGAGCACCAGTACGCACGACACGCTCGGAGTGAGCGCCCGGAGCACTCGCGCGAATGCGCCCCCACCTTCGCCCGCCCTTTGGCCCCAGGGTGTTCTTTGGGGTGCTCAAAGGTGCGTTTATGCAGGTGAGAAGCGTGCGGAAGGTGTTTATGATCGATGCGTCGGCCGCGCGACGCGCCGTCGGCGCACAGCCTAAGGAGCACCCGTCGTGAGCACCTCCCAGCAGACCCGGACCGGCAAGACCCTCGATGTCGACCACAGTGACGCCGCCTACCGTGACTGGCTGAAAGAAGCCGTCCGCAAGGTCCAGGCCGATGCCAACCGCTCGGCCGACACGCATCTGCTCCGCTTCCCGCTGCCCGAGAAATGGGGGATCGACCTGTACCTGAAGGACGAGTCGACCCACCCGACCGGCAGCCTCAAGCACCGGCTCGCCCGCTCGCTCTTCCTCTACGGACTGTGCAACGGCTGGATCCGGCCGGGCCGCCCGGTGATCGAGGCGTCCAGCGGCTCGACGGCCGTCTCCGAGGCGTACTTCGCCAAGCTGATCGGCGTGCCCTTCATCGCCGTCATGCCGCGCACGACGAGCGCGGAGAAGTGCCGCCTCATCGAGTTCCACGGTGGGCAGTGCCACTTCGTGGACGACTCGCGCAAAATGTACGAGGAGTCGGCGCGCCTTGCGGTGGAGACGGGCGGCCATTACATGGACCAGTTCACCTACGCCGAACGGGCCACGGACTGGCGCGGCAACAACAACATCGCCGAATCCATCTTCCGTCAGCTGGAGTTGGAGCGGTTCCCGGAGCCCGCGTGGATCGTGGCCACGGCGGGCACCGGCGGCACCTCGGCGACCCTCGCGCGCTACGTCCACTACACCCAGCGCGACACCCGCATCTGTGTGGCCGATCCGGAGAACTCCTGTTTCTTCGAGGGCTGGACCACCGGCGATCCGGACGTCACCAGTGACTGCGGCTCGCGCATCGAGGGCATCGGCCGTCCCCGTATGGAGCCGAGCTTCGTGCCCGGCGCCGTCGACCGGATGATGAAGGTTCCCGACGCGGCCACCGTCGCCGCCGTACGGGCGCTGGAGCAGGCCATCGGCCGCAAGGCGGGGGGCTCGACGGGCACCGGACTGTGGAGCGCGCTGAAGATCGTCGCCGAGATGGTGGCCGAGGGGCGGAAGGGGAGCGTGGTGACGCTGCTGTGCGATCCGGGCGACCGCTACCTGGACAAGTACTACTCCGACGCGTGGCTCTCCGAGCAGGGGCTGGACATCGAGCCTTACTCTGCGGCGATCGACTCCCTGCTGGAGACGGGCGTCTGGCCCTGCTGAGCGAAATCCCCAAGCGGATTCGGCCGCGCCCCTGAGGGGCGCGGGGCTGTGTCGATATGCGGCTCCGCCGCGTGGGCGCGACCAGCCACGACGGACCCGCAGTCCACCGACGGCCAATCGCGGCGCTTCCCGCGGAGCGCCTAGCGCGCGAGCCGCCGGTCCAGCGAGATCACCGCATCACGGAAAGCCCGCCCGAGCCCCGCCCGTGCCGCCTTCACCACGAACCGGAACAGCGCCGTCCCGTCCGCGCCGAAGGTCCACTGCACGCGCGTGCCCGTCCCGGCCGGTATCAACCGCCACTCCTCGGCGAGGGCGCGGGCGCCTGGTGCGTTGGTGACGTCGACCCGGTAGGCGTACACCTCCGCCTCCTTCGCCGCGATGACCGTCTCCCGGAAGCGCCCGCCTCCCTTGAGCCGGATGTCGCGCCCGGCACCGTCGTCGAGGGATCGTGCATGTGTCACGGCCGCGAACCATTCCGCCCACCCGGGCACATCGTCGTTGAGGGCGTGGAAGACCGCCTCGGGTGCCGCGGAGATCTCCTGAGCGAAGACCAGACGCACGGGGGCGGTGTCGACGAAGTCGAGCCCGACGGGACGCAGACGGTGGGCCATGAACGCGAACCCCCTTGACGGAGAAGGGCGGTTGACCGGGGCGACGTCACGATAGCTGGCGACCCGTCAGATGTCAGCAGCGCCCGGAGGGATCAGCTCTCCGGCTCGCCCACCACGACCAGCCGACGCAGATGCTCGGAGATCTCCTCGCGCGCGTCGCCCGCCAGGCCCGCGTCCGTCACCAGCGTGTCGACCTGCTCCAGCGCCGCGAACGAACTCAGGCCCACCACACCCCACTTGGTGTGGTCGGCGACCACCACCACCCGCCGCGCCGACTGCACCAGGCGCCGGTTGGTCTCGGCCTCCGCGAGGTTCGGCGTCGACAGGCCGGCCTCGAGCGATATGCCGTGCACACCGAGGAACAGCACGTCGAAGTGGAGTGCCGCGATCGCCTGGTCGGCCACCGGCCCCACCAGCGAGTCGGAGGGCGTGCGCACCCCGCCGGTCAGCACCACCGTGGCCGCACCCTGCCGGGGGCCGGAGGTGCGCTGCGCCGCATGGAAGACGTCGGCCACCCGCACCGAGTTCGTCACGACGGTCAGATCCGGCACCTCCAGCAGATGGTGGGCCAGCGCATACGTCGTCGTACCGCCCGACAGCGCGATCGCGGTACCCGGCGCCACCAGCTGGGCCGCCGAGCGCGCGATGTCCTCCTTGGCCGTGAGCTCCAGACCCGACTTGGCCTCGAAGCCCGGCTCGTGCGTGCTCGCCTCGACGACCGGCACCGCGCCGCCGTGCACCTTCTCCAGCACGCCCTGGCGGGCCAGCGCGTCCAGGTCGCGGCGCACCGTCATGTCCGACACGCCGAGCTTGCGGGTCAGCTCGTTCACGCGAACCCCGCCCCGGCGCCGGACCTCGTCCAGAATCAGGGCGCGCCGCTGCTCCGCGAGGAGGTTCTGATTCTCGCTCACGTACGCTCCGGTCCTTTCGCCTGGGGCCGTCCGACACGCCCTGCACACCTGCTCCGACAAGGACATTCTCCCCTGTCCCGGTGCGCGGACGTCCCATCCTTGCACGGGTGGGCCCCCAGGACGCCACCTGCCCGACGCGCACATGTCACCAATGCCCCTTCTGTTACCCGCAGATCACCCGGATCGGGGAGATTCCGTGTTCAGGGGTGTACGCCCCCGCCCGAGCGGAGATCCTTGTGCCCGCACGGACACAAGAAGACGGCGCGTCACGGGGGAAGTGCGAACAGTGGAACGTGCACAGGAACGTGTCCCGACCAGCGGCCCCATCCCGGGTCCCGAGGGGTCCGCAACCGCCCTGGAGCTCCTGGTCCACGGCGTGGGCGGCACCACACCCCAGGAGATGCTCAATGATCCGCGCACGGTGCGGATCACCGGCGACGACACGGCGGCCGTCTTCCGGCGCGCCGAGGACGTCGACGCGGAGAGCAGACCCGAGGACTACCGCGGCCGACCGGTGCCGGAGGCGTACGTCTGGTGCAATCTCACCTCCGGCAACAGCGCACGGGCCCTGTGGCTGCTGCTCCTGCCGTTCATGGTGGTCAACCTCGCCCACTGGATGCGGCCCACCGCGCGCGGCCACCGGCAGACGGTCCGCCTGTACGGGCTGCTCGTACGGCTGGCGGCCCTGACGTTGACGGTGCTGCTGGTCGCGGCCGCCTGCGAGGTCGCCCTGGACCTGGCGGCCTGGCAGTGCGCGGGCACGCGCGCGTGCGCGGAGCGGCACTCCTGGCTCGGCTTCCTGTCGCCCGAGGTGTCGCACAACGGCTGGTGGAGCAGGCCCGGACGCCGGCTCGCCGTCGCGGCCCTGGTGCCCGCCGCGCTCACCGGCCTGCTGTGGTACCTCTCCCACCGCACCTGGAGCGCGTACGAGTCCCAGCAGCCCATCGACCGCCGGCCCGAATCCGACGAGGAGACCGGCCGCACCGCGCTGGACCGGCCCGGCTTCTGGTACGGCCGTCGACTGGTCGCCCGGCTGCGCGCCGCCCACACCGCGGCGGGCCTGCTGACGGTCGCCGCGGCGGTCGCGTCCTCCGCGGCACGCTTCGACGGCAGATCAGGCGGCCCGGCGGCACTCGACCTCGCGGGCGAGATCCTGGAGGTGGCGCTCGTCGCCACCGCCGCGGTCGTGGTGTGGGTGGTCTGTCGCCGCGGGCGCAGCGAGAACCGCCTCGACCAGGAGCTGGACGAGCGCCTCGTACGACGCCTGCCGCTGACCGCCCTCCTCCTGCTGCTGCTCTCCGCGGTGTACGCCGGTTGGGAGCGCCCGGGCTGGCAGTCGGGCGGCCTGCTGGCCGGCGGCGGCACCACCTTCGGCGCTCTCGCCCTGGTCCAGGGCTTACTGGTGATCGCCCTCGCGGTGGTCGCCCACCTGCTGTACCGCAGCCACCCCGACACCCGCACCGTGCTGCGCGGCCAGGGCGGACCCGCCGTCGCGATGCTGGCCTGCGCCCTGGGCGGGGTGATGTCCGGTGGCCTCTCCCAGCGGGTGTCCGACTGGCTGGACGGCACCGGCGCCTCGATCGACGGCCCGCCGGTACTGCTGACCTGGCAGGCGTCCGTGATCCCCGTACTGCTCCTCGTCCTGCTCGTCTTCTGCGCCGGGCTGGGCCGGCGGGCCTGGCTGCTGCGCCGCACCGAACTGGGCACCGTCGAGCTCGACTACCCCGGCGAACCCAAGGACACGGCGCGCACCCGCCGCATCGCCACCACCCGCGCGCTGGCCGCACTCACCGACCGCGGTCCCCTGGTCGTCGCCGTCACCTCCGCCACGACCCTGCTGCTGGGCGCCGGAGCCCTCCTCGGCGCAAAGAACACCGAACAGGCGCCGGGCGAGGCCGCGCAACACGCCTTCGCCTTCGTGCACGGCGCGGCACAGACCGCCCAGGCTCTGGGCTCCTGGCTGATCGGCCTGGGCTTCATACTCTTCGTCACCTGGGGCAGGCGCGCCTACAAGGACGCCTCCGCGCGGCGCACCATCGGCATCCTGTGGGACGTCGGCACCTTCTGGCCACGAGCCGCCCACCCCTTCGCCCCGCCCTGCTACGCCGAGCGCGCGGTACCCGACCTGACCTGGCGGATGGCCACCTGGACGCGGGCCACGGGCGGCCGCCTCGTGCTCTCCGGGCACTCCCAGGGCAGCGTGCTCGCGGCCGCCGCGGCGTGGCAGCTGAAGCCGTCCGTCCGCAGGAGGGTCGCCCTGCTGACCTACGGCTCCCCGCTCGAGCGCCTCTACGGCCGCTGGTTCCCGGCCCACTTCGGCCCCGCCGCCCTCAGTTCCCTGCACCACGACGTCGACTGCTGGCGCAACCTGTACCGGCTCACCGACCCCATCGGCGGCCCGGTCCGGCTGTCCGGCGACTGCGGCCCCGAGGTGGACCGCGCACCCCTGAAGGACCCTCTCGCCTACGGCCGCACCGCCCAGCACCCGCTGCCGGCCCCGATCCTGGGCCACGGCGACTACCAGGCCGACCCGGCCTTCGCCGAGGAGCGGGAACGGCTGCTGGCCCGGCTGCGCTCGGAGGTACCAGCTCCACGCCCCGAGACACGGTCTCAGGGGGTGTCGGGAAGATCCTCGGCGTAGAGCAGGGTCAGATCGTCCGTGCTCGGCTCGTCGACCTGCGCGACCCGGCCCGCATGCCGCTCGACCATCGCCTCGAAGGTCTGGCGGGCGGTCCGGCCGTTGCCGAACGCCGGGCCCTTCGGGATCGCCGTGAAGTACTTCAGCAGCGCGTCCGCGGTGCCCGGCGCCAGCCGGTACTCGTGCTCGTCGGCCTGCTGCTCGACGATCCGCAGCAGTTCGTCGGGCTCGTAGTCGCTGAAGGTGATGGTCCGTGAGAAACGGGACGCCACACCGGGGTTGACCGAGAGGAACCGCTCCATCTCGGCCGTGTAGCCCGCGACGATCACCACGACCGCGTCCCGGTGGTCCTCCATCAGCTTCACCAGCGTGTCGATGGCCTCCTTGCCGAAGTCCCGGCCCGAGTCCTCCGGTGACAGCGCGTACGCCTCGTCGATGAACAGCACACCGCCGCGCGCCCTGTCGAAGGCCTCCTGGGTGCGGATCGCCGTCGAGCCGATGTGTTCGCCGACCAGGTCGACCCGTGACACCTCGACCAGATGCCCCTTCTCCAGCACGCCGAGCGAGGCGAGGATCTCGCCGTAGAGGCGGGCCACGGTCGTCTTGCCGGTGCCGGGGGAGCCGGTGAAGACCAGATGCCGCTTGACCGAGGCCGCCTTGAGGCCCGCCTGCTGCCGGCGCCGGCCCACCTCGATCATGTCGGTCAGCGCCCGCACCTCGCGCTTGACGCTCTCCAGGCCCACCAGCGCGTCGAGTTCACCCAGCACGGCCTTCGACGTCCGCGCCGACTGCTCGGGCTGCGAGGGCTGCGCGGCGGCAACCAGGGGCTCCTGCTCGGTGGTGCGCTGCCCGGGGATCGCGCCCAGCAGCCCGGGCGAGTGTGCGGCCGTCTGTACGACGGTCTCCCGGGCCGCGGGCGGCCTGAGGCCCGAGCTCTCGTCGCTGGTGCAGTCCTCGACAACGGGGCCCGAACCGGGGGCCGCGTCGCCGCCCTCCGCGAACTCGTACCCACCGCGCGCGCACCGCTCCGTGCGGCACTTGCGCAGTGTCGTACGGCTGCCGTCGATCACATGGAAGCCGTAGCCGCCGCTGCCCGTCACCCGGCAGCCCACGAAGCTGCCGCGGCCGCCCGCCGACACGTAGAAGCCCGCCTCGGCGGGGGAGTCGATCGTGCAGCGCTCGATGGTGGGGTCCGCGCCCTTGGTGACGATCACGCCGGTCTGGGTGGCGTCGATGGTGCAGTTGCTCAGGGTTCCGCCGCTGCCGTGGTCGCGGAACCAGGCACCCGTCGCGGCGTCCCGGATGCGGCAGTCGTCGAGTTGCGCGGTCGCGCCGTCGCTCACCGAGACGGCGGTGTTGCGGACCTGGGACAGGTCGCTGTCGACGACGTCCGCGCGCGAGCCGCGGTCCAGGACGAACAGGGCGTCCGGCACGTCGTGCACCCGGCAGGACTCCAGCACCGCGGTGGCGCCGTCGCTGACCCACACCGCCGGGTAGTCGCCCGTGCTGTCGAAGATCTCGCACTGGTTGGCGTCCACGCGCGTGCCCGGATCCCACACCGACAGGCCGTTGCGCCCGAACTGACGCACCGTCGTCCGGGTCAGGGTGAGCACCGAGCGCGAGCGCAGATCGACCGCGTTCTCCGGGATGTCGTGGATGCGGCAGTCGGCCAGGGTGAGCACCGCGTCCGTGTCGAGCGTGACACCGTCCGCGGTGGTGCGGTGCACATCGCAGTCCGTGAGGTGCGCGGTGGCCCGGCCGGTGACCTGGACGCCGCTGCCCCGGACCTCGTACACCTCGCAACCCACCGCTTCCAGCGCGGAGTTCTCCCCGGTCGCCGACAGCCCCGCCCCCGAAGCGTGATGGATCCGGCAGCGCTCGAGGCGCGGGTGTGCTCCGCCGCGGACCGCGACCCCCGACTGACCGGCGGCCACGACCTCGCACTCCTCGAACACCCCGCCTCCGCCGTCGAGTACGGCGATACCGATGCCGGCCGGATTGTCCACGGTGCACCGCCGCACGGTCGGACGCGCGCCTGCGCGCACCTCTATGCCGGCCGCGGAGCGGGTGATGATCCGAACGTCCAGCAGTTCCGGTGTGCCCTCCTCGACCAGCAGGGCGGGCACCGAAGCGTCCTGCCCCTCCACGTGCAGGTCCTGGACCACGGCGGAGGCACGCACGGTCAGCGGCACCCCGTCCACCGGTGCGATCCGCACCGAACCGGCAGAGCCCTCGGGCCCACGGAGGGTCACCGACCGCTGGACGACGAGGTTTTCCCGGTAGGTGCCGGGTGCGACGGTGAGGACGTCACCGTCGGCGGCGGCCTCCAGGGCGGCGGCGAGCGATGCGTACTCACCCGTGCGGCGTCGCCACCGCGATGTGCCGGTGTGCGTCACCTGGACCGTGCCCTGTGCCATGGCGTTGCTGTGCCCCCACCTCGTGGTACGCGGGTTGATGCCGATTGCGTTCGGCCGGTCCACCGTAGCGTGCGCGCGGGCGGTGGGTTGACCAGAGCCGTAAGGCCGTCAGCTGCCCGTCCCGGTCCTGCCCCAGTCCGGGCCCGCCCGGTCCCAGGCCTGGTCCCAACGGGCGTACCGGCGACGGACCATGCGCCAGACGATCAGCCGCCTGCCGCCCTCGACGGCACCCGCGGTGAGCATGGCGGCACCGAACCCGGCGAGCACTGCGTGGGTCGTCGCCGTCGTGGAGTCCAGCGGACGGGCCACTATCTGGCCGTGCAGGTCCGTCCATATCTTGAAGTGGTCGCCGGGGTTCGGGGACTTGAGCTCCGCCAGGGCCGCGCCGTGGTGGCCGGAGCCGTCCGGTGCGGTCCAGTCGGCGATGACGCGGCTGCGCAGGTCCCGCGCCGAGGACGTCTCGGGGTCGGTGTCCAGTGGGGAGCGGTCCAGTTTGCGCACCACGGTGGCCGTCACCAGGTGGCGGGCCGTGCGCTGGTCCCGGACGGACTGCTGCAGGGCGTCCCGGGCGATGCCGCCGACGAGAGAACCGATCACGGGCGCGACGGCCAGGATCAGCAGCAGCGCCACCAGCGCCACCCACGCCTCGATCAGATCGCTCGTGCGCCGCAGCGGATTGTGCCGCCAGCGCCAGAGGCCGCCGATTGCTCGCACTGTCCCGCACCCCCTTCCCGCTCCGTGATAACCCCCGGTGGAGCCGTTCACCCGCGGGCCCGGTCAAAGAGAGATCGAAATCACCTGTCACCGGGGCCTCTCATGAACTTCTCACGAAAACTCAACGCCGAGGCCCCCGCCCATGGTTCCCGCACTCCGGTCCTTGTCCGGATCTTTCTTCGCGGACCGCCTCGCAGCCGCCGACCGCTCCGCGAGCTATGCGAGGACCGTCACCGGATCGCCGACGCGGATCGCGCCGGGGGAGAGGGGAACCAGGTTCTGGCCGAAGGCCAGCTTGCCGTCGATGCGGCGGTGGCGTCCCAGCGTGGCCAGTGGTTCCTTGCCCCGCACAGCGGTGCCCTGGTCGGTGGTGGTCACCACGCAGCGCCCGCACATCTTGGCGATGCGGAAGGTGACCTCGCCGATCGCGATGCGGGACCAGTCGTCCTCGGCCCAGGCCGCGGTGCCGGCCACGACCACGTTCGGCCGGAAGCGGTTCATCGGCAGCGGCCCCTCGCCCGGGCGAGCACCTTGGGCGATCAGGGAGTTGAGAGCCTCGAGGGAGGCGACCGTGGTGAGCAGAAGTGGGTAGCCGTCGGCGAAGCTGACTGTCTCGCCCGGCCGTGCGTACTCCGGGTCCACGGGCCGGCGCGTGGCCGGGTCGTCCATGTGCACGAGGCGCACACCGGTGCCGAGATACGCGCTGCACCAGGCGTGCGCGGCCGTCTCCGCGGCGAGAACCCCCTCTACCTTGTCGCCGAAGATCTCCACCGGCACCGTGCCGACCGGACGGGGCACCGGAACGGACAGTGGGTCCATGCCCGGCGCGGACAGACGAACGCCGCCGCCGGGCACGAGCTCGGCGGCGGCAAGCGCAAGGCGCGGCTGCTGACGTTGTGTGACGACCTTTCCCCCGTCGTCGATCAGCACCCAGCGCCGGTCTCCGGCCAGCCCCCAGGGCTCCACGACGGCTTCCCGGGGCGCAAGGCCCCGGAACGCCTTCACCGGATGCACGTGAATCGACTGCAGCAGCGCGTTCCCCATCAGGCCATCCTGCCAGGCGGCAGTGACAGCCGGGGAGGACGGATCAGTAGCCGCGGTACTGCTGCTGGTTGTTGTACGGGTCCTGATACGGAGCCGGGGCGGGCCGGGCAGCCGCGGGGCGCATCGCCTCGTAGCCCGTGCCGGCCGCCATCGGCCGTTGTGGCTGCGGCGGCTGCGGGCCGGGATAGCCGCGCGCCGTGGCCTGCTGAGGGATGTAGGCCGCGGGCGCCTGCTGCAGTGGTGCCGGCTGCTGCGCCTGCGGATAGCCGTAGGAGGACTGGGAGGGACCCGCCGGAAGGGCCGGCAGGGCCGACGGCAGGGCCGGCAGGTAGCTGCCCGGCGCGTCGTACGCGGCGGGGACCCGGATCGGAGCGATCTGCGGGGTGCCCCGCTCGGCGACGAGCCGGTCGTAGATCGGGGTGTCCGGGAAGGCGGAGTAGTAACCGCCGCCGAAGGTGGAGCGGGGGGAGGTCATGGCTCATAAGTTAAGCCCTCGATGTGCTAGTTGGGGAGACCGATAAGAGGGTTGTTTTGAGTGTTCGCAGTGACGCGGGATCCCCAATGCGAGCGAACTTGGCAAAAAAGGGCGTCGAACGAGGTACCGGTCCTGTAAAGGCCGAGCTCGGGACGGGTTACCGGCGGGTTGGTCACCGGTCCTCCTGTGCTCCTCGTGGGAGTTCGCCGTCCCGGGGAATAGGTTGTGCGGGTAGAGAACGGAAGAGCCGCCGGGATCCGGACGGCGCAGTGACACGTGATGGGGGCGGACATGTCAATGCCGAAAGGATCGAATACGCCGGTGCCGACGACGGCACTGCGGGTGGAATTGGGCTGGCGTTCCGGTCCCGGTGTGCCGGACGCGGACGCCTCGGCACTTCTGCTCGTGGGCGGCAAGGTCCGCTCCGACGGCGACTTCGTCTTCTACAACCAGCCCGCGCACGCCTCCGGGGCGGTCCGATACGAGGGCAAGCGCGACGGCGGCGGCCGCATCGTCGACACCCTGCTCGTCGACCTCGCGCGCGTGGAGCCCGCGATCGAGACGATCGTCCTCGCCGCCTCCGCGGACGGCGGCACGTTCGGACAGGTCCCCGACCTCTACATCGAGGTCCGCGATGCCGCCCAGGGCGGCGTGGCCGCCCGCTTCGACAGCACGGGCGCAAGCGTGGAAACCGCTTTCGTGCTCGGTGAGTTCTACCGCCGCCAGGGCGCCTGGAAGTTCCGCGCGGTCGGCCAGGGCTACAGCAGCGGACTCGAGGGCCTGGCCACGGACTTCGGGATCACTGTGGACGAACCGCAGCACAACGCCCCCGCGCCGCCGGTGGCCACGTCCCCGCCCGTCGCGCCGCCGGTGACCATGCCGCCGCCCACTGCGCCGCCGGTCCACATGCCCCCGCCGGTCGCGCCTCCGGCCGCCGTGCAGCCACCTCCGCCACCCGCACCCCCGGCGCAGCCGGTCCGCCTGAGCAAGGTGACGCTCACCAAGGCAGCCCCCGCGGTCTCACTGGCCAAACAGGGCGGCACCTCGGGCGCCATGCGCGTGAACCTCAACTGGCAGGTGCGCAAGCAGTTCTCGGGATGGGGCAGCAAACGTGGCCGCGCGGTCGCCATGCACGCAGACCTCGACCTCGACCTGTGCGCCCTGTACGAACTCACCGACGGCAGCAAGGGTGTCGTCCAGGCCCTCGGCAATGCCTTCGGGGCCCTGCAGCGGCCGCCGTACATCCATCTTGACGGCGACGACCGCACCGGCGCCGTCGCGAGCGGCGAGAACCTCACCATCAACCTCGACCACAAACAGTCCTTCAGGCGGATCCTCGTCTTCGTGACCATCTACGAGGGCGCACGCTCCTTCGCGGACCTGCACGCCACGGTCACCCTCCAGCCGCAGTTCGGCGCCGCGATCGACTTCTCGCTCGACGAGTGCACGGTCCCCTCGACGGTGTGCGCGCTCGCCCTGATCACCAACACGGGCAGCGACCTGGTCGTCCAGCGCGAGGCCCGCTACCTGGTGCCCGAGCGCGGGGTGAGCCCCCAGCGGACCGTCGACTACGCCTACGGGTGGGGCATGAACTGGACTCCTGGCAGGAAGTGAGCGCCTGGTGCCTTGACCGGGAAGGTTCGCCGGGTTGGTGGGCGTCTCTGCGGGGTCTGAGCAGGTTGGATGTGAGCCAACGTCCGATCCCAGCCGTGGAGGCGCGATGGCCGAGCCTGTGCGGGTGCGCAGACTGACCGACCAGGAGGGGCAGAAGCTGCAGCAGATCGTGCGCCGGAGCAGCACCGGCTCTGTGCGCTGACGGCACGCGACGATGCTGCTCGCCTCGGCCGGCGGGAACCGGGCGCCGGTGATCGCCTTGGAACGCTTCCCGGCTCGCGTGTTCGCGTTCGACGAGGTCGGCCCGTTGGGCATCCGCCCCACCGGCGGGGCCCGCTGAGCCCCTTCCGATCACCCCGAGCGGCACCCCGCGACCTATCGGCGCAGCCACGGCATGCGCTACTTCCACGGCTGCTACTCCCCCAAGGAGGTGTCCCTGCGCGGAGTACCGGGGCGAGGTTCCTGTCAGCACAGGCACTGCTGAATGCAGCGCTCGCTCAACCAGTGGGCAAGCCTTCCCGGTCAAGAGCCTAGAGAGGGTGCTCGTCCGCGACGGCGTCCGGGCGGGCGTAGGTGCGGCCCTTCCAGGCCGCACCGCGTCCCCGGTAGTGCTGCACCGCGGAATCGAGAGTCATCAAGAGATAGAGGAACGCGGTGAACGGCAGCAGCGGAGCGAGCCACAGCGGCTGGCGGTAATAGCGGAGCATCGGGATGTACGTTCCCGTCATCACCAGCCACGCGGCACCCCCGACGAGTCCCGCTGCCCCATCCCCGGCGGCCAGACCTGCCACCAGGGCCGCGGGCGGCACCAGATACACCAGCACCAGCCCGGCGACCGTCCCGACCAGCAGCAGCGGGTTGTGCCGCAACTGCGCGTACGCGCTGCGTGACACCATCCGCCACAGATCGTGCAGCCGGGGATAGGGCCGCACGCTGTCCACCCGCTCGGCCAGCCCCAGCCAGATGTGCCCGCCGCTGCCCTTGATCGCGCGCGCGAGCGCCACGTCGTCGATGACAGCGTGCCGGATCGCGTCCGGGATCCGCGCCCGCGCGGCGGCCTCGGTGCGCAGCAGCACGCAGCCACCCGCGGCGGCCGCAGTGCGTGTCCCCTTCCTGCCGATCCGGCGGAACGGGTACAGCTGCGCGAAGAAATAGACGAAGGCCGGCACCACGAGCCGCTCCCACGGGCTCTCCACCCGCAGCCGCGCCATCTGTGACACGACGTCGAAGCCGCCGCTGCGCGCGGCGGCGACCAATGCGCGCAGGCTGTCCGGCGCGTGCGCGATGTCCGCGTCCGTGAGCAGCAGATATTCGGGTCCACGCGCGCGTGCCAGGTTGATGCCGTGCCGCACGGCCCACAGCTTGCCCGTCCAGCCGACGGGCGGTTCGCCGGGGGAGGCGACGGTCAGGGGCAGTCCGCCGCGGGTGTCCGCCAGTGCGCGGGCCAGCTCCCCGGTGCCGTCCGAGCTGCCGTCGTCGACCAGGAAGATCTCCGCCCGGCCCGGATACTCCTGGGCGAGCAGCGACGGCAGGCTCGCGGGCAGCACGGCGGCTTCGTCGCGCGCGGGGACGACCACGCACACCGACGGCCACTCGTCGGGATCCCGGCGGGGCGGCAGCCTGACGTCCGTGCGCCAGAAGAAGCCCTGACACAGCAGCAGCCACAGCCAGGCGGCGAGTGATACGGCGGCGATCCACACGATGGCGCTCACCCGCGCAGTCTGCCCCACCCGACCTGCCCGCAAGGGCCCATCGTCTATCGTGGCCGGGTGAAGATCGCGCTCATGGACTCCGGAATCGGTCTGCTTCCTGCCGCCGCCGTGGCGCGCCGTCTGCGGCCCGACGCGGATCTCGTCCTGTCGTGGGACCCCGACGGGATGCCCTGGGGACCGCGCACCCCGGAGGACATCACCCAGCGTGCCCTGGACGTCGCCGGGGCTGCCGCGGCGCACAAGCCCGACGTTCTGATCGTCGCCTGCAACACCGCGTCCGTGCACTCCCTTCCGGCGCTGCGCGCCCGTTTCGAGCCGGAGCTGCCGATCATCGGCACCGTGCCCGCGATCAAGCCCGCCGCCGCCGGCGGCGGCCCCGTCGCAATCTGGGCCACCCCCGCCACCACGGGCAGCCCCTACCAGCGGGGTCTCATCGCCGAGTTCGCCGCGGGTGTGGACGTCACTGAAGTGCCCTGTCCCGGGCTTGCGGACGCCGTGCACCACGCCGACGAGGCGGCGGTCGAGGCCGCCGTTGCCGCGGCCGCTGCACGCACCCCCGACGACATCACGACCCTCGTCCTCGGCTGCACCAACTACGAACTGGTCGCCGAGCGCATCCGCACCGCCGTGCAGCAGCCCGGTCGGCCGCCGCTCATCCTGCACGGCACCGCCGGCGCGGTCGTCGCCCAGGGCCTGCGCAGGATCGGCGCGCAGCCCGCCCCCGAGGCCCCCGCCGACGGCACTCTCACGGTGCTACTCAGCGGCCGTGAGGCCGAGCTGCCCGAGACCGCGCTGACCTATGAAGAGGGACGTTTCCTCAAGGCGGTCAGCCCCGCACGGTGACCGGAAGCCGCGAAACGCACGCCCGCGGTCCGCGCTACGCCCGGTGGGCACGGTCACACTCCGCGACTCGGTGCCCGCGCAGCGAAACCTGAGTAACCTCGTAGCCATGAGGGACCACCCCCACGGTGAGAAAGCCAAGCACTCCGACGTCTGGACCGGACACGCCACCAAGCGGGTCCAGTGGCTGCCGGCGCTGGCCGGGGCGGCCGTCATGGCGCTCGGCATCGAGCTGGCCGTCGACTCCGCCTGGACGTCCGGCATCGTTCCGCTCGTCATGGCCGTCGTCGGCTGCATCGCTGCCGGCCTGCTGGTCCTCTTCGGCACGCTCGCGTTCCTGCACGTCGATCTGAAGCTGGACACGGAGTGCCTCGAGGTGCGCTGCGGCCACATCGGTGTGCCGCGCCGCCGCATTCCCCTCTCCCATGTCGCCGGCGCCGAATTCACGGCGCACGTCAACCCGCGCCACTGGGGCGGCTGGGGCTACCGCTGGCGGCCCGAGAAGGGCACCGCGGTCGTCGTGCGGCGCGGCGAGGGCGTCGTCCTGCGCCTGTGGGACGGGCACACGTTCACGGTCACCGTGGACAACGCCGAGGCCGCGGTCCGGGTCATCAAGGACCGGCTGCGTCCGGGCACGACCGGCGCACTGCACTGAGCACCCCCCCGTCATGGTGTGAGCCGGTCACGGCGCGGGGGTACGCCCACCTCCTGCTGCGGTGACTCGTCGGCGAGCGGACTGGCCGTGGCCAGGCCGGCAAGGAGGCCCGCGCCGACCGACACGGCGGTGAAGCTCAGCGCGTTGCCGACCGCGGCGATCGCCGCCAGTCCCGTCAGGGCCGCCCCCGCAGTGAGCACCACCGGTGTGGGCCGAGGAGAGCGCCACAGCGCATGCAGCACCCAGCAGAAGGAAGCCCCCAGCAGGACCACGCCGACGACGCCCTGTTCCGAGGCCTGCTGCAGCAGCGCCGAGTGCGGCTTGCCGTCCGAGAGCAGGGTCCGGGTGGCCGTCGTGCTCAGTTCACCGAAACGCTCCGGTCCCACGCCCAGCGCTGCATTGCGGTGCGCCAGATGCAGGGCGTCCTGCCACAGCTGGATGCGGTGCTGGGTGAGCGGGCCGTCCAAGGAGGCGGTCAGTCCCTCGGGCAGGGTGTGTGCGGCGACGGCCCAGGTCAGACCCGTGACCAGGGCCCCGGTGAGGGCGAGTCCGGCGACGCCCGCTCCGCGGCTGTGCATGCGGCCGGCAGCCAGCGAGCACAGCAACACGGCGGTACAGACGACGAAACCGCTGGTCGAGCCCAGGACGGCTGCGGTCACGGTGATGCCGGCCGCCAGCGCGCCCATGGCGAACCGCCCGGCCGGCGAGTCGGCGGCCCAGGCAGCGCAGCACGCAGCGCCCACGCACAGGGTCAGCAGTGCCGCAGTGGCACCGGCATGTCCGAGTGGTGCCACGATCTGCGGTCCTGGGGCGAGGTGCGGCACGGCCACCGCCAGGCCCAGCCCGGCCAGCGCCCCGGCACACGGCGCGGCCACCGGCAGCAGCGCCCCGCAGATCCGCCCCGCGGCATAACCGGCCACCACGGCCAGCACCGCGAGCAGCACACCCTCGGGGCGGCCGTCATGCACGGTCGCCGTGACCAGCGACCAGGTGGCACACGCCCCGAGCACCACCACACCCACCGCGTCAGAAACGTTTCGTCTCTCGCCGACCTCCCCAGGACCGGCTTCAGACGTCATCCCTGTTGAACCCACCCCGCCCCCCGAACCGGACCGAAGCCCCCCGACCTCGCACGACCCAGGCCGCCGAGGCCGTGACCGGCCGCGCGACTGTGGCTGGGCACACCGTAACGGCTGATGGACGTTTTGTGGATGAGTTGGGCCGAGTTGCGCAGGAACGATGCGGCACCTGCGTCGCGCAGCGTCCCCGTGCCGCCCCGCGGACCGCGCTGTCCGTGTCAAGGTCACGCGCCGTACACTCCCGGAGTGACCGTCACCGCAACCTCCGTGGACGAGTCGGACCAGTTGCAGCCGCAGACCGCGCCCGCATCACGCGCGGCGCGCCTCGTACGCCTGGTTCCGGCCCTCGCCGCGGCGCTCTCCGGAGTGCTGCTCTACGTCAGTTTCCCGCCCCGCACCCTGTGGTGGCTGGCCGTTCCGGCCTTCGCCCTCTTCGGCTGGGTGCTGCGCGGCCGCACCTGGAAGGCGGGCCTTGGCCTCGGCTACCTCTTCGGCCTCGGCTTCCTGCTGCCGCTGCTGGTGTGGACCGGCGTGGAGGTCGGCTCCGTGCCCTGGCTGGCGCTGGTCGCGATCGAGGCGATCTTCATCGCGCTGGTCGGTGCGGGCGTCGCCGTGGTGTCGAAGCTGCCCGCGTGGCCGGTGTGGGCGGCAGCGGTATGGATAGCGGGCGAGGCGGCACGCGCGCGCGTGCCGTTCAACGGCTTCCCCTGGGGCAAGATCGCATTCGGTCAGGCCGACGGCATCTTCCTGCCGCTGGCAGCGGTGGGCGGCACCCCTGTACTCGGCTTTGCGGTCGTCCTGTGCGGCTTCGGCCTCTACGAGGTCGTACGGCTCGCCCTGGATGCGCGGCGAACCCGGGCCGTCCAGCGGTCGGCCGCGGCCGTCGCCCTGCTGAGCGTGGCCGTCCCGGTGGTCGGCGCGGTCGCCGCCCGTGCGCTGGTCAGCGACAAGGCCGAGGACGGCTATGCGACCGTCGCGCTCATCCAGGGCAATGTGCCGCGCTCCGGGCTGGAGTTCAACGCTCAGCGGCGCGCCGTGCTCGACTACCACGCGCGCGAGACGAGGCGCCTGGCCGCCGAGGTCAAGGCAGGGAAGACGCCCAAGCCCGACTTCGTGCTGTGGCCGGAGAACTCCTCCGACGTCGATCCCTTTGCCAACGCCGACGCGTACGCCGTCATCGACGGCGCCGCCAAGGCGATCGGGGTGCCCATCTCGGTCGGCGGCGTGGTCGAGCGGGGCGGCAAGTGGTACAACGAGCAGATCCTGTGGGACCCCAAGAAGGGCCCGACGGACACCTACGACAAGCGGCAGATCCAGCCCTTCGGTGAGTACCTGCCGCTGCGCTCCCTGATCGGCGCGATCAACAGCAACTGGACCTCGATGCAGCGCCAGGACTTCACCCGGGGCACCAAGCCGGGCGTGTTCACCATGGACCACGCCAAGGTCGGCCTGGTCACCTGCTACGAGGCCGCCTTCGACTGGGCGGTGCGCTCCGAGGTCACCGACGGTGCGCAGTTGATCTCCGTGCCGAGCAACAACGCGACGTTCGACCGCAGCGAGATGACCTACCAGCAGCTCGCCATGTCCCGCGTCCGCGCCGTGGAGCACAGCCGGACCGTCACCGTGCCGGTCACCAGCGGCGTCAGCGCGGTCATCATGCCGGACGGGAAGATCACTCAGAAGACCGGCATGTTCGTCCACGCCCACCTGGTGCAGAAGGTGCCGCTGCGCTCCTCGGAGACGCCCGCCACCCGGGTGGGCATCCTGCCGGAGATCGCCCTGGTGCTGGTCGCCGCGGGCGGCCTCGGCTGGGCGATCGGCGCTGGTGTACGCGGGCGGCGCGCCCGGAACGTGTAGCCGTACGCCCCGCGCACGCCCCGCGAAGTGCGCCGGGACCGGGACACCGGCCCCTTAGGGTCGGTGTCATGGCGACTCCTGACTTCATCCGCGAGATCCGGGCCTCCGCAGGCCACCAGCTGCTCTGGCTTCCCGGCGTGAGCGCCGTCGTCTTCAACGACGCGGGCAGAGTCCTGCTCGGGCAGCGTGCCGACAACCACCGGTGGGCGCTGATCTCCGGCATCCCGGATCCCGGTGAGCAGCCCGCCGCCGCCCTCGTGCGCGAGGTGCAGGAGGAGACCGGCGTCCGGGTCGCCGTCGAGCGGCTGATCACGGTCCGGTCCGGTCGGCAGGTCACCTACCCCAACGGCGACATCTGCCAGTTCATGGACCTCTGCTTCCGCTGCCGCGCCCTCGACGGCGAGGCCCGGGTGAACGACGACGAGTCCTTGGCGGTCGGCTGGTTCGCCCTGGACGAGCTGCCGGACATGACCGACTACCACTACTTCCGGATCAAGCAGGCCCTGTCCGACGAACCCACATGGTTCGAGCCCATGAGTTCCGAGTGAAGTATGGGCGATGAGCACATGTGGGGAGGCGGTGCTGCTGCTTAGGGTCGAGACATGACCCCGCCCAGCGCCCTCCCGGCTCCCCACGCCCCCTCCCTCGACCTCGGCGGCCGCACCGCCCTCGTCACCGGCGCCGCCGGTGGTATCGGCCGCGCCTGTGCGCTGCGCCTCGCGGCCGCCGGGGCCAAGGTGAGAGCGGTCGACCGGGACGCCGAGGGCCTGGACACGCTGGCCGAGCAGGCCCGGGGCCTCGCGGGCACGGTCGAACCGCAGGTCCTCGACCTCACCGACCTCGACGCCGCCGAACTGGCCGCGGCGGGCACCGACGTGCTGGTCAACAACGCCGGGCTGCAACTGGTGCGCCCCATCGAGGAGTTTCCGCCCGAGGTCTTCCACACGGTGCTCACCGTGATGCTGGAGGCACCTTTCCGCCTCATCCGCGGAGCGCTGCCCCACATGTACGGCCAGGGGTGGGGCCGCATCGTCAACGTGTCCTCCGTCCACGGACTGCGCGCCTCGGCCTACAAGTCGGCCTATGTGGCCGCCAAACACGGTCTGGAGGGCCTGTCCAAGACCGCCGCCCTCGAAGGCGCACCCCACGGCGTCACCTCGAACTGTGTGAACCCCGCCTATGTGCGCACCCCCCTAGTCGAGAAGCAGCTCGCCGACCAGGCGCAGGCGCACGGCATTCCCGCGGAGCGCGTCCTGGCGGAGGTGCTGCTGCAGGACAGCGCCGTCAAACGGCTCATCGAACCGGAGGAGGTCGCCGAGGCTGTGGCCTATCTGTGCAGCCCGCAGGCCTCCTTCGTGACCGGCACCTCGCTGGCCCTCGACGGCGGCTGGACCGCACACTGACCGGGCAGGCACCGGTGCAGCCACGAGTTACGCAGATTCGCCCCACGACGTCCGTACCGGCGGTCCTGACTGCCGTGCTTCTCTGCTGGGGGTCCGGGGGCCCGCGCCGGAGGCGTCGATGTCACAGCCCCCGGAAAGGCACACTGTCCACAGGGCTGACGGAGCGGCCTCGCGATGAGTAATCCTGTGGGCATGTCCCGCGATCACGTGCAGTCCGCCGAGCGCACCGACGCCGAAGCCGCAGCTGGTGCGCTCACCGGCGCGGAGACGCCGTTCCTTCAGCTGCTGGCCAGGGGCGCGTCCGCCGACGCCTACGAGCAGCCGGTGCTGCTGGCCCGCGCCGAGGGGCGGAGCGCCGAGGCGATCGCCGCGCTCGAGCACGCCAAGCTGCTCGCGCTGCGCGTGCGCGCGGAACTGGAGGGGCGCCGCCGCCGCGAGGCCGAGCTGTCCGCGCTCTTCGAGACCGCCCACGACCTCGCGGGCCTGCGGGACCTGGACGCCGTACTGCAGGCGATCGTGCAGCGCGCCCGCTCCCTGCTCGGCACCGACGTCGCCTACCTCAGCCTGAACGACCCGGAGCGCGGCGACACCTACATGCGGGTGACCGAGGGCTCGGTCGCCGCCCGCTTCCAGCAGTTGCGGCTCGGCATGGGGGAGGGGCTCGGCGGCCTCGTGGCCCAGACGGCCCGCCCGTATGTCACCGACGACTACTTCGAGGACGACCGCTTCCAGCACACGCACGCCATCGATGCCGGTGTGCGCGACGAGGGCCTGGTCGCCATCCTCGGCGTGCCCCTGATGCTGGGTCATCACGTCATCGGTGTCCTGTTCGCGGCCGACCGGCGCGCCCGGGTCTTCGAACGGGAACAGATCGCGTTGCTCGGCTCGTTCGCCGCACTGGCCGCGGCCGCAATCGACACCGCCAACCTCCTCACCGAGACCCGCTCGGCCCTGGCCGGCCTGGAGCGCGCCAACGAGATCATCCAGGACCGCAGCGCCGTCATCGAGCGCGCCTCCGACGTTCACGACCGGCTTGCGGAGCTGGTGCTGCGCGGCGGCGGGGTCCATGACGTGGCCGCGGCCGTCTCCCAAGTCCTCGACGGCACGGTCGAGTTCACCGAGGCGGGCGACGCACCTGCAACACCCCTGGAGGCTTCCCGGGCCGAAGGGCACGCCGTACGGCACGAGGACGACTGGATCGCCGCCGTGGCCGCCGGCGGCGAGCTGCTCGGCGCGCTCGTCCTGCGCGGCCACCCCGGCCTCGACCCCGTCGACCAGCTCACCCTGGAACGGGCCGCGATGGTCACCTCGCTGCTGCAGCTCGCCAGACGCTCGGCCGCCGAGGCCGAACAGCGCGTCCGTGGCGAGCTGTTGGACGACCTCCTCGACGCTCGCGACCGCGACCCGCGCCTGCTGCGCGAGCGCGCATCCCGGCTGCACGCCGACCTCGACGCCACCCACGTGGTGCTCGCCGCCCGACTCGACGGCACCGCACCCGACGCCGACCAGGAGGCGGCCGCCCGCCGCCGCCTGTGGTCCGCCGCCTCCCACCTCGCGGCGACCCGGCACGGCCTGGCCGCCGCCCGCGACGGCGGCACCGTCCTGCTGCTGCCGCTGGCCCCCGGCGACACCGCCACCGACGTGGCCCGCCGTACCGCCCGCCAACTGGGCACAGCCGTCCACGAGGCGGTCACCGTCGGTGCATCCGCCCCCGTCCAGGACCTCGCCGCGCGCCCCGACACCGCGGCCGCCGCCTACGCGGAGGGCCGACGCTGTCTGGACGCCCTGCGCCTGCTCGGCCGCCCCGGTGACGGGGCCGCGGCCGAGGATTTCGGTTTCCTCGGCCTGCTGCTCGCCGGGGACCGGGACATCGCCGGCTTCGTCGACCGCACCATCGGCCGGGTCGTCGCCTACGACGAACGACGCGGCACCGACCTCGTGCACACCCTCGACGCCTACTTCACCTGCGGCATGAGCCCCGCCCGCACCAAGGACGAACTGCACGTCCACGTCAACACGGTGGCGCAGCGCCTGGAGCGCGTCGGCCGCCTCCTGGGCGACGACTGGCAGGACCCGGCCCGCGCCCTGGAGATCCAACTCGCCCTGCGGCTGCACCGGTTGTCGGCACGCGCACAGCACTGACCCCCGTACGCCAGGCGTACGGGGGGAGGCTGACGGCGGGTCACACGGTGCGGGCGTCCGCCGCCGGGGCAGTCGAGCGGTCCGCGCCGGCGGCCGGTTCGACCTCGGCCAGGTCCCGGTGACGGGTCTCCTTGGCGACCCCCACCGCGAGGACCGTCAGAACGGCCGCGGCGATGACGTACAGGGCGATCGGGGTGGAACTGTCGTAGTCGTCGAGCAGCGCGGTGGCGATCAGGGGTGCCGGGGCGCCCGCCGCGACCGAGGCGAACTGGGCGCCGATCGAGGCACCCGAGTAGCGCATCCGGGTCGCGAACATCTCGGAGAAGAAGGCGGCTTGGGGTGCGTACATCGCGCCGTGCAGCACCAGGCCCACGGTGACCGCGAGGATCAGGTTGCCGAAGCCGCCGGTGTCGATGAGGGAGAAGAACGGGAACATCCACAGCCCGACGCCGACCGCGCCCAGCAGATACACCGGCCGCCGTCCGACCCGGTCCGACAGCGCCCCCCAGGCCGGGATGACCGCGAAGTGCACGGCCGATGCGATCAGCACCGCGTTGAGCGCGGTCTGCTTGGACACGCCTGCCGACGTGGTGGCGTAGACGAGGATGAACGCGGTGATGACGTAGTAGCTGATGTTCTCCGCCATGCGCGCGCCCATCGCGACCAGCACGTCCCGCCAGTGGTGGCGCAGTACGGACACCAGCGGCAGCTTCTCCGCCGCCGCGCTCCGGTCGGCCTTGCGGGCCTCGGCCTGCGCCAACGCCTGCTGGAACACCGGCGATTCATCGACAGACAGACGAATCCACAAACCGACGATCACCAGCACGCCGGAGAGCAGGAACGGGATCCGCCAGCCCCAGGACCCGAAGGCGTCGTCCGACAGCACGGCCGTCAGCACGGACAGCACACCGGTGGCGAGCAACTGCCCCGCGGGCGCGCCGGTCTGCGGCCACGAGGCCCAGAAACCGCGGCGCCGGGCATCGCCGTGCTCGGACACCAGCAACACGGCCCCGCCCCACTCACCGCCCAGCGCGAAGCCCTGGACCAGGCGCAGGGTGGTCAGCAGCACGGGCGCCGCTGCGCCGACACTCGCGTGCGTCGGCAGCAACCCGATCGCGAACGTCGCCCCGCCCATCAGCAGCAGACTCAGCACCAGCAGTTTCTTGCGTCCGATGCGGTCGCCGTAGTGCCCGAAGACCAGTGCGCCCAGCGGACGGGCGGCGAATCCGACGGCGTACGTCAGAAAGGAGAGCAGCGTGCCGACCAGGGGGTCCGAGTCCGGGAAGAACAGCTTGTTGAAGACGAGCGCGGCAGCGGAACCGTAGAGGAAGAAGTCGTACCACTCGATGGTGGTGCCTATGAGGCTGGCGGCGACGATGCGCTTGAGGTTCGCGGGCGGTGGTGGAGCGGTTGCTGCGGAGGCCATGTTCGCCACTTCCTCGTGTGCGGTGGGGACGGGTACGTTTCGGCACACCGTAGAAACACGCAGGTCAGGCGCACATGTGGTGGGGCAACATAGTTCGGGGATCGGCTATGCGTGCGGCCACCATGCCGGCTCACGACAGGGCGGTGCAGGGACTCAAAGGTGGTCGAAACGAGTGCCGTTCGGGATGCGTAGTTCGGGGTGATTTGACGGTGCGGTGCTGACTCCCGTGCTGGTTTGGTGCTTGAGGGACGGAGCCCGCCCTCGCGGCTCAGCCTTCACGGGGATGGGTAAGGTGCTGCGCCTGAACGCGGTGCGCGTTCGTCCCACCTCGATCCCTTGAGCCCGCGCTGCCGCGGCCAGGGAATCCAGCGTCCACTCAGCTGGCCCGGACTCGTCGAAGGCCCACCCGAGATGACGGCAGCGGCACCGTCAGTCTTGATAGCGACACCCCGGTGAGATCACCTCATGCACACGACAGCGTTCGGACGGGGCCTCGACGCGGACCGGTGGGGCCGCTCGACCGGGTTCGGGGAGCATCCGTCGTGCACCGGTGGACGCCCTGATCAGTCAGCCGGCGCTGTGCCACATCCGAACGAAGTGGCCTGCGGCCCCGGCCCGAAGGCGGGGAGGCGGGGAGGCGGACATGGCTTGCGGACGGGTTCTCGCGCGCCGGGCCGCGCCTTAGACTCCGACCGCTCCGAAATCTGACGATCTTTTGGAGGGTGCGCAGGATGAACCAAACTCTCATGACCGCATTGGCGGCAGCAGCGTTGGCTGTGTCCGGGGGCAGCACCACCGCCTCCGCTTACGATGCCCCGCCGCGCACCACGCACGGTCCTTGCCAGTACACCCAGAC
>NZ_JODC01000034.1 GCF_000720765.1 Streptomyces sp. NRRL S-646
TGCTCTCGCTGGAGGGCGACCGGATCTCCGCCATCACCCGCTTCGGTGACAACGGCCTCTTCCCCATGTTCGGACTGCCCCGAACGCTCCGGGACTAGGCCTGTTCGGCCAGCCGGTCCGGCGGGCGCCAGCGAGCCGATCACGTGCTGTCGTGCCGTTTCTGCACCGCGAACGCGAACCCCAATTCGAGCCACCTCAGGCGCCGGTCTACCGGCGACGGGACAACGACCGGTCGGACCGCCGCGTCCGGCACTGCGCCCGCGTAGTCGCGTGGCCTCCGTCCCCTCCGCCTCGACGTGCTCCTCGGCGGGGCGGGGATTCCGGGCAGATCAGGCTGGCCAGGACACTGACAGGGCTCCTTGAGAACGGATCTGCCCACAATTCCGGATGCCGTCGGTGATCTCATCGACACGTGTCTCCACTGGACGTCCTCCGGCGTAGCGGTCGCCTCATCCGCACGCTACGTAGCCGCGCAGCCGCGGGCCACCGCGCATACGCCGGGGTGCGGCTGTCAGGGCTCCGGCACTCCCGATCAGGTACGACGGCTTGTCGCGCGTCTCCCAGTCTGATTGGGTACGGCGCGCCGGATACGCGAGGGGCGCGGTCGGCGGGAGGGAACGGGCAGCGTGCAGCCTACGGCGCAGCAGGACATCCAGGGGCCACTGCCCCAAGGGCTCGCAGGAGCGATACGGCAGACCGCCGCTGACATCGCCAAGCTGTTGAAAGACGCCTCCGACACGACCGTTCCCGTACCGGATTCGCAGTGGACGGTCGGTGAGGCCGCCGCCCATCTGGCACTGGCCAACGAGCTGATGGCCGACCTCGCATCCGGACAGGCACGCCCCTACGGCGACGGCACGCCGCAGAGTCTGGCCGCCGCCAACGCACAGTCCCTCACCGTGTTCGCAGAGCGCCGGGCACAACCGCTGGCATCGATGATCGCCGAGCAGGCCGCCGCGTTCCTCGACGCCGCGGATCGAGCCGCGAGCGACGAGAGCGCCCCCGCACTCGTCACGCCGCTGGGTCCCATGGACCGGCACGTTCTCGCGTCCTACCTGCTCACACACATGCTGGGCCACGGCTACGACCTCGCTCGCGCCCTGAACCGCCCGCACATGATCGACCGCGACCGTGTCGGTCTGTGCATGCCGTTCATGCTCTCGGTCATGCCCCGCGTCGTCGACACGGCGGCCATCGCCGGCCTGACCGTCCGTTACGCCATCCGCCTCCGGAGCGGCCCGGCGTTCGGCGTCAGCCTGGGCGACGGCGCCGTGCACGTGACCCCGGCGCCTCCAAGACGTCCCGACTGCACCATCCTGATCGAGCCCGTGGCCTTCCTCCTCATCGCGCTGGGCCGCCGCAACCCGTGGCGGGCCATCGGGCGGGGACAGGTCGTTGCCTGGGGACGCAAACCCTGGCTCGCGCCCCGCTTCCCGACGCTGTTCACCGCGCCCTGATCCGCCACCGGGCAGCTGCTCGCTCGTACACCTCGTACACAATGTCCGGTGATAGCGTCCCTGCTGGAGCCGTAAGCCGCGTGTCTTCCCGGACGAGCTGTGCGACGTACCCGGCCCGCCAAGACGACGCACTTCGGGAGGCATCGTGTCCGGTACGGGCGAACCAGATGTCCGGAAGTTCAGCGCAAAGCCCCTGGGCGTCGACTGGATTCACGGGTCACCGTCGGCCAAGCACAACACCGACCCCGATCTTCAAGTGCACTGGTCCGACGAGCACACTGTGTTGCTCAGACAGAACAAGGCCATCAACTACGAGGCCCCGTTCCTGTACCTACTGTTCGGCAATCGCCAGGCGGTCCTGATCGACACGGGTGCCACGGCGTCACCCGAATTCTTTCCGGTGCGCCGGACTGTCGATGACCTTGTCGAGACGTGGCTGGCGCACAACCCCCGCGACTCCTATGGCCTTCTCGTACTCCACACGCACTCGCACGGCGATCACGTCGCGGGAGACAGCCAGTTCCTCGACCGACCGGACACGATCGTGGTCGGTGCCGATCGGGATGCGTCCTGGACGTACTTCGGGTTCGCCGACGCCCCGGAGGCGGTACGGCCCCTCGACCTCGGCGGGCGGGTGCTGGAAGCTCTCGCGACCCCAGGCCATGACGCCGCAGCCATCACCTTCTACGACCCGTGGACCGGATTCCTGCTGACCGGAGACACCGTCTACCGCGGACGGCTGTACATCGAGGACTGGCCGGCCTTCTCACGGACCATCGACCGGCTGATCGCATTCGCCGACCGCCGTGCCGTCACCCACGTACTGGGCTGCCACATCGAGATGACCCGCGAGCCCGGCGTCGACTACCCGATCCGCACCACGTACCAGCCGGACGAACCCCCGCTCGAGATGACCCCGGCCCACCTGCACGCCGTGCGGGCGGCCCTGGACGAAGTCGGGCCTGAACCCGCTCGACGCGCGTTCGCCGACTTCATTCTCTGGCCCACAGCAACTTGAACAGTTCCCCCCTCGTCAGTGCCTCGGCACAGGTCCCCGATCTCCGTGTCGGCGTCCTGGCGCCCATGACGAGCGGTGGGCGGAGCCGCGGCGATACGCTGATGGTGCTCGGCAAACCAGCGTGCGCTCAGCCGCAACTCCAGCGACCGCAGCACAGGAGGAATCGTGGCCGGTCAGTTTGAGGCGACAGCCGAGATCAACCGTCCCATCGAGGAAGTCTTCGCCTTTCTCTCCGACGGCACGAATGACCCCAAGTTCAGCCCGAGGGTCCAGGCGATCACGAAGACTCCGGAGGGACCGACAGCAGTCGGCACGGTCTTTACGAGCACGGTCAAGGACGCCGGCATGAAGACGGGCCGGAAGTTCCGGATCACCGAATTCGAGGCCCCTCACCGAATTCGCTGGGCAGAAACCTCGAAAAACATCGTGACGGCCGACGAAGGCGGCTACGACCTGGAGTCCACCGGTCCGGGCACCACCAAGGTGAGGATCTTCAACGTCCTCGAAGGTCACGGCATCGGAAAGCTGCTGGTGGGCTTCGCACTGGGCGCCGCGCGCAAGGACGCGCCCGCGTTCGGGCAGCGCATCAAAGCGGCGGTGGAGGCGTCCTGAGGGGTGCCGAAGTCCCGGTGCCTGCGGTGCAGATGCGGTACGGGTGTGACGGCGACCAGCGTGGATGGGGGCCGGGCGCGGACCGCCGGCGACGGCTGCACGTCGACGCCCCGCGCCCGGCACCGCATGACTCAGCCCCCGCTCTTGCGCGAACTCGGCTATCGACATGCCCGGCGCCGGTGTCAGCGCCGTGGCTCTCGACACCACCGGAAACCAGCTCCTGATCGGGACGGGCGGAGGCTCTGTCCACTCCGCCGCCCCGCGTGCCGGAGCCCGGCCGGCCCTTCTCCACTGGACGGGCTGTGCCCCGCGTGTTGACGCCATCGCCACCGCACCCGGCCCCTGGATCGTGCCCGTCGGGGACGGTACCGGTCCGGTCGGCTGCACTCAGGTCGCCCGCCCCAAGGATGGCGGCGGTCTGCGGTGGGACAGCCTCATCGACGCTCCGCCCGACTCGGTCCTGGCTCTCGCCGCGACGTTCGACCCGTCCGGCAAGGCGTTCGCCATCGGTTTCAGCGACGGTTCGGTGGTCCTCCACCCGAGCGCCAACTTCGCTCAGGGGTGCCCGCCGGAAGTCGGTGCAGCCGAAGCCGGCGGGCCCGGGGGACGACACCCCGCAGCTCCTCTCGTCATGGCCCCCGAGAGCACTTCAGCGCGAGGGCGGCGATGTCGTCGTCGAGCCTTCCGCCGCTGTGCTGCAGCAGATCTCTGTGCAGCCGGTCGAGCAGCTCGCGGGGCTGCTCCAGGCCCTGCCGCCGCATCCAGTCGGACAGCGGGAAGAACTGGCCCGTGTGGTCCCGGGTCTCCGATACGCCGTCCGTGTACAGCAGCAACTGGTCACCCGGGGCGATGGCGACGATGTCGACCCAGTAGCGGTCACCGATCAGCTCGGCGAGGTTGAGGGGCGGCGAGGGGATGGCGGGCTCGAGGACCCGGACCTGCCCACGGTGCGCGATCAGCGGTGGGGGGTGCCCGCAGTTGAGCAGTCGCATGTGGCCGCCGCCGTACGGGATCTCGGCGAGGAGAGCGGTGGCGAAGTGCTCCGACTGGTCCTGGACGGGAAACGCGGCGCTGTGGCGCGTGATGGTGGTCTCCAGCCGGTGGATGATGCCCTGCAGGTCGGGCTCGTCGTAGGCGGCCTCCCTGAAGCAGCTGATCACCGCCGAGGCCGCCCCCACCGCGGCCATGCCCTTGCCGCGTACGTCGCCTATGAGCAGCCGGACCCCGTGTGGTGTACCGATCGCCTCATAGAAGTCGCCGCCGATCCGGGCCTGCTCCTGGGCCGCCAGATACAGCGACTCGATCTCCACGTCCTCGATGCGGCGCGGCAGCGGGCGCAGCAGCACCTTCTGGACCGCGTCGGCGACGAGCCGGACCTGGAAGAGTATTTCCTCTCGCTGAAGCCGGACATGGCTCGCGTACGCGGCCGCCAAAGTGACCGCGATGATCGCGGCCGACGTGTACTGCGTCCCCAGATCGGTGTAGAAGAAGCTGAGAACGATCATGGTCAGCAGGCAGAACGCCCCCAACAGGATCGTGGGGAGCACGGGCCACATCGCGGCAGCAAGGGCGGGTGCGGCGGGCAGAAGGCGGCTGACGGCGATTTCCCTGGGTGTGGAGAACGCCAGGCCGGCGATGAGGACGGTCAGGATCACGGGTGACAGCCGGGCAGCTTCCCATCGGCCGCCGTAGGCAGGACGACGGCGCCACAGCCGCCCAAGCATGATCACAAAATGCATCATATCGACCTGATCGGACATCCTGCGCGGGGACGTCACGCACCACACGTGAGCGATCGGGGCGGCCTGCCCCGCCCGGAGGACCGGCCCAGGCCGCGCATGACCGCACAGACACCCGAACCCAGCCGAGCAAGGGCAGGGCGGGCAGGCCTGGCCACTTGGGATCACCGGTGTTAGAAAGGTCGCATGGCGAGTCGTTTCGCCCGTTTTCGGCGCCCCTCTGCAAAGGGGCTGATCAGCAAGGGCACGCGAAGCGTGGCCGGACAGGTGCTGGTATTCCAGGTGGCCCTGGTGGTGCTGCTCGTAATCGCCGGCGTCTTTGCCCTTGTCCTGCAGTCGGAGCGGGACACCAGCGCCGAGGCCAAGCGCCGCTCCACGGCCGTCGCGCAGACGTTCGCGCACTCACCAGGCATCCTGGCGGCACTGCGGGCCCCGGAGCCGAGCAAAATTCTCCAGCCGCGCACCGAGGCGGCGCGCCGGGCCGCCGGCGTCGACTTCATCGTGGTCATGGACACCAAGGGCATCCGGTACACGCACCCCTTGCCGGACCGGATCGGAAAGCGGTTCGTGGGCAAGATCGGGCCGTCGCTGGCGGGGAAGGTCTACGTGGAGAGCGTCAAGGGCCCGCTGGGTCGCGAGGTGCAGGCCACGGTCCCGATCAAGAACGCCGCCAACAACGTGGTCGCCCTCGTCTCGGCCGGGATGAAGGTCAAGAACGTCGAAAGTCAGGTGGCCCGCCAGCTACCGATCATCCTGGGGGCAGGGGCCGGGGCGCTCGCGTTGTCCATCGGTGTGACGGTCCTGGTGGGCCGACGGCTGCGGCGGCAGACACACAGCCTGGCCCCGGACGAGATGACCTTGATGTACGAGCACCACGACACGGTGCTCCACTCCGTCAAGGAAGGGGTGCTGATCGTGGCTGCCGACGGGCGGCTGATGCTGGCGAACGACGAAGCCAGACGACTGCTGGAGCTGCCCCCGGACGTCGAGGGACGGCTTGTCTCGGATCTGCCGGGCCTCGATCCCGATACGAAGGCGCTTCTCGCCTCCGGACACGAGGCCACTGACGAGGTGCACCTCGCCGGAGATCGGCTGCTCGCGGTCAACCAGCGGTCCACGGATCGCGAGGGCGGCGCCAAAGGGACGGTGGTGACGCTGCGCGACACCACCGAACTGCAGGCGGTGACCGGCAGGGCAGATGTGGCGCGGGAACGGCTCAGGCTGCTGTACGACGCCGGACTCCACATCGGTACCACGCTGGACGTGCTGCGCACCGCCGACGAGTTGGCGCGCGTCCCCATTCCCCGCTTCGCGGACTTCGTCACTGTGGACCTGGCCGACGCCGTCCTGCACGGCGAGGAGCCGGCGCTCACGGCGAAGGACATGCGACGCGCTGCCGTGCGCGGCATCCGGGACGACCATCCGCTCTCCGAAGAGGGGCGGCTTTTCGACTACCTTCCCTCCACGCCCCAGGCGCGCGGTTACGGCAGCGGACGCTCCCAGCTGGTGAGCGATCTGCCGACGGCCACGGGCTGGCGCGTGCAGGACCCGGGGCGCGCCGAGTCGATCATCGACTACGGCATCCATTCCCTCATCAGCGCCCCCATTCAGGCCAGCGGCGTCGTGCTGGGCATGGCCAACTTCTGGCGCGCGCGACCACGTCAGCCCTTCGACGAGGAGGACCTGTCGCTGGCGGAGGAACTGGTGGCCCGTGCCGCGATAAGCATCGACAACGCCCGCCGCTACACCCGTGAGCACGCCCTGGCAGTCACCCTTCAGCGCAGCCTGCTGCCCCAGGCCGTGCCCGAGCAGAACGCCGTCGACATCGCCTACCGCTACCTCCCCGCCCAGTCGGGCGTGGGCGGGGACTGGTTCGACGTCATTCCCCTGCCGGGGAGCCGGGTGGCACTGGCCGTGGGCGATGTGGTCGGCCACGGCCTCCACGCCGCCGCCACGATGGGTCGACTGCGGACCGCGGTGCACAACTTCTCCGCCCTCGATCTGCCGCCCGACGAGCTGCTCAGCCATCTGGACGACCTGGTCGGCCGCATCGACCAGAACGAGGCGGCCGAGAGTGCCGCAGGCCTCGTGGGCGCCACCTGCCTGTATGGGATCTACGACCCCGTGACGCGCAGCTACGTCACGGCGCGTGCGGGGCATCCGGCGCCCGCACTGGTCCGGCCCGACGGAACCGTCACCTTCCCGGACGTGCCGGCCGGCCCGCCCCTCGGCCTCGGCGGCATGCCGTTCCAGACCGCGGAGCTGTGCCTCGCGGAGGGAACCCAGCTCGTCCTGTACACCGACGGCCTCATCGAGGACCGCAGGCGCGACCTGGATCTGGGGATGGAACTGCTGCGCGATGCGCTGACGGGCCACCCCGGACGGCCGCCCGAGGAGACCTGCCAGGACGTGCTGGACAGCTTGCTCCCCGAGCGCCCCAAGGACGACGTCGCCCTGCTAGTCGCCCGCACACGGGAACTGCCGCCCGACCGGATCGCCGACTGGGATGTACCGCCGGACCCGGCGGCGGTCGCGGGGATGCGCGACGCCGTGTCCGAGAAGCTCGAAGCCTGGGGCCTGTCAGAACTCGGCTTCACCACGGAGCTCGTCCTGAGTGAGCTCATCACCAACGCCATCCGCTATGGCGCCGAGCCGTTTCACGTACGGCTGATCCGCGACCGTACGCTGATCTGCGAGGTGTCCGACGGCAGCAGCACCTCACCGCATCTGCGGTACGCCGCGACCACGGACGAGGGCGGCCGGGGCCTGTTCCTGGTGTCGCAGATGGCTGAGCGCTGGGGCACCCGGTACACCCCGCAGGGCAAGGTGATCTGGGCCGAACAGGCCCTGCCCAAGGCCGTCCAGCAGCCCGTCCCGGCACCGGCCCGACGTGGCGACGCCCCCTGACGAGGAGGCGGCCGGCCCGGGAGCCCCGACGTGAGGGCGCCGGCGTGAGTTCCCGGCCACTTCTCCGACGGTTTGCGGTCAGAATATCCGGGAACCCGGATGCAGTTTGCGCCAGAAGTCCGGGGGAGAAAGCAGCCGCTAATCGCACGTCTGTCATGCAGGGTGCTCTGCGTGTTTCTTAGCGGTGCGGCGTGCGGTGCGCGACCATACGGACGCCGACACATCACCATCATCGGCATTGCGGGTGGAAACACCGAGACAGAAAGAAGGACGGACGTGTCCGGCAGCGAAAGCGAGAACCCAGCAATCCCCTCACCGACCCCCACGCCGACTCGGCCCAGAACAAATCGGGACTGGTGGCCGAATCAGCTGGACCTTCAGATTCTCCACCAGCACTCGTCCCTCTCCAATCCGATGGACGAGGACTTCGACTACGCGAAAGAGTTCGCGACCCTCGACCTGGACGCGCTGAAACGGGACGTCTTCGAGGTGATGACGACGTCGCAGGACTGGTGGCCTGCCGACTACGGCCACTACGGGCCGCTCTTCATCCGGATGAGCTGGCACGCCGCGGGCACGTACCGGATCGCCGACGGCCGGGGCGGTGGCGGCAGCGGCGCTCAGCGCTTTGCCCCCCTCAACAGCTGGCCGGACAACGCGAGTCTCGACAAGGCGCGCCGTTTGCTCTGGCCCGTCAAGCAGGAGTACGGCCGGAAAATCTCCTGGGCCGACCTCCTGGTTTTCGCCGGCAACTGCGCGATGGAATCAATGGGGTTCAAGACGTTCGGGTTCGGCTTCGGGCGAGAGGATATCTGGGAACCCGAGGAAATCTTCTGGGGGCCCGAGGACACCTGGCTCGGAGATGAGCGTTACAGCGGCGACCGGGAACTCGCCACGCCCTTCGGTGCGGTGCAGATGGGACTGATCTACGTCAATCCGGAGGGGCCCAACGGCAACCCGGATCCGATCGCCGCCGCCCGGGACGTTCGCGAGACATTCGGGCGCATGGCGATGAACGACGAGGAGACGGTCGCACTCATCGTCGGCGGTCACACCTTCGGCAAGTGTCATGGTGCCGTCGACCCCGCGTACATCGGTCCGGAACCCGAGGCCTGCCCTGTCGAGCAGCAAGGCCTCGGCTGGCGGAACATGTACGGCAGCGGCAAGGGTGCCGACGCGCTCACCAGTGGGCTCGAGGGCGCATGGACCACCGAGCCGACGAGGTGGGACAACGGGTACCTGGACAACCTGTTCCGGTACGACTGGGAGCTGACGACGAGCCCCGCCGGTGCCAAACAGTGGACTCCCACGGACCCTTCGGCCAAGGACACGGTGCCCGACGCTCATGATCCGTCGAAGAGGCACGCTCCCATGATGCTGACGACGGACCTCGCGCTGAAGCTGGATCCGGCCTACGGCCCGATCGCGAAGAGCTTCCACGAAAACCCGGACAAACTCGCGGAGGCGTTCGCCAAAGCGTGGTACAAGCTGCTGCATCGCGACATGGGACCCGTCGCGCGCTACCTCGGCCCGTGGGTTCCCGAGCCGCAACTGTGGCAGGATCCCGTCCCCGAGGTCGATCACGAACTTGTCACAGACGAGGACATCGCCGCCCTCAAGACCAGGATCGTCGCTTCGGGACTGTCCATCTCCCAGCTGGTCACCACCTCTTGGGCGGCGGCGGCGAGCTTCCGCGGCACCGACAAGCGTGGCGGGGCCAACGGGGCACGGCTTCGGCTCGCACCGCAGCGGGACTGGGAGGTCAACCACCTGCCCGAGGTGGCCGAGGCGTTGCAGAAGCTGGAGCAGATTCAGCAGGACTTCAACCTCTCGCATGCTGGCGGAACGAAGGTCTCGCTCGCCGACCTGATCGTCCTGGGCGGGTGCGCGGCCGTCGAGCAGGCCGCGAAGAACGCCGGGTACGACATCACGGTCCCGTTCGCACCGGGGCGCACGGACGCCTCGCAGGAGCAGACCGACGTGGCGTCGTTCGCGGTGCTCGAACCCAGGGCCGACGGATTCCGCAACTACCTCCGCACGGGAGAGAAGTTGTCGCCGGAGACCCTCCTGCTGGACCGCGCCAACCTGCTGACGCTGACCGCTCCCGAGATGACGGTGCTGATCGGCGGCATGCGGGTCCTGAACACCGGCTTCAAGCGATCCCCGCACGGCGTCTTCACGCACCGGCCGGAGACACTGACCCACGACTTCTTCGTCAACCTGCTCGACATGGGCACTCAGTGGCAGACATCGACTTCGGACGAGAACGTGTTCGAAGGCCGGGACCGCACCACGGGCGAGCTCAAGTGGACCGCCACCGCGGTCGACCTCGTCCTCGGTTCGAACTCCCAACTTCGGGCCGTCTCGGAGGTCTACGCGTGCCAGGACGCGGGAGAGAAGTTCGTGCGTGACTTCGTGGCCGCGTGGGACAAGGTGATGAACCTCGACCGGTTCGACCTCTCCTGATCCGATGTCCCGGTCGGGGCGATGACGCGGAGAGCACAGAGCCCCCGCGACGCTCCCACGGTGGGCACGCGCACTCCAGCAACAGAACGCGTGCCCGCCGCCCCGGGGCGTCACTCGGTACGCGGTATCCGGACTGTTCCTTGAGGCTGCCTGGTCAGTTCTCCTCGTCCTCACGGTGTTACTCCCGCCGCCGCTCGGCCAGCTGGAGGTCGGCGACGCGGGCGGCGTTCACGCATTCGACCAGGCGGAGCAGGGCACCGGTACGGGCGGTGTGCCGTCCGGTACGCGCTCGCCGTCGGAGACGGACTCCGGGTGCTCGACTACGTGTTCGAGGTCGTCGGCGCAGAGATGTGTGCGGTTCAACGGGTCGCGCAGCCAGGCGTAGCGCTGGCTCTTGGGGGAGGCCGGGGTGGAGTCATCGCCTGGAAGTGTGGTGACCATCGATTCAGGTTCTCCGCAGGACTCGTCCTGCGCCGGCCGCGACGGTGGTGGCCAGCAGCCAGCCGGTGCCGATGAGGATGATCCCCACCCACTGCATGGCCCCGGACGGCTCGTATGCCCGTTCCTGGCCGAGGTCGACCAGTGGCAGTAGGAGATCGAGGGTGTAGATGACGGGCTGGAAGCGCGGATAGGGTCCGCCGCCCACGGGTTCGGGGTGCCATGTCCCGAAGAGTGCGGAGCCGGTGGCCAGCAGGCACACCAACAGCCATACGGCCCGCAGCGGGCGGTATCCGTAGCCGACCGCGGCGTCCTGCAGCAGGCTCCACAGCCGGGCGGGGAAGGCGAGGGTTGGCCGCAGGCTGCGCTGCTTGACGACCAGGACGGTCCGGGCGTCGGCGTCCCGGCCGTGGCGTTGGTAGACAGCGGCCAGTTGCTCGTAGGGCTGGGGCTTGAAACCCTCCGGGTCCCGCATCAACCAGGGGAGGCGTTCCGCGGCGGGCAGGGTGGGACGCAGCATGTCGTACACGGTGCCGTCCACTCTGAGGGATGTCGGCCAGTGGGCAGGGCTGTCCCGGATCAGCATCACTTTGGTTCGGCTGAGGGCAACGTGTCCCTTGGGTGACTGCGCGAACTGCAGGGACAGTTGGGCCGCCGTCGTGCCCCGGCAGGCGAGGGCCTCCTCTGCGCCGGCCGCGTCCAGGATCGCTCCGTGAAAGGACACGTAACTGCGGACGGTGGCATTGCTGATGCCGATCCTGCCGTGAGCGGTCAGGCCGCGACCGAGGTGTGCCACCCCGCCCACGTCGATCCCGTTGGCGCTCAGGGCGCTCGAGTCGCCCCCGGGTGCCGTCAGTTCGGCCCCGTCCAGCAGGAGCGAGCCGCCGATCCGGGCGTCGCACAGGTCGACGGTGCCGTGCGCGGAGAGGCCGTTGCGGCAGTCGAGGTCGCCGCCTATGTGTGCGCGGGCCGCCGTGAGCGCCGTACCCGCAGGGTGGTTCAGGCGGGCGCCCTTGAGGACGACGCTGCCGCGTATCGAGGTGTCCGCGAGGGTGATCGGTCCGTCGACGACGAGCCCCCGCTCGGCCTGGATATCGCCTCCGATCTGGGCGCAGCCCAGATGAAGCGCGTAGTCGCCCGCGTCCAGGCCCGGGCCCGTGAGGGTCGCGTCGAGGAGCTCCAGCGACGCCCCGATCGAGGCCCCGCAGAGGTTGACCGTTCCAGCGCAGGAGAAGCCGCGACCCATGTACAGGCCGCCGCCGACGGTGAGCTCGGACATCTGGAGATTTCCCCTGGGGGTGCTGATCGTCGCTCCCCGGAGTATGAGCAGGTCCTGCACGCGGGCATTGGTCAGGTAGAAGGTGCCTGCGCATTCCAGACCGGTCGCCGACAGGGATTCGTCCACGGCGACGGACCGGGCGTCGATGGCGGCTTCCCCGGGGCCGGGGCGGACCTTGGTGCCGTCGAGGGAGAGATGGGTGCCGACGGTCAGCGAGCGCAGGTCCAGTGTCCCGTTCGCCGTGCAGCGGGTGACCTTGAACTCCCGGGCGACCCGCACACTGTGCGCCCGCAGCCCGGGCAGCCGGCACTCGTCGAGTTCGAGCGCCTCCAACTGTGCGCCGTCCAGGTGCGGCGTCCCGTCGAGTCGGCACCGCCGCAGGCGTACGGCGCCGCGTACGACGCCCTCGGACAGGTCCAGCTCCCCGCGTATCCGCACGCCCCGCAGCCGGAGCCGGGCGAGGTGGCCCGAGCGCGGGGGCGGAGTGATCAGCAACAGCTGGCGCACGGCCTCTCCCCGTACCTCCGGCACACCCTCGCACCACTCGCCGCGCCGGTAGGCCTCCCACATCCGGCACTCGCCCTCGTCCCACCCCGTCGGTGGGTCGTCATCGTCCGCCACCCGAGTCCCCCTCTTTGCAGTGACGCCGATCGAGTATCACGTTGCTGCCCACGCGGGGGAAGGAGTATCCGGGCTCCGTATGGAGGACTGGTCGGTCGCCCACCAGAAGCTGGCCCTGGCCCACCGCGGTGCCGGCGACCAGTAGCGGGCACTGCACTCGGCGACCCGGAATGATGGGCTGTCCGTCCTTGATCAGGCGGCACAGGTGGCCCGCCGGTACGGGCTTACTGGCCCTAACAAAGGCGTTGGACGTGCCGATGGGTGATCAGGCAGACGGCAAGTCCGAGGAAGGCTTCGTGGATGTCGTCGCGTCGTTCCCAGCGGATGCGTAGGCGTCGGAAGCCGTGCAGCCAGGAGATAGTCCGCTCGACGACCCAGCGGAAGGTGCCAAGTCCAAGTTCGCCGCCCTCGGCGCCGGCGGCGGCACGCGCCGCGCGGCGGGCCTGACGTCGTTGCGGTTGCCGCCGGTCAGCGACACCGCGAGCGGGATGCCCTGGCCGTCGGTGATGACGTGGTGCTTGCTGCCCGGGCGTGCGCGGTCGACCGGGCTGGGTCCGCTTTTGGGCCCCTGCGCGCTGCCCGGACGTGGGAGGAGTCGATCACCGCCCGCGACCAGTCCAGCTGGTTCTTCGAGCGCAGCTTGTTCAGCAGTAGCTGGTGCAGTTGGTCCCAGACGCCGGCCTCATTCCAGGCCGCCAGGCGACGCCAACAAGTCATGCCCGAGCCGAAGCCCAGCTCCTGGGGCAGGTACTCCCACTGAATGCCGGTGTCAGGACAAACAGGATCCCGCACAAAGCCTGCCGGTCCGGCACTCGAGGTCTGCCCTCGACCAGCTTCGGGCCCGGCTCGGGCAGCAACGGCTCGATGAGCGACCACAGTTCGTCCGACACGATCCACGGCTGCGACTGGCGCTTCCCCATGCTCACATCAACGAGCGATCAATCTGTTGGTGATCTTGGGTGGTCAGACGATGGTGAATCCTGCTGTGGTGCAGAGAGTCTGAAAGCGAGATGCGCGGCGGGTCGATGAGGTGGTGTCCTGCCAGTCAGCGAGGCGGCTGAGGTTGCAGGCCATGGCTGTCAGGACATGCTGCACGTGTGTGCGGGCCAGGCCTCGATAGCGGGCTCTGCGCAAGCCGTGCGCTCGGACGCATTGTGAGAGCGTGGCCTCGATGCCTGCGCGGATCGCGTACCGACGCTGCCACTGCTCGGTCTGCTGGTCGAGCCGATTGCGCATCTGGATCTCATGCAGTGCCCGCGGCAGCACTGCGACGGAGCGGGGGCCTGTGGCTGAGGAGGTGCACCGGGCGCGGTCTGGGCAGGGCCGTCGGTACGCTGTCGGCCCCGCCCCTTGAGCAGCCCGGCCGCCACCAAGCGGTCCAGCATCAACTGCAGCAGCTGATCCGCCCGGTCGCCCTCGGCCAACCGGGCCCGGAACTCGCTGAGCATCGAAAAGTCGAATCCCGGATCGTCCAGTTCAAGGCCGAGCCCGTACTTCCAGTCGATCCTCGTGCGCACCGCATCCGCCGCCGCACGGTCCGAGAGGTTCTCCGCGAACTGCAGCACCGACACCAGCGCCAACTGCCCCGGCGAGAAACCCGGTCGGCCATCGACCGGATACAGATGAGTGAAGTCCTCGTCAGCGAACACGACATCCAGCCGGTCCCGCATCAGCATCACCGGCGTCCCCTTCGGACACGCCGCCCACGCCGTCCGGACCGTCATCGGGGGAATTCGCTGGAAACTTACCGGACGCATCGACACCGTCCACCGCCCCAAACCGAGGCCACCCCGCCACCGACCAGCCAACCACCACCGGCGACCGCCGTCACCACCCCGCCAAGATCACCAACAGAGTCACGGCATTGGACCTAGGCGTCGATGATGACCGGGATGACGAGGGGCTTGCGACGGTGGGTGCGGAACGCCCAGTTCGCCACGGCGCGGGCGACGAGTTGTTCGAGTTGACGCGCGTCCCCGACGCCTTCCTCGGCCGCGGTGGCCAGGGTCTTCTCGATGACGGGGATGACCGGCTCGAAGGTGGCGTCGTCGTGGACGAAGCCGCGGGCCAGGAAGTCGGGGGCCTCGGCGAGGGCGCCGGTGTCCGCGTCGACGATCGCCACCACCGTGACCACGCCTTCGGCGGCGAGGGTGAGGCGGTCCTTGAGGGACGCTTCGGTGGCGCCGCCGACTTCCATGCCGTCCACGTAGACGTTGCCGGCGGGAACCTTGCCGGTGATGGATGCGTGCCCGTCGACGAGGTCGACGACGACGCCGTCCTCGGCGATGACGACCCGCTCAGGGTCGACACCGGTACGGATGGCGAGGTCGCCGTTGGCCCGCAGGTGGCGCCATTCGCCGTGCACGGGCATGACGTTGCGGGGTTTGACGATGTTGTAGCAGTACACGAGCTCGCCGGCGCTGGCGTGTCCGGAGACGTGGACCTTGGCGTTGCCCTTGTGGACCACGTGGGCGCCCCACCGGGTGAGTCCGTTGATCACCCGGTAGATGGCGTTCTCGTTGCCGGGGATGAGGGAACTGGCGAGCAGGACGGTGTCGCCCTTGCCGATGCGGATCTGGTGGTCGCGGTTGGCCATCCGTGACAGCGCGGCCATTGGTTCGCCCTGGGAGCCGGTGCACACCAGAGTGATCTTGTGGTCCGGGAGCTTCTCCAGCTCCTTCGTGCTCACGACCAGACCCGACGGGACCTTGAGATAGCCCAGGTCACGGGCGATGCCCATGTTGCGGACCATCGAGCGGCCGACGAAGGCGACCTTGCGGCCGTGCTGGTGGGCGGCGTCCAGAACCTGCTGGATGCGATGCACATGGCTGGCGAAGCTGGAGACGATGACCCGGCGTGGCGCGGTGCGCATCACCTGCTCGATCGCCGGGTTCAGCTCACGCTCGGAGGTGGTGAAGCCGGGTACTTCGGCGTTGGTGGAGTCGGTGAGGAACAGATCCACGCCCTCCTCGCCGAGGCGGGCGAAGGCGCGCAGATCGGTGATGCGGTCGTCGAGAGGGAACTGGTCCATCTTGAAGTCGCCAGTGTGCAGCACCATCCCGGCCCGAGTGCGGATCGCGACCGCGAGGCTGTCGGGGATGGAGTGGTTGACCGCCACGAACTCGCAGTCGAAGGGCCCGAAGCCACGCCGGTCGCCCTCCCGCACTCGCACCGTGCGCGGCCGGATTCCGTGTTCCTTGAGCTTGGCCTCCAGGAACGCCAGCGTCAGCTTGGAGCCGACGACGGGAATGTCGGACCGCTCGCGTAGCAGGTACGGCACGCCGCCGATGTGGTCCTCGTGGCCGTGGGTGAGGACCACGGCCACGATGTCGTCCAGCCGGTCCCGGATCGAGGTGAAGTCCGGCAGGATCACGTCCACGCCGGGCTGGGTCTCCTCGGGGAACAGCACGCCGCAGTCGACGATGAGCAGCTTGCCCGTGTGCTCAAAGACGGTCATGTTGCGGCCGATCTCACCCAGGCCGCCCAGCGCGATGACCCGCAGCCCTCCTTCGGGAAGGGGCGGCGCGGCTTTCAGCTCGGGGTGCGGATGACTCATACCCTGACGGTACCCGGAAAGCGGGACAGGGTGATCCATTGCCTGTGCGATCTCCTTCTCCCGACGCAGCGGGGCACCCGCAGCGTGCCTCGGCACGATCGGATCACGCTGGCGACCGGGGACAGGGAGCGGTGAAAGCGGTACCACCTTCCGTGGCCGAACCGTTCGCCCGGTGCTGGAGACGACCTCGTGCACCCTGTCGTGTTTTCCGGCGTTCGCTTCCTCCCGGCGGGCCTCGGCACTGGTCCACTCGCAGTGGTCGAGACTCGGGTGTCCTCGGCGCTCAGGAGCAAGTGGGCTGAGAGGGCCCCGAGGCAGCTTCGCTGCGACGGGCAGACAGATGGCGGTGTCCCAGAAGCGCTTGCCCCCGCCCCGCCATGCAGGAAGCCGATGTGGTGACCCATCGAACTCGACGACGAGGTCGCGCGGGGGCGGCCCGTCGGTCTCCAGCCGGTTCCGGGAAGTCGAAGGTGACGTCGTGTGAGGAGGGGCCGGTCACGCATGATCGGTGGGGCCCACCCGGAGAACAGCCGGCGGCGGGGCGAGGCCATGCCTCGCCGCAGCCTTATGCAGAAGAAGGGCGCGAAACTGCTTGATCATCATCGGCCGAGCCTTGCGGGCGATCCCGCCCTTCGTTCCGGGCTGGATGCTGGCGCGTTTTCGCTAGCGGTTACCGTCATGCCGTTATAGCGTTGTGATCAGCAGTCGTGGTTCCGAAGTTCCGTTCGCCCGTGATCGCCATCACGGGCATTCTTGCTGTTCAGCGCCTCTCCGGACCAGGGCGATCACCTCCCGGTCGCGCAGGGTGCGTGCCCGGTTTCCCTCAAAGGAGACAGTCATGGCCAAGGGCACAGTGAAGTGGTTCAACAGCGAGAAGGGCTTCGGCTTCATCGAGCAGGAGGGCGGCGGCCCCGACGTCTTCGCCCACTACTCCAACATCGCCAGCCAGGGCTACCGCGAGCTGCAGGAGGGACAGAAGGTCGAGTTCGACGTCACGCAGGGCCAGAAGGGCCCGCAGGCTGAGAACATCCGCCCCGCCTGACCGCGCCCCGGTAAGGGCCCGGCATCCCGGCTTCGGGGCGCCGGGCCCTTAGAACTCCTAACGAAATGATCTCCAAGGTGGTTTGGTCATTCCAGGACTGAAGATCCGGCGTGCGGGGCGGTTCGGCTGAAGCCCTGGCAAGGCGACAACGAGTTGTAGGCGGTGCACGCTGAGACGCGGAGAACTTAAATGCGTCGACAGCGCCCCACGGCGCCCGGCACAGTGGCCACCCGTGACGAGCAGTGAACTGTGGACCCGCGCGACCGCCGACCGCTACGACGCAGAGGAAGCCGAATCGTCCTCGGCTGCCGTTCTCGGACCGACTCTCGCCTTCCTCGCCGAACTCGCCGGAGACGGCCGGGCACTGGAGTTCGCCATCGGAACTGGACGAGTGGGCGTCCCGCTCCGGGAACGCGGCGTGCCCGTTGTGGGCATCGAACTGTCTGAGCACATGGCAGCGGTCCTGCGGCGGAAGATCGACGAGGGCATGCTCCCCGTCGCCATCGGAGACATGGCCAGGACCCTCGTCTCCGGCGAGTTCACCCTGGTCTATCTCGTCTACAACACGATCACGAACCTCCTCACGCAGGACGAGCAGGTCGAGTGCTTCCGCAACGCCGCACGTCACCTGACGCCTGGTGGCCGATTCGTCATCGAGCTGGGCGTGCCGCCACTGCGATTCCTGCCGCCGGGGCAGGTCGCGGTCCCGTTCGATGTCTCCGACCGGCATCTCGGCTTCGACACCTTCGACCTGGTCGAGCAGATTCTCGTCTCGCACCATCTCACCCTCGACGGCGAAGACGGCCGCTACCGCCGTGGCAACTCCCGGCACCGGTACGCGTGGCCGGCGGAGCTCGACCTGATGGCGCGGATCGCTGGGCTCGAACTGGAACGTCGCGTTGCGGACTGGGACGGGTCTGCGTTCACCCAGGACTCCGCGAAGCACATCTCCGTGTGGCGCAAGCCAGCCTGAGGTCGGCACCAGGCCATCAACGTTGGCTGTGCCTGTCTTGAACTTTTGTCGGAAGTTCAGGCGTCGCCAGCAGATCAGTGCGCGTCCGAGGACGAGGAAGGCTTTGGATGTCGTCGCGGATCTCCCAGCCGCTCCCTTGTACATGGTGAATATGGGGATCCGGAGCCAGCAGGACTACCTGGAACACCGTTCGAAAGTGACGGCCACCGTCACGGACTGCACCCCGAAGTATTACTTCGACCAGGACGGAAACGTCGACTCCATGACGTACAAGTGCACCTACACGTGGAAGATCGCGGGGCGTACCTACCATCAGCGGGACCAGGCGCTGAACACCGACAAGAAGGCCACGGTCCTGATCGACCCAGCCGATCCCTCCACCATGCTTCCCGACCGGTTCGGCCTGCGCGCGTACGTCTGGGCATACCTGGTCGCCGCGTTCGCCCTGGCCCTTCCCGCCGGTGCTCTTCGCCTCTACCGCAACGCCTGGCAGCGCACCTTGACCCAGATGCAGCAGGCGCGGATGAGAGCTCGCGCTGCTGCCTCGGCATCAACCGGGTCGTCGACGACCTCCCCGTGGGCACGTACGCCGTCGACACGCTGATACCCGACACCGAGCCCCGGGCCAGCAAGCGCCTCAACCGCCGACATCTCCACCGGCGGAGCAGGACTGACCCACCCCGTGGGCGCCGCTACCACCACCAACGCCGCCTCCGCACTCAGACTGAGCGATCAGACCGGGCGCCTCGCCGCCGGGTGCCGCGCCGACATCCTGGTCGTAGACGGTGACCCTCTGGCCGGCCTGGATGCCCTGCGGGCCGTGTGGCTCGTGCTGGCTGGTGGCCGTTTCCATATCCCGGACTCCGCAGCTCTGTCATGGGCCCAAGCAGCGGCCCGGCGCGGCGGAGCAGGCTGATTGACGAGCGCTGACGCTCGAAGTGAACGAAGCCTGGTGGCTTTGTTCGCGAGTCCGAGAACGGTAGGCCGGCCGCCCGACGCCTGACAACGGCGGCTGCCGCCTCCTCCCGGACCGCCTGACTGCAAGATGCTCACCGGAATCGGTGATCACTACCGGCTCGTTGTCATCGCCACCGCCCTGGGGTAGCCAGGTCCCGTAGCCGTGACCCGGTACTTCTCTGGTCAGGCGCGGACAGCCAGAAGGCGCCCGTTTTGGAGACCGAAGTACAGGACGCCGTCGGTCACCGCCGGGGTGGAGAAGATGGGGCTGCCGGTCTGCGCCGTCCACTGCTCGTCGCCCGAGAGCGTGTCCAGCGCCCAGATGCGGCCGTCGTTGGTTCCGATGTACAGCGTGCCGTTGGCCACCAGCGGAGCCCATCGGACCCAGACCCCTACCTTGCGTCTCCACCGGCTCTCGCCGGACACCGCGTCGACCGCCCACAGATACCCGTCCGTGGTGCCGAAGTAGACGATGCCGTCGGCCACGGCCGGGGTGGACTTCACCCATCTGCCCGCCGGCAGCTTCCACCGGACCTGACCTGTCGCCGCGTCCACTGCCCACAGGTGCCGGTCGGCGCTGCCGACGTAGAGGGTTGCCTCGGCCGCCACCGGCGAGGACCACAGCCCGCTCAGCGTCTTCAGCCGCCACCGTACCTGGCCGGAAACGGTGTCCAGCGCCCACAGAAAGCCGTCGTTGCTGCCGACGTACACCGAGTTCCCCACCATGGCTGGCGAGGAGCGCACGCCTTTGCCGACGCCGACCTGCCACCGGCCCTCGCCGGTAGCGGCGTCGACCGCCCGGAAGTAACCGTCGTTGCTGCCGAAGAGGACCATGCCGTCTGCCACCACCGGCGTGGACCGCACCAGGCCGGCCGTTGGGAACCTCCACCGCTCCTGACCCGAGACGGCATCCACCGCCCACAGGTTCTTGTCCCAACTACCGATGTACACCGTGCCGTTGACGACGGCCGGGGAGGCTGCCACCACGCCGCCTATCCTGCAGCGCCAGCGTTCCTCGCCGGACACGGCGTCGACGGCCCACAGCAGGTGGTTCCAAGATCCGACGTAGACACTACCGTCGACCACGACTGGTGATGATTCCTTCACGGCTCCGCCAGTATCCAGCTGCCAGAGCAAGGTGCCGCGTCGCTGCCCTTCTTCCTGCCCCTTCCGGTCACCGCCGGCGGCTCGGGCGGAACCCAGGACGTACGGTTTCACGACAACCGGCAGGTAGGCGAAGTAGCCGATGATCTCGATCGCGTTGAACAGTCCCAGGGGCACGAGGACCAGCACCCACCACGGGGTCAATTGACCCATGACGACTGCTATCAGTGCAGCGATACAGCCCAGTCCTGAGCAACTGGCCACGAAAAGCTCAAGAGTTCCCTTGGCGCGAAGGCCTCGAAGCAGCATGTCCGACAACATATGATCATCCGACGTCTGAATTGGCCAACTTTACGGAAAAGGTCAACGGCGGAAACCTGCCCTCACCGACACCCCGGACGAGGCCACCGCCCGGCCGCTCTCCGCCTGATGCGGCACTAGTCTCGGCCCATGTCGAGTCCTGGAGTCGTGCCGCCGGAGATCTTGAACCGGCTGCGGCCGATCTGCCTGCAGCTGCCCGAGTCGCCCGCTCGCATGGGACCGGCAATTTGCGCTCGCCGAAGACACCGAGCAAGTAAGACCGTCCGCGAACCGCTCCCAGACCGGGCCTGCCACTGCGGCGGGCGTAGATGATGGGGATATTTGAATTTCCTCACCCTGTACTCAGGATGGCTCCGGAGTTGCTCACCTTGATTCCTCAGACGTGCAGATGCTGATCTGTGAGTGGATGCCGAACTGCAGGGCTTCCTCTTGGGGTCCAGTGGCTGGGTGGGATCTCTCTCGTGGGTGGGAGACGGGTGGTGTGGGAGCGGGCTCAGGGTTCGATGGCGAGGTGTTCGATGAGGTCGTTGCGCAGCGTGAACTGATAGCGCAGATCGACGGTGCCGCCGGGGAAGTCGCCTTCGAGGTGGTGTGTGGCGATGTAGTGGGCCGGGTCGGTCTCCTGGGCGTTCGTGAGGTGGATGGTGTAGGTGAATTCGGTGGCGGATCGGTTCAGCCACCGCTCGATCGCGGCGCTGCCCTGGTAGGTGCTGCCGTCGTCCATCACTGTGGCGTCGTCGGTGAACGCCGTGACCGCGGTGGCGGTGTCCTGGGCGCGGTGCGCTGTGAGGTAGCGGGTGATCACCTCGGGCAGGTCGTCCGGGGCGATGGTGCGGGGCTGGTTGTCGTGCATGACGCTCCTGATGGTGGTGGCGGGTTCAGACGGTGGGGGTGGTGCCGCCATCGATGACGTGTTCGGCGCCGACGATGGCCGAGGCACGGTCGGAGACGAGGAAGGCGACGAGTTCGGCGACCTCCTCGGGGCGGTTGGGGCGGCCGAGCGGGATGCCTCCGAGGGTGTCCATGAGCCGGCCCAGTGCTGCTTCCTGGGAGATGCCGGCGTCGTGGGCGATCCGGGCGACGAGGTTGTCGGCGGCCGAGGTCTGGACGAAGCCGGGCGAGACGGTGTTGACGCGGACGCCGTGCGGGGCGACCTCGTTGGCCAGTCCTTTGCTGTAGGTGGTCAGAGCGGCTTTGGCGGCGGCGTAGGCCAGGGTGCCGTTCCACAGCGGCATGCGGCGCTGGATCGAGGTGACGTGCACGATCGCGCCCTTGCCTGTGGCGATCATGTGGGGGAGGAGTGCGCGGTCCAGGCGGACAGCGGCCAGCAGGTTCGTGTTCAGCTCTCGTGCCCAGTCGTCCTCGCTGAGCGCGGCGAATCCGCCTGCCGGCGCTTCGGAGCCGCCGAGGGTGTTGACCAGGATGTCGACGCCTCCCAGGCGGGCGTCCACCTCGGAGGCGACGTGGGCGGCGCCCTGGGCGGTGGACAGGTCGGCGGTGATGAACGTCTTCTCCTCGACGTCGGCGGGGCGGCTGCGGGCGGTGACCAGTACGGTCGCGCCGGCCTCGGCGAGCCGCCGGGCGATCGCGGCTCCGGTGCCCTTGGTGCCGCCGGTGACCAGAGCACATCGGCCTTCGAGGGATTCACTGATGGATGTGGTCACGTTGTGGTCCGTTTCCGGGCGCGACTGTTCGGGGCGCCGCTCCCGTTTCGACTGCTAAAATAGAAGCTACCTACTTCGACTTTAGCAGTAACTGAGGGGATGGTCGCCGTGGCAAGCCGGATCAGGCTGGAGGACCGCGAGTGCCCGCTGTCCACGACGGTGGAGCACGTCGGCGAGTGGTGGACACTGCTGATCCTCCACGACGCCTTCGACGGCTACACCCGCTTCGACCAGTTCCAGGAGAGCCTGGGCATCTCCTCCAGCATGCTCACCACCCGGCTGAAGACCCTCGTCGCGGACGGCCTGCTGGAGCGCCGGCCCTACCAGACCAGCCCCGTCCGGCACGAGTACGTACTCACCGAACTCGGACGCTCCCTGCGTCCGGTGATTGTCGCCCTGGCCGCCTGGGGCAACTCCCGCCTCAAGCCGGCGGAGCGCAGCATGATCCTCGTCGACACGCACAGCGGCGAGGAGGTCGAGCCCGTCGTCGTCGACGCCAAGACCGGCCGCCGACTCGACGACAGCACCGCCTACGTCTTCACCGCGGGCCCCGCGGCCAGCGACGCGATGCGCAGCCGCTACGCGGAACGGCTCGTCATTCCCAACGAAGAGGCGTAAGCCCGCCCGGAAGAGCCTCGTACAGCCCGAGCCGGGCCGAAAGCACGGACTGCCTTTGACCAGCCTCGCGGCATCGGCTTGTCGCCGACGATACCTGCCAACCCTCCCCGGTCGTTGAGAACTGGATCAAGCGAGGCGAGGAGCAACACCGGCCGTTTCCAAGAATCCCCATCATAGAAGGCGGCTCAGCACCCTCTTCAAGTCGTCCTCCCCGTCCAGGTCGGCGGCTCACAGGCAGCGGCGCACGAACTGGGTGACCCAGACGAGTGCCCGGGGAGCCTTGGACACCATCGCCGCGGCGCCTTGATCCTCAGGGAGTTGCTGTCGTGGAGAGAATCGTCGATCACGGCGATGACCGGGTCGTCGTAGGCGCCGGCGACGGGCGCGAAGAGCTCGCACGCGCCCTTTTGCGGACCACCTCCTAGGCTCACCATGGAGCTGGCCGGGACGAGCAACGGGGAGTGGTCGCATGGCAGCCGAGCGGCGGTTCCTGATCACCGACGTGCCACGCCTGCGCGACCTGCTGGTGCCGCGGGGCTACACGGCGGAAACCACACGCGCCGACTGGGCCGAGAGCGTCGGCCTGGGTGCGCAGGACATCGTCGTCGCGTACTCGTCCACAGCCGACGACCTGGATGTCCGGCTCCAACAGCGGCCGCCCGGGCACCTCCTGATCATCCGTGACGTCCGCTCCGCCGACGCCGAACCGCCCGCCACGGCAACCTCCCCCACCCTGCTCTGCGTACGTGACGAGCCCGGCGAGAGCGCGTTCCCGGACGCGCTGGGGCAGGTCCTGGAGCAGCCGTGTCTCGGCGCGCGTGCCGAGTTCCTTCCGCTGCGGGAGGTCGTCGAGCGGATCAACCAGTACTTCCGCGCGCGGCGCCTGGCTCAGCACGTCTCGCTGCACCCCGCCGACCACACCGGTCCCGACCCCTTCTTCCTCAACCCTCGGCACGTCCCCGACCTGCCGCCCGACGGCCTGGACGTCGCCGCCATCGATCGTCTACGACACCGTCACCGCGGCCGCTTCGAACCGCGGGCCCGTGGCCTTGAGCACCTCGGAGAGCGCGGGGACCACTTCGTCGGGCGCGCCGCGGTCCTGGCGGAACTGGGCCGATGGCTCGCCGGCTGGCACGACCGCCGGGCCCGGGTCGTCACCGGCGACCCGGGCTCCGGGAAGTCCGCGGTCCTGGGAAGACTCCTGCTGCCACCGGACGCGTGCCCGAACCCCCTTGTCCCGCCCGGCATGCCCCTCGTGCCCCTGGACGCGTGGCGTGCCTCAGTGGGAGACCTGATCGACGATCTGGCCGCCGTGGTGGGGGTGCCCAGCTCGGGCGGCGACGGACGGGACGCACTGCTGGAGACCCTGGGGCAGCGCACCACACCGGTGACCGTCGTGGTCGACGCCCTGGACGAGGCCGGACCCGCCGGCGACGGCGCGGAAGGCGCCGAGATCGCCCGGCGGTTGCTCCAGCCGCTGTCCGCGATGCCCGGGGTGCGGCTGATCGTGGGCGCCCGGCGCCCGCTGCTGCCCGCCCTCGGCCGCGCGACGACCGTCCTGGACCTGGACCGGCAAGGCTTCTTCACCCGCGACGACATCCTCGGCTACGCCCGCAGCCTGCTCCTGGACGCCGACGAGCCGGACAGCCTGTCCCCCTACCGCGACCGCCCGGACCTGGCCGAGACGGTCGCGCAGGGGATCGCCGAGCGGGCCGGAACCTGCTTCCTGGTCGCCCGTATGACCGCCCGCGCCCTGGTGCAGGGGCAGATCACCGTCGATCCCACACGGCCCGGCTGGGAGCGGGACCTGCCCAGTGACATCGGGCAGGCGTTCGCCGGCTACCTCGACCGCTTCGGCCCGCAACGGGACAAGGTCACCCGCCTGTTGACGCCCCTGGCCTACGCCCAGGGCAGCGGACTGCCCTGGTCCTCGGTGTGGGGAACCGTCGTAGAGGCACTTGCCGGTGAGCGCTGCTACCCGGAGGACCTGGAGTGGTTGCACAGGAACGCGGGTGAATACGTGGTCGACGCCGCCGGCGGATCGGGCTACCGGCTCTACCACGAGACGCTGGCCGAGCATCTGCGCACGCCCGGCAGCGAGGCGGCCGCCCACCGGGCCATCGCCGAAGCCCTGCTGGCCCAGGTCCGGTCCGAGAGCGGCGGACAGGCCTGGGCGCGGGCCCATCCCTACATCCGCGAGCACCTCGCCGATCACGCGGCCGCGGGCGGGATGCTCGAACAGCTCCTCGACGACAACGAGTACCTGGTGTACGCCGGTCCGGCCTCGCTGATGCGTTCCCTGCGGACGGCGCCGCCGACCGTCGGGGGCGTCGCCGGTTCGGTCTACCGCGCCTCGGCCAGCGTCCACGCGAGCCTCTCGCCGAGGGAGCGGCGCGACATCCTCGCCATCGACGCCGCCCGTTTCAACCGGCCCGACGACACCGTCCGCGCGTTCGCCGAGGGGCGGCCCTGGCGGCCGCTCTGGGCGACCGGCAGTCTCGTGCACAGCGCGCTGCGCACGACTTTGACGGGCCGTCAGGGTCACGCCGTGGGAATCTCCTGCGTCCGGGTCGACGACCGCCCGCACGTCCTCGCCATCGACAGCGAGGCCCCTGGTCCCCGCACCTCCCCCTTCTTCCCCGACGGCGTGATCCGGATCTGGGACCTCACCAGCGGCTCCGAGACGGGCACTCTCGCCGGGCACCGGGGAAGGATCAACGCCGTGGCGGGCTACGAGTTCGAGGGCCGGGCCTACGCGGTCACGGTCAGCCCCGCCGATCTTCTGGGCAACGGCGCCGGCGACGGCTCCGTCAGGCTGTGGGACCTGGCCGAGGAAACAGGGCAGGTCGTCGCGTCGGGCGACCTCGGCCACATGAGCTCCGTGGCCTGCGCGGTCGTCGACGGGCAGCCCCACGCCGTCACCGGGAACCAGACCGGCGAGGCCGCGGTGCGCGTATGGAACCTGGCCACGCATGAACTGCGCCGCCGGCTCTCCGACCACACCGGAGCGGTCACCTCCCTCGGCTGCGCCGACATCGACGGCCGCCCGCACGCCGTCGTGGGCTGTCAGGGCGGCGGGATCTGGGTGTACGACCTCGTCGACTGCACCCTGCGCACCGTCCTCACCGGCGACAGCCGCTGGGTGCACGCCGTCGCCTGCGTCACCATCGACGGACTCCCGCACGTCGTCGCCCACGGCACCGACGAAGAGCCGCGGGTGCTGTGCCTCGACGACGGCTCACCGCGTACGACACTCACCGGATCCACGTCCGGTCTGTCCGCCCTGGCCTGCACGGACATCGGGGGACGTCCGCACGCGGTCACGGGAGGCCGGGATGGCAAGGTGCGCCTGTGGGACCTGGAGACCGGCAGGGAACAGGCCGCCTTCACCGGCCACGCCTCCGGCGTGAACGCGGTCGCCTGCATCGGCATCGACGGACGCGCCCATGCGATCACCGGCAGCGGAGAGCCGGCCGCCCGCGTGTGGGACCTCACCGAGGACAGCCGCATCAACACCATCAGGAGAGGGCACACCGCCCAGGTCTCCGGCGCGGCCTGCGTCACCATCGACGGACGCCCGCACGCGGTCACCATCGGCCGCGACGACGTCCTGCGCGTCTGGGACGCGGACAGCGGGGCACCGCGCGCTCAGCTCACCGGCCACTCCGCCGGCGGCTGGGGACATCCCCCGAGCCTGGACTGCGTCATGATCGGCGGACGCCCCTACGCGGTCACCGGCGGTGCCGACCACACCGTACGGGTCTGGGACCTCACCGGCGCCCGGCAGCGGTCCGTGCGCACCGGCCATGAGAACCAGGTCCATGCCCTGACCTGCGCCACCCTCCAGTGGCAGCCACAGGCCCTCAGTACCGGCGGCGACTGGACCCTGCGGCTCTGGGACATGGCGGACGACTCCCGTCCCGAACGGGTCCTGCACTGCGGTCGGCCCTCCCGGCACGAGTACGATCCGGGCCGCAGCGCCTACGCCGTGGTGTGCACCGAGCTCGACGGACGCCCGCACGCGGCCCTGGCCTGGGGCGGTCGCGATCCCGAGGTGCACCTCATGGACCTGACCGACGGAGAGACACGCGAGGTCCTGCGGTGCGCCACGGGAGGGGTGTCCGTCCTCGCGCTCGCGCACATCATGAATGAGCCCCATGTCGTCGCCTGCGGCGACGGCGTCGAGGTGTGGAACCTCGCCGACAGTACCCGGCGCGCCGTCCTCGCCGGACACACGGCCCGGGTCTACGCGGCGGCGTGCGCCGAGCTGGACGGCCGACCCTTCGCTTTCACCACCGGTGCCGACCGCACGCTACGGGTGTGGGACCTGCTGTCGAACGAGCCGGCCGACTGCATCGCGCTGCCCCTGGAAGGATACGCCGTCACTGCCACGCCGACCCGGATCCTGGTCGGGATCGACGACGACATCGTCATGTTCACCCGCAAGCGAGGCAGTTGACCCCAGTCAGTCGGGGACGCCGTCCGGACCGGCCGTCCTGCGCAGCGTGCTGATCAGCGCCAGCACGGCGGGGCCGTCCGGCGGGGTGACGCGATCCCCTCCGCCGTACATGAGCAGATTCTCCAGCTCGGCGTCCAGTGCGAAGTGGTGCAGAGCGCCGGAGAAACCCGTCCGGAAGCTCGCCGCGTTCCTCGGATCCCCCTGCACGCGTTCGAAATAGTCCGTCAGGACGCGCCAGCTGTCCGGTTCGGCAGCGAGGTGATGGAAAAAACTCCGGTACCGCGTCCGGAAGATGAGGAGCAACGCAAGCTGCAGGCCCGTCAGGCGAGTCGGAGCACTGCCGGTCTGGGCCCGGGTGACGGCCAGCGCCATGCTCAGGACGTTGAGGTAGCGCTTCAGCCGTCTGGGGTTGTTGCCCAGACTGTGCCGCAGCAGACCCCAGAAGAAGTCCAGGTCCGCGAAATCCGGAATGGTCGTGCCGTAGGCGGCCCGCAGCGTGTCGAAGCCCACATCCGGCAGGAAGAACGGCAGTTGGACGATCTTGTCGAGATACGCCAGGCCCGACACCACCTCGGCCGGTGCGCCCTTGAGCGCCTCGCCGAACTTGTTGGTGGCCACCGCAGCCAGCACATCCAGGTCCAGGGCCAGTACGAACACGCACTGCGTCTCGGCCAGGAACAGCTTCAGCGACTCCAGTACGGTCATGGCGGATTCGGGCGTGCACCGGTCGAGGTCGTCCACGAAGACGATGAGCCGGCCCTCGTCGCCGACGAACTCCTTGACCGCCTGGGCGAAATCAGTCTCGAAGCGGTTGATCTGCCGGTACTGCTCCGAGTCCCGTACGGCGATGTCCTGGAGCATCTGATCCACGGCCTCGCCCTTGATGACACCGCCGGTGCCGAGCGCCGTCGCCGCTCCCAGACCGGCCCTGACGGACAGCCAGGTCGCCGCCCTGGCCAGCCGGCGCGCCTTCTCGCCGAGCCTCTCCTCCTTCTCCAGCTCGGCGAGGATCGTGTGCAGCAGCGCCGCCCACACCTCGACCTTCCGGTCGTACTTCCACGGGTTGAACCAGATCGTGCGGACCTTCTCCCGCGCGAAGCGCTCCTCCCACAGCTTCAGGAAGCTCGACTTGCCGGACCCCCAGGAGCCGAACACCCCGACGGTGAGCGGCAGCGGCTTGGCCTGGGCGACTGCCTCGTGCAGGACGGTGACATACGGCTCGAAGTGGAAGGCGTCGTCCTCGGGGCGGCTGATGGGGTTGTCGGTGAGCGGACGCACAGGTGTTGCCTCCTGACGGCGGACGGCGGACGGGTGACGCCTCAGCGGGCGGCTCATACGGTGGGCGAAAGGCTCTCCAGGCAGCGCCGGATCTCCTCCAGCTTGGTCGGCCGGGCCCCGGTCCCCGACTGCCAGGAGAGCTGGGCGATTTCGGCGGCGACGCGAGCCGCGTCGACGTCACCGAGGACCTGGTGATGACGGACGGTGGCCAGGACCAGGGCGCGCACGTCCCGGGGTTCGCTCGCCAGCGCCCGGTCGAGGTTCAGCCGCCGGACGATCTCGGCCAAGCGCCGTCGGCCGCGCGGGTCGGCTGGCGAGGTCGGTACCGCGGCCGCCAGCAGGCACAGGACAGCCCCGTCGGCCTGGCGGCGCTGCTGGTGATCCATGAACCGGCGGCGTGCGATGGTTTGCAGCACCCGGTGCACCTCGATGCCGTGGATCTCCTTGTCCACGGTCGCGAGCCCGGTGTCACCGGGCCTCCGCAACGCCTGATGCACAGGGAGCGCCTGGCGCAGCACGGCCCCGGGTCCGGGCGGCATCGACAGCCCCACCGCGGAGAACAACGGGTCCTGCGGGACCGGCCCCAGACCCAGATGACACAGCACATGGAACAGCTGGACGGCCGAGGGCATCTCCCGCCCCAGCGCCTCCAGCGTGACCTGCCGGCTCGCCACGAGCGACACCGGATAGTCCAGGAGATCGTTCTGCTGGAGCAACGTGGCACACAGCTCGTCGAACTCCGCCAGATGCGCGGCCACGTCCATGCCGAACCCCGACAGGGACCGCCCGACCTGCACCACGGCGCGCGGCAGGTCCCCGGCCCGCTCGGCGAGGGCGTTGGCGTCGTCGGCGGGCAGCTCCGGCACCAGCCGGCGCAGCAGGGAGACGCTCTCGGCGCGCTCGAAGACCGGGACTGGCAGAAAGTCCGGGAGCTGGTTCCAGCTCAGGTTGCGGGTCGTGATGATGACGTGCCCGTTGCCGTGCGGCAGCAGCGGGGGCAGCCGGTCGGGGGACTCGGCGTTGTTCATCACCACCAGCCAGCCGTCGCGCACCCGGCCGCGGCGAAGCCGGTCCAGGACCGCGGCCGCCGGAGGCACCCCCGAGGGGCCGGGCGCGATGCCGAGTGCCGCCCGCAGCTCCTCCAGCGCCTGTGTGGCCATGGCGGGACTGGCCGCCTCCATCCACCAGACGAAGTCGTAGCAGCCCTGGTACCGGTGGGCGTACTCCAGCCCGGTCTGGGACTTGCCCACGCCACCAGTGCCGTACAGCACGCACGCGCGGGCCCCGCCGGCCGTCAACGTCGCGCGCAGCTTCTCCAGCAGCCCTGCCCGGCAGGTGAAGTAGCCGTTGCGCGAGGGGAGACGCTGGTACGAGACCTCCAACTTCGGCCCGCCCGCATCCCGTTCGGGTCGTGAACCGACCGAGGCCGGTGGCCGCAGTCGGACGCTCTCCCACACGTCGACCGGCAGGAACTCTTCCGCGACGCTCCGCGCACGCCGTACGTCCGCCGGGGACAGGGCGGACTTGAGAGCGTCGGCGACGCCGGGCTGGAAGACGTAGGCCCGCTCGGTGACCGCGTCGGAGACGGGCGCGGGGGTGAGCAGGCCACTCAGGGACGCCTCGGTGACCGGGAAGTCGCCCCGGTCGGGCAGCAGCCGGCGGTGCATGCCGCGCAGTAGCGGGACCGTGACCACGGGGGCGACCGCGAGCAGTTCGGCGAGCCGGACCGAGTCCGGTTCGGCGGTGAGCCGGAAGCGGCGGACGAGTTCCCCGTCCTGCGGCCGGGACACCGGTGTGGATCGCGGCCCCGGCTCCGGTAGAAGCCCCAGTCCCCGCTGCCACGAGGCGTCACCGTCGGCGGTCAGCCGAGCCCAGGTCCCCAGTTCGGCCGGGTCGGAGCCGATCAGTGGCACCGCGTCGTCGAGCGGCGCTGACTGCCTGGCGAAGGCGAGCCCCGGAGGTTTGCGGTGTAAGGCGTCGGCGGGTGTGCCAGGGGCGTCCGCGCACCACTCCACATCGACGACAGGGCTGCCAGCGCGGAACCACAGCCGCTGCGGCAGCACCTGCATCACGGCCAGCGACGTGTGGTCGGCGCAGGTGCGCAGCAGCCCTGTCATCCTGCCGTCGCGCCAGGCCGCCCCCAGCGTGTCGGTGGCCAGCAACAGCACACGGACGTCGCGGCGCTCCCCGAGCCGCTCGTCCGCCGGCACCGCCCGGCCGCCCTCCCCGACACAGCGCAGGGGCCCCGGCGCGGACGTGTCCAGACGGCATACCCGGACACCGTGGAACGGCCCTTCGCCCAGCACGGCGGCGAACTGCGCCAGCTTGTCGTCCCACACGTCCATGGAGGGTGCGCCTTCCACGACGAGATCCAGAGCGAAGGCCCCCCGCGTGAACGACCGCAGTGCCTCCAGCAGCGCCGACCTCACCGACGGCACGGTGCGACTCATGGCGAGGCCAGCGGGAGCGGGCCGGGCCTGGCCGGGTCGGAGGCGGGGCAGCTCCGGGAGCTGCACCAGCATCTGCCCCCGAGGCCGTTCGCCTCCCGCGGGTGCCTCCAAGGCGTCCGCCACCACATGCGCGCAGGCCAGGACATGATTGGCAGCGACCAGGAAGCCGGATCCCAAGGTTCGCCTCGCGAGGTCCATGACGACGGCGATCTGCCCGTCGGAGCCACCGTCGGCCACAGCGCCCCCCTTCCGTGCCCAGCGCGCCGATTATGGTGCGCGGCGAGGGCCTCGCGCCATGCCAAGGCCTGTTGAGGTTCTTAATGAAGTACATCGGAACAATGCGGTCGAGAACGAACGATCTGCGCTCCCGCCGGTCAATCTGTGGACAAAAGCCGTTCCAGTAAGCGAAATGGCCAAGGTCGGCCCTGCACCCGCGAGTTACTGAGGTCTTTCAGCGCTGCCGCTCGAGAGTGAGGACGGCAGCAGAGATTGACGACATTCGATTCGGGCTGCACCGGGATCTGCGGAAGATCTGCCAGGACTTCAGGCGTGCGACGCCTCGCTCGACCGGTGCCCGTGCCGCGGACAGCGCGCGGTTGACGGTTTGCTGGGTTGGCGTGAGTTCGCGGCCCGGCGGGCGTCTGAGCGGTGTTGTCACCCACGGGCCGCTCCCAGGTAGGCGCGGTCGGCGAGGATGGGGACGCCCTGGCGTTCGCAGATCCGGATGATCCGGTGGGAGCGGGCCGCGGTGAGATCGTGTGCGCGGCCGGGCAGCGTCGGCGAGATCCACAGCAGCCGCCCGGCCGGGTCGGTCACCACCTGCACGTTTACTCCGTGCCGGCGGTGCTTGTGGGAGAAGTCGGCCCGGCAGTCGCCGACCCGGTCGCACTCCGCCAGGGTGCCGTCGAGCAGGACGTAGTCCGGGTCCGCCTCGCGCAGTGCGCGCAGCAGACCGGGTGCGCGGTCGGCGAGCAGGTCGACGACGGCTGTCGTGTATGCGTGGGCGGTGCCCACGGAGATGCCGAACCCGGCAGCGAGCTGGGCGAGGGTGTCGTGCCGGCGCAGGTACACCAGGCCGACCTGGGCACGCTGGTGCGGTGGGAGCTTGCAGCGGCGGTCACCCTCGCGGGTGACGATGAGCATGGTGACCCACTCGACCAGGGTGTGGGGCAGGTCGAGTGCGGCAGAATACGGAACCAACGCGGCTCCTGTGCCTGTGGGTTGAGACTTCGAACACCTCCCCCAACGGCACAGGAGCCTCGTGCGTTGCGGGCATCGACCCCGTCACCCGATCCCTACGTTGTCCTGTGGGAGGCGGTGACCCCTTCGTATGGTTCACCCACCCAGGGGTGCCGGGTGTGGCTGTCACCTGATAGCCGATGACGTGGCTTCCACTGATTGGCCGCCCGGTACCCCACGACGACTCGGCTGCCAATTAGGAACTGCGAATGATCGCTGAGCAGGGAATCGACAGCGAGGTCGTCCGTGGGAGGCACTAGGACGTGTTGCGAAAGTCAACGTCGGGACGGCGGTTTCCGCCATAGCGGTGGTTTGCCGTCCTGGCCGCCGTTCTGCCCGAAGTGCCGCCAGGACACTGACCGGGGCGGCCGGGGCGCCGCCGTGGAGGGCGGGAGAGCGCATGGCCGACAGCAGGATCCTGGTCGCGGTACCGGAACACCCTCGGGGCGAGGGAGCCGGGGTCCAGCAGTTACGGAAGATCCGGGACGCGATCGAGGCGGGCGGCTTCGAAGTCCGGTGGGCGGTAACGGCTGAGGACGCGGACGCGGTGCTGCGCACCGAGGCTGGTCTGGCGGCGGCGCTGGTGGCCTGGGACCTTCCCAGGGCTGCCGGTGACGGGCCCGGCGCCGCGCTCGCCGCGCCGGGAGGCACACTCGCTCGGCCGGGTAGCACCCTCGACGGGACCCCGGGCGGCGGCGCTGTGCTGCGTCGGATCGGGCGCCGATTCCGGGACCTGCCGGTCTTCTTGGTGATGGCCGGCGAGGGTCTGGGGGAGCTTCCGCTGTGGGTGTCCGAGTCGGTCGTGGGCTACGTCTGGCCGCTGGAGGACACCCCGGGCTTCATCGCGGGCCGCATCACCACCGCCGCCCACGCCTACCGGGAATCCGTGCTGCCGCCGTTCTTCCGGGCACTGCGCCGCTTCGACGACGCCCACGAATACTCCTGGCACACCCCGGCCCACTCCGGCGGTGTCGCCTTCCTCAAGTCGCCGGCGGGACGCGCCTTCCACGACTACTTCGGGGAGCGGCTGCTGCGCAGCGACCTGTCGATCTCGGTCGAGGAACTGGGCTCGCTGTTCGAGCACACCGGCCCGATCGGCGAGGCCGAGCGCAACGCGGCCCGTGTGTTCGGCTCCGAACTCACCTACTTCGTGCTGCACGGCGACTCGACCTGCAATCGCCTGGTAGGCCATTTCAGCGTCACCCGCGACGAGATCGCGCTGGTGGACCGCAACTGCCACAAGTCCGTGCTGCACGGCCTGGTCGTCTCGGGTGCCCGGCCGGTCTACCTGGTCCCCACCCGTAATGGCTACGGCCTGGCGGGACCGCTGCCCCCGGCCGAGATCGCCGCGGACGCGGTGGTGGCCCGGATCGCCGCGCATCCGCTCACCGAGGGCGCGGTGTCCCCGCACCCGCAGTACGCGGTGTTCACCAACTCCACTTACGACGGCCTGAGTTACGACGCCGTAGCCACCGCTCGCGCGTTCGCCGCCAGTACGCCCCGGGTGCACTTCGACGAGGCGTGGTTCGCGTACGCCCGTTTCCACCCGCTCTACGCCGGCCGTTACGGCATGTCGGTGGACGAGGATGCCTTCCCCGGCCCGGACCGCCCGACCGTGTTCGCCACCCAGTCCACGCACAAGCTGCTGGCGGCGCTGTCGCAGAGCGCGATGGTGCACATGCGATCCGCACCGCGGGCACCGGTGGAGCATGACCGGTTCAACGAGGCGCTGATGATGCACGGCACCACCTCGCCCCTCTACCCGATGATCGCCTCGCTCGACGTGGCGACGGCGATGATGGACGGCCCGCAGGGCGAGTGGCTGGTCGACGAGGCGGTGACCGAGGCGATCCGCTTCCGTCAGGAGATGGTGCGCCTGCGACGGCGGATCGAGAGCGCCGGGGACCGGCCGCCGTGGTTCTTCGGGGTGTGGCAGCCGGACACGGTCACCGATCCGGTGACCGGCGAACGGTTGCTGCTCGAGGAAGCCCCGCCGGAACTGCTGCGCACCGAGCAGTCCTGCTGGCTGCTGGAGCCCGGCGCCGACTGGCACGGTTTCCCCGGGCTGACCGAGGGCCACTGCATGTTGGACCCCGTCAAGGTCACGCTGACCTGTCCGGGGATCAGCGCCACCGGCGAGATGGCCGAGGAGGGCATCCCGGCCCGGGTGCTCACCGCCTATCTGGCCTCCCGGAAGATTGTGGTGGAGAAGACCGACAGTTACACCACGCTGATCCTGTTCTCCATGGGCATCACCAAGGGCAAGTGGGGCACCTTGCTGGACGCCTTGACGGATTTCAAGGCCCTCTACGACGCCGACGCCCCACTGGAGCGGGTCCTGCCGGAGGCCGTCGCCGCGCATCCCCGCCGGTACGCGGGCCTGACCCTGCGCGGGCTGTGCCAGGAGATGCACGAGCAACTGCGCTCGGTGCGCCTGGTGGAGCTTCTGGACAGGGCCTTCCAGCAGCTCCCGCAGCCCGTGGCGCCACCTCAGCACTGTTACCAGCGGCTGGTGCGGGGTGACACCGAGCGGGTCCGGATCTCGGAGGCGGCGGGCCGGGTGGCGGCCGCCATGGTGACGGTCACCCCGCCTGGCATCCCGGTCCTGATGCCGGGCGAGTCCATCGGCGCACCCGAGGGCCCGCTGCTGCGCTATCTCACCGCCCTGGAGTCCTTCGACCGCCGCTTCCCCGGCTTCCGCAGCGAGACCCACGGCGTGACCATCGATGAGGACACGGGCGACTACCTGACGGAGTGCCTGATCCAGGGCGCGGGGCAGATGCCGGGGCACTCGCCCGGGCGTGCCGGTTAGGGTCTGGTGGGAAAGTGCTGGTCACAGCCACTCGTTGAGGACTGTGACCAGCACTGTCGCCGTGTAGCGGACGGCGAGCTTGTTGTACCTAGTGGCGACGGCCCGGTGGCGCTTGAGACGATTGATTCCGCACTCGACGGCGTGCCGTTGCTTGTAGTCGTCCTTGTCGAACGTCGGTGGCCGCCCGCCGCGCGATCCGCGCTTGAGGCGATTGCGGACACGGTCCGCAGGGACAGGGATTGTGTCCTTGATCCCGCTTCTGCGCAGGTAGGAGCGGTTGCCGCGGGAGTACGCCTTGCCGGCCCGAACCCGGTCGGGACGCTTGCGCGGCCTGCCGAGCCCCAGCCTGGGGACCCGGATGGCTTCCAGGACCGCTTCGAACTGCGGGGAATCGCCCCGCTGCCCGGCCGTGGTCACGACGGACAAAGGCTTTTGCCCCTGCTCGACCGCGAGGTGGATCTTGCTGGTCAGTCCGCCGCGGGATCGTCCGAGTGCGTGGGCGGCCGGCTCGGCGAAGATCCCGCCGGGCGGCTCCTTCTGGAGGTCCCCCTTTTCGCCGCTCCGGCGGCGTCCTGGTGGGCCCGGCAGACGGTGGAGGCGACGTTCACGTCCCAGGTGATCAGGCCCTCGGCGTCCGCCTCGGCCTGAAGCCGGCTGAGATCCTCGCCCAGGTCCCGTCCCTCTGCCAGCGCCGGAACAGGTCGTAGACCCGGTCCCACGGCCCATAGCGTTCCGGCACGTCGCCAGGGGGCACCGGTCCGGGTCCGCCACCGTATGCCGTCTATGAGCTGCCGCCGCGTCCACACCGGCGGACGGCCCGGCTTGCTGCCACACTGTCACCGCTGACCTGGCCAAGCCTGTTACGGGCCTACATTGCCTGCGAGTGAATACTGCAACTCTCGAATAACGACACTTCGCCAGTGAAATGAACTCGCAGGTCCGTGCGCCCGGGCGTGCGACCGCCGGCGTCTAACTCCGAGATCGCCTGGTGGTAGTACACCTACACAGCTGGATAACGCTGTGACCCGGGCCGACCGTTCAGTCCGGCCATCGATTGGCCCTGGCCGTGGCGCCGGGGCGTCACCTCGGGGCGGTGCCGGCGGCCGCGATCAAGAAGGGTCAGCCAGCAGCCAGCAGCGCAGCCGCGGCAACTCCGGGTTGTGGTCGTGGAGCCAGCAACGGTGAAGCCTTCTGGGAGCGGCCATGGCGGGCACGATGGATCAGTCGCCTGGCCACTCGACCGCCGACCAGGTCGGCCTCACTCATCCCCCCTAGACCAGCGCGCGACAGATCCCGCGGGATGCTCGACTGGTGCTCGTCCGATTTCGCATTCTCACACGGGAGTTCGCTGTGGCGATCATCGCCGTATTCGATATGCCTGGCATGACGCAGGCCATGTACGAGCAGGGCACCAACCACATCACCGGCGGGCGCGGGGGCGTCAAGAAGGCGTCCGACTGGCCCGTCCCGGGCCTCATCTCACACGCGGCCGGCCCCACGCCGAACGGCTGGCTGGTCGTGGACGTCTGGGAGTCGGAGGACGCCTTCCAACAGTTCGGGGAGTTTCTCATGCCGATGCTCAAGGAGGTTGGCGCCCCGGACGTTCGGCCGAAGATCTATCCCGCGTTCAACGTCGTGACCTCCTGACCGCGACCGCGGCACCGTCGGTGCGGGCGCGATCATCCCTGCAAGGGTGGAAGGGCCGCGCCTGGGGCCAGCTGGAGGTTCACGAGGACCAGAAGGCGTCCTCGGCCTTCTCGTCGCCCTGGAACTCGCGGAACTCCACGGCCTTCCCAGCGACGACGCGCCAGACGTGGACCTCCGGGGAGGACCAGGACTTGCCGTGCCGCTCGGCCGACACCTCACTGAGGACCACGACCCGCTCCCCGTCGGCGAGGATCTCGTCGGCCGGGACCTTGAGGGTCCCGCCGGAAAGGTCCATGCACAGGCCGAAGAACTTCAAGACGCCGTCGGGGCCGTGGTAGTCGCCGGACAGCGGGCTGTGCCCTGGGACGTGCCACGTGATGTCGGGGTCGAAAAGCTCAAGGACACCGGGGATGTCGCCTTCGGCGAAGGCACGGTAACCCCGTCCGATCAGTTCAGCATTCGAGTTCGTCATGGTGGATCCTTTGATCGCTTCCCCCCTGCGACTCGGCACTCCTGGCTCGGCCGGTGCGAGGAGAGGAGCGCGGCGATGAGCTCCCGTCGGCTGCGGACGCCGAACCGGGCGAAGACGGCTGTCAGGTGCTCCTGGACGGTGTAGGCGGAAACGTGGAGCCGCTCCACGATCTCCCGGGTCGAGCAGCCCTCCAGCACAAGGGCGGTCACCCGATTCTGCGCCGGGGTGAGGCCGTGCGCGGCCAGGATGAGGGATCCGATCTCGGCAGCGGGGGCAGGTTCGACGACCACGCCGATCTGCTCCCCCGCAGGGCCCCGCAGCCGGGTGGCGTGCAGAGACAGCCACTGACCATCGCTCGTCCGCAGCCGGACAGATCCGTGGCGGTCCGCCGCGGCCGACCCCGGCACGTCATCGGGTGTGGCCAGGTGCGCGGCGACGGAGTACACGGGTACGGGCAGTCCCACGATCCGGGGGCCGCGCAGCCGGGCGAGCCACTGCTCAGCGTCCGGGCTGATCGAGACGAGGGCGAGCTCCTGGTCGAGCACGATCACGCCGGGGGTGCCCGGTGTTGCGGGCCCCACTCGCCTCAGCGTCTCCTGGACGACGGTACGGCGCAGGCCCTCGGCCAGGTGCGGGGCGAGCTTCCTCAGTACATCGAGGTCCTGGCCGCAGAAGCCGGCCTCCCCGTCAGCCCGATGCAGGCACAGCACGCCCCAGCAGTCGCGCCCGGCGGTCAGGGCGGCCCGCAGCTCATCGCCCAGGCCCAGACCGGCCATGATCTCCCGGTAGCGGGCGCTCTCGCAGCGCTGCCCCCGGGTGGCCCGGTCCAACGACGTGACCGTGTCGGGCCCTCGGGCGAGCGCGGTGAACTTGTTGACGTCCTCGCGCCCGTACTCGTTGTCCAGGAAGAGGGAACCGACGCCGTCCAAGGGCTCCTGGGCCGCCATCGAGGTGAACAGCAGGGTCGCCGGATCGACGGACGCGAAGAAGACGGCCTCCACCGGGAGGATGTCCGGCAAACGGCGTAGCACCTCGATGGTCAGCTCGGGCAGGTCCAGGCCTGCGTAGCAGCGGTCGATCAGCCGCTCGACGCGTCGCTCCGGGATGCCGGTGGCCATGACGTCGACGCTACGCCGAGGCCGGCGTCGGCACGAGCCCGAGCTGGCGCAACAGTCCGAGGTCGTCCAGACGGCCCCAACGCTCCACAATCCGGCCGCCCCGGACCCGGAAGATGTTGATCCCCTTCAGGACCACGGTGCGCCCGTCACCCACGACGCCCATCACCTCGCCCTGCTGGGTGCCGGAGGCGGTGAACTGCTCGACCACCAGCTCCCCCTCGCCGACCAGGAAACCCAGGTCGGAATGCCAGTCCGGAAACCCCTGCCGGAACAGGGCGCCTGCGGCCCTCATGCCCTCCCGGTCCGGGCCGACGCCGACCGGCGGGTCGTGATTGACGAAGTCCTCGGCGAGGTAGACGTCGACGGCCGACAGGTCACCCCTGGTGAACAGCGCGTCGATGAAAGCGGTCACGGTCTGCTTGTTCTGCTCAATGGTGTCCATACGGAAAATCCTCGGCGCACCAAGCTGGCTCCGGAACCCCAACACTTTGGGGTATCCCGACGCCCGGCTCAGGATGCTCGGCGCCGTCCGACCCGCGGCGAGCGCCCGGAACGCTTCCGGACCGTCCTGGTCCTGGCAGCGAGCGGGCCTGAACTTCAGGACCGCCTCCAGGACGTCGACTGCGGTCAGATCCTGAAGGCCGGGGACCGCGGCCACCGTCATCGCCGCCGTAGTCCTCACCGCCGCCGCGGGACTCCTTGCCACCCGCTGGATCACCGAACACCGGCTCCGCACCCGCTGACGAGTCCGACTGCCCGAACGGATGCCATCATCCGGGCAGCCGTCCACGGATCACTCCGCAGGACCAGCCTGCGCTCCGGGCGGATCCGGCCGGTGCCCCCGGCCGTGAGCTGGACCCTGGTGCCGCGTCAGAGAACGTTTGCCCTGCCGACTTGTCAGGCAGGGCCGGCTCCAGGGTGCAGGGCGGCGCGGCGGGGCAGAGGTCTCCGGGTGCGGCACTACCGTCATGAGGGTGACGGGAATCAATGCCGACCAGCGGTGGTCCGAGTCCATGCCGGCGGCCTATGAGCAGTACCACGTGCCCGTGGTCCGCCAGCCCTTCGCCGAGGACCTGACCGCGAGGGCGGCGGCACTCCACCCTCGGCGCATCCTCGAACTGGCCGCGGGGACAGGCGTGTTGACATTGAACCTGCTCGCCGCGAAACCGTCGGCCGACGTGACGGCCAGCGACCTCAACGAGGCCATGGTCGCCTTCGGATCGGCCCGGGCCCCGGGCGCGGAGTGGCGGCAGGCTGACGCGCAGCGGCGACACGTCATCAGCGGGCGATTGCCGTCCCTACGACAGCGTCATCGCCTTCGACATGCTCACCCGCGACGACACCGGCCCCGGCCCCGACGACCTGACCACCCTCGTCACCTGCGGATCCCCCCTGGCCTGGCCCACCATCCGTCATTCCCTGGGCCAGGACGGCGCCCTTCAACTGCCTGACGGTATCGACTGGTTGAACCTTCACGCTGCCGGTGACCTTGTCGCCCAGAGCGGACTTGCGGTCGTCGGTCAGGAGTGCTCGTCTGTCCATCATGAACCATTCGGGGACATGGGCCGTTGTGTCGGCGGCCCGGGCAGGCAGGTGTGCAGGTGGGATGCGATGGGCACGGCGTCATGCCCAGCCAGGTCAAAACGGGGTAAGGGGATGGGTCGGCGTCAGTGTGCGATCACGAGCGTCTGGGTTTCGAGGCCGGAGCAGTTGCTGCTGTGGCTTTGTCGTGGCCGTGGTGAGGTGGTCGGTGACGGGGGAGGTCTTGGCGTAGGCGGCGATCGTGTTGAGTAGGGCGGTGCCGATCGCCGGGGCCGTGCGGCGTGCTCAGATCTTGATGACGAGCTTGCCCCGGGCGTGGCCGGCCTGGCTGCGGGCGTGGGCCTCGGCGATCCGGTCGAGGGGGTACATGGCTTCGATGTGCGGGACGTACGCTCCGGCCGCCCCCAGGTCCGCGGCCTCCACCAGCGAGGCCGGCGTGGGGACGTCGGGGGCGAGCGAGAGACGGGCGCCGTGCTGATGATCCCGTGCTTGGAGACGGTGTACGCGGTGCCGGCGGCGCTGCCGCGCAGGGCCGCCTCCGAAGCCGTGTTGACGATGGCGCCGTTGCCGCGGCCCAGCAGGTGGGGCAGGGCGGCGCGGGTGAGCAGGAACGGAGCGGTGAGGTTGATCCGTATGACCCGCTCCCACTTCGCGTCGCTCACGTCGGCGGTGGCGGTCATGGTGTCTATGATCCCGGCGTTGTTGACCAGGACGTCGAGGCCGCCGAAGGCTTCCACGGCCGTGCTGATCACCTCGTCGGCGGTGTGCTGGTCGCTCAGGTCGCCGACGACCGCGCGGGCGGTGCCGCCGCCCGCTTCGATCTCCTTGACGACCGCCTCGGCGCCGTCGGCGTTGAGATCGGCGACGAGGACCTTGTCGCCGAGCTGCGCGAACCGCAGTGCCGTGGCGCGTCCGATCCCCGACCCGGCGCCGGTGACGACGACGCCGCGACCTTGTGATCCGGTGGTGCTGCTCATGCTGCCGCTCCTTCCAGGAGGGACCCCCCGAACGTCTTCTGGAGATCGTCGAACACGACGCGCAGGCGCTGGTTGAATTCGATGTCGGTGCGGGGGGTGTCAGTTGTTGTCATGTCACTCCAGTCCGGCGTCGCCGTCGACGGACGGCGCGCCTCAGGTCGGACAGCTGTGGTGCATGAGGTGGGTGTGGATCATGGGGTGGGTCATCCTCGTGTGTTCCAGACGAGGGGGGCTTTGCGGATCCAGGTGTCGTCCTCGATCGTCTGGACGAGGAACTGGGCGAGGTCGGCGCGGTTGATCCGGGCGCCGGGCTTTTCGGTGCCGGCCTCGGCGGCCCGTACGGGACCGCTGGCGGGCTTGTCGGTGAGGGCGACGGCGCGGGCCAGGGTCCAGTCGATGCCGGACGAGGCGCGCACGACCCGGTCGAGGCCGGTGTGGTCCGCGAAGCCCGCCTTGACGTTCGACAGGTTGATGAACGCCTTGACCAGCGGGTTGAGCCGGGCCCAGTCGTCGCCCGCGCCCTGCGTGGACGTCAGCACGATGCGGGGTATGCCCTGTTCGCCCATGACGGTGAGCGTGTTGCGGGCGGCGTCGGTCATGAACATCGGCGGGCTGACCGGCTTGGCCCATGGGTTGTCGGAGGTGCGGGCGTTGTTCAGCGCGCTGATCACCCCCTCGGTGCCTTCGGCGGCCTTGCGGATGTCGTCGATGTTGGCGGGGGTGCCCTGGATCAGTTCGACGCCGGCCGGTGCCTGCACCGTGTCGGGGTGGCGGACGAGGGCGCGGACGCGGTGGCCGCGCTGGGCGGCGTGCTCCAGGACGTGGGCGCCGGTGCGGCCGCTGCCGCCGAGGACCAGGAGGTTGCTCATGGTGATCAAACGCCTTTCGGGCAGTTCAGAGGTGGATCAGGCGGCCGGCCGGCCGGCCAGGGCAGAGCCCAGGCGGCGGGCCTCGTCGTGCGCCTTGGTCATGGACGCCTCGTGGAGGGGGAGGAGAGGGGCCATCATCGGCACGTACGGGGCCATGGTCAGCTCCGGCAGGACCGTCGTCAGGTCGAGGCCGAGGTTGGCCGGGTGGCCCAGGACGGTTTCCAGCGTCGGCACCAGGTGGTCCATGCCCTCCTTCGGGGCGCCGGGGCCGTAGCCGCCGCCGCGTGCGGAGATCAGCACGGCCGGGCGGCCGAGGGTGGGAGGGGCTCCGTCGAAGCTCAGGGTGCGCCCGGCGACCATGATCTGGTCCAGCCATGCCTTGAACACGGACGGCATCGTGAGGTTGTACATCGGCACGGTGAAGAGGTAGGCGTCGGCGCCGAGGAACTCCTCGATCAGTTCGTCCTGGACCGCCGCGGCCTTCGCCTGCTCGGGGGTGCGGGCGGCGGGGTCGGTGGTGCGGGCGGTGATGCCCGCCGCGCTGAGGTGCGGGGCGGGGGAGACGGCCAGGTCGCGGTGGACGACCGCGCCCTTCCACTCGTCACGGAAGGACTCGGCGACCTGACGGGAGACGGATGCCTCGCCGAGCGAGGAGGCGTCGATGTGCAGCAGGTAGGACATGGAGATTTCAGCCTTTCAAATCGATCAAGGGTGGGTCGTGGGGTGACCGGTGGAGGTCAGCTGCGGGCCGGTACGGCGCAGCCGTCGGGGCCGCAGACCGCAGCGTCGCCGTCGGTCGTCAGGGTGAGCGGGTGGGATGCGTCCCAGGCCGTGCGCAGCACGTGGAGAAGGCCGTCGCTGTCCTGCGCGCCGGGGATGCCGTACCTGCCGTCGACGACGATGAAGGGGGCGCCGGTGGCGCCCAGGCGCTGGGCGCGGGCAGCGTCGTCGCGGACGTGGCGCTGGTAGCGGTGCTCGGTGAGCGCCCGGCGGGTGCCCTCCCGGTCCAGGCCGATCTCGTGGCCCAGGTCGAGCAGGTCGTCCATGCTGAAGACGGGGCGGGCCTGGCCGAAGTAGGCGCGGAAGATCGCGTCCCAGGCTTCGCGGTTCTTGCCCTCGGCGGAGGCGTGGGCGAGGAACTCGTGCGCCAGGTCGGTGTTGGCGACCAGGTTGTCCAGCACCTTGTAGGGGGTGAGCCCTTCGGCCTCGGCCAGCGCCTCGATCCGACGCGTGGACGCCTCGGCCTGGGTGCCGCCCATGCCGTGCCGGCGCAGCAGCGCGTCACGGACGCTGAACGTCTCATCCACGGGGAAGGAGCTGCTCAGCGGGAACGAGTGGTGGACGACCTCCACCTCGTCGCCGTGCTCGAACCGCTCCACAGCCCGGTCCAGACGGTGGCTGCCCAGTCCGTACCAGGGGCAGGTGACCTCGGCCCAGATCTCGATCTTCACGACGCGCCTCCCATGCCTGCGCTTGCTTCCTACTTTTTGTTCGTAGCGCCACGATGGGCCAGTATGGAAGTCGATACAAAAGGCACATCGGTGTTCGTGCCGGAGAGGAATGTGCGTCATGGAGGTCACCAGCAGTTCGGGCGGCGCGGCGGCAGTGGGGCCCTGCGCCGCCATCCCCGCCGAGCACATGGAGTTCATCCGGCAGGTCCTCGACCGCGTCGGCGACAAGTGGAGCCTGCTGCTCATCGCGGTGGTGGAGGCCGGCCCGCTGCGCTACACCGACCTGCAGCGCCAGGTCCCCGGAATCTCCCAGCGGATGCTCACCCTCACGCTCCGCCAGCTCCACGAGGACGGTCTGATCACCCGCACCGCATACGCGGAGGTCCCGCCGCGCGTCGAGTACGCCCTCACCCCGCTGGGACGCGGCCTCCACGAGATCGTGACCTCCCTGATCGGCTGGGCCACCGACCACCACGACGAGATCCGCGCACACCGCGCCCGCGCCGCGGCACCAGCAGCCCGGTCCTGACCGCTCAGCGACCGGCTGCCGGCGGCAGTTGAGTTTGTGTGAAGAAAAACAACGACACCGTCGAGGGCCCCTGACGGCTTTGTCTACACCGCCCGCCTGCCGTTGGCGAGCGCCGCCCTGAACTGGCTCGCCGACCTGATACGCGGTCACATGAAGAAGATCGGCTCGCGGTGCCGGGCCCTGCCTGCGGGAAAGATCGCGGGGGATCGTGCTGGCGCGTCCTGGGCAAGGTCCGCAAGGATCCGAAGTGGGCGACCGCGCTGGTGCGGGCCCTGCTGGTCCTCACGAACAAGGAAGTTGCCCGATGACCGACGATCTTGTCGCTGGACTACCGACCCGGACCTGGCCGAGCATCCCGACGCCCACGCACACCAGACCATCCGACCTGCAGTTTTCACGATGCACACTGCTCAATGGAAGCCCGCTTGCCTGCCAGACGGATCCGTCGATGACGACGGGCGCCGAAGCGGGCCTGGAAGACTGCGGCCCGCGAGCGTGTAGCCCGCATCATGGCGGGCTTGGTGCAGCCGCCCTGGCCACAGCCGCGGCGCTCGTCGTGGTTCAAGGTGGTGCAGGCAGCCACAGTGATGGCGGCGACGGTGCTCTGACCGCTGAGAGGTGCCCAGCGATGACCTTCTGTGCCCAGACCTCACGGGCATCGCGCCGCCTGCAACCGGGTGCCGCCTGCCCGAATCGCGCAATTCAGAGAGATCATTTCACTGGGAAAGCGTGAGTGAGCAGTAGGTCTAGGAGGGCTCGGGTGGAGGAATAGTCAAATTCTGTGGACCGACCGGACAGTCCAATGACCGGTCGATCAAGCGAGCGGCTTGCGGTAACGGACATACTCGCTCTGTCTCCGGAACCCCACGCTCTCGTAAAGATCGTAGGACCGGTGTGGATTTGCCGTGCCCGTGTACAGCATGGCAGTCGTTGCACCCCGCTCGCGTAGGCTTCGCAGCCCGTCCAGCAGCAGGATCCGGCCGATTCCGAGGCGTCGCTTGTCCGTTCGGACACTTAGCTCTTCCACCTCGCCCACGGTGTGGTCGTGGCTGCGGATGGAGCAGAGGGCCACGCCGAGCATGTCCTGCCCGTTCCAGGCAGCCCTCCAACATGCCGGGTCGGCGGTGTCGACAAAGTCCTGGAAGGACCATTTCTGAGTGAAACCGGTGTCCGCATACGAATCGACGACTGTCCTCCAGGCCGCACGGTAGTGGCTGGTCCCGATCGGCCCCGTCCGTATGCCGGCCGGGAGTTCGCTGTCCGGCTCGGGCAACTGCTGCAGATCGCCCAGCTCTAGCTCGACCAGACTGAAGACACGTCGGTAGCCGGCTGCGAGCAGAAGCGCCGTGGCGTCCTGCTCGGAGACCACGGCGTTCGCACCGATCACTGCAGTCCGCACCGTGCCATGTTTTTCGACGAGCTGGCGGATCCGCTCTTCGGCCCAGCTCAGCATGGCTGATCCGATGCCCTGGTCGCGATGCTCGGGCAAGAGGTAACCGCGGTGCAGGTACAGCCACGTATCGTCCCGCTCCTGCCACCACCGGATCGTCAAGTAGCCGACGACGCTCCCGTCGCGCACCACCAGGACCTGGTTCTTGGACGGCTCGTCCAGCTTGGCAGATGCCTCGGCGATCTCGGCCGCTGTCGGGAGCCCTTCCACAACCGAACGGGCGTCGACCCGGTCCCGTTCGACACATCCCAGCCGCACCGCGGCCATGGGGCCGTGGTCCTCGTCGCCCCGATACGGCCGGAACCCGAAGCCGGCTGGGAGGCTCTGTTCTGGCGTGTCATCCGACATGATCGGATGATCTCGAATTTTGAGGCAGGTCCGCCACCCTGTTCATGATTCATGCTGCGGTCGTCTGCGGCCGTTCCACGAGGTAGCCGCGTTCGAAGTGGGCTCCGACTCGGACGAGGGCGACGAGGTGAGGTGCATTCACGGCTCGCCAGCGGGTCTGGGCGGACTCGACGAGCTTGAACACCATGGCAAGTGCGGCCGCTCGAGAGCCGGCCCCTTTGGTGACCTTGGTCCGCAGCCGGACGGTCGCGAAGGTCGACTCGATCGGGTTGTACCAGGTATGAAAGTCGTGGGTGCCGCTGTCCGTGTCCTGGTGACCAGGCTTCGGCCCGGTCGTACGGTGCGACCGTCAGGACAAGGGGTGCCCGGGGAATCAGCATGGGCAGGCCGATCTTGAACGATGGGCTGCGAGCCCGCCTTGACACTTCGACCTCCTGTGGTCTTCCTCCAGACTGGTTTCACTGCGTGTAGACCTGGCGTGGCGGCATTACTCATCGGTCTGTCAGACGATCTTCACCACAGGCACCCGCCCGCGGCCAGCCGAGGAGACGACCACCCACCGAGACCAGCCCCGATGACCAGCCGTTTTCAAGATGCACATCGCTCAATGCACCGTCATGGGGTCGCGACTTCACTTGTCCGAGTGGCCATCTGCCCGAAGGTGGGCATGCCAAGGTGCACGACGGTCGCCCTTCGCCGCTCCTCCGTGGCCAGTTGGTTGAGTTTCTCCTCTGCGCTGGCCAGGCTGACGCGGAGCCCTTCGACTTCGCCCGGCCACCCTTCCCGTTACGCTTCAGCAACCCGGGCGATGAGGTTGTCGCGGATCTCGACAAGGCGGGGATGCTGGGTTGGATCAGGGCGGAGCATTGGACAGCGGACGCAGTCTGGTGCCGAAGGCCCGGCCGCAGGTGCCCACCGAGAGCTTGCGGCGCTCGAAGTATCCCAGGAAGGAGTCCCATTCTTCCGGGGGTGGGATGCGGTATTCCTCGTTCGGACGCAGGGTGCGACGGCGGGCGATAAACGCGTGGTGGGCCTCGATGGCCTCGGTCGGATAGACGGCTAGTGGTGGAGTCGGGTATTGAAACTGGCTGAATTCCCCAGGCTCACGGAGCTCTGGTGTCTGATATGTCCAGACCGGTGGCGTCTGACGCGGCGTAGAGAAAGTCCAGGAGCTTGCCATGTGCGTCGCTGCTGGCTCCTTGCTGATCTGACCCGTGTTGCGGTGTTTCTGCTCCGTGGTCAACCGCGTGCAGCCAGTCCAGGACTGCGCCGAAGTACGTCACCAAGGCGCCAGTCGCCGCTTGTGCTGCGCCCCCCATCTGGTGGGGACCTTCCACGTAAACGACGTGCTGAAGGCGGTCGAGGGAGCGGTTGAGAGCACGTGCTTCGTTCCAGAGGCGGCGGGCTGTTTGGCGCCGCTCTTCGCGCTCCTCGGGAGGGTCGCTTGCTTCGATGCCCCCGAGCTTGATGCTCGCTTCGCTCAGCGTTCCAAATACGAGGTGCCAGCCTTCAGCAAAGGCCAAGTAGGCACTCTTGCGTGATTCGCGAAGAGCACGAGTCCGTTCAGCATCAATCTGAAGGCGGGCTTGCCCCAGCTGAGCTTCAGACTGGATCTTGGCCTGTTGCTCTGCCTTCCTCCCCGTGATCCACGCGGATGCCGTAGCCCCGACCGCCCCGACCGCCGCACCGATGACGCCACCGAGAAGTCCTGCGAGTCCTGCGTCCATGGTGAGATTCTGGTGGTCAAGCGTTGTGTGTTGCCAGTGCGGCGAGATCGGTTGCCTGACCACTCAACCGGGCCGCTGCAGGTTTTTTCTGCTGACATCGGCGGCGTAGGCGGCCCAGTCTCCGGCGGCGGCTCGCTGGCATTTGACGGCGACGGTGATGTCGATGCCGAGGGTGCGTGCGAGGACTGCGGCGGGCAGCTCGGTGGCGAGCTGGAAGAGCGCGGTCGAGCGGGCTTCCGTGAGCCGGATGCCGAGCTTGCGGAGCCGTTCGCCCATGGCCCAGGTGCTGATCGGACGACCGGGCTGGCCTCCGGGAAACAGCCAGGGTGAGTCTGTCCGGGCAAGGACGGCATGGCTGCGGTGGACCGCGACTTGTTGGAGGGCGAGTTCAGCGACGGGTGCCGGAAGTTCGACCGGGACGGCGCCGAGGCGGATGCGGACGGCTCCGTCCGTCGCCTCGATGTGGTCGACAGTGAGCCGCTAGATCGTGGCGGGTCACTGGGCATAGAGGAGCAACAGCAGGCAGGCGAGGCGGTCTTCAGGCTTGAGAGTGTCGTCGCGCAGCAGTCGACGGGCGGTGTCCCAGCGGGCGTCGTCGTCCATCGCCGGGGTCGGACCGTTCCATCTCACGGCCGGAAAGCTGAGATCGCTGGTGATCTTCTGGGCCAGGGCCCAGCGCACGAAGTGGCCTGTCTCCCGGCGGTGACGGACGTCCTCGCTGGTCATCCAGCGTTCAAGGTCGGCCTGACGGCAGGTGGCAAGGGTGAGGTTCTCGTCCTCGAGCCAGTCCAGAAGGCAGACGGCCGCCCGCAGATGTTGCCGCGCGACCGCGAGTTGGTAGTGGGTGATCTCCTTGCCGCGGCTGCGTCGGCGAACCCGGCGAAGGAGGTGCCAAGTTGCGTACCTGTGCAGGATTTTCCCTCCCTCGGCGGTCGTGTGAGAGGCGACGAGGTTCTTCACGTGCCGTTCGAGACGGACCATCTGCTCGTCCCGCCTGGGCAGGACGCCGGTGGCGACGAGAACACTGCGGATGTGCTCGACGACCTTGCCTTCAGGGAGTTAAGCGTGGTTCGCCAGGTCGGGGCCGAACCGGGCACGTCTTGAGCGGGACCGCATCCGCTCGCGACATACAACTCGTCCAGCCATACTCCCCTGGCT
>NZ_JODC01000035.1 GCF_000720765.1 Streptomyces sp. NRRL S-646
CGGCGGCCGCCCCGCCTTCGAACTGCGCGCGGTCCTGGCCGCCACCCTCTCCCCCACCTGGGGCGTCTACTCCGGCTACGAACTGTGCGAGAACCTCCCGCTGCGCGCGGGCAGCGAGGAGTACCTCGACTCGGAGAAGTACCAGCTACGCCCACGCGACTGGGAGACAGCCGAACGCGAAGGCCGCACCATCACCCCTCTGATCACCCGGCTCAACGCCATCCGGCGCTCGAACCCCGCCCTGCGTCAGCTGCGCGACCTCCACTTCCACCACGCGGACAAGGACGCTGTGATCGCGTACTCGAAGCGGAGCGGCTCGAACACTGTTCTGGTGGTCGCCAACCTCGACCCGCACCACACCCAGGAGGCCACGGTCTCGTTGGACATGCCGCAACTCGGCCTGGAATGGCACGAGTCGGTGCCGGTGCGGGACGAACTCACCGGCGAGACCTATCACTGGGGCAGGTCCAACTATGTGCGCCTTCGGCCAGGCGGGGCACACGTCCTTGTTGTCGGCCGGGAGTCCGGGGGTCAGCCCCCGGGTGAGCACAGCAGCGTCCTGCGACCGTCCAACCCGCAGATCGGGGGGTCACCCACAACATGATCGTCAATGAGCCCGTTCAGGACACCTTCGAGGACACACCCGCCAAGGACCGCGACCCGGACTGGTTCAAGCGTGCGGTCTTCTACGAGGTCCTCGTCCGTTCCTTCCAGGACAGCAACGGCGACGGCATCGGCGACCTCAAGGGCATCACCGCCAAACTCGACTATCTGCAGTGGCTGGTTCCAGGAATCGAGAAAAGACCCCGACGGGCCCTACGGCGACTACTACGTCTGGGCAGACGACGACAAGCAGTTCCCGGAAGCGCGGATCATCTTCGTCGACACCGAGGCCTCCAACTGGACCTTCGACCCGGTCCGCAAGCAGTACTACTGGCACCGCTTCTTCTCCCACCAGCCGGACCTCAACTACGAGAACCCGGCCGTCCAGGAGGAGATGATCTCCGCGCTGCGGTTCTGGCTGGACCTGGGCATCGACGGCTTCCGGCTGGACGCGGTGCCGTACCTGTACCAGCAGGAGGGCACCAACTGCGAGAACCTCCCGGCGACCCACGAGTTCCTGAAGCGGGTACGGAAGGAGATCGACGCCTCCTACCCGGACACGGTGGTGCTGGCGGAGGCCAACCAGTGGCCGGAGGACGTCGTCGACTACTTCGGCGACTTCGAAAGCGGCGGCGACGAATGCCACATGGCATTCCACTTCCCGGTCATGCCCCGCATCTTCATGGCCGTACGGCGGGAATCCCGCTACCCCGTCTCGGAAATCCTCGCCAAGACCCCCGCCATCCCCGCGGGCTGCCAATGGGGCATCTTCCTGCGCAACCACGACGAGCTGACCGGGACGCCGTACGCACCCCGATGCAGTGGACACCGGATCGCAACGCAGGTTTTTCGTCCTGTGACCCCGGGCGGCTGTTCCTGCCGACCATCATGGACCCGGTCTACGGCTATCAGGTCACCAATGTCGAGGCGTCGATGTCGTCGCCCTCGTCGCTGCTGCACTGGACCCGCCGCATGATCGAGATCCGCAAGCAGAACCCGGCCTTCGGCCTCGGGTCCTACACGGAACTCCAGTCCTCCAACCCGGCGGTGCTGGCCTTCCTGCGGGAGTACGAGGACGATCTCGTGCTGTGCGTGCACAACTTCTCGCGGTTCGCGCAGCCGACGGAGCTGGATCTGCGGATCTTCAACGGGCGGCATCCGGTCGAGCTGTTCGGCGGCGTGCGCTTTCCGGCCATCGGCGAGCTGCCGTACTTGCTGACCCTGGGCGGGCACGGCTTCTACTGGTTCAGGCTCCGCAAGGACCCCGCGTAGAGCCTCGCAGCGCCCACGCAGAACCCGGGGTGGGGCGGTTTCCCCTGTCCCACCCGGGGCACGCATCAGTAACACCCCGACCACCCGGGGAAAGGAATGTGACACCATGGCGGAAACTGTCACACTTTCCGGCAAGACAAGTCCTGGCCTGCTCGCGTCCCTGGATCCCCTGCTGCGGGAATGGCTGCCGCGGCAGCGCTGGTTCGCGGGCAAGGGGCGGCCGGTCACCGGGTTCTCGCTGGTCGCTGCCACCGAACTGTTGCCGGCCGACGGCAGGCTGGGCCTGTTCCATCTGCTGGTGCGCGCCCATCAGCCGCTCACGCTCGGCGCCGAGCCCCACCCCGGCGACTGCTACCAGTTGCTGATAGGCGTGCGCGAGGCGCTGCCGCCCCGGCTCGCGCCCGCGCTGATCGGACACGTGGATCAGGGCCCGCTCACCGGACGCACGGTGTACGACGCCCTGTACGACTCCCGGCCCGCCGAGGTGCTCCTGGAGGCGCTGCGCACCCAGGCCCGTATCGGCGGGCTGCGCTTCGAGCGGGAGCCCGGCGAGGAGATCCGCACCGGGCTCGTCCCGCGACTGGTGACCGCCGAGCAGTCGAACTCGTCGGTCGTCTACGGAGATACGTTCATCCTCAAGCTGTTGCGCCGAGTCGTACCCGGCATCAACCCCGACCTGGAGCTGCCGCTGGCGCTCGCCCACGAGAACTGCCCCCGGGTGCCCGCGCCGACGGCGTGGCTGCGGGCGGAGCTGGCCGGGGAGTCGTACGTACTCGGCGTGCTCCAGCCGTTCCTGCAGGGTGCCACGGACGGCTGGGAGCTGGCGCTGCGCGAGCTGGCCAAGGGCGAGGACTTCGGCGCGGAGGCGCGGGCACTGGGCCGCGCCACGGCCGAGGTGCACACGGCACTCGCCCGCGCACTGCCGACCGTCACCCTGGGCCACACCCAGCTGCAGCTGCTGGCCGACGGCATGATCGAGCGCCTCGAGGTGGCCGCGCAGGCGGTGCCCGCGCTACGGCCGTACGCCCCCGCCCTGCACACCGCGTTCACGGCGCTCGCCGACCTGGCCGCGGAGGGCCGTACCTGGACCGCGCAGCGCATCCACGGCGACCTGCACCTCGGGCAGTGCCTGCGCTCACCGGCCGGTCAGTGGTGGCTGATCGACTTCGAGGGCGAGCCGTCCAAGCCGCTGGCCGAACGGCGGATGCCGCAGCCACCGGTGCGGGACATCGCGGGAATGCTGCGGTCCTTCGACTACGCGGCCCACTCAGCCGTCCCTCAGGCAGAGGGCTGGGCCGAGGCGTGCCGGGCCGCGTACTGTTCCGGATACGCCGAGGTCAGCGGCCGAGATCCGCGCATGGATCCGGTACTGCTGCGCGCCTACGAAACGGACAAGGCGATCTACGAGGTCGTCTACGAGGCCCGCCACCGCCCCGACTGGCTGCCCGTGCCGATGGCGGCGATAGAGCGTTACGCCGCATCCGACCCCCACTGACCCACCCCCCTCAGCCCACCCCCGACCGACCTCACCTTCGCCGAGGAGGCGCCGCCCGTGACCCCCCGCCCCACGCCCAGCGGTTCGGATCCGAAGAAGAAGGCCGCGAAGGCCGCGGAGAAGGCGACCGAGCCCAAGAAATCGGTGAAGAAGGCGGCGACGAAGACCACCGCCAAGAAGGCAGCCACGAAAAAGGCCGTCGCGGCGAAGACCACGGCGGCCGGGACACCAGCGAAGAAGAGCCCGGCGAAGAAAAGCACGGCGAAGAAGACAGTCACCAAACAGACAGCAAGCAAGCAGACAGCCACCAAGCAGACAGCGGCCAAGCAGGCGGCGGTCAAGAAGACAGCGGTCACAAAGACACCCGCCAAAAAGGCCGTCAGGGCTGGGAAGAAGGTCGCCGCACAGGTTCCGGTTGCGTCGCCGGAGGTGTCCGTCGGTGACCGCGAGCGGCTGCTCGCCGGTACCCACCACGACCCGCACACCGTGCTGGGCGCCCACCCGGTCCCCGGCGGGGTCGCCTTCCGGGTCTTCAGGCCGTACGCGCTGTCCGTGACCGTCGTCGCCGCGGACCTGCGGGCCGAGCTGCACGACGACGGGGACGGGTTCTTCTCCGCCCTGCTGTCCCTGACCGAAGTCCCCGAGTACCGGCTCCTCGTGCGGTACGAGGAGACGGCCCTGGAGACCGAGGACGCGTACCGCTTCCTGCCCACGCTGGGCGAGCTCGACCTGCACCTGATCGGCGAGGGGCGGCACGAGTATCTGTGGCAGGTGCTCGGCGCGCACCCGATGACGCACCAGGGCGTGCCCGGCACCCGTTTCTCCGTGTGGGCGCCGAACGCGCGCGGTGTGCACGTGGCCGGCACCTTCAACTTCTGGGACGGCACCGGCCATCCGATGCGCTCGCTCGGCTCCTCCGGTGTCTGGGAGCTGTTCGCACCGGGGATCGGCGAGGGCGAGCTGTACAAGTTCGAGATCACCCGGCCCGACGGTTCGAAGACCCTGCGCGCGGACCCGCTGGCCCGGCGCACGGAGGCCCCGCCGAACACGTCGTCGATCGTCACCGCCTCCCACCACGAGTGGCACGACGCGCAGTGGCTGGAGCAGCGTGCGGAGGTCCCCGCGCACGAGGCGCCGTTCTCGGTCTACGAGGTCCACCTCCCGTCCTGGCGCCCAGGCCTGACGTACCGTCAACTGGCCGAGCAGCTTCCCGCCTACGTCAAGGACCTCGGCTTCACCCACGTCGAACTGATGCCGATCGCGGAGCACCCGTTCGGCGGCTCCTGGGGCTACCAGGTCACCGGTTTCTACGCCCCCACGGCCCGCCTGGGCACCCCCGACGACTTCAAGTACCTGGTCGACACGCTGCACCAGGCGGGCATCGGTGTCCTGATGGACTGGGTGCCGGCGCACTTCCCGCGGGACGACTGGGCACTGGCGGAATTCGACGGCCGCCCCCTGTACGAACACGAGGACCCGCTCCGCTCCGCGCACCCCGACTGGGGCACGCTGGAGTTCGACTACGGCCGCCGTGAGGTGCGCAACTTCCTGGTGGCGAACGCCATCTACTGGTGCGAGGAGTTCCACATCGACGGCCTGCGCGTCGACGCGGTCGCCTCCATGCTCTACCTCGACTACTCGCGCGAGCCCGGACAGTGGGTCCCGAACGAGCACGGCGGCCGGGAGAACCTGGACGCGGTGGCCTTCCTGCAGGAGATGAACGCGACGGTATACCGGCGGGTGCCGGGCGTGGTCACGATCGCCGAGGAGTCCACGGCCTGGGACGGCGTGACCCGGGCCACGCACCACCGGGGCCCGGGCGGCTTCGGCGGGCTGGGCTTCGGCCTCAAATGGAACATGGGCTGGATGCACGACTCCCTCGACTACATCAGCCACGAGCCGATCCACCGCAAGTACCACCACAACGAGATGACCTTCTCGATGGTGTACGCGTACAGCGAGAACTACGTGCTGCCCATCTCGCACGACGAGGTGGTCCACGGCAAACGCTCACTGGTGTCAAAGATGCCGGGCGACTGGTGGCAGCAGCGCGCCAACCTGCGCGCCTATCTGGCCTTCATGTGGGCCCACCCCGGCAAGCAACTCCTCTTCATGGGCCAGGAGTTCGCCCAGGGCGCGGAGTGGTCGGAGGCGCACGGCCCGGACTGGTGGCTCCTGGACCCCGCGTACGGCGCCGAACCCGACCACCGCGGGGTCCGCGACCTGGTCCGCGACCTCAACATCGTCTACCGCCACACCCCCGCCCTGTGGCAGCGGGACACCGACCCGTCCGGCTTCCAGTGGATCGTGGGCGACGCGGCCGAGGACAACGTCTTCGCGTTCCTGCGCCTCGCTGCCGACGGCACCCCGCTGCTGGCGGTCTCCAACCTCTCGCCCGTCGTCCGCCACGACTACCGGCTGGGGGTTCCCGACGACGTCCCCGCCTGGCACGAAACCCTCAACACCGACATCGGGAAGTACGGCGGCAGCGACGTGACCAACCCCGACGTCATCAAACCGGAACCCCAGCCCCACCAGGGCCGCCCGGCCAGCATCAGGCTGACCCTGCCACCCCTGGCAACGGTCTGGCTACGCCCGGCCTGACTTTCCTCGCCCCCACCGCCCCTTCCCATTCCCGTCCCTGGGGGCTGCGCCCCCAGACCCCCGCTTTCGGCCTGAACGGCCTCGTCCTCAAACGCCGGACGGGCTGAAAAAATCAGCCCCTCCGGCGTTTGAGGAGCGGGGGTCCGGGGGCCGGCCCCCGGGTCGGGACGGGAAGGGGCGGCGGGGGCGAAAACTGCCGGTCACGCAAGCGCCGCGGCCAACGCCTTCGGCAGCGCCCGACTGTGCAGCACCCCCAACCGCTGCGTGGCCCGGGTCAGCGCCACATACAGATCACTCGTGCCGTACAGCCCCGGCTCAACCACCAGCACCGAGTCGAACTCCAGCCCCTTCGACTGACGCGGATCCAGCAGCACAACCCCCCGCGTCAGATCAGGCTCACCCCCCGCCACCACCCCGTCCAGCCGAGCGGCCAGCTTCCCGTGCAGATGCCGCGGCGCGATCACCGCCAACCGCCCCTCCGCAGGCGTCAGCTCCTCCACCGCCTTGGCGACCGCATCGGGCAGATCGTCGACCGCACGCACCCAAGGCCGAACGCCAGTGGCCCGCACCGAACTCGGCGGCGAGAAGTCCGGCTGCTCGGCCCGCACCACCGCTGCCGCGACCTCCATGATCTCTGCCGGCGTGCGGTAGTTGACGCCCAGCCGGGCATGCTCCCAGCGGTCCTCGACATACGGTTCGAGAATCCCGGCCCACGATCCGACCCCCGCCGGCTCCGCCGTCTGCGCCGGATCCCCGACCAGCGTCATCGACCGCGTCGGGCAGCGCCGCATCAGCAGCCGCCACGCCATCGGCGACAGCTCCTGCGCCTCGTCGACGATGATGTGCCCGAACGCCCAGGTCCGGTCGGCCGCCGCACGCTCGGCGGCGCTGCGGTGGTCGTCCTCCTCGTGCCGCTCGGCGAACCGCTCGGCGTCGATGATGTCGTGCGCGGACAGGACCTCGGAGTCCTCCTCGTCCTTGTCCTCGAACTCGTAGGTCCGCGAGGCGTACGAGACGTCAAGCACGCCCTGCGCATACGCGACCTGCGTCTCCCGCTCCCGCTCGGCAAGGGCCCGCGCCACACGTTCGTCCACGCCGAGCAGTTCCGCGGCCTCGTCCAGCAGCGGTACGTCCGCCACCGTCCACGCCCGTGTCACCGGACGGCGGATCGCGGCCGCGTCCTCGTCGGGGAGATAGCCGACGGGATCGGCGAGGAAGTCCGCGACCAGGCGCTGCGGGGTCAGCCGCGGCCACAACTGGTCGATGGCGGCCCACACTTCGGGGTTCTCGGCGATCTCGTCGCGGATCTGCGTGATGTCGCTCGCATCCAGCAGACTCGTACCGTCGAAGGGGTCCGTCCCGACCCGCTCGGCGTACATCTCGGTGAGCGTGTTGAGGATGTGCCCCTCGAAGTGCTCCCGGGCCACGTTGTGCGGCAGCCCGGCGGCGCGGGTGCGCTCGCGGGCCATCTTCACCAGGCCGTCGTCGAGCATCAGGATCTCCCGGTCGTGCTCGATCGCGATCACCGGGTCGGGCAGCGCCTGCCAGTCGCGTACGGCCTCGGCGAGCACGTCCGCCATGTCGGCGCGGCCCTTCACCGCGGCCGCCGCACGGCTGTCGCCCGCCGTCGCCTTCACTCCGGGGAACAGCTCCCCGACCGTCGCGAGCAGCACCCCCGTCTCACCGAGCGAGGGCAGCACCTCGCCGATGTAGCCGAGGAAGGCGGGGTTGGGGCCGACGATGAGGACGGCCCGCTTGGCGAGCAGCTCCCGGTGTTCATAGAGGAGATACGCGGCGCGGTGCAGGGCGACGGCCGTCTTGCCGGTGCCCGGGCCGCCCTCGACCACCAGCACACCCCGGTGCGGCGCCCGGATGATCTCGTCCTGCTCGGCCTGGATGGTCTGCACGATGTCGTGCATACGGCCGGTGCGCGCGGCGTCGAGGGCGGCAAGCAGCACCGCGTCACCGGTCGGGTCCTCGTGGCCGGTCCGCTCCCGGTCCCCCAGGTCGAGGATCTCGTCGTGCAGGGCGGTCACCCGGCGGCCCTCGGTGGTGAGGTGCCGGCGCCGGCGCAGGCCCATCGGGGTGTGGCCGGTGGCCAGGTAGAAGGGGCGGGCGACGTCGGCACGCCAGTCGATCAGGACCGGTGTGCGCTCGGCGTCGTCGGTGCGCAGCCCGATGCGGCCGATGTGGTGCCTGGTGCCCGAGGTGAAGTCGATACGGCCGAAGCAAAGGGAACCGTCGACGGCGTTCAGCGCGGCGAGCAGCCCGGACCGCTCGGCGACCAGGATGTCCCGCTCCAGCCGGGCCTGCATGGGCGTGTTGCCCTGGCCGAGCGCATCCGTGACGCCCGCCTCGGTGTGGCCGCGCAGGGCGTCCACGCGCGCGTACAGGGCGTCGATGAATTCCTGTTCCCTGCGAATTTCATCGCTGTTTGACAATTCCACTCCCGGGCAGATACAATGACGCCAGTGAACTTCTTTGCGACCCAATCCCCTTGAAGTCGCGAATCATTAAACTTACACAGAGAAATCCCCCGAGCGCAATTGCTCGGGGGATTTCTTGTGTACTGCGTGAGCTCGGAGTCCGGTTCAGAGGACGTCCGCCAGCTCCGCCAGCAGCCGCCGCTTGGGCCGGGCCCCCACCATCGCCTTGACCGGCTCACCGTCGCGGAAGACCATGAACGTGGGCATCGAGAGGACCTGATAGGCGTTCGTGGTCTCCGGATTGCGGTCCACGTTCAGCTGCACCACCTTGAGACGATCGGCCTCCTCGGCGGCGAGGGCGTGCAGGACCGGCCCCATCTGCCGGCACGGCGGGCACCAGTCCGCCGTGAACTCCACCAGCACCGGCAACTCGGACCCGATCACCTGCGCCGCGAAGTCCTCGTCCGTCACGTCGATCACAGTTCCTGCCCTCCCAGTTCGCACAACGGTGATTCCACGTCGGCCATGGCCGCCAGCCGCACGCCGATCGTCGCCCGCACGGCCTGCAGCTCGCCGATCAGCGCGTCGAGTTCGTCCAGCTTTCGCCGGTAGACCGCGAGTGAGGCCGGGCAGGAGTCGCCCTCGGGGTGCCCCGCCCGCAGACACTCCACAAACGGCCGCGTCTCCTCCAGGTCGAACCCGAAGTCCTGCAGCGTCCGGATCTGCCGGAGCAGCTTCAGGTCGCTCTCGTCGTAGGTGCGGTACCCGTTCCCGCCGCGCCGCGCGGGCAGCAGCCCGCGCGACTCGTAGTACCTGAGCGTCCGCGTCGTGGTCCCGGCCCGTTCGGCCAGCTCGCCGATTCGCATGCATACGAACGTAATCCTTGACGCCGACGTCAGGGCAAGGGCGGCAGCAGCGGCTTCCGCTCGACCGGGGACGTGAGCACGATCGAGGTCGTGGTGCGGCCCAGCACCGAGGTCTGTTCCAGGATCTCCTCCAGGTGGACCGTGTCCTGGACGGCGACCTTGAGGATCCAGCAGTCCTCGCCGACCACGTGGTGCACCTCGGTGATCTCCGGGCGGGCGGTCAGTTCCAGGGTCCTGGGGTGCCTCAGGTTGTAGCCGCCGTGCGGGTTGACCCGGACGAACGCCTGGATGCCGTAGCCGAGGCGGGCGGGGGCGACCTGGGCGCCGTACCCGGTGATCGCACCCGTCGCCTCCAGCCGCCGCACCCGCTCGGTCACCGCGGCCGGGCTCAGCCGGACCCGGCGCCCCGTCGCCCGCGCCCTCGCCACCTACGGCGGTGACACCGCCGACGTACTGGTGGCCACGAAGGGCGGCCGGGGCAGGCCTGCCGACGGCAGCTGGACGGTGAACGGCACCCCGCGCCGTCTCAAGGCCGCTGCGGAGGCCTCCCTCAAACGGCTGGGCGTCGAGGCGATCGACCTCTACCAGTTGCACAAGCCGGACCCCGGGGTGCCCTTCGAGGAGTCGGTCGGCGCGCTGCGTGAGCTCCTGGACGAGGGCAAGATCCGGCTGGCCGGCGTCTCCAACACGGACGTGGACCAGATCCGTGCCGCCCACGCGATCCTCGGCGACCGTCTGGTCTCGGTGCAGAACCAGTACTCGCCCGCCGTACGGGACAGCGAGGCCGAGCTGCGGTTGTGCGCGGAGCTGGGGCTGGCGTTCCTGCCGTGGAGCCCGCTGGGCGGTGTCTCCCGCAGCTCCCTGGACGGGCCGTCGAGGGTCGGGGGTCAGGTGCGCTTCGGTGCGTTCCACTCAGTGGCGGCCGCGCACCGGGTCAGCCCTCAACAGGTCTGTCTGGCCTGGCTGTTGGCACGGTCTCCGGTCGTCGTCCCGATTCCGGGGGCGAGCCGTCCGCAGACGATCCGGGACTCCGCGGCCGCGGCGGACCTGGTGCTCGCCACGGAGGAGCTGGCGCGGTTGGACGAGGAGGTCGCTCCGGCCGGCTGAGGAGTCCCGCGTCCGGACGTCCGGACGTCAGCGGGGAGACCGGCCGGGGCGCGGGCCCAGCAGCCACTCCCCTGAAGGCGGTCCGCCGTGACCCCGTACGTCTACGTCGTCGTCCTCGTCCTGAGCCGAGAACCACTCCTCGTCCTCGCTTCCGTCCCGTACCCCGAGCAGCCGGCGCGTGAGGCGGTCGCGGTCGGAGAGGAGTTCGTCGAGGGCCTCGTGGACGTCGGCCGGTTCGGTGCGGGGGGCCTCGCGTTCCGCCGCGATCAGGACCGAACGCCGTACGAGCTCCTTGGTGAAGGACGCCGTCGTGCCCTCCGTACGAGCCACGACCTCGTCCGCGATGTCCTTGCCGAGGCCGAGCCCCGCACCGTAGAGGGCGAGCAGGGCGGCGCGGCCCTCCGCGTCCGGGAGCGGGATCTCCACGGCGAGGTCGACGCGGCCGGGCCGCTGGACGAGGGCCGGTTCCAGCAGGTCGGCGCGGTTGGTGGTGAGGAGGAAGGCGACGTCGGCGTCGTCACCGAGGCCGTCCATCTCGTTCAGCACCTGGAAGAGCAGGGGCTGCTCCCCGCCGCCGTAGTCGCGGGCCTCGGCGATCAGGTCGCAGTCCTCGAGGACGACGAGGGCGGGCTGGAGCATACGGGCCAGGGCGCAGGCCGGGCCGATGGCCTCGATGCTGGTGCCGGAGAGGATGACCGCCGTGAACTGCGGGAGATGGGAGAGCAGATAGCGGATCGTGTGCGTCTTGCCGGTGCCGGGCGGCCCGTAGAGCAGCAGGCCCCGGCGCAGGTGCTGGCCGACCGCGCGCAGCTGCTCGCGGCGCCGGGCCACGCCCACCACCTGGCGCTCCACCCGCTCCAGCAGGCCGGCCGGCAGCACGATGTCGTCGCGGGTCAGGCCCGGCCTGCGGTGGAAGCGGAAGGGGCCCAGGCCGTGCCCGAACTGCGAGCCCTCGAAGGACAGGACCTGGCCGCGGAAGATGTTGTGCTCGCGCACGATCGCGTCGATCTCGGCCAGCAGCCGGTCCGCGAACTCCTTGTCCTGCGCGAGGACCTCGATCTCGACCTTGTTGCGCCCGTACTCGTCCGCCGGTCCGCGCAGCAGCACCGCGAACCGTTCGTCGCCGGCCGTGCCGAGGTAGAAACCGCAGGAGACGCAGGCCAGTTCCTCGTCCGGCGAGACGGGCAGGTGCGCGTAGTCGACCGCGCCGATCGTGAACCGGTCATAGCGGTCGGCGGCTTCGAGGATGTCGCCGAGGGTGAGCTCGCCGTGGTGCTGGGCGCCGCGCATGCCGATCAGGTCGTAGGAACGGCCGTCCGCCGCGAACCAGCGCTCCAGCGCCAGATGCACGTTGGGCAGGTCGTAGGGCGGATACGCGGCCTTGACCACCGGGCGGTCCGTCGGAGCCGTACCCAGGTGCTCGCGCAGCCGCTTGGTGAGGTTGCGGCGGTCGTCGTCCTCCTTGCGCCGGGGGTGGGCCACGGCGGCGAGGAACTCGTGGAACAGATCGTTGACCTGCTCCATCGACAGCGGCGACGGCTTGCGGTCCGTGCCGTACCGCCGCTCGTACTCGGTCGAGCCGACGATCTCGACCCGTTCGGACTCCCCCATGTCGCCTCCGTGCGTCCGGCCGTGCGCTCCGAGGTTCTCCAGCCTGGGCCCAACCGGCGCGGGAGGCAAAGGATTTAGGGCAAGTGTCGCCAAACGGTCGCCTGGCATGCTCGGAGTGCGTGCCAGGCCCGCGGCGCCGGGCTGATCCGACGGACAGGTCCTGGAACGCCCGGGCGGGCCTGGACGGCTCAGACGGCCTGCGTGGAGTGGGCCGGCACGCCGGCCGACTCCTCGACCTCCAGCAGCGACGCGCTCTCCCGCTCCTCCTCGAAGGCCCTACGGCCGCCCCGGAGCCCGAACAGTCGCTTGGCGAGGGCGATGTAGAGGACGGCGAGGATGTTGAGGACCAGCGTGCCGATCTTCAACCAGCTGACGTGCTCGGTGAGTTCGTAGATCTCCAGGGGGAGGAAGGCGGCGGTGGCGACCACCGTGAGGTACTCCGCCCAGCGCTTGGCGTACCAGAGGCCGACCGCCTCGACGAGCTCGATCAGGGCGTAGGCCAGGAGCAGTACGGCCACCAGCACCAGCGTGGAGTGCTTGTAGCCGAAGGTCTTCTGGACGGTGTCGACGATCGGCGAGTGGTCGAGGTCGTAGTGGAAGTGCCTGAAGACGGGCCGGAAGACGTCGAGGTACTCGTCGAAGAGCCGGCGCACCGAGTCCTGGCTGTTGCTGAACTTCCACACGGCCAGCGCCACCAGCACGATGAACACGCCGCGCACGGCCCGCTCGATCGCCAGGAAGCGCAGGATGAACAGATCGCGCAGGACCTTGCCGCGCGGCACGAGGGGCGCATGGTCCGCCGGTCCCGAGCCGTGCGGCTCGCCGAGCACGAAGTCGCCGCAGCGCAGACAGCGCCAGACGTCCCCGAGGGCGGTCTGCGCGTGCAGCCGCGCCTTCAGTCCCGGCTCGTCCGGCGCATACGTCACGTGCCCCTTGCGGGCACACGTGCGCCGGTCCCAGTCGATTGTCATTCCTTACGTCTCCCCCGTGCCGTCGGCCTGCGACGTGCCGCGTGTGTGCTGAACAGACCAGGCACGCTAGTGGAAGAGGTTAAGAACCCGGTGAGAATCGACGCGCCCCTGCGTCGGCGGTCTTGACCAGCGCGGGTGTGACCAGAGCCACCGCCACCTTCCACACAGGGTCGGGCACCAGCGCCACGCCGACCGCGGCGGCGGCGAGCGGGCCGAGCACTCGGGCGGCGCGGACACCCCTCCCCGGTCTCGTGCGCGTCTGTCCGTCGAGGTACCCGCCGGTCAGCACGACCAGCTCGGCGACGACGAGCACGAGTACGAGGGTGATGTCCACGCCTGCCCCTTCCATGCTCAGTCGCCGGCCGAGCTGCAGTCCCAGTGGCCGGACTTGGCGGCAGCCAGGGCCGGCGTGGCGTCCGTGCCGCCGCCGGGCGGGTTCGGGATGAACTTGCAGCCGAAGTCCTTCATGAAGTGCTCGAAGGTGTAGTTGTGGTACTTCGCCTGGATCTTCTTGACGCGCGCTATGCCCGCCGGGCTGGCGTTGAACGCCCGGCTGTACTCCTTGGTGTCCTTCAGCAGGCAGCCGGCGGAGACGATTGCCCCCACCCAGCCGGCCCCCTTGGAGGCGATGGTCTTCCCCAGCGAGGCGGCACTTACACCGGTGGCCAGCAGCGAACCGCAGACGCCGCTGATGCTCATGTGTGCACGCCCTCCGGCCGGTTGGGCCGGGGCCGCCTGCGCCGGGGCCACGCCTGCGGCGAGGAACACCGCACCTGCGGCTGTGCCGATCAACGTCTGACGAAACTTGTCCATGGGGTTCCCCGGACTTCCTTCTCCGTGCTCGATGGGCGCCCGCACCCGGTCTCGGTGCGGACCTCGGCCGTCGCCTTCACGGCGGGGCCGGAAGCGGTTGCTGCCCTGCCCGTGAAGAGGCGCGGAAGATCAACCGGGTTGAGTAACGGAACGTAAAGTTCCGGTAATGCCGTCAGGCGTACGGCAGTTGCCGTACGCCTGTGGTCGCACTGGACGATCGCCGGCGGCCAGGTGCCGACCGGGCGGCTGAGCGACGGGGGAGCATCTCAGCCGCCCGGAGTCAAGGAAACGGGTCCGGGGTTCAGGCCCGGACCCGTCCCGGCTGGGGGGGGGAGGCGCAGGTCAGGCCTTGGCGAGTTTCTTCTCGCCGCCCTGCTCCGGCACCTCGGCGAGCGGCTGCTCCTCCTTGTCCAGGAGGGTCGTCTCGTCGAAGGGCAGCTCACCGGCGAGGACCCGGCCCACGCGGTCCTTGTCGATCTCCTTGGTCCAGGTGCCGATCAGGACCGTGGCCACGGAGTTGCCCGCGAAGTTCGTCAGGGCGCGCGCCTCGCTCATGAAGCGGTCGATGCCGACGATCAGGCCGACGCCGTCCACCAGGGCGGGCTTGTGCGACTGCAGACCGCCGGCCAGGGTCGCGAGGCCGGCACCGCTGACGCCCGCCGCGCCCTTGGAGGCCAGCAGCAGGAAGAGCAGCAGCGGGATCTGCTCGCCGACCGCCATCGGCGTACCCATGGCGTCGGCGATGAACAGCGAGGCCATGGTCATGTAGATCATGGTGCCGTCGAGGTTGAAGGAGTAGCCGGTCGGGACGGTGATGCCGACGACCGACTTGCTGACACCGAGGTGCTCCATCTTCGCGATCAGCCGTGGCAGCGCGGACTCGGAGGAGGAGGTCGACAGGATCAGCAGGAACTCACGGCCCAGGTACTTGAAGAACGTGAAGATGTTGAGTCCGGCGACGATCCGCAGCAGCGCACCGAGCACGATGAAGACGAAGAGGAAGCAGGTGACGTAGAAGCCGAGCATCAGGATGGCCAGCTTCTTCAGCGCGTCGACGCCGGCGGACCCGGTGACGGCGGCGATGGCACCGAAGGCACCGACGGGGGCGGCCCACATCACCATGCCGAGGATGCGGAAGACGAGCTTCTGGAGGTGCTCCACACCGCGCAGGATCGGCTGCCCGGCCGAGCCCATGGCCTGCAGGGCGAAACCGGTGAGCAGGGCGACCAGCAGGGTCTGCAGCACCTGCTGCTGGGTGAAGGCCGAGATGAAGGTCGTCGGGATGATCGACAGCACGAAGTCGACCGGCGGCAGCGCCTCACTGTCCACCTGGTCGTGCCCGGTCGCCTTGATCGCGTCGGTGATGTGCAGCCCGTCGCCCGGGTGCAGGATGTTGCCGACGACCAGGCCGATGGTCAGGGCGACCAGTGACATCGCCACGAAGTAGCCGAGCGCGATACCGCCGACGGCGCCGACCTTGGCGGCCTTCCGTACGGAACCGATGCCGATCACGATCGTGCAGAAGATGATCGGGGAGATCATCATCTTGATCAGGTTCACAAAGCCCGTACCGAGCGGCTTGAGCTCGACGCCCACGCTCGGCCAGATCAGACCCACGGCGATACCGAGGGCCACCGCTGCGATGACGGCGATGTAGAGATAGTGGGTGCGGTCCCGCTTCCCAGCGGGTGCGGCAGGTGCCGTATCGGGGGTGCTGGCGGCCACGGCTGCCCTCCTTGACGTCTTCGTCGGCATCACCGGCGTGCGGCTCACGTCCGGGGGATGGGGATGGGGGTGCGGTTCTCTGCACGGGAGGCGGTGGCTGGAACCGTACGTCCCGCTTCCGCTACCTCCTCGATGCGGTGACTATCCCCTGCCCCTGTGAGGGCGGTCACCCTTCCGTTCATTTAGTTCATGCTTAACCCGCGAGGCACACTGACGACATGCGCATCCCCGTACCGCGCCCCCGCAGCCTGGCCGGCCAGCTCTTCGCCATGCAGGCCGTGCTGATAGCGGTCGTTGTCGCCGGTTATGCGCTGTTCACGTACGTCAGCGACCAGCACCAGGCCGAGGACGCCGCGCGCCGCCAGGCCACGGCGGTGGCCCGCTCGGTCGCGGACTCCCCTTCGGTGCGGGAGGCGATCGGCACGGCGGATCCGACGGCCCGGCTGGAGCCGTACACCCTGCAGGTCCAGAAGCACACCGGGGTCGACTTCATCACGATCATGAGCCCGGAGGGGATCCGCTGGACCCACCCGGTCCGGTCGCAGATCGGCAAGCGCTTCCTCGGCCACATCGGTCCCGCCCAGCACGGCGACACCTTCACCGAGAGGCACACCGGCACGCTCGGCGCGTCCTGGCGCACGGTCACGCCGGTGTGGAAAGGCAACCGGGTCATCGGCCTGGTGAGCGCCGGCATCAGGGTGGAGGCGATCAGTCAGCGGGTGCAGGACCAGGTGACGGCCCTGCTCGGCGTCGCGGCCGGTGCCCTCGCCCTCGGCGCGATCGGCACCTACGTCGTCAACGCCCGCCTGCGCCGCCACACCCACGGCATGAACGCGGCCGAGCTCAGCCGGATGCACGACTATCACGAGGCCGCGTTGCACGCGGTGCGGGAGGGACTGCTGATGCTGGACGGGCAGTTCCGAGTGGCGCTGATCAACGACGGGGGTCAGGAACTGCTGGGGGTGCCGTCCGAGGAGGGCGTGGTGGGGAAGTCGGTCGCGGAACTCGGCCTGCCCGCGCCACTGACGGGGGCGCTGCTCGCATCGGAGCCCCGGGTGGACGAGGTGCATCTCACCGCGGACCGCGTCCTGGTGGTCAACACCTCCCCGGTGTCGGGCGGCGAGCGCCGAGGCACCGTGGTGACCCTCCGCGATGTCACCGAACTCCAGTCCCTGATGGGCGAGTTGGACTCCGAGCGGGGCTTCACCCAGGCGCTGCGCTCGCAGGCGCACGAGGCGGCCAACCGCCTGCACACCGTGGTCTCCCTGATCGAGCTCGGCCGGGCGGAGGAGGCCGTGGACTTCGCGACGGCCGAACTGGAACTGGCCCAGGCGCTCACCGACCAGGTGGTGGCTGCGGTGAGCGAACCGGTGCTGGCAGCACTGCTGCTGGGCAAGACGGCCCAGGCCAACGAGCGGGGCGTGGAGCTGGTGGTGTCGGAGGACAGCCGCCTCGACGACGGGCTGCTCCCGCCGAGCCTCCCGGCCCGCGACCTGGTGACGATCCTCGGCAACCTGATCGACAACGCGGTGGACGCGGCGCAGGGCAGCATCAGCGCTCGGGTGACGGTGACGGCGTACGCGGAGGGCACGGAGCTGGTGATGCGGGTCGCGGACACCGGCACGGGGGTGGATCCCGCCCATGCCGAGCTGGTATTCCAACGGGGGTTCTCGACGAAGCCGGCCGGCCCGGGCGGGCGCGGCCTCGGGCTGGCGCTGGTACGGCAGGCGGTCACCCGGCAGGAGGGCACGTTGACGGTGGCGGAAGGTGCAGAGGGTGGGGCGGGCGGCGCGGGCGGCGCGGTGTTCGAGGTACGGCTGCCTCTGGACACGGGCGCCTCTCCGGCCGAAGCGTCCGGGCGCGCCACGGTGAGAGGTGACGCATGACGACCCAGCAGCCCATCCGCGTCCTGGTCGTGGACGCCCCCGTGGCGCCGGACCCGCACACCGGCCGGGCGCCGGACACCGCCCTCCGACGCGACCAGCGCACACGGCCTGCCGCGGAAAGGCAGGAACGCGGCGCCACGTTCGGAGCACGGCTACCTCCCGACGCAGCCGCCCGGCCCACCGGAGCGACCGGGCATGCCGCCACGAGAGGTGACGCATGACGACCCAGCAGCCCATCCGCGTCCTGGTCGTCGAGGACGACCCGGTGGCCGCCGACGCTCACGTCATGTACGTCGGCCGGGTCCCCGGCTTCGTGGCCGTCGGCAAGGCCCACACCGGCGCGGAAGCCCGCCGCCTGCTGGACCGCACACCGGTGGACCTGCTGTTGCTGGACCTGCATCTGCCGGATGTACACGGGCTGCAGCTCGCCCGCTCGCTGCGGGCGGCCGGTCACCACGCGGACGTGATCGCGGTGACGTCGGCACGGGATCTGACCGTGGTGCGGGAGGGGGTGTCGCTGGGGGTCGTGCAGTACGTGCTGAAGCCCTTCACCTTCGCGACCCTGCGGGACCGGCTGGTGCGGTACGCCGAGTTCCATGCGGCGGTGGGCGAGGCGAGCGGGCAGGACGAGGTGGACCGGGCGCTGGCCTCCCTGCGAGCACCTTCACCGGCGGCGCTGCCCAAGGGGCTGAGTGCGCCGACGCTGGAGCGCGTGACCGTGGCGCTGCGGGACTGCGGGGAGGGACTGACCGCGGCGGGGCTGGCGGAGGCGGTCGGGATCTCGCGGATCACCGCTCGGCGGTATCTGGAGCATCTGGTGGACGCGGGGCGGGCGGCACGGGCTCCGCAGTACGGGACGGTGGGGCGGCCGGAGTTGCAGTACCGGTGGGTGCGGGGGGAGGGGGAGAGAGGACGTTAGGGACGCTCGGGGGTGACGTCCTCCAAGTAGGGCAGTTGCCCCGCCCTGCTGGATCACCACCTGTACGCCGACCACCTCACGCAGGAAGACCCCGCCCCTGAAGTCGGCGTGGTCACCGTCGTACCAGGACGTCCCGCTGCCCGGCGCATGCCGCTCCATGACCCGCGCGACCGCACCGGCAACGCCCTGCGGATCGGCAGCGAGCAGGGCAGCCACGGCCTCGCACCACTCCCCTAGGGCATCCTGCCGTACGGGATCCATCGCCGCCGCGGCGATTTCCGCGGCGGACACCCCGGCGTCCAGTCCCACCGCCCGCGCCGGCGTCTCCACCGCCTGGCGTCCACCGTCCCCGCCCGCGCCCGCGACCTGCTGCAGGCTGCGGGAGACCGCCACGCCGAAGGCGCAGCGTGGCACAACCTCGGTAACGCCCTGCGAGCGGCGGGTCGGGGGCAGGAGGCTGTCGAGGCGTATGGCAAGTCCCTTGCTGTCTTCAGGGAGTTCGAGGATTTCTACCACGAGGGCCTGAGCCTTTCCGGCCTGGCGCACGCCCACATCGCCGTCCACCGTCCGGCCGACGCCCGCACTCGCGCCGCCCGGCTACAGGACTGACTGCGCCCCCTCACCCCACATCGCCGCAGCCGGCCAACTGCCAATTCGCCGCACACTCATTGACCTGACTAGACCACTCCTCCTACCTTCACCGGGCAACCATCTCGGCCGACAACGACGTTGAGCCCGCAGGAGGTCATGCCCGTGCGCCCCACCGCCGCCTTCCCCCTCCTCCCCGTCCTCCTCACCACCGCCCTCGCCGCAACCACCCTCACAGCCTGCGGCAACGGCTCCGGCAGCAGCCCGAACACCCTCAAGGTCTCGTTCAAGCAGTCGACGGACAACTCCATCAAGGTGATGGACGGCTTCCTAGCCGACATCAAGAAGCAGTTCGAGAAGAAGTACCCCGGCAAGAAGGTCGAACTCGTCCCGATCAAGGCCCCGGACTCGGAGTACTACACCAAGCTCCAGCAGATGCTCCGCTCCCCCAAGACCGCCCCTGACCTGGTCTACGAGGACACGTTCCTCATCAACTCGGACATCACCAGCGGGTACTTGAAGCCGCTGGACCCGTACCTCGGCAAGTGGCCGGACTGGAAGCAGTTCATCGGTACGGCGAAGACCGCGGCCAAGGCCGAGGACGGGAAGACGTACGGCGTCCCGGACGGCACCGACACCCGCGGGCTCTGGTTCGACAAGGGCATCTTCAAGAAGGCCGGTCTGCCGGCGAACTGGCAGCCGAAGACCTGGGACGACGTCCTCGCGGCGGCCCGCACGATCAAGAAGAAGGTCCCGGGAGTCACCCCGCTCAACGTCTACACCGGCAAACCCGCCGGTGAGGCCTCCACCATGCAGACCTTCGAAATGCTGCTCTACGGCACCGGCGACGGGACCACCGACCCCCTCTACGACAAGTCGGCCAAGAAGTGGGTCGCCGGGAGCCAGGGGTTCAAGGACGCGCTCCGGTTCGTCGAGACGGTCTACAAGGAGAAGCTCGGCCCGGACGTCTCCGACGCCCTCGATCCCAACATCCAGACCATCGTGGCCGGCGACCTGCTGCCGAAGGGCAAGCTGGGCATCGCCCTCGACGGCTCGTGGCTGCCGCAGGCCTGGCTGAAGGGCAGCGGCCACGAATGGCCGCAGTGGTCCAGCGAGTTGGGGCTGGCGTACATGCCGACCCAGCGCGGCCAGGCCCCCGGCAAAGTGAGCATGTCCGGCGGCTGGACCTGGGCGATCCCGTCCAAGGCCGGCAACCCCGACCTCGCCTTCGACTTCATCAGGACGATGCAGACGAAGGCGAACGCGGAGAAGTGGTACATCACCAACTCCGGTATCTCGGTGCGCAACGACGTCGCGCGCGACCCGTCGTACACAAGCGCCCAGCCCGGCATCAAGTTCTTCACGGACCTGGTCGCGAGCACCCACTACCGGCCCGCCTACCCGGCGTACCCGAAGGTCTCCACCGCCATCCAGGAGGCCATGGAGGGCGTCACGACGGGCGACATGTCCGTCGACAAGGCGGCGAGCGGCTACGACGACGCGCTCAAGGACGCCACGGACAACCAGGTCGTCAAGAAGTGAGCGGCGGAGACCAGGCATGACCGCCGCGACCCCGCACGCGGCGGACGCGAAGGCGGCCAAGTCGCCTTCGTGTCCGCCCACTTCGCCAGAGCGCCGGCCCCGCCGGACGCTCCCTCGCGCCCTCGCCCGCCTCCTTCCCCTCTCCCCCGCGGTCGTCCTCCTGCTCCTCTTCCTCGCCGGTCCGATCGCCTACTGCGCCTACATCGCCTTCACCGATCTCCAGCTCACCGGCCAGGCCCACTCGTCCTTCGTCGGCCTCGCGAACTTCCGCAAGGCCTTCAAGGACGAGGAGTTCCTCAACGCGGTATGGCTGACGCTGGTGTTCACGGTCGTGTCGTCGCTGCTCGGCCAGAACACCATCGGCCTCGCGCTTGCAGCGCTCATGCAGCGTGCGTCGAAGCCCGTCCGCACACTGACGGGCGGCATCGTTGTCACGGCGTGGGTCCTGCCGGAGGTCGTCGCCGGCTTCCTCCTCTACGCCTTCTTCCGCCGCGAGGGCACCCTGAACGCCATCCTGGACTGGCTCCATCTCCCGTCCCAAAACTGGCTGTTCACCCTCCCGATCCTGGCGGTGTCCTTCGCGAACGTCTGGCGGGGCACGGCCTTCTCGATGCTGGTCTACTCGGCGGCGCTCGGGGAGATCCCGAAGGAGATCACTGAGGCCGCCGAGGTCGACGGCGCGGGCGGCTGGCGGCGCATGTGGCACATCACCCTTCCGATGATCCGCCGCTCCATGGGCACGAACCTGATGCTGAACACCCTCCAGACCCTGTCCGTCTTCGGCCTGATCTGGGTGATGACCAGGGGCGGCCCGGGAAACAAGAGCCAGACCCTCCCCCTCTTCATGTACGAGCAGGCCTTCCAGAACAGCATGATCGGCTACGGCACCGCCGTCGCCCTGCTGCTGCTCCTGGTCGGCTCGCTGTTCTCCCTCGTGTATCTGCGCCTGCTGCGGACGGAGGTCTGACCCTCATCATGGCTCTCACACTCGCCTCCCGCCGCCGCAGCCGCCGACTGGCCGCCGACGCAGGCCTGTTGGTCGTCGCCGCTGCATTCGCGCTGCCGCTCGCCTGGGTGCTGCTGTCATCGGTGGACCCGCATGCGAACTTGAAGGTGAAGGCCCCCGACGGCGTCACCTGGTCCAACTTCGACGCGATCCTGACCTCGGACATCACCTTCACACCGCTGCTCAACAGTCTCATCCTGTGCGGCGGCGCGACGCTGCTGACGGTGGTGTGCGCGGCCCTGGCGGCGTACCCGCTGTCCCGTTTCCGGTCGCGGCTGAACCGCCCGTTCCTCCTCACCATCCTCTTCGCGACGAGCCTGCCGATCACGGCGATCATGGTGCCGGTGTACGCGCTGTTCGTTCAGGTGGACCTGATCGACACCATGCAGGGCACGATCCTCTTCTTCGCCGCCTCCCAACTCCCCTTCGCCATCTGGCTGATGAAGAACTTCATGGACGGAGTGCCGAAGGAGCTGGAGGAGGCGGCGTGGACCGACGGGGCGTCCTCGATGCAGTCGCTGGTACGGATCGTGCTGCCGCTGATGGGCCCGGGAGTGGCGGTGGTGACGGTGTTCTCGTTCGTGATCATGTGGGGGAACTTCTTCGTCCCCTTCATGCTGCTCCTGACCCCCGACCAGATGCCGGCCTCGGTGAGCATCAACGAGTTCTTCGGCAACCGGGGAATGGTGGCGTACGGGCAGCTGGCGGCGTTCTCGATCGTCTATTCGACGCCGGTGATCCTGCTGTACGTGCTGATCGCCCGGCGGCTGGGCGGCGGGTTCGCGCTGGGCGGGGCGGTCAAGGGGTGAACCTGACCAGGAACCCGCTCACGCCTCCGGCAGCACCCCCGCCCGAAACGGCTCCACCCCCACAACCCTCCGCACCCGCACCGGCTCGATCAACAACATCACCCGCCGCTCCCCGGGCAGCAGCCACGGATACCGGTCCTCGCCGATGTACTTCCGCGCCAGCCGGTCCATGCCCCGCTCCGCCTCCTCGCCCTCCACGAAGCGCACGACCCGCCCCCGGATCTCGGCCCGGTCGTACGGGTTCTCGGCATCATGGTGGGACAGGGAGACGTTCGGATTGAGCCGCAGGTTGTCGATCTTCACGCGGCCGATCGACGTATTGACCATGGCGTACTCGTCTTCGATGTCCGCCCACATGGGCGAGACGTGCGGCATCCCGTCCGCGCCCACTGTGGCGAGGTGCCAGAAGTTCGGCGCCAGCAGACGCTCGCGAATATGCCCCTCGAGCTTGACGTTCACAAAGTCACCGGCCTTCCCCGCCGCCCGCCCGGACGGCTTCGCGCCATCCTCGCCAGCGCGCCCGCCCCGCCGACAGACGATCTTCGGCCACCCCGTACGAGCCGCACGCGTGGCCGAATCCGTACGTTCCTACAATCCGTGATCCTGGCCGAACAGACTGTAGTCACCGCGTCACGACCCGCCTACGTTGTGGCCCGTGCACCAACGTCCAGCCCGCTCGAACCAGCCCGCCCCGCCCTTCAACGCCCTCGCCGCCCGCCGGCTCCGCGCGGCCCTCAACATGGGCCCCGAACATGTCGCCTACGGCCTGCGTGTCTCGTACGGGCTGCCGTATGTCTCCCCGGATCTCGTCCTCGCCTGGGAGCGCGGTTCCGTCGCCCCTTCCAGCCCGGAACTCTCCGCGCTCGCAGGCGTCCTGTGGTGTTCCCCCGGTGAGATCACCGGCCCGCCCCGCACCCTGCGCGAGCACCGCATCGCACGCGGCCTCGCCCCGGAGGACGTCGCCCGCACCGTCGGCCTGGAGTTCCTCGCCTATATGCACATGGAGGAGCACAACGCCTGGCGCGGCAACGAGCGCCAGTCGGCCACCCTCGCCGAGGTGCTCGACCTCTCGCTCCCGGACTTCGTCACCGTCACGGGACGCGAGCCGAAGCTGGCCGAGCTGCTGCGCAGTGCGGTGACCACGCGCTGGGGGGCGTACGTCCGCCCGGTGGCCAAAACCGTGCCCCTGGACCGGCGCCTCCTGGAGGACGCCCTCCAGACGCTGCACCAGGACTACCAGGGGCAGATGGTCGCCTCGCTGAGCTGGGGCGACGGAAACGCGGCCAGCGACTCGAGTGCCGCCGGCCGCGAGTTCCTGGACCGGATCGTCGACCACTTCTGGGCGGCCGTCCAGGACAACAGCGGGTGAAACCCCGTAGCCCCTAGAACACCGACTCCGCCTCGTCCATCCGGTCCTTCGGGACCGTCTTCAGCTCGGTCACCGCCTCCGCCAGCGGCACCATCACGATGTCCGTGCCGCGCAGAGCCGTCATCCGGCCGAACTCACCCCGGTGCGCCGCCTCCACCGCGTGCCAGCCGAAGCGGGTGGCGAGGACGCGGTCGTAGGCGGTGGGCACGCCGCCGCGCTGCACATGGCCGAGGATGACCGGCTTGGCCTCCTTGCCGAGGCGCCGCTCCAGCTCGTACGCCAGGGCCGTACCGATGCCCTGGAAGCGCTCGTGGCCGAACTGGTCGATATCGCCCTTGCCGTAGTCCATGGTGCCCTCGGCAGGGTGGGCGCCCTCCGCCACGCACACGACCGCGAACTTCTTGCCGCGGGAGAAGCGCTCCTCGACCATCTTGACGAGGTCGGCCGGGTCGAAGGGGCGCTCGGGGAGGCAGATGCCGTGCGCGCCGGCGGCCATGCCGGATTCGAGGGCGATCCAGCCCGCGTGCCGGCCCATGACCTCGACGACCATCACGCGCTGGTGCGACTCGGCCGTCGTCTTCAGACGGTCCATCGCCTCCGTGGCGACCCCGACCGCGGTGTCGAAACCGAAGGTCCGGTCCGTGGACGAGATGTCGTTGTCGATCGTCTTCGGGACGCCGACCACCGGCAGGCCCGCGTCGCTGAGCATCCGGGCCGCGGTCAGCGTGCCCTCGCCGCCGATCGGGATCAGCGCGTCGATGCCGAAGTCACGGGCGATGTCGACCGCGCTCTCGCAGGCCTCCCGCAAGCGGTCGCGCTCCAGCCGGGACGAGCCAAGGATCGTGCCGCCGCGGGCCAGGATGCCGCCGACGTCGTCGAGGTCGAGGGAGCGGTAGCGGCCGTCGAGCAGACCGGCGTAGCCGTCCTCGAAGCCGATGACCTCGTCGTCGTACTGGGCGACCGCTCGGTGCACGACCGACCTGATCACGGCGTTCAGGCCGGGGCAGTCGCCGCCTGCGGTGAGAACTCCGATGCGCATCGTGCTGTGTCTCCTGCTCGCTGTCGTTACCGGTGAGCCAGCCCGGTGGTTCCGGTGAGCCGGTCCGATTGTTTCATGCCCGACAGGACGATATCCCTTACATCCCCTATGACCCGATTGGCCCTATCGGGACGTCCGTCCCGCCCCCGATCCTGACGGGCGCCTTATCCAGCGTCAGGGGTATTGTCAAGAGGGTTCTGCTCACCTCGGTGGGCGATTTTTGTACCGGCGTAAGGAAACGGAGAGCACGCGTGACGCGCAGCGTGTACGTGACCGGGATCGACCGAGGTGACGGCCGTCAGGTCGTCGAGCTGGGGGTCATGGAGCTCCTGACCCGGCAGGTCGACCGGGTGGGGGTGTTCCGGCCGCTCGTCCACCACCAGCCCGACCGCCTGTTCGAGCTGCTCCGCGCCCGCTACCGGCTCTCCCAGGACCCGGCCACGGTCTACGGCATGGACTACCACGAGGCCTCCGCCCTGCAGGCGGAACAGGGGACGGACGAGCTGGTGTCCACCCTCGTCGAACGGTTCCTCGTGGTCGCGCGCGAGTACGAGGTCGTCCTCGTCCTCGGCACGGACTTCGCCGACACCCAACTGCCGGACGAGCTCTCCTTCAACGCCCGGCTGGCGAACGAGTTCGGCGCGTCCGTGATCCCGGTCGTGGGCGGCCGGGGGCAGGCCGCGGAGTCCGTGCGCGCCGAGACGCGCAACGCCTACCGCGCGTACGAGAGCCTGGGCTGCGACGTACTCGCCATGGTGACCAACCGGGTCGCGCGCGACGACCGGGAGGAGATCGCGCAGAAGCTCGGCTCCCGTCTCCCCGTGCCGTGCTACGTCGTCCCGGACGAGCCCGCCCTCGCCGCCCCCACCGTCTCCCAGATCGGCCAGACGCTCGGCGCCAAGGTCGTCCTCGGCGACGACTCGGGGCTGGCCCGCGACGCCCTGGACTTCGTCTTCGGCGGTGCGATGCTGCCGAACTTCCTGCCCGCCCTGACCCCGGGCTGCCTGGTGGTGACTCCCGGCGACCGCGCCGACCTGGTCGTCGGCTCGCTGGCCGCGCACAGCGCCGGCACCCCGCCGATAGCCGGCGTGCTGCTCACCCTGAACGAGGTGCCGAGCGACGAGATCCTCACCCTCGCAGCCCGCCTCGCCCCGGGCACCCCGGTGCTCTCGGTCGCCGGCAACAGCTTCCCGACCGCCGCGGAACTCTTCGCCCTGGAGGGGAAGTTGAACGCGGCGACGCCCAGGAAGGCCGAGACCGCGCTCGGACTCTTCGAGCGGTACGTCGACACCGGCGACCTCAACAAGCGGGTCTCCGCGCCCAGCAGCGACCGCCTCACGCCGATGATGTTCGAGCACAAGCTCCTCGAACAGGCCCGCTCCGACAAGCGCCGGGTCGTCCTGCCGGAGGGCACCGAGGAGCGCGTCCTGCACGCCGCCGAGGTGCTGCTGCGCCGTGGGGTCTGCGACCTCACCCTGCTCGGCCCGGTCGAGCAGATCCGCAAGAAGGCCGCCGACCTCGGCATCGACCTCGGCGAGTGCCGGCTCATCGACCCCGCCACCAGCGAGCTGCGCGACTCCTTCGCCGAGAAGTACGCACAGTTCCGCGCCCACAAGGGCGTCACCGTGGAACTGGCGTACGACGTCGTCTCGGACGTCAACTACTTCGGCACGCTGATGGTCCAGGAGGGGCTCGCCGACGGCATGGTGTCGGGATCGGTGCACTCCACGGCCGCGACCATCCGCCCGGCCTTCGAGATCATCAAGACGAAGCCGGATGCCGACATCGTCTCGTCCGTCTTCTTCATGTGCCTCGCCGACAAGGTCCTCGTCTACGGCGACTGCGCCGTGAACCCGGACCCGAACGCCGAGCAGCTGGCCGACATCGCCATCCAGTCGGCCGCCACCGCCGAGCAGTTCGGCGTGGAGCCGCGGATCGCGATGCTGTCGTACTCGACGGGTACATCCGGCTCGGGCGCCGACGTCGACAAGGTACGGGAGGCGACCGAGCTGGTCCGGGAGAGGCGCCCCGACCTGAAGATCGAGGGGCCGATCCAGTACGACGCCGCGGTGGAGCCGACGGTCGCGGCGACCAAGCTGCCGGACTCCGAAGTCGCCGGGCAGGCAACGGTTCTGATCTTCCCTGACCTCAATACAGGTAACAACACCTACAAGGCCGTGCAGCGTTCGGCCGGCGCGATCGCCGTCGGACCGGTGCTGCAGGGTCTGCGCAAGCCCGTCAACGACCTGTCCCGGGGCGCTCTTGTCTCGGACATCGTCAACACCGTCGCCATCACCGCCATACAGGCCCAGCTCCCGAACGAGAAGGCGTCCGCACAGTGAGCCCGACCCGTGTCCTCGTCCTCAACTCCGGCTCCTCGTCGGTGAAGTACCAGCTGCTCGACATGCGGGACAGCAGCCGGCTCGCCGTGGGCCTCGTCGAGCGGATCGGCGAGGAGACCTCACGGCTGAAGCACACACCCCTCGCGAGCGGCGGCGTGTCCCGGGAGTGGAGCGGGCAGATCGCCGACCACGAGGCCGCGCTGAAGGCCGTCGCGGAGGAGCTGGCGAAGGACGGGCTGGGGCTGGACTCCCCCGAGCTCGCCGCGATCGGGCACCGGGTCGTGCACGGCGGGAAGTCCTTCACCGAGCCGACCGTGATCGACGACGCCGTGCTAGCCGAGATCGAGCGGCTGATACCGGTGGCGCCCCTGCACAACCCGGCCAACCTGACCGGCATCCGTACCGCGCAGGCGCTGCGGCCCGACCTGCCGCAGGTCGCCGTCTTCGACACCGCGTTCCACACGACGATGCCGGAGTCCGCCGCCCGCTACGCGATCGACGTGAAGACGGCCGACGAGCACCGGATCCGGCGGTACGGCTTCCACGGGACGTCGCACGCGTACGTCTCCCGGACCACCGCCGAGCTGCTCGGGAAGGCCCCAGAGGAGGTCAACGTCATCGTGCTGCACCTCGGCAACGGCGCGTCCGCGTCTGCCGTACGGGGCGGGAAGTGCGTGGACACCTCCATGGGGCTGACGCCTTTGGAGGGGCTCGTGATGGGTACGCGATCCGGGGACATGGATCCGGCCGTCATCTTCCATTTGATGCGTGTTGGCGAAATGTCCACGGACGAGATCGACACTCTTCTCAACAAGAAGAGCGGGTTGATCGGGCTGTGCGGTGACAACGACATGCGGGAGATCCGCCGCCGGGTCGACGAAGGTGACGAAGAGGCACAGCTCGCCTTCGACATCTACATTCACCGCCTGAAGAAGTACATCGGCGCCTATTACGCCGTACTCGGCCGGGTGGACGCGGTCGCCTTCACGGCGGGAGTCGGGGAGAACGCGAGTCCGGTGCGGGAGGCTGCCGTTGCGGGCCTTCAGGAGCTGGGCCTGGCGGTGGACAGGGAGCTGAACGCCGTACGCAGTGACGAACCGCGACTGATCTCGCCGGCGCAGGCGCGCGTGGCGGTCGCCGTGGTGCCGACCGACGAGGAACTGGAGATCGCCACACAGACCTACGCACTGGTCGGGCAGTAACGAAATGCGGCCCCGCCGCATGGCCGGCTGAAGAACTCCAAGGAATACACCGCAGTAACACGCCTGAGCGCGGACCCGCCCATTTGTATCTTCCGCCAGACGGAATATTCCGCGGCGAAACAAACCGATAGGATCGCCCCATGCGCCGTTCGAAAATCGTCTGTACTCTCGGCCCCGCGGTCGACTCCCACGAAATGCTGGTCTCGATGATCGAGGCCGGAATGAACGTGGCCAGGTTCAACTTCAGCCACGGCACCCACGCCGAGCACCAGGGGCGGTACGACCGCGTCCGGGCCGCCTCCAAGGAGACCGGCCGTGCCATCGGTGTCCTCGCCGACCTGCAGGGTCCGAAGATCCGTCTGGAGACCTTCGCCGAAGGCCCGGTCGAGCTCGAGCGCGGTGACGAGTTCGTCATCACCATCGAGGACGTCCCGGGCGACAAGTCCATCTGCGGTACGACCTACAAGGGCCTGCCCGGTGACGTGGACCGCGGCGACCAGATCCTGATCAACGACGGCAACGTCGAGCTGAAGGTCCTGGACGTCGAGGGCCCCCGGGTCAGGACGATCGTCATCGAGGGCGGTGTCGTCTCCGACCACAAGGGCATCAACCTGCCCGGCGCGGCCGTGAACGTCCCGGCGCTGAGCGAGAAGGACATCGAGGACCTCCGCTTCGCCCTCCGCATGGGCTGCGACATGGTCGCGCTGTCCTTCGTCCGCGACGCCAAGGACGTGGACGACGTCCACCGGGTGATGGACGAGGAGGGCCGCCGGGTCCCCGTCATCGCCAAGGTGGAGAAGCCGCAGGCGGTGGACAACATGGAGGCCGTCGTGATGGCGTTCGACGCCGTCATGGTCGCGCGTGGTGACCTGGCCGTCGAGTACCCGCTCGAGAAGGTCCCCATGGTGCAGAAGCGCCTCATCGAGCTGTGCCGCCGCAACGCCAAGCCGGTGATCGTGGCGACTCAGATGATGGAGTCGATGATCACCAACTCCCGTCCCACGCGCGCCGAGGCGTCCGACGTCGCCAACGCGATCCTGGATGGCGCGGACGCGGTCATGCTGTCCGCGGAGTCCAGCGTGGGCGCCTACCCGGTCGAGACCGTGAAGACGATGTCGAAGATCGTCGCCGCGGCCGAGCAGGAGCTGATGAGCAAGGGCCTGCAGCCGCTGGTGCCGGGCAAGAAGCCGCGTACGCAGGGTGGTTCGGTCGCGCGTGCCGCGTGCGAGATCGCGGACTTCCTGGGCGGCCGGGGCCTGGTGGCCTTCACGCAGTCCGGTGACACGGCCCGCCGGCTGTCGCGCTACCGCGCCCAGCAGCCGATCATCGCCTTCACCACCGACGAGAACACCCGCAACCAGCTCACCCTCAGCTGGGGCGTGGAGTCGCACGTGGTGCCCTTCGTGAACACCACGGACGAGATGGTCGACATGGTCGACCAGGAGATCGCCAAGATCAACCGATTCAACCCGGGCGAGATCGTCATCATCACCGCCGGCTCGCCCCCCGGCGTCCCCGGCACCACCAACATGCTCCGCGTCCACCACATCGCCGGCGGCGCCAACTGACCGTCCTGTAAAGGCAGTTCTACGGCGCCGAGGGCGCTCCCTGCGACAGGGGGCGCCCTCAGGCCTGTGAATGCCGGGCACGTGCCCCGTGCCGCGGTGTCCGTCCTGCCGCCCTTCGACCACGACGAGGACGGCGAGGACGACTGACCGGCCCGTCAAGGCGGTTCTACGGCACTGAGGGCGCCCCCTGCGCACAGGGGGCGCCCTCAGTCTTTCTGCGGCTCCCGAACGGGTCTGTGACGGCGCTCAGCCGGTTCCGTCGGTCGTGTAGACGTGCATACCGGGCACGTGCAGGGTGCCGCCGAACTGAGCGGCCTGGACGACCTTCACGTTGGTGAAGTAGATCTCCGGGAGGTTCAGCGGAGGCGGGCTGTCCGGGGTGAACGTGAGCGGGATCAGACCGAGCAGATTCCCGGAGATGGACTCCGTGTACATCGTCGTCGGGCCACCAGTGATCTTGGACGTCGTACCCCGCCCGGCCTGCACGTGGTACGTCTTGTTGATGTCGTGGTCCTTGACCGTCTGGTGCAGGTCGCCGATGTCGGTGCCGCCGGAGATGACGTACTTCAGCACCCTCTTGATGGTGCCGTTGGCCGTCCTCACCTTGACGATGCCCTGGTAGTCGGCACCCTTCAGCGTCAGCGAGCTGGCGTTCAGGTACCAGGGGTCGTCCGCCACCGGCACCTTGTTGTCCACGCCGCCCGTGTCGTCCGTGGCGGCCGGGCAGTTCGACGCGTCCGTGGACGAGCTCGGCGAGGGGCTGGCAGAGGTGGCCGAATCGGCCGCCTTCTGGGCCGCCTTGGTGGCCTCCTCGACCGTCTTGGTCGCCTTGTCGGTCGTGTCCTTCACGGTGTTGTCCACCGTGTCGGTGACCTTCTTGGTCGTGTCCTTGAGGGTGTCCGAGGCGCTCGTGCCCGAAGACCCCGAGGACGCAGAGTCCTTGCTCGTGCTCGCCGAGGCGGACGGCGTGGGCGTCGGGCTCGCGCTCGACGTGGAGCTGTCCTTGCCGCCGGTGAAGATGCCGGTGATCGCATCGCCCAGGTCACCCAGCAGACCGCCGCCGCTGCTCGCGGACGCCGAGGGGCTCGGCGTGGCGGTGTCGCTGCTCGATGTGTCCTTGCTCGAACCGTCCGAGGCGGACGGCGTGGGCGTGGGCGTGGCCTTGTCGCCGGAACCTGAATCCGACGAAGAGGTCTTGCCCGAGTCCGAGGAGTCCTTGGACGTGCCGGCGGAGGACGTGGGCGAGGGCGTCGCCTTGTCGGCCGTGTCACCGGAGCTCGCCGAGGCGGACGGCGACGGCGAGGCCGAGGAACCGTCCAGCGCGGTCACACAGTCCTTGTACTCGTCCGCGGTCAGGCTCTTCGACGACGGCGACGGCGTGCCGCTGCCGGCGGCGAGCGCGAGCGACGACGTGAACCCCATTCCCATCAGGACGGCCGTGGGCATCGCCACTGTGGCTATCGCCTTGCCCGCCGGCATGTGGAACCTGGTGAACAGCGGCTTCCTGGGGGCCGCATGGCGCGGCCCGGTTCTCACACGGGACTCGTCCACATCAGTCCCGTGGGTCACCTCGTCAGCCGGCACTGTGCCTCCCGTTCGCCCCGTTCGCCGGGCTCGTTCCTGACAGATCGTTCGGCTCGCCCACCACGGGCTTGAGGATCGTGGTGTCCGTGTCAATCGCCTGAGGGGCGCCGCCCGCTCCCGGCACGTCCTCCCGCGCCGCCTCGGCCGGCGGCTCGCCCGGCGACCAGGCCACGGCCATCGCCCCGCCGACCAGGGCGAGCAGGAAGCCCATCAGGAAGCCGCCGAGGTTGGACACGGGAATGGACACCAGCCCCAGCAGGATCGCCGCCACGCCCGCGAAGGTACGCACGTGCTTCTGGAACCAGAGGCTGAAGCCCAGGACGATCAGCAGCACGCCGATGATCAGGGACCCGGCCCCCGCCGTGGTGGCCATCGCCAGCGTCAGATGTCCCACCTGCAGGTGGGCGTACGGGAAGTAGGCGATGGGGAGTCCGGCAAGCATGACGAACAGGCCGGCCCAGAACGGCCGCGTGCCCCGCCAGGCGCGGAACTGCACCCTCCGGCGACTGAACTGGCCGGCGGGTACGGCAGGAGTCTCGGCGCTCATGGAAAACAGCTCCCTGGTGCGGCTTTGCTGTGGTGATGGTGCTGTGGTGGTGAGTTGCAGTACGTGTGAAGAATGTGGTGGAAGGTGGACGGGCGGGGGCGCCATCGGCTCCCCCGCCCGTCACAAAGTGCCTAGTAGCACTCGTGAGTGCCCGTCGAAACGGACATCTTCAACCCGCTGAGCTTGAAGGTTCCGGCGGTGGTGGCCCACGCCGTCTGCTTCACACCGGTCAGCGAGGCGTGCTCGGCCTGCTGTGCGAAACCGTTCGGGTTCGCGGTGTCACCGCTCTTGATGCCGGGGCCCTTGCTGGCGCTTCCGGCGGCCACACCGATGTCGATGTTCGTGAACGTCGCGTCGGCGTTCAGGTCATCGAGGTCGATGTACAGGTTGTCGGCCTCGACCGGCTTCTCGCCGCCACCCGCGTGCAGGATCAGGCTCACGCTGCCCAGCACCGGGATGTTCGGGGTCACGACCGACTGGCACAGGCCCTTGATGGTCGCGGACTTGAACGCCGAGACCGCGACCGGGTGGACCGTCTTCTTACCGTCGAGGGTGTACCCCGAGTCGATGGCCCCGTACTGCGAGAAGCCGTCACCTTCGAGCTGGTCGGCCGAAACCTTGAACTGCTGGCCGGACACGCTGAACGACGCGGCGAGAGCGCCCTGCGCGAGGGCGACACCTATCGCGGCCGTAGCGGCGACGCTGGGCACCATGACCACAGCGAACCGCTTCCATCTGGTCCCGCCACGCACCTGGGACTCCATATTTCCTCCTTCTCGGACGTACATCTCCTGGCCCTGACTGCTGCCTGTCGGCGGCTCAGCCGGGCAGGGATGGGAGAAGTGCTACGTCCTCGGGAAGGAGAGCGCCCGCACTCGGAGGCGCAGAACCGCGCACCGATCACCGGCGATCACCCCCGAGCGACAACCACTGGTCGCGCCTGACACACATCACGCACAACCTTGCTGGACAGGCTTCGCCGAGCGGCGAAGACCCCCCTGCCCAAGAGCCGGCGCCAGTGGCGCAGGCTCTGCTCGGTGGGGACCCAGGAACTCCCGCGACCCAACCGGCTGTCGGGGTACGGGAAAGGACCGAGCGTCGCCGATCGTGGTGCATTCTCGCCGCCCGCACAAGGGGCTTCGTTACTGGGTAGTAACGGCCGGATAACCGAAGGACGACCCACAGGTCTCGGGTGGCGACGGAGGGTGCAGCCAAGGGCCCGGACAAAACTATTGATCGTTGGACAGAAACCGACAGATCAACGCCCGGAACTTACTCCCAGTAACAGCGGCCGCGTTTACCAAGATTTGGTAAAGCGCGGCCGCACTGACGTTCCTTCGGCAAATCTTTCACTCGGGCATCACATGCCCTGGTGTTTAGCGACTGGTCAGAACCGGGCCGCCGCCCCGCTCAGAACAGGGCCCGCGCGAGGGCCCTGCGGGCCGCCGCCACCCTCGGATCATCCGCCCCAACGACCTCAAAGAGCTCCAGCAGTCGCAGACGTACCGTGTCCCGGTCGTCACCCGCCGTGCGCTGGACGGTGTCGATGAGCCGCCCGAAGGCGTCCTCCACATGACCGCCGACCAGATCCAGATCGGCCGCGGCGATCTGGGCCTCGGGGTCGGCCGGCTTCTCTGCGGCGTCCTTGCGCACCTGCTGCGGGTCGAGGCCGCCCACGCGCTGCAGCAACTCGGCCTGGGCGAGGCCCAGTTTGGCCTCCGGGTTGCCCGGGTCCTCGCTCAGCACGTTCTTGTACGCCTGCACAGCACCGCCGAAGTCCCCCGAGTCCAGGGCCCGTACGGCCGCCTCGAGCAGCGCGTCGTACGGTCCGGCAGGCTGAGCCTCGGCCACGGCCTGGCCGCCGCCCGGCTCGGCGTCTGGGTCAACGGTCAGGCCGGTCAGGCCGAAGCGCTGCTCGGCCACCTGCACGAGCTGGTCGAGGGTCTGCCGGATCTGCTGTTCGCCGGCGGCCCCCTGGAAGAGCGGCAGCGCCTGCCCCGCCACCACGGCGAAGACGGCCGGGATCCCCTGGACCCCGAACTGCTGCATCAGCATCTGGTTGGCGTCGACGTCGATCCTGGCGAGGAGGAAGCGCCCGCTGTACTCGACGGCGAGCCGCTCCAGTACGGGGCTCAGCTGCTTGCAGGGCTCGCACCACTCGGCCCAGAAGTCGATGACGACGGGCACCTCGGTGGACCGCTGCAGGACCTCGCGCTCGAACCCGGCCTCGTCGACGTCGATGACGAGATCGGCCGGGGAGACGGCTCCCGGGGCGCCGCCCTGCCGGGCCGCTTCGGCGCGCGCCTGCTCCGCCTTCGTCTTGGCCTCCTGGGCCGCCTTCACCGCGGCGAGGTCGACGACTCCGCTCATGGACATGTTCCGTGGCTGCATGCGTCTATCCTCCCCCGTTCCCGCGCATGAGTGCTGCATACCCCGGGGGAAACCCCCGGACCCCGTGCGTTGAGAAAGCCGGTCCTGTTGCGTTCTGTTCGACGCCGGGTCCCCACCCCACGCCAGTGGTCGTCGCCCATGGAGTCACTCACGAGCTTTCGCTACGAGTCGTAGCGTAATGGCACTGGGTGCCTCCGGAGAACAACCCCCTGGTGATCTCCCTCACGGCCTCACAGGAACTGCCGGTTATGGTCGTGGGATGCAGAGCCGCACTCCCGCCACCCGCACCTCAGGACGCCCGCGCAGCGCCGAGGCGGACGCCGCGATCCTCGCGGCCACCCGGGAGGCCCTGGTGGAGCTGGGCTGGTCGAAGCTCACCCTGGGAGACGTCGCGATGCGGGCGGGGGTTGCAAAAACCACGCTCTACCGCCGCTGGTCCGGCAAGAACGAACTCGTCGTCGACGCGGTGGCCGAACTCTTCGACGAACTGGTCCTCCCCGACCGCGGCAGTCTGGCCGCCGACATCGAGGGCGTGGTCCTGCAGTTCGCGGCGATCCTGGCCCGACCGGAGGCGGCGAGCGGCCTGATGGCGGTGGTCGCGGAGTCGACCCGCGACGACGCCCTGCGCGAGCGCATCCGCTCCTCGATCGTGGAGCGCCAGAAGAGACTGGTCCTGGAGGGCCGCGCCCGCGCCCAGACCCGAGGCGAACTGCCCCCCGAGACCGACCCCGAGGAAACCGTCCGCACGGTCGACCTCATCTTCGACGTGGTCGCGGGCGCCGTGGTCCACCGCACCCTGGTGAGCGGCCGTGCCGCCGACGAGGAGTGGGTACGCGACTTCACCGCACTGCTCCTCGGCGGCCTCGGCGCAGAGGCCCGGCAGCCGTAACGGCCTTCGCCGCTACGACGCCGGGCTCGCCGGCGGGGCGCCGGTGACCGCGTCGCCGTACAGGGCCCGGACGTTCTTGCCGAAGTAGGCGCTGTAGGAGATCTGGGGGGTGTAACCGCCGGTGTGGTAGCCGCCGATGACCCCGATCACCGCCCAGCCGCCCGGCCACGGGACCAGCATCGGTCCGCCGCTGGTGCCGTCCACGAACGCGTCACAGGCGATACGCGGGTAGCTGCCCGGCTCGGCGGGGTCGTCGCTGTCCCAGCGGGTGGTGCGGCTCCAGCACTCCAGCGGCTTCTCGGCTCCTCCCGGGTAGCCGATCATCCGCACGGCGGCATGGTGGTACCCGGTGTCGGTGAGCAGCTGTACCCCGCCGGTCGCGACCTCCAGCGGCGTCCCGTTCTGGTTGGGCTCGGTGACGGCGAAGCCGTAGTCGTACTCGGCGCCCGCGTGCTCCCCCCGGTCGTAGTACTCCTGCGGGACGTAGACGCCGTTCGCGCGCACCGGGAAGACCCCGTACGGCTTCTTTCCGTCGTGGTACCGCGGCACGAAGGCCAGGTTGCGGCGCGGGGAGGCGCCGGAGTAGCCGCGCAGACAGTGGCCCGCGCTCAGCACCAGGTCGCGCCCTGGGCTGCGCACCACGGAGCCACTGCAGGTGCGACCGGTGCCGCTGACGTCGGTCCAGAAGAAGGTCCCGGCCTGGGACATGCCGTCGAAGCTGTGGCTGGGCGGGATGTACTCGCCCGGCCGGGGGCCGTCCACCGCGGAGGAGGAGGTGGAGGAGACCGAGTCCGTCTCCAGGCTGGAGGGGGCGGAGTCCGCCTCCAGACCGGTGTCGACGGGCCGTGCGGCCGTGAGCCGCGCCGCGCTCCAGTAGGCGTCGAGCCGCGCGGCGAGCGGGTTCACCGGAGGCGGACCACCATGGGCGGCCGCGACCGGGGCGAGCGCGGCGCACGGCAGCAGGGCCACCGCGATCGCCACGGCGGCCCGGCAGGCCCTGGGTCTGAAAAGCCTACGCACCGTCAGTTCCCCTGGGGATCGGCAGAGTCGACAGGCCGATGCTATGCACGGAAACGATCGTGGAAAAGGAGGCAGGTCACATTTTAATAAACGCTTCTGCGGTGCCGGCCGTCAGAATCCCGCCGGCTCGGTGTACACCCCCCACTCGTCCCGCAGCACCCCGCAGATCTCGCCGAGGGTGGCCTCCGCGCGTACGGCGTCCAGCATCGGCCTGATCATGTTCGCGCCGGAGCGCGCGGCGTCGAGCATGCCGTCCAGGGCGGAACGCACCGCCGCCTCGTTCCGTTCGGCCTTCCGCGAGGCGAGCACCCGCACCTGCTCCCGCTCCACCTCGTGGCTGACCCGCAGGATCTCCAGGTCCCCGGTGACGGACCCGTGGTGGACGTTCACGCCGACGACCCGCTTGTCACCCTTCTCCAGGGACTGCTGGTACCGGAAGGCCGACTCGGCGATCTCGCCCGTGAACCAGCCGTCCTCGATCCCCCGCAGAATCCCGGAGGTGATCGGACCGATGGGGTGCCGGCCGTCCGGATGCGCCCGCAGCCCCCGCTCCCTTATCTGCTCGAAGATCTTCTCCGCCTCCGCCTCGATCCGGTCCGTCAGCTGCTCGACGAACCACGAACCGCCCAGCGGATCGGCCACGTTGGCGACCCCGGTCTCCTCCATCAGCACCTGCTGGGTACGCAGCGCGATCTCCGCCGCCTGCTCGCTCGGCAGCGCGAGGGTCTCGTCCAGCGCGTTGGTGTGCAGCGAGTTGGTCCCGCCGAGCACCGCCGCGAGCGCCTCGACGGCCGTACGCACGACGTTGTTGTACGGCTGCTGGGCGGTCAGGGAGACACCGGCGGTCTGCGTGTGGAAGCGCAGCCACTGGGCCTTCTCGGACGTGGCCCCGTAGACATCCCGCATCCACCGCGCCCAAATCCTGCGCGCCGCACGGAACTTGGCGATCTCCTCGAAGAAGTCGACGTGCGCGTCGAAGAAGAAGGACAGCCCGGGTGCGAAGACGTCGACGTCCAGCCCGCGCGAGAGCCCCAGCTCCACGTACCCGAACCCGTCGGCCAGCGTGTACGCCAGCTCCTGGGCGGCCGTCGCCCCGGCCTCGCGGATGTGGTAGCCGGAGACGGACAGCGGCTTGTACGCGGGGATGCCGGCCGCGCAGTACTCCATCAGGTCGCCGATGAGGCGCAGATGGGGCTCCGGCTGGAACAGCCACTCCTTCTGCGCGATGTACTCCTTGAAGATGTCGGTCTGCAGCGTGCCGTTGAGCACCCCAGGATCGACACCCTGCCGCTCGGCGGCGACGAGATACATGCAGAAGACGGGGACGGCCGGCCCGCTGATGGTCATGGACGTCGTCACATCGCCCAGCGGGATGTCCTTGAACAGGACCTCCATGTCGGCGGCGGAGTCGATGGCGACCCCGCAGTGCCCGACCTCGCCGAGCGAGCGCTGATCGTCGGAGTCGCGCCCCATGAGGGTCGGCATGTCGAAGGCGACGGACAGACCGCCCCCGCCGTTGGCGAGGATCATCTTGTAGCGCTCGTTGGTCTGCTCGGCGTTCCCGAACCCGGCGAACTGCCGGATGGTCCACGTACGCCCTCGATAGCCGGTCGGATACAGCCCGCGCGTGAACGGGTACTCCCCCGGCCACCCGATCCGCTCGAAGCCGTCATACGCGTCTCCCGGCCGTGGCCCGTACACGGGCTCCACGGGATCCCCGGAGAGCGTGGTGAAGTCGGCCTCACGCTTGCGCGAAGCGTCGTACCGGGCCTGCCAGCGACGGCGGCCCTCCTCGATGGCGTCAGCGTCCATACCCTCGAATTTACTTGGACGTCCTAGTAAATGTCGAGAGCAGCCAGCGGGCGGCCGTCCGATCCACAACGGTCGGCAGCGTCTCAGAAAGGTCCTACCTTGCGCCGTATGACGCCTGAAGGACCACGCCACCTGCTCGTACAGGCCCGGGGCGAGCCGTCCCCGCTGTACGAACCCGCAGGCGGCCCTGGGACGAGGATCCCGATTCGTTCACCCTCGGCCTACCGCTGGAGGACACGGCTCTCGCCCTGCCCGCGGACCTCATGGACGCCTTGCGCTCCTGGTCCCTGTCCGGCCCTCCGCACGACGGGCGGGGCCTGACGGCGGCGGCACAGCGCCTGGCCCGGCACCTCGGCCCGTCCTGGGCGGTCCGCTACTGGGACGAACGGCGTCGCACGGTGAAGTGGGTGTGCTGGGGCTGCGACCGTCTCCACTGGGAACGCGACAGCCACGGCACCCCGCCGCATCCCGTGGACATCACGGTCGAGGGCGAGTTCAAGTACGGTCCGCTGCGCTCGGAAGGGTTCGGGGACTTCTTCCCCGACGATCCCGCCGCCGCGCTGGATCTGTCCGACGGCCTCGTCGCCGAGCTGTACGCGTGGGCCAAGGACATCGACGACACGCTCAACCTGGAACTGCGGGACCGGGAGGACGGCAGGTACGACGCCGAGTGGGAGCGGCTCTTCCGTGAAGGCTCGGCGCCGGCGCAGCGGCTCGCGGACGGGCTGGGCCCGTCGCGGACGGCGACCTAAGGGACTGGCCAATGGCGGCCTGGCGGCCATCACGTCGGTCAGCCGGCGAGGGGACCGGCAGGTGTAGAGCAAGGGTATGCACCCAGCGGGCTTCCCGCCGGGTGCACACCCCGATTCATACCTGGGGTGGCCGCTACACCTTGGCGACCGCGGGCGAGCCCTCGGCGAACTTCGCCTCCAGCTCGTGGCTGATCTTTCGCTCGACGAAGAAGGCGGCCGTCGGGATCGTGCCGGCGAGCAGCACCCACAGCTGCTTGCCGACCGGCCACTTCGCCTTGGAGCCCAGGTCGAAGGCGAAGATCAGGTAGACCACGTAGAGCCAGCCGTGCGCGATGGCGACGACGCGGGTGAAGTCCGCGGCACCGTCGACGTCCAGGCCGTACTTGGCGATCATGCTCAGGCACAGCAGGACCAGCAGGACGCCGGTGACGTAGGCCATGACGCGGTAGCGGGTCAGCACGCTCTTCTTCATGGCGTCGAGCGTAACCGCCCGTTCCGGGAGATCTTGGGCCGGGTCAGTCCTCGGCGAAGTCGCTCGCCGCCACCCGCAGCGGTCGCAGCATCGCGAAGATCTCCGCGCACTCCTCGGCGTCGTACGCGCCGAGGCCGAAATCCATCGCCATCAGGTCGCGGGTGGCCGCCTCGACGACCTCGCGGCCCTTGTCGGTGATGGAGGCGAGGGTGCCGCGGCCGTCGTTGGGGTTGGGGCGCTTGGCCACCAGGCCGGACTTCACCAGGCGGTCGACGGTGTTCGTCACCGAGGTGGGGTGCACCATGAGCCGCTCGCCGATCTTCGACATCGTCAGCTCGCCCTCCTTGGAGAAGGTGAGCAGCACCAGCGCCTCGTACCGCGCGAAGGTCAGTCCGTACGGCTTGACCACCGCGTCGACCTCGGCGAGCAGGATCTGGTGCGCGCGCATGATCGAGGTGATGGCCGCCATGGACGGCACGTTTCCCCAGCGCTGCTTCCAGAGTTCGTCGGCGCGGGCGATCGGATCGAAGGGAAGGCTGAGCGGCTTCGGCACGGAACCGACCTTACCGGCCGGTCACATGGTGGTCAGCCCCGTCTCGCCTTTCGGTCCGCCGGGCTTCCAGAGCGAGCGCTGCGCAGCACACCGCGCCCAGCGCCCCGGCCCCCGCGACCGTGGCCGGCACCCCCGCGAACTCCGCGACGACTCCCGCCAGCGCCATCCCCACCCCCTGGATCGTCATCAGCCCGGCGGTGAGGAGGGTCATGGCCCGTCCGCGCAGTTCCTCGGGCACGGCCCGCACGAACCACTGGTCCAGGCCCAGCGTGTACGCCGAGCCCGCCCCCGAGAGCAGAAGCAGGAGGAGGGAGGGGACGAGCACGGGGTGCAGGACGTAGCCGAGGTACGGGAGAAGGGTGCCGGCGACCAGGGGAAGGGCGATGTGTTCGCGGGTCTCGGGGCGCAGGCGGGAGCCCGCGTACAGCTCGCCGGCGATCGTGCCCACCGGCAGCGCACACATCAGGAGGCCGAGGCCGACCGAACCGGCGGCCAGTTCGTCGGCATAGGGGGCCGCCAGTGCCTCCGGTGCCACGGCGAACATGGGCGGCACCCAGAAGAGGAGGAGCAGGGCGCGTGCGCGGCGGTCGGCGAGGACCTGGCGGGCGCCCTTGAGGGAGTCCTTGACCAGGGCGTTTCCCGCCGGGGTGCGAGCGGGCCTGCGCCGGGTGCCGAAGCGCAGGAGGGCGGCGGAGGCGCAGAAGCCGGCCACGGTGATCAGGAGGGCGTGGCGCGGGGTCACGGCGATCAGGAGCAGTCCGCCCAGGCCGAACCCGACGAGCAGCGCGCTCTGCGACACGATCCGCAGCAGGGAGCGGCCCAGCACGAACAGGTCGCCGTCGCCGAGGATGTCGGCGAGCGTCGCCATCCTCGTCCCCTGGAACACCGGTGAGACGAGGGCGACGCAGCAGCGCAGGGCGAGCAGGACGGCGATGCGCGGGCCGGCCGCCACCATCAGCGCCACGCACACCGCCTGTGCCATGTCACACACCACCAGCACCCGCCGGGGCGGGAAGCGGTCGGCGACCCCCGCGAGGAGGGTCCCGCCCACGACGTACGGCAGAAATCCCAGCGCGAAGGTGAGCGCGCTCATCAGGGGCGAGCCGGTGAGGTCGTAGACGAGGACGGACAGGGCGATCTCGCTGACGATCACGCCGAGCAGGGAGAGCGCGTGCGCCGCGAAGACGGCACGGAACTCGCGGACGGCGAACACGTCGGAATAGCGGCCGTGACCGGCGGGAGGGGCCTGAGGTGGTGCGGGCAGGGTCGTGGTGCCCTCGGGCTCGTCTGGTGCCATGGGCAGCAGCGTCCTCGGCCGGGGTGGGGCATCCTAGAGATTCGGCAGCAGCCGAATCTCGATGCCGCCCGACTGTTGATGTCACCCGAATGCCGAGGGAGGCCCGTGCCGTCACGGCTGCACTTCGGGGAGGACGACTTCCTCCGGTGCCGCTTCGCCGTGTCCCCGCTGTGGGAGACCCAGGAGGTCGTGCGGATGCTCAAGCGGCCCGAGCGGCAGGGCTACCACGCCCACTGGCTGCGCCGTATGGGCCGGGTGGCGGCCGGGCTCGACCTCACCGCCCTGTGGTTGCTGATGCCCAGGCGCGGTCACTGCCCCGACTGGCTCTGCCCGCCCCCGATCGGCCCTGCCGCCACCTTCGAGGAGGAGATCGCGGCCGTACGGGCGAGCGACCCGGCGGCGGCACGCGCGGACACAGTGATGTCCCTCGCAGACACCCCGGGCGCCCTCGACTCCCCTCAGGCCCGCAAGTGGCTGCAGGACCCCGTCCGCATGATCGAGGAACTGTCGGACGCGATGGAGGAGGCCTGGCGCGCCCTCATCGCCCCGGACTGGCCCCGGCTGCGCACCCTCCTGGAGGCCGACGTCACCTTCCACTCGCGGCGGCTGGCCGAGGTCGGCTCGGCGGACTGCTGCCGGAGATCAACCGGCGGTTCGGCTGGCAGGCCGGGACGCTCACCGTCGAGTTCAAGGGCCGGCACGAGCGGCGGCTCGGCGGGCAGGGCCTGGTCCTGATGCCCAGCGTCTTCATCTGGCCGGACGTGGTCAGCACCTTCGATCCCCCGTGGCAGCCCACCCTGGCCTACCCGGCGCGCGGCATCGGCGGCCTGTGGGCCGAGCCCGCCGATCGCGCCCCGGACGTTCTCGTACGGCTCCTCGGGCGCGGGCGGGCAGCCGTGCTCGCCGCGCTCGACGAACCCGCCACCACGAGCGCCCTCGCCCACCGCCTCGGCCTGGCCCCGTCCTCCGTCTCCGCGCACCTGACACTGCTGCGCGACGCCGGACTCCTCACGGCACGGCGGTACGGCCATCAGGTGCTGTACGAGCGCACGCCGCTGGGCATCGCGCTGGTGTCGTCTGACGCCTGACCGGTCGCGCGGCTGCCATGTCGAACCCTGCAGCCTCAAATCCCTTGTGCAACGATTACTGACGAATCATCAGTAAATGTCGCCTTCGCCCCAGGGAGCAGCATGTCCCGGCTGATCCACATCCTCGCGGCTGTCACGGTCCTCGGGCTTGCGGCGGGCTGCTCGTCCGCGTCCGACATCGACACGGCCGCCGCGGCGGGCAGCGCCTCGAAGAAGGCGGCCCGCGCAGGCGCCATGGACTTCTGGGTCGACCCGGAAAGCCCGGCCGCCGAGCAGATCAAGCAGTGGCGACGGTCGGGCCGTGCCCAGGACGCGCACCTGCTCAAGCGGATCGCGGACGAGCCGGAGGCACTGTGGCCGGCCGGCGAGATCGACCCCGGCCCCATTGTGAAGGCGGCCGTCGAGTCCGCGGCCGAGGAGAACCGCACGGCGCTCTTCGTGGCGTACGACATCCCGCACCGCGACTGCGGCCAGCACTCCGCGGGCGGCGCGGCCGACGCGGACGCCTACCGGGAGTGGATCGGCAAGTTCGCGGACGCGCTCGGGGACGGCAAGGCCCTGGTCGTCCTCGAACCGGACGCGGTCGCCCACATCGTGGACGGCTGTACACCGGCCGGCTACCACGACGAGCGGGAGCAGCTGCTGAACGAGGCGGTCGTCCGCCTGAAGCAGCAGCCGAACACCAAGGTGTACCTGGACGCGGGCAACCCGGCCTGGATCCGCGATCCGTGGAAGCTGGTCGACCCGCTGAAGCAGGCCGGCATCGAGAAGGCCGACGGCTTCTCCCTCAACGTCTCCAACTTCCAGACGGACGAGCTCACCAAGGCGTACGGCCTCGAGCTCTCCGCCGACCTCGGCGGCAAGCACTTCGTCATCGACACCAGCCGCAACGGCAACGGCCCCCTGCCCGGCGCCTGGTGCAACCCGCCCGGCCGCGCGCTGGGCACCCGCCCGACGACCGACACCGGCGACCCCACCCTCGACGCCTACCTGTGGATCAAGCGGCCCGGGGAGTCCGACGGGACGTGCGGGAGCGGGCCGGCCGCGGGGAAGTGGTGGCCGGAGTACGCCCTGGAGCTGGCACGCAACTCCAGGCCGTAGCCGCCTGCTTGGGGCATCGGGGCGGGTCACTTCACCTGGATCCACCTAGCCTCGGACGGCGTTCCCTGCGCGTCCGTGACGAACAGCATGTACCAGCCGGGCGGCACCAGGGCCCGGTCGTCCGGTACGGCGACCGTCACCGAGTGCGCGTCCTTGGTCAGGCCGAGCTCGATGGAGCGCTGCTCGACGTCGGTGGTGTGGGTGACCGCGCTGGGCCGCATGAGCCGGGCCTTCGCCACCCGTTCGGGGTGGTCGGTGCGGTAGGTCGCGCGGCGGTCCTTGCCGAGCTCTTGCGGGCCGCCCTCCAGTGCGGGGCGGTTCTTGCCGTTGCGGTGCAGCGCGGGCGGTGTGAAGACCTCCATGCGCTGCTCGAAGTGGCCGAGCTTGGTGTTCTGCTGGTCGTCGAAGAGCGGGTCGGAACCGAAGGTGGCGACCCGGCCGTCGGGCAGCAGCAGGGCCTCGGAGTGGTAGTTGCGGCCGACGGTGGGCGCGGCCGCCTCGTGGAAGGCATTGCTCTTCGGGTCGTAGAACTGGGCCTTGAAGATGTTGCTGGCGCTGCGGCCGCGGTAGTCCTCGGAGCCGTTGGTGGTGAACACCGAGTCGTCCGGCATGATCACGCTGTTCAGGTACCGCGTGCCCTGGGGGAGGTCGGGCCCGTCCTTGAAGACCGGGTTGTCCTGCTTCAGATCGACGACGGCCGTGCGCGGGGTCGACCTCCTGGACTCGCCGACGCCTCCGCCGCCCAGAATCATCACCTTCTGGTCCTGCGCGGGCGGCAGCAGCAGGGAGGAGGAGGTCTCCGTCTCGTCGGGGTCGCGCAGCCCCGGCACCTTCCGGAAGGTGTTGGTCCTCAGGTCCCACAGTCCCGGTTCCCGCCCCTGGTCGGCGGGCCCGTAACCGGCGTTGGAGGACGTGTAGAAGAGCTTGCCGCCCTTGGTCAGGAAGAGTGCGGGGTACGTGGGGAAGTACCGCTTCGGGCCGGGCGACCACTTCTTGGTCCTCGGGTCGTAGATCTCGTTGTCCCCGGGGTCGATCATGCCGACGTCGTCCAGTCCGGAGACCGCGAGCACCCGCCCGTCGTCGAGTCCGACCAGCGTCGGATACCAGCGGGCCTTCTGCATCGGGTCGACGGGCACGTACCGCTCGGCCACGGGATCGAACTCGTAGGCGGCCCGGATCCCCTGGAAGTCCTGCTTGTCGAGGGTGATCTTCTCGCTCAGCCCGTAGGTGTTGGCCGCGTCCTTGCCGGTCAGCCCGACGATGTCGTACTGCGCCTGCTGCTCGGTCACGGACATCGGACCGGCGTCGACGGCCTCGACGAAGACGCGGGCCTCGCCCGCCACCACCGGCGCCGGGGCCGGGGCCTGCCCGGGCCGCACCGCGCCGACGGCGCCGGCCGGCCCGGCTGCGGGCTTGGCCTTAGGGACGGTGACGTCGAACCTGCTGACGTACTCGACGCCCGCGGGCGAGCGGAAGCGGGTGCCCTTCTTCAGGAAGACCGCCTTGAGTGGGTTCTCGTTCTTGATCCGCATACCGCCGCCGGCCCGTTTGACCTCGCCGTCGAGCAGTTCGTAGCGGGCCGTGCCGCCGGCCACGAGGAGCCGCCCGTCCGGGAGTTGGGTGTGGCCGGAGCAGAAGAAGTCGGCGGGGGTGGGGATCTTCTTGAAAGTGTTCGCCTTCGGGTCCCACAGGACCGTGTCGAAGGACCCGGCATTGAATTTCTTCTGCTCGTTGCCCGACCCGGCGACGATCAGCACCTTGCCGGTGTGCAGGAGCGCCGCATGGATGGCGTTGGTGCGGTACTTCGCGGGGATGTCGACCCGCCGCCAGGAGCCGTACTTCGCCTGGTACTCGGGCTGGGCGATCTTGTACTCGTGGTACTCCTCGCCGGCGAACTCGACCGCGGCAGGGGCGTTGAGCCCGGCCAGGACCATGATGCCCCCGACCCCGAGAACGGTCCTCCTGGTTGTCCTGGTCGTCTTGTTCCTGGAGCTCTTCCGGTACTTGTTCTCAGCGTTCCGGGCCATGGCGCTAGCTGCCTCCTGTCGTGGTTCCGGAGACCGTGGAGCCCGCGCCGCTGGTGGCGAGGGCGGGCTCCGTGCCGTCGACGGCACGAGTGGTCCGATGCGGTGCCTGCCGCTCCCGCCGCTCCTTGAGGAGCGTGGAGCACCACACCGCGACCGGCGCGAGGGCGATGGCCATGGCCAGGACCGCCCAGGTGCGCATGGCCGCATGGGTGTGGTCCAGGACCACCGAGGCGGCCAGCGAGGCCGCGAGGAGGATCGCCCAGAAGAGGTGGATACGGAAGGTGAGCAGCCGGTCGGCACTGGCGTCCGCGCCCTTGGGGGTCACGACGAACCTGCTGGGCCGGCGGACGAGCGCCTCACCGAAGGACTTGAGGTAGATCGGGGCGGCCAGGGCCGACATGGCCATGCCGGCGAGACCGCCGGACCCCTCCGGCTCATGGGGCGAGATGTTGTGCCGCCGGTTCCACAGATACAGCCCGATCTGCAGGGCGGCGGCATCGCTGTAGAGCATCAGCCACACCGAGGAGGCCACCTGCGTGCCTGACGCCCCGAACCAGAGGAAGAGAACACAACTGAGGATGCCCAGAAACCAGTTGACGGCCGTCATCGGGTAGTAGACGAGCATCAGGGTGTACGAGAACAGCCGCCCCGGGGGCATCCTGAACAGCGCTCTCCCGTACTGCTTGAACAGCGTCTCGTAGGTCCCCCGCGACCAGCGCATCTGCTGCGTGAAGAAGTCGGTCCAGGAGGCGGGCCCCTCTCCGACGGCGAGTACGTCCGGTGTGTACACGGACCGCCAGTGGTTGCCGGTGACGGGATTGCGCCGCTGGTGTATCTCGAACCCGGTGGCCATGTCCTCGGTGATCGAGTCGTACAGCCCGCCTATCTGCTTCACGGCGGCGATCCGCACCACATTGTTCGTACCGACGAACATGGGCGAGCGATACCGGTTCCCGGCACGCTGGATCAGCGCATGAAAGAGGAACTGCTGCGACTCGGCGGCTTTGGTGACGGGATGGTCGGCATAGTTCCCGTACACCTGGGGCCCGACCACGAAGGCGACATCGGGATCCCGGAAGTACCCCATCATCCTTTCGAGGAAGTTGGGGCGCGGGACGTGGTCCGTGTCGACGGAGGCGAAGAAGTCGTACGCGTCGCCGTGCACGGCGATCCACGCGTTGTAGTTGCCGTGCTTGGTCAGGGCCTTGTGCACACCGCCGGCCTGATTCCACTCCGCAACGCCGCGCCGGGTGAAGTGCCGGACCCCGAGCTCCGCACACAGGGCCTTCGCCTGCTCGTCGTCGCCCTCGTCGAGGAGCCATACGTCGAGGACACTGCCGGACCCGGCATGGGTGATCCGGACGGCACCTTCGAGGGTGGCCCGGACCATGGAGAGCGGTTCCTTGCCCGGGACGTAGGTCGTGAGAAAAGCAACGCGGGTGCCGGCTTCGGGGACGACCGGAACGGGGTCACGGGCCACCAGCGTGGCATGCGCGACGGAGGCGACATTGACCACCATGAACAGCTCGATGAGCCCGATGGATATGAGCATCGAGACATCGAGCCCGACCAGCCAGCTCTCCCCGCCGTCACGCTCCACCCAGTGGGTGGGCCAGACGAGGTACACGAGCAGCGTGCCGGTGAGCACCGGGGCAAGGGTCATCAGCAGGACGGCCTGTATTCGGCGCGGCTCACTGGAGAGCAGCGAGGTGTACTGCACCTGGTACGACGACGCGTCGCTCGGCTCCGTGAGAGGTCCGGCCAGTCGGCTGTGGGTGTCGTATGCGTAGCCCTCCGACTGCACGGCGCCCTCCAGTGAGTGAGGTGTGATCGGGAGACGAATACCGATCACTCCATACAAAAGTGGACTTCCGACCCCATGGCGACCTGGGGGCGTCCAGCCGGGTGGGCCGAGGGCGCCCCCGGGGACACCACCCACCCGCCCCACCGAAGGAACAACACCCACGGGAAAGGCAACACCTCCCGCCGAGAAGGGGAGGCTCCTGCCAGAAGGGCCCCTCCCGCGAGAAGGGGCGCGTCCCGCAGGGAAGGGGCGACTCCCGCCGGGAAGAGGCGCCTCCCGCCGGGAAGGAGAGGCTCCCGCCAGAAGGGACGCCTCCCGCCAGATGGGAGAAACTCCCGCTGGGAAGGAAGGGCCTCCCTCCAGAAAAGAGCGGCTCTCGCCGGAAGGAGCGACTCCAGCCAGAAATGGCCGACGCCCGCCAGGAAGCAAGCGACTCCCGCCAGACAACAGCGACTCCCGCCGGAAGCAGCGACTCGCGCCGGACTGGCGCGACTCTCGGCGGACGGGGGCGACTCTCGGCGGCCTGGGCGACTCCCGCCGACGGGGCGCTGATCTTCGCCGGTCGCGGATCGATCTTTCAGCCCGTCCGGCGTTTGAGGACGAGGCCGTTCAGGCCGAACGGGGGCCTGGGGGCAGAGCCCCCAGCGGGGCTCCGGGGCAGCGCCCCGGGACGG
>NZ_JODC01000036.1 GCF_000720765.1 Streptomyces sp. NRRL S-646
GTGCAGCAGACTCATCGCTACGGCCTTCGTGCTGGTCAAGTGCCTCTGTGACGGAGCACAGAATCAGACGAAGGCCGCTCTCATGTCAGGCGCTCAGGCGAAAGCGTCAGCAAGTTCGAGGCCATGTTCGACCACAGACGATAAACGCCAAGCTTAGTCACCAGGGCTGAACACGGCGGTAGTGACGGTTTGATTCCGCCTGCCCTACACATCGCCCAAACCCTCTGCCAGCTTTGCCGTCTTGTCGGCTAGAGACTTGAGTTGGAAAGTCGTCGCGGGCGCGTTAAACGCCAGTTGGCCAATGAGAGCATTGTTCGACGTGTTAAGCACCCAATTGAGCGAGTCACCGACGGCGTTACTTTCGCCGGGTGCATCTGTGCTTTGGGCCTGGGACGGAACCGTCAGGACCCCGAGGGAGACAACGGTTCCGAGGGCGACGGCAGCGATGCGGCGCATAGTGACTTCCTTTGCGAATAGGTCAGTTGGGGCAGGCTCGGCGGCTGATTGGAGTCGCCCCAGTGATGCCCAACTCCCCATACGAGCATGCGCTGATCACTCGAACGAGGGTCGGCGAAAGATCCCCCACCGCTCGGGAGGTGATCCCCCATGCCTCGCAAGCCCCGCCCCTTGCAGTGTCCCTGGGCGCCCCGAGCTGACCCCGGGGGGCGTTAAGTTCCTGGATTCGCCCGGTTGGAGGTGACACCATGCCGGGCCCCGTCCCGAAGCGCAGTGACCAGCGCCGACGGCGCAACAAGAACGACGGCCCCCAGCTGGTGAAGGCGCCGGGCGGTGCTGCTCCGGAGATTCCTCCGGGTGACGAGGGTTGGCACCCGATCGCCGCGCGCTGGTACGCGTCGCTGGCGGAGTCCGGGCAGTCCCAGTTCTACGAGGCGTCCGACTGGGCCATGGCGGTCTATCTCGCTGAGGCGATGAGCCGGAATCTGAACTCTGGCAAGTTCTCAGCTCAGTTGCTCCAGACCGTCCCGTCGGGGATGACCGATCTTCCGACTTCGGAGGGTGCCCGACGCCGGGCCCGTGTGGAGCTGGAGCGCCACGACGTCGGTGAGGACCCGCGGGAGGTCGCCCGGGTGACGTTGATGGAGACCTACCGCAAGGCCGCCTCGGGCGGGTGACGCGGGTCGCTTCCCTGCGAGCGGTGAGTCCCGTCTTGTCCTGTAGGTTCTCAAAAATGGCGCCATATTCTCAGAGGGTGTTCCGTGATGGTTCGTCGGGTTTTAGGTTGATTTAGGGTCCTGCGCGGGTGGTGTGGGTCGGGGGCGAGTCTGAGCGCCTTTCCAGTTTCGGCCGCGTCTTGACCCGGGTGGAGATCTTCTCGGAGCACATCCGCCTGCAGACTGGTTCGAGCGCGTCGAGTTGGGACTGGAGTTCCTGCTGCGCGGTCGAGCAGCGCGCGTAACCGATCCGGATGGGGGTCGCCGCCGCGACGTCGACCGACTGTCGGCGTGATGGCCGCTCTTCCCACGATCCTAGTGGAGTCCAGGCGTCAGGCTGGGGTGATGGAAGGTCCGCGGGGTGTGCTTACGCCAGGTCCTGTCCGGACACAAGGGAGCCGGGTCGGCCTCAGGGTGTTGCGGGCGGCCCGGCCGGCTCTCTTACCTGTTGGTGAGGGCTGGTGGGTGTGTGGTCAGCCGGTGCAACTGGGGACTGCGGGGGAACTGCCGGTGCAGTTGTTGGGGGTGTTGCCGGAGATCGGGGACGTGGTGATCGTCATCGTGCCGTTTTCGCGGTAGACGCCGCCGGCATTGAGGGTGGCGTGGTTGGTGCTGACCGGGGTGCTGGTCAAGGTGGTTGCGGTGGAGTTGATGGCGGCGATGCCACCGCCCTGCGACCCGGTGTTCGTCCCGTTGACGAAGCTGCTGGTGGTCGTCAGCGTGCTTCGGAGGCCGTTGTAGATGCCGCCGCCCCTGCCAACGGCGGTGTTGTTGGACACGGTACTGCCGGTGAACGTCGCCGTTGCCCCGGTGGCGGGGGCGCTGATGTCGGCGTTGGACAGGCCGCCGCCCTTGCCCAGGGCGGTGTTGCCGGTGAGGGCGCTGGCGGTGAGGGTCACCGTGCCGTCGTTGAGGATGCCACCGCCGTCAGTTCCGGCGAGGCCGTTGCTGAGGGTGATGTTCCCCTTGAGGGTGAAGTTGCCGGTGGGGGCGACCTTGGCGATACGGAAGGGGAGGGTACCCACGGCCGTTGAGCGGGTGATGATGTTGTTGTTGCCGGACAGGGTGATGGCGGTGGTGATGATCGGCAGTCCGTCCGGCCCGTCTGTGTCGCTGCCGTGGGACGTGGTGAGGGTGTACGTGCAGTCCTTCGTCAGGACCACGGTGCCCCCGCCGGCGGAGTTGGCGGTGTTGATGGCGTTGATCAGCGCCGTCTCGGTGCACGCCACGGCCGCCTGTGCGGTGGTCGGGGCGAAGACGGCCATTCCCGCGGCCAGGGCGAAGGCTCCGGCAAGGACCGGTGCGGTGTGGATGCGCCGGATGGCGCCACCGCCGGGGGTACGGCGGGCTGTCCTGATCCACCGCCTCTGTGCGACCCTGCTGTGCCGGGTCGTGTGCAGAACTCTCATGCACGTACCTCCAGTTGCTGAATGCCCATCAGTCCGGGCGGCATGAGTATGCGTCGGGAGGCACGTCAAGTGCGCCTCCCGCGCAGGGGCGCACAGACGGATCCGTGAGCGCATTGCCGCGAGCGACGGCGGTCTCTCCTTGGAATGTGGGGCGGTAGAGCCCTGTGGGGCGTGACGTCCGAACCGCTTTCTGAATCGACCAGCCAGCGCTGCGATCGCAGTTTGGGTATGCCGGTGAGGCAGGCGGAGAGGCGGGTGAGGCTGATGGCGGCGCCCATGGAATGGTTCCTGATCGCGACGATGGTCTGTACAACCCCAACGGGCTCGCGCAGACCGACGTCACGAAGACCCTCGCGGTTTTACCAACAGGGTCACCACTTCGTCGCATGGGCCCCACCGCCGTCCACGATCCTTCTCACCGACATCACCGTGCCGATGTCCCAAGGCCGACTGGCCGGGCCCTGACTGGATGCTCTGCGAGGTTCATCCGTCCTCATAGTGCTTGGGCTGATTGTTCGGTTCGACGGTTTCACCCTTGGCCGGGTACGCGGTGCACTGATGGGTGTGGACGGACGTGAGCCTTACCCGAGTGACCTGTCGGATGAAGCCTGGGAGCTGATCCGGCCGGTGATCACCGCGTGGAAGGCAAAGCATCCCTCGGTCAGCGGCCACGAAGGGCATTACGCGATGCGGGAGATCGTGAACTCGCTGCTGTATCAGGCCCGGACCGGCTGCCAGTGGCGCTACCTGCCCCACGACCTGCCGCCCACGAGCGCGGTGTACTACTACTTCGGCCTGTGGCGCGACGACGGCACCGCCGAGACCATCCACGAGCTGCTGCGCTGGCAGGCCCGGGAGATGCGTCGGCGGCGCGAGGCCCCCACCGCCGTCGTGCTGGACTCGCAGACCGTGCGGGCCTCTGTCAACGCGCCCCAGGAGACCACCGGGCTGGATCCGGGCAAGAGGAGCCCGGGCCGGAAAAGAGGCATCGCCACCGACGTGATCGGCCTGGTCATCGCCGTACTTGTGGTCGCGGCGAGCGTGCACGACAACGCCATCGGAACCGCCTTGCTCGACAAGGTCACCGCGACCGCGCCGACAGTGACGAAGGCGTGGGTGGACGCCGGGTTCAAGGAGGCCGTCGTGGAGCACGGTGCCCGCCTCGGCATCGACGTCGAGATCGTCCAACGCGAGCCCGGAACACGCGGGTTCACTCCGCAGTCCAAGCGGTGGGTGGACGAGCAGACGCTTGGCACCCTCATGCTGCACAGACGTCTCGTGCGTGACTACGAGACCAGGACGGCCAGTTCGGTGGCCTGGATCCACTGGTCCATGACCGACGTCATGCTCCACCGTCTCACCCGCACCACCACCGCGACCTGGCGCGACCCGGCGCGACCCGGCCGCCCGGCGGCCGGTACCCCCACAGAGCGGGAGCATCGATGAAGCACCTCCTGGACAAGATCGAAACCCGGCAGCAGCTGATACGCGAGACCGCCGGGCAACTGCGTGAACTGATCGCACTCCTCACCGAACAGCTCACAGCCGCCGAACGCACCCTGGAACGCCTGGACATCACCCGCGCAACCATGCTGGAATTGGCCGCCGAGGACGGCATCGAACCGCCCGAACCACTGCCGCCCGGCTACCGCGAGGTCCTCGCCACCTGCGAACAGGCCGGACACGGACTCCGCGCCAGGGAGATCTGCGAAATCCTGGGCATCGGCACCGAACCACGGCACACCGAGAGCGTCCGCCCCAAGCTCAAACGCCTGGTCGACCGCGACATCCTCACCGAGCCCGAACCCGGCCTGTTCACCCTGTCCCGGCCGACGCCGTCCTCGCCAGCCGAGTCGGGCTGAGCACCGACACAGCCCAATGTCTGCTCAGCACGAACCGTCGCAGAACACCCACTCAGGACTAGCTCGTCCAAGCCCTGCGTCTCGATCTGCTCCACACCGAGGCCAAGAGCCCTGAGTTGTGGATCGAACATAGCCTCAGCGACCTTCGCCAGTCGGACCGTCACACTTGACGCCCGTCCCATTGCTCCCTCTGCCACTGTCCCCTTCTCGACGGGGCACTCTGCCACCAGTGCGTCCCTTGCGGCAGCGCTTTCACCAACCCCACGTGGCATCCATCGAAGGAGTAGCCTGACCAGCGCAGACACGACCGGACGACACACGAACCGTTGATAACGCCCGGGCCAAGGAAGACGACGTTCTCGTTGCCCGCGATCAAGTCCAACGTGCCCAGATGCACGCAGTTCCAGGGCGGACATGCTGCCGACGGCTCTGTGGCCCGCGTGGGCCCTGCGCTTGTCTCCCCGGCACGCCGACGGCCGCCCCACAGCCCAACGCGCGGACGAACTCCTCACCGTCACCTGCATGCTGGCCGGCAAAACCACCTCGATCCAGGACACGGCTCGCCTGACCGGCACCACCTTCAGCCGGCACACCGTGTCCACGTTCCCCGCCGAACTCACCTGCCGCAGCGACTGCGCCGGTGGGCTGCACGTACTGCTCCTACTGGCCGACCACCTCGATGCGCACGGCTCCCCCATCGACTACGCCCGCCGCCGCGCCCTGTTCACCACCCGGCCCCGCTTCATCGACCCGCAGACGTGGCTGGACCTGCACATGCGACTGCGCGCGGCCCCGGCCCTCGACTGCCCGGCACGCCCAGCGCTGGATCTTCCAGACCCTGACCGGGTCACCCCCGCGCCTCGCGCACCCGGACATCGCGCCCGCCAGCCGCTCACAAGACGGGCAGTACCTGCGTTTTCGCGGGCGGATCCTGCCTGCCGAGCACGAACTGCTCCATCACACCGCACGCACCCTGCTGGACGAACACGGCATCGACGAACCCATCCAGTGGACTCCCCGATTGCCCTCCCGCACGCTCCGTCGCCTCGCACTCCCCGGACCCGACCCGGACAGCATCGCCGCCGCCCGGCTCCACCAGGCCGTGCCCGGCGGTGACTACTCCATCACCCGGCTCGCTCACACCCTGCAAACGACCCCCGCCCACGTCGTCTACCTGCTGTCCCAGCACCCCGCCGACTGGAGCGGTCCACGCTTCCGGCGCACCCAGACCACCGCCACCCGCGTAGCGCAATGGCGCACCTGGTACGAACAACGCGACGTCTCCCTGCAGACATCGCCGACCGCGAAGGAACCAGCCTCGCCACCGTCCACCTCGCCCTGCTCAAGAACGGCGTTGCCATACGCTTCTCAAGAGCCCGCACGACTCACCGGTGAACCGCTCCGGGGTCGGTCGGAGCCTCCATCAGCCCCGGAGCGGCTCATCCGCCACGGCTTCGGGGCCGTCGAGGGCCAGAAAGATCAAAATGCTGAAGCGGCAGATGTTCGGCCGCGCCGACTTCGACCTCCTATCCGCAAGCGGATCCTTCTCGACCGCGCGAGGCCGTTCATGATCGCGCTTGCGGTGCCCCTCCGTGACCCCGGCACTGAAAGTGATCCAAAACCCACTTTCAAAGACCGCCGACCGCGCGGGTGACAATGCAGCCCCTGAGCGGCACACCGATCTACCCAACTTACCGGGGCGCTACCCCCTTGGTGCAGGCATCAGGACCTAATCGACGCTGTAGTAGGTAGAGCAGGTGTAAGCGGCCCCCGCAGTGATGTTGGCGTGAGATGCGTCGCCGGGTGCGGCGACACCCTTTGCCGTCTTGCCGGCGATCTTCACCGTGGAATGATGCCACTCCGTCTGGTGCAAGTAATTCGAGTAGCAGTACTTACTGGCGACTCCTGTTATGTACCAGCCGTAACACCACTTGCCGCCGCTGGCGTTGACGCATGCCTCCGACAGCGGGCTAACAGACTCCGCCGAAGCGTCCATCTTGAACGTCACCACACCCCATTCAGAGGGGTTGCCCAGCTCTGCGGGCGGCTGGGCACCGTCCCCGCGATAGTGGACGGTGACGGTTGCTCCGGAGGCGGCGGCGCTGGCGGTTGCAGGCGCGTCCGCCAGCGAGGGCGCCACGGGCATGGCTTCGTCCTGTGGTGCGACGGCAGGGGCGTGGCCCTCTGCTGCTGCAGGAGTTGTGACTGCGCCACCTGCGAAGGCGATGGTGATGCCGATGGTGCACAGGAGCTTCTTTGCGCGTGTCATGGTCACCTTTCTTTGATGGTGCGGCCCGACCTGGCGCCGTGGTTCCGCGACGACGGTGCATAGCAAGGTCAGCAACGGGCTGACGGGTGACCGGCGAGGGGCGTTGGCGCTGAGGCTTCGGTTGGGACGTCAGTTCCGCCCGGTGTCAGGCGGCTGATGTCAGTTTCTGGGCAGCCCGCGCGGACATGTTGACGCCGAGTCCACGGTTGTTTGACGATCCGTCCGCGCTCAGTCGGCTGCGGGTCCGTCTCCGGTTTGAAGCAGGGCCCGGCGTCGGTAGTCGCGGGGCGACATGCCGTAGGCCGAGCGGAACGCGCGTGTGAAGACCGGATGGTGCTCGAAGCCCGCGCGCACGGCGACAAGATGCACCGGCGCGTCACGCCGGGCTGGATCGGCGAGCATCTCGCGGGCACGTTCCAGACGCAGGTGGCGGATCCAGCCAGACACCGTGGTCTCGCGGTCCTGGAACAGCCGGTGGAGATGGCTGGTCGAGATGTGGTGCGCGGCGGCGATGGTGGCCGGTGTCAGGTCGGGGTCGTGCAGGTGGTCGCGGATGAACGCCTGGATGCGCAGGGTCAGGGTCCGTCTCCGGGATTCGGCGGGCAGGCGCTCCATGGCGTCGAGCGCGTTCGCGAACACGGCCGCGAGCAGGTCGAGCAGGACCGTCTCCAGCCGGGGCGCGTCGGCGGCGGTGTACGAACGGGGGTTGTCCCTCAGGGTGGTGAGGAAGGCCGTCAGCAGGGCCCCTACGCCCTCCTGTCCCGTCATCCGGTGACCGATTACCCGGTCGAGATCATCCGCGGGCAGGGGTAGGCGTGCTCGGGGCAGGTCGACGCTCACGGCGGCCACGCCTTCACCCTGAGGGCCCAGGAGAATGTCGAAGGGACGGGAGGAGTCGTTGGTACGGAGCTCGTACGGGCCGTACAGGGCGTCCGGGCCGCCCATGCGGAAACCCACGGTGCCCTTGGTGATCAGCGAGAAGTGGATCATCTCCGGGTCGGAGCCGCGGATGAGCCGCGGAGTCCGCCTGATGGTCTGGGGCGACCAGACCGAGGACCACACGAGCGCGCCCCCCAGTCGGACGACGCACTGCTGCGCGCGGAAGTCGGAGTCGGGACGGCAGACCAGGTCCACGGGCGCGTGTGTCTGGGACAACTTCTCCCGCCACGCGTCGACGCGGTCGGCCACCGGTAAGTCCTCGCTCCTGAACACTGTTTCGATCATCGCTTCTACCCCCGTAGCCGCGTGGATGAACACCGGGCCCTGGTGACCCGGGCACACCACCAGCATGCCGAGGAGCAAAGAAGCAGCAAAGAGTTTCGCTCCGTTCGGCGTGAATCGGTCCCTCGGCTGCGCACCCTCACGATGGTGTGTTCGTTCCACCCGCCCAGTAGGGTTTTGCGGCCTGGGCCGATACGTGAAACACGCGGTTTCCTGTGCTCCTTGAGGTGCCTAGGCTCAAGTTTGATCAAGCAGAGAAACGGCATGTCAGTCGTCAGCAAGTGAGTCCTCTGTCACCGATCGCTGAGTCGATAGCAGGGATCACGGTGCGCCAAGCGGCTCAACAGCAACGATTCTGCGGTTACCCGGCCGGCGCCCATGGGCGGGGCGCCGCCGGATCAAGGGCTGGGCCGATTCATTCTGGCGCCATGCAAGATCCTTTCGACGCTGCCCTGGTTCTTCCGTCCCCGGCCCCCCACTCGGCGACGAAGGGCTCGGATGCGCTATCGGTGCATCCGCTGCCTGGAATTCAGCCAGCCACGGTGGTCTGCGGCATCACGGCGGCGCCCTCACAGGAGGGCGGCGGCGCGGGCGAGGAGGTCGGCGGCTGCCTGGTCGTGCAAGATCCGATCGATGCGGCCATTGCTCTGTCGCCCCGGCTCTCCGGCAGGGCTGCGCAGGCCCCAGATCCGTCGGTACTTCCTCCGCGCGAAATTGGTCGGGGGCGCAGGCGCGGCAGTTCGCTCGATGAAGCGGGCGGTCCGTCACGGAGCGGGGCGGGTGAGCTCGGTGACGCGGCCAAGGAAGTCGGCTGCGTCGGCATGGCGTTGGTGGGGCCGCAGGTGCTGGAGGGCTGCAGTCAGGCGCTCGTCGGCACGAGCGGATTTGAGGCTGGGGTAGGTGTCGAGGAAGGCGTGCCAGTGGGTGAGGGCGGCATCGAGGTGGCCGAGTCGTAGGTGGGTTTCGGCGAGGCGGGCGCGCGTGAGTGCGGCGGGCAGTTGTTCGGTGGGGGTGCGCAGGCGCAGGGAGGTGGTCAGCGCGGTGAGGGCGGCCGTGTGGTCGCCGAGGGTGGTGAGGGTCTGGGCGCGCTGGTAGTGCAGCGCGCCGGCCGGATAGCTGGTGAAGGGGCCGGGGGCGGTGTCGGTCTGGGTGTGGAGGCATTCGGCGCGGGCGAGGGCGGCCTGGGAGGCCTGGCGGTCGTGGTGGGCGTGGAGGACGGCGAGGTGGACGTGGGTGTAGGCGCGGACCGCGGGCGGGGCGTGGCGGGCGTGCCGGTCGGCTTGTTCGGCGAGGTTCAGGATGGCGGGGGTGTGGTGGCCGAGGTCGTGGGCGTGGGTGGCCATGGTGCGCAAGGTGATGGCGAGGGTGGTGTGGTCGTCGGCGTCGGTGGCGAGGCGGGCGGCGATCTGGTGGTAGTGCTCGGCCACGGCGTGGTGGCCGCTGTCGGCGCACATCGAGCCAAGCAGTAAGGCGAGTTGGGCGGTGGCAGCCAGCAGGCCGTCGTGCACTGGAGCGCGGGCTGGGCGGTGCAGGAGGGGTATGACCTCGTGGGCGAGGTAGGCGGCCAGGGCGGCGCGCATGCGCTGTCCGCCGTGCTGGTCGGCCGAGGTGGCGAACACCGGTGCCATGGCCCGTAGTTGTTCCACGTCGCTCTGTGTGGCGCGGCGGCCGGAGCGTTCCGGGCCCTGGGACATGGCCGGGATCCGGGTCTGGGCGGGCAGGGCGAGTGCGGTGGCCGTGAAGACGCCCGCGCCGAGCAGGGCGCGACGGTGGGGGTCGAGTTCGGCGTGGGTGAGGTGGATGAGTTTGCGCATGGGGTCGGCCTCCCAGGCGGGATCCACGAGTTGGGCTGGGGCTCGGGTGAGGCCAGCTTCGTGGGCCGTGATGCGCCTGTCCAGGCGGCGGGAGAGGCATTCCAGGATCAGAGCGGGAAGCGGGGGCCGGGGCTGGGAGCCTTCCAGCCAGCGCCGCACGGTGGTGGGATGGACGATCAATGTCAGGCCCTGCTCGGCAGCGACGCCCCGGAGTGCGGCGGCGAACTGGGCAGGTCCCCAGTCGGCCGCCTCCAGTAAGAGCGTGAGCCGGGTGTTGGGGGTGCGTGGCATGCCTGCCTCCCGGGCGGGCGAGCGCGTGGCGCTCTTGCCGGTATCTGAAGCCGAGGCGGGTTCTGCAGCCGTGCGCCATCGCAGCGGTCGCCGGTGCGCTTTGCACACGTCCGGGGACAACCCACGTATTGGTCATATGCCCCGGGACGCGTGGGGCGATCGCACTAACGCACCTTCACCAAGTCGTAAGCGGTGCGCGATCTCTACCCGCTCCGGTCGCGGGCCGGGTCGGTCGAAACGGCGCCGGCTCGCTTCGCGTCGGTGTGCGCCGATGCGCACCGTCCTGACACCGGCCTTCGCTCCGTGCCCGAAGGAGAGGACGGCGTTGAGCTTCGCACGGCAGGGCAAAGGCTACCGAAAGCCCTCCCGACAGTGACGGCTTCGGCACTTAAGAAAGGATCTTGCACGGCGGGTTTCCCTTCCGCTCGCACGCCTCGTTCGCGGATGCGTTCGCTGGGCGCGCTACGGCAGTGAAGCGAAGCGATCCGGGGGGAAGCAAGCGTGTGCGACGGGCATATGCGAGACGTCGGTTCCCACCCCCCGTGTCCCGCGCACACCCCCGGTGAAGCCACGCACACGGGCCGACGAACGACCCCTGTTGGAGGAATTCCAGGGCACCAGCAGTGCCCGCTGCTGCGGTCCGGGCATGCGCCGGCCCTGCGATCACCCCACCGGCACCGGGAGCAACGCGGCATGCGGCTCGCCGGACGCACCGTGCGGGTGTGAGGTTCCGTGTCCGCGTTTCACAAATTCACCAGGTTGCGAGTTGTGCGACTCGTCTACGGCTTTCATGCCTGGCTCGGCAATACGGGACCGTGCTGAACTGGCATGGCTGCGGCGTGTTGGCGTGAGTTCAGCCCAACAGCGGCTTGTTTCGCTGTGCCCGTGACATAACACTCCCCCGCTCCATCAGGCGGAAGGACCAGCCGAATGGCGGACTTGTCGGCCGCACCGGTTCAGGAAGACGTCACGACCGGCTCCCGGATCCAGCACGGCTCCAAGATCTGTGGCGCCGGAGCAGTCGACTCGCGGCCGGGCTGCGGTCGTGAGGAGGTCGAGGCCATCGGGGTAGCTCCTCACGGGATGGTCGCTTCCCCGGCTGCGCGTCGCACGAACCTGAACCGCACAGTTGTCCCGTGACAAGGAGTAAGTAGCGTGCCTCGTCGTACCGCTTTCCTTTTCCCCGGTCTCGGAGCGTACTCGCCCGGAATGCTCGCCCAGGCGCGGCAGGACCACACCCAGGTGACCGAGACTCTTGACGCGATCGACCGCCTCTCCGCCGAGCACGGGGTGCCGCCGGTCTCCGACGTGCTGTTCGGCGCGGTGCCGCCGGCCATCGACGAGATGATGGACCGCCCCGCAGAACTGCTCCAGATGGCCATATTCGGCGCCTCGGTGGCCACGCACCGGCTTCTCGTGGACGCAGGAGTCCGGCCCTACGCTCTCGTGGGTCACAGTTTCGGAGAGATCGCAGCGCTCGTCTGTTCTGGCGCTTTCACACTTGAGGACGGTGTGCGCCTGGTCTGTGCCCGTGCCGAGGCTCTCCAGGAGTGGGAAGGCCGGGGAGCGATGGCCGCTGTCGGGGCCGATGAGGAGCTCGTAGGGCATCTCATCGGTGCCCTCGACGAGCCGGATCTGGTCATCGGATGCGTCAACGGCCCGCGCCAGACGGTCATCAGCGGACCGGTCGACGCGATCGAGCGGGCGGGGAAGGCAGCGGCAGCACTCGATCTGTTCTTCACCCGGCTGTATCTTCCCTATGCCTCGCACCATCCTTCGATGCGGGGTGCCGTGACCCGGTTCATCATGCTGACCGAGGGCATCGGACAGCGACCGATGGACCACCCGGTGATCTCCCCGATCCACGGCCGGCGTTACGCCGACGGCGACGATCTCCTGCGGTTGCTCGGCGAGTGCCTGGTATTGCCGGTGCGCTTCACCGACACGGTGCGTCAGTTACACGCGCGCGGTGTCACAGGGTACGTCGAGACCGGTGCGCTCAAGGCACTGACCCGGTGCGCGGAACTGACGGTGCCCGGCATCACCACGTATGCGCCGCTGCTCGATCCGGAACGGGAGAGCGAGGCGCTGCGGTCAGTCATCACGGACTGCGGAGACTCCGCTTGGGCGCCCCCGCCTCCCAGCACGCCGGAGGCTGCGCCGGCGCCGACCGACGAGGGCGACGAACACGAGCCTGCCCCGGGCATCCCGGAGCCGGCGTCAGCGGACCGTGAGGCCGTACTCGGCCGACTGCGCGATCTGTACGGGCAGGCTCTGGAGTACCCGCCGGAGATTCTGACCGCGGACGCGCGCCTGGAAGCTGAGCTCGGTGTGGACTCGCTCAAGCAGACCGCGCTGCTTGTCCGGGTCGCCGAGGAGTTCAAGCTGGCGGAGGGTTCTCGCGGACTGCGCATTCTCGAGCTGAACTCGCTCGGCGCCATAGCGGACCATGTGATCGCCCACGCAGACGGGCAGGCGGTTCGGTGAAGACCGGCCACGGTCCGGGGGACCTCACTGGGAAGGTCGTGCTGGTCACAGGTGGGGCGCGGGGCGTGGGGGAGGCGATCAGCCGCGCGTTTGCCGCCCGGGGCGCCCACGTCGTCGTCAACTACTTCCATTCGCGGCAAGAGGCGCCCGCGCTGCTGGAGAGCATCCTCGCCGCTGGCGGCTCGGCTGAGTTGCTCCGTGCCTCTGTCGCCGTCCGGGCGCAGGTGGAGGACATGTTCAACCAGGTCAGGGCACGACATGGCGGCCTGGACATTCTCGTCAACAACGCGGGGGCCGGGGCTCTGGGGTCTGTCGATGAGATCGACGACCGCTACTGGGAACGAGCCTGGACCGCCGATCTGCGAGGCAGCCTGTGGTGCGCGCAGCAGGCAGCCCGGCTGATGGACTCCCGGGGCGGTGGGGCGATCGTCAACGTCTCCTCCATCGGCGGTGGTTCGCTCGTGATGCACGGCTTCAGTGCCTGCGGTACGGCCAAGGCGGCCGTGGAGGCTCTGACCCGCTATCTGGCGGTGGAGTACGCGTCGCGCGGCATCCGGGTCAACACCGCGACGTGCGGGGTGCTAGAGAGCCCCGTCGTGGACGGTTTCCCCGAGGCGGAGCGGTTCAAGGACCGAGTCCGGGAGGCGACACCGCTCGGCGAGCGGCTCGGGCGGGCGGAGGAGGTGGCGGAGGTGGTCGCCTTCCTCGCCTCACCGGCGGCCTCGTGGGTCACTGGACAGAATCTCCTCGCCGACGGCGGCCTGTCGCTGGGCGCGATGCTGTTGGCTCCTGGGCCGGACAAGGGGACCGGCGCGCAAACGGGGACCGGCGCGGCCCGGACCGCCGCACCCTCCATCCAGGCCGCGCCTGCCGCCGGTTCAGCAGTTCCACACGGAGAAGCGGACCACGCCCGCCAGTCGGAGCGGGCCCCTCACCCAGCCTTGGGCCTCCCAGGGACGGAGGCAGAGGACGCGGCTCCCGCCGCTGAACCGCTTCCCGCACCCGCGTCGGCCCCGGCCAAGGCCCCGGCCCCCACTCCGGATCCCGGCCCCGCCCCTGGCATCGAGCCGGACGCCGAAGCCGTCATCGCCATCGTCGGCATGGCAGCCGTTGTCCCGGGCGCGAACTCACCCGACGAACTGCGCCGGGTACTGGACGGTGAGCACCATACGTTCGGCCGGCCCGGCCGATTCGACGCCGACGCGTTCTACTCGCCCGACCCTGCGGCCGAGGACCGGTCCTACACTCGCGAATCCGGTTTCATCACCGGTTTCGTCCCACACCCAGCCCTGCAGGCCGAGCTCGAACGCGACACCTTGCCGAGCCGCGAGGACACCACTCTCTGGCTGCGGCACGGGCTGCACACGGCGTTGGACGGAGTGGCCCGCTCTCCGGCCGACCGCTACTTCGCCGCGTTCGGGTTCACCGCCGACGGCAGCCAGGAACTGGAGGAGCACCTGGTGCGCTCCGGCTATCAACGGCTGTTGGCGGACGCGGCGGCGGAAGGCGACAGCGGCACGCTGCGGGCCGCCCTGGCGGATCACTACGGTCGGGGCGGAACGCCGGCGGCCGAGTGCCTGCCGCACCGCATCGGCCGTAACGCCGTCTCCGGAATCCTCCCCGACGCCACCGAAATGGTCATGGTGGACACCGCCTGCTCCTCCTCGCTCTACAGCATCGATCTGGCCGTCAAGGCGCTGCGCGAAGGGGCATGCTCGATCGCGGTGAGCGGCGGGGCCTTCGGCTACACGGCACGCAACGTCGTGCTGTTCTCCAAACTCAGCGGACTCTCCCGGTCCGGTGACGTCAGGTCGTTCGACCGCAACGCCAGTGGTGTCCTGTTCTCCGACGGCGCCGGGGTACTCGTCCTCAAACGCCTGGATCGGGCCCAGGCCGACGGCGACCGGATCCTCGGAGTCGTCGATGGCATCGGGCTCTCGTGCGACGGCAAGGGGAAGGCCATCTACGCGCCCAACCAGGCGGGCCAGGAGATCGCGCTGCGCCGCGCGTACGCCGACAGCCCGTCGGGACCGGAGTCCGTCTCCTGGGTGATCGCGCACGCCACCGGCACCCAAGCCGGTGACAGCACCGAACTCGCCGGCCTGCACCGAGTCGCCGGGCAGGGACCGCCCGCCCTGCTCTCGTCGAACAAGGCGATCGTCGGCCACGCCGGCTGGGCCGCGGGTGCCGTCTCGGTGGTCCAGGCCCTGACCGGACTCGCCCACGGCACCGTCAGCGCCCAGCGCTATCTGCGCGAACCCCTGCCCATCCTGGACGGCAGCCGGTTCACCCCGCCGACGCGGCCCACCGCGCTGCCAGGCGCCCAGCCGCACACCGTCGCGGTCAACGCCTTCGGTTTCGGCGGCACCAACGCCCATCTCGTCATCGGTCAGAAGGCCACGGGCCGCCGCTCGCGCGCAGCGCTGCACACCGACCGCACGGTGGTCGTGGGAACGTCGTACGACCTGCCGGGCGATGCGGACTCCGGAGCCGTCACAGCCTGGCTGCGCGGGACAGGGCCCGCCCCGGAAGGCGGCTTCGGTGACGACTACCCGTTGCCGAGGTTCGCCGAGGTGCCGATTCCTCCGCCGACGCTGCGCAACATGGACCGCACCCAGATCATGCTGCTGCGCGCCTATCACCGACTGCCCGACCCCGTACGCCAGGTCTGCAACCGACTTCACGACACAACCGGCGTGATCGCGGGACACATGGGGCCGACCCGGCAAGCGATTCACTACGCGCTGCGCTGCTATCTGGGCGACCTGGAGAACACGATCGGCTCAGGCCCCGAATTCACACAAATATCCAAAAAGGCAAGGGAGTTGGTGCCACCCAGCACCGAGGACTCCTTCCCCGGCATCATGCCCAACATCATCTCGGCCCGGCTGGCGGCGCTGTGCGACTTCCACGGGCTGAGTACGACGATCGACACCGGCCCCGACGCGGCATCCGACGCACTGCGGACCGCCGAGCGCCATCTGCGGCACGGCAGTCTCGATCTCGCGGTGGTGGCCGGGGTCAACGGCAACTCCACCCCCGAACTCGTCGAAGCCCTGGCCACCTCCGCCCAACTGACCGAGGGCGCCTTTCTGCTCGTCCTTGCCCGCGAGTCCACCGCCCGCGAACACGGTCTGCCGATCCTGACCAAGCTGCGCACGACGACCGGCAGGCCCGACCCGTCGACCCGTCCGTCCTGCCGTGTGCCCCTCGCCGACTCCGGCCGTAGTTATCTGGGCGCGGACGCCATGACCGCCGTCTTCGCGCACCTCGCCGCCCCGCCCGGGCGGACGACGATCGGCAGCGCAGCTGACTGGGGCACGCAGCTCCATCTCGACAGCACCGACTCCGCCATGCCTGAGCCCTCCACTCCGGCGCTCGAACACTCACGGCCCGAGGACCCGGTGGCCGAACCTCCGCCGGTGTGGCGGATGGCCCGCCGGCTCGCCCCTGCGGCACCTCGCTCCGTGCGCGAGGCGCTTGCGGCAGTGCCGACGGACAGCATTCTTCTGGTGCCCGACCGTGGCCTTCTCGACGGGGTTCCCCTCCCCGGCACCACCACAGTCGTTCAGGCTCCGCCTCCGTCCGCGCCGGGAACGCCGCTCCCCGCCCCCGCCTCGCTCGCGGCCCTCCTGCCCACGGGGGAGCGCGGCCACGTCCGGGTGGTCGCGGACCTGGCCGCCACCCGCACCTCGCCGGACGACCTGACCGCGGTGCACCGGCTGCGCATCTTGCACGACCTGGCCTTCCTCGCCGCGCAGCGATGGCATGGCGGCACAGGCGACTCGTACGGGATCCTGCTGCTCGATGCCGTACGGGAAGGTGTGGTTCATCCGTCCGCGGGACCGTTCACGGGCTTGGTCAAGAGCCTGGCCCGGGAGGCACCAGACGCGGCGGCCTTCGCGGTCCTGACCGACGAGCGGGACACGAAGCGGGGGCTGGCACTTCTTTCCGAGGAGTCCGGCCGTCACCAGGATCTCTCGGTGTCCGTCCACCTCGGAGGCGAACGCCACGCCTACACGCTGGGCTTCGCCGAACCCCGAGCGGCCTTACGGCCCTCTCTGGGCAGGGACAGCGTCGTGGTGGCTGTCGGCGGAGGCCGGGGCATCACCGCGGAGCTGCTGACAGCCCTGGCCGGTGAGATCGGCGGCCCACGGACCTATGTGCTGGGCCGAACACCACCTTCCCCGACTGCCACCGTGGTCTCCCGTGCCGACTTCCTCGCCGCCGAGCGCACCCGCCGTCCGGAGGCCGGCCTGGCCGAACTCATCACCGAACACCATCGCTTGAGGGCGGCCGCCGAGACCCGGCGCACCGTCCAGCGCCTCGCTGCGCTCTGCGGAGGCGACCGGGTCACCCACCTCGCCTGCGATGTGACGGATCCGGCGGCCGTGCAGGCCGCGATGGACAGCGTCCACCGCGCGCATGATCGGATCGACCTGCTGATCAACGCCTCCGGGGTGCACCAGGGCGGCCTAGTACGCACCGCCTCGCTCGAACGGGTCCGCCGGGTCCGCGACACCAAGATCCTCGGCTATCTCAACCTCCACCGTGCTCTCGTGGGCCGCCCTCCCACGAGGTGGCACAACATCGGCTCGCTGCTTGCGGTACTCGGCTGGCCCGGTGAGGCGGACTACTGCTCCGGCAACGAGCTCCTCAACTGCACGTCCCGCTGGGCCCGTTCGTTCTCCGGCGTGGCCGAGACCACTCTGGCGATGGCGCTGTGGGACGAGTCCGGTTTCGCCGCCGAGCCGGTGATGCGCGATCTGCTGCGTCGCCAGGCAGCCCTGTCGGGGGTCTCCGATCACGACGGTGTCCGGCTCTACCTCGACGAACTGGCCTCCCACGACCCCGACGCCGAGGTCGTCTACCTCGGCAAGCCGGAATACGCGCTGGTCGTCCCGTCGGCGCTGCGGAAAACGGCCGATGGTTCTCTGTCCTTCCGCCCTGATGTATCCGGCGACGACGGCCATCTGCGCCACCACCTCCTGCACGGCGAACCCGTCGCCCCCGCCGCTTTGATCGCCGCGCTCGCCTGCGAGGCCGTACGCGCCGCGAACACCGGACGAGTGGTCACCGCCCTGCGCGACCTGGCGTTCCGGCTGCCGTTACGAGCCGAACCGCCGACCGGCCATCAGTTACGGGCTGGCACCGACGGCACCGTACGCATCGTCAGCGCGCTGCGGCCTCCGGGAGGCCAAGCTGTCGTAGGCGAGCGGCTTCACGCCACACTCACGGCCGAGCTCGCGAACCGGCAGCCCCCTGCTCCGTCGGCCGTGCCCCCCGGGCCGGACGGGGGACTTCCCGTCGTACCCCCTTGGTACCGAGAAGGAGGCGGACCGCTGTTTCTGAGCGGTCCCTACGCGTCGCTCGACCAGGTACGCGTCATCGGGCGACAGGCCACGGCCCGTTTCGCTCCCCGGCTCGATACGTGGGAGGCGAGCTTCTCGCGACCCGGGCTCCCGGTGCTCCTTCTGGACGCGGCCATCCAGCTCCTCTTCCTTCTTCAGGAAGTCGACCCCGGCGCGCCGACGCCGCACACCGTGAGCGCCGCGCCGGTCGGCATCGATCGGGTCGAGCTGTTCACGGACCGCCCAGACGCCGCACTGCTCGCTGCGCACGGCGACGCGATCTCTCTGGTGGCTGACGCCGAATCCGCATCGGCCGACGCGCTCGCGCCGGACGGCACTGTCCTACTGCGCGTCACCGAACTGACCGTACGCCCCGCCTGATCCCCAACCGTACCTGCCCACAAGGAGATTGCCGAGATGCTCCTCGCGTCCCTCTCCCCTGCCGCACGCGACGAGATACAGCGGCTCCTGTACGGCCCCTGTGAGCCCTCCTTCGTCTCCGCCCTGCACAAGGCACTCGCCGCCGGAGGCCGGCCGGACGCCTCGGCGGCCGGCACCGGCAGGGGCGAGCAGCTGCTACGCCGCCTGGGCGCGTTGGGTGAGGTGCTGCCCTCGGGCCACGACCCCTTCGTCGACCCCGCACGGCTGGCTGCCGCGCAAGCCTGGGCGGCGGTCGCCGACCCTCCGCTGTGCCTGGCAGCCCTGGTCCACCACGTGCTCTGCCGGGGTTCCATGGCGCACCTTTCCGACGAACCCGACCGTCTGGCCCCCGAGATGGCGGCGCTGAGGGCCGGGCGGGCCAAGGGCGTGTACCTGATCACCGAGGCGGGCCAGGCGAACAGCCACCTCGCCACCCGGACCCGTGCCGTGTTCGATCCGGTCGGCGGAGGGTTCGTCCTGCACACACCCGATCCGGATGCCGCCAAGTTCGCCAGCGCGGGAACACTGGACGTCCCGCAGACGGGCGTTGTTCTCGCCCGTCTCTTCACCGGGGAAACCGACCGCGGGGTCTTCGCCTTCGTGGTCCCGCTCACCCATGACAAGGGTCTGCTGCCCGGCATCGAAGTGTCCTCGCCGATCGGCCTGGGCGCCCTGCCCCTCGACTACGTCCAAGTACGGTTCCACCACGTCCGGGTGCCCTACGCCCACTGGCTCTCCGACGGTGCCCGCATCGGCGGTGACGGCGCGTTCCACGATCCCGCCGGGTCGCCCGAGCAGCGCCTGCAGCGCACCCTGCGTGTGGGACAGGGCCTGTGGGCGTGCATGCCGGCGATCGCTGCGGCCACCTCCCGGCAGTCCGCCGTGCAGGCCGTCAACTACGCGCGCCAACGGCGCACTCAGGGACGGCTGGCCCCCGGCGTGCCCCTGCTCTCCTACCGGGCCCAGCAGCGCGTGGTCCTGGGTGCCCTGGCCGACGCGTTCGCCCTTACCTGCGCAGCACACGGTGCACGAGAGGTGTGGACCCAATCCCTCTCAGCCCCCGCGCCGGCGGAGAGCGGCGAGGCGATGAGCTTCACTCCATGGGCCGCCGTCAGCCGGCCGCTGGCCGCGTACAAGGCCGTCGCCGTGCGCATGGCCGCCCGTGTCACCGCCGACTGCCAACACCGCTGCGGCGTCTCCGGGCACCTGGACATGAACAGGCTCGCCGCGTATCACGGATTCCACCACGCCTTCGACGCGGCCGGCGGCGACAGCCAGCTCATCCTCTACGACATCGGCCGCGCCCTCGTCGAACAGGGACCCGTCGCCGCGGAGCCCGACCCGCCGCCCCTCGACCCGCCGGTCACCTCGCCCCGGTGGTGGTCAGCGGTCCTGCGTCGGCACCAGGAGGAGCTGACGCGTCGCCTGGCCCGTCGGCGCGACGCGGGTGCCGCGACCCCGTTCGACGCGTGGAACCCGCTGCTGGAGGAGGCCGGTCTGCTCGGGGGGACATATGCGACGCGGCTCGTGGCCCAGGACCTGGCCCAGACGCTGGACGAAACGCAGGACCGCACCCTCGCCCAGGCCCTCGCACCACTGGCCGCCCTGCACGGCGTCACGTCCGCCCACCGCTGGGCCGGACCGCTGCTCACTCTCGGAACGCTCCGACCGCAGGACGTCGAAGCCCTGCCCGCCGTTGCCGACCGGCTGTGCGACGCGGTACTGCCGCACCTGCCGCTGCTGACGGAAGCCTTCTCCCACCCCGACGACATCGCGGCGGCACCCCTGACAGCCACGGACTACAACGCCGCCCTGGAGACCACGCTGACCTGGACGCGAGCGGAGACGGCATGACCGGCCGCCGCATCGGAGCCCTCGGCACGGCACCACCCGCCGCCCACCGTCCGCACCGACGCGGCCGTGGCGCGAGCCCGGAGTCACCGCCCAGTGGATCGGCGAACTACCGGCGTACTCAAACGCCACGTGGCCGCCTCGAGGAGGCTGCCTCGGACCTGGCCTTCCAAACACTCCCCTCGCCGGCAGGAGCCGCGAGCACCGACGTCACCGACGTGGGCGTGCTGGTCTTCGCTGCCTTCACCCCCGCCGCACTCGGACAGGCCGACGTGGCGTATGCGCTCTGCCCGCCGCCCGGCGAACGCCCTCATGGCGATGTTCGGCGCCGGCATGACCTGAGGCAGCGCGCTGCCTACCTGGAGCGGAGCGCGCGATCCCCCCTGTCTTCCTCGCATCCCTTCTTTTCGATTCGTCGTAAGAAAGGCCCTTCGATGAACGCTGTCGACCTGTTCCGCCTGAACGGCGCACGGGCGCTGGTGACCGGCGCCTCCCGAGGCATCGGCAAGGCCGTCGCCAAGGGCCTCGCCGACGCGGGCTGCGACCTGGCCGTCGCCGCCCGCACCCTGCCCGCCCTCGACGGTACCGTTCGGGAGTTGGAAGACCGGGGCCGGAAAGCCGTCGCCCTCGACGGCGACCTCGACGTACCAGGTACCGCCGCCGACCTGGTCGACCGGGCCGTCGCCGCACTGGGCGGCCTCGACGTCATCGTGCACAACGCGGGCACCCTGCCAACGGCGCAGGACGGCACCCCACTGATGGCACCGCTGCAACAGACAGTCCAACAGGACTGGGACACGGTCATCGCCATCAACCTCAATGCCACGGCCGCACTGTGCCGGGCCGCTCACCCACACCTGGCCGACTCGGACCGCGCCAGCCTGATCCTGATGTCCTCCGTCGCCGGACTCGTCGGCACCCCCATGATGGAGGCGTACGCCGCCACCAAGGCCGGCCAGCTCTCCCTCACCCGCAGCCTCGCGGTCGGCTGGGCACGCCAGGGAATCCGCGTCAACGCCGTGTGCCCCGGCTGGACCCGTACGGACCTGACAGCTTTCGCCAGCGAGGCCGGCCCCGTGTCGGACTGGCTCACCAGCCATGTCCCGCTCGGCCGGTGGGCCACCGCCGACGAGATGGTTGGCGCGACGCTCTTCCTCGCCTCCCCGGCCTCGTCGTTCGTGACCGGGCACGCGCTGGTCGTCGACGGTGGGCTCGCGGTACCAGACAGCGGCCTCGCCGGCCACCCCAAGCCGCCTTCCCCCTTCGCCGCCACCTGACCTGGCACTTGAGGACAGGACTCCCCCGAGGCTGCGAGTGCCACATCAAGCAACGTTCGCCCCGTCCTACCGGACAGATCCGCGACAGGTAGCCGTCGGATGCGGTGCGCGTAGTCTCGCTGCCGCCGCGTCCGCTCCACTGGCAGCCGGGGTGGGGCTGGAGATTGAGGGGCCGAACTCGTCCGTGCAGAAGACGACTTCTGGCTCGCCGTCCTCGGGTGTGACCTCGCCGTCGGCGATGGCGTAGAACTCCTCACCATTGCCTGCCTGCTGGCCGGCAACATCCCCTCGATCCAGGACGCGACCCGGCTGACCGGCACCGCCTTCAGCGGCACACCGTGTCCACGTTCCCCGCCGAACTCACCTGCCGCAGCGACTGCGCCGGTGGGCTGCACGTACTGCTCCTGCTGGCCGAGCACCTCGATGTGCACGGCTCCCCCATCAACTACGGCCGCCGCCGCGCCCTGTTCACCACCCGGCCCCGCTTCATCGACCCGCAGACGTGGCTGGACCTGCACATGCGACCGCGCGCGGCCCCGGCCCTCGACGCCCGGCACGCCCAGCGCTGGATCTTCCAGACCCTGACCGGATCACCCCTGCGCCTCGCGCACCCCGCCATCGCGCCGGCCACCCGCTCACAACACGGCCAGCACCAGCGCTTTCGCTGGCGGATCCTGCCCACCGACCACGAACTGCTCCACCACACCGCCCGCACTCTGCTGGACGAACACGGCATCGACGAACCCGTCCAATGCTCTCCACAATTGCCCGCGCGTGCACTGCGCCATCTCGTACTCCCACGGCCCGCCTCCACCGATCGAGTCAGAAACCGACGAGACCGTCCTGCCCACCGAACTCACTGCATAGCCTCGAAACGAGATCACCGAGTGGCCGTCGATACACCACTCCAGCGGACGTGACCGCGTATGCCGGGCGCCGGTTCCCACCCCCTGCGTCCTGGGCACACCCCCTATGAAGCCGCGCGCACGGGCCGGGAGCCGACCTGTGCGGAAGAGTCCGCAGGGTGCCGGTGGTGCCAGCTGCTGCGGCCCGGGTGACCGCGCCGGCCTCGCGATCACCCCACCGGCACCGGGAGCACCACGGCATGCGGCTCGCTCGCCACGCCGTGCGGGCACTGAGGCCCCGCATCCGCGTTTCACAAATTCACTAAGTTGCGGCTTGTGCGACCTATTCACGGCTTCCACGCCTGGCTCGGCGGGGTGAGGCGGTGCTGAACTGACCTTTCGCCGCGGCGTGTTGGCGTGAGGCCGACTCAGCAGGGGCCTGCTTCGCCGTGCCCGTGCCGTACTGCTTGCCGCTCCATCAGGCGGAAGGACCAGCCGAATGGCGCACCTACCGGCCCCACCCACTCGCGCAGAAGTCTCCTGCCCATTCCCGGATCCGGTGCAGCTGAAGGGCATGTCCGAGCCGGAGCTCCGCCGGCTCGCGACCCGGCTGCGGTCGTTTCTGATCGAGCACGTGTGCACGACGGGCGGGCACCTGGGCCCGAATCTGGGCGCGGTGGAAGTGACCCTCGCCCTGCACCGGGTCTTCGACTCACCGCGCGACAACCTGATCTTCGATACCGGCCATCAGGCGTACGTGCACAAGCTGCTGACCGGCCGTGCCGGGCGGTTCGCCTCGCTGCGGCAGGCCGGCGGCCTGTCGGGATACCCCTCGCGGGCCGAGTCCGTGCACGACCTGGTGGAGAACTCGCACGCCTCCACCGCCCTGTCCTACGCCGACGGCCTGGCCAAAGCCCGGCAGCTGGCCGGAGAACAGGAGCGGGCGGTGGTCGCGGTCGTCGGCGACGGCGCGTTGACCGGCGGCATGGCGTGGGAGGCGCTGAACAACCTGGGCGCCGCTCAGGACCGGCCGGTGATCGTGGTGCTCAACGACAACGGCCGCTCCTACGAACCGACCACCGGGGCCCTGGCAGTACACCTGCACACGCTCAAGTCCGGAAAGGACGCGGCTGCGTGCCAAAACCTGTTCACCGACCTCGGCTTCCGCTACTTCGGGCCCGTCGACGGGCACAGCACCGGGGCGGTCGAGGAAGTGCTGCGGCGGGCCCGAACCATCGACCGACCGGTGCTGGTGCAGGTGGTGACCGTCAAGGGCAAGGGGTACACCCCGGCCGAGGAAGACGAGGCGGACTGTCTCCACGCCGTCGGCACCGTGGACCCGGCCACCGGACGCTCCCGCAGCGACGGCCTGCCGTCCTGGACCGCGGTGTTCGGCCGGGCCCTTTGCGAACTCGCCGCCGAGCGGCCCGACCTGGTGGCGATCACCGCGGCCATGCTGCGGCCCACCGGCCTGCACCCGATGCAGCAACGTTTCCCCGAGCGGGTCTTCGACGTCGGCATCGCCGAGCAGCACGCGGTCACCTCGGCGGCAGGTCTGGCGATGGGCGGCCTGCACCCGGTGGTCGCGGTCTACGCGACGTTCCTGAACCGGGCCTTCGACCAGGTACTGATGGACGTCGGCCTGCACCGGCTGCCGGTCACCTTCGTCCTGGACCGGGCCGGCATCACCGGCCCGGACGGGCCCTCCCACCACGGCATGTGGGACCTGTCGCTGCTCTCCATGGTGCCGGGCATGCGGGTGGCCGCCCCGCGGGATGCCGCACGCTTGGAGGAGCTGCTGGGTGAGGCCGTCGCCCACGACCAGGGGCCCACCACGCTACGGATCCCGAAGGCCACGGCATCGCGGGACATCGCGGCGCTGGCGCGGATGGACGGGATCGACATCCTGCACCGCAGCCCGCACCGCCCCCTGGAGGTACTGCTCGTCGGGGCCGGCCCGCTGGCCGGGGCGGCTCTGGACGCGGCGGCCTTGCTGGAGGAACAGGGCATCGGGACCACGGTCGCCGACCCCAGGTGGGTACTGCCGGTCAACCCCGCACTGGCCGCGTTGGCGGCCCGTCACCGCCTCGCGGTCACAGTTGAGGACAACTCCCGCACCAGCGGCGTGGGTTCGGCCATCGCCCAGGCATGCCGCGACGCCCGCGTGGACACGCCGGTCACCGTGCTGGGCCTGCCCCGGGCCTTCATCCCCCACGGCCCGCGAAACGACCTACTCGCCCAGGCGGGACTGGACGCTGCCGGCATCGCCCGATCCGTACGAGCGCTGATCACGGATCCCGCCGCCGGCTTCCCCTCCGCACGCCCTGTCCTCTCCCATCCTGCCCGGAGGCCCTGATGACGGCCATCGACATCGGCCTGCCCGCCCTGCCCGCGCGGACGCCGGTGCGCCGCCGCACACGGCAGATCCGTGTCGGCGATGTCCCCGTCGGCGGCGGCGCACCCATCAGCGTGCAGACCATGACCACCACGCTCACCGCGGACGTGGACGCCACCTTGCGGCAGATCGCCGAAGTCACCGCGGCCGGCTGCGACATCGTCCGTATCGCGGTCCCCTCCCAGGACGACGCCGACGCCCTGCCCGCCATCACCGCCAAGTCACCGATCCCGGTCATCGCCGACATCCACTTCCAGCCCCGCTACGTCTTCGCCGCCCTCGACGCCGGCTGCGCGGGCGTGCGCGTCAATCCCGGCAACATCAAGAAGTTCGACGACAAGGTCGGTGAGATCGCCAAGGCTGCTGGTGCCGCCGGGGTACCGATCCGCATCGGCGTCAACGCCGGATCCCTCGACCCCCGCCTGCTGGCCAAGTACGGATCCGTGACGCCCGAGGCGCTCGTCGAATCCGCACTGTGGGAGGCATCCCTCTTCGAGGAACACGGCTTCACCGACCTCAAGATCGCCGTCAAGCACCACGACCCGGTGGTAATGATCGCCGCCAACCGGCTGCTCGCCGAACGCTGCGACTACCCCCTGCACCTCGGCGTCACCGAGGCCGGCCCCGCCTTCCAGGGCGCCATCAAGTCCGCGGTCGCCTTCGGGATCCTCCTGGCGGAGGGCATCGGGGACACCATCCGGGTCTCGCTGTCCACGTCGCCGGTGGAGCAGGTGAAGGCAGGCTGCCACATCCTGTCCTCCCTCGGCCTACGTCCACGGAAACTGGAGATCGTCTCCTGCCCCGGCTGCGGCCGCCTCCAAGTAGACATCCACCGCCTCGCCAGCCAGGTCGAAGCGGCCTTCGACGGCTTCCCCCACCCCCTGCGCATCGCCGTCATGGGCTGCGTCGTCAACGGCCCCGGGGAATCCCGCGAAGCCGACCTCGGCGTCTCCTGCGGCAACGGCAAAGGCCAGATCTACCGCCACGGCCAGGTCATCAAGACCGTCCCCGAATCCAACATCGTCGAAGCACTCCTCGACGAAGCCCTCCACCTCACCAGCGACCTTCCCACGGAAGGCGATCAGGCATGACCCTCGCACCACCCCCCACAGGCGAAGTCGACCTGCCCCAAGCCCGCGACCGCGCTGAGACGATCCTGACCCAATTCCTGGAGCGCAAGCAGGCCGACGCCGCCACGCACCGGCTACCCACCGAACTCCCCGAAGCCCTGACGGACTTCCTCACGGCAGGCGGCAAGCGGCTTCGTCCCGTGCTGTGTGTGCTCGGCTGGCACGCCGCCGGCGGTACCGCGCCCCCACCCCGCCCGGTGCTCCAAGTGGCAGCCGCCCTGGAGATGTTCCACGCCTTCTGCCTCGTCCACGACGACGTCATGGACGCCTCCGCCACCCGCCGCGGCAAGCCCACCGTGCACCGGGCCTTCGCCGACCGCCACGCCGTAGACCACTCGCGGCCGGTTGCCGACCGGTTCGGCACCAGCGCCGCCATCCTCGTCGGCGACTTCGCCCTGGCCTGGACCGACGAACTCATCCACACCGCCGGCCTCACCGCAGACCAACTGGCGCGATTGCTACCTGTACTGGACGCCATGCGCGACGAGGTCCTGTACGGCCAGTACCTCGACGTTGCGGCCGGCGGGCAGCCCACGGACGACGTCGAACGGGCCCAGACAATCATCCGCTACAAGACCGCCAAGTACACCTGCGAGCGACCGCTGCACATCGGCGCCGCCCTCGCCGGAGCACCTGGGCCGCTGCTGGACGAACTGTCCGCCTACGCCCTCCCCCTGGGTGAAGCCTTCCAGCTCCGCGACGACCTCCTCGGCGTCTTCGGCGACCCGCACATCACCGGAAAGTCCCGCCTGGACGACTTGCGCGAAGGCAAGCACACCCTGCTCACCGCCCTCGCCCTGCGCGACGCCGCACCCCCACACCGGAACCTTCTGCACCGGCTGCTGGGCAGCCCCGCCCTGACCGAGGCGGAGGCCGCGCAGATCCGCAGCATCCTCACCGTCACCGGCGCCCGCGCCCACGTCGAAGAACTCATCGAACAGCGCCGTCACGCCGTGCTCCACACCTTGGACTCGGCCGCCCTCGTCAACCCCCACGTCATCGCGCACCTGCGCCACTTGGCGGACACCGCCACCCGGAGGACCTCGTGACTACGAAAGGCAAACGCGTGCTGCTGGCAACCCCTCGCGGCTTCTGCGCCGGCGTCGTCCGCGCCATCCAAGCCGTGGAGAAAGCCTTGGAGGTCTACGGGGCGCCGGTCTACGTCCGCCATGAGATCGTCCACAACACGCACGTCGTCAAGACACTTGAGAAGAAGGGCGCGATCTTCGTCGACGAGACGGCCGAGGTCCCCGAGGGCTCCCTCGTGCTGTTCTCCGCCCACGGCGTCGCCCCGACCGTTCACGCCGACGCCGCCGCGCGCGACCTGACGACCATCGACGCGACCTGCCCGCTCGTCACCAAGGTCCACAACGAAGCCGTCCGCTACGCGCGTGAGGACTACGACATCCTCCTGATCGGCCACGACGGCCACGAGGAAGTCATCGGCACCCTGGGTGAAGCACCCGACCACATCACCCTCGTCGACGGCCCGGGCGACGTCGAGCGCGTCGAAGTCCGTGATCCAGACAAGGTCGTCTGGCTCTCCCAGACCACGCTCTCAGTCGACGAGACGATGCAGACGGTCGACGCTCTGAAGACCAAGTTCCCCAACCTGCTCTCCCCGCCGAGCGACGACATCTGCTACGCCACCCAGAACCGCCAGCTCGCGGTGAAGCAGATGGGTGCCGAAGCCGACCTCGTCATCGTCGTCGGCTCCCGCAACTCCTCCAACTCCCAGCGTCTGGTCGAAGTCGCCAAACAAGCCGGCGCCCAGGACGCGTACCTGGTCGACACCGCCGGGGAGATCGACGCCGCGTGGCTGGACGATGTGGCGACAGTAGGTGTCACATCCGGCGCGTCCGTGCCCGAGGTGCTCGTCGAACAGGTACTTGACCGGCTTGCCGTCCACGGCTATCAGGACGTTGCGCTGCTCAACGTTGCGGACGAGAGCCAGCACTTCGCCCTTCCCCGCGAACTGCATCGAAACACGGTGAGGCGGTCATGACGCACTCGGCCAAAGCGCGAGCGCACGGGGGCGTTCCAGAAGACCACGTGGCGGACAACAGGCCGCAGGAAGAACCCGCCCCCGCCTTGTACGCGGCGGCCCAGCGGGTGGTGGACCGGGCCGTCGGGCTCGCGGTGTCGCAGCAGCGGGCGGACGGTGGCTGGTGGTCGCTGCCGGAGCCGCGGATCTTCGAGACGGCGTTGTGCGCGATCGTGCTGCGCGAGCTTGGCCTCGCGCAGGACACGGTCAGGCGCTCCCGTCGGTGGCTCAGCACAGCCGAGCCGCAGGATCACTCGGCCTTCACCCGCGAGGTGGAGGGCTGGCTGCGTCATGTCGTCCTTGATCCGCACCGGCGTCCTGCGCTGCCGCGGGAGGTGGCCGGCGAGCATCCCGGCCGCTGGGCGTTGATCGAGGCGGTTGCGCTGGCCGCGGGGCTCACCCCTGTCCCGAGCGCGCCGTCGGTTGCGTCCTCGCAGTGGTCCCTGGGTGGACTGCCGCTCAGGAAGTGGCAGAGGTCGTTGTCCGCGGCCGCCGCGATCCTGGTCCAGACGAGCACGGGCAGGCCGGCCGCGGTGGGAGCGGTCGATACGCTGGTGCGCACGCAGCGCTGCGACGGGTCGTTCGACGGGATGCCGGTCGTGACGGCGCTGGCCCTGTGGGCGTCCGCCCGTGCCGAGGAGTCCGGCTTCGCGCGTGCGGGCGACGTTCGGGAGAAGGCGATGCGATGGCTTCTGAGCGCCCAGGAACCGGACGGCACCTGGCGGTTCCTGGCCTTCGACGTCTGGGACACGGCCCTGTGCCTGCGCTCGATGGGCGGACACGGCCACCTCGACCGCGACGCAGCCGGGCCGGCACGCCGTTTCCTGGAAGCCGCGCAGAACAGCGACGGCGGCTGGGGCTGCACGAGTGCTCTCGAATCGGACAACGACACGACCGCGGCCGTCCTGCTCGCCCTGGCCCCGGACGGCCCCGATCCTGCCCGGCTCGCGTCCGCACAGGCGTTCCTGCTGTCACAGCAGGGGGCGGACGGGCTGTGGAGCACCTGGCAGTCGCACGATGACCTCCCGGCCGAGGACGTCGTCGCCCACGTCGTGGATGCCCTGCACCGCACCGGCTGCACCGGGGCGGCCACCGGGGCGGCCGTGGAGTGGCTGCGCGCCTGCCACGACACGAGAGGCTGCTGGACGGCCCAGTGGTACAGCCCGCCCGCCTACGCTGCGGCGGAGATCGCGCACGTCGTGGGTTGCGACTCCCTGCAGGCGCAGCGGGCCTACCGGGACCTGATCGTGTCTCAGAACCGGGACGGCGGGTGGCCCGCCCGCCCCGGTTCGGCGAGCTCGCCCGCCGCCACGGGACTGGCGCTGTCCGCGCTGGTCCGGGCCCCTCAGGTTCACCGCGACGCCCTGGCGAGGGGGCTGGCGTACCTGGTGGAGACGCAGCACGCGGCCGGCCACTGGGACGGCGAGCCGATCATGGCCGGCCCCCGGCCCTTCCTCGCCCACCCTCCCCTCCACACGCACGCCTTCGCCACCGGCGGGGCCCGGGCCGCTCTCCTGGCCCTGACGGGCCCGCACCCGGTCGGCCCGGCCCGGGCCCGGCCACCAGGCCACTCCACACCCTGGACTCAGCCACCACCCTGACCACGCACGCCATCCCCCACCTGCGTCACCCGGCGGACACCGTGACCCGAAGGACCTCGTAAGCCGCCGCGCAAACGCGTGCTGCTGGCCTCACCCCGCGGCTTCTGCGCCAGCGTCGTCCCCGCGGTGCCGGACGCATCAACACCCGAGCGATGAACACAGCCCAGCCATGGTCGGCCCAGCAACGCATACCCAGGCCAAGGAGGCAGACAACGTGGATGTACGGACAGCAATACCCACCACCCTCCTCACAGAGTGCCGCTCCGTCCAGCAGCGGCTCGTGAGACACCATGCGGCCCTGCTCAGCGAGGCCGGCTACATTCACGATCAATGCGGCAGCCGGATGCTGGAGTCTGCACTGCTGCTCGACCTGCTGGGCAAGGACGGCACCTACCCGGATGTTCAGCTCAGGCTCCGCCATTACCTTCGCACCGGCAGGCCCGACTCCTTCCTCGAGGCCCAGTCGAGGTCAGCGGCTCTGGGTGACAACTGCGACCGCCAGCAGATCGAGGAACACCTTCGCGGCTTCCGGCACTTCACCGGAGAGCGAAAGTATCTGCTGCTCAGCACCCTGTTCGCGCTCATCGGTGCAGTCCCCTTAGATACCTCTTCATCGACGGATCCGACAACGCTTCGATACGGCGGCCAAGCCCGATGGACCGATCTACTCCTCTGCGCGATGAAGATCTTGCATGTTCGCGGTCGTGGTGGAGCACCCGACCACACCGATCTCACCTACCTGGCGAATCTTCTCCAAGACAACGACGGTGACCGTGTGTGGGAGGGACACCTGCTCGTCCACCTCGTCGCCCTGCACGCGCTCCACCCCTCCGAAACACACGGCGACATCATCCGCAACGGAATCAAAGCCCTGGTACAGACGGTGAACCCAGACGGAGGCATCCCGTTCTGCACCGAACAGGAGATCTGGGGGACCGCTCTCGCCGGAGTCGCCCTAGCCGAGGCGACAAACCTGAACCACCCCGCGCTAGCCAAGATGGGACACTTCATCACGCAGACACAGCGACACGACGGCGGCTGGGGCTACACACGCACAACCACCCAGACCGATGTCGACGACACCTCCAAATGCATCGCGTTCCTCCGCAAACTCAGCCCGGCGGCGCACCGCGGCCCCCTGCGCAGTGCACGCAGATACCTGGAGAACATCGCCGATCCCGCCGGTGGTTTCCCCACTTATGTCAAAGGGCACCGGCCCGAAGTCGAACTCACCGCCGAAGCCATCATCGCCCTGTCACCGGACTGGCCACACCACACTCCAACCCTGAACCGGTCACTCGACTACATCCTCGATGCACAACACCGCGACGGGAACTTCGATCTGAGCTGGACCCTCAGCGCATCAGCCGTCATCCTTCACGTCATCGACGCCATGGACGACACACGCCACCTCGCGTTCCCCGGGCACCGCCGCGCCGCAAGCATCACCCACGCGATCAACAAAGCCACCACATTCCTGGAGTCCGCCCAGAACCCCGACGGTGGCTGGGGGCACCAACCCGGCCCCCCCAGCGACCTCCTCTCCTCCGTTCAAGCCCTCCCCGTTATCATCCGGCACACGCGCCGACCCAGCTCGATCAACCACGCCCTGCACTACCTCATCGACCAGCAGCGCAACGACGGCACCTTCGCCTCCCCACCCGACCAAGTCGGTCCCCGCCCTATCCCCTACGACTTCCCGCAACTCGCCAACACCCCCACCCTGATCGCCTTGAACCACCTCCCACGAACCACCAGCCCAACCACCCACTCACCGGGACTGTAAATCGTTCGCCTCTGGCCCGTAGTCGGTGGTGACGCCGGGTGTCCGTCAGGGGCAGGAGGGTGTGGTGCCGGAGAAAGTCGAATCCGGCGAGTCCGTGCATCTGTCTCATGATCTTCTTGGTGCGGGTGTTGACGCCTTCGGTGCGGCCGCTGTGGTAGGCCGCCGACGTCGACAGCGGTTCGGTCGATTTCGAGGCCGTTGGTGAGACTGTGCCGGTGGGGCAGGTCGCGAGCGGCCGTCCTCGCTCGGTCCTGGGACGTGCCCCGCTCGTCATGGACGGGGACTGCAACGGGCTGCTGGCGACCACCGCCGGGTTCCTCGCCTGGAACCAAGTCGCCGACCGCCACTCGGTCGAGGTGTCATCCCAGTAGGCGCCCGCCCTCTCACAATGTCCAGGTCCCTAACCGATCCCACCACTCGTCGGGACACGGTCCAAACGCCAGGACCGCCACCCCGCGGACTTTCCCGGTCAGAGCACGAGCCGCCCCGCATACGAAACCTCGCCGCGCAACTGTCCCGACATCCACCGGAGACGCGCCCATGAACCACAAGCCACAGTGCAGCGACGCCGGACACTTCACCGCCATGCGTTACGACACGGCGGGCGCTCAACGCGTACGGCAAGCCACCCAGCAGCTAGAAGGCTGGGCCCACGGCTGGCCGGAGGTCAACCCACAGCGGATCTATGCGACCTGCCTGTACTTTGCCGAACCCGCCCCCTGGCTCAGCATCGAGGCACTGGTGGCCAGCAGCATGTGGGCTCTGTGGACCTTCGCACTCGATGACCTGGTCGACGAAGGCGCCCTGACAGCCCAGGAATTCGCTCCCCGGTTCGAGCGATACGTGGGCATCGCTCGTGGGATCGCCGATGTGCCCGATGGCTCACGAGAAGATCCGCTCGCGGCCCTGCTGCACGAAGTATGCGAAGCGCTGTCTCGTTCTGACGTGTTCACCGCCGCACGCCCATACTTGGCACGGAGCCTGAGCGACACCCTCCTCGCCATGCTGCAGGAGCAGGAATGGCGGCAGAACTACGTGCAGTACGGTACTCAGCCGACGTACGCGGACTACATCGAAAACGGTCTGCGGAGCATCGGAGTGATCCCCTGCCTCTGGACGATGCTCATCGGAACAGGCGATGCTTCCGCGCTTCGCCACATCGACCACCTGACCGTTCATATGCGTCACGCAGCGGTTTGCGTAAGACTCGCCAACGACATGCGCAGCTACCGTAAGGAACTATCCGAGAAGAATATCAACTCCATGACGATTCTCGCGAAAGACGAAGAACGAACAGGGCAAACACGAGCGACGGCAGTGGACGCTGCCCGCCAGCAAGTGAACCGGCTGGTCGACCAGGAGTTCGCCATCTGCCTAGCCAACTCCCACGACACCCGCACCGATACTGACTGTCCAGAACATGGGATCTTGAACACGGCCCGCTGGGCCATTGAGTTCTACCGGCACCAAGGGTTTCTCACATGTCAGCCTGGCACCGAGTTCCAAGATTTTGGCTGGACATCAGACCATTCCTGACCAAGGACCAGCCTCATCCGGTCCCCTCAGCCGCAGCAGAGGGCGGTGCTCGGGTCTGCAGCTCGCATCGAACACGAGAGCTGAGGAAATGACACGGCAGCTGAGACAACCGACGCACGACACGGCGTGAGACGGCAGACAGAACCGCAGGTCACAGCGGCGCCGTATGACACGCGTCCTGAGAACCTACACGGCCCGTGTAGGGTCTCAAATTTCATGGCCGAATCTCGCGGCGATTGGCCTACCAGTGGCCAATTGGCCACGAACCTGAGACTGGCCCCGACAATATCGATGAGACGCGCCCCCGGCGCCGGACTCAGCCCCTTCAGGCCGCCTCACGCTGCTTTCCCTGAGTCGCAACTCAACCTGCCACCGCAGGTCAACGGCTCTGTCACTGCAAGATCTAATGAGTCGAGACAGTCGGATTCCCACTCGTTCTCCTTCGTACCGACGGATTCTCATCCCGTCGCGCGCTGAGCGGGGAACCCGAGCGACCGTGGGGAACTACTCGGTCCATCAGCACGACTCCGGTTTGCTCGAACACCAGGTCGCTTGAGAACAGCGAGGGTCAACGTTCTCAACCGACCTGGCAGACCAGCAGGCCAGTAGCCCTCCGCCTGCCAACTGCACTGCGACAGGACCGATCGGAGCGTTCACTCGTTTGCGTGACACGACGCTAGGCCGGGTAGCACGCACGTCCGCTCCTTGAAGGGCGCCACCTTGCTCCTCCGTGGTCGGCTTCCTTCCGCTGGGTCGGTTGTCGGCGGTACCAGCTGGAGCACTCTGAACCAACGACACCTCGGAAGATCGGCACGGCCTTGGAAGGGTGAATGATCGCAAGACCGTTGATCGGGTACTCCGATGGGACGCCGGACGCGCGTGCCATGCGGCGGCCGGCATCGGCTTGATCCCGGACTCCTGTCGGCCAGTAGCGGACGCGCCACAGTCCCCGTCACGTGCCTCGTAACGGGGACCGCAGTCGTACGTCAGGCGGTCGAAGGGGTGACCGCCAGTACCCCATCGTCGCCAACCGGGGTGCGGCCCGACCCGTCAAGGGCGCTCAGGCGCGCGTGAATGTAGCAGCAGAAACAGGGCGAGCCGCAAGATTTTGCCCAATTACCCTATGTGCACTAGTTGTTACTCCGTGCCGTCATGAACGGGCCCGCCAGGCATAGGCGTTGGCTTCGTCGGGCGCCGCATGTCCTGTCGCAGCAGAGAACGGAGAAGCCGGATGGTTCAGCAACGCATGTCCAGGTGCGAGCGAGGCCGCCATGGGTTCGTGAGGAAGAGGGCAGTTGCCGTGGCCGCTGCAGTGGCGATTTGCACCGGGACGATGCTGTCCGGAAGCGCCCATGCGGCACCTGCCCTGCCCCGGGTCCCCGTGTCACCTGTGTGGGTGGACATCCCCCTCATGCGGGCCGACTATGTTCCGCTGAAGCTGTACGTCGTGGGCGCCCTCACGCTCGAATTCAAGGGCAACACCCACCTCATCGCGCAGACCGGTCCGGACGGACTTGCCCTGGGGGTCCGGGGGGTCTGGATGGAGGCGGACACGTCCCCGAGCACCCCCGATAGCGGCGTGCTCATCGCCCTGAAGGTGCCGAACGCCACCCTCAAGCCCAGCAGTGTCCTGCAGAAGGCCACAGGCGGCGATCTGGAGATGCTCCTCCACGCGCCTGTCACTGTCGAGGTGATCGACAAGGCCACCGGTGAGGCGACCCTGGTGGGGTCCACGGGCCCGACGCAAGACGCCACGCCGGGGGCGAGCGACGTCAAAACCTTCAATGGCATCGCAGGGCCCCTCTCGGCTCTCCTCGACTCTGCATTGAAAATCACGTGCCTGAACCCCGAGACGAACATGATCGTCTGCCGGGTCAACACGGACAACACGCCTTACAGCGGCTAGTACTGCAACGGTCCTTGCCGTGACGGGTGGACAGGTCCGTCGTTGTCCGAGGTATGGGTGGGGATCCTGCCGAGACCCGTATATGGGCCGGTGAACGGGACGCTCCACATGGGGGCCAGACTGGAATACGGCCGGAAGAGGCAGCCGCTGACGCGGTAAGCATGCGGTTTTCCGCAGCAGCCCGGCATGGCGTCACAATGCGTTGACCTGCGAAATCTTGCCTCAGAGGCACACTTCCGCCGTATTCCAGCCGGTCCCACCACGGATCGTCCGGCTTTCCACTGACTCCTGGTCACTTCTTCGTCCAGACGTAGAGGACTCCGCTAATGCTCGTGGCAGGCATCGCCGGTGCGGAGCCCGCACATCTCGCCAATTCCGGTGAGTGCAGCAGCCCCTTGGCCTGTGACCACGCAGAAGGCGGCGCCGACTTCGATGCCTGCTCCTTGCGGTCGCCAGAGTCGCTGACTTCGCTCTTCCTGAAGCCGGTGTCCGCCGCGGCCCGGCAGGCGGCGAAGTCCCGTGCGTCGTTCAGACGTGACCAAGAGGGAGCCAGGCATCACGGCCCCGCCGGGCACAGTCGCTCGCACCCGGCGCGTCCCGCCGCTGAGTGGAACAGGCCCCGCCAGAGCGACGACGGATCGATTCAGCCTGATCTGTTCGGGTGATGAGGGCTCCAGGTGCTCAACGAAGGCCAGTAGAACGGAGGTCGAGCGGTCTGCACGCCCGGCTACGAAGTCACGGCCTGGCGGGCTGTCTGCTTCCTTCCCCACCCGCCTACAGCGCTATGGCAACGGAGATGCGCGTGCCCGCTATGAAGTGGACCGATGACCTGCTGGCCCCGCTGCGGAAGACCGGCGATCCCATGGCCGACGCCGCGATCGAGGAGGTCTACGCGCTCGGCCGGCAGGAACAGGTCCGCCAGGCCCTCCTCGCCCTGGAGGGCAACAGTGAGCGCGTCCCGGACGGGCTGCCGCCGAAACTGCAGGAATACTTCACCCGCAGTGCAGTCCTGCCCCAGTGGGCCGACCCGGAGCTGACGGCACGCGGTCAGGGCCTGCTCGGCCGCTACCAGGGGCACATCACCAGCACGCTGCTGTGCGGCTCCCTGCCCCTGTGCTACAGCTGCGGCGACGGCACACAGGTCCTCTACCACTCCACCCGCCTCACCCAGGGTGTCTTCCGCCGGCTGATGGAGACCGCGCAGTTCGTCGTCGATGTCCTGGAGACCGGCAGCCTCGCGCCGGGCGCGCGTGGGGTGCGTACAGCCCAGAAGATCCGCCTCCTGCACGCCACGATGCGCTACCACCTGTCGCGCAGGGAGGACTGGGACACTTCCTGGGGCGTGCCCGTCAACCAGGAAGACCTGGCCGCCACCCTGATGTGCTTCTCCGTCATCATCCCCCGCGGGCTGGCCCGGCTCGGCATCGAGCTCCCCTCCCAGGACAGGGACGCCTTCTTCCACATCTGGCGGATCATCGGCCAGGTCCTCGGCGTCGAGGAGAAGGTCAACCCCTCCTCCTTCGACGACGGTGCTGCTCTGGTGGACGCCGTTCTACGGCGCCAGCAGCGGCCCTCCGAGGCCGGCACCGTCCTGACGAAGGGCATCCTGGACTTCATCCGCGAGATTCTGCCCACCCCGCTGTTCGCCGGCGTGGGCCCCACTCTGGTGCGCCACCTCGCCGGGGACCGGACCGCAGACTTCGTCTCAGTCCCGCCGGCCGACCACACCCGGCTCGTCCTCGCCGCCCAGTCCCCGCTGAGCATGGGATACGCAAAGGCCGGTGACACCGTGCCACTGTTGGCGAGGGCGTCCAACGAACTGGGGCTGGCCGTCTTCAAGCAGGGCCTGCGTCTGACCAACAAGGGCCGCCGCTATCAGTGGCAGGTCCCGACCGGTCTGACCCCGGCCTAACAACGGCTAACAGAATGAAGCGATGTGTTCTGCGCTCGCACTCCTGTCACAGGCGGTAGCTCAGCAACCGTGCCAAACGCCTTGGTCACGGTGGCTCGTGTACCCGTAGCCTGCGCCTATGCAGGAGGAAGGCGAGACGAGTCCGGCCGTCCGTGTGGGCGGCGAGAGCCCGCGAGCGATCAAGCTGTGCTTCGATCGGCTGACGCGCTCTTTCCCGAACGAGCCGGACGACCCGATGCGGGACTTCGTCGTGACAGCACACAGTGACGGGGTGCGGATCGAGGTCACGGTGAGGACCTGGGGCGGTGACGGTCTTGACGTCTTTCTGGACGAGCTCTCGGAGGACTTCCGTGGGTGGATCGGTGCCCGGACCTGGCGGTCACTGGAAAGGGACTTGACGCTGTCTGCTGAGCACACAGGATCGTGCGTGCAGTTGACTTGGGGGCTGCACGACCGCATCCCCGACGACGAGTGGCATTTCGAGGCGACGACGAATCACGCTCCAGGGGAGGACATGCGCAACCTCGCCGTCGAGATGCGCAGCTTCCTGGAGTTCGAGCCGCTGAAGTGAGCGAGGGCGTCCGGCTGAACGTCCTTGACGGTCAGCACAGCGCCTTGATCTGCCGGTGGGTGATCAGGCAGCAGGCGAGTTTGAGGAACGCTTCGTGAATGTCGGCTCGTCGTTCCCAGCGGATCCGCAGGCGTCGGAAGCCGTGCAACCAGGCGAAACTCCTCTCGATCACCCAGCGATAGATGCCCAGTCCGGTGCCGTGTCGGGTTCCGCGGCGGGCGATGGCCGGGATGATGCCGCGTTCGCGGACCTGGTCGCGGTAGAGGTCATGGTCGTAGCCGCGGTCAGCGAAGAGCGAGTCGGGCTTGCGGCGCGGTCGCCCGACACGGCCGCGGACCGGCGGGAGCGCGTCCAGCAGCGGCAGGAGCTGGGTGACGTCGTTGCGGTTGCCGCCGGTCAGCAGGACTGCGAGCGGCGTGCCGTGCCCGTCAGTGATCAAGTGGTGCTTCGAGCCGGCTCGGCCCCGGTCGACCGGCGACGGGCCCGTGTGGATCCCCCTTTTAGGGCCCTGGCATGGGAAGAGTCGACCACGCAGCGGGACCAGTCCAGCCGTGAGGCGGCATTGAGCTCGGCGAGTAGGACCTCGTGTAGCCGTTGCCAGACGCCGGCCTCGTTCCAGTCCCGCAACCGTCGCCAGCAGGTCATACCCGAGCCGTAGCCCAGCTCCTGAGGCAGGTACTCCCACTGGATTCCGGTGTGCAGCACGTACAAGATCCCGCACAGCCCTTCCCGGTCCGGCAGCGGCATACGGCCCGGATACCGGAACCGCCGCTCACGCTGCGGCAGCAGCGGCTCCAGACGATCCCACAGCTCATCCGACACGATCCACGGCGACATCCCCACACCCGACGGAACGTTCAACTCCCGCCTCAGACACGGCGATCAGCGCCGATCCACCTCATTGTGTTAGCCGTTGTAAGGCCCGATTAGGCCTACGGCGGTGACGCAGAAGGCGTAGGCAGCCGCCGGATTCTTCTTGATCCAAGCAGTGAACCTTTTCCAACCTCAGATCCCGGCGACCGCACCGGAGCGTGAGCGGCAGGGCGAACCGGGTCGGGCTCCGCAGCGCGGGCAGGGATGGCGCTCGACGTCGTCGGCGTCCGTCTTGGTGGTGTCCTGGGGGTCATCACGCCCGGACCCGGAACGGAGGTCCGCTACCACTTGGTTGAGGACAGGTTCTGAGAGTTGATCAGGCGTCGGGGCCGGTTCGGCGGCCGTATTCGATCTTTCTCTCGGAGAGGTTCATTTGTGAGAGTCGGGATCTCCAGGATTCGCCGCAAGCCAATCGCGTACGACTTGCGCATCCTGGAGACGACCGAGGCCGAGGAGTGCCCCGGCCTGCAATCTCAACACGCTACGCAGCATCGAGATGAACCCTGCGGGTTCCACGGCTATAAGCGTGCGGTAGATCTCCACGGCTTCTGCGGCCACCTCCAGGGCCTCCGCCCAGCGTCCCGCCGCATAAAGATGGGCGCCGAGGTTGTGCAGCGAGTGGGCGAGGTCGGGTTCGTGGGCGGCGGGGTTGCCGGTGACGGGGTCGGCCAGACGCCGATAGATCGCCACCCCCTCTGCGGCTATCTCCAGGGCCTCCGCCTGCCGCCCCGCCGGCGACAGGCAGTTGCCGAAGTTGGTCAGCGAGAGGGCGAGGTCGGGTTCGTGGGCGGCGGGGTTGCCGGTGACGGGGTCGGCCAGACGCCGATAGATCGCCACCCCCTCTGCGGCCACCTCCACGGCCTCTGTATGCCGCCCCGCCGGCGACAGGCAGTTGCCGAGGCTGGTCAGCGAGCGGCCGAGGTCGGGTTCGTGGGCGGCGGGGTTGCCGGTGACCAGGTCGGCCAGACGCCGATAGATCGCCACTGCCTCTGTGGCCGCCTCCAGGGCCTCCGCCCACCGCCCCGCCGCCAACAGATAGACGCTGAAGTTGTTCAGCGAGCGGGCGAGGTTGGGGTCGTGGGCGGCGGGGTTGCCGATGTCCGGGTCGGCCAGACGCCGATAGATCGCCACCCCTTCTGCGGCCACCTCCACGGCCTCTGTATGCCGCCCCGCGTCTGACAAGCCGTGGCCGAGGTTGGTCAGCGAGGCGGCGAAGTCGGGTTCGTGGACAGTGGGGTCGCCGGTGACCGGGTCGGCCAGGCGCCGATAGATCGCCGCCGCCTCTGCGTTGACATCCAGGGTTTCTGCTCGCCGCCCTGCCGCCGACAACCCGATGCTGAGGTTGGCCAGCGAGCGGGCGAGGGCGGGTTCGTGGGCGGCGGGGTTGCCGGTGTCCGGGTCGGCCAGTCGCCGATAGATCGCCACCGCCTCTGTGGCCACCTCCAGGGCCTCCGCCCGCCGCCCCTCCTCCGACAGACAGACGCCGAGGTTGTACAGCGAGAGGGCGAGGGCGGGTTCGTAGGCGACAGGGTTGCCGATGTCCGGGTCGGCCAGTCGCCGATAGATCGCCACCGCCTCTGTGGCTACCTCCAGGGCCTTCGCCCGCTGCCCCGCCGTCGACAACGAGTCGCCGAGGTCCACCTCCAGGGCCTTCGCCCGCTGCCCCTCCTCCGACAGACAGACGCCGAGGTTGGCCAGCGAGTGGGCGAGGGCGGGTTCGTGGGCGGCGGGGTTGCCGGTGTCCGGGTCGGCCAGTCGCCGATAGATCGCCACCGCCTCTGTGGCTACCTCCAGGGCCTTCGCCCGCTGCCCCGCCGTCGACAACGAGTCGCCGAGGTGGTTCGTGGGCTGCGGGGTTGCCGGTCACTGGACCGGCCAGCCTCCGAAAGATCGCCACCGCCTCTGCGGCCACCTCCAAGGACTCCGCCATCCGCCCCGCCGCCGAAAGATGGAGGCCGAGGTTGTACACCGAACGGGCGAGGGCGGGTTCGTGGGCGGCGGGGTTGCCGGTGTCCGGGTCGGCCAGTCGCCGATAGATCGCCACCGCCTCTGCGGTCGCCTCCACAGCCTCCGCCGACCGCCCCTCCTCCGACAACCCGCGGCCGAGTTCGTACAGCGAGGCGGCGAAGTCGGGGTCGTGGACGGCGAGGTTGCCGATGTCCGGGTCGGCCAGTCGCCGATAGATCGCCACCCCCTCTGCGACCGCCTCCATGGCCTCCATCGGCCGCCCCTCCTCCGACAACCTGCGGTCGAGGTTGGACAGCGAACGGGCGAGGGCGGGTTCGTGGGCGGCGGGGTTGCCGGTGACTGGATCGGCCAGGCGCCGATAGATCGCCACCGCCTCTCTGGCCGCCTCCAAGGACTCTGCTCGCCGCCCTGCCGCAGTCAGCTCGATGCTGAGGTTGGTCAGCGAGTGGGCGAGGGCGGGTTCGTGGGCGGCGGGGTTGCCGGTGACTGGATCGGCCAGTCGCCGATAGATCGCCACCGCCTCTGCGGTCGCCTGCAGGGCCTCCGCCGGCCGCCCCGCCGTCCCCAACCAGTTACCGAGGGCGGTCAGCGAGTGGGCGAGGAGGGCGAGTTCTTCCTGTGCTCGGTTGCGTTGGGTTGCCGCGAGGTCACCAGTGAGTCGTGCTGCGAGGGACGCGAGGACGTGGGAGGTGGGCAGTGCTGCGAGGGCGCTCTCCAGAACTCGGCGGTGGGGGGTGATGGTGTCCAAGGTGGTGTTCAAGTCGTCCAGGACCTGGCGGCTGGCGGGGGTGCGCCGGGCGTTGTAGTGGGCCACGGCAGCGCGTGCTAGGACGATGATGAGTTGCGCCTTCTGGTCTGGGGCAGCGGCTTTCATGAGCACGGGCAGGCGGGTGCCGGGGCCGGTCAGGACGGTGGAGGCGTGGTATTCGGCGACCCGGTCCGGGAGCAGGGAGCCCCAGTAGCGCCCGGCGTCCGGCGGGTACAGCGCGGCGAGCCACTCTGTTGTGGTGCCGATCTGGGTCTCGGGGATTCCGCGGATAGTGCGGGTCACCTTGCGGGCCTCGTCGTCGGTGGCGGCTCCGCATACGGCCGCGACCGCCACCGCGTGTGCCAGCGTCTTCGGCGTCAGGGCGTCCAATTCGAAGGCGGGGGTTTGTGCACTTCTAGCCCAGTAGCGCGCTTCATGCTGAAGTAGGACGTCCTCGGTGTTCTGGACCGGTGTGATCGTGACGGGGGCGGGGCCGTCCTGCAGGAGTGTGGTCAGGGCGGTCATCTGCAGGGTGAGGATGTTGTCGTAGCGCGGGCTGCGGATGTCGTCCGGGGCCTGGACGGCGGCGGCCAGGGCGCCCCAGTCGTATGCAGGCATGTCAGGGACCAAGGGCAGCAGGCGGGCGAGCCCGGTCACAGCGCGGGTGAACGCACGGGTACGGGCCAGGGGTGTGGGAGCGGCGGGCAGCAGCGGATCCAGTTCGCTCACGACAGTCGCATTGAGGATCTGGTGCGTGGTGTCGGTGGTGAGTCTGAAGGCGGCTGTGCGCCAGGGCCCGTCGGAACGGGCCAGCAGCAGCACGCGGACCTTGTGGCGGGAAGCCTGCAGGTGCTGGATCAAGCTGTGCAGGAGCTGCGGCCGGGCCTCGGCGTAGTCAACGATAAGCAGTAAGGGCAGGGCGGTGTCCAGGGGGGTGAAGTCGGTGTGGATGTCGTGGTCGGTGAGGCGGGAGTGCACGTGCCCGATAACCCACCTAGGACGGCCGAACTCTGCCCAGTCCTGTTCGTCCAGGAGGCCGGCCAGGCGGCGGGCCAGGCGGGTCTTGCCCTGTCCGCCGGGGCCGGTGATCGCCTGGACGGACAGAGCACCGGGGCCGGTTTTGCACCAGGCCCGCAGGCGCTGCAGTTCGCTGTCGCGGCCGTGGAAGGCGACTGCCTCGGTGTCGGCGCGCAGTAGCATGGCCGGGGAGCGCAGGTCGCGGTGGAGGGCTGCGGGGGCGAGCAGGTGGGCGGGTTCGACCGGTTCCAGGGCCGGGGTCCAGCCGGTGTGGCGGGTGAGGGCAGCGCGGAATCCGGGGGCGGCCAGGAGGCTGCTGGTGGGGGTGGCGGTGAGGATGGTGCCGCCGTCGGCTTTGAGGTCGTAGCGGGTGACGCCGCACAGCAGGTCGCCGTCGCGACTGTAGGCCAGCGCCGCAGCCCCGGACATGCCCGACCAGCGGGTCAAGGGCGAGGCTGGCTCCAGGTCCGGCTTGAGGGTGGGATCGGTGCTGGTGATCTCGTAGCGGCCAGCCAGGTATTCGCTGGTGGGGGAGATGCGCCCGTCAAGCTGCATGCCCCGGCGAGGGCCAGGGCCGGATTCCCTGTACATGCGGGGATAGCCGAACAGGCTCACCGGGTGCGGGCGGGTGCCGATGAGGCGGCCCCAGCGCTGCGGCGGGCGGGTGCCGGTGTCCTGGAGGGACTCGGGCACGGGCCAGCCGTCGGTGTCGTCGACCTCGACCAGTGCCGCATCCACGTCTTTGTCCTTGTGGTACCAGCGCACGGTCGCCGGGAACTCCCGGTCCGTACCACTGGCAGGCTCAGCAGACAGAGAGCCCGACCGACAGACCGTGATCGCTCCCCGCCGAGGGACGGACCCGTCGGCGCCCAGGATATGAGCGGCTGTCAGAACCAGCCGCGGCCCCACCATGTAGCCACTGCCGAAGTACGGGTTGTCCCCTTCCCCTGGCGGGCGCAGGCGCACCTGTACCAGCCGGTCCAACTCCCCCATGCCCCACGCCCCCTGGATCTCGCCTTGCTGTCCGCGCTGGTCGCTATTCCCGGTCCCCGACCTCGCTCGGGCGGCCGTCCGGCGTGTGCGGGTTCAGGCGCACCGTGACCCTGTGGGTGGTGGTCTCGGTCCTCTCGCGCTTTCCGCCGAGAGCGGCTCCAACGCCCACGACGGCGAACCGCAGCGAACCGTCCGCCCCCGTGTTCCGGCCCAGCTCCATGCCGAGCTCCACGGTGATCTCCCCCAGCCCGAAGCGAACGCCCCGGTCCCCCTGCCCATTGGGATCCGCGATGCGGGACTGGGCGCTGACGATCTGGTTGCGCAGCAACATGATCGCGTCCGCCAGGTCCAGCCAGTCATCGCCTGTGCCATGCGTGTCCGGCATTGCAGGCCCCCGTCCTGTCCGGCCTCGAAACCGGACATCAGCTACTCAATCCCCACGGCTGAGACAGCGAAACCAGCAGCACCTCCCCTGCAGGTCGAGGAGTTCCTCGCACCGCTCCCGCCGCTGCAGGCCCACATGGATGTTGCGATAACCGGGGAAGCCGGGTGCTTGCCCGCACTCCCGGCCGGGCAGTTGCGATGCCACGGTCCGGATCAGCACACCCCCACGCGCGGCTCGCGACTCGCTGCCTGGATCGCTTGCGGCGAGGCGTCTCGCGCACGAGGGCTGATGATGCGGCAGGTATCCGCGCAGGTGCACGAGGCCGGCTCGGTGTCGGCGGCTCGTTGCGCCGGCTCGTGCAGGGCTGCGCGGGTCAGGCGCAGTTCTGCCATACGGCGGTTGATGGAGGCCGTCCGCCGGCCAACAACAACGCTCGGTCCGCGTTCGTTCGATTTGCGCCGTGCACCACTCCCGCGACGCGCCCCCTCGCCAACAGCACGTACCAGAAGGTCAGTTGGATCGACCTGCGGTGCGGCTTGTTGCCAATCAGGTGAATACCGGCTGGCCACCTTGCCTGGATCGAACAAATATCCGATTCTCGTGCTGTGAGGAAACGATCGCCGAGACAGGTTGGCCTGCGGAGGCAGGCGGGCGCCCTACGAGTCCGTGCTGTCGCGCCGGTCTGGTCGGTGTGCGCGGTGCGCGGTGTAGGCGGCCCAGTCGCGTTTGGCCAGATTTCCCCAGGCGGCGGCGCGGCTTGGGTGCAGGCCGAGCAGGCCGAGCAGGCCGAGCAGGCTGGCCAGGATCGGCGACGGCAGCTGGGCCGCCAGATGCATCAGGGCGCTGTTGCGTGCGCTGCGGATGCGGGGCATTCCGAGATCGCGAAGGCGCCGGCCCAGGGCGAGATCGGTGAGTGGTCGGCCGGGGGCGCCGCCGGGGAAGAGCCAGGTGCGCTGCTGATCGGGGTAGCTGGAGTGGCCGCGGCGGCCGACCAGGTCGCGGACCAGGTCGGCCAGCGGATCCGGCAGGACGATCATGTCCGTACCGAAGCGGACTTCGACGCGGCGGTCTCCCAGGTGTACGTCCCCGACCGTGAGAGTGCTGATCCGGGACAGCGGCTGGGCGAAGAGCAGGACGAACAGGCCGGCGACGCGCAGCTCGATGGCCGCATGCTGGGTGTGCAGCAGCTCGTTCACCAGCGCCCAGCGGTCGTCGTGATCGATCCCCGCGGTCGGCTCGCTCTCCGGCGGCCGGTGCACGGTCACGTCGCCGGTCAGCCGGCGGGAGCGCGCCCAGGTCAGGAACGGCGCTACGTAGTTGCGCCCACCGGGGGCCTCGCGCAGCCACTGATCCAGATCTGCCTGACGCAAGGTGGGCAGGTCCTGCCCGCGCTGCTCCAGCCAGGCCAGCAGGTCGGCGGCGCGGCTGATGCAGGAGCGGGCGCGGTGCGCCCGGGCGTAGCTGACGGGCGCGGTAGCGGAGCTGGCGTGCAGCCTTCGCAGAACCTGCCACGTGGCGTAGGTGCGCACGATGCGAGCCTGCTCGGCCGGCCGGTCGGCGAGCAGACTGTCCAGCCACGGCGCCAGGCGGGCCAGGTGGAGCTGGCGCTCGGGGAGGACACCCACGACGACGAGGAAGTCGCGCAGGAAGTCCGCCCAGCCCGTGCGCGGCAGGGCGTCCAAGCTCTCGTGGCTGATCGGCACCGTCCGGCGGCCATGTCTCCAAGCAGGACAGCGGCCTTGCTGATCTGCATCCAGTAGATCGTCGACTTGGGCCGCTCGACGGCCAGGAGCGCATCGAGCGCCGGCTGCAGCCGTGGGTGCACCTCCCCATCCGGGGCGGTGAGCAGCACGGTGGCGCGCTCGGCCAGCACGCACGCCGCGCAGTGGCGCCCGTAGTGGTGCTCCTCGCTGCCGCATCGCCGGCAGGCGAACGGTGAACGGCGCCCGGCGCACCTGGCGCACACCCGCCGCCCCGGTGCCCGCGGGTCGGGGAAGATCACCACGGTGGGCTGCTCGCAGCTCGGGCAGGGGTGCACCGTGCGGCACAGCGCCCCGTAGCAGTGCTTACAGATCGGGCTGTCGGGCAGGTCGACGCGGAAGACTGGGCGCACGTTCCGGCAGCGTGCGCAGCGCACCAGCCGGCGTGGGCTGCAGCTGCCGCACAACGGGCCGTCCGGCGTGCGCGAGTCGGCCCAGCTGCGTCGGCCGCAGCGGATACAGATCACCTGCACGTCCGGCTCGTGCCGGTAGCAGCGCAGGCACAGCGGCCCCTCGGCCAGGCGCCGGTTCACCGGCCGAAGCCGTCCGCAGCGAATGCACGGCTCCTGGCGCCGTCGCGCGTAGCACGCCTTGCACAACCCGCCGCTCTCGCCGACCAGGCGCAGCTCCAGCCCGTCACGCCGGCACTCTGTGCAGCGCCCGCGGGGCCGCTGGTAGCTCAGTTCGACTCCTCGGGCGGCTTGACGATCCGGGCGCGTACCGGCCGCAGCTCACCGACGCCGGTGCTCCCGGCATGCTGGTCGCCGACCGCGGCGTCCTGGCGCTGGGACTGCGGGAGTTCGAACGGTTCGATGAGGTCGTTGGGTGTGCAGGTCAGGATGTCGCACAGGGCAACGAAGACCTCCATGTTCAGCCGCTGGGGCGGCTGGGTCACCAGCCGGTAGACCTGCTCACGGGACAGGTGCACGCCCCGCTCGGCGAGCCGTGGCACCAGCTCGGAGGTCTGGAACATGCCCCGGGCGGCCATCAGCTGCCGCAGGTGCCAGTGAAAGGTCATCTTCCGCGTCATCGCGGGCCGCCTCCTTGTGGTGCGTAGACCCGGGCCAATGCCCGGGCCAGTATCTGGTTTTTGAAGTCGTTGCTCACCGAGGTGTAGATCGCCGTCGCCGACGCACTGCGGTGGCCGACCTGCTCGCGCACGAACTGTTCCGGATAACCGAACTCGATCAAGTGAGTGATGTAGCTGTGGCGCAGGCAATGTGGCACCAGGGCCTTGTCCAGGCCGAGTTCGTCGCGCAGCTCGGCGAACCGCGTGTCCACGTAGTCCACCGACACCCGGCTGGCCCGTTCGGTCAGCCACAACGCCGGATGCCCCGCCCCGCGCATCCGCGGCCGGGCCTCCTCCACCCACTGGGTCAGGCCCTCGATCGCCCAGTCGAACTCCGGCACGCTCAGCACGGTGCGCCGGCGTGGCGGACTGCCGCGCACCGCCTTGCCGTAGCGCACGTGCAGCGACCCGTACCGGCCCCACTCCTGCACGTGCGGATTCGGCCGCAGATCCGGAAGGTCCAGGCGGACCAGCTCCCGACGGCGCAGCCCCCAGGCGTACTTGACCTTGAACAGCATCGCGTCCCGCAACGCCGCCATCGCGCCCTTACGGCCCCTGTCCACGATCCGCTGCACCCGGGCATCCGCATGATCGAAGAACGCCTGCAGCTCCTCGTGCGTCATCGGCCGCCGCTCGGGACGGCCCTCGTACTCATTCAGATGGGCGACGGTGTTGTACTCGTGGCAGATCTGTACTGGGGCCTGGCCGAAGCGTTCCAGGCACGTCGCCTGCCAGCCGTAGCGGGCATCGACGAGGTAGTCGCAGAACAAGCCCACGTCCATCTGGTAGCCCCGGATCGTCGAGTGCGCTCGCTGCTTGGCGCACAGCGCCACGGTGAAGTCCTCGACATCGCCGGGTCCCCAGCTCCACGGGTAGTCGCCGCTGAAGTCCCGGAAGCGCCGCAGCAGCGACAACCGCGGATTGATCATTGTGGGCTGCAGGAACCGGCTCTGCTGCTGCCTCGCCCAGCCCTCCAGCATCGCCTCGAACACGGCTGCGGCCTCGTCGAGATGGATCACCCCCTCGGCGAGCACCAGGTGCGCCGCGCCCGGCATGTCCAGTCGGCGCATACCACCTCCCGCTGTTGCATCAGATGCAACATTGTTGTGCTAGGGCCAGCGTTGGGGCAACCCTGCAGGTCGTGGCGACAGCACACCGCTCCGTGCCCGACGTCGCGAACCGGACGTTGCAGGCGGGGTGTTGCATCAGATGAATAGTCCGGAGAACGTGCGTGCGCTAGTGATCTGGGCGATGGACTGGCCCGTGGTGGCCGCGGGTGCGGATCATGCGGAGCCGGTGGCGATCGTCGCGCGGGAGCGGGTGGTGGCCTGTTCGAAGGCGGCTCGCCGCCAGGGTGTGAAGCGCGGGATGCGGGTACGGCAGGCATCTGGACGCTGCCCCCAGCTCAGACTGCTCGACCGCGATCCCGAAGGGGAGATGCGGGCGTTCGAGCCAGTGCTGCGGCTGCTGGAGAAGCGAATCGCCCCGCACATGGAGGTCCTGCGGCCGGGTCTGGTCGCCCTGCCCGCCCGCGGGCCCGCCCGGTACTTCGGCGGCGAGGACGCCCTGGCCGAGCAGATCACCACCGTGCTGGCGGAAGCCGGGATCGAGGCGCGTACCGGGGCGGCGGAGCGTGTTCGCCGCCGCTCTGGCGGTGCGCGCCCCTCAGGCCGGCCAGCTGGTGCCGATCGGGCAGACCGCGGCCTTTCTGGCCCCGTATCCGGTGGGGGTGCTGGGCCGACCGCGGCTGTCTCAGCTGCTGCCCCGCCTGGGCATCGCCACGTTGGGGGCGTTCGCGGCACTGCCGGGCGAGCGGGTGCTGGCCCGGTTCGGGCAGGATGCCGCCGCGGCCCAGCGCACCGCCCGGGGCCTGGAGGCCCGGCCGCTGAACGTGTCCGGGGCGGAGCAGGACTACAGCGTGACGCAGGCGTTCGAGCCGGCCGAGGACAACCTCGAGCCGGTCGCATTCATCGCCAAAGCGCTCGCCGAACAGCGACACGCCCGCCTCGCGCGGGTCGGCGCGGTGTGCGCCAGGCTGCAGGTCGAAGTGGGGCTCGCGACCGGGCTGCGTCTGTCGCGGCTGTGGCGGCACGAGGGGCGGCTCTCGGCGCTGGCGGTGGCCGAGCGGGTGCGCTGGCAGATCTCCGCCTGGGCCGAGACCGGGCAGCTCGATGCCGCCGCGGCGGGGATCACCACACTGCGGCTGGTCCCGGAGGGACTGTCGGCAGCGACCGACAGGCAGTCGCTGCTGTTCGGGCCGCGGATCGCGCCGCAGGAGCTGGAGCACGCCGCGGGACAGCTGCAGGCGATGCTCGGGCACCGCGCGGTGGTGCGCCAGGAACTCGCCGGCGGGCGTGGCCCGGGCGAGCGGGTCGTGACCATCCCCTATGGCGACGCGCGCTCGCGCCCCCGGGTGGAGGGGACGTGGCCGGGGCGGCTGCCGGCCCCGCATCCGGCCGTCGTCTATCCCACCCCGCGCCCCGCCCGGCTGCTGGCGGCGGATGGCAGCCCGGTCGGGGTAAGCGGACGCGCTCTGCTCTCCCAGCCCCCGGCCGCGCTGTCCATCGACGGCGTCGCGCCGGTCGCGGTGACCGGGTGGACCGGACCGTGGCCGGTGCTGGAGGACTGGTGGATCCCCGCCCAGGCCCGCCGCCTGGCTCGGCTGCAGCTCGCGTGCGCGGACGGCCGCGCCTGGCTCCTGCACATCCGGGAGGGCCGATGGGCGGTCGAGGCCCTCTATGGCTGACCGCCACGGGACGGTGCTGCGCTTCCCCCATCCACGCACCACGCCACCGCCCGGCGGCGGCTGGGCGGAGCTGCATGTGCACTCGGCCACCTCCTTTCTCTTCGGCGCCGACCACGTGGAGGCGCTGGTCGCCGAGGCCGGCCGCCTCGGCACCGAGGCCATCGCGATCACCGACACCAATGGGCTCTACGGCGCCAGGCGCCTGGCGCAGGCCGCCGTTGAGCACGGCGTCGGCACCATCTACGGCGCCGAACTCACCCTCGACCAGAGCCTCGGGTCGATCGTTGTTCTCGCCCGCAGCCTGCTGGGCTTCACCCGCCTGTCCGCGGCGATCAGTGCCGGGCAGCTGGCCGGCGCCAAGAACGCCCCGCTCTACGACCTCGACGCGCTGGCGGCTGCCGCACACGAGGGCGAGTGGGCGATCCTCACCGGCTGTCCCACGGTCGGTGAAGCGGCGTACGACACCGACGCCCTCCACACGCGGATCGACCGGCTGACCGAACTCTTCGGCCGCACCCATCTGCACGCCGAACTCGTCGACCACCGCCTGCCGGAGGACGGCCCGCGCAACGCCGCCCTGCACGCGGCGGCCAAGCGGTGGCGGCTGCCGGTGGTGGCCACCAACGCGGTCCGCTACGCGGCTCCGCGTTCCGCGCGTCTGGCCGCGGCGCTGACCGCGTTGCACCGCCGCGAGAACCTCGACACCGCCATCGGGGAACTGCCGCCGGCCCCGACGGCGCACCTGCGCAGCGCCGAGGAGATGCGCATCGTCATGGCCCGCTACCCGCAGGCCGTCGCATCGACTGTCGACCTCGCCCGCAGCAGCGTCATCGACCTGAACAAACTGCGCCCGCAGCTGCCGGACTTCGACGTGCCCGCCGGCCACACACCCGACAGCTACCTGCGCCACCTCGCCGAGGCCGGCTGTGCCCGCCGCTACGGTCCGCGCACCGCCCCCTCTGCCGCGGCGGCCTGGAAACAGCTCGACTACGAGCTGTCCGTCATCTGCAACATGGGCATGCCAGGCTACTTCTTGATCTGCTGGGACATCACCCAGTACGCGGCCGAGCAGGGGATCTGGTGCCAGGGCCGCGGCAGCGCCGCGTCCTCAGTGGTCTGCTACGCCCTGGGCATCACGTCCGTCGACGCACTCAAACACGGCCTGCTCTTCGAAAGATTCCTGCACGCGGAAAAGGCCGACCCGGACATCGATATCGATTTCGAGAACGACCGCCGAGAGGAGGTCATCCAGTACCTCTACACCAAATACGGCAGGTCGCACTGCGCCCAGGTGGCGAACCTCATCACCTACCAGCCCCGGTTGAGTCTGAGGGACTCGGCACGTGCGCTCGGCTATCCGATGGCACGGATCAACGAGATGACCCGTCATATCCACCACGATCCCCCCGGCCCCGAGGCCGACATCCCCGACGATGTGCGCTCCCTCGCCGGGCAACTGCATACACTGCCGCGGCATTTGGGTGTCCACGTCGGAGGGATGATGCTGACCCGCCAGCCGATCGGGGACATCATGCCGGTCGAATGGGCCACACGCGAAGGCCGCTCGGTCCTGCAGGGCGATAAAGACGATGTGGCCGCCGCCCGACTTCTAAAGATCGACATCCTGGGGTTGGGCATGTTGGCCGCCCTGCACACCGCGTGCAACCTGATCGCCGAACACCATGGAATCACCGTGAATATGGCCTCCATCCCGCAGGACGACCCGGACGTGTATGCCATGATCGCCGCAGGCCGGACGATCGGTGTCTTTTCAGGCCGAGTCGAGGGCACAGGTCTCGACGCTGCCGCAACTGCAGCCGCGCTGTTTCGATGACCTCGCGGTGGCCGCCTCGATCATCAGGCCGGGCCCGATTCAGGCGGGATCAAAGCACCCCTATTTGCGGCGGCGGGCCGGTCTGGAGCCGGTGACTTATCCGCATCCGCTCGCCGAGCCTGCACTGTCCAAAACGCTCGGAGTACCGTTGTGGCAAGAGCAGGCCATGGCGCTGGCTATAGACTGCGCAGGTTTCACCCCGGGTGAAGCGGACCGCCTCCGTAAGGCAATGGCCGCCAAAAACTCCCCGGAAAGGGTGGCGCAGTTGCGCGGCCGGCTGCTCACCGGTATGGCTGGCAAGGGCATCGACCGCGTCGCCTCCGAGCGCATTGTCGGCATGATAGAAGCGTTTTCGGATTATGGATTTCCGCAATCTCACGCGCAGTCGATGGCGGGTATTATCTATGCCAGCGCCTGGGTCAAGCACCACTATCCGCACGCCATGCTGGCTGGGATTATGGCGCATCTCCCGATGGGTTTCTACGACTCCCAGACCCTTATCCAGGACGCCAAGCAGCATGGCATCGAGGTCCGCAGCGTCGACATCCAGCGCTCCGGCGTGCACGCCACGCTCGAGCCTCACGCCGATCAGCCGACGCGGCGGCCTGCGATCCGCCGAGGACTGACCTCGGTGACCGGGATCAGTGAGCTGATCGCCGAGCGGATCCTGACCGCGCGCGGCCCTTCGGCCTTCCGCTCGGTGGCCGACGTCGCCCGCCGCACCCGGCTGCCGGCGAAGCTGATGGAGCAGCTGGCCACCGCCGGCGCGTTCGACGGGCTCGGCATGGACCGGCGCACCGCGCTGTGGTCCGCTGGCACCTACACCGGCGAGATCCAGGACGTCCTTCCCGGATTGGGCGACCTGGCACTCGCGCCGGAGCTGCCGGCCATGACCGCGGCCGAGACCACCGCCGCCGACCTCGACGCCTCCGGCGCCAGTGCTACCGCCCACCCCGCGCAGCACCTCCGCCCCCTGCTGTCCTCGCGCGGCGCGCTGCCCGCACGCGCGGCCCGTGACCTGGCCGACCAGACCCGGGTACAGGTCGGCGGACTGGCCAAGTACATCCAAAGGCCCCCGACGGCCAAGGGGGTGGCGTTCGGAGCCCTGGAGGACGAGACCGGCATGATCAACCTGGTGTTCTCGCCCCCGGTCTGGGACCGCACACGCGAGGTTGTTCTCGGCGCCCCCGCAGTTGTGCTGGAGGGGCACATCGAGCGCGACCGCGGCTCGGTCAACATGATCGTGCACCGCGCACACGCCCTGGCGGGCCACGCACGCGCTCATCAACCGGGGCGATTCCGGTGACGATCCGCGGAGAAACAAAGGTTCAACCCGCGCCCACGACAACGCCCCCGGAATGCCGCGCTCGAGGTCTTCAGCAACTACTCCGCGGCCAGCTCGACCAGCGCGCGATCCTGCTCGTTCTGCAACTCATTGCTCATGCGCCGGAACGTACGTCCAGGAGCGCCGGCTACGCATCAACTCGACTTACTCGCCCAGGCCAACCGTGATCCAACCGTCACCGGTTGCACGAACGCCCCGACCGCGAAGGTCGGGGCGTTCATGGAGGCTCTCACGCAGGCCGTCCATGCAGCGATACGCGTGTCTCATTTTATGAAACGCAAGTACATTTTTCGGTGGCACTAGGCCAAGGAATCCGCAGGTCAGGGACGGCAGTCCCGCCGGATCGAGCATTCAACTCGCCTTGTCGGGGCGCCTCGTGGACCGCCGCTGTCCGTGCCGCAGAGACCTAAGCGGACCGCGTCACGCTTCATTCCCTGCCTCGCGTCGCGGGACACGACCTTGAAACTAGGCCCATTTCGTCATATTGAGGCACGTCATCGGCGTCCGCGGCCTGCGCGAGGGCCGTCGCCTACGCCACCGGCCGGGACGGCATCAGCTTTCGGCCACCTGAACACCCCCGCTGTACCCCCGATCAGCCCGATCGGGGGTACAGCGGGTCTGCCTCCAAACGGCTCTGCATGTCTTGCAACAACGGCTTAACTTCCCACGTCACGACGGGGTAGCCGGGCCTTGCAGGCGCGACTTCCGCCGGAGCCCGGAAGGCCGTTTGAGGCATCAGTTGCGACCCTTGCAGGCGACAACTCGCCCCAGATGGCACAATCTTGGGCATGTGAGTGGGCGTCAACTGAGGCCCAACGCAAGAGGAGCCCCGTCCCGGCAACGGTTCCTACGCCACTGGCCGGGGGGGCTCCCTTGCAGCCACCCATCCATCACCCAAAAGGACAGAAGGGAAGCACATGAAAGATGGTAAACCCCGCGCAGACAGGACATCTACGAAGCTCCGAGCCTGGGCGCGGCGGCTCTGGTCTGTCGGCCTCCAAGACCTCAACAACGAGGCTCTCCGGGGTGCTGCCTACCGAGCCGGTAGCGGAGTAGTCACGGTTCTGATCCTCTGGATGGAAAGCCGTCGCTGACCGCGAGGTGCCTACCCGTCGCAGTCCTGCGTGCCTAAGTGCATGACAAGGGCCACGTACAACGGCGCACGTCCACGCACTTTCAGGTACAGATAGCGCAGGTCAGCGCCCCGTTCCTTGCTGGCCTCACCGCTACCAAGATTGCTTCGGGACGAAGAGGCCGTGGGTTCAAATCCCCCCAACAGAGAAACGGCAGGTCAGGGGCCCGATTCGCATCGCGGCTCGGGCCTCTTGGGAGCCGAGTTCGGGACGTGGCTCCCGGATCGGTTCCCGGCTTGCCGCGACTGGAACGCATACCTGGCCAGCCGCGCCTCACCGCCGTACTCACCCCCTCTCGTCCGTCACGCCAAGCGAACCCCGTTCGGTGTGCCACCGCCAACGCGGCAGCGCAAGCGCGGGCTTGCTTCTGTCGATGTGCGCCTGCGCCTCTCCAGCCGGAACTGGCCGGGCGCGGCCATTCGTCCTCCTGACGAGACCCGGACCAGTACATGACAGTGGAGCAGCCACGCCATGAGCACACCCCCTCCCCATATCCTCGTGCCGCTGTCCTGGCCGCACTGCGCTCAAGGCGCGGGCTCCGCCACCGATCCCTTCTGCCGCGGCATTCGCATTCCAGGCCGCGCCTTGTGCCTCGCCCACCTGACCGACGCAGACCGAGATGCTTACCTGGCCGGCCTTGCGCCCGGCACCGACGTCGACCACCGCGGCACCCCCTTAACTGAAGAGCTTCTGACCCGGCTCCTTGATGCACTCCGCGACCCCACGACCGCGAAACCTCGTCTCGGCAAGGCATGGTTCGAGGAAGCACAGTTCTCCGGTGACGCCCGATTCGACGGGGCGCAGTTCTCTGGCGACGCCCGTTTTGGAGGAGCGGAGTTCTCCGGCATCGCCGGGTTTGCCAGGGCGCAGTTCTCCGGCGCCGCTTGGTTCGGCGGGGCACAATTCTCTGGCAGCGCCATTTTCTTCAAGGCACATTTCTCCAGCGCCGCCGGGTTCGAAGGGGCGCAGTTCTCCGGTGACGTCCGGTTTGGCGAGGCGAAGTTCTCCAGCACTGCCTGGTTCGGCGAGGCGCAATTCTCCGGCACCGCCGGGTTCGTCAGCGCACAGTTCTCCGGTAGCGCCGGGTTCGAAGCGGTGCAGTTCACCAGCGACGCCGGATTCGGACGGGCGGAGTTCTCCGGTGACGCTCGGTTTGACGAGGCGGAGTTCTTCAGCACTGCCTGGTTCGGCGAGGCGCAATTCTCCGGCACCGCTGGATTCGTCAAGGCACGCTTCTCAAGTGGCGCCGGATTCGGCGAGGTACAGTTCACCGGCGACACCCGATTCAATAAAGCACAGTTCACGGGCATCGCCGGTTTTGCCGAGGCGCAGTTCGACGGCGACGCCGATTTTACCGAAGCGGAGTTCTCGTCCACCGCCAGGTTCGTCAGGACGCGATTCTACGGTGGTGCCGTTTTCGGCGGGGCGCAATTCTGTAGTGACGCCGAATTTGCCGAGGCAGAGTTCTCCGGTGACGCTCGGTTCGACGAGGCACAGTTCTCCAGCGATGTCCGATTCGGCGAGGCGCAATTCTCCGGCACCGCCGGGTTCGTCAAGGTGCAGTTCTTGGCTAACTCGTGGCTGGGACCGATTGTCTGCTCGGGGGCGTTGGATCTGTCAGGTGCCGTGTTCGGGGTGCCAGTAACGTTGGAGATCGCAGCGCGTGAGGTGTACTGCGTGAGGACTCGGTGGGAGGCGACGGCAACCGTGCGCTTGCGCTACGCCACAGCAAATTTCAGCCATGCGGTGTTGTCAGCCCCAGCAGCAGTCACCGCCCACCCAATTCCCTTCACCACCAACTTCGGCCGAGCCGCCGAGGAGAACGGCTTCTCCGGCTCAGCAGGAGTAAGAGTGGCTTCGGTACAGGGCGTGGACGCCGCGCACCTGGTCCTGACCGACACGGATCTGAGTGACTGTCTGTTCTCCGGAGCCTTCCACCTCGACCAACTACGCCTGGAAGGCCGCTGCACCTTCGCACCCACCCCCACCGGCTGGCAGCATCGCGGAATCTGGCCAGCGCGGTGGACCCGCCGACGCACGCTGGCGGAGGAACACCATTGGCGCGCGCAGACCGCCGACCTGCCCACCCCACCCTCAGGTATCACCAACACAACACGGCAGTGGCATCCCGGCCCCCACCATCCCGACCCCGATCTCACACCCGACCCCGAAGACGTCGCTGCCCTCTACCGCCAACTGCGCAAAGCTTTCGAGGACGGCAAGAACGAACCCGGAGCCGCCGACTTCTACTACGGCGAGTGCGAGATGCGCCGCCACGACCGCACCGGCACCCCGAAAGGCGAACGGCATCTGCTGTGGGGCTACTGGCTGCTGTCCGGCTACGGCCTGCGTGCCTCCCGCGCGTTCACCTGGCTGCTCGCCGCGATGTCGCTAACTGTGCTGCTCCTTATGGGTGTCGGCCTACCTACCCATACCCCCGACCCCGTTACCGCGGGGACTCTCCACGGCAGCGACATCAGCCTCACCACCAGCACCCCTAACCCCGCCCTGAAAGCCACATGGTCGCAGCGCATGACCTGGACCCGCGCGGAGAAAGCCACCCTCGTCGCCGTCAACTCGGTGATCTTCCGCTCCTCCGGGCAAAACCTCACCACCGCCGGCACTTACATCGAGATGGCCTCACGCCTCCTCGAACCCACGCTGCTCGCCCTCGGAGCCCTCGCCATCCGCGGGCGCATCAAACGCTGATCCACGCCGCCTACAGGTCGTTCAGCCGGTCGCCAGCCGCTGAGGCATACCCCCCTACGTCTTCGTGCGGCGGAGGAATACCGCGCACCTGCACTTGGAATATATGATGGGTACCAGCAGGCCGAGCCGACTTGAAGCCGGAGCATCTGCATCCATTTGAGGCGTGGAGTGCCGTCTTCAACGCCTGGTGGCGCTAGTTCAGAAGTCGCCGGAGCGTCGCGCTGACCGAGTGCAGCCTGCTCGAATTTCCCATATAGCGTCCGTAAGACAGCTTTCCTTGGGCCTGAAGATCGTTAAGAATCTGCTCCACCACCAGGGGCGGAGTTTCTGTGCGTGCGGCGAGGCAATCGATGACCGCGCTACTCGTCGGCTGGTCGTTGACAAGCTCGGCGATGACCGCTCGGCGGTGCTCCTCGGCTTTCGGTAGCACGGTGGAGATCCCGGCGCGGTAGCCCTTTCGGGTCAGGTGATAGTCATGGGCGCCGCTGGCCCGAAGCGTCACGTCAACGTAGTCCCGCTCGGCGAGCATGTACATGCTCTCCTCCACCTGCTCGTCGCTGAGACCAGCGTCGTTGGCCCGAGACTTCACCGCAGCCCAGCTGCGCAGCGTCATCGCATTAGACGCCATTTCAGTTGGCGTGATCTTGCGGCAATCTGAGGCGATGACCGCTGCGCTTGTCGAACGGTCGGCGCCAGAAGACCTGTGGGAGCTGTTCCAGCGGGTCGTTCCACCGGCTCCGGAACGCCCGCAGGGTGGTGGACATCGTTGGCGAGAGGGCCGTGAGGTGCTGGCCGCGATCATCTTCGTGGCCACACCTGGAACCGAGTTCGTCCAGGACCAGGCGGTCGAGCTTGGCCCACACCCGGGCCTCGCTCCATTCCGTAAACCGGCGGCAGGCGGTTACTCCCGACAGCCCGATACCCGGCGGCAGTTGCCAGGGTGGCCTGCTCCCCGGCAGATCACGCAGCTCGGTCGGGACATTACTCAGCGGTCGAGCCACCAGCCGACCAACGCCCGCATAGTGCCGGACGCGGCACCGGCAATGATGCGCGCAATCAACGTCAGAGCTTCGGAACGCGTCTCGCGCTTGACCGTGATCTTGCGGTTCATGACGACCTCTCCCTGATGGGTACAGAGTCGGCAGCCGATCGCTGCCGAGCTGGTGCCATGAGCCCCCTTCCGGAGGGATTCCGGCGACATCCGGTCCGCTCCGATGTCCAACATGCCTGGTAGAAACGGCTGTTTTGGCGTCCGGTCGGGTATATCGTCCGGAATCGGAGTGGATCCGGAAGGCGGGGCATGTCCATGGGGGAACACGCCGAGCGATTCTGGGATGAGTTGCACAAGGTGTACGAGGAGGCACGGAGGCCGACCCTCGAGAGATTGGTGGCGCTGGGCAGCCAACAGCAACGCCGCCTCATCATCTCCAAGTCGACGATCAGCGACTGGCTGACGAGGAAGACAGTCCCCGGCACGAGGCAAGCCCCCTACTTCAGCGTTCTGGCGGCATTTTTACAGGGCAGGGCGGTGCAAGAAGGCGGCGGATACGCGGCCCGGTCGAAGGAGTGGTGGGAGCAACTCCTCACCCGCGCACAGGAGGAGCGTTCCGCTGCACGCGGCGGGCGCCCCCGTACAGCCGCGCCTGCGGCCACGCCCGTCGGGCCGGTGACACTACCTCCACGCGTGGCCGCATTCACTGGCCGAATGGCCGTGCTGGAGGAACTGCTGGACTGGCTGGACCCTGACGGCTGCGCAGCCGAGTCGGCGATCGTCGTCTCATCCGTGGCGGGCATGCCGGGGGTCGGCAAGACAGCTCTTGCCATCCAGGGAGCTCACCAAGCCCTTGAACGCCGCTGGTTTCCCGGAGGGATCCTCTTCGCCGACCTACACGGCTACAGCCACAGCGACGCCCTCGACTCCTGCGCGGCAGCTGATCAGTTTCTGCGGGCGCTCGGCGTCAGAGCCAAGGAAATACCCCCCACACCGAGCGAGAAGCAGGACGCTCTGCGGCTTCTGCTCAACGACCTGGCCCAGCGCGGGCGTCCCCTGTTGATGGTGCTGGACAACGTCCGCACTCTCCAGCAGATCGAAGGGCTGCTGCCGGCGCCTCCGCACCGTGCCTTGGTGACCTCGCGCCACAAACTGTCCATGCTCGCGGCCCACCACATCGACCTGCATCCCTTGGAACAAGGAGAGGCCGTCGCCCTCCTGGAAGCGGCCTTGCGGACACGCGGCACAACCGATGAGCGAATGACCGGCCAGCCGGAAGCAGCGCGACGTCTGGCTGACCTGTGCGGACAACTTCCGCTGGCACTTCGGATCATCGCCGCGCTTCTGCGGGACGAACCGGAACGGCCGTTGAGCGATCAGGCCGACGAACTCGACGGCGTGCGGACACGCCTGGACGTGATGCAGTACGAGGGAGAAGATCGCCCCTTGGCCGTCCGTGCGGCGTTCGAACTGTCCTACCGGCACCTTTCTGACAGGCAGGCGCGGGCGTTCCGGCTGCTCTCGGTGGCCTCGGGCCCGGACATTTCGACGGCATCGGCAACCGCTCTGCTGGGGCAGCCCGATGCCCGGCGTTGCTTGGCCGACCTCGCTCGTGTGCATCTCCTGCAATCCGCCTCCGAGGAACGGTGGTCCCTGCACGACCTCCTCCGTCTCTTCGCCACCGAACACGGTGCCGCCCAAGCCGAGGCTGATCAGCGTGATGCTGCCAGGACCCGCCTTCTGGATCACTACCTCGTCACCGCCAAGGCCGCCGCAGAGCACGGGTACGAGTCGGTCGAGCAGTCCGCTACGGCCGGGTTCACCGAGCGCTCCGAAGCGGTGGCCTGGCTAGACGCCGAGCGGGCCAACCTCATTGCCGAGGCGCTTTCGGCTGAGGATCACCCAGTCAACCGCGAACTCCACATCGCCCTGATCTGGTACTTCAACACATACCGCCACTTCGAGGACTGGGCGGCAATATGCAACAGGGCGATCGAAAAGTTCGGAGACCTCGGGAATTTGCGACAGCAAGCCGAGGCGCTGTCAGTCGCCGCCATCGCATTCCGGGAAATGCGTCACTTCGTCAAGGCTGTGGATGCCCATCGTCATGTCCTCGACTTCGCTCGGGACGCCGATGATCCACGTCTCGAGGCGGTGGAGTTAAACAACCTCGGGTCCACTCTCCGGGAGATGCGTCGCATCGACGACGCTATCAACGCCCACCGCACCGCAGCGCAGATCGCCCACAGAATCGACGAGCCCGGCCTGGAGGCGGCTGCACAGCTCAATCTCGCGACGGCTTTGCGACTAGCCTGGCGCTACGACGAAGCACTCGCCGCGTCCGTTGCCGCCGCCGACCTGTTCCAGGAAGCCGGCACCACGGCAGACGCGGGATCAGTGCTCGTCGGGCTCGGATCGACCTTGCAGGAATTGGGCAATTTCGAGCTTGCCGCTGAGTATCTCACCGAGGCGGCTGATGCGGCTCACAAGGCGGGCGACAGCTACATCGAAGCAGTGGCGCTCAACAAGCTCGGGCACCTTCTTTATGAACAAGGAGCATGCGAAGCAGCCATCGACGCCCTTACGAAGGCCAATAGCTTGTTCGAAAGCGTGGGCGCTCGGCACGCCGCAGCGATGGCACTCAGCAGCCTGGGAGTCGCACTCGCCGGGGCTCAACGTATCGACGACGCGGTGGCAGCGCACTCCGCCTCGGTCGAGGCACTGCAGCACACCGAAGACCGCCGCGCCGAAGCCATGGCATGGGGAAACCTGGGGAACACCCTGGCCGCAGCACAACGTTTCGATGAGGCCATGGATGCCCATGACACCGGTGCCGCTGTGTTCGAGGAGCTCGGTGACCGGCACAGCGAGGCGATGGCCATGGTGAATGCGGGCGCCGTTGCACACGAGCTTGGCCGCCCGGAACAGGCTGCTGAGTTGAACGCGGCCGCCGCGGAGGTTTTCTTGCAGGAGGGCGATGTACGAAGGGAGGCTATGGCCCTGATCAACCTCGGGCGGAGTCTGCAGCAGTGTCATCGCCTCGACGAATCTCTGAACGCCCTGATGACTGCACTACTCCTCTGCCAGCAAATAGGTGACGGTCAGCATGCGGCCATGGCACTGCGGGACCTGCAGCAACTGGAAGACGAACTCAGCGGCATTCGTACACTCTGATGGATGATGTCGCGAGTTCCTCGGACATCTCGCGATGCGGAGCCCCGTCGATACTCGCGTGTTGGCCTCCATACCGCCGACCTTCAGCTACTGAACTTGATTGGGTGATGTCGGGGCCGGCTGCCCGACCTGAGTCGCCTGGCTCGCGGGCCTATGGGTGTTGCCGGGCAGGACCATCGGGAGAG
>NZ_JODC01000037.1 GCF_000720765.1 Streptomyces sp. NRRL S-646
GCCCCCCCGCCCCCCCTCCCCCCCCCCCCCCCCCCCGCCGTACCCTCACGAAAGACCACCGCCCAGGGAGCCCCATGACCCCCACCCCCTTGCTCACCGAACTCACCGCCCGAGCCAAGGCCAAGGCCCACTCCCGCACCACCCCCTGCCCCTGCGGCGCAGCCACCCTCGCCGACCGCCCCGACGCCACCGTCGTCCGCCACGCCGACACCGTCGCCAAGGCCCACGCCCCGGACACCCCCCGCGCCGACCTCACCCCCCGCCTCACCACCGCCACCCACCTCCCCGGCATCCTCCTCCCCCCACTCACCCCGACCCCCGTCGACCTGCACGGCCGCCTCGTCACGTTCTGGCCCTACGGCACCCCCGTAGACCCGGACACCCCCGACGCCGCCCCCTGGGAGCCCGCAGCAACCCTCCTCGCCCGCCTCCACCGCACCCCGGTCCAGACCCCCCTCCCGCCCATGCGAGGCCCCGCCAAGGCCGCCCGAGCCGTCGCCCGCCTCAGGGCAACAGCCGCCGCCCACCCCGCCACCCGCCCGGTCCTCCGCGCCTGGGACACCCTCCCGGCCTGGGCCCGAGCCGAAGCCCCGATGCCGGACACCACCACGCTGTGCCACGGCGACCTCCACCTCGGCCAGCTCGTCCGCCACCCCGCCCCCGACGGCCCCTGGCTGCTCATCGACGTCGACGACCTCGGCACCGGCGTCCCCGCCTGGGACCTGGCCCGCCCGGCGGCCTGGTACGCCTGCGGTCTCCTCCCGCCCGACGAGTGGACCCGCTTCCTCACCGCCTACCGCACGGCCGGCGGCCCCGCCGTCCCCGCCGACGGCGACCCCTGGGCCGCCCTGGACGTCCCGGCCCGCGCTCTCACCGTGCAGACGGCCGCCCGCGCCACAGCCAAGGCAGCAGCGGCGGACCGCCCCCTGGACGAGGTCGAACTGTCCATGATCGACGCATGTGCCCGAATGGCTTCGCTCCCGCCGGAGTTGACCCCGGAATTCGCGAAGTAGGGTGCAACCGACCGCACCCTGACAGAGTCTGTCCTGGGGAAACGCGAAGCAGGACCGACCGGCGAGGAGTTGAGCCGACCATGCAGTGTCCGAAGTGCCATGCGCCGATGCACACGTACAACCGCAACGGTGTCCAGATCGAGCAGTGCAGCGGCTGCCGCGGGATCTTTCTCGACTACGGCGAGCTGGAGGCGCTGACCCGCCTGGAGTCCCAGTGGTCCCAGCCCGCGCCGCCGCCCCCGCCCGCCCCGCAGGCGTACCCCGCCCCGCCCGCGCCCGCCTGGGGCGCCCAGCACGGCGGCCACGGAGGACACTACGGCGGCGGCCACCACGGCAGTCACCACCGCCACAAGAGCTTCGGCCACATGCTGTTCTCCAGCTGACGGCACACGACGAAGCCCCCGGCCGTACGAGACGGCCGGGGGCTTCGGCTGGTGCGCGATACTGGGATTGAACCAGTGACCTCTTCCGTGTCAGGGAAGCGCTCTCCCGCTGAGCTAATCGCGCAGGTGAACCTGCATGTGATGCGTACTGCGTGCGCGATACTGGGATTGAACCAGTGACCTCTTCCGTGTCAGGGAAGCGCTCTCCCGCTGAGCTAATCGCGCGGGTATGGATCTCACCGTACGTGCTGCAAGATCCAGTGGACGATACTGGGATTGAACCAGTGACCTCTTCCGTGTCAGGGAAGCGCTCTCCCGCTGAGCTAATCGTCCTTGGAGGTGGAGACGGGATTTGAACCCGTGTAGACGGCTTTGCAGGCCGTTGCCTCGCCTCTCGGCCACTCCACCAGGAGTGCAGGGGTTCGGGAAGATCCCCTGTTTCCATCGAGCGGACGACGAGGCTCGAACTCGCGACCTCAACCTTGGCAAGGTTGCGCTCTACCAACTGAGCTACGTCCGCTTGTCGTTTCGGTCCGCTCTCACGTCCCGGCGACGAACTGAACTCTAGCGGATTCCGGGGCCAGCACAAAAACGCGTTTGCGCAGCGTGCTGCGCTGCACCTGCTCGCGTACGTGGTCAGGGCCCCGAAGGGACATGCCCGGGCCACCTTCACGACACCCGCCCTAGACTCGACTGCGTGCTCGACCTCCCTCCTCTCGCCCGCTTCGGTGACCGCGTCGCCACCGGACTCCTCGACGTCACCAGCGATCCCGCGGCCCTCGACTCCACCGGTTTCTGGGCCGTCGTGGCGGACTTCGAGGGCCGGTTGACCTGCGCCCGCTTCAGGGACGTACGGGTGGAGGCCGTTCCCGCGCCGGTGCCGGGGGAGTGGCGGGGACCGGCTGCCGGTGACTGGACGTCCTCCCTCGACCGCGATGCGTACACGGCGGGTGTGCGCCGGATCCGCGAGCACATCGCGGCAGGGGAGGTCTATCAGGCGAACCTCTGCCGGGTGCTCTCCGCGCCCGTCGCGCCCGACGCCGACGTGGACGCCCTGACCGCGCTGCTGGCCCGCGGCAACCCGGCACCGTATGCAGGAACGATCCGGCTGCCCGGCCACGGGGTCGAGATAGCCACCGCCTCGCCCGAGCTCTTCCTGCGGCGCGGCGGCCGTGTCGTGGAGTCCGGGCCGATCAAGGGCACCGGGCGCACCGAGGCGGACCTGCTGGAGAAGGACTACGCCGAGAACGTGATGATCGTGGATCTGGTCCGCAACGACATCGGGCGTGTCTGCGCCACCGGCAGCGTGAGCGTGCCCGATCTGTGCGCCGTCGAGAAGCACCCCGGGCTGGTCCATCTCGTGTCGACGGTCCGCGGCGAGCTGCGTGCCGGCGTCGGCTGGCCCGAACTGCTCGACGCCACCTTCCCGCCCGGATCGGTCACCGGTGCGCCCAAGTCCAGCGCCCTGCGGATCATCGAAGCCCTGGAGACGGCGCCCCGCGGCCCGTACTGCGGAGGCATCGGCTGGATCGACGCGGACCAGGGAGCCGGCGAGCTGGCCGTCGGCATCCGTACCTTCTGGATCGACCGTGCGGAAGGCGTCCTGCGCTTCGGGACGGGCGCCGGCATCACCTGGGGCTCCGACCCGGAGGCGGAGTGGCGGGAGACCGAGCTGAAGGCGGCCCGACTGCTCGCGGTAGCGTCGGGGACGTACGAGGTGAGTGGAGAGGGACTACAGACGTGAAGATCTGGCTCGACGGCGGGCTGCAGGACAGCGAGTCCGCCCGCGTCTCCGTCTTCGACCACGGGCTGACCGTGGGCGACGGCATCTTCGAGACGGTGAAGGCGGTCGACGGGAAGCCGTTCGCGCTCACCCGGCACCTCGACCGGCTGAGCCGCTCCGCGGGCGGCCTCGGCCTGCCCGACCCCGACCACGACGAGGTCCGCCGCGCCTGCGCCGCCGTCCTCGAAGCCAACCCGGTGCCGCTCGGCCGGCTGCGCATCACCTACACCGGCGGCCACGGCCCGCTCGGCTCCGACCGCGGCGAGCACGGCCCGACCCTCGTCGTCGCCCTCGGCGAGACCACCCGGCGCCCCGACTCCACGGCCGTGATCACGGTGCCGTGGACCCGCAACGAACGCGGCGCCCTCACCGGCCTGAAGACGACCTCGTACGCCGAGAACGTCGTGGCCCTCGCCCGGGCTCGCCAACACGGCGCGTCGGAAGCCCTGTTCGCGAACACCGTCGGGCAACTCTGCGAGGGCACCGGCTCGAACGTCTTCGTCGTCCTCGACGGCGAGATCCACACCCCGCCGCTCGCCTCCGGCTGCCTCGCGGGCATCACGCGCGCGTTGACCGTCGCGTGGACCGGCGCCAAGGAGACCGACCTGCCGCTCGACGTCCTGGACCGCGCGGACGAGGTCTTCCTCACCTCCACCCTGCGCGACGTCCAGGCCGTGCACCGCGTCGACGACCGCGAACTGCCGGGCGCACCGGGCCCGGTGACCGCCAAGGCCATGCGGATCTTCGACGAGCGGTCCGGGGACGACCTGGATCCGTAAGAGCCGGGAAAACAGGCTGCCAAGGGGCGGCCGAGGCGGGTAGAACACCCCTGATGACCACGACTCTGCGGCCGACCGAGCCGCTTCAGCACCATGCCGACGGCACGCGCTCGCGCCGCTTCCAGGTGTGCGTGAACAGCCGGCCCGTCGGCACGCTGCAGCTCGGCACCTCGCCGGGCTTCGGCGACAGGGTGGCCCGCATCGTCGACCTGCGGATCGAGGAGCCGGACCGGCGCCGCGGCCGGGGCACGGTGGCCGCGCTGGCCGCGGAGGAGGTGGCGCGCGGCTGGGGAAGCCGGCAGATCGAGGTGGCCGTGCCCGCCGACGCGGCGCCGGCGCTGCGGCTCGTCGAGGCGCTCGGCTACGTCCTGCGCAACCGCGGCATGGAGAAGCCGCTCGGTGACACTCCGCCCGCGCTGCCGGACGGCAGCCGGGGCCGGCCCATGACCGAGGCCGACTACGAGGCGTGGTTCGCGCACGAATCCGAGACTTACGCGCGCGTGTGGATCGAGCGGGGCGTGCCCGAGGCCGACGCGTACGAGAGGTCGCGGCGCGATCACGAGAGGCTGCTGCCGCAAGGGCTGGACACGCGGGACATGCGGTTCAGCGTCCTCGAACACGAGGGGACGCGCGTCGGCACCCTCTGGGTGGCCCTGCTGGATGACAAGGCCTACGTCTACGACGTCGCGGCCGACGCCGCCCACCGCGGACACGGACACGGCCGCACGCTCATGCTCCTGGCGGAGACCCAGGCGATCACCGCGGGCCGACGCGTCCTCGGCCTCAACGTGTTCGCCGGCAACACCCCTGCCGAACGGCTCTACGAGTCACTCGGCTACCGGACGACGCGGTACACCCTGTACAAGCCGCTGCTCTGAGCGGGCCCGCGCCCTGAAGGGGCGCGGGGCGTGTCGATATGCGGCTCCGCCGCGAAAGCCGAGAGTGGGGGAGCGACCAGCCACGACGAGGCGCAGATGAGCGACAGCCCCTGGCCGCACATCCCGCGGAGCGCTCGGGCACCGGTCAGGCGTCCTGCCCGGCCAGCAGCCGGTCCGCGATCTCCTCGATCCGCTGCCGCAGCCCCTGCTGGCTCTTGCCGCCGTCCAGGCGCTCACCGCCGATGACGTACGTCGGGGTACCGGTCACGCCGATCGCCTTGCCCTCGGCCTGGTCGGCGTCGACGATCAGGATGTGCCGGCCGTCGATCAGCGCCGTGTCGAACTCCTCGGTGTCCAGCCCCAGTTCGGCGGCCACCTCGACCAGGAAGGGTTCTCCCTTACGGTCCAGCTCCTCGACCCGCTCCAGCACGGCCTCGACGTACTCCCAGCCCTTGCCCTGCTCGAGGGCCTCCTCGGCGGCCTGCGCGGCGGCGAAGGCATGCTTGTGCTTCTCCAGCGGGAAGTGCCGCAGCCGCAGCTCCAGCCGGTCGCCGTAGCGGGCGCGCAGGGCACGCAGGTCGTCCAGGGCGCTACGGCAGTCCGAGCACTGGAGTTCGCACCAGACGTCGAGGACGGGCACGGCGGGAGGCACGGGGGAGGAGTCGCTCATGCCGTCAGTCTCCCAGTTCGGGCGCGGTCGACCGAATCGAACCCCGGCCGCGGTGACCTGCGCCCGGGACCCTGATCCGCACCCGGAGAAGAGCCCGGAACCGGCACCTTCGGAGGAGCCGACCCGGAGATGTCCCTGATGTCCGCCCGGACCATGGCCGCGCGGGGTCCGGGCGGTGCAGGATGGAAGGGACGAAGTGCCCCCTGCCCGACCGAGCCCTGCCTGGAGGACCGGATGATTGCCGAGACCGTCTGTTCCGCCGTGTCCGCGGCCGGCCTGGGCATCGCGGTGGTCACGGCGTACCGCAAGCGCTTCCTCGCGGCCGCCCGCATCGCCGCCTACTCACTCGTCCCCATCGGCCTGGTGATGACCGGCACCGTGCAGTGGCTGGCGGACACCGCCTTCAGTCCGACGGCCTGGGCGGGCTTCGGTGTGCTCGGCGCCGCCTGGCTGCTGTTCTCCAGCACGCGCGCGGTGGAGCGCCGCCGGGGCGGCACCCGCAAGGAGCGCAGGGAAGCCAGGGCCGCGGGGCAGCGCGAGGCGGTCGCCCCGACGGCTTCCGCGCCTTCCCTGGGCCCGGGGGCCCGTCCGGCGACCCGGCCCGCGAGCGCACCCCGCGCCGAGTCGGCGGACGACTTCAGTGACATCGAGGCCATTCTGAAGAAGCACGGCATATGACCCGTGCATGACGACTGAAACGACACAGTGGATCAAGGCTGTGGCGTGAAGTGATCACGACCGGAACCGGACTTCACGGAATCCGGCGAACTGCCGGTCATTCCGTGCGTGTTGAGCGCGCCGGACGTGTGGAGTGCGCCATCATCGCCGCGAGATGCTGGACACGGAACACGGCGATACCGCGCCGCCGAAGGACGAGCCGCGCGGATGCCTCTTCGCCCTTTCCCAGCCACCGCTGATGATCTTCCTTGCGGTGATCGGGTGTCTGCTGCTCATGGCCTCGTTGCACGACCTGCTGATGCTGTGAGCCGTACCCGTGGTCCCCGGCGCCACCCGCGGGGGACCACGTCGACATCCGTGTCCGGGCAGGCCCTAGCCCGCCGCCTCCTTGCGCCGTGCCCGGTAGGCGGCCACGTGCAGACGGTTTCCGCAGGTGCGGCTGTCGCAGTAGCGGCGCGAGCGGTTGCGGGAGAGGTCGACGAAGGCGCGCCGGCAGTCGGGGGCCTCGCAGCGGCGCAGCCGCTCCTGCTCACCGGCCACCACGAAGAACGCCAGCGCCATCCCGCAGTCGGCCGCCAGATGGTCGGCGACGGAGGCACCGGGCGCGAAGTAGTGCACATGCCAGTCGTAGCCGTCGTGGTCCGTGAGGCGCGGAGTCGTACCCGCGGCGGCGACCAGCTCGTTGATCACGCCGGCGGCGGTCCGGGCGTCGTGCGCCGCGAAGACCGAGGCGAACCGGCCGCGGATCTTGCGCACGGCCGAGAGATCGAACTCCGAGAGCGTCCCCACATCGCTGATTTCGTGGTTTCGTACGAAATCCTCGAGAGCCGCGACGTCGAGCAGTCCGTCCGGTGCCGCGTTGTCCTCCGGTGCGGTGTTCACCAGATCCACCACGGTGTCGAGCGCGCACCGGGTGTCGTGGGTGATCAGCACGTTTCGCTCCCTGGCCTGGGGGTCGGGCGGACGCCCGCCTCATGCTGGCCGATGTTAGTGGCTTGCCGCCAGGCTGCGGGCGGTCGTGCCACCGGGGCACCTTCCCCCTGCGCCGCCGCACACACCGGCGCCGCCCCACGACTCAATCGCGGCGGCGGCGCTGATGCGTACCGTATGCAGTTGTTCTGGCCCGAGCCGTCTCCCCGAGTCGACGGCGCCGGGCGGCTTCGTGGTGCCTCGCCCTAGCTCTCCGCCAGGATGTGCGAGAGCTCCTGGTCGAGATCGAAATGCCGGTGTTCCGTGCCGGGAGGCACGGCGGCGTCGGTTCGCTTCAGGAAGGACTCCAGCGCCCGCGCCGGGGCTTCCAGCAGGGCCTCGCCCTCCGGAGAGCTCAGGGCGATGCAGACGACCCCCTGACCGTGACTGCGCGACGGCCAGACACGGACGTCGCCGGTGCCGGTGGGCCGGTGCAGCCCCTCCGCGAGGAGGTCGCGGGCGAACACCCACTCGACGGTCTCCTCGGCTCCGGTGTGGAAGGTGGCGTGCACGGCGTAGGGGTCGGCCGTGTCGTACCGCAGGCCTGCGGGGACAGGCAGGGAGGACTCGCTCGACACAACGAGGCGCAGGTGCAGCTCGCAGCTGACCGTGGTGTTCATAAGCGCCAGGGCCTTTCGCTCAGTGTGCGCTCGGGGATTCGCACGTCGGCGAAATCGACATGCCACCTACGGTGCCGTTGTAAACCCCTCTGAGTGTTTTGCGTGCCTTTACGTAACTCTTCCGGCCGATGGGTCGTTCATGAGGTACGGCCATTCCGGTGACTGGTTTCCGCTCGGTAAAGTAAGGTAAAGTTTGGCCGTATGAATACGGGGAGTAACCGGACCGAGGGAGTACCGGGCGAGGCTGCCGTGGCATCGGACGAGACGAGGCCGGACGGGGCGCAGAGCGAGCAGGGGCTCGGCTCCAAGGCGCCGGCGTTCATCAAGAGGCGTCGCGCACTGCATCTGAGCTGGCAGGTCGGAGTCTTCGTCATCGGTCTGGCGGTCGTGGCCGGCGGCATCGTCATGCTGCCGCTGCCTGGACCGGGCTGGGTGGTGATCTTCGGCGGCATGGCCATCTGGGCGACCGAGTTCGTATGGGCTCAGCTGGTGCTCCGCTGGACGAAACGCAAGGTCACCGAGGCGGCGCAGCGAGCCCTCGATCCCAAGGTGCGGCGTCGCAACATCACGCTCACGGCGATCGGTCTCGTGATCGTGGGTGTGCTGGCCGGGATCTACCTGTGGAAGTTCGGCGTCGTGATGCCCTGGAAGATCAAGGACCAGTGATCCGCGCGGGTGGCGCGGGCGCCGGTCGGCGCCGGTTCATGCTGGTCACAGGCACCCCCTGACATGGGGTAATGTTCTTCCTGCGTCCGGGCGATTAGCTCAGTGGGAGAGCGCTTCGTTCACACCGAAGAGGTCACTGGTTCGAACCCAGTATCGCCCACCCGGATCAACGGCCCGTCTGCGACAGCAGGCGGGCCGCCGTCGTGTGAGCCCCCTTGATGGGGTCCCGTGCTCAGGTGGGTTTCGGCCGAGCGACATCCGTGTGCGGATGCCCAGTTGATGTTCGGCCCGTCGGTCGTATGCGTCTCACCTGCGGCATCGCCCCTCTCGAGGTGCGTTCTGGTGCTGATGTGCCGTCAACTCGCCCGGGAGCCCGGCAAGAAATTCCTGTCCGAATCATTGACGCACCCCGAGGCCCTCCGTAACTTGTGGCAGCAAGCGCTTACTTGAAACGATTCATGCAGGTGGCAATGATGCCGGGGAGGGGCCCGACTGTGGGAACCAGCAGGAATGTTGAGAGGCGTACGATCCTCAAGGCCGCCGGGGCGTCGGCGGCCGTGCTGGGGCTGGCCGCGACGACGGGCTGCGGCGGCGACAGCGGCACCTCCGCCGACGGGACGGTGACGATCCGTTACTCCTGGTGGGGTGCCGACGAGCGGGCCAAGAAGATCAACCAGACCATCAGGCTCTTCGAGAAGAAGTACCCGAAGATCAAGGTGAAGACGGACTTCCAGGACTACGTCTCATTCTGGGAGAAGTTCCAGACGCAGGCGGCCGGCGGAAATCCCCCGGACGTTTTCCAAAACGCCGTCACTTTCCTTCGGAAGTACGACAAGAGAAGCGTCCTGCTCGACCTCAAGTCCCAGATCGACGCGGGCAGTCTGAGTCTCGACAACTTCCGTGCGGGTGTCACCAAGGTCGGCGAGGTCGACGGCAAGCAGCTCGGTATCCCGGTCGGCTCCAACACGATGGCGCTCGTCATCGACAAGAAGGTCTTCCAGAAGGCGGGCGTCGAGCCGGCCACGGGCTGGACCTGGGACGACTACTTCAAGGCCCTCAAGACCATCCACGACAAGACCAAGGTGCCCGGCGACACGGGCTACTTCAGCATCATGTACCTGTACGACCTGTATCTGCGGCAGAACGGAAAGGCGTTCTACACCAAGGACGGACTCGGTTTCGACGAGGCCGATCTGACGGAGTGGTGGCAGGACGGCTACAACCGGGTGAAGGCCGGCATCATCACCGACCCCAAGACCGTCGAGCAGGACCGACCCAAGTCCTCCCTCTCCGCAGGACACGGGGCCTCGGAATTCACCTGGGACAACTTCACCGTTCGCTACACCGCCGAGGGCAGCAGCGAGTACGGCCTCGCGCCGATCCCCACCATGGACGGAAAGCACACCGGGCAGTACCTGGCCTCCCTGATGCTGAGCGCCTCCGCACGCACCCAGCACCCCAAGGAAGTCGCCCAGTTCATCAACTTCATGGTCCACGACCCGGAAGTCGGCAAGATCATGGGCTACGACCGGGGCATCCTCGCCTCCACCCAGCAGTACGAAGCGTTCAAGCCGACCGACCCGGTCAACAAGGAGATCGCTCAGTACGAGGCGGACACCGCCAAGGCCGGAGTCCTCGGCACGATCACCCCGCACCCCTCCGGCGCCGACACCATCGAGGCGGCCTTCCTGCGCATCGGCGGCGACCTGGCCCAGGGCAAGACGAAGCCCTCCGCCGCGGTGAAGCAGTTCTTCGACGAGTCGCAGGCCGCCTTCCAGGCATAGCGCTCCGCTGGGGGTGCGGTTTGTTGGGTTCTGTCTGCTGCGCCGTCGTGGCTGGTCGCGCAGTTCCTCGCGCCCCTTTGGGGCGCCGCCAGCCCCCCGGCCCGGAACCGATTGGGAAGCACCGTGACGCTCGTCAAGGAATCACCGCCCGCCACCCGGAAGGCCCGCTCCACCGCCCCGGCCGCCGTCAAGCGGCGGGGGCGGCGGGAGAACCTCGCCGGCTATCTCTTCATGTCCCCGTGGATCGCGGGCTTTCTGCTCCTGACCGCGGGCCCCATGGTCGCCTCGCTCTACTTCGCGTTCACCGACTACAACCTCTTCAACACCCCGAAGTGGGTCGGTCTCGACAACTTCACCAAGATGCTCGACGACCCCCGGTGGCAGAAGTCGGTGGAGGTGACGGCCAAGTACGTGATCATCGGCACCCCGCTGAAGCTGCTGCTCGCCCTCGGGGTCGCCCTGCTGCTCGCACAGAGCCGCCGCGGACAGGCCTTCTACCGGGCCGCGTTCTACGCACCCTCACTCATCGGTGCGAGCGTCTCGGTCGCCTTCGTCTGGCGGTCGATCTTCTCCGACAACGCCATCGTCGACCGTACGATGTCGGCCTTCGGCTTCCACGCCGGCGGCTGGGTCGGCAACCCCGACTGGATCCTCTACTGCCTGGTCGCGCTCACCGTCTGGCAGTTCGGCGCGCCCATGGTCATCTTCCTGGCCGGGCTCAAGCAGGTGCCCAAGGAGCTGTACGAGGCCGCCGAGCTGGACGGTGCCGGGGCCTTCCGCAAGTTCTGGAGCATCACGCTGCCGATGATCTCCCCGGTGCTCTTCTTCAACGTACTGCTGGAGACCATCCACTCGTTCCAGATCTTCGGCTCGGCCTACGTCGTCTCCAACACCTACTGCGGCCCGGCCGACGCCACGCTCGTCTACACCTGCTACCTCTACCAGCAGGGCTTCAAGAACGCCCAGATGGGCTTCGCCTCCGCGATGGCCTGGATGCTGCTGCTCGCCGTGGCCCTGGTGACCGCCGTCCTGTTCTGGTCGCAGAAGAAGTGGGTGCACTACGAGGAGGACGCCCGATGAGCGCCACCACCCCCGCCACCCCGAAGCCGCTCGGCGGACTCGGGCGCAGGCGCGCCGGCTCGCTCGCCTGGCACATCGGCTCGCTGCTGGTCCTCGCGGTCGTCCTCTATCCCGTCGTCTGGGTGATCGGCGCGTCCTTCAAACCGAGCAAGGACATCATCAACAGCCTTCAGCTGTTCCCCGCCCATCCCATCCTGGAGAACTTCAAGGGCCTGGCCGACGGCATCGCCGACATCTCGATCTGGACGTTCTTTCAGAACTCCCTCCTGTACGCGGGCGGCGCCGTCGTCGGCATCCTGATCTCCTGCTCGCTGACGGCGTACGCCTTCGCCAAGATCAGGTTCGCGGGCCGGAACCTGCTGTTCTCGCTGATGATCGGCACGCTCCTGCTGCCGTATCACGTGCTGCTGATTCCGCAGTACGTGATGTTCCAGAAGCTGGAGCTGATCAACACCTATGTGCCGCTGCTCCTGGGCAAGTACCTGGCCACGGAGGCCTTTTTCGTCTTCCTCATGGTGCAGTTCATGCGCAACCTGCCGAGGGAGCTGGACGAGGCCGCCCGGATCGACGGCTGCGGGCATCTGCGGATCTACTGGTCGATCGTGCTGCCGCTGTGCCGGCCCGCGCTCATCACCAGCGCCATCTTCACCTTCATCAACGCCTGGAACGACTTCATGGGCCCGCTGATCTACCTCAACGAGCCCGGCAAGTACACCGTCTCCCTCGGCATGATGATGTTCCGCGACTCCGACGGCGTCGCCGCCAACTACGGCGGCCTCATCGCGATGTCGCTGGTGGCGCTGCTGCCCGTGCTGCTGTTCTTCCTCGCCTTTCAGCGCTATCTGATCGACGGCATGGCGACCTCCGGACTGAAGGGCTGAGGTGGTCACCATGGCCGAAGTACGGGTGAAGGCGCGCAAGGAGTCGGTGTTCGCGGAGCGGTTCGCTGTCTTCGCCGAGTGTCTGCTCACCGGGGTGTGGATCGCGGTGGCCTCGCTGGGAGTGGTGACCTTTCCGGCCGCCTTCGCCGCCGGGGCGAGGCATCTGCGCCGTCGTACCGGCCATGAGGGCGGCTGGCGGGAGTTCGTCGGCGACTTCCGTACGGCTGTGCGGGGCGGGTGGCTCGCCGGGCTCGCCGGGTGGGTCGCGGCGGGCCTGGTCTGGGTGGACGTCCAGGCCGTGCGCGCCGGACTGCCCGGGGGGCCGTTCGTGGGGGTCGTAGGCCTGTTCGCGCTGATCGGCCTCGTCGTGGCCGGGCTGCGTGCGGCGGCGGTCTGGGAGCCCGGGGCGGCCTGGCGGGCGCTGCTCGCCGAAGCCGGCCGCCGTACCGTCCTCGACCCCGCCGGGTCCTTCCTGCTCGTCGGCGGAGTGGTCCTCCTCGTCTGTTCCGCCCTGCTGATCGCGCCGCTGGCGGTCCCCGTCCTGGGGGCCGTCGCGGCCGCGGCCGTCGCCGTGGAGGAGCGGTACCGGCGCCGCTGACGGGCGGTGCCCTCTCCTGGGTCGGTGCCCCGGCGCCGCGCCTCTCTCTGTCATGCCCCTGAGCAGCTGCACGGAAAGACACGTCCCGCACGGAAAGGAAAGGCTGAACTCTCATGTCTCCCATCCCCCGCAGGTCCCTCCTCAAGGCGGCCGCCGTCGCCGGAGCCGCCGCGCAGTTCAGCTGGGCCTCAGGAGCCAAGGACGCGCAGGCCGCGCCCAGAGCCGAGGCCCCGGCCGCCGATCCCGTGACCCTGGACTGGCTGGAGGACGGCGGCCTGGGGGCCGCGCCCGGCTCGACAGTGGGTGTGCCCTGGCCGAAGGGCGTCCACCAGCCCGACCAGACCTTCGCGCTCACGGACGCGGACGGCAAGGCCGTACCCGTGCAGTCCTGGCCCATCGCGTACTGGCCGGACGGCTCCCTCAAGTGGTCGGCGCACGCGGTGAGTTCGGGATCCGGCAAGCTCACTCTCGCCGCCGGAGACGCAGCCGCCCCCGACAAGAAGGTCACCGTCGACCAGAGCGGCGGCACCATCGACGTGTCGACCGGCGTCATCACCGCCAAGATCGGCAAGAACGGCTCCACGATCATCAAGTCGGTGACCCGTGGCTCGACGGAGATCGCCAGGAACGGCCGGCTCGTCCTGATCCGCCAGCCGGAGATCGAGGACGGGGACCAGGGCACGGTCAAGACCGAGCGCTTCGACGGCGCGATCGGAGAGGTGACGGTCGAGCAGGACGGCCCGGTCCGTGCCGTGGTCCGCATCGACGGCAAGCACCGCAAGGGCGACCGGAGCTGGCTGCCGTTCTCCGTCCGCCTGTACTTCTACGCCGGGGCCGACTCCTTCCGCATGGTGCACACCATCACCTACGACGGCACACAGGAGCCCGGCAAGGCGAGCGGCGACTTCATCCGCGGACTGGGGGTGCGCTTCAGCGTGCCGATGCGGGACGCGTCGTACGACCGGCACATCCGCGTCGGCGGCGAGGGCACCGGTCTGCTGCGGGAGGCGGTCAAGGGGATCACCGGCCTGCGCCGCGACCCGGGCGCGGCCGTGCAGGCGGCCCAGTACGCGGGCCAGAAGCTGCCCGACCCGTCCACCTGGGACCAGCGGGTGACGACCCGGCTGCAGTACATCCCGGAGTGGGGCGACTACACCCTCGCCCAGCTCTCCGCCGACGGCTTCACGCTCCGCAAGCGGACCAAGAAGGGCTACGGCTGGATCGGCGCCGGCGGCGGCAAGCGGGCCTCCGGCTTCGGCTATGTCGGTGGCGTCAGCGGAGGATTCTCCTTCGGGCTGCGGGACTTCTGGGAGAAGCACCCCGCCCAGCTCGACATCCGCGACGCCCACACCGACGAGGCCGAGGTCACCCTCTGGCTCTGGTCGCCCGAGGCCCAGCCCATGGACCTGCGCTTCTACCACGACGGCATGGGCCAGGACACGTACGCCAAGCAGCTCGAAGGCCTCAACATCACCTACGAGGACTACGAGCCGAAGTTCGGCACCCCCTACGGCATCGCCCGCACCTCCGAACTCCTCTTCTGGGCCAACGAGTCGACCCCGGCCGCCGAGAAGCTCGCCGAACAGGTCGAGGCCGTACGAGTGCTGCCGCAGCTCGCCGCGCCGCCCAAGCAGCTCATCAAGGCCAAGGTCTTCGGCCCGGGCCTGTACTCCGAGCCGGACCGCTCCACACCGGCCAAGGCGAAGATCGAGGACCACCTCGACTTCCTCTTCACCTACTACAAGGACCAGGTGGAGCAACGCCGTTGGTACGGCTTCTGGGACTACGGCGACTTCATGCACTCCTACGACACCGTGCGCCACCAGTGGCGTTACGACGTCGGCGGCTACGCCTGGGACAACTCCGAGCTGTCGCCGGACATCTGGCTCTGGATGGCCTACGTCCGCTCGGGCCGTGCGGACATCTTCCGCTTCGCCGAGGCCCTCACCCGGCACACGGGCGAGGTCGACGTCTACCACCTGGGCGACTGGGCGGGCCTCGGCACCCGGCACGGCGTCCAGCACTACGCCGACAGTGCCAAGCAGCAGCGCATCGCCAACACCACCTACCGGCGCTACTACTACTTCCTCACCGCCGACGAACGCGTCGGCGACCTCATGCACGCCAACGTCGACTCCGACGAGACCTTCCTGGTCCTGGACCCGCAGCGCAAGGTCCGCACCGACCCGTACACGCCCGACCGACACGCCCTGTCGATCGGCTTCGGCACCGACTGGAGCGGCCTGGTGTCCGCGTGGCTGACCGAGTGGGAGCGCAAGGGCCCCAAGTGGGAGAAGGCCAAGGCGCGGGTGCTGTCCACGATGGAGGGCATCGCCGCCCAGCCCAACGGCTTCGTGCAGGGCAGCGGGCTGTACGACCTCGACACCGGCAAGCTCGCCGTCGCCTCGACGCCCGTGGTCTCCGTCTCGCACCTCTCGGCCGTGTTCGGCCTCAACGAACTGTGCGCGGAACTCATCGACCTCGTGGACATGCCCAAGTTCAACCAGGCCTACTTCGACTACTGCCGCTACTTCAACGCCACCAAGGCCGAGCAGAAGGCCCGCTACGGCTCAGACTTCGGCACCCTGCTGCTGTTCCAGGGGCACTCGCGCCTGGACGCGTACGCCGCCGTCCAGACGGGTGACGCTGCGCTGGCCAAGCGGGCGTGGACGAAGTTCTACAGCTCCGACGGGTACACGGAGACTTCGCCCTGGAAGACGGAGAAGCTGAGCGGGCCGGTGACGTTGGTCGCGGGCAGCGAGGCCGCGTGGGTGTCGTCGAACGACACCGCGCTGTATGGCCTCGCGGCCATTGAGAATCTGGCGTTGCTCGGTGACAAGATGCCGTAACGCTCCGCTGGGGGCCGGGAACTGCGCTCGTTTTTGTCTGCGGGTCCGTTGTGGCTGGTCGCGCCCACGCGGCGGAGCCGCACATTGACAGCGCCCCGCGCCCCTGACGGGGCGCTCAGTGCATGGTCGTCAGGATGTCCCGTACTCGGCGGACGTCCCTGAGGCGGCGTTCGTAAGTTGCCCCGAGTGCCAGCAGGAGCAGGCCGGCGAGTGCGAAAGGTACCCAGCGGGGGAGGGCGCCGGTCATCTGGACCAGGTACGGGGCCAGTTCGTGCAGGGCGTCCAGGACCAGGACCGAGCCGCCGAGCACGAGGGGAGCCTGGAGACGGTGGCGGGCGCCCAGCAGGGTGGTCAGCAGGGCTGCCGTGCCGAGCAGCAGCGGGCGCGTCCAGTGCGGGTCGTCCCAGGCCGCGGCGAGGCTCGGCAGCAGGGTGGCGGCGAGCCCGGCGCCGTACGCCGTCCACGACGACGCCTGCGGGTCGCGGGACCTGCGCCAGACGCCGACACACAGCGCCGGGACGGTGACCGGGAGCGTGTACGCCTCGACGGTGCCGACGTCCCAGGCGGCCAGCCGGACCCAACTGGCCAGCAGGAACAGGGCGGCGGCCACGTAGCCTGCGGGGCGGCGGTCGGAGCGTACCGCCGTGCCCGCCGCGATCACTGCGCACAGGGCCAGCACCAGGGCGAGCATCGGTGGCGCGGTGATCGCGAGGCCGACGGCCAACAGTCCGGTGGCCGCTCCGGTCACTTCGACCGGCACGCGCGCGTGGCTCTCGCCGAGCCGGGCTGCGAGCAGGGCAGCCGCCAGCGTGACCACCAGGACCAGCAGCGCAGTGTGCTGCGGCCGCCAGTCCGCCGCCAGACCTGTCGTGCACGCCAGCGCAGTGGCGTACACGACCGCGGCCGGAGCGGTGAAGGGCGCGAGGTGCGGGCGCAGCGAGGCAGCAGCGAACAGAGCCATCAGGACGGACAGCACAGTCAGGGTGGCCGTCTGGGATGCAAGCGAGAGGAAGGCGAGGGAGACCGAGCTGCCCAGGGCGAGCGTGGTGGCGGTCACGGGCAGGAGCCGGAAGGCCGCCGCCGCGAGGGCCGCTGCGGTCACCGCGCCCTGCAGCAACAGGGCGGCAGAGTAGGGAAGCTGGAGGACCGCAGGCAGCGTCATGACGGTGGCCCAGGCGAGGAGCGTCGCGCCGGTCAGCGCCTGGGGACGTCGGGCCTCGCCGCGCACCAGCAGGGCCAGCACGGCTGCAACGACCACCGGGCCGAGGAGCAGCTGACCGGGATACGGCGGCCACGGCATGTGGACGGCCGCCGCGGCACGCGCGTCCGAGGGGGCACCGGTCCACCAGCGCTCCGCCCAGCCCAGCGGGCCCAGCAGCGCAACGACGACCAGCGGCAGCGCACAGGCGACGACGACCGCCTGCACCGCACCGGAGGCCTGGACCAGCCCCCGCCGCACAGGCTCGGGCAGACGCATCCGCAAGGCCGCCAACAGCGCGATGCCGCATGCCAGATACCCCGGCACCGTCCACCCCTCCGGCAGCGTCACCCGCAGCACACCACCACCGGCGGCGACCAGGAGCAGGCCGCCCGTCACGGCGTTGCCCGTCGCCAGGGCAGGCTTCGGCAGCCGCCAGGCGGCGCCCAGCGCGATCACCGCCGCAAGGGTGAGGAGCGCCGCCGCACGGGCGGCGGCGCCCGGGCCGGCTGCATCCCAGGAGAGCCAGCCGGCCGTCAGTGCACCCAGGGCGCCCGAGCCGTACGCGCCGACGGCGGCGAGGACGCGTACGGACCTGGCGGTCACCCGGAGCGCCACACCTGTGTCGAACCCGGCCGTCACCAGAAGCGCGGCCGCGATCCCGGACGACCCCACCGTGGCCGAGATCGCCCAGAAGAACAGCGGGAGTTGGGCCGCGGCCAGCGCGGCGGGCAGCGGCAGCCGCAGCCCGGCCGCACGCGGCAGCAGACCGTACGCCGTCCAGAGCGCCGCCAGCAGGGCCGAAGCGACGGCCGTGTACCCCGCGCCGTCCGTCCCCATGAAGGCGACCTGCTGCAACGCGTACGCGTCCAGTACCGTCAGCGCCAGCCCCAGGCCGGCCACCGACTCGGCCGTCGAACGCAGCCCGCGCTGCAGCAGGGGAAACGGCGCACCGAGCGCTGCCACCGTGACCGCGCCGAGCACGAGGGCGCGCCCCGTGATCCCCAGATGCCCCCAGCTGACCAGCGTGAACACCATCGCGGCGACCGTGAGCAGGACCCCGCCGAGCAGCAGCAGAAGGTTCTGCACGCCGGGCGCGGTGGTCTCCGGGCGAGACGCCTCGACGGGCGCCTGCGGTGCCTGCTGTGCCGGGGGCACCGGGCGGGCTGCCTGGAGCGCGGCGACCAGCCAGGCACGGCGATGGAGCAACTGGGCCCGGCGGGCGTCCAGTTGCCAGAGCTCGGCGTCGAGGAGCTGCAACTCCTCGGCCGGGGGCGGAACATGCGTCATGCCTCGGAGTGTGGTCCGCGTCACGTCGTACGGCATGAGCGCAGGTACTCAGAACGTACTCAGATCCCGCCACCACGTGGCTCGGATGCGGGGCGGACGCGCTGGGTACGGGCAGAATCCCACCATGGACTGGACGCACTACCGCTTCCGCAGCCTCTGGGTCCTGCCCGCCCCGCCCGCCACCGTGTACGAGGTGCTGGAGCGGGCCGAGGAGTACCCCCGCTGGTGGCCCCAGGTGCGGGAGGTGACCCGGCTCGACGACACCACGGGCGTCATCCGGATCCGCTCCGTCCTCCCGTACGACCTGCACTTCACCGCCCGCGAGACGCGCCGCGACCCCGTCGCGGGCGTCCTGGAGATCGCGATGTCCGGCGACATCGAGGGCTGGGCGTGCTGGACCATCGCCGCCGGCGCCGCGGGCACTCTCGCCCGCTTCGAGCAGGTCGTCGACGTGCACAAGCCGCTGCTCAGGCAGTTCGCCGTACCGGGGCGGCCGTTGTTCCGCGCCAATCACCGGCTGATGATGCGGGCCGGGCGGCGAGGCCTGGTCGCCTACCTGGAAGCGGTTTGAAGGAAACCCGCGGGGACCTGTATTGTTCAGTCCGTTCCCGGGCGATTAGCTCAGTGGGAGAGCGCTTCGTTCACACCGAAGAGGTCACTGGTTCGAACCCAGTATCGCCCACCGGGAAAGGCCGGTCCGCAGCAGCGGACCGGCTTTCTTCATGTCGGCCTGCTTCATGTCGGCCTGCTTCATGCGGCCGCCGGAAGATCCGGCCGCAGCGGCCACGCCGGGTTCACGATCTCCTCCGTACCGCTCTTCGCGAACCACGCCTGCAGGCCGCGCGCCTGGGCGGCGTGCCAGGTGGTCTGCAGGGTGTGCAGTTCGGCGGGGGAGAGACGCTCCAGCCGGGTGGCGAAACGACGCCCGAGGGCCCGTACGACGTCCAGTGCGGCCAGTGCGTCCGCCGCCGCGTCGTGCGCACCCTCCAGCGTGACGCCGTAGTGCGCGCACAGGTCGGTCAGGGTGCGGCGGCCCTTGCGGTAGCGGTCCAGGTGCTTGTCGAGGACCCGGGGGTCGAGCACCCGCAGCGTCGACGACTCGAACCAGCGGTCCAGCGAAGAGGCGCGATGGCGGCGCAACTCGCGGTCCAGGAGTGTCAGATCGAACGGCGCGTTCATCACCACGAGCGGGCGGGCCATCGCCGCCTGCTCCGCCAGTTCCTCGGCTATCTCGTACATCACCGGCGCCGGCCAGCGGCCGTTGCGCTGCAGGTGTTCGTCCGTCAGCCCGTGCACAGCCGTCGCCGCCTCCGGGACCGGCACACCCGGGTTGACCAGCCAACGGGTCATCCGGGGCCGGCTGCCCGGGGCGTCCTGGACGACGACGGCGGCCGACACGATCCGGTCGGTCTCTACGTCCACGCCCGTGGTCTCCGTGTCGAATGCGGCCAGGGGCCCCTCGTACCAGGTCGTCATGCCTACACAACTCCTCGTTCACCCACGGCAGCTGACGTCCCGTCTTCTGCCTGTTTGGTGATACCCGGGCTGTTTGCGCCGTACGCCGGAAGGACACAACAGGAGTACGGGTCTTTGCAGTTCAGAGGCCCACAGCAGGGAATCACTTGGCGTGGAAGGCTGTTGGTCATGGCGATAGCGCAGCCCGAGCGGGGCGGGCTGCTGCCCGAACGTACGGGCCCCCTTCGCGGCACACTCGCCACCACCGCCTGCATGGAGACACTGCAGGTGGGTTATCTGCACGCCGTCGCCGCGGCGGCGGGCTGCTCGCTGTCCCAGCCATTTCCGGACAACGGCATCGACTGGCACGTCAGTCACGGCTCGCCCGGGCACACCGTCGACGACGAAGTGACCATCAAGGTGCAGCTGAAGTGCACGTACCAGGTCCCGCCGAACCCGCCGGGGCGCTTCTTCTCCTTCACGCTCGACAACGACCATCTGCGCAAGCTCGCGCGCACACCCGTCTCGGTGCACAAGATCCTGGTCGTGATGCTCGTCCCGAGATCCCAGGACGACTGGCTGCGCGCCAGCCACGACCGCCTCGACCTGCGGCACTGCTGCTACTGGGTCAACCTGGCCGGCCAGCCGGTCACCGGGCGGACCCGGACAACCGTGCGGATACCGACCTCACGCATCTTCGACGACCGGGCGCTGTGCGAGATCATGACGCGGGTCGGGGCCGGAGGCAGACCATGACGCACCGCCCGTTGGAGGAGCCACTGCGGCCCGTCAGGCCGCACCCGGTCGAGGCCTCCTGGCACCGGCCCCCCGAGCCCGACGAGGTCGACCCCGCCGTGCTCAGCGCCCTGCTGCAGCGGCACGGCTGGGAGCGGCGCGGCGGAGCCGCCGGACGCTACGGCCGCTGGACCCCGCCCGGCCCCGGTGGCGGCGGGACGAGCCTGCTCGTGCCCGAGAGCCGCGCCTTCCCCGACAGCGACGACCTGCTCGGCGAGGCGCTCGTCGCGCTGACCCGTAGCGCTACGCCCTCCGCGCGCGAGGTACTGGTCGGACTCGCAGTGCCCAGCGACGAGATCCGCTGGTGGCGGGATGTGCCGAGCGGTCCGGCCGGCTCCGCGCCCTGGGTGGTCGAGGAGCAGCTGCGCGCCTCCGCCCGCCAGATGCTGCTCGCCGGGGCGCTCGCCACGCGCGCGCGTGCGGGCTATTACGGCGCCCGGCACCGTCGTGCCGCCGCCGCGCTGCTGGAGAGCGTCCTCGTCGGCTCCGCGGCCGGCGGCGGGCGACTGACCGCCTTCGTGCCCGTCGGCACGGGGCGGCAGCTCGCCGTGCGCCTCCACCAGGCTCTGTACGCCGCCCGCGAGGCCATCGACTACCAACGCGCCACCGGCGGCATGGACGCCTTCGACGGCGCCGTCGAGGCGGGCGTGAGCCGTGAGCTCACCGAGGCGCTGATCGTCCTCGTACGCGGCACAGAGGGCGCCAGGATCGCCGTCGAGTGGGCACCGGCCGCAGGGGTGCCCGAGGACTGCGTCGCAGGCGTCGAGCCGGTGGAGTTCTCACCGGGCGATCTGCCCGCGCTGCGCGAGGCGGGGGCCCGCTATCTCCGCGAGGAGCCCTCGGTGCCCGTGCGGATCACCGGCACGGTGGTGCGGATGCGCAGGTCGGGGCCGCGCGGGGAGGGCAGCGTACGGCTGCGGGTGATCGCGGGAGCCGAGGTGCCGCACGTCCGGATCACGCTGGACGAGGAGGATTACCGCATCGCCGGGCACGCCCATCTCGTGGGGCTGCCCGTGCGGCTGCACGGGCGGCTGGAGAGCCGGGGCGGCTTCCGGCGGCTGACGGGGGCGTCCGGCGTGGCACCGGTGCAGGTGGAGGAGGCGGAACGGGACCGGCTCATGAAGTCCCTGCAGGAGAACCTCGACTTCTTCGAGGAGGCGTGCAGCGGGGAGGACGACGACTGAGCGCGGGCCTGCCTGCACAAAGGGCGACCGTTTCGCGGTCGGAGGGTCGGGGTCGGTACGATCCCCTATTGCGCGCGCTCCTGGTATGGCGCCGCACCCCACCTTCAGTCAGGAGAGACCGGTGTCAGACGTCCGTGTGATCATCCAACGCGATTCCGAGCGGGAAGAGCGCGTGGTGACGACGGGCACTACGGCCGCCGAGCTCTTCGCCGGCGAGCGCTCGATCGTCGCCGCGCGCGTGGGAGGCGAGCTCAAGGACCTCGCCTACTCGCCGGCCGAGGGCGAGGTCGTGGAGCCGGTGGAGATCTCCTCCGAGGACGGCCTCAACATCCTGCGCCACTCCACCGCGCACGTGATGGCGCAGGCCGTACAGGAGCTGTTCCCCGAGGCCAAGCTGGGCATCGGCCCGCCGGTCAAGGGCGGCTTCTACTACGACTTCGACGTCGAGAAGCCGTTCACGCCCGAGGATCTCAAGGCCATCGAGAAGAAGATGCAGGAGATCCAGAAGCGCGGGCAGAAGTTCTCCCGTCGTGTGGTGACCGACGAGGCGGCCCGCGAGGAGCTGGCGGACGAGCCGTACAAGCTCGAACTGATCGGCCTCAAGGGCTCGGCGTCGCACGACGACGGTGCGGACGTCGAGGTCGGCGCCGGCGAGCTGACGATCTACGACAACCTGGACGCCAAGACCGGCGAGCTGTGCTGGAAGGACCTCTGCCGCGGTCCCCACCTGCCCTCCACCAGGAACATCCCGGCGTTCAAGCTCATGCGCAACGCGGCCGCCTACTGGCGCGGCAGCGAGAAGAACCCGATGCTCCAGCGCATCTACGGCACCGCCTGGCCGTCCAAGGACGAGCTCAAGGGCTACCTCGACTTCCTCGCCGAGGCCGAGAAGCGCGACCACCGCAAGCTGGGCTCCGAACTCGACCTGTTCTCCATCCCGGAGCAGATCGGCTCCGGCCTCGCCGTCTTCCACCCCAAGGGCGGCATCGTCCGCCGCGTGATGGAGGACTACTCGCGCCGCCGGCACGAGGAGGAGGGCTACGAGTTCGTCTACACCCCGCACGCGACGAAGGGGAAGCTCTTCGAGACGTCCGGGCACCTGGACTGGTACGCCGAGGGCATGTACCCGCCCATGCAGCTCGACGAGGGCGTGGACTACTACCTCAAGCCCATGAACTGCCCGATGCACAACCTGATCTTCGACGCGCGCGGCCGCTCCTACCGTGAACTCCCGCTGCGCCTCTTCGAGTTCGGGACCGTGTACCGGTACGAGAAGTCGGGCGTCGTGCACGGTCTGACCCGTGCCCGCGGCTTCACCCAGGACGACGCGCACATCTACTGCACCCGTGAGCAGATGTCGGAGGAGCTCGACAAGACGCTCACCTTCGTCCTCGGCCTGCTGCGCGACTACGGCCTCACCGACTTCTACCTGGAGCTGTCCACCAAGGACCCGGAGAAGTTCGTCGGCTCGGACGAGGTCTGGGAGGAGGCCACGGAGACGCTGCGTCAGGTCGCCGAGAAGCAGGGCCTGCCCCTGGTGCCCGACCCGGGCGGCGCCGCCTTCTACGGCCCGAAGATCTCCGTCCAGACCAAGGACGCCATCGGCCGGACCTGGCAGATGTCGACGATCCAGCTCGACTTCAACCTGCCGGAGCGCTTCGACCTGGAGTACACGGGTCCGGACGGCGCCAAGCAGCGCCCGGTCATGATCCACCGCGCGCTGTTCGGCTCGATCGAGCGGTTCTTCGCGGTGCTCCTGGAGCACTACGCGGGCGCCTTCCCGGCGTGGCTGGCCCCGGTCCAGGCGGTCGGCATCCCGATCGGCGACGGGCACGTGGAGTACCTGGAGAAGTTCGCCGCGGCCGCGAAGAAGCAGGGCCTGCGGGTCGAGGTCGACTCCTCCTCCGACCGTATGCAGAAGAAGATCCGCAACGCGCAGAAGCAGAAGGTGCCCTTCATGGTCATCGCGGGCGACGAGGACATGTCGGCCGGTTCCGTCTCCTTCCGCTACCGCGACGGTTCGCAGGAGAACGGCATCCCGTTCGACGAGGCCATCGCGAAGATCGCGAAGGTCGTGGAGGACCGGACGCAGGTCTGAACCGGCACGTCGTGGGCCCCCGGGGAGTCAGATCCCCGGGGGCCTTTCGTCGTCCTCGCGGGCAAAGACCTGCAGCAGCCAGGAGGCGAAGGTGCCGGTCACCGCACCCAGCAGAGCCAGACCGACGGCCATCATGCCGACCGCGATCAGCCGGCCCAGCGGTGTCACCGGGGTGATGTCGCCGTAGCCGACGGTGGTGAGGGTTTCGCAGGTCCACCAGACGGCGTCCCCGAACGTGCGCATCGACGCGCCAGCCGCCCCGCGTTCCTGCTGGTAGACGGCGAGGGCCCCGGCGAAGCCCAGCAGTACCGTCGCCAGCCCGGAGTACGCGATCACACGCGCGTGCAGCGCGAGCCGGGGCTTGCCGTGCCGTCGCTGCACGGCTTCGTAGACCTTGACAATCCGAAGGGGCCGCAGCAGCGGCAGGATCAGCACCGCCGTGTCCAGCAAGTGCTTCCGCACGAACCTGTGCCCCTGCCCGCTCAGTCGCCAGAGCACCGCGTAGTTGAAGGCGAACAAGGCCCAGGAGAGCAGCAGCACCGCGAGGGCCAGCTCCTGCAGGGGGTCCGTCAGACCGGGTACCAGGACGCGGATCGCGTACGAGGCGAGGAAGGCCAGCGATGCGACGGCGAGCGGAAGCTCGGTCCGCTGCTCCCAGCGGGCTGCGCGAGTGTCATCGTCCACCGGCCCAGCTTGGCCCGGCGAGCTTTTCGCACAACCCCGCCGACACGCCGCGAACGGGCGACGCCATATGCTGCATGGCATGACGAGTGAGCCGGAGCAGCAGTTGGGAGTAGGGGTCCAGGACGCGTTCCAGCGCCTGTGGACGCCCCACCGGATGGCCTACATCCAGGGCGAGAACAAGCCGACCGGCCCCGGTGCCGACGACGGCTGCCCCTTCTGTTCCATCCCGGCCAAGTCCGACGAGGACGGGCTGATCGTCCGGCGCGGTGAGCAGGTCTACGCCGTGCTCAACCTGTACCCGTACAACGGCGGACACCTCATGGTCGTCCCCTACCGCCATGTCGCCGACTACACGGACCTCACGCACGCCGAGACCGTCGAGCTCGCCGCGCTCACCAAGCAGGCCATGACGGCCCTGCGCACCGCCTCCGGTGCCCACGGCTTCAACATCGGCATGAACCAGGGCACGGTTGCAGGCGCCGGCATCGCGGCCCACCTCCACCAGCACATCGTCCCGCGCTGGGGCGGCGACACGAACTTCATGCCGGTCGTCGGCCACACAAGGGTGCTGCCGCAGCTGCTGGCGGACACACGGAAGATGCTGGCGGAGGCCTGGCCCTCGTAACCGCTACGCGTCGTACACGTCGGCCTTCTTCGGCGTCGGGTCCTGGACCTGGGTGCTCAGGAATGCCGACCTCGTGCCGAACTTCTCCGTGTCCACGCCGTTCTCATCGAGGACCCGTATCGCCGCCGCGTGCACCACCCGCAGCACCGGCGTGGCGGCGCGAAGGGCGTCGTCGGCCATGAAGCGGTGGCGCCAGGGCTGGTCGGCCCAGGCGTGGCGGAGGCCGAAGGGCTCGGGCAGGGCTATCGTGCCGCCCAGCCAGTTCAGCAGGGGCGGGTACCAGGAGAGCGGGGCGCGGACGGCCAGTCGTACGACCTCGTCGGTGGTGACCAGCGGAAGGGCCACCTTCCGGGTCTCCCACGGCTTGAACGACTTCTGGACCTCCTTCGTCGGCGCCTCGGGCTTGCTGGTGAACAGGGAGTTCACGGGACCGAGCGCATGCCCGGTGACCTCGATGCGCAGCGTCTCGTGCAGCACGGTCACGGTGATCATCATGGTGATGATCAGCTGCCCGTCCCACAGGGTCCACTGCACGCCCAGGTAGTGCCGGTCGCCCGCGCCGAACTGCTGCTTGTTGCAGATGTCCTGTATCGCGTGGGACTTCACCTGGTACGCGTCCACGTCCGTGCCCTCGGGCCGGGCCACCTCCTTCGCGCCCTCGCCGATCGGCGTGACGATCCAGTGCCGTACGGAAGGGGTCGGGAAGCCGCCGGTGTTCAGCGTGTTCCGCTCCAGCATGCGCAGCTGGTCGTGGATCGAGCGGATGACGTCCCAGCTGCGGAAGGGGTGGATCTCCCGGGTCGGGTCGGCGGGCACCAGGTCCTCCGCGAGCTGCCAGCTGCCCCAGCGGGTGCCCATCCCGAGGATGCCCTTGGGGCCGGCGTAGAACACGGAGTTGGACTGCTGCTCGGCGCTCAGCTTGGCCAGCGACTGGCGCAGCAGGTCGGCCTTCGTCTCGCCCGGGCTGGTCGGCACCGCCTCGGGCACCTTGGCCCCGATGCTGCTGCCCGCCAGCAGACTGTCCCAGCGCTCGCGCAGATCCTTCGCCGTACGCTCGCAGATCTGCCTGGCCCAGAACCAGCCGATAACCGGCATGATCACCGAGGCCCGGGCATACCAGGCCCAGAAGCCCGTGAACGGCATGCGGATCAGGAAGATCACGGCGAGGGCTCCCACCGCCACCAGCAGGGTGGTGGCCAGCGCCCCGGCCCGCTTGTCGTCACGCTTGGCGACGGTGGTCCGGATCGAGAAGACCAGCAGCCAGACGAGGAGCCCCGGCAGGAACAGCAGGCCGCACAGCACCATCACGATGCTCAGCAGATTGTCGCGGTCCTTGCGGATGTTGTTCGCGGCCAGGCAGTGCTCGACGACGACCGGGGGCTCGGCGCCGAAGGACTGGATGAGCGGCTTGCGGCCGGACCCCACCATGCGGTCCACTACCGCCCGCGAGAAGGCCTCACCCAGGTTGGGCCGGAATATCCTCGCCCACTTCAGGCCGGGTTTGACGGTGGTCTGGTGCCACTCGTTGTCGGCCTTCTTGATGTCCGCGACCGGGTTGTCCCGGTAGGCCGCCGAGGCCAGCGCGAACGTCGCCGTCTGGCCCTCGTTGCCGGTGCGCGGCACCTGAGGGCCGAAGATGTCCCCGTAGCCGCTCTCAACGGTCATTCCCGCCCCCCGATCGCCGCCGGCCTCGCTTCTGCGGCTTTCCCGACTTCCTTGCTCCGCACACCTGTTGATCAAGCCGGCACAGTGATCCCGTCACAACTTGATCAGGCCATCAGCGTATCCGCAGGCACCGACATTCGTCGGCGGACGGCCGAAGCCGCCCGCCGACGGAGGGGAGCGTTCCACAAAAGCGACTTGGAAGCGCCCGGCGCCAACTACGAGGCGTCGCGCGCCTCTTCACGAATCCTTTCTGCGATCTGCGGGGGCATCGGCTCGTGTCGTGCGTAGGAGCGGTTGAAGCGGGCGGTGCCGTGCGACATGGACCGGAGGTCGATGGCGTACCGCCCGATCTCGATCTCGGGCACCTCGGCCCGGATGAGTGTCCGGCCGCCGGTGGTCTGTTCCGTGCCCAGCACCCGGCCGCGCCGTCCGGACAGGTCGCTCATCACGGCGCCCACGTAGTCGTCGCCGACCAGGACGGTCACCTCGGCCACCGGTTCCAGCAGGTGGATCTTCACGTCGGCCGCCGCCTCCCGCAGTGCCAGCGCGCCGGCCGTCTGGAAGGCCGCGTCCGAGGAGTCCACGGAGTGCGCCTTGCCGTCCAGCAGGGTCACCCGGACGTCGATGAGCGGATAGCCCGCGGCAACTCCCTTGGCCGCCTGGGCCCTTATGCCCTTCTCGACCGACGGGATGAACTGCCGCGGCACCGCGCCGCCGACCACCTTGTCCACGAACTCGATGCCCGAGCCGCCCGGCAGCGGCTCCACCTCGATCTCGCAGATCGCGAACTGCCCGTGCCCGCCGGACTGCTTCACATGCCGGCCACGCCCCGCCGCCTTGCCCGCGAACGTCTCCCGCAGGGAGACCTTGTGCGGTACGACGTCGACCTGGACGCCGTAGCGGCTGCGCAGCCGTTCCAGCGCGACGTCCGCGTGCGCCTCGCCCAGGCACCACAGCACCACCTGGTGGGTGTCCTGGTTCTGCTCGAGCCGCATGGTCGGATCCTCGGCGACCAGCCGGGAAAGACCCTGCGAGAGCTTGTCCTCGTCCGCTTTGCTGTGCGCCTCGATGGCGAGCGGCAGCAGCGGGTCGGGCATCTGCCAAGGCTCCATGAGCAGCGGGTCGTCCTTGGCCGAGAGGGTGTCTCCGGTCTCCGCGCGGTTCAGCTTCGCCACACACACCAGGTCGCCCGCGATGGCGTGCGTCACGGTGCGCTGCTGTTTGCCGAAGGGGGTGGAGAGCGCGCCGATGCGCTCGTCGACGTCGTGGTCCTCGTGCCCGCGGTCCGCGAGCCCGTGCCCGGACACGTGCACCGTCTCGTCGGGGCGCAGCGTGCCGGAGAAGACACGGACCATGGAGACCCGGCCGACGTAGGGGTCGGAAGCCGTCCGTACGACCTCGGCGACCAGTGGGCCGTCCGTGTCGCAGGCCTTCAGCTCGCGCGGCTTGCCGTCGATCGTGGTGACACCGGGCGTGGGGTGCTCGAACGGCGTCGGGAAGCCGCCCGTGACCAGCTCAAGCAGCTCGACGGTGCCGAGGCCCTGCCGTGCGCCGTCGGCCGCGGGGGCGGCGGCCAGGACCGGGAAGAAGACCCCGCGTGCGACGGCCCGCTCCAGGTCCTCGACGAGCGTCTTGAAGTCGATCTGCTCGCCGCCCAGATAGCGGTCCATGAGGGTCTCGTCCTCGCTCTCCGAGATGATCCCCTCGATCAGCCGGTTGCGGGCCTCCTCGATCTGAGGCAGCTGGTCCTCGCCCGGCTCCGACTCCTTGCGCTCGCCGGACGAGTAGTCGAAGAGTTTCTGCGAGAGCAGCCCGGTCAGCCCCGTGACGGGCGCGTGCCCGTCCGGACCCTGCGGGCCGTGCAGCGGCAGGTAGAGCGGGAGCACGGCGTCGGGGTCGTCCGCGCCGAAGGCCTCCGCGCAGGTCCGCGTCATCTCGTCGAAGTCCGCCCGGGCGGCCTCCAGATGGGTGATCACGATCGCTCGTGGCATGCCGACGGCCGCGCACTCCTCCCACACCATGCGGGTCGAGCCGTCCACCCCGTCGGAGGCCGAGACGACGAAAAGGGCCGCGTCCGCCGCTCGCAGACCGGCCCGCAGCTCCCCGACGAAGTCGGCGTATCCGGGAGTGTCGAGAAGATTGACCTTGATGCCGTCCCATTCGACCGGCACCAGGGAGAGCTGTACCGAGCGTTGCTGCCGGTGCTCGATCTCGTCGTAGTCGGAGACGGTGCCGCCGTCCTCCACGCGGCCCGCCCGGTTCACTGCTCCCGCGGTGAGCGCGAGAGCTTCCACCAATGTCGTCTTGCCCGATCCGGAGTGGCCGACCAGCACCACATTCCGTACGGACGCGGGGTGGTCGGCCGCTGTTGCCCTGCCGGCGGCTCCGGGGTGTGCGCTTGCCTTGTCGCCCATGGCCTTGCCTCCCGTGCACGGTGAGGTCACTGTGGGCGCGGGCATGCCGGGCCGCGTGCGGTGGCGGCTCCGATGACGCCCGCGGTCCTTCGAGCTTTCCACTCTCGTCACGGTGCGTCCATACGACGGACGTGATCGCGCCGCCCGCCGCCGGTCCGGGCCGTCCGCCGGATCTCGCCACAGACGTCCGGGTGCCCGGCAGTCGCACACGCGCGCGCCTGGCTACGATGGGCCAGCCGGAGGCCAGCAGGGGCCGCGGCCACACCGACCGTCGGGAAGGCCATGCTGAACAAGTACGCGCGTGCATTCTTCACGCGTGTCCTCACGCCGTTCGCCGCGTTTCTCATCCGCCGGGGCGTCAGCCCCGACACGGTCACGCTCCTCGGCACCGCCGGGGTGATCGCGGGCGCGCTGGTCTTCTACCCCCGGGGGGAGTTCTTCTGGGGCACGGTCGTGATCACGCTGTTCGTGTTCTCCGACCTCGTCGACGGCAACATGGCCCGCCAGCTGGGCCGCACCAGCCGCTGGGGCGCCTTCCTGGACTCCACGCTCGACCGGGTGGCCGACGGCGCGATCTTCGGCGGCTTCGCCCTCTGGTACGCGGGGAGCGGCAACGACAACGTCCTGTGCGCCGTCTCGATCTTCTGCCTGGCCAGCGGCCAGGTGGTGTCGTACACCAAGGCCCGCGGCGAGTCGATCGGCCTGCCGGTCGCCGTCAACGGGCTCGTCGAGCGCGCCGAGCGCCTGGTCATCTCACTGGTCGCGGCCGGGTTCGCCGGACTGCACAAGTTCGGTGTACCGGGCATCCAGTACCTGCTGCCGGTCGCCCTGTGGATCGTCGCAGTCGGCAGCCTGGTCACGCTGATCCAGCGGGTGGTAACCGTCCGTCGCGAGTCGGCGGAGGCGGAGGCCGCGGCGGCCGCCCCGGAGAACGCCTCACAGGGCAGCGAGGCGGCGAAGTGAGCCCCCGCGATCAGCTGACGGACGCGCTGTACGGCCTCGGCTGGGGCACCGTCAAGAAGCTCCCGGAGCCCGTCGCCGTCCGGCTCGGCCGCTCCATCGCCGACCTCGTCTGGAAGCAGCGCGGCAAGGGCGTGCAGCGCCTGGAGAGCAACTACGCGCGCGTGGTGCCCGATGCGAGCCCCGAGCGCCTCGCCGAGCTCTCGCGCGCGGGCATGCGCTCGTACCTTCGCTACTGGATGGAGTCGTTCCGGCTCCCGGCCTGGAGCGCCGAGCGGATAAAGGGCGGCTTCGACCCCAAGGACGTGCACTACCTGACCGACGGGATCGCCTCCGACCAGGGCGTCATCCTGGCGCTCCCGCACATGGCCAACTGGGACCTCGCCGGTGCCTGGGTCACCACCAAGCTGGAGACGCCGTTCACGACGGTCGCCGAGCGCCTGAAGCCCGAGACCCTCTACGACCGTTTCGTCGCCTACCGCGAGGGCCTCGGCATGGAGGTCCTGCCGCACAGCGGCGGCACCGCCTTCGGCACGCTCGCCCGGCGGCTGCGCGACGGCGGCCTGGTCTGCCTGGTCGCCGAGCGCGACCTGTCGTCCTCGGGCGTCGAGGTCGAGTTCTTCGGCGAGGCCACCCGGATGCCGGCCGGCCCCGCCCTCCTCGCCCAGCAGACCGGCGCACTGCTCCTGCCGGTCACGCTCTGGTACGACGAGTCGCCCGTCATGCAGGGGCGTGTGCACCCGCCGGTCGAGGTACCCGAGACAGGTAGCCGGGCCGAAAAGACGTCTGTCATGACACAGGCGCTGGCCGATGCCTTCGCCACCGGGATCGCCGACCATCCGGAGGACTGGCACATGCTCCAGCGCTTGTGGCTCAAGGATCTCGATCCCGCGAAGAAACCCCCGGCTCCCGAGAAGGGCACGTCGTGAGGATCGGCATCGTCTGCCCGTACTCCTGGGACGTGCCGGGCGGCGTCCAGTTCCACATCCGCGACCTCGCCGAGTACTTCATCCGCCTGGGCCACGAGGTGTCGGTCCTGGCTCCCGCCGACGACGACACGCCCCTGCCGCCGTACGTCGTCTCGGCCGGACGCGCGGTCCCGGTGCCGTACAACGGCTCGGTGGCCCGGCTGAACTTCGGGTTCCTGAGCGCCGCCCGGGTCCGGCGCTGGCTGCACGACGGCGGGTTCGACGTCGTCCACATCCACGAGCCGACCTCGCCGTCGCTCGGCCTGCTGACCTGCTGGGCGGCGTCGGGTCCGATCGTGGCCACCTTCCACACCTCCAACCCGCGCTCGCGGGCGATGATCGCCGCCTACTCGATCCTCCAGGCGGCCCTGGAGAAGATCAGCGCCCGGATCGCGGTGAGCGAGTACGCCCGCCGCACCCTGGTGGAACACCTCGGTGGCGACGCGGTCGTCATCCCGAACGGCGTCGACGTCGACTTCTTCGCCCGGGCCAAGCCCAAGGAGGAGTGGCAGGGCGACACCATCGGCTTCATCGGTCGCATCGACGAGCCCCGCAAGGGCCTGCCCGTGCTGATGAAGGCGCTGCCCAGGATCCTCGCCGAGCGCCCGAAGGCCCGGCTGCTGGTCGCCGGGCGCGGGGACGAGGAGGAGGCGGTCGAGTCGCTGCCCGCCGAACTGCGCGCGCGCGTGGAGTTCCTCGGCATGGTCAGCGACGAGGACAAGGCCCGCTTCCTGCGCAGCGTCGACCTGTACGTGGCGCCGAACACCGGCGGCGAGAGCTTCGGCATCATCCTCGTCGAGGCCATGTCCGCCGGCGCTCCCGTCCTCGCCTCCGACCTGGACGCCTTCGCCCAGGTCCTGGACCAGGGCGCGGCGGGCGAGCTGTTCGCCAACGAGGACTCCGACGCCCTGGCCGAGGCGGCTCTGCGGCTGCTGGGGGACCCGGAGCGCCGGGCCGAGCTGCGGGAGCGCGGGAGCGCCCACGTACGGCGCTTCGACTGGTCGACGGTCGGGGCGGACATCCTGTCGGTGTACGAGACGGTGACGGCGGGAGCGGCTGCGGTCGCGGCGGCGGAGGACGAGCGGGGGCCGGGGCTGCGGTCGCGGTTGGGTCTGGCGCGGGACTGACGGTTCTTTCGAACGCCGGTCAGGAATTCTCAGCCCGTACGGCGTTGAGGACGAGGCCCGTTCAGGGCCGAAGCGGGGGTCCGGGGGCGGTAGCCCCCGGGCACGGTGACGCCAACGCCCCGCACGTCACACGCCGAACCAGCGGCGCGTAACGTTGCCGCCCGTGACCGCAACCCTCATCTGGATCCTCGTCGCGCTCCTCGCGATCGGCTTGTACCTGAGCTGGACGGCGGGCCGCCTGGACCGGCTGCACGCCCGCATCGACGCCGCACGGGCCGCGCTCGACGCACAGCTGCTGCGCAGGGCCTCCGTGGCCCAGGAACTCGCCACCTCCAGCGTCCTCGACCCGGCGGCGTCGATCGTCCTGTACGAGGCGGCGCACGCCGCGCGGCAGGCCGAGGAGGAGCAACGGGAGGTCGCCGAGAGCGAGTTGAGCCAGGCGCTGCGGGCCGTCTTCGCGGAGGCGCAGCAGGTGGAGGCGGTCCGCGAGGCACCGGGCGGGGAAGCGGCCGCCCACGAGCTCACCGAGGCCGTACGCCGGGTCCCGATGGCCCGCCGCTTCCACAACGACGCGGTGGGCGCGGCCCGCCGTCTGCGCGAACACCGCAAGGTCCGCTGGTTCCGCCTGGCCGGCCACGCCCCCTTCCCCATGGCCTTCGAGATGGACGACGAGCCCCCGGCGGCACTGGCCGACCGCGCGGCCTAGGAAACCGCCGGCCATGACTGGGTGCCGGTTCTGATGCCGGCCGGGCCGGGCGTTCTCGTGCGGGAGAACTCCGACTGAGGCGCCGGCCGAGGGGCGCCGGGGGAGAAAAGGATCCACCGGCTTCTCATTGGCCCTTGCTGTGGACTGGCCCATTCACGTTTCCTCGGTGCTTGCAGCAGCCCTCTTTCACTTCAGTGAGGTCAACCCGTGTCCAGCACGCTCTCCGAAAACCAGGCCCCCGAGACCGGCACCGCGCGCGTGAAGCGCGGAATGGCCGAGCAGCTCAAGGGTGGCGTGATCATGGACGTCGTCACGCCGGAGCAGGCGAAGATCGCCGAGGACGCGGGCGCCGTCGCCGTCATGGCCCTGGAGCGGGTCCCGGCCGACATCCGCAAGGACGGCGGCGTGGCCCGGATGTCCGACCCGGACATGATCGAGGGCATCATCGAGGCCGTCTCCATCCCGGTCATGGCCAAGTCCCGCATCGGCCACTTCGTCGAGGCCCAGGTGCTGCAGTCCCTCGGCGTCGACTACATCGACGAGTCCGAGGTCCTCACCCCGGCCGACGAGGTCAACCACTCCGACAAGTGGGCGTTCACCACCCCCTTCGTCTGCGGTGCCACCAACCTGGGCGAGGCCCTGCGCCGTATCGCCGAGGGCGCGGCCATGATCCGCTCCAAGGGTGAGGCCGGCACCGGCAACGTCGTCGAGGCCGTCCGCCACCTGCGCCAGATCAAGAACGAGATCGCCAGGCTGCGCGGCTTCGACAACAACGAGCTGTACGCCGCCGCCAAGGACCTGCGCGCCCCGTACGAGCTGGTCAAGGAGGTCGCCGAGCTCGGCAAGCTCCCGGTGGTGCTGTTCTCCGCCGGTGGCGTCGCCACCCCCGCCGACGCCGCGCTGATGCGCCAGCTCGGCGCCGAGGGCGTCTTCGTCGGCTCCGGCATCTTCAAGTCCGGCGACCCGGCCAAGCGCGCCGCGGCCATCGTCAAGGCGACCACCTTCTACGACGACCCCAAGATCATCGCGGACGCGTCCCGCAACCTCGGCGAGGCCATGGTCGGCATCAACTGCGACACCCTCCCCGAGGCCGAGCGCTACGCCAACCGCGGCTGGTAAGGCACTGGATCACATGAACACCCCCGTCATAGGCGTCCTGGCCCTCCAGGGCGACGTACGGGAGCACCTCATCGCCCTGGCCGCGGCCGACGCCGTGGCCAGGCCGGTCAGGCGCCCCGAGGAGCTCGCCGAGGTGGACGGCCTGGTCATCCCCGGCGGCGAGTCCACCACCATCTCCAAGCTGGCCGTCCTCTTCGGCGTGATGGACCCGCTACGCGCGCGCGTGCGTGACGGAATGCCCGTCTACGGCACCTGCGCGGGCATGATCATGCTCGCCGACAAGATCCTCGACCCGCGCTCCGGCCAGGAGACCATCGGCGGCATCGACATGATCGTGCGCCGCAACGCGTTCGGGCGGCAGAACGAGTCCTTCGAAGCGGCGGTCGACGTCCGGGGCGTCGAGGGCGATCCTGTAGAGGGCGTATTCATCCGCGCCCCCTGGGTGGAGTCCGTCGGTGCCGAGACCGAGGTGCTCGCCGAGCACGAGGGCCACATCGTCGCGGTCCGCCAGGGCAACGCGCTCGCCACGTCGTTCCACCCGGAACTGACCGGCGACCACCGCGTGCACTCCCTGTTCGTCGACCTGGTGCGCGCGTACCGGACAGCGGAGTCCTTGTAGGATCTCTGGCGTTCGTTCATAGATGGGTTACGCGAAGGAGACAGGCAGATGTCCGGCCACTCTAAATGGGCCACGACGAAGCACAAGAAGGCCGTGATCGACGCCAAGCGCGGCAAGCTCTTCGCGAAGCTGATCAAGAACATCGAGGTCGCTGCGCGCATGGGCGGCGTCGACCTCGAAGGCAACCCGACGCTGTACGACGCCGTGCAGAAGGCCAAGAAGCAGTCGGTGCCGAACAAGAACATCGACTCCGCGATCAAGCGCGGCGGCGGTCTCGAGGCCGGTGGCGCCGACTACGAGACGATCATGTACGAGGGCTACGGCCCGAACGGCGTCGCGGTGCTCATCGAGTGCCTCACCGACAACCGCAACCGCGCGGCCTCCGACGTCCGCGTCGCCATGACCCGCAACGGCGGCAACATGGCCGACCCGGGCTCCGTGTCCTACATGTTCAGCCGCAAGGGCGTCATCATCGTCCCCAAGGGCGAGCTGACCGAGGACGACGTCCTGGGTGCCGTCCTGGACGCGGGTGCCGAGGAGGTCAACGACCTCGGTGAGTCCTTCGAGGTCATCAGCGAGGCCACAGACCTGGTCGCGGTCCGCACCGCCCTCCAGGAGGCCGGGATCGACTACGACTCCGCCGACTCCAACTTCGTGCCGTCCGTCCAGGTCGAACTGGACGAGGAGGGCGCCAAGAAGATCTTCAAGCTGATCGACGCGCTCGAGGACAGCGACGACGTGCAGAACGTCTTCGCCAACTTCGATGTCAGCGACGAGATCATGGAGAAGGTCGACGCGTAACGCTGCCGCGAACTGAGCGGTTTCGGCGGGGGGGGGGGGGGAAAAAACCCCCCCCCCCCCCCCCCGTGTTCGTGGGGGAGGGGAGAGTGGGGGGGAGGCGAAAAAAACCACCCCACCCGGGCAGCGCCTCGTCGCCATCGAGCAGGGCATCGAACAGTGGCTGGACGAGCACCGGCCCGAAGTCGTCGCCGTGGAGCGGGTGTTCAGCCAGCACAATGTACGAACCGTGATGGGCACCGCCCAGGCCAGCGCCGTAGCCATGCTGTGCGCCGCCCGCCGCGGCCTCCCCGTCGCCCTGCACACCCCCAGCGAGGTCAAGGCCGCGGTCACCGGCAGCGGCCGCGCAGACAAGGCCCAGGTCGGCGCCATGGTGACCCGCCTGCTCCGGCTCGACGCACCCCCGAAACCGGCCGACGCGGCCGACGCCCTCGCGCTCGCCATCTGCCACATCTGGCGCGCCCCCGCCCAGAACCGACTCCAGCAGGCGGTCGCCCTGCACGCAGCCAACGCAACGAAAGGCCGTACGGCATGATCGCCTTCGTGAGCGGCACGGTCGCCGCACTCGCCCCCGACGCCGCCGTGGTCGAGGTCGGCGGTGTCGGCATGGCCGTGCAGTGCACGCCGAACACGCTCTCCACGCTCCGCCTCGGCCAGCCCGCCAAGCTCGCCACCTCCCTCGTCGTACGGGAGGACTCGCTGACGCTCTACGGCTTTGTGGACGACGACGAGCGCCAGGTGTTCGAACTGCTGCAGACGGCGAGCGGCGTCGGCCCGCGCCTGGCGCAGGCGATGCTGGCCGTGCACACCCCGGACGCCCTGCGCCGTGCGGTGTCCACGAGCGACGAGAAGGCCCTCATCGCCGTCCCCGGCATCGGCAAGAAGGGCGCCCAGAAGCTGCTGCTGGAGCTCAGGGACCGGCTCGGCGAGCCGATCGGCGCCCCGGCCGTCGGTACGGCGGTCACCTCCGGCTGGCGCGACCAGCTGCATGCCGCGCTGATCGGCCTCGGGTACGCCACCCGCGAGGCCGACGAGGCCGTGTCCGCCGTGGCACCGCAGGCCGAGGCGGCCGAGGGCACGCCCCAGGTCGGTCAGCTGCTGAAGGCGGCCCTGCAGACCCTCAACCGCGCCCGCTGACCCACCTGCGCCACCCCAGTTAGGAGATCTCAGTGAACTGGGACGACCCGACCGACACCCCCGGCCCCGAGCGGCTGGTGGGCTCTGTCGCCGACCGTGAGGACCAGGCCGTCGAGGCGGCCCTGCGCCCCAAGGACCTGGACGAGTTCATCGGCCAGGAGAAGGTCCGCGAGCAGCTCGACCTGGTCCTGCGCGCCGCACGCGCGCGTGGCGCCACCGCCGACCACGTGCTGCTCTCCGGCGCACCCGGCCTCGGCAAGACCACCCTGTCGATGATCATCGCGGCCGAGATGGGCGCCCCGATCCGCATCACCTCCGGCCCCGCCATCCAGCACGCCGGAGACCTCGCCGCGATCCTCTCCTCCCTCCAGGAGGGCGAGGTCCTCTTCCTCGACGAGATCCACCGCATGTCGCGGCCCGCCGAGGAGATGCTCTACATGGCCATGGAGGACTTCCGGGTCGACGTCATCGTCGGCAAGGGCCCCGGCGCCACCGCCATCCCGCTCGAACTGCCCCCGTTCACGCTGGTCGGCGCCACCACGCGCGCGGGCCTGCTGCCGCCCCCGCTGCGCGACCGCTTCGGCTTCACCGCGCACATGGAGTTCTACGAGCCCGCCGAACTGGAGCGCGTCATCCATCGCTCGGCGAACCTGCTCGACGTCGAGATCCAGGCCGACGGCGCCGCCGAGATCGCCGGCCGCTCCCGCGGCACGCCCCGTATCGCCAACCGCCTGCTGCGCAGGGTGCGCGACTACGCCCAGGTCAAGGCCGACGGAATCATCACGCGGGACATCGCGGCGGCCGCCCTCGCGGTGTACGAGGTCGACGCCCGCGGCCTCGACCGGCTCGACCGCGGTGTGCTGGAGGCTTTGCTCAAGCTTTTCGGTGGCGGCCCCGTCGGCCTGTCCACCCTCGCGGTCGCGGTGGGGGAGGAGCGCGAGACCGTGGAAGAGGTCGCCGAGCCCTTCCTCGTGCGGGAAGGACTGCTCGCGCGTACCCCCCGAGGCCGGGTCGCCACGCCTGCCGCATGGGCGCATCTCGGTCTCGCCCCGCCCCGCTCGGCCACTGCGGGAAACGGACAACAGGACCTGTTCGGGACGTGATGCCTTTGTGACGGCGCGGGCATTGGCCGGGTCAGGAACCCAGGTGCCATGCTGAGCGTTGTTCCCTGCGTGCGGACTCGCTTAGACTCCGCCGATGCCGCCTTTGTCGGCGGTATACATACCCCCATCCATGAGGCCGCTCTCCATCGCGGTCGTGCGAAGGAATTCCGTCCCGTGCCCAATATCACCATGCTCCTCCCGTTCATCGTGCTCATCGGGGCCATGTTCCTCATGACCCGCTCGGCCAAGCGCAAGCAGCAGCAGGCCGCCCAGATGCGCAACGAGTTGCAGCCCGGCAGCGGCGTCCGCACGATCGGGGGCATGTACGCGACGGTCAAGGAGGTCAACGAGGACACGGTCCTCCTCGACGCCGGCCCGGGCGTGGAGCTCCTCTTCGCCAAGAACGCCATCGGTTCCGTACTCAGCGACGACGAGTACAACCGCATCGTGCACGGCATCGAGCACGACCTGAAGTCCGACTCCGACCTGGTCCCGGACGACGCCTCCTCCCTCACCGAGACCGACGACGCCGCCGACGAAGCTGCCGCCGCCTCCGACGACAAGTCCGTGGACCTCGACAAGAAGGACGCGTCCGAGGAGCCGGCCGACGAGACTCCGGCCGCCGAGGCCAAGTCGGACGAAGAGCCGAAGAAGACCGACGGCGACTCCGAGGCGAAGTAGTCACGTCCCGGGGCGCGCGGCCGACCTCGCGCGCCCGGGACGTGCGCATCTCGCACACGGGGATCCCGACACCAGTCATGGCCGACACCGCGCTGACCCGGCGCGGAGCGGCCCGAGAGGGAGTACGAGAAGGTGGCAGCACCTAAAAAGGGCCGGAGCGCGAGCGCCCAGAGCAAGCCGGGGCGCTCGCTGGCCCTCATCCTGATCGCCATCGTGGCGCTCACCGGAGGAATGTTCGCCTCCGGAAACACCACTCCGCGTCTCGGTATCGACCTGGCCGGTGGTACGAGCATCACGCTCCGGGCGGTCGCAGAGCCGGGCCAGGAGTCCGCGATCAACAAGACCAACATGGACACCGCGGTCGACATTATGAACAACCGCGTCAATGGTCTTGGTGTCTCGGAGGCCGAGGTTCAGACCCAGGGCAACAAGAACATCATCGTCAACATCCCCAGGGGCACGAACTCCAAGGAAGCGCGGCAGCAGGTCGGTACCACCGCCAAGCTGTACTTCCGCCCGGTGCTCACCACCGAGCTCTCCGGCGGCGCCGCGACCAGCCCGTCGCCGAGCGTATCCGGCAGCCCCTCGGGCAAGGCCACGGGCAAGGCAACCGAGAAGGCCACGGGCAAGTCGACCCCGTCCTCCTCCGCGACCCCGTCGGCGACCGCCACCTCGCAGGGCCGCGCCGTCACCGGCGCCCTGAAGGCCGACGCGACGCCGAGCGCCACCGCCTCCTCGAGCGCGAAGACCTCCGCCTCCCCGTCCGCGAGCAGCAGCTCCTCCGGCAACGCGGCGGCCGCCAAGCTGCAGGCGCAGTACACCGCACTCGACTGCGTGAACAAGAAGCAGCGCGCCACCGCGGGCCAGGGCGCCAAGCCCAGCGACCCGACGATCGCCTGCGGCCAGAACTCCTCGGGCCAGTGGCAGAAGTACATCCTCGGCCCCGCCGAGGTCGACGGCACCGACGTCAAGAATGCCCAAGCCCGCTTCAACACGCAGTCCGCCGCCGGCTGGACCGTCACCATGGACTTCACGGGCAAGGGGTCCAAGAAGTTCGGCGACATCACCGGCAAGCTGGCCAAGAACCAGCCGCCGCAGAACCAGTTCGCGATCGTCCTCGACGGCAACGTCGTCTCCGACCCGTCCGTCAACCAGGCGCTGACCGGCGGCAACGCGGAGATCACCGGCAGCTTCAGCCAGCAGGAGGCCCAGAGCCTCGCCAACATGCTGTCGTACGGCGCGCTGCCGCTGACCTTCAAGGAGGACAGCGTCACCACGGTGACCCCCGCGCTCGGCACCGAGCAGCTGCACGCCGGTCTGATCGCCGGTGCCATCGGCCTCGCACTGGTCGTCATCTACCTGCTGATCTTCTACCGTGGCCTGTCGGTCGTCGCCATCCCCTCGCTGCTGGTCTCCGCGATCCTCACCTATGCGCTGATGTCGCTGCTCGGCGAGGCCATCGGCTTCGCGCTGAACCTGCCGGCGGTCTGCGGTGCGATCGTCGCGATCGGTATCACGGCGGACTCGTTCATCGTGTTCTTCGAACGCATCCGGGACGAGATCCGCGAGGGCCGCTCGCTGCGCCCCGCCGTCGAGCGGGCCTGGCCGCGCGCCCGGCGCACCATCCTGGTCTCCGACTTCGTGTCGTTCCTCGCCGCCGCGGTGCTGTTCATCGTCACGGTCGGCAAGGTCCAGGGCTTCGCGTTCACGCTCGGTCTGACCACCGTGCTCGACGTGGTCGTCGTCTTCCTGTTCACCAAGCCGCTGATGACGATCCTCGCCCGCAAGAAGTTCTTCGCGAACGGCCACAAGTGGTCGGGCCTCGACCCGAAGGCACTCGGCGCCAAGCCGCCCCTGCGCCGCACTCGTCGTCCCTCCGCCCCCGTCGACCCGAAGGAGGCGTGAGATGTCGAAACTCGGCAGCCTCGGCGCCCGTCTGCACCGCGGTGAGGTCGGCTACGACTTCGTCGGCAACCGCAAGATCTGGTACGGCATCTCGATCCTGATCACCATCACGGCCGTCCTGGGCCTGGCGGTGCGCGGTCTGAACATGGGCATCGAGTTCCAGGGCGGTGCCGTCTTCACCACCCCGAAGCACATGACAGCCTCGGTCGCCAAGGCCGAGGGGTACGCGCACGACGCGTCCGGCCACGACGCGGTCGTCCAGAAGCTCGGCGACGGCAGCCTGCGCATCCAGATCGCGGGCATCGACACCGACAAGTCCGACGCGATCAAGGACAAGCTCGCCAAGGACCTGAACGTCAACAGCGAGAACATCAACGCCGACCTGGTCGGCCCCAGCTGGGGCGACCAGGTCGCCAACAAGGCCTGGCAGGGCCTGGCGATCTTCATGGTCCTCGTGGTGGTCTACCTGGCGATCGCGTTCGAGTGGCGGATGGCGGTCGCCGCGCTGGTCGCCCTGATCCACGACATCACCATCACGACCGGCATCTACGCCCTCGTCGGCTTCGAGGTCACGCCGGGCACGGTGATCGGTCTGCTCACGATCCTCGGTTACTCGCTCTACGACACGGTGGTCGTCTTCGACAGCCTCAAGGAGCAGACGAAGGACATCACCAAGCAGACCCGCTGGACGTTCAGCGACGTCGCCAACCGCTCGATCAACAGCACGCTGATGCGGTCCATCAACACCACGGTGGTCGCGCTGCTGCCGGTCGCGGGCCTGCTGTTCATCGGTGGCGGGTTCCTCGGCGCCGGCATGCTCAACGACATCTCGCTGTCTCTGTTCGTCGGCCTCGCGGCCGGTGCGTACTCCTCGATCTTCATCGCCACGCCGCTCGTCGCCGACCTCAAGGAGCGCGAGCCGCAGATGAAGGCGCTCAAGAAGCGCGTCCTCGCCAAGCGCGCCCAGGCCGCGGCGGAGGGCGGACCGCTGGAGGCCGAGACCGCGGACGAACGCTACGACGACGAGCCGGAGGGCGCCGCTCACGCGGTCGTCGGCCCGCGCAACCAGCCGGCGTCGCGCAACCGCGGCCGAGGCCGTCCGTCCGGGAAGCGCCGATGACCGACATCGAGGAACTGCTGCTCAGCCGCATCCGTGACGTGGCCGACTACCCGGAGCCGGGTGTGATGTTCAAGGACATCACTCCGCTGCTGGCGGACCCGGCGGCCTTCACGGCGCTCACCGACGCGCTCGCCGAGATCGCCGCGAACACGGGCGCCACCAAGGTCGTCGGCCTGGAGGCCCGCGGCTTCATCCTCGGCGCCCCGGTCGCGGTCCGCGCCGGCCTCGGCTTCATCCCCGTACGCAAGGCGGGCAAGCTCCCCGGAGCCACCCTCGGCCAGACGTACGACCTGGAGTACGGCTCGGCGGAGATCGAGGTGCACGCCGAGGACCTGTTCGCCGACGACCGCATCCTGATCGTCGACGACGTCCTCGCCACGGGCGGCACCGCCGAGGCCTCCATCCAGCTGATCCGCCGCGCGGGAGCCGAGGTCGCCGGCCTCGCGGTCCTGATGGAGCTCGGCTTCCTCGGCGGCCGCGCCCGCCTGGAACCGACCCTCACCGGAGCCCCGCTGGAGGCCCTGCTCACCGTCTGACCCACGGCACACCTCCGCAACGAACGGCCGCCCCGGCTCTCCCGGGACGGCCGTTCGCACATCACCGCCCTGGTTCCCGCCGACGACACTCGCACCAGGTGTCCCGACGCCCGCAGGCTTGAGCTCGACGCCGGGGCCGCACTGCACGGACGACCACACGGCGGCCGCAAAGTTGAACGCGGAGATCACACCGACTACGCCCAGCTGACGCCGCCACGCTCCATGGCACCCGCACGCAAAGTCGCACCACGCTCCCCCGCGCAAGCGCCCGGCTCGCACTCCGCACAAGACCGAGCTGTGCAGACGGCCCGCGCTTCCGCGTCTGACCCCGCCCCGCCCGAGCCGGCCACGCACGGGCCGACCCGCACGCTGCATGAGTGCAGTGCTCGGCTGGTGCTCGGGCCACGCTGCCCGGACGATGGCGCTCCGGCGTGCACCCGGGTGCACACCACGGTTGTGTCCCCGCGAGCGGTCGAGCGCCCCCATGCGGGCGCTCGGACTTCCCTCCCGTGCAAGGCCGTGCCCCGGCCCCCGGCCACCCGCAGGACACCCTCGGATCACCTCGAAGCCGCCTCCGGGAATCCGGCAGCAGTCCCTTGTGTTTCTTCGGTAAACGGCCCTCACATCGGCCTGAAGGCGATCCTGCGGCCCAGGATCGCTACCATGGGGTCTCCGGAGCCTGACCGGGGGACCCGGATCGCGCACGAGGAGTCCTCTTGCCAGACGAGGCCCAGCACCTGACCGCCGCCAAGCCCGAGTCCGCCTCGGCAGCCGCGGCGAAGCCCGCGCCGAACGCGCCGCACGCGAAGAACGACACCCGCGGGCCGGTCGAGCATGCCCAGTCGGCGCCCGTCGACAAGTCGGCCGAGGAGTCGCGCCCCAAGCCCGCGCCACCCGAGCGGCCCACGCCCTCCCCCTCGGTGCGCCCGAACACCGGCCAGCCCGCTCGCTCCGGCTCCTCCAACCGCGTCCGCGCCCGTCTCGCCCGCCTCGGCGTCCAGCGCTCCAACCCGTACAACCCGGTCCTGGAGCCGCTGCTGCGGATAGTGCGCAGCAACGACCCGAAGATCGAGACGGCGACGCTGCGGCAGATAGAGAAGGCCTACCAGGTCGCCGAGCGCTGGCACCGCGGCCAGAAGCGCAAGAGCGGCGACCCGTACATCACGCACCCGCTCGCCGTGACGACGATCCTCGCCGAGCTGGGCATGGATCCTGCCACCCTCATGGCCGGCCTGCTGCACGACACCGTCGAGGACACCGAGTACGGCCTCGACCAGCTCCGCCGCGACTTCGGCGACTCGGTCGCCCTGCTCGTCGACGGCGTCACCAAGCTGGACAAGGTCAAGTTCGGTGAGGCCGCGCAGGCCGAGACCGTGCGCAAGATGGTCGTCGCCATGGCCAAGGACCCGCGCGTCCTGGTCATCAAGCTCGCCGACCGCCTGCACAACATGCGCACCATGCGCTACCTCAAGCGCGAGAAGCAGGAGAAGAAGGCGCGCGAGACCCTCGAGATCTACGCGCCGCTCGCCCACCGCCTGGGCATGAACACCATCAAATGGGAACTGGAGGACCTCGCCTTCGCGATCCTCTACCCCAAGATGTACGACGAGATCGTACGGCTGGTGGCCGAAAGGGCGCCGAAGCGTGACGAATACCTGGCCATAGTGACCGACGAGGTGCAGCAGGATCTGCGGGCCGCCCGGATCAAGGCCACCGTCACCGGCCGCCCGAAGCACTACTACAGCGTCTACCAGAAGATGATCGTCCGCGGTCGCGACTTCGCGGAGATCTACGACCTGGTGGGCATTCGTGTACTTGTCGACACGGTCCGCGACTGTTATGCCGCCCTCGGCACCGTGCACGCGCGATGGAACCCGGTCCCCGGCCGGTTCAAGGACTACATCGCGATGCCCAAGTTCAACATGTACCAGTCGCTGCACACGACGGTCATCGGTCCCAACGGCAAGCCCGTCGAGCTGCAGATCCGCACGTTCGACATGCACCGCCGCGCCGAGTACGGCATCGCCGCGCACTGGAAGTACAAGCAGGAGGCCGTCGCCGGCACGTCCAAGGTGCGTTCGGACGCACCGAAGAGCACCGGCAAGGACGACCACCTCAACGACATGGCGTGGCTGCGCCAGCTGCTGGACTGGCAGAAGGAGACCGAGGACCCGGGCGAGTTCCTGGAGTCCCTGCGCTTCGACCTGTCGCGCAACGAGGTCTTCGTCTTCACCCCGAAGGGCGACGTCATAGCGCTCCCGGCCGGTGCCACCCCTGTCGACTTCGCCTACGCGGTCCACACGGAGGTCGGCCACCGCACCATAGGAGCACGGGTCAACGGCCGTCTCGTACCGCTGGAATCGACCCTCGACAACGGCGACCTGGTCGAGGTCTTCACCTCCAAGGCGGCCGGCGCGGGCCCCTCCCGCGACTGGCTCGGCTTCGTGAAGTCGCCGCGCGCCCGCAACAAGATCCGCGCGTGGTTCTCCAAGGAGCGCCGCGACGAGGCGATCGAGCAGGGCAAGGACGCCATCGTCCGCGCCATGCGCAAGCAGAACCTGCCGATCCAGCGCATTCTCACCGGCGACTCGCTCGTCACGCTCGCGCACGAGATGCGCTACCCGGACATCTCCGCGCTGTACGCGGCGATCGGCGAGGGCCATGTCTCCGCGCAGAACGTGGTGCAGAAGCTCGTCTCCGCGCTCGGCGGCGAGGAGGCGGCCACCGAGGAGATCGACGAGTCGGTCCCGCCGTCCCGCGGCCGCAGCCGCAAGCGGCGCTCCAGCGCCGACCCGGGCGTGATCGTCAAGGGCGTCGAGGACGTGTGGGTCAAGCTGGCCCGCTGTTGTACACCCGTCCCCGGCGACCCCATCATCGGCTTCGTCACGCGCGGTAGCGGAGTATCGGTTCACCGCAGTGACTGCGTCAACGTGGAGTCACTGTCCCGCGAGCCCGAGCGCATCCTCGAGGTCGAGTGGGCGCCCACCCAGTCCTCGGTCTTCCTGGTCGCCATCCAGGTCGAGGCGCTGGACCGCTCCCGGCTCCTCTCGGACGTCACCCGTGTCCTGTCCGACCAGCACGTCAACATCCTCTCCGCGGCCGTCCAGACCTCCCGCGACCGGGTGGCCACCTCCCGCTTCACCTTCGAGATGGGCGACCCGAAGCACCTCGGCCACGTCCTCAAGGCGGTACGCGGCGTGGAGGGCGTCTACGACGTGTACCGCGTGACCTCGGCGCGCAGCAGGGCGTAGCAGGGCGTAGCAGGGCGTAGCAGAGAACGTCTCACGACGCAGACGACGAAAAGGGGCCCGTACCTCGCGGTACGGGCCCCTTCTCCACACAACAGGTGTCAGCCGCCGAACTCCTGCAGACCCTTCAGCGCCTGGTCCAGGAGCGCCTGGCGGCCCTCCAGCTCGCGCTCGAGCTTGTCGGCCCTGGCGTTGTTGCCCTGGGCGCGGGCCTGCTCGATCTGGCCCTGCAGCTTGTCCACGGCGGCCTGGAGCTGACCGGTCAGACCCTCGGCACGCGCGCGTGCCTCCGGGTTCGTCCGGCGCCACTCGGCCTCCTCGGCCTCCTGAATGGCCCGCTCCACGGCGTGCATCCGGCCCTCGACCTTCGGGCGCGCGTCCCGCGGTACGTGACCGATGGCCTCCCAGCGCTCGTTGACCGAGCGGAACGCGGCGCGCGCCGCCTTGAGGTCCGTGACCGGGAGGATCTTCTCGGCCTCCTCGGCCAGCTCCTCCTTCAGCTTCAGGTTCTCCGACTGCTCGGCGTCCCGCTCGGCGAAGACCGAGCTGCGGGCGGCGAAGAACACGTCCTGGGCGCCGCGGAAGCGGTTCCACAGGTCGTCCTCGTGCTCGCGCTGGGCGCGGCCCGCGGCCTTCCACTCCGTCATCAGCTCGCGATAGCGCGCGGCCGTCGGACCCCAGTCCGTCGAGCCGGACAGCGCCTCGGCCTCGGCGACCAGCCGCTCCTTGGCCTTGCGGGCCTCCTCGCGCTGCGCGTCCAGCGAAGCGAAGTGCGCCTTGCGGCGCTTGGAGAACGCCGACCGGGCGTGCGAGAAACGGTGCCACAGCTCGTCGTCCGATTTGCGGTCGAGCCGCGGCAGCCCCTTCCAGGTGTCCACCAGCGAGCGCAGCCGCTCACCGGCCGCCCGCCACTGGTCGGACTGCGCCAGCTGTTCCGCCTCGGCGACCAGGGCCTCCTTGGCGTTCCGCGCCTCGTCGGACTGTTTCGCGCGCTGCTGCTTGCGCTCCTCACGGCGCGCCTCGACCGTTGCGACGAGCTTGTCCAGCCGCGTCCGCAGGGCGTCCAGGTCGCCGACTGCGTGGTGCGCGTCGACCTGCTCGCGGATGTGGTCGATGGCGGCCTGCGCGTCCTTCGCAGACAGGTCGGTGGTCTTCACTCGCTTCTCGAGGAGGCCGATCTCGACAACCAGGCCCTCGTACTTGCGCTCAAAATAGGCCAGCGCCTCCTCAGGGGAGCCGGCCTGCCAGGAGCCGACGACCTGCTCGCCGTCGGCCGTACGCACGTACACGGTCCCCGTCTCGTCGACGCGGCCCCACGGGTCGCTGCTCACAGCGCCTCCTCCACATGATGCCTGCGTGGGGCCTCACTGCCCCCGGGCATCGTCCACAGTTTCGTCACGGCCAACATAGGCGACCGGCGGGTTGCCTGTCCGCATCCCGCGCGACCGAAATTTCGCACTTGACGGTCAGGATTTGGTGACCGTCGCCTTGTTGATCACCACGGTCGCATTGGGTGCCGTGTTGCCCGTCGTGGGGTCCGCGGCCTGCGCGCCTGCGGCGGCGATCTTCTTGAGAACCTTCATGCCCGCCGGGGAGATCGTGCCGAACGGGGTGTAGTCGGCCGGCAGCGGACTGTCCTGGTAGACCAGGAAGAACTGGCTGCCGCCGGTGTGGCGGCCCTGCTTCGTCTGCGCGTTGTACTGGTTGGCCATGGCGACCGTACCCGCCGGGTACACCTGCCCCTTGAGGCTCTTGTCCTTGAGGTTCTCGTCCGGGATCGTGTAGCCGGGACCGCCCATTCCGGTTCCCTGCGGATCGCCGCACTGCAGCACGTAGATGCCCTGGGCGGTCAGCCGGTGGCACTTGGTGTGGTCCAAGTAGCCCTTGCCGACGAGGAAGTTGAACGAGTTGACGGTGTGCGGTGCCGCCGACGCCTTCAGCGCGATGTCTATGTCACCGCACGTCGTGGCCAGATCCATCGTGTACTTCGCCGACTTGTCGATGGTCATCGCCGGCTCCTTCTTCCAGCTCAGCTTCTTCACCGAGCCCTTGGCCGGCTTCGCGCACGGGTCCGGCGCCTTGCTGGTCGCGGCGGCGCTGGGGGACGTCTGCGAGCTCGCGTTGGCCTTGTCGTCGCCCTTGAGAACCCCGGTCGTGTACAGCGCCGCACTGCCGATGACGACCACACCGAGCACTGACGCGATCACGGAGTTGCGCATCTTCGCCTTGCGCCGCGCGGCCGTACGGCGCTGCTGCTGGCGCAAGAACTTCTCGCGGGCGAGCTGACGCTTGCGCTGTTCCTGGGTGACCACCGGGTTCTCTCCTCATGCGTCTCGTACGTGGACCGGTACGCGTGTGTCTTGTGAGCCGACCGCCTGCGTGTGCCCCGTACCGTATATGGGTTCGCTGAGGAATCGGCAGCGCCGGTAGGCTCTGAGGTCAGCAGCAGCCGCCCGTATCGACACAACGAAGGACGATCGTGCTCATTGCCGGGTTCCCCGCCGGGGCCTGGGGGACGAACTGTTATCTCGTCGCCCCCGCCGCCGGTGAGGAGTGCGTGATCATCGACCCGGGCCATCAGGCCGCCCAAGGAGTCGAGGAAGCGCTGAAGAAGCATCGGCTCAAGCCCGTCGCGGTCGTCCTCACCCATGGCCACATCGACCATGTGGCCTCGGTCGTCCCGGTGTGCGGCGCGCACGACGTACCGGCCTGGATCCACCCCGAGGACCGCTACATGATGGCGGACCCGGAGAAGGCGCTCGGCCGCTCCATCGGCATGCAGCTCATGGGCGAGCTGACGGTGGGGGAGCCCGACGACGTCAAGGAGCTGACCGACGGCGCGCAGCTGGCGCTCGCGGGTCTGGAGTTCTCCGTCGCGCATGCGCCCGGCCATACCAAGGGGTCGGTGACCTTCCAGATGCCCGAGAGTGCGGAGATCCCTTCCGTGTTCTTCTCCGGGGATCTGCTCTTCGCCGGCTCCATCGGACGCACCGACCTGCCCGGCGGTGACATGGCCGAGATGCTCGACTCGCTGGCCCGTGTGTGCCTGCCGCTCGAGGACTCGACCGTGGTGCTGTCCGGCCACGGCCCCCAGACGACCATCGGCCAGGAGCGCGCCACCAACCCGTATCTGCGGCAGGTGGCCGCCGGCCTGGGAGCGGATGTCGACGCTCCCCGACGAGGAATGTGACGAGACCTTCCGTGAGCACCTTCAAGGCCCCCAAGGGCACGTACGACCTGATTCCGCCGGACAGCGCCAAGTTCCTGGCAGTCCGCGAGGCGATCGCCGCGCCGCTGCGCAACTCCGGTTACGGCTACATCGAGACCCCCGGCTTCGAGAGCGTCGAGCTCTTCGCGCGCGGTGTCGGCGAGTCCACCGACATCGTGACCAAGGAGATGTACGCCTTCGAGACCAAGGGCGGCGACAGGCTCGCCCTGCGCCCCGAGGGCACGGCGTCCGTGCTGCGCGCGGCGCTGGAGGCCAACCTGCACAAGCTGGGCAACCTGCCCGTCAAGCTCTGGTACTCGGGCTCCTACTACCGCTACGAGCGCCCGCAGAAGGGCCGTTACAGGCACTTCTCGCAGGTCGGCGCGGAGGCGATCGGTGCGGAGGACCCGGCGCTGGACGCCGAGCTGATCATCCTGGCGGACCAGGCGTACCGCTCGCTGGGCCTGAGCAACTTCCGGATCCTGCTCAACAGCCTGGGCGACAAGGAGTGCCGTCCCGTCTACCGGACCGCGCTGCAGGACTTCCTGCGCGGACTCGACCTCGACGAGGACACCCTCCGCCGCGCCGAGATCAACCCGCTGCGCGTCCTGGACGACAAGCGCGAGTCGGTCCAGAAGCAGCTGGGCGATGCCCCCCTCCTGCGCGACTATCTCTGCGACGCCTGCAAGGCGTACCACGAGGAGGTCCGCGAGCTGATCACGGCGGCGGGCGTCGCATTCGAGGACGACCCGAAGCTGGTGCGCGGCCTGGACTACTACACCCGTACGACCTTCGAGTTCGTCCACGACGGTCTGGGCTCCCAGTCCGCGGTGGGCGGCGGCGGCCGCTACGACGGCCTGTCGGAGATGATCGGCGGTCCGGCCCTTCCGTCCGTCGGCTGGGCGTTGGGCGTCGACCGCACGGTCCTGGCGCTGGAGGCGGAGGGTGTCGAACTCGAACTCCCCTCCACGACCAGCGTGTTCGCGGTGCCGCTGGGGGAGGAGGCGCGCCGGATCCTGTTCGCGAAGGTCACCGAGCTGCGCAAGCTCGGCATCGCGGCGGACTTCTCCTACGGTGCCAAGGGGCTCAAGGGCGCGATGAAGAACGCCAACCGCAGCGGCGCCCGCTACACGGTCGTGGCCGGGGAGCGTGACCTCGCCGAGGGTATCGTCCAGCTCAAGGACATGGAGTCCGGCGAGCAGTCGGCGGTCGGGGTGAACGAGATCGTGGCGGAGCTGGAGGCACGGCTCGGCTGAGGGTTTTTCGCCCCCGCCGCCCCTACCCGTCCCGACCCGTGGGCCAGCCCCCGGACCCCCGCTCCTCAAACGCCGGAGGGGCTGAATTTCAGCCCGTCCGGCGTTTGAGGACGAGGCCGTTCAGGCCGAAAGCGGGGGTCTGGGGGCGGCAGCCCCCAGGGACGGGAATGGGAAGGGGCGGCGGGGGCGACTGCAATCATCAGCGGCTCCGCCGCGGGCTCAGTCCAGCAACCCCAACCGCATCGCACTGGTCACCGCCGCCGTCCGATCGTCGACCCCCAACTTGCCGAAGACCCGCAGGAGATGGGTCTTCACCGTCGACTCGCCGATGAACAACCGCCGCCCGATCTCCGCGTTCGTACATCCCTCCGCCACCAGCCGCAAGACCGCCGCCTCCCGCTCGGACAACCGAGGCCGCTCCGGCTTGGTGCGCAGCTGGTCGACCAGCCGGGCCGCGACCGAGGGCGCCAGCACCGTCTCGCCGCGCGAGGCCGCCCGTACCGCTTCCGCGAGTTCCGCCCGCGGCATGTCCTTGAGCAGGTAGCCCGCCGCGCCGGCCTCCACTGCCCGCAGAATGTCCCGGTCCGTCTCGTACGTCGTCAGGACGATCACCCGGCACGGCAGCCCCGCCTCGCCCATCCGCACGATCGAGTCCACGCCCCCGCCGCCCGGCATTCGCAGATCCATCAGCACGATGTCGGGCCGGAGTTCGGCCGCGAGTGCCTCCGCCTGCGGACCGCTCGCCGCGTCGGCGACGACCTCCAGGTCCGGCTCGGCGCTGAGCATCGCCCGCAGGCCCTCCCGTACGACGGGGTGGTCGTCGGCCAGGACGATCCGGATCACGATGAGCTCCTCCCCGGTGGAACGGGCAGTGATACGGGCAGGCAGACCGTCACCGTCGTGCCGTCCCCCGGTGTGCTGCGGACCTGCGCCGTCCCGCCGACCTCGCCGGCGCGGGCGCGCAGCCCCGCCAGACCGTAGCCGTCGCAGGGGGCGCCGGGGTCGAAGCCGCAGCCGTCGTCCCGTACCGACACGGTGAGCGCGTCGTCGGAGTAGGCCAGCGCGATACCCACTGCCGCCGAACTCCCCGCGTGTTTGCGGGCGTTGGCCAGGGCCTCCTGGCAGGAGCGCAGGGCCACCACTTCGGGAGCGGCGGGCAGCGGGCGCACAGGACCCTTCACCTCCAGCGTCGCCTCGTGGCGGGCGGCCAGGCGGCGCAGGGCGTCCGGGAGGGAGGTGCCGTCGAGGTCGGCGGGGGCGGCACCGGCGACCAGGGCGCGGGCCTCGGCGAGGTTCTGCCGGGCCGTCTCGTCCATGAGCGCCAGATGGCGGCGGGCCTGCGGGACGTCGTGGTCGAGTTCGGCCTCCACCGCCTGGATCAGCATCAGCAGGCTGGTGAACCCCTGCGCAAGGGTGTCGTGGATCTCCCGGGCCATGCGCTCGCGTTCGGCCAGGGCGCCGTGCGCGGTCGAGAGGCGGGAGATCTCGTGGCGGCTGGCGTCGAGTTCGGCGATCAGCTCGGCCCTTTCCCAGCTCTGCTCGATGATCCGGATGATCCAGCTGCCGATCACCACCGAGAAGACGAGGGTGACCACGGAGAAGAGGAAGTTGGCGAACAGGTCCGCGCCGCTGGGCTGCCACAGCAGCGCCCAACCGGCCACCGGTACCAGGTTGATCACGCTGACCGCCGCCAGCGACCAGCGCAGGCGAAGCGTCATGAAGCACTGGGGGATCAGAGCGAACGCCATCAGCCGCGTCTCGCCCACCAGCACGGCCGACGGCAGGAACAGTGCTATCGCCGCGGTGAGATAGCGCAGCGCCTGCCCCTGGTCCGGTGGGTCCTCCTGGAGCAGCGGGCGCCCCACCACCGCATACCAGGGCACCAACGGGACGAGCAGCGCCGCCGCGACCGCACGGACCGGGAATCCCGGGTGGGCCGCGGCGAGCACGAAGACGAGGGTGGCCGCCCAGGCGACCGCGAAGTACCCGTCCCAGAGCCGGATCGTCCGGTCCCAGGCGTGCTCCCCACGGGCCGCACCTGGACGGTTCACCCGTCGCGCCGGGTCTTCCAGCGGAAGGTCAGCAGACACAGCACCAATCCTCCGACGCACCAGGCGGCCAGCACCAGCGCGACCTTCCCGAACTCCCAGCTCCCGGCCTGCTCCAGGACCCGCGCGGAATCCGGCAGGAACACGCCCCGAAGACCCTGGCACAGCCACTTCAGCGGGAACAGGGCACCGATGTTCAGCATCCAGTCCGGGATGGTGTCGATGGAGATGTACACGCCGGAGATGAACTGCAGGACCAGGAAGGGGAGTACGACCACGGAGCTCGCGCTCTTCGCCGACTTGGGCACCGAGCTGATCGCGATGCCGAGCAGCGCGCACCCGGTCAGCCCCAGTACGAAGATCCAGGCGAAGTCGAACCACCGGGACGCGTCAGAGGGCAGGTCGACGCCGTACAAGGTGGTGCCGACGAGGAGGAGGATCGCCGTCTCGACGACACCGGTGAACAGAACCAGCCAGATCTTGCCCAGGAAGTACGCCGACGGAGGCATCGGCGTGCCGCGCAGCCGGCGCAGCACCTTCTCGTCCCGTTCCACCGCGATCGAGATGCCCAGCGACTGGAAGCTGGTCGACATGATGCCGGAGGCCATCATCGCGGGAACGTACAGCTGGGAGGCGGTGACGCCGGAGCCGTGGACGTCGTCGTGGAAGATCGACGCGAACAGGAACAGGAACACGACCGGGAACGCGAACGTGAACACCACCTGGTCGCGCTGCCGGAAGAACTGCTTGATCTCCAGCGCGCCGCGGCGCAGGCCCAGCCCCCAGGCTCCCGGCAGCCGCTGGGCGGGCGCCTCGGCCCTGGTCCGGGCGGCGGTCGTCGTCATCGTGCGTCCTCCTGCCCGGTCAGCCGGAGGTAGACGTCCTCCAGGGTGGGGCGGGCCACCCGCAGGCCCGGGATCTCGCCGTCGAAGCGGCGCATGAGCTCGGCGACCGTCCTGGTGGGGGTGTCGGTGCGCTCGGTGCGGGTGACGCCGTCCGGCTCGGTCCACTCGACGGTGGCCTCCGTGCCGTACCGCTCCCGCAGGGCGGCGGGCTCACCCTCGGCGACGACCTGCCCCTTGGCGACGACGGCGAGCCGGTCGGCGAGCGCCTCCGCCTCCTCCAGGTAGTGCGTGGTCAGCAGGATCGTCGTGCCCTCCTCGGACAGCAGCCGGATCAGGTCCCAGAACTGCCGCCGGGCCGCCGGGTCGAAACCGGTCGTCGGCTCGTCCAGGAGCAGCAGCTCGGGGTCGCCGATCACGCCCAGGGCGACGTCGAGGCGCCGGCGCTGGCCTCCGGAGAGCGCCTTGATCCGGCTGCCCGCCTTCGCTTCGAGACCCACCAGCCCGATGACCTCCTCCGGGACCCGCGGCCTCGGGTAGTAGCGGGCGAAGTGCCGTACGGTCTCGCGGACCGTCAACTCGGCGGGCGCCGATTCGTCCTGCCAGACGATTCCGACACGTGACCGCCACGCGCGCGTGCCGGTCGCCGGGTCCGAGCCGAGCACCGACACCTCGCCCCCGTCCCGCGTCCGGTTGCCCTGAAGGATCTCCACCGTGGTGCTCTTGCCGGCGCCGTTGGGTCCCAGCAGGCCGAACACCTCGCCACGCCGAATGCCCAGATCGATGCCGTCCACGGCGGTCACGTCCCCGTACTGCTTGCGCAGCCCCCGTACGTCCACCGCGAGTTCGTTCGCGTGTGCTGTCATGCCGTTCAGCCTCGGCCGGAACCGAACGCTCCGGGACGACCGTGCGTACTTCCTTATGTCCACCGAACGGTGGACAGTGGCCTTAGTGCGGCACAATGGCCCCTGCCCGAAGAAGGTCCAACTCTCAAGCAGACGGAATCGGCGTGATGAGCAAGACCACAGTCAAAGACGTCTCCACCGAGTCCGAGCCCGCTCCCGACCGCGACTCCGCGGGACCACGCACAGTGGGCGGCAGCCGGGCGTTCGCCCTGCTGCTGATCATCACGGGCGCGGCCGGTCTGCTCGCCGCCTGGGTCATCACGATCGACAAGTTCAAGCTGCTCGAGGCGAAGGTCGAGGGCAAGACCTTCACCCCCGGCTGCAGCCTCAACCCGGTCGTCTCCTGCGGCAGCGTGATGGAGTCCAAGCAGGCCGCCGCCTTCGGCTTCCCGAACCCGATGCTCGGCCTGGTCGCCTACGGCATCGTCATCTGCGTCGGCATGAGCCTGCTGGCCCGCGCCCGATTCCCGCGCTGGTACTGGCTCACCTTCAACTTCGGCACGCTCTTCGGCGTCGGCTTCTGCACCTGGCTGCAGTTCCAGTCGCTGTACCGCATCAACGCGCTGTGCCTGTGGTGCTCCCTGGCCTGGGTCGCGACGATCACCATGTTCTGGTACGTGACCTCGTTCAACATCCGCAACGGCTTCCTGCCCGCCCCGCGCTGGCTGAAGAGCTTCTTCGGCGAGTTCACCTGGGTGCTGCCCGTGCTGCACGTCGGCATCATCGGCATGCTGGTGCTGACCCGCTGGTGGGACTTCTGGACCAGCTGAGCCCCGGCCTCGGGCCCCGGCCTCCCGGGGCCCGAGGGGATTGTCAGTGCCGTGATTTAGGGTTCTTGACGTGGAGCCCGACCTGTTCACCGCAGCCGCAGAAGAACGCCAGGAGAAGGACCCGACCGGCAGTCCCCTGGCGGTGCGGATGCGCCCGCGCACCCTCGACGAGGTGGTGGGCCAGCAGCACCTGCTGAAGCCCGGTTCGCCCCTGCGCCGCCTGGTCGGCGAGGGCGCGGGCGGCCCCGCCGGCCCGTCCTCGGTGATCCTCTGGGGCCCGCCCGGCACCGGCAAGACGACCCTGGCGTACGTCGTCTCCAAGGCCACCAACAAGCGCTTCGTCGAACTGTCGGCGATCACCGCGGGCGTCAAGGAGGTCCGCGCGGTCATCGACGGCGCCCGCCGGGCCACGGGCGGCTTCGGCAAGGAGACCGTCCTCTTCCTCGACGAGATCCACCGCTTCAGCAAGGCCCAGCAGGACTCCCTCCTCCCGGCGGTCGAGAACCGCTGGGTGACACTGATTGCGGCGACCACGGAGAACCCGTACTTCTCGGTGATCTCCCCGCTCCTGTCCCGCTCGCTCCTCCTGACCCTCGAACCCCTCACCGATGACGACCTCCGGGGGCTGCTCAAGCGGGCGCTGAGCGACGAGCGTGGCCTGAAGGACGCCGTCACCCTCCCCGAGGACACCGAGGACCACCTCCTGCGCATCGCCGGCGGCGACGCCCGCCGCGCCCTGACCGCGCTGGAAGCGGCCGCCGGAGCCGCCCTCGACAAGGGCGAGACGGAGGTCTCCCTGACGACCCTGGAGGAGACGGTCGACCGGGCGGCGGTGAAGTACGACCGCGACGGCGACCAGCACTACGACGTCGCCAGCGCCCTCATCAAGTCCATCCGCGGCTCCGACGTGGACGCCGCTCTGCACTACCTGGCCCGCATGATCGAGGCCGGAGAGGACCCCCGCTTCATTGCCCGCCGCCTGATGATCTCCGCCAGCGAGGACATCGGCCTCGCCGATCCCAACGCCCTGCCGATAGCCGTCGCCGCGGCCCAGGCCGTCGCCATGATCGGCTTCCCCGAGGCCGCCCTCACCCTCAGCCACGCCACCATCGCCCTCGCCCTCGCTCCGAAGTCGAACGCCGCGACCACGGCGATCGGCGCAGCCATGGAAGACGTACGCAAGGGACTGGCGGGTCCGGTGCCCCCGCACCTGCGCGACGGGCACTACAAGGGCGCCGCCAAGCTCGGGCACGCGCAGGGGTACGTCTATCCACACGACCTGCCGGAGGGCATCGCCGAGCAGCAGTACGCCCCGGACGCCCTCAAGGACCGCGAGTACTACACCCCGACCAGACACGGAGCCGAGGCGCGGTACGCGGACGCGGTGGAATGGACCAGGCAGCACCTCGGTCGCAAGCGGTCCTGAGCGCCCTGTAGAATCCTGCGAAGTGCTGCGTCCTGTGCAGTCAGAACAGGACAGTCAGCCGGAGTCCCGGCCCCCGGGCCGGGTTCCAGGAGCGTCGCGCACCGTTCGATTGGTGTCGCGGGCAGCCCACCACCACCTGTCGTACGACGGGAGAGGTCGGTGGGCCACTCGCGTGCTGCACGTATGTGCCCAGACCAGGGGAGCGGCTGCCCGGCAGGTCCACGGACCTGAAGGGTTTCCCCGGCTGCGGATGCGACCTCCCTCAATCCTGACAAGCCGAACACTGAGAAATGAGAGATTGTGGCGAACCAGTCCCGCCCCAAGGTCAAGAAGTCGCGTGCCCTCGGCATCGCGCTGACCCCGAAGGCCGTCAAGTACTTCGAGGCCCGCCCCTACCCGCCGGGTGAGCACGGCCGTGGCCGCAAGCAGAACTCGGACTACAAGGTCCGTCTGCTCGAGAAGCAGCGTCTGCGCGCGCAGTACGACGTGTCCGAGCGCCAGCTCGTCCGCGCCTACGAGCGTGCCTCCAAGGTCCAGGGCAAGACCGGTGAGGCCCTGATCATCGAGCTCGAGCGCCGCCTCGACGCCCTGGTCCTGCGTTCGGGCATCGCCCGCACCATCTACCAGGCCCGTCAGATGGTCGTTCACGGCCACATCGAGGTCAACGGCCAGAAGGTCGACAAGCCCTCCTTCCGCGTCAAGCCCGACGACGTCGTGATGGTTCGCGAGCGCAGCCGCGAGAAGACCCTCTTCTCCATCGTCCGTGAGGGCGGCTTCGCCCCCGAGGGCGAGACCCCGCGCTACCTCCAGGTGAACCTCAAGGCCCTGGCGTTCCGCCTGGACCGTGAGCCGAACCGCAAGGAGATCCCGGTGATCTGCGACGAGCAGCTCGTCGTCGAGTACTACGCCCGCTGATCACCAGCAGGCGGTAGCACCACCTCAGCCCGCCGTCTCCCCGCCCTTGTGGGCGCGGGAGGCGGCGGGTTCGTGCATGTTCACGCTCGCCGTCGCATGCCGGACCGGCCCCCGCGGCGACGCAGCGGCCTCCCTCGGCCGCTCCAACGCCCGCGACACCGCCGCCTCCCGCACCAGCCGGGCCCCTTCCGTCACGCACTCCTCGTACCGCTCGTCCCCGAGCTGCTCCCGCGCCATCGCCTCGCACAGCTCGTGCGGCGCGTTGTAGTGCGCCGAGCCGAACAGCCGCAGACCGACCGAGGGCCACATCCGGGCCGCCGCACCCTGCAGCACCGCCGCCTCCGCCGCATCGCCCTGCACGGCCGTGACCAGGGCAAGCAGCTCGACCGCCAGCACCGAACCGAGCAGGTCGTGGAAGGAATGGGCGCCGGCGAGGCAGTCCGTCAGCAGGGTGCGAGCCCTTGCCGGGTCGCCGTCGGCCCAGGCCGCGTACGCGAGGACGTACAGGGCATAGGTGCGGGTCCACCGCTCGCCGTGATCCTCGCACACCCGGCGCACGTCCTCGCACAGCCGCACCGCGTCCGGCAGATCGCCCTGGAAAGCGCGCGCCATGGCCAGTTCGACCTGCCCCATCAGCACATTGCTGTTGAGTTCGCCGATCTCCCGGTAGCGGTCCAGCGCCGAACGCAGCAGGGTCTCCGCGCGCGCCATGTCGTCCGTGACCAGGGCCAGGCAACCTGTGCGGTGCTCCGCGTACGCCACCGCTGTCGCGTCGCCCGAGCGCTCCGCCTCCTCCCAGCACTCGTGCAGCGCCGCCAGCGCGGGCACCGTGTCGCCCTGCAGGATCGCCACATAGCCGAGCACCCACAGCGCCTTCAGCCGGGACCGCTCGTGGCCGGAGTCCAGCTGCACGACCTGCTCCAGCCAGTGCCGCCCCTCCGACAGCCGCCCGCAGCCCGCCCAGTAGAACCACAGCGAGCCCGCGAGGTACTGGCCCAGATATGCCGCCTCCGGCTCGGCCAGGCAGTGCTCCAGCGCGCAGCGCAGATTCGGCAGCTCCGCGTCCACCCGCGCGGCCACCTCGTTCTGGCGCGGCGAGAACCAGTCCAGCTCGCACCAGGTCGCAAGCCCCAGGTACCAGTCGCGGTGCCGCCGCCGCAGCCGGGCCGCGTCTCCCGTCGCCTCCAGCCAGTCGGCGCCGTACGCCCGGACCGTGTCCAGCATCCGGTAGCGCACACCCGCCGGCGTCTCCTCGCGCGCGACCAACGACTGCGCGAGCAGCTCGGCGAGCACGTCGAGGACGTCGTCGGCCTCCAGACCGTGCCCGCTGCACACGTACTCGACGGCCTCCAGCTCGAACTGCCCGGCGAAGACCGACAGCCGCGACCACAGCAACCGCTCCTGGGGCGTGCACAGTTCATGACTCCAGCCGATGGCCAGGCGCAGGGTCCGATGACGGGGCAGCGCATCCCGTCCGCCGCCGGTCAGCAGCCGGAAGCGGTCGTCGAGCCGCTCCAGCAGCTGCCCGGCAGACAGGGCCCGCAGCCGGCCCGCGGCCAGCTCGACGGCGAGCGGGATGCCGTCCAGGCGCCGGCACACCTCCCGTACCTCCGGCCCGTCCGCCACCGCCGGACCCTGCTCGGCCGCCCGGCTCAGCAACAGCCCGACCGCCTCGTCCTCCGCCAGCGGTGCCAGCGGGAACACCCGCTCACCCGCCACGCCCAGCGGTCTGCGCCCCACGGCGAGCACCCGCAGTCCGGGCAGCTGCCCGAGCAACTCGCCCACCAGACCGGCACACGCCTCCACCAGATGCTCGAACCCGTCCAGTACGAGCAGGAGTTGGCGCTCGGCGAGATGCGCGAGCAGCGTCTCGCGCGGCAGCCGCGTGGTGTGGTCGGTCAGCCCCAGCGCCTCCACCACGGCGTAGTCGACGAACTCCGGATCGCGCACCGGCGCCAGCTCCACCCACCACACCCCGTCACGCGGCGCGCACCGCACGGCCGCCCGCGCCGCGAGCCGTGACTTGCCGACCCCGCCCGCGCCCGTCACCGTCACCAGACGAGCCGCGCCGAGCACCCCCGCCAGCCCGGCGAGTTCGGCCGAGCGCCCCACGAACGCATTGAGCTCCAGGGGAAGATTGCCGTGCATGGAGCTGCCGCCGCGCTGATGATCCCGCATGGAATACGGAGCGTACTGACCCGTATTCAGTCCGTACAATCGCTTCGCGCAACTCGGCAGCGCGTGGACGGTAATGCGGTGCGGAGCCCCGCCCCCGGCGCGATAGGCTCGGCCTACGACTTTTCGATGTTCAGGCATGTTCCAGGGAGCGGGTGCACGTGGTGTCCGGTGGAGAGGTGGCCGGGATCCTGGTGGCCGTCTTCTGGGCGATCCTGGTCTCCTTCCTCGCCGTCGCGCTGGCGAGGGTGGCCCAGACGCTCAAGGCGACCACCAAGCTCGTGGCGGACGTGACCGATCAGGCCGTCCCGCTGCTGGCGGACGCCTCCGCGGCGGTGCGCTCCGCGCAGACCCAGATCGACCGGGTCGACGCGATCGCCACGGACGTCCAGGAGGTCACGTCGAACGCGTCGGCGCTGTCGACCACCGTCGCCTCCACCTTCGGCGGCCCCCTGGTCAAGGTCGCGGCGTTCGGCTACGGCGTCCGCCGGGCCCTGGGCGCCCGCCGGGACGACGTGCCCGCCAAGGAGCCGAGGCGTACCGTGATCGTGGGCCGGACCGTCCCGGCGGCGCGGCGGGGCAAGCGGAAGAAGGACTGAGACCTAGCGATGTTCCGCCGTACGTTCTGGTTCACCACGGGCGTCGCCGCCGGTGTGTGGGCCACCACCAAGGTCAATCGCAAGCTGAAGCAGCTGACCCCCGAGAACCTTGCCGCCTCCGCGGCCAACAAGGCGCTCGAGGCCGGTCACCGGCTCAAGGACCGCGCGGTCGGCTTCGCGCTGGACGTCCGGGACAACATGGCCCAGCGGGAGGAGGAGCTGGGGGAGGCCCTCGGTATCAACGCGTCCCCCGAACTCCCCGCCCCCCGGCGGTACCCCGCCATCGAGAACCGCAACAGCCCGAAGTACGTCGAGGGCTCGACGTACCAGACGTACTCGTACAACCGGAATGAGGACCACTGATGGAGTCGGCCGAGATTCGCCGCCGCTGGCTGAGCTTCTTCGAGGAGCGCGGTCACACCGTCGTCCCTTCGGCGTCGCTCATCGCGGACGACCCGACTCTGCTCCTGGTCCCGGCCGGCATGGTGCCCTTCAAGCCCTACTTCCTCGGTGAGGTCAAGCCGCCCTTCCCGCGCGCCACCAGCGTGCAGAAGTGCGTGCGCACGCCCGACATCGAAGAGGTCGGCAAGACCACCCGGCACGGCACGTTCTTCCAGATGTGCGGCAACTTCTCCTTCGGCGACTACTTCAAGGAAGGCGCCATCAAGCACGCCTGGGAGCTGCTCACCAGCCCCCAGGACAAGGGCGGTTACGGCCTGGAGCCGGAGAAGCTCTGGATCACCGTCTACAAGGACGACGACGAGGCCGAGCGCATCTGGCACGAGGTCGTCGGCGTGCCCAAGGAGCGCATCCAGCGCCTCGGCATGAAGGACAACTACTGGTCCATGGGCGTCCCCGGCCCGTGCGGCCCCTGTTCCGAGATCAACTACGACCGCGGCCCGGAGTTCGGCGTCGAGGGCGGCCCGGCCGTCAACGACGAGCGGTACGTGGAGATCTGGAACCTCGTCTTCATGCAGTACGAGCGCGGCGAGGGCATCGGCAAGGACAACTTCGAGATCCTCGGCGAGCTCCCCAGCAAGAACATCGACACCGGCCTCGGCCTGGAACGACTCGCGATGATTCTGCAGGGCGTGCAGAACATGTACGAGATCGACACCTCGATGGCCGTCATCAAGAAGGCCACCGAGCTGACGGGTGTCGAGTACGGCGACGCGCACGACTCGGACGTCTCCCTGCGCGTGGTCACCGACCACATGCGTACGTCGGTGATGCTCATCGGCGACGGCGTGACCCCGGGCAACGAGGGCCGCGGCTACGTCCTGCGCCGCATCATGCGCCGCGCCATCCGCAACATGCGCCTGCTCGGCGCCACCGGCCCGGTCGTCCTCGACCTGATCGACACCGTGATCGGCATGATGGGCCAGCAGTACCCCGAGCTGGTCACCGACCGCGAGCGCATCGAGAAGGTCGCCGTCGCCGAGGAGAACGCCTTCCTCAAGACCCTGAAGGCCGGCACCAACATCCTCGACACCGCCGTCACCGAGACCAAGCAGTCCGGGGGCACGGTCCTCGCCGGCGACAAGGCGTTCCTGCTCCACGACACCTGGGGCTTCCCGATCGACCTCACCCTGGAGATGGCCGCCGAGCAGGGCCTCTCCGTGGACGAGGACGGCTTCCGCCGCCTGATGAAGGAGCAGCGGGAGCGCGCCAAGGCCGACGCCCAGGCCAAGAAGACCGGCCACGCCGGTGCCGGCGCCTACCGTGAGATCGCCGACAAGGTCGGCGAGACCGACTTCATCGGCTACGGCGACACCGAGGGCGAGTCCACCATCGTCGGCATCCTCGTCGACGGCGCCTCCTCCCCGGCCGCCACCGAGGGCGACGAGGTTGAGATCGTCCTCGACCGCACCCCGTTCTACGCCGAGGGCGGCGGCCAGATCGGCGACACCGGCAAGATCAAGGTCGACACCGGCGCCGTCATCGAGATCCGCGACTGCCAGAAGCCGGTCCCGGGCGTCTACGTCCACAAGGGCGTCGTCCAGGTCGGCGAGGTCACCGTCGGGGCCAAGGCCCACGCCTCCATCGACGCCCGCCGTCGCAAGGCCATCGCCCGCGCCCACTCGGCCACGCACCTCACCCACCAGGCGCTGCGCGACGCCCTCGGTCCGACGGCCGCCCAGGCCGGCTCCGAGAACCAGCCCGGCCGCTTCCGCTTCGACTTCGGCTCCCCGTCCGCCGTTCCCACGGCCGTGATGAGCGACGTCGAACAGAAGATCAACGAGGTGCTCGCCCGCGACCTCGACGTCCGCGCCGACGTCATGGGTATCGACGAGGCCAAGAAGCAGGGCGCCATCGCCGAGTTCGGCGAGAAGTACGGCGAGCGGGTCCGCGTCGTGACCATCGGCGACTTCTCCAAGGAGCTGTGCGGCGGCACGCACGTCCACAACACCGCCCAGCTGGGCCTGGTCAAGCTGCTCGGCGAATCGTCGATCGGCTCGGGTGTCCGCCGTATCGAGGCTCTCGTCGGTGTCGACGCCTACAGCTTCCTCGCGCGCGAGCACACGGTGGTCAACCAGCTGACCGAGCTGCTCAAGGGCCGCTCGGAGGAGCTGCCCGAGAAGGTCTCCGCCATGCTCGGCAAGCTGAAGGACGCCGAGAAGGAGATCGAGAAGTTCCGCGCCGAGAAGGTGCTGCAGGCCGCCGCGGGTCTCGTCGAGTCCGCCAAGGACATCCGCGGCGTCGCCGTGGTCACCGGCCAGGTCCCGGACGGCACGACCCCTGACGACCTGCGCAAGCTGGTCCTCGACGTACGCGGCCGCATCCAGGGCGGACGCGCCGCCGTGGTCGCCCTGTTCACGGTCAACAACGGCAAGCCCCTCACGGTCATCGCCACCAACGAGGCCGCCCGCGAGCGCGGCCTCAAGGCCGGCGACCTGGTCCGCACCGCCGCCAAGACCCTCGGCGGTGGCGGTGGCGGCAAGCCGGACGTCGCCCAGGGCGGCGGCCAGAACCCGGCCGCGATCGGCGAGGCCGTGGACGCCGTCGAGCGGCTGGTCACGGACACCGCGAAGTGACGATGCGCAGAGGCCGTCGACTCGCCATCGATGTCGGGGACGCCCGCATCGGGGTCGCCTCGTGCGACCCCGACGGGATTCTCGCCACCCCGGTGGAGACGGTCCCCGGCCGGGACATCCCGGCAGCTCACCGGCGACTCAAGCAACTCGTCGAGGAGTACGAGCCGATCGAGGTCGTCGTCGGCCTCCCTCGCTCCCTCAAGGGGGGCGAGGGCCCCGCGGCGGCAAAGGTTCGCGGCTTCGCACAGGAGCTCGCGAAGGGCATCGCCCCCGTGCCCGTCCGCCTCGTGGACGAGCGGATGACCACGGTGACGGCCAGTCAGGGACTGCGCGCCTCGGGCGTGAAGTCGAAGAAGGGCCGCTCGGTCATCGACCAGGCAGCCGCTGTGATCATCCTCCAGCAGGCCCTCGAATCCGAACGGGTGTCAGGTAAAGCACCCGGCGAGGGCGTCGAAGTGGTCATCTGATCGCGATACGGTAACGTTCCGCGCGTCTGCGCCGCTGTTCGAACAGCGGCTGCACAGCAAGAGGCGGGACGGAACCCGGCCCGAAAGCCGCGTAACCGCCGCCTCGCGGCTCTAGGGGATCGATGACTGAGTATGGCCGGGGCCCAGGCCCCGAACCGTGGCATCCGGAGGACCCGTCATACGGGAACGACGGATGGGGCGGACAGCAGGCCCAGGCGGGCCCGCAGTCCCCCTACGGCGGCCAGCCACAGCACTATCCGGAGCAGCCGCAGCAGCAGCACTACGGTGACTGGGGCAACGGCGAGCAGTCCGCATACGGTCAGGCGCAGCAGTATCCGCAGCATCAGTACCAGGGCTACGACCAGCAGTACTACGCAGGTCAGGGCCAACAGCAGTCGTACGACCAGGGCAGCTGGGGCGTCGGCACGCACACGCATGTCCAGTACACGGATCCGTCGGACCCGTATGCCCAGCAGGCCGCTGCCTACGGCGGCGACCAGCCCGACTACTACGGCACGCCCGACGCCTACCCGCCGCCCGAGCCGCCCGGCCGCAGGCAGGCCGAGCCCGAGCCGCAGACCGACTGGGACCCCGGCCCCGACCAGGGAGAACACGCCTTCTTCGCCGGAGGCGAGGACGACGAGGACGAGGACGACGACCCGCGCGCCGGCCGTAAGGCCCGCGGCGGCAAGAAGCCCAAGAAGCGCCGCAGCGGCTGCGCCTGCCTGGTGCTGGTCGTGATCTTCGCCGGAGGTACCGCCGGGGTCGGCTACTTCGGCTACCACTTCTACAAGGATCGTTTCGGCCCGGCCGCCGACTATGCGGGCGACGGAAACGGCCAGAAGGTCGTGGTCACCATCCCCAAGGGCGCGGGCGGCTATGACATCGGGCGGAAGCTCAAGGAAGAGGGCGTCGTCGAGAGCGTCGACGCATTCGTCTCCGCGCAGCAGTCGAACCCCGACGGCAAGAAGATCCAGGACGGCGTCTACACGCTGGAGAAGCACATGTCGGCCGCGAGCGCGGTCGAACTGATGCTCAGCCCGAAGAGCCGCAGCAACCTGGTCCTCGCCGAGGGCTTGCGCAACTCCCAGATCTACAAGCAGATCGACACGCGTCTCGGGGTGGCGGCGGGCACGACGGCCAAGGTCGCGCAGCAGGACTACAAGAACCTCGGCCTGCCTTCCTGGGCGCTGAACCACCCGAACGTGAAGGATCCGCTGGAAGGATTCCTCTACCCCTCCAGCTACGCGGTCAGCAAGGGCCAGAAGCCCGAGGCCGTCCTGAAGGACATGGTCACGCGGGCCAATGACAAGTACGAGGAACTCGGCCTCACGAAGAAGGCGAAGAGCCTCGGCCTCGACAGTCCCTGGCAGCTGCTCACCGTGGCGAGCCTGGCGCAGGCCGAGGGCACCAGCCACGACGACTTCCGCAAGATGGCCGAGGTCGTCTACAACCGTCTCAAGCCCGGAAACCCGGAGACCTACGGCTCGCTCGAGTTCGACTCGACGTACAACTACATCAAGAACCAGAGCAAGATCGACCTGAGCGTCGCCGCGCTGCGGAAGTACAACAACCCGTACAACACGTACTACGTCAAGGGTCTGCCGCCCGGCCCGATCGACAACCCCGGCGAGCTGGCCCTCAAGGGGGCGCTCGACCCGACGCACGACGGCTGGTACTACTTCATCTCGTTGGACGGCAAGACCAGCAAGTTCACCAAGACGCTCGCCGAGCACAACAAGCTGGTCGACGAATTCAATGCGTCGAGGAAAAAGAACTGATGACTGCGACCCGAAGGGCGGCCGTGCTCGGCTCGCCCATCGCCCACTCCCTGTCCCCGCGGCTGCACAACGCGGGGTACCGGGCGCTCGGCCTGGACGACTGGTCGTACGACAGGTTCGAGATCGACGAGGCTGCGCTGCCCGGGTTCTTCGCGCAGCTCGGCCCGGAGTGGGCGGGGCTGTCGCTGACGATGCCGCTGAAGCGCGCGGTGATCCCGCTGCTCGACGAGATCACCGACACGGCGGCCTCGGTGGAGGCGGTCAACACCGTGGTGTTCCGGCCCGACGGCCGGAAGGTCGGCGACAACACCGACATCCCCGGCCTGGTGGCGGCGCTGCACGAGCGCGGCGTGGAGAAGGCCGAGTCTGCGGCGATCCTGGGCGCGGGTGCCACCGCTTCCTCGGCCCTGGCCGCGCTCGCCCGGATCTGCACCGGCGAGGTCACCGTGTACGTGCGCAGCGAGCGGCGCGCGGACGAGATGCGGCAGTGGGGCGAGCGGCTCGGCGTGCAGGTCCGCCCGGCCGACTGGACGGATGCGGTACGGGCCTTCGAGGCGCCGCTGGTGATCTCCACGACCCCGGCCGGCGGCACCGATGCGCTGGCCGGGCAGCTGCCCGCACGGGTCGGCACCCTCTTCGACGTGCTCTACGAACCCTGGCCCACCCCTCTCGCCGCGGCCTGGCAGCAGCGGGGCGGGCAGGTGCTCAGCGGCCTCGACCTGCTGGTGCACCAGGCGGTCTTCCAGTTCCGCCAGTTCACCGGCGACCCTCGCTCCCCGCTCGCGGCCATGCGCGAGGCCGCACAGCTGGGTTGATCTGTCCGTTTGTCGGACTCGGATCGGACCCGTCGCCCGGACGTGGGAGGATCGGAGGTGGCGGGCCAGGGCCGCGCACCTGGTCGCGCCGTCGCCGTACGCGAGGACGCGCGTACGCAGGGCAGTACCAGGGCGCGAGCACTGAGGAGCACCGTTGAGCAGGTTGCGCTGGCTGACCGCGGGGGAGTCCCACGGTCCCGCACTCGTGGCGACGCTGGAGGGTCTTCCCGCCGGTGTGCCGGGTCGCGATCATGGTGGGCAACACCGAGTGGCCCAAGTGGGAGCAGGTCATGGCGGCCGATCCCGTCGACCCGGAGATCCTCGCCGGGCTGGCCCGTAACGCCCCGCTGACCCGTCCGCGTCCCGGTCACGCGGATCTGGCGGGCATGCAGAAGTACGGCTTCGACGAGGCCCGGCCGATCCTGGAGCGCGCGTCGGCACGGGCCGACGTCGAGAAGCTGGACGCGGACCCGCTGCGCTGCCTGGACGCGGATGCCTCGAAGGCGATGGTGGCCGAGGTCGACCAGGCGCACAAGGACGGCGACACCCTGGGCGGTGTGGTCGAGATTCTCGCGTACGGCGTTCCCGTCGGCCTGGGCTCGCACGTGCACTGGGACCGCAAGCTGGACGCGCGCCTCGCCGGTGCGCTGATGGGCATCCAGGCGATCAAGGGCGTGGAGATCGGTGACGGCTTCGAGCTGGCCCGGGTGCCGGGCTCCAAGGCACACGACGAGATCGTGAAGACCGACGAGGGAATCCGGCGTGTCTCCGGCCGCTCCGGCGGCACCGAAGGCGGCCTGACCACCGGTGAGTTGCTGCGGGTGCGGGCGGCGATGAAGCCGATCGCGACCGTGCCGCGCGCCCTGCAGACCGTGGACGTGGCCACGGGCGAGGCGACGCAGGCGCACCACCAGCGCTCGGACGTGTCCGCGGTGCCGGCGGCCGGCATCGTCGCGGAGGCCATGGTGGCGCTGGTGCTGGCGGATGCGGTGGCGGAGAAGTTCGGCGGCGACAGCGTCACCGAGACCCGCCGTAATGTGCAGTCCTACCTCGACAACCTGGCCATCCGATGACCGCTCCTCAGGTGGTGCTGGTCGGTCCGATGGGTGTGGGCAAGTCCACCGTCGGCAGGTTGCTGGCCGAGCGGCTCGGGGTCGGCTACCGGGACACGGACGACGACATCGTGGCCGAGCAGGGCCGCACGATCGCGGAGATCTTCGTCGACGAGGGCGAGCCGGTCTTCAGGGCTATCGAGAAGACCGCCGTACACAAGGCGCTGGCCGAGCACGACGGCGTCCTCGCCCTGGGGGGCGGTTCGATCCTGGACGCGGACACGCGTGCGCTGCTGGCCGGGCAGCGCGTGGTCTACCTCTCGATGGACGTCGAGGAGGCCGTCAAGCGCACCGGGTTGAACGCGGCCCGGCCGCTGCTCGCGGTCAACCCGCGCAAGCAGTGGCGCGAGCTGATGGAAGCACGGCGGTCGCTGTACGAGTCGGTGGCCACGGCGGTCGTGGCCACCGACGGCCGTACGCCCGAAGAAGTCACCCAAGTCGCCCTGGACGCACTGGAGTTGAAAGAAGCATGAGCGAGGCAGTCACCCGGATCCAGGTCGGCGGGAGCGCGGGCAGCGAACCGTACGAGGTCCTGGTGGGGCGTCAACTGCTCGGCGAACTGGGCGGGTTGATCGGCGACAAGGCCAAGCGGGTCGCCGTCGTGCACCCCGAGGCGCTCGCCGAGACCGGTGACGCGCTCCGTGCCGACCTGGCCGGGCAGGGTTTCGAGGCCGTCGCCATCCAGGTGCCGAACGCGGAAGAGGCCAAGACCGCCGAGGTCGCCGCCTACTGCTGGAAGGCGCTCGGCCAGTCCGGGTTCACCCGCACCGACGTCATCGTCGGCGTCGGCGGCGGCGCCACCACCGACCTCGCCGGGTTCGTGGCCGCCACCTGGCTGCGCGGGGTGCGCTGGATCGCGATCCCGACCACCGTGCTGGCCATGGTGGACGCCGCGGTCGGCGGCAAGACCGGCATCAACACCGCCGAGGGCAAGAACCTCGTCGGCGCCTTCCACCCGCCCGCCGGTGTGCTCTGCGACCTGGCGGCTCTGGACTCCCTGCCGGTCAACGACTACGTCTCCGGGCTCGCCGAGATCATCAAGGCCGGTTTCATCGCCGACCCGCAGATCCTGGAGTTGATCGAGGCCGACCCGCAGGCCGCCCGCACCCCGGCGGGCCCGCACACCGCCGAGCTCATCGAACGCTCCATCCGGGTCAAGGCCGAGGTCGTCTCGTCCGACCTGAAGGAGGCGGGCCTCAGGGAGATCCTCAACTACGGGCACACCCTGGGCCACGCCATCGAGAAGAACGAGCGCTACAAGTGGCGGCACGGCGCCGCGGTCTCGGTCGGCATGCACTTCGCCGCCGAACTCGGCCGCCTGGCAGGGAGGTTGGACGACGCCACGGCGGACCGCCACCGCACGGTCCTCGAATCCGTCGGCCTTCCCCTCCACTACCGCTACGACCAGTGGCCCAAGTTGCTGGAGGCGATGAAGGTCGACAAGAAGTCCCGCGGCGACCTGCTGCGCTTCATCGTCCTGGACGGCCTGGCCAAGCCGACCGTCCTGGAAAGCCCCGACCCGGCCGTCCTGCTGGCCGCGTACGGCGAAGTGGGCGAGTAGTCCACCGGTGTGTCATCCGTCCGATTTGCCTTACGGACATGGGCACTTCGGGCCGTCCCCGGCCGTTCACCAAACGGCGGCCGGGGCAGGTACCGTTCGGTAGGGAGCAGGCCTCGGGCCCGCTGCCAGCGCCAATTGCCTGTACGAGACGGAGTGGCACCGGATGCAGCACGCAGTGGGTTCTCCGCTGCCGCCGCCCCATCAGCCGGGGCACGGACCGGCCGGAGGCTGGTCGCCGGCCGCACACCAGCCGGGTCCGCACCAGGCGGGCCCGCACCAGGGCCCCGTCCCCGTGCCCCCGCCGCCCCCGGCACCGGGCTACCCCCAGGCGCCCGCCCCGCAGCACGCCCCGCCGGTT
>NZ_JODC01000038.1 GCF_000720765.1 Streptomyces sp. NRRL S-646
TCCTCGATTTCTGCGTCAGGCGCGGATCGGCTTGCGCGGCGGCCGCACACGTTCCGGTGACATCCACAGTGACATCGCGTCACATACCGCCCTCTCAGAGCGGACGCGTCGCGGACGAACTGGTACGGCGGATCGCGAAGCCCAAGAGCCGCGTCCAGTCCTACCCCGAGACGGAGTTCGACGACATCAAGACGGCTGCCCGTCGGATGTTCCGGACCGCCTTGTTGCGGATCGAGGAGAACGCTGCCCATCTGGAGCGATGGCGGGCCGGCGAGATCCCCGCCGGGAGCCGGGATTGGAAGATCGGTGAGGCACTGGACCTGCTGGCCCGCACCGGCGACCTCGCCTACTACACCGACAAGAACGACAACCTGACGCTGACGGGCCCGTTCCGCAAGGCCCTGGGCGGGTCGAAAGCGGCCGTGACCTGGCAACGGCTGTTCCTGTCACGGCTGGAGGCGGCCGCACTCGGAGTGCTTCTGCTGGCCGAATACGGCTGGAACCTCTCGGTCATCGACCGGGCCGAGGTTCCCCGGGCCACCCCGGATGCCGGCGAGGACGGGCATCCGACCTACCGGATTCCGCTGGAGAAGCTCCCTCGGGGCGCCGGGCGCCACTTTGAGACGCGGAACGTGACCGACGACGGGGCCGCCTCGAAGGGGCGGTTGATCACCCAAGCTCTTCAGGCCACGCGGTTCGCCCGCGCGATCGTCGAGGACCTCGCCCCGGGGACCGACCGGCTCATCGTCTGGCGCACGGGCACCGGGCCCCGCTCGCGCTGGACCCAGCATGACCGCCAACCGCCCGTCGGGCTGTTCCACTTCGGCGTCGATGACGCCACCGCCAAGGAATGGGCGGCCTCCCAGGGGCTTGGGGGGGTCCCCGTTCCAGCGGGGCCGGCGGACGGTGAACGCGCTCGACCGCCGGGAGCCGGGACAGAGCAGCCAGGAGACTCACGACCGGAACTACGTCCTGCCCGACGACCAGGTTCAGGAACGCTCGGTGGAGATCATCGCGGCCGGGGCCGAAGAAGCTGCCGACCGGGCCCGCAAGGCTATTCGTGACTCCTCAGCCCGCGGCCGCGAACGAGCCCGGACCGTGCTCAACGCCCTGACCCGGCTCTGGGCCTATGACGAGCTCAGTGCACGGCCCGCCGGGGTCGGACGGCCGCCCTGGGACGAGTTCGGGGCGGACGACTACCTGCCGGCCGCCACGTCCCAGGGCGGGGAGAACACCACCGAGATCCTGGCCGAGCAGACCATGGGACCGATGCTGGTCTGGGCGATCCGCATGATCGACGACTTCGCCGACGACATCCTGGCGGCCTGGCAGGAGAGACACCGGCTGGTCACCGTCGCCTGTTCCAACCCGGCCAACCAGGCCGGCAAGGAGGCCCTGGACACTCTCCTCCTCCCGCTGATCAACAGCGGAAACCCGCTGCCGACCACGTCCATCCGCGGACACATCAGCCTGGCCCGCTCCTACGTCGGCGGTCTGACCGGCGCCTCCAAGGGCCACATCCAGGCTTTTATCCAACGCCACGGGATCAGGGACCTGGCACCGCAGCGTCCCGGACCGTGTCCGATGGACTCGCCAGTCACCGGGAAGATCGCGGGCCGCCCTTGGCGGGAGGCGATGGACTTCAACGAGACCGTCGCCCTCATGCGGCACCTGGGCACCGCCTGCTTCATCGTCCTGTCCTATTTGACTGGAATGCGGCCGGGGAGGCTCTCGGCCTGCGAACCGGCTGCTGTCCTGACCCGGAGCCCGGCCCCGACAACCGCGTCGGACGGCACCTGATCCGCGGCAACGAATACAAGACCGCGATCGACGAGGACGGCAACCACCGCTCCGTCGGCACCGAACGAGAGGTCACCTGGGTCGCCATCACCCCCGTCGTCCACGCAATCCGTGTCCTTGAACGCATGGTCCCCGACGGGCACTTGCTCTTCGACCACAATGCCCACGATCTGCACCTTCGCCGCGAGGACACCGGCTCGCTCAAGCACGGGGCCATGCGGACCCGGATCGATGCGTTCGTCGAATGGGCCAACCAGGAGGCCGCCCGCCACCAGACCGGTGACGTCATCGCACCGGACCCGCACGGCCGCATCGGCATCAAGCGTTTCCGCAGGTCTCTGGCCTGGCACATCGCCCGCCGCCCCGGCGGGCTCGTCGCCCTGGCCATCCAATACGGCCACCTACGGACGGCCTTTGTCACCGAGGGGTACGCGGCCCGCAGCCGGGACGGCATCCATGAACTCATCGACATCGAGACCGTCCGCGCGGTCGCCGACACCGTCGCCGACCTCCACGACGACCTCGAAGCCGGCGGAGGAGTCTCCGGACCCGCCGCACGACGCGCGATCAACGCGGCGGCCCAGGCCCCACGGTTCGCCGGGACGATCATCACGGCCACCACCGCCCGGCGGCTGCCGGCCAACGAGGACGCCCTGCTCTATGACAACCCGCACGCTCTCCTTCTCTGCCACTACCGGCGCGAGCAGGCCCTCTGCCACCGCGACATCGAGCGCGAGACCCCCAACCTCGACCACTGCGTCGCCGGCTGCGGCAACATCGTCCGCACCGACCAGCACGCCGCCCAGCTCCGCGACCGAGCGAACACCTTGGACAGGCGGGCCGAGTTCGTTCCCCAGCCACTCAGCGATCGGTTCCGCAAGAACGCCGCCCGGCTGCGGGACCTCGCCGACCAGCACGACCAGACCCGAATCACCCTTGAGAAGGACACCGCGTGAGCCCCGCCCTTGACGAACGCGACCGCATCCGGGCCGCGATGGACCGCATCCTGTCCGGAAAGCCGGAGAACTCCAATGGCGCTCTGACCATCGTCGCCCTGGCCCAGGAGGCTGGCGTCCCGAGAAACGCCCTCACCCAGCGGCACCTGGACCTGAAGAAGGAGTTCTACGACCACGTCGCCGAGCGCGGGGCCGTGAACGACACCGAGGTCCGACTGCGGGCCAAGATCACCAAGCTCAAGAAGACAATCGACAACAAGAACAAGGAACTGGAACAGCTCCGCGCGGACGTCCCCGCGCTCGTCCGCGCCGTCAACCAGCTGACGCTGGAGAACCAGCAGTTTCGCCAGGCACTCGAAGGGGCCCGGGCAAACGTCGTCCCGCTCGTCCGGCCGAGGCCCTGACCAGGGCTGCGGCCCTCAGTGCGTTGTAGCAAAGGGACCTCCTGTTCGATGAGCAGGGGCTGCTTCGCGCGCGGAGCGTGATCGTGGAGTGGTGGGGGAAGGCAGCGGACGGCTTGTTGTCGGTCGGGAGGGTGCGACGCCGTCGGTGCTTGGGTTGATGGAACGGCACGAGGCGAGGACGTCAGAAACGACTCTGAAGACGCGGCCTCCGGGACGGGCCTGACCAGACGCGTACGGTCTTCTGGCCGAGCCCGAGGGACCGCAGGACGTTCAAGATCTACGATAGCCTCACGTGGCTGTGTCACCCGCGGCGCACCCGTCAACGGCCGCTGCCCATACAGGAGTTCTCATTGCTGCGTAAGCTCGTCGCCTCCGCCGCGGCAGCCCTTGGGCTGGCCGTCGCGAGCACCTCACCCGCCGCCGCCATCGTCGGCGGAACCCCCGCCACCACCAGCGTGAGATCCTCCGTGGTCAGCATCCAGGCGCAGGGTCTTTTCGGATGGTCCCACGTCTGCGGCGGCGTCCTCATTGACGCGAACACGGTGATCACGGCCGCCCACTGTGTCAACGGCTGGAGCGCCAGTCAGCTGAAGGTGGGCTTCGGCGGTCTGGACCGCAACCGGCTCCCCCACAGCAGGCTCATCATCAGTGTGCATGGGCACCCGCGGTGGAATGCCGAAACCTTCGCCGACGATGTCGCCGTCCTCAAGATGGCGCAACCCGTGAGTGAGAGCGCCACGGTCCACTTCGCCCGCCTGGCAACCCACGATCCCGAGCCGGGAGCACAAGCCAGGGTCACCGGATGGGGGAAGACCCAGGAAGGCAGCCCCACTCTGCCCACAGCTCTCCATACGGTCCAGCTCCCCATCACCACCCGCGCCACCTGCCAAGCGGACTACTCCGGACCGAACCTCAACATCGGCGGCGACGAGAACAACCCCTTGGAGGGCCTGACCCCGGTCGTGGGCGACGGCAACCTGTGCGCCGGCTACCCCCAGGGCGGCAAGGGCACCTGCAACGGTGATTCCGGCGACCCCCTCGTCGTCAACGGCACCGTCGTCGGCATCCTCTCCTGGAGTCGCGGCTGCGCCCAGGCCAACTCACCCGCGGTCTTCAGCAGCGTCGCCCACTACCGCCACTTCCTCACCGCCTAGACCACGAAGACCCACACCACCTCTGCCGCGGACCGCGCTGCACACCCGGCCCTTTCGACAGAGGTGGCCTGCGGTTACCCCTGGCCGACGGCCTCCGCACGCCGGCAATCCGGTGGCCGCGATGGTCCTGGCGCTGGCCGCCCGGTCGGTTGCCGCCATGCGGCGCGAGGTTGGGGGGATTACGCCGCCGACCTCACCGAGTGAATGCGTTCTCGAACTGGCCGCAGATGGTGCCGAGGGTGTCGGAGAGGCCGAGCACGTTGAGCGGGGTGTTGTCTTCGGCCCCCATCTGCGGACTGCACTCCTGGTAGGGGCGGTAGTGGTCGGTCACCGGCGGCGCGCCGTCGGTGGCGTAGGCGGTGCCTGCGCCGGCGCCGATGGCGGCCAGGGCGCCAGCCACCGTCACTGCTGCGATCATGGCCTGCTGAAACTTACGCATGGATCCCTCGGTCCTCCATTGCCGGTACATCGAGACTGATTTGCCTACCGTTATCGGTTGAACACCAACAGCAACGATGCACTGTCCCGGACGTCGCGCCCTACGGAGCACACGCGACAGCTGCCGACAAGCGCATCATGGGCCCGTGACCAGGGAAAGGGCCCGTCCAGAACCTTCGGCGTGACTCATACGAGGACCATCCGACCGGGTGATCAGTCGACAGGTCTCAAGCCTCAGATCGTCGGCGCCAAGCCCTTGTGTGTGTGGGGGGGGGAGGGGGGCCACTACTGCGACAGGATCTCCGGACCAGCTCACCAGGGCCTGTCTGATGGGTCGGTGACGAACCGAGACGAGAACTCGTTCCCAGGCACGTGGGACGGGGAGATCTCAGTGACGCGGAGTGGGCCGGGCTGAAGCCGTACTTGCCAGGAAACGTTGGGTGGGGCGGGCGTTGGAAGTGTCACCGCAAGGGTGATCAACGGGATTCTGTTCCGGTTGCGGACCGGTATCCCGTGGCGCGATCTGCCATCCCGGTTCGGTAAGTGGCAGACGATATACGACCGGCATCGCCGCTGGTCGGCGGACGGCACATGGGAAATGCTCCTGCGAGCCGTGCAAGTCGATGCCGATGCGCAGCGGCGAATCGACTGGTCAATGGCGAGCGTGGACTCGACGATCTGCAGGGCCCACCAACACGCTGCGGGTGCCCGTCACCGGGCCCCGACGGTACCGGGCAGACGAGCCCGGCCGGCCGACCACCGGGACGATGAAGGTTTTGAGTGGGGGAACGTCTGGCGCAGCGTGCCAATGTCTCCCCGGCGCAGTGCTCCGGAGAGCGCGGCGCGGAGGAGACATTGGTCGCTGCTTGGATCAGTTGGTGGACGCGGTGGCCCTTTCACTGTCGGGGCTGTCCGCCTGGTGCGGAATGGCGGGTTGGGGATCAGAGTGTTGGGCGGTGTGGAGTCCGAGACGCAGATACACCGTCTGGGCGACGTCTGCGAGGGTGCCGGTGCTGCTGCGCAGCAGTTCCATGGGAGGGATGTCGACGCTGAAGCGCTCGTTGAGAGTGACCAGGAGTTCGGTGGCCATCAGGGAGTCCAGCCCGTAGCTGTCCAGACGGCGGTGGGGGTCGAACTGGCCGCTGTCCATCTGCAGAATGTCCGCCAGGACAGTGGCGAGACTGTCGGTCAGGTAGGCGACGGCTTCGTCGGCTGGCATCTGAGACAGCGTGCGCATCAGTTCCTCTCTGTCGAAGCCGCCGTCGGTGTTCTTCGGCACCAGCGCGCTCAGCCGTGGTGTGCTCATGGAGGAACCCAGCACCTTCGCGGCTCGGGCCCAGTTGAAGCGCGCGACGCCGGCGACCTCGGTGTCGGTGCCCAGTAGCGATGCGGCCGAAGCGAACGCCTCCTGTGAGGTGAGCGGTTCCAGGCCGATGGCGGCCAGGGTCTGCTGCATGGCGCTGCGGGCCACGTATCCGGTGTCCCCAATGGCTCCCCAGGCGATGGCCATGCCCGCCAGTCCCTCCTGGCGGCGGCGGCGAACGAGGGCCTCAAGGTAGGTGTTGCCGGCCGCGTAAGCCGTTTGCATGAGATTGCCCATGGTCGCGGCTTCTGACGAGTACATCAGGAACAGGTCGCAGTCACGGTCCCGTAGGAGCAGGTCCAGGACGGCCGCGCCGGTGATCTTGGGGGCCAGGACCGCGGTGATCCGGTCTCTGTCCAGTTCGTTGAGCAGGGTGTCGTCCAGGTGCATGGCACAGTGCACAGCTCCACGCAGCGGGTACCCGGTGGCGTCGATGCGGGCGGTGATGTCCCGCATCGCTTCAAGATGGGTGACGTCCGCCGCATAGGCCGTGGCCGTCACTCCGCGGGCAGTGAGTGCGGCCAGGACATCGTCGGCCTCGGGCGCCTCGGTGCCGCGGCGGCTGACCAGGGCCACGTGGCGGGCGCCGAGGTCGGCGAGCCACTGAGCGGTGGCCCCACCGAATCCGCCGGTACCACCGGTGACCAAGTAGGTGGCCGTCCGCTCCAGTTGGAAGGGCGGCCGGATCGGTTCCACCAAGGGCGGCTCGTCCAGCGGATCGAAGGCAACGACGACCTTGCCGATGTGGCGTGAGTGCTGCATGAGCCGGAACGCCTCATCCACGCGCGCGGCGGGGTACACGGTGTGCAGCAGGGGGCGGAACCGGTTGTGCTTGATCTCTTCGCTGACACCTGCCAGGCCCGCCTGGGCTTGTTGTTCGTCCTCCAGCACCTTGGTGAGGTCGACGCCGAAGAAGGCGATGTTGTTGGCGAACGGGCGCAGCAGCAGCGGCTTGTTCTCGTAGATGTCCCGTTTGCCGAGTTCGATGAACCTGCCGCCCGGCCGCAGCAGTTCCAGGCTGCGGCTGATGGCCTCGCCGGCGAGCGAGTTGAGGACGACGTCGACGCCGCGTCCTTCGGTGATCTCCTGCACCTGGACGGCGAAGTCCAGGGTTCGTGAGTCCAGCACGTGCCGCACTCCCAGGCTGCGCAACAGATCGCGCTTGAGGCCGCTGCCGGCCGTGGCGATGACGTGGGCCCCCTGTGCGTGCGCGTACTGGATCGCCGCGAGGCCGACGCCGCCCGCGGCGCCGTGCACGAGGATGGTCTCACCGGGCTGCAGGCGGGCAAGCTGTCCGAGGCTGTAGTGCACGGTGATGAAGGCGACCGGCATGGTGGCCGCTGCGGCGAAGCTCATGTCGTCGGGCAGCGGCCAGATCGCGCGGGAGTTGGTCACCGTATGGGAAGCGAGAGAGGCAGGCGCCATCCCCGCCACGCGGTCACCGGGCGATACATGGGTCACGCCCTCGCCGCAGGCGACCACGACGCCGGCGCACTCCAGTCCGCAGCCCTTTGCCGACAGTGTGCCCTCGACGGCCTCTTCCGGCAGCAGGCCGACACTTTGCATCAGGTCGCGATAATTCAGCGCGGCCGCGCGCACTTCGAGCAGAACCTCGCCGGGGCCTGGCTGCGGCATCTCCTGCTGCTGCCAGGCAAGCCGGTAGGAGAGGCCGGGGTTGTGCACCCGGAGGGTGTACGGGACGGTGCCGTCGGCGGGCCGGGCCGCGGGCCGGTGGCGTTCGCGGGGGACGAAACGGTCCGCGGCGGTCAGCAGGACCTCGTCCTCAGCAGTGGGGTCAAGCAGTTCCTCGGCGAGCCGGCCGGCGTCACTCGCGGTGTCCGTGGTGCGTTCCAGGCCGATGCGGCGGCTGAGCAGTTCGGGGACTTCGTTGACCAGGCTGCGGGTCATGCCCCAGAGGGCGGCGTCCAGTTCCTGGGGGGTGCCGGGGGCGGGCATGGTGCCGCAGGGGCGGCTCACCAGCCACAGTTCCGGCGGTGCGCCCTGTGGTGCTGTGCCGACCGTGGTCATCAAGGCCCGCACGGCTTCGGCCCGCTGACTGGCCAAAGCGGTCAGTTGTTCCGGTGCTTGATCCGTTACCTCGCCGAGAATCAGGACGACCGCGCGGCGTTCGGTGCCAGGGGCGGTGTGAGCCTGGGAGAGAACGTCCCTCCAGGCGTCATCGTGGTCGCTCATCTCCACGACGCAGGCGGTGCCACCGGCTTGGGTGAGCTCAGTGCTGACAGCCTCGGCCAGTTCCCGCTCGGCGGCAGACTCGATCGCCAGCACAACGGCACTGCCGTTGGCCTGGCGTCGCGCGGGGACCGGCTGCTCGGCTGGTGGCCGGGACGGGGTCGCGGCGAGCAGGACGCAGAATCCGTCGCGCACGGGGCCGGTGTCGTACCCGGTCTGGAGAACGTCAACGTAGCCGCAGCGGCGCAGCAGGTCCGGCCACTCGTCACGGGGCAACAGGAGAGAGCGGGGACGCAGTTCGGTGTCGGTGTTGCCGTAGAAGCTGTCCAGGAAGCCGAAGTAGGGCAGCAGGATCTGCGGGTCGTGCACTTCGGTGGCCAGCAGCTGTCCGCCGGGCGCCAGCAGGGTTGCCACGTTGCCCAGGGCGTCCGCCAGGTCGGGGGCGGTGTGCAGGGAGAGTCCGGCGACGACGACGTCGAAGCTGTGCGGGGTGAAGCCTTGGCCCACCGGGTCCTGGGAGAGGTCGAAAGTGCGGTAGTCGACGAAATCGTAGGAGGCCAGTCGGCTTTGCGCACGAGAGAAGAAGAAGGCGGAGATGTCGCTGAAGCAGTAGCGGGTGCGCTCGGGTGGCAGCAGCGGCAGCAGGGCCGCCGCCGTGGCCCCTGTTCCGGCTCCCACCTCAAGGACCCGCAGCGAACGTCCTTGGGGCCACTGAGCGACGATCTCCCGGGTGAGGGCCTGTACGACACGGTTGTGGAACCGCGTGACAGGCAGGAGATCGTAGAAGTGCTCCAACGCCTGTGCGGTGTGGTCGTCCACCAGCAATTCGAGAGGGTCTGCCTCACCGCGCAGGAGTGCATCGAACCTGGCGATGTGACGGACGGCGATGCTGAGAGCGGCGTTCTGGTCGGGCGAGCTGGCGGCAGCGTGACGAATCAGGTGGTCCGTGGAGCGGTCGGCTGCTGTCAGCCGCCACCGTCCGGGGCCTTCTGCTCCGATCAGGCCCATTTCTTCCATGTCGGGCAGGATGAGTGCCAGCATCCGCGTGTGCTTTTCCAGCATCCCGCCCGCCACCAGATCATCCGCGGTGAAGGGGACGTCCGGATCGGCCAGCATGGCGGCGAACCCTGAGGCTGCCCGGCGGGCGGTCACCTCACGCAGCACAGCCATCGCAGGGCCGCAGTGGTCCGGCAGTTGTTCCCGCAGTCGAGCGATCCGGTGTGCGGCTGCTTGGCCGATGCGCTGCGGGGAGGGCAGCGGGGAAGGGGCGGCCGGGCTGTCGCGGCGCGGTGCGGCCTTCAGCTCTGTGTGGTGGACGGTGAGCGGTGTGCGGCCTGCTGCCGTGACGCGGCGTAGCCGGCAGCCGTCCATCTGGGCGGTGACGTGTCCGTTGTCGTCGCTGAGGGTGATGTCCCAGCACACTTCGTGATCGCTTCGGCTGCGTTCGCGTACACGGATGGCGCCGGTCGGGGTGGGTTCGTCCCAGACCCGGATGGCGCCGATCGCTGCGGGCAGGAAGGCGGCTTGCTCGGCTGCGAGGTCGTGCAGCAGCGGGGCACCGGCCTGGAGTGCGCCGTCGAGGAGGGCGGGGTGAATCGTGTACGGCTGTCCTGGCGTGTCGTGGCGGTAGTGGGCGAGGACCTCGCCGTCGCCGACGTTCAGGCCGGTCAGCACCTGGAACGTCGGCCCGTAGGTGAGGCCGGCGGTGGCGCAGGCGGTGTAGTGCTCTTCGCCGGTGAGGTGACGCGGGCAGTGGGCTGCCAGCGTGTTCAGATCCAGTGCTGCCGGCCGGGGATGCAGCAGAGTGCGGACCCGTGCCTGGACGTGGGTGCGCGGTTCCGGGGAGCTGGTGGTGGTGCTGGTGATGGTCAGCGTGCCGCTGTCGGGCTGCAGGGCTGTCTGGACGCTGACGGTGGGGGCTTCGGACCAGGGCACGACGAGGGCCGTCTGGATGTCCAGGTGCTCGACCTCGGCGGGCTTGCCGAGCGCCAGGCGGCCGGCGGCGAGTGCCATCTCCACGTAACCGGTGGCCGGCATGACGACGGAGCCGGCGACGCGGTGGTCGGTGAGCCAGGGAACCAGGCCCGGCTCGACGGTGCCTTCCCACACCGGGTGTGGTGCACTGATACGCGAGCCCAGCAGCGGGTGTACGAGGGCACCCTGCACGTACCAGACGTCCGGGTCGCCGTTCCAGTGCCGTTCGCGCTGCCACGGGTAGGCGGGCAGCGTGGTGACGCGTCCAGGCTTGGGGAAGTACCGGTCCCAGTCGGTGTCGGCCCCTGCCGCGATCAGCGCGGCCGGCACGGCGGTCAGTGTCCGGCGGCCGTCCGTGTCCCTGCGCAGGGTGGCAATGGTGGTCGCTTTCCCGCCCGGCTGTGCGGTGGCGGTGCGCCGTAGGTACGTCCGCAGCACGGGGTGGGGGCCGATTTCGACGAAGATGTCGCCGCCGTCGTCGGCGGCCCGTTCGACCGCGGCAGCGAACTGGACCGGCCGGCGCACGTTGTGCCACCAGTACTCGGCGTTCAGAGCGCTGCCCTGGAGCCGTCCGCCGGTCACGGTGGAGTACAGCGCGATGTCGCCGTCGCGGGGTTCCAGGCCGTTCAAAGCCGCGGCGAGCGGTTCGCGCTGGCCGTCCATGGCGCGGCTGTGGAAGGCGTAGTCGAGTTCCAGGTCCCGGAAGAAGACACCACGCTCGGCGAGACGGGCACCGAGCGCTGCCAGGGCGTCGGCGTCGCCGGCGACGGTGACGTCCTTGGGACTGTTGACGGCGGCGAGCTCCAGCGTCTCGCCGCAGGCCGCGATTTCGTTCGCCGCCTGGTCGGGAGAGAGGCCGACGGCGGCCATGCGGCCCAGGCCCGCAGTCTCTGCCTGCACCCGGCTGCGTTCGGTGATCACCTGCGCGGCCTGGGCGAGGGTCAGGGCTCCGGCCGTGTGGGCGGCGGCCACCTCGCCCACGCTGTGGCCCAGAACCATCGCCGGCGTGATGCCCCGCTCACGCAGCATGGCCACGATGCCCAGCTGTACGGCGAACAGCAGCGGCTGCGCGACCTCGGTGGCATCGAGCCGCCAGTCGTCGGCGGGCCGGCCGAGCTCTTCGACGACCGACCATCCCAGTCGGCAGGCGAGTTCGGTGTCCGCCTCCTCCACGGCCGTGCGGAAGACCGGGTCCTGGAGCAGGTCGGCGCCCATCCCGGCCCACTGTGAGCCGTTGCCGGAGAAGACGAATGTGACGTGGCCGCAGCGCGCTGCCTCGGCCACGGCCGCGGACACCCGCGAAGCCGCTGCGCTGTCCGCGTCGGCCTCGGGGGTGTCCTCGCCCGCATTTTCGGCGAGCGCGGCAAAGCCCTGTGCGGCCTCCTTCGGCGAGTGGGCCAGGACGGCGGCCCGGTGCTCGTGCAGGCCGCGGCGCCGGCAGGAGGTGTAGGCCAGGTCGTAGAACTCCTCCTCACTTGCGTGGGCCAGCCGTTGGGCCATGGCGGCCGCGGCAGCCGACACGGCCTGCGGAGTACGGCCGCTGGCCATCAGGGGCAGTCCCTCGGGCGGCGGCGCGGGCGCGGCACAAGCGGTGCTCGGCGGTGCGGCGGTGAGGGCGACGTGGGCGTTGGAGCCGCCGAATCCGAAGGAGTTGACGCCCACGACAGGCCGGGCGACCGCGGGCAGCTGCTGTGGCTGGGTGGTAAGGCTCAGGCCGAGCCCGGTGAAGTCGATGTCCGGGTGCGGGGTTTCAGCGTGCAACGAGGCAGGGGCGATGCCGTGCCGCAGCACCAGCAGCGCCTTGCACAGACCCGCCATGCCCGAAGCCGGCTCCAGGTGGCCGACGTTGGTCTTGACCGAGCCGATGGGCAGCGCGCCGGTGATCCGGCGGACCCCGAGTGCATGGCCGATGGCCTGGGCCTCCAGCGGATCGCCGACCGGTGTGCCGGTGCCGTGGGCCTCGAAGTAGACCACTTCGTCCGGATCGATGCCGGCGTCGGCGTAGACGCTGCGCAGCAACTCCTCTTGCGCCTCGGCGCTGGGCAGGGCGAGACCCATCGTGTGCCCGTCGCTGTTGCTGCCGCTGCCAAGGATCACGCCGAGCACCCGGTCCCCGTCCGCGAGGGCGTCCGGCAGCCGCTTGAGGACGACCATGCCGCCGCCCTCGGCGCGGACGAACCCGTCGGCGTCCGCGGAGAACGCCGCGCAGTGTCCGCGCTTCGACAGCATCGACGCCTGGGAGAACCCCACATAGTGATAGGGGCTGAGCAGGATGTTGACGCCGCCGCACAGCGCCGCCCGGCTGGTGCCGTCCCACAGCGTGCGGCACGCACGGTCCAGGGCCACGAGTGAGGATGAACAGGCGGTGTCCACCGCCATGCTGGGACCGCGCAGGTCGAAGGCGTGCGACAGGCGGTTGGCCGCGATCGACGAGGCCGCGCCCGACATCGTGTACGGGTTGACCGTGTGCAGCGACAGCATCTGCATCGCCCCGTAGGAGGCGTCGGAGATGCCGACGTACACGGCTGTGTCGCTGCCGGCGAGCCGGGCGGGAGCAAGAGCCGCATCGTCCAGGGCCTCGGCGGCCAGCTCAAGCAGCATCCGGTGCTGCGGATCCATCTGTCCGGCTTCCTTCGGGGAGATGCCGAAGTAGTCGGCGTCGAAGCCCGCCACGTCGTCGAGGAAACCGCCCGCCGCGGTGTAACTCCGGCCCGTACGGGCCATGTCGGTCGTTACGAACCGGCGGGCGTCGAACCGGTCCGCCGGCGCCTCGCCGATCGCGTTGTGCCCTTCCAGCAGGGCGCCCCACAGCGCGTCGAGGCCTTGGATGCCACCGGGGAGGCGACATGAGGCACCGATGATGGCGATGCCCCGGTTCAGGGCGTCGGGTGTCGAGTGCTGCGTCATGCGCGGCCTTTCACTGTGCGGACAAGACAGCAACGGACCGTAACCATCCGTGAGTTGGGTGCGTCACGTCATCACAGCCGTTCGCCGTATTCCCGGCACCGAAAGCAGCCGGACGAGTGGTCAACGCCCGTCCTGCCACTGACCGCTCGTACGAGTGATCATGTGGAAATTGCACCGCCTCACCCCCCGCGACCAGCGGCGACCGCGTACCGTGTCACCCCGCCCCCACCCCTTCCTCAGGAGACCCCTTTGCCCGTGCTGCTCACTGGCGCGACCGGATTCCTCGGCTGCCGCCTTCTGCGCGAACTGCTCGCCCACGGCGAGGAGGACATCACCGTCCTGGGCCGCGGCACTCCGGAGAAGCTGCGTGACCGCGTCGAAGCCGCCGTGCAGTGGCTGGACACTCCGCGTCTCCCGCACGACGCACTCGCCGCCGTCCGCTATGCCAGCGGCGACCTGACCCGGCCGGGCCTCGGCCTCAGCCCGCTGGAGCGAGCCCGGATCACGGACGGGCTGACCGCGCTGTGGCACTGCGCGGCCCTGCTTGAGATGGCGAGCGACCCGGCACCGCTGCACCACGCGAACGTCATCGGCACCCGCCGCGTTCTGGAGCTCGCCGACGAGGCACCTGACGCCCGTCTGCTGCACGTGAGCACCGCTTACGTCGCGGGGCGGCGCGCCACGGGAATCATCAGGGAAGACGACCTTCTGGACACGGATGGCTTCCAGGTCCCGTACGAGGAATCGAAGTACACGGCCGAGCGGCTGGTCCACGCCTGGGCGGGCCGTAACGAACGCGACGTGACGGTGTTCCGCCCCAGCCTCCTCGTCACCGACCGGCCCGTCCCCGAAGACCTGCCCGCCCAGCCGGCCGACTTTCTTCTCCGCCCTCTGGAACGTCACCTGCGCAGCCGGGCAGAGCGGACCTCGCAGGTACGGGCGCTGCTGCACCGGCCACGCGGCGAAGCCGGTCACCGGGCCTCGGATCTGCACTTCCGCGTCGAGGGCGATCCGCAGGGCAGCCTCAACATGCTGCAGGCCGACTACGCGGCACACGCCATGGTGCGGGCCGCATCCCGCGCACGGCCGACGACGGGCGTGCGGACCCTGCACGTCACCCACCCCCACAACGTGTCGTTCGCCACTGCCGCCGCAGCCCTGCAGACCCGCTTCCCGGGACTGACCGTGTCCATGGCCGAACGGCTGTCCCGTCCGACGCCGCTGGAGCGCCTCGTCGCCCAGCACGGCGCTCCCCTGCTGACCTACAGCACCCACCGCCGCACCTACGACCGGACCAACCTCATCGCCGCGCTCGACGGCCTCCCCGACCCCGCCCCCGTCGACCACGCCTACCTGGCCCGGGCCTTCTCCCGCGGTGAAGCCCTGGTGGCTGGGTGAGCCGTCGCCCGGGTGAGTCATGGCGACTCACCCGGGCCGCAGCGAACTGCACGAACCCCGCATGACCTCGCCACGCGGCACCGGGCCCGATACCCCGTACAAGCACCGCCGCACGAGATACACGGCAGGCCCGGGTCGACTGCAGACACGTGCCGTCAGCGCCATGTCGTCGCCCTTGGCCCGCAAGAGAGGCACACCCAGTGGTACAAAACCTCGCCGATGCCTACAACGACACCAGCATCCTGTTCCGTTTCCTCCGCCATCTTGGCTGGGGCGACCTGGTCAACATCGGCTACTTCACCCTGCCCACGCTGCCCGCGGCCTTGGGCGGGCTGGCCTCCTTCCAACGGACTCTCGCGCGCAAGTCGCTGGCGCTGCTGGACACATCGCCCGGGCATGTCGTTCTGGACGCCGCCTGCGGACGTGGCCACACCACAGCGTCCCTGGCCGACAACTCCTGCCAGGCACTCGGCGTCGACCTCCAACCCGAGCAGATCGAACTGGCCCGCCAACGCTTCGGCCACCGGCCCGGTGTCTCCTTCGCCGTCGCCGACGTGACCCGCCTCCCCGAAGAGGCCTCCGGCATGGACCTCGCCCCGGGCAGCATCGACCGCGTCCACTGCCTGGAAGCCGCCTTCCACTTCGGACCGGCCGGCCGCCGTGCCTTCCTCGCCGAAAGCTACCGGGTGCTACGCCCCGGTGGCCGCCTTGTACTGGTGGACCTCACCTGGCCCGACACGGCAGCGCAGACGCTCGCCAAGTTGGACCCTCACAGGCTGGTGCGCGACACCTGGCAGTTCGAAGACTTCGGCACTCCGAAGACCTACGTCGCTCATGCCGCCTCCGCCGGATTCGACGTCCGTGCACTGCTGGACTGGACCCGTCCGGTCGTTCACCGATCCACTCAACTCCTCGGCCTGGCCAGCCACCTTGCATCCTCCCGTGGCGGGCGCAACATGCTGCGTCTGCGGTGGCCCGGCCTGGCCGAACTCGCCGACCAAGACTGGCAGAACCTCACTGCTGTCCTCCGAGCCCATCAGACTCTGGGGCGAACAGCCGGCTATCACGCCCTGGTCTGCGACAAACCGGACCATTAAGTACACCCGCACCGCACTGCGCCCCGACTCGACTGTGACAGGGCTTAAGCGCTCCGGCTCGGCACCAGCTCCTGCAGCCACCCTTGAATCGCTCTGCAACCGCGTCCTGAAAGAGCTGAAGTCCTAGTGACAACACGGCACATGGCCGCCCTGGTACCAGGAAGGGACACAGATCTGTGAAGCGGTTCGGACGGCGGAGGTACCGCGCGGCGCCCAGCAGGCAGCGTCAGAGCCGGACGGACTGGCCGCGCTTCACCCTCGCGTTCCTCACGGCCACCGCGCTGGCGTCCGGGATGATCGCCACCACCACGGCCACCGCGATTCCCGTCTCCATCGCCGTCGCCAGCAACCCGTTCACCGTCACCGCCCGGAAGCTCACCGCCACCGGCGCCACCCAGTTCGCCTCCTTCCGCCAGGACATCGGCGGCCACGACCACCCGGTGGCCGTCGTCGGCATCCGTGATGCCGAGATCAGCGGCCTGTGCCAGTCCGCCGTGGCACACACCCCCCTGGGTTCCGCCACCGTCATCGTCCGCTCCGACGCAGAGCAGCCGGTACAGGCCCAGGACATGGTCCTCGACCTCGCCGAGGTCACTGGCGACATGACCTTCCAGTCAGTGGAAATGGGACGGGACGCATCCACCCTGAAAAGCTCCGGCGTCACCGGACCCGCAAGCACCTACGGACAGCAGGCGCGCACCCTGACCATCACCGGCATGCGACTGAAAGCCTGGTCACTGACAGCCGGACTGTTCTCGCTGTCCGACGCCACCCTGTCCATCAAACGGGGGGAACAGCCCTGCCCATGACCCGCCACCCACGCCCCGTCGCCGCCAGCCTCCTCCTAGGCTGCGCCGGCCTGGAACTCGCCGCATTCCCCCTCTTACGCCCTGCCCTGCTCGGCGTCCAGGGCCTCAGCGGTACGGCCGCCCTGCTACTGGCGGCCGCCCTCATCGGCTGCGCCTGGCAGCTGTGGACACGGCCGGCCACCGCCGCCCGGACGGGCGCTGCCGCCGTACTGCTCGGCCTGCTCTCCTATCCGCTGGCCAACCTCGGCGGATTCCTCATCGGCATGCTGCTCGCGCTGACCGGCGGGTCTCTGGCCCTTGCATGGCGGACCACGGAAGATGACACTCCGTCGGCGCCGAACCGTGGCTGAACCGCCGGCGTTGCGCCCAGTGGCCCTGCTTCTGATCGCCACATGCCTCCTTGGGCACCCCACCGGCCCGACGAGCGCCGCCCAGGGGATATCACCGACCGTCACCATGTCACCGTCAGGCCGTCCTGAGCTGCCCTCCTCCTGCACGGTCGAAGCCCTTCCCCGAGCAGCACCGCGAGGGTCGGCCGTCCTAAGTGCTGCCCGCACCATGCAGGAGTGTCTGGGCGCCACCGGCTCGCATCCCCGCGGCTCGGGCGGAACCCAGCTGCAGGCTCGCACCCTCACCGCCACCGGCCTCTCCTGCGCACTGCCCACGCTCGGCAAGGGCGTATGCCACGCTGAACGGGTAACGCTCGAACACGTACAGATCGGCAATCCCGGGCCCCCAGGGCAGGCCGGTACCTGCATCCGCGCGCGCCGCCTGACGCTTTCAGGTGACGTCCGCTTCCGCGCGGGGCTGATCAGCGGCCGCGTCTTCGGGCTGCTTCCGCTGTCCCTGTCCACGGCAACGGTGCCACCCGTTCCGGTTCCATTCCTGCAGCTGACGGGCGTTCACGCCTTGGGACTGTCGACACTGGCCAGCCATGCCACCACCCAGCAGACGAAGATCACGTCCAGCGAAGCAGAGGCCGGCTGCCCTGAAGCGCTACGGGTCTGATGGCAATGCCGCTTGGTTATCACTGGCCGTTTGCCAGTTATCCCAAGGAGCAAGGGACGTTGCCGAGCGCTGGGCGACAGTCGAGGCCCACGGAACCGATCAGACCTTGGAGGTTGACAGGGATCAGGCCACTTAGCAGGTTGCTCGCAGGGGCTGAGGCACCCGAGGATCCGTCGCCGACGGCGGCTCCTGCGCTGGTCGCGCCCCCGAGGGCCGCTGTGGCGGCAAGGACGATGGCGGCGAGAAGGGTGCGTACGCGCATAGCGCACTCCATTGTGTTAAAGGGATCAGACGCATCAGGAGCTGTCCACCAGGAAGTCTGGGAAAACTGACCGGGGTTGAAGATCACTCGATGGGTATTGCACGCGCACCCCACGGGCGGCGGTCCTACGGGCCCGCGCCTGCTCCGGCGTCCGGGAGGGGAGCAGCCCGGCCCTGGTTGGAGCACGAGTATCGCCGTCGCAGGCTGTCGGCGTCGCGGTCGTTCGATTCATGAGTCTGCGCCAGTGCCTCCCGAAGTCGAAGTCGTGAACAAACGCTGCTCCTGCTCGTGAACAAAGCCATCGAGATCCTGCCCCGCCCGCGCCTCACGATGTTCCATCAACCCGGCACCGACGGCATCGCACCCTCCTCGAACCACAACAAGCCGTACGCTGCCTGCTCCTACCCCGTCGCGATCATGCCCCGCACACGAAGGAGCCCCTGCTCATCGAACAGGGACTCCCTTTGCCGCAACGCACTCAGCGCAGGCCGGCCAGGACCTCGGACATCTCCTCATAGGACTCCGCGAGTGCGTCCACGCGACCGGTCCGCTGCCGTTCCAGACGGATTGCTCCGAGATGCACGACTCGATAGATCAGCCTGCGCTGGACGGCGGCAGCATCCGTGCTGAGAGGGCCATACGTCGTCCAGAATTCGTCCCGCTCGGTACTCGTCCGCCGAGACGCCATGAAGATCGTCCAGTCAGCGTCCGGCAGACCCCAGGTCGCGCGATCAAAGTCGATGACGCCGGTGATCGTCAGTGGTCCGTCGCCATCCCGGACCAGGCAGTTGATCGTGAACAGGTCCCCGGTCAGGAGCCTCGGCTTGGCGGCCTCGTCCAGCAGCGGGCGGTTCTTCTCCGCGATCGCCACGGCCTCCCGCACATCTCGGGCATCCAGGCCGACGTCCTCCAGGTCGGCCGCGGTGTGCTGGAGGACCGCGATGACGGCGTCGCTCCAGCGGCTGAACCCGGGACCCGTGATCGGCCCGAAGTGCGGTCCGCGGACGTCATGGAGCTGTCGGGTGATGGCGCCGAGCTGGGCGAAGAACGGTCCCCACTCGGAACGCGGCCGGATCTTGAACCCCTCCGGGGCCGGGACGCCGGGAAGCAGACTCTGGATCATCCAGTCGCGGCTGATGATCTGGTGGGTGAAGTCGACTGCCAGGATCCGAGGCAGCAACGACGCGATCGGCGCGAGGAATGGCTGCACCGCGTGTTCATTCCGCATCAGCTCGCGCTCAATGCGACTTTGCCGGGACGGCTCCGGGGCCACCCGCAAGATCACGGGCTGTTCTCCGGCGAATTCGACTCGATAGGTGTTGTTATACATTCCGCCGCCGAGCTCCACGACGGACACAACCTGACGGCCGCTGCCGAAGGCCCGGCGGCACATCATCTGCACCTGCTCAGCAGAGACCGACTGCTGGAAAGCACCCTGCGGCCGCTCAAGCTGCTGGAATTCCACGGCATCCCCTCACACGTCGTCCGGATACAGCACGCCCCCTCGTGATTCGCCGGGTCCTACCGCAGGTCGCTGGTCGCCGAGGCCGCAGTCTGCACCGCTGGACCGTCCCACCGCAGGCGACAGCCAGGTCTCGACACGCTGACTTGACAGGGAAGCCCCAGCAGGTGCGGTCGAAGTCGTACGCGCCGGTGATCACGGGCTCCGGAGCTTGGTGATCAAGCTGTGTGTTGGGGAGCCACAGGTCCCCAACAAGCATTCGGGGCTCGGTGATCTCGTCGAGGACGTCCTGGTGGTGGTGTGCCGCCGTGATGACCTTGCGTACATCGGATGTGTCGAGGCCGACGCCCTCCAGGTCCGTGGTGATCGCCTCCAAGGAAGCCACGACCGCCTCGCTCCAACTGCCGTATGCGGGCCCGGTGATGGGGCCGAAGGCAGGACCTCGGACGTCGTGGACGCGCCGTGCGATCTCGCCGAGCTGCCGGTAGTACACCGGCCACACCGATCGCGGGTATGTACGCAGGTGTTCGGTCGCCGGGATGCCGTCGAGGAACGATTGCACCATGTGGTCACGGCCGAGGATCTCGTGGGTGAAGTCGGCCGCGAGGACGCGCGGCAGGAGCGGCCCGAGTGCCGCGAGGTAGGGCAGGCTGGCGTACTCGTTGCGCATCAAGGCCCGTTCCGAGGTGAACTGGCGTTCCGGCTCTGGAGCGATCCGAAGAATCACCCCGCGCTCCTGGCCCACGACGGTGACCCGGTACGTCGTGTTGTACATCCCGGTGCCGAGTTCGGTCGCCGAAGTGACCTTGGTGTTCGTCCCGAAAGCGCGGCGGCAGATCGTCTCGATCTCTTCCGGGGTCACGGATTGCTGGAACGCTCCGCGTGCCCGCGTGACAGGGCGGAAGTCCATCAGCGTCGCCCTTCGGAACGTCCGGCCTACGCGAGCGGGGCGTTGGCGCCGGTGAGGTCTTCGACCACGCCCGGGTCGAGCTCCGCGGCGCGATCCCGCAGGCGCATCTGCTGCGCGGGGGTCAGGCCGAGCTCGTCGTCGAAGGCGAGGCGTTCGAGGGCGGCGGCGACGTAGCTGGGCGCGGCTGCTGCCAGGGCCTGGCGCACGGCCTCGCCGACGACGTCTGCCGCGGGCAGGCCGGCGGAGTAGTGCGCGGCGATGCTGTATGTCTCGGCTGCTCGCGTGTTGATCCGCGCCAGAGCGGCCTGCCCGCTGGCGTCACCCTGGTCGGCACGCAGGACGAGGTCCAGTTGGTCGCGGCCGTTTGCGGCAGCGGTCACCGGCCGGAGACCAGACGCAGTCGGCCGCTCGGGGGCAGCCTCCTGCACCACCTCGGCGGCCGAAGTGTCCCTGGGCTTGCGTCGCACCTTCTCCTTGAAACGGCGCGCTCCGTCCTTGAGGTACGGGGTGGCAACCGCCACGGCGGCGACCGTCACGGTTCGAGCGACCTCCACCGCAATGTCGGTGGCGCAGCTGACGAGGATGTTCCTTAGGCCGTCCCTGTAGCCCTCGTCGTACCGGTCGTCGGCGTCGAAGAGTTCGGCCTGGGCAACGAGCGAGTTGTCCCGGTCGTCGCGGGCGGTACCCCGCATACCGCCGGAGGAGGCACGGGAACGGTCGAGGTGGGTGCCGGCGGGGAACTCGACCAGCATGAACTTTCGATTCGGCTGCGGCCGTTGATAGTTGGACATGACGGAACTGTAGGGGGCCGCACCGACAGCGCGGCCGTTTTCAGGGATTGCCATCAGTCGTCGCTGAGGAGGGTCGTTCATCTCGTCCTCGCTCCGCTCAAGTGCCTCGTCCGTGGCTCCTATCGTGCCGACTCTCCCGCGTCCGGCGGCAAGGAACGTGCCTGATGTGCCTGCACAGGCTATGGGCATGTGGCCAGCAGTTGCACTTGCCAGATGCAGATAAGGCCGGGTCAGCGTGGGTAGTGCTCGTGTACCACCAAGAGACGAAGAATGTGCTGCGCCCGAACGCGCACCGCGTTCGGGCGCAGCACCATACCCATGCCCGCGGAGGCTGAGCCGCAAGGTCGGGCTCCGTCCCTCAGTCCCCCGCCTACCACGCAACGACTCTGAGCCGATCAACCCCAGATGTCCGAGTTCAACGGAGCGTAGTCAGCACCAAGTCAGCACGGGAGAGGTGAGGACGGGTGATGACGTGGGCTTTTAGTCAGCACCAAACCAGCACGGGAGTCAGCACCGCACCGTCAAATCACCCCGAACTACGCATCCCGAACGGCACTCGTTTCGACCACCTTTGAGTGTGCTGCAGGGCCCGGAAGTAGGCGCCCTCCGCGTACTCGGCATCAGGCTTGAGGGAGCGTCAGATAGGCGGCAGCATCGCCAGAGCATGCCCCTGCGCAGGCGAGAGAATCGAACGCCACCTCACCCTGTGGCGGCTCTCCGCGATCGCTGACAGAACCCGTTTAGCAACGTCAGAGCCAGCCGCTGCACGGTTGCGTCATCCTCCAAGAGCACTGAATGGCCCGCAGGAACTGAACGTCTCCGATCACCGCGAAACCCGCTTCGAGACGCCTGGGCACGGTGGGGTTCTCACCGCGCAGTGCAATTCCGATCCGGTCCATCCGCCAGTCATCACTTATGGCAGGGATGCGGGCTCAGGGGGCCAGCCGCGCGCGCAGGACGTCGGCGTCGGGGTGGCCCAGGTCGTCGAGGATGGGCAGCGCTCGCCGCCAGCAGCGGTGCGCGGCCGGGATGTCGCCCGCGTCCCGGTAGGTGTTGCCGAGGCGGATGAGCGTGTCGGCCTGGGGATGGCGACTGCCCAACTTCTCGTACAGGTCCAGCGCGTTGTCGTAGCAGGCGACGGCCCGCTGGTGCTCGCCGAGGTGTTGGTGGGCGACGCCGAGGCTGTCCCAGGTGTCCGCTTCGCCGTGCCGGCTGCCGACCGCGCGGTGCAGTTCGAGCGCCTGGGCGCAGGAGCGCAGTGCCTCGTCGTGCTGGCCGAGCTGGGTCTGCATCCAGCCGATCGCGTTCAGCGCTTCCGCCTGGCCCGCCCGGTGTCCGGCCGCGTGGAACAACGCGTAGGCGGCCTTGCCGTGCTCCAACGCCTCCGGGTGGTCGCCCTGCGCGTAGGCGACGATGCCGAGGTTGTTGTAGCTGCGGGCCTGGCCGACCAGGTCGCCGAGCGGCTCGTCCAGTTCGAGCGCGCGGAGGAGGCTGGCCCGCGCGTCCGGATAGTGGCCGAGCCGGATGTAGGCCCGGCCCAGTTCACGCAGCGACCATGCCTGCCCGTGCAGTTCACCGGCCCGTTCAGCCGCGGCGATCGCGACGAATTGGGTGTCGACCAGCTGTTTCCAGTGCCCGGCGCGGATGCAGAAACTGGCCACGCTCCAGGCGAGTTGCCAGGCGTGGGTGTTGAAGCCGGCGTCGGCGGCGCGGCCGATGGCGGCCGGGAACACCGCGCGCTCGGCCGTGAACCACTGCCATGCCTGCTCGTCGTCGACGAGTTCGTCGACGACAGTCCCGGGCTGGGGTTCGCCCAGCGACAGCCGGTCGTTGGGCGGGTTGAGCAGCAGCGCCGCGGCGTGCGCGGTGTGCAGGTAGTGGTCGACCATGCGGTGCATGGCGGCGTGGCGCGTCTGCTCGGACTCTTCCTGGTGCGCCTGGCCGGCCGAGTACGCCCGCAGCAGGTCGTGGTAGGCGAATCGGCTGGCGCTGGGTTCGATGAGCAACTTGGCCCTGGTCAGCTCGGACAGCGCCGCGCGGGCCTGATCGCGGCCGGTTCCGACGAGGCTGGCGGCCGCGGACACCGAGACGACCGGCCCCGGGTGCAGGCTCAGCAGCCGGAACATCCGGGCCGCCTCGGCGCTCAGCGTCCGGTAGGAACAGGAGAACACCGCGCTGAGGTCAACGCTGGTGTCGCCGATGTCCAAGGCGTGCAGCCGATCGCGCACGTCCCGCAGCTGCTGGGCCAGCTCGGTCAGTGACACGGCTGGGGTGAGGGTGGCTCGCGCGGCGACGATGCTCAGCGCCAGCGGCAGGTGCACGCACAACTCGATCAAGTTGTCGACGGCCTGCGGTTCCGCGGCGAGCCGTTCCGGGCCCAGCCGGTTCGCCAGCAGGTCATGGGCCTCGGTGGTGGTCATCAGGTCCAGGGGGATGGCGCGTGCCCCCTCGCTGACGATCAGCCCGCCGAGGTGGTCACGGCTGGTGACCACGGTCAGACACCGGGCCGTTCCCGGCAGCAGCGGCCGGACCTGACTGGTGTCGCGGGCGTTGTCCAGCACCACGAGGATCCGCCTGTCGGCCAGCTTGGATCGGTACAGCGCCGCCTGCTCGGCCAGACCGGCCGGTATCCGCTGAGCCGGCACCCCCAGCGCGCCCAAGAGGCCCCGGATCGCCTCGGCCGGCTCGACCGGTTGGCTGCCGGGGTCGAAACCCCGCAGGTTGACGTAGAGCTGCCCGTCGGGAAACCGGTCCGCGACCTGGTGCGACCAGTGGACCGCGAGTGCGGTCTTGCCCACGCCCGCCGTGCCGTTGATCGTCGAGATCACCACGGTGTCTTCCCGTTCCAGCAAGCTGGTGAGCTCCTTGAGCTGGGATGCCCGACCGGTGAAGCCCGCCACCGCGCACGGCAGCTGCCGCGGCACCGCGGCACTCGGTCGGGGCGGTGCCAGGGACGACATCGTGGTGTCGATCCGCGCCGCCGCGAGCAGCTGCTCGCGGCGGCGCGGATCGAGTGCGAGGGCGTCGGCGAGCAGGTTCACCGAGGAGAGCCGCGGCTGTCGCCGCCCTGCCTCCAACACGCTGATCGAGTGCACCGACACCCCGGACCGGACTGCTAGTTCGTCTTGCGTCCAGCCGACCGAAAGCCGCCAATCGCGCAGAAGCTCCCCAAAGGCACTACCGCCCATTCCCTCCCCCTGGAAACGGTCAGCTACTGAACCCGCACGGGCCTGTCGGACCATACCTGGTCGAATGACCTTTCGGTTCAACTTTGCCGTGCCTGTAGGGAGCAGGACGGTCGTCGGCCACCCACCCACTGAGCACTGCACGTTCATGCTCCGACAACACGAGCTCGGCCCACCGCGGCACTGGGCGCCCCAGGCATATCAAGCGACGCATCGGCGACTCAGGTCACTACTGGGCCGTGTTTTAGGTAGCACGGGTGGCCAGCCATTTGGTGAGGTCGCCCGCGATCTTGTCGATGATGGTTTCTACGGTGACGTCGTGCTCACGGCGGCTGGTGTCACGCCGGACGATCTCGTAGCCGCCCGTCTCCAGGACGGCGACGGACGCGAACCAGACGGGATCGTCCTCGTCGGGCTGGATAACGACGAAGGTGTTGTCTGTGCCATTCAGGTCGCTGACCAGCTCGAACAGGGCGTCTTCGGACGGGTCGTCGACGTGGTCGCCGTTCTCGCTGTCCGCGCAGTAGTAATCAGCGGCCACCGGACCTCCCCATGCGTGTGCTGCTCGAAGTGCCCGCGGCCAGCATGGCACGGCCGCCCAGCCGCCCGACGGCTCACAACCACTGGTGGATCGCCGCGATGTGAACCGTCGCCTCGTAGCGAACCGTGAGCTTGTCGAATCGGGTGGCCACTGCCCGGTGCTGCTTGAGACGGCTGATCCGGCACTCGACCGCATGGCGCTCGCGATAGTCGATCTTGTCGAACTTCGGCGGTCGGCCCCCTTGCGAACCACCCTTGGTGCGGTTGCGGACTTGATCGGTCTTCTCCGGGATCGTGCACCCGATACCGCGTCTGCGCAGGTAGGCGCGGTTCGCGCGGGAGCGGTAGGCCTTGTCCGCCCGGACCTTGTCCGGGCGGGATCGCGGCCGGCCAGGACCGATCCGAGGCACACGAATGGCCTCCAGGACCGGCTCGAACTGCGGGCTGTCGTGCCGGTGCCCCGCGGTGATGAGCAGCGACAACGGTCTCTGACCCTGCTCACAGGCCAGGTGGATCTTCGTCGTGAACCCGCCCCGTGACCGTTCGTCGGCTGTGAGGACGGCACACTGCACGGGTGGGATCTGGCCACAGGCAGGCGGTTCGGCAAGACCGTTCCCCCCCAAAGCCCTGATGGGCAAAGAGGCGTCCTTCGGATCGGGCGCAGCGGAGGTGAGGGGCGGGTGCCGACGGACAGGTCATGGTCTGATGGCGGACGCACGCGCTCGGGCCGGGCTTTGAGCTGTCCTGCGACTCTGCTGCTCAATTCACAAACCGAGCACATCCCCCTTTCCTGTGCGGCGAAGTCGACGTTGCGAACTGAGATGAACCGGACACTGATCGCCGGTTGCGCGACACAGCCAGGGCAGTCCCGGAATTGAGCAGCAGAGTCTCCTGCGTGCGAGCCCACAACCCATAGAGGAGTTCGCGACGAGCCGGTCCGGCATGCCGTTGGGACCGGCGCGGAGCAGACACTCCAGTTCAGACTTCGGCCGACCGTAGGTCCGTTGATGAAAAGAGCCAGACTCAGGCGCTGGACCGCTCGCACCCGGTACTGCCGATGATGCCCGGTATGCCCGAGCGCCTTGGAATCGCACCGAGCCGCTTTCCAGGACGGGGGAACATGCCCCTCCAGCGGGAGCTGTACCGGCCCGGTCCGAACGACAGACGAACGTCAAGCTGCCGTCATGGAGGTCCCGTCCCGGGCCGCCGAGGATGTGGTGCAACGGCCGAGCCGAGACCAGGGACCATTCCGGGCCCCGTCGTCTCCTGCCGGCAGAAAGGACAGCCTCCTATTGCCGTCAGCGCCGGGACAAAGGACCCGCCTGTGTCTCCGGGCTCGCTGTGCACTGCGGCAGCAGAACCCCTTCCTCACGTGCAACCAGACACCTCACGCAATGCCTCGCCAGCCCTGCACGCTGGCACCACCAATCAACCAACCTGTCAAGGAGACCCCTTGAAGACGCTCGGCCATCTCGCCCGCTTCGCCACCATCGGCGCTCTCGTGCTCGGCGGCATCGCCGTCGGCACCTCCTCCGCCTCCGCCGCGACGAGCAACTGGGGCTGCCGCGGCGACCAGCTCGACCGCAACGGCAACCCGCTCGGCTACGTCGATGTCGGCGGCGGCGTCTCCCTGGACTCGTGCATCGAGCCCGCCACCGACGGCAGCAAGGGCTTCTACGGCATCATCCGCGTCCAGGAGGCCCCCGGCAGCATGGGCGTGTTCCCGTGCGCGCAGTTGTACAAGAGCGATGGGTTCGGCCACTGGAACCAGGTGGCGGATCTGCATTGCACCAAGGACGGGTGGCTGTCCGGCGGCCCTAACGGCCTGACGACCAACATCGTCTCGCAGACGGTCGGTGGCCTGAACGGTGCCTACATGGTGAAGGTCGGCTTCTGGGGTACCCCAGGCGGAGCCCCGTACGGCTACTACGGCGACATCGAGTCGCCGGTCGCGTCGGTCTGGTAGACGCACGCCATTTGCTGCGGCAAGGTCACGCTCAAGGCAGCGCAGAACGCCGTTCTGATGGAGCTATGTTTCCCCACTCGCCGATCGCGGGCAGGTCGCTCTCCGTTCCAGCGACTGCCGCACGACAGGACAGCGACACAAGGTCTGAAAGCCTCTCTCGACCGACGCTCTCTTGTCAGGTTCAACGGCTTTGCGGCGATGGTTACTGCGCAGGTGGCGCGGCTCCAGCCGGCCGTGGTTGACCGCCTCGTATCGCTGGCGACGTCACCGGCCCGTCCGCGTACAGCACCGCGACGGTGAGCTCGAAGAGCGCGTCCGCCCCGCGGGCCGTTCAGGAACGAGACTGTTCACCAGCGGCCGTTCCTTCACGCGACGTTGCTCGACACCTCGAAGCGTGAAGAACGGCCGCCCTGCTGTCCCGAGCACGAACCAAGATCAGCCGCACACACCCAGCTCCGCCTCGCGCTCCCGCTGGCAGTCGACCGGCGCAAGCCCTGGGAGAAACCACCCGTCAGTCGTCGACGCCGAGGACGCGCACTCTGGCCTGCGGTAACTCCGGCAGCTCTTGGAGGAGTTCTTCGTGTTGTCGACTGCGGCCACGCCCACGTTCTCACGCACTTCCTCGACCGTCGTGAGCAGCTCTGTGTCCGCGTCGCCGTCCCAATGGGAGGCCGGGACGGCGGTCTCCTACATCCGGATGCGGACCCACACCTTCTCGGTGTTCCGCGCGGTGATCTTCTCGATGCCGACGATCCGCAGCATCATGCTCCTGCACGTTGCTCACCGGTGCCCCTCCTGCTCGATGATCGCGGCCAGCGTCAGCTCGGCCCACTGCTTGTTGACGTTCTCCACCCCGAGCCTGGAGTTCGGGTAGCCCTCACCCGGGTTCGGCACGTTCTCTCGGATCGTCATACTGCCGATGCGGGAACCGTCGCTCAGCTTGAACCGGCCGTCGAACTCGGCGTACTCGCCTCGGTCGAGTCGCAGTTGCAGACGTTCGTGATGCTGTCGGCGAAGACGTTGTTGCCCTTGAGGCTCTCTCCGAAGTACTTCACGGCCGGGAAGCGACGGACTTCGCCGAACACGTCCGGCGACACGTTGTGCTCGTCGGCGTACTTCTCCAGCAGGACCACGTCCGTCTTGCGCTCCGCGGTCTCGTCCTGCCTCAGGCGGCCGCGCGGTTCCCGGTAGTACCAGGCCACTTCAACCGTTCGAACCGGGCTCACTTCTCCGCTTCCTTCCAGGAGATACACAGGATCTTGCCGGTGCTCATGCCGGTGCACGTGATGACCTGAACAGTCTCTCCGTTCGTACGTTCGACGTCGAAGGCACCGCGAAGGCAGCCGTCGTACATGTCCTCGACGCAGGATCCGCGTCGTGGTCGATGACGCTGACGACGAGGAAGCCGGACGTGGACGGATCTCCCCAGTTAATACGTCATCTCATTTGGTGAGTCTGCGGTAGCAGATGAGGGTGCAGGCGATGCTGGTGAAGGCTAGGAAGTGCTCGGCTTTGCGCTCGTAGCGGCGGTGCAGTCGGCGGCATCCGGCAAGCCAGGACATCGTGCGTTCCATGGTCCAGCGGTGGCGGCCCAGGCGGGTCGAGGACTCGATGCCCTTGCGGGCTATGCGGTGCCGGAAGCCGCGCCCGCGTAACCATCGGCGCAGGTGGTCGTAGTCGTAGCCTTTGTCGGCGTGGAGCTATCCCGGTCTGCGCCGCCGCCGTCCGCGTCGGGAGCGCATCGGTGGTATGCCCTTCACCAGCGGGATCAGCGCCTGGCTGTCGTGCAGGTTCGCCCCCGAGATTCCGGCGGACAGGGGCAGACCGGTCCGCTCGGTGATCAGGTGCATCTTCGAGCCGTACTTGCCCCGGTCGACAGGATTCGGGCCCGTCAGGTCCCCCTTTTCAGGGCCCGCATGTTGACCGAGTCGATCGCGCAGCGGGACCAGTCCAGCTCGCCGCGGGCGCCGAGCTCGTCGAGGACCAGGCGGTGCAGCTTGGCCCACACCCTGGCCTTCGACCACTCAGCGAAACGCCGGTGGGCTGTCGCTCCCGAAGGACCGAACGATGCGGACGGCAACTGCTGCCACGTGCAGCCCGACGTGGCCACGAACACGATTGCAGCCAGCACCTCGCGGTCACCGTGCCGGCGTCGGCCGCCGCCCTGAGGCCGGGACGGAGCCTCCGGGACCACCCGCTGGAACAGCTCCCACAACTCATCCGGCACCAGCCGCTCCACGATCGAAACCACGACCGGCAGCCTACTCGCCCAAATGAGATGACGTCTAAAACACAGGCCCGAGCCCCGTGGACCGGGGCAAGCCGGCTTCCAAGATGCGCGTCCTGTCGGACGCGAACGGACTGCCCCTTGTCGTCGGCGCCTCGGCCGCCAACGTCCACGACAGCGACGGGCTGAAGCCCATGGTCGAGGGCCACCAAACGCAACATGACCCCTACCGCGGACGGTACTTCAAGCCGCAGCGGCTGCACGCCGACAAGGCCTACGACGTTCCCCACCTGCGGAGATGGCTGTGGAGCAAGCACATCGGCGTGCGCATTGCCCGCAAAGGAGTCGAGTCCAGTGAACGATTAGGGCGTCGGAGATGGGTGATCGAGCGGACGATGTCGTGGCTGTCCGGCTACCGCAGACTGAGCCCCCGCTACGAGCGCAATCCCCGCAACTACCTGGGTTTTCTCTGACTCGCGGCAGCCATGTGCTGCTACAAGCGACTCGTCCGCCTCACCACGTAGGACACGGTCTTAGAAGTGGCCCAGGTACTCGAACGACTGATAGTGGTCAAACGTGGCGACGACGTTGCCGGTGAGGGGGTTGCGCACGATCCGCCGCGCGTTGCGCGAACTCCTCGCCGCGCCGTAGTAGTCGATGTCGTACTCGACGTAGGGAGCCGTCCGGCCGTTCCCGCTGGAGAAGGCCCGGGACGTCGAGACGCCGCGGAGGTTCTGCTCGGCATAGCTGACGAGCCCGTTCCAGTCGTTGTATGTGCCGCCGTAGTAGACGAACTCGGTGCGGCGTGTGGCGGACTCCCAGTATCCGAACCACTGGTTGCCGGTGGTCTGCCCGGGCCACCCGCGGCCGGCCCACTGGTCGAGGTGGTAGTAGCTCCTGCCGCCGGACCAATCCGTCTGGTGCCAATCGATCTGGTGGTTGGCCCAGAAGTTCGCTGCATCAAGCGCGGCATTCCAGTCCGCCACGCTGATGCCCGCGGGGGGGGGTTGTTGCAGGTCTGGGTGCAGGAGCCCGACGGCAGCTGGGCGAAGGCGGTGCCGGTGTCGGCTATCACGCCGCCCATCAGGGCGAGCACCACGCTCGCGACGGTCAGGACCCGGCGGCGGCCCCGGAGCCGAGGCTTGGTTGTGCGGCGCTCCGCCTCAGGCGCGGAGGCCGGGGCAAGGGAGGAGGACACTCGTGCTCCTTGGCTCGTTTCGGCCTTTCCCCGAGGCGGTCTGCTGCCTCGGGGAAAGGCGCCGTCCTGGCGCCGCGGCACGAGCCTCTGCCGGGGGCAGCCCCCAGGTCGTGAGTAGTTCTACGCAACGGCTACCCGATGTGCGGCCCACCAGGCCGCGATCCGGGCGCGGGAGGAGAAGCCGAGCTTGGCCCGAATGCGGTCGACGTGGTTGTCGACGGTACGGGGAGAGAGCACCAGTTCGGCGGCGATCCTGCGGTTGGTCATGCCTTGGGCGATCAGCGCGGCCACCTGTTCCTCCCGCACGGTCAAGGGGCTCGCAGCAGCCGGTGGGGCAGCCGACCCGGCGCCAGCGCTGGTGCCGAGGGCGTAGGCGATGGCCTGGTCCAGGCCGTCGACCGCGTAGCCTGCCGTCAGTGCCTGCTCGAAGCCGGCCGGGCCCAGTGCCTGCCGAACCCGGGTCTCGCAGCGGGCGTGGTAGTCCTTGTTCCGCGGATCAAGGTCACCCGCAGCGACGGTACCCGTGTCGTCTCGCAGCGCCTGGGCCACGCCCACGAGCCGGCCCGTGTGTTGGTGATCGCCGGCGGAGGCGGTGGTCCACGCGAGTAGCTCGACCATCTTCGCCACGCTGACGGTGTCGCTGAAGCCCCGCAGCCTCTCCAGTGCGGCCAGGGTCCGGTCGGTGTGCCGCGCTGACGGCGGGGCGCGCCGCCGTGCCGGGAGCGGATCGAGCCACCGCAGGTGTGTCCCTCACCGACGGGCCGGGGCATTAGAGCAGAGACGCCTCTTTGCCGCGAAGCTATTCCACGGATTAACTCGAAAGAGTGATACCGTCCTTGCCTGCACGCGGAGCGCCCCTCCCCCGCCGAACCGTTTCTCTCCGGATTCCTGAAGAGCGAATGGCCATCAACCCAATGGCCGGAATTGACAGTTGACACTGGACTTTGCCAGATTCAATCTGGTCGAAGGTCACCCCGGGAGTATTCTGCAGACGCCCTGGCCAGGCCCTTCTTGATCCGCAATGTCGCAGCCTCGGGGGGCTTTATGTCCATGACCGTTCGCCCCGCGTTCGTCTTCGGTTCCGCATTAGCCGCATGATGCCGGAATCCATCAGCGCGCTCGCCGCCGAGAACAGGCGGCTCGAAGATCTTATGGATTCGGGAGCACGGGAGAGGCTTCTCGCCTTTTCCGGTGTCTTCCACACGGCCGTCGGCCTGAAGGAAATCGGCGGACGGGCCACCGACATCTTGTGCTTCAAAACCTATGTGCACACCAAGAAGTCCGTCGACGAACTCCCGCCCGACCAGGTCGTGCCGCCGACGGTCGACGGTGTGCCGACCGATGTCACCGAGGTACCCACCGAGTTCCGCTTCGCCGCGGACGACTCCGCGCACCGCCCGCTGGTCGGTGGCATCCAAATCACCAACGGCATCAAGGTACTTGACCCGGGAACCCTCAAAGTGAGGTCGAGCCGGGGAACGCTGGGCTGCTTCGCCACGCGTACCAGCGACGGCAAACCGGTGCTGCTCACCAACTGGCATGTCGCGACGGCGAACGGCGGACGGATCGGGGACAGCCTCTTCCAACCGCTTCCCGAACCCGAAGAGGACCGGATCGAGGACGACTTTCCCAAGCGCCCGAAGAGCTCGAAGAACGCCGTCGCCACGATCGTGGACGTCAAGGTGACCGAGAAGGTCGACGGCGCCATCGCCCGGGTCAACACCTGCTATTCGAGCTGCTGCAACTGTGGCGTCGGCTTCCGCAACACGGTGCGCGACCTGAACGTCGGTGGCGGCGACGCCATCGCGGGGATCGCTCCCGCCCCGGTCGTCGCCGGGCAGGACGTGTTCAAGGTCGGCCGGGCCACCGACCGCAGGGCCGGGAAGGTGGTCACCGCGAACTACCCGTCCGTGTCGATCCCGCGGGACGGAACGACGTACACCTTCACCGGGCAGATCCAGATCCAGCTGCAGGCGGGCGAGACCGCGCCCTTCGCCACGCACGGCGACTCGGGATCGGTGATCGTCGACGGTTCCCGGCGGGTCGTGGGGCTGTTCTTCGCCTCATCGGCCGACGACAGCTTCGGCCTGGCCAACCACATCGCCGACGTGGTCGCCGCACTCGGCATCACCATCAAGGGAGGCGAGCGCTCGGTCCTCGCCTCGGACGAACCGGACGACCTGGTCCAGGAGTTGGCCGTACGGTTCCGGGCGACCAGCGGGGGCCGGCGACTGTCCGAGCTGCTCGACGCCCATCGCGGCGAGGTGGTCCACCTCGTCAACCACGAACGCCGGGTGACCATCGCCTGGCACCGCGTCCAGGGTCCGGCCTGGTACGCCGCTCTCGCCCGCGGCGCCCGGCACGGCGACTATCAACTCCCCGCGGATATCGGCGGGGTGACGCGCGCGGCCGCGTACAGCCGGATGCTCGCGGTCCTCACGCAGTTCGGGAGCGAGGAGCTGCGCGCCGATCTCGCCCGGTGGCACGAGCCGCTGCGCGTGGCGTTCACCGGCGCCCGTACCACGGGCGAGCTGCTCGAACTGGCCGGAGGTGCCTGATGCCGCGCGACCTGGACGAACTACGCGCCACCAACGACCGGTTGCTGCGGATCCTGGACGCCGGGGCCCGCGAGCGGCTGATGGCGCTCCCCGACACCGTGCATGTCTCCGTCGGGATCCGCGAGGTCGGCGACGGCATCACCGACGAGTTCGTCTTCAAGGTGTACGTGGCCAAGAAGTTGCCCGCCGAACAGCTGACGCCACAGCGGCTCGTGCCCGGCGTGGTCGACGGGGTGCGGACCGACGTGTGCGAAGTGCTCGGGGGCGTCACGTGCGTCGATGTCGCACCCGTCGTCGAGGCGCTGGCCGCCGCCGTCGACCGGCCGCTCATCGGCGGCACCGCGATCTGCAACGGCTTCCTCGGCAAGGACGAGCAGCACCCGAACAACGCCAACCCCGTGCTGTCCAAGGGGACCTTGGGCATGATCGTCGGACGGCTCGGTGACCGCAAGCCGTGCATCCTGACCAACGCGCACGTCGTCGCGGCCTACGGCCTCGGCACACCGGGCACGGTGGTGTACCAGCCGGAGCCTGTCGACGCGCACTACCCGGGCGGCCCACTGCCCTGGAAGCCGACGAGCGCGGGCAACGACGTGGCAACCGTCGCCGAGGCACTCCTGACCGTCAAGATCGACGCCGCCATCGCCCAGGTCATCCCACCGTCCTCGTGCTGCTCCTCCAGTGGGGCCAAGTACTCCCTGTTGATCAAGGAGCTCAATGTCGACAAGACCGCGGGAGGCATCACCGGGTCCATGCCGCCCGTGGCGGATCTGGAGGTCGTCAAGGTCGGTATCAAGACCGGCCGGGTGGAGGGCACGATCGTCGATGCCGACGCCCCGTTCGCCATCAAACTGCCGGGCACCGGCGAGCGGTGGGACTTCATCGGACAGCTCAAGATCCGTGGGCACGTGGATGTCAAGCCGAACGAAGACCCGAAGCTCGCGGCCCCGAGGCTCTTCGCCGACCACGGCGACTCCGGTTCGGTGGTCGTGGACATGAAGACACGCAGGGTCGTCGGCCTGCTCCACGCCCGGGAGGAGCCCAACCCGCCGCTGCCTCCCGACACGCCGGTGCCGCCCACCCTGCTCGGGGTCGCGTCCAACATCACCGATGTCATCGACACGTTGGGCATCTATTTCGCCGACAGCAGTGACGCCCCGGGCGTGACCGGAGGCTTCTCCGACGCCTCGGCCGATGCGTTCGTCGACGCGCCCGAGCTCCAGCCGTGGCTGACCGTCCCGGCCCTGGAGCCCCTCACCCGCCACGCCCGGGAGATTGTGCACCTGGTCCGGCGCGACCGCCGGGCCCTGGTGGCCTGGCACCGAGCGCAGGGTCCTGCTTGGGCGGCCGCGTTCGCCCGCAGCGCCCGGGTTCCCGAGTACCGGCTGCCCGCCGCGATCCAGGGCGTCGGGCGCGCGGAAGCGCTCAGCTCCCTGCGCACGGCCCTCGTCGAGCGGGGCAGCCCGGAGCTCGCCGCCGCCTTTGCCGACGCCCCACCCGCCCTGTTCACCGCACTCGCCACCTGCGACAGCGTCGGCCAACTCGGCGCGTTGCTCGACCAGCAGCCGACCTAGAGGGACGGGGACTTCCGATGGCCAAGCAAGCCGGCACCCTCGGCAGCGTCGCCCTTGCCCTCGCCGGGCTCGTGCAACCCGTCCAGGGGCGATTCGGCCCTGGCGGTCCTCGCCTGTTCGCCACCGAACTGGGCCTGAAGTTCCCGCCGTCCCTCGACACCACCCCGGCCATGGTGGAGGCGAGTGGACGCGCCGACCAGCAGCTGCGGGCGATCCCGGGGCTCGCCGCCGAGCTGGCCGGTGCGCTCGACTCGGGGTCGGAGGCGGCCATCCTCGACAAGAGCGTGCGCCTGGCGGCGGCCGTCAAGCTGGCCGTGGACGCGGTAGGGGCGGTCGGCGCCGCGTTCAAGAGCGTCCCCTCGGGTAGCGGTATCCCGCCGGACGAGGTCAACAAGTTCGCCGACGCGTTCTCCGCCCGGGTCCTCGACTATCTGCTCGTCGGCGCCGCCGAGGCACGGACGGGCATCGCGGAGGCGCTCGAGTTCGTCGGCGGCATCGAGCGCACCGCCGTCGCGGCGGGAGACGCCGCGCACCCGGCCTTCGTGCGGCGCCGGGTGCACGTCGACAAGATCGCCGCGTTCATCGCGAACCCCGGCGAGCAGCTCAAGGGCCTGTACGGGTGGGGTGCCCCGGGGTTCACCGGCGTGGTCCTGCTGCTCACCATGGCCCGGATCCTGCGCGGCCTCGACATCCCCGTCATCGAGGACTCCAGCGGGTCGAGCCCGCTGCTCGACGTCGTGTTCGTCGAGGTGGTTCCGCGCAGCGACGTCTCCCCCTCCGGCCTCGCCTACAAGGTCGTCCACCCGCTGGCCCCGTTCACGCTCACCGAGTACGACGGGGGCGACTGGAAGGCCGCGTTCCAGCTCCAACTCCCGCTGCCCCTGGGCACGGAGGTCCTGCACCAAGCCGACGACCACTTCACCCTCACCCCGCCATCGGGCGAGCGGATCGAGGGCGAGCTGGCGATGGTGGTCACCGCGACCGGCCCTGGCGGCGCCCCCTATCTGCTGATCGGCCAGCCCGGCGGCAGTCGCCTCGAAGCAGCCCGGCTCGCGGCGAAGCTGGGGCTACGGCTCGGCTGGGACCCGGCGGCCGGGCACGCCACGGGCGCGGTGGTCTTCGGCGGTGAGGTCACCGGCCTCCGCCTGCTCATCGACGCCTCCCAGGGCGACGGGTTCGTGTCGACCGTGCTCGGCGGCGGCAAGCTGGACGCCACGTTCGACCTGGCCTTCGCGATGGACTCGCAGCACGGCCTGCAACTCAGCGGCAGCGGCGGCCTGGAGGTGCAGGTCCCCGTCCATGTGGAGCTGGGCCCGGTCGAGATCCAGCAGATCTATCTCGCGGCCCGGATCGGCGGCGGCAGCGTACCCGTCGAACTGTCCGCGGGATTCTCGGCGTGGCTCGGCCCGGTCAAGGCGAGCGTCGACCGGATGGGCGTCGTCGTCGACGTGTCCGTGCCCGACGGCGGCGGAAACGTCGGCCCGCTCAACCTGGACTTCGCCTTCAAGCCGCCCAACGGGGTCGGTCTCGCGATCGACGCCGGGGTGATCTCCGGCGGCGGCTATCTGTACGTCGACACGGACCGCGGCGAGTACGCGGGCGCCCTGGAGCTGGAGTTCGCGCACTTCCTCGCCCTGAAGGCGATCGGGCTCATCAGCACGCGGATGCCGGACGGCTCACAGGGGTTCTCGCTCCTCGTCGTGATCACCGCGGAGTTCGGCGGCGGTGGCATCCAACTCGGCTACGGTTTCACGCTTCTGGCGGTCGGCGGACTCATCGGCCTCAACCGCGCGATGAACCTACAGGCCCTCACGGAAGGCGTACGCACCGGCCGCATCGACTCGGTGATGTTCCCGCACGACGTGGTCGCCAACGCCCCGCGGATCATCAGTGACCTGCGGGCCTACTTCCCGCCCGAGCAGGGCAAGTTCCTGATCGGGCCGATGGCGAAGATCGGCTGGGGTACGCCGACGCTGGTCAGCGTCTCGCTCGGCGTCATCATCGAGATCCCGGGGAACCTCGCGGTCCTCGGCGTCCTCACGTGCGTACTCCCCACAGAGGAGTTGGCGCTCCTCGTGCTCCAGGTGCAGTTCATCGGGGCGATCGAGTTCGACAAGTCGCGGCTGTGGTTCTACGCCCAGCTCTTCGACTCCCGCATCCTGACGATGACCATCGACGGCGGCATGGGGCTGCTCGTCGCGTGGGGCGACAACCCCGATCTGGTGCTGACGGTCGGCGGTTTCCATCCGTCGTTCAAGCCCCCCGCGCTGCCCTTCCCCGTACCCAAGCGCCTGTCGGTCGACATCATCAACATGCCGGGGCGACTCATCCGGGTCTCCGGCTATTTCGCCGTCACCAGCAACACCGTCCAGTTCGGCGCCCATGCCGAACTGCGCCTGGGTTTCGACGACTTCGGGATCGAGGGGCAGCTCAGCTTCGACGCGCTGTTCCGCTTCTCGCCGTTCGCGTTCGTCATCAGCATCTCGGCCAGTGTCTCGCTGAAGGCGTTCGGTGTCGGACTGTTCGGTATCGACCTGCGGTTCGAGCTGGAGGGCGTTTCGCCGTGGCGGGCGCACGGGCGTGGCTCGATCTCCCTGCTGTTCTTCGAGATCTCCGCCGACTTCGACATCACCTGGGGCGAGGAGCGCACCACCACACTGCCCCCGGTCGAGGTGCTGGCGCTCCTGGCGGGCGAGATCCTCAAGACGGAGGGCTGGGAGACCCGGCTGCCCAGCGGCGGCACCCATCCCCTGGTCACCCTGCGCCAACTCGCCGACACCGACCGGCTCGTGCTGCATCCCCTCGGCACCCTCTTCGTGCGTCAACGGTCCATCCCGCTCGGTGTCCGCGTCGACCGGGTCGGCGCGCAGCGGCCCAGCGACGGCAAACGCTTCACGGTCAGCCCGGATCCGACCGGCGGCCTCGTCCAACTCTCCGTCACCGGAGACAAGTTCGCGATGGCCCAGTTCCAGGACATGGACGACGCCGCGAAGCTCTCCAAGGCGCCGTACGAGAATCAGGACGCGGGCCTGGAACTGAGCGCCGCGAAGGAGGCCCTCGCCTCGGTCCGCGCCGTGCGCCGCAGTGCCCGCTACGAGCTGCACATCATCGACAGCCGCACCCCGGGGACCGCCCCCGCCACCTTGGCCGCCGTGCAGGAAGCGTCCCCGCCGCCGACCACGCCGAAGCGGTTCCAGAACGTCAGCCCGGCCCTCTTCAACCGCCTCCTGGAGGGTTCGAGCACGAGCCGCTCGCCGCTGTCGCGCACGGACGCCGAGCGCCGCCAGCCGTTCGCGCCGGAGGACACCGTGCGGGTCACCGGGCAGCGGTTCGCGGTGGCGTACGTACGCAACAATCTCCAAGCCTTCCCGCCGACCGCCGATGTCGCCCAGGGCGGGACCAGTTTCCGCAGCGAGACGACGGCCGCCGACGCGCTGGACGGGTGGGTCGTGGCCGATCCGTCCCTGGCGGGCAAGCTGCACGTCATCCCGGAGTCGGAGGTCGCCGCGCCGCTCACCGCGCCCGGCACCTGGTCGCCCGAGACTCCCGCACCTGCCGAGACGACGGAGACCGACGCGGTACGTCTGGCGGGCGGCATCGTGCTGGTCGCAGCGGGCCGGGACCGTGCCGGGACGGCCGTGGCCACGGCCGCGCTGTTCGACCCGGTACGCAAGACCTGGAAGGCCGCCAAATCCCTGCTCGCGGGCCGGCGTCGGCACAGTGTCACGCTGCTCGCTGACGGCCGGGTCCTGGTGGCGGGCGGCCGGGGCACGGAGGGCGCGGTGCTGGCGTCGGCCGAGGTGTACGACCCGGTCGCCGACGCCTGGACGGCGCTCGCGCCCATGGCGACGGCCCGGGCCGCGCACTCGGCGACCTTGTTGAGCACCGGGAAGATCCTCGTCGCCGGAGGTATCGGCGTACACGGCCGCTCCCTGTCCTCGGCCGAGCTCTTCGACCCGAAGACCGGCAAGTGGGAGGCGACGAAGCAGCCGATGAGCGATGCCAGGGCCGGGCACCAGGCCGTGGCGCTGCGTGACAGCGGGCGCCATGTCCTGGTCGTCGGGGGCGAGTTGGCGACCGGCGGCGACGCGGCTGCGCTCGCGTTCTGCGAGCTGTACGACCCGGTCGCGGGCGCCTGGGCCCCGGCCGCGAGCCTCGGCACCGCCCGCAAGGGCCATCGGGCGACGCTGCTGCCCGACGGGTCGGTCCTGGTCACCGGCGGCGACGCACCGGGGCTGCCGGTCGCGGGCCGGTTCGGCCTCGGCAGCCTTGACTCGGTGGAGCGCTACGACCCCAACGCCAACACATGGACGGCGGTGGCGAGTCTGCCCGGCGGCAACCGCAGCGGGCACCAAGCCGTACTCCTTCGCACCGGCAAGGTCCTGGTCACCGGTGGCGCGGCCGGGCCCTCCTTCGCCGCGGGGTTCCGCGCCGCGACGCTCTACGATCCGGCCGCCCGTACCTGGACCGCCACCGGCGGACTGGCCACGGGGCGCCGGGACTTCACCGCCCTGGAGCTGGCCGACGGCCGGGTCCTCGCTGTCGGCGGCCTCGTACGGACCGGGGCCCCGGCACCGGACGGCACCGACGTCCTGACCGCCACCACCGAGATGTACACGCCCTGACTCCGGTCACCACCACGAAGGGTTCGACCTCATGACCAGTCCCACGCTGGCGGCCACCGGAGCCTGGACGAAGACCGGTGACCTGCCCGCGGCTGCCAGTTGGTACGGCCAGTGCGACGGGCCCGTGCTGCTCAAGAACGACAAGGGTGTGCTGCTCGCCGGCGGCGCGGACGCCAAGGGCGTCGCGGTCAACACGACCGCGGTCTACAACCCGACGGCCAAGACATGGACGGCAGGCCGCACCCTCCAGTTCCCGCGCCGCCTGCACACCGTGACGCTGCTCGACAGCGGGAAGGTCCTGGTGGTCGGCGGGACCAGCGGCTCCTCGCCGCTGTCCCCCTCCCTCACGTCGGTCGAGTTGTACGACCCTGCTGACGGAAGCTGGAAGGCGGTCGCCAGCCTGCGCGAGGCGCGCCGCGGCCACCACGCGATCCTCCTCGCGAACCACAAGGTCCTGGTGACGGGCGGGCTCACGACCCGGTCGGGCGACTCGGCCAAGGCCCTGGCCACGGCCGAGATCTACGACCCGGACGCCGACACCTGGACGCCGACGAAGCAGCCGATGACCGACGCCCGCACCGGGCACAGCGGCGTCCTGTTCAAGGGCGGCCAGGTGCTGGTCGCCGGGGGCACCGCGCCGATCTCCGGCGCCGACGCCGCGTCCCTCGCGTTCTGCGAGCTCTACAACCCCACTGCCGACACCTGGACTCCGGCCGGGAATCTGCTGCAACCCCGCAGCAGGCACCAGCTGGTGCTCGCGTCGGACACCACGGCGCTGGTCGTCGGCGGTGCTACCCCGGGCACTCCGGGCGACGGCACCTTCGACCCGTTCACCCGGCTCACCGTCGAGCGCTACGACCTCGCCACCGACAAGTGGACCGCCCGGGCAGCCTCCCCGGGCGGCCGCGGCTTCCACCGGGTCGTCCCGCTGAGGTCGGGCACGTTCCTGGTGGCCGGCGGCACCGCCGACGAGCACAACGGCGTCGGCTACCAGAGCGCCCTGATCTACGACAACGCCACCGACACCTGGACCGCCGCCGCAGGTCTCACCACCGGCCGCTGGGCGTTCGCGGCGGCAGCACTCGCCGACGGCAAGGCCCTCGTCACCGGCGGCACCGTCGTCTCCGGCATCGCGGGCGTGGACCCGGACACCGCCCAACTCAGCGCCACCACCGAGGTGTTCGCCCTCGGGGGCGCCTCGTGAGCCCCAACGCCTACTCGTTCCTGCCGTGGCTGCGCGCGGGCATCGCCACGAAGATCACCAAGGCGCCGGTCGCGCCCGCCACCCGCGCCGACTTCCTCGCGAAACTCATCCTTCACGGCGACCCGCTCCAGGGCACCCAACAGATCGACAGGCCGGTCCAGCAGCCGATCCAGCTGTACGGGCCCGGCGACGTCATCGGCGTCGATCCACGGGCCATCTGCCGCACCGAGCCACGCCCCTGGATCACCAACGTCGAGCCCAACTACCTCGCGCACATCGAGTTCTACGAGGAGGACTTCCTCTGGACCTACAGCCCGGCCGTCCCGGACGACAACGGCAGACTGCTGCCGTGGCTCGCGCTGATCGTCCTTGAGGGCCCCAACGAGGCAGGCGATCCAGGGGAGTTCGTCGAGGGATCGCTGCCCGGCCGCCCGCTGCCGTACATCACTGTCACCAACCCGGCCGCGACCCTGCCCCGGGCCGACCAGCTCGGCGCCTGGGCGCACGTGCACGTCAACGGTGAACTCGACGACCGGATCCTGTCGGACGAGCAGAGCATGCCCGCCGTCCTGTCCCAACTCCGCCAGGTGCTGCGCAACAACCCGGACCAGGCCTGTGCCCGGCTGATCTGCCCGCGCCACCTCCAGCCGAACCGGCCCTACCACGCCTTCCTCGTGCCCACCTTCGAGACCGGACGGCTCGCGGGGCTCGGCTTCCCGCCCGTGGTGCCCAACGCACAGGGACCGCTGTACTCAAGCTGGGGGCCCAACTACCAAGGCCGCCAAGGTGTCGGTCAACTCCCCTACTATCACCGCTGGTTCTTCGCCACGGGTGCCGCCGGAGACTTCGAGTACCTGGTCCGACTCCTCAAGCCGCGCAAGCCCGACGACCGGGTGGCGCGGCGGGACTTCGACGTCCAGCGGAAGGCCGGGCCCGGGCTGCCGCCGATCACCACGCCCGCGGGGCTCGGCGGGGTGTTGCGGCTCGGCGGGGCGCTGCGCATCCCCGACCGCAAGCAGGACCTGTGGGACAACTGGGACGGCCGTTTCCCCGCGCCGCCGCCACCGCCCCCTCCGCCGCCTCCGTATCCGCACCCCTTCCAGGAGGCCCTCGCCGGGCTCGTCAATCTGGCCGACGACTACCTGGAGCACACCCCGGCCGCGGCGCACGCGAACCTGGCCGGGGCGCCCGAGCTGCGGTTCCTCGCGGACGAGGTCGACCCGGTCATCACTCCGCCGCTGTACGGCAAATGGCACGCCCAGACGTCACGGCTGCTCCACGAACGCGACGGCACTCGGATTCCGGCCCCGCGTAACAAGAACTGGGTGCACCGGCTCAACCTGGACCCCCGGTTCCGTATCGCGGCGAACTTCGGCACGCAGGTGGTGCAGGCCCGCCAGGAGGAGTTCATGGCGGCGGCCTGGGCGCAGGTCGGCGACGTCCTGGAGGCCAACAACCGCATCCGGGCAGCCCAGTTGGCGCGCGAGGTCGGGCATGTACTGCAGCGCAAGCACCTGTCCCCACCGGCCGCGTCCGCCGACTCGGCCGCAGCGCCCGCCCCGTCGGGCCGGGCGCTGCGGCTGACCGCGCCCGCCGGTCCCCGGGTGACTCCGTCGACCGGAGCGGCCGCGCTCACCGCCGGTCTCCAGGAGCTCGGCGAGAGTCTGGCCGTCGGGTTCCAGGTGGCCGCGAGCCAGGTCTCGGCGGCCCCGGTGTCCCCCGAAATGCGGCGCATCATGCGGCCCGGGTCGCCCCTCATGCGGACCCTGTTCAGCGCCGCGGAACCCGACGACCTCGTACCGAAGATGGACCGGGCGACCGGCGCGGTCACCGCCGCGGCCCCCAAGAAGACACCGGCCGCGGTCGTCACCCCCGAGCAGCTCGACGGCATCCTCCATCCGCGACCACTCGGTCTGGCGGAGGACGATCCGGTCGACCGGCTCGCGACCAGCTCCCACTTCGTCCTCAGCGTGCCCGACGAACACATCGTGCCGCCCACCGGCGGCGACGACAGCCGGGAGGCGCAGTTGTTCAAGGACGGGCTGCGGGACATCTACCGGGGCTGGGACGACGCGGCGGTCGGCGGGCGGACGCCGGAGCGACCGCTCCTCGGCGTGGCGGCCGCCACCGGCCAGATGCTCGACGGGCTGCGGGCCGACGAGACCGTACCCAAGAGCCTGCTCGCCTCGGTGCGGCTGCTCAGCGAGCGCCTGGAACCGTTCGCGAACCGGTTCATCCCGGTGATGGCGTATCCCGTGATCGACCTGCCGATGTTCCAGGCGCTGATCGACCTGTCCGCGGACACGTTCGTGCCGAACCTCAACCTGGTCCCGCCCAACTCGATCACGCTCCTGGAGACCGACCAGGAGTTCATCGAGGCGTTCATGGTGGGCCTCAACCACGAGATGGCCCGCGAGCTGCTGTGGCGCGAGTTCCCGACCGACCAACGGGGCACGCCCTTCCGGCAGTTCTGGGATCCGCGTCCCGCTCCCGCACTGCCCGGGGAGCCACCCGAGGTGCGCAAAGAGCGGCTGTACGACATCACGCGCATCGCCGAATGGGCCCCGGACACGGAGCTCGGCACCCACGACAACCGGGACGTCGGGCAGACACAGGAGAACGAGCTCGTCCTGGTGATCCGCGGCGAGCTCCTCAAGAAGTACCCGACTGCCGCCGTCTACGCGCACAAGGCCGACTGGGCCCGTGACGAACAGGGCGTTCCGCACCCGGAGTTGGAGCGGGTGCTCGCCGACTTCCCGGACCTGGAGCACCCGCCCACGGATCTGGTCAGGCTGCCGATCTACGAGGCGAAGGTCGACCCCGACATCACGTTGCTCGGCTTCGATCTGACCTCGAAGGCGGCGCGCGGGCACGTGCCTGACGACCCGGGGTGGTTCTTCGTGCTCAAGGAGCGGCCGGGCGATCCGCGGTTCGGGGTCGACGAGGGTCAGGAGGAGACTCCGGTCGAGGTGTGGAACGACCTGTCCTGGAAGGACGTCGACCCGCATGACCGCCGCTTCATCGAGCTGGACCCGGCCGTCACCGTGCCGCTCGTGCCGTTCGACGGGTCCGAGGACGACCCGGAGAAGCAGGAGCAGCGGCGCGAGGACATCGCACTGCCGCTGTGGAACGCGCGGCTGAGCTCCGCCGACATCGCCTACATGCTGTTCCAGGCGCCGGTACTGATCGCCGTACACGCACAGGAGATGTTGATCGATGCCGCTCAGTGACGACTTCCCGGTGCTGCTCGGGCCCGTCCGACTGGAGACGCGGTTCACCGCGACCGAACTCCTCGTGCGGGTGTTCCCCGACGAGTGGGCGATCGACAAGTCCGAACCGCTGCCCAGTGAGGCCGAGTTCGGGGCGCTCAGCGCGTACTGGACGGCGCTGTGGCGGGCAGGCGGCGACGCCGTCGCCGAGCAGGCGGCCTGGCACGAGTTCACCAGGCGGGTCGCGAGCGGCCGGGCCACGTGGCTGGTGGCCACGTACCCACCCGCCAACCGCCCCGACAAACCGGCGAACGTACCTGCCGACACGACGGTCCTGGTGATCGTCAGTCCTGCGGCGCTGCCCGCGAACGACCGGCAGCCGACGGTCACGTACTGGACGGCCGTATGGCGGGCGCACGGGGACCGCGTCAAGCTGCGGGCCGCCGAGGCCGCACTGCTCAGCGCTGTCGGGGCCGCCCGCGCCAAGGCCATCCGGGCCCGCCCGCCGTCCGGCGTCGACGCGGCACCGGCCAACCCGCACGACGGGGTCGTCGTGGCCTTCATGGTGCTGCCCAGGCCGACGCTCGCCCCCGACTCGTGGACCACTCCGGCCACCGCCCGGCTGCTGCCCGACCGGTTCGTCGTGTTCGGCTACCGCGACGGGCAGCAGGTCATGACGGCGACCGGCGCGCCCATCACCGGGGATCTCAAGGTCAGCCCCGACCCGGGCGCCACCGACCAGTTGAAGATCGACGAGACGACCGGCGTCCTGCACGTCCCCACCGACCTGTTGTGGCTGACCGACTTCGACGAGGCGGTCCGCCGGGGCATGGGCCTCAGGATCCCGCTCGACGACCACTGGCGCGGCGGCCTGCACCGCCTCGTCGTCCTCGGGCTGCGCGAGCAGAAGACCCCCGACCAGTCGGGCGCCGACCTGACCGCGCTCATCACCCGGCAGCTCCAGAGCCCGGCGGGCTACAGCCTGCTGCCCCAGGGCACCGCCACCAACAACTCCGAACAGAAACCGGCCGGTCAGGGTGCCCGCCCGGAGGCCGAGGCCGGACTGCGGTCGGTCTCGGGACTGCGCACCGAGGCGGCGCCGAGTGACTGGACCACCGTCACAGACGGCCGGCGTTTCGCCGAGCTGCTCGGTCTCGATCCGGCCGTGCTCACCGGCATGCCCAACGCCGACGGCACCGACCAGCGCGACGCCCGGGCCGCCAACACCGCCCTGTGGCCCGCCACTTGGGGCACCTTCCTGCAGACGACGCTCCACCCGATCCTGTCGCCTTCGGCCGTGGCGCAGACCAGGGACTTCTTCCTGCGCCATGTGTCGGGCCGTGGACCGTTGCCCGCTGTCAAGATCGGCAGGCAGCCATACGGGATCCTGCCCACGACCGCGTTCAGCCGTCTGGCCTGGCCGGACACGGCCGCGCCCCGGCGGGTCCTCTACCACCTCCTCAGGGAGGCCCAGAACGACTGGACCGCCGCCACCGGCAAGGTCGCCCACCTCGACAACGGCAGCACCGATCCGCACCAGCGGCTCCTCGACATCCTGGCGCTGCACCCGACGTCGGCCGAGTACCACCAGCGGTACGCGCAGAGCGTCGAGGACCTCTACAACCGGGAGAACCTGGGCGCCGCGGGCCCCACCGTCCTGGACGCCCTGCGTGACCAACTGCACATGCCGCAGCCGATCCGCGCCCTGCTGGCCCGCCTCGGCTACACCGTGCAGGACCCCGACCACCCGGACCCCGACCTCATCCGGCGGCTATTCGTCGGCACCCAGTACCCGCTGACGGGGCCGTTCGTCGACGACCGGCCGCTGTCGGAGACCGATCCCGTACGCGGCTACACGCCCGATCCCAACTCCCGCAACTATCTGCGGTGGTTGGCCGAGTTCGCGCGCACCGACCTGGAGAAGATCCGCCTGGAGGACGGCTTCGCCGACGGCCGTCCACCGGCCGCGCTGCTCTACCTGCTGCTGCGGCACGCGGTGCTGCTGGGCTGGGAGGACACGGCACGGCGCCTCGCCGTCGCCGCGGGCCGCCCGGCCGCCTCGCTCGCGGACCCGCTGTTCGTCCACATCAGGACGCAGCGGCCGGGCCAGCCCGTGCCGCCGGTGAGCGAGAGCCGTTTCCGTCAGCTCTACGCGCCCGACCAGGCTGTCACCGGAAGCGCGGACCCCGGCCTGCTCGTCCACCAGTACATCCCGAGCGTCCTCGGCACCCACCCGGCGACCACGCTGCTCGACGAGCAGACCAAGGCGATCGGGCTCCTCGCCGACCTGCCGACCGCCCGCCTGGAGCGGGTGTTCGCCGAGCACCTCGACCTTGCGACGTACCGGCTCGACGCGTGGCTGCTCGGACTCGCCAACGAGCGTCTGGCCGAACTGCGGTACGGGACCGGCGGATCGGCGCCACGTCGGGGCATCCACGTAGGCGCGTACGGCTGGCTGGAGAACGTCGCGCCGCAGACAGGGCAGCAGCTCACGCAGGTCCCGCTGACGGGCAAGGCGGCCCAGGTGTTCGGGACCACGTCCATGGCGCACGACCCGAAGAACGGCGGGTACATCCACGCACCGTCGCCCGCGCATGCGCGTACGGCCGCGGTGCTGCGGGCCGGGTACCTCGCCAACGGATCTCCGAACAACGCCAACTCCTTTGCCGTGAACCTGAGTTCGGAGCGCGTGCGGGTGGCGCTTTCCGTCCTCGACGGGCTGCGGCAGGGCCAGTCACTCAGCGCGCTGCTCGGCTACCGGTTCGAGCGCGGCCTGCACGAAGGGGCGGGCCATCCGGCCGGCGTCGAACTCGACAAGTTCCTGCCCGCGCTGCGCGGCGCCTTCCCGCTGCGCGCGGGCAAGCTGTCCGACGTCACGCCAGGACCGGGGGTGCCGCTCGACGTGGTCGAGGCCCGCAACGTGGTCGACGGTCTGGAGCTGGTGCGGCGCGCGACCCGGCCGCCGGCCGTGCCCACCTATCCCTTCGGCGCACCGAACATGCCGACGGCCACCGACGACGAGAAACGTGCGATGAACCTGGAGGTGCAGCGCCTCCTCGACCTGCACGACGCGCTCGCCGACCTCGCCGTGGCCGAGGGCACCCACCAGGCCCTGCTCGGCAACACCGAGCGCGCGGCGGCGACCCTCGACGCGTATGCCAAGGAGGGCTTCCCGCCGGATCCCACGGTGGTGCAGACCCCGCGCAGTGGCGTCACCCTCACCCACCGCTTCGCTCTTCAGCTGACCTCGGGGCTTCGCCCGGGCGCGTCCCCGCGCGCGATGGCGGAGCCCGCGGTCGACGCCTGGCTTCCGGCTCTGCTGCCGAACCGCCTGGAGGTGGCCGTCCTGGTCACCTGGACCGACCCCGTGGACGGCGACGCGCAGAGCCGGGTCGTCACGCAGTCCGACCTCGGCCTGCAACCGATCGATCTGCTGTGGGCGCTGCGTCCTGCGGGCGAGAGCGCGATGACGGACCTGGACGACCGGATCATCGGCTTCGTCGTCGACCGGGACCGGCCACGCCCCGACGCACAGCTCACCATCCGCTACACCCGCCAAATCCCGGGAAAGATCACCCTGTTCGAGCTGTCGCCGTTGGTGGACGCGCTGCGGTCACTGGTGACCACGGCCCGCCCGCTGCGGCCCAGCGATCTCGTGGCCACGGCCGGGACCACAACGGTCGACCGGTCCGCCGACGAGGCCGTGTCCCTGCCCCGGCAGCGGCCGGCCGCCGTCCGCGAGGCCCTCGACGGTCTGCGGACCGACGTGATTGCGTACATCGCCGATCTCGCGCCGCTGTACCCGGCCGACCCGGCGCCCCCGCACCGCGACGACCTGATCCAGAACATCGACTCCTTCCTCACCCGGTACGCCGAACTCGTCGCCACCGCAGGCCAGTTCGGCATGATGCGCAGCGGCTGGGGCGAGCTGACCGGCTGGCGCCGCAAGGTGTTCGCGGACGTGCTGGCCGCGGTCGCCGTGGCCGCGGCGCGGATGGGCCAGTCCCTCGCCCAGGCGGACGCGCTCCTCACGCGCTACGACGCACTGCCGCAGGCCGCCGCGGACGCGGACCGCTTCGCCCTGCTGGAGCAGGCCGAGCGGCTGCTCGCGACGCAGCCGACCAGCCCCCGGCCCGCGCGCCCCGCGCAACTACGCGCCACGGTCGCCAATCGGCGGGCGGCGTTCAACAACCGGCTGCGGGACCTCAAGGACGTGGCGACCACCCGTACGACGACGCTGAGCGGGCTGCTCGCCGAGGTGGCCGATCTGCTGCCGCTGACCGCGTTCGACCCGACCGGCCTCGACCTGACCCCGTTCGTGGACCGGGTCGTTGCCTTCGGCCACGATCTCCTCACCCGGGCCCAGGCGTTGAAGAAGGACACCGACGACCGGATCAAGGGCGCGGACGCGTCGCTGCTCGCGTACGACGCCGCGGTGACGGGACCCGACCAGGTCCTGGCCGCGACCGACGCCCTCAAGTCGCTGCTCGGACAGGACGTCCTGGTCGTACCGGAGTTCACCCCGTCCGACCCGCTGGCGGCGGAGTGGAAGAAGGCCCGCAACGACAGCGCCCGGCTCGTCAAGCACCTCGGCGACGACTTCGACCGGGACTTCCCGGTCGACGACTGGGTGCACGGCATGGCACGCGTACGGGAGAAGCTCCGCCTGTGGGAGAAGTCCGTCGCGCTCGGGGACGCACTGCGCGGGCCCGGCGGACTGCTCGGCAACATCGCCGGATGGCAGGAACCGGCCCTGACACCGGTCCAGTTGCCCTACCGGGAGGACGACCACTGGCTGGCCATGGAGTTCAAGGCGGGCACCCGGATCGTCGAGGACAGGCTGCTGTTCACCGCGCACTACGCCACCGAACCGCTCCTCGGCACGGCGCAGCGTTGCGGCCTGCTCCTGGACGAGTGGACCGAGGTGATCCCGGCCGAGCGCGAGACCACCGGGATCGCGGTGCACATCGACCGTCCGGACTCCGAGCCGCCCCAGGCGCTGCTCCTGGTCGTCCCGCCCGTGAAGAGCCAGACCTGGAAGTGGGACGACCTGCTGGCCGCCGTCAACGAGACCCTCGACCTGGCCAAGATCCGGGCCGTCGAACCGCACCACCTCGACGACACCGCGTACGCCCAACTGCTGCCCGCCACCGTCCTGTCGGCGACCCGGCAGCCGATCACCATCAGCACTGATCTCGCCGTCTCCAACCTCCGGTGGAAGGCCCAGGCCCATGGCTGAGCCCCGTATCGACAACCTCCGGGCGGCGCTCGACGGCCGCACAGCGCCGACCGTCGGCCTGTGGAACCGGCTCGAGGGCAGGCCCCGCACCACCGACTTCGACCGGGCGCTGCGCGCGGAGGTCCGCGACCCGCTGTGGATGCTCACGCGGCAGTGGCAGCTCGGCGAGTTCCGCGGCGCGGACGCCGGGTCACCGGTCACCGCAACGTACTCGGTGAACACCACAACGCCGACCCGGTTCCGGCCCGCGGGCGGCGCCGTCGAACCCCTGCCGTCCGACCGGCCGTTGGAGACGGTCGCCGAGCGGCGGGCCCTGCCGTTCGCGTTCGGCGCCGACCGGATCTCCTTCGACCTGCGCCTGGCCATCGGCCGCCGCTGGATGAAGCTGCTCGCCCAGAACCTGCTCCTCAACGTCGTCAGCCTGAACGTGCGCGGCAAGTACATCGCGCGCTACCCCATCGCCCTGCCCGACCCGACCGTCGACGCCGACACCCCGCGGGTGGCACACCCCGAGGTCTGGTCGACGATGCAGGCGCTGGCGGGGCGACGGATGGACGGGTACGAGTTCTATCTGTTCCTCAAGGGCGGCGGGGCGGCCTACGACGGCATCAGCGGCCTGCTCGGGCTGCACCGCAACGAGCTGGTGCGGCTCAGCAAACGCCTGGTCGCCTGGTTCGACGCACTGATCGACCAGCCCACCGTGGACCCCAACTCCCATACGACCAATGCCACGTGGGACCCACGCCGCCTCGAGCACCGCTTTTCCGTCTCGGCCCGCCCGCCCGAGGGCGGGACCGCCACGGAGAAGGTCCTGACCGCGCAGGAGTACCCCGGCGGGACCCTCGACTGGCACGCCTTCTCGATCGACCCCAAGGGCCCGCTCGGCGGCACCGGTCCCGCCGCGGCCGCCCTGCACCGCACCGTCTTCCCCGCGCCCGTCCGCTTCTCCGGCATGCCGCTGCCCCGCTGGTGGGCCCTGGAGGACGAGCGCACCAACTTCGCCGCGGTACGCCCGGACAGCACCGACCTCGCGCGGCTGATCTTCCTGGAGTTCGCTCTCGTCTACAGCAACGACTGGTACCAGCTCCCCTGCGACCTGCCCGCCGGGACACTGGCCTCCATCCAGGGGCTCGCGGTGACCGACGTCTTCGGGCAGCAGCGGTGGATCACACCCGCCGGTTCGGGCAGCGACGCGAACTGGCAGCGCTGGACGATGTTCACCCTCGACACCATCGGCGACGACGACATCGCGGCGGACACCAGTCTGCTGCTGCCGCCGAGCGTGCCGAAGGTCGCCGAAGGCCCGGTCCTGGAGGAGGTGTCACTCATCCGGGACGAGAGCGCAAACATGGTGTGGGGCGTGGAGCAGACCGTGCGCCTCGCCACCGGCGAGTCACGGCGCGGCAGCGAGGTCGCCGCCGAGATCCTCGCCCACCGCCTCGTCCTGCATCCCCCGCCCACGCCTCCGGCTCCGGTCGCGCCGGTCAGGTACGAGGCGATGAACTCGGTGCCCGAGAACTGGATCCCCTTCGTCCCCGTGCACACGCCGGGCCAGAACCGCGACATCCAGCTCCAGCGCGCCGCCATGCCGGGCGTCGTCGACGGCCTGCCGGTCCGTCCCCGTACGTCCCTGCTGCGCGAGGGGTTCGACGCGCGACTCCAGTACTTCGTCAACGAGGAGGAGGTGCCGCAGTCCGGCACCAGGCTCACCGTGTCCTACAACCGGACCCGCTGGCGCGATGGCCGGGTCTCCGTCTGGCTCAGCGCCCAGCGCGGCGTCGGCCGCGGCGAGGGCCACAGCGGCCTCGCCTTCGACTTCCTCGCGGACACAACACCGCCGAAGTCGGGGGACACGCCATGATCGCAGGGATCAGCGCTCCGGCTCGACGGCCGGCGTGCGCCCCGCCGAACGCAACACCACGGCGTCACCGAAGAGCGCGGCAACAGCCAGGCCCGCGCCTTCGCTCTGGCCTTCACCGACCCGGTCGTCGCCGACGACGAACTCGCCCTCGCTGAGCAGCTTCTGGCCGACGTGGGACTGCGCGCCACGACCCTGATCACCCATATCGCGGCGCTCGCACGCGACGCCGGCCGCACCGACGCCGACGTCGACGACCGCGCCCAGATGCTGCGCGCCGACATCCGTACAGCGGGCGTGACGTACACCGAGCTCGCCCTGGACCTCGCCCTCGCCTTCCACCACGCCGTCCGCGACGACCGGGACCAGGTGGCCGCGACGACCGCCCGGCTGCGCGAGAACACCCGCGGCGGCGACTTCGCCCATTACAGCGACATCGCCGCTTTCATGGCCGACCTGCCCCTCGAGGAGGCCTCACCGGCATGCTGGATCGACGGAGCCCATCACACGCGGCGGCAATGGCGAGGCCTGGTCACCGCCCGCCGCGAGGATCTGCATAGTTCGCTGTGACCACGGCGTCGGCCCGGGCGTCTGTCCGCCCGGGCCCGGTTCAGCCGATCACGGACCGGGCGAAGGCGACAGTGCCGGCGAAGGCGCCCCCAGCAGCCAGTACTGCGACAGCCCACGCGTTCCCTGCCAGCACGGTCAGCACCCCGGCGGCCACGGAGATCTGCGCGCCCAGCATCAAGATGACCGCGGCACGCACCGTCATCAGCGGCTCCTGCGATCGGTCGGACGGCGCACTCACGGAAGCTCCTGGAAGTTGTTCTCGCGCCTGCGCCACTCCTTGCCGAGGCGGTGCAGTTTGCGTCGGGCCCGCTCTCCTTGCGCCTCATCCTGCTGTACCAGGTCCGACGCTTTGGGCCACGTCATGGGGTGGTTCTCCGACCAGGCACGGACCAGGGCCTGTTCCTGCTCGTTGAGCCGGCCTGCCACGTAGCGCACCGGAGCGGTCTCGAACTGCTGGGCCCAGGGAACGAGGCGGGGGATCACCAGATCCTCCGGCCCGGGAACGGTGTCCGGCTGCTCCCAACCCTCCGGGATGTAACCGATCGAGGCACCGCGGATCTGGTGATCGCGTTCAAAGTCGCAGCCCTGGCGGGCGTACCGGACCAAAACTCTGCGCACCGACTGATCGTCGGTGAGGTCGGCCTCCTGCTCCCATGCGCGCTCGAACATCGCCACAGCCAGGGCCTGACAATGATCCTCCAGCACCGGCCACAGACGCAGGCAGCGGCGCAGGAAGTCCTTCATCGGCTCCGTGTCGCCCTTCATATACGCGTCGAAGGCGTAGCGGGCCTCGGCAAGGACGGACGGCCTCAGCCGCTTCGCCCAGTCGGCGACAGACCGGACTCCGGCGAAGAGGTTGGCCATATGGCCGCCGATGACGTCCGCCACCGGCGGCAGGGTGCGTAGGACCTCCTGCATCATCCGCGGCACTCCCACCTGGACGGCGAAGCATGGTGCGAGTGTTTCTGCCATCTTCGCCAGACTGGGTACCGGGGGAATCAGAGCCGGTAGACCTTCGAGCACCGGGGCCAGGCCGAGGTGTGACTGACGAACGAGTTCACCGAGACCGACCAGCGGCTGGAAGGCGTCAGCCATCGATGTCAGGCGAGCGGCTGATCCCACCACGCTCGCCAGGTTGCTGACCTGCGGTTCGACCACGGACAAGACCGCCCTGGCCTGGCTGAGTCCGTCCAGCAGTCCCCGCGTGTTCACGACGGAGGGCACTACCGAGTTCACGGTCTCGGACAGCGAGAGGACCTGGGGCTGCATGCCGGCCAGCGCCGACACGGCGGCATTGCGGGCCCTCGATCCGTCCAGCAGCGACTGGCCAACCATCTCTCCGATGTTGGGTAGCCGGGGAACTGCCAGCTCGATGCCGGCGAGGACCGGAGCGAGGCCGAAGTTCGCCCGCTCCGTGAACTCGCTGAGCATCTTGTTGAGACCGATCAGCGGTTGGAGGGAGTCACTGATGCCTGACATGAAGGAAGCCGTGTCCACGACACCAGCCAGGCTGCCCGAGTGCAGGACGGCGTCGTCAATCAGTGGGAAGACAGCGTGGTCCAGGTCGGGCCCGTCCATCGGCGCTGCGAGTCCGGCGTCGCCCGGATCGTCGAGCGCCACGTTTTCGGGCGAGCCGCATCCTTCCGCTGAGGCAACGAGCAGCGCTCCTGTTGCCTCGGACGGTGCTGCAGCAGGCCGCTGCTCGGCATCCTCGGGTGCCGAGTCCGACGTTGAATCCGCAGGCATCTCGGGCCTCCTTTGTCGCTTGGGTAGGTCTGTTCACCTACCTGCAGCGGGAGAGAGCTGATCCGGCACTCATCTTCCCTGCACCTGCTGTGATTCACACCACATGGCACTGTCTGGCGGCTCCCCTCTCATCAGCCCAGCACCCGCCGCTTGAAGGGGCTGGCCGATCATCACCCTGACACCGCATCACTCCACGTGGCAGGGTCGGCAGTGATCGATTCGGCAGACAGAGGGGGCTTCCGTGGAAGCACGGATGTGGGACGCACTCGTCAGCGTGGCGAAGAAGGCGTACACCGCCGGGCTGGGCGAGGGCGCGGTCCCGCGCCCGCTCATGATGCCGATGGTGCGCGGCGAGCTGGTCGGGATGATCTGGGTCCGCCCCCTCAAGGTCGGCCGGGACGCGCTCACTGGGATCGCGGAACTCTCGAACATCGCCGCCGCCGCCCGGGCGGACGAGGTCGTCCTCGCGTGGGAGACCCACGACGTCGCCACCGCCTGCGAGCTGCCCATCGTTGGCCCGGCACCGTGTCTGAACATGGTGGTGGCCACTCGCGACGGGCACGTCCTGCACCAGTTCCCCTACACCGAGCAGCTCCTGTCCCGCAGTCCCGAGTGCTGGGCATTGGTCGCCCCGGACTGGAGGCCGGCCCCCGGGCCGCAGCCCGGCGGCGAGCTGGTGCCGCCGATCCAGGCCGCGGTGGACTTCTCCTTCACCCCGATCGAGCTGGACCACCCCGACCCGTTCGGCGTCACCGTCGTGCTGATGGAAGAGGATGGCTACCGGGTGCGCCTGACCGAAGCGTTTGACCGCTGAGCCCGTGGCACGGGACTTCGACGATGACGCGATTCGCCGGATGTGAGCTGCGGACGACCTGGTCCGCGCCCGCCAGCGGGACACCAAGGAACGGATTCACGTGGTGACCACCAACCTCGTCATCGACGCCAAGGAGAAGCTCGCCCGGCGCCGGCGGCTGGACCGGATCTGGCGTGCCGGATGGGCGGTCAGCTGGCTGGTGCTCGCCGCCGTCATCGGCACGAGCATCGCCGCGCTGACCATGGGCACCCCCGCAGGGTTCATCCTGGGCGATCTGATCTGCGGGTGTCTGCTCCTGCTGTCCCTGCTGGCGCTGGTCGCGATGCGCTTCGCCGGGCGGGGCCTGCCCACCCTCCAGCGTTGAGGCGCAGCTCGCCCGCGCAGGAGTCGCTGTGGCAGCAGAAGGCCGTACGGCGCCCTGACCTGCCTCAGCGGCGACAGCTCTACTTCGAGGAGTCGCGACCGCGATCGAGAAGTACCAGGACGACAGCCGCAAGTACCGGCGGATCCACAACAGCCTGCAGTCCCTCATCATGATCGGTTCCGCGTCCACGACCACGATCGCGGCCCTGGATACCGGCAAGGAGCTGACCTGGCAGAGCGTCACCCTGACTGGGATCAGCTTCGCCATCACGGTGGCCGCGATGTTCGCCGGCTACTACAAGTTGCGCGAGCGCAGCTACTTCCTCCAGCAGGCCGCCGACGCCATCGAGCAGGAGGCCAACGCCGTTCTCCTTGGTATTGGCCCCTACAGCGAGTTCGACGACGTCGGGGAGGTTGAGGCGTTGAAGCTGTTCACCCAGCGCGTCGAGGACCACCGGAACGAACAGCGCCGCCGCCAGCAGCAGTTGGACCAGCCCGCCGACCAGGCCGCCCCCTCCAGCCAGCCACCGGTGGCCTGACCCCGGCCTCATCCCTGCCGCCGGCCTCCTCTGTGCGTCGGCCGTACGGGGACCGGCGGGGTGACGGGGCCTGGCCCCGCGTCCCGCGTCCCCAGGGCAGGAACAGGGCCAGCGCGGCCAGGACCTGCCCCAGGCCGGGAAGGATGTGCTGTAAGCCTGGTGTGCGAGGACGGCAGCCGCCCCGATGACGTGCGCTCCGGCAAGCGCGCCCAGACCGAATGCCGCCTGATCGAGCACCGCAGTTCATCAGGGCCGGCAGGACGGCCGGACGCTGAGCAGCTCGGTCCGCAGCACGGGCGTGCCGTCGACAGGCGCCGGGTCCTGCGCAGTTGGCTCGATACCGCCAGCAGCGATCTTGTCGAGCGTCTCCAGGCCGGCGGCACCGACCGTGCCGAACACCGTGTAGTTCGGCCGCAGCGCGGAGTCGCCGTAGACGACGAAGAACTGCGAACCGTTCGTGTTCGGCCCGGCGTTGGCCATCGCCAGCAAGCCGCGCCCGTAAAGGCGACGGACGCCGGTCGGATCGCTCGGTGCCGGCGGCAGGTCCACCGGCAGCTCGTCCTTG
>NZ_JODC01000039.1 GCF_000720765.1 Streptomyces sp. NRRL S-646
GGTCTGCTCCGCAGACACGCCGCGCCGCCGCTACGCGGCGGTCAACTCCCTTGCTCCGCAAGGGAGTTGATGTACCGTCACTCCGTGACGGTAGTCGAATTGCTCCGCAATTCGACTAAGGAATTCGCTCCGCGAATTCCAGAAAAGCGCGGCTGGGAGGGTGGGGCTGCGCCGGACTGGTCCGGGCTGAAGGAAAGGTTGACACTCTTTCAGGAACCCGTATAATGCGCTGAGTTCGGCACCCTTACTTCATAAAGGAATTGCCTGCCTCCGGTTCCACGTAACGGTTGGTTTGTTTGTGTGTGGGACGTTGGGATTTGATTTGACAGTTCGTCATGCGGGTTCCCTTGATGAGTTATTTGGGATCTCCGGTTCCGAAGGAGGAACGGAGTTCCAGAGGAAGCGGTTCGGTAACTGCCTGGGGCGCGAATCGGTTTCTTCGCCATTGGTAGATGTCTTGGGAGATTGCTATTCCGTGGAGGAAAGTAGCGCCTTCTACAGTGGTGGGGTGTTCCGGTGATGCGTGGTGAGGGAACGCCGGCGGGGAGGTCGCGTCAGGCTGCGAAGCCGATGTTGGTGACGTACTCGTACTGACCCCACTCGGAGCCGAGGTCCACCGTCGCGTCGTTGACCCAGGCCTCGTCCAGGGCCTCGTCGTCATCGTTGGCCCAGGCCTCGACGATCCGGTCCCAGTGGCGCACGTTGAGCGTGCGGAACGACAGGGCACGCTGGCGCGGGCGGCTCACCTGGGACTGGTTGAGCGGGTGGAACTCGACCCGGGTCCCGCGGCCTCCACGGTTGAGGCGGGCGAGCAGGTACCGGGCCACGTTGTGGCGGCGCACTGTGAGGTACGCGGTCTCGATGGCCTGCAGGTTCTTCCTCGAGGGGTTGCGCTTGCCGTCCAGCCACGCCATGAGCGTGCGGTCGGTGACGGAGAGGCCGGCCTCGCGGGCCGCCTCGCGGGCGTGGTCGCTTCGGGTGAGGTAGTGCAGCCGCGCAAGCAGACCACGCCGCTGTCTGATCGGCGTGGCGATGAAATTAGCGAGTGCATCGAGCTGGCGGGCCACGGCTTCATGCCCCTTGATACCGCGCGCCCCGAATTTGCCGAAATCGATACTCCGATCCGGCATCCTCGACTCCCCACCCTCCAGGTAATCGATGGGCGTTGACGAGCACCCATTCCAACACGAGGCAATACTACAGGAATTCGGCCGCCGGGATGCCACTTTCGCAGGCTGTGCCGGATTGCAGCAGCTTGTCACCGGCGGCGTTATAAAAAGCTCTGACATGACAGCTGTAGATCGTGATGTGGGAGAGCTTGGTGGTGGTCACGGCACTGAAGGCACCCACCTGGCATTCTGACGTACATGTCCCCAGAGACCGGGCGGGCGTTTCGGGTTCGTGGGCGAGGCGGTCGACGTGGTCGGCGTCGGGCCGGCTGAGGATCCAGCGGCCTGCACCGCGAGTACCTGGCAGCCGTCGCGCGCCATGGCGCCCTCGCCGGGCATACGGCGGACAGCCGCTGCCCGGCTCCGGCCGCCGCAGGCAGGTCCAACCGGATCAGCCCATGAGCACCCTGGCCATGGTGCTTTTGACCCACGCAGCAAGCTGCAGCCGCCCGATGACTGCAGGCCTCGGCGGCGCATCCGCAGGCCCTACGGGGCCGAGGATGCACCGCCCCGTAGGCGCCGAGAGCCGGCTGCCGCGCCCGTCCCCGGTCAGTCCGGCAGGTGGGGGCGCAGGCGGGAGGAGCGGGCGGCGACGAATGCGCCGGTGGCCAGGGCGGTGCTGCCCATGAGGAGGAAGTAGGCGGGCAGGGGCAGGACGGCCGTCAGGCGGTACAGCTGGCCGCCCAGGACGACTCCGACGGCGGCGAACATGCCGTTGAGGGCGAGGAAGCGGTTGAGGTAGCCGGGTGGGGCGACGGCGGCGGCCAGGGCGAGGCCGGCCGGGGCGAGCACTACCTCGCCGAGTGAGTACAGCAGGTAGACGGCGATCAGCCAGGCCACGGAGACGTCGCCGGTGCGGGCCAGCAGGGCGGCTGCGGCCATGACGAGGAAGCTGAGGCCGGCTGCGGCTAGGGCGCCGGCGAACTTGGCGGTGGTCGTGGTGCGCAGCCGGCCGGCCAGGGGGGCGAGCAGCAGGATGAACAGGGGGTGCACGGACTGCAGCCAGCTCGCGGGGATCGTGAAGCCGAGGATGTCGCGGTGGGTGTGGTGTGCGGCGAACAGCGACAGGACGGAACCGCTCTGGGCGAAGATCATCCAGAAGGCGGCGGAGGCCGCCATGACGGTGGTGAAGGCGGTCAGCCGGGCGCGTTCCACGGTGCTGCGTCGGCCCAGGGAGCGCAGGTACGCAAACGGAAGGCATACGGTCGCCAGGCCCAGCAGGGCCAGCAGGGCGAGCAGGGGCAGTGCGCCGAGGAGGACGGCGGTCGTGGCCGCGGCGCCGGCTGCGAGGAGGGCGGCGGTGCGCCGGGCGGCCGTGCGGGCCTCGGCGCGGGTCAGGGGGCGGGTGGGGGCGCTGCCGGTGCCGTCGAGGACGCGCAGGCCGATACGGAACTGGGCGAGGCCGACTGTCATGCCGAAGGCGGCTGCGGCGAAGCCCAGGTGCCAGGTGACCTTTTCGGCGAGGAAGCCGGTGACGAGGGGGGCGAGCAGTGCGGAGACCTGGATGCACATGTAGAAGCGGGAGAAGGCCTGCTCCCGTCTGGCGGTGCCGCTGACGACGGACACCATGGCGGCCAGGGACGGTTTGACCAGGCCGGTGCCGGCGACGACCAGTGCCAGGCCGGTGTAGAGGGCGGGGGCGGTGGCGAGGGCGAGGACGGCGTGGCCGCAGGCGATGAGGGTGCCGCCGGTCAGGACGGCGCGGCGGGCGCCGATGACCCGGTCGGCGAGCCAGCCGCCGGGCAGGCCGGCCAGGAAGTTCAGGGACATGTAGGTGGCGAACAGGGCGGTGGCTGTCTGCTGGGGCATGCCCAGGCCGCCGTCGGCGGGGGCGGCGGTGAGGTAGAGGACGAGGATCGCCGCCATGCCGAAGAAGCTGAAGCGTTCCCACAGGTCGACGCCGAGCAGGGTGAGAAAGCCCCGGCGCGTCCCGGGCTGCGCGGGGGTGCCGGGTGGGGCGGGGGGCACGTACAGGCCGTTGCCGGTACGGCTTGGGCCGGTCATGGCGTCTTCGGTGTGCTGGGGCATTGAGCCTCCTTCCGCCACCGCGCGGTGTGCGGCACGAGGGGCCGCTTCGTGAAGGGCCGCGGGCGCATGGAGCGGCGGGGGGGGGGGGGGGGGGGGGGGCGCTTTTGCGCCCCCCCCCGCCGGTGCGGTTCGGTGCGTGTCTTCAGTAGTGGGCGAGGACCTTGTAGATCTCGAACGGGCGGGCCCGGTGGGTGTCGCGGAACTCGCGTAGGGGGGTGGTCTGGTCCTTGTGCTGGGCGCCCGTCTCCCACTGCTCGAAGGACTCCCAGCTGTCCCAGTGACTGACCACCACGTAGCTGTCGGGGCGCCCCAGTTCGGTCATGAGCTGGTTGCCGAGCAGGCCGGGGGTGCCGGCCATGCGGCGGCTGGCCTCGTGGTAGGCCGCCAGGACGTCCTCGCCTTGGTCGCTGAGGTGGTAGAGCACCACTTCCACTGCGGGGGCGGTGCTCATGCGGCCGCTTTCTGGAGGCTGGCCACGATCCGCATGGTGGCCATGGAGCCGCCGCTGCGGAAGGGGTGCAGCTTGGTGCGGTGCTGCAGGTGGGTGTCGCTGGTCTCGAACGCGCGGAACTGCGGCTCGTCCACCCAGTCGCTGACGATGTAGTAGATGCCGTCCTCGTTTTCGGCGGTGCTTTTGGCCAGCCACTGGCCGCGGTTGGCCGGGTGGCCGGTGACGGAGTCGCCGACCTCCTGCCACATCTGCTCGAAGTCGGCCTCCATGCCCGGCTTGATCTGCATGCGCAGCATGACCCGGAACGTGGCGTCGCTCATGGTCAGATGCCTCCGTCGACGTTGAGGGTCTCGCCGGTGATGTAGGCGGACAGGTCGCTGAGCAGGAACAGCACCGGGGCGGCCAGTTCGTCGACGCGGCCGAGCCGGGCGAGCGCGGTCTTTTGGGAGTAGGTGGCGCGCAGGCCCTCGGCGCGGTCGGGCGGGAGGGTGTCGAAGGCCTCGGTCTCGATGACGCCCGGGGCGATGACGTTGACCCGGATGCCCTTGCCTCCCAGTTCCTTGGCCAGCGAGCGGGTCAGGCCGATCATGGCCGCCTTGGCTGCGGTGTAGTGGGCGCGCAGCGGGATGCCTGCGGCCGCGCCGCGGGAGCCGATGTTGATGACGGAGGCTCCCGCGCCGAGCAGCGGCAGCGCCTGCTGGATGATGCGGTAGCTGGCCGTCAGGTTGGTGTCCAGGACGCGGGACCACTCCTGGGGGGCGAGGTTGGCGAAGGGGATGTGGCTGATGACGCCGGCGTTGTTGACGATGCCGTCGAGCCGGCCGTACTTCTGTTTGGCGGTCTCGACGAGGGCGTCGACCTGGGTGAGGTCGCCGACGTCGGCGCGTATGACGTGGTGGTCGCCGCCGGTCTCCTTCAGCTCTCGGCGCAGGCTCTCGACGTACTCGCTCTCCTGCACGTAGCAGGTGAGGACGTCGGCGCCGGCGCGGGCGGCGGCGAGCACGATGCCCCGGCCGATGCCGCGGGTGCCGCCGGTGATGAGGAGTTTCTTGCCCTGCAGTGCGAGTTCCACCTGGTGTCCTTCCGTGGTGTGACGGTGATTCACACGCAGCCGTCTACGTGGATGTTCTGTCCGGTGATGTAGGAGGCCTGGTCGCTGATGAGGAACAGGACGACGTGGGCGATCTCCTGTGGGGTGCCCAGGCGGCCGGCGGCGGCGAACTTGGAGAAGATTGCGCGCTGCTGGGCGGCCGCCTCGGGCGGCAGCGCGTCCAGGGCTTCGGTGTCGATGCGGCCGGGCGAGATGGTGTTGACGCGGATGTTTCGCGGGCCGAGTTCGCGGGCCAGGGAGCGGGTGAGGCCGACCAGTGCCTGCTTGACGGCCGTGTAGTGGGCGCCGCCGGCCATGCCGATGCGGGCCACTGTGGAGCCGAGGTTGATGATGGAGGCGCCGGCGGCCAGGAGGGGCAGTGTGGCCTGGGTGACCTGGTGGGTGCCGGTGAGGTTGGACTGCACGGCGGCGGCCCAGGCGGCGTCGGTGAGGTCGGTGTAGGGGGCGGGGGTGAAGTCGCCGGCGTTGTTGACGACCGCGTCGAGGCTGCCGAACAGGTTGCGGGCGCGGTCGGCCAGTAGGCGGGCGCCGGCGGCGTCGGAGGCGTCGGCGCGCACCAGGTGGCCGGTGCCGGGCAGGGCGGCGAGTTCCTTGCCGAGCGTGGTGACGTGGTCGTTGTCCTGGCGGTAGCAGGTGAGGACGTCGGCGCCGGCGCGGGCGGCGGCGAGCACGATGCCTCGTCCGATGCCGCGGGTGCCGCCGGTGACCAGGATGCGTTTGCCGGTGAGGTCGGCGTAGGGGGTGCGCAGGGCGCTGGCCGCGGTTTCGACCTTCCGCTTGATGATGTTCATCTGGACGACGGTGTTGCGGTTGATGCGGTCGGTCATGCCGTCGTCGTCGAGGGGGGCCCCGTCCTTCATGTGGAAGTCCTGGGTCCACTGCATCCGCACGCCCCGGTCGGTCTGGGTGTACTCCCAGTGGATGTTCATGTACTCGAAGGGTCCGGTTTCCACGCGGTGGGCGCGGACGGTGCGGGTCGCGGCGTCGGTGGTGCGCTGGGACACCCAGCTCCACACCGTGCCGTTGTCGTCGGGGTGCAGGGCGAGCCGGAAGGTGACGGTCGGGCCGTCCTGTTCGAGGATCTCGGCGAGGGAGTACTCGCTGAACAGGTCGGGCCATGACGTGACGTCGTTGGTCTGCTCCCAGACGAAGTCCATGGGGGCGTCGATGACGATGGAGTTGCTGGTGTGTCCCGCCATCACTCCTGCCTTTCGGGTTCGGGGGTTACGTGAGGTGGTCGGTGCGGTCCCCGGCGCCGAGCACGAGCGCGGAGGTGAAGCCGCCGTGTCCGCGGGCGAGGACCACGGCGGTGCGCAGCGGGGTGTGCCGGGGCCGTTCGGCGACCAGGTCGATGCCGAGGTGTTCGGCGTCGATGGGGCCTGCGGTGTGCGGGATGACGTCGGCGGCCAGGCTGAGCAGGGCGGTGGCGACGTCGAGTGCGGCGCCGCCCGCGTACAGCCGGCCGGTGAGGGTCTTGGGGGCGGTCACCGGCACCCGGCCGGCTCCGAACACCTCGTTGATGGCGGTGGCTTCGGCGCGGTCGGCCTCGGGTAGTGCGGCGGCGTCGGCGAAGACCACGTCGACGGCGTCGGCGTTCAGACTGGCGTCGGCGAGGGCGCGGCGGATCACCGCGGCGAGGACGGGGGGACGTCCGGAGCCGGGTGCCGGGTCGAATCCGGCGGCGTAGCCGAGGATGCGGCCGTAGTGGCCCACCCCGCGTTCGCGGGCGCCGTCCTCGGTCTCGACGACCAGGATGGCGCCGCCCTCGCCGGGGACGTAGCCGCGCGCCGTCTCGTCGAAGGGCAGGTAGGCGCGGGTGGGGTCGTCCTCGGTGGACAGGTGGCCGGTGGACAGTTGGGCGGTCAGCCCGTAGGGGCACAGGGAGGCGTCGGTGCCGCCGGAGAGCACCAGCCGGGAGCCGGTGTCCAGCAGCCTGCGGGACTGGCCCAGGGCGTCGAGGCCGCCGGCCTGTTCGGCGCAGATGACGCCGCAGGGGCCGCGCATGCCGTGCCGGATGGAGACCTGGCCGGTGGTGGCGGCGTAGAACCAGGCGATGGACTGGAAGGCGCCTACCCAGGCCGGTCCGTGCTGGTAGAGCTGTTCCATCTCCCGCTGGCCGAATTCGGTGCCGCCGGAGGAGCTGGCGGTGACCACCGCCATCTCGTACTCGGGCAGGGTGGCGGGGTCGGCCTGCGCGTCGGCGAGGGCTGTCTCGGCCGCGGCCAGGGCGAGGTGGGTGAAGCGGTCGGTGCGGGAGACGAGGATGTCGGGGATCTGCCGGTCGGCCTCGAAGCCGGGGACCTCGCCGGCCACTTTGACGGGGTAGGTGGTCGGGTCGAAGCGGGTGATGCGGCCCAGGCCGCTCTTGCCGGCGAGGACGGCCTCGAAGTGCCGGCGTGCGCCGATTCCGGTGGGGGCGATGACGCCGAGGCCGGTGACGACCGGGGGGCGGCGCCGCCCCTTGGGTATGCCGAGGGCGCTCATGCTGCTTCCCTTCCGCTGCCGGTGCCCGGGCGGCTGAGGATCATGGCGCTTTGGAAGCCGCCGAATCCGCTGCCGACGCTGAGCACGTGGTCCATGCGGTGCTCCCGGGCGGTGACCGGTACGTAGTCGAGGTCGCACTTGGGGTCGGGCACCGACAGGTTGGCCGTGGGGGGCACCACTTGGTGGTGCAGGGCCAGCGCGCAGGCGGCGACCTCCAGGGAGCCGATGGCGCCCAGGGAGTGCCCGATCATCGACTTGATGGAGCTGACGGGGATGTCGTAGGCGTGCCGGCCCAGGCTCCGTTTGAAGGCGGCCGTCTCGTGGCGGTCGTTTTGTTTGGTGCCCGAGCCGTGCGCGTTGATGTAGCCGATGTCCGTCGCGTCCAGCCGGGCCCGGTTGAGGGCCACGCCGATGGCTTCGGCCATCTCCCGGCCGTCGGCCTTGAGTCCGGTCATGTGGTAGGCGTTGGAGCGGCTGGCGAAGCCGGTCACTTCGGCGTAGATCTGGGCGCCGCGGCGGCGGGCGGCTGCTGCTTCCTCGATCACCATGACGGCGGCGCCCTCGCCGAGGACGAAGCCGTCGCGGCGGCCGTCGAAGGGCCGGGAGGCGCCGGCGGCGTCGTCGTCGTTGTTGGGCGTGGTGGCCTTGATGGCGTCGAAGCAGGCCGAGGTGATCGGTGACAGTGGGGCGTCGGTGGCGCCGGCGATGACGAGGTCGCAGGCGCCCTCCTCGATGAGCTGGACGCCGTGTGCGACGGCGTCCAGGCCGGAGGTGCAGCCGGTGGAGATCAGGGCGACGGGCCCCTGCGCGTCGGCCTGCCAGGCGACTTCGGCGGCCAGTGTGCTGGGCACCATGTAGCCGTAGAGGTGGGGCACGCCGTAGGTGTGGTCGACGAGCCAGTTCTTGCCGCTGTCGGACAGGACGACGTATTCGTCCTCCAGGCCGGTGGTGCAGCCGACGGCGCTGCCGATGCTGACGCCGGTGCGGCCCGGGTCGCCGGCTGTGGTGTCGATGCCGCTGTCCTCGATGGCCTCGCGGGCGGCGACGACCGCGAACTGGGCGGCGCGGTCCATGCGGCGGATCTCCTGGGCGCTCAGCCCGGCGGCCGCCGGGTCGAAGTCGCACTCGGCGGCGATGCGGGAGCGGAACTTGCCCGCGTCGAACAGGCTGATGTCCCGGGTGGCGGTGCGGCCGCTGGCGAGCAGGTCCCAGTAGGCGTCGCGGCCGACGCCGCCGGGTGCGACGGCGCCGATGCCGGTGATGACGGCGCGGCGGCTCATCGCGGGCCTCCGACGTCCGGGTTGGTGCCGCCGGCGACGAGCGGTGTCTCGGTGTCGACGTGGCCGAGTTCCGGGCGCGGTGCCAGCGGGGAGAGGTGGAAGACCACCTGGGCCGTCTCCTGGCCGGTGTTGACCAGCCGGTGGCGCACCCCGATGGGCACGAGCAGGGAGTCGCCGGGGCCCAGGGCGACCGGCTCGCCGTCCAGGGTGATGCTCAGCTCGCCGCGGACGACGTGCAGGAACTCCTCGGAGTACGGGTGCAGGTGCTCGGTGACGTACTCGCCGGGGCTCAGGTGCAGGGTTCCGCCGAAGCCGGAGGTGCAGCCGACGGTGCGGGGGCTGAGGGTGATGCGGATGTCGCCGCCGCGCTTGCGGTTGGCGGCGACCTCCGTGAGGTTCACCTTGGTGGTGGGGGCCGTGGTGGTCATCGGCTGCCGCCCAGGGTGGGGCCGGACGGCGGGGTGGTGACGGGCCCGTCCTGGGGGGTCCAGGTGTAGAACGGCACGGCCATCGCGTCGCGCGGCTCGCGCCAGTTCGGGTCGTAGGGGGAGATGAACTCCTGCAGGCGGGTGTTGATGTCGTTGTAGAGCGGGTGGCTGCGCGCCTTGTACAGGTTCGGGCCGATGTCGTGGTCGGCCTCCACGAGGTGGAAGTACAGGTCGTGGAAGGCGAACAGGGTCCGCCGGGAGACACCCACCATGTGCGGCAGGTCGGTCGAGTCGGAGTCCGCGAAGACCTTGGCGACGCCCTCGGCGTCGGCGAGGTTCATCCGCGCCACGATCAGTGTGCGGTGCACGTTGCCCTCCTGGCTTCTTCGGTCGTTGCTCCACCCTGGTGGGCGGCTCTCGAAGCTGTCTTGAAACGGTCTGGACCGGCGGCCGGGAAGGTCACAGCTTCAGGTCGATGCGGTAGTCGCTCAGCCAGGTCTCCAGCTGCAGCACCATCTCCATGCTGGCCCGCTCGACCCAGGCGAAGGCTCCTTCGGGGGCCTTGTCGGCGTCGGCGGCCGCTGCGGTGGCGGTGGCGTCCAGCAGGCCCGCGACGGCCGCGCCGCGGTCGGTGGCCAGTTCGATGAACCGGCGGCGTACGAAGTCGCCGTAGGCCGCTTCCTGGGTGGTGGGGTAGGCGCTCTTCTTGCGGCGCAGCACCGGCTCGGGCAGCAGGTCGGCGACCGCGGAGCGCAGCAGGCTCTTCTCCACGCCGTCGACGCGTTTGAAGGCGGCGGGCACGTTGTAGACGTATTCGACCAGGGCCCGGTCGCAGAACGGGGGCCGCAGCTGCACGCCGTGGGCCATGCTCATGCGGTCGGCGCGGTCCAGGTGGGTGGGTGCCCAGCGGGTGAGGGCGAGGTAGGTGACCTCGCGGGCCCGGCGTTCGGCCGGGGTGTCGCCGTCGAGGTGCGGGACTTCGGTGAGGGCGTCGCGGTAGTGCTGGTCGGCGTAGCCGAGGAAGTCGAGGTCGCGGCGCAGCCGGCGGTCGATCATGGAGGTGCCCAGGCCGCCCGCGGCGGCGTCGTGGCCGCGTTCGAAGGACACCCAGGGGAAGGTCTGGGAGTTGCTGTGGCCCGGGTCGTAGGCCCAGAAGTAGCCGTTGAAGACCTCGTCGGCGGTTTCGCCGGACAGGACGGCGGTGAAGCCGGCCTCGCGCAGCCGGGCGAAGAACTGGATGAGGGAGACGTCCATGTCGCCGAGCGGGGAGGGGGCGTCCTGGCTGCGCAGGGACATGGCGTGCACGGCCGGGTCGGTGAGCGCCGCGGTGTCCAGGAGGATCTCGGTGTGCTGCGAGCCGATGTGCTCGGCGGCGAGCGCCGCGTAGGGGGCGTCCGGGGTGGAGCGCATGGTGGGGTGCGGCTCGAAGTTCTCGGTGTAGCCGGTGAAGTTGACCGAGAAGCTGCGCAGCGGGCCGGCGCCGGTGGCGGTGAGGGTCTGGTGGGCCAGGGCGGTCAGGGCGCTGGAGTCGATGCCGCCGGAGAGCATGGCGCCCACGCTCACGTCGGCGCGCAGGTGGCCGGCGACGGCGGAGGCGAGCAGGCCGCGCACGGTGGTGATGGTGTCCTCGAGGCTGTCGGTGTGCTGCCGGGCCGGCAGTGACCAGTAGCGCTGCTCGGTGCTGCCCGAGGGGCGGACGACGAGCACATGGCCGGGTACGACCTCCCGCGTGCCGCGGAAGACGCCGGTGCCGGGTTTGCGGCTGTGCGCGAACAGTTCGCGCAGGCCGTCGGCGTCGACGACGGGGGCGACGTCGGGGTGGGCGAGCAGGGCCTTGGGCTCGGAGCCGAACAGCACGCCGGTGGGTGTCGGGTAGTAGCACAGGGGCTTGACGCCGAGGCGGTCGCGGGCCAGGAGCAGTTCCTGGCGGCGTACGTCCCACACGGCGAGGGCGAACAGCCCTTCCAGGCGGGTGAGGAAGCCGGTGCCCCACTGCAGGTAGGCGTGCAGGGCGGTCTCGGCGTCGCCTGCGCCGGTGAAGTGGTGGCCCTTGGCGGTCAGTTCGGCCCGTAGTTCGTCGTGGTTGGTGATCGCGCCGTCCAGGGTGAGCACGGCAACGGGCGTGCCGCCCTCGGTGCGGTGCACGACGGGCTGGCGGCCGGTGTCGGTCACGTCCAGCAGGGCCAGGCGGCGGTGGGCGAGGGCGGCGTGGCCCTGCGCCCAGACGCCCCGGCCGTCGGGGCCGCGGTGCGCGAGGGTGGCTGCCATGGCCTCCACGACGTGGGTCTGCGGGGTCAGGTCCCGCTGGAAGTCGACCCAGCCGGCGATTGCGCTCATCGGGAGGTCCTCTCATTCACGGCGAGTTCGGCGCTGTTGCCGGTCTCGAGGGTGACGGCGACAAGGGTGAGCGGGACGTCGGCGACGGCGGCCCCAAAGTCGTCCAGGGTGGGCTCGGGTCCGTCGGTCACGGCGATGCCCAGGCGGCGCGGGCCGGCCTCCGGGCCGTAGCGCTGCCACAGCTCCAGGTAGCCGCGGGCGGTCAGGTGGGCGTCGGTGACCAGCCGGAGGCGGGCCGGGGTGCGCCGGCCCTGCCAGGTGAGCTCGGCGTCGGCGGTGTCGGTGAAGTTGTGCCGCCAGGAGCTGGAGGTGGCCAGGTACAGGGCGCTGTCCAGTCGGTGCACGCCCGCGGGCACGGTGTAGGGCTGTTTGCTGCGCCGCCCGGTGAAGTGGACCAGCGCCAGGTGGGTGGCGGCCGGGCCAGGGTCGGGCCTAGACAGCAGGGCGGTCATGCGGGCGTTGGTCACCGCCTGCTCCGTGGCGTTGCGCGGCGCGCGGGTGATGCGCGGGCCGGCGGGGGCCGGCTGTCCGGTCGCCGCCGTCATGACAGGACCACTGCGGCGGCGGTCAGGGCGCAGCCGGCGATCGCGAAGCAGGTGCGCAGCAGATGCCAGTCGCGCCACTGGCGGCGCGGGTCCGGCCAGTTGGGGCCCAGATCCTGTGGCCGGGTCTTCTTGACCCGGTTGTTGATGGGCACGTTGCGTGTCTGGGAGACGACCGCGACACCGGCCATGGCGAGCGCGCCGGCGATGAACAGGGCGCGCGGCCCGGCCTCGTGCGCGCGCACCGCGAACGCGGCGTCCACGAGGACCGAGCCGCTCACGATGAACGGCATGATCCGGTCGTAGCGCTTGCCGAGCAGCTTGTGGGTGTCCACGTAGCGGTCGGGGGTCATCGCGATCAGGGCGGGCATGACACTGATCGCCACGGCGAACAGCACCCCCGCCACCAGGCCGGTGCCCACCAGCACCAGCACACTCAGTGTCTCCACCACGGCCTGTGGCCTTTCGTCCGGCTTCTCAACGTCATGAGCGGTTCGACGATCGCAGCGGCTCCTCGTACGCGGCTCGAACCGGTCTGGACGCCCCGGGCCGCCCGCGGTGCCGGGCACGGGCGCGGGCGTGGTCCGAGCGGGCCTCGAGGGCGGCGCTGTTGGCTGGCCGGGACTGTCCGGAATCGGGTCCACCCCGCAACGCCGGGCACGACGGCATCGAGACAAGGGAGCACCGGTGGTGGCTGAGCGAACCGACGTACTGATCGTGGGCGGCAGCATGGTGGGCCTGGCCCAGGCACTGTTCCTCGCCCAGCAGGGCATCCGGCCGATCCTCGTCGAGCGGCACGCCCACATCTCGGCGCATCCGCGCGCGCAGGCGGCCAGTCCCCGCACGATGGAGCTGATGCGGGCGCTCGGCCTGGAGCAGGCGGTGCGCGCGCGGGAGAACCCGCACGCGCAGTACGGCGACATCCTGCAGGTGCAGTCGCTGAGCGGGGCCGAACTGGGCCGGTTCGACGGCCCGTTCCGGCACGACCCGAACGAAGTGAGCACGACCGGCTGGACATTGATCGGGCAGGACCGTTTCGAGCCGGTGCTGCGGGCAAAGGCCGAGGAACTGGGCGCGGACGTCCGCTTCGGCACCGAGCTGGTGCGCTACGAGCAGGACGCCGACGGGGTCAGTGCGGTGCTGCGCGATGTGCGGCACGGCACCGAGACCACGGTCCGCGCCGCCTACCTGGTCGCCGCGGACGGCGTGCGCAGCCCGGTCCGTGACGGGCTGGGCATCGGCACGCACGGGCCGGGCGTCTTCGGCCGCCAGATGAACATCATCTTCCACGCCGCGCTGGACGAGTACGTCGCCGGCCGGCGCTTCTTCCTCTGCTTCGTCAGCAACGACCGTGTCAAGGGCGTGTTGGGCCGGCTCGACGACGCGGACCGCTGGGTGCTGGCGCCGAGCCTGCCGGCGCAGGAGACGCACGCCGAGTACTCCGAGGAGGACTGCATCGAGATGGTGCGGGCCGCGGTCGGTGTGGAGGACCTCGATGTCGCGGTGGAGACCAGCACCAGCTGGGAGATCGCCGCGCGCGTCGCGGACCGGTTTAGCTGTGGCCGGGTGCTGCTGGCCGGGGACGCGGCGCACATCATGCCGCCCACCGGCGGGTTCGGCGGCAACATGGGCCTGCAGGACGCGCACAACCTGGCGTGGAAGCTGGCGCTGGTGCTGCGCGGGCAGGCCGGCGTGGAGCTGCTGGACAGCTACGAGGAGGAGCGGATCCCGGTCGCCGAGTTCACGGTCGAGCAGGGCGTGATCCGCTATCTGCAGCGCAGCGGCCTGGACGAGGAGGCCGCGGCCCGGCACCGGCCGGAGACGACCGTGCTGTTCGGGCACGTCTACCGGTCCGGCGCGGTGCTGGCCGAGAACGGCGCGGACGACGGCGCCCCGGTGGAGGACCCCACCCAGCCCTCGGGCCGGCCGGGCACCCGGGCCCCGCACCTCGTGCTGCGTTCCGGCGGCACGGACACTCCGCTGCACGATGTGCTGAGGGGCGGCTGGCTGCTGCTGGCCGGCCCGGAGGCCGGGCTGTGGGAGCGGGCGGCGGGCGGGGTGTCCCGGCTGACCGGCATCGATCTCGCCTTCCACCGGGTGGGCGGGGAAGAACCGGCGGAGACGGTCGAGGAGTTCTTGAAGAAGTACGGCATCACCGCCTCGGGTGCCGCGCTGGTGCGCCCCGACGGCTTTTTGGCCTGGCGTTCGGCCGGGCAGCCCGCGGACCCGGCGGTCGAACTGTCGGCGGTCGTGCACCGGTTGCTGTCACGCACGCTCTGAGCGGCCGGCCGCCCCTGCACATGACTGGGCGCGCCTCCCGAAGCCGGGAGGCGCGCCCAGTCATGTGTGTGGGGGGACGGTACCGGCTGCCGGGTGGGGAGCGACGGAACCGGCCGCCGGGGTGGGGGCCCGGGGCCGGTTTCGGTCTCGTCGGCCGTGGTGGTGCCGGTCAGTGCAGGCAGAGGATGTTGCGCAGCACCTCGGTCACCGCCTGGGTGACGTCGTCGGCGGGGGCGGCGGGCGAGCGCCAGGCGACGAAGCCGTCGGGGCGGACCAGGACGGCGCCGCCCTCGCCGATGCCGTAGCGCTCGGTGAAGGTGTTCTCGACGTCGGCGTAGTGGCCGCCGGCGCCGATGCCGCGGACGGTCAGCACCAGGCCGAGGTCGCCGGCGGCCTGGGTGGCGGCGGCCCACGGCCCGACGGGGCCGGCGGTCAGCAGGGTGAAGCCGACCGGGAAGAGATCGGTGGTGGAGAAGGGGCCGTGCTCGCCCTCGACGACCACGTGCGGGGCACGGGTGCCGGGCCGGCCGCTGGGCTTGTCGGGGTTTTCGGTGATGGTCCACCCCTGCGGGTCCTCACCGGCGAACGCGCCCTGGGGGTAGGCGTATCCGAAGGTCATCGTGGTCTCGTCGACCAGGTCCTTGGCCACCTCGTCGAACCCTTTGCCCTCACGGACGGCGAAGCGCAGCATGGCCTGCCGCACGGTCTCCTGGGCGACGGGGCGGCGCTCGCTGTCGTAGCTGGCCAGCAGCTGCTCGCCGGCCTTGCCGTCCAGCACGAGGGCGAGTTTCCAGGCCAGGTTGTAGGCGTCCTGGATGCCGGTGCTGGCGCCGAAGGCACCGGTGGGCGGCATCACGTGGGCGGCATCGCCGGCGATGAGGAAGCGGCCGTGGGTGAAGGTGTCGGCGACCCGCGCCGAGATGTCCCAGGCGGGCATGTCGACCGACTCGATGGTCAGCGGCAGGTCGGGGACGCCGACGGCGGCCCGGACCAGTTCGACGCAGCGCTCGGGGGTGAAGTCGTCGGCGCTTTGGCCCTTGTCCGGGAAGAAGGAGACGTTGATGACCCACTTGCGGTCGTTGTCGATGGGGATGATGGTGCCGCGCACCTGGGGGTTGTTGACGTAGGCCGCGATGATTTTGCGGCCGCGCAGGGCGTCGGTGAGGTCGGCGTCGAAGAAGAAGCTGACCAGGTTGGTGAGCGTGCCGCGGCCGTGGGCGTCGATGCCGAGCATCCGGCGCAGCGGGCTGCGGCTGCCGTCGGCTGCGACCACGTAGGAGGCGCGCAGTTCGCTGCTCTGGCCGGTGCCCAGGTCGGTGAGCGTGGCACTCACCCCGTCGGTGTCCTCCACGACCGCCTCCAGGCGGGTGTGGAAGCGCAGGTCGACGCCGACCTCCTCGGCCCGCTTGCGCAGGATCGGCTCCAGCTGGTTCTGGTCGATCAGGGTCCACTGGGTGGGGCTGATCCGGCTGATGTCCTCGATGGAGGCGTTGGGCATGCGGACCCGCTCGTTGCCGGCGAGGGTCTCCACGTGCACCAGGTCGGTGTTGCCGGAGATCGGCGAGCGCCCGGCCCGCACCCGCTCCTGCATGCCGACCGCGCGGTACAGCTCCATGGTGCGCGGGTTGATGGCGCGGGCCTTGGGGTGGACGGAGGTGGTGGGGTGGCGCTCGATAAGTGTGGCCTTCACGCCGTGGTGGGCGAGGAAGACGGCGGTGGACAGTCCGGCGAGGCCGCCGCCGACGATGAGAACGGGCACCTTCTCCTGGCTCATGTTGATTCCTTGGATCGTTGGGCGGCCGTGCCGTCCAGGGCGGTCATCGGGTCGCGGTCACCAGCGTGTGCGTGCCGAGCAGCGGCTGTGCGGCGGGGGCGGTGAAGCCGGCCTCGGCCAGCCAGTCGCTCAGGTCGCCGATGCGGTACTCGGAGCCGTCGGGGCTGACCAGGCGCATGTGCAGGCTGGAGAGCAGGCGCTCGGCGCTGCGGCGCTCGTCGTCGATCATCCGGTCGTAGACGAGGATCTGCCCGCCGGGGTTGACGGCCGCGTGGACCCGGCGCAGCAGCTGTCGGCGCCGGTCGGCATCGAAGCCGTGCAGGATGTGCCCGAGCACCAGGACGTCGGCCCGGGGGATGTCGTCGGTGAAGAAGTCGCCGCCGGTGAACTCGATGCGGCCGGTGTGTCCCAGGCGGCCGACGTGCTCGGTGAACAGCGGCCGGGTGCGCTCCAGGTCGAACACGCCCGCCTTCAGGTGGGGGTGCTCGCGGACCAGGACGGAGGCGAGGTTGCCGCGGGCGCCGCCCAGGTCGACGAAGGAGGAGTGCTGTGACCAGTCGATGCGGCGGGCGAGTTCGGCGCCCATCCGGTCGCTGTAGGCGTCCAGACCGGCGAAGAAGCGCTTCATCTTCTGCGGGTCCTTGTGCTTGTCCCCGACGAACCCGCCCTTGTCGGGGTCCAGGTGCTGCGGCGCGCCGGTGGTCAGGGCCTCGGTGAGCCGCCCCCATGTCCCGTACAGGGTTTCGTTGGTGAGCTCGACGAAGCCGCCGAGGTAGGTGGGGGTGCCGGGGACGAGGTAGGCCTCGGCCAGCGGTGCGTTGGCGTACTGGTCGCCGGTGCGCTCGAGCAGGCCGAGGCCGGCCAGCGCGTCGAGGAAGTCGTCGGCCATGCGCGGGTGCAGACCGGTGGCGGCGACGATCTGCTGCGCGCCGGCCGGCCCCTCGGCGAGCGCGCCGAACACGCCGAGTGTCACGGCGCTGTGCAGCACCTTGGCCGCGCAGTCCGCGATGGTCAGCTTGATCAGCGGACCGGGGTCGACCGCCGCGGCTGTCGTACGGTCATCGGTCGTTGTCACGCGAGCCTCCTAAGCGAGCGGGGGGACCGCTGCGGTCCTCGCCCGACCATGGCGGGTGCGCGTGGAGTCCGGCTCGAAGCGGCCTGCAGCACTCGGGCGCTGCCGCGGGATGCGCAGGGGCGGCGCGCGGCCGTGGCGGGCCGTGCCCGGGGCACGGCCGTGGCGGGGCCCGCCGGGGGGAAATGCCCCGTACCCGGAGGCGCGCCGAGGGGGCCGCTCAGGCGGGAGGTCCCGCACGGTGTACGCGCCGGGAGCAGCCGTGCGGGCGAAGGGTCTGGCACGGTGCACGCGTCCGGCAGGAGCCGTGCGGGCCTGGCACGGCTGCTCCTGGGCGGCAGGAGCCGGCTGCGGGGGCAGTTGGGGTATGGCGAAGGGCCGTCCTCCCGCATGGGTGGGGAGGACGGCCCCGGCCGTGGATCACGCGCGGGGGAATTCGCGTGGATCAGGCCGCTTCGGGGGTGGCTTTGGTGGGTGCCGGGTCCGTGGCGGGGGCGGACTCGCGTTCGCCGCCGCCGTGGTGCTGCGAGCGCAGCGTGAGGTTCTTCATGCACAGGGTGATCAGGAGGCCGGCCGCGAGGATGGGCACCGCGGTGACGAACACCGGGGTGAGGGCTGCGGCGTAGGCCTGTTCGACGGCGTGGCGCACGGGGGCGGCCAGCGAGTTGAGGACCGACGGGGACGACAGCGCCTCGTGGTCGACGCCGCGCAGGGCGGCGGCCGGGACGTGTGCGGTGATCTCGTCGGTGAGGCGTCCGTAGAAGATCGAGGCGAACAGCGAGATGCCGATCGAGGTTCCGAAGGAGCGGCCGAAGGTGGCGGCGCCGGAGACGGCGCCGAGGTCCTGGGGCGGCGCGGTGTTCTGCGCGGCCTGGGTGAAGACCTGGGCGGACAGACCGGAGGCGAAGCCGAAGACCACCATGAACAGCACGGACACGAGGCGCGGGGTGGAGGCGTCCATGGTGGACAGCAGCAGTGCGCCGACGATGCCGAGGGCCATGCTCGCCACGGGGAAGACCTTGTACTTGCCGCTCTTGCGGATGATCTTGCTGGAGCCGACGGAGGAGAGGACCAGGCCGAGCATCATCGGCAGCAGCACGAAGCCCGAGGTGGTGGGGCTGGCGCCGGTGACGACCTGGACGTACAGGGCGAGGAAGTTGACGGAGCCGACGAAGACGATGCCGCAGATGACGGTGCCGAGCAGCGACAGGGTGAACGTGGAGTCCTTGAACAGGCGCAGCGGCACGATCGGTTCGACGGCGCGGGACTCGGAGACGATGAACAGGGCCAGGCACAGCACCGCGCTCGTGCAGAGGCCGATGATCCGCGGGGAGGTCCAGGCGTACTGGACGCCGGCCCATGAGGTGAGCAGCGTGAGGCTGACGATGGCGCCGGAGAGGGTGAGGATGCCGGCGTAGTCCAGGCGGGAGGGGCGGACCTGGCGGGGCAGGTGCAGGTACTTGGCGAGCAGGAAGAAGACGACGGCGCCCAGGGGCAGGTTGACCAGGAAGACCCAGTGCCAGCTGAGCACGTCGGTGAGCAGGCCGCCGATGGCGGGGCCGGCCAGCGAGGCGCCGGCGAAGATCATGCCGAACATGCCGTAGTACTTGGCGCCTTCGCGGGGGGAGAACAGCTCGCCGATGATGGACAGGACGCAGACGAAGATGCCGCCGGCGCCCATGCCCTGCACGACGCGGAAGATGATAAGCGCTTCCATCGAGCCGGAGGCACCCGAGAGGGCGGAGCCCGCCATGAACAGGGTCATCGCGGACAGGAAGGTGACCTTGCGGCCGAAGAGGTCGCCGAGTTTGCCGTAGATGGGCGTGGTCACGCTGCTGGCGATGACGTAGGCGATGGTGACCCACGCGAAGAGGTCGATGCCGTGCAGGTCGCCGACGATGCGGGGCAGCGCGGTGGCGACGATCTGGGTGTCGAGGATGCCGAGGAACGCGGCGAGCATGCACCCGACCATGGTGGGGGTGATGCGGGTGCCGGAGGAGTGGAGCCCTCCCGTCGCCCGGGCGGTGGGAACGGACATGATGAGCCGCCTTTCGAGTCGGTGTGTGCGGTCCCCCTCGCACCGGCCGCCGGAGGCGGCGGCGTCTCTTTTCGCGGGCCCGTCAGGGGCTTAAAGGGGAGGTCACTTCGTGGTCGTGTGCAGGGAGCGGGGGGTGCGGCCGGCCCGGCGGGGGTCCGGGCCGGCCGCGGGCTTGCGGGGTCAGGGGACCAGCACGACCTTGCCGAGCTGGGCGCGGGCCTCCATCAGCTCGTGGGCCGTGACGGCCTCCTCCAGCGGCAGCCGCTTGTGGATCACGGGCTTGATCTGGCCGGAGGCGATGAGGTCGAGCAGGTGGCGCTGGCCGGCGGCCACGGCGTCCTGCTTGTTGTAGAGCATCGCGTAGAGGCTGAAGCCGGCGACGTTCTTCATGCGGGCCAGGGCCAGGGTCGGGATCGGGGGGATGTCGCCGGAGGCGGAGCCGTAGAAGACGAGGGTGCCGAACTGGGCGGTGATGCCCAGGGACTTCAGCAGGACGTCGCCGCCCACGGTCTCCAGGACCACGTCGGCCCCGCGGCCGTCGGTGGCGGCGAGGACCTGGTCCACCCAGTCCTCGTCGGTGTAGTCGATGGCGACGTCGGCGCCGAGTTCGCGCACGAAGTCGAGCTTGGCCTTGGAGCCGGCGGTGGCGATGACCTTGCCGGCGCCGAGGGCCTTGGCGATCTGGACGGCGAGGTGGCCGACGCCGCCGGAGGCCGCGTCGATCACGATCGTCTGGCCCGCCTGGAGGCGGCCGGCCTCGCGGATCGCGTGGTACGCGGTCTGGGCCGGGCTGGGCAGGAGGGTCGCCTCGGCGGCGTCCAGGTCCTGCGGGATCTTGATGAGGAAGTCGGCGCCCGTGACGACGTGGTCGGCGTAGGCGCTGTGGTCGACGTCGCCGACGACCCGGTCGCCGACGGCGAAGCCGGTGACGCCCTCGCCGACGGCCTCGATGGTGCCGGCGACGTCACCGCCGGGTGCGCCGGGCAGTTCGGCGTGGCCGCCGATCGGGATGCCCTGACGGCGCTGGACCTCGGCGAAGGTGACGCCGATGGCCTCGGCGCGGATCAGGACCTGGCCCGGGCCGGGCTGGGGCTTGGCCGTCTCCTCCAGGCGCAGGACGGACGGCGCACCGTGCTCGTGGTGGCGGACGATTCGCATTGCTGTCTCCATGGGGGGTTTGTCCGTCGAGCCGCGTCGCGCATGCGCTGCCGTGGCTCCGTCCGGCGATCCGGATTACGTATGCATGTTGTCATGCATTTGATTGTGAGTCCACACCGTATTGGTGGGCGCACAGGCTCTTTGCCATTACTTGAAGACCGGCCGGTCCGGCCCCTCGGTCCCCGCCCAGGCCGCCAGCGCCGCGCGCAGCCCCTCGGCGGCGACGGCGGGCGGGGTGTCCTGGTCGGCGGCCCAGGCGACGTAGCCGTCGGGGCGCACCAGCAGACCGGCCAGGCCGGGCTCCTGCTCGCAGGTGCCCACGACGTGCCGCACGCGGCCGGGCCAGGAGATGGGCCCGGCCCACTCCTGGTACACCTGCGAGATCTCCGGGCGGCCGGAGAGGTCCAGCAGCGCGAAGGTGCCGCGGCGCAGCAGCTTCTGGAGGGTTGCGGGGCCCTCCTCGGTGGCGACGGTCAGGTCGCGCGCGAAGTCGCCGAGCAGACGGTGGTCGGGGCCCGGGAGGTCGTAGCGCACCGCGACGCCGCTGAGCATCTCGGCGACGTGCCGGTTGACCTCCTCCTTGCGCATCAGGTCCTCGAAGAGCTCGCGCAGCGCAGTGACGTACGGGTCGGGGTTCATCAGCGCGATCTGCGCGCGGGTGTTGGCGAGCACCTTGCGGGCCGGGCCCTGGCGCTCGCGGTCGTAGGTGTCGAGCAGTCCCCGGGGAGCCCAGCCGTTGAGGTCGGCGGCGAGCTTCCAGCCGAGGTTGAGCGCGTCCTGCAGGCCGAGGTTGACGCCCTGGCCGCCGACCGGGAAGTGGGTGTGGGCGGCGTCGCCGGCCAGGAAGATGCGTCCGGCGCGGTAGCGCTCGGCCTGGCAGGCGGAGTCGGTGAACCACGACAGCCAGCGCGGCCGGCTCGCGCCGAGGTCGTCGCCCCAGATCTCGCGCAGGCTGTCGGTGAACTCCTCCAGCGTCAGCTCGCCCCGCGCCTCGCGCTCCTGGTGGAAGTCGAAGGTGGCCACGCGGTGGTAGGTGTCGTCCAGCGGCACGCAGAAGAGCAGGCCGCGCTCGGTGCGCTCCATGCCCATCGGGGCCTTCTCGCCGTCGGCGAGGACGACGTCGGCCAGGCGCGCGGTGACCTTGCCGCCGGTGCCCGGGAAGGCGATCTGCGCGGCCTTGCGGACCAGGCTGCGGCCGCCGTCGGCGCCCACCAGGTAGCGGCCGCGCAGGGTGTAGGGCCCCTCGGGACCGGTGACGTCGGCCTCGACGCCGTCGGCGTCCTGCCGTACGGCGGTGACCTGGTGGCCGCGGCGGATCTCGGCGCCGAACTCCTGCGCCCGCTCCTCCAGCAGGCGCTCGGTGCGGGTCTGCTCGGACAGCAGGGCGTAGTTCTGGGCGCTGTCCAGCAGGGAGAAGTCGACCCAGACGTCGAGGCCGGCGAAGTGGCCGTTGCTCCAGGAGGGAGCGCCGTCGCGGAAGCGCTCCAGCAGGCCGCGGCGGTCCAGCGACTCCAGCGAGCGGGCGTGCAGGCCGAAGGCCTTGGAGTGGGGGGTGCGTTCGGGCAGCCGCTCCAGCACCACCGGCCTGGCGCGGGAGATGCACAGTTCGGAGGCGAGCAGCATGCCCACCGGGCCCCCGCCGACGATGAGGACGTCGAAGTCGAAGTCCTGGGTGTCCGGCATGGAAGTCCTTTCAGGGGAAACATTGACGAGAGACTATATGCATGAAATCATGCAAGGACTTGCTAGCATACACATGCTCGTTTGCTTGTAATCACCGGGCCTAGGATGGGGACATGGAGACTTCGACCAGGCAGACGAGCGTCCCGTCGAGGCAGGGGCCGCTCGCCGCGGCCGACCCCCTCGACGCGGTGGGTCCGGCCTTCTCACGGCTGCGCCGCGCCTCCGCGCTGAACGCGGAGACGCAGGTCTCACGCAAGGACATGACCCGCACCCTGGTCCTCAACATCGTCGAGGAGGGCCCGGAGGAGGACGGCCAGGAGATCACCGTCGGCGTCGTCGCCGAACGGCTCGCCGTGGATCCCTCGGTCGCCAGCCGCATGGTCACCGACTGCATCTCCGCGGGGTATCTGGTCCGCGCCGCCTCGCAGCAGGACGGACGCCGCACGATCCTTCAGATGACCGGCGAGGGCATGGACATGCTGGCCGCCTTCCGCCGTCACCAGCGGGCGGCCTTCGAGTTCATCACCCGCGACTGGCCCGGGGAGGAACGCCTGCAGTTCGCCCGCCTGCTGATCAAGTACGTGGACTCGGTGGCCGAGGCACGGCACGCCCCGGCCGGCGGCTGACCGCCCGCCCCGCATCGCTCAGCGGGCCAGGATGCGGCGCAGCACCGACGACAGCGCCGCGGCCCGCTCGCCGGCGGGCAGGACATCCGCGCTGCGCCAGGCGACGATCCCGTCCGGGCGCACCAGGACCGCGCCGCCGGCCGGCACCCCGTAGGCGCCGGCCCACCGGCCCCCGGGATCCGCCAGCCCCTGGTCCCCGTCCGCGGTGATCCGGTGCACGTCGAGCGCGACCCCCAGCTGCCCGGCCGCCGTCCGCGCCGCCGCGGCCCAGGACGCGCCGTCCGCACCGGCCAGCAGCACGAACCGGGTGCCGAACAGGTCCAGCGTCGCCAGCGGCGCGCCGTCCCGCTCGAGCACCACGTACGGGGCACGGGTGCCGGGCCGGCCGGAAAGGGTGCGCGGATCGCTGGTCAGGGGCAGCGCGCCGGCCTCCTTTTCGGCGACGAAGGCGCCGGCCGGATAGGCCTGGCCCATGGTCACGGTCATCGCGTCGTCGGTCGCGGCCCGCTCCTGCTCGGTGGCCGTGCCCGAGCGCAGCGCCAGCTGCAGCGAACCCTGCCGCGCGGTGTACAGGCCGACCGGGCGCCGCTCCTGCTCGTAGGTGTCGAGCAGGCCCGCACCGGCGGTGCCGTCGAGCACCAGGGCCAGCTTCCAGGCCAGGTTGAAGGCGTCGGCGATGCCGGTGTTGGCGCCGTAGCCGCCGGTGGGCGGGATCTGGTGGGCGGCGTCGCCCGCGAGCAGCACCCGGCCCTGGGCGAAGTGCTCGGCCACCAGCTCGGCCATGTCCCACGGGAAACGGGAGCGCACGGTGACCTCGACGGTGTCCGAGCCGATGGCCGCGCGGACGAGTGCGGCGCACCGGGCGTCGGTGAAGTCCTGAAGGCTCTCGCCCCGCTCCGGGTCGTAGCCGACGATCAGCGTGCCCTCGGTGAGGGTGTCGTCGTGCACCAGGATGCCGGTGACGGTGTCGTTCTTGACGTGGACGACGCTGTAGCGGCGCTCGCCCAGCACCGCGGCGAAGTCGGCGCCGAAGGCGATGCTGACGTGCCGTGAGAGCACCCCGCGGCCCTGGCGCGGGATGCCGAGCGCCTCGCGCACCGTGCTGCGCGGGCCGTCCGCGGCCACCAGGTAGTCGGCGCGCACCGTGCTCTCGTCGCCGTCCGGGCCCTTCAGGACGGCGCTGACGCCGTCGTCGTCCTGTGTGAAAGAGACCAGCTCGGTGCCGAACTGCAGGTCGGCGCCGAGTTTTTCGGCCCGTGCCCGCAGCAGGGGCTCCAGCCGGTCCTGCGGAAGCAGCAGCAGCCTGGAGGGGGTCAGGTCCGCGAGGTCGTCGCCGCCGGCGAGTTCCTCCTTGCTGAAGAGCACCTCCCCGGCCAGCGAGACCACGCCGGCGCGCGTCTTGTGCTTTTCGAAACCGGACGCGGCGCTCTTGGCCGCCTCCTCCACGCCCACCGTGCGCAAAAGCTCGGCGGTGCGCGGGTAGTAGCCGACGGCGCGCGGGTGGACGGAGGTGCCGGGGTGGCGTTCGACCAGGATGCAGGGCACGTTGTGATGCGCGAGGAACAGCGCCGTCGACAGGCCGACGAGACTCCCGCCGGCGATCAGTACACGTGTGCTGCTGGTACTCACAAGGAACCCCTCTCGCGGATGCCGGTCTGTACCGGATCGTGGCAGCGGCCACTGGATCCCGGCTCGAACGCGGCTCGCGCCGCGGGCCGCGGGCAGGGGCTGTCAGCAGGGCAGGGAATACGTCGACCAGGAGCTGTCCGCGCAGAACCCCAGGCGGCGGTTGAGAGCGACGATCGGGGTGTTGCGCACGTCGTTGAAGGCCTGCACGAGCGCCAGGTGTTCGTTGTCGCGGGCGACCCGGCACAGCACGTCGGCCTTGAGCCAGGTGCCGAGGCCGCGGCGGCGCCGGCCGGTGAGGACGAGCGTCTCCCCCGTGTCCGCCATCGGGCTGTCCCGCACCAGGAGGGTGGCGTACCCGCAGACCTCGCCGCTGTCCTCGGCGACGGCGGCGCTGACGTAGGGCCGGTGGCCGGCCCGGGCGGCCTCTCCCTCACGAAAGCGCACGTCCTCGGCGGTGGGCCGGCCAACCCCGGCCCGGCCGTTGACGGGTGCGTCCAGGGTTTGCCAGGCGCGGGCGTAGGAGTCGACCAGTTCGGCGGGGCAGCGGCCCTGCCAGTGCACCAGGCGGTAGCCGGCCACCGCCCGGCCGGCCAGGTCGCTCAGAGCGGCCCTGACCGGGCCGCGCAGCACGAGACGGTTGCGCAGGTTGGTGCCGCAGCGCCCGGCCCCGCGGGCGGCGGCGAACGCCTCGGCGGCCGGGGTGTGCGGGGCGTCGATCAGGAGCGGGCCGCGGCCGCGGCGGTGCAGCTCGGCGCGGGCGGCATCGGCCAGGGCCGTGCCGGCGCCGCGGCGCCGGAAGGAGGGGAAGACCCACAGGGATCCGTGGCCCGGGCCGTCGGGATCGCCCTGGTCCAGGCCCAGTTTGACGCATCCGGCAGGCCGGCCCTCGTCGTCGAAGGCGGCCAGGACGATCCGGTCGGCGCCGTGCCGGCGCTGCAGCAGCCGGGCCAGCAGGGCGGCCGAGACCGGCGGGTCGCCGGGCAGTTCCAGGCTCATCGTCTCCCGGAACCCGGGCAGGAGCAGTGCGATCGTCGCCGGGGCGTCGCCGTCGAGGCTGCGGATGTCCATGGCTTCCTTCCGTGGGCTTCAGGGGATGCGCGGGGCAACCGCAGCGCGGGCGCCGGAAAGGGGGACGCAGCCGGCGGCCGGGTACGGGCGCCGCACCGCCGCCGTACCCGGGCCGCCGGCAGAAAGGGCCGGGGCCTTGCGTGCCGGCCCCGGCAGGGCGGGATCAGGCGGGATCCGTCTCGGTGAGGGAGATGGCCTGGACGGGACACGCGCGCGCGGCCTCGCGCACCAGCGGCTGCCCGGCGCCGTCCTCGCGGCCCGCGATCACCGTGGACAGGCCGTCCTCGTCCTGCTCGAACACGGCGGGCACGGCCACCATGCACTGGGCGGAGCCGATGCACCGGTCGCTGTCGATGGAGATGCGCACGAGGGCCTACCAGGTGACGGGCAGGTCGGTGACGCCCTGCAGCACGAACGGCGCGTTCACGCCGACCTGGTCGGCGGGCACGGCCAGCCGCAGCGTGGGAACGCGGCGCAGCAGGGTCGCCAGGGCGATTTCCATCTCGGCCCGCGCGAGGTTCTGGCCGATGCACTGGTGGATGCCGTAGCCGAAGCCGACATGGCGGCCGGACTGGCGGCGGATGTCCAGCTCGTCGGGGCGCTCGAAGGAGTCGGGGTCCCGGTTCATCAGCATCGTCGACAGGATCACCCCGTCGCCGGCCTTGATCAGGCGGCCCTCGATCTCGACGTCCTCCTTGGCCACGCGCATCAGCATGTCGCCGATGGAGGCGAAACGCATCAGCTCGTCCACCGCGCGCGGCATCAGCGACTCGTCGGCGCGCAGCTGCTCCAGCTGCTCGGGGTGGGCCAGCAGCGCCATCGTGGACAGCGCGATCATGTTGGAGGTGGTCTCGTGCCCGGAGACCAGCAGGACGGTGGCGAGCATCGCCAGCTCCTGCCGGTCGACCTTGCCCTCCTCGAGCTGACGGCTGATCAGCTCGTCCAGCAGGGTGTCGCCCGGCTCGGCCTGCCTGCGGCTGATCAGGTCGTCCAGGTAGGCGAGGATCTCGGTGAACGCCTGCTGCGCCTGGGCCGCCTGCTCGGGGCCGGAGGAGGACAGCACATGCCGGGAGCGCTCGTCGAAGTAGTGGTGGTCCTCGTAGGGGACGCCGAGCAGGGTGCAGATGACGGCGGACGGCATGGGCAGCGCGTACTCGGTGAGCAGGTCGACGGTGCTGCCCGGGCCCTTGGCCAGCATCTTGTCCAGCAGTTCGTCGGCGTAGCGCTGGATCACCGGACGCAGCGCGTTGACCTGCCGGACGCCGAAGCTGGGCAGCACCATGCGGCGCTGGCGGGCGTGCACCGGGTCGTCGACGCCGACCAGCGGCGGCGCGGCGGCCTGCTGGCGCTGGGCCTCGATCCGTGGGGCGAGCAGCGGGAAGCGGGGGTCCAGGACGTCGGAGGACAGCCGCGGGTCCGGGAACAGCCGGCGGCCGGCCTCGTTGCCGGTCACCAGCCAGGCCACCCGTCCGTTCCACAGGGTGACGCGGGAGATCGGGCCCTTGTCCCGCAGCTCCTCGTATCCGGGCGGCATGCGGTAGGGGCAGGTGCGCTGGATCGGGTAGGCGGGAGCGTCGTCGCTCCCGTCCGCCACAGTGGTCGGCGCGTCGAGTGTGTCGGGCATGGGTTCTCCAGGGTGTGCGGCCGCCGGCTTCGGACGGCGGGTCCGCTGGTGGACTAGGGGGCGGGCAAGGCGTTCACAGGCCGCCGGTGACGCGCAGGGCCTCGCCGTGGACGTTGCCGTTGGCGGCGGAGCCCAGGAAGACGATGGTGCGGGCGACGTCGTCCGGGGTGTTCATCCGGCCCGACGGCAGCGAGGCGGCCTTGTTCTGAAGGAACCCGGGCGAGGCGTGGGCGAGCACGTTCTCGGTCAGGGTCTGGCCGGGCACGACCAGGTTGACCAGGATCCCGGCCGGCCCGAGCTCCCAGGCGAGGCTGCGCACCAGGCCGTACAGGCCGGCCTTGGCGGCCCCGTACGCGCCCGCGCCGACCATCCCGGTGTCCGCCAGGCCCGCGCCGAGCAGGACGATGCGGCCCCACTGCCGGCCCCGCATCCGGGGCAGCACGGCCTGGACGGTGTCGAAGGCGGCATCCAGGCCGGTGCGCAGCACCCGCTGCCACTGGGCGGCCGGCACGTCCTCGAAGGCGGGCATCTGCCGGCCGGGCCGCGGGATGGCCTCGCCCCACTCCACGGCGCAGGCGACCAGCACGTCGATGCCGCCCCACTGTCCGGCGACGGTGTCGACGGCGGTGCGGAGGGAGTCGGGGTCGGCGAGGTCGTGGCGGAGAACGAGGGCGGTGCCGCCCGCGGCGGCCACCTGGTCGGCGGTCTCCTTCGCGCCCGCCTCGTCCACGTGGTAGGTGAGCGCGACCCGCGCGCCCTCGGCGGCGTAGGCGAGGGCCGTGGCCCGGCCGATGCCGCGGGAGGCGCCGGTGACGAGCACCACCTTGTCGGTCAGGTCCGTCTTCATCGTGGGGTCTCCGTAATCCGGCCGGGTTCGGGGCGGATGCTCTGCGCGTGGTGGAAGAAGTCGTCGGGGTCGTAGTGGTGCTTGACCGCGCGCAGCCGGGGGGCGTTCTCGGCGAAGTGGTCGCTCTCCCAGTCGGGGCCGATGCGGGAGGAGGGGAAATTGATGTAGGAGCCGGTGGCCAGCGGGGCGAGCGCGGCATCGCACCCATCGGCCCATTCCTGCAGCCCGGCGGGGTGGTGTGCGGCCTCTTCCGCGTCCCGCGTGGCTATCTGATAGCCCATCAGGAACTGGGCGTCGCGGTGCACGTACGCCGTCTCGGTGCGGCCGGCCCGGTTGGCGGCCCCGCCCAGGGCGATGCACAGCAGATAGCGTTCGCCGTCCAGGTCCGGGTCCCACGCATCGAGGAGGGTCTGCGCCTGGGCGCGGGTGACGGGCCGGCCGGTGAGCCGGTAGGCCTGCCGGGTGTAGGGGTGGCGGTGGCCGGCCGCCTCGGGATGGGTGCCGGTGCGGTGGCACTGCTGCACGGTCTTCGAACCGCACAGCGCCTCGTGCATGACGTCGGCGTACGGGCCGGGGGTACCCGTCTCGCGGTGCACGGGCTTGGTGCCGGTGCGCTCGGTGAGCTCGTCCAGGGCGCGTTCGAGGTCCTCGGGTGCGCCCAGGTGCACGCCCCACGCCTTCACCACCGGCTGCCCGCCGGGCCCGAACATGCCGGGCAGCACGACCAGGGAGGTGCCGAGGTCGTCGCTGCCCTGCGCCGCCCAGGCCTGCCAGGCCGCCAGCACGTCGGCGGCGTCCTCGTAGGACCACAGGGTCTCGAAGGAGGTCAGCCGGGGCGCGTCGACGGGCAGCAGTTCGAAGTCGGTGACGATGCCGAACGTACCGCCGCCTCCCCCGCGCAGCGCCCAGTACAGGTCCGGGTGTTCGCCGGCCGAGGCGGCAACGGTGCGGCCGTCGGCCAGCACGACGCGGCCGGAGACGATCCGGTCGCTCGCCACGCCGAACCGGCGGGTCTGCCAGCCCAGTCCGCCGCCGGTGAGGAAGCCGCCCTGGCCGACCGTGGGGAAGGTGCCGGTGATGATCTGGCGGCCCAGCGGCTTGAGCCGGTCCAGGGCGTCCAGGGACTGGATGCCGGCGCCGATGCGCACGGTGCCGGCGTCGGCGGCGACCTGGTTCATCCGCGACAGGTCGATCACCAGGCCCTCACCGGTGGACCAGCCGTTGAAGCTGTGGCCGCCGCTGCGCACATGGACGCGGACGCCGGTGTCCCGGGCGTGCCGGACGCAGGCCACCACGTCCTTGGCCGAGTGGCAGTAGGCGACGGCAGCGGGGGTGACGCCGTCGTACTCGGTGTTCTGCAGCTGCGTGGCCAGCCCGTACCCCGGATCCGACGGGAGAACGAGCTCACCTTCGAGGCGATCGCGCAGCATGGCGGGTCCTTCCTGCGTGAGGTGCCGGCCGGGGGTGACGGCGGCGGTGCGTGCGCCGGCGTGCCGGGCCGGCTACTTGTCGATGCCGAACTTGCGGGCGACGACCTTGGAGCCCTCGTGGCCGCGCAGCAGGTCACCGGTGGGCGAGTAGAAGTTGGCGCCGCCGGTGCCCTCCCAGCAGTCGTCGGAGACGAACTCGCCCTCGACGAAGACGTGCGCCTCGCCGACGTGCCGGCCCTCGGGGCTGACGGCGAGGATGTGGAAGTTGTAGTGGAAGGAGTCCTTGCCGGTGGGCTCCCAGTTGCCCAGTCCGATGTTCTTGGCGTTCACCTGGTAGCAGGTGACGGAGCCGTCACCGGTGAAGGACGCCAGTCCGAACACGGACTTGCCGTCGTCCTCGAGTTCCGTGGTCCAGGTTCCGACCAGCCGCGCGTCGGTCATGGCGCATCTCTCCTGACGGGGTTCGGTAAGGGTGGGTGTTCGCCGCTACGGTGCCGCCCCGGGCTGGAGCGGTGCTTGAACGGCTCTGCAGCCGCCCGCGGGCGCTCAGCCGGACTGCCAGGTCCCGGCGGCCGGGTGCGGGTTGTGGTGCGGGCGGTGCCAGACGGTGGCCGCCTGGCCCGCCCCGGTGTCCTCGCCCGCGGCGGCGCGGGGGGCCAGCAGCGCGGTGAGCACCGCGGCCACGGCGGCGGTCTCCTCCGCCGTGGGGGTGCCGCCCGTGATGCGCCAGCAGGTCATGGTGTCCTCCTCGCCCCTCACAGCGGCGGGTTGCCGTGCTTGCGGGAGGGCAGGCCGGCGTGCTTGGAGCGCAGCATGGCGAGCGCGCCGATCAGTGCGGAGCGGGTGTCGGCGGGGTCGATGACGTCGTCCACCAGGCCGCGTTCGGCGGCGTAGTAGGGGTGCATCAGCTCCGACTGGTACTCCTTGATCTTCTGCGCGCGCACGGCGTCGCCGTCGTCGGCGGCGGCGATCTCCCGGCGGAAGATGACGTTGGCTGCGCCCTCGGCGCCCATCACGGCGATCTCGTTGGTGGGCCACGCCAGGGAGACGTCCGCGCCGATGGAACGCGAGTCCATGACGATGTACGCGCCGCCGTAGGCCTTGCGCAGGATCAGCTGCACCCGCGGGACACTCGCGTTGCAGTAGGCGTACAGCAGCTTGGCGCCGTGCCGGATGATGCCGCCGTGTTCCTGGTCCACGCCCGGCAAAAAGCCCGGCACGTCGACCAGTGTCACCAGCGGGATGGAGAAGGCGTCGCAGAACTGCACGAACCGTGCCGCCTTCTCGCTGGCGTTGATGTCCAGGACGCCGGCGAAGGCGGCGGGCTGGTTGGCGACGACGCCGGTGACGTGGCCGTCGAGACGGACCAGCGCGCACACCACGTTGGCCGCCCAGTGGGGCTGGATCTCGAAGTACTCGCCGTCGTCGACGATCTCCTCGATGACCGCGCGGATGTCGTAGGCCTGGTTGGCGCTGGCCGGGACGATCTCCCGCAGCGCCCGGGTGAGCCGGCCGGCCGGGTCGCCGGATGCCTGGTGCGGCGCCGTCTCACGGTTGTTGGACGGCAGCAGCGACAGCAGGAACCGTACGTCCTCCAGACAGGCGGCCTCGTCGTCGTGGGCGAAGGCCGCCACGCCGGAGACGCCCGCATGGACGTCGGCCCCGCCGAGCCCGTTCTGCGTGATCTCCTCGCCGGTGACGGCCTTGACGACGTCCGGTCCGGTGATGAACATCTGCGAGGTCTCACGCACCATGAACACGAAGTCCGTCAGGGCCGGCGAGTACGCCGCTCCCCCGGCGCACGGGCCCAGCATCACACTGATCTGCGGGATGACACCGGAGGCCCGGGTGTTGCGCTGGAAGATGCCGCCGTAGCCGGCGAGCGCGGTGACACCCTCCTGGATACGGGCGCCCGCACCGTCGTTGAGCGAGACGAGCGGGGCGCCGGCCGCGAGGGCCAGGTCCATCACCTTGTGGATCTTGGTGGCGTGGGCCTCGCCGAGCGCGCCGCCGAAGATGCGGAAGTCGTGCGCGTAGACGAAGACGGTACGGCCGTGGACGGTGCCCCACCCGGTGACGACACCGTCGGTGTAGGGCCGTTTGTCCTCCAGCCCGAAGCCGGTCGCGCGGTGCCGGCGCAGGGCCTCGATCTCCTGGAACGATCCCTCGTCCAGCAGCAGGTCGATGCGCTCCCGGGCGGTCAGCTTGCCCTTGGCGTGCTGGCGTGCGGTGGCTTGGTCGTCGGGGCCGTCGACCGCCAGCGCCTTGATCTCGGCGAGTTCGGTCAGACGGTCACGTTCCACAGCCTCGGTAGCGATGGTCATGCGAGGTCCTCCGGGTGCGACAGCGAGCGTGCCAGGTGCCGTTCGACCGCACTGAGCGGGACGTCGGGGCGAAGCCGCTCGGGGTGCCCCGGCGGGGGCGTGAGCAGGATCCACTCCCGGGCCGATTCGTCCGGGACGGGGATGCAGACCCAGATGGCGCCGGCCGCGGCCAGCGACCGGCCGACAGCCCGCAGGAATGCGGCGGTTATCGACCAGGCGTCCACGTCTCCCCCGTCACCGAGGACCTGGTCGTCTGCAGCGGCATGGACCGTCCTCCTCTTTTCCCGATACGTAGTGTCGGACCCGCCCACGGTCACAGGAGCCGCTCAAAGGTGCTTGGAGAGGCGCTTGAGAAGTGGCCCACAACCGCTCCCGGTCACCGCCCCAGGGCGCGCCAGCCCCAGGTGGTCGCGCAGGGTGTAGCCGTCGTAGCGGGTGCGGGCCAGGCCGCGGCGGCGCAGCTCGGGGACCACCAGGTCGGCCAGCGCGGCCAGCCCCGCGGGCAGGTGGCCGGGCAGGAACACGAAGCCGTCGGCGGCGCCCTGGGTGAACCACTCCTCCAGCTCGTCGGCGACGTCGGTGGCGGACCCGAGCAGGAACGCGGGGCCGGGCGCGGGGCCGGGCGCGGTGCCGGGCGCGGTGCCGGGGGCGGTGCCGGGGGCGCCGAGCCGGGCGGCGGGATCCAGCAGGTCCTGCAGGGCGGCGTAGGTGTCCTCGGCCTCGGCCCTCGTGCGGCCGGTCACCACGAACACCGTGGCCAGGATGCGCACCTGGTCCGGGTCGCGGCCCCGGTCGGCGGCCAGGGCACGCAGCGCGCGCCGTTCCGCGCGGGCCCGCACCACGGTGCGCTGCCCGCTCAGCAGCACGTCGGCCCACTGCGCGGCGAACTCCCGCGCGTCGGCGCCACAAGGCGCGGGGTGCAGCAGCACGGGGCGGCCCTGCGGCGGGCGCGGCACGGTGAGCGGGCCGCCCACCTGGAAGTGGTCGCCCCGGTGGCCGGCCGGGTGCACCTTGGCGGGGTCGGTGTAGCGGCCGCCGGCCTGGTCGTAGAGGAACGCGTCGTCCTCCCAGCCGTCCCACAGCCGGCCGGTGACCTCCAGGAACTCCTGCGCCCGGTGGTACGACATGGCCTCGCCCGGCGCCCGGTCCAGGCCGAAGTTGCGGGCCTGCGCGTCGGTCACGGGCACGGTGACGTGCCAGCCGGTGCGGCCGCCGCTGAGGACGTCGAGCGAGGCGAGGAAGCGGGCGAGGGGCCACGGTTCGTTGAAGGCCGTCGTCGCCGGGGCCGCGAGGCCGATGTGCCGGGTGTGCACGGCCAGCGCGGACAGCAGCGTCAGCGGTTCCAGGTGGGCCACCGTGCTGTCGCGGCCGTGCCGGGCGGCCTCGCCGGCGGCCTGCTCGCCCAGGCTGTCCGCCAGCAGCAGGAAGTCCAGCCTGCCGCGCTCGGCGGTCTGCGCGAGAGCGCGGTACAGGTCGAGGCTGAGCGCCCTCTCGGGCCGGACGTCGGGGTGCCGCCACGCAGCGGCGTGGTGCCCGAGCGCCGGGGCGGGCAACAGCGCCCCCAGCCTCATGGGTGTGCGGTCGGTACGCATCGGCGTCCTGCCTCCCACGATCGGCCCGGCTCCTGCGGCCGGCCATCCGCTCGGGAGTGCAGCAGAAACAGCTCGAGGAACACTCAGGCCGACCCGCGCAACCGGACCAGCCTGCCGGCCCCGTGCCCGATCACGGGGGCCGGCTGGGCTGCCGCCGGGGGCGCCGGGGATCGGGCCGAGAGCGCCGGCGAGTGATCCGGCACCGGCCCGGCCCGCCCGGCCGGTCATGGGCCCGGGCTGCCGCCAAGAGCACGGGCCGGCAATCCCCGCCCCGCCCCGTGGATCACGGGGGCCTGCTGCCGCCCCATGCGCCGAGAACCTGACCGAGGACGCGGGTGAAGACGCAGCACCGGCCTCCCCCGTCCACCGCTCACCGGCCCGGGCTGCCGCCGAGAGCGCGGGCCGGCGATTCCCGCCCCGCGCCGCCGGTCACGGGTGCCGGCCCTCGCCGAGGATGCGGCGCGAGGGACCCGGTACAGGCCTCCCCCGCGCCGCCGGTCACGGGTGGCGGCCCTCGCCGAGGGAGCTGAGGACCTGGTCGAGGGCGCGGGTGAAGACGCAGCACCGGCCTCCCCCGGCGAGGGGACCCCGCACCGGCCTCCCCCGCGCCGCCGGTCACGGGTGGCGGCCCTCGCCGAGGGAGCTGAGGACCTGGTCGAGGGCGCGGGTGAAGACGCAGCACCGGCCTCCCCCGGATGCGGTGGGCCGGCTGTCCGCTGCCGGACCAGCCCGCCAGCACCAGGGGGCGGTGGGGGCCGAGGACGCTCAGCAGTGCCTGCGCCACGGTGTGCGGTTCGGCCTGGGCGGTGGCCACCGCCAGCAGCGGCCCGGGGCCGGCATGCAGGGGCACGAGGACGCCGTAGCAGGCGTGGTCCGCGCCCGGTGGGGGGACGAGACAGACGGCGGGACCGCCGGTGCGCCGGCCCGGGCTCAGGGTGGCCAGCACCCTGTCGCCGGGTCCGGCCGCGGGCGCCATGCGGGGCACCTCCGAGTCGGACAGCGCGTCGAGGACCGCGGCGATGGGCCGGCTGCCGTCGGCGAGGTCGGGGAAGACGCGCAGCAGCCGCATGGACTGCGCGAGCAGCTTGGCCGCCTCGGACTCGGCGAAACGGCTGCGGTCGTGGATCGCGGTGATCACGAGGTTGCCGAGCCGGTCGTAGCGGGCGAGGAGTGCGATCGGCAGCGTGCTGGACGCGCCGGTGCTGTGCGGCGGCTCGAAGGTGATGCCGTGCCCGGCGAGTTCGGCCACGAGGTCGTCGGCGGGCCGCACGGGCCGTTCGAAGAGGACCGCCGTGGCGAACAGTTCCTCGTCGTTACCGCGCGCGTTCCAGCGCCGCAGATCCTCGGTGCTGATCCATTCGTACGCGGACATGTCCAGGGCCCGGTCCCGCAGCGCGGTCAGCAGCTGGGGCACCGTGCCGGCCGGGTCGACGTCGACGCTCATCGGGAGCACGCCCAGCAGCGGACCGGTCAGCTGCTCCGCGCCGTCCAGGCAGATGCCCCGGCCGTCGACGGAGACGCCGAAGGCCACGGTGGCCGGCTGGACGGTCGCGGTGGCCCGGTGCAGCAGCAGCGCCCAGGCGGCGTGCAGGGCCGCCGTCTCGGTGACGCCGCAGCCGGCCGCCCAGTGGACGAGCCGTACGGCGTCCTGCCGCGACAGCCGCCTCGAGATCCGCCGGGAGCCGGTGTGGGAGGTGGGCGCTCCCGGGCGCGCCGGGTGCACGGCCGCGCCCGGCGGCGGGGTGGCGCCGGCCCACAAGTCCCGTGCGCCCGCGGTGTCCTGCTCGTCGAGCCATCGTGTGTAGTCGCGCAGGTCGGGCCGCCGCTCACCGCCGGCGGGAGAGCCCTCGTTGAGGTAGGCGCGGTAGAACTCGCGCAGCAGCACCTGCGCGCTCCACGTGTCGACCAGCGCCTGGTGGAACGTCAGCAGGACGCGGGTCTGCGCCGCTCCCGCCTGGGACGCCGGCTGCTCGTGCAGGGTGATCCGCAGCGGTCCCGGCCGGTGGACGTCCACGCCCCGGCGGCGGTCGCGTTCCAGCAGCGAGGGCCAGGTGATGTCCTGGTGCGAGAGCCGTTCGACCTGGACGGTGGCGTGTTCGTGCAGGGTGATCCGGGTGGGGTCACGCGGGTCGAACGCGGCGCGCAGCAGGGTCTCGCTGCCGGCCACCGCCTGCCACGCGGCGGTGAACCGTTCGCTGTCCAGCGGCCCGTGCCAGGTCCACTGCAGCTGCTCGATGTGGTGGCCGGCAGCGGGGCGGGCCAGGCACGGGGCGAGCAGTTCCTGCTGGCGGGGGGTGGCGGCGAGGACCGGCCCGGGGTACCGGGCCCAGGCCCCCTCCGCGTCCGGGCCCGCCGGCTGCTCCGGGCCCGCCAAGTGCTCCAGTACCGAGCGCAGCTGCCCGCACAGCGCGTCCAGGGCTGCCCGGCCGCCGCCGGCGACGGCCCGGACGTGCAACCTGCCGTCCTGTACGTGGGTGCGGACCTCGATGTCGTACTCCCCCAGGCCCCCGGGAGGCCGGGGCGCGTGGTCCTCGTCGGTGCCGGCGAGGGTGAAGCGGGCGAAGGGCGCCGGGAGTTGTGCCGGGTCGTGAGGGGTGAGGCGGATGCGCGGCAGGCGTTCTGCCGTGGGCGGTCCCTGGCCGGTGCCCGGCGGCTCGTCCGCGGTCAGGGCGCTCGCCACGGCGACGAGGAACCGTGCGGGCGCCAGGTCCGGGTCGGCGTCCAGCCGGATGCGCCGGGCGCGGGTGTACGGGCCCACGGCACGCGCGTGCGCGGGCAGGAGGGTGCGCCCGTCGGTGCACAGGTCGAAGACGGCCTCGTGCGTGTGGCCCCAGCGGGCCAGGGCCTGCCCGAAGGCTCCCGCGAGCAGTTCGGCGGCGGACAGCCGGTGATGGTGCGGCAGGACGGCGGTGATCAGCCGGGTTTCGCGCGCGCCCAGGCTGAAGCGGGCGTACGCCGCCTGCGGGCCGCCGTCCCCGTCCGGCGCGGTGCCGTCCGCGGCGGTGGCGCTGTCGGCGCCGAAGCCCGCGGCGGTGACCCCCTCGGCGCTGCCGCCCTCGGCCGCGGCGCCGAGGGCGGCGCATGGCGCACCGCTCCCGGCGGCCGTACCGGAGGCGAGTGCCGGGGCGGCGGCGCCGGAGGCCTCGTCGCCGTGGCCGGCGGACGTGACGGCCAGCCGTGCGCTCCACTGCTCCAGCCACCCCCCATCGCCCTGCACCGCAGGGCTCCTTCCCGAGGCGAGTGCTCCCAGGGCCGTGTCCAGGTCCTCCAGCAGGATCCGCCAGGACGCCGGGTCGGCGGCGAGGTCGTGCACGGCCAGGAAGAGCAGATCGCTTTGGGCAAGGCCCGGGACGCCGCCCTGGGCGTGCACGGCACGCAGCGACGCCCCGGTGCGCGGGTCGAGGCCGCGGCGCGCGCCGGCGAGGGCCGCGTCGAAGGCGGCGCGGCCGGTGAACCGGGCCGTCGTCAGCAGGCCGTCCGGCAGGGGGGCGCCCTGCCGGCGGGTGCCCAGCAGCAGGGTGCCCGCCGGGCCCGGCCCGAGCGCAGTGCACAGGAGCGGATGGGCGGCGAGCACCGCGGCCAGTGCCTGGCGCAGCACGGGTGGGCCGACGGCGTCGCCCAGCCGCAGCAGCAGGCCGCGGTGTGCGCGGTGCGGAGCCTCGTCCAGGGTGCGCAGCACGGCGCGCAGGGCGGGTTCCAGCGGTACCGGGCCGGGCGGCACGCTCAGCAGATCCGCCATCAGGCCGGCCGCCTCGTGCGCTGTTTCGTGCGCCGCTTCGGGGCCCTCCGGCCGTCCGGCGGCCAGGTGCAGGGTGTGGTGGGCGGGCCCGTGCCGCCGCAGGCGGGCGTGCAGCACACCCGGCGCCGGTGCCTGGTCCGGGTGCGGCACGTCGTCGCCGTCCAGGCTCCAGCCGCGCAGGTCGGGGCGGCGTACGACGGCACGGGCAAGGGCCCTGTCCACGGCGGCCGGGCCGAGCAGGCCGTGCAGCTGCAGGACCGCCCCGCCGGCCACGACGGTCAACGGCGTGTGCGCGCAGCCGCGTTCGCTCATGAGCCGCCTCTCCTTTCGCCCCGTGGAAGCCCGGCTGCCTCCTCATGCTCCGGGCCGGCAGATGTATGCATGGGGCACGTTAGCCCGGCCGAAAGGGGATGGCCCGTGGCCTCCAGGCATCGTTAAGCGGCCCCTGAGCGGGGCTGATGCGGCCCTGCGGCGTCGGTGTGGCGGGGCAGCAGCTGCGCCACCAGGCTCATGGACCGCTCGTCGGCCACGGGCCGGTCGGCGCCGCCGGGCACCGCGGCCGGGCCCGTGGCGTAGCGGGCCACCGCGACCAGATAGCGCTCCATCGTCCGGTAGGTGCCGAGCGACCAGGTGTCCGGTGCGGCGGGGCTGCCGTCGGGGGCCAGCAGGCCCGCGCCGTCGTGGGCGGTGAACTCCCCCTCGGCGCCGGCGGGGAAGCCGAACTCGGTGAAGTCCAGCCGCAGTCCCTGTCCCAGCGCCTTGGTGTAGGCCTCCTTCAGGGTCCACAGCCGCAGCAGCGCGGCGGTCCGTGCCGGGCCGTCGAGGCCGTTCAGGGCGGCCCGTTCGGCGGGGGTGCACATCCGCTCGCGCATCACGTCGTAGGTCAGGGTCCGCGTCAGCGGTTCGGCGTCGACGCCGATCCGCCCGCCGCGGCTGATGCCGACGACGATGAGCTCGTCGGTGTGTGACAGAGCCACGTCGACCTGGCGTATCCCGCGCAGGTGGGGACGCCCGCCGATCTTGTAGGCGAGGTCGAGTCCGGCGGCGTCGGTGCCAAGGGCGGCCGCCGCCGTGTATTTCAGCACCAGGCGGGCGGCGGCGAACCGGTGCCGTACCAGCGGGTCGGCGGTGCGCCGGTAGCGCGGCCAGTCGCGGCCCAGCAGCAGGCGCAGCCGGGGTTCGGTGACGACCGCGCTCAGCCACTCCCCCCAGGTGGTGAAGACCACCGCGCTGCCGCACCGGTCCATGGCCGTTGCGACCTCGTCCCACGGCCCGGACGGCCCCGGCACGTGCACGGGCTGGGTGATGCGGGGTGCCTGCGTCATCCGTTGGCTCCTCTCGTGGATCACTGGCCGGGTTGCGCCGGCCGGCGCCTGCGGGCCCGCGGCGGGCTCTGGTGCGGGCGCGTGGAATGGGCTGCTGCGGGCGTGGGGCGGCGGCTGCCGCTCACGGTGACGGCCGCGCCTCACGGTGACGGCCGCCGCTCACGGTGGCGGCTGCCGCTCACAGGGCGAGTTCGGTCCCGTCGAGGTCGAAGCTGCGGCCGGTGTGGTGGCGCCGCAGCAGTTCGTCCAGGACGCCCGTGACGCAGTCCTGGGGTAGGTCGGGCAGCGCGATGGCGAGCCGGCGGCCGAGGCGGGACAGGGCGAGCACCGCCCAGCCGGGATCGGCGAGGAACGGGTCGGCTGCCTCCTGGCCCTCCCAGACGGCCAGCACGGCGGCCGCCGCGGCGAGCAGTCCGTAGCGGTCGCTCAGGGCGCAGGCCGCCGGCCCGGACAGGGCGTCGCCGCCCTGGCCGGGCAGCAGGGCGCACTGCTCGCGCAGCAGGCGCAGCTCCGCAAGGAAGCCGTCGGCCAGATCGGCCAGCAGGGCGATGCGGCCGCCGGCCCGCCGCGAGCGGCCCAGCCGTTCGGCGGCTGCGGTCAGTGCGGCGGCCAGGAAGTCCCCGCCGCCCGCGAAGGCCAGCGCCCCGTGGTCCAGCGGCGGCAGGTCGGCCCGCCGGCGGAACAGTTCGGCGGGCGGCTCCTCCTCCACGAGCCAGGACTGCTGGGCCAGCGCGCCCAGTTGGGGAAGGATCACGGCCTGGCAGGCCGCGGCGCCGTCGCGGCCCAGACCGGCGGCCGGCAGGTCGCGCACCAGCTTGGCCAGGATGCCGTGCAGCAGGTCGTCGCGCCCGCCGTGCGTGCCCAGCACGGCGGACAGCTCCTCCAGGGCGTCGGTGAGCAGCGCGGGCACGGTGTAGGTGGCGGCCACCGTCGGGGCGTGGGCCTGGTCGGGCAGCAGGCCCACCGCGCGCAGGCACACGGTGGCGAGGGCGTCGCACACGAGCAGGTCGGTGAAGACCCCGGCGAGCGGACGGTGCCAGCGGCGGGCCGGTGGCCCGGTGCGGCCGTCGGTGGCGGTGTGCACGGCGGCGCGCAGGACCGGGTCGAGGGCGGCACTCGCGGCGCCGGCGACGAGGCAGCGGTTGACCTGGTTCATGCGCAGGGCCAGCGCGGCGCCGTCGCCGGGCCGGCCCACGAGGGCGTCGTCGCTCACCGGGCAGCGGGTGAACCGCAGTCCGGAAAAGACGGCGCCGCGCATGCCGTCGGTGGCGACCCGCGGCAGCCGCTGCCATGTCGCGCCAGGCAGCTGCGCGGCCTCCAGCAGGAGGACCGAGTGGGTGCGGGAGCCGGCGTCGGCGGTGCGGGCGTGGACGACGTAGACATCCGCGCGGGCCGCGTCGATGATCACGTCCTTGCGGCCGCTGACGAGCATCGCGGTGTCGCCGGCCGTGCGCCGGGCGGTGACCTCCTCGCGCCGGACCCCGCCGGCCGGGGCGAGCCCGGGGTGCACCACGGTGGTGCGTCCGCCGCCCAGCAGCAGCCGGGCCAGGGCCCGCTGCTGGGCGTCGGTGCCGGCCGCCCATACCGCGGAGGCGGCGAACAGCGAGGTGACACCGGCGGCGAAGCCGAGGGCCACATCGCGGCGGAAGACGGGCCGCAGCACCTTCATGAGCAGGTCGGCCCGGGTCAGGCCGCCGCCGTGGCGGGCGGGGACGAACTCGGCGGCCAGACCCGCATCGGCGAGCAGCCTTTCGGTAGGCCGTGCCGGGCGGCGTTCCCGGTCGGCGGCGAGGAAGGCGGCGAAGCCGTGTTCGTTGACCGGGTCGTAGGGGTTTTCGAGCAGGGTGTCCACGCGGGCGGCGCGGCACAGCGCGGCGCTGCGCCCGTCCGTGGCCCCCGGCGGGAGACCGATGCCCGTGGTGAGGGTCATGACCATCCCGGCAGGCCGCTCGGGGTGAGCGCGCGGACGGCGTCCTCCGCGTGCCGGCGGGCCAGGTCGAGGAGGGCGGCGCTGTGGCGGCCGACGCGTTCACGGACGTGGCGGCGGGCGTCGGCCAGGCCCGCGTCCGCTCCCAGCACCCGCGCCACGTCGTGCTCGTTGAGCACCACCTGGTGGCGTGCCCGCACCGTCACACCGGCCGGATCGGGCTCCACCGACCACTCCCCGGCCTGGCCCGAGACCAGCTCGGGCGGCTGGGTCACCTTGTAGACGATGAGCCCGCCGTGCGGGAAACACAGCCGCACCGCGGCGCTGTCCCCGGCGCCGTCCTGGGTGTGCAGCGTCTGGATGCCGGGCACGTCCTCCGCCAGGCGGACGCCGGTCACACCGGGCACGGTGCCGGGCCAGGCGGCGGCCCGGTACAGGAAGCCGTAGACGAGCTCGGAGGGCCCCTGCACGCGTACGGTGTCCTCGACAGTGACGACCAGTTCGTCCAGGACGGCCCACCGCTCCGCGAGGCTCTTGAGGTTCGCCAGGTGGGCGCGGATGTTGGCGTCCCCGATCCGGTCCGGGGCCAGGTGACCGTGGGCCGCCGTGAACTGCCGTTCCAGCGTCAGCAGCGCGGAGCCGTGAGCCCTCTGCTCGACGTTCCAGACGCCCCGCATGCTGTCCACGGCCGCGGAGGTCACCTCCTGGCGGAACGTGATGCGCCGGGCTGCGGGGTCGAGGGTGCGCCGGGTGATCCAGGAGGTGATCCGGCCCCCGGCGCGGGCCCACATGCGCAGGCGCTGCCCGGGGCCTTCCAGGTCCAGCAGTTCCACGTACACGTTCGGGGCGAAGAACAGCGGCCAGCGCTCGGCGTCCGCGATGAGTCCGTAGACCACTCCGGCGGGAGCGGCCACCTCGATCCGATGCGAGGTGCGGTGTAGGGCCGGTGCGGGCATCGGCGTTCACCCCCTTCATTTCACCTGTGTGACGACTGTGCGCGCGGCCGCTCGAAGCCCGCTGGAGGGCCGGTGGACCAGCGCTGGTGCCGCCCGGGGGGATGCGCCAGGCCCGCGTTCGCGGCGTGACGGCTGCGGCGCAGGTGGACGGCGGGGCCCGAGCCGTTGCGGTGCGTTGGGGCCGCCGGGTTCGAGCGTTCCTCCAGCGCCTGGCGAGCGGCCGGCGACCGGGCGCCGCCCGGACGCCGAGCCTCCGTCCCGGCGCGGCCGGGGCTGGAGGTTTGGTCGAGCTCCTCTCCACCCGCGCTCGGCGCGGGTGGCGTCGAATCGAGGCCGCACACCTCCCGGGCATCCGGGTCGACGTCTTCGCGGCGGCATGGACACCCAGCGCACGGCTTGACTCATCCGACTGACAGCGGAGGAAATTCGCCATGGGGCTTTTGTTCACCTCGGAGTCCGTGACCGAGGGTCACCCCGACAAGATCGCTGACCAGATCAGCGACACCATTCTCGACGCGCTCCTGCGCCAGGACCCGGCCTCCCGGGTCGCCGTGGAGACGCTGATCACCACCGGCCTGGTGCACGTGGCCGGCGAGGTGACCACCCAGGCCTACGTGCCGATCGCGCAGCTCGTGCGCGAGAAGATCCTCCAGATCGGCTACGACTCCTCGAAGAAGGGCTTCGACGGCGCCTCCTGCGGCGTCTCGGTGTCCATCGGCGCGCAGTCCCCGGACATCGCGCAGGGCGTGGACGCGGCCTACGAGACCCGCACCGAGAAAGCCGCCGGTGCACAGGAGGACGAGCTGGACGGGCAGGGCGCGGGCGACCAGGGCCTGATGTTCGGCTACGCGACCGACGAGACGCCCACCCTGATGCCGCTGCCGATCTTCCTGGCGCACCGTCTGTCCAAGCGCCTGTCGGACGTGCGCAAGGACGGCACGCTCCCCTACCTGCGCCCGGACGGCAAGACGCAGGTCACCCTCGAGTACGACGGCGGCAGGGCGGTCCGCCTCGACACGGTCCCGATGGGCGACGCCGGCCTGACCGGCCGCAAGATCATCATCGACACGTACGGCGGCATGGCCCGCCACGGCGGCGGCGCCTTCTCCGGCAAGGACCCCTCCAAGGTGGACCGCTCGGCGGCGTACGCGATGCGCTGGGTCGCCAAGAACGTCGTCGCCGCGGGCCTGGCCTCCCGCTGCGAGGTGCAGGTGGCGTACGCGATCGGCAAGGCCGCCCCGGTGGGCCTGTTCGTGGAGACCTTCGGCACCGAGACGGCCGGCGCCGACAAGATCCGGCAGGCCATCGAGGCGGTGTTCGACCTGCGCCCGGCCGCGATCATCCGCGACCTGGACCTGCTGCGCCCCATCTACGCCCAGACGGCCGCCTACGGCCACTTCGGCCGTGAGCTGCCCGACTTCACCTGGGAGCGCACCGACCGGGCCGACGCGCTGCGCCGGGCCTGCGGAGTCTGACATGCGGATCGCCGTCACCGGGTCCATCGCCACGGACCATCTCCTGGTCTTCCCCGGCCGGTTCGCCGACCAGCTCATGGCCGGCCGGCTCGAGTGCGTCTCCCTGTCCTTCCTCGCCGACTCGCTGGACATCCGGCGCGGCGGCGCCGCCGCCAACATCGCCTACGGCCTCGGCCGGCTGGGGCTTGCGCCGGTGCTGGTCGGCGCCGTGGGCAGCGACTTCGAGCCGCACCGGGTGCTTTTGAAGGAACAGGGCGTGGACACCGAGTCGGTGCGGGTCAGCCCCGATCTGCACACCGCCCGCTTCGTGTGCACCACGGACGCCGACCAGAACCAGATCGCCACCTTCTACACCGGTGCGATGGCCGAGGCCCGGCACATCCGCCTCGCCCCGGTCCTGGCCCGTACCGGAGGACTCGACCTGGTCCTCGTCTCGCCCAACGACCCCGAGGCGATGCTGCGGCACACCCGCGAGTGCCACGAACTGGGCCTTGCCGTCGCCGCCGACCCCTCGCAGCAACTGGCCCGCCTCGAACGCGACCAGGTCCGCACCCTGATCGACCGCTCGCGGATGCTGTTCACCAACGAGTACGAGTCGGTCCTCCTGCACGAACGCAGCGGCTGGACGCAGGAGCAGATCCTCGCCCGCACCGGCCTGTGGATCACCACGCTCGGCGCGGCCGGCTCCCGGATCCGGCAGGCGGGCCGCACCAGCCTCGAGGTCCCCGCCGCCCCGGCCCGCACCGTGGTGGACCCCACCGGCGTCGGCGACGCCTACCGCGCGGGCTTCCTGGCCGCCCTCGCCCGCGGGGCCAAGCTGCGCGATGCGGCCCGGCTCGGCAGCGTCAGTGCCGTCCTCGCCCTGGAGACGGTGGGCACCCAGGAACACACCCTGGACGGCGCCGAACTGCTGACCCGCCTCGAAGAGGCCTACGGGCCCGCCGCGGCACACGCCCTCTCCTGCCGTGTGGTGGTGCGCTCATGACCGAGACCGCCCGTGTGTCCGCGCTCCGCGAGGCGCTCGCCACCCGGGTGGTGGTCGCCGACGGCGCGATGGGCACCATGCTGCAGGCGCAGGAGCCCACCCTGGAGGACTTCCAGCAGCTGGAGGGCTGCAACGAGGTCCTCAACGTCACCCGCCCCGACATCGTCCGCTCGGTGCACGAGGCGTACTTCGAGGCCGGCGTGGACTGCGTCGGCACCAACACCTTCGGCGCCAACCTCACCGCGCTGGGCGAGTACGACATCCCCGAGCGGATCACCGAGCTGTCCTGTGCCGGGGCCCGGATCGCCCGTCAGACGGCGGACGCCTTCGCGGCGCGGGACGGGCGGACGCGGTGGGTGCTGGGCTCGATGGGCCCGGGCACGAAACTGCCGACCCTGGGGCATGTGACGTACGGCGTCCTGCGCGACGCCTACCAGCACAACGCCGAGGGCCTGCTCGCGGGCGGCGCGGACGCGCTGCTCGTGGAGACCACCCAGGACCTGCTCCAGACGAAGGCCGCGGTGCACGGCGCCCGGCGGGCCCTGACCGCACGGGGCGCCGACGCCTTGGTGATCGTGTCGGTGACCGTGGAGGCGACCGGGACGATGCTGCTGGGTTCGGAGATCGGCGCGGCGCTGACCGCGCTGGAGCCGCTCGGCATCGACATGATCGGCCTGAACTGCGCGACCGGCCCGGCCGAGATGAGCGAGCACCTGCGCCACCTCGCCCGGCACGCGCGCGTGCCGCTGTCCTGCATGCCCAACGCCGGCCTGCCGGTCCTGACGGCGGACGGCGCCCACTATCCGCTCTCGGCAGGGGAGCTGGCGGACGCCCAGGAGGCCTTCGTCCGCGACTACGGGCTTTCGCTGGTGGGCGGCTGCTGCGGTACGACGCCGGAGCATCTGCGCGCCGTGGTGGAGCGGGTGCGGGGGCTGACGCCGCCGCCGCGTGATCCGCGCCCGGAGCCGGGCGCGGCCTCCCTCTACCAGACCGTGCCGTTCCGCCAGGACACCTCCTACCTGGCGATCGGCGAGCGGACCAACGCCAACGGTTCGAAGAAGTTCCGTGAGGCGATGCTGGCCGGCCGCTGGGACGACTGTGTGGAGATGGCCCGCGAGCAGATCCGCGAGGGCGCGCACCTGCTGGATCTGTGTGTGGACTACGTGGGCCGGGACGGCGTTGCGGACATGGAGGAGCTGGCCGGCCGCTTCGCCACCGCCTCCACCCTGCCGATCGTGCTGGACTCCACCGAGGTCGACGTCCTTCGCGCCGGGCTGGAGAAGCTCGGCGGCCGCGCGGTCATCAACTCCGTCAACTACGAGGACGGCGACGACCCCGCCTCCCGCTTCGCGAAGGTCACCCGGCTCGCCCGCGAGCACGGCGCGGCGCTGATCGCGCTGACCATCGACGAGGAGGGCCAGGCCCGCACCCC
>NZ_JODC01000040.1 GCF_000720765.1 Streptomyces sp. NRRL S-646
ACCCCGCCACCACCGGCACCCGACCCGGCAGGCACCTCCTGCGGCTCAGCCTCTTCGACCACCTCGGCCTCTTCGAGGATCACATGCGCATTCGTGCCGCTGACCCCGAAAGCGGAGACGCCGGCACGACGCCGCTGGTCCTCCTCCCCGTGCGGCCACTCCTGGGCCTCCGTCAGAAGCCGTACCTCACCCGCCGTCCACTCGACGTGGGTCGACGGGGCATCGACGTGCAGGGTGCGCGGCAGCAGCCCGTTCCGCATCGCCATGACCATCTTGATGACACCACCGACCCCGGCGGCGGCCTGGGTGTGCCCGATGTTGGACTTCAACGAGCCCAGCCACAAGGGCCGTTCACGGTCGCGCCCGTACGTGGCGAGCAGGGCCTGCGCCTCGATCGGGTCGCCCAGTGTGGTCCCCGTACCGTGCGCCTCCACGGCGTCCACGTCCGCCGCCGACAACCCGGCACTCGCCAGCGCCGCCCGGATCACCCGCTGCTGCGAGGGACCGTTCGGGGCCGTCAGGCCGCTGCTGGCGCCGTCCTGGTTGACCGCGCTGCCTCGGATCACGGCCAGGACCCGATGGCCGTTGCGGCGCGCGTCCGACAGCCGCTCCAGCAACAGCAGACCCGCACCCTCACCCCAGCCCGTACCGTCCGCGGCGTCCGCGAAGGACTTGCAGCGGCCGTCGGCGGAGAGTCCGCGCTGGCGGCTGAACTCGGTGAAGGTGACCGGGGTGGACATCACCGCGACGCCGCCGGCCAGCGCCAGCGAGCACTCCCCGGCCCGCAGGGCCCGGCAGGCCAGGTGCAGGGCGACCAGGGAGGAGGAGCACGCGGTGTCGACCGTCACCGCGGGGCCCTCCAGGCCCAGGGTGTAGGCGATGCGTCCGGAGGCGATGCTGCCCGCGCTGCCGTTGCCGATGAACCCCTCCAGGCCGGGGGGCGGTACGTCGAACCGGGAGCCGTAGTCGTTGTACATGACACCGACGAAGACGCCGGTGGGGCTGGAGCGCAGGGTGCTCGGGTCGATCCCGGCCCGCTCCAGGGCCTCCCAGGAGATCTGCAGCAGGAGCCGCTGCTGAGGATCGGTGCCGAGGGCCTCGCGCGGCGACATGCCGAAGAAGTCGGGGTCGAAGTCGGCGGCGTCGTGCAGGAAGCCGCCCTCGCGGGTGTAGCAGGTGCCCGGGTGCTCGGGATCCGGGTGGTACAGGGAGTCGACGTCCCAACCACGGTCCTCCGGGAAGGGGGTGATGGCGTCGGTGCCGTCGGCGACGAGCCGCCACAGGTCCTCGGGGGTGCGTACGTCGCCCGGGTAGCGGCAGGCCATGGAGACGATCGCGATCGGCTCGCGGTCCTTGGCCTCCAGCTCGCGCAGGCGAGTCGTGGTGCGGTGCAGATCGGTCGTGACCCGCTTCAGGTAGTCCCGCAGGCGGTCTTCGCTCACAGCTCGGCCCCCTGGCTCGGGTCGCGCACCTCGGCGGACATGACCGGCGGCAGGCCCGCTGCGCTCGGAACGGTAGACGACACCGGATCTCCTCAGGCTCGGACGCCCACCCGCTCGGCATGGCTCCTCTAACACCTCGAACCCGGCCCAGTCTGGGGCGCCCACCGCCGTCCACGGCCGCTTGACCTCCGACTCTGAAAAATCCCCTAGTTGCCCCAGGTACCGGGCACACGGCGCCCGGCACCGGCAAATCCCTAGATTCGCGCGGGTTTTCTGGCCTTCCCTTCCGCGAGCGTGCTGCGCTGGGGCCGCTCCCGGCCCGCCTCCACGGCGGCCTGCCCTATGAGAGGGGTTTCCCGATGACTGCCGTGCCCCCTGCTGTCGGCCCTGAGGTGTCCGCGCCGCCCGAGGTGGGTCTCGACGGCGGCGCCACGCTGCTGGCCTGGCTGCGACGGATGCGTGACGAGCAGCCGGTGTGGCGCGATCCGGCGGGCCGCTACCACGTGTTCCGCCACGAGGACGTCCAGCGGATCACCGCCGACCCGGCGGGGTTCTCCTCGGACACGGTGAGCCGGTTGTCGGGCGGGGAACAGCAACCGCCGGGCGGCACACTGCTGTTGCTGGACCCGCCCCGGCACGGCAAGTTGCGGCGGCTGGTGAGCAAGGTCTTCACCGCGAAGATGATCAACGAGCTGACCCCTCGGATCACCGAGGTGGCCACGGACCTGCTCGACGGTCTCGACGGCAGCGACCGCTTCGACCTGGTCGAGGCATTCGCCAATCCGCTGCCGGTCATCGTGATCTCGTCCATGCTCGGTGTGCCGCCCTCCGACCGCCCGCTGTTCCAGGTGTGGGCCGACAGCCTGCTGACCGTGGACTGGGAGACCCCTGAGGGCGCCGAGGTCCTGGGCAGGACCGTGCAGGAGCTGGACGCCTATCTGCGGCAGCACGTCGCCGAGCGGCGGGCGCGCGAGCACGACGACCTGATGAGCCTGCTGGTGCGGGCCGAGGTCGACGGGGAGAGCCTGAACGACGACGACGTGGTGAGCTTCGCCGCGCTGCTGCTGCTCGCCGGCCATGTGACCACCGCCGTACTGCTCGGCAACATGCTGCTGACGGTGGATCAGGAAGAGGGTCTGCTGGCCGAGTTGCGTGCGGACCGCGAGAAGATCCCGGCGTTCACCGAAGAGGTGCTGCGCTGCCGGCCGCCGTTCCTGAAGATCGAACGGGTGCCCACGGCCCCGGTGGAGATCGCCGGGGAGAAGGTGCCGGAGAACACCATGCTGTACCTCTGGCTGTTGTCCGCCAACCGCGACGAGCGGGTCTTCCCCGAGCCGGACCGCTTCCTGCCGGGCCGGCCCAACGCCAAGCAGCTCGCGTTCGGGCATGGCATCCACTACTGCCTGGGCGCCCCGCTGGCCCGTATGGAGGGGCAGATCGCGCTCAATCTGATGCTTGACCGCTACGCCGACATCCGGGTCGACCGCGACAGCCCGCTGTCCTACTTCGACAACCGCGTCAACGTCTTCGGTCTTCGGCAGCTGCCGCTCACCGTCCGGCGAGCCTGAGTGGCGCGCCCGGGCGGACGGAACCCACCCGACGGAGGATTCATGGCCTACGAGCCGAAACCACCAGTGATACCGACCAACCGCACCTGTCCCTTCGATCCCGACCCGGAGTACCGCCGGCTGCGCGAGGAAGATCCGATCAGCCCGGTCGCGTTCGACATCGCGCCGGGCCGCGAGGACGGCTGGCTGGTCACCCGGCACGAGCATGTGCGGGCCATCATGACCGACCCGCGGTTCAGCCACCGCGCGGAGCTGCTGGCACTGGTGGCATCGCCGCCGTTCGAGGTGGAGAAATACGAACCGCAGCCGTCGGGCCCGGGGTCCTTCGTACGGATGGACGCGCCGGACCACACGCACTACCGGCGGCTGCTGACGGGCTTCTTCACGGTCCGCAAGATCCAGGAGTACGAGCCGACACTGGCCGGGATCATCGACGACGTGCTGGAGGAGATGGCCGGTCTGGAGCCGCCGGTGGATCTGTTGCCGGCGTTCGTTCAGAAGGTCGTGTACCGGTCGGTGCACTCGGTGATGGGCGTGCCGGAGGAGGACATCGCCGAACTGGACAAGCACTTCTCGGCGATCATGCGGATCGACTACACACTCGAAGAGTTCATCGAGCACAACACGGCGCTCGACCAGACGCTGGCCCGGGTCGTCAAGGACCTGTTCGCCGAGCCCAACGACAAGCTGCTCGGCAAGCTGGTGAAGACCGGTGAGCTGACCGAGGAAGAGCTGTCGAACATCGCCTGGATCACCATCGGCGGTGCCCTGGACACCACCCCGAACATGCTGGGCCTCGGCACGTTCGCGCTGCTGGAGCATCCGGAGCAGCTGGAGAAGATCCGCAAGCAGCCGGAACTGATGGAGCGGGCGGTGGAGGAGCTGCTGCGCTATCTGACGATCTCCCACATGGGCGCGAGCCGGGTGGCGTTGGAGGACGTGGAGATCGGCGGCAGGACCATCGAGGCCGGACAGACCGTGGTGCTGTCGTTGCCGGCCGCGAACCGGGATCCGGAGCAGTTCGAGGACCCGGAGGTCTTCGACGTCACCCGTCCCTCCCGACGGCACCTGGCGTTCGGTTTCGGCATTCACCAGTGCCTGGGCCAGCATCTGGCCAGGGCGACCCTGCGCATCGGCTTCCAGAAGCTGTTCGACCGCTTCCCGGACCTCCGACTGGCGGCCGATCCGCAGGACATCCCACTGCGTGACAAGGCGATGCACTACGGCGTGTACGCCCTGCCCGTGACCTGGGGCTGACCGCACCGGCCCGCGGGGCGGCGGAACACGGTCACGTACCCCTCGCCCTCGGGCCGGTCGCGCACGTACCGGTCGCCCCCGGCCGGTCGCGCGCGTGCACAGGCTGCGGGCGCCGTCTCTGTGAGAGGCGGCGCCCGCAGCCGTCTTGCTTGGCGCGGGGCGCCCGGCCTACTCCTTGGCCGAGTCGGCGTCCAGGTGTGACAAGCGGGGCCACGTGGTGTGCCACGGGTGGTGCAGGCCCTCGCAGATCCAGATGGGGGCGCCCCAGTTGAGGTTGTGCACCTGATCCTTGTTGGTCACCGTGCCACGCCGGTGGACGCTGCTGAAGAACTGCCGCAGATAGCGGGCGTCGGCGCCGACGAAGACGACGGGCGCCCGGTCGTCGGCCGGGCGGCGCAGGTACCAGTAGCCGCGGTGGCCGCTGTAGGGCCGCGGCAGGCCGAGTGCCGGGCCGAACCGGTCGAGCGCGCCCGCCTGGTCGTAGCGGTCGGTGATGAGCAGCGCCCGGCTGCGCCGGTCGGCGGGCAGTTCGCGGTAGACACGGGCCACCGATGTGGCGAGGTCGGGCCAGCCCACGCTCTCTCGCGCCAGCCGGTCCGAGGAGGGCTTGGTGAGCCGGTGGACGGGGTAGATCGGCAGGACCTGGACCGCCAACGCCGCCGACAGCAGATACACCACGGCCGTCGCCCAGGCCCGCGGGCGGGTGGAGCGCAGCCGCTGAAGTCCCGTGGCGCCCGCCCCCCACAGGACGGCGAAGAGCCCGGAGACGTAGTAGGGCCGTCCGTGGACGACGAGGTAGCAGGCGCACAGTCCGGCGAAGGTCAGTCCCAGGAACCGGTAGGGGCGGGCCTCGCGGGCGGCGAGCAGCCGCCACAACCCGTAACAGAGGAGTACGGCGCCCGCCAGCCCGGCGGCGGAGAGCACCGTGGGCAGGAACATGGCCCGGCCGCCCTCCTCTTCGGCGACCTCCTGGGCGATGACCTTGGTCATGGCCAGTTGGGGCCAGCCGTTGCGGGCCTGCCACAGCAGACCCGGGACCGCGGTGAGCAGGGCTCCCGCCGCAGACACCCACAGCAGGGGACGGCGCAGCAGGTCCCTGGGCCCCACCAGGAGCAGGGCCACGAGGAGCACGGCCCAGAAGCCGACGCTGAGGTACTTGACCTGCAGGGAGACCGCGGCCGTCAGGCCGAGCAGGAGCAGTAGCCGGTCGCGTCGGGTGCGCACCCAGCGCACCAGCAGCCAGGCGCTCACCGTCGTGAGGAAGATGTCCAGGGTGGCGGTGATGAGCAGATGGCCCATCTGCACCATGACCGGCGAGACGGCGTACGCGCCGGCGATGGCGACCTGGGCGGCCCTTCTGCCGCCCATCTCACGGGCCGTCAGGGCGGCGGTCAGCACGCCGAGTGCGGTGACGACGGCGGCCGGTGCGCGCAGCCAGACCAGCGAGCCGTGGGAGACGGCGTCGATGGCGTGGGCCAGCAGAGGCAGCAGCGGCGGCTGGTCGGCGTATCCCCAGGCGGGATGGCGGCCCGCGGCGAGGAAGTACAGCTCGTCGCTGAAGTAGCCGAAGCGACCGGCGGTGAGCAGCAGCAGGGCTGCGGTGGCGCAGGCGATCGCGGCCACCGGCAGCAGGGCCAGGGGCGGGGGTGGGTCCGCCCACGGGGCGGTGGAGGTGTGAAGGCGGGGGAAGGTTCCCGGTCGGTCGTGTCCGCCGTCGCGGCGCACGGACTCGTCCCGGGCTGTGGGGGGCATCGTGACGTCCTCGATCCTGTGGGTCCGCGCCCGAAGAACGGACGCGGATCAGTGAGGTGAACGTACGGTCGGCGACCGTACTGGACCGGTTCCTTCCCTCTTTCGCGGACCGGAGTACGGGCGATTCCCTAGTCTTCGGCGTCATTGTTGGCCGTCGCCCGGGCGCCTGTGCTGGGCTGGGGTTCCGTACCGCACCGCCGCAGAGCGCCCGCGCTCCCGTCACTGTTTCGGCCGTTGCCGGCCGTCGGCGGTCGGACGCGAGGCCTGGCCGACTCCCCTGGCCGGACCTCGATCCCCCAACCGATCACGGAGAGACGGCAGTCGAGTGATGGACCTTCAGTTCATGTGCGGCGGGGCCGGGACACGGCCTCGCACGGTCAGGGCGGGCACGGTATGACGGCGGCGATCGTCGCGGGCGGCGTCCGCAAGCGGTACGGGGACATCCAGGCCGTCGACGGGGTCTCGCTGCGCATCGAGGCGGGCGAGTTCTACGGCATCCTGGGTCCCAACGGCGCGGGCAAGACGACCACTCTGGAGATTCTGGAGGGCGTCCGGGAGCCCGACGAGGGCCGTATCGAGCTGTTCGGCAAGAGCCCCTGGCCGCGCAACCACGAGTTGCTGACCAGGATCGGCGTGCAGTTCCAGGCGTCGTCGTTCTTCGACAAGCTGACCACGCGGGAGACGATCCGTCTGTTCGCGTCGTTCCACCGGCTCGGCGCCCGGCAGGCCGACGCGATGCTGGAGCGCGTCGGCCTCACCGAGTTCGGCGGCGTGCCGGCCGACAAGCTCTCCGGCGGGCAGGCGCAGCGGCTGTCCATCGCCTGCGGCCTGGTGCACGATCCGGAGATCGTCTTCCTGGACGAGCCGACCGCGGGTCTGGACCCGCAGGCCCGCCGGAATCTGTGGGATCTGCTGCGGGACGTCAACCAGGAGGGCCGCACCGTGGTCCTCACCACGCATTACCTGGACGAGGCGGAGATCCTCTGCGACCGGGTGTCGGTCATGGAGCACGGCAAGGTGCTCAGGACCGGCGCTCCGGCGGCCCTGATCCGTGAGCTGGACCAGATGGTGCGGGTCAGCGTGGAGTCGGGGCTCGTAGCACCGGACGTGCTGCGGAGCCTGCTGGAGTCCGCGGGGGTGGAGAACACCATCGTGGAGGACGACGGGGTCTCGCTGTCGATGGCCACCCACACGCCGGGACCGGTGTTGTCGATCCTGGCCGAACAGGGGGCCCTGCGCGGCCTGGAGGTACGCGGAGCCACTCTGGAGGACGTCTTCCTCCAGCTGACCGGACGGGAGTACCGCGCGTGAGCATCGACGACACCACCGCGCCCACCATACGAACGGGCCCGTCCGACCGGAAGGAGCCCGCGGGGAAGGGCGGTCCGGCTGGCAGGCACACGGCCGGGGACGAGCGACTCAGCCCGGTCCGTGAGCTGTCCCGGACGATGATCCTCAGCGTGCTGCGGGACAAGGGCACGATCTTCTTCCTGCTGATCTTCCCGATCCTGTTCCTGCTGTTGTTCGGCACACTCTTCAAGAGCGACGGCACCTCGCACATCAAGGTGGCCCAGGTCGGCGAGGTGCAGGTGCTGGACTCGCTCACCAAGGGCCAGCGGGAGCAGCTGTCCAAGGCCGCCACGATCACCAAGGCGAGCAGCGAGTCGACCGCACTGGAGAAGGTGCGCAAGGGCGACTACGACGCGCTGGTCGAACAGGACGGCGGCACCGTGGTGCTGCGCTACAGCGCCGCCGACGCCGTCAAGGGCGCCTCTGCCCGTGCGACGCTCAACGCGATACTGGAGCAGGCGAACCTGGCCGCGACCGGCAAGCCCGCCACGTACACGTTGAAGGCCAGTCAGGTCGAGGACCAGTCCGTCAAACCCATCCAGTACCTGACACCGGGTCTGATGGGCTGGGCCATCGCCTCCAGCGCGGTGTTCAGCACCGCGCTGACGCTGGTGACGCTGCGCCGCAAGAAGATCCTCCAGAGGATGCGGCTGTCGCCCATCCGGGCCTGGGAGGTGGTGGCCGCCCGCATCGCGATGACCATGGTCATGGCGCTCACGCAGACGGCACTGTTCCTGCTGGTGGCGACGTTGCCGTACTTCGGCCTGCAGCTCACGGGCAACTGGTGGCTGGTGGTTCCGCTGGTGATGTGCGGCACGCTGTCGCTGATGTCGCTCGGTCTGCTGATCGGCTCGGTCACGAAGACCGAGGAGTCCGCCGGCGGTCTCGCCCAGCTTCTGGTGCTTCCGATGTCCTTCCTGTCCGGGTCGTTCTTCTCCCTCGACGGCGCCCCGGACTGGCTCCAGGTGATCTCGTATCTGATGCCGTTGCGCTACCTCGTGACGGGCAGTGAGGACGTGCTCAGCCGCGGTGGCGGCGTGGTGGACGTGCTGCCGACGATGGGCGGCATGCTCGCCTTCACCGCCGTGGTGACCGCGCTGACGCTGCGCTTCTTCAAGTGGAACGACACCTGAGTCACCCTCAGGTCCGGTCGCTGCCCTGCCAGCCGTCGTGGTGCAGGACCTCCGCCAGCGGCAGCCGTGGCCCCGGCCGGAAGGTGGTGCGCAGCGGATAAGCGGTCGGAAGCAGCGCGCCCTGGCGAACGGTGGGTGGCAGGCCCAACAGGTCTGCCACCTCCCGTTCGCGGTCCAGATGGACCGCCGTCCAGGCGGTGACCAGGCCACGGCTGCGGGCGGCCAGCGCGTAGCTCCAGGCGGCGGGCAGCAGCGACCCCCACACGCCGGCCTGGTTTCCCTGCGGCAGCCGGCCGTCGGGCAGTTCGAGGCAGGGGATGACGAGGACGGGCACGCGGTGCAGCCGGTCGGCCAGCAGCCGAGCGCCGGTGATCGCGGAACGGGTCCCCTCGGGAAGTTCGTCCAGCCGCTTCAGCGCGGCGGCGTTGCGGGCGTGGAATGCGGCCCGGTACACCTCGGCGACGTCCGCGCGGATCCGCGGGTCGGTGAGCAGGAGCCAGCGCCAGTTCTGCCGGTTGTTGCCGTTGGGTGCCTGCAGGGCGATGCGCAGGCACTCCTTGACGAGTTCCGGGTCCACCGCCCGCTCCAGGTCCAGGCCACGCCGCACGCAGCGCGTCGTGGTCAGCAACTCGTCGCAGGAAAGGTTTTGTTGAGAGGTCACGGCAGCAGCACCGCCCGTACCACCAGGGCGAGGTACGTCATCACGACGAAGCCCATCGCGGTGATCAGTGGCCAGCCGCCGTGACGCCGGGTCAGGAACCGCCGGGTTCCCCACAGGGGCAGGGCCACCGCCAGGCAGGGCAGCAGCCCCGGCGGGCCGGCCGGCGCGAACAGGACGAGCTGGCAGCCGACCGCCCCGGCCGCGAGACCCGCGGTGACCGACGCGCTGCGCCGGGGGCCGAGATCCGCGGAGTACAGGCGGGCGCCGGACGCCGCCTCCCAGGCCGTCTTCCGGGCGAACTCGAAGTGCAGGAACACACAGGCGCACAGGGCGAGCAACAGCGCCCCGCGCCAGTCGGCGGCGACGGTCCCGGCGGCGGCGAGAGACCCGTACACATAGATGCCCAGCAGCACCTGCACCGGGTAGGTGACCGCGAGGTTGAGCAACTGCCGGTCGCGTACCGCCGGCGAGAGGCGTTCCAGGGCGGCGAGGAACAGTCCGTAACCGAGGGCCGCCAGGCTCAGCAGGACCGCTGTCACCGACAGGGCCGCGTTCAGGCCGGCCACCAGCAGGGTCAGCGCGGCCATGGCGCCGCGCAGTTCGGCCACGGTGATCGCGCCGGTGACCAACGGCCGGTCCGGGTGGTGCACTCGGTCGTACTCGAGGTCCTTCTGTTCGTCCAGCATCCGCAGGAACAGCAGCGCCAGTACGACGCTGACGACCCGCACCCAGGTGGCTGCGGACGGCCGCCAGGCCGTGCCGGTCAGCGTCACCGCGGAGCCCTCCAGGGCGAGGACCCACAGCAGTCCGTAGGTGGCGTAGATGTGGGGCCGGAACATCCGCAGCACGAAACGGCCCAGCCGGGCGGGCACTTGGGGCAGGACGACGGTGCTCACCGGGCCGCCCCCCGGCCGGCGAGTACGCCTGTCAGGCCGGCCGCGGTCCGCTCGGCGAGCCTGACGCGGGCCTCGGCGACCAGGGCGCCGGGCTGGTGCAGGGTGCACTCGATGTCGGCGCCGGGCAGCACCGCAGCGGCCCGGCACTCCAGGGGCAGGTCCATCTCGGCGAAGCGGCGGAACCGGACGGAGAGACCGACCGGCAGCGCCGTCGGGGTGCGGACCGTGCCCGCGGCCACGGCGGCGGTCAGCGCCAGCTGCCGAAAGGCCTCCAGCTCCACCATGCCGGGCACATGGTCGACCCAGTGGTCGTACAGGGTCGGGTGGCTGGTCTCGGCGACCAGGCGTGCGGTGGTCACGCCTTCTTGCGAGGTGTACGGCGCTGAGACGACCACGTTGGCCTGGTTCCGCCGGCCCACCAGGGCGGGGTCGACGCGCGGGCCGGGCAGCGCGACCGGGGGCTCGGACAGGCCGAGTGCGTCGCGCTGCCCGGCCCGCAGACGCGTCCAGTCCTGCGCCGGCATCCACGAGTATTCGATGCGGGCGAGCAGAGCCTGGCGCGTGCCGATGGCCACAGTGAAACGCAGCCGGAGCCCCGTCACCCCTGACCGGCTCCGGATCCGGTGCTCGACACGGACGCCGATGACGGCTTCGGTGGGGCTGTCACCGGGCACCAGGGCGGCCGGGTCCGGCACCTCGAACTCCACCGTGCGGAGCAGGAACCTGTGGCCGAGGGGCACGTCGAGGTGGCGGTGGGCGACCACGTAGATGCCCTGCCGGCATGCCTCCAGCAACAGCAGGGGGTCGTGGTGGGTGCGGGGGCCGAGGACGTCGTCGTAGAAGGGGTGGAGGCGTGGCAGCTGCGCGGCGAGCAGTGTCTCGTCCTCGCTGAGGCGCTCCGCGTCGGTCAGGAAGACCTCGGCGATCGCTGCCCGGTGCACCAGCTCCTTCGGGAGTGTCCGGGCGAACTGCATGGGCTGCTCCTCGTTCAGGTCAAGTCGGCGCGGACGGCGTTGAGATGGCGGCGCCAGGCGTCGGTGCCGGCCCCGTCGAGGACCGGGGCGCGGCCGGGCTGCCGCATGGGCAGCACCTTGGAGCCGACGATGACGGTGTCCCACGGGTCGAGGTCGATCCCGAGGTCCCAGGCCGACTCCAGGAGCTGGCGCGGGGTGGCGGCCGGGTCGAGGCCGGGGTGGCGGGAGACGGCGGCGCGCAGCCGTTCGGCAGCGGGCTCGAAGTCGAGTTCACGGGGCTTGGTGGCGGCGTAGAGCTGGTCGGCCAGCTCCAGGGCGTGCCCGGTGCGGTCCTCGTCCGCAAGCGCGGAGCGGATGAGGCGGTCGCGTTCGGCGTCGTCGAAGTGGACGGCCAACTCGCGTAGGACGTCGGCGGGTTCGTCGGGGGTGTGCACCAGGTTGAGCAGGTAGCTGTAGCGGCCGAGGAGGTGGCGCAGCTGGCCGGGCCGGCGGGCCTCGGGGTCGGTGGGCCCCTTGAGCCGGGTGAGTTCGACCGAGGCGGGGACGTCGGGTTCGTGGGCGGGGCGGACGAGCAGGACGAGGGCGTCGGCGTCCTCCAGGAAGAGGGCGGCGAGCCTCCTGCGGTAGGGGGTGGCGAGGTTCCACTGGAAGTACCACAGGGAGCGGATCATGGTGCGGGTCAGCCGGGTGACCGCCGCGCCGACGATCCGGTAGCCCTGTCCGGTCAGCCAGTCCACGGCCGCGTCCAGCCTGCGGGCGACCACGGCGTCCGGCTTCAGCAGCAGGGCGGCGTGGCGGTGGGCGAATCCGGTGACGTCGTCGGTGAGGGCGGCGAGCTGTTCGTAGCTCTCCTGGTAGTAGGTGTCCGCGCCGTACAGCCGCAGTTTTTCGGTACTGCAGCTCAGCAGCGGCGATATCGCGATGCCGTGGTTCGGTTCGGCGGTCATGGCCGGTGGCTCCCCTCCGGTCGGGCGGACGCGGCGGCGGTCTCCCTGCGCGCTGCGGCGCCCAGGTAGCCGGACCGCAGGCAGTGGTCCAGGAGTCTGCGCAGGTACGGGCTGCCGCCCGTGGGGGCGGGTCGGTGGCTGAAGGCCACGGTGTCGGTGTTGTCGAAGTGGATCCGGCGGCGCATGTAGGTGGCGTAGAGCGAGATGACCCGCTCGTGGTAGAGGCGTTCGCTGTCCGGGAGGGCGTCTGCGGAGAAGACGGCGGGTGGTATCCACCGCGGTACCTGGAAGGAGGGGTACTCGGCGAGCACGTCGGAGAGGTCACGCAGGGTCACGGCCCGGCCGCCGGTGGCGTGCAGGGTCCGGCCCCGGGCGTCCTCGAAGCGTGTCGCGGCCTCGACGATCAGATCCGCGACGTAGTCGACGGGCACCAGGTCGAGGAGGGCGTCGTAGTTCCCGGGGACGGTCCTGACCCGTCCGCTGGTCGTCAGCCGGACGACCGGGTACATGGTCTTGTAGTCGCGGACGCGGCCGGTACGCCGGTCGCCGGTGACGATGCTCGGCCGGACCACGGCGACGGGCAGGCCGTCCGCTGCCGCCCCGCGCACCAGGACCTCCGCGCGCAGCTTGCTCTTCTCGTAGTCGTTGCCGAACCGCTGGCCGACGTCGAGTTCGTCCTCACGGGCGGTGCCGTCCCGCTCCCCGCACACATAGGCGGTGCTCACGTGCACCAGCGGCACTCCATGGGCCTGTGCCAGGGCCAGGACGTTCTCGGTTCCGGTGACGTTGATGTCCTGGTAGATCTGTGCGGGGCGGCCGAAGTCGGTGATTCCGGCGCAGTGGACGATCCGGTCCGCGCCGGCGGCCAGGCGAAGCTGCTCGGCGTCCAGGCCCAGTGCGGGGCGGGTGATGTCTCCGGCGAGCCGGGTCAGGGTGCCCGGTCGCGGCTTCAGTGTTCTGCCGTTGTTGCGGACGATGTCGCCGTTGCTGTGCAGCAGGGCCAGCACCGAGTGCCCTGCCGTGATGAGCCTGGCGGTGACTTCGGCGCCCAGGAACCCGCTGGCGCCGGTGACCAGAACGGTCATCCCTGCGGTCATCGGCTCTGCCTGCCGGGGGCGTGGGATGTCGAGTGCACGTGTTTCTCCAGTCGTCGGACGGTGGTCGGAGGGTCGGGCAGTCGGGCAGGAGGAGCGGGAGACCGCGGACCGCGGTCATGCCGTCATGCCGCCTGGTGGGGCTGGGCTCCGCTGCTGGCGACCAGGTCGCGGACCTCCTGGAGCGGCAGCTCCGCGTCGAAGTGGGCCGCGACACGCACCCAGTCGTGGCCGAGCTCCAAGGTGGCCCGCCAGGTGTCGGCGGAGTCGAAGGAGGCGGGGAAGGCGTCGGCCCCGGCGGCCTGCCGCACCAAGCCGATGAACTGCTCCAGTTCACGCAGTACGGCCTCGGCACGCTCGGGCGAGTCGATGCTGACCCGGGACAGGGTGTTCGCGAGCGTACGGATCGACTGGATGCCGGGGGGCAGCAGGGAGAGCCTGCGGACCAGGTCGCAGTCGGCGGGCAGCGGACTGACCCCGTAGGCGCAGAGCAGTCCCCGCAGTGCGCTCTGGGCCGCGCGGCGCGCACTGACCTCGGCGACCTTCCACTGCCCTTGGCGGAGGGCGCCCGCCAGGTCCTCCCGGGCGTTCTCGACCACCATGTTGGAGAAGGCCAGTGCCAAGGCGGCCGCGGCGAACCGGTCGGCGGGCAACGGGACCAGGTCGACGGCGTCGGGGCCGCTGACCGCTGCTCCGCGCAGCGACAGCAGCGGCCGGGCGGTGCCGGGGGGCGGGGTGAGGGGGCCGGGGGGCGAGGCCAGCGGCAGGGCCGGGGCGACCGTGCCGCCGCCCTTCCAGGCCAGCCGCACCAGTCCCAGCCGCAGGAAGTGCGCCAGAAGGGGGCCGGCTTCCGCCGCTCCGGTGGCACGGGCGTTCGCCAGCACCCGGGGCAGCGGTGTGCCCAGCACCAGCGAGCGCCAGACCTGGCCGGCCCGCTCGCCGAGCACGAACACATCGCGCCGGCCGCGGACGACATGGACGCGTTCCGACGTCTGCCAGGTGGTCACACCCTTCTGGCGTTCCACGGTCAGCCGCGCCGGATCCCGCTGTACGCCGGTGACGCCGAGTTCCGCGGCGAACTCCACACAGGCGCCGAGGTAGTCGTCCGCAGCCACGTCGGGTCCGGCGGACTCCAGTTCCCAGTAGCGGTCACGGACGTCGGGCCGGTCCGCCCGGTCCAGCTGCAGGGACAGCCACTTGGGCTCCAGATAGGTCTCGCCCCGCCCGGCGGCCCAGGCCTTGACCGCCTGCACCAGTCCGGCGCGGGCCCAGTCCATCGCCTCCTCGGGCTCGTCGAGGCACATCATCGCCGTCGCATGGCGCAGGGACTGTCTGGCGGAGTGCGCCCACCAGGCCGCGGCGATGCTGCCCAGCCGTTCGGCCGGGAGCAGGCTCTTGACCTCGTCGACCAGGGCGTGACCGCGCAACGGGACGCTGTTGAGCAGTCGCTGACAGCGGTTCAGCAGATCCTCGGGGATCCTGCCGACGCGCTTGGCGCCGGTCTCCAGGGCGGCGAACTGCTCGGTGAGCTGGCGCAGCGAACGGGTGCGGATCTCGACCCGCCTGCCGTCGACGAAGAACAGCGACGGCATGGTCGGCAGGTCGTCCTCGTCACGGCCGATGAGCAGGAAGTCGATGTCCGACCCGGGATTGCCGAAGCCTTCGGCGATGGATCCTTCGAGCACCACGGCCCAGTCGCCGGTGCGCACCTGTGTCAGTGTCTTGTCGAGCAGGTCCTGCAGATATTCCTCGGTGAGGATCAAGGGGAGTGCCTTTCGTCCTGGGAGTGCGGATTCAGGGCCGGCTGTCGGCCGGGGGCTCCGGCTCGGCCAGCACGGTGACGGTGCCGGCGGCGCCGTCGACCCGCACCCGGGTGCCGGAGCGGATCTCGGTGGTGACGTTCCTGACCTGGACCACGGTGGGGATGCCCAGTTCCCGGGCCACCACGGCGACATGGGTGAGCGGGCTGCCGCGTTCGATGACCAGCGCGGCGGCCGAGGGCAGCGCGGCCACCCAGCCGGGGTCGGTGCGGTAGGTGAGCAGGATTCCGCCGCCGATGTCGCGCGGGGTGTCGGTGACGACCGCGGGTCCTTCGGCGACACCGGGGCAGCAGGGGGTGCCGCGCAGTTCCCGGGCGCCGCTGCGGGCGGCGGGCCCGCCGGTCCAGCCGGCCCGCTCGAGGTTGCCCGACCAGTACGGGGCGCCGTGGGTGGTGAAGCGGGCCGGGGCGTGCAGCTCGGCGTCGGCGGCGAGTTGCCTGCGGCGCAGTGCGGCCAGCTCCTTCAGCTCCGTGTGGGCGATCATGCCCTCGTAGGCGCCCCGGACCTCCTCCAGGCGCAGCATGAACACGTCGTCCCAGGTGTCGATGGCCCCGGTGCGTGCGAGGTCGCGGCCGATGGCGCGCAGCATGCGCTTGGCCGAGCCGAATGCCCGGGTGCGGCAGAACCTGAGCCGTTCACGGTCGGTGAGCGCGGCCCGGGCCTTGTTCCGCACCCGTTCGTACAGCCGGCGTCGGGGACCGCGCAGATGCTGGTCGAGATACGTGTCCGCCTCGCCGCCGCGGTCACCCGCGCCGCGGCCGGCGGCCCCGGGCTGTGCGTCACGCAGCAGGGTGAACAGCCCGGCGGGGTTCTCGTGCAGGTCGGGGACTTCGAGCTTGAGTTCGTCCGGACTGCGGTAACCGTAGTCGGCGACGTACGCGTCCACGGCGGCCAGGAACTCGCCGTGCCCCGCCTCGCGCAGCGCCCGGTAGGCGTCTGCGTCGGGGGTGCGGTCCAGTAGCTGTCGCACCTCGGCGTCGGCGCTCGCCTTCGCGGCCAACTCTGCCAGCGCCCAGGCGGGTTCGGCGGACTCGACATCCTGGCCCGGGGCCGCCGCGGCCCAGGTGAACCACTCGGGGGCGTCGGGCAGCCAGCGGCGGGTGAGCAGGGCCAGCAGGCCGACGGAGAGCAGGATGGTGGCGTCGAGGGCCTGCATCGGCCCCCACTTCTCGATGAGTTCCCGCTGCATCCGGCGGAAGCGGCGGTAGGTTTCGTCACCGGGCAGCGCGTCGTAATCGACGTTGTTGAACACCTCGTACGCCCGGTAGAAGTCCCGGTGGAAGGTGTCCATCGCTTTCCGGATCGTCAGGAACCGTCCGGTGAAGATCGCCGTGCGGACCAGTCGCGCCATTCGGCCGCGCAGCCCGGGCCGGGGTGTGAAGGGGTGGAGCGTGTCCGCGGTCTCGTCGGAAATGCTCTCCGCGACACCCAGCGATTTCTCCAGGACCCGGCGGTTGAGGGGGTACAGCGGTGCCAGGCGCACCATGCGGTACCAGTGGTGGAGGTTGTAGTAGACCCGTCCGTGGACATAGCCGAGCAGATGCGGGGTCCACTCCTGGACCTCGCGCAGCTTCTCGCCCCTGACGCCCAGGGCGCGGGCGTAGCTGTCGTACACCTTGGCGTAGGTGTCGGCGGCGAAGCTGTAGGTGAGCGGGGAGACGACGCCGCTGAAGCTCTCGATGATGTTGGAGTTGTCCCAGAGCCGCAGTTCGCCCTGGGGTTCCGGCGCGGGGCCGAGGGTGGTGACGGGGCGGCTCTGCAGCACCCACAGGGTGCCGTCGGCGATGGCCCACTCGATGTCCTGCGGGGCGCCGTAGTGTGCCGTGGCGCGCACTCCGACCGCGTGCAGCCGGGCCAGGTCGTCGGTGGTCAGGGACAGCGCCTTGCGGTCCTCGTCGGCGACCGGCGACACCTCGCAGCCGGGTCCGGTGCCGGCGTCGTAGCGCTCCTGCTTGTCGCCGATCACGGTGCTCAGCAGGTCACCGGTGGCGGCGTCGAGTACGACGGTGTCGGCGTCGACCGCCCCGGAGACCAGCCCCTCCCCCAACCCGTGGACGGCGCTGATCACATGGCGGTCCGTGCGGCCGGCCGTCGGATCGGCGGTGAACAGCACGCCGCTGCGCTCCGCGGGCACCATGCGCTGGACGATGACGGCGACTCCGCCGGTACCGGGTGGCAGTCCCCGCTGCGCGCGGTAGCGCAGGGACCGTTCGGAGAATCCGGAGGCCCAGCACCGGCGGACGTGGGCGGTGACCTGGTCGAGGCCCGAGATGTTGAGGAAGCTGTCGAACTGCCCGGCGAAGGAGTGCTCGGTGCCGTCCTCCTCCGCTCCGGACGAGCGGACGGCCACCAGGCCGCCGCCGGCCTGTGTGTAGGCCAGCGCGATGGCCGCGGCGATGTGCTCGTCGAGGGGCGCGGCCTCGATCAGTAGGGCGATCTCGGCGGCGATCTGTCCGGCCCTGCTCTCCCAGTCTTCGTCGAGCCGGCTTTCCAGACGCTCGTCCAGCCCGCTGCCGCGGGAGAACGCGGCGAAGGCATCGAGGCCGATCACCGACCAGCTCGGCACCTGGAATCCGGCGGCGGTGAGGGTGTGGAGGTTTCTTCCTTTGCCTCCGGACAGTTCGGCGATCACATCCTCCTCACTGGACGGAGTGAGAACGTGCGGGGGCGGGCGGTCCGATTCCGCGTGGTACGACAACTGACTTCCCTCCGAAGGGACTTGTCGAATTCTGAATTCCGTCGGCCGTTCACCCTCAGGACAGGACGATCGGCAGGGTCTCGTGGCCGCGCAGGAAGAGCCGGTCCCGGCGGGTCGGCGCGGCTCCGGGAGCGGGGCCGAGAGCGGGGAAGCGGCACAGCAGCCTGCCGAAGGCGGTGGTGGCCTCCAGCCGGGCCAGCAGGGCACCGAGGCAGTAGTGCGCGCCGCCGCCGAAGCTGAGCGGCTGGATGTCCTGACGGTGGGGATCGAAGCGATCGGGGTCGTCGTAGCGGGCCGGATCGCGGTTGGCGGCGCCCAGCAGCACCACCACATGGCTCCCCGCCGGAACCGGCAGGCCCCCGATCGAGACGCCGTCCGCCAGCACGACCCGGTGGCTGAGCTGCACCGGTGAGTCGTAGCGCAGCACCTCGTCGACGAAGCCCTGCAGCGGGACGGTCCCGGCCCGCAGACCGGCCATCACGTCGGGGTGCTCGCAGAGCAGGTGCAGGCCGTTGCCGAGGAGGTAGGTGGTGGTCTCGAAGCCGGCCAGCAGCACGGTGGTGAGGTTGGCGACGAGTTCGTCGTCGTCCAGCCGCGTCTCCTGGTCCGGTTCCCGTACGAGGGCGGTCACCAGGTCGTCGCGCGGATCGGTCCGGCGTGCCTCGGCGAGCGCGGTGAAGTAGTGACCGACCTCCACCGCCGCCCGGTCGGCGGCGTCGAGACCGGAGGGGTCGGCCAGCAGTTCCAGAATGGCCGACAGATCGGCGGCGAAACCGCGGAAGCGGTGACGGTCCGCGGTCGGCACCCCGAACAGTTCGCAGATGATCTGGACCGGCAGGGAGAAGGCGAAGGCGTCCATGAACTCCACCGGGGCGGAGCCGCCCTCCGCGAGGCCGTCGAGCAGGGCGTCGGTGGTGCGCACGATCTCCGCTTCCAGGGCGGCCACCCGGCGGGCGGTGAACACTTGGGACATCGACGACCGCAGCCGCCCGTGGTGCGGCGGGTTGGCCACCAAGAGGGACCGGCTCAGCAGGGCCAGCGAGGGATGCTCATCGATGTCGGCACCCCAGGTCATCATGGCGAGGTCGGCGCCCAGACCCGGGTGGCGCAGGGCCTGTCGACAGGCTTCGTAGCCGCAGACCAGCACCATGCCGTCGCCGGCCGGCATCACGGGCCCCAGTTCATGGGCGCGGGCGTACAGCGGGTAGGGATCGGCCCGTCCCTCGGGTGTCAGTAGGTGCGCGATGATCGACTCCGCGTCCACGGGGCCTCCTTGACGTGGTGGGGGGGTTCGGGGCGTTGATCTAGTTCCGGTGCGGTCCGAGACGGGGCCACACCAGGGCCAGCGACCCCCAGGTGAGGCCGCCGCCGAAGCCGGCCAGCACCACCTTGTGTCCGGGCCGCAACTCGCCGGAGGCGACACCGTCGGCCAGGGCGAGGGGGATCGAGGCGGCGACGGTGTTGCCCCGCGTACCGATGTTGGAGAGGAACCGCTGCGGCGGCAGCGCGAGCCGGCGGGCGACCGCGGTCAGGATCCGGGCGTTGGCCTGGTGCAGCACGAAGGAGTCGATCTCCTCCAGGCACCATCCGGTGCGCGCCGCGGTCTCCCGTACCGACTCCGTCATCCGCCGCACGGCCTGCGCGTAGACGGCCTGCCCCTGCATCGTGAAGTAGGTGTCCTCGGTCTTGGCGGGCAGTCCCGTGGACCGCTGCCGGGACCCGCCCGCCGGCACCTCGATCAGATCGCTGAGGCTCCCGTCACTGCCGAGGTTCAGCCCCATGAGCGCTCCGGGCTCGGCCGGCGACCCGGCACGCAGCACCACCGCACCGCCGCCGTCGCCGAAGATCACCCGGGTCGTGCGGTCGTCCGGGGCGAGGATGGTGGAGAACGCGTCCGCGCCGATGACGAGCACGCGGTCGGCGGCCCCGAGCGCGACCATGCCGGCGCCGGTCGCGAGGCCGTACACGAAGCCCGTGCACACCGCGGCCACGTCGAACGCGGCGACAGGTCCGAGTCCCAGTCGGCCGGCCACCTCGGGCGCGGTCGCGGGGCAGTGCCGGTCCGGGGAGCTGGTGGCGAGGACCACCGCGTCCACGGCCTCCGTACCGGCTGACGACAGCGCCCGTCGCCCGGCCTCGACGGCCAGATCGCCCGTGGACCGGCCCGGAGAGACCCAGCGTCGCTCGCGGATGCCGGTACGGCTGCGGATCCACTCGTCGCTGGTGTCGAGGGCTCTCGCGAGTTGGTCGTTGGTGACGACCGTGGGGGGCACCCAGCCCCCGAGTCCCGTGACGACTGCCGCTCGTTCCATGGCCTCCGACTCCTTCCCAACCCGACAGCCACCCAGGACCGCAGGACGGGCCCGGATCAACGAATTCACCGAGGTGGACCGCGCGCCTGCGGGGTCCGGCGGCGCCTGGATGCCCTCTGTCTCGGGTCGCCCCGCTCGATGGCCGCGCTCGCCTCGCGCTCGCCACGTCCGGCGTCGTGCGGGCGAAAACGCCGCGGCCGGTGAGGCGAAGAGCCCAACTTCCTCGCGCGCCGGTTCTCCGGCCGTGGCAGTCGGCTCACATCGCATTGTCGAGTGCGGAGCCGCCGGGCGAATCCGTCAGGTGACTGCACTGCGCCGGATGCAGTCGCTGCGGTCACCGTCCGCCTTGCTCGCCGTGTCGTCGGAAGGGCGGTGGCGGCGACGCGGCGGACTTTCCAGGGGATTCCTTAGAGCCCCGTGACGAGGGACGAAGGCGCGCGGCAGGGCCGGGATATCGTCCGTCGATGTCACACGCCGCGCACGGAGCCAGAACTCAAGGAGGCGTTGTTGACCATGGGGACGTCATGGGGCGGCACACTCGTGGGCCGGAGCTCCGAGGCCGCCCGGGTGCGAGGGTTCGTCAGCTCTCCGGGCGACGGCGGGCAGGTCCTGGTCGTGACCGGTGAGCCGGGCATCGGCAAGAGCGCCCTCATCGACAGCGAGGTCGACGGGCTCCGCGACACCGGGGTACGGGTCCTGCGGGCGGAAGGCAGCGAGAGCGAACGCGCGCTGGCCTTCGCGGGACTCCACCAGCTGCTGAGGCCCGTACTGGCGCAGGCGGAGAGCCTCCCGGACCGGCAGCGGGACGCGCTTCTGGGCGCGTTCGGCATCGCTGCCGGATCGGCCGAGTCCGACCAGTTGATCCTGCGCATCGCAGTGCTGACCCTGCTGTCGCACACCGCGCGGCGGCACCCGGTGCTCATCGTCGTGGATGACGCCCAGTGGCTGGACCAGGACTCCCTGGACGTGCTCGCCTTCGTCAGCAGAAGGCTGGACGGCGAGCAGATCAGGCTGCTCGGCGCGGTCCGCAGCGGTGCACCGCTCCCCGCGTTCGCACGGAGCCATCCGGTCCTGGAACTGGGCCCGTTGGAAGCGTCCGCCGCGGGCCGGCTCCTCGACGCACAACCGGGCCCTCCCGTCGGACCGCTGCGTGCGCGCGTCCTGGACGAGGCGGCCGGAAACCCACTGGCACTGATCGAATTCGCCAAGCTGGAATCCGGCCCCGGGCTCTGGCCGGTGGAGCCGCTGCCGCTGACCGACCGGCTGGAGCAGGGCTTCACCAGCCGGCTCGATGGCCTGCCCGGAGCGACGAAACGCGCCCTGCTGCTGGCCGCGACCGGCACGGGCACCGTGGAAGGCATCGCGCCGGAGGTCTGGCGGCCGGCCGAGCAGGCGGAACTCATCCGTCTGCGCGGCGGTGACGTCCGGTTCCGCCACCCTCTGATCCGCTCCGCCGTCTATCACGCCGCGCCTCCCGCGGAGCGCCACGAAGCACACCGCCGGTGGGCCGCCGCTCTGCGGGACGTCCCGGGCCGGCGGGCCTGGCATCTGGCAGCGGCCGGCACCGGCCCCGACGAGGCCGTGGCGCGGGAGATGGAATGCGCCGCCGAACAGACCGGGAAGCGGAGCGGTTTCGCGGCCGCGGCACTGGCGTTCCAGCGAGCAGCCGAACTCAGCCCGGACGAGCCGGACCGCGTCCGCAGATTCACCCGCGCCGCGGCGATGGCCGCGCTGACCGGCCAGGCGACCTGGGCGGAGGACCTCACCGCCCAGGTCGAGGCGCTCACCGACGACCCCGTCCAACTCGCTCTCATCAGGCTGCACAAGGGCCAGGCCCTCGCTCTCACCCCCCGCCGCAACGCCGCGTACACCCTGCTGCTGCGCGTCGCGGAGACCCTCGCACCGCACCACCCCGCACAGGCCCTGGAGGCTCTCGCCGCGGCGGCGCTGGTCTGCTACTACAGCGGGGACGCCGGAAGACGGGACGAGATACGGCGCGTCTACTCGCTGATCGCCGCGAGCCCCGGTCGGCGTCAGGAACACGAACTCGCATGCCTGTGGATCCGCGCCGCGACGGATCCGTCCGCGGACCGGGCCGGACTGCTGGCGGTGCTCCGCCGGCTGGCGGCCTTCGAACCGGCCGGCCCGGGGCTGCTGGCGGCTGCGGCCACCATCGCCTGGTTGCTCGACGAGACCACGGTGGCCGTCCATCTCTTCGAGAGGATGAGCGGGCCCGCTCTCACCCCGGCGCCGCTGCCCGACGGGCTGCGCTGCGTCGAGGGATGGGTCTGTCTGGAGCACGGCCGCTGGTCGACGGCCCGAGCGGTGGCCGCCGCCTCGACCCGCGCGGCGGCCCTGAGCGATCCGCCCTTCACAGCGGCGGCGCCCCGGGCCCTCGACGCCTGTGTGCTCGCGCTGCAGGGCGACCCGGCCGCGGCCCGCGCGTCGGCCAGGGAGGCACTGGATCTCGCCGCCGCGCAGGAGAACCGGTTCGTGGCCGTCCGGGCCCGCTGGGCCATGGGCACGGCGGCCGCCGCGGAAGGCGACCACGATGCCGCTTTCGACCAGTTCCGCCTGATGTTCACCACCGACGGCGACGAAGTCCACTACCACGTCTCCCGGTACGGCCTCGCCGACCTCGCGGCCGCCGCCGCCCGCACCGGACGGCAGGACGCCGCTCGTGCCGTCGTGGACCGGCTCGCCGACCGCCTGACGAACTCCTCGTCACGGCACCGGGCGCTGCTGTTCCGCGCCAGGGCGCTGCTGGCGGACGCCGACGAGGCAGAACAGTGCTTCCGTGCCGCACTTGACGAGCCGTATGCCGAGGACCGGCCGTTCGCCCACGCCCACACGCAACTCGACTACGGCGAGTGGCTGCGCCGACGCCTGCGGTCCGGTCAGGCAAGGCCGTTGCTGGCCGCCGCCCTGGAGACCTTCGGTCGCCTCGGCGCCGAGCCGTGGACCAGCCGTGCGCTGGCCGAACTGCGGGCGGCCGGGATTCGGCAGAGCCCCGGCGTATCCGACAGCCTGCCCGCGCTCACTCCCCAGCAGCAGGAGATCGTCCGCCTCGCGGCCCGGGGACTGACCAACCGTGAGATCGGCGAGCGGCTCCAGCTCTCCCCCCGTACGGTCGGCTCGCACCTGTACCGGAGCTTCCCCAAACTGGGCGTCACGGCCCGCTCCCAGCTCCGTGACCTCGTCGACGGCCGGATGCCCCAGGTCGCAGAGTTGACCCAGGTCGAGGCCGGCGCCGGGAGGGAAGGCAGAGACGGCCCGTACGAGCACACCGGCTGAAACCCGTACGCAGCCCCCCGCTACCCCGTTACTCCCCCGGAGAGTACCCGCCCCCGGCCGCGTCGCGCACCGCGTCGACCAGCTCCGCCTGCCGCAGGATGTCCTCCCCCGGTCCCTTCGGGTCGCCGCCGTCCAAGGCCGTGCGGGCGAACAGGGAGACCAGTGAGGCGAACTGGTGCCCTGCGGGCAGCGTCCGTTCCTCGAAGTGGTCCTGGCGCTGCAGGCGCAGCACGGGCCGCATGGTCGGCGGGGCGGAGAACGCCCGGTCGAGGGCGATGCTGCCCTCGCTGCCCCAGATGGTGCACGCACAGCGGTAGGACCGGTCGAAGCCGAAGGTCAAGTGCCCGGTCCGCCCGGCCGGATCGGCCACCAGCGCCGCCCCCGCGACGTCGACGCCCGTGCCGGGATCGGCACCCAGCACCGCCCCCCGCACGCTCACCTGCGGCCCCAGGTACAGGGAGGCGGCGCGCAGGGTGTACACCCCGGCGTCGAGCAGGGCGCCGCCGCCCAGCGCCGGGTCATAGCGGATGTCTCCCGGAGGCAGTGGCGGAAATCCGAACTCCGCGGTCAGGTGCCGCACTTCGCCGATCGCGCCCTGCTCGATCAGGGCGCGTACGGCGTCGTGCTGGCCGTGGTGGAGAAACGCGAAGTTCTCCATCAGCAGCAGGCCGGCGGCGCGGGCCGCGGCGACCAGCTCGGCTGCCTCGGCCCGGGCGACGGTGAACGGCTTCTCGGCCAGGACGTGCTTGCCCTCCGTCAGTGCCCGCGCGACCCACTCGGCGTGCAGGGCGGGCGGCAGCGGCACGTACACGGCGTCGATGTCGTCCCTCGCGAGCAGGGCGGCGTAGCCGGTGACCGCCTCGCAGCCGAAGCGCCGCGCGACGGCCTCGGCCTTGGCGCCGCTGCGGCTGGCCACCGCGACCAGCCGCACCGACGGGTCGGCGACCAGCGCCGGAATGGTGGTGCGCTGGGCGATGGCGGCACAGCCGACCACCCCGACGTTCAACACCCGATCTGTCACGGTCTCGCTCTCTTCCGGCTCTTGCCAAGGATGCGCCGACGTGCCGTCACGCCGACCTGAACTGTCACGCCGACCCGAACTGCTGGTCGATGAAGTCGAAGAGGTCGTCGTCGTCGGCCGCGTCGATCCGCTCCTCGACCGCCACCGCGGTGGCGCCGTCATGGTCACCGCTGCCGCCGTCGGCCGAGGTGAGTCCGGCCCCGGCGGGTCCGGCCACCTCCAGCGTGGACAGCAGCCCGCGCAGCCGGTCGGCCAGTGCGGTGCGGACCGCCTCGTCCCCGGCGATCGCTTCCAACACGCCCTCCAGCCGCTCGAGTTCGGCCAGCATCGGCTGTACGGTCGCCGCGGCCCCCGGCGAGGTCTCCTCCCGCAGATGGCGGGCCAGCCCGATGGGTGTCGGGTAGTCGAACAGCAGGGTGGCGGGCAGCCTGAGTCCGGTGGCCGTGCCCAGCCGGTTGCGCAGTTCGACGGCGGTCAGCGAGTCGAATCCCATCTCCAGGAAGCCCCGTTCGGTATCCACGGCGTCGGAGTCCGCGTAGCCGAGTACGGCCGCCGCCTGGTCGCGGACGACGTCCACCAGCACCGCGAGCCGTGCCTCGGCGTCCAGCTCCGCGAGCCGGCGGCGCAGCCGCTCGGCGGGCGCGGCGCCTTCGGCCTTCGCGGTGGCCGTACGGCGGCCGGGGGCGGGCTTGACGAGGGACCGCAGCAGGGCCGGGACCTCCCCGTCGGGCGTCCGCAGCCCGGCGGTGTCGAAGCGGGCCGGGACCAGCACCGCCCGGTCGGCGGCGACGGCGGCGTCGAACAGGTCGAGGCCCTGCTCGGACGGCATCGGGACGACTCCGCCGCGCGCCATCCGCACCAGGTCGGCCTCATCCAGCTTGCCGGTCATCGCCGACCGCTGCTCCCACAGGCCCCACGCCAGCGACTGGGCGGGCAGCCCCTCGGCCCGGCGCCGTCGGGCGAAGGCGTCCAGGAAGGCGTTGGCCGCCGCGTAGTTGCCCTGCCCCGAGCCGCCGAAGATGCCGGCCAGCGAGGAGTACAGCACGAAGGCGCGCAATTCGCTGTCCCGGGTCAGTTCGTGCAGATGCAGCGCGGTGTCGACCTTGGCGGCGAGCACCGTGTCGAGGCGTTCCTGGGTCAGGGAGCCGATGACGCCGTCGTCGAGGACGCCCGCGGTGTGCACCACCGCGGTCAGCGGGTGCTCGGCGGGGACCCTGGCGAGCAGGGCGGCCAGCGCCTCCCGGTCGGAGGTGTCGCAGGCGACCAGTTCCGCGCGGGCACCGAGCGCGGTGAGGTCGTTTACGAGTTCCCGGGCGCCGGGCGCGTCCGGGCCACGACGGCCGACGAGCAGCAGGTGCCGGGCACCGTGCCGGTCCGCCAGGTGCCGGGCGATCAGGCCGCCGAGCGCGCCGGTGGCGCCGGTGACCAGGACGGTGCCGTCCGGGTCGAGCAGCCAACCGGTGTCGCCGTCCGCCGCCTGCGTCACCGGCATACGGACCAGCCTCGGCATCCGCGACTCGCCCTTGCGCAGGGCGACTTGCGGCTCTTCCTGTACGGCCGCCGCGGGTAGCGCGCGGTACGACTCCTGGGCGCCGTCCCAGTCGAGGAGTACGAACCGCTCGGGGTTCTCGCTCTGTGCCGTGCGCACCAGGCCCCAGACGGCCGCGGCCACCGGGTCGGGCGCCCGGTCGCCCTCGTGCACGGTCACGGCATGCCGGGTGACCAGGACCAGCCGGGTGGCGTTGAAGGTGTCGTCGGCGAGCCAGCCCTGCAGCAGCCGCAGCACCCGCCCGGTCGTGCGGCGCACGGCGGCGGCCAGGTCGGTCCCCACCGGCTGTCCGGCATCGTCACCGAGGCCGGGTACGGCGGCGAGCACCGTGCCGGGCACCGGTATGTCCCCCGCGGTGACGGCGCGGGCGAGGTCGTCCAGGCCGGGGTGGTGGACGGCCGCGAGCCCGGCGGCCGTCAGGGCGTTCGCGAGGGCGGGGTCGCCGTCGCCGTCCAGGACGGCCCAGCCCGCGGAGGCGGGCCGGGCGGGTGCCGCGGCCGGGGTCACCCACTCCAGTTCATGCAGATGGCGGGCGGCGCTCCGGGCGTCCGCGAGCTGTCCGGCGGGCAGCGGGCGCAGGGTCAGCCCGGTCACCGTCGCGACGGGGGTTCCCGCCGGATCGGTGACGCTGAGCGCGACCGTGTCGGGTCCGGCCGGGGCGAGACGCACCCGCAGCTCGTCGGCTCCGGGGGCGTGCAGCCGTACGCCGGTCCAGCTGAACGGCATCACGGCGGTGCCGGCCGCGGCCGTCAGCCCGACGGTCTGCAGGGCGGCGTCCAGCAGGGCCGGGTGCAGCCCGTAGCGGGTGGCGTCGCCGGCCTCGGCGGGCAGTCGGACCTCCGCGTACACGTCCTCGCCCAGCTTCCAGGCGGCGGTCAGGCCCTGGAAGGCGGGGCCGTAGGCGAAGCCGCCCGTGGCGAAGCGGTCGTAGAGCCCGTCAATGGCGACCTCCTCGGCGCCCTGCGGCGGCCACACGTCGAGCGGGGCGCCGTCGGCCGGATCGGGCGTGCGGGTGAGCTGCCCGACGGCGTGGCGGGTCCAGGGCTCGTCGTCGGCCGCGTCGTCCGGGCGGGAGTGCACGGTCACCCCGCGCGCTCCCTGCTCGTCGGGCTCGCCGACGGTGACCTGGAGGTGGACGGCACCCTGTTCGGGCAGCACGAGCGGCGCCTCCAGGGTGAGTTCGTCGACGGCGGCGCAGCCGACCCGGTCGGCGGCCAGCAGGGCCAGTTCCAGGAAGGCGGTGCCGGGCAGGATCGCAGTGCCGGACACCGCGTGGTCGGCGAGCCAGGGATGGCTGTCGAGCGACAGCCGTCCGGTGAGCAGATAGCCGTCGCCGCCCGCGAGCGCCGTGCCGGCGGCGAGCAGCGGATGCTCCCCGGCGGCGAGCCCGGCCGCGGCGAGGTCCGGCGCGCCCGGGTCGGCGTCGAGCCAGTAGCGGGCGTGCTGGAAGGCGTACGTCGGCAGTTCGGCCCGGCGCACCGGCCGGCCGGCGAAGTACCCGGCCCAGTCGGGGCTCGTGCCGTGGACGTGCAGGGTGGCGAGGGCGGTGGTGACCGCGGTCTGTTCGGGCCGGTCACGGCGCAGCAGCGGGATGACCACGGCGGCCTGCGGGTCGGCGAGGCAGTCGCGGGTCACGGCGGCGAGCACACCGTCCGGGCCGAGTTCGAGGTACGTGGTCACGCCCTGCCGCTCCAGCGTGGCGACGGCGTCGGCGTACCGGACCGTGCCGCGCACGTGGCGCACCCAGTAGTCGGCGTCCTCCAGCTGTCCGGAGTCGGCGAGTTCGCCGGTGAGGTCGCAGACGACGGGCACGGTCGGCGCGGCGTACGTCATCTCGCGGGCGACGGCCGCGAAGCCGGCCTGCATCGGCTCCATCCGCGGTGAGTGGAAGGCGTGCGACACCGTCAGCCGCTTGGTGCGCAGCCCGGCCTCCCGCCAGGCCTCGGTCAGTTCCGCCACGGCGTCCTCGTCACCGGAGACGACCACGGACGCCGGGCCGTTGACGGCGGCGACGGACACCCGGTCCTCGTAGGTGCGCAGCGCCTCGGTGACCTGTGCCTCGCCGGCCTGTACGGCCAGCATGGCGCCGCCGTCCGGCAGTTGCTGCATCAGCCGCCCACGGGCGGCGACGAGACGGCAGGCGTCCGTGAGGTCGAGCACTCCGGCCACATGGGCGGCGGCCAGCTCGCCGATGGAGTGGCCGACGACGACGTCGGGGCGCAGCCCCCAGTGTTCCAGCAGCCGGAACTGGGCCACTTCCAGAGCGAACAGCCCGGCCTGTGTGTAGGCGGTGCGGTCCAGCAGCTCGGCGTCCGGGGTGCCGGCCGGGGCGAACAGCACCTCCTTCAGCGGCCGTTCGAGTTCGCGGTCCAGTTCGGCGCAGACGCCGTCGAGGGCGTCGGCGAACACGGGGTACGCGGCGTACAGATCACGGCCCATACCCGGCCGCTGGCTGCCCTGGCCGCTGAAGAGGAACGCGGTGCGCCCGCTGCGGCGCCGCACCCCGCGTACCAGTCCGGGCGCCTCCCGTTCCTCGGCCAACGCCCTTACGGCGGTGAGGAGTTCGTCCCGGTCCTGGCCGACGAAGGCAGCCCGGTGGTCGAACGCGGCGCGGCCGAGGGCGAGTGAGTGCGCGATGTCGACGGGCGCAGCACCGCCCTGGCCCTCCGGGTCCGCCAGATGGGCCAGCAGACGGGCGGCCTGGGCGCGCAGGGCGTCGGCACTCCGCCCGGAGAGCACCCAGGGGACCACGTCGCCGGAGGGAACAGGGACGGGCGCCCCCTCCGGCGACGCGGCGTTCTCGGCGGGCGGCTGTTCCAGGATCACGTGGGCGTTGGTGCCGCTGATGCCGAACGCCGACACCCCGGCCCGGCGCGGGCGGCCGCTGTCCGGCCACTCGACGGCCTCCGTGAGCAGCGACACCGCCCCCTCGGTCCAGTCGATCTGTGTCGACAGCCGCTCCGCGTGCAGGGTGCGCGGCAGCATCCCGTGCCGCATCGCCAGCACCATCTTGATCACACCGCCGACACCGGCGGCGGCCTGGGTGTGCCCGATGTTGGACTTCAGGGCGCCGAGCAGCAGCGGCCGGTCCTCCGGCCGGTCCTGCCCGTACGTCGCCATCAGTGCCTGCGCCTCGATGGGGTCACCCAGCTTGGTACCGGTGCCGTGCGCCTCGACGGCGTCCACATCGGCCGGGGAGAGCCCGGCGGAGGCCAGCGCCTGCCGGATGACCCGCTGCTGCGCGGGTCCGCTCGGCGCGGTGAGGCCGTTGCTGGCGCCGTCCTGGTTGACCGCGGAACCGGCGAGCACCGCCAGGACGGGATGGCCGGCTCGGCGGGCGTCGGACAGCCGCTCCAGGAGCACCACACCGACGCCTTCGGCCCAGCCGGCGCCGTCGGCGTCGTCGGAGAAGGCCTTGCAGCGGCCGTCCGGGGACAGTGCCCGCTGCCTGCTGAACTCGATGAAGGTGTCCAGCGCGGAGATCACCGTGACCCCGCCCGCCAGCGCCATGGTGCACTCGCCGGTGCGCAGCGCCTGGGCGGCCATGTGCAGCGCCACCAGGGACGAGGAGCAGGCGGTGTCGACCGTGACGGCCGGACCCTCCAGGCCGAAGGTGTACGAGATCCGCCCGGAGGCCACGCTGCCGGCGCTGCCGGTGGCCAGGTAGCCCTCGAAGTCCTTCGGTGCGTGCTGCACGCGGGAGCCGTAGTCGTGGTAGTTGGAGCCGACGAACACGCCGGTGCGGCTGCCGCGCAGCACGGCCGGGTCGATGCCGGCCCGCTCGATCGCCTCCCACGACGTCTCAAGGAGCAACCGCTGCTGCGGGTCGACGGCCAGCGCCTCGCGCGGGCTCATGCCGAAGAACTCAGGGTCGAAGTGGTGCGCGTCGTAAAGGAATCCGCCGCCGCGGGCGTAGAACGTGCCCGGACGGTCCGGGTCGGGGTCGTAGGTGCCCTTGAGGTCCCAGCCACGGTCGTCCGGGAAGACCGACACCGCGTCGCCGCCCTGCGCGAGCAGCCGCCACAGTTCGTCCGGGCCGTCCGCTCCGCCCGGGTAGCGGCAGGCCATCGACACGATCACCACCGGGTCGTCGTCCACCGCGACCGGCCGGGAGGAGGCCACCGGCACCGGGTCGGCGGCCGTGCCGAACAGGTCCTCGTGCAGCTTGGCCGCGAGAGCGGTGGCGGTGGGGTGGTCGAAGACCAGGGTGACCGGCAGCCGCAGCCCAGTGGCCTCGGCGATGGTGTTGCGCAGGGCCACCGCGGTGAGCGAGTCGAAGCCGAGGTCGCGGAACGCCCGCTCCTCGTCGACGTCCTCGGCACCGGAGTACCCGAGCGCCCCGGCGGCCAACTTCCTCACCAGAGCGAGGAGTTCACGCCGCTGCTCGTCGTACGGCAGGGCCGCGAGCCGTGCCGTGAGCGCGTTGCCGTCGCCGCCGGCGCCGTCTGTCGCGGACGTGGTGCGCGCCGCCAGGGCGGCCCGCACCTCGGGCAGGTCGGCGAGCACCCGGGCAGCCCCGTCGGAGTGGGCGAACGCATACGTCTCCCACCGAATGTCGGCCACGGCCAGCACCGGCTCCTCGCCGGACACGGCCTGCTGAAGCGCCGTCAGAGCCGACTCCGGGTCCATGGCGGGCATACCGGAACGGGCCAGCCGCTCGCCCGTCTCCCCGGACGCGAGGCCACCGCCACCCCACGCACCCCAGCCGACCGACGTGGCGGGCAGCCCGTCGGCGTGCCGCTGCCGGGCGAGTGCGTCGAGGAAGGCGTTGGCGGCGGCGTAGCTGCCCTGGCCGGGGCCGCCGAGCGTGCCGGCGAGCGAGGAGAACAGGACGAACGCGTCCAGTTCCAGGTCCCGGGTCAGCTCGTGCAGGTGCAGGGCGGCGGCCACCTTGGGCCGCAGCACGGTCTCGGCGCGCTCGGGGGTGAGGGCGTCCAGCACGCCGTCGTCCAGCACCCCGGCCGCGTGCACGACCGCGGTGAGCGGCTGGTCCTCCGGTACGGCGGCCAGCAGCGCCGCCAGCTGGTCACGATCGGCGGCATCGCACGCGGCCAGTGTGACGCGGGCCCCCAACTCGGTCAGCTCCGCCTCCAGTTCGGCCGCGCCGGGCGTATCCGGGCCCCGGCGTCCGGCCAGCAGCAGATGGGCCGCGCCGTTGCGGGCCAGCCAGCGGGCCACCTGGGCACCCACGCCCCCGGTTCCGCCGGTCACCAGCACCGTGCCGCTCGGCTTCCAGTCGGCGGGCGCGGGCTCCGGCAGCGCGGCCCGCACCAGCCGCCGCGCGAACAGCCCGGAACCGCGTACGGCCACCTGGTCCTCTTCGGCGGCTCCGGACAGGGCGGCCACCAGTCGGGCGACGGCACGGTCGTCCAGCTCCTGCGGCAGGTCCACCAGCCCGCCGAAGCGCTGCGGGTACTCCAGAGCGGCGATCCGGCCGAGCCCCCAGGCCTGCGCCTGGCCGGGTGCGGCCAGCCGGTCGGCACGCCCCGTGGACACGGCGCCCCGGGTGGCGATCCACAGCGGAGCGGCCACGCCGGCATCGCCGAGCGCCTGCACCAGGGCCGCGCTGAGGGCGAGTCCGTTGTCGAGCGGACTGCCGGGAGCGTACGGCGACTCGTCCAGCGCCAGCAGGGACAGGACACCGGCCGGCGTGCGGGGACCGTCGGCGCCGTTCACGGCGGTGCCGACCAGAGCGGTGAGCTGCTCCCGGTCGACGCCGGGGGCCACCTCGATGGTGGTCACCTCGGCGCCGTGGCCGGCCAGACCGTTGGTGAGGGAGGTGGTGACGGTGGTGGTGAGGTCGGTGTCGGGGTGTCCCTGCGGGACGACGAGCAGCCAGCGGCCGGTCAGCGCCCCGGCGGCGGCACGCTTGTCCCGGCCCACGGGCTTCCAGACCACCTTGTACCGCCAGCCGTCCACCACCGACCGCGCCGCCCGACCCTTGTGCCAACTCGACAGCGCGGGAAGCA
>NZ_JODC01000041.1 GCF_000720765.1 Streptomyces sp. NRRL S-646
GCACAGCAGGCCCGGGCCGCCCAACCGGCATGAAGAACAAGCACCGCGCACGACAGCACCCCGTCGGGAAACAGGGCAAACCGAACCTCGCGGCAGCCGCCACAAGCAGCAAGGCTGCATAAACGCCAAGCTAAGGGCTGTCCCGTAACGGCTGATCTCGGCGACATGATCTTGTCGTGCCCGGTCTGATCACGGCGTCGGAGCCGTCCTGGATAGTCCCCTTCGCCGGCCTGAGCCCGCGGCAGTTCGGCAAGCTGGTCACCACTCCGCGGCGCGAAGGCGCGGACCCTGCCTGCAAGGGTCGGCCGTGGAGCCTGCCGTTGCCCGATCGGGTCCTGCTGGTCACCGCGTATTGGCGGACGAACCTGACGCTGCGGCAGCTCGGCTCGCTGTTCGGTGTGTCCAAGTCGGCTGCTGCGCGCATCGTCGGGCATCTCGGACCGTTACTCGCCCGGCGGCAGCGCAAGCGGTTCCGCAAGGAGGCCGTGCTGATCGTGGACAGGACTCTGGTCCCCACCCCTGATCACACTGTCGCCGAGCAGTCGAAGAACTATCGGTTGCGTCGCGGTGCTGGATGCCGGCGGGCGTCACCGTGATCATCACCGGCAGGCCGAGCGTGTCCACGGTGATCTGTCGCTTGCGGCCATTGACTTTTTTTCGCTGCGTCGTGCTGCCGCCGCAACTTGTCAGAACGGGAAGTCGCGCGGCTCCCCGCGCACCGTGATCCAGCGGAGTTCGGTGAACTCCTCGGCCGCGAAGCCCGTGCCGAAGCGGCCCCAGCCGCTCTCCTTCACACCCCCGAAGGGCATGTTGGGCTCGTCGTTGACCGGTTGGTCGTTGACATGCACGATCCCTGCCTCGAGGCGGCGGGCGATGTCCAGTCCGCGATGGGCGTCGCCGGTCAGGACACCCGCGGTCAGCCCATAGCGGGAGGCGTTGGCGCGCTCCACGGCGTGGTCGGTGTCGTCGACCGTCTCCAGGATCACGACCGGGCCGAAGGTCTCGTCGAAGGCGAGTTCGGCGTCCTCGGGGACGTCGGTCAGGACGGTGGGCGGGTAGCACGGCGGAGCCGCCGTGCCCCCGGTCAGGAGGCGGGCGCCCATCGAGACGGCCTCCTCGACGCGGCGGTCCAGGAGGGACAGCGCCCATTTGTTGATCACCGGTCCGACCACGGTGCGTGGATCGTGCGGATCGCCGACGGGCAGCGCCGCCGCCTTCTCGGTGAACAGGCGGGTGAACTGCTCCGCGACCGGTCGCTCGACGTAGATCCGGCGGGCGCACATGCACACCTGTCCCTGGTGCACGAACGCGCCGTAGATCGCGGCGTCGACCGCGTAAGCGAGGTCGGCGTCGGCGAGGACGAGAAGCGGGTTCTGGCCGCTGAGCTGGAGGACGATGCGCTTGAGGTGACGGCCGGCCATCTCGGCGAGGCGTCGGCCGGTGGGCGTGGAGCCGGTGAAGTTGACGCGGCGCACCGCGGGATGGGAGAGGAGCGCGTCCGCTATGGCACCCGCGTCGCCAGGGGCATGGGTGATCACGTTGAGGACGCCCGGAGGGAGTCCGGCCTCGGCGAAGATCTCCGCCCAGAGCGTGCCGCCGGTGAGGGGAGACTCCTCGGACGGCTTGAGGACGACCGTGTTGCCGAGGGCGATCGGGCCGACGATGCTGCGACCGGACAGCACCAGGGAAGCGTTCCACGGGGCGATGGCCGCGACGACTCCGACCGGTTGACGGACGGCGAGCGCCCGGGTGCCGGGGATGTCGGAGGGCAGCACCTGCCCGACGGCGGTGTAGGGGAGTCCGGCGGCCTGGCGGAGCAGCGAGACGCTGAAGTCCAGCTGGACCGTCGCGAAGTGGCGGCCGCACCCCGTCTCACTCGTCAGCAGCCCGATGACCTCCTCGCGACGGCGGTCGATGATGTCACTCGCGCGCAGCAGGACCTGCTGTCGCTCGGCCGGCAGCGCGTCGGCCCACCCGGCGAAGGCCGTCTGGGCGGCGTCCACCGCGCGGCGAGCGTCCTCGGCATCGCCGGCGGCGACCGTCGCCATGACGGATCCGGTCCAGGGGTCGTGGTCGGGGTAGGTTCCTCCGCCCAGCGGCTCGGTCCACTCACCGCCGATGTGGTGGCGCACCGTGACCGGCAGATCCGGTCGGCCCGCGTCCGCCGCCGTGGGGTCAGGAACGTTCACCTGGTCAAGTCTCCCTCGATGACGAGTGGGGACGGGCCCCCTGCCGCCGCAGATGGTAACCGACGGGTAGCAACTGGACGTGCAGCCGGTCGTTCAGCAGACTCCACAGGCCGCGCGGGAGGAAGAGAGCGAACGCCACGGCGGCCAGTCCGAGCCCGATGAGGTACCAGGCCCCCTGGTCGGCGAAGAAGTACTGCACGGCGAAGAAGAGCACGGCGCCGATGATCGGCCCCTCGAAGGTGCCGATGCCGCCGACCAGCACCATGAAGATCATGTATGCCGACCACTGCACCCCGAAGATCGACTGGGGCTGGATGAACAGGGTGTTGGCCAGGGTGAGCGCGCCCGCTGCACCGCATCCGAAGCCGGCGAGGACGAACAGCACGAGTTTGAGCGGCCTGACGCGCACGCCGAGCGAGGCGGCGGCGTCCTCGTCGTCGCGGATCGCCTGTAGTGCCGCTCCGGTGCGGTGCCGCAGCAGGAGGAACAGCAGGACGAGCAGGAGGACGGCGAAGGCGAGGGTGAGCCAGTAGGTGAACGCGCGGCGCACCTCGGGGGTGTAGCCGCTCAGCCCCTGGAGGGAGACGCCGGTTCCGCCTCCGAGACTCTGGTCGAGCATGACGAACAGGGCGATCGCCTCGGCGACGACCCAGGTGCCCACGGCGAACTGGCCGCCGCGCAGCCGCAGGACCAGCAGGGAGAGCACCGCCGCGAGCACGGCGGAGGCGAGGGATGCCAGGACTACGGCGAGGTACGGCTGTATGCCGCGCTGGGTGAGGTAGATCGTGCCGTACGCGCCGAACCCGATGAAGGCCTGCTGGCCGACGGAGACGAGCCCGGCATATCCGGCCAGGGCGTTCCACATGACGGCGAGGATGAGGAAGATCAGCAGGCTGGTGAGCTGCTGGACGATGTTCGCGCCGAGCACCTGGGGGACGGCGAACAGGGCGAGCGCGACGAGGACGAGGGCACTGGAACCGATGCGGGACGCCAGTCCGGCACGCTGGACGGACCATGCGCCGGGCGGGGATGGGGCGGCTGCTGTGGTCATGCGTGGGCTCTCCGGGTGGCGATGAACCGGCCGCGGGGACCGGCCAGGATGACGAGGAAGACCAGGTGCCCGGCGAGGATCGCGTACTGCGGGTCGATCTGGGCACCGAGGGTCTGGGCGATGCCGAGGACGACGCCGCCGGTCAGCGTTCCCCACAGGGATCCCAGGCCGCCGATGACGACCGCTTCGAAGGCGAAGATGAGCTGGGTGGGGCCGCTGGAGGCGTCGAAGGTGGAGTGGACGGCGAGGAAGGTCCCGGCCAGGGCGGCGACCGCGACGGCGATCGCGGCGGCGCGGGCGTAGACGGACGCGGCCGGTACGCCCACGAGGGCCGCGGTGTCCGGGTCCTGCGCGGTGGCGCGCATCTCCCGGCCGAATCCGGTGCGTTGCAGCAGGAACTGGAGGGCGCCGAGGACCGCGACGGCGACGGCGAGGATGAGCACGCCGAGGTACGGGACGGACAACTGGTCGGTGATCTTCCAGCTGCCGGTCGACAGTGAGCCCACTGACGGGCCGAGGGAGCGCACGTCCGGGGAGAAGATCTGCAGCAGGGCGTTCTGCAGGACGATGGCGAGTCCGAAGGTCGTCAGCAGCGGGGTGAGTTCACCGCCACGCAGGCTGCGGGCCAGGACGGTGCGCTGGAGGGCGTAGCCGAGGGCGAGCATCACCGGGAGCACCGCGAGCAGCGCCAGGAACGGTGACACGTCGGCCTGGGTGGAGACCCACCAGACCCCGAACGCGCCGAGCACGGCGAGGTCGCCGTGGGCGAGGTTGATGATGCGCATGACGCCGAACAGCAGGGACAGGCCGCAGGCGAAGAGTGCGTACAGGCCGCCGAGGAAGAGGCCCTGGACGATGGCGTTGATCCAGCTCATGTCCGCTCCGGAGTGGGGTGGGCCGCCGGTGTGTCGACCGGGGCGGAGGTCGTACTCACACGGCCGAGACCGAAGTAGGCGTCGGTGACCTGGTCGCGGGTGACCTCGCCGACGGGGGCGTCGAGGACGACGCGGCCCTCGAGCATGCAGACCACGCGGTCCGCCACCCTCATCGCGCGGCTGAGGTCCTGTTCGACCAGGACGACGGTGGCGCCGTCGGCGATGAGTGCCGTGAGTGACTCGTAGACGGCGTCGACGGCGACCGGTGCCAGGCCGAGCGAGACCTCGTCGACCAGCAGCAGCCTGGGGTTGGTCATCAGGGCGCGGCCGATGGAGGTGGCCTGCTGCTGGCCGCCGGAGAGGCTGCCCGCCCGCTTGTGGCGGATCGGCCGCAGCAGGGGGAAGGCGTCCAGGACGGTGTCGACGCTCCAGGGTCCGGGTCTGGCGCGTCGGCCGGCGACGAGCAGGTTCTCCTCGACGGTGAGGTCGGGGAAGAGCTTGCGGCCCTCGGGAACGAGGGCCAGGCCGCGTCCCACGCGCCGGTGCGCCGCCAGGCCGGTGACGTCGTTCCCGTCGAAGGCGATGGTTCCTCCGGCAGCCGGATGGGCTCCGGCCACCGTGCGCAACAAGGTCGACTTCCCGGCTCCGTTGGCGCCCACCAGGGCCACGGTCTCGCCGTCCGACACCGTCAGCGACAGGTCCCGTACGGCGGGGAGGAGTCCGTGGCGGGCGTCGAGGTGGGAAATGTGCAGCAGGTCAGCCATGGCTGCCCCTTCCCAGGTAGGCGTCGACGACGTGCGCGTCACGCAGAACCGCCTCGGGCTCACCCTCGGCGAGGACCCGCCCGGCGTCCATGCACACCAGGCGGTCGATGACCTGCACCAGGACGTGGACGATGTGCTCGATCCACACGATGCTGATGCCGAGCGTCCGCAACTGCTTGATGGTGGCGACGAGTTCGGCGGCCTCGGCGTCGGTGAGGCCGCCGCCGATCTCGTCGAGGAGCAGGACGCGTGGGTCGGTCGCGAGTGAGCGGGCGAGTTCGAGCCGCTTGCGGTGCAGCAGACCGAGGCTCTCGGCGCGCCTGTTGGCGAGGTCGATCAGCCCGCACAGTTCCAGGACTTCGATGCACCTTCGGTGGGCCGCGCGCCGCGCCAGCCGGGTGCCGTAGGAGGCGCCGACCAGGACGTTCTCCAGCACGGTCATCCCGCCGAAGGGGCGCGGGATCTGGAACGCCCGGCCGATCCCCTGGCGGCAGCGCAGCTCCGGTCGCATCGACGTGATGTCGTGGCCGTCGAGGTGGATGGTGCCCCGGTCCGGTGTGACCGATCCGGCCAGGGCGTTCAACAGGGTTGTCTTCCCGGCGCCGTTGGGGCCGACGATGCCGACCGCCTCGCCGGCGCCGACGCGGAAGTCGACGCCGTCCAGGACGCGCAGGTCGCCGTAGTTCAGGGTGAGGCCGGCCCCCACGAGGACGTGCTGGAGGTCCTCCGTCCTCGTGGGGTCGGCCGCCGGGGTGCTCACGGCGCTCATGCGGTGTAGGGGCGCAGTCGCGCGGCGACGGGGACGTTGGGGTCGCTGGAGTTCTCGCACAGGACGAAGTCCAGCTTGTACGGGCTGCCCTTGGCGGCCTGCACCCACTGGCCGCCGAGGATGGGGGTGGCGACGACGTTGGCGTTGGGTCCCTTGCCCCACCGGAGCCTGCCGACCGGGGTCTGCACGTCGAGACCGGCGATCGCCTTGGCGACGGCCTTCTTGTCCTTGGGGTCGGTGGCCGCCTGGAACGCGGCGGCTGCGGCGTCGAACAGGGCGAGGCTGGGGCCGAGTTGCTGGGTCCACTGCTTGCCGGACGACTTCTGGTAGCCGTCGGCCAGGTCCTTGGACGAGATCTTGGTGAGGGAGGAGCTGTAGGGGAAGGTCGGGGTCCAGTAGGCGCCGCCCGCGATGCCGATGCCTATGGAGCCCAGCGCCTCGACCTGCGAGGGGAACAGGCCCGTCTTGGCGAGCTGCACGATCTTGGGCTTGTAGCCCTGCTGTGCGGCCTGCCGCCAGAAGGTGGCGAAGTCGGAGGGGATGGGGAAGGTGTTGAAGATCTCGCAGTGCTCGGACTTGAACTTGGCGATCTGCGACGAGTAGTCGTTGGTGCCGTCGGTGTAGGCGCCGGGGTCGACGATGTCGTAGCCGCCCTTCTTCAGCAGCGGCCCGAGTGCCTGCCGGATGGCGTTGCCGTCGGAGTCGTTGGGCCACATGACGCCGGTCTTCTTGTTCGTCTTCACCTGCGGCCACAGGTGGGTGTACGCCTGGTGGAACTGCTCGACGCCGAAGCAGAAGTGGAAGGTGTACTGGTATGCCTGCTTCTGGGTCGGCTTGGCTCCACGGCCGAAGTACCAGGCCTCCCAGGGGACGACGGTGGAGATGCACGGGACGCCCGCGGCCTCGCACGCGTCGGAGACCGGGTTGACCGTCTCCGGCGTCGACGTGGTGAGCATCAGGTCGACGCCCTCGGCGTTGATCAGGTCGTTGGCCACCTGGGAGCCGCGCTGTGGGTTGGACTGGCCGTCCTTGTCGATGATCTTGACCTGGTACTTCTTGCCGCCGATGGTCAGGCCGTCGGCGAGGGCCTTGCGGGCGAGGCTGAGGACGTACGCGTCCGGCTCGCCGAAGCCGGCCGCGGGGCCGGTGCGCGGGCTGACGAACCCGATCTTCAGTGTGGCCGCTCCGCTGCTGCTGCCGCCGCTGCCGCCGCTGCCGACCTTGCAGGCGGCGAGCAGCGGACTTGCCAGGGCGAGTCCGGACATACCGAGGCCCGCCGTGCGCAGAATCTGGCGTCTGCTGGGTTCGGGAGACGGTTCGGACATAGGAGATTTAGGCATGTTTGCCCTCCTGGTGAACCAAAGGTGGGGGGAACGTAGGAGCGGCTGTCACGAAAGTCAACGCGGCGTTCTAATAGCTGAAACATTCGGCGCTACCATGCGGCATGACCTCACGGACACCGTCGTCGGGATCCGACGAGCCCCTGACCCCCCTGGCAGCCGACGACGCCGAGGCCCCGGCATCACCCCCGAAGGCCGCCGCCGCGGGGTTCTCCCAGTCGCTGGAACGCGGGCTGCTGATCCTTTCGTCGTTCAGCGAGACCCGGCCCGTGCTGGGCATTTCCGACCTGGGGCGCGCGGTTGGTCTCAACCGCAGCACCACCTACCGTTACGTGGCGACACTCGCCAAACTCGGCTACCTCCAGCAGGATCCGGACTCCCGGAAGTACTCCCTCGGGCCCCGGGTCGTCGACCTCGGGTTCGCGGCGATCAACTCCATGGAGATCACCCGTGTCGCCGGGCCGTTCCTCCAGGCCCTGTCGGACGAGACCGGCTACACCGTCAGCATGGCCGTGCTCGACGGCCCGGACATCGTGTACGTCGACCGGCGGCGCAGCGGTCGCGCGGGCACCTTCGCCATGGGCCTCCACCTGCATGTCGGCTCCCGCCTTCCGGCCTACTGCACCTCGATGGGCAAGGTGCTGCTCGCATACCAGGAGCCGGCCGTAGTGCGTGACCTGGTCGATCGCACGGACCTCGCCCGAAGGGGGCCGAAGACGATCACCGCGCGGGAGCAGCTCATGGTGGCGCTGGCGCGGGTCCGGCGTACCGGGTTCGCGCTCAACGACGAGGAACTCGCTCCGGGGCTGCGGTCGTTGGCCGCACCGGTACGGGACCGGTCCGGCGCCGTGGTGGCCGCGGTCAATGTCGCGGTGCACCTCACGGTGTGGAACGCCTCGGTGGAATCCGTCATGTCGCGCCTCGAAGCCCCCTTGCGGCGCGCCACGACCGAGATCTCCACCCGGCTCGGCCATCGGCCACAGGCTTGATCCGAGACGTTCAGGCGGTCTGTTTGAATAAATGAAACGCTAGTTCCTATATAAGGAACAGCACGGCCTCGTTTCATTGACAGCGGCTCCAGACGGGCGCAGACTCACGCCGCCACATTCCGTGGACGTTATTCCACCAGGCGAACAGAGTGGTTCCCTGTGTCCGGGAGGCCGTCATGCGTATACAAGCCGCCGTCTTCGACAGGCAGGACGGCCCGTTCCAGCTCCAGGACGCCGAGTTGGACGAGCCGGGCGCGGGCGAGGTCCTCGTGCGGATCGCGGCCACCGGGATCTGCCACACCGACGGCCTGGCGCGCCACGGCGATCTCCCCTTCCCTGCCCCCGGGGTGCTCGGCCACGAAGGCGCCGGTGTCGTGATCGCCGTGGGTCCCGAGGTCACGTCGGTGCGGGAAGGCGACCACGTCGTGATCGGCTGGCCGTGGTGCGGCGAGTGCCGCAACTGCCTTTCCGGTGAGCCCCGTTACTGCGCCCGGCTCGGCGAACTCCTCGTCGGCGGAGTCCGGCCGGGGACCGGGGCCTCGGCCCTGAGCCGCCCGGACGGGGGCACCCTCCACGGACACTTCTTCGGCCAGTCCTCGTTCGCCACTCACTCCCTGACTCGGGCCAACAGCCTGGTGAAGGTCCCGCACGACGTCCCACTCGACCTGCTCGGCCCCCTGGCCTGCGGGTTGTCCACCGGAGCGGGCGCCGTGCTGAACACGCTGCGCCCGCAGACCGGCTCCAGTCTCGTGATCTACGGCACCGGCTCGGTGGGACTGGCCGCCGTCATGGCGGCCCGCAACAGCGGCGCGACCACGATCATCGCGGTCGACCGGCACGCCACCCGGCTGCAGCTGGCGAAGGAACTCGGCGCCACACACACCGTGAACGCCGGCGACGCGGACCCCGTCACCGCCGTGCACGACATCTGCGGCGGGCCCGCCGACAACGCCCTGGAGTGCACCGGCATCATCTCCGTCGTACGCCAGGCCGCCGACTCGGTCGGCATGCTCGGCACCTGCGCGATCATCGGCGGCGCCCCGGCGGGAGCCGAGTTCACCCTCGACCACCTCACCACCCTGTGGGGCAAGCGCATCGTCGGCGTCCTCGGCGGCGGCGGTCGCAGCACCGAACTCATCGGCGCGCTCATCGAGTTGTACCGCCAGGGCCGCTTCCCCATGGAACGCCTCGTCTCCTGGTTCGCCTTCGACCAGATCGAGCAGGCGCTTGAGGCGTCGCACGCCGGCGACGTCATCAAGCCGATCGTCCGTATGCCCGCCTGAGCCGCCCCGCACGTTCTGTGGCCCCGCCACGACCGCCCCGAACTGAAAGAAGCCCGTCATGTCTCTCACCCGCGAACTTTTCATCGGCGGCAAGGACGTGCCCGCCCTCTCCGGCCGCACCGCCGAGGACATCAACCCCTACACCGGCGGGGTCTACGCGACCGTCGCCGCGGCCGGCCCGGAGGACGTGACCCGGGCCGTGGACGCCGCCGACGCGGCGTTCGCCGAATGGGCCGCGGTCACGCCGTTCGCCCGTCGCGCGATCTTCCTCAAGGCGGCGGATCTGCTGGACGCACGTGCTGAGCAGGTGGCCGAGATCATGGCCCACGAGGCCGGCGGTACCAGGCCCTGGGCGTTCTTCAACGTGGCGCTGGCGGCGAACATCCTGCGGGAGGCGGCCGCCGCGATCACCGCTCCGCGCGGTGAGGTGCTCAGCGCACAGGAGGAAGGCGCGCTGGGCCTGGCCGTGCGGGAACCGCTGGGCGTGGTCGCGGCGTTCGCACCGTGGAACGCTCCGGTCATCCTCGGTGTCCGGGCCGTGGCGGCGCCGCTCGCCGTCGGCAACACGGTCGTCGTCAAGCCCAGCGAGGACGCGCCGATCGCCTGCGGACTGCTCGTCGCGGACGTGCTGCGCGAGGCGGGACTGCCCGCCGGGGTACTCAATGTGATCACCAACGCCCGCGAGGACGCGGCGGGAATCGCTGAGGCACTGATCGCCGATCCCCGGGTGCGTGCCGTGAACTTCACCGGCTCCACCGGCATCGGCCGGATCATCGGCACCCACGCGGCGAAGCATCTCAAGCCGGCCGTGCTCGAACTGGGCGGCAAGAACGCGGTGATCGTCCTGGACGACGCGGACGTGGACTACGCCGTCGACGCCGTCACCTTCAGCGTGTTCATGAACTCCGGGCAGATCTGCATGTCCGGCGACCGCGTCCTCGTACACGAGTCGCTGGCCGAGGAGTTCACCCGGAAGTTCACCGCCAAGGTCGCCTCCCTCCAGGCCGGAGACCCCGCCCACCCGCACACCGTGGTGGGTCCGCTGGTCACCACCTCCGCCGCACAGCGTGTCGCCGCCTTGGTGCAGGACGCGGTCGCCAAGGGCGCCACCGTGCTGACGGGCGGCGGACAGCCGGCGGGCGCGGTGCACGCGGCAACCGTGCTCACCGACGTGCCCAAAGACGCGGACCTCTACTACGCGGAGGCCTTCGGGCCGGTCTGCGTCGTCGAGACGTTTGGCGACGACGACACCGCCGTGGCCCTCGCCAACGACACCGACAATGGCCTGACCTGCGGCATCATCACCGAGAACGCCACCCACGGGCTCAGCGTCGCCCGCCGGATCCGTACCGGCATCGTGCACATCAACGACCAGTCCGTGGCCGACGAACCCAACGCCCCCTTTGGAGGCGTGAAGGCCTCCGGATACGGCCGGTTCGGCGGACGGTGGGGCATCGAGGCGTTCTCCAACACCCGCTGGGTGACGATCGCGACCCAGCAGGCCCATTACCCCTTCTGATCGATCCCCCCGGGCACAAGACACGAGGCCTGCACCCTCCCCAGGAAGGTGCAGGCCTCGTAGTGGTCCTGGCGGGTGAGGCCTGAGGGTTGCCGTTGACGCTCTTCTCCGCGACCGGTTGGAGGGCGTCATCGGATATGTCGGAGGCCACGCGGTCGACACAGAACCCGAAGCACGAGCCACCCAGGCCAGCGGCATCACCGCAGAGGAGTGGGTGGACGGAGTTCGCCAAGCGGGTGCGGGAGTTCGCGGAGACGGACCGGTACCGCTACGACGAGCTGGCCGCCCACATCGGCTACCGGGGAGCAGCCGCCTCGTAGGTGTAGGCGGGCCGGAGTTCTTCGACTTAGAGGGCATCTGATCTAGGTAGTTGGTGTTCTGGGATGTTTTTGTGACTGGCGTCGTTGACGCCAGGTCGACCAACGGTTCCGCGGCGTTTTGACTGTCAATGCTGTGCCACGGGGGATGGCTGGCGCGCGGTGAGCCGCTCCCGAGGCCGCTGCGCGCGTACAGCACCGCCCGGCCGGACCGTGCCCGGGCGACCAGGCCACACGTCACCAGCACCGACAGATGCTGCGACACGGCGCTGGGCGTGACCCCGGCGCCCGGGCAAGTGACGCGGTTGGTCAGGGTGTCGAGGATCGGTCCTGATGGCCGTGTCTGGGGCGGGAGTTGAGCGTGCGGCTGGGCGTGGTGGGTGGGTGACACGGCGAGGCCGCGCATTGCGTCGGTGTTGCCGTGCAGGTCCGCGACCCAAGGCAGGGTGTGCGAGATGGACATTGGGTCGAAGTCGCAGAGCACCGCGGCGCGCTGCTCCTCGCTGAAGTCGGATCGCAGCGCCACCACCGAGCGGATGTCATCGTCTGGGTCCTGCGAGCCAGGCGTAGCTCAGGTCCGCGTCGTCTGCGATCGAGCGCGGGCGGTAGTGCGCTGCGCACGGGACGGAGGGGGCGCGCAGCAGTTGGCGGATGTCTGACGTAATCGGACGTGGCACCCCTCGACTGGGCTGGTGCCTGCTCCGACCATAACTTGTGCTGGCCTTGGTGCGCGGTGCACCGGGCGTGCGGGGGTGTTTCCAGCGGCCCGCGTAGATGGCGATGGGCACGACCGCGCCGGCGTCGTCGCAGGCGTACTCGGTGCCGAACGGGGTCAGATCAGCGATGTCGAGGCCGGCTTCCTCGGCCAGTTCGCGCCGCACCGTGTGTTCCAGGGTGGCGTCCTGGGGTTCTCGGCCGCCGCCCAGCAGGGACCACATGCCCGGCTCCCAGATCCGGCCGGGGAAGTAGTCGCGGAGGTGGAGCAAGTACTCGCCGCGGTCGTTGTAGATCAGTGCGGAGGCGTTGGCCGTCTCCGGGTCGACCTGGAGCGGGAGCTTGAGGAGCTTCTCGCGCAGGGAGGGGGAGGCCGCCCTGTCCACGGGCCGCCACTCGATGCCGCCGACCTCCTCTTCCTGCAGCACCACCTCTACCTCGTTCGCGGTGTGCAGGCGGAAGAGGAACCGGAGGTCGAAGTGCTGGTGGCCGGGTTCGTCTTTGCCCGGGTGGGCGTCGATGTCGTGGATGTCGATGTCGAACGGCACTGTCTCGTAGCCGGGCCACGGCGTGACGGCCTGGGGCGGGATTCCGGTCTCCTCGTGCAGCTCCCGTAGCGCCGCTGCTGGCAGGGACTCGTCGGTGGGCTCGGTGTGTCCGCCGGGGGCGAGGACCTTCCCGCTCGCCAGGTGCAGCACGTGCAGGACGCGGCCGAGCGAGTCGATGACGATCGCGCCGCAGGTGACGTGTCCGGTGAAGGTGGAGCGGCTGGCGATGTCGGTGGGCCGGTCGAGGGCGTCCAGGAGTGCGCCGAGCTGCGTGCGCTCGTGTGGGTGGCGCGCGAGGTAGGTCTCGACGGTGGTGCGGATGTGGTCGTGCGACAACGGCATGGGGCTACCTCAGAGGTGCGTGGAGCGGGGCGAGTCGAGGCGGGGGACCGTTCGGGTCAGCTCAGCCGCATCCCCTCCGCAGGAATCTCCTCGATGGCGGCGGAGCGAGCGGCGGGCAGGCCCCACCGCTCGCGTGCTGTCTCCACTGCGAGCTGGGCTTGCCGCGCGCCGGGCGGGCCCCATCCCAGCAGGGCGGCTGCCTGGGCGGGGGTGGTGAGCAGGCGGGCGAAGGGGTGGCCGGTGGCGGGGTCGACGGCGGCCCGCCCGATGGTGGTGACCCGGGCGGCCAGGCGGAGCCGGGCGTTGGGCCCCACGCCGCCGTAGACCTCGCCGGTCTCGTCCAGCACCCAGCCCAGTCGCACCGGATCGGTCAGGGTGAGCTGGGCTTCCTCGGCGGCTTCGCGGTGCAGGGTGTCCTCGGGCGTCGCGTCGGTCGTCTCCACGGTGCCGCCGGGCAGCATGGGCAGCGCGCCCCGCGGGCCGGGGTCGGCCAACTGATGCAGCGCAGTATTGGATCCCGTCGAATGGTTCCGCACGGGTAGCTCTTCTCCCACATCACCATGAGGTGGCTAATCCGGCCGCGGACGGGCGGGACCGCATCCAGCTCCGCTGCCAGCTTCCGGGTCGACTTCGTCGTCCAGCGCAGGGGCGACATCGGGTCGCCCCGCTCGTCGGGCTCGACCAGGGCAAGCAGCGCTGGCCGCAGTCCCGGATCGAGGTCCACAGCCTTCTTCCGGCCCCCACCAGGACGACGGACCCGCCCCAACAGGGGTCGGCCAGAGTCCAGTTCAGCCGCACCGCGCGAGACCGTACCCTCTTGGACCCCGGCCGCAGCAGCGACGCGCCTGATTCCGCCATGCCCCAGCGACAGCGCTTCCGCCCCTATAGCCAGCCGACGCTGACGCTCGTCCAGATGCGGTAACAACACCTGAAACTTCGCAGCCAGGACGGCCTCGATCCCCTCCGGTCTCCCCATACCAGACCAACGAGTCCCACAACTGGAAGCCACGACTTGATTCCCGGCAAGCCCAAAGCATTACCGAGACGAGAGCGGAGAGCATGTGTGCTTCCTTCTCGGAGCCAAGCCGTGCTCAGCCCGCCGCCTGCGCGTCCGGCGCTCAGATGCTGTCGCCGCGGTAGGCCAAGGTGCGCACCGCCAGCGAGCGTACGGTGTGCGCCGAGGCGTTGAGACGATGGTGTCGGGGGAGTGGGAGCTGGCGCCCGGGGTGCATCGGCTTCGCTCAGCGAGGTCCTTCTGCGTTTTCGAGCTTGGCCCAGATCCGGGCGATGGCAGCGATGTCATCGTCGTCGAGGGGATCGACGAAATATTTCTTGACCGAGTCTTCGAAGGTTCGTCTGACCGTCTCGGCGAAGCGTCGGCCGCTCTCGGTGAAGCTGATGAGCGACACCCGACCGTCGCCTTGGTGGGCTCCCCGTTGCAGGTGCCCGGCATCGATCAGTCCCTGAACCAACCGTGACGCTCTGGTCGGGCTGACGCTGACGAGTTTGCCGGACAGACCTCGAACCGACTGAGGCTCGGCCTCCAGGAGCCAGCACAGGATCTCGACGGAACTGAACGAGATCTTGTGCCGATCCAACAGCACGGCGTCGATCCGCCTAGTGACCGCCGCGTGGGTGAGCAGCAGCCCAAACCAGCCGTCGACCTGAGCCGGGGAAATGATGCGCGGTTGCGACACGGGTGCTCTCACGCCCGGAAGTATACCCACGAAGTGGATGCCCGCTCACTTAGGTGCGCGCGCACGCATCTGTTACGGTAGGTGTGTAGCTGTGAACGGGAGAACGTGCCCGCTGCGGAACGCCTCGCACGAGCGGGGCCCAGCGCGGCCCGAAGAACCGCGCAGGTTTATGCCTCGCGCGGCCGTCCGGCCGACAGAAAGGTAGAGGTCAACATGCCCAAGCTTGATGACAAAGTCGCTGTGATCACCGGAGCAACCTCCGGGATGGCGTTGGCGACGGCCAAGTTGTTCGTGGCCGAAGGCGCCTACGTGTACATCACTGGGCGCGACAAGGGTCGGCTAGACGAGGCTGTCGCCGCCATCGGTCACAACGTGACGGGCGTACAGGCGGACTCGGGCAATCTGGACGACCTGGCTCGCCTGGCCGAAACCGTACGGGAAGACCACGGTCGCGTCGACGTCCTCTTCGCGAGCGCCGGCGTCGCGTCGGTGACCGACCCGCTGGGAAGTATCACCCCCGATACGTTCGATGCGCTGGTGGGCGTCAACTTCCGCGGCACGGTGTTCACCGTTCAGTACCTGTTGCCCCTGATGAGCGACGGAGCGTCGATCATCCTGAACGGCACGAACAGCGCGACCAAGGGCATCCCCGGTGCCGGTGTCTACTCGGCGAGCAAGGCCGCCATTCGTTCACTCGCCCGCACCTGGGCAGCGGAGTTGAAGGTCCGCGGTATCCGGGTGAATGTCGTCAGTCCCGGTTCGATCGACACCGCGCTCTTCAGCACCGTGCCTCCCGAGTTCCGGGAACAGATCACCGCCGCCATCCCGCTGGGACGGCTGGGGACCAGCGAGGAGATCGGGGCTGCCGCGTTGTTCCTGGCCTCCTCGGACGCCAGCTTCGTCACGGGCGCGAACCTGGTCGTCGACGGCGGGTTCAGCCAGATCTGACCGTGCGGGGCGACCGAAGGCGTGCCTCATCTCAGCGCTCCGACCGGACCGCACCACGAGACCAGCCGGGCCGAGCCCCGCTACAACATCATCGGCGCCCTGCTCTGACTCCACGCGGTACGCGACGACGGCGCGGGGCCGCCACGAACGAACGACGGAAAGGGACAGCGATGCCCGACTACGGTCATCCCCTGCGTTTCGCAACATTCCTTGGCCCCACCAATTCCCCGCCCAGCCGTCCGGTCGAGTTGGCGCAGCTGAGTGAGCGGCTCGGTTTCGACTTCGTCACCTTCCAGGACCATCCCTACCGGTCGAGCTATCTCGATACCTGGACTCTGCTGAGCTGGGTGGCTGCACGGACCGAGCGCATCGGGGTGTCCGGCAACGTGCTGAACCTGCCGCTGCGCCAGCCCCCCGGTGTACTCGCCCGCGCGGCGGCCAGCCTCGATCTGCTCTCCGGTGGACGAGCCAGCCTCGGGCTCGGAGCCGGTTACTTCTGGGATGCCGTGCAGGCGATCGGCGGACGGCGGTTGACCCCGCTGCAGGGCGTTGCGGCACTTGAGGAGGCAATCGACATCATCCGCGGGGTCTGGGATGCCGACGGGCCGGGCGGCTTGGACGTTGACGGCGAGTTTTATGCGGTCCACGGCGCCGAGCGGGGACCCGCGCCCGCCCACGAGATCCCGATCTGGCTCGGCGCCCACAAGCCGAAGATGCAGGGCTTGGTGGGACGCAAGGCCGATGGCTGGCTGCCGTCACTGCCGATGATGGAGCCGGGCGGCGTGGCAAAGGGAAACACGATCATCGACGACGCAGCCCGGGCCGCCGGCCGAGACCCCCGCGAGATCACCCGTCTGCTCAACATCTTCCCCGGCCAGCAAACTCCGGAGGAACTGACCCGGCTGGCCGTCGAGGACGGCGTCAGCAACTTCATTCTGGCCAGCGACGACCAGGACGTCATCGAGCGCTTCGCCGCTGAGACCGTCCCCGCGGTACGCGAACACGTCGCCCGGGAACGCAACTAGCCCCCGAGCCGACGCTGCGTGGCCAAAGCGCTTGATGCAGCCCACCAGATCGGCAACCCACTCCTTACCAGCAGCACATGGACAGCAAAGGAACACGTCATGACCACCATCAGCATCATCGGATCGGGCAACATGGCCACCGCTATCGGCACCCGCGCAGCCAAGCACGGCCACGCGATCGAGCTGATGAGCCGCAACACCGCCAAGGCGTCGGCGCTGGCCGACCAGATCGGCCACGGAGCCACCACCGGCGAGTTCGGCGCACCGCCGGCAGGTGACATCGTCATCGTGGCCGTCCCGTACACCGGCGTAGTCGACGTGGTCACGCACTACGGGGACGCGCTTGCCGGTAAGGTCCTCGTGGACATCTCCAATCCCTTCAGCGCCGATGCCAGCGGACTGGCGACCGCCCCGGGCAGCTCGGCAGCTCAGGAGATCGCCGCTGCCGCCCCCAAGGGCACACCTGTCGTGAAGGCGCTGAACTCGCTCTTCGGCCACGTCATCGCTCGTGACACCCCCCTGGACGCTTTCGTCGCGGGCGACGATGCCGCAGCGAAGGCCCACGTTGCGGCGTTCTTGGAGAGCATCGGCTTGCGGCCCCTGGACACGGGAGGGCTCGCGATGGCCTCGGTCCTCGAATGGACTGGCATCCTGCTGATGGGGCTGGCCCGCAACGGTGCCGGCTTCGACATCGCCCTCAGCGCCGTAGACCGCTGAACACCCTTCCGGTTTGGGCCGGCCGCCGAGGTGGTGACGGCGGAGACGGGAACCGATGCCCTGCCCGGGAGGCGCGCACGGGCTGGGCTGGCGGCGAGCGCAGGGCGGCGGCTTGAGCGACGCCGAGAGGGCTGCGCGGGAGCGGGTCCGGCTTCAAGCTGTGGCTTGCTTCGAGAGAGAAGCTGGCATAACCGAACAGCCCTGATCCAGAAGTAGTCAAACACTCACTCAGGGGCGGAGGGCGGTGGTTGGTCCTTCATCCGCATGGCGACGTAGCTGGCGCGGTCGGTGGCGGAGTGCTTATGCCAGCGGTGGGCAGTGGCGTCGCAAGTGCCGATGAGGTCGGCGAGCATCTTCCAGTGCACGGAGCTGACCAGGGAGAGCCAGGCGCCGTTGCGGGCTGGGCGGGTTGCGGGGATGCCGTGGCGGATGAGTCGCTCGCTCAAGGCGTTCGCGGTGAGGGGACGGCCGGGGCGCATGCCGGGGAAGAGGTAGGGGGTCGGGCGGGCGCGGGCAATGGCTGTCGGTGGTGTGCGGTCGTCGATCAGTCGTTGCAGTAGCGCGGACAGGCGAGGTCGGAGCCAGAGAACGGTACTCGCACGTCAAGACGCGAGTCAGGCGTCCGCCCCCGACTCCACCTGGATCGGGGGCGGTTGCACGTGATCGGATAGGAAACATGACCACCTCCCGCGTGCTATACCTCTTCAGCTCGGCCGCCCCGCCCGTCTTCGATGTCGCCAAAGTGATCGACGATGCGCAGGCCCGAGGCTTCGACGTCTGCCTCGGGCTCACTCCTACGGCCGCCCACTGGCTCAGTGACCAGTGCGAGGAGCTGAGCGGTTGACCGGGCACCCAGTACGGTCCGAGTACAAACTGCCGGGCGAGCCGGACGTATGGCCGCCGGCGGATGTCATCGTCGTCGCGCCGGCCACCTTCAACACGATGAACGCGTGGGCGCTTGGCATCACTCGGGACTTCGTGGTCGGAGTAGTCGCCGAGGGAATCGGGAAAGGGATCCCAATGGTGGCGATGCCGTGTGTGAACGCGGCCTATGTGCAACATCGACAGTTCGAGCGTAGCGTCACCGAGCTACGGGAAATGGGCGTCGAGGTGCTGTACGGGGAAGGTGGGTTCATCCCGAACCAGCCAGGTCAGGGCAAACCGAAGGAATACCCCTGGCGCCTCGCGCTCGATGCCGCTGAACGGATTGTCGGTATCGCCCCATAGCCTCGGTGTTCTCATCGCGATCGAGGACTGATTCCCCCACGACGCGCGCGGGGGAGCCGGGCCTCTCTCGTAGCAGTACCGTAAACATGGGCACTTGTGACACGGACACTACTGTCCGGTCATCCTCCCGCAGGTGTGACGCCCTGTGCCTTGAACGGAGTAGCAAATCATCCGTGAGGGAACGATCTACGCGACGGACAGCGAAATCGAAGAAGGCAACGTGTCGATTCTGTACGCGGTAGAGCGAATCACGGATCCGAGCTAACCCTGTTGAACTCAGAGCCGCCCATGACGTGAGCGGCGCTTCACTCAGCCCGCTGCCCCCTGCTGTCGTACAGCCGTATGCAGCTCGCGAACCCCGACGGTGCGCGGGTGCCGTTCCGCCAGCTCGTTCACGATGCTGCGGATGGCGGGCCGATCACGAACCTCCCCCGGGCTGGCCCGGTACGCGGACAGCAGAGCCTGGGCGGTCTGTTCAGGGCGCTGCCACGCCCACCAGGCCCGTGCCATGTCGGTGCCCAGGCGGGCCTTGCGCTCGGCAGTCGGAAACTGCGCGGGGCGCAGGTTCTTCCCGGCCTCCAGAGCGGCGCCCGCGTCTCCGAGAGCCCAGTGCACGCCAACCGCGTACAGATCGACGGCAGCCGGGCTGATGGGGAACAGGCGGCCTGCGGGGGCTGTCGCCGGCAGCTGCCGCGCGGCACGACGGGCCTCCTCGGTCATCGCCAGAGCCTCGGCGCGGTGTCCGCCGCGGGCTGCCGTGTATGCGAGGGTGCACAGCATTTGCGCGTATGCCGACGCCGACGCGTCCGTACGCAGGCCCGTCGCCTCCACGTTGACGGCTGCCGCCTTCATGATGCGCTGTGCCTCGTCGTTGCGCTCCTGGTGGCGCAGCACGATCGCCAGCTCACGGACGGCGGCCGCTGAGGCCAAGGGTGAACCGGACACCTCGGCCCACATACGGGCGCGGTCCGCCGTGAGGCGGGCTTGCTCATAGGAGCCGAGTTTGCTCAACACCGCGGCGGCCAGGCTGTAAACGGACGAAAGCCGGGGCCTGATCAAGTTCGCGGCGCGAGGACGCAGCGGCGTGCCCGTCGGCGATAAGGCCAGGCAGGACAGTGAGCAGGTGCTGGTGCGCGCCCTTGTCGTAGAACTCACGGGCGGTGGCCAGCCGAGCGTCCAGCGGACCGCCACCGGTCGGCGCGGGAGTGTCAGCCAGGGCCTCGTCCACTCCCATCAGCAGGGCGACCGGTCCGGCGGCCGCCGTTGCGGCGAGCAGCGTACGGCGACGCATTGGGTCCTCCTCGGCGTGCGGACTGGCCGTCACTCTAGTGGTCGCCGATGCCTTGGAGACGGGTGGCGCCAGAGAACTCACCAAGATGTGTCGCGGAACGCCGACCGCCTCAGCGGCACGGTGAATCAGCGTCAGGTCGACAACCCGGCTTCGGCGCTCCAGCCGGGAGACCGTAGCCGGTGAACAGCCGAGCCGGTCACCGAGAGCGGCGAGCGTCCAGGACCGGTGCTCGCGGCCAAGACGGATGAGAGCGCCGGGCCGCCGTTGCTCGGCTAACTCACGTGCCTTGGTGGTGTTCCAGAGCGGGTCAACGGGCACAAGCCCCTCCCACGCCACACAACCGGGGACCTCCACGGTACGAACACTCCACACGCATGTCGAGATTGCTTGCACGGCGTGCAAACCCCTTGCGCAGCAAGACAGTTGATCACCGCAGGCGACAGCGGCGCGGTCTGCTGAGTGCACCGCCCCGAACCGCGGGGCGTCATCGATCGGAGGCACCATGGCAACGGCTAGTGAACTCCTGCCAACCACCGACCCGGCGACCGGCCCGGTCCACTCCGCGCGAGAGGTCGTACCGGCCGAACTGTGGGACAAGCAGGTCGGGCTCCTCATGCGGGACTACCCGTACGACTCGATCATGGCTGCCCGCGTCCTCGGCCAGGGCTACGCCTACCTGCTGACCGCGATGCAGCACCGAGGTGAAGCCCTGGGGCTCGCCCCCAGCAAGCTAGTGGACATCGGCGTCCACACGATCATCCTGGACACCGTGGCCTACGCCGAGCTGTGCGACCGCTTCAATGGCGGCCACTTCCTGCACCATGTTCCCAAGGTCGCGATGAAGAGTGACGGGTCCGTCATGAAGACGGCCCACCGCATCGCGGCGGACGGCTGGGAGGTCGATCTGTCGCTCTGGGCCGACGCCGCCGAGTGCGGCCCCTGCCACCCCGGCAACGACTCTCACTGACCTAGGGCGTGTCCGATGGGTTCGGTGGCCGGACTCGTCGGGCACGCCCTGGCCAGAACCGTCCGTTTCCATGCAGGCCGCTATGTGACAGCGGGCAGCGCAAGATCCGGGTAGGCCAACATCCTGGGTTTGGCTGGCGGACAGCTCATCTCCCAGTGAGGCGCATCGACATCGTGCCGGTGAGGCAGTGGCGGAAGATACGAGATTCGAACTCGTGAGGAGTTGCCCCAACACGCTTTCCAAATGTTCGCCCGGGAGTGCGGGCGGTGGCGGGGCGGTCTTGACCTGCGGCGAAGGGGCCCGTCCAGCAGCTTTGGACGGTGCTGGACGGGGGCGAATCCAACCAGAACTGCAACCAGCGGAGCGCCGGTTTTACCTGGTCAATAGGCGGCCGGATCGAGGTCCACGACCTGGGCGAGAGCCGTCGGACACTGCCTGACCACCTGGGGTCTGTCCGACGGCTCGCCTGACGGCTGAACGTTATGGTCGCTTCGCCTGACTGGCGTCAGCCGAGGGGCAGCCCGCCTAGGAGGCCGCCCAGGAGGCCGTTAAGGGTAGCCAGAAGGCCAGCGAGCGCGTCCATATGAAACTCCATTCGATTAGTGGTTTATGCGATCTGAAAACCATTGGGCCGTCTCCCAAGAAACGGCTAGAGGGGCCCTGATCACTCATACGGGCGTGCTCCAACGTTCCTGCAGCGGAACGGGGCTGCCACCCCCGCCCCACATGCCCGGGAACGAGTCCTCGCCTCGGTTCGTCGCTGACCCATCAGACAGGCCCTAGGCCAGCCCTAGGCCCTGTCCTGTCGATCTCGGCCGTCAGCGGTCACACTCCGATGAAGCTCACCGTTTCCGTCATGTCCGCCCGCCCGGTACGCAGCCTTGGCACGCCTTCCTTCTCAAATCCCACTGAGATGCCGCAGTACAGCACAAGCTCGTCATCGGCTCCGACTGTTCGGCTGACGGTCTTGCGGTACATGGTCCACATCACCTGGGGGCAGCTGTGCAACCCTTCCGCCCTCAGCAACAGCATGACCGTCTGCAGGTACATCCCGGCGTCACCCCACTGTCCGGGCCCCATCGTCCGGTCGAGGTAGCAGAACAAGACGGCCGGCGCTCCGAACGCCTCCGAGTTCAAGGTAGCGATCTTCTGGGGCCGGTCGGGGTCGTCGCGCTCAATCCCGAGCGATTCGTTTCGCTGAGCCGCCGCAGCGGAGAAGCGGTCCAGATACGGCGAGGTCAGTTCGTCCGGGTACATCGGATACTCCCGCTCGTCACCCGGGTCTCCCGCCAGTGCTCTGGCCGTCGCGCGCCTCTTCAGTTCGGCCAAGGGTTCGCCGCTCACGACATACATGTGCCACGGCTGGAGGTTCCCGCTGGACGGAGCCCGCGTTGCTGCGGTCAGCACTCGTTCGAGGACCTCCTTGGGCACCGGCTCATCGCTGAACGCCCGTACGGCCCGGCGGCTGTCGACGGCCTCATACACATCCACGTCTTCGCGTCCTCTCATTCAACCGGGCCCCTCCACCGTATTCAGCGGTCAGGACCGAGCATCGCTGGGGGCTGGACGACGTTCCGACGATCAGTCAGTCGTTGATGCGACTATGGGGAGTAGGAGTGATCTGACAGATGCCCGGTGGGAGCGGCTGGAGCCGCTTCTGCCGGTGAGCAACGGGCGTTGCGGCAGGTGGCGGGACCATCGTCAGGTCGTGAACGGGGTGCTGTACCGGATACGCACGGGCGTGCAGTGGCGCGATTTGCCGGAGCGGTTTGGACCGTGGAAGACGGTGCACGAGCGCCATCGCCGGTGGTCGGCGGACGGAACGTGGGAGATGCTCCTGCGGCGGATCCAGGCCGAGGCGGACGCGGCCGGCGAGATCGACTGGGACGTCTCGGTCGACTCGACGTCTGTGCGCGCGCACCACCACGCCGCCGGCGCCCGGCATGCTCCGCCGCCATCCTTCAAAGGGGGCTCTGTCCAGACGGTCAAAGTCGCTCGGGTCCGGTCGGAACTGATCGATCGGCTGGCGGAGGTGGTGCGGGAGGTGAGGCGCTCGGCCGCTCGCGGGGCGGGTTCACTACCAAGATCCATCTGAGTGCGGACGGCCGCTGCCGGGTGCTCTCGCTGGTCATCACGCCCGGGCAATACGCCGACTGCACCCAGTTCGAGTCGGTCATGGGCAGGATCCGCGTGCCGCGGCTGACCTGTGGCAGGCCGCGCACCAAGCCGGACAGTGTCAGCGCCGACAAGGGCTACAGCAACCGCCGAGCCCGCCGTTACCTGCGCAGACGAGGAATCCGGCACGTGATCCCGGAGAAGGCCGACCAGGCGGCCAACCGGGTCCGACGCGGCAGCGCCGGGGGTCGGCCGCCCGGTTTCGACAGGGACCGCTACAAGAAGCGCAACACCGTTGAACGGGCGATCAACAGGCTGAAGACCTTCCGCGCGGTTGCGACCAGGTTCGACAAGCGCGGCTACGTCTACCTCGGCACCGTCACCGCAGCCGCACTCGTCATCTGGCTCCGGTCGTGATCGCCAGGACAGGCCCTAGGGAGAGGCCGGTCCCGCACTGCCCTCACGCGGCCGGGGCCGGCCACCTCCGGGGTGAGATTCCCCGGAACTAGCCCGGCGACAGCTTGCCGCCCGCCAGGATGGTGCGGGTGACAACCAGCCCAGACCTCTGGCACCACTACGGCCGGACGCGCGCAGAGCAAGACCGCGCCGTCCCCGACGTCTTCCACTGGATCTGGAGCCAGGACAGCGGCCCCGGCTTCGAAGCCCTGGGCGACCTCACCGGCAAGGTCGTCTGCGACCTGGGTGCCGGAGCTGCCCGCCACGCCGCTCACCTGGCGGCCCACCACCAGCCCGCCCAGGTCATCGCCGTCGATGCCTCACCCGCACAATGCGAGATGGCCACCGGCCTCTACAGTCACCTGGTTCCGCGTCTGCGTGTCGTGCTGTCCGACGCCGTGTCTCATCTGCGCGCGACGCCCCACACGTATGACGTGCTCTACAGCGTCTTCGGGGCACTCGACTTCACCGACCCCAACGAGCTGCTGCCTGCCGCAGCGGCAGCACTCAAGCCCGGCGGACGGCTGGTGTTCTCCACCCTCGCCCACTACCTCAACGGTGCACCCGCCCAGCCAGACGTGGCGGCAGCCGACGTTGCCGCGAAGACTCCGGACGGCGAGACCACCACGATGCGCCGTTGGGTGCTCCAGGAACACGTCTGGGTGAAGGCTCTCGACGGGGCGGGATTTTCCGCCATCAAATCCGAGGTTCTGCCCTCACGAGTCGACGGCCCCCGGACGGCGGACACCCTGCTGGTGACCGCTGCCGTCTCACCACGCACCAGGCCGTCCGGCAACGCCGAACAGCACGGTGACGGCAACTGACGGTTTCCTGTGCGGCACATCGGGGGTGTGCCGGCGAGCGACCCGTTCCTCATCAGTCACAAAGGAGGACCAGGCCGGGTGGGCCCAGATCGGCAGCCATCCGTAGCAGCAGCCTCCCGCCCCGCCATCGGACTCACGCACAGCCGACCAGGTAGAGGTGGCCGAGGAACTGATGGAACTGCGGGAGCAGGGCGTGAAGATCCGTCTGTGCCGGGGGTTCGATCGTCAGCGCGGCAGCCGCCCGTGACGCGCTCGCGTTGGCGCGTCAGGTGCAGACGGACCAAGCGAAAGACACACCGCCCAGACACCGTCGTCCCAAACCGTCTGAGAACCACCTAGCGGCCGACCGGCCGCAACACGGACGAACGACAACCAGCAAAAGTCCGCGCCTGATGGGATGCCCGCAGCATGGTCTACCGGTAGCGGCGCGCTGGCGCCAGCCACGTGACCGCCAAGGCCTCGCCCCCCTCGTCGTCGTCCGATGAGTCATCGGGGGCGGGAGCCTGACGCACCTGCTCGATCTGCCGCTCGATCCCGCGCAGATTCTCCTGCAGGTCCATCGTGACCACGCCGTCGACGGTGACCGTCAGCGGGTCGGCGAGGAGCTTGGCACGCCGCTCGCCGAGGACCTCGAGGGCGACCGCGCGTACCGACCGCAGCCGGAAGTAGCGGCGTTCCAGGTCGGCCGGATCGGTCTCCGAGCCCAGCTGCGCGAGCAGCCACGACCTCTGGAACTCGTCCACCAGAATCACATTCCTCAGTGCGAGGTGCGGTCCGGAGCCAACGGGGGATCTGGCTCCGGACCGCACACGGAGCGTATTACGCGGAGGAGGACCTCGTCCGTCGCGACGGGGACTTCTTCGGAGTAGTCCCGCCGGCCTCGCCCTTCTCTTGGTCGGGCTTGGCCGTAGCCCCGGCCGGGTCTGGCTCGCCGACCGCGATCGGCTCCAGCTCGACGCCGTCGTACAGCGGCGGTTCCCAGGCGTCAGGATTGGTCACCAGTGCGGCGATCTCCAGCGTCGGGCTCTCGCCCGGCAGCAAAATCAGATCCTCGTACGTCTCCGGGTCCTTCACGTACACGGCGGCCTTCAACCGCCGACCGGCCGCCATCACAGGACCTTCGCCACGATGTGCGCGTCCGGGGTGTGCATCACCGGCATGCCGACCGCGGCGCCCTTGGTCCAGATCTGCACGGGATCGTCCTGCACCCCGCGGGTGATGATCAGGCCCGGCGCGTCCTCACGGACGATCTCCGGGTTCGAGCCGCGCGAGAGCACCAGGGCCTCGGCCGTCACGCCGTACAGGGTCGGTGCCCACTTTTCCCGCTCCGGCGGCACCAGGATCCACAGGTCCTCGGGCAGTACCTTGCGGGGTTTGCCGTCGACCCGGACCCGGGTCTTGTAGAAGTGAGGCAGAAGTTGTGGCGTCGCCGACGGCCGCCGAAGAGCCGCGCTCTCCCGCGAACTGCGCGCCCTGTCCCACCGAGTGAGCAACGGGCCACATACGCAGTCCCGTTGCGGAAGCCGCCGGATTGGCGAGGACTCACCCCGCTCTGCAGTTCGACGTCGCCTCGACGCCGCCCGCCCGACGGCTCGCCCCCGGCCCTCCTCAGGTCCGGGGACGGGGCCATTTCAGTACGTCACGCGAGGTGAAACCCCGGCCGAGGATCAGTTTCGGCCGACATTGCGGCCCGAATAATCGTTACGGCCGACCCGGGGTTTGGTGATGGACGCGAAGAGTGGAGCCGAGCCGGATGGACGGATTGCTTCAGGGGTAGGCAGTAAACACGATCGAAGGGGAGCCCATGTCTTTCAAAAACATCTTCGACGGCGGCGGGAGTGAAGCCAAGTCCGCCGAAGAGTCCGCTCAAAAGGTGTACGAAAACATCCCGGGCGCCCGGCCCGAACGGCAAGGGGTCGACCCGGAACTGTACGACGGAATTCCGGATGTAGAGCGCGACCCGAAGATTGTGCGTGAGACGTCACCCGAGGCGCTCCGCATCATGAACGGCTTTCTGTCCCCGCTGTTCAAGAGGACCGGCTCGGCGGCCGCCGAACAGCGAGCCACCTGCGAGGACCCGCATCGACAGCCGGCATGGCCTCCTCGGCCGAGGGCGAGACGTTCAAGAAGGTGAAGGTGGAGATCAGGGACGAGGACCGGCCGGGGGTCAAGGGCGAGGACCTGCCGAAGATGAGCGAGGAAGAGATGGAAGAAATGAGAAGGAAGAACTCCGAAGAGGCCGCGAAAGTCGAAAGGACCGACGGCGCGCCGACCGAGGGTGAATGACTGTCACATCGTTGAGATGCGCGGGAAAGGGAGGGCCCAAGGGAATGGGCGACGCCAAAAAGAACAACGTGAGTACAGCTCATCTCGGCGAACGGTACATGCGCCACCCGCTGACCGGACGGAACCTGAAAGAGCTCGACGTCGCCACAAAGGCCCCCGCGATCCTGGAGCGGGACAGGGAGAAATTGAAGAGGAAGGCCGAGAAGAAGTCGCCGGACGGTGATGATCGGTACGTCCACCCCATCGGGTTCTCCCTGAACAAGGGGCGGTTCCAGGAATTCCCCGAGGGGGAGGCCACGGCGCACGAGCGCGGATGGACGGCCTACACGACGGTGGGTGTGCCGCTCGTCGAAGAGCGGGCCGACATCGCGCAGCCCCCTCCTGACGTGATCTCCAAGCAGACGTACGTCAACCGGACCGACCCCGTCCCCACGAAGTGGTCGCACACGGTCGAGTTCTCGATCTCGAACACGATCAGTTGGTCGCTCCAGGGGCAGGTGCAGCTCACCTTCGGCGCGAAGGCCACCGCCTCGCTGCAGCAGCAACTGCAGAAGAGCATGGCGGCGAACCAGTCGCAGAAGACCACCCTGAAGAACAGCAAGGACAACCAGGGAGTCGACTCCGAGGCCCAGTCGCAGTCGACCAGTACGACCACGGCCACGGGTACCGCCACCGGCACCGGCGAGCTGTCGGCACAGCTGATGCTGGGGATCACCGCGTCGGTCAGCGGCTCGCTGACCACCGCGTTCAAGACGTCGTCCACGCTGAGCGGTGAGGTCGGCAGCCGGGTGGACGTCCTGGCCACGCAGCGCCGCCAGGTGCGGAGGTTCGACTACGAATTCCCCATCTCCTTCGGCGGGTGGGTCGCGCTGTATTACCCCGAGCCGGTGGAGGTCAAGGAGACGCACCCGGACGGCCCGCAGGCCAAGGAGCCGAAGTACGCCAAGGTCATCGCGTGGAAGCTCGGAGAGACCGGCGCGGCCGAGGACACCTTCGACCTGACCGACGAGGGCAGGCCGTTCTTGCAGAGGGGGGAGGCCGAGGTCGTCTCCACTCTCGCCGGGGTCCATGAGGTCTTCGAAGACACTGTCGTACGGTGCGCGGCGGGGATGGCCCAAGAGCCCGTCTCCCGTCACGGTCCAGGTGGAGTAACCGGCCGTCTCCAGCGCGGCATCCGCACGGGCCGCGACCGCGGGGTCCACTTCGATCGTGGTCACGTTGTCCTCGCCGAGGCGGTGGCACATGAGGGCGCAGGAGTAGCCGGTCCCGGTGCCGATCTCCAGGACCTGATGGCCGTCTTCCACCTCCAGCTTCTCGATCATGTCCACGACGGTGACCGGGGTGGTGGACGACGACGTCGGAGAGCCGGTCACGAGGTCGCTGACCTGATCGGCGGTGAGGTGCCCGTCGAGCTGCGTGGTCAAAGACTCGTCCCGGTAGGCGATCTGCGCCCACTCGTCCGGGTCGGTTCCGACCGCAGTGACCGGGAGCCACCGGCCGTCCTCCGCGGGCAGAAACACGCCCGGGTTCAGGAACAGCTCCCGAGGTACGGCCTCCACCGCTTCCCGCCACCGGGGGCTGACGAGGACGCCCGCCTGCGCCAGGCGGGCGGCGAGGGCGCGGCGGCAGGCAGGGAGCGCGTCTCTCGATAGCGGCGGAGATCGCCCAGGACAGCGGCAGGAGCCCCCGGCGAGTTCCTCGAACTCGCCGGGGGCGCTCCTGGCCCGGACGTCCTCGGGCGCCCGGGGCCGGGATCAGCACCTCGGCAGCGGGTCTGTCTCGTCGTACACGTCGCTGTCCTTCACGAAGCCCCAGCCACCGTGGCTGTAGTGAGGCGTGTCGGCGAGCGTGTAGATCCAGCGATTGGGGTGCGGGCCGCCGCCGCCGGTGGGGTCACCCTCGTACCGGCAGGTGAACCAGTTGACGGTCCCGCCAAGGTAGCCGACGGTCTGCCCGGCCCACTCCACGCGGATCCCCGGCCTGTTCCTGCAATACCAGTGGCCGTCGACGCCGTCAAAGTTGCAGGAGGACGCCGCCTGGTTGCTCCCGGCGGGCTGCGCGACAGCGGCACTCGTCATGGTGCCGACGAGGGCGAACGCGCAAGCCAGGGCCCCCGCGAGGTGCCTTGCGCGGGGTGAGGACAAAGTGGACTTCTTCATGGGCACATCCCGGAAGTCGGTGACCTGTGGAGTGCTCCCAACCTCACAGACCCGAGGGCGAAACGCCATCAATTCGAGCAGGGTCGAAAGGGGTCCTCTGCCTCCGACGAGGACTTGACCTCGCGGAACTGCGTATACAAGGCCAGCACCAGACCCACGCCCAGGATGATCCACGCGTGCCGCCGTATCTGGTCGAGCGGGCCCGGCCACCGGTCCTGACCCGTGGCCGCGTTCTCCGCGAACGACGTCACCGCACCGACCACCGCCGTGATCACGGCCAACGCCGCTAGTCTCAGCCGCCCACTCCCGGTCACGAGCCCCCCAATACCTCAGAGGGCGGTACGTGAGTGCATAGGTGTTTTGTCTTCACCTGAATGTGTGGCGGTGCGGCATCCCGGCCGGTCGGCGGGCATGGGCATGTTGAGCTG
>NZ_JODC01000042.1 GCF_000720765.1 Streptomyces sp. NRRL S-646
ACGGCGAGCCCGATGTTCAACCCGACGTATCGGCACCGCCGTCCAAGCCATCCACACCCTCTTGACCTGCGACTATTCAGGATGAAAGAGGTTCACTGACAGGCTTTTCAGACGCCCTCTAGACGGTCGGGGAATGCTGTTGGATGCTCAATGGCCCCTCAGTCCCGACCACACCGAACACTCGAAAGGCGGCCGTGTAATTGAGTACGATCGAGACCGGAAAAAGCATTCTTGCCGATACCCCGGGGCCGCCCTCGGTGCGGCACATCGTGGGCGCTTATCTATCCCTCTGCAAGCTGCGCATAGTCGAGCTCCTGCTGATCTCGGCGGTCCCTACGCTCTTCGCAGCTAGCGGTGGCATACCCTCGATCACCGCTTTCCTCGCCGTTACCTTGGGAGGCACCTGCGCGGCGGCTAGTGCGGGTGCGTTCAATTGCGTAATAGACCGTGATGTCGATCAGTTGATGGAGCGCACCAGGCATCGTCCGCTGGCTCGCCATCAGGTCGGTCCGCGGGCGGCTCTGCTTTTCGCTACCGCCCTCTGTCTGATCTCCGTCGGAATTTTCCTCGCCCTGGCCAATCCGCTGGCCGCGGTGCTCGCCCTGTGCGCAATCGGTCACTACGCACTGGTCTACAGCCTGCTACTGAAGCGTCGTACCCCGCAGAGTACGCTATGGGGTGGTGTGTGTGGATCCGCCCCTGTCCTGATCGCCTGGGCAGCCGCGACCGGCTCCCTTTCCTGGACCGCGCTGTCGCTCTTCCTTGTCGTCTTCTTCTGGCAGCCGCCACATTTCTGGGCGCTGGCCGTCAAATACCAGGACGACTACGCTAGAGCCGGTATTCCGGTACTGCCGGTCGTGGCGTCGACCCGACGCGTGCTGACCGAGAGCGTCGTGCACAGCTGGCTCATGGTGCTGTCGTCCGTCGCGGTGTGGCCGCTCGCTCCCACCACACCCCTTTACGGCGTCTCGTCCATGGCTCTCGGCGGCGTGTTCCTGTTCCAGGTGCACGGCCTTCATAAGGCGGCGCGAAGCGGACACGAGCCGCAGACCATGCGCCTTTTCCACACATCGATTCTCTACCTCACACTGCTTTTCCTGACCCTGGCCGCCGATTCGCTGCTCCGTCACGGGAGTTGAGGCGTGCCGGTACTGGCACGCCTCAGCCGCACGATTTCAGCCGGCCGGGTCTTTCTCCAGCGCCACAGGAAGGCTGCTCACACCCGTGATGAAGTTCGATTCGATGCGTCGCACCTCACCCCGGAGTTTCACCTTGGCAACCCTTTCCCGCAGAACACGCAGCATCGTGCGCAGCTCCATCCGGGCCAGCACCGCCCCGATGCAGAAGTGGAGCCCGTAACCGAAGGTGAGATGCCGGTTCGGTGAGCGCCCGATGTCGAAGACGTCGGGCTCCGCGAACGCGTGTTCATCCCGGTTCGCTGAGACGTTCCAGATCGTCACAACGTCACCCTCGCGTATGACCTCGCCGTGCAGTGTCACGTCGGCCAGCGCGGTCCGCCCGATGTGCGACGCCGGTGTGGTCCAGCGCAGGATCTCCTCTGTCGCCGGGTCGACCAGGGCGGGGTCCCGGCGCAGCCGTTCCCACTGCTGCGGGTTCTCCATCAGTGCCAGTAGCCCGCCGCTCATGGCGAGCCGGGCCGTCTCGTCCCCTCCGACGATGAGGTTGTAGCAGTTGAGCAGCACTTCCTGCTTGGTGAGCCGACGCCCGTCGACCTCGCTGGTGGCCAGCAGGCTTACCATGTCGCTGCCCGGCGCTCCGCCGCGCACCGCGGCCAGGTTCGCGTAGTACTGCAGGATCTGGCTGCGGGCGACACGGATCTCGATGTCGGGTGCCTCGATGTCACCCGACAGCATCGCCCTGTTCGTCAACTCCAGTACGCGGGGCCGGTCCTGGGGCGGCACCCCGAGCAGTTCACAGATGACGGTCAGGGGGATCTGCGCCGCGACGTCACGCGCGAAGTCGCAGGTGCCCCGCTCCAGCGCCCTGCTCACGAGATCACGCGTCGTGGCCTCGGTGAGGTCCTTGACCAGGTCGAGCACCTTGGGACCGATGCCCGAGAGCATGAGCCGGCGCAGCCCCGCGTGCCACCGGCCGTCGGAGACGGCGACCATGCGCCCCGCGCCGGTGTCGCCGCCGTGCAGCAGGGTCGCGAGCATGTTCCCGCGGCCGACGGTGAATCGCTCGTGGTTCTTCAGCAGGCCGAGCACGTCGGCGTACCGAGTGACGACCCAGAATCCGGTGACACTTCCCTGCGGGGGGTGCCACCATATCGGGGCCTCCTGCCGCAGTTTGCTCCACAACGGCCCCAGATCGGCTGTCGCGTGCAGCGCGGGATCGAGCAGATTCACCCTGTCCAGGTCTTCGAAGGCAACGGATTTCAGCCCGAGCACGAATAATCCTCCCTGTGCGAAATGGGGCTCGCCCGCCCGTGTGGCCAGAGAGCCGAAGGCGTGGGCCCGGCATCACCATCACCCGTTCCCGTGACCTCCGTCCACACCGTGCCGACGGCACAGCGGCCTCACGACTCCCGTTGGTTCGCCTCCTCATGGAGAATCGCCACCGCGTCTACACCCGCCGCGCGCGACATCCCTGACGGGAAATCATAAAAGGAGTTGACGAATGAGCAGCAAATGGGTTTCCCGGATCGGATCCTCCCGCCCCGACCGGCCGCTTCTCCTGGTCTTTCCGCACGCCGGCAGCGGACCGTCCGCCTATCAGCGCTGGCGCACCGTCGTCCCTTTGGAGGTCGAGGTACTTGCGGTGCGATTCCCCGGCCGTGAGACCCGTATCCGCGAGCCGCTGATTCCCGACGTGGAAACGCTGGTGAAGGAAACCGCGGACGGGCTCGCCGAGATCCTCCAGGGCCGCCGCTTCGCCTTCCTTGGACACAGTGTGGGTTCTCTCGTCGCCTACGAACTGGCCCTTCTGCTCAGGCACCAGGGGCTGCCCGGCCCCGTCTGCCTGGGCGTCTCGGGGTACCCGGCACCACAGGTGCGCATACCGGACCCGCTGCACGACGTGCCGGACGAGAGTCTGCTGCGCTTCCTGCTGGAACGTCAGTACGTGCCCCGGTCTCTCCTCTCCCAGCAGGGCTTTCTGCAGATGTTTCTGCCCATACTCCGGGCCGACTTCTCCCTGGCTGGCACGTACCGGCTGCGCCCGGAGCGGCCGCTGGAGTGCCCCGTCCACGCGTTCGCCGGAGAGTCGGACGTGTTCGCCGACCCCGAGGAGCTGCGGGGCTGGGCGGCGCTCACCGAGGCGGAGTTTTCGTTGGACCTCTTCCCCGGGGACCACTTCTATCTCTTCGACCGGGGCGCGGAGATCCTTCGGAAAGTCACCAAGGCTTTGCTTTGACATCAGCCGTGTCCCGTCGACGGGACACGGCTTCAGTGCGTCGCGTATCGCGCCTCACCGTTCCTTGAGTCCGATCCGGGCCCGGAGCTACCGTGGCGCGGCCCCTGTATGAGGTCAATTCGAAGGAGCGATTGTGGTGAATGGAGTTGCTCGGTTCGTTGGGACATCGGCGGGACGACGAACCAAGTGGCTCGTTCTCTTGACTTGGTTATTCCTGCTGGTTCTGGTGGGTTCCCAGGGCAGCAAGATGTTTACGCTGCAGAAGAACAGCGCTATCAGCGCCCTGCCCGACTCGGCCGAATCCGTCAAGGCCGACCGACAATACCAGAAGTTCCCTCAGAGCAAGCGAATACCGGCGCTCATCATTTATCAACGCGGCTCCGCTCTCACCGATACCGATCGGGCCCGGATCGACGCCGACCGAGCGGCCGTCAGCCGGAAAATCACGAAGAAGGTGCAGGTGCACGAGGCCACCTTCGCGCGTGACGGCACGACGGCCGTCGTCCGGGTGGATCTCCCGGTGCCCGGCACCGCGCTGAGCTTCGACGAGACGGCGAACGTGGCCGACTCCGTGCGCGCGGTCCAGCACCTGGTCGGCCGTGGGGACGGCGGGCTCGCGGTGGCCGTCACCGGTCAGGCGGGGTACACGACAGCCAACGCCGACATCATGAGCGACGTCAACACGACGCTCTTCCTGGCCGCCCTGCTGCTCCTGGTGCTGGTCCTGATCGTCGCCCATCGCAGCCCCTGGCTGTGGGCCGTCACCCTGGCGGTCGGCGGCGTCGCCCTGGCGGTCGCTGAGGGCGCGGTCTATCTACTCGGCAGGGCGACTGGACTCACATACACGACGCTGTCGCAGGGGCTGCTCACCGTGCTCACCGTGTGCGTCTCGACCGGCTATGCCCTGCCGCTCGTCTCCCGGTACCGCGAGGAGCTGCGCGGGCACGCCGACAAGCACGAGGCGATGAGCGCCGCGTTGCCCCGTGCTGGCCGTGCCGCCGTCGTGAGCGCGGTCCCGGTGGTCGGCGGCCTGCTCTGCCTGATGGCCGCGGATCTGCGGACGACCCGCGGACTCGGTCCGGTCGGCGCAGTGGCGGTGCTGTGCGGGCTCGCCGCGGCCATGACGTTGCTGCCCGCCGTCCTGCTGGTCTTCGGTCGCTGGATCCTCTGGCCTCTCGCACCGCGGTTCGGGGACGCGGCAAAGGCCGATGCCGGCTTCTGGGGCCGGCTGTGCGAGCGGGTCGGCGGCCGGCCTCGGAGGGTCTGGGCGGTCACGGCCGTCGTACTCGCCGCGCTGTCGGTGGGACTGTTCGCGTCCCGCACCGGACTGAGCACCGACGACACGTTCGCCGGCGAGCCCCAGGCCGTCGTTGGCCAGCAGCTGCTCGCCCGGGAGCTCCCCGCGGGCAGTGCGTCACCGGTGACCGTCGTCGTGCGGTCGGCCGCCGAAGAGCGAGTGCTCGCCGCCCTACGCGCCGACAACGGCCTGACGCAGGCGGGGCGCGCAGCACGGACGGGCGATCTGTCCTTGATCACCGCCGTGCCGACCTCACCGCCCGCGAGCCCGGCCGCCCTGCGCACTGTGACACGTGTGCGCGACACACTCGGCGCTCTCCACGTCGCGTCCGCCACCGTCGGCGGCCCCGACGCGGTCGCCCTCGATACGGCCGACGCGGAGAGTCGGGACCGGAAGGTCGTCGTCCCGCTGATGCTGCTCGCCATGGCGGTGCTCCTCGGCCTGCTGTTTAGGGCCGTGGTCGCGCCCGTGGTGCTGATCTCGACGGTGTTCCTCACGTACACCGCGGCACTGGGCGTCTCGGTCGCCCTCAACCGCCCCCTCTTCGGGTTCTCGGGACAGGAGGGAACGCTGGCGCTGCACTCCCTGGCCTACCTGGTGACGTTCACCGTCGGCTCCGGTGTCTTCCTCCTGACCCGCGTCGAGGAGGAGTCCGTCCGCCTGGGCCGGTCGGCCGGCACGGTGCGGGCGGTCGCCGCCACCGTCCCGGCGATCACGGGTGCCGCCCTCGTCGTCGCCGCCCTGTTCGCCGCGCTCGGGCTGATCCCGCTGGTGGGCATCGTCCAGGTCGCTCTCGTGGTGGCCCTCGGGGTGCTCCTGGACGGGTTCGTCGTCCGGCCTCTGCTGCTGCCAGCCCTGCTGATGGACCTCGGGGAGCGATCGTGGTGGCCGCGACCGCGGTCCGCGCGGTCCGCCTCCGGGGCCGGGCGTCCGGCCCCCGCGCAGTCCACGGCCGGCACGGTGGCGGGAGGCCGGGATGTCTGAGGTCCGGTTGCTGCGCCTCGGTCCCGAGCGGCCGACCGCGCCGGTGGTCGTCTGCCTCCCGCATGCTGGGGGCGGCGCCCAGTCCTTCCGCCGCTGGGCCCGCTCCCTGCCCGCCGAGCTGGAACTGATGGCCGTTCAGCTCCCGGGTCGCGAGGAGAGGGCGGGGGAACCCTTCCTCACCGACTTCGACGAGCTCGAGTCATCGACCGCCGGGGCCGTTGCCCGGGCCGTCGCCGGCCGCCCGTACGCGCTCTTCGGCCACAGCGCGGGTTCGCTGATCGCTTTCGCGCTGGCCCGGCGGGCGCGGCGCGACGGCCTGCCGCTGCCGGCCACGCTGGCGGTCTCCTCGTTCCCCGCGCCCCACACTCTGCAGCCGCGCGCTCTGGACGGTGTCCCGGACAAGGCCATTCTGGATTTTCTGAACGGGCTCTCCTACGCTTTTTCGAATGGTCCGGAATCACAGCCCGATCTGATCCGGGAAATCCTGCCAGTGCTGCGCGCCGACTTCGCTTCCGTGAGCAGCTACCGACATGCCGAAGAGCCGCCTCTGGAATGTCCGCTGCATGTATTCGGCGGCTCGGTCGACCGCTTCGTCAGGCCGGCCGAACTGGAACTGTGGCGGCCTTACGCGGGACGCGAGTTCACCCTGCACGTCATGCGCGGCGGACACTTCTACCTCCACCAGAGCACCGCTCGCATCCTGAGCGTTCTGGCCGCGCACCTCACCCAGCAGCCCATCACCGAGGAGGTCTGACCGGCATGTCCGAAGGCAAGGCGATTCGCACCATAGGCGTGATCGGCGGAGGCAGCGCCGGATATCTGGCGGCGCTGACCCTGCGAGCCCATCTCCCGGACACCGAGATCAGTCTGCTGGAATCCTCCAGCATTCCGGTCATCGGCGTCGGTGAGGCCACCACGTCGGAATTCCCGCCCTTCCTCTACAAGGTGCTGGGTTTCGACATCGAGGACTTCTACCGGAAGGTGCGCCCGACCTATAAGCTCGGTATCCGTTTCAACTGGGGCGGCACGGACGAGGACCACTTCTTCAACTACTCGTTCGACACCGGCACGGCCGCCGAGTCCCAGGAGTACGACGGGCACATCAGGCGCAGCACGCTCGAGTCGGTGCTCATGACGGAACACCGCCATCTCGTCGTCCGCTCCGGCAGCCAGCCCCCGTTCTCCCTGGAGGCGCTGTACCCGTTCGGCTACCACATCGACAACAAGCGGTTCCTCGCCTATCTGCACGAGATGGCGTGGGCCCGGGACATCACCCATGTCGACTGCACCGTGGCCGAGGTAGAGCAGGGGGACGACGGCCTCGTCACCTCGGTCGTCGACACGGAGGGCCGGCGGCACGGGTTCGACTTCTTCATCGACTGCACCGGCTTCAAGTCGCTGCTCCTGGAGAAGACCATGGGCTCCGAGTTCCTGTCGTACGCCTCCACCCTCTTCACCGACAGCGCGCTGTTCGGCACGGCCGGGCACGACGGGACCATCAAGCCCTACACCCGGGCGCAGACCATGGACAACGGCTGGGCCTGGACCATCCCCATGCGGGACGAGGACCACCACGGTTACGTCTACTCCTCGGCCTTCGTGTCGGACGAGGACGCCGAGGCGGAGTTCCGGCGGGTGTACCCCGGCCTCGGACCGGTGCGCAAGGTGCGTTTCCGCTCCGGCCGGCACGACGAGTTCGTCAAGGGAAACGTAGCGGCGATCGGGAACTCCTACGGTTTCGTCGAACCTCTGGAATCCACCGGTCTGTTCGTCATCTGCCGTCAGTCACTGCTGCTCGCCATGGCCCTGGCCGAGAGCGGCGGAAGGCTGACGCCGAAGACGACCGAAGCGGTGAACGGGGCCATCTCCGACACCTGGGACTTCATCCGGTGGTTCCTCTCCGTCCACTACCGCTTCAACACACGCCGGGACACCGCATTCTGGCGGGCCTGCCGCAGGGACACCGACATCTCCGGGGTGGAGAAACTCGTGGCGCGTTTCGGTGAACTGGGCGCGCTCACCTATTCCACCTCCGATCTGAGCGTCGGCGGCACCGTCAACTTCGGTGCCTTCGGACACGACGTACTGCTCTTCGGCCAGCAGGTTCCGCACCAGCGGACGGGTGCCCGGGAATCCCGGGAGGTGTACGAGCGGCGCGCCGCCGGTTATGAACAGCTGGCCGAGGACGCGCTGAGCCAGGCAGATGCCCTGCGTTTTCTCGAGGAGCACCCCGAAATCCTGCGTGAGCCCATCGTCAACGAGTCCTCCTGGATGGCCAAGTTCATGGGCTCGGTGATCGACATCTGCGAGGAAGCCCTACGCACGGGGCATTCCAAGGACACCACCATGGCGGAAAGGAATCAGCAGTCATGACCCTCCCCCAGGAAGCCGTACCGGCCGGCCGCCTGCTGCACGAGCTGGTGGCCGAGCAGGCCACGGCGGCTCCCGGCGCCATCGCCGTGGAAGCGGGCGACGACCGCGTCACCTATGCGGAACTGGACGCCCGCGCGGACCAGTTGGCCTGGGTGCTGCGGGACCGGGGCGTCGGCCCCGAGTCGGTGGTCGGCGTCTGTCTGCAGCGCGGTGTGGAACTCGTCGTGTCCCACCTGGCCGTGCTCAAGGCCGGCGGCGCGTATCTCGCCCTGGACCCCGCCGACCCCGGTGAGCGCCTGGCCTACACGATCGAGAACGCCGGTGCGGCCGTGGTCCTCTCCGAGCCCGGCGTCGTCTCGGACTGGCCGGAGACCGCCGCGAGCCGCGTGCTGGACGTGCACGCCGCCGAGAAGGAGGGTGCCGCCCTGGAGCGCCAGGGTCCGCCGCCGGCCGAACTGAGCGGCGAGCACTGCGCGTACGTGATCTACACCTCGGGCTCCACGGGCCGGCCGAAGGGTGTCCTCGTGCCCCACCAGGGCATCGTCAACCTGGCGCGGTGGCACGTCCATACCCACCGGATCACCGGCGACGACCGGTGCGCCCTGCTCGCCCGGGTCGCCTTCGACGCCATCTGCTGGGAGACGTGGAGCGCGCTGGCCGGTGGCGCGACCCTGGTCGCCGCGCCGGAGACGGTCAAGCAGGACCCGGACTCGACGCTCGCCTGGCTCGCCGAGCAGGCCGTCACCGTGGCGTTCCTCCCGCCGCTGCTGGCGGAACGCCTCTACGACAGCCCGTACGCCCAGCAGGTCAAGCTGCGGATCCTGCTGACGGGATCCGACCGGCTGGCCCAGCACCCGCCGACCGGACTCTCCTTCGAGGTCCACAACCACTACGGGCCCACCGAATACAGCGTGATCGGCAGCGCCGGCCCGGTCCCCGCGGGCGCCGAGGGCTCCCCGTCGCTCGGTGTGCCGGTCGACGGCACCGAGGTCCACATCCTCGACGAGTCGGGTGCCCCCGTGCGGCCCGGCACGACCGGCGAGATCCACCTCAGCGGCGTCGGACTGGCCCGCGGCTATCTGAACCGGGCGGCACTGACCGCGGAGAAGTTCCTGCCGGACCCCTTCTCCCCCGTGCCAGGCGCCCGCATGTACGCCACCGGCGACCTCGGGCACTGGAACGCCGACGGGACACTGGCCTTCGAGGGACGCGCCGACCGCCAGGTGAAGATCCGCGGCTTCCGTGTCGAGTGCGGCGAGATCGAGACGCGTCTGCTCGCGCATCCGTTCGTCCGCGAGGCGGCCGTGGTGGCCGGCGAGGACTCCAGCGGTGCCGCGCGTCTCGTCGCCTACGTCGTCTCCGCGCCCGGTCACGAGCCCACCGAGTCGGAGCTCCGCGAGCACCTCGGTGCCACGCTGCCCGACTGGATGATCCCCGCCGTCTACCACCCGCTGACCAGCCTGCCGAAGAACGCCAACGGCAAGGTCGACCACGCCCAGCTCCCCGACCCGCACACCGAGCGGCCGGACACGGGAACGGACTTCGTCGGCCCGCGCAACGCCACCGAGGAGAAGATCGCCCGGATCTGGGGCGAGGTGCTCAACCTCGACACGGTCGGCGTGTACGACAACTTCTTCGACCTGGGCGGGCACTCGTTGCTGGCCACCGAGATCGTCGAGCAGATCGCCACCGAGCTCGACGTCGATCTCGACGTCCGGGCCATATTCGACTACCCGACGATCGCCGAACTCTCCACGAGCCTCACCTGAGGGAGCACCATGACCGTGATCATCGATGTGGACAGCCACTTCCAGGAGCCCCCGGACTGGCTGGTGGAGGCCGACGAGCAGCTGGCGTCGCGCATCGAACCACGTTGGTATTTCCGGACGTCAACGCAGGACCTGTTCGGGTTCTTCTCGGACGCGGCACCCGCCGACCGGCTCGCCGTGGACGCGGAACGGCTCACCGCGTCCATCCAGCAGTCGCAGAGCTTCTTCGCCGGCTTCCCGACCCTCAAGGAAGCGGCCGCGGCGGCCAACGAGAGCCGGTTCCGCGGGATGGCGTACCCCTTCGGCGGCTATCTGGCCTCCGAACGGCTGGCCTGGATGGACAAGAACGAGATCGACGCGCAGATCATCAATCCGGCTTCCGCCCTGGTCACCGTCGACCGGGTCAGGGAGTATCTCGGGCCCGAGGACGTGCCGCGGGTCATCCGCGCCTACAACGACTGGGCCGCGGGCTGCGTGCAGGGGCACACCGACCGCATGCTCACCACCACGCTGCTGTGGTGGGAGAACGTGGAGTGGTGCGTGGCCGAGCTGCGCCGCACCCGGGAGCTCGGGGCCCGCGCCTTCCTGATACCGGGCCGCCCGCCCGCCGGGAAGTCGGTCGCCCACTCCGACTTCGAGCCGATCTGGGCGGCCGCCGACGAGCTCGGCATGATCGGCGTGCTGCACTTCGGTTTCCTGGGCGGCCCCCAGGTGGCTCCCGGCTGGTACCAGACGGGCCGTCAGGAGCTGAAGGACGTCGGCTATGTGCTGGCCTCCATCTCGGCCGCGACCCCGCAGATGGTGTCGGCCGCACTGATCGCCGCGGGTGTCTTCGAGCGCTACCCCAACTTCCATCTGACGCTCCAGGAGTACCAGGCGACCGGCTGGGCGCCGAACTGGGTGGGGGCGCTGGACTACCTGCTGACCCTGCCGATCCTGCGCAACATCACCGGCCGCTGGTCCCTTCCGCTGAAGCCGAGCGAGTACTTCAGGCGTCAGGTCCTGGTGGTAGCGCAGCCCGGCGACCGGGTCCAGCGGGCCATCGAGGAACTCGACGACTGCGTGGTCTTCTCGTCCGACTTCCCGCACCCAGAGGGCTCCTCGACGCCCACGTCGGACTTCCGCAAGCTCCTGGAGGAGGAGCCGGTGGACCAGGCCAAGGAGGCCAGGTTCTTCGGCGGGAGGATGCACGACATCCTGTCGAGGACGGCATGAGGTTCCGGTTCGGGATCCAGTTCATCGGGGCGAGAACGCGGGACGAGTGGGTGGAGGCCGCCCGGCGGGCGGAAGCGCTCGGCTTCTCCTCCTTCGTGCTGCCCGACCACTTCGGTGGCGGGCAGCTCGCCCCCATGCCGGCTCTGATGGCCGCGGCGGACGCGACCTCCACGCTCCGCCTGGGCACCCTCGTGCTGTGCAACGACTTCCGTCACCCGGTGATGCTCGCGCAGGAGGCCGCGACGCTCGACCTGCTCAGCGACGGGCGGCTGGAGCTCGGTATGGGCGCGGGCTGGATGCGCGCGGAGTACGACGCCGTGGATCTGCCCTTTGACCCGGCCGCCACCCGCGTGGAGCGGCTGGAGGAGTCCGTGCAGATCGTGCGGGGCGTTCTGGACGAGGGCAAGGCCGACTTCACGGGCAAGCACTACCGGGTGTCCGGCTTCGAGGGGGCACCGGAACCCGCCCAGGCGAAGGTGCCGATCCTGGTGGGCGGCGGCTCTCCGCGCATCCTGCGGCTCGCGGGCCGGCATGCCGACATCGTCGGCGTGCACCACGACCTGCGCGCCGGGGAGGCCCGGGTGCACGACATCACCCCGGAGGGGACGGAACGGAAGCTGGCGTGGGTACGCGAAGGCGCCGGCGAGCGGTTCCCGGAGATCGAACTCCAGGTCGGCGTCGGCATCTTCTGGGTCACCCCCCGCCCGCACACCGTCCTCGACGGCCTGAGCCGGCGGCTGGGGATGCCGCCCGAGACACTGGCCACGCTGCCCAACGTGCTGGTGGGCAGCGTGTCCGAGATGGCGGAGAAGATCCTGGAGCAGCGCGAGCGGTTCGGGATCAGCTACATCGTGATACAGGGCCGCGACATGGAAGCCGCGGCCCCGCTGGTCAGTGCTCTGTCCGGTTGCTGAACGCAGCCGTCACCCGGCCGGGGTCTCCCCGGCCGGGTGCGCGTCGCCGTGCCGGCGCTCGTACTCGGCCATCGCCGCGACCATCGCCGTGTCCCAGGCCCGCCCGGCGTCGCCGGTGCTGTCCTGGAGACCGATCAGCTCCATGCGGCGCAGCAGGGTCCGCCGCGCGCCGGCGTAGCGGTGCGCATGCTGCTTGCCGAGGGCCGCCCGCAGCGGTGGGATCGAGGACCCCGGAAGTTTCCGCTCGGGTGCCACCAGTGCCATGGTGACCTGGGGAATCGCCTCCATCATGGTGTTCAGGACCGCGCTGCCGTGGCCCGTGCGCACGCCCTCCCGTGCGGCGTACATCCCGAAGGCCATGTGCCGGGACTCGTCCCTGATCACGTTGCGCAGGCCCGTGTTGAGCACCGGGAGGCTGCCGCGCAGTTGCCGCACCATGGAGAGCATGGCACCGAGGACGGACATCGCGAGCACGCCCTCCGCCATGAGGTGGTAGTACGTCACCGCCTCGTACCAGGCCCGGGTGTCCTCGGGGTGGAAGCGCACATGGTCGGTCCGGGCCTTGAGCTCCTCGTCGAAGATCGTCGAGACCGCTTCGCCGGCCGAGGCCCGGGCGTCCGCGATGACCTCCTCGTGCGTGGGCGCGGACGTCTTCATCTCCTGCAGGTACGTGGCGAAGAACCGTGTGTGCCGCGCCTCGTCGGCTATCTGGGTGCACAGGTACTGGTGCGCGTCCAGGCTGGGGGCGGCGTCGGCGATCGGTGAGAGGGTGTTGCTGACGGCGGCCTCGCCCAGGACGAATCCCTCGATCATCGACTCGAGTTCGCGGCGCGCGTAGGGACGCATGGCGGCCCAGTCGGCGGCGTCCGAGGCGATGGGGAGCTCCGTGAGCTGCCACTGCCCGTGCTCCCACTTGCGGAAAAGTTCGGCCGGTGAGATGACGCGATCCTCGTCCGCCTCCATCTCGGTCAGCACCACTGCGTCGGCGGTCACGACTCCTCCTTGGCGGAGTCGTGCACCACGACTCCATCGATGGTTCCGGTCATCAGCTGTTCGAACATGGCGCGTCGCTTGGGCTTTCCGCTGGAGGTACGGCGGACGGCACCGCGGTTCACCGCGGCGACGACGACCCGCAGTCCCCGTGCCTGCCTGCGGAGTTCACGGAAGACCTCGGCGCTCCACTGGCCGGGCTGCTTCACCACCAGGGCGGCGGCGGTGTCCTGCCCCTCGAGGGTGCCGAGCACGACCGCGTAGCGCGCCTGCCACAGGGCCTCGACCTTGCCGAGCCCGTTCTCGAGGTCCTCGGCGAACAGCTGGACGCCCCGCACCTTCAGACTGTCCCCGAGCCGGCCCAGCACGTACAGCCGTTGCTGCCAGAAGAACCCGGCGTCGCCGGTGACGAATTCACCGGGCCACGGCTCGTGTCCGCGGTAGCCGTCCGCGAGGGAGCTGCCGCCGACCACGATCTCGCCGAGCACGCCCTCCGGGACGGGGTCACCCGCCTCGTCCCGCACGGCGACGGTGACACCGGGCAGCACGCTGCCGCTGGCGGCCAGTTCGAGTGGTTCGTCGACCGGGACCTCGCCGGAGTCGACCACCACCTTCTCGCCGAGCCGCAGGCGGCCGCGGTCCACTCGTACATGGTCGACGGGCGCGTCGAGGTCCTTGCCGGTCACGGCGAGGGTGGCCTCGGCGAGCCCGTAGGCGGGCGCCAGGGCCGCGGAGGGCCAGCCGAACGGGGCCAGTCGTCGCGTGAAGGCGTCCAGCACGCGGCTGTCGATGGGCTCGGCACCGACCACGTTGACCCGCACCTTGGAGAAGTCGCAGCCGGCCAGATCCTCGTCACGGACGCGGCGCAGCATGTGCTTCAGGGAGAACGGCGGTACGGCGGTGATCTGCACCACGCCGCTGCCGAGCAGCCGCAGCCACCGGCTCGCACCGGTGATGAACTGGTCGGGCTGCATCACCCACAGGTTGGACTGGGTCACCACGCTCGGCAGCACCATGCCCACGAGGCCCATGTCGTGGTGGATCGGCAGCCAGGTTCCGCAGGCGTTGCCCGAGTGGAAACCCAGCCACCTGACGAGCAGCCCGATCTGCGCCTGGAGCGCCTCCCAGGAGACGACGACGCCCTTGGGCGTGGCGGACGAGCCCGAGGTGAACTGCAGGAGTGCCGTGTGCGGCCGGGCCGCGGGCTGGGCCGGCGGTGCCGGCTCGGCGGTCGTGCCGAGAGTCAGGGGACGGTGCCCGTGCTCGCGCAGCGCCGGTCCGAGCTGCTCGGCCAGTTCCGTCTCCACGACAACCACGCGGGGGGCGGCCACGCCGAGGATCGCGCCCACGTGACGGCTGTAGGAGGCCCGGTCCTGGAACAGGGCCGGGGGCACCACGGGAGAGGGCGTGGCCCCGGCGGCCAGCGCGCCGAAGAACGCGGTCACGAACCCGGGGCCGTTGCGGTGGATGATCGAGACCACGTCGCCGGGCCGCACACCGGCGGCGGTCAGCTCACCGGCCGCCGCCCTGGTGTTCGCCGCGAGCTCCGGGTACGGCGTGTATTGCCACTCCCCCGCCAGGTCCAGGGTGTTGATGCCGCGGTCCGCACGGGGTGCGTCGAGCCAGTCGAGCAGCCCGGGTACGGTCACGTCGCTTGTCTCCATGGTCAGCTCCCTTGGCTCTTGTTCGCTATCTCGGTGACGGCACGCACGATGAGGACGACGTTGGTGAGTCCCAGCAGGAAGAGCAGGCGGGATCCGATCCAGCTGGTCACCGGTCCACGCCAGCCGTTGACCACCGCCCGCATCCGGCCATGGGCGAAGGTGGCCAGCAGTGCCGCGACCACCAGCAGGACCAGGGGCGGCAGCAGGCTGACGTGTACGACCGCCGGTGCGGTCACCACGATGGGGACCCACAACTGCCAGGTGGGCGCGTTGCGGAGCAGCTCCGCGTCGAGCGCGCGCTCGGTCCACAGGCTCAGCAGGTAGCCGAAGCCGGCGGACAGCAGGATGAAGGTCGGGACGGTCAGCCAGAGCGGCCTGACCGCGTAGTAGTCGACGCCGTCGGGATGGATGAACAGCACGCCGCCGGCGGTGGCCCCGAAGAGGCAGGTCTTCAGCGGCCGGTGCCCCTTGTTCAACCAGGGGCGCACCAGGATGTACAGGGCCCCGACCTGGAGGCCCATGGCGATACCGGTCTCGAGGAGCCCGAAGGTCTTCAGGCTCCACTCGCCGATCGTCGACTTGGCGTCGGTCGTCTTGCCCATCGACGAGTCGGGGGACGTGAAGCGCAGAGCGAACATCACCAGGCGTCCGCCGACGCCACCGACCAGGAGTCCGGCCAGTGCCCCGACCGTGACCCCGACGGAGAGCTTCCACAGGGCCGGGCCCGTGTCACGGTCTTCGGCGGTCCGGACCGCCTCATTCGCCACTGTCATGGTGCGTGGAGCCTCTTTCGTTGATCGACCGTCTGTTGAGGGGCGCGTCCGGGTGGGACACGCCGTGGGAGAGGGCGAGTTCGAAACGACGCGCGAGTTCCGCGACGGTCTCGGACGGCACGCGGGGGGAATGGCCGATGCCGAGCCGTCGGTGCCCGGGTGACTCGTGCACCGAGACATGCAGGTCCGCGGTGAAGCCCGCGCCCTCCATGCCGTACGGCATCCGGTGCAGCCGGCCGTCTGCCGGAGCGTCCTGCTCGTGGAAGGTCTGGTACACCACGTCGACCGCCCCTTCGCTGCTGCGTCGCAGCGCGCGCAGCTCGGGCCGGGCGAGCAGCCGGTGGTAGGGGATCCGGGCCAGCTCCAGGGAGCGCAGGGTGGTCTCGCGGGTGGCGCGCAGCACCTCGCGGAAGTTGTCCGCGGCGCCCAGGACCACGGGCACGGTGCTGATGAAGGGGCCCAGGGTGTCCATCAGCGGCCTGAGCCGCCGGGTGGAGACCTCGATCGCGATCAGCGCCGTGGACTGGCCCGACAGACTCCGCAGGGCGATCGACAGGGCGGACAGGCCGGCCATGAAGGGGCTGGCGCGCTCCTCGGTGAGCAGTGCCCGCAGGGCGCCGTCGGAGACCCGGTCCAGGCCGAAGGAGGCGGCGAGTCCGGATCCGGGGGCCCGTGAGCGGGGTGCGACGCCGGGCAGTTCGTTGGGCCGGGCGTCCTTCAGGGCGATGACCGACTCGTCGACGAGGGCGTCGAGCGTGTCGCCGTACGTGTCCTGCTGCCAGGCCGCGTAGTCCAGGTAGCCGACACGCTCGCCGTACTCGTCGCCCCTGCCGTCGAGCTCCAGCTCGATGCGGCGTTCGATCTCGTCGAGCGTGACCGCGTCGGCGACGGTGTGGTGGACGACGGTCGCGAAGGCGTGCCCGCCGTCGGGCAGTGGTGCCAGGGCGCTCGCGAAGACGGCACCGTGGTGCGGGTCGAGGGGCCGGCGCACGAACTCGCCGAGCAGCCCGACGGGGTCGCCCCCGCCGAGCCGTTCGGTGGGCAGCTCAGCGGTCTCGTCCACCGCCTGCACGAACCGCCCGTCCTGACGCCGGATGCGGGCGCGGAGCAGGGGGCTGCGCGCCACGACCCGGGCGACGGCCGCGACGATCTCGTCGGCCGGGGTCGCGGGGCCGATCTGGTACAGGCGTGGCATGTTGAAGGTGCCGGTGCGGCGCATCCTCGACAGGAAGAGCATCCATTCCTGTTCGTACGAGGCGGGGGCCCGCGTCCGGCCGGTGGCGTGGCCGAGCAGGTCGCTGGTCCGGGTCACCGACCGGACACCTCCTCGGTGATGTGGAACTCCGGCCGGATCTCGAGGAGTTCCGGGAACAGCCGCTGGTCCAGCTGGTCCCGCAGATAGTCGGCGGAGCGTCCGCCGGTGCCGGCGGCGGCTCCGATCTGCCGGCGCACCAGACGCCAGTGGAAGCTCATCCACTCGAAGTGCGCGTCGTCCAGGTCGACCAGCAGCTCCGCCACCTCGCGGACACCCGTGTCCGGGGTCTCGTACACCTTCGTCAGACCGCCCCGCTTGTCCGCCAGGTCCGCGAACTCTTTCCACAGGGACCGGCCCGGGCCGCGGCAGGCGTGGACGAACTCGACGTACTGCCGCGACTGCACGGCCGAAGCCGTGCCGAGAGCCGGACGGAAGGCCGCGAACTCGGTCGGCAGCATTCCGCAGAGCATGTTGAGCGCGCCGGACAGCTGGGCCAGCACGTCCGCTCCGGTGCGCAGTCGGCGTGCCGCCTCGGAGGTGTCCTCGTCCGCGAGGAGGCGTCCCGCCGCGCGGGTCTCCCTGAGGAGGGCGGCCAGCCACAGTTCGGACACCTGGTGGACGGCCACGAACATGTCCTCGGCGGGGTGTTCGGTGCGGGGCGAGTGGAGTGCGAGCAGCTCTCCGACCCGGATGTACTCCTCATAGGGGCTGGGGGGTGTGCTCACCACTGTCACCGCTCTCCTTCTGGTCCGCTGCTGGGGTTGCTTCGGTCGCGTAGGCGTCCGCCTGCGCCCGGTAGAGCTCGGCGTAGCGGCCGCCGGCCGCCATCAGCTCCAGGTGGGAGCCCGACTCGACGATCCGGCCCCGGTCCATGACCACGATGCGGTCGGCGAAGCGCACCGAGCCGAGGCGGTGGGTGATGACCACGACGACGCCCCGGCCGTCCGCGGTGACGGTGCGGGAGGCGTCGGCGTAGTGCCGGAAGAGCCGGTACTCGGTCTCGGCGTCGAGTGAGGCGGTGGGTTCGTCGAGGACGAGCAGGTGCGGTGTCCGCCGCATCATCGAGCGGGCCACCGCGAGTTTCTGCCACTGACCGGTCGACAGCTCGGTGCCGTCCGGGTGCGAGCGCCCCAACGGGGTCCGCAACCCGGCGGGCAGCGCCTGTTCGAGGCCCTGTCCGTCGGCCCGGGCCAGGGCGTCGCGCACGGCGTCGGCGTCGTCGAGGCGCGGCAGGTCGCCGAGCCCCACGGCCTGGCCCGCTTCCGTCTCGAACCGGACGAAGTCCTGGTAGGCGGCCGACACACCGCCGCGCCAGGCGTCGGGATCCAGTTCGGCGAGGTCCACGCCGTGCCAGGTGATCGAACCACCCGTCGGCGCGTAGAGCCGGCACAGGAGTTTCGCCAGGGTGGTCTTGCCCGCCCCGTTCTCCCCGACGACGGCGATCGTACGACCGCCCGGCACGTCCAGGTCGATGCCCCTGAGGGCCGGGGAGGCGGCACCGCGGTAGGTGAAGGTGACGTCCCGCAGAACCAGTCCGCCGCCGAAGTCCCCGGGCACCCGCCCGCCTTCTTCGGAGGACGAGGTCAGCTCGGCGATGCGCAGGTACCGGTCGGCGGTGGCCCGGGCCCGTACGAGCTGGGTCACCGCGTCGGTGGCCATGGTCACCTGTCCGGTCACCTGCGCGGCCAGCGTCGCGGTGAGCAGGACCTCGCCGATACCCGCGTGTCCCGCCACGGCGGCGAGAACCGCGACGGAAACGGCCGCGACGTAGGCGGCGGCGAAGAGCACCGTGGCGTCGGCCTGGGCGCGGAAGGAGCGGTGGGCACCGCGTTCGCGCTCGCCCTGGGCCGCCTCGGAGAGCCGGCGGTGCCGCGCGAGCATCGGCTCGTGCGCGCCGAGCACGGACAGTTCCTGCGCGTGTCCGGCGTCGCACATCACGGAGTACAGCTCACGCGCCAGGTTGTCCTCGGGTGTGGCCCGTTCCAGGGATGCCTGCCGCCAGCGGTCCCCGCGGCGGCTCGCCCAGACCGGGACGAAGCCGAGGACGGGAAGCAGCAGCAGGACGGGGTGCACGTCGGCCAGGACGAAGACGGCGAAGAGCAGCTGGCCCAGCGCCCCCATCAGGGTCAGGAGGAAGATGACCACCTGGGCGAGCCGGTTGACGTCCCGCTCGACGAGCGCGAGTTCCTCCGCGACCTCGGGGTCCTCATGGTGCGCGACGCTCCACGGGGCCATGCTCATCGCGGCGATGTCCATCTCGACCGCGTGCCTGACGCGTTCCTCAAGGACGGTGCGCAGCCCGAACGTGCACCACAGCAGGGCCAGCCAGCCGGCGACGGCGCCCGCGAGCCCCATGCCCCATGCGAACGCCGCATCGGCGTCGCCAGCCACCACGGTGTCGGTGAGCCGCCCGATCAGCAGGGCTACCAGCACGGGGTGGGCCGATATGGCCAGGGTCATGACCACGGCGCCCACCGTCCGCACCGGGTCGGTACGCAGCGCGAGGCGTGTCATGGCGACGGTGCCGCGCCAGCTGTCCGGGGTGGTCATCGCACTCCTCCCTGCTCGGTGAACGGCGCGGCCTGGGCGAGGAACATCCGCCGGTACAGCCCGTCCTCGCGCATCAGTTCGTCGTGGGAGCCGGACGCGACGATCCGTCCCCGTTCCAGCACGACGATGCGGTCGACCCGGCGGACCGTGTTGAAGCGGTGCGAGACGACGATCCGGATCATTCCCTCGGTCTCGTCGAGCAGCCGGTCGAAGAACTCGGTCTCGGCCGAGGGGTCGATGCTGGCGGTCGGTTCGTCGACCATCAGCACCCGGGCCCCCTGGTGGAGGGTGAAGAACGCGCGGGCGAGGGCGAGGCGCTGCCACTCTCCGCCGGAGAAGTCGACGCCGCCCGGCAGGCGGGCGCCGAGGACGGTGTCGGCACCGTGCAGCAGCCGTTCCACCCGTTCCCCGAGCCCGACCCGCTCGAGGCAGGCGAGGACGGTCTTGCGCGTCTGTTCGTCGTCGCGGTCCCCGCGCAGCACGTGCACGTTCTCGGCGACGGTGAGCGGAAGCCTGGCGAAGTCCTGGAAGACCATGGCGAGTTGCCGTCGCCAGTCGGCGCGGCCCAGCTCCCCGAGGGGGATGCCGTCGGCCGTGATGCGACCCGAGGTCGGTTCCAGCAGTCCCGCGAGCAGCTTGAGCAGTGTGGTCTTCCCGGCGCCGTTCTCGCCCACCAGGGCCACGGATTCGCCGGCCCCGACACTGAACGAGACGCCGTCGAGGACGGTCCGCTTCTCGTCGTACGCGAAGGTGACGTCGGTGACCTCGAGACGGTGGGCGGGCAGCCCGGCCGCCGTGCGCACGGCCGTGGCCGGTGAGCCCCGGTGCGCGTCCTTGCGTTCCTCCAGCCGGCGTACGGCGGCCACGGGGGCCAGCGCGACATCCAGCCCGAACGCGGCCGTGCCGCCCGAGACCGCGGAGGCGCCGATGAGCGCCTGCAGGAAGACGGCGAACGCGCCGGTGTCCACAGCACCGTGCACGCCGTCGTCGACGAGCTTCCAGAAGACCAGGCCGTACACCGCGACCAGCGCACAGCTGAGCAGCACGATCTTGGCATCGCTCGGCCGGCGCCGCTCCCAGGTGGGCCGGATCGCGGCCAGCCATTCCCGGTCCAGCCGCGCCAGCACCCACTCGCGCAGCCCGAAGATCCTGATCTCCTTGGCCGCGGCGGCCCGCACGGCGAGTGTGCGGAAGTACTCGGCTCGGCGCATGACGTGGGCCTGCCCGAAGAGAAGTTCCAGCCGTTTGCCGTTCTCGCGGCCGGCGACGAGCCGTACGGCGAACCAGGCCGCCGCCACCGCGGCCCCCGCCCAGACGTGGAAGAACATCAGCAGCAGCAACGGGCCGAGGGCGCCGACCAGGGCGGAGGTGACCTCGGCGAGGCCCGCCACGGCCCGCTCCAGCGGCAGTCCGCCGGCGGCGCCCGAGAGGATCGCCAGGTCGTCGCGTGTCTCGTCGTCCTGGAGATGGTCGAGGCCGTCGTCGATCGAGCATGCCCGCATGGCCCGTTCGCGCAGGGTGATCTCGATCCGCTGGCCGAGGATCTCGCCGACCGCGAAGCGGATCTTGCCGGCCACCTGGGTGACGAGGAAGACCACACCGGCGGCGGCGAGGGGAGCGGCGACCCGGCCGGCCCCGTCGTCGACGCCGAGCCGCGTCGCCTCCGGCAGTCGGCCGACGGTGACGCCGACGAGCAGCATGAAGACGGCGGGTCCCACTCCGCCGACCACGATGGTCGTGAACAGCAGGGCCGTGCTCCCCCGCCCCGACCGCCACGCCAGCCCGATGAGATCCCGTCGGTTGCGCCGATGGGTGCGATTCACGTGGCGTCCTGCTCCCCGGCCTGCGCGTGCTGCTCACTCAGGTGGGCGATGGACTTGCGCAGTTGTTCCTCTTCGAACGTCGTCCCGGTGCGCTCGGCCAGGCCGGTGACGAGGAGTTCGACGTCGGCCACGCTGTGGATGTCGGCGGTCTCCTCCCCGGGCAGCGGCGGCAGCCGGAAGATCTCCTCCAGCGCGAAGGCCAGCTCCGCGAGGGCCAGGGAGTCGTAGCCCAGGTCCTCCGACAGCAGTTGCTCCGAGGTCGCGGTCTCCGGGCGGTCGGGGGCCAGCCGGAGCACGACCTCGCGGACGCACTCACGCAGGGCGTCGGTACCAATGGAAGGCATCATGCTCCTTGCGGGGTCGTGGCCACCGCGGGAACGGACCCGGACGGTGAGCGCAGGAAGGCGAGCAGGCGTGACGCCTCCTCGCGGTTGAGATCGGCGAGTGAGGTCCGGCCGAACTTGTTGAACAGCACCTTCTCGAGCAGCGGCCCGGGGTAGCCCTTGCCGGCGACGGCCTTGTCCAGCGAGGCCAGCTGCGCCGGTGTGGCGGGCGGTTCGGGGGTGGTGATGGCCTCCAGCGAGGTACGCACGCCCGGTCGGTAGAGGAAGTTGTTGTTGAGCCGCATCTGGTCGTAGTAGTCGGTCTCGTCGTCGAGCGAGAACAGGAACAGGGGCAGCTCGGGGGTCAGGCCCTGCCGCTTGTGGATGTCGCGGAACACCTGGCGCATCGCCCGGTACTTGTCGTGCCGGGAGTCGTAGTCCCCGTTGAACGCCTCGATGACCTCGTCGAGGACCTCCAGCTGTGCCGCGTCCGGCTGGGCGCCCGGGGCGATGCCGGCGAACGGTTCGGCCACGGCCTGCAGGTACTGGTCGGCGAGGAAGTTCTCCACCGACAGGAACTTGCTGTAGGGGTTACGGCCGAAGCGCACGTTGAAGGACGCGCCGAGGTCCAGGTAGTCCAGGTAGTGCCAGAGCAGCGGCGGGATGTAGATGGCGTCGGTCGGGTGGATGACCGCGTAGGCGCCTCCCGCGAGCTCGATGAACTCCCGGCGCTCCTCGGGGTCCATGACCTGCAGGGAGATGGAGCCGAAGTTGCCGAAGGGGTGCAGCCAGGGGGAGGAGGAGGGCGGGAAGAGGGCCACGCCCTTGCTGCCGAAGACCTGGGCGAGCAGGACGTGCCGCTGGTCCATGTCGAAGTGCAGGTGGGCCCAGTTCTGCGGGCCGGCGATGAAGGAGTGGAGGTAGAGGCTGTGGTGCGGGGTCGTGGGGCGGCAGAACTCGGGCAGGGTGAAGCTCTGCAGCAGGTCGGTGGGCAGGTCCCACTCCGTGACGACCTTGCGGCTCTTCTCCTGGGCGCCGTAGTCGTCCAGGTACTCGGCGAGGCTGCCGAGTACCGGATCCGGAGCCTTCTCCTTCGTCTCGACGAACTCCTTGCGGGTGTAGTCGATCTGCCGGGTGTACTCGTCCTGCACGAGGACCGGCATGGTGCCGAGCAGCCGACGCGCCCCGTCGAGCGTCGCCGCCTCGGCGATCGGCTGGTCGGCGTAGATACCGCGGATCACGACGGGCTTGCGCGGCAGCACGAAGCGTTCCCAGAAGCCGTCCGTGTCGGCGGCGGATATCTCGTCGATCTCGAATTTCGGCATGGTGCTCTTCCTTCCTGGGGCCGGCGGGATTGCTACGCCCCGGCCCGGACGCGCGCGTCGGCCGTGAACTCGGCGATGGTCCGGCGTTCCAGAACGATGCGCGGCTCGATGGACAGTCCCAGCCGGGCGGTGAGCCTGGTGGAGATGGCGGCCGCCCGCTCCTCGTCGCCGCCGAGGGCGTAGAAGTCGTCGTAGATGCCCACGGACCCGCGCCCCAGCACTTCGGCCCAGACCTCGGCCACGGTCTCCTGGATCCGGTTGCGAGCCGCGATCGCACGAGGTGCGGTGGCGGCGGGGACGACCGTCAGCGTGCCGTCGTTGTTCCAGCGGCCGCGGTCGCCCGTGGGCCGGCCCGGGTGATCGTGCGCGGCGCCGGGGCCGCTGACGTACACCTGCCCGGTGGTTCCGATCGGCACGGGCTCCAGCGCCGCGTCGAGGACATGGATCCGCAGGTCGCCGACCGGCCTGCCGTCGACGCAGACCAGCCCGATGTCGCCGGGCCGGTACTCCAGGGCCACGTCGTAAGCAACCGGCGTGGACGGCGCGGCCGTGCGGTCGCCGCTCGTGATCAGCAGGCGCAGCGCCGTGTCCGTGGCGTGCGGGCCGTAGCGGAGTGCGTCGGCCGGCGCCGGATCGAGCGCGGCCACCGTGATGCCCTGACCGGCCAGCCAGGCGCCGGTGTCCTCGGGGGTCCGCACGGCGGCGGGCGGTGCGATGACCGCGGTGGCGCCCGCGACCAGAGCAGTCCACAGGTGCCGGCCGGCCTCTTCGTGCAGGGCTGCGGGAAGCAGCGCCCAGCGGTCGTCGGGCGTCACGGTGTAGGCGTCGAGGCAGTCGTCGACCACGGCGGCGAGCGCGCCGTGGGACAGCGGTGTCCACCTGGCGCCGCGTTGCATGCCGGTGTAGGCGGCGTTCTCCGGGGCCACGGTCGTCCCGGCGTGCCGGTCGCCGCCGCGGGCGTGCGGGTCGATCCGCGTCCAGGGCCCGTCGGGGGCGGCGGAGGCAGCCGCGACGAGTGTTCCGGCACCGGCGTCCCGCATGATCTGCTCGCGCCGCCGCGGGCTCAGGGCGGGGTCGAGCGGCACCACCGCTCCGCCGGCCAGGAACACCGCCAGCTGGGCGGTGACCGTGTCCGGTGACGGCTCGGCGACGACACCGACCGGGGTTTCCTGGCCGACGCCGTGTTCGTGCAGCGCCGCGGCGAGACGGCCGGCCCGGTCGAGGAGTTCGCCGTAGGTGAGGCTCTCCCCGCCGGCCACCACGGCGAGCGCGTCGGGTGTGCGGGCGGCGTGGTCCGCGACGCGCTCGGGCACCAGGGGCACCGGGGTGTTCGTCCGAGACCGGCTGAACTCGTGCAGGACCAGTCGCCGTTCCTCCTCCGTCAGCAGGTCCAGACGGGAGAGCGGCACCGTGGGGTCCTGCGCGATCTGCCTCAGGACCAGCAGGTACCGGTCCCACAGGCGGCGTATCGTCACCTCGTCGAAGAGGTCCGCGGAGTAGACCACGAGGCCGTGCCAGTCCTCGCCGTCCTCCTCGATGAGGTGCAGTTCCAGGTCGGCCCGGGTCGTGACCAGGTCCAGGTGGAAGGGGTCCACGCGGACGCCGTCGAGGTCGAGCCGGGCGGCGGCGGCCGAGCCGGAGTCGGTCGGCTGGACCACCTGGAAGAGCACCTGGACCAGCGGGTTGCGGCTGAGGTCGCGAACCGGTGCGAGTTCCTCGACGAGCTTCTCGAAGGGGAGGTCCTGGTGGTTCAGGGCGTCGTGCACGCCCTCGCGCACCCGGGCGAGCAGCTCGAGGTACGACGGGTCGCCGCCGCAGTCGGTGCGCAGCACCAGCCAGTTGGCGAAGAAACCGATGAGGTGTTCCAGTTCGCGGTACGACCGTCCCGCCACCGGCACGCCCACGGACACGTCCGGTGTGCCGGACCAGAGGCTCAGCAGGGCGTCGAAGGCCGCGAGGAACACCATGAACAGGGTCGCCGAGCCGCGTTTCGCGACTTCTTCGAGCGCCGTGACCAGGTCGGCCGGCAGGGTGAAGTCGAGCCGGTGGCCGACGTAGTTGAGGGTTTGCGGCCGGGGACGGTCGATGGGCAGCTCCAGTGGCCTCAGGCCGTCGAGCCGTTCCTTCCAGTAGGAGCTGAGCTCCTCCAGCACCGGACCACGCAGTCTGCGTCGCTGCCATTCGGCGACGTCGGCGAACTGGACGTCGAGGACGCGGGCTTCGCCGCCGGCGTACAGGGTCTCGAGCTCCTCGCACAGCACCGACAGGGACCAGCCGTCCGCGGCGATGTGGTGGGAGGCGATGACGAGTACGTGGTCCTCGGTGGCGATCCGGTAGAGCCGCGCCCGCAGGAGCTGGTCGGTACCGAGGTCGAAGAGGGTCCGCCCGAACCGCTCGCCGAGCGTACGTGCCTCCTCGGCTCCGGTGACGTCGACCACCGGTACGTCGACCGGGGCGGCGCCGTGCACCAGTTGGCGCGGTGCGCCCGCCACGCGGCCGAACGTGGTCCGCAGTACGGTGTGCCGTTCCACGATCGTGCTCAGTGCCCGGGAGAGCCGGGCCACGTCGACCGGGCCGCGCAGTCTGAAGCCGAGGGCCACGTTGTAGAAGGGCTGGTCGGGGGCGAGTTCGCCGAGGAACCACAGGCGCTCCTGGCCGAAGGACATCGGCAGGTCGGTGCGTCCGGCGAGGTCGCCCTGGAAGATCCGGGCGGGCCCGTCGCCTTGCGCCAGGCCCCCGGCGGCCTCCACACGCTCGGCGAGCTCGGCCAGCGTCGGACTCTCCAACAGGGCCGACAACTCCAGCTCCACCCCGAAGACACTCCGCAAACGCGACCACCACCTGCGCCGCCAGCAACGAATGCCCACCCAGATCGAAGAAGTTGTCCTCCGGCCCGACCGACTCCACCCCCAGTACCTCGGCCCAGACACCGGCCAGCGCCTTGATCACCGCTCCGTGCAGGTCCGGTGACAGGGGCGGGCAGGCTTCGCCGGTCGGCCTTCCCGCTCGTGGTCTTCGGCAGCTCCGTCAGGGTGACGAACGCGGACGGGACCATGTAGTGCGGAAGCCGCTCCCGGACGTGCGCGCGCAGCTCCGCCTCGGGAACGGGGGCTGCGGAGGGGACGATGTAAGCGACGAGGCGCCGGTCGTCAGGGGTGTCCTCCCGGGCGGTCACCGCGCACTCGCGGATCCCGGGATGGGTGAGCAACTGGGCCTCGATCTCGCCGAGTTCGACCCGGAAGCCGCGGATCTTCACCTGGTCGTCGGCCCGGCCGAGGAACTCCACCGTGCCGTCGGTGTTCCACCGGCCGTAGTCGCCCGTGCGGTAGAGCCGGGCTCCGGGTCGCTGCGTGAACGGGTCGGGTACGAAGCGCTCGGCGGTCAGGGCGCGCTGTCCGGCGTAGCCGCGGGCCACGCCGAGGCCACCGACGTACATCTCGCCGCGCGCGCCCACGGGTACCGGCTGGAGACGCTCGTCGAGGAGGTAGACGTGGGTATTGTCGACGGGCCCGCCGATCGACAGCGGCCCGCTGAGGTCCCCGGTCTCCTCGGGGAGGTACCTGCGCTCCGTCGAGATCACCGACAACTCGGTGAGCCCGTAGACGTGGTGGACGGCGTCCAGCCGGCCCGACCAGCGGTGTATGGTCCGCGCGGGCAACTGCTCGCCTCCGATGACCAGCCGGCGCAGCCGCACCCCGGAGTCCGGGTCGATGCCGGACCAGAGCGCGGGCACGGTCTGGATGACCTCGATGCCGGAGTCCCGGATGAACCGCTCAAGGCCCGGACCGGAGGTGTCGTCGGCGGTCGCCAGGTGCAGTTCGGCGCCGGCGATGAGGGCGACGTAGACGTCGAGCACCGATACGTCGAAGACCGGCGAGACGGCCTGGCCCACCTTGGTGCCGCTGGTTACGCCCCAGGTGCGGGCGGAGGAGAGGGCAATGTTGACGATGCCGCGGTGCGGCACCACGACGCCCTTCGGCCTGCCGGTGGAACCCGAGGTGAAGATGACGTACGCGCAGTGGTCGAGACCAGTCACCGCGGGCGGCGGCCCTTGGCGTGGCTCGCCGGCGTGGACGTCGACCACCTGGCACCCCGCCTGCTTCGCCCAGTCGTCGGCGGCGCGCGGCGCGGCGACGACCAGGGAGGCGTTCACCGTGCCGACCATGTACGCGAGCCGGTCCACGGGGTCGCCTGGCGACAGCGGCAGGAAGCCGCCGCCGGCCTTGAGCACAGCGAGTTGCGCGACGATCGAGTCGATGCCCCGTTCCAAGCACACGCCCACCACGGAGTCGGACCGCAGCCCCTGTTCGTACAGCGTCCAGGCCAGCCGGTCGGCCCGGGAGTCCAGTTCCGCGTAGGTGAGGGAGGCGTCCCGGGACACGACGGCCACGGCGTCGGGGGTGCGGCGGGCCTGTGCCGCGACGAGGTCGTGCAGCAGAAGCTCGGGCACCGGACGGTCGGTCCCGTTGAACCCGCGGACGACATCGTGCCGCTCGTCCTCCCCGAGGATGTTCAGTCGGGACAGGGGCAGCTCCGGTTCGGTCGCGAACTGCCGGAGCACCCGGACGTAGCGCGACCATAGGCGGCGCATGGTCGGCTCGTTGAACAGCTCGGTGGAGTAGACGAGCTGGCCGGACCACAGCCCGGCGGAGTCCTGGGCCACCTGCATCTCCAGGTCGAGCCGAGTCGTCAGGATGTCCACCTCGAACGGCTCCGCGTCGATGCCCGGCAGGTCGATCCCGGCCGCTCCGGCCTCACGGGTACCGGCGACATGGAAGAGCACCTGGACAAGCGGGTTGCGGCTGAGGTCACGCGCGGGCGCGAGCTCCTCGACGAGTTTCTCGAAGGGGAGTTCCTGGTGGTCGAACGCGGCATGGGCGTCCGCGCGCACCCGCCCGAGCAGATCCGCGAGTGTGGGGTCGCCGGCGCAGGATGAGCGCAGCACGACCGTGTTGACCAGGAAGCCCATAAGGGACTCAAGCCTGCGGTGCGAGCGGCCGGCCACGGGGACACCGACTGCGATGTCTGTCTGTCCCGACCAGCGGCTGAGCAGGGCGTCGAAGGCAGCGAGAAGCACCATGAAGAGGGTCGCCGAGGACTGCTTGGCCACGGCTTCAAGCTCTGCCACGAGGTCGCCGGGCAACGCGAACCGCAGCCGGTTCCCGGCATAGCTGAGCGCCGCTGGCCGAGCGTGGTCCGTCGGCAGTTCCAGCGGTGCGAGCCCGGAGAGGCGCTCGGTCCAGTACACGCGCTGGCCATCCAGCGCACCGCTCGACATCCGGTCCCGCTGCCAGCGCGCGTAGTCGGCAAACTGCAGTTCCTGGGCGGGGAGTGCGGCGCCCGCGTAGAGAGCGGAGAGTTCTTCGCACAGGACGGACATCGACCAGCCGTCGGCGACGATGTGGTGCACCACGAACAGCAGAACGTGTTCGTCGGGGCCCAGCCTCAGCAGTCTGTAGCGGACCAGCTGTCCCTTCTCCAGGTCGAATGGGCGCAGCAGCCAGGCACGGGCGGTCTCCCGTGCCGCGTCGATACCGTCGACGTCGACGGTCTCCAGGTCCACAGGGCCCGGTCGGCGCACAACCTGGTGGGGGACGCCGTCGACACGCACGAACGAGGTGCGCAGGACGGCGTGCCGCTCGGCGAGGGTGTTCAGGGCGCCGGTGAGCCGCTCCTGGTCGAGGGCGCCGCGCAGCCGGAAGGCCAGGGCCACGTTGTAGAAGGGCTGGTCCGGGGCGAGTTCGCTTAGATACCACAGCCGCTCCTGGTCGAACGACAGCGGCAGCGCGTCGTACTGCGAGAGATCGCCTTCGTGACGGCGGACGGGGCCGTCCGTCTCGTTCCGGCCGGACGCGTCCGTGTGTTCGCCCCGGGCGGCCTCCACACGGGCGGCGAGCCGGCTCACGCTCGGGCCCTCCAGGAGCGCGGAGATCTGCAGGTCCGCCCCGAACGCCTCCCGTACCCGGGCCATGACCTGGGCGGCCAGCAGCGAGTGACCGCCGAGCTCGTAGAAGTCCTCGTCGACGCCCACCCGTTCCATTCCGAGCACCTCGGCCCAGATGCTGGCGATGGTCTCCTGCACGGGGGTCAAGGTGGCGGCGTTCGCGTCGGCGAGTTCGGAGCGGGTGCCGCTCGGACGGGGCAGGGCCTGGCGATCGACCTTGCCGCTGGCCGTCTTCGGTAGCTGGTCGAGGACCACCACCGCCGACGGCACCATGTAGTCGGGCAGCCGCTCCCGCAGGCCAGCCCTGAGCCGTGACTCCGTGCAGCCGCCGTCGGTCAGCACCACGTAGGCGACCAAGCGCTTGTCGCCGGGGGTGTCTTCGCGCGCGGTGACGGCGGCCTCGCGCACGTCCGGGTGCGCCAGGACGTGCGCCTCGACCTCGCCCAGCTCGACCCGGAAACCACGGATCTTCACCTGGTCGTCGACCCGGCCGAGGAAGGTGACGGTGCCGTCCTCGGCCCGGCTGCCGAAGTCGCCGGTACGGTACAGGCGGGCGCCCGGCTCGGTGGAGAAGGGGTCCGGTACGAAGCGGTCCGCCGTCTGGGCCGGGCGGCCGGTGTAGCCCCGGGCGACGCCAGCTCCCCCGACGTATATCTCCCCTCGCTGGCCCGCTTCGACCGGCCGCAGCCGCTCGTCCAGGACATGGACGGTGGTCCCGGGCAGGGCCTGGCCGATCGGCGGGTAGTCCTGGACCGGGGGCGTAACCTCGCAACTGGTGCAGATGACCGTGGCCTCGGTGGGGCCGTAGGCGCTGAAGAAAGCGCGGTCCTTCGCCCAGTGGTCGGCGACCTCCGGGGGCACGGCCTCGCCTCCGGAGATCAGCTGACCCAGCAGCGGGAGTTCGGCGCGGGGCATGGACTGCAGCGCGGCAGAGAGCACGGCCGCCGTGGTGACCTCGTAGTCCCCCAGCACGCGCAGCAGGTCGACGCCCGAGCCGACGGCGTCGGGGGGAAGCAGGACGAGTGTGCCGCCGTTGCACAGGGCAAGGCACAGGTCGAAGACGCTCGCGTCGAACCGCACGGGGGCGAGCTGGAGCACCCGTTCGCCCGGCCCGTGCCGGTACAGGCTCCGCTGCGCCAAGGCCAGGTTGACCACGGCCCGGTGCGGGACGACGACACCCTTGGGGGTGCCCGTGGAACCGGAGGTGTAGATCAGATAGATGGCGTTGCCGTCGTCACCACCGACGGGCACGGGCACCGTGGGGCACTTCGCGACCTCGTCGGCGGCCTCGTCGACATGGATCACGGCCCAGGGGCCGTGATCCCAGGTGTCCGTCATACCGGACCGGCTCAAGACGATGGGCGCGCCCGCGTCCGCGAGCATGAATCCCACGCGGTCCGCCGGATCGGCCGGGTCCAGCGGCAGATAGGCGCCGCCCGCCTTCATGATGGCCAGGAGGGCCACCACCTGGCCGATCCCTCGCTCCAGGCAGAGCCCGACCACGGTCTCCGGCCCGACTCCCCGGTTCCGTAGGAGATGGGCCAGTTGATTGGCGCGTCCGTCGAGTTCTCCGTAGCTGATCCGTTCTGTTCCCGAGACCACGGCGACCGATTCGGGCGAAAGCAGCGCCTGGTCGGAAATCAACTGATGGAGCAGAGACCGGTCCGGCATTGCGGTCAGCCCTCCTGAGCGACGCTCGCCGCGACGGACTGCCGCACACTCAACGGCGTTATGTCGGTCCAAACGTTCTCGATATGGGCGAGGCAGTCTTCCTTCGAGCCACGGAATCCCGCGTTGCGCCACCCGTTCGGCAATTCTCTTTCGGAGAGCCAGATCGAGTACTGCTCTTCATGATTCACGACCACGGAGTATTCGTCTCCACCGATCATCCTGATACCTCGTTCCACATGCAGGATTAGGCTGCGACCAGCGACTGCGGGATGCTATTTATGGCGCATCTGGACCGTCAAGGTTCAGATGGCCGCGTGACGATGGCCGACACCGGCGAGTTCTCCGTTGCGGAGAAGCTCGACCGCTTCCCTGTCGAGCACTCGTTGAATCCACTCGTCCAGTGATGTACCGGACTGGCTGGCCGCCGCCTGCCACCGTCGCATTCGGTCGGGCGGCGCCTTGAGGGTCACGGTTGCCGGAGCCGGAACCGGGATTCTGTCACCGGTCGCCTTATCTTCCTTGACATTCCGGCGGAGTTCGGTGACCGACCAGCCCTCCTGCTCGGCACGGTCGAGCCACAGTTCCTGCTCCTCCTCTGACAGGGCAGCCACTTCGCCGTGGTGCTGCATGCTCAGCGTGTCCCGTCGACGGGACACGTCGAACTTGCGTGCCACCCATGCATAGTTCCGAAGAGTCTTGTAGTGCAGAGAGCTCGCCTCGATTGCCCGCTTGTAGCGGTCCGGATACCGGTTCTGGCCGTAGATGAGCCAGTCACCAAGCCACCAGGACGACGCGTCGGCGACGGAGAATATCTCGACACCGATCGATATCCAGGCCTCTATGGGTACCGCTCTGGGAAAGCTGAGACTGGTCCGTTTCTTCTGGACTGTCGCTGCAGAATTGACGGGCCGCCGTGCGTTCATGGGAAATCCCCCGTTCAGTGATGCGGGACAGGAGCATCAGTTCGTCAGGTGGACATCGCGAGGACGGCCGGGGCGACATGACGAACGCCGAATGCCTTGAGCGCCCTCACCAGCGCTTCCGCTTCCTCGCGGCTGTCCGCCAGCAGGCATCCCGGCTGGATGCGCAACCGTTCGATGGCGTCGGCGGGGACGCTCAGCGCGGCGTCCGCCACCTCTCTCACCTCGATGCCAGAGAGGTCGCCGGCCCACTCCGCCACCACGTCGGCAGCCGTCGGCAGCCGGTGCGGCACCGTGACGATGATCAGAACCTCGGCCAGTCCCCCGGGAGCGACAAGGACCTTAGGCAGATGCTCGATCACGTCCTTGACCAGGCCTTCCGCATGGAGTGGGGGCGTACCGTCCGGTTCGTTGTGCCCACCGGAAGCCCGTCCCGGCGCGTTGAAGACCACGTGGTCCACGGGCCCAAACTCCTCGAGCCCCACCCGGAAGTCCCCCACTTCGAAGACCGCCTCGCGCCCGGCGAGGAGCGCGTTGACCCGGGCGTAGGCGACCGCCCGCGGGTCGATGTCGACTCCCGTCACGGACGCGTACCGGTGCGCCCGACTGAGCGCCAGCACCCCCGACCCAGTTCCGATGTCGAGCAGTCGGCCGCCACGAGGAGTGATGTGCCGCATGAAGCGCAGAGTGCTGGCATGCGGCGGCATCACCGGATCGAAAGGGCCTTCTGGCTTTTTGGCCATGACCGGATATCCGCCGGACTCCGCCTGGCACTCGAAGAGCCGATCCGAAAGGTAATACGATGAGCCGAGCGGCGAGATGGAGGCGCGGGCCCGAATTCGTCCGCCGACGTCGGAAACGAGACGGAGGGCGTCGAATGCGGACCGTGCGGACCGGGAGAGTTGGCGCCCGTAGGTTCCCGACGGAACCTCCCCGTTCCTGACGAACAACTCAGTGAGCACGCCCACCGGGGTGGCGGTCAGTTCGCCGGTCCGGTCCCGTGACCACAGCGCGTACAGCGCGGAGTTGGCCAGGAGGTCGTTGTCACTGGCGGCACGCAGAAGAGAGGCGACAGAATCCGACGTGAAACCGTGGCTCCGTAATTCGTCACCCAGTTCACGGAGTGCCGGCGTGAACACCGACGAGTGGGGGGTCGGTTCATCGGTCCAAGGAATCATGTAGTTCACCTGTGAGTTGACTGGACGAACTGTCGGTCCACATAGAGCAAGGGACCCGATTCATGCGATGTGACGCGGACGTCCGTGACGAGACCGATCAGGAGAAGATGGGTGGAGCGGTCCACGACTTCGTCGAGCTTGCACACGAAACTGGCCAGGCAATCCGCGAGCAAGGGAGCACCTGGGCACTCCTCGCGCCAGTTCCCGTACGAGAAACGGGCCTCACCCCGCACTCCCGAGATCAGCCCGGCGAAGGCCTCGGCGACTGGGCGCTGACGGGCGGACAGTACATTGACCGCGAATACCGAAGCCTTCTGGATCGCACCGCCCAGACGTGTGTTCTTGTTGACGCACGCAACGAGTGCCGGGGGATCCACCGTGAGGGAGCAGACGGCCGTCGCAGTGAGGCCGCAGGGCTCGCCACTTTCATCGGATCCGGTGACGACGCATACCCCGCCAGCCAGATGGCGCATCCCCGAACGAAAGTCCTCTGAACGTTCCTCGGAACGTCGATGAATCACCCTCAACTCCCCCGTCTTGAGCCGTCCTCGAACTAGCCCGAGCAGGCCATCGATTAGATCAACGGCGGATGTCGAGTGGGAAGGAACAAGCTTTCGACGGTCACGTCCGCCAGCACCTCACCGCGGGCCAACCAAACCCAATCGGGGGAGAGTTGACCGAATCAGTGTCAATCTTGGCTGATTTTGGGCCACTTGAAGGCGTGAAAGCGGCCGGGAGGCTGCTTGAAGCCGCGATCTCGCCCCTGTCCGAGCTCTCATCAGAATGACAAGGCGTCCTTGACAAACGCGTTTTGTCAATCAAACATTGCCGGGTCCCCGCTCATCGCAGCGCCCACCAAGGAAACGGATCCCGCATGAGCACCTCTCCCCCCACCGACCTCCGGTTCCCACCCGCATTACGCAGGGTTCTCCTGGTGACCGTGCTGGGCTCGGTCATGTCCTACCTCGACGCCACGGTCGTCAACGTGGCTCTGCGTTCCCTGTCCGACAGCATGGACACATCGCTGGCCACGATTCAGTGGCTGGTCACGGCCTACCTCCTGGGGCTGGCGGCCGTGATCCCGGTGAGCGGATGGGCCGCTGCCAGGTTCGGGGCCAAGCGGATCTACGTGCTGTCCCTCTCCGCCTTCACCCTCGCCTCCCTGGCCTGCGGACTCGCGGGCAACGTTGGGGAGCTGATCGCGTTCCGCGCCGTGCAGGGCGCCGCCGGAGGTCTCGCGCTACCCGTCGCCCAGATGATCACCGTGCGGCTCGCGGGTCCCGAGCGCATCGCCCGTGTCATGAGCGTCAGCGGTGTACCTACCCTGCTCGCCCCCGTCTTCGGACCGGTCCTGGGCGGTCTCCTGGTCGAACACGCGGGCTGGGAGTGGATCTTCTACATCAACGTACCGATCGGACTGCTGACCGTCGCGCTCGCCCAGTGGCTGGTGCCGGCGGACGCCGCTCAGCAGGCCGGCAAACTCGACGTCCCGGGCCTGGTGACGATGTCGCTCGGCTTCGCCGTCCTCACCTACGGCCTCGCGGAGATCGGTACGACGGCCCGCGTGCTGTCCGCCCAGGTGCTGGTCACCGTCATCGCGGGCCTCGCGCTGATCTCCGTCTTCGTCCTGCGCGCGCTGCGCACCGAGCGCCCGCTCGTCGATGTCCGGCTGTTCGGCAACAGGCTGTACTCGGCAGCCCAGTTGACCAACGTCTGCCTCGGCTCGGCGGTCTTCGGCTCCGTCATCCTGATGCCGCTCTACTTCCAGATGGTGCGCGGTGAGGACCCGGTGGCAACGGGGCTGCTGCTCATCCCGCAGGGCATCGGTGCCGGTTTCGCGATGATGGTCAGCGCCCGACTGGTGGACAAGCTCGGCAGCGGGCTCACGGCCTTCCTCGGCGGCGTCGTGAGCACGGTGGCGACCCTGCCCTTCCTGGTCATCGAGGCGGACAGCTCCTACTGGTTCCTGGGGGCCGCGATGCTCGCCCGGGGCTTCGGCATCGGCGCGTGCGCCATCCCGGCGACAACCGCGGCATACCGCGTCATCCCGCCCGGCAAGGTCAACGACGCGACCGTCCAGATCGGCATCCTGCAACGGGTCGGCGGCTCGACGGGCACGGCATTGTTCGCCGTGGTCCTGCAGAACGCGCTCGACTCCGCAGGCGCCCCCGCGGCGCGAGCCTCCGCCTTCGGCACCGCCTTCTGGTGGGTACTGGCCGCGGCCGTCCTCGCCACCCTCCCCACGCTGCTGCTGACGAGCGCGGAACGGCGCGCCAACAGAGCCGTCGCCGTACCGGAGCACGCCTAGTACCCCGGCAGGCAACGTTCACCCCGAGGCGAGCCCGGCACGCGCCCCCCTGCCTCAGGGCGTGGGAGGTCCCCCCCCCGCTCGCCGCACCGGCCGAAAGCCCAAGTACGTCCAGTACGAGGACTTCCAGCCAGCACTCCCCAGCCTCCGACCGGGGGGACTCCCGGAGCACGCTCCTCCGCTCTCGGCTTCGCTCGACCGGGAGGGACCCCCACGGCGCCGCTCTTTGTCGGGCAAACGTTGCCTGCCGGGGCACAAGTTCTGGCATCGCCAGTACCCGTCCTCTCCCGCGCCCACGTCGTGAATCCGGATTCACGACGTGGGCGCGGCCGTCTCCGGCGGCTTTCGTACGGCGGCACATTCCTGGACCTGGAAGCGGGCCGTTCGCTACCTTCACGCAACGGCCGCAGCCGCCACCACCGCCTTCTCCCACCCCACCAGGACGGGCGGCTGCCAGTACCGGTTGAAGCGCTGTGTGCGCTCCCGGCCATCCCACTCCCACGGCTGAGGTAGATGTGACACAACGTGCTGTTCGTACAGCCACATCCCGGTCATCGACGAGCGAGGGCCGACCCGCCCAGGGCCGGCGTCGTGCGCTCGGCTACGGGCTGCTGGTCGTCCTGCCCCTCCTGGGCTCCGCGGTCATCCTGGTGTCACACGGCTCACGTCCGTCCCACGCCGGGAACGCCACCACCCCCGACCACGCGGCGGCCCTCTTCTTCGCCGTAGCGGTCGTGGTGGCCGCAGCCCGGACGGCCGGCCTGCTCGCGGCCCGTCTCGGTCAACCGCAGGTCGTCGGAGAACTCGTGGCGGGCATCGCGCTCGGCCCGACGGCACTGGAACGCCTCGCCCCCGGTGCCTGGGCGTGGCTCTTCCCCGAGTCCGCCCTCGCTGGCATCGGCGCCCTGGCCCAACTCGGGCTCGTCCTCTTCATGTTCGGTGTCGGACAAGAGGTGGTGCGCAGCAGCCGGGACCGGATGGGAGGGGACGGGAGCCTGATCGCCCTCACCTCCTTCGTGCTCCCGTTCGCCGCGGGCACCGCCGTCGCCCTGCCGCTGGCCCGGCACTTCACAGGAAGCGCCGGTGACAGCCTCACCTTTGCCCTCTTCCTCGGGTGCGCGCTGAGCATCACCGCCTTCCCCGTCCTCGCCCGTATCCTCACCGACCTGGACCTCCTCCACGCCCGCACCGGACAGCTCAGCCTGTTCGCCGCCGCCGTCGGTGACGGCCTGGGCTGGCTGCTGCTGGCGGCGACACTGCTGCTGGCCCGTGGCGGAGACCTGGCGTCGCTGTGGCCGAAGCTGCTCCTGGCCCTGGTGACGGCCGTCGTCCTGCTCGGGCCCGTGCGGATCGGACTGGCGCGGTATCTGGGACGCGGAGACCGGCGGCCGGGAGCGGCGTTCGTGCTGATGATCGCGGTCGCCGGCCTCGCCCTGTCGTCGGGCGTCACCTCGTTGCTGGGAATCCACCAGCTGATCGGCGCCTTCCTGTTCGGGCTGGCCTGGCCGCCCCAGCTGCCGCGCGAGGTGTCCGTCACACCCTCCCTCGGTGCCATGGCGCACCTTCTCCTGCCGTTCTTCTTCCTGGGCTTCGGGCTGTCGGTGGACCTCGGCGCACTGCCCTTCACCCCCCAGACCGTGGCCGTCGCCGGCCTGCTGCTGGCCGTGGCGTCCCTCACCAAGATCTGCGGAGTCGCGCTGGCCGCTCGCTTCTGCGGAATGGACCGCACCGAGGCGACGACCCTCGGCCTCCTGATGAACTCGCGGGGGCTCACCGAGCTCGTGGTCCTGGGAGTCGGTCACGAGGCGCGCCTGATCGACGAGGAGATGTTCGCGATCCTCACCCTCGTCGCCCTGGTCACGACCCTGATGACCGGCCCAGGGGTGCGGCTCTTCGGTGCCCTGCGCAAGCCGGCCCCGGAGATGGCACGATGACCGCTCCCCGCCCGGTGCCGGCCGTGGGGCTGCGGGAGAACCTGAGCGGACTCGCCGCGCTCCGCCGTGACCAGGTCGGTCACCTCTGCGCCCTCGTCCGGCGGCACGGGGACATCTTCCGGGTGCTGCTGGGTGGGATGCCGGTCGTGATGCTGAACCACCCGGACCTCGTCCAGCACGTGCTCGTCGACCACCACACGACCTACGACAAAGACACCTTCATGTACCGCTCGGTCCGCTCCGTGATCGGGGACGGACTGGTCGCCCACGAAGGCGGCAGGGTCTGGCACCAGCGGCGCAGGATGCTGCAGCCGGCCTTCCACCGCGCGAGCGTCTCCCGCTTCACCTCTGTCATGGCCGACGAGACGGACCGCATGCTGGCCGCCTGGACCCGGCACGGCGGTGAGGCCTCCGCGGTGGACGTCACCGCGTCCGCCGCGGACCTCGCCCTGAAGATCGTGCTGCGGTCCCTGTTCGGCGCCGCGTCGGACGAGCGGGCTGCCCGCTTCGAGCAGGACTTCCTCGAGACCAACGCGCTGGCCGGCGCGTTCTTCCGCTTCCCCTTCCCCCCGCTCGGCTGGCCCACGCCGGCGCACCGGCGGCTGCGCTCCCGGGTCGCCGCCATGCACGGGTTCATCGCGGAGCTGATCGACAGCCGTACACACCGCGGAGGCGACGACCCGGCCCGCCCCGACCTCTTCTCCCTGTTGCTGCACGCCCTCGACGAGGAGACCGGGAGCCGGCTCACCCGGGAGCAGGTGACGAGTGAGGTCCTCTCCATGATCGTCGCGGGCTACGAGACGACCAGCAACGCCATCGCGTGGATCTGCCATCAGCTCGCGCACCTGCCGGAGGTCCAGCTGCGTCTCCAGGACGAGGTCGACCGCGTGCTCGGCGGCCGGACGCCGCGCTTCAAGGACCTGACGCACCTGACATACGCGCGGATGGTGGTGGACGAGACCTTGCGGCTGTTCACCCCGGCATGGCAGACCATGCGCCGGGCTGCGGCCGACGACGTGGTGGGCGGCCATCGCATCCCTGCGGGAACCGGGATCTACATCAACTTCCTCACCCTCCACCGCCATCCCGAGTTCTGGCCGGACCCCGAGCGCTTCGACCCCGAGCGCTTCGACCCGAAGGCCCAGGCCGGCCGCCCACGCCATGCCTACCAGCCCTTCGGCGCGGGTCCGCGCCACTGCATCGGCAAGCACTTCGCGCTCACCGAGCTGCTGATCATCACGGTCATGATCGCCCAGTCCTGCACGCTGGCGCGGGTGCCGGGAACGCCCCGCACCAGCTTCGCCCCGCTACTCACCCTGCACCCCGCGGACAACATCCGCCTTCACATACGGAGTCGCCGACCACATGACCCCGCAAGCCCTGCCCACCGCCGGTGCCCGTGAGCTGTTCGGCGGCGCACTCGCCTTCAAACGCGACCAACTCGGTTTCCTGGCGGAGAACGTGGACCGGCACGGCGATCTCTTCCGGTTCCGCCCGCTCGGGATACCGATGATCCTGGCCAATCACCCCGACCACATCCAGCACATCCTCGTGGACGGGGAGGAGCGGTACGACAAGAACGCCACCATCTTCAAGGTGGTCCGCCCCGTGCTCCGCGACGGACTGATCGCCATAGCCGACAAGGAGCGGTGGAGCCGCCAGCGCCGCATGATGGCACCGCACTTCACTCCACGCACCGTCGCCAGCTTCGTCGAGAACATGACCGTCGAGACAGTGCGCATGGTGGAGCGCTGGGAGCACCGGCCGCGCTCCGCCGGCGACCTCCTCGACGTCACGGACGAGGTGGGCCAGCTGGCCCTGCGGATCGTCAACCGCTCGCTGTTCAGCGCCGACGTCAGCCGGGCCGCTCAGGCCTTCGAGCGTGCCTTCGGCGCCGCCAACGACGTGCTCGGTTCCTTCTTCCGGTTCCCGTTCCCGCCGTTGAGCTGGCCCACGCCCCGGCGGCGCCGACTGCGCCGCGCCATCGACGACATGGACCGCTTCGTGTCCGGCGTGATCAGCGAGCGACTGCGGGGTTCCGACGCCGAACGGACCGGGACAGCGCAGCCGGACCTGCTGACGCTGCTTCTGAACAGCGTGGACGACGACGGCAACGCGATGGACCTGGAGCAGCTCCACCACGAGGTGCTCAACCTCTGCATCGGGGCCTTCGAAACCACCACGAACACCTTGTCCTGGGCGTTCTATCTGCTGGCCCGGTACCCGCACGTCGAGGAGCGGCTGCACGCGGAGGTCGACGCGGTGCTGGGCGGGCGCGTCCCGGTCTTCGAGGACCTGCCCCGGCTGCGGTACACCCGGATGATCATCGACGAGACACTGCGCATCTACTCCCCCGCGTACCAGACCATGCGGCACGCGCGGGAGGAGGACGTCATCGCCGGTTACCGCATCCCGGCCGGCAGCAACGTGCTCCTCAACAGCTATCTGCTGCACCGCCACCCCGAGTTCTGGCCGGACCCGGAGACGTTCGACCCGGACAACTTCACCCCGGAGCGGGTGGCCGCGCGTCCGAAGCACGCTTACATCCCCTTCGGCAGCGGCCGGCGCGTGTGCATCGGGAAGCACTTCGCCCTGACCGAACTCACCCTGGCGCTGGCCACGGTGGCCCGCAAGCACCGACTGGTCCTGCCGGAGCAGGCGCCCGTCGTACGGCCCGAGCCCCTGATCACGCTGCATCCGCGCGGCGGCGTCCACCTCCGCCTCGCCCGCCGCTGACGCCCCGGCCCCTCGTCCCTGGAGCTCCCTTGATCGACATAACGTGCCCCTTCCCCTTCTCCGTCAACCCGCACGCCCGGCAGGCCCGCGAACACCTGGAGGCCTGGACGCGGGAGAACGGTCTGCTGCGCGGCGCCCGGGCCCGGGAGCGCTTCGCCCGGGCCGACTTCGGTTGGTTCGCCGCGCTCGTCTATCCGACCGCCGACGCCGAGGCGCTCGACCTCATGGCCGAGTGGTTTGCCTGGCTCTTCCTGGTGGACGACCAGCTGGACGACGGGGCCTTCGGCCGATCCCCCAAGCGCATGGCGCAGGCCGTGGCGCTGATGCGGGAGATACTCGGCGACCCCGCCCCGCCGCTGGACACGGCCCTGCCGCCCGCCGCCGTCGCTCTGGCCGACCTGTGGCGCCGCACGGCCCGCCGGGCCTCGCCGCGGTGGCGCGCGCGGTTTGCCCGTCACCTGGAGCAGTGCCTGATCACGGCCACGGTCTGGGAGGCAGAGAACCGGGTCAGCGGATCCGTGCCCACCGAGGAGTCCTACATCGCCAACCGGCGTCACACCGGCGCCATCTACGTCTGCATGGACCTCATCGAGACGGCCGAGAACGTCGAGGTCCCGGCGCCGAGCTACGACACGCCCGCGTTCGAAGCCGCGCTCAACGCCGCCTGTGACGTCGTCTGCTGGGCCAACGACGTCTACTCATTGGCCAAGGAGCGTGCCCTTGGGGAGGTCCACAACCTGGTGTACATCGTCGGTCACCACCGGCGGCTGGACGAACGGCAGGCGCTGGAGACGGTGTGCTCCGCCATCGCCGCGCGTACGGAGGACTACCTGACCGCCGAGAAGGAGCTGCGACGCGAACACCCCCGGGACGCGCCATGGCTGGAGCCCACCCTGGCGGGCATGCGGTCGTGGATGCGCGGAAACCTCGACTGGTCGCAGCGCACCGAGCGCTACGCCTCGGACTTCGCCCGGGACGGTGCGGACACCCAGTACCTGGAGGCAGCACTAATGGAGGTGGGCCAGTGACCGCCGTCAGCCACGACACGGATGTGTGGGAGCTGCTGTCCCAAGCCCGGCAGCTGACCGAGCCCGCCTTGTGCAAGGCCGTCGCCCGGCTGCCCGAGCCCACTCGAACGGTGGCGGAATACCACTTCGGCTGGCGGGACCGGGAGGGCAATCCGGCGGCCGGCGACTGGGGCAAGGGGATCCGCGGAGCGCTGGTCCTCGCCTCGGCCCAGGCCATGGGCGCCGTAGCGGAGCGGGCGGTCGCCGCCGCGGCCGGCGTCGAGCTCGTGCACAACTTCTCCCTCGTGCACGACGATCTCATGGACCGGGACGCCCTGCGCCGCAACCGTCCCGCGGTCTGGGCCCTGTTCGGTGAGGCACAGGCCGTGCTGGCCGGGGACGCGCTGTTGGTCGTGGCGACGGATGTGCTGGCCGGGGAGCCGCCGATGCTCCGGGAACTGTGCGACGCGCTGCTCGCCCTGGTCGCGGGCCAGGGCGCGGACCTCGCCTTCGAGGAGCGCACGGACGTTGACCTGGCGGAGTGTCTGGCGATGGCCGCCGGGAAGACCGCGGCGCTGCTGTCGGCCGCCTGTGCCCTCGGCGCGCGGGCGGCAGGAGCCACGCCCCAGCGTACAGAGGCCCTGCGGCGGTTCGGGCATCACATGGGACTGGCGTTCCAGCTCGTCGACGATCTCCTGGGCATCTGGGGACGCAGCCCGGTGTCCGGCAAGCCCGTGGGAGCGGACCTGCGGCGGCGCAAGAAGTCGTTGCCAGTCGTGGCGGCGCTGCGCTCGGACACGCCCGCGGCCCATCGGCTCGCTGAGCTATACCTCACAGGAGCGGGCCCCCTCAGGGAGAAGGAAGTGCGTGAGGCCACTCGTCTGATCGGCCTGGCAGGCGGACGCGACTGGACGGAACAGGAAGCGCGGCGGCAGCAGACCCGGGCACTGGCGGCGCTGGCGGCGGCCGACCCGGCACCTGAGGGGGCCCGGGCGCTCACCTCGCTGGCCGAGGCCATCACCCGGCGTAGTCGGTGAGACACGGTCAGCTCGGCCCCTGCCCGCGGGAGTTCCACGAGAAGACACCTGGTACCAATGCCACGACTCTGTTGGTGATGTTGGTAAGCCGTGAAGAAGACTGGCTTTGTGCGGTGCACGCTGGAGCGTTCGGAACGGTGTCGTCGGCGCGGTGGTCGCCGTATCGCTGCGACCGGAGAGTCACCAGCGAATCCCGGCACGGACGGTGCGAACGGCGCAGGCCGCGTGTCCGAAGGGCAACCCGGCTATGTTCATCCGGGACCGGCTGGATGTCCTGTTCGAGGACAGCAGTTACCGGTCTGCCCCGGACGGCGGCGGACGCGGTCCGCACCCAGGTCGGCTGAAAGTACGCCCTGGGGCTTGAGCTGGAGGATCCGGGCCTCGACCACGCGATCCTGCGAGTTCCGGGCCCGGCTGGCCGACCAGGACAGCGCCGCCGACCGGCTGCTGCAGGCGACGCTGGCCCCCGAACTGGTGGTCCAAGTCGCCATTAGCCTGTCCACCGTCCGGGACACCCGGTTCGCCGAGGCAGATTGCTGGTCGTGCCGGGACCGCACCCTGTATACGTCCTCCGTAATCCGGCCTTGCTCAGTAGCAGTACTGCCCGGGCCGCTACACGAGGTTCAAGCGCAAAACCGGCTCGACCAGCAATGGCAACACCGATACGCGATCCGCACCGGCATCGAGGCCCCCACACTCCCAGGACGTCCGGGCCCACAGGCTGCGCCGTTCCCGCCACGGTGGCCTGGCCCTCACCCCCGTCCAGCACGTCCTCGCCACGGTGGCCTGCACTTTCGCCCGCATCGCCGACTGCATCGCCGACTGCATCGACACCACGCCCAGGCAACGCTTCCGGGCCAGACACTCTCGCGCTCCGTGCTCAGCCATCGCATGATCTGCCCAACATCAACAGCAGAGTCACGACATTGAACCTAGTGCTGTGACTGGGATGGTTCATCGTGATCGGAAGGCGGCTCGTGGGACGAGCGCACGCGAAACGGCTGGTATTACTGGGGCATGCAGGAAGAGACCGCACGCTCCGCGATCGACACGTTCATCTCCGCGTTCAACGCCTCGGACGACAGCTATGTGACTGCCCTGCTCTCCCAGGCCCTGACCTCAGACGTGGTCTTCTGGGGACCGTTGGGCCGCAGCGAAGGAATCGCGGCGGTCGAGCGGTTCGTGCTGGACATCCGGCGCCACCCGGCGGGGACCGGCACGATGGTGCGCTGCTCAGCGGTGGACATGCCTGACGAATGGGCCCGGTACCAGTGGGTCTTCACCACGCCTCATGGAGGCCCCCGCCTGGCGGGAACGGACGTCGTCCATCTGCGACGGAGCCTCATCGACCAGGTCATCGTCTTCGCGGGGCAGATCGAGCCGTCCGCCTCCTGAGTCATCCTTCGGTCGCTGTCCTTCTCCTGAACTTGCCCTTTCGGTGGCGGGCGTTGGTGTTGCGCCAGGCAGGTAGCGGTGCAGTGCCTGGGTTTGCGCGGGGTAGCTGCGGTGGTGGGAGTTGGCCAGGGCGAACTGCCGCAGCGGGCCGAAGTGGGCCTCGATCGGGTTGGCCCAGGAAGCGTAGGTCGGGGTGAAGCACAGCTCGACCTTGTTCTTCTTCGCCCAGCGGCGGATGTCCGCGCCGGTGTGGGCGGAGAGGTTGTCCAGGATGATGTAGATCGGGGCGCCGTCGGGTCGGGCGGCGCGGATCGACTTCAGTGTGGCCAGAGTGTTGGCGGTGCCCTTGCGGCAGCGGTTGACGCCCCACAGGCGGTCGTCGCCCATGGAGTAGCAGCCGTGGAAGTAGGTGACGCCGTGGGTGCGGCGGTAGGTCGCCGGCAGCCGGTTGGGTTTGCCCTGCTTCGCCCAGCAGGAGCCTGCGGTGGGCCGGATCCCCAGGGGGCCCGAACTCGTCGAAGGCGAAGACCCGGTCCGGGAAGCGTTCCAGCGCCTGCTCGATCTGGTCGAGCTTGGCGTCGCGATCAGGGGCGGGTGGCTCCTTCCAGGGCTTGGTGCGCTGGAAGGTGACGCCGCGGTGCCGGAGCAGGCACGTAAGGCTTCACGGCCGATGCGGATGACACGTCCGTGTACTTTCCGCAGGTAGGCGGCGAGTTTGCGGATCGACCAGCGGATGAAGGGCTGGCCTAGCTTGCTGGGGCGAGTGGTGGCCGTCCGGATGACGAAGTCCTCGTCATCACGACTGAGTAGGCGGGGACGGCCTCCCGCCCACTGAGGGCCCAGGCAGGTCAGGCCGATCTCGTTGAAGCGGTGGATCGCCTCCCGCACGGTGTCCTCGTCGGCCTGGACCATCTGGGCGATCACCGGCACCCGGTTCCCACCCGCCGAGACGAGCAGCATCATCGCGCGCCAGTAGCACTCCGAACTCGTGCTACCCGGCGCACGATCTGCTGCAGCTTCTGCCCCTCCTGGTCGGTCAGTCTGCGTACACGGACAGGCTCAGCCACCGCGCCTCCAGCGATCGCATCGGGCGTCACCGCACATCCAACCGTCGCGACCACCAACCCGGCGATCCTTCCCGGTCAGAGCACTAGTGAGCCGGATTCGGGTTTCTGCCAAACCACGTCAGGCGCGTCCAGCACCAAGCGCCTGGTCAGCGACCCGCCGATCATGCGATTGGCGATGGAGAGAACCCCGAAATCGGGACACTAGTCCATGTCGGCCAGCACCTTGCCGAGGCGTTCGAGCCCTTCCTCTAGTACCTCGACCGGTCGCGCGAAGCTGATGCGGAGGGCCCGTTCGGCGCCGAACACCTCGGCTGGCATCACGAGCGTCCGGTGCTGTTCCAGCAGCCGCTCGGCGATGTCCCGGGAACTGGTCCGGGCCAGGGTTTCGACCCAGGCGAAGGGGGTGCCCTGCGGCGCAACCAGCCGCATCCGGTCGGCGTGCCGGCGCGCGAAGCCCTCCAGAATTCCCAGGCCGGGCTCGACGAGGCGGCGGTAGCGTGCCACGTGCCCGGCACGATGCAGCAACGCCAGTTCGCCGGCCCGCTCCCAGACGAGGGAGTTGGAGACCGTGGTGTAGCGCTTGTAGTTCACTACTGCCTCGACCAGTTCCGGTGCGGCGCACAGCCATCCCAGCCGGAGGGCGGGCATCCCGAACACCTTGGACAAGCCGGAGACCGAGATGCCGTGGGGGTGGCGGTGGATGACCGAGCCAGCAAAGTCGAGCAGGTACTCCTCGTCGTTGACCACCGCGATTCCGCGCTCGGCCGTGGCTGCCACGACGGCGTCCCATTCGCTGTCGGTGAGCACGCAACCAGAGGGGTTACCCGGGCTGTTGAGGATGACCAGTCTGGTGCGCGGACCGATGGCGCGCAGCAGCCCCTCGGAGTCGAAGGGGGTGCCGGGCGGCCAGGGCAGTACGGTGACATCGCAGCCGATGTGGCGGGGCACCTCCCAGGCCTGCTGCCAGCCGGGGCTGGTGGCAATGACGTGGTCGCCGGGCCGGAGCAGGCTGCGGTACAGGAGGTAGAGCCCCTCCTGGGCTCCGTGCGTCACGGCGACGTGGTCGGCGGAGAGTTCCGGCTGCCCACCGTACATCTCGGCGATCGCACCGCGCAGTTGCGGTCGCCCGCGGTCGAGGCTGTAATCGAGTTCCCATTCCGGCCGGAGGTCCAGATCCTTGAGGAGCTGGAACTGCACGCCGCTTTCGGCCAGGTCGATGTCGTACCGCCCCTGCGCCTCATCGAAAAGCCAGCGCTGGATGGCGTATTCGGGAATACTCACGCGCTCAACTCCCGTCTCGCTGGAGATCGAATGTGATGACCACTACGTCCCGATGGGCGATGACGCCGGGGTATTTCGGAGTGATGGGGGTGACGTAGTGCACGACTCTGCGGTCGTCGAAATACAGTGTCTCGCCGGGAGCCATCACCCGGTCCAGCAGGACGTCCCCCTCTCGGCCCTCCCCGTCCTCTTCTCGGACGAGTGAGATACCGCCGCTCACGTTCTCGGCGGCAACCACCGTGACGGCGACCCCGTCGAACCCGTCCCGGTGGAAGCCCTCTGGGGCTGGCAGGCCGATCTGGTCGTCACCAGCGACGACGCGGATCTGATGGCAGCCGATGAGGAAGTCATCGCTCCCCACGAGCCGCCGCAGAGCGGAGTCGCGCACCAGTTCCTCGGCGAACCCGCGAGCGGGTTCGCCGAGCGGCTGGAACCTGCGCTCGATGCCCCCCGCGTATCCGTTGAGGTCCGCACTCTGTAGAAACGAAGAATCCTGCTGCCACACGGTTTTCTCACCTTCGACGCGGGCGGTTCCGAAGGCCCGAAAACGAAAGGGGACCAGCGACTTCACATACTCGTCCTGGGCAAGAGCGTGGAAACTCGTGACAAGCTCGTCTGATATTTTCCCGCACATATTGAGGAGAGCCAGACGCATACAGTGCTCCACATTCCCGACGATCCGAACTCAAGTGTTCACTGAGTCGAACACGATGCGCCGCGACGGGTCAAGAATTGGTCTCGTGACCCACGGGCCCGCCCTCGGCACCCGTGACCGTGGCCGGAAACAACCCACCCCGACCTCGCGAGGCAAGCGATGCTTGACAAAACAGCAACTGTCAAGAATTACTTGCCTCATGACGCTTCCAGACCTTGATGACCTCATCGCCGAAGTGGACAGGACCTGTGACTCCGCCCATCGTCCGGGCGGGCAAGACCAGCCGGACTGGCTGGCCCTGCTGACCGTGGCTGCCGGCATCTCCGGCCAAATGCAGGCGCTGGCGGACGACCTGGTCGAGGACTACGTTGAGCACTGCCGCATGCACGGCATCTCGTGGGCTGACATCGGCGGGGCCCTCGGAGTCACCCGCCAGGCAGTGCAGCAGCGCTTCCACGCACCCCACAAGCGCTACACACCCGAGATGCTCACCGAAGGCCTGCAACAGGCCATGACCCACATGAAGCGGGCCGCAGTGCAGCACCGCAACAACTACCTCGGCACCGAACATCTGCTGTTCGGCCTCACCACAGGGGACGAGAGCTCGGGGAACAGCGCAGTACAGCTTATGCGCGCGGTCGGTGCCTCTCCGGAGAAGATCAACCGCGCTGTGGAGGGACGGTTGAGCTGGGGGGCCTCCCAGGCGGCGGAACGCATCGCGTGGACGCCCTTCTCACGCAAGGCGATCGCCATCGCGGAGGAGCGGGCGGAACAACAGGGTTCGGCACTCATCGACTGCGATCACCTGTTGCTGGGGCTCGCTCAGATCGGCCGGGGGCTGGCAGCGACGGTCCTGGGCGAGGCCGGAATCACCCTGGAGACCCTGGAAGAGGCTTTCGCGGAGGGTAAATCAGCCACCGCATGAACGCATCCCTGAAACGCCAGTCGTCATGCTGCCGCGAGGTCCGGTGAGGCCAGGACCGAGAGGGTGGATGTCCACTCAGGCTGGTACTGCGCCGCACCGACCTGTTCGGGAGCGGGTGTGCGCCCCAGGTGGAGCATCGTGAACCCCTTGCGGGTGAGGTCCCCGATGAGATGGCGGAGCAGCGCGTGGTCCGGGGCGAGGTGTCGACGCCTGTCGTCCGTCACCGGGATCAGCGAGTAGCAGTGGCGGCCGCGGGTCAGGCACAGCCGTGCAGCGACCACTGTGTCGTCGAGGGACAGGGTAGCGATGAAGGTCGTCGCGGGGTCGAGTTGCCCCAGTACGGATCGCCAGTGGTCCCGGCCGTTCGCCGACGTCGGCCCGGAGAGAAGGGGGCTGTACCAACGAGCCGGTCGCAGGCAGGCCATGACAGACTCGGCGTTCATCAGGGCCTGGCGGTGGCACGTGCGTGCGTAAGTCACCTCGCAGTCTGAGGCGACACGGACCCAGGCCCGTTGCCGACGCAGGTGCTCGCGTCGCGTGGAACGGGGCAGAGCCGCGTAGACGAAGGGCAGGCGGACGCTGGCGTATCTGGTGTCGACACGACTCCACCCGGTGTTCTGCGACATCTGCGTCAGATACCGTCCCAGGCCGCTGTTGGCCAGGACATCGGTCATGCTCACACCCTCGCCCGTCTCCTCCGCCAGCAGCATCAGATGGAAGACGAACGACGCCACGACGCCGGGATCGTCCGCGTGCGGGCCGACCGGCCGGACGCACTCGGCATACGGCGCCGAAAGTGGGGAGACCTGAGTGCCGGTGCCGTCGTCGTGGCGGGCGAGGGCCAGGGCAGCGAGGGGCTTGCCCGTCGACGAGGTCGAGACGAGCACGATCGGGGTCACATCGCTGGCCAGCTGCCGCGCCCATGCGATGAGCCAGGCCGATGACTGGAAGGGGGTGGCGGCCGCATCCCGCGCGTACAACTCGCGCCAGGAACCGCCGAGGAAGTCCAGGGCCTGCGGACCGGTGAAAACGCGAAGGGCGTGAGTCATGGTCGTCCTCTTGCCGTTCTGTACGTGGGGGGAAGGCCGCCGGAAGAGAGTCACACGCAGTGCGAGGCCCGGCTTTTGCCCGGTACATCCCAGTATCTCCGCTTACGCGAATGCGGAGTTGCTCGCGCGATACGCCCCCTCACCTGCGAGTCGAGGGCACACGCTGGCAAGAACCGCGGCAACGGCCTTGGCCACCGGTTCCGTTCACACCCCCGAAGTCTCTCCGCCATTGGCGAAGCGTCCAAAATATTGACACCGGGCCGCACTTGAGGTCAACCAGTTACGCATGGGATCCAACAGATGGTGCTGTGTGGCACATCTGCCATCCTGTTGGCGCGAGGTCCAACTAATGCTGGGAGCGCGATCATGAAGGCAGAGGGCGACCAGGGGCAACAGCAGTCGCTGGCGGAACGATTGAACGCACTTTTCGCCATGGCCCGATGGACCGATACCTACGGCCGGCAGCGGGAGTACTCCACCGCCGAAGTGGCCAGGGCGATCACCGCCGACCCGTCACATCCGGCAACCCTCTCTCGAAGTTACCTGGCGATGTTACGCAACGGGTCGCACACCAACCCGACGTTGAGCGTGCTGGAGGGGCTCGCCAAGTTCTTTGACGACCACCGCCCCGCGGGGACGGCGCCGATCACCGTGCAGTCGCTGCTCGCCCAGGACGACCCCCAAGACGAGCTGCTACGGCAGCGGCTTGCCGATCACCAGGTGCGGGCGATCGCAATGAGGGCGGGCGAGATGACGCCGGCCATGCGCAGGCAACTGCTCAAGATGATCGCGATCTTCGATCAGGACAGCCCCCCCGATCCGGGCACCGGGACATAAGAAGGGACACAGTGGTCGCACGCGAACGCGAACTCCGCCGGCAGTGCAAACGCCTGCTGCGGAAACTCGACATTCAACCTCCCCTGCACATAGCTGAGCTGTGCCGCAGACTCGGTGAGCATCTGGGCAAACCCATCCGGCTGATCCCCTGGGCGCTGCCGGTCCCGGGACCGTTCGGATTATGGATGTCCCGGCCGAGTGAGGAGGTGATCTTCTATCAGGAGGAAACCACCCGTGTCCACCAGGATCACATCATCCTGCACGAGATCGGTCATATTATCGCCGATCATCAGGACGACGGTGATCAGAGCGTGGAATTCCCCGATCTCGGCCCGGACTTCCCCCGCGACCTGATCAACCGGGGCTTCCGTCGCACCTGCTACACCGAGGACTACGAACGCGAGGCCGAGCTGGTGGCGACCATCATCCAGGAATGGGGGATGGTCATCGACTACGTCAGTGCGCGTACGCCCGAGGACCCGGACTTGGATCCGCTGCGCTCAGCGCTGAACGCCCCATGGGGGTGGACCTGATGTTCCAGGTGCCGCTGATCACCCTGCTGGGAATAGGGGCGTTATGGAAGGGCACTGACCTCGTACGCGCTCCGCACGACCGGGTGCTGCGTTGCCTCGTCGCGTCCCTGGTCTTGCTAATGGCCGGGGAGATCCTCAGCTTCCCCGAGGTCAACGCCGCGATCGACACGGCCACCGCCCTCGGCGTCGGCAAGGTCCTGTTCAACGGGATCTACATGTCCGGCCTCTCGGCGCTCGTCATGGTCTTCGTCTCCACAATGCGTGGCGCGGACGCCGAATACCGTCGCCACCGGCGGATCAACACCGCCCTGCTCACCGTCGTCCTGGCCGCCCTGACCGTCGCCATGATCGCCACGCCTGCGGGGATGCGCGGTCACTTCTTGGGCACTCCCCACATGGCACAACCGGCCATTGCCACGTTCTACCTTGTCGGCAACACCTACTTCGTCTACGCCTACCTGGCATCCGCCCTGTGGGCCCTGCGTTATGCGCGCCGGGCGTCCCGGAACCTTAGGTTCGGCCTGCTGACCATGACCCTGGGACTGCTCGGACTGACGACCACGGCGATCAACCGAATAGTCCTGGTCGTTCTACGTATCGACGAACCCGGGTCGCACGAGACCTTCAACACGGTGAACTGGTCGCTGTCCAACTGGGCCATGGGTACCGTCCTTGTCGGAATCTCCTATTCGGCCTGCACGCAACTGGTCACCCGTGTGCGGTCGGTCGTGCACCACCGTCGTATGTATCACGAGCTCGCCCCCCTCTGGACGGCTCTGACCGCTGCCTACCCGGAGCTCGTCCTGCACCGTCCGTCGGCCGATTCCGGGTGGCGTGGTCTGCGCCAGCGCCGTACCCACGAGCGGCGGTTCTATCGGCGGCTCATCGAATGCCGTGACGGACTCGTCTGTCTGAGTCCCTACCTGACGCGCGTCGCGCCCGATGCCGATCTCGCCCGTGGCCCCGCCGAACAACTCGCCCGGCACATCACCGAGGCGCTGGCGCTCAAGCCGACAACCGAGTCCCCACACACCGAACTGCCGGCGGTGCTTGTCGCCTCGCCCGCCGACAACGACCTGGGTGCCGACGCCCACGAACTCATCGCCATATCCCACGCCCTGCGCGAAAGGACATCGTGAACAAGGTATTGATCATCGCGGACCGCATCCTCGCCGGGCCGGCGGATCGTGTAACCAACGACGGCGCCGTTCTGGTCGAATCCGGCACGGTCGCCGCCGTCGGTGTCGCCGCCGAGTTGGACGCAGCGGTCGATGCGCAGGTGCCCCGGTTGCGGAGTCCCGGTGCAACGGTGATGCCGGGAATGATCGACTGTCATGTTCACCTCGCCTTCGATGCGGGTCCGAACCCGATCAGTGCGGTGGCCGAGGCGGATCCCGCCGAGCTGTCTCTCGCCATGGCTCACCGCGCCCAACAGATGCTGGCCGCCGGGGTGACGACGGTACGAGATCTCGGCGACCGCGACGCGCTCACCGTGGCGTTGCGTACGTCCATCAGCTCCGGGGCCACGGTCGGGCCACGTATCGTCGCCGCGACCGCACCGTTGACCTCACCCGGTGGCCATTGCGGTTTCCTCGGCGGTGAAGTGAACACGGACGACGACATCCGAGCACAGATTGCCAGCAACGCGGCGGCGGGGGCCGATCTGATCAAGGTGATGGCCTCGGGGGGTGCACTCACCCCCAGCGGCCCGCGTATGTGGGAGGCGCAGTTCACGCCCGGTCAACTGCGCCTGATCGTCGAAGAAGCCGAGCGCCACGGACTGGGGGTGGCGGCGCATGCGCACGGCTCGGAGACCATCGCCCACTGCGTGATCGCCGGCGTCCGAACTCTCGAGCACTGTTCCTGGCGCACTGCGGAGGGCATCGTCCACGATCCTGCGGTCATCCGGCGCATGGTCGAGGACGACGTGGCCGTCTGCCGCTGCGTCTCCGGTGACTGGCGGCTGTTCCTCGACCAGATGGGGCCCGAGCGCGCAAAGGCGATGGTCGAGGTCATCCTGGAAATGAGGGAGGCCGGTGTCCGTTTCATCGCCGGCACCGATGCCGGTGTGCCGGGAGCCCGTTTCGGCGACTACGTCGGCATGCTCGAATTCTTTGCCTCGCTCGGTTTCGCACATGCCGAGATCCTCGACATGGCCACCGTCAATGCCGCCCACGCCCTCGGCCTGTCCGACGCAGGCGTCCTGGCCCCCGGAAAGCGCGCCGACCTAATCATCGTCGACGGCAACCCGTTGGCCGAGTTGAACGCCCTCCGCCGGATCCAACATGTCTTCACGGCAGGTCGCCTGTTCGCCAAGTGAGCAGCGTTCAAGTTCAACGTTCCAGGCCCGGGTGGTCTCCCACTCGCGCGGACGGTGGCCGTTGTGGTGATGATTGGCTCAATCGTCACTGAACCTCTTTCATCCTGTGGTCTGAGGAGTGAAACAGGCTGGTCAGGTGGGGTGACGTAGCGAAGCCCCTCGTCGTTGGTGTGGTGATCTCACTCAACACGCCGACGGCCGGGGGGCGCTCGCCGTGGCGGAAGTTGAGCTGCTTCAAGCAAGCCCTGCTGACACTGGCCCATCTGCGGAAGAACGAGACGTTCGCACAGGTCGGCGCCGGGTTCGGGGTGCCGGAGGCGACGGCATGGCGCTACGTCGACGAGACGATCGAGGTCCTGGCCGCCTGGGCGCCGGGCCTGCACGA
>NZ_JODC01000043.1 GCF_000720765.1 Streptomyces sp. NRRL S-646
GCACAGCAGGCCCGGGCCGCCCAACCGGCATGAAGAACAAGCACCGCGCACGACAGCACCCCGTCGGGAAACAGGGCAAACCGAACCTCGCGGCAGCCGTCACAAGCAGCAAGGCTGCATAAACGCCAAGCTTAGTGATGACAGCACCCTTGATCGCCGGAAAACGATGTCGTTGATTCGTCACCGACAGCGCCACTGGAGAATTCAATGATCGAGCTTCACCTGATTTCCCACTCGCCGGTCGCGCTGTTGAAGCGGACGCGCGTGTTGCTTCGATGCGTCGACTGCGTGTAGTTGGCAGCTCCGTCGATGTTCGCCCCGTTACCAGCAATAGTAACGGTGAAATCGCCGCTCCCTTTGATCTCGTGTGTCTCTCCATCGGACGGCGACTTCGGGAGGCTGATCAGGCACTGTGCCGCCGTGACGGTGACGAACCGTTGATCGGTCGTGATGGCTAGGTTCATGCCCGTCGTGACGCTGGGACCGTTCGCCGCGTAGAGCGTTTCGAACTTCGGAGCGACGAACGTAATCGCTGCTCCGGCGGCTACGGTACCGTTCGCCGGCTCGTACGTTACTTTCTTGTCACTGATACTGATATCGGTGATCTTCTTGGTCGCGCCACCGTCGAGGCCAGCGACTGAGATGCGCTGCCCGACGGCCAAATATGACGGCGAGCTGACAACGAGCGTTCCCGGCGTGCTAACTGTCCCAGTGGGCATGGTAACCGGTTGAATATCACGTAGGGTTCCTGCCGCCACACAGCGCTGCGCCCAGATGCCACCCGGGCTCGGATCGCTCTTCCAGATCGTGTCCCCAATCTCGTAGATCTGAGGAAGGTTACTCGGACTCGGTACCGCCGGCTCAGGGCTGGGACCAGCTTGAAATACCACCTGCTTGGGTGGCTGCCCGGCCGGGGGTTGCTTCCCGAGGTAGATTCCGTTCGGGAAGTACGGCGCGCTTCGGCGCAGCTTCAGGTCGAGCGTCGGAAGGCGCAACACTTCGAGCCCGGTACCCCAACTATCGAGAGTGATCCACGGGTTTGAAGGCCCGAGGAACCGCCACCGCAGTGAGTCGCTTGGATAGAATGGCGAAGGTGCAGGCGGTGAAGGTCTGTTCACGACCATCTCACCGAAGATCATGTGCGGCGTATCGGGCTTATAGTCCTCACCCACTTTCGTGCTAATGACGGTCGCGCCTCGCCTGTTCTCGTAGGTGAGTGGCTTCCCTCGCATGACGCCGCAGATGATATCAAAATGCGGCCCAGAGTTGATTGTCCCGCCGAAAACATCGTTCCAGGCCGTCAGAGTTGCGCGATCGACGTCCTCTGAGTAGCACCCATGTAGGGTCGAATTGTTACCGTCGCCCTCGAAAAGATAGTTCTTCGTCGTATTCCCTTCGCCGTGGCATGCGACGAAAGCATTCCGTCCATTCATGTCGCGGAATCCGAAATTGTTGCCGATTGCGAAGCATCCCTGGATGAGGCATACCGTGGCATCAATCCCGGAGAGGAGGATTCCTTCGCTCTTGCCAAACCAGAAAAGGCAATTCGTGAAGACGCTTCCGCCCGGGTTCCCGGTCAACGATTTGGTGCCGTCCAGGAACACGTTGGCTCCGCCGAATTTGCCGACGATCACGTTATGCATGTAGATCGGTGCCGTGGCATGGACGCCGTACCCACTTGAAGTCCCCGGATCCTTGCAGGAGATTGTGAGATCACGGAAGGAAGTGAACCATGCACTCGACGTGTAGCCCTCGGGCTCGCGGTCGCCACCGCCCTTGATTCGGAAGGCTGTCTTGTTCTGCGGGAATCCGAGCCACGTACCAGGAGCTACTCGGTCCCCGGGGCCACCGAGGTGTGGATATGGGTCGCTCATCCCGGTGCCCTCGATAACGACGCTACGGGTAATCGTGATGGTGTCCGAGAAGTAGAGCCACCCGCGGAGGATGATCTTCGCGCTTTTGTTGGCCTCGGCGTGGATGGCCGCGAGGACGGTGTTCATTACCGCGAGGTTATCGGTTCCGGGGGTGCTGCTTCCGTTCCAATCGGGCACACCGCCGAAATCTTGAAAATGGTAGTACCCCGGCGCGTCGAAGCGGCGAAGCCATCGGCCATTGACGACGGCCGATGGAATTGCGCTCCCGCCATCGCGCCACTCGTCGCGATGGCGACCAGTCCCCGCTCACCGAGCCCCCCGAAGTACACCGGCTCGCTCAATGGCCGGTACTCGTATCCGATCAGCCCGGCTGGGATGCCAGTCTCCCCGAGATCAACAGCGATCTGGGTGGGCACCTCGGGTGGGGCCTCGATGGGGATCAAGACGAACTCGGGCTTCGGCAATCATATCGGGATTGATCTGTAAGCCCCTTGCGTACCAATGGCGGGGATTTGCCCTAGTTTTCATCGACTTGAGTGGTTACTCGGTAGCGGTCGCTGGTTGGCCGGAAAAGGGTCACCAAGGTCCCTGTAGCCCGGCCGAATCGAACTCGCTACCGGGGTCATCCCGCCTGGCCGGCCGCCAAGTGGTTGTCCGTACGGTCACCGCGCACGCCATTGGCCCCCTCGCGGACGTGGGCACGGCGACCTGGTCGCAGGCCGCCGAGCACTTCACCGGCCGCGACCTGTCCCGCCTCACCGACCGCCTCGACCTGTGGACGGCCCTGCTGTGCCGGTCGTGAGCGCCGCAGGCGGTGGGTGGGTACGCCCCTCGGGACCGTGGGAGGTTCACGCATGCAACTGCGCCAGCTGGAGTACCTGGTCGCGCTCGCCCGAGAACGCCACTTCGTCCGCGCTGCCGCCGCCTGCTACGTCTCCCAGCCCTCACTGTCGGCCGCGATACGGCGTCTCGAACACGAGCTGGGGGTGCCGATCGTGCGCCGGGGCAGACGGTACGAGGGCCTGACCCCGGAGGGTGAGGTGCTGCTGGCCTGGGCGCACCGCATCCTCGCCGAACAGGACGCCCTGCGACAGGAGTTGTCCGCCCTCGGCGACGGCCTCACCGGCACGCTCCGCCTCGGCGTCGTCCCCACGGCACTCCCCGCCTCCTTCCTCCTGACCACCCCCTTCTGCGAACGCCACCCCCGGGCCCGCGTCAGCATCGAGTCGCTGTCCTCGGTCGACATCCTCCACGGCCTCGCCGAGTTCGAGCTTGACGTGGCGATGACGTACCTCGACGACGACAGCGCCCTGCGCCGGCTGCCCCTGTACGAGGAGCGGTACATGCTCCTGACCCCGATCGACGGCCCCCGCGCGGACGTGGGCACGGCGACCTGGTCGCAGGCCGCCACCCTCCCCCTGTGCCTGCTCAACTCACGTATGCGCAACCGCCGCATCATCGACGAGTGCTTCGCCGCGGACGGTGCCACGGCCGCCCCGGCGATCGAGTCGGACACCGTCGCCGGGCTCTACGCCCATCTGCCCAGCGGCCGCTGGTCCAGCGTGATCTCGCATGCCTGGCTGCACATGTTCGGCGTGCCGGAGGGGATGCGGGTCGTACCGCTGGAAGGCCCCGCGCACGGGCCGCGGGTCGGCCTGGTGACCGGCCCCCACGACCCGCCCTCCGTCCTGACCGCGGCGCTGCTGACGGTGGCGCGGGAGGCGGGCGTACGGGAGGCGCTGGACGACCTGCTGCGGACGTATCTGCGCGGCCACGACCACTGATAGCCGACGGCTATACGGGCATAGCAAAGCTCGCTTTGACCAGGGAGAAAGCCGACGAGGATCGTGAACTGCACCTTCCCGCAACGCCAGTTGAGGAGCAGCGACATGGCCAAGGTGCTCTGCGTCCTGTACGACGACCCGACCGACGGATACCCGACCACGTACGCCCGCGACGACATCCCCACCATCGCCGGCTACCCCGCGGCCAGACCGCCCCGACCCCCGAGGCGATCGACTTCACTCCCGGCCATCTGCTGGGCAGCGTCTCGGGCGAACTGGGCCTGCGCTCCTTCCTGGAGAAGGCCGGACACACCCTCGTCGTCACCTCCGACAAAGACGGCGATGGCTCGGTCTTCGACCGTGAGCTGGCCGACGCGGACGTGGTCATCTCGCAGCCGTTCCAGGGGTGTTGCAAAGTCCGGTGATCTTGTAGTTGCCCTGGTCAGGCGATGCCCAGGAGCGTGCGAGGCGCTCTCCTGCCGCGGCCCAGGGTGACCGGTCCCGGGGGCTCACCGTTACGCCGTCACGGGGCACGCGGTCAAGGCATCGGTGACCGCTGTTATCCCTTGGGGTGCCAACTGTTCCAGGAGACCGGTGATCCCGTACCAGCCGCCGAGCGCGGCGAGTCGTGCGGCGAGCCTGCGGGCGTCGGACGGCGCGGCCAGCCCGGCGACGACGAACAGCGCGCGGTCCCGTGTCTCGCGGAAGGCGATCGTGTCGGCGAGCGCCTCGGCCCGCTCCGTCTCCCCGCGCCGGGCCAACTCCTCGACCACGGGGACCAGTGCGTGCCCCCGCGCCCAGAGGTCGGGGATCGCCCGGGTGAGCGCCTGGGCTCGGTCCGTCTCCCCGCGCCGGGCCAACTCCTCGACCACGGCGATCAGTGCTCTGGCTCGTGCCCGTCGGTCAGTGATCGCGTGGGCGAGCGTCTCGGCCCGGCCCGTGTCCCCGCCGCGGGCCAGCTCCCCGACGATCTCCGCCTGCCAACCCGCACGGCGGTGGGGGGCGTTCATCGCGTCGGCGAAGGCCATGGCCCACTCGACGTGACCGTGCCGGGCCAGCATCAGCGCCGCCGCCGTCCGCAGGTCGTCGGCGTGCCAGGAGGTGGGGCTGCAGGCGTCGAGCAGTGTCTGCGTCCGCTCCGCCAGCGCGAGGACCACGTCCGCTTCGGCGGTCTCGGCAGCTGCCTCCAGTACGTCGACCATGACTGCGGGGTAGAGGGGCGATGTGCCCGGACGGCGCAGGAGGGCGTCGAGCCGGTCCAGGTCGCCGCGGCCGACCTCGGGGACCAGGATCGCCGTCAGCGGCCGCGGCCCGGCCCGGTCGTGCCCCCCACCGCCGGGTCCGTGGAACCGGGCGAGGTCCTCCAGACGGTCGACGAGGTCACCGGCCCGGACGTGGTCGCCGGCCGCGGTGGCCACGTCGAGAAGGAGGGTGAGCACCCGTGAGGACGCACTGCCCACGGCGCGGTCGGCGAAGTCGAGCGCGCCGCGGAAGTCCCCGGTGTCCGCCAGTGCTTTCGCCAGGAGGGCCCAGGTGATGCCCCAGTTGTGCGGATAGCGGACCCGCTCCGCCAGCGCGAGGGCCCGGGCGAGTTCACCGGCCCTGGCCCACGCCGGCACCAGCGCGACCAGGGCACGGTCGTGGCAGTCCCTCACACGGATCGAGTCGACCAGCGCCTGGGCCCCGAGCAGGTCTCCCGCGCCGGCCGCCTCCTCCACCAGCGCCAGCAGCGCTTCGCCCTGCTTGGGCTCGTCGCTGATCGTGAACGCCAGCTCGGCCGCACGCGCGAGGCGGCCGGTCCGGGCGAGTGCCCTCAGATGCCACAACGGAACGGGCTCGCGGGCACCATCCACGTCCCCTGACGCCAGCAACCGGAACAGGGTCACCAAACACGGTTCGAACCCGCCCGGGAGGACACCCTTTCCGGCATCACCCTCCCGAGCGAGGCCGCAGCGCCGCTCACGCCACCGCTCCATGAACAGCTCATAGCCCCACTCGGCCATGCCCTTCTGCGTACTCACGTCGCCCCCGGTCGCGTCCTGCCGCTGTCCCGTAGCGTAGGGCCTGCTGCGCGCCCCCGGGCCAGTGCCTGGACGCATGGCGGTGGAGGAATCCACCTCCGCGGCGGGGCGTGCCGCGTTGGCCGCGGAACCCCCACGCGTTCCCCATCGTCTTCCCAGGGAAGGGCGGGACCCCGCACGACGGGGGCGGGCCGTGGAGGCGGGGAGGGGCGCGTGAGCGAACACGAGGCGGCGCTGGCGGTGGGAGCCGCCGGCGGCCTGGGTCGTTACCGGAGCTTCGCCGTCCCGCAGTCCACGGTCGGCGACGGGTTCCTCATGACGATGGGCCTGTTCTTCCTCGGGCTCTGCAGTTTTGAGCTGCTCCTCGGTGCCCTGCTCTGGCCCGACGGGGTACTCATCACCGGTGGGCTGTTCATGGGATTGGGCATGGCCGGCCTCGCCCTCTGGCCCCGCTTCGAGCGACGCCGAGGAGGCCGCCTGGAGCGCCTCTACTGCTTCGAAGACGGCCTCGTGATCGGCAGTGGCCACACCATGCGCCCCATCCGCTGGTCGGACGTCACCATCACCAGCGAGGACTGGGAGTCGGGGAGCGGCGAGTACCGCTATTCGGGAACGAGGCGCACCCTCACCACATCCGACGGCACCCTGATCGCCCGGTTCACCGGTAAGGAACCCGAGCGGGTCGGCGGCTACCAGGTGATCCTCCTCCACCAGGCCGCCACCGAACGTGAAGCCGTCCACCCCTCGCCGGGCCCGACGCCGAGTGACGCCCGACCCACCGAAGCCTGACCGAGCGGTCACGGACCGACCGCGCAGCCGATCGCTCGGATGCATCCCGGCTCTCGCCAATTGCCAACCGAGCGGCATTTCAAAGTCCGGTGATCACGTGAGTCCGTAGGTCTCGGCGGTCCAAGGGGGGCGGGCCAGGCCGTCACAAACGCAACGAAGCTCCGGTTGAACGGGGTGACCTTCCCAAGTCGCCTCGTACCGCCGGAGCTTCGATGTGTCGTCAGTCTGCCACCGTCTGTCTGGTCAAGTCGCCCACCCTGGAGGGCATGGCGGGGTTGTCGCTGGTCGAGCGGTTGCGGCTGCTGCCGGATCCGCGTCGGCGCCGAGGAGTGCGTCACCCGTTCGTGGCGGTGCTGCTGGTTGCCGCCTCGGCAGTGGTCGCCGGAGCACGCTCATATACGGCCATCGGCCAGTGGTCCGCGAACACGCCGCAGCATGCCCTGGCCCGCCTGGGTGCCCGGGTCGCGGGGGCGTTGAGCGTACGCGTCGCGCCGAGTGCCGCCACGATTCGGCGGGTTGTCGGCCTGGTGTGCCCCGGTGGTCTGGCCGATCTGACCGGCGCTGCCCCTGCCGGCTCGGACTCGGTGGCGATCGACGGCAAGACCGCCCGCGGCTCCGACGCGGCCAGACGCCCGCGGCCCACCTGCTGGCCCCGATGACCGGCGACGGCCGGACCGTGACCCAACTGCGGGTGCCCGACAAGACCAATGAGATCACCTGCTTCGCCGCGCTACTGGCGCCCTTCGACCTGACGGGGGTCACGGTCACGGCCGATGCCCTGCACACCCAGCGCGCCTGGTGGAGGAGAAGAAGGCGCACTACCTGCTGGTGGTCAAGGCCAACCAGCCCGAGCTGCACCGCCAGCTGCGATCGCTGCCGTGGAAGGACGTCACCGCCCGCCGCTACGACCGCGAGATCGGCCACGGCCGCCGGGAAACCCGGGCGACCAGAGCCCTCACCGTGACCGACCTCGGCCTGGACTTCCCGCACGCCGCCCAGGCCGTGCGCATCCTGCGTTACCGCACGAACCTCACGACCGGTGTCATCAGCCGCCAGACCGCCTACGCGATCACGGACCTGACCTCGCATCAGGCCTCGCCCCGGCGCCTGGGCCAACTCGCCAGGTCGCAGTGGACCATCGAGAACCGGCTGCACTTCGTCCGCGACACCACCTTCGCCGAGGACGCCTCGAAGATCCGCACCGGCCATGGACCCGAGAACATGGCGACCTTGCGCAACCTGGCGATCAACACCCTCCGCGCCGCTGGACACCGCAACATCGCCGCTGGCATCCGGCACGTCTCCTACCAGCCGTTCACCCGCCCGCTCGCCCTCCTGGGCATCGCCTGACCAGCGCAACTACAAGATCACCGGACTTTGCAACACCCCTGGCAGCCGTTCTGGCCGGCGTATCTGACGCCCGAGCGGATCGCCGCCGCGCCGAACCCGAAGCTGGCGATCACCGCCGGCATCGGCTCCGACCACGTCGACCTGGACGCGGCGGTCGCTCACGGCGTGACGGTCGCCGAGGTGACGTACTCCAACAGCATCAGCGTCGCTGAGCACGTGGTGATGATGACACTGTCGCTGGTGCGCAACTACCTGCCCTCCCACCAGGTGGTGCTGGACGGCGGCTGGAACATCGCCGACTGCGTGGCCCGCTCGTACGACCTGGAGGGCATGCACGTCGGCACGGTCGCCGCCGGACGGATCGGGCTGGCGGTGCTGCGGCGCCTGGCGCCCTTCGACGTGAAGCTGCACTACGCCGACCGGTACCGGCTGCCGGAGGACGTCGAACGCGAACTGGGACTGGTCTGGCACGAGAGCGCGGCGGACATGGTGCCGCACTGCGACGTCGTCACCATCAACGCGCCGCTGCACCCCGAGACGGAGGGAATGTTCGGCGACGAGCTGCTGGCCACGATGAAGCGCGGCGCGTACCTCATCAACACGGCCCGCGCGAAGATCGCAGACCGCGATGCCATCGACCGGGCTCTGCGCAGCGGGCAGTTGGCCGGCTACGCGGGCGACGTCTGGTTCCCGCAACCCGCTCCCGCCGACCACCCCTGGCGAACCATGCCGCACCACGGCATGACCCCGCACATCTCGGGGTCCTCACTGTCCGCACAGGCTCGCTACGCGGCGGGGACGAGGGAGATCCTGGAGTCCTGGCTGGCCGGGAGCCCGATCCGCGACGAGTACCTGATCGTCGACGGCGGCCGGCTGGCCGGCACCGGCGCGCATTCGTACTCCGTGAAGAAGTGACCAAGGCGGTCACCGCACGGACGACCTCGTCTGTGCGGTGACCGCCGTCCATGGCACAGCGGTACGCCCCACGCCACAATTGATCTATGGGGACTGTGGCAGCGTTGTACCGGTAGCCGGTGAAGTCGATGCTGGGCGAGTCGGTGATCGCCGTGGCGGTCACCGAGGCCGGGCTCTCAGGCGACCGGATGTACGCCGTACTCGACGAGACGGGCGCGGTGGGCAGTGCCAAACACCCCTGCAAGTGGGGCGCGTTGCTGCGCTGCCGAAGCCGCCTGGACGAATCCGGCACGGTCCGGGTCGTCCTCCCCGACGGCACCGCGCTGCGGGTGGAAGACCCCGACCTCGACGAGCAGCTGTCCAAGCTCCTGGGCCGGCAGGTGTTCCTCTCGGCCGCACTACCCGAGCACACCAGGTTGGAGCGTGCGGTCCCGGAGTACGAGGGCGGCGTACCGGAGACAGCACGGAAGACGGCGTCCGTCGACGCCATCGGCGAGAGCATCACGACGGGCAGCGTGGCCGCTGGCACGTTCTTCGACTTCGGCCAGGTCCATTTGGTCACCACGGCGTCTCTGGAGCGGATGCGGACGGTGTATCCCGGTGGGGACTTCGACGCGCGGCGCTTCCGGCCGAACCTGGTCGTCGACACCGATGCCGGGCCAGGCTTCCCGGAGGACGCCTGGCTCGGATCCCGCCTGAGGGTGGCGAGGCGCTGTTCCGCGTCGTGGTGCCCACGCCGCTGCGTGATCCTCGGCCACGATGAACTCCCGCCGGATTCCGGCATCATGCGGGCCGTCGCCCGCGAACACCGCGTACCGGTCTTCGACCTCGGCTGGCTCTCGTGCCTGGGCGTGTATCTGGACGTGCTGGAGGCTGGGACCGTCCAGGTGGGCGATCTCAAGTCTCCAGTCGCAGTCGGGACAGGGTCAGGTGCCCGGGCGGATGTTGGGTGCGAAGCGGGCCAGGGCGACGGTCTCGATGGCCGCGATGATGTTGTACGCCAGTGCGGACACCGCGGTGAGGACCGCGACCGAGGCCCAGAGGTGGTCGTAGTCGAAGGTGGAGGAGTCCTTGAGCATGGCGTAGCCGAGGCCCTGCCCGGTGGAGAGCCATTCGGCGAGCATCGCGCCGATCAGGGCTCCGGGGACGCCGATGCGGGCGCTGGCGAAGAACGCGGGCACCGCGCTGGGCAGCATGACCTTGCGGGCGACGGTCCAGCCTCCGGCGCCGTACGCGCGGCACAGGTCGGCGGCCTGGCGGGAGGCGGAGCGCAGGCCGAAGGCCATGGTGACCAGGGCGGGGAAGAAGACGATCAGACCGCTGATGACGGTGGTGGCCATCAGGCCGCGGCCGAAGACGAGCGTGATGAGCGGGGTCATCGCGACCAAGGGCACGGAGCGTACGACGACCGCCATCGGAAGCAGGGCCTGTTCGACGCTGCGGAGGAGGACGAAGACGACCGCCACACCCACCGCGGCCGCCAGCCCGGCGACGAAGCCCAACCCGGCGTCCAGCAGCGTGCGGCCCAGACCGGAGGAGACCAGGGAGCGGTGGGCGCCGGCGTCCGTACCCGTGAACAGGTAGTGGAAGATGTCGACCGGTGACTTGGCCACCAGGGGGTCCAGGTCGTAGGCCTGCAGGAAGATGATCCACAGGACGACGACGGCCGCCATCGTCACGACCACGTTCAGCAGCGGGCGCAGCACGCCCGCCGCGAAGCGCAGCGCGGGGGCCCTGTGCGTCTGTGTCGCGGTGCTCATGCGTGTCCGCCTTCCACTGTCGTCGTGCGCGACCACGGCAGGGCGTAGCGGGCGACGAGCCCGACCGCGCCGTAGGCGAGGCCTGCCACCGCGCCCGAGACCAGGGCGATGCCCCAGGTGCGGGGCACGTCGAGCTGCTGCTGGGCGATGGTCATGGCGATGCCGAGGCCGCTGTCGACCCGGCCGAGATACTCGCCGATGATCGCGCCGAGCAGAGCCGCCGGACCGGCGATCTTGAGTGCGGCCAGGGTGCTGGGCAGCGCGGCGATCAGGCGGACCCGCAGCATCTGCTGCCAGCGGCCGCCGCCGTAGGCGCGTACCAGGTCGAGCGCGGCCGGGTCGGCCGAGCGCAGCCCGAGCAGTGCGCCGATGAGGGTGGTGAAGAAGACCGACAGGCCGGCCATCGCCGACATCGGCTTGTCCCCGTCGAGGACGAGGGACAGGATCGGGCCGATCGCCACGATGGGCAGGCAGTACGAGGCCACCGCGATCTGCGTGATCACCCGCTCCAGCACGGGCACCAGCAGCACCAGGATCGCCAGGCCCAGCGCCAGCCCGTTGCCGACCAGATAGCCGGTCAGGGCCTCGCCGACGGTCTGCTCGACATGCGGACTGTAGAAGGTCCAGCCGTCGTCGAACACGCTCGCCACGACCGCCCAGGGGGTGGGCACGCCGTCCCCGGTGCCGACGACCGTGGTGGACAGCAGCGACCACGCCCCGATCAGAGCTGCGATGCCGAAGGCCCCGCCGGTCCAGGCGGAACTCCGCTCACTCATGACGCCTCCACCGCGGGACCGTGAGCGTCGGCGGCGCTGTCGGCGGGCGGGCCGGCGAGCGAGTCGGCGCGGCCGAACAGAAGTTCCGACAACTGGTCGGCGTACGCGTGGAACTCGGGCGAGCGCATCATCTCCGGTGTGCGGGGACGGGGCAGGTCGATGGTGACCTTCTCCAGGATCCGGCCCGGGCGGGGCGACATGACCGCGACGGTGTCACTCAGCAGCACGGCCTCGTTGATGGAGTGCGTGACGAGCAGGGTGGTCACCGCGCGGGCCTGCCAGATGCGCTGGAGTTCGAGGTTCAGCCGCTGGCGGGTCATGTCGTCCAGCGCGCCGAACGGTTCGTCCAGCAGCAGCACCTTGGGGTCGACGACCAACGAGCGGGCGATGGCCACGCGTTGCCGCATGCCGCCGGAGAGCTGGGCGGGGCGGGCCTTCTCGAAGCCTTCGAGGCCGACCAGCTTGATGAGGTCGGAGATCGCCGCCGGGTCGGCCTTGATGCCGCTGATCTCCAGCGGGAGCCGGATGTTGGCGGCGACCGAGCGCCACGGCAGCAGCGCGGCGTCCTGGAAGGCTATGCCCAGGTGGTGCCGTTTGCGGGCCGCCTCCGGGTGCTCGCCGTGCACGAGGGCCGTACCGGAGGTCGGGCTGTCGAGCCCGGCGAGGATCCGCAGCACGGTCGACTTGCCGCAGCCCGACGGCCCCAGCAGCGCGAGGAACTGCCCCTCAGCCGTGTCCAGGTCGACGCCGGCCAGTGCGGGTACGCGCTGTCGGCCGAGCTTGAACTCCTTGCTCAGCCCGCGCAGGGACAGCCCGGTGCCGGTATCGGCCGGCCCTCCGGAGTCGTCGGATGCTTCGGGAACGGCTGCTGCTGTACTCATCGGATGACCTCTGTGTGCGGTGCGGGTAGGGGAAGCCGGTACCGGCGGGCCGACGCGGCCGCACCGGTACCGCCGGGGGCCTTAGATGAGGCTGGGGTCTTCCTTGTAGACCTCTTCGAGGATCGAGAGGTCGAAGAGCTTGTCGGCGGCGATGTCGAGGCCGCCGTACTTCAGCGTCTTGATGTTCTCGTCGATCAGCGTCTGCGTGACCGTGAACAGGCCGTTCTTCTTGGTGTCGGCGCTCACCATCAACTCGCTCTCGTCCTTGGACTCGAGGGTCTGCTCCTTGGTCGTCAGCCCGAGCCCCTTGCCGTACGTCTCGGCCGCGAGCTTCGCGCCGAGCGCCGGATCGGCGATGTTCGCCTTCCAGCCCTTGATCTCCGCGCGCAGGAACGCCTTGAGCAGGTCACGCTGCTTGTCGATGGTGTCCTGGCGGACGATGTACGTCTCCGAGACCAGCGGATAGCCGGTGTCGGCGAGCAGCATCGTGGCGACCTTGAAGCCCTTCAGACGCAGCGCGTTCGGCTCGTTCGTCACGAAGGAGAACCAGCCGTCCACGGTGCCCTGGGTCAGGGGCAGCGGGTCGAACTGCACCGGTACCTTCGTGATCTTCGACTCGTCGAGCCCGGTCGCCTTGATGTACGCCGCCCACACGGACTCGTTGCCCGCCTGGACTCCGATCTTCTTGCCGTACATGTCCTCCGGCTTGGCGATCGGGGCCTTGGCCATCGACATGATGCAGAACGGGTTCTTCTGGTACTGCGCACCGATGATCTTCAGTGGCGCGCCCTTGGCGACGGCCGCGCCCGTGATGTCGGGGGCGCTGATCGCCACGAGGGCCTTCTTGGTGACGACGTCCGTCTCCATCGGCGTCGCGGACGGGCCGCCGCCGATCAGCGTGGCCTTCGAGAAGCCCTCGTCCGTGTAGTAGCCCTTGCTGTCCGCGATGTAGCTGCCCGCGAACTCGACGTTCTTGATCCACGACAGCCGGAGCGTCAGCTCACCGAAACTCTTGGAGCCGGAGGAGGCGGGGGAGGAGGCCGAGGACGAGTCCGAATCGCCGCACGCGGCGAGCAGCGGACCGCCGAGCAGGACGGCACCGCCCAACTGCAGTCCCCGCCTGAGGAAGAGACGGCGGTCGGGGGCGGCGAACGCTCTGTCGTCACTGTTCGAACTTGTGGTCATGGCGCGCTTTCCTTTCACAGGCCGGGTCGGCACCGGCTCCTGGCTGACATGAGGAACATGGGTGGGGCTGGGCCCGGACAATGCCGGGCCGGTCTCCGGTCGAGCGTCGGCCCGGGATCAGGGATCCCGGGTCAGAGATCGAGGAGGAGTTCGGGGGTGCGGGCGCGGGAGCAGCAGATGGTGATCCGGTCGGTCGCCGCGCGCTCGTCCGGGGACTGGACCTCGTCGCGGTGGTCGGGTTCGCCGGCCAGGACGGGGGTTGGGCAGGCGCCGCGGATGCCCTGCTCGCAGGAGAGGTCGACCTCGACGCCGTGGGCGGAGAGGACCTCGGCGATGGTGCGGTCTGCAGGGACGGGACAGCCGGTGCCGGTGCCGGTGCTCGCGATCCGTACGGTGAACGCGGTGGCGTCTCCGGCTTTCGCCCCGTCTCCGGTTCCAGCTCCGGTTCCGGCTTCGGCACCGGTTCCGGTTTCGGCGGATGGCGGAGCCGCCGGGGCGAAGCGTTCGGTGTGAAGCTGCCCGGGGTGCCGGCCCGCAGCGGTCGCCTCGGCCACGACGTGGGTCATGAAGCCGTCTGGCCCGCAGACATGGACGGCCGTGTCCGCTTCCGGGACTTGCAGTTCGGCGGGCAGCCCCGCGCGGACGGTGCCCCCCTGCTCGCTGTGGTGGACCACTGCCCGCTCGCCGAGAACGGAGGTCTGGAGCCGCTCCAGCCGGGGGGCCTCCGCCGCGCCGGAGGTGTAGTGGTGCAGGACGAACCACGCTCCCCGCGCGGCCAGGTCTTCGGCCATCGACAGCAGGGGTGTGATGCAGAACACGTAACGGCCATTTTCGGCGCCCGCCTCGAAGGACGGCAGGGCCCCGCCGTCCGCCGCCCGGAGTTCGTGACTGCGGCTGGTGCCGGAGGCGAGGGAGATCGTGTGGACGATGACGTCGAGTGTCTGCACGGTGGGCCCCTACGCGGTGAAGAAGTGGCTCAGGCCCAGGTCGCGCAGTCCGCGGCGGTAGGCGACGGAGCTGCGGTCGGCGGGGATGTTCACTTCGAGTCTCGGGTCGAGGGGGAGGTTCTCGGGTTTCTGGACCTCGACGACGGCGCGGTCCTCCTCGAAGACCGTGCGGTTGAAGTCGTATACGGCCTGGACGGGCTGGTCGGTGTCGAAGTTGCGGGCGATGGGGGCGAACATGCGGGTCTGGCGGGCGGAGACGGGGGAGGCGGCGTTCATGATGTTGAGCAGCCCGCCATCGGGGAAGTGCACGACGAGCGTGGCCGTGAACGGCAGGTGCACGTCGAAGTGGCGCAGCCACCGGAAGCCGGGCGGGGCCTCCTTGGTGCCGTGCGGGTAGTTGCTGACGGTGCTCCAGTAGTCGACGGAGTGGCCGTACTGGTGGCGTACCGGGGTGTAGTCGGGGACCTCGGTGTTGTCGGGGTCGCCGAAGGAGTCGAGGTGGACGAAGCCGAAGTGTGCGACGTCGAGGAAGCCCTCGACCTGGCGGCCGGCGAACGCGGCGATGTCGATCCAGGGGCAGTTGATCTGCTGAAAGCCCGCCTCGTCCCAGTGGGCCATGGCCGGGATCACCGGGGCCGTGTCGGGCTCGGGGCGCAGGCAGGTCCACACCAGCCCGTACCGCTCGACGACGGGGTAGGTCTGCAGGTCCAGCCGGGACGGGATCTTCGACTCAGGATGGGCCGGCACCTGCACGCACCGCCCGCCGTCACCGAAGCGCAATCCGTGATACGCGCAGGTGATGCCGTTCCCGTCGCCGCGGCCGAGGCTCAGCGGCACCCCGCGGTGCGGGCAGATGTCGTGGGCCACGACCACATTGCCGCCCACCCGATAGGCCACCAGGGTCTCGTCCAGCAGGCGCACGGCGGTCGGCGCGTCGCCGATCTCGCTCGACAGGGCGACCGGGTACCAGTGCCGGGCGAGGATCGCCCAGTCGGCGGCATCGAACGTGCAGCTGTGGGGCAGGGCAGGCCGGGGTGGAGCAGTGGTCATGCGAAATCCTTCTGCGTGGCGCGGCTGGGAACGGCCGGACAGACACCTGTGAAGCGCGCACGCCAGTACGGCGGCGTGGGACACGTGCGAGGCGAGAAGAGTGCGGTCCGGGGGTGGAGGCACCGTGGAACCGCAGACCGGGCAGGGCGCCGGGCGCGGTCATCGGTACGAGGTCAGGTGTGAGAGCCCTCGGACCCCGGATGTGAACCGTGCGCCACGCGTCCGCGCGTCCAGGCCGACTGGTGGGCACGGCACCGGAGGTCCGTGCTGCACGCGCTGACGAAGCTCATCGCGCATCCCTCCGTGCTCAGTGCCGACTGTCTGCCGCCGGACGACCAAGCCGAGACTGACGCACAGAGGTTGCCCTGTCATTCCGTGTTTGTTACTTACGGGTTCCATGCCCGGTTTGGGTCGGGCGCCGAAGCGAGCGCCCGCGGAAGGCCGCCGTGTCCGTGAGTGTCCCGTCGGCCCCTGGCCGCTCGGTTACGTCCATTGAGCTGAGGGTAATGTGCCGGCCATGCCCGATACCCCGGCCCTGTCCGAACGTGGTCGCCTGCTGAGGCTGACCGCGGACTACATCCTGGAGCACGGCGTCGCGGACTTGACCCTGCGCAAGCTCGGCAGCGCGATCGGCACCAACAATCGCATGCTGCTGTACTACTTCGGCTCCAAGGAGGAGCTGATCACGGCCGCGCTGGCCGAGGCGAGCGGGCGCTTCCCGATTCTCAGCGAGGCCTTCGTCATCATGGACGACCAGCTGCGCCCGCTGCGCGAGCGGATCGCCGCGGCCTGGGAAGCGGTGGCGGCAGCCGAGAACCTGCCGTTCCACCGGACGTTCTTCGAGGTACTGGGCCTGGCCGCGCATCAACGCGGCCGGTTCGACAGCTTCCTGGGGTCGGTGGGCAGCGAGTGGCGCGAACGAATCGCGGTCTCGCTGGGCGGCGACGTGCCGGAGGCCACCGCGGACGACCTGGCCCGGGAACTGGTCGCGTTGTGGCGCGGCCTGCAACTGGACCTGGTCACCTCGGGCGACCGGGCCGGGACCGATCGGGTGATCGCGTCCGCCGCCGAGTCGATCGCCCGGCGGGCGGCGACGGCCGCCGCCGCTCCTGGACTCTGATTTCTAGATATCCAGATCCTGATATCCCGTCACATCTCCCTGGAATGACGGAGTTTTCACGATGCCATCGGGATCCGTGGGACGACGATGTCCAGCGGACCGTCCGGAACCGCGACCGCGTCCTGGCTCCAGCCCCAGATCGAACAGACCTTGCGCAGGGGATCGCTGTACCCGTCCCTGCCGTGCAGCACCCGGTAGTTGTCGATGCACATCATCTCACCCGGGCCCACCCGGAACATCGGCCCGCTGTCACGGGCCGCGACGACCGCGTCCTGCCAGGCGCGCACATACGTCCAGTGCTCCTGCTCCAACGGGCCTTCGACCGGCGCGAGATAGGGATGGTGACGGCCCTGGAAGCGGCCCGACGGGGTCCGCCGGACGATCGGCGAAAAGCAGTGCTGCGGGTAGTTGGGTTCGGAGTGGTCGATGTCGACAGTGCGGCAGAAGTCGGCGAGCGTGGCGGTGCCGGGATCGGCGGCCAGCAGGTCCAGCAGCCGGGAGGTGTCGATCAGGAAGGAGTCGCCGCCGCCGGCCGCGGGCCGCTCGCACCACAGGAACAGATGGTCAGGGGCGTAGTCACCGAAAGCGAAGCCGTCGTTGTGGGCGACCATTCGCTCCTCGGCCGAGCCGCTGGCGTCGCGTTTGCGGCCGCGACTGTCGGCGGGCTGCGCCTTCATCTGCATCCCCTCGACCCGGGCGCTCTCCTTCGTCGCCTCGAACTGGGTGCCGCAACGCACGGCCCGGTCCCCCATGATCGCGCGGCCCATCGCGACCGCCTTCTCCTCGTCCGCCAGCCCGGTCACAATGGCCGCGCCCTCGGCGGCGAGCACCTCCGCCGCCTCTTGTGGGCCGGTGACTTTGCGGGGGATGAAACTAGCGGAGCTGACGTCCGGCACAGCGCCTCCTGAAGCCTGCGGAACCAAGCCTGACTGAACCAACCGGTTCAATCAGAGTAGAAGCCGCATGTTTCCCCAACGTGACGTGCTCGCGTGCTTTGGAGTTGCCCACGCGAACCGTGATCGCGGTGCGGTCTTCGACCACGGTGGGCACCGCCTCGTCGTCCCGCCCGCGGATACAACGGGGCAAGCTACCGGGCCAGCATCAAGCCGGCCCTTGACCAGGACCTCGAAGCGAGCACGGAGTCATGGGACACCAACGTGCGTGCCACCTTCGGCCTCAGTAGACGACTTGTCCGGGGGATGATCGAGCGGGGCGGCGGCAACATCAGCAGTATCGCCGCCGGGATCGCCATGCCGCACATGGCGACGTACGGAGCGCAGAAGGCGGCCGTCGAATCCTTCACCCGCAGCTGGGGGCTGCTGTTCGGTCTGGCCCCGCTCCCCGAAGACCTACAGTGGGCCCGCGAGGACTTCACCGCCGCCACGGCCGACGCACGGCTGACTGGTTGGGCCGCGTTCTGGCTCGGGGTGCTCGCCGACAACATCGACAAAGACCCCGACGCAGCCGCATTGGCCTACCGGCACGCACTGGAGCAGGCACGGGAGCAGGGTGACGCACTTCTGGAGTCCTACGCTGTGCGTCACATCGGCGCCCACCTCCTAGAGCAGGACCGGGAGCAGGGCATCTCCCAGCTGCGCCTGTCCTACCACCTGCGGGCATCCCTCGGCGCCCGCCCGCAGACGGCAGCAGCGGCGCTCACCCTCGCTGGCGAACTGCCTCCCGGAACCGAAGCCGAACAATTGCGTGATGCGGCCGGCCTGACCGCCTGTGAACTTGGGCTGACCTGGCTGCTACGCGCTCTCTGATCGCTCCCGAGTCGGACGCACCGCTACGAACCGGCGTGACCCAAGCGTCGACTGGCGAACACGGCGCCCCGCCATCTGAGCCAGCGGTGGGCATGAGCACGGCCACCGCGATCATGATCGCCTGTGACAACTAATCTGGACGCAGCGGCCGTAGAGGCAACCGTGGCGTAAGAGGTCTGGCGGGACGGCTTCGGGGAGGTAATGGGCCTGGTGGCGGGGGGTTTCCCGCGCAGGGAGAAACGCGGTAGACGTTCCGCGAGATGACCGAGGCGATGCTGATGGGCGTCGAGCGGCCGAACTGCTGGACTTTGGCCGAGGCGCTCGGGCACAGCGGCTCGCACCGGCTGCAGCGCCTTCTGGCCCCGCGCGGTGTGGCACCACGACGCGGTAGGCGACCGGACAGCCTGCTGGACCGCACGACAACTCGCCGATGAGCAAGCGGTGTTGGTGGTGGACGAGACCGGGGATGAGAAGTCGTCCACGGACGCGGTCGGCGCTGCCCGCCAGTACTCCGGCGCACTCGGCGGGATCGGTCTATGCCAGGTGGCCGTCCACCTCACCTACGCGAGCAGGTCCGGACACGCGCTGGTCGACCGGGCTCTGTACCTGACGACGGACTGGGCCGGCGACGACGAGCGCCGCGAGCTGACCGGTGTCCCGGACCAACTGGCCTTCGCCACCAAGCGCCAGCTCGCCGCCACCATGTTGGAGGGCGCTCGCGACGCCGGACTTCCGGCCCGGTGGGCTGCCGCCGACGAGGTCTACGGCGGGCGTGAACTCCGAGGGCGGAGCGTCGATCGCAGCTGCTCGGTCTTTCGTCCGGACCGGCGAGTGAGCCCGGGGACTTGCTCAGCGAAGGTCTTGCGTGGGCACGAGTCTTCCGCGCAGACGAACCGCCGCACCCGAAGAGACACCACGACGTCCTGCCCGATGTCGGCAGATCACGAGGAAATCGCAGGTAGGAGCCGTGTATTCGCCCTGACCAGCATCCGCACTCCGGAGAGGCCGCCCGCCATGCGGTCGTATGAGCCTGGACCCGGACGACCGTGTCGATCACCTCGACCGACTCCAGCAACACGCCCTCGACCGAGTAGAACAACAGCTCCTCCAGCTGTGGCAGCCACTCGTTCCCGGCGAAGGACTGTCGACCACACCACCGTCCAGCCTGGCGATTTTCGGGCGAACTCCACCGGTATTGCGCGAAGATCAACGGTCACCCTGCGTAGGCGACCACATGGAGTGGACCAGAGCCCGAGAATGGACAGCAGATGTACAGCACTTTGGGAGGCACCCCGCCGCACGCAGAAATGGAACTGTCCAGCAGACACGACAGCGGCCAGCACCATCCCGGCTTCTTTCTTGTGCGTTGGGGCGTTCCCGGCCGTGGGGGCGTCGTTGTGCTACTCGCGGATCTGGGCGTTCGCTGGGGGATGGGCGTCGTCACCGCTGTCCGCGCCCAGGCCGGCGAGCAGGCGCAGTCCGTCCTCGGCGGGGCTGCCGGGGGCCGCGGACAGCACCAGTAGCTCGATGCCTGATTCGTCCGGCAGTGCGAAGTTCTCCTGGTGCAATTCCAGCAGTCCGACCAGAGGGTGCCGGTACGCCTTGCGTCCATGTGTGCGGGCGCGCACGTCCGCGCGGGCCCAGAGGCGGCGGAAGCGCTCGCTGCCCATCGCCAGCTCGCCGATGAGTGAGGCGAGGCGGGGATCCTCGGGGTATTTGCCGGCGGCCAGGCGCAGGTGCCCGACCACGTCGAGGGTGCAGTTCTCCCAGTCCGCGTACAGGCCGCGCTCGGCTTCCTCAAGGAAGATGTGCCGGGCGGTGTTCAGGCCCGGCATCGGGCGCCCAAGGAGGAGTCGGGCGAGGAGGTTCCCGGCGAGTACGTCCAGGCGGTGGTTCATGATCAGCGCGGGTGCGTCGGCTACCAGGTCAAGGACGCGCAGCAGCTCCGGCCGGACCCGTCCATCCGGTGCCTTCGCGCGGCGGCGGTGCTGCCGGGCGAGCCGGCAGAGGTGCCCGCGTTCGGTCTCGTCGAGGCCGAGGACCCGGGCGAGGGCGTCGAGGACCTGCTCGGAGGGCTGGGTCGCGCGGCCCTGCTCCAGGCGTACGTAGTAGTCGACACTGACTCCGGACAGATGCGCGACCTCTTCGCGGCGCAGCCCTTCGACCCGGCGGCGGCTGTCGGTGGGGATGCCGGCGGCCGCCGGGTCGACCCGGGAACGCCGGGTCCGCAGGAAGCCCGCAAGATCGTCCATGTGCCCAGTATGGCCTCGGCTGTGCCCGTGAAGGTGGTCCTGCCGTTACCAGGAAGTCGCGTCCGATGGATGAGGCGCCCCTGAACGCCGGGCGGCGCCGCGCCCAGGATCGAAGGCATCCGATCCGAAGGAGTTCCCATGAAGACGCTGATCGTCTACGCCCATCCGGAGCCGAAGTCGCTCAACGGCTCGCTGAAGGACCTCGCGGTGTCCACGCTGTTGAACGCCGGGCACGAGGTACGGGTGAGCGATCTGTACGCGATGAACTGGAAGGCGGTCGTGGACGCCGCGGACTACGGCCCCGAGGCCTCACGTCCGCTGAAGGTGGCCCTGGACTCGGGCCGGGCCTTCGACGCCGGGACGCTCACCGCGGACGTCGTCGCCGAGCAGGAGAAGCTGCTGTGGGCCGACACGATCATCTTCCAGTTCCCGCTGTGGTGGTACACGATGCCAGCGATCCTCAAGGGCTGGGTGGACCGGGTGTTCACCTACCGCTTCGCGTACGGCGTGGGCGAGCACAGCGACACCAAGTACGGCGAGCGCTTCGGCGAAGGCACCCTCGCGGGCAGGAGGGCTCTGCTGTCGGTGACCACCGGCGGGCCGGAATCGCATTACGCCGCTCGCGGGATCAACGGCCCCATCGACGATCTGCTGTTCCCGATCCAGCACGGCATCCTCTACTACCCGGGCATCGAGGTGCTGCCGCCGTTCGTGCTGTACGGCACCGACCGGATGACCGGCGAGGACTATCCGGACGTCGCCAAGGCCTGGGAGCAGCGCCTGCTCACCCTGGAGTCGACCGAGCCGATCGCATTCCGGCGGCAGAACTTCGGCGACTACGAGATCCCCTCGCTGCACCTGAAGGAGGGACTGGAACCTGCGGGCCGCACGGCTTTCGGGCTGCACGTGCGCGGCTGACCGCCAGCGAGGGAAGGGGACGAGCCGAGGCGCGAACCCGGGAGCAGTCCGAGGGCCGTGGCGGCCAGCCACCTGCTCTCGGCCATGGGCACCCCCGCTCCGCAGCTGGAACCGGAGCGGCCCGCCCCGAACCGCGCCTGACAGGCAGTCACGTCCGTCACCGCAATCGGGCTGCGCCGCCCTCCTTCGGGCGGTGCACCCCTGCTCCTTCAGTTCGGAGATCGGCGTGACGGCTCCTGTCCCCGGACACAAGCACGCTTACGGGCGGGCCCGTCGGGTGCAGACAGCGTGCTGCTCATTCTCGTGAACATCGAACAGTCGCCAAACGAGGTGCCTCCGGAAGCGGTGTAAATCTGCTGTCCATTCTCGGGTTCTGGCTCAGCTTCTGCTTCTGTGAGGCGGCCACGTTGAGTAATCGGTTGGGGGTGGCAGTCCCGGATGGTTAGGCTCCGGGCCATGAGCGGACCGGCGTTGGTGATCGAGTTGGCGGAGGCCGTCCCCCGCGTGGCGATCCAGCGGCTCCGCGAGTTCCTGCTTGGCGCCTCGGCACGTGGGGACTCCCCGCCCCATCGCCTACTCACCCGAACCCTTCAGTAGCTTTCCAACTGCTCGTCCAGGTCGACCTCGCCGCGGGTGACGGCGTTCTCGATCCATTCGGCCGCGGCGCGTACCCGCGAACGTCCCCGCCCGATCGTCTCGCGGCTGACAGGGCGTACGGGCGCGGCGCGTGGAGCAGCCCCGCCGTAACTGGGCGTGCGGTCTCACACCCCGCGCTGTTCCGCGCGCTGTCTGTGCCAGGACCGTTTGCGGCTGCGGGGAGAGCAGCACCGTGCTGAGACGGGATGGTCCACCCCGACCGTCCAACTCGCTCCGCACCCCGGACAGTTACCCGTCCGGGCGGCCCGGACCGCCTCGGTCCTCACCTTCGCTCGCCGCAGCACGGGAGTCAGCTCAGGGTCGAAGGCGGGCCTGGGGCGGCGCGGTGGAAGAGAAGATGGGCGTGCCAACTTGCTCAGTCATGTGAACTCCTTCGCTCAACTGACCGCTGACCCTTGAACATCCTGTGTGGGCGTGTCGAACGCGTGGCCGTGGTCGGCAACTCGGCCGAGAGCCGGCCTTGAGCCGCGTTTCTCGCGCGGTGGACGGGGACCGGCGGCGCCGTGAGTGGGATTCCGGTCATGGCGTGCCGGACCGCCAAGGGCACTGGCAAGACATCGCGTTCGGCGGGGAACCTGGGCTCGTCAGTCCGTGATGACGGCGTCGCGGTTGATCCACTCGGGGCTGTGGGCCGCCTTGTGCAGGAAGGCGGCGACGTCGGCGCGGCTGATCTTCGGGTTGCCCTTCATCGGGAGACGGTCGCCGGCGCCGTAGGTTCCCTTGGCGGGGCCCTTGGTCAACAAGGTCGGGTAGACCAGCGTCCAGTCCAGGCCGCTGGAGCGGATCGCCTTCTCGGAGAGGTACTTGTTCGCGTAGATGTCCCGCAGGAACGTGCGGTACATGATCTTCTGCACGACGCTCGCCGATTGGTAGGTGTCACCCACGCCGAACGAGGACATCCAGACCAGACGCGATACGCCCTGTTCCTCGGCCGCGCGGATCACGGCCGCTGCGGCGCGGGTGAACAGGTCGTCGGCGCGCACGGAGGTGCTCCTGCCGAGAGCCGAGATGACGGCGTCCTGGCCGATCATGGCCTTGGCGACTTCCGCCTGCGAGGTGGCGTCCCCGGCGACCACGTTGACCTGGCCCGCCAGGTCGGCCAGTGCCTCCGGCCTGCGGGCGAGGACGGTGACCGTGTCGCCTGCCGCGATGGCCCGATCGACCACGTGGCGGCCGGTGGGGCCGGTCGCACCGAGGATCAAGATATTCATAGGATGTACGTCCTTCTTGGGAAATATGAATGCTTGTCAGCACGTGAACCCGTGCGGGCAAGTGCGCCAGCTGTCCTTGCTGGTTTGCTCGACGCACGGGAAGCGTGAGTGGTGGCCGCGTGCACCTGTGGCTGCGGCCACCGGCGGTGTTGCTGGGTCGGCCTGAGCGCTGCCGGGTCAGAGCAGGAAGTCCAGCAGTGCCTTCGTCAGGGCTTCCGGAGCCTCTTCGGCCAGGAAGTGACCGGCTCCAGGTATGACCAGTCCGGTGACGTCGGTGGCGAGCAGGCGCATGACCTCTCTCGGGCCGGTGCCGGTGGCGTACTCGCCGCCCATGGCCAGGACCGGGATGCTCAGCGGTCCCTCGTCGCGCCAGCGCTGGACCTGCTCGGACCATTCGTCGAGGGTGCGGTAGTACTCGAAGACGGCGTGCAGGGCCGCCGGATCGCGCAGCAGGTCGACGTAGACGTCCACGACGTGCTGCGGGATGGCGTCGGGCCGGGCGGCTTTGGAGGTGAACTGGTGTCCGAAGTAGATCTCCTCGCGTCCGGCGACCATGCGTTCGTTGATGTCCTTCAGGCGGTTGAAGGCGAAGTGCCACAGGAACGCGTTGGTGGCCGCGTCCGCTATCAGAGGTGGGGACGGGGAGAGGCCGGGGAGGACGGACTCGCCGACGACAAGGCGGGTGACACGGTCGCGGTGGGTTGCGGCGAGGCCGTGAGCCACGTTCATGTCCAGGTCGTAGCCGGCGACGGCGAAGCGGTCGTGGCCCAGAGCTGTCATCAGGTCGGCCATGTCGTCGGCGAGCGTGCCGAGGGTGTAGCCGGCGGCGGGTTTGTCGCTGCCGCCCAGGCCGCGGACGTCGGCGGCGACGATGGTGAAGTGCTCGGCCAGGGCGGGCATGACCAGGCGCCAGTGGTACCAGAACTGGGGCCAGGCGGGCAGGAGCAGCAGCGGTGGCCCGTCGCCGCCGACCACGGCGTGCAGGGTCAGATCATTTGTCTGGACGGTGTTGCTGGTGAACGTGTCGGCGAACCCGGCGGGCAAGCCCGGCACGTCGGTGACGGTGAACGGCATGGCTGGGTCTCCTCGTGGCACAGGGATGGGATAGCTAGTCCCTCCGTCCGGGTCCGTGCTCGGCCGGGATCTCTCCAGGGCAGAGCGGGTGCGGCGGATCGGCAAAGGACTGATCAGGGGGTCAGGCCACCACGCGGTCGGCGGTGAGCTTGCGGGAGGTGTCGGCGAGGAGGGTGCGCAGCTGTGCTGCGGGCAGTGGGACGCCTCCATCGACGGGGGGCGGCGTCTGCGGCAGGGTGCCGGAGTGGAGGGCTTCGCTGACCTGTGTCCAGAAGGCCCTCATGGCGTCGGGGGCGGCGGAGTACGGCACCGCGTAGGGGTCGGTTTCCGGCTCGAAGCGCCAGCTGTCGGTCAGGGGGCCGGCGTCGACGGTGTCGAAGCCGAGCCGGCTGATCAGGTCGGCGGCGTCCGCCTTGGCCTGTGGGTCGTCGCCGGCGATGGGCAGGGCGGTGCGGTCGGCGGCGCCTGCGGGGCGGGCGAGGGCGGGGATGTGGTGGTCGCTGATGTTGTTGAACGCCTTGACGAGCTGTGCGCCGGCCAGGTGTTCCTGGACGAGTTCGCTGGTGGTGGTTTTGCCCGTGTCGAGGGCCTCGATGTGCCCGTCGCGGAACGGGTAGTAGTTGATCGTGTCGAGCACGACCTTGCCGGCCAGTGCGGCGACCGGAAGCTGCTGGTAGGCGGCCAGCGGGATGCTCACCACCACCCAGTCGCCCGCCCGGGCCGCCTCCTCGGGGGTCGCGGCGCGGGCTCGCTCGCCGAGCTCTGCCACTGTCTCGGCCAGGGTCTCGGGGCCGCGGGAGTTGGACAGCACGACGTCGATCCCCGCCGCGACGGCGAGCCGGGCGATAGCCGTGCCGATGTTGCCGCTGCCGATGAATCCAAGGGTTGCCATGGAAGGGGTCTCTCCTCATCTCGCGGGCCGTGTGGTCCGCCGGTGGGTTCTTGGGGGGAGTCGGGCTCAGGCAGGAGTGCAGGCGAAGGCCCAGAGGCCTCCCACACCAAACCGGAGCAAGTGCTCCTCTTGAAGGTAGCACAACCGGAGCGAGTGCTCCCCTTGGGGGCGGCACAACCGGAGCGATTGCTCCGCAAGGCTGGAAGTTCGCTGTACCCTGAATGCCGTGACCCTCGCCGACCAGCCGACCCCCGCACCCGAACAGCCCGCACCGCGCGGCCGCCGCGCCGACGCCGAACGCAACCGCGCCGCGATCATGGAGGCGGCCGGCGCCGTCTTCGCCGAGC
>NZ_JODC01000044.1 GCF_000720765.1 Streptomyces sp. NRRL S-646
GTTGCCGACGCGCGCCGCGAGTTCCACCACCAGCTCTCCACGAAGCTGATATCCGAGAACCAAGGGATCGCCGTGGAGGACCTGTCGGTGGCTGGACTCGCCCGCACGAAGCTGGCCAAGTCCGTGCACGACGCCGGATGGTCATCGTTCCTCAGCATGCTCCAGTACAAGGCGGAGCGGTACGGCCGCACCCTGGTGAAGATCGGCCGGTTCGAGCCGACCTCCCAGACCTGCTCCACCTGTGGCGTCAAGGATGGACCCAAACCCCTGAACGTCCGGGAATGGACCTGTAGCGCCTGCGGCACGGTCCACGACCGGGACACCAATGCCGCGATCGACGTGAAGACGGCCGCCGGACTGGCGGTATCGGCCTGCGGAGCGCAGGTAAGACCGGGAGCGGTCCCGGCACAGCGCGAAGAAACAGGAAGCCACGGACTCCCGACCGGAAACCGTGCCGCGTAGGGGCACAGCAACCAGCCGAGAAGGCCAGAATCCTCGGCCAGCCGGTACTGACCGCCATCGCGCGAAGGCGAGGGCGTTCTCGATCCCCTGCTCGAGGACCTCGTCGGAGAACTTCCGGTCGGAGAGCGCGCGGGAGAGCTGCAGCGTTCCCACTGCCATGGTGTAGAGGCCGATGGCCTGACTGCGGGCGGACTGGGGATCCTCGGGCGCCAGACGGGCGGCGAGCTCGTCCAGGATGGCTTTGGCGCCGTCGGTGTAGGCGTCCTTGGTCGCGTCACCGCAGCGGCCGATCTCGTCGAGCAGCGCTGCGGACGGGCAGCCGTCGCCGGGGTTGTCCCGGTGCTCGGGCGACAGATACCAGCGAATGAAATCCTCGAGTCCCTCGCGGCCGGGCCGCAGCGTGTCGTACTGCTTGACCTGCGCGCGCAGCTGCTCGGCGACGACGTGGGCGACGAGGTCGTCCTTGGACTCGAAGTGGGCGTAGAAGGCCCCGTTGGTGAGGCCGGCGTCGGACATCAGTGTGGAGATGCCGGAGCCGTCGATGCCGTCCTTCTTGAACCGGTGGCCGGCCTGTTCGATGATCCGCTGCCGCGTGACCTGCTTGTGTTCCTTGGTGTAGCGCGCCACAGGGTTCCTCCCTCAACTCCGCCGGGCCATTGCCTCGCATCCCATCCTAATCTATGGTCTGACGCACGTAATATTACGGTCGACAGGTGATTTTGCGGCCGATCCGCCGCCCATCGGACGGCAGGCCATGGCCCACGTGGCGGCCTCGGCCGTTGCCCGGCTCGACCGCCCCGGAGAATCAGGAGAGCAATGATGCTCAGCCCGAGCCGCAACGTGTCACGACTGCTGACGGACACCGCGTCCCGACTCCCGGAGCGCACCGCGATCGTCTTCGGTGACAACCGCATCACGTACGCCGCCCTCGACGCCGCCGCCAACCGTGTCGCGAACCTGCTGGCCTCGCGCGGGATCCAGCCGGGCGACAAGGTCGCGCTGTCCTGCCCCAACGTGCCCCACTTCTCCAGCGTCTACTTCGGCATCCTCAAGGCCGGCGCCGCGGTCGTGCCGCTGAACGTGCTGCTGCGGTCTGGCGAGATCGCCTACCACCTCGCCGACTCGGACGCGAAGGCGTACTTCGCGTTCGAGGGCACGCCGGAGCTTCCGATCGCGCAGGCCGCGTGGGAGGGGTTCCGGGCGACCGAGGGCTGCACCGAGTTCTTCCTGATTGAGAGCGACGGCGCGGCCCCGGCCGGGGGCGGGAGCCGGACACCGGAGTCCTACCAGGTGGTCGTCGCCGAGCAGCCCGTGACGTTCCGTACGGTCGAGCGCGACGAGGACGACACCGCGGTGGTCCTCTACACCTCCGGCACGACCGGCCATCCCAAGGGCGCGGAGCTGCGGCACCGCAACGTGTACGACAACGCGCTCGTCGGCCGCGACCTGTTCGCCGCCGATCCCGGGCGCCCCGACACCTATCTGTGTGTGCTGCCGCTGTTCCACGCCTTCGGCCAGACCGTCGTCCAGAACGGCGCCTTCGCGTTCGGCGGCACGATCGTGATGCAGCCGAGGTTCGAGGCGCAGGCGGCCCTGCGCCTCATGCTCGCCCACGACGTGACGTTCTTCGCCGGGGTCCCGACGATGTACTGGGGTCTGCTCGCGGCGCTCGACGAGACGGTCGACGTCGCCCGCCTGGCGGCGACCCTTCGCGTGGCCGTGGCCGGCGGCGCGGCGCTGCCCGCCGAGATCCACAAGCAGTTCAAGGACCGCTTCGGTGTGACGATCCTCGAGGGCTACGGGCTGTCCGAGACTTCGCCGATCGCGTCCTTCTCCCGTTTCGGCGAGGAGCCCCGCGTCGGTTCGATCGGGGTGCCCATTCCGGGCGTGGAGATGAAGCTCATCCGCGATGACTGGTCGGATGCCGAGGGCGGCCCCGAGGCGATCGGGGAGATCGCGATCCGGGGACACAACGTCATGAAGGGCTACTACAAGCGGCCCGGCGCGACGGCCGAGGCGATCAAAGAGGGCTGGTTCCGCTCCGGCGACCTCGCCCGCAGGGACGAGGACGGCTTCTACTACATCGTCGACCGGTCCAAGGACATGATCATCCGGGGTGGCTTCAACGTCTACCCGCGCGAGATCGAGGAAGTCCTCATGGAGCACCCCTCGGTCTCGCTGGTCGCCGTGATCGGCGTACCGCACGAGTCGCACGGAGAGGAGATCAAGGCCGTCGTGGTGCGCGAGGCAGGCAGCGGCACGACCGAGGACGAGCTCGTGGCCTGGGCGAAGGAACGGCTCGCCGGGTACAAGTACCCGCGCATCATCCAGTTCGTCGACGAACTGCCCCTGACCTCCACCGGCAAGATCCTCAAGCGCCAACTCTCCTGAGCAGGCTCGCTCGGCCAGGGCGGCCGAGCCAGGTGGCAGAATCAGGCGGCCCAACCTGGGGTGTGTCCGGATGCGATGGCATCGCGCACGGACCCTGCTCGGGGAGAACACCCGGTACCCGGTGCAGCGCTCACGCGGCTGGGTGGGTCTGTGGCGTCAGAACATCGTGTTGTCGTTGGCGGAGGCCTCCGGCACGTTCTGTCCGGCGAGCCAGTGCTCGCATGTTCACCGTTGCCTGGCTGTGCCGTGCGTACGCCGAAGCGCCCGAGGAAGGCGATTTCCTCGGGCGCCGGGCGCTTGGGTCAGGCGGCGTAGGTGGGGTAGTCGGTGTAGCCGGCCGCGCCGCCGCCGTAGAAGGTGGCGGGGTCGGGGGTGTTCAGGGGTGCGCCGGCACGTATGCGCTCGACCAGGTCGGGGTTGGCGAGTGCCATGGAGCCCACGGTGATGACGTCGGCGATGCCGTTGTCGATGTCCTTGGCGCGGGTGGCGATGTCGGTGCCGGCGCGGTTGAGGAGCAGCGTGTGGGGCCACAGCTCGCGCAGCGTGCGCAGGAGTTCCTCGTCGCTGCCGTGGGCGAGGTGCAGGTAGGCGAGGTCGAGGGGGGCGAGGGCGCGTACGAGGTGCGGGTAGAGCTCGTGGGGGTCGTCCTCCGTGAGGTCGCCGAGCTGGAAGGGGTTGCCGGGGGAGAGCCGGATGCCGGTGCGGTCGCCTCCGATCTCGTCGGCCACGGCGGTGGCGACCTCGACCGCGAAGCGGATGCGGTTGTCGAGGGAGCCGCCGTACTGGTCGGTTCGCTTGTTGGTGTTGGTGGCGAGGAACTGGTGGACCAGGTAGCCGTTGGCGCCGTGGATCTCGACGCCGTCGGCGCCGGCCGCGATGGCGGCCGTGGCGGCGCGCCGGAAGTCGTCGACCGTCGCGGCGACCTCGTCGGTGGTCAGTGCGCGCGGCTGGGGCATCTCCTGCATCCCGGCGCCGGTGAACGTGAGGCCCCCCGGCTTGATCGCGGAGGGAGCCACGGGCTGCCGGTGGTGGGGGGTGTTGTCCGGGTGGGAGATCCGCCCGACGTGCATGAGCTGGATGACGATGCGTCCGTCGGCGGCGTGTACGGCGTCGGTGACCTTGCGCCAGCCGGCGATGTGCTCGTCGGTGTAGATGCCCGGGGTCACCGGGTAGCCCTGGCCGTCGGCGGAGGGCTGGGTGCCCTCGGTGATGATGAGGGCGTGCGAGGCGCGCTGGGCGTAGTACTCGGCGTTCAGCTCGGTCGGTACGCCGTCCGGGGTGGCCCTGCTGCGGGTCAGGGGAGACATCGCCAGACGGTGCGGCAGGGAGATCTTTCCGGCGACGGTCGGCGTCCACAGGCTGTCGAGCATGCGTGATTCCTCAGGTTGTTGGTGGCGGACATCCGGCGGACCTGCGTTCCGGGCGGTGCATCCGATGAGGCATGTGAATCCGATGAGGCATCCGCCATGAGCATGGGCAAATTAAATTACGTACGTAATGCTTTACTGGTGGTGGGGGCGGCGCAGGAATATCCGGAGCGACCGTCGGCCGGGGACGTGCCGTTCCCGCGCAGCTGCCTATTCGTCGAGGAACTGAAGAGCGTGCTGCAGGAACCGCTCGGGGTACTGGAACTGCGCTCCGTGCCCGGCGTCGGGGTAGATCAGCAGCTGGGCGTTGGGGATGTTCTGGGCGAGGTGCCAGGAGTTGATCGAGGCGATCATCACGTCGTTCACGCCATTGAGGACCAGCGTCGGCTGGGTGATCGCGTTCAGGTGGGCGTAGGGATTCTCGCCCGGCAGCGGCTCCGCATAGGCGCCAAGCGCTTCGAGCTGCGCCTGTGCGGCTTCGAGCGGGATCGGCGGGTCCTGGTCGGCCCGCTGGTGGCGTCGCTCCCAGAAGGCCCGGCCCGCTTCGATGGCGGCTTCCGAGCGGCCGAAGAACAGGAAGAGGAAGTCCTCCATGGTGAGGTCAGGCTTCGGCGCCAGCTCGTACACCTTGGGGTCCGTCGTCGGGTCCCCGCCCCGGAGGCCGGTGCCGAGCAGGAGGAGCTTGCGCACCAGCTGCGGGTGGCGCAGCACGACCTCCTGTGCCTGGTAACCGCCGATCGAGAAGCCGAGCAGATCGACCTGCTCCAGCCCGAGCGCCCGGATGACCGCGGCGATGTCGTCGGCCATGTCCTCCATCCGGTTGCGCGGTGTGCCGGATGACGAGGCGAGGCCGCGCCCGTCGAACAGGATGACCTCACGGCCCTCGGCCAGGCCGTCGGTGAGCAGCGGGTCCCAGTGGTCCATTCCCCCGCGGAAGTGCTGGACGAGGAAGATCGGGACGCCGGAGGGCTTGCCCCAGCGGCGGTAGGCGAACCGGTCGCCGTCGACCTCGACGTACTGGGTCGGTGCGGTCACATGCGTGTCACTCATGGCCTGGGCCTTTCTGGTGGGGATGAGCAATAAGATGGCGATCGACATCTAAAAAGTCAAGCTCTTTGATGTCGATCGTCATCTATGTATGCTTGGCCGACGAGCGTCGACGTAGGAGGGGTGGCTGGACATGCGGGTCACCAAGGAACAGGCGGAGCAGAACCGCGCGCATATCGTCGCGACAGCAGCCAGGCTGTTCCGCGAGCGCGGCTATGACGGTGTCGGCGTGGCGGAACTGATGGCAACCGCCGGGTTCACCCATGGCGGGTTCTACAAGCACTTCCGCTCCAAGGCCGACCTGATGGCCGAAGCGTCCGCGAGTGGGCTCTCGCAGATCGCGGCACGGTCAGAAGGCCTGGGCCCCGCCGGATTCGTCGAGAGCTACGTCTCCCGGGAGCATCGCGACAGGCGCGGCGACGGCTGCACCGTCGCGGCCCTCAGCGGCGATGCCGCACGTCAGTCGGCGGAGGTCAAAACAGAGTTCGCAGCCGGGATCGAGAGCCTGCTCACTGCCCTGCAGGCCCCGAGCGACACGCCGGGGGATGCGGACCAACGCGCGGCCCGCACCATGGTGATCGACATGCTCGCCCATTCGGTCGGAGCGATCATGCTGTCGCGGGCATGCCCGGACGATTCTCCGCTGGCGGGCGAAATCCTTGATGTCTGCCGCAAGGAGATTCTCGCCTCGCTGGCGCACGGCAGCAGCGATCAGCCGGCAGCACTGGGCCCAGAAGCCTGACCGCAGCCGACCGACGCAGGGCCGACCACCCGAGAGTCAGACACTGACGCAAAGGCCTGCGCTTTCGAGCCGTTGGTGCGGCATTGCAGCAGAAGCCCTCTCAAAGGATGGTCTGCGCCGCTGCCGAGAGCTGTTCATGTGCCGTCGGCGAAGTCACGGCACCGGACGCGAGAACGGTCGGTCCACTTGCACGTGACGACGGTGGGGCATTGGTCGTCGCGTTTTCCGTGTTCGGACCCCGGTGGGTGCGGCGGGGCCCTCCGGCCGGGAGAGCCGGCGGCCGGGCTGCCGTTGAGACGTGCCCGGCCGCCGTGGGAACCCTGATGGGTGGGGGATGGAAGCTGCCCGGGGTGTTGCGGCGCCTAGCGGCGCCCTGTGGGGCGCTGCGGTCGGTCGTGGGCGCGGTCGTGGGTGATCAGAGGGCTTCGCTGACCCGGCCGATGTACTCGCCCAGCTGGTACTCGACGTCGAGGCCCTTTTCGGCGGCCAGTGCGCCGAGCCCGACCGCACGCGCGGCGAATCCCGGCTGCGTCAGGGTGCCCGCGAACTCGCCGAAGGAGGCGACCAGGTGGGCGTCCGGCGGCAGTGTCGCCCGGTTGACCTGGGACTTGGCGGTCGCCAGTGCCTGCCGGTCGAAGGAGGCGAGGCGGGCGACGGTCGCGTCGACGAAGGCGTCGAGTTCCGCGTCGGGCAGGGTGCGGGTGACCCATCCCCAGCGTTCGGCCAGGTCGGCGTCGTAGTCGGCACTGCCGAGGATGGCCTCGAGCGCCCGGTCGCGGCCGATCGAACGGGGCAGTCGCTCGGCTCCCCCTCCGCCGGGGACGAGGCCGAGGCCGACCTCGGGCTGGCCGAAGAACGCCTTCTCGCGGCTGGCGTAGCGCAGGTCGCAGGCCAGGGCCAGCTCGTTGCCGGCGCCGCGGGTACGGCCCCGGATGGCCGCGATGCTGACGAACGGAGCCTTGCTCAGCCGCAGGACCATGTCGGTCCAGAGCGGGTTGTCGTCCTCGTGCTCGGGCGCGGGGAGGTCGGCGGCCGCGGTGGCGTCGAAGTGGTTGATGAAGAAGTCGGGAAGTTCGCTGGCGAAGACGACGACCTGGATGTCCGGGTCGTTCTCCAGCTCCGAGACGATCTTGTGCAGCGTCACGATGGACTCGGGGATCACCAGGTTCACGGGGGGATTCGAGAACGTGATCCTGGCGGTCCGCGGGGTCGTCCGCTCCAGGCGGATCGTGCTGGGCTGGCTCATGGCGTGGTTTCCATTTCCTGAGGGGTTGGGCTTGCGTGGCCGTGATCGAGTCCGGCGACCACGGAGCTGTTGCGCCTGGTGGGGTGCGGGTGTCGCCGACTTGTCACTCGGAGCTGCATCGGCTGGGCCGGCCCCGCCTGCACTTGTGCGGCATGGTGGGCTCCGTTCGTTCGAGCTGATGGCGAGTCATCGCCAAGCCCTATTGAATTACGCTCATAATGTAATAGGTTCGGAAATGCTCAGCAGGCAAGACCCGACGCGCGGGGGAACCGTCGGCGGTCGTGTTGCACGTATGGCCGACCGGCGAACCGTAGATGCTGTGCCGTGGCGTTCCCTTGGCGGACGTGCCTGGCGGTTGGCCCGTGGGGGTGGGTGATCCTCAGGGGAGCTGCGGGTAGAGCACCGAGACGCCCCCGGACAGTGCTGCCTGTGCCTGGCGGGCGGCGTCGTCGGCGAGGATCTCGTAGGCGCCGGCGGCGATGCCGTCCACGGCGATGCGCGCGATGTCGGCGGGGTCGGACTTGACCGCGTCGACGGTACGGACCATGTCGGTGTCCATGTAGCCCACATGCAGACCGGTCACGCGGATGCCCTGGTCGGCCAGTTGTACGCGCAGGGTGTTGGTGAGCGACCACTCCGCGGATTTGGCGGCGCAGTAGGCGCCGAACTCCGGGAAGCTGACCCAGGACAGGCCGGACAGGACGTTCAGCATGGCCCCGCCGCCGTTGGTCGCGATCTGGGGTGCGAAGGCGCGGGCCACCGTCAGGGTGCCGAGGTAGTGGGTGTTCATCTCCAGGCGGATGTCGTCCAGGTCGGCGGTGAGCAGGTCGGCTCCGGTGGAGGAGCCCGCGTTGTTGACCAGGATGGTCACGTCGCCGGTGGTCGCGGCGGCGGCCGCGACGGAGGCGGGGTCGGTGATGTCGAGTGCGATCGGCTTGGCGCCGGGCAGGTCGACCTGGTCGGGATTGCGGGCACCGGCATAGACGGTGGCGCCGCGGCTGAGCAGTTCGGCGGCGAGGGCCCGGCCGAAGCCCCGGTTCGCTCCGGTGACAAGGGCGGTGCTGGCGGAGAGGTCCATGAAGGTTCCCGGTGAAGTGGAGAGGAGATGGCCAGAGCGCGGATGGCGTGGCCTGATACGGCCCAGGCCATTAAATTACGATCGTAATAGTAAGCAGGTTGAGTCAGTGATCGCAACCGATCCGCCTGGTGAACGACGCTGCGCCAGGCACCTTGGCCGGAGCACCGTCAAGAGACAGGCGAATGGTCCCAACGGGCCCTGTGGTGGCCGGCCACTTCGTCGAGAGATACCCCTCACCTCCTTGCTGGAGGCCCAGGGTGTTCGCTTCGCTCGGCCGGCGTCATCGGCGCCGAAACTGACACAACATGACCCTCAGCCTTGTCGGTTGCGGGACAACTCCTACTTAGAGATCAACAACAGCATCGGGACTGCGGCCAGAACGCTTTGACGAGCGCCATCCCTACTCGTGAATCGCCCCCACGAACCGAGAAGTGCAACAGGGCTGTCGCAGTCACCTGCGGAACTGATGCCCTCCTGGCCTGGGTCATCATGGTGAGCTCGACGGAGCGCATCAGCTTCGGATTTGCGGCAGAACGGGCAGCTCGTAGGCGATCGCCCACCGTGGGGCCCGCGTTCCTGAACCTGCCGCCTGCTGGTCGGCCGCGAGATCGGCCTTGATGACGATCCCGTCGATCCCTAACGGCAACTCGGCCCGTAGCGCGGCTATCTCCTGCACCGGGCCAGTACCTGCTCCACGGTGTCGGCGGTGACGCGGGGCACCGCGGTGGCAGCGGTGGTGTTGATCCCGAACGCGGCGGCCTGCGCCATCAGGTCGCTGTGCGTGCTCGCACCCAGCCGCGCGGCGAGCTCGATCCCGGTGTCGGCCAGGGGCAGGAGGCCGTAGCCGAAGAAGGTCATCGGCACGATGTAGGCGCGGTCCTTGGCGCGCAGGGTACCCGCGGAGGCGCCGCGCGGGTTGGCGAACGGCTGCCCGCCATGCGCGGTACGCACCTCGCCATGACGGCGAACGTCGCCCAGCAGATCCTCGAGCCGCAGGCATGGCGGGAGACCCTGCGTGGCGCGTACGAGGCGCTGAGGCCTGGTGGCCGTCTGGTGTTCGAGACCCGGGATCCGGCCAGACGCGCCTGGGAGGAGTGGAACCGTGAAGCCTCGTATCGCGTGACGGAGATCCCGGGCGTCGGCGCCGTCGAGAGCTGGGTGCAGGTGGTGGAGGTGAGCGAGCCGCTGGTGACCTTCCGCTGGCCCTACCGGTTCGCTGCCGACGGGCAGGTGCTGACGTCGCACTCCCCGTTGCGCTTCCGGGAGCGGCGGGAGGTGGAGACGGAGCTGCTCGCCCAGGGCTATGAGGTGGAGGGCATGCGCGACGCGCCCGACCGGCCGGGCAAGGAGTTCGTCTTCGTCGCGCGACGTTCATAGCTCAGCCCCCTGAGGGACCTCGTCGCTCAGATCGACCGGGACTCGATCACTTCGCCGAGCAGATCCAGTGGAACGGGCGGCGCACCTGGGGTACCGGGCGCTGGGCCAATGCCGACGCGGTCGCTCGGCACCGCTAGCGCACCGCCCGCGGCTGGGAGTCGAGCGGCCCGGGTCCGCGTGGAAACTCCCTCAGTCCGAAGACGGCTGCGGCTCATGGGTGTGGGGCCGGGCGAGGGTGTCGGCGGCGACCTGGGCGAAGTCGTGGATGAGGCGGGAGCGGCGGGTCGCCACCCACGCCAGGGCCACCTCGTTGGGGCCGATGTCCTCCACGCGCAGCGGGATCACGTCCGACCGGGTGTAGAAGTTGGCGGTCGACAGCGGGAGCACGCAGACACCCGCTCCGGCGGCCACGAGTTCGAGTTTCTCCTCCACCTGGTGGATCACCGGGACCTCGGGGCGCCGCCCGTCCTGCAGTTCCAGTGCCACGTCGCGCCACTCGGGAACGGCGTGGGGATCCTGCAGGAGGTGCTCGGCGGCGAGTTCTTTGATGCTCACTGACGTCCTGCCGGCCAAGGAGTGCCCCGTCGGCACCATGACGACGCGGGGCTCCCGGAAGAGCGGACGCATCTGCAGACCGTTGCGGTCAATGGGCAGACGCACGATGCTGACGTCGGCCCGGCCGTCCAGCAGCACCTCCACCTGGTCGTCCCAAGTGGTGCGCAGCAGGCGCACGTTCACGTCCGGATGGTGCGCGGTGAAGGCGACCATGGCCGGGGTGACCGTGATGCCGGGCATGAAGCCGATGGTCAGCGACTGGGTGCCCTGGGCCGCCGATCTCACGCGCCTCATCAGTGCCTGGGCAGAAGCGAGCAGGGGGAGGGCGTCCTCCAGCAGCTGTTCTCCCGCCGGAGTGAGCAGCGTCCCGCGGCGGCCACGGTCGAACGCCTCTGCTCCGAGATCGTCCTCGAGGCTGCGGATCTGCCGGGACAGCACCGGTTGGGCGATGTGCAGCTGCTCCGCAGCCCGCCCGAAATGGAGTTCCTGCGCCACGGCTACGAAATAGCGCAGCTTCCGCAGATCAAGATCCACCCGGAATCACCGCCTGCTCCGTCGCCACGGCGCACCCGGTAGGTTGGCCGTTGTGGACCAATTCCGTCCCGGACGTCCTCCGGCACGGCCATGGCAGTCGATCACCAATCGACCGGGCGAGCGCGCACCGCTGCAGACGCTGTCGGTCGGCGGTGCGCAGGCGTGTTCAGCCACGGGACTTCATGCAGTCCGGGACAGGTGCAAAGGCACAGGACCCATGGAGTCGCGCGGGCGGTGCGGCGTGGCGGACCTTCGCCGGGTTACGCGCGGGGCATCGTCATCGCGGGGGCCGGGGGCGGTGTGTGCCGGGGCCACGGTGTGCCGACCTGTTCCTCCACGGCCGTTCGGAATGCTTCCAGAAGGATGCATCCGGGATACGTGCCGAACGTTCCATACTTCCAGCGGTAGTAGCACGACCAGTAGCTGACCAGGCGGCGTTCTGTGCGGGCGAAGAAGGTCGGATTCCGGGCGATGAACTGCCCGTAGAGTCGGCGTTGGGGCGAGTTTGGCCTGGAGAGTCCGGGGAGCCCCCGGCTGATGGCCTCGAGGATCTCCAGCACGTACTCGCCGGCCAGCTGCACCACGAACGGGACCACCCACGGCTCTCTGGATGCCACGAGCTGCTCGAGGCGGCGCTGGCGGACCAGGCCGTCACAGTGCCGGGAGTACAGGCAGTGCAATATCACCTGCTGGGTTTTGGGCGGGCGGCGTTCCAAGTCGGCATCCGGCTCCTCGTTGTAGATGCGTGAGGGGATGGCGACCGTTTCACCCTGCACCTCGACCTCGAAGGGCTGAGACGGCGCGAATCTGGCATCCGGCATGACAGCCAGGACGTCCTGCACGTCGTCGGCAAGACGAGCCGGAAAGGCTGCCGCCAGAACATGGGCGTCGTTCGACGGGTCCCGTGGTAGCCGCACAACACGAGGATAGGCGGCGTTCCTTTCGCCTTTTCAGCCTCCCACCTCAACGTTGCGGGACAATCCTTGGGCTGATCATCTGGCGCGGTTTGCCCTTGTTCCCCTCCATGGCTTACGCGGCGCCAGACGCGCGCCGAGCGGGCTCCCTCGCCGTGGCTCGTGCGGCAGGCCAAGTGGCTGCTGCTACCAGCATTTCAACCGCTTCGCCGGCGCCGCCGCACGCACACCCCGGTCCGCATCGACACAGTCGATCAGGCCCGGGGAGCGGACCGTACGGCGGTGACGATGGCGAGTCCGGGCAGTACGAGGGTGACGCCGGACAGCGTGTAGGCGAGCCACGAAGCCACCGACGTCCAGTGGTTCCAGGCGATGCCTACGACCCACCCGCCGGGGACGGCAAGGAGGCCGCCCACTGTTACTGCAGTCCTGGCCGCGACCTCCACACGGCGATTCAGGAGGAGTTCGTCGCGCCAGTATTCAGGCCAATCGGCTGGGGAGAGTCCGTTGGGAAGCGGGGTGGGTGGGGGTGGTGCCTGGGGAAGAGGCTTCCGCCAGACGAAGAGGATGGCGCACATGAAGGCGACTCCGCCACCGTAGACGAGCACGGTGGCCCAGATGTTGACGTGCCGCTCAAGGACCGAGTTGTTGAATCCGTCGGCGGATATGATGATCATCAGCATCGCGAACTGCGCCGTGAACTGGATCAATCCACGGAAGAAGCGCACTTCCCCGTGCTTGTTGCGGTCGTAAGCTGGCAGGAGCCAGGCTAGCGCGACAACCACGATCAGAGCGTCCGCGGCAAGGATCGCCCCGAAGAACAACTGCTCCGTGATCGCCCGGGTGCATACCAGCTCCCCCGAGGTGAGGGCATACAGGTACGACGCTGTTGCGAGACCAATGAAGCAGGGCAGGAAGAGTTTCAGGCCACGTGACGCATGGCCGTCCCCGCCCTGAGGATTCTTCTGACCGATGACGGTGACCAGGCCGGCGAGAACGAAGCCCGCCATGATGCCGCAGAAGGCGCTCATTGCTCCTGCAGACGCAATAGGACTCCAGTCGACGCCGTCTCTGCCCAAGACACACGTATCGGGAGTGAAGTGGGTGGGTTCCCTGAGAAACGTCATAACAGTGGATGGTGACGGTCTGGGACCACTCATACCGTGGGAAGAGGGAAATCGTGACGATCCATCAGGAGCACAGGGAGCGCACGGTAGACCGCGAAGAGCATGCACGCACTGGCAGGGTGTCTGGCATCTGAGGCAACGCGGCTCACCCTCTGGGCACCCCCTTACCCGATGGGCTCCGAGCGCTGCGACCTCGCCGGCCGGGCCATAGCAAGTCCTGGCACTTTCGGCGCGACCAGGAGCGCATGGACCATTGGCTGGGTCGCAAGGTGTGTGGCGTTCTCGCGGTGGAGGTGGCCTTGACGGTTCTGTTCCTGTCTCTTTTGCGTCGACTCTTGTGAACGACCGATGACGGGTTGACCACTGGGCGACGACGGCCCCGCCCTGGCCTACGGAGCGGGCCGATGAACGTGCTGCCTAAACGCCCTGCTTGGCCACGTCGGTGATTTCGACGGTCACCTTCGTGCCTGGCGAAGCCGTGGAGATCACAGACGGCGTGTAGTTCAGACTCGTCTCGTCGGACAGCTCTGCCGTCTCGATGATCGGCCCGGACTCGTCACCAGAGATCTTTTAGGTGATCTTGTACGTTGCGTCAGGGTCGACTTCCTCGGCGTCGACCAGGAGCGTTACTGATCTCTTCGGACTGTTGTCGGCTGACCGATGAGCGGGGTCGAATGATCTGGATCTCGGCCGCCCGACCCGGACGCACCCACGACATCACCGCCGCCCGCCGCGACCACGTCGTGGCCCACCTGTGTGCCACCGGCCTCGGCGCCCTGGCCGACCCAGGCATTATCGGCCTGGACGACGACGCGGATGCACCCGGGGTCATCACCGGGTTCAAGGACACTCGGGCCCGCAAGCTCACCCCCGCCGAGAAGGACGCCAACCCTGCCCTCGCCGCCGCACGCGCCTCGGTCGAGCACGGCTTCACCCACCTGAAGAACTGGAGGATCCTCACCAAACTCCGCACCGATCCCGCCCGCGCCACCCACCTCCTGCGCGTCCTCCTCGTGTTGACGAACCTCGACGCCACCACTGCCAGATGAACTGCACGACAGATGAGGACGTCCGCGCACCGCGTCCTGGCTATTCGCCCAGCAGAAGGGTCTCCAAGAACTCCTGCGGGGCATCCCTCCAGACGTCGTGGCCGCTGTCCAGGGTGTGGACGCGCCAGGTTGGATCGTTGGCCAGCCGGTCGCGGACGGTGGTGAAGGGCGTGCCGTCCCACCCGGACAGATACACGTAATCCCGGGTCTTGACCTCACGCAGGCCGCCCGTGTCCAGCCGGATCCGCTGGAGGAAAGAGGCCAGTGGATGTGCGGTCACGCGCGGATCCCTGCCGGACGGCGGCTGGACCGCGTATCCGTCCGCCGCCGCGCTCTCCAGGAACAGGCTGCGGTAGGCATCGGTGGTCAGGTCCCAGGACTGGTCGTCCTCGGGTACGTAGGCGTCGCAGTAGACAAGGCGGCGCACGACGCCCGCCGTCTGAACCTTGCAGGGGTATTGCGCAGCCCCCGGAGTCATACGTAAACGCGAGAAGTCGTAGGCCCTTCGGTCCTCACCGTCCTGTCTGAGGCAGCGCACCACGAGGGACGCCTCGTTCTCGACCAACAGGCCGCACTGTGTCCTCGGGCCGTGACCAGGCAGCGACGCCTTGCGCCCGCGAGAACTCACTCACCGGACGCCGGCCGCGAGCAGGCCGCGACGCAGAGCGGTGCTGAAGGGTCAAGAGTTGGATCCCTTGTGGATCCCTTTCGGCAAGGAGGGTGGACGAGGGGGCGGGCCCGGGACGATCGTGAACGACATGAGCGATCAACGCGTTGCACCTGTCGCGGCCCATGAGCCGCCCTACTACGCCGTCGTCTTCACCTCCCTGCGCACCGAGGCGGACGGCGGATACGGCGAGACCGCCCAGCGCATGGGCGAGCTGGTGAAGGAGGTTCCCGGGTTCCTCGGCGAGGACTCCGCCCGCACGCCCGGCGGGCTCTCCGTCACCGTCGCCTACTTCCGGGATCTGGCCGGGATCAAGGAGTGGCGCAACCACACCGAGCACCGGGCCGCCAAGGCGTACGGACGGGAGCACTGGTACGAGCGGTACTCCCTGCACATCGCCAAGGTCGAGCACAGCCACGGCTTCGAGCGGGGCGGCGCATGACCGAAGAGAACGAAGCGGACGAGGTCCGCAGGTTCTGGAAGCGGCTCGGGCTGCCCGGGCTGCTCGACGTGCACACCCACTTCATGCCCGAGCAGGTGCTGCGCAAGGTCTGGGACCACTTCGACTCACTGGGCCGCTGAACGGTGGCGTCGAATGGCCCATCACATGCCAGGGGGAGGGAGACAGAGGAACGGGTCGCGCTGATAAGAGAGTTCGGCGTGCGTCGCTTCATCGCCATCGTCTACCCGCACAAGCCGGGTATGGCGCAGTGGCTCAACAGCTGGGCCGCGGACTTCGCCGGCCGCACTCCGGACTGTCTGCACACTTCAACTCTCTTCCCAGAGCGGGCGTTGCGGGTTACGGGCAGGAGGCCATCGAGGCGGGTGCACGTGTCTTCAAGGCCCATGTGCAGGTGGGGGCGTACGACCCGCCGACTGAACTCCTCGACACCGCATGGGGGTTGCATTCGGCGCCCTGCTCAAGCAGCCGCGCGGAGCCCCGTTCTTCGGCGGTGATCGGGCCATGGCCTGCTCGCCCGGCATCACCGACCTCAGCAGCCAGCGTCTGGCAGCGCAGGCCGAGTGGAACCGCGTGAACTCCAAGATCCCCCAGGGATGGCTGAGCCTCGGATTCCGCCTCTACGGCGACAACGTCTACCTCCTCTCGCCGCCTCATACGACCTGCTCATGGCGGCCTGCCGGAGGCCGGGTTCGAGCCGGTACGGGCAGTGCCGTTCACCAATGTCCAGGACACCATGGCCGAGATCGGCACCGGGGAGCCTTCCTGGACGATGCTCTATCGCGCGACCGCGGAGGTCGTCCCGGTCCGGCGGGTAGCCGTGCGGCCACTCACCGGACCGGTGGTGATCACCGCCCTGGCCGTCCTGCCGGGGTCTCCGGGCCCGCGGGGCGGCGGCTCCTGGAGTCGGTCCACGGGGAAAAGGACTGAGGGGAGGGGGCGCCCGTCCCGCGGTCGAATCAGCCTGTCCCACGGGCAGCGCGGCCAGCACCGGCCTGTCCGGCAGTCAAAGCGGCCCGTCCTGCTGTCAGGATCCGACCAGCCTGTGGCCAGGGATCATCCCGCCCCTGCGAGGAGGGGGTCAGAGGGCTTCAAGTCCCTTGCCAGTCACGGCCACCGGTGTCTTTTGGCGGTGTTCCTGGCCGAAGGCGATCTGGAGGACGGCACGCGCGACCCCGGCTGCGTCGAGCGGCACCGGGTAGTGCTCCTTCAGATAAGCCTCCGCCGACTGGCCACTCTCGGCACCGTACGAGGCGGCCGCGGCCTCACCGATCTCAGTGCCGACCAGCAACTGGCGCGGGACCAGGGCGATGAACCGGATGCCGAGTCCGCGGGCGTCGGAGGCGGACTGAAGGTGGGCGGCCAGGAACATCTGCGTCCGTTTGGCGCCTGCATAGCCGCCCGACAGCGGCGAGCCGCCAAGTCCCGCCCCACTCGACACGATCACCACCGTCGAGTCCGCACGCAGCGGGCGTGCCAGTGCGGCCCGACCCACCTCGAAGGCGATCTTGACGTCGACGTTCCACGGCGCCGAGAACGACTCCCAGCTCTGCTCCTCGATGGGCGCCATCCGCGGACGCGTCCCCGCGGTGACCACGACGAGATCCGGGTCGGCCTCGTCGAGGAGTGCGGCGACCTGCGCGGGATCCGTGGTGTCCCGCTCGTGGCCGATGGCCAGGACGTCGACTCCGGTGGTGGTGAGGGCACCGGCGGTGGCGCGGCCCACGCCGCTGCCGGCGCCGATGACGAGGGCGTTGCGGGTGGTCATGGTGTTCCTCCGCGAAGGGGCGAAGCCGCGGACCGGCGCTCGCGCGCCATCGGGCTCGGGAAATCGGCAGTGAGGGCGTCGATAGGTGTCACTTGCTGCCGTACTCGTCGTGACGGCGCCACCACATGCCGGTCTCGTTGCGGCCGAGCGGGGCGCGGTCGAGCCACTGGTACATGCCCCACAGGCCGTCGACTCCGCGCTCGTACGCCGAGTAGGTGTGGTAGACCAGCCCGTCCTCGCGCGCGAACACGCTCAGGCCAGGTCCCTCTCGCCGGTAGGTGTCCCAGTCTGTTCCCACGCTCGACGCGAACTCGGCGAGTTGGACGCCCAGTTCGCCGGTCGGCAGCCGGAAGTCCCTGTTCTCGCGGTAGTTGTACGTGACGGCTCCCGCGCGCCACTCCTCCTCGGTGTGGGCCACCCCGAAGTCGTAGTTGAAGTCGCTGCCGTACGACGACGCCCAGGGGAAATTCCAGCCCATCCGCCGCTTGTACGCCTGCAGTTTCGCTAGCGGCGCCCGCGACACGGCGCAGAGCGTGACGTCGTGATGCCCGAGGTGGACGACGGAGCCGTCGAAACCGTCCGCGATCGCCGAGCAGGACCGGCACCCCGCCTTGTATTCGGGCCCGAACATGAAGTGGTAGACGAGGAGTTGGGAGCACCCGGCGAAGAGGTCGTCAAGGGACGCCGGGCCTCCTTCGGTCTCGAAGCGGTACTCCTTGTCGACACGGACCCACGGCAATTCCTGCCGCCGCCGCGCCAGTTCGTCGCTACGCCGGGTCAGTTCTTTCTCGGCTTCGAGCAGGTCCAGCCTGGCCGCGAGCCACTCCTCACGGGTGCCTGTCTTGTGGTCGGTCATGGTTTCTCGCTTTCTTGTGCTTCTTGTCGCTTCTTCTTGTTCATCGGACGTGTGCGGTCCGCCCCGCCGATGACGTCTCACATCGATGGCGTGAGACCGGGAACGGACGAGGGTGCGGCGAGGATCAGGAGTCCCAGTCCGACGATCGCCAGCCCCGCCGGCACATCGAGGGCGGCTCTCGCGGGCAGCAGCTTCTGCGCGAGGACGAGGACGGCGATCAGGGACATCCAGGTAAGGCTCATGAAACCCAGCGCGAGCAGCATCAGCATCAGCCCGATGCACGAGCCGACGCAGGAGAGCCCGAACGCCAGCCCGGAGCGGACGTCCTCGTGGCAGTGCCGCCGGAAGTGCCGCTTGAGCGGCGTGAGTTCGTAGGCGCCTGCCGCGACAACCACTACACCGGCGGTGAACGACCCGTGCGGCCGGTACATCGCGTACCCGGCGATGCCGACGAGGGCCCAGACGGCGAGATACGCCCCGACGAACACCGGTACGGCGGCCAGTCCGCGACCGCCGTAGGTGTGGGCGTACCGCAGGACCGCCGGTGTGGCGCCCGGCAGCATCATCGCCGCCATCATCGAAACCCACAGGGCGGCGAAGGAGCCGAAGGAACCGAGCCGGGTCGCAACCCCCATGTCCATCGCCCCGTTCATCTGCCGGACCGCGATGGTCCAGGACACGGCGGTGAGCCCGAGCATCGCCGTCAGCGCGGCCGCCGCCGCGGGCGTCCTGGTCCTCGCCATGCCGCCGGCATCTGCGCCAACCGAGTTCCGCAGCTCAGGACTTGGCACGTTGCGCCGTCGAGAGTTCCGCCAATTGCAGTTCCAGGGCCTTCACCACACCGCCGCGCCAGCCCTCGGCCAGAGACTCCGCCAGAGGATCGGGGAAGATGTCCTCCTCGTCCTTCTCCACCCCGTCGAAGACGGCCCGCGCGACGGACTCCGCGGACGCCTTCGGTACATTGATGCCCTGGGCCATGTCGGTGTCCACGGGGCCGGTCAGCACGGCATGTACGCTCACACCGCGTCCGGCCAGCAGGGCGCGCAGCGACTGCGTCAGCGAGAACGCGGCCGCCTTCGACACCGAGTAGGCCGGAATCAGCGGCAAGGGGGCGAGACCGTTCACCGACAGGTTGTTGACGATCGCGCCCCGCGAGCGGAGCAGCAGCGGGAGGAACGCCCCCGTCACCTCATAGGTGCCGAAGAGATTGACGGCGAGGTGCCGTTCGAGGACGGAGCGGTCGCTCAGGTCGTCGTACAGCGCGATGCCGGCGTTGTTGACGAGCACGTCGAGGACGCCGTGGGATGCGACCTCCTCGGCGGCCCGGCGCAACTGGTCCGCCTCGGTCACGTCCAGCATCAGGGGAGTGACCCGCTCGTCCGGATGGTCCAGCGGCACGCGCGTACCGACGTACACCCGCGCTGCGTCCCTCCTCAGGGCCTCCTCGACCAGCGCCCGGCCGATGCCGCGGTTGCCTCCGGTGATCAGTACTGCGCAGCCCGCGATGTTCGTCATGGTTGCGATCTCCTTTGTTCCTCGTGAAGTGCGGTGTGGAAGCCGGTGTGAAATGCGGTCGCTTGTTGAGACACGGCCGCATCGAGGAAGTCACCGATGACTTTTCGGCCCGGACGGTGTCCTTATCGGGAGGACGAGTCGACGAGGCGAAGCGAGGATGTCGTGGTGATCGAATCGACCCTGGTACGGGCGCGGGCGGGTGACGGGGAGGCGTTCCGCGAGCTCACCGAGCCCTATCGGCGGGAGCTTCAGGTGCACTGCTACCGGATGCTCGGCTCCGTGCAGGACGCGGAGGACATGGTCCAGGAGACCCTGCTTGCCGCCTGGCGCGGGCTCGGGGGATTCCAGGGGCGGGCCTCGGTACGCGCCTGGCTGTACCGCATCGCGACCAACCGCTGCCTGAACGCGTTGCGCGACACGGCCCGCCGCCCCCGCCCCCAGCAGCCGCCGACCGGCCCCCCGCTCGACGTGCCCGAGCCGACGCGACGTTTGGAACCGCTGTGGTTCGAGCCCTACCCGGACACCCTGCTGGAGGACCTGCCGGACACGGCGCCGGGACCGGACGCCCGCTACGAGTCGAGGGAGTCGCTGGCCCTGGCCTTCGTGGCAGGACTCCAGCGTCTGCCGCCGCGGCAGCGCGCGGTGCTGGTGCTGCGCGACGTGCTCGGTTTCCGCACGGC
>NZ_JODC01000045.1 GCF_000720765.1 Streptomyces sp. NRRL S-646
CCCCCTCAGCGCCGCCCCACCCGCCGCAACCGATGCCGCACAGCCCGCTGAGCCACCGGCCCCAGCTCCTCCAACACCGCCACCACAACCCCCAGTTGTTCCAGCGCATCCAACGCCGCAGAAGCCCCCACCGCATCCACCCCCTCGTACAACTCGATCCCCACAAACGCCGCCGCCACAGCCCGAGCCAACCCCACCGGATCCGCAAACTCCCCCAGCGGCGTATCCGCCAGCACCCTCACCAGCACCTTCTCGATCTCCACGATCCACAGCTCGAGCCCCGCCGCAGTCGCCGGCCCCAGCGTCGCGTGCGTCTGCGCCCCCGCCAACAGCTGCCCGAGCAGCGAGACATGCCCCCCGGCACGCTCCGCCTCGTGCATCTCCCGCCCCACGGCGAGCAGTTCGGACAGCGACGTCACCGCGGCGAACCGTTCGCGATACCGCGCCACCGACTGCTCCGCCCCGTACCGGCAGGCCGCCGCGAGCAGTTCGTCCACCGAGCCGAAGTGGTAGAAGACCAGCGCCTGGTTCACCCCCGCCGCCGTCGCGATCGTACGGGCCGACACCTTCGCGATCCCCTGCTCGGTGAGCGTCCGCAACGCCCCCTCAAGCAGTTTCGCCTTGGTCTCCTGGGACTTCGCCGTCTCGGGACTCACGCGCGCCGCTCCTCGCGCACGGGCCGCAGCCCGGGCCGCACACCACAGGCCCGGATGTCCGTGTACGTCGCCTCGAAGGACCCCTCGTAGCCGAACAGCGGCCCGAAGTACCTGTTCACCACCCGGACCCGGATACGGAACCGCCCGACCACGTCGTCGAACGACTCCCGCACCTCGGCGCTCGCCCCGATCAGCTCCGGCACCCGCACGTCCACCACCCCCTCCCGGAACCGGTGTTCGCCGGAGCGGATCAGCAGCGACCCGTCGGGCTCGGCACGGAAGTACAGGTCGCTGGCGAGGTGCTGGTGGGTCCCGAGGTAGTCCAGGATGCGGTCCCCGCGCGGGCTCAGCACCATCTGGGCGTCGAAACGCCGGGAACGTCCGGGCAGGTCGAAGGTGCGCACGAAAGTCACCGTCTCACGCCCGAAGGTGTCGACGTACGGCACATTCTCGATCACAAAGGGAACCTGACGCCCCGGCCTCGGGACGAGGATGTTGCGCGTGGTGCCGAGTGCGAGAAAGGGCTTCACAAAGGATCCGCCGTGCCAGATGCGGTCCATCACGCCGCGGCCGGTGCACGCCTCCCCGCTCTCCAGACCGACGGAGAAGCGCCGCTGCAGCTGGGGGTGCAGGCGGTCGAAGTCCGCACCCATGACCGTACGGAAGATCGAGTTCGTCGAGTTCGTGGACGTCGCCGTCATCGGTGGCCCTCCAGGGTGCGCAGAACCCGCGGCGCACGCACGCGCGTGGGCGGCGTACGCAGGCAACGGCGAGCGGCCGGGGTGGCGGACAGCGGCGGTGCGAGGAGAGCCAGCGACAGGGTGACCACCGCCAGCAAGGGCACGGCGTAGAAGAACAGCGGGGCGAACGGCCCGGTCAGCTGCAGCAGATTGCCGTAACCGAAGCCCGTGCCGGCGAGGGCGATCACCAGGATCCGCACCAGCAGTTCGACGAGCCAGTTCGTCCGCGCCCGCTCCGGAGTGATCCCGCGCTCCAGCCACAGCCGGAGCCGGTCGAAGGACCAGGCCGTCGCCCAGCCCATCAACGGGCGGAACAGGAACCGGTCGGCGAGTGCGCCGAAGCCGCCCCAGCGGGGCCGGTAGTCGTAGCCGGTGAGGAAGCGGACGCCGTCCCCGTCGGGGATGTAGCGCCAGTACCCACTGCCCTCGGCCAGCAGCGAGAGCGGATGCGGCGAGGCGAAACGGAGCGCGGACGTCCGGGTCCCGTCGGGGCGCTCCCGCTCACCCGCCGAGACTCCCGTGCCGGCGACCGTGAGGAACGGCAGCACCCTTGCGGCATACCGGAAGCGCTGCGGTTCGCCCTCCGCACGCGGGAGGTGGTGGATCTCGGTGAAACGGAGGTCCCAGCGCTGATGCTGGGACGGGTCCTGCGTGCGCGACCACAGTTCGTCGAGGTCGGTGCGGATCCGCGCCTCTATGTAGAGCCCCGAGCGGCCCATACGAATCCCCCAGGTCAGGTTGTTGTTTGAGCGACTGCTCAAACCACTTGACCGTGAACATACACCTTCTTGAGCGATCGCTCAAACAACCGGCACAAGAAAACCCCGGCCCGCGCGGGCCGGGGTTTCCGTGCGGAGAGCGTTATTCGGCGAGATGCCGCTCCACCGTCTCCACCTTCGCGGTGAGACCGTCGGTCACTCCCGGACGGATGTCCGCCTTGAGGACCAGGGACACACGCGGCGCCCGCGCCTCGACGGCGGCGACGGCACGTTTGACGACATCCATGACCTCGTCCCACTCACCTTCGATCGAGGTGAACATCGCGTCGGTGCGGTTGGGCAGGCCGGACTCGCGCACGACGCGGACGGCGTCGGCGACGTACTCCCCCACCTCGTCGCCGACACCCAGGGGCGTGACGGAGAAGGCGACGATCATGCGTTGACGATTCCTTCCTGACGCGCACGGGAGGCGATGACGGCGTCCTCGGCGGCCCGCTTGAGCCTGCGCTCGGCGAAGAAACCGCCGGTCGGCAGGACGGAGAGGAGGAAGTAGAACCCCGCGGTCTTCTTGTCCCACTTCGTGTGGTTCCAGGCGTCGGCCCAGAAGATCACGTACAGGATGAACAGGACGCCGTGGACCATGCCCATCACCGGCACCGCGTTGAAGTCCGTGGTCCGCTTCAGCACGGAACAGACCAGCAGGAGGAGGAAGGACACGGCCTCGGGAGCCGAGACGAGGCGCAGGCGGCGGAGGGCGGTGGCGGTCTTGATGTCCACGGGTCACCTTCGGTGGGAGACGGATCGCTCTTTGTGAACGGAAGCACAAGCGTCCCCCATTGTGACAAACGGTTCCCCTAGGGGTGCGGTCAGGGTGTGTCTCCACCCACGGGCCCTGTGCGGTGCACCCGCCCAGCGGCTACCTTCACGGCGTGGCGATGTTCCGACTTCAAGGCAGCAAGGTGCTCGCCGTCGACATGACCGGCGACGCCGTGAAGGCGAAGAACGGCTCGATGGTCGCGTACGACGGGCAGATGGCCTTCAAGAAGATGAGCGGCGGCGGTGAGGGCATCCGGGGCATGGTGACCCGGCGGCTCACCGGTGAGCAGATGACCGTGATGGAGGTGAAGGGGCACGGGACGTGCTGGTTCGCGGACCGGGCCTCCGAGATCAATCTCGTGAGTCTCCAGGGGGACAAGCTGTATGTGGAGTCGAGCAATCTGCTCGCGACCGACGCCGGCCTCAGGACCGGCACGACCTTCACCGGGCTGCGCGGCGCCTCGCAGGGCAACGGGCTGTTCACGACGACCGTCGAGGGCCACGGCCAGGCGGCGATCATGTCGGACGGCCCGGCGGTGGTGCTGCGGGTGAGCGCGCAGTACCCGCTGACCGTCGACCCCGGCGCCTACATCGCGCACCAGGGGAATCTGCGGCAGTCCTTCCAGTCCGGTGTGACGTTCCGCACTTTCTTCGGCGAGGGCGGCGGCGAGGCCTTCCAGATCCGCTTCGAGGGGGACGGGCTGGTGTACGTACAGCCGAGCGAGCGGAACACGATCGCGGGGGATGTGTGACATGCCCTTCCGTGAGATCAACTCCAAGATGGTCGAGGCGACGGTGCTGCCCGGCCAGCGGCTGTTCAGCCAGCGCGGCGCGATGCTCGCGTACAAGGGCGAGGTGTCCTTCACCCCCAACATCCAGGGCGGCCAGGGCGGGATCATGTCGATGATCGGCCGCCGCGTGGCCAACGAGGCCACGCCGCTGATGTCCGTCGAGGGCAGCGGCACGGTGATGTTCGGGCACGGCGGCCACCACATCCAGGTCATCAACCTCACCGGCGACACCCTCTACGTGGAGGCGGACCGTCTGCTCGCCTTCGAGGGCACGCTCCAGCAAGGCACGATGTTCATGGGCTCGCAGGGCGGGGTCATGGGCATGGTCCGCGGCCAGGTCACCGGCCAGGGGCTGTTCACGACCACCCTCAAGGGACACGGCTCGGTGGCCGTGATGGCCCACGGCGGTGTCTTCGAGATCCCGATCACTCCCCAGCGGCCGGTCCACGTCGACCCGCAGGCCTACGTCGCCCACCACGGCGACGTACGCAACAAGCTGTCCACGGCGCTGGGCTGGCGCGACATGGTGGGCCGCGGCTCCGGCGAGGCCTTCCAGCTGGAGCTCAGCGGCAACGGCACGGTGTACGTCCAGGCCTCGGAGGAGAAGCTGTGAGCGCGTACGGCACCCCGGGCGGCCCGACGGTCTTCGACCCGATGACGCTGCCGGTGGACGACAACGTCAACAAGTACACCTTCTGCGTGGAGCTCAAGGGGAGCCAGTGGTTCCTGCAGAAGGGGAAGATGATCGCCTACTACGGCTCGATGGAGTTCAACGGCATCGGGCACGGCCGACTCGACCGTCTTGTCCGTACGTCCTTTCATTCGCCACTGCATGCGAGCGACTGGGTCGTGGCGGAGGGCTCGGGCAAGATGCTCCTCGCCGACCGGGCCTTCGATGTGAACTCGTACGACCTCGAGGACGGCAACCTGACCATTCGCTCGGGCAATCTGCTCGCTTTTCAGCCAAGTCTCGCGCTCAAGCAATCGATTGTTCCGGGTTTTCTGACGCTGATCGGAACCGGAAAGTTCGTGGCCGCATCTAACGGTCCGGTGGTGTTCATGGAACCGCCGATCCGGGTGGACCCGCAGGCGCTCGTAGGCTGGGCCGACTGCCCGTCGCCGTGCCATCACTACGACCATGGCTACCTGACGGGTGTAATGGGCGGTCTACGTGCGATGACGGGCCTCGGCGGGGCCTCCGGGGAGGAGCACCAGTTCGAGTTCGTGGGGGCCGGCACGGTCCTGCTCCAGTCCTCGGAAACCCTCATGGCAGAGCAGGCCACGGGGGCGATTCCGCCGGAGCCCGGGGTACCCGGTGGCGGTGGGGCACACACGGGCCCTTCACAGCAAGCCGGCTCACCGCGCCTTCCCGGACAGCTGGGGGACCTCCAGCGTCGCTTCGGGCTGTGAGCGGTAGTCTGCGGAGTGTGACGTCGAACGTGTGCGCGCCGACATCACACCACCCTCACTAGTTCGCCTTTCAACATTTTAGGTAGACTTCATTCATGGAGACCGAGACGGCCACGCGCTGGCTGACCGATGCGGAGCAGTGCGCCTGGCGCACCCACCTGGAGGTCAACAGGCTGTTGACGTACCAGCTCGAGAGGGACCTGCAGCCGTTCGGCCTGACTATGAACGACTACGAGATCCTGGTGAACCTCTCCGAGTCGGAGGACGTACGGATGCGGATGAGCGACCTCGCGTCCGCCACCCTCCAGTCCAAGAGCCGCCTCTCCCACCAGATCACCCGGATGGAGAACGCGAACCTGGTCCGCCGTGAGAACTGCGAGTCCGACCGCCGCGGGCTCTACGCGGTCCTCACGGAGCACGGCATGGAGACGATGAAGAAGGTCGCCCCGCATCATGTGGCGTCCGTGCGCCGGCACTTCATCGACCTGCTGTCCCCCGAGGCGATGGCGGAACTCGACAAGGGCCTCAAGCCCATCGCGGAGCACCTGCGCGGGCAGCGGGGACGTCCCTAGCGGTTCTACGGTGCAAGCGGCAGGCGGAGTCCGAAGAGGGCCCCGCCTGCCGGTGCGTCCCGGCCGGCATTCCGCCGTGCCGTACGGCGTGCTTGCGTTGCCTCGAAGAATGGCGAGCACTCGCCCCAACTGCCCGGACGATCCAGCCACTTCCGTACGGCAACGACGGCTGACGCGTCGTCAGGCCGCGGGGGCGATCTCCTCGCCGCTCCGGTCCGGCACCGCCCGAACGGTGCTCCGCTCACGGCCACGCCGCACCGTCGCAAGGGCCGTCAGCAGGGCTGCCGCGCCGGCCGCCGTGAAGCACAACGCAGTCGGCATCCCGCCCACCAGGAGCCCCGCCACGGCCGCGCCTGCCGTACCGCCCGCGTTCACCCCCGTGTTGACCCAGGCACCGGCCCGGACCCGAGCCTCCGGCGCCGCCGCGTCGTCGGCGATCAGATAGGCGGTGGTCAGCGTCGGCGAGACAAAGAACCCCGCGGCCGCCAGCGCGACGGCGAGCGCGCCGAGCCCGGGGGCGAACCCGGCACCGAGCAACGCCACCCCCAGGCCCGCCGCCGTCAGGGGCAGCCGCACCGGGGCCGGGACACGCCAGTGGACGGCCCCGTTGACCAGACCGCCGACCGCACTCCCGGCCGACAGCGCAGCCAGCGTCCAGGCCACGGCGCCATCCCCGTAGTGCCGCTGCTCGGCAAAGGCCACCACCACCAGGTCAACCACCCCCAGCGTCAGCCCGACGCCACCCGCAGCGACAACGGGCTGCAGAATCCCACGCAGCACACCCCGCCCCGCCCCGCGCCGCAGCCGGACCCGGCGCACCACACTCCGCCCGTCAGCCCCCGGCCTGATCCCGCGCAGCCGACCAGGCGCGATCCCACCCCACCCGGCACGGACTCGGCGCAGCACACTCCGCCCAGCAGCCCCCGGCCCGAAGAGCAGCCTGCGCCGCGCCCCCTGCGCGACCACACCCAGCCCGGCACGAACTCGGCGCAGCGCACCAACCCGTCCAGGGACAAGCCCGCCCAACGATTCCCGCGCGGCAACACCCCTCCCCGAACGGCATCCGCCCAGCGCACTCCCCCCAACAGCACCCGACTCGGAGAGCACCTCACGCCGCGCCCCCCGCACGACCACGCCTCGCCCGGACACGAGCCCGCGCAGCCATCCGCCCACCCCCTGCGCGGAACGGCGCCCGTGCAGCGCACTCCGCCCGGATTCAAGCCCCCTCAGCCACCCCCGCGCGACCACGCCCTGCGAGGGGAGCAGCCCGCGCAGCCGCCCCCGCACGCCCGCGTCCCGCCTGCCCCCACCCCGCCCCGTACTCGCTCCCACGGCCCTCGCCGCCCCGACAGCCGGCGACATGACGAACCCGGCCGTGCCTGTCACGATCAGCGCCGTGCCGAAGACGATGCCGGCCGTCGGTGGAGCGAAGCCGACGAGGATGCCGACCAGGAGCGGTCCCGAGACGAAGAGGAGTTCCTCGGCGACGCCGTCGAGGCTGTAGGCGCGCTGCAGCAGGGCGCGGTCCGGGGCCAGCCGGCCCCATACGGCGCGCATGGTCGGGCCCAGCGGAGGAGTGCAGGCGCCCGCCGTGGCGGTCACGGCGCCGAGGACGAGCGGGGAGACGGCACCGGGGCGCCGGACGAGCAGCGTGAGCAGCCCGAGCAGGGCCGCGTACGCCGTGACCATCGGGACGAGCGTGCGGCGCGGCCCGTGCCGGTCGATCAGGGCGGCCCGCGCGGGCGACAGGAAGACGCTGGTGGCGCCGAACAGCGCCATGACGGTGCCCGCCACCGCGTACGACCCCGACGCGCGGGTCACGGCGAGCATCACCGACAGGGGGACGATTCCGTACGACAGCCTGCCGAGCAGGGCGGCGGCGAAGGTACGGCGGGCATGCGGAATGCGGAGGACGGCGGCATACGACGGCCGTCCCGCTGGCGTGGAAGACACGGGAGTTCCTCGACTCGAGGCGGAAAAGGGGACGCCTGTTCGCCGCGGCGGCCGTGCGGTCAGTCAGTCGTTTCGTCGGTCGACTGCCGCTCGCCGTACGCGGGCCTGGGCGTGCCCTATGCCAAGAGGAGGTACATGCGCATCAACGTAACAGCGCGGGCCGGGAGTTGGCCACGCGATAAATCGCCTCAGCCCTGCGTCAGCCCCGCCACCAGTTCGTCCGCCGCACGGTAGGGGTCCAGGTCCCCGGCGACGATCCGTTCCGCCAGTGCGCTCAGGCGGCGGTCGCCGTGCAGGTCGCCGATGCGTTCCCGTAGGGCCGTCACGGCGATGGTCTCGACCTCGCGCGAGGCGCGGGCCAGGCGGCGGTCCGCCAGTACGCCCCGCTCCTCCATCCATGCGCGGTGCTTCTCCAGGGCCTCGACGACCTCGTCGACGCCCTCGGCGCGCGCTGCGACCGTCTTGACGATCGGCGGGCGCCAGTCGCCCGGGCCGCGGGACTCGCCCAGGCCCAGCATGTGGTTGAGCTCGCGGGCGGTGGCGTCGGCGCCGTCGCGGTCGGCCTTGTTGACGACGTAGACGTCACCGATCTCCAGGATTCCGGCCTTCGCCGCCTGGATGCCGTCGCCCATCCCGGGGGCCAGCAGCACCACGGACGTGTCGGCCTGGGAGGCGATCTCGACCTCCGACTGGCCCACGCCGACCGTCTCGACCAGGATCACGTCGCAGCCCGCCGCGTCCAGCACCCGGATCGCCTGCGGGGCTGCCCACGCAAGCCCGCCCAGGTGGCCCCGGGTCGCCATCGAGCGGATGTACACGCCGGGGTCGGAGGCGTGCTCCGACATCCGCACGCGGTCGCCGAGCAGGGCGCCGCCGGAGAAGGGGGACGACGGGTCGACGGCCAGGACGCCGACCCGTCTGCCCTGCTTGCGGTACGCCGTGACGAGCGCGGACGTGGACGTCGACTTGCCGACGCCCGGCGAGCCGGTCAGACCGACCACGTACGCATTGCCCGTCAGCGGAGCGAGCGCCTCCATGACCTCCCTGAGCTGCGGGGACGCCCCCTCCACCAGGGAGATCAGCCGGGCCACGGCCCGCGGCCGGCCTTCTCTCGCCTGGGCGACGAGTGTGGAGACGTCCTGCATCACAGCTCCGTTCAGAGAGGTACGTGGAGAGAGGGTTCAGGCCTTGGGTACCCGCACGATCAGTGCGTCACCCTGACCGCCGCCACCGCACAGCGCGGCCGCACCCACGCCGCCGCCCCGGCGCTTCAGCTCCAGCGCCAGATGCAGGACGAGCCGGGCGCCGGACATGCCGATGGGGTGGCCCAGGGCAATCGCACCGCCGTTGACATTCACCTTTTCTGTTGAAACTCCGAGGTCCTTCATTGACTGCACCGCCACGGCGGCGAAGGCCTCGTTGATCTCGATGAGGTCCAGGTCCTCGACCTCCAGGCCCTCCTTCTTCAGGGCGTGCAGGATCGCGTTGGACGGCTGCGACTGGAGCGAGTTGTCCGGGCCCGCCACATTGCCGTGGGCGCCGATCTCGGCGATCCAGTCCAGGCCCAGCTCCTGCGCCTTGGCCTTGCTCATCACGACCACGGCCGCCGCACCGTCCGAGATCTGCGAGGCGGAACCGGCCGTGATCGTGCCGTCCCTGGTGAACGCCGGGCGCAGCTTTCCCAGGGACTCCGCGGTCGTGTCGCCGCGGATGCCCTCGTCCTTGCTGAACAGGACCGGGTCGCCCTTGCGCTGCGGGATCTCCACCGGCGTGATCTCGGCCTCGAAGATGCCGTTCTTCTGGGCGGCGGCCGCGCGCTGGTGGGACAGGGCGGCGATCTCGTCCTGCTCGGGGCGCTGGATGCCCAGGCGGGTGTTGTGCTTCTCCGTCGACTCGCCCATGGCGATGTTCTCGAAGGCGTCGGTCAGGCCGTCGTACGCCATGGCGTCGAGCATCTCGATCGCGCCGTACTTGAAGCCCTCGCGGGACTTGGGCAGCAGGTGGGGCGCGTTGGTCATGGACTCCTGGCCGCCCGCGACGATCACGTCGAACTCGCCGGCGCGGATCAGCTGGTCGGCGAGCGCGATGGCGTCGAGGCCGGACAGACACACCTTGTTGACGGTGAGTGCCGGGACGTTCATCGGGATGCCGGCCTTGACGGCGGCCTGGCGTGCCGGAATCTGCCCTGCCCCGGCCTGCAGCACCTGACCCATGATCACGTACTGCACCTGGTCGCCACCGATCCCCGCACGGTCGAGGGCGGCCTTGATCGCGAAGCCGCCGAGGTCGGCTCCGGAGAAGGACTTGAGGGAGCCCAGCAGCCGTCCCATGGGCGTACGTGCCCCCGCGACGATCACCGAGGTGGTGCTGTTCGATCCAGACATGAGCTGCGATCCCCTTCCGGCTGCACTGCCGAGGAGTGAACGAGGGTTTACTTCGAATGTACTGAGTGGCACTCCGTGCCGTCACCCGGCAGTCGGTGTGATCGCTGGCACGTTGCGTAACCATCCCCGGAGCGCTGCACTAACACCATGCTGACGCGAATCGACCACATCGGAATCGCCTGTTTCGATCTCGACAAGACCGTCGAGTTCTACCGGGCCACATACGGCTTCGAGGTGTTCCACTCCGAGGTCAACGAGGAGCAGGGCGTCCGCGAGGCCATGCTCAAGATCAACGACACGTCCGACGGCGGGGCCTCCTACCTGCAGCTTCTGGAGCCGACGCGACCGGACTCGACCGTCGCCAAGTGGCTCGACAAGAACGGCGAGGGTGTCCACCACATTGCTTTCGGTACGGCGGACGTGGACGGCGACGCGGCCGACATCAAGGAAAAGGGCGTACGCGTTCTGTACGAGGAGCCCCGACGCGGCTCCATGGGGTCACGAATCACGTTCCTGCACCCCAAGGACTGCCACGGCGTTCTGACAGAACTGGTCACTTCCGCGCCTGTTGAGTCACCTGAGCACTGACCCCCGTACATATGGGCCGGTAGGGTTGGGGGCGGTCGCCACTATTTGGGGGGTGACCGCACGCCGGGGTCCGGGTTTCGGGGGGCGAGCGTCGGGGCAGCAGCCCGTGCTCCGCCGTTGATCTGACACCATTCCCCGGGGGCCCCGTTCGGCGGATGGACGGAGCTCGTTTGGCCAGACTTGCGACCAGGGGACGGATGGGACCGCGCAGTGCGGGGCTACGAACGCCAGGAGCGAGAGCCGGCGGCTGACGTCGACCACCTCTCTCGGTTCGAGGCCGAGATGGAGCGGCTGAAGACCGAGCGGGAAAAGGCGATCCAGCACGCCGAGGACCTCGGCTACCAGGTCGAGGTGCTGCGCGCCAAGCTTCACGAGGCGCGCCGCACCATCATGTCCCGACCCTCCTTCGACGGCGGTGACATCGGCTACCAGGCCGAGCAGCTGCTGCGGAACGCGCAGATCCAGGCCGACCAGCTGCGTCAGGACGCCGAGCGTGAGCTCAGCCAGGCGCGGGCGCAGACCCAGCGCATCCTCCAGGAGCATGCGGAGCAGGCCGCCCGGCTGCAGGCCGAGCTGCACCAGGAGGCGGTCACCCGCCGCCAGCAGCTGGACCAGGAGCTGGCGGAGCGCCGGCAGACCGTCGAGTCGCACGTCAACGAGAACGTGGCCTGGGCGGAGCAGCTGCGCGCCCGTACCGAGTCCCAGGCGCGCCGGCTGCTCGACGAGTCCCGCGCCGAGGCCGAGCAGGCCCTGGCCGCCGCCCGTGCGGAGGCCGAGCGGGTCGCGAGCGAGGCCAGGCAGCGGCTGCAGAGCGAGGCCGAGGAGGCCCGCGCGGAGGCGGACCAGCTGCTGCGCCGGGCGCGCGCGGACGCCGAGCGGCTGCTGAACGCCGCGTCCACGCAGGCCCAGGAGGCCACGGACCACGCCGAGCAGCTGCGCACCTCCACCGCGACCGAGTCGGACTCCGCCCGCCGCCAGGCTCAGGAGCTGAGCCGGGCCGCCGAGCAGCGCATGGCGGAGGCCGAGGAGGCGCTGCGCAAGGCGCAGGCCGAGGCCGACAAGCTGGTCACCGAGGCCACGGCGGCCGCCGAGAAGGCCCTCGCCAGCGCCGAGTCGACGAACGAGCAGCGCACGCGTACGGCGAAGGAGCAGGTCGCCCGGCTGGTCGAGGAGGCCACGAAGGAGGCCGAGGCCACCAAGTCGGACGCCGAGCAGGTCGTCGCGGACGCCCGTTCCGAGGCCGAGCGGATCGTCGCGGAGGCCTCCGAGAAGGCCCGCACGATCACGGCCGAGGAGAGCGCGACCCAGCTGTCCAAGGCGGCCAAGACGGCCGAGGACGTCCTCAACAGGGCGCAGGAGGACGCGAAGAACACCACCAAGGCCGCCGCCGAGGAGGCCGAGCGGATCCGCTCGGAGGCCGAGGCCGAGGCGGACCGGCTGCGCGCCGAGGCGCACGACATCTCGGAGCAGCTCAAGGGCGCGGCCAAGGACGACACCAAGGAGTACCGCGCCAAGACGGTCGAGCTGCAGGAGGAGGCGCGCCGGCTGCGCGGCGAGGCCGAGCAGCTGCGCGCCGACGCGGTCGCCGAGGGCGAGAAGATCCGCGCGGAGGCCCGCAAGGAGGCCGTCCAGCAGATCGAGGAGGCGGCCAAGACCGCCGAGGAGCTGCTGGCGAAGTCCCGGCAGGACGCGGACGAGCTGCGTCAGAAGGCCACCACGGACAGCGAGAAGGTCCGTACGGAGGCCATCGAGCGGGCGACCACGCTGCGCCGGCAGGCCGAGGAGACCCTCCAGCGCACCCGTCAGGAGGCGGAGCGGCACCGCGAGGAGGTCGTCGAACAGGCCGAGGGCATCAAGGCCGAGGCCGAACGAGCCGCGCGGGAGCTGCAGGAGGAGACCGAGCGGGCCATGGAGGCCCGCCGTGCGGAAGCGGCCGAGGAGCTGACGCGGCTGCACACGGAGGCCGAGGAGCGCCTCGCCGCCGCCGAGCAGGCACTGACCGACGCCCGCGAGGAGGCGTCGCGGATCCGCCGCGAGGCCGCCGAGGAGTCGGAGCGGCTGCGCGCCGAGGCCGCCGAGCGGATCCGCACCCTGCAGGCGCAGGCCGAGGCGGAGGCCGACCGGCTGCGCAACGAGGCCGCTTCGGACGCGTCCGCGTCCCGGGCCGAGGGCGAGGCCATCGCCGTACGCCTGCGGTCCGAGGCCGCCGCGGAGGCGGAGCGGCTGAAGTCGGAGGCGCAGGAGAGCGCCGACCGGGTGCGGGCGGAGGCGCTGGCCGCCGCCGAGCGGCTCGGCACCGAGGCGTCCGAGACGCTGGCCGCCGCGCAGGAGGAGGCCAACCGGCGCCGTCGCGAGGCCGAGGAGACCCTCGGCGCCGCGCGCACCGAGGCCGACCAGGAGCGCGAGCGGGCGCGCGAGCAGAGCGAGGAGCTGCTGGCCTCGGCACGCAACCGCGTGGAGGAGGCGCAGGCCGAGGCCGTGCGGCTGGTCGAGGAGGCCGACCGGCGCGCGAACGAGATGGTGTCGGACGCCGAGCAGCACGCCCAGCAGGTACGGGACTCGGTGGCCGGGCTGCACGAGCAGGCCCAGGAGGAGATCACCGGGCTGCGCAGCGCCGCCGAGCACGCGGCGGACCGCACCCGGCGCGAGGCGCAGGAGGAGGCGGACCGGGTCCGCTCCGACGCCTACGCCGAGCGGGAGCGGGCCAGCGAGGACGCGGGCCGTATCCGGCGCGAGGCGAACGAGGAGACCGACGCCGCCAAGGCGCTTGCCGAGCGCACGGTTTCGGAAGCGATCGCGGAGTCGGAGCGGCTGCGTTCGGACGCGGCCGAGTACGCGCAGCGGGTGCGTACGGAGGCGTCGGACGCGATCGCCGAGGCCGACCAGGCGGCGGCGCGCACCCGGGCCGACGCCCGCGAGGACGCCAACCGCATCCGCTCGGACGCGGCGACGCAGGCGGACGCCCTCATCACCGAGGCGCGCAGCGAGGCCGAGCGGCTCACCACCGAGACGGTCCGGGACACCGACCAGCTGCGCACCGAGACGGTCGCGGAGGCCGAGCGGGTGCGGGCCGAGGCGGTCGCCAAGGCGGAGAAGCTCATCGCGGACGCCACCGGGGACGCGGAGCGGCTGCGTGCCGAGGCCGCCGACACGGTCGGGGCGGCGCAGCAGCACGCCGAGCGGACCCGCAGCGAGTCGGAGCGGGTCAAGGCGGAGGCGGCGGCGGAGGCCGAGCGGCTGGTCAACGCCGCGCGCGAGGAGGCCGAGCGCACCCTCGACGACGCCCGCAAGGACGCCAACAAGAGGCGCCAGGACGTGGCCGAGCAGGTCGACACCCTCATCACGGAGACCACGGCCGAGGCCGACAAGCTGCTCTCCGAGGCGCAGCAGCAGGCCCACAAGACCACCGCCGACGCCGAGGCGCAGGCCGACACCATGGTGGGAGCGGCCCGCAAGGAGGCCGACCGCCTGGTCTCGGAGGCGACGGTCGAGGGCAACACCCGGGTGGAGAAGGCCCGTGCCGACGCGGACGAACTGCTTGTCGGCGCCCGCCGGGACGCCACCTCCATCCGCGAGCGCGCGGAGGAACTGCGCGACCGCATCACCGGTGAGATCGAGGCGCTGCACGAGCGGGCCCGCCGCGAGTCCGCGGAGACGATGAAGTCGGCGGGCGACCGCTGCGACGCGCTCATCAAGGCCGCCGAGGAACAGCTGGCCAAGGCACAGGCGAAGGCCAAGGAGCTGGTCTCGGAGGCCAACTCCGAGGCGGGCAAGGTCCGTATCGCCGCCGTGAAGAAGGCCGAGGGGCTCCTGAAGGAGGCCGAGCAGAAGAAGGCGGCGCTCGTGAAGGAGGCCGAGGAGCTCAAGGCCGAGGCGATCCGCGAGGCCAGGCGCACCGTCGAGGAGGGAAAGCGCGAGCTGGAGATCCTGGTGCGCCGGCGCGAGGACATCAACGCCGAGATCTCCCGTGTCCAGGACGTCCTGGAGGCGTTGGAGTCTTTCGAGGCTCCGACTGCGGGCAAGGACGGTGGCGTCAAGGCGGGCGCCACGGTCGGCGCCCCTCGTTCGGGTAAGCCGTCGGACAGCTGATCGACAGGTCCAAATGGGGGGCCGTCTGGGGCCTTTGACCAATTTTTTGGCAAGCCGTCCGCCGGTTAGCCACTCAAAAGGGGTCTCATTCTGCAGATCAAACACGTATCCGCTCGATGACACACCGCTTCGGCCCCTAGGATTCCCCCTATCACCTCACCGGTCTCATTTGACAGGAACCCCATGAGCGACACTTCCCCCTACGGCTTCGAGCTTGTGCGGCGTGGGTACGACCGCGCTCAGGTGGACGAACGAATCTCCAAGCTCGTCTCCGACCGTGACAGCGCTCTCGCCCGCATCACCGCTCTGGAAAAGCGCATCGAGGAGCTCCACCTCGAGACGCAGAACGCCCAGGCCCAGGTAACCGACGCAGAGCCGTCGTACGCCGGTCTCGGCGCGCGTGTCGAGAAGATCCTCCGCCTCGCCGAGGAAGAGGCCAAGGATCTGCGCGAGGAGGCCCGTCGCGCGGCCGAGCAGCACCGCGAACTTGCGGAGTCGGCGGCCCAGCAGGTCCGCAACGACGCAGAATCGTTCGCTGCGGAGCGCAAGGCCAAGGCCGAGGACGAGGGCGTCCGGATCGTCGAGAAGGCCAAGAGTGACGCCTCGCAGCTGCGTTCCGAGGCGCAGAAGGACGCGCAGTCGAAGCGCGAGGAGGCCGACGCCCTCTTCGAGGAGACCCGCGCCAAGGCCGCGCAGGCCGCCGCCGACTTCGAGACGAACCTCGCCAAGCGCCGCGAGCAGTCCGAGCGCGACCTGGCGTCCCGTCAGGCCAAGGCCGAGAAGCGCCTCGCGGAGATCGAGCACCGCGCGGAGCAGCTCCGCCTGGAGGCCGAGAAGCTGCGCACCGACGCCGAGCGCCGCGCCCGCCAGACGGTGGAGACCGCGCAGCGCCAGGCCGAGGACATCGTGGCCGACGCGAACGCCAAGGCCGACCGGATCCGTTCGGAATCCGAGCGCGAGCTGGCCGCCCTCACCAACCGCCGCGACAGCATCAACGCCCAGCTGACGAACGTCCGCGAGATGCTCGCGACGCTCACGGGCGCCGCGGTGGCCGCGGCCGGCTCCCCGGCCGAGGACGAGCCGATCTCCCGTGGGGTTCCGGCGCAGCAGACCCGGTAACACCGCCTGACGGCAGCAGAGGCCCGCACCATCTCCCCCGAGGGTGCGGGCCTTTGGCCTGGTTTCAACGTGCCCAGGGTCATGCTCCGGGGCAGGACGTCTGCGCACACCGCCCCTCACGGGCGGGCCGACCCCGTACGGCGGGGTGTTTCCTGCTGACGCTCTGCTCCAGCAGGTGCGCCACGAGAGCGTGATCGGCGCCGGGCTGCCGCTCGCGCCCCAGGGTGTCGGCGCCCTGCCGGCCCGGGCGACCGGCGGCCTCGCCGACCGCGTCGGTGCGCGTCCGGTCGCGGTGGCCGGGCTGCTCCTGACCACGGCCAGGACGCTGCCGTTCGCGGCCGCCGCCGACGGACTCCTCGGCCAACCTGCCTGCCGGCCGGCGCCTTCCGGGACCTGCCCTCCGAGCACGTCCCGCACGCCAGCACCACGACCCGCATCTTGCAGCAGCTCGGCGGCTCCTTCGGCACCGCGGTCCTCGCCGTGCTCCTGCAACGCGGCGGAGGGACGTCCACGGCCTTCGCGCGCACCTTCCTCTGGACCGCCCTCTTCACCTTCCTCGCGGCCGGCGTCGCACTCCTGCTCCCCGCCCGGCACCAGGAGACGAGCCCCGAGCCCGCTCGAGTGGCAGCCCCCGAACCCCCGTCTTAGCGTGACTTCATGATCGAGCTCGAGGGCCTGACCAAGCGGTACGGCGAGAAACTGGCGGTCAACAACCTCACCTTCACCGTCAGACCCGGCATGGTGACCGGGTTCCTCGGGCCGAACGGGGCCGGCAAGTCGACCACGATGCGGATGATGCTGGGGCTCGACCGGCCCACCGCGGGCGACGTCCGGATCGACGGCAGGCACTACGACCACCTCAAGGACCCGCTGAGGTATATCGGCGCCCTGCTGGACGCCAAGGCCATGCACGGCGGCCGCAGCGCCTTCAACCATCTGCTGTGTCTCGCGCAGAGCAACGGCATCCCGAGACGGCGGGTGGCCGAGGTCCTCGACACGGTGGGTCTCACGGCGGTCGCGAGGAAGAAGGCCAAGGGGTTCTCGCTGGGCATGGGACAGCGGCTCGGGATCGCGGGTGCACTGCTCGGCGACCCACGGATCCTGATGTTCGACGAGCCGGTCAACGGCCTCGACCCCGAGGGCATCCACTGGATCCGAAATCTGATGAAGTCCCTGGCCGCCCAGGGGCGGACCGTCTTCGTCTCCTCCCATCTGATGAGCGAGATGGCGCTGACCGCCGACCATCTCGTCGTCATCGGACAGGGGCGGCTGCTCGCCGACACCTCCATGGCCGACTTCATCGAGCGGAACTCCCGCTCGTACATCCGGATCCGCTCCCCGCAGCGCGAGCGGCTGCTCGACGTGCTGCACGAGGAGGGCGTCACCGTCATCGAGTCCGGCAGCGGGGCGCTGGAGGTGGACGGCGGCAAGGCCGAGCAGATCGGCGAACTGGCCGCGCAGCACCAGATCGTGCTGCACGAGCTGAGCCCCCAGCAGGCCTCCCTGGAGGAGGCGTTCATGCAGCTGACCGCGGGGGCCGTGGAGTACCACGCGCACGCCGACACACCCCTGGAGACACGCTTCGACACGCGCCCGCAGCGGCAGCACTGGGGCGAGGACTGGACGAGGAGATGAGCATGGCGGCGATGCAGGTCGTACGGTCCGAGTGGACCAAGATCCGGTCGGTGGCGTCCACGGTGTGGACGCTCTCCCTGGCCGTGGTCGTCACCATCGCCCTCGGCATGCTGATCTCGGCGCTGTCCAGACACGAGTTCGACAAGATGAGCCGGCAGGACCGCCTGACCTTCGACCCGACCTTCATCAGTTTCGCGGGCATGAGCCTCGGTCAGCTCGCGATGATCGTGTTCGGGGTGCTCGTCGTCTCGAACGAGTACAGCACCGGCATGATCCGCACCTCGCTGGCCGCCGTACCGCAACGCGGCACCTTTCTGTTCAGCAAGATCGCCGTGGCGACCGGTCTCGCGCTCGTCGTCGCCATGGCGACCAGCTTCGTCGCCTTCTTCCTCGGGCAGGCGATGCTCGGCTCGCACCGCGCCTCGATCGGCGACCCGCACGTGCTGCGCGCCGTGATCGGCGGCGGCATCTACATGACCCTCATCGCGGTGTTCTCGATGGGCGTCGCCGCGATGCTGCGCTCGCCGATGCTGTCGCTGGGCATCCTGATGCCGTTCTTCTTCCTGATCTCCAACATCCTGGGCAATGTCGATGCGACGAAGAAGATCGGCCGGTTCCTGCCGGACCAGGCCGGCAGCAAGATCATGCAGGTGGTCCCGCGGATCGACGAGGACACCCCGTACGGGCCCTGGGGCGGCCTCGGGATCATGGTGCTGTGGGCCGTCGCGGCCCTCGCGGGCGGCTATGTGCTGCTGAAGAAGCGGGACGCGTAGCACTCCCGGGACATGACTCTCCGCCGGGAAGCGGAGTCACATCGCTTTACTTTCATTTGAGCGGAACCGTCAGCTCCTCGATATCCTCCTAACCCTTACGGGGGCGTGTGCCCCGCTGTCCTGAACCTTTCGATGGGTGCGGAGCATGATCGAGGCTGTAGGCCTGACCAAGCGCTACGGCGACAAGACCGCCGTGTACAACCTTTCCTTCCAGGTGCGGCCGGGTGCCGTCACCGGCTTCCTCGGGCCCAACGGCTCCGGCAAGTCGACGACGATGCGCATGATCCTCGGCCTGGACAACCCCACCGCGGGGCAGGTGACGATCGGCGGCTACCCGTACCCGAAGCTGCCCAACGCCCCCCGCCAGGTGGGCGCCCTGCTCGACGCCAAGGCCGTGCACGGCGGCCGGTCGGCCCGCAGCCATCTGCTGTGCCTGGCCCAGCTGTCCGGCATCCCGGCGCGCCGGGTCGACGAGGTGCTGGGCGTGGTCGGGCTCCAGGAGGTGGCCAGAAAGCGCTCCAAGGGCTTCTCCCTCGGCATGGGGCAGCGGCTCGGCATCGCCGCCGCACTCCTCGGCGACCCCCAGGTGCTGCTCTTCGACGAGCCGGTCAACGGCCTCGACCCCGAGGGCATCCTCTGGGTGCGCAACCTCATGAAGGCGCTCGCGGCGGAGGGTCGTACGGTCTTCGTCTCCTCCCATCTGATGAGCGAGATGGCGCTGACCGCCGACCACCTCATCGTGATCGGACGCGGACAGCTGCTGGCCGACATGAGCGTGAAGGACTTCATCTCGGCGAACTCGGCCGACTTTGCGCGCGTGCGTACGCCGGACACCGAGCCGCAGCTGCGCGAGAAGCTGACGTCCGCGCTCACCGAGGCGGGCGGGCACGTGCTGCCCGAGCAGGACGGCGCCCTGAGGATCACGGGGCTGGCACTCCCCCGTATCAGCGACATCGCGCACGACGCCGACGTACGCCTGTGGGAGCTGTCGCCGCACCAGGCCTCGCTGGAGGAGGCGTACATGCGGATGACGCAGGGGGCCGTCGACTACCGCTCGACCATCGACCAGAAGGCGGGGCTGCAGCAGCCGCTGCCGCCCGGTGTGCAGCCGCCGATGCCGGTGCCCGGGCAGGGCCAGCCCGACTGGTACGCCCCGCCGTCGCCCCAGGAGGGCGGGCAGCCGTTCGCGATGCCGCAGGGACAGCCGGGGCCGTACGGCGCCGTGCAGCCCCCGGCGGGCCCGTACGGCGCTCCGGGAGCCCCGGGCGCGGGTCAGCCCAATCCGTACGCCCAGTCGGCGCCCGCGGCGCCCCAGCCCCCCGCCCCCGCCGCCC
>NZ_JODC01000046.1 GCF_000720765.1 Streptomyces sp. NRRL S-646
CTCCTCGATTTCTGCGTCAGGCGCGGATCGGCTTGCGCGGCGGCCGCACACGTTCCGGTGACATCCACAGTGACATCGCGTCACATACCGCCCTCTGAGACTGCCGCTCCGTAGTACGTAGCGATGCCCGTGAAGATGAGGCCACCGATTGCCGCCAGGGCGCCAACCACCGTGCCGACGTGGATCCACGGGATCCGCTTCCACCACGGTTTTCCAGGTTCGGGCTCCCCCGCCGGATCGGCTTCCGGCTCCGGTTGTGGCGGGGGCTCTGGTTCCTGCTGGTCATCCCGCGCTCGGACCCGCGCATGGACCCGGGCGGGTGCTGTGCGCTGACGTGCCAAACGAAGCCGAACGTGCCTCTGAGTTTCGCTGGTCACTCGCCCCCCTTTGTGCATCCAAGAGCGTAGCGGCTGGCACAGCTCTACCGGCGTCGGTAGCTCACCTTCCGATCCCTCGGCCGTACACCGAAGCCGAGCCGCCCGAACGACCACCCGACAGGCCGCCTAGCTGCGGCGCCGTGGGGCGCGGGGCGTGGACGATAGCGCCCTGGTTGGCGTCAGGGGTCAGGCCGTACACCTGCCACACGGAGGTGGATTTCGCCGCGGCTGAGGCACCCCGGGCTGGGCAGGAAGGCGGAGCGGGTGTTAGCCGCACCGGAGGCCGAGGCCCCACACCGTGGCCCGGGTTGGTTCCAGACGTGGTCAGGGAAGTCGGGGGCATGTCCGCCAGGAGCTCGCCGGCACGTGGCTGTTCCAGGACCGGTCCCAGCGCGCTCGGGAGGTCCTGCGTTCCGGTTCGGCCCGCCGCGAGGAATTCGCGTTGCCAAGCGCACTCAGGACGACGGCGAGGGCTGCCATTTCGAGTTCGCTGGGCCGGCCACGGTGGATACGCAGGTGATGGGGCATCTCTTCACGTTGTTCCAACCTGCGCGGCGGTTCATCTCCAGTTCCGCCATCCGGGCGACTGTGTTGGCGGCGGCTGAGCTGGCTGTGTTCACCCTGCTCGTGAACAAAGCCACGGCGTGCGCAGCCGCACCGAGGCGGTGGCATCAGCCCTGTTCAGCCTCCGGACGCCGCACGCCGCGGCGATGAGGAAGCCGATAGGGATGATTCCCGTTGCTCACCGGCCGACCCAGTGCGCAGGCGAAGGCGACCGAACGGAAGCCGAAGCGGAGAAGTCATGGAAACCGCCGAAAAGCGCGTCGTGACGCCCTTCTACGAGACCGTCAACAGCAGCCCGACCAGGGACCTGGACGAGGTCTCCGCAGCCGACCTCGAAGGCCACGCGGGAGCGGAATCGGATCACCGACCTGACCGCTCGCGGCGCCGCGAGCGTGTCTCCTGCGGGCCTCAAGCGGCGGCGGGCGCGATGTTCTGGTTGGCGCGGAAGAAGTTGTCCGGGTCGTAGGCGCGCTTGATCGAGGCCAGCCGGTCGTAGTGGCCGCGGTAGGTGGTCCGCACACGTTCCGGGCTCTCCTGGGCGCCGAGGAAGTTGACGTAGGAGCCGCCCATGGAGTGCGGGTGCAGGTCGGTCCAGTAGTCCACGCACCACTGGCGGATCACGTCCGCATTGGCGGGGTCCGGGTCGATGCCTCCGATCACGCCGGACCACACGGCGTCCCGGTAGGCCCAGGCCGTGTCGTCGGCGCCCACCTGGTGGGCTGCCCCGTCCACCGGGTACAGGTGCAGCGTCGACAGGTCGGTGGGGATGGCCTGGCCGTATCGCTCGTGGACCTCGATCGCGGCGTCGGAGAGGGTGTCCAAGAAGTCGCCGCGCCAGTACCACTGCAGTCCCTTGGGGATCAGTTCGTCGAACATGGTCTGCAGGGCGGGGTAGGGCATGGGCGTGGTGAAGTGGAAGGCGGGCGGCGCGGGTTCGTTCACTGCGGCCAGTACCTCTTCCAGGCGGTTGGCCTCCAGGTCGCCGGTGTAGCACCACACCACGCCGCACATCTTCTGCCCGTGGATCGGGTCGGGGAAGGGCGGGCCCGGCGGTACGACCAGGACGGCGAAGAAGCCGGTGAGGTCTGGTGGCGCGGCGGGCAGGAACTCCCGGTACCAGCGCAGCACCTCCGACGTGCGGTCGATGGGCCACACGGTGACCGCGACCCCGACCGTGTGTACCGGGTGGAGTCGGAAGGTGAATGAGGTGACGACGCCGAAGTTCCCGCCGCCGCCCCGCAGCGCCCAGAACAGGTCGGGGTGGTCCTTCTCGGAGGCGGTGACGAAGGAGCCGTCGGCTAGGACGACGTCGGCGGCGAGCAGGCTGTCGATGGTCAGGCCGTACTTGCGGGTCAGGTGGCCGTGCCCGCCGCCGAGGGTGAGCCCGCCGACCCCCGTGGTCGACATGATGCCGGCCGGCACGGCGAGGCCGAAGGTGTGCGTGGCGTGGTCCACGTCGCCCAGTTGGCTGCCGCCGCCAACCTGCGCGGTCCTCGCCTCGGGGTCGACCCGCACCCAGCGCATGGGCGACAGGTCGAGGACGAGACCGTCGTCGAGCAGGCACAGGCCCGGCCCGCTGTGGCCGCCGCCGCGCACCGCGAGCTCGACCCCGGTGTCCTTGGCGAAGGAGATCGTGGTCCTGACGTCCGCCGCGTCGACGCACTGCGCGATGGCGGCCGGACGCCGGTCGATCATCGCGTTGTAGATGCTGCGGGCCTCGTCGTAGCCCGGGTCCGGAGGAGCGAGGACAGGTCCTCGCAGTCCCTCGCGCAGCGTGTCGAGCGCCGTGCCGTTGATACCGCCCATGACTGAACACCCCTTGGGAAGGTGACGGCGCAAGTCAATGGCGCGCGATGTCCATGTGGGGTACGGAGGGCGTGGGTGCGGCGATCGGTTCGCGCCTCGAGTAATAAGTGAGACGAGCTCGTGGATACCGGCAAAGACTGTTGCCCTGCCGGTATCCACCAGTCTGCGTCCGCCCGCCTCCACCCGCACTTCGGATCGTCGCGCAGGTCCATGACAGCTCGGAGAACAGTTGCCGGTGGTCGCTGCGGCCACGCGATTCTGAGTCCTGGGCGAGCCGCCCCGCCATGCTCGGCCGACCCCGACGCCATCCCGATGCGCAGGCTTCCAGTTCTGGACCACGAGGAGGCCGGGAACATGCCTCTGATCGAGCGCCGCTGATCCGGGCCGCCTGGGAGTGCCCGAGGTACTGCCAGGCGGCCTCCCCTGCCAGGACTACAAGATGGGGTACGCCGCGAATGAGTTCGTCGACATCGTCACGGAGTTCTACCGCGTGCTGAACGGCCGCAAGTGCACTAGCTACCTGAGGACTCGGCTATGGCAGCCACGAGGGTCAGGGCTTCGGCCAAGAGAAGCAGAACTGCTCCTCGGTAAGCCCACGATCGTCTTCCGAGGGCCTTGCTGTTCCTGTGCTGCGCCGTCACCAGCGCGGTGACGACGGTGACCTTCGCGTCCGTCGGGGCTGCCCCGCTTTCCCACAGGTCCATGATGATCCGAGCTGAGGGACCGTGTAGCCACAGTTTCGTCGGCACAAGGATGATGAACGCACAACATCCGAGAGCCAGCAGGATGCCCAGCAATGCCCATGCAGTCCAGGAGGGAAGTAACCCCCCTTTCGCGCTATCCGCATGAACAAGCCCCAGTCCGGTGGAGAAGCTGGTCATCAGCGCAGCAACACCGAGAACCCCCGACGCCCGGGTCCTAAGGCTCTCGAATGCGCTTGTTTGACTCGCCAGCTTCGCTTTGGCCGCCTCGTACGCCAGGTCAACCAGTTCATCACCGCCAGCAGCAGTGCGCTGCCAGGAGACGGACGACTGCCCCGGGTACGCAGCACCGGTCCCGTGCGGCGCGCCGCTTGGTGGAGCAGGCGGCTCGGGAGCAGGGGCGTAACGGGGCTGCTCAGCCGGTGTGTGCTGCCAGTCCTCCTCTGCCACGATCTACTCCTTCCTGCATGGCTGAAGCAGTCCGGTGCGATGGGAATCGGACAAGGCAGTCACCTGGTCACTAGGCAGAAGCTGACGGCTCTTGACCAGATGGTTCGGGGCATGGGGGACCTCCGGACCTCCGCGACGAGCCCCGAGCAGCATCAGCCTACGAGCGCCACTGCTGTCCCGCATGCGCGCGGACGGCTACCGGCCGATACGGCGCCCGTACGGGGATGCCGGCCGGTTCGGCTGCACACTGCCCGGTATGCCGCTGCGGGCGCCGCCGCCCTGGGGGCCTGCGGGAGCGGGGCGTGGACGATGGCGCCCGCGTTGGCCTCCGGGATCAGCCCGTACACGAGGACACAGGAGGCGTCGATCCGGCCCGGCGAATCAGGGTCGGTGGGCTGCCAGGTCGACCACTCGCGTTCCATGTCGAGGAACAGGCCACGGAAGCGGACCTTGTCCTACACCATCTGCTGGGCGATCGGCTCGGCGCGGAGCAGCTTGCCAAAAAAGAAGCCCTCCCGCAGCGGAGCATGACGCTCTGCCGGGGAGGGCTTCCGGTGTGACAACTGACCGTCAGCCGTGGTGTGCGCGAATGGCCATCAGCAACTCGCCGAGCATGTTCGTGCGTGGGACCCGCTCGTGCTTCGGACAGAAGCACGAGCCCCAGAACTGGTCATGCCAGTGGTTCGTCTCGATGAGCATCAGGTCACCGGTGGCGACAAGCCGCTGGCTCAGGCCGGGGACAGCGAACTTGGCCATGAGCACACGCTGCATGGCCCAGACGCGTATTCCGGTGTTCCAGCCGGGGCGCAGCGTTACCCGGCGGCCCCGCCCCTTGCTTTCGCCGGGAGTTGGAGCACTGAGCACGTGGTTCTGCTCAGCGGGATCGAGGGTCTTCAGCGCGTTGAATGCGTGTTCACCGGAGGCGGCTTCGCGTCCCAGCTGCGGGACGAAGAAGGGCGTCTCCTCGAAGTTCGAGAGGAATCCGAGGCTGTCGGTGAACATGGGCATCTGAGGGTATTGGGCCACGGTGATCAGTCCTGACGTCTCATCGGCGCACTTGCGAGTCGTCTCCCGGATCAGCTCTGCTGATCACAGCAGTAGAAGCACACAAAAAGAGAATCCCAGCAGTCCACGTGCTCCTCCGGCATTCCGGGTCGCAAGAGAAGAACCCCGGCCTGATGCCGGAGCATCAGGCCGGGGTCCTTGTAGAGATTCGACGTCAGTGAGTCCTCTGGGGCAGTCGCAGCCCGTCCATGCCCAGAGCATCAGGGTGGAAACTGACTTCCATGGCGACCAGCCCGTCGACGACCTGCTGGGCCGCTGCGCCGAGCTCGCGCACGGCGTCGCGGTTGTTCTTCCCGAGGATCTGCTCTACGCCATGCGACTGCGTGATCTGCAGGTTCAGACGCACGCGGCCGTCCGCTTCGCAGACCGCGGCGAATACATCCAGTTCCAGCTCGCGGGCGTACCCGCCGATGCAGTTGTTGAGCATCGCACCCCAGCGGGAGAGCGTCTCGGCATCACGGGCGACGACGAGGCTCAGACCGGGGGCTGCTTCCCGGCCATCCAGCAGTGCGGCCGTCTGCAGTGCCCATTGGTGGCGCTGGGCCTGCTTCGCGATCCGTTCGAGGCGGCGGGCCTCCTCGCGTTCGTGGCGCTCACGATCGCGGGCAGCCATCAGCTCGTGCCGACGGTCCTCGATCAGACCCAACGCCTGTACGCGGAACGCCTCGTCCTTCCAGAGGTCCCAGTCAGCGACCTGGGCCGTGCCCTCGGGAAGCAGCCGGATTTCGCGGTTGTAGTGCTCCATCTCGCGATGGGCGTAGATCTCCTCCTGTATGACGCGCTGGGCCGTGCGGCCCCGGGGGTTGTGCCAGCGCTCGATTGCGGGCAGGTCCCGGACCAGGTGTTCGAGGTCGCGGGAGCCGCGGACCCGGCGCTGCCCGCGGGCAGCAATGATCTCCGGAAGGAGGTCGAGGTCACGCGTGACGGCCAGACGGTGAGCCGTGCAGTCGGCAGCATCGGCCAGCGTGCGCCGCGCCTGGTGCACAGGCTCCTTGAGGATCCGTCGCAGCACCGGCTGCGGAGTCCGGCGCAGGATCGAGCGGATGCCTCGGCGCTGCCGGGAGGTGAGCGACGGCTCGCGCATCAGGCTGCGGCCGCGGGCTGTATTCGTGGTGCCCATTGCGTCGATGAGCCAGTCCACGGGCACCAGCCCGCGGAACATCGCGAACCAGCTCAGGGTGCTGATGTCCAGACGCTCCACCTCGCGGGCCAGCGGCCGGCGGTACGCGCGCACACCGAAGAGGTTCTTCGCGACCTGCGCGTGGTCGTGGGCATCGAGATAGGGCAGGTAGGCGGCGGCCGGACGAGCCTGCCGGTCGTCCTTGAGCAGCGGGAAGCGGTCGTTCCAGTTCGGCAGCTCGCCGATGTGTTCGCGGATCGCGGCGATCGCCTGCTCCGCGGCGTTGTCGACTCCCTCGGGCTCCGGTCCTTCGAGCCGGCGGGCCTGCGGGTGGCTGCGCATCCACAGCTGCAGTGTCCCGGACAGCCCGTGGATCCAGGACTCGACCACGGTCTCGGAGAAGACATGGCGAGTGGTGGATTTGCCAGTGCGGCGGTCGATCTCGCGCAGGACGACGAGGTCCTTCTTCGTGCGGGCCATCGACGTGAGCTTCTCGGAGGTCCAGTAGTGGAATGCCTTGCCCGAGGCACGCATGCGGTGCACGCGCCTGTAGAGCGAAACGGCGACGGACGTCCGGCCGTCAGGCAGAGCCCGCGCCAGGATTCTCAGGCTTATACCGGAGATCGCGCCTTCGACTGCGCCGGCACCCTGCTCGGCAAGGGCGTCGTCGACATACTTGATGTAGAGCAGGGCGTGCTCGATGCGCTCGGGCATGGTGGTCTCCCCCGGGAAGACGTGATGGATTCGGCAGTGAGACCCCCGGCGCTGCCTTGCAGCGCACTGCCCGCGTCTCACCCGATTCCCTCGCACCCAACTCGCCCCTCTGTCAGGCCATTCGGGATCTCCTGTCAATGAAGGGCCATGTCATTTGAAAGGTCTTTCATCAGGGATGGCACAGCCCGGCTGGCACGGAGTGAGAAGCCGGGGCTGAGCGTGCGAAAAAGGAAGACCCCCGCCGACGGTCCCGGCGAGGGTCTTGGCTGTGCTGTTCGTCAGGCACACCGTTTGATGCGCGTGGCCCCCGAGTCGCCCTGAAGCCCGGTGGCCAGGTTGTACCAGATGATGGGGATTCTTGAAAACGACCAGGGTTGCTCGTCGCCCCACTCGCTCTGAACGTTCAACGGAGTGGGGAGTTTCAAGGTTCTGACACGCGGTCGCGTGATGACTGCGCCAGATGCCTATCACCCACTACGACATCCGGTTGCCACACCACGGAGACGCGGTCGCAACCGGTGATCTGCGCGCCTACCACCGGCCGCCAGGGGCACAGGGCCGAGGCCGTACCCCCAATGCGCTTGCAGTGCTAAGCAAGAGGCAGGCGCTCGGCCACGGCACGCCAAGCGGTGATGGGGAAGGTATGCGGGGTGTCGGTGACGATCTGCAGGGCGACGTGGTCCGCGCCCGCCTCCAGGTGGGCCAGGACACGCCGCGCGACGACGTCGGCGGATCCCCACACCACCAGGGAGTCGACGAAGCGGTCACTGCCGCCGTCGGCGAGGTCGCCCTGGGTGAACCCGCCATCCAGCCAGGTCCGCACGTAGTTGGCCTTCGTGAGGTAGGGACCGATCGCCCGCCGCGCCGTGGCACGAGCCGTGACCGGGTCGGTGTCCACCACGGACGTCTGCACCGGCGCGAGGAGCGGCTCCGCCCCCAGCACCGCGCGTGTCCGGGCCGTGTGGGACGGCGGGACCAGGTAGGGCTGCACTCCAGCGGCCCGATCGGCGGCGAGCTGCGTCATCAGGTGCCGGTGCGCGCCCAGGATCCGTGCGCTCTTCGGCAGTGGACCGGCGGACGCGTCCAATGCGTCGAGGTAGGCGGACATCGCCGTATAGGGGCGCTGGTAGACCGAGGCGACCTCCGCGTGACTGACGGCCAGGCCCACCAGCGTCCGTCGCCGATACGGTGCGGGAAGCCCGCGGTAGGCGGCGGCAAGCCGACCGGGTGGAAGGTTCCAGATGGAGACGCAGGAGGGGGCGACGATTGTGTGCCGGGTCGCCGTGAGGAGGGTGAGGCTGCTGTGCAGGTCCCCGCTCGGGTTGCCGCCGGGGTTGCCGCCCAGCCACAACGTGCCGTAGCCGAGCTCCTCGAGTTCGCAGGCGGCCGCTCGCGCTCGGTCGGGATCACCGTGAGTGAAGGCTGTACTCCACACCCCGAACGGCGACACATCCATAGCGCGCCCTCCTCGGAATTCACCTGACGGTGGCCAGTCCTGACGGTCACTCGCCCACAGCCTGACGGTTTGCCCTTCGCGTGGCGAGATCGTGTTCCAGCCTGATCACGTCTGCTGGGGTGTTCACCGCCTGCCAGGGTGCGTCGATCGCGTAACTGGACAGCTGATGGGAGCCGGCCAGACGGGGCAGTGTGCTGTCGGCGTGATCTCCTTCTTCGGGCAGGAGGGAGACGACCCGCCAGGCGAACAGGTACACACCGGCGTTCACCCGGCCCGGCCCCGGGACCGTCGGGGCGAAGTCCGTCACCCGGCCCAGCTCGTCATAGGCCACCGCGCTGCCGGGCAGGCCGGGACCGGCGAGCGCCACGGTCGCCGCGACGCCACCGCGCAGGTGATGGGCGCGCATCCCGCACAGGCAGAAACACGTCCAGATGTCCCCGTAGACGGCGAACCACGGCTCGCCCGGATACGGCAGGGCCCGCGCGGCCCGGCGAAGACCACCGCCGCGCCCCAGCGGCCGCTTCTCGACCACTGCCTCGGTCCGTGGCGGCGACGGACGGGAGTCGAGGTACGAGACGATCACCCCTGCCAGATGTCCTGCAGAGACCACGACGCGTTCGACTCCGCAACCAGCGAGCCAGTCGAGTTGGTGCCGCAGGATCGGCACCCCGTGAATCTCCACCATCGCCTTGGGCCGCTCTCTGGTCAGCGGCAAGAGCCGACTCCCCCTTCCGCCCGCCAGAATGACGGCCTGCCGAGCAGGCAGTGGGTCGTCTCGCCCGCAGACCAGAGGTGGCGTGTCGGCTGCGGCGGGCTCGCCCGGCCTGTGCACACACACGCGAGAGTCGGGCGACCGGCCGGATCGGATCATGCTCATGTAGATACCCGTCCCGCCTGGACGAGACCAGGCGTAAACCGGTCTTCGCGCGCTCTGCACACCGGTTGGTCGACCCGTCGCGTGAGTCTGGTCGACCCGTGTCGAACGCCAGGTCCGGATCGGGGCACGGCACATGGTCTGCCATGACGACGAAGGGCGGCCCAGGAGCACGGGCGCTCTTGGTCCGTCGGTCTGGGCAGCTTCAAGACGGTGTGGCCCGCCATGGGAAACGGCCTTCGGCGTCGCTCCGCGCTGGCCTTCGGCCACCCTGGACAGTCCGTCCCGCCCCTGGACTTGGCTGGCGATCGGGCGGCCCCTCCTTTGTGGCGCCCGTCCGCAGGTCAGGTGATCGGTGGGTGGGGAGATTTATCGAGCAGGTGTGGGGTCACCCCTAGCAGGGGGTGGGGACTTTCAAGGCTCTGACCGCGATTCAGTGAAAGCCCAGGTCAGGGGGGTGAATGCAGGAACGTTCACTCGGGGCAGTTCTCGATCACGGGGGCCTCCTCGATCGAAGACGTACTGTTTCCCGGGATCGATGTGCGGTTGGAGGGCGTAAGTGCCACCGCCGCGGCGCTGCTCGTAGATGCCGCGGCCTGCGGACAACCACCGCGTTGCCCAGGCTGCCGGTGGTTGGGACGCAGAGTGCACTCGACCTACCGTCGCAACCTGTCCGAACGACCTTTGGGCGGGCAGAAGTTGGTCGTGCGTCTGCGGGTACGGCGCTTCTTCTGCGACCGGAAGTCGTGCACCCGTAGGACCTTTGTTGAGCAGGTCGATCGGCTGACAGAACGTCACCGCCGCTCCAGCGTCGGGTTGAAGGAGTGGCTGACGACGGTGGCCGTCGAGCTCGGTGGCCGGCCCGGCGAGCGGCTGTGCCGCAAGCTGAATTTGGCGGCGGGCCGGACCCGCCTGATGGGACTGCTGGAGGAGCCTCCGGCGCCAGGGCGGGCACCACGGGTCCTCGGGGTGGACGAGTTCGCTTTCCGCCGCGGGCGCCGGTACGGCACGATCCTGGTCGACGTCGAAACGGGCCGGGTGGTCGACGTCCTGCCGGACCGCACCTCGGAGACCTTCGCCGCTTGGCTGACGGCCCACCCCGGTGCGGAGATCATCTGCCGTGACCGAACCAGCGCCTACACGAAGGCGATCAAGGAGGCTGCCCCGGCTGCCCTGGAGATCGCGGACCGCTGGCACCTGCTCCGGAACCTCTCCGACGCCGTTGAGAAGACCTGCCACCTGCACCGACCGTGCCTGAAGAAGCACGCGGAACGGGGAGGCGACCGCCCCATCCGGATGCCGCTGGTGGACGCACTGCCGCCCACGCGCATCGTGCAGCGCGTTCTCCACCACCATGCTGAAGTCACACGCATGGTCGCGGCTGGCTATCCGCTCAGCGACATCGCCCGTCGCCTCGGCCTCGACCGCAAGACAGTCCGCCGCTACCGCGACACGAGTCTCGACCATCTCCTCAACAGCGCCCGAGACCGCCGCACCGAGCAGTTGGACGCCTTCAAGCCGTACCTGCAGCAGCAGTACGCCGCAGGCATCACCAACGGCCAGACGCTGTTCCAGCAGATCCGCGAGCGCGGATTCCGTGGCGGCTACTCGACACTCACGGCCTACCTGCTAACCCTGCAAGCCGGCACGGCCCCAGCCGCACCAGCGGAAATCCCGAGCCCGCGCCGGATCACCGCATGGATCATGCGAAACCGCGACCGCCTCAGCACCAAGGAGATCGAGCAACTCGACCAGGCCCGCCTCGCCTGCCCGGACATTGCACGGGCGTGTGACCTCACCCGGGCCTTCACCGACCTCGTCCGCAAACGCCGAGGCCAACTGTTGCCCGCCTGGATCCGCCGGGCCGAACAATCCGACGTTGTCCCGGTCGCCAAGTTCGCCGCGTTCCTCCGCCAGGACCTCGACGCCGTCACCGCTGGCCTCACCCACGAATGGAGCTCAGGCAAAGTCGAAGGCCATGTCAATCGCGTGAAAACGATCAAGAGGGCCATATACGGCCGAGCCGGTTTCCGACTACTGCGGACTCGAATCCTTGCTGAGGAATAGCCGGGTCGGTCACGGAATCCAACCGGCGACCACCCGCTCCGCCACCGAGAAGTCCGTCCCGCAGTCCGGGCAGACGGCTCGTCCATCTCCACCCGCATGACAGAGGAATCCCCGGCGGAACCATCCCGCATTCGGGCTCTGCCAGCCCCACCGCCGGCGCCCCTTCCTGACCACCGCTTTCCCCGGTGCTCCGTCGGGTGGGTGCGGCTCAGCCGCGTCGTCCTGCACCGTGCAGCAGCGTGTCGACGATACGCGTGGCCAGCGCGTCCGGATTCTGTGCGTCCGGGTCTTCGTCAGCACCGGGCCCGTGCAGGGCCTCGCCGATGAGGGCGTAGTAGACCCGCCGTGTCCACTCCAGATCTGCCGCGGGATCGAGGAGTCCCTCACGCTGCGCCCGGGCGAGAAAGGCGAGAGACCGGGCGTTGATCTCGGCCCAGACCTCCTTGGCGACATCGTTCTGCGCCAAGGGGTTGCCGAGCGTGAACCGCCAGGCGCCTTTGACCCGCAGCGTGTTCGCGGTAGCGCGGTGCAGCGCGACCAGCGGGGGTGCAGTGTCCAGGTGGGCGTCGTCGATGGCGTCGGTGAGCTGCTGCTTCGCGGAAGCGGCCAGCGCCTCGATGAGGGCCTGCCGGTTCGCGAACCGCCGGTGAACCGTCGTCCTGGCCAGGCCCGCAGCCTCAGCGATCTGCTCCATCGGCGCGCCGGGATCCTCGGCGAGGACCTTCTCGGCCGCCTCCAGAATCGCGCGCACACTGCGTTCGGCATCAGCCCGCAGTGCTCGCCCCATGTGTCTCCCTTCCCGTCATCGGTTCCTGTCCTCAAAGAGGATACTCCCTAGCAGCACCTTCCCGATAAATTGCAACAGTGGAGTTGCAGATAACTGAAGAACAGGTACTCTTGCGATGCGGTTATTGGCTGGGGGTCGACGGAAGGCGCAAGGCGACCAGGTTCCGCGAAAGCCGCAGATTGCTGTGAACATGATCAACATCTCAGGAGTTCATGATGGCCACGAAACGACCTGTAGCACTCGTGACAGGCGCGTCCTCCGGCATCGGGGAGGCCACTGCCCTCGCCCTCGTCGAAGCGGGTTTCGAGGTGATCGGAACCAGCCGGAACGCCGCGAAGGTCGCCTCCCGAAAGGGCGTGACCTTCCTCGACCTCGACGTGAGCAGTGATGCCTCGGTCGCCACGCTGGTCCAGCAGGTCATCGATCGGTTCGGCCGGATCGACGTCCTGGTCAACAACGCCGGCATCGGCTCATCGGGCGCCACCGAGGAAAGCTCCCTGGCGCAGCACCAGCGCGTCTTCGACATCAACGTCTTCGGCGTCATCCGCATGACGAAGGCCGTCCTGCCCCACATGCGCGCCCAGGGCCGGGGCCGCATCATCAACCTGTCGTCGATCTACGGGTTGATACCCCAGCCGTACATGGCCGCCTACATCGCGTCCAAGCACGCGGTCGAGGGGTATTCCGAGTCCGTGGACCACGAGGTCCGTGAGTTCGGCGTGCGGGTCCTGCTCGTCGAGCCCGGCGGGACCAACACCGCGTTCGAGGGCAACCTCGTGCAGCCCGACACGCCGCTGCCGGTCTACGCGAAACAGCGGCGCATCGTCGACCAAGTGGTCGCCAAGGCGGTCACGGGTGGCGACGCCTCCACCGTCGTCGCCCGGGCCATCATCACGGCGGCCACCGCACGCAAGCCGCGGCTGCGCTCCACCGCCGGCCCGTTCGCCCGGCGCATCAGCCTGCTACGCCGCATGGTCCCCGCCCGGGTTTTCGACCAGCAGATCCGCAAGTTCAACAAGCTGGCCGGCTGACACCCCGCCGCCGGCCTCCTTTCGAAGCGAGCATGTTCTGACCGCGATTTCGTGAAGCCTCAGCGAGATGACTCCAGCTGGATCCGCTACTCGGCGTAGCCATCACGGAAGCGCGGCCAGAACCACTTTCAAATATCCCCATCACAGAAGCCACTACTCAGTCGGACCAAGGTCTCTCGGCTCTGAGCGAGCACCGGCAGCAGACGTCTGGCTGACGGAGACAAGAAAAAGCCCCTGGGGGACCTCGGGTCGTTGGGTCAGTAGCCCTTGTGGGCTGCCGCGCGGGCCTGTGCTTCGGCGTCACGGGCGGGGATAGTGGCAAGAATTTCGCCGGGGGCCTCGGCCCTGGCGAGGGGCTTGGTCCGGGCCTCATCGGCGTAGAGGGTCCACACGTCGCCTCCCATACGGGGCCAGTAGGAGAGCTGCCAGAACCGGCGGTTGGCGTAGCTGATCTGCCAGGACCGCGGCCCGGACGGGTGCGCGCTTACACCGGCCGGAAGGTCGGGGAGTTCCGGCGCCGGGGCGAACATCCGCTCGATGTAGGCGAGGTGTTCGGCCGTCGCCGTGATGGCGACGCGCACCGTGTGCGGCCACCGGTGCCCCTCGGGCAGCATCGGTGCTGGCCGGGGATCCGTAACGTTCCAGCAGCCAGGTCACGGCGGTGTGGTCCAGGCGCGGGCCCAGGACGCGCTCCAGGCTGGGGTGGAACTGGGTGAGCAGGCCGCGTATCCGGTTGGAGATGCGGGTCGCCTCGGCCGCCAGGTCCTGATCGAAGCCCACCAGCACGGTCAGCTCGGCGGTGATCTCATCGGTCAGCTGGAGCGAGCGCAGGGTGTGCGGCATGGTCCGGGCGGCGTCCGCGATCACCGCGGCGTCCTTGGCGTCGGTCTTCGCCTCGCCGGGGTAGAGATCGGCGATCCGCCGCATGGACAAGCCGGGCAGGTAGGCGACCTTGCAGCCGGCGTCCCGGGCGACGGTCAGGGGCAGGGCTCCGATGGAGGCGGGCTGGTCCACGATCACCAGCACGGTGCCGAACTTCGCGGCCAGTTTTTCGAAGACGGCCCGCAGCTTCGGCTCGCTGTTGGGCAGTTGCTTGTCGAAGACCTTCTTGCCGGCCGGGGTGAGGCCGTGCCCGTGATGGGCGCTCTTGCCGACGTCCAGCCCGAGGAAGACACCCACGTCGTCGATGTCGTTCAAACCATCCTCCCGAACGGGGTTCGTGCGGTGCTGGCCAGGGCGTTGGCGTCGTATGCGCGCATCCACGTTATGCAGACCTGCCGCCCGCAAGCGGCCGGGCATTGCGCCAGGCCAGGCGGTAGTCGGACCTCTGACTTGTTGAATCGGTGCCAGACGCGCGGTCTGCAGCCGTAGCGTCCAGGGTGCCGGTCAGCATGGGCTCGCGTGACCTCATGCCGCCCCAACTCGGGCTGGCTCATGATGAGTTTGCCGCCGTTGGCCGGCACCCGCGTGGTGTGGCTCGACAGAGGCGTGACCATTGGACGCTGAGACTTCAAGTCAGAGTGCCCACCGCACCCGTCCCCTCCCGCTCAGACCTGGTCAGGGTGCCCGTGATCACCATCGGTATCGATCCTCACAAGTCCTCTCACACCGCTGTCGCCGTCGACGCCAGCGGACACCAACTCGCCCAGCGCCGCTTCGTTGTCAACGCCGGGACCGTCCGGCAGCTGATGCGCTGGTGCGAGAAGTGGCCCGCGCGCCGCTTCGCCGTCGAAGGCGCCAAAGGGCTCGGTCGCAGCCTCGCCCAGCAGCTGGCCGCAGCCGGCGAGCACGTGGTGGATGTTCCTTCCACCCTCTCCGCCCGGGCCCGGCTCCTGGCCACCGGCGGGGACCGCAAGACCGATGCCGCCGACGCTCTGCACGTCGCCCAGGTCGCCCTCTTCCGGCACGACCTGCGCAAGGTCGAGGCGGAAGACCAGTCGACGATCCTGCGGCTGCTGACCGAGCGGCACGATGACCTGGTCAACGAACGCACCCGCATCATCAACCGCCTCCATGCCGTGCTGCGGGACCTGCTGCCCGGCGGTGCCCCCACCCGCCTGTCCGCGGAGAAGGCCGCAGCCCTCATGAAAGGGCTCCGTCCGGCCACCGCCACCGACTGCTGCCGCCGCGACCTCGCTCGGGATCTCCTGGCCGACCTGCGGCGCGTCGACCGGCAAGTCCGCCACAACGAGGCCCAGATGCGCGACGCTCTGGCCGTCGCCCGCACCGCCCTTACCGCGCTACCCGGCCTGGGCACCGTGCTCGCCGCCAAGCTCCTTGGACACGTCGGCGACGTCACACGCTTCCCCACCGAGCACCACTTCGCCAGCTACACCGGCACAGCGCCCCTGGACGCTTCCAGCGGCAGGAACGCCCGCCACCGCCTCAACACCGGAGGCAACCGCGCGCTGAACTGCGTGCTGCACATCATCGCGGTCTGCCAGATCCGCGACGGCGGCCGAGGCCAGGACTACTACCTGCGGAAAATCACCGAAGGAAAGACACCAGCCGAGGCCCGAAGGGCCCTTAAACGACGCCTGTCGAACGTCGTCTATCGCACCCTCAAACGCGACCGCCACACGACTCTCGCTGCGGCCTCTTGACACACAGAGGCACTCATCAGCGTCTCCAACGGCGCCTCTCGGGCCCGGTGACACCACCCCCCAGGTCATCCGTTCGACAGGGGGGAACAGCCATGCCGGGCCCGGAGGCCAGCGGCCCTCTTGCAGGACCGCCGAAAAGATAACGGGGGGAGGAGGAGGCCGGTTTCGTGGACAAGGCCTGGGTCAAGACGCTCGATGACGCGTGTGCACGGCAGGCGCGCGGTGACGTGGGCGGCGTGTGGGGCAAGACAGTGGACGACGCTCTGATGAGACTTGAGCGCTGGCTGACAAGGCCGTCCGCGGATGCGCCATCCGACGGTTCGTCAGAGGCGGCGCGGCTGGTGGCACGCGTCCGCTGGTACCGCTCACAAGCCATGAGCGGCAAGGGCGCCGCGGATGAGGCTGAGGGGGCGGTGCGTGCCCTTGATGCGCTGGTCCAGGGGGCAGCCACGTCGGCACTGGAGGCTGATCTGCTCGAGGCTTTCACCGTGTACCTCGCCAACGTGCTGCGCGCATCGATGAATGTGCATTGGGCACGGCCGGAGTTGTGGCGTGAACGGACGCGCTGTCTGCGGGGACTGTTGGAGGACGAGCGGCTGCCGGTGGAACTGCGGGGTGAGGCGGCCGTGGTGCTGGGGTGGGCGTTTTGGGCGGAGTACGAGCGCACTCCTGGCCACGATGGTGGGCCAGTGCTTGCCCTGTCGCTGCAGGCTTTTGAGGTGGCATACGACTGCGAGCGTGTCTTCCCGGCCCCGGACCTCGTGGCTGAACACCTGTTCATCATGAGGGCGCGCGAGGCCGACGACTTTCACCATGAGCTGCGCTGGGGGGCATCGTCCGATCCCGGCGGTCAGCACCTCAGGACGCTGTCGTCCTCCGTGGCCCATGGCCGCTACCGGCTGCGCGCGGCCGGTGCCGACCGCGACTCCATCGCGGCGGCCACGGCCGAGCGCTGTGTCCGCACAGTGCGACGGGCGTGGCGTCGCTGCGGTCGGCTTCCGCGATCCGTTCGAAGGCCCACAGGACCGAGTAGAGATCGCGGAGCGGCGTCTCTCCAGGGGGCGCGTCATCGTAGGTCAGGCAGAACCGGTGAGTACGGACAACTGGTGTTCGCGCGTCTCGGCAACGCTCGGCCGGCGGCGGTGCCCCGTAGGGCGAATC
>NZ_JODC01000047.1 GCF_000720765.1 Streptomyces sp. NRRL S-646
CTCCATCGGTGAGATCGCTGCGGCGCATGTGGCGGGGGTGTGGTCGCTGGCGGACGCGTGCCGTCTGGTGGTGGCGCGGGGCCGGTTGATGCAGGCGCTCCCGGCCGGCGGCGCGATGGTCGCCGTACAGGCCACCGAGGACGAACTTCTGCCGCTCCTCACCGACGAGATGGGAATCGCCGCGGTCAACGGCCCGCAGTCGGTGGTGATCGCGGGCACCGCGGACGCCGTGGAGGAGGTGGCCGCGCACTTCCGCGCTGAGGGCCGCAAGACCACATCTCTGCGGGTCAGCCATGCCTTCCACTCCCCGCTGATGGAGCCGATGCTCGCGGACTTCCGCAAGGTCACCGAGAGCCTGACGTACGAGCGGCCGAAGCTGTCGCTCGTCTCCACGGTGACCGGCAAGGCGGCCACCGCCGACGAGCTGATGTCGCCGGACTACTGGGTCGGCCACGTGCGTCAGACGGTCCGCTACGGCGACGCCGTTCGCACCCTCACCGAAATGCGCATCGGCCGCTATCTCGAACTCGGCCCCGACACCGCCCTCACCGCCCTCGCCCAGGCCTCCCTCGACGACGCGGACGAGGCACTGCTCGTACCGGCCCTGCGCAAGGACCGCCCCGAGGCACCCGCTCTCCTCGCCGCGGTGGCCCTGCTGCACGTCGACGGAGTTCCCGTCGACTGGACGGCACAACTCCCCGGTACCGCACCGGTGTTGCTGCCCACCTACGCCTTCCAGCGACGTCGTTACTGGCTGGACGCCTCCGCGCAGCCAGGTGATGTGACGGCCGCCGGACTGGAGCGTGCCGAGCACCCGCTGCTGTCGGCGGCCGTGCAGGTCGCCGACACCGGCGGGCTGGTGCTCAGCGGGCGGCTGTCGACGCGCACCCATCCGTGGCTCGCCGATCACAGTGTGCTGGGCCGGACCATCCTGCCCGCCACCGCCTACCTGGAACTGGCCGTGCACGCCGGTGACCAGGTCGGCCTCGGCCACGTCGCCGAGCTGACCCTGGAGACCCCGCTGGTGCTGCCCGAGCGCGGCGCCGTGCAGCTCCAACTGTCCCTCGGCGGGCCGGACGAGGCCGGGCGGCGGCCGTTCGGCGTGCACTCGCGGGCCGCCGACGCCGCTGCCGACCGGCTCTGGACCCGCCATGCGCAGGGACTGCTCGCCGAGGAGCCGGGAACCGTGCCGCCGGACGCGAGTGCCTGGCCGCCCCCGGGTGCCGTGCCGGTCGTACCCGGCGCGGTGGGGGAGGAGGACGACTGGTACGAGCGGTTCGCCACAGGAGGGTTCACCTACGGGCCGGCGTTCCGGGGACTGGGCCGCGTCTGGCGGCGGGACCGGGACCTGTTCGCGGAGGTGGAGCTGCCGGAGGACCACCGTGCCGAGGCGGCCCGCTACGGGCTGCACCCCGCCCTGCTGGACGCCGCCGTGCAGACCCTGCTCGTCCGGGCCTTGGGAGCCGGGGAGGACGAAGCGGCCACGGCGACCCTCCCCTTCGCCTGGAACGGCGTCTCCCTCCACGCGACCGGGGCGAGCGCGCTGCGCGTCCACCTGGCGCCCACCGGACGTCCGGACGAGTACACGGTGTCCGTCGCCGACCCCGACGGCCGTCCGGTGGCGACGGCGGACGGCCTGGTGCTGCGCAGGGTGGCCGCCGGACAGATCCCCGACTCGCCGGACGCTGAAGCGGCGGACGCTCCGTCGTCCCTGCTGGTCCAGCGCTGGCGGCGCGCCGAGCCGCAGCCCGCCGCCCCGGCCCCCGAAACCGTGCGCTGGGCGCTGATCGGGGAGGGCGACGGAGGTGTCGCCGAGGCACTGGACGCGGCCGGTGTGCACCTGGAGTGCTACGCCGATCTCGCCTCGCTCGCGGCGGCCGTCGACACCGGAACCGCCGCACCCAAGGTCGTCCTCACGACCTGCGCCGCCCCCGGCATGCCCGCCCCCGTGGCCACCAGGGAACTGCTGGCCACGGGCGTGAACCTGCTTCGGCACTGGGTCGGCGACGACCGGTTCGCCGACTCACGGCTGGTCCTGGTCACCCGTGGAGCGCTCGCCGCCGCCGAAGCGGAGGACGTGGACGACCTCGCCGCCGCCGCGCTGTGGGGGCTCGCCCGGTCCGCCCAGGCCGAACACCCCGGCCGGGTACAGCTCCTCGACCTCGACGCGGCCACCGCGTCCGGTGACGACGGAGCCCTGCGCGCCGTTCCGGCCGCGGTCGCCGCCGCCCATCCACAGGCCGCCGTACGCGACGGCGCAATGCTGGTGCCCCACCTCGCGGCACAGGATCCGGCTCCCGCGGTCCCCTTCGACCCCGACCGCACCGTCCTCGTCACCGGCGCCACGGGAGCCCTCGGCACCCTCGTGGCCCGCCACTTGGTCACCGCGCACGGGGCGCGCCGACTGCTGCTGGCGTCCCGGCGGGGCGGAGACGCGCCGGGGGCCGACGCCCTGGTCGCCGAGTTGGCCGCGCACGGTGCCGAGGTAACGCTCGTCGCCTGCGACGTCGCCGACCCGGACCAGCTGGAGGAGCTGCTCGCCCACGTTCCCGGGGAGCATCCGCTGACCGGCGTCGTGCATGTCGCCGGGGTCGTCGACGATGCGACGCTGACCTCGCTGACCGACGACCAGGTCGACGGCGTACTGCGACCGAAGGCGGACGCCGCCTGGCATCTGGACCGGCTGACGCAGGGGCAGGACCTGTCGGCGTTCGTCCTGTTCTCCTCGGCCGCGGGCACGTTCGGCGCGGCCGGCCAGGGCGCCTATGCGGCGGCCAACGCCTTCCTCGACGGGCTGGCCCACCACCGCCGGGCACGCGGTCTGGCGGCCACCTCGATCGCCTGGGGCCTGTGGGCGGCCGCGAGCGGTATGACCGCCGGGCTCACCGCCACCGACCGGGAGCGGATGGCCCGTGGCGGCATGCTGCCGCTGACCACCGAAGCGGGCCTCGCCCTGTTCGACGCGGCTCTCGGCGCGCCCGAGGCGGCTGTGGTCGCCGTCGCCCGGCAGTCCCCGGCCGCCCCCTCGCGCACCGCGACGCGGCGGGCGGTGGCCGTGGGCGCGCCGGCCGACGGCGGGCGGTCACTGGCCCGACGGCTGGCGGGACTCGGCGGGGCGGAACGGCTCGCGGTGCTGCTGGAGGCGGTCCGGGACCAGGTCGCCGCCGTCCTCGGCCACGACTCGGCCGACGAGGTCCTGCCCGACCGGCACTTCGCGGAACTCGGCTTCGACTCGCTGACCGCGGTGGAACTGCGCAACCGGCTCGGCTCCCTGACCGGCCTGGGACTGCCCGCGACTCTCGTCTTCGACCGTGACACCCCGCAGGAGCTCGCCGCGGATCTGGCCGAGCGGTTCGCCGGGGACGATTCGGCGGGTACGGACGCTCCGGGCGCCGCCGGGCCCGGCGACGAGTCGGCGCGGCCGCCCGCCCGCCCGGAGGACAGCGTGGGCGCCCTGTTCCGCACCGCCTGCGAACAGGGCCGTATCGACGAAGGCTTCGCCCTGCTCCAGGCGGTCGCCGAGCTGCGGCCGGTGTTCGAGTCCCCGGGCGAGGTGACCGGTCCGGCCGGGCTGCGGCTGGCCGCCGGGACCGAGGGAGCCCCGCTGATCTGCTTCAGCTCGTATGTGGCGCTGGCCGGTGTGCACCAGTACGCGCGGTTCGCCTCCACCTTCCGCGGCCGGCGGGACGTATGGGCGCTGCCCACACCCGGCTTCGGGCGCGGTGAGCCGTTGCCCGCCTCGCTGGACGCGGTGGCCAGGACACAGGCCGAGTGGGTGCTGCGGTGCGCGGACGGCAGGCCGTTCGTCCTCACCGGGTCCTCCTCCGGCGGCATTCTGGCCCTCGCCGCCGCCCGGCATCTGGAGAAGTCCGGGCATCCGCCGCTCGGCGTGGCGCTGCTCGACACCTACATGCCGCGCGAGGACTCGCCGTTCACCCGCTTCTCGGCCGAGATGCTGGGCGGGATGTTCGACCGGGAGTCGATGTTCGCGCACATGGACGCCGACCGGCTGTCCGCGATGAGCTGGTACATCCGCATGATCGGCGCATGGGATCCGGGCGAGTTGTCCGCGCCGGTGCTGCTGGTGCGGCCCAGCGAGCCGCCGGTCACCGTGGCCGAGGAGGGACCGCTGGAGCCGGGGGAGTGGCAGAGCTCCTGGGACGGCGCGGGCAGCGTGGTCGATGTGCCCGGCAACCACTTCACGATGATGGAGTCCCACGCCGCCACCACCGCGGGCGCCCTCACCACCTGGATCGACGCGGCCCTGCCGCCGTACACCGCCGGCCGGCAGTCGGCCGACCGAACCGAGGGAGCATGATGCGGGTCCTGTTCGTATCCCTGTCCGAGAAATCCCATCTCTACCTGATGGCCCCGCTGGCGTGGGCGCTCACCGCGGCCGGCCACGACGTCCGCGTGGCGAGCCAGCCGATGGCTACCGAGACGATCACCCGCGCCGGGCTCACCGCCGTCCCCGTCGGCAGCGACCACGGCATCCACCGGGACATGTCCGCCTACCGGGAGTCGCAGGACTACCGGACCGCCAACTGGAGCCGCTGCGAACGCGCCGACGTGGACTGGGCGGAGCTGAAGGAGCGCTACGAGCTGAGCGTCCCCTACGCGTTCGCCGTCTACAACGACTCCATGATCGACGACCTCGCGTCCTTCGCGCAGAGCTGGCGGCCCGATCTGGTGGTCCGGGACCCGCTGGCGTACGCCGGTGCCGTCGCCGCCCGTGTCAGCGGGGCCGCCCACGTACGCCTGATGTGGTGCGCCGACGTGTGGGGCCGGACCCGGCAGACGTATCTGGAGCTGATGCGGGAGCAGCCCGAGGCCGAGCGGGTGGATCCGCTCGCCGCATGGCTGGCGGCCAGGTCGGAACCGTTCGGTTTCTCCTGCGACGAGGAGATGCTGCACGGCCAGGCCACCATCAGCACCCTGCCCGCGTCCCTGTCGGTCCCCACGGCCTCGCCCGAACTGCCGATGCGGCACGTCCCGTACAACGGCCGTGCCGTGGTGTGGGACTGGCTGCGCGAGACGCCGAAGCGGCCGCGGGTCTGCCTCAGTCTGGGCGCCTCCAACACCGAGGACTACGGCGGCGACTACGTCTCCGTGCCGGAGATCCTCGACGCCCTGGCCGACGAGGACCTGGAGGTGGTGGCCGCCTTGCTGCCCGCGCAGCGGGAGAAGCTCACGGCCGTCCCCGACAACGTCCGAGCCGTGGACTCGGTGGCGCTGCACACGCTGCTGCCGAGCTGCTCGGCCGTCATCCACCACGGCGGCTACGGCAGCTTCGCCACCGCCATGGCCGCCGGAGTGCCCCAACTGGTGCTCTCCACCCTGGTCTCGGACCACGAACTGCGCGGGCAGGCGCTCGAACGCGCGGGTGCGGGCGTCCATCTGCACCACCGGGACGCGACCGGGGAGACGGTCCGTGACCACATCCGGCGGCTCACCGGGCAGCCGGAGTTCTGCGAGGCGGCCCGGCGGGTGCGCTCCGAGTGCGAGGCGATGCCGAGCCCGCAGGACGTGGTGCGGTCCCTGGAGCGACTGGCGGAGGTCAGCTGACCCGCCCCGATTACTGACGTCCCACCCCTGAGATCCCATGCCCGACATCCATTCCTGACACCAGCTCAACCACACGAACAGGACAACACCCATGAAGATCAACGTGGACCGCGAGCGCTGTGTCGGAGCAGGTCAGTGCGTGCTGGCCGCCGCCGACGTCTTCGAGCAGAACCACGAGGACGGCCTCGTGGAGCTGCTTCAGCCCGAGCCGCCCGAGGACCTGCGAGCCGGTGTGAGCGAGGCGGAGTTGATCTGCCCCTCCGGCGCCATCGAGATCCAGTCCTGACGGCCGGCCTGCTCACCGACGACACCAGTTAGGCGGGATGGAAACCGTGAAGGCTCTTGTGCTCTCGGGAGGTGCGGGAACCCGGCTGCGGCCGATCACCCACACCTCGGCGAAGCAGTTGGTGCCAGTCGCCAACAAGCCCATCCTCTTCTACGGCCTGGAGGCGATCGCCGACGCGGGCATCACCGATGTCGCGATCGTGGTCGGCGACACGGAGAACGAGATCCGGCAGGCCGTCGGTGACGGCTCCGGCTTCGGGCTCGACGTCACCTACCTCCGCCAGGAGGCCCCGCTGGGGCTGGCCCACGCCGTGCTCATCGCCCGGGACTTCCTCGGCGACGACGACTTCGTGATGTTCCTGGGGGACATCTTCGTCTTCGGCGGCATCAGCGACTCCGTCGACGAGTTCCGCAAGGAGCGCCCGGACGCCCAGCTGCTGCTCACCCGGGTGGCCAACCCGTCCGCCTTCGGCATCGCCGAACTCGACGACACAGGGCGGCTGCTGCGGCTGGAGGAGAAGCCCGAGCAGCCCCGCAGCAACCTGGCGATGGCCGGCGTGTACCTCTTCAGCCCGGCGATCCACGAGGCGGTGCGCGCCATCGGCCCCTCCCCGCGCGGCGAACTCGAGATCACCGACGCCCTCCAGTGGCTGCTGGAGCGCGACCGGGACGTACGCACCACGGTGATCACCGGATACTGGAAGGACACCGGCAACGCCGCGGACATCCTCGACGTCAACCGCAGAGTGCTGGACCTGATCGAGTACCGGGTCGACGGCGACGTCGACGAGAACAGCGAGATCGTCGGCAGGGTGCACATCGACGCCGGAGCCGTCATCCGCGGCTCACGCATCGTCGGGCCCGCGATCATAGGCCCCGGCACCCTCGTCGAGGACTCCTACATCGGGCCGTCGACGTCCATCGCGCAGGACTGCGTCATCAGCAACAGCGAAATCGAGTTCTCCATCGTCCTGAGGGAGTCCGCCTTCCACGGCGTCCGCCGGGTGGAGCGCTCGCTCGTCGGCCGCAACGTGCGTGTCTCCCTCGGCCCCCGGGTGCCCACCGCCCACCGGCTGGTCATCGGCGACCACGGGCGCGTGGAGATCTCCTCATGACCCGTCCGACCCCCGCCGCAGAGGCCACCCGCGTCCTGGTCACCGGTGGCGCCGGTTTCATCGGCTCGCACCACGTGAGGACTCTCCTCGGCCCCGGCGGTCCGGCCGGCGTGTCCGTCACCGTCCTGGACAGTCTCACCTACGCCGGCAACCCGGCCAACCTGGACCAGGTCCGCGACCATCCCGCGTTCGCCTTCGTCAAAGGCGACATCTGCGACCGGGAACTCGTCGACGACCTCATGGCCCGCCACGACGAGGTGGTGCACTTCGCCGCCGAGTCCCACGTGGACCGTTCGATCCTCAGCTCCGCCGAGTTCGTCCGCACCAACGTCCTGGGCACCCAGACCCTCCTCGACGTGGCCCTGCGCCACGGCATCCGCACCTTCGTGCATGTCTCCACCGACGAGGTGTACGGCTCCATCGACACCGGAGCCTGGACGGAGGAGTCCCCGCCGAACCCCAACTCCCCCTACTCCGCCTCCAAGGCCTCCTCCGACCTGCTGGCCCTGGCCTACCACCGCACCCACGGCCTGGACGTACGGGTGACCCGGTGCTCCAACAACTACGGACACCACCAGTACCCGGAGAAGGTCATCCCGCTGTTCGTCACCAACCTCCTCGACGGCGGCAGGGTCCCGCTGTACGGGGACGGCGGCAACGTCCGTGACTGGCTGCACATCGACGACCATGTACAGGGCATCGAACTGGTCCGCACCGGCGGCCGCCCCGGCGAGGTCTACAACATCGGCGGCGGCACGGAACTGACCAACCGCGACCTCACCGACCTGCTGCTCGAAGCCTGCGGCGCCGGTCCGGACCGTATCGAGTACGTCGCGGACCGCAAGGGCCACGACCGCCGCTACCGCGTCGACTGGTCCAAGATCCGCGACGAGCTCGGCTACCGGCCGCGCAAGGACTTCGCCACCGGCCTGGCCGAGACCGTCGCCTGGTACCGGGAGCACCGAGCCTGGTGGGAGCCGCTGAAACAGACCGCAGAGGTGACCCGTTGACCAGCCTGAACGAGATCGTCGTCGTCGGCGCGGGCGCCGCCGGCGTCACCACCGCGGAGACCCTCCGCAGACAGGGATACGAGGGCCGCCTCACCCTGGTCGGCGCCGAACGGCACCCGCCCTACGACCGGCCGCCCCTGTCCAAGCAGATCCTCTCCGGCCACTGGGAGCCGGAGCGGATCAGGCTGCGCGGGCCCGACGCCTACGAACGCCTCCGCATCGACCTGCGCCTGGGCACCCCCGCCGCCCGGCTGGACCGCACCGCCCGCGCCGTCGAACTCGCCGACGGCACCCGGCTGCACGCCGACGCCGTCGTCATCGCGACCGGCGTACGGCCCCGACTGCTGCCCGGCGCCGACGGCCTGCGCGGCGTCCATGTGCTGCGCACCCTCGACGACGCACTCGGCCTGCGCGAGGCCCTGGCCCGGGGGCCGCGTCTGGTCGTGGCCGGGGCCGGACTGCTCGGCACCGAGGCGGCCGTCGCCGCCCGCGGACTGGGCGCCGACGTCACCCTGGTCGGCCCCGGGCCCATCCCGCTCCTCGACCTCATCGGGCCGCAGGCGGCTGGTCTTGTCGCCGCCGTCCACCGCGATCTCGGGCTGCGCCTCAGGCAGGGCCGAGCGAGCGGCGTCGAGGGCGCGGGCGGCGCCGTCACCGGCGTACGACTGGCCGACGGGACGCTGCTGCCCGCGGATGTGGTGCTGGTCGCGGCCGGCTCGCTCACCAACACCGAGTGGCTGCACGGCAGCGACGTGCCGGTCGACGACGGCGTCGTCTGCGACGCGCTGTGCGCGGCCCAGCCCGGAGTATGGGCCGCGGGCGACGTAGCGCGCCGACCCGACGCGCACACCGGGCGACTACGCCGGCTGGAACACCGCACCCACGCCACCGAACAGGCCGTCGCCGCCGCCCGCAGCCTGCTCGCCGGCACCGGCGCCCGGCCCTTCACACCGCTCCCGTACTTCTGGACGGACCAGCACGACCTGAGGATCCAGGTATTCGGGGAGGTCGGCGGAGCCGACCGGTACCACATCGTCGAAGGCAGCCCCGCCGAGCGAAAGTTCACCGCCGTCTACGGCACCGAGGGCCGCGTCCGCGGCGCCGTCGCGGTCAACCTGCCCCGCGCCGCCCAGCAGTTGAGGCCGCTGGTGGAGAGCGGGGTGGCGTGGGCGGATCGGCCGGAGCTGGTCGTGGCGGGCGGCGTGGTTGAGGCGTGAGGCGTGGGCAACGGCACGGATGGGGCCGCTGTGCACGGTGCTGTCGCCGTCAACCTCTGACCGGCCGGGGCGGGTTGTGGCGGGTAACGTGACGGACGCCGGCTGTGCGCGGCCGACGTGCGCAGCGGTGGTCAGCGCACCCGAAGCGTGAAGTGCGGGCCGGTGGGCCGGCTGCCCGGCGTTCCCCGGGCTCAGCCGCGGTCGCGGCCGGAACCGGCGTCCTCACCGTCGCCGGACGTCGCATCGTTCAGCTCCGGCATCAGGATCGGCCAGAGGCCGGCGCGCGAGTGGTAGATGTTGACGATCACCAGCATCAGCAGCGTGAAGACGCCGTACTGGGCGCCGTTGAGCGCCGGCACCACGTGCACCGGCAGCGTGTACGCCATCAGCGTGCGGATTCCCGAGTCCACCAGCAACCCGATGCCCCAGATCACCGTGGTGACCTGCCAGATCCGCCGGAAGCGCGGGACCTCCTCCCACAACTCGTCCCAGTCCCGGCCGCCCGCGGCACGCCGCTCCAGAAGCTTCCGTGAGAACCCGAACGCCAGCGGACGCCTTCCCCGCAGCGACACCAGGAAGCCCAGCCCGGCCACGGCCGTCAGCCAGCCGTCCCGCACCAGCAGCAGCCGCGCACTGCCTCCGACCACCGTGACGACGATGCTGAGCACCATCATCGTCGTCACGAAGACGCCCAGCACATCCAGCCGCCGCGTCCTGGCGAACCGCACCAGCGTCGCCACCGCGGGAACCACGGCCCCCGCCGTCAAAGCGATCACATCGCTCACCCCGGCCGCCGTCAGCCCGTAGTACAGGCCGATCGGGATGCCGAAGTCGATCAGCACGGTCAGCAGGAAGGGCGGCCCGGAATCGGAGCCGGGCGAGTCGCGGGCGGCCCGTCCCTCTCCGTCAGGGCCGCGCACAGGGCTGTTGGAGGGCTGGTCCGGCAAGGTGCTTTCGCCGCTGGTCATGCGTACTCCGTCCGTGGGGGGCCGTACGGAACGATTGCCCGGTCACCCCCACGTCAACCGCTGAACGTCAGGGCGGGCCGCCAGGCGCCAGCCTACGTGCGCCCACCCCCGTGGACGCGGGGCGGGGGGAGCGCATCGGCCCAACACTTTGGAATTCCCTAGAACTCGACGACGGTTCACTGCCCGCCGCCCGCTCGGTGCTAGCGTCGGCCGCCAGTCAGTCAACCTCCGCTGATCCAGGAGACACAGGAGACATCTGTGACCGACGTTCAGACAATCCCCGAGTCGCCTGCGCCGACCGAATCCATACCCACTCCGGGTCCCCTGCGACTCAAGGAGATGCGCGAGGTCATCAGAAACGTCCCGCGTTATCTGTCCGGACTCCGGGACAAACACGGGCCGTTGGTCCGTGTCCCCATGGGAAAGACATCCGCTTTCCTCATCGCTGATTTCGACGTCGTGCAGGACGTCATCATCGCCTCCAGTCGTCGCTTCGACAAGGACGCCCAGAAGACCGGCCCCGGCCCCGACGACTGGGGCTCCAGCCTCGAACGCATCCTGGGCAAGGGCCTGGTGACCAGCGTCGGCACCTACCACCGCCGACAGCGCCGGCTCATCCAGCCCGTCTTCCACCGCCGGCGCATCGCCGGATACGGCTCCGCGTTCGCCTCCATCGCCGACGAGGCCTCGTCGAACTTCAACGAGGGCGAGCGGTTCAACTTCCATGAGGCCATGTACGAGCTGGCCCTCGGCATGGTCACCCGCACCCTCTTCGACGTCTCCCTCGAAAGCGAGGCCGCGGACCGCATCCGCACCGCCTTCCCGCGCGAAGGCGGCCCGCTGCGCTGGGAACTGAGTCCGTTCGGGAAGATCCTGCTGCGCCTGCCGCTGCCCGCCAACCGCCAGTTCAAGCGAGGCCTGAAAGCCGTCGACGACATCGTCTACGGCATGATCGACGAGCGGCGCAAGGGCTCCGGCGACGGCGACGACCTGCTGTCCGTGCTGCTCACCGTCACCGACGCGGACACCGGTGAACACCTCACCGACCTGGAACTGCGCGACGAGGCCATGACTTTGCTGATGGCCGGCCACGAAACCTCCTCCGGCTCGCTGACCTGGGCGTACTACCTGCTCGGCACCCATCCCGAGGTCCGCGAGAGGCTGCACGCCGAGATCGACGAGGTCCTCGGGGACCGGCTGCCCACCGTCGAGGACCTGCCCCGCCTCAAGTTCACCGACGCCGTGTACTCCGAGGCGCTGCGCCTGTACCCACCGGCCTGGGTCCTCGTCCGGCGCGCGCTGGAGGACTACACCGCCAACGGGTACCACATCCCGCGCAACAGCGTCCTCATGGTCAGCCCGTACGTCCTGCACCGCGACGCCACCTGGTGGCCCGAGCCGGAACGGTTCGCCCCCCAGCGCTTTCTGTCGGAGCCCGACCCGTCCGACCCGCTCGCCGGTCACGCCAAGGCCCCCGGCCGCCCCAAACTGGCCTACCTCCCCTTCGGTGCCGGGCCCCGCCAGTGCATCGGCAACGTCTTCGCACAGATGGAAGGCGTCATGGCCCTGGCCACCCTCAGCCGGCACTGGGAGTTCGAACCGGTCGGCGATCCCCCGACCCGGGTCACCAGCGACTTCACCCTCCAGCCCCGCGGCGGCATCGACATGGTCGCGCACCGCAGGCGCTGACGGTCCCCTGACCAGGGCCGAACAAGTAGAAGTCTCCCTAGACCACGAGCTGCCTGCGGGACTGGCCCGCAGGCAGCCATCAGTATGAAAACATCGCGCGGCAGTCGGATCCGGCCGGAACGCGCGGCCAGAAAATGAGCTGGATCCGTAGGGCGGAGGCAGTGGCCGTGTTGCCAGAAGACGCACAGGCACGGGAAAACGCGCCGGAATTCCTTCCGTCGTACGAGGAAAACGCGACGGCGGCCGGGAATGCGGAAAACGCGACGGCGGGCAGGAACGTGGCACACGAGCCGACGGCCGGGAATGCGATAGCGGTCGTGGGAATTTCCTGCCGTTTTCCGCAGGCCCCCGACCCCGCCGCTTTCTGGCGCCTGCTGATCCAGGGCGAAGAAGCCGTCACGGAAACCCCCGAGGACCGCCGGGACACCCTCGCCGACGCCGACCCGACCGCTGGTGGCACCATCGGCCGCGGCGGCTACCTCGACCACGTCGACCGCTTCGATCCCGGCTTCTTCGGCATCTCACCCCGTGAGGCCGCGGCCATGGACCCCCAGCAGCGCCTGGTCCTCGAACTCGGCTGGGAGGCCCTGGAACAGGCAGCCATCGTCCCCGCCCGGCTGCACGGCAGCCGCACCGGTGTCTTCGTCGGCGCCATCTGGGACGACTACGCCTCCCTCGTCCGCCGCCTCGGCTCCGAGGCCGTCGGCCGGCACACCCTCAGCGGACTCAACCGCGGCATCATCGCCAACCGCCTCTCCTACGTCCTCGGCCTGCGCGGACCCAGCCTCACCGTGGACACCGGCCAGTCCTCCTCCTTGGTCGCCGTACACATGGCGTGCGAAAGCCTGCGCCGCGGAGAATCCGAAATCGCCCTGGCCGGCGGCGTCAACCTCGTCCTCGCCCCCGACAGCGCCCGCGCCTCCGCCGGGCTCGGCGCCCTCTCCCCGGACGGCCGCTGCCACACCTTCGACGCCCGCGCCAACGGTTACGTACGGGGCGAGGGCGGCGGACTCGTCGTCCTCAAGCCGCTGGCCCGCGCCCTGGCCGACGGCGACCGGATCCACTGCGTGATCCGCGGCAGCGCCATGAACAACGACGGCGGCGGCGACGGCCTGACGGCACCCCTGCGCGAAGGCCAGGAGGAAGTCCTGCGCCTGGCCTACCGCGAGGCCGGCGTGAACCCCGCCGACGTCCAGTACGTCGAGCTGCACGGCACCGGCACCAAGCTCGGCGACCCCATCGAGGCCGCAGCCCTCGGAACTGTTATCGGCCGCACCCGCCCCGACGGCTCACCTCTGCTCGTCGGCTCGGTCAAGACCAACATCGGCCACCTGGAAGGCGCGGCCGGAATCGCCGGTCTCCTCAAGACGGTTCTGTCCCTGAGCCATCGGCAGATCCCCCCAGGCCTCAACTTCGAGACCCCCAACCCCGCGATCCCTCTGGACACCCTCAACCTGCGGGTCCCGACCACTCCCCGACCCTGGCCGCACGACGACCGGCCACGGCTGGCCGGCGTCAGTTCCTTCGGCATGGGCGGCACCAACTGCCATGTGGTGCTGGCCGAATGGACCGACCCGGCCAGCGGCCCGGCCGACCTCGCCGGGAGCCCGGCGGCCGCCCCCGTCGCCGGCCGGGCTTCGACCGCCGGGCCAGCACCGCGCGCCGACCACGGCCCGCTGCCGTGGATCCTGTCCGCCCGCACCCCGAAAGCCCTACGGGCCCAGGCGGAGCGCCTGCTGTCCCACCTCGACGCCGACCCCGGCCTCGCCCCTGCCGACATCGCCTACTCGCTCGCCGAGACCAGGACCCGCTTCGAACACCGCGCCGTGCTGCTGGCCGACGACGGCACGGAGTTGCTGCGGGGTCTGGAGTCGCTGGTGGCGGGTGTTCCGGCGGCTGGGCTGGTGCAGGGTGTGGCCGATGTG
>NZ_JODC01000048.1 GCF_000720765.1 Streptomyces sp. NRRL S-646
GGCCACGTCCGCTCCGACGTCGCCACCGACAACCCCCTCCCCACCCCGCCCTTCTGGGGCACCCGCGTCATCAAGGGCATCCAGCTCAAGGAGTACGCGTCCTGGCTCGACGAGACGGCGTTGTTCCGCGGCCAGTGGGGGCTGACCAAGGACCTGGTCGAGAGCGAGGGCCGGCCCCGGCTGCGCGGCCTGCTGGACCGGCTCCAGACCGACAACCTGCTGGAAGCGGCCGTCGTCCACGGCTACTTCCCCTGCGTCTCCAAGAACGACGACCTGATCATCCTCGACGAGGCCGGCAACGAGCGCACCCGCTTCACCTTCCCGCGCCAGCGCCGCGGCCGCCGGCTGTGCCTGGCGGACTTCTTCCGCCCGCAGGAGGCGGGCGAGACCGACGTCGTCGCACTGCAGGTCGTCACCGTCGGCTCCCGCATCGGCGAGGAGAGCGCCCGGCTCTTCGAGGCCGACGCCTACCGCGACTACCTCGAACTGCACGGCCTGTCCGTCCAGCTGGCCGAGGCCCTCGCCGAGTACTGGCACGCGCGCGTGCGCGCCGAACTCGGTATCTCCGGCGGTGATCCCGCCGCCCTGGACGGCATGTTCCGTACGGAGTACCAGGGCTGCCGCTACTCGCTGGGCTATCCGGCCTGCCCGGACCTGGAGGACCGGGCCAAGATCGCCGGCCTGCTGCGGCCGGAGCGCATCGGCGTGCACCTGTCCGAGGAGTTCCAGCTGCACCCCGAGCAGTCCACCGACGCCATCGTCGTGCACCACCCCGAGGCGAGCTACTTCAACGCGGGAGGCCGCGCATGACACCCCGGCCCACGTTCTCCTTCGAGTTCTTCCCGCCGAAGACGGCGGCCGGCCAGCGCACACTGTGGCAGGCGATACGCCGTGTCGAGCCCCTGCGGCCGGACTTCGTCTCCGTCACCTACGGCGCGGGAGGCTCCTCCCGGCAGGACACCATCGAGGTGACGCGGCGCATCGCGGCCGAGACGACGCTGCGTCCCGTCGCCCACCTCACCGCCGTCGGCCACTCGGTGGCCGAGCTGCGGCACATCATCGGCGCCTACGCGGACGCGGGTATCCGGGACGTCCTGGTGCTGCGCGGTGATCCGCCCGGTGACCCCACGGGGCCGTGGGTGGCGCACCCCGACGGCTTCCGGTACGCCAGCGAGCTGGTCGAGCTGGTGCGCTCGCTGGGTGACTTCACCATCGGGGTGGCGGCCTTCCCGGAGCGGCATCCGCGCTCATCCGACTGGGACGTGGACATCCGGCATTTCGTGGCCAAGTGCCGGGCGGGTGCCGACTACGCCATCACGCAGATGTTCTTCCACGTGGAGGACTATCTGCGGCTGCGGGAGCGGGTGGCGGCCGCCGGCTGCGACATCCCGATCATCCCGGAGATCATGCCGGCCACCGACGTGCGCCAGATCCGCCGGTTCGCCGAGCTGAGCGGCGCGGCCTTCCCCGAAGACCTCGCCCACCGCCTTCAGGCGGCCCGGCACGATACGGCGGCGGGCCGCCGCATCGGCGTGGAGTACGCCGGCGCCATGGCCGAGCGGCTGCTCGCCGAGGGCGCGCCCGGGCTGCACTACATCACCTTGAACAGGTCCACCGCGGCCCTGGACATCCACCGTCACGTCATGAGGGCAAGGAGCTCCCGTGCCAGCTGAGTTCACGGATTTCAAGGTCGCCGACCTGTCCCTGGCCGCCTTCGGCCGCAAGGAGATCAGCCTCGCCGAGCACGAGATGCCCGGCCTGATGGCGCTCCGCGAGGAGTACACCCAGGCGCAGCCGCTGGCCGGCGCCCGCATCACCGGCTCCCTGCACATGACGGTGCAGACCGCCGTGCTCATCGAGACCCTGGCCGCGCTGGGCGCCGAGGTCCGCTGGGCGTCCTGCAACATCTTCTCCACCCAGGACCACGCGGCCGCCGCCGTCGCCGTCGGCCCCACCGGCACGCCCCAAAGCCCGCAGGGCGTCCCGGTGTTCGCCTGGAAGGGCGAAACCCTCAAGGAGTACTGGTGGTGCACGGAGCAGGCGCTGACCTGGCCCGGTGCGGCGGGCCCGAACATGCTCCTCGACGACGGCGGTGACGCCACCCTCCTCGTCCACCAGGGCGCCGGATACCGCAAGAGCGGCCTCCTGCCGGACGCGGACACCGAGGAAGGGGCCGTCGTACGCGCCCTGCTGGAGAACAGCCCCCTGGACTGGACGGCCCTGGCCTCAGCGGTGCGCGGGGTGACGGAGGAGACCACGACCGGTGTGCACCGGCTGTACGAGATGCAGCGCGACGGCGTCCTGCTGTTCCCGGCGATCAACGTCAACGACGCGGTCACCAAGTCGAAGTTCGACAACAAGTACGGCTGCCGCCACTCCCTGGTCGACGGCATCAACCGCGCCACCGACGTCCTGATCGGCGGCAGGACCGCGGTCGTGTGCGGGTACGGCGACGTGGGCAAGGGCTGCGCGGAGTCGCTGCGCGGACAGGGCGCCCGGGTGATCGTCACGGAGATCGACCCGATCTGCGCGCTGCAGGCGGCGATGGACGGCTACCAGGTCACCACGCTCGACGAGGTCGTCGACAAGGCCGACATCTTCGTCACCACGGGCGTCAAGCTGACCCGGCTGCGGCCGGAGCAGGCCGCGTACCTCGGCATCGACGCCGAGGGCCCCTACAAGCCGGACCACTACCGCTACTGATCCGCGGGCCGGGCCGGGCGGCGGCGGCCGCCCGGGCGGCCGCCGCACAAGGAGGACCGTGTGGACGACACCCGCCACGAGGGCCGCGAGGAGCACTTTCGCCCCGCGTTCTCGCGTCATGCCCTGTTCCTGGCTCCGGTTGCGGCCCCGCCGCTGCTGCTGGCAGGGGCGGACGAGGACGAGGACCTCACGGAGGTGCACATCGTGCGGGGCATCGACTGACCCGGGCCCCGGCGGACGGCGGCACGGGCGCACACCCCTGAGCTTGTTCTTCATCTTCCGGTGCCGACACATTTATGCAGAAATCAAGAGGAGGGCAGGGAGCACCGCACGGTGGTTCAGCGGCGGTGGCCGGGCCAGTGAGGGTCCTCCCAACGATCGTCGCCGGTGAGGCCGAGCAGCCGTATGCGGTGGAGCAGTTCCCCTGATACGCCGTGGGCCCGGAGCCGGGCAGGGACATTGCGGACCAGCCAGGCGGTCAGCTCGGTGCGTGTCTCTTCCTCGTTCTCCCAAGAGTGCCAGGGCAGTTGGTCTCCGAGCAGGTCGTACTCCCACTTGGCTGCCGCCTCGGCCAGGTGGTCGTCGGCCGGGCGGTCAGTCAGCGTTTCCCATGTGGTGAGCCACGGGGTAAGCGTGGCAGAGGCCTCGGTGATCAATGCCAGGACCTCGTAGGCGGGTACTGCGGGATCGGGATCGGCGAGCGTGTCGGCCCACCAGGCGTGCAGGAAGTCCCTGACTGCTTCGGCTTGCGCGGTGGGCCACTGCTGCCAATGACCGCGAGCAAACGAGCGGCCGGCTTCCTCCAGGCCGAAGAGCGGCTCGACAAAGCCTTTGACGAGGGCGGTGGCGAACTGGGGCAGGATCCGGCGTAGTACGGATGCGTGGTCGTTCCAGTCGGGGGCCTGCCAGGTGCGGCGTAGCAGGTCAAGGTCCACCTCCGTATCCGCAACCTTGAGCTGCGCGAGTTCTTCGGCGCTGCCCCAGTGGCACTCGCAGTTGTGCTCGTCGGGATGGGCCGTCATCCCGACGAAGGCGGCGGCCAGGCCGTCAAGCGCGGTAGCGAGGCGAAGTCGTGCGGGGGGCTGGCCGGGGTTCATCATGGCGTTCGCATTCAGGGACTCCGGGAGCTTCTGCCATCCGAAGATCGCCAACTTACCCGGGTGGTTCTCAGGCCGCCATCGACATGATGCATCCCGACTCCCGCCGACGCTTGTGATCGCCCCGGGACGGGTCACAAGGCCGGCGGCAGTGCCTGTGCGCGCCTGCATTCTGGGCTGCCACCACTGCGGCGAGGTTCCGTTGCCAGGTGCCGTCCCCGGCCCATCTGACCAGTCGCGTGTGAGCGGTGCGGAACGAGCCGGGCTTGTCCGGCAGGTCGCGCCGGGGCGAGCAGGTGGGGTCCTTGCCCGCGGTGGCCTTCACGGTGCGGCGGTGATCGGCCCCTTGGCCGAGCGCGGACGGGAAGCGGCCGGCATCAGCGGCTCGATCCGGGCCCGCATCGCATCAGTGATCGCTGACCGGACCGGCACATCTGATCAGCCGGCCGGCCCGCCGACGAGACACGGCCTCGGGGCGGTCCCGGAAGGGACCGCCCCTGCGGGTGCGGCGGCAGGGCTGGCGGGGATGCCCGGGCTCAGGCCGCCGGGGAGGAGGCGAGCACCTGGTTGACGACCTGCAGATACTGGCGCGGGGTCTGGGCCTCCTCCAGGGCCTCCTCGTCGAGGGCGACGTCGTAGTCGCGCTCGATGGCACCGGTGACCTGCAGCAGTGCCAGCGAGTCGTAGTTGAGTTCGTCGAACGGCACGTCCAGCACATCGCCGTCCAGGTCGAAGGTGTCGCTGTCACCGGCGTTGGTGCGCAGCAGAGCGACCAGGTCCTTTATGTCGAGGGGTTGCATGGTGGTGTCTCTCTTTCTTCTCGTGCCGGGCACATTCAGCGGTGGGTGGATCGGTGCAGGGGTCCGGGCGGTGTCAGCCGGCCGGGACGGCTTGCCGGCCCGTTACCGCGGGCCGGCCGTGCGGTGGCGCCGGTGTGCAGGGCTCCGGGGGCGTGGGGGTGGTGGCGAGCCGCCGGACGACGCGGGCGGCCCGGCCGAGGAGCCGGGGCAGCGCCTCACCCCGTACGAAGAAGTGGTCGCCGGTGACGGTGCGGGTCACCACCGGACGGGCGGACCACCTGCGCCAGCCGGCGACCAGCGGGGGCGGCGCCAGCGGGTCGCGGTCTCCCGCGACGGCCAGCAGGGGCACCGGCAGGTGGCCGCGGGAGCCGGCGGCGCTGCGGGCGAAGGCCCGCAGCGCGTGCGCCAGGCGCAGGTCGTCGCGCAGGACCGGCAGCACGGCCCGGTGCCAGTAGCCGTCCGGCCGGGCCCCGGCGGGCACGGCTCCCATGGCGCTCAGCCGGTCCAGCAGCCACGCGTCGGCGCTGTCGGCGCTGTCGGCGCTGTCGGCGCTGTCGGCGCTGTCGGCGAGTTCGCTGGTCTCGTCCGGCGGCGGGCAGGCGCCGACGGCGAGCAGCGCGGGAAGGGGACGTCCCTGCTCGTGCAGGGCCTGGGTGAGGGTGTGGGCCACCATGGCTCCCAGGCTGTGCCCGTACAGGATGAACGGCCTGCCGGGTTCGGGCCGCACCCGGTCCAGCAGGTCGGCCACCAGTGCCGGACGGTCGGTCAGGCGCGGTTCGCGGCGCCGCCGCTCCCGGCCCGGCAGCAGGAGCGGCACCGTCTCGACGCCGGGGCCGATGCTGCGGGCCCAGCCGTTGAAGGCGGAGACTCCGGCCCCCGCGTGTGCGAAGCAGTACAGCCGTACGGGTGGCGCTGTGTCCGCCATGTCCGCCCCTCCCTTGGCCCCCTTGGTGTGTCACGGGCCCCACCAGGCTTGCCGACGGTGCTAGAGGCAGGCTCGAAACATGCCGCGGCCTCAGGTGGCGTACAGGTCGAAGGTCGAGCCGCGGCGGGGGCCCGCGGCCACGTCGAGGGCGGGGTCGACGGCGAGCATGGCCTGGTGCAGGCGCTGCAGCTGGGGTGAGGGTTCCACGCCCAGTTCCTCGATGAGCCGGATGCGCAGCTGCCGGTAGACGTCCAGTGCCGCGGCCTGCCGGCCCGACCGGTACAGCGCCACCATGGCCTGGGAGTGCAGGCCCTCGTGCTGGGGATGACGCACGATCAGGTCCTTGAGCTCGGCGAGCAGCTGGGTGTGCCGGCCCAGGCGCAGGTCGGCGTCGATGCGCCGCTCCACGGTGACCAGCCTGCTCTCCTCCAGGCGGAGGGTCTCGATGGACAGGATCGGACCGACGCGTACGTCGACCAGGGCCGGGCCCTGCCACATGTCCAGTGCCTGGCGCAGTGTCTGGGCGGCGCGGGCGTCGTCGCCGGCCTCGAAGGCGGTGCGTCCGGCGCAGACCAGCTGCTCGTAGGTGTGCGCGTCCACGGTCTGCGGCTGGATCTGGAGCAGGTATCCGCCGTGCCGGGTGGCCAGCAGCTCCTTGGCGCTGCGCGGTGAGTGGGGCCCCATGGCGGTGCCCAGGCGCCGGCGCAGCTGCAGGATGTAGGTCTGCAGGGTGGTCAGGGCGCTGAGGGGAGGGTCGGCTCCCCAGATCTCCTCCATCAGGGTCGGAACGGGCAGGACACGGCCGGGATACAGCGCGAGCAGTGACAGGATCTGCCGGGGCTTGCTCGCCGTCGGCACCACCGAGACACCGTCGATGTCGGCGCTCAGTGGACCCAGTACCTGAATCCTCATGGTTTCGTCTCCCCCTTGGCATCGTCTTCTCCTCGACCGTGTGTTCGAAGAGGTGGGTGCGCTGACTGGCCACGGTAACGGCCGAAAACCGCCGGCGTCCGCGTCCTTGAGCCCACGTCAAGTGCGCCTGAACCCGGTGGGGCGGGGCGCTGTTGCGGTGCTCGGGCGGCTTTCGAGTGCCCGGCAGGTCAGCCCGCCGCGGACGCCATCGGCGGCGCTGCCTCGGGGGTCTTGGCCGCCTGTTCCGGGCCGGCCAGCAAGATGGAGCGCTGCAGGCGGCGCAGGGCCACGCAGGGCTCGATGCCGAGCTCGCTGACGAGCGTGGTGCGCAGCCTGCGGTAGGCGTCCAGCGCCTCGCTGCGCCGTCCCGAGCGCTGCAGGGCCAGCATGAACTGGGCGTGCAGGTTCTCGTGGGTGCGGTACCGGCCGGCCAGGACGGTCAGTTCGGCGAGCAGTTCGCGGTGCCGGCCCAGCCGCAGGTCCGCCTCGATGCGCTGGTCCAGGGCGCACAGCCGGCTCTCCTGGAGGCGCCTGGCCTCGGTCTCCAGCTGGGAGCCCTGCTGGACGTCGGCGAAGGGCGCGCCGCTGAACAGGCCGAGGGCCTCGCGCAGCAGCCGCGCCGCCCGCGGGTGGTCGCCGGCGTCCATGGCCCGGTAGCCGAGGCCGGCCAGGCGTTCGAACTCGCGCACGTCGCTGGTGCCGCCGCCGGTGGCGAGCCGGTAACCGCCGGGGCAGGTCACCAGGACGTCCTTCGCGCACAGGGGCCCGCCGCCGGCGGGCTGGGCGAGGGCCGCCGTGATGAGTTCGCGCAGCTGCAGCACGTAGGTCTGCAGCGTGGTGCGGGCGCTGCGCGGCGGACGGCCGGCCCACAGCTCCTCGACCAGCGCGGCGACGGGTACGACCTGATCGGCGTGCAGCGCCAGCAGGGCGAGCACCTGCCGCGCCTTCGGCGCGGTGGGAGTAATGGAGACTCCGCCCCTGCTGACCCCCAGGGCGCCCAGTACCTGAATGTCCACGCCAATCCCCCTGTCGTCCCGCCGGCGCAGTCGTCTCTCGCCGGAAAAGCGGGTAGGCCAACGATTGAAAAACAATCCAGACGGTTTGTCAATATCAAACCGGACGGATTGTTTTACTTCTCGGATGCCGGGGTTTTAGAGGGGAAGAGAACTGTTTGTCCGGTTGAAGGGCGGGCCGGTGGGGTCGGCCCCGACCGCGAAACCAGGACGTCAGGACGCTTTCAGGGGGAGGAAAGATACTCTCCGGGCTCCGGGGGGCCGGGCGGTGCCGCGCGGTGCGCCGCCCGCCGGGCGGCCGGCGCGGGCATCAGCACGGCCCATATCTGCTCCACCCGGGACGCCGAGCGCCAGGCCTCGTCCTGGACGGCCAGCACCCGCAGCCCGGCCGTCACGGCGACGACGGTGGCGGCCATCGCCCGCCCGCAGACGCCCTCGCCGAGCTCGCCCTCCCGCTCGGCCTGCCGCAGCACCTCGCCGACCCACCCCTGCCAGCGCCGGGACAGGGCCAGGTCCCCCTTGCGCGTGACGTCGCCGTCCATCTGGAACCCGGCCCGCACCACCACGTCGGTGGCGATGCGGGACATCAGGTGGCGCGTCGCGTCGGCCAGCAGCTCCAGCCGCGCCGCCTGCGGCCGCTGCCGGGCGGCGTCGATGATGCCCTCCACGGCCCGGGCCGCCTCGTCCTCCACCGCGCGCGCCAGGGCGTCCTTGCTCCCGAAGTGGAAGTGCAGCGCCCCCTTGCTCACCCCGGCCCGCTCGCTGATCAGGGGAAGGGACGCCGGTACGTAGCCCTCGCCGGCGAAGGCCTCCGCCGCCGCCCGGATCAGTGCCCGCCGGGTCCGGGCGGCACGCTCCTGCTTGACCATCCGATCCTCCCTCGGTCGGTTTCGGGGAACCGGCCTCGCTGCCCCCGCACGCCTCCCGGCGGGCCGCACGTCCCGTGCGGCAGGGGCTGGACCCCACCATTAAACCGCACAGATGGTTTGTTTGTGCCGGGGCGGTGCCCGGGAAACGGCGGAGCAGAAGGAGCGCGGCTACCCGCGCCGCGGCGTGCGGCGCGGGCGGGCGCGGCGGCGCGGCCGAAAATGCGGCCGAAAATGCGGGCGGAGCGCGGGCGGCGGGAGCGTCACTGGCCGGCGCCGGCCAGGGCCGGGGCCTGGGCGCGCACCTCGGCGATGACCCGGGCTCCCCGGTCGGGGGCCGTGTCGAGCCTGACCAGGACGGCCGGGGCGGTGATGGCGGGCAGCATGTGGCTGAACAGCGCCGACATGCGCACCTCCAGATCCGCCCAGCCGGCCATGGCCTGGGAGACGTACTGCACGCCGATCCAGGCCCCGAGGAAGACCTGCGCGGTCTCGCCCGGCACCACGTGCGGGAGCACCTCGCCGCGCTCCTTGGCCTCGGTCAAAAAGGCGGCGGTGAGCTCGGTCCAGGCGGGCCAGGCGCTGCCGAAGACCTCGCGGCCCTGCAGGTCGGCGGAGAGCCTGACGCCCGCGAGCAGCAGCGGCTCCTGCGGCAGGCGCTTGGCCAGGGTCATGCCCGCGTCCACCCACTCCTGCAGCTTCAGCTCGCGGGGCACGTGGTAGTCGGTGGTGACCTGCGCCTCGAGCACGCCCTGGGCGAGGGCCGCCTTGGAGTCGAAGTGGAAGTACAGGGCGCCCTTGGTCACCTGGGCCCGGGTGAGGATCTCGCCGATCGTGGCCGCCGCGTACCCGCGCTCCGCGAAGACCGCCGCGGCGGCCTCCAGAACAGCGCGCCGGGTCCGGACAGCTCGTTCCTGCTGAGCCATGAGACGCTCCTCTAGCTCAAAATTAAACCAAACAGCTTGTACCTTACCGCATACCGGCACGGAAAAAAGCAGCGCGGTCGTTTTGTACGGGACTATGGAAAGTGCGGGGCCGGGCGGCGGACCGGGGGCGGGCCGCGCCCGCGGCCCGCCCCCGGTCCGCCCCCGGTCGCTTTGCCCCGCACCGGCCGCCGGCCGCCGGCCCCCTGGCCGGGCGGTCACCAGGCCGTGCGTCCCCCGTCCACCGCCAGGGTCGCGCCGGTGACAAAGGACGCCCGGTCGCTGCACAGCCACGCGGCCGCCTCGGCGACCTCCTCGGGATCGGCGGCCCGCCGCTGCGGCGCCGAGCGCAGGGCCTGCTCCTGCGCCCCGGGATGAGAGGTGAACCACTGGTCGACCATCTCGGAGCGGGCCAGCCCCGGCGCGATCGCGTTGACCCGGATGCCGTGCGCGGCGTACTCGACCGCGGCCGCCTTCGTCAGGCCGATGACCGCATGCTTGGAGGCGATGTACGGCGCGGCGGCCGAGGAGGCGAGAAGCCCGCCGACGCTGCTGGTGTTGACGATCGCGCCTCCCCCGCAGGCGAGCATCGCCGCGATCTCGTGGCGCAGGCAGTTCCACACACCCCGCGCGTTGGTGGCCATGACACGCTCGTAGCAGTCGTCGTCGGTCAGGTGCAGGGGTCTCTTCTCGACGGCGGTCCCGGCATTGTTGAAGGCCGCATCCAGCCGGCCGTGGCGGGCCACGGCCTGCTCGACAAGGGCCCGGGCATCCCCGGCGCGCGAGACGTCGGCGACGACGTAACTCGCCGTCGCCCCCTGCCCCCGCAGCCGGCCCACCAGCGCGCGCAGCCGCTCCTCACGGCGGGCACACAGCACCAGACGGGCACCCTGGCGGGCGAAAACCCCCGCGGCGGCCGCACCGATACCGCTGCTCGCACCGGTGATGAGCACGACCTTGCCGTCAAGGGGGGCGGCACCGTCAGACATGCGCCGCCCCCGCCCCCTGGGAGCCGGCCCCCGGCCCACCCTGCACCCGGAACAGGCCCGCCGCCGCCTCGCCGTCCACCCGGCGCAGCAGCCCCTCGTCGATCTCCGGCAGGCTGCGCACCACGTGCCGCACACCGAAGCGCCGCATGAGCACATGCTGGTGCCCGTGCTCGAAATCGCCGGGACGGCCGATGAACGGCACACCGAGCCGGCCGGCCTCCTCCGCGACCCGGGCCACGTCGTCGATGAACAGCACCCGGTCAAAGGGCAGCCGGAAGATCTCCCGGGTGATCTCCCGGATACCGGGACGGAAACCATCGGTGCACACATAGCCCGGACCATCAAAAAAGTGCGCGAGATGGCCCAGATGAGCATCGAAGTGCGCCTTGTCCAGCCCGCCGTAACACACCATCCGCAGCCCCAGCCCGCGCAGCCGCGCCAGCAGGCCCGCGGCCCCGTCCAGGACGCGCACCGGGGTGTGGGCGAGATAGCGCTCACGCTCCTGAAGATAAAGCTCCAGCACCTCCTGCGGCCCCAGCCGCACCCGCGCCGCCTCCGCGAACGCCCGCGCGGCCACCAACTGCGACTGGGAGAACAGCTCGTACTCGACATCAGCGCTGTACCGGCCGCCCCGCTCAAGCACCATCTGCCGGATCACCGGACTGAACGTGTCATTCAGCAACACACCATCGATGTTCACCGCGACCAGACGAAGATGCGACAACCCGGCAGGCACACCGGCCGGCAAGGCAGCAGACATGTCGGCAGGCAGGACGGCAGGCATGCCGTTGGGCAGGACCCCAGGCGTGCCGGCGGGCAGGACGCCAGGCAGGACGCCAGGCGTGCCGTTGGGCGTGCCGGCGGGCAGGGCGGCGCGCATGCCGGTGGGCAGGCCGGCAGGCAGGCCAGTGGGCATGTCGGCAGACAAGCCAGCGCGCATGTCGGCAGGCAGGCCGGCGGGCAGGGCGGCAGGCAGGCCGGCGGGCAGGGCGGCAGGCATGTCGGCGGGCAGGACGTCAGGCGTGCCGGCGGGCATGTCGTTGGGCAGGTCGTTGGGCAGGGCGGCGGGCATGTCGTTCTCCTCAACGGCGCGGCTCATCACGGGGCAGGAGGGGTGAGGACCACCAGGAGCTCGCGGTGGCCGCTGGAGATGAAGGACTCGAGCGGGCGCAGCTCGTGCGGGGGCACGGCCAGCCGCAGATGCGGGAAGCGGGCGAAGAGCGCCGGCAGGGCCGTGGTCGCCTCGGCCATCGCCAGGGGCCGGCCCAGACAGTGGTGCACCCCGTGCCCGAAGGCCAGATGGTCCCCGCGGCTCTCCCGGGTGGCATCGAAGCGGTCCGCGTCCGGCCCGTGCCGGGCGGGGTCGCGCCCGGCCGCGGCCAGCGACATCACGATCGCCTCGCCCCGGGCGATGCGCACGCCGCCCACGTCGATGTCCTCGACCGCGAAACGCAGCGGGATGGTGGCCACCGGCGCCCGGCAGCGCAGGGTCTCCTCCACCACCGCCTCCCAGGACACCTCGCCCCCCACGGCCAGGCGCAGCTGGCCCGGATGGGTCAGCAGGGCACAGACCGCCTGGTCCAGGAGATTGACGGTGGTCTCATGACCGGCACCGATGATCAGCAGCAGGGTGTCCAGGAGTTCCTTCTCGCTCAGGCCCGAACCCCCCTCGTCCCGCACCGCGATGAGCTCGCTGGTCAGGTCCGCCGCCGGCCGGCGCCGTTTGCCGGCCACCAGCGCGGCCAGCAGCCCGTACAGCTGCGCCTGGTTGGCCTGCGCCGCCTCGGAGGTGGTCGTGGTCGTGAACAGGACATCCACCACCCGGTGCAGATCGGGCCAGCCGGCCCTGTCCAGACCCAGCAGCTCCGAGATGACCTGGACCGGCAGGGCGAAGCAGAACTCCCTGCGCAGATCGACCACCTGACCCGCCGGCACGCGCGCCAGGTGCCCGATCAGCTCGTCGACGATCTGCGTGATCCTCCCCCGCAGCAGCGCGGTCCGCCGCGCGGTGAACGCCGCAGCCACCAGCCGCCGCAGCCGCCGGTGCTCCCCGCCATAAGCGGTCAGCATGTTCCGCACCGACACCCACATCGCCAGCGGCCACGCATCATCGACCTCCCCGCTCATCCACGCCGGCCAGTGCCGGTAGGCGTCCTTGGACACCCGCGGATCGGTCATCAACTCCTTGATCAGCTCGTGCCGGGTGATCGCCCAGGCCGGCACACCCCCCGGCAGCAACACCCGAACGGCCGGACCTTGCGCCCTCAGACAGGCACCCTCGGCATGAACATCCCGGCCACTGGGATCCAGGACAGCAGGAACGGTTGGTTCTTCCATCAGTCGGCTTCCCCCTGAAGGCCGTTCAGACGGTCAACGGAAAACGAAGCAGCATGTGATGCGGTGGATCAGATGATGCCACCACAAGCCGCACCACACACACAAACCGCAAGGAATAAAAGGGCAGTTGCCTTCAGATCAGCGGAACACCCGCACCGGCACCCCGCCCCCCAGCCCCCCGCTACCGGAACCACGGAATCCGAACACTTGACCGTTCCTTTGCCCGGGTTCCGATTGAGAATAAAACCGGTAGGTCCGTATCTTACATGACGGCTTCTCAGACATCCCGCCGTTTCACCACTCGCTCCGGGAGACGCAGATGCACCTGGCTCCGCTCCAGGCCGGCCCGCCGGCCCCCGCCCTGCCGCGCCTGACCACCACCGTCCCCAAGGAATACGTCCACCGGGCCTGCCACGCCGAGGTCTTCCTCACCGGCTGCACCAAACACAGCGAGACCCAGTTCACCCTCCTCGGCCAATGGCCCCGCGCCCACACCTTCTTCCAGAGCGCCGACGGCACCAGACACGACCCCCTGCTGACCGCAGAGACGTTCCGCCAGGCCGGGCTCCTCCTCGCACACGCCGAACTCGGCGTCCCCCTCGGCCACCACTTCGTCATGTGGGAACTCGGCTTCAGCACCCAGGCCGACCGCCTCGACATCGGCCCCCAGCCCACCGACATCCACCTCACCGCCACCTGCACCGACATCACCCGCCGCGGCACCAGAGCCACCGGCTTCCGCATGGAACTGACCATCCACCGACACGGCCAGGCCATCGCCGCCGGCGGCGGCCGCTTCACCGTCATCCCCCCCGCCGTCTACCACCGCCTACGCACCACCCGGCTCACCCGCGACGTCAGCGCGCTGCGGGAGATCCCGCGCCGGCCCCTGCCACCCGCCACCGTCGGACGCGCACGGACAGCCGACGTCGTGCTCTCACCCGCCGACGCGCCGCACCGCTGGCTGCTGACCCCCGACCCCACCCACCCCGTCCTCTACGACCACACCGGCGACCACCACCCCGGCATGGTCCTCCTCGAAGCAGCCAGACAAGCCTCATCCGCCCTCCTCGCTCCCCTCACCGTGGTACCGACCGCGATCTCCACCGCCTTCCACCGCTACGCCGAACTCGACCACCCCTGCATCGTCGAAGCGGCCCTCGCCGCATCCCAGGAACACCACCACGTCACCGTCGAAGTGACGGGACGCCAGGACGGCAAAACCGTCTTCACCTCCCTCCTCACCACCCAACCCACCTAAACCACACACACACTTCAGGCACCACCACATCCCCACCGACCGGCCGGCCCAGCCGACCCCGACAGACACTGCGGCACCACCACACCCCTGTCCGTCAGGACAGCTCCCCAGCGGAGGGGCGGAGCACCCTGACAACAGAACACGCACCACCCAGACCCACGGACGACACCCAGTCCGGGCCGCGGCCCACACGCCGCGGCCCACACACCTGACGAAACAACAACCACACCAGCCCCCACACACCAAACACCCCACACCACAAACAACAAACAACAAACAACGACCGACCACCCCCGACCACACCCCACCCCGCACCCCCTGTTTCTCCTGCCAGGGATCAGCGTCCGCAGACCCACGGCCCCAGCCGGACTCCCACACCACACACGACGCCAGGCCACCCCCACCACACCCCGCCCTCCATCCCCTGCCGCCCGGTGCCAGCGAGCACCGGCCCACGGCCCCAGCCGACCCGCCGACCCGCCGGCAGCCAACAGCCCACCGGGCCGGCGTCACGATCACACGGCAACAGCCAAAGACCCGGCGGCAAAACCCCCCAGCAACAAGACAGCCTGACCTCGCACCCCAGCAGCGCGCAGCCGACCATCCGGCCGTTCCGGGACCGAACCGGCGCTTCACGCTCACCGCGACACCACCTTTGATCCTGCCCGGACAAAAAGGACCGTTGGTGAAAACCCCGCAGCACAGAAGGCCCGTTGAACTTCGACGCCAGAGCCGGCCGGCACATTCGGATTCGCCCTACGGGGCACCGCCGCCGGCCGAGCGTTGCCGAGACGCGCGAACACCAGTTGTCCGTACTCACCGGTTCTGCCTGACCTACGATGACGCG
>NZ_JODC01000049.1 GCF_000720765.1 Streptomyces sp. NRRL S-646
GCCGTGCGGAAACCGAGCACGTCGCGCAGCACCAGCACCGCGCGCTGCCGCGGCGGCAGACGCTGGAGTCCTGCCACGAAGGCCAGGGCCAGCGACTCCTGTTGCGGGTCAGGAGGTTGATGACGTTTCGCTGATCAGCGGATCTCGTTGTCGGGGTGCTCGCTGTCGTAGGTCTCACGGGCGCGGGCGATGTGGGCCCGGTGTTCGAGTGACCAGTCGGCAAGTGCCTTGACGAGGTGTGTCAGGCTCGCACCCGTCGCGGTGAGCCGGTAGTCGACCTGGGCCGGCACGGTCGGATACACGGTCCGAAGGACCAGGCCGTCTCGCTCCAGTCGGCGCACCGTAAGGGTCAGCATGCGCTGGGAGATCCCATCGATGGCACGCTGAAGCTGTCGGAAACGCCGCGGGCCGTTGGCGAGCTCGACGATGACGAGGACCGACCACTTGTCACCGACCCGGTCGAGGACGTCGCGGATCCCGCAGTCGGGGTGGTCCTGCTGTCCGCAGGGTTCGAGTTCAGCGGGTTCAGCGGTTACCTCGGTGTGCGTCACTGACACGAAACTGCCTCCTTGTGGGTCGACCTGGGCCGGTTGAAGATCTCACCGTAGTTACTGAAGAGAACCACGGTAGGAGACACAACCACAATGATCATGGTGACCGGCGCGAATGGGCGGCTCGCCTCTCTCACGCTCCAGGAGCTGGCTGAACGCCACGTGCCCGCCCTGGGCGGCACTCGATCGCCCGCAGAAGGGCAGCGGCGACTCGACTTCGACGATCCCACGAGCCTCGACCTCACCGGCGTTTCTACGCTGGTCCTCGTCTCGGCGGGGTACGCCGAGGACGACCAGGTCATCACCCGGCACCAGGCAGCTGTAGACGCTGCAGTGCGCAATGGCGTGAGCCACGTGGTGTACACCAGCCTGGCCAGCGCCGGTGACCACCTTGGCTTCGCCCTCGCCCATCGGGCCACCGAGCAGCTGATCAAGTCCAGTGGACTTGGGTGGACGGTCCTGCGCAACGGGCTCTACGCCGAACTCTTCGGGGCCCTCTTGACCTGGACCGCTGACGGTGTGGAATCGGCGTTCGGCGACGGAGTGCTCGCCGCTGTGGCGCGGGCGGACCTGGCCGCGGCCGCGGCCATCGTGGCCAGCAATCCGACCGCGCACGCCGGCAAGACCTATGACCTGGTCGGCGAACCGATCACCGCCGTCGGTATCGCCGAATCCCTCGGAGTCGCGCACCGGACCATTGGGCTCGGGGAGTACCGGGCCCAACTCCTCGCTGACGACACGCTATTGCCGTTCCAGCCGTCGATGCTCGCCTCGATCGCGACCAGCGTCCGTCACGGGTTCCTCAGCACCACCCGCCCCGACCTCGCCCAACTACTCGGCCGACCGCTCACCGACCCGGTCACCGTCGCCACGGACACCGCGGCCGCGATGCGCCCCGACGCCAGCTGACACGGATGGTTCACCGCAATGAGCCACTGTCCATCGAAGGTCGCCGTCGCCTGATCGAACGCTGCCGCACCCGGCCGATCGAGCACGTCGCCGCCGAGATGGGTATCTCCCGGGCATGCGCCTCAAAGTGGGTTAACCGCTATCGCCAACACGGGGACCTCGGATTGTTCGACCGATCCTCGACTCCGTCCCGCCAGCCGACCGCAATCAACGCAGACGTCGTCGCGCAGATCGAGGACATGCGACGCAGGAACACGTGGTCAGCCTCCCGAATCACCTTTGAGCTTCAAGGAGACGGCTGGCAGATCAGCCGCCGTACCGTCTCGCGGTACCTGCACACCCTCGGGCTGAACCATCGCCGGTTCCTCGACCCGAACGGAGAATCCAACCGCGAGCCACGGCGGATCACAGCCCGCCGCCCCGGACACATGGTCCACATCGACGTGAAGAAGGTCGGGCGGATCCCCGACGGCGGCGGTTGGCGAGCCCATGGCCGAGGGAGCGCTCAAGCCAAGGCTGCCGAGCGTCGGAAGCGGAAGGGCCGGCGTGCCGGATACGCCTACCTGCACTCGGCCGTCGATGGGTACAGCCGACTCGCCTACACCGAATCGCTGAGCGATGAGAAGGCCAGCACCGCCATTGCGTTCATGCACAGAGCGCGAGCCTGGTTCGCGGCGCACGGCATCACTCGCATCGAGCGGATCGTCACCGACAACGGCTCCTGCTACCGAGCCGACGCCTTCGCTCGGGCTCTCCTCGGGTCACGGCACCAACGGATCGCTCCATACACGCCCCGCCACAACGGCAAGGTAGAGCGACATAACCGGATCCTTGCCGAGGAGTTCCTCTACGCCAGGACCTGGCAATCCGAAGACCAACGAAGCCAGGCGCTCGACGTGTGGAGCATCCACTACAACTACCACCGGCCCCACAGCGGCGCGGGAGGGCAACCGCCAGCTGCCCGACTACGTGACGGCGTCACCAACGTCATGGCCTCGTACAGCTAACCGCCGAGCGGCGGCAGTTTCGTGAGCGGATCCGGTACCAGGCCGGTGAGCGGTTCGTACGCGGTGAGAGGACCGCGGTGATCGCGAAGGATCTGCGGGTGAGTGAGCGGTCGGTGGAACGCTGGCGTCATGCCTGGCAGGAGGGCGGGATGGACGCCCTCGCCTCCACGGGGCCGGCGAAACTTCCCAAGGTGCCCGAGGGCCAGTTCGCCGAGCTGGAGAAGGAGTTGGCCCTCGGGCCGGCCGAGCACGGCTGGGAGGACCAGCGATGGACCCTGGCACGGGTCAGAGCGCTGATCGCCTGGAAGTTCGGCATCGACTGCTCCTCGGCGGCCGTGTGGCGGCTGCTGCACCGGCACGGCTGGTCCTGGCAGTCTCCGGCCCGCCACGCTGGAACGCGACGAGCAGGCAGTGGGTTTGTGGAAGAAAGACGTGTGGCCGCCGGCGGAATGACCGCGGCGGCGCTGGGGGCCTATATCGTCTTCGAGGACGAGGCCGGATTCTCGATGACCCCGCCGCGCGCCCGCACCTGGGGCCGACGCGGGCAGACACCCGCGGTGCGGGTGCGGGGCCGCTCCTGGCGCCGCTGGTCGATCGCCGCCATGTGCTGCTACCGGCCAGGAGAATCCTCCCGGCTGATCTACCGGCCGCGCCGCCACCGCAAGCACCGGGGCAAAGGACGCGACGCCTTCGCCTGCAGCGACTACCGCGACCTGGTCGTGCGCGCGCACCGTGATCCTTCGCTTGCGGCCCTGCCCGCCCAGATCCTCCAAGCCTTCAAGCCCCGAGCGGTTGAAGCAGTGCGGCCAGCGACGCACCGTCTCCTGACTGCACCTCACCTCGCCGGCGATCTGCGGGACCAGCCGGCCGTCCCAGCTCAACTCGACCATCCGGCACCGCTCCACGAGAACCTTCGGCGCCTTCCTGGCAGCCGCCAGACGGTGAACCACCGCTTGCTCGCCCTCGTCACGTCCCGGCCGTGCCCTCAGCACCATGCCCCAGCACCTGCCCCCGAGCACCCGCGACCACCCCGCTACCAGCAGCTATACCCGCCGAAAGCGGAATCGAGCACTAGGTTCCCGTGCATCGGGCCGTCGAGTGGGACGAGGAGCAGATGCGGGTAGGGCGGGAAGAGACGTGGGCGCGCGTGGAAAGAAGGTGAGGGAGCAGGACGCGTGGCTGGTGTTCGAGGACGAGTCGGGCCATGCGTTGCGGCCGCCCAAGGCCCGTACGTGGTCCCGCATCGGAGTGTCGCCGCAGGGGAAGGGGTCGGGGAGGGGCTCGGTGGCCGGCATGGTCTCCGCGGACCTGTTCTCCACCGTTTCGATGTCTCATGAAACGCCCGCATACCAACCTCGCGAAGGCCCGGATGTCCAACCTTCGGACCTGCGGCGGCTCGTCAGGCCCTGGTCCGTGAGGCATCCAAGTAGGCTTCGAGGGCCGCCTTGATCACTTCATAGGGCGAAGAGTCGGTTCGGCGTGCGTGAGAGTGAAGCCATTCCTCCGGGTCCGCTGGCAAGTACTTGGCACGGTTATCAAGGTTCTCCAGCTTCGTCACCCACCGGCAATTATCGGGGGTGTAACCCAGGTTGGTGTCAATCCGATCGATCTCCTTTCCGTCCATGTATCCGTTCGCTAGCGCCCAGTCTCGAAAGGTGACAAAGTCCTGCCATTCATCGCAGACAGTGACACCTTTAAGTGAATAGCGGTGCGCATTTCGATGGGTGGTGTTTTTGCAGCGATACTTCATCGATGCCCAGATTCCGTAGAGGCGAGTCTTGTGATCACCATGGGTTGTACTGCGAGCCCTTGCCGTCTCGCGAGCAAGGCATCCGCAGCTGCGGGTATTTCCGGATCTGAGGCTTGAAAGCCTGATTTCCCTGCGTGTTCGGTTTTCGCATGAGCATTCAACGAGGACCCACGGGATCCACTCGCCTTTGCTGTTCTGGCGCCTGTCGAGGAACTCGGTGATCGTCAGCCGCTCGTAGACGTCCCCGACGGCCGCCGGTGGACGCTTCGCCGACCCCTTGCGCTCACTGGTCATGGTCGCCTCCTGCCCACTGGCTCGCTTCGCGGTGGGCTTCCAGGGCTCGACGGATCACCGTGTAGGTGTCGATGCCGTCACGGACTGCACGAACTTCGAGCGCCTCATGCAGCGGGGCAGGGAGAAATCTGCTTCGGTTCATGAGATTCTCAAGGTCGGTGACCCACCGGCAGTTCTCTGGGGTGTAACCGAGGTCGTTGTTGATTCGGTCGAGTTGCAGGCCCTCTTGGTATCCACTCTCCTCTGCCCACTGGGCGAAGGTGAGGAAGTTGTGCCAGGCTGCATCGACCGTGACTGGTATGTCGCGGCCGCCATATCCGGGATATTTTTCTGACTTAGGGTTGTTGCATCGCTCCCGCATGTTGGTCCAGACGCCGTGAAGGCGACTGCGCGATTTCCCGTGAAAGCGATATCTGTCATAGACCTGAACCTGGCCATTCCATACTCTCTCGACATGGATTCGGGATTCCGGGTCGCCGTCGACGCTCGCGTAACAGTAGCCGCAAGCCGATGTCTCCAACTCCTTTAATCTGTCCTCCCGGATGTCCATGTTCCTCTTACAGGCCGTGCAACGCATCGGAACGAAGTACCGATTGCGCTTTGGTGATTGCCCACTGCGACCCGTCGTGATTTTCGCGAATGACGGGCCGGTCACCTCGCGGACGCCGACCCTGGCGCCGACCGCCAGGTCCTGCCGCTTCCTCGCAGGCAACGCAACTCCCCCTACTGATCGTGGACTTGACCGCTCAATGGTGCTGGTCTCGCCATCTTGCCGTGGGGTTCTGACAATGGCCGGAAGGACGGCCCCCTCGGGATCACTCGGAGCGTGGCGGACCGATGGTGACGACGGCCCCGGTCTGCGTGTCCAGCTACTGGCGGAGGGCTGCGTTGTCGTGGTGGAGGGCGACGATGACCGTGGTGGAGGCCCCGGGAACCGCCCGAGGTAGGCGAGGTGACGGAACCACGACGACAGCGGCTCGACCAGCCGCATGTCCGACCCCAGCACAATCAGCATCCCGTCCGGGACCACCTGTCGGTGCAGCAAGGCCACCGCCGTACTACCGGAGAGCCCCTCCCCCTACCGCTCGACCAGCGGCCGTCGAACGAAGAACAGGGCCAACGTCCCTCCCCTGGAACACCAATCCAGATCAGAGAAGAGCAGGACAGGCAGAGGGAGTTGATCAACCACTCGTTGCAGTGAGACAGATCAGGGGTACCGGACCGGCTGTGCCTGCAGGGCAGCCTGTACGTCCTGCACCAGGACATCGTCTGGCAACTCCTGCCGCTGGAGCTGGGGTTCGAGCTCCGGACAGACGGGGTGGCGGCGCCTGGACCGCTGGCAGAAGGCCGGCGTCTTCGACCGGCTGCACCGCATCCTGCTCGCCGAGCTGCACGCGGCCGGCGAACTCGACTGGACCCGCGCGTGCGTGGACGGCTCCCATGTGTGCGCGAAAAAGGGGGTGGAGCAACCGGTCCGTCGCCGGTCGACCGGCGGAAGACTGGCAGCAAACGCCATTTGATCTGCGAAGGGCGCGGCACCCCGCTCCACGTCATCACGACCGCCGCCCACGTCAACGACATCACCCAGACCCTCCACCTGGTCGACGGCATCCCGCCCGTCGCCGGACGGCCCGGCCAACCACGACGACGGCCCGAGTCCGTCCTGGGCGACAAGGCGTACGACTCCCGGGCCGTGCACCGTGAACTGCGTCGCCGTCGGATCCTGCCGGTGATCTCCCGCAAAGGCGCCCCGAACATCAAGGGCCTGGGCAAACTCCGCTACGTCGTCGAGCAGACCTTCGCCCTGCTCCACCAGTTCAAACGCCTGGCCGTGCGCTGGGAACGCCGCCTCGAACTTCACGACGCCTTTGTCTCATTGGGCTGCAGCCTCATCTGCCGGCGACGACTCAAGAAGGCCGGATCGTGATCACGTTACGAGCTCGTAGGATGACCGCAGTGTTCCCGGGTGATCCATAGTGTCTCCAAGCGACCGGACGGCGGCGGTCTTTCGGGTGCGCCGGAGGGAAACGACAGACACACGACTGCCATGGCGGTGATTCTTTGCCCTCGCGCATAGCCCTCGTCGGTGCCGGCCGAATGGGGACACCTCTGTGTGGACGCTTCGTTTCGGCGGGCCACACGGTGACCGTTTCCGATCTGCGTCCCGAACCCGAAGAAGCGGTGCGCTCATTGGGCGCGGACTGGGCGCCCTCCGTCACGAGGGCCGCAGCCGGGGCGGATGTACTGGTCACCGTGGTTCCTGGACCCGATGAGGCTGCGGCAGCTCTTCCGGATGCAGTGTTCGCCGCCCTGGCCCCTGGAGCGGTGTGGATCGACATGACGAGCAACGCCCCCGCAGCCGCGCGGGAGCTGCGGGAACGAGCCGGGGCCCACGGCGTCGATGTCCTCGAAGCACCCATGGGCGGCAGTCCGGACGACGCCGAACATGGGCGCCTGCAGTTGTTCGTGGGCAGTTCCGCTGAAGTCCTCGACCGGTGCAGGCCGCTGGTGGAAGCGGTGGCGACACCGGACCGGATCCGCCACATGGGCGGCCCGGGAACCGGCTACACGACGAAACTCCTCATCAACCTCCTCTGGTTCGGGCAGGCCACGGCAACCGCCGAGGCCCTGCTGCTCGGACGCCGAGCGGGCATCGACCTCGCTGCCCTGCGCGACACGCTCGCCGACAGCGCGGCGAGCAGCGACTTCATCCGCCGGGACCTGCCGGCTCTGTTCGCCGGGGACTACCTTCGCTCCTACGGCCTCGACCGCATCCACGACCAGCTCAAGGTCATCACCGGTGAGGCCCAAGACCTCGGCACCCCACACGAGATGGCCGACACAGTGCTGCGCATCCACCGGCTGGCCCTGGAGCATTTCGGACCTGTGGATGGCGAACTTCTTGCCGTAACCCTGCTGGAGGAGGCCGCCGGTACCCTGCTGCGCCCCTGACGGGTCCGGTACCGCCTGTGGACCCACGCGCACGAGGTCAACAAGGCGCTGCTCGACTTCCTCGCCAGACAGGAGCGACCGCGGGGACCCGAGAGTGTGGGACGTTCGGGTCATCTGGCCTTGTTGCGCTGATAGTGGCGGGCGACGCGCACCCGGTTGCCGCAGCGGGTGGCGGAGCACCAGCGGCGGCGCGGATGGGCGGCCAGGAAGAGCATCACGCAGTCGTCCGCCTCGCATTCCCGGATCCTGGTGACGGCCGGATCTACCAGCAGTTCGGCGGCGGTCTCCGCGAGGAAGGCGGCCAGCCGCAGGCCCGGTGACCCGTGGCGGCTGCGGGTGGAGGCCACCGCCGACCCGTTCCATACCAGCTCGTTGATCGCCGGCGCGGCGCGCTGCGCCTGGTTGAGCGCGTCCAGGTCGGCGGCCAGGGGCTCGTCGCCTCGGCGGACGTGGTCGAGGGCGCGGGCGGTGTGCTCCCGTACGGCGCGCACGGAGGCCAGGTCCGCGGCGGTGACTGCATGTGGCACCTGGTCCGGCAGGCGGTCGGCCTGAAGGGCCCACCAGGCCCGTAGGTCGTCGGGGGTCGCGAGCAGGTCGCCTGCGGTCGGACGGGTGTTGACCAGGTCCAGCGCCAGCGGTTCTCCGGTCAGCGGCACAAGATCACTCATGCAGCTAATGGTACATCGATCGATTGACACGTTAGCCAGCTCGGCGTTATACCTAATGCATATATAAGCCTAGAAGGGATTAGCATGTTCGCCGCAGTTGCCCGCACCGTCCACCGCCACATCGATGTCGACAGCGTCCGCGTCTTCTACCGGGAGTCCATCCCGGACCGGGCCGACGCGCCGGTACTGCTGCTCCTGCACGGCTTCCCGTCCGGCTCCCACCAGTTCCGCGGCCTCATCGACGCGCTCGGCTCGCGCTACCGGCTGATCGCCCCGGACTACCCAGGCTTCGGCCACACCCAGGCCCCGGACGACTTCACCTACTCCTTCGACCGGCTCACCGACATCACCGAAGGCTTCGTCCGGCGACTCGGCCTCGACCGGTTCGTGATGTACGTGTTCGACTTCGGCGCGCCCATCGGCTTCCGTATCGCCGAACGCCACCCGGAATGGATCGCGGGGCTGGTCGTGCAGAACGGCAACGCCTACGAGGAAGGGCTTTCCGACGCGGCCCGCGACCTGATCGGCCTGACCCCCGACACCCCCGGCGCCCAGGACGCCATCCAGGGCATGCTCACCCTCGACGGCACCCGCAGCCAGTACGAGACCGGCGTCCCCGACCCCGACCTCGTCGCCCCGGACGGCTACACCCTCGACCAGCACTTCCTTGACCTGCCCGGCCGCAAGGAGGCCCAGCAGGCACTGATCTTCGACTACCACACCAACGTCGAGCACTACGACCACTGGCACGCATGGCTGCGCCGGCACACCCTGCCCACCCTCATCACCTGGGGAAGCAACGACCCCTTCTTCCCCGAGCCCGGGGCCCGCGCCTACCTCCGCGACGTGCCCGGCGCCGAACTCCACCTCTTCGACACCGGCCACTTCGCCCTGGAAACTCATCTGCCGCAGATCGCCCCGCTGATCAACGACTTTCTCGACCGCGCCTGGAAGTGATCAGGCCCGCGCAAAGGAGGATGGATGGATATCAGGAACGTCGAGCATGAGGGCGAGCAGGCGATCCAGCGGCAGGCCCGCGAGGGCGGGCCCGGATGGGGCTCTGCGATGTTCGGCCCGGAGATCCCCCAAGCGTTCGTCCCCTTCATCCGGGACCAGCGCATGCTCGTCATCGCGGGGGCCGACGACGAGGGTGCGATCTGGTCGACCATCGTCGACGGGCCGACCGGTTTCGCCGAAGCGGTGGACGAACGGACCGTCGTCATCGACGCGTTGCCCGCGCCCGGTGATCCGCTCCGCGACGCCTTCCGCACCGAACGCGACATCGGCGTGCTCGCCCTCCAGCCGCAGACACAACGTCGGATCCGGCTGAACGGAGTCGGCAGGCGCGACGGGAACCGCCTCGTCATGCGGACCGAGCAGGTGCTGGGCAACTGCCCGAAGTACCTGCAGACACGCACCGTCAAAGAGACCGTACCCGGCGGCGCCGGACCGGCTGTGACCGGCAAAGAGCTCAGTGAAGACCAGCAGCGGTGGATCGAGGGCACCGACACATTCTTCATCGCCAGCCTCTCACCCGAACACGGCGCCGACTCCTCGCACCGTGGCGGCATGCCGGGATTCGCCACGGTCGCCGACCCGCGCACAATCGTCTGGCCGGACTACACCGGTAACCAGTTCTATATGACGCTCGGCAACATGCACCTCAACCCGGCGACCGGTCTGCTCTTCCTGGACTGGGACAACGGTCACACGTTGCAGCTGACCGGACAGAGCCGGATCCACTGGGACCCCGCCCGCGCTCAGAAGCACCCCGGAGCCCTGCGAGTGGTCGAGTTCGACATCGCCAAGGTGGTGCAGATCGACCACGCCAGCTCCCTGAGGTGGGAGTTTCACGCCTACTCGCGAGTCAATCCGCCTGCGCGCGCCGACGACCGGCCACCGAACCAACCGTGGTCCGCCCGCCGCGCGGGCCGTGACATCGCTCCTTGACTTGCTCCCCCGCCTAATAAGCAGTGATCCGTACGTGACGCACAGCGTCCCTGTCGTTCGTCTGATCCATTCAGCCGACGATAGGAGGGCTGTCGGACAGGCACAGGGTGCGAGAAGCGGTGCAATCGCTTCGGCTTCGCTCTCTGCTGGCCGCGCCGCGACGTGCCTACGAAGGGGGTAATGGATGTCGCGCTCAGATAAGGCAGGCGGGCGCGCGGATAGAGCGTGACGTTGGTAGAGGCGTGTGCATGGGCCAGAGACCTATGCAGTGTCACGTTGAATGCGCCGCGCACTGCGTGTGCTCCCAAAAGCAATCTCGCTGTCGCATTGGGCCCGGTTCGGGATGGGCAAGACCCGGGATAGGAGATGTTGCTCGTTCAAGCAACCTTTCCTAGATCTAACTCCTGAGCGGACACCGATACAGCCCTACAGATGCCAGTGCACCGCTCCGCACCGACCCCAGCGATTCCAGATGCCGAGGGGCATGGGCAAAGAACGACAGCTGCGAACACCTAAGCGGGAGGTCATGGGCGTGTTGGAACTGCCAACGTTCTTCATGCCGTTCCGGGACGAGGGGGTGAACCCAGCCGCCGATGAGGCAGAGGCGGCAATGTGGGCATGGCTGGAGTCGAGCGCGTTGGTGCCCACACCGGCAGCTCGGCGCCGGGTTGAGAGGACCCGCCCAGCTTTGATGTATGCGCGGTGGTGCCCGCAGGCGGCACCGGAGGTACTGGCCCTGCTCACCCAGTACCTGGCGTGGGCCTTCATCGTCGACGACCAATTCGACATTCAGGCCCCCGACCCACGGCGCTGCCTGGACACCATCTCCGCGTTGGATGCCGTGTTCGACCACACTGGCCGCTTGGCCGATCAACCTCCTGGCCGGCTTGCCACAGCCTTCGCCGACCTCTGGCAGAGGCTGTCGCCCGGTCGTTCCACTGGGTGGCGCCAGGCATTCCGTTCCGAGGTCCGGGCCTGGTGGTGGACCTATTACCGCGAGGCCGTCGGAACAATCAGCGGGCATCTTCCGCCACTGGAGGAGTATCGGGTACATCGCCGAGACGGGGTGGCGCTATACATGTTCATGGACATCAGCGAGATCGCCTCCGGATGCGATCTAGCACCCGGCGTTCGGCACCTGCCCGCTCTGCGCAATCTGCGCGATGCCGCCGAGGAACACATGGGGCTCTACAACGACATTCATTCCCTTCCCAGTGACGAAGCCGCCAGCTACCCCTACAACGTGGTGCTGCTTCTCGAACGCCACCACCAGTTCACCCGTCCGCAGGCTCTACAGACGGTAAACGACATGCTCACCACCTGCATCCACCGCATGCTCGCAGCCGAACAACAACTACCGGCCGAACTCGCCGCATCCCAGGTCACCGGGCAAGCCCACAGTGATGCACTGCGCACCGCCACCGACTACACCCGTTACGTCCGGGCCAACTTCGACTATCACTACCAAGCTCCCCGTTACACAAGTCCGCCCGAGCAAGCCCTTGAAAACACAGGCGAGATTCTCCTCCCCCACCAGTGACCGTAGGCAATAAGCGAACGGGTACGAGGCTGGCAGGACCTATCCGAGCGCCGTCGATCTCGGCCTTCGGTCCGCAGGCGGTGATGTGGCGCATGTCCTCTTCGTTGTGATCCATTCCGAAGACGCTAAAGCCGCTGTCGACAGCACTGGGCGAGCAGCAGCAACGGCCGTGCTCGTACTCAGAGTCGTACCGGCAGGTACCAAGCAGGTCCGTCGGGTACCCCCAGCCAGACGCGGTGGGTGCCGTCGGCCTCCACGGTCATGCCGAAGTCGGATTGTGGGGGTGCGTGAGACTGGGCACATAGCTGGACCCACGGTGAACGCACCACAGTTCATCAGGGCCGGCACGACGGTCGGACGCTGAGCAGCTCGGTCCGCAGCACGGGCGTGCCGTCGACAGGCGTCGGGTCCTGCGCAGTTGGCTCGATACCGCCAGCAGCGATCTTGTCGAGCGTCTCCAGGCCGGCGGCACCGACCGTGCCGAACACCGTGTAGTCCGGCCGCAGCGCGGAGTCGCCGTAGACGACGAAGAACTGCGAACCGTTCGTGTCCGGACCGGCGTTGGCCATCGCCAGCAAGCCGCGCCCGTAAAGGCGACGGACGCCGGTCGGATCGCTCGGTGCCGGCGGCAGGTCCACCGGCAGCTCGTCCTTG
>NZ_JODC01000050.1 GCF_000720765.1 Streptomyces sp. NRRL S-646
CCGTTGGATCCGGACGGCACGGTGCTGGTGACCGGTGGTACGGGTGGTCTGGGTGCGCTGGTGGCCCGGCACCTGGTGACCGAGCATGGAATCCGGCATCTGCTGCTGGCGAGCCGACGCGGTCTGGAAGCTCCGGGTGCCGGTGAACTCGTCGCTGAACTCGCGGGGTTGGGTGCCGAGGTCGAGGTGGCGGCCCTGGACGTCGCGGATCGTGCGGCGCTGGCGGACATGCTCGCCGCCGTGCCCGCCGACAAGCCGTTGACGGCCGTGGTCCACACCGCGGGCATCGTCGATGACGGTGTGGTCGCCTCCCTCACCCCGGACCGGCTGGCCAAGGTCATGCGCCCGAAGGCCGACGCGGTGGCACACCTGCACGAGCTGACCCGGGACGCCGACCTGTCCGCGTTCGTGGTCTTCTCCTCCGTCGCCGGCACGTTCGGCAGCGCGGGGCAGGCCAACTACGCGGCTGCCAACGCCTTCCTCGACGGCTTCGCGGCCCTGCGCCGGGCCGCCGGACTCCCCGCGGCGTCCCTCGCCTGGGGAGCGTGGGCGCCCGGCACGGGCATGACCGCCGAGCTGACCGAGGCGGACCTGCGACGCATGGCACGCGGCGGCATGCGGCCGCTCACCGCCGAGCAGGGCCTCGAACTCCTCGACACCGCCGGGCTCGTGTCCGCCGCGGCTCCCACGCACCGGGCGTTGCTGCTGCCGGTGAACCTGGACCTCCAGGCGCTGCGGGCGCACGCCGAGGCCGTACCGCCGCTGCTGCGCGGCCTGGTGCGGGCACCGGCCCGACGGGCCGCTCAGACGGCGGCCGGAGCCGGCGCGGAGCGGCAGGACCTCGGTGCCCAGTTGGCGGCGCTCGCGCCGGCCGACCGGGAGCAGTACCTCGTCGACCTGGTCTGCGCCCAGGCGGCGGCCACCCTCGGCCACGCCTCGGCGGACGAGATCGAACCGGACCAGGCGTTCAAGGAGCTGGGCTTCGACTCGCTCACCGCCGTCGAACTGCGCAACCGGCTCAACGCGGCCACCAGGCTGCGGCTGCCGGCCACGCTGGTGTTCGACCATCCGACGCCGACGGTGCTGGCGGCGCAACTGCTTCAGGAGATCACCCTGCCGGAGGCGTCCGGCACGGGTGCGGGCGAGGGCCCGGGCGAAGCCGCGACAGCGGTGCCGCTCCTGGTCGAACTGGACCGGCTGGAGGCCGCGCTGGGCGCCGCCGCGGTCGGCGGGGACGACTACGCGACGATCACTTCCCGGCTGCAGCGGCTGACGGCGAAGTGGCAGGACATGGCAACGAAGGGCAGCGGTGCCGGACACGACAACGGCACCGGCTCCGGGGAACCCGGAGCGGCACTCGCCGACGTGGACGACGGGGAACTGGACTCCGTCGAGACGGCGGACGAGCTGTTCGACCTGATCGACAAAGAACTCGGGATGTCGTGATCAGCCGCGGGAAACCGTTGGCATCGGCTCAGGGATGTGGCGTTGGTGGCTGAAGACGACAAGATGGACGACAAGTACGTCGAGTACCTCAAGCGGTTGACCGCGGAGCTGCGGCAGACCCGCCGGCAGCTGCGCGACGCCGAGGGACGCGACCGGGAACCGATCGCGATCGTGGCGATGAGCTGCCGCTACCCCGGCGGGGTGGACAGCCCGGAAGAGCTGTGGCGGCTCGTCGACGAGGGCGGGGACGCCATCTCCGGGTTCCCCGCCGACCGCGGCTGGGACGTCGAGGCGGGATACGACCCCGACCCCGACAAACCCGGCACCTTCTACGCGCTCGGCGGCGGATTCCTGCACGAGGCGTCCCGGTTCGACGCGGACTTCTTCGGGATCTCGCCGCGCGAGGCCCTCGCGATGGACCCGCAGCAGCGGCTGCTGCTGGAGATCTCCTGGGAGGCGTTCGAGCGGGCCGGCATCGATCCCGGCGCGGTGCGCGGCAGCAGCACCGGCGTCTTCGTCGGCGCCGCGACCTCCGGTTACGGGGCGGGGGTGAGCGAGTTCCCCGACGGTGTGCAGGGCCTGCTCCTCGCGGGCAACGCCACCTCGGTCGCCTCCGGCCGCATCGCCTACACCCTCGGCCTGGAAGGGCCCACCGTCACCGTCGACACAGCCTGCTCCTCCTCGCTGGTCGCCCTGCACTGGGCGTGTCAGGCGCTGCGCCGCGGCGAGTGCGACATGGCGCTCGCCGGCGGCGTGGCGGTGATGGCCACACCGGCGATGTTCTACGAGTTCAGCAGGCAGCGCGGGCTGGCCGCCGACGGCCGGTGCAAGGCGTTCTCCGACGACGCCGACGGCACCGGCTGGGCGGAGGGCGCGGGCATCCTGCTGGTGGAGCGACTGTCCGACGCCCGGCGCCTCGGGCACCCGGTGCTGGCCGTGGTCCGCGGAACCGCGATCAACTCCGACGGCGCCTCCAACGGTCTCACCGCCCCCAACGGCCCCGCCCAGCAGCGGGTCATCCGCGCCGCCCTGGCGGGCGCGGGCCTTGCCCCCGCCGACGTGGACGCCGTCGACGCGCACGGCACCGGTACCTCGCTCGGTGACCCCATCGAGGCGCAGGCCCTGCTCGCCGCCTACGGCCAGGACCGCGAACAGCCGCTGTGGCTGGGCTCGTTGAAGTCCAACATCGGGCACACGCAGTCGGCCGCGGGTGTCGGCAGCATCATCAAGATGGTCGAGGCGATGCGGCACGGAGTGCTGCCGCGCACCTTGCACGTGTCCGAGCCGTCCCGGCACGTCGACTGGTCGGCGGGCGCGGTGCGCCTGCTCACCGAGCCGGTCGAGTGGCCCGGGACGGACCGTCCGCGCCGCGCCGCTGTGTCGTCGTTCGGCATCAGCGGCACCAACGCGCACGCCGTCATCGAGCAGGCCCCCGCGCCCGAAGCCGAACCCGCCGAGCCTGCCGCGGACTCCGCGGCCCCGGCCGCCGAGCCCCGCACCCTGCCCGTCGTGCCGTGGCCGGTGTCCGCGCGCAGCGAGGAGGGGCTGCGGGCGCAGGCCGCCCGGCTGCTGGCCCGGCTGCGCGAGCAGCCCGAGCCGCCGCGTGCACTGGACGTCGGCCACGCGCTCGCCACCACCCGGGCCGCCCTGGAGCACCGGGCGATCGTCCTCGCCGCCGACCACGACACCGCCGTACGGGAACTGACCGCGCTCGCCGAGGGCACCCCGGGCACCGCGACCGTCCACGGCCGCACCGTGCGCGGCGCCACCGCCTTCCTGTTCGCCGGCCAGGGCTCCCAACGGCTCGGCATGGGCCGGGAGCTGTACGAGACGTACCCGGTCTTCGCCGAGGCCTTCGACGCGGTGGACGCCGAACTGCCGTTCAGCCTGCGGGAGATCGTCTTCGGTGATGACGCGGATCGGCTGAAGCGCACCGAATACGCCCAGCCCGCGCTCTTCGCCCTCGAAGTCGCCCTCTTCCGGCTGCTGGAGGCGTGGGGCGTCACCCCGAAGTTCCTGCTGGGTCACTCCGTCGGCGAGCTGGCCGCCGCCCATGTCGCGGGCGTGTGGTCCCTCGCGGACGCCTGCCGGCTCGTGGTGGCGCGTGGCCGGCTGATGCAGGCGCTTCCGGCGGGCGGCGCCATGGCCGCGCTCCAGGCGACCGAGGAGGAGGTGCTGCCCCTGCTGAACGACCGGGTCGGCATCGCCGCCGTCAACGGCCCCCGCGCGGTGGTGATCTCCGGCGCCGCCGACGCCGTGGAGGAGGCGGCCGCGCACTTGCGCGCCCAGGACCGCAAGGTGACGGCCCTGCGGGTCAGCCACGCCTTCCACTCCCCGCTGATGGAGCCCATGCTCCAGGAGTTCCGCGAGGTCGCCGAGAGCGTCACCTACCACACGCCCCGTCTGACGATCGTCTCCGACGTGACCGGCGACACCGCCCGCCCGGCCGACCTGTGCTCGCCCGACTACTGGGTCCGGCACGTCCGTGAACCCGTCCGCTTCGCCGACGGGATACGGCTGCTGGCGGGGCGCCGGGTGGCCCGCTTCGTCGAGCTGGGCCCCGACGGCACCCTCACCGCCCTCGCCCAGGACTGCCTGCCGGGCGACGCGGTGTCGGCCGTGCCCACCCTGCGCAAGGACCGGCCCGAGCCCGCCGCGCTGATGGCCGCGGTCGCCGGCGCGTTCGCCCACGGGGCGCCGGTCGACTGGCCGGCCGTCTTCGCGGGGACCGGCGCCCGCGCCGTGGAGCTGCCCACGTACGCCTTCCGCCGTGAACGGTACTGGCTGGAGCCGACCCCGCCCGGCACGGCGGCCGCCGAGGAGACCGGCGGCGGGGACGCGCGGTTCTGGACGGCCGTCGAGAAGGAGGACATCACCGCCCTCGCCGACACGCTGGACGTCGACGAGGGGCTCGTCCGTCCCCTGGTACCCGCTCTGTCGTCGTGGTGGCGCGGACGGCGCGAGCTCGGGCGGGTGGACGGGCTGCGCTACCGCGTCGGATGGCAGCCGCTCGACCCGGGTGCCGACACCCCGCTCACCGGCCGCTGGCTCGTCGCCGTCCCCTCCGGCACGGCCGACGACGCCCGGGTCCGTACCGTGAGCGACGCGCTCGCGGCACGCGGCGCCGAACCCGTGCCGTGGGAGTACGCCCCCGACGAGGAGCGGGAAGCGCTGGCCGCCCGGCTGGCCGGCCTCGGCGCCCTCGCGGGCATCCTGGCCCTGCCGTCCGGCATCGACGGGGAACTGTCCCCGGCGGACTTCCTGTTCCGCACGGTACGGCTCGTGCAGGCCCTCGGCGACGCCCAGCTGACCGCCCCGCTGTGGCTGGCCACCCAAGGCGCGGTGGCCACCGCACGCTCCGACGCCGCCCCCGAACCGTCCCAGGCCGCCCTGTGGGGCCTGGGACGAGTGGCCGCACTGGAGTTGTCCGACCGGTGGGGCGGCCTCGTCGACCTGCCGCGGACCCTGGACCGGCGGGCCGCGGGACGGCTCACCGCGGTGCTGGCCCGGCCCGGCGACGAGGACCAGCTCGCCGTGCGCGCCTCCGGCGTCTTCGTACGACGTCTGTCGCGCGCCGAGGAGCAGCCCGCCCCGCAGACCGGCGCGAGCGGCTGGCAGCCCCGCGGCACGGTCCTGATCACCGGGGGCACCGGCGCGCTGGGCGCCCGGGTCGCCCGCTGGGCCGCCGAGCAGGGCGCGGAGCACCTCGTCCTGACCGGCCGCCGCGGCCCCGACGCCCCCGGCGCCGCCGAACTGACGGCCCACCTCACCGCGCTCGGCGCCCGCGTCACGATCGAGGCGTGCGACGTCGCCGACCGCGCCGCCGTCGAGCGGCTGCTCGGCCGCCACACCGTCGACGCCGTCGTCCACGCGGCGGGCGTCACCGACACCCTGCCCCTGCCCGGCCTCGACACCGACCGCTTCCGCTCGGTCCTCGCCGCCAAGGCGCACGGCGCCGCCCACCTCGACGCCGTACTGCGCGACCAGGGCGACCGCCCGCTCGACGCGTTCGTGCTGTTCTCCTCCATCGCCGGCGTGTGGGGCAGCGGAGGCCAGACCGCCTACGCCGCCGCCAACGCCTACCTCGACGGCCTGGCCGAACAACGGCGCGCCCGCGGCGCCACCGCCACCTCCGTCGCCTGGGGACCCTGGGCCGAGGGCGGCATGGCCGCCGAGGACGGAGCCGAGGAATACCTGCGCCGACGCGGCCTCGCCGCCCTCGACCCCGACACCGCGCTGGCCGCGCTGCGCCGCATCCTCCAGCAGGACGGCACCGGGCAGGTCGTCGCCGACGTCGACTGGACCCGGTTCACCCCCGGCTTCACCAGCACCCGCCCCAGCCCCCTGCTCACCGGCCTGCCCGAGGCGCGGGAAGCGCTGCGCACCGGGCAGAGCGGCGCGGAAGACGACGCGGCGGGCACGGCACTGAAGCAGCGCCTCACGGGCCGCCCGGCCGCCGAACGCACCCGCGCACTCCTGGAGTTGATCCGCACCCACGCCGCCGCGGTCCTCGGCCACGCCGACGCCCGGCTGCTGGAGACCCGGCGCGCCTTCCGCGACTCGGGCTTCGACTCCCTCACCGCCGTCGAACTGCGCAACCGCCTCACCACCGAGACCGGCCTCGCGCTGCCCGCCACGCTGGTCTTCGACCACCCCACGCCCGTCGACCTCGCCGCCTTCGTCCACGGCGAGATGTTCGGCGAGCCCGAGCGCGGCACCGCGGACACCGCGTCCGGCGCGGGCCGCCGGGACCGCTCGGCCGACGACCCGATCGTCATCGTCGGCATGGGCTGCCGCCTGCCCGGCGACGTGACCGGCCCCGACGAGCTGTGGGACCTGGTCGCCGCCGCACGAGACGCCGTCGCCGAGTTCCCCGCCGACCGCGGCTGGGACCTCGACGCCCTCTACCACCCCGAACCCGGCCGCCCCGGCACCAGCTACACCCGGCACGGCGGATTCCTCACCGGCGTCGGCGACTTCGACCCCGCCTTCTTCGGCATCTCGCCGCGCGAAGCCGTCGCCATGGACCCGCAGCAGCGGCTGCTGCTGGAGACCTCCTGGGAGGCGCTGGAACGCGCCGCCATCGCCCCCGGTGGCCTGCGCGGCAGCCGTACCGGCGTGTTCATGGGCTCGAACGGCCAGGACTATCCCGCGCTGCTGCTCAGCACACCCGACGCCGGCGACGGCTACCTCGGCACCGGCAACGCGGCCGCTGTGGTCTCCGGCCGCATCGCCTACGTCCTCGGCCTAGAAGGACCCACCCTCACCGTCGACACCGCCTGCTCCTCGTCCCTGGTCGCCCTCCACCTTGCGGTGCAGGCGCTCCGGGCGGGCGAGTGCGACCTCGCCCTGGCCGGCGGCGTCACCGTCATGTCGACTCCCGGCGCCTTCCTGGAGTTCAGCCGCCAGCGCGGGCTCGCGGCGGACGGCCGGTGCAAGGCGTTCTCCGACGAGGCCGACGGCACCGGCTGGGCCGAGGGCGTGGGTGTGCTCGTGGTGGAGAGGCTCTCCGACGCGCGCCGTCATGGCCATCCGGTGCTGGCGGTGGTGGCCGGTTCCGCGGTCAACCAGGACGGCGCCAGCAACGGCCTGACCGCGCCGAACGGTCCCGCCCAGCAGCGGGTGATCCGCGCCGCGCTGTCGGATGCCGGACTCGCCCCGGCCGACGTGGACGCGGTGGAGGCGCACGGCACCGGTACGACGCTGGGCGACCCGATCGAGGCCCAGGCGCTGCTCGCCACGTACGGCCAGGACCGCGAACGGCCCCTGTGGCTCGGCTCGTTGAAGTCCAACATCGGCCACACCCAGGCCGCGGCCGGTGTCGCCGGCATCATCAAGATGGTGCAGGCCATGCGGCACGGCCTGCTGCCGTCCACCCTGCACGCCGATGTCCCCAGCACCCACGTGGACTGGTCGGCGGGCGCCGTGGAACTGCTCACCGAGAGCACGGAATGGCCCAGCGCGGACCGTCCGCGCCGCGCGGGAATCTCGGCATTCGGCGTGTCCGGTACCAACGCGCACGTCATCGTCGAACAGGCGCAGGAGGCGGAGCAGGCGCAGGGCACCGAGCCCACGGCCCTGCCGGCCGCCGACACCGGGATCGGCGGCCCCCTGCCCTGGGTGATCTCCGGATCCACGGAGGACGCCCTGCGCGAGCAGGCCGAACGGCTCCTGGCCCACGCCGACGCCAGGCTCGATCTCGCCACCGTGGACCTCGGCCTCTCGCTGGCCACCACCCGCACGGCGTTCGACCACCGTGCCGTCGTGCTGGGCGCCGACCGGGAGGAGCTGCTGTCCGTCCTCTCGTCCCTGGTCATGGACGAGCCCGCCCCCGGCGTTGTCACCGGGCGCGCACAGGCCGAAGGCCGCACGGCGTTCCTGTTCGCCGGTCAGGGCTCGCAACGCCTCGGCATGGGCCGCGAGTTGTACGACACCTACCCGGTGTTCGCCGACGCCTTCGACGGCGCCTGCGCGCATCTGGACGCGGAACTGCCGCGCCCGCTGCGGGAGGTGGTGTTCGGTGACGACGCGGAGCGGCTGAACCGGACCGAGTACGCCCAGCCCGCCCTGTTCGCCCTGGAAGTGGCGCTGTTCCGGCTGCTGGAGTCGTGGGGTGTGCGTCCGGATGTGCTGGCAGGGCACTCGATCGGTGAGATCGCGGCGGCGCATGTGGCCGGTGTGTGGTCGCTGGCGGACGCCTGCCGTCTGGTGGTGGCGCGGGGCCGGTTGATGCAGGCCCTCCCGTCCGGCGGTGCGATGGTCGCGCTGCAGGCCACCGAGGAGGAGGTGCTGCCGCTGCTCGGCGACCGTGTGGGCATCGCCGCCGTCAACGGCCCCCGGGCCGTGGTTGTCGCGGGCGCCGCCGACGCCGTCGAGGAGATCGCGGCACACTTCCGTGCCCAGGACCGGAAGGTCACGGCCCTGCGGGTCAGCCATGCCTTCCACTCGCCGCTGATGGAGCCGATGCTGGCCGAGTTCCGCACGGTGGCCGAGGGACTGTCGTACGAGCAGCCGCGGCTGCCCCTCGTCTCCACCGTGACCGGGCAGACCTCCACCGCCGAGGAACTGTGCTCCCCGGACCACTGGGTCCGCCACGTCCGCCAGGCGGTCCGCTTCTCCGACGCCGTACATGCCCTGGAGGCGGAGGGCGTCACCCGGTTCCTGGAATTGGGACCTGACGGCACGCTCACCGCGCTGGCCCACGCCTCGCTCGCCGACGGCGAACCGGTGGCGGTCCCGGCCCTGCGCCCCGACCGCCCCGAGCCTGCGACGCTGCTCACGGCGACCGCGAACCTCTTCGCCCACGGCGCCGAGGTCACCTGGTCCGCGTTCTACCCCGCGGCGCGCGCCGTCGAGCTGCCCACCTACGCCTTCCAGCACGGCCGTTTCTGGCCACGTGTGACAGGCGCCCACCTCGGCGACCTGCGCTCGGCCGGTCTGTCCGCCGCCGGTCACCCGCTGCTCGGCGCCGCCGTCACCCTCGCGGACAGCGGGGCCGCCGTCTTCACCGGGCGGCTCTCCGCCCAACTCCAGCCATGGCTGGCGGAACACGTCGTCTCCGGTTCCGTCCTGCTGCCCGGCACCGCCTTCCTGGAGCTCGCCCTGCACGCGGCGGACCGTGTCGGCTGCGGTCAGGTCGAGGAACTCACCCTGCACACCCCCCTGGTGCTGCCCGACCGCGGAGCCGTCCAGCTCCAGGTCACCGTCGGCGCCCCGGACCCCTCCGGGCGCCGCGAGATCGGCGTGTACTCCCGCCCCGCGGCCGGCTCCGACACGGACGACCCCGACGCCGAGCCGTGGATCCAGCACGCGAGCGGCACCCTGCTGCCCGAGGCCGCCGCGCCGGCCACGGAAGCGGACGCACGACCGCCCGCCGACGCCGTCGAGGTCCCCACGGACACCCTCTACGAGCGGCTGGCGGACACCGGCCTGTCCTACGGGCCGCTGTTCCGCGGACTGACCTCCGTCCGGCAGCACGGCGACGACCTGTTCGCCGAGGCGGTCCTCCCCGACGAGTCCGCCCCGGACGCCCGCCGCTACGGCGTCCACCCGGCCCTGCTGGACTCGGTGCTGCACGCCCTCGGCGTGGCCCCGACGACCGCCGACGGCGGCGACGCGTCCGCCCCGGGGCTGCCGTTCTCGTGGGCGGGCGTCACCCTCCACGCGACCGGCGCGTCCCGCCTCCACGCCCGCTTGCGCGTCACCGGCTCCGGTTCGGTCACTGTCGACCTCGCCGACCCGTCCGGCGCGCCCGTAGCCACCGTGGAATCCCTCACGCTGCGCGCGCTCACCGCACCGCCCGCCGACACGACGGCAACCGGTCACACCGCACTGCTGCACCGCGTCGACTGGACACCTCTCCCGCTCGACGCGCCCGCCGACGACATGCGGAACTCGACCGCCTCGGCCCTCACGGCGTCTCTGCCGATGTCCCTGCCGACGTCTCTCCCGACGACCGAAGTCACCGGGGGAGAGGACGCGCTGATACGCGTGGAACTCCCGGCCGGCGACCCCGCGGAGGCAGCGCACACAGCCACGGCGAACGTTCTGGAGCTGGTGCGTGCCTGGCTGGCGGAGGAGCGGTTCGAGGGTGCCCGTCTGGTGGTGATCACCGAAGGGGCCGTGGCGCTCGATGAGAGGGCCTCGGATCCGGCTCTGGCGGCGGTGTGGGGTCTGGTGCGGGCGGCTCGGGCGGAGAACCCGGGGCGGTTCGCGCTGGTCGATATGGACGGTACGGACGAGTCCTGGGCGGTCCTCCCGGCCGCGCTGTCCTCCGGCGAGGCCGAAGTCGCCGTACGCGCAGGTGTCGCCTTCACCCCGCGTCTGGGCCGGGCCACCTCGGGACGTGAACTCGCGCTTCCCGCAGGGGAGTCGGCCTGGCGCCTGGACATCGTGGAGAAGGGCACGCTGGAAGGGCTCGCGCTGCGCCCGGTCCCGGAGGCGGAGGCCGAGCTGACGCACGGTCATGTCCGCATTGCGGTGCGGGCCGCGGGCGTGAACTTCCGCGACGTTCTCAACGCGCTCGGCATGTACCCCGGTGACGCGCGGGACTTCGGTCTGGAGGGTGCGGGTGTGGTGACCGGGGTCGGTCCCGGGGTGACCGGGCTCGCCGTCGGCGACCGCGTGATGGGGTTGTTCTCCGGTTCCTTCGGACCGGTGGCGGTGGCGGATGCGCGGACGGTGGCCCGGGTTCCTGCGGGGTGGTCGTTCGCGCAGGCGGCGTCGGTGCCGATCGTGTTCCTCACGGCGTACTACGCCCTCACCGACCTCGGTGGCCTTGAGGCCGGGGAGTCGGTGCTGGTGCATGCGGCGGCCGGTGGTGTGGGCATGGCCGCCACGCAGCTGGCACGGCATCTCGGCGCCGAGGTGTTCGGTACGGCGAGTGCCGGCAAATGGGACACCCTGCGCGAGCTCGGTCTGGACGAGGCGCACATCGCCTCCTCCCGGGACACCGACTTCGAGGCGGCGTTCCTCACGGCGACCGGCGGTCGTGGCATGGACGTCGTACTGGACTCGCTGGCCGGTGAGTTCGTCGATGCCTCACTGAGGTTGCTGCCACGTGGTGGCCGCTTCCTGGAGATGGGCAAGACCGATGTCCGGGACGCGGACGCGGTGGCTGCCGAGCACGCGGGCGTGACGTATCGGGCGTTCGATCTGTGGGATGCCGGTCCGGAGCGGATCGGGGAGATGCTGGCCGACCTGGTCGCCCTGTTCGACGAGGGCGTGCTGGAACCCCTTCCGGTCACCTGCTGGGACGTACGGCAGGCACCGGAGGCATTCCGGTATCTCTCGCAGGCCCGCCATGTCGGCAAGGTCGTCCTGACCGTCCCGGCACCGCTGCACCCGGACGGGACCGTGCTGGTGACCGGCGGTACCGGTGGTCTGGGTGCGCTGGTGGCCCGGCACCTGGTCACCGAGCACGGTATCCGGCATCTGCTGCTGGCCAGCCGCCGCGGCCTGGAGGCCCCGGGCGCTGGTGAACTCGTCGCTGATTTGGCTGAGTTGGGTGCTCAGGTCGAGGTGGCGGCGGTTGATGTCGCCGACCGCGACCAGGTGGCCGCCATGCTGGACACCGTTTCCGCCGGCCACCCGCTGACCGCCGTGGTCCACACGGCCGGCGTCCTGGACGACGGTGTGGTCGCCTCCCTCACCCCGGACCGGCTGGTGAGGGTCATGCGCCCGAAGGCCGACGCGACGGTCCATCTGCACGAGCTGACGCGGGACGCCGACCTGTCCGCGTTCGTGGTCTTCTCCTCGGTCGCGGGGACGTTCGGCGGCGCGGGCCAGGCCAACTACGCGGCCGCCAACGCCTTCCTGGACGCCTTCGCCGTCACCCGCCGTTCCTCCGGCCTGCCCGCGACCGCCCTCGCCTGGGGCCCCTGGCGTCGCGGCCCTGCCGGCCATGCTCCGAGGCCTCGCCGCGGCGCCCGCGCGGCGCACGGCGTCCGTGGCGGACGGCGCTGAGGCGGGGGAGAGCTTCCAGACCCGGCTCACGGCGCTTCCGCGCGCCGAGCGGGAGACGGCGGTCCTGGATCTCGTACGCACGCAGACGGCGCTGGTGCTGGGGCACGCAGGAGCGGACTCCGTGGAGGCCGGCCGGGACTTCCGCGGCCTCGGAATCGACTCGCTCACCGCCGTCGAACTGCGCAACCGTCTGAACGCGGCGACCGGACTGCGGTTGCCCGCGACCCTGGTGTTCGACTATCCGTCGCCGCAGGCGCTCGCCCGCCACATCGGCGCCGAACTCCTCGACGCCGAGCCCCCGGCCGAAGGCGCTGCCGCGACCGGTACCGCGCCCGGGAGCACGGTCCCGGCCGTCCGCATCGCCGACCAGGCCGACGACGACGCACGCATCGCGATCGTGGGGCTCGGCTGCCGATTCCCCGGAGGTGTGCGCGGCCCGGAGGAGTTCTGGCGGCTGCTGGCCGACGGGGTGGACGCGATCGGTGCGCCGCCCGCGGACCGAGGCTGGCAGGCGGACGGGGTCGAGGGCGGATTCCTGTACGACGCCGCAGAGTTCGACGCGGACTTCTTCGGGATCTCGCCGCGCGAGGCGCTCGCGATGGACCCGCAGCAGCGGCTGCTGCTGGAGATCTCCTGGGAGGCGCTGGAGCGGGCCGCGATCGACCCGCGCGGGCTGCACGGTTCCCGTACCGGTGTGTTCGTCGGCACGAACTACCAGGGCTACGGGTCGGCCGCGCACGCGGTCCCCGAGGACGCGCAGGGACAGCTGCTCACCGGGCACGCCGCGAGCGTGGCCTCCGGCCGGGTCGCCTATGTGCTGGGCCTGGAGGGCCCGGCGGTCACCGTGGACACGGCTTGCTCGTCCTCCCTCGTGGCCCTGCACTGGGCGGCGCAGTCGCTGCGTTCCGGCGAGTGCGATCTGGCGCTCGCGGGCGGTGTGACGGTGATGGCGACGCCGGGCGCGTTCGCCGAGTTCGACCGGCAGGGCGGTCTCGCCGGTGACAACCGCTGCAAGGCCTTCTCGGACGACGCCGACGGCACCGGCTGGGGCGAGGGCGCAGGCGTCCTGCTGCTGGAGCGGCTCTCCGACGCCCGCCGCAACGGACACCCGGTGCTCGCCGTGGTCCGCGGCAGTGCCGTCAACTCGGACGGCGCCAGCAACGGTCTGACCGCGCCCAACGGACCCTCGCAGCAGCGGGTCATCCGGGCCGCGCTGGCGGCGGGCGGGCTCACCCCGGCCGACGTGGACGCGGTGGAGGCGCACGGCACCGGCACCAAGCTCGGGGATCCGATCGAGGCGCAGGCCCTGCTCGCCACCTATGGCCAGGACCGCGAACAGCCCCTGTGGCTGGGGTCGGTGAAGTCCAACATCGGGCACACCCAGGCCGCCGCCGGCGTCGCCGGTGTCATCAAGACGGTGCTGGCGATGCGGCACGGGACGCTGCCGCGCACCCTGCACGTCACACGACCGACGACGCACGTCGACTGGACGGCGGGCCGGATCCAGCTGCTGGCCGAGCCGGAGCCCTGGGCGCGCACGGGACGGCCCCGGCGGGCGGCGGTGTCGTCGTTCGGCATCAGCGGCACCAACGCCCATGTCGTCCTGGAGGAAGGCACCGAGGAGCAGGCCCCCGCGGAGCCGCAGGCCACGGACGGCCCGGAGCGCGGGCCGGTCGCCTGGCCGCTGAGCGGACGGTCGGCCGTCGCCCTGCGCGGCCAGGCCGAACGGCTCCGCGCCCGGTTGACCGCCCGCCCGGAGTCGTCCCCCGCCGACGTGGCCCACTCCCTGGCCACCGGCCGCGCGGTGTTCGAGCACCGGGCCGTGGTGGTCGCCGAGGACCGGGAGGAACTCCTGGCCGGGCTGTCCGCAATCGGCCGCGGAGAGGACGCCGCCGGCGTGGTGAGCGGCCGCACCGGGCCGTGGGGCCGTACGGCATTCCTGTTCAGCGGGCAGGGCTCACAGCGGCCCGGTATGGGCCGGGAACTCCTCGACCGGTTCCCGGTGTACGCCGATGCCTTCCACCGTGTCTGCGACGCGTTCGCCCCGCACCTCGACGTGCCGCTGGCCGACGTCGTACTGGCCGAGGAGGGCACGGAACCGGCCCGGCTGCTGGACCGCACCGCCTACACCCAGCCCGCGCTCTTCGCCGTGCACGTGGCGCTCTACGAACTGGTGCGCTCGTGGGGGGGCACGCCGGACGCGCTGATGGGGCACTCCATCGGCGAACTGTCCGCCGCGCACGTCTCCGGAGTGCTGTCGCTGCCGGACGCGTGCGCGCTGGTGGCCGCCCGCGGCCGGCTGATGGAGGCGCTGCCCGAGGGCGGCGCGATGACCGCCGTACAGGCGTCCGAGGACGAGGTGCTGCCCCTGCTGGACGAAAGGGTCTCCATCGCCGCCGTCAACGGGCCGGCAGCGGTGGTCGTCTCCGGTGACGAGGACGCCGTGTCGGACATTGACGGGCATTTCGCCGCGCTGGGCCGAAAGACTAGGCGTTTGCGGGTCAGCCATGCGTTTCACTCGGCGCATATGGACGCGATGCTTGCGGAGTTCGAGGAGGTCGCGCGCGGCGTGAAGTACGACGCGCCCGCGATCCCGATCGTCTCCAACGTGACGGGGAACCGGGCCACCGAGGCCGAACTGACCTCGCCCGACCACTGGGTGCGGCATGTGCGGCAGACCGTGCGCTTCGCCGACGGCGTACGCCGCCTCGGCGAGGACGGTGTCGGTACGTTCGTGGAACTCGGGCCGGACGGCTCACTGACCGCGATGACCCTCGACACCCTTCAGGAGTCCGAGCCCGCTGTCGCCGGCATCCCGGTGCTGCGCCGGGGCCGGCCCGAGCCGGTCGCCGCGCTGCTGGCCGCAGGGGCACTGCACGTACGCGGCCTCGCCGCCGCGCCGACCGGGCTGACCGGCCCGGCCCGTACGGTGGGACTGCCGACCTACGCCTTCCAGCGCAGCCGCTACTGGCTGGAGGCGGCCAAGCCCGCCGACGCCGAGCGCCCGAGCGACGGCGACCTGGTCGACGACGAGTTCTGGGCCGCCGTCGAGCGCGGCGACCTGGGCGAGCTCACCGAGCGCCCCGACCTCGGCGACGACACCCCCCTCAGCGAACTGCTGCCCGCCCTGTCGTCCTGGCGGCGCCGCCGCCGCGAGAGTTCCGCGCTCGACTCCTGCTCCTACAGCGTGCTCTGGCGGCCGGTACCGGACGGCCCGTCATCCGTGCTGTCGGGCACCTGGCTGCTGGCGCTGCCCGCCTCCCGGACCGACGATCCCTGGACGAACACGCTCACCGAGGGCCTGACCGCGCACGGTGCGCAGATCGTGCCGCTCACCGTGGACTGCGCCCTCACCGACCGGGCCGCGCTCGGCGAACAGCTGCGCAAGCTCCCCGAACGGGACACCCTGCAGGGCGTGCTGTCGCTGCTCGCCCTCGACCAGGAGCCCGCCGTGGCCGGCCTGGACGGGGCCGCCGCAGCCGGCAGCGCCGCCACCCCGGCCGGTCTGGGCGCGCAGCTCGCCCTGACGCAGGCACTCGGCGACCTGGAGATCGGCGCCCCGCTGTGGTGCGCCACCGTCGGAGCGGTCGCCGCCACCGAACGCGAGAGCGTGACCGCACCGGAACAGGCCGCCGTCTGGGGCCTCGGTCGGGTCGCCGCGCTCGAACAGCCGCAGCGCTGGGGCGGTCTCGTCGACCTCCCCGCCGACCTCGACAGCCGCAGCGCCGAACGGCTCGCCGGACTGCTCTCCGGCACCACGGGCGAGGACCAGAGCGCCGTACGGTCCGCCGGAGTCTTCGCCCGCCGCCTGGTGCACGCCCGGCCGTCCACGACCGAGGCACCCGAGTGGAACTGCACGGACCAGACCGTGCTGATCACCGGCGGCACCGGATCGCTCGGCGCCCGGGTCGCGCGCCGCCTCGCCGAGCGCGGTGCCCGGCATCTGGTCCTGGTCGGCCGCCGGGGCCCCGACGCCGAAGGCGCCGAAGCACTGCGCGCCGAACTCGCCGCCGTGGGCGCCGAAGTGACCCTCGCCGCCTGCGACACCGCCGACGCCGACGCCCTGGCCGCGCTCCTCGCCGAGCACCCGGTGGACGCCGTGGTGCACGCGGCCGGAGTCCTGGACGACGGGCTGCTCCAGGCGTTGACGCCGGAGCGTCTGGAGGCGGTGCTGCGGCCGAAGCTGGCCGCCGCCCGTAACCTCGACAGGCTCACCCGCGACCGCGAACTCTCGGCGTTCGTCCTGTTCTCCTCCTTCGCCGGCACGGTCGGCTCGGCGGGCCAGGGCAACTACGCCGCCGCCAACGCCTACCTCGACGCGCTCGCCGCCCGGCGCCGCGCCGAGGGACTGCCCGCCACCTCCGTCGCCTGGGGCCCCTGGGCCGGCGGCGGAATGGCCGGCGGCGACGACGCGGAAGCACGGCTGCGGGGCGGCGGTGTCGTCCCGCTCGACCCGGACGCGGCGCTCGCCGCCCTCGACCGGGCAGTGGCCCGCGCCGACGCCCAGCTGACCGTCGCCGAGCTGACCTGGGACCGCTTTGTGCCCGGGTTCACCGCCGTGCGGCCCGCCCCGCTGCTCGCCGAACTGCCTGAAGCCCAGGCCCTGGTGCGCCAGGCGCGGGAGCGGGACGGCGGTGCGCAGGCGGAGGGCGGCGCGCTGGGCACCCGGCTCGCCGGACTCGCCGAGGCCGAGCAGGAACGGCTGCTGACCCAGCTGGTCCGCGACCACGTCGCCACCGTGCTGGGCCACGGCTCCGCCGACGCGGTCGACGCGGACCGCGCCTTCAACGAACTCGGCTTCGACTCGCTGATGGCGGTGGAACTGCGCAACAGGCTCGGTGTGGCGGCCGGCCTCCAACTGCCCGCCACGCTCCTGTTCGACCAGCCCACACCACGGGTCCTCGCCCGCCATCTGCGGTCGCTGACCGTGACCGAGGGCGGCGGCGCCCCCGCGCTGGACGCCCTGGACCAGTTGGAGGCCGCTCTGACCGGGCTCGCCGAGGACGACGCGCAGCGCGGCCGGATCGCCTCCCGCCTGCTGGCGCTCGCCACCCGCTGGAACGGCCAGGCCCAAGCGCCGGCCGAACGGACGGACGACAGCGACGGCGGCGGCGACAGCGACCTTCAGGACCGGATCGAATCCGCCGGCGCCGAGGAGATCTTCGCCCTCATCGACAACGACCTGGGCCTCTCATGACCGGCACGACGACCACGACGACCACGGCCACCGCCATGGCCGACACGACCTTCCAGGTGGGGGAGTACGCGTGAACGAGCAGGAAAAGCTCCTCAGCTACCTCAAGAAGGTCACCGGCGATCTCCACGAGACCCGCAAGCGGCTGCGCGAGGCGGAATCAGCGTCCCGGGAACCGGTCGCCATCGTCGCGATGAGCTGCCGTTTCCCCGGCGGCGCCGACTCGCCCGAGGAACTGTGGCGGCTGCTGGGCTCCGGCGGCGACGCCGTGACCGAGTGGCCCGCCGACCGCGGCTGGAACCTCGCCGATCACTACGACCCCGAACCCGGCCGCCCCGGAAAGACATACAGCACCTCCGGCGGCGCCCTCGCCGGAGCCGGAGACTTCGACGCCTCCTTCTTCGGGATCTCGCCACGCGAGGCGATGGCGATGGACCCGCAGCAGCGGCTGCTCCTGGAGATCTCCTGGGAGGCGTTCGAGCGGGCCGGCATCGACCCCACGACCCTGCGCGGCTCCCGGACAGGTGTCTTCGCGGGGACCAACGGCCAGGACTACACAGGTCTGCTGCTGGCCTCGCAGGAGAGCCTGGAAGGACATGTCGGCACCGGAAACGCCGCCAGCGTGGTCTCCGGACGCATCTCCTACACCCTCGGCCTGGAGGGCCCTGCGGTCACCGTCGACACCGCCTGCTCCTCCTCTCTGGTCGGCCTGCACCTGGCCGTACGGGCGCTGCGGGCCAGGGAGTGCGACCTGGCGCTCGCCGGCGGCGTCACCGTGCTGTCGACGCCCGGCCTCTTCCTGGAGTTCAGCAGACAGCGGGGCCTCGCCCCCGACGGCCGCTGCAAGGCGTTCGCCGAGGCCGCCGACGGCACCGGCTGGGCCGAAGGCGCCGGAATGCTGCTGGTGGAACGGCTCGCCGACGCCCGCCGGCTCGGGCACCCCGTCCTCGCCGTGGTCCGCGGCAGCGCCGTCAACCAGGACGGCGCCTCCAACGGCCTGACCGCCCCCAACGGACCCTCCCAGCAGCGCGTCATCTGGCAGGCCCTTGCCGACGCCCAGCTGTCCACCGCGGACGTCGACGCCGTGGAGGCGCACGGCACCGGTACCACGCTCGGCGACCCGATCGAGGCGCAGGCCCTGCTCGCGACCTATGGGCAGGACCGCGAACGGCCGCTGTGGCTCGGCTCCGTCAAGTCCAACATCGGGCACACCCAGGCCGCCGCCGGCGTCGCCGGCGTCATGAAGATGGTGCTGGCCATGCAGCACGGCCTGCTGCCCCGCACGCTCCACGTGGACCGGCCCAGCACGCACGTCGACTGGACGGCGGGCCGTGTCGAACTGCTCACCGAGTCCCGCCCCTGGCCCGCCGACGACCGGCCGCGCGTGGCGGGCGTCTCCTCCTTCGGCGTCAGCGGCACCAATGCCCACGTCATCCTCGAACAACCCGCCCCCGAACCGGCCGCCGCGGACGAGCCCGCCGAACGGCCCGCCCCGCCGCCGGGCAGCACACTGCCGTACGTCGTCTCCGCGCGCAGCGCCACGGCACTGCGCGCCCAGGCCGCCGCCCTGCACGCCCGGCTGCGCGTCGACGACGCGCTCGACCCGCACGACGTGGCCTGGTCGCTGGCCGCCACCCGCTCCACGTTCGAACACCGCGCGGTGCTGCTGGCCGACGACGGCACGGAGTTGCTGCGGGGTCTGGAGTCGCTGGTGGCGGGTGTTCCGGCGGCTGGGCTGGTGCAGGGTGTGGCCGATGTG
>NZ_JODC01000051.1 GCF_000720765.1 Streptomyces sp. NRRL S-646
CGCCTCCTGCACATCTCCCTCGACGGCCTCAGCAGCCGCAACACCGAACCCCTGCCCGAACCCGCAACCCACCCGGACACACCCAGCAACGACTGACCGAGGATCCAGCTCTTCTCGCCTGCCGCGCCTGGGCAACGGATCGAGCACATGGGGTACAGCCCGCCGATGCACCAGCCGAAGCCTTCACTGAAGCGCGGTCACAACCACCTGAAGCGCTCAGCCATACGCGTCTTCGGGCGATCACCGAAACAGCTTGCATCTTGCGACCGTTTGACGCGCCCGAAATGGCCGTCCGCATCCGGCACTTCGACTGAGGCAGTGACCGGCGCGAAGCGCATCGAACGCCGTGCGGTCATGCGGCACTCAGTGCTGCCACACGTCCGCGCCGCCGCCCCGCCACTCGACCAGCCCGGATTCCCGCACCCACGCCTCGTCTGCGTCCTCCAGACCCGCGAGGCGCAGGAACTCGACGATGTCCAGCAGCCCGTACGCCATCCCGCGGAAATGGTCGCCCACACGAACCCGCCGGCCGCCATCCTCGGCGGGCGGGTAGATCACGATGGGCTGTGCGTCGGCCATAGCACCAGGGTGCGCTGTGTGACGGCCGCGCGCATGCGGGGCGGTGGTGGCGCTTGTTCCGCTTGGTCCCGTTCGGGGTGCCGTTGGTCTGCCCGGTGGCAGGAGGGGCAGCTGCCGCCTCGTGAGCACTCGCCTGTCTGCCGACCAAGGACGCCCAGTACCGGCAGGTGGCCGAGTCGCCGACTGTACGCGCACCAGCCCCGCGGGCGCGGCTTTCGCGGATCACCGCACCAGGAAACACCCTCCGCGTAGACCGTGCAGGTAATTCCCGCCGACTCACCTCAGCTCAAGAAACCGTAGAACTTCTGAATTCCCATACATAACACCCCGTCAGAAACAGCGAATACGTTCGGGGCGTCCTTTTCCGCAGGCGCGCAACGCGCCCGACCCTCAAAGGATCCCCATGCGTATTCGCTTGTGCCTCGCCGCGCTCTCGCTGGTCGGCGGGACGGCCGGACTGGCCGCCGTCTCGGCGTCTACGGCATCGGTCGCCACCTGCTCGGACATCGACGTCGTCGCGGCTCGCGGCACCTTCGAGCTGGGCACGCTGGGCGCGATAGTCGGCGACCCGGTGTATTCCGCCCTGCAGAAGAAACCGACGGGCAAGAACCTCACCAGCTACAAGGTGAATTACCCCGCGGACCTTTCCCTCACCTCGGCCGCGCAGGGCAATGCCGACCTGGTGAATCACGTGAACAGCCAGGCGGCGGCCTGCCCGAATCAGCGTTTCGTTCTCGTCGGTTATTCGCAGGGCGCGAACGTCGTCGACAACTCCATCGGAATCAGCAGCGACGGCGCGGTGGTCGGCAGCCCCATCGTGGCCACCATCCCCGCCGCACTCGAACCGAGGGTCGCGGCGGTGCTGCTGTTCGGCAACCCGATCCGGGCCCTGGGCAGGAGCGTCACCGGCACCTACCAGAGCCGCACCATCGACTTCTGCGCCAAGGGCGACCCCATCTGCGAGAACGGCGGTACCGACGTCCTCGCGCACCTCGGCTACACCTCCGACGCCGACGCGACGGCGGCCTTCGCCGCGACCAAGGTCTGAGCGGACGGACACGCAGGACGGGCCCGGGAGGAGCTCCTCCTGGGCCCGACTCTGTTGCAGGCAGGGCTACTTGGGCTGCCCGGCGAACTGCGCGAGGTGGCTGGAGACGATCTCGGGCCGCCCGTTGTTCTGCACAGGGGCCGCGGTGAGCACGTCAAGGTGCTGGTAGCCGTCGGCGACCACCGGATGGAGGCCGGCCGGGATGCGGCCCGCCAGCAGCCCGTCACCCGCGGGCACGGTCAGCGTCGGTTTGGCGGTGAGCCCCTCGGGGTGCACGACCAGCTGCTTCACCTGTGGGGAGGTGGCCAGTTCGAGGTCGGTGACCAGTTTGGTGGAGAGGTACTGCCGTAGGGCGGCGGGGACCGTGGGTTCGGGCAGTGCCCAAGTCTGCCTGATCCCGTGCTTCGGCTACCGCGGCGCGGTCGGATCCAGGTCCGCGTGCAGCAGGTGGTGGTCCGAGTACCGGCTCGGATGCACACCGTGCCCGACAGGGACGATGCTGCGCAGGAAGACGTAGTCGAATTTGCTCTGCCAGTCGGTGGTCGGCTTGCAGGTGCCGGTGGACGACGGCCGGCACTGGGGGTCTGCATCCGCGGCCAGGGCCCACATAGGGGTGAGTTCGGAGGCGTCCGGCACGGCGTTGAAGTCGCCGAGAACGATCGCGCGGTCGTGCCGGGCGACGGCCGCGGCGAGTACGCGGACCTGGTCCGCTCGGACCGTCTCTTGGCGCCGCTGGGCGAGGTGTGTGTCGAAGACCCGGACGGACCGGCCGCCCACCGTGGTGGTGACCGCCAGGTACCCACGGTCTTCGGATCCACCGTCGGGGTATTCCACCTTGACGGGGTCTGTCATCGGCGCCGCGGAGAGGATCGCCTGACCGAAGCCGCCCGGACTCCACGGCAGTCCCCCGCAGCGTCCCCAACTCCGAAGAACCGCCCCGTACTCGACGTGGTAGACCAGCCCGTAGAGGCTCTCCAGATAGTCCCGGATCCTCTCGACGTCACGCACGCACGCTTCTTGCAGGCCGACGACCTGAGGCGCATATGTGGCGATCTCCGCTGCCCGGTCGGCGTTGCCTGCCTTGCAGGGGTTGCACATGTTCCACGTCATGACGCGGTTGGGAACGACATCCCTGACGGCATCGGCGGGGAGCGCTCTGGCAAAGGGGGCACCGCTCGGTGCGCTGGGGCCGACGAGCACCATGCAGGCCAGGATCACGGCGCCCGCGAGCATCCGCGTGCTCCTTCCGAACACCGTCGCCTCCCCGGGGTTGGCCCACATGGCATTTACCGTCTCCCTGCACGAGGTTATGAGAACGGGCCGCCTGCACCATGCGGTGCAGGCGGATCTCGTTGCACTCGGCAAGTAGGCGTGCTGGAGGTCGGCCAACTGTGCGCGTGCCTGCGCCTGCAGCTGCCCGGCGCCCCACAGGGGTGCCGGGCAGCGGGCGATCACGTCAGGACGAGCTCCAGCACGGTGACCGAGAGCGGTGGCACGATGCTGGTGAAGGATGCTGCCGCGCCGGTGACGGTGCTTGTCCTGGGTACCAGTGCATCGGGGTCCGTCAGCGTGTTGGTGGCCGTGCGCGAGCTGCCGGTCAGGACCGTCGCGGTGGCCTGCCTCCTGACCCCCTTGGCCAGCCCCTTCAGCTCGACCGGCACCTTCTGCTTCTCCGTCCCTGAGTTGACGACCGCGAGGTAGAGACGGTTCCCGGAGCGGGTGGCCACGGTGGCGAGGCCGGGCAGCGCACGGGCGGTGGCCGGCAGCACGGTATTGCCGAGCCTGCTCGTCAGCATGTGCTGAGCCCAGTAGCTGGGCGACACATAGCTGTTGAGGTTGTCGTAGGCGATCAGGTTGGTGGCCCACACGTTGTTCTTGACGTGCGAGAAGAGCGGCGCGTAGCACTCCATGAGGACCTGGTCCGAGTTGCGGATCAGCCCGGCCAGCCAAGCGGCGTCACCGAGTGCCGCGTTGAGGTCGGGTGTGGGGCGCCCCTCCTGCGCGGCCCATTCCCCGACGAACACCTTTGTCGAGTTGCGGTCCCGGTTGTCGTACTTGTGGGTGGAGGCCTGGGCGGCGGACGGCGCCAGATAGTAGTGCTCGTCGATCAGGTCCGGCGTGCGGCTCGTCACCGTCGTCGAGGCGATCAGCTTCAGGTGGGGGTACTTCGCCTTGATCGCGTCGTAGAAGGCCGCGAACCGCTCGTCGTAGGACCCGGAGGAGTCGAACCAGTCCTCGTTGCCGATCTCCACGTACTCCAGCGGGAACGGCTTCGGGTGACCGTCGGCCGCGCGCTTCGCGCCCCAGGTGCTGGTCACGGGGCCGGTGACGTACTCGATCTCGTCGAGGGCGTCCTGGATGTACGGCTTGAGGGCGTCGCCGGTGACGTGTTCGCCCTTGAGCGCGTAGCCCGCGAAGACGGCGAGGACCGGCTGGGCGTGCATGTCCTCGACCCATTCCAGGTATTCGAGGAGTCCGAGCCCGTCCGTGGACCAGTAGCCCCAGGCGTCGTCCATGTGGCCGGGGCGCTCCCAGACCGGGCCGATGGTGTTCTTCCAGTTGAACCGGGTCGCGATGGTGTTGCCCTCGAGGAAGTTTCCGCCGGGGAAGCGCAGGAACTTCGGCTTCAGGGCAATGAGTTTGTCCATCAGGTCGGTGCGCAGGCCGTTGGGGCGGTTGTTGTGGGTGGGCGGGAAGAGGGAGACGTGCTGGAGCCACAGGGTCTCGCCCGCGGCGGCGGGGTCGGCGGTGGTCACGGTCAGCCTCGCGTCGCCGGTCACCGGGGCGCCCGAACCGGTGCGCAGGGTCAGCTCGAAGGGGCGGTCGGGGAAGGCGGTGCCGATGTGGGGCACGCGGGCGGAGGCGTACACCGTCGTGCCGTCCGCCGACTCGATGGTCACCGTGAGCGGGCCGATCCGGCGCGACGCCTTGGCGAACAGGCGGGCGGTGTAGGTGGTTCCGGGGCGCACGGGTATGCCCCAGAAGCCGTCGTTGGCGACACCGGCCCGGTTCCCGGCTCCGGTACCGCTCGGCAGTACGACCTTGAGGGAGCGGTTGAGCGCGGCGTTGAGCGGGTTGGTGGTGTCGAGTGCGAGGGTCGTTCCGCCGACGGCGGACCAGCGCACGGGCGAGGTGTCGCTGGCCATCATCGAGCGGTTCTGCACCAGTTCGGCGTAGATGCCGCCCTCGCCGGAGTGGTTGATGTCCTCGAACATCAGGCCGGGAAGGATGGGGGACACGGCGTGCGCGGGGGTGGCGACGTCCACGCTCAGCAGCGGAGTCGTGGTCTCCACAGGGACTCCGGCCAGTGCCGCGACCTGCTCGGAGGTGAGGACGGACGGGAACATCCACACGTCGTCGATCAGGCCGTGCCACTGGTCGACGTGCCCACCGCCGTAGAGCGCACGGCCTATCGCGGTGTCGCCGCTGCCGGCCCAGCCTGCCGTGTAGGCGGTCTCCCCTTCCAGCACACCGTTGACGTAGAGACGGATGACGCCGGCGGTCGGATCGCTGACGCCGACCAGATGGGTCCAGGTGCTGGTGGTGGGTGCCGAAGCGGCGGCCGCCACCGCGGCGGCCTGGGTGGCGTCGGAGTCGAGCCGGGCGAAGGCGAAGGTGCCGGTGTCGTCGCGCAGGCCCAGGTAGAAGGCGCTGACGACCTTGCCGTCGATGCTGACAGCGGTCTGGTAGCCGCCGAGTTGAGCGAGGTTGACCCAGGCGCCCACCGAGAACGCCTTGGAGGTGTCGAGGGCCGGCCCGGACGCGGTGGCGTTGCCGCCTGCCGTGAGGCCCAGGCTGTGGGCGCCGACCTTGCCGGTGTCCCAGCCGGCCGCCCCCTGGAGCGTCGCGGTACGGCCGTTGCCGGAGGAGTCTGCGGAGGAGGTGCCGGAGCCTTCGTCGAAGGTCCAGCGGGCGGCCGCGGCGGGGAGGTCCGCGGCAGTGGCGCTTGTGGTCGCGCCGGTGAGTTCGACGGCTCCGGCGGGGGCGGTGGCGGCGAACGTCCCGGCCAGGGAGGCTGCGCCCAGGACGGTGAGGACGGTTCTCCGGGGCACTCCGGGTTCTGAAGGCATGCGGCTCATTCCTCTGTGACGGACCGTTGCGTTGCGTACCGGCCGGAGTCGGGCAGCCTGCCTAAGCCGTCAGCCGACATTGTTCGATATCTCGTACTACGGTCGGTACTTCGAGCAGCAGGGATCTTAAGGTGTTGGTGAGGTCCGTCAACACCCCTCGTACAGCAATGGTCTGCCCCGGGTTGGACGGAGTCGGGCCACTGGAGGGTTGACCGCTCGGCAGCTGATCGACACCGGACAGGTTCCCGACCCCCCACCCCCAAGCAGGCCGAACTGGCCACGGCCCGCAAGCGGATCACCGAGCCCGCCCGATGGCTCGCAAGGGTCGTTCCGCGCAGCGGGCCCGCCGGGTGCTGCACGTGGCAGGGTCCGGCTACTACGCCTGGCGCAACCGCGCGCGACCGCGTCGAGCATGCCCTTGCGGTCCTCTTCGGTGAGCGAGTCCGCGTAGCCCTTCTGATAGGAGCGGCCGATGTTGTACGTACGGCTGACCCGAGCAGGTGACCCCGGTCGGACACGTGCGCCGACGCCTACACGCCCGCCACCTGCAGACGACCAACTGACGGATCCTTGGCTGGATCAGGCCCATCCCCAACCTGCAGAGACCGGCCTCCTAACCTGCGACCGTCTCGGTGAACTGATTGGTGTCGAAGAGCTCGTTGATGTGTCCGCCGAGTTCGGACCAGTGCTGTCCGGAGAGTTCGGCGGCGGCACGGGCATCGCCGGTGGCGCAGATCTCCACGAGCCGGTCGTGGTGTTCGATGGTGTTGCGTCCGCCGAGCAACGTGGAGAACTTGCGGTACAGAATGCGGTGGATCTGCGGGTGCAGTTGCTCGACGATCCGGCTCAGTACGGGATTGTCGGCCGCCCCGATAGGTACCGCGTGGAAGCGGTCGTCGGCCGCGAGCGCGGCGGCGGTGTCGTTGGCGGCGACGGCCCGTTCGAAGTCCCGGTTGGCCTCGCGCATGGCGTACAGGTCCTGCTCCGTCATGACCGGCACGGCCGTCTCGACGGCGAGCTGGTCGAGGGAGCGCAGGACCGCGAGGGTCTTTTCGACGTCACGGCGGTTGAGCGTGGTGATGCGCGTGTAGACGCCGGGCTTGGCCTCGACCAGGCCGATGTCGGCGAGCCGGGCGAGCGCCTCGCGCACGGGGGTGCGGCTGAGTCCGAGACGCTCGGCGAGCTCACCGTCCTTGACCTTTTCTCCGGGGCCGAGTTCGCCGCGCACGATGGAGTCGCGCAGGCGATGGAAGACCTCGTCGCTGAGCAGGCGGCGGGAAACGGGGCTGTCGAGTGACATATTGCGTACAGTACATCGCCCTATACGGCCCCTCCGGTTGTGGCGCCGGTCCTGGCTCGGCGGACGAGTGCCCGGGCCAGGACCAGCGCCGGGTCGATGAGAGGGACGTCCACGGCGTCCTCGGGAAGGCCCAGCGGGATCTCCGTGCAGCCGGCGATCACCGCCTGCGCGCCCTGTTCGGTCAGGCGTCGTGCGGCGCGGGACAACAGCGCGGTCGTCGTGCCGTCGCGCCGGCCGGATTTCACCGCTCGGATGGCGGTCATGACCTCTTGGTCCTGGCCGGCGCCGTCGGGCAGAACGAGGCGGATGCCGAAGCGGTCCAGCCACTCCTGGTACAGCCCCGCCCGGACGGTGCCGGTGGTGGCGAGCAGTCCGGCGGTGTGGAGGCGGGGAGTCACGGCACTGAGGTGCCGGGCGACTTCGCCGATCATGTGGACGATGGGCAGGCCGACATGGTCGGCGATGCGGGGGACGAAGGCGTGGGCGGTGTTGCAGGGGATGGCGATGACCGTGGCGCCGGCCTCGCGCAGGACGCGGCTGCCGTCGAGCAGCCAGGGTGTGGGGTCGGGTCCGTCGCCGAGCAGGGCCCGGGTGCGGTCGGGGATGGTGGGGTCGGACCAGATGACCGTCCGCAGGTGGTCCTGGTCGCTGGCACCGGGGGTGGTCGCGACCAGCTTGGCGTAGAAGTCGGCGGTGGCGGCCGGGCCCATGCCGCCGAGGATGCCGATGATCTCGGTGGTCGGGGTGTTCACTGTGCGGGTTCCTTGCGCAGCGACGGGGTCTCGGGTTCGGCCGGGATGTCGGCGCCTTCGCGGGTGGCGCGTTTGGCTGCGCGGCGGTTCTCGGAGCTGTCGACGACGGCGGCGGCGAGGGAGTTGCCGATGACGTTCACGCCGGTGCGGGCCATGTCGACGATGAAGTCGACGCCGAGGAGCAGGGCGATGCCTTCGGCGGGCAGGCCGATGGAGTTGCCGGCGGCGATGAGGACGACGATGGAGGCGGAGGCGACGCCGGCCATGCCCTTGGAGAGGATCACCAGCACGCCGACCATGAGCAACAGGGCGGGCAGGGACGTGTCGGCGCCGTAGGCGTTGGCGAGGAAGACCAGGGCGGCGGCCTGGTAGAGGACGGAGCCGTCGGTGTTGAACGAGTAGCCGAGGGGGACGACGAACGACGTCGTGGACCGGCTGAGGCCGAACGCTTCGAGCCTGCCCATCAGCGGCGCGAGCACCGACTCGGAGCTGCGGGTGACGAAGGCGATACCGGCCAGTCCGGCGATGGACTTGAGCAGTTCGACGTAGCGGATGCGGTAGATCGCGGCGATGAGCGGGAAGAGGGCGCCGATGACGACGGCCAGGCCCGCGTAGACCACGGCGATGAAGCCCAGCAGGCTGCGCAGGTTGCCGAAGCCGTAGTAGGCGACGTCGTAGGAGATGAAGCCGAGCACGCCCAGCGGTGCGATGTGGATGACGTAGCCGACGACCTTGAACATCACCGCGGCGACGGACTCCAGGACGGCGGCGAAGGGCTCGGACTTCTCTCCGATCGCGGCCATGGCGATGCCGACGAGGAGGGCGAAGACGATCGCCCCGAGCAGATTGCCCTCGCCGAACGCGGCGAAGATGTTCTTCGGTACGGCGTGCAGGACCAGCTCGTGGAAGTCGATGCCCTGGCTCAGACCGTCCAGGTCCTTGGCGTCGGCGCCGTGGACGGGGGCGCCCTTGCCGATCCCCGTGAGTTTGGCCAGACCCACCGCGATCAGCAGGATCACGGTGGTGACGAGCTCGAAGTAGAGGATGGCCTTGCCGGCGATCCGCCCGACCTTCTTGACCGACTCCATGCGGGCGATGCCCAGCACGATGAGCGGGAAGACCAGGGGCAGGACGACGACCTGCACCAGGTTCAGGAATACGTCTCCCAGGATCTTCATCTGTTCGCCCGCGGACGGGGCGAGGGATCCGATCAGGGCGCCGAGACCGACGGCGATGATCGATTGGATGCCGATCGGCATGTTCAGGCACCGCCGTAGGAAACCCGAGGGCCGGGTCGGTGAGGTGTTCGCGCCGGTGGGTCGGGTGTGTGCAGTGTCCATGAGCCCCTCCTGCCATATGCAATATATTGCGTTCTGCGTGTTGGTCAGCAACACTGAGGCCCGACGCGGCGGCCTGTCAAGGGGGCCCGCAACACGAGGAGCAGCACATGGCTGTACGCATCGAGCACGACCTGGTCGGAGACAAGGAGATCCCCGCCGACGCCTACTACGGGGTGCACACCGTGCGGGCGGTGGAGAACTTCGCGATCACTGGAGCGACCATCGCCCAGTTCCCGGACCTGATCACTGCACTGGCCTCGGTCAAGCAGGCGGCCGCACGGGCCAACCGCGAACTGGGCCTGCTGCCGCCGGACATCGCCGAAGCGATCATCGAGGCGTGCGAGGAGATCCGCTCCGGCCGGCTGCACGAGCAGTTCGTGGTCGACCCGATCCAGGGAGGGGCCGGAACCTCCACGAACATGAACGCCAACGAGGTCATCGCCAACCGGGCCCTGGAGCGCCTGGGTCACCCTCGCGGCTTCTACGACGTGATCCACCCGCTCGACCACGTCAACCTCGGCCAGAGCACCAACGACGTCTACCCCACCGCCGTACGCCTGGCCCTGGTCACCTCGCTGCGGCGGCTCGGCAACTCCATGAAGGTGCTGGCCGACACTTTCAGCGCGAAGGCGGATGAATTCACTGACGTCCTCAAGATGGGCCGCACTCAGCTCCAGGACGCCGTCCCCATGACGCTGGGCCAGGAGTTCACCACATACGCCGTCATGATCGAGGAGGACCGCCGGCGTCTGACCGAGGCCGCCGCGCTACTGCTGGAGTCCAACCTCGGCGGCACCGCGATCGGTACCGGCATCAACGGCCACCCCCGTTACGCCGAACTCGCCTGCGCCCATCTCGCCGAGATCAGCGGCGAAGACGTCCGGCCCGCAGGCGACTTCATCGAGGCCACCCAGGACTGCGGTGCCTTCGTCCAGCTGTCCGGCGTCCTCAAGCGCGTCGCCGTCAAGCTCTCCAAGACGTGCAACGACCTGCGCCTGACCTCCTCCGGCCCCACCGCCGGACTCGGCGAGATCAACCTGCCGCCGGTGCAGGCGGGTTCGTCGATCATGCCCGGCAAGGTCAACCCGGTGATCCCCGAAGTCGTCAACCAGGTCGCCTTCGAGGTCATCGGCAACGACCTCACGGTCACCATGGCCGCCGAGGCGGGACAGCTCCAGCTCAACGCCTTCGAACCCGTCATCGCCTACAGCCTGTTGCGCTCCCTGACTCATCTGCACGCAGCCTGCGACACCCTGGCCACGCGCTGCATCCCCGGCATCACGGCCAACCGGGCACACCTCCACGACACGGTCCACCGCTCGATCGGGCTGGTCACCGCACTCGCCCCGTACGTCGGCTACGCCGCCTGCACCACCCTCGCCCGCCAGGCCCTGGCCACCGGCCGCATGGTCAAGGACCTCGCCGCCGAGGCCGGCCTGCTCACCACCGAGCAACTGGACGTGATCCTGCGGCCCGAGCACCTCACCGGGCACTTTGTCCGGCCACCGGCGACAGCCACTCCATGAGCGCCCGGCACACTGTCGGCTCCGGATCCGGACACCAGGGCTGGCGGCACCGGCAGGTCAGGCCTGAGCGGTCCTGCACCTCCCTCAGGGTGTTCGCCGCAGGCATGATCGCCGGTCCGCCGGTGAGGGCGATCGGCAGGCGCGTGGACGACCTCCCCCTGCCGGCCGCGGTGATCGGGGCGGCACCGTGGCGGCCGCCCCGACTGCCGTACCGCTGGCTGGTGAGCGCGGCCCGCCCACCGGCTCCGCCGCAGCGCCGGAGCCGCGTTCCGGAGTCGAAGTCCTCGCGCAGCCGACCTGCGGCCTTGGCTCGATGCCCCCTGGGAAACCGCAATGATCACCAAATCCGTGCCCGCACTACTACCCGCCCCTGACGCCAAAGACCCGCACAACCACGGAACTTGAAGCCGCTTGGTTTCGGTCTGCGAATGTTTCGGCTCGCGAATTGTGCGAGAGGTATTGACGTCATTCACGGGTTCCCTATGATCCGGTTGCTCGACACTTCGATCCTTGTTCGTGATAGCGAACACGTCAGAGCAGCACCGCATCGAGAGTCCGCACAGTCTCCGACGGCGCCAACCGGAACCGCCTACTCAAGGATGACGAGGTCCCCATGCGCAGACTTAGCTTCAGTCGCAGACATCCGTCTGTGGTGCTCGCCGCCGCGGTTGCGGCCCTGGTCTCGTTGGCGGCGTTGCTCGTCGCCAGTCCCGCTCAGGCGGCCACCAGCGGTGCCTTACGCGGCACCGGTTCCGGCCGGTGTCTCGATGTGCCGGGCGCCGCCCAGACCGACGGCACGTTCCTGCAGATCTGGGACTGCAACGGCGCCGGCAACCAGCAGTGGACGCTGACCGACACCAACCAGCTGACGGTGTACGGCACCAAGTGCCTCGACGTCCCGGGCCACGCCACCACGGCCGGCACCAAGGTGGAGATCTGGTCCTGCAACGGCGGCACGAACCAGCAGTGGTACTTCGCGCCCAAGAACATCTGGGTGCTGGTGTCCCAGTGGGGTGCGTGGCCCTTGTTCTACCGCACCTCCAGCGACCCCACCAACCCCAACAGCTGGTCCGACCCGCAGCCGCTGTTCACCGGCAGCCTCCCGGGCGCCGCCCCGATCGACCCGACCGTGATCGCCGACGGCCAGAACATGTACCTCTTCTTCGCCGGTGACAACGGCAGCATCTACAAGTCGACCATGCCGATCGGGAACTTCCCGGCCAGCTTCGGCTCGTCGTACACCACGGTCATGAGCGACACGGTGAAGAACCTGTTCGAGGCGCCGCAGGTCTACAAGGTCCAGGGCCAGAACCAGTACCTCATGATCGTCGAGGCCCGGGGTGCGACCGAGCAGCGCTACTTCCGCTCGTTCATCGCCTCCAGCCTGAACGGTCCGTGGACCCCGCAGGCCGCCACCGAGTCCAACCCCTTCGCGGGCAAGGCCAACAGCGGCGCCACCTGGACCAACGACATCAGCCACGGCGACCTGGTCCGCAACAACCCCGACCAGACCATGACCATCGACCCCTGCAACCTGCAGTTCCTCTACCAGGGCAAGTCCCCCACCGCGAGCGGCCCCTACGACCAACTGCCGTGGCGGCCGGGTGTGCTCACCCTGCAGCGCTGATCTGCCTGATCCA
>NZ_JODC01000052.1 GCF_000720765.1 Streptomyces sp. NRRL S-646
ACCCCGCCACCACCGGCACCCGACCCGGCAGGCACCTCCTGCGGCTCAGCCTCTTCGACCACCTCGGCCTCTTCGAGGATCACATGCGCATTCGTGCCGGAGATGCCGAAGGACGACACACCGGCCCGTCGCGGGCGGTCCTCGGTCTGTGCCCAGTCCTGCGGTTCGTGCAGCAGGTTCACCGCGCCCGCCGTCCAGTCGACGCGGGTGGACGGGGCGTCGATGTGCAGGGTGCGCGGCAGCAGGCCATGCCGCATCGCCATGACCATCTTCATGACTCCGGCGATCCCTGCGGCGGCCTGGGTGTGCCCGATGTTGGACTTCACCGACCCGAGCCACAAAGGCCGTTCACGATTCTGGCCGTAGGTCGCGAGCAGGGCCTGCGCCTCGATCGGGTCGCCCAGCGTCGTACCGGTCCCGTGCGCCTCCACCGCGTCCACGTCCGCCGCCGACAACCCGGCACTCGCCAGCGCCGCCCGGATCACCCGCTGCTGCGACGGACCGTTCGGGGCGGTCAGACCGTTCGACGCGCCGTCCTGGTTGACCGCGCTTCCCCGCACCACCGCCAGCACCCGATGGCCGTTGCGGCGCGCGTCCGACAGCCGCTCCAGCAACAGCAGACCCGCACCCTCACCCCACCCGGTACCGTCCGCGGCGTCCGCGAACGGCTTGCAGCGGCCGTCGGGGCCCATGCCGCCCTGGCGGCTGAACTCGACGAAGGCGCCCGGCGTGGACATCACCGCGACGCCGCCGGCCAGCGCCAGCGAGCACTCCCCGGCCCGCAGGGCGTGGGCCGCGAGGTGCAGGGCCACCAGCGAGGAGGAGCACGCGGTGTCGACCGTCACCGCGGGGCCTTCCAGGCCCAGGGTGTAGGCGACGCGTCCGGAGACCACGCTGCCGGTGTTGCCGGTGAGGATGTGTCCCTCGACTTCTTCGGGAATCGTGCGCAGCCCGGAGCCGTACTCCTGGTTGCTGCAGCCGACGAAGACACCGGTGCTGCTGCCGCGCAGGGCGGCGGGGGCGATGCCCGCGCGTTCCACCGTCTCCCAGGCGACCTCCAGCAGCAGCCGTTGCTGCGGGTCCATGGCCAGGGCCTCGCGCGGGGAGATGCCGAAGAAGTCGGCGTCGAAGCGGTCGGCGTCATGGACGAAGCCGCCCTGGGTGGCGGTGCTGCCGCCGGTGCCCTCGTGCCCGAACAGTGCGTCGAGGTCCCAGCCACGGTCGGTGGGGAAGTCCGTCATGGCGTCCGTGCCGTCGGCGAGGAGCCGCCAGAAGTCCTCGGGGGTGTCGGCTCCGCCAGGCCAGCGGCAGGCCATGGCGACGATGGCGACCGGTTCGGTCATCGCCTCCTGCAACCGCTGGTTGTGCTTGCGCAGTCGGTCGTTCTCCCGGAGCGAGGCACGCAGGGCTTCGACGACTTTTTCGGAGGACATGCTCAGCTCCACACTTCGCGCTTCGATGCAGACAAGACAGAAAAATGATGAGAAAGAAAGCGGGCGCTCAGTCGTCGGCGCCCAGGGCCATCCGGACGAGTTCGTCCACGTCCATGCCGTCCACGTCCACGTCGTCGACGTCCACGTGGGCGCCGTTCTCCCTGACCGGCTCCTGGACGGCGGGGGCGGCGGCCGGCGCCAGGTCCATCAGCGCGTTCAGCAGTCCCGACTCGCGGAACCTGCTGATCGGGATGGACGTCAGCAGCTTGCGGATGGTCGCCTCGTCGGGTTCGCCCGCGCCGGGTTCCGCCGGGCCGGGTTCCGCCCCGCCGGCGAGGTGCTCCCGGCACAGGTGGTCGGCGAGCGCGGCGGGGGTCGGATAGTCGAAGACCAGGGTGGCGGGCAGCAGTACTCCGATGGCGGTGTTCATCCGGTTGCGCAGTTCGACGGCGGTGAGGGAGTCGAACCCGAGTTCCTTGAAGGACTGGTCCGGGTCGATCCGGGCCGCGGAGGCGTGTCCCAGGACGGCGGCGACCTGGCGGCACACCTCCTCGACCAGCCTGCGCTTCCGGTCCGCCGCGCCGAGCCGGGCCAGTTCGACGGCGAGGTCCGCGCTGTCGCCCGGCTGGGCGGAGAGTGCGCGGTCCGCGACGGTGCGCCGGGTGCGGGCCAGGCCTTGCAGCAGCTCAGGCACCGGGGCCTCGGCACCGAGCCGGGAGGTGTCCACCGCCAGCGGCAGCCGCACGGCCGCCGGCTCGTCCAGGGCCTCGGTGAACAGGGCCAGGCCCTCCTTCGGCGCGAGCGGCGGCAGTCCGGCCCGTCCCATGCGGCGGACGTCGGCGTCGGTGAGGCCGCTGGTCATGCCGGTGGCCTGGGACCAGGGTCCCCAGGGCAGCGACAGTGCGGGCAGGCCCAGGGCGCGCCGGTGCTCGGCGAGCGCGTCGAGGAAGGCGTTGGCCGCGGCGTAGTTGCCCTGGCCGGGTGCGCCGAGGGTGCCCGCGACGGAGGAGAACAGGACGAACGCGGCCAGGTCGAGGGGGCGTGTGAGGTCGTGCAGATGGGCGGCGGCGTCCAGCTTGGGGCGCAGTACGGCGTCCAGCCGCTCGGGGGTGAGGTGGTCCACCACTGTGTCGTCGAGGACGCCGGCGGCGTGTACGACGGCGGTCAGCGGATGTTGGTCGGGGACGGAGGCGAGCAGCGCGGCGGCCTGGTCGCGGTCGGCGACGTCCGTCGCCCGCAGGTGCACCGTGGCACCCAACTCCTTCAGTTCCGTGGCGAGTTGCTGCGCTCCGGGAGCGGCGGGTCCGCGGCGCGAGGCGAGCAGCAGGTGGTGTACACCGTGCTCGGTGACCAGGTGGCGGGCGAGCAGGGCGCCGAGGCCGCTCGTGCCGCCGGTGATCAGGACGGTGCCGTCCGGGTCGAGCGGTGCGGGGACGGTGAGGACGACCTTGCCGATGTGGCGGGCCTGCGACATGTACCGGAAGGCCTCCGGCGCGCGCCGCACGTCCCACGGGGTGACCGGCAGCGGGGTGAGCACTCCGGCTTCGAAGAGCTCGACGAGGGCGGTGAGCATCTCGCCGATGCGGTCGGGGCCTGCCTCGATGAGGTCGAACGCCCGGTAGTGGACGCCGGGGTGGCGGGCGGCGACCTCCTCGGCGTCGCGTACGTCGGTCTTGCCCATCTCCAGGAAGTGTCCGCCGCGCGGCAGCAGCCGCAGGGAGGCGTCGACGAACTCGCCCGCCAGGGAGTCCAGGACGAGGTCGACCCCGCGGTCGCCGGTCGCGGCACGGAAGGCGGCCTCGAAGGACAGGTCGCGGGAGGAGGCGATGTGCGTGTCGTCCAGTCCGGCGGCGCGCAGTGCGCCCCACTTTCCGGGGCCGGCGGTGGCGTACACCTCGGCGCCCAGGTGGCGGGCGAGCTGGGTGGCGGCCATGCCGACGCCGCCGGCCGCCGCGTGCACGAGGACGGTCTGGCCCGGGGTGACGCCGCCGAGGTCGACGAGGGCGTAGTAGGCGGTGAGGAAGACGATCGGCACGGTCGCCGCCTGGGCGAACGTCCAGCCGTCCGGGATGCGGCAGACGGTGCGTGCGTCGGCCACCGCGACGGGCCCGTAGGCGGCGGGGAACATGCCCATGACGCGGTCGCCGACGGCGAGACCGGTCACTCCGGGGCCGACCTCGGTGATCACTCCGGCGCCCTCCAGGCCGAAGTCGCGGGCCGGGCCGGGGTACATGCCGAGGGCGTTGAGCACGTCACGGAAGTTGACTCCGGCGACGCGGACGGCGATGCGTATCTCGCCGTCGGCGAGGGCGCGTTCGGCGTCGGGGGCGGCGACGAGTTCCAGGCCGTCGAGGGTGCCCTTGCGGACCATGTCCAGCCGCCAGGCCGTCCCGGTGGGGGTGTGCGGGGGACGCAGCGCGGCGTCCGGGTCGGTACGGGCGATGCGCGGCAGGTGTACGGAGCCGTCGCGCAGGGCCAGTTGGGAGTCGGCGCGGCCGAGCGCGGCGGGCAGGGCGGCCAGTGAGGCGGCGGCCGTGTCGGTGTCGACGAGGACGAACCGGCCCGGGTGTTCGGACTGTGCCGAGCGCACCAGGCCCCAGGCCGCCGCCGCGGCGGGGTGGCGCACTCCGGGTCCGGCGGGCCCGTCCGGCATCAGCGCCTCGCGGGTCACCAGCACCAGCCGGGTCGCGGCCAGCCGCTCTTCGGCCAGCAACTGTCGTACGAGGGTGAGGGCGTGCTGTGCCGCCGCGTGTCCCGCCTCGTCCAGCGGACCGCTGTCGTGGGGTACGACGGCGAGTACGGTGCCGGGCGCGGTGTCGGCTCCGGCCGCCGCGAGGGCGGCGAGGTCGGCGGCCTCGGTGATGTCGGCGGGCACACCGGCTGCGGCGAGCCGGTCGGTGAACTCCCGTCCCGCGGCGTCGCCGAGGACGGTCAGCGTGCCCGGGTCCGGCCGTTCGCCGGAGTTGCCGTCGGTGGCCGGCTTCGGCTGCCAGTCGAGGCGGAACAGGTCGCCCGCGCCCCGGTCGGGCCGTTCCCGCAGCCGCTCGGGGTCGATCTCGCGCAGGGTGAGCGAGCCGATGGAGGCGACGGGCCGCCCGGTGGCGTCGGCCACGTCGAGGGCGACGGCGTCGTCGCCGCGCAGGATGAGCCGGACGCGTACGGCGGTGGCGCCGGTGGCGTGCAGGGTCACGTCCCGCCAGGAGAACGGCAGCCGCCCGGGCGCGGAGTCGTCCAGCGGCAGGAAGGCGGTGGCGTGCAGGGCGGCGTCCAGCAGGGCGGGGTGCAGCCCGTAGTGGGGGGCGTCGGCGTGCACTTGTTCCGGGAGGGCGATCTCGGCGTACACGTCGCCGTCGAGCCGCCAGGCGGCGCGCAGGCCCTGGAAGACGGGCCCGTAGCCGAAGCCGGCCGCGGCGAGGCGGTCGTAGGTGTCGTCGACGGGCAGTTCCTCGGCGCCCGCGGGCGGCCAGGCGGCGAGCTCGGCGCCGTCGGCCTCGGGCCGGGCTCCGGCGGCGATGATGCCGTCGGCGTGCAGGGTCCAGGGCCGGTCGGGGGCGGCGTCGGCGGGGCGGGAGCGCACCCCGACCTGGCGGTTGCCGTCGTTGTCGGGTGCGCCGACCCGCAGCTGGAGGGTGACGGCCTGTCCGGCGGCCAGCAACAGCGGTTCCACCAGGGTCAGTTCGGTCACCCGGTCGCAGTCCACCCGGTCCCCGGCCAGCAGTGCCAGGTCGAGGTAGGCGGTGCCGGGCAGGACGGTGGTGCCGCCGACGGCGTGGTCGGCGAGCCACGGCTGGTCCGCGACGGAGAGCCGGCTGGTGAAGACGTGGCCGTCGCCGTCGGCGAGGTCGACGCGGGCGCCGAGCAGCGGGTGCCCGGCTTCGGCGAGGCCCGCGGCGGCGAGGTCGCCCGCGCCCCGGCCGCCCGCGGCGGGCCAGTAGCGCTGCCGTTGGAAGGCGTAGGTGGGAAGGTCGACGATCTCGCGGGAGCCCCCGGTGGCGGCGCTCCAGTCGACGTCGACGCCATGGGCGTGGGCGCGGGCCAGTCCGGCGAGCAGGCTGCCGGTCTCGTCCTGGCCGGGGCGCAGCAGCGCGATGGCGGCGGTGTCGGCGGGGGCGGCTTGGGCGTCGGCGGTCAGCGCGGTCAGGGTGCCGTCGGGGCCGATCTCGAGGTACCGGCGGACGCCCAGGTCGTCGAGGGTGCGCACGCCGTCGTGGAATCGGACGGCCCGGCGCACATGCCGGACCCAGTAGTCGGGGGAGGCGAGTTCGTCGCTGGTGGCGGTTCGGCCGGTGACGTCGGAGACCACGGGGATACGCGGCTCGTGGTACTCCAGCGCGGCGCATGCCTCGCGGAATTCGTCGAGCATGGGCTCCATCAGCGGGGAGTGGAAGGCGTGGCTGACGCGCAGCCGCTTGGTGCGCCGGCCCAGGCTCTCGATGTGGGCGGCGACTTCCAGTACGGCGGCCTCCTCGCCGGAGACCACCACGGACCGGGGGCCGTTGACGGCGGCCACACCGACCTGGTGCTCCCGGCCGTCCAGCAGCGGCAGCACCTCCTCCTCGGCGGCCTGGAGCGCGACCATGGCGCCGCCGTCGGGGAGGGCGTCCATGAGCGTGCCGCGGGCGGCGACCAGGGCGCAGGCGTCGGCGAGGGAGAGCACTCCGGCGGCGTGCACGGCGGCGAGGGAGCCGATGGAGTGGCCGAGCAGCTGGTCGGGGTGCACGCCGAGGCTGCGGACGAGCCGGTACAGGGCGACTTCCAGCGCGAACAGGGCCGGCTGGGCGTACCCGGTACGGTCCAGCAGCCGTCCGGCGTCGCCCAGGACGGTCTCGCGCAGGGGGGTGCCGAGGACATCGGCGCCGAAGTGGGCGCACACCTCGTCGAAGGCGTCGGCGAACACCGGGAAGGTGGCGTACAACTCACGTCCCATTCCTGGGCGTTGGGATCCCTGCCCGGTGAACAGGAAGGCCGTTCGCCCGCCGCGGGCGGCGGCGCCGGGCCCGTCGGCCGGCAGGTCGCCCGAGGCGAGCCGGGCCAGGTCGGCGAGCAGGTCGTCGCGTCCCGTGCCGAGCAGTACCGCACGGTGTTCGAAGGCGGGGCGGGTGGTCGCCAGTGAGTGGCCGAGGTCGGCGGCGGACAGTTCAGGGTGCCGGACGGCGTGGTCGAGCAGCCTCTCGGCCTGGGCGCGCAGCGCCTCGGGCGTACGGGCCGACAGCGGCCAGGCGGTCGTCCCGTGCGTGACCGGCCGCCCGGAGGCGTGCGGGACCTCCTCCGGCACGGGCCGCGGGGCCTCTTCCAGGATCACATGGGCGTTGGTGCCGCTGAAGCCGAAGGACGAGACGCCCGCGCGCCGTCGGCGGTCCTCGTCCCGCTGCCACGGCCGGGCCTCGGTGAGCAGACGTACGGCGCCGGAGGCCCAGTCGACATGGGTGGAGGGCCGGTCGGCGTGCAGGGTGCGGGGCAGTTCGCCGTGACGCAGCGCCAGCACCGTCTTGATGACACCGGCGACGCCGGCGGCGGCCTGGGTGTGCCCGAGGTTCGACTTCACCGACCCCAGCCACAGCGGCCTTTCACGGTCCTGCCCGTAGGCGGCCAGGAGTGCCTGTGCCTCGATGGGGTCGCCGAGGACGGTGCCGGTGCCGTGTCCCTCGATGGCGTCGATGTCGGCCGGTGTGAGCCCGGCGTCGGCCAGCGCGGCCCGGATCACACGTTCCTGGGAGGGGCCGTTGGGCGCGGTCAGACCATTGCTGGCACCGTCGGAGTTGACGGCGCTGCCGCGCACCACGGCGAGCACCCGGTGCCCGTTGCGGCGGGCGTCGGACAGGCGCTCCACCAGCAGCATCCCGGCGCCCTCGCCCCAGCCGGTACCGTCCGCGTCGTCCGCGTACGCCTTGCAGCGCCCGTCCGGCGCGAGGCCGCGCTGGCGGCTGAACTCCAGGAACGCCGCCGGTGTCGACATCACGGTGACGCCGCCCGCGAGCGCCAGGTCGCACTCCCCCGCGCGCAGCGCCCGCACCGCCCAGTGCAGGGCGACCAGAGAGGAGGAGCAGGCGGTGTCGACGGTGACGGCGGGGCCCTCCAGGCCGAGGGTGTACGAGATACGGCCGGAGACGACGCTGGCGGCGTTTCCGGTGCCGAGGTAGCCGTCGAAGTCCTCCGTGGACGTCCGCAGCAGGGCCGTGTAGTCCTGCCCGTTGGTGCCGGCGAAGACGCCCGTGCGGGAGCCGCGCAGGGTCCGCGGGTCGACACCGGCCCGCTCCACGGCTTCCCAGCACACCTCGAGCAGCAGCCGCTGCTGGGGGTCCATGGCCAGGGCCTCGCGCGGTGAGATGCCGAAGAACGCGGGGTCGAACCGGTCGGCTCCGGCCAGGAAGCCGCCGGTGCGGGTGTAGCTGGTGCCCTCGTGGTCGGGGTCCGGGTGGTACAGCGAAGTGAGGTCCCAGCCGCGGTCGTCGGGGAAGCCGGTCAGGCCGTCGCCGCCCGAGGCGAGCAGGTCCCACAGCCGCTCGGGGGTGTCGGCGCCGCCGGGGAGCCGGCAGGCCATGCCGACGATGGCGATGGGGTCGTCCGCGCCCGTGTGCGTGTGGCGGGCCGGGGTGGTGGCGGCCGGGGCGGGCCGGTCGCCGGTCGGCAGGGCGCGCAGCAGATGGGCGGCGAGCGCGGCCGGGGTGGGGTGGTCGAAGGCGACGGTGGGCGCGAGCCGTATGCCGGTGCGGCGTTCCAGCGCGTTGCGCAGGTCGACGGCGGTCAGCGAGTCGAAGCCCAGGTCGCGGAAGGCGCGTTCGGGGTCGGCGGCCGGAGCGCCCGCGGTGTGGCCGAGGACGGTGGCGATCTCCGTCTGGAGCAGGCGCAGGACGGCGGCGGACCGCTCGGACTCCGGCAGCGCGGCGAGCGTACGGGCCAGCCGTCCACCCGATCGGTCCGCCCCCGCGGTACGGCGTACGGAGGCCCCGGGGGCGCGCAGCAGGGCCGGGGTGGGGGTGGCGGCGGCGCGAGCGGCGGCCAGGTCCAGCCGCACGGGCAGGAGCACCGCGCGGTCCTGCGCCAGGCCGAGGTCGAGCCGGTTGAGGGCGTCCTCGGTGGGCAGCGGCTCGATGCCCGCACGGGCCATCCGGGAGCGGTCGGCGTCCCCGAGCTCTGCCGTCATGCCGCTGTCCTCGGCCCACAGCCCCCAGCCGAGGGCGAGCGCTGGCCGGCCCTGCGCCCGCAGGGTGGCGGCCAGCGCCTCCAAGAAGGCGTTGGCGGCCGCGTAGTTGCCCTGGCCCGGGCCGCCGAAGGTGGCGGCGGCGGACGAGAAGAGCACGAACGCCGACAGGTCCATGTCCCGGGTGAGCCGCTCCAGGTGGACGGCGGCGTCCGCCTTGGGCCGCAGCACGGCCGACAGGCGCCCCGCGGTCAGCGCGGGGATCACCCCGTCGTCGATCACCCCGGCGGCGTGGAAGACGGCACCGAGCGGATGCTCCTGCGGTACGGCGTCCAGGAGCGCCGCCAGCGCGGCGGGATCGGCCACGTCACACGCGGCGACCGCCACCTCGGCACCGGCCTGTTCGAGTGCGGCGCGCAACTCGGCGGCACCGGGGGCGTCCGGGCCGCGTCGGCTCGCGAGCAGCAGATGCCGTACTCCGTGCGCGGCGACCAGGTGCCGGGCGACGGCCGCGGCGACGGTGCCGCTCGCCCCGGTGATCAGCACGGTGCGCTGCGGATCGAGGGCCGGCGCCGTGGAGCGGTCCGGGTGGTGCCGGGCGAGGCGGGCGGCGTAGGTGCGACCGGCCCGCAGGGCGATCTCCGTCTCCCCGCTCCGCACCGCCTCGCCGACGGCGGCGAGGAGGGCCTCCGGGTCGGTCTCGGCGTCGCTTTCGGGGTCGTTGTCCGGAGCGATGTCCACGAGCAGGAAGCGCCCCGGGTTCTCCGACTGCGCGGAGCGCACCAGACCGCGTACGGCGGCCGAGGCGAGGTCGGCGACCGGCTCGCCGGGCCGGACGGCCACCGCGTTCCGGGTGACCACGACGAGCCGGGCGTCGGCGGTCCGCTCCGTGGCCTGCCAGCGCTGCAGCAGCTCCAGGGCCGTGGCGGTCGCCTCGTGCGTGGCGGCGGGCAGGTCCGCGTCGCCGGCCTGCCAGGACACGAGGACCAGTTCCGGCACGGGTGTGCCGGGGTCGTCGAGGGCGGACAGGAAGGCGTCCGGGTCCGGGTACCGGTGGCCGTCCACCAGGGCCGTGCCGGCACCCACCACGGCCACCGAGGGCCGGTGCGCGGGCGCCGGCACGGCGGGCAGTTCGGTCCAGTCGACGACGAACAGGTCGTCCGCGGCCGGGGAGGCGGCGGGCAGGTTCAGTTCGTCGGCAGGGGTGAGGGTGACAGCGCCGACGGCGGCGACCGGGGCGCCGGACTCGTCGGCGAGGTCCAGCCGCAGCCCGCCCTCGGGCAGCGACCGCAGCCGGACCCGCAGTACCTCCGCGGAAGCCGCGTACAGGGTGCAGTCCCGCCAGGTCACGGCGACGCCACCGGGGTGGCCGAGCGCGGGAGCCACGTGCAGCGCCGCCTCCAGCAGTGCCGGGTGCAGGGCGACCCGCAGGGCGTCCGCCCGGAATTCCTCCGGTACGGCGACCTCGGCGTACGCCTCGTCTCCCGCCCGCCAGACAGCGGTGAGCCCGCGGAAGGCGGGCCCGTGGTCCAGCCCCCGGCCCCGCAACTCCTCGTAGATCTCCTCGACTTCATCGACGTCGAGAGCCTCGGCACCGGGCGGCGGCCAGCTGCCGCCGGGTGCGGCCTGGTCGGGCCGCTCCGGCTCGGCACCGGCCGGCGCCAAAGCCCCTCGGGCGTTGCACGTCCAGGGCAGGCCGACCTCGGCGTCGTCGACGGAGCCGACGGTGGCCGGCCGCGAGTAGCAGGCGAAGGGCCTGACGCCGCCGTCCCCCGGGCCGTCGAGCACGACCTGGATTTCGACCGGTTCATGACCTTGGAGTACGAGCGGCTGCTCCTGGCCGATTTCCACGATGCGGTGGCAGCCGACCCGGCCGCCGAGATGCAGGGCGAAGTCGAGGTAGGCGGCGGTGGGAAGCACGGTGCTGCCCGCCACCGTGTGGTCGGCCAGCCAGGGGTGCGTGCGCGTGGAGAGCACGGTGGTGGACAGCACGGCGGAGGAGTCCGCCAGGGTCACCGCGGAGCCGAGCAGCGGGTGCCCGCCGCCACGCCGCCCGCCGCCGGGCATCGGATCGAGCCAGAGGCGGCGCTGTTGGAAGGCGTACGTGGGCAGTTCGACGTTCCGCGCGCCCGGGAACAGTGCGGACCAGTCCGGGCTGTGCCCGTGCACATGCAGGGCGCCAACGGCACCGAGCAGAGTTTCCGCCTCCGATCCCTCCTTGCGCAGCGCGGGCACCAGAACACGGCGGTCGTCGTCGAGCAGGGTGCGGGCGAGAGCTGTGAGGGTGCCGTCCGGGCCGAGTTCGACGAAGCGGGTGACCTTGCTCCGTGCGAGGGTGTGGACGGCGTCGGCGTACCGGACGGTGCGGCGCACGTGCTGCACCCAGTAGTCCGGCGACATCACCTCGTCGGCGGTGGCCTCCTCGCCGGTCACCGTGGAGACCAGAGGCAGCCTCGGCCGCTCGTACGACAACTCTTCCGCCACCGCACGGAAGTCCGCCAGCATCGGCTCCATCAGCGGCGAGTGAAAGGCATGACTGACCCGCAGCCTGCATCAACCGGCCCCGCGCCACCACCAGACGGCACGCGTCCGCCAGCGACCACACCCCCGCCACATGCGCCGCAGCGATCTCACCGATGGAG
>NZ_JODC01000053.1 GCF_000720765.1 Streptomyces sp. NRRL S-646
ATCCACATCCGCGGGCCTGAGCCCGGCACCGGCCAGCGCCTGCCGGATCACCCGCTGCTGCGACGGACCATTCGGCGCCGTCAGACCATTGCTGGCACCGTCCTGGTTGACCGCACTGCCGGCGACCACCGCCAGGACCGGGCGGCCCGCCGCCCGGGCGTCCGACAGCCGCTCCACCAGCACCAAACCCGCGCCCTCGGAGAACCCGGCCCCGTCCGCCCCGTCCGAGAACGCCTTGCACCGGCCGTCCGACGCGAGCCCGCGCTGCCGACTGAAGTCCAGGAACAGCCCCGGCGTCGACATCACCGTCACACCACCGGCCAACGCAAGGTCACACTCTCCCGCCCGCAGCGCCTGCACCGCCAAGTGCAGGGAGACCAGGGCGGCCGAGCAGGCCGTGTCCACGGTCACCGCGGGGCCTTCCAGGCCGAGGGTGTAGGACACGCGGCCGGAGACGATGCTCGCCGCGTTGCCGGTGCCGAGGTGGCCGCCGACGTCCTCGCCGGAGGCGACGAGGAGCGGGGTGTAGTCGTTGCCGTTGGTGCCGGCGAAGACGCCGGTCCGGGAGCCGCGCAGCGTCGTCGGGTCGATCCCGGCCCGCTCGAACGCCTCCCACGCCAGCTCCAGCAGCAGCCGCTGCTGCGGGTCCATCGCCAGCGCCGTGCAGGTGCCGGGGTGGTCGGGGTCGGGGTGGTAGAGGTTGTCGACGTCCCAGCCACGGTCGGCCGGGAATGCGGCGATGGCGTCGGTGCCGTCGGAGAGCAGTCGCCAGTAGTCCTCGGGGGTGTCGGCCCCGCCGGGGAAGCGGCAGCTCATCGCGGTGATGACGATCGGGTCGTCGGCGATGGCGGCGGACGCGCCGGCGGGCCGCGTGGTGGTGGGCAGGCGGTCGCCGTCGTCGGACGTCGTGCCGAGTTCGCCGAGTTCGCCGAGCAGCATCCGGGCCAGTTCGGCGCAGTTCGGGTAGTCGAAGACCAGCGTGGCCGGCAGCCGCAGTCCGGTGATCTTGTTCATGCCGTTGCGGAGTTCGACGGCGCTGAGCGAGTCGAAGCCGAGGTCGCTGAAGGCGCGGGTCGGCTCGACGGCCTCGGGCCCGGGGTAGCCGAGGACGGTGGCGACGTAGCCGCGGACGACGTCGAGGGCGGCGTCGGCCCGTTCGTCGGCGGCGAGTCCGGCCAGGTGGCGGCGGAGCGCGGGCCGGTCGCCGTCGGTGCCGTCGCCGCCGAAGGTGTCCCCGGCGGCCTGGCCGGAGGCGGCGGCGCGGGCCGGGGCGAGGACGCGCTGGGCGTCGGGCAGGTCGCGCAGCAGGGCGCTGGGCCGGGAGCCGGTGAAGGCGGGCGCGAAGCGTTCCCAGCCGATGTCGGTGACGGCGAGGTAGGTCTCGCCGTGGTCGAGTGCCTGCTGGAGGGCCTGGCAGGCCAGTTCGGGCTGCATGTCGTAGACGCCGTAGCGGCGGAGGCGTTCGCCCACCGCGCCGTCGCCCATGCCGCCGTCGGCCCAGTGGCCCCAGGCGACGGCGGTGGCGGGCAGACCGAGGGAGCGGCGCTGCTGGGCGAGGGCGTCCAGGAAGGCGTTGCCGGGGGCGTAGTTGCCGAGGCCGGGTCCGCTGATCGTGCCGGACGTCGAGGAGAACAGGACGAAGGCGGACAGGTCGCGGTCGGCGGTCAGTTCGTGCAGGTTGACCGCGGCGGTGGCCTTGGTGCGCAGCACGGGGTGCATCCGGCCTGGGTCGAGGGCGTCGATGACGCCGTCGTCGAGGGAGCCGGCGATGTGCAGCACGGCGTCGAGGGGGTGTTCCTCGGGGATCGAGTCGATCAGCTCACGCAGGGCGTCGCGGTCGGCGACGTCGCAGGCGGCGAGGGTGACGCGGCCGGCGCCGAGTTCGGTCAGCTCCGCCGTCAGTTCGGCGGCGCCCGGCGCGTCGGCGCCACGGCGGCTGGTGAGCAGCAGGTGCTCGGCGCCGAGGGAGGCGAGCCTGCGGGCGATGTGTCCGCCGACCGCGCCGGTGCCGCCGGTGATCAGGACGGTGCCGCGTGGGCGCCAGCTCTCGCCGGGCGGGGTGGCGCCGGCGAGCGGGGCGCGCAGCAGGCGGCGGCCGTAGGTGCCGGAGGCGCGCACGGCGGTCTGGTCCTCGCCGTCGGGCCGGGCGAGCAGGGCGCACAGCCGGTCGCCCGCCCGGCGGTCGAGGACGTCGGGCAGATCGATCAGACCGCCCCAGCGGTCGGAGTGTTCGAGGGCGGCGACCCGGCCGAGGCCCCAGACGAGGGCCTGCGGCGCGCTGAGGACGGTCTCCGAGGCGGTGACGGCGACGGCACCGCGGGTGGCGCACCACAGGGGTGCGACGATGCCGAGGTCGCCGAGGGCCTGGAGGAGGGTGAGCGTGCCGGCGAGGCCGACGGGCACCGACGGGTGTTCGGGGTGCGGCCTCTCGTCGAGGGCGAGGAGCGACAGCACGCCGCCGAGACCGGCCGGTTCCAGGGCGGGCGTGCCGTCCGTGGCGGCGAGCGAGGCGGTCAGCAGGCCGGCCAGACCCTCGCGGTCGGTGTCGGGGCTGCCGCCGTCGACGGAGACGACCCGGACGGTGACGCCGCGGTCGGCCAGTGCCTCCCGGGTGGCGTCCACCAGGGGGTGACCGGCGGCGGGTGCGACGAGGAGCCAGGTGCCGGACGGGGGTGCGGCCGCGGTGTCCTGGGTGAGCGGGGTCCAGCCGACGGTGTAGCGCCAGTTGTCGACGGTGGACTGCTCCTTGCTGCTGCGCCGCCAGGCGGACAGCGCGGGCAGCACCTCGTGCAGCGGGGCGTCGTCGCCGAGGTCGAGGGTGGCGGTGAGGGAGGCGAGGTCCTCGTCCTCCACCGTCTGCCAGAAGCGGCTCTCCACCTCGTCGGAGATCTCGGCGCCGTCCTCGGCGACGGGGTCCGCGTCCCGCAGCTCGGGCCAGAACCTCAGCCGTTGGAAGGCGTACGTCGGCAGGTCGGTGCGGCGGGCGCCGGTAGCGGCGAAGACGCTGTGCCAGTCGACGTCGACGCCCTGGGCGTGGGCCTCGGCGAGGGAGGTCAGGAAGCGGGCCAGGCCGCCCTGGTCGCGCCGCAGGGTGCCGAGTACGACGGCGTCGGCGGCGGCGTCCTCGATGGTCTCGCGGAGTCCGAAGGCGACGACGGGGTGCGGGCCGACCTCGATGAAGGTGCGGTGGCCGGCGGACAGCAGGCCTCGGACAGCGTCCTCGAAGCGGACGGTCTCCCGCAGGTTGGTGTACCAGTACGCGCCGTCCAGGGGGGTGTCGTCGTCCAGCCAGTCGCCGGTCACCGACGAGCGGAAGGGGATCGCGGCGGGCGTCGGCCGCAGGTCGGCGAGAGCGTCGAGGACCTGCTGGCGGATGGGTTCGACGTGGCCGGAGTGGCTGCCGTAGTCCACGGCGACCTTGCGGGCCTGGACGCCGTCGCCGGTCAGTTCGGCGAACAGCGCGTCCAGGGCGTCGGCGGCGCCGGAGACGACGACCGAGCCGGGGCCGTTGACGGCGGCCACCGCGAGCCGGTCGGCGTACGGCTCCAGGCGGGTGCGCACCTCGTCGGCGGGGAGCGGGACCGACATCATGCCGCCGTCGCCGGCGATGGCGGTGATGGCCTTGCTGCGCAGGGCGGCGACGCGGGCACCGTCCGCCAGCGACAGGGCACCGGCGACGACGGCAGCGGCGATCTCGCCCTGGCTGTGGCCCACCACGGCGGCCGGCTCGACGCCGTACGAGCGCCACAGGTGGGCGAGGGAGACCATGACGGCCCACAGGACGGGCTGGACGACGTCCACCCGGTCGAGGTCGGGGGCGTCCGGGCCGCCGCGCAGGGCCGCGGTCAGCGACCAGTCGACGTACGGCGCGAGCGCCTCCTCGCACTCGGCGATCCGTTGGGCGAACTCCGGTGCACTGTCGAGGAGTTCACGGCCCATGCCGGCCCACTGGGCGCCCTGGCCGGGGAAGACCAGCACGGGTCCGGTGCCACGCCGGTCGACGCCGCGGACGACGTCGCTGACCATGCGGTCCTCGGCGAGGTCGCGCAGCCCGTCCTCCAGGCCGCCGTGGTCGGCGGCGAGCACGACCGCACGCTGCTCGAACGCGGTGCGGGTGGTGGCCAGGGACAGTGCCAGGTCGGCGAGCCGGGCGCCGGGGTGGTCGCGCAGATGGACGAGGATCCTGCCCGCCTGGGCGCGCAGTCCGTCGGAGGTGCGGGCGGACACGAGGACTGGGACGAGCGGCAGCGCCGGGCGGGGGTCGTACTCGTCACCGGTGGTGTCGGCGTCCGAGGGAACCTCGTGCGGGGCCTGCTCGATGACGACGTGCGCGTTGGTGCCGCTCATGCCGAACGAGGAGACGCCCGCGCGGCGCGGTCGGCCGTTCTCGGGCCACGGCACCGGATCGTTCAGCAGGCGTACGGTGCCCGCGGACCAGTCGACCTCGGAGGTCGGGGTGTCGGCGTACAGCGTGGCCGGCAGCACACCGTTGCGGAGGGCCATGACCATCTTGATGACGCCGCCGACACCGGCCGCCGCCTGGGAGTGGCCGATGTTGGACTTCAGCGAGCCCAGCCACAGCGGACGGTCCTCGGGCCGGTCCTGGCCGTAGACGGCGATCAGCGCCTGTGCCTCGATCGGGTCGCCCAGCGTCGTACCGGTGCCGTGCGCCTCGACGACGTCGACGTCGGCGGGGGTGAGCCCGCCGCTGGCCAGCGCGGCGCGGATGACCCGCTGCTGCGAGGGGCCGTTGGGGGCGGTCAGGCCGTTGGAGGCACCGTCCTGGTTGAGGGCGCTGCCCTGGACGACGGCGAGGACGGGATGTCCGTTGCGGCGGGCGTCGGACAGCCTTTCGACGACGACCATGCCGACGCCCTCGGCCCAGCTCGCTCCGTCGGCGTCCACGGAGAACGGCTTGCAGCGGCCGTCCTCGGCGAGCGCCCGCTGCCTGCTGAACTCGATGAGCGAGCCCGGCGTCGACATGACGGTGACACCGCCGGCCAGTGCCAGGTCGCACTCGCCCTGCCGCAGCGCCTGCACCGCGAGGTGCAGGGCCACCAGCGACGAGGAGCAGGCGGTGTCGACGGACAGCGCCGGGCCCTCCAGCCCCAGGGCGTAGGCGATACGGCCGGACAGGACGCTCGGCGAGTTGCCGGTGCCGATATAGCCCTCGAAGCTGTCCTTGGCGGCGCCGAGGATGCCGATGTAGTCCTGGTAGGTGACGCCGGCGAAGACACCGGTGAGGCTGCCGCGCTGGGACGCCGGGTCGATGCCCGCCCGCTCCAGCGCCTCCCACGAGGTCTCCAGCAGCAGCCGCTGCTGTGGGTCCATCGCGAGCGCCTCACGCGGGGAGATCCCGAAGAAGCCGGGGTCGAAGTGGCTGGCGTTGTGCAGGAAGCCGCCCTCGCGGGCGTAGCAGGTACCCGGGTGGTCCGGGTCCGGGTGGTAGAGCTTGGCGAGGTCCCAGCCTCGGTCGGCCGGGAGCGGGGAGATGCCGTCGCCGCGGTTCGCGACGAGGTCCCACAGTTCCTCGGGGCTGGTGATGCCGCCCGGGTAGCGGCAGGCCATGCCGACGACCACGATCGGGTCGTCGTCGAGCCGGGCTCGGGAGGCCACGGGCGCCGCGGAGTCCGGCCGGGCGCCGAACAGTTCCTCGTCGAGGTGCGCGGCGAGCGCGAGCGGCGTCGGGTGGTCGAAGACCAGGGTGGCGGGCAGCAGTACGCCGATGTCGGCGCTGAGCTGGTTGCGCAGCTCGACCGCCGTGATGGAGGCGAAGCCGAGGTCCTTGAAGACGCGGGAGGGCTCCACCTCGTCGAGGTCGACGTAGTCCAGCACGGCGGCCACCTTGCGGCGCACCAGGTCGAGCAGCACCCGCTGCCGCTCGGCCGGGGACCGCCCGGCGAGCCGCCCCAGCAGGCCCGCTTCCTCGCCCGCGGCACCGGAGTCGGCGGCACGGCGGCGCGCCTGCCGTGCCGGGGCGGCGGGACGGGCGGGGTCCGTGGCGTCGCCGACGGCGGCAGCCGCGTCCGTACGGTCGGTTGTGGTGTCGGCGTGCGTGCGGTCCTGGTCATCAGCGGCGTGCGTACGGTCCTGCGCACCGGAGATGCTCGTACCGTCCCCCGCGGTCGCGCCGGAGGCGGGCCGCAGCCGCAGCGACTCGACGGCGAGGACCGGTTGTCCGGAGGCGTCGGCGGCCCGGAGCGTCACCGCGTCCTCGGCGCACCGGGTCAGCCGGACGCGCAGCGTGCCCGCGCCGTCGGCGAGGAGCGTGGCGCGCTGCCACGCGAACAGGAGCAGCCCGTCGCCCAGTCCCTCCGGCAGACCGAGGCCCAGCGGGTGCAGCGCCGCGTCCAGCAGGGCCGGGTGCACCCCGAAGCGCCGCGCCTGCTCGCGCGCCTCCTCACCGAGTGCGACCTCGGCGTACACGTCGTCGCCGTGCCGCCATACGGCGGTGAGCGCGCGGAACGCGGGGCCGTACTCCAGACCGGCGTCGGCCGCCAGCCGTTCGTACAGGTCTCCGATCTCGACCGGTTCGGCACCGGTCGGCGGCCAGACGGCGAAGTCGGCCTCCCAGCCGGCCTGGGCGTCCCGCCGCGCGGCCGTGGTACCGGCGGGCGCGAGCAGACCGCCCGCGTGGCGGGTCCACGGGGCCTCGTCGAGCTGGGTGTCGTCGGAACGTGAGTAGACGGCGAGGGCACGGGTGCCTCGGGCGTCCGGCTCCTCGATGCGGACCTGGAGCCGGACCGCGCCGTGTTCGGGCACCGTCAGGGGCGCCTCCAGGGTGAGTTCGCGCACCTCGTCGCAGCCGACCTGGTCGCCGGCATGGACGGCGAGTTCCAGGAACGCGGTGCTGGGTACGACGGCGGTCCCGGCGAGCCGGTGCTCCGCCAGCCACGGGTGCGAGCGCAGCGACAGCCGTCCGGTCAGGACGACCGCGTCGCTGCCCGCGACGGGCATCGCGGCGGCGAGCAGCGGATGGCCGGTGGCGGCGAGGCCCAGCGCGGAGGCGTCGCCGGTCCCGGCGGGCACGTCGAGCCAGTAGCGCCTGCGCTGGAAGGCGTAGGTGGGCAGGGCGATCCCTGCGGCGCCGGTCAGCGACGGCAGGGGTGCCGTCCAGTCCACGTCGACGCCCCGCGTGAACAGGGCGGACACGGCCGCGAGCAGGGTCCGCGGCTCCGGGCGGTCCGGCCGCAGCACGGGCACCTGGAGGCCGTCCGTCGTGGGCAGGCACGACTGGGCGAGGGTGGTCAGGGTGCTGTCGGGGCCGAGTTCGAGGAAACAGGTGACGTTCTGGTCGGCGAGGGTGCGGACGCCGTCGGCGAAGCGGACCGCGTCCCGCACATGCCGCACCCAGTAGTCCGGGGAGGTGACCTCCTCGGCGGTGACGGGTGCGCCGGTGACGTCGGAGATGACGGGGATGCCCGGTGCCGCGTAGGTGATGCTCTCGGCGACGGCGCGGAAGTCGGCGAGCATCGGCTCCATCAGCGGGGAGTGGAAGGCGTGGCTGACCCGCAGCCGCCGGGTCCGCTTGCCCAGTGCCTCGACGGCGGCGGCGATCTCGGCCACGGCGTCCTCCGTGCCGGAGACCACCACGGACAGCGGTCCGTTGACGGCGGCGATACCGACCTCGGTCTCCCGGCCCGCCAGCAGCGGCAGCACGTCGTCCTCGGACGCCTGGAGCGACACCATCGCCCCTCCGGCCGGGAGCGCCTGCATCAGCCGGCCCCGCGCAGCCACCAGACGGCAGGCGTCGGCCAGCGACCACACTCCGGCGACCTGCGCGGCGGCCAGCTCACCGATGGAGTGGCCGAGGAGCACATCGGGGCGCACGCCCCAGGACTCCAGCAGCCGGAACAGGGCCACTTCGAGGGCGAACAGGGCGGGCTGGGCGTACTCGGTCCGGTTCAGTACGTCGGTCTCGGCACCGAAGACCACCTCCCGCAGCGGGCGCGGCAGTTCGGTGTCCAGGTGCGCGCACACGGCGTCGAAGGCATCGGCGAAGACCGGGTAGGTCTCGTACAACTCCCGTCCCATGCCGAGACGTTGGGAGCCCTGCCCCGCGAACAGGAAGGCCGTACGACCGTCCTGGAGCGCCGAGCCGATGACGGCGCCCTCAGGCTGCTCGCCGTCCGCGACGGCCCGGAGTGTGCGCAGCGACTCCTCGCGGTCGGCGCCCCACACCACTGCCCGGTGCTCGAACACCGAGCGGGAGCGCACGAGGGACGCGGCCACCTCGACCGCCGTCGCCTCGGGACGGCCCGTGACGTGGTCGGCCAGCCGCTCGGCCTGCGCACGCAGCGCGGCTCGGCTGCGGCCGGAGATCACCCAGGGCAGCGGCGCGGGCAGGTCCTCCTGGACACCGGCCCGGGGCTCCTCCGAGGAGGGCGCCGGCTCCACGAGAGCGGGCTGCTCCAGGACGATGTGTGCGTTGGTGCCGGACACACCGAAGGCCGACACACCGGCACGCCTCGGACGCCCCTCGGCCTGCGGCCAGTCGGCGTTCTCCGTCAGCAGCCTGACGTCACCGGACGACCAGTCGACGTGGGTGGACGGCCGCTCCGCGTGCAGGGTGCGCGGCAACTGGCCGTGGTTCATGGCCAGCACCATCTTGATGATGCCGGCGACGCCCGCGGCGGCCTGGGTGTGGCCGATGTTGGACTTCAACGAGCCGAGCCACAGGGGCCGTTCGCGATCCTGACCGTAGGTGGCGAGGATGGCCTGCGCCTCGATCGGATCACCCAGCGTCGTACCGGTGCCATGTGCCTCCACCGCGTCCACGTCGGCGGGCTTCAGCCCGGCACCGGCCAGCGCCTGCCGGATCACCCGCTGCTGGGCGGGGCCGTTGGGGGCGGTCAGGCCGTTGCTGGCGCCGTCCTGGTTGACGGCGGAACCGGCAACGACGGCGAGCACCGTGTGTCCGTTGCGGCGGGCGTCGGAGAGCCGCTCCACGACGAGCACACCCACGCCCTCGGCCCAGCCGGTGCCGTCGGCGTCGTCGGAGAACGCCTTGCACCGGCCGTCCGCCGCGAGCCCGCCCTGCGAGCTGAACTCGACGAACGCGCCCGGGTCTGCCAGTACGGTCACACCCCCGACCAGCGCCAGGTCGCACTCGGCGGACCGCAGCGACTGGGCCGCCAGGTGCAGCGCCACCAGGGAGGACGAGCACGCCGTGTCGACAGTCACCGCGGGGCCCTCGAAGCCGAAGGTGTACGCGACGCGGCCGGAGACCACGCTGCCCGCGACCCCCGTCAGCAACTGCCCGCCGAGCCCCTCGGGCACCTCACGGAGTCCGGCACCGTATCCGGAGCTGCCGGCGCCGACGAACACGCCCGTACGGCTGCCGTGCAACGAGTCCGGCCTCATCGCCGCGTGCTCCAGGGCTTCCCAGGACGTTTCCAGCAGCAGCCGCTGCTGCGGGTCGACGGCGAGGGCCTCGCGGGGCGAGATGCCGAAGAAGGCGGGGTCGAACTGCGCGGCGTCGTAGAGGAAGCCTCCGGCACGGGTGTGGCTGCGGCTGGTGCCGCCGTCCGTGGAGCCGTGCAGCGCGTCGAGGTCCCAGCCGCGGTCGGTGGGGAACTCGGAGATCGCGTCGGTGCCTTCGGTGACCAGTCGCCACAGATCGTCCGGGCCCTCCACCTGGCCCGGCAGGCGGCAGGCCATGCCGACGATGACGATCGGGTCGTCCGTCGTGACCGTCACGGCCGGGACGGGCGGCAGCGCGTCCGTCGCGCTGTCGCCGGTGTCGTCGGCGAACAGCTCCTGGCGCAGCAGCCGTGCGAGGGCCGTCGGCGTCGGGTGGTCGAAGACGAGGGTGCTGGGCAGCTTCAGGCCCGTCTCGGCGGCGAGCCGGTTGCGCAGTTCCACGGCCGTGAGGGAGTCGAAGCCCAGATCGCGGAAGGACCGCGTGGCCTCCACCGCCCCGGCGTCGGCATGGCCGAGCGTCGCCGCGGCTCCGGCCAGCACCAACTCCAGCAGCACGCGGTCGCGTTCGGCCGCGGGCAGCGCGCCGAGCCGGTGGCGCAACGCCGAGCCGGCCGATGCGCCGGCGAGGGAGTCCGAGGTGGTGGTGAGGGCCGCGCGTGCTTCGGGCAGATCGGCGAGCAGTGCGCTCGGGCGGACACTGGTGTACGCGGGGGTGAACCGCGCCCAGTCCACATCCGCCACGACCACCACCGCGTCCGCATCCGACGTCGCGTGACCCAGAGCGCGTACGGCCCGGTCGGGATCCAGCGCCGGCAGACCCCGCCGCCGCAACGCCTCGACCGCCTCCGCACCGGCCGCCATACCGCTCCCGGCCCACGGACCCCACGCCACCGACGTCCCCGCCAGCCCCCGCGCCCGACGCGCCTGCACCAACCCGTCCAGGAACGCATTGGCCGCCGCATAACCGGCCTGACCACCACTGCCCCACACCCCGGCAATGGAGGAGAACACCACAAACGCATCCAGCACGCGATCACCCAGCACCGCATCCAGATGCACCGCACCGGCCACCTTGCCGGTCCACACCGCGGCCAAGTCCTGCACCGACATCTGCTCCAGCGGCACATTCACCACCGCACCCGCCGCATGCACCACCGCATCCACCTCGTGCGCGGCCAGCAGCGCCTCCACCGCCGCACGGTCAGCAACGTCACAGGCCTCGACACTCACCTCCACCCCGGAGGCGGCCAGCCCATCCCGCAACTCCCGCGCACCCGCAGCCTCCAGACCCCGACGGCTGACCAGCACCAGATGCCCGGCACCCTCCGCAGCCGCCCACCGCGCCACCCGAGCACCCAACGCACCCGTGCCACCCGTGATCAACACAGTGCCCCGCGGACGCCAACCGGCCTCCCCACCACCACTCTCCCCCACGGCCACCCGCACGAGCCGACGCCCGAACACACCCGACGCCCGCACCGCAACCTGATCCTCATCCCCGACACCGGACAGGACCGCCACCAGTCGGCCCGCCGTGCGGCGGTCGATCACGGTGGGCAGGTCGATCAGACCGCCCCAGCGGTCGGCGGCCTCCAGTGCCGCCACGCGGCCCAGGCCCCAGACGGCTCCCTGTACGGCGTCGACCGGGCCATCCGAGCGGCCCACCGACACGGCGCCCCGGGTCACCGCCCACAGCGGTGCCGCCACACCGGCATCGGCGAGGGCCTGTACCAGCGCCACCGAACCCGACACGCCCACCGGCACGCCGTCTCCCTGGTTCAGGTCACCGGAGAGGGCGAGCAGCGATACCACGCCTGCGATCGACGCTTCACCCTCCAGCCGCGCGGCGAGCTGCCCACGGTCCATGGCGGCGTCGTAGGCGACTCGCTCCACCTCGGCACCACGGGCTGCCAGAGCGTCGAACACCGCCTGGGCCCACGGGTCCTGGGCGCGTCCAGCCGGTTCGACCATCAGCCAGTGGCCGGACAGCGTCGCGGAGCCGGAGACGTCGGCCAGCGGCCGCCATTCGACGCGGTAGCGCAGGCCGTCCATCTCGGTCCGTTCCAGGCTCTGTCGCCGCCAGGAGGTCAGAGCGGGCAACACCGCGCCCACGACCTCCTCCTCCAGCTCCAGCGCACCGGCCCGTCCGAGCCGCGAGTGAAGGCGGCGGCCACGGCGGCGACCACCGCACCGGCCTCCGCCCGGTCCTTGCGCAACGCCGGGACGAACAGCCGTCCTTCGTCGGCGACACAGTCCTGAGCGAGCACGGTCAGGGTGCTGTCGGGGCCGAGTTCCAGGAAACGGGTGACGGTCTGCTCGGCGAGGGCGGCCACGGCGTCGGCGAAGCGCACCGTGCGGCGGACGTGCTCCACCCAGTAGTCCGGGGAGATCAGCTCGTCGGTGACGGGCGCACCAGTCACGGTGGAGACCAAGGGCAACTTCGGGCGCTCGTAGGAGAGTTGTTCCGCAACCGCGCGGAAGTCGGCGAGCATCGGCTCCATCAGCGGGGAGTGGAAGGCGTGGCTGACCCGCAGCGCCGTCACCTTCCGGTCCTGGGCGCGGAAACGGTCCGCGATCTCCTCGACGGCCTCCGCCGCACCCGAAATCACCACCGAATGCGGCCCGTTGACGGCGGCGACTCCCACCCGGTCATCGAGCAGAGGCAGCACCTCGACCTCGCCGGCCTGCAACGCCACCATCGCGCCGCCCGCCGGGAGCGCCTGCATCAGCCGCCCCCGC
>NZ_JODC01000054.1 GCF_000720765.1 Streptomyces sp. NRRL S-646
TCTCGCCAGCCGCGTTCCGCACTGAAGACTCACCAGCACCAGATCATCAGTGGTCGCAAAACTAGCGATAACACCGCACCATAGACGAAAACGACCTCTAAGAAGTCATCTCATTTGGTGAGTCTGCGGTAGCAGACAAGGGTGCAGGCGATGCTGGTGAAGGCCAGGAAGTGCTCGGCTTTGCGCTCGAAGCGGCGGTGCAGTCTGCGGCATCCGGCGAGCCAGGATATCGTGCGTTCTACGGTCCAGCGGTGGCGGCCCAGGCGGGAATCGTGGCATTGGCCAGGCCTGGGCCCGAGTCGATCGAGACCACATTTGCGCCCCGGCGGCTCGGCCGAGATGTCAACTCTCGTACGTAGACGGCGGTGTGTGCCCGGTTCGCGGTCAGTGGGTCGGCATTCTCCCGCTCGCACATCTCCAGGTACTCGGCCAGCCCCCGGGCGTAGGCGTCGATCGTCCGGGGAGCCCGACCCAGGTCCGCTCCACACCCGCAACCACCCGGCGGCCTGCTCGTGCCTGCCGAGCACCGGCCACTTCTCTTCCAGCACCACCGTGCCCAACACATCTCCTCAGTCCGTGGTCGTACCGCAGGGAGATTCTCCGCTGCGGTCGGATTCCACGTAACTGATGACTACCTGGCCGGACCCGGCCTGCGCCGGGAGATCCGCGGCGGGCTCCAGGTCGTGGAGAATTGGAACAGCGCGAACACCGTGCTCCACTACGGCAAGGATGGCGCTCTGACCGGTCCGGACGAGGAGCACGCCGAGACCTCCATGCTCGCCCTGCACCTGCCGCAGTCCGCGCTCGTGCACGTCAACACCCTGCTGGTGCAGCAGATCCTGGCCGAACCGGTCTGGGCATTGAGGCTCAGCGACGAGGACCGGCGCGGCCTGACCGCGCTGTTCGGGTCCGATGTCAACCCGTACGGCACCTTCCGCCTGGACACGGACAAGCGCCTCGACTGGGGCCGGCCGCCGTCGTACCCCGCCCACGTACACCAGGCGTCCTCGCCGACCAATCGCGTCGAGATATGGGATGAAGGACGTGCGAGGCTGTGCCGAGTCCTTCCGTTGCTTCTCCATCTGGGCCGGCCGTGGTCGTCAGGTCGGCAGGAGCGGTTCCGGCCCGGGATCGGTTTCGGGCGCGTGGACCTGGGTCGCCATGGCGTCGAACATCTCCTGCGTCGGGCGGGCGAAGACGTATTGGCTGCCCTGGACGCCGAGGGCCTGGTGGTGCTCGACATAGGGGCGCATGGCGTGTTCGTAGGCGGCGAAGGCGGTGGAGTGGTCGCCGCCGGCCGCGGCCAGTTGCTCGGCCAGGACGTAGGCGCCGACCAGGGCCTGGGAGGTGCCGCGGCCCGAGGTCGGGGCGGCGCAGTATCCGGCGTCTCCGAGCAGTACGACGCGGCCGGTGGACCAGGCGTCCATGCGGATCTGGACCATGGCGTCGAAGTAGAGATCGGCGGTGCTGTCCAGCTCGGCCAGCAGAGCAGGGGCCTGCCACCCCAGGTGCGCGGCACGGGACTTGAGGATCTTCGTCTGCGCCGTGCGGTCGTTGCGGTCGACGGGCAGCAGTTGATCGGCCTTGAACAGCAGTCCCACCCGGGCCTGCCGGTTGTCCTTGACGGTGAACACGCTCAGCGCCGCCGTCTCACCGTCGCCGGTGGCCATGCCCTCGTGGTCGAGCCCGAGGTGGTTGTCGGCCTCCCAGTAGGCGTAGTAACAGCCCAGGTAGTGCGCGAAGGCTTCCTCGGGGCCGAAGGCCAGTCGGCGGACCGCCGAATGCGCTCCGTCGGCGCCGATCACCAGGTCGAAGCGTTCCGGCGGGGCGTGCTCGAAGGTGACGTGCACCCCCTGGTCATTCTGTGCCAGCGCCGTGACGGAGTCGCCGAAACGGTAGGTGACCCCGGCCTCGGCGGCGCGGTCGTGCAGGATCTCGATCAACTCGTCGATGAGCACCTCCAGTTCACCGGCGTACAGCACGGCCGGTATCACGGCGTACGGTTCGCCGGCGGAGTCCACCACGGTGCAGTCGCCGATACCGGTGTCGCGCTCCTTCACCCGGTCGAGTAAGCCCATCCGTTCAAGGACGGTCAGGGCCGGGCCGCGGAAGTCGACGGCCTGTCCGCCGCTGCGCAGCGCGGGAGCGCGTTCGACGACCGTGGGGGCGTACCCGTGCTGCGACAGCCAGTACGCCACCGTCGATCCGGCCACCCCGCCGCCGGAGACCAGCACCGTGGGCCGCTCGGCGCGTATCCCGGCGAACAGGTCGTCCTCGGGGAGGGTGACCGGGACGTGGGAGCGGGCCAGGTGGTAGTCCTCGGTGGGCCATACCTCACGCTCCACGGCGCGGTCGTGGAGCATGAACCCGGCGTGCGGGTCGATCTGGGTGGCGTGTGCCAGCAGCGCCTTGTCGCGCACGGGGAAGTGCTCGGCGCACCGGATCCGGGTGGTGAACTGCGGCTCCTCGCAGGGTTCCGAGCCGAACTCGGCGAGCACCGCTGCCATTCCGGAGGCCATGCCGCGGGCGGTCATGCCGTCGTGGAGAGCCTGGAACCAGGCCCTGGACAGGGCGCCGTGATAGTAGAGCTTGAGCGGCTGCCAGACGGGCCCGGCCCCGGGGAAGCGGCCGGGGTCGCTCGCCGCCTCGAAGGCGGCGGCGGTGATCTCGTGGGTTCGGATGTGGTCGGGGTGCGGATAGCCCCCGGTCTCGTCGTAGGTGATCAGCACATGGGGACGGAAGTCGCGGATCAGCGCCACCAGCGGCGCGGTCGACTCCTCCAGTGCAGTCGCGGCGAAGCAGCCGTACGGCAGCGGCTCGCCGTCCGAGGGCAGACCGGAGTCGGCGAAGCCCAGGAAGTGCTGGCGGATGCCGAGGATGTCGCGGGCGGCGGCCATCTCCGCACGGCGGATACGCGGCAGGTCGGCGCGGACCTCGGGCCGGTCCATCGCGGGGTTGAGGACGGTGCCGCGCTCGCCGCCGGTGCAGGTCACGACGAGGACGTCGGCGCCCTCGGCGGCGTACTTGGCCAGCGTCGCCGCGCCCTTGCTCGACTCGTCGTCGGGGTGGGCGTGCACACTCATCAGGCGCAGGGGTTCTTCTGGGGTGACGCGCAGGTTCATGCGGTCCTCTCGTGGGTCCACTGCGCCAGGCGGCGCAGGAAGGTGTCAGTGGCGGTGGTCGGGGCGTCGGCCAGCAGGGCCAGGTGGAAGACGTGCGGGAGGTCCTCGTACAGGTCGAGGCGCGCGGGGGTCCCGGCCGCGGTCGCGGCGGCGGCCAGCCGGCGGGCGTCGTCGGCCAGCACTTCGGCTCCGCCGGCGATCACCAGCAGGTCGGGCAGGCCCGACAGGTCGCCGTGAAGCGGGGACTGCGGCGCGGCGTCGGGCCGCGCCCCGGCCAGGTACTGGGTGCACACCGTCTCCAGTGCCGCCTTGCTGATGGTGTCGCGGCCCTGATCTACCGTCAGGGAGGGGCTGGAGAGCGTGAGATCGGCGAGCGGGGAGACCACGACCGCGGTGGCCGGCAGCGTGTCCCCGGCCGCCTTGAGCGTCAGCAGGGCGGAGAGCACCAGGGTGGCGCCGGCCGACTCGCCGAAGTGCACGATGCGGCCGGCGGGGACACCCTGCTCGATCAGGCTGCGGTGCACGGCGGCCACGTCCTCAAGGGCCGCCGGATACGGGTGTGCCGGGGCGAGCCGGTAGTCCACGCCGAACACCGGGCGGTCCGTTGCCTGCGACAGGCGGTGGGCGAGCGCTCGTTCGGCGCGGGGCTCGGTGCCGGCGAAGCCGCCGCCGTGGACGTAGAGGACGACCCCGGCCTCGGCGGGGGCTTTGCCGGATGCGTTGGTCCACCGGCCGGGCACCCCGCCGGTGGCGGGGAGCGCGGGGGCGAGGTCGGTATCGGCGGGCGCATCCGGGACGCCGTGGGCCAGTCGGGCCAGTCGGTCGCGGACGGCGGCCGATTCGGCCGGGGTGATGCGCGGGTTCACTCGGTTCCTTCCCACTTGCTTTCTTGGGCGGACATAAACTTAGGTGCGACACACTGAAGGGTCAACCCTATTTTTAGGTCCGACCTACGTTAGGATGGCGTGCATGACCGCTGGACTGCGAGAACTGAAGAGGCGACAGACCCGCCAGGCCATCTCCGACGCCGCGACACGGCTGTTCCTGGAGTACGGCTTCGAGGCGGTGACCATCGCCCAGATCGCCACCGCCGCGCAGGTGGCCAAGATGACCGTCACCAACTACTTCCCTCGCAAGGAAGACCTCGCCCTCGACTTCCACGAGACCTTCCGCGGCAGCCTCGCCGCCGCACTCGGCTCCCGCCGCGAGGGCGAGTCCGCGCTGGCCGGCCTGCACCGCGAGTACCTGGCGGCCGTCGCGCGCCATGACGCCCTCGCCGGCTTCTGCGGCCCGGACTTCGCCCGGATGATCACCAGCAGCCCCACCCTCGGCGCCCGCCTGCGCGAACTCCACGAACAGCGCGAGGACGCCCTCGCTGCGGCGCTGACCGCCGAGACCGCGACACCCACAGGAGCCCTCGCCCCCCGGGCGGCCGCCGCCCTCCTGGCCGCGGCACACCGCACCCTTTTCCATCACGCTCTCGACCTCGCCACCGCAGGCCGCACGAACCAACAGATCGCAGCCACCTTGAGCACGGCAACTGACGAGGTCTTCGGCCTGCTTGCGCCCTCCCTCGCCGACTACGCCGTGCGCACTGCCGCGTAGCGCCCAACGGGAAAGGGTCCTGACCCGAATCGCAGCCCGGGCCCCCTCAGGCCCCCGACGGCGAGCCCGTGTGACCGAGTGGTCCAGTTGGCCTCTCCGTCCAACTGGACCACTCACGGCCGGGGGTCACCGGGATGTCGGGGCCGGCCGGGGTCGGCGCCCCGGACCGGTCGGGTGCGTGCCCGTGACGCCCATGGTCACCGAGTAGAGGCTGGTCCGCGCGGTGATGAAGAGACGGTTGCGCTTGACGCCGCCCCAGGAGATGTTGGCCACCTTCTCGGGAATGTCGAGCCGCCCGATCAGCGTGCCGTCGGGGTCGTAGCAGTGCACCCCGTCGTCCATCGCGGCCGCCCAGAGCCGACCGTCGTCGTCGAAGCGGAGGTTGTCGAAACGGGCGTTCTTGCGGCATGCCGCGTCGGCGAAGACCTTGCCGTCGGAGAGTGTGCCGTTGTCCCGTACGTCGAAGACCCGGATACAGCCGGCCCGGGTGTCGGAGACGAAGAGCTGTCGCTCGTCGGCCGAGAAGACCAGGCCGTTCGGCGCCGCGCAGCAGTCGGCGACCAGGCGTACTTCACCGCTGTCCGGGTCGATGCGGTAGACGTTGTTGGCGCCGATCTCGCTCTCGGCACGGTAACCCTCGTAGTCGCTGGTGATGCCGAAGTCCGGATCGGAGAACCAGATGGATCCGTCCGACTTCACGGCTGCGTCGTTCGGGCTGTTCAGTCGCTTGCCCTGCCAGTGATCCGCCAACACCGTGACAGTGCCGTCGTGCTCGGTTCGCGTCACCCGGCGGTTGCCCTGCTCGCAGGTGATCAACCGGCCCTGGCGGTCAAGGGTGTTGCCGTTGGTGTGCCCGGCAAAGCGACGGAAGACGCTGACCGCACCGGTCTCCTCGTCCCAGCGCAGCATCCGGTCATTGGGGATGTCACTCCAGATCACCTGCCTCCAAGAAGGAAGGTAGATCGGCCCCTCGGCCCAGCGGCAACCGGTGTACAGCACCTCCAAGCCGCCATCGCCGTTCATGCACCGCCCCGTACGGAACCGGTCGTCGAGCATCTCGTACAGCGCAGGGCGCTCGCTGGTCATGGGTCCCCTCCCCATAGATATGCCGAATCTCCTTCGGCCCGATGAGGAGATTGCAAGATGCGCTATGGTCTACGCAAGGCTATTCCGAATGGAGAGTTGTGGATCACATTGACCGCGCCCTGCTGGCGGAGCTTCAGCGGGACGCCACCCAGTCCTATGCCACGCTGGGCCAGGCCGTGGGCCTGTCCGCCGGCGCGGCTCATGAGCGCGTACGCAAGCTGCGGGAGCGCGGCGTCATCCGGCGCACCGCGGCGGAGGTTGACCCGGCAGCGGTGGGCGGCAGCGTCCTGGCCTACGTGATGGTCGACTCGACGGCCTGGATGGGCGACTCGGCGAAGGACTTCGCCGCGCTGCCCGAGATTCTGGAGGCGCACGTCATCGCCGGCAGCGCCTCGGTGCTGGTGAAAGTCAGGACCACGACCACCGAGCACCTACAGGACGTGCTGCGCAGGATCTACGCCATCGACGGAGTCAGCGGGACCCAGGCGACAGTTGTGCTGGAGACGTTCTTCGAGCGGCCGGTCTCCCCGCAAGCCGCCCACCAGGCGTGACCTTGCGCAAGTCATGGACGGTTGAACGTAGCTCCGCGGGCCAACCGCAGCGCTCACCCGGGCCAACTGGAACGCTCACGGGCCAACTCAAGCACTCGGTCACAGCCAGGCATGGCAAGAACTGGCGTTGCGCGGTTGGTGTTTCAGGTGGTCACCTATGAAACACCCCAGCGGAGTCGGACAGGTTGAGGCCGAAGACCACCCGTCCGTGTAAGACCCTGGCCATTTCCCGTCCGCAGGCGGCAAGTCGCGCCGTACGGTGACGCCCTGATCGTTGAGGGGAGACAGAAAGTGCCCGAGGGGCAGCAGCCCGCAGCCGACTCCGCTATCGACTACAGCAGGCTCGGTCTTGGTGACCACATCCCCGGCGTGGTGCCGCTGGTGGAGGTCAAGACCCCGCACAGGGTCGTCTTCGGGATCGACGCCCTCGGCCAGTGGAGGATCGAGGTACACGCCCAGGACGGCACCTCACTGGAGGCTGCCCGGTGGTGGACGTACGCCGTCGGCATGGGTGGTGGACGCCGCGGCGGCCGGGGGGCGTTCGTGGAGCGTGTCTTCGACCCGGCCCGTATCCGCCCCCTGCTCGATGCGGATGCCCTGCGCGAGCAGGAGGCGGTCGCCTGTAAGGCAGGTTAGGCATGCCGGCAGACGGGTCTCCACCCGAGGTGGACGCTGAACGATTCCAGCGAATGAGCGAGACCCCCGCCATCGAACTGAGGGAGTGCGGTGTCGCAGTCGTGACGTGCGCCCGCTCTCGTCCGCGCATGCCGTTCCGGCTCGATCGCGGTATTGGTGGGCACTTGCATTCAACTGTCGCGTGTTGATGTGGGGCTTGTTGAACGCTGCGCCACATCGGTCACGCAGAGACATACGGCACTCTGTGGCAGCTTCAGGAGTCCAGCCGAGCGGCGGTCCGTCGCGTCGTACGGTGGTGCCTTTACGCCATCCGCGTCGCCCCTGGGCCCGACCGGGCTGATGCTGCCGCGTAGCCCGCTAAGAGGTCGTTTTCTCCCTTTGTTTCATCCCGGAATCGGCGGTTGGTGTAGTTTTGCGGGGTCGCGCCAGGAGACGGTGGTCTCGCCGGTGAGGCGGCGG
>NZ_JODC01000055.1 GCF_000720765.1 Streptomyces sp. NRRL S-646
GGCGACGACGCGTTCCGCGCTGGAGCATCGTGCCGTGGTCGTGGCCGCCGACCGGGAGCAGGCCCTGTCTGGTCTGCGGGCAGTGGCCGAGCAGGAGTCGGTGGGGCATGTGGTCACCGGCGCCGCGGTTACCGGGGGCGGTCGTACGGCGTTCCTGTTCGCCGGGCAGGGTTCCCAACGGCTGGGCATGGGCCGGGAGTTGTACGAGACGTACCCGGTCTTCGCGGCTGCCTTCGACGCGGTCGACGCGGAACTTCGGTTCGCGCTGCGGGAGGTCGTCTTCGGCGAGGACGCCGACCGCCTGAACCGGACCGAGTACGCCCAGCCCGCCCTGTTCGCGCTGGAAGTCGCCCTCTTAGGCGCTCCCGGCCGGCGGGGCGATGGTGTCGCTCCAGGCGTCCGAGGATGAGGTCCTGCCCCTGCTGACCGGCCGCGAGGTCGAGGTCGGCATCGCCGCTGTCAACGGCGCGGAGGCAACCGTCGTCGCCGGCACCGAAGCGGTCGTCGACGAGATCGCCGCCCACTTCCGGGGTCTCGACCGCAAGGCGACCCGGCTGCGGGTCAGCCACGCCTTCCACTCTCCGCTGATGGAGCCCATGCTCGCCGAGTTCCGGACCGTCGCGGAGAGCCTCACGTACGAGGCGCCGCGGATGACCGTGGTCTCGGCGCTCACCGGAGACCGCGCCGACGCCGCCGACCTCATGACACCCGACTACTGGGTGCGGCACGTCCGTCACGCCGTGCGATTCGCCGACGGCGTCCGTCGGGTCCGCGCGGAAGGCGTGGGCAACTGGCTGGAGTTGGGCCCCGACGGCACGCTCACCGCGCTGGCCCGGACCGAGGCCGGGGCCGGTCCCGCCGAGAGGGAACTCTTCGTACCGGCGCTGCGCAAGGACCGCGACGAGCCCTGGACCCTGCTGTACGCCGTGGCCGCCCTCCACACCCGTGGCAGCGACCTGCGCTGGCCGCAGGTGTTCGCCGGCACCGGTGCCCGCCGCGTCGACCTGCCGACGTACGCCTTCCAGCGGCAGCACTTCTGGCCGGGCGCCCCGCGCGGCACGGCGGGCGACGCCGCCGGGCTCGGGCTCACGCCTTCCGGACATCCCTTGCTCGGCGCCGAAGTCGCCCTGGCGGAAGGGGAGGGGGCCCTCTTCACCGGCAGGCTCTCTCTCAAGACCCATCCCTGGCTGCGGGACCATGTCGTCGCGGGTGCCGTCCTCTTCCCGGCCACCGGCTTCCTGGAACTGGCGCTTCAGGCCGGTCTCGGGGTCGGCTGCGGACGTGTCGCGGACCTGACGCTGGAGACGCCGCTGGTCCTGCCGGAGCGGGGTGGCGTACGAGTCCAGGTCGCCGTCGGGGGCCCGGACGAATCGGGGCGGCGTACCGTGTCGCTCTACTCGCAGACCGACACGACCGAGGCCGCGGCCGAGCGCTGGACACGCCATGCCACCGGCCTCCTCGACGCCGAGAGCCCGGAGAATGCCGAGAGCCCGGAGAACGCCGAGGATGCGGACCGCGTCATCGGCACCCATGACTTGGAGAACTGGCCGCCCACCGACGCGGCCCCCGTCTCGCTCAGCGGCTTCTACGAGCGGCTCGTGGCTGAGGGATACGCCTACGGCCCGGTGTTCCAGGGTCTGAGCGCCGTCTGGCGGCGGGGCGACGATGTCTACGCCGAGGTTCGGCTGCCCGTCGACCAGCACAGCGAGGCAGGGCGTCACGGCCTTCACCCGGCTCTGCTCGACGCGACACTGCATGCTTGGCTCGCCGCCGGGCGGACGGCGGCGGGTCGCCCCGACGACTCCGGTGACCTCGGTGACTCTGCCGGCGTGCGGTTGCCGTTCTCGTGGAGCGGTGCCTCGCTGGCGGCGGTGGGCGCGTCCGCGGTGCGGGTGAGGCTGTCGCCGCTGGACGAGGACACCATCACGCTCACCATCGCCGACGCCGAGGGCCGTGCCGTGGCCCATGTCGACGCGCTCACCCTGCGCGAGGTGAGCAGGGACGCCCTGGCGCCTGCCGGCGGCGCCCCTGCGGGGGCGCGGGACGCGCTGTTCCGGGTGGACTGGAGAGCGCTGCCCGCACCGTCCGGTTCCCTCCCCGACCGGGCGCAGAGCTGGGCCGTCGTCGGGTCCGGGATCGCCGGGCTTCCCGAAGCCCCGGCCGGTCACTACACCGATCTCACGGCGCTGGCCGACGCCGTCGACGTGGGAACGCCACTTCCGGGTACGGTGCTTGTCGCCTGCGGCCCGTCCATGGCAGAGGGACCGGCGGCGCTGCCGGACACGGACGGAACCGGTGCCGACGGAACCGGTGCTGCGCAAACCGTGGAAGCCACCAGGGCGGCGTTGCACCATGTCCTCTCCCTCGTACAGAACTGGCTGGCCGACGAGCGCTTCGGTGCCGCCAGGCTGGCGCTGGTGACACGGGGCGCCGTACCCGTCGACGACGAGCGAGCGCTCATCGACCCGGTGGCCGCGTCCGTCTGGGGGCTCGTCCGCTCCGCGCAGTCGGAACACCCCGGCCGCCTGGTCCTGCTCGACCTCGCGCCCGAGACACGTACCTCCGCCGACCAGGCCACGTCCGCCGACCAGGTCCCCCCCACCGACCCGGCCTCCGCCCTGGCCACCGGCGAGCCGCAACTCGCCGTGCGCGGTGGTGTCGCCCACGTGCCGCGCCTGGCCCCGGCCGGCAGTGGTGGCGCACTGCTCCCGCCGCCCGGTGAACCCCTGTGGCGGCTGGACGTCACCACGCCCGGCACCCTCGACAGCCTGGCCCTGGTCGGCTGCCCCGAGGCCGGCGGACCGCTCGCTCCCGGCGAGGTACGCGTGGCGATACGGGCCACCGGCGTCAACTTCCGTGACGTACTGGTCTGCCTGGGCATGCTCGACCGCGAAGTACCCGGCCGTGAGGGCGCGGGTGTGGTCCTGGAGACCGGCCCGGGCGTCACCGGCCTCGCCGTCGGCGACCGGGTGCTCGGACTGTTCTCCGGGGCGTACGGGCCGGTCGCGGTGACCGACCACCGGCTGCTGACCCGGCAGCCCGACGACTGGTCCTTCACCGAGGCCGCCGCGGCGCCCATCGTCTTCCTCAGCGCCTACCACGGCCTGGTGGACCTGGCCGGCCTGCGGCCCGGCGAGTCCGTCCTCGTCCACGCGGGCACCGGCGGCGTCGGCATGGCCGCCGTACAACTCGCCCGGCACCTGGGCGCCGAGGTGTTCGCCACCGCCGCTCCCGCCAAGTGGGACACCCTGCGGGCGATGGGCCTGGACGACGACCACATCGCGTCCTCGCGCGATGCGGCCTTCGAGGAGAAGTTCCTGCGCGTGACCCAGGGACGCGGCATGGACGTCGTCCTCAACTCCCTCGCCCGGGAACTGATCGACGCCTCGTTCCGTGTGCTGCCGCGCGGCGGCCGCTTCATCGAGATGGGCAAGACCGACCTGCGCGACGCGCAGACCGTCGCCGCGCAGCACCCCGGGGTGGTGTACCGGGCGTTCGACCTCAGGGACGTCGACCCCGACCACACCGCCGAGATGCTCACGAACGTGCTCGCACTGTTCGAACAGCGGGCGCTGCGTCCGCTTCCGGTCACCACCTGGGACGTACGGCGCGCTCCGGAGGCGTTCCGCCACCTGAGCCAGGCCCGGCACACCGGCAAGATCGTCCTCACCGTTCCCGAGCTGCCGATCGACCTCGCCCGCACCCCGGTCGACGACGCGGGCACCGGATCCTCCGCGGCCGGCCGAACCCACGGCACCGTCCTGGTCACCGGCGGCACCGGTACCCTCGGCGCACTGTTCGCCCGGCACCTGGTGACGCGCCACGGCGTCCGTCATCTGCTGCTGACCAGCCGCAGCGGCTCAAGCGCCCCGGGTGCCGCCGAGCTCGCCGCGGAACTGACCGGGCTGGGTGCCACCGTCACCGTCGCCGCGTGCGACATCGCCGACCGCGACGCCCTGGCCGGACTGCTCACCCAGATCTCCGCCGAGCGTCCGCTCACGGCCGTCATCCACGCGGCCGGCGTCCTCGACGACGGCGTTCTCGACGCCATGACGCCGGACCGTGTCGACCGTGTCCTGCGGCCCAAGGCCGAGGCCGCGTGGAACCTGCACGAGCTGACCCGCGACCTGAACCTGTCCGCGTTCGTCCTCTTCTCCTCCGTGGCCGCCACCTTCGGCAGCCAGGGGCAGGCCAACTACGCCGCCGCCAACGCCTTCCTCGACACCCTGGCCCAGCACCGCCGAGCCCAGGGACTGCCCGCACTCTCCCTCGCCTGGGGCCTGTGGGACACCGACGACGGCATGGCGGGCACCCTCGGCGCCGCCGACCTCCGGCGCATCGGCCGCATGGGCCTCGCCCCGCTGCCGGCCGAGGAGGGCCTGGCCCTGTTCGACACGGCCCTCGCCGCCGACCAGGCACTGCTGCTGCCCACCCGCCTCGACCTGGCCGGACTGCAACGCCGGGGCGCCGAACCGCCCGCCCTGCTGAAGGCGCTGGCCCGGACCCCGGTCCGGCGGGCCGCCACCGACAGCCCCGGTGCCACCGCAGGGACACCGGGCGGCGGCGGTACGACGCCGTCCTTCACCGAGCAGCTGAGTCCGCTGTCCGCGGAGGAACGGGAACAGGCCGCGCTCGACCTGGTCCGCACCCACACCGCGGCCGTCCTCGGGCACTCCGACCCCGAAACGGTCGACGCCGACCGGCCGTTCAAGTCGCTGGGCTTCGACTCGCTCACCGCGGTCGAGATGCGCAACCGGCTCGGTGCGGCCACCGGGCTCACCCTGCGGGCCACGCTGGTCTTCAGCTACCCGACACCCGCGGTCCTCGCCCGCCACCTGCTCGATCAGTGCGCACCGCAACAGGCACAACCCGCGGACATCCTGTTCGCGGAACTCGACAGGCTCGAATCCGCCATGGCCGACGTGGACCGAGCCACCGACGGCGCGACAGCCGACGCCGGACTGAGCGACAAGGTGACCGCCCGACTCCGGGAACTGCTGACCCGGTGGGCGGGCGGCGCGGACGGCACGACCTCGGCCGGCACCGGACTCGAATCCGCGACGGACGACGAGATGTTCGACCTCATCAACAAAGAGCTGGGCATTTCCTGACCCCGACCGACCCCGGACCGCTCAGGACCCGACGTCTGTGGACCCCCTCGGGGCTCCTCCTAGGAAGTGGCATCGAATGGCGAGCAACGAAGAGAAGCTGCGGGACTACCTCAAACTGGTCACGGCCGACCTTCGTCAGACACGCAAGCGTCTGCAGGACCTCGAGGAACAGCAGCGGGAACCCGTCGCGATCGTGTCGATGGGCTGCCGTTTCCCCCACGGGGCCGACACCCCCGAGGCCATGTGGCGGCTCCTGGCCTCCGGCACCGACGCCGTCACCCCGTTCCCCGCCGACCGCGGCTGGGATCTGGAGGCGCTCTACGACCCGGACCCCGACCGGCCCGGCACCTCGTACGTCCGCGAGGGCGGCTTCCTGCACGACGCGCCGCTGTTCGACGCCGAGTTCTTCGAGATCTCGCCGCGCGAGGCCCAGGCCATGGACCCGCAGCAGCGGCTGCTCCTGGAGACCTCCTGGGAGACCGTGGAACGCGCGGGCATCGTCCCCGCCTCCCTGCGCGGATCGGGCACCGGCGTGTTCGTCGGCGCCATCGCCCAGGACTACCAGCCGCGCTCCCACGACTCACAGGCCGACCTCGGCGGCCACCTCCTCACCGGCAGCACCACCAGTGTCGCCTCCGGCCGCATCGCCTACTCCTTCGGCCTCGAAGGGCCCGCGGTCACCGTCGACACGGCCTGCTCGTCCTCGCTGGTGGCCCTGCACCTCGCCGTACGATCCCTGCGCTCCGGCGAATGCGACCTGGCCCTGAGCGGCGGCGTGACCGTCATGTCCGGACCCGAGATGTTCGTCGACTTCGGACGCCAGCGTGCCCTCGCCGCCGACGGCCGGTGCAAGGCGTTCTCCGCCGCGGCGAGCGGCTTCGGACCCGCCGAGGGCGTCGGCATGCTCCTCCTGGAACGCCTTTCCGACGCCCGCCGCAACGGCCACCCCGTACTCGCCGTGATCCGCGGCAGCGCCGTCAACCAGGACGGCGCCTCCAACGGCCTGACCGCCCCCAACGGCCCCGCCCAGGAACGGGTCATCCGCGCGGCCCTGGCCGACTCCGGCCTGACCGCCGGGGACATCGACGCCATCGAGGCCCACGGCACCGGCACCCCGCTCGGCGACCCCATCGAGGCGGAGGCGCTGGCCGCCACCTACGGCGCCGCACGTCCCGAGGACCGGCCCCTGTGGCTCGGCTCGGTGAAGTCCAACATCGGACACACCCAGGCGGCCGCCGGTGTCGCCGGCATCATCAAGCTGGTGCTGGCCATGCGCCACGGCCAGCTGCCCCGCACCCTGTACGCCGACGAGCCGTCCCGGCACATCGACTGGACCGCCGCCGACCTCCGCCTGCTCACCAGCGAACAGCCGTGGGCCCGCGACGACGACCGGCCCCGCCGCGGCGCCGTCTCCTCCTTCGGAATCAGCGGCACCAACGCCCACATGATCGTCGAAGAGGCCCCCGCGCCCGCCTCGCCCGACCCGACGGACCAGGCGAACGAGACGGACGAGACACCCGCGAACGCCGCCCCCCAGGCCGGCATGCAGCAGCCGAGGGGCGAACACCCCCTGCCCTGGGTGCTCTCCGCCCGCAGCCGCGCCGCACTGACCGCACAGGCCGCACGTCTGCTCAAGCACCTCGACGGGGACGCCGAGGGCGGCGAGCCCCACCCGGACCCGGCCCGCATCGGCCGCGCCCTCGCCACGACCCGCTCCACCTTCGAACACCGCGCCGTGGTCACCGGCCGCACCCTCGACGACCTGCGCACCGGCCTCACCGCCCTCGCCGCCGACGAACCCCACCCCACCACCGTCACGGGCTCCGTCCGGCCCGGCGGCCGACTGGCCGTGCTGTTCTCCGGCCAGGGCTCGCAACGGCTGGGCATGGGCCGGGAGTTGTACGAGACGTACCCGGTCTTCGCGGCAGCCTTCGACGCGGTCGACGCGGAACTCCCGTTCGCGCTGCGGGAGGTCGTCTTCGGCGAGGACGCCGACCGCCTGAACCGGACCGAGTACGCCCAGCCCGCCCTGTTCGCGCTGGAAGTCGCCCTCTTGCTCCCGTCCGGCGGTGCGATGGTCGCGCTCCAGGCCACCGAGGAGGAGGTGCTGCCGCTGCTCGACGACGAGGTGGGCCTCGCCGCGGTCAACGGGCCGCAGTCGGTGGTGATTTCCGGTGCGGCCGCGGCCGTTGAGAGGGTGGCCGCCCACTTCCGGGCCCAGGACCGCAAGGCCACGCCCCTGCGGGTCAGCCACGCCTTCCACTCCCCGCTGATGGAACCGATGCTCGACGACTTCCGGGCCGTCGCCGAGACCCTCACCTACAGCGCCCCGCGTACGGCGGTGATCTCCAACGTCACCGGCCGCCCGGCCGAACCCGGCGAACTGACCTCCCCCGACTACTGGGTACGGCACGTCCGCCGGCCGGTCCGCTTCGCCGACGGTGTCCGGGCCCTGGCGGAGCGCAAGGCCGGACGGCTGCTGGAGCTGGGCCCCGACGGACAGCTGACGGCCCTGGCCCAGACCTGCCTGGACGACGGCTCCCATCACTTCGCCACCGCACTGCGCAAGGACCGCCCCGAACCGGAGAGCCAGCTCACCGCTCTCGCCCAGCTCTACGTCAGCGGCCTTCCGGTCCACTGGGAGACGGCGTTCCCCCAGGACCCGACCGACGGCCCCGAGCAGGAACCGGTCCACCTGCCGACGTACGCCTTCCAGCGACGCCGCTTCTGGTCCCGCGACACGGGCTCGACGCTCGGGGATCTGGGTGCGGTGGGCCTGGGGTCGGCGGAGCATCCGCTGCTGGGTGCCGCGGTGGAACTGGCCGGCGCTGACGGATTGCTGCTGACGGGGCGTCTGTCGTTGGCCACCCAGGAGTGGTTGCGGGACCACGTGATCGCCGGCGCGGCCGTGTTCCCGGGGACCGGTTTCCTGGAGCTGGCGCTGCGGGCCGGTGAGCAGGCCGACTGCGACCGGGTGGAGGACCTGACGATCGCGGCGCCGCTGGTGGTGCCCGAACGGGGAGGGATCCGGGTCCAGGTACGGGTGGGAGCGGCGGACGACGCCGGCCGACGCCCATTGGAGATCCATTCCCGTGCCGAGGACGCCCTCGACACCGATCCGTGGACCCTCCATGTGACCGGTGCGCTGTCCGCGCCCGCGGACGCGCCGGCCGCCGACCGCTTCGACTTCGGTGTGTGGCCGCCGCGGGACGCGGTGGCGGAGCCGATCGACGGTGCGTACGAGCGTTTCGCCGCGCTGGGGTTGTCGTACGGTCCGGCGTTCCAGGGGCTGCGCGGTGTGTGGCGGCGTGGCGAGGAGGTGTTCGCCGAGGTCGGCCTGTCGGAGGAGCAGGAGGGCGTCGCGGACCGGTTCGGCGCGCATCCGGCGTTGGTGGACGCCGCGTTGCACGCCGTGATGTTCACGTCGGCGTTCGGGGACGGACGGGCGCGGTTGCCGTTCTCGTGGGCCGGGGTGTCGCTGTGGGCCTCGGGTGCGCGTGCGTTGCGGGTGCGGATGGTGCCGGTGGGTCCGGACGCGGTCGCGTTGGAACTGGCCGATCCGACCGGCGGTCCGGTCGCCTCGGTGGAGTCACTGACGCTGCGGGAGACCTCCGGCGACCTCGCGGCCACCGATGCCGGCCCCATGGACGGCCTCTTCCAGATCGACTGGGCGAAGGTTCCGACTGGTTCGGGCGCGGGTCAGGTGCCTGCGGTCGTCGGCACCGCTCTGCCGGGACCGGACGAGACGGTTCCCGTCGATGTGCTCATCCGGGTCGAACGCCCGATCGACGGCACCGACGAGGCCGCACACGAGGTGACGACCCGTGTCCTTGGCCTGGCCCGGGAGTGGCTGGCGGAGCAGCGGTTCGAGGGCGCGCGTCTGGTGGTGGTGACCGAGGGGGCTGTGGCGCTCGACGAGCGGGTTGCGGATCCGGCTCTGGCGGCGGTGTGGGGTCTGGGGCGGATGCCGAGTTGGCGGCGGGTCAGGTTCGGGTCGCTGTCCGTGCGGCGGGTGTGAATTTCCGTGATGTGCTGAACGCGCTCGGCATGTACCCGGGGGATGCGAAGGACTTCGGTCTGGAGGGTGCGGGTGTGGTGACCGAGGTCGGTCCCGGGGTGGCCGGGCTGGCGGTCGGCGACCGCGTGATGGGGATGTTCTCCGGTTCCTTCGGGCCGGTGGCGGTGGCGGATGCGCGGACGGTGGCCCGGGTTCCTGCGGGGTGGTCGTTCGCGCAGGCGGCGTCGGTGCCGATCGTATTCCTGACC
>NZ_JODC01000056.1 GCF_000720765.1 Streptomyces sp. NRRL S-646
GGCGCGCCGCACATCCCAGCACGTCACGGGCAGGGGCCTGAGCACGCCCGCCTCGAACAGCGCGACCAGGTCGGCCAGCATCTCCCCGATCCGCTCCGGACCGGCATCCCACAGATCGAACGCCCGATACGTCACGCCCGCATGCTCGGCAGCCACCGCGTCCGCGTCCCGGACATCGGTCTTGCCCATCTCCAGGAAACGCCCACCACGCGGCAGCAACCTCAGCGACGCGTCCACGAACTCACCAGCCAGCGAGTCCAGTACGACATCCATGCTCGCCCGGATACATACCGAGCGCGTTGAGCACATCGCGGAAGTTGACTCCCGCCGCTCGTACGGCGATACGGACCTGTCCTTCCGTCAACGCGGCTGTGGCCTGCGGGAACGGTGTCAGGGCCAGGTTGTCCAGGGTGCCCTTCGCCACGCTGTCCAGGTGCCAGGCCGGCTCGTCCGCCGGGAGCGGAAGCCCGCCGCCCGCCGGGACGCGGGCGAGGCGCGGCGCGTGGAGGACGCCGTCGCGGAGCGCCAGTTCGGGCTCGCCCGAGGCGAGGGCCCGGGCCAGCGCGGCGCGGGACGTGTCGGTGCCGTCCGTGTCGACCAGGGCGAACCGGTCGGGCGCCTCGGCGCGCGCGGCCCGCACCAGGCCCCACACCGCGGCCAGGGCAGGATCGGGAGCCGGCGCGTCGAGCGTGACCGCACCCTCGGTGACGATCACCAGACGGGACTGCTCGAACCGCTCGTCGGCGAGCCAGGTGCGTACGGCGTCCAGGACGCGGCCGGTGGCGGCACGGGCCGCGTCCGCCGCGTCGGCGGCCTCGCCGCTCAGGCCGGGACCCGCGGCGAACAGCACGGTCGCGGGGACGGCGGCGGGCAGCTCGGCCAGGGTCGGGTACGTCGGTGCGCCGGGCGCGAGGTCCGCGGCGCCGACCACCGCCGGCGCGCAGGCCTCGGAGGCGTTCTGCTCGGGCGGTGACACCTTCGTCCAGTCCACCTGGAAGAGGCCGTCGCGGTGGCCGTCGGCCTCGGCACGGGCGGCGAGGTCGCCGGAGACCTGCCGCAGCAGCAGCGACTCGACGGAGGCGACCTGGCCGCCCGTCGGGTCGGCCAGATGCAGGGCAACGGCTTCCGGACCGGCCTGCACCATCCGCACGCGCAGTGCCCGGGCGCCGGACGCGCGCAGCGACACTCCGCTCCAGGAGAACGGCAGCCGTCCCTGTCCGGCGTCGGCCAGCGACACGAACATCATCGCGTGCAGGGCGGAGTCCAGGAGCGCCGGGTGGACGCCGAAGTCGCCCGCGAGCCGCTCGTGTTCGTCGGGCAGTCCGACCTCGGCGAACACCTCGTCGCCTCGTCGCCAGACCGCGCGCAGTCCCTGGAACACCGGCCCGTAGGCGAATCCTGCCTCGGCGAACCGGTCGTAGAAGCCCTCCATCGGCACGGCCTCGGCGTTCGGCGGCGGCCATGCGCTCAGGTCGGGGGCGGGGGTGGTGTCGGCGGGCACCGGGCCGGCGACCAGTGAGCCGCTGGCGTTCAGCGTCCACGGGTCGGTGTCGAGCGCGTCCTCGGCACGGGAGTAAACCTGCACGGTGCGGGTGTCCGACTCGTCGGGCGCGCCCGCCCTGACCTGGACCAGCCGTCCGGTGCGCTCGGGCACGATCAGCGGGGCGGCGATGGTGAGTTCCTCGACGCGGTCGTAGCCGAGCTGTCCGGCGGCGCACAGGGCGAGTTCGAGGAACCCGGTGCCCGGGAAGAGGACGGTGCCGGTCACGGCGTGGTCGCGCAGCCACGGGTGCGTCCTGAGCGAGAGCCGCCCGGTGAACAGCGCCTCCTCGCTGCCTGCCACGCGTACGGCGGCGCCCAGCAGCGGGTGCCCGGCCGAGCCGACGCCCGCCGAACCGAGGTCGCCGAGGGTGACGCCGGTGAGGTTGGGCCAGTAGCGGCGGCGCTGGAAGGCGTACGTCGGCAGGCTCGGGGTCGGGCCCCGGTCGCCGCCCGTGAGCGTCCGCCAGTCGGCGTCGGCGCCGTGCACGAACAGGGCGGCGAGCGCGGCGAGGGCGGCCGGTGCCTCGGGCCGGTCCTTGCGCAGCACCGGTACGAGCAGAGCGGTACCGGAGTCGTCGAGGGATGCCTGGGCGAGGGCGGTGAGGGTGCCGTCGGGGCCCAGTTCGAGGTAGCGACCGATGCCCTGCTCGGCGAGGGTGCGCACGGCGTCGGCGTAACGGACCGGCTGACGCACGTGCCGCACCCAGTAGTCCGGGGACATGAACTCGTCGGCGGTGGCCGCCTTGCCGGTCACCGTGGAGACGAGAGCGAGCTTGGGACGCTCGTACGTCAGGCTCTCGGCGACCTTGCGGAAGTCGGCCAGCATCGGCTCCATCAGCGGGGAGTGGAAGGCATGGCTGACCCGCAGGGCCGTGACCTTGCGGTCCTGGGCGCGGAAGTGGTCCGCGATCTCCCCGACGGCTTCCGAAGCGCCCGCGACGACGACCGATCGGGGGCCGTTGACGGCGGCGATCCCGACCCGGGTGTCGTGCAGGTACGGCAGCACCTCCTCCTCGGTGGCCTGGAGCGCGACCATCGCACCGCCGGCCGGCAGGACCTGCATCAACCGGCCCCGTGCCGCCACCAGTCGGCAGGCGTCCGCGAGCGACCAGACTCCGGCCACATGCGCGGCAGCTATCTCACCGATGGAGTGTCCGGCGAGGACGTCGGGCCGCAGGCCCCAGGACTCCAGCAGTCGGAACAGGGCGACTTCCAGGGCGAACAGTGCGGGCTGGGTGAACTCGGTCCGGTTCAGCGGATCGACGTCGCCGCCGAACACCACCTCCCGCAGCGGGCACGGCAGTTCGGTGTCCAGGTGCGCGCAGGCTGCGTCGAAGGCGTCCGCGAAGACCGGGTATGTCTCATACAACTCCCGGCCCATGCCGAGGCGTTGCGAGCCCTGACCGGCGAACAGGAACGCGGTCCGCGCATCGCGACGCGCCGTGCCCGTGGCCGCGTTCACCGCCTCTTCACCGGCAGCGACCGCCTCAAGACCGCGCAGCAGCTCCCCACGGTCCGATCCCCAGATCACGGCCCGGTGCTCGAACAGCGACCGCGACCGCAGCAAAGTCCCGCCGATTTCCGCGACGCCCAACGTCTCGTCGCCGGTTACGAACTCCGCGAGCCGCGCGGCCTGGGCCCGCAGCGCCGCAGCCGTACGACCGGACACCACCCAAGGCACCACACCACCGTCGGCCGGAGCGATCACCGGCTCGGCCTCCGCCTCGACCGGCGGCGGCTCCGCCAGCACCACATGCGCGTTCGTGCCACTGAGGCCGAAGGACGACACACCGGCGCGGCGCGTCCTTCCTTCGACGCGCGGCCAGTCGGCGCTGTCCGCGAGCAGTTCGACCGACCCGGCGGACCAGTCGACGTGCGACGAGGGCTCGTCCGCGTGGAGGGTGCGCGGCAGCACTCCGTGCTGCAAGGCCAGCACCATCTTGATCACACCGGCGGCACCGGCAGCGGCCTGCGTGTGCCCGATGTTCGACTTCACGGCCCCCAGCAGCAACGGGCGTTCACGATCCTGACCATAGGTGGCGAGGATCGCCTGCGCCTCGATCGGATCACCCAGCGTCGTACCCGTGCCGTGCGCCTCCACCGCATCCACATCCGCGGGCCTGAGCCCGGCA
>NZ_JODC01000057.1 GCF_000720765.1 Streptomyces sp. NRRL S-646
CGAATGACCCACCACCACCGACGGCTCAACCCCGCAAGCACGCCACAACGCCGCCAGCGACACCATCACCGCCCACGACACCGGCTGCACCACATCCACACCAGCCAGCTCAGCCCCACCACACACCACATCACTCAACGACCACCCCACGAACGGAGCAAGAGCGGCCTCACACGCCTGCATCGACGCCGCAAACACCGGCGACGCATCCCACAACTGACGCCCCATACCAGCCCACTGCGCCCCCTGACCCGGAAACACGAAGACGGGACCGTCGGGAACCACGTCGAAGCTCCCGGTCACCGCTCCGGAAGCCGCGTTCCCGGAGGCCAACGCGCCGAGGGCGTCGACGAGTTCACCCTGCTCGGCGCCCAGCACCACGGCTCGGTTCTCGAACGCCGCCCGAGTGGCGGCCAGCGACCAGGCCACGTCCACCGGCCGTACGTCCTCACCGGCCGACTCCACGAATGACGCCAACCGTCCCGCCTGACCGGCAAGCCCGTCCCCGCCACGACCCGACACCACCCACGGCACCACGCCAACCTCGGCGAACACCGGTGCAGCGGTGTCGTCGGTGGAGCGCGGTTCCTCCGTCTCGGGGTCGAGCTCAGGGGCCTGCTCGAGGATCACATGGGCGTTGGTGCCGCTGCCGCCGAAGGAGGACACGCCCACGCGGCGCGGACGGCCGGTTTCGGGCCACTCCTGGTTCTCCGTGAGGAGCTCGACCGCGCCGGAGGACCAGTCGACGTGCGGCGTCGGCTCGTCCAGGTGCAGCAGTCTCGGCAGGACTCCGTGACGCATGGCGGACACCATTTTGATGACGCTTGCGACACCCGAACTGGCCTGGAGATGCCCGATGTTGGCCTTCAGCGACCCCACCCGCAGGGGCTCTTCGCGGTCCTGGCCGTAGGCGGCGATCACGGCCTGTGCCTCGATCGGGTCGCCGAGGGTGGTCCCGGTGCCGTGCGCCTCGACCACGTCCACGAGGTCCGCCGTCAGACGGGCGTTGGCCAGCGCCGCACGGATGACACGTTCCTGCGAAGGCCCGTTGGGCGCAGTCAGGCCATTGCTCGCACCGTCCTGGTTGATCGCCGCAGCGCCACCAGCGACGAGGAGCACATGGTGTCGACGGTGACGGCGGGGCCCTCGAAGCCGAGGGTGTAGGCGATCCGGCCGGACAGCACCGCACCGGAGCCGCCCGTCAGCATGTGTCCCTCGACGCGGTCCCGGGCCCGAGCGGCCGCGGCGCCGTAGCCCTGGTCGCTGCTGCCGACGAAGACGCCCGCCTTCTCGCCACGCAGTGTGCCCGGCTCGATTCCGGCCCGCTCCAGGGCCTCCCAGGAGGTCTCCAGCAGCAGGCGCTGCTGCGGGTCCATCATCGTCGCCTCGCGCGGCGAGATGCCGAAGAAGGCGGGGTCGAACTCGGCCGCGTCGTACAGGAACGAGCCGGAGCGGGTGTAGCTCGTGCCCTGGTGCTCCGGGTCGGGGTGGTACAGCCCCTCGAGGTCCCAGCCGCGGTCGGCGGGCAGTTCGGAGACGGTGTCGACGCCCGCCGTGAGCAACTCCCAGAAGTCCTCGGGCGTGTGGGCGTTGCCGGGGAAGCGGCAGCTCATCGAGACGATGGCGATGGGCTCCTGCTGGCGGGCCTCGACGTCCTGAAGGCGACGGCGGGTCTGCCGCAAGTCGGTGGTAACCAGCTTGAGGTAGTCGCGGAGCTTGTCCTCGTTGGCCATGAACGTCATCAGTCCCTAGAGCAGGCCCGAAGGCTTGGAGTCACCCGTACGGCGTTGGCAACGGGCAGGTCGGACAGGGTTGGTGGTGCGGTGCGGATGGCGATGGGGCGAAGGGGATCGGAGGAGGCCGGACGGGCCGGTTGTTGGGGGGGGAGCCGGCCCGTCCGGCGGTCTGGCGGGCTAGTTGAGACCGAGTTCCTTGTCGATCAGGTCGAACATCTCGTCGTCGGAGACGGTCCCGAGAAGTTCGTCGTCGGCGTCGCCGCCGCCCTCAGGTTTCTCGACCGGGCTGTCGGACAGCCGCCACAGCAGCGCTTGCAACCGGGTGGTGATCCTGGCGCGGGAGACGTCGTCGGCGGGGTCGAGCGCGACGACGGCCGCTTCCAGCTCGTCGAGTGACGCGAGTCCCCCTCCGCCGGCCGGTTCCGCGTCAGGGACCAGTTCGGACAGCAGCCGTTCACCGAGGGCGGCCGGGGTCGGATGGTCGAAGACCAGGGTGGCGGGCAGGCTCAATCCGGTGACTTCCTTCAGCCGGTTACGCAACTCCACGGCGGTCAGGGAGTCGAAACCGAGGTCGCGGAAGGCGTGGTCGGGGCCGATGGCACCGGTCCCGTCATGGCCGAGGACCGCCGCGACCTGCGTACGGACGAGCTGGAGCACAGTCCGTGTCTGCTCGGCCCGGCCGGCGCCGGTCAGTTGGCCCGCAAAAGACTGCGTCCGACCGGGCACCGGCCCGGCATCGGCGCCGTCCCCGGACGCTCCGGCGCGGGCCTGCTCCGCGTGGAGGAGGCGGACCTCCGGAATCTCGTCGAAGAGACGACGGCGGCGGGCAGCCGAATACGTCGCCGCGAACCGGTCCCAGATGACGTCGGCCACGACCAGGAACGTCTCGTCATGCGCGAGGGCCTGCTGTACGGCGCCCACGGCCACGTCGGGATCCATGGTGGGCACGCCGTAGCGACGCAGCCGGTCGCCCTCGGCCTCGTGGACCATGCCGCCGCCGGCCCAGGCACCCCAGGCGATGGAGGTGGCCACCCGGCCGCGGCTGCGACGCCACTCGGCGAACGCGTCGAGGTAGGCGTTGGCGGCCGCGTATCCGGAGTGGCCGCCGTCGCCCCAGACACCCGCGCCCGACGAGAACAGGACGAAGGCCTCCAGCGGACGGTCGGCGAGCAGCGCGTCGAGATGGACGGCACCCGCGATCTTCGCGCCCGCCACGTCATGCAGGTCGGCGAGGTCCGTGTCCCCGATCGCGACGGCCGGCGGCTCGATGCCCGCCGCGTGCACCACGGCGTTGACCGGTGCGTCCTCCGGCACCTCCGACAGCAGTGCGGCCAGGGCATCCCGGTCGGTGATGTCGCACGCGGCGACGGTGACGCGGGCGCCGAGAGCGGTCAGTTCCGCCTCCAGCTCGGCCGCACCGGGCGCGTCCGGGCCCCGGCGGCCGACCAGCAGCAGATGCTCGGCACCGGTCGCGGCCAGCCGCCGGGCGAGATGCGCGCCGAGGGCCCCGGTGCCGCCGGTGATGAGCGTCGTACCCGGGAAACCGGCTGTACGGGGCTCGCCCGCCTCGGCGTCGGCCGGCCGCCGGACCATGCGGCGTACGTACAGTCCGTCCCCGCGTACGGCGAACTGGTCCTCGTCCTCGTCGCCCGCCAGGCCCGCGAAGAACCGGTCCCAGGTGCGCGGGTCGAGTTCCGCGGCAGAGTCGCCCGGTGCGGGGTGATCGGCGGGTGCGGGGAGGTCGATGAGACCGCCCCACCGCTGGGGGTCGTCGAGTCCGTAGACCCGTCCCAGACCCCAGACTGCCGCCTGCTCCGGCACCGGACCGACGACGGGCTGCGCGGCGGGGCCGGGCACGGTGACCGCTCCCTGGGTGACCGTCCACAGCGGTGCCTCCGCCTCCGCGTCCGTGAGCGCCTGCATGAGCAGAAGGGTCGCCGTGACGACCCCGGGAACGACGGAGGTCGGAGACTGGTCGGCAGGGCGCGGGGTGGCGGGGGCGAGCGGCAGCAGGTTGAGTACGCCGCCCGTGAGCGGGTTCCCTTCGAAGGCTTCACGGAGGCGGTCCGCGAGTGCCGTCCGATCCTCCCACGTCACGTCGAGGACGAGCGTGACGACGTCTTCGACCTCCTTGCGCCCGCGCAGCCGCTCGACCAGCTCCTGGGCGGTTCCCTCAACGGTGCCGTCGGCACCGGGCACCACGACCAGCCAGTGCGACGGCAACGGGACCGGGCCGGCCACCGAGGCACCGGCCGGCTGCCATGTCACGGTGTAACGCCAGGAGTCCAGCACGGCGCTCTCCCGCTTGCGCCGACGCCACTCGGCCAGCACGGGCAGCACCGGCTCCACCGTGGCCAACGTCCCGCGCCGCTCGGGCGCCAGATCGAGCGTATCCCCGAGGGCCTCCAGGTCCTCGCGCTCGACCGCCTCCCAGAAGCGGGCGTCCACGTCGTCGGCCGAGGGGCCTGCGGATGCGCCGTGGGGAGCGGGCTCGGGGAGGTCGAGCCAGTAGCGGCGGTGCTGGAAGGCGTAGGTGGGCAGCGGGACCGTCCGGCCGTCGTGCCCGGCCAGGACCGCCGTCCAGTCGACCGGGATACCGCGCACCCACGCCTCGGCCAGCGAGGTCAGGAAACGGGAGGCATCACCGTCGTTACGGCGCAGGCTGCCCACCACCACCGCGTCCGGGGCGGCCTCCTGCACCGCCATACCCAGTACCGGGTGCGAGCTGACCTCCACGAACGCCGCATATCCCTGCTCGACCAGACCCTGCACCGCGGCCGCGAACCGCACCCGCTGACGCAGGTTGCGATACCAGTACCCGCCGTCCAGACCAGCGGTGTCGACCACTTCCGCCTCAGTCGTCGAGAAGAACGGCACCACACCCGAACGCGGGACCACCGCCGCCAGAACCTCGGCCAGCTCGGCCTCGATGGCCTCCACATGCCTCGTGTGGGAGGCGTAATCCACCGGGATACGACGCGCCCGGATCTCCCCCGCCTCGGCGATCGCCCGGATCGCCTTGGACCGCAGCGCCACCACCCGCGCCCCGTCCTCCAACGACAACCC
>NZ_JODC01000058.1 GCF_000720765.1 Streptomyces sp. NRRL S-646
CAACCTGCGCCAGCGCGTGCGGTTCGCCGACGCCGTCCAGGGCCTGGTCGAGCAGGGATACTCCGCGTTCGTGGAGGTCAGCTCCCACCCCGTCCTCGGCATGGCGGTGCAGGAGGCCGCCCCGGACGCGGTGGTGGTGGGCAGCCTGCGCCGCAACAAGGGTGATGCCTCCCGTTTCCTGACCTCGCTGGCCGAGGCGTGGGTGCGCGGCATCCCGGTCGACTGGACCGCGGTCCTGGCCGGACACGACGCCCGCACGGGCGACCGGAGGTGCGGAGGACCCGGTGGACGCCGAGTTCTGGGCGGCCGTGGAGGGGCAGGACCTACAGGCACTGACCGGCACGCTCGACGTCGCCGAGGACGCCGGGCAGGAGGCGCTGGCCCAGGCGCTGCCCGTGCTGTCGGCCTGGCGCCGGGGCCGCCGTGCCGCGTCCACCATCGACTCCTGGCGCTACCGCATCGCTTGGCGGCCGACGGCCGATCCCACCGCCGTCACCCTCGACGGCACGTGGCTGGTCGTCGTACCGGCGAGCCAGGCGGGCACGGAACTCATCAGCGTCTGCCTGGACGGGCTCGCCACGCACGGCGCGCAGACCGTACCCGTGTTCGTCGACTCCTCCGACACCGACCGGGAGCGGCTGGCCGCCCTGCTGACCGAAGCGGCCCGGCACAGCGGCGTCGACGCCGGCCAGATCAGCGGCGTGCTCTCCTTCCTCGCGCTCGACGAACACCCCCACCCCGAGCAGCCGGGCCTCGCGGCCGGCCTGGTGGCCGGGCTGGCGCTGATCCAGGCGTGCGGTGACACCGGCGTACGAGCCCCGCTGTGGCTGGCCACCAGCGGAGCCGTCACGACAGGCGACAGCGACCCGCTGCGCAACCCCGTGCAGAACGGCACCTGGGGCATGGGCCGGGTCGCGGCGCTTGAGCACCCCGAGTTCTGGGGCGGCCTCGTCGACCTTCCTCAGGCGCCCGACGAGCGCACCGCCGCCCGGTTGTGCGGGATCCTCGCCGACGACCGCGCCGAGGACCAGATCGCCATTCGCCGGACCGGCACCCTGATCCGCCGTCTCGCCCGTACCCCCGGCGGGGCCATGGGCGGCGGACAGCGCGCCTGGACCTCGCGCGGCACCGCACTGATCACCGGCGGCACGGGTGGTCTCGGCGGCCACACGGCCCGCTGGCTCGCCCGCAACGGAACCGAGCACCTGGTCCTGGTCAGCCGCCGCGGCGCGGACGCACCCGGCGCGGCCGAACTGGAGGCCGAGCTGCGCGAGCTGGGCGCCCGCGTCACCATCGCCTCCTGCGACATCGCCGACCGGGACGCGCTGGCCGCGCTCGTCGAGCGGGTCGAGGCCGACGGGCCGCCGATCCGCACCGTCGTGCACACCGCGGGCGTCGGCATCCTCATCCCGCTGGCCACCACGACGCTTCAGGAATTCGCCGACGGAGCCGAGGCCAAGCTGTCGGGCGTCGCCAACCTCGACGCGCTCTTCTGTGACGACCGGCTCGACGCCTTTGTCGTCTTCTCCTCCGTCGCCGGTGTCTGGGGCAGCGGCGACCACGGCGCCTACGCCGCGGCCAACGCCTACGCCGACGCCGTCGCCGAGCACCGGCGGGCCCGCGGCCTGGCCGGTACGTCGATCGCCTGGGGCATCTGGAGCGACGAGGGCGGCGGCATGGCCCTCGACATCGTCCAGGAGCAACTGCGCTGGCGCGGCATCCCGTTCATGGACCCGGCCCTCGCGGTCAGGGGCATGCAGCAGGTCCTCGACCGCGACGAGTGCTTCATCGCCGTGGCTGACATCGACTGGGAACGATTCGTCCCCGTCTTCACCGCGGCCCGCCCCCGCCCCCTGCTCACCGAAGTGCCCGAAGTCGCCGAGCTGCTGCGCGCCGAGGAGGACCGCCACCGTCGGCACACATCGGACGCGGAGAGCACCGGTCTCGTCTCCCGGCTGCGGGGCATGACCGCCGACGAACGGGACCGGACCGTACTGGACCTGGTACGTGCCCAGGTTGCCGGAGTACTCGGACACAGCAGCCCGAACAGCGTCGAAGTGGGGCGTGCCTTCCGGGAGTTGGGCTTCGACTCGCTGACCTCCGTCGAGCTGCGCAACCGGCTCAACGCCGCCACCGGACTGCGCCTGCCCGTCACCGTGATCTTCGACCGGCCCACGGTCGTCGCCCTGGCCCGCCACGTCCGCGAGGAACTGGTCGGTGACTCCGCCGCCCTTCCCGTTCCGGTCACAGCCGTGACTCCGGCCGGCGGGCCCGCCGCGGACGACGACCCGATCGTCATCGTCTCCATGAGCTGCCGCTACCCCGGCGGTGCCAACAGCCCCGAAGAGCTGTGGCAGATCCTCGCCGAGGGCCGCGACGTCATCGACGCCTTCCCCGACGACCGTGCCTGGGACCTCGACGCCCTCTACGACCCCGACCCGGACCGTGAGGGCACCTGCTACGCCCGCGAAGGCGGCTTCGTGCACGATGCGGGCGACTTCGACGCCGGCTTCTTCGGCATCTCGCCGCGCGAGGCCGTCGCCATGGACCCGCAGCAGCGACTGCTGCTGGAGACCTCCTGGGAAGCGCTGGAACAGGCCGGCCTCGTCCCCGACGCGCTGCGTGGCACCCCCGTCGGCGTGTTCGTCGGCGCCGCCAACCAGGGCTTCGGCGGCCTCGACAACCTGCCCGAGGGCGTCGAGGGCCACATCGTCACCGGCAGCGCCACCAGCGTCCTGTCCGGCCGTATCGCCTACACCCTCGGCCTCGAGGGCAGCGCGGTGACCATCGACACGGCCTGCTCCTCCTCCCTGGTCGCCCTGCACATGGCCGTCCAGGCGCTGCGCTCCGGCGAGTGCTCCATGGCCCTCGCGGGCGGTGTCGCCGTGATGGTGGAGCCCATCGGCTTCATCGGCTTCGCTCGCACCCGGGGCGTCGCCAAGGACGGCCGTTCGAAGGCGTTCGCCAAGGCCGCCGACGGCATGGGCCTCGCCGAGGGCGCGGGCATGCTGCTCCTGGAACGGCTCTCCGACGCCCGCCGCAACGGCCACCCCGTACTGGCGGTGATCCGCTCCACCGCCCTCAACCAGGACGGTGCGAGCAACGGCCTCAGCGCCCCCAGCGGCCCCGCGCAGCAGCAGGTCATCCGGGCGGCCCTCACCAAGGCCGGACTGTCCGCCTCCGACGTGGACGCGGTGGAAGCACACGGCACCGGGACGACCCTCGGTGACCCGATCGAGGCGCAGGCGCTGCTGGCGACCTACGGGCAGGGCCGGGATCCCGAACGGCCTTTGTGGTTGGGCTCGTTGAAGTCCAACATCGGTCACACGCAGGCCGCGTCCGGCGTCGGCGGCGTGATGAAGATGGTGCTGGCGTTGCAGCACGGTGTCCTTCCGCAGACGCTGCACGTCGATGAGCCGACTCCGCATGTCGACTGGTCGGCGGGGGCGGTGTCGCTGCTGACGGAGGCTGTGCAGTGGCCGGAGGTCGAGGGGCGTCCGCGTCGGGCGGGTGTGTCCTCGTTCGGGGTGAGCGGCACCAATGCGCATGTGGTGTTGGAGGAACCTCCGGTTGTGCCCCCGGTCGTGTCCGAGCCGGAGCCTGATGATGCCGCTGCGCCGGTGTTCGGGGCTGGTGGTGTGGTGCCGTGGGTGGTGTCGGGTCGTGGTGGGGATGGGCTAGTTGCGGCCGGTGGATGTGGCGTGGTCGTTGGCGGGGACGCGTACGGCGTTCGAGAACCGGGCCGTGGTGTTGGGTGCCGAGTCTGTTTCCGGGTCAGGGGGCGCAGTGGGCCGATATGGGACGCCAGTTGTGGGATGCGTCGTCGGTGTTTGCGGCGTCGATGGAGGCGTGTGAGGCCGCTCTCGCTCCGTTCGTGGAGTGGTCGTTGAGTGATGTGGTGCGTGGCGGGGGTGAGCTGGCTGAGGTGGATGTGGTGCAGCCGGTGTCGTGGGCGGTGATGGTGTCGCTGGCGGCGTTGTGGCGTGCTTGCGGGGTTGAGCCGTCGGTGGT
>NZ_JODC01000059.1 GCF_000720765.1 Streptomyces sp. NRRL S-646
GCGGGGGGAGACCGCCGCGAGCACCTCGGCCAGTTCGGTCTCGATGGCTTCGACGTGCCTCGTGTGGGAGGCGTAGTCCACCGGGATACGACGCGCCCGTACGTCGTGGCCCTCGCAGTGGGCCATCAGCTCATCCAGCGCGTCCGCATCCCCGGCCACCACCACCGAACCCGGACCGTTCACCGCCGCGATATCGATCCGGCCCGCCCAACCGGTCAGCAACTCCTCAACATCCGCGAGCGGCAGCGGGACGGACACCATGCCACCCCGCCCGGCAATGGCCCGGATCGCCTTGGACCGCAGCGCCACCACCCGCGCCCCGTCCTCCAACGACAACCCACCCGCCACCACCGCCGCAGCAATCTCCCCCACCGGCTGCACCACATCCACCTCAGGCAGCTCACCCCCGCCACGCACCACATCACTCAACGACCACTCCACATGAGGAGCGAGAGCGGCCTCACACGCCTCCATCGACGCCGCGAACACCGGCGACGCATCCCACAACTGGCGTCCCATACCGGCCCACTGCGCCCCCTGACCCGGAAACACAAACGCCACCCGGTTAGCACCACCAGCAACCGCACCACGCACCACACCCGCGCCGCTCACCTCACCAGAGGCCAACACCCCCAGCCCCACGGCAAGTTCAGCCGACTCGGCACCCGAACGAGGACACCCCGGCCCGGCGCGGACGCCCCTCGACCTCCGGCCACTCCACAGCCTCCGTCAGCAGCGACACCGCCCCCGCCGACCAGTCGACATGCGACGACGGTGCGTCCACATGCAGCGTGCCGGGCACGAGGCCGTGCCGCATCGCGAACACCATCTTCATCACGCCGGCCATACCGGACGCGGTCTGCGTGTGCCCGATGTTCGACTTGACCGAGCCGATGAGCAGCGGCTGTTCATCCGGCCGGTCCTGCCCGTAGGTCGCCAGCAGGGCCTGCGCCTCGATCGGGTCGCCCAGCCGCGTACCCGTGCCGTGCGCCTCGACGACATCGACGTCACCGCCGGTGAGGCGGGCGTCGGCGAGGGCGGCGCGGATCACACGTTGCTGCGAGGGACCGTTGGGCGCGGTGAGGCCGTTGCTCGCACCGTCCTGGTTGATCGCCGTTCCACGGACCACCGCCAGCACGGGGTGACCGTTGCGCCGGGCGTCCGACAGCCGCTCCAGCAGCAGCACACCCACACCCTCTGCGAGGGAGAACCCGTCGGCGGCTTCGGCGAAGGGCTTGCAGCGGCCGTCGGGGGCGAGGCCCCGCTGACGGCTGAAGCCCACGAACGGGGCAGGGTCAGCCATGACCATCGCGGCCCCCGACAACGCCATCGAGCACTCGCCGGAACGCAGGGACTGTACCGCCAGATGCAGCGCGACCAGCGACGACGAGCACGCCGTGTCGACGGTCACCGCCGGCCCCTCCAGGCCGAGGACGTAGGAGACGCGGCCCGATGCGACGGCGGTCGAGGCGCCGGTGACGAGATAGCCCTCGGTGCCGTCGGTGCCGCGGCTGAGCAGGGTTCCGTAGTTCTGGTCGGTGAGGCCCGTGAAGACACCGGTGCTGCTGCCGCGCAGAGTCTTCGGGTCGATGCCGGCCCGCTCCAACGCCTCCCACGACGTCTCCAGGAGCAGCCGCTGCTGCGGATCCATGGCCGCCGCCTCGCGCGGGGAGATCCCGAAGAAGGCGGCGTCGAACTCCCCGGCGTCGTGCAGGAAGCCACCGTGCCGGACGTAGCTGGTGCCGTGCCGGTCGGGGTCGGGGTCGTAGAGCCGACTCGTGTCCCAGCCTCGGTCGGCGGGGAAGCCGGTGATGACGTCCTCGCCGTCGCTGACGATGCGCCACAGGTCGTCGGGGGACGCGATGCCGCCCGGATAGCGGCACCCCATGCCGACGATGGCGATGGGTTCGTCGCCCGTGGAGTGACGGCGCGAACCGGCGGTGGCAACAAGCGAGTTCGTGTCCTGCTGGCGTGGTGCCGAACCGTCACCGAGAGCCAGTTGGCGGAGGTGGGCGGCGAGGGCGAGCGGAGTGGGGTGGTCGAAGACCACGGTTGTCGGGATCTTCAGCCCCGTACGGAAGGTGAGACGGTTGCGCAGCTCGACGGCGCTGACCGAGTCGAAGCCCAGCTCCTTGAATGCGTACGCGGCGTCGACAGCGTCCGCCGACTCATGGCCGAGCACGGCGGCCGCCTCGGCCCGTACGAGATCCTGTACGAACCGGTCGTGTTCGGTGGCGGGCAGGGCGCTGAGCCGCTGGGCGAGCGTCGACACCGAGGTGTCCGTGTCCGTGTCCTGTCCGTCCCGTGCCCCGGCGCCGCTCGTCCCGGCGGCTGCGGGCTGATTGTCCGGTTCCAGCGGGGCTATGAGCGGTGCGGGCCGGGCGGCACTGAAGACGGGCACGAAGCGGGACCAGTCGACGTCCGCGACGGCCACGACGGTGTCGTCGTGGTCCAGCGCCTCCTGCAGCGCCACCATCGCCGGTTCCGGGGCGATGACGGGGATGCCGCGGCGGCGCAGCGGATCGCGCATTTCCTCGGCGATCATGCCGCCACCGTCCCAGGGACCCCAGGCCACCGAGAGGACCGGCAACCCGCGTGCCCGGCGCATGTGCTCGGCGAGGGCGTCCAGGGTGGCGTTGGCGGCGGCGTACGCGGCGTGATCGGCGACGCCCCAGACGCCGGAGATGGAGGAGAAGAGGATCAGCGCATCGGTTTCGGCCGGGTCGAGGACCTCGGCGAGGTGCTGTGCCCCGGCGACCTTGCCCGCGGCTACCTCGGCGAACTCCGCCATGCTGAGATCGGTGAGCGTCCCGAGGGTACCGACACCGGCGGCGTGCACCACCGTGTGTACGGTACGGCCCTCCTCGCGCAGGGAGTTCAGCAGATCCACCAGGGCCGCACGGTCAGCGATGTCGCAGGCGGCGACGGTCAACCGGGCGCCCAGCGCGGCGACTTCGGACTCCAGTGCCGCGAAGCCCGCATCGTCGGTGGTACCGCGCCGGCTGACCAGGACCACGTCCTCGGCGCCGCCCCGCGCCAGCCAACGGGCGACGTGCGCGCCGAGCGCACCGGTTCCACCGGTCACGAGCGCGGTACCGCGGGGCCTCCAGGTCCGCCCGGCGGCCGGGTTCGTCCGCGGCGTCAGGGGGGCCGGCACGAGACGCCGTACGAAGGTGCTGTTGCCACGCAGGGCGACCTGGTCCTCGGCAGTGTCGCCGTACGACGCCAATACGGCGCAGAGAGCATCGGTGTCCCGTCCCTCAAGTCGCTCGGGAAGGTCGACCAGCCCGCCCCAGCGCTCCGGGAACTCCAGGGCCGCGACCCTGCCCAGCCCCCAGACGGCGGCCTGCGCCGGCCGGGAGACCGGCTCCTGGTCCCCGACGGCCACGGCACCCTGGGTGGCACACCACAGCGGCGCGCTCACCCCGGCCCGTCCCAGAGCCTGGAGGAGGGAGACGGTGAACGCGGCCCCGGTGGGCAGCACGGGATGGTCGGGCAACGGAGCCTCGTCCAATCCGAGCAGCGACAGTACGCCGCTGAGGGGAGCCCCCGGGTCGGCCAACGCCTCGTCGATCGCGGAGTCCAGAAGGTCGGCCTGGGCGTGGCGCGACGTGAGTTCGAGGACGCGTACGTCGGCGCCGTGGCGAGTCAATGCAACGGTGACGGTGGTGGTGAGGTCGGTGTCGGGGTGTCCCTGCGGGACGACGAGCAGCCAGCGGCCGGTCAGCGCCCCGGCGGCACGGGTGTCCCGGCCCACGGGCTTCCAGACCACCTTGTACCGCCAGCCGTCCACCACCGACCGCGCCGCCCGACCCTTGTGCCAACTCGACAGCGCGGGAAGCA
>NZ_JODC01000060.1 GCF_000720765.1 Streptomyces sp. NRRL S-646
GGGTATGGCCACTGAACTCCTCGACACCGATCCGGAGTTCGGTGGGCACTTTGCCGCGTGTGCGGCGGCTGTGGAGGAGTACGTCGACTGGTCGGTCGAAGCCGTGCTGCGCGGTGAGGAGGGTGCCCCCACCCTCGATCGCGTGGACGTGGTCCAGCCGCTGCTGTTCGTGACGATGGTGTCGCTGGCCCGGTTGTGGCAGTCCCGGGGTGTGCGCCCGGACGCGGTGGTCGGGCACAGTCAGGGCGAGATCGCCGCTGCGTGTGTCGCCGGGGGCTTGTCCCTGGAGGATGCGGCGCGTGTGGTCGTGCTGCGCAGCCGGGCCATCATCGCGCTCGCCGGACAGGGCGGCATGGCCTCCGTACTGTTGCCGGTGGCCGAGGTGGAGGAGCGGCTGGCCCCCTGGGAGGGACGGCTCTCGGTCGCCGCCGTCAACGGCCCCGTCTCCGTGGTTGTTTCCGGTGATGCCGAGGCCGTACGCGAGCTGGTGGCCGAGCTGTCCGCCGCAGGCGCCCAGGCCCGCCAGATACCCGTCGACTACGCCTCGCACTCCGCGCAGGTCGAGGAGATCCGTGACCGGCTCCTGGCCGATCTGGCCCCCGTGCGGCCGCGCACCGCGGAGGTGCCGTTCTTCTCCACCGTCACTTGTGACTGGCTGGACACCGAGAACCTCGACGCCGGGTACTGGTACGACAACCTGCGGCGTACCGTGCGCTTTGCCGACGCCGTACAGGCCCTGGCCGCCCAGGACTTCCGCGCCTTCGTCGAGTCCAGCCCGCATCCCGTGCTCACCGCCGCCGTCCGCGACACCCTCGACGAGGACGGCCGCACCGGCACCGTGGTCACCGGCACGCTGCGCCGCGGCGAAGGCGGACCGCGCCGCTTCCTCGCCTCCCTGGCCGAACTGAGCGTACGCGGCGCCGCCCCCATCGACCGGACGGCCCTGATCGGCGCCGGAACCCGGGTCGACCTGCCCACCTACGCCTTCCAGCGCCGTACCTACTGGCCCACGCCCGCCCAGCTCACCGGTCCCGCGAAGGCCGTCGGCAGCGATCTCGACGCCCGCTTCTGGGAGTCCGTCGAGAAGGGCGAGACCGCCCCGCTGGCCGCCGCCCTCCACCTCGACCAGGACACCCTCTCCACGGTCCTGCCCGCCCTGAGCGACTACCGCAGGCGCAGCCGCGAGACCGCCACCGTGGACGCCTGGCGTTATCGCGTCACCTGGAAACCCCTGCCCGCCACCCCCGCGCCCGTACTGCGCGGCAGCTGGCTCGTCGCCCTGCCCGCCGCCCACCAGGACCCGGCCCACCCCGGCCACGCCCACACCGCCGCCGTCGTCGACGCCCTCGCCCGCGCGGGAGCCGACCCGGTCACCGTCGCGGTCGCCCCGCACGACGGCCGCGAGCGCATCGCCGAACTCCTCCGCGCCACCGGGCAGGACCGCCCGCGGGCCGTCCTGTCGCTGCTCGCCCTCGACGAGGAGGAGTACGACGGCCTGCCCGGCCTGCCCCGCGGCTTCGCCGCCACCGTCTCCCTCGTCCAGGCCCTCGACGACGTCGGCCAGGAGGCACCCGTCTGGTTCGCCACCCGGGGCGCCGTCGCCACCGGCCCGACCGAGACCGTCGACTCCCCCCAACAAGCCCTTGCCTGGGGCTTCGGCCGGGTCGTCGCCCTGGAACAGCCCCAGCGCTGGGGCGGCCTCCTCGACCTGCCCGCCACGCTCGACCGCTCCGCCGCCGAACGGCTCACCGCCGCCCTCGCCGGGGTCGGCCAGGAGGACCAGCTCGCCGTCCGCGACACCGGCCTGCTCGCCCGCCGCCTCAACCGGGCCGCGACGGGAGGCCTGGGCGCACGCCGCGACTGGACCCCCACCGGCACGGTCCTGGTCACCGGCGGCACCGGCGCCCTCGGCCGCCAGGTCGCCCGCAGCCTCGCCCGCCAGGGCGCCCCCGGCCTGCTCCTGGTCAGCCGTACCGGCGCCGACGCCCCCGGTGCGGCCGAACTCCGCGCCGAACTCACCGAACTCGGGGCCGGACACGTCGAGATCGCCGCCTGCGACATCGCCGACCGTGACCAGCTCGCCGCCCTGCTGGCAGCCATCCCCGCCGAACGGCCGCTCACCGCCGTCTTCCACACCGCCGCCGTCCTGCGTGACGGCGTCATCACCACCCTCACGCCCGAGCAACTCGCCGAAGTCCTGCGGGTCAAGGTCGGCGGCGCCCGCAACCTCGACGCCCTCACCGCCGGCCTCGACCTGTCCGCGTTCGTCCTGTTCTCCTCCACGGCCGGCACGATCGGCGCCCCCGGCCACGCCAACTACGCCCCCGGCAACGCCCTCCTCGACGCCCTCGCCCAGCAGCGCCGCTCCCACGGCCTGCCCGCCACCGCCATCGCCTGGGGACCCTGGGCCGACGGCGGCATGGCGGAAGGCTCCGTCGGCGAACGCCTCCAGCGGCACGGCGTGCGCCCCATGAACCCCGACCTCGCCCTCGGTGCCCTGCAACAGGCCCTCGACCACGACGACACCACCCTCGCCGTCACCGACATCGACTGGGACCTGTTCGCCCACGCCTACACCACCGCCCGGCCCCGTCCCTTCCTCGACGACCTGCCCGACGCCCGGCACGCCCTCACCGCCCGCCGCACCCCGGACCACGGCCCCCGTCACACAGCTGACGACGACCCCGACACCGGCGACCTCACCCGGCAACTCGCCGCACTCGCCGAACCCGAACAGCGGGCCGCCTTCGAGGAACTCGTCCGCGCCCACGTCGCCGTCGTCCTCGACCACAGCGGCCCGCAGGACGTGGAGCCCGCCCGCTCCTTCCGCGAGCTCGGCTTCGACTCCCTCACCGCCGTGGAACTCCGCAACGCCCTCAGCGGAGCCCTCGGCCGCCCCCTGCCCGCCACCCTCGTCTTCGACTACCCCACCCCGACCGCCCTCGCCGAACACCTCCGCAGCGCCCTCGCCCCGACCCCCGCCGACACCCCGGCCGCCCTCCTTCCCGCGCCGCGCGCGACCGCCGACGACCCGATCGTCATCACCGCGATGAGCTGCCGCTTCCCCGGCGGGGCCAACACCCCCGAGGAGTTCTGGCACCTGCTCGCGGACGGCACGGACGCCATCACCGAGTGGCCCGACGACCGCGGCTGGGACATCGACGCCCTCTACGACCCCGAGCCCGGTGTGGCGGGCCGCGCCAGCACCCGCGGCGGCGGATTCCTCGACCACGCCGCCGAGTTCGACCCCGGCTTCTTCGGGATATCGCCGCGTGAGGCGCTGGCGATGGACCCGCAGCAGCGGCTGCTGCTGGAGCTGGCGTGGGAGGCGTTCGAGCGGGCCGGGATCGACCCGACGACGCTGCAACTCCGCAAGCGTGATGTCAGGCCGCGTGTCCTACACCCTCGGCCTGGAAGGCCCCGCGGTGACGGTGGACACGGCGTGTTCGTCGGCCCTGGTGGCGTTGCATCTGGCGGTGCAGGCGCTGCGGGCGGGGGAGTGTGATCTGGCGCTGGCCGGTGGTGTGACGGTGATGTCGACGCCCGGACTGTTCCTGGACTTCAGCCGGCAGCGGGGGCTCGCGGCGGACGGCCGGTGCAAGGCGTTCTCGGACGGAGCGGACGGGGCCGGGTTCTCCGAGGGCGCGGGTTTGGTGCTGGTGGAGCGGCTGTCGGACGCCCGGCGCAAGGGGCACCGGGTGCTGGCCGTGGTGGCCGGGTCGGCGGTGAACCAGGATGGTGCCAGCAATGGTCTGACGGCGCCGAATGGTCCGTCGCAGCAGCGGGTGATCCGGCAGGCGCTGGCCGGTGCCGGGCTCAGGCCCGCGGATGTGGATTGACGGACAGTGCCGACTGGCCGCAGGCCGAAGGACATGTGCGTCGGGCCGGTGTGTCGTCGTTCGGTATCAGTGGCACGAACGCGCATGTGGTGCTGGAGGAGCCGCCGGTCGAGGCGGAGTCCGGGCCGGTGAGCGCTCCGGCCGACGGTGGTGTGGTGCCGTGGGTGGTGTCCGGTCGTACGGCCGCGGCGCTGCGGGCCCAGGCCGGTCGGCTGGCGGAATTCGTGACCGGCGACGAGGCACTCGGTGTCGCTGAGGTCGGCCGGTCGCTGGTGCGGTCGCGGTCGTTGTTCGAGCACCGGGCCGTGGTCTGGGGCACGGACCGTACGGAGTTGCTGCGCGGTCTTGAGGCGGTCGCTTCCGGTGAGGAGGCGGTGAACGCCGCGACGGGCACGACCCGGCGCGATGCGCGCACGGGGTTCCTGTTCGCGGGGCAGGGCTCTCAACGGCTTGGTATGGGCCGGGAGTTGTACGACGCGTACCCGGTCTTCGCGGCCGCCTTCGACGCGGTGGATGCGGAACTCCCGTTCAGCCTGCGGGAGGTGGTGTTCGGTGAGGACGCGGACCTGCTGAACCGGACCGAGTACGCCCAGCCCGCCCTGTTCGCCCTGGAAGTGGCGCTGTTCCGGCTGCTGGAGTCCTGGGGTGTGCGCCCCGACGTGCTGGCCGGTCACTCCATCGGTGA
>NZ_JODC01000061.1 GCF_000720765.1 Streptomyces sp. NRRL S-646
CGGCACGAATGCGCATGTGATCCTCGAAGAGGCCGAGGTGGTCGAAGAGGCTGAGCCGCAGGAGGTGCCTGCCGGGTCGGGTGCCGGTGGTGGCGGGGTTGTGGTGTGGCCGGTGTCGGCGCGGGGGGAGGGGGCGCTGCGGGCGCAGGCGGCCCGGCTGGGGGAGGCCGTGGAGGGTTCGGCCGGTTCTGCGGCTGATGTGGGGTTGTCGCTCGGTGTGACGCGGTCGGTGTTCGAGGACCGTGCGGTGGTCGTGGGTTCGGGTGTGGAGGATCTGCGGTCGGGGCTTGCGGCGTTGGCGTCCGGTGCGGCGGACGCGCGGGTGGTGCGGGGTGCGGCGGTGCGGGGGCGGACGGCGTTCCTGTTCGCGGGGCAGGGGTCTCAACGGCTGGGTATGGGGCGGGAGTTGTATGAGGCGTATCCGGTCTTCGCGGAAGCCTTCGAGGTGAGATCGCTGCCGCGCATGTGGCGGGGGTGTGGTCGCTGGCGGATGCCTGCCGTCTGGTGGTGGCGCGGGGCCGGTTGATGCAGGCGCTTCCGGCCGGCGGTGCGATGGTCGCCGTGCAGGCCACTGAAGACGAGATCGTGCCGCTGCTGAACGACCAGGTGGGTCTTGCGGCGGTCAACGGCCCGCAGTCGGTGGTGATCGCGGGCACCGCGGAGGCGGTGGAGGAGGTGGCCGCGCGCTTCCGCGCTGAGGGCCGCAAGACCACATCTCTGCGGGTCAGTCATGCCTTTCACTCGCCGCTGATGGAGCCGATGCTGGCGGACTTCCGTGCGGTGGCGGAAGAGTTGTCGTACGAGCGGCCCCGAGGCGGATGTCGTGCAGCGCGTGGTGGTGCCCGCGCTGCGCAAGGACGGTGCGGAGCCGGGCAGCCTGCTCGGTGCCGTGGGCGCCCTGCATGTGCACGGGCACAGCCCGGACTGGTCCGCACTGTTCCCCGGCGCGCGGAACGTCGAACTGCCCACCTATGCCTTCCAGCGCGCCCGGTACTGGCTGGCCGACGCGGCGTCCGACCCAGAGGGCGGTCAGACGCAGGCCGTCGACTCGGCGTTCTGGTCCGCCGTCCGTAAGGGCGACGTCCGCGATCTGGCCGAGCGGCTGGCGCTCGACCCGGATGTGCTGGCACCCGTGCTTCCCGCCCTGACGGCCTGGCACCACGACAGCATGCGGCGTGCCACAGCCGAGTCCTGGCAGTACCGGGAGACCTGGACACCCCTGCCATCCCCGACGGCCGCACCGGCAGGGGTCTGGCTGGTGCCCTTCTGCCCGGGCGACCCGGACACCGCCGCGACGGCCGCAGCCGTGGCGGAGGCGTTCACCGCCGCCGGGGCGGACACGAGCCCCCTGCCGGTGGCCGCCGACGCGGACCGCGCCCAGGTCGCGGCAGCGCTCACCGAGGCCGCGGCACACCGCGGCGGGACGGTCCGGCTGCTGTCGCTGCTCGCCCTCACCGAGGCGCCCCACCCCGCCCACGCCGACGTACCCCTGGGGCTGCACCTCAACACGCTGCTGGTGCAGGCCCTGGCCGAGACCGGCACCACGGCACGGCTGTGGGCGGTCACGCAGTCGGCGGTGTCCGTCGGTGCCGCCGACCGGCTGACCCGGCCGGTGCAGGCCACCACCTGGGGTTTCGGCCGGACCGTGGCCGTCGAGCACTCCGACCTGTGGGCGGGCCTCGTCGACCTGCCGAAGCGCCCGGACCAGCGGGCGCTCGCCCGGCTGGTGGCGCTCGTCGCCGAGCCCTGGGAGGAGAACGAGCTGGCGGTACGGGACTCCGCCGTCTTCGGTCGCAGGCTGACCCGTATCGTCCGCGACCGCGACGAGCACCGTCCCGAACCGCGGCTCACCGGAACGACGTTGATCACCGGCGGCTCCGGCATCATCGGCGCCCATGTGGCGCGCCGCCTGGCCCGGGAGGGCGCCGAGCACCTGCTGCTCGTCAGCCGCCGCGGCTCGGACGCCCCCGGCGCCGACGAACTGCGCCGCGAACTGGAGGAGACGGGCGCCCACGTCACCGTCGCCGCCTGCGACCCCGCCGACCGGACCGCCCTCGACGCCCTGCTCGCCACCGTCCCGGCCGACCGGCCGCTGACCACGGTGCTGCACGTCGCGGGCGCACTCGACGACGCGCCGCTCACCGCGATGGACCCCGAGCGCTACGCCACCGTCCTGCGCGCCAAGCTCCGCGCCGCCGCCAACCTGGACGAGGCCACCCGGAACCTGGAGACACCTCTCACGGCGTTCGTCCTGTTCTCGTCCATCGCCGGTGCGCTCGGTTCCGCGGGCCAGGCCGGCTACGCCGCCGGCAACGCCTTCCTCGACGCCCTCGCCCGGCAGCGGCGCTCCGCCGGACTCCCGGCGACGTCCATCGCCTGGGGACCGTGGGCGGGTGGCGGCATGGCCGACGATCCCGTCGTACTGACCCGGCTGCGGCGCGGCGGCCTGACCCCGATGGAGGTCGAACCGGCGCTCACCGCCCTCGGTGGCCTCCTCGCCCACGACGACACCTGGGCCCTGGTCTCCGACGTCGACTGGGCCAGGATCGCCGCCGGACGGCGAGGCCTGCCGGGCGGCGCGCTGCTCAGCCGTATACCGGAGGCCGCCGCCGGCATGGCGGCGACCGACGACGCCACGGCCGGGCACGGCGCCGGGCTGCGCGCCGAACTCGCCCCGCTGGGTGCCATCGAGCGCCGGCAGCTGCTGCTGAAGCTGGTGCGCCACAGCGCGGCCACCGCACTCGGCCACCCGACACCGGAGAGCATCCAGCCGACCCGCGCCTTCCAGGACTGCGGCTTCGACTCGCTCACTGCCGTGGAACTGCGCAACCTGCTGGCCACCGCCACCGGCCTCACCCTGCCGACAACCCTCGTCTTCGACCACCCGACGCCCCTGGCCCTCGCCGGCCACCTGGTGCACGAACTCGACGACGGCACCCTGCCGGGCGGGCACCGTGCCACCGGTGCGGACCTGGTCCCGGCGGGCGGCAGCGGCGGTGCCGACGACGAACCGATCGCCATTGTCGCCATGGCCTGCCGGCTCCCCGGCCGGATCACCTCGCCCGAGGAGCTGTGGGACCTCCTGGCCCAAGGCGGTGACGCCATCACCTCCTTCCCGGCCGACCGCGGCTGGGACCTCGAGGCCCTCTACGACCCCGATGCGCTGCGCCCCGGCACCAGTTACGTCGACGAGGGCGGCTTCCTGTCCGACGCCGACGCCTTCGACGCCGCGTTCTTCGGCATCTCGCCGCGCGAGGCAGTCGCCATCGACCCGCAGCAGCGGCTGCTGCTGGAGTCCTCCTGGGAGACCATCGAGCGGGCCGGCCTGGACCCGCGCTCGCTGCGCGGCAGCCGCACCGGCCTGTTCGTCGGCTGCGGCCACCAGGGCTACGGCGCCACGTCCACCGAGGTCCCGGACGACGTACGCGGCCATCTGCTCACCGGCAGCGCGGCGAGCCTGGCGTCCGGCCGGGTGTCGTACGCGCTCGGACTGGAGGGCCCCGCGATCACCCTGGACACGGCGTGTTCGTCGTCGTTGGTGGCGTTGCATCTGGCGGTGCAGGCGTTGCGTGCGGGTGAGTGTGATCTGGCGTTGGCCGGTGGTGTGACGG
>NZ_JODC01000062.1 GCF_000720765.1 Streptomyces sp. NRRL S-646
CCGTCACACCACCGGCCAACGCCAGATCACACTCACCCGCACGCAACGCCTGCACCGCCAGATGCAACGCCACCAACGACGACGAACACGCCGTGTCCACCGTCACCGCCGGACCCTCAAGCCCCAGCACATACGACACCCGGCCGGAGACCACGGACGTGGAGTTGCCGGTCAGCAGGTGGCCGCGTACGTCGTCGGGAACGTCGCCGAGACCGGCGCCGTACTCCTGGTTGCTGCATCCCACGAAGACGCCGGCGCGGCCGCCCCGCGCCGACTCCGGGTCGATGCCGGCGTGTTCGAACGCCTCCCATGACGCCTCCAGCAGCAGCCGCTGCTGCGGGTCCATCGCGACGGCCTCACGCGGTGAGATCCCGAAGAACGCCGGGTCGAAGTCTCCGGCGTCGTGGACGAACCCGCCCTCGCGGGCGTAACTGCCGTCCACGCGCCGGGAGTCCGGGTCGTAGAGCGCCTCGGTGTCCCAACCGCGGTCCGTGGGCCACTCGGAGATGGCATCGGCACCGTCGACCAGGAGCTGCCAGTAGTCCTCTGGGGACCGCACCCCGCCGGGGAACCGGCAGCTCATCCCGACGATCGCGATGGGCTCGTCCCCGCGGGACTCCAGCTCCTGGAGCCGCCGACGTGTCTCGGCCAGGTCGGTGGTGACCCACTTGAGGTAGTCCCGGAGCTTGTCTTCATTCGCCATTGGAACTTGCCCCATACGTTGTAGCGGTAGGAACGTTTTCGGCCTGCTGCGACGCGGGCTTTCAGGACCTGCCGAGTTCCTGATTGATGAAGTCGAAGATCTCGTCGTCCGAGGCCGCCTCGAGCTGCTGGGAGACAGAGGCTTTGGGATCACCCTCGCTCTGATCATCCAGTTCGGTCAGCATGCTGCGCAGGCGTGCCTTCGCGAGAGTCCTGACGCTGTTATCTGGGGAAAGCCTTGAAATCGTGGAGGCCAGCCGGTCCATCTCGGCCACGAGAGCGGTCTCCGCGTCGGTTTCCTCCGTACCGAACAGCCCGTCGTCGAGGAAGGTCGCCAGATGACGGGGCGTCGGATGGTCGAAGACGAGGGTGCTGGGCAGCTTCAGGCCCGTCTCGGCGGCGAGCCGGTTGCGCAGTTCCACGGCCGTCAGTGAGTCGACGCCGAGTTCACGGAAGGCCTGGCCCGACCCCACGATGGCGGTGTCGCCGTGTCCCAGTACCTCTGCCGCCCGCTTGCGCACCAGGTCGAGCAGAGCCTGCCGTCGCTCGTCCGCCGGCTGTCCGCCGAGCTCTTGCCGCAGCTCGGACTCCCGGTCGCTCTCCTGGTGCCCGGATGCTCCCGAGGTGGTGGTGAGGGCTGCGCGTGCTTCGGGCAGATCGGCGAGCAGTGCGCTCGCGCGGACAGTGGTGTACGCGGGAGTGAACCGCGCCCAGTCCACATCCGCCACAACCACCACCGCGTCCGCATCCGACGTCGCGTGACCCAGAGCGCGCACGGCCCGGTCCGGTTCCAACGCCGGCAGACCCCGCCGCCGCAACGCCTCAACCGCCTCCGCACCGGCCGCCATACCACTCCCGGCCCACGGACCCCACGCCACCGACGCCCCCGCCAGCCCCCGCACCCGACGCGCCTGCACCAACCCGTCCAGGAACGCATTCGCCGCCGCATAACCGGCCTGACCACCACTGCCCCACACCCCGGCAATGGAGGAGAACACCACAAACGCATCCAGCACACGATCACCCAGCACCGCATCCAGATGCACCGCACCCGCGACCTTGCCCGCCCACACCGCGGCCAGATCCTCCGGCGACATCTGCTCCAGCGGCACATTCACCACCGCACCCGCCGCATGCACCACCGCATCCACCCGATACCGGCCCAGCAGCGCCTCCACCGCCGCACGGTCAGCAACATCACAGGCCTCGACACTCACCTCCACCCCGGCAGCGGCCAGCCCATCCCGCAACTCCCGCGCACCCGGAGCCCCCAGACCCCGACGACTGACCAGCACCAGATGCCCGGCACCCTCCGCAGCCGCCCACCGCGCCACCCGAGCACCCAACGCACCCGTACCACCCGTGATCAACACAGTGCCCCGCGGACGCCAACCGGCCTCCCCGCCACCGCTCTCCCCCACGGCCACCCGCACGAGCCGACGCCCGAACACACCCGACGCCCGCACCGCAACCTGATCCTCATCCCCGACACCGGACAGGACCGCCGCGAGCGCGTTCCCGGCGGTGCCCGCCAAGGCAGCCGGGAGATCGACCAGGCCGCCCCATCGGCCGGGTGCCTCGAGGGCGGCCACACGGCCGAGCCCCCAGACGGCGTTCCCGGCCGGATCGACGGCTGCGTCCGACCGCCCGACCGCAACCGCTCCCCGGGTCAGCACCCACAGCGGTGCCGTCACACCGGCATCGGCGAGGGCCTGAACCAGCGCCACCGAACCCGACACGCCCACCGGCACGCCGTCTTCCTCGTTCAGGTCACCGGAGAGAGCGAGCAGCGACACCACGCCCGCCACCGGCGCCGTACCCTCCAGCCGCGCGGCGAGCTGGGCACGATCCGCACACGGGTCGCAGGTCAACCATTCGACGTCCGCGCCCGCCGCCGTGAGGGCCTCCCGTACCGCAACGGCCCAGGCGTCGGCCTCAAGCCCTTCCGGTACGACAGCCAGCCAACGGCCGGACAGGGTCGCCTCGCTCGGGATGCCGGCCACCGGCGCCCACTGCACCCGGTACCGGTAACCGTCCATCTCGGTCCGTTCCAGGCTCTGTCGCCGCCAGGAGGTCAGAGCGGGCAACACCGCGCCCACGACCTCCTCCTCCAGCTCCAGCGCACCGGCCGCCAACGCGGACAGAACCGACCTCGCCTCGGGCCGGTCCTTGCGCAGAGCGGCGACGAGAACGGGCGGGTCACGGTCGACCCTGCTCTCACCGTCCAGGACAGCCTGCGCGAGAGCGGTGAGCGTGCCGTCCGGGCCGAGTTCGAGGAAGCGGCGAACGCCCTCCTGCCCGTCCAGCGTGCGTACGGCGTCGGCGAAGCGCACCGTCGCGCGGACATGCCCCACCCAGTGGTCGGGCGAGGTCAGCTCCTGCGCGGTGACCGCCTCACCGGTGACGGTAGAGACGATCGGCAGCGCCGGCTGTTCGTAGGACAGGCTCTCGGCCACCTTGCGGAAGTCGGCGAGCATCGGCTCCATCAGCGGGGAGTGGAAGGCGTGGCTGACCCGCAGCGCCGTCACCTTGCGGTCCTGGCTGCGGAAACGGTCCGCGATCTCCTCAACGGCCTCCGCCGCACCCGAAATCACCACCGACTGCGGCCCGTTGACGGCAGCGACACCCACCCGGTCATCGAGCAGAGGCAGCACCTCGACCTCGCCGGCCTGCAACGCCACCATCGCGCCGCCCGCCGGGAGCGCCTGCATCAGCCGCCCCCGC
>NZ_JODC01000063.1 GCF_000720765.1 Streptomyces sp. NRRL S-646
CCCAAGTAGCACGGGGCCCGAGAAATCCCGTGTGAATCTGGCGGGACCACCCGCTAAGCCTAAATATTCCCTGGTGACCGATAGCGGATAGTACCGTGAGGGAATGGTGAAAAGTACCGCGGGAGCGGAGTGAAATAGTACCTGAAACCGTGTGCCTACAAGCCGTGGGAGCGTCGGAATGTGCTTGCACATTCTCGTGACTGCGTGCCTTTTGAAGAATGAGCCTGCGAGTTTGCGGTGTGTTGCGAGGTTAACCCGGGTGGGGTAGCCGTAGCGAAAGCGAGTCCGAATAGGGCGTTTCAGTAGCACGCTCAAGACCCGAAGCGGAGTGATCTAGCCATGGGCAGGTTGAAGCGGAGGTAAGACTTCGTGGAGGACCGAACCCACCAGGGTTGAAAACCTGGGGGATGACCTGTGGTTAGGGGTGAAAGGCCAATCAAACTCCGTGATAGCTGGTTCTCCCCGAAATGCATTTAGGTGCAGCGTCGTGTGTTTCTTGCCGGAGGTAGAGCACTGGATAGGCGATGGGCCCTACCGGGTTACTGACCTTAGCCAAACTCCGAATGCCGGTAAGTGAGAGCGCGGCAGTGAGACTGTGGGGGATAAGCTCCATGGTCGAGAGGGAAACAGCCCAGAGCATCGACTAAGGCCCCTAAGCGTACGCTAAGTGGGAAAGGATGTGGAGTCGCACAGACAACCAGGAGGTTGGCTTAGAAGCAGCCACCCTTGAAAGAGTGCGTAATAGCTCACTGGTCTAGTGATTCCGCGCCGACAATGTAGCGGGGCTCAAGCGTACCGCCGAAGTCGTGTCATTCACACAACAGGGCCAACGCCTGTGTGGATGGGTAGGGGAGCGTCGTGTGCCGGGTGAAGCAGCGCCGGAAGGCAGTTGTGGACGGTTCACGAGTGAGAATGCAGGCATGAGTAGCGATTCACACGTGAGAAACGTGTGCGCCGATTGACTAAGGGTTCCTGGGTCAAGCTGATCTGCCCAGGGTAAGTCGGGACCTAAGGCGAGGCCGACAGGCGTAGTCGATGGATAACCGGTTGATATTCCGGTACCCGCTGTGAAGCGTCAAACATCGAACCAGGCGATGCTAAGTCCGTGAAGCCGCCCCGGAGCCTTCGGGCAAGGGGGAGTGGTGGAGCCGACGGACCAGACCTGTAGTAGGTGAGTGATGGGGTGACGCAGGAAGGTAGTCCAGCCCGGGCGGTGGTTGTCCCGGGGTAAGGGTGTAGCCCGAGTGGTAGGCAAATCCGCCACTCATATGGGGTGAGACCTGATGCCGAGCCGATTGTGGTGAAGTGGATGATCCTATGCTGTCGAGAAAAGCCTCTAGCGAGTTTCATGGCGGCCCGTACCCTAAACCGACTCAGGTGGTCAGGTAGAGAATACCGAGGCGTTCGGGTGAACTATGGTTAAGGAACTCGGCAAAATGCCCCCGTAACTTCGGGAGAAGGGGGGCCACACCTGGTGATGGGCTTTACGTCCTGAGCTGGGGGTGGCCGCAGAGACCAGCGAGAAGCGACTGTTTACTAAAAACACAGGTCCGTGCGAAGCCGTAAGGCGATGTATACGGACTGACGCCTGCCCGGTGCTGGAACGTTAAGGGGACCGGTTAGCTCCATTTCGGTGGGGCGAAGCTGAGAACTTAAGCGCCAGTAAACGGCGGTGGTAACTATAACCATCCTAAGGTAGCGAAATTCCTTGTCGGGTAAGTTCCGACCTGCACGAATGGCGTAACGACTTCTCGACTGTCTCAACCATAGGCCCGGTGAAATTGCACTACGAGTAAAGATGCTCGTTTCGCGCAGCAGGACGGAAAGACCCCGGGACCTTTACTACAGTTTGATATTGGTGTTCGGTTCGGCTTGTGTAGGATAGCTGGGAGACTGTGAAGCTCATACGCCAGTATGGGTGGAGTCGTCGTTGAAATACCAGTCTGGTCGTGCTGGATGTCTAACCTGGGTCCGTGATCCGGATCAGGGACAGTGTCTGATGGGTAGTTTAACTGGGGCGGTTGCCTCCTAAAGAGTAACGGAGGCGCCCAAAGGTTCCCTCAGCCTGGTTGGCAATCAGGTGTTGAGTGTAAGTGCACAAGGGAGCTTGACTGTGAGACCGACGGGTCGAGCAGGGACGAAAGTCGGGACTAGTGATCCGGCGGTGGCTTGTGGAAGCGCCGTCGCTCAACGGATAAAAGGTACCCCGGGGATAACAGGCTGATCTTCCCCAAGAGTCCATATCGACGGGATGGTTTGGCACCTCGATGTCGGCTCGTCGCATCCTGGGGCTGGAGTCGGTCCCAAGGGTTGGGCTGTTCGCCCATTAAAGCGGTACGCGAGCTGGGTTTAGAACGTCGTGAGACAGTTCGGTCCCTATCCGCTGCGCGCGCAGGAGTCTTGAGAAGGGCTGTCCCTAGTACGAGAGGACCGGGACGGACGAACCTCTGGTGTGCCAGTTGTCCTGCCAAGGGCATGGCTGGTTGGCTACGTTCGGGAGGGATAACCGCTGAAAGCATCTAAGCGGGAAGCCTGCTTCGAGATGAGGACTCCCACCCACTTGATGGGGTAAGGCTCCCAGTAGACGACTGGGTTGATAGGCCGGATCTGGAAGCACCGCAAGGTGTGGAGGTGACCGGTACTAATAGGCCGAGGGCTTGTCCTCAGTTGCTCGCGTCCACTGTGTT
>NZ_JODC01000064.1 GCF_000720765.1 Streptomyces sp. NRRL S-646
GGCGACGACGCGTTCCGCGCTGGAGCATCGTGCCGTGGTCGTGGCCGCCGACCGGGAGCAGGCCCTGTCTGGTCTGCGGGCAGTGGCCGAGCAGGAGTCCGTGGGGCATGTGGTCACCGGCGCCGCGGTTACCGGGGGCGGTCGTACGGCGTTCCTATTCGCGGGGCAGGGTTCCCAACGGATCGGTATGGGCCGGGAGTTGTACGAGACGTACCCGGTCTTCGCGGAGGCCTTCGACGCCGTCGACGCGGAACTCCCGTTCGCGCTGCGGGAGGTCGTCTTCGGCGAGGACGCCGACCGCCTGAACCGGACCGAGTTCGCCCAGCCCGCCCTGTTCGCGCTCGAAGTGGCGCTGTTCCGGTTGCTGGAGTCCTGGGGAGTTCGTCCGGATGTGCTGGCCGGGCACTCGATCGGTGAGATCGCTGCCGCGCATGTGGCGGGGGTGTGGTCGCTGACGGATGCCTGCCGTCTGGTGGCGGCTCGCGGCCGGTTGATGCAGGCGCTCCCGGCCGGCGGTGCGATGGTCGCCGTGCAGGCGACGGAGGACGAGGTCCTGCCGCTGCTGAACGACCAGGTGGGTCTCGCGGCGGTCAACGGCCCGCGGGCAGTGGTCGTGGCGGGCACCGCGGACGCGGTGGAGGAGGTGGCCGCGCATTTCCGTGCCGAGGGCCGCAAGACCACACCTCTCCGGGTCAGCCACGCCTTCCACTCCCCACTGATGGAGCCGATGCTGGCCGACTTCCGCGCGGTGGCGGAGGGGCTGACGTATGGCGAACCGCAGATGGCTCTCGTCTCCGCACTCACCGGGACGTCCGCGGACCCCGACGAGCTCATGACCCCCGACTACTGGGTGCGGCACGTCCGCCAGGCCGTCCGCTATGGCGACGCCGTGCGCACGCTCGCCGAGCGGGGTGTCTCGCGGTTCGTGGAGCTGGGCCCGGACGGCACACTGACCGCGCTCGCTCAGGGCTGTCTGGACGGGGACAGTGAGGGCGCTCTGCTGCTGCCCTGCCTGCGCAAGGACCGGCCCGAGGCGGAGGCGACGCTGGCCGCGGTCGCCGCGCTGTTCACTCACGGCGGCGAGGTGGACTGGCGCGCGGTCTTCGCCGGGAGCGGAGCACGCACGCTTGAGCTGCCGACGTACGCGTTCCAGCGGAGGAGCTACTGGCCGACCCCGGACGCACAACGGCTCGGCGGCGACATCTCCGCCCTCGGTCTCACGGGCGCCGATCACCCGTTGCTCGGAGCCGCGGTGGCGCCGGCCGACTCCCAAGGCATGGTGTTCACCGGTCGCCTGTCGCTGCAGAGCCATCCGTGGCTGCGGGACCATGTGGTCTCCGGCTCGGTCGTGTTCCCCGGCACCGGCTTCCTGGAACTCGTCCTGCGCGCGGCGGACCAGGTCGGGTGCGACCGGGTGGAGGAACTGACGATCGCGGTTCCGCTGGTGCTCCCCGAGCTCGGTGGTGTGCGGGTCCAGGTGCTGGTGAACGGCCCGGATGAGTCCGGGCGCCGCGGCGTCAGTGTCTTCTCCCGCCCCGACAACGCCTCGGAGGACGAGGCGTGGACCCTCAACGCCATCGGCGCGGTGAGCACCCAGGCGGCCGTTCCACGTCCGGACGGCTCCTTCGAGTTCGACTTCGGTGTGTGGCCGCCGCAAGGGGCGGTGGCGGAACCGGTCGAGGGTGCGTACGAGCGTCTCGGCGGACTGGGGTTGGCGTACGGACCGGTGTTCCAGGGACTGCGTGCGCTGTGGCGGCGCGGTGACGAGGTGTTCGCCGAGGTCGCGCTGCCCGACGCACACGAGGACCTCGCGGAACGTTTCGGGATGCACCCGGCGCTGCTGGACTCCGTCCTGCACGCCGTCCTGCGGGGCGTGTTCGGTACCGACGGGTCGCTCCGGCTGCCGTTCTCGTGGAGCGGGGTGTCGCTGTGGGCCACGGGCGCGCGCGAGCTGAGGGCGCGCGTGGCCCCAGTGGGCGCGGACGCCGTGGCATTGGAATTGGCGGACAGCACCGGCGGCGCGGTGGCCTCCGTGGACTCACTCGTGCTGCGTGAGGCGGTCGGCGGCCTCGGTTCGGCCGACGGAGGGCCTAGGGACGGGCTGTTCCAGGTCGACTGGGTGCGGGTGCCGGCGGACGCCGGACCGGCCCCCGCGGTGGGCGCCGGTCTGCCCGCACCGGACGAGCCCATGGCCGGTGACGTGCTGGTGCGGGTCGAGCGTCCTCTCGCCAGCGATCCGGCGGCCGCCCACGCGGTCGCCACGAGCGTGCTGGAGCTGGCCCGGGAGTGGCTGGCGGAGGAGCGGTTCGAGGGCGCGCGTCTGGTGGTGGTGACCGAGGGGGCTGTGGCGCTCGACGAGCGGGTTGCGGATCCGGCTCTGGCGGCGGTGTGGGGTCTGGCGGTCCCGGAGGCGGAGGCCGAGCTGACGCACGGTCATGTCCGCATTGCGGTGCGGGCCGCGGGCGTGAACTTCCGCGATGTGCTCAACGCGCTCGGCATGTACCCCGGTGACGCGCGGGACTTCGGTCTGGAGGGTGCGGGTGTGGTGACCGGGGTCGGTCCGGGTGTGGCCGGGCTGGCGGTCGGTGACCGGGTGTTGGGGATGTTCTCGGGTGCGTTCGGGCCGGTGGCGGTGGCGGATGCGCGGACGGTGGCCCGGGTTCCTGCGGGGTGGTCGTTCGCGCAGGCGGCGTCGGTGCCGATCGTATTCCTGACC
>NZ_JODC01000065.1 GCF_000720765.1 Streptomyces sp. NRRL S-646
GCCCGGAGGAAAGCCCGAGAGGGTGAGTACAAAGGAAGCGTCCGTTCCTTGAGAACTCAACAGCGTGCCAAAAATCAACGCCAGATATGTTGATACCCCGTTCTCGGTCGTCATGGCCGGGGCGAGGTTCCTTTGAAAAAACACAGCGAGGACGCTGTGAACGGCCGGGCTTATTCCGCCTGGCTGTTCCGCTCTCGTGATGTGTGCACCCGATTACGGGTAAACATTCACGGAGAGTTTGATCCTGGCTCAGGACGAACGCTGGCGGCGTGCTTAACACATGCAAGTCGAACGATGAAGCCCTTCGGGGTGGATTAGTGGCGAACGGGTGAGTAACACGTGGGCAATCTGCCCTTCACTCTGGGACAAGCCCTGGAAACGGGGTCTAATACCGGATATGAGCCTGGGAGGCATCTCCCGGGTTGTAAAGCTCCGGCGGTGAAGGATGAGCCCGCGGCCTATCAGCTTGTTGGTGAGGTAACGGCTCACCAAGGCGACGACGGGTAGCCGGCCTGAGAGGGCGACCGGCCACACTGGGACTGAGACACGGCCCAGACTCCTACGGGAGGCAGCAGTGGGGAATATTGCACAATGGGCGAAAGCCTGATGCAGCGACGCCGCGTGAGGGATGACGGCCTTCGGGTTGTAAACCTCTTTCAGCAGGGAAGAAGCGCAAGTGACGGTACCTGCAGAAGAAGCGCCGGCTAACTACGTGCCAGCAGCCGCGGTAATACGTAGGGCGCAAGCGTTGTCCGGAATTATTGGGCGTAAAGAGCTCGTAGGCGGCTTGTCACGTCGGGTGTGAAAGCCCGGGGCTTAACCCCGGGTCTGCATTCGATACGGGCAGGCTAGAGTGTGGTAGGGGAGATCGGAATTCCTGGTGTAGCGGTGAAATGCGCAGATATCAGGAGGAACACCGGTGGCGAAGGCGGATCTCTGGGCCATTACTGACGCTGAGGAGCGAAAGCGTGGGGAGCGAACAGGATTAGATACCCTGGTAGTCCACGCCGTAAACGGTGGGAACTAGGTGTTGGCGACATTCCACGTCGTCGGTGCCGCAGCTAACGCATTAAGTTCCCCGCCTGGGGAGTACGGCCGCAAGGCTAAAACTCAAAGGAATTGACGGGGGCCCGCACAAGCAGCGGAGCATGTGGCTTAATTCGACGCAACGCGAAGAACCTTACCAAGGCTTGACATACGCCGGAAACATCCAGAGATGGGTGCCCCCTTGTGGTCGGTGTACAGGTGGTGCATGGCTGTCGTCAGCTCGTGTCGTGAGATGTTGGGTTAAGTCCCGCAACGAGCGCAACCCTTGTCCCGTGTTGCCAGCATGCCCTTCGGGGTGATGGGGACTCACGGGAGACCGCCGGGGTCAACTCGGAGGAAGGTGGGGACGACGTCAAGTCATCATGCCCCTTATGTCTTGGGCTGCACACGTGCTACAATGGCCGGTACAATGAGCTGCGATACCGTGAGGTGGAGCGAATCTCAAAAAGCCGGTCTCAGTTCGGATTGGGGTCTGCAACTCGACCCCATGAAGTCGGAGTTGCTAGTAATCGCAGATCAGCAGTGCTGCGGTGAATACGTTCCCGGGCCTTGTACACACCGCCCGTCACGTCACGAAAGTCGGTAACACCCGAAGCCGGTGGCCCAACCCCTTGTGGGAGGGAGCTGTCGAAGGTGGGACTGGCGATTGGGACGAAGTCGTAACAAGGTAGCCGTACCGGAAGGTGCGGCTGGATCACCTCCTTTCTAAGGAGCATCTAGGCCGCCGGGCATTGCCTGGTGGTCCAGGGCCATTACGTCGGCAAACGTTCGACGGTGGTTGCTCATGGGTGGAACGTTGATTATTCGGCACACTTGATCGTCTTCTCCTTCCAGTACTGCTCGCAAGAGCGTGGAACGTTGAGGGGAGCGGGGAGTGTGCCGGGCACGTTGTTGGGTGTCTGAGGGCACGGCCGTGAGGCTGCCTTCAGTGCCGGTCCCGGTGTACTCGCTGGTTTTCCAGTGGGGTGACGGGTGGCTGGTCGTTGTTTGAGAACTGCACAGTGGACGCGAGCATCTGTGGCCAAGTTTTTAAGGGCGCACGGTGGATGCCTTGGCACCAGGAACCGATGAAGGACGTGGGAGGCCACGATAGGCCCCGGGGAGTCGTCAACCAGGCTTTGATCCGGGGGTGTCCGAATGGGGAAACCCGGCAGTCGTCATGGGCTGTCACCCTTGCCTGAACACATAGGGCAAGTGGAGGGAACGCGGGGAAGTGAAACATCTCAGTACCCGCAGGAAGAGAAAACAACCGTGATTCCGGGAGTAGTGGCGAGCGAAACCGGATGAGGCCAAACCTACGACGTGTGAGACCCGGCAGGGGTTGCGTCGTGGGGGTTGTGGGA
>NZ_JODC01000066.1 GCF_000720765.1 Streptomyces sp. NRRL S-646
TCCGATGCGACCGGAGCAACCAGCGTCGTCACCACGGGCTCGTGCCCGTCCAGGAACCAGACCTCCACGTCCAGGCCGACGCTATGGAAGAGAAGCCCACTCAGTCTGCTCCGGGCCCGAAAAGCCGGCGTCCTCGACCAGGAACGCGAACTCAACGCCCACCTCCGCCCGAAACGCCTCGGCCGGATCCCCCCGATTCCCCATCCCTCGATACTCCGAGACCGTCAGCGCTGGACGGAAGACCCAAACCCGGTGAACCTTCTCGGTCACAGCAGTACGAGTCGGAACCCGGCGACGACTGGTGGCCCAGAGACACCCCGGACTGGACCCGGTGAACGCGCTGACACGTCTCGGGGCGGCCGACGAGTATTCGGGTTCCGGTCTGCGCAGACAGTAGGTGTGGCCGGTTCTCTGCTCCTCTCGTTCATGGGAATGTTCGGAACCCTGATCGGCAGTGGTCTGACGGGTTTCTTCGCTCTGCGGTCGGAGCGCGCCAATCAACAGGCTCTGGAACACCAGGAGGAACGCCAGTCACGTCGGCGGGAAGGGCTTCAGGAACTCGATCTCCGCCTGGAGCACCACCGGTGGCGTCGAGAGCATCGGAAGGCGATCTACGAGGAGTTCGCCGTGAAGTCCCAGACGGCCCGGATCGCCGCTCTCGACTATCACCGATGCTGCCTGACCGGTGCTCCGGAGGCCGCGCAGCGGGAGGAGATCCGGCTGCGCGGCAGGCTGGCGTACCGGGAGGCACTGCAGACCTCCTACGCGGTCGAGTTGCAGGGACCCGAGGAGGTGGCCGCGCGGGTGGGTGACTGCATAGCCAGCCTCCGGGACCTGCTGACTTGCGCCGAGGAGCACGAGGCGAGGGCGGTGTCAGGGCCGTTGAACAGCGCTGATGTCATGGATATGAACCAGCAGATCACGGCGTGCTTCGAGGACGCACAGCGCGTGCTGCGGCTCTTCACCCGCGCCGGACGCGAGGCTCTCGACCGGCCCACGCCGCCCGGCTGAATCCGGACACCAACGGTCCGAGGGAACCACCCGATGTGGGCTTTCGCGTAGCCGCCGAGGCTAGCTGTACCGATGACTTCGGGAGGCGTTCGAAATTGACCGAAGGGGACGTCTGTTGACCGGATTTGGCGAAGTCACCGTGTTTTGACGGTTGTTGAGATTTTGCTGTCGACCCGACGAAGAGCCTGTCCGGGACGCCGTGGCGGATCCGCTCCCGGGCGAGCTCCGAGGCCGTGCCCACGGGCTTCAGGACACGGGGAGGGGCGGCACTTCCAGACCTGCACACGCCATCTGCCGCCCCCGAGCGGCACGGACCGCCCCGGCGGGCGGGCCGACAACTGCCGGATCCGCTTGGCCTACGGCACGAAGTCGAACGAGTAGTACACGTTGGTGCTGTCCTGCCAGCCGACGCGGGGGTCGACGTAGGCCCTGGCTCCGCCCTGGCAGTCCCGGTCCTTGTAGAGATAGACCCTCTTGTCGGTGCCGTTGAATCCGGCGATGGCCCCGTCGTAGTACAGCTGGTAGCAGAGTACGTGTCGGGATTGCTCTCCGTGCGAGTCACTCCCGACCGTTCGGTCCACTGGAAGTAGCAGGCCGTGCCGGGCCTGCAGGTCGGAGCGGCCGCATCTGCGTGCGCGACGCCGGACACCGTGATCGCGAGACCGAACGCGAGCGCGAGATGTAAGGCAGCTTTGCGGTACATCACCGCATACCCCTCTCTATCATGATTTGGTACCAGACAAGGCATCTGTTCGGCATACGCCATGCCTGGTCCGTATACGACGGTTATGTTTCCGCAACCCGATTGCCCCGTCCATCACTCGTCCGAGGGGCGCAGAGTGCTGAGCGGGGCGCATGTCCGGCGCGCGAATCTCCGTTCGCGAATCCTGTTCTCGGTCTAAAACTGACGATCATCGTTGACACCTGGGTCTCCGATCACTACGGAGATCCACATGCCGAAGCCCACACCCACCACCCCGCCGCTTGACCGTGAAACCAAGCGGCGCCTGGCCGTCATGCGCCATGTCGAAGAGGTCACCGGGAATGTCGCTATGTCCTGCCGCTACTTCGGGATCAGCCGGCAGGCGTACTGCACGTGGTACCGCCGCTACCAGGCCGAGGGCGTCGAGGGCCTGCGCACCCGTTCCATGGCGCCCAAGACGTCGCCGAACGCGACACACGTCGAGGTGGTCGGGAAGATCATCTATCTCCGGCAGAACTACCACTTCGGCCCCGAGAAGATCGCCAT
>NZ_JODC01000067.1 GCF_000720765.1 Streptomyces sp. NRRL S-646
CGTGGACTGGTCGGCCGGGGCCGTGGAGCTGTTGACGGACGAGCGGGACTGGCCGAGGGAGGATGACCGGCCGCGCCGTGCCGCCGTGTCCGCCTTCGGGCTCAGCGGTACCAACGCCCACGTCGTCCTGGAGGAGCCGCTCCCCGCCGACGCCCCCGAGCCTGCACCCGCTCCGCAGCCCCCCGCGGCCACCGTGCCCTGGCTGGTCTCGGGACGCAGCGACGAGGCACTGCGTGCGCAGGCCGTACGGCTGGCCGGTCACATCGAGGCCCACCCGGAGCTCAGCCCCACCGTGGTGGGGCACGCGCTCGCCACCTCCCGGACTCCCTTCGAGCATCGCGCCGCCGTCGTCGGCGAGGACCGCGACGACCTCCTCGCCGCGCTGAAGGCCGTCGGCCGAGGCGAGCCCTCACCCGCCGCTGCCGTGGGCACCGCCGACTCCGAGGGCGGCCTGGCCTTCCTCTTCGCGGGCCAGGGCTCCCAGCGGCTCGGCATGGGCCGCGAACTGTACGAGACCTTCGGGGTGTTCGCGGAGGCGTTCGACGCCGTCTGCGCCCACTTGGACAACGAACTCGGCCGCAGCCTGCGCCAGATCGTCTTCGGCGACGGCGAAGACGATGAAAAGGCCCTGAACCGCACCGAGTTCACCCAGCCCGCCCTGTTCGCCTTCGAGGTGGCGCTGTTCCGGCTGCTGGAGTCCTGGGGGGTTCGCCCCGACGTGCTCGCCGGGCACTCCATCGGCGAACTGGCGGCGGCCTACGTCGCGGGCGTGTGGTCCCTGGAGGACGCCTGCCGCTTGGTCGCCGCCCGCGGCCGGCTCATGCAGGCGCTGCCCGAGGGCGGCGCCATGGTCGCGGTGCAGGCGTCGGAGGAGGAGGTGCTGCCGCTGCAGGCCGGCCGGGAGGCCGAGGTGGGCATCGCCGCCGTCAACGGGCCGCAGTCCGTCGTGGTCTCCGGCACCGAGGGCGGCGTCACGCACATCGCCGGACACTTCGCGGCCCTCGGCCGCCGGACCACCCGGCTCCGGGTCAGCCACGCCTTCCACTCGCCGCTGATGGAACCGATGCTCCGGGACTTCCTGCGCGTCGCCGAGAGCCTCACCTACCACCGCCCGCAGATCCCGATCGTCTCCGACGTCACCGGCACCCTGGCCGATCCCGGCGAACTGTGCGTGGCCGGCTACTGGGCCGCCCACGTCCGCCAGCCCGTGCGCTTCGCCGACGACGTGCGCCGCCTGCGGGAGCAGGGCGTCACCCGCTACCTCGAACTCGGCGCCGACGGCACCCTGACCGCCCTCGCCCGCGCCTGCCTCACCGACGACCCGGCGGCCGGCCCCGGCCCGCTGCTCGTCACCGCGCTGCGCAAGGACCGTCCCGAAGTCCCCAGCCTGTACGCGGCCCTCGCCCAACTGCACGTCAATGGCGTCGACATCGACTGGTCCCCGGCGTTCGGCGCCGCCCCCGCCACCCGGGCGGTGGAGCTGCCGACCTACGCCTTCCAGCACGCGCGCTACTGGCTCGACCACGGCACCGCAGCCGCGGGCGGGGCCGCGGAATCCGCCCGGACCGCCGCCGACACCGCCGACGACCGCTTCTGGGAGGCCGTCGAATGCGAGGACGTCGACGCGCTGACCCACAGCCTGGGCCTGGCGGCCGAGCAGATCGGAGCGGTCGTACCGGCGCTGGCCTCCTGGCGCAAGCGACAGCAGCAACAGACCGCCGTCGACGCCCTGTACTACCAGGTGGCGTGGAAGCCCGCCGCGATCGAACCGGCTTCCGCCGCACGGGACTTGGCCGACCACCGTCGGCTGCTGGTCCTTCCGGGCGATCCGGACGGCGACGACCCGACGGTCAGCACCCTCACCACGGCCCTGGGCGGCCCGGACCGCGTCGTCACCGTCCACGTCACCGGCAGCGCCCGCACGGACCGTGCCGCGCTCGCCGACCTGCTCCGGGAGGCGACCGCAGGACACCCCGTCGAGGGCGTTCTCGCCTTCGCCGGACTCGCGGGCGCCGACGCCGACGGACTCCCGCTCGGCCCAGCCGCCGTTGCCGTGCTGCTGCAGGCGCTCGGTGACGCGGGTGTGGGTGGCCGGGTGTGGGTGCTGACGCGTGGTGGTGTGTCGGTGGGTCGTTCGGACGGTCCGGCGGTGGTCACGGGTGGTACGGGTGCTCTGGGTGCTCGG
>NZ_JODC01000068.1 GCF_000720765.1 Streptomyces sp. NRRL S-646
TGGAGCTGTTGACGGACGAGCGGGACTGGCCGAGGGAGGATGACCGGCCGCGCCGTGCCGCCGTGTCCGCCTTCGGTGTGAGCGGCACCAACGCCCACGCCGTCCTCGAGGAGGCACCCCGCGAGGGGGCCCCCGAGAACCCCGAGGCCCCTGAGAACCCCGAAGCACTCGCCGACGACGACTCCGCGCCCGCCGCGACCCCCGCATCGCAGGACAGGGCACCCCGGCTGCTGCCCTGGGTCCTGTCCGCCCGTACCCCCGAGGCCCTGCCTGCCCAGGCCGGGCGTCTCCTCGCGCACCTGAGGGAGCACCCCGGCGACACCCCGCTCGACCTCGCCTGGTCGCTGGCCGCGCACCGATCGGCGCTGCCGTACCGGGCCGCCGTCATCGGCACCGGTCGCGCCGAACTCGTCGAGGCCCTCACCACGTTCGCAGGCGGCGACAGCGCCGACCGCATCGTCACCGGCACCGCCCAGCCCGACGGCCGTACCGCGTTCCTCTTCGCGGGGCAGGGCTCCCAACGTCTCGGCATGGGGCGGGAGTTGTACGCCACGTACCCCGTCTTCGCCGCCGCCTTCGACGCGGTCGACGCGGAGCTGCCGTTCGGTCTGCGGGAGGTCGTGTTCGGTGCGGACGCGGACCTGCTGAACCGCACGGAGTACGCCCAGCCCGCCCTGTTCGCGCTGGAAGTGGCGCTGTTCCGGCTGCTGGAGTCGTGGGGTGTCCGGCCGGATGTACTGGCCGGGCATTCCATCGGTGAGCTGGCTGCCGCGCACCTGGCCGGGGTGTGGTCGCTGGCGGACGCCTGCCGTCTGGTGGTGGCGCGGGGCCGGTTGATGCAGGCGCTCCCGGCCGGCGGCGCGATGGTCGCGCTCCAGGCGTCCGAGGACGAGGTGCTGCCTCTGCTCGATGACCGGGTGGGAGTCGCCGCCGTCAACGGGCCGCAGTCGGTGGTGATTTCGGGTGCGGCGGAGGCCGTCGAGGAGATCGCGGACCGTTTCCGCGCCCAGGACCGCAAGGTGACGGCGCTGCGGGTGAGCCATGCCTTCCACTCCCCGCTGATGGAGCCGATGCTCGACGACTTCCGGGAAGTGGCCGAGAGCCTGGAGTACGCGGAACCGACACTCCCGATCGTCTCCACCCTCACGGGCACGACCGCCACCGCCGAGGAACTGCGCTCCCCGCGGTACTGGGTGCGGCACGTCCGGGACACGGTCCGCTTCGCCGATGCCGTACGCACCCTCGCCGCGCGCGGTACCACCCGCTACCTCGAACTCGGCCCCGACGGCACCCTCACCGCGCTGGCCCAGGCCTGCCCGGAGGCCGTCGCCGCAGCCGACACCGCCGGCGGCACTCTGTTCTCACCGACCCTGCGCAAGGACCGGAACGAGCCCGTCAGCGCGGTCACGGCACTGACCCGCCTGCACACCCACGGCGCCACGGTCACCTGGGAGGCCGTCCTCCCCGAGGGACGCCGGGTCGAGCTGCCCACGTACGCCTTCCAGCACCAGCGCTACTGGCTGGCGGACCAGAGCCGCCCCGCCGCACGCAGCGGTGTCAACGGCGAGCAGTCGACCGGTGGCTCCGCCGAGACCGAGTTCTGGAACGCCGTCGAGCGTGGTGAGCTCGGTTCCCTGGCCGAGTCGCTGGGGCTCGCCGAGGAGTCCCTGAACGGCCTCGTCCCGGCCCTGTCGTCCTGGCGGCGCCGTCGCCAGGAACGCTCCCGGGCGGACCAGTGGCTCTACCGGACGCACTGGAAGCCGCTCGACCCGTCGTCCGCCACCGTGCTCTTCGGCCGCTGGATCGTTCTCCTCCCCGAGGGCGCGGCTCACGACGCCGACACCGACACCATCACGGCCGAACTCACCGCGCGCGGTGCCGACCCCGTGGTCGTCGAGCTCCCCGCCGCACCTGAACGTGCCTCCCTTGCAGGGCAGTTGGAGGCCCATTCCGGCGACGGAGTCTCCGGGGTCGTTCTCGTCACCGGTGCCCTGGATGACGCCGCACAGGCGTGTGGCGCGGTCACCGTGCTGCTGCAGGCGCTCGGTGACGCGGGTGTGGGTGGCCGGGTGTGGGTGCTGACGCGTGGTGGTGTGTCGGTGGGTCGTTCGGACGGTCCGGCGGGATCGCGCTCCGGGCGTCGGGAGCCTTCGGTCGTCGGCTGGATCGTGTTTCGGCTGCCGGGGTGGAGAGTGGTTGGTGTCCGCGGGGGACGGTGCTGGTCACGGGTGGTACGGGTGCTCTGGGTGCTCGG
>NZ_JODC01000069.1 GCF_000720765.1 Streptomyces sp. NRRL S-646
CTCAGAGGGCGGTATGTGACGCGATGTCACTGTGGATGTCACCGGAACGTGTGCGGCCGCCGCGCAAGCCGATCCGCGCCTGACGCAGAAATCGAGGAGACTACCGGCGGCCGGTACGCCAGGATCTGGGAATGGAGATGTCCAACGTTACGCGTGCGAAGGCGGCTGCGACTGCGGTCGCCGTATCGCTCGGCCTACCCGTCAGCGACGCAGTCGTGCTCCATAACTCGAACAAGCTGGCCCTACGGCTGACGCCATGCGACGTCTTTGCCCGGGTCGCCCCTGTGGGACAAGAGGTTGCACAGTTCGAAGTCGAGCTCGCTCGACGGCTCACCGAGGTCGGAAGCCCGGTGTGTCCCCTGGAGCCCCGGGCGTGTACACGCGCGATGGCTTCGCCGTGACGCTGTGGATCTACTACGAGCCCGTGACACCTCACCTCTCACCAGTCGAATACGCCCAGGCGCTGGAGCGGCTGCACGCCGGCCTGCGCGAGGCCGAGGTGCCCAGCCAACGGTTCACCGGCCGCATCACGGAGGCAGAAGACGTCGTTGCCGACCCGGAACGTTCGCCGGAGCTCGCCGACACAGAGCGCGTCTTCCTCAGCGGCAGACTCGCAAGCCTGCGCAAGGCGATCGAGGAGCGCGGCGCCGTGGAGCAACTGCTCCACGGCGAGCCGCATCCAGGCAATGTGCTCAGCACGGCAAACGGCCCGTTGTTCATCGACTTTGAGACGTGCTGCCGTGGACCCGTCGAGTTCGACCTCGCCCATGCTCCCGAGATGGTCTGCGGGCACTATCCGAACCTCGACCAAGGGCTGCTGGACGAGTGCCGCCAGCTCGTCCTCGCGATGGTCGCAGCCTGGCGTTGGGAGCTGGGCGACGAGTTTCCGAACGGGAGGCTCAACGGAGAAGCGTTCCTGCGCGCACTGCACGACGGACCTCCCTGGCCGACACTCGACACGATGAACAAGCGACTGGGTGCCCAGTAGAAATCACCCCAGGCCACTCAAAGGCGACAAGGAACCGAACGGCGAGTCTCCAAGATCCTTCAGAGGGAGCGGGCGGGCCGCGGCGGTGGCGGACGGCTATGGCCGGGGCTGGGTGAACAAGCCCTGCTCGATCTCGACGAGGATCCCGCGGTCGGTCAGCCGCTTGAGCTTCAGGCGAATGTTGTTGACGTTGTTCGGCTCGATCGTCAGGTCCATCGCCTCGCAGATCTGCCGCGCCCGCAGCGGATGGTCAGCGGTGGCGAACACCGCCATGATCTGCTGGTAGGCCGGATGATCCGGCAGTTTCGGTGCCGGGGGCGCGGGCGGCTGCGGATCGGGCAGTTCCAGCAGTGTCTTGCGGGTAATCCGGATTTCCTCGGCGGCCAGGTCGAGTTCGGTGAGTTGTGCGGTCAGCCGCGCGATCTGCTCCTTCGTCGCCTCGGCCTGCGTGGCAATCTCTCCTACCCGCTCATCCAGCCCGGCCAGCACCGCCCCGAGCGTCAACTCCCCGCCGGTCATGCGGTGCGCCAGGCCGGCGTGGTCGCCCCGGTCAGCCTGCGCACTATCACCGCGGTCATCGCCCAGTACACCCGCGACTCCGAACTGCGGGGCAGGTGCTCGTAGTCGCGCACCAGCCTGCGGTAAAACATCAAGATCCCGAAGGCGCGCTCCACTACCCACCGCTTGGCCTGGGGAACGAACCCGCTCTGCGCGGGGTTGCGCTCCACGACCTCCACCGCGATGCCCACCTTCTCCCCATGCGCGAGGACAGCGTTCTTGAAGCCCTGATCGACCAGGGCCTTCTCCACGGTGTCGGTGTCGGCGGCGACCTTGTCCAACAGCGCGATCCCGAGGTCGTTTTCGTGCGCCGACGCGGCCGCCACGACCACCGCGATCACCAGCCCCAACACGTCAACGGCCAGGCCGCGCTTGCGGCCCGGCACTGATGGTCTGGTCGGTCCCAGCGTCGCGCCAGACGTAGAAGTAGTACTTCACCGCGCCCGACGGCGGGAAGTCATGGGGAAGCAAGCCCCACTGACAACCGGTCCGGCCCTGGTAGAGCAGCGCGTTGACGATCTCCCGCATCTCGTAACGGCCTTGATGGCCGCTGACCGAGGGATGCGCCCCCTTCCACGCGGTGATCACCGGCTCGACCAGCGCCCACTGCTCATCGCTCAGATCGGTCTTGTAGGACTTGCGCTCGCTCACGGCGACCAGCTCAACATGCCCATGCCCGCCGACCGGCCGGGATGCCGCACCGCCACACATTCAGGTGAAGACAAAACACCTATGCACTCACGTACCGCCCTCT
>NZ_JODC01000070.1 GCF_000720765.1 Streptomyces sp. NRRL S-646
GCCCGAGTTCGTCTTGATCCCCATCGAGGCCCCACCCGAGGTGCCCACCCAGATCGCTGTTGATCTCGGGGAGACTGGCATCCCAGCCGGGTTGATCGGATACGAGTACCGGCCATTGAGCGAGCCGGTGTACTTCGGGGGGCTCGGTGAGCGGGGACTGGTCGCCATCGCGACGAGTGGCCTGTTCGGACGCATCGCAGTCGACGTGGCCACTGGTCACGTGGTGCAGATCCCCAAGCTCGAGTCAGCGACAGCCAATCACGTGAACAGCGACCTCGACTCCTTCAACCGATGCGTCGCGGCCGTGATCGCACGCTTCCCCTTCTATGCGGAGGACGACGAGGAGAGATTCGAGGAGGTGGCGGAAGAGCTGCGCGATCTCATCTCCGGCATCGACGAGACCGCTCTCGCGCACAACGGGTTCTGGGAGACCTTCTGCGACGACGTGTCGATCGGGGACTATGCGGACTGGGATGCGTGATCTGGGACCGGTTCCCGGCTTCGGTCAGCCGTCCAGGCTCAGGCCAGTGGCAGCGATGCAGCCGTCAACGAGGTCAGGGCGGTACTGGATGGACTTGAGCCGGCGTTTCACGGCTCTGGTGATCTCACCGAGGTCCGCGGCGGCCAGGTTGCCCAGGTCGCGCTTGACCAGCGCCCAGATGCCCTCGGTCGGATTGAGATCAGGGGCATAAGCCGGAAGTTGGAACACCGTCAGCCACTCAGCATTCGCATCGATGAACTCCTTCATACCAGCGGTCAGATGGAGGCGGACGTTGTCCCAGACCAGCACGATCGAGCCTCCGAGCTGAATACGGGCGCGGACGATCAGGTCACGGAAGTCCCGCCAGCCGAAGCCCTTCGGCTCGTCCTTCCGGCCCCGATACTCACGGATCGCATAGATGAGCCGGGACCGCCGGCCCGGCTTGAAGCAGGCCATGCCCGCCATCGACACCCGTCCCGAACCGCGGCCTCGAACCCGCACAACCGGGGTCTGCCCGATCCGCCCCCAGGACCTGGCACGCGGCGGAGTCATCGACTGCCCGGCCTCGTCCTCGAACACGATCCAGGCCCCGCGCTCCGCCGCGATGCTCTTACCCGCGGCCAGGTCTCCTTCTTCCACACCTCAACCGCCTCGTCATCCCGCTCGATGGCCCGCCTGGCTGGCTGCTGCCAGCTCCACCCGTGCCGCTTCAGCAACCGCCACGTGCCCTCGACGGTGCAGGAGACGCGGAACAGCCGGCCGATCAACTTCTTGATCCGCGCCAGCGTCCACCGCTGGTCCGCCCAGCCGTGGACCAGCGGACCACGCTCCAACTCACGCTCCAACCTGGCGATCTGCGCTTCGCTAAGCCGAGACCGCCCCGGAGAGCCCTGCGACAGCACCCCGGCCTCGCCACGCTCGCGCCAGGCCCGGCGCCACCGCTCCACCGACCGCTCGCTCACCCGCAAAGCGACGGCGACCTCGCGGTTCGTCTCCCCACCCTCGAAGCGGACGACAGCCTGCAACCGGATCCGCTCCCGCGAGGCCCTCTCCGCGTCGGTCAGCCCACCACCCTGCGCGTATCTCACTCCCCAGGAGCTACCGGAGCCAGCAGGCCGCTGTCAGGCGAACCGTCCCGACATCACTCAATCAAGTTCCGTAGC
>NZ_JODC01000071.1 GCF_000720765.1 Streptomyces sp. NRRL S-646
CAGTGCCCGGCTCCGGATCGTAAAGACCCTCCAGATCCCAACCACGATCCGACGGGAACCCGCCGATCGCGTCCCCGCCCTCACTGACCAGCCGCCACAGCTCCTCCGGCGAACCCACCCCACCCGGGAACCGGCACGCCATCCCCACGATCACCACCGGATCATCGGACGTGCTCGCCGGCGCGGGCAGAACGGGCGCGGAGTCCATTCCGGTGCCCGACAGTTGGCCCTCCAGGTAGCCGGCCACGGCCTCGGGGGTCGGATAGTCGAACAGCAGGGAGGAAGGCAGACGCAGTTCGGTCGCGGTCTTGAGCTGGTTGCGCAGATCGACCGAGGTGAGGGAGTCGAAGCCCAGGTCCTTGAAGGTGCGGCGGGGTTCGACCTGGTCCGCGGAGTCGTGGCTGAGGATGCCGGCAGCGTGCGCGCGAACCAGTTCCAACAGGGCGGCATGCCGCTCGCGCGGGGAGAGCCGGGCGAGGCGGTCGCGCAGGATGGTGGTGACGTCACCGGCTTCATCGGTGTCCGTGACCGAAGCACCCAGGGAGACCGGTCCACCCGAGGAGACCGGTCCACCCGTGGAGACCAGTGCGGCGCCGGTCAGGGTGTCGGGCAGCCAGTAGCGGCGGCGCTGAAAGGCGTACGTCGGAAGGTCCACCCGCCGGACGCACGCGGCGAAAGTGGGCGACCAGTCGAGAGTGGCCGCGCCGCGTACGCTCAGTTCGGCCAGGGAGGCGAGGAAGCGGCGCGGTCCGCCTTCGCCGCGGCGCAGCGTGCCCGCGACCACGGCATCGTCCAGGTCCAGATCGTCGAGGGTGTCGCGGACGGCGGCGGTGAGCACGGGGTGCGGACTGGACTCGACGAAGACCCGGAAGTCCTGGGCGGCCAGGGCCTGTACGGCCTCGGCGAAGCGCACGGTACGGCGCAGGTTGTCGTACCAGTACCCGGCGTCGAGATTCCCGGTGTCCAGCCAGTCACAGGTCACCGTGGAGAAGAACGGCACCTCCGCGGCACGCGGCCGCACGGAGGCCAGATCGGCCAGGAGCCGGTCACGGATCTCCTCGACCTGCGCGGAGTGCGAGGCGTAGTCGACCGGTATCTGCCGCGCCTGAACACCCGCGGCGGACCACTCGGCCACCAGCTCACCCACGGCCCCGGCATCACCGGAAACAACCACGGAAGCAGGCCCGTTGACCGCCGCGACCGAAACCCGCCCCTCCCAACGAGCCAGCCGCTCCTCCACCTCGGCCACCGGCAACAAAACCGACGCCATACCACCACGCCCCGCAAGGGCAGTGATCGCCCTGCTGCGCAGCACGACCACCCGCGCCGCATCCTCCAGCGACAGACCCCCGGCCACACACGCGGCGGCGATCTCACCCTGACTGTGACCCACCACCGCATCCGGACGCACACCCCGCGACCGCCACAACCGCGCCAGCGACACCATCGTCACGAACAACAGCGGCTGCACCACATCCACCCGGTCAAGCGTCGGGGCACCCTCCCGGCCACGCAGCACATCCTCGACCGACCAGTCGACGTACTCCTCCACAGCCGCCGCACACGCGGCAAAGTGCCCACCGAACTCCGGATCGGTGTCGAGGAGTTCAGTGGCCATACCC
>NZ_JODC01000072.1 GCF_000720765.1 Streptomyces sp. NRRL S-646
ACCATCGCCCCCATGGCGGCCTTGGCGGCCAGACCCCCTACGAACGCCTCAAACAGAAGACCACGACCCAGGCGTAATCGAAGATCGTCAGTGGCACAGTCGGCGTAAGTCGATCCAGCCGATGGCCCAGCGGCTGCCGGACGGGAACAGGCAGGCCTTGCAGCAGTTCGTCAACCAGTCGCCGTGGCAGTGGACGCCGGTGCGGCGGCGGATCGCCGAGCGGCTGGTCCAGGTGGTCAAACCCGAGGTGTGGGTCATCGACGATGTGTCGTTTCCCAAGTGCGGGCGGGCGTCGGTGGGGGTGGCCCGGCAGTACTGCGGAGCGTTGGGCAAGCGGGCCAACTGCCAGGTCGCCGTCAGCGTGCACGCAGCCACCGATCTTGCTTCCTGCCCACTGGAAGGGAGCTGATCCTGCCCGAGGAATGGGCCCACGACGTCCAGCGGCGTCGGGCCGCGGGGGTGCCCGAAGAGGTCGGGCATGTGACCAAGTCCCGTCTGGCTGTGGGGCTGCTGGAGAGGCTCGCGGCCTGGCTTGGGTCGGTGCCGGTGAACGTGGCCGACTGCGGTTACGGCCGCAGTGTCTCCTTCCGCCTGGCCCTGGAGGAACGCGGCTGGCCCTACGTCATGGCCGTCGAGCCCAAAGAGATCGCCCGCCCGGCTGCTGCCGTCCCGTATCTGCCGCCCTACCAGGGGCTGGGCCCGCCCACCCTGTCGCGCTATCGCGGGCCGGCCCGGCCCCTGCGAGACCTGGCCGATGCAGGCACCCGCTTCGAGACCGTCACCTGGCGCCAGGGCAGCAAGGGATCGATGACCTCACGGTTTGCAGTGCTCGAAGTGCGGCCCTCGGGCAAGGAAGCCACCCGCACAGCGCAGGAGCACGCCGGCGGACGCAGCCAGTGGGACGGGGTACTGCCGCTGCGGACCCTGCTGGTCGAACAGCCCGAGAAAGCGACGGAGCCCACCGGCTACTGGATGACCAACCCGCCCGCCACCACCCCGGCCGCCGATCTGGTGCACTTCGCCAAGATGCGCTGGCGCATCGAGCACGACTACCGCGAACTCAAACACGGCCTGGGCCTGGACCACTTCGAGGGCCGCACCTGGCGCGGCTGGCACCACCACGTCACCCTCGTCACCGCCGCACAAGCCTTCCTCACCCTGCGGCGCTACGACCCAAAAGCCCACACGACAGCCTGACCCTCTACCAAGTCCTCGACGCGCTGCAGGACCTGCTGCGGTGCTGGAGCGGCATCTGCACCACCTGCGGCCGCCCCCTCACCAGCAGAAGAAACAGAACCAGAACCTAACGAAGCACTACTAGGCTGCGACCGCTCCGAAATCTGGCGATCTTTTGGAGGGTGTGCAGGATGAACCAAACTCTCATGACCGCATCGGCGGCAGCAGCGTTGGCTGTGTCCGGGGGCAGCACCACCGCCTCCGCTTACGATGCCCCGCCGCGCACCACGCACGGTCCTTGCCAGTACACCCAGAC
>NZ_JODC01000073.1 GCF_000720765.1 Streptomyces sp. NRRL S-646
CCGTTGGATCCGGACGGCACGGTGCTGGTGACCGGTGGTACGGGTGGTCTGGGTGCGCTGGTGGCCCGGCACCTGGTGACCGAGCATGGAATCCGGCATTTGCTGCTGGCCAGCCGCCGCGGTCTGGAGGCCCCGGGCGCTGGTGAACTCGTCGCCGAACTCGCGGAGTTGGGCGCCCAGGCCGAGATCGCGGCGGTGGATGTCGCCGACCGTGACCAGGTGGCCGCCATGCTGGACACCGTTTCCGTCGACCACCCGCTGACCGCCGTGGTCCACACGGCCGGTGTCCTGGACGATGGTGTGCTGGCTTCCCTCACCCCGGACCGGCTGGTGAGGGTCATGCGCCCGAAGGCCGACGCGACCGTTCATCTGCACGAGCTGACCCGGGACGCCGATCTGTCCGCGTTCGTGGTCTTCTCCTCGGTCGCGGGGACGTTCGGCGGCGCGGGTCAGGCCAACTACGCGGCCGCCAACGCCTTCCTGGACGCCTTCGCCGTCACCCGCCGTTCCTCCGGCCTGCCGGCGGCCGCGCTGGCGTGGGGGCCGTGGGCACCGGGTGCGGGCATGACCGCCGAGCTGACCGAGGCGGACCTGCGACGCATGGCACGTGAGGGCATGCAGCCGCTCGCCCCCGAACAAGCTCTGGGGCTGCTCGACACCGTCCTGGAGATCGGGCCGGCCCTCGAAAGGGCAGCGATGCTGCCGATCAACCTCGACATCGCTGCCCTCCGCAAGCGCGGACACGAGGTACCCAGCCTGCTGCGTGCTCTCGTCCGCAGGCCCGCGCGTCGGGCCGCCGAGGCACAGGCGGCGATTGGAGGGGCGGCCGACCTCAGGCAGCGCATCGCAGGGTTTCCCGAGGCCGAGCGCGAGAAGTTCCTGCTGGACCTCGTCTGCGGACAGGCCGCCTCCGTCCTGGGGTATGCGTCCGCCGCCGAGGTGGAGGCCGACCAGGCATTCAAGGCCCTCGGTTTCGACTCCCTCACCTCGGTGGAACTGCGCAACCGCCTGAACTCCGCCACCGGCATGCGGCTGCCCGCGACCCTGGTCTTCGACCACCCCTCGCCCGCAGTCCTGGCCCGTCACCTCCTCTCGGAGCTGTCCGACGGAGCGGCGCCGAGTGCTTCCGCCTCGCTGCCCGCGCCGGCGAGCACGTCCGATGATCCGGTGGTGATCGTGGGGATGGCGTGCCGGTTCCCGGGTGGGGTGGGTTCGCCGGAGGATTTGTGGCG
>NZ_JODC01000074.1 GCF_000720765.1 Streptomyces sp. NRRL S-646
ACCACCGACGGCTCAACCCCGCAAGCACGCCACAACGCCGCCAGCGACACCATCACCGCCCACGACACCGGCTGCACCACATCCACCTCAGCCAGCTCAGCCCCACCACACACCACATCACTCAACGACCACCCCACAAACGGGGCAAGAGCGGCCTCACACGCCTCCATCGACGCCGCAAACACCGGCGACGCATCCCACAACTGGCGTCCCATACCGGCCCACTGCGCCCCCTGACCCGGAAACACGAACGCCACGTCATCGGCAGCGAGCCCATCCCCACCACGACCCGACACCACCCACGGCACCACACCACCAGCCCCGAACACCGGCGCAGCGGCATCATCAGGCTCCGGCTCGGACACGACCCGGGGCACAACCGGAGGTTCCTCCAACACCACATGCGCATTGGTGCCGCTGATTCCGAACGAGGACACACCCGCCCGGCGCGGACGCCCCTCGGCCTCCGGCCACTGCACGGCCTCCGTCAGCAGCGACACCGCCCCCGCCGACCAGTCGACATGCGGAGTCGGCTCATCGACGTGCAGCGTCTGCGGAAGGACACCGTGCTGCAGCGCCAGCACCATCTTCATCACACCGACCACACCCGCGGCGGCCTGCGTGTGACCGATGTTCGACTTCAACGAGCCCAACCACAAAGGCCGTTCGGGATCCCTGCCCTGCCCGTAGGTCGCCAGCAGCGCCTGCGCCTCGATCGGATCGCCCAGCCGCGTCCCCGTGCCGTGTGCCTCGACCGCGTCCACGACGTCCGCGGTCAGACGGGCGTTGGCCAGCGCCGCACGGATGACACGTTCCTGCGAAGGCCCGTTGGGCGCAGTCAGGCCATTGCTCGCACCGTCCTGGTTGATCGCCAGCAGCAGCACACCCACACCCTCACCCCAGCCGGTGCCGTCCGCACCCGCCGCGAACGGCTTGCACCGACCGTCCGGCGCAAGCCCCCGCTGCCTGCTGAACTCCACGAAGACCGGAGCGCAGCGCCTGAACCGCCAGATGCAGCGCTACCAGCGACGACGAGCACGCCGTGTCCACGGTCACCGCCTGTCCGCGCAGGCCGAGGACGTAGGCGATACGCCCACTGGCCACACTGCAGGAGGTGCCGGTCAGCAGATACCCATCGACGGACTCGGGGGCTTGGTGCAGTCCGGGACCGTACTCCTGCTGCATGAGACCGACGAACACTCCCCCATCGCGCTCCCGCAGACTCTCCGGGTCGACACCGGCCCGCTCCAGGGCCTCCCAGGAGGTCTCCAACAGCAGTCTCTGCTGCGGGTCCATGGCCTCCGCCTCGCGCGGCGAGATACCGAAGAAGCCGGGGTCGAACTCAGCCGCGTCATAGAGGAACGAGCCGGAGCGCGCATAGGTCGTACCGTGCTGTTCCGGGTCGGGGTGGTACAGGTTGTCGAGGTCCCAGCCCCGGTCGGCCGGGAAGGCGGAGATGGTGTCACCGCCCGTTGAGAGCAGTTCCCAGAGTTCTTCCGGCGTGCGGATACCACCGGGCAGACGGCAGCCCATGGCCACGATGGCGATGGGATCGTCGTCGGTGGCGGGCCGCGGCTTCACGGAGATCTCGGGATCCTGCTCGGTGCCGCCGTGGAGCAGACCGCGCACATGCCGGGCGAGTGCCTGTGGGGTGGCGTGGTCGAAGAGGACAGAGGTGGGCAGGGAGAGCCCGGTATCCGCGACCAGTCGGTTCCGCAGTTCGACGGAGGTCGCGGAGTCGAAACCCAGCGCCTTGAAAGTGAGCGTCGCGTCGATGTCACCCGCCGTGGCATGCCCCAGCACCACGGCGGCGTGCGCACGGATCCGCTGCACCCAGTCGTCGTGCCGCGCCGGCATGGCGAGAGACTCGGCTTCGGCCGGCTCGACGGATTCCACGTGTGAGCCCGTACGACGGCGGCGCGCCTCGCCGTCGAACCAGTACGGGCGGTGCTGGAAGGCGTAGGTGGGGAGGGAGAGCGTGCGGGCGTCGTGTCCGGCCAGGACCGCGGTCCAGTCGACCGGGATGCCGCGTCGGGGGCGGCCTCCTGCACCGCCATACCGAGGACGGGGTGGGAGCTGACCTCCACGAACGCGGAGTATCCCTGCTCGACCAGGCCCTGGACGGCGTCGGCGAACCGCACGCGCTGGCGCAGGTTG
>NZ_JODC01000075.1 GCF_000720765.1 Streptomyces sp. NRRL S-646
TGCTCTCGCTGGAGGGCGACCGGATCTCCGCCATCACCCGCTTCGGTGACAACGGCCTCTTCCCCATGTTCGGACTGCCCCGAACGCTCCGGGACTAGGGGCTTGCAGATCATCAAGGTGTTGCTTCCCGTCCCAAGGCTCGTTGGTGTGGTATGCGCATCCCGGACGAGATCCGTACCCAACTCGCCATGAAATTCTCGGTGTTGTTCCCGCATCTGGATGAGCGGCAGCGACGGCTGCTGATGGCCGCAGAGGCCCGTGTCCTGGGACACGGTGGTGTTCGGTCCGTCGCGCGGGCGGCCTCGGTGAGTGAGACCACGGTCCGCAAGGGCGTGTTCGAGCTGGAGACCGGCGAGGAGCCTCTGGGGCGGGTGCGGCGGCCAGGCGGGGGCCGCAAGAGGGTCGCAGATCTCGATCCGGGGCTGCGGTCGGCACTGCTGGCGCTGGTCGAGCCGGACGAGCGCGGTGATCCGATGTCGCCACTGCGGTGGACGGTGAAGTCGACCCGCACGTTGGCGCGGGAGCTGGCCCGGGCCGGGCACAAAGTCAGTGCAGACACCATCGCGGACCTGCTGCGGGAGGAAGGCTTCAGCCTGCAGGCCAACGCCAAGACCATCGAGGGAAGCCAACATCCAGACCGGGATGCCCAGTTCCGCTATCTCAACGAGCAGGCAAATCGAGCACCGGCTCTTCTCGCACATCACCATGAACTGGCGCGGCCGCCCGCTGACCAGCCACGAAGTCATCGTCCAGTCCATCGCCGCGACCACCACCCGCACCGGCCTGCGCGTCATGGCCGAGCTGGACACCAACACCTACCCAACCGGAGTCCAGATCGGCGACGCGGAGATGGCGGCCCTGCCACTGACCCGACACGCCTTCCACGGCGACTGGAACTATGCCGTGCATCCCCTGCCGTGCCCTGCCGTCCCAGCGACCCGGGCTCCCCAGAAGCCTGCCCCGGAGTGGGACCATGCTCTGCTGTCCGACCCCGGCCTGACCGGCATGTCCCGGCAGCAACTGAGCGATCTCACCGACACTTTGGCCGTCGACGGCGACGTCAAGCGCGGCCGCCCGCCCCGGCTCGCCTTTCCCGACCAGGTCCTGGCGGCCGTCCTTCACCTGCGGGTCGCCCTGGCCGCGGAACCCCTCGCGGTGCTGTTCGACAGCAGTCGGACCGCCATGCACCGCACCCTGCTGAAGATCAGGAGGCTGCTCAAGACGCACAGCATCGTCATCCCGCCGGCGGCCACCCCGCCCTCCGCCCTCACAGCCCTCCAGGCTCGGGTTCGAGCCCAGACCGGCGACCCCAACAGCAAGATCAAGACGACGTGTTAATGATCTGCAAGCCCTTAGCTTGGCGTTTATCGTCTGTGGTCGAACATGGCCTCGAACTTGCTGACGCTTTTGCCTGAGCGCCTGACATGAGAGCGGCCTTCGTCTGATTCTGTGCTCCGTCACAGAGGCACTTGACCAGCACGAAGGCCGTAGCGATGAGTCTGCTGCAC
>NZ_JODC01000076.1 GCF_000720765.1 Streptomyces sp. NRRL S-646
AGAGGTCGTTTTCTCCCTTTGTTTCATCCCGGAATCGGCGGTTGGTGTAGTTTTGCGGGGTCGCGCCAGGAGACGGTGGTCTCGCCGGTGAGGCGGCGGGCCATCAAGTCGGTCATGGCGAGAAGGATCATGGCTTCGGAGCGGTGCGGATGGGTCTCGTAGTCGCGCGCCAGGCGCCGGTGCAGCATGATCCAACCGTAGGTCCGTTCCACCGCCCATCGCTTCGGGATCGGGGCGAATCCCCTTGCCCCGGGGGCGGGTTGGACGATTTCGAGGTCGATGCCGAGGGCGGCGGCATGCTCGACGAAATGCTTGCGGTAGCCGCCGTCGACCCAGACCTTGCGCAGGCCGGGATGGTCGGCGGCAGCCTGCTCCAGGAGCGCCCGGCCGGCGGTGGAATCCTGAACGCCTGCCGCGGTGACCAGCACCGCCAGCAGCAGGCCGAGGGTGTCGGTGATGATGCTGCGCTTGCGGCCGACGATCTTCTTGCCCGCGTCGATGCCCTGCGTCCTGGCGGGGACGGAGGTGGAGGTCTTGACGCTCTGCGCGTCGATCACGCAGGCAGACGGGTGGCGTTTCTTGCCTTCCTGCTGGCGCACCAACTCCCTTAACAGGCCGTTGAGCTGGGCGAAGATGCCGTCGGTCTGCCATTTGGCGAAGTAGCCGTAGACCGACTGCCAGGGCGGGAAGTCGTGCGGGAGATAGGCCCACTGGCAGCCGGTGCGGTCCACGTAGAGAATCGCGTTCATGATTTCGCGCAGGTCATGACGGGGCGGCCGGCCGAAGTCCAGTGCCCGGCCCCGGCGCTCGAAGCGCCAGGCGGACAGCACCGGCTCGATCAACTCCCAGCGGGCATCGGACAGATCACTCGGATATGCACGACGGTCGGTCATGCTCTGGGCATACCGCCGCTCGGGGGCGTGCGCCCAGGCGCGTGTTCTGCCTCGCGGGAGCACGGGACAGATCCGGGCGTCCTGGAATGAGACAGGCGTAAGTCTGTTGTCGCCTCATACGCCACACCATCCGTCTCGCCAGCCGCGTTCCGCACTGAAGACTCACCAGCACCAGATCATCAGTGGTCGCAAAACTAGCGATAACACCGCACCATAGACGAAAACGACCTCT
>NZ_JODC01000077.1 GCF_000720765.1 Streptomyces sp. NRRL S-646
CTGGCGGCGGCGTTGACGCCGGAGGTGGACGCGGTGCTGGCCCGGCACCCGCTGCGGGAGTTCGTCACCGCCTCACAGACCCTGCCGCTGCTGGTGGAACGCGAACGCGCCCTGTACGGCGCCTGGTACGAGTTCTTCCCCCGCTCCGAGGGCACCCACGACCAGCCCCACGGCACCTTCCGCACCGCCGCCCGCCGCCTCCCGGCGATCGCCGCCATGGGCTTCGACGTCCTCTACCTCCCGCCCATCCACCCCATCGGCACCACCTTCCGCAAGGGCCGCAACAACACCCTCTCCGCCGGCCCAACGGATGTCGGCGTGCCCTGGGCCATCGGCTCCCCCGAAGGCGGCCACGACACCGTCCACCCCCAGCTCGGCACCCTCGACGACTTCGCCTGGTTCGTCCAGCAGGCCGCCCGGCAGGGCCTGGAAGTGGCCCTGGACTTCGCCCTGCAGTGCTCCCCCGACCACCCCTGGGTGCAGAAACACCCCGAGTGGTTCCACCACCGCCCCGACGGCACCATCGCCTACGCCGAGAACCCGCCCAAGAAATACCAGGACATCTACCCCATCGCCTTCGACGCCGACCTGGACGGCCTGATCACCGAGACCCTGCGGGTGCTGCGGCTGTGGATGGGCCTGGGCGTGCGGATCTTCCGCGTCGACAACCCCCACACCAAACCGGTCGTCTTCTGGGAGAAGGTGATCGCGGAGATCAACGCCGCCGACCCCGACGTGATCTTCCTGGCCGAGGCGTTCACCCGCCCGGCCATGATGCACACCCTGGCCCAGATCGGCTTCCAGCAGTCCTACACCTACTACACCTGGCGCAACACCAAACAGGAACTCACCGAGTACCTCACCGAGCTGTCCGGCGAGGCGGCCGCCTACATGCGGCCCAACTTCTTCGTCAACACCCCCGACATCCTCCACGAGTTCCTCCAGCACGGCGGCCGCCCCGCCTTCGAACTGCGCGCGGTCCTGGCCGCCACCCTCTCCCCCACCTGGGGCGTCTACTCCGGCTACGAACTGTGCGAGAACCTCCC
>NZ_JODC01000078.1 GCF_000720765.1 Streptomyces sp. NRRL S-646
CGGTGTGATCGATGCGTTGACGCCGGAGCGGTTCGCGACGGTGTTGCGGGCGAAGGCGCTGGGCGCGCTGCATCTGGACGAACTCACCCGTGACCGCGATCTGGACGCCTTCGTCCTCTTCTCCTCCTTCGCGGGGAGCATCGGAGCGCCAGGCCAGGGCAACTACGCGGCGGCCAACGCCTTCCTGGACGCTCTGGCCGAGCGGCGCCGGGCGGCGGGGCTGCCCGCCACCTCGATCGCGTGGGGTCCCGTCGCCGACCTCAACTGGACGGACTTCGCACCGTCTTTCACCATGACCCGTCCGAGCCCGCTGATCGGGACCCTGCCGGAGGCGCGGGCGGCGGTGGAGGGCGCCGCGGCGACCCCGCGGCACGTCGGGTACGACGACCGTGCCGGACTGGTCGGCCGACTGACCGGGCTCACCTCCGCCGAACAGGACCGCGTCCTGCTGGAGACGGTGCAGTCCTGCGCCGCCGCGGTCCTCGGCTACCCCAACCCCGAAGCCGTCGCCGCCGAGCGGGCCTTCCGCGACCTCGGCATCGACTCCCTCACCGCCGTCGAACTCCGCAACGCCCTGGCGGCGTTGACGGGTGCCTCCGGCCTCGCCGCGACGCTGGTCTTCGACTATCCGACGCCGGTGTCGTTGGCGCGGTATCTGCGGGAGCAGTTGCTGGGCGCCGTGACCGAGGCCGAGACGCCGGCGGCCGGGCTCGTGGGTGTGGCGGTAGCGGACGATCCTGTGGTGATCGTCGGGATGGCGTGCCGGTTCCCGGGTGGTGTGCAGGACCCAGAGGGTCTGTGGCGACTGCTGTCGGAGGGCGAGGACGCGGTGCGCGCGTTCCCGGCCGACCGAGGCTGGGACCTCACCGCCCTCTACGACCCGGAGGGGGAGCGCCCCGGAACCACGCTGGTCAACGTCGGCGGATTCCTCGATGGTGTGGGTCGTTTTGATGCGGGTTTCTTCGGGATGAGTCCGCGGGAGGCGTTGGCGACGGATCCGCAGCAGCGGTTGTTGCTGGAGACGTCGTGGGAGGC
>NZ_JODC01000079.1 GCF_000720765.1 Streptomyces sp. NRRL S-646
CGGTGTGATCGATGCGTTGACGCCGGAGCGGTTCGCGACGGTGTTGCGGGCGAAGGCGCTGGGCGCGCTGCATCTGGACGAACTCACCCGTGACCGCGACCTGGACGCCTTCGTCCTCTTCTCCTCCGTCTCCGGCACCATCGGCACCTCCGGCCAGGGCAACTACGCGGCGGCCAACGCCTTCCTGGACGCTCTGGCCGAGCGGCGCCGGGCGGCGGGGCTGCCCGCCACCTCGATCGCGTGGGGTCCCGCGGCGGCGTCCTGCCGCTCCAGCCCGCTCTCGGCGTACTGGCCCTGCAACGCGCCGTCGGCTCAGCCCGGCCGGCCGTCATGGTCTCGGACATCCACTGGGGCGAATTCGCACCGCCCTTCACCATGACCCGTCCGAGCCCGCTGATCGAGTCGCTGCCCGAGGCGCGCGCGGCCGTCGAAGGCGCCGGAGCCGCCTCCGAGCGTTTCGGCCGCGGCGACGGCTCCGGCCTGCGTGACCAGCTCACCGGACTCACCCTCGCCGAACAGGAACGCGTCCTCCTCGAAGTGGTCCGCCTGTGCGCGGCGGGCGTCCTCGGCTACGCCGGCGCATCCGCCGTACCGGCCGAACGGGCCTTCCGCGACCTGGGCGTCGACTCCCTGACCGCGGTCGAACTCCGCGGCACTCTCGCCATGGCGACCGGCGTCGCACTCGCCGCGACGGTGGTGTTCGACTATCCGACGCCGGTGTCGTTGGCGCGGTATCTGCGGGAGCAGTTGCTGGGTGATGTGGCCGGGGCGGAGCCCGTGGTGGTGGGCCCTGCGGGTGCCGGTGTGGAGGACGATCCTGTGGTGATCGTCGGGATGGCGTGCCGGTTCCCGGGTGGTGTGCGGGACCCAGAGGGTCTGTGGCGACTGCTGTCGGAGGGCGGGGACGCGGTGCGCGCGTTCCCGGCCGACCGAGGCTGGGACCTCACCGCCCTGTATGACCCCGACTCCGAACGGCGGGGCACGAGTTACGTGGACGTAGGTGCCTTCCTGGACGATGTGGGTCGTTTTGATGCGGGTTTCTTCGGGATGAGTCCGCGGGAGGCGTTGGCGACGGATCCGCAGCAGCGGTTGTTGCTGGAGACGTCGTGGGAGGC
>NZ_JODC01000080.1 GCF_000720765.1 Streptomyces sp. NRRL S-646
CGCCACAAATCCTCCGGCGAACCCACCCCACCCGGGAACCGGCACGCCATCCCCACGATCACCACCGGATCATCGGACGTGCTCGCCGGCGCGGGCAGCAGGTCGGATGCACTCGGTTCCTCGCCGCCGAGGAGCTCCGTCCTGATGTGCCGCACCAGGGCGCTGGGCGTCGGGTAGTCGAAGATCAGGGTGGTGGGCAGCCGCATGCCGGTGGCGGCGTTCAGACGGTTGCAAAGATCGACCGAGGTGAGGGAGTCGAAGCCCAGGTCATCGAAGGTGTGGTCTGCGTCGATGTCGGCGGCCGAGGCATGGCCGAGCACGGCCGCCGCGGCGCCGCGCACCAAGTCGGACAGGAGTCGGTCACGGTCGGCCGGCAGAGCGGCCGCCAACTGTGTCCTCACGTCCTGCCGGTGGGCTCCGGTACCGGCCTCGGCCTTGCGACGGGCCCGGACACGGACCAGGGCACGCAGCAGCGCGGGAACCTCCTCCGCCGCCCGCCGACGCAGCCCCGCGAGATCGAGGTCGATCGGCGACACTGCGGCCCGCTCCAACCCGGCGCCCCGCTCCAGCGCAACGTCGAGCAGCCCCAGACCTTGTTCGGGGGCGAGCGGCTGCATGCCGCCGCGTGCCATGCGTCGCAGGTCCGCCTCGGTCAGCTCGGCGGTCATGCCCGCACCCGGTGCCCAGGGGCCCCAGGCGAGGGCGGTCGCGGGCAGGCCGGAGGAACGGCGGGTGACGGCGAAGGCGTCCAGGAAGGCGTTGGCGGCCGCGTAGTTGGCCGCCGGCCGTGTGGACCACGGCAGTCAGCGGGTGCCCGGAGGGGATGGCCGCGAGGGCGCCGGCCACTTGGTCGCGGTCGGCGACGTCAACCGCTGCCACCTCGACCTGAGCACCCAACTCAGCCAGTTCAGCGACGAGTTCACCAGCACCCGGGGCCTCCAGGCCGCGGCGGCTGGCCAGCAGCAGATGCCGGATTCCATGCTCGGTGACCAGGTGTCGGGCCACCAGCGCACCCAGACCACCCGTACCACCGGTCACCAGCACCGTGCCGTCCGGATCCAACGGCACCGGGACGGTCAGGACGACCTTGCCGACATGGCGGGCCTGCGACACATACCGGAAGGCTTCGGGGGCGCGCCGCACATCCCAGCACGTCACGGGAAGGGGCTTGAGAACGCCCGCCTCGAACAGCGCGACCAGGTCGGCCAGCATCTGCCCGATCCGCTCCGGCGCCACGTCCATCAGATCGAACGCCCGATAGGCCACGCCCGCGTGCTCGGCGGCCACCGCCTCCGGGTCACGGATGTCGGTCTTGCCCATCTCCAGGAAACGCCCACCACGCGGCAGCAACCGCAACGACGCATCCACGAACTCACCAGCCAGCGAGTCCAGTACGACATCCATGCCACGACCACCGGTCGCCGCCAGGAACGCCGCCTCGAACTCCGTGTCCCGGGAGGAAGCGATGTGCGCCTCGTCCAGACCCAGCTCCCGCAGCGT
>NZ_JODC01000081.1 GCF_000720765.1 Streptomyces sp. NRRL S-646
TGTGGGTCGTTTTGATGCGGGTTTCTTCGGGATGAGTCCGCGGGAGGCGTTGGCGACGGATCCGCAGCAGCGGTTGTTGCTGGAGACGTCGTGGGAGGCGTTGGAGCGTGCGGGTGTTGCCCCGGGCGCGTTGCGGGGCAGTCGGACGGGCGTGTTCGCGGGGACGAACGGTCAGGACTACGCGGGCGTGCTGCTGGCCTCGGGTGAGGACTTCGAGGGGCATGTGGGCACGGGCAACGCGGCGAGTGTGTTGTCGGGCCGGGTGTCGTATGTGCTGGGGCTTGAGGGTCCGGCGGTGACGGTGGACACGGCGTGTTCGTCGTCGTTGGTGGCGTTGCATCTGGCGGCGCAGGCGTTGCGTGCGGGTGAGTGTGATCTGGCGTTGGCCGGTGGTGTGACGGTGATGTCGACGCCGGGGGCGTTCGTGGAGTTCTCGCGGCAGCGGGGGCTTGCGGTGGACGGTCGGTGCAAGGCGTTCGCGGAGGGTGCGGACGGGACTGGATGGGGTGAGGGCGCCGGTGTGGTGGTGGTGGAGCGGTTGTCGGATGCGCGGCTTCACGGGCACCGGGTACTCGCCGTGGTCCGTGGCAGTGCGGTCAATCAGGACGGTGCGTCGAATGGTCTGACGGCTCCGAATGGTCCGTCGCAGCAGCGGGTGATCCGGGCGGCGTTGGCGGGTGCGGGGTTGTCGCCGAGGGATGTGGATGCGGTGGAGGCGCATGGCACGGGTACGGCGCTGGGTGATCCGATCGAGGCGCAGGCGTTGTTGGCCACCTATGGTCAGGGTCGTGAGCGGCCGTTGTGGCTGGGGTCGGTGAAGTCGAACATCGGGCACACGCAGGCGGCTGCGGGTGTGGCGGGTGTGATCAAGATGGTGCTGGCGATGCAGCACGGGACCTTGCCGCGGACCTTGCATGTGGATGAGCCGTCGTCGCACGTGGACTGGTCGGCCGGGGCCGTGGAGCTGGCTGGTGCGTTCCCGGTCGGTGTTCGAGCACCGGGCGGTGGTGTGGGGCGCCGATCGTGCGGAG
>NZ_JODC01000082.1 GCF_000720765.1 Streptomyces sp. NRRL S-646
CTGGACCTGGCGCACGGCGGCCATCTCACCCATGGGATGCGGCTGAACTTCTCCGGCAAGCAGTTCAACGTGGTCGCCTACCACGTGGACGACTCCGGTCTGGTCGACATGGCCGAGCTGGAGCGGCTGGCCAAGGAGCACCGCCCCAAGGTGATCATCGCGGGCTGGTCGGCCTACCCCCGCCACCTCGACTTCGCCGCCTTCCGGCGGATCGCGGACGAGGTCGGCGCCTACCTGTGGGTGGACATGGCGCACTTCGCCGGGCTGGTCGCCGCCGGGCTGCACCCCAATCCCGTCGAGCACGCGGACGTGGTCACCTCCACCACCCACAAGACGCTCGGCGGTCCGCGCGGCGGCATCATCCTGGCCCGCAGCAAGGAGTTCGCCAAGAAGCTCAACTCCTCGGTCTTCCCGGGCTTCCAGGGCGGTCCGCTGGAGCATGTGATCGCGGCGAAGGCGGTCTCCTTCAAGGTCGCCGCCTCCGAGGAGTTCAAGGAGCGCCAGCGGCGTACGGTGGAGGGGGCCCGGATCCTGGCCGAGCGGCTGACCGCGGCCGACGCCCGCGAGGCCGGGGTGAACGTCCTGTCCGGCGGCACCGACGTGCACCTGATCCTCGTCGACCTGCGCCATTCCGCACTGGACGGGCAGCAGGCCGAGGACCGTCTCCACGAGGTCGGCATCACGGTCAACCGCAACGCCGTCCCCAACGACCCGCGTCCGCCCATGGTGACGTCGGGTCTGCGGATCGGCACCCCGGCCCTGGCGACCCGCGGCTTCACCGCCGAGGACTTCGCCGAGGTCGCGGACGTCATCGCCGAGGCACTCAAGCCGTCCTACGAGGCCGAGGCACTCAAGACCCGGGTCAAGGCCCTCGCCGACAAGCACCCGCTCTACCCCGGTCTG
>NZ_JODC01000083.1 GCF_000720765.1 Streptomyces sp. NRRL S-646
CGAACTGGCTGCGCTGCGGACGGCACGGATGGACGCCGCCATCCGCGAATCGACCAGAGTCGTCGCCGAGGATCTCGGCGTCGCCCCGGAGACCGTCGGGCCATCATCACCGAGCCGTACCGCTGCGCACCACACCGCGCGGACACCGCACCAGCCCCGCCCCGCCGCGCTCCAGCTCACCCGGGCGACGCCGACCGGCCGCACCACCGGACGCCGGCAGCGCACCCCGCCCCCGGCACGTGAACCACCCCCAGTGACCCCCGGCCCGCAGCCCTGCTCCCGCTGGTCGATTCCCGGGCCCCCAGACACACCCCGGACCCGGCCCACACCCCACCCCGCGTTCCGCCTCGCCTTCGCGATCCCCGCGGCCCTGGCGCTCCTACCCCTGGTGACCGCTCGCGCTTTCGCCCACGGGGTGCACCACTCCTGAAAGTGCGGAGAGCCGGCGTGCGGTGCCAATGCCGCGGCAGGCAACCTTCGCCCCGTCGCGACGCTTCCCCCGGCCCCAAGGGGGGCGGGAGGTGCCCCCATGCACGCTCGCCCAGCCTTCGGCCGGGAGGCGCCCCCTTCGCCGCAACTGGCCGAAAACCCAAGGACACCCGGCGCTAGCCGGCGTCCCGAGGAAGGGACTCGATGGCCGCCTCAATGAGGCGCAGGGCGACCACCGCGGCCTGTTCGAGGTCGGACTCCTGGGTGCCGGTGAAGAGCTCGATGATGATGGCGGTCGCCGCGACGGCCACCATCCGGGGGCCGACGGTCTCCGGGGCGACGCCGAGATCCTCGGCGACGACTCTGGTCGATTCGCGGATGGCGGCGTCCATCCGTGCCGTCCGCAGCGCAGCCAGTTCG
>NZ_JODC01000084.1 GCF_000720765.1 Streptomyces sp. NRRL S-646
CCCCCGCACCCGAACAGCCCGCACCGCGCGGCCGCCGCGCCGACGCCGAACGCAACCGCGCCGCGATCATGGAGGCGGCCGGCGCCGTCTTCGCCGAGCACGGCGGCGCCGTCGACGTCCGCGAGATCGCCCGGCGCAGCGGCGTCGGCATGGGCACGCTCTACCGCCACTTCCCGACCAAGGACGACCTGCTCCTCACCGTCCTTGAACAGCAGTTCGACTCCTGGCTCACCGCCGCCCACCAGCAGGCCACCGCCACCGAAGACCCCTGGCAGGCGCTGACCGGCTTCTTCGAGCAGATGCTCACCACGCAGGCCCACAACCGCGCCGTCGTCGAGAGCTACACCACCAAGGGCGGCCCCACCCCCTCCTGCGCCCAGCGCTGCTACACCTTCATCGACGAGCTGCGCACCCGCTGCAGGGACGCCGGCCTCCTGCGCCCCGACGTCACCACCGACGACCTGGTCCTGCTCAGCGGCTCCCTGAGCCAGGCCGTCCTGACAACCGCCGACAGCCACCCCGGCCAGTGGCGCCGCCTCCTGCACATCTCCCTCGACGGCCTCAGCAGCCGCAACACCGAACCCCTGCCCGAACCCGCAACCCACCCGGACACACCCAGCAACGACTGACCG
>NZ_JODC01000085.1 GCF_000720765.1 Streptomyces sp. NRRL S-646
GGTGTCGCTGGCGGCGTTGTGGCGTGCTTGCGGGGTTGAGCCGTCGGTGGTGGTGGGTCATTCGCAGGGGGAGATTGCTGCGGCGGTGGTGGCGGGTGGTCTGTCGTTGGAGGACGGGGCGCGGGTGGTGGCGCTGCGGTCCAAGGCGATCCGGGCGATCGCCGGCCGCGGTGGCATGGTCTCTCTCGCTCAACCCCTGGCGGATGTTGAGGAGTTGCTGACGGCTTGGGCGGGCCGGATCGACGTTGCGGCGGTCAATGGTCCGGGTTCGGTGGTGGTGGCCGGGGATGCGGATGCGCTGGATGAGCTGATGGCCCACTGCGAGGGCCACGACGTGCGGGCGCGTCGTATCCCGGTGGACTACGCCTCCCACACGAGGCATGTGGAGGCCATCGAGGCCGAGCTGGCCGAGGTTCTCGCACCGGTGGTCCCGCGTTTGGGTGTGGTGCCGTTCTTCTCGACCACCGAGGCCGAACTCATCGACACAGCTGGTCTGGACGGCGGGTACTGGTATCGCAACCTGCGTCAGCGGGTGCGGTTCGCGGACGCCGTGCAGGGT
>NZ_JODC01000086.1 GCF_000720765.1 Streptomyces sp. NRRL S-646
GGGCTTGATGTAGGTGTGGGCGATGCCCTTGTCCAGGACGTGCCAGTGGAAGGCGGACTGGAACTCGGCGCCGTTGTCGGTCTGGATGACCTCAACCTGGAACGGCAAGCGCTGCAGCACGTAGTCGAGGAACTGGATGGCGGTGTTCTGGTTCAGCGTCGGATAGATCCGCAGGACGCGCAGGCGGGTGCAGTCGTCGATCGCGGTGAATTGGTAGTACTTGTTGCGGCCGCCGCGGCGCCCCTGGGGCATTGAGGCGAGCGGTTCGATGAACTTCACGTCGATCTGGACGCGGTGGCCGGGCAGTTGCTTCTCGTAGCGCTTCCATCTGCGGTCGTGGCGCTTGTAGCGCTGGGAGGCCGGCAGGCGGCCCATGTCGAGGCGGTTGAGGATGCGCCAGACGCCGGACTTGCTGATGGTGACGTCGTGGTACCGCTTGAGGTACATGGCGATCTTCTCGGGGCCGAAGTGGTAGTTCTGCCGGAGATAGATGATCTTCCCGACCACCTCGACGTGTGTCGCGTTCGGCGACGTCTTGGGCGCC
>NZ_JODC01000087.1 GCF_000720765.1 Streptomyces sp. NRRL S-646
CAGATGCAACGCCACCAGCGACGACGAACACGCCGTGTCCACCGTCACCGCAGGACCCTCGAAACCGAACGTGTACGCAATACGCCCCGACGCCACACTGCCCGTAGAACCAGTGAGCAGGTAGCCGTCCGAGTCGTGCTCGCCGGCACGCATACAGGTGCCGTAATCCTGTGTGATCGCGCCGGTGAAGACGCCGGTGCGGCTGCCGCGCAGCGTGGCCGGGTCGATACCCGCCCGCTCCAGCACCTCCCACGACGTCTCCAGCAGCAACCGCTGCTGCGGATCCATCGCCAACGCCTCACGCGGCGAGATACCGAACAGCCCCGCATCGAACTCCGACGCGTCGTAGAGGAAACCGCCTTCGCGGACATACGTGCGCCCAGCTCTGCCCGGCTCGGGATCGTAAAGACCCTCCAGGTCCCACCCGCGGTCGGTCGGGAAGTCGCCGATCGCGTCCCCGCCCTCACTGACCAGCCGCCACAAATCCTCCGGCGAACCCACCCCACCCGGGAACCGGCACGCCATCCCCACGATCACCACCG
>NZ_JODC01000088.1 GCF_000720765.1 Streptomyces sp. NRRL S-646
CACTGCCCGCAGACCAGACAGGGCCTGCTCCCGGTCGGCGGCCACGACCACGGCACGATGCTCCAGCGCGGAACGCGTCGTCGCCAACGACAGCGCGACATCACGGTGCGACAGCCCGGAATCCGACGACAACAGGGCCGCCAGCCGCTCCGCCTGGGCACGCAGCGCTCCGTGCTCCGCGCCGGACAGGGGAAGGAGGACGTTACGGTCGTCGGTCGTCTCGGCAGTGGCAGTGGCAGTGGCAGTGGCAGTGGCAGTGTCGTCGAGTGTGTCAGTGGGGGTCAGTTCGTTCGCTTCTTCGAGGATGACGTGGGCGTTGGTGCCGCTGATGCCGAAGGACGACACACCCCCTCGACGGGGGCGACCCGTCTCGGGCCACTCCACTGCCTCCGTCAGCAACTCGATGTCGCCCGCCGTCCAGTCGACGTGCGAGGACGGCTCGTCGGCGTGCAGGGTGCGCGGCAGCACCCCATGCCGCATCGCCATCACCATCTTGATCACACCACCGACACCGGCAGCCGCCTGCGTGTGG
>NZ_JODC01000089.1 GCF_000720765.1 Streptomyces sp. NRRL S-646
CAGCAGACCCACACCCTCCGACCACGCCGTACCATCCGCGCCGTCCGAGAACGCCTTGCACCGACCATCCACCGCCAGCCCCCGCTGCCGCGAGAACTCGAGGAAGGTCTCCGGGGTCGACATCATGGTCACACCACCGGCCAGTGCCATGTCGCATTCGCCGGAGCGCAGCGCCTGCGCGGCCAGGTGAAGGGCGACCAGCGACGATGAGCACGCCGTGTCCACCGTCACCGCAGGACCCTCGAAACCGTACGTGTACGCGATACGACCGGAGGCCACGCTGCCGGTGTTCCCGGTCATGAGGTACCCACCGGAGTCGAGCTCGCCCGAGCGGAGGACGGAGCCGTAGTCCTGCGCCATGGCGCCGGTGAAGACGCCGGTGCGGCTGCCGCGCAGCGTCGCCGGGTCGATACCGGCCCGCTCCAGCACCTCCCACGACGTCTCCAGCAGCAACCGCTGCTGCGGATCCATCGCCAATGCCTCACGCGGCGAAATCCCG
>NZ_JODC01000090.1 GCF_000720765.1 Streptomyces sp. NRRL S-646
GGCGGCAGCAGCGTTGGCTGTGTCCGGGGGCAGCACCACCGCCTCCGCTTACGATGCCCCGCCGCGCACCACGCACGGTCCTTGCCAGTACACCCAGACCCCGGACGAGCCGGCGGCGCGGCCGGTTCCCCTGCCGTCCGACCCGCGACGCACCCCCAGCCACGGCACGGTCGATTTGGCTGTCCCGACCAGCCAAGGCCCGCTCCCGCTGCGTCTGGACCGGGCCAAGGCGCCGTGCACGGTCCAGAGTTTCGTGCACCTGGTGCGGCACCGGTTCTACGACCGTACGGTGTGCCATCGGCTGACGGCGTACCCGACGCTGAAGGTCCTGCAGTGTGGCGACCCGACCGGCACCGGCGAAGGAGGGCCGGGGTACAAGTACAAGGACGAGCTGCCGGTGGACCTGCCGCCGGCACCGAGCGATCCGACCGGCGTCCGTCGCCTTTACGGGCGCGGCTTGCTGGCGATGGCCAACGCCGG
>NZ_JODC01000091.1 GCF_000720765.1 Streptomyces sp. NRRL S-646
TAGGAGCCGAACGCCGGCTGGCCGTTCGCCCGCGCGGGCACCAGCCGGAGCGCTTTGCCGCCCCACCAGGGGAGGGTCTCGTAGAACCGGGCGATGGCCACACGTCCCTGGTACTCGAGGGGCTCGGGCGGCATCGTCAGCCAGGCGTCATCGGTCAGCAGGGCGACCAGCCCGTCGACGTCGGAGCTCTCCATCGCGTCCACGAACCGCCCGACGAGCTCGCGTTCACGCGGTGAGCGCGGCAGGGGCGCCCTGTCGCGGTCGCGCGCGGGCAACTGGCCGTCCAGGGCCGCACGCGCCCGCTGCAGGGCGCTGTTCACCGAGACGCCGCTGCTGTCGAGCAGGTCGGCCACCTCCGCCGTGCGGAAACCGAGCACGTCGCGCAGCACCAGCACCGCGCGCTGCCGCGGCGGCAGACGCTGGAGTCCTGCCACGAAGGCCAGGGCCAGCGACTCC
>NZ_JODC01000092.1 GCF_000720765.1 Streptomyces sp. NRRL S-646
CCGACGGTCTCCGGGGCGACGCCGAGATCCTCGGCGACGACTCTGGTCGATTCGCGGATGGCGGCGTCCATCCGTGCCGTCCGCAGCGCAGCCAGTTCGGGGTTGGCGACGAACATGCGGCGTTCCAGTTCGACCATCTCGTCGTCGCCCGACTCGTGTTCCGCCAGCAGCCACCGCCCGAGGACGTCCACCGCACGCTCGTCGGGGCTCCGGTTGCGCATCGCCTCGGTCAGCCGGTCCGCGCCCTCGCTGAACTTGGACATGGCGATGTCCTGCTTGGAGCGGAAGTACATGGCCACCGTGCGCGGCGAGACCTCGGCCCGTTCCGCGATCTCGGCGACCGTCGTGGCGTCGTAGCCCTGCTCGGCGAACAACTCGAAGGCGGCACGGATGACCGCCTCGCTGCGCCTTGCCTTACCGCGCTCCCGCAGACCTTGCT
>NZ_JODC01000093.1 GCF_000720765.1 Streptomyces sp. NRRL S-646
GCAGCGCCACCACCCGCGCCCCGTCCTCCAACGACAACCCACCCGCCACCACCGCCGCAGCAATCTCCCCCTGCGAATGACCCACCACCACCGACGGCTGCACCCCGCAGGCACGCCACAGCGCCGCCAGCGACACCATCACCGCCCACGACACCGGCTGCACCACATCCACACCAGCCAGGTCACTACCGCCACGCACGACCTCGCCCAGCGACCACCCCACAAACGGGGCAAGAGCGGCCTCACACGCCTCCATCGACGCCGCGAACACCGGCGACGCATCCCACAACTGGCGTCCCATACCGGCCCACTGCGCCCCCTGACCCGGGAACACGAACGCCACCCGGTCAGCACCACCAGCAACCGCACCACGCACCACACCCGCGCCGCTCACCTCACCAGAGGCCAACACCCCCAGCCCCACGGCAAGTTCA
>NZ_JODC01000094.1 GCF_000720765.1 Streptomyces sp. NRRL S-646
GCGAAGATGCCCGCCTTGCCCAGTCCGAGCGCCTCGCCCGCCTCGGTCTGTCCGGCGTGCACGCCGCTGATCGCGGCACGGAAGATCTCGGACAGGTAGGCGGCGTAGAAGACGATCAGGCTGAGGCAGCCGGCGGTGAACACGTCCAGCCGGATGCCGGCCGAGGCCAGGCCGAAGTAGGTCAGGAAGATGATGGCCAGCAGCGGGACGTTCTTGAACACCTCGGTGTAGACGGCGGCGAGGGCCCGCGCGGGCCACGCCCGGTTCAGCCGGAGCAGCGCCACGCCCATGCCGAGGAGAACCGCGCCGGCGAAGCTGACCAGGGTGTAGGAGACGGTGCGCCAGAGCGCGTCGAGGAGGTCGGACCGGTAGTCGGACCAGGGGACTTGGAAGAGGCCGGACATGTTCGCTCCCCTCACTG
>NZ_JODC01000095.1 GCF_000720765.1 Streptomyces sp. NRRL S-646
TCGCGGTCACGGGTGAGTTCGTCCAGATGCAGCGCGCCCAGCGCCTTCGCCCGCAACACCGTCGCGAACCGCTCCGGCGTCAACGCATCGATCACACCGTCATCCAGCACACCCGCCGTATGCACCACCGCATCCACCGGATGCTCCGCCAACAACCCAGCGAGAGCCGCACGATCCGCCACATCACACGCGACAACCGTCACCCGCACCCCGGACGCCGACAACTCGTCCCGCAACTCCCCCGCACCCGGAGCCTCCAGACCCCGACGACTGGTCAGCACCAGATGACCGGCACCCTCCGCAGCCGCCCACCGCGCCACCCGAGCACCCAGAGCACCCGTACCACCCGTGACCAGCACCGTCCCCCGCGGACACCAACCACTCTCCACCCCGGCAGCCGAAACACGATCCAGCCGACG
>NZ_JODC01000096.1 GCF_000720765.1 Streptomyces sp. NRRL S-646
ATCGATGCCCAAATCAGCCTCGACATCCATACCCGGCTCCAACATCTCCACCGGATAACCCGTCTTCTCCGCCACCGCACCCATCAACGCCACCATCACCCCAGCGGCAACAGCCGAGTTGGCGGCCGACACAGACACAGGCACAGGCACAGGCACGGGCTCGGACTCGGACTCGGGCTCGGGCTCGGGCTCGGGCTGGGGCTGGGCAGGGGCGGGCTGCGGGGCAGACTCGACGGACACAGTGGAAGCCAGGAAGCCGGCGATATCGTCCAGCGTCCGCAACTCCGCGAGCACCTCCGGATCGACGTCCTCCGACACCGGATACGACTCCTGCAACGCCCCCAGAATCTGCACCCGCTTGATCGAATCGATGCCCAAATC
>NZ_JODC01000097.1 GCF_000720765.1 Streptomyces sp. NRRL S-646
GCCTGAGCGCCTGACATGAGAGCGGCCTTCGTCTGATTCTGTGCTCCGTCACAGAGGCACTTGACCAGCACGAAGGCCGTAGCGATGAGTCTGCTGCACCGGGATGTCCCGCGCGATGCGTTGGCCGAACTGTCCTACTTCCGGATGGAGTTCTATGCCTGTCTGACCGGGCGGAGCGACGCGTTGTTCGAGCTGGGCGACGCCTTGTTGTGTGAGGACGGTCCGGTGAAGACGTTGGTCGAGCTGTCCTTGGCGCCTGAGCACCGGTGCGGGCATGGCGCGTTGTACGGCGGGCTGAACCGCGGACGGCTGGATGTGGCACGGCTGCGCAGGGCGCTGGTGGGACTGCCGCTTCCGCGGACGGCGGAGGGGCGGCTGGTCCTGGTCGTCGTCGATGCGGGCTATGACGTGACCCGCCTGGTATTCCTGCTCGCGGACCTGCCCGTGGAGTTGCTGGGCCGGATGCGTTCGGACCGCGTCCTGTACTTCCCGCCCCCGCCGCAGCCGGCAGGCAAACGCGGGCGCAAGCCCAAGCGCGGGGCGGAGTTCAAGTTCGAGGATCCCGACACCCAGCCTGCCCCGACCATCACCACGGTGACCCCGACTACCCCGAAGGACCGCTGCCGGTCATCGAAGGCACGGTCATCCGTCTTCAGGTCGACCACCTACGCGGCGACCGCAACCCCAGGCCGGTCTGGCTGTGGTGGTCAGTCACAGGCGCCAGTGCCGGGGATGGGGACCGGCTCTGGCAAGCATTCCTGCGCAGATTCGATCTTGAACACACCTTCAGGATGATGAAGCAG
>NZ_JODC01000098.1 GCF_000720765.1 Streptomyces sp. NRRL S-646
GCCGGTCAGGGCTCGCAACGCCTGGGTATGGGCCGGGAGTTGTATGAGGAGTATCCGGTCTTCGCGGATGCCTTCGACGCGGTGTGCGCTCACCTGGACACCGACCTCGAACTGCCGCTGCGAGAGGTTGTCTTCGGTGCGGACGCGGAGCGGCTGAACCGGACCGAGTACGCGCAGCCTGCCCTGTTCGCGCTCGAGGTGGCGTTGTTCCGGCTGCTGGAGTCGTGGGGGGTGCGCCCGGACGTGCTGGCCGGTCACTCCATCGGTGAGATGGCGGCGGCGCATGTGGCGGGGGTGTGGTCGCTGGCGGACGCGTGCCGTCTGGTGGTGGCGCGGGGGCGGCTGATGCAGGCGCTCCCG
>NZ_JODC01000099.1 GCF_000720765.1 Streptomyces sp. NRRL S-646
CGTATTCCTGACCGCGTACTACGCCCTTACCGAGCTGGGTGGGGTGCGGGCCGGGGAGTCGGTGCTGGTGCATGCGGCGGCCGGTGGTGTGGGTATGGCCGCCACGCAGCTGGCGCGGCATCTCGGTGCCGAGGTGTTCGGTACGGCGAGTGCCGGCAAATGGGACACCCTGCGCGAGCTCGGTCTGGACGAGGCGCACATCGCCTCCTCCCGGGACACGGAGTTCGAGGCGGCGTTCCTGGCGGCGACCGGTGGTCGTGGCATGGATGTCGTACTGGACTCGCTGGCTGGTGAGTTCGTGGACGCGTCGCTGAGGTTGCTGCCGCGTGGTGGGCGTTTCCTGGAGATGGGCAAGACCGA
>NZ_JODC01000100.1 GCF_000720765.1 Streptomyces sp. NRRL S-646
GCGGGGGGAGACCGCCGCGAGCACCTCGGCCAGTTCGGTCTCGATGGCTTCGACGTGCCTCGTGTGGGAGGCGTAGTCCACCGGGATACGACGCGCCCGCACGTCGTGGCCCTCGCAGTGCGCCATCAGCTCATCCAGCGCGTCCGCATCCCCGGCCACCACCACCGAACCCGGACCGTTCACCGCCGCGATATCGATCCGGCCCGCCCAAGCCGTCAGCAACTCCTCAACATCCGCGAGCGGCAGCGGGACGGACACCATGCCACCGCGGCCGGCAATGGCCCGGATCGCCTTGGACCGCAGCGCCACCACCCGCGCCCCGTCCTCCAACGACAACCCACCCGCCACCACCGCC
>NZ_JODC01000101.1 GCF_000720765.1 Streptomyces sp. NRRL S-646
CCGGGCCTGCTGTGCTCGTTTTCGGAGCACCGGCCGGCTGAGGGGTTTTCCCGTGGAGGCGGCGAAATCCTCGGCGGACGCGTGCGGGTGTGAGGCGCCCTTGGCGTGCGGGCCGTTCCCAGGGTTTGCGGAGGTCTTCTGCGAGGGGCCGGGCGAGGCGGAGTTGGGTGTCGGCGGCAATGACCAGCCAGGTCCAGCGGTCGGCGGCAGCCGGCTCGCGGAGTTTGGGAGCGGTCCAGCCCAGCGTCTGCTTCATCATCCTGAAGGTGTGTTCAAGATCGAATCTGCGCAGGAATGCTTGCCAGAGCCGGTCCCCATCCCCGGCACTGGCGCCTGTGACTGACCA
>NZ_JODC01000102.1 GCF_000720765.1 Streptomyces sp. NRRL S-646
TGGTCAGTCACAGGCGCCAGTGCCGGGGATGGGGACCGGCTCTGGCAAGCATTCCTGCGCAGATTCGATCTTGAACACACCTTCAGGATGATGAAGCAGGCGCTGGGCTGGACCGCTCCCAAACTCCGCGAGCCGGCCGCCGCCGACCGCTGGACCTGGCTGGTCATTGCCGCCCACACCCAACTCCGCCTCGCCCGGCCCCTCGCAGAAGACCTCCGCAAACCCTGGGAACGGCCCGCACGCCAAAGGCGCCTCACACCCGCACGCGTCCGCCGAGGATTTCGCCGCCTCCACGGGAAAACCCCTCAGCCGGCCGGTGCTCCGAAAACGAGCACAGCAGGCCCGG
>NZ_JODC01000103.1 GCF_000720765.1 Streptomyces sp. NRRL S-646
CTCCGCACGATCGGCGCCCCACACCACCGCCCGGTGCTCGAACACCGACCGGGAACGCACCAGCGACGCACCGATCTCCACAGCGCCCAGCGCCTCGGAACCGCTCACAAACCCGGCCAGCCGACCCGCCTGCGCCCGCAAAGCCGCCCCACTGCGCCCCGACACCACCCACGGCACCAGAGACGGCACAGGCACGTCGGCGCCGGCAACCGCAGGCTCTTCAACGACGGGCTGTTCGAGGACGACGTGGGCGTTGGTGCCGCTCACACCGAAGGCGGACACGGCGGCACGGCGCGGCCGGTCATCCTCCCTCGGCCAGTCCCGCTCGTCCGTCAACAGCTCCA
>NZ_JODC01000104.1 GCF_000720765.1 Streptomyces sp. NRRL S-646
TCACGGTACTATCCGCTATCGGTCACCAGGGAATATTTAGGCTTAGCGGGTGGTCCCGCCAGATTCACACGGGATTTCTCGGGCCCCGTGCTACTTGGGAAATACGCAAGAGAGCCGCTGATGTTTCGACTACGGGGGTCTTACCCTCTACGCCGGACCTTTCGCATGTCCTTCGCCTACATCAACGGTTTCTGACTCTCCGACCGGCCGGCAGACCGATCAAGCACACTCCCACAACCCCCACGACGCAACCCCTGCCGGGTCTCACACGTCGTAGGTTTGGCCTCATCCGGTTTCGCTCGCCACTACTCCCGGAATCACGGTTGTT
>NZ_JODC01000105.1 GCF_000720765.1 Streptomyces sp. NRRL S-646
AACAACCGTGATTCCGGGAGTAGTGGCGAGCGAAACCGGATGAGGCCAAACCTACGACGTGTGAGACCCGGCAGGGGTTGCGTCGTGGGGGTTGTGGGATCTCTCTTCTGTCGTCTGCCGGCGGCAGGACGAGTCAGAAACCGTTGATGTAGGCGAAGGACATGCGAAAGGTCCGGCGTAGAGGGTAAGACCCCCGTAGTCGAAACGTCAGCGGCTCGTTTGAGAGACACCCAAGTAGCACGGGGCCCGAGAAATCCCGTGTGAATCTGGCGGGACCACCCGCTAAGCCTAAATATTCCCTGGTGACCGATAGCGGATAGTACCGTGA
>NZ_JODC01000106.1 GCF_000720765.1 Streptomyces sp. NRRL S-646
ATCGATGCCCAAATCAGCCTCGACATCCATACCCGGCTCCAACATCTCCACCGGATAACCCGTCTTCTCCGCCACCGCACCCATCAACGCCACCATCACACCGGCGGCGGCAGCCGAGTTCATGGCTGGGGCGGGCTCGGGCTCGGGAAGGTTGACGGTCTCGATCACGGGAGCCACCGGCTGCGGAGCCGACTCGGCAGGCACCGTGGAAGCCAGGAAGCCGGCGATATCGTCCAGCGTCCGCAGCTCCGCGAGCACCTCCGGATCGACGTCCTCCGACACCGGATACGACTCCTGCAACGCCCCCAGAATCTGCACCCGCTTGATC
>NZ_JODC01000107.1 GCF_000720765.1 Streptomyces sp. NRRL S-646
CGGGATTTCGCCGCGTGAGGCATTGGCGATGGATCCGCAGCAGCGGTTGCTGCTGGAGACGTCGTGGGAGGTGCTGGAGCGGGCCGGTATCGACCCGGCCACGTTGCGCGGCAGCCGCACCGGCGTCTTCACCGGACTCGTGGAACAGGGCTACGGAGCATGCCTGCGCGATGCCGTCGAGGAGTCCGACGGGTATGTCCTCACCGGCACGACCCTGAGTGTGGCGTCGGGGCGTATTGCGTACACGTTCGGTTTCGAGGGTCCTGCGGTGACGGTGGACACGGCGTGTTCGTCGTCGCTGGTGGCGTTGCATCTG
>NZ_JODC01000108.1 GCF_000720765.1 Streptomyces sp. NRRL S-646
CCGTGCTGCATCGCCAGCACCATCTTGATCACACCAGCCACACCCGCAGCCGCCTGCGTGTGCCCGATGTTCGACTTCACCGACCCCAGCCACAACGGCCGCTCACGACCCTGACCGTAAGTGGCCAACAACGCCTGCGCCTCGATCGGATCACCCAGCGCCGTACCCGTGCCATGCGCCTCCACCGCATCCACATCCCGCGGCGACAACCCCGCACCCGCCAACGCCGCCCGGATCACCCGCTGCTGCGACGGACCATTCGGAGCCGTGAGGCCATTCGACGCACCGTCCTGATTGACCGCACTGCC
>NZ_JODC01000109.1 GCF_000720765.1 Streptomyces sp. NRRL S-646
GCCCGCGCCCACGGCATCGTCCAAGCGTGCCTGACCCGGCAGATTCTCGTGCTCGCCGACCGGGCCTACCAGGGTGCCGGCGCCACCGTCCGCACCCCCTACTACCACCACCACGAACAGCCCGAGCACTACCAGCAGTTCAACCGCGACCACGCCAGGCTGCGGGCTCCCGGGGAGCGCGCCTTCGCACAGCTGAAGTCCTGGCGGCTGTTACGGCGAGCCCGATGTTCAACCCGACGTATCGGCACCGCCGTCCAAGCCATCCACACCCTCTTGACCTGCGACTATTCAGGATGAAAGAGGTTC
>NZ_JODC01000110.1 GCF_000720765.1 Streptomyces sp. NRRL S-646
GCCCGCGCCCACGGCATCGTCCAAGCGTGCCTGACCCGGCAGATTCTCGTGCTCGCCGACCGGGCCTACCAGGGTGCCGGCGCCACCGTCCGCACCCCCCACTACCACCACCACGAACAGCCCGAGCACTACCAGCAGTTCAACCGCGACCACGCCCGGCTGCGGGCTCCCGGCGAGCGCACCTTCGCACAGCTGAAGTCCTGGCGACTGTTACGGCGAGCCCGATGTTCAACCCGACGTATCGGCACCGCCGTCCAAGCCATCCACACCCTCTTGACCTGCGACTATTCAGGATGAAAGAGGTTC
>NZ_JODC01000111.1 GCF_000720765.1 Streptomyces sp. NRRL S-646
TGTCCCGGCCCACGGGCTTCCAGACCACCTTGTACCGCCAGCCGTCCACCACCGACCGCGCCGCCCGACCCTTGTGCCAACTCGACAGCGCGGGAAGCACCTCCGCCAACGGCTCACTGTCCGCCAGCCGAAGGGTGTCGGCGAGGGCTTCCAGATCCTCGCGCTCGACCGCCTCCCAGAACCGGGCGTCCACCTCCCGCCCGGAGGCCAGGGCCGGGACGGGAGCGGTCTTCTCCAGCCAGTAACGACGGTGCTGGAAGGCATAGGTGGGCAGCGGGACCGTCCGGCCGTCGTGTGCCCGGCCAGGACCGCCGTCCAGTCGACCGGGATACCACGCACCCACGCCTCGGCCAGCGAGGTCAGGAAACGGGAGGCATCACCGTCGTTACGGCGCAGACTGCCCACCACCACCGCGTCCGGGGCGGCCTCCTGC
>NZ_JODC01000112.1 GCF_000720765.1 Streptomyces sp. NRRL S-646
CCCCCGCCACATGCGCCGCCGCCATCTCACCGATCGAATGACCGGCCAGCACGTCCGGACGAACCCCCCACGACTCCAGCAGCCGGAACAACGCCACCTCGAGCGCGAACAGGGCAGGCTGCGCGTACTCCGTCCGGTTCAGCCGCTCCGCGTCCGCACCGAAGACAACCTCTCGCAGCGGCAGTTCGAGGTCGGGGTCCAGGTGAGCGCACACCGCGTCGAAGGCATCCGCGAAGACCGGATACTCCTCATACAACTCCCGGCCCATACCCAGGCGTTGCGAGCCCTGACCGGC
>NZ_JODC01000113.1 GCF_000720765.1 Streptomyces sp. NRRL S-646
GTCCAGGTGAGCGCACACCGCGTCGAAGGCATCCGCGAAGACCGGATACTCCTCATACAACTCCCGGCCCATACCCAGGCGTTGCGAGCCCTGACCGGCGAACAGGAAGGCAGTACGGCCCCCTTCACCCACCGCACCGGTCACCGCGCCGGCAGCGGACTCACCCGCCGCCACCGCCTCAAGCCCCCGCAGCAGCTCCGCACGATCGGCGCCCCACACCACCGCCCGGTGCTCGAACACCGACCGGGAACGCACCAGCGACGCACCGATCTCCACAGCGCCCAGCGCCTCGGA
>NZ_JODC01000114.1 GCF_000720765.1 Streptomyces sp. NRRL S-646
CCCCGCACCCGCCAACGCCGCCCGGATCACCCGCTGCTGCGACGGACCATTCGGAGCCGTGAGGCCATTCGACGCACCGTCCTGATTGACCGCACTGCCACGGACCACGGCGAGCACCCGGTGCCCGTTACGCCGGGCATCCGACAACCGCTCCACCAGCAGCATGCCCACACCCTCGGCCCAGCCGGTACCGTCCGCACCCTCCGCGAACGCCTTGCACCGACCGTCCACCGCAAGCCCCCGCTGCCGCGAGAACTCCACGAACACACCCGGCGTCGACATCACCGTCACA
>NZ_JODC01000115.1 GCF_000720765.1 Streptomyces sp. NRRL S-646
TGTGACGGTGATGTCGACGCCGGGTGTGTTCGTGGAGTTCTCGCGGCAGCGGGGGCTTGCGGTGGACGGTCGGTGCAAGGCGTTCGCGGAGGGTGCGGATGGTACCGGCTGGGCCGAGGGTGTGGGCATGCTGCTGGTGGAGCGGTTGTCGGATGCGCGGCGTAACGGGCACCGGGTGCTCGCTGTGGTGCGGGGCAGTGCGGTCAATCAGGACGGTGCGTCGAATGGCCTCACGGCTCCGAATGGTCCGTCGCAGCAGCGGGTGATCCGGGCGGCGTTGGCGGGTGCGGGG
>NZ_JODC01000116.1 GCF_000720765.1 Streptomyces sp. NRRL S-646
GCGGCAGCACCCCATGCCGCATCGCCATCACCATCTTGATCACACCACCGACACCGGCAGCCGCCTGCGTGTGGCCGATGTTCGACTTCAACGAACCCAGCCACAACGGCCGTTCACGGTCCTGGCCATAGGTGGCCAGCAGCGCCTGCGCCTCGATCGGATCACCCAGCGGCGTCCCCGTGCCATGCGCCTCCACCACGTCCACATCGGCGGGCTTCAGCCCGGCACCGGCCAGCGCCTGCCGGATCACCCGCTGCTGCGACGGACCATTCGGCGCCGTCAGA
>NZ_JODC01000117.1 GCF_000720765.1 Streptomyces sp. NRRL S-646
CTCAAGCGCCGCCACCCGGACGTGCAGACCACGCTGGGCCTGTCGAACATCTCCTTCGGCCTGAACCCGGCCGCGCGCATCCTGCTCAATTCGGTCTTCCTGGACGAGTGCGTCAAGGCCGGTCTGGACTCGGCGATCGTGCACGCCTCGAAGATCCTGCCGATCGCCCGGTTCAGCGAGGAAGAGGTGCAGACGGCCCTCGACCTGATCCACGACCGCCGGTCCGAGGGCTACGACCCGCTGCAGAAGCTGATGGCCCTGTTCGAGGGCGCCACCGCGAAGTC
>NZ_JODC01000118.1 GCF_000720765.1 Streptomyces sp. NRRL S-646
TCTGACGGCGCCGAATGGTCCGTCGCAGCAGCGGGTGATCCGGCAGGCGCTGGCCGGTGCCGGGCTGAAGCCCGCCGATGTGGACGTGGTGGAGGCGCACGGCACCGGGACGCCGCTGGGTGACCCGATCGAGGCGCAGGCGCTGCTGGCCACCTATGGCCAGGACCGTGAACGGCCGTTGTGGTTGGGTTCGTTGAAGTCGAACATCGGCCACACGCAGGCGGCTGCCGGTGTCGGTGGTGTGATCAAGATGGTGATGGCGATGCGGCATGGGGTGCTGCCGC
>NZ_JODC01000119.1 GCF_000720765.1 Streptomyces sp. NRRL S-646
GGGGCGGACGGCGTTCCTGTTCGCGGGGCAGGGGTCTCAACGGCTGGGTATGGGGCGGGAGTTGTATGAGGCGTATCCGGTCTTCGCGGAAGCCTTCGACGCGGTGGATGCGGAACTGCCGTTCGGCCTGCGGGAGGTTGTCTTCGGTGCGGACGCGGAGCGCCTGAACCGGACCGAGTTCGCCCAGCCCGCCCTGTTCGCCCTGGAAGTGGCGCTGTTCCGGCTGCTGGAGTCCTGGGGTGTGCGCCCCGACGTGCTGGCCGGTCACTCCATCGGTGA
>NZ_JODC01000120.1 GCF_000720765.1 Streptomyces sp. NRRL S-646
CAGGTTGAGGTCATCCAGACCGACAACGGCGCCGAGTTCCAGTCCGCCTTCCACTGGCACGTCCTGGACAAGGGCATCGCCCACACCTACATCAAGCCCCGCACCCCGCGGCTGAACGGCAAAGTCGAACGCTCGCACCGGATCGACGCAGAGGAGTTCTACCGGCTCCTCGACGGCGTCATCATCGACGACGCCGAGGTCTTCAACGACAAGCTGCGCGAGTGGGAGGACTACTACAACTACCATCGCCCCCATGGCGGCCTTGGCGGCCAGACCCC
>NZ_JODC01000121.1 GCF_000720765.1 Streptomyces sp. NRRL S-646
CCGAGGACGGGGTGGGAGCTGACCTCCACGAACGCGGAGTATCCCTGCTCGACCAGGCCCTGGACGGCGTCGGCGAACCGCACGCGCTGGCGCAGGTTGCGATACCAGTAGCCGCCGTCCAGACCGGCGGTGTCGATGAGTTCGGCCTCGGTGGTGGAGAAGAACGGCACCTCACCCGAGCGGGGGGAGACCGCCGCGAGCACCTCGGCCAGTTCGGTCTCGATGGCTTCGACGTGCCTCGTGTGGGAGGCGTAGTCCACCGGGATACGACGCGCCCG
>NZ_JODC01000122.1 GCF_000720765.1 Streptomyces sp. NRRL S-646
GGGGTCTGGCCGCCAAGGCCGCCATGGGGGCGATGGTAGTTGTAGTAGTCCTCCCACTCGCGCAGCTTGTCGTTGAAGACCTCGGCGTCGTCGATGATGGCGCCGTCGAGGAGCCGGTAGAACTCCTCTGCGTCGATCCGGTGCGAGCGTTCGACTTTGCCGTTCAGCCGCGGGGTGCAGGGCTTGATGTAGGTGTGGGCGATGCCCTTGTCCAGGACGTGCCAGTGGAAGGCGGACTGGAACTCGGCGCCGTTGTCGGTCTGGATGACCTCAACCTG
>NZ_JODC01000123.1 GCF_000720765.1 Streptomyces sp. NRRL S-646
CATCGTGCTGGCCACCGTGCGCGGCGACGTGCACGACATCGGCAAGAACCTCGTCGACATCATCCTGTCCAACAACGGCTACAACGTCGTCAACCTCGGTATCAAGCAGCCGGTCTCGGCGATCCTGGAGGCCGCCGCCGAGCACCGCGCCGACGTGATCGGCATGTCCGGGCTCCTGGTCAAGTCCACGGTGATCATGAAGGAGAACCTGGAGGAGCTCAACCAGCGCGGCCTGGCCGCCGACTTCCCGGTCATCCTCGGCGGCGCCGCGCTC
>NZ_JODC01000124.1 GCF_000720765.1 Streptomyces sp. NRRL S-646
CATCGTGCTGGCCACCGTGCGCGGCGACGTGCACGACATCGGCAAGAACCTCGTCGACATCATCCTGTCCAACAACGGCTACAACGTCGTCAACCTCGGCATCAAGCAGCCCGTCTCGGCGATCCTGGAGGCCGCCGCCGAGCACCGCGCCGACGTGATCGGCATGTCCGGGCTGCTGGTCAAGTCCACGGTGATCATGAAGGAGAACCTGGAGGAGCTCAACCAGCGCGGCCTGGCCGCCGACTTCCCGGTCATCCTCGGCGGCGCCGCGCTC
>NZ_JODC01000125.1 GCF_000720765.1 Streptomyces sp. NRRL S-646
CATGGATGTCGTACTGGACTCGCTGGCTGGTGAGTTCGTGGACGCGTCGCTGAGGTTGCTGCCGCGTGGTGGGCGTTTCCTGGAGATGGGCAAGACCGACATCCGTGACCCGGAGGTGGTGGCTGCCGAGCACGCGGGCGTGGCCTATCGGGCGTTCGATCTGATGGACGTGGCGCCGGAGCGGATCGGGGAGATGCTGGCCGACCTGGTCGCGCTGTTCGAGGCGGGCGTGCTCAGGCCCCTGCCCGTGACGTGCTGGGATGTGCGGCGCGCC
>NZ_JODC01000126.1 GCF_000720765.1 Streptomyces sp. NRRL S-646
CTCGGCCTGACCCACTTCGCGGTCCTGTCCGACGGCACGAAGATCGACTCTCCGCGCTTTTTGCGGCGTGCGGAGAAGAAGCTGAAGAAGGCCCAGCCGGAGTTGTCCCGCAAGCAGAAGGGATCGAAGAACCGGGCCAAGGCCCGCCACATGGTTGCCCGTGCCCATGCCGAAGTTGCCGACGCGCGCCGCGAGTTCCACCACCAGCTCTCCACGAAGCTGATATCCGAGAACCAAGGGATCGCCGTGGAGGACCTGTCGGTGGCTGGACTC
>NZ_JODC01000127.1 GCF_000720765.1 Streptomyces sp. NRRL S-646
CGGTTTCGAGGGTCCTGCGGTGACGGTGGACACGGCGTGTTCGTCGTCGCTGGTGGCGTTGCATCTGGCCGCGCAGGCGCTGCGGGCGGGTGAGTGCGATCTGGCACTGGCTGGTGGTGTGACGGTGATGTCGACCCCGGAGATGTTCGTGGAGTTCTCGCGGCAGCGGGGGCTTGCGGTGGATGGTCGGTGCAAGGCGTTCTCGGACGGCGCGGATGGTACGGCGTGGTCGGAGGGTGTGGGTCTGCTGCTGGTGGAGCGGCTGTCGGA
>NZ_JODC01000128.1 GCF_000720765.1 Streptomyces sp. NRRL S-646
CCCACAGGGTCCCCCCTGCAGTACCATCGGCGCTGTAAGGCTTAGCTTCCGGGTTCGGAATGTAACCGGGCGTTTCCCTCACGCTATAACCACCGAAACACTATGAAACTGTCGAACATGTGCCACACCACACCCGATCCCGGGCATGGGGCTGTTCGTGGTTTCAGAACCAACACAGTGGACGCGAGCAACTGAGGACAAGCCCTCGGCCTATTAGTACCGGTCACCTCCACACCTTGCGGTGCTTCCAGATCCGGCCTATCAACCCAG
>NZ_JODC01000129.1 GCF_000720765.1 Streptomyces sp. NRRL S-646
CAAGGCCGAGGAGCTGGCCGCCCTGCCGCTTCAGGAGCGCCTCAAGCGGCGCATCATCGACGGCGAGCGCAACGGCCTGGAGGCCGACCTCGACGAGGCCCTCCGGACCCGCAAGGCCCTGGACATCGTCAACGAGACGCTGCTGGACGGCATGAAGGTCGTCGGCGAGTTGTTCGGCTCCGGCCAGATGCAGCTGCCGTTCGTGCTGCAGTCCGCCGAGGTGATGAAGACGGCCGTCGCCCACCTCGAACCGCACATGGACAAGGTCG
>NZ_JODC01000130.1 GCF_000720765.1 Streptomyces sp. NRRL S-646
CAAGGCCGAGGAGCTGGCCGCCCTGCCGCTTCAGGAGCGCCTCAAGCGGCGCATCATCGACGGCGAGCGCAACGGCCTGGAGGCCGACCTCGACGAGGCACTCCAGACCCGCAAGGCCCTCGACATCGTCAACGAGACGCTCCTGGACGGCATGAAGGTGGTCGGCGAGCTGTTCGGCTCCGGCCAGATGCAGCTGCCGTTCGTGCTGCAGTCCGCCGAGGTGATGAAGACGGCCGTCGCCCACCTCGAACCGCACATGGACAAGGTCG
>NZ_JODC01000131.1 GCF_000720765.1 Streptomyces sp. NRRL S-646
CATGCCACGACCACCGGTCGCCGCCAGGAACGCCGCCTCGAACTCCGTGTCCCGGGAGGAAGCGATGTGCGCCTCGTCCAGACCCAGCTCCCGCAGCGTGTCCCACTTAGCCGCACTCGCCGTACCGAACACCTCGGCACCCAGATGCCGTGCCAGCTGCGTGGCCGCCATACCCACACCACCGGCCGCCGCATGCACCAGCACCGACTCCCCGGCCCGCACCCCACCCAGCTCGGTAAGGGCGTAGTACGCGGTCAGGAATACG
>NZ_JODC01000132.1 GCF_000720765.1 Streptomyces sp. NRRL S-646
GCCGGGTCGATACCGGCCCGCTCCAGCACCTCCCACGACGTCTCCAGCAGCAACCGCTGCTGCGGATCCATCGCCAATGCCTCACGCGGCGAAATCCCGAACAACCCCGCATCGAACTCCGACGCGTCGTAGAGGAAACCACCCTCACGCACATACACCCGGCCCGCAGTGCCCGGCTCCGGATCGTAAAGACCCTCCAGATCCCAACCACGATCCGACGGGAACCCGCCGATCGCGTCCCCGCCCTCACTGACCAGCCGCCACA
>NZ_JODC01000133.1 GCF_000720765.1 Streptomyces sp. NRRL S-646
CCGGAGCGGATCGGGGAGATGCTGGCCGACCTGGTCGCGCTGTTCGAGGCGGGCGTGCTCAGGCCCCTGCCCGTGACGTGCTGGGATGTGCGGCGCGCCCCGGAGGCGTTCCGGTATGTGTCGCAGGCGCGGCATGTGGGCAAGGTCGTGCTCACGGTCCCGGTGCCGTTGGATCCGGACGGCACGGTGCTGGTGACCGGTGGTACGGGTGGTCTGGGTGCGCTGGTGGCCCGGCACCTGGTGACCGAGCATGGAATCCGGCAT
>NZ_JODC01000134.1 GCF_000720765.1 Streptomyces sp. NRRL S-646
CCGACACCTCGGGAGCCTCTTCGAGGATCACATGGGCATTGGTGCCACTGATACCGAAGGACGACACACCCGCACGACGGGAACGGTCCTCCGACCGCGGCCACTCCACACCGTCGGTCAGCAGGGTGACCTCCCCCGCCGTCCAGTCCACATGCGACGACGGCTCGTCGGCGTGCAGGGTGCGCGGCAGCACCCCATGCCGCATCGCCATCACCATCTTGATCACACCACCGACACCGGCAGCCGCCTGCGTGTGG
>NZ_JODC01000135.1 GCF_000720765.1 Streptomyces sp. NRRL S-646
CCAACATCCAGACCGGGATGCCCAGTTCCGCTATCTCAACGAGCAGGCCCGCGATCACCGGGAGGCCGGCCAGCCGGTGATCAGCGTGGACACCAAGAAGAAGGAGCTCGTCGGCGAGTTCAAGAACAACGGACGCCAGTGGCGGCCTGCGGCTGATCCGGTGCAGGTGAACGTCCATGACTTCGCCGACCCGCAGCTGGGCAAGGCCGTCCCGTACGGGATCTACGATCTCGCGGCGGACACCGGCTGGGTCAAC
>NZ_JODC01000136.1 GCF_000720765.1 Streptomyces sp. NRRL S-646
GTTGACCCAGCCGGTGTCCGCCGCGAGATCGTAGATCCCGTACGGGACGGCCTTGCCCAGCTGCGGGTCGGCGAAGTCATGGACGTTCACCTGCACCGGGTCAGCCGCAGGCCGCCATTGGCGTCCGTTGTTCTTGAACTCGCCGACGAGCTCCTTGTTCTTGGTGTCCACGCTGATCACCGGCTGGCCGGCCTCCCGGTGATCGCGGGCCTGCTCGTTGAGATAGCGGAACTGGGCATCCCGGTCTGGATGTTGG
>NZ_JODC01000137.1 GCF_000720765.1 Streptomyces sp. NRRL S-646
GTTGTACGGCGGGCTGAACCGCGGACGGCTGGATGTGGCACGGCTGCGCAGGGCGCTGGTGGGACTGCCGCTTCCGCGGACGGCGGAGGGGCGGCTGGTCCTGGCAGTCGACGTCAGCAACTGGCTGCGGCCGGACGCGAATACCAGCCCGGACCGGCTGTTCTGCCACACGTACGGTCGGGGCAGGGGCTCGGCCCAGATGATTCCAGGGTGGCCCTACTCCTTCGTCGCTGCTCTGGAACCGGGTCGCACT
>NZ_JODC01000138.1 GCF_000720765.1 Streptomyces sp. NRRL S-646
AGTGCGACCCGGTTCCAGAGCAGCGACGAAGGAGTAGGGCCACCCTGGAATCATCTGGGCCGAGCCCCTGCCCCGACCGTACGTGTGGCAGAACAGCCGATCCGGGCTGGTATTCGCGTCCGGCCGCAGCCAGTTGCTGACGTCGACTGCCAGCACCAGCCGCCCCTCCGCCGTCCGCGGAAGCGGCAGTCCCACCAGCGCCCTGCGCAGCCGTGCCACATCCAGCCGTCCGCGGTTCAGCCCGCCGTACAAC
>NZ_JODC01000139.1 GCF_000720765.1 Streptomyces sp. NRRL S-646
CGAGATCGCCGAGCGGCTGATCGGCGACCTGACCGGCACCTGGGGCATCCACGAGTCGGACATCCTCATCGACACCCTGACCTTCACCATCTGTACCGGTCAGGAGGAGTCCCGCAAGGACGGCATCGCCACCATCGAGGCGATCCGCGAGCTCAAGCGCCGCCACCCGGACGTGCAGACCACGCTGGGCCTGTCGAACATCTCCTTCGGCCTGAACCCGGCCGCGCGCATCCTGCTCAATTCGGTCTTC
>NZ_JODC01000140.1 GCF_000720765.1 Streptomyces sp. NRRL S-646
CAGCAGACCCACACCCTCCGACCACGCCGTACCATCCGCGCCGTCCGAGAACGCCTTGCACCGACCATCCACCGCCAGCCCCCGCTGCCGCGAGAACTCCACGAACATCTCCGGGGTCGACATCACCGTCACACCACCAGCCAGTGCCATGTCGCACTCACCCGCCCGCAGCGCCTGCGCGGCCAGATGCAACGCCACCAGCGACGACGAACACGCCGTGTCCACCGTCACCGCAGGACCCTCGAAACCG
>NZ_JODC01000141.1 GCF_000720765.1 Streptomyces sp. NRRL S-646
CGAGATCGCCGAGCGGCTGATCGGCGACCTGACCGGCACCTGGGGCATCCACGAGTCGGACATCCTCATCGACACCCTGACCTTCACCATCTGTACCGGCCAGGAGGAGTCCCGCAAGGACGGCATCGCCACCATCGAGGCGATCCGCGAACTCAAGCGCCGCCACCCGGACGTGCAGACCACGCTGGGCCTGTCGAACATCTCCTTCGGCCTGAACCCGGCCGCGCGCATCCTGCTCAATTCGGTCTTC
>NZ_JODC01000142.1 GCF_000720765.1 Streptomyces sp. NRRL S-646
TCGACCGACCAGTCGACGTACTCCTCCACAGCCGCCGCACACGCGGCAAAGTGCCCACCGAACTCCGGATCGGTGTCGAGGAGTTCAGTGGCCATACCCGGCCACTGCGGACCCTGCCCCGGAAAAACGAACACCGTACGGCCATCCACATCGGCCACACCCTGCACCAGCCCAGCCGCCGGAACACCCGCCACCAGCGACTCCAGACCCCGCAGCAACTCCGTGCCGTCGTCGGCCAGCAGCAC
>NZ_JODC01000143.1 GCF_000720765.1 Streptomyces sp. NRRL S-646
CGAGATCTACGAGGGCGAAGTCCGCTACGCCCGCGACGCGTTCGAGGGCCTGCGCCTGATGGACGCCCTGATCGGCGTCAAGCGCGGCGTGCCCGGCGCGGCCCTGCCGGAACTCAAGCAGCGCCGGGTCCGCGCCGCGGCCGCCGTCGAGGTGGAGGAGCGCCCGCAGGAGGGCCACGTCCGCTCCGACGTCGCCACCGACAACCCCCTCCCCACCCCGCCCTTCTGGGGCACCCGCGTCATC
>NZ_JODC01000144.1 GCF_000720765.1 Streptomyces sp. NRRL S-646
GATGACGCGGGTGCCCCAGAAGGGCGGGGTGGGGAGGGGGTTGTCGGTGGCGACGTCGGAGCGGACGTGGCCCTCCTGCGGGCGCTCCTCCACCTCGACCGTCGCCGCCCTGACCCGGCGCTGCTTCAGCTCGGGCAGCTTGGCGCCGGGCACGCCGCGCTTGACGCCGATCAGGGCGTCCATCAGGCGCAGGCCCTCGAACGCGTCGCGGGCGTAGCGGACTTCGCCCTCGTAGATCTCG
>NZ_JODC01000145.1 GCF_000720765.1 Streptomyces sp. NRRL S-646
CGAGGCGGGGGAGATCCGGGCGCGTCGTATCCCGGTGGATTACGCCTCCCACACGAGGCATGTGGAGGCCATCGAGGCCGAGCTGGCCGAGGTTCTGGCACCGGTGGTCCCGCGTTTGGGTGTGGTGCCGTTCTTCTCCACCACCGAGGCCGAACTCATCGACACAGCTGGTCTGGACGGCGGGTACTGGTATCGCAACCTGCGTCAGCGGGTGCGGTTCGCGGACGCCGTGCAGGGT
>NZ_JODC01000146.1 GCF_000720765.1 Streptomyces sp. NRRL S-646
CGGTGCGACAGCCCCGAACCGGACGACAGCCACGCCGCCAGCCGCTCCGCCTGACCCCGCAACGCCGCCGCACTCGCACCCGACACCACCACCGGCACCAGCCCCGGCTCGGACGGCGCCTCAACCACCTCCGCCGACACCTCGGGAGCCTCTTCGAGGATCACATGGGCATTGGTGCCACTGATACCGAAGGACGACACACCCGCACGACGGGAACGGTCCTCCGACCGCG
>NZ_JODC01000147.1 GCF_000720765.1 Streptomyces sp. NRRL S-646
CGGTGCGACAGCCCCGAACCGGACGACAGCCACGCCGCCAGCCGCTCCGCCTGACCCCGCAACGCCGCCGCACTCGCACCCGACACCACCACCGGCACCGGCACCGGCCCGGACGGCGCCTCAACCACCTCCACCGACACCTCGGGAGCCTCTTCGAGGATCACATGGGCATTGGTGCCACTGATACCGAAGGACGACACACCCGCACGACGGGAACGGTCCTCCGACCGCG
>NZ_JODC01000148.1 GCF_000720765.1 Streptomyces sp. NRRL S-646
GCGCCGGGCACGCCGCGCTTGACGCCGATCAGGGCGTCCATCAGGCGCAGGCCCTCGAACGCGTCGCGGGCGTAGCGGACTTCGCCCTCGTAGATCTCGTGCAGGTCCTGCTCGACGTAGGCGCGGGTGAGCGCGGCGCCGCCGAGGATGACCGGGAAGTCGGCGGCCAGGCCGCGCTGGTTGAGCTCCTCCAGGTTCTCCTTCATGATCACCGTGGACTTGACCAG
>NZ_JODC01000149.1 GCF_000720765.1 Streptomyces sp. NRRL S-646
GTCATGGAGGCGCAGGGCTCGGTGCTGACCAACAAGTACGCCGAGGGCTACCCGGGCCGGCGCTACTACGGCGGCTGCGAGCACGTGGACGTCGCCGAGCAGATCGCCATCGACCGGCTCAAGGAGCTGTTCGGCGCCGAGTACGCCAACGTGCAGCCCCACTCGGGTGCCTCCGCCAACCAGGCCGCGCTGTTCGCGCTGGCCCAGCCCGGCGACACCATCCT
>NZ_JODC01000150.1 GCF_000720765.1 Streptomyces sp. NRRL S-646
TGTTCGGCTCCGGCCAGATGCAGCTGCCGTTCGTGCTGCAGTCCGCCGAGGTGATGAAGACGGCCGTCGCCCACCTCGAACCGCACATGGACAAGGTCGAGGGCGACGAGGCCGGCAAGGGCACCATCGTGCTGGCCACCGTGCGCGGCGACGTGCACGACATCGGCAAGAACCTCGTCGACATCATCCTGTCCAACAACGGCTACAACGTCGTCAACCTCGG
>NZ_JODC01000151.1 GCF_000720765.1 Streptomyces sp. NRRL S-646
GCCAGAACCTCGGCCAGCTCGGCCTCGATGGCCTCCACATGCCTCGTGTGGGAGGCGTAATCCACCGGGATACGACGCGCCCGGATCTCCCCCGCCTCGCAGTGCGCCATCAGCTCATCCAGCGCATCCGCATCCCCGGCCACCACCACCGAACCCGGACCGTTCACCGCCGCAACGTCGATCCGGCCCGCCCAAGCCGTCACCAGTTCCTCAACATCCG
>NZ_JODC01000152.1 GCF_000720765.1 Streptomyces sp. NRRL S-646
GCGCATCCGCATCCCCGGCCACCACCACCGAACCCGGACCGTTCACCGCCGCAACGTCGATCCGGCCCGCCCAAGCCGTCACCAGTTCCTCAACATCCGCCAGGGGTTGAGCGAGAGAGACCATGCCACCGCGGCCGGCAATGGCCCGGATCGCCTTGGACCGCAGCGCCACCACCCGCGCCCCGTCCTCCAACGACAACCCACCCGCCACCACCGCC
>NZ_JODC01000153.1 GCF_000720765.1 Streptomyces sp. NRRL S-646
GCGGCCGGTCATCCTCCCTCGGCCAGTCCCGCTCGTCCGTCAACAGCTCCACGGCCCCGGCCGACCAGTCCACGTGCGACGACGGCTCATCCACATGCAGGGTGCGCGGCAGGGTCCCGTGCTGCATCGCCAGCACCATCTTGATCACACCAGCCACACCCGCAGCCGCCTGCGTGTGCCCGATGTTCGACTTCACCGACCCCAGCCACAACGGC
>NZ_JODC01000154.1 GCF_000720765.1 Streptomyces sp. NRRL S-646
CAGCGGGCATTGGCGGTGAACCGGATCGACTGCCGCGCGTCCTTACGGGACTTCAACCGTGGTGCTCCCACCTTCGGTCCCTTGCGCTCGCCCTTGAGGGAGGCGAAGAAGGTGCGGTACGCGGTCTCGGCGTCCCGCAGGGACTGCTGCAGAACGACCGCGGAGACCTCGCCCAGCCAGGACCGCTCCTTCGTCTGCTTCGCCTCGGTAA
>NZ_JODC01000155.1 GCF_000720765.1 Streptomyces sp. NRRL S-646
CAGCGGGCATTGGCGGTGAACCGGATCGACTGCCGCGCGTCCTTACGGGACTTCAACCGTGGTGCTCCCACCTTCGGTCCCTTGCGCTCGCCCTTGAGGCAGGCGAAGAAGTTGCGGTACGCGGTCTCGGCGTCCCGCAGGGACTGCTGCAGAACGACCGCGGAGACCTCGCCCAGCCAGGACCGCTCCTTCGTCTGCTTCGCCTCGGTAA
>NZ_JODC01000156.1 GCF_000720765.1 Streptomyces sp. NRRL S-646
GGTGCAGACGGCCCTCGACCTGATCCACGACCGCCGGTCCGAGGGCTACGACCCGCTGCAGAAGCTGATGGCCCTGTTCGAGGGCGCCACCGCGAAGTCGCTGAAGGCGGGCAAGGCCGAGGAGCTGGCCGCCCTGCCGCTTCAGGAGCGCCTCAAGCGGCGCATCATCGACGGCGAGCGCAACGGCCTGGAGGCCGACCTCGACGAG
>NZ_JODC01000157.1 GCF_000720765.1 Streptomyces sp. NRRL S-646
GGTGCAGACGGCCCTCGACCTGATCCACGACCGCCGGTCCGAGGGCTACGACCCGCTGCAGAAGCTGATGGCCCTGTTCGAGGGCGCCACCGCGAAGTCCCTGAAGGCCGGCAAGGCCGAGGAGCTGGCCGCCCTGCCGCTTCAGGAGCGCCTCAAGCGGCGCATCATCGACGGCGAGCGCAACGGCCTGGAGGCCGACCTCGACGAG
>NZ_JODC01000158.1 GCF_000720765.1 Streptomyces sp. NRRL S-646
TGGGCTTCTCTTCCATAGCGTCGGCCTGGACGTGGAGGTCTGGTTCCTGGACGGGCACGAGCCCGTGGTGACGACGCTGGTTGCTCCGGTCGCATCGGACGGAGTGAGAGCCAGGGGAGTATGGCTGGACGAGTTGTATGTCGCGAGCGGATGCGGTCCCGCTCAAGACGTGCCCGGTTCGGCCCCGACCTGGCGAACCACGCTTAA
>NZ_JODC01000159.1 GCF_000720765.1 Streptomyces sp. NRRL S-646
CCTCCCTCGGCCAGTCCCGCTCGTCCGTCAACAGCTCCACGGCCCCGGCCGACCAGTCCACGTGCGACGACGGCTCATCCACATGCAAGGTCCGCGGCAGGATTCCGTGCTGCATCGCCAGCACCATCTTGATCACACCAGCCACACCCGCAGCCGCCTGCGTGTGCCCGATGTTCGACTTCACCGACCCCAGCCACAACGGC
>NZ_JODC01000160.1 GCF_000720765.1 Streptomyces sp. NRRL S-646
ACCGGAGTCGTCCACGTGGTAGGCGACCACGTTGAACTGCTTGCCGGAGAAGTTCAGCCGCATCCCATGGGTGAGATGGCCGCCGTGCGCCAGGTCCAGGCCCAGGATGGTGTCGCCGGGCTGGGCCAGCGCGAACAGCGCGGCCTGGTTGGCGGAGGCACCCGAGTGGGGCTGCACGTTGGCGTACTCGGCGCCGAACAGC
>NZ_JODC01000161.1 GCF_000720765.1 Streptomyces sp. NRRL S-646
ACCGGAGTCGTCCACGTGGTAGGCGACCACGTTGAACTGCTTGCCGGAGAAGTTCAGCCGCATCCCATGGGTGAGATGGCCGCCGTGCGCCAGGTCCAGCCCGAGGATGGTGTCGCCGGGCTGGGCCAGCGCGAACAGCGCGGCCTGGTTGGCGGAGGCACCCGAGTGGGGCTGCACGTTGGCGTACTCGGCGCCGAACAGC
>NZ_JODC01000162.1 GCF_000720765.1 Streptomyces sp. NRRL S-646
GGCCATCGCCCGGTTCTACGAGACCCTCCCCTGGTGGGGCGGCAAAGCGCTCCGGCTGGTGCCCGCGCGGGCGAACGGCCAGCCGGCGTTCGGCTCCTACCTGCGCGATCCCACCAGCCCGATCGCGCACGCCTACGGGCTGGTGGTGCTCTCGCTGGAGGGCGACCGGATCTCCGCCATCACCCGCTTCGGTGACAACG
>NZ_JODC01000163.1 GCF_000720765.1 Streptomyces sp. NRRL S-646
GGCCATCGCCCGGTTCTACGAGACCCTCCCCTGGTGGGGCGGCAAAGCGCTCCGGCTGGTGCCCGCGCGGGCGAACGGCCAGCCGGCGTTCGGCTCCTATTTGCGCGATCCCACCAGCCCGATCGCGCACGCCTACGGGCTGGTGGTGCTCTCGCTGGAGGGCGACCGGATCTCCGCCATCACCCGCTTCGGTGACAACG